>NZ_LNAL01000001.1 GCF_001483135.1 Solirubrum puertoriconensis
GCAKGTGGTTTAATTCGATGATMCGCGAGGAACCTTACCTAGGCTAGAATGCGCGTGACCGGTTCGGAGACGGACCTTTCCTTCGGGACACAAAGCAAGGTGCTGCATGGCCGTCGTCAGCTCGTGCCGTGAGGTGTTGGGTTAAGTCCCGCAACGAGCGCAACCCCTATGTTTAGTTGCCAGCGCGTCAAGGCGGGGACTCTAGACAGACTGCCTGCGCAAGCAGCGAGGAAGGCGGGGACGACGTCAGGTCATCATGGCCCTTACGCCTAGGGCTACACACGTGCTACAATGGGCGGTACAGCGGGTTGCCACGCAGCGATGCGGAGCCAATCTCGAAAAGCCGTTCTCAGTTCGGATCGCAGTCTGCAACTCGACTGCGTGAAGCTGGAATCACTAGTAATCGCGTATCAGCAACGACGCGGTGAATACGTTCCCGGGCCTTGTACACACCGCCCGTCAAGCCATGGAAGTCTGGTAGACCTGAAGCTGGTGCTCGTCGCAGAAGCCAGTTAGGGTAGAACAGGTAACTGGGGCTAAGTCGTAACAAGGTAGCCGTACCGGAAGGTGCGGCTGGATCACCTCCTTTCTGGAGCACTTTTGTTGCTGCGCCGGCCGGTTGTGTTCGCCGCGCGTGCGCTTGTTGTTTTCCCGCTCGCTCAAACAAATTGAGAAACGAGGATTCGTTGCGGCCCTTCGGGGCGGCAACCGAAGACCCGGGCTTGTAGCTCAGGTGGTTAGAGCGCGACACTGATAATGTCGAGGTCCGTGGTTCGAGTCCACGCAGGCCCACTCGCTTCGGCGTCCGGCCGCGGCGACTTGTACGACGGGGGATTAGCTCAGCTGGCTAGAGCACCTGCCTTGCACGCAGGGGGTCAACGGTTCGAATCCGTTATTCTCCACTCTTTTTTCGGAAGCGGCTTCTTTGGTGAGGCGTTTCCCCCATGATGGGCGACAGGCCCGTCATACGTTCTTTGACGTAACGGCTAGCAAACATAGTAGAGAAATAGCCCAACCACCTTGCGTGGTTGAGCATCACACGAGCAAACGACAGTTCCCTGCTTACTCGGGAACGACCGTTACTGACGGAAGTAACGAAGGGCGCACGGGGGATGCCTAGGCTCTCGGAGGCGACGAAGGACGTGATAAGCTGCGATAAGCTTGGGGGAGGGGCACATACCCGCTGATCCCAGGATTTCCGAATGGGGCAACCCACTTGGTTGAAGACCAAGTATTCGATCCGCAAGGACGAAGGCGAACGCGGGGAACTGAAACATCTAAGTACCCGCAGGAACAGAAAATAACAATGATTCCCCCAGTAGTGGCGAGCGAACGGGGACGAGCCCAAACCGGGTTGGTTACGGCCAGCCCGGGGTTGTAGGACCACGGCGTGGGACCTTTTTACGGTAGTCGAAACAGGTGGGAAACTGTACCAGAGACGGTGAGAGTCCGGTAGACGACATTGTAAGAGGCCCTAGTGGACTCCTGAGTAGGGCGGGGTTGGAGACGCCCCGTCCGAATCCGCCGGCACCATCCGGCAAGGCTACATACTCCCGAGAGACCGATAGTGAACCAGTACCGTGAGGGAAAGGTGAAAAGAACCCCGGATAGGGGAGTGAAAAGAACCTGAAACCGTGCGCTTACAAGCGGTCGGAGCCCCGGTTGTGGGGTGACGGCGTGCCTTTTGCATAATGAGCCTACGAGTTGCTCCTCCCTGGCAAGGTTAAGCGCTTGGAAGCGCGGAGCCGCAGCGAAAGCGAGTCTGAACAGGGCGCAGAGTCAGGGGGGGCAGACGCGAAACTTTGTGATCTACCCATGGGCAGGGTGAAGGTTGGGTAACACCAACTGGAGGCCCGAACCAGTTTCCGTTGAAAAGGATTTGGATGACCTGTGGGTAGGGGTGAAAGGCCAATCAAACTGAGAAATAGCTCGTACTCCCCGAAATGTATTGAGGTACAGCGTCGTGGTCGAGTCACCTGGAGGTAGAGCTACCGATTGGACTAGGGGGTGTCACAGCCTACCGAATCCAGACGAACTCCGAATGCCACGGTGATATACACGGCAGTGAGGCCTGGGGTGCTAAGGTCCCAGGCCGAGAGGGAAAGAACCCAGACCATCCGCTAAGGTCCCTAAATCCGGGCTAAGTTGAACAAAGGAGGTCCAGTTGCCTTGACAGCCAGGATGTTGGCTTGGAAGCAGCCATTCATTTAAAGAGTGCGTAACAGCTCACTGGTCGAGCGACAGGGCATCGATAATACGCGGGCATCAAGTCCGGTACCGAAGCGATGGGTTGCAGCTTGCTGCAGCGGTAGGGGAGCATTCCAGCAGCGGCGAAGCCGCGACCGGGAGGCGCGGTGGAGCGGCTGGAAAAGCAAATGTAGGCATGAGTAACGATAATGGGGGTGCGAAACCCCCACGCCGATAGACTAAGGTTTCCTGCTCAACGCTAATCGGAGCAGGGTTAGTCGGGACCTAAGGCTAAGCCGACAGGCGATGAC
>NZ_LNAL01000002.1 GCF_001483135.1 Solirubrum puertoriconensis
GCCATGAAGRGCGTGGGCGAGGTTATGGCCATCGGCAAAACCTTCGAGGAAGCCGTGCAAAAGGGCCTGCGCATGCTCGACACCGGCCGGCGCGGCTTCGTGGCCAACAAGCCCGAGCCCATCGACCTGGCGGACCTCGACCGGCTGCTGAGCGAGCCGAACGAGGAGCGCATCTTCGCCATCAACGAGGCCTTCCAGGCCGGCTACGACGTGGAGCGCGTGTACGAGCTGACGCGCATCGACCGGTGGTTTTTGCAGCGCCTCTACGGCATCTACCAGCTGAGCCTGCAGCTCGGTGAGAAGCGCCACGAGGGCGGCCTCGACGCCCTCGACACCGACCTGCTGCGCCAGGCCAAAAAGTCGGGCTTCTCGGACCAGCAATTGGCCGTGCAATTGCTCGGCCCGGCCGAGGTGAAGGCCAACGAAATGCTGGTGCGCGCCCGCCGCAAGGCCCTGGGCGTGCTGCCCGTCGTGAAGCAAATCGACACGCTGGCGGCCGAATTCCCGGCCCAGACCAACTACCTCTACCTGACCTACCACGGCACCGAAAACGACCTGGCGCCGGAAACCGACAAGTCGGTGGTGGTGCTGGGCTCGGGCGTGTACCGTATCGGCTCGTCGGTGGAGTTTGACTGGTGCGGCGTGAATGCGGCCCAGACGGTGAACGAGGAGGGCTACAAGTCCATCATCATCAACTACAACCCCGAAACCGTAAGCACCGACTACGACGTGTCAGACCGCCTGTACTTCGAGGAACTGAGCTACGAGCGGGTGATGGACATCCTGGACTTTGAGGCGCCGCAGGGCGTGATTCTGAGCACCGGCGGGCAGATTCCGAACAACATTGCCACCCGCCTGGAGCAGGCCGGCGCGCCCATCCTGGGCACCGCCGCCGCCCGCATCGACGAGGCCGAAAACCGCCACAAGTTCAGCAGCATCATGGACGAGCTGGGCATTGCTCAGCCGCGCTGGAGCGAGTTGACCACGATGGAGGCCATCTACGGCTTCGTGAAGGAAGTCGGCTTCCCGGTGCTGATCCGGCCGAGCTACGTGCTGTCGGGTGCGGCCATGAACGTGGTATCGAACCGGCAGGAGCTTGAGGAGTACCTGAAGCTGGCCGCCGAGGTCAGCGCCGAGTACCCGGTGGTGGTGTCGCAGTTCATCCAGGATGCCAAGGAAATCGAGCTGGACGCGGTGGCCGACAAGGGCGAAATCGTGTCGTACGCCATTTCGGAGCACGTGGAGTTTGCCGGCGTGCACTCGGGTGATGCCACCATGTACTACCCGCCGCAGCGCGTGTACGTGGGCACGGTGCGCAAGCTCAAGGTCATTGCCGAGAAGATTGCCCGGCGGTTCCAGATCAGCGGGCCGTTCAACATCCAGTTCCTAGAGAAAAACCGCGAAATCCGCGTCATCGAGTGCAACCTGCGCGCCTCCCGCAGCTTCCCGTTCGTGAGCAAGGTATCGGGCAACAACCTGATTAAGAAGGCCACGAAAGTGCTGCTGGGCCTGCCCGTGGAGCGCGACGCGAGCGAGTTGGTGTACGACCTGCCCTTCGTGGGCGTGAAGGCCTCGCAGTTCTCCTTTACCCGCCTGCAGGGCGCCGACCCGGTGCTGCGCGTGGACATGACGAGCACCGGCGAAGTGGGCTGCCTGGGTGACACGGCCGAGGAAGCGCTGCTGAAGTCCCTGCTGTCGGTGGGCTACCGCATTCCGGAGAAAACGGTGCTGATGTCCAGCGGCCCGCTGACGTCCAAAGTGGCCCTGCTGGAATCGGCCCAGGTGCTGGTGCAGCGCGGGTACACCATCTACGCCACGCACGGCACGCACAGCTTCTTCGCCGAAAACGGCGTGCCCAGCTCCCTGGTCTACTGGCCCGACGAGCTGCAGGAGCCCAACGCCCTGACCTACCTGCGCGAGCGGAAAATCGACCTGGTCATTAACATCCCGAAGAACACGACCAAGGGCGAGCTGGACAACGACTACAAAATCCGCCGCACGGCCGTCGACTTCAACATCCCGCTCATCACCAACGCCCGCCTGGCCAAAGCCTTCATCCACGCCTTCACTACGCTGAAGCTGCAGGATTTGAGCATCAAGAGCTGGAAGGAGTTCAAGGCGCAGGCAGTAGAGGCGTAGTTGGCCGCTGACATTCGAAAAGAAAGCACGTCAGCCGGAAAAGGCCGTCTGTCGTCATGCTGAGCTTGTCGAAGCATCTCTACTGCTTCGTTGTATGGCGTCAGCGCTGACCGACTGAAACCAGAACGTCATGCTGAGCGAAGCCGAAGCATCTTTACTGATAGTAACTCCTCTCGTGAGGACGACCCCAGTAGAGATGCTTCGACAAGCTCAGCATGACGTTCTAAAGTTTCGGCGGTTCTGCGTAACGTAGCCGCATGTACGTCTACATCCTGACCAACCCGACCCAAACCGTACTCTATATCGGCGTCACCAACGACCTGGCCCGCCGCCTTTATGAGCACAGCCAGGGCCGCGGCGACGCAAATAAGTTCACCGGCCGCTACCAAGCGGACTTACTGGTGTATTTCGAGCAGTGCCCGGATGCCAAGCAGGCCATTGCGCGGGAAAAGCAGTTGAAAGGCTGGACGCGGCAAAAGAAGGACGCGCTGATTGCCGCGTTCAATCCAACGTGGCAGGCTATTGATTTGGAAACGTGGGACGGTTAAGCAACCAACAATCGTTGTTATGTCTGAGGTAAGAGTTTACAGATCACGCAAGGCTTTCGACAGTCAAAAGCCCTCTTTGGCATTTGACACAAAAGGAATACACACTTTTCAAATAACGGAGTATACAAATTCTCGAAGCGTCAACAGCTATTGTTTTAAGCTTACAGTTGACGACAAAGAGTATGCATTCTGTTATGGTAAAATCCACAACAGGGATGAATGCTTAAGCCGATTAATTCTTGGAATTAAATCCATTCAGGAGCACAACATTCCTCTCGTAAACGTCATGCTATACTAGATAATCGGCCTTTGTGATTAGACCAACGAAGCGGTAGAGATGCTTCGACAAGCTCAGCATGACGGCCTTTTCTGTCTGCCGTTCTGAAATACCGTAGAACCACCTCATGAAAAAATTCACCTCGTTCGCCGACGTACCGGACTACCGCGCCCTGCTGCAACAGGCGCTGGAGATTAAGCAGAACCCCTTCGGCTACCAGCAGCTAGGCAAGAACAAGACCGTCGGGCTGATTTTCTTCAACCCCAGCCTGCGCACCCGGCTCAGCTCCATCAAGGCGGCCTACAACCTAGGGGCGCAAGCCTGGGTGCTCAACGCCGGCGCCGACTCTTGGACCCTGGAAATGGCCGACGGCGCGGTGATGAACGGCAGCACGCAGGAGCACATCAAGGAAGCCATTGCCGTGATGAGCCAGTACTGCGACGTGTTGGGCGTGCGCACCTTCCCCGGCCTCAAGGACCGCGACGAGGACTACAACGAGGTGGTCTTCAATAAGATTCTGCAGTACGCCACCGTGCCCGTCATCAGCCTGGAAAGCGCCACCCTGCACCCGCTGCAAAGCTTCGCCGACCTCATCACCGTGGCCGAAACCAAGCAGACCGAGCGCGTGAAAGTGGTCTTGACCTGGGCCCCGCATGTGCGCGCCCTGCCCCAATGCGTGCCCAACTCCTTTGCCGACTGGTTCTCGGAGGTAGACTGGGTAGACTTCGTCATCACCCACCCCGAAGGCTACGAGCTGGCCGAGCAGTTTACCAAGGGCGCCCGCATCGAGTACGACCAAGCCAAGGCCCTGGAAGGCGCCGACTACGTGTACGCCAAGAACTGGAGCAGCTACCGCAACTACGGGCAGGCCATCACCCAGGACCCGAGCTGGATGGTGGACGCCCGCCACATGGCCCTGACCAACAACGCGAAATTCATCCACTGCCTGCCCGTGCGCCGCAACGTGGAAGTTTCGGACGCCGTGCTCGACTCGCCCAACTCCTTGGTGGTGCAGGAGGCTGGCAACCGCGTATTCTCGATGCAAACGGTGCTGCACGAAATGCTGAAGTAGCCGCTTCTATCCTACTGCTGAAAACAAGAAAGCCGGACCTAGGTCCGGCTTTCTTGTTTGGTACATGGCAGCGCGCTGCGCCTAGGTGCTAGTGTCCTAAAGCGGGTCGGCGGTTACCTTAAATTTGGAATCGGCGCGCATGGTGATGTCCTGCGTTACGGCCGCCCGGATGCGTGCTTCGGTAGTGAGGGTGTAGCTCGAAGCCTTGATGTACTTATCGAGCTTGGCGCCGCTGGGCTGCAGATCGATGGTGCGCACGCCACGCGGAATTGAGCTAAGAGAGGCCAGGGGCACGCGGTCGTTCTGGTCGGTGCTGATGTAGATGGTGATGCTTTCGAGGAAGTCGAAGTTGGCGGTGTTGGGGTCGGTGATGGTGAGCGTGAGTTTGGTAAGGCTTACGTCCTTTACCAGGTCGGCGCGGGTGTCTTCGTTGCGGAAACGGTCTTCTGACTTGGTGGTAACCGAAACCGGCGCCACCGGAATAACCGAGCCGAAGGGCAGGTTGCTACCGGCAACCCGGATGTTCTGCGAGTCTTCGATGGTGAAGGTGAGGATCTTATCGAGTTTTTTGCAGGCAGCCGCCCCGATGAGCAGCGCAGCAGCGAAGAGCAGGAGGAAATTTCTCATGGCAGGTGAAGAAGAATGGGCGAAAATACGGTGCCCCGTTTCCGCTGGTTTGGCAGAAACGGGGCACCGAGCAATTTTCGTTCCGGAGTACTACAAGGCAATAATTAAATGCCATGTCGCGCCGGCAGCAAAACCATTTGCTAGCCGGCCCATTCGCGCACAATAAAGCGCTGCAACAACCACAAAAGCAGCGCACTGTTGCCCGCTATGCTAAGCACCAACGCTGCTTGGCGCACGCGGGGGTGGGTACTCGCCGTAGCCAGCACCACCATGGCGGCCAAGCCAAGCAATAAATAAGCAGTCAGCGTCCGGACGTGACCGTAGGTCCGGAAAAGCCCCAACCAGCATACTTCGGCGGCCAGCCACACCCAAAGCAAACGCTTGCAATCCAAACGTACCTGGCCGAGCACCCACCCAAGCAGCACCACAAAGAATGGCGAGGCAAATGCATAGCGGCTGAGGCTAGCCATAATGCCTCCTTTGGTAGCCACGGTAATGGTAGCCACGCCCGCTATATAAAGCATCGAGAATATCACCCCAAAAGGCAGTGAGGCCGCTTTGCTGGGTTGCAACAACAAGTAAGCAAGGTATAAAGCGCAGGCAACGGCCACCAGCAGCGCCAGCGACTCGTAGCGGGTCATCGTATCGCCACCCCAGCTAGACAAGGGCCACGCGGGCACCTGCAGGTGGTTGTTCCATCCTTCGCGCTGAGCCCGCACGAATGCCAGCCAGATACCGGTGTCGCGGTAGTGCACCCATAAGCTAATTAGCATGCCTGCAACCGAAGCCAGCACTCCACCTAGGGCTTGCCGCCATACCAACCGAGCGCCCTGATGACGCAACAGCCAAGCAGTGAGCAGCAAGGCCGGGACAAACATGAATGCTACCGAGCGCGTGCAGCTACACAGTAGCAGGCCTGCCCACGCCAATGGCATTTGCTGTTGGCGCCACCCGATTAGCGTTGCCGCGCCACCTACAAAAAACAGGGCCTCGCTGTAAGCCACGCCCATGAAAAACATCGACGGTATTGATAGCGCGAGCAGCTGTTGCCCCACCGGGAGGCGCCACGCTCGGGCCAAGGCCGCAAACGCCAGCACAAAGAGCCCTAGGTTGAGCACGCATATGCCAACCGTACCCAGCCCCGTAGCACGCCAAAGCAGCGGAAATGCCGGGAAGAAAGCCGTTCGGATGAGGTCGTAGCCCTGGTTGCAGATGAACAGGTAATGCTCGGCATCCCATTCTTGCAGTCCGCGCGCGGTAATGGGCTGTGCCCCTAGGTAGGGCAGCAGCACAGCCGCCAGCAGCACCATGCTGGCAGTATACAAGGCGGGCACCAGCAAGTAGCGCCAAAAGATGCCCGGCTTGCTGGCTTCGTCGGTGGCTTGTGCCGGGCCGATAATAGTACCGGACGCTGCGGTGGCAGCGTCCGGTACATTTGATTGTGACATACTATGCACTCTGGGTTAATCCATCATGTCGGCCGGTTTGGGGCCGGCGTGTGGGTAATCGGGGTTCCAGCTCATGGGGTAGCCGGTGTCTTCGTACTGAAGGGCCGTTTCGGTGAGGTAGAGCGGGCGGAAGGTGTCGACCATTACAGCCAGCTCGTGGGTTTCCTTTTTGCCGATGCTGGCCTCCACGGTGCCCGGGTGAGGGCCGTGTGGCAGCCCCGAGGGGTGCAAGGTAAACGAAGCCAGATCGACGCCGCGGCGCGACATGAAGTTGCCGGCCACGTAGTACAGCACCTCGTCGGAGTCGACGTTGCTGTGGTTGTAGGGCGCCGGAATGGCCTCGGGGTGGTAGTCGAACAGGCGCGGCACAAAGGAGCAGATCACGAAGTTGTGAGCCTCGAACTGCTGGTGCACGGGTGGCGGCTGGTGAATGCGGCCCGTAATCGGCTCGAAATCGTGGATGCTCATGGCGTACGGAAAAAAGTACCCGTCCCAGCCAACCACATCAAAAGGCGTGTGGGCATAAACTAGCTCGTGCAGGGCGCCTTCGCGCTTTACCAGCACGCGGTACTCGCCGCGGTCGTCGTCTTCGGTTACCAGCTCGTGCGGCGGCCGGATATCCCGCTCGCAGTAAGGCGAGTGCTCGAGCAGCTGCCCGAAGTGGTTGCGGTAGCGGCGGCAGGTTTCGACGGGGCTGAACGACTCGATGACGAGCAGCCGCACGGGCCCTTCTTCGAAGTGAAACTGGTGAATGATGGTGCGCGGAATCACCACGTAGTCGCCAGGCTCGAACGCGACTTTACCCAGCTGGCTCCACAGCTCGCCGCGGCCCTCGTGCACGAAGATGACCTCGTCGGCCAAGGCGTTTTTGTAGTAGTAGTCCATGCGCGTCTGCGAGGGGTTGCAGATGCTCAGGGCCACATCGGCGTTGGCCAGCAGGGTTTGGCGGGCGCCTAGGTAGTCGGTGCCGGTGCTGGTTTGGGGCA
The DNA here is from genome assembly GCF_001483135.1 of Solirubrum puertoriconensis. Taxonomy (GTDB): domain Bacteria; phylum Bacteroidota; class Bacteroidia; order Cytophagales; family Hymenobacteraceae; genus Solirubrum; species Solirubrum puertoriconensis. The sequence continues at coordinate 7,098 of NZ_LNAL01000002.1, forward strand.
GCGTACGCAAGTGCGTGGGCTGCAGCGGGCGGTCCTTCAGCAGCTTGGGGCTGAAAGGCTGCGGCTCGCCCACGCGCTTAATCTGAGTGGGCGGGTTTTTATGGTACAGCAGCGACGACAAGCCCGAGAAGCCCAGCGTGCCCACCAGCTGCTCGGAGTAGAGCGAGCCATCGGGCTGACGGAACTGGGTGTGGCGCTTGCGCGGAATCTGACCTAGGCGGGTGTAATACGGCATAAGCAGATGAGAAACTGGGTGGGAATACGAGCAGATTGGGTAGCCGTGAAGGTACGAAAAAGGCCCGCCGACCGATGAATACGCTCCGGCTTTGGCTGCCGCTGCCATTCACGGGCATTCACATGATTGTGCTATGGCGCCCGCCCTGCCTGCGTGCTTAATTGCCTGAGTATTGCCGCTATTCTTTCGCTCACATACCGCTTTCAGCCATGACGCTACGCCTACGCTTGCCTTACGTTGTTGCGTTTCTGCTCTGCACGCTGGTGTTTACGGAACTGCACGAGCTGGCGCACCTCACGGTGGCCGGCCTGGTGTGCGGCTGCTACGGCCCGCGCGACTTCAACGTATGGGAAACCTGCGTCCAGTGCAGCAACCCCGAGCTAGGCTTTTTGGCCAGCGCTGCGGGGCCGCTGTTCTCGTACGCCATGATGTGGCTCGGCATGTGGGGCCTACGCTCGGCTAACCCGGTGCGGCGCGGCCTGGGCTTAACGCTGCTGTTTGCCAACCTGCCGTTTGCGCGCCTGCTCACGGTGGCCATGGGCGGCGGCGACGAGCTAACGCTGGTGCGCGCACTGGCAGGCAGCAGCGAAGCTTACGCCTTGTACCGCGGCATTGCCACCGCCGTGGTGTTCGCCCTAGGTGGCATTCCACTGATAGTGGCCCTGCGGCGCATCGGTAACCGCCGCGCATGGCTGTGGGTAGCAGGCCTTTGCGTGGCACCGCTGCTGTTCGAGTTCGGCTACCTGTTTCAGCTGATGAACGGCTTGCTCGAGCGCGGCACCTTGGCCGATGTGTGGTTTATGGGTACGCCGGGCCTAATTTGGGTGCACAGCCTCTTGGCCCTGATGTTGTTGCTGCTAATGCTGCCCTACTTGCCCAGTATTGATGCCAACGTAACCATCTCCAAAGGCACTCAGCTGATTACCGAGTCCGAAGCTGCGCCCGTAGCGGTGCGGGCCTAAACAGCCTGTATTCAACAAGCAATATTTATTCGCTTGGCTGCTTAAGCGCCAGCTTGGTGCTGCCGTTTTGCAGAGCACGCAGGGCCTGCTGCAGCTCTAGGTCCTGGTCGCGCATTACGGCGTAGTAGGCATCCTTGCCGTAGGCGCTGCGAGCCACGAGGGCTTTCAGCTGCACACGCAAGGCGGCAGCGCTGCGGCGCAGGCTCGCGGCATCGGTGCGTACGCCATCCTGCGCACCGCGGGCGGCCAAGGCTTGCAGCTGCACGTCGCTTACCTCGAAAGTGCGCGCAAACTGCTGCTGCGTCATTTGCTCCAGCTCGGGGCGGTGCTGCTGATACAGGTTTAGGGCAAACTCGCGCACCACGTTGGCCGCTTGCAGGCGAGCGTAGTAGCGGTTGTTTACGAGGGTATCGCGCGGCACAAACAAATCGGGCATAATGCCGCCGCCGCCGTACACGGTGCGCCCGTGCGAGGTACGGAAGCGCAGCTCGGGCGCGAAATGCACGCTATCGGCGTGAAAGGCTTCGCCGCGGGCGTAACGCTCCTGCAGCTCCCGGTCGTAGGCAGCCACGCCGTTGCGGTAGGGCTTCTGGATGGAGCGGCCCGAGGGCGTGTAGTAGCGCGCAATGGTCAGGCGCAGCTCCGAGCCATCGTTGAGGGTAATGGGCTGCTGCACCAAGCCTTTGCCAAAGGTGCGGCGGCCCACCAGCAAGGCGCGGTCGTGGTCTTGCAGGGCGCCGGCCAATACCTCGGAGGCCGAGGCGCTGCCTTCGTCGACGAGTACTACTAGCTGCCCGTCCTCAAACTCGCCCAACACGCGCGAAAACGTTTGGCTGTCGTATTGGTCGCCTTTGCCATCGGTGTACACGATTTTGCGCGTACCGGCAATAAACTCGTCGGCCACTTTGGTAGCGCGGTCGAGGTAGCCGCCGGGGTTGCCGCGCAGGTCGAGCACCAGCTTCTCCATTCCCTCGCGGCGCAGCCGACCTAGGGCCGCCTTAAACTCGTCGTAGGTGCCAGCAGCAAAGCGGCTGACTTTGATATAGCCCGTTTGCTCATCGATGAGGTAAGCCACATCAACTGAGCTATTCGGGATACGGTTGCGCGTGAGGGCAAACATCATGGGCCGCGTTTGGCCGCGGCGCAGCAACAGCAAGCGCACGGTGCTGCCACGTGGGCCCCGCAAGCGGGCAAATACGTGATCGGTGGTGTAGTGCTGGCCCGATACATTCTGGCCATCCACGGCCAAAATCCGGTCGCCTGGCTGCATGCCGGCTTGCTCGGCGGGCCCGCCGCTCAGCGGCGATACCACCGTTACCGTGTCGCGAAACAGGTTAAACTCCACCCCTACCCCATCGTAGTCGCTCTGCAAGAAAGCAGCGGCCTGCTGTTGCTCTTTGGCCGGAATGTAGGTGGAGTGCGGATCGAGGCGCTCGAGCAGGCGCTTGATGGCGTAGTCCGATAGCTCCTCGGCGTTAACCGAATCGACGTACTCGCGGTCGACGTAGCTCAGGATTTCCTTGAACTTAAGGTACCCACGCGCGGTGGCGTCGGGGTTTTGCTCCGAAGGCCGAAACGGGTTGGCACCCAAGAGCACACCGCAAGCCAATGCTGCGCTCAACAGTATGGGCTGCCGCCAACGCGCCCACACGCTTCGCTTACGCGCGGCCACAACAGGCTGAGAGGCTTCGAGCCCTGAAGCGAGTTTCATCTGTTAGTGGAGCGGGTAAATGTGAGCAATAAGCGACGGGTAAGCCAACGGATACTACTCAAAAATACTACAACTATTCCAAGACAACGGGGTAGCAGATGCAGACATTCTTATTTTCTAATAAAAAGACAAATTAACATTATATAAACGCAAATTCAACCGCATTAACCCGTAACTATAAGTAAAAATACCCTAGGTGCTGAGACACCGACTCAAGCTGAGGAGCAGCCACGAAATAGCACATTTCCGTAACCTCGGGCATTCGAGCCTGTTGGGCTCAAAACGGCACAAAAGCGACAACTCCCAGACTTGGTGAGCAAGCCTGGGCGCCGGGGTGGTACCGCCGTGGCGGCTATTGCCGCACTAACTTCAGGCGGCTTACCTGCGCACCTTGCTGCAGCACGAGCACGTAGGTGCCCGCGGCCAATTTGCCCGCGCCTACCACCTCAACTTCGGAGGTGCCTACTGCCAGCTGTGCTTGTTGTTGCAGCACCTTCCGACCTAGGGCATCGGATACCACCAGGGTAGCGGGGCCCGGCACAGGCGTGCGTACCTGCAGCGTCAGCCCATCGGCACCGAAAGGCAGCGGCCACGCCACAGCGGCAAAGGTTGCTAGCGCACCCACCCGCACGGTGCGCACCGGCGAAAGGTGCTCGGTACCATCGGCATCAATCTGGCGCAGGCGGTAGTACACCAGCTCGGCGCCGTAGTTAAGCAGGCGGGCATCGGTGTACTGGTACTCGGTGCGCTGGGTGCGGTTGCCGGCCCCGGCCACGGTGCCCAGGTGCTGAAAAGTGCTGCCGTCGGCGCTACCCTCTACCTCGAAGCGGTTGTTGTTGCGCTCCGTGGCTGTGGCCCACCGCAGCCAAGCGGCATCGTTGCGGCGCTCGGCCGTAAAACTGATCAGCTCAACTGGCAAGGGGTTTTGCGCCGTCGAAACCGTCCAGCGCGAAAACTGCGTGGCATCAACGCTAATGCTGCGCGTGGCCGTGGCATTGCTGGCGGCCCCAACGGCCTCCCACCGATTGGCGTTGGGGCTGGTTTCGCGCCAGGCTACGGCTTTGCTGAAGTCGGTAATCTGGTTGTCGTTGTCGGAGAGCCAGCCGAGGGTAAGTTGCACAGGCGCGGTGGGTTGCTGCGTGGGCTGTATGCTCCAGATCTGGTCGATGCCCTTTAGAGCGGCGTTTTGCGGGTGCACGGCGTAGCTGGTGTGCATGGTTTGCAGCCCCGCCGCGCGGGTAGCAATTACAGCACCTAGGTTTTGCCCACGAGGGTTGATGCGCAAGCCGGGCCCAAAATCGACGGCGGTGCTGCCGCTCACGGCGCGGCTGATTTGCAGGTTGCCCTGTACGTAGCGGCCCACTTGCTCGCCCGTAACCGTAGCCCCATCGGGCAAAATTACCTTGGCGGCCGCGGCGGTTTGCACCATGCCGTTGCTAAGCGTAAGCTGGTTGCTGATGGTGAGGTCGGCGGGCACTTGCACGGTGTTTTGGCCGGCCGTGGTTTTGTCGATGGTGAGGCGGTAGAGCGTGGCCCCGCCAGCGGCCAAAGTTTGGTCGGCAGCGCCGTTGAGCACTACCGTACCCGAGCCCGGCACCACGGTGCCGGTGTTGGTAAGGTTGCCTTGCACCGTAAGCGTACCCGCACCTAGGGCCAGCGTGCCGGTATTTTGCACCGCACCGGCCGAGTACAGCGTGGCCCCATCGCCGATGTACAGCGTGGTTCCAGCTTGGGTCGTTAGCTGCGCCAAGGCCGCGCCGGGCGCCAATAAGGCCAAACCAAGGAGGGGTAAAAAGTGCTTCATGCAGGCAAAACAGAGCGGGAGCGATATACAAACGGAGCAAGCCCAAGCAGCTTGCTCCGCGGGGCTGCGGCAAGGCATAGCACATCAGCCCGACAAAACTCGCTTTTACAAGCCATAAATGCATTAGATAAATTGAATATTTATAAAACCGAACGGCAACTCTCTCGGCTCATAGGAGCCGTACCGTTTGCCGTTCATTAACCCAACTACCAGCCCTAGGTGCGGCGCCCACTTTTGCGAGCTGCACCTACTGCCAACCGGCTGCCGTATCTTTGCCGCGGCTGCGCCACCTAGGCACGGCTTGTTTTCGGCTCATTTTCAAGCTCCTTATGGCCCGCCTTCTTGCCATCGATTACGGCCACAAGCGCGTGGGCCTGGCCGTGACGGACCCGCTGCAACTTATTGCCACGCCGCTCGACACGATTCATAGCCAGGACTTGTTCCCTTTCGTGAAGAAGTACCACCAGCAGGAGCAGCTAGCGGGCATCGTTATCGGCATGCCGCGCACGCTGATGAACGAAGCTACCGACTCGACCTCGGCCGTGGTGGGCGTGGTGCGTAAGCTGCGCCGCGAGCTGCCCGATGTGCCCGTGCACGAGGTGGACGAGCGGTTTACCTCGCGCATGGCGCACCAAGCCATGCGCGACGGCGGCCTGGGCCAAAAAGCCCGCCGCGACAAAGCCTTGGTGGACCGCGTAAGCGCCACCATCATTCTGCAATCTTTTCTTGACTCTCGCCCTGTATGATTTACCCCATCGTTGCCTACGGTGACCCGGTGCTGAAAGCCCGCGCCAAGGACATCCCGGCCGATTTTTCGGCGGAGGAGCTGCAAAAGCTCATCGCCGATATGTACGAAACCATGTACTACGCCCACGGCGTAGGCCTTGCAGCGCCGCAAATCGGCAAAGGCGTCCGTCTGTTCGTTATTGATTCGGAGCCGATGGTGGATGACGACGAGGACGACGATGCCCCCGCCGAAACCGGCGTGAAGCGGGCCTTCATCAACCCCGTAATGATCAAGGAAAGCGGCGAAGAGTGGCCTTTTGAGGAGGGCTGCCTGAGCATTCCGGGCGTGCGCGAACGGGTATTCCGCAAGCCCGATATCATCATCCGCTACGAAGACGAAAACCGCCAAGTGCACGAAGAAGGCTTTTCGGGCATGACGGCGCGCGTAATTCAGCACGAGTACGACCACCTCGAGGGCGTGCTGTTCACCGACAAAATTTCGGCGTTCAAAAAGCAGCTGATCAAGAGCAAGCTGATGCGTATTGCCAAAGGCGATGCCAAAGCCGACTACCGTATGCGCTTTGCCGGCCAGCGCGGCCGCTAAACCCTAGGTTGATTTAAGCCTGAAACGCCCGGCCATGCCGGGCGTTTTTGCGTTCTTTAGGCTCCTGCTTTGTGCCATATCAAATGGTTATGCTGCTGCGGCGCGCTTCGCCTTTTCTGCTGACTGCCTTGCTGTGGCTGCTACCGCCGCAGCCCCAAAGCCACGCGTGGGGCTTTTTTGCGCATCGCAGCATCAACCGCCTGGCCGTGTTTACGCTGCCGCCCGAAATGATCGGGTTCTACAAAAGCCGCATTGAGTACCTCACGGTGCAGGCCACCCGCCCCGACTCGCGCCGTACCGTGGTGGCGGGCGAAGCCCCTCGGCACTTCATTGACTTGGACGTGTACGGCGACTCGGCTGCGTACAAGCTACCCCGCTCCTACGCCGATGCCGTGGCCCGCTTTGGCGAAGACTCGCTTTTGCGCCACGGCATTGTGCCCTGGCACGTAGCGCGCATGAAAGGGCAGCTCACCGAGGCCTTCCGCACCCGCGACGCCGAACGCATCATCAGTCTCTCGGCCGACCTAGGGCACTACATTGCCGATGCCTGCGTGCCGCTGCACACCACCCGCAATTACAACGGCCAACTTACCAACCAGCGCGGCATTCACGGTTTGTGGGAGTCGCGCCTACCCGAGCTGCTGGCCACCGGTTACGATTTCTTTACTGGTCCGGCGCCTTACCTCGAGTACCCCACCGGCACCATTTGGGCAACCGTAGCCCGCTCCAATGCCGCCGTCGATTCGGTTTTGCGTTTCGAGAGCGAGCTGACGCGCAAGCTACCCGCCGACCGCAAGTACAGCTACGAAGAGCGCAATGGCCACACCTCGCGGGTGTACTCCCAAGAGTTCAGCCGCGAGTACCATCAGCGCCTGAGCGGGCAAGTAGAGCGGCAAATGCGCTTGGCCGCGCGGCTCACGGGGGCGTTTTGGTACACCTGTTGGGTTGATGCCGGCCAACCCGACCTTAACCACATGCCCCGCCTCACCGAAGCCCAGATGCGCCAACTGGCTTTGCAAGCCCAGCAAGAGCAAACCGCCCCAGCTACCGACACCCACGGCCACGTCGACTAAGCGCAATTCAACTGCCTAGGTTATCAGGGTTCGGCAAGTAAATGACAGGGGATACAGAACTTTGCTTGGCGGCTTCAACAGCTCCGCCTCTGCTGCTAATTCGATTATGAAAGCCTTCCTCACCATTGCCCTGCTCTGCGTTTCCAACCTGTTCATGACGTTTGCCTGGTACGGGCACCTGTACTTCAAGAAGCTGCCGTGGTTTGCCAAAACGGGCATCGTGGGCGTGGTGCTGCTCAGCTGGGGGCTGGCATTTTTCGAGTACGTGTTTCAGGTGCCCGCCAACCGCATCGGCTTCGAGGCCAACGGCGGCCCCTACAACCTGTTTCAGCTGAAGGTTATTCAGGAGGTGATTTCGCTCACGGTGTTCACGCTGTGCGCCGTGTACGTGTTCAAATCCGACAAGCTGGCCTGGAACCACCTGCTGGGCTTTGTGCTGCTGGTAGCGGCGGTGTATGTCATTTTCAAGAAATGGTAGGCTAGGCTGGTTCGAGCAACTGAGCCATTTGTTTTAAGTGTTCAACCAAGCAGAGTGTATATTTTTACCTCAATGAACAGCCTCGTTGCTTGTGCTAAGAACCCAACAGTAAGCCGCAAATCACCATCCAGCAGCTACATGATAGCCAGCGCATAAGTTTAGGTTAAAACAGCAGAGGCACAGGCAACAACCCCGACCGCAGGCGTGCGTAGGTAGGCCGTTGCCCTTCCTTTCCTCTCCTGTTGTATATGCCTCGCTTTTTACGCCTCGTTGCAGGCTTTCTTCTTTCTTTTTGTGTTCTGACTGGCAGCGCCGCCGCCCAACGGGTGGGCGTGGTACTTTCGGGTGGCGGGGCTAAGGGCCTTGCCCACGTGGGCGTGCTGAAGGTGCTCGAGCAAAACGGCATCCCCATCGATTATATCGTGGGCACGAGCATGGGCTCGGTGGTGGGGGCGTTGTACTCGGCCGGGTACTCGCCGCGCGAAATCGAGCAGATTGTCATTCAGCCCGAGTTTCAGTATTGGGTATCGGGCAAGCAACCCGCCGACCGCACCTTTAACTACCTCACCGCCGACCCCAACCCCTCGTCGCTACACGTGGGGCTGGCCGTCGATTCGTCGTTCCGGACGCGGGTTACGCCCAACCTCATCAACGACGTGAACCTGAACTTTGTGCTGGCCAAGATGCTGGCGCCGGCCGGGGCCATTTCGGGCTACAACTTCGATAAGCTGTTTGTGCCGTTCCGGTGCCTGGCTGCCGAGGTATTCACGCGCAACCAGGTAATTCAGCGCGAAGGCTCGATTTCCGATGCGGTGCGCAACTCCATGGCCGTGCCGCTGGTATTCCGGCCCATTCGCAACCCCGATGGCCGCTACCTGTTCGATGGCGGCATCTACAACAACTTCCCCACCGATGTGATGCGCTCCGAGTTCAAGCCCGATGTCATCATTGGGGTGAACGTGGGCGACGTGGCCTACAAGAAGTACCCCTTCGGCAAGGACGACGAGCTGCTGCTGGGCTCCATCGTGTTTCTGGGTGCCGACGTGGCCGACACCTTGGCCGTGGGTAAGAATGGCGTGTTCATTCAGCCCGACCTGGAGGGCTTTGGGGCTACCGACTTTGCCCGGGTGCGCGAGCTGATTGACTTAGGCGAAAAGGCCGCCACTGCCAAGCTGCCCCAGGCGCTGCAGCGCATTCAGCGCCGGCAGGATACGCTGGAGCTAGCAAAGCGCCGCCAAGGCTTTCAGCAGCAGGCGCCGCAGCCGCGGTTTGCCCGCGTGGGGGTGCAGGGCCTCAACGATCAGCAAGCGGCCTTTGTGCGGCGCTTTTTCCGGCGCGACGGCAGCACCTACACCATCGACGATATCGAGGAGGGCTACTACCGCCTCGCAGCCGACGACTTTTTCCGGAACGTGTACCCGCGCATCCGCTACGACCGCACCTCCGAGGGCTACGTGTTTCAGGTGGATGCGCGCCAGAACAACAACCTTTCGGGCGAAGTGGGCTTCGTGCTGAGCTCGCGCCCCATCGATAACTTTTACCTGGGGCTGGAATACCGCTACCTACGGCGCTTTCTGTACCAGGCTTCGGCCAGCGTAAACATCGGCCGCTTCTACAACGCGGCGCGTGGTTCGTTTCGCATCAATGTGCCGGCACGCTACTCCTACTACCTCGAGCCGACCATCATTTACAACCAGTGGAACTACCAGAAAACCGGGGGCCTGCTGGGGCGCGACGTGGTGAGCACGCAGGTGCGTCAGCAGGATTTGAAGGCCGGCGTGCAACTGGGCTTCAGCCCGAACTACCGCAGCCGCATTTTGCTCGAAGGCGCTTGGTTTACACGGCAGGATGAATATGCCAATGTAAACGAGATATCGAACACCGACCGCCTCGACGAAACCGATTTTACGGGCTACACCGCCGCCGCGCAGTTTGCCCGCAACTCCCTCAACCGCAAACAGTACGCTACCAGCGGCCGCCGGGCGGTGTTTACCACGCGCCTGGTGTACGGCCGCGAGCAGCTGACGCCCGGCACTACCTCGCTCATCGAGGAGGAGCGCGAGCGGTACTTACGCTGGCTGCAGATCCGCGCCTTCACGGAGCAGTTCTTCCCGCTGAAAAACGAAAAGCAGAGCTGGGGCTACTTCGGCGAGGTGATGATTAGCGGGCAGCCGCGCTTTTACAACTACCGCTCGTCGGTTACGGCTGCGCCCATTTTTGCGCCCTTGCCCGACTCGCGCACGTTGTTTTTGGAGAACTACCGCTCGGCGCGCTACGTGGCCGCGGGCTTGCGCTTCAACCAAGGCGTAATAGGCAAGCTCGAATGGCGCACCGAGGCCTATGTGCACGTGCGGCACCAGCCCTTGCGCATGGGCGACAACCAGGAAGCCGAACGCAACGGCCGCTTTTCGGTGGAGCGCCCGCGCCTAACGGCCAGCACCGGCCTGGTGTACCAAACGCCCGTGGGGCCGCTGGCCGTGCACGTTATTCACTACGACGACTCGGCCAAGCGCTGGGGGGTGTTTGGGCACATTGGCTACCTGCTGTTCCAAAGCCGAGCTCTGGAATAGCGCTTCAACCCGTAGCTGAAAGCACCTGCTCATTAATGCCAAACGGCCCTAGGTTCAATTCGAACCTAGGGCCGTTTGGCATTTGGATGGCCGCCTCATAGTTAACACAACTTTGAATTACAACTTTTTGTCTTGTGAAAATTATGTGATTGCGCCAGGGCATAGGCACCGGGTACCTTAGCTGACGAAACCGAACCCCATACCACCTTCGCTATGAAAACTTTCCGCTTTGCCCTCGCCGCCCTCCTGCTCGCCGGCACTCTCAGCACCGCCTCCGTAGCGCAGTCGCGCGAGATTTACGAGAACCCGCAGTTCAAGACCCTTGCGCAAAAGCACAAGCAACTGGCCATTCTGCCCTTTGCCGTTACCATGACGACGAAGAAACTGCCCAAGGGCGTAACGCAGGAGCAGGTGCACCAGCAAGAAATGCAAGAGGGCAAAAATGTGCAGAGTGCCCTGCACACCTACTTCCTGAAACACCAAAGCTCCGACAACTTCACGGTGACGTTCCAGGACATCAACAAAACCAACTCCCTGCTCTCGAAGGCGGGCATCACGCCCGAAAACATCAGCGGCAAAACCTCGGAAGAGCTGGCCACGCTGCTCGGGGTTGATGGCGTGGTGTCGGGCACGTTCGTGACGGACAAACCCCTCTCCGACGGCGCGGCCGTGGCCATGGCCGTGCTGGTGGGCGTATCGGGCCCCACCAACTCGGGCCGCACCAGCATCAGCATCAACGACGGCGCCACGGGCGAGCTGCTTTGGAAGTACGACAAGGCCCTGTCGCGCGGCCTCGGCTCCGATACCAGCACCATCATCAACGCCATTATGCGCAAGTGCTCCAAGATGTTCCCCTACGCCAAATCGTAAGGCCTGAGCACCTAGGGCCACGTTGCCCACACGAGCGAAACGCCCGGGTTGCCAACGCAGCTCGGGTGTTTCGCTTTTGGGCGGGCTGCCGAACCTAGGATAAGCGAGGGCCAAGTCAATCAATTAGCGCGGGCCAAGCAACGCTGCGCCGGTTTTTTCATCCGTTAGGTTGCTGCTATTACCTTGCTGCTATGAAATATACCCTGCGCTACGGCCTGTTGGCCGGGCTGCTCATGGCCGGGCTCACGGCCCAGGCCCAAAAAGAACTGACGTACACCGTCGACATCGACCCGAAAGTATCAACCAACGAGTTTCGGGTGCGGCTGCAACTGCCCAAGCTCAAGAAAGACCAAGCCGTTTACCAGTTTGCCTCCACGGCACCCGGCACCTACCAGGTAATGGACATGGGCCGGTTCGTGAGCAACTTTCAGGCCTTCGACAGCAAGGGCAAGCCCCTAGGTGCCAAGCAGGTTTCGACGAACCAGTGGCAGCTGGAGCGGCCCGACAAAACGCGCGAAATCCGCTACACCATTGCCGAAACCTGGGATACGCCGGTTAATGAGCACCGCATTTACCGCATGTGCGGCTCGTCGCTGGAGGCCGACCACGCCTTGATTAACGGGCAAACCGTGTTTGGCTACCCGCAGGGCATGCAGGGCAACCCGCTGCGCATCAAACTGAACTACCCCGCCGATTGGAAAGTAGGCACCGCGCTAGTACCCGATGCGCAAGGCTACTACCGCACCAACAGCTACGACCACGCCGTGGACTCGCCCATTTTGCTGGGCCGCCTCACGCAAGCCAGCACGAAGCTGGGCGATGCCGAAGTAGCGCTGTACACCTACTCCAAAACCGACGTGGTGCAGGCCGAGCCGCTGCTGGGCTACATGCAAAAGATGCTGAATGCGGCGCAGGCCTTTTTGGTGCAGCTACCCGTGAAGCGCTACGCCTTCCTGTACCACTTCGAGGACCAAGACCAGGGCGCTTGGGAACACTCCTACAGCTCGGAATACACCCTGAAAGAGCGGCCCCTCACGCCCGAATCGGCGCAACCCATTACCGACATGGCCGCGCACGAGTTCTTCCACATCGTAACGCCGCTGAACATCCACTCCGAAATCATCGAGCGGTTCAACTTTGTGCAGCCCACCGGCTCGCAGCACCTGTGGCTGTACGAGGGCACCACCGAGTGGGCCGCCCACATGATGCAGCTGCGCGGTGGCCTGATTACGTTGGATGATTACCTCGCCACGCTGCGCAACAAAGTGGGTTACAGCCAAGAGCGCGCCGATACCACGTACTCGCTCAAGCGCCTAGGGCTGAATTCATTTTCCGACGAAGGGCAGCAGCAGTACGGCAACATTTACCAGCGCGGCGCCCTCACGGCCTCCCTGCTCGATTTGCGTTTGCTGGAGCTATCGGGCGGCAAGCGTGGGCTGCGCGAGGTACTGTTGGAACTGGCTAAGCAATACGGCCCGAGCAAGCCCGTAAGCGAGCAAAACTTCTTCGACGACTTCACGAAGGCGACTTACCCCGAAATCCGCGACTTCTTTACGCGCTACGTCGAAAACGCCGAGCCGCTGCCGCTCAAGGAATACTACGCCAAGGTGGGCATTCGCTACGATGCTGCGCTGCGCACCGGCCGCAAGCTGGCCTCGCTGGGTGCCAATGGTTACGCCATGACGGCCAACGGCGGCATTGGCTTCAGCCAGGTAAGCCCCTTGCTGCAAGCCTGCGGAGTAGCCCAAGGCGACCAATTGGTAGCTTACAACGGCACTGCAGTACAGCCCCAGAACATGCGCGATATTCTGACGGCCATGCAAGGCGGCAAACCCGGCGACCAAGTGGAGCTAACCATTCGCCGCGACGGCGCCGAGAAGAAAATCCGATGCCGCTCGGTGGAGCGCGAGGAAATCAAGCGCTACCATTTCGCTACGGATCCGAACGCCACGCCCCAGCAGCTTGCCCTGCGCGACGCCTGGAGCAAAAATTTGTAGGCCAGCACCTACTTGCCAGCAAGCCCCGGCCATTGGTTTGGCCGGGGCTTGCTGCTTTTTGCGCAGCTTGGCCGCGCAATACTTCAAATTGCCACGCGCGGCTATCTTTGCCGCCCCGCCTCGCTAATGCGAGGCCGGCCCCACGAACCTACCGACACGCGATGCGCCCCCAAGAGGTGATAGAGAAGCAGCTGTGTTGTTGTTGCCGCCCCGCAACAACCTAGGCTACCTGTATCTGCGCGGCTTTGCGGCTGCGCCTTCTCTTCCTCTCCGCATCCATTTTCATGTCGAATACCGTTGCGCCGGCCGTGCAGCCAGGCCTCATCCGGGGTATCCGCCGCTGGGACTTCGTGGCCCTGATCATCAACATCACCATCGGGGCCGGCATCCTGGGCCTGCCGTCCAAAATCTACAACCTGGTGGGCGCCTACAGCCTGGTAGCCTACGGGGTGAGTGCGGCCGTGGTCACGCTCATCATTCTGTGCTTTGCCGAGGTAAGCAGCCGATTTAGCGGCACCGGCGGGCCATACCTCTACGCCCGCGAGGCTTTCGGGCCGTTGGTGGGGTTTGAGGTTGGCTGGCTGCTGTGGGTGTCGCGGTTGGCAAGCTTTGCTTCCATCTGCAACCTGCTGGTAAGCTACGCGGCGTACTTCTGGCCGGCGGTGGAGCACGGGTGGCCCAGGGCGCTGGTCATCACCGGGCTCATTGGCACCCTCACCGCCATCAACCTGATTGGGGTGCACACGGCGTCGCTGGTGAACAACCTGTTCACGGTAAGCAAGCTGCTGGTGCTGCTGCTGTTTACCGGCGTCGGCTTGTTTTTCGTTGACTTCGACGCCTACTCCTTCGCTACGCCGCCCACCTACGCCAACTTTTCGATGGCGGCCATGCTGCTCATCTTCACTTTTTCGGGGTTCGATGTGGCGGCCATACCCTCGGGCGAAGTAAAGGACCCGCAGCGCACCATTCCGTTTGGGTTGTTCACGGCCATTGCCACGGTGGCGCTGCTGTTCTGGCTGGTGCAGGCGGTGTGCATCGGCACCTTGCCCGGCCTGGCCGCCTCGGAGCGCCCCCTGGCCGATGCCAGCCAGCGGTTCCTAGGTCCGGCTGGCGGCGCCTTCATTGCCGTAGCCGCTTTGCTTACTGCCCTAGGTACCCTCAACGCCCTGATGCTGACGGGGCCTCGCCTGCTGTTTGCCCTGGCCGAGCAGAAGCAAGTACCCGCCTGGTTGGGCGCTACGCACCCGCGCTTCCGTACGCCGCACGTGGCGCTGCTTATTTCGGCGGTGCTGAAGCTGGTGCTGGCCATTACCGGCACGTTTATCTACGCCCTCACCCTGAGCACCATCATTCGGTTGTTTTACTTTGGGCTTACCTGTGCGGCCTTGCCGGTGCTGCGCCGGCGGCAGCCCCAGGTGCCGGCGCCGTTTCATTTGCGCGGTGGCTGGGTGGTAGCCGGTTTATCGGTGCTGCTGTGCGGCTGGCTGCTCTCCAACAGCAAGGGCGACGAAGCCCGCGACGTACTCATTGCCGCCGCTGTTGGCCTGGTGCTTTATTTCTTTTCGCGCCGCGGCAGCCGCGCTGCAAGTTCTAACAAGCCTTAACTCTTCTGTCATCCACTTCCGCCTTGCCGGTTGGCCAATAGCTAAGCACCTAGGGCAACCGCAGCAGCGCGGCCGATTTCAGCTATGCCACTCTCCCTCCCCATCGAATCCGTAGCCATTCGCACGCAGCCGCGGGTGGCCGAAATTGCCTGGTTCGACGACCTGTGCGGCGGCGACACCCAGTTTCTGAGCGTACTCGACAACGAGCGCCGCAGCTCCTGGCAGCACTGCTCCGACATCACCTTGGAAGCCGACCGCCTAGGCTACAGCAACATTCTGCTGCCCACCTCCTACACCGTAGGGCAGGATGTGCTCACGTTTGCGGCCGGCATTGCCCCGCAAACCAAAAACATCAACCTGCTCACGGCCATTCGCACCGGCGAAATTCACCCGCCTATGCTGGCCCGCGCCCTGGCCTCGCTCGACCACATGCTGCAGGGCCGGCTCACCATCAACATCATCAACTCCGACCTGCCCGGCCTGCGCGAAGACCCGGCCCTGCGCTACCAGCGCTGCGCCGAAACCATCGAGATACTGCGCCAGGCCTGGACGCAGGAGCGCATCGTGCACAAAGGCGAGCTGTACCAGTTCGATATGGCCGCCGACCCGGCCAAGCCATACCAGCAAAACGGCGGTCCGCTGCTGTACTTCGGTGGCACCTCCGAGGGCGCCCGCGAGGTGTGCGCCAAGTACTGCGACATGTTCCTGATGTGGCCCGAGAAGGAGGAAATGCTGTACGAAACCATGCAGGACATGAGCGCCCGCGCCGCCCGCTACGGCCGCCAAATTGACTTTGGCTTGCGCATTCACGTGGTGGTACGCGAAACCGAAGCCGAAGCCCGCGCCTACGCCCGGCACCTGATGTCGAAGTTCGACCCGGTAAAGGGCGCCGAAATCAAGAGCCGCGCGCAGGACTCGTGGTCGTTGGGCGTGCACCGCCAGAACCAGATGCGCGAGTACGCCGACAAGGAAGGCTTCGTGGAGCCGTTGCTCTGGACGGACATCGGCAAGGCCCGCTCCGGCGCCGGCGGCGCTTTGGTAGGCGACCCCGACCAGATTGTGGAGAAGCTGCAACGCTATATGGATATGGGGATGCGCGCCTTCATCTTTTCGGGCTACCCGCTGATTGATGAGGCCAACCTGTTTGCCCGCTACGTGCTGCCGCGCCTGCCCAACGTATCAATGCCCAAACTGCAAGGCCGCATTCCTGCAGAAACACCCGTAACTCCGCTCACCACGGCCCCGCTACGCTAGAGCTATGCTACAGGCTAGTACTAGTTCCCCTCCTCAGATGAATTCCGCGCCTGGAGCGGCGTGGGTTAGGGGTGGTTGAAAGGCTAGAGTTACAGACTAGTTCTAGATGCTGTTCAAACGTCAACCACCCCTAGCCCCTCCTCAGACGAGGAGGGGAATTAGCTTGTAGTTTTAGCTTCTAGCTTATTTGCCCATCTGCTCTTCCAGCTTGTACTGATTCATCAGCGTTAGTAGCACGCCGTTGGTCCAACCGAAACCATCTTGCGTGGGGTACTCGCCGCCCCCGGCTTCGAGGTGCGTGTTTACGACGTTGTACTTCTCGAGCAGCTTGCCCGTTTGCCTGAATACGTTCACGTTTAGGGCTACCCAGCGTGTGGCAATGGTGCGGGCCAGCTCGCGCTGCCGGTAGTGCCCGAGCCCTTCGATAGCCACGTACTGCAGCGGGGCCCAGCCGTTGGGCGCATCCCATTGTTCGCCGCTGCTGTTGAGCGTAGTGAGCAGGCCGCCATCCTTCAGAAAGTCGCGCTGCAGACCGGCGGCTACGGCGCGGGCCTGCCTAGGTGTGGCTATCTGCACGAACAACGGGAACACGCCCGCCAGGGTACGAATGGCGGCCGGCTGCTGCGCCGCAAAGTCGTAATCGGTAAACCAATTGGCTTGTGCATTCCAGCAGTAGCGGAGCAGGGCTTGCTTGCGTTGCGCCGCTTTTCCGTCGAATGCTTTGGCTTGCGCGGCCTGGCCTTGTATGCGGTAGCTGCGGGCAATGGTTTGCTCCAGCGTGTAAAGCAGGCAGTTCAGATCGACAGGCACTAGCTCGGTAGTGCGGATAGAGCCTAGGCCACCGGCCGGGCCAAACCAGCGCGTGCTAAAATCCCAGCCCGAGGCCGCGGCGGCGCGCATGTGGCGGTAAAACACCGGCTTGGGCTGTGCGCTTTGGGCAGCGGTAGCAACATCCTCGGCGTATGATTCTTCTCGGGGGTAGTCGCCGCTGTCGTAGTAGCGGTTGAGTACCTCGCCGCCGGGCAGGCGCACAACGCGGCGCGTGGCTTGGTTTGGGGCCAGCGAATCGGCGCCAGCCATCCAGTAGGCGTACTCTTGCAACAGCTGGGGGTGGTAGCGGCGCAGCACCGTATCACCTTGGGCTTGGGCCAGCAGCTGCACCATCAGGGCAAAAAACGGCGGCTGCGAGCGGGTAAGGTAGTAGGTGCGGTTGCCGTTGGGCACAAAGCCGTAGCGGCCAATCAGCGAGGCAAAGTTGTCAACCATGCTGCGCATCAGCGGTGTGCGGCCGCTTTCGCGCAGGCCCAACATGGTGAAGTACGAATCCCAGTAGTATATCTCGCGAAAGCGTCCGCCCGGCACGATGTACGGCTTGGGCAGTTGGATCAGCGAGGCATACGGACCTACCGAATCCTGCGGTTGGCGCTGCAGCACCGTCCAAAGCGTGTCGAGGTGGCGCCGGATACCGCCGCTCACGTTGGCGCGGTAAGTGCCTGCTACCTGCGCGGGCAGTTCGAAATGCGCCAACACAAACTGCCGCAGGTTAAAGCCCGGTTGGTTTTTCTGCTGCTCGTAGGTTCGCACAATGGCGGCGGGTTGCGCTTTGGGGCGCGCATCCACAAAGGTTTTGCTGTCCTCGAACACGCGGCCCGTTTGCACGGGCTCAAACAACCCTGGGTACAGCTGTCGCGGCGACGACTGCGCCCCGGCACCTAGGCTCAGCAGCCAGCAACAAACAACGAGCAGGTATTTCATAGCGGCGAAGGGTGGCATCTTGCCCGAAGTACGTAAGCCCCCCACTCCACGGCCGACCTAGGACCCCAGGAAAAGCCCCGGCCCCGGCTGCAAGTGCAACCGGGGCCGGGCCGAAGCGCCAGGCCGCTCTTAGCGGTTGCTGCCGCGGCCTAGGTCGAAGGTGCCGTTGCTGATGGTAACGGGCACCTGCTTCATGCCGTTGGCCATATCCATGTAGGTGCCCTGGGCCTCGAACGTACCCACCAAGCGGCCGCCGTACTGGCTGATGGTGACGGAACCACCCGTGATGGACACGTCGCCGATACTGCCCTCGCCGTTGTTCATGATGGCGCCCGAAGCAATGGGGTACGTGCCCGGCTTGTCGGCATTGGCCGAAGGAAGGCGCAGGATCACGCCGTTGGGCTTTTCGTGGCTGGCGTCGAGCACGGTACCCATTTCGCTCTGTGCCGACCAAAAGCCGATGGCGGCGCCGGGGCGGGTGGCCGCATCGGTGGGGTGCGCCACCGTTACGCGTTGGTTGTTGAAGGGCCCGCCGCTGAGGGTAAAGCCGTACGCCTCGGCGTTGACGGGCGCCGTTGCGGCCGGTGCGGTACCGGGCTCGTTGGCCGCGGCAGCAGGCGTAGGTGCCGCCGACGTAGCGCCGGGCGTACTAGCGGGGTTGGCGTTGGGGTCGGTGGTAGCGGCGGCTTCGTTTTGCTTGCCCGAGCAAGCGGCCAGCAGCAGCAGGCCGGCAAATAACGGTAGGCGGAGGTAGTGCATAGCGCGTAGTTGAGAGGGGACCTTAACGGAACGCCCCTTGGCAGCCACCTAGGGCTGTGGGCGCGGCCGCAAGGTAGAGGCCCTAGGTGCTACCGCGCATCACATCATTGGGTGGCTGGGCACCTGCGGATTCAGCCGCCGCAGCCACATGTAAGCCGAGGCCACGTCGTCGAAGGTGCTTACTACCGGTTTCTGAATCACCATCAGGGTGCTTTCGGTGGCGCGCCTGGCCTCAAATTCGCGGGGCAGTACCCAGGCCACATATTCCAGCCCGGCGCGCATCATCTCCTCGAGCCACCACGCGCCCCATAGCGTAAGCTGCACGGTGGTGCGCGTAATGTTGGAGTTGTCGTTCAGGATTTTGCTGCATGGCCGCTGCCGCATAGCCTCGAGCATCAGCATGCATCCGGCCTGCGAAGTTTCCTGATCGTGTTCGCCGCGCCAATCAACGTACAGCCACTCGTTGGTGGTGTCGTAGCTGATTGTAATGAGCTCGGTTTGGGCAATTAGCTGCAGTTCCATGCAGTATGGGTAGGGCTTGGTGGTGGGGTGATGACGCCGAGGCGCGGCTACCTACTTGCAGAAAGATAGGCATTTCGCGCTACCGTGGGCCGCAACCGGCTAGCTTGCCGCCGCGGCGGTTATACCTGCAGCGCTCCTGTGCGTAAGCACCCTCTACGGTTGCGCCGCCCAGGCAGCGCAGCCGCCCAGTTGCCCAGTGTCCGCATCAACTACCTGATTCTGCATGACGAAGACCATCTTCATTGCCTCGGCCGAGCCGTACAGCGGCAAGTCGCTAGTTGCCCTAGGGCTGGTAAATATGCTGCTCAGCAAAGCGCAGAAGGTAGGCTACTTCAAGCCCGTTATCAACACCGGGCCCGATAACCGCCTCGACCCGCACATCGACACGGTGCTGCGCTACTTTCAGCTGCCCGTAGCCTACGACGATGCCTACGCCTACACCGGCGCCGAGGTGTTGCGGCTGATCGAAACCGAGCGGCAAGGCGAGATGATTGATACCATCATTCGCCGGTACAAGCAGCTCGAAGACCAGTACGACTTTACGGTAGTAGAAGGTACCGACTTTGTGGGCCAGGGCACCGCCTTCGAGTTCGACCTCAACGTGACCATTGCCAAGAACCTGGGCGTGCCGGTGGTGCTCGTAACCTCCGGCGAAGGCAAAACCACCGCCCAAATGGTGAGCGGTACCCTCACGGCACTGCGCGGCTTTGAGGCGCGCGAAGTACAGGTGCTGGCCATTGTGGCCAACAAAGTGCGCCCCGAGCAAGCCCTCGATGTGCAGCAACTCTTGCGCGCCCAGCTGCCGCATGAGGTCATACTGTCGGTAATACCCGAAGACAAAGCCCTGCTGAACCCCACCATGCAGGAGATTCACGAGAACCTAGGGGGCCAGCTGCTGTTCGGGCAGGAGCTGCTCGGCAACCAGGTCGACAACTTCGTGACCGGGGCCATGCAGGTGCCCAACTTCCTGAACTACCTCAAGGACAACGTAGTAATTGTAACCCCCGGCGACCGGGGCGACATCGTTATCTGCGCCATGCAGGCCAACATGTCGGCCAACTACCCCAAGGTGGCGGGCGTGGTGCTTACGGCCGGTTGGGAGCCCGAAGAGCCCATTTTGCGGCTGCTGCGCGGCTTGCAGGGCGTAATGCCCATTATTGCCGTGCAAACGGGCACCTTCGAAACCAGCGCGCGGCTCGGGGCTATTAAGTCGCGCCTCTCGCCCAACAACCCCAAGAAGATTCAACTGGCTATTCGCACCTTCGAGCGCTACGTGGATGTGCGCGCCCTCGACGAGCGCATGGTGGCCTTTAAGCCCGAAGGCATTACGCCGCACATGTTTCAGTACCGGCTGCTGCAGTGGGCCAAGCGCCAGCGCCGCCACATTGTGCTGCCCGAGGGCAACGACGACCGTATTCTGCGCGCCGCCGCCCACCTGCTGCAGCAGGATATCGTGGACCTCACCATTTTGGGCAACCCCACCGAGGTAGCCGCCTCAGCCAAACGCCTCGGCCTGAGCATGCCCCTAGGTGGCCACCTGCGCGTGATTGACCCCGTGCACTCGGAGTACTACGACGACTACGTGCAGACTTTTTATGAGCTGCGCCAGAGCAAAGGCGTAAACCTCGACATGGCCCGCGACCTGATGCGCGACGTGTCGTACTTCGGCTCGATGATGGTGTTCAAAGGGCACGCCGACGGCATGGTATCAGGGGCGGTGCACACCACGCAGCACACCATTCGGCCGGCGTTGCAGTTCATCAAAACCAAGCCGGGCATTTCGCTGGTGTCGTCGGTGTTCTTCATGTGCCTGCCCGACCGCGTGGTGGTGTTCGGCGACTGCGCCGTGAACCCCAACCCCACCGCCGAGCAGCTGGCCGAAATAGCTATTTCGTCGGCCGAGAGCGGCATGCGTTTCGGCATCGAGCCGCGCATTGCCATGCTTTCCTACTCCTCGGGCACCTCCGGCGAGGGCGCCGAGGTAGATAAAGTGCGCCGCGCCACCGAACTGGTGCGCCAACTGCGGCCCGACTTGAAGGTGGAAGGCCCCATTCAGTACGATGCCGCCGTCGACCCCATCGTGGGCAACCAAAAGCTGCCCGGCTCGGAGGTAGCCGGCCAAGCCAGCGTGCTCATCTTCCCCGACCTGAACACCGGCAACAACACCTACAAAGCCGTGCAGCGCGAAACCGGCGCGCTGGCCATCGGCCCGGTGCTGCAAGGCCTCAACAAGCCCGTAAACGACCTAAGCCGCGGCTGCACCGTCGACGACGTATTCAACACGGTAGTCATCACGGCCATCCAGAGCCAATCGGCATAGCAAGCCATACGTTGGGCAAACAACGCTTCGATTGGCCGGGTCAGCCAGCCGTACAAGCGGCCAAGACCTAGGGCTGGTGCCATGCCGTTCGGGAAACCGCCATAACTTGCCGCTTGGTAAAAACGAGAGGAAAGCACAACGCTTTCCGATTCAGGAATAGAACACCCAACCTTCAATATGCCTTCAGGATTTTTTGCGCTGCTAGATGACGTATCGGCCTTGGTAAAAGCAAGCGCCGCCAGTTTGGACGACGTGCCTACGCAGGTAGCCAAAACCACCAGCAAGGTATCCGGAATCGTAATCGACGACACGGCCGTTACGCCCAAATACGTAGTTGGTCTCGATCCATCGCGCGAGCTTTCCATTATCTACCAGATTGCTAAAAAGTCACTGATTAACAAGCTGCTTATCCTTACCCCGGCAGCTTTGCTGCTAGGTTACTTTGCTCCATGGGCCATTACGCCAATTCTGATGATGGGCGGCGCCTTTTTGTGCTTCGAAGGCTACGAGAAGGTGCATTCGATGTTCAGCAAGCACCACGATGTGCAGCCCGAGGACGAGGCAGTAAAAGCCATTACCCCGGAAGAGCTGGAGAAAGAGCGGGTTACCGGTGCTGTTCGAACCGATATTATTCTATCGGCAGAAATCATGGCCATTGCCTACAGCCAAGTAACCGATCAGCCGGTTGTAAACCAGATTGCAGTAACGCTGGCCGTAGCCGTTTTCATCACCATTGGCGTGTATGGCTTTGTAGGCTTAATCGTAAAAGCCGACGATTTCGGCGTGCATTTGGCTAAGGACAAATACGGCCCCGCTACCCAGAACTTCGGCCGGGGCTTGGTAAAATTCATGCCGCACTTCTTGCGTATTCTGAGCTACGTGGGCACGGCGGCCATGCTGTGGGTAGGCGCCGAGATTATCGCCCACGGCATTCCGTTTACGGCTCATTTGCTGCACGATTTAGAACACGCCTTGGCCGATGTGCCCGTAGTGGCGTGGTTTGCCAAGGCAATTGCCTGCGGTATTGGTGGGCTTATCCTAGGCTTTTTCATCGAGAAAATCGTGGGGCTAGTGAAGAAGGCATTGCCAGCCAAAAGCTAAAATTCAGCATAACGGCTAATCTAATTACTTTTGAGTGAACAAGCACATTTATTATCGCCTATAATCAGCGCAATAAATATTTATTATGAAATATTATTTATCAACCTTGAATGTAATGGTAGTAGTATTGTAATAACCAAATATAGAAAACCCATTGTTTTCAACAATCTTCATTCGAATCTCTCTGAATTCAGGATAAATATCTACAACCGATGAACCTAGAATATTATTTACGATACTGTCACATTTTTGCGAATACAGCCTATTATCATCCTTTATACTATTCAAAGTTTTTGAGTTATAAATAGCCAACTCCAAGTAACTTTCTTCTCCGGAAGATTGTCCATCCGTTGTTGTGGTAGTGCTAAGATGATAAAGATCCACCCTATCAGCCTTGATAGAATCGGCAACTTCGCTTTCCCAGTCATCCATTGGCTCCACTTTATCGGAGCAGGAAATTACAATTAATGAAAGCAAGAAAATTTTAAACAATTTCATTTTATGATGGATTTTCATTATCCTTTACACATTGAAAGACTGTTCAAATATACTATATAACAGAGACCCCATTCATTTCACCCACTTATAAAATCATGTTTAATATCATAAATTATACTATTAATTACTAATCAACTCAATCGATGAGAGAGGTTACAAACAGTACTAAATGTAAGTAATTCAGAACCCCATTCTTGTAATTGCTCGTTGCTACTGCACAGTCGATAATAAGCGGCTCGTACTTTGCCACTATAATTTCCGTACAATCTTCTTGATCACAACTGCCCAGCTGCTGTAATTCCTTCTTTGAGCACAGAGACTTACAATGGCGTAGACCTCCTAATATGAACATCTTCGTCGTCAATTCCGGTAGCTCGTCTATTAAGTATCAGCTCTTCCGGCTGCCTGCCGAGCAGCCCTTGTGCAGCGGTTTGGTGGAGCGCATTGGCTTGGCCGCGCCGCGCATTACGCATAAGGTATATACCGGCGGCGAAGAACAGGTCATCCGGCAAAGCCCCGCAAGCCTGCCCGACCACCGCGCCGGCCTACAGGCCGTGCTGCAGCTGCTGACCGATGATGCCCTAGGTGTAATCCGCGAACCGAGCGAGATAGAAGCCGTGGGGCACCGCGTGGTGCACGGCGGCGAGGCGTTTGCTGCCACTACCGTGATTACTGAGGAGGTAAAAGCCGAAATCAAACGCCTGTTTTCGCTGGCGCCGCTGCACAACCCCGCCAACCACCTAGGCATTGAGGTGGCCGAGCAAATCTTTCCGCAGGCGCAGCAAGTAGCTGTATTCGATACAGCCTTCCATCAAACCTTGCCCGAGCAGGCTTACCGCTACGCTTTGCCGCACGCGCTGTACCACGAGCACGGTATTCGGGTGTACGGCTTTCATGGCACCAGCCACAAGTACGTGGCCGCGCAAGCCGCTGCCCACCTAGGCAACCCCGACGCCCGACTGATTACCATTCACCTAGGCAACGGCTGTAGCATGGCCGCGGTGCGCGGAGGCCGCTCGCTCGATACCACCATGGGCTTTGGCCCGCTGGCCGGCCTGATAATGGGCACGCGCTCCGGCGACCTTGACCCCTCCATCATCTTCCACCTCATCGAGCACCTAGGCTACTCGCCCGCCGAGGTAAACAACCTGCTCAACAAGCAAAGCGGCATGCTGGGCCTCACGGGCATGAGCGACATGCGCGACATCGGCCGCGCCCTCGACGAAGGCGACGAACGCGCCCGCCTTGCCTACGAGCTCTACGCCTACCGCATCAAGAAATACATTGGCGCCTACGCTGCCGTACTGGGTGGGCTCGATGCGCTGGTATTCACGGCCGGCGTAGGCGAAAACGACCCGCTTACACGCCGCCTGGCGTGCCAGGGGCTGGAGTTCCTGGGTGTGCGGATTGATGAGCAGCAGAACCAACTGCGCACCGGCGCAGTGCGCGAAATAAACGAGGCCGATGCGCCGGTGAAAGTGCTGGTGGTGCCCACCAACGAGGAGCTGGAAATAGCCCAGCAGTGCTACGAGCTGCTGCACCTAGGGTAGCCCAGCCAGTCGTTAGTTTACCGTTCCACCACCTTTATCAGCGAACCGGCGTTGAGCTGCTCGTTGAGCGGCATGCCGTTGAGGATGGCCATTTCTTCGTGACGCTTTTCAGGTACTTGCAAAGTGCGTAAAGCCTGCTGCAGGGTGCTGCGCAACTTCAGGGTTTTCACGCGTACGCGCTCGGGTTGGCGGTTTATTTTGTCGGGGTCGGAGAGCTGCCGGAAGCCCTGGGCAGTGCTGCTGAACAGCGGGAAGTAGGTAGTAAAATCCTGCGGGCTGCTGGCGCCCAGCATCAGGTAGTTTTTGTCGGTGTAGCGAATGAGGTAGAGCAGCGTGCGGGCCGATACCTGCGCCTGCTGTTGCGGAGCGGCTTGTCCTTGTTGCTGCTGGGCTATTTGGTCGGCCACTATGGCCAGCGCGGGCAGGCCGTTTACCGTGGTATTCTTCGACTCGGCCACCTGCAGCTGGTACTGCTGCACCAACTGTTGCGCGGCGGCCTCGAGGGTTTGGCCCGCCACCAGCGTAAATATCAGCAGGGCTTTGCCATCCTTGGGCGCCATTTGCACCTGCTGTGGGGTATTCTGGTGCTGCCAACCAGTGGGTACTGGAAACTGAAACCGCAGCTCGGGGTGGTAGAACACGCTGTTTTCAACAAAGCCCTGCTTAGGATCTTCGCCGTACACGATGCCGTCGATCATCCGCAGGTACGAGTCGCGGTTTACCTTGGCATTGGTGAGGCCGGCTTTCTGCTGCCATTCGGTAGCCAGCTGGTTTACCGTCACGAAACGGTCGCCGGGGTTAGGGTGCGTCGACAAGAAATCGGGCAGTGCCTCGCCTCCGCTTTTCTCCTGTTCGCGCTGCAGCGTCTGGAAGAAGTCGGCCATGTGGTGGGCATCGTAACCAATTTTGGTGGAGTACTCCACGCCCAGTTGGTCGGCCTCGCGCTCGTCGTCGCGGCCAAACTTCAGAAACAACAACCCCAACCCCTGCTGCGCCTGCTCGGCGTATTGCCCAAAGCGCGGCGAGGCAATCATGGCACCTAGCAAGCCTACCTGTGCCAGCGTGGCTTTGGTTTGCTGCTGGGCCGAATGGCGCGCCGTTACGTGGCCTATTTCGTGGCCGAGTACGCCGGCAAACTGCGCCTCGTTGTTGAAATGGGCCAAAATGCCGCGCGTGAGGTACACGTAGCCGCCGGGTATGGCAAAGGCATTGAGCACCGGCGAATCAACCACCTTGAACTCGTACGGCAGGTTGGGCCGGTGCGACACGGCTGCCATTTGCTTGCCCCGCTCCTGCACAAAGCGCTGCAGCTCGGCGTTTTCGTACAGCCCGTACTGCGCCACAATTTGCGGATCGGCCTGCTTGCCCAGGGCCACCTCCTGCCCTTCCGACACCAGGCTTACCTCGCGCTTGCCGCTGACGGGGTTGGTTGAACAGCTATTCAGCAACAAGAGCAGCGCGGCGCTGTAGCCGGCAACAAAAGGAGTTTTCATGAGGCTAGGTGGGTTGCAATGGGAGCGGGGCTGCCCGAGCCGGCCTTGTGGGCAAGTACCTAGGAGGGAGCAGCACAGCGGGTTCGGTTTTGCCCTAGCAACGCTACCGCTGCCGATAGGTTACGCCGCCTTGTTTGCGCTAACTTACTACGTGCTTTGGGTAGCCTGCTGCCCCGAAAGCTCGACATTAAGCCAAGAAACCTTACTATTGCTTTAACTCTTAGGCTACTGCGGCGCGTGAATCGTATCTAACGCGCCCACCCCTCCTTACCCAACGCGGGTTCGCAGCCCGTTTGGCCACCTACTTGCATCCAGCGCACGTCCGAGCCGCCCCTCCCGCACGGCTCGTCTTTTCCCAACTCTTACCCCCGACGACATTGCCATGGATCAACGCGCTACACTTCTGCTCTGCTTGGGCCTGTTGCTTGCTCCTGCGGTGGGGCAAGCCCAAACCGCGTCCCAGCCGGCTACCCCACCAACGCTCCCCTGCGACACCCTGCTCGGCCGCGTTACCAACCTCTTCGACGAGCCGCTTACCGGCGCTACTGTAATGCTGGCGGGCACTACCAACGCCTCCAGCACCAACTCCGAGGGGCGTTTCATCCTGGCTTCCCGATCGGCTATTCAGCGCGGGGCCATGCTGCAGGTAAGCGCCGCTGGCTACAGCAGCGTGGAGCTGCCGCTCATCAACTGCAATGCCCTGGATGTATCGTTGGAGCTGCTGCCCGGTACCCGGCTCAGGTCGGATGGCCGCATCAAGAAAACCAGCAAAACCGGCAAGGTGCACTAAGCCGCTCCCGAGAGCATAACGTGGTGCTGGTGCGCTGCAGGTGGATATACATGAGCTCAACCATTACGGCGGGTTCACGTTCTAAGCACATCTGTAAGCCTCTATACCCTGCTCAGCCAATGCGCCACCTGCTACCCTTTGCTTGCTTTGCTGCTTTATCGATTGCCCCGTTTGCTGCCAATGCTCAACACGGCACTGCCGGTCCGCAAGCCTCGGCAATGGCCGCTGTAGCGTCCGAATCTGCTGCTGGCACTGCGCCCAACAGCATTGAATGCGGTAGGGTGCAAGGGCAAGTACTTAATGCCAACGGCCAGCCGCTGATTGGTGCTACCGTAATGCTGGCCGGCAGCAAACGCCCCTACATAACCAACGGCGAGGGCCGCTACCACATAGCCGAACCAGTGTACCGCGGCCAACAGCTGCGCATTGAGGCCGCTGGCTACATCAGCCGCTACTACGAGTTGCACACCTGCGAAGCTCCAGTGGTAAGCCTGGAGCTAGCCGAAGGCACCAAAGTAAAACGCAGCGGCAAGCGCGCCGGCCAAATCGTGCGCGCCGGCCAAGCCTTTCGCCAGTAACGCATTCGCCTAATACCGCCTATTGCCATTGCGGCGTGCTTACCGGGCAGCGGTAGGCACGCCGCTTTTTGTTTGCCAACGCAAGCCCGACCAGCGGTAGCCGCCGTTCGTGTGTGCTTAGGGTTAGGACTTAGCCCTGCAATACCGGCGCAGTTGCCAATTGCAAAGCCCGGCAATGTGCCAGCCATTGCATGGCTACTTGCTCCTCGATAAACCGGCGCACCTGGTAGGGCCGGTTATCGAAGTAGTTTAAAGAAGGCAGGTTGGTATCCGTCTCCAGGTCGTTGAGGTGCGCGGGCGTAAACAGGTACCCTAGGTACGTTTGCCCTCCGAGCCGGGTCGCCAGTTGCGGAAAGAACGTCTCCATCATCCAGCGCGAGTCGCTGCTGTGGGCGTGGGTGCGGCGGCGGCCATCAACCAGCCAAAAGCGGCACTGTAGCTCGGCAGCGGCCTCCAACATTAGGTGGTAGCCGGCTTGTAGCTCCTCCGTGGTAAGCGGCTGCAGCCAGCGGCCAACCAGCACACCCAACTCGGGCCGGTAAACGAGCTGCAAAAATTCCGGAGAAGGCAGGGTACGCATAGCTGAAAACGACAAAGCGGCTTGTAGGTAAGCCTTAAATGGAGGCTACGCGCATCCGCTGCCCTAGGTTCGGCCGCGGACGATGCCCACTACCAGCCATGCCATCTGCCAATTGCACCTGATTTACTTCGGCGTACTGTGGCTTTGCTTCAGCGCGGCCAATCAGCCAACACTCTTCACGTACCCCGCTTTGCACTAATGTTTGTACGGCCGCGCTTATAAGCCAATTTTCAATTGATTAAATACAAATATTTTGTAATTTAAAGCATACCGCGCCAGCTGCTCTTCTCCAGAACAGCCTCCCTATCTACACCTATTGTTACACCTCAACTGCTTGTGCCCATGAACCTATCCTTAATGCTACACCTATGCCACTATCCAGCAATGCAGTTCTGGTGGCTGCGCCGCCCAGCCTACACCGGCAGGGCCTGCTTGCCACCCTACGCGAAACCTGGCCGCATCTAGCACTCAACATCACGGCCGACGCGCTGCAACTTCCGGCACTTCTTCGCCAGCAGTCCTACGCGCTGCTGGTGCTTGATTATGCCCTTACCGCGCAGCCGCTTCCGCGTGTATTGGCGCAACTCCATGCCATCCGTAGCCAACAACCGGTATTGGTGCTTACCGCCCAACGCCTCAGCCCCACCATGCGGGTTGAACTGCTGCAAAGCGGGCCCCACTTACTCCTGCCGCGCTACACTACGCCGCACGATGTGGTAGTGGCTGTTGCGCCGTGGGTGCTTGGCGGCTCTGGTTGCGCCACACCTTCCAATGAAACCACGCCTACCCGCCATCACGCGCCTCCTACCCCATTCAGTAGCCGCGAATTGGAAGTGCTGCACCTTGTGGTAGCTGACTGTTGCAATCAGGAAATAGCCGAGCGGTTGTGCCTCAGCGTGCGAACCGTGGAAAGCCACCGCCGCGCGTTGCTGCAAAAAACCGGTGCTAAGACGTTGGTGGGGCTGGTAGTGCAGGCTGTGCGAGAGGGATGGGTGGTTGCGTAAAGTTCAGTAGAAGCACGGTTGTTCACACTCCATCCCTGTTCAATCTTTCTGTTGTTGATAAAAGACCATCAGACTCTCAACTTACGCTAACCACAAGTAGGCTAAATGACTTATAATAAGAATAATAGCTAACAATCAGGATGTATTCGTATTGAAAGCCTAGACCGTGCTTTATGTTAAAAACACGAGAGCCGCCGAAGTCAACTTCGGCGGCTCTCGTGTTTTTTAGTTTAGGCTGCGGTAGCGCACTCGCTTGGGCTCTACATCACCTAGGCGCTTCTTCTTGGCTTCTTCGTAGTCCGAGAAGTTGCCCTCAAACCACACCACCTCCGAGTTGCCTTCAAAGGCCAGGATGTGCGTGGCCAGACGGTCGAGGAACCAACGGTCGTGGCTGATGATAACGGCGCACCCGGCGAAGTTTTCCAGCGCATCTTCAAGGGCCCGGATGGCGTTCACGTCAAGGTCGTTGGTTGGTTCGTCGAGCAGGATGAGGTTGGCGCCCTGCTTGAGCGTGGTAGCCAAGTGCACGCGGTTACGCTCACCACCCGAGAGGTTGCCTACTTTTTTCTCCTGGTCGCCGCCGCGGAAGTTGAAGTTGCTCACGTAAGCACGCGAGTTCACCTGGCGGCCGGCCAGCAGCATGGTTTCGGTGCCCCCCGAAATCGTTTCGAACACCGATTTGTTGGCGTCGAGGCTTTCGTGCTGCTGATCAACGTAGGCTACTTTCACGGTGGGGCCTACCTCAAACGTACCGGCGTCGGGTTTTACCTGGTCGGTGATGAGGCGGAACAGCGTGGTTTTGCCGGCGCCGTTCGGCCCGATGATGCCCACAATGCCACCTTGCGGCAGCGAGAACGACAGGTTCTCGAACAGCAGCTTATCGCCGAAAGCTTTGCTGATGCCCTGCGCCTCGATAACCTGCGCACCTAGGCGCGGGCCGTCGGGGATGAACAGCTCTAGCTTCTGCTCCTTCTCGCGGGCGTCTTCGGAGGCCATTTTGTCGTAGCTGGCAAGGCGGGCCTTGCTCTTGGCCTGGCGGGCCTTCGGTGCCATGCGCACCCACTCCAGCTCGCGCTGCAAGGTTTTCTGGCGCTTGCTCTCGGTTTTCTCCTCCTGGGCCAGGCGCGAAGCCTTCTGCTCCAACCACGAGGAGTAGTTGCCCTTCCACGGAATACCTTCGCCGCGGTCGAGTTCCAGAATCCAGCCGGCCACGTTGTCGAGGAAGTAACGGTCGTGGGTTACGGCAATTACGGTGCCTTTGTACTGCTGCAGGTGCTGCTCCAGCCACAACACTGATTCGGCGTCGAGGTGGTTGGTGGGTTCGTCGAGCAGCAGCACGTCGGGCTCTTGCAGCAGCAGGCGGCACAAGGCTACGCGGCGCTTCTCTCCACCCGATAGGTTACCAATGATGGCATCTTCGGGCGGGGTACGCAGGGCATCCATGGCACGCTCCAGCTTGTTGTCGAGGTTCCAGGCGTCGAGCTGGTCGAGGCGCTCCTGCACCTTGCCCTGGCGGTCCAGCAGCTTGTCGAAATCGGGGTCTTCGCCGCCGAAAGCTTCGTTGATTTCCTCAAATTCCTTGAGCAGCGCAACCGTTTCGGCTACGCCTTCTTCGATTACCTCGCGCACGGTTTTGGTAGCGTCGAGCTGCGGCTCCTGCTCGAGGTAGCCCACCGAATAACCCGGCGACCACACCACTTCGCCTTGGTATTGCTTATCAACACCGGCAATGATTTTCAGCAGCGACGACTTACCCGAGCCGTTGAGGCCGAGTACGCCGATTTTAGCGCCGTAGAAAAACGATAGGTAAATGTTCTTGAGAACTTGTTTCTGGGGCGGGAACACCTTGTTCACGCCAGCCATCGAGAAAATAATGGTGGGCTGGTCGCTCATGCAGTAAGCTGAATGTGTAGATATCGGGTGAGGTAAAACAACGGCCTTGCCCGGGCGGGTAAGACAGCCCTAGGTGCGCCGGTTGGGTTGCAGCCGGAGCAGCCCCAGGTGGCGCACCGCGGGCCAAGCTGCGCCGCTGGTGTGCTTTGCCAAGGCCCAGGTGCCCAGCCACAACCTACCCCGGCACTGGCTAAGCCAAGCGCAGGCACCCACCTAGGCGGGCGCAAAACGCGGGCAAGTGCGGGCGTACTGCAAAGCTAAGCCGCGCCCGGCACAGAAACACACCGCGTAAGGCTTGCATTGTAAGCAAACTTAGGTGCAACTTCCGGCTGCGTACGCTGTCTTCGCATCAAGCACGAAGCTTGGCGGCGCTATTCACTTTCTTTAGCCCAACGAACCTCGTCTTTTACCGTACCGCCAAGTAGCTACGAATCCCGTAAACTTGTGCGTTTATCGCTTCCCGCCACCCACCACTCCGCTCCTGTTTAGGACGTTTATCCTTATGGAACAGCAAGAGCAGCTGCTCAATCAGGCTCGCCAATTTGGCTATATCGAAGGCGACCAAGTATGGCTTCGCCCGTTCATGGACCTGCCCGCCCGGCAGGTAGGCCAGGTAAAAGACACCGAAGACGCGGCCCTGCTGTACTTCGCGCAGCGTTTCGAGAGCTTCCGCGGCAAGGTCGATGACCTGCTCAGCCGCATCGAAGAATCAGAAAACAAGGGTTCATTCCTGATGAAGGCGCTGCACCTTAAGGAGCAGATTGCCTCGTACGATGGCCTAGGCGACTTTACCGAGCTACACCGCCGCCTCACCGACGCCGAGGAGCACATCCGCACGCTGGTGGCCCGCAACCGCGAAAAGAACCTCGCCACCAAGGTGAAGCTTATTGAGGAGGCCGAGTCGCTGCGCGACACCATCGACTGGCAGGCCAGCGGCGAAAAGCTGAAGGAACTGCGCCAGGCGTGGATCAAAACGGGCCCCGTAAGCAAGGAGCTGACCGACGAGATGGAAACGCGCTTTCAGGCTTCCATCGAAGACTTCTACGTGCGCAAAAAGGCCTTCCAGGCTGATAAAAAGGCCATGACGAACCGCGCGTTCGAGAAGTACAAGTCGCTCATTCATAAATCGGAAGCGCTGCAGAATTCCGATGACTGGGAAGGCACCACCGCCCAGCTGAAGCAACTGCAGCAAGAGTGGAAAGAGGTAGGTGGCTCGCTGCCCCGCAAAACCGCCAACGACCTCTGGACGCGCTTCCGCGCCGCGCACAACCGCTTTTTCGACCGCTTGAAAGAGCACATCAGCTCGAAGCGCTCGGAAGCCAAGGATCAGTACATGGACGACAACCTGGGCCGCAAGCGCGCCTTGGTAGCCGAGGCCGAAGCCTTGCTCGAGCGCCCCATGCACGAAGCCGTAACCCGCGCCAAGGAGCTGCAGGCCGCCTGGAAAAAGGTAGGCCCCGTGCGCGGCCCCGAGTCGGACCAAGTGTGGGAGCAGTTTTTGGCTGCCTGCGACAAAGTGTTTGAACTCAGCTCGCTCGAGCACTACATCCGCAAGCGCCAGCCGCAAGAGGGGCCCAAGCCCAGCTCGCAGGAACAGCTTACGCAGCGTGTTACGGCTTTGCGCGAGTTCATCAAGTACGACCGCCAGGAGCAGGACGTGCTGCAGGAAAACCTAGGCAAGCTGAACGACTCGCCGGGCAACGATGCTTTCCGTACGATGCTGCAAAGCAAAATCAGGGCGTTTGAGCGGAAAATCCGCACGAAAAACGAGCTGATCGACCTGCTCCGTCAGCGATACGCCGAATAATCTAACATTTCTTTGCGTTTTACGTTGTCCAAACGCCTGTTGAACTGACGCCTTGGCGCACTATATTTCGGCGGCCGGATTTTTGTTAGCGGCATACCGCGACTTTACCCAACTCATTTTACGCACAACCTTACTATGTACTGGACCCTGGAACTCGCCTCGTATCTGGAAGATGCTCCCTGGCCCGCCACCAAGGACGAGCTCATCGACTACTCGATTCGTTCGGGCGCTCCGATGGAGGTAGTGGAAAACCTGCAGGCCCTCGAAGATGACGGCCAGCCTTACGAGAGCATCGAAGAAGTTTGGCCGGACTACCCGACCAAAGAAGACTTCATGTTCAACGAAGACGAGTATTAAGCCAGTTATCGGTTTTTAGTTGTCAGTTGTCCGGGTCTTTGCTGCCCTGAAGCCGCCTATTTAATGAGTCTGCTGACTGACAACTCACAACTGACAACCGACAACGCTCCCATTGCGCTGAGCGCAGTAAATTTGGTTGCGGGGTACGAACATCGCGTTCTGCTCCGCAACCTTTTTTTGTCGGTACCCGAAGGCGCGTTTGTTGCGATTGTGGGCCACAACGGCGCCGGCAAAACCACCTTGTTTCGGGTGCTTACGGGGCAACTGCCCTACACCGGCCACGTACAGCTGCACGGCCGCGACTTGCAGCACATTCGGCGGCCGGCGGCCGAGGGCATACTGGCCCATTTGCCGCAACGCAACGCCATCAGCTTCCCGATTGAGGTGCGCGAGTTGGTGGTGATGGGCCGCTTCCGGCAGCGCCGCGGCATGCTCGCCGGCTACACCACGCAGGATTACGCCCTGGCCGACGAGGCTTTGCAACAGGTAGGCGCTGCGCACCTAGCGCACCAGAATTTTACCCTGCTTTCGGGCGGCGAGCAGCAATTGGTATGGCTGGCGCAACTGTTGCTGCAAGATGCCCGCCTGTGGCTGCTCGACGAGCCCACGCAGCAGCTCGATGTGTACTACCGCCGGCGCGTGTTTAGCCTGCTGCAGCAGTGGGTGCAGGAGCGTCACAAAACCATCCTCTGCATCACCCACGACCTCGATCAACTGCCTAACCTACCCGGTTACCTGCTTAACCTTTCGGCGCCGGAACCGCAGCTGCAGCCCCTGAGCGAGGCCACCGTAACCGCCGCACGCGAGTGGTTGGAAAACGAAGCTAGCTTACCTACGGTGTACGCCCGGCCCTAGGCCTGCACCAACTGCCGGGCAGCCGGCACCTCGCGCATGCCCGGTTTGCCCCGTAGCACGTTGGCAATCGAGTGCATAAATGGCCAGGGCGTTACAGAGTTCATCACCTGAAAATTCTCGACCCAATTGGTGCGCTCGTCCAGAAAATCGAGGATGCGCTCCACGGGGTTGTTAGCGAACAGCTCGCTGAAAATTTCGCTGGTTCGCTCACCCTCTCGCTGCATGATATCGAGCAACAAGGTGTCGAACAGGCGAAACTGCCACTCGTCGCCGGTAAGGTCGGCAGGCAATGTGCCAGTATTGGCCAGGGCTGTCGTGAGCCGCGCAGCGTGCTGTTGCATGCGTAGGAAGGCATAGCCGGTACTGGCTTTTACGCGGCCACCCCGGGTGCCTAGGTGCACAATGTTGGCGCCGGCGCTTGGCTCGAAGTAGTGGTCGGTCATCGGGATGGCGCCGGCCTCGGTTTCGGCAATGCGGTAGGGCTTGCCGCCCAGGTGTTGGGCCAAGTACTCGCGCAGGGCCTGCTCGTACTCGGCTTGCGGCAGCAGCGTGCCCGAAAACAGCGTGTACTCAATCAAGGCCCGCCGTGGCGAAAACGGCAGCACATACACAAAGCGGCACTCGTGGTGTTGCGGCACCCGAAAATCCATGAACACCGGGGTGCTGGCATCAAAGGCATCGTAATCGGTTTCTACCTCCCAGCCCACAAAGTGCTGCCAGAGGTAGCGCTTATCGGCGCGGCGCTCGGGCTTGGGCGGTCGGCTATCAAAGCCAAACCGGGCGCTAAAGCTACCGGCCGTAGTGTGGGCTACTACGCCATCGGGGGTATTCTCAAGCTGCTCAACGCTGGCTTGCACTAGGGTAAACTGCTCTGGCCGGGCACCTAGGGCTTGCTGCACAAAACGGTAAAAATCGAGGCCGCGCAGGGTGCAGTAGCGGTACCGCCGCAAGGGCAACACCACATCAATCCGTGGGCTCCGAAACGCCAGCTGCCGCCACTCGGCCGCCAGCACGGCATCGTAGGGCGTGGGCTGGTCCGTCCAGAACGACCAAGTACGGTCGTTGTGGCTTTTCTGCTCCGGCTCGAGCAGCAGCACGCGCTTGTGGCGCAGGCGGGTCTCCTGGCTGATGTGGTAAGCCAAGCTCAGCCCGGCCGCGCCGCCACCAGCGAGTAGATAGTCGAAATCAGACCGAGTTGTCGTCACAGGCACAAAAGAACGCAGCAGCCTTGTTTGTTTAAGCCAAGCTACGCACCAATTGCCTAGGTGCGCCCTGGCTCATACGCAACCTTGGCACCTAAAGGCCACTGCCGTCACAAACAAAAGCGGCCCTGGTGCATACCAGAGCCGCCCAAATAGTGCCGTAGCAGCGCCGCCGAGGCTTAGAAGTTCGGCGAGAGCAGGTACTTGCTGTAGAACTCGTCAATGATGCGCACGGCATCCGAGGGGTCGTCTACGATCTGCACCAAGCTCATGTCCTCGGGCGAGATGTTGTGCTCCTCGTGCAGCATCACTTCCTCGATCCACTTGAACAGGCCGTTCCAGTAAGCCGAGCCCACCAGCACGATGGGGAAGCGGCCGATTTTACGCGTCTGAATCAGGGTAATGGCTTCGAAGAGTTCGTCGAGGGTGCCGAAGCCGCCGGGCATGCCAATGAAGCCCTGCGAGTACTTCACAAACATCACCTTGCGCACGAAGAAATAATCGAAGTTGATAACCTTATCGGGGTCGATGTAGATGTTGTGCGTCTGTTCGAAAGGAAGTTCGATGTTGAGGCCTACCGACTTACCGCCCTCGGCGCGGGCGCCTTTGTTGCCGGCTTCCATGATGCCGGGGCCACCACCTGTGATTACGCCGTAGCCGTGGCGTACCAGCTTGGCCGCAATGTCCTCGGCCATTTGGTAGTAGGGGTTGTCGGGTTTGGTGCGAGCCGAACCAAAGATGGATACGCACGGACCGATTTTGGCGAGCTTCTCGAAGCCCTCCACGAACTCGGCCATCACCTTAAAGATCTGCCACGAGTCGGCAATCTTAATCTCGTTCCAGTCCTTATCAACAAACGCCTTGCGGATCTTCTGCTCATCGTCGAGCTGCACGGTACGCTCGCCGTGGGTTTGCTCCCGGATGTCGCTGATCGAGGTAACCTTGTTGTCGTTAACGTCGGGCTGCGTGATGATGCGGCCGCTGCCGGCGTTGTGAGCTTCTTCCTGGAGTTTGGTTTTGCTCGTTTTTTTCAGTTTGGTCATAGCCACGCTGATGAAGTAAGGGGTCTGCCAACGGGCTTGCTCAACCGCACGGTTTCGGGCACGGCAGACCGGGTAGTGAAAGGTGGGAAAAGAAAGGGCAAAAAGAAAGCCGCTCTGCCCCTACGGACACAGCGACCAAAAGTATCGGCGGCCAAGTTAACAATTTGTTAACTTGGCGCTAGCCATATGGTTAAATTGTTAAGCACTGAGCCGCAGCCAAGCTGGCAACTAACGCAACCACCTAGGGCAGAGTTACCGCGGAGCAGAAGACAGCAGTATCCGGGCCGCTCACCTCGTATTATTTCGAGCGAATGGCAATAACGGGGTCCATCATGGAGGCTATTACCGCCGGCACAATCCCCGAAATTACCCCGATCAGCACCGAAAGGCTCAGGCCTAACATAATGCGATTCGCCGACATCGATACTTTCAGGGCATCCTGAGGCACCAAGGTAACCAGCCACACCAAGAACAAGCCCGCCGCACCGCCTACCAGGCACAAAAACACCGCCTCGAACAGGAACTGCGACAGGATAAAGAAGTTGTTGGCGCCAAGCGACTTCTGAATACCGATGATGTTGGTCCGCTCTTTTACCGACACGAACATGATGTTGGCAATGCCAAAGCCGCCCACCAGAATAGCAAACGAGCCAATCACTGCGCCGGCTACGCCAATTACTCCAAACAGCTTGGTAATGGCATCGGCCAGCATTTCGGGGCGGTTCAGGGCAAAATCGTCTTCCTCGCGGGGTTTCAGGCCCCGAATGTTGCGCATGGCCCCGCGTACCTCCGCTTCCAAATTCAGCAGGCCGGGGTCGGTGTCGGTGCCTTTGATGCCGATGGTGGCTTGCGCGCCCCCTAGACTACCGGTGCTCAGGGCAAACATTTTGGTGAAGGCACCTAGGGGCAGCAGGCAGTTGGTGTCGTTGCTGGGGGTATCGAGCAGTTTCTTGCCTTCCTTTTCCATCACGCCCACGATGGTAAACTTCTGCCCTTGAGTACGAAACTCGCGACCTAGGGCCGAGCCGTTGGGGTACAGGTTGTGGGCAATGTCGTAGCCTACCACGGCCACGTTGCGAGCAGCGTCCATCTCCTGTGGCGTAAAGTAGCGGCCCTCCTGTATCGGCACGCTCGATACCTGGCGGTAGTCGTACGTAACGCCTTGCAGAGCAATGCCCTCCACGCTGTTGGTACCGGCCTTGAGCGTGTTGCCGCCGCGCGCCGCAAACACGGCTACGCCGCGGTTGTTCTCGGCCGTAAGCCGGCGCTGCAGCTCCCGAAACTCCCGCACCGAGGGGTTGGGCCGGTTAAAATACTTCCACCAGGGGTAATCGCCGCCAAAGGCCCAGGGCCACTTCTGCACATAGATGACCTTGTCGCCCACGAAGTTCATGCTCTGGCGGATGTTGGCCTCGAGCGAATCGACCACCGTGAACACCGAGATGATGGCGAAAATGCCCACCGTAACGCCCAGCAACGACAGCACCGTGCGCAGCAAATTGGAGCGAAGCGCCTGCCAGGCAAAGCGTAAACTCTCGAATAACAGGCGCAACGATTTCATAGCGGCGAACTTGGGTGTCAGCAATTACTGGGGAAAGGTACAACACCGAAGCTCAGCCAAAGTATTGCCGGGCGTCATCTTTCCGGTGCGCTTTCACGTAGTGAAGGCTTTTCAGATTTCTAAGGGAAAGTAACGATATATCCAAGCCCGTTGCGTACTTTTGCAATCCGAAAATTTTGCGTATTCTCCCCGTTTTCTTGCCTGTTCTAAACGCCGGCCATGAAGCTCTCCGAGTTCAAGTTTGAATTGCCCGATAACCTGGTCGCTCAGCACCCTGCCAAAAACCGCGACGAATCGCGGCTGATGGTGGTGCACCGCGATAGTGGCCGCATCGAGCACCGTACATTTAAAGATATCATCGAGTACTTCGACGATGGTGACGTAATGGTGGTGAACGACACGAAAGTGTTTCCGGCCCGCCTTTACGGTAACAAGGAAAAAACCGGCGCCAAGATTGAGGTATTCCTGTTGCGCGAGCTGAACAAGGAGCTGCACCTGTGGGACGTGCTGGTTGATCCGGCTCGTAAAATCCGGGTTGGCAACAAGCTGTACTTCGACGACGACGGCATCATGGTGGCCGAAGTTATCGACAATACCACTTCGCGTGGCCGCACGATCAAGTTCTTGTTCGATGGCCCGGAGGAGGAGTTCTACAAGGCCCTGCACGACCTAGGCGAAACCCCGCTGCCTAAGGAGTTTATCCCGCGCGACCCCGAAGCATCAGACAAAGAGCGTTACCAAACCATTTACGCCAAGCACACCGGCGCCGTAGCGGCTCCGTCGGCTGGCCTGCACTTCACCCGCGAGGTTATTAAGCGCCTCGAGATTAAAGGCGTGGAAATGGTGCCGGTAACCCTGCACGTAGGCCTGGGCACGTTCCGCCCCGTCGACGTGGAGGACCTCACCAAGCACAAGATGGACTCGGAAAACTTCATCGTGCCCACCGATTCGGCCTC
Organism: Solirubrum puertoriconensis; assembly: GCF_001483135.1. Lineage (GTDB taxonomy): Bacteria > Bacteroidota > Bacteroidia > Cytophagales > Hymenobacteraceae > Solirubrum > Solirubrum puertoriconensis. The sequence continues at coordinate 45,610 of NZ_LNAL01000002.1, forward strand.
GATGGTAAACCGCGCCCTCGACCACAAAAAGCGCGTGTGCGCCGTGGGTACCACCACCATGCGCGCCATGGAGTCTTCGGTATCGGCCAACGCCCGCCTGAAGCCGACCGAAGGCTGGACGGACAAGTTTATCTTCCCGCCTTACGACTTCAAAATCGCCAACACGCTGCTCACGAACTTCCATATGCCCGAGAGCACGCTCATGATGATGGCCGCCGCCTTTGCTGGCTACGACCTGCTGATCGAAGCGTACCAAACAGCCATTAAGGAGAAGTACAAGTTCTTCACCTACGGCGATGCCATGCTGATTCTGTAAGCAGCACCGCTGGTAGCAATTACCCCGAAGCCCGACCGCGAAAGCGCGTCGGGCTTTTTGTTGCCCCTAGGTAGCAGTTGCCGCAGCTACCTAGGGGCATATTGGGTTGCGGGTATGATGGTAGCGCACTTGCGGGCTACTTTTGGCCAGCCAAGGCCCAACGCAGCCTTATTCCTGCTTATGCCCCTTCCTCGCTTTGCCATTATCGTAGCGGGTGGCACCGGTACCCGCATGGGCGCCGGCCGCCCCAAGCAGTTTTTGAAACTGCAGAACGAGCCCGTGCTGCTGCACACGTTGCGCCGCTTTGCCGCTCCGGCCTTGGGTGTGCAGCGCCTCGTGTTGGTGCTACCTGCCGATCAGTTCGACGTTTGGCAAGAGCTGCACGCCCAGTACGCCCCGGAGTTGCAGCACGAGGTAGTAGCCGGCGGCGCTACCCGCTGGGCCTCGGTGCGGCAGGGCTTGCTGCAACTAGGCGAGCAAACCGAAGGCGTAGTAGCCGTGCACGACGGCGTGCGGCCGCTCACGCCGCTTAGCGTAATCGAAAACACGTATGCCGCAGCCGAGCAGCACGGCGCGGCCATTGCTGCCGTACCGCCCAAGGATTCGGTGCGCGGCTTATCGGCAACGGGCTCGTACGCACTCGACCGCTCGCGGCTTCGCTTGGTGCAAACGCCGCAGTGCTTTGAGTTGGGTTTGCTGCGCCGCGCCTACCAAATGCCCGAGCTGCCCACCTTTACCGACGATGCCAGCGTGGTAGAAGACCTGCACCCCATTCAGCTCGTGCAGGGCGACTACTGCAACATCAAAATCACCACCCCCGACGACTTGCTGCTGGCCGAAGCCCTGCTGCGGCACACCTAGGCCACCAACGCCCGGCACTGCGGCTTGGCTACTAACTTGCGCACCCTACCATTCCCACTCCCGATGTCGAACTACACCTGCCTGCTTTACGAAGTACGCCCCGATGGCGTGGCTACCATCACCCTTAACCGCCCCGACGTATTCAACGCCTTCAACGACGCGCAGAGCTACGAGCTGCAGGATGCCCTGAAGCAAGTAGCCCGCGATGCGCAGGTGCGTGCTGTGGTGCTTACGGGTGCAGGCCGGGCGTTCTGCTCGGGCCAGGATCTGAAAGCTTCGCAGCAAGCGGAGGTTACCAGCGACCGGGCTTTTTATGATTCCCTGCACCAGCGCTACAACCCTATTATCCGGGCCATGCGGGCCTTGCCGAAGCCCATCATCTGCCGCCTCAACGGCGTAGCCGCGGGCGCCGGCTGCTCCCTGGCCCTGGCCTGCGACGCTATCGTGGCGTCGTCGGAGGCTTCGCTGATTGAGGTGTTCATCAACATCGGGCTCGTGCCCGATTCGGGTTCGTCGTACTTTTTGCCGCGCGTTGTGGGGTCGCTCAAGGCTTTTGAGCTTTGCACCCTCGGCTCCAAAGTACCCGCCGACGAGGCCTTGCGCCTAGGTTTAGTAAACCAAGTGGTAGCTCCTGAGCAACTCGACGAGGCGGCTTATGCCCTAGCCTCCCGCTACGCATCGGCGCCTACCAAAGCCATTGGCCTGATCAAGCAAATGCTGAACAAGTCGGGGGCCGCTACCCTCGACGAAATGCTCGATTACGAAGCCTATTGTCAGCAAATTGCTGGTGAAAGCGCCGATTACCAAGAAGGCGTGCAGGCGTTCAGCGAGAAGCGTAAGCCCGTATTTCAGGGCAAATAAGCTAGTTAACCAGCCCTTTACACAGCCTGCTCCGCTACCTCGGAGCAGGCTGTTTTTGTACCAGCGGGCTGCTGCTCCGAGGTCTTTGCAAGGCCACTTAATCTAGCATGTGAGCCTTAGGCAGCATTGCCCAATTATGTAATTCAAAAACTCCGGGCCCATACGTAGCCCTAGCAGCTGCTTTTGCGTACATGCCATCCGCGGCCTGCCTCAGATGCAGGCACGTAGCCAAGCCAAAACCCTACTTATTCTACCCGCTATGGAAAACCAGCTCCAGCAAAACCTCGACAAAATCATGCCCGAGGACCTGGCCCGCACTTTCGAAAGTGCTTACCACGTGATTCAAGGCAACAACGACCACATGGAAGACCTGCTGCGCCACGGCGGAGCACTGCTGCGCAAAGCCAGCCAGCGCTTCACGCCTACGCAGCTGGTACTCGGCATTGCGGTACTGGCCGTTGGTACGGTAATCGTGCTCACTAAGTATTCCGATCAGATTCAGGATGCGATTGAGGACTTGACCGACGACAACGACAACAACGGCCAACAGGGCCGCGGTGGCGCCCAGCCGAAAAACAAACAGCCGCAGCAAGGCCAGCAATAGTCTGTAACAGCCTCTAAGTCAGAAGGCCCGCTTTGGAAAATTCCTTTCCGAAGCGGGCCTTTTTGCGTGTTCACATCATCATGTGATTGCACTTAGCCGTCATTAGCCTGTAATCTTGCATCATAAACAAACCATACGCCACCAATAAAGTACCACACTGCACTGCTATGAAAACCCTTTGCTTCAGCCTGCTCTTCGCCGTTTTGGCCGCTGCTCCCTTTGAGGCCTCGTATGCTGCTTCGGCTACCGCAACCGAAACCACTGCCTCCGTTTCGGCCGATACCAACGAGTTTGGCGGCGGTTATAAGCTCAAGCGCAAAAAGCGCAAGAAAAACCGCTCGATGCGTCGCTACCGCCGCCTGCGCGGTTTGCGCTAGGTTGCGCGCCCCTTTGGCCTGCTTCAGTAAGCGCAATCAGTCCCTTACGGCCCCGGTTCAGGAGAAGATGCCTGATCCGGGGTTTTTATTTCTTTTTATATAATTACTTGTATTTATCTATTTACAATCATTGATTAGCACAACAATAACTAAATACAACACCAACTAACAACCAAACCACCGTATGAAGCTAACCTGCTACGCACTGTTGCTGGCGGTACTGGCCTCTGTGCCGGCCGAAGCCGCCGTTTCCGAAACTCCCGACGCCGCGGCCACGCCCAGTGCCGTGTTGAAAGCCGATGAATTGGGTGGAGGCGACAAGTTCAAACGCAAAAAGCGCAAGAAGAACCGCACCGCCATGCGCCACCGCCGGCATCGTATGCGCATGCGCTAAGCAACCTAGGCCGCGGGCTCCAGCACCGAAGGGTCGTTGTGAGCGGGCGAGTTTACCAGTGTCGTCACGGCATACTCTTTCAGCAAGCCGTCGGGCAACGGGCGCAATAGCGCCTGGTGTTCGGCGGCTGTTGCGTCTTCATCCAGCCAAGCAAGTTCGGCTTCGCGCGAGGGCAAAATCACGGGCATGCGGTTGTGCAACCGCGCCACCAGCTCGTTGGGCTCGGTGGTAACAATAGTGAACGTGGGCACCACCTCGCCCGTGGTGCGGTCGGCCCATTCGTCCCACAACCCAGCAAAGGCAAAGGGCTGCTCGTCGAGGCGCAGAATGCGGTGCGGCACCTTGCCACGGGCCGTTTGCTGCCATTCGTAAAAGCTATCGGCCAGTACCAGGCAGCGGCGGCGCTGCAGCAGCTGCCGAAATGAGGGCTTTTCACCTAGGGTTTCGGCACGGGCATTGATGGGCTTGGCCGCTTGGCGTACCTCTTTCACCCAAGCGGGTATCAGGCCCCATTGCACCAATTGAATTTCGTGCGGTGCAAGGTTGGTAACAATGGGCATGCGCTGCGAAGGCGCGGCATTGTAGCTGGTTGGGGCGGGTTCGGTAAAAGTGGCGTCGAAGCGCTGCTCTACCGTTGGAGCGGGGGCAATAAAGGTGTAACGGCCGCACATAGGAGCATTCAGAAGATTGGCTTTGTCCTAAAACGGAATAACACGGCATAAGATACTTTTCAACTAATAATTGATGAGCTAGCCGTGGTTTTGCTTTGGCCAAATAGTACCTTTACTAAGTCGGAATCAACCTTTTGTACCAATACAAGCTGCACTAGCTTTTTAGCAAGGTTGATTTTGATGTTGCTGCCCGCCCCACCGCTTGCTTCTGCCTATGCCCCAATTTTACTCTTTGCACGAAAGCCCCGGAATTACCATTTCGCACGACAAGCAGAACTGCTGGCTGTACATGCAATGGCTGGGCAACCAAAACGCGGAAAGCATTCGGGAAGGCTGCTTGCTGCTGCTGCATTACCTGCACGAAACAAAGTGTGTGAAGCTGCTTAACGACGACACACACGTAACCATTGCCGCGCAACCCTCGGGTACCGCTTTGAACTGGCAGGCAGAAGAAGTGCCTCTCGAGGGCTCGGCGGCTTGGGTGGGCAGCTCGTTTTACACCATGCTGGCCGATGCAGGCCTGCAGTACATTGCTTGGGTAAACGCACCTAGCGTACTCAACCGCCGTACCGCCGACTTAGCCTTGGCCGTAAGCGAAACCGTGCAGCTATCCGATAACCGCCCGCTTGTTGCCACCTTCGACGACTTGGCCTCGGCGTACGAGTGGCTGCAGAAGCGCGAAGTCAAGCGCACGTTTTCCAGCGAGGTACCGTCGTTCATTCATTAAGCTACTGGTTTACGCTTCGCGCTCGGTGGCGTGCGCATCGGGGTATTGCGGCGGCTCGGCAGCATCGGCACTTTGGTAAAGTGGCCCGCCTGTGCCGCTTTGGCAACCCGCCAGCACAGCACACGCCAACGGTTGCCCGTGGTATAAGCGCTGAAACAATACGGTAGCCCCCCAAGCGGCGGCTGTGGTTGCCACGATATAAATCCAGAGCCCCTGGTAACTACCCGCTGCCACGGCTGCTCCCAGCGAGCGGGCTGGGTTCAAGCTCATGCCCGAATACGGCGTTTCGAAGTAGATGTACAAGGCCAGCAGCACACCCACCAACCAGCCGGTGTACTTCTTGTAACGCTCGGAGTGTAGCGCTAGCAGCAGTACCAGCATCAGCACGAACGTAATCACAAACTCGGCGCTAAAGGCCAGCCACCAGCCGTTAGGGCCGGGCGGTGGGTGCGTCACTACATGATTCACGGCCGGGTGCGCGTACAGCTCGCCCAACACCAGCTTCATGAGCTGCCCGGCGCACACGGCACCCAGGCATTGCGCAAGCACGTACCACAAGGCATCGGCGGTGCTGATTTTACCGAGGTGCCAAAAGCCTACCGTTACGGCCGGATTGATGTGCGCCCCCGAGCGTTTACCCCAGGGGCTGTACACAATGCCCACAATCACCAAGCCCATCAGCAGGCCCATAATACCTAGGCGCAATTGGTGCTGCTCGGCAAACGCCTGCCGCACCCACGATGCCGGGTGCTCCAGCACGACCGTAAACAAGCTGGCACTGCTCAAAAAGAAGGCAATGCCGGCGGCTTCGGCTAAGTAATAAGGCCAATGGCGGCGCAGAGCTGCGCCTAGGTGAAGGGCAACGGACATGGACTGGTGCAGGCAACAACCCTAGCTAAAACGCGGCTCCGGCTGTTGGGTTGAGTGGCAGTGATAAGCTTGCGTGCCGAATTGCCTACTTCCACCGAATCTTTTTGCCGGCGCCTTTCGCCTGCAACCGTTCCGGCACCCGGTCCAGGATGATGTCGCGCAGGGTGGTGAGCAGCGGCAACCGCACAAAGCTGTGGTGCACCACCAAGCTTACCTCGCGCACCGGTTCGGGCGCTGCAAAGCGCTTAATCATGGGATTGTTATTGATTTCATCGAGCACCGATAACTCAGGCACCAAGGTGTAGCCGCGGTTCAGGCGCACCAGTTGCTTTAGGGTTTCGATGGAGCCACTCTCGTAGGTAAAGGGGCGGTTATCGGTGGCTGCAGCGGGCGTGCAGATGTTTAGCACCTGGTGCCGGAAGCAGTGGCCCTGCTGCAGCAGCCACAGCTCGTGCGCTTCTAGGTCGGCGGGCGCTACGGTAGCTTGCCCGTACAGCGGGTGCCCCGCCGATACGTAGGCCAAAAACGGCTCTTCGAGCAGCGGCACCTCTTGCAAGGCACGGTCTTCGAGTGGCGTTACGAGCAAGCCTACATCGAGGCGGTTGTCTTTCAGGCGCTGCACTATCTGCTCGGTTTGCAGCTCCTCTACCTGCACGCGCAGCTGCGGGTGCCGCTCAACCAGCTCTAGCAAAAACAGCGGCACAATGTACTGCGCCAGCGTTGGGATGATTCCTAACCGCAGCTCACCTACCAACTCACCTTTCTCGAGCTGCACGGCCTCTTTGAGTTGCTTCACGGAACGCAGCACCTCGCGGGCATGCTGCACCACCTTGGCGCCAATGGCCGTGGGCTCGATGCCACCTTTTGTGCGGTGAAACAACAGCACGCCGAGTTCATCTTCCAGCTTTTGCACCTGCATGCTGAGCGTGGGCTGCGACACGAAGCATTTCTCCGCTGCCAGCACAAATTGGCGGTGCGTGTCGAGGGATACTAGGTACTCAAGCTGTTGCAGCGTCATCGGCCTAGGGCTGTGTTCTTATATTATATTTATTAATACTCAAATCAAAATTATCGATTTTACTTATAAAACCCAGCCATTCACCTTTGCAGTGTTCCTCAACAGTAAAACGTTGCCACCCATGGCCGATCAAACCAACTCGAACAAACTGACGACTGCCTCGGGCCGTCCTATCTGGGACAACCAAAACTCTGTATCGGTAGGCCAGCGCGGCCCTTTACTGCTGCAAGACTACCTGCTGCACGAAAAGTTGGCCCACTTCAACCGCGAGCGTTTGCCCGAGCGCGTAGTGCACGCCAAAGGCTCGGGCGCTTACGGCACCTTTACTGTAACGCACGATTTGACGCGCTATACCCGCGCCAAACTGTTTTCGGAAGTTGGTAAGCAAACGCGCGTGTTTCTGCGCTTCAGCACCGTAGGGGGCGAAAAGGGCTCGGCCGACACCGAACGCGACCCGCGCGGTTTCGCCGTGAAGTTTTACACCGAAGACGGCAACTGGGACTTGGTGGGCAATAACACGCCGGTGTTCTTCATCAAAGAACCGGTGAAGTTTCCCGACTTCATCCATACCCAAAAGCGCGACCCGTTTACCAACTGCAAGTCGCCCACGGCCATGTGGGACTTCTGGAGCCTGAACCCCGAATCGTTGCATCAGGTGCTCATTCTGATGTCGGACCGCGGCACGCCCTACGGCTACCGCCACATGCACGGCTTCGGCTCGCACACGTTCTCGTTTATCAACCAAGATAACGAGCGCGTGTACGTGAAATTCCACTTTATCACGCAGCAAGGCATCAAGAACTTCTCGGCCGAAGAAGCTACCGCAATGAAGGGCCTCGACCCCGACTTTGCGCAGCGCGACCTAGTAGAAGCCATTGAGCGCGGCGACTTCCCGCGCTGGACGCTGAAGGTGCAGATCATGACCGAGGAGCAAGCCGCCGCGTTCCGCTGGAACCCCTTCGACCTAACCAAGGTGTGGCCCAAGGCCGATTTCCCGCTGCACGAGCTGGGCGTGCTGGAGCTGAACGAAAACCCCGTGAACTACCACGCCCACGTAGAGCAATCGGCGTTTGCACCGGCGCACGTGGTGGATGGCATTGGCTACTCGCCCGACCGCATGCTGCAGGGCCGCATTCTCTCCTATCCCGATGCGCAGCGCTACCGCCTAGGTGGCAACTACGAGCAACTGCCCGTGAACCGCTGCCCCTACGCCACCAACAACTACCAGCGCGACGGCCTGATGGCCTTGGGCGACAACGGCGGTGCCGGCCCGAACTACTTCCCGAACTCGTTCGGCGGCCCGCAGGAAGACCGCACCGTGGGCGAGCCCGCCGAGCACCTCGCGGGCTTGGCTGCCCGCCACGACCGCAACTCCCCCGGCGAAGACGACCACTACACGCAGCCCGGCAACTTCTACCGCCTGCTCGACCTAGGCGCGCAGCAGCGCCTGGTGCAAAACATCGTGGGCGCCATGAGCGGCATTGCCGGCCCCAAGCGCGACGAAATCATTAACCGCCAGCTTTGCCACTTCTTCCGCGCCGACCTAGGCCTCGGAATGGCCGTTGCCCAGAGCCTGGGCGTGAATATCTCGATGCCGGCCCACCCCGCCCCGGCCGAAAGTGCAACCGTGTAAGGGTTGTAAATACATCGGTTTAAGTAAACTCATTGCACGGAAAAAGCCAGCTTCCCTAGGGAAGCCGGCTTTTCTTCTTTCTATGCAAGCCCTACTGCAACGGAATGCCGAAAGCCTTGGCCATTACCAGCGGATTGAAGTACTCGGTGTACTCCACGATGCGCCCATCCTGTAGGCGGAAGGTGCCGAGGTAATCGTTCTCGTACTTGCCGCCCGCTTTGATGTCGATTTCGCCGCGGAACTGCACGAAGAGAAAATTGGGGTCGTCGGTGGCGTAGATGGTGCGAGGGAAGCGCATTTGCCCAAACTGCTGCGGCAACGAGCTATACTGCCGGTAAATGGCCTCGCTGCCATCGAAGCTGGGTGGGAAGCCCGCAGGCACGTATGGATTGAGCTGCCGGCCGTGTTCGGCGAATACTTCGCGCAGCAACTCAAATTGCTGCGTTTCGAGGGCCGTGAAGAAGGTATCGACTACGTGCTTGTTGCGCTGTACCAACTCCGTATCGGCGGTGAGTAGTTCGGCTTGCGTTTCCATAAGACTGGTTCAAGTGATGAAATTAAGTGTTAGGGGGCGGGTCCTATCCCAGTAGTGGAACGGCCTGTTTAGCCCGCTCGATGGCCAGCTTCGGTAGCTCTAGGTTGCCGTCCTGATACTTGAAGTTGAAAGTCATCTGATCTGCTTTCCAAGTGTCGCCCAAGCGCACCAGATGCAAGTGGTAAGTGCCTACCACTGTCCACACGCTACCGCCAATGGGCTGCGGCAGATAGTGCGTGGCCGTGCCGTAGCAGAACACAGTGGCTTCGTCGGCGCTGAGCTGCACGTCGAAATTGCCGAGCTGGTGGTGGGTGTGCTCGAAGCCGGGCAGTATACCCTGCCAGCTTTCTACGACTTGCGCGGGCGTGAGCGTAGCTGGTTCGCCACCGCTCATGGAGCTGTAATCGAGCAGTACTTCCGGCGCGAAAGCAGCTTGCACGCGATTCCAGTCGTGTTCATCGGCCCCGATAAAGATGTCCAGAGTGGTTGTGGTAACGGCGGCGGTACTCATAAGAGAAATGATTGACGGCTGGCTTTGGCAAAGTTTTGCAATTGGGGAAGGCAGCTTCCGCGGCGTTCGGGCCGGCTACGTCAACACCGCCTCGGGATGCAGCACGCGCTTATAGTGGTCGGTGATAATGCGAGCAGAGCGGTGCACGTAAGGTTCTTGGTCGTAGAACTGAGTATGCTCACCAGTGGTCCAGTGCAGGTCTTTCTCGGTGCTGCCCAGCTCCTCAAAGAAGCGCTTCACGTTCTGCGGCAGGGCCGAGCCGTCGGAATGCACCATCTGTACGGGTACTTTAATGGCCTTGGCTGGGGCTATGGCATCCATGGTCAGCCATTCGCGCCAGCTCAACACCGCAAATTGATTATGCCAGCTGGGCACGCGTCCCCGTTCGGGATTGGCGTAGTAGTCGATGGGGAAGAACATGGCCGCGCCGCTGCCTTCGGCAGGGTCGTAGGCGGCTACGTAGTCCATGTCACCAGTTTGCTCGTACTTGGCCTCGGCCTGCTCGGCGAACTTCAGCCGCTGCTCTACGCCTTCAGCACCGCCGTAGAAAAGGGGCGTAGTATCGGGGTGCTGCAACCAAGCGGCCACTGTGCCCACGGCTTTGATGCGGTCATCTTGCGCTGCTGCAAAAGCCACTACGCTGGCGCCAGCGCACACGCCCAAGATTCCAATCTGCTCCGGATCTATCACGCCCGCGAGCGTTTGGAGGAAGCTGACGGCGTGGTGCAGGTCGCGCACTTTGGCTAGGGTCGATTCCAGCTGCCGGGGCTCCCCGCCGCTTTCGCCGTAGAAGCGGAAGTCGAAGGCCAGCGAGGCTAGGCCCTGTTTCGCAAGTTCGCGGCCGTAGCGGTAGCCAATTTGTTCCTTTACCTGCGTCCAGGGGCCGCACACTACCACGGCCGCCAAGGGCGTACCCGGCTGGTACACCGCGGGCAAAAACAAGGTTCCAATCAGCGTTTCGCCTTCGCTGCTGAAGCTGACGGCGTTCGGGCCGGGCTGGTAGTTAAGGATTTGCATGGGGCTGATGCGTTGCGTGAACGAACACTGCAAAGGAGCACCAATCAGCAGCTCGAGGGGTAACGAAAATCAACGCAGCTATGACCGGTTTCAACGCACCGCGTGCTGCCCGCGGAACTGCAGCGGCGTGTGACCGGTATGCTTCTTGAAAAAGCCCACAAAATGGGTCGGCTCGGAGAAATGCAGGCGGTACGCCACTTCTTTCACGCTCAGTGTGGTACTGATCAATAAGCTCTTGGCCGAAGTCACGACGGCCTCTTGCACTAGCTGCGAGGCCGTTTTGCCGGTAATGCGCTTGGCTACGGTGTTCAGGTGGTTGGGGTGGATGCAGAGCTGCTCGGCGTAATACGACGGCGACCGGACGGCCTCGGAGCCGGCACTCTCGGCCAAGTTGCGCCCCAGCAGTTGCTGCAGGCGGGCAATGAGCTGCACGTCGGCGGCGCGGTTTTCCTGGGTGCGCGGCTCGGCCGGGTGCAGGCGGCTAAACTGCCGGCGCACGTGCAGCAGGAGCAGGTGCGCATACCCAACCAATAGAGCATGCTGATCGGCGTAATCGGCGTGGTATTCGGTCCAGAGCTGCCCAAAAAGTGCATCCAGAAATTGTGCTTCAGGCGTGGGCACGTGCAGCGGTTCGGTCCTGTCGAGGCATAGAAAAGGAAATTCGGTAAGCAGGTTGGGGCCGGTGGGCAGGCTGCGGGCAAATTCCTCATCGAACATTATGTACCAACCTTCCCAATCAGACTCAATGTCCCAACCGATAATTTGATAGGGCGTGTTAAAAAACATGTTGGCTTGCACTAGGCGACCGTTTACCTGCCGGTTGCTGCCTTGCCAGCGTAGCGCAACTGCGTAGAAGGCGTGCCGAAACGGCGGCTGGTGCCGGTTGACGGTGCGCATGTTGTCGGCAAAACGCCGGATGTCAAAATGCTCGAACCGGGGCACCGGAATATTGATATGGCGGCAATAGCCGCTGAGCGTTGTGACGTGGTGCATGCTCCTGTAACCCGTTCGTCAGCAAAAAGCTTTGGGCGCGGCCCCTAAACGATACGCTCCCCGCCAGAGCGGCGGGGAGCGTGAAACAAACAGCCGGAGCAGCCCGCCGGGCTACAGTGCCTTCTTGCGCGTGGCCTGAAATTTCTTGATCTGCGGATCGATAACCTTTTTGTCGCCCACTACCACAATGGTCATCGACTCGGGCCGGATGTACTTGCGTACGGTTTCGCTGACTTGCTGCGGCGTAACGGCGTAGGTGTTCTTCACCTGATCGGTGAGGTACGAATCAGGTAAGCCGTGCAGGTCGAGGAAGTTAAGCTGGTTGATGATGCCGCCGGGGTTGGAGTTGCGCAGGACGAACAAGCCGGCTTCGTAGTTCTGGATGCCTTTCAGCTCGTCTTCGCTGGGGGCTTGCTTCTGCAGCCGCTCAATCTCGTACACGATTTCCTTGAGCGAGTTGCCGGTTTCCTGAGTGGTTACGTCGGCGCTCTGGGCCCACTCGCCCGTGCGGTACCGCGGCGAAATGTAGCTGTAGGGCGAGTAGGTATAGCCTTTATCCTCCCGAATGTTGCGCGTAACGCGCGAGCCAAACGAGCCGCCCAACAGCGAGTTGGTTACGCGCAGGCGTAGGTAGTCGGGGTTGGTAGGGTCGATAACCGGTAGGCCCATTATGATGGTTGATTGCGGCGCGCCGGGACGGTCTTGGGTCATGATCTGGCCGCGCGTCACGGCCTTGGCCAGCGGGATACTTGGCGCCGGGCCTTGTTGCCACGGGCTGAACGCCTGGGTAATGGCCTTGCGCATGGCCGCGCCATCGAACTTGCCGGCCACGTAGATGTTGCTGCGCTGCGCCCCGTACTGCGATTGGTAGAATGCCTGCACCTGCTCCAGCGTCATCGCGTCAATCTCGGCGTCGGTGGGGAGCGTGTTGCCGTAGGGGTGGTTGGGGTACATGGCCTTCAAAAACTTCTGCTGGGCCTGGGTGCTGGGCTGGGCGCGCATCAGGGCCACTTGCCGCTTAAAGTCAGTTTTGAGGCGCGGCAGTTCGGAGGCGGGCAAGGTGGGGTGCTGCACCATTTCGGCCAGCAGGTTTACCAGCTCCGGCCCAAACTCCGACAGCGACGAGGCCCAAATCATGGTTTGGTTTGGCCCGACGCTAACATCAAGCGAGCCGCCCATGCGGGCCACCTTTTCGGCCATTTCCTGCGCCGACATCGAGCGGGTGCCTTCGCGCAGCATGCGCCCGAGCAAATCGGCAATGCCCGTTTGGCCGGCCGGCTCGTGCACGTTGCCGGCCTGCACGGCCAGCGTAACGGTTACTTTGGGCACGTTGCCGTAGGGCACCAGCGTGGCCTGCATGCCGTTGTCGAGCTTAAACTCTTCCTTGGCGGGCAGGGAAAAGTCTTTGGGCGTACCGCCTTCGGGCGGGGTTTGCTTTTTGGGCTGCTCCTGCGCCTGCGCGTGCGTGGCCAACAGCAGGGCTGCACCGAGTAATCCTAGGTATAGTGATTTCATGGGATGTTGAGGGGGTGTAGCGCGTTAGTAGCGCGGACTTTGTAGTCCGCGTCCTCCGCGCCGTTTGCACGTTCTCGTTTTAAGAAATGTATCTGCGGACGCGGACTACAAAGTCCGCGCTACTGACGCGCTATTGCCGGGCATCAGCTTTTGGCCAGCGGGTTAATCAGCAGCACAGTGCGATTGGTGGGGCGCAGGTACTCCTGAGCGGTTTTCTGCATCAGCTCGGGCGTTACTTTCCGGAACTCCGCCTCCAGGGTATTGATGCGCGCGGGGTTGTTGTCGAACAAGGCAAACGAGGCCAGCATATCGGCGCGGCCGAAGCCATCGGAGCCGCCCACCTGGTCGTAGAAGCTGGAGCGCATTTTCACCACGGCCAAATCGAGCATGGCGGGCGTAACGCCGCCGGGGCGCATCAGCTTGCTGATTTCCTGATCGAGCACGGCCACTACGGAGTCGGCCTTCACGGTTTGATCGTGCGTGAGGTTGCCCATCCAGAGCATGGGCCCGGCGTAGTTGAACTGGTTGCCTAGGTAGTTGATGCCGCCGCCCACGTTGTCGGTGTAGCCGCGTTTCTGTACCATGGCTTGGTAGAGGCGGCTGTCGTTGCCCTGCAGCAGCAGCTGATCGAGCAGGATCATGGCGTAGTACTCGGGCGAGTTGCGCTCGGGCATGTGGTAGGCAAAGGCCAGGGCGGGCTTGTTGGCCAGCTTATCGTCTTTGGTAAAGCGCTGCTCCTTTTCCTGGCGCGGCTCTGCCAGGTCGACTTTCGGAGGCTGCGGGGTGCCGGGTATGGGCGCGAAGTACTGCTCAATCCAGCGCTTGGCCTGGTCGGGCTCGAAGTCGCCGACCACCACCAGCACCGCGTTGTTGGGGGCGTAATACGTTTTGAAGAACTTCTGCACGTCGTCGAGCGTGGCGGCGTCGAGGTCTTTCAGGTCGCCGTAGAAGTTGTGCGCGTTGTACCAGTTTTTGTTGGCGTACTGCGGCATATCGAGCCACGGAAAACCACCGTAGGGCTGGTTGAGCACGTTTACGCGCACTTCGTTTTTCACGACGCCCTGCTGGTTGGTGAGGTTGGCCTGCGTAATGGCCAGCCCGCGCATGCGGTCGGCTTCGGCCCACAGCATGGTTTCGAGCTTGTGGGCAGGCACCGTTTCGAAGTAGTTGGTGAAATCGAAGCGGGTGGAGCCGTTGAGCACGCCGCCGTTTTTCTGCACCAACTGAATAAACTCCATTTTGCCTAGGTTCTGCGAACCTTGAAACATCATGTGCTCGAACAGGTGCGCAAAGCCGGTGCGGTCTTTGGGCTCGTTGCGGAAGCCGATGTTGTAATACGCTGCTACCGTGGCAAGCGGCGCGGTTTTATCGGGCGACAGCACCACCTTCAGCCCGTTGGGCAAGGTGTAGTAGTCGACGGGGATTTGGTAGGCGGGCGCAGCCTCGGCGGCGGGTGTGGCCGTAGCCGTGGCGGGCGGCGCTGCTTGGGTAGCGGCGGAGGTGGTTTTTTGGCTGCACGAAGCGGAGGCCAAAGCCAGCAAGCCAGCTGCCCCCAGCACAAGCCAGGAAAGCGGAGTTTTGGCGGGTTGGTACATGGGCACTACTTGGGGTTGAGAGATTGAGCACGAGGCCGTTAAGCTAAAAATATTTCAACTTAATCAAAGCTCCGCCCAGTACTAAGCTGACTTAATGAAGCCGCGTAGCACTCTGCCCTAGGTGCCCAGTCCTTATACCTCCACTTTGAGGGTGGCCGGCTGGCGGGTTATCTCAAACATTTCGCCGTGCGGCACCATGGTTATCTGCCCGAATTCCTGAATCATTTGCTTGTAGGATTCACCCACCGGCCTGATGCGACGCTCTAGGTCGTAGAGGCCGCAGGGGTTTACGGTGCCGCGCTTTTCGGCCAGGGCAATGTCCCAGTCAACTTGGTCGGTAAGCGAGTACCACGTAAAGCCGAGCACGGGCACGCCGTCCTGGCGCATGCGCAGCACGTTCATCCACTGCTTCCAAAGCCAGCACTCGGCGTCTTCGGCCTTAAAGGTGTTGGTTTCGGTGTGCATTACGGGCTTGCGGTACCGGTCGTAGTAAGTGCGCGTCATGTGGTACCAGCCCAGCACATCCTCGGCCTCGCACCAGCCGCCATCGGGCTTGATGATGCGCTCGTTGCGGCCATAATAGTCGTTGCCCATAATCTGGTGGCCGGGCGGCTCGCCGGCCATAAACCAGTCGAGCTCCTTGCGCGTGAGGCCGTTATCGAGGCAAAACAGCATCACCTCGGCATCGAGTTGGTGCGCGTACAGCAAATCGAGCGACAAAAAGCGCAGCTTGTTGCTAAGGCGCACCCAGTCGCTTTCCACCACGCGCGCTTCGTGCAGAAACTCGGCCGACTCGCTCTGCACAATTACCGCGTCGGGCCGGCGGTGCACAATTTGCTGCGTGGCCATGATGCTGGCGGCCACGGTGTGCTTCATGGCCGTTACAAACGAGCGGTCGTCCTTGAGCTGCTCGTTCCAGATGCCGTCGCGAGCCGAGGCGCGGGCCGTCACGTAGATTTCGTTGACGGGCGTGTAGTAGCGCACCCAAGGGTAGCGCTCGGCCACGGCGGCGGCGTAGCGCGCAAAATGAACCGGTAGCTCGGGGTTCTGAAAATTGCCAACCCAATCGGGCACGCCAAAATGCAGCAAGTCCAGAATGGGCGTAATGCCCAGGCGCTTGATTTCGGCCATCACCTGATCGGCAAACTCCCAATCGTAGCGGTCGGGGCCTAGGTGAATTTTGTGGTACGGCAACCCGTAGCGCAACACCCGCAGGCCCAAGTCCTTCACCAACTGTAAATCCTGCTGCCAATAGTCGTAGTGGCGGCACTCGGCCAGCTGGTCGCGGCGGGTGCGGCCGTTATCGATGGTGGGGTTTGAGCACTCGATGCCCGTGGCAAACATAAAGTTGCCAGGCGAACCGGTAGGCAACCCACGCCCATCGTGGCCGCCGGCGCCGCCGTACTCGTCGCCGAGGTAAGTACCATCGCCGAACTCCTTGGTAATATGGTCGAGAAAATTGCTGGACATGCGAACGGTGTGGCGTTGGTTATCAGCTTGATAGAAGCACGGGCGGCTTGCTTTTGTTTGCGCATCCGGGCAAACAAAGCTGCCCTAGGTAGTTTGCGGCCCTGGCCACCTAGAGCACCGCGGCAGCGAGGCCAGTGCAAACTGCACGCGGCCCTAGGTAGCAAGGTTAGGCATCGAGGCGGCGCTGCTTTTCCAGAAACCGATCGGCAGTGCGCAGGCTCAGGGCCATGATGGTAAGGGCCGGGTTCACGCTTAAGGCACTCGGAAAGACACTGTTGTCGCAGATGTAGAGGTTGGGCACGTCGAAGGCGCGGCCATCAGCATCTACCACGGCATCGTCGCCGGAGCGGCCCATGCGGCAAGTGCCGATTACGTGCGCCGAACGCTGAAACGCCCATATATCCCGGGCACCGGCGGTTTCCCAAATTTGGCGCATGGTGCGCTCGGCGTGCTCAGAGAGGCGCAGCTCATTATCGTGGTAGCTGAAGTGCACCCGCGGTTTGGGCAGGCCGCGCGAGTCTTTTTCGGTGGCTAGCTCGAGGTAATTTTCGTCGTGCGGCAGGCACTCGCCCAATATGTTTATGCCGGCCACGTGGTTGTACTGGCGCATGTAGTCGTGCAGGGCGGCGCCCCACAAGCCGCGGCCGCGCGCCACTTGGTTGGCAAACGTTACGGGCATTACGCCGATGCTTTGCAGCAGGTAGCCGCCGGCAAAGTTGGCATTGGCGGGTCGGTGCGTGTCTTCCGAAATCAGCGCGCCGGGTATGCCCTTGTACGGGCGCACTTCTTCCTCGAAAGTACCCCACACTTGCATTCCCGGGTGGGCCATAAAGTTGCGGCCTACGTGGCCGCTGCTCAGGGCTAGCTCATTGAGGAGCAGCAGCCGCGGCGTTTCGATAGCGCCGGCACACAAAAACAAGGCGCGGCAGCGCTGTTGCATTTGCTGGCCGTGCTGCTCGTACACCACGCCTGTTACGCGGCCTTGCGCGTCGCGCTCAATCTCGGTCACGAAGGCCTCGGCCCGTACCTCGGCGCCGTAGGCTTCGGCCAGCGGAATAAACGTAACATCCATGCTGGCTTTGGCACCAACCGAGCAACCGGCCTGGCAAAAGCCTCGGTTGGTACAGGCTTCGCGCCAACCTATGCCCTCCTGGTAGTAGCGCGCCGAAAGCGCCGCATTGGCCGCCGGCGAGGTACGAATACCCAACTGCTGACAAGCGCGCTGCATCAACTGCGCGGCACCATTTAGCGGCAGCGGACCTAGGGGGTAGCTCTGCCGGCGCGGCGGCCCCCACGGGTACGCCGCCGGCCCCGATATACCGAGCAGTTGCTCCAACTCATCGTAATAAGGCTCTAGGTCGGCGTAGCTCAGGGGCCAATCTTGGCCTATGCCGAACTCGGTGCGCAGGAGCAAATCGTCGGGTTGTGCGCGTGGGGTATAGGCCGTGTAGTGCAGCGTAGAGCCGCCCACGCCCGTGCCCGAGTTGTTGTTGCCAAACGAGGTGGGCGTGCGGCCGGCCGACAGGCGTTCGTCGTTCCAGAACAGAAATTCCTGCGCTTTTTCGTCGGTGGCAAAGTCGCGGCGCGCATCGTGGCGCGGGCCAGCCTCGAGGGCCACCACCTTTAGCCCGGCCATGGCTAGGCGCGCCAGCAGCGGGGCGCCGCCGGCGCCGGTACCAATCACCACGCAATCCACCTCGTCGAACTGCTCTGGCACAGGTTGCGGTTGCTCTTGCGGCGTAGCGGCCTGCTGCTCACCTAGGAGCTCTTGCAGCAGCGGGTCTTGTATTTCGGGCTTGATGGGGTTCAGCACTCCCTCCTCCAGCAGTTCTTCGTCGGGCATGGCTACTGGGTTGGCTGGGTGGTGGCTTGCGGCTCCCGTTCTTCGCGGTCATTCAGGCCGATGCGCGTCCAGGCCGGTAAGTCGGCCATGCCCACGTACCCGATTTCTTCCTGCGCCAACGGGTGGGAGTAGTACAGGCTAATGGTTTCGGCCAGCAGCTCCTCAAAAAACAACGGCCCGTTCAGCTCTTGCCAAATGGCACCGCTGGCCGTGCCCGCTTGCACGGCTTGCAACACGGCATCTTGCTCGGCGGGTGTTAGCTGGAGAAAGTCGCGGCCGTACTGTGCCTGGGCCGTTTGGCGCAGGCCACCTAGGGCGAGGCGGTACGCTTCGCGGTCGGGCGGCAAGGCATCGTAGCGCCAGCCGTCGGCGTGACCTAGGGCCAGGCGCTCATCCACGCACCGCGCTACATCAATCACATTGGCCGGGGCGTTAGGCTGGTGTAGCAACCGGGCGCATACGGCCTCGAGTAGGGCGTAGGCTTCAGGCTCGAAAAATTGCGTCTGGTAGGGCTCGGTACCGGCAGCTAAGCGGCGCTGCAACGCCTCGCGGGTAGCGTCGCTCACGTGCTCGGTATCGAGTAAGGCCCGAACGGTGCCGGGCGGGTAATGCGGTGTGGTGTTCATGGTTGTGCGGCAACGATGAAAAGAAAACGCCGGGTGTGGCCGACGCATCGGGCACGAAAGCCCCAGGGCAAAGGCGGTTACTCGTCGCTCGACATTTTGCCGCCCGTAACGTGCACGAGGCTCCCGGTCATGAACGAGCCATCCTGCGAAGCCAGCAGCACGTAGGCGGGCGCCAGCTCTTCGGGTTGGCCGGGGCGCTTCAGGGCTACTTCGTGCCCGAAGTTTTCCACCTCTTCCTTGGGCATGGTGCTGGGTATCATGGGTGTCCAGACGGGGCCGGGCAGCACGGCATTCACGCGGATGTTTCGCTCGCCCAACTGCAAGGCCAACGATTTGGTAAAAGCATGGATTGCGCCCTTTGTAGCGGTGTACTCCACCAGGATGGGGTGGCCGGTTTGGCCCACAATACTGCCCGAGTTCACAATGGCGTCGCCGCTTTGCAAGTGCTTAAGGGCCGCCTGCGTCATGAACATGTACCCCAGAATGTTGGTATCGAAGGTGCGGCGCAGCACGTCTTCGGGCACGTCCTCAAACCGCTCGTGCGTTTCCTGAAAGGCCGCGTTGTTTACCAACACATTCAGGCGGCCTAGCTCCTGCACGGTGCGCTCCACGGCAGCGCGGCAGGCTTGCGCCGAGCGCACATCGGTTTGCAGCACCAAGGCGCGGCTGCCTTCTTTTTCCACGGCTTGGCGGGTGGCTTCGGCGTCGTCGGCATTGGTGTTGTACACAATGGCTACATCGGCACCTTCTTTGGCAAACGCAATGGCCACGGCGCGGCCAATACCCGAGTCGGCGCCCGTAATCAGGGCTACTTTGCCTTGCAGCTTGCCCGCGGCTTTGTAGTTCGAGAGGTCGGTATCGGGTTGCTGGCGCATATCGGTCTGCTTAGCCGGATAGGGCAGCTGCTCGCTTTTCATATCGGCGGCCATGGGCCGCTTTTCCTGGTCTTCGGTAGCCATAGCTATTTGGGGTTGAGGCTTTAACTCAACCCGCCCTTACGCAAATTGTTGACCTAAGTACGCCTGCGGTGCCGCAAACTTGCGCGGGCACCTAGCGCACCACCACCTCTACGCGGCGGTTGCGCGGGCGCTGCTGCGCGTCGGAATTGTCGGCCACGGGGCGCGTGCCGCCGTAGCCCACGGCCAGCAGCCGCTCGGCCGCAATTTGCTGCCGTACGAGGTAATCGCGCACTACTTCGGCCCGCTGCTGCGAGAGCTGCTGGTTCAGGGTGGCGTCGCCTACGTTGTCGGTGTGGCCGGCTATTTCGAGGCGCAACGTGGGGTTGTCTTTTAGGATTTGCGCCAAACGCTCCATTTCGGGCAGCGAGGTAGGCAGCAGCCGGGCTTTGCTTTGCTCGAAGTATAGATGCTCCAGCGCAATTACTGCCCCAACGGGCAGCTTATGCAGCTCGGCCAGGGTAGGAGCTGGTTGCGGCGGGGGCAGCGCCCTGGGCTTGGATTTGGGCTTAGCCACGGCTGCCCTAGGTACGGTAGCGGAGCGTGCCGCCGGTGTGGGCGCGCTTGGCCGAGAGCCCACTACCACGGCACTCTCCATTGGCTTGGCGGTAACGCCCGGAGGCAACGAGGATGCTATGGCAGCGGGCACCGCTGCGGGTTTAACTGCAGTGGGCTGTTTGGGGTTTTGGCTGAACAGGTAGCGTGTGGGTACCGGCACGGGATTTTGTGCAGCCGGCAACAACCCAAACAAATTGTCGATTCCTTTCTCAGCTTCCTGGTTTGGCAGCACCCAACCGAAAAAAGCCCGCGTTGGCGCACTGCCTTGGAAGTACTCCACGCGCAGGGCGTAGTACTCGCCCGCTTTCAGGCGCACCTGCTTGGTGGCTTTCAGCTCGGGTTGGTAGCGCCACTCATCCATAATTTTGTTGTTGCCGAGCCATACACGCATGCCGTCATCCACGGCAATATGGAAGGTGTACACCCCCGACACGGGCGCCAGCAAGTAGCCCGACCACCGCACCGAAAAGCTTTCGGCCGGCACGCCCGGCGCCGGCGACTGGAAATTCCAGTCGAAGTTGATCTGCGGATCGATGCGAGTAAAAACAGGCCGCTCGAAACGCTCGCCTAGGTAGTACTCGGCCTGTAGCCCGCTGCCAACTGCCGAGGATGTTGCTTGTGCCTGCACTAGGCTGCTTGCAAGCACTAACGCACCAATAATAAGCCCCGCAAATAGTCTCATGATTTAAACATAGCAATTAGTACATGTGTCGCTACCGCGGTGCTTATCAGGCCCGACCAGCAGCTATGCCACGGTGCTTAGAATTGCACAATTGCCGGATTCTTGAACAAACGCACAAGCTTTTCGTAAAGACCTGTACCACAAACACCTAAACCCACACCGTTATGCCGACCAAGAAAACCACTTCCGCTTCGCATAAGAAAGAAGACCCGTGCTGGAAAGGCTACGAGCAACAAGGCACCAAGAAGAAAGAAGGCAAGACCGTGCCTAACTGCGTCAAGAAAGACTAGGCTACCAGCCACCAGAAATAACCCGTACACGCAAGCCCCTGCCCGCAGGGGCTTGCGTGCTTATGGCCGGTTGCGCACCTAGGCGCGCGTTTGGCGGCTAAAGAGCAGCCACACCACGCCAGCCGCCACCACGTGCATAAGCCCTAGCACGGCCACGCCACTGGGTGGGTTGTCGGGGATGGCAGCAGGCCCCACCATCGAAAGCAGGCAAACACCTACCACCACAATGGTGAATGCCTGCAGCGGCCGATCGGCCCAGCGAATGAGTGCTGCCATTATTAAGCCCCCGAGCAGCGCCGGCACCATCGAGGCCAACGCTACGTGTGCCGGCCCGATAGTGTCGCCGGTGGGCTCACGCAGGTCGGTTGGCAGCAAGCCAATAGCAGCTGCAGCGTAGTAGATTCCTACGTTGAGGGCGGCTGCTACCAATCCCGCCGCCGGTGCCACCCACCACAAATGACTGGCCCGCCGACTTGCGGCCCCAGTGGGTGCATTTTGGTAAAAAGCAGTTTCCATACCGATACCCAATACCACTTCACTCATCGATAATTTACAATCTAAAATTTGTATTTTCAAATATTTTAGTCATTATAGCTGTTGAGGTGCGACGGATTTCTTGCAAAAACTCGTACGTGCTTCTATCTTCGTGGTGCTTATCCAGAAAGACCGAGGGACTGGGCCCGACGACGTCTTAGCAACCGGCCAACGCGGCAAGGTGCTAACTCCCATCCGAGGCCGGTGCGGCGTTCGGAGAAGATGAGCGGAACCAGAGCCCCAAGCGGCCCCTAGGCTTTCCGGATACGCGCCAGCATCCACCGCTAATCCGGAAAGACCATATGCCTACTGTTCCCGCCTCCCCGCTCGCCGAGCTGCTTGCCCGCCGTGTCATCGTGCTCGATGGCGCCATGGGTACCATGCTGCAGCGCCACCAGCTCACCGAAGACGACTTTCGGGGCGAGCGGTTTCGGGACCACCCCAAGCCCTTGCGCGGCAACAACGACTTGCTGTGTCTGACGCGCCCCGACGTGGTGCGCGGCGTGCATGCCGAGTACTTCGCCGCGGGCGCCGACCTGGTTGAAACCAACACGTTTTCGGGCACTACCATCGCGCAGGCCGATTACGCCCTCGAGCACATTGTGTACGAGCTGAACTTTGAGGCTGCCCGGCTGGCCCGTTCGGCCGCCGACGAGTACAGCACGCCCGAGCGCCCGCGCTTCGTGGCCGGTGCCATTGGCCCCACCAACCGCACGGCCTCGCTTTCGCCCGACGTAAACCGCCCGGGCTTCCGCGCCATCACCTTCGATGAGCTGGCCACGGCCTACCTCGAGCAGATTAAAGGTTTGGTTGACGGCGGCGTGGACGCGCTTTTGATCGAGACCATTTTCGACACGCTGAACGCCAAAGCCGCCCTGTTTGCCGCCCAACGCTTCTTCGACGAAGGCGGCCGCGTGGTGCCCATCATGATTTCGGGCACCATCACCGATGCTTCGGGCCGCACCTTGTCGGGCCAAACGGTGGAGGCGTTCTGGAACTCCATGCGCCACCTGCCCATCCTGAGCATCGGCCTGAACTGCGCCCTAGGTGCCAAGCAGCTGAAAGTGTACCTGCAGGAGCTGAGCCGTTTGGCCGACTGCTACGTATCGGCTTATCCCAACGCCGGCCTGCCCAACGCCTTCGGGGGCTACGACGAATCGGCGCAGGAATTTGCGGCCGTACTGGAGGAGTACCTGCAGGAAGGCCTCGTGAACGTGGTGGGCGGCTGCTGCGGCACCACGCCCCAACACATTGCCGAGGCCGCTAAGCTCGTCGACCGTTACCCCCCGCGCCAGTTGCCGGTACGCCCCCGCGCCACGCGCCTGAGCGGTCTGGAGCCACTGAACATCCATCCCGAAAGCCTGTTCGTGAACGTAGGCGAGCGGTGCAACGTAACGGGTTCGCGCGCCTTTGCCCGCCTGATTCGCTCGGGCCAGTTTGATGATGCCGTAGCCGTAGCCCGTGCCCAGGTAGAAGGCGGCGCGCAGGTGCTCGACGTGAACATGGACGAAGGCCTACTCGACTCGGTGGAGGCCATGACCAACTTCCTGAACCTGCTGGCCTCGGAGCCCGATGTGGCGCGCCTGCCCATCATGATCGACTCCTCGAAGTGGGAGGTGCTGGAAGCCGGCCTGAAGTGCACGCAGGGCAAGAGCATCGTCAACTCCATTTCGCTGAAAGAGGGCAAAGAGGTGTTTAAGCACCACGCCCGCCTGGTGCGCGCCTACGGTGCGGCGGTTATCGTAATGGCTTTCGACGAGCAGGGCCAGGCCGACAACTTCCAGCGCCGCATCGATATCTGCCAGCGCGCTTACCGCATCCTCACCGAGGAGGTAGGTTTCCCGCCCGAAGACATCATTTTCGACCCGAACATCCTCACCGTAGGTACGGGCATCGAAGAGCACCGCCGCTACGCCATCGACTTTATCGAGGCGGTGCGCTGGATTAAGCAGCACCTGCCCGGCGCCCTCACCAGCGGCGGCGTCAGCAACGTGTCGTTTGCTTTCCGCGGCAACGACCCCGTGCGCGAAGCCATCCATGCCGCGTTCTTGTACCACGCCATCAAGGCCGGCTTGGATATGGGCATCGTGAACCCCAGCCAGCTGGCCGTGTACGACGAAGTGCCCAAGGACCTGCTCGAGGCCGTGGAAGACGTGTTGTTCGACCGCCGCGACGACGCCACCGAGCGTCTGGTGCAGCTGGCCGACAAGCTCAGCCAAACCAAGGGCAGCGCCGCCGCCAAGGTAGCCGAGGCCGAAGAGTGGCGCGGCTGGCCGGTGGAGAAGCGCCTTGAGCACGCTTTGGTAAAAGGCATTACCGACCACATCGAGGCCGATACCGAAGAAGCCCTAAAACAGCTGCAGCGGCCGCTAGCCGTTATCGAAGGCCCGCTGATGGCCGGCATGACGGTGGTAGGCGACCTGTTCGGCGCGGGCAAAATGTTCTTGCCGCAGGTAGTAAAGTCGGCCCGCGTGATGAAGCGCGCGGTGGCTTGGCTAGAGCCCTACATGCAGGCCGAGCGCGACGCCGCCGCTGCCGACGGTATAGGCCGCCAAACGGCCGGCAAAGTGTTGCTGGCCACCGTGAAGGGCGACGTGCACGACATCGGCAAAAACATTGTGGGCGTGGTGCTGGCTTGCAACAACTACGAGGTGATTGACCTAGGCGTGATGGTGCCGCTGGAAAAGATCATCGACGAAGCCCAGCGCCTGCAGGCCGACATTGTGGGCCTCAGCGGCCTGATTACGCCCTCGCTCGACGAGATGGTGTACGTGGCGCAAGGCATGGAAAAGCGCGGCCTGCGCGTACCCCTGCTCATTGGCGGCGCTACCACCTCGCGCCTGCACACCGCCGTGCGCATTGCCCCGGCCTACAATGGCCCGGTAATTCACGTAAACGACGCCTCGCGTGCCGTGCCGGTAGCCTCGCAGCTGCTGGGCTTAGGGCGCGATGCCTACGCCAACGACGTAGCCCAGGAGTACCTGCAACTGCGCGACGACCACGCCGGCCGCCAGCGCAACAAGGACTACGTGACCATTGAAGAAGCCCGCCGGCAAAAGTTTCAGGCCGATTGGGCGGCCGCCGACATCACCAAACCCAGCTTTTTGGGGGCGCAGGTGTTCGACGATTACCCGCTGACGGAGTTGCTCGACTACATCGACTGGACACCCTTTTTCCATGCTTGGGAGCTGAAAGGCCGCTACCCGCGCATCCTCGACGACGCCACCTACGGCGAAGCAGCCCGCAAGCTGTTTGCCGATGCCCAGGTGCTACTCCAACGTATCATCGACGAGAAGCTGCTCACGGCCCGCGCCACGGTGGGCTTCTGGCCGGCCAACACCGTCGACTCGGACACCATTGAGATTTATGCCGACGACACAACGCGTGAACAAGTGTTGGCCGAAACCTACACGCTGCGTCAGCAAAGCCTGAAAGCACCCGGCCTGCCCTACTTCGCTTTCTCCGATTTCCTGGCTCCCAAAGACTCCGGCCGCGCCGATTACCTAGGCGGCTTTGCCGTAACGGCCGGCATCGGACTCGACGAGCTAGTGGCCGAGTTCGAAGCGCAGCACGACGACTACTCGGCTATTTTGGCCAAGGCCCTGGCCGACCGCTTGGCTGAAGCCATGGCGGAACGCCTGCACGAGCGCGTGCGCCGCGAGCTGTGGGGCTACGCGCCGCAGGAGCACTTCTCCAACGAAGACCTGATCAAGGAAGAATACCGCGGTATTCGTCCGGCGCCCGGCTACCCCGGCTGCCCCGACCATACCGAGAAGATTACCTTGTTTCAGCTGCTCGGCAACAACGATACGGGCATTTCGCTTACCGAAAACCTGGCCATGTATCCCACGGCTTCGGTGAGTGGTTTCTACTACGCCCACCCCGATGCGCGCTACTTCGGCCTAGGTCGGATTGGCAAAGACCAAGTGGAGGACCTGGCCCGCCGCAAGGGCATGCCGTTCGCGGATCTGGAGCGCTGGTTGTCGCCGAATTTGAACTACGAACCCACCGCTGCTGAACCGGTAGCCGCTGCTAACTAGCCGGCTTGCTGCTCCTTACCTTCGGGGGCGCGCTACGCCCTGCTTTCCACCAACTATGAAAGTTACCGACCACTTAGCCCAAGCCGACGGCAAAACGCTCTTCTCCTTCGAGGTGCTGCCGCCGCGTAAGGGCGAAAACATCCAGACGCTGTTCTCGAACATCGAGCCGCTGCTGGAGTTTAAGCCGCCGTTTATCGACGTGACGTACCACCGCGAGGAGTACGTGTACCGCCAACGCGCGGCCGGCCTGCTCGAGAAGATTACCACCCGCAAACGCCCCGGTACGGTAGGCATTTGCGCCGCCATCAAAAACCGTTTCGATGTGGACACGGTGCCGCACCTGATTTGCGGCGGCTTCTCGCGCGAGGAAACCGAAAACGCCCTCATCGACCTTCATTTCCTAGGTATCGATAACGTACTGGCCCTGCGCGGCGACCCGATTAAGTCGGAGCCCGGCTTTGTGGCCCACCCCGACGGTCACGCCTACGCCTGCGACCTGATCGGCCAAGTATCGGCCATGAACAACGGCCGTTACCTCGACGAAGAACAGAGCGACACGGCTGCCACGCACTTCTGCATCGGCACGGCGGGCTACCCCGAAAAGCATTTCGAAGCGCCCAACTTGAGCACCGATTTGCGTTACCTGAAGCAAAAAATCGACTGCGGAGCCGAGTACATAGTGACGCAGATGTTCTTCGACAATCAGAAATATTTCGACTTCGTGGAGAAGTGCCGGCAGGCAGGCATCACGGTGCCCATCATTCCGGGCCTTAAGCCGCTTACTTCCAAAAAGCAGCTTACCATTCTGCCGCGCACGTTTTATCTGAACTTGCCTGAGGAACTGGCAGAAGCCGTAGCACAGTGCCGCGACGATGCCGCCGCCCGCGAGGTAGGCATTGATTGGTGCATCCAGCAAAGCCGCGAGCTGATGGCCGCAGGCGTGCCTTGTCTGCACTACTACAGCATGGGCCGCGCCGAGGCCGTACGGCGCGTGGCGGCTGAGTTGTTCTAGCCGCATTAACTTCTGAGTTACCCACTGCTGGCTTGCCCCGGTTTGCGCTTGCAGCAGGCCGGGGCTGCTTTTAGCCGCGTAGCGCCACCATTACCTAGGGCAGCTAAACAGGTTTGGGTACCCCAACACGACCAAAGCCTTTCGATTTGCGTTATAAGCCGAGCCACCCGTTTGCCGCTTATGTCAGCCGACCGTCAGCAACAACTCGATGAGCTTTTTACGCGCTTGCGCACGGCTACGGCCCCGCTCGAAATCGAGGCCCTGCAGCAGGGTATCTGGCAATTGTGGCTTGAAACCGACGATCAGGTTTTAAACAAGCGCCTTGAGGAAGGCATGCGCGCCATGTCTGCCGGCGACTACACCAAGGCCATTGATGATTTTACGTGGCTGGTGGAGAAGCGCCCCGAATTTTCGGAAGGCTGGAACAAGCGCGCCACGGCCCATTACCTTCGCGGCGAGTACAAAGCCTCGCTTGAAGACGTAGCCCAAACCCTGGAGCGGGAGCCACGGCACTTTGGTGCTTTATCGGGCAAGGCTACCATTCAGCGCATGGTAGGCGACGACCGCGGCGCCTTGCGCACCCTGCGCCGCCTGAGCGCGCTGTGCCCCAATTTTCCGGGTTTGCAGGCGCAACTGCATGATTTGCAGGACCGACTCGACGATCCATCGTAAACGGATTTAGTGTACCATTCCGGGATTACAGAAGCTTGACTTGAACAGAAAAAGTGTAATTTCAACATCTGCGAATCTGTTTATAGCAGCAATTCGGCAGATAACAGGCTTTTTCTAAGAACAGACTTCAACAACCCAAAATAGGACTTAACACATCCTGCTTTGGCCATCCCCGCCGTCTATGGTAACACGCTTACTCCCCATTATTTTATTGTGTTGTGCCTCGGCTGCTGTGCAAGCCCAAGGCCGCGTGCGCCAAACCGACCTCGACAGCGGCCGTGTTGAAAAGGGCCGGAAAGTAGGCGAGTGGACTTACTACGCCTTAACGGGTAGCGGACGCAAGGTGCTGGTGCAGCGCTACGACTACGACCGCAAACGATTGCTGTACTTCCGCAAGCCCGACGAGCACCCTTACCGGCACGAGGTAGCGGGCAGCTGGCAGAGCGGGTACCTCGAGCGGCCCCCGCTGTACATAGGCGGCGACGGTGCCCTCTCGACGTACATGCGCCAGCTGCAATACCCCGAGCAGGCCCGCAGTAAAAACGTGCAGGGCCGTGTGGTGGTGCGTTTTGTTATCGATACCCTAGGTACGGCCAGCAACTACCAGGTGCTCACGGGCATCGGCTCGGGCTGCGACGAAGAAGCCCTGCGCGTAGCCCGCTCCATTCCGCACGAGTGGATACCGGGCCGCAAGGACGGCCGCGCCGTACCAGTGGAGTACGAGTTGCCTTTCACATTTCGGATAACCCAAGCCCAGAAATAGCGCGTCGGGGCGGCAGCATCCTGCATGGCAGAGTTTGCGTAAACTTCGGCCATGAAACCCTCTGCCGCCCCCGCCTTTTTCGGCTTTGGCCGTACCGCCCTGCTTGCCGGCGTGGCCCTACTGATGGCTGCCTGCGATACTACGCCGCGCGAACGGCAAGACATCGTGAAGGACAGCGCCCGCAAACTTGATACCCTGGCCGACAAAGCCGGCGATGCCCTGAAGCGGGCTGGTAACCGCGCTGCCCGCTTCGACTCGGTATCAAAATCGCGTAGCCGCCAGCCGCTCGACGATGCCGCCGCTAACCAGTTTACGCAGGAGCTGCTCGGAAGCTACGCCAGCATCGAGCAGCTCTCGGTGCAGGAGCTTGAACCGGCCTACACGCAGCTGCTGCGCCAAACCCGCGACAAGCGCCGCGACTGGACGCAGCGCGATTGGGACTACGCCACGGCCGTGTTCCGCCAGCTCAACGACCGGTACCGCTCCCTGCGCCTCGATTTGCCCGCTCGCCAGGAGTTTCGCATCAAGACCTTACAAACCGAGTTTACGGCCCTCGAAGCCGGCCGCGACATAAAAGACCTGCGCGAGGCCGTGCGCGACAAGCCCGTCAATGCGCGGTAATTTGCCGCCAGCCGTATTGATTGAAGCCCCGCACGCTGCGGGGCTTTTCTTTTAGCTTACCTCCCATGCTACGTTTGCTTGCCCGCTGCCTCGTACCTCTTTTGCTGCTGATAGGATTACCATACCTAGGCGCGGCCCAAAACCAGGCGCGCCTGCTCGAGCGGGCCGAAGTAGTGCCTGCCCAAGAGCAGTGGCTGCAACCCGGCGACCGGCTGCAGCTGCGCGCCAAAGCCCAGTCCGGCGCGCAGGTACGCACCTCGTGGGGCTTGCAGCTGCCCGAGCTGCACCCCAGCCTCGCCAACGGCCAACAGGGTGTGTACCAAGTAAGCTACGTAGTGCGCCCCGGCGACACGCTCAACAGCCGCCGCATTAAGCTGTACGCGCAGCTGCCCGATGGCCGCCGCGATTCGCTCCTGACCACCACCACCGTACGCGTGCTCGACCCCAACGTGCCGCAGCTCGCCCGTACCCGCGGCGCCTTGGCATACCTCAACTACGGCTTGGGAGAGGACCGCTTGGGCGGTGCCAAAATCGGTTACCTAGATTCGTTGGTGCTGCTGCACGTAACCGGGCGCGTTGGAGGGCAGTACCGCGTGCGCCTCGCCGAAAACCAAGCGGCGTGGGTACCCCTGGAGGTGGCTACGCTGCTGCCGCCCGGCGGCTTGGTGCCGCAGTCGCTTACGGGCTCGTGGAGCGTGAGCGGCGATGCCCAGTACGACTACGTGCGCGTGAGCCTGCAGGAGCGCCTGCCCTACCGCTCGCAACTGCTGCTCGAACCTTCGCGGTTGGTAATTGATGTGTTTGGGGCCACCTCCAATACCAACTGGATAACCCAGCGCGCCGGGCTGCAGGAAATTGAAAACGTGTACTACGAGCAGCCGCAGCCCGATGTGTTCCGCATTGTTATCGATTTGAAGCACGCGCAAAGCTGGGGCTACGCCGTTGGCTACCAAGGCAACACGCTCACCACCCGGGTGCGGCGCCCGCCGGCTAAGCTGGAGCTGCGCGGCCTTACCGTAGCCGTTGATGCCGGCCACGGCGGCGACAACCAAGGCGCAGTAGGTGCCACCGGAGCCAAGGAGAAGGACCTAACCTTAGCCATTGCCCAACGCCTACGCCAGGGGCTGGAGCAAAAAGGCGCCACCGTGTTGATGACGCGCGAGGCCGACGTAAGCGTGGATAACGGTGCCCGCATTGTGCGCCTACGCCGCGCTATGCCCCACCTGCTCGTGAGCGTGCACATCAACTCCTCAGGCTCCAAGGACACCAAAGGCACCGCCACTTTTTACCGCTACGTGGGTTTTCGGCCGCTTTCGCAGGCCATTTACCAGGAACTGCTGAAAACCGGCCTAGCGCCGTGGGGCAACGTGGGCTCCTTCAACTTTGGGCTGAACGGGCCGACTGAGTTTCCGAACGCCTTGGTCGAAACCGCCTTCGTTTCGAACCCCGACGACGAGCAGCGCCTAATTAATTCGGAGTTTCAGCAGCAGGTAGCGGAGCGCATTGCGGCCGGCCTCGAGCAGTTCCTGAAGGATGCCCGAGCCAAAGGACCTAGGGGCTGGTGGCGCAAACAGCCGGCCTTGGCCCACGAATAGTAGCACAAGCATAGCAGCCACCCACATGATTATGTGAGCACCGTAAGTACGAAACAATTCGTAAAAAATACGAACACATTCGTACTATTGCAGCGTCTCACTTAATCAACCCCTCTGCTATGCTTTATTCCGGCTATTACCTCTGCAGCTGCTGGCTGCTTTTGTTACTGCTCACCTTAGGTGGCCACGTAACCGCGGCTGCCAAAGCCAAGCCCGACTCGGTTGACCGGTTTATGCAGCGCGCCATGCAGCGGCACCACATACCGGGCGCCGCAGTGGCCGTGGTGCAAGGCGGCAAAGTGGTGAAAATGCAAACCTACGGCATGGCCAACCTGCAGTGGCAGGCAGCCGTTACGCCCCAAACCGCTTTTCAGATAGCCTCGGTTACCAAGCCGCTTACCGCTACACTCTTGGGTGTGCTGGTGCAAGAAGGCAAGCTGAAGCTAGAGGAGCGCATTGGCACGTACCTCGACTCCATACCCGAAGCTTGGCAGAGCGTAACGGTGCGCGAGTTGGCGGCTCACCAATCGGGTATAAAGCTGGTGCCGCTCGAAACCACCCGCGACTACAACCACGCCCGGCGCCAGGCCGCCAAGCTCCCGCTCGACTACGAACCCGGCTCCAAGGAGTTCTATGTCAGCTCCGACTACGGCCTGCTGCAAGCCATTTTGGAGCGCGTAACGGGCCAAACCTTTGCCCAAGCTTTGCAGCAGCGGGTGCTGGCTCCGTTGGGCATGACGGCGACCCGGTTCAGCAACGCCACCAACGAGGGCTTGTTCCGCAAGCTCGATGTGGTACCGCAGGCTTCGCAGGTGTACTCGTGGTCGGAGGCCGAGCGGGCGTACCGCATCAACGATATGTTGTACCCGGCCTGGTACTACGCCGCGGGCGGCATTTACTCCTCGGTGCAGGACATGGCCAACTGGGCTCTAGGCCTCGACCGCGGCACCGTGCTGCGGCCAGCCACCATGGCGGCTTTGTGGGCGCCGGCTAAGCTGCGCAATCAGAAGCCAACCGGTTTTGGCCTGGGTTGGACCACCGAAACCTACCAAGGCCACCGCATTGTGGGCCACAGCGGCGGCCCCACCCTCGGCGACGTAATTCGCTTTGTTGATCAGCCCCAGCCGCTCACGGTTATCGTGCTTACCAACGCTCGCACGGGCTTTCCGCCGTACCTGGCCAAAGCCGTAGCCTACTACTACGTAGCGGGCCTGAAGCAGGAGCGGCCCGAGAACTACAAGTAGCAAACGCAATGGGGGCGCGCTGCCAGTGGCAGCGCGCCCCCGTTGTTGGTTTAGAGGCCCTAGGTACCCAGGCTAGAACGGGTAACCAATAGCCAAGTTGAGGCGGCCGGCGTTGCCGCCGCTGCCACCGTAAGGCACCCGCAGCGGCACGGCGTAATCGAGGCGGATAACAAGGAACTGCACATCGACGCGCAGACCGGCGCCGGCACCCACAGCCAGTTCTTTAAAGAACGAATTCAGGGCAAACTGCCCGCCGGGGCGCGTGGGGTCGTCGTTTACGAGCCACACGTTGCCGGCATCAACAAACAAGGCGCCTTTCACGAACGGAAACAAATCCTGCCGGTACTCGGCGTTGGCCTCGAGGCGGATGTCGCCCACCTGGTCGTAGAAACTGGTACTGCGCTGCAGGCTGTCGGTGGGCTCGTAGCGACCGGGGCCAATTTGGCGCGGTGCAAACGCCCGCACGCTGTTGGGGCCGCCAATGCCGTATTGCTTCAGGTAGGGCAGCACCGTGGAGTTGCCGTAGGGCAGCCCCAAGCCTACCAGCACGCGGGTGGCAACGCGGTTGCCGCTGCGCGGGTCCTGCGCTACGCGGTAATAGTTGCGGAACTCGAGGTCGAAACGGCTGTACTGCGAGTACTCCTGCCCGAATATCTTGCCCTCGGTACCCGACAGCTTGCTGACCAGGCTGGCCAAGTTGCCGGCCACCTCCACTTGCCCGCTGAAGTACGATTGGTTGCGCCGCTGCTCGTACACCTGGTTGTTGTAGGTGTAGCGGTACGACGAAGCCGGGATAAACTGCTGCCGGAAGCTGTTATCCAGGAACGGGCGCCGGCGTCGCAAATCATCGAATTCTTCGGTGGTTTTGGCCAGCCGCGCATATTGCAAGTCAATTGGCCGCAGTTCCTGCTCGTTGGTAATCTTGGTTTTCCAGCTGTAACCGTAGTTCAGGTTCAGGTAATCAACCTGAAAAAACTGGCGTCGCTCTACGTAGCGGTAGCCCGCCCC
This sequence comes from Solirubrum puertoriconensis, assembly GCF_001483135.1. GTDB lineage: Bacteria > Bacteroidota > Bacteroidia > Cytophagales > Hymenobacteraceae > Solirubrum > Solirubrum puertoriconensis. The sequence goes on from NZ_LNAL01000002.1 coordinate 78,022, forward strand.
AAAAATGGTGCGCGGCTGAAAGTCGGAGTTGACAAGACGAATGTTGAACGGCGGGGTAATCAGCCTAGGTACCAGCAGCTGACCGTTGATGCCTACCTCGATGGAGTTGGCCCCAAACCCTTGGCTGTTGCCGTCGGAGTTGCTGCCTACGCCCTGCCGCCGCTCAAACGTGCCCACCAGGTTTACAATCAGCTGCTCGGCTCCGCGCAGGGCCGAGCGGTTGCGAAACTGCGCCGTAAAGCCCGGCCCCGTAAAGCCGTTCGTTTTCGATACCAGCTGAAACTCGGCCCGCAGCGACTTTTTCTTGAGCTGCGTCATGCGCACCGACGAATTCAGGAAGCCATAACCCGCCGAATCGGGCTTTTGCCGCGCCGGCCGAAACTGAATATCGACGAACTTGAACGTACCGAGGCTCATCAGGCGGCTCAGGGTCTGATCATGGCGGCGGCGGCGGTACAGCGAATCGGGGTACAGAAACACCGCGTTGGTAATGGCCTTGGCCTTGAACACCTTTTCATCGGGCACGTAGCGGTAGCCCCGATACATAATTGGCTTGATGGTTTCGGTGGTATCGGTGAGGCCGTACTTGGTGTTGAGCGTAATGCGATTGAGGATGTACGGGTGGTCGGCGCGCCGCGGGATGTTGCCCTTCACGCGGATGAACACGTTGGCTTGGTTGTGCTGCGTGCTATCGACCTCGAACAACAGGTAGTCGGGCGCGAAATAGTAATACCCCTGCTGCTTCAGCTCGTTGTCGATGCGGGTGCGCTCGTTGATGAGCGTGTTCAGGTTGTAAGGGTCGCCGGCCTTCAGCAGCGTGCCCGCTTGCGTTTTCCGGATGTCGCGGTCGATGAGCGTGTCGCGTTCCGGAAAATGGATTTCCTTGATGGTGTAGGGCCGCTGCACCCGCGCCACGTAGTCGACGGTGGCGGTGCGACCTTTGGCCTTGATGAGGCTTTGCACCTCGGGCCCGGCAAAGTAGCCGTTGTTGTAGAGGCGGTTAATCATTAGCCCCTTCACGCGCTGGGTATCAACTTGGCTGAGCAACACCGGAGCCTCCCCGTACTTATCGGCCAGCCACTTACCTAGGCCCTTGCTTTTGCCCTCGCCCATGTGCCAGAAATACAGCTTGGGCCGCAACCCCAGGATGGAGGCATTGGGCTTAGGCGAAATAACGGTTTCGAGCTCCGTCGTCAGGGCCGATTCGTTCGGGATGGGGTAATTGGATTTGATGCTGACGGAGCTGCCGGTATACAGCTTGTCGTTTTCGGGAATAAACTTGGTGCCGCTGCAGCTGGCCAGCAGCAGAGCTACGGCCAGCCCGGCCGTGCGCGCAAAGGCTACTACCGGCGTCGGCGTTTCCGTGGCGTGGGGTTGCGTTGCTGACATCGGCGGTGGTTAGTTCAGAGCGTTGTTTTTAAGCGTGTCCTGCTGGGCGGCCTTCTCCTCCTTGCGGGCCCGGCGGTCGGCTTTTACTTGCTGCTTTACCTGCTCGGGAGTGCCTGCAAAAAGCTCCTGCAACGAGTTGTAATCGCGCTGGAAAATGAGTGAGGTGCCCGTGCGCACAAATTGGCCGTCGATATCCTCGTAGGCGTTGTTGCGGAAGGCGCGCAGGCGCAGGCGACCATCGGGCAAAATGTTGTACTCGATGCTTACGTCGCCGGCAAACTGGCTGGCGGCGCTGGCACCACCCGTGGCCTGGGTGCCGCTGCTACCGCCGGCCAAGGGCACATCGGTACCTAGGCGCACCGTGAGGCGGTCGTTGAGCAGCTGGCGGCGTACGGCCACGTTCAGGTCGGTGCGGCTGCGCTCCTCGCCGGTGGCGCCCACGGCGCTGTACGAGTTCACGCCCAGCTCTAGACCTAGGCCCGCCAGGTACTCGCCCGTGAGGTTGTTGAGCTGATCGGTAAGCACTTGGCTGGCCGAACCGCGCAATTGATTCTCAACAAACGAGCCTGGGCCCGCCGTGCTGCGGAAGGGGTTATCGGCGATAAAGCGGTTGAGAGCCAGCAGAGCAAACACCTGCTTGTTCATCTCGTTGGTTTGGCTGGGCTGGCGCAATTGCTCCAGCTTGGCCCGCACGGCGCCAGCCACGGGGCTGCTCTCGGTTTCGGGCAACCGAATATCAAAACCAATCTGCGGCTTTAGCAGCTGCTCCGTTACGTTGAGGTATACCTCGAAGGGCAGTCGGTTGCGCGAGAGGTTGGTAAGGGTTTGGTCGCCCTCAATTTGGTTGGCAATAAGGTCGGCGGCCACGGCGCGCACGCGGTAAATGGCAGCTACGCTAAGCTGCGCATTAAATGGGTCGCCGCTCCACACAATGTAGCTGCCCGGCGCAATATCAAATTTGCGCTCGGCTAGGTCGTAAAGGGAGAGTTGGTACTGGCCCTGCGTTACATCGAGGCGGCCCGTGAGGGTTTGGGCGCCGCGCTCATCGAGCACCGCGTTGAGCGTGCCGGCAGCCCGCACGCGTAGGTTGTCGCCAGCGGCCTCGTCGATTACGATGGTGAAGGGCGTGTTGTCGTTGATGGTGATGTTGGCGCGCACGTCGTAGCCAGTAGCCACGGCCGCGCTGTCCACGTCGTCGGCAGTAGCCAGCAACAGCGAGTCGGCATTGGGCTTGGGCGCGTCTTTATCCACGAATACCACAATGCCTTCGCGCTCCACGGCCACGGGCTCGTCGGTGGGCACTACCACGCTTAGGTCGGAGCCCTCTACCACGGTGGCGTGGGTGCGCACCACCGGTCGGTACAAGTTGCCGGTCACGCGCGTGTCCGAATCAACGAGCAGCTTGCCGTAGTACAGCGGGTTGTCGCGCCGGGTGCTCTGAATGGCCAAGAAGTCGTCGGTGACCACGTCTAGCGCCAAGCGGTACTGGCCCACCATGGCCAAATCGCGCGCCGGCTCGATGTAGCCATTCACCACGGCGCGGTTGCCTACCGAGTCAAGAATCGCAAAGTTGTCGAAGCGCAGCCCGCGCTCGTTCAGCACCAGCTCGTCGGAGGGCAGCCGGAAGGGCGCGCCCAGCTGCGTGAGCGTAAAGCCGGCCTCTTGGAAGCGCGCTGCGCCACGCAACTGCGGAGCAGCGGTAGTGCCCGTTACGGTAAAGCGGCCCGTAAGCGCGCCCGTGCTCTGCTGAATTTGCCCGGCCGCAAAGGGCTCCACCGTGCGCAAGTTCAGTCGCGCCAGGTCGGCTACCACGTTGATGGTACCGTTGGCCACGTAGTAGCCGTTCAGGCGCACGTCGTTGCCATCGGGGCTTACCAACTGGGCGGTCAGGTCGTAGCGGTTGGCGGTGTTATTTACGGCTTGGGCGCGCAGGTCGCCCAGCAGGTACTTGTTGTATGCCAGGCCGGCCAGGTTCAGGTCGGCCGTGAAGGCCTGGCCCGTGCGCCCTAGGTTAAAGGCCACAGCCTGTCCGTTGAGGGTGCCGCCAATCAGCGAATCCTGCAAGCCGGCGGCGTGCCCTAGGGCGTTTAGGTCGAAGTTGCCGATTTGCACCTGCAAGGGGTTGCGGGCGCCGGGCAGCGTTTGCAGCGCCAAAAAGCGCTCGGCGCGGCCGTTGTAAGTTAGGCGCACATTCTGGGCTTCGATGTTGCCGGTAGCGGGCGTGTAGCGCAGGTAGTTGCCCGGCGCGGCATCCCACTGCCGTCCATCGAGGGCTAGCTTGGGCTCGAAGCTGAACTGGTAGGTGCGCCCGCCACCCAGCACTTGCAACACACCAGCCAGGTTCAGACGCTCGGCCGAGTCGCTTTCGGCAATGCGCAGGCGCGTACCTATTTGGTTGTTGGCTATACTGCCCGTCAGGCTCGGGTTGGGCACTTTCAGGGTGGTGTCCTGCCGAATTTGGTCGAGCACTACGCTGTAATCGAGTTTCTGCGGATCGGAGCCTACGCGCAGCTTCAGCGAGTCGAATACCACGCCTTGGTAACGCATCCGTCGAATGTCGGAGCGCACGGCCAGATTGGCCGCGCGGCTGTCGTACGAGCCCGAAATGCCGAAGGGCGAGATGCGCGTGAGGCCCGTTACGAACTTGGGCAGCAGCCGCGCTCCGCTTTGCGGCACGCGCACATCAAACGTGAAGTTGCGCGCCACCGAGGAGGCGCGGTACTGCACATCCGGCAGATCGAAGTACCGATCGATGTGGCGCTGCAGCTCGGTAGCAATATCACCTAGGCGCGTGTTGCCGCGCAACGTAGCCGTAACCAAGTTAGAGGCAAAATCGACCTCAGCGCGGCCCGGCTGCTGCAAAATGCGGGCATTAATCGAGTCTATGGGAATAACCTGATTATTCAGGCTGATGACCACGTTGTTGCCTTGCAGCGTGCCGTTCAGGGTATTCAGGTCGGCGCCCGAAAGGCTGCTGTTTAGGTCGCCGCGCACGCTCAGGTTGCCACCCGAGTAAAATCCTAGGGCCGTTAGGTTCAAGCTTTGCAGGTTGCCACTGAAGCTGTAGCGCGGGGCATCGGGATTGCGCAAATCAACGGTGGCCTTGATGGCGAAGGCTGCGTTGGCGTCGCCGGTGCTGCGCGCATCAATGTCGTACTGCTGCCCCCGAATACCCACGTTGGCGGCCACGTTGCGGTAGGTGTAGTTGCCGTAGCGTGCCTGCTGCAGGTTGGCCACCAATTGCCCGCGCATGGTAGTTGGCTCGAAGCCCACGCCCTTGTAGGTGCCGCTACCGGTGATGGGGCCTAGGTCGGGTTGCTTCAGCAAGCGCCCTAGGTCGAAGTTGTTGAGGGTGAAGCGGGCATCGACGGGCTCCTGGCCCGTTGGGCCGGGCCGCAGGTTGGCCACGATGGCTGCGCCGCCATACGAGGTGTTGGCGCGCAAGTTCAGGGCAAGGTCGTTGGCAGTGGGGCGGCCGCGCACGGTGCCGCTGAGCGTGGCGCGCTCGGGCAACGCAATTACATCCTCGGGGATGATGCCCGCGGGCAGAATATCGTTGATGTCGCGCCGTGTAGTGGTCAGCTGCCGAATGTTCAGGTCGGTGTAGAGGCGGCCGTCGGTATTGGGCAGCCCCCTAATGCGCCCCGAAGCGCGCACAATGGTGTTGCGCAGGCCCACCAACTCGAGGTTGTTCAGGGCGAAGTTGTCGAGGCGGCCGTTTACCTGCCCGCTGATCAGCACCGATTGATTGGGGCCGCTCGTGAAAGGCTTTTCGGTAATAAGGTCGGGGGCCAAGTACAGAATGTCGCGGAAGCCGAGGCGGGTGTTCTGCAGGTTGGCCTCCAGACGCGTTTTACCTAGGGTGCGGGTATCGGCCAAGGCTCCCAGCGAGTCGAACCCGATGGCCAAGGTGCGGCGGATGCGGGTGTGCGGCGTAACGAGGTCGAGGTTGTCAAGCCGGATTTGCACCGAGTCGTACACCACGTCGGCCTGCGCCCGATCAACTCGAAAACCGCTCTGCTCGCGGCCGCGCAACAAATCGATGCGGCCGGTAGTGCGGTTGTTGGTATACACCAGGTTGCGGGTGCGCAGCGCCAGGCTGTCGAACAGCAAGTGGTTGTAGTCCATAGCGGGCAGGCGGGTACGCTGCCGGGCTTCATCCACGTTGTCGAAGGCAAACCGCACGCCGCTGATATCGGACTGGCGCAGCGAAACGCGCCAACTGGTGGCCGCACCTGTGGTTTGCGCCACCGCCGAATCAACCTTCTCCACCACCTCGGCGGGGTTTACCACGCGCTGCTCCACGGGCACGTTCTCGTTTTGGGCGTAGGCCACCTCCGAGTTGCGCAGCGTAAGGGTATTCAGGGCAATGCGCTGCCGAACCAGGTCGATGTTATCGGCCGTAACGGCGGCTTGCCCAATGCGCGTGCGGATGTACTGCCGCGAAGGGTCGTTGCGGTAGTTTAGGGATACATTGTCGAGGGCGGCGCGCTCCAAACCTAGGGTCAGCGTAAGCGGCTCGGCAGGCGTATCGGGCGGTACTTTGGTTTGGGTGATGTTGATGCCCGTGTTTTTTAGGCTGGCCGTGCCGATGCGGTAGATGCTGCGGTCAACGTCCACTTCGTTCATGGCCACGGCCAGGTCGCCTACGCGGGTACGCACGTTCATGCCGTCCACCTCGTCGCGGTACGTGAGGTAAATGTTGGCCAGGTGCGCCTCGCCGATATCGTACTTGAACCCACCCGTCGAATCGGCCGGGGTGGTTGTGGTGGTGTCGCCGGTGGCAAACGCCGCCAGTATGTAATCGAAGTTGAACGTAGAATCGGGCTCGGTGCGCGCAATGTGCACGGTGCCGTCGGTCAGCTCCACCGAGCTAACGTTGATCTGCGACTTGGTCAGGGCCCACAAATCAATATCGACTCCTAGGTGCCCCACCGACAATAGGGTGTCGCCCTTTTGGTCTTCGAGGTACACGCCGTCGAGCGAAAGGGCGTGGCGCCAATCGGTGCGAAACTTGCCGATGCGCACCTCCGTGCCAATCTTGTTCTGGAGGTAATCGGCGGCTTTGCGGGCAGCAAAGTTTTGCGCGGCCGGAAACTGCAGGGCTACGATCAGCCCTACTACCAACAATACAATCAGCAGCAACAAACCCAGAAGCCCGCGCCACAGCCAGCCCCAAGGGCCGCGCGTGTGCGGGCGAGGCGCCGGCGAAGCAGCCGGCGTAGTATCGGAAGGAGGAGGCGTAGGAGTAGCCAAGCGAGCAGTAGCGTTAGCGTCCCGCACCTAGGCGGGAATGTCCCTTCGGACGCACAATCGCCCGGGAATGTTACACGGGCTCTTTGTTTAAGCACGTACGGATGCTGCGTACGCTGGTTTGGCAGTTCTGCCGAGTAGGCTTCTGTAGCCATTGTTGACTTAGGTGGCAGCCCGTGTTTATTTATCACCGTCTTGCTGTGGTAAGTATGCGGCCAAGCGCCTACTTACCGCTACTTTTGTTGCGTACTTTTTTTCGTTTTTATGCGCGTTCGTTTTCGTCTTCCCTACTTCACACAATGGGGGCAGCGTATTGAAGTGCGCGGCACCGGGTCAACGCTGGGCGACTGGCGCCCCGAGCAAGCCCTGCGCCTCGATTACGATCCGGCTACCGGTTATTGGGAAAAGGAACTCGAAGTGCCCGCCGGCACTACCGAGCTTCGTTACAAGTACCTGCTCATCGACGAGCCTAACAACGCTACCCATTGGGAGTGGGGCCCCGACCGCGTAGTGGCCATCGGCAACGAGCCCTACAACCGCGTGGTGCTCGATGAGTTTTGGCGTGCCCCGCTGCTGGCCGAAAACGAACTACTCACCAACGCTTTCACGCAAGCCATTTTCCGGCGCCCGGCGCAGTCGCCCTGCGGCACCGGCAAGGCAAAAGCGCGTATCGCCGATTCGGCCGTGCGCTTTACCCTGGCCGCCCCGCGCGTATCGCCCGAGCATTGCCTATGCATCCTAGGTTCCGATGAGGCCCTGGGTGCTTGGGATGCTCGCAAGGCCGTAGTGCTGTCGGATGCTGGCTATCCTTTGTGGTCGGCCGACGTAGCTCTCGTAGCCTCCGACAAGCCTGTGCTGTATAAGTACGCTATCTGGAATCCGGAGAGCAAAGAGGTTGTAGCCCTCGAAACCGGCCCCGACCGCGTGTTGCCGCCCGTGCACGGCCGCGACGTACTCCGCTGGCGCCACGACGAAAACTTCCGCTACCCGCAAGGCCCTTGGCGCGGCGCCGGTGTAGCTCTGCCCGTGTTTTCGCTGCGCAGTAAGCAGGGCCTAGGCGTAGGCGAGTTTTCTGATTTGAAGCTGCTGGTTGATTGGGCTCACGAAACCGGTATGAAGCTGGTGCAGGTGCTGCCCATCAACGATACCACGGCCACGCACACCTGGGTTGACTCGTATCCGTATGCGGCCATTTCGGTATTTGCCCTGCACCCGCAATACCTGCGCCTCGATGAAATTGCCGAGCTGCAAGACAGCACCCATCGCGAGGAGCTTAACCGCCTGCGCGAAGAGCTCAACCAGCGCGAGTTTGTCGACTACGAACCTGTTACGCAGGCCAAATGGCGCTTCGTGAAACTGCTCTACCAACAGGAGAAAGCTGCGTTCTTGGCCGATGCGGAGTTCCAGCAGTTTTTTGCCGAGCAGAAAACGTGGCTGGCGCCGTACGCCGTTTTCTCGGGCTTGCGCGACCGGTTCAAGACGGTCGATTTCCGCCAGTGGCCCGCCGAGTTTCAGCAGCCCGGCAATCTGCTCGAGCAGCTACTGCAGCCCGAGCACCCCGAGTTCGACGAGTTCGGCTTGCACCTGTTTACCCAGTATCACCTCGATAAGCAGCTTCGCGCTGCCGTCGATTACGCTCGCTCCAAGGGTGTAACCCTCAAGGGCGACTTGCCCATTGGCATTTACCGCCACTCGGTAGAAGCCTGGACGCAGCCGGAGCTCTACCACCTCGACCAGCAAGCCGGCGCTCCGCCCGACGATTTCTCCGTAACGGGCCAAAACTGGCGCTTTCCTACGTACAACTGGGCCAAGATGGCCGAGGATGGGTACGCGTGGTGGCGTCAGCGCCTAGGTCATCTGAGCCGCTACTTCGACGCCCTGCGCATCGACCACATCTTAGGCTTCTTCCGCATTTGGGAAATCCCCAACCACGCAGTTGAAGGCCTCCTAGGTCACTTCTCCCCCGCTCTGCCCCTTCACCGCGACGAGATTCGCGACCGGCTCGGATGGTGGGATTATGACCGCTTTACGCAGCCCTACGTTCGCTGGCACATCCTGGAAGATCTATTCGGCCAAGCGGCTAACGCCGTACGCGAAGAGTTTTTGGAGGATGCCGGCCACGGTACTTTCCGCCTGAAAGAATCTGTAAACACCCAGCGCAAGGTTGAGGCTGCGTTTGAGCCGAAGCTAGCCACCGCTTCGGCTGAGCAGCGCGAACACCTGCTGTTTATTCGCACTGGCCTGTACCGCTTGCTCACAGAAGTACTATTTGTGGAAGCCGACGGTACTAACGGCGAGTTGTGGCACCCGCGCATCACCGTCGACAAATCGCGCACGTTCCGCGACCTCGACGATGCCACGCGCCATCGGATGCACGAGCTCTACATCGACTTCTTTTACCGTCGCCACGAGAACTTCTGGCGAGAGCAGGGCTTGGTGAAGCTCCCCCCCGTACGTTATGCCACTAACATGCTTATCTGCGGCGAGGACCTAGGGATGGTGCCAGCTTCGGTACCCGGCGTGATGCGCCAATTGGGGATGTTGGGGCTAAACATTCAGCGCATGCCTGCCGCTACCGGCATCGAGTTCTCGCATCCCAATGATGCTGCTTACTTGTCAGTGGTATCACCCTCGTGCCACGACATGAGCACCATTCGGGGCTGGTGGGAAGAAGACCAGGAGCGTACCCAGCGCTTCTTTGAGAGCATCTTAGGCCATTACGGCCAACGCGCTCCTTTCTACTGCGAGCCGTGGGTAGCACACGAAATGGTGGTGCAACACCTAGGTTCGCCAGCAATGTGGGCTATTCTGCCCCTGCAAGATTTCGTTGCACTTGACGCTGGCTTGCGCCGCCAGAATCCGCTCGACGAGCAAATCAACGTACCGGCTAACCCCGAACACTTCTGGAAATATCGTTTCCACATTCCGTTGGAGAATTTAGTACAGGCCAAAGAGTTCAATCAGCAAGTACACGAATTGGTACGACAAAGCGGGCGCGACGAGGCGTTCTAACGCACTAGAAACTCTATAAAACAGAAGAGGGCACCCCAACAGCCGGGTGCCCTCTTCTGTTTTATTCAGCCTTCATAAACAGGCGGCCAAGTAGGCTCGTCCGTAACCCATACCTAGGTAACGGAAGTATGTCGGTGCTGAGTCTTTAGACATTTGCTATGCCCGCTTCTGCCCGACGCCCGTTCCGACGTCCTACCCATATTCCGCCCACCGATTACGATGTCGTCGTAATTGGAGCAGGTTGCGCTGGCTTAAGTGCAGCCCTTGTACTAGGTCGCTGTCGGCGGCGGGTTCTACTCTGCGATGGAGGCAAAACCCGAAATGCGCCATCGCCTGCGGTTCATAACTTTCTTTCCAGAGACGGTATAAAGCCTCAGGAACTACTCCAACAAGGGCGAGAGCAGCTTTCCGCATACCCTAGCGTTGAGTTGCGTGAGAGCTGCGTCATGCAGGCAGAACGCGACGAAGCAACAGGCACGTTCCGCATTACCCTCGATACCGGGGGTTGCGTTACATCGCGCAAGGTAATTCTTGCAACCGGAGTAATGGACGTACTTCCGCCCATTGACGGTATGCGGGAGTTGTGGGGCGTAGGCGTACTACACTGCCCCTATTGCCACGGCTACGAAGTTTCCGACAAACCTCTTGCCGTGTATGGCCGAGGTAAATCAGTGGCAGGCTTCGCCTTGTTAATAAGCCGGTGGTCGAAAGATGTGGTTGTGTGCACCGATGGCACAGCAGGACTTGCAGACCACTCACGCCAGCGTTTAAAGCGACACGGCATTCCCGTATACGAGCAGCAAATTGCGCGCTTGGTAGGACGCAACAATGGCGAGCTGCACTCTATCGAGTTTGCTGATGGCACTACCCTCGAGCGTGCAGCACTATTCCTACACCCTGAACAACAGCAGCGCACCGATTTAGCTGAGCAACTAGGATGTTACCGATTAGCACGCAGCGGTGGCATCCGAGTAGATAAACGCATCCAGACGTCAGTACCTGGCGTGTACGCGGCCGGGGATACAACACCAGCAGCGCAACAAGCTGTAGTAGCAGCAGCAGAAGGAGTACAGGCTGGCATCAGCTGCAACGAGCAATTAACTCGGGAGGAATGCGCCTGAGTGTATTTATTGGAGAGAAGTTTAAGAACTTACTTTCTCAACGCTCCGCAACCTGTAGAGCCCGCGCGTTGTCAAATTGACATCGACTCCAATGTACTCCTCCTTGCCTAATCAGGCACCAGTAGCTCGGGCCCGAACGCGCTGCCCCCGCTTGGTGCCCCGGGGCGGGGGCGGTGGGGCGGTACAAACAGCCGAGGCCCCGCCGCGGCGGTTCCTGGAGGGCAGGAACCCGCGGGGGGCCTCGGGCAAGGGACAAGGTTGGCGGCGACCGACTCTCCCGCCGGCGAAGGCAGTACCATGGGCGCTCCGGGGCTTAACGGCTCTGTTCGGAATGGGAAGAGGTGAACACCCGGGCTAAAGCCACCATTGTCGTAGCGGACATCCCGGCTGGTGAAGCGGCGGGCGCCGTGGGCTTGTGACGCACGGCCAGCAAACGCAGCGGAAAAATTACGAGGCGGTATTCGGAAGCGTTCGGTTCATTAGTACCGCTCGGCTGGCCGTCTCCGGCTTAAGAC
>NZ_LNAL01000003.1 GCF_001483135.1 Solirubrum puertoriconensis
ACATTGACCCTGGGCACCGCATGTGTAGCATAGGTGGGAGGCGTTGAACCGGGGCCGCTAGGTCTCGGGGAGCCGACGTTGAAATACCACCCTTGCGTTGCTTGGGGCCTAATCTCGGACGACGGGAAACAGTGTCTGGTGGGTAGTTTGACTGGGGTGGTCGCCTCCAAAAGTGTATCGGAGGCTTTCAAAGGTCCGCTCAATCCGCTTGGTAACCGGATGCAGAGCGCAATAGCAGAAGCGGGCTTGACTGTGAGGCGTACAGGCCGAGCAGGGTCGAAAGACGGATATAGTGATCCGGTGGTTCCGCATGGAAGGGCCATCGCTCAAAGGATAAAAGGTACGCCGGGGATAACAGGCTGATCTCCCCCAAGAGCTCATATCGACGGGGAGGTTTGGCACCTCGATGTCGGCTCGTCACGTCCTGGGGCTGGAGAAGGTCCCAAGGGTTCGGCTGTTCGCCGATTAAAGTGGCACGCGAGCTGGGTTCAGAACGTCGTGAGACAGTTCGGTCCCTATCTGTGGCGGGCGTTGGAATGTTGACAGGACCTGACCTTAGTACGAGAGGACCGGGTTGGACCAGCCGCTGGTGTACCAGTTGTGCCGCCAGGTGCAGCGCTGGGTAGCTACGCTGGGTCGAGATAAGCGCTGAAAGCATCTAAGTGCGAAACTCACCTGAAGATGAGCATTCCGTTCAAGAAGGTCCGTGGTAGATCACCACGTCGATAGGCCGCAGGTCTTAAGCCGGAGACGGCCAGCCGAGCGGTACTAATGAACCGAACGCTTCCGAATACCGCCTCGTAATTTTTCCGCTGCGTTTGCTGGCCGTGCGTCACAAGCCCACGGCGCCCGCCGCTTCACCAGCCGGGATGTCCGCTACGACAATGGTGGCTTTAGCCCGGGTGTTCACCTCTTCCCATTCCGAACAGAGCCGTTAAGCCCCGGAGCGCCCATGGTACTGCCTTCGCCGGCGGGAGAGTCGGTCGCCGCCAACCTTGTCCCTTGCCCGAGGCCCCCCGCGGGTTCCTGCCCTCCAGGAACCGCCGCGGCGGGGCCTCGGCTGTTTGTACCGCCCCACCGCCCCCGCCCCGGGGCACCAAGCGGGGGCAGCGCGTTCGTTGTGTGGGGAACTGTTGATCGTATTCATTCCGCCTTCTTGGGGTTGCGTAGCGCCGTGCTCGGCCTTACTGGCCCGTGAGGCTGTGCTTTCAGGATTTTTTGCCTGAGCCATCGCGCGCATGCGTGCTGGCTGCGGGCGTCCGAGCTTGGTGGCGGCAGCCTTCTGCCAAAGGGCAGTTCCGAAAATCTTCGCTACCCCAGTTGACTTACCCGTTAAGCCAGGTCGCACCCCGCAACGGAACTGGAACTGGCGTGGTGCTACAAGCAGGTTATACTGCGGTATTCACTGAAACAGCAATGCAAAAGCCCCGCGCTGTACACAGCGCGGGGCTTTTGCATTGCTGTTGATGAGCTAATAAATTCCGTTAGAACTCAGTTTGCTGAGCTTAATTATGTGGTGGCCCAGCTACGGCTTGGGTTAGCGTATCTGGAGCTAGATACGCTTGAGCTAGCTCTTGCAGCTCGGCCGCGGTTACCGCTTCCACATCTGCTACGAACCGCCCGTGAAAGTCAGCTGGCAATCCTAGTAATACACGGGTTTTGTATTTGTCAACCTGCTCGAAAATAGTACCGAGTTCGTTTAGGAATTTTCCCAAAATGTAGCTGCGAACTGTCTCTAGTTCTTCTCCCGGTATAGCTTCTTCTTGCAGCTTACGCATTTCAATATGTATCTCACGGATTGCTGCCTGTGCATTTTCAGCGTTGACATCGGAGCCAATTATCAAATTACTTCTGTGCTCCCGATGACTGATACTTGCGTGGATACCATAAGTGAAGCCTTTATCCTCCCTGATATTCTTCATTAGGCGGGAGCCAAAGTAACCACCTAGAACTTTAATAAGGAACTGCAGTTTGTGAGTGTCGGCATGAGTAGGAGCTGGCCAAACACGACCTAGTCTGAGAGACGCTTGCAAGCTACCTTCCACAGGTACGTAGTCTTCTTGCGCGGCGGTAAGCTCTGCATGTTCGGTTTGCTGGTCCTGTTCAGTATTTACAGCTGCTGAGCTACCTAATAGCTCTAGCAACAGTTTTGTATGGCTATCATCAACCTCGCCGCAAAGGAACACCTCGGCTTTGCTCAGGTTATAAGTTTTGCGGTGTAAAATGCGCGCGTCATTCGCAGAGAGGGCCAGAAATGCTTCTTCATTGAACACCCTGCCGTAAGGGTGTGCAGATCCGAACAGGTTGCGAGAAAACCGTTCTGAAGCTAGGTAACTAGTCTTCTGTCGCTCTACGCGTATGTTCTGAACGGTGCGAGTCTTAAGCAATTCAACGTCTTTGTCGGGAAAGATTGCGTTTACCAGTACATCATGCACCAAGGGCAGCAGCTTTTCTAAGTGCCGAGACAGGCAGTAGAGCGTGAGCGTAGCGCGGTCGAAGCCTTGGTCGCATTCCAAGGAGGCTCCGTAAAAAGCTACCTCGTCAGCTATCTGGCGAGCAGTACGGGTATGAGTACCATCTAGCAACGTGCGGGCTGTAAGTAGCGACACACCCGGAGATGGGTCGAACCAGCGGCCAGCCGGCAGCACGACTTGCAGGCGAACTACCGGTTGCGCATTGTGCGCAAGCACGTGCAATCGGGCGCCGTTGGGTATCTGAATAACATTGGCCGTAGGCAAATCGACCCGGCCAATTGGCCGGGTCGGAGGTGCAATTTGACGATTTAACATCGACAGTTAGTTTAAGGACGAATCGCCTGAAGTGGCGCCACCGTCGCTTGCATTACCAAAGTTGAAGTGGAGCGAAACCCGGATGGTGTTAGCCAGCGGATTGGCTCGGGAGTTAGGAACTAAGTAAGCTGCATCTACGCCAAATACCTGATAGCGCAGACCTAGGCCCAAGCACAAGTACTGCCGGTCGCCCTTTTTCGGGTTTTCGTAGAAGTAGCCTACGCGCGCCGCCAGCAAGTCGTTGTACCAGTATTCGGCACCAGCTGACAAGTTGATTTCCTTCAGCTCCTCACTGCCACCGCCTGGCGCGTCGCTGAACGAGCCTAGGATGCCGCTTACGATGGATTTGCGAGCAATACGGTCGTTCTCAGCCACAATAGCCGGATCGGAAGAATCAACCCCGTCGATGTAGTAGGGGGTAGGTACGAGTAGCTTATTGGCATCTACTGTTAGCGTAATCTTGTTGAAGGCATCCAGCTCACGCGTAATAGCGGTACCCAGCTTCAGGTTCGTGGGTAAGAAGTCGGCTTGGTCGGCACGCGTGTATGTGATTTTGTTGCCGATGTTGGAGACTGCTGCGCCGAAAGCCAGATTGTAGTCGCCTGCACCAATAGTGACATCGCGCGAGTAGTAGGCGCCTAGGTCAACGGCAAACGCATTGCCAGGGCGGCTATCAGCAATCTGACTGCCGGTGAGGTTGGAGCGAATGTAGCGCGTGGTGACGCCCACGCCTAGGTATTCGCTGAGCTTTTGCCCATAGGTGAGGCTTACAGAGTATTCCTTCGGGTTAAAGGTGCCCTCGGGTTGGTTGGTGCTGCTCCGAAAGTCGATCGAACCTAGATCAAAGTAGGTGAGCGAAGCAGCCAGAGCCGAACGCTCGCCCAGCTTTTTGTAACCCGATAGAGCCGAAATGCTCATGTCATCGGTTACGTTGCGCAGCCACGGCGAATACGAGGCCGATGCGCCATAAGGGTTGCGCAAAAAGCCCAGCTTACCTGCGTTGTGGAACGGTGCATTGGCATCGGGCGAAGTGGCGGCACCAGCATCACCTAGGGCTGCTGAGCGCGCATCGGGGCTAATGGTGATGAACGGAACCGCCGTGGTAATGGTGTTGGCTTCTTGTTGGGCCTGCGCGGCGCCAGCTGTGCCAAGCAGGGCTGGCAACAGCAAACGCACGGCCGTCGACTTCGGAGAGGGCATATGCAGAGAAAAGGTTCGGAAAAGCGGAAGGTAGAAAAAAGCAGGCAGCAGCTCAGTTAAGAAGTACCAGCTTCTCGTATTTGCTTACAGGTGCATCGCGTGAGGTGCGTACGCTGAGGCGGTACACGTACACGCCACGCGCAAGTTGGTCGTTGTATTCGTCGCGGCCGTTCCAGGTTATGGATTTGACATGCGACTCGCTTGCGGGCACATACGCGGAGAGGGTACGTACGAGTTTGCCCGAAACGGTGAAAATCTGCACTTGCACGTCGAGATCCTCGCCCGGGCGGTTGTGGTCGAAGTGAAAAGCGGTGTGAGTGGCAAAAGGGTTAGGGTAGTTCAGAATATGATCGAGCGCCAGCTTTTCGTCGCGTGCTACAATGAACTCAACTTCCTTTTCACCCGAGTTATTGAAGTTGTCCCAAGCTTTTACGCGCAGTACGTGCGGCCCAGCCGTTAGGCTTTTGAACAGGTAACGTACCCGGCCGCTTGTAAACTTGTTCAGATCGGCGGTGTAGTACTCGTTCAGGATAGTAACCTTGCTAGGGTCGTTATCAAGCGTAGCCGTAAGCTCGTGGCCAATGCCCGTACCAGCGGTATTAATTCCGCTGGAGTCGCTTAACGTAGCCAGCAGCGTAGTGTTGGGGCGGGTAAGCCCGCCGAACGCGAACGATTCCGTATCCATGGCCAATCGGATTGTAGGCGGGATAGTATCGTTGAGCCCGGTTTTGGAGGCGCCGCCGACGATAATGCGCGGGTTGGCCCCGTGGGCATCGGTATTACGCGTCGAGTCGGAAGCATACAAACTGATCTTACCCAACCCGAATCGGTAGTTGATATCCTTTGGAACTACAAATTGCACTGTAAAACGGCCGTTGCGCACGGTGGCTTGTCCATCGTACACCACATTGCGCTGTACTGCAACGACGGTAGCCGGGTTCTGATTGCCCAGCGTACGTACCGAATCAGCTTTTTCGTAAACCGTTACTTGTGCTTTCCCATTGAAATCGGTTTGCAGGGCATTACCCACCGAGCTAACTACCTCGCCTTCTAAGCGCACGCGCTGCATAGCCCGCACGGTATCGAGTGGCGTGCGAGCCGGATCGTCAGCGTCGCTGAGGCGGGTAGCACGGGCTACCAGATTAGGCATAGCCAACCGCATGGATGGGTCGCCGAGCAGGGAGAAGTTGCGGTTGTATACGTCCTCAAAATCGTTGTTTTTGCCAAAGACTACCGCGTCACCTAGGCGCGGCCAACGGCCCGTAGTGGTGCTGCGCTGCAACAGGTGCCGGTAGAAAGCATTGGCCAAGGCTTGGTTGTTCTGGGCGTACACCAAGCGAGTAGTGGTAAGCAGGCCAATAGCGCCGTTGGGCGTGTCGGTGAGCATCTGCTCGCCCGCGGAGGTAAGGCTAGGGTCGTCGTACTGAGCAAAATCGCACGTGCCGGTGAACATAAACGTGAGACGCTGCCGGTTTTGCAGCTGCTGCACCGAGGCTTCGGTAATCAGCTTTTCATCGGCCCACGCCGTAGGGCCACCGTGGCCTGCATAGCTTACAATTAAGCTCCCTTGCTCAATGGCAGCATCCAAGGCAGTGCTTGCCGCCGGCGAACGTTGCCCATCAGCAGTGCTTACCTGCGGGTACATATCGAGGTACACCTTGTTCACTTGAAAGCCCGGCTGGGTGCTTGCGAGCGGGTTGGCGGTATCCTCAGAGTTGTGGAGGTGCAGATTGTTGTCGCCGTCGTCGGCTACAAACGTCAGGCGGTTGCGCCATTTGCCTTGCGCCGGTGCTTGGTCGTACTCGATGAGCTTGCGCACTACTGCCGCAGCCATTGCCGATGCATTGGCTTGCTTGCTGGTGAAGCGCACGGGTAAGCGCCCCACGGCAGCATCCATTAGCTGCGAGCCTGCCGAGCCATCTTCGGGCCAAGCGCCTTCGTTGTCGTCGAGGAAGGCGTAGTAATCGTCGGAGCAGTAGGATACGCCTTGCCCATTGTAGCGTGGCGATACTTTGGCAAACGATTCAACAGCCTCGTAGGTGGGCACCAAGTTTTGGTTGTCGGCATCCTTAATCTGTCGATCCTTCCACCAAGCTGGTAACTGACTAGCTGCATTGCTCGCATCGGCTTTGTAGTCGTAGGAAGCATCGCCAAACAGCAGCACGTACAAGCCTGGGGTACCGCCCCGGCGGTCGTACAGCATCTTCACGAAATCGCGGATGGCGGTAACATCCTGCCCGCCCGAGCTAAACTCGTTGTAGATCTGGTTGGTGGTTACCACCGCAGTGCGGAGGCCGTCGTGCGTGCGGCGGTGGGCCGCCAAGCGTTCGGCCTCGGCCACAAATAACGGGTGCGTGATGATGGCCAGATCGACGGGCGAGGTGGCGCCGACGGCGTGTAGGTTTTGGTTTGCCACCCGGCCAAAAGCCCGTGGGGTATCGAAATTGCCGCTGAGGTTAAAGGCTGCGTACTCACGCACTTGGTTGGTGCGTGCCAGAAAGCGACCTGCAGCATGAGCAACGGTCTGCGGAGTGCGAGACTCGGTTACATCCCACAGCAAAGCGTTGCCGGCATTCTGGAGTACAAAGGTGCTTACGGCGCCAGTTGCGTTATTTTCGAGCGAGCGGAACAACAGCGGTGCATTGCCTAGGCGTAGCTGACGACGCGCTTGTACCTCCAGGTAATCGAGGTAGCCGGAGGCCGACAGATCAGCCGCCGTGCCTGCATACGTGAGTCCGATACGCAAATCGGGCCCGGCGGGGGCGCTGGTGGTGTAGGTACTCACCTCGGTGTTGGCGGCCTCTTGGTAGCAGAAGGCAGTGCCCGGGTTGCAACTTAGGTTTCGGATTACCTGCGTACCTAGGTTACTGCCGTTGAGCGCTAGGTTGAAAGAGGTAGTGCCGCCCGGCGGCAGCGCCGAAGCAGCTGCCGATGAGGTAATGAGCAAAGGGCTGCCCGCTACCAGATCAGAGATGCCCGAGAACGTAAACTCCTTCTGCAGGCCCGTATTGCTGCTGAACGTTTCGCCCAACCACTGCCGGCCCGATTTCAGCAAGTTGATGATGTCGCGCTCGTAGAAGAAGTGGTCGGTGTACTCGCGGATTTCGGCCGAGGAAGTGCCGGTTACGGCCGGAGCCGGGGCCACGCGCTTACCAAGGTTGCTGCCTACCGTCAGGAAGTAATAAGCGGTGTCGGTGTAAATGTTAAGCCGGTGCCGAAAGCGCCCACCGCTCAACTCCCAGGTGTGGGGGCCAGGCGAGTAGAAGAGAAAGTATTCGTCGTCGTCGAAGGAAGCATTATTGCTGCCGTTGTCGGCGAAGTAGATGGCGTTTTCCTCGAGGTCGTCGGGACGGGCGGCGCTGTTGGCTTGCGGCAGCATGCCCAGCCCATGGCCGTACAGCTGCAAGCGCTTGGGGTCGAGCGATTGTACGGGTAGCCCTAGGTTGCGTAAAAACGCCTTGTCGAGCTTGAACACGTTGCCATTACCCAAACTGGTGCTGGCCACGCCAATCTTAAACCACTCGCCTTGGCGCAGCACTGAGTTGGTGGCGTAGGTACGATTAGTACGTGCTTGCGCCGGGTTGCTGCCGGTGCGGTAGGAATACTCAAACGAAACCAGCTTTTCGAGCTGCCCGCTCTGCGGATTGCGGCGCAACGGAACCAAGGAGGCTACCGTAACGGGCAGGCGGTTTTCGGTGCCATAGCGCAGTTGCACTTGCGGCACTGCCCCAATGGTAGCATTACCAAAAGCGGCGGCTTCCTGTGTCGTAAAGGGGGCGTACTGCGTGGCTTGCAGCTGCACCTCGGTTATGTAGCCACCTAGGCGCAAGTGCAGGCTGGGCACGCGTTGCCCAGTTTCAAACACGGCGTTGACGAAGGTGGGTACCCGCACACCCTGGCCACCTTGCGGAAAGGCTACTCCTTGTCCGCGCCACGTTAGCTGTACCTGCTGAGTCGGAGCCTGCGCCAGAGCAGCCCACGGCCAACCCAAGATTGCAAGGATGAGAAGCGAGGTAAAAAAGCGCATGAACGGTAGAGCGGCTAATGAAGCGGGGCAGCGGCAAGCAGCGCGGCCTAGGTGTGATAAGTTGGCGCTAGGCTAACAGGATAGTTGCAGCTACAACTGCCACCCGCCCAAAATATTGTGCGGGTACTATCCGTACGATGGCCGAACCACTGAGAGCAGCACGTACAGCAAAATGATGAGCGGAACCGCCGACGCTTGCAGGAGGACTAGCAGCGCCACGGTCATAATCAAGAACACGAAACGCAGCGAATTGTCTTGCCATGTTAAGTTCTTGAATTTAAGTGCAAACAACGGTAACTCGGCAACCAGCAAACCCGAAAGCGCAAACGTAAGTGCCAGCAGCACCCACGGGTTGAGGATAATGCCACTAACACCAAACTGATCGTTGAGCAGAATGACGGGTAACGACGTAACCAGGATGGTGCACGCCGGCGTGGGCAGGCCGATAAACGAGTCGGACTGGCGCGTGTCGTTGTTGAATTTGGCTAGGCGTAGTGCCGAGAAAATGCTGACGGTAAAAGCCAAGTAAGCCAGCGAGGAATTGGACCCCGCGGTAGCATGTTGCAGCAGCTTGAACAGAAACGCGCCAGGCACCACGCCGAACGAAACCATGTCGGCCAGCGAGTCAAGGTCTTTGCCGATGGGAGAAGACACTCTCAGTGCCCGCGCCACCAAGCCGTCAAAGAAGTCGGCAATGGCGGCAATGCCGATAAGCACGGCAGCTGGCATCAGCTCTTGCCAATCGGAGGCCTGCTGAAACGCGGTGGTTTTGGTACCTAGGATGATGCTCAGCGCTACGCAACCGCACAGCAGATTGACGCAGGTAAGTGCGTTCGGAATATGTTTTTTGATTGCCATAATCAGCCTAGGGCCTAGCGCAGGAAGGGATTGGTGCGGCGCTCTACGCCAATGGTAGTGGCGGGGCCGTGGCCGGGGTACACCGTTACGTCGTCGGGCAAGGTGAACAGCTGCTCGCGGATGCTGCGGATCAGCGTATCGAAGTCGCCGCCGGGCAAATCGGTGCGCCCGATGCTGCTCTGAAACAGCACATCGCCACCAATAACTGCTTTGCTAGGGGCGTGGTAGAACACCACGTGGCCAGGAGCATGACCGGGAGCAAACCGCACCTCCAACTCGGTTTCGCCAAACTTCAGCGGCTCGCTTGGTTGTACGAAACCCGTGGGCTCGGCAGGATTGTAGTGCGGAAATCCGTACACCGGCGCGTAAGTGGGCACGGCGCGCAGGGTGGCCAAATCGGCTTCGTGAATGAGAAAGGGCGTGCCGGGCCAGGTGTCGAGCACAAACTGGTTGCCAAATACGTGGTCGATGTGGCAGTGCGTGTTCAGCAGCAGCTCTACCCGCAGGCCTTGGTCGTCGATAAATTGGCGGAGGGCCTGCTGTTCGGCGCGGTCGTAGCAGCCGGGGTCGACGATGGCGCAGGCGCCGGAGGCATCGTGCAGCAGGTAAGTGTTTTCGGAGAAGGCGTTGAACGTAAAGCCCGAAACAGTCATGCAGTCAGGAAAAGGCCAGCCCTAGGTGAGCGGCATACAAAGGGAGGGTAAGTTACGCAATCAGCAACGGAAAGTGCGTATTTTGCTAGGAATGCAAGAGCAAGCCGATTACCTGATTATAGGCCACGGTATAGCCGGTGTCACCCTCGGGTGGGAACTGCGCCGCCGTGGTTTGCGCGTAGTAGTACTTGATGAACACCAGCCCAACTCGGCTACGCGCGTGGCGGCTGGGCTCATCAACCCCGTAGCCGGCAAACGGTTTGCGCTGGCTTGGCGCATCGATGATTTGCTGCCCGCTGCGCAGCAGTTTTACCAAGCTTTGGAGGCTGAATTCGGGCGCCGCTTCTTCTACGAAATGCCCATTCTGAAGCTGTTTTCGTCGGTGCGCGAACAGAATGACGTGCTGAGCCGCTCGGCCGATCAGCCTTGGGGCGACTACGTGGCCGACCCGGCCCTAGGTCTGCCCAATGTGCCCGGTCTGCAACACCCGTTTGGGGGCTTGCAACTAAAGCACGGCGGTTGGGTTGATACCACGGCGCTGCTCGATGCCCTATGTACCCAAGGGCGCGAACAGGGCTGGTTGCGCACCGAAACTTTTGTGCCGGAGCTGCTTGTTCCCGACGAGCTAGGCGTGAGTTACGGCCGCGAGTTACGGGCCCGCTATGTGGTGTTCTGCGAAGGCGCCACGGTGGTACACAATCCGTGGTTTAGCTGGCTGCCCGTTACGCCTAACCAAGGCGAAGTGCTCGATGTGGAAGCGCCCGAACTGCCCACCGGCTACGTGCTCAACCGCGGAGCCTACGTGGTGCCGTTGGGCAACGGGCAAGTGCGCGTAGGGGCTACCTACCGCTGGCCGCCCTTCGAGCTGCAGCCCACGGCCGAGGCGCGGGCCGAGCTTACGCAGCGCCTGCACGAGCTGACCACGGTACCTTTTGCCGTGGTAGGGCAGCGGGTGGGCGTGCGCCCCACGGTGCGCGACCGTAAGCCCTTGTTGGGTAAGCATCCGGTGCATCCGGCACTGGTGGTTTTCAATGGCCTAGGTTCAAAAGGCGTGCTGCTGGCTCCGCGTTTGGCGCAAGTACTGGCCGATGCCTTAGAATTCGAAAAAGAGCTTTGGCCAGAAGTCAATATTATACGTTATCAGGCGTTGTATACTGCTGCTGCTTCGGCAACGGCGTCGCCCGCCTGAGTTACCTCTCCTCCAGCCTATACGCGGCTTCTATGATGCACCTGTCCAATCTATCGCCCCGCCTGCGTTGGGGGGTAAGCCTGCCGGCCTTGTGGCTGGCGCTGCTGGCTCCGGCCGGAGCGGCAGTAGGGCAAACGGCGCAGGAAAGCTTTGGCCGTACCCGCATTCAGTACAAGCAGTTTGAGTGGCAACTGCTCAGCACGGCCAACTTCAACGTGTACTACTACGGCGGTGGCGAGGCTATGGCGCGCCGGGCGGCCGAGTATGCCGAGCAGGAACTGCAGCGCATCACGGCCCTCATCGGGTACTACCCGTACTCGAAAACCACCCTCATGCTCTACAACTCAGTAGGCGACCTGCGCCAGAGCAATGTGGGCCTCAATGCCGATAAGTACCAGACGGGCGGCGAAACCTCTCTGCTGCGCATGACCAAGGTGCAGCTGGCTTTCCAGGGCCAGCAAACCCTGTTTAAGCGCGACCTAAGTTACCAGATTACCAAAGTGCTGCTGAACGACATGATGTACGGCGGCTCGCTGAAGGAGGTAATCCAGAGCAGCTACCTGCTGCAGCTACCGGATTGGTTTGTGTCGGGCGCCTCGGCCTACGCGGCCGAGGGCTGGAGCGTGGAGATGGACGACTACATGCGCGACATGACGCAGAAAGTCGACAAGGACAAAGCTGCGCAGTTTTTTGTGCGCAACCCCGAGCTGGCTGGCCAGAGCGTGTGGAACTACATTGCCGAGCGCTACGGCTACACCAGCATTCAGAACATTCTGAACCTAACGCGCATTACGCGCGACGTGGAAACGGGCATCAGTTCGTCGCTGAACGTGCCGTACCGCCAGTTCTTGCGCGATTGGCTGGGCTACTACCGCCAGCTGAACGCCCAGCCCGAAACTGCTTATACCCTGCCCGACGAACAGCGGCAGGTAATGCACCGCAACAAGCGTAACCTCAGCTTCAGCGAGCCAGTTATCAGCCCCAACGGCAAACTGCTGGCTTACACCGAAACCGACCGCGGCCGCTACCGGGTCAGTGTATCGAATGTAGATGGCTCGGGGCGCCATGTGGTATACAACGGCGGATATAAAACGCCCGACCAGGAAATAGACCGTCGTATGCCCGTGCTGGCTTGGCGCAACAACAGCCAACTGGCCATTGCCGAAGAAGTTAGAGGCTTGATGTCGTTGCGGTTGCGCTCCGCCGACGGCGGTGCGGTGGGCATTTTTGCTCGCCTCAAGGAGGCACTGCCCTTCGGCGACAAAGGCTCGTCGGTGCTCAACCCGTACTCGCAGGTGCACAGCATGGCCTACTCGCCCGATGGCAAGGCGCTGGCATTTAGCGGTACCCGCAACGGCCAAGCCGATTTGTATTTGTTGCGCGCCGGCAGCCGCCAGCCCGAGCGCCTCACCAACGACGTGTTCGATGATGTGCAGCCCGTGTTTATGCCCGATGGCAACTCGCTTGTGTTCAGCTCCAACCGGTGGCTCGATTCGGCTGGCACCGCCAAAGGCTCTTTCAATGCCGTCGTAAACAACTACGACTTATTCCGGTACCGCCTCGATGGCAATGCCCAGCGCATCGAAGGGCTGGTAGCTACCATCTCCAACGAAAGCCGGCCTAGGGTGCTATCGGAAAACGAGCTGCTGTACCTAAGCGAGGAGAGCGGCGTCCGGAGCGTGTACCGCTACAACCTTGCTACACGCGAGCGTACGCCAGCCACAAGCTTCCTTAACAACCTCAAGAGCTTCGATTACAACGCCACCAGCGGTGCGCTGGGGTTTGTGGCTGCTGATCGTGCCCGCGACTTCGTGTATGCCTATCCTAAGTACGAACTGCCACAAAACCTGAAGCTGAGCAAAACAGCTCGCCAGGAAATCCTGGAGGATCGTTCGGCCGCGGCAGCCCGCCCGCGCCCGCAAGCACAACCGCAGCAGCAACAAGCGGTACCGCCTACCGAGCCTGGTACCTCCGGCAACAGTACACAGCCCACCGAACCGGTTCGTAACCAAGGCGTTGATGTGAGCGACTACCAGTTCGAGGAAGATACGCCTCAGTTGCGCCGCCGCACCAATGCCCCGGTTGCCCAGCAGCCCGCACCCACTGCTCCCGACCTAGGCCTCACGGGCCCGGTACGCTACGACACCCGCTTTAGCCTCGATAATGTGGTATCGACGATTTATGCGGATCCGCTCCTAGGTATTGGTTTGGTGGGGCAAGCCTCCATGTCGGATCTGTTCGAAGATCATCGCATTCGGGCCGGCATTTTTGCGCTTACCGATTTGCGCACCAGCAACCTGTTTGCCGAGTATACCAACCTCAAGCACCGCTACGACTGGAGCATTGGCTTTCAGAAGCAAAGCAACTACGTGCAGCTCGAGGAAACCGGCGCGCAAGTGCGCATGGGCCGCTACGAGGTTACGCCCGGTGTGTCGTACCCCCTCACGCACAACCTCAGCGTGCGGGCTAATTTGCGCTACGTAGCCAGCACCATTTCATTCCTCGACGACATCTCGCGCGGCGACCAGCGCGAGCATTACTACGGGGGCAGCGGCGAGCTGGTGTTTGATAACTCGGTAGCCACCGGCGTAAACATGCTCGAAGGTTCGCGCATGAAAGTGGGTGTAATGAAACTGCGCGAGTTCAACGACTCCGACGGCGACTTCGGCAAGGTATACGTTGACTTGCGGCACTACCAGAAAGTACACCGCCAGATTATATGGGCTAACCGGGCTTCGTATGGGCAATTCTTTGGCAGCTCGCCCAAGCAGTTCCGCCTAGGTGGTATGGACAACTGGCTGAATGCCCGCACCGACGATTTCCGCGACGTGCGCCCGCAAATTGATGCTTCGCCCACCGATTTCTTCTACCAGCAGTTTGTAACCAACCTACGCGGCTTTAACTACAACACGCGGTCGGGGCCCAAGTACGTTCTGTTCAACTCGGAGCTGCGTGTGCCCATCATTCAGTACTTCTCGCGTAAGCCCATTTACTCCGGCTTCTTCCGCAACCTACAGCTGACAGGTTTTGTGGATGCGGGCACGGCTTACCGTGGCTCCAACCCGTTCAACGTCAACAATTCCTTCAACACGCGTCCGTACGCCGGCAACGACAACGCCTTCTCGGGCACCGTTACCAACTTCCAGAACCCCTTTTTGGTGGGTTATGGGGCAGGGGCCCGTACCACGCTGCTGGGCTTCTATGGCAAGCTCGATGTGGCTTGGGGCCGCGAAAACGGTCAGGAAAACGGGCCGAAGTTCTACTTCACGCTCGGTTACGATTTCTAGTAAACATTCTCTCTAGCTCAACAGCATGCACTGCCCGGCCGCAAGGTTGGGCAGTGTTGTTTAGGGCCTAGGTGGTTTGGCAGCAGGCAGGGTGGCCAGCTAACAAGAGGAGCCTCAAGCAGCGTAGCACAATTGGGTGAGGTGCTTTGTCCAGTACCAATTCTGGCCCAAGTAGGCGGTCGAGTCATTCACATATTCAGGCTATACCAACCCCTTTCCGCGCGTTGGGTTGTATCTTTGCACTTTCGCTTACCCACCGACCGGCCGTGCAGCTGTTACGCGAGATTTGGTATCTGATGCAGAAGGACTTCCGCCTGGAATGGCGGCAGCGCTCAGCCCTCAATGGCATGTTGCTATATGTGGGTAGCACGGTGTACGTATGCTACTTGAGCTTTGTGCGCGGTGGCCAGTTGCCGGCTCCAGCCTGGAATGCGCTGCTTTGGATTATTCTGCTCTTCACCGCCATCAATGGGGTAGCTAAAAGCTTCCTGCAGGAAAGCCGCGGGCGGCTGCTCTACTACTACACCCTGGCACGGCCCGAGGCCGTTATTCTGGCCAAAATAGCTTACAACACCTTGCTGCTGCTGGGCCTTGGGCTAGTGGCATTTGGCGCATACGCCCTGATACTCGGCAATCCCGTGCAGGATGTGCCGCGCTTTACGCTCGTAGTTGCTCTGGGTGCAGTGGGGTTTGCTACATCCCTCACCCTTATTTCGGGAATTGCGGCCAAAGCGGCTAATAGCAACACCCTTATGCCGGTGCTGGGTTTTCCGGTGGTCATTCCCATTCTGCTTCAACTAATCAAAGCCGCCAAAAACGCACTCGACGGCCTCGATGCTTCGCCGCAACCCTTATACATGCTCATGGGATTGAGCCTGCTGGTGGTGGCAGTTTCTTATTTACTCTACCCGTTTTTGTGGCGCACTTAATGCGCTAAGCTCTTATGAGAAACGCTTGGTGGAAAGTTCTGACGGTGGTACTGCTGATTTACTCAGTAGTGATGGGCTTGCTGGGTACTGTGCCCAGGCTGGCCATTCTAAACGAAACCATCCGGAACCTGTACTTCCACGTGCCGATGTGGTTCGGCATGACAATCATTCTGTTTGCCTCGGTAGTGTACTCGGTACTGTACCTGCGCAAACCTTCCGATCGGCTCGATGTATGGGCGTACCAAACGGCCCGCACCGGTATCGTGCTGGCGGTACTAGGCTTGGCTACCGGAAGTGTGTGGGCCCGCTTTACGTGGGGCACTTGGTGGACGTCGGACCCGCGGCTCAACGGAGCGGCGGTAGCTGTGCTGATCTACGGCGCCTACCTGGTGTTGCGCTCCTCCATTGTCGATGAGCAACAGCGGGCCCGTATCTCGGCCGTCTACAACATTTTCGCCTTCTGCGCGGCCATTCCGCTGCTGTTCATTTTGCCACGCCTCACCGATTCGCTACACCCTGGGGCTGGTGGCAACCCTGGCTTCAGCCAGTACGACCTCGACAATAACATGCGGTTGGTGTTTTATCCGGCCGTGATTGGCTGGACGCTCCTCGGCGTCTGGATTACGAACGTGTCGGCTCGCCTGACCTTCGTTAAACACAAGCTCTATGAAAAACAATTGGCTTAACCGCTTAGGCCGTCGCGCCCTGTTGGTCCTGTCGGCCGTGTTGCTGCCACTACTGCCCGCACTCGCGCAAGAAACCACCTCGCCCGAAATGGCCGATCAGCTACGCCAAGATGGCAAGATCTACGTGGTGGTAGCCGTGGTTGTAGTGATTTTGGTAGGCTTGCTGCTCTACTTGTTGTCGATCGACCGCAAGGTGAGCCGCTTAGAGCGCGAGCTGCGCGACTGATAAAAATCATTTCGATGGTGCGGATTTTTTCCGCCCTTCGTGGTTGTTCAAAGAGGGCTGGCTGCCGAGCAGTTGGTCCAATTTTCCGGCTGCTTTTCTAGGTAAGCACCATGAAAAAAACACATTTATTAGCCCTTGTGGTTATTGCCCTAGCCATCGGCATTGTGATGGCAACCGCTGGTGATGCCAGTGTGTACGTGTCGTTTAAGGAAGCGAAAGAGCTTGCTGCCGACGGCGACCTGCGCAAGGTGCACGTAGTGGGCCGCCTGCCGCACGACGCAGGCAACAACATCGTGGGCATGCAATACAACCCCACGCTCGATCCTAACTATTTCACTTTCGTGCTCGTCGATACGAACCGCGTGCACCAGCAAGTGGTTTACTTCAACCCTAAGCCCCAGGATTTCGAGAAATCGGAGCAGGTGGTAATTACCGGCAACATGCGCAACGATGTGTTTGTGGCCGATAAGATCCTGTTGAAGTGCCCCTCGAAGTACGTGGAGAACGAGGTGAAAGGCGCTACCGCCGCGCGCTAAAGCGGCAACCATTGAACTTGGCCAGCTGAGCCCGCGCCGAAGCAGCGCTGGGCCAACCGCTCCTAGTTCAGGATTCAGATACAGCATTCCAAGAGAAATGAGCATCGGCGACTGGGGACATTTAAGCGTTATCGTAGCCTTTGTGGCGGCGGTAGTGTCGGCGTTAGGATATTATATGGCAGCGCGGGGCCGGGCGCTGGGCGAAGCGGATACGGCTTGGCTGAAGCTGGGCCGTGGCGGCTTTGCTGTACACAGCCTGGCTGTGATTGGCGTAATCGTAACGCTATTTGGCATTATTTACGGCCACCGCTACGAGTACTACTACGCTTGGTCGCACTCCAGCAACCACTTGCCGGTGCATTACATGATATCCTGCTTCTGGGAAGGGCAGGAGGGTTCATTCCTGCTCTGGATCTTTTGGCACGTGCTCCTAGGTGCAGCCCTGATGCGCATGGCGCGGCAGTGGGAGGCACCCGTAATGGCTGTGTTTGCGGGCGTGCAGCTTTTCCTGATGTCCATGATTTTGGGCGTTACGGTAGGCTCGCTCAAAATTGGCTCGTCGCCGTTTATTCTGATGCGCGAGTTCATGCCCGATCTGCCGGTGTACAAGCTTAACCCTGATTGGGTACCCCAAGATGGTAAGGGCTTGAATGCACTGCTGCAGAACTACTGGATGGTGATTCACCCGCCCACGCTGTTCTTGGGCTTTGCCCTGACGCTGGTACCGTTTGCTTACGCCATTGCCGGCCTCTGGAAGGGCGAACTGACGAAGTGGGTACAGCCAGCCATCCGGTGGAGCCTGTGGGGCGGTGGCGTACTCGGTATTGGCATCATGATGGGTGCTTACTGGGCCTACGAAACCCTGAACTTTGGCGGATACTGGAACTGGGACCCCGTTGAGAATGCCGTGTACATTCCGTGGCTGGTGCTGGTTGCCGGTTTGCACGCCTTGGTGTTGTGGCAGCGTGGCCGCACTGGTTTGCGTACTGCCTTTGCTTTGGTAGTAGCTACATTCCTACTGGTACTCTACGCCACCTTCCTCACGCGTAGCGGTGTACTGGGCAATGCATCGGTACACTCCTTCACCGACCTAGGCCTCTCGGGCCAGCTTATCCTCTACTTGGCAGCTTTCGTAGTGCTGAGCATTGGCATGCTTGTATGGCGTTGGAAGAGCATTCCGGTATCGGAAAAGGAGCTGACGATGTACAACCCCGAACTGTGGGTGTTCATTGGAGCTACGGTATTGTGCCTAGGTGCCTTCCAGGTGTTGGTTACTACCAGTATTCCGGTATACAATGCCTTCGTAGGCTTCTTCGGCGTTAAGTCGAACCTGGCTTTGCCGGCCGATCAAATTGCCCACTACACCAAAATCCAGCTCTGGATGGGCGTAGGCGTGGCAGTGCTTTCGGGCATTGCGCAGCTGATGTGGTGGCAGAAGAACGACAAGGAAAGCGTTAGCAATACGTTTACTATCCCGGCAATGCTCACGCTGCTGGGTGCTGCGCTGGTGATTTTGTTGGTGCGCCAGAATGGCCACCAGATGACACTGCCTTACATTGCCTTGCTTACTACAGGCTTGTTCGGAGTGTTGGCTAACCTCGGAATGCTGCTGCAGTTGCTGCGCCGCAAAGTGAGAATTTCCGGCGGTGCGGTATCGCACATAGGGGTTGCGCTGATGCTGTTGGGTATTCTGGCTTCGGCAGGTTATTCCAACATCATTTCCAAGAATACCTCGGGTTTGCTGTACTCGCGCGAAATGCCCGAGGAAATCAACCGCGACAACGTGCTCTTGTGGCGCAACGACGCCACCAAAATGGGCCCCTACGAACTCACCTACACCGGGCAGTACTTTGATGTGCCCAGCGTACCCGAGTACGTGAACAAAGAGCTGCTCTTCCCGGTGATGAACGACGAGTACAAAGCCGTAGCTCGTGGCGAAATCAAAGTAGGCGACAAGTCGTACTACAAAGCCGGCGATACGCTCGAGATTCGTCCCGAAGACACGTACTACCGCGTGGTGTACAAGCACAAGGATTCGGGCGAAGATTTTGTGCTGTTCCCCCGTGCGCAGGTGAACGAGGAAATGGGTGGCCTGCTAGCGTCGCCCGACATCAAGCTGTTCTGGGACCACGACATTTACTCACACGTGTCGTCGGTGCCCGATCCGACTAAGGAAAAGGATTGGAGCGAAGCCAAGGAGTTCACCGTATCGATGAATGACACCTTGTTCCTGAACGACTACTTTGCCGTATTCAAAAATGCCGAGCCCGCGCATAACACCGCTGGCCTAGGCTTGGGTAAGGGCGATATTGCCGTGCAGGGCGACATTATCGTGTACGGCGAAAAGGGCCGCCAGTACCACGTACACCCAGTGTTTGTGGTACGCAATGGTGGCATGGTTGGCCGCGTGCCCGATGAGATTGAGGACCTAGGGCTTCGCATCACCTTGGATAACATCGACCCGCAAAAGGGCAAGTTCACCTTCGGCGTAAGCACCACTCAAAAGGATTATGTCATCCTCAAGGCGATGGAGAAACCTTTCATCAACCTACTGTGGAGCGGAACCCTGCTGATGGGCTTTGGTTTTGCCTTGGCTATCTATCAGCGTGGCCGTAAGCCCAAGCCGGCACCTGCCGTTGCCAAAGCAAGCAAGAAACAGGTGCAAGCTGCATAACGATAGCGCTAAAGCAAAAAGACCGGTGGTCACTTGGCCACCGGTCTTTTTGCTTTAGCGCTATGCAACTCGCGGATACTAGTGGCGAATGGAGATGTTGCGCACCATGTACTCGCTGCCCTTCGTCACTTTCAGGGTGTGAATACCGGCGGCTAAGTGCGAAAGTTCGAGCTTGTTCTCGAAGTTGTCGCGCGCTGCGCTGCTGTACACCCGCTGACCTAGGGAGTTAAGCACCTCTACCTTCAAGCCTTCCTTGGCATTGGCGCCGCGCACATCCAGCGAGAAGCTACCATTGCTGGGGTTGGGATACACGCTGATGGAGCGGTCAAGCACCTTTGAGACACCAGTGGTGGTGTTCATAACCGCCTCGATGATAAAGGCGCCCAAGTTCGATGGAGCTGTGTCCTGGAGGTTGTAAGCGGTAGTAGAAGCTGGGTCGAATGGCGAAACGAAAAAGAAAGTACCCGGGCGAGTGGGGATTTCTGAAGTTGTGCCCATTGGGAAATAGGCGCTGCCACCCACTGGTACCGAGCCCTGAACCAGACCTACGTAGAAGTTTCCGGCAGGGATTGTCAGGGGTGTAGGCAGGTTAAATGTCTTCAGAGCAGATATGTCGTTCGCAACAGCTACATAATCCGGCGTGCGACCCAGCAGAGCACCGTTAGCGTCTAGTACAACTGCGTACAACGTCCGGCCAATGGTATTGGGATCTTCGAGATATACCCGAACTGCCGTTACCGCTTGTGGCGCGTTAGTATTGTACTTGGTGAGCAGCGCAGCTCTGGGGTTTGGAGAAGTGGCAGTAGCAACCGTATTTCCGCCTACACCACCACCAGCCGGACCGTTGATATCGGCTGCACCGAATATGTTATCGGTTACCGTTTGCGTAAATGTTTTGGTGTTGTTGAGGGGTTGATCGTCGTTCGGTACAGTTGCAGTGATGGTGCTGTTGCCTAAGCTGCTTGGCGTATAAGCAGGAAAGGACACTACAGTGCTGCCGTTGATTGGCAGCGAAGCAATCTGCTGCGTGTTGCTATAGGTTGTGGCGCCAGAAATAGTAAGCGTAACCGGGATGTTGGCTTGAGCAGCACCACCGGAGTTGCGCACCACC
This sequence comes from Solirubrum puertoriconensis, assembly GCF_001483135.1. Lineage (GTDB taxonomy): Bacteria > Bacteroidota > Bacteroidia > Cytophagales > Hymenobacteraceae > Solirubrum > Solirubrum puertoriconensis. The sequence goes on from NZ_LNAL01000003.1 coordinate 20,166, forward strand.
ACCTGCACCGTGTGGGGTGTTGCTAGCCCTCGAGGCAGCTTTCCAAGGGCGTAGATGGCTTGAACCTCGATTTCATTTGGCGGCGCTGGGCGGAAGCGATAGGTCCGACCGGCGTTGGGCGGCGCCACATTGCGCACAAAGTGTGCAGAAAGTGTGTTGCCCGTAACACCAACGAAAGTAGTAGTGCTCCATGGGTTAGCGCTGCTGGTCTTGGAGGCAAGTAGGCTGCCCAAAGTAGCATTAGCTTTCAAGCCGATGAGAAAGGGCTGACCCGATGGAGCCGCTACGCCACTAGAAGTCCAGGTGCCGTAAACGAAATCTATGTTGTTGGTGCCTTCGTACAGCTTTATCTGGAACTGCATGGCACTAAACTGGCTAGGAATAGTAGTTGTGCCAGACGTCGTAGTTTTGTCGGATACATTCTTGTACTGAATCGTGCACACGCGGCTACCTGCGGCCCCGGTGGTAAATACCCGATACTCCGTTGGGGTGCTTGCTTGGTTAGCAGCACCTTGTAGATCGATACCGCCAGCTACGGAAATGATGTTTACATCAGCCGGGCTTGTGGTAAAGAAGTTAAATAAATTTGGCGCTGAAGGAGCGGTATTGCCAAGCTTGATAAAACCGTTCGTATTCAGTACAAATTGAGAGAACGACTGCCCTGCATAGTTGAAAGTAAATCCAATCTCTTGAGGTGCTGAATTGTCGTCGTCGGTATTTGCGGTGGGTATAACCGTACCATCGGTACCCAAGTCGGTGTAGGTACCGTTTAGGTTTTGCGCAAAAAGCGACGTGTAGTTTAGGCTTTGCGCTTGCGCCGCTATGCCGGATAGGCTAAGCAGACCTAGCAGCGCTAAACCGCGCCAGCTGCAAACGCGGGCGATGTTGGTTGAAAAAGGCATGAAGAAGAGTAAGGGTGTGTAATACGGCCGAAAAAAAGTGGGTGAAAAAGCTTTTTTGAAGCTGTTAAAATTTCAGTTCTCAAAATGCGAAACTTTAACCCAAAACCCACCTCAACTAGTCAAATACTTTGAATTATTCCCTCCGAATAGCATTTATAGGGGCCGGGAGAGTGGCTGGGCACTTGGCTCCTGCTTTGGTGCAGGCAGGCCACCAAGTTGTGGCAGTATGGAGCCGTACTCTATCAACTGCTCAGCAACTGGCGGACAAAGTAGCCGCTACTGCTCTGCACGGCGACAAACCTGATTTTGCAGCCGTGCAGGCAGATTTGTACCTGTTGGCGGTGCCCGACGATGCAGTGCCTACCGTGCTGCAGGCGTCAAAGTGGCCATCCGGAGCACTGGTAGCACATACTTCCGGCGCGTTGCCCCTAGGTGTATTTGCCGGTTATCCACAGATAAAAGGTGGAGTGTTCTATCCGCTTCAAACGTTTAGCCCCGGGCGTGCACTTACCTGGGATGCCGTTCCATTGTGCCTCGAAGCAGCCGATGCAGCGGGGTTTGCAGTACTGGAGGCGGTTGCTCGTTCTTTAAGCCAGCGGGTATTGCGGGTGCCTTCAGCAGCACGCCAACAGCTACATGTAGCGGCCGTGTTTGCATGCAACTTCACCAACCATTTGCTGGGCATTGCTGATGCGCTGTTGGCCGGCGCCGATTTGCCCGCCGATATACTTGCGCCGCTCGTGCGCGAAACCATTGACAAAGCGCAAAGCAACCCGCCCTTTGCAGTACAAACCGGGCCTGCCATCCGGCGCGATGCTTCTACCATTGAGGCGCATACCCAGGCCCTAGCCACGCACCCCACTTGGCAGTTGCTGTACCAGCAGCTTACGGCTAGCATTCAGCAAGCGGCCGAAACGGGCCGGCAGGCGTAAACATCTGAGCGGGTTCAGGCTTTATGGAAAGGCGTGCGTACCTTCGCGGCCGCATTTGTAACAGCACAGGATTCAGTGAAAGCCGTTAATATCACCTTCAAGTTTTCGGACGGGCAGCCCGAGCAAACCCACGTGGCCGCTGAGGGCGAGTCGGTGCTCGATGTGGCGCTCAACAACGGCATACAGCTGCAGCACAACTGCGGGGGCGTGTGCGGTTGCAGTACCTGCCACGTGTACGTGCTCCAAGGGGGCGACGAACTGCCCGAAATCAGCGACAAGGAGGAAGACTTTATCGACCGTGCGGTAAACCCGCGCATCAACTCGCGCCTAGCTTGCCAGTGTGTTGTACAAGCCACCAGCGAGAACCTCGTCATCGAGGTTCCGCCGCAAGATTTCCTAGGGCACTAATACTTGAGTTGGCAGTTGCGGATTGTCGGTCGACAGTTCGTACTAATTTCCGCGCACTGACAACTCGCAACCGTTAACCGAAAAATTTGCAAATGACTCATTTCGAGCCGCCCATGCAGTGGCAGGACCACGAGGATATTGCCATGGCGTTGTACGAGAAGTTCGGCGACGACTTTACGGAAGCCAAAATCTACCGCATCCGCTTCACCGATTTGCTCGAGTGGATCCTGAGCTTGCCCAATTTTGAGGGCACACGGGAGCAAGCCAACGAAGGCCACCTGGAGCAAATTCAGGCCAAGTGGGTGTACGAGTGGCGCGATAACCAGAAGTAGTAGTGAACCGCCCATAAGCAGCAAGTGACCGGTAGCAGGTGTTGCCGGTCACTTGCTGCTTATAAGCCATACCGGGTGCTTACCATGCTTGATTTTTCGGCCATCGAGGCCTTTGTATTCGACGTTGACGGGGTACTGACCGACGGCACGTTGCTGGCGCTGAGCACGGGCGAGCAGGTGCGCAGCTTTCACATTCGCGATGGTTTTGCCATCCGGCACGCGCTGCGCCGCGGCTACCGGGTGGTTATCATCTCGGGCCGCCAGGAAGAGGGCGTACGCAAACGCCTAGAGTCGCTCGACGTAACGGAAATCTACCTAGGGGTCGACGATAAGCTGCAAGTATTTGCCGCTTGCGGACTCGATGCCGACCGCGTGGTATACATGGGCGACGATGTGCCCGATTTGGAGGTAATGCGCCGCTGCCGCATTGCCGCGTGCCCCGCCGATGCCGCCACCGATGTTATCGGGATCAGCCAGTACATTGCCAAACTGCCTGGCGGCCACGGTGCTGCGCGCGAGCTGATCGAGACCGTGATGAAAGCGCAGGGCAAATGGTAGCCGCCGCGTTTACAATTCCTTAATATTAGCCGACTTTGATACAGGGGTTGCAAGTGTGAGATATTCCGGTACATTTACCGGAACATTATTCACCTTTTCCCTTTTCGCGTACCAATGAAAACAGGAACCGTCAAATTCTTTAATGAGTCGAAGGGCTACGGCTTCATTACGGAAGATGCCACCAAGGAAGATTTCTTCGTGCACATCACAGGCCTGAACGGGCTGCAGATTCAGCAGCACGACCGCGTGGAGTTCGAAACCCGCGAGGGCCGCAAAGGCATCAACGCAGTTAATGTGAAGAAGGTATAACCTACTATTACGCGCTTTTGCGCTACCCCTATCAGAAGACCCTTCCGCACCATGCAGGAGGGTCTTTTTTATGCGCGTAGCAGGGTGGGTGGGTGTAGGCATATAGCTTTGCACCATCTGGCTTGCGCAGTACTGTAGTCCGTTGCTTTTCCGTGTTTATGCCTACCCCCGTCAGTGCTTCTTTGCCCCCTGGTGTTGCCGCGCGCTGGCGTCACCTAGGCCGGTTGGTGCGCCTGCCCAACCTGCTGATCATGGCTTTGTGCCTAACGCTGACGCAGACCTGCCTGCTGTATCCGCAGCAGCCTTTGCAAGCACTCCTGAACGTGCGTTTCTTGCTGTTGCTGCTGGCCACGCTGTGCGTTGCCGCTGGTGGTTACATCATCAACGATTACTACGACGTTAAAATCGACGCCATCAACCGCCCCGAGCAATTGGTGGTGGGCCACAGCGTAGGGCGCCGTGCCGCCATGATGGCGCATCTTATTTTATCATTCGAGGGGGTGCTGGTGGCGGGTGTACTCAGCCGCGTGGTAGGATTGGTAACCTTGGGTGCTGCACTGCTGCTGTGGGGGTACTCGGCGCGGTTTAAGCGGTTGCCGTTGGTGGGCAATCTGAGCATTGGGCTGCTCACAGCGGCCTTGGTACTGCTGCCCGAGCTGTTGCAGCGCACAGGAAGTACTGCCGTGTGGGCGTATGCGCTGGCGGCTTTTCTGCTCACGGTAGTGCGCGAAATCATCAAGGATATTGAGGACATGCGTGGCGATGCGGCCCACGATTGCCGTACGCTGCCTTTGGTAATCGGTATAGCACGCAGCAAATGGGTTGCGGGGCTGTTTCTGGTTAGCCTGGGTTGGCTTGTGGCAGCGGCTGCTCTCGAGGGGTTTGCCAGTGGGTATTGGCGCCTCGGTTTGTGGCTGCTAGGTGCTGTGTTGGGGCCCATGCTGATGATGGGTTGGCAATTGCTCAGAGCCGATCGGAAGCGGCATTTCGCCCAGTTGAGCCTGCTTTGCAAACTCACGATGTTGGCAGGCGTGCTCTCCATGCTGGTGCTCGGGCGTTAGCGCACCTAGGTAGGGGCAACCGCAAGGGGCAGAGGGCCGTTAGCTCATCGTTGCTCACTCGCTGCGGTTGGCAGAGCGGCCCAAGCGCCGTTGTTGCCCGCGGCTCATTCGCACCTACTACATGTTACTCCGGCTTTGCCTCGTGTCTGGGTTGTGCCTTGCGGCCTTATCGTCGGCCCGTGCCCAAACCCCAGACTCTACTGCCACACCTGTTGGGCAGCCCGTTACCACTCAGCAAACACCACCAGCCACCACGCAGCCACCGAAAGATCCACGTGATAAGCCCAGCTTTATTCCGGCGCCTGTGTTGTTCTACGAGCCCGAAACGGGTGTAGCCGCCGGTGCCACTTTTCTGCCTACCTGGCGCCACGGCCGCGACACTACGGTGCGCAAATCAAACGGGCGCATAGGAGGGTGGTATTCCCAGAAAAAGCAGCTCAACCTGCAGCTCTCGCACACCATCTTCACGCGGCAGGAGCGCTACTTGGTTATGGGCGACATTCTGTTCTACGATTACCCTATTTTCTTCTACGGCATCGGCAACGATACCAAGGAGAGCAACGAAAGCGAAATCTCCTACAAGTTGCTGATTGTGCAGCAGCGTGGGCTTAAGCGCTTCCGACCATTTTGGTTTGCCGGTGCCACTTACCGCCTCACCGATATGCGCAGCATCAAGGCAGATAAGCCTACGGTGAACGATGGCGATACGCCCAACTTGTTGCTGGGGCTTACGGAGCGCGAGCGGCAGCCAACCCTTATTTCGGGATTGGGCCCAACCATCATTCACGATAGCCGCGACAACATCCTGAGTTCATTCACGGGTGATTACCTCGAAGCGCAGGCCCTGTTCAATGGTAAAGGCCTGGGTAGCGACTATTCTTTTACGCGCTATTTGCTCGATGCACGCCACTACCAACCGCTCTTTGGCACCGCCAATACCATTTGGGCATCGCAGGTTATCGGGCAGTTCCACAGCGGCACGGTACCCTTTCGCGAGCTGGCCAACCTAGGCGGCATTAGCCTGCTGCGCGGTATTTACGAAGGCCGCTTTCGCGACCGGCAGCTGGTAGCGGCGCAAACCGAAATTCGTCAGCACCTGTTCTGGCGTATCAACGGGGCTGTATTTGCGGGGGTAGGCCAAGTAGCTCCCCACGTCAACGACCTAGGGTTTGATCGGTTCAACTTTGCTGGCGGGGCCGGCATCCGCTTTCAGTTCAACCGGCGCGACCGGATTAATGTGCGCTTCGACTATGGCGTAGGCTCGGGCGGGAATAGCGGGCTGTACTTCGGCGTGAACGAAGCCTTCTGACCTAGGCAGCCCAGGCACGAAACTGCGCCCCACAAGTTCACCTATTCACAGCATTATTCCTGTACATTTAGCAGCCGTCCGAGTTGGGCGGCTGCTATTTTACGTTGATGCGTAGCCGTTTACTTCTGCTCGCGCTTGGGTTGCTGCAGGTTGCCACCCACACCTCCAAAGCCCAAATCCTGCCACCGCCACCTGCCGCCGATGAGCCTGCTGCCGTCCCGCCGCAGGCTGCTCCGCGCAAGGAGCGCCGCGTTAAGGTAGCCGCACTGCCCATTGTGTTTTCGCAGCCCGAAACGGGAATTGCGTACGGAGCGGCGGTGCTGCCGGTGTGGCGCTTTGGCACCGATACGGCCACGCGCAGCTCTACGGCGCGGTTGCTGGGGTATTACACCCAAAAAAAGCAGTCGAGTGCCTCGCTTACCTACAACATCTTCACCGCCGGCGAAAAGTGGGCCCTTAGCGGTGAGGTGTTCTACTTCAATTTGCCCATTTACTACTACGGCATCGGCAACGACACGCGCAAAACCGACAAGAGCGACATATCCTATAAGGTTGTAATTGCGACGCAGCGGGTACTCAAAAACCTACGCCCCCACGTGTTTGCGGGCCTGAGCTACCGCCTCACCGATCTGCACCATATCCGCATCGACGACCCGCTTACCGACGATGCCTCGCGCCCCAATCTGTTGCTCGAGCGCGATGCCCGGGAGCGGCAAACCACCGTTACCTCGGGCGTGGGCCCCACATTCCTGTACGACAACCGCGACAACATCCTCAGCGCTTGGCGCGGCAGCTACCTCGAGGCCACTTCGCTCTTTATGGGGCGCTACCTAGGCAGCGACTATGGCTTCACGCGTTTGTCGGTGGATGCGCGGCATTTTCGGCCGTTGCGCCGTGGCTCTACCAATACCATTCTGGCGGGGCAGGTGCTAGGGCAATTTCATTCGGGGCAGGTGCCCTTTCGGGAGCTGGCTAACCTAGGCGGCGAAAAAATGCTGCGCGGCATTTACGAGGGCCGCTTCCGCGACCGGCAAATGATAGCCGCCCAACTCGAGCTACGCCAAAAGCTGTTCTGGCGCCTAGGCGGTGTGGTGTTTGGCGCTGCCGGGCAGGTGCACGAGCAGCTCGATCAGTTCCGCGTCAACGACTTCAACGTGGCCGCCGGCGCCGGTTTGCGCATCGCCGTCAATCGTAAAGACCGGCTAGCCATCCGCATCGACTACGCCGTAGGCTCGGGGCAATCGAGCGGGTTATACTTCGCTTTCAACGAAGCGTTCTAGCATGCTATACCTCTGCTATAGGCTTAATTGATCAAAGTTTTAACCAACGATTACTGTCGACCTAGGGCCGCAGATAACAATTCGGTAACGTAGCTGGGTTGAGTGAGCCGGCGGCAGGGGCTACCTTCGCCCCGCGTTTCACCCCAATTTCCCTGCTTGCTATGTCTACCGTGCCGTCGCTCACCACCCCCGAGTCGGTTGCCGATGCGCAGCTGTTGCCCATCCGCGCTGCCCTCGTATCCGTGTATTACAAAGACCGGCTCGAGCCCTTGGTGCGCCTACTGCACCAGCACGGCGTGAAGCTGTACTCTACGGGCGGTACACTCAAGTTTATCGAAGGCCTGGGGGCCGAAGTAACCGCCGTCGAGTCGCTCACAGGCTTTCCAGAAGTGTTTGGCGGCCGCGTAAAAACCCTGCACCCCAAAGTGTTTGGAGGCATTCTGCACCGCCGCCACGAGGCCGGCGACCTGCAAGAAGCCGAGCAGCACCAGATTCCGCCTATCGATCTGGTAATTGTTGATCTGTATCCGTTTGAGGAAACCGTAGCCAGCGGGGCTGCCGAGGCTGATGTTATTGAGAAGATCGACATTGGGGGCATCTCGCTGCTGCGCGCCGCGGCCAAAAACTACCGCGATGTACTTGTAGTAAGCTCGCGCGAGCAGTACCAGGCCGTAACCGAGCTGCTAGAGGCCCAGAACGGCGGCACTAACCTAGAGCAACGCCGCCACTACGCCGCAGCAGCCTTCAATCAAACCTCGCACTACGATACCGAAATCTTCAACTACCTGGCCCAAGGCACCGAGCTGGCCGGTAGCGCTCTGAAGATTAGCCAAAGCCCGGCCACGCCGCTACGCTACGGCGAAAATCCCCACCAGCAAGGCACGTTCTACGGCGACCTAGGCGCACTGTTCGAGCAACTGCATGGCAAGCAGCTGAGCTACAACAACCTGGTTGATGTAGACGCCGCCGTGCTTCTGATGCAAGAGTTTCAGGAAGGCAAGCCTGCTTGCGCCATCCTTAAGCACACCAACGCATGCGGTGTAGCCCAAGCCGATTCGCTGCAGCAGGCATACCTGAACGCACTGGCCTGCGACCCGATTTCGGCGTTCGGTGGCGTAATCATCGTAAACCAGGAAGTGGATGCCGCTACGGCCGAAGAGCTGAACAAGCTGTTCTTTGAGGTGCTGATTGCACCCGGCTTTGCTGCCGATGCACTGCCCACGTTGCAAAGCAAAAAGAACCGCATTCTGCTGCGCCAGAAGCCGGTGGCTTTCCCACAAAAGCAGGTGAAGACTTTGCTCAATGGCATCATCGAGCAGGATTTCGACCGCGTGATAGAAGGCCGCAACGAGTTCCGCACCGTAACCGAAACGGCGCCTACCGCCGAAGAAGTAGAAGCCCTGGAGTTTGCCCTGAAAGTGTGCAAACACACAAAAAGCAACACCATCGTGCTGGCCAAAGCCGGTCAGTTGCTGGCTTCGGGTGTAGGCCAAACTTCGCGCGTCGATGCCCTCAAGCAAGCCATTGAGAAGGCGCGCTCGTTTGACTTCGATCTGCAGGGCGCCGTTATGGCTTCCGACGCGTTTTTCCCGTTCCCCGACTGCGTCGAGATTGCCGGCCCGGCTGGCATTAAGGCCGTAGTGCAGCCCGGCGGCTCGATCAAAGACCAGGATAGCATCGACGCCTGCAACCGCCTAGGCATGGCCATGGTGCTCACCGGCGTACGTCATTTTAAGCACTAAGCGCTTAGCTACTTAGCAGAAAAAAGACCCGGCTGGGGAATAACAGCCGGGTCTTTTACGTTTAGGGGCCCAATCGGCAAGCTTCATCCAGCACAAAGGGTTGGGCTTCGCCGAAGAGTGCTTACCTTTGCCCACCTTTTTGCAAGCGCACAACCCGCGCTGTATCTTTCAATTGCCGCTACTCAATGGGATTTTTCAACTTCCTCACCAGCGACATCGCCATTGACCTGGGCACGGCCAACACGCTCATCATCCACAACGATAAAATTGTGGTTGACGAGCCGAGCATCATCGCTAAGGACCGTACGACCAATAAAGTAATTGCCGTGGGCCGGCAAGCGCAGCAAATGCACGAAAAGACCCACGACAACATCAAAACCATTCGTCCGCTGAAGGACGGCGTAATTGCCGACTTCCACGCCGCCGAGGAGATGATCAAAGGCATGATTCGCATGATTGATGCGAAAACGCGCCTGTTTCAGCCCTCGCACCGCATGGTTATCTGCATTCCGTCGGGTATCACCGAGGTAGAGAAGCGCGCCGTGCGCGACTCGGCCGAGCACGCCGGTGCCAAGGAAGTGTGGATGATTCAGGAGCCCATGGCCGCCGCTATCGGTATCGGTATCGACGTGGAGCAGCCCGTAGGTTCGATGATCATCGACATCGGAGGTGGTACTACCGAAATCGCGGTAATCGCCTTGTCGGGTATCGTGTGCGACCAGTCGATCAAAACCGCCGGCGACGTGTTCAACCAGGATATCCTGGACTACATGCGCCGCCAGCACAACCTACTCATTGGCGAGCGTTCGGCCGAAAAGATCAAGATTGAAGTAGGTGCTGCCCTCACCGAGCTGGAGCAAACGCCGCCTGATTTCGAAGTACGTGGCCGCGACTTGATGACCGGTATTCCGAAGGTTATCAAAGTTACCTCTGCCGAAATTGCTATTGCCCTGGACAAGTCGGTAGCCAAAATTGAGGAAGCTACCTTGAAAGCCCTCGAAATTGCCCCGCCCGAACTCTCGGCCGACATCTACGACAACGGCATTCACCTAACGGGTGGTGGCGCGTTGCTGCGTGGCCTCGATAAGCGTTTGGCCGCCAAAACCAAGCTGCCCATCCACGTTGCCGAAGACCCGTTGCGTGCTGTAGTGCGCGGCACCGGTGCGGCCATCAAGAACATTCAAGGCTTCCGCAGCGTGCTGCTGACCTAGGCAAACACACTCTTGCCCAATGAGCAATGAACAGTGGCCGCTGGCACCGCAAGCCGGCAGCATTGTTCATTGCTCATTGTTGTTGATAATTGCATAATGCGTAATCTGCTCGCTTTCCTTTTTCGCTACCGGGGTATCCTGGTTTTTGCGTTGCTGGAAATCGTGAGCCTAATTATGCTTATTCGCAATAGCGCCTACCAGCGGGCGGCGTTTTTCAACTCCTCCAACGCGTACGTAGGGCGCGTGCTCGAATTCCGGACGCAGGTGTACGACTACTTCCGGCTGGTGGACGTGAACAAGGCCTTGGTAGTTGAAAACGCGAAGCTGCGGCAGCAACTCTACCGCTCCGACTTAGCCAGCCGCCTCCACGATAGCCTGCGCGTGCCTGGCGACACCACTGGTTCGCGCCTACGGCCCGACACGCTCATCCTTGGCATGCAGGCGGTGCTTACGCGCTCTTCCGACTACCCACTCATTCCGGCACGGGTGATCAACCAAACGCTGCGGCGGGTTGATAATTACCTGACACTGAATGCGGGCAGCAACCAAGGGGTGCAACCGGGTATGGGCGTACTTACGGCTACCGGCGTGGTAGGCCGGGTGCGGCAAGTAAGCGCCCATTACGCTACCGTAACGTCGGTATTGCACTCCAAAACCAACCTTTCGGCCAAGCTACAGCGCGACAATACTTTCGGTACCATCAAGTGGTTGGGCGAAGATCCCACGCACGCGTTGCTCGACTACATTCCGCGCCAAAACAAGCTGCTGCGCGGCGACACGGTGGTTACCTCTGGCTACAACGCCGTATTCCCCGAGGGAGTGATGGTCGGCACGGTAGATTCGTTCACCCAAGAGCCCGACAAAAACTTCTGGACGGTGCGCGTGAAACTCGCCGTTGATTTCTCGAAACTGAGTTACGTGTACGTGGTAGGCCCGCAACCGCGCGCCGCCGAGCGCGACACATTAGAAACCCGCTCGGGTTTGCGTACGCCTGCTGTGGGCGAGGAAGGAGTGCAACCCTGATGGGCAACGTAGGGCAAATATTGTTGCAGCTACTGCGCTTTGCTTTGTACGCGGGCGTGCACGTACTCCTAATCAGCCGATTGTCGTTGTTCAACGTAGGCTGGTGCTTATTCTACCTAGGCTTTCTGCTGTTTCTGCCGATTGCCACGCCCATCGTACTGCTGTTGGTGATAAGCTTCGTCACGGGCTTCACCATGGATTTGTTCTACGACACAGGCGGGGTACACGCCGCTGCTGCGGTGCTCCTAGGTTATTTGCGTCCGTGGGTGCTCAAACTGCTCACTCCGCGCGATGGCTACGATGCGCAGGATTCCGTCAACATTCACCAGATGGGTTGGCAGTGGTTTTTGGTGTACCTAGTACTGCTGGTGGGCATTCATCATTTTGCCTTTTTCTTTCTGGAACTGGGCAGCTTCAGCGCCATTGGTCTTACTCTCCTGAAAGTATTAGCCAGCACGTTGTTTACGGGCATTACCATGCTCATCGTGCAGTTGCTCTTCTTCCCGGCCAAGCGCCGCCGCTAAAGCCTGCAGCAACAACGAGGGAGCTAAACTCCGCCGAGCAATGTTGTGGCGGCAGCTACTCGGCTCATTCGGCGCGGAGCATAGGGATAAAGCCACACTTGTGGTACCTTTGCTGGCTGATTGCACCTAGGGCAGTCACCTCACCTTCAGATCGTAACGCAACTTGCAGTACTTAGAAGGCCGCAAATTTGTCGTGCAAGGAATTTTCCTGGCAGTGGCGTTGGTGTTTGCGGTGCGGCTCTTCCACATTCAGGTGCTCGACGGCAGCTACAAGCTGGCTGCCGATAAAAACACGCTGCAGCGCATTGTGCAAACGCCCTATCGGGGCATGATTTACGACCGGAATGGGCAGTTGCTCGTGCACAACATACCTGTGTACGACCTGCTGGTCATTCCGCGAGAGGTAAAAAACCTCGATTCAGCGCGCTTCTGCCAGATACTGCAGATGCCCATCGAAGAATTGCGCGAAGGCCTCAAAGCGGCCAAAACGTATTCGCGTTCCAAGGCTTCGCCGTTGGTGCAAAACCTCTCGACTCCCGAACTGGCAGCCATTCAGGATAACCTGGTCGACTTCCCGGGTTTCAGCATCAAGGCACGTATGGCCCGCGCCTACCGTACCGATAACATGGCGCACGCCCTAGGGTACGTAGGACCTATTTCGCCCATGATGCTGGAGAAGCCGAAGTATGCCAAGTATGTGGCGGGCGACTTTCTGGGCATCAGCGGCTTGGAGTCGTTCTACGAAAAGGAGCTGATGGGGCGCCGCGGCGTGCAGTACCGCATGGTAAACGTGCGCGGTGTGGAGAAAGGCGCCTTTCGTGACGGCGAGTTCGACACGCTGTCGGTGGCGGGGCAGGATTTGCACCTGAGCATTGATGCCGAGCTGCAGAAGTACGGCGAGTTTCTGATGCAAGGTAAGCGTGGCTCTATTGTGGCCATCGACCCCAAAACCGGCGAAATCCTGGCGTTTGTGTCGGCGCCGGCGTTCGAGCCGACTCGCCTAACGGGCAAGGGCCTTGGCAACCGCTACATGGAACTGCTGCGTGATGAGTCGCGCCCATTGTTCAACCGCCCCTTGGCGGCTACTTACCCTCCGGGTTCGGTATTCAAGCTTGTAAACGAAGCTATTGCCTTGCAGGAAGGAGTGGTAACGCCCGAAACCGGTTTCCCGTGCAATCAGCGCTTGGTGCGTTGCACTCACCGCCACGAGTACCCGGCCAACTCTACCATTGCCATCAAGAACAGCTGCAACCCGTACTTCTACCAGGTGATGTTTGCCACCGTGCGGCGCAACCGTTCTCCTAACAAGTTCAAGGATGCCGCCCTGGGCCTGGCCGAGTGGCGCAAGCATGTTACCTCGTTTGGGTTGGCGCAGCACCTAGGGGTCGATATTCCGGGCGAACGGATGGGCCTAATTCCCTCGCCCAATTTCTACGACAAGCGCTACGGACAAAACCGTTGGGGCTACAAAACGGTGTACTCGCTTAGCATCGGGCAAGGCGAGATTGGTATTACACCGCTGCAAATGGCCAACCTGATGGCCATTTTTGCCAACCGCGGCTGGTACTACGCGCCGCACTTTGTGCGCCGCATCGGCAACGGTGGCCCGCTGCCCCAGTTCGCTCAAAAGCATTACACCACTGTAGCAGCCCAGCATTTCGAGTCAATTATTCCGGGTATGCTGGCGGTAGTAAACCAGCGCGGCGGCACGGGTATCAACGCCAACCTCTCAGATGCCGGTATTTGGGTGGCCGGTAAAACGGGCACCGTGCAAAACCCCCACGGCGACGACCACGCCACCTTTGCTGCTTTTGCACCAGCCGAAGACCCCAAGATTGCCATTTCGGTATTCATCGAAAACGCTGGCTTTGGTGGCTCATCGGCTGCGCCGCTAGCGGGGCTGATGATTGAGAAGTACTTACGGGGCAAGATTGCCCCGTGGCGCAACCGCTGGGAGCAGTGGTTGCCTGGGCCGGCGCATCGGTTTGTGGTGCACCACTAAAGCAAGCCGCTTAAGCATTAGCCTGTTTACCAAACGCTCTTAACCGCACCTCGCACTTGAACCAGGTTCGCTACAGCCGCAGCATCGATTGGGTAACGCTGCTGCTTTACATCCTGATGGTAGGCCTAGGGCTGCTCAACGTGTACGCCGCGTCGTACTCGCCCGAAATGCCTTTTTCCAAGGTATTCTCCTCGGACTGGAGTGGGCTGATGGCCTTCAACTGGTTCAAGCAGCTGGTCTGGATTGGCGCCGCCGTGGTGCTGATCGTAATACTTATCGTAATCGACTACAAAGCCTACGATACGTTTGCGTACGTGCTCTACGGCGGCATGATTGCGTTGCTGCTGGTAACGCTTGTTATTGCCCGTCCCATTGCGGGTTCGCGCTCCTGGCTCGAGCTTGGCCCCGTGCGCCTGCAGCCCGCCGAGTTTGCCAAGTTTACCACTGCCTTAGCCGTATCCCGGTTTATGGCGGGTATCAACCTGCGTCAGCAAAATTTTCGGCAGCAGATGGTGCTGGTGGGTCTCACGCTGTTGCCGCCCGCTCTCATTATTGCTTCCAACGAAACGGGTCAGGCGCTGGTGTTTGGCGCTTTTCTACTGGCATACTTCCGCGAGGGTATGTCGCCGCTGATTCTGTTGATTTTGGCTGCGGGAGCGGTAGTCCTCATTCTGTCGCTGCTGGTGCCTAAGCTATGGCTGGTGGGAGTATTTACCGTGATACTGGCACTGGTATTTGTGTTCAACTCCCGCATTCTTCGCCACCATCTACCGCTTGCGTTATCAACCTACGCTGTGGTAGTGGGCATGGTGTTCGGGGTTGATTTTTTCTATAACAACGTGCTTCAGCCTCACCAGCGCAAGCGAATCGAGGTGCTCATCAACCCCTCGGCCGACCCGCTGGGCTTTGGCTGGAACGTAACCCAATCCAAAATTGCCATTGGCTCGGGCGGACTGCTCGGCAAAGGCTTTCTCGAAGGCACCCAAACGCGCTTCGACTTTGTGCCCGAGCAAAGCACCGACTTTATCTTCTGCACCGTGGGAGAGGAGTGGGGCTGGTTTGGTACCATGATAACAGTTGTGCTGTTCATGACGCTCTTGGCCCGCATCATTTATGTAGCCGAACGCCAGAAATCGGTGTTTGGCCGCACCTATGGCTATTGTGTGGCCAGCATCATATTCTTCCACTTCTGCGTGAACATCGGCATGACCATCGGCCTCGCGCCGGTAGTAGGTATTCCGTTGCCGTTCTTCAGCTACGGAGGTTCCTCGTTGTGGTCCTTCACCATTCTGCTGTTCATCTTGCTAGGCATTGATGCCTACCGTAAGCAAGATCTGGTGCGGTAGCCCCTGGGCCCCAACCCGCAGCACAACGCCCGTTTCGGTAGGCACTGTAGCAGTAGCCTTCCGAAACGGGCGTTGTGTTTTGTTGCAACTTCGCGCAGCCGGGCTTACGCGAACTTGCGCTCGATAAGCCGCAGCAGTTTGTTTACGTGTTCTTCCTTTCGCACCCATTGGTAACGCTGGGCCAGCTCTTCGGTAACAAAGGAGCGGGCAGCATCGCCATTAGCCAACGAGTCGAGGTGCTCGATGGCAGCGTGGTATTCCATGTTTTCGCCATTGAACAGCTCGTTGATAAAGCTGAAGCGCTGGTTGATGGAAATGGCTCCGCGCAGCGAATCAATCTTGGGCTGAGCTTCGGCAATGGTGTTGCTGGAGGCTTTTACGCCAAGCTTTTCACCTAGGGCCACGGGCCGGTTACTAGCCAGCTTATCGTTGAGGGTATTGATGGGTTGTACCGTTTCAACCAAAGGCTTCGTGCGGGGCGGCACCGGTATTGCTTCGGACGGGGCTGGCGGCGCAGTTGCCACTGGGGTAGCAACGTGCACTACCAGCGGCTCCGCGGGCGGCACCGGCTCAGCAACTGGCTCCGGCGCTGCTGCCTGAGGAGCAGCAGTGGAGTTGGTAACCGCATCCGTAACGTTCTGGGCCTCATGAACCGCTGGAGCAGCAGTAGCAACGGCTGTTACGGCCGGCTCTGGAGCAGGCTGCTGAACCGCTACGTTGCTGGGCTTTTGCCGCAACTCGCTGGCGGTTACCGGCAGCAAAGGACTGAGGTCCGAGAGCAGCGCACTTAGGGTTTTAACCTCTTGGTAATGCGCATCGGAATACACCCGGAAGCGCGTTAGCAGCGCATCGCGCTCCTGTGGTAGGTCGGCGGGTAAGCTGTCAATAAAGTCCTGGTAAAGCGGCTTGTTTACCTCCACGTAGCGCAACGCATCGCGCAGTTGGGCAGGGGTGACAGCTGCTTGCTCGGCGGGCAATAGCTTGCTTTCGAAAATAGCCGCCGGATCGAGCGCGGTGCGCAGCGTATCGGCAACCGCCAAAGCCAGCAGCGGCTCGTAGGTGGCGCGTGTGAGCTTGATACGGCGCGAAAGCAGGTTCATCAACTGCGTAAGGGCCTGCCGAACCGCCGCATCCTCGTAGTCGAAGTACGGACTGCGCAGGCGCGCCATCTCTTGCGTCCACTGCGCCAAGAGCTGCTGCACTACATACAAATTCAGCTGTCGGATGGGCGCCAACCGCAGCACGGCGGGGCCATCGAGGGTGGTGCCAACGGGTTGCGTGGCAAAGTATTGGTCGCAGAGGCGGGCCGCCAGCTGGCGGCCGTAAGCCAGTAGCTGGTCGTTGCTATACGTATCTTGCATCCTCAAAAAAAGCCTGCTTCAAGTAGGCAAGTTAGCCAAAATGCCTACACTAACCGTGCAAAACCTGCCCGGCGGGCCTATCAACGTAAGTAGCGGCCAGACGTTGCTGCGCGCGCTCCACGCAGCCGGCCACGACTGGATGCACGCCTGCGGGGGCAAAGGGCGATGCACTACTTGTCGCATCGAGCTCGTAAGCGGCTCCGAAAACCTGGCGCCCCCTACCACGCACGAGCTGCGCTACCTCAACACCGGGCGGTTGGCGCCAACGGCCCGCCTAGCGTGCCAGGCCCAACTGTTGCAAGGCGAACTGACGGGGCGGGTGCCAGAAGCTACCAAGCTGCCGCATGTGCAGTACGTAGAGGAGAGCTAAACGAGCGGGCGGCAGTTTGCCGATTACTCAGCTAGCACCTCCGAGAGCACGTCAAGGGAGCGAATATCACCTAGGCCTTCGATGTGCAATTGGTAGTAACGTAGCAGGATATTGAGCAAGTCGCGGCGCACCCGCCCGTTTGGAATGCTAACGTGCTGGGGCTGGTGCAGGAGTTCGTCGTAGAAGTGCTCGAACTCCTGGAACCGCAGCACCGTGCTACGAGCCGTTGACGTCTGATTGACATCGGTAGCGAAAGCAACCTGCTCGGTAATCTGCTGCCCCGATTCGGGCCCGAACCCTAGGTAGCCGGCAAGGTTGAGCAAAAACAGCAAGGGAAAATTCTCAAAACCGGTTTCCTGCTCGTCGAAGGCAATAATGGCATCGTACAGAAAATCGAACAAGGCCGCGTTTTCTTCCTCCTCGCGCAAGGTGCGGCTTACCACTTCCGATAAAAACAACAATACGCTGCTCTTGCGCATGTCGTACGGAATGCTGCGGAACGGCCGCACGCAGCGGTATTCCGAAAGGCGCGTTAAGCCCCCACGCGGCGAAACGTAGGCCACCATATCGAGCAGCGTGAAAGGCTGGAAAAGCGCAATGCGGCCCGGTGGCTTGGCCTTGCGCACCCCATTCACGATGTAGGATTGCACCCCGCGTTCTTCGGTGTAGACGCGGGCAATGATGCTGGTTTCGCGGTACTTCAGGTAGTTCAGGACGATGCCCCGGGTTTTTATCAGCATGCGCTGTCAGTTGTCTCGTATGGTTGATAGCTCAACACCGATTTGCCTGCTGAGGTGCAATTGTGCTAGGTGCAAATACGCGTTATGGGGGCAAACAGCTGCTTTTTGCGTGAGCAGCGCAGGTGCTTACTTACCCAATACGGCCACCTTCGAGATGCAGCCATTCTTGCCCTGCGCATCGGCGGTGAGCACCAGGTAAACGCCCGATTGCACACGGCGGCCGTTGTAGTCGGTCAGGTTCCAGACCACGGTGCCGCCGGTGGCACGCGTT
Source organism: Solirubrum puertoriconensis (assembly GCF_001483135.1). Taxonomy (GTDB): domain Bacteria; phylum Bacteroidota; class Bacteroidia; order Cytophagales; family Hymenobacteraceae; genus Solirubrum; species Solirubrum puertoriconensis. The sequence goes on from NZ_LNAL01000003.1 coordinate 37,847, forward strand.
TGATACACGAGCGTGCCCGTAATGTCGGTAATCTTTACCTCGGCGTTGTTGGCCAGGCCCGAGATGCCCACTTGCCCGCTGAACTCGGCTCGCACCGGGTTCGGAAACACCTTGGCGCATTCGATTTTGCCCTCGGTAACCGTGGCCGAACCGCGGTAGCTCACCAAACCGTTGTCGGTGGCTACCCATACTTCGCCGGTGCGGTCGTCCACGGCCACATCCACAATGCGGTTGGAGGGCAGGGGGCTGTTGTCGGTGGTGAAGTGCAGCAAGCCTTCGTTACCATCGGGGCTAAAGAGCCACAGCCCGTTGTCGGTGCCAAACCATTTGCGGTTGGCCCCGTCGACGGCAATAGCTCTCACCACTTCAGCATACAACAGCTCGTTGCCGCGGCCCTCGCCCCGGGTTACCACTGGTTTGATAAAGTCGGGGGCATCTTGCTCGAACACCTGGCCGGGGTTGCTGTACACCACCGCCCCCTCCGAGGTAGCCACCCAAATGTCGCCGTTGCGGTCCTTCACAACATCCCAAACAATGTTGTTGGGCAGGTTGCCGTTGCTCACCGTAAAATTGCGGTAGCGGCCATCTTGGGGGCGGTAAGCGGCCAGGCCGGGCGAGCTGCGCCGGTCGCGGCCTACCCAAGCGTTGCCTAGGTCGTCGAACACCAAGCGCTCCAGCGTGCCCGAGCCCGGAAATGCCTGCGAAGCCTGCCAGGAGTTGGTAGCCGGAATGTACTTATAGAGGCCCGGGAAGCGCGTTTGCAAGGGCGGATCGTTGTTGTCGCCCCAGCGGTTTACGGCCCACACGTTGCCTTCGGGGTCGGTGGCAACATCGGTAACGCGCACGAAGAAGGGGCGGTTGGGATTCTGCAGATCCTGAATACTCGAGCGTAGCGGACTATTATTCAGACCGAATACCTGGTACTCGCCGGGGCCCTTCCACTGCAGTACTCCTTGCCCGTAGCTGGCCACGTAGAGGGTACCATCGGGGGTGCGGGTGCCGCGGCTTAGGTCGAGCAGGTTGGGGAATTGGTTGCCCGGCAGGGTTTGGGCGTTGAAGCTCGTCCAGCGGCCGTCAGCATCGAACTGGTAAAAGCCGTTGCGCGAGCCTTGCTGCAGGTAGCTCTCTTGGTAGCCACCCGTAAACACCGTCACCGTGCGGGTAGTAGCATCGGTCAGGATGTTGAAAGCTGCCGTGGTAGGCGGTGCATTGCTTACAAACGCCTCGGCGTTTTGCCCGTTGGCATCGATACGAATCAGCCCGTTCCGAAAATCAGCTACGTACATCGGGCCGCTGTTGGTGCGTATAGCGTCGCGGATGTCGGCAAACGAAGCGGCTTTAAGCTGGTAGCGGCCGTTGGTGCGGGTGTTGAGCACGTTTACCACGGTAGGCTCGGCAACCAGCAGCCCCGCCGCCGACGAACGCAGCATCCGAAAATCGGCCGAGCCAAAGCCAGCGCTTACTAGGTTGGCTCCTACCGCGCGGTACAGATTATCGTTGTTGATGCCGGCAAATACTTTGCCTAGGTGCGTAACAAGGTTGCGGTAAGGATTACCGGGGCGCGGGCCAAAACCGGTGTAGCCGCGCCAGCTGTTGAAATCGAGCAGGTTGGTGCCTATCCGTCCGCGGAGCAAACCAACGCTGGTGGCCGCGTACAGGCTGTCGTTGAGCACGGTAGTGGCATACACTTGCGGCACGGCGCCGCCGGGCGCAATGTTGGCGTACGTGTCGCGGATTTCGCGTCGCTGCAAATCGAGTATTACAATGCCAAAGCTGGTGCTTAGGTAAGCCAAACGGCGCGCAACGCTGATGCTCGCTATTTCTTTACTACCCGAAATGGCTTTACGCCGGATATCGGCATAGGAGGTAACGAGCCGCCCGGCGGCATCGAGCACATCAACCGTACCGCTACGGTAACCCACTACTACCTGCTGCGTGAGCGAATCGTAAGCCACTGCGCTAACGCCCACATCGGTAAGCCCGTCGCGGCGCGAGAGTAGCTGAAGGCTGGTTGTTTCCTTGTCGAAAGCATAAAAGGCATCCTGCGCCACTACAAACACGCGCTTGCCTGCATCGGCCAGCATAAAGCTGCGGTTGGTGGGCAGGTGCAGCTGCCAGTCGCCGTAGGCGGCGGTGCGCTGCGCCACGGCTTGCGTGGCCGCGCAGGCAAGTCCAACCAGCAGCAAAAGCAAACGGAGCGCGTGTGTCATAGCGGGGGCAGAAGCAGGCGTGCGCACCTAACGCCGCCTAGGTGGCGGTTAGTGCTTGAGGTGCTCTACAGCAGCGGCCGACTGCGCCTCCGATTTATCTTGCTGGCCTTCCAGAAAGCAGTGGCGGCAGCGGGCCTCGTACGAATCGGTTTCGCCCAGCAGCACCTGCTCGGCCGAAGCGATTTTGCGGAACGAGTAGGAGGCAATATCGCCGCAGCGCACGCACACGGCGTGTACTTTGGTAACGTACTCGGCCACGGCCAACAGCGCCGGCATCGGACCGAAAGGTTTGCCTAGGTAGTCCATATCGAGGCCAGCCACAATAACGCGCACGCCGTGGTCGGCCAGCTGGTTGCACACATCCACCAACGAGTCGTCGAAGAACTGTGCCTCGTCGATGCCCACTACGTCGCACGAGGAAGCGGGCAGCAGCATTTCGTTGGGAAACGTAACGGGCGTGGAGCGGATGCTGTTGGAGTTGTGCGATACCACATCCTCGGCGTGGTAGCGCGTATCCAACCCGGGCTTGAAGATTTCGACGTGTTGGCGCGCAATCTTGGCACGGTTGAGGCGGCGAATCAGCTCCTCGGTTTTGCCCGAGAACATCGAGCCCACAATTACTTCTATCCAGCCCCGGCGGGGCAATCCGCGGCCATTGCCGACACGGGGTTCAATAAACATACTCGGGTAAGAAAGCGGCAGGTTCGAAGTCCGAAGTTACGCCGCTGGGCAGCGCTTTTTCAAACCTCGTTTCGCGGCACCTAGGGTCCACAACGGGTTCGTCCAAAAACCAACCGGCCGAAACACCTAGGGTTTAGGGTTTCGGCCGGTTGGTTAGTTGATGCGCACAATTTCGAGTTCAAACACCAAATCGGTATTGGGCGGTACGCGGTACTTGCTGTCGTCGTCGGGGTCGCGGGCGCCTTTGGCTCCGTAGGCCAACTCAGCCGGAATGCGGGCCCACACGCGTGCTCCTTCGGGCAGCAGCGGCAGCAACTCTTCCCAGCCCTGGATTACCTCGTGCTTGCCAAGCTTCACCCGAATAGGTCGCCCGTCGGTAGCCGATGAGTCGAAAAATTTACCGTTAGGCAGAAAGCCCGTGTAGTTCACCCGTACGGCCGCTGATGGGCCAGCTGGCTTGCCTTGCCCAGCCTCCCGCAGCACGTAGCGCACGCCGCTGGGGGTGCGCAGTGTGTCCGCTTCGGGGTTTGCAGCAGCAATACCTAGGGCCGGCAGCCCGGCAAACAAGGCTAAGAAAAAGGCAGTACGTAGCACGTCTTACTGCTTAACGTCGAGCAGCTCCATTTCAAACATAATTGGCGTGAACGGCCCTATCGAAGTACCGCTGCCCGTATAGCTGTAAGCCAAGTGCGACGGAATCAGCAGCAGCACGTCCTCGCCTTTGTACATGTGCTCTGTAAGGGCTTCGTTCCAGCCCTCGATTACCTGGCCTACCTGAAAACTGGTGCATCCGCAGCTCGTTCCGTTGTCGATGGAGGAATCAAACCGCAAACCACTGCTGATGATGCGGCCGATGTAGCGCGTGGAAACATTATTGCCACGCACTGGGCGCAAACCCGAGCCAATTTTCTTGCGCCACACGATGTACAAACCCGAGTTGGTGCGGGTGTAGTTGGTGATGTTATTTTTCTTCAGGTAGTCCTGAATGGTGGCATCATCGATGGGCTTTTGGGCCTCAATCTTCTTCTCGATGTCCTTCTGAAAATCGGTTTTGTTATCGCAGGCACCTAGGGCCAGCAGGAGGGGCAGCAGGGCCCACAAAGCGAGGCGGGCAAACATGGAGGTTGAAGCAGTGCGCATGGTTTTGTTAAATAACAGCGGGCGACCAGCTACAGGAGCCGGCCGCCCGCCGGCGGGTTGCATCAATTTAGCGAATTAACGGCCAGCCGGAGCGCCACCGCCGGGCATCATGCCCATACCGGGTTGCGGAGCCGGCGCAGCTTTCACGTCAACCAGCTCCACGTCGAAGCGCAGCACGGCATCAGCGGGGATGTCGTTGCCGGCGCCGCGCTGGCCGTAGGCCAGGCCCGACGGAATCAGCAGGGTGGCTTTGGTGCCTTTGTTGAGCAGGGCAATGCCTTCGTCCCAGCCCGGAATTACAGCGCCTACGCCAATCGGGAATTCAATCGGCTTGCCGCCGTTGCCCTTGGCCGACGAGTCGAACTCTTTGCCATCGAGCAGGGTGCCACGGTAGTTTACCGATACCAATTGGCCCTGAGTGGGCTTGGCGCCGGTGCCAGGCTGCGTAACCACGTAGTACAGACCGGAGGCGGTTTTCTGCCCCTTCAGGTTGTTCTTCTGTACGTACTCCTGAATGGTCTTCTCGTCGACGGGCTTCTGCTGCTCGGCATGCTGCTGCATTTTAGCCATGGCAGCTTGCTGATCTTTTTGCTGGTTGGCCATGGCCGTAGCCTGATCTTCGATAGCCGCCACCTTCACGAACAGCGTCATGGTGTTGCCGTGCTTCTTGATCTGGGGCGGAGCGGGCTGGCCTGTGGTTTTCACCGACAGCGTGTCGGCGTTGAAACGGAACACGGCCGAGTCGCCGGGTTGCAGCAACGAAATGGCTTCTTCGAGGCCGCCTTTGCGGGTTACATCTTGCAGGGGCACGCGCACCGGGAAGCCCATCTGCTGCTTGCGCGACTGGAACAACACCGAATCCTTGGCAGTGCGGTACTCTACGTGCAGGGCAATGATCTGGCCCAGGCGCTTTTTGTAATCAGCTTCCGCGGTTTCGGGCTTGATGTCGCGGGCTTTGCCGCTTTTGTCGAACACCTTGTATTCGATGCCCGATTTGGTTTTGGCAAAGTTGCCGCCGGCAGAGTTACAGCCGTTCAGGCCTAGGGCGCCAACCAGCAGAGCGGCCGGCCACAAAAGGAGGGAGTTGCGGAGCATGAAGTAGAAAAAGAGAGAAAGTGCGGCTAAAGGTAAGGATACCTAGGTGCTGTGTGCGATGCGCCCGCCAAGGCAGGCAATTTACTGTTGTGGAGCGGCTGCCAGGGGCGCAGTTACCAGTTGGGCCTGGTAATTGGGCAGCAAATCAAGAAACTTCTTGACCGTGGCGTCGAGCGGCTCGTAGCTCACGCCGCCGGCGGCGTTGTGGTGGCCACCGCCGTTGAAGTGCCGGCGCGAAAACTCGCTTACCGAAAAGTCGCCCACCGAGCGGAACGAGATTTTGACGGCCTGCACGCGGTCGATGAGGATGGCCGCGAATACAATGCCCTCGATGCTAAGCGCAAAGTTGACGAGGCCTTCGGTGTCGCCGGTTTTGGAGTGATACTGGCGCAGCTCGTCGGACGTAATGGCAATGTAGGCCGTGTTGTACTCGCGCAGCACCGTAAGCTTGTCCTTCAGGACGAAGCCCAGGAAACGCAGGCGCTCCTCGGAGTGCGAATCGTAGATGCGGCGGTGTACGGCCGAGAGGTTGATGCCCGCATCGAGCAGCTCGGCAATGATGAGGTGCACGTTGCGCGAGGTGCTGGGATGTCGGAACGAGCCCGTGTCCGTCATGATGCCGGCGTACAGGCACTCGCCGATCGAGGGGTCGATGAATGACTGGTCGCCTAGGTCGCGAATCAGCTCAAAAACCAGCTCGGCTGTGGCAGCGGCGGTCGGAAAGGAGAAAGCAATGTCGGCAAACTGCTCGGGCTGCTCGTGGTGGTCGACGAGCACTTTTTTGCCCGGGGCCTGGCGCACGTACTCGCCCAGCTCGTTGATGCGGCCGAGCGAGGAGAAGTCGAGGCAGAAGATGACGTCGGCGGTGCCAACCAGTTCCTGTACTTGGCGGTCGTTGCGGCCGGGCTCGAACACGACAACCTCGTCGTTGCCGGGCATCCAAGCCAAGAAATCGGGGTAATCGGAAGGCGTAACCACCGTTACGTGGTGGCCTTTCTTTTTGAGGTACCCCGCAAGGCCCAGCGACGAGCCGAGGGCGTCGGCGTCGGGTTTGTGGTGGGTGGTAATAAAGATGTGCCGCGGCTCCCGCAGGAGCTCCTTCAGCGCCGTGACTTCGTGCATTGTCGGCTGATAGGTGACTGACTTTGCGGCCCTTACAGGCCGTGCAAGGGGCAAATTTCGGGAATGATTCGCAAAGTTGTTCTGGCTTGCAACATTCGGCCTTGGTCTTTCGGTTCGCCGAGGCACCCGAAGTACGTTACGCATGTAGGCAAAAGTGCCCTAGGTGCCTCAAAAGGGGAGTAGGGCTTCGCGAGCAAAGGCACCGGCGCTTGCCGCTGCAGCTCCAAATTAGTAGCTGGAATAAACGCGGTGCCCAACAGTAATGCGGCCAAATAGGCAATCTTAATCGGGGTTACTGCTGCCGGGCTACACCGCGTCTTCGCATTAACTCCTACTTTTGCGCCCGCAATTCCATTGTTTCTGTAATCGACCGCGCACCCTAGGTGCTGGTCCATCATTTCATTCTCCGACCACATGGCAACGAACCGCACCTTCACCATGATTAAGCCCGACGCTGTACAAGACGGCCACACGGGCGCTATCCTCGCTGACATCGAGAAAGGCGGCTTCCGCATCGTAGCGCTGAAGAAAGTGCTGCTCACCCCCGAGCGCGCTGGCAAGTTCTACGAAGTACACAAGGAGCGTCCGTTCTACAACGACCTCGTGAAGTACATGTCGTCGGGCCCGATCGTAGCGGCTATCCTGGAGCAGGACAACGCCGTAACGGCTTTCCGCGAGCTGATTGGTGCTACCAACCCGGCTCAGGCTGCCGAAGGTACCATCCGCAAGAAGTACGCTAAGAGCATCGAGGCCAACGCCGTGCACGGCTCTGACTCCGACGAAAATGCCGAAATCGAAGGCAGCTTCTTCTTCGGCGCCGACGAGCGTTTCTAAGCTCAGCCACAAATAGTTTTCGAGCTGAAAAGCCGCGCTGTAACCTACAGCGCGGCTTTTTTATGTACTGGTTTTAGACCAGTTTTATACTACTTATGTATTGCTGAGCTTACTGCAGAAGGGTATGTATCCTTGCTTTGCTCAGGGTTTTACACGGTAGTCAGCCTGCAGTAACACGGCCGCTGCCAAGTGCTTTAATGGTAATTACCGGGCAAAAGCCGGCGCAAGGTGCTAAGCCTAATTAATGATAGAGGTTAAAGCAAAAAAACCGCGCCGCCTGCAGTCGAAAGCTGCAGGCGGCGCGGTTCATTATGGGTGTAAAACCCTGGCTTCTCTATGCTGAAAGTACGGGCTCAGCGGCGTGCGTATCGGCGTCGCGTACTTCCTGCGGGTTATGCTTATGCTTGAACAGGAACAGGAACAGCACGGCTATTACGAGGGCATACAGTGCGAAAGCCGTCCAGATGCCGGGCCAGTTTTTGCTTTGGTCGGCGTAAGTGAAATACCTCTCGATAACGATGCCGCTTACGGAGCTGCCCAGTACGGCACCAAATCCGTTGGTCATCATCATAAACAAACCTTGGGCACTGGCACGGATGGAAGGTGCCGTTTGCGTTTCGACGAATAACGAGCCGGAGATGTTGAAGAAATCGAAGGCCATGCCGTACACGATGCACGACAGGATAATCATCCAGAGGCCGTTGCCGGGGTCGCCGTAGGCAAACAGGCCAAAGCGCAGCACCCAGGCAATCATGCTGAAGAACATTACCTGCTTGATGCCGAAGCGGCGCAGGAAGAAGGGAATGGCCAGGATGAACAGCGTCTCGGAAATCTGCGAAATCGACATGATGATGGCCGGGTACTTCACCGTGAGGGTGTCTTGATACTCGGGCACTTTGTCGAAGTCGTGCAGGAAGGTGTCGCCGTAGGCATTGGTCAGCTGCAGAGCCGCACCGAGGAGGAGCGAGAAGATGAAGAAGGTGAGCATCTTGGAGTCGCGCAGCAAAGCGAACGACTTCAGGCCCAACACATCAACCAGTGAGCGGCTCGGGGTATCCTTGGCAGTAGGAGGGCAGGCCGGCAGCGTGAACGAATACAAGCCCAGCAGAATGGCCGCGCCGGCCGCTACGTAAAACTGGCTAGCCGATTTTTCCAGGCCCAGGAGGCTCACCGTCCACATGGCGGCGATGAAACCAATGGTTCCCCATACCCGGATGGGCGGGTAGTCCTTCACCACATCAAGCCCCTCGCGTTTGAGAACGGAGTACGAAACGGCAATCGACAAGGCCAGCGTAGGCATGTAGAAGATCATATTCAGCAACATAACCCAGAACATGAGGCCCGGATCGGTGACCAGTGGAACGGTGCACAACACCGCGCCACCTAGGAGGTGCAGAAAGCCGTACAGCTTCTCGGCATTCACGTACTTATCGGCCACAATGCCCATGAGTGAGGGCATGAAAATGGACGCAATGCCCATGGTCGAGAAGATGGCGCCAAACTGAGCTCCCGACCATTGTTTGGTTTGAAACCAATATGCCCCGATGGTGATCAGCCACGAGCCCCAGATAAAGAACTGTAGAAAGCTGAGGATAATAAGACGCAGCTTAGTACTCATGCGAGTGCAGTTGGGAGAAGGTAGGGAATGTTTAAGTCCATAAAGATACAAGTTTTCTGCCGTGGCAGGTTTTTGAAGCAACTCGACCTAGGTACCAACAAAAAGCCCCGTACAGTGCTGTACGGGGCTTTTTGTTGGTGCTTACCAGCTATGCGACTGGCAGCAGCAAGCCATACTACATGGGGGTAGCCTCCTGAAGGCGGCGGTTTACCTCGTCCCAGTTAATCACGTTGTAGAACGCCTGGATGTAATCGGGGCGGCGGTTCTGATAGTTGAGGTAGTAGGCGTGCTCCCAAACATCGAGGCCCAGCACCGGAATGCCCTTGCAGCCCGAGTCGGGCATCAGCGGGTTGTCTTGGTTTGGCGTGGAGCAGATTTGCAGGTTGCCGTCGTTCATTTTGCAAAGCCAAGCCCAGCCCGAGCCGAAGCGCGTGGTAGCGGCTTTGGTGAACTCCTCCTTAAACTTGTCGTAGCCGCCGAAGGTCTTCTGGATAGCGTCGGCAATGGGGCCGGTAGGCTCGCCGCCGCCGTTCGGGCCAATTACTTTCCAGAACAGGTCGTGGTTCCAGTGGCCGCCGCCGTTGTTGCGAACGGCAGCCGGAGCCTTGGCAATGTTATGCAGGATTTCCTCGAGCGACTGGTTTTCCATTTCAGTGCCCTGGATAGCGTTATTCAGATTGGTAACGTAGGCCTGGTGGTGCTTGCTGTGGTGGATTTCCATCGTGCGCGCGTCGATGTGGGGCTCCAGGGCATCGTAGGCGTAAGGAAGCTGGGGCAGTTCGAAAGCCATAGCGTTGTGTGGTTTTGGGGATGGATAGTGTGAGAATCTTGGGTGGTTAACCGCCGAAACCGGCCGCGGGTTACGTGCTAGTACGGAGGCGGCCAAAAGTAGCTATTTCCGCTTGTCGGCAAAGAAGCGCTGCATTAAAGCTGCGCACTCATCGGCCAGTACGCCCGTAAGCACTTGGCACCTGGGGTGCAGCAGTTGCCCGTGGCGCGAGTAACCCACTTTGGGCTCGGGGGTGCCATACACCACGCGTGGCACTTGCGCCCAGGCCGTGGCGCCGGCGCACATTACGCAAGGCTCCACGGTTACGTACAGCGTGCAATCGTGCAGGTATTTGTTGCCTAGGTAGTTGGCGGCGGCGGTAAGGGCCAGCATCTCGGCATGGGCGGTTACATCGCGCAGCTGCTCGGTTTGGTTGTGCCCGCGCCCGATGATCTGGCCGGTGCCGTTGTGCGCTACTACCGCGCCAATTGGGATTTCGCCTTGAGCAAAAGCCAGCTCGGCTTCGCGTAGGGCCTGGCGCATGAGGCGTTCGTCGTGGGCGGGTGGGGGCATAAGCGCAAAAATAAGTAGAGGTGCTCAGGCACGAAAAAGCCCCGTCCACTGCCGACGGGGCTTTTCTTAATCCGGATTTGAGGACATCAGGGACATCTTAAGATGGGTTGATACAGGTAGAAAGTGCTGCTTTTGAGAAAATTTAACCGTATCCCTTGCCAGTAAGTAAACTGGTTTATTTGCTCGCCACATTCGTTGAACAGACGCAAAACCGTTTTCTGGCCTTTGTAATCAACCAGCACCCACGCCGTCAGAATGTTCCGAATTGTCTGCTTGACATGCTCTGGGTTATCCATCAGCGTCTTGTAGTCCCACTCCGGAATTTCATTTGTGCGGTCGAGGTAAAATGTGAGTCCGCTTTGCGACAGTTCAAACCAGATGGGAATGGCATTGCTTGATTGCTGAGCCAACTCAAACGGCATATAAAACTCAGAATCAAAGTGCGGTTTCTGAGCGAACAACGGGTTCTTCAGAAGCCCGGGTTGCCCAAGCTCCTGAAGCACTTCGTCAAATAGGTGAAGTATGTCAACTAATTCAGCACGCATTGACAGTTACGCCTTCTTTTCTTCCGGCGCCTTCACGTTGTCGTCGGGGTTGCGGTCGATGAGCTTGTTGAAGGGGTCGATGCCGACGCGGTCGGGTTTCTGCGGCACGGTAAACTCCAGGCGGTTGAGGCCCGGCACCAGGCGGCGTTTTTCGAGCAGCATCGGCACATCCTGGTAGCTGCCGTCTTTGCCCTTTTTGCGGGTAATTACGCCCACATCAATAAAGTCGCGCGCTTTCATGTCGGGCGTTTCGTTGCCCAGCGAGTCGGCGTACAGCTTCTTGGTGTTCACGGTGAACTGCACCCGGTATTGGCCGTTGGGCAGCTTGCGGTACGAGGCCGAATCGACCTTGTTCTCGTACAGCGTGATGCGCTCGAACAGGTCGGTAACCAAGTACTGCAGCGAGTCGGGGGTGTGCTTGCGGATGTACCCCAGGAACTCTACCGAAGTGGTATATGGCGCGCGTTGGAAGGCTACTTTGTCGCGGTACTCCTTGATGGCGGCGTTTACGGCCTTCTCGCCTAGGTAGTCCTGCAGGGCGTACATCACCACCGAGCCTTTGCGGTAGTGGATGTAGGGCTGGTTTTCGACCAGATACAGCGGCACTTCTTTCTTACGCTCGGTGGTGCGGCCCGTGAGGTAGGAGTTCAGCTCGTACTTCAAGAACTTCTTCATCTTCTCCTCGCCGTAGATGTGCTTCATCACCATCAGGGCGCTGTACTGGCTTAGCGTTTCCGACATGAGCGTGCCGCCCTGCACGTTGCCGCCAATAATCTGGTGCGCAAACCACTGGTGCGCCACCTCGTGGGCAGTTACGTACAGCGGGTAGTCGATGTCCTTGGGGTCGGTCGAGTCGACGTGAGCCACAAAGCCGATGCTCTCGGAGAACGGAATGGTGTTCGGGAAGGCTTGCGCAAACGAGTTGTACCCCGGGAACTCCAGAATGCGCACCTGCCGGTGCTGGTAGGGGCCGAAGTTGGCAGTGTAGTACTCCAGGCCCTTCTGCACGCCCTTCACCATGCGCTTCAGGTTGTACTCGTGGCCGGGCTGATAGTAAATCTCAATCGGAATGTCCTTCCACTTATCCTTGTACACGGCGTAGCGCGCCGACAGAAACGAGTAGAAGTTAAGGATGGGCGCAACCATTTTGTAGTGGAAGTAGCGGCGGCCGTCCTTGGTCCATTCTTTCTGCAAGTAGCCCGGGGCAATGGCAATCTGGTCGGGCGAGGTGCTGACGGTCGTCTCAAACCGAATCCAGTCGGCCTCGTTGCTGATGTAGGTGTTCATGCGCGCCGCCGAATCGTGCACCGAGGCCATGCGCGGCTTGGGTTGCAGGCCCTGGTCTTTGCGCAGGTCGTCGTCGGCTAGCTCCAGGCCATCCTGGTAGCCGATGTGGGGCAATAGCTGAGTGCCCACGAAGGTGCCGTTGGCCACCATGTTGGTGTTGGATCCGCGGTTGCGGAAGCCCGGGTTGGTGTAGGCCATGTCGAAGTGCAGCTGCACCGAGTCGCCGGGCTGCAGGGGTTGCTGCAGGCGCACAATGCGGTACACCACCTCGCCCAGCTTTTTGTTCAGCACCTCCTTGGCGGGGCGGGCCAGCTCCAGGCGCTTCACTTCGGCGTCGGACTCGTGCAGGAGCTGCACCGAATCAATAGCCACCTTTTCGCGGTTGAGCAGCCAGTACGTGCCTTTGAAGTGCACATCGCGCTCGGCGGGGTAAATGTCGGCTTCAATGTTCACGGCCGTAATGCGCGGCTGCGGGCGCTTCTCGAAGCGCTTAAACTCCCGCTCGTACTGCGCCTGCAGCTCCTCGGTTTCGTCGGAGGTGCGGTACTCGTTCAGCACGTTGGTGTTGTAGAAGATGTAGCCGCCCATGCCCGCAAACACCAGCAAAGCCACGCCCGCTACCCCGCGCAAAGCCGGCGACATAGAAGAGCGCGCCTGTGCCCAGCGCCACGAGAAGCGCGTTTCGGTACCGCGCGGCCACAGCAGCGACGAAGCCAGGGCCAGCAGCACGGCAAACGCCCCCCAGTACAGCTTAAAGGCAAAGTACGGCCACACAAAATGCCCGTAGCCGTTCATGGCCGAGTAGCGCACGCCGGGGTCGGAGTTGAAGGAGTACAGGTTGTGCTCCAAGCCCAGCTGCCCTTTGAAGAGATTAAAGGCGTAGTACAGGATCATGATGAAATGGCCCATGTACTTGTTGTTGCAAAGCACTTGCACCAGCATGGCCAGCACGCACATAATCCAGAAATCAAGCAGCTGGAAGCCGAACAGCTCCTTCAGGTACACATCAATCTCGTAGTTGAAGTACCCTTTGAAGGTTTGCAGCGTTACGCCGCACACCAGCACCACCGCCAGCAGCACCACCTGAATGAGCATCAGCGCGCCGAGCTTGGCCGAGAACGGCACCCAGCCCGGCATGGGCATGGCGTCGTAGATCTGGTGAATCTGCGAATCACGCTCGCGCCACACCAACTCACCCGAGTAAAACGTGATGATGATGAGCATGAACAGCGAGAACGAGCCGCCCAGTACTTGCACCACCACCGGCGTAACGGGGTAGGTGTTGGTGCCGAACATCTGGCCCACTTGCATGCCGGCTATTATCAGGAACAGCACACCCGCGCCGGCAATACCCATAAAGTACACGCTGCGTACCGTGCTCAGGAACTCGAGCCGCAGCAAACGGCCAAACTGCGCCCAGGCCAGCCCCGCGGTAAAGCGTGGCGTAATGCGCGGCAGCTGCAGGCCCTTGGGCGCATCTGCTACACCTAGGGCACCCGCTTTGGGCCGCGGCCCCGAAGCCGAAGCATTGGCAAACGAGAAGCGGAATACGAAGTAGCAAGCAGCCAGCATGAGCAGCGAAATAGCCATCCACAGCAAGCGGTTTTGCACCAAGTAGTCGCTCCAGGGCAGCAGCATGGCGTTGCGCTCGGCTACCGTCCAGTAGCGTTGCGTGAGGTACACGGCGCCGCCGCCCATCGGGTCGAGCAGGTTTTGCAGCGTGTCGTTGTCGATGTCCTGCTGCAGGGTTTGGCTGATGGAGTACAGCACAAAGAACCCGATACCGCCCAAGTATACCGCCAAAGCCGAACGCGTAAGAGTAGCGCCGGTAAAGAAGATGGCCCCCGTAAACAGCAGGTTCGGGATGATGATGGTGAGGTAGGGATGCAGGTAAGCGGCCAAGTGGTTAGGGCCAATCTTGGCCTCATCGAGGCCGGGCCAGTACGTAGCCAGCCAAGCACCTAGGCCCGCGCCGGCAAACACAAGCAGCAGCACCACAAACGAGCCCAGAAAGCGGCCGCCTAGGTAGCCCAGCTTGCTGATGGGCGCGGTATAGTAGAGCGAGTGCGTGCGGTGCTCGAAGTCGCGGAACACGGGCGTGCCCATGATGGCCGACGTAACGAACACGCCAAACATGCTGATGGCCGTGAGCAGCCAGTTAATCTGGTACGGCGAGTTGGCCAGCACTTTGCCGCCGGCGGCGTCGCCCACTACAATGCCCCCGCCGAACAAACCACCCAGGGCGAGCATCAGCATGAAGGCCATCAGGAACATGAGGCCGAAATAGATGTACGTGGCCGGCCTTTTCAGGCGGTAGCGTAACTCAAACCGGAATATCTCTCCGAACATGGTCGAGTGAAGTAGAAGTTGACGATGAACGGGTGGGTTAGGCTACTACCGATTTGGCCGCTACTCGCTCGGCCGCATGAATGCGCGCGAAGTACACGTCTTCGAGCGTGGGCTCCACGCCCTCGAAGCCGTTGCCGGGCTGCGCCACGCTGTGCACGTGAATGATGGTTTGGCCCGCAAACAAGCGCGACGATATCACCGAGAACTGCTCCTGGTAGCTGCTGAGCTCCTCTTTGCGGATGAGGCGGCGCCAGATTTGGCCGCGCATTTCCTCGATGGCCTGCAGCGGGTCGCCGGTGTACAGCACTTGGCCTTTGTTGATGATGGCAAACTGGCGGCACAAATCCGACACGTCGGACACGATGTGCGTGCTCAGAATCACGATGCGGTCTTCGCCGATTTCAGCCAGCAGGTTATGGAAGCGGTTGCGCTCGGTGGGGTCGAGGCCGGCCGTGGGTTCGTCCACAATAATCAACCTGGGGTTGCCCAACAGGGCCTGTGCAATGCCGAAGCGCTGCTTCATGCCGCCCGAGTAGCCGCCCAGGTTTTTGTTGCGCACGTTGTAGAGGTTGGTTTGGTGCAGCAAGGCATCAACCACTTGCCGCCGCTCGCTTTTGTTGCTGATGCCCTTGAGTACGGCAAAGTGCTCGAGCAGCTCGGCGGCCGTTACTTTCGGATACACCCCAAACTCCTGCGGTAAGTAGCCCAGCACCTGGCGCACGCGCTCCGGCTGGTGCAGCACGTCAATATCACCTAGGCGGATAGAGCCCGAATCGGCCTCTTGCAAGGTCGAAATCGTGCGCATCAGCGACGATTTGCCGGCGCCGTTGGGGCCAAGCAAGCCAAACATGCCCGGCTCGATGCGCAACGATACATCGTTGAGCGCTTTGGTGCCGTTCGGGTACGTTTTGGAAAGGTTTTCGATGACCAGTTCCATGCGAGTATGAGGGTTAGGGTGTGGAAAGCAAGAGTAGATTGTGGATAATATATCGGCGTTTGGCCGTGCGCATTACACCCACAAGCATAAAAAAAGCCCGTTGGGTAAAACCCAACGGGCGAAAGATGCGTATTCGGCCGCCTTTGTCGCCTAAAAAACGAAGCGGATCGGCAAATTTATTTCAAGGCAATGCTCTGCATTACGGCCTGGGCCACCGGCTGGTACTGCTTCTGCTCCTCAATGGGGCTGTTGAAGTGGAACACGTACAGCTGGTCGCCCGAAATGGCGTACTGCATCAGCTGGTAACGCTTCAGCGGGGCCATCATCTCGCGGCCGCGGCGGTTATCGGTCAGCGTCGAGACAAACTCCAGCACCACAAAATCACGCTTGTTCACGGTACGAATGTCCTTGCTGATGAAATCGACCTTGGTGTAGGTACGTTGCAGGTTCGATTCGTACACTTTCAATAACAAGGCGTAGTCGCGGTCGGTGAAGGTGGTTTGCTTGTTGGCAATGCTAAAATCGACGCGGCCGGCCGGGTTGCTAAACACGGCCAACGGCTTGCGCGCGGCGGGGTACTTAGAGGCAATGGCATCGTCGGGCAGCGGCTGAAAATCTTCCGGCACGCTCACCGTCAGGTTTTTCGCCACCTGTACTTTCTTCAGATTGGGGGCTACAAAAGCTACCAGTAGCAGGAGCAGCGGCAGCAGCCACAGGGTGGGGCGGAGGGTATTTCGCGAAGTGGTCATTGATTTATGCATCGTCGGCAAAGTAACGCAGCTACGCCCAACAGAATTTCGTGCCAATTCATTTGCCGAACCAACGGCCTTGCTCATGGGGCAACAAAAAGCCTCCGATACCCAGGGCATTGGAGGCTTGATGAGGTGGCGAAGCGAAGTGTAGCGCGGGCTTCAGCCCGCGTCTGCCAGAACGGTGTCGTTGTTGCGTTTATTGTTCAACTTCAATCGTGCGCGCAAACGCGGGCTAAAGCCCGCGCTACACCTGTTGGTTAGCGGCGGCCGCGCTTCTTCTTGGTAGCAACCGGCGTCGAGGGGTACTTTATGCGCACCTTCTTCCAGTACAGGTAATTATCAATTTTTGCCTCTACCAAGTAGGTGCCGGCCGGAATGTGGCCTAGGTCGACGGGGGCCCCGGTGTGGGTAGCCGGGTCGAGGTCCTCGGTGTAGATAGGGTTGTTCTTGTAGTCGGTAACGGTGAGCTTACCGGGCTTCGTGAATTGCTGCGTGAAGCTCAGCAGCACCGAGTTGGAGTTGGGCTTCGGGAAAATATCGATGCCCGAAAGCGTTTCTACGCGCTTAACGGCGCCATCGAGCACCACCGGCTCGGCCGTCGACTTGGTTTTGATTTCGGTGCCCGTGGTTTCCGACTTGGTTTTCGTCTTCACCTTGGTTTGGGCGTGGGCGGCGGGCAAGGCCAGGAGAGTAGCAGCGACGAGCGACAGCGCAAAGCGTTTCATATCGGTGGTAAGAGTAAAAAATGCGAATCCGTGGAGGGCTGAACGGCCCTTTGCAGAATCCGGGCCAAAATTAACGAAGCTCTTTGTACGTACCCATCGGCCGCACGGCTTGCCTATCTTTGCCGCCTCCGATTTAGTTGTCCGGCTGCCCGCCCTAGGGGGTGGGCCTACCTCTGAGCTTATGCTTCGAACCAATACCTGCGGTGAACTCCGCCTAGCAAATGTTGGCCAAACCGTTACGCTGTGCGGCTGGGTACAGCGCACCCGCGACAAAGGCGCCGTGCTTTACCTGGATTTGCGCGACCGTTACGGCCTTACCCAGGTAGTATTTGAGCAAGGCGTGGAGGCCGACGAGCTGCGCGAGCAAGCCCGCAACCTAGGCCGCGAGTTTGTGGTGAGCATTACGGGCCGTGTAGCCGAGCGCTACAACAAAAACCCCAACCTGCCCACCGGCGACATCGAAATCCGCCCCGAGGCGGTGCAGGTGCTTAACCCGGCCAAGCTGCCGCCTTTCCTCATCGAAGACGAAACCGACGGCGGCGACGACCTGCGCATGAAGTACCGTTACCTTGATTTGCGCCGCAACCCTGTGCGCCGCAACCTCGAGCTGCGCCACCGCCTGGCCCAATCGGTGCGCCGGTACCTCGATAACCAAGGCTTCCTGGAAGTAGAAACCCCGGTGCTCATCAAGAGCACGCCCGAAGGCGCCCGCGACTTTGTAGTGCCCTCGCGCATGAACCCCGGCCAGTTCTACGCCCTGCCGCAGTCGCCCCAAACATTTAAGCAGCTGTTAATGGTGTCGGGCTTCGACCGGTACTTCCAGATTGTGAAGTGCTTCCGCGACGAAGACCTGCGCGCCGACCGCCAGCCCGAATTCACCCAGATCGACTGCGAAATGGCCTTCGTTACGCAGGAAGACATTCTGCAAACCTTCGAGGGCATGACGCGCCAGATGTTTGTGGAGGTGAAAGGCTTCGACCCGGGCGAGTTTCCGCGCATGAGCTACGCCGATGCCATGCGCCTCTACGGCTCCGACAAGCCCGACACGCGCTTTGCCATGCAGTTCGTGGAGCTGAACGAGGTAGTAAAAGGCCACGGCTTCCCGGTGTTCGACAGCGCCGAGCTGGTGGTGGGCATCAACGCCGCCACGTGCGCCCAGTTCACGCGCAAGCAACTCGATGAGCTTACCGATTTCGTGAAGCGCCCGCAGGTAGGCGCCACCGGCTTGGTATACGCCCGCGTGGAGCAAGATGGCAACGTGAAATCGTCGGTTGATAAGTTCTACTCGCAGGAGGTGCTGCAGCAATGGAAGCAGGCTTTCAACGCTAACCCGGGCGACTTGCTGCTCATCTTGGCCGGTCCCGCCGACAAAACCCGCAAGGCCCTGAACGAGCTGCGCCTCGAAATGGGCCAGCGCCTAGGTCTGCGCAACAAGGAGGACTTCCGCCCGCTGTGGGTGGTCGATTTCCCGCTGCTCGAGTTCAACGAGGAGGAGGGCCGCTACTACGCCATGCACCATCCCTTTACCTCGCCCAAGCCCGAGGACATTCCGCTGCTCGATACCAACCCCGGTCAGGTACGTGCCAACGCCTACGACTTGGTGATCAACGGCGTTGAAATCGGCGGCGGCTCCATCCGTATCCACGACCGCAGCGTGCAGGCCAGCATGTTCAAGCTCTTAGGTTTCTCCGAAGAAGAAGCCAAGGCGCAGTTCGGATTCTTGCTCGATGCCTTTGAGTACGGCGCGCCGCCCCACGGCGGCATCGCCTTCGGCTTCGACCGCCTGTGCTCCATGTTCGGCGGCGCCGACTCAATCCGCGACTTCATTGCCTTCCCAAAAAATAACTCGGGCCGCGACGTAATGATTGACTCGCCCTCGGAGATTTCGGGCGCTCAGCTGAAGGAGCTCAGCATTGAGTCGAAAGTGGAAGCGGCGAAGTAGGCCTAGGTCGTGCCCTTACTTGATAAGCGTCAAAACCACCCTGAGCCGACAGAATGGCTCAGGGTGGTTTTTTATTCCTGTGATAAGCTGTTGCAGCATGTGCTACTCATCACCCTTATTCTGGCGATGATTGTAGCGTTAGCGTACAAAGAGTTGGTAGATAAGCCGTTCATCGAAGCTCTGCTCTTGGGGATGCTTGCATTTGTTGGCATGGCTCCATTGTGGAAGCCAACACGCCAATTAGGAAAGCCTCAGATCAAACTCAGCAAAGAAGGCATTTGGCTGAATGAAGTAGGCTTTCAACCCTGGGGGTGCGTAGTTCCTGCTATTGAAGGCACTACAAAAATCTTAGGCGCTGATGACTACTTGTATAGTGCCAACTATGTGCATTTATATCGACGGTCCAATCCACAGGAGCGAGTAGTTGGTGCCAAGCTGACTTTTCTGGACATCAGCAAAGAGGAGCTAGCCGCTTCGTGCGAAGGCTATATGTGGAAATTAGAGATAAGCGACAGCACCTGCTATTGGCCACATAACAGGAGATTGTTCGGCGTGAGATGATTGTTGTCGAAATGCTATGAAGAGACCAGGCGGTGCGTCTGTGCAAGGCTTAATTTAAGTGAAAGTTCTTCAGGCTCCTAGGTACCAACGGGTGCCGATCAAGCAACAGCACTTGCTGAATGGCTAGGGCAAAAACAACCAGAATGGCAATCTGCAGGTTGCTCAGCAGGGTGGCGTTGCTCTCGGTAGTGGCCGAACTCTCCGACAGCTCCTGGCCAACCTCCAGCTGAATTTGGCTCAGTTTGGCTAGTTCGGTGTGAATGGTGTTGAACTCGCGGGCGAGCTGCTGCACCTCAGCCACCGAGGGGCTATTGGCAGCGGCCAGCAGGTGTTTCTCGTGGGCGTTGTAGCGGTGCAAATTGCGTTTGAACTCCTGCAGCACACGGTTTTCTTCGACCACCAGGTAGGTTTGCTCGTAGCGGCTCACCAGTGAATCAATTTTTACGTTGCGGCCCGCCAGCTGAATGGCGGCGTAGCGCTGCTGCTCCGCGGTGGGGTGCCCTAGGTAGCTGGCCAGCAACTGCTGCTTGGCATACATCAGGTCGTTGAGCTGGAACAGGCCCGTAGCCGGAAGCAGCCGGTCGTTGTACAACGACGTGGCCGACGTGGTGGCGTCGTGCATCAGGCGCTTCTCGATTACGCTGCTGCCCAGTACCACCAGCAGCACCACAAAAAACAAGAAGGCCGGCTTGGCTTTATGATGAATGCGGTAGAGAGGACTCATGGCGGGTGAGGGAGTGGTAATCCTATATAAGATAAGGAAAAAACCGGCCCTAACCTAGGCCGCAGCGCTTGCAGCTTTGGTGCTGCTGCTGCCTTATTTATGGTGCGTTTGGCAAGCTGCGATGCGCCCGCTTACTTGCAGTAAATGACGCGTTTTGGGTTTCTGCAGCTACCAAGGCTGTACTTCTTGCTAGCAACGTGCTGCTGGCTGCTTGCCAGCTCGTGGGGGCTGGCTCAAAATCTTACGTTCCGTACCCTGACGTCGCAAAACGGGCTGTCGGAAAACAACGTGTACGCCATTGTGCAAGACCAGCGCGGGTTTTTGTGGCTGGCCACGCAAGATGGCCTCAACCGCTACGATGGTGCCTCGTTTCGGGTGTTCCGTAGCGACCCGCAAGTGCGCGGCAGCCTCGGCAGCAACTTTGTGCTGGCCCTCGCTGCCGATAAAAAAGGCGGCGTGTGGGTGGGCACCGGCGGCGGCGGCTTGGCATGCTTCGACCCCCTTACCGAACGTTTCCGCATCTACGAAACCGGCGGCCCCGGCACTCTGGCCGATAACTTTGTGCGCGCCGTGTACGCCGACCGCCAAGGCCGTATTTGGGCGGGCACCGAAGGTGGCTTGCACCTGCTAAACCCCACCACGGGCAAGTTTCGGTTATTTAAGCACAGCGCAAGCGTAAGCGGCAGTGTGCGTGGCAACTCTATCCGCAGCATTGCCCAAAGCGCCGATGGCCGCGTGTGGGTAGGCACCGGCGAAGGTCGCGTGAGCTACGCCAACGAACAAACGGGCGAGCTTGTGCCGCTGCCCAACTGGCAGCACGGCGACGCTATAAAGGACTTGGAGCCTACCACTGATAACGGCCTGTGGGTGGCCACCGAACACACCGGCCTGTACTACCTAGGGCTGAACACCAACCAACAGGTGCATTACCAGCACGAGCCTGGCAAGGAAGGTGGCTTGCCCACCGACGACATCCGCAACTTGTTGGTTGATAGCCAGGGGCGGCTGTGGGCGGGCACGGCTGCGGGCTTGTGCCGTTACAATACTCGCACACGTGATTTTGAAGTGTGGCGGCACCAGCAAAACGCACCGCGTGGCCTGCCCACCGACAGGGTACACAGCATATTCGAAGACCGCTCGGGCTTGTATTGGGTTGGCACGGAGCAAGGGCTTTCCAGCTTCGACCCACGACCCAACGCTTTCACGCAGCCCATTCCGCACCGCGTTACAGGGCCTATTTGGTCTATGGCCGAAGATGCGCGGCGCAACCTATGGTTCGGCTCCGAGGCCCTAGGTCTGCACCGACTCGAGCCGCTCACGGGCCGCATCACCACCTACCGCAGCAACGAAAACGACCCCGAAAGCCTACCCGAAGATTTTATTCGGGCCTTGCTGCCCGACCGCGACGGCCGCCTGTGGGTGGGTACGCAAAGCCAGGGCTTGGCCTACCTCGATCCGGCCACCGGGCGTTTCCGCCGCTTCCGCCACAACCCCGCCGACCCAACCAGCCTCTCCGACGATTTTATCCGCTGCATTTACCAGGATAAGCAGGGCCGCTTGTGGGTAGGCACCGAGGGCGGCCTCAACCTCTTCGATCCGGTAAGCGGCCGCAGCGCCGTGTACCGCCACAACCCGCGCGACCCGCGCAGCCTAAGCAGCAACTTTGTGCGCTGCATTTTTCAGGATAAGCGCGGGCGTATATGGGTGGGCGTGGGCGGCGGTGGCTTGTGCTTGTTCGATCCGCGCACCGGTCACTGCCGTACGTTCCGGGCCAACCAAACCGATCCGCACAGCCTCAGCAACAACTTTGTGCGCTGCATGCTCGAGGACGAGCAGGGGCGCTTGTGGCTCGGCACCGAAGGCGGCGGGCTTACCTGCATGGTTGATGCTGAAAAGGGCCGCTTTGTAACGTACCGCGAGCGGCAGGGCTTGCCCAACAACGTCATCTACGGCATGTCGGCCGATGGGCGGGGCGGGCTTTGGATGGCCACCAACAAAGGCGTGGCGCAGTTTACGCCCAACACCGGCAAGTTCCGGACCTACGACATGCGCGACGGGCTTCCCCAAGACGAGCACAATGCCGGGGCCTACCTGCGCACGGCCGATGGCCGCCTGCTATTTGGGGGGCCTAACGGAGCCGTGGCGTTTTACCCCACGGCCGTGCGCCACAACCCCGTGCCGCCGCCGGTGGTACTCACGCGGTTCCGCAAGTTCAATCAACCGGCTGAGCTCGACACCAGCATCACCGAAAGCCGCGAAATTCGACTCACCCCGCGCGACTACTTGTTCTCCATCGAGTTTGCGGCCCTCAACTACCGTCTGCCCGATAAGCACCGCTTCATGTACAAGCTGGAGAACTTCGACGACAACTGGATCGACGCGGGCAACCAGCACCAGGCCACCTACACCAACCTCGATCCTGGTACTTATACCTTCCGGGTGCGCGCTGCCAACAACGATGGCGTTTGGAGCCCCAACGGCACGGCGCTGCGCCTGATTGTGGAGCCGCCGTGGTACCAAACGTGGTGGTTCCGCATCTTGGCCAGTTGGTTCGTGTTTGGCTTGCTGTTTCTGGCCTACCGGGTGCGCGTAAGCCAGCTGCTAGCCCTCGAGCGGGTGCGCCACAACATTGCCCGCGACCTGCACGACGACATGGGCTCGACGCTCAGCTCCATCAGCATTCTGAGCCAGTTGGCCCGCACGCACCAGCAGCGCGGCAGCGTGGAGCAGTCGTCGCAGCTGCTCGAGCAAATCGGCGAGTCTTCGCGGCGCATGCTCGATTCGATGGACGATATCGTGTGGGCCATCAACCCCGCCCACGACAGCATGGAGTCGGTTACCTCGCGCATGCGCTCCTTTGCCTCCGATGTGCTCGAGGCGCGTGGCATAGATTTTATATTTAAGGTAGCGCCCGAGGTTACCGAGCACCGCCTGCCGATGCGGGCCCGCCGCGAGTTTTTCTTGCTTTTCAAGGAAGCCGTAAACAACCTCGCCAAGTACTCCAAAGCTGAGTTTGCCTCCATCAAGCTCGACTACGAAAACCGCCACCTAGTGCTGCGCGTGCAAGACGACGGCGTGGGTTTCGACCCGAACGCGCCGGCGCAGGGCGGCGGCAACGGCATGACCAACATGCGCAGCCGCGCCGCCGCCATCAAGGCCAGGTTGCACATCGATACTGCGCCTGGCCAGGGCACCAAGCTGGAGTTACTGGTGCCAATGAAGTAAGCTTTGGAACAGGTGGTTGCACCTAGGCGGCATCACATCATTATGCGAGGCGGCGCGTTGGGGCTTTGTCTACCTTGCAGCATCCAGTCCGCTCTTGTATCCACCACCGTTCAGCATATGGAAGCCGCTACCCGCGTACTCATCTACGAAGACAATCCCGACCTACGCCTTAGCCTTAGCCACCTGCTGGGCGGCACTCCCGGCCTCGAGCTGGTAGGGGCCTTAGGTAACTGCCAGCAGGTAGAAACCGACATTCCGCGCCTGAAGCCCGATGTGGTGCTGATGGACATCGACATGCCCGGTATCAACGGCATCGAGGGCCTAAAACGCATCAAGGCCTCGCAGCCGAAGGTGAGCGTCGTGATGCTCACGGTATTCGAAGACAACGACCGGGTGTTCCAGGCGGTGTGCGCCGGTGCCGATGGCTACCTGCTGAAGAAAACGCCCCCGGCCAAGCTGCTTGATGCCATTGGCGAGGTGCGCGCCGGCGGCGCGCCCATGACGCCGGCCATTGCCCGCCAAGTGCTGCGTTTGTTCCCGAAACCAGCCGCCCCGCGTCAGCAGGAAGACTCGCCAGCCAACCTAAGCGCCCGCGAACAGGAAATTTTGGGGCTGTTGGTAGAAGGCTACAGCTACAAAATGATTGCCCACGACCGCGGTATTTCGCTCGATACAGTTCGTTCGCACATCAAAAAAATTTACGAGAAGCTGCACGTGCGCTCCATGACGGAGGCCGTAAGCAAGGCCCTGCGCCAAGGGCTTACCTAGTCTCAGGCAGTTTCCTAGGTACCAAGGCTTGCTTCACAACAGGGCAGGGGTGAGCGGGCTCACATCGTATCACATCATCATGTGATTGTGCCTCCCCCCAAGGCTACTGATCTTTACCCTATCAGACTCTCGCAGTCAGTTTGTTAGCTCACTCTTTCGCCCGACGCCTATGTCAACGAAATCCCGAAAGCAGCTGCTGATTTCCTTGCTGGGCTTGTGCCTCACCGGCCGCCCGGCACTGGCTTAGCGCGGTACCGCCGCCTAGCCCCGACACACCTCTTGCAGCCCGGCAGCTGCACTTGGGGAGTGAGCAAAACATACACCCGCCCGGTTGGTTGAAGCACCAGCTGGGCGGGCTTTTTTGTGGCCAGCATAGCCAATTTTCTGGTTGCGCACGTTTGATAGTTAGCTCGGCTGCGGGCTATCTTCGTTACCGCGCCCCTGTTCCACCGTGCCCTATGCAGCTACTCCGCAACCTCAAGCTCACCGACGTTTTCGTGCTCGACATTGAAACCGTGCCCTGTGTAGGTTGCCACGACGAGCTCGATGATATGCTGCGCCACCTGTGGGAGCACAAAGCACAGAGCCTGCGCCGGCAGCAGGGCTTCCCCAGCTGGGGCGCCGAGGAGGTTGAACCCATGCCCGACCGCCTTTCGGCCGCGGCGTTGTTTTCGCAGGCAGGCATCTACGCCGAGTTTGGCCGCGTGGTGTGCATTTCCCTAGGTTGCTTTTATTACGACAAGCAGGAGCAGCTGCGCTTTCGGGTAAAGAGCTTTGCTGCCGACGACGAAGCCACCCTGCTGCGCGAGTTTGCTGAGGTGCTCAGCCGTAAGCCCGGGCATATGTTGTGCGCCCACAACGGCAAAGAGTTCGATTTTCCGTACCTCTCGCGCCGCATGATGATAAATGGCGTGCTGCTGCCGCCTCAGCTCGACATTGCTGGCAAAAAGCCTTGGGAGGTAAACCACCTCGATACCATGGAGCTGTGGAAATTCGGCGACCGGAAATCGTTTACTTCCCTGGCCCTGCTGGCCGCAATGTTCGGCATTCCAACACCCAAAGACGACATCAACGGTGCCGACGTGGCCCGCGTGTACTACGAGGAGCGCAACCTACCCCGCATTGTGAAGTATTGCCAGAAGGACATCATCACCACCGCCCGCGTGCTGATGAAGTTTCGGGGCGATGAGCCCTTCGACGACGAGGCAGTGGTGTATGCCGACCAGCCCGAAATGTCGGTTTTGCGGTTAGCGTAGGCCATATCACAGCTAAGCAAGAAAAAGGCAGCCCCGCGGGGCTGCCTTTCATGTTTGTAGCAGGGAATATTGATGTGGATAACTATGTTAATATGTTGATAAATTATTGTATTATTATCTATGGTATAACTCATATCCCCTAAGTCATGTCGCAGAATGTGTTGGAGGAAGTCTTGGCCTGTTTCACGGCGCCGGCCGTAAGCCAGGTAAGCGCAGTGGTGGGAGAAAGCGAAACAGGCATCAGGAAAGCTTTGCCCAAAGTAGTGCCGCTGGTACTGAGCAACTTTATTAAACTCTCGGAGCAAGTGGGTGGCAGCGAGGTAATCTGGACGATGGCACACGATGCCTACCGTGCCGATATCCAAGCCGATGTGTTGGCTGCCGAAAACGAAAGCAGCCCAGCACACCGAGGCCAACAGCTCATCCGCTCGCTACTGACGGAGAGCAACCACCGGCGCATAGGCGAAATAGCCCTGGAAAGCGGCTTGCGTCATGCCGCGGTTGAGCGAGTGTTGGGGATTGTAGCTCCCGTAATGCTGGGCGTATTGGGCCAGTACGCTACCACGCAGCCGCTCGATGCTTCAGCACTAGGCCGCTGGTTGCAAACCCAACGCAGCAGTGTTTCGGGCTTGCTGCTAACCGAGCGGGAGCGTGGCTTGGCTGCGCCGCAGCCCGTACCCGCCGAGCCTAGGCGTGCTGCACCGGCCGTGCACGAGCCAGTAGGAGCATCGGAGGGCTTTCCGCAGCGGCAGTGGCTGTGGCCGGCGCTACTAGTATTGCTGGCGGTGCTTACCGGATTTTTTCTGGGGCAAAACCGCACTGCACCCATTGCCAGCTTGCCAACCGCTAATTCCTACACAGCCGGCCTAGGTGCCGCCAACGAGCCCGCAGCACAAAGAGTAATGCCCACGCGCTCAGCCGAAAACCTAGTAGCCGACGACCCCACAACCACCGCAGTTAGTGGCCGTTACGACGTCACCACCGAAAACTACATTTACGATACCGGCAAACCAGTGCAGCTCACGCTGCTGGGCGGCGTTACGCACACAGTAGGCGTCAATTCCACCGAAAACAAGCTCTATCGATTCCTGGCCGATGCCAATGTGCAGGTCGATTCCATCAACCGCACGAAAGGCTGGATCAACTTCGACCGGGTGTATTTCGATGCCCGCAAAGCCACGCTTACCGACGAATCAATGGCGCAGCTACGCAATGTAGCCGATATCCTAGAAAGCTTCCCAGACTCACGCGTGAAGATTGGCGGCTATACCGATACCACGGGCACGTTCTTGCAAAACCTTAAGCTAAGCGAGGAGCGGGCTACCGTGGCTATGGCCGCGCTGGTTGACCTAGGTGTGCCCGCAAACCGCATCGAGGCCAAGGGCTACGGGCAGAAATATCCTGTTGCCAGCAACGAAACGCCGGTGGGCCGGGCGCTCAACCGGCGCATCAGCATCCGCGTAACTCAGAAGTAAGCCCAACTGTAAAGCACAAAAAAGGCAGCCCAGTGGGCTGCCTTTTCTTATTCGTAGCTCGAAAAGCCAGCTTTATACGTTAAGTACGCCTTCCACAATGCCGGGCATTACGCCCAACAGCACCGTAATGGCAATCAGCAGCACCAGCACGGCCGACTGAAAACCGCCTACTTCAACCGGTGCATTGTCGCCTTCGGGAGCTGAGCGCATGTACATGGCAATGATGGGGCGCAGGTAGTAGTAAATACCTACTGCCGACATTACCACCGCAAAAATCACCAGGCCGATATAGCCCTCTTGTGCGGCGGCCGCAAACAGGTAAAACTTACCGAAGAAGCCGCCCGTGAGCGGAATACCAGCCAACGACAACATCGCAACCGTCATGGCAAATGATAACAGCGGATTGGTGCGCGCTAGCCCATTCAAACCTTCGTAGTCGTCGCGGCCGCGTTGGTCGTGCACCAGCTTCAGCACAGCAAAGGCGGCAACCGTAGCCACCGAGTAAGCCAGCGAGTAGAAGAAAATAGCGTTTGACGACAGATTGCCGCTGCGCAGTGCTACCAGCGCCAGCAGCAAATAGCCAGCGTGCGAAATGCTCGAGTAGGCCAGCATGCGCTTGGCGTTGGTTTGCGCTACAGCGCCTACGTTGCCAATCAGCAGCGTGAGCACCAGCATAGCCGTGAGCGTGGGCAACCACAGGCTCATGGTGTTGTCGCCGAAGGCAACGAGCAGCAGCTTAAAGAAACCAGCTATGCCGGCTGTCTTCACCACCGTGCTCATAAAGCCCGTGAAGATGGTGGGCGCACCTTCGTATACGTCGGGTGTCCAGAAGTGAAAGGGGGCCGCCGAAATCTTAAAGCCAATGCCAATCAGCATCAGCAGAATGCCGATGTACAGCATGGGGGTTAGCGACGCATCGGCAGTGGGCAGGGCGCGAGCGGCTACTCCCAATTGGTCGAGCGCGAAAGTTCCGGAAGCACCGTAGATCAGCGCCATGCCAAACAGCAGAATGCCAGTGGCAAAAGAGCCCATCAGGAAGTACTTGAGGGCTGCCTCGTTCGAGCGCAGGTTGTTCTTATCGGAGCCGGCCAGCACATACATAGCAATGCTGAGGGTTTCGATACCTAGGAAGAGGATGAGCAGGTTGTTGTAGCTCACCATCATGATAGCACCTACCAGCGAAAACAGCATTAGGCTATAGTACTCGGCCAGGTTGGGGTTGCCTTCGCGCACGTACTTGTGCGAAAACGGCAGCAACAGCAGCGTTGTGAGCACCACCACCGCAGTGAATACCTGCGCGTAGCGGTCGAAGATGAGCATGCCGTTGAAGTAGGGCGAGGCATTCCAGGCGGCCAGCGGACCGGTGGTGTCAATGCCCGAGATGTTCACGGCAAATACCACTGCCAGCACCAGCAGCACTGCTGGCAGCAGCAACCGGTTGGAGCGCAGAAAACCTAGAAACAGGTTGGCCAGCCCGGAAACAGAAAGCAGAATAATCGAGAGCATGAGTCGGGTGGCTTAGCGGTTGATTAGCACCAGCAGCTTGTTCACGGCGGGCTCCGAAATGTGCAGGAAGGTGCCGGGGAACAGGCCGATCCAGAATACCATCAGGATGAGCGGGACGAGTACGGCTAGCTCAGCGCCAGTTAGGTCGCGAATCACGCTCGAGAACGACGAATCGGGACCAAGCATTACGCGCTGGAACATACGCAGCAAGTAAACCGCACCAAAGATGATGGTGAGACCAGCTACGGCGCCCAGCCAAGGGTTGTACTGATACACGCCCATCAGGAGCAGGAATTCGCCCACAAAGCCGTTGGTAAGCGGCAGAGCAACGGTACCCAGCAGGATTACAAGGAAGGTTACTGACAGCAGCGGGGTAGCGCGGGTTAGGCCACCTAGCTCGGGAATTTGGCGGGTGCCGGTGCGGCGCTCGATAATGTCAGAGATGAAGAACATGCCTACCACGTTTACACCGTGAGCGAGCATCTGCACGGCGGTGCCCTGCAAGCCAACGGCCGTGAGCGAGAACATACCGGCAATCATCAGGCCTACGTGCGAGAGCGACGAGAAAGCAATCAGGCGCTTCATGTCACGCTGACGAATGGCGATAAGCGCACCGTAGATGATGCCGATAACGGCCAGAATCATCACCACCCAACTCCACTGGCTAACCCCTAGGGGCACGATGGGCAGTACCCAACGCATGGTGCCATAGATACCCATTTTCAGCATAATGCCCGAGAGCAGCATGGTAGCCGGCGTGGGGCTCTGCTCGTAGGTGTCGGGCTGCCACGAGTGCAGCGGGAAGATGGGCATTTTCACGGCGAAGGCCGAGAACACCAGCAGGAATACCCATGATTGCTCGGCCGCCGAGAGGCGCAAGTTGTAGAAAGCGGCTAGGTCGGAGCTGCGCACCGCACCATTAGCACCAGTCATGTAGTACAGGTACACAAAGCCGGCCAGCATCAATAGCGAGCCAACGACGGTGTAGATGAAAAACTTAAGTGTAACCTGCACCCGACGCTCGCCACCCCACACACCGGCGAGGAAGTAGATCGGAATGAGTGCCACTTCCCAGAAGAAGTAAAACACGAACGCATCCATGGCCACAAACACGCCAATCAGGCCCGTTTGCATGAACAGCACCAAGGCGTAGAACACCGAGGGGTTCTCGTAATCGTGGCGGAATGAGGCCAGCAGAATCAGCGGCACCAAGAAAGCGGTGAGTAGCACCAGCAACAGGCTCAGGCCATCAATACCGATATGGAAGTTGATGCCAACTGAAGCCAACCAAGGGTAGTTGATTTCGAACTGTGGCTGGGAGTTAACCTGGAACTGGATGGCCATAAATACGGCCAGCGCCAGTTCGACCAGCGAAGCGCCAAAGGCCAGCGCCCGCGCGGCGTTGCCCCGCACAAAGTGCAGCAGCAGCGCAGCGGCCACGGGCCAGATAAGCAGAAGGGCAGTCAGCATTAGCTAAGCAGATTGTTCTTTTGACGTTCGAACTCCTCAGAGGTAATTACGCCTTGGTCGCGCAAGTCCCGAAGCTTGGAGAGTTCATCCGCAACCGAGGTTGCGCCGGTGGCATAAGCAGTAGGTGCGAGACTTGTCTGTCGACGAACCGCTAGGTACAAAGCGATGAACCACCCGATAATTGACCAACCTGCTAGCAAATTCACTAAGAGGATGATTAGGAAATCAGGTCGCTTCCGGCCAATGATTGATGGAAGGAAGTAGAGCAGCCCAAGAGGAATAAGGAAGACCATTACGAGCAGCAATTCGCCACCGCCCAGGTCACCTAGAAAAAGCAGCAAAGGCTTCATCATGGGCTGCTAAAAATTAGAAGTGGATGAAATTCAGGGCCAGTACTACCACAATGCCGATTACCATCAGCAGCAGGTAGGTTTCAACGCGGCCGGTTTGCAGATTGCGCAGCAGCTGCGAGCTACCCATTACCAAACGACCTAAGCCATTCACGGAGCCATCTACCACGCGCTTTTCCACGCCATCGTGCAGGCCGCGCGAGAGGAACATGGAAGGACGCACGAACAGGGCGTTGTACAGCTCATCGACGTAGTACTTGTTGTACACCAGGTTTTCGAAGAAGCCGCGTGGCTGGTTCTCCTCGGCCGGGCGGCTGCGGCGAGCCACGTAGAGCACGTACGCTAGCACAATGCCCAGCACACCGGCTGCTACCGAGAAGCCAATGAGCATGTACTCGGTAGCGTGGTCGATTTCAGCACCGAAAGCTTCGGGGCTTAGCTGGCGCGAGTAGTTGAACAATGGCGCCAGGAAATCGGCCAAGTAGCCTTTGCCCAAGAAAAGCGTCGCATTCATAAAACCGCCTACGGCAGCCAGAATGGCCAGGATGATGAGCGGCAGCGTCATGCTAGCCGGCGACTCGTGCAGGTGGTGCTTCTGCTCCTCGGTACCGCGGAACTCGCCGAAGAAGGTGAGGAACAGCAGGCGGAACATGTAGAAGGCCGTCAGGAAAGCCGTAAGCAGGCCAATGCCCCACAGCACTTTGTTGTGCTCATAGGCGTGGGCTAGAATCTCATCTTTCGAGAAGAAGCCCGAGAACGGCGGAATGCCCGAAATAGCCAGGCAGCCGATCAGGAACGTGAGGAAGGTAATCGGCAAAGCCTTGCGCAGGCCGCCCATGCGGCGGATGTCCTGCTCGTTGCTCATGGCGTGAATCACCGAACCGGCACCTAGGAACATCAGCGCCTTGAAGAAGGCGTGCGTGAGTACGTGGAACAGCGACGAGCTGTAGCCCATTACGCCCAGTGCCAGGAACATATAGCCCAGCTGCGAAACGGTGGAGTAGGCCAGTACCTTTTTGATGTCGTTTTGGGCTATGCCGATGGTGGCCGCGAACAGCGCCGTGATGGCACCAATCCAAGCTACTACCTCCAGCGTGTCGGGCGACAACGTGTAGAGTACGTTGGAGCGTAGCACCATGTAAATACCAGCCGTTACCATGGTAGCGGCGTGGATAAGCGCCGAAACCGGCGTGGGGCCGGCCATAGCGTCGGGCAGCCAGGTATAGAGCGGCAGCTGCGCCGATTTACCCATAGCACCCACGAAGAGCAGCAAC
Source organism: Solirubrum puertoriconensis (assembly GCF_001483135.1). Lineage (GTDB taxonomy): Bacteria > Bacteroidota > Bacteroidia > Cytophagales > Hymenobacteraceae > Solirubrum > Solirubrum puertoriconensis. The sequence continues at coordinate 69,035 of NZ_LNAL01000003.1, forward strand.
GTAATGGCCGTTACTACACCTGCGCCAATCTGCATTTGCGAGGCTTTCTGAAAAACCTCGCCGTACTGCACCGAGTCGAAGGTGAAGTAGATCAGGAAGATGCCCAGCAGGAAACCTAGGTCGCCAATGCGGTTGATGATGAATGCCTTCTTGGCGGCGTTGTTGTAATTGGTGTTCTGATTCCAGAAGCCGATGAGCAGGTAGGAGCAGAGGCCCACGCCTTCCCAGCCAATGAACAGAATCACGAAGTTGGCGCCCATTACCAGCACCAGCATTGAGAAAACGAACAGGTTAAGGAAGGCGAAGAACTTGCCTACGTTCTCATCGTGGTGCATGTACCCGATGGAGTACACGTGGATGAGGAAGCCTACGCCGGTAACCAGCAGCAGCATGATGAGGCTGAGTTGGTCGATCTGGTACGCGAATGGGATGCTCAGCGAGCCGACCGAAATCCAGTCGAACAGGTGCACCACGTAGGGATACTGGAACGTGGTGAACAGGTACACCGAAATCAGGAACGAACCCAGAACGGTGGCGCTGCCGATTAGCCCGGCTACCGTGCCCGAAAGGCGGCGGTTGAGCAAGCCGTTGATGAGAAAGCCCAAAAACGGCAGCAGCGGAATAAGAATGTAGAGCAGCGGCGAGCCGGTAAAAACGGCGAGAGGCGCTTGTTCAGCCATGAGCGTCGATGTGCTGATGTGCGTTGTTTGCGTGTCGGCCTAGGTAAGCTGGTGCGTAAGTCGCCCAAAGGCAGCTAGCAACCCGCTTAGTACGAGCCGGCAAAATTGATTACCACTTCAACCGGTCGAGCAGGTTGACGTCGGTGTTCTGAATGTTGCGGTAAATCATCACGATGATGCCCAAGCCTACTGCAACTTCGGCAGCAGCCACGGCCATGATGAAAAACACAAAAACTTGCCCGTTGGGGTCGGCGCGGTAGGCCGAGAAAGCGGCAAGCAGAACGTTCACGGCGTTGAGCATCAACTCTACGCACATGAAAATGATGATGGCATTGCGCCGCGTCAGCACGCCCAGCACGCCAATGGCAAACAGGGCAGAAGCAAAGAATATGTAGTGCTGAAGCGGAATCGTGCGGATGACTTCCGGTATCGTCTGTTCCATTCAGGACGGGGTAGCGGCAGAAAAAAGATCTACCTCAACGGTAGGCAGAATTAGCGGGCAAAGGTATCCTGAAAATTGGAAAACTCCCGCGGAAAAGTACCTGCAAAGGCAGTTGCATCTGCACTAGTTCGTTGCTGCTGCCGGGCTGCTGGCATTAGGTGCTGCACGTTCCTGAAAATTTTCTATTCCTGATAAAGTATTTTTCCGGTGCCTGCGTCTTCCCCTTCAGAATGGAACAGGCACTGACCATACTTCCTACCGCGGCGGCCATGACCGAGCAAAACGACCGGGTGCAAGAGGCCGTGCGGGAGCAGCGCAGCAAGTTGCTCTCGTTCATCCGCCGCCGCATTCCCGACGAGGCCGACGCCGAAGACGTGCTGCAGGACGTTTTCTATGAGCTCGTGCAGAGCTACCGCCTAGTGAAGCCCGTGGAGCAAATGGCGGCTTGGCTGTTTCGGGTGGCGCGCAATAAAATCATTGACCGCTACCGTCGGCCCAAGCCTGCTTCGCTCGAAGAAGCCGCTTCGTACCACTCGGCTGCCGACTCCGACGAGCCCTTGCTGCTAGCCGATGTGTTGCCCGCCCCCGACGACTCAACGGAAACGGCCATGGCGCGCGAAACCATTATGGAAGCCATTTTGGATGCCCTGGAGGAACTGTCACCCGCCCAGCGCCAAGTATTCGTATGGCACGAGTTCGATGGCAAAACATTCAAGCAGATGTCGGAAGAAACCGGCGTGCCGCTGAAAACCCTGATTTCGCGCAAGCACTACGCGGTGCAGCAACTCCGTACCAAGCTGCAGGCGCTCTACACCGATTTGTTCCTCGACTAAACTCCCTCTCCGATATGAACCGCAATCTTTGGCTGCTCCGCAGCCTACGCTTTCTGCTCTTCGTGGCCGTGTTCGTGTCGTTGGCCAGCCTTGCCGTAATGGCGCTCTGGAACTGGCTAATGCCGGCCATTTTCGGCTTGCCCTTTATCTCGTTCGCGCAGGCCCTAGGTTTGCTGGTACTGAGCAAAATTCTGTTTGGCGGCTTCCGGGGCGGCCCAGCCGGCGGCTGGAAAGCCCGCGCTCAAGCCCATTGGCGCCAGAATATGGAAGCTCGAATGCAAGGCATGACAGAAGAAGAACGGGAGAAATTCCGCCAGAAAATGAGCCGTTGTAGCGCTGGTTGGGCCCGAATGGCCGCGCCGGAAGTTCGGCCTAGCCAAACTGCTCAAGCTGACTAACACAGCAGCGGCGCCTGATTCTTCGGGCGCCGCTGCTGTGTTAGTCAAACTTCCATTCAACTGATTTGTCGAACTCCGCTCTTTCTGCTGGAGTCATCCGTTCCTTGATTACTTTAATTGAGTAGCCGCCGATCAACTTGTTGTTTCGGGTGTAGTTCCAGTCGGCGATAGAATCCTTGTGGATGCTTACTAGCTGGCCGCTTACAACGTTGTGGATGTATTCGGGCTCGTTGTCGACTTTCCCATGAAGCGAGTCACCCTCTACGGTTAAATCACCTATCCACATGTACTCCCTTTCGCTACCATCAACGAAGCCATACTTCACGGCGAAGTTGTAGCTGGCGGTACCCCGGCTATTTAGCGCTGTAATAAATTCCTCAACAGTAGCGCGACTTTTCGTTAAGCCTCCAGCATCGCTAAGTCATTACGCTCGGCGTTGTACATGAAAGTATCAGCGTTCCAACCCTTCTCTTTATCGAGGCTTACACAACCTGCTAGAAGCGACGCAGCCGCCCCAAAGACTAAGAGTGTCTTCGGCAGCGGCTGAACCAATATTTGCTTGTTGATTCCTAGAAATTCCGCTCCCCGGTTTCGCGTTTGCCGAGCATTACCGAGCCCACCATAGCCACCAGGAACAGCACCGAAGCTAATTCGAACGGCAGCAGGTATTGCTGATACAGCACCAAACCTAGGCGGTTTACCATGCCAATCTGCGAGTCGAAGGTAGCGAGGTCAGCACCAGCAGGGTTTACGTTGCGCAGCGCGGCAATCAGCACAAACAGCAGCAAGCCACCGGCAATGGCAGCCGTAATCTTGGCCAGAGCCGGCTTATTCGGTTCCGTTTCGGCGTTGAGGTTCAGGAACATCACCACGAACAGGAACAGTACCATAATGGCACCTGCGTACACGATGATGTTCACGGCTGCCAGAAATTGCGCGTTCAGCAATAGGTAATGACCCGAAATGGCGAAGAACGTCAGGATCAGGAACAGCACTGAGTGAATCGGGTTCTTGGCAAACACCACACCTAGGGCCGACAGCAGCGCCACAAACGTCAGGAAGTAGAATAAGGAGGTACCCATGGGGGAGAGGAGGCTCGGGCTTCGGTACTTGGTAAATAAAGTGCCATGCTGAGCGAAGCTGACCTAGGCCGACTTCGCTCAGCACGGCGTGCTGCAATTGTTAGGCTTCGATGCCTGCCATGCGGCGGGCCAGGGCTTCGGCTTGCTCGGGCGTGAGTTGAATGCCTCGTTTGCTGCGGGCATTTGGGTCAACAGGCTCTACCAAGCGGTCTTTGCCGTAAATGAACTCGTCGCGCTCAAAGCGCGGCGGCGCCATCTTATCCGCCTGCAGGTAAACAGCTGCTTTGGGGCAAGCCTCTTCGCACAAGCCGCAGAAGATGCAGCGCAGCATGTTGATTTCGTAGCTGACAGCGTACTTCTCTTCGCGGTAGAGGTTCTCTTCGCCTTTTTTACGCTCGCCAGCCACCATGGTAATGGCTTCGGCCGGGCAGGCTACGGCGCACAAGCCGCAGGCGGTGCAACGCTCACGGCCTTGCTCGTCGCGCTTGAGCACGTGCAAGCCGCGGAACGTAGGCGAGAAGGGGCGCTGCTCCTCCGGGTAACGGATGGTAGCCTTCTTCGAGAAAAAGTGCTTTAGCGTGATGAGCATGCCTTTGGTAACAGCGGGCAGGTATGCCCGCTCCATCAGCGTCATCGGCTTCTTCTCGATGTGTTTTCTTCTATTGGTCAGTTGCATGTTTGTCGTCGGTAGCGCAGAGTTGTGCTTTGCGTAACGTTGCCTTTCGGAGCGGCAGTAACGCGCGGTTTGGAGACCCGCGCAGCACTGTTATTTGCCAAAGAACAAAATGAAAGCGCCCGTCAGCAGAATGTTCACGATGGCAATAGGGAAGAGCATAGTCCAGCCCAAACGCATCAGCTGGTCGTAGCGGAAGCGCGGTAGCGTCCAGCGCACCCACATAAAGAAGAAGATAAAGAAGAAGATCTTCGCGAACAGCGTGATGGTGCCCAGAATAGTAACAGTGTTGTGCGCGAACAGCTCGCCCTGCGACTTCAGCAGCACATCGTAGAGCAGGTGCTCACCGGGGAAGCTGAAACCACCGAAGTACAATGTGCTCATCACGGCCGAAGCCACAAATACGTTGATGTACTCGGCAAACAGGTACAGGCCCATCTTCATCGAGGAGTACTCGGTGTGGTAGCCACCCACCAGCTCGGTTTCGCACTCCGGCAAGTCGAAGGGCGTACGGTTGGTTTCGGCGAATGCGCATACAATAAAGATGATGAAGCCCAACGGCTGGTACACAATGTTCCAAAGGCCATTGTACTGTTGCAGCGCAATCTCGCGCAGGCTCAGCGTTCCGGTAACCATCAGGAGGGCAACCAATGCCATACCCATAGCCAGTTCGTAGCTAACGGCTTGCGCAGCAGCACGAACAGCACCCAGAAGCGAGAACTTATTGTTTGAAGCCCAGCCGCCAATCATGATGCCGTAAACGCCCAGCGAGACCACACCGAACACATACAGCATGCCAATGTTAACCTCAATGGCTTGCAAGCGAATTTCGGTGCCGTTGCCAAAGATCAGCGTGTTGCCGAACGGGATAACCGCCGAAGCCATCAGGGCTGTGGTCATGGCCAAGCAAGGGCCGAACACGAACAGCCACCGGTTGGCACCGCTTGGGAAGAACTCCTCTTTCGTGAATAGCTTCACAGCGTCGGCTAGCGGCTGTAGCAAGCCGTAGGGGCCAGCACGGTCGGGGCCTACGCGGTCTTGCAAGAAAGCCGCTACCACGCGCTCGGCGTAGGTAGAGTAGGTAGCAATCAGCAGCGTAATGCCGAATACCGCCAGAATTACGAGGCCTTGCCAGGCCAGTACGGGTATTTCCATGGTGGACTAGCTTAGCGGCCGAGTTTAAGCGGCGGGTTCTGTTCTAGGTCGCGAATGGTGCTTTCCGGCATATCGGCAATTACCTGCGGGTTCACCACCGGCAGCTCATAGTGGTTGGCCGAAATTACCGACGAACGCTCGATGTGAGTCGGGCCTTCGATTGTCCAGTCGCTGGTTTCTTTTTTCTCGAAGCGGCAGGTGTTGCAGATCCACTCCTTCACCTCGCCGTACTCATCCTTGCGGGCCGTTACGCGCAGTACGTCTTTGCCTTTGTACCACAGCACCACGTTGCCCGAGCACTTCGGGTTTTCGCAGTTGCGGTGAGCGTTTACCGGCTTGGTAAACCACACGCGCTGCTTAAAGCGGAAGGTTTTATCGGTGAGGGCGCCTACCGGGCACACGTCGATAACGTTGCCCGAGAAGTCCTGATCGATGATGTTGTCGATGTACGTGCCGATTTCGGCCGCATCGCCCCGACCTAGGACGCCGTGCACGCGCTGTTCGGTGAGCTGATCGGCGGTGTACACGCAGCGGTAGCACAGTATGCAGCGCGTCATGTGCAACTGGATGTACGGGCCGATGTCGATCTTCTCGAAGGTGCGGCGCTCTTCTTCGTAGCGGGTGGTAGCCATACCGTGCTCGAAGGCGAAGTTCTGCAGGTCGCACTCACCGGCTTGATCGCACACGGGGCAATCCAGTGGGTGGTTGATCAGCAGCATTTCTACAATGCCTTTGCGCACGTCGAGCACCTGCTGGTTTGTGGTGTTCTCTACCACCATGCCATCCTGCACCGTGGTGATGCACGAAGGCACCAGTTTGGGCATGGGGCGCGGGTCTTTGGCTGAGCCGGCCGACACCTTCACCAAGCAAGCGCGGCATTTGCCGCCCGTGCCTTTCAGCGGGGTGTAATAGCACATAGCCGGCGGCACAATGTCGCCCCCGATTTTGCGGGCTGCATTCAGGATAGTGGTACCATCTGGTACTTCTATCTCGATGCCGTCGAAGGTTATTTTAGCCATTTTCAGAACTCCCTAGGTCGGGAGCGAAAAGTCAGTTCAAAAGGAAAGTTAAACCAGTACGGCTTTGCCGGGGTACACCGCGCCGGGGCGAGCTGCCTCTTCGCGGTGCGTTACGTGCCACTCAAACTCGTGGCGGAAGTGGCGCACAGCGGCAGCTACTGGCCAAGCCGCAGCTTCACCTAGGGGGCAAATGGTGTTGCCCTCAATCTGCTTTGCCACGCTCACGATCAGGTCGATGTCGTGCATGTTGCCGTGGCCGTGCTCGAGGCGGTGCAGCACCTTCTCTAGCCAGCCCGTACCCTCGCGGCATGGCGAGCATTGCCCGCACGATTCGTGGTGGTAGAAGCGCGAGAAGTTCCAGGTGTTGCGCACGATGCAAGTCGTCTCGTCCATGGCAATGAAACCACCCGAGCCGAGCATGGTACCCGTCACAAAGCCACCATCCGACAGCGACTCGTACGTCATCAGACGCGATTCGCCGGCAGCGGTCTTCAGGATGAGCTCCTTAGGCAGAATCGGCACCGACGAACCACCGGCCACTACAGCCTTCAGGTCGCGGCCTTTCCAGATACCACCGCAGTACTCGTCGGAGTAGATAAACTCCTCAACGGGCACGCCGAGCTCGATTTCGTAGATACCGGGCTTGTTGAGGTGGCCGCAAGCCGAAATCAGCTTAGTGCCGGTACTCTTGCCTACGCCCAGCTTCGCGTACTCGTCGCCGCCCTCGTTGATGATTGGAACGACAGCCGCAATCGACTCCACGTTGTTTACCACCGTGGGGCGAGCGTACAGGCCCTGCACAGCCGGGAACGGAGGCTTATTGCGCGGGTTGCCACGCTTGCCTTCCAGCGACTCCAGCAGTGCGGTTTCTTCGCCGCAGATGTAGGCGCCGCCGCCGGGATGCACGTGCAGGTCTAGATCGTAGCCCGAACCTAGGATGTTCTTACCCAGGAAGCCGTTGGCGTATGCTTCGGCTATGGCTTTCTCCAGAATGCGCAGCACGTACAACAGCTCGCCGCGGATGTAGATGTACGAGGTGTTCGCACCTAGGGCGTACGAACTCGTAATCATGCCCTCGATGAGCAGGTGCGGCAGGCGCGACATCAGGTGGCGGTCCTTAAAAGTACCGGGCTCCGATTCGTCGGCGTTGCATACCAAGTGGCGCGGCACTCCCTCGGGCTTGGCCAGGAAGCTCCACTTCATGCCCGTGGGGAAGCCAGCGCCGCCGCGGCCACGCAGGCCCGACTTCTTTACTTCTTCCACCACCTCGTCGGGCGTCATCGTTTTCAGCGCCTTCTCCACCGAGCGGTAGCCGCCGTGCTGGCGGTATACCTCGAAGGTGTCGATGCCGGGAACGTTAATATGTTCGGTCAGTAGCTTGCGGCCCATGACAGTAGTTGCTTCGGATTATTGTTGCGTGTGCTGCAGGCCAGTCTGCTCCCACGGGAGCAACGGGCGGTGCACCATGTTGCGCAGCTCATTGAGCATGGCATCAACAGCTTCGGGCGAATCGAGCTGCTCGTAGTACTTCTCGCGCACCTGCACGATGGGAGCCGTGCCGCAAGCGGCGAGGCATTCTACCTCCTTCAGCGTGAATAGGCCGTCGGGCGACGTTTCACCAACCTTCGCGCCGGTAATGCGCTCTAGATTAGCGGTCAATTCGTCGGAGCCGCGCAGCATGCAAGGGCCCGTGCGGCAAATTTCCAGCACGTGCTTGCCTACCGGCTTGAGGTTGAACATCGTGTAGAACGAGGATACCTCGTACACTTCGATGGGCTTGAGGCCGAGCGTTTCAGCTACCAGGTCCTGAACCTCGGGGCTAACCCAGCCGCCAAACTCGGCTTGCGCAATGTGCAGCAACGGCAGCAGGGCCGACTTTTTGCGGTCGTCGGGGTAGTGGGTCAGCAGACGAGCAATTTCAGCCTTAGCGGCTTCCGAAAATTGCGGCTTTACGGGCGCGGTCGTCGATTCCATAAGCAGCGCAGATTAAGCGTCCAGCTCGCCAGCAATGACGTTCATGGAGCTCAGGGTAATAATGGCGTCGGAGAGAGTCGAGCCTACCACCATTTCGGGGTAAGCCTGGTAGTAGATGTAGCAGGGCCGGCGGAAGTGCAGGCGGTACGGGGTGCGCCCGCCGTCCGACACCAGGTAGAAGCCCAGTTCGCCGTTGCCGCCTTCCACGGAGTGGTACACTTCGCCTACCGGGGCGTCGATTTCGCCCATGATGATCTTGAAGTGGTAAATCAGGGCCTCCATGTTGCGGTACACCTCCGTCTTGGGCGGTAGGTAATAGTGCGGCGCGTCGGCGTGGTAAGGGCCATCCGGAAGCTTAGCCAGTGCCTGTTCGATGATGCGGTAGCTCTGCCAGATTTCCTCGTTGCGAATGAGGTAACGGTCGTAGGTGTCGCCGTTCGTACCCACCGGAATTTCAAACTCGAAGTCTTCGTACGACGAGTAGGGGTTCATCACCCGTACGTCGTAGTCGACGCCGGCCGCACGCAGGTTGGGGCCCGTGAAACCGTAGTTGAGCGCACGTTCCGCCGAAATTGGACCCACATCGATGGTGCGGTCCATGAAGATGCGGTTGCGGTCAAAGAGGTTCTGGAACTCCTTCATTACAGCCGGAAACTCCTTCATCCACTTGCGCAGCTTCTGAATCGCCACGTCGGAGAAGTCGCGCTCCATGCCGCCTACGCGGCCCATGTTGGTGGTGAGGCGCGAGCCGCACACCTCCTCATAGATTTCGTAAATCTTTTCGCGCTCCTCGAACAGGTAGAGGAAGCCCGAGAAAGCGCCGGTATCTACGCCCAAGATGCCGTTGCAGATGAGGTGGTCGGCGATGCGTGCCAGCTCCATCATGATTACGCGCATGTACTGGGCACGCTTGGGCACCTCAATGCCCAGCAGTTTTTCCACCGTCATGTGCCAGCCCATGTTGTTGATGGGGCTGGAGCAGTAATTCATCCGGTCCGTCAGCGGCGTAATCTGATAGAAAGGGCGCCGCTCGGCAATCTTTTCGAATGCCCGGTGGATGTAGCCGATGGTGGGCACGCCCGAAATGATCTTCTCGCCATCCATTTGCAGGATGTTTTGGAAGATGCCGTGCGTAGCCGGGTGCGTCGGACCTAGGTTCAGCGTGGTAAGGTCCTGGCCGAAGTCTTCGGTTTTTTGGACCATCACGCCGCGCTGCTGTTGGGCAGCTTCGTGATGTATAGGACGGGTCGCTTCGAGTGCGTCGTTCGTTGCCATTGATTCGGGGTTCGTGCGGCTGGTCCTGACCTAGGAAGGGTAGGGGCCGCGGCAGAAACTATCGGCCGAAGAAAAGGTCGGTCTTGTCTTCGCGCGTGCCGTCTTCGAGCGGGTACTCCTTGCGCAACGGGTGGTAGTCCATGTCTTCCACATTCAGGATGCGGATAAGATTGGGGTGGCCCGTGAAGATTACACCGTAGAAGTCATAGGCTTCGCGCTCCATCCAGTTGGCGGTGGCGTACACATCCGTGAGGGTGGGCACAACCGGGTCCTGAATGGGGAAGAAGATTTTGAGGCGCAGCCGGATGTTGTTTACCAAGCTGTGCAGCTGATACACCATGCCAAGCTCCTGCCCAACCTTATCGGGCCAGTGCATGCCGCACATGGTAGTCAGGAAGTTGAGCTGCAACTGCTCCTCGCCGTGCAGCACGTCAATGATTTCGTGAATCTTGTCGCGCGATACCGTGGCGGTAAGCATGCCGTAGGGCTCTTCCACATCCGAAAACGTGTCGGCGCCGAAGAGCTCCTGCAGGCGAGCCAAAATTTGCTCGTTGCTGATAGCAGCGTGGGCCTTAACGTAGTCGGCAGCTTTTTGCTGGGCAGCCGGCGAGGTGTTGAGTTGGATCATGTGAGGTACTTGGTAGCAAGTAGTCGGTAGCCAAGTGTTTACTCCGGCTACCGACTATCCTTTACCGACTACTTAATGTTGTAAGACGCCAGCAGTGCTTGGTATTCGGGCGAATCGCGGCGGCGGAGCGACTCGTTCTTGGCCAGCTCCTGAATGCGCATGAGGCCTTCCAGCACCTGCTCGGGGCGGGGCGGGCAGCCGGGCACGTACACATCCACGGGAATGATGCGGTCAATACCCTGCAGCACCGAGTAGCTGTCGAAAATACCGCCCGACGAAGCGCAGGCGCCCATAGCCAATACCCAGCGAGGCTCGGCCATTTGCTCGTACACTTGCTTCACAATCGGGGCCATTTTCTTGGCAATGGTACCCATCACCATAAGCAGGTCGGCTTGGCGGGGCGAGAACGACGGACGCTCCGAACCGAAACGCGAAATATCGTAGTGAGAACCCATGGTTGCCATAAACTCGATGCCGCAGCACGAGGTGGCAAAGGGTAGCGGCCACAGCGAGTTGGCGCGGGCAATGCCCACCACCTTCTCCAGCGAAGTGGCAAAGAAGCCGGCGCCTTCAACCCCGTCGGGGGCGGCTACCGTCTTGATTTCTGGAACGCGGTTATCACTCATGGCGAAAAGTCTGGTTAGGTGTAAGCTGCGGCGGCAACCTCAACTTCTCGAACATCGGCTCAGAAGTAAAGGTTTACCTAGGCTTGGCTTACTGATTCCACTTCAGGATGCCCTTCTTAATGATGTAGAAGAAACCGGCCAGCAGCAACGTCATGAACAGCAACATCGTGACGAAGCCGGCAGCGCCTAGCTCCCGGAAGTTTACCGCCCAAGGGTACATAAAGATGACTTCCACGTCGAAGAGTACGAAGAGGATAGCCGTGAGGAAGTATTTCACCGAGATAGGGGTGCGGGCGTTGCCCACCGACTCGATGCCGCACTCGAAGGACGCGTCCTTCACTTTGGAGTGGCGTTTGGGGCCGATGAGGTGCGAGGCAATCATCGAAAACGCCACAAAGGCCAGTGCAAGGCCAAACTGAATTAGAATCGGCACATAGTCGGCCGGTTGGTACGCAGCAGTGGTAGCTAACAGCATAGGAAAAGGAAGTTGCTGTTGAGGAAATGGCATTGGGGGGCAAAGGTAGGACGAAAACCGGGGGGGTGCAACGAATCGAAGACCATAGATACCGATGATGCGTGTAGTTACAGCTTTGGGCTTCTAGCTTAGATTTGTTCTAAAAAAGAAAACACAAAGCCAGCTTCCACTCTGATAAACACAAAAGCCGCCCTGTTTGTCACAGAACGGCTTTTGTGTTTGTAAAAAGAAGGCTTAGAAGCCGCCTTTGCCGGTCACGTTCAGGTCTTCGTGATTATCCACTCCCATGAAGGGGTAACGGTAATCAACGGGCGGCACGAAGGTTTCCTTGATAGTGCGCGGCGACACCCAACGCAGCAGGTTCAGGATGGAACCGGCTTTGTCGTTGGTGCCCGAGGCACGCGCACCGCCGAAGGGCTGCTGCCCTACCACCGCGCCGGTAGGCTTATCGTTGATGTAGAAGTTGCCGGCCGCGTGCACCAACTTGCGCGTCGCCAGGTCGATGGCGTAGCGGTCTTGCGAGAAAACGGCACCGGTGAGGGCGTAGGGCGAGGTGTTGTCGACCAGCTCCAGCGCCTTCTCAAACTCCTGCGAGTTGTACACGTGCACCGTCAGCACGGGGCCGAACAGTTCGTCGCACATGGTAACGTACTGCGGGTCTTTGGCCACAATGACGGTGGGCTCGATGAAGTAGCCTTTCGACTTATCGTAGTTGCCACCAGCAACAATTTCTACCGACTCGTCCTGTTTGGCTTGGTCGATGTACTTAGCCAGCTTGTCGAACGATTTCTCGTCGATAACGGCGTTGATGAAGTTCGAGAAGTCCTCCACATCGCCCATTTTAAACGATTTCAGGTCCTCTTGTAGGTACTGACGCACCTCATCCCACATATTGCTGGGAATGTACACGCGCGAAGCCGCCGAGCACTTCTGGCCCTGGAACTCGAAAGCACCACGCGAAATAGCCGTAGCCACCTGGCGCGGGTGCGCCGACTCGTGGGCGATGATGAAGTCTTTGCCGCCGGTTTCGCCTACCACGCGGGGGTACGAGCGGTAGTTGCCCACATTTTGGCCAATGGTTTTCCAAATGTTGTTGAAAACACCCGTGGAGCCAGTGAAGTGAATGCCAGCAAAGTCGCGGTGCCTAAAAATTACGTCGCCAGCGGTGGGGCCATCAACATACACTAGGTTGATAACGCCAGCCGGTACGCCAGCTTCCTGGAATAGCTCCATCAGCACCTGCGCCGAGTAGATCTGGGTGTTGGCGGGCTTCCATACCACCACGTTGCCCATCATGGCCGGGGCGGTAGGCAGATTGCCGGCAATGGAGGTGAAGTTGAAGGGTGTGAGGGCGAACAGGAAGCCCTCAAGCGGGCGGTGCTCCAGGCGGTTCCACATACCAGGCGCCGACTCGGGCTGCTGCTGGTAAATCTGCTGCATGAAGTGCACGTTGAACCGGAAGAAGTCGATCAGTTCGCAAGCCGAGTCGATTTCGGCTTGAAACGCGTTCTTGCTCTGGCCCAGCATGGTGGCGGCGTTCAGGCGGGCGCGGTAGGGCCCGGCCAGCAGCTCAGCCGCTTTCAGGAAAATGGCGGCGCGCTCCTGCCAGGGCAGTTCGGCCCACATGGGGCGGGCCGCCAAGGCAGCATCAATGGCCTGCTGCACGTGCTCGGCCGTGCCTAAGTGGAAATGACCTAGGGTATGCTGATGATCGTGAGGTGGAGCAATGCGCTGGGTGTTGCCGGTGCGCACTTCCTGGCCACCGATGTACATCGGAATATCGCGCTCCTGCTTTTTGAGCGCCCTCAGCATGGCTTGCAGCTCGGCGCGCTCGGGCGAGCCAGGGGCGTAGCCTTTTACAGGTTCGTTTACGGGAGCAGGTACGTTGAAAAAGCCGTTGGCCATAGCGTGGGAATATCTGTTGGCGATGGGGTGTCTGGAAAGTGCGGCAAAGGTAGAACGAAAGCAGAGAAGCTATCCAAATGCCAACAAGCAGCTTAAATCTTCATGTCGGCAAAGAGCCAGAAAAAGAAAGACAGCAGGATAACACCCCCAACCAAGAGCAGAAATAACCAAGTGGCATAAGTGGTTTGTCCGACTTGCGCTTCGTGCTCAGATATCTGCTTTCCACTCAAGCTTAGTAACAGCAACTGACCTAGCGCAACCGCTAGCCAAGTGCTCCTACTGTGTAGTGTACTCACTAGAAGTGCTGTTCCTACTGGCACCCAGGTGAGCAACACTCTGGAAAGAGTAGAATACATAAAGAGCTTGGCTTGCTGAACTGCCTTACAAAAAGCACTTCAGCTCGCTTAGGCAGCTAATCTCGTACGTAACCTCGGCTGAGTGGCGGCGCTTATCGGGGTTGAAGTACACCTGATCAATGCCAGCGTTGTAAGCACCCAGCACGTCGCACTCCAAGTTGTCGCCGATCATCAGCGACTCGGGAGCTTTGGCGCCGCTGCGCTCCAAAGCGTGCTCGAAAATGCGGCGGTCGGGCTTGAGGCAGCCACTGCACTCTGATGTTACAATTTCCTGGAAGTAATCGGTAAGCTTGGAGGAGGCAAGCTTAACGTACTGAACATCCTTAAACCCGTTGGTAATGAGGTGCAGCTCGTATCCACGGTCGCGCAGGTAGTCGAGCACCTCGTAGCAGTACGGGAACACGGCCGATTTCTGCGGCAGAATATCGGTAAAATCGCTGCTGATGGTGGCCGGCACTTCATCCTCGGGCACCCCAAATTTGCCTAGGGCGCGCACAAACCGCACGCTACGGAGCTGCTCCTGGGTAATCTTGTTGGCTTGGTAAAGGCGCCAAAGGCCGTGGTTTACCTCACTGTAGCGGCTGATAAACTCATCGACCGTGAAGTTGCCGAAGCGGCCTAGGTTGTGCTGCTCGTAGAGGTGGCGGAGGGTTTCATCGGCGTTGCGCTCAAAATCCCACAGCGTATGATCGAGGTCGAAAAATAGATGACGGTAAGCTTTCACGAGAAGCAGCAACTGATGAATGAGCAAAGAACAATGCTCCTGAGTAAATGGGTGCTCGGCGCGGCGTTATTTTTCGATAACGAGCCGGCCTACGGCCTGGCCTTCGCCTAGGTGCTGGTGCACAATGTCGGCGGCGTCGCGGGGCTGCACGTTGCCGTACCAAACGCCCTCGGGGTACACCACCAAGGCCGCGCCGTTGCCTTTTTTGCACTGTTTGCACACATCGAGGCAGCCTACAGTTTGCACCCGGTTTTTACGCTTTTTGCCGCCCACCAGCAAGCTTTTCAGGTCTTGCTTTTTCAGCTCTTTCTTAATGGCCTTGGCCACATCGGAGCCGACGCCGCTTTTTTGATTGGTGCAAACGAAGAGGTGATGCTGGTATTTCATGGGGCGGCATGGTCCGTTGTGGCACTGAGCAATGCGCCCTGAAATGCATAGCCTAGGTGCGCGAGGTACCCGTCCAGTAACGGTTTTGCAGCTTATACGCAGCCAGCTCCCGATTCGACCATAACGTGTCGTAGGTCTTCTGGTCTTTCACCAATTGCGGGTCGCGCTCCATGTAGCTGAGCTGTTGCTGCAGCAGGTCAATTACCTCGTCCTTGATGAAGTAGAACATCCAGTTGTCGAGCCGGCGGAAATTTACCAAACCTGCATTTTTCAGGTAGGATAATTGCCTAGAGGTTTTTGTTTGGGTGAAATCCAGCACTTGCTCCAAGTCGGAAATGCACATTTCCTGGTTTCGCCAGAGCAAATGCAAGATGCGCACCCGCGATTCGTCGCCCATGGCTTTATATAAGCTGAGCCCAAATGCAACGGAAAAGTGTTTGAGACGCATCTTTTGCCAAGCGTGGGGGTTATAGTGGCGATTGGCCTACCCCTCAAAGGTAAGCTCGTGCCGCCCCACGCCCCGCGAAAGAGCCGTATCTTTGTTTATCTGCAAATTGCCCTCATGCCCACCATTGCCCGATTCAATCATCTGCTAGTGTGCTTGCTGCTTGTGCTGGTAGCTGCCTTTACGCTGCCCCGCCACGCGCAAGCGCAAGGGCAGCGGCAGGTAGTGCAGTTTACCGGTATCGTAGCCACCGGCGACTCGCTGCTGGGCGTGCCCGGCGCCACTGTGTTTTTGCCCAAGGCCGGTCGTGGCACGGCCACCAACGCCTACGGTTATTTCTCGATACCCGTACTGGCCGGCGACAGCATCGTGATTCGCTCGCTGGGATACCGTAATCAGTACGTGGTTATCCCGCCCGATTACCCCCGGCAGAGCTACTCCGTAATTGTGCAGCTGAAGGAAGATGCCACCGTGCTGCCCGAGGTACGCGTGTTTCCTTACGTGACGGAAAAAGATTTCAAGCGGGCGTTTCTGGCCCTTAAGCTGCCTAAGGAGCGCGGCACCCGCACGGCCGAAAACCTCAACGAGGATATTCTACGCCGCATTTTTCAGAATGCGCCGGTTACGAGCATGGCCAACTACCGCCAAACCATGCAGCAACAACAACTCGACCAGCAGCGCCGCATGGGCACCGCGCCCAACCCGTACTCCAACAACCCGCTGCTTAACCCGTTCAGCTGGTTGCAGCTGATCAATCAGATTAAAAACGGCGAGTTCAAAAAGAAGGATTAACCCAAGCCGAAAAGTAGGTTGCCCCCTGTATGCCAGCTCCCGAAGCCGCTCTTTTATAGCGGCTTCTTTCGTTTTGGCCGGTGCATCATCAGTAGAGCTGCTGCTGTGCATCAGGCTCAACAGTTGGTGTACTGGCGAGTAAGCAGAGTTTCGGGCGTTTTGCAACCGTACGGGCACTTTAAAGGTAAAGCCGAGGAACGGCCGCAATGTGCCACAACGTGCTACCTTGGCGCGTCATCATCACGGTTTGCTATGGATACGAACCTTCCGAAATCGAACCACCCGCGTGTTGTCATCATCGGCTGCGGCTTTGGCGGTATGCGCTTAGCTCAGTCGCTCAAACACGATCCGGTGCAGGTGGTCGTAATCGACCGCCACAACTACCATAACTTTCAGCCGCTGCTCTACCAAGTGGCCACGGGCGCCCTTGAGGCCGATAGCATTGCTTACCCCATCCGCAAAATCTTTGCGGGGCAGAAGAACTTCTTCTACCGCATGGCCGATGTGGAGCACGTTGATACCACCAGCAACTTGGTGCACACCAACATCGGCGACATCAGCTACGACTACCTGGTGATTGCCACTGGCTCGCTTACCAACTTCTTCGGAATTGAAAGCATCGAGCGCAATGCTATGCAGATCAAGAGCATCCCGAATGCCCTGAACCTGCGCAGCTACATCTTCCAGAACTTCGAAAAAGCGCTACTAAAGGAAGACCCCGCGCAACGCCAAGCCCTCATGAACATCGTGGTGGTAGGCGGGGGGCCTACGGGCGTCGAAATCAGCGGTTCGTTGGCCGAAATGCGCCGCACGGTACTGCCCAAAGACTACCCCGAACTCGACCTGAAGCAGATGAACATCATTCTGGTGGAGGCGGGCCCGGCACTCCTAGGTCCGATGTCGCAAAAATCGCAGCAGGAGGCTTTGCGCTACTTGCAGGAGCTGGGCGTGGATGTGCGCCTGAACACCGGCATCAAGCGCTTCGAAGACTGCCGCGCCTACTATACCGAAACGGACTTTATTCCGACGGAAAACCTGATTTGGGCCGCTGGCGTGAACGGGGCTGCCCTGCCCGGCCTGCCCGAGCAGGTAGTTACGCGCAACAAGCGCATCAACGTGAACACCTGGAACCAGGTAGAAGGCTTCGAGAACGTGTTTGCCATCGGCGACGTGGCCAACATGGTAACCGACGACATGCCCAAGGGCATGCCCATGCTGGCTCCCGTGGCGCAGCAGCAGGCCGAGCACCTAGCCGACAACTTCCGCCGCCTAATCCGGCGCGAGCAGCCCGTGCCGTTTAAGTACTTCAACAAAGGGGTAATGGCCATTGTAGCGCGCAACAAAGCCGTGGTCGATTTGCCCAAGGACGTGCACTTCCGCGGCTTCTTGGGTTGGCTCACGTGGCTGTTTGTGCACCTGATGACGCTCGTGGGCTTCCGCAACAAAGTGGTGGCTTTCGTCGACTGGGCGTTCAGCTATTTTGCCTCCGATCAGGCCCTGCGCCTCATCATCCGTCCCTTCAACCGCCGCGATATGAAGGACGATAAAGGCAAGCGCGCGGCCGAGCACCAAGTGGCCACGCCGCAATACAACCCCACACCGCCCGCTATTCAAACTCCGGCTGCCTAGCACCTAGGGAGCCAAAACAGCAACGGCCCCGCAGCTCAGCTGCGGGGCCGTTGTTTTTGTAAAAATTGCGTTTGAGGCTGCACACGCTATTGGCAAGGAGTACTGTTTACGCTTTCCAACGTAACCGGAAGGGGAGGCGCCGGGCAGTCGGCCGTGCGGACGCCCAAGGCGGCTAGCTCGGCGTTGGTAGCTGGGTGCGACACAAAATAGACTTTGTGCCCCGCTCGCTGTAAATCCGTAGGCAGATTAAGGGCCGTAACCACGTGCTTGTAGTTGGTGCCGGTGGCAGGATCGGTCCACGAAACCGAAGTGGGGTAATCGGCGGGTACCTCTAGCACGTAGCCGTAGTTGCCGCTGGGCGAGCCGCAATGCGCACCTAGCACTGTGCCACCCACGCAAGTCGGCTGAGGTTCATCATCGCCGCACTGAAATGCCAGCAACATGGTGGATACGGCAGCAAGCAGCAAAGCCGGGCGAAACAAGACACGCATAAGTTTGAAGCTGTAAGGTGAGCTGTCTGATGAGGCTTACCTTGCAGAAAAGGTTGCAGGCAGAAGCCCTGACTTATACAACCTAGAGCGCGTACTCGGCCAAAGCGCGGCTGATGTCGTGGATGTTCTGGTCGTTGCGGAAGTTTTTGCTGATGGGCTCAACCTGCCCACGTATCCAGATTTTTAGCTCGGCATCGAGGTCGAAGTGGCCGGTGGTTTCCATCGAAAACCGGTCGATGCTGCGGTAGGGCACGCTTAGGAACTCCTTCTTCTTACCCGTCATGCCTTGCTTGTCCACCAAAATCAGGCGCTTGTTGGTGAAGATGATTTGGTCGCGAATGATGGCGTAGGCTTTTTCTACGCGCTCATTGGCAGCCAAAATGCGGGCAAGTTCTTGTTGCGTTTCCTGAATGTCGCTTTCCGAAGCGTTGCCGAGTAGTGCGTCGAGGAGGCCCATGGTGTTTAAGGTTGAATTGCAGTGTAAGATAAGCGGAAGCTTCAGGCCATATTAGGTAGGTCTGAACCTTCTATCAATATTCTTCCAGAAGTTCGTTAACGAGTCCATCGAGCTGTTCGAGCCCGAACGATAGGGTAGTAGCTAAGTACTTCCTCGCCACCTAGGGCGGTAAGTTCTTCAAAAGCCTGGTCTGCTACTGCCGCATCGTCTGCGCGCGTCAAAGTCTGCAAAAGCGCGATTCTACTAGCATCTGAATTCATCGACGCAAATAAAAACAGCCGGACCAAATGGCCCGGCTGTTCAAAGCTAAACGAAAGCAGGATTAGCGAGTACCGCCGCCCGTGGTGCCGCCGCCTTGCTGCGGCTGCTGCGACGACACATTACGCTGCTGCATGGGGTTCGGCTGGGCTTGTTGTTGCTGCTGGAACAGCTCGAAGCGCGACGGAGCCAGCTTACGCGGGAAGGCGTTGTTCGAGAGGTCGGTGTCGGCCGTTTGCTGGTAAGGGTCCAGCGTGAAAGCGGCTACGGGCTTCTCGGTGATGAACACCTTGGTTACCTCGGCGTTGTTCTTGCGCCAGATTTCGGCCGGGATGTTCACCACTTCCTGGGTGCCGTCGTTGTAGGTCATCTGCACCACCACCGGCATTACCAGGCCACCTAGGTTCTTCAGATTTACCTGGTAGAAGTTGAGTCCTTTGCTGAGGATTTGCTGCTGCTCGGGGTTCAGCCCCGATACGTACTTCTGGTAGCGAGCCTTGTCGGCGTCGGTTACGGCCAGCGCGTCGAAGCTGTTGTAGAAGTCCTTCAACTCGGGTTTATCGTCAACCAGCGTCTTTTTAATGTCCTGCAGGTTGCGCTGCTGCGAGAGGCTCTGCGGAGCGGCGTTCAGCTCTTCGCGGCGGCGGGCATTCTCGATTTCGGGGTTTTTCGAATCGGCCTTGTACCACTGCACGCCTTCAATGCTGATGTCGGTGTGCTCGGTGCCGTAGAACCAGCCGCGCCAAAACCAGTCGAGGTCAACGCCTGAGGCATCCTCCATGGTCCGGAAGAAATCGGCTGGGGTGGGGTGTTTGTAAGCCCAGCGTTTGGCGTAGGTTTTGAAAGCGAAGTCGAATAGCTCGCGGCCCATCACCGTTTCGCGCAGAATGTTCAGCGCCGTTGCGGGTTTGCCGTAGGCGTTGTTGCCCAGCTGCAGCACCGATTCCGAGTTTGTCATGATCGGGTTCTGCAGGTTTTGGGCCATGCTCATGTAAGGCACAATGTCCTTCGGCTCGCCGCGGCGCGAGGGGTAGCCACGCTCCCACTCCTGCTCGGTGAGGTACTGCATGAAGGTGTTCAGGCCTTCGTCCATCCACGTCCACTGGCGCTCATCCGAGTTCACAATCATCGGGAAGAAGTTGTGACCCACCTCGTGGATAACTACCGAAATCAGACCGTACTTGGTGTTGGCCGAGTAGGTGCCGTCTTTCTCCGGGCGGTAGCCATTAAAGCACAGCATGGGGTACTCCATGCCACCGATGGGGCCGTGTACCGAAATAGCTACGGGGTACTGGTAGGGCACCGTCATGCGCGAGTACACGCGCAGGGTGTGCGCTACCGACTCGGTGGAGTACTTGCCCCACAGCGGGTTGGCCTCCTTGGGGTAGTACGACATGGCCATTACGGGTTTGCCCTCAATGTTCAGGCCCATGGCATCCCAAATGAACTTGCGCGATGAAGCCCAGGCAAAGTCGCGCACGTTTTTGGCGGCGTACACCCAGGTTTTGGTGGCTTTGGCGCGGCCTTGCTCGGCTCGGGTAGCCTCGTCCTGCGTTACCACCACTACCGGGCTCTTGGCATTCTTGGCTTGCTCGAGGCGCTTGCGCTGGGTAGCGGTGAGCACCTGATCGGCGTTTTGCAGCACGCCGGTAGCGCCCACCACGTGGTCGGCGGGGGCGGTGATGCTCACGCGGTAATCGCCGAAGGGCAGGGTAAACTCGCCGCCGCCCAGGAACTGCTTGTGCTGCCAGCCGTTCACGTCGTCGTACACGGCCATGCGCGGATAGAACTGCGCAATCTCGTAGAGGTAGTTCTTGTCCTCAGGGAAGAACTCGTAGCCCGAGCGGCCGCCGGTGGCTTTTTGGTCGTTTACGGTGTAGTGCCACTTCACCGTGAAGGTTACGGACTGCTTAGGTGCCAGCGGCTGCGGCAAATCCACCCGCATCATGGTGTAATTGATGGTGTGGGGCAGCTGCTTGCTGCCGCCCTTCATCCGGATGTCGTCAATTTTGAACGAACCATCGAAGCCGGTGCGCTGCAGGTACTCCATGGCCTGAAACGACATCCGGTCGCGCAGCTCGGCGGTCTGCGTCAGGGCCGTCATCGACTGCGGATGGTAGATGTTCGCGTCGAGCTGCAGCCAGAGGTACGAGAGCTTATCGGGCGAGAGGTTGGTGTAAGTAATGTCCTCGGTGCCAGTGATGCTCTGGTTCTCGTCGTTCAGCGTTACCTTGATGTTGTAGTCGGCACGCTGCTGCCAGTAGTCCTTGCCCGGCGCGCCCGATGCCGTACGGTAGGTATTGGGCGTAGGCAGCTCGGTGCCGAGCTGGGCAAATTTGTCGGTGCCGGAGTGGGTTTGCTGCGCAACGGCCGGTGCGGCCAAAGCCAGTGCAACTCCCGCGGCTAGTAGTAGGCGAAAACGCATGGATGGTGAGTGAGGCAGAATGGGCTTGTAAGGTAGCTTACAGTGGCTAAAACTCAGGTAACCCGGAAAGCTACTATTGCTAAAGAGCAATAACGTTGGGGTAACACAACAGCTGCGTAAGCAGTGTTGAAAAACAAGAAGGATGAAAAAAGTTGCCGCCTAGGTGATAAATCGATCGGCTAAGCACCGGTTAACTGGCCCAGCAACAACACGGTAGCAATGCCCGCAGCGGCGCCGCTTACCACCAACACCCAGTCGCGGCGGGCAGCGCCAAACCCGCGCAGCACCACAAAACCAACAACGAGGATGATAAGCACAATCAGCAACTGGCCCAGCTCTACGCCTAGGTTAAAGGCAAACAGCTCGAGCACGGGGCGGCTGTTTTGGCCCAGCAGCTCGCGCAGGTAGTTCGAAAAGCCAAGGCCATGAATCAGCCCGAATACGGCCGCCAGCAAGTTGGGTAGGGTAAGCACAATAGGCTCGGTGCGGCGGGTATCATTGCGGCGCGGCTCGAGGCGGCCAACCTGCAGCAGGTTGGCTAGGCAGGTGAGCAGGATGGTAATGGGAATAAGTGCCTCGATAAGGGCCGCATTGAACGCGATGATACCTAGGGTGGCTAGGGCCAGCGTAATGGAGTGGCCAATGGTGAAGCTGGTAACCAGGGCTACCACGCGGCGCCAATCGCCGAGCACGTAGGGGGCACACAGCGCCAGCAGGAACACGAGGTGGTCGTAGGCCTGCAGGTTGAAGATGTGGTAGAAGCCCAACTGCAGGTAAGTCTGGAAAACGGACATGCGGCAAAGCTATACGCCCGGCGCAAATCTGTACTACTGTTGAGGTGCCGGGCGTTATCTTGCACCAATCATTTCCCCTAGAATTCAGATGCGCAAGCAAATACTAGTAGCTGGGTTGTTGGTGCTTTCGGCTGCCGGAGCATCGGCCCAAACCAACCCCTCGCTACCCGAAAAACCCGCACCACCCATTGAGGCTGCGCCGCAAGTAGCAGCCAAAAACGACTCGGTGCAGGCCGTGCAAACCCTGTTTCGGAAGCGCCGCAACGGCGGCACGGTGTTTACGGCCATCGGCTCGTTGGTGCTGCTGCGCGGCGTGCTGGCCAGCGGCGACGCCAGCGGAGTAGCGGTTTCGGGTGCCGTTGCCGCGCCGTTTTTGGCGGTGGGCATTGGTAAGCTTGCGCGCTTTGGCAGCAAGAAAGAAGACGCTTACATCAAGCAATACCAGCAAGGCAAACCGCTACCCGCCTACATTCGGAAGCGCTTGCGGCCGGAGTACTTTCGGGCGCGCTAATCATAAGCGACATAAGGTGTGGCCCTGGGTGCGGAGTACTAGCCGAGCACCTAGGGCCATTGTTCTGAAAGGAAGGATTGCTCCTGAATAGCGTAGATAATTTTGGAGCAGCCAAGGAGGGGCAACGCGGGCAGCGTAACCGCTGGCCTTGCTGCGCCGTTGCCTAGGTGCGAAAAGGCCAAACAGCAGCAGCTGATACTGATAACCGGCGCCGCCGCTACCTTCGTCCCCGCGTTACGCACCGATGCTGCGGCGTGCTTTGCTATGGAAACACTTTTAGGTACCGATGTGGCCCGTGCCGCTGCCCTGCTGCGGGCCGGCGAGTTGGTTGCCATTCCGACGGAAACCGTGTACGGATTGGCGGGCCATGGCCTGCGCGAAGACAGCCTGCAGCGCATTTTTGCGGTGAAGGGCCGGCCGCTGAGCAACCCGCTCATTCTGCACTTCGCCAGCCCCGAGCACCTAGGCGGTTACGTGCGCCCCGAGGCCGTGCCGGCCGCTGCGCACACGTTGTTAGCTGCCTTCAGCCCAGGGCCACTTACGCTGCTGCTCCCGCGCGAGCCCGCCGTAGTGCCCGATACCGTAACCGCCGGACTGCCCGACGTGGCCGTGCGCATTCCGGCGCACCCACTGGTGCGGCAACTGCTGCACCAGCTCGATTTTCCGCTGGCAGCACCCTCTGCCAATCCCTTCGGCTATATCAGTCCGACTTTGCCCGAGCACGTGCTGCGGCAATTGGGCGGCAAAATTCCTTACGTGCTCGACGGCGGCCCCTGCGAGGCTGGTATCGAAAGCACGGTAGTAGGTTTTGGGCCGGCGGGCGAGCCGGTAGTGTACCGGCCCGGTGCCATTTCGCTGGAGGCGCTGCAGCAGGTGGTGCCCACGGCGCGCCTGCGCACGGCCGCCGAAAAAGCCCAGCGCGTGGCCAGCCCTGGCTTGCTGCCCTACCACTACTCGCCCCATACGCCGCTACAGCTTTTTGGCCCGGGCCTAGGTGCCGCGCCGGCTTTTGAAGCTGGCAGCACGGGCGCCCTCACGTTTCGGGAGCCGCTGCCCGGCTTGCCGCTCGAGCAGCAAGTGGTGCTCAGCCCCGGCCGCGGCAACCTCGCCGAAGCCGCCCACGGCCTGTACGCTGCCCTGCACCACCTCGATGGCCTTGGCCTACAGCACCTGCTGGCCGAACGCTTTCCGGAAACCGGCATCGGTATGGCTCTGAACGAGCGACTGGAGAAGGCAGCCGCCCGCGGATAAGCACGGCCCACCAACAAAAAATAAACGCGACAGTAGCTTAGCCAACTGCCTGTAAAACAGGGTAGCTTTGGCGGTATTTTCACACCTCTAATCCTGTGCTGTTCATGCGTTTTTCTACTCTTTTTGTGCAGCCGCGCGCCGCGTCGTTGTGTTTGTTTATCCTGTTGGCGCTGGGCGCGTTGGCCACACAGGCCCAACAAGTCGCCCTGAAGGGCGACATGATTGTGGTAGATAAAAAGCCCTTTGGCAAGCTCGTGAAGGGCGGCAGCATGCTGATGCGCGACTACACCCTGCAGAGCGTCGACGGCAAGGATGTAATGAAAGCCAAAGGCAACATCGTGGCCCTACCGAGCAACGAGACGTTCGTGTTCTATGTGCTGTCGTTTCAGCCCGGTGGCGAAACCGCCGAGATGAGTAAGACCGGGCTCAACTTTCAGCAGCAACTAGCCGAGGCATTGGTGCAGAACGAAGTAATGCGCGAGGGCCAGCCCAACCCCGAGGGTATTCAGCGCTTTGTGGCCGCGTACAGCGAAAAGCTCTCGGCTAAGTACGCCGCCGAAAGCGAAAAGCAAGCCAGTGCAAAACCCCTGGAGTATAGCACCGTGCAGCGCCAGCGAGGCGGGCAGGTAGCTACCGTGTTCAACAAGCTTACCCAACGCACCGAAATCGTGCAAGGCAACGAGGTCATTGGCTACCTCAGCCCCCTCGATAACGATAAAGGTCGTGCAAAGTGGGATGTACGCTTGCCCGATGGCATGTCGGTGGCCGAAATGAACATTGAAGCCTGGATGGCCGATGCCCCCGGTGCCCGCGATATTTCCTACAAGATTCTGGTGAAGAAGAACAACCAGTTTCATACTCGCTCGGCAGTCGGCGGCGTAAGCGCGGCCCTGCAAGATGGCTTGCAATACCTAGTATCGGGCGGGTATTTATAAGCCCTAGGTGCCAAAACCAAAAGCCCCGCTGGCAGCATGCTGCCAGCGGGGCTTTTGGTTTTGGCACCTAGGGCCATGGTCTTGTTGCTATCAGAAGATGTACGTGAATTTCGCTTCGCGCTAGTGTCGGCCAATTAAGAAGCAATTCTGGCTACCGCGCTTTTTCCGAGTGCTTTTCTGGGTGCAAGATAAAGCTGCGGAGCCGGTATCATCGGGCCGCTGCGGGCGCGTAGCTTTGCCTGGTTTGCTTACGCATAACCCTTCATTTCTTTCTATGAGCAAAACTTTACTACAAGCAGGCCTGATCGTTAGCATTCTTTATCTATCTGCTTTCGGTGTGCAGGCCCAGTCCGCAGCGCCATCTGTGGCGCTGACAGTCGATTCGGCGGCCGTGGTAGCGCCGGTTCAGTCCCAAGTGGCCAAGCGCACCGCCTCTACCGACACCATCATGGCCGTGATGAAGCTGTTTTCGCGGCGGCGCGGCGGCGGTGCCGGCTGGGTTGCCTCGGCCGGCCTGGTAACCTTGCGCGGCTACGTAGCCTCTCGCAACGCCAATACCACCACCATCAACGGCGTGGTGGTGGAGCAGAGCGACGCCGATGTCACTCCGGTGCTGCTCGTCGGGGGCGCGGTGGCTGCCTACGGCGTCAGCAAGCTCGTGCGCTTCAGCAACGGCCGCCTCGACGAAGTGCTCGATGCCTACAACCAGGGCCAGCCCCTGCCCCAGTGGGTGCAGCGCCGTCTGAAACCAAAATTCTTCCTCGTTCAGCCCAAGGGCAAGTAACCAAGGTTGCCCCAAAGGCCACAAGCCCCGCCGGCGCAGTGCCGGCGGGGCTTGTGCATTCGTATCTGTGAGCTGCGAACTGCAACTGAAGGTTAGCGAGGCTAAGGTTCGCGCGACATAGGGCAGGGCTTACATGCCCGGAATCTGCACGTTCACGTTCTCGAACCGGATGTGGCCGTCTTCGAGTACGGCTTCCACCACGGCGTCCTTCGACACTTTGCCCGAGAGGATTTCCTTCGACAGCTCGTTCAGAATCTGCCGCTGCAGCACGCGCTTGAGCGGGCGGGCACCAAACTGCGGGTCGAAGCCTTGTTCGCCTAGGTAGTCGAGCACCTCGTCGGTGGCCTCCAGGCGAATGCCGGCTTCCTCCAGGCGGTGCTGAATCTGCTTGAACTGGATATCCACAATCTTGCGAATCTCGCGGCGCTTGAGCGGCTGGAACATCACAATCTCGTCGATGCGGTTCAGGAACTCAGGGCGCATGTGCTGCTTCAGGCGCTCCACCACTTCGTCGCGGGTGCGGTCTACCACCTCGTCGTGGTTGTACTCATTCAGCTCCTTGAAATTGCGCTGAATGATATCGGCCCCCGTGTTCGAGGTCATGATGATGATGGTATTCTTGAAGTTCGCCACCCGACCCTTGTTGTCGGTGAGGCGGCCATCGTCGAGCACCTGCAGCAAGATGTTGAACACGTCGGGGTGGGCCTTCTCAATCTCGTCGAGCAGGATTACCGAGTACGGCTTGCGACGCACGGCCTCCGTTAGCTGACCGCCCTCGTCGTAGCCCACGTAGCCGGGAGGTGCCCCGATCAGGCGCGACACGGCGTGGCGCTCCTGGTACTCGCTCATGTCGATGCGCACCATGGCGTTTTCGTCGTTGAACAAGTACTCGGCCAGCGCCTTGGCCAGCTCCGTCTTGCCCACCCCGGTGGTACCTAGGAAGATGAACGAACCGATGGGACGCTTGGGATCTTGCAAGCCAGCCCGCGAGCGGCGCACCGCATCCGAAATAGCCGCAATGGCTTCGCTCTGGCCGGCCACGCGCTTGCCCAGCTCGGCTTCGAGGTTGAGCAGCTTTTCGCGGTCCGATTGCAGCATTTTGCT
The DNA here is from genome assembly GCF_001483135.1 of Solirubrum puertoriconensis. GTDB lineage: Bacteria > Bacteroidota > Bacteroidia > Cytophagales > Hymenobacteraceae > Solirubrum > Solirubrum puertoriconensis. Next base: position 95,543 of record NZ_LNAL01000003.1, read on the forward strand.
TACCGGAATGCCCGTCCACTTGGCCACTACTTCGGCAATGTCTTCGTGCGTTACCACCTCCTGCAGCATCGAGCCGCCGTCTTTGTTGGCGTTGGCTTGCTCCTGCAGGGTCTTCAGCTTGGCTTCGGCTTCCTGAATTTTGCCGTAGCGCAGCTCGGCTACACGGCCATAGTCGCCGTGGCGCTCGGCCTGTTCAGCCTCCAGCTTAAACCGGTCGATCTGCTCTTTGGTGGCCTGAATGTCGTTGAGCACATTTTTCTCCGATTCCCAACGGGCTTTCAGGTCGTCGCGCTTCGAGCTGAGCTCGGCCAGTTCCTTGTTCAGCACGGCCTCGCGGTCCTTGTTGTCTTCGCGCCTGATGGCCTCGCGCTCAATCTCCAGCTGCATAATGCGGCGCTGCACCTCGTCGAGCTCCACGGGCATGGAGTTCAGCTCGATGCGGAGCTTAGCGGCGGCCTCGTCCATCAAGTCAATGGCTTTGTCGGGCAGGAAGCGGTCGGTAATGTAGCGGCTCGACAGCTCCACGGCGGCAATTACGGCGTCGTCGGTGATGCGTACGCCGTGGTGCAGCTCGTACTTCTCCTTGATGCCGCGCATGATGCTGATGGCATCTTCAATGCTCGGCTCGTCCACCATCACGGCCTGGAAGCGGCGCTCCAAAGCCTTGTCTTTCTCGATGTACTTCTGGTACTCCTTGAGCGTGGTAGCACCAATCGAGTGCAGCTCGCCGCGGGCTAGTGCAGGCTTCAGCAAATTAGCCGCGTCCATGGCGCCTTCGCCGCCCGCACCGGCGCCAATCAGCGTGTGCATCTCGTCGATGAACAGGATGATCTGGCCTTCGGAGTCGGTTACTTCCTTAATTACGGACTTGAGGCGCTCCTCAAACTCGCCCTTGTACTTGGCGCCGGCAATGAGCAAGCCCATGTCGAGCGACATGATGGTTTTGTCCTTCAAGTTCTCGGGTACGTCGCCGGCCACAATGCGCTGGGCCAGGCCCTCCACAATGGCGGTCTTGCCCACGCCGGGCTCACCTAGGAGCACGGGGTTGTTCTTGGTGCGGCGCGACAGAATTTGCAGCACGCGGCGGATTTCCTCGTCGCGGCCAATTACCGGGTCCATCTTGCCCGAGCGCACCTGCTCGTTCAGGTTGCGGGCGTAGCGGTTCAGGCTTTGGTACTGATCTTCGGCCGACTGCGAGGTTACTTTGCGGCCGCCCCGCAGCTCTTTAATGGCGGCTTTCAGGTCTTTCTCGTTAAAGCCCGTGTCTTTGAGCAGCGTAGCCACGCTGTCGCGGCCGCCGAGCAAGCCCAGCAGCAGGTGCTCTACCGACACGTATTCGTCGTCGAACTCCTTCAAGAAGCCGTTGGCGCGCTGCAGGGAAGCGGCGGCATCGTTGGAGAGGTACGGCGAACCACCGCTCACCTTGGGGTAGCCCGTTACAATGGCATCTAGGCGCGGGGAGAGGATATTCAGATTCACGCCGAGCTTCTTAGCCAGAAACCCGGTCACGTTTTCATCCACCTGAAAGAGCCCTTTCAGGAGGTGGCCCGTTTCGATAGCCTGCTGTTGATTGCCACCGGCAATTTCGGTAGCCTTCTGCACGGCCTCTTGGGCTTTGATCGTGAAGTTGTTGAAGTTCATATTGCTAAGTCTGTTTCAGGTGCTTGGTTAAGCTGATACGATCTTAGCAAATGGTGGGCTATATGGTGAAAGCGGACTTTTTGGCTGGTTTATTGGGTTTTTATTGTGCTATACACGGCTTTTTGTCAGGTATTGATGTGTGCTATACTTGTTAATACGCCGAACAGTCTCATTCATAAGGATTAACACTGTCAATTAACTGCAATAGTTTGTCAAGAGCTACTTTAGTTAGTAGGTTTCATCTCATCGAACCATGATTTAATATCATTAATTGTGTAATTGTCTTTAATAATTCTGTTGCTCATATTATACATGTCTTCAAAAAAGTCATTGCTTACCTCAGTAGAATTTTTGTTTGAAATATTTTTCATCGCTTGCAGATATCCCTTGAACATGTTGCGCTCATAGGTTATCTCCGGATCTTCTAAGCCTAAGTGCTCTAAGATTCTATTCGATTTCCAAGCAGTGCGAATAATATTATCATTTATTTGCTTTAGTAACTTTGCTATGTCTTGAGATTCAAGTTGTTCTTTGATGTCACTTGTTTCTTGTTGTAGAGTTTCAACGAAACTTTCTGTGTGAGCCTCCAAAACTTTAGTTTGTGATTTTACGTCTTGAACAACCTCGCTTATTTCGTAACTAAGATTGTCAATCATAGTTTGAGTGTTTATTTCTAGATCTAATGTGCTGCTTGTTAAATGATCAATTAACCGTGAGTTCTGCTTGTTTATTTCTTTGTGAAGGTCGGTAGTGGCTTCTTTAAATCTTTTTAGAAAATCAGTTCCTTCCGCTTCTAAAAACATTTGCAGTAGCTCCTTAGGAGCCAAAGTTCGTTTCTGATTGTCCTTTCGGATTTTGTATGTGCCACCTGAAGTACAATGTGGCTTATTATCACTTGAAGGTATTTCTATTCGGAAGAAGGGATTAGTATCGTTATTCTCTATGTGTATCGATACAGAAACAGGAGGTATACATTGATTAGCCTTATTGTTTATCGCTAGCTTATTTTGATCAGTAATAGCGCATCCAAATATTTTTCCTCGTTGTTGCCCTCTTTCATCATTATATTCCTCTATGCCAATAAGAATAGTGCCTCCATGAGGGGAATTAGCGAAGGCGACAATATCTTCAGGTTCTAGTCCGCTCATTCCCCTCTTAAAGTCAACATCATATCCTTCGGCCTTGCTTAACAAATGTTGTGCTCTTGCCGATAATTGATTGTAAACGGTTTCGTTATTATTAATAGCTAATGTGGATTTCTTGATCCGAGGTGTGACTTTAGTAGTTCTGTTGTCTCTCATGTGGCTAATCATTAAAATTTTAAATGCTTGGTTGTGTCGTCTGTGAAGATTAATAAGGGGGAATGTGGTAACTACAATGATACTCCTGATTACAGCTGCTTGAACAACTGAATGGTATAATCAAGCAGGCTAGTATCACCAACTTGGCCGTGGCCCGGAACAACAACCTTCAAATTCGAATAAGCCTTCTTCAGCTTGGTTACCGTAGCAGGCCAAGCCTGCACGTTGGCATCGGCGAGGTTGCCTTTGGTGGCGTTTAGCTCTTTAATCAAGCACCCGCCAAACAGCACTTCATCGGCCGGAAAATACCCAACAATGTTGTCGCGGGTGTGGCCTTCGCCGAAGAACCGGGCGTACACTTTCGTGCCGCCTAGGTCGAGCGTTAGGCTGTTAGCAAATCCACGCTGGGGCACGTTGAATTTGCGCTGCTTGGCGTAGGTAATCGTTTTTTGGTTGGCGTAGGAAGGGATGTTGTTCCGCGCAAACTCCGGCAAGCCGCCCACGCAGTCTTCATGAAAATGGGTGGGCACCACGGCGTTTACTTTGCAGTGCAGCGTGGTGGTAATCCAGCCGATCAGCTCCTTCGATTCTTTGTCGGTGGTGGGCGTATCAAACACCACGGTTTCGGCGCCGCTGCGCACCACCATGCCGTTGCAGGCCACCCGCCCAAACGATTGGGTATTCAGAAAGGAGGTGTGTACAAAGGTGTTCGGCGCTACCTGCGTAATGGTCAGGTCGCCGGACTGGTACACGACTTTGCCGGCATCGGGGCTGCTAGGTTGGCCGTTGGCTTGGGCGGCCGCGGCAATCAGCAGCAAAGCGGTAAGCAGAAATTTCATGCGTAGGAAGCTGGGCCAATGGTTGGCTGTGGCATAGCGGCACAAGCTACGCGGGCGCCGATGCCCTTGCAAGCAGCGCGTGCTTACAATTTGCATCTTGTGCCGCCTAGTTCGCGCGGTGCTGGCCCATGAGCCCGCAAGTCACCGGCACCTAGGGCTGGTTGCTACTTAAACTGCCGCTGTATGTACGCCTCGCTGCTCGCCCACATTGCCCGCTATGTGTCGCTTTCCGAAGCCGAGGCCGAGCTGCTGCCGCAGTACCTAAAGCCGCTGACACTGGCGCGCAAGGAGCACCTGCTGCTGCAAGGCCAGGTGTGCACGGCCAACTACTTTGTGGTGCAGGGCTGCCTGCGCACGTATTTCCTGACGGAGAAAGGCGCCGAGCAAACGGTGCAGTTTGCTATTGAGCGTTGGTGGCTTACTGACTACGCCAGCCTGGATGCGCACGCGCCCTCGGAGTTTTTCATACAGGCCGTGGAGCCCACGCAGGTGCTGGTGCTGGAGCAGCGGGTGCAGGAGGAGTTGTTTGCGCAGCTACCGCAGCTGGAGCGGTATTTCCGGCTGGTACTGCAGCGGGCCACGGCCGCCGCGCTGTTTCGGGTGAAGGTGCTTTTTGGGCAAACCGGCGCGGCACGCTACCAGCACTTCAGCACCGCGTTTCCGGAGTTTGTGCAGCGCGTGCCGCAGTATATGTTGGCCTCGTACCTAGGCTTCACGCCCGAGTTTCTGAGCAAGATCAGGGCGCGCATGGAGTAAGAGCTAGGCCGCGGCGTTTCTTGAACTAGTTCAAGCGGTGGCGGGGTAGGCGGGGCCGACCTTTGGTTTATCAATCACCCAAACCACACCCGCCGTATGCGACTCGACATGCTAAAAACCGAGCCCGAGGCCTACCAAGCCGTATTTGCCCTCGAAAAATACCTGAGCAAATCGCGCCTGAGCTCTACCCACAAAGAGCTCATAAAAGTGCGCGCTTCGCAGATCAACGGCTGCGCCTACTGCATCAACATGCACACCCGCGACGCCCGCAAAGCCGGCGAAACCGAGCAGCGCCTGTACCTGCTTTCGGCGTGGCGCGAAACCGATCTATTCACGCCCGAAGAGCGCGCCCTGCTGGCCCTTACCGAAGAAGTAACGCTGATTGGGCAGCATGTATCCGACGCCACCTACCAGCAGGCGGCTGCTTTGTTTGATGAGCACTACCTGGCGCAAGCCATTATGGCCATTGCTACCATCAACGTCTGGAACCGCATTGCCATAGCCACCCAAAAGCCTTTGGATTAGCAGAGCCGAGAGCCGCGCCGCCGGCCATCGGTGCAATGCTGCAGTACAGTAGCCATTGGCTATATTCAGGCAAGTACCGGGCGGGCCGGTGCCTAATAAAGCTGCTTGTACTGATGAACACCGATACCCTGCTGGCGCCCCTGAAGGACGCCACGCGCCGCGAAGTGGGCGGCGTGCTCGTGGATGTAGTGCGTACCACCGGTACCTCGCGCATGAAGCGCATGATTTACCCGCCCGGCTTCAGGTGGTCGAAGAATATGAAGCCGATTATCGGGACGGAGCTGTGCCAACACGCGCACGTGGGTTTCTTGGCCGCCGGCCACCTCATTATTGAGTACGCCGATGGGGAGCGGGAGGAGTACGTGGCGCCCCAGGTGGTAGCCATTGCCCCCGGCCACGACGGCTGGGTGGTAGGCAACGAGCCGGCGGTGCTAATAGAGTTCGACTTTGAGGGCGAAACCGTGGAGCGGCTCGCGCTGAAGCGTAACGCGGGGCAAGCCGAAGGCGGTTTTACACCAGCCTGATCTGCAACTGAAAAAAGCCTGCCGTTTCGGGGTAGAAACGGCAGGCTTTTTTCAGTTAATACTACCTAGGCGACCCGGCGCCGCTTGGGTGGTTATTTACTTACCGCCCCGCTCTCCAGCTCCGTCAGGGCTTGTTCGATTTCGGGCCGCAGTTGGGCTAGCTTGGCGTGGGCCAGCTCTTGCAGTGAGTGGCGTTTGGCAAGCTTTTCGGCTACCAAGTAGCCTAGGTAGTAGCCCGAGCGCGCGGGTGTGGCAGCTTGTTCATCCATGCCGCCTAAGAAGTAGCGGGCGTAATCTTCGCGCTTTTCCGAATCGAGCACGGCGCGTAGCTCGCGGGCATAGCGCGGCAGCTCGGCTTGGGTACGGGCGGGCGTGTTCAGGGGCAGGCCAAACAGGTTTACGCCCTCGGCCTTGGGGTTGAGGGCCTTGGCCACGTAGGTAGCCAGGCCTTCGCGCCACAGCGCCGACACTACCGACTCGTTGCCGTCGAAGAACTGGCTGTGGTAGATGTGGAAAAACTCGTGGTGGAAGAAAGGAGCGGGGTCGGCATCCTGCCCGTACACGTAAGCAATCATATCGAGCCCGAACAGCAGGGCCTGCTTGCCCTCGATGGTGCGCGTGCCGCCATCGAAACCACCTAGGGAGTACATAAAGTAGATGCGGCCGCGGTAGTCGAGGTCGGGGAAGGTTTTGCGGAAAGTGGTTTCGTACCGGGGCAAATCCCGGCCGATTTGCCTGCTGAGGCGCAGCACCAAGTCCATTTTCGGCAGCACCATGTTGTGCACTTTAGCGTAGCGCAGGGGCAGCACCTCGGCAAAGGTTTTGTCGGTGGGGCCGCCCAGCACATTGTTGTTGTACACCTCGGGATAACGCTCGGCCAGCAGCTGCTGAAACAGCTTTACCTGCGTGGCCTCATCCTGTGTTTGCGCCTTCTGCCAAAACTCCTCGAAGGCGGGCATCAGGTTGATGACTTGATATGTGGCTGCGGGGTGGGCAGCGTTGACTGAGGCCGCCCTTGCAATAGGCGGCGCAACAGCAGAGCGGCTACACGCCGATAGCAGTGCCACGCCAAAAAGCGCAGCTGTGGCCGCGCGAAGAACAGGAAACATGGGAATAGAGAGAAGGAGTAGGCAGAACGAAGAGCTGCAGAGCGCACCAAAAGCCTAGGCGCAAGCAGCGCCAAGTTATAAGCTTGCTTGGGCTTCGCCGAAAATAGTGGGCTGAGTACAGGCGCTTACCGGCCCATTCCGAAACAGTGAGCCGAGGCTAAAAAACAAAACCGCCCTAGGTGGGGCGGTTTTGCTGGACAACCGGCAGCAGTGCTTAGAATCCTAACCCAACGGCCAAGCCATTGGCCGAGCCGTTTAAGTTGCCAATGGGCGTAGCGGCTCCGGTAGTGGTATTGATGCGGAACAGGCGCGTGGTGCCATTTACGGTAAGTAGCGCGTATGGCACGTTGCTGGTGCCGCCGATATCAAAGCCGTTGGCGGCTTCCACATCCAGCCCTAGGTTGCCAATTTCAACCAGCGTGCCGGCGTTGGGTGGGTCTTGGCGGTAAAGCTTATCGGTATTCGAGTCGATGTCGAACAGCGCGGTGGAGGTGGTACCAGCAAAGTTGTTGGTGTAGGCCGCGGCCGTTACGGCCGGCGCGCCGGGGTTTAACGGTCCATCAACCAAAGCAGCGCCATCGGCGGGGTTCACGCGCAGGTTTTGGCCGGTGTTGCTCACAATGCGGATGCGGTCGACGGTGGGGTTGAAGTCAAAGCCGAAAGCCGTACCGGAAAGCGGCGTGCTAAGCGTGCCCACAGCCGTAGCCGCACCCGACGACGTGTTGAGCGTGTAGAGGCGGCTAGTGCTGCCTAGCGCATAGAGCTGGCCGTTCGCGGGCCGGAAATCGATACCCAAAATGGTTTCGCCTGATTGCAGGCCCATAAGGGGCTTGCTGACGCCGTTGGCCGCCGGGTTTTGCGGATTGAAGATGAGCAGGCTGTTGTCGGCGCCCACGGAGTAGGCTACGGGCTGCGTGGGTATGGCCAGGCCCGTGTACATCAGGTCTTTATCGTACTTAGCCACAACGCGCGTATCGCCGGTAGCCAGGTCGATGCTGAACAGCGTAGACTTCTTGTTCACCTCGAACATACCCAGGGCCACGTCGCCGGTGGGGGCAATGTCGAAGCCGCCTTCGCCGGTGATTCGCAGCTTAAGCGAGCCTACGGGTACCAAAGTGCCGTCGTTGGGCGGGGTTTGTTTGTAGAGCATCTGGGCAGCCACGTCAATGTCGTACAGGGTAGTGGTAGTAGCTCCAGCCACGTTGTTGGTGTAGGCGGCGCCCGCCAACATGGCTCCCGGCGCCCCATTGATAGCTCCATCCACCGCCGCCACCAAGCCCGTTTCGGGGTTGAGGCGCAGGTTCTGGCCCGCGTCGGTTACCAGCCGAATGCGGTCGACGGTAGGGTTGAAATCGAAACCGGCCAGCTTGCCTGTAAGCGCCGGCGTAAAAGGGCCGCTGCCAATGGCCCGGGCCGCCCCCGATTGCGGGTTGATAACGTAGAGGCGGCTGGTGCTACCCACGCCGTAGAGCTGGCCCGTGGCTGGCCGAAAGTCGATGGCCAGTATGGTTTCGCCGGCTTGCAGGCCCGTAATCGAAACCGAGCCGAGCGAGGTTTCGGGGTGCTGCGTGGAGTAGGCATCCAGGCGCACCCCGCCAGCCAACGCGTAGAAAGTAGTTGCGGTAGAATTGCTGGGGTTGCTGCGCGGCGGGTTGCCGAAACGCTCCCGCAGCTCTTTCTCCAACTCTTTTTCGCAGCTCGTAGCGCCCAACAGCAGAAAAGCGCACGCGGTAAGCCGGCCTAGGTAAAATGCCTGTTTCATCTTGCAAGGGTTTTGGTTGAAGTGAACGAGGCAAGAGCTACGAATCCTAATTGCGGCTCGGATTTAGGTTAAGTAGAATTAATCTTATATGGGCGTTAGGGCTAGTGGTATGCTCGAGCTTACAGAATGAACTCTTTTTGTGTTGATAACTGATGATAAAATGTAGTATATTGAAGAGGTGGCGCACTAATGCCTCCCAAAGTCATGGAAGTTAAACCAAGAAGGTACCAAGGCTACGCTGGCATTCGCAAAGGCCTGCCTTGGTGGGCTTACATCCTGATGCTCTTCGGTTTTTACCTCTTAGGCTGGGTGCTGCACCTGGTCGGCATCATCCCGAGTCACTAAGTACCTAGGGCACTTCGTACTGCTTAAGTGCTCGGGCAGGCAATGGCGCGGCAGCTCAGGCTTGAGCTGCCCTGTGCTTTATTGTGTTTTGGCGGGGTTGGTAGTGGGGCGCTATGCTGTTTTGGAGCGGGCGCCAGGGGGCGTGTGCCTTGGGCTCTCACCCTTAATGCCCCCTTGAAAAGCAAAAGCCCTCAGCATTGCTTTGCAGCAGCCTGACGACAACTGATAGAATAGCACGTCACGTCGGGCCCGTAGCGAGACATCTCGCGTGCTGACATTGGGGCTTCACCTCCATTCCCTCTACAAGGGAAGGCTTGAATACTATCCGGCGAGAGGTTTCCGCCTCTGTATGACAACTTAAGATATAGCAAATGAAGCACCGGCGATTCGTGGCGGCTATCTAGCCCAACTTACGGTTCGACTGCGCTCAGCATGACGCTCAAGTACCTACCAACGGGAAAGCCCTTGCCGCTCGTTTACACTGCTACGCTAAATGCGTAAAGGGTAGCTCCACCATTGGCTTGGTATGCCTGCTACCCACTACATCGGCTGCTCTGGTTTTTCCTTCCGCGACTGGAGGGGCGTGTTCTACCCCGAGGGCTTGCCGCCGCGCAAGTGGTTTGAGTACTACTGCACACAGTTCGATACGCTCGAGCTGAACGTGACCTTCTACCGCATGCCCGAGCCGGAGGTGTTTGAGGGCTGGTACCACCGCAGTCCCGAGCACTTTCGCTTTGCCGTGAAGGCGCCGCGGGCCGTTACGCACTACAAGAAATTCGGGCCTGAAGCGCAGCCAATTCTGGCCGATTTTTACGGTATGGTGCAAGAAAGCTTGCGCGATAAGCTCGGCCCGGTGCTGTTTCAGCTGCCACCCAAAGCCGCTTACTCCGACGAGCTGCTACAGCGCCTGCTCGATAGCCTCGACCCGGCTTTCCGAAACGTGCTTGAGTTTCGGCACCCAAGCTGGTGGAGCGGCGAGGTGTTTCGGGAGCTGGCGCGGCACAACATCAGCTTTTGCGGGCAAAGCCACCCGCAGCCCCTGCCCGACGAGGTGGTGGCTAACACGCCGCTGCTGTACTACCGCTTTCACGGCGTGCCCGAGCTCTACAAATCGGCCTACGACGAGACCTTTCTGCAGCACATTGCCGCGGAGGTGCGGGCCGCCAAGCAGGCAAAGGAGGTGTATCTTTTTTTCAACAACGGCATTGGTGGCGTGGGCGCCGTAAACGCCCGGCAAATGCAGCAACTGCTGCAAGCCGCGCCGGCCGTGCAGCCCTAGGTGCGCGGTGCCGGCCTATAGGCTAGGAGCAGCAGTTGGCAGCGGGGCAATCTGGCGTAGCAGGTAAAACAACATGTGGCCGATTTCCTGTAGCTGCTCGGGCTCCACCACGCCGGCGTCTTTGCTGAAGGTGAGCTGCAGCGGAGCGGCCGCGTCGTCGGAGGAAGTAGCGGGACCAAGCGAAAGGCGGCATTCGTGGTACTTCAGCAGCGTGTCGTGGATATCGGGGTAAGCAAACAGGGTTTGCAGCGCGGCCGGGTCGTTGGTCCGGATGATGAAGGCGTCGTCAATGTCCTGCACGCCCAGTTCCACGTCTTCCATGCCCAACAGCTTACCTAGCTCGTGCAGCAAATCCTGCTCGTGCAGCACAAAGCGCAGCGCTACGTTGTCGGGCACGGCGGCCGTAAGGGTGGTAAACTCGTAGCCGCCCTCAAACCCGCCGCCCAGGTCGATGTCGATATCGAGCAGGAGCTGGTAGCCGCCGAGGTTCAGCTGGGCCGTGTACTCGAGCAGGTCGGGCTCGCGGGCCATGTCGGCGGCAACTTGGCGCCAGAGTTCAGCTTCGGTTTCGGCGGCGAATACGCGGGTAGTTTCCATAGGCGGGCGGCGGTTCGTAGTGTGGCTTAAGCGAGCCGCCAACAGGCAGCCCGCAGAGGAGCTTACTTACAATGGCTGCTGCAGGTTTTGCGGGCTAAGCACCTAGGGCTGCACCGACGATGCGGTAGCATCCTGCTCAGCAATGAGTTGCCGGAGGTACTGCAGTACGGCATCCGTGCCCTCGGCTAAGTCTTTGATTGTGGATTTTACCTCCACGTCGGGCTGCACGCCGGTGTCTTGGGTTTGGGGCGTGTAGCCCGCTGCCCACCACTCGGCGCCCGCACACATGCCCCACAGCTTGGTATTGGGCAGCTGAAAGCTCAGCGGCTCGCCAAAAAAGCGCATGGCATTGCCGGTTTCTTCGCCCACAATGGTGCCTAGGTGGTAGGCCTTCACGGCTGCGGCCAGCATGTGGGCCGAGGAGAACGTGCGCGGCCCCGTAAGCAGGTAAAACTTGCTGCTGAACAATAGCTCGGGCTTGGCCAGCGGCGCAGGCGGCTGCGGCGTGCTGCTGAGGCGGTAGCGGCCATCGGCAAACTTACCCTGGTTGGCCGCGAGCATATCGTTAAACCACTTGTTGTTGGGCTGCTGCGGCAGGGCTTGTGAGTAGCGCAGCTCTTTGGCCTCGCCCTGCAGGTAGGACTTGGTGGTAAGGTACTGCAGCAGTTGGGCGCCCACCGCCGAGTTGCCGCCGCCGTTGCGCCGAATATCCACGGCCAAGTGCCGAATGCCTTTTTGCTTGATGACGGTGAAGGCCGAATCGAGAAAAGCGGTAGTGGCTTTGTTTTGCTGGAAGCCGAAAAACTCCAGCACGGCCAAGCTTTCGGGCTCGTGCAAGGTGAGCTTGTACTTGCGCGGCCCCACGTTCATAAGCTGCATCAGTCGCTCGGCCGGAATGCCGCGCAACGTGGTGGTTTGCTTTTGACGCTGGCCGTAGTTCTGAAACTCCAGCTGCACGCTTTCGCCCCAGCCGTAGAGGCTCCAAAGCGTGAAGCCGAACAGTCGGGCCGTGGTGGCTTCGCGGTTTTTCTGATGGTCGGCGGGCCAGTAGCGCAGCATTTTCTGCACCACCGCGTCGGCGCTTTCGCCGTTGATGCGCCGGATGAGGGCACCGGGGCGCGCCTCGCTTTCGGTGGCGGCTTCAGTAACGTAGAGCTTGCCTTTTTGCAGCGTTACGTTCAGCGGAAAAAACAAGCCCCCGCGCTGACTGTATGCCTGAAAAGCCGCATCCGAGAAGTCGTAGCTCAGGCCGGTGTGGCCGTCGGCGTACTGCGTGGTGAGGGGCATTACCAACTGCGCAAACTCGCCGGCCGTGAGCGGCTGATTGAGCTGCGCCCGCACGCGTTGCCACTGTCGCTCGTCGGCCTCGTGGCCAAGGCGCAGGTGCAGGTTGGGGTGCGTGGCGTGCAGCCAGGCGTGCAGGCTATCGAGGTCTTGTTGCAGCTGTGGCGGCTCGAGCAACGTGAGGCTGGAAGCGGGGGCCGCCGGAAGCGGAGCGGGCTGCTGCTGCGCCCACGCGGCCTGCGCCACGCCAACGAGCAAGCATACAAAACCTAGGAGTGCTTTCATAGCCGGAAACCGGATGCGGGAGTGAGGGAGCAGAGTACCCGCCGCTGCCTGCAGCAACGCCGGGTGTAAGCAAAAATAGCAGCTGGTAGCAAGCTGCGCAGCCACATAATAAGGTGAGCAATAGGCTAAAAGGTTGCCTGTTGTCGGGTGTTTGCCTTCGCAATGGTGCAAACTATCCAGGGCTTATGGGCAACGAAGCGGACCATTACGTACATCCTAAGCCCCGCCATTTGCTACCTCTATGCCCACCTACCACATTGGCTGCTCTGGTTATCACTACCGCCACTGGCGCGGCCTGTTTTACCCCGAAAAGCTGCCCATGCGGCGGTGGTTCGAGTATTACGCCGAGCACTTTGCTACGCTCGAGCTGAACGTGACGTTTTACCGCTTTCCGCAGCTCTCGTTTCTGCAGAACTGGCACCAAATCAGCCCGGCCAAATTCGTGTTCGCCGTGAAAGCGCCGCGCTTGATTACCCACTACAAGCAATTCAATGGAGTAGGAGAGCTGCTGCTCGATTTTTACGGCACGGTGCAAGAGGGCTTGCAAGAAAAGCTCGGGCCGGTGCTGTTTCAGTTGCCACCTAGGGCTGCCTACACCACCGGGCGTTTGCAGCGCATCTTAGATTACCTCGATCCGGCTTTCCAGAATGTGTTGGAGTTTCGGCACCCGAGTTGGTGGCACCCGGCCGTGTACGCGGCGCTAGCCGAGCGAGGCATCAGCTTTTGCGGCCAAAGCCACCCCGAGCTGCCCGATGCCGTGGTGGCCACCGGGCCGGTGCTGTACTACCGCTTCCACGGGGTGCCGCGGCTGTACCAGTCGCCCTACAGCCCGGCGTTTTTGCAGCGCGTGCACGCCGAGGTTGCCGCCGCGCCGCAGGTAGAACAAGCGTATTTGTACTTCAACAACGACATCGACGCCTCGGCCATTGCCGATGCCCAGCACATGCAGACCTTGGTGGCACCGCGCACCTAGGACGCTGGCGCGATTACATAACTTTTGCAGGCTAAAGGAGTTAAAGCTGCTGGCGCCCAGGTATGCAGCTGCTGCTGAGGTGCACGGTTTCCAATGGGTAAGCACGCTTGCGGGTGTCGGCTTGTAACCCCAAGGGGCTGCGGGCGGTAAGCTTCGGAGCCGGATGCCGGTGATTCTGTAACGCAGCCCACGCATAAGTTGCCCATGCACCCAGCGCTGTTCTTGTTATTGCTGTGCCCAGCTACTCCGCATTGGCGGCGTGCCTTGCTGCCCGTAGCGGTGCTGGTGTGGCTGCTGCGCGCGGTGCCAGCCCTAGGGCAGCAGGCACCTGCCCGCCCAGTGCCGCCCAGCCCCGAACTTTCGCTGGAGCAGTGCCTGCAATACGCGCTCAGCAATCAGCCCCTCATCCGGCAGGCGCGGCTCGATGAGCAAACCAACGAGGCCGACATTCGGATCGGGTTGGCGGGCTGGCTGCCGCAGGTAAACCTCACGGGCAATGCGCAGCACTATTTTCAGTTGCCATTCACGGTGTTCCCGAACGAGCAAGGCCAGCAGGTGCCGCGCCAAATTGGTTTGCGCAACACTTCCACGTTTTCGCTGGCCGGTACGCAGGCCCTCTACAACAACGAGGTATGGCTGGCCTTGCGCAGCGCCCGGCCTTCGCGCGTGCTTTACCGGCAAATCACCCAAACCACGCAAACCAACGTGGTAGCCGATGTCAGCAAGGCTTTTTTTGATGTGCTGCTGTCGCAACGCCAGCTGGGTGTGTACCAAGCCGATATTACCCGGCTGCAGCGCGCCCTGAAAGATGCCCGCGCCCGCTACGACGCCGGCGTGTCAGATAAAATCGACTTCAAACAAGCCGAAATTTCGCTGAATACCTCGTTGGCCGCGCGCAAACAGGTAGCCGAAAGCATCAAGGCCAAAACGGCGTTTCTGAAACAGCTGATGGGCCTGCCCAATGAGCAAGCCCTGCAACTCCGCTACGATACGCTACGCCTCGAGCAGGATGCATTGGCCGATACTACCCTAGGGGTAAACCCCACCAACCGCCTCGAGTATCAGCAGCTGCAAACCGAAAAAGCCCTGCAAGCGGCCCAAATTGATTACTACCGTTGGGGTTTTTTGCCGGCGCTTTCGGCCTACGGCAACTACAACACGGTATTTCAGAACAACGAGTTTTCGCGGTTGTACAGCCGCCGCTTTCCCAACTCGTTTGCGGGTGTGCAGCTGGCCTTGCCGGTGTTTACGGGCACGCGGCGGCTGCAAAACCTGCGCCGCGCCCGCCTGCTCGACGAACGCCTCGACGAAGACCTGGTAGCCACCCGCAACCTCATTACCACCGAGTACGAGCAGGCGCTGGCCACCTACAAGGGCTACTTCGCCGATTACCAGCTGGGCAAGCGCAACCTGGCTTTGTCGCAGGAGGTGTACGACGTGGTAAACCTGCAGTACCGCGAAGGCATTAAGCCCTACCTCGATGTGCTGGTAGCCCAAACCACGCTGCGCACCGCCCAGCTCAACTACTACGTGGCCTTGTTTCAGGTGCTCAGCAGCAAAGTCGATTTGCAGCGGGCCCGGGGCGAGCTGCCCATCAACTACTAAGCCGCCTCTATCCACCATGCCACTATACCACACACCTAGGGCTTTCTTTATCTGGCAATGGCTTCGCCGCGGTAGCCGCTGCCTGCCTGGCCAGCAACGCAGGGTAGTGCACCTAGGGCACGTGCTAGCAGTAGGCGGGTTGCTGCTGCTTGCGGCCTGCGGCGATAAGGAGAAAGAAGCCGAAGGCCAAGGCGCCAGCGGCAAAGAGGCTGGCCCTACGCCCGTGAGCCTAGTAGCCGCCACCAAGCGTCCCGCCGTGTACTACGACGAGTACCCCGCCACCGTGGTAGCCCTAAACAACGTGGAGCTGCGCAGCCAAGTGGCCGGGTTTATTACGGGCATCTTTTTCAAGGAAGGCGAACTGGTGCCCAAAGGCAAGCCACTGTATGAAATAGACCGCCGCAAGTACCAAGCTGCGCTCAACCAGGCGCAGGCCAACCTGCTCAGCGCGCAAGCCGAGCTGAAAAACGCCAACTTAAATCTGCAGCGCTACCAGCGGCTGGCCGAGCAAGATGCCGTGGCCCGGCAAATACTCGACAACGCCGTAACCACCCAAGCCAGCGCCCGCGCCCAGGTGGAGGTGGCCCGCGCCGCCGTAGCTACTGCCCGCACCGACCTCGACTACTCGCTGATAAATGCGCCGTTCACGGGCCGCATTGGTATTTCGCAGGTGCGCCTAGGTGCGCAGGTGAGCCCCGGCACCACGCTGCTGAACACCTTATCGAGCGAAGATCCGATTGGCGTCGATTTCGTCATCAACGAAAAGGAGTTGGGCCGCTATGTGGCCTTGCAGCAGGAGCAGCGTGCCGGCTCCGGGGCCGATACCACCTTCCGGCTGCTGCTGCCCGATGGCAAGCTCTACGCCGATGGCGGCCGTATTCTGGCTATTGATCGGGGCGTGGATAACCAAACCGGTACCACGCAGGTGCGCGTGCAGTTCGGTAACCAACAGCGCCTGCTGAAGGACGGCATGAGCACGGTACTGCGGGTGCTCAACCGCGCTTCGGGCGTGCAGGTGGTGGTACCGCACAAAGCCATTCTCGACCAAATGGGCGAGAGTTTTGTGTTTGTGGTGCGCGACACCGTAGCCCTGCAGCGCAAAGTAGAGCTGGGGCCCCGCCTGCGCGACCAGATAGTGGTGCTGAAAGGCCTGAAGGAGGGCGAAAAGATTGTAACGGAAGGCTTGCAGCAGCTGCGCGACAGTGCCGTGGTAACCCTAGGTGCGCCCAAACAAGGCGGCGGCAAGGGCGGCCCCGGCGCCGACAAAGCAGCCCAAAAAGGTGGCGGCCGAAAACAAGCAGGCCAGCCATGATAGCCGAAACCTTTATCCGCCGCCCCGTTACGGCCATCGTCTGCTCGGTTGTTATTGTGCTGATTGGGGTGTTGGCCATTCTCAACCTACCCATCACGCAATACCCGCAAATCACGCCGCCCACGGTGTCGGTGTCGGGTACGTACGTGGGCGCCGATGCCGAAACCGTGGAGCAAACGGTGGCTACGCCCGTGGAAGTACAAGTGAACGGCACACCGGGCATGACCTACCTCACCAGCACCTCGGCCAACAACGGGCAGATGAGCATGTCGGTGAACTTCGATGTGGATACCGACATCGACGTAGCCGCCCTCGATGTGCAAAACCGCGTGGGCATTGCCCTGCCGCGCCTGCCACAGGAGGTGCAGCGCCTAGGGCTTACGGTGCGCAAGCGCAACCCCAGCATTCTGATGCTCGTGGCGCTGTACGCCCCCAAAGGCACCCACAACATTACCTTCCTCGACAACTACGCCAACATCTACATCAAAGACGCGCTGCTGCGCACCAAGGGAGTAGGCGACATTAACGCCCGCGCCGACGACTTTTCGATGCGCATTTGGCTGAAGCCCGATAAGCTGGCGCAGCTGGGCGTAACGGCCGCCGAGGTTACGGCTGCCCTGCAGGAGCAAAATGCCCAGATTGCCGCCGGCTCGGTAGGGGCCATGCCGCAGCAGCCGGGCCAAAGCTTTGAGTACGCCGTTACAGTGCGCGGCCGCTTGGTTACGCCCGAGGAGTTCAGCGATGTAATCGTGAAAACCCGCCCCGAGGATGGCTCGGTGGTGTACTTGCGCGATGTGGCCCGCGTGGAGCTCGGCAAATACAACTACAACAACGTGTCGTTTGTGGATGGCAAGCGCGCGGCTTACCTGCTGGTGTACCAGGCCCCCGGCTCCAACGCCCTCGAAACCTACCAGAACGTGGAGGAAACCATGGAGCAGCTGAAAAAGCAGTTTCCCGCCGACCTCGACTACATGATTCCGTTTGAGGCGGCCTCGGTGGTGAAGGTGTCTATCAAGGAGGTATTCAAAACCATGCTGGAGTGCTTGGTGCTGGTGGTGCTGGTGGTGTACTTGTTTTTGCAGAGCTGGCGCGCCACGCTTATTCCGGCGCTGGTAATTCCGGTAGCGGTGGTGGGCCCGTTCATGGCCTTTGTGCCGCTCGATTTTACCATTAATACGCTCACGTTGTTCGGGCTGGTGCTGGCCATCGGCATCGTGGTCGACGATGCCATTGTAGTAGTGGAGGCTGTGCAGCTGAACATGGACGAGAAAGGCATGAACGCCCGCGAGGCCACTTTAGAGGCCATGCGCGAAATCTCGACGCCGGTAGTTACCACCTCGCTTATCCTGATTGCGGTGTTTGTGCCGGTGGCGTTTATTCCGGGCATTACGGGGCGGCTGTACCAGCAATTTGCACTCACTATTGCTGTTTCGGTGCTGATTTCCACGTTTGCGGCGCTGTCGTTTACGCCGGCTCTGTGCGCTCTAATCCTGAAGCCGCGCAAACAAACCGAAAACCAACCCGCCGAAGGCGAGCAAGCGCAACAAACCCCAACCGAAACCAACGAGCAAGCAGCACCCAAGCACAAAGCCAAAGGCTACCTCCGGCGCTTTTTCGATTGGTTTAACCGCTGGTTTGGCAACCTTACTAACCGCTATACCAACGGCGTTGAGAAAGGGCTGAACTACCCGCGCTGGGTGTTGGCAGGGGTGGTGGCCATACTGGTAGGCACCGTGCTGCTGTACCGTATCAAGCCCTCGGGCTTTATCCCGACGGAAGACGAAGGCCGCCTGATCATCACCTTTACACTGCCCGAAGCGGCCTCTACCGGCCGCACCGTATCGGTGCTCCAGGGCATGATGAAGGAGCTGCAACGCACGCCCGGCGTCAACCACTTTTCGGGCTTGGCGGGCCTGAACGCGGTAAACTTCTCGTCCAAATCAAACAGCGGTACCATCTTCTGCCAACTAAAGCCTTGGGATGAGCGCAAAGACAAGGAACTCAGCTCGCAGGCCTTGGTCGACTCGCTGCAGCGGCGCTTTGCCAAGTTTAAGGAAGCGCGCGTAGTAGTGATTCCGCCGCCGGCTATTCCGGGCTTGGGCAACACCTCGGGTTTCTCGTTTATTCTGCAGCAGCGCGAGTCGACTACCGATATCAAAGAGTTCGACCGCACGCTGCAGCGCTTCTTGGGTGCCATGCGGCAGCGGCCCGAAATAGCCAAGGGTTTCTCGTTCTTCACCACCAACACGCCCGGCTACAAGCTCGAAATCGACCGCGAAAAGTGCAAGAAGTTGGGCGTGCAGGTATCGGCGGTGGGGCAGGCACTGCAAACCTACCTAGGCTCGGCCTACGTGAACGACTTTACCCTGTACGGGCGCACGTTTAGGGTGGTAGCGCAGGCCGATACCAGCTACCGCGGCGACATCCAAAACCTCGACCAATACTACGTGCGCAACCAAAACGGCGGCATGGTGCCCCTGAGCACGCTCGTGAGCTACACCCTGGCCGAGAGTGCCCCGCTGGTTTCGCACTACAACCTGTTCCGCTCGGCCGACATCAACGGCGACCCTGGCGAGGGCTATAGCACCGGCGACGCCATCAAGGCCCTGGAAGAAGTAGCCACCGAAAACTTGCCACCGGGCTACGGCTACGAGTTTTCGGGCCTGAGCCGCGAGGAGAAGCTGGCCGGCTCCCAGTCGCTCTACATCTTCGGGTTGTCGTTGGTGTTTGTGTTTTTGGTGCTGGCCGCGCTGTACGAAAGCTGGTCGGTGCCGTTTGCGGTGCTGGTATCGGTGCCTATTAGCGCCCTAGGTGCCATTCTTACCCTGAGTTTGCTGCCCAACCTCACCAACAACGTGTACGCCCAAATTGGGCTGGTTACGCTGGTGGGCCTGGCCGGCAAAAACGCCATTCTGATTGTGGAATACGCCAAGGAGCGCGTTGATGCCGGCACCGAGCTCGTGAAAGCTACGCTCGAAGCCGTGCGCCTGCGTTTCCGGCCCATCGTGATGACTTCGATGTCGTGCTTGCTGGGCGTAGTACCCCTGATGATTGCCTCGGGCGCCGGCGCCGAAAGCCGCAAAACCATCGGCTGGACGATTTTTGGCGGTATGTTGGTAGCGACCACGGTGGCCACATTTATTGTGGCGGTGTGCTACGTGTTCATCACCCGCAAAGCCTACGGCAAGCAAAAGCTGGAAGAGCTGGAGCAGCAAGGCAAAGAGCGCGAGGAGGCCGACAAACAAGAAGAAGAGCCGCAAGAAGGTGATAAGCAACAGCCCGCTGCCGAAGGTGGCAAGCCCAACGAGCAGCCCCCTGCACCTAAGGAAAACCAGAACGATGCGGAAGATTCTTCAGCCGCCGACAAGCCGCCCCGCAAGGATTCCTAGGTACACAAGCTGAAGGGCGGCGCTTTACTTTGCAATGTTATGAACGACGAACAAGTAAGCCCCACCGCGTGGGCTACCTGCATCAACGAACTGGTGCGTGCCCGCCGCAGCATTCAGCCGGTGCAGTTTGTGCCCGATAAGCAAGTACCCGACGAGGTAGTGCAGCAACTGCTCGAAAACGCCAACTGGGCCCCCACGCACAAGCGCACCGAGCCGTGGCGCTTTGTGGTGTTCAGCGGGGAGGGCCGCCGCAAGCTAGCCGAGTTTCAGGCCGAGCTGTACAGGCAGCAAGCCGGCCCCAACTTCGATGAGAAGAAGTACCAGAAGCTGCTGCACAATCCTATGCGCAGCTCGCACGTAATTGCCATTGGCCTGAAGCGCCACTTTGTGCTGCCTGAAGAAGAGGAAGTGGCCGCCGTGGCATGCGCCGTGCAAAACCTGCACCTTACAGCCACCGCCTACGGCCTAGGTGGTTACTGGGGCTCGGGCGGCATTACCTACATGGAAGAGGCCAAACCGTTCTTCGGCCTTGCTCCCGAAGACAAGCTGCTGGGCTTCTTTTACCTAGGGTATGTGCAAACCGAGCCCGGGAGCAACATACGCAAGCCCATTGCCGACAAGGTGACTTGGGTAACGGAATAGCCCACCACAACACTCGTGCTCTACAAAACAGAAAGGCCAGCTGCAGGGCAGCTGGCCTTTCTTGCTATGTGAGCGGGCACCTAGGCGCTAGCGGCGCCTAGGTGCAGGTTTGCGAGGAACAGGTTTTTTGGTAGCTGGCTTTTTGGGCGCAGCTTTGGCGGGGGGCGTAGGCGTTACTGTTTCGGCCGGCATGGGCGGCTCGGGGCCGTACTTTACTTCAGCCGAGTTCGGGTCGCCGGTCAGGAACAGGTCGAACTCGACGCGCCGGTTGAGGGCGCGGCCGGCCTCGGTAGCGTTGTCGGCAATGGGCTTCAGCTCGCCGTAACCACGCGACTCGATGCGCGTAGCCGGTACGCCTTTGCTGAGCATGTAGGTGCGCGCCGAAGCGGCCCGGTCGTGCGAGAGGCGCAGGTTGTACGGGTCCGAGCCCTTGTTGTCGGTGTGGCCGGCAATGCTGAGCGTGTAGTCGGGGTACTCCTCCATAATCTGCACCAAATTGTCGAGCGTCGGGAACGACGACGGCTTCAGCACGGCCTTGTTGAACTCGAACTGGATGTACTTGGTGGCCTCTTTCAGGCGCTTCTTGGTTTCCTCTTTAATCTCGGGGCAGCCTTTGTTCGAGGCCGGACCGGGCGTGTTGGGGCAGCGGTCTTGGTAGTCGGGTACGCCGTCGCCGTCGGTGTCAACGGGGCAGCCCGAGGCGTCCACTTTCACGCCGGCCGGGGTGTCGGGGCACTTGTCGTCTTGGTCGCGTACGCCGTCGTTATCGGCATCGGGGCAACCTTGCAGCTCGCGCTTGCCGGGGGTGTCGGGGCATTGATCTTCCGAGTCGCGCACGCCGTCGTTGTCGCGGTCGGGGCAGCCCTCAAGCTCGGCCTTGCCGGCTTCGGTGGGGCACTTATCCTGGTAATCCGGCACCCCGTCTTTATCGGTATCAATGGGGCAGCCGTTGGCATCAACCTGCACGCCGGTGGGCGTGCCGGGGCACTTATCCTTGCGGTCGGGCACGCCGTCCTGGTCTTCGTCTTTGGTTTGGCCTAGGTTAAACGTGAGGCCCGCCGAGTGCTGCAGAAAACGGTCGTCCCATTTGTTGGGGTCGCGCGTTTGGATGTTGTCGAAGTTGGCGTTGACGGGCCAATGCTGGCCGGTTTGCAGAAACAAGCTCACCCCGTTGGAAACCCGGAAACGCAGGCCAGCGGCCCCGTGCACATCAAAGTAAGTGTTGCTCAGGTCGAAGCCCTGCTGCTGGTTGTTGATGTTCAGCTGCCCATCGTTGCTGACGACCACAATGCCGGGCGCTACAAGCAAATAAGGCTGCACGAAGAACGTTTCCTTAACGGGCAGCTTCAGGCGCAGCCCTAGGTTGGCCGTGGCCACGTTGGCATCGAGGTACGAGCCGTAGTACGGCGCGCCTTGCCCCGTGCGGAACAGCATGTCGCCGTAGTTAAAATCGGCGCCGATATCGAGGCCGCGCGTGAGGTAGCGGTACACCGAAAGGCCGGCGCCAAACTCTACGTTGTCGGCGGCGCGCCAGTATTGCGAGCCTAGGTTGCCTTTGTATTGCAGGGTGCTGCCGTAGAGGCTAATTCCGGTTTTTTTGTCGGCGTTTTGGGCTTGAGCCGTTGTAGGCGCGGCTGCCACCAAGGCCAGTCCCAACGCGGCAACGGGTGGGAGTAGTCGAAGTCGAGTCATATAAAGTCCAGCTTAGAATGAGAAAAGTGCTCCTTATTCAGCTGGCTCTATATACCCTGGGCAATCAGAAAAGTTGTTGAGGTACAATTAGCGTAGGCGTATAAGCTTTACGCTCAGCATTACTAACTGCGCATTTAGCTCCGCCTCCCGCCAGGAACAAGATCAGGTAAAGGGGCGCACCCATGCGGGGTAAGCGGCGTCATTTTGCCAGTGCTAACTGGCTCAGGCGGTAGCCTGAAAGCGCGCATCACATGATGATGTGATGCCAGTAAAAGGGGTTGTTGAGTTGTAATATGGCAACAGCCTGTAGTATTTTGTAGTCGATTGCGTGAAGGAGGCACCCGGGCGCTGAAACCGGGTATATGCGGGGAATGACCTATTGACGGGTCGCAAACACACTCTTGCTGGACTTGATGGAGCTGCGCCAGGTGCTACGGGGCGGCCATTAACCAGTCGTTGGCATTGGCCAACACCTGCTGCCATGCACGGTTACTTACTTTCCGATTTGATGATTATCCTACTGCTTTCGGTAGGCGTAATCCTGCTCTTCAACCGCATCAAGCTGCCCTCTATTATTGGGTACTTGGTGACGGGCATGGTGGCTGGGCCCTATGCCTTGGGCCTGGTACAAGCTCCGGTTAAGGTAAATCACCTGGCCGAGCTCGGGGTAATGCTCCTGATGTTCATTATCGGGCTGGAGTTTTCGCTGCACAGCCTTAGCCGCATCAAGCGCGCGGTGTTTCTGGGCGGTGCGCTGCAGGTAGGCCTCACCATGGCGGCCGTGTATGTTCTGGCGCGCGGCATGGGCAGCCCGCCGGCTACGGCGCTGTTCTGGGGCTTTTTGATAGCCCTGAGCAGCACCGCCATCGTGCTAAAGTTGCTGCAGGATCAGTCGCAGGTAGAGTCGGTACACGGGCAGGTAATCTTGGCCATTCTAATTTTTCAGGATTTGATTGTGGTGCCCATGATGCTGCTGGTGCCGCTGCTCAGCGGGCAGATTATCGGTAGCCCGTGGCTTACGCTCGGCATTATGCTCGCCAAAATGCTTGGGGTACTTGCGCTGGTCGTGCTGGGCGCGAAGTACCTAATGCCGCGCTTATTGCTGGTAATAGCCCGCACCCGCAGCCAGGAGGTATTCCTGCTCACCATTATCGGCACGTGCTTAGGCGTGGCGTGGCTTACGGCCGAAGCAGGGCTATCTATGGCCCTAGGGGCGTTCCTAGCCGGGCTTATCATTTCCGAATCGGAGTACAGCTACGAGGCCGTGAGCAATGTGCTCCCCTTTCGGGAGGTATTTGCCAGCTTCTTCTTCGTGTCCATCGGCATGCTGTTCGATGTGCACGTGCTGCTCGAGCACCCGGTGCAAATTCTGCTGCTTACCCTTGGCGTAATGTCGCTCAAAATCCTGCTCACGCCGGCAGCGGCAGCGTTTTTGCGGGTGCCGGTGCGGGCTGTGCTGTTGGCGGGGTTAGCACTGTGCCAAGTGGGCGAGTTTTCGTTTGTGCTGTCGTTGGCCGGGCTCAAGGCGGGCCTTATCAGCCAAGATAGCTACCAGCTATTTCTGGCCATTTCTATCCTTACCATGTGCCTCACACCGGTAGTAATGCTGGTGGCCGAGCCGGTGGTATCGCGCATGATGCGGCTGCCGCTGCCGCAGGTGCTGGAGCAACATTTACACCCCGAGCCAACCCGGTCGGAGCTCACTACCTCGCTAGGTGAACACGTGCTCAACGACCACCTAGTAGTTATCGGTTACGGGCTGAACGGGCGCAACTTGGTACGAGCTGCCAAGCAAATGCATATTCCTTACATCATCATCGATACCGATGCCGATACGGTGCACCGCCAACTCAAGCGCGGCGAGCCTATTTTGTACGGCGACGCTACCCACCCGCACGTACTCGAGCACGTGCGCATCCAGCGTGCTCGGGTAGTGGTAATCGCCATTTCCGATCCTGCAGGTAGTTTGCGCGTGGTAGCGGCCGTGCGGCGCCTCAACCCCAATGCGTGCGTTATGGTGCGCAGCCTGTACCTGCACGAGCGTAAGGAACTGTACCAATTAGGCGCCACCGAGGTAATTGCCGAAGAAATGGAAACCTCCATTGAAATTCTCGCGCGCGTGCTGGCCCGCTACTTGGTGCCGCTGCACGAGATAGATGTCCTGATCCGGCAGCTGCGCGGCGGCAATCTCGTGCGCAGCCGCTCGCTTACCGATGCGGAGTGGTCGGGCATGCACGTAGGGCTGGCCGGCCACGAGTTAGCTACCGTGCCCGTACCCGACCACGCCACGCTGGTGGGCAAAACCCTTTCCGAATCGGAGATGCGCCAGCAGTACGGCGTAAACCTGCTGGCCATTCGACGCAACGGCCACATGCTCGCTGATATGTGCCCCGATACCGTCATCCACAGCCACGATACGCTGTACGTGTTCGGCAAGCCCGATCGGGTGGAGCGTCTCGCGCACGAGCTGCAGCCTGAACCCGAGCTTGCCTAGCGCAACCGCCCCGCCGGCAAGCGGTAGCGTTTTGCCGGCGGGGCGGTACCACGTGCCCGCAGGCGCCTAGGTCAGGGTAGTATCAATTTCGATGGTACCCGTTAGAGCCTTGTGGATGGGGCACGCGTTGGCTACTTGCAACAGGCGCTTGCGTTGCTCATCCGAAAGCGGGCCCTGCAATTGCACCTGGCGCGTGAGGCGGTGCACCACGTGGTCGGCGCCGCGCTCAAAGCTTACTTCGGTTTGCACCTGCTCCAGCGGCCAGCCTTTGCGGTCGGCGTACATGCGCAGGGTAATGCACGTACAGGCACTCAGCGACGAGGCCAGCAGCTCGGCCGGCGACGGGCCCATGTTTTGCCCGCCCTGCGTTAGCGGTTCATCGGCCAGCAGCGCGTGGCCACTATCACTGGTAAGGTCCGTTACGTACGGGTCGGTGGCGATGCGGCCGATAATGGTAGGCATGGCAGTGGGAGCAAGCGGTGAAGCAAAGAGCACCTAGGCAACCGGCAGCCGGACCGCCTGTGTACTGTTAGTTAGGTGAGCATGGGCACTTCCATCAGCAGCAGCTCGGCGGCGCTATCAGCCTGAATGCTGAGGCGGTCGGTATCCCATACGCCAAACCCGTCGCGGCGGTGCAGGGGCTGGCCGTTGATGGTAACGTCGCCTTCGAGCACGAACGCATACACCCCGTTGCCGGCTTGCTTGAACTGGTACTCGGTGCCGAAGCCCTGATCGAACTTGCCTAGGTGAAACCACGCATCCTGGTGTATCCACACGCCGGCATCGTCGGGGTTGGGCGATACCACCTGCAGTAGCTGGTTGTGGCGCTGCTCGGGGCTGAAAGTTTGCTGATCGTAGCGCGGCGCAACGTTGCGCTTGTTCGGGAACACCCAAATCTGCAGGAATTTTACTTCCTGATCTGGGTTGTGGTTTTTCTCGCTGTGCGCAATGCCGGTGCCGGCGCTCATTACCTGCACATCGTTCTGCCGAATCACGGCCTTGTTGCCCATCGAATCCTGGTGCTCCAAGTCGCCCGACAGCGGGATGGAAATGATTTCCATGTTGTCGTGTGGGTGGCGGCCAAAGCCCATGCCACCGGCTACGGTGTCGTCGTTCAGCACCCGCAGCGCCCCAAAATGGATACGCTCGGGGTTATGATAGTTGGCGAAGCTGAACGTGTGGTAAGAGTTGAGCCAGCCGTGGTTGGCGTGGCCGCGTGTGGCGGCGGGGTGCAATACAGTGCTTGCCATATGCGTAGTGGTAGGCGCTTGGCGCCTTATTGGGTTACAAACTACCTAAGCAGCCCGCATCGGGTGTGGATTTCGGCTGCCCGGTGCGCAAATGTGAACCCCATTACTATACTTTTGCAAGTAGTTACACCGATGTATATCAATATACTCTGTGTAACTTTTGTTGATAATCAGACAAATATGAAAGGGCAAAATCCAAAAAAACTTGCAGGAGGTTGTGCTTTCCGCCAAACGCTCGATGTACTGGAGGGCAAATGGAAGTTTGCCATTATTCACAGCCTGCTAGCAAATGGTACGCTCCGCTTCAAAACGTTGGAGCGCGATGTGGCCGGCATCACTCCGCGTATGCTCATCAAAGAACTGAAGCTGCTCGAAAGCCACGGCATTGTGAGCCGCCAAGCTTACGCCACGGTACCGCCCACGGTAGAGTATTCGCTCACGGAATGCGGCCGCTCCCTAGGTCCCATTATCCAAGCCATTGAGGAGTGGGGGCTGAAGAACCAGGCTGTTATTGGTGGACAAAACCTAGCTACTAAAATTGCCTAAAACACAAACGCCCGACCAATTGGTCGGGCGTTTGTGTTGGTATCTTCAGCGAGGGTATTAGTTAGCCGCGGCGGTAGTGGGGTTCTTCACATACTTGTCCAACCACGCGTTCATCTCCCACAGCATGTGCATGATGTTTTCGCGGGCGGCATAGCCGTGCGATTCGAAGGGCAGCACCACGTAGCGCGTGGTAGCACCGTGGCCTTTCAGGGCCGAGTAGAAACGCTCGGTTTGGATGGGGAAGGTGCCCGAGTTGTTGTCCAACTCGCCGTGAATTAGCAGGATCGGCGTCTTGATCTTGTTAGCGTAGTTGAACGGCGACATGGCGTTGTACACCTCCGGTGCCTGCCAGTAGGTGCGTTCCTCGCCCTGGAAGCCGAACGGCGTGAGGGTGCGGTTGTAAGCGCCGCTGCGCGCAATACCAGCCCGGAACAGATTGGAGTGTGCCAGCAGGTTGGCCGTCATGAAAGCGCCGTACGAGTGGCCCATTACGGCTACTCGGTTCGGATCGACAACGCCTAGGCGCTTGCCTTCGTCGATAGCAGCTTTAGCGCTGCTCACCAACTGCTCAGTGTACGTGTCGTTGGGTTCCTTGCTGCCCTCGCCAACTATCGGAATGCTGGCACCTTGCAGTACAGCGTAGCCCTGCGTTACCCAGAAGATGGGCGAGCCGTAGCCAATGCGCGTAAATGTGTACGGCGACCCCGACACTTGGCCGGCGTTCTTCTTGTCTTTAAACTCCACCGGGTAAGCCTCCATCAGTGTGGGCAGCGGGCCATCGGTGGGCTTGTAGTTGGGCGGCAGGTATAGGTTGGCAGTCAGCTCTATCCCATCGGCACGCTTGTAGCGGAGCACCTGCTTTTTGAAGGAGCCGCCAAAGGCTGCGTAGGGGTTCGGGAACTTGGTGACGGCCGTGAGCTTGCCGCCGCGGGTATCGCGCACGTAATAGTTCGGGGCTTGGTCAACGGCTTCGCGGCGCGTCAGCAGGCGGCGCTTTTCAGCGTCGAGGATGGCCAGCGGTACTTCGTAATACGGAGCCTCCGAGCGCCACCAGCGGGTTGCTTTCTTGGTAGCCAAATCAAGCTCATCTACAAACGGACGGTCGCCTTCGGGCGAGGCACCTAGGCCCGTGAAGTAGATGGTTTTGTTGGCAACATCGGTAAGGAGCACCTGTTGGCCCTGGGCATTGCGCTTGGTGTAAGCCGTGCCGGGGTCGGTGTACTTATCCTGCGACGAACGCTCGTACAGCACTGCCAGCGAGGGCAGGGCGCCCGGCGTTACGCGCCAGGTAATTTCTTTGCGGTCGGCCCAGCGGCTGCCGTACACGAGGGCTACCGAGTTGTTGCCCCAGGTAATGCCGTCGTAGCGCAGCGGCAAGGCTGCAAATTCTTCGGGCTGGCCCGTGAAGGGGGCCGTCAGGGTGAATACTTTGTCGCGAATGGCCGCCTCGGTTTTGGGGTTGCCACCGTCTTGCGCTTCGGCCCAGTACAGGGTAGCCGGAGCATCGCCGCGCCAACCGTGGCTGCGCTGGCCGGTAGGCACCGCGTCGAAAGCCGTGGGCACGTTATCGGCCAAAGGCAAATCGGCGAGGGTTTTCACCGGGTCGCCGGTGGTCAGGTCGTATACCTCCACTTTCAGCGGAAAGCTGCTGATGGGCAGGTTGTAGGAGTACGGCCGGTGGCGAGTTTTTACGAGGATGTACTTGCCGTTGGGCGAAGGCACTGCCGACTGAATGAGGCCCGGCTGGCTAATGGGTTGCAGCTTGCCCTCGAGCGTAACGCGCACCATTTGCGAGGTAGCGTAGTGCTCGAACAGGCGCTCATCGGTGGGATTTTTCAGCAAGTCCTGATAGGTGCGGGCACCGGCAGCCTTGCCGTTGTTTTCCTGCACGGCGGGGCCGGTAGGAGGCGCCGTTGCGCTGGGCGCAGCACCGCGGCCAGCTACCAGGGCACGTACGATAAGCGTTTGGTTATCAGAAACCCACTCGTATGGAGAACCTAGGGTAGCGTTGAGGGTGATACCCGGTACCCGACGCGCCGTGAAGGTGTTTACATCCACCACCCACAGCTCGATGCGGCCTTCGGCTCCGCTGCCGGTGGTGTGGCAAAACGCCAGCTTGCTGTTATCGGGCGACCAGCTTACGTCGCTGATGCGGGCTTGGGTGGGCAGGTTCAGCACGCCCATGTCTTTGCCGTCTTCGAGGCGGCGCAGCATCAGGCCCGTTGAGTAGCTTACCCGGCTCGGGCCGTTGGTACGCGGATTGATGCGCAGGCCGGCCAGGCGCAGCTCGGGCTGCGAGAGTTCGGCAATTGAGGGCATATCCTGCACGGCCAACATGGCCATCCACTTACCGTCCGACGATAGGCTGATGCGGGGCGTAACCGGCGCCTCGACAATGTCGGCAATGGCCCGGGGCGGCGTCTGATACGCGACGTTTTGAGCCTGCGCGACGGCGGTCAAACCCAAAAAGCCTGCGAGTAAAATGTGTTTCATGTAGCAATTGGTGCAGCTAAGGCAGCGTATTAGCTACGAAGATACTATCCAAACCCGCAGTTTTGCCAATTGCTGCCCGGCAAAAGCATGAATTATAGTTTGTTAAATTATCAATTGCCTGCCTTTTGGCTACGCCGGCTAACCCTTTAATATGAGAAAAGCACCATTCAGATAATTGTTCAGCAGAGCTTGATTCAGGCACAGGTAACGCAAAGTTTGGCTTAAGTGTACTGCAGAACTAGCTCATTACTAAAAGCGGCAACGTAAACGATAGATAGGTGTTTATAGTGAAAACCCTATTTTAAATCCGGCCGGCATATAAAACCCCTGATAGCCGTAATCGAGAAGGCCGGTGCGGTAGCGGCTTTTTGGGAAGGCCGAGGTAAACTGCGTGTTGCGGTAGCCAATGCCTAAGTAAAAGTCCAAGTACACGCGCCCTAGGTCGAGGGGGCTTTGGTAGCCCAGCACAGCGGTAGCTCCGTAGCGCCGAATGGTTTCGGTGTAGTCGATGGGGCCGTATTGGTAATACGTCAGGCCATCGTTGGCGAGCAGCTGTTGCCAACCGTTGGCCTTAAACTGCATTTCGAGGCGCTGGTACTGCGGCCCGTAAGCGAGGTAAAAACCGGCCAGCGCAGCATCGGTGTTCGGAATGAGGTAAGTGCGGTGCAGCAACTCCAAGCCCCAACCGCGCATGCGTTCGTCGGGCTGCACTTCGTGGTCGGAGGTGAGCTGCGTAACGCGCCCGCGGTACAGCTGCGGCGTAAGGCTAAGGCTGTGCTTGGGGTGCCCAGGCAGCTGCTTTTCGAACTCCAGCTGGTAGCTGCGGGCCAATGGCTGAAACGCATTTACCTTCAACAAAGCCGTATGTGGCCGAGGCGGTGCCTCCTGTGTTTGGGCTGCCGCGGACATGCTCAGCAGTAGCAACCCGGCACCTAGGGTATGCCAGCGCACAAGGGTGTGGTGGGTGCGGAGCGGCAGCATCAGGGGCGGGCAATGGGCAGCATGCTGAGCTGCGTGAGGGTGTTGCTGCCGCGGCGGTATTGGTACAACCCATCGGCCCCGATTACCAGCAACAGATCTTGGTTCGGAATGACATCAAATGCCTCGATGCGGTGGTGCTCGCGCTGCGTGAGCGTGGGCGAGCGGCGAATGTCGAACACCTTCAGGCCATCGTCGCACACGTACAGCTGCGTGGAGTCGGCACCTAGGCCGTAGGGCTTGGCCATGGGGTACACTTGCGCCAAGCGCGGCTGCTGCAAGTTCTGCAAATCAACTACCTGCAGCTGATTGACACCGCCGCCGCAGGTGCGCCCCTGCCGCAGAGTAAGGTAGGCGTAGCGTCCCTGCACCACCACTGGGTCGCAGCTTACTACGTGCTGAAAATAGCTGAGCTGCCTGGGATTTTGCGGGTTGCTGGCATCGAAAATGAACATGCCCTGCTGCGTGCCGATAAACAGGTAAGGCTCTTTCGGGAAGATGGTTTCGATGCCCACGCCTAAGTTGGTAACGCGCACGGCAGCCGCATTGGTGGGGCTGCTGAGGTCGAACACGCGCAGGCTTTGGTCGTCGACGGTGTAGAGCGTGTTGCCCATGATGGCAAAGCGCGCCATCGAGCCGCCCTGGCCAACGTCGGCGCCTTTGGGGCTGCTGTCGAACGAATCAGAGGAGCAGCCAGCTAGGCCCACGAGCAGGCCGAACAGCAACGTGCCTAGGTAGCCAAAACGGACAAAGTAGGAGTTCGGCATACGGCTAGTTGTTTACTTTTTGCCAGCCCACTACCACAGCATCGGTGGGGCGATTTTCGGGGCGGTACTCGGGCTCAATGCTCGCCGGCTCGGGCGGGGCCAGCTCCGGAAAGGCATTGCGGGTGCGGCCTACCACGCGCGCATCGGCAGGGTTGGCCAGGTTGATGGTTACCAGGTCAACAGCGTTGTCGGCGTAGAGCAGGGCGCCGCGCATGGCCACATCAACGTTGCCCGGAATGCGCAAAAAGCCCACGTTGCGGGGCTGCGCAGGGTCGTGGTTATCGATGATGTGGATGCCTTCGTACCGTTCGTTGATGAACAAGTATTTATCCTTGAGGTAGATTTTGCCCGTGTTGCGCATGGGGCGGGCGGGCACCAGCGCCACCGATTGCTCCAGCGTTGCGCGCGACATGAGAACGGGGCGGTAGGGCGGCAGCACGGGGCGTTCGTCCACATCAATAAAGCAGCCCGAAAGGCCCAGCAGAAGGCCTGCAGAGAGTAGCGGTACGTAGCGTTGGCGCATGAAAAAGGACATTGGCCGGTAAGCCCGCTGCCTGCTCGAGTAAGCACCGCGGGCTTAGGCAAGAGTCGGCCCAACGGCAGATGGTTGCAAGCGTCCGAATTAAATACCGGCCAGCGCCCTAGGGCTTGCGCCAGCCAACGCCCTCGCGCAAAACCACAAACGCCGAGTCGGGTACCTGTTGCTGCTGCATGGCTTGGCGCAAATCGGTTACGGGTTCGGTTAGCCCGTCGTCGGCCATCTGAAAGGTGCCAAAGTGCGTAGCCACGCTGCGCACGGCGCCTAGGTCGCGGTGGGCCTGCACGGCCTGGGCCGGCGACATATGAATGGGCTCCATAAACCACTGCGGCTTGTAGGCGCCAATGGGCAGTATAGCCAGCTGAATTGGACCTTCGCGGCGGGCAATTTCCTGCAGAAATGGCCCGTAGCCCGTGTCGCCGGCGTAATAGAGCTTGCCGGCTTTGGTGCGCAGCACCCAGCCCGCCCACAGCGTGGCGTTGCGGTCGGAGAGGCCGCGGCCTGAAAAGTGCTGCGCCGGTACGCACACCGCCTGCATGGCTTGGCCTAGGTCGCGCTGCTGCCACCAATCCAGCTCGGTGGCGTTGGCAATGCCTTCTTCGTCGAGCAGCTTTTTGACACCTAGGGGCACCAGAATAAGCGGCTTATCGCGCTCGGCTAGGCGCTGCAAGGTAGGTAGGTCGAGGTGGTCGTAGTGGTTGTGGCTGATAACGACGGCATCTATGCGCGGCAGCTCCTCGAAGCGCAGGCCCGGCGGGCGCATGCGCTTGGGGCCAATCCAGCTGAAGGGGCTGCACCGCTCGCTCCAGATGGGGTCGGTGAGGATATTCAGCCCATCAACCTGCAGCAAAAACGTGCCGTGGCCCACAAACGTGAGGCGGACCTTGCCGGCTGCTACTTGCCGGGCCGGAGGCGGGCCAACAAACGCATTAGGCTGCTCGGGCCACTCGTCTTTGTCGCGGTTGAACATCCACTTCAGCACCCCGCCAAAGCCCTTTTCCTCAACAGGTGGCTGATTCACGAACTCCTTGCCATTAAAGTGCTCGGAGCGCGGACCCTTATAGCGTGGCGCCGACAATGAGCAGCCCACCAGCACGGCGCCTGCGGCCAGCACCAGTACTGCAGCTAACAAAGGCAACCAAATGCGGCGGGAGCGAGCCATAGGATAACGGGTAGAGTGGCCGAGTTGTGACTTGCCAGATAGTACCCAACCGCCTAGGTAAATGTTTGCCCACAAGCTCCGCACCGCCGGGGCATAAATGCAATAAGCCCCTCCGTGGTAGCGGAGGGGCTCATACAGCACTGTGATGCATCACAAGTTAGCTAATTTCCAGCAGCGCCCGGCTGGTAGTTACGGTATGGGGCGCTCAGTTTCGGTAGCGGTGTAAGTGTGCGAGTGGATAGCAATACATCGGTTTGGTGCTTGCAAAGTAAGCTGATGGCCGGGGGGGCGCAATCCGTGTCGGCACGGGTTTTTCGCGTAACCTTTGATGTGGCTAGCACGTAGGCGCGCGCCCGAAAAGCCCAAAAGTACCCCTAAAATGCTATTTCAGGTTTAGTGCACGATGCGGCGCGTGGCTAGCAGTTGCCCCTGCGAGTCGGTTACTTGCAGGAAATACACCCCGCTCGGCAGCGGTTTCAAGTCAAGCTCCGCCTCGGAGTTGCTGCTCCGTTGGGAGTGCACTAACTGCCCTAGGGCAGTAACCAAGCTTAGGGTGCAGCTACCGAGGTTTGCGGGCAGTGTTACCCTGAGCTGCTCAGCCGCCGGCTGCGGAAAAACCCCGATGCCACCTATTGCAGTGTTATTGCGCGAGCCCAGCGGCCGGCACTGAATTGCCGCCATCAGGCGTCGCCACAGCTCCGCATCGAACGACGACACGGCCAGTTTGCTGGCGCCCGCCGATTGGCCTTGGCGCACCACCACCAGCCCCAGGCTTGGCACCACGTAAATCTTCTGGTCGTTTTTGCCTAGGGCGGCAATCATATCGGTGGGGGCGGTGGGCACCATAGGCCCATTGAACACCAACTGCGTGGTGGGCAGCATGTGCGAGGGTTGGCCATTCAGCCACCACAAATAGCCGTAGGAGCGGTTGTGGGTCTGTGAAGGCGTAGTCATGGCCTGGAAGTAGGCAGCGTCGCTCAAAATAGCGGTTTGCTCCCAGGTGCCGCGGTTCAAAATTAGCAGGCCAAACCGGGCCATGTCGCGGGCGCGGCTGTAGTACACATCGTTGTACCACAGCCCGCTCATGCCGATGCGCGAGGCCAGGCGCTGGTTGGTGTATTGGTTGATGGTAAGTCCGCTGGCTCGGGCAATTACATCCTGCAGCAAGCGGTAGGGCCCCGTGTGGTAAGCCCAACGGGTGCCGGCATCGGCTAAGTAACGCAAGCAGCCGGCCGAGGTGGTTTCGTTGTCGCAGGGTAGGGGCGGGGTATCGTCGAGGCCAGTAGTCATGCTCAGCTGATGCCGCACGGTAATCAGCCGCTCCTTTGAGGCCGGCGCCGCCGACCAGCCGCGCCCTAGGTACTTAGAGGTGCTATCGGAGAGGCTCAGCAAGCCCTCTTGCTGCGCAATGCCAACCAAGGTAGCCGTCAGCGACTTACCCGCCGAGGCCCAGTACCACAGCGAGTCGCGGGTGTAGGTGCCGTAGTACTGCTCCACCACCATACGGCCGTCCTTCAGCACGATAAACGACTTGGTGCGCTTGCTGGCTAGGTAGTTCAGCAAGGTATCGAGTTGCGGTTGGCACCAACCTAAGCTTTGGGGCGTGGTGGCTGCCCACGTAGTGCCTGAGTTAGGCGGGAAGTACAGCGGACTTTGCGCAACCAGCGGCAAGGCCGCCGTCAGCAGCAGAAACAGCAATGAAAGGCGTAGATGTACAAACATAGTAAGTAGCTAATGTAGCTGCTTGGATGGCAACACCTCCTCAAGGTTTAGCTGCAGGTAGCATTAATTACTGCGTCCTCAGAAATTATTAAGTCTGAAAGTGAATTATATCATAATAATTGTTTGCTATTTGATTGTGCACAATGTAATGTTGCAGTGTAATCCTAAGCGCAGCGCTGTATCATCATGAGCAAACCGGCCACTCCTATCCCCAGCGAGCTGCTGAAGCTAGATAACCAGCTGTGCTTCCCGCTCTATGCTGTGTCGCGCTTGTTCACAAAGGCCTACCAGCCGCTGCTGCAAGAGCTCGACTTAACTTACCCGCAGTACTTGGTGCTGCTGCTGCTCTGGGAACATCCGGAGCTTACGGTAAAAGCCCTAGGTGAAAAACTGCTGCTCGACTCGGGTACCCTCACGCCGTTGCTGAAGCGCATGGAACAGCGCCAGTTGGTAAGCCGCCGCCGCGACCCGCGCGACGAACGCTCCGTGATTATTACCCTGGCGCCAGCGGGCCAGGCGCTACAGCACCGCGCCGAATGCATCCCCGAAGCCTTGCTGGCCAAGCTGCAGCTCAGCCCCGATGAGTTTAACCAGCTCCGCAGCCAGCTCACCCGTTTGTTAACCCAGCTTTCCTAAACGACCGAAAGCTTCATTCCCCTGTTTGCGATGAAAATCGAGAAAGTGTACACGGCGCAAGCCCACGTAAAAGGCGGCCGCAACGGCCAAGTTACCAGCCAGGATAACGCCCTTAACCTCGAGCTCAGCACGCCCAAAGCCATGGGCGGCACGGGCAAAGAAGGTGCTACCAACCCCGAGCAGCTGTTTGCCGCTGGCTATGCTGCCTGCTTCGAGGGTGCCCTAGGTGTAGCTGCCCGCCAGGCCAAGGTGGCCCTACAAGGCGTAACCATCGAAAGCTTTGTGCACTTTGGCAAAGCCGAGGACGGCGGCTTTGGTATTGCGGCTGACCTGCACGTAAACATCCCCGGTGTGGAGCAAGGCCAAGCCGAAGAGCTGGTAGCCCAGGCGCACCAAATTTGCCCTTACTCGCGCGCTACCCGCGGCAACATCGAGGTGAACCTGCGCACCACCACCAACAACTAAGCTTAACCCCGCACCGGGTTTCGCAGTTATAGCACACCGGCGCCTCCTGCTGTAGGAGGCGCCGGTGTTGTTTTTTCACGCATTGCTGAGCTGCCTGCTATGACCACTCGCACCATCGTCCTCGACCACCGGCCCCAAGGCAAACCCACGCCCAACACGTTTCGCTACGAAACCAGCGAGGTAGCTGCGCCCGCCGATGGCCAAGTGCTGCTGAAAACCCTATACGTATCCGTGGACCCCTACATGCGGGGCCGCATGAGCGACGCAAAGTCGTACGTGCCGCCCTTCGAGGTGGGGCAGTCCATCAGCGGTGGGGTAGTGGCGCAGGTGGTAGAAAGCCGCGTGGGGCAGCTGCCGGTAGGCACCTTGGTGGTAGGCAACTTGGCCTGGAGCGAGTACCAACTTGCGGGCAGCCGCGGGCTGCAAGCAGTGCCTGCCGATGCTGCACCCATCAGTTACTACCTAGGGCTGCTTGGCATGACGGGCCTTACCGCCTACTTCGGCTTGCTCGATATTTGCCAACCCAAAGCAGGCGAAACCGTGGTGGTATCGGGCGCGGCCGGCGCTGTGGGCATGGTGGTGGGCCAATTGGCCAAAATTCAGGGCGCGCGGGTAGTGGGCACCGCCGGCTCCGATGAGAAAGTAGCTTACCTGAAAAATGAGTTGGGTTTCGACGAGGCCATCAACTACAAAACTGCCGGCAATCTAGCCCAGGCCCTAGGTGCCGCCTGCCCCAACGGCGTCGACTGCTACTTCGACAACGTGGGCGGTGCCATTACCGATGCCGTGTACGACCTACTGAACAAGCACGCGCGCATCGCCTTGTGTGGTCAAATCTCGATTTACAACGCCACCGAGCAGCCCGCTGGGCCTAGGCCCGAACCCAAGCTGCTCAAAACAAGTGCGCTGCTCAAAGGCTTTATCGTGAGCGACTACCTGCCGCGCTGGCCCGAAGGCGTAAAGGCCCTGACGGAGTGGTACCAGCAAGGCAAGCTGAAGTTTGAGGAAACCGTAACCGAAGGCTTCGAGCAAATTCCGGAAGCATTCCTTGGTTTGTTTAGCGGCGAAAACACCGGCAAGGCCGTGGTGAAAGTAGCCGACCCGGAGTAGCGCGGACTTTGGCTACGCCGACCCTCGGTTGTAGTCCGCGTCCGCAAATAGAAACCTAATCGTTGTTGGTAGCGCAGTGTAGCGTGGGCTTCAGCCCGCGTTTGCGTGAACAACGTCGTTGGTACATCTGTAGCTCACAACGATTACGTGCTGGCAAACGCGGGCTGAAGCCCACGCTACACCGCGCTACAGGGCTACTTCCTATCTTTGCACCCGGAATGATGAAGCGGTTGATTATAGCGCTGTTGAGCTGGCACTTGTTTGCCGTGAGCCTTGTGCCCGCTGGCAATGCGCTGGAGTTGCTGAAGATTCCGCAATTGGTTGATCATTACCAGCAGCAGCACGCTGGTAGCTCTGTTCTGCGCTTCCTCTACGACCACTACGCCGGCCTGCATAACCAGCAGCGCCAGCAAGACCACGAGTCGCTGCCCCTGCACACTTGCTTGCACCAGGCCACCGCGCTGGCTTTGCCGCCGGTGCTGCGCTTGGCACTGCCCCAGCCGCTGGAGTTCTCGGAGGCGCAGCAGTACGGCGGCGAGTACGTGGTTTCGGCCCCGCGGGGCGTGTCGCGCACGTACTTTCAGCCCCCGCGCTCGGTAGCCGCCCCTGTGGCAAGCCGGGCGTAGGCTAGCGGCCCTGGCTTGGGCGAGGCAGCGCGGTGCACCCTAGGTGCACCGGCCGCCCGTTGCAGTACAGCCAGCCTCCACATGAAAGTTGCCCTTGGCGGCAACGTGCTTTTCATGTTCAATAAGCTTATTGCGCTAAGCCTCCGGCACAAGCTAGGGGTAGGCGTCGGAGTAGTAGCCCTGTTGGTGTGGGGCCTCTACGCATTGCGGCATCTGCCCATCGATGCCGTGCCCGACATCACCAACAACCAGGTTATCGTTTACACGGTGTCGCCCTCGCTGAGCGCGGCCGATGTAGAACGCTTGGTAACCTTCCCCGTCGAGCAAAGCGTGGCCACCATTCCGGGCCGCGAAGAGGTGCGCTCGTTTTCGCGCGCAGGCCTCTCGGTAGTTACCATTGTGTTCGGCGACGCCATCGACAACTACTGGGCGCGGCAGCAAGTGGCCGAACGATTGCGCGCGGCCGGAGCACAAATACCGCCCGGCCTTGGGCAGCCCGAGATGGGGCCGCCCACCACCGGCCTGGGCGAAATATACCAGTACACCATCCGCACCAAGCCGGGCTTCGAGAAGAAGTACTCGCTATCCGAGCTGCGCACTTTGCAAGATTGGGTAGTGCGCCGCCAGTTGCTGGGCACGCCCGGCGTGGCCGATGTATCGTCGTTTGGGGGCTACATGCGCCAGTACGAAGTGGCCGTGGAGCCGGCGCGGCTGCGCAGCCTGGGGCTTACCGTGGCCGATTTGCAAGAAGCCCTGAGCCGCAACAACGGCAACGCCGGCGGGGGCTACCTCGTGCGCAACCCGCAGGCGTGGTTTATCCGGACCGAGGGCTTGGCGCAATCCGAGGCTGATATTGGCCGGGCAGTGGTGCGCCCCGCCACCGAAAGCCGCGGGCCCATCCTCATCCGCGATGTGGCCGATGTGCGCGCCGGTGCCGCACCGCGCTTTGGTGCCATGACGCGCAACCACCACGGCGAAACCGTGGGCGGCTTGGTGCTGATGCTGCGCGGCGCCAACTCCTCGGAAGTAGTGGAGGCGGTGAAAGTCAAAATGGCCGCCATCCAGAAAACACTGCCCGCCGGCCTCGAAATCACGCCCTTCCTCGACCGCACCAAGCTTGTCGATCAGGCCATCAGCACCGTAGCCAAAAACCTCGCCGAGGGCGCCCTAATTGTGATTTTCGTGCTGGTGCTGTTCTTGGGCAACTGGCGGGCGGGTTTGCTGGTGGCGTCGGTTATTCCGCTGGCCATGTTGTTTGCCATTGGCATGATGCACGTGTTCGGCGTGTCGGGCAACCTCATGAGCCTAGGGGCTATCGACTTTGGCCTGATCGTGGACGGCGCCGTTATCATCGTGGAAGCCACCATGCACCGGCTCAGCACGCGTTTCGGGCAGGCCCACGGCAGCGGCGAGTTGCCCCTCACCAACGACGACCTTTCGCCCGCCGAAATGGACGAAGAGGTGTACGATGCCGCCTCCCGCATTCAGCAGTCGGCTTCGTTCGGGCAGTTTATCATCCTGATGGTGTACTTGCCTATTTTGGCCCTCACCGGCATCGAAGGCAAAATGTTCCGGCCCATGGCCGAAACCGTGGCCTTTGCCATCCTGGGCGCCTTTATTTTGTCGCTGACGTACGTGCCGGTGATGTCGGCGCTGCTGCTGCGCAAGGGCGTGCACGGCGGCTGGTCCGATAAAGTGCTGGCCAAGCTGGGGGCGCGGTACCGGGCATTGGTGCAGCGCGTGCTAACCGTGCCGCAGTTGGTGTTGGGTGCTGCCGCGGCGCTGCTCGTTGGGGCCGTGGTGCTGCTCGGCACCCTAGGTGGCGAGTTCATACCGACGCTGGAGGAGGGCGACTTTGCCGTGGAAACCCGCGTGCTGCCCGGCTCGTCGCTCGATTACACCATCAAGCAAGCCCAACAAGCCTCTGATTTGCTGAAGCAACAGTTTCCGGAGGTGAAGGAAGTTGTGGCCAAAATCGGGTCTTCCGAAATTCCCATCGACCCAATGCCGCTCGAAGCCTGCGACCTTATTGTAGTATTGAAAGACCGCAAGGAATGGTCGTCGGCCGAAAACCGCGAGGACTTGGCCGCCAAAATGGCCCACGCCCTGCGCGTGCTGCCCGGCGTGACGTTCGGTTTTCAGCAGCCCATTCAAATGCGCTTCAATGAGCTGATCAGCGGCGCGCGGCAGGATGTGGTGGTGAAGATTTACGGCGAAGACCTCGACCAGCTTGCCGGTTACGCCCGGCAAGTAGGCAACCTCGTGAAACAAGTACCCGGCGCGGCCGACCTTTATGTGGAGCAGGCTACCGGCCTGGCCCAAATTGTGGTGCGCCCCGACCGCGAACGACTGGCGCAGTTTGGCTTGAGCGTCGATGACCTCAACCAAAGCATTGCCGCGGCCTTTGCAGGCGCGGGGGCTGGCCAAGTGTTCGAGGGCGACCGGCGCTTCGACCTTGTGGTGCGCCTCGCCGACCAGTACCGCCACGACATTAGCCAGGTGCGCGCCCTCAACGTGCCGCTACCAGCGGGCGGGCAGGTACCCCTCGAACAAGTTGCACAGGTTGATTACCAAGTTGGCCCCAGCCAGATTCAGCGCGACAACGCCCAGCGCCGCATTACGGTGGGCTTCAACGTACGCGGCCGCGATGTGCAGCGCGTGGTGGAGGAGGTGCAGGCGCTGGTGCAAAGCAAGGTGAAGCTCAGCCCGGGCTACAACGTAACCTACGGCGGGCAGTTTGAGAACCTTCGCCAGGCCAACGAACGGCTGGGCATTGCGGTGCCGGTGGCGCTGCTCATGATTTTCGGTTTGCTGTTCCTCACGTTCGGCTCGCTCAAGCAAGCGGTGCTCATCTTCACGGCTATTCCGCTGGCGGCGGTGGGCGGCGTGGCGGCTTTGTGGCTGCGCGGCTTGCCGTTCAGTATTTCGGCGGGGGTGGGCTTTATTGCGCTGTTTGGGGTGGCAGTGCTCAACGGCATTGTGCTGCTGAGCGCGTTTAACACGCTGCGCGATTTTGGCGTGCGCGATGTGCGCGAACGGGTGCTGCGCGGCACTGAGGAGCGCCTGCGCCCCGTGCTGATGACGGCCACGGTGGCGTCCCTAGGTTTCTTGCCGATGGCCTTGGCCGGCACCGCTGGTGCCGAGGTGCAACGGCCGCTGGCCACTGTGGTAATTGGCGGGCTGGTATCGGCTACGCTGCTTACGCTGCTGGTGCTGCCGGTGCTGTATTACCTCAGCGAGGCCGAAGGCGGTTTTTGGCGCAATTTGCTGGGCCGCGCATCTAAGTCGAAAGCGGTAGCCGCAATAGGAGCGGGGCTGGTGCTGTTGCTGCCCGCCGCGGCTTCGGCCCAAACACCCGCTCCCGACCGCAGCACAGCCCCGGCGCCGCTTACCGCAACCGGCGCGGTGCAAGCTGCCCTAGGTAGAAGCGGCGACGTGCGTGCGGCCAGCTATCAGTTATCGGCCCGTACTGCGGTGCGCGGAGCGGTTTGGGAGCTGCCGCGCACCACGGTGCAAGCGGGCTACGGGCAGTTCAACTCGCCGTACATGGATAATCAGTTTTCCGTTGCGCAGCCGCTGCCCGCCCTAGGTCAGTACCGCGCCCTGATGGGCTTGGCAGCGGCGCAAGTAGCCGTAGCCGAAACGGAGCTGGATATGCGCCGCGCCGAGCTGCGCCGGCAGGTGCGTGCTACTTACCAGCAAGCCGTTCATGCCCGGCACCGGCTGGTATTGCTGCGCAGTCAGGATAGCCTCAGCCGTGCTTTTCGCCGGGCGGCCGAATTGCGGTTTAAAACCGGCGAGGCAGCCCGCATCGAACCCGCCACGGCCGTGGTGCAGCAGGGTGAAACGCAGATAGCTACCGCCCGCACCCGCACCGATTACCTCGCGGCCCGCCGCCAGCTGCAAGCTTTGCTGCAGTGGCCCGGCCTGCCCGTGCCCGCCGACAGTTTGCTGCAGCCTTTGCCGTTGCCTACCGAAGTGGTAACCCTCCTAGGTGATTCGTTGCAGGCCACGGCCGACACCACCAATGCTACCGACCCCACGGCCCGCCTGCTAAACCGGCAAGCCGCCGAGCGCCAGGCCGAAGCCTTGGTGCTGCGGCGCAGCCGTCGCCCCGAGTTGGGCCTTACGTACCTCAATCAGTCGTTGCGCGGCAATATCCTCTACAAAGGCACCGAGCGTTTCTACGGCCCCGGCAACCGCTTTCAGGCGGCGCAACTCAGCCTAAACGTACCCCTCTGGACGCGCCCGTACAAAGCCCGCGAAGAAGCTGCTCGGCTGCAGCAGCTGGCAGCGCAAGAGGCATACCGCCGCCGCGTAGCCGAAGTCGCGGCTAACCAAGCGTCGTTGTTGGCTAGGTTGCGCGAGCAGCAGCAGCGCATGGCTTTCTATCAGCAAACGGGCTTGCCGCAGGCGGCGCTCATTTTGCGGTTGGCCGGCAAAGGCTGGCGCGCCGGCGAGATGGATTTTGCCGAGTACTTGCTGCACGCCGAACGCGCCCAGCGCCTGCGCGCCGATTATCTCGATGCCATATTGGCTTACAACCAAACGGTGCTCGAACTAGAGTACCTACTAGGCCGCACCGATTAGGCCTGTAATGCGATGTAGCGCGGGCTTTAGCCCGCGTTCTTCAGAACAAAATCGTTAGAACAGAGTCGTGCATTACTTGTCGTGCCAGCAAACGCAGGCGGAAGCCCGCGCTACGTCGCACAACATTGCATTTCATCAGCTTTCCATGCTTCACC
Source organism: Solirubrum puertoriconensis (assembly GCF_001483135.1). Classification (GTDB taxonomy): domain Bacteria; phylum Bacteroidota; class Bacteroidia; order Cytophagales; family Hymenobacteraceae; genus Solirubrum; species Solirubrum puertoriconensis. Next base: position 136,935 of record NZ_LNAL01000003.1, read on the forward strand.
GCTCAACTTCATACTTCCGATACTTGCTGCTTGCAGCCCTAGGTGCTTGCAACTCCGCGCCGGCGGAGCAGCCGCAGGGGCAGGCTACCGCCGCTACCGAGGCCGCCACACCAACCGCCGAAAACGAGGTGCATCTCAGCGCCGATGAGCTGCGCGTAGCGGGCGTGCGCACGGGCCGTGTCAGCTACCAATCGGCGGCGGGTGTGCTGCGCGTAAACGGCTCGTTGGAGGCGCCGCCGCAAAGCCTAGTGGTGCTGAGTGCGCCCTTGGGCGGCTACATCGAGCGGCTACCGTTGTTGCCGGGTGCCCACGTGCGCAAGGGCGAGGCCGTGGCCGTGGTGCGCAACCCCGAGTTTATTCAGGTGCAGCAGGATTATCGCCAGGTGCTTAGCCAGCTCGAGTACGCCCGCACCGAGATGGAACGCCAACGCCAATTGGTGCAGGAAGAAGTAGCTCCGGCCAAAAACTACCAGCGTGCCCAAGCCGAATACCGCAGTTTGCAGGCGCAACGCGATGCCTTAGCGGCGCGGCTACGCCTGGCGGGCTTGCCGGTTCGGGCTAGCGGGGCCATGGCTACCACGGCCGAGTTGCGGGCGCCCATTAGCGGGTTTGTGCGCCACGTGCGCGCCACCACCGGGCAAACCGTAACCTCCACCGAGCCGGTGGCCGAACTCGTAGATCCTACCCACCTGCACGTGGAGCTAACGGTGTTTGAGAAAGACGCACCTAGGGTGAAAATGGGCCAGCCCTTGCGCTTCACGCTCGCGTCCGACTCAGCCGGTGCCCAACACACGGCCCGCATTACGTTGGTAAGCCGCGCCGTCGACCCCGAAGCCCGCACCATAACCGTGCACGCCCACCCCGACGAGGAAGATAACCCAGCCTTGTTGCCGGGCATGTTTGTGCGCGCCGCCATCCAAACCGAAACCGGCCAACCAAAAGCCATTACGCCCACATTGCCTGAAGCGGCCGTAGTCGATTTTGAGGGCCGGAGCTACATTTTCGTGCAGCCCAATCCGGCCCAAGCCCACTACCGCATGGTGGAGGTGCGCCGTGCTGGCGCCGTCGAAAACGGCACGGTGCCGGTAGTGCTGCCGACCACAGTTACGGCCGAAACGCAAGTGGTAACCACGGGCGCCTACAGCCTGCTAGGCAAGCTGAAAAACACGGCCGAAGAGTAGCGCTGCGTAAGTTCGGGGCATGAGGGCTGCTCGTTTGCCATTTGTTGTTGCGCCAAACCCCGCCGAAATGCGGAAGGTAGTGTCGCGCCTGGCACCCACGCCAAGCGGCTATTTGCACCTAGGCAATGCCGTAAATTTTGTGCTGACGTGGCTGCTCGTGCGCCGCGCCGGCGGCACGTTGCACCTGCGCATCGACGACCTCGACCGCAACCGCCTGCGCCGCGCGTACCTCGAGAGCATCTTCCGCACCATCGAGTGGCTTGGCCTCGACTACGACCACGGCCCCACCGGCCCCGACGATTTCCTGCGCCACTACTCGCAGCTGCTGCACCAACCCGCGTACAACTACCTGCTGCGCCGCCTGCGCCTGGTGCCCGGCCTGCTGCATGCCAGTACCCGCTCGCGCACCAACGGCCTCGAAATCCCGGTCGACCTCGACCAACCAGGCGTGGCGTGGCGGGCCCACGTGCCCATCGGTACCACCGTCAGCTTTGCCGATGACTGGCAAGGTACCAGCAGCCTCGACCTAGGCGCCGCCATGCCCGATTTTGTGCTGCGCAAGAAAGATGCGGTGGTGGCGTATCAGCTTGCTTCCATTGCCGACGATCTGCGCCTAGGTACCACGCTTATTGTGCGCGGCCAAGACCTGCTGCCCAGTACCGCCGCGCAATTGTGGCTGGCTCAGCAACTGCCCGAAACCGCCGCTTTCAACGCCGCGCGCATTCAGTTTTTGCACCACCCACTGCTAACCGACTCTGAAGGCCGCAAACTCAGCAAATCGCAGCAGCTGCCCCTCGATCGTGGCGTGCTTAACGCCGCAACCGGGCCACAGTCCGTGTACGCGGCTGTGGCCCGGTTGCTCCAATTGCCACCCGAAGCGGGCGAGTCGTTGAGGGCGTTGCAGCAGGCTTTGGGTTAGGCAATGCTAGCGGCCCTTGCGCAGCGTAAGGTAATCGAGGTAGTACAGCACCTTGATGGACACCGAGTTGTTGTGCGGGGTGTTGATGGTGTTGTTGAAGTTGTCGAAGTACTGCGGCGTGGCTTGCTCGGCGAGCAGGAAAGTGGAGCCGGCGTTTTTCCATACCAAACTTACCTGCGAGCCGGGCGCGAACCACCAGGAGTACACCGCATCCACGTTGAAGGCGTTGTAGGTGTTGTCGCGGTTGCGGCGGTAGTCGATGAGCTCCTCCTGCCCACCTTCTCCTAGCCGCGCAAAGTCACGGTAGCGCACGTTGCTGGTGTAGTGGCGCGTGCGCAGCGTAAACGACATGCGGTTGTTGAAGGTGTAGGCCATCTGCACCACGTTCGACACCGTCACCACGTTGCGCCGCCCCAGCACCACTTGCCCCACGAACGGCTCGTCCAGCGGCTCGCCCGCGTCCATGCCCCCGTTCACGTAGCCAATCTCGTTTTGGCCCAGGCTCCAATCGAGCGAGTAGCGGAAGGTGAGGTGGTCGTTGACGCGGTAGCGCGGGTAAGCGCCAAACTGGTAGCGGGCCCGGCGCGGGCGGGCGAGGCGGTCGTCGAGGGCATAGCCGCGGATGCCGGCGTTCATGCCCAAGGCAAATTTCTTGCGCGTATCGGAGTTGAAGAAGGCGAGGAAGAACGTGCTGCCGGGCACCTGCACGTAGTACTTGCCCAGCGGAAACACGCGCGGCTCGTAGAAGTCGTGGTTTTTGGGGTCGACACTCATATCAAAGCCAACCTGCAAAAAGCTCTTCGTGAACACCGTGTTGGCGCCTAGGTAGTAGCTGTGGTTTTGGTAGCGGGTGGGCTTGTAGAGCAACGAGTAGCGCGCCTGCCCGAAGATGTGGAAGTTGTTGACCTTCCAGAAGGGCTTGTACTTGTGGTAGCCCCAATCAAACGCCTGCGTGATGTTGTTGTTGCCGAACAAGATGCCCAGGTCGTTGGGGTTGTAGCGGTCCGATTCGATGCGGTGGTTGAGGCCCCACGTCCAGGTGCCGCTGATTTTGCCCACCCCGATTTCGTACTTAAACCCGTCGCGGTCGTCGATTTGCTCCTCGGAACCGAAGCGGTTGCCGCGCCGCCGCGAGTACACTACGCCGCCATCGAGTGCGTAGGTGTTGGTTTTGTCGTTGAAGCGGAACAGGCCGCCCGTTACATTGGCGTCGTAGGTTTGGCCCCAGCGCGTGACGTTGGTGTTGATGAGCGAAACATAGGAGTTGTTTTTCAGCGACTGATCGAGCACGGCGATGTTGTAGTTGCTGAAGGGTTGGGTTTTCACCTGCCGTTCTTCGCCCGTTTCCTCGTTGCGCACGGTGGCGTACACGTCGTTGCTCAAGGCGTTGAACACACCAATGCCCAAGCCTTGGCGCGTGCGACCCGAAACCTTCGTGGCGTTGAGCAGGCGCGTTTCGGCCGGGTTGCGCACGATCTTCTCATCGTCGCCCGCCTGCACGTCATAGAAGCCGATAGGCGTGGCACCCACCCGGCGCGAGTAGAACAAGTTGCCTTTGTTGAAGAGCTCGGTGCCCTCGGTGAAGAACTGCCGGTTTTCGGCGAACTGCACCTCAAAGGGCGAGAGGTTCAGCACCTGGTTGTCGCTCTGCACCTGCCCGAAGTCCGGCACCAAGGTGGCGTCTAGGGTAAAGCTCTCGTTGATGCCCCACTTCACGTCGGCCCCGCCGTTGAACGAAGTTGTGGTGCGCCGTTGCCCCTCCGCGTTAAGCGGGTTGTCGTTCACGTAGCCCGATACATAGGGCGTCAGCGAGAGGCGCAGCGGCGGCTTCACGTCGCGCACGCCGTGCAAGGTGCCCCACTGATTGACGAAGCCGTTGATGGCGGGCTTTACCTCGTTCCAAAAAAACTGTGCGTTGTCGCGCTTGCGCTGGCGGGCAAAGTTGAGGCCCCACAGCTGCTCGGGCATGTTGCTGAAGCGAATAGCCGAGTACGGAATTCGGATTTCAGCCACCCAGTCGGTGCCTCTGATGGCGGTGCGGCTTTCCCACACGGCGTTCCAGTTCCAGTCTTCGCCCACGGCCGGCGAATAGCGCGCATCGAGCTGCACGCCGGTGGGCGTTACCGTGAAGTTGTAGCCGTTGATCTGGTCGTGGTAGGTGTCGAGAAACACCGAGAAGATATCGGAGTTGCCGAACTGGTCGCGCGCGGTCATTTCGCGCAGAATGGAGTCGGGTGATACGTCGTGCATGATGGCGCCCACGTACAGGTTGGCGTCGTCGTAAAGCACGCGCACCTCGGTTTTCTGCTTTTCGGGCACGCCGGGGTTGGGCCGTTGCTGCACAAAGTCGGTAGCCACGGGTGCCTGCTGCCATGCCGCCTCGTCGAGCACGCCATCCATTTTCAGGGCTTCGCTGATGCGCACGGCCTGCAGCTGCCGCTTAGGCGCCGCCGTGGTTGCCGTTGCTTGCGCAGCAGCTTGCCGGGCACCTAGGCCCAGCGCCAAAAGCAAACAGGCAACGCGCAGCGTAGAGGTAAAAGACATAGCACTCAGGGTTCGGGTGAGAGAAGGATTGGCAAGAGGTAGCACAAAGGCAAGGCGCTGCCCTGCAACAGCATAGCTGCGCTGAAAAACGACCAGAAAGGCGGAGCAAACAGTACCTGAGCTAGGTACTACAGCCGGCGGCGCCACTTGCCGGGGTGGCAGCGTCGGGAGCTAGAAAATACCACTACATGCGGCCGCGGCTACTGGTAGGTGCGGCAAGCAAAACAGGGTGTTTTGTAATTCGGCGGTGGAAACTTCGCCTCGGCGCCAAGGTTACAGGCTGCTGCAATATTTTTTTGCAAAGCTTAGCTTCTGCACCCCAGAGGCATGCTCTTGGGTAGCGCAATAGGGCGTTTCACCTAGGGCTAAGGCGGTAACGGGCCTGCGTCGAAACTGCGCAGGCCCACCGGCAACAGCCGGGGCTGCGCTGTGGCGCATCAGCAGCAAGTAGTTGATTACAGTACCTCGCTTTTAAACTTAGCCGCCCACAAATCGGCAAGGCGGGTGGGCTCGGGCAGCTTGTAACCGCCTGCGCAACCTAGGGCCAGGGCAGTGGCACCGGCTTGGTCCAGGCGGTGGCCCGGCGACACAAACACGGGTTGTACGCGGTCTTTCATGCGCACCACTTCGCCAATCAGTTCGCCGGTTTTTTTGTCGGTAAGCGGCGTTACGTTGCCCTTTTCGGGCGCGGGTTCGGGGTACTGGCCGGTAAGCACCTGTTTGGCTACGCCCAGGCTGGGCTTGTCGAGCAAAATACCGATGTGCGCGCCGATGCCCATGCGGCGTGGGTGGGCGTAGCCGTGGCCGTCTACCATCAGCACATCGGGCTGGTGCTGCAGCTTAGCAAAGGCATGCATAAGATTGGGCGCTTCGCGGAAGGACAAGAAGCCTGGCACGTAGGGCATATCAACGGGCCCGTAGTTGTACACCTTCTCAACCAACTCCAGCCCTGGGTACGTGAGCACCACAATTACCGACAGAATCGTGTCCTCCGTCGGAAACGATGAATCGAGCCCGGCAATAAGCTTGGGCGGCGTAGCCAGTGGCTCGATGCGTTGCCGCGCACGCATTTCGTTTTGCTGCTGCGTGAGCTGGCGTACCAAAGCAGGGTCGGCGGGCGGGTGGTAGGGGCGGTAGTAAGCCATAAGCGGAGCGGTTGGTACGCGGCTATACGCAAGTAGGGCCGGCAGCGTGTTGCTACCGGCCCTAGGTTGGTTGTTGTTGCCTATGAAGCAGAGGCTAATTACCCCTTCGTAAACACGTACGGATCTTGGTCGATGCCGTCGTTTACGCGCAGCTCCACCGATTTCACCTGGCCGTTATCAACCACGAACGTGGCCGGGTAAATGCCATAGGTTAGGTTGGAGTACGTGGCCCGGAAATCCTGCGCATCCATGTAGTCGAGGGTAGCGCGCAGCTCGGGGTGGCGGCTGAAGCGGATGATCAGCTGCTTGCCCTTGGCTTCGATGGTAATGGGCCCGTAAACCGGGTGCGTGTACTGGCCGGCATAGTTCTTCAGCGCCACGGCGGGCTTGTTTTTCTTGGCTACGCGGGCGTTTAGCTGAGCAATGTTTTGGCGGGTTTCGTCGCGGGCGGCTTGGCTGCGGTTCCACAGCTGGCGGCTGCGGTCGACGTACGGCACGCCTAGGTAGGCATCAAGCAGCTGGTAGCGCAGGGCCTCGAAGAAGCTTTGGTTGTCTTGGTTGGTGAGCACGGCAATGCCCAGGCGCTCCTCGGGCACAAAGCACGTGTTGCTAACGTAGCCGGTGGCGCCGCCCGTGTGCCAGAATACCTGCCGGCCGTTGTAATCGGCAGCAAACACGCCCAGGCCGTAGGTGCGGAAGTGCTCGGGCAAGAAGCTGGATTTGCGCGTTGAGACGAGCGTGTTGGGGTCGCGGGTGCGGCGCAGCGCGGCCCAGGGCAGCACCTGTTGGCCCTGGTACTTGCCGCTATCGAGCTGGCACTGCAGCCACTTGGCCAGGTCGCTCACGCTCGAAACCATGCTGGCCGCCGGCCCTAGGTTGTCGATTTGGTCGATGGGCAGCACAGCCAGCGGGCCGTAGGCGTTGGAGTAGGGCAGGGCAATGTTGGGGCGCTTCTCGAAGCCGGCCGTTAGCATGTAAGTGTTGGCCATGCCCAAGGGCTTCAGCATGGTTTGCTCCACGTAGTTTTCCCAGGTGGTGCCGCCCGTTACCCGCGGGATAATCTCACCCGCGGCCAGGAAACCGGCGTTGCAGTAGCCGTAGTCTTGCCGAAACTGGTACACGGGCTTCAGCGTGCGCATACGCTCGATGATTTCCTCCCGCGTGAAGTTGGAATCCCAGAAAGCGAAGTCGCCCTGGAAGGTTTTGGTGCCGAGGTGGTGGCCCAGCAAATCGCGTACGGTGGTGAGCTGCGTGCTCACGGGGTCGTAGAGCTGAAAACCGGGCAAGTACTTGGTGGCCGCGTCGTTGAGCGAGAGTTTCTTTTGCTGCTCGAGGTTGGCCAGGGCCGTGCCGGTAAAAAGCTTGCTGTTCGAGGCAATCAGAAACAGCGTTTTATCATCGATGGGCTCTTTCTTGGCAAGGTCGCGCACGCCGTAGCCTTTGCTGACCACCACTTGCCCATCTTTCACCACCACCACAGCCAGCCCCGGAATTTGCCACTGACGCATGCCGCGCTGGATGTACCGATCGAGCGAATCGGCGACGAAACGGTTGGGGGCCGAAGTATTTTGGGCCGTAGCCGGTGCCGCGCTACCTAGGGCCAGGGCAAACAAGCCGCCAAGCAGTGGCTTGATAAAGCGAGTACGCATCAGAAAGAAGGGAAAAGAAGAAGTGGGGCAGCAGCACCGAGGCGCCTGCGCAACGGGGCTGCACGCAGGTAAAAATAACGCCCGAGTTGGTATAGCAGCCGGGCTACCACCGAATGCTGAAGGCCGTGAGGTGCGGATCGGTGGGCACGGGCCGTTCGGGCTCTACTTCAACCTTCACGCGCACGGCATCGGCGGGCTTAAAGCGCCGGGCCAAACCCGTAATAATGCCTAGGTCGAAAGGAACGGGGTTGGGTGTGCGGCAATGCAGCAGCATTTCGTGCTCGGTTTCGCGCACCACGTGGTAGTAGCCCATGTTCTGGCCGTGCACATTGGTGCGGTACGTAAGATCGAGCCCGCGCATAGCCTGCGACAACGAGTGCAGCGAAGCCGGAAACTGGCTGTGGTCGACGACCTGCAGGCCGATGCTATAGAGCGTTTCGGGCCCGAATTCGGCTTCTACATCGGCCAGTACATCGAGCCAGGCTTGCATGGGGTACCACTTGCCGGGTTCGGGGTTTTCGGCAATGCCGTGGCGGGCAAGCAGCTCGGACCCTTGGTTGGCCAGGCGCAGCCCGGCCAGCAAAGAGCGCACGCTCTCGCCGTTGATGGTGGCATTGGTATCGAACGAGGTATAAGTGGGCACTGATGCAGGAGCTTTGCCGAAGAAAAATAACCAAAAAGTAATGGTGTGCCACAGCCACTCGCTGCCAATGTATGCAGCTTGCAAATAAAGCATTGGTGCTGAATAGCTAGGGCACCAGGCAGGCATTAGCCCTAGGGCAATGTACCTTTTGCCACTAGCTGCGTAAAGGAAAGCACCTTCTCTCTGCACGCATGAATTCATCAGTAGTTACGCCGACCACCACGGCGGTACGGCTGGAGCTGCCGCAAGCCACCCTGTTGGGCGACCTGACGGTACCCGCCAATGCTTCGGGCATCGTGGTGTTCTCGCACGGCAGCGGCAGCAGTCGGCTCAGCTCGCGCAACCGCTTTGTGGCCCAGTGCTTGCAGCGGGCGGGTTTTGCCACCTTGCTTTTCGACCTGCTCACGCCCGAAGAAGACGAGCACTTCGAGGCCCGTTTTGATATTGATTTGCTTACGCGCCGCCTGCTAGGTGCCACCAGCTGGGTGCGCCGCGAGCAGCGCCTGCACGATTTGCGGCTCGGCTTTTTTGGCGCCAGCACCGGCGCGGCTTCGGCCATGCGCGCGGCGGCCGAGCTCGGCTCGCAGGTGCACGCGGTGATTTCGCGCGGCGGCCGCCCCGATTTGGTGCTGCCCGCGCTGCACCGCGTTTCGGCGCCGTCGTTGCTGATTGTGGGCGGGCAGGATTGGCCCGTAATCGGCCTGAACGAGCAAGCCATGGATGCCCTAGGTGGCCCGTGCCAAATGCGGGTAGTGCAAGGCGCCGGTCATTTGTTTGAGGAGCCCGGAACGCTCGAAGAAGTAGCCGACCTGGCCGTGGATTGGTGCACGCACTACCTGCGCTAAGCAACGGCGCACAAGCTTGGCAGGGCCCATGATTGCTAAGTTTCAAAACCGACTGGAAGCGGCTCATCTGCTGGCCCAGCAACTGCAGCACCTAGGATTGCAGCCGCCCGGCGTGGTGTTGGCTATACCGCGAGGCGGTGTACCCATTGGGGCAGTATTGGCGCAAGCCCTGGGGTGGCCGCTCGAGCTGGCCCTCACCAAGAAAATCGGCCACCCCAGCAACCCCGAGTACGCTGTTGGGGCCGTAAGCGAAACCGGTTACGTGCTTACGCCCGGCTTAGTGCTACCTACCGAGTACTTGGCCGAGCAAATACCCCGTTTGCAAGCGCAACTGCGCGAACGGCGCTTGCAGTTTGCCGGCACCCAACCGGCCACGCCGCTGCGAGGCCGCACGGTAGTTATTACCGACGATGGCGTAGCTACCGGGCACACCATGCTGGCAACCCTCGAGCTGGTGCTGGTACAGCAGTCGGCCCGGGTGGTAGTGGCGGTGCCCGTGTCGTCGGCGGAAGCGCTGCGGCTGATGGCGGCACGGGTTGATGAGGTAGTGAGCCTGCTCGTACCGCCCGATTTCCACGCCGTTGGGCAGTACTACCACGACTTCAGCGAAACCACCGATGCCGACGTAACTGCCGCCTTGGCGCAAGTACGCGGCCCTACGAGTTAACCTCTGGCTTGTTGGTGTCGTTTTGAGGGTAGCATCTGCCCTGTTCCTTCCCCCGGCAGGTGCGGCGTTTATGTCTCAAAATCCGCAAACCCCCGAACAGGGCGCTGGGCCTTTCACGGAGCGGCGCTACTACATCGATATAGCTCATTCCAAGCAATCGGCAACTGCCCTTATGCACGATATTCAGTGCAACATCGAGCGGTACTCGCCGGGCTTGCTGGCCGAGTTTCACAAAGAAAAAGGCGAAAAGCAGGGCCTGCACGTGGGCGACGAATACCACATCAAGATATTAGGCCCCTGGAACGGCTCAGTGCGCGTAACCGAGGTAGCCAAGCAGCACTTCGAGCTGCTAACCCTCGAAGGCCACCCCGAAGCCGGTCACATTCGGTTTTCGCTGCGTCAGTTGCCCAATCAGTCTGACGTGTTGCGCTTTGAAATCCACTCCAAAGCCCGGGCGCGCGATGGGCTGGTGGCCTTTGCCTACGGCACCCTCGGCGTGGGCAAGCAGGTGCAGGAGCAAACCTGGGTTACGTTTTGCCAGCGCGTGGCCGAAGAAAGCGGCGGCCAAACCCTAGGTTCGGTGCAAGTAGATACCACCGAGCACGACGGTGCAGAAAAGCGCAAGGAGCACCATGAGCGCAGCTAACCCCACGGGCGTACCGGCTTGGCACCAGTACCGTACGCAGTTAGAGGCCTACGGCAAGGCCAAAGTAAACTACGACTTGGAGCGCGTGCACGAGTACACCTCCGAAACCGGCTGGCAGCTCGATGATTACGGCACCGACTTACCAGCCGAGCCGCCCGGCCCGCCCGTGGCCGGCGGCAGCTTTGAGGCGGCCAAGCAAGTGCTTCTGAACTACTCTTTTCCGCCGCCCGATCTGATTACCGGCATCTTCGTGCCGGAGCAGCCGTTGGCCGAGCGCGTAATGCTGCTGCGCGGGCAGTTTCTGGGCTTCACGTTCTGGTTTGGCGTGCGCATCGGCGGTGTTATCGACGAGCAACGCACCGCTTCGCCCGACGACGGGCCGGAGCAAGTGTGGGGCTACAACTACCGCACGCTCGAGGGCCACTTCGAGAAAGGCGAAATCACCTTTACCGTGCACAAGCAGCTGCGCACCGGGCGCGTGCGGTTTCAGGTGAAAGCCTACTCGCAACCCGACCGCATCCAGAACTTCTTCTACCGCATTGGCTTTAAGCTGTTCGGACGCATGCTGCAGCGCAAGTTCGCTCGCGAGTCGATGCGGCGCATGCGCGAGCAGGTAGTGGTGCAACTGCGGCAAGGCAGTGCTGGTTAGTCAAGCTAGCTTTCCTGCAAACCCAGTTCAGCGGCCAGATCTTTGTACCACCTACGGTCCCATTGGGTTCCGGCAGCTAACTCTTGTTGCAAACGCGCTTGGGCTTCGGCCAGGTAGCCATTGGCATGAAACACTCTGATGGCCGTTGGTGCGTGCGCAAGCTGGGGCTGGTCTATTATCAGTTGGAGCATATCCGGCCGGCTTTGGGCTTGGTTTAAGAAGGGTAGAATGTAGCTTACTACATCGTCTTCTACTGCCTTGTGAAGTTCGGCCGTATTAGTAATCGGAAGTATATCATACCACAGGTCGCGACGATCGGGCTTTAGAAAGCCAATACGTTTACGGATAAAGCAATCCGGCTCTGTGAACGTACTTGATGTTCTAAACTCATCTACCTCAGGCAAGTACATGCCGACGTTCGACGTAAAATGTATGTGCTGCTTATCGTAGAATCTGCTCTTCTGGAAATTCAGAATCTTGCCCGATCCATCTGCATGCAGGCAGCGGAAGTTATTGCCAGCCTTCCGGTAGCCGCGCGCTTTGAAGTGCGGCCAAATCACTTTGGAAACCAGGAAGTCGAATTCGGCTTCAACCGGAGTTTTCGGCACAGCAGCTGTAGGTATAAAACCGAGGTAAGATACCCGAACGCGCAAAAATCAGCCGCTTACTTATGAGCAAGAAAGTGGCTGATTTAGCAGGGTAGACAGGAATTAGAAGCGACAGCGTCAGGAAATAACTACTCCCGAAACAGCCGCTTATCGGCCCAAAACGTACCGAACGGCACCAGCGAGGCCACAAAGCCCAATGCGGCTTTGCGCACCGACCAGCTGTGCTCAATAGTGGCCATAATCAGCAGCAGCACGTAGAGCACAAACAGCAAGCCGTGCGCCATGCCCACGTGCTTCACTGCTTCGGGCTGGCCCATGAGGTACTTGAGGGGCATGGCAATGCCCAACAGCACCAAAAACGACAAACCCTCCAGGAAGCCTACCACGCGCAGGCGACCTAGGGTAGAAGAAAACAAACCGGAGTTCTGCATATCAAGGCCAACAATAACCCAAGCCGCGAAGTTACCGTCTTCCTTTTCCTTTGTGGCTGACTTTTGTCAGACCTCGATCAACTTCTTATTCCAAGCAATGCAACCAACGAAAGCCTACGCAGCGCCGGCGGCCAACATTCCGCTCGCGCCATTTGAGTTTGAGCGCCGCGAGGTGGGCCCCCACGACGTGCAGATTGACATTCTGTACTGCGGCGTGTGCCACTCCGATTTGCACCAGGTACGCGACGAGTGGGGCGGCTCCATCTTCCCGATGGTACCCGGCCACGAAATTGTGGGCCGCGTAACCAAAGTGGGGGAGCACGTGCGCCAGTTTAAGCCCGGCGACCTGGCCGGCGTGGGCTGCATGGTCGATTCGTGCCGCACCTGCCCCAGCTGCAAAGAAGGCCTCGAGCAGTACTGCGAGGTAGGCTTTGTGGGCACCTACAACGGCCGCGAGCTAAGCAACGGCGCGCCCACCTACGGGGGCTACTCCAAGCTGATTGTGGTAGACGAAGCTTACACCCTACGCGTGCCCGAGTCGTTGCCGCTTGAGGGCGTGGCGCCACTGCTGTGCGCCGGTATTACCACCTACTCGCCGCTGCGCCAGTGGAAGGTAGGCCAAGGCCACCGCGTTGGCGTAATGGGCCTGGGCGGGCTGGGCCACATGGCCGTAAAGCTGGCGGCCGCCATGGGCGCCGAGGTAACAGTGCTTAGCACCTCGCCCAACAAGCAAGCCGATGCCGAAGCCCTAGGTGCCCACAAGTTTGTGGTGACCAAAGACCAGGCCGCGCTTAAGAGCGTATCGAACTACTTCGACTTTATCATCAATACCGTATCGGCGCCACTTGATATGGGCATGTACGTAAACCTGCTCCGCCGCGACGGTACCATGATTTTGCTGGGCGTGCCGCCCGAAGCGCCGCAGCTGCATGCCTTCAACCTCATTGCCAAGCGCCGCCGCATTGCCGGCTCGCTGATTGGCGGCATCGAGGAAACGCAGGAAATGCTCGACTTCTGCGCCCAGCACAACATCACTTCCGATGTAGAGGTGATTTCGATGGACTACATCAACGAAGCCTACGAACGCATGCTGAAAGCTGATGTGAAATACCGCTTCGTAATTGATTTGGCTACGTTATAAGCTCTTGATCGGCTAAGACCCAAACGGACGGCTCCCTACCTAGGGAGCCGCCCGTTTTGTTTTTCCGAATACCAAAAAGGCTAGCGCACTTCGTAGGGAAAATGAAAATTGCCCTCCAAGGTTAGCCGCTTGGCTTTGGCCCGGCTGCTGTTGGTTTGGCACAACACGGCGCGGTACGTGCCGGTGAGGGTGTGGGCTTTGGTATCCACGGCCGTAATGCGCACTTCGCCGTCGTTTACCCCGCAGGCTTTCGATTCGGCGGTTACGTCGTCGGCGCGGTAATAGGCTTCGCGCACGTGCCCGCTCAGGATTTCCTTGAACCGGTACACGCCGGGCTGCGGCTTAAACTCATCCACGAGAATCGACAAGCCAACATCGTCCGGGAAATCGGCACGCACGATGGACAACGTCAGCACCTTGCCGGCTCCGCTAGAGGCCGTGATGCGCGAGCCGATGGAATCGGTAACGATGGCCCCGCCGTTGAGGCGCATCGTGAGTTGGTAGCGGGAAGCAGGCGGCGTGGGCAAAGTGGCGCTGCTAAGCAACAGACCTAGGCCCAACGGAAGAAGGAAAGCGAAACGAGCCAGCGGCATGGAAAGCGGTAAGTAGGGTAGCAGCCGAAGTTACAACGCACGGATGGGCTTCGGGCGCATAAGCACGCAATTCTTTGTATGCCTAGGTGGGTAACTACTGCTGCCGGCCAGGGTATATCTCCAGCGCCTTGGCCAGGCAGTCCATGGCGGCATCAATGGCCTCTAAACTCAGTACGTAGGCCAAGCGTACCTCTTGCCGGCCGATGCCGGGCGTGGCGTAGAAACCGGTAGCCGGCGAAAGCATGACCGTTTGGCCTAGGTGTTCGAACTCTTCGAGCAGCCACTTGGCAAAGCGTTCGGCATCGTCGATGGGCAAGCTTGGCATCACGTAGAACGCGCCACCCGGCACGGGGCATTGCACGCCGGGTATGGCTTGCAGGCGCTGCACCATCCGGTCGCGGCGGGTTTGGTACTCGGCTTTGGTGTGGTCGAAATACGTTTCGGGCAGCTCGGCGGCGGCTTCGCCCAGCAGTTGCGCTAAGCCAGGTGGGCTCACGCGCATTTGCGCAAACTTGAAAGCCGCATCGTACACCGCCTTGTTTTTGGTGACCAACGCACCAATGCGTGCCCCGCAGGCGCTGTAGCGCTTCGAAATGGTATCGAGCAGTACCACGTGCTCCTCGGCAGCCGGCCCTAGGTGCAGGGCGCTTACGTAGGGCGCATCGTAGCAAAACTCGCGGTACGCTTCGTCGGAAAGCAAAAACAGGTGATGCCGTTCGCACAATGCCAGCAGCTCCTCCAGCTCGCGGCGCGTGTACACGTAGCCCGTGGGGTTGTTGGGGTTGCAGAGCAGCACGGCTTTGGTGCGCACAGTAATGCGGGCCTCCAACTCGGCAATGGGCGGCAGGGCAAAGCCGGTTTCGATGTGCGCCGTAACGGGCACAATGTGCACGCCGGCCGCAATGGCAAACGCGGTGTAGGCGCCGTAATAAGGCTCCGGTACAATCACCTCGTCGCCAGGGTTCAGGCAGCTCAGAAACGCAAACAAAATAGCCTCCGAGCCGCCCGCCGTTACGATGATTTCCGTTGCCGATACCTCAATGCCTACCCGCTGGTAGTACTGCGCCAGCTTTTGGCGGTAGCTCAGGTTGCCCGCGCCGTGGCTGTACTCCAGCACCCGAATGTTGGCTTGCTGCACCGCGGCCATTACCGCGGGCGGCGTTTCGATGTCGGGCTGGCCGATGTTGAGGTGGTACACCTTCGTGCCGCGGGCTTTAGCGGCATCGGCGTAGGGCGTGAGCTTGCGGTAAGGCGACATGGGCATGGCCACACCGCGCGAAGAGACTTGAGGCATAACCACAAAAATACAGTGCCGCCGCCCGCGCCCGAAAGCCCAACGGCAGCTGCTTCTTCATGTTTGCTTCAGGTTTCTTACGCGAAGTTTGCCTTACATAACCTGGTTTGGTTAGATACGGAAAGAGGCACTTACTTTGAGTGCTTTTTTTTGTGCGGTACCTAGGGGCAACTCCGGTGCTCCAAGAGCGGTAACAAGTGCGGTTCTTACCGGTTACGTCCCCATGAATACTCCTGCTGCCACCGCGCCCGAAGTATGGCTGCGCGGCCCCTTGCCCGATGTGCCTGCTCTGCTGCAGCCCGTAGGGCACGCCCTGCTGCAAGCCCGCGAAGAACTTGAAAACGTGCTGCGCAACTTCCCCGATGCGCTGCTGTGGGAGCGGCCCGCTGGCGTGGCCTCGGTGGGCTTTCATCTGCAGCACCTCACCGGTGTGCTCGACCGCCTGCTTACCTATGCCCGCGCCGAACAGCTCAGTCCCGCCCAACTCGCCTACCTAGGCGCCGAAGGCAAGCCCGAGCAAACCACCGCCAGCACCGCCGAGCTATTACAGGCTTTCAGCCAACAAGTAGAGCGCGCCTTACAACAGCTTCGGACCACCGACCCCGCCACCCTCACCGAAACGCGCGGCGTGGGGCGGGCACAACTGCCCTCCACGGCACTGGGCCTGTTGGTGCACGCCGCCGAGCACACCATGCGCCACCTAGGGCAACTACTCGTTACGGCTCGGGTGCTGCAAGCCAGCCCTAGGCAGTAGGTTACCCCATGGAGTAACACAACCGCACCAGTTGAGGTGCTTCGCTAGGAAGATGCCTCCGCTGGTGCGGTTGTGTGCTTGATGCGGGTAGCTGCCGGCTTACTGAGCCGTAGTAGCTGTGCCGCCACCGGCCGTAGTGGTGCCCGCGGTGGTGCCGCTGCCCGTGCCGGTTGCGCTGCCGCTGGCCGTGCTGCCCGAGGTGGCCGAGCCACTGGTGGTAGTGGCCGTGCGGCCCGTGGTGGAGGTGGCGCCGCCCGGCGTAGAAGCCCGCGACGTAGGCCCACCGTAAATAGAGGAGCCGTTGTTGGTAGTGGTTTGGTCGGTGCCCTCGATGCTGGCCGGGCCGTCGCCGGTTTGGTCGGCGGTAGCGCCGGGCGCGGGCTGGGCGCCCTCTGCCGTTCCGTCGGTATTGTCTTGCACGGTGCGCTGCTCAGCCGAGTTCTCGTTGTGCGTGCACGAGGCAAAGCTGAACGCAGCGGCTGCCAGCGCAAGAAAGAGTGTCTTCTTCATGGTAGTAGGTGAAAGGTTGTGGTAGTTAGGTGCCGGATGTGCAAGCCGCTGCAGGTTGCAGGGATGCCGTCCGTAGTTCTACGGCAGAATGCGGTACTAAGGTCGGGGCATGGCAAAGCTGCGCAGTTGCCGAGCGTTGTACGGGCGTAAAGGCTGCCTAGTCCGGCAATAGTTGGGTGTTGCTGCCAGCTTGCCTGCTAGCAGCGTGTGCCGTGGGCAACTCAATAAATTCGTACCTAGGCAGGCTGCTCCTGTTCTGAGAACCGGCCCATTCGGCCGCTCTCAAAATCGTTGATGGCCTGCACCAGCTCCTGGTTGGTGTTCATCACGAAGGGACCATACGTTGCAAGCGGCTCCTCAATCGGCTGCCCGGCTAGCACCAGCATCACGGTATCCTTGGCGCAACTGATGTGGATATCTTCCGCATCCCAGCCAAACACTACTAGCTGCTTGGTTTGGGCAGCGCGGTTGCCATTTAGCTGCACCGCGCCATGTACCACGTAAATGCCCACGTTATAGTCGGCAGGTAAGTGCAGGGTTAGTTCGCTGCCTTGGGGCTGGTGCACATCCAGCATAATCATGGGCGAAAAGGTTTGGGCTGGGCCTTGCACCCCCTCGTAGCTACCCGCAATTACCCGGATGCTGCCCCGCCCATCGGCAATAGGCAGGCTCGGAATCATATCGGCCCGCAGTTCCTGGTAGCGCGGCGGGTGCATTTTGTCCTGCTTCGGCACGTTTACCCACAGTTGCAGCAACTCCAACGTGCCGCCTTGCCGCGAAAACTCCCGCTCGTGCCGCTCCTCGTGCAGCAGGCCCGAGCCGGCCGTCATCCACTGCACATCGCCGGGGCCAATTTTACCGCTGTAGCCGGCCGTGTCGCGGTGCGCCAAGTAGCCTTGGTACACCACTGTTACGGTTTCGAAGCCGCGGTGCGGGTGCGGGTCGGCACCTAGGGGCTGCTCGGTAGGAGCCACGGCCATGGGGCCGGTGTGGTCGATGAGCAGGAAAGGGCTAAGCTGCCGAATGCGCGAGCCCGGCATGGGGCTGGTGACATCAAACCCGTCGCCGACGAGCTTCTTCACGCCATCGATAACTTGAAAAATACGGCGGTAGGGAGTAGGCATGTGCATCAGAAGTAGATAGAACAATGCCTTTACCGCTCCTCGCGGGAAGATGTTTGCGATAACTCAAGTATTTGCCTAGGGTGCAGTAGCCAAGAAAACAAAAAACCCGCGCCAGCTTCAGCCAACGCGGGGTTTCCTTTTGACCTAGGGTCAGCGAATTACATGTTCTTCACAATCTCCTCGCCGAACTCCGAGCACTTCAGCAGGGTAGCTCCCTCCATCAGGCGTTCGAAGTCGTAGGTTACGCGCTTGGCGCTGATCGAGGCCTCAAGGCCTTTGTAGATCAGGTCGGCGGCTTCTTGCCAGCCCATGTACTCCAGCATCAGGGCACCCGAAAGGATTACCGAGCCGGGGTTTACCTTGTCTTGGCCGGCGTACTTAGGCGCAGTGCCGTGGGTAGCCTCAAAAATGGCGTGGCCGGTTACGTAGTTGATGTTGGCGCCCGGCGCAATGCCGATGCCGCCTACGATAGCCGCCAAAGCGTCGGAAATGTAGTCGCCGTTCAGGTTCAGGGTAGCAATTACCGAGTACTCCGAGGGGCGGAGCAGGATTTGCTGCAGGAAGGCGTCGGCGATGCTGTCCTTGATGATGATTTTGCCCGACTGCTCTTCGCTCTTCATGTGGGCATTGGCCGCATCGGCGCCGTGCTTGGCAGCCAGCTTGTCGTACTGCGCCCAGGTGAACACCTTGTCACCAAACTCGCGCTCGGCCAGCTCGTAGCCCCACGTCTTGAAGGCACCCTCGGTGAACTTCATGATGTTGCCCTTGTGCACCAGCGTCACCGAAGGCTTGTTGTGGCTGATGGCGTACTCGATGGCAGCGCGCACGAGGCGCTCGGTGCCCTCTTTCGAAACGGGCTTGATGCCGAACGACGACGACTCGGGGAAGCGGATCTTCTTCACGCCCATTTCGTCCTGCAGGAATTCCAGCATTTTCTGGGCCTGCGGCGTGCCGTTCATGTACTCGATGCCGGCGTAGATGTCTTCGGTGTTTTCGCGGAAGATCACCATGTCGGTCAGCTCGGGGTGCTTCACGGGCGAAGGCACACCGTTGAACCAACGCACGGGGCGTACGCAGGCATATAAGTCAAGCTCCTGGCGCAGAGCTACGTTCAGCGAGCGAATGCCACCGCCCACGGGCGTCGTGAGGGGGCCTTTGATGCCCACCAGGTATTCGCGGAAAGCGTCAAGGGTTTCGTTGGGCAGCCAGTTGTTGAGCTGCTTGTTCGCCTTCTCGCCGGCCAGCACCTCTTTCCACTCAATCTTACGCTGTCCGCCGTAGGCTTTCTCAACAGCAGCATCAAATACACGCACAGAGGCAGCCCAGATGTCCGGACCAGTGCCGTCGCCTTCGATGAACGGGATGGTGGGGTTGTCAGGAACGGTGAGCTTACCGTTCTTAATGGTAATCTTCTGGTCTGGCATATGTTACGTTGTCAGTAAATGACGCCGGGGTTAAGGGTGTTTGGTGAAGAAACAAACCAAGTAACAAACAGGCTTGGCCCGCAGGTTTTGCTTGAAACGGATGCAAAGCACCGACATTAATTGGGCCCAAACAAGTGTTTGAAAAAAATGTCGTATATGCAGCGGCGCCCTGGCGGCCCTTGGCATGGGCGGATTTCCTAGGTACCCTTGGTAAACAAAACGGGCCGGCACCTAGGTGGTGCCGGCCCGTTTTGGCCTGGCTGCAGGAGCCGCTAGTAGCCGAAGATTTCCTTCAACGTAAGCTGCTTCACCTCGCCGTATTTGCCTAGTTCCTTAAAGTTCAGGCGGTCCTTCGAGCCGATTACCAGAATGGTTTGCGGCTGGCCTTTCACCTTGGCTTCCTGAAACTTCTTCAGGTCGGCGAGGCTCATGTTCTGCGTCTGCTCGTACACGTCGCGGCGCAGGTCGTAGTCCAGACCTAGGCGGCGGGCCCGCTCGTAGCTGAACAGGATGTCGGACTTGGTGATGCGCTCCGTAGCAATGCTGTTGCGAATGCTCTGGCGGGCAATGTTGAGGTTGGCTTCGGCCATGGGCATGTCGTTCAGCAGGGTTTGCATGCCGGCCATGGCCTCGGGCAGCTTATCGGCCTGGGTGCCGATGTAGCTGAGCTGGTAGTTGGAGCGACCCACTTTATCGGCGTTGGCGTAGCGTGAGGTAGCCGAGTACGCCAGGGCCTTCGACTCGCGCAGCTCCTGAAATACAATGCTGCCCATGTTGCCGCCGAAGTACTCGTTGTAGAGGCTCACGGTGGGCACCAGCTTGGGGTCGTAAGCGTCGCGCTTGCTCAGGAACAGGATTTCGGCCTGCACCATGTTGTAGTCGGCCCAGTACACGCGGCGTTCCTTCAGCGGCTGCTCGGCAAATTCCTTAACCGGCGGGGTAGGAGTGAGCTTAGCCGGAACCTTGTGATGGGCTACCAACGTACTTTGCAGCTCCTGCGCACCACGCGGGCCGTAGTATAGCACACGGTGCTGGTAGGTGGGCAACTGCTTAATGCGGGCAATCAAATCCTGCGGCTTAAGTGCCTTCAGCTCCTTCTCACTTACAATGTTCGTGAAAGGGTTGTTGGGGCCGTATTTGGCGTAGTTCACCATGGCCTGCTGCAGGATCACGCCTTTGTTCAGCTTGGCATCCTGGCGGTTTTTCAGCACACCGGCCACCATGTTTTTCAGGGCTTCGGCGTCGGGGGTGGGGTTGGCAAGCAATTGCTCAAATAGTTGCAATGCAGGCTCCAGGTTCTTATCAAGGCCCGAAAGACTCACGAATACGCGGTCCTGGCCGCTCTGCACACCAAACGAGCAGCCGAGCTTATAGAACTCTTGCTGCAACTGCGCAGCCGAATATTTGCCCGTGCCCAGGTACTGCAGGTAGTCGGCCGCGAGGCCCAGCTTGGGGTCGTTGTTGGTGCCTAGGTCGAGCACATAGTACAGCGAGAACAGGCCGTTCTCCTTGTTCTGCGTGTAGTGCAGCGGCAGGCCAGGCTTTAGCTCCGTTTGCTGAATGTCTTTTTTGAAATCGACAAACACCGGCTGCAGCTCGGGCGAGGGCATGCCCACCACTTGCTTGTAGTAATCCGAAGCCGCGTCGCGGTTGACGGGCACGGGCGTAATGGCCGGCTTAATCACCTTAGGCGTGCTGGTGTCTTTGCCGGTGCGCTTGTAGATGAGGGCATAACCAGGGCCGTAATACTGGTTGGCCACGCGCATCACGTCTTCCTTCGTGATTTTGCCGAAGTCCTCGAACTGCTGCAGGTAGTCCTTCCAGTCTTCGCGCGCTACAAAGGCTGCCACAAAGGCGCCCGCACGGGCTTCGTTGCTCTCGTAGCTCTTGGTGCGCTGCAGTTGCTCGTTGTTGATGATGGCCGGAATCAGCCACTCCGGGAAGTCGCCCTTCTTCACCTTGTCCAGCTGCGCTAGCAGCAAGGTTTTCACCTGATCCAGTGTCTGGCCCTGGCGCGGCGTGCCGTACAGCACGTGGGTGCTGTAGTCGTTGTTGATGTCGGTAAACGAAGCAGCTTCCAGTACAGCCTGCTTTTGGTTCAGGTTGAGGTCAATAAGACCAGCTTGGCCGTTGGTCAGGATTTTGTCAATCATGCGCAGCACCAGCGCATCCTTGGTAGCGGTGCCCGGAAAGCGGAAACCCAGCATCACGTTTTCGGCGTTGGGACCTTTTATTTCCTTGACGATAGGCGCAGCAATAGGCTCCTCGCCGGCCGGCACAAAGTCGGGCAGGGGTTTGCGCTCCAGCTTGCCAAAGTACTGATCCACGATGCGGATGGTCTGGTCGAAATCCAGGTCGCCGCTCATGGCTACGGCCATGTTGTTGGGCACGTAATACTTGTTGAAGTACCGCTTAATCTCCGTGATGGACGGATTTTGCAGGTGCTCAATCGTGCCGATGGTGGTTTGGGTGCCGTATTGGTGCTTCCGGAACAGCGAAGCATTCATGGCCTCAAACTCCTTGTTGAAGTCGTTGTCGAGGCCACGGTTTTTCTCCTCGTAAACGGCCTCCAGCTCGGTGTGGAACAGGCGCGGCACCAGCTCGCCAAAACGCTCGGCCTGCACCGCCGCCCACTTCTCAATCTGGTTCGACGGTATGTCTTCCTGGTAAACCGTCTGCTCCACCGAGGTGTAGGCGTTCGAGCCTTTTGCCCCGATGGCGCCCATCAGCTTATCGTACTCGTTGGCGACGGCGTACTTCGCCGCCTCGCTCGAGATAGAGTCGATCTGGTGGTACAAAGCCTTGCGTTGCGCCGCGTCGCGGGTGCCGCGGTATTTCTCGTACAGGCCCTCAATTTTCTGCAGCTCGGCCCGCTCGGCGTCGAAGTTTTGGGCACCTAGGCGCGAGGTACCCTTAAACACCATGTGCTCTAGGTAGTGCGCGAGGCCGGTAGCATCGGCGGGGTCGTTTTTAGAGCCGGCGCGCACTGCTACGTACGTTTGGATGCGCGGCGCGTCGTCGTAGTCGGAGAGGTATACCGTTAGGCCATTGTCGAGGGTGTAAATGCGCGTTTTCAGCGGGTCGCCCTCTACGGTGGTGTATTTGTATTCTTTGGCCTTGGGCGCCTCGGTAGCAGCTTGGGGCGTGCTGGTTGCTGTAGCAGCCGTTTTGCTGGGCTGGCACTGCATCAGGCCAAGCGCCACCGCGGCCGGCAGCAGAAGCAGGATTGGTTTTTTCACGGAGCAGATGAGGTGAAAAACAAGAAATAGGTAGCTACCAAAGGTAACGATGCAAAGCAAACAGGTGATGAGAAGCAAAAAGCTCCCTGCCTATGGAGGCGGGGAGCTTTGCAAAAAGGTTACTTGGCTGCTAAGGGTTAAAAGTCGGTATCCAGACCTAGACGGTGCTTCATCTCGTTCAGCACCGGAAATTTCCCGGCCAAATACTCAAACTTATCCGACGAAGTGTAGAGGCGTTTGCCGGTTTGCACCTGCTCAATTACTTCCGTTTGAATGGTAAGCGAACGGTAGCCCGTGCGTTGGCGCAGGGCCAACAGAAACTCTGGCTTAAACGAGTTGAACTGGTCGAGCTGCACCGGGTTTTCGAGCTGCAGGCGAATTACGTGCTGCTCATCGGCCTGAATGGGCCGGTTCAGCGTCATGAACTCGCTCATGCTGATCTGCTTCCGGCTTTCGGCCAGCTCGCGCCACACTTGCTGCAGCATGGCTTGGTTGATGGTGCCTGTAACCGGTGCAGCGGCTTCTTCTTCCAGCACCGCCGCCGCAGTTTCCTGCCGCTGCGTAGCCTGCGCTTTCACGGCTTGCAGGTTCAGCTTCGGAATGGCCAGCGGCTTGGGTGCGGGGCGGGCGCTGCTAGGTGCCGCCGACGCAATTGGCTCGGGGGCAGCTACCAGCGGGCGGCTGCCCGGCTCGTGGCCGGCCACGCTGGGGCGGCCGGTTTCTACGTGCGGGAGAGTATCAACCAACTGCCGGCGCGTAGAGGGCGTTTCTTCCCGCTCCGTTTCGATACTGGGCGTGGGGTGCATTTCTACCACTCCGCTTTGCACC
Source organism: Solirubrum puertoriconensis (assembly GCF_001483135.1). Lineage (GTDB taxonomy): Bacteria > Bacteroidota > Bacteroidia > Cytophagales > Hymenobacteraceae > Solirubrum > Solirubrum puertoriconensis. The sequence continues at coordinate 159,769 of NZ_LNAL01000003.1, forward strand.
GGCACAATAGGCTCGGGAGCAGCAGGGGCAGAGGCCGTTACGCCGTGGGCTTTAGGGTAGGCGGGAGCAGCGGCTTCGCGTGCTGTCGGTGTCGGTGCATGGCCGTTGGCCGCATAGCTATTGCCATTGCTAGTAGGAGTAGTGGCCGGCGCAGCAGGAGCTACTGCATCAGTTTTTTTTTTAGCCTCGCCGTTGCCCGACGAAGCTAGCTGCGCGCCCGCAACCAAATCCTGGGTGAGCTGCACGGCGTTGCGCAGGTAAGCCAGCTTCATCAAGGCCAGCTCTACGTGCAGGCGCTGGTTTTTGGCAGCTTTAAAATCCCGGTCGCACTGGCTGAGCAGGTTCAGGCCGGTTACCAAAAAGCTAAGCGGCGCTTGGCGGGCCTGGTCGGCGTAGCGCTGGCGCAAGCCTTCCGATACCTCTAGCAGTTGCACGGTTTGCGGATCCTTGCACACCAGCAAGCCGCGCAGGTGCTCGGCCGCGCCAATTACAAACTGGTGCAGGTCGAAGCCATTCTGAACCACCTCCTCGAGCAGCAACAGCGTAGCCGAGAGGTTTTGGGTTAGGCAGGCTTCGGTAAGGCGAAAATAGTACTCGTAATCAAGTACGTGCAGGTTTTGCACCACCGCGCGGTAGCTCAGCTGATGACCCGAGAACGTCACCATCTGGTCAAAAATGCTGAGCGCGTCGCGCAGGCCACCGTCGGCTTTCTGCGCAATCAGGTGCAGCGCATCGTCTTCAGCCGTTACCTGCTCCTTGCCGGCAATGTAGCCTAGGTGGCCAACAATGTCGTCGAGCTTGATGCGGTTAAAGTCGAAGATCTGGCAGCGCGACAAGATGGTGGGGATAATCTTGTGGCGCTCGGTAGTAGCCAGAATAAAAATGGCGTAGCCCGGCGGTTCCTCCAGCGTTTTCAGGAAGGCGTTGAAAGCCGCGTTCGAGAGCATGTGCACCTCGTCGATGATGTACACCTTGTAGCGGCCCTGCTGCGGCGCGTAGCGCACCTGCTCCACGAGCGAGCGAATATCCTCCACGGAGTTGTTGGAGGCCGCATCCAGTTCGTGCACGTTAAACGAGGCGTTCTGGTTGAAGGCGCGGCACGAGTCGCACTCGTTGCAGGCCTCGGCCTCGGGCGTGAGGTTGGTGCAGTTAATGGTTTTGGCCAGAATGCGGGCGCAGGTGGTTTTGCCCACTCCGCGCGGACCGCAAAACAGGAACGCCTGAGCCAAATGGCCGGTAACAATGGCGTTTTGCAGCGTGGTGGTCACGTGCTGTTGCCCTACTACACTGCGAAACGTAGCGGGGCGGTACTTCCGGGCCGAAACAACGAAATTCTCCATAACGAGTCTCACAAAGATACGCATTCAGCAGTGCGCTTCCGCGCCTTCTCCTGTGGTACCGGGCATTGCTGTGGGCACCCAGCAGCAAGTAGTAATTATCGTTGATCGGCAGTTCTAGCTTACCAAAGAATTGTATATAAAGTGCTAATCGGCAGTTTGTTGCAGGAGATGTCCTTCTTCATTTGCTCGTGACAAAGTATGCCACGTATTCAAACTGTACAGCATACTAGTGTGGTGCTAACGCAGCGGAAGAGTAGGTAGTGAAGGATGAATTTTACTGACGAGTTTATGAATATTGAAACAAATACTTGTGTTTGTCGAATAATGTAACTATGTTCATATACTGTTGAAGTTACTCTAGTTGAATGCATTCAACAGTTCACCACATCTCACCCAAAACATCTTCTATGAGAACAGCTTCTACTTCATTCTCGCGGTGGCTTTTGCCAGTTTATGTGCTGCTTGCTTTGTATTGCTTGGCGGCAGCCGCAACCACTGAGTGGCAGGAGTACCGCAGTTGGGCCGACATGGGTTCGTACCTAAGCCTAACCGATTTTGCAGCTTGGAATATGGCTAGCTCGCAGCAAGCCGTGCTCTTGCTCACCGTGCCTTCGGTGGTCCTTACTGCTTTGGTGCTGGCCTTGTTCCGATACCTGCCGGTTTCGGTACCCAGAGGGCCGTTGTGGGTAGTACTAGCCTGCCACATAGTAGTTTGGGCAGCGTTCATCTTGGCCCGTGTGCCGTTGGCTGCAGTAGTGAGCCAAAGCGAGTTGGTAAATCTGTTGCTGCAAAGCGACTGGATGCGCAAACTGACGTTGCTGATTGAAGCCCCAATGGCTGTTTACATGGCTTACCGTGCCTATGGGGCTAATCTGTGGCACGCCCAGCCGGCTTCGTTGCTGCGTACCCGCGGCAACACGCCTGCCATGAGTTAGCCTGATTAACATTGGGTATGGCCATCCGGGCGAGCCGGTTCTGTGCTTGTACAGAACCGGCTCGCCCGGAAACTTTTTGCCCTGTTTCGTCCGTTATTCATCTGCTTGCGTACCTTCGCAACCCCGCTTACCACGGCGGGTCGTTCTTACACAATTGGGGCTGACCGGAATTGACAGCTCGTGCAGGTCGCGAGTAAGCGTGTCGAGAGTTGGGTGAATCTCTCGCCAACAAATCATCCGAACAACAACTGGCGAGTATAGCTACGCCATGGCTGCCTAGTCTAGGTACTAAGCAATAGCCATCATCCCGCATCCGTCTGCCTTATCACGGATGAGCACGGGGTGTCGAAAGAATAAGGATTGCCTAGGTGGCGCTGCGACGCCTAGGTGAACCTCTAGCAGATAAGGGTAACTCACAGGCCTGACGGGCGCCTAGGTTACCTCGAACAAATTAAGCTCGGATACACACGTAGAAAGCTCGACGGTCTCCTTGTCTGGACCAGGGTTCGACTCCCTGCAGCTCCACAATAAACCCTCCTTACGCCACCGTGGGGAGGGTTTTCTGTTTCTGGGGGTACAGCTAGGGGTACACCTGGTATAAACCCGGCCTAATCTCTATCTTTGGTGGCGCCCTGAGCTGAGTTGTGCTAGCATCCGCTTAGACGCTTAAAGCCCCGCTGCCTAGTCGATAGGAGTGGGGCTTTTCTATTGCCGCTGAACAGCCAGAAAAAAAGATGTTTTTAGGCGTGCATTAACTACACTTGCTGCACGAATCAAACAGCACTGCTCTCTAAAATGGAAGCACCCGCAACTATTCTCATGAATCAAGCAATAGTCCACTTAGTAAGACTTATCGATGCTTTTGAAGAAAATGAGGGCTGCTGGAAGAATTGGAGGGATTCATTGTTTGATCGCGAGTATCTAACGAGTGAATACAACGAGGATTTGGAAGCAATGAAGAAGTGCTATGAAAGCTCAAGACAGATTCAAGCAGAAATCCCGGGTGCCGCTGCGGCAGTGCTTACAGAATTGCCATCGGCTGTACAGTGGGCTGTAAAGGACTTTTCCAGAACATACCTGCTTACAGAGAGTAAAATATTTCAGTATTTCATTACAAAAGAAGGAGAGAAGATAACCGCATACCGTAAAACGAATCCATCCTATGATGAAGGCATCCTAGCTAGGTGACCAAACACCTATGCCTAGCACCCGTGCTTACATCTTGCTTAGTCACCACTACTACCGGGGGCGCTCGTCAAAACTTTACTTGGTAGCTCCTCATCCCCTGGAGCAAGCGTGGAAAGCCAGGCGGGAAGTGAAAGCCAATGGAGGCGAAGTGCTGTTCTGTGATGCGCCGCAGCGGGCCAAGCCGTACCAGTTAATCAAGTGGGTAGGGCAGCATGTTAATAATGCGGGCTTCCACAATAGTGCGGGCTACACCAACTATCAACGCATAGAGAAACCAATGCGCGGCGTGGGCTCGGTGCAGGAGTCTTGGGCTACTGCAGTGGCAGCGCTGGGCAATCCTGTCGAAGTGCTAGTAGTGCGGGTATGAACCGGATTTGCGCATTTTTGAATTAAGAAGTATAAATAATAAAGACACTGCTTCACTAATGAAAAAAACAGTGGCAATAGGCTTTATCTTATTGGTGTTAATCCCGGCTCATGTAGCCGTAAGCAATTTTCACAATAACAATATGATTGGCTCATTTGTGAGCTGTAATGGCCGAGATATTCCTCAAGACTTTATCAATTCAATAAATGAATTAAAGTATGTGACGGATCGTAATAACAAAGACATAGATACCAATAATCTTGATGATATGTACTACAATAGGGCTTTCATTTATGCACTAGAAGACTATACAAGCAAAAGTAATTGCTTTGATGTGGATAGGTATAATCATGATTTGTTTCAGGCTGCTTACATAGCTAAATACAACAAGTTTTGCGCTGTTGTTCTTGAAAGCGAAGGATTGTTTAAGATGAGATTGGTAAGTTCTTTTCAAAAACACAGGATCAAGTACAATCCTCTTAGCGTTGATAAGGTGTATGATGTGATGTTAGCTGGGTACAGCAAATTCAAAAACGGAAATATTAATACTTATACTGAGAACTACATTCCTGATACGCCTTGGAACAGAGAGCTAGGATACACCACAAGTAAGGTTCCGCATAAGTATAGATTTAATGCTTTTTCAAGGAACGGTAATCTTATCACAACTATCCGGTAAGGTTAGCAATAAATAAGGCTCCAGCTTTTCGCCAGAGCCTTTTGCTACGCTTTGTTTGTATGAGCCTCAAGCTTAGTCTGTATCCGCTCCAGCCATTCAAGCTCTTCATCAGTAAGTATACTGAGGTCGTATTGTGGCTGCGCTTTGATGGTAGCGTTTACATCAACCGCTGAGCGGTCCTTGTACTTCTCGGGGCGGTGCGCCTTCAGCAGCGTAACGGCTAGCGTGTCGCTGAAAACCGGCTCGCAGTAGGGCTCTCCCGTTACCGGGTGAGGAATAGACTTGCCGTCTTTGGTGAACTGGTAGCTGATGTTTTCGCCCTTGGCCCGGGCCCAGCAAGCTTCTTCCAGGCTGTCGACTCCTTCTTCCAAAGCTTCTTCCCATTCAGCGGCAAATTCGGGATCTGCTTTGCGGCATTGCCGGGCCCATTCACGGCTGATTCCCGCTACGCGGGCCGCACGACTGATGTTAGGCGACTGGCTTAGCGCTTCTAGGAAGGGCTTGCGCCAAGCTGCTAGTGGCCGATCTTCGGCGGGTTGGGGTAAGGTATTTTCGTTGCTCATATGTTGATGCGTTGGTTAAGAATGCAGCTGCTTGGTTGGTCTGCGTGCCTTGATTAGTGGCCGCGTGGCTAGCGGCCTACCGTTGCTGATGATGGTAATGCTTTTCACGGGTGCGGCTTATGAGCTTGAGTTGCGAGAGAAAAAGAAACAGGGAGTGAGCCTGTGTAAGGCCCGCTCCGCATGGCCTTAGAAGGTGGGCACGTCCACGACGTTGGCAGCCTCGATGCGCGGGTTTTGCACGTAATTGCTGGTAATGCTCATGGCCACGTCCAGCCAGCAGGGGAAGTTGACGGCAATGTTCCACGTAGCCATTGGCGCTGTCTCCGTTCCGAAGTAAGCTTCCACGCGGTCGGTGTATACCCACAGCGCAAAGTCCCAGGTAGCACCCGGCGTAGAGGTGAAGGGGCGAATGGTGCCGAGCGACTGCGCAAACGTCCACTTGTTGAACTCCGAGCCGCCGAACTCAAGGCCGATTTTCAAGTCGGTAAAGCTGGTCCCAGTAGGCGCGTCGCTAATGCCGATGAACATGGAGCCTGTTTGCCCAGTCGTGACGTACTGAATGCCGCGCAGCCCCGGTATGCCTTTGTAATCCGTAGCGCTGGCGCCAATGCCTTTCGTCGTGGTTGCCCCGCCGGCGTAGGAGGCGTTGCCATTGATGCCTACGCGCTTGTTGGCTGCGTCGTAAGTGGCAATGCCGGCCACGTTTTTCCAGTCAATGGCCTGGATGGAAGATGTAGGCGGAGCTGCCGCGCCGTAAGTGCTGCGGTCAGGCAGGGCCACGCCTTTAGTCAAGTTCAGGATGTAGTCGGCTACGATGCGGCCCAGCACGTCGAATCCTTTGTCTTTCAGATGCACGAGCATGTGGCGGTTGCCGCCGGTTTCGCCGTAGTATGGGTTGTTGTCGGCCAAGTAGCCCGTGACATCGTAGGAGCCGCCAATAAGGGGGCTGGTCAGGATGGGCTGGTATGAAGAGTAATCAGTATCCCCCCCGAAGTCTGCTGCGCCTTGCGAACCAATCAGCGACTTGCCGCCGTCGAGGTCGATGTAGGTTGCGCCCAACGCCGCCAACTCGTTTTTCAAGCGTAGGTTGGTGGCTTTGTGCAAGCGGCCTTCCTGGTCCCAACCCGAGCCCCAACCGGGTACGACAGTTTTGGGCAGCGTGCTAATCCAGAACACCTTCCAGGCACCGGCGGCGTAGCACTGCTGCACCCATTGCTTCACCTTGTCAACGTAGGCGTTGCCGCCGGCCGTTAGGCTTTGCGTGGCCTTGTCCCAGAAGCCCTGGTCGCCCAGCGAGTTGGTGCCTTCCATGCCCACAACGATGTTGCCGCGCCCGCTCACCATGCGGTTAGTGACGCGGTTGGCAAAATCACCCAGCATGTTGTCGATGCCCCAGCCCGACACGCCGCCGTTGTAGTGCAGGTAGTCGCCTTCACCCGAAAGGAAGGCAGCCGTACGCGCTGGGTACGAATCGCCCCGGTGCTCTACGTTGGAGTTGCCGCCGTAAATGACGTTGTAGGTAGAAAAGGTAGGGGCAGCAACGGCGCTAATAGCCGGGCTAGGCGCCCAGGATGAAGCATTGCGGCCCGTGGCGGCCTTTACGCGGAACTCCCATTTACCAGCGGCATGTGCGCTGTTATCGATGCTCTGTGCCGCGTAAGGCTGGGCAGCCCCGCCACTCACGCGGTATTCCAGCTCAGTGGTGCCGAGCGCGTGCGTAGCGGAGAGTACGCGGGTGCTGGTGTTGAAGCTAACCGTGGGGGCGGCGGGCGTAGTATTGGCGGGTGGTGTGGTAGCTATGGGCGTGCACACGAGCTGGCCTTGCGCCTGCTGCAGCGCGGCGTTATAAGCCTTTGTGTTGGCCTCGGCCTGGGTGCTGCCGCTGTACTGGCCGGCTCCCACGGTAATCGTCTTGCTGCCTGTGTAGCCGCTGCCGCAAGTAGCGGTGGCCGTCTGTACGGTGTTGTATACCGGGCCCGTGGTTGAGCCCCCCGATTGCAGCTTGTTCACTACGCTAATCAGTTGGTTCAAGCGGTCTACAATCTGGTTGACGTCGTCCGCTGAAATCTCCGTGCTGGGGTCCATGACCGGTACCAGGTCCTGTTTCGGTACTATGTTTAAGGGTTCAATCATCTTGATTGGTGGAGTTGGGGTGAAGGGTGGTTAGGGGCCGCCGCAGGCTTGGACTCCGGAGCGGCGGCCTCTAGCCAATGGGTATTACTTGCGGGCTAGCTTGCTCTCGAACTTGCCGCCCTTGATGCGCTCCAGGTTGCTGTAGATCATGTGCTCATTGGGCACAATGGGCCCGTCGTGGCTTTCGCTCTTGAAGTAGTCGGCCAGCTTGCCAAACGCTTGGTAAATCGAAGCGCTACTATCCCGGGAGGAATGAATCATTTCACGCGCCATCTCCAGCTCCTTGCCTAGCTTTTGGAAGTAGGCCAGCACGTGCTCGTTGCCCTTCCAATTGAAAGTGTGCTTGTCGAGGTATGCTGCTAGGTTCAAGCCAAATTCAGAAGCGAAAGTGGACAACGGCATTTCTCGTTCGGGCATCATCAAGCCGGATCCGGCACTGATCATGATGCGGCTGAAGGCCGTTTTAATGGCCGCTACTTGCTTCTCGATCTGCTCGACTACCTCGTAGCCGTCCAGGTTAATGGTTTCGGCTACGAGCTTCTCTTGCGCCTCTTCGGTGCGCAGCATTTCAAAGCGCATTTTCAGGCCCGCGTCAACCGTGAGCAGCTGGGCAAAGAGCTTGTTGCGAATGGCCGTTTTCAGAGTGGGCACACATACTGAAAGGGGTAGCTCGTTAGCCTCGAGCAGTTGGCGGTAGGTGGCGCACTGTTCGATGAAAGCGCGCTGGGCGGTTTGGGCTTGTTGGTTTTCCTGTTGGGTCAACATGAGGTATTATGGGTTTGAAAGTGAAAGTCAGTTGAGGCGAGAGGCTAGCCAGCTGGGCGGGCCCCGGTCTGCAGCAGGGCGGCTAGTGCTCATTCCAGCTCGGCGGAAAGCCTTCCCATTGCGTGAGCAGCAGGTCAGCTAGGTCAATGCCTTGCTGTTTCTGCTCTTCGGTTGCGCCCTTCTCGAGCAGGTCGGATACTTCAATCTTGAAGCCTTGCCTGCGCAGCTTTTCGGCGGCGGCGCTCCATTCCTGGTAAGCGCGGCCGTTCTCCGAAGCATCCGGGAACAGGACGATGCCGCGGCCCCTGAGCGGCGTCAGGCGTGAATCATTGAGGTAAGACAGTGCCCCAACGGCTAGCCAAGTGAAGCCCGGGAAATATGGCGTGCACAGCACGGCCGTTTTAGGAGCCTCCACTATTGCCACCGGCATATCGAGCGGGGCGGTGGTGAGCTGCGGCAAGCCAAACAGGCAGGGGCTTTTGCTGCCCGCTTCGATGTAGTCAGTCAGCCACCCGGGCAGGGGTTGGCTTTTGCGTTGGTAGTGCGCACTAAGGGCCGTGTGTACCCAGCTGGTACGCCGGCGCACGCTGCCATCGGCGGCTACTGCTTTGACCGTGTGGCCTTCTTCATCAAACTGTACCACTTGCCCGCCGCGTACGCGCTGCTGCTCATCTACCAGCCAGAACACGCAGGCCCCGTTCCAGTAAGCAGAGGTGCCGATCTGAAAACGAAGCAGCAGCTCAGCAGCTACGCCCGCGCCGAAGTGCGACTGCAGCAAGCGAGCAAAGCGATTGCGCTCGTATTGCCCCATGGACTGCTCGAGCAGGTGCGCCGGCAAGGTGCTGGGCTTCGCCGCGGGTGCCGCTGGCTTGAGGGCGTTTCGCCCGCGCGTTAGGGTGGCAACTGGTGACAAGTGGTTAGCCGCGCGGTGCTCCTGGTGCACCCGCTCTTTGTAGCTCAGGCCGTCCGCTTCAATATGGTAGGGGCTGCGGTGGTAGCCGCACTTCTCTTCGCGGTTGCAGCGCCCGTACTCGGCTGGTAGTGCTTCGTTGGTGCGCCGATCGATGTAGGGCGCTAAGGTGCGCTTGCCGCCGCAGTTCGGGCAATCCAAGCGCGTTGCCGGGCCCCCGTAGGGACGCAGCTGGTAGCGGTAAGGCTTAGCCATAAAAAAAGATGTTTTTAGGCGTACACTTTCTGCACTAGCTGCACGCCTAAAAGGCCAGCTTCTTCCGCGCGTAAACCATGTTGCCGCCGGCAGCGCGGGTAGTCAGAAAGCCCGCTGCCTCAAGTCGCTTTTTGAAGTTTGGACTGCCCACCGGCTTGTATAGATCTTCCTTGCAGAAGAGCTGGTATTCGCGGTGCATGTCCTTCAGCGACACTTTGTAATCGGTATCGGGCACGTACTGCAACTCATCGAGGAACATGCGCACACTGTCCGAAGACTTGCGGTAATTGTCGCGCTCGGCCGCCACGGCGGCGGGCTCCGCGAAGTTTTGGCGCTGTAGCAGGCGCTCGAGCCCGGCCAGTACCCAGTTAAAGACGCCCGACAGCTCCGTGGCAATGATCTTCGCTGCTAGCTGGGTATCCTGCTCGGCGCGCGGAATGGTGACGTTAAACGGCACAATTAGGAAGCGGCGGAAATAGCCTTCGGTCTGTTCCGCGTTTCCTGGCAGGGTGTTGCAGTTGAAGATTAAGCGGGCGTAGTCGCGCAGCTCGAAAGGTTGGCCGTAGGGCAGGCGCGCTTCAATCGTTTCGCCCGAAGTCATCTGCTTAAAGCAGTTCGCTTCCAGGTTGCCGCTGATCTCCGACACGTAGTTCACCAGTTTATTAGCCAGGTTAGCACGGCTGTAGGCGGGGGGCGTGGTGAGCGACTCGAGCGAGTAGTGGCTGATGTTTTCCGGGCCTAGCAGGGCCGTTATCACTTCGTAGAACACGCTCTTGCCGTTGGCGCCACCGCCGTAGAGCAACAGGGCCCGCTCCAGCTTCAGGCGGCGATTCGATACGAACACATAGCCGATGTATTCCGCCAGCAGCTGCTGGCAGTCTGCGTCCGGTTGCACCTTATCCAAGAAGGCCTGAAACTTGGGAGCCTTAGCCGCCGGGTTGTAGGGGAAAGGCAGCTGATACAGCAGGAAGTCTTCGGCCTTAGGAGCCCGTAGCTCATTTCCCTTGGGGCTGATTACAAACGTGCCGTTGCTCAGGTTAATGCGTACCGTGTCGGGGCTGGGCTGCGGAGCGGGTAGGTAGGCCGCGTCAAGAAATTGCTTTAGCAGGAGCTCCTTAAAGCCCACGAAGCGGGCCTTGCGCTTATCTACGCCCATGCGCTCGGCTGCCATGCCCAGGAACGCGCTTAGCTTCTTTTCGCTAATGGTTTTCCAGTACGCCCCGTTATAGATATAAACAAAGGGGCTGTTTTCGTTCTTCGCAAGGCCCCAACGGTTTACGTCAGCCAAGCGCAGCACTTCTTCTACTACGCAGATAACGTAGTCGGATTGCTTCAGCTTTTCCTCTTCATCGCTTAGGCCTGCCAACTCGCGAAAGTCAACCGGCTTGATCTGCTCGAGCAGCGCGTTCAGTACTTCGTCGTGTACCAGCAAGGCAGAAGCGGCGGCGGCGTGGCTAGCCTGCTCCTTAATTTGCTGCTGTAAATTGAGGATGCTTAGGGCGGTTGGCGTAGCCGTCGCCGGTGTTTGGATTTCGGACATAGTGCCAGCTGTTCCCCGCGCCGAAGCGCCGGGGTAATGGTGGAGAAAAAGCGTTACCGGCGGTCGCTAATCGCGTAGGCCAGCTCTTTGATTTCGAGCGGGGAAAGCATCGGTGCCAGGCTGCGGATTTCGCGCCGGCGCAGAATGGCGGCCGTTTGGCCATCGGGCTGAGCAAGGCACAGGCACGGGGCGCCCGGGTGGCTCAGCTTATTCTCCAGAAGTTGGAAGTAGTACACGCCACCGTAGCCGTTTAGGCGCACGAGCAGCCACTGCCCGGACTCCAGGCTAGCCCATTTGGCAGGCGGGAACGGTTTACCGGCGTACTGGGCAGCGGCACCGGTAAAGAGCTGGAGTTGGCCTGCTGCAGTCACACCCCAGCGCGAACGATCAGGATTAGCCACGACGGCGCCCTCCTTTCTGGCTGCGTTGCTGGCTCTGCAGGCTGTTAAGAAGCTCCAGCCGTTTTATAAATGAGCGGCCACCGATTTTATGGTACGGCAGTAGCCCCTTCCGTTTCCAGGAGTGCACGCACCTTGCGCTTACATCAAGCAAAGCAGCCGCTTGATTAACTGTCAGTAGCTCTTCTGTTTCTGCCGTGGGAGCAGGTGCGCTCGTACCCGCTTGCTGCAGCTCGTAGCGGACTACCGCCCGAACCTGCTCCATTAGTTCAGCTAGGGTTATACCAGCCGTAATAATTGTGGTGTGCATGGTGCCTTTGGCCCCCATTAGTGGGAGTATACCCCTAAAAGGGCGCACCGTTCACCTGTTGCTAATAGTTGTGCACTTTTTAGCACACACCGCCACCTCAAACTGAGTTTACAGCTAATAGACAGGGTTTTATTAGCGAAAAAAAGTTCTTGCAGAGACTTGCGAGGCGGTATTAGCCTGCTGTTGAAGGTCCAGTATCCCGATCTATTTGCATCAGGTGTACCCGCAACTTCTCTTCTTTGTCGAGCATCGCCACTTCGCTACACCAGTACACTTCCTGTTTCTCCAGTTCCTCCACGCGTGTTTCTACCCGCTCCAACAGCTTCTCGAGAAGCTTGGCGCTGGGCTTTCCTGGGCACAACGCCGTAACAGTGCCGCGTGTCGAGCGGAACGTTACTTCTACCGGCTCATCGAGAATGAAGGCGCGCTGTATTTCTTTTAAAGATGCTTGCTCTGCCCGGGCTGCGTTCAGGTAAGCAACGGCCTCGTGTAGTTCTTTCTGTGCGTAGTTCATCGGTAGAGCAGATTAGCGGTTAAGGGCAGAAATGAAAGTGCAGGTACCTTCGGCGTACGCCAGCTGAAGCGATTCTTCGCGCTCATTGCGTAGGCGGTACACGTTGCGGAACCAGCGCTGCAGCTGGGCTATGCACTGGCATTGCTCAATGCTTTCGGCAGTGCGCTGGCGTTCGACAGGAGAGAAGACCGGCGAGTCTTCTACTAAGGCCAGGACGTTGGTGCGCATCGAGCGCAGCGTAGCCGCGGCCATTACGGCGCGGGCCTTTTCATCTTTGAGGCGATGCTGCTCTTTTAAGAAGTTGCCCAGCGGACCTTTGTAGCGGGGCATAGAGGCGGCAACTGTTAACGCAGTTGCGGCGGTAGCAATAGCTTGCATACCTTTATGGTTGAAAGTGAAGGAATAGGAGTTAGCGCTCCTGTTTCTGATACCCGGAGGCCACTTGTTAGCGCAGGTGGCCTCTTTCGTTTGTCACTGAGAACACGACAAAGGTAGTATACTTCTTGTGAAACACAAGTGTTTTATATGTGTATCACAAAAATATTTTGCTACATACACTAGTGTTGTATATTTGCAGTATGGATAATGATAAGCAGCAGAAGTCGCGTAAGCCCCAAATAGGGGTTGAGGTTACAGCAGAAGAGAAAGCCACTATCGAGAAGGTAGCTAAGGCTAAGGGTATGCGTGCTGCTACTCTGTTGCGCACCTTGGCTCTAGATGAAGCCCGCCGGCTTGGCATAGCTTAAATAGAAGCATGAAAAAAGCCTCAGTTGCTATACTGAGGCTTTTTTCATGCTGGATTAACTGCCTCGGTAAAAGCAGATTAAGATTTAGGAAACTTGATATTGGTAAATATCGTTATACTTGCAACGTGACCTGCCTAAGTCCTGTGACTTTTGCCGGGCCACGACAAAGCCCCCGGTTTTTAACCGGGGCATTTTTTTTATACCCTAACTATGCCTTGGGCATCGCGTCCCGAAGCCTCTTTCACACACATACTATCAAGGGTGTCGAAGAGAAGGTGAAAACCAAACTTTTTAAGGCTGCCTTTAGGGTACTCTTTTCGATATAAACAGAAGGCTATTACATCAACTGCTTGAATAAAGAAGGAGTGTGTTGATGATCTATAGAATATGTCCTCAATTACATTAGTTATTACAGGATTGTGATAGCCTCCAAATCGAGATTCTACGGGGTTGTAGACGCGCATTCCTCGCAACAGCCTCCGCAATGTGGGCTCACTTGAATCGTCAGAAACGATGATGCCTTTGCTTTTGTTCTTCTTTAAGAAGGTGTCATAGCGTTGAATTAAGCGCTTCCAAGCTAGCTCTTGCATGCCCGAGCTATACTTGGACTGGCTAATATGTTCCTTGTCTAGACAGATATTAATTAGTCTTCCATTGGGAAACATGTTGCACATTTCGGCAACGAAAAGACGAATTATGTTTACCCTATCCGACTTATGAATGCGTTTGTAAGCCTCTACTTTGTGAGGGCGAATCATTTCCGAGCTGTGAATTTCTTCGCGCTTGTTTAATCCATATGCTTTCTGGATCATTTCGCGAAACTTTACCAATCGCTGGACACACTCATTCCAGTCTTCAATGGAAATTATAAGACCGCTTAGGATAAAATGAGGCGAATTCTGTCCATTATAAGGACCAGGATCACCGCTCTCATCCACATACATTATGTACATTCTTGCCTTTGCTAAATGAGTACAACGTTAACATGGAAGTTGTGTATACCAAAGCGAAAGCAGCTATAGAGTAAGAAACGCCCCGCCGGCCGCTAAGCCAGTGGGGCGTTTCTCATTTAAGAGTTGTGTAGCATGTGTAGCTAATGCACACCTGAAAACATCTTTTTTTCTAGCCTCATCGTGGACATAAAAGCAGTACTCAGCTTATCAGGCCCACTCGAGCAGATGCTCATCATCGAAGCCGCCAAGCACTACGCCAAAGTGAAAGCTGAGCAGGAGGCGCTAGGCCAAGTATATACTGTGGCAGAGCTAGGCAAGCGTATCAAGTGCGGGAAAACGAAGGCTTACGAGCTAGTACGCGCTGGGATAATCCGCAGTCAGCAGGTGGGCGGGAGGTATATAGTAAGTGAGCGGGCAGTGAGGGAGTGGATGGGGGATATCTAATAAAATATTGACCCTTCAAATACAACTATTTTTTCACAGCACTAATCAATTCAGTAGCTGTAGTTTTTAGGGCAGTAGCTGTTTCAGCTACGCTCTTTGTCGCATCAACTAAATGTTGACTGCTCACGGGAGTTATGTTTGCCTGCTTTCCAATAGATGGAGGTGAATATATTCCTTGAATTGTATTAATTAGCATTGAAGTCTTATGATCTGCATCATGAATCATTGCTGAGTATGCGGTGACAGTTCTTGCTACAGCTGATTTGAATGCATATTCTTCCTGAAGGTTACGCTCTTTTGTATACTGTGCTATAGTAAAGTACATAAGAATAAAGGCAGGGGCAGTACGGGTGATATTTAATAAAGTAAGCGACCAGTTGAATCCAGAAGGGTCTTTGTAGCTGTTGAATATATAGATGACCCAACACAGAGCAAGCCCTGTAATAACTACTGCAGCTGCAGCCCAAATCATAGTTGGTTTAAATAACGCCTTGCTGCGTTGATCAAAGGTGTGCCCCAAAGCTCCGTCAGCAGCGTAGCCAAGTAGTTCCTCGATTCTTGATTGGCTTCCGAGTATAGATGCCTCTTTGCTTTGGGCATTGGTCAGAGTATTATCAAACGATGTTGAAGTACTCTGTAACTGAGTAATCCAGTGCTCAGACTCAGATTTCAATGTATTGAAATCATCTCTAATAGCTTCGAAAGCTTTTCTATCGGCGTTGTGAGCAGCTTTAGATTCTGCCAGCATCTGCTTTTGTTGCTCAGCGAAAGCAGCGGATGCGGCATTGTTCGTGCTGGCCTCCGTATTATGAGTTCTTATTTCGTTAAGAAGCGTGTCTGATTGTATTTGGTTTTTCAATATTGTGCCAAATTCTTGTTTTTTATCATTTATAAGGCTTTCCAAGTCGGTCTTAGCTTTTTCTAGCTCCTTGTATAATGTATTTGCTTTATTAATCGCTGATTCTAGTTCTTTCGCTGTTGCCGCATTCAAAATATTGGCTTGAGCAATTTTCAATTCGTCAATCGAATGAACTTTGTGTTTAGATTTATCCCAAAATCCTAATTGCATTTGATATCGTGCTAGCCACAATACTTGGGATTGTATATTATCAAATGAATAGCCCCCATCTAAATGCGAGACTAGATGCTGAAGGATTTGATTAAGTGAATACTGTCCTATTTCCAGATCATTGTATTGATAAGGCATGATCTGCCAGTTGCCTTTATCCAGTTCTACTCTTAATTGTTTAATAGATCTATTGGTTATTCCTATAAACTCGACAACTGTTATATCACCACCAACCATGGTGTGGCGTATGTCCTTGCTGGTATAAACTTGTTTGGCTTTGTCCGTTAGGTCAATTTGTTCAAGTTGAGTAAGAAGTTTATCAACGTTCGCTTTTTGCGGCGTGGTCATAAATTAGGTAATGGAGTAACTGATATAGCTTTGTACTATATCTATGGCCCCGCAATCTACGATGCAGCAAGTGTAGCCAATGCACGGCTAAAAAGATCTTTTTTTCTGTCGCGCTGCTTTGCCACTGTCAGCAACTCGGGAACCTAGTTAGTTTAATCAGGTCTCGCTATGCGAGTACAGTCTTGAGGCTTGAGGCAGCTACCGCTACGGTCGTGCACAATTCAGTGATAGCACTGATGTGCGATGCTGAGTGAAGGATCAACTTACTCATGAACCAAATCATTACTTCTATGCCTACTGTAGCTTCCCTCATCAAACTAGCCCCAGGGCAGAGGCTTGACCTTGAAGCAAATTTCAATGGTGAATGCGAGAATGTAGTTCTCGTAACTCAGAATGGTGCTAATCAAGTTTGTAATTGGAATAGCACCGTTCCAAGCTCATATAGGGCATCATTCACGAACAATACAACAGATAGAATTGAAACGTATGAAATCCAAGGACTCAGCAAGCAGGCGCCTGAAGGAGGGTTCCCCTTTGTAGAATCCCAGCCATACATAGTGGAAGCGTTGTGTGAAGCTCTTTCAACTACTATTGTGTTAGGATACGACGACATAGCCGGCGACCGTGATTTTAACGACGCTGTTGTCACTGCCAAAGTATCGTTATAGCGGCAGGCTCCCGTCATCACAAAGCCCTGACCAACTGGTTAGGGCTTTTCAATATCATCTATTTTACTTCGCCACTTTCAGCAACTGGGGCATGTCGTACACCTTAGCAAACTCCCGTTCTACTGCTTGCTCCGTGATGTTGACGTAGCGCTGGAAGGCCCGCCAAGTACGGTGCCCGGTAATCTTCATTACCAGCTCAGGCCGTAAGCCCCGCTCCAGGCTCAGTGTAACAAACGTACGGCGGCCGGTGTGGCAGCCCAGCTTCTCCCACTTGGCTACTGTCTGACTGGAGCGATTGCCCGCTTTGTACTTGATGATTTCAATAGGATCAGTAATGCCCGCCAGCTGCCCCAATTCTTTGAGGTAGTCGTTTAGCTTCTGATTCGTAATCAGCCGTACCCCACCGGCTAAGTAGCGAGTAACAATGATCAGCGCCCGGGCCTGTAGCGGTATGCTGATAATCTCCCTAGTCTTTTGCGTAGTGATGCGCAGCGTATTGCCCCGTAAGTGCTCAGCACGGATGCTTACTAGGTCCGAGTAGCGCAGTCCAGTATAGCAGCTGAGCAGGAACAGTGCGCGGGCATTCTCCAAGTAAGACCCTTCGGTCAGCTCCAGCGCCTCGAGTCGGGCTACCTCTTCAGCGGTCAGCGTCATAATATCCGGCTCCTGTCGCTTCCACTTCATCTTCTCCCAGCCGCGTGCCTCGGTGTACCCCCGATCAACAGCAAAGCGCATAAAGCGCCGCAGCCGGTCAAAGTGCTTGGCTATGGTGTTGTCGGTAAGATCAGCCGGGCCCATGAGGTAGGCGGTATAGGCATCGGCAAAGGCCGGTGTGATGGTATCAAAGTCGACGGCGTACCCCGTAGCTTTTTCAAAGTCTTGAAGGTGGCGCAGCGTCGTATTGCCGGCTCGAGCCGTGCCCACCTTACCTCGGGCCAAGGTCAGCTGCACCCATTCAGTATAGTACTCGGCAAACGTCTTGCGCTGCGCTTTCGGGTTGGGCGCTGGAGCTTGGGGGGCGGCTAGTTCGCGCAGTACTTCCGGGCTGGGTAGTAAGCCCAAGGCGCGCTGTTCGTCACAATAGGCAAGTAATTGCTTCGCCAGCAAGTCCAGCGCATCATTCAGTGCGCCGTTCTGCTGATAACCTCGTTCCTGAGCCCTCTGCTCGGCTTTGATCCACTGCTTGGGCAGGATGCTGAGGCCGGTGTAAACTTTGGTGCGTTGCCCGCTGCAACTGACTAAGGCAATGATGGCCGTGGGGATGGTAGCGTCAGGCCGCTTCAGGTGAAAGGAGACAGAAGCCATGGGGTAGGAGTTGTGCCAGGCTAAAGCTAGTGAAAGTTGTACCCTGGGGTACGGCTGGGGGTACAAAAACGCTCATTTATTAGCACCCAAACTCCTCTATCTTCACAACTGACACACAGAATATGCTTCAACAGTCTGCATTGAGGCATGTTTGAGTGAGATTAACTACTGTTTCAATGATGAGGTGTAAGTCCCTGCAGCTCCACAATAAACCCTCCTTACGCCACCGTGGGGAGGGTTTTCTGTTTTTACGTTCTTTCGAATCAGCTCAAAGAAATTATCTTTTCAGAACCTTTTCTAACAAGAGGTTAGATCTGAATTGGTGGCAAATGCGCACAACTCAAACAAAGGTTTAAAACCTTAGCCCAAGCTCGACAGTATAAGGAGCAAATTCCCTTGCTATAAAGACCCGGCGTGCCTTGTGCTCCGGGTCTTTGCATTTTGGTGCGGTTTGGTTGCGGGCGGATGCAGAAATATGTGCAGCATTGCGAGGTTGGTAGCTCCGACAATGTCACAATGCGTTGGATGTGATAGAAGCTTGGTGGTGGCTTGGGCTCTTTTGAAGCATTCGTTAAGGCTTACTGAAAGAATAGCGGAGTAAAAAGCGAGGTTTTTGGTTGTCACGCAGCCAGCAACATTTTCCTTGATACAGGGAGGGCAAATCCCCACATTTGAAACCCAACCCGCTTCTTTTCCATAACCAAACCACAAGATGAACGCCTTTAACTCTGCCATGGCTGGGCTGCAGGCGGCGGCCCTCGTGCAAGAAGCAATGCACGAGGGCCGTACCATCGAGGCGGCTTGTTTGTTGGCCCAGTGGGTACAAGTTCAGGAGGGTACGCCTGTGTTGGGGCAGGAGCAGCAAGCCCATTTGCTGCACAGCTGCCACGATTTGATCCTGAGCGAAATGGAAACCCGCTCCGACTTATGGGGCCGGGCACGCGCTTGCCTCTACGCAGCGCTGCTTCTCAGCTAAGCCTTTGCCAACCCTGCTGCCTGCGCTACCCCCGCAGCAGCGGCAGGTACGAAGCCCCTAAGGGCACAGGCTTGCCATTAATGCTGACTTGGTGCCGCTCGATGCGGTCGATTTTGTCTTTGGCAACGATAAACGAGCGGTGCACGCGCACGAAGCGGTCGGGGGGTAAAAGCTCCACCAGTTCGTTGATGGTCATGCGGGTAAGTACATTTTTACCCTCCAGCACAAACGTAACGTAGTTTCCCGCCGCCTCGAGGTACAAAATGTCCTCGTAGCGCACTTTCACTTGTTCGTAACCAGTCTTTACAAACAGGTAATCCTTGGGTGCCGCCGCGGCCGGAGCGGCTTGGCCCCGCAGCTGCAGTTGCTCGTGGGCTTTGTTGCAGGCTTTTACGAAGCGCGGCAAGGAAAACGGCTTGAGCAGGTAATCCAAAGCATCGAGCTCAAAACCCGTTACGGCGTGCTCGGCATAGGCTGTAGTAAAAATTACCATGGGCTTCTTCGCCAAGCTGCTCACCAGCTCCAAACCCGATATATCGGGCATGTTGATGTCGAGAAACAACAAATCGACGGGCTCGTGCTGCAGGTACTCCAGGCCCTCGAAGGCATTGGTGAAGCACGCTTTCAACTCCACAAACGGCACCTTGGCGGCAAGGGAGCGAATTACCTCGAGGGCAATGGGTTCGTCGTCGATGGCAATGGCAAGCATACTCTGTAACCTAGAATGGGGCGCGGCTAAAGCTGTAACGTAAGGTGCACGAAAAATTCGCTGCTGGTTTCGCGGATTATCAACTCGTGGCGTTTGGGGTAGAGCAAAGCAAGGCGCTGCTGCACGTTGCTGAGACCTAGGCCCGACTCGGCCAGCGGTTCTTGCTCGGGCCTGGGGTGCGTGCTGTTGTACACATCGAAATACAGCTTGCCTTGCGCGTAGTGCAGGGTGGTTTTTATCCAGGAGCGTCGTTGTAGGCTGATGCCGTGTTTAAAGGCGTTTTCCACAAACGGAATAAGCAGCATGGGCGCAATCCAGGTGGCTTCGGGCACCTCCTCGATGTTGGTTTCGAGAGTGATGTTGGGCGAGGTGGCAATGCGCAACGATTGCAGCTCGATGTAGTTGCGCAGGTATTCGATTTCGCGCGCCAGCAGTATGCGCGACTGGTGATTTTCGTGCAGCATAAACCGCATCATGTCGCCCAGCATCTGTATGCCCTGCGCAGTCCGCTCGCCTTGCTCCTGCAGCGCGGTGCCGTAAAGCGTATTGAGCGCATTGAACAAGAAATGCGGATTGATCTGAGCCCGCAGCAAATCAAGAGTGGCGTTTGATTGTCCTAGCTCTTGCTTTAGCCCCTCAAGGGCCCGCTGCCCTCGCGTGCGGCGCTGGTACACAAACCACGAAAGCGGCATGGTAAACATCACGTGGAATGCCGAGTGAAACAGGACGTAGCCCGCTGCCTCTTCGGCATCGCCGCCGCGCAACACAGCCACCAGAAAACCTACGGGCAATGCCGTGAGCACCAACGTAAGCGCCATCCGGAGTAAGTAACTCCAGAAAGGATGCTTACGACCTAGGGCGCTAGGGAGTAGTGTATGGCAAGCAAACGCGTGCAACAAAGTGCCACTTACGGCTAGCAGGCTCCAGTAGAAAACCAGTGCCCCGTCGTTACCGGCAACCAGGATAAAGGCCGAGCCCAAGGCCCACAAAATCAAGCCAACAGTTGCATCGCGCAGAATGCTGCGAGTTTCGGAAGACATGGTTTCGAGAACCGAAAACCACGATAGGCTGAGGTGCTTCACAGAAGTAAGATGGCCAGGTTTGAAGCCGGCCGGTACGTAAATAACGAAGAAACCGAATGGCAGAGGCAGGCAATGGTGCAGTGCGGGCAACCGTGGTGCTGCAACTCGGTCACCCATTGGGCCGGCAGCAGCGAATTGGCGGAGGGCTTGTGCTGCCGAAACTGCAGCGTGTGCACGGGCATATGAGCCGGCGGCTGAGCAGTAGGTGTGGGCTGAGGCAATCGGGTGCGCAGCGCGTAGGCCAAGGCCAGCCAGACCAGCGCCAAAACAGCCAGTACCACGGCCGGCCAGCGCCAAAGCCGCTCGGCTACTAAGCGAGGTTGTGCGAAGGTGCTCATTGCAGTAGGTGTTTGCCAGAGTTAGAAGCTGGTGGCTGCGGTAGCGCTGCCGTACTGGTGAGCAAGGTTAGCCTGCCTAGGCAAGGCCTGAAATAAAAAGTGACGAACAGCCCAGAAAATGGGATGAACAGCAGCCCAAGGCGCCGACTTGCCGAGGCTGCCGTGGGCTTAGGGGCAATGCCACCTAGAGCACAGGCGTAAACTACAACGCCCCGCCTGTTTACAGGCGGGGCGTTGTAGCTGCGGCAAGATTACTAAGGTTACTTATGCAACACCGACACCAGCGTGGATGAAGTAGTAGTCACGCGCTGCCGCCCAAGGAGGTAGCGGGCATTTTGAGCTGGCGAAGCCAAACGTTGTACTGCCTGCACAAACTGCGCATCGGCGTTGGCAGTGACCGCGGCATACTGCGCCGGCGAGCCAAATACTACCTGCGCCAGCGAATCCTGCTTGGCAAACTGCTGCAGAGCCAAGCGGTAGACCTGGTGCATTTGGTGAGGATGGAGCTGCATGCTATTACCTAGGTACCGGGCTACGTTGCAAGCCCGGGCATATTGCCCCGAAGTGGTTGTGCCGCCGGGTTGCCCGGCGTGTACCCGCACCGAGAGAGCAAGAATAAGCAGCAAAGCAAACGCGAGGTAGTAGCGGAAATTTTTCATGGTTGCTGAGGTGTAGCTGATGGGTAGGAGAAGCTGGCGCGCTGTGCTGCGCCTGTGTGGCTGATCAGATGGCTGAACCTACTTCTGCTTGTTTGCCCACGCCGGTTATTTATGCGAACGTGGTACTTTACTTGCCAGCTGTGATACTTTTCTTAGCGGCGCCAAGGCTTGTGCTGGGTAATGAGAAATCGGCTGATCAGGTTTAGGCCAAACCGCCCCAGATAAAAGGATGCACAACTACTTACCATCGGCCGAGGTCGGTTGCAGCGGGGAGAAGTACGTAGCCAGGCTTCCGCAGAAGCACGGAAATGCGGGCGGTGAGTGCGCTCGACAATAACCTTGCAGTAGCAAACCTGCGTAAGCGCGCATTCCGGCAGGGAACAACCGCACGGGTAAAAACATATCCATCCTCAACCAAAGCACCTCGTTATGAAAAAGGTAATCGTACTGGCAGCTATGCTCGCCGCAGGCTTTGCAACGCAAGCGCAAACAACCGCAGGCGGTACCACTTCGGGTGGCACCACCACCAGCGGCACTACTTCGGGTACTACCAGCGGCTCAACTACCATGAGCACCAGCGGTAGCACCTCGGGCTCATCTACTATGGGCACCACCACCTCGGGTACCACCAGCGGTACTACCGGCACTACTTCGGGTACCACCTCGGGTACTACTTACGGCACTACTTCAGGCACTACCAGCGGCTCGACGACCATGAGCACCAGCGGCTCTACGGGTACTACTTCGGGCACTACGAGCGGTAGCACCAGCGGCACCACTTCGGGCTCGATGGGCCAAGGCTCGACTACCAACGGTACGGTGCGTGGCCAAGGCCGCGAAAACAGCACCCAAAAAAGCAACCGCACCAAATCGAAGAGCACCCGTAGCCGCTCGTCTTCGAGCACCTCGGGTTCGCGCATGTAGCACCACCCCAGCGCAGTTTCAACAGGAGCCTGCACCGTTGGTGTGGGCTCCTTTGCGTTTGGGGTGCCGCCGCACCTAGGGTGAGTGAGCAGGATGAGGCAAATCTCTACCTTCGTTACCTCCCACCCACTTTACTCCCACCCATGAAAGAGTTGCGCAAGCAAGCCGAGCTAAATGGCCGGCCGCTAAAGCCCGAAAGCCTGATGATGAGCTACGGCTTTCGGCCCGAATGGAGCGAGGGCGCCATTAAGTGCCCCATCTTCCAGACCTCCACGTTCGTGTTTAAGAACGCCGAAGAGGGCAAAGCCTTCTTCGAATTGGCGTATGGCCTGCGCCAGCCCGCTCCCGAAGAGGAAATGGGCCTGATTTACTCGCGCCTCAACAACCCCTCGCTCGAAATTTTGGAAGACCGCCTTACCCTGTGGGACGGCGCCGAAGATGCCGCTTCGTTTGCTTCGGGCATGGCCGCCATCAGCACCTCGCTGCTGGCCCTGCTGAAGCCCGGCGACGTGGTGCTGCACTCCGAGCCCGTGTACGGCGGCACCGATTTCTTCTTGAAAAACGTACTGCCGCGCTTTGGCATCACGGCCGAAGGCTTTTCGCCCACGCTGCCCGCCGATGAACTGCAGGCTCGTGCCGCTGCCCTAGGTGAAAAGTTGGCCGTGCTGTACGTGGAGACGCCCGCCAACCCCACCAACCACCTCGTCGATCTGGATGCGTGCGTGGCGGCGGCTAAGCTGGCCGGCAGCACTGAGCGCCCCTGCCGTGTGGTGGTCGATAACACCTTCCTGGGGCCCGTGTTTCAGCACCCACTGCGCCACGGTGCCGATCTGGTACTGTACTCGGCTACCAAATTCCTGGGTGGCCACTCCGATTTGATTGCCGGCGCGGCCCTAGGTTCGAAAGCCCTGATGAAGGAGGTACGGGCCATGCGCACCTTTATGGGCACCATGTGCGACCCGAACACGGGCTGGATGCTGATGCGCAGCCTCGAGACCCTGAAACTGCGCATGGAGCGGGCCGCTCAATCGGCGCGCGTAGTAGCCGATTGGCTGCGGCAGCACCCGCAGGTTACGCGCACCTATTACCTAGGGCACCTCGACGACAACGCTGCCCAGCAGGATATTTACCGGCGCCAGTGCCTCTCGCCGGGCTCCATGATTTCGTTTGACATTGCCGGTGGCGAAGCCGAGGCGTTCCGCTTCCTCAACCGCTTGCAGCTGATTAAGCTGGCCGTGAGCCTGGGCGGTACGGAAAGCCTGGCCGAGCACCCCGCCACCATGACGCACTCCGACATCACGCCCGAACTGCAGCGCGAAATGGGCATCACCGAAAGCATGGTGCGCCTGAGCATCGGCGTAGAGGACCCTGCCGACATTATTGCCGACCTGTCCCAAGCCTTCGGCGACGAGGCCGAGGCGGCTGCGTTTGTTGATGCAAACGTGTACGACGCGGTAATCTAAGCCAAGCACTCAGGTGCCAAAACAGCACGGCCGGCACGCTCATTGAGCGTGCCGGCCGTGCTGTTTATTCGTAGGGGAAAGCCTTAGCGGCCGTTGTTATCAACCTCCAGCTCGCCGCCGATGCGCAGCAGCAAGGTGCTCAGCTGCGACAAACCCACTTTGCGTTCATCTGGAGCGTGCGGCATAATCTCCGTCACTTGTGCCCCCAGCATACTTAGGGAGCGGCCGATGGCAGGCCCATCGAGCTGGCCGCTGCTGAGAATGGACTGCAGGTTGCCGATTTCGCGGGCTATGTTCTGCAGCTCGGGCTGGCCACTTTGCAGGAACTGCTGCTGCCAAGCTTCGGTGTTGGTCATGGCTTCGCTCAGCGGCACAGCCGTTAGGCCGCTTTGCAGGGCATGAATGGTATCGGCGAGAAGGTCGGCGTTTTGGTCGGATTGGGGTGATTGCATGGTTGGGATATAGCTTAGTACGAAGTGGCTGATGAAGTGCGCGGCGCCGTAAGGCGGCCCACGTCGCGCAGAATAGCGCAGGCCTTGTGGGCGCTGGCTTCTTTATCTTTTATCTCGAGCATGATGTCGGCGTCGATGCCACGCAAATCATCTACAAAAGACCGGAACAGGTCTTCCTCGATGCTGTTCACGTGCTTGCCTTTCCGCTCGCCCGGTGCTTGCGAGCTGTAGTCGATCATCAGCGGGCCGTCCTTTTCGGGGTGCCAGGTGGCAGCAGCCAACTGCAAGGCCATGGGCATGGGCTCGCCGCTGTTTAGGCACTCGTGGTGGAAGTTATCGAACAGCACCGGCACGCCCACCGAGTCGTAGAGGCGCAAGCACTCCTGCAGGCTGTAGAGGCGGTCGTCGTTTTCAACCACCAGGCGCACCTTCACGGCTTCGGGCAGCAACTCGTTGTAAGTCGCAATCCAGCGCTTCAGGGCGGCTTCTTTGTCGCCGTACACGCCGCCGGCGTGTATCTGCAGCTTGGCCTTGCCGTCGAGGCCCATCAAATCGAGCATGGAGCCTTGGTACACCAGCTCGGCTACGCTACGCTCCACAATGCCGGTGTCGGGCGAGTTCAGCACCACAAACTGATCGGGGTGAAACGACACCCGCATATCATGCTGCTTGATGTAGTCGCCGATGGCCCTAAACTCGGCCGCAAAGCGCTCTTGCCAAGGGTAGGTATTGACGGGGTGCGAGCCAAACGGCACGATGCCCGAGCCAATCCGGAAAAAGCGCAAATCGTGCTGAACGTTGTACTCCAGAATGCGCTGCAGGCAAGCCAAGTTGTTGGCAACCGCCTGCTCCAGCCGCTCGGCCGAGTACGAGGCCAGCCGGAAGGTGGAGGTAGACGTGCAGTCGAGCGACTCGTTGACGCAAGGATAGCCAATTCTCATAGCTATGGCTTACGCCGGGGCCGCCCCCTAGGTTGGCAAAACCATGCATGTACCTAGGGCCGGCCTGCTTCGGCCAGCAGCGTGGCTTAACGCTTGGGCGACAAACTGCCAGCGGGCGGCTGAACGGGTTGGGTGGGCAACGCAGGCAAAGTGCGCGGCACCGAAATGGGCACGTAAGCGGAGTCACCCTCCACCTCGTAGCCCTTGTTTACGCGGAAGAGGCGGTTATAAGCGCGGCGCCGGGCCAGCTCATCGTTGTACTGCTTCTGAGCCTGAATTTCCTCCATCTTACGGCGCTGGTCGCCCTCGCGCGAAAACTGGTCGTAGAGGAAGCTGATGGGGCTGGCCAGCGTAGGAACGGGCGCCTTGGGGGCCGTAGAGTCGACGGGGAACAGGGGCTTGGGCTTGGGTGGGCGCTTTACCGCGTTGGGCGGTGGTGTAGACCGCCGAATGTTGCGCAAGGCCTTGTTGATGGTGGCATCGTCGGGGCGGCCTTCGCGAATGGTAACGCCCGTGAGCTGCACGCTGGTACGCTGCAGCTTTACTTGCACAATCAGCTGCGAGAGGCCCGTGCCACCTAGGGGCATGCGGTACGAGGCATAACCGATAGCCCGAAATTCAAGCGTGTCGGTTGATTGCGCTATCAGGTTGAAGCTGCCTTGCTCATCGGCTACCACGCCGCGGCGGGTGCGTAGGTTGATTACCGCTGCGCCGGGTATGTCTTGCCGCGTGTCTTTGTCGCTGATGGAGCCCGTAACGCGCACCTGCGTTTGCGCCGTTGCCGGCACAGCGGCCCACAGGCACAACACAGCAGCTAGGGCCAGCCACCAAGGCGAAATCAACCGATGTAAATTCAACGATACTTTCATGCAAGGCTGCAAACAACCAATCGGCCCGCAATGTATTCAAGCCTCAGGCCAATGAGTTAAAAAAAGCCTGCGCCGTTGGCAACGGCGCAGGCTTTTTTGCAAAATCCAGAATTAAGCCAACCGGCTATTCCATTTTTACCTTTTGGCCCTCTTCGGGTTTGTGCTTCACGGTGCCGTCGTCGGCATCCATTTTGGTTTTGTTGTCGGCGGCGTCCTTAATCTTCAGGTCGCCGTCGCGCTGAATCTTCACTTTCGTGTCGCCGTCTTTGGCTTTCATCGTGCCCGACATCGAAGCCGAACCCGACGCATTTTCAGCGTTCATGTCGTCGCCACTGGCCATCGAGGTGTTATCGGTGGTCATGTAGCGGTCTTCTAGGTACATGTCGCGGTTCGACTCGTAGGTGGCGTACATTTCGGGCTCCGTGAACACCGTCTTCAGTTCGGTGTCGGCGTCGGAGTACACGCGGTTCATTTCGGCGGCCATGCCGGTGGTGTCGTTGGCGTACTTGCTGTGCAGCTCACCTAGGCGCTTCGAGCGGTTGTAGTACACGGTGCGTACTTTCTCGCGAGTGGCGTCGTCGAGCTTCATGTTGCTCGCCATGTCCTGCGAAATCCGATCGGCGCGGCTGTTGTAGTCGGCATCGGAGTAGCCGCCCATGGCAGCCGAAGCGTTACCGGTGGCCGAAGTCTCAGTGGTCGTGGTTTCGGTGGTGGTAGCCGTCGAATCAGTGTTGCTGTTATCGCTGCTACACGAGGCCATGGTCAGCGCACCCGCGCAGGCCAATAGCATGAAGGTCTTTTTCATATCTAAGTAAGTCAACAGTTGAAGAAGGTACAGCGCCGTGGATGCCCTTGCCGGGCGTGCCACAGCACCATACACACCAGCTTATACGAAGCTGTTAATGTTGCGTTACCTAGATAATTGAGTACTTCTTAGATAAGCTACGCCCGGCGCAGCTCAAACACCGTGATTTCGGGCAGGAAGCCCACGCGACCAGGATAGCCGATGAAGCCGAGGCCGGTGTTTACGTACAGCAACTGCTTGCCGCGCTCGTACAGGCCCGCCCACTGCCGATATACATACTGCACGGGGCTCCACTTAAGGTGCGGCAGGTTCACGCCAAACTGCATGCCATGCGTGTGGCCCGAAAGCGTGAGGTCGATGTCGTTGTACTCCAGTACTTGCGCCTCCCAGTGCGAGGGGTCGTGCGAGAGCAGGATTTTAAAAGGCGCATCGCCCGCCGAAGCGTAGGTTTTGGGCAGGTCGCCGTACTTAGCAAATCCGCGCTGGCCCCAGTTCTGCACGCCCAAAATGGCAATCTTCTCGCCGTTCCGCTCAATGTGGTGCGTTTCATCGAGCAGCAGGCGCCAGCCAATTTTGGCGTGGTTTTGCTTGATGCGGGCCAGGTTGGCGGCCTTGGCCTCGGCGCCACCTAGGGGGCCCCAGTCCACGTAGTCGGAGTAGTCGTGGTTGCCGAGCACCGAGAGCTTGGCTCCGCCCGAGGTAATACCGGCCAGCGTTTCAATGTGCTCCTCTACCTCGTGGGCGAAGTTGTTTACTAGGTCGCCGGTCATCACTACCAGGTCGGCACCCTGTTGGTTGATGAGTTCCACAGCCCGGCGGAGCGGCTCTTTCGATTGGAAGGAGCCCGTATGCAGATCCGAAATCTGCACCATCTTGAAACCATCGAACGAAGCCGGTAGGTTCGGGAACCGCAACGTCACGCGCTTGATGCGGTAATCGGTGGCGCCTTTTACCATGCCGTAAATCAGCGCCACAAACGGAATACCCGCCGTAAGCAGGGCCATTTTGCTCAGGAACTCGCTGCGCGTAATAGGCGCGCCGCTTGCCACGGCACCATCGCCCGAGCGCGTGAACAACCGCGCCACCCAACGGCCCAGGCGTACAACGTCTTCGGGTACCAAAAAAAGCAGCACAATGAGCTTGGCTACCACAAACGCCAGCAGCAAGCCGCCGATGTATGATTTAACGGCACTGCCACCCATGTGGCGGGTGCTCATGGCCCAAATACCCGCCACCCATAGGCCAACGGTTACCAGCCAGTAGGCCGCCGTAACCACGCGCCGGGTGTTTAGCGAATAATGCTGCAACAGCGTGCGAATGGCTTGCGAGCCGTACCACTCGGCCACCACCAGCAGCGCCAGAAAAAAGAACGATGAAAACAGACGAGACATATCGAGGCTAACAAACTCCGCGGCGGCCGTATGGTTGCAGCCGCGCGTCTGTACGTAAGACGAACAAGTTGAAATTTTACTTTACTCCGCCCCTCAACAATTGTAGTGCCGTATGAATTCGCTTGACATGATGTCGGAAGAGGAAAGCGTACCGGGCAGCTACCAGGCGCCGGCGAGTTTCAGCATCAAGAGCTGGGCCGAAGAAGACCGCCCCCGCGAAAAGCTGCTGCTCAAGGGCCGCGCTGCCCTGTCGGATGCCGAGCTGATGGCCATTTTACTCGGTTCGGGCACGGCTAAGCTCTCGGCCGTGGATGTGGCCAAGCTGGTGTTGGCCTCTACCGGCAACGACTTAAACCAGTTAGCCAAGCTTTCGGTGAAGGAGCTAATGCGCCACAAAGGCATTGGCGAGGCCAAAGCCATAACCATTGTGGCAGCCCTCGAGCTGGGCCGGCGCCGTAAAGAAACCGCTGCGGCCGAGCGCACCACCATCACCTGCTCCACTGATATATATAACCTTGTGCGCCCCAACCTCCAGGACTTACCGCACGAAGAATTTTGGGTGATTATGCTGAACCGGGCCAACGTGGTAATGCGGCAGGAGAAAATCAGCAGCGGGGGAGTAGCCGGCACCGTGGCCGACCCCAAAATGATCTTCAAGCACGCTCTGGAGCAGCTGGCCAGCAGCATTATCCTAGTACACAATCACCCCAGCGGCAACCGCCAGCCCTCCGCCGCCGACATTGCCCTCACGAAAAAGCTGAAGGAAGCTGGCAAGTTTTTGGACCTGCCCGTGCTCGACCATCTTATCTACACCGACCGCGGCTATTACAGCTTCATGGATGAAGGCATCTTGTAACCGCCGCCCTAGGTGCCGCTTGCTGTTGTGAGCTGCGCGGGGCACGGCACCTAGGGCGGCAGCCATGAAATCAGCCCAGGCCAACGCATCACTCGCTCCGGCGATGCTAGCTTTGCGGTATGGCGAAAATTTCAGTGCCCAGAATATTATTAGGTGTCGGCCTGGTCGCAGTGCTTGGCTACATCTTTTCCGACTTAGTTCTCAACGACGACCAGTACGCGTTTAAGCTGAAGCAGGAGCGGAAGCAGAAAAACGAGCAGTTCCGCAGCCACAGCGACTCGCCCCTGCCCGAAGAGCTCCACGAAAAGTTCGACAGCCTGCGCTACTACACGCCAAACCGCGAGTGGCGCATTGTAGCCAAAATTGAGCGCCTGGCTGAGGGCGACACCATTAGCCTGCAGCTAACCGAAGGCGGCGCCGACAAGTACACGCGCTTTGCCCGCGCCACTTTTGAGGTTGCCGGCCAGCCGCAGGCACTCACGTTGCTCAAGCGCGCCAGCAAAACCGACCCGACGCTGTTCGTGCCCTTCACCGATAAAACCAACGGCCTCACCACCTACGGTGGCGGCCGCTACCTCGATGTGGAAACGCCCGGCGAGAACGACAAGCAAGTAGTGCTCGATTTTAACCGTACCTACAACCCCTACTGCGCCTACGGCGACAGCATCGCCTCGTGCCCGATGCCACCCAAAGAGAATTGGTTAAGCGTAGAGGTGCCGGTAGGGGAGAAAACTTACAAGGAGCTATAGCGCCTGTAGCGCGGACTTTGTAGTCCGCGTCCCCAGATAGTAACTTCTGATCAGCTTAACGATTGAGACTACTATCCTAGGACGCGGGCTACAAAGTCCGCGCTACATCGTTCGGCACCGTTTACCTTTGCTGCTTCAGCCCAAACGGCCCAGGGCTACCTAGGCCGCAGCCAACTGACCATATATGAAGATTTCCCTCGACTGGCTCCGCACCCTGTTTCCCACCGATAAAACGCCGGCCGAGATTTCGGCGCTGCTCACCAGCACGGGCCTCGAAGTAGAGGGCCTCGAGGAGCTGGAAAGCGTGCCGGGCGGTTTGCAGGGCGTGGTGCTGGGCACGGTGCTCACCTGCCAGAAGCACCCCGATGCCGATAAGCTCAGCATTACCACCGTGGATGTAGGCGACGCCACGCCGCGCAACATTGTGTGCGGTGCGCCCAACGTGGCTGCCGGCCAGCGCGTGGTGGTAGCTTTGGAGGGTGCTAT
Source organism: Solirubrum puertoriconensis (assembly GCF_001483135.1). GTDB lineage: Bacteria > Bacteroidota > Bacteroidia > Cytophagales > Hymenobacteraceae > Solirubrum > Solirubrum puertoriconensis. The sequence goes on from NZ_LNAL01000003.1 coordinate 189,899, forward strand.
GCTGCACCCCACCAGCGGCGAGCCGTTCAAAATAAAGAAGTCGAAAATCCGTGGTGCTGCCTCGGAGGGCATGATCTGCGCTGAGGATGAAATTGGCGTGGGTACCTCGCACGCCGGCATTATGGTGCTCGACACCGACCTGCCCAACGGCACACCGGCCGCCGAGTATTTCGGCCTTGGCTCCGACCATGTGCTGGAGATTGGCCTGACGCCGAACCGCGCCGATGCCGCCTCGCACTTCGGCGTAGCCCGCGATTTGCGCGCCCTGCTGCGCCAGCCCGTGCAGCTGCCCGATGTAACGCAGTTCCACGCGCCGGCTCAGGCCAACGGCACGGCTATTGGCGTGCAAATTGAGGATGCTGATGCGTGCCCGCGCTACGCGGGCTTGCTGCTCGAAGGCGTGCAAGTAGGCCCCTCGCCCGAGTGGATGCAACGCCGCCTGCGCAGCATTGGCCTCTCGCCCATCAACAATGTCGTCGACGTAACCAACTACGTGCTGCACGAGCTGGGTCAGCCGCTGCACGCGTTTGATGCCGACCAAATTGGCGGCAACGGCATTCGGGTGCGCCGCGCCGCGGCCAGCGAGCAGTTCGCTACCCTTGATGGCATTGAGCGCACCCTCAAGGCCGAGGATTTGGTTATTGCCGATGCCGAAGGCCGTGCCTTGGCGCTGGCGGGGGTATTTGGCGGCAAAACCTCGGGCGTTACCGAAGGTACCACCCGCGTATTCCTCGAAAGCGCCTACTTCAACCCGGCCGTAGCGCGCAAAACCGCCCAAAACCACCAGCTCAAAACCGACGCGTCGTTCCGCTTTGAGCGCGGTACCGATCCGCACATGGTACCGCTGGCCCTCAAGCGGGCGGCCCTGCTGCTGCAAGAGGTGGCCGGTGCCCGCGTGGCTTCGCCAGTAGTAGACGAATTTCCTAAGCACATCGAGCACACGCCGGTGCGCCTGCTGCTGCCGCGCGTCGAGAAGCTCATCGGCCACTACATCGCGCCCGACCGCATCCGTCAGATCCTAACCGATCTGGACATCCTCATTGTGGAGGAAAACGACGTGCACGGCGGGCCGGAGTGGATTGTATCGGTGCCGCCGTATCGCGTGGACGTAACCCGTGAAGCCGATGTGGTGGAGGAAATCTTGCGCATTTACGGCTACGACCACGTGCCGCTGCGCACCCACAACGCCGCCGACTACCTGGCCAACTTCCCGCAACCCGATGCCGAGCTGCTCCGCCGCGACGTGTCGCAGTTGCTCAGCGGTCAGGGCTACTCCGAAATCGTAACGAACTCGCTCACCAACTCGCGCTACTTCGAAACCGCGGAACAGCCCGATGGCAACCTGGTGCGCGTACTCAACTACAACTCGGCCGACCTCGACGTGATGCGCCCCACGCTGCTGCACTCGGGCCTCGAAATTGTACGCCACAACGTAAACCGCCGCCAGCGCGACCTGAAGTTGTACGAGTTCGGCCGTAGCTACCACCGCCAGCCCGATGGCAGCTACAAAGAGCGCCCCACCCTAGGTATCTTCCTGACGGGCAATGTGCAGGCCGAAAGCTGGCAGCAGCCCGACGCCAAAACGGCTTACCACCACCTGGCCGGCGCCGTGCTGCAGGTGCTGCGTAGCCTGGGCCACCTGCAGCCGGGTCAGCAACCCGTGCAGCACCCGTACCTCAACGGCGGCCTTACCCTGCTGTTGCACAACCAGCCGGTGGTGCACCTGGGTAGCGTATCGCCGAAGGTGCTGAAGCAGATGGACGTGAACCAGCCCGTGTGGTACGCCGAGCTCGACTGGGCGTGGCTGACCAAGAAGTATCGAGGGGCCCTCACGGTGCAGGAACTGCCCAAGTTCCCCGAAGTCCGCCGCGACCTGTCGTTGGTAGTCGACCTAGGCGTGAGCTTCGAGCAACTGCGCCAGATTGCCACCAAAGCCGAGAAGAAGCTGCTGCGCGAAGTGAACGTGTTTGACGTGTACCAGGGCGAAAACCTAGGTGCCGGCAAAAAGTCGTACTCGCTGAGCTTCCTGCTGCAAGACCCCGAGCGCACGCTCACCGACCAAGCCATCGATCAGGTGATGCAAAAACTCATGACGCAGTTCGAGCAGCAGGCCGGAGCGGTTATCCGGAAGTAGCTTTTAGAAGAACGTGGCGCCAACTTTGTGGCCTGCGCGAGTAAGGTAGTAAGCTCAACAACTGAGCGCTACCGCTCCGCGGAGTTACAGGGGTTGGTGCCACGGCTATTTACTTCCTGGCTCTTTCGGGCAGAAAAGGGCTAGTAGCTCGATGCATTTCGTTACTTTGCCTCAGAAATTCCCTGATTATGGCCTCCTCGCAGCAGCTTGCCCAACTCGACCGATTGGAACGGCAGGTAACCACTTTAGTGGCTGCCTATCAGCAAGTGCGCGAAGAACTGGCCGATGCTCACACCACCATACAGCAGCTCCAAGCCGAGCTGCGCGACCGTGACAAGCAGCTACGAGAGCACCAGAACCAGGAAAATATTGTTAAACTTGCTAACACCATAGCTGGCGAACCGGCTACCGCAACCGAGCTGAAACAACGTCTCAACGAATACATCCGCGAACTAGATAAGTGCCTTGCCTATTTGAGGGAGTAACCACCTAGCCGACCCACCCAAAGCACCCGCGACTGTGACCGAACTATCCATCAAAATCCGCATTGCCGACCGCGACTATCCCCTTCGGGTAACGCCGCAGGAGGAAGAACGCCTGCGCCTAGCCGGGCGCATGCTCAACGAACGGATCAAGGAATTTCGGGAGCAATACGGCATTCAGGACAAGCAGGACTTGCTGGCCATGATTGCGCTTACCACACTGGCCGACCGCATGAAGGCCGTGAAGGAAAAGGACGGTACTGATGCGGCCCTGACCGAGCGCCTCTCCCGCCTCGATCAGCTGCTGGCATCGGTGGTACTCGCCTAACATCGATTTCGCTTACGGCTTAGGGCAGACGGCCCGGCCGGTAACTGCCGTTGCGGCAGAACGCTTTGCGCAGGCTATGGTGTTTGTTTCATCCTCCCCAACATACACCATACCATGCTCGAAATAATATACATCGTGCTGGCAGCTGTAGTGGCCCTTGTTATGGGCTTCTTCATCGGCCGGCAGATGGCTGGTAAGGCTCGGCAAGATGCTGAGGTGCAGGCGCAGGCCCGTGCCCAGGAGCTTTTGCAAGAGGCCGAAGCCAAAGCCAACCGAATTCGTGAGGAGCGAATTCAGCAGGCCAAAGACAAAGCCCGCCAGATTCGGAACGAGTCTGAGCAGGAGCTGCGTCGCCTCCGCCAAGAGGCCGAACAAGACCTTTCGCAGCGCCGCGAAGTAGTGGTGCAGCAAGAAGCCAGCATCAAGCAGCTTACCCAAGCCACCCAGCGCCAGCTGGAGCAGGTGCAGCGTAAGGAGAAAGAACTCGATACGTTGCGCGAGAAGGTACAGAACGACGCCCAGCGCCAGCAGGAGCGCCTCGAATCGCAGGAAGAAAAGCGCCGCGCTGCCCACGAACAGCTGGTTGATCAGCTGCGCCAAGACCAAGACGAAGTTGACGAGCAGCGCCACCAGTTGCAGCGCCAGCTCGAGGCCATTGCCGGCCTCACGGCTGCCGAAGCCCGCGAGCAGCTAGTAGAGTCGCTGAAGAACGAGGCCCAAATTCAGGCTTCGTCGTACATCAAGGATACCGTGGCGCAAGCCCGCCTCACGGCTACCAAAGACGCCAAGAAGGTGGTGCTGGAAACCATTCAGCGCACTGCCGCCGAACACGCCATTGAGAACTGCGTGTCGGTGTTCAACATCGAATCGGACGATGTTAAGGGCAAGATTATCGGTCGCGAAGGCCGTAACATCCGGGCGCTGGAAGCCGCTACCGGCGTTGAAATCATCGTTGATGACACGCCCGAGGCCATCATCATTTCGGGTTTCGATCCGGTGCGCCGCGAAATTGCCCGCCTCTCGCTGCACTTGCTCGTGAAAGACGGCCGCATTCACCCGGCCCGCATCGAGGAGATTGTGGCCAAAACGCGCAAGAACATCGAGGAAGAAATCGTCGAGATTGGCGAACGTACCATCGTCGACCTAGGAATCCACGGCTTGCACCCCGAGCTGATCAAGATGGTAGGCCGCATGCGCTTCCGCTCGTCGTACGGCCAAAACCTGCTGCAGCACTCGCGCGAAGTAGCCAACCTGTGCGCCACCATGGCCGCCGAGCTGGGCCTGAACGTGAAACATGCCAAGCGTGCCGGTCTGCTGCACGACATTGGTAAAGTGAGCACCGAAGAACCCGAGCTGCCCCACGCCATCCTAGGTATGGAGCTGGCGAAGAAGTACAAGGAGCACCCCGACGTGGTAAACGCCATCGGCGCCCACCACGACGAAATCGAGATGACCGCGCTCATCTCGCCCATCGTGCAGGCTTGCGACGCCATCAGCGGTTCGCGCCCCGGCGCCCGCCGCGAAATGATGGAGAGCTACATCAAGCGCCTGAAGCAGCTTGAAGAAACGGCGCACGCCTTCAAAGGCGTTAACCAGTGCTACGCCATTCAGGCCGGCCGCGAGTTGCGCGTAATCGTGGATGCCGACAACGTAACCGACGACCGCGCCCTGGAGCTTTCCTCCGAGATTTCGCAGAAGATCGAGAAGGAAATGCAGTACCCCGGCCAGATCAAGGTGACGGTTATCCGCGAAATGCGCGCCGTAGCCTACGCTAAGTAAGCTACTGCACTTTCCGCAGTACAAACGCCTGCCGCAACAGCTGTTGCGGCGGGCGTTTTAATTTGGTACCTAGGGCAGTTAACGGCTAGCTCAAGCGCAACGCCAGAATAATCTCGACAGTTGCACAACGAAACGCGGCTTCGTACGTTGTGCTAGCGCAAACCATTACCCGTTGCTGTGGCCGTACGTCGACTGTTGCTGTTGGGCCTGCCGCTGCTGAGTAGCTGTGCCTCTGTTTATTTTCCGCCACCTGCTGCCGCGCCCATGCTCACGCAAAAGGGCGAGTTCAGCGGCGGCCTGCATACCAATTGGAAAGCCAACGTTAGCGCTCAAGGGGCCTATGCAGTAGGCGAACACGTGGGCCTAATTGCCACGGGTTCGTTTCTGCACACCAATGGCAAGCGCAAAGTCTACGACCAAGATTTTGGCGAAGTGGGCGCGGGCTACTACACTCGCTTCGGAGCCGACCAAAGCCGCATTTTGGAGGTGTACGCCGGCGCCGGTTACGGCAAAGGCAAGCGCACCGAACGTACCCGCGCCGGCGAAGTAACAGAAACCGTTGAAGCCCGGCTCGAAAAGTACTTCGCGCAGGTAAACTACACCAAGAAAGACCGCGAGGAGTTCGAGTTCCTAGGTCGTACGTGGCCGTTCCGCTACGGGGCAGCCCTCCGCCTGAGCTACATGAACACCCCCGAGCTGCGCCTGAACGGCCAGCGCATTCCGGGCGAAGACAACATTTTCTTCGAGCCCGTTACCTATACCCGCATCGGCCTGATTGGCCCATTGAAGTTTCAGGCCATGAGTGGCTGGAACTTCGGCCTGAAAAACCGCAAGTACCTTACTGCGGGCAACTCGGTGTTCAGCCTAGGTCTAATTGTGAACGTGGGTGGTGATGGGCGAGGGGATTAGCTTGGTGAGGGTATCGGTGTTTGGCGTTACTTGTTGTTATCCTGACAGAAGAAATACCTTGCCGCGTCCGCACACTTTTTGGTTATCCTGAGCACAGCAAAGGACCTTACCACGTCAGATACCGCCTTGCCCTAGCCCGTTCTAGCGAGTGAAGGTCCTTCGCTGTGCTCAGGATGACAGGTGCGAGGCAACGTTTTCTGCAAACAAAGAGCCCTGGTCGATTGCTCAGCCAGGGCTCTTCGTGTTTCTGAACCTAGGGCAATTACGCCTCTACTTTCTCGCCTTTCAGCACGCGCAGCATCGTCTCGCCGATTTCGGCGGGCGAGTCAACTACGTGGATGCCGCACTCGCGCATGATGGCCATTTTGGCAGCAGCCGTGTCGTCGGCGCCGCCTACAATGGCACCAGCGTGGCCCATGCGGCGGCCGGGAGGTGCAGTTTGGCCGGCGATGAAGCCTACTACGGGCTTCTTGTTACCGGTTTCTTTAATCCAGCGAGCCGCTTCGGCTTCCATACCGCCGCCGATTTCGCCGATCATTACGATGCCCTCGGTTTCGGGGTCGTTCATGAGCAGCTCAACGGCTTCTTTGGTGGTGGTGCCGATGATGGGGTCGCCGCCGATACCGATAGCCGTGGTTTGGCCCAGGCCGGCCTTGGTCAGCTGGTCAACGGCCTCGTAGGTCAGCGTGCCCGATTTCGATACGATACCTACGCGACCTTTCGAGAAGATAAAGCCGGGCATGATGCCCACTTTGCACTCGCCGGCGGTCATTACGCCGGGGCAGTTCGGGCCGATCATGCGCAGGCCTTCGCGGTTTTTCAAGTACTCCTTCACCGCAATCATATCCTTGGTCGGGATGCCTTCGGTGATGGTTACGATAACCTTGATGCCGGCATCAGCAGCCTCCATGATAGCGTCGGCAGCAAATGCCGGGGGCACGAAAATGATGGTGGTGTCGGCGCCGGTTTCGCGTACGGCGTCGGCTACGGTGTTGAATACGGGCTTGCCGAGGTGGGTTTGACCGCCTTTGCCGGGCGTTACGCCACCCACTACGTTGGTGCCGTAGTCCATCATCTGCTGGGCATGGAACGAGCCTTCGGAGCCCGTGAAACCCTGCACAATCACTTTCGAGTCCTTATTGACCAGTACGCTCATGTGGGAATGGAGTGAAGATAAATCAGTGGAAAAGCCCGCCTACGGCGAGCCGTGCGCAAAGGTAGGCTTTTCGGCGGCTGAGGCAAGGCAAGAAACCATACGTGGGGCCCTAGGTGGTAGCGGCTACTCGGGTGTGGGCAGTAAGAGGGTTATTTGCCAAGCTCTGCGTGGCCGGGTATGCATCTACATAGAGCTAGGCAGGGCTACTAATTGCACCTAGCGGGCACAAACAAGGCCCCGAAAGTGTTAGGAACCGATTGGCAAGGGTAATACCTAGGGCCAAGGTTTGTTAGCTACCACTAACAGTAGTTCGGCTGCAAGGGCAAAACTGTACCTTTGCGCTTTCCCAATCTCCCACGCATGTACCTAAACAACATCGTTGAAGCCATCGGCAACACGCCGCTGGTGAAGCTTAATAAAGTAGCCGAAGGCATCCCCGGTACCATCCTGGCCAAAGTTGAGTACTTCAACCCCGGCAACTCGGTGAAAGACCGCATGGCGCTGCGCATGATCGAGGACGCTGAAAAGGCGGGCCTGCTCAAGCCGGGCGGTACCATTATCGAAGGCACCTCGGGCAACACTGGCATGGGCTTGGCCCTGGCGGCCATCGCGAAAGGCTACAAGTGCATCTTCACGATGTCGGACAAGCAGAGCAAGGAAAAGCAGGATATCCTGAAAGCTGTGGGTGCCGAAGTGATTGTGTGCCCCACCAACGTGGCCCCCGACGACCCCCGCTCGTACTACTCGGTAGCCCGCAAGCTGAACGCCGAAATTCCGAACTCGTTCTATCCGAACCAGTACGACAACCTTTCGAACTCGGCCGCGCACTACGACACTACTGGTCCCGAGCTGTGGCAGCAGACGGAGGGTAAAATCACGCACTATGCCTGCGGCGTGGGCACTGGCGGTACCATTTGCGGCACCAGCAAGTACCTGAAGGAGCAAAACCCGAACTTGGTAACTGTTGGCCTCGATACCTACGGCTCGGTGTTCAAGAAGTACAAGGAGACCGGCATCTTCGACGAAAACGAGATTTACCCTTACAAAACCGAGGGTATCGGCGAAGATATTCTGCCCAAGAATGTGGACTTCGACCTGATCGACTTGTTTATCAAGGTAGCCGATAAGGATGCCGCCATCATGACGCGCCGCTTAGCTAAAGAAGAAGGCTTGTTCGTGGGTTGGTCGTGCGGTTCGGCCGTGCACGGTGCCCTTGAGTACGCCAAAGAAAACCTCAAGCCCGAAGACACCATGGTAATTGTGTTGCCCGACCACGGCACGCGCTACCTAGGTAAGATCTACAACGACGACTGGATGCGCGAGCAGGGCTGGCTCGATTAATTTCAGTATCTTTAGCATACCCGACTGCAAGGCGTGGCCGGTATTGTTTCAACTATCACAGGCCTACGCAATGTCACGTAAACTCAACCAGGTGGTTCTTATTGACGATAACGAAACCACTAGTTTCTTGAACAACCGCTTGTTGCAGCGGCTCGATCTGGCCGAGAACATTCTGTTGTTCACCAACGCCGAGCAAGCCTTCAACCAACTTTGGGGCAAAGGTGCGGCAGCCGGCGATGCAAAGCCGGAACTGGTTTTTGTAGACCTGAAGATGCCCGGTATGGATGGCTTCGAGTTCTTAAACCAGTACAGCCAACTGCCCGCCGAAGTGCGCGAAAAAACCGTAATGGCGGTGCTAACCACCTCCATGCACTCCGCCGATACCTCGCGGGTATCGCAGTACGAAGGCGTAGAGTACCTGGCCAAGCCGCTCACCGAAGAGAAGATGCGCATGCTCCTCGAAAAGCGCTTCGAGATGGTAAACTAAGCTTCATCGAGCTTCTATTTTCACAACAGAAAGGCCGCCGGAACAGTTGTTCCGGCGGCCTTTCTGTTGTTGCGTCGGGGTAGCAAAGAGCTACATCAGCACGGATACAAACTCAAATTTTTCGCCATCGAAAAGGCCTTTGTCGCTCAGTTTTAGGGCAGGAATTACCAGCAGCGCCATGAACGACAGTGTCATGAACGGAGCGCGCAACGGACTGCCTAGGTGCTTGGCTAGCTGATCGACGGCCGTATAGGCTTCGGCTACGGCATACCCCTCGCCATCCGACATTAAGCCAGCTACGGGCAGCGGCAACAGCAGATCCTCGCCGTTGTCGCCCACGGCAGCCAGGCCGCCTTTGGCTTCGATTACCAAGTTCACGGCCCGGGCAATGGCTTCATCGGAGCAGCCTACGGCCGTGATGTTGTGCGAGTCGTGGCCTACGCTACTGGCCAAGGCACCGCGCTGCAGCCCAAACCCACGGATGAACGCCACGGCGGGCTTGGCATCGGCTTGGTAGCGGTTCACCACGGTAAGCTTCAGCACATCGTTGGCCACATCGGGCACCAGCAGGCCGGCTTGCACCGGTACGCTGGCTGGGTCGGCCGATGTAATTAGCTGGCCATCGTAGCACCGAATGGCTCGCACTTGGGCTGCTGTCGCGTTAGCATCCTGGGCACCTAGGGCAAAATCGGTGGGCTGCACCGGCTGGGCCACAAAGTTATTGGGCGCCGCGTTGCGGCCGGGCGGCAGCAGCGCGCGGCCGTGCTCGGCTACCAACTCGCCGCGCAGGTAGGTTTGCTGCACCCTGAAATCCTGCAGGTTATCAACCACGATGAAATCGGCGGCGTCGCCGTCGCGGAGTTGGCCTAGGTCGAGGCGGTAATGCTGCACGGGGTTGAGGCAGGCAGCTTGCAGCACCTTCCAAACATCAATACCGCGGGCCACAGCGCGGCGCACCAGCTCGTCGATGTGGTTGAGCACTAGTGAGTCGGGGTGCTTGTCGTCGGAGCAGAACATGATGTTGGCCGAATGCTCGTGCAGCAAATCCACCAGCGCATCGAAGTTGCGCGCGGCCGAGCCTTCACGAATGAGGATGTGCATGCCGCAAGCCAGCTTATCTAAAGCCTCGTCGGCCGTAAAGCACTCGTGGTCGGTGCTCATGCCAGCGGCAGCGTAACGACGGGCATCCTCGCCGCGCAGGCCCGGAGCGTGCCCATCAACGGGGCGGCCGTATTGCCGGGCCAGGGCAATTTTGTGCATCACGTCGGTGTCGCCGTGCAGCACACCAGGCCAGTTCATCATCTCGGCTAAGTAGCCAATTTCGGGCCGCTGAAACAGCTGCTCGATGTCGTCGGCGGTGATGATAGCGCCAGCCGTTTCGAACACCGTAGCCGGCACGCACGAGGGCGCGCCAAAGCAGAAGTGAAACGGCGACTGCCGGGCATTATCAAGCATAAACTCTACGCCGGCTACGCCCAGTACGTTGCCGATTTCGTGCGGATCGGAAACGGTGGCGACCGTGCCGTGCACCACAGCCAAGCGCGCAAACTCGGCGGGTACTAGCAAGGAGCTTTCTACGTGCACGTGCGCATCCACGAAGCCAGGCAGGGCATAGGGCAGGGCAGGGTCGGACGTGGTTCTCGTGGCCTCGTACTCAATCCGCTCGATGCGGCCGCCGGCTACCCAAATGGTGCCCGGACGGGTGGTTTTGTTACGGATATCGACAACGTTGGCGCGCAGCGCAAAATCAGCTGACATAGGCAAAAGCAGAAATAATTTCCAGAGTAAAGAGTGGCCAAGCCACCCAACAAAGAAGGTTATCTTTGTTTAAAAACCGATTGACTGGTGAGAAAGACCATAACCCTGTTGCTTTCGGCGCTTACCTTGGCTACGGCTACGCCGTTGCTTACGAGCTGCGCCCGCATGACGCCGCAGCAGAAAAAAACTGCTTCGTTTAAGCGCAAAGCCCGCGGTGGCAAAACGCCCTGCCCCTGCGAAAGCCACTAGCCGCGCCTGCTACCTAGGGCCGCCCGCAACTCGCTCCACCTCTTCGTTTTGTTTCTATGACCCACGTTTACCCGCGAGGCCGCCGTGCAGCCCTGCGCAGCATGTGCGCCGCGGCGCTTTTCCTAGGTCTTCATACAGCGGCCTCGGCGCAGGCCGACCTGATTGTCGGGCTTGGTGCGTACGGCCGTTAATGTAACCATGCTTGCCACGGCCGACCATCAGTTTGCGCGCAAAGGGAAAGGTAGCTACCAACTCGAGGCCAATGCCGCTACCTGGCAGCCCGCCAAGCTGCTGCTCACCAATAATTTGCTGCAGGCTGAGACCGGCAAGGACGAGCAGCGCTACAGCCTGGGCGAGCTGCGACAAGCCGTTATTGGCACCGATACGTTCGCGGTAGTACACAGCGTGCAGTTTCCGCCGAGCGGCAAAGACAAGCAGCCAGTGCCACCAACCACCGTGCTGGGCCGCCGCACGTGGCGCCGCCCGCAGGTCGAGCTGTTCGAGTTTGCCAGTGCCGGCGGCATGGTGCCGGTGCTGCGGTTCCCCAACCAAAAAGCCTTGGCCCTGCCTACGCAGCGCAAAGAGTTTCAGCAGGCCATGCAGGCCGTGGTGGCCGACCACCCCATGCTTAGCCAGCAGCTGCAAAGCGGCCAGCTCGACGTGACGCACACCCGCGCCATTTTGGATGCCTACTTGCGCAACAAGCCCGAAGGCTTTAATACAAACGCCATTTTTGCCCGTCAGCCCACCGGCGCCGAGTAGTATCTGCCCACACGTACATTTTCAATGAGTTTAGTAGCCCGATTCAGGTGGCTGACGCTGGCCCTAGGTGCCGGGCCGGCCTGCGCGTTTGGACAGGCCTTCCCGAGCTACTCGCCGCCGCGTATGCCACCGCCCATGCCGGGGCAGCCAGGCATGCCCATGTATTACAGCCCGCGCAATGCCGTAACGTTTGAGCGCGGCCGCTTTCAGTTGGCCGATGGCCGTTGGAACGACGCCCAACTGGCGCCCGGTACCGATAGCTTTGCCGTGGCTAATGACGACCGCCGCAACAAAACGCCCACTTGGTACGACCCGCGCGAAGTGCAGCGCTACGTAGTGCGCCAAGACACCTTTGTGGTAGCCCGGAATTTCTCGGTGCGGAAAGGAACCGTTGAGCAGGCGTTCGTGCGGCAGCTCTACCGTAAAGCCGGCTACGCGGTACTGCGCTACGATGCCCCCGAAACCCTGTTGCTAGCCTTGCCGGGCGATGGGCCCGTGCGGGTGTTGCCGAGAAAGCGCGCCGAGTTTCGCCAAGCCATGGCCGAAATCTTGCACGACCACCCTACGCTGCCGCAGGAGCTGGCCAAGGTAGATGTAGGCCCCGAACACATCGGCAAAATCCTTGATATCTACCTCAGCTGGAAGGCAAAGGCTGCCCCGGCCGGTGCTATTCCGGCCACGACCATGCCGTAACCACTGCCACGGCCAGCCCGTTGCCGTAAGAGGTAATTGTCTTCCGCGTTTAGCCTTTTTGCCTATGTCCTCCGAAAACCCCCTTGCCCACATTCACCAGGCTGCCGAAGCCGTGCGCCAGCAACTGCGGGTAAACGACTTCGACGAAGCCGCCGTGCAGCGCCTCGCCAACTTTATTGAAGAGCAGCGGCCTTTGCTTAATCGCGACAACATCCAAGGCGTGGTGGTGGCCCTAGGTGCTTTTTTGGGCCAGTGCATGGTGCAGGGCTACCAAGGCGAGTGGGCCACCGGCCCCGACGGCACCACGGGCGTGGGTTTCCGGGGCGAGCGGTTCTTCAACCCCTTCTTCCGGGTGGCGCTGCAATTCGACAACGGATTGAAGGAATCGGTGGCCGATTTCTTTGCTTCGATACCGTCGAGATTGGCCGAGCCAGTAAAGCGCAAAGGTTGGATACAGTAGGCATGCCTACTAGTACTTTCCCTGAAAAATCTTATTGTTTTTTCATAATCGTCTCTTTAGAGGCGATTTTTTTTGCCTGTAATTCTGCTATCCAGCAAAACTTTTGTAACTACGTTATCACTCGCTCGCGAGTTTGTTCTTCTTTCCTTCTTTCTATTTCACCTATTGCCATGGAAGAGTTGCGTGCTGCCGCCGAAGCTGTGCGGCAACAACTCAATGTATCTGCCTTCGACGAAGCCGCTGTGCAGATACTTGCCGAATTTATTGAAAAGCAGCGCCAGGATATCGGCGATGCCGACAAGCCAAACGTAGTCAATGCCTTAGGGTGCTTTTTGGGAGAGTGCATCATCCGGGCATTTGGGGGGCAGTGGATACACAATGAAGCCGGAGTGGTGGGCATCCAACTTGGAGCGCATACCTTTGTGCGGCCGTTCGAGCATGTGGACCGCCAACTGACGCATGGACTCGCCGAATCGGTGTCTGGGTTTTACCAATCGGTACCCAGCCGGTTATCGGTGCAGCCCGCTCGTCGGTTGACGTGGATTCCGCTTCCGCTCCCGACGACGGCCCGCCGACCGCTCACCAGATGAAAAACATCGTCATAGCCATCGACGGCTACTCTTCCTGCGGCAAAAGCACTACGGCCAAAGCCGTTGCCGCCGAACTTGGCTATGCTTACATCGACACCGGGGCTATGTACCGTGGTGTTACGCTTTACCTCCTCGAGCACAACATCTCGTTCGAGGACTTGCCGCGGGTGGAGGAAGCCCTTCACCAAATGCAGATTACCTTCAAGCGGAACCGCCGCTCGGGGCGCAACGAATTGTGCCTCGACGGCGTCATCCGCGAGGATGAAATTCGGCAGATGCGCATTTCCAATGCCGTAAGCGAAGTTTCGGTTATTCCGGCCGTGCGCCACGCCATGGTGCGCCAGCAACAGCGCATGGGGCGTAAGCGCGGCGTGGTAATGGATGGCCGCGACATCGGAACCACTGTGTTTCCGGACGCCGAGGTAAAAATCTTCATGACCGCCGACGTGCACACCCGCGCCATGCGCCGCCAGGTAGAGCTGGCTGCCAAGGGCGAGCAGGTGTCGCTCGATGACATTGTGCAGAACCTGCAGAAACGCGACTACCTTGACTCGACGCGTGCCGAAAGCCCGCTGCGCCGCGCCGCCGACGCCGTGCTGCTCGATACCTCGCATATTACGATCGATGAGCAGGTCGATTTCGTACTAGAGCGCGTTTCGTCCGTACTGGTTGATGGGCTACGAGCAGCTGAAATTGGCTGACAATACGCCCGCTCCGGAGGAGTTTGGAATGATTAATGCCCTAGGGCACGTTAGTCGGCAGAGCTGAGGGAAGGCAAGCCGGCTGGGCTACAAGAACCGACTGACATGAACGTCACCATCGATAAGAATTCCGGGTACTGCTTCGGCGTGGAGTACGCCATTCAGATGGCCGAAGACGAGCTGGAGCACTCCGCGGAGCTGTACTGCCTGGGCGACATTGTGCACAACCGCATGGAAGTGGAGCGCCTGCACCAACAGGGCCTGCGCGTAATCGACCGCGAGCAGTTGGGCCAGCTGCACGACTGCAAAGTGCTGATTCGGGCCCACGGCGAGCCACCCGAAACCTACCAGTTGGCCCTGCGCAACAACATCGAGCTGATCGATGCCTCGTGCCCGGTGGTGCTGAAGCTGCAAAACCGCGTGAAGCACGCCTTCGATGCCACGCGCCGGCACGATGGCCAGATTGTGCTGTACGGCCAGCCTGGCCACGCCGAGGTAACCGGCCTGAACGGCCAAACCGGCAACCGCGCCATTGTGGTGATGACTGAGCAAGACTTGGATCAGATCGACTTTAAGCGCCCGGTTACGCTGTTTAGCCAAACCACCAAGAGCACGGCCGGCTTCTACCGCATGAAGCAAATCATCGAGGAGCGCATTGCCGCTGCCGGTGGCGACCTAACTACCTTCGATGCCAACGATTCCATCTGCCGGCAGGTATCCAACCGCGAGCCGCAGCTACGCAAGTTTGCCCACGAGCACGATGTAGTAGTGTTTGTGAGCGGGCGCAAGAGCTCGAACGGCAAAGCGCTGTTTGGCGTAGTAAACCACGAAAACCCGCGCAGCTACTTCGTAGAAAACGAGCAGGAGCTGCAAGATGAATGGTTTGATGATGCCGCCTCGGTAGGCATTTGTGGCGCTACAAGCACGCCCATGTGGCTTATGCAGCGCGTAGCCGACCGCATTGCCGAGGTAGGCGAAGCCGTAGCCTAATACTGCACCTTGAAACCTGCTGCTTTTAGTAGTTTGCGCCTGGCTTTTGGCCGGGCGCTTTGTTTTTCGCCTCGATGAAAAAAATCCTTGGCTACTTTCTGCGCGGGCTGCTAATTCTGGCACCCGTTACGCTCACGGTCTACATTCTGCTGGCCATATTCCGCTGGCTTGATAGCTCTTTTCAGCTTTGGGACATCCCAGGCTTAGGGCTCGGCGTGGTGGTAGTACTACTCACCGTGGTGGGGTACGTGGGTACCCAAGTGCGGCCGTTTATTGTGCTGGGCGAGCGTATTCTAAATCGGCTTCCGGTTGTCAATATACTGTATTCCAGCATCAAAGATATCTTCGATGCTCTGCTTGGTGAGGAGCCGAAGTTTAACACGCCGGTGCTAGTGAAGGTATTTGCCGGTACCGAGTGCTACAAGCTAGGGTTCATAACGCAGGAGTCGATGGTGGCGATTCACCGCGAAGACCTGATGGCCGTGTACTTTCCCGACTCCTACAACTTTTCGGGCGAGCTGCTGCTGGTACCCCGCGAAAACGTGGTACACCTTGATATGCCCAGCGCCCAAGTAATGAAGTTCGTGGTATCGGGCGGTGTGGCGAAACTGTAAGCTTGTGTGTAAACCAGGCTGGCGGTAAATCCAGAACGTCATTCCGAGCATGTTGCGCTTCGATTCCTTGCTCGAAGCGCAACATGCTCGGAATGACGTTCTGATTTATTCGGATGCCGTACTGCTTACTCTCCTAGTCATCCTCAATCATGTTCGTCGAATCGGGCCGTACCAAGCTGCATTACCAGGTTTATGGCCGCGGGCCGTTGCCGGTGCTGGCCTTCCATGGCTACGGCCAAAACGAAAGTCACTGGCGCAGTGTAGCCTCGTTGTTGGGCGAGCGGGTTACCATTTACTCCTTCGACTTATTTTACCACGGCCGCAGCCGCTTGGCCAAGGCCGATGCCCCCATTCGGAAACCGCGTTTGGCCGAACTCCTAGGTCAGTTTCTGAAGGAGCAAGGCATTGAGCACTTCGGGCTGCTGGCCTTTAGCATGGGCGCCAAGTTTGCCCTGAGCATGGCGGAGCACTTTGCCGAGCGTGTGGCGCACCTTTGGCTGATTGCGCCCGACGGCATCAAAACACAGTTTTGGTACTCATTGGCTACCTACCCGCCTTGGATGCGCAATGTGTTGGGCCGCGCCGTGTTGCGCCCACAACGTTTGCTCAACCTCATCGAGGCCTTAGGTCAGCGGCGCATTGTGGATACCGGGCTGGTGCGCTTTGCTCAATGGCAGCTCGATAGCCGCGAAAAGCGCCTGCGCGTGTACCGCAGCTGGACGGGTTTCCGCCACCTCGTGTTTGATACGCGCCAACTGGCCCAAGTGCTCAACCGCAGGCCCACGCCCGTTACGTTTTTCCTGGGGCGCTACGATCGGGTAATCCCGCATGCTGGCCTGCGCGAGTTTATCGGTTCGCTCAACAATGCTCACACCGTAATGCTGGAAGCCGGCCACGCCGGGCTCATCTACGATGTGGCCAGTTACCTGCGCCGCCACCCCGAGGAGCTGCGCTGGGCCTAGGCTTCGGATAAGGCCGCTAGCTCGCGTTCGTACAGGTGCAGGTTTTCCTCATCGAACAGCACAAACACTACAATCTCGGGCAGCTCGTGGTGCATGAGGTAATCGCGCACGGTTTGCACGGCAATGCGCGCCGCTTCGGCTTTGGGGTAGCCGTAGATGCCGGTGCTGATGCCTGGAAACGCAATGCTGCGCAACTGGTGCTCGGCCGCTAGCTCCAGCGAGCTGGTGTAGCAATTGGCCAGCTGTTGGGGTTCTTCTTGCCCACCGCCTTGCCACACCGGGCCTACGGTGTGGATAACGTGGCGCGCGTGTAGTTTGCCGCCGCTGGTTATTACAGCTTTGCCGGTAGCCAAGCTGCCGTGGCGTGCCCGAATGGTACGGCACTCATCGAGAATTTGGGCACCACCCGCGCGGTGAATGGCCCCATCGACCCCGCCGCCACCTAGGAGCGAGGAGTTGGCGGCGTTGACAATGGCGTCGGTGTCGAGTTTGGTAATATCGCCGTGAGCGAGCAGGATGCGGCCGAATTCGTGGGAAGCAGAGTGGGGGAGAGACATACTGCAGCAGGAATGGTGAATGAATAAGGCATGGAATGCTGGCCGCGGCTCGCCTACACTTCGTCGGTCTTTTTAGACGGTTCAGCCCGAAATGGTTGCCGTTTGGGGCATAAAAAATTGACCTAGGCTACTTGTGCACAGTACATTCGGGTATTCTAATTCTTCTGACCGACACCAAACACTGCCATGACCACTTCCGACCGCGACCCCCAAATCTGGCGTATGGCCCGGGCGCGTGCCAAGTTCAAATCGCACGCGCTTACCTACCTACTCGTAAACGCCCTGCTCTGGACAATTTGGGCCGTTACCAGCCGCCAAACGGGCGACTACGGCGTGCCGTGGCCCATTTGGCCTACCGTGTTCTGGGGTATTGGCCTCGGTATTCAGGGGCTGGCTACCTACGGCCGCTTCGGGCAAGAAAACTGGTCGGAGCGCGAGTACGAGCGGCTGATGCGCGAGCGGCAAGCCGGCCGGCTTTAAGCTGCGCAACCTTTGCCTAGGAGCAGCAGTTGGTAGCGGTATGATCCGCCGACTGCTGCCCCTGCTTTTTTTGTTGCCCTTGGCTGGCGCAAGTCCTGTGGCTGCGCTCGATAACCTCAGTAACATCAAGCTGCCGGCGGGCTTCCGCATCAGCTACTTTGCCCAAAATGTGGGCGGGGCCCGCTCGCTGGCCCTAGGTGCCGATGGTACCGTGTATGTAGGCACCCGCGGCACCAAAGTGTACGCGCTGCCCGACCGCAACCGCGACGGCCGCGCCGACGAGGTAGTAACGGTAGCATCGGGCCTGAACGAGCCCAACGGCGTGGCCGTGCGCAACGGCGCCCTGTACGTGGCCGAAATCAGCCGCATCCTGCGCTACGACAACATTGCTGCCCGCCTAAAGCAAAATCCTAAACCAGCGGTGGTGTACGACCAATTGCCCGACCGGGAGCACCACGGTTGGAAATACATCAACTTCGGGCCCGATGGCAAGCTCTACATCCCCGTAGGTGCGCCTTGCAACGTGTGCCTGCCCGAGCAGCGCATCTTTGCTACCATCAACCGCATGAACCCCGACGGCTCGGGCCTCGAAACCATTGCCTACGGGGTGCGCAACTCTGTGGGCTTCGATTGGAGCCCCGCGGATAAGGCCTTGTGGTTTAACGACAACGGCCGCGATATGCTCGGCGATGACAAACCCGCCTGCGAGCTGAACCGCCTGCCTACACCGGGTTTGCACTTCGGCTTTCCGTTTGTGCACCAGGGCGACATCCTCGACCCGCAGTTTGGCAAAGGCAAAAGCCTGCGCACCTACGTGCCACCGGCCCGCAAGCTTGGTCCGCACGTAGCGCCATTGGGTATGAAGTTTTACACCGGAAGCATGTTTCCGGCGCAGTACCGCAATCAAATCTTCATTCCGGAGCATGGCTCTTGGAACCGCTCCAACAAAATCGGCTACCGCATTACCCTGGTGCGCCTCGATGCCAGCGGAAAACAAGCCACCAGTTACGAAACCTTTGCCTCGGGCTGGTTGCAGGGGCAGCGGAACTGGGGCCGCCCGGTAGCGCTACTGGTAATGCCCGATGGCTCGCTGCTTGTTTCCGACGACCAGAACGACTGCGTGTACCGCATCAGCTACGCGGGCTAAGCGCACCTAGGGCTTAGCCAGAAGAAAAAATAAGCGGTACCTGCCCAGCTACTCGCGGCCGCACTCGTATTTTGCTGCCGTGAAAAAGGCCCACCCCCGACGACCCCCGAAACGAATCGTAGGCCGCCGCGAGCTTGTCGACTTTCCGCAGTTTCAGCTGCGTGGGGTAGAGGCCAAGGTGGATACCGGCGCGTTTACGGGCGCCATTCATTGCTCTGACATCCACGTGGATACGCTGCCCGATGGGCGGCCGCTGCTGCGTGTGTTGCTCCTCGACGATGCGCACCCAGCTTTCCACGGCATGCCGCTGCAGTTCGAGGAGTTTTCGCTGCGCGACATCCGTTCTTCGAATGGCGAAGTGCAGGAGCGCTACGTGATTAGGACCGTGATTCGGCTGTTTGGCGAAGATTTCGAAACGGAATTTTCGCTTTCCGACCGCTCCGACATGAAGTACCCCGTACTTATTGGGCGGATGCTGTTGCGCCGGGCCCGGTTGATGGTGGATGTGTCGAGGCGTAACCTGTCGTACAAAAGCCAGCACTTGCGCATCGCCGACTAGCCGGTTGCCTGCTTCCCTGTTTTCTTCCTCAGCTATACCCTCGTTTACCATATGAAACTGGCGATTCTCTCGCGTGAGCCCAAACTGTACTCCACGAAGCGCCTGGTGGAAGCGGCCGAGCTGCGCGGCCATCAAGTCGAAGTCATCGACCATTTGCAGTGCAACCTGGTGCTGGAAAAAGGTGCCCCCAGCATTGTGTACGAGGGACGTAAGCTCGAAGACTTCGATGCCGTTATTCCGCGCATCGGGGCCTCCGTTACTTTCTACGGCACAGCGGTGGTGCGCCAGTTCGAGATGATGAAGGTGCGCACCGCCGTCGAAAGCCAAGCCATTGTGCGCTCACGCGACAAGCTGCGCTCCATGCAGATTTTGGCTCGTGCCGGCGTGGGCATGCCCAAAACGGCCTTCACCAACTACTCCGACGAAGTGCTGGAAATGATTCAGCAGGTAGGCGGCGCCCCCGTAATCATTAAGCTGCTTGAGGGCACGCAAGGCCTAGGTGTGGTACTAGCCGAAACCGAAAAGGCCGCGCAGTCGGTGATTGAGGCCTTTCATAACCTGAAGGCCCGCATTATTGTGCAGGAGTTTATCGCCGAAAGCAAAGGCGCCGACTTGCGTGCGTTTGTGGTGAACGGCGAAGTGGTGGGCGCCATGAAGCGGCAGGGCAAAGAGGGCGAGTTTCGCTCGAACCTGCACCGTGGCGGCACGGGCAAGCTCGTGAAGCTAACGCGCGCCGAAAAAGCGGCTGCCTTGCTGGCCACCAAAGCCCTGGGCCTAGGTATTGCCGGCGTTGACATGCTGCAGAGCAAGCGCGGCCCGCTGGTGCTGGAGGTGAACTCGTCGCCGGGGCTCGAGGGCATCGAGAAAGCCACCGGGCTGGACATTGCCGGTAAAATCATCGAGTACACCGCGGAGCTGAGCAAGCACAAAAAAGGCAGCAAGAAGAAAGGCGGCACCAAATCGGCCGCCAAATCGCTGCCCGATACGCAGTCGGATTAGGAACTGCTTTTTCGGGGTAATAGCCACGCGCTCTGCTGCCAGCGGCGGAGGAGCGGTGCCGGGTTGGTGGGTTACGTTGGGCCCGCTGGGTTATTAACAGGGTACCTCAATCCAGCACTGTTATGCTGCCCGCTCGTCGATACTGCTTGCTGTGGATTTTGCTTTTTACCAGCGTGTTGTGGGGCTGCGACGGCCAGTGGGGCTGGCTGCAGCCTTATCCCTTCGAGAATGCGCCTGCCCAGCGTCCGCTCAACCTGGCGCATGTGCTTGGGCGCCAACTCACACTCACATCGGCTACCGACACGCTCGAACTGCTGATACGCTTTGAGCGCTCATCGCGCACCAGCGTTGTACTCGATGCCACTACTGGCGACACATTGCTTAGCGGCTGGGTAACGCGCTACCGCGGGCTCTATTACTTTGCCGAGCCCCGCGCCGATTCAACCTACTGGGTGCACGCCTGGCGCATCAAAGGCAATCATGTGCAAGGACTTATGGAACATTGGGCGCAGATGCTGGCCCTGCGCGACGCCGTGGAGCACGGACGCTTTGCCGAGCTAAAGCGTGGCTCAGTTACCGATACTGTTGTGCGCCTGCACTACGATGCCCCAAAGCTGCATGCGTTTTACGAGGCCGCGTGGATAGCTGCAGCGTGTACCGCCTAGGTAGCCAAGCGGCGCACCAGCCCATGGCACCAGCAGCCGAAAGCGTGATTACCAGCGTGTACCCCAATCCGGCTGTGGAGCAAGCCACTGTAGAGCTTGCCGGCACGGGAGTTTACCGCCTCGAGGTGCTCGACGCCCAGGGGCGTACCTTGCTAACGCAGCCAGCGGTACAGCGGGTGGTTAAGCTAGAGGTAAGTCGTATGCCGGCGGGTACTTACTGGGTGCGGGCCCGCGATGCGCGCAACGGCCGAACGGCTACCAAACAGTTCGTGGTGCAGCGGCCCTAGGTGTCAGGCCTTGCCAGTAGGGCCGCAGCTTAACGCTGGGCTATTCTTGCGTCCTGCAATCTATGCCGCTCCGCAGTAGCCCAGCAGGTGCGGCACCTACCCGGCGTAGCCGATGTATCACCGGACTCCGACATTCAGCTGCCGCCCCCGGATAGCTCGCTTACGTGGTAAGGCTTGGCTGACTGATGACGTGGGCCTGCGCTGGCAATAAAATGACCCCAAGGTTTCGTCGGCCAGAATTTGCGGTGACCTTTGCGGCATTATGGAGAATTCGCCGGTGATTAACGCCACGGAACAGGAAGAACGGGAGTATCTCGAAGAAATAAAGGAGCAACTGGTGTTGGCGGTAAGGCGCGTCGACGATGCCGTGCGGCAGTTTTCCGGCGAGCTGCGCCAGCAAAAGCAGTACCTGCACGAGCACCAGTCGGGCCTCGACGACGCCGACATGGTGGCCGCCGAGCAATCCATCAACCGCATGGCCTACACCGGCGAGGGCGCCGTGGCCCGCAAGCGCCGCTTACTTAAGCTGGTGCAGTCGCCGTACTTTGGCCGCATCGATTTCACGACGCTCAATGGCATCAGCACGCCGGTATACATTGGGGTGCACGCTTTTGCGGGCGAAGGACAGCGCCAAAATTTGATTTACGACTGGCGGGCCCCGATTTCGTCGCTGTTCTACGACTTTGAGCTGGGCGAGGCCTCGTACGCCTCTCCGAACGGGACAGTGCCCGGGCGCATCGACCTGAAGCGGCAGTACCGCATCCGCGATGGGCGCATGGAGTTCATGCTCGACAGCGACGTGAACATCCACGACGACGTGCTGCAGCGCGAGCTGGCCAAGTCGTCGGACGACAAGATGAAGAACATCGTCGCCACGATTCAGCGCGACCAAAACGCGGTTATTCGCAACGAGGAGGCCTCGGTGATGGTGATTCAGGGCGTGGCCGGCTCGGGCAAAACCTCTATTGCCCTGCACCGCATTGCCTTTTTGCTTTACCGCTTCCGCGACACCATCGCGGCCAAAAACATCCTCATCATCTCGCCCAACAAGGTATTTGCCGACTACATCAGCAACGTGCTGCCCGAGCTGGGCGAGGAGCACATCCCGGAGCTGGGCATGGAGGAGCTGGCCGCCGATTTGCTTCAGGGGCAGTTCCGGTTTCAGACATTCTTCGAGCAGGTATCAGCGCTGCTCGAGCGGCACGATGCGGCCTTCATCGAGCGGATTCGGTTTAAGTCGTCGGCGGAGTTCCTGAGCCAGCTGAACCAGTACCTGCTGCACGTCGAGAACAGCTACTTCAGCGTAGCCGACCTGCGCGTGGGCCGCACGGTGGTGCCCGGCGCTTTTATTCAGCAGAAGTTCAAGGCCTACCACCGGGTGCCGCTGCTCAAGCGCTTTGGGCAGGTGGCCAACGACGTGCGCGCCTACGTGCGCGACAAAGTGGACCGCAAGCTGACGGGCGGCGAAAAAGCCACCATCGGGGAGGGCATTCCGCGCATGTTCCGGTATGGCAACGTGCTTGATTTTTACCGCGACTTCTACCGTTGGGTTGGCCGGCCCGAGCTGCTCAAGCTCGACCCGCAGCGGCCCCTGGAGTACGCCGATGTGTTTGCCCTCATTTACCTGCGCATTCGCATGGAAGGTCTCGCGGGCTATGACCACGTGAAGCACCTGCTCGTCGACGAAATGCAGGACTACACTCCGGTGCAGTATGCGGTGCTGTCGCGCCTGTTCCACTGCCGCAAAACCATCCTGGGCGACGTGAGCCAGACGGTGAACCCCTACAGCGCGTCGTCGGCCGAAACCATCGAACGGGTGTTTCCGCAGGCCGACGTGGTGAAGCTCTACCGCAGCTACCGCTCCACGCTGGAGATTACGGCCTTCGCGCAGCGCATCAGCCCCAATCCGAACATTATGCCGCTGGAGCGCCACGGCCCCGAGCCCGCCGCGGTGCGCTACGCCAGCCCGGCCGAAGAGCTGCAAGCCTTGCCAGTGCTTGCGGCCGCGTTTCGCAGCTCCGGCAGCCATTCCCTAGGTATCATTTGCAAAACCCAGCGGCAGGCCACGCAGGTGCACGATGCGCTGCACGGCCCGGGCGTGTATTTGCTGACCGAGGAGTCGACCGCTTTCAAAGAAGGCGTCGTCATCACCACGGCGCACCTGGCCAAGGGGTTGGAGTTCGACGAAGTGCTGGTGCCGTTCGTGTCGGCCCGGAACTACCGCACCGAGGTCGACAAGAGCATGCTTTACGTGGCGTGCACCCGGGCCATGCACCGCCTCACGCTCACGTACAGCGGCGAGCCGACGGCGTTCTTATCTGTCTGATAACCCCGCGCTGCCTGCGCCCGGGTGCGGCTCCTAGGTGCCGTGGCACGGCCCGGTGCAGGCAGGCAGTGGGCCAGGCAAAGTGCTGCCGCCGGAAATCAGCAAATAATAGGTAATTAGAAGCGGTGTGGCCCGGTGGTTGCTGATAGCTGCTAAGCCACACCTTCGGTTCCTAGTTTCTGCGCACTTGAGTACACCTGCCGCACCTCCCGCCCGCAACCCCGATATCCTGCTCAACAACCAAATCATCAGCCCAGGCGAGCAGGTGCTCACGCGGTTGGTTATTTCCAGGCTGCCCTCGGGCACGGTAATCGATGTGCCGGTGCACGTGTTTCGGGCCACCGAGCCCGGGCCTACGGTGCTCCTGATGGCCGGCATGCACGGCGACGAGGTAAACGGCATCGAAACCATTCGGCGCATGATTCGGCGGGGGCAACTCCAGCACCCGTTGCGCGGCACCATCATTGCCATTCCCATTCTCAACATCTACGGCTTCCTCAACTTCTCGCGCGAGGTGCCCGATGGCAAGGATGTAAACCGCTCGTTCCCCGGTTCACCCAGGGGCTCGGTGGCCAGCAGGGTAGCGCACCGCTTCATGCGCGAAATCATGCCTTTGGTTGATTACGGCATCGATTACCACACGGGCGGCGCGGCGCGCTCCAACCACCCGCAAGTGCGCTGCCTGATGGGCGAAGACGCTGAAACCGATGCCCTGGCTGCCGCTTTTGCCGCGCCCTTTACGCTGCACGCCGATTTGCGCCCCGGATCGTTGCGCGAGGCGGCCATGCGGCAAGGCCGCCGCATCATCGTGTACGAAACCGGCGAGTCGTTGCGGCTCGATGAGTACGGCATCGAAATAGCTACTGCCGGCACCTTCCGCTTTCTCAAGCACCTAGGCATGCTAGCCGAAGCGCCCGAGCCTACGCAAGCCCCGGTGGTGTGCCGCAAGCACACTTGGCTACGGGCCAAGTTTGCGGGCCTGTTCCGAACGCACATGCAAACGGGCCAGTACGTGGAGAAAGGGCAGGAGTACGGGATAGTAGCCGACCCTTACGGCGAAATGGCCGTGCGGCTGGTGTCGCCGGTAAGCGGCTACATCATCGGCCTTAACCACATGCCCGTGGTAAACCAAGGCGACGCGCTGCTGCACATTGGCGTGCCCGAAAGAGGGTAACATGCTGGCGTGCTTCGGCCACCTAGAAAGCAGTTCAGATAAGCCTGTAACCGCATATTAAAAAGTACTGCCTCGGTTGCTTGCGTAGCACCCAAACAAGATAGTGCCGCGCACCGCTGGGCTCCGAGGTGCCGTGTGGCCTGCAACACCTAGGGCAATAGCACGGTGCAAGTGGTGGCGCAGCTCATTTCTGCATCTATACCAAAACCTGCAGGTTTCTGCGTTTCTTTGCCGGAAGCCGGTGGCCGTAGCCGGTGGGTTTTTCGATTTTCTAACGCATGAAGAATTCGCTTCAACTGGCGCTGAACGCTATCCTGCTGATAGCCGTGGGCGTGTTGTTTTACCTCCACTTCTCCCACAAGCCCGCTGCTCCGGCACCTACTGCTGCGGCCGCGCCAGCCAAGGATACCAAGGTGGTGACCCTCGATTCGGCCAAAGCAACACCGGCCTTGCCTGAGGACAACCTGCGCAAAGTCGCGTACGTGGAGTCGAGCAAGCTGCTCGATCAGTACAAAGGTCTGCAGGATGCGCGCAAGGCGTTCGAGCGGAAGGTAGCCGGATGGGAGCGTCAGCACGAGCAAAACGTGCGCGGCCTGCAAGCTGCTGCCCAAGCCTACGAAAAAACCGCCGCTGGCCTCACCGATGAGCAGCGCGCCGCCACCGTGCAGCGCCTGCAAGCCCAAGAGCAGCAAGTGGCCGCCAAGCAGCAGCAGTTGCAGCAACAGGCACAGCAAGAGGAAGCCAAGATGACCGAGCAAGTGCTGACGCGCGTAAACAAACTGCTCGAGAGCTACGGCAAGGAAAACGATTACGACCTGATACTGGTAGCTGGCGGCGGCACTATTGCCTACGCCCGTCCCGGCCTCGATATCACAAAGGAAATCCTCGACCGCCTGAACGCCGAGTACGCCAACCGCAAGAAAAAGTAAGCAGCCCCGCTGCCACGGCAACGCCCCGCCAGAACCTAGGTTCTGGCGGGGCGTTGTGCTTATGAAGCCAATGGTTGTGCACTTGCCAATTAAACCTAGGGGCGGCTTGTTGATCTAACGAGTAGAAAACCAGTGCCCACACGCGGGCACTGCCCAACAGCTATGAAAACACTCCTGAAAACCTCATTGGCCGCGCTGGTAGCCGTTGTGGGCGGCCTGCTGAGCAGCTGCGTTACGCCGGCGCGCACCGTGGTGGTAGCGCCCGCTCCGCCACCTCCGGTAATAGTGCGCCACTACCCAGCTCCGCGGCCCTACTACGCACCCCGCCCGCCGCGTTACTATCGCCCGGCGCCGTACCGCCACGGCTATCGTGCGCCCTACTACCCGCCGGGGCCCCGGCGGGGTGGCCGGGTCATCATTGTGCGGTAAGCACCTAGGGCCTTGTAACGACAACGGCCGCCGGAGCAATCCGGCGGCCGTTGTTGGTAGTGCAGAGGAGCTGGACGCAGCCCTAGGTTAGAACGTGAAGCGGATGCTCACGGCACCATCGGAGTAAGCGGCGGTGCGGCCATCGAAGATGTCGAAGTACGGTTTAAAGTCGACACCCACTACGATGGGCAGGTCGTCGAACTTGTACTCGGCACCGGCCAGGAAGTCGCCGCCGAATACGGGGTACATCTTGTCATCGTAGTAATAGTAGCGGTACACCTCGTACTTCTTGCCCTTCTGACGGTACGCTACATCGTAGTAGTAGCGGCCGCGGTAGGCCCCGGCATGAAGGCCGGCGCCCACGTAAAACTGGAAGCCGCGCAGGTCTTTCAGCGGAAAGTGCTTTTCGAACAGCAGCGTACCGCGCACGCCCTTGGCGTAGTACTCGGTGGTAATCAGCCCTTCGATGGCTACGTTGTTGCCGCCGGTGAAGTGCTTAATGGTAAGGCCCGAGGCGTAGTTGCCGCCGCGCAGGCCAATAGCCGTTTTGTAGCCCGAGCCGCCGTTGCCGCCCGACGATTTGGATGAGCTCTTTTTCGATTGAGCCGAAACCCAGCTTACCGGCAGGCTCAAGGCCAGCAGGAGCAGGATGATAGCAGGTTTGTTCATGGAATGGTACAAGAAATGCTAAGCGTAAGCCGTTTGTTAATGCACTATTCGACAAACATACGGCTTGCGGTGCAATTCTAGGCTGTGGGCGATATGCCAGCTGTTATTTCATCGGAGAGGTACACGCGCACCCCGCCGCCCTCTTGGTAAGCGGCATTGAGCATGCCTTGCGCTACCGCTTGGGCCGCTATGCCACGGTAGCGCTTGAGCGGGCCAACCAGCAGCGGGTTGATGAGGCGCAGCAGCACAGTGCCAATTTGCTCGCCCAAGCGCTTCTCGGTCCGCTCGCCCAATAGCAACGAGGGCCGGAAAATATGAATGGCCCGAAACGGCGTTTGGCGCACGGCCGCTTCCATGTCGCCCTTAACGCGGTTGTAATAGAAAGTGGACGCGACATCGGCTCCCATAGCCGATACTACCATAAACTGCGCCGCGAAGTTGGAAGCCGTAAGCGCCGCCAGCTTCACCACGTACAGGTAATCGACTTTGTAAAACGCCTCTTTGGAGCCGGCTTGCCGCATGGTGGTGCCAAGGCAGCAAAACACGTCGTCGGCGATAAGCGAGAGGCGGTGGTCTTCGAGGCGGTCGAAATCGACCACGCGCTGATCGAGCTTGGGGTGTACGAGCTGCAGCGGGCGGCGGCTCAGCGAAATTACTTTGGAGTAGCGTCCGCTGTTTAGTAACAACGGCAGCAGGCAGCTGCCTACGAGGCCGCTGGCACCGGCTATGAGGGCTACTTTTTGGGGGGCCGACGAAGGAGGGGCCATGGCGCGTAGAGGAGCAGTGGGGAGTATAGTTCGGCGGTTTTCCCAACGGAGCCTGAGCCCGAAGGTTGCCTCCGTATCCGGGGTTACTCTTCCTCGATGAGGCGGGTGTGGTCGTCGGCGAGGTGTACGGCGCCGCGGCGGTACAAGGCACCTAAGGCTTTTTTAAACACTTTTTTGCTCATACCCAAGCGGCGGTAAATTTCTTCCGGGTCGCTGTGGTCGGTGATGGGCAAGGTGCCACCGGCTTTGCGCAGGGCCTGTACCAGGGTGTCGGCGGCGGCCAGGGCTTCATCGTAGCCTTGGCGCTGCAGGCTTACGTCTACCTTGCCATCGGGGCGCACTTGGCGCACGTAGCCGCGCAGCACATCGCCGATGCTCATGGGCCGAAACACCTCGTTGCGGAACAGCATGCCCTGGTAGCGGCTATCTACCACGGCGGCGTAGCCTAGGTCGCTTTCGCCGGCAATCAACAGCTGCACCTCCTGGCCGGGCTGCAATTGCGGCTCGCGGTCGGTAAACTTCTCCCACTTGGCGGTGGCCACAAGGCGGTCGGAAGCGTCGTCGACGTAAATGAAAACCACCACCCGGTCGCCAGTGCGCACGCGCTTGGGTTGGTTGCGCAAGGGCAGGAGCAGGTCCTTCATCAGGCCCCAATCCAGAAACGCGCCCATGCCGGTTACGTCCTTTACGGTAAGCGCGGCAAAATCGCCCACCCGCGCCAGGGGCTGCTCGGTAGTAGCCACAAGGCGGTCTTCGGAGTCGCGGTACACGAACACGCGCAGCATGTCGCCGATTTGCACGCCGGTCGGCACGTAGCGGTCGGGCAGCAAAATGTCGCCGTCGTCGGAAGTGAGGTACACCCCAAATTCGACAAAGCGGGCTACTTCCAGTTCGTTGTAATCACCTAAGTTCATGGGCGGGCAGTAAGCAAGTCGGGAGGGCCATGGCTACTGAGCCCTGCTCAATGCCATACGCACGGGTACAAAGGTGGGGTTTTTAGGACTGATCGTGGCGCCCGGTGGTTGGGCGGGGCTTGCGCCTAGGTGCAGCCACGCAAAATAACGGCGGTAGCTAGCGTATTCTGCGTCGATCACGCATCGGCCCAGCCCTTACTGAAACTGATCGTAGCGCACGATGCTGGGCTGGCCGAAGCTAAAGTCGCTGAAGGTGTAGTAATTGCGCGTGGTCTGAAAAATGCGGGAGCCAGTGCCGTCGCCAAAGCCGCGCGGATAAAAGCCGAAGTACAGCTGAATGGTATTTACGGCGAGGTATTCGTTGCGGAAGCGCAGGCCAAAGCCGAAGCCCGTGTACGGTTTGTCGCGGAACGGTGAGGTGCGGCCATTGGTGCTCAGCCAGGCCGCATCAACAAAGGCAATACCGGCCAAGCGGAAGCCCAAAAAGGACACCGGCGTAAATACGTTGGCCTCGTAGTTGACGACAAAGCGCGAACGGCCGCGTAGCTGCTGCTCGGAGCGAAATCCGCGCAGCCCGCGCTGCTCCTCAATGTTCAGCGGCAGGTCGTCGGGCAAGCGGTTGATGCCGATGAGCGTGCGGTTCCAGAAGAAGTGGCGCCACTGCCAGTTGCCCGTGTGGTAGAGGCGCGTAAAGGCCAATACCTCACCGGTAAATGCGCCCTGCTCCCAGCGGCCGTTGCGCATAAAGCGGCCGTACTCGCCGCTCATGTACAGGTAGCCCCGGAGCGGGCTGAAGCCTGCCAAACCCAGGCGCGTACCAACGTAGGGGCGGTTGCCGTTTTCGTTGAAATCGTAGCCGCCCGTGAGGGTGAGCAGGCTGCCGGTAGGTACATCTTCGGTACGGCCAAAACCGAAGAGGTAACGGTCTTTGTAATAACGCCGCACGCTGTAGCCCACGCTCATCAGCCCTAAGGTGCTGTTGCCGTACGTGGCATTGGGCTTGCGGGCATAATCGGTGCGCACCAAGCGGCCGGCCACAATTATGCGGGCCGGGTTTTCGTACCCTAGGTCGTAGGAGCGCGGTTGGTAGGCACGGCCCAGCCAGGCATCAACCACGGTAAAATCGAGCGGGCTAAAGCTGGGTTCCTGGCCCGGCTCGGGGTTGCCTTGCTGTATGCCGTAGTGGTACTGCGCAGCACCTAGGGAGTAGGCGTAGCGCGTGTTTACGGCCACAAACCCGCGCGAAAGCGAGGCCATTTTCTCGTCAATCTGGTACTGATTGCGGTAGCGTGCCTGCGCCAGCAAGTAGTTGCGCAGCGGCACGGTGTAGCTGCCCTCGTACGACCAGCCCTGCGGATCGGGCCGGCCGTAGCTAAACCGGTTCCGAAAGTCGTGCCCGCGCGCCACAAAGTTTTTGTCGCGCAGGGTAAGCACGCCCGCGCCCACGTCGCGAATCTGTAAGCCCGCGCTGGTGCTGAACACGTCTTTGGTGATGACCTTGATATCGACGCTGTCGCGCGTGGAGGTACGCTCGTTTACTACCACGCGCGCATCCAGGATAAAGTTGGTTTGGCGCAGCAGGCGTTCGGTTTCGGCCAGCGCCTGCGGCTGCAGCTCCTGCCCCGGCCGAAACAGCAGCAGCTTGCGCACTTTGCGCCGCGCCGTTACGATGTGCAGCGCGTTGCCACCCTTCTCCAGAAAGTTGCGCGGCACGCGGGTGGTATCGTTGATGTTGAAGCCGAACGCGTCGAGCGTTTGCACCTCCACGCGCCGCACAATCTTGTAGTTGTGGCGGTCGTACTGGCGGTCGAGCAGGGTGGCATCGAGGCCGGCTTGCTCCTCGCTGCGCTCCGTGAAGTTGAACAGCGCCGAAGCTGCCCGGCTAATCAAGGTTTTGCGCCGCACATAGTTGCGCAGCCCGCTCAGGATACGGTGCTCATCGAGGCGCTTACGCACCGTGTCGGTAGGCTGGGCAATGGGCTGGCGCCGCGCGGTATCGGCGGGGCTGGTGGCAGGCACCTGCTGGGCAATAGCCGAGCTGGCTGGCATGCAGCAATGCAGCAGCAACAGGAGGAACAGTAAGCTAAAGCGCGGCAATAGGCTGAACACGGTAGAGCAGGCCCGCGCCACCGGCGCGGGGTTGCTGCCGAAGATACGAA
Source organism: Solirubrum puertoriconensis (assembly GCF_001483135.1). Lineage (GTDB taxonomy): Bacteria > Bacteroidota > Bacteroidia > Cytophagales > Hymenobacteraceae > Solirubrum > Solirubrum puertoriconensis. The sequence goes on from NZ_LNAL01000003.1 coordinate 220,355, forward strand.
AGCATAAGCGCGCCGTTGAACTCGGGAACTAATTCTAAAAAAATTAGTCGGGCTTTTTGACGGAACATTGTTGCGTAATCAGCGGTTTTTCTATTTGTTTACACCCCGAAAGCTACCCTTTTGATGAACGAGCGGATTCAGGAAAAGCTAAGTATTTTGGCAGATGCCGCGAAGTACGATGCATCGTGCTCGAGCAGCGGTGGCAAGCGCAAAAACGAGAACCGTGGCCTAGGCAACGCCGAGGGCATGGGCATTTGCCACTCCTACACTGAAGATGGCCGCTGCGTATCGCTGCTGAAGATTCTGCTCACCAACCACTGCATTTTCGACTGCGCCTACTGCGTGTCGCGCAAGAGCAACGACGTGAAGCGCGCCGCCTTTACGGTAGAGGAAGTGGTTGACCTGACCATGAATTTCTACCGCCGCAACTACATCGAGGGCTTGTTCCTAAGCTCGGGCATCTTTTCTTCGCCTGACTACACCATGGAGCGCCTCGTGCGCATCTGCAAGAAGCTGCGCCTCGAGCAAAAGTTCAACGGCTACATCCACCTGAAAACCATTCCGGGCGCCTCGGAAGAGCTGATTCAGGAAGCCGGCCTGTACGCCGACCGCCTCAGCGTGAACATTGAGCTGCCCTCGGAGCTGAGCCTGAAAACCCTCGCGCCCGAGAAGAACTACGAGGAGATTCTGACGCCTATGAGTCAGATTCAGACCAAAGTGGCCGAAAACCGCGAGGAGCGCGAGCTGTTCCGGAAAGTGCCACAGTTTGCTCCCGCCGGCCAAACCACGCAGCTGGTAGTGGGCGCTTCGCCCGAAACCGACCACCAAATCATCAAGCTTGCCGATGGCCTCTACAAAGGCTACGGGCTGAAGCGCGTGTACTACTCGGGCTACGTGCCCGTGAGCGGCGACGACCGCCTGCCGCAAGTGGTGCAGCCCCCGCTGATGCGCGAGCACCGCTTGTACCAGAGCGACTGGCTGATGCGCTTCTACGGCTTCGATGCCGATGAAATCCTCGACCCGCAGCACCCGCACCTCGATCTGGAAATCGACCCGAAGCTGGCGTGGGCGCTGCGCAACCGCCACGTGTTTCCGGTGGATGTAAACACCGCCGATTACGAGCTTATCCTGCGCGTGCCCGGCGTGGGCATGAAGTCGGCGAAGCGCATTGTGGCCGCCCGCCGTTTTGCCCCGCTCACGCTCGACCACCTGCACAAGTTTGGCGTGGTGCTGCGCCGGGCCCGCTACTTCATCACGTGCCGCGGCATGGCCCTTGAAAAGCGCGACTACGACGAGCAGACCGTGCGCCGCAAGATTTTGTACGGCGACGGGCAAACCCGCTCGGCTTTGGTAAAGCGCCAGCTCGATCTGTTTGCCCCCGAGCCCACCATCATCGCGCCGCCCGATTTGGTGTCGCCTCAACTCGATTTGTTTCGCCAGGCCGGTTAAGGCTTAGGCATTCGACTTCTTCCTCTCCACACCACCATGACCATTTCGCACCGCGATTCCGCCACCGAGCAAGCTGCGGATCAATCCCAAAAAGTTACCCGCATGGCTTGTTGCTGCAAGTTGTCGGATCTGTTGCCGATTGTGCGGCAGCAGCTGCTTGCCAAGCGCGACGCCGCCCAAGGCGTACGCCCCGAGGCCGAAGCTGCCTAGGTGGTGCAGCGCCCTAGGTGCCGCAGGTTGCCCATGTTAACGGCAACCTGCGGCACCTAGGGGCAGCGTCACAACTTCTTGCTGCCGGTAGGGTATATGGGGGCATGGCCTACGAACTCGAGCACCATTACCTGGAGACTAACGGCATCAGGCTGCACGTGGTGCAGTGCGGCCCTCAAAACGCTCCGTTGGTGGTTCTGCTGCACGGTTTTCCGGAATTTTGGTACGGCTGGCACCGCCAACTACAAGCCCTGGCCGAAGCCGGTTACCGCGTATGGGCGCCCGATCAGCGCGGATACAACCTCTCGGACAAACCGCCGCGCGTTGCCGACTATGCATTGCCGAAGCTCGTGGATGACGTGCTGGGGCTAATCGATGCCGCCGGGCAACGCAAAGCGTACTTAGTGGGGCACGATTGGGGCGGCATTGTGGCTTGGCATCTAGCCATGAACCACCCCGAGCGGCTGCATCGCGTAGCTATCCTGAATGTGCCGCACCCGGCCGTGTTTGGGCGCACGTTGCGGAGCAGTACCCGGCAATTGCGCAAAAGTTGGTACGTGTTCTTCTTTCAGCTGCCGTGGCTGCCCGAAACCTTGACCAGCCTAGGTAACTACTGGGCAGGCTGGCAAACCCTGCTGAGCAGCAGCCGGCGCGGCACCTTTTCGTCTGCCGATTTGCGAGAGTATCGCGCGGCTTGGGCCAAACCCGGTGCCATGCGCAGCATGATCAACTGGTACCGCGCCGCTGTACGCTTTGGCCGACGCGGCATGAAGCCGGGCCGCATAGCCGTACCGCTGCACATTTTGTGGGGTAAGCGCGATGCGTTTTTGCGAGCCGATATGGCGCAGCAAAGCCTTGCCTACTGCGACGACGGCTGGCTCACGTACTTCGACAAAGCCACGCACTGGCTGCAGCACGAAGAACCCCAACGCGTAACGGAGTTGCTGCTGAGCTTTTTTCGGGAGCATGCAACCGAGTAACTGTTCTCGAAAGGGTAGCGTGCCTAGGTTGTGCAGGCGGCGCGGACCCCCATCAACCACCCCAGCCGCGGCTGCGCCGCGGCGTCCGCTCCTCCTATGAGGAGGGGAGCTGTTTGTTCTGTTTCTGCATCCTCTGATGAAACCGCCCCGCCGCACCAACTTACCTGCCAAAGCCAACGCTGCTGCGGGCATGCGCCGTGCCACGGCCCTGCCGCCCAGCTTCGATGGCACTGCCCGCTTCACCTACGACGGCTCCTTCGATGGTTTGCTGTGCGTGTTGCTGGCGTGTTGGGAAAGCCGGCGGTGGCCCGAGGCTATTCAGAGCGAAGACGTGGCGCAAGGCGGGCTGTTCAGCGAAACCCAGTTTGTGCCTACCGACGAGGCCCGCGCCCGGCGCGTGTGGGAGGGCATGCTGAAATACATGCCCGGCGAGGCACGTACCAACCTCTACAAAGCTTTTTTGTCGGAAAGCCCCGAGCGCGAGCTGCTGATTTTCCGCTACGTGCAACTGGCCATTGAGGCCGGCGGGCAGGACATCAGCGAGAACTTCGGCAACGATACGGTGCGGGCCATTGCCGATATCACGAAGCAGATGTTTCGCGAAAAGCACCGCATGGAGGCGTTTGTGCGCTTCGAGAAAACGCACGACGGGCTGTTTCACGCCACCATCGAGCCCGACTACGACGTGCTGCCGCTTATTGCCGAGCACTTCACCAAGCGCTACGCCGATCAGCGCTGGCTGATTTTCGACCGCCGACGCCGCTACGGACTGTACTACGACCTCGAGCGCACCGACATCGTGAGCTTTGATGCCGAAGCCGGGCAGGCGGGCAGTAAATCGGCCGTATCGGCTGCTGTGCTCGACGAGCGGGAGCCGCTGTTTCAGTCGCTGTGGCAAACCTACTTCGACCACGTGAACATACCCGAGCGGCGCAACATTAAGCTGCACCGCCGCCACATGCCCAAGCGTTACTGGAAATACCTCACCGAAAAGCAACCGCGCGAGCGGCACTTCCGGCCCATCGACAACAAGCAGCGGCCGCAACAATAGCGCTTTGCAACCTGCGCTTTGGCGCTGCGTTCAGCAGCAGCATGAGCCGAGGTTTTGTAAAAGAAGACGACTCGCAGCAGCCGCCCATTGTGCCGCCCCGCGCCGCGCTGCCGCCCAACACACCCAACTACGTTACCCCACGTGGCCTCGAACTGCTGCGCCAAGAGCTGGCCGAGCTGGAAGCCGAGCGCGGGCAGGCCGAAACCAACCGCGACAACGACACCGACCGCACCCGCCAGCTAAGCCTCATCAACGGCAAGCTGAGCCTGCTAGCTGCGCGCATTGCCTCGGCCAAAGTAATAGACCCGCGCCAGCAGCCCGCCGAAGAAGTACGTTTTGGCGCCACGGTTACGCTGGTTACACGCAGCGGCGGCAAGCCCAGTACCGAGCGGCGCTTTACCATTGTAGGCGTTGACGAAGCCTCCATCGCCGAAGGCAAAATAGCTTTTGTGGCGCCCATTGCCCGCGCGGTGCAAGGTGCCCGCCTAGGTCAGCAAGTAACGCTGCACCTAGGGCCCAAACCCGAAGTGGTGGAGGTAACGAGTATCAGCTATGAAGGCGGCGCTAGCTGAGCATGCGTTACCCAATGTAGCGTGGGCTTCAGCCCGCGTTTGTCAGAACGTAATAGTTGCGCCGGTTCAGTACCAGTCGTGCACGCAAACGCGGGCTGAAGCCCACGCTACTGTAGCGCTACAGCAGCAGTTAGGCCGATACCCGCGCCAGATCGATGATGCTGCCGCTGCCATTTAGTCGGCGCAGCTGATGAATGCTCGTCGCGTCGAACTCGTGGATGCTGAGCAGGGCTTCGGTGAGGCGGTGCTGCCGAGCTACTTCGGCCTGTAGGTAGGTGTTGGCGGCCACGGCAGCCTCAAAGTCGCGGCGGTTGGGGTCGAGGTCTTGGTGCTCTTGCGCAAAAGCATCAACGCTATCGGTAGCGGCCGTGGCGCAGTGCAGAATGTGGCTTTCCTGCTTGTCGATGAGAAAGCGCAGGGCTTCTTCCAGCGCTATGCACGCATCGAGGGCAAAAGGCGTCAGGCTACTGGCAAAATCCGACAGCGCGGGCGTAACAAAGGCAAGCTTTTCGAGCAAGGAGGCAGCTTCTTGGCTATGAAAAACACCTAGGCCCGAGTTGTAGAGCAGTTCAATGCCCCGCTCGTACACGGCCGGGCTGCCCCACTTAGCAGCTTCGCAAAACGCCTCGTACTGCGGGTACAGCCGCTCGCAGACCAGCCCCGCAAACACTACTTTTTGGTTGTCGGATAAGCTGATGATCTGCGCGTGGATGTGTTCGGCCATGCTGCAAAGCTAGCCCACAAGGCACTGCTTCTTGTACAGCCCCGGCGTAAGGCCTTCGTATTTGCGGAAAAGTTTCTGGAAATACGCCGGGTTGTTGAAGCCGGTGCGGTAGCACACCTCGGCCACGGTGCTCAGCGGATGGCGCAGCAGGCGCTTGGCCTCTTTCAGCCGCTCCTGAATAATGTACTCGACGGGCGTAAGGCCAAACTCGCGCTTGAACAACCGGAAGAACGTGGCCTTGCTCATGCAGGCTAGCTCGCTCAGCTTTTCCACCGGCAAGGGCTCGGCCAGGTTGCGCTTGATGTACTGCACCACGTGCGCAAAGCGGTGGGTGGTAAGGTGCTGGGCGTAGTTGTCGAAAATGAGCTTGCGGGCTTGCGTTTGCATCAGGCGCACCAGCAGCTCTTGCAGGGTGAAATTGGCCAGCACATCCTTCGCGGCCGTGGTTTCTTGCGACACCCGAATGATGCGCTCCAAGGTGCCGGTAAGCTCGGGGGTGTTGTGCAGGTGGGCGTAGTCTTGGTCGTGCTGCAGCTGCCAGGGCGTGTGCTCCTCCACGCGCGGGTACCGCTCGTTCAGCAAATCCACGGTGCCGCGAATGGTTTCGGCCGGAATGGCAACGGCTAGGCACTGCGTGGGCGAGGCTTCGTTGGCTTCCGGAAAATCAATTTCCATGGTTTGCTGCTCGCCCACCACCACCGATTCGCCGGGTAGGTAATCGAAAGCCGGGCGGCCGGGCAGGTGCATTACTTTTTTGCCGCGCAGCATGGTAGTGAGCACCAAGGCGCCTAGGTTGAGCGGCACGCGGTGGGCCTGCTGGTGCGTCTCGAAGATGTTCAGCTCGAAGGCATTAAGCGAGTACACCGTGCGGTTCTCTACCAGTGTGGAGAGGTCGGCGGGGCGGTGCAGCGCGACGGACGAGGGCAGCAGGGGTCGGCTCATGGGAAAACTACATCGGGCGGCGGAGCGAGTAGCACCTAGGAAGAAACGAATGCGCAGTGCAGCGTAGCATAAGGCAGCTGAAAACAACCAGCTTACACCTGCAAAGTTGCCGAGCTGCCCTAGGTGCTGAGTGCCCACCCGGGCGGTTAGGCAACATGCGACGATAGCACGCTTACATGAGAGAATATTACAGCTTTTTGGGCAAGAAAGGAATGACCTTGGGCTACCACTAACCCAAACCCTAATTCCCATCCGCATGGAAACGCTCGAAAGAACCACCACCCTCGTCGACCGCCCCAAGTTCAAAGACCACTACGACAACTTTATTGGCGGCAAGTGGGTGGCCCCGGTGAAAGGCCAGTACTTCGACAACCTGTCGCCCATCGATGGCAAGGCGTTCTGCAAAGTGGCCCGCTCCACCAAAGAGGACATCGAGTTGGCCTTGGATGCTGCCCACGAAGCATTTAAAACCTGGAAAAGCGCCTCAGCTACCACGCGCAGCAACATTCTGCTGAAGATTGCCGACGCCATGGAGCAGAACCTCGACCACTTGGCCGCCGTGGAAACCGTGGAAAACGGCAAGCCCATTCGCGAAACCCTGAACGCTGACCTGCCCCTGGCCATCGACCACTTCCGCTACTTCGCCGGCGTAATTCGGGCCGAAGAAGGCTCCGTGGCCGAGCTCGATGCCACCACTATTTCGCTGAACGTGCACGAGCCCATTGGCGTGGTGGGCCAAATCATTCCCTGGAACTTCCCGCTGCTGATGGCTACCTGGAAGCTGGCCCCAGCCCTGGCTGCCGGCTGTTGCGTGGTCATCAAACCCGCCGAGCAAACCCCCGCCAGCATTATGGTGCTGATGGAGCTGATTCAGGACATCGTGCCGGCTGGCGTAATCAACGTGGTGAATGGCTTTGGCCTCGAGGCCGGCAAGCCGCTGGCTACCTCGCCGCGCATTGCCAAGGTGGCCTTTACGGGCGAAACCACTACGGGCCGGTTGATTATGCAGTACGCTGCCGAAAACATCATCCCCGTAACGCTGGAGCTGGGCGGCAAGTCGCCGAACATCTTCTTCAAATCGGTGATGGATGCCGACGACGACTTCCTCGACAAGTGCATTGAGGGCGCCGTGATGTTTGCCCTGAACCAGGGCGAGGTGTGCACCTGCCCCTCGCGCATGCTGGTGCACGAGGACATCTACGACGAGTTCATCGAGCGCGTAATTGCCCGCGTAAAGGCCATTAAGCTGGGCAACCCGCTCGACAAAGACACCATGATGGGCGCCCAGGCCTCGAACGACCAGTTCGAGAAGATCCTGAGCTACCTGGAAATCGGTAAGTCGGAAGGGGCCGAGGTGCTGGTGGGCGGCGATGCGTACTCGCAGGACGACCCCGCCTTGGCCGAGGGCTACTACATCCAACCCACGCTGTTCCGCGGCCACAACAAGATGCGCATCTTCCAGGAAGAAATCTTCGGGCCGGTAGTGTCAGTAACTACTTTCAAAACCACCGAAGAAGCCATTGCCCTTGCCAACGACACGCTCTACGGCCTAGGTGCCGGCGTCTGGACGCGCGACGCCCACGAGCTGTACCAAGTGCCGCGCGCCATTGAGGCCGGCCGCGTGTGGGTAAACTGCTACCACCACTACCCGGCCCATGCCCCGTTTGGTGGTTACCATAAGTCGGGTTTTGGCCGCGAGAATCACAAAATGATGCTCAACCACTACCGCCAAAACAAGAATATGCTCATCAGCTACAGCCAGCAGAAACTGGGCTTTTTCTAGTAGCTAGTCGTTATTGGCGCCGCCGCTGAACAGGGCCAGCGGCGGCGCACCAACGCAGCGTGTGGGGCGCTGCACTGCACTGCCAAGCCTGGGTGTGCGGGTGCTGCCGGCACTTGGCGCCCAGGCTTGGCAACAGCCGCAAGGCTGCAAGCCCCGCCGCCAAACTGCGTTGCCGCCGCAGGCCGCGTATGTCGCCATTGTAAGCGGCAGCGCGGCCTGTTGCGTTGGTGGCAGGCACACTGCCCTAGGTGCCACTTCCGCAGTATTTATTCAACACCCTTCAACTCCCACCCAACCATGAGCAATCCAACGCCCCGCGTGCTGGTAACAGCCGCGGCCGAAGCCACCATCGATGTACTCCGCGACGAGCACGGCCCGCTGATGTTTCACCAGAGCGGCGGTTGCTGCGATGGGTCGTCGCCGATGTGCTTTCCGGCGGGCGAATTCCGCGTGAGCACCAACGATGTGTGGCTGGGCAACATCCACGGCTGCGACTTTTTCATGAGCGCCGCGCAATTTGAGTACTGGAAGCACACTCAACTGACGGTGGATGTAACCAAAGGCCGCGGCGCCAGCTTTTCGCTCGAAATTCCCCTAGGTGTGCGCTTTCTTATCAGGTCGCGCATGTTCACGAAGGAAGAGGAGGAAAACCTCACGCCGATTTATGACGGCGAGGAGTACTTAACCCGGCCCAATGCTGTGGGGTAGCTCTTGGGCTTGTTTCGATTTCGGCCACCTAAGGGCGTCATGCTGAGCCCTGCCGAAGCATCTCTACCGCTTCAGTGGCGCAGTGTAGCGCGGACTTTGGCTACGCCGACCTGTGGTTGTAGTCCGCGTCCACGGATAGTAACTTCTTCTCGCACAAGGTCACTAGCCAACATCAGCGGGAGAGATACTTGGCTACGCCGACCTACGGTTCGGCAAGCTCAGCATGACGTTCGGAGTTGGAGTGTGCTCTTTTCCTAGGTGCTAAAACAACCGCAGCCCCGGCAGAAGCTCTGCCGGGGCTGCGGTGTGTTGAGGGAGTAAACGTTTAGCGCGTACGAGCTCGTACGGGCAGGCCTTCTAGCTGCGCGTAGCTCAGCTTCCAAACGCCTTTAGGGTTCTTCTTCCAGATCAGCGTGAAGTTGCCGGCGCCTTCGCCCATGGGTAAGGCCGGGTTGGCGGGCAGCACATCTACCGAAAAGGTACCAGCCTCGTAGGCGAGCTGCGTGTCGGCGCCGGTGCTAACCGGGGAGAGGCGCAGGTTGGCAATGGTGCCCATGGTTTCGCGTACCCAGCGGTTCGATACCTCGGAGCGGCCTTGGTAGTGGGCTTCGCCTTGGATGTAGTGCACATCGTCGGCAAACAGGGTGTCCAGCTGAATGGCGTTCTTGCTGTTCCAGGCACCAACAAACTGTTGGTTAAGCGTCTGCACGTTTACGGCTTCTTCTTTTTTCTCGGTTTTGGTGCAAGAGGCAGAGGCAAGGGCTGCGCCAACGAGCACCATGCAAAGGAGGGGCTTCATAAACCTAGGGTTTTGGGGAACGTGGGAAAGTAATTCGCCGACTTCGGCACGGGGCTGAAGTCGGCGAAACTTATCAGAAAGCGCGGACTTACCAGCTCTTTCTACGGTATTCCGAAGTCGGGTACTCCGTAGAACGGTCACCATACGACTCGTTGGGCAAATAAGCTGCACTCATGGCCATCGGGGCACCAGCAGCGGCACCGGTGTAGAGCATGGCCGGGGCCCCGGCAGCGGCAAAGCCGTTAGCCATAGCAGGGTATTGCTGGGCTTGGGGCATCTGCGGCACTTGCTGTTGAGCCAGCGCAGCTTTTTTCTCGGCAGCTTCGGCGCGGCGGGCCAGGGCGTTGCGCTCGGCGCGGGCAGCAGCAGCTTGGCGCTCGGCACGAGCCGCACGGTTAGCTGCAGCTACGCGGGCAGCCTCAGCGGCTTCGGCCTTGCGCTTGTTTTGCACGTTGCGGCCGATCATGTAGCCAGTACCGGCACCGGCGGCGGCACCTACTGCACCACCTACCACGCGGTTGCGCTTATGAATGATAGCACCGGCAGCTGCGCCGCCTAGGCCACCAATTACGGCGCCCTTAGCTTGGGGGCTCCACGGTTTGCGTTCTTGAGCCTGGGCTTCGCCTGCGAAAAGCGCGGTTACCAACAGCACCAGGGACATGATATAGCTCAGGGTTTTCATGGCTTCGTAAAGTTTAGTGGATTGCTTTACAACTACATCCGTCGTTTGCAAGCACCGTGCCATAACGCAAATTATACTCTGCAGGTTAAGCCCGGGCTTGGCGGTTGGTGTCTCAGCTGCGACAACCAACCCAACGAGCGGCAAGGCTAGGTGGCGTTTCCAAGTAGCCCGTCGTTGTTGCGGAGGTATTTCCGAAAACCGTGCCAATTCTGACGAAGCACTCCACAACCAACTGCCCAAACCTAGGCAGGGCCGCTGAGCGAGTAGCCGCCTTAATTACACGCAAGAAGCAACTAGCACACGCTGCTGCGTCCACAACCTCAACATTCAGTAGTTACAGAAATGTAACCGTAGTAATACCTAAGGCTCGGTTTGTAACTGATTGTGGATCAACGGGTACATGTGCAGTTGATACCTAGCAGCTGAACCATATCGAAGAAACCTCGGCCTTAACGACCAAGCGGATATGGGGGTATGGTTTTGCTACGCCCCTGCATAAAAGGGCAACCCTTACCACTACCAAAACCCTACACCCTTATGTTTTACCACGATAGAGAGCTGCAGTACAAAGTGCGCGTTGATAAGCCCAACCCTGTGTTTGCCCGCATGCTGCAGCAGGCCATTGGCGGCATCGAAGGCGAAATTCGTGTGTGTTTGCAGTACCTGTTTCAGGGCTGGGGCTCGCGCGGACCGCAGAAATACCGCAACATGCTGCTCGAAACCGGCACCGAGGAAATTGCCCACATCGAGATGTTGGCCACGGCCGTTGCCCTCAACCTCGAAGGCGCCCCAATGAGCGTGCAGGATGAATTTGCCAAGGATAAAATGGTGGGTGCGGTGTTGGGTGGCATAGACCCGCGCCACGTGCTGTCGTCGGGCTTGGCAGCAATGGCCGTCGATGCCAACGGTGTACCCTTCAACGGCTCGTGGGTGGTGGGCAGCGGCAACCTCGCCGCCGATATGCACGCCAACGTAATGGCCGAAGCGACCGGCCGTGTGCTGGCTACGCGCCTGTGGGAAGCTACCGACGACCCTGGCATGAAGGACATGCTAGCGTTTTTGATTGCCCGCGACACCATGCACCAAAACCAATGGCTGGCCGTGCTCGAAGAGATTGGCGGGCTTGCCGGTGCGCATCCTATCCCCAACAGCTTTCCCCAGAGCGAGGAAAACCAGAACTTCAATTACTCATTCGTGAGCACCTACATCGGCAACGATACTACCGAAGGCGGGCGCTGGACGTCGGGCCCTTCCATCGATGGCAAAGGAGAGTTCCGCGTCGAGAAAGCACAACCCCTAGGTGGCATACCGCAATTGGCGCCACCCGAGCCGCGAGGCCACGCGCAAACCGAACAAATGACCGCCACAGATGCCATGCTGGGAACCGTAGCCGACAAGGTGAAGGGCACACTAAGCGGCAGCGGCAAAGGCGGCTGACGCCGATAGGCCTGCACGTAGCTGCCACCCCACGCGAAAAGCCCCGCCGCGGTACCAACTGATACCGCGGCGGGGCTTTTCGCGTGGGGCACTTACACGTCGTAACTCAAGCTGAACAGTCACGTAAAAGAAAGGGCCCGAATTCCGCCCGTGCATGCTGCTCGCTTCGCCTACACCTCTTGTCGACATTTCTTACCGGCCCGATCTGCACATTGTGGTGGTGCGCTGGCTGAGTGTAACCACCGACGACGAAACCCGACAGGTATACCGTTGCCTGGGGCAATTGCCCGAGCTGCAGTGCCGGTTTTGGCTACTCGATGCGCGCCGGCGGCCCAGCTCGAGCCCGGCCGTAACCAACTGGATTTTTGAGGTGCTGGCCCCGCAACTGGCGCAGCGCCTTGGTGGCCCCATCTACCTGAGCTACCTCATTTCGCCCAGCCACTTGGCCGCCGCCGAAAGCTTTCAGGAGGAAAGCGGTGCTACCCTAGGTTCGCGGATGCCGTACCGCCTTAATTACGCCAGCCAAGAGGGCGACGCTACCGATTGGCTGCTGCAAGCTCAGCGTACCGAGGCCGCCGGAGCTGCCCAAGCCATTACCGACCCACTGCCGGCTATCAGCTAACCCTAGGTGCAGTTTAGAGCCGCTCCACCAGCACCTGCACATCGGTGTTGCGGCCGTGGTCGTCGGCGCACGAAATTTTGAGCACCCCGCTGCCGGGCCGTATGAACACGGCCTCGGTAGGCGCGGCGGCCCGCACAAACTGGTCGTTGGCGTACCAGTACACCTGGCGCACATCGTTGGCGGCGGCGCAGCGCAGTTGCAGCTGTTGCGAGTCGCGGCCATCGAGCACGTACTCGGCGTTGGGCGTGGGCGAGAGGATGCGCGGCGCCTGCTGCGGGTCGTCGTCGGAGCGCACGAGCGTGCAAGCGGGGTTGTGCGGCGGCCGAATGGCGTGCGGCAGGCCGTTGGCGGCTTTAAATGCCAGCACTTCGGGCGTGAAGTTGGGGTACAGCTCGCGGCGGTAGCCAACGGCGGGCAAACAGGCGCGGCAATAGCTTACATCGGCCGTCGGCGATACAAACACTTCTTGCTGATGCTCGCAGCGGCGCGTATCCGATACGCCGGGCAGGTAGTAATCCATTACCTGGTTGGGGCAATGCGTGCCCGGCACTTGGCCCGTAACCGAGCACACCAGCCGGAAATCGAGCCCGGCGGGCGGTACAAACCACTCGCCGCCGTCGTTGTAGCTAATGGCGTTGAACAAGTCGAAGAGCAGGGGCGTGGCCACATCGGTGCCGGTAAGGGCTGGGGCACCCTGCCCGGCAAAGTTGCCCACCCACACGCCAATGGTATAGTGGCGGTTGTAGCCAATGCTCCAGGCGTCGCGGCGGCCGTAGCTGGTGCCGGTTTTCCAGGCGATGCGCGGCAGGCGAAGCGAGTTTTCGTAGCCCACCGGCAAATCGGGTCGCACCAACTGCGACAGGATATCGGTAACGAGGTAGGCTGAGGCTTCCGACACCAACTGCGTTGGGCGAGCAGCGGGAGCGTCGGCGGTAAAGCGCAGGGGCGCATAAGCGCCTTTGTTCGCCAGCGCAGTATATAAGCCCACCAGTTCTTCGAGCGAAGCGCCGCAGCCACCCAAAATGGTGCTCAGCCCCAGCTGCGGGGCTTGCCGCGCTACTGTTCGGAACCCAGCCCGGCGCAGCTGCTGCGTAAAAGTGCCCACGCCTACTTGCTGCAGCACGTGCACGGCCGGGATGTTGAGCGAGTGCCCTAGGGCGCGCTCCAGCGTAACCTCGCCGTTGCAGCGCTTATCAAAGTTTTCGGGCCGGAAGCCGCTGAAGTTGGTGGGCACATCGGGCAGCACGCGCTTGGGCGTAACGTGCCCTAGGTCGGCAGCCACGGCGTAGAGGAAGGGCTTGAGCGTGCTGCCCGGCGAGCGTACCGCCCGAATGCCATCAACCTGCCCCTGGCCGAGTACATCGCCGAAATCGGCCGAGCCCACGTAGGCCTCCACGGTGCGGGTGCGGTTGTTTACCACCAGCACGGCCGCTTGCGTAATACCTAGCGGAGCGAGGCGGCGTACGTAGTGGCGTGTCAGCTCCTCGGCTTTGGCTTGTTTGGCCCGCACCAGCGTGGCTTGCAGGCCGGCTTTGGAGCCCGCAAAAGTGCCCGCCTTCTGTAGCTCGGCCTGCACCAACCGCCGCGAAAGGTGCGGAGCCAGCCGCGGCGCTGGTCGGCGCTGCGCCAGCAAGGGCTCCTGCAAGGCATTTGCTACATCCTTGGCCGGGAAGACACCTGCGGTACCTAGGCGGCGCAGCCACCGGTTGCGGGCCTGCAGCAGCCGGGCGTTGTGCCGGCCTGGCGCCAACCCCGTGGGGTTGTTGGGTACGATGGTCAGCGTTACGGTTTGCGCCAGCGAGAGGTAATGCGGGGGCTGCCCGTAGTACAGCAGCGCTGCCGATTTTACACCCTCCACGTTGGAGCCGTAGGGCACCAGGTTGAGGTACAGCTGCAGGATTTCATCTTTGGAATAGTGCACCTCCAGCTGCAATGCGCGCAGCATTTCGAACAGCTTGTTGCCCAAGGTGCGCTCCTTTGGCTCGAGCATGCGCGCTACCTGCATGGTAATGGTGCTGGCACCGGTGCGGTGCCCATCACCCAAGGCGTTGCGCCAGGCCGCTTGTACTAGGGCTACGGGGTTGATGCCCGGGTGATAGTAAAACCACTGGTCCTCTTTGGCAACAATGGCCTTGCGCAGGGTGGGCGTTATGTCGCGCAACTCGGCGGCCATGCGCCACTTTTGGTCGGGCGATAAGTAAGCGTGCAGCACCGAGCCATCGGCAGCCATTACCACGGGTGAGTAGGGCGGTGGAGGAGGCAGCGGAAATAGCCAGTTCAGCCCTAGGGCTACCGCCAGTGTACCCGACAGCACTAGCAGCGGCCAGCGCAAGCGGCGCAACACGGGAGCAAGTGGGCGTGGCATCAGAATGTGAAGGCGAAGCAGGTCTGACTTGCAGAATGTAGCGCGGGCTTGGCTACGCCGACCTTTGGTTTGGTCCGCGTTTGCCAGCACGACTGGTTCTGCGTGGAACTGCGCTGACGATTACGTTCAGTTAAACGCGGGCTAAACCAAAGGTCGGCGTAGCCAAGCCCGCGCTACCGCAAGGTCAGTAAGTTAACTGGCCTAGGCTACACCTCAAACGCAGGCATGCGCCACCGCCGGCCGGTAAGCTTGCGCAGGGTGCGCTGCCAACCGGCAAGGTTGCGGTAGGCCAGCTCGGCGCGGTGTACCTCGGGCAGGCCTAGGGCATCGAGACGGCGCAGCAGCTCCTCGTGGCTGGCGCTTTGATAACGTGCAAACAGCGCCGCCAGGGTGGGGCGCACCGCTTTCAGGTTCCAGTAATGCACCACGTAAGGCTTAGCCTCTTGCACGGGACCATCCACGGCAAAGCGCATGCTGAAGGCCAACTGCTCCATCATGTGCTTGTGGTAAGTGGCATAGAGCTGTTCGGCCAGCTGCATTACATCGCGCAGCAGGGCCGCCTCGTGGCTACGAAAACCGATAACGCCTGAGTTGAACAGGAGCGTAGCGGGCGTTACCTGCACCTGATAGGCGCCAATTCGGAAGGTGTGGCCCTTCAAGTGGCGGTACACTTTGCGGCTGAGCGTGTTGCCGGTAGCCAGCAGGCCTTCGTTGTCGTGCATAAAGCGCGTGCCCTGGCCAATTTGCTCGAAAATGGGCGTAGGGTCGCGCTGCCAAATGGTGTCGGTGTCAACGAACAGCAGGTTGCCGGGGTAGTGCGCGGCGGCGTGTTCGAGCACGCCAATCTTCAGTAGGTATACCATGTTGGCACTGCCCCGCCAGGCCTGCCATTCGGCCTCCGTTACGCTGGGGTACAGCACATCGGGCCGCTCGCCCAGTACTTGCCGGAAAGCGTCGGGCGCATCGGTATAAATGAGTACCTGAGCCGGCAGCACCGGCGCCGCGCGGAAATAAGAAAGCAGGCTGTACAAGGCTTCGCTGCGCAGCTCGGCCGGGCCGTGGGCCAGGTAAATCAAGTAGTTCATCGGCGGCAAAGATAGGCGCCTAGGTGTGGTACCGAACGCTTGCTGAACCCGCTAAAGGTGGCCGCTGTGGAAGGCTGCGTAGCACTATGCGGCTACTCTGGCGCGAGTCTTAGCGCGTTAGCGCGCGACTCGTGCCGCCGCATGGAGGGGAGTCTCCAGACTCCCGTCACGAGAACAGCACTTAGGGAACGACTTGCTGGCGGAAGCAGCTTAGCTTCCCCGACCCCAACGGCACCTAGGGCACCGTACAACGCCCGTGAGTCTGGAGACTCCCACCCATGCGCCGGCACGAGTCGCGCGCTAACGCGCTAAGACTCGCGCCAGCGTTGGTACCAGCATTTTGCGTCCTGCGCCACCAATAAGCCTTACGGTACCGTTACATCCAGCACAAAGTCGCGCTTGGGCGGGGTGTCGTTGTTGGTGCCGTCGCGGTACAGAAAGCGGATGGTGGTTTGGCCGGGGTTGAGCGCCTGAAAATTGAAGGTGATATCCTGCGGAGTGCCGGGCTTCGGCTTTTTCTTCGATTTTTTTTGCTCCTGCTCGGTTTGGGTGTTTACCAGCTTCACTATCTCGTTGGCTATCGGCATTACCTCCCACCGGAAAGCGGAACCGGCAGTGGTGCCTAGCTTGATGCTAAGCTGGTCGCCTTTGTTCACGGTTACGCGGCTGCGGTTGCCGTACTCCGTGATGTTGACGTTTTTAGCCACACCGGGCTGGTTGATGGTGAGGTACACGTGGAAGTAGCTGCCCACCGGCGAGTAGCCCGTGCCCGGCAGCGCCGCCACCAGTACCAGATCGAGCCCACCCGAGCCGATGGTTTGGAAGTGCATTTCGTGGGTGGCTGGTGCACCGGGTACGCCACTGCTCACGCCGGGCAAAGTTTGGTTGCTTACTAGCGTGAGCTGGCCCGGGTAGTTCTGCACCAAGCGCCAGCCATAGCGCGGGGCCGCCGTGGGCAAGCGCACAATCAGCCGGTCGCCCACGGTTAGCTGCACTTCCTTGCCGTTTTCGGCGGCCGTGATGGTGGTAATGGCGCCTTGCGCCTGCGCACCTAGGGTGCAAAGCAGCAGGCCGAACACAAGAACAAATCGAGCGAAAACGATGGAGCAACGAGGCATAGCTAAGGGGCTGGAGTGCGCAGGTTGTACGCGCATGCCACCGCGCAAGCTATGGTTGAGGTAAGGCTATATGCCTCTCCATCGAGTTGTGCAGGATGCGTCAGGAAATGAAAAGCAATGCTAAGGTTAGGGCTAGTTCCCCTCCTCAGATGAGGAGGGGCTAGGGGTGGTTGAAGAACTAGAACTAGAACTAGAACTAGAGGCTAGATCTAGTAACTGTTCAACGAGTCGTCAACCACCCCTGGCCCCTCCTCATCTGAGGAGGGGAACTAGCTTGTAGCCTTAGCTTCAGCAGAGTTCAGCACCGTGATGATTTAGGGGCCTATCTCACCCTTACCACGCCAGGGCCTGCGTACGAGTGGTATTCGGCGTTGTACATGGCATCGGCGCTAACCGGACCTAGCTTGAACGTGCCCTTCGACACAGCCCGCGCCAGGTAGTAGAACGACTTGGGCTGCGGGGTAGCGGTGGTGAACAGGTTGATGCGGTCGTCGCGCACGTCGAGGTAGTCGGGGGTGGCGGTGTCGGTGGCCCAGGTAAGCTCGCGCACGGCGCCGATGCGCGGGTTCTCGATTTCGAGGCCGGCGGGCAGCAGGTCGGTAATGGCTACGTTGGGCACTTCGCCGGCGTAGTCGGCAGCTTGCAGCGTGATTTTGACAACTACCAGGTCGTTCTGCCGGAACTCGGCCCGACCTAGGGGCTGGCCGGTGCGGTCGAGGAACTGGCGGCGCACCTGCAGGTACTGGTCTTCTTCGCGCACCTGGCCAGTGGGCGAAATGCCTTCCAGCGTCCAGAAGTAGTACAAGGGCCCGGTGCCGGCCGTTTGCAGGCTGAGTCGGCGGTTGGCTACGTTGTTCACGGTCAGGTTTTGCGGGCCTTTGTATTGGCCCAGCACCTTGCCACCCGTTTCGGCGAGGGTGGCCGTTACGGTGCTGTTCTTGTTCTGATGGGCCACCTTACCCAAGGCCAGCAGCGCAAACGCGCGCTCCTGGGTGCTCAGCCAACCTGCCCCTTTCACCAGGCGCGACAGTTGCCGGGCCATGCTCGTTACAAGCGGGTTTTCGGGGTCGGCTTCGATGAGGGTGTTCAGCGCCAGCCCTAGGTCGCGCACGGGCGAGTAGAACGAGCCATCGAGGGCGCGGCGGGCGGCGGGTTCCGAAAAGGAGCGGGGCAGCAGGTCGCGGAAGCCTTGCGTTTGGCCCGACAGCGCGCTGGTGCTGGCCAGCACAAAGCGCGAGTCCTGCGCGAGCAGGCGCTGGTTGGCGCGGTAGTAGTTCAGCGCTACCGGGTCGGGCTTGCCGGCCAAGGCCAGCACGTAGAGCGAGTAGGCAATTTCCTTTTTGGCAATGGTCTTCTCGCGGGCTACGTTGTTGGCGTCGAGGTACTGGTAGGGCTCGGTTTCGCGCTTTTTGGTGCGGTACTGCAGGTAGCGCAGTGTTTTGTCCAGAATGCCTTGGTTCACGGCGAAGCCGGCGCGCTTGGCTTCGAGCAGGAAATGCGCGGCGTAGGCCGTGGTCCACCAGTTGTCGTAGTCGCCGCCGGGCCAGTAGCTCAACGATCCGTTGTGGAGCTGCTGCGCCTCAATCTTGCGAATGGCCTCCTGCACGTGGTAGTTGGGGTTGTAGCGCTGCGCCTTGCCCGCCTGACCTAGGGCCGCGGCCAAATCGGGGTAGTACAGCTGCGGGAAAGCGGCAGATACCGTTTGCTCCAGGCAGCCGTAGGGGTACTGCAGCAGGTAGCGCAGGTCTTTGCTGAACTCCGTCATGGGCGAGCGGCTCAGTACCAGCTGGCTGCGCTGCGACGTCGGCAGGAAATCGGTGCGCAAATCCAGCGGCTGCATTTTGCCGCCCTGCACCACGCCCGATCCGGTACGCATCTGCAACGGCGAAGCGGGACGAACGGGTAGCTCGATGGTTTCGGTGGAAGTTTGCTTCGTGGAGTTGTTGTAGAAGCTTACATCAACCTTGGTATTTCCAATAGGTCCTTTTGCGAAGATTCGGAACACAACCCGACCTTCGGCCCCGGCCCGTAAGCTGACTACTTTGGCGTCGGTGAAGGGAGTAGTCTTGTCAGATACGTCTCCATTATGCACCACCTCTAAAGGGCCACTCAAGCTCAAATCCTTGGAGGAAGACCCAGCTACCTCAAGTAAAATGCTGGCCGTGCCGTCCATAGCCTTTCCCGTCGTATTCGTCAGCGTTACCGGCACATCAATCGTGTCGCCGGGGCTGAGGAAGCGGGGTAGGGCGGTGCTGATAACCACCGGGTCGGCTACGCGCATGGTGTGCTCGGCCGAGCCGAACGCGTCGCCTTTGTAGGCCACGGCCATCAGCCGCAGCGCCCCGCTAAACTGCGGCACGCGCACCCGCACCTGCACGCGGCCGTTGGCATCGGCGCGCTTCACGCCGCTCCAGCGGGCTACCAGCTGCACGCGCCGCGAGGGCACGGGCGTGGTGCGGCGCGCCAGGTCATATCCGTCGCCGCCGGTGCTGCTGGTGCCTAGCTCGGGCAGCAGGAAGGGGTACACATCGTGGGCCGATACTTCGAGGGCGCGCTTCTGGTAGAAGTAGCCGAAGGGGTCGGGCGTGCGGTAGTTCTTCATCTGCAAAATGCCCTCGTCTACCACGGCCAGCGTTACGGCTGCGTTGGGCTTGGTTTGCACCTCCACCGTTTGCCAGGTTTGGGAACGGCTTTGCGCCACGGCCTTGATGGCTACAGGCAGGCGCGAATCGGGCTTCTCCACCGTCAGGGGCACAAAGCCGCGGGCAACGGTCAGCGGAATTTTGGAATCGGCCGAAATAGGCCGAATGGCCGTGGCCGTAACGTACACGTTGGGCACGTGGCCGGCGCGGATGGGCACCGTTACGCGCGCCGATTTCTCGTCGGTATCCACGTAAAAATGCTCCAGCACGCGGTTGCGCTCCACCGTCACGAGCACGCGGCCAGCAAAGGGCGTTTTGAGCAGCAGCGTGGCTTTGTCGCCGGGCTGGTACTTGGGCTTGTCGGCCTCAATCTGCACCTGCCCCTCGTTGCTCACCTCGAAGGCGTTGCTCTGCGTGTCGCCGTAGCCGTAGGCGTAGAAGCGGCTGGCCACGTAGGTAGCGGCGCCGGGCCGCGACACGCGCACCTCGTACTGGCCCGAGTAGGTAGGCGTGAAGTTCAGCACCGCCGCGGGGCCGGCCTGAATGGCTTGGCTGAGCACCGTTTGCTCGCGGCGCTGCGAGTTGTAGGTGTAGCGGCCGCCCTGGCGTTCCAACACGGTTTCCCAGAGCATGCGCACCACGCGCACCTCGCCGCGGGCCTGGGTGGGCTGGCCCTGCGGCGTAAGCGCCACTACCCGAATGGGCACGGCTTGCCGGGTGCTCAGCAGCTCGGGCAGCTGCTGCAACCCAAACATCACGGCCTGGGTGCGCACCTCGAAGGTGGCAAGGCGGTTTACGGGCCGGCCGGTTTCGTCGAACACCGTGGCAAAGGCAGTACCCTCGAGCGTGCCTAGGTCGCGGTACTCGGGCACCTGGTACTCGGCCGTGCCGCGGCCCTGCTCGTTGGTGCGGCCTTCGCGCACGGCTTTCTCAAACCGCTCGTTCAGCGCCGACGCCGACTCCGGCTCTTCGCCGCCGTACTGGTTGCGCCGCTCCACGCCGCTCCGAATGCTGAAGTTGTAATCGGCGTATTCTTTGGGCGCGAAGGCCTTTTGCTTCAGCGAAAACTCTACCTCAAACTTGCGGTCGGTAGCGGGCGGGCCGAACAGGTTCTGGGCCAGCACTGCGGCGCGCACGGTTTGGCCGGGCTGCACCACCTTGGGCGCGGCCGTTACGGTTACTTTCAGGCGGTCGGGGATAAACTCCTCCACGCTGATTTTGCGCGAGGTCAGCAGCACGTCGTTGCCGGTGAGTACCTCTAGCGTGTAGAGGCCCGTCATCACCGAAGGAGGCACGATGAACTGCGCCTCAAACGAGCCGTCGCCGGGGCTCAGGGTGCGGCGGTAGCTGGCGTACTCCTTGCCAGTGGGCAGCAGCAGTCTGATTTTCATGGGCACGGCGCCGGGCACGCGCCAGTCGTCGGTGCGCACCACTGTGTTGGTGCGGATGGTGTCGCCGGGGCGGTACAGGTCACGGTCGCCGTATAGGAAAGCCTGGAACCGAGCCGCGTTGCTTTGCAGGCCGCCTACGTCGTAGCGCGAGGTTTCGACGCGGGCGCGCTCCAGCTGCAGAAAGGTGAAATCCTGACCGCTTTGCACCATCACCATATCCAGCCGGAAGCGGCTGTTGGCGGTGCTGTCGCTCTGCCCCAGCATGGCCACGCCGTTGCTGTTGGTCTGGCCCGTGAACATGGTTTGGTTGTTCTGGCTGATGAAGCGCACCGAAGCGCCGCCCACCGGCCTGGCCGTGCGCAGCGAATTCACGAACACCATGGCGCCGCCGGTGGCGTGGCGCTTCACTACCACCCCTAGGTCCGACACGGCCACCAGCTTCGATACTTGCAGCCACTGCCGCTCGGTATCCTGCACGCGCACCACGTACAGGCCTTTCATTTGGTTGCCGAATTCCAGCTCGTCGAGCGAGAGGTGCAGCAGGCGCAGCGAGCCAGCTTTGGGCAGGGCGCTGGTGCTGTAGGTGCGCTCCGTGAGCAGGTTGCCGAAGTCCTCGGTGTTGTAGTACGTGTAGCTGCGGTCTATCCACTCGCCGTTTTCGTCTTGGGTTTCTTCGCCTTCCTCGCCGGCGTCGTAGCCGTACTGCTCGCCCGAGCGCAGCAGCTCCCGGATGTTGTTGGCGTACACCTTGTAGATGCTCACCTTCACGCGCTCCACCTCATTCAGGCGCAGCCCTAGGTTGCGCAAGCCCTGCGCGCCCAGGTACATGGCCTTTTCGCCGTTGGCAAAGCTGATGCTCGGCCGCTCGTCGCCGAACGACACGGCCTGGCTGAACGGCTCGGCCAAATGTCCACCTAGGGTGCCGTAAGCCCCGGACCCTACGCTCACGGTGTAGGTTTTGCCTACCTCGAAGCCGCCGCGCAGCACAAAGCCGCTTTCCAGCGCCTCCACGCCGAAGGCTACTGCCGGCTGCACGCGTACCACCGCCTGCGCCTGCTCAGCCGAAATAGGTTGGTCGGTAAGCACCGTCACCACCGGTTCGCCGTTGAGCAAGGAGCCCGTTAGCTCGCGCACCTGCAGCTGCTGCGGATCGGGCACGGTGCCCGAGGCATCGAGGGCGCGGCTGGTGCCTTTGCCGCCGCCCACGGGCTTCAGGCCAGGTTCCACGTGGAGCTGAACAGTACTGCCCGGCGCTACCGTTTGCGTGGGCCGAATGCCCACCACGCGGTCGGGCTCAGCCGATACTACCTCGAAGGGCACCTGCTGGCCGGCCACCGTCAGGCGCAGGTGCTGGCGCAGGTCGGCGGGGCGCACGGCGTAGTTGAACACCGCGTTCAGGCGCACGGCCGGCTCGCTGCTGTTGGGCGAGGCTGTCCAGAACACCTGCGGCTCGCTCATCTGCAGGTAAGGCGTATGGAACTGCGTGCGGCTCAGCTTCGGCGGCTTCTGCTGCTTGCCGCTGGGCAGGGCCTGCGGCCGCAACTCAGCCCGAAAAGCCGTGCTCGGCCGGAACGGCTCGGCCGGCGAAAACACCAGCTCCCGCTCCGAGGTCCACTTAAACTTACCCCGTACCGCCGGCTCGAAGCGCACTACCTGCGTGGTGTCCCAGCGGTTTAGCTGGGTTTCCTTCGCAACTGGCTCATCGAAGCTGAACACCAGGTTTTCGTATGGGTCGATTTCATCGCCATCAGCGGAGGCAGTGTTATCGGTATTCTCGCCGGGTTTAGAGCACGCGCATAGCAATGCCAGCAGCACCAGCAGCGGCAGGCGGAGCAGTCGGGGGGTAGTCATCGGAAGGATAGAGGGGAGGGTAGCGGCGGGCGAAAGGTATAGAAAAACGCTAATGGAATGGATGTGGTATGTTTATCATTCCACTGTTTCAACCATGCACCTAGCCACCCACTACACCGCCATGTGGCGAGAGGCATTGCCTAGGTTAGAAAGCAACAGCATAGCCACAGACCCGCTAATTGACGACCCCAACGACCACCGTCTAGGTCTCACACTGGTTATCCGCCCTGCAGCCGAGGTTAAGCAACGCATGGTCGAGTTCGTGCAACAATTGCAAGGCTTCGAACCCGACCAATACTACTACCCGCCCTCCGACATGCACGTCACGCTGCTGACGCTCATTTCCTGCTACGAGGGCTTTTCGCTAGACCAGGTAGACCTAGACGCCTACACCCAACTGCTGGCAGGCGTAGTGCAGGAAGCCCGGCCATTCACCCTCGATTTCACGGGCATCACAGCCTCGGCCGCTACGGTAATGGTGCAGGGCTTTCCTAGGTCCGAAGCGCTGCAGCAGCTGAGAAGCCGATTGCGCACCGCCTTCCACGTATCAGGCCTGCCGCAAACTATCGACAAGCGTTACGTGCTGCAAACCGCGCACAGCACGGTAGCGAGGTTTAGGGCGCCGTTGCAGCAGCGACAGCGGTTCGTGGAAGCGTTGCAGCAATACCGGCAGCACGTTTTCGGCTCGATGCAAGTGGAGCAAGTAGAGTTGGTATGCAACGATTGGTACCACCGCGCAGCGGTAGGGCAACGGTTAACCGAGTTTTGGCTGGCGTAAGCATTAAGATAGCCCGTACTCACGCCAAGTACGTAACCCTAACTGAGTTGAATGGCTTGCCGATGCATAGGGAACCGACTGCCTAATGCGTTTGCTCGGGGGCCATTCAACCCTCCTGCTGCGATAGTTGCAGCACCTGCGAGAGCACAAAAAAGCCGCGCTGCAAAGGTGTGACGTAACCCTTTGCAGCGCGGCTTATTGGTAGCATGGTTGCGACCTAGGCGCCCCAGGTTATTTGCTCCACTACCCGCGGGAAGTGTTCCAGTTGTTTGCGCGCAGCTTGCTCGTTGCGCCGTCTGGCCCGAATTGCGGCCCGCTTCTGCTGCACGTGGTCGATGAAAGTGCGGGCCTCCTCAACGGTTTGGAAGCGCGCCGGAGAAGTACGGGTTTTAAAATGCCCGTAACTGCGGTGCTTTAGCGTTTGCCATTTGCTCCAGGGCAAGTACCACACACTGCGGCGTTCTTCAACCTGAAAAGGCTGAACACCCGACAGTGGTCCTACTTGCACGATGCGAAAAGTATTCATGGTATGCGTAGTACTGCGTTGCAGTGAAGGTGTCGTGGGAGGGGAGGTAAACAGACGCGAGAAAACTGCCTTGCAACAAGCCTGCCGCGCCACATCGGATCGGGAGAACATCGCGCAACATGCTTCTGCACCGGCAACCTGCAACACAACTCAGGCGCTAATTGCGGCCAGTTGGCTGAGCCTCAGGAAAGTGGCGGTGCAAGAGATGTAAATACGAAATGTGCTATTTGGCAACAAAGTTAAAGGCACTAGCTATACTTAGCAATAACGACCTTAGATTACTGTTGCGCTGTAATTCAATTCTTGCTGTTGCTTTAAGGTGGTGTTGTTATATTGTAAAAGTATAATTTTTGTCGTGCCATGTGCTTTGGTGTTTGTACTCAACGCCAACTAGAGTGCACTGCAAATCGGAGCGCATTTGTCTGGGTATCAATCGGGCAAGTGCTCTGAAGCGAGCTTGGTTTTGATTCCGCAATCGACGCGACAGGTTGCCGGGACATAATGGTGGCTTTGCGCCCGCCGATGCCTATTTTGGCGGATCTTACTTGGTGGGTTGCTAAGCTATCCGCCAATGCTAAGCCCTGTTTTCACCACAACCAAACCGTTATGTCCGCGTCTTTTTCCCACTTCGGCCTTGTTCTGGCTGGCGTTACTGCTTTGTCGCTGATGGCTGCTTGCAACCAGGCGCCCGCAACCAAAGTCGCCGAGAGTACAGCCGCCACCTCCGCGGCTCACCAAAAGGCCAACGCCTTGTTTGAAAAGCAAGCGTACGGCGAGGCGTTGCCCAAGCTCTACACGCTAGCGCAGAGCAACCCCACCGATGCCGAGCTGCACTACAAAATCGGCGTGGCTGAAGCCAACCAGAAAGAGTACGCCAAATCGACTGCCAGCTTCCGGACGGCCCTGCACCACGGCTACGACAAAGTGGCCATCATGCGCAACATCGGCATCAACCACATCTGGACGCAGCGCCTCGATTCGGCCAAGCACTACCTGCGCACGGCACAAGCCCTAGCCCCCGAAGATGCCAAAACTCTGAAGGCATTTACCATCCTCAACAACGAGGAAAAACAGCGCTGGTCGAATAAGCTTGACAGTGTAAAGGCGAGCGTGCCGACGAAATTATAGCCCCCTCGGAATGCTCCAATGGAAAATCCGAAGGTTATATAACTACGAAAAGATTCGTAAAATAATTTGCTTGTAGACAGCTGTTTGATGCAGCGGTAGGGTGGGTGCGGAGTCATTCCGGCATGAAAACGCACCGCCTAGTACTCGCAATTAGTGCAGCGGCATCGGTGGGTTTGGCACCTTTAGCAGGAGCCGCCCAGCCGATGGCCCGGGCACAACAGTTTGCCAGCAGCACCGTGGTGCTGAACTCTGGCGACACCCTCCGCGGCCCGCTCACGATGTACCTCGACCGCGACTTACTGCTGCTTACCCTACCCGATGGGCGCGTGCGCACCGTGCCGGCCAATGAGGTACGAACCTTTGCCGTGCGCGGCGACGGGCAACCCTTCGATGCTACCGCCAACGGACACATGCAACCCTTGCGCAGCGGACGCGGCGAGCTGCCGTGGTTTGGCTACAACCGGGCGCGGCAGTTTCATGTGTACCGCTGGAGCCGCGATATGCCCAACGCCAACTTTACTTGCCCAGCATTTTTCGAGTTGATGAGTGGCGGCCCTGTAACCTTGTACCGACGCTGCAACCTAGTACTCCGGCGCGTGCCCTGGGCCGACCCCACTTTTTGGAGCCCCACGGCCATCCCAACGCGGCGCCTAAGCGACATGTACTACATGCCCGCCGATAAGTATTTCTTGGGTACGCCCGATGGGTACATTGTGCGGCTGCGCCAGCCCAAGCGCGATTTGCTGGCTTATTTTGCTCGCGAAGCCCGCGATATTGAAAAGTTTGCCCGCCAGCACAACCTGCGATTTACCGACCCACGCCAATTAGCGCGCCTCGTCGACTACGCCAACAAGCTGCGGCCTTACTGGCCGGGCTCGAGCCCGGTAGCGCGCCGGCAAGCGGCTGCTCCCTCGCTTACTACCCAACCCTAGGTGCCGTTGGGCGCTAAGCACTTAACCGCCCCGGTTTGTGGGGCTTGCTGCGAAGCAAATCGCGGGTGGAGAGGCCCAGCAAAGCGTACAGCGGACTAAAACCGGTAAGCCCCGTGAAAAACAGCCCGGCCGAAAGAACTGCCAACAACGCCAACATGCTTTCGCTTTGGCCTTCCATGAAAAGCTCGGTGCCCAGCATCACAGCAAATAGCAAACGGATCAGACGATCGGGGAGGCCTAGGTTGCGACGCATGACTACAGCAGTTTGGAGGACGACGCCAATAAGTAACACCCGACAAAGCCCAATCTGCAATGACTTCCGTCATAAAATTTGGCGGCGTGCAAATGCTGTTGTTATAGTTCAGTTTGTGGGTGCGGGCGGATGCCCGGCGGCGTACAAAGCGGCTACTTAGCGGCCTCGTTGTACCTTCCGGCCATGCTTTCGCATCAACACGAAGTATTCCTGGAAGTAGCCCGTCGCCTCAGCTTCACCAAAGCCAGCCAAAGCCTGTTCATCAGCCAATCGGCCGTTAGCAAGCAGGTAAAAGCCTTGGAGGAGCACTACAAAACGGGCTTGTTTGAGCGCCTAGGCAATGCCGTGGCGCTTACGGCGGCCGGCCAGCTGCTCTACCAAAAACTACTGCAGGTGCAGCAGCTGCAAACCGAGCTCCAGCAGGAAATGGCCGATCTGAGCCCGCGCTTTACGCCCGACATCCGGATGGTAATCGGGGCCAGTACCACCATTTCGCTGTACGTGCTGCCGCCGGTGCTTTCGGCCTACCTAGGGCACCACCCGCACGTGCAGCTCACGCTCAAAAACCGCAACAGCGAAAACATCCTTAAAGCCCTGCTCGAGCACGAAATCGACCTAGGCGTAATCGAGGGTATACATCGCGTGAGCAACGTTACCTATACGCCCTTGCTCTCCGACGACGTGGTGGCCGTGTGCTCGGCCAAAAACCCGCTGCAAGGCCGCAAGCTGGAGCTCACCGACCTCTACCACGTACCGCTGGCTTTGCGCGAGCCTGGCTCGGGTACCTTGGCCGTAGTGGAGCAAGCCTTGCTGGCCCAGCGCATTCGGCTTGGCGATTTGCACGTGAAAGTGCGCCTGGGTGGCACCGAGGCCCTCAAGAACTTTGTGCGCGTCGACCCGAGCGTGCTGGCTTTTTTGCCTCGGCAAGCGGTGGTAAAGGAGCTGGCCGCCGGTGAGTTGGCCGAAGTACAGGTGGATGACCTGCAGCTGCGCCGGCACTTTGAGTTTGTGCAACGCCGCGGCACCGAGAACAACGCGCCATTTAAGGACTTTATGCAGTTTGCGCTGCGCTATTATTCGAAATCAGAATAAGCCATGCGAAAATACCATGCTTTGGAGGCATAACCACTGAGGGGGTTGACAGCGTTCTTTGGGCAGTTTTCACCCAAACGCAAGCCATGGCTACTATCACCGAACCTCTGAGTCGAGTAAGCGAGCTGGTGTGCTCGCGCTGCCACGCGCCGCATTCGGCGTTTTCCCCCCAAACCGTGGCTGAGTGCTGCGCTGCGCCACTGCTGGCCCGCTACACGCTCGAGAGAGGTTCACTGAACAAAGAAGCCTTGGCTGCCCGCCCGGCCACCATGTGGCGCTACCGCGAGGTGCTACCACTGCTCGATGATGCGCACATGGTGAGCCTGGGCGAAGGGTTTACGCCGCTGCTCACGCTCCGCAACCTAGGAGCCCGCTACGGCTTGGCTTCGTTGCTGCTGAAGGATGAAGGCCAAAACCCCACCGGCTCGTTTAAGGCCCGCGGCCTGAGCATGGCCATATCCAAGGCCAAAGAACTGGGAGCTGAAGGCTGCATTATTCCAACGGCTGGCAACGCGGGCGTGGCCATGGCTGCGTACTGCGCCAAGGCCGGCCTGCCTGCCACCGTGGTAATGCCGCGCCACACGCCCAAAGCCTTTCGGGAGGAGTGCTACTGGTATGGCGCCGATGTGCAATTGGTCGATGGCCTCATCAACGACTGCGCGGCCCAGGTGCGGCAAATCAACGCCGATGGCCACTTGCTTGATGTATCGACGCTGAAGGAGCCGTACCGCATTGAGGGCAAAAAAACCATGGGCTACGAAATTGCCGAGCAGCTGCAGTGGCAATTGCCCGACGTGATAGTGTACCCTGCGGGCGGCGGCACCGGGCTCATCGGCATCTGGAAAGCTTTCGAGGAGATGAAAGCCCTGGGTTGGCTGGCGCCTGATGCCAAGCTGCCGCGCATGGTGGCTGTGCAAGCCACCAATTGCTGCCCGCTGATCGAGACCATAGCCGGCAATCAGCCCAACAGCCAGCACTACAACGGCCGCCCCACCATTGCCAACGGCTTGGCAGTGCCACGCCCCCTAGGCGAGGCCCTGATGCTGCAAGTACTCGAGCAGTCGGACGGAACGGCCTTGAGTATCAGCGACGACGAAATGGTAGAAGGTATGCGCGAACTGGGCCGCTCCGAGGGCTTGTTTGTGGCGCCCGAAGGCGCCGCCGTGTGGATGGCCACCCGCAAGCTGCTGACAAGCGGCTGGCTGCGCGCCGGCGAGCAGGTGTTGCTGCTAAACACCGGCTCAGGTCAGAAGTACCTCGACAACGTAGAGGGCAGGTATTAGCCATAGCTGCCGGAGCTTCGTCGGCCAACACCCGCCCGTCCTGCTGAACGCAGTCGAAGCATTTCTATGGCTTCTTAAGCGCACATCAGCACCTTCTTCTCTAGAGTGTCATGCTGAGCTTGTCGAAGCATCTCGCGTGCTTCGTTGCAGTCAACCTAGCCCGTCATGCCGAGCGGCAGGCGAGATATTTCGCCTACTGATGCTGGAAAGAATATGCTATCCGACGAGATGTTTCGGCTGCGCCTCTGCATGACGACCTAGGAAAAGCGGTAGATAAATTAGCCCATTTATAGCTGTGCGTATTAGTTGGCGCCCTTGGTGGTTGATACTGATTTTATTGGCCTTAGGGGCCGGTGGGTGGTTGCTCGGTAAGCTTCGGAATGGTTCTTTGCCGTATAGCCTATCCGCAAGCAACCAAGCCAACGCACCTATGCGCGCCAACCAAGAGCGGCTCTATGCCGATGTCAAGTTCCTGACCTCGCTGCAGCCGGCCCGCAACTACCGCAACCTCACTTCGCTCAACCAAGCGGCCGACTACATCCGCACCGAATTCGAAAAGTTGGGCTGCCCCGTGGAGGAGCAGTCATTTAAGGCCGATGGCCGCCAGTACCGCAACATCATTGCCACGTTCGGCCCCGCCGATGCCGAGCGCATTGTTATCGGGGCGCACTACGATGTGTTTGGTGAGCAGCCCGGCGCCG
Organism: Solirubrum puertoriconensis; assembly: GCF_001483135.1. Taxonomy (GTDB): domain Bacteria; phylum Bacteroidota; class Bacteroidia; order Cytophagales; family Hymenobacteraceae; genus Solirubrum; species Solirubrum puertoriconensis. The sequence continues at coordinate 249,459 of NZ_LNAL01000003.1, forward strand.
ACGACAACGCCTCGGCCGTAGCGGGCCTGCTCGAAACCGGGCGCCTGCTGCGGGAGATGCAGGCCAGCCTGCCCCCCGACCGCCGCATCGACCTGGTAGCTTTTCCCAACGAAGAGCCGCCGTACTTCGCCTCGGAGTACATGGGCAGCGCCGTGCACGCCAAATCGTTGCACGATGCGGGCGTAACCGTGCGCGCCATGATCTGCTACGAAATGATTGGCTACTTCAGCGACGAGCCCGGTTCGCAGCGCTTCCCCACCGAAAACCTAGCCGAGCTGTACCCCAACACCGGCAACTTTATTACGGTGGTGGGCCGCGATGGGCAGGAGATGTTTACGCAGCGTGTGCAGCAACTTATGCGTGCCAAAGCCGAGGTGGATGTGCAGCGCATCAACCTCTCGGCCAAAGCGGGTTTGGCGGGCCTGTCGGATCAGCGCAACTACTGGCCCTACGGCTGGAATGCCGTGATGATTAACGATACGGCCTTTCTGCGCAACCCCAACTACCACGAAACCACCGACACCATCGACACACTCGATTTTCGCCGCATGGCAGAGGTTGTAAACGGTGTGTTGAATGCTGCCCTGAACTTATAAAACGGCATAGGTGCGCGTACGGTCGTCCATCACGTGGTGCCACAAAGGCGGCACCATGGCCAGCAGCAGCATAGTCGGGTAGCCTGCCGGCATTTGGGGGCTGCTGAGCTGGTAGCGCAAGGCATGGTACGGCCGCGAAGCCAGGTAATGGTGGTCGGAGTGCCGCGTTAGCTCATACAGCAAAATCCGACCTAGGGGCTGTTCGGCATTCCAGGAGTGGTGGGGCTGCACCCGCTCGTACACCCCGGGTCGCACTTCCCGGCGCTGCAGGCCGTAGTGCTCCACGTAGTTTACGGCCTCAAGCAACGCGCCGCCCAAAAACGCCACTGCCACAAAGCCCACGGCTGCCTGCCAACCTAGGGCACCGCCAACGCCCAGCACCGCCAGCAGCTGCAGCAACTGAAAGCGCAGCATCTGGTTGTGCCACGGGTGCCATACCGGTTGCGCGGCGCGTTGCAGGCGGGTAGCCTCGAGCTGCCATGCCGAGCGCCAGCCGCCCCACATCGAGCGAAGCACAAACGGGTAGAGGCTTTCGCCAAACCGCGCGGTAGCCGAATCGAGAGGTGTGCCCACATGCCTGTGGTGCCCGCGGTTGTGCTCGATGAAGAAGTGCAGGTACAGGCTGCTGAGCAGCAGGGTTTGCGCCAGCAGTTGCTCCAGCCGGTTGGCGCGGTGCCCAAGCTCGTGCGCCACGTTGATGCCCAGCACCCCGCAGCAAATACCCTGGCTAGCGGTAAGCCCGGCCAGCTCGGCTGGGCTAAGGGGTTGCACGCTCAGCGTGTGGAGGTACCAGCCCAACAAGCCGTACTGCAGGGGCACATTCAAGTATAGCAGCCCATCGAACACCCATGCGTAAGCCGCCGATGTGGTAGCTGGCTCTTCGGGTTGGGGCTTGAGTCTAGGTAATACCCACTGCTCCAGCAAAGGCACTAGGCCAAATACCACCACTGGCGTAAGCCACGCCCATGCGCCGTGCCACAGCAAGCCCAACGCTGCGCACACAGGCACAATGTAAGCCAACATGTAGCGTAAGTCGCGCAGCTGCATAAACTCGGCAATAGCTTGAAGGCTATACGTAAGATAATGCGACAAGCGACTGAAAGCAATGCTTTTTATCAGCCACTGGAGGGGTGTTTACATAGTGTTCGGTATTTAGCAGAGGGTGTATTGATTATAGGGGGGTAATAGCAAATATAATGTATTTTTTGAGACTATTATCCCTATTTAACAAGGGGTGTATAACCATATCATACATATTTTGCTGGATATGCCTATAAAACTTGAGAGTGTTCTTGTTGCAATAGATATTTCGTGAATACATTAGCTAGTGCAGGTAACTAGCCCACGCCTCTTATGCCAACCACTACGCCAAAATTGTCCTTTGCTCGTGTAGCCCTAGGTGGGTTGCTGCTGAGTGCAATGATTGCAGCCGCTACGCCTGCCGCACACCCGGTAGCCCTGCCCGGCTCGCTAAGTGCTGCCGACATAGCCTGGATGCTAACGGCCACCGCCATGGTGCTGATCATGACGCCGGGGCTGTCGTTTTTCTACGCGGGTATGGTGCGGCCTAAAAACGTCATCAGCACCATGCTACAAAGCTTTGTGGCCCTGGGTGTCATCACGCTGGTGTTCTACTTTGTTGGTTTCTCGCTGGCCTACGGCGACTCGTGGCACGGCATCATCGGCTCACCGTTTACCTATGCTTTGCTGCGTGGGGTGGGCACGGCGCCGCACCCGGTGTTGTCGCCTACTATCCCGTTTATCTTGTACTTCGCCTTTCAGCTGAAGTTTGCCATTATCACGCCAGCCCTAATTACCGGCTCGTTTGCCGAGCGGGTACGCTTCAAAGGCTACTTGGCTTTCATGGTACTGTTTTGCCTGTTCATCTACTGCCCACTGGCGCACTGGACGTGGCACCCCGAAGGCTTCTTGCGCCGCTGGGGCGTGCTCGATTTTGCCGGTGGTACGGTGGTGCACATTTCGGCGGGCATTGCGGCGCTGGCTGGGGCCATGGTGCTAGGGCCGCGCACTACGCACCGCAAGTCGTCGTTCTCAACGCCTAACGTACCGTACGTGCTGCTCGGCACGGGTTTGCTGTGGTTTGGCTGGTTTGGCTTCAACGCAGGCTCGGCCCTAGGTGCCAACGAGCTGGCCGTAACGGCTTTCGTGAACACCAACCTGGCTTCGGCGGCGGCGTTGTTTGCCTGGCTGCTGGTAGAGGTGGTGCGCGGTGGCAAGCCCACGGCCGTGGGTGCTTGCACCGGCGCCGTGGTAGGGCTGGTGGCTATTACGCCCGCGGCCGGCTACGTAAGCTACGGCCAAAGCGTACTGTTCGGCGTGCTGGCGGCGCTTATCAGCCACGCGGCGGTGCACTGGCAAAACTCCCGCACCACCATCGACGATACCCTTGATGTATTTCCGTGCCACGGCCTAGGTGGCATTGTGGGCATGCTGCTCACGGGCGTATTTGCCGACAAGGTGGGCCTGATACATGGCACCGCCACGGTGTTTGGCTACCACGTGCTGGGCTTGCTGATTGTGGTGGGTTACTCGTTTGGCGGCGCTTGGGCGCTGCTGAAGCTAACGGACCGCTTTTTTGCCCTGCGCGTGAAAGCCGCCGACGAAGACCTAGGACTCGACCTGAGTCAGCACGAAGAATCGACGTACCACGTGGATGAGGATTTTGAGCGCACCTACCGCAAGGAGCTGCAAGCCTCCAGGGTTGGGTAACAAGTATTCGTGCGCGCCCGCTGCTCCGGAGAATGGGAAACTCGGGGCCGCACGAACCTAGGGGGAAGGTGTAGAAGGGAGAAAAGCCGCCAGCGGGGAAACTGGCGGCTTTTCGTTTTCTGCGGTCCGCGGTTCAATGCTCACTGTGTTTGAAAGCAAACCAGTGCCGCTTGCAGCTTTGTGGTGTTGGGTGGCTAAACGCTATGAGTTTTGGCACAGGCAACCATATGGCTAGCTCAGCGCCCTCAGCCACGATCTAAGGGGAGGCGGCTATTGCGCGTGGGCAAGCAAGGCGCTGCGCAGCTCCGCATCGGAAAGGCCGGGTACATCAACCTTTTTGAACGGCGCCGTGTGGCCGCTGAGCAGGGTAAGGCTGCTGCGGGGTTGGGCCAGCACCTCGGCCAAAAACCGCAGCAAGCAGTCGTTGGCTTTGCCATCCTGCGCAGGGGCGTTCAGCCGAATGGTAATGCTGCCATCGGGCGCTAGCACAAGGGCGTTGTGGCAGGCGTTGGGTTTGGCTTTGAGGTGCAGGGTGGCCATGCCGGGCTAGGTGGTGGGCGAGTTGTAGGCGTCGTACACGTTCCAGGCCCACACGGCAAAAGGAACAATTATCGTCCACCAAAGCAAAAAGCCCACCACACCGCTGATTACCCAAATAACCACGGCTTTCAGAATCTGCCCTTTGATGAGCTGGCCCAAGCCCGGGAATATAGCCGACAGCAAAGCCGGCATGCCGTAAGTAGGTTTCATGGCTGAAGAGGAAAGAAGGTAATACGTATGCTTACGCAGCCGGTGCCATCGAAGTGCTGCCGCGTAGCTGTTGGCCGGTGGGGCACACATCGAGCAGCACGCAACGGCCACACGCCGGCGAGCGGTAATAGCAGCACTTTTGCCCATGAAACATCAGGGCCTCGTGGTGGTCATACACCAGCTGCGCATCCCAATCGGGTGGCAACAAGGCCTCAAGCAGCGCGTGCGAGGCTTCAGTGCCTACTTTGGGGCCGATGAGACCTAGGCGTTGGGCTACGCGGTGGTGGTGGCTATCGACGGGCATGGCCGGGCGGCGCAGCGTACTGAATAGCAGCGTGGCCGCGCTGGTTTTGGGCCCCACGCCGGGCAAGGTTTCAAGCCACTCACGGGCTTCGGGTACGGGCAGCTCACCCAGGAACTCGAGTGCCAGGTGCCCTTGCAGTCGCTCGGTTAGCTCGCGCAATATGGCCTGTATGCGCGGGGCCTTTTGCTCGGGCCAGGTGCACGGGCTGATGGCTTCTTCGACTTCGGCCGTGGGAGCATCGCGCACTTCGGCCCAGGTAGTAAACCGGGCCCGCAGCTGTTGGTAAGCCCGGTGCGAATCCTGGTTGCGCGTGCGGTGCGACAATACGGCGCTGATCAGCTCGCTCATAGGGTCTTTCACGCTGAAAAACCGGAAGGGTGCCCCGTAGAGCTGGCACAACCGCTCGTGCGCTAGCAACGCCAGCGCTTGGCGGTGCGCAAAGTCGGTATCGGGAGTTGGTATGGCGGCAGACACAGCTTGGCAAACGCAAGAGCCGGCTGCGCGGTTGGCCTAGGCTCCAAAAACCAAGGCCGGCCCCTAGGTGGGTACCGGCCATGGTGTGGGAGGGAAAAAGGGGTGGCGCTTAGCGCGTGGCTGCCCCGGAGTAGTTGTACATCTGCACGGCTTGCTTCAGCTTGTTGGCCTGCGAGCCGCTCACGAAGGTGGGCACCAGCAACACCGGCACCGAAATGAACACCAGCGGCGAAATGCGCTGCGCGTTGCCGCTGAAAGTGTTCAGCATACCCGCCACCAGCATACCGCCGCCCACAATGTAGCCCGCGGTGCTGATGCGCTTGAGGCGAGCCGCATCGCGCAATAGCTCCGAGCTGCCGGGGTTATCGGAAAGTGCCACGCTCAGGTTGCGCAGGTTCATGTCCTGAATCGGGCCGCCATCCTTGCTGAAGTACTCCGTTTTCACGGTGCGGTAGCCACCGCCGTAGGGGTAGCCGCCGTAGCCCCACGGGCTACCAAAACCGTAGCGGCCCATGCCGTAGCCGTAGGGCCCGTAGCCCCAAGGCCCGCCACCAAAGCCCCCCGGCGACCACGACTGCGAGGTGATGGAATACGTGCTGATGCGGCCTTGCTTTTCGCGGCGCAGGGTAGCTTCGCGCCGCGAGCCCGGCAGCGTGGTACGAACGTAGTGGCCCGTTTCGTCCTGGTAAAATTTAATCTGATCCAGATCGAAACGCTGTTGGCCGTTGAGCAGCAGGTACGAGCGGCCAATTACCGGCTGGCGCATCTCTACATCGTCGGCGGCATATACCTGGCCCGATTTCAGGCCGATGCGGTAGCGCGGTTGTGGTGCTTGCTGTGGCGGAGCCACTTGAGCTGGGGCAGGCTGAGCTGGTGCGGGTGCCGGCGTAGCTACGCTCTGGCGCACGGTGTCGGCTACGGAAGGAGGCGTGCTCAGCTGGCGCGGGGCATCCTGCGCCACGGCAGCAGCCGCGGAGGCGCCGGCAAGGCCGGCGGCGAGCAACATTGAACGAATGTTCATGAGTGGAGGGCGTGAACGAACAGGTGAATACCGTTAGGAAACGTTCGGATCGGGGGCGGTTGCATACAGCGCCGCGCCGCGCGGCCGAAAAGTAATGCCGGAGCCAAGTTGCCGCAAAAAACCGGCCAGTGCCCCGTGCTTTTCGAAACCACAACGGCAGGGTAACTCGTTCCGCGGGCCAAACTCCTTTTTAATCCCATACGTTGCTGCTTCTCACTACGATGCAGAGGCTTGCAATGAACGGGTAAGTGGCCCGGTTGCGGAGCTTATCAGGGGCCAAGATGTGATAAAAGTAGGATAAGCATAACCCTGCCAACGGCAACGGGGCCGCCGAAAGCTAATTCGGCGGCCCCGTTGCCGTTGGTAAGTACGTTACTACACGCTCTACTCAGGCTTGAGCAAGGTTTCGAGCAGGCTCATGCTGTCGATCATGTCGCGCGTGTTCTCGAAGTCGATGGGCTTTACGATGTAGCCACGCACGTTGTGTTGCTCGGCCTGCATGCGGTCGATGTCCATCTCGGAGGTGGTGGTGATGAACACCGGAATGTGGCGCAGTTCCTCGTGCGTGTTTAGCTCAGCCAGAAACTCGTGCCCGTTCATTTTGGGCATGTTCAGGTCGAGTAGAATTACCTCGGGCAGTGGCCGAATGGGTTCGACGCCGTTCAGGCCCAGCAGCATATCCAAGGCTTCGAGCCCGTTGAAGGCTGTGTAAAGCTTGTGCGGAACGCTGAACTTCTCGAACGACTTCTGCACGGTCATTGTGTCGAAAAAGTCGTCTTCTACTAGCAGAACTGAACGCATCGGGAAAGGAGGTGGTGAGGAAACAAAGGTAAGGTACTGTTGCCGCAGCCCTAGGTTACAGCTCGGCTTTGCTGAGCGCCACGCCCACCGGCTGCTTGGGCCAGGTAAACACGAACGCCGCCCCACTGCCCGCAGCCGACTCCACGCGGATGCTGCCGCGCTGCTCGTCGATAATCTTTTTCACGATGCTCAGGCCAATGCCTGTGCTTTCGGCGGTGTGCCGGTCGCGCAGCGTCTGAAACATCAGAAAAATCTTTTCGTGGTACTCGGGGGCAATGCCGGGGCCGTCGTCCTGCACCCGAAACTCGTACTGCTTGCCTGCCTCGCGGCAGCCGATGGTAATAATGCCCTGCTTGTTGTGGTGGTACTTTACGGCATTGCTGAGCAGGTTGGTAAACACCTGCTGCAGGCTTAGTCGGTCGGTAACGAGCGTAGGCAAGTCATCTTGGATGCGCAACTCAAACGTAGGCGGCACTACCAAATCGGCCACCTCGTGCACCAAGTGTTCCACGCTAATTTCCTCGAGGCGTTGTTGGGTGCGGCCCACGCGGGCGTAGGCCAGCAGGCCGTTAATCAGGTCTTCGAGGCGCGAGAGGCGGCCTTTCATTAGCCCAAAGTACTCGCGCATTTTGTCGGACAGCTCGTGGCCCAGCTCGTCTTCAATCCACTTTACCACGGTGCTCACGCCGCGCAACGGGGCCTTTAGGTCGTGCGAGGCCACGTAGGCAAACTGATCCAGCTCGCGGTTGCGTTTTTCCAGGGCCGTAAAGGTATCATCGAGGGTTTGCGTCATGCGGTTGAGCGAGGTGGCCAGGTTGCCCACACTGTCGCGTTCCTTGTCCTTGATCTTCACCTTGTAGTCGCCCTGCACTACTTGGTTGGCCAGGTTCTCGATGATGCTGATGCGGTGCGCAATGCCTTCGTTAGCGGCCGTTAGCTCGTGCTGCAAACGCTCATTGGCGGTTATTTCTACGCTTACGCGCCAGAAAAGCCACAGCGTGATGACGATGGCAAAAGTGGTCGATATCAGAATAATAGCCGGCGTGATGGTCTCGTAGGTGCTTTGCTCGGAGCTGCGCTCCTGCAAAATCTCCAGCTCGCGCGTGCGGGCCCGGCTCAGGAGGCGTTCCACCGCGCGCATGGTTTGGCGGTCGGTATCGAGCGTTGTTTGAATGGTGGAGCGCGACAGATTGCCTTTGCTGCGGGTGAGGTCGGCGAGCAGGCGCAGCTGCACATTAATCAGGGTTTCAAGAGTATCGAGCCGCAACTGCTGCTTGGGGTTGTCCTGCGTGAGCCGATCGACTTCGTTAAAATGCCCCATTACCTGACCTTTGGCTTTGTTGTAAAGCCCTAGGTACACCGTGTCGGTGGTGAGCAGGTAGCCGCGCACCCCCGAGCGGGCATCTTTGATGCGCAGCTCCATATCCTTGAGCTGCTGCATTACCTGGTATGAGTGCTCGACCCACTGGGTACGGTTGCTCAGCTGCCGGGTGCTGATAAACGAGGCCACCGCCGTGAGCAGAAGTACACCGGCCGCAATAAAGAAGCCGATGTACAGTTTAGTCTTCGTGTTGAATACCATGTTGAAAATGCCGTAGGCCAACGACTACGCAAGATACATACCCCGGCGCGCTGCTGTTCAAAAACCCGCACGCGTGGTGCCGTGCCGTATCTTCGTGGCGCCTACGAATACCTTCCCCGCCATGCCCGATCCGATCAGCAGCCCGCAAAACCCCCGCATCAAGAACCTGCTGCGCCTGCAGCAAAAATCAGCGGAGCGGCGGGCGCAAGGGCTAACTATCATCGAAGGTTTGCGCGAGCTGACCATCGCGCGGGCTGCTGGGGTGGCGGTGCCCACCGTGTTTGTATGCGCCGAGTTGCTGCCCGCCGCCAAGCATGCCGAGTTGCGGCAGGTGCTCGATGCCGCCACCGAGTGGTTTGATGTTTCGCGGGCGGTTTTTGAGAAGGTGGCCTACCGCGAGGGTTCCGATGGCGTGCTGGCCTTAGCGAAGCCGCCGTTGCGCCGCCTGCAAGAGCTGGAGCTGCCCGCCAACCCGCTGCTGCTGGTGCTGGAGGCTGTGGAGAAGCCCGGCAACCTAGGCGCGGTGCTGCGCACGGCCGATGCGGCCCAGGCCGACGCCGTAATCGTGTGCGATCCGCGCACTGACTTGTTCAACCCCAACGCCATTCGCTCGAGCATTGGCTGCGTGTTTACGGTGCCGGTAGTAGCCACCACGCGCGAGGAGCTGCTGGGTTGGTGCCATGAGCACAACATTCGTACGTATGCCGCCGCCCTTACGCCAGTAGCCAAGCCCTACACCGATTTCGATTACTGCGGCCCCACGGCGTTGTTTATGGGTACCGAAGCCGATGGCCTGACGCCGGAGCTCATTGCCGCCTGCGACCACACCATCATCATTCCCATGCGCGGCTACATCGATTCGTTGAACGTGAGCACGGCCACGGCGGTGCTCACCTTCGAGGCCGTACGCCAGCGCGACGTAGCCGCTCAACGTTAGGGTCGCTCGGCACCCAGGGGAGGAGCGAGGCGCAGCTCGCCTGCGAATACCACGCCGTGCGCCTCCAGGGCATCATCAAACAAGCACAGGCTGGCTTGGTAGCCGGGGGCAACCAGCCCTAGGTGGTTTTCGAGACCCAGCACGCGGGCAGGGTACAGCGTAGCCATGCGCAGGCTTTCGGCAAGCGAAATGCCTACGTGCTGCACACAGTTGCGCACCGCTTGCAACATGCTAAGCGCCGAGCCCGCCAAAGTGCCCTGCCGATCCACGAACCGGTCGCCGGCGTGCCGGAACTGGTAGGCGCCCTCGGGGCTTTCGGCCACGGCATCGGTTATCAGGAACAGCCGCTCGCCCATCAGCTTTTGGCTGATGCGCACCGAGGCAAAGTCGCAGTGCACGCCATCGGCAATGATGCTGGCGTAGGCAATAGCCGAATCGTACACGGCACCTACTACGCCCGGCTCGCGCCCCGTAAGCGCCGACATAGCGTTGAATAGGTGCGTAGCCGCCGTAAAGCCGCTGCGAAACGCCGTGGTGGCTTGGGCGTAGGTAGCATTGGTGTGCCCCGCCGACAACACTACTCCGGCCTCGCGCAGCAGGGCCACCGCTTCCGGCGTAGCGACTTCGGGCGCCATGGTAAGCATGCGCAATGCGCCTTCGCCTAGGTGCAGCCATTCGCGCAGCTCGGCCACATCGGGTACCCTAATAAACTCGGCTTGGTGCGCGCCCTTTTTTTCGTGGCTGATGTAGGGGCCTTCGAGGTGCACGCCCAGCAGTCCGCCGTTGGGGTGTTGCTGCCGAAATGCTTTGCCTGCCTGCACGGCTTCGCGCATGAGCACCGGCGAGTTGGTGGGCATGGTAGCCAAGAAATGCGTGGTGCCTTGTTGACAGAACGCCGCTTGCATGCGCGCGAGCACTGCTACGGTAGGGTGGGTCGAAAAAAGAACCTGATCGGCGCCATACACCTGCAAATCGATAAGGCCTGGGGCCACATGCAGGCCACCTAGGTCGTGGACGGCTATATCTGCCGGCAACTCAGCGGTGGGCACAACCGCCTCAATCTGGTCGCCGCTGATAATAACCGCATGATGAAGCAGCTCGGCGTAGCCGGTGTGCAGAATAGCGTTGGTAAGAGCGTAGCGCATAAAGTTTGAGTAACGAAGGCCGGCAAAACAGAACCACAAAAATGCGGGTTCAGTATTTTTGGCGGCTTACGTACTACATGCTTCTGCAGCTATGATCGAACACCGCACTTTTCGCATCCACGGCCGAGTGCAAGGCGTTTTTTTCCGGCAATCGTCGCAGCAGCAGGCGCGGCGGCTTGGCCTATGTGGCTACGCCCGCAACGAAGCCGACGGTACGGTAACCATTGAGGCCGAAGGCCCGGCCGATGCCCTAGGTGCCATGGAGCAGTGGTGCCACAAAGGCCCGCCGGCTGCTCGCGTGGATAAAGTGGAAGTGCAGCCAGGAGAGGTGCAGGGGTACCAGCACTTCGAGGTGAGAAGGTAGTTTGCTATTGCTTGAGCCAGCGCTGCATTAAGCCGGCTATAACGCCTACAGATAAAACAAAAAAGGCGCGGCCGAAGCCGCGCCTTTTGATTGACAACTAGCAGATGATGCTTAGTCTTCCTTCTTAGCCATGCGCAGACGCTCGTTTTCGTCGAGGAAAATCTTGCGCATACGGATCGACTTCGGCGTCACTTCCAGGTACTCATCCTTCTGGATGTATTCCATGGCATCCTCGAGCGAGAACTGACGCTTCGGCTGAATCTTCACGTTTTCATCCGAGCCCGAAGCGCGCATGTTCGTGAGCTTTTTGCCTTTCTGCAGGTTCAAGGTCAGGTCGTTCGGGCGGGTGTGCTCGCCTACTACCTGGCCGCCGTATACCTCTTCGCCTGGGTCGATGAAGAACTCACCGCGGTCCTGCATTTTGTCGAGGGTGTAAGCCGTAACGGCACCAGCTTCCATCGAAATCAGCGAACCGCTGATGCGACCCGGGATACCGCCTTTGTAAGGCTCGTAGCTCTGGAAGCGGTGGTTCATGATGGCCTCACCGGCAGTAGCCGTCAGCACGTTGTTGCGCAGGCCAATCAGGCCGCGCGACGGAATGTTGAACTCCAAGTGCTGCAGGTCGCCCTTCGGCTCCATGATGGTCAGCTCGCCTTTGCGCATCGTTACCAGTTCGATAACCTTGCCGGCGGTTTCCTCGGGCACGTCAACTACCAGGTGCTCGATGGGCTCCAGGCGGTTGCCATTCTCGTCTTCTTTGTACAGAACCTGCGGCTGGCCTACCTGCAGCTCGTAACCTTCGCGGCGCATCGTTTCGATGAGTACCGACAAGTGAAGGATACCGCGGCCGTACACCAGGAAGGTGTCTTCGCGGTCGGTTTCCTGCACGCGCAGGGCCAGGTTCTTCTCGGTTTCTTTGTACAGACGGTCGCGCAGGTGACGCGAGGTCACGAACTTACCTTCCTTACCGAAGAACGGCGAGTTATTGATGGTGAACAGCATGTTCATCGTCGGCTCGTCGATGCTGATGCGCGACAGTGCCTCGGGGTTTTCGGCGTCGGCGATGGTGTCGCCAATGTCGAAGCCTTCGATGCCCGTTACGGCACAAATTTCCCCGGCCTGCACTTCGGTCACTTTGGCTTTGCCGAGGCCTTCGAACACCTGCAGTTCTTTGATCTTCACTTTTTTCACCGAACCATCAGCCTTCATTAGGCTCATGTTGGCGCCCTCTTTCAGAGTACCGCGGTGTACGCGTCCGATGGCGATACGACCTACGAATGCCGAGTAGTCGAGCGAGGTAACCTGCATCTGCGGCGTGCCCTCGATGAAGGGAGCCGGCGGAATTACTTCGATGATGGCATCGAGCAGCGGGGTAATGTCTTCGGTCTTCTGTTTCCAGTCGCGCGACATCCAGCCCTGCTTCGACGAGCCGTACAGCGTTACGAAGTCCAGCTGGTCTTCGGTAGCGCCTAGGTTAAACATGAGGTCGAATACCTGCTCGTGCACCTCGTCGGGGCGGCAGTTTTCTTTGTCAACCTTGTTTACTACCACAATCGGCTTCAGGCCTAGGTCGATGGCTTTCGACAGCACGAAGCGCGTTTGGGGCATAGCACCTTCGAAGGCGTCGACGAGCAGCAGCACGCCGTCGGCCATCTTCAGTACGCGTTCTACCTCACCACCAAAGTCGGCGTGACCAGGGGTGTCGATGATGTTGATTTTAACGTCTTTGTAGCGAACCGATACGTTCTTGGAAACGATGGTAATGCCACGTTCCCGCTCCAGGTCGTTGTTGTCCAGGATCAGGTCGTCGAACTGCTGGTGTTCCCCGAAAATTTTGGAGGCGTGGATAATCTTGTCCACCAGCGTGGTCTTGCCGTGGTCGACGTGCGCGATGATGGCGATGTTACGAATGTTCTGCATGAGAGCGGTTTTGCGGGCGCAAAGGTACGGAATGTTAGCCGCAAATGCTTGTTAACCTTAAGGTTTCAGAGCAAACCACGCTGTGGCTTAGCTCCGTAGGTATGCCAAACAATACCTAGGGGCATAGCGTTCGGCTAATACCCAAGGAGTTTTCAACCGTGTTCAACTACCGCAACATGCTTTTTGCTCGCCTTGCGCTACCTCTTTTTGCCGGAGTGCTGGGGCTGGTTTTGCCCGCCTGCTCGCAGCAGCAAACCAAAGCCGAACCTGCTCAAACCGGTGCCGCCTCGCAGTACCCCAAAGCGGCGCCGCGAACTAACCAGCCCAACGAGTTTGCGGTGCAGAATACCGACGACCAATGGCGCGCGCAACTCACGCCCGAGCAGTACAAAGTGCTGCGCCAGCAAGGCACCGAGCGGCCGTTTGCCAATAAGTACAACGACAACCACGCAACCGGCAACTACTACTGCGCCGCCGATGGCAATTGGCTGTTTCGCAGCTCCGAGAAGTTCGAATCGGGTACGGGGTGGCCCAGCTTTTGGGCGCCGGCCACCAATGCTTCGGTGAAGGTGCAAACCGACAGCAGCTACGGCATGTCGCGCGACGAGATTGTGTGCGCTAAGTGCGGCGGCCACCTAGGCCACGTGTTCGACGACGGGCCCAAGCCCACCGGCCTGCGCTACTGCATGAACTCAGCCGCCATGACGTTTAAGCTGAAAAAGTAACCCACGGTTGGGCCGCGCAAGGCAACCGCCTAGGTCGCAATCCGACAGGTAAGTTTGTTTCGTTTATGCGGCCTTGTTACCACAATTTTGTGGTTTCGTTGGTTACTCCAACTGCTTACCTGCCGCACTTTTTTATGTCACAGAACTCCATTGCTGCCCTGCAGCAAGCCTTGGCGCCGGCTCGGCAGCGCCTCGTCGAGCACAGCGTGTACCAATCGTTGCACTCGCTCGATGATTTACGGGTGTTTATGCAGCACCACGTGTTTGCCGTGTGGGATTTTATGTCACTGCTCAAAGCCTTACAGCGCGACCTTACCTGCACCACCGTACCGTGGGTGCCGCGCGGCAACCCCAGTACGCGCCGCCTCATCAACGAGATTGTGCTGGAAGAGGAAACCGACGTCGACCCCGAAGGCTGCCCCACCAGCCACTTCGAGCTGTACTTGCGCGCCATGCAGGAGTGCGGCGCCGATGTAACTCCCATTCAGCGCCTGCTCGAAACCTTGGCTACCGGTGCTTCGGTTGAAGAAGCCCTAGGTGCCGCCGAAGCTCCCGAAAGCGTACGCACCTTTGTGCGGCAAACGTTTGAGGTGGTAAACTCGGGCCAGCCGCATGCTGTGGCCGCTGCCTTCACCTTCGGCCGCGAAGACGTGATTCCGGATATGTTCCGGCACCTCGTGCACGATTTGCGCGCGCGTTTCCCCGGCCAGCTCGACACCTTTACCTACTACCTCGACCGCCACATCGAGCTCGACGAAGAAGCCCACGCACCCCTCGCGCAGCAAATGGTGCAGGAACTGTGCGCCGATAACGCCGAGCGGTGGCAGCAAGCTACCGAGGTGGCTCGCCGTTGCATGGAGGCCCGCGTGGCGCTGTGGGATGGTATTCGAAGTGCCGTAGCGGTTCCTGCTCTGTAATCGGCAGCCTGTCTAGGTACCTACGCCAACTGTTGGGCCTGTCGCTAATGCCTTGCTTGGCTAGTAGCGGCAGGCCCAACCTCGTTGCAGCGCTTGCGTTCAGCAGCAGGGGCAGGGGCACTTACGCCGCTGCTCCCTTTACATGCCTGCTTTCCAACGTTTGCTGATATACCTAGGTGCTTTTTCCTTAACCGGACTCGGCGCCTGCTCCTCAACCGATAGCGCCCTCGAAACTGACCGCGCCCCTTCCGAAATCCGGACCGACGCCGACCGCCAAGCTGCTTATAACCGCGGCTTGGGCACGGGCAACAGCGTGCCCGATGCTACGCCCGGCCGCGTACCGCAAGTGCGCGAGCAAGCCGCTGCCAGCGGCGGCCGTCAGCGCATCGAATCGGTAAACACCAACGCACCCAACAACACAACCCAGGAGGAACGCATGCTGCGCATCCAAGGCAATGCTACCTTGGCTACCGATACGCTGCCACGGCCCTAACAGCGCACGTGTGGCCCGCGCAAGCAACAACTGCAGTTGCTTGCGCGGGCCACACGTGTAAAGTTGGCAATCAGCTGGCTTAGGCGCCGCCTAGCACAGGGGCGGCATCGGTAGCGGCCGAGGCAGAAGCATCGGTGGCGCTTGGTTGAGCGGCGGGCTTGGCTGCCCGGCTCCGCGAACGGCTGCTGGGTGCGGGCGCAGCACCGGTGGTAGCCGCGCCGCTTCGGCTGCGCGAAGGCCTAGGTGCAGCAGGCTTGCCCTGCGGCACTTCGGCTGGCGCAGCCACCGGTTCCGGTACGATGTCGGTTTGGGCTGCCTCGGCGGTGGTGTCTGCATCCTCCCTAGCAAAGTCGGTATCGGCCGTTGCGGAGGTGTTGGCAGCGCCATCTTCCGAGAGGCTTTCCAGCGTTTGCTGCAGCAACTGGCCGCTTTCGTCGTCGAAGCGACGGGTAGCTTCCTCAATTACCTCGCGCAGCTTGGCCTTGGTCTCCTTGCGGATGCGCTTAGTCAGCTCATCGAGGCGGCGGTCAAGCTCTTTCTGTACCTGCTTAGCGGCCGCACGCAAGGCTTTTTTATTGCCCGATTTCTTGCGCTTGGTTTGCTCGTTTTCGGCGGGCAAATCAATGCTGGTGTGCGCGGCATCGTTCTGCTGCTTGCGTTCGGCTTTGGCAGCCTTACGTTCGGCTTTGCTCTGGCCGTCTTTGTCTTTCTTTTTGCCTTTGTCCTTTTGCTTGGTAGGCTGTTCTTCGGGCGTGGTGTCGGCCGTGGGGGTAGTTGCGGCTTTGGCCATAGGAGTAGAGGTTGAGGAGTGGAGAAGCAAGCGAACTACTTCGCCAAGGAAGTGAATCGGACGCAGATTGTCTTTGCTCATACAACTGAAAAGTTGGTCTGGCGCGGTAGGGGTGTGCTTAATACGTGAAACGACGAGGTGAAGACTGCGCATTTCCCCGTTTCTTTGCGCGTTTCATTCGTACGAAGCACTAACGGCTGGCCCTAGGTGCCAGCTGCCCCTCATAGCTGCATGACCTCCCCAAGCACGACCTCCCAACCCCAACGCTACACCATCACGGCAGCGTTGCCTTATGCCAACGGCCCCGTACACATTGGTCACTTGGCCGGCGTGTACATTCCGGCCGATATCTACGCCCGTTACCTGCGTGCGCAAGGCCGCGACGTAAAGTTCGTGTGCGGCTCCGACGAGCACGGCGTGCCCATTACCATTCGGGCCCAGAAAGAAGGCGTAACGCCGCAGCAGGTGGTGGATAAGTACCACGCCATCATCCGCGACTCGTTCCGGGATTTCGGCATCTCGTTCGATATCTACGCCCGCACCTCCAACGACACGCACCGCCAAACCGCTTCCGATTTCTTCCGGAAAATGTACGAGGCCGGGCAGTTCACGGAGCAGGTGTCGCAGCAGTATTACGACGAGCAGGCGCAGCAATTCTTGGCCGACCGCTACATCGTGGGCACTTGTCCTACCTGCGCCAACGAAAACGCCTACGGCGACCAGTGCGAGCGGTGCGGCTCATCGCTCAGCCCCACCGAGCTGATCAATCCTAGGTCGATGCTCTCGGGCAACAAACCCGTACTGCGCGAAACCAAGCACTGGTACCTGCCCCTCGACCAGTACGAGCAGTGGCTGCGCGAGTGGATTATCGAAGGCCACAAATCGGACTGGAAAACCAACGTGTACGGCCAGTGCAAATCCTGGATCGACCAGGGCTTGCAGCCCCGCGCCGTAACGCGCGACCTGGATTGGGGCGTGCCCGTGCCGGTAGAAGGTGCCGATGGCAAAGTGCTTTACGTGTGGTTTGATGCGCCCATCGGCTACATCTCCGCCACCAAAGATTTGCTTCCCGGCGACGCATGGAAGCCTTACTGGCAAGACCCCGGCACCAAGCTGGTGCACTTCATCGGCAAGGACAACATCGTGTTCCACTGCATCATCTTCCCGGCGATGCTCAAGGCCCACGGCGACTTCATCCTGCCCGATAACGTGCCCGCGAACGAGTTTCTGAACCTCGAAGGCGACAAGATTTCGACCTCCCGTAACTGGGCCGTGTGGCTGCACGAGTACCTGCAGGATTTCCCAGGCAAGGCCGACGTGCTGCGCTACGTGCTGGCCGCCAATGCCCCCGAAACCAAGGACAACGACTTCACCTGGAAGGACTTTCAGGCCCGCAATAACAACGAGCTGGTAGCCAACTTAGGCAACTTCGTGAACCGTGCCGTGGTGCTCACGCACAAGTTTTTCGGCGGCGATGTGCCCGTGAAAGGCCCGCTCACCGACGCAGACCGCGAGGTGTTTGCCCAACTGGCTGAGTTCCCCAAACGCATCGGTGACCTGATCGAGCAATACCGCTTCCGCGACGCCTTGGCCGAACTGATGAACCTCACGCGCCTCGGCAACAAGTACCTGGCCGACACCGAGCCCTGGAAGCTGGTAAAAACCGATCAGGAGCGCACCGGCACCGTGCTGCACGTGGCCCTGCAACTGGCCGCCAGCTTGGTTACGCTCATGGAACCCTTCTTGCCCACCGCGGCCGCGAACCTAGGCGGCATGCTGCGCATCGAGCGCCAAGGCTGGGCCCAAGCCGGTGCTGCCGGCCTGCTGCCCGCCGGCCATCACCTAGGCGACGCCGTGTTGCTCTTCGACAAAATCGAAGACAAGACGGTGGAAGCGCAGGTGCAGAAGCTGCTCGATACCAAAGTGGCCAATCAGCTAGCCAACACGCCCGTAACGCCCGCCAAAGACAACGTGTCGTTCGACGAGTTTGGCCGCATGGATTTGCGCGTGGGTACCATCCTCACGGCTGAAAAAGTAGCCAAAACGAAGAAGCTGCTGAAGCTCACCGTTGATACCGGTCTCGATCAGCGCACCATTGTAAGCGGCATTGCCGAGCATTTCGAGCCCACCAACCTCATTGGCCAGCAAGTGCTGGTGCTGCTGAACCTCGCCCCGCGCGAAATCAAAGGCATCGAAAGCCAAGGCATGTTGCTGATGGCCGAAGATGTGGACGGCTCGCTGCGCCTCATGCAGCCCGGCCAGCCCGTGCGGCCGGGAAGTTTCGTGGCGTAGGTTAAGTCTTCTGTAATCAACGTAAAGCCGGCTTAGCACTCTAAGCCGGCTTTTTCATGCATTTAATAGGCGCTGAAGCTGGGTATGTTGTTGGCTTGGAAACGAATGTCGTAACCACTTCTTTCTGTAACCTTCTTCGCCGTGTTGTAACCAAATTTTGGTGAGTACCCGCAATACTTCTTTCCCGAACTCCTTTTTGCTTGAACCGGCAGAAAGCAGTAATTCGAATTGGTCATCAGGGTAAATTCCCCAGCTAGCCCAGTCGTCAAACCATCGTACTTCTATCTGCAATGCACTGCTGTCTTCATCGGTTGTTGTGAGGAGAAGGTGGTGCTCACCTGGCTCATCCATGAAAAAGACGGATGCAGCAATTCGCCGACCTGTAAGTAAATCTAAAGCAGCATCTGCTAAGCTGGCTAAGCTGTCATGAAGATTGGAAACAGCTCCGGTTACGCTTTGCTGTTCATTGCCCAAAGTAATATCTGCCCACCCTCCATCGTCGAGAACATAGTCCAGAGTAATGGGCACTCTACTTCGTGTTATAGAAGTTCATGGTGCGCTCAAGCCCTAGGGTGCCAAACGCCAGCACGGCCTCGGCAGCCTTTTCTACGCGCAAGGGCAGGTCAATCTGCTCATCGGCCGAGAAGGGGTTGAGCACATAGTCTACCTGCCGCCCCTTCGGGAAGTTGGCATCCACGCCGAAGCGTAGGCGGGCGTACTCGTCGGTACCTAGGGTTTCCTGAATATGCTTGAGGCCGTTGTGCCCGCCGGCCGAGCCTTTGCCCTTCAGGCGAATCTTGCCGAAGGGGAGGGCTAGGTCATCCGTCACCACCAGCATCTGCTCCTTCTCCAGCTTCAGCGAAGTGAGGTAATGCGCGGCCGCTTTGCCGCTCAGGTTCATGTAAGTGGTGGGCTTTACCAGCACGTAGGTTTTGCCTTTGTGCTTGATTTCGCTAACGAACGCATGCCGGCCAATCTCAAACTTGGCATCGTGCTTTTGGGCCAGGTAGTCGAGCACCATAAAGCCGATGTTGTGGCGCGTATCGGCGTATTCCGGGCCAATGTTGCCCAGACCTAGGATCAGATATTTCATAGTGGAGTATTACGCGGGCACAAACGTAAAAAATCCTGCTCCGCACCGAAGCGAAGCAGGATTTTCTTAGTCGACAGCTCGAAAAACCTATTTCTCGGCTTGCAGCTGGCCACGCAGACCACGCGGGATGGTCACGGTAGCAATAGGAGCCAGCGGGTTGGTCAGGATCTGGTAGTTGGCAGTTTCTACCTTGCTTACCTTGATCGACTTGCCCAGGCCCAGGTCCGAGATGTTTACTTCAACGTAGTCGGGCAGGTTCTCAGCCGTAGCTTTCACCTTCAGCTTGCGCAGCTTGGTTACCAGCTTACCACCTTGCTGAACGCCGGGCGAAGTGCCTACGAACTTAACCGGTACGTCCATCTTCACTTCTTTGCCCTCCTGCAGCTGCAGGAAGTCAACGTGCAGCAGCATTTCGTTTACGGGGTGGAACTGCGAGTCTTGCACGATAGCACGGTACAGGTCGCCTTCGATGTTCAGATCAACGATGTGCACCTCGGGGGTGTACAGCAGTTCGCGGAACAGGATGGCCGGTACGTAGAAGTGCACTTGCTCTTCGCCGCCGTACATTACACACGGTACGTACGACTCGTTGCGCAGACGCTTGGCTTCCTTCTTGCCGAGATTCGCTCTTTTAAACCCTACAATCTCCAGGCTTTTCATAATACTGGTGTTTGAAAAAGTGTGGCCCGATAAAGGCCTTGAAATGAAACTGTTCCGCCCGGCTACAGCAGCCGAAGGGGCCGCAAAGGTACAGCGAAGAATTATATTTTGGAAGCCCGATGCTTAAATGAGGTAGAATAAAGCTAAGTCACAGGTTAATACTCAAGCTACAAGCTAGTTCCCCTCCTCGGATGAGGAGGGGAACTAGCTTGTAGCTCTGCTCTTAGTTACTCTATAACTTATATGAAGAGCGAGCTGATCGACTCGTGCGAAACCACGTTGTGAATGGCACGGGCGAAGAGGTCAGCAACGGAAATCACCTTGATCTTCTCGTTTTCCTCGCGCAGCGGAATGGTATCGGTAGTAATCAGCTCCACCAGGGCCGAGTTGCGGATGCGCTCGTGCGCCGGCCCGCTGAGTACTGGGTGGGTGATGACGGCCCGCACCGAGGCGGCACCGCGCTCCATGAGCAGCTCGGCCGCCTTGCAGATGGTGCCGGCCGTGTCCACGATGTCATCCACAAGTACCACGTTCATGCCCGTTACGTCGCCGATTACCTGCATCGAGGCAATTTCGTTGGCGCGCAGGCGCATTTTGTCGCAGACTACGATTTCCGCCCCGAACTTCTTGGCAAAGGCGCGGGTACGTACCACGCCGCCTACGTCGGGCGAGGCGAAGATGAGGTTCTCGAGGTTCAGCGACTGGATATAGGGCGCCGTGATAGTGGAGCCATCGAGGTGGTCCACCGGGATGTCGAAGAAGCCCTGAATCTGACCGGCGTGCAGGTCGCAGGTCATCAGGCGGGAGGTACCCACGCTCTGAATAAATTCGGCCACTACTTTGGCTCCGATGCTCACGCGCGGCTTATCCTTGCGGTCTTGCCGGGTGTAGCCCATGTAGGGCATTACCACGTTGACTTTGTAGGCCGACGCGCGCTTGGCCGCGTCCACCATCAGCATCAACTCCATCAGGTTGTCGGCGGGCGGAAAGGTGCTCTGGATGAGGAACACCTCGCAGCCGCGCACACTTTCGTTAAAGCTCGGTCCGATTTCAGAATCAGCGAAGCGTTGGATGGTGAGGTCGCCGAGGGGCTGACCGTAGGCGGCGGCAATTTTTTCGGCCACGGCGCGCGACGTAGTGCCGGAGAAGATTTTGACCTGCGAGGACATGTGGGAGAGAAACAGGAATAAGCGAAACAGCGAAACCAAGACAGCGGCGTCCGCCAAATCGGATGCACGCGTGGTACTTGGGCGCCGGGCCGCTTGCCCGCCTGACCCAGGGCTAACGCGTGGGCCGATCTGTCGGAACCGAAAAACGCAAAAGGCGCCGGCTCCACTCCGAAGAGGGGGCCAGCGCCTTGTTGGTTGTCCGACCAGGGCTCGAACCTGGACTTTCTTGAATCAAAATCAAGCGTGTTGCCAGTTACACCATCGGACAATTTCCCTTTCGGTAACCAGTGGTTGTGCCGTTTGGGTTTGCAAATGTAACTAGGTTTTCGCTGCCTCCAAATTTATCCGCAAAAAAAAATTCAGTAAAAAGCCCCTAATGGCCTTGAAAAAGGCCTTTTTGCCGTGATTTTCAGGGAGAAAACTTTCTGATTTTTTTCGCTGATGAGGTAGTTTGCCCGTGCAGCGAATGGTCCGTACTTTTGCGGCCTGAAACTGCTCTCATTCTCCTTATAAAGAACTGCAATGGCGAATACCGGCAAAATCACCCAGGTTATCGGCCCCGTCGTCGACGTGAGCTTCGCGGGTGAAGGCTCTAAGCTTCCCAACATCCTCGACGCCCTCGAAGTGGTGAAGGACAACGGCACGCGCGTTATCCTGGAATGCCAGCAACACCTGGGCGAAGACCGTGTGCGTACCATTGCCATGGACTCGACCGACGGTCTGACCCGCGGCGCTGAGGTACGTGACCTAGGTAGCCCGATTCAGATGCCCACCGGCGACGCCGTACTTGGCCGTCTGTTCAACGTGGTAGGCGAGGCCATCGACGGCCTGCCCCAGCCCGCTGCTACTGGCTCACTGCCCATCCACCGCTCGGCTCCCCGCTTCGAGGACCTCTCGACCAGCACCGAGGTACTGTACACGGGTATCAAAGTTATCGACCTGATCGAGCCCTACGCTAAGGGTGGTAAGATCGGTCTGTTCGGTGGCGCCGGTGTAGGCAAAACCGTACTGATTCAGGAACTCATCAACAACATCGCCAAGGCCTACTCGGGTCTGTCGGTGTTTGCTGGTGTGGGCGAGCGTACCCGCGAGGGCAACGACTTGCTGCGCGAAATGATCGAAGCCGGCATCGTACAGTACGGCGACGAGTTCAAGCACGGCATGGAAGAAGGCCAGTGGAAGCTGGACGCTGTAGATCTGGAAGGCATGAAGGATTCGAAAGCTACCTTCGTGTTTGGCCAGATGAACGAGCCCCCCGGAGCCCGCGCCCGCGTGGCCCTGTCGGGCTTGACGGTTGCTGAGAACTTCCGCGACGGCGACGGCACTGGTGCCGGCCGCGACATCCTGTTCTTCATCGACAACATCTTCCGCTTCACCCAGGCTGGCTCGGAAGTATCGGCTCTGCTGGGCCGTATGCCTTCGGCCGTAGGTTACCAGCCTACGCTGGCTACCGAAATGGGTGCCATGCAGGAGCGCATCACTTCCACGAAGCGTGGTTCGATTACCTCGGTACAGGCCGTTTACGTACCTGCCGACGACTTGACCGACCCGGCTCCGGCTACCACCTTCGCTCACTTGGACGCTACCACGGTATTGTCGCGTAAAATCGCCGAGCTGGGTATCTACCCGGCCGTTGACCCGCTCGACTCGACCTCGCGTATCCTCGATGCCTCGATCATCGGCGAAGAGCACTACAATACCGCTCAGCGCGTGAAAGAGATTCTGCAGCGCTACAAAGAACTGCAGGACATCATCGCCATCCTGGGTATGGACGAACTCTCGGAAGAAGACAAGCTGGTAGTATCGCGTGCACGTCGTGTACAGCGCTTCCTGTCGCAGCCCTTCCACGTAGCCGAGCAGTTCACCGGCCTGAAAGGTGTACTCGTTGACATCAAGGACACCATCAAAGGCTTCAACGGCATCATCGACGGTCTGTACGACCACTTGCCCGAAGCTGCGTTCAACCTGGTGGGCACCATTGAGGATGCCGTTGCCAAGGGTGAGCGTCTGATGGCTGAGGCCCGCTAATATTTTAGTTGACAGTTGACAGTTGTCGGTTGTGGATTCGGGCCTTGGTCTGGATCGGCACTGACAACTGACAACTAAAAACTGACAACTAACATGCGTTTAGAAATCATCACGCCGGACCGGAAAGTGTTTGAGGGCGAAGTAACCTCGGCCGTGTTTCCGGGTATTGCCGGTCAGTTTGAAGTGCTCAACAACCACGCGCCCCTGATCAGCGCGTTGCAAGCGGGCGAGGTGCGCATCAACAGCGCAGCCGGCCGCGAGTCGTTCCAGGTGAGCGGCGGCGTGGTGGAAGTACTGCGCAACAACGTAACAGTACTGGCAGAGTCGGTACTGGCGTAGCACAGCCTGCTTGAATAACGGAAGGCCTTTCTCGCGCGAGAAAGGCCTTTTTGTTTTTATTGCTTTAGCTACCCTTTTCGGCGGAGGCCGTACTGCTTGCCACAAGCACCACAGCGTTACATTTGCCTAATGGATATCCGCCCGAAAATCACGCCCATCTACCAAACTTCGGTTTTCAAGTTTCAGGACCTCAACGAACTCGAAACCTACTTTCAGGAGCCCGGCAGCCGGTACATGTACTCGCGCAACGGCAACCCCAACTCCGATGAGCTGGCCGAAGCCGTGAACAAGCTGGAAGGCGGGGCGGGGGCAAGAGCTACGGGCTCGGGAATGGCCACCATTTTTGCCGCGCTCATGGCCTATTGCCGCGCCGGCGACCATGTGCTGTGCGCAGCGGATATCTACGGTGGTTCGTCGGCGCTGCTGAATGCCGAGCTGAGCCGCGTAGGCATCACGGTAACTTACGTGCCCTTCGAGCAACTCTACGACCTGGAGCAGTTTGTGCAGCCTACCACGCGCCTGCTGCTGGCCGAAACCATCAGCAACCCGCTGCTGCGTGTGGCCGACCTACGGCGCTTAGCTGACGAGTGCCACAGCCTTGGCCTGAAGCTGGTAGTGGATAATACCTTCGCCTCGCCCATCCTGACGAAGCCCTTGGCCCTGGGTGCCGACATTACGCTGCACAGCGTTACCAAATACATATCGGGCCACAGCGACGTAACGGCCGGCGTAACGGTAGCGGCTGATACCGAGACGGCCGCTCGGCTGCGGCAAATCGTGATGTTTTATGGGCTTACCCTGAGCCCGATGGAAAGCTGGCTAGCCGTGCGTGGCCTGAAAACGCTGCGCTTGCGCGTGCGCGAGCACAGCCATAATGCCTTGGCCATTGCCAATATGCTACAGCAGCACCCTGCTGTGCGCGCAGTGTATTACCCTGGTTTGCCGGAGCACGAGCAACATGCTGTGGCCTCTGAGCAGGGGCACGGCCTATATGGCGGTATGCTTTCCTTTAAGTTGGATGACGACCCCGAGGCCGTAAGCGACTTTATGCGCCGCGTTAAGCGCTTCCCGTTTGCCCCCTCATTGGCCGGCGTTGATTCGTCGTTGTCGTACCCCCTAGGTACTTCGCACCGCAACCTAACACCGGAGCAGCAGAAAACCCTCGGTATTTCGGTGGGTCTGGTACGCTTATCGGTAGGTATTGAGCCGGTTGAAGAGCTGATAGCTGATCTGAAACAAGCCCTAGGCTAAGCTGCAACGGAACAGGTTTATATACCACGGGCCTGGCATTTTGTGCCAGGCCCGTTTGCTTTGTACCCTTCATTGAACTTAATAAACCAATTTTCAGGTCTTAGGCTACCCTGCGGGTAGTATTTCTTTTAAAGCACTTACCACCCGGCGTACGTGGGCGTCGGTCATAGCAGAGCCGGACGGGAGGCACAGGCCGCGGTTAAACAGGTCCTCGCATACACTACCGCCGTACGTAGCGCAGTTGGCAAAAAGCGGCTGCAGGTGCATGGGTTTCCAGAGGGGGCGCGCCTCTATGTTGTGGGTTTCGAGGTGCTGGCGTACTTCTTCGGGACTGAGGCTGGTATGCTCGGGGCGCAGCAATATCGTGGTAAGCCACCGGTTGGCGCGGGAGTTAGGCAGTTCGGCCGGGGCTACCTGAATAGTGGGCAGGGACTTCAGTAGCTCGCAGTATTGCGCATAAATCTCACGCCGACGCTTTACCCGGTCTTCGATCAGCCCCATCTGGCCGCGGCCGATGCCGGCCAGCAGGTTGCTGAGGCGGTAGTTATAGCCTACGGCTGAGTGCTGGTAATGCGGAGCGGCGTCGCGGGCTTGGGTGGCAAGCCAACGCGCCTGCTGAGCCCACTCGCTGTTGTTGGTAACCAAGGCGCCGCCGCCGCTGGTGGTAATAATTTTGTTGCCGTTGAAGGAGAAAACGCCTACTGCTCCGAAGGTACCGAGGGGCTGTTTCTGGAAGGTAGAACCCAGGGCTTCGGCTGCATCTTCGAGCACCGGTACCCCAAATTCGGCCGCAATGGCCAGCAACTCGGGCAGGCGGGCCGGCATGCCGTAGAGGTGCACTAGCACAATGGCTTTGGGCAGGCGGCCTCTGCGGGTGCGTTCGGTTAGGGCCTCGCGCAGCAAGCCGGGGCACATGTTCCAGGTGTCGGTCTCGCTGTCGATGAAGACCGGCTCGGCGCCTAGGTAACGAACCGGGTTGGCGGTAGCCACAAACGTAAAGGAGGGCACCAGCACTTCGTCGCCGGGGCCGACGCCGAGCAACTGCAGCCCTAGGTGAATTGCCGCCGTGCCCGAGTTAAGTGCTACGCAATGCTGTGCACCGGTATACTGGCAAATGTCGCGCTCGAAACCGTCGATGTTCGGCCCAACGGGAGCTACCCAGTTGTCTTCGATGGCTTTGTGCAGGTAGTTAAGCTCATGGCGGCCCAAGTGTGGCGGCGAAAGGTAGAGTCGGTCGTATTCGTCGCTACGCATAAGAAGAGGGCAGGGGCGCAGCCCCTAAAGCAAGCCACACAACGCAGCTCAAGATTGAATATTCAGGCAAAAATAACCTACCGACGTGGCAAGACGCGCCACGGCCACCAGCAAATGGCCGACCCGAAGTAGGTTTAAACGCGCTGCTTAATGACCGATGCCGGCACGCCCACCGCGGTGCATTGTGCGGGCAAATTGCGCACCACTACGGCACCAGCTCCCACCACAGCTGCGGCGCCAATGCGTACTTGGTTGATAACGGTAGCATTGGTACCCAAGTATACGCCAGCTTCGAGATGGGCTTCGCCGCCTACGTTGGCGTGCGGCATCAGCGAGCAAAAATCCTCGAGTACGGCATCGTGCCCGATGGTGCAGCCCAGGTTGATGAGCACGTGGCGACCTAGGCGGATGTCGCACGTAAAAATGCTGGCTTGGCAGATGATGCAGCCCACACCCAATTGTATCTGCTGATATGCGCGCATTTGCACCGAAGGGTGCACCAGCGTAGCATAATGGATGCGCGGCGACGTGAGGCGGCTTACCACGGCGGCGCGGCTGCGGCTGCTGCCCACGGCTACGGCCACGTACACCGAGTCGTCGGTGGCGTTCAGGTCGTCAACGGTGCCGAGCCACGGCAGCTCGTGCACGCGCTCGGTGGCGGGCCGCTGATCGTCGTAGAAGCCCAGTACGTTCCAGCGTTGCTCTACTTCGTTGAGCTGGCGCACGAGCTGCAGTACTTCGCGGCCGAGGCCGCCCGCGCCAACAATTACGAGCGGCCGCACGCCGGTGAACTCGGGGTCTTCGTACTCAGAAAAGAAAAGCTGGGTCATGCGGCAGGAGAATCGGAAGAGCTTGAGGCCGAGCCCCGGAAGGCTTCGGTGGTGGCTTGCCCGGGTGCCGAAATGCCTTTGGCACCTAGCACGCGGGCAGCAGTCAGCCCTAGAATACGTAAATCGAGCGCAAAAGAGAGATGCTCGACGTACCACACGTCGAAGACAAATTTTTGCTCCCAGCTGATAGCGTTGCGGCCGTTGACCTGCGCCCACCCCGTAATGCCGGGGCGCACCTCGTGGCGGCGGGCTTGCAGAGCTGAGTAAAGTGGCAGATACTCGGGCAACAAGGGGCGTGGGCCTACTAAGCTAATGTCGCCGCGCAGCACGTTCCAGAGCTGGGGCAACTCGTCGACGGAAGAAGCGCGCAGCCAGCGACCTAGGCGCGTGAGGCGCTGGGCATCGGGTAGTAGCTGGCCCTGGGCGTCGCGCTCGTCCGTCATGGTTTGCAGCTTATAAAGCGTAAACAGGCGGCCGTGCAACCCCGGGCGTTGGTGCCGAAACAGTACGCAGCCACTTCCGGGCTGGCACTTCAGCAACACGGCCGCAACGGCCAGTATTGGCAGCGCCAGCAGTAGCAGAGGCGCGGCCAGCAGCACATCGAGCAGGCGCTTGCCCCAAGCGCGGTACCAACCAGTAGGAGCGGCAGATGCAGACATGCAGTGTGGGCGCGGATAAAGCCCGGTGCAAGTTACGCGCAAGCTTTTCATCGGACCGATTGCGGCAGGTATGGCTGCTACGTTGTTGCTTTGTGGCCATGCTCGTTTTCCCCAATGCCAAGCTCAACCTAGGGCTGCACATCACCGAACGCCGCCCCGATGGCTTTCATACGCTCGAAACCGCCATGGTGCCGCTGCCGTGGTGCGATGCGCTGGAGGTACTGCCCAGCACCGCCGACACTTCGCTGGCGCTTACCGGCCGCCCCATCCCCGGCGACCCGGCCACCAACCTGTGCATTCGGGCGTACGAGCTGCTAAAAGCTGACTTTCCGGAGGTACCGGCCGTGCAAATGCACCTGCACAAAGTAGTGCCCATTGGTGCCGGCCTAGGTGGTGGTTCGGGCGATGCAGCCTTTGCCCTCAAAGCGCTGAACACGGTGCTCGACCTAGGGCTGACCGACGACCAGCTGGAAGCCTACGCCCGCCGCCTCGGTTCGGATTGTGCCTTCTTCGTGCGCAACCAACCGGCGCTGGCTACTGGCCGCGGCGACGAACTCGCGCCCTTGTCGCTGCCGCAACTCGCGGGCACGGCTTGCAAGGTTATTTACCCCAACCTGCACATTAGCACGGCCGAGGCTTATGCGGGCGTAAAGCCCAAAGCACCCGCCCATGATTTGCGCACGGCACTGAGCGGCCCCATCGAAACATGGCGCGATACCGTGGTGAACGATTTTGAGGCCTCGCTGGCCCCTAGGTACCCGTTGCTCAACGAGCTGAAGCAGCAGCTCTACGCCGCCGGTGCCGCCTACGCTAGCCTGTCAGGCTCGGGGTCGGCGGTATTTGGCTTATGGCCAGGGCAGCCGCTGCCGCCGAGCATAGCCTTAACCAGCGACTTCCTCGTGTGGGATGGGCAGCTGTGAGGCCGCGCGGCGCCGGCGCACCCACTGGTCGATAACTGGGTGCACCAGCACGCTTAGCAGGATAATGACTGTGCCGAGGTAAAAGCCCGTCGACATCTTCTCCTGGCTGCCGAAGATGAGCACGGCCAAGGCAATGCCGTACACGGGCTCCAGGTTCACGGTGAGGTTGAGCGAGAAGGCCGACAGGCGCTGCTGCAGCTCCACCGAAGCCGAAAAGGCATACACGGTGCACACGCCGGCCAGTATCAGCAGCCACAACCAGTCGAGCAGGGTAGGGTCGAGTTGCGGCAGCTCGCCGCCAAAACCTGGGCGGAAAATCAAAAACAAAGCAATGCTCAGGCAGGCCCCGCTCATTTCGTACAGCGTGAGGCGCAGGGGTGGGTGCTGCTTGGTAAGCTTGGCGTTGAACACGCTGAACAACGCACTCAGGCCCGCCGAAAACACCGCTACACCTAGGCCAAGTAGTTGGTCGAACTCGGCTTGCGACACCAGGTACAAACCGACCATGGCCACCAAGCCCAGCACGATTTCGTAAGCCTCGAAGCGCTTGCGCAAGATCAGCGGCTCCAGTATCGAGGTCCAGAGCGCGAGCGTAGCCATGCCGGCCAAACACACGCTTACCGACGACAACCGCGCCGCCAGAAAAAAGGTAATCCAGTGCACGGCCACCATTGCCCCTACGCCCAACAGCCGCAACGCCTGCCCCCGCGATACCCGCCATTCCTGCTTGCGCGAAACCAGCAGAATGGCCAAGCCCACCGAGGCAATGAGTGTGCGGTAAAATACCAGCTCCACGGGCGGCAGCGAAATCAGCTTGCCCAGGATGGCCGTAAAGCCCCACAGGAATACAATAAAGTGGAGGCGGAGGTAGTCTTTGAGCATGGTGGTGGGGGTAGCGCCAGCCGGCAACCTAGGGCCGCAGGCTGACACCTGGCGGTTAACGCGGAATAAACTTATAGAGCACCAGCCCGATGCTGGTAAACACAATATTGGGCACCCAGGCGGCTAGCATCGGCGGCATATCGCCCACCAAAGCCAGGTTGCGGCTCAGGATAACGAAGCCGATGTAGATGAAGGCCAGCACGAAACCTAGGGCAATTTGGCCGCCCACGCCGGTGCGCGATTTGCGCGCACTCATGATTACGCCAATCACCGTCAGAATAACGATGGCGAAGGGGTAGGCGTAGCGTTCGGCCCGCTCTACCAGGTAAATCTCGGTGTCGCTGGCGCCGCGGTTTACTTTTTCCTGAATCAGGTTTTGCAGCTCGGGCAGGGTAAGCGTTTCGGCGAGCTTAAAAGTGCTGGCGAAGTCTTTGGGGTACAGATTAAGCGTGGTGTCGCGGGCCGGAAAAACCTTCAGGGTTTCCTTGTCGCCGTTGATGGTGCGCACCACCTGCGGCGTAAGGTGCCAGGCTTTTTTGGTGGAGTCCCAACTGATGGCCTCGGCCGACATGCGGCGCTTGAGCATGGTACCATCAATGGTTTCCAGCGCAAAACGGTAGCCCACGTTGCTCACGTTGTCGTAGCTCTCGAGGTAGGCGTAGTGCTGCGGACCAATCTTGATGTGCACGTTGCGCCCCTGAAAGCGGTAGGGGTTCTTGACGTACTTGCGCTCGAAGGCCACGCGCGGCTTGTTGGCCAGCGGAATGACCCAGCCAATCAGCCCAAACGTAGCCAGCCCAATAATGCCGCCGCCCATAACATAAGGCAGCAGAAACCGACGGAAGCTCACGCCCGAGGCCAGAATAGCTACAATCTCGGTGCGGGCCGCCAAGCGCGCCGTCACCAGCACCGTGGCAATAAACACCGTGATGGGCGAAAGCAGGTTGGCGTAGTACGGGAACAGGTTCAGGTAATACTCCGTGATGATTTTGCCTGCCGCAAGGTTGTGTTTGATGAAGTCGTCGTTCTTCTCCGTGAAGTCAATCACGCATATCACCATCACTAGCACTACCACCGTGAAAATGAAGGTGGTGAGCATTTTACCTAGGACGTATTTATCGAGGAGCCGGAGCATGTTCAATGAACAATTATCAATCAGCAATGATCAGTGCGCGAGCAGCCAGAACGGAGTTGTGCACTGCTCATTGTTAATTGATCATTGAATTTAGAGTCGTACCATCAGCTGCTTCACCATCTTCTCCTTCCACTCGCGGAAAGTGCCGGCGAGGATTTGCTCGCGGGCGTTGCGCACCAGCCACAGGTAGAAGGTGAGGTTGTGGACCGAGGCCACCATACCGGCCAAGTACTCGCTGGCGTGGAACAGGTGGCGCACGTAAGATTTCGAGTAGAACGTGCTGGCATAGCCGCCGAGTTCTTCGTCGATGGGGGAGAAGTCCTGCTCCCACTTCTTGTTCTTGATGTTGATAATGCCCTGCGTGGTAAACAGCATGCCGTTGCGGGCGTTGCGGGTAGGCAGCACGCAGTCGAACATATCCACACCTAGGGCAATGTTCTCCAGAATGTTGGCCGGCGTGCCCACGCCCATGAGGTAGCGCGGCTTGTCGACGGGCAAAATGTCGCAGCAGAGCTCCGTCATCTCGTACATCAGGTCGGCGGGTTCGCCCACGCTCAGGCCGCCAATGGCGTTGCCGGCGCGGCCTTGCTCGGCAATAAACTCAGCCGACTGCTTGCGTAAATCCCGAAAGGTGCTGCCCTGCACAATCGGGAAGAGCTGCTGCTCGTAGCCATAGAGCGGCTCGGTGCTGTCGATGCGCTCGATGCAGCGCTTCAGCCAGCGGTGCGTCATCTCCATGGAGCGGCGAGCGTAGTCGTACTCGCAGGGCCACGGCGTGCACTCGTCGAACGCCATGATGATATCGGCCCCGATTACGCGCTGAATATCCATCACGCCCTCGGGTGTGAAGAGGTGGTGCGAGCCGTCGATGTGCGAGCGGAACTTCACGCCCTCTTCTTTAATCTTGCGCGTTTCAGAAAGCGAGTACACCTGGTAGCCGCCCGAATCGGTGAGGATTGGCCTGTCCCAACCGTTGAACTTGTGCAGGCCGCCGGCTTTCTGCAGCGTATCGAGGCCGGGGCGCAGGTACAAGTGGTAGGTATTGCCCAAAATGATTTGGGCATTGATATCTTCTTTGATTTCGCGCTGGTGTACGGCTTTCACCGAACCGGCCGTGCCCACGGGCATGAAAATGGGCGTCTGGATGGTGCCGTGATCGGTGGTGAGCACACCGGCGCGGGCTTTGGATTGCGGATCGTGAGCGACGAGGTCGAAAGTCATGCGAAAGAGAAAGGCGGTAGCTGGTGCCGGTTGTGCCAAACAATCCCTAGGTGCCGGCATCACCAACAGCTCAGGCAGTTGGACAAGGGGGCGCTCGGTATTGTCCTGCTAAACGCACCAGCGCAGGCGGGCGCCCGCGGCTGTTAGCTAAACAAGCCGCAAAGGTAACCCGTATGGGCGGTTCGTGCCTCCCCTCGGATTGGCTACTTTTGCCGGCCGTATTCTACTAACTCCGCACCTGCCTTGCCTTTCCACCTATCGCCCGTTTCCTGGCTACTTGTGCTTTGCGTGGTGGTGCAGCTGGTGTATGCGGTGTACTACTTCTGGCCGTTTGGCAGCCGCCACGTAGCCGAAACGCTGGAGCCCGATTCTGCCCACGAAGCCGAACGCCCGGTGTCCGTTGTGGTGGCGGCTCGCAACGCGGCCGACCAGCTGCGGCAGCTGATGCCGGTGCTGCTGAACCAGGAGTACGCAAAGTTTGAGGTGGTGCTCATCGACGACCGCTCCGAGGACGAAACCATCCTGTACGCGCAGCAACTCACGCAGTACTACCCCAACGTGCGCCTCGTAACGGTGGAGCGTACGCCCAACAACCTGGCTCCTAAAAAGTACGCCCTTACCCTAGGTATTAAAGTAGCCCGCTACCCGTACCTGCTCTTTACCGACGCCGACTGCGTGCCCACCTCGTACCAGTGGTTGCGGCACATGGCGCGCGGCTTCGAAACGGGTGCCGATTTGGTGCTGGGCTACGGCCCTTACGCCGAAGCCCCTGGGCTACTAAACAAGCTCGTGCGCTTCGAAACGTTGCTTACGGGCCTGCAGTACCTCAGCTATGCCGAGCGTGGCCAGCCCTACATGGGCGTGGGCCGCAACCTTGCCTACACCAAGCAAACCTTTATGGCCACCAAAGGCTTCGCTTCGCACATCAGGCAGCTTAGCGGCGACGATGATTTGCTGGTGCAGGATGCCGTGCAACTTGGGCGGCAAGCGGCCGTCGTTACGGCAGCTGAGGCGCAAACCGTGAGCCTTGCTCCGACCACCTGGCGGGAGTGGTGGCACCAGAAGCGCCGCCACATGGCCGCCGGCAATCGGTACCGATTTGCCGACCGACTTCGGATTGGAACCTTTATCTTAGCCAACGGCTTATTTTATCTCGCAACTCTGGCGGCATTAGTAGTGCCTGATCCTGAATGGGTAGCGCTTGCAGGGGCTTGGGTAGTCCGAACCTCGACAGCACTTGCTACGTACGCGCAGGCCAGCCGCCGCCTCCACGACCGGCAACCGCTGTGGTTGCTTCCGGCGTTGGATGCGGGGTATTTTTTTGCCTACTTTCTCCTGACAGCCTCGTTAGTGCTCTACCGCAACCCCTCCCGATGGAAGTAAATAATCAGGACCTCCAGAAGCAGTTCTCGGCCAAAGCCAAGCACGACTTCAAGCTTATCCGCGCAGCCGTGGAGCAGGCCGACGAGAAGGCGTACGCCGAACTGATGCAGATTTATAAGAAGCCCGTGTATCACGTGGTGCTTAAAATGGTGCGCAACCCCGACGATGCCGAAGACCTCACCATCGAGGCTTTCGCCAAGGCGTTCCGCAACCTGCACAAGTTCAACCCGGAGTACGCTTTCAGTACCTGGCTTTTCCGCATCGCCACCAACAACTGCATCGACTTTATTCGCAAGAATAAAATCAAGACGATGTCGATTGATTCGGCCATCAAGATTGACAACGGCGACGAAATCACCATCGATTTCCGCGACAACAACTTGAACCCTGCCGAAACGGCCATCAAGAACCAGAAAATCGAAATCATGCAGCACGTGGTATCGCGGCTGCCCGATAAGTACCAGCGCCTCGTAACCCTGCGCTATTTCGACGAGCTGAGCTACGAAGAAATTGCCCAGGAGCTGAAAGCGCCCCTAGGTACCGTGAAGGCCCAACTGCACCGCGCCCGCGAGTTGCTCTATGACATGGTGAAGAACAAGAAGGAAATCATCTAGCGCCTTCTGCCTTTCACAAATTGAAGCCCCGCCACCTTGGCGGGGCTTCGTTGTTTGTAGGCGGGCTTCGGCCCGCGTTTGCGTGAGCAGCAAGCATAAGGGCAGTTCCGCGCGCAACCACTCGTTCTGGCAAATGCGCACTGAAGTCCGCGCTACAATCGCACCGCAGCCTAGTGGTGCCTTACCTTTGCCCTACAATGGATATCCTCTTCCGCTACTTCCCCGACCTCACGCCCCGCCAACGCGAGCAGTTTCAGCAGCTCGACCACGAATTCCGCGGTTGGAACGAGCGTGTCAACCTGATTGCTCGCACCGATGTGGAAAACTTGGCCGAACGCCACTTTCTACACTCCCTAGGTATTGCCAAGGTGGTTCAGTTTCCGGCAGGCAGCACGGTGCTCGATGTAGGCACGGGCGGCGGATTGCCGGGGTTGCCGTTGGCCATTATGTTTCCGGAGGTAGAGTTTCACCTCATCGACAGCATCGGCAAAAAGATTAAAGCCGTGCAGGATATGGCGCATGCACTAAAGCTGCACAACGTTACGGCCGAGCAGGTGCGGGCGGAGCAAGTGCGCTCGAAGTTCGATTTTGTGGTGAGCCGCGCCGTTACGCGCTTGGCCAACTTCCACCCCTGGATTGCCCAACGCTACACCGCTACCGCCAGCGCCGACGAATCGCACGGCCTGTACTACCTCAAAGGCGGCGACTTAACGGAGGAGCTTGAAGAGTCGGGTTTGGTGGCTTCGGTAACCAACCTGAGCGACTTCTTCGGCGAGGAGTTTTTCGAAACCAAAAAGGTGGTGTTTGTGCCGGCTAACAAAGCACTTGCAAAAGGCAAACGCACCAACAACGTATAGCCAACAGCGAAGCGGCGCGGGGTACCACCCCGCGCCGCTTCGCTATATTATGCTGGCACCTTGGCCGTAAGAAACTCAACGGCGCGGCGTTCCGAGTAATACTCGCCATCGGAGGGCAGGCCTTCCGAAAACCCCACGTGGCCACCCGACTCGGGTGTTTCGAGGAACACGTAGGGACTGCGTTCCGCTGCCTCACGCGGAAAGCAAGTAGGCGGCAGAAACGGGTCGTTTTGAGCGTTTACAATCAACGTTGGAATACGAATGCCATCGAGGTAGCGCCCCGAGCTGCTGTGCTCGTAGTACTCGTCGGCCGACTTGAAGCCGTGCATAGGCGCCGTGAAGCGGTTGTCGAACTGCGGAAAGTTGCTTAATTCTTCCAAGCCCTCCAGATCGAGCTGGCCGGGCATCAGCTCGGCTTTGGTGCGAATCTTCTGCCGCAGCGACTTCAAAAAGCGGTTGAGGTAAATGCGGTTTTCGAGCCGCGAAATGTGCTCCGAGCCGGCTTTGAGGTCGGTGGGTACCGAGAACACAGCTGCCCGCTTTATCTCCTGTGGAGTGCGGCCGGTGTTCTCGCCTAGGTATTTCAAGGTCATGTTGCCACCGGCCGAAAAGCCCGTCATGTACACGCGGCGGTACCGGCCGGTGGCCAGTGCCTGCTGCACCACAAAGTGCAGGTCGTCGGTGTCGCCTAGGTGGTAGGCGCGTAGCAAGCGGTTGGGCTCGCCGCTACAACTGCGGTAGTTCCAGGCCAAGGCGTCGATGCCCGCTTTGTTTAGCGCCCGCGCCATGCCACGCACGTAGGGCCGGCCGGCGTCGCCTTCGAGGCCGTGCGAGATAATGCCCAGTGCATCGGTAACGTGCTCCGTGCGTGCCCAGTCTAGGTCGAGAAAGTCGCCATCGGACGTTTCTACGCGTTCACGTTGGTACTGCACCTCAGGTACTTCGCGCAGCAGGCTCGGTACAATGGTTTGCAGGTGGCCGTTGAAAAGGTAAAAGGGCGGCCGGTAGCGGGAGTTAGCTATAATCGGCATCGCGGCAACAAATTGAAGTTAGAAGAAGGGGGTAATTTCGAAGGTACGCAAGTTTGAGGCATGCATACTATTTGCGTGGCGCATGCCTCAACCGTAAGCTTGTGTCTTGCTAGGGCAAACACGTGTTGCGGCAGCAAGGTTGCGCACGAATGGCTAGCAAGCTGCCGAGTTAAATAAGATAAGTAATTAGTTGAGAAGTATGTTTCAGATTAGGATGTAAGCATGAGTTGTTAGAATGAAAAAGTTAACAGTAAGATGGTGGAATCGTATAAGTGTCTGAAAATCTTAAAACTAACTATGAAAACAATGAAAGCCACTTCCTTTCTCCTGGTAGCGGTAGCTATGATGCTTGGCAGTGCATGTAGCAGCTCCACTACAACGACGGGTACCACCGGCTCGAGCACCGCGGGCAGCACCGTTACCGACGATGCGAGCAGCGGAATGACTTCGGGAGCATCAACTAGCCCGGGCAGCAGCAGCTCTACTTCGGATGTGAGCGGCACGGGTACGAACACCGTTGGAGCAGCTGGCTCTTCGGGTGCCGCCGGTAGCTCGGCCACTATGGGCGGCATCGGCGGCGCTGCTGACATGAATGCCTTCGTGGCCACCTTCGCCACCATGGATGACCCCACCTTCTTGATGACTGCTGCCAGCAGTAACATGCTCGAAATTCAGCTGGGCCAAATGGCTACACAGCAGTCGACGGACGCCGATGTGAAAAAATATGGGCAGATGATGAAGGACCACCACACCAAAGCAACACAGGAGCTGAAAACAGTTGCGGCCCCGCTGAATGTGACCCTACCCACCACCTTGATGCCCGTGCACCAAGCGCTGGCTGATAAAGTGATGGGCAAAACCGGCAAAGCCTTTGACGAAGCCTATATGGACGCCATGGAAACGGCCCACCGCATGGATATTGCCATGTTTGAAGCTAAAACCAAGCAAGCCAGCACGCCATCGGTAAAAGCTTTGGCAACCAAAACACTGCCTATGCTGAACTCGCACCAGAAGATGGCCGACGACATTGAAAAGAAAGTTGACTAAGCACTTTTGTGCGCATTGCACTGGTTGTTACCTAGGCCCTGGTTTGCTTCGGCAGGCTAGGGCTTTTTTATCGGCGTGTTTCATTTCCGGAGCTAGGAGGTAAGGTTCAAATGAAAAGTCTGGGCTGTTTTGTAACAGATTAGTTGTTCCAGTAACCCAGTGTCAGGGTTTGCGGCATAATGAGCCCAATCGCGTCTTGTGCGTTGTCTCAGCCGTAATAGCCATTAAGTCTAACACTGCCCAGCAGTTATTAAACCTTACTGCTGCAGTTTAAGCAGGCATTTATTCATCAGCTGTTTGACATTCTCAGTCTAGTTCTCTACCTTTGCCAACCCAATTGACTAGAACCTAGACAGAACATCTGTTTTTTTCGCTTTCCGCATCATGGCAAATCATAAGTCGGCTCTGAAGCGCATCCGCTCGAACGAAGCCAAGCGCGTGTTGAACCGTTACCAGCACAAATCGACCCGCACGGCCGTTAAGAAGCTGCGTGCTACCACCGATCTGACCGAAGCGCAGGAGCTGCTGAAGAAGGTATCGTCGATGCTCGACCGTCTGGCCAAGAAGAACATCATCCACAAGAACAAGGCCGCTAATAACAAGTCGAGCCTGACCAAGTACGTAAATACGCTGGCTGCCTAAGCTCTGCGTTACGTGTAGTTCTTGCCAAAGGCCCCGCGCTTTCGAGTGCGGGGCCTTTGCGCTTCCTGGCATTGCCAAGCTTGGGGTCGGGCACATGCCTAGGAGTTGCAGCTTGCATTAAAGCTTTGGAGCAACAAAAACGCCCGCGCTGCAGATGCAGCGCGGGCGTTTGCTAAGCAAGCAGAAGTATGGTTACACCACGCTCAGCTTAATCATGTTGGCCTTGCCCTTCTCGTTGATGGGCATTGATGCGGTGCTGATAAACACATCACCTTTGGCAATGTGACCCGTGGTCATCAGCACGTACTTGATGTCGGCAATGGTGGTATCGGTGCTTACGAACCGGTCGTAATAGAATCCGCGTACACCCCAGGCTAGGCTCAGCTGCGTGAGAATAGCGCGGTTATCCGTGAACACGAAGATGTTGGCCTGCGGGCGGTACTTCGAAAGCTGATAAGCAGTGTAGCCTTTGTGCGTCATGCCCACAATAGCTTGGGCACCGGTAACGCGCGCCAGGCTGCAGGCCCCTGCTAGTACACTGTTGGTGTAGTACGTATCGGGGGCAGCTAGCGCGTCGCCGGGGGCAAACTCGCGGTGGTAGAGGCCCGGGTGCTCCTCAGCGCTCCGGATAGTGCCTACCATCGAGCGAATTACTTCGGCAGGGTAGGCGCCCACAGCGGTTTCGGCCGACAGCATTACGGCATCGGCGCCGTCAAGCACGGCATTGGCCACGTCGTTGGTTTCGGCGCGGGTGGGGCGCGGGTTCACGATCATGCTCTCCATCATCTGCGTGGCCACAATCACGGGCTTACCGGCGCGGTTACACTTCTGGATGATCATTTTCTGTGCCATCGGCACTTCCTCGGCCTTAATCTCCACGCCTAGGTCGCCGCGCGCAACCATCACGGCATCGGTTAGGGCAATTATCTCGTCGATGTTGCGTAGGGCTTCCGGCGTCTCGATTTTGGCTACTACCCGGGCTTGCTTGCCGCTTTCAGCAATAATCTGCTTGATAAAGCGAATGTCTTCGGCGCGGCGGGCAAACGAAAGGGCAATCCAATCGACGTCGTTTTCGAGGCCGAACTTCAAGTCCTCGATGTCCTTCTCGGTCATCGACGGGGCCGATACGTTCGAGTCGGGCAGGTTGATGCCTTTACGCGGCTTTACGGTGCCACCGTAAACCACTTCGCACAGCACCTCCTTTTCGCGGTCGGTCGTGAGCACACGCAGCTCCAGCTTGCCGTCGTCGATCAGGATCATGTCGCCGGGCTTCACGTCGCGCGCCAGCCCTAGGTAAATGGTGCTGATGCGGCCGGGGCGGCTGATTTCCTTTTCGCCGCACACCAGCATGATTTGCTCACCCGCTTTAATTTCAAACGAGCCGCCCTCAACATCGCCTAGGCGAATTTTGGGGCCTTGCAAATCTTGTAGCAAGCCCACGTGCGTACGCAAATCCTTGTTGAGACGGCGCACCAGGTTGATTACCGCTAGGTGTTCTTCGTGAGCCCCGTGCGAAAAATTCAGGCGAAACACATCCACGCCTTCGCGGATGAGCATGGCCAGCTTGTCGTAGGTGTTGGAGGCCGGTCCGACGGTGGCCACGATTTTGGTCTTGTTAAAACCAGGACGATTTTCCATGTATCGTTGGGAGTTATGCGTCTGCGTTTGTTGCGTTAATTTTTTAATCTTCTGACCTAAGGCGCAATTAAAGGACCTTCCTCCCTCGGCGCGCGGCATCGTAACCCTAGGTGATTACGCAAAAACGCGCGGTAAGTAGTTGCTCCAGTGGAGCAACTACGGCGAGAGAAAGGTCCTTCGCTGAGTAGGCCAGCAAGGAGGCGGAGCGACGGTCTTGAGGCAACCGGCCCCTAAAAGAGCAAGTTTTCTTTGAACTTGAGGTTATTTGGATCGAAACGACACACGTACTGCACAGCTGGCAACGCCGCCAACCGCTCGAGTAGGGTATCGGGGTCGAGTGAGCCGGTTCCGTTTTGCACCTGTATCAGGTAATCGTACTCCTTGATGTCGGGCGCCAAAAAGTGCTTTTGCAGCGGCGATGGGTCAACGGAGCGGTTGCGCAACAGGCGCAGGGTGGCAGTTTCGGTAGCGTGCAGGTAATTGCTAATTACAAGCCGGCCGCGGGTGAGCAGATCCAAAATCAGGTCCTGCTGTTTAATCAGCCGCAGGCGCAGCGCCTGGTTCAACGTCCAAGCCAACTTATGGTCCCGGCTCGACGACACGATGCCGAAAAGGTCGAAGTCGCAGTCGTAATCGCAGTCGAGGGTAAGGGTTTTCATAGGCGGAAAAGCAGCCTGGCACGCGGCGCAAAACTACGGAGTTAGCGGGGCGAAACCAGCACGGGCACTTGGGCAATTCAACTCGTCCGGTTTGACAATGTTGCCGAAGATGGTGTTATTTGTGCCGAGTTTTCTTTAAACCCCACGGAAATGTCTGAAATCGCAGAAAAAGTAAAAAGCATTATCGTTGATAAGCTGGGCGTAGAGCCGTCGGAAGTTACCCCGGAGGCCAGCTTCACCAACGACCTCGGCGCTGACTCGCTGGATACGGTTGAGCTTATCATGGAATTCGAAAAAGAATTCAACGTAAGCATCCCCGACGATCAGGCTGAGAACATCGGCACCGTGGGCCAAGCTATTGCTTACCTCGAAGAACACGCCAAATAAGGCATCTTTACCTTAGCTAAAGCACCTACCGCTTTGCCGGCCGGCCCGCGCCGGCCGTTTTTCTTTCCCTACTTTTTCCCCTTCGCATCCATTTTATGGCGCTACGGAGAGTTGTTGTTACTGGTCTCGGAGCCATTACCCCCCTTGGCAATACAGTTGCCGCGTACTGGGACGGTTTGTCGCGCGGCGTTAGTGGGGCCGGCCCCATCACGCGCTTCGACGCCAGCAAGTTCAAAACCCGCTTTGCCTGCGAAGTGAAGGGCTACAACGCCGACGATTTCTTCGAACGCAAGGAAGGCCGCAAGCTGGATTTGTTTTCGCAGTTTGCCGTGGTAGCCGCCGATCAGGCCATTGCCGAAGCCGGCCTTACCGATGGCTCCGTGAACAAAGACCGCGTAGGCGTTATTTGGGGTTCGGGCATTGGTGGCCTGCGCACCTTCCAGGAGGAGTGCGTAGCCTTTGCCAAGGGCGACGGTACCCCGCGCTTCAACCCGTTCTTCATCCCGAAGATGATTGCCGACATCGCGTCGGGTCATATTTCGATGAAGCACGGCTTCCGCGGCCCCAACTTCGTTACGGTATCGGCTTGCGCGTCGTCGTCGAATTCCATCATCGATGCTTTCAACTACATCCGCCTCGGTTACGCCGATGTGATTGTAACGGGTGGCTCCGAAGCCGCCGTGACGGAAGCCGGCATTGGTGGTTTCAACGCCTTGAAGGCTTTGTCGGAGCGCAACGATGCTGCCGAAACGGCCTCGCGTCCTTACGACAAAGACCGCGACGGGTTCGTGCTCGGCGAAGGTGCCGGCGCACTGATTCTGGAGGATTTGGAGCACGCCAAGGCGCGCGGCGCAAAAATCTACGCCGAAGTACTTGGTGGCGGCATGTCGGCTGATGCGTACCACCTCACCGCGCCCGACCCCGAGGGCAACGGTGTGATGCTGGTGCTGAACATGGCCCTGCGCGACGCCGGAATTACGCCCTCGGATGTAGATTACATCAACACCCACGGCACCAGCACGCCCTTGGGCGACGGTGCCGAGGTAAAGGCCATTCAGAAAGTATTTGGCGACGCCATTTACGACCTGAACATCTCTTCGACGAAGAGCATGACGGGCCACTTGCTCGGTGGTGCCGGGGCTATTGAAGCTGTGGCCAGCATCTTGGCCATGGAGCATAGCCTCGTACCGCCTACTATCAACCACTTTACCGACGACCCGGAGCTTGATCCGCGCCTGAACTTCACCTTCAACCAAGCTCAACAGCGCGAGGTGAACATTGCCCTCAGCAATACGTTTGGGTTTGGTGGGCACAACACCTCGGTGGTGTTCGGTAAGCTCCGCGACTAATACTG
Source organism: Solirubrum puertoriconensis (assembly GCF_001483135.1). Taxonomy (GTDB): domain Bacteria; phylum Bacteroidota; class Bacteroidia; order Cytophagales; family Hymenobacteraceae; genus Solirubrum; species Solirubrum puertoriconensis. The sequence goes on from NZ_LNAL01000003.1 coordinate 290,353, forward strand.
CTTATGGTACAGCGCAGCGGCCGTACGCTCCCGCTGTTCGGTTTCTTTCGCCGTTTGCTCGGCCACGACCGTCAGTTCCGGCAAGCAATTGCTGCCGTAACGGGCCGTGCGCCGGGCAACGTGCGTTTGTACCGGCTGGCATTTACGCACGCTTCTATGGTTCGGCAGCAGCCGGGCCAAACGCGTCATCTTTCCAACGAGCGGCTAGAGTTCCTCGGCGATGCTGTGCTGGGCGCAGTGGTAGCCGAATTTCTATTCCGCAAATTCCCCTACGAGCCCGAAGGTTTCCTGACGGAGGTTCGCTCGCGCATTGTAAACCGCGAAAGCATGAACCAGCTGGCGCTCAAAATTGGCCTCGATCAGCTGGTGCAGCTCGATGCGGGACAGAGCCGAACGGCTCGTTCGCGCTCCGTTAACGGCAATGCGCTGGAGGCATTGGTAGGCGCCATCTACCTCGACCACGGCTACGAAGCCTCGCGGCAGTTTGTGCTGAAGCGGCTGATTCGGCCGTTTGTGGATGTAAAAGCCCTGGTGAGCACCACGGCCAACTTCAAGAGCAAGCTGATTGAGTGGGCGCAGCGCCACGGCAAAGCCGTGCGCTACGAGCTGAACGGCGAGCAGCGCACCGGCGGCGTAATGGAGTTTTCGGCCACGGTATTGATCGATGATGAGGCTGTGGCCACGGGCATGGGCCTCTCGAAAAAGCAAGCCGAACAGCAAGCCGCCGAGCGGGCGTTGGATGCCCTAGGTATGTAGCCGGTAATGAGCTGTAGTTGCGAGGACGAAGGACGAAGCAATTTCTCCTCTCACAACACGACTTTTCAGCTGGCACCAACCGAAAATGCTCAGCAACGAAACCCGCACCGCCCGAATCCTGCTCTCAGGATTCGGGCGGTGCGGGTTTCTAGCGGCTATGGGAATGCCCTGCCCAGGACCGGATGCTTCACTTGGCTTGTAATGACAGCGGAGGCGGCGCCGGCACAACCCGACTCGGCCATTTCGAGTTACTTGCAGGACGATTTACCAACCACCCTGCCCACACCCTATGCGTATCGCCGGCGCCGCTCTCAACCAAACTCCCATCGATTGGCAAAACAACCTGCGCAACATCCAAGAGGCCATTCAGGTGGCCAAAGACTCGGGTGTGGAACTGCTGTGCCTGCCCGAACTGTGCCTCACGGGCTACGGGTGCGAGGATTTGTTTCTGCACGACTGGCTGAGCGAAGCGGCCCTGGATTACTTGCAGCAAGTGCGCCAATGGTGTACCGACCCCAACATGGTAGTGTGCGTGGGGTTGCCCGTGCGCCTGAACGGGCAGACGTACAACACGGCCTGCGTAATCCGCGAGCAACAAATAGTTGGCTTTGCGGCTAAGCAGTTTCTGGCCAACGATGGCGTGCACTACGAGCCGCGGTTTTTTACCTCGTGGCGGCCGGGCACCACGGCTACGTTCAGCCACAACGGCGAGGAGTACACCATCGGCGATTTGGTGTTTGAGCACCTAGGCGTGCGGTTTGGCTTTGAGATATGCGAGGATGCGTGGCGCCCCGCTGCCGACCGGCCCGCTGGCCGCCTGAAACCTAGGGGCGTGCAGCTCATCGTGAACCCCTCGGCCTCGCACTTTGCCATGAGCAAGACGGATGTGCGCTACCAACTCGTGCTGAAAGGCTCGCGCGATTACCAAGTGACGTACCTCTACGCCAACCTGCTCGGTAACGAGGCCGGCCGCATCACCTACGATGGCGAAATCCTGATTGCTCGAAACGGGCAGCTCATCAAGCGCAACCAGCTCCTGAGCTTCAAGAACGTCGATCTGGAATACGCCGACGTTGATTTTGGCCAGGAGCCTGCCGTAACGCAGGAAATTACCCCGCTACCCACGCCCGACGAATACCGCGAGCTAAACCAGGCCCTCAGCCTGGCTTTGTATGACTACATGCGCAAAGCCCGCAGCAAAGGTTTTGTGCTAAGCCTGTCGGGCGGGGCCGACTCGTGCATGTGCGCCGTGGGCGTGGCTGAAATGGTGCGCCTAGGTGTGCAGGAGCTCGGGGTAGAGGAGTTCATGCGCAAAGCCGGCAACTTCTCCGACGACGACATCCGGTTTGCCATGGAGTACGGGCAGCTGCCCGGCGCAGCGCCCATTGAGGCCGTAGCCACTGCCGATGCTGGTACGCGCGTGCAGGCGGTGTCGCACCCGGCCCAGCAGGTTACCGGCAACGAACGCCTCACGCTTGACCAGCAACTCACGCGCCGCTTGCTTACCTGCGCTTACCAAGGCACCGTTAACTCTTCCGATGATACCTACCTGTCCGCTAAAGAGGTAGCCGACAACATAGGGGCGGTGTTTTTCAGCTGGGATATCGACCAAGAGGTGAAGGGCTACACCAGTAAGATCGAGCAGGCCCTAGGTCGGGAACTGACCTGGAAAACCGACGACCTGACGTTGCAGAACATTCAGGCCCGGGTGCGCGCCCCTAGCATCTGGATGCTGGCCAATGTGCAAAACTGCCTGCTGATAACCACCTCCAACCGCTCGGAAGCTGCCGTGGGCTATTGCACCATGGATGGCGACACGGCCGGCAGCATTTCGCCCATTGCCGGTGTTGATAAGGCGTTCGTGAAGCAGTGGTTGGTGTGGGCCGAAGCCGAACTAGGCTACGCTGGCCTGCACCGTGTGAATAACCTAGCGCCCACCGCCGAGCTGCGCCCACTCGAGGACAAGCAAACCGACGAACGCGACCTGATGCCCTACCCGCTGCTAAACCGCATCGAGCGGTTGGCTTTTTACGAGCGCCTCAGTCCGCAACAGGTGTTGGCTCGCCTAGGTGCAGAGGTCGACAACGTGGATGCGGAGCAACTTAAAACTTACGTGCGTCGCTTTTACCAACTCTGGAGCCGCAACCAGTGGAAGCGCGAACGGTTTGCGCCCTCGTTCCACCTCGACGATTACAATCTCGATCCGCGCTCGTGGCTGCGCTTTCCCATCTTGAGCGGCGGCTTTACCGACGAGCTCAAGGCCCTGTAGCACCGGTAGCCCCGGCTGCTCATTAGGCCCAGCTCACCTAGGGCAGTTGGTGCAGGCAAGCCACCTAGGCGGTTACATTTGTGCAGGCCCGAGCCCACAAACGGCTCGGGCCTGTGATTTTTCCTAGGATAATCGTTCTTTGTAGCCGGTGCGTGCAATGCACCCCTACTTTTGTCCGACACATCGCGCCAAAGTGCCTATGCTCGCTTATATCACCTGGGATGTTTCGCCCATTCTGGCTCAGTTAGGGCCACTCACGCTGCGCTGGTACGGCCTGCTGTTCGCGTTGGGCTTCATTATCGGCTCGTTTATCCTCACGCACATCTACAAATCGGAGCGAGTGTCGCCGCGTTGGGTCGATGTCATCACCATTTACATGCTCATCGGTACGGTGCTGGGTGCGCGCCTCGGGCACGTGTTCTTCTACGATGCCGATTACTACCTCGCCCACCCCGGCGAGATTCTGAAGATTTGGGAAGGCGGCTTGGCGAGCCACGGCGCTACCATCGGCATTTTGCTGGCCGTGTGGCTGTTTGCGCGCAACAACAAGTTCGACTACTTGTGGGTGCTCGACCGCATTGTGATTGTGGTGGCCACGGGCGGCATGTGCATTCGCCTAGGTAACTTAATGAACTCCGAAATCATCGGCCGCGAAACCGATGTGCCGTGGGCGTTCAAGTTTGCGCGCTACAACGAAATTCATCACCAAGCGGGCAACATTCCGAACGAGCTGCGCCACCCCACCCAGATTTACGAGGCCTTGTTTTGCCTATTTCTGTTTGGGTTGCTGTACTGGCTCTGGAACCGCTACAAAGAGCAAACGCCGCGTGGCTTGTTGTTTGGCTTGTTCGTAACGCTACTCTTCACCTTCCGCTTCCTGGTTGAGTTCCTGAAGGAAAACCAGGAAACCTTTGAAGACCGGCTACCCCTCAACATGGGCCAAATTCTGAGCATTCCATTGATTTTGGTGGGCTTGTGGGTGCTGCTGCGCGCCGGCAAGAACCACAACAATCGTTATGGCTTTGCCCCGCGCGACCTAGGCAGCGAGGAAGCCGTGCCGGCAAAAGTTCGGAAGGCATAGCGCCTATTGGTTTACCTTAAAACTGCCGCTCATACCCCATGAGCGGCAGTTTGTTTTTTGTGCCATGAAAAAACTGCTTGCCGCCGCATTGCTAAGCCTGCCCCTGATGAGCCAAGCCCAAACCGTGGTGCCGCTGTACGACAAAGCAGTACCCAACGCCCGCCCCTGCAACACCAAAGAGGTGCAACAGGAGCGCGGCCGCATAAGCGGCGTTACGGTGCCCACACTTACGGTATACCTGCCCGCCAAGCCCGATTCGGCCCAGGCGGCGGTGATTATTTGCCCCGGCGGCGGTTACGTGCGCCTCGCCACCGAGCACGAAGGGCACGAGGTAGCCAAGGCGTTCAACGAAGCAGGCGTAGCGGCTTTTGTGCTGAAGTACCGCCTGCCCGACGATGCCTGCATGACCAACAAAGAGCTCGTGCCCTTGCAGGATGCGCAGCAAGCCATTAAGCTAGTGCGCGACAACAGCCGCAAATGGAACATCAACCCCAGCCGGGTAGGCGTGTTGGGCTTTTCGGCCGGCGGGCACGTAGCATCTTCGGTGGGTACAAAGTTTGGGCAAGCGGTTATACCCAATGCCGCCAACACCAACCTGCGGCCCGATTTCCTGATCCTAGGTTATCCGGTTATCAGTTTCAGCGACAACCTCGCGCACCCCGGCTCGCGCGAACACCTGATTGGCAAAACGCCCGCTGCCGATAGGGTGGTGGCCTACTCCAACGACCGGCAAGTAACCGCCCAAACGCCACCCACTTTCCTAATGCACGCCGCCGACGACAAGAGCGTGCCCGTGGGCAATACGCTGGCGTTTTTCCAGGCTCTGCAACACCACCAAGTGCCCGCCGAAATGCACATCTACCAGCGCGGCGGCCACGGGTTTGGCCTGCACAACCCCACTAGCCCCGATAAGTGGTTCGAACGCGCCCTTAACTGGATGCGCAGTAACCGCCTTATTGCTGACAAGCCCGCAGCAGTGGCCGATGCACCAGCGCCTAAAACGAAAAAAGCCCGCTAAGCAGCGGGCTTTTTTGCTAGAGGAGGCAGTACCGACCTAGGGCCGGCGGTTCAGCGCGTTCAGGTCGTCGAAGGCTTGCTTCAGGCGCTCCACAAACGTCTTTTCGCCTTCGCGCAGCCACACGCGCGGGTCGTAGTATTTCTTGTTGGGAGCATCTTCGCCGGTGGGGTTGCCAATCTGACCTTGCAGGTAGGCTTCGTTCTTCTTGTAGAAGTTCTTGATGCCGTCCCAGAACGCCCACTGCAGGTCGGTGTCGATGTTCATCTTGATGGCACCGTAGCTGATGGCCTCGCGGATTTCTTCCTGCGACGAACCCGAGCCGCCGTGGAACACGAAGTTGATCGGCAGCGCCTCTTGCAGGCCAAACTTCTCGCGTACGTACTCCTGTGAGTTTTTTAGAATTACGGGCTGCAGCTTTACGTTGCCAGGCTTGTACACGCCGTGCACGTTGCCGAACGCCGCGGCAATGGTAAACCGCGGGCTCACCTTCAGCAGCTCCTCGTAGGCGTAGGCCACTTCCGAAGGCTGGGTGTACAGCTTGCTCGAATCAACGCCGGAGTTGTCAACGCCGTCTTCCTCGCCGCCGGTTACGCCTAGCTCGATTTCCAGCGTCATGCCCAGCTTATCCATGCGGGCCAAGTACTCCTTGCAGATTTCGATATTCTCCTCAATCGGCTCCTCCGACAGGTCGATCATGTGCGAGCTGAACAGCGGGCGGCCGTGCTGCGCGAAGTACTTTTCGCCAGCCTCGAGCATGCCGTCGATCCAGGGCAGCAGTTTCTTGGCGGCGTGGTCGGTGTGCAGAATTACCGGTACGCCGTAGAGCTCGGCCATTTGGTGCACGTGCATGGCGCCCGAAACGGCACCGGCAATGCTGGCCTGCTGCTTGTCGTTGGGCGCGCCCTTACCGGCGAAGAACTGCGCACCACCGTTCGAGAACTGAATGATAACCGGCGAGTTTACGGCCGCTGCGGTTTCGAGCACGGCGTTTACCGTGTCGGTACCCGTTACGTTTACGGCGGGCAGGGCAAAGCCGTGCTCCTTGGCGTACTCGAACAGCTGTTGAACCTCGTCGCCGTGCAAAACGCCGGCGCGCAGGGTGGTAACGGCAGTGTTACTCATAAGTGAGAAGTAGAAAAAGGGTAGGGCAGCCCAATGCGGCTGCGGTGCATTTTCAGGTTCAATGATAAGCAAAAAACGGCCGCCGGGCGTAGCCCAGGGCCGATTTGCCCGCCTAGGTACAACCAAGGCAGTTTAGTACAAGTGCCGGGGCTACTGCGGCAGGTTGTAGCGGTACAAAGCGCCCTGCTCGCTGCTGATGAGTACCGTGTTGTTGTCGATGAACACGACGCCCTCGGTTTGGCCGGCGCCTTTCATCTCCACGGCTTGCATTTTGGCCTCGCCAAAGTTGCTGCCGCTCACGGCGCCCACAAAGATTTGCTCGCGGCCCAGCAGCACCAAGCGCGAGCCATCGGGGCTGAGGGCGGCATCGGTTACTTGGCCGGGCAGCGTAAGCTCGCCCACGCGCTGCGCCGTTTGGCGAGCGGGGCCGTTGGCATCGAGGCTGTATATTTTGCTGGTGCGGTCGTTGGCGCGGTCGCGCGAAAACAGATAGATGCGGCCGTTGTGCCATAACGAGGCTTCCACATCGAAGTTGCGCTCCTCCTTGGCCGGCGGAAACTCCTTCTGATCGGGGTACGAAAACTGGATTTTGCTGACCGTGCCTAGGTTCTTCGGGTCGATGCGGTAAATGGTGAGGTCTTGGCGGTCGTTGCCGTTGTTGCCGCAATCGGCAATGTACAGGCGGCCCTGCGTATCCTGCGACACCGATTCCCAGTCTTGCTGCTGTACGCCTTGCAGCTCGATGCGCCGCACCAGCTGGCCGTTTTCGCGCACCAAGTAAATAGAGGGGCCGCCGCCGGGGCTGCGCGTGTCGCCGTGGGTGTAAAAAGTGCCCGCCTCGGGCCCACGCGACAGGCCCGAGCTTTCGGGTACTTCGCTGGGCATGGTGCCTACTTTCGTGAGGCCCGCCACCGGGTTCATGGCCTCGGTCTTGTCTTTCTTCTTACCGCCTTTTCCTTTTTTGCCCTTGCCTTCGGCTTGTTCGTTTTGTGCTTCGGAACAGGCAGTAGAGCCAATAAGAGCCATGCTGAGCAGGCCCGCCAGTAATCGGTTCATGTGCATTGCGGATAGTGCCAGTAAAACGCCCGGCCTGCGGGCGTACCTATCTGCTATACGCAAACGCACCACCTAGGGCCGAGAAGCAGCTATGGCAGCCAGCGCCAGGTGCCAACCAATTACTTCTCCGGAACGGGGTCGTGGCCGAAGCCGCCCCAGGGGTGGCAGCGCCCGATGCGGCGCAGCGCCAACCAGCCTCCGCGCCACGGGCCGTAGCGCCGAATGGCCTCGGTAGCGTAAGCCGAGCAAGTGGGCGTGTAGCGGCAGGTGGCGGGCTTTAGCGGCGAAATCAAGTGCCGATACACCCACACCAAAGCCAAGAAAAAGTATTTGAACAGGGCTGCCAAGGGCGGTGTTGCTGAAAGTGCCCGCCCAGCCGAACCGAACGGGTGTTAGGGTGTCAACGCCCGCCTTCGTAAGTTTGGTTCGGGGTTGCCCAGGGCAATTTCCACTCTTTTCACCACTTCCTACTTATCTCACCAATGCTCAAACGCTCTTGGCTGAAAGGCTTGCTGCTGGCGCTGTTGCTGCCCGCCGTAGCCCGCGCCGACGAAGGCATGTGGCTGCCGCTGCTGGTTAAGCGCCTCAACCACGCCGACATGCAGAAGAAGGGCCTCAAGCTTACGCCCGAGGAAATTTACGACGTGAACAACGCCTCCCTGAAGGACGCCATTGTACAGCTTGGCGGCTTCTGCACCGGCGAGTTCGTGTCGAAAGAAGGCTTACTGCTCACCAACCACCACTGCGGCTACGACGCCATCCAGAGCCACAGCACCACGCAGAACAACATTCTGCAGAACGGCTTTTACGCCCAAACCCGCGCCGACGAAAAAACCAACCCCGGTTTGTTCGTGGATATTTTGGTGCGCATGGAAGACGTAACCGGCAAGGTGCTCGAGGGCATTACGCCCCAAACCACCGAGGCCGAGCGTACTGCTACCATTCAGCAGCGCCAGCGCGAGCTAGCCAACGCTGCTAAGGAAAACGGCCAGTACGTAGCCTACGTGCGCGACATGTTTGCCGGCAACGAGTTCTACCTGTTCGTGTACCAGCGCTTTGGCGATGTGCGCCTCGTGGGTGCTCCGCCCGAAGCCGTAGGCAAGTTCGGTGGCGACACCGACAACTGGATGTGGCCCCGCCACACCGGCGACTTCTCGCTGTTCCGGGTGTACGCCTCCAAAGACAACAAGCCCACCGCCGGCTTTGCGGCCGACAACGTGCCCTACATCCCCAAGAAGCACTTGCCCGTGAGCCTGCAAGGCGTAAGCGAAGGCGACTTTTCGATGGTGTTTGGCTTCCCCGGTCGTACGCAGCGCTTTTTGCCCGCGGCTGGCCTGCAAATGACGCTCGACCAGAGCAACCCCGCCCGCATTAAGCTGCGCGACACCCGCCTGAAGCTATGGAAGGAAGATATGGACCGCGACCCGGCCCTGCGCCTGGCCTACGCGTCGAAGTACGCCAACATTGCCAACTATTGGAAATACTTCATCGGCCAGAACGAGGGCATGAAGCGCCTGAAAACGGTTGACCAGAAGAAAGGCGAGGAGGCTGCCTTGGCCCAATGGATTGCCGCCGACCCCGCGCGTCAGCAGCAGTACGGCACGGTGCTGCAGGACATCAACCAGGCCTACGAAGGCCTGCGCCAGTACAACCTGAGCGCGCAGTATGTGAACGAAGGCGCATTCGGTACCGAAATCCTGACACTGGCCTCGCGCATGATGCCGCTGTACCAAGCCCTAAAGGGCACCGACAAAGCGGCCGTGCAAAAAGCCGCCGAAGACCTGAAAGAGCCCGTAGCCGAGCACTTCAAAGACTACAGCGCTGCTACCGACAAAAAGGTGTTTGCCGCGCTCCTAGGTTTGTACATGCAGGATGTGGCCAAGGAGCAGCAGCCCGACGTGTTCCAGACGGTGCAGAAGCAGTACGGCGGCTCGATGCCGAAGTACGCCGACTACGTGTTCGGCAACTCGCTGCTGACTTCGAAAGCCAAGGTAGAGGCCTTCCTGGCCGCGCCTACGGCCGCTAAGCTGGAGGCCGATCCGGCGTTCAAAACCTTCCAGTCGGTGTACTCGAACTACCTGCAGAACATCCTGCCCAAAACGCAGGCCCTGCAAGCCAGCCTCGTGCGCGCCAACCGCCTGTACGTAGCTGCTCTGCGTCAGAAGAACGCCAACAAGGTGTACTCGCCCGATGCCAACTCCACGCTGCGCCTGAGCTACGGCACCGTGCGCGCTTACAAAGGCCGCGACGCCGTGCAGTACAACTACTACACTACCGGCCAGGGTATTCTGGAGAAGGAAGACAACACGAACCCCGAGTTTGTGGTGCCGGCCAAGCAAAGCCAGCTGCTGCAGGCCAAGGATTTCGGCCGCTTCGCCGATAAAAACGGCACCCTGCCCGTCGCGTTCATCACCGATAACGACATCACGGGCGGCAACTCCGGTTCGCCGGTTATCAACGGCCGCGGCGAGCTGATCGGTCTGGCCTTCGACGGCAACTGGGAGGCTATGACCGGCGACCTGGCCTACGACCCCGACCTGAAGCGCTGCATCAACGCCGACATCCGCTACGTGCTGTGGTGCATCGAGAAGCTGGGCGGCGCCAAACACATCGTCGATGAAATGACGATTGTAAACAACGGGCCTAACCCGAACACAGCAGTGGCAGCCAATACCCCGGCTGCCGACGCGAAATCGACCAAAGTGAAGGTGAAAACCAAAAAGAAAAAGGGCGAGGCGGCTTCGGCCGGCATGTAAGCCCTAGGTGGTTTTCTGCGTATGAAAGCCCCGGAGCCTGCAAAGGCTCCGGGGCTTTTTTGTTGCCAGTTCTTATTCAGAACTTTATGGCGTCGTAATGTGCGTGCTTATGCCAAAACTATACTTAGGGCTATTATTCATCTTCTTACCTCTTTTCGGCGCTGCGCAGGGCAACGGTCCCGGCGTACGCGGCGGGCGGGCCGCCGCTTTGGGCAATGCTTCCGTTACGCTAGCCGATGTGTGGGCAATAGGCAACAATGCAGCGGGCCTGGGTGCTCTCACGCGGCCCGAAGCCGGGGTATACGCCGACAACCGTTTTCTGATTCCGGAGTTTGGCAATGCTGCTTTGGCTGCGGCTTTACCCCTAAGTAAGCAGCCCGTGGGCAGTACTGCCACTGCGGCACCGCACGGCGTAGTAGGCGTGGAGCTGCAGCGTTTTGGCGGCAAGCTCTACAACGAGCAGCGCGCTGGCGTGGGCTATGGTTACCGCTTAGGGTTGTTCAGCGTAGGAGCGCGGGCCGATATGCTGCAGGTGCGTATCGAAGGCCTGGGGAGCCGGCGTGCGGTGGCGTTGTCGCTGGGCGGGCAGGCTGAAATAGTACCGCAGAAGCTGACCTTCGGGGCTTACCTCTACAACCTCAACCAAGCTCGGTTGGCCGAATACCAAAACGAGCGCGTACCTACTGTGCTAAAAGCCGGTTTGGGCTACCGCGCTACGCCCAAGGTGTTGTTGCTGATAGAAACCGAAAAGGACGTGGAGCAGGCCGCCGATTTGAAAGCGGGGCTCGAGTACCAAATAGTTGAGGCGTTTGCAATGCGGGCGGGAGTTGCTACGCTAACCGAACAGATGACTGGTGGCTTTGGGCTGCGCTTTGGCAGAGCCCGCGTTGATTATGGAGCCGCCTGGCACAATGCGCTCGGGCTGAGCCAACACCTGAGCGTGAGCCTGCGCTTTGAACCCAAAGCCTCTGCCGAGCTATGAGCCGCCTAGGTGATTGGCGGCGCAAACGCAGGGGAAGGGTGTGGCTCCTGCTGGCGGTACTCTATACCCTAGGTGCGCTGCGGGCGCAGGGCCAAGTGCAGGATTACCCGCGCCAGCGCCCCGACCTCGACCGGCTGATGCAGGAACTGTTTGCCGAGCCGCAAAGCGACCAAGTACCCTACGAAGACCTGTACGAGACGCTGCTGCAGTACCTGCAAACGCCGCTCAACCTGAACACCGCCACGCGCGAGGAGCTGACCAGCCTGCTGCTACTCTCGCAACCGCAGATTACGGCCCTGCTCGAGCACCGCGAGCGAAACGGCGCCTTGCTGAGCCTCTACGAGCTGCAAAGCATCGACGAGCTGGATTTGCGCACCATCTACCGGCTGGCTCCGTTTGCGACGGTGGGCGAGCCGAGCGGCAACGCCGTGCGCGGCCCCTTGTGGCAGCGCATTTTGCAAGAAGACAACAACGCGCTGTTTATCCGCTACGAGCGGGTGTTGCAAGAGCGCAAAGGCTATACTGCACCTACCATCAACAGCAACGGTAGCCAATCGAGCCGCTACCTAGGCTCGCCCGATAAGCTGCTGATACGATTCCGAACCAGCCATGCGCGCGATTTCAGCATTGGCTTTGCGGCCGAGAAAGACGCCGGCGAGCAGTTTACCTGGAGCCCCGGCACCCGCCGCTATGGCTTCGATTACTACTCGGCGCACCTAGGGCTGTTTGAGCGCGGGCGGCTTAAGGCGGTAATTGTAGGCGACTACCAGTTGCAGTTTGAGCAAGGGTTGTTGCTGTCGTCGGGGTTGCAGGTGGGCAAAGGGGCCGAAACCATTACCACGCTGCGCCGCTCCAACCTAGGCATTAGGCCCTACACCTCGGTGCTCGAAAGCTCGTTTTTCCGTGGAGCGGCGGCCACCGTGGCGCCTGCGCCGAGCTGGCGCCTCACGGGTTTTGCCTCGCTCAAGCGCGTAGATGCCTCGTTGCGCGCCACGTTAGCCGATTCGCTGGAGGAAGAAGCCACGGATTTTGCCTCGGGCTTGCTGCTGACAGGGTTTCACCGTACCAACGCCGAGCTGAACAACCGCCGCAGCTTGCGCGAGGGCATTGTGGGCGGCAACGTTACTTTTGCGCCCCTAGGTAGCCAGCTCAGTTTGGGGCTTACGGCCGTGGGCACCACCTTCGATAAACCCCTGCAGCGCCGCCCCGAGCCGTACAACCTGTACGAATTTGGCGGGAGACAAAACTTGGCCATATCGGCGCACTACAGCTACGGGTGGCGCAACCTTAGCCTGTTCGGCGAAACGGCCCGCAGCAGCAGTGGCGGCCTAGGTACGGTAAACGGCTTGCTTGCCAGCCTAGGCTCCGATGTGGATGCCGCCGTGCTTTACCGGCACTACGCGCGCAACTTTCATACGCTTTACGGCAACGCTTTCGGCGAAAACACCCGTAACATCAACGAAAGCGGCTTGTACCTAGGCCTGAAGCTGCGGCCCTTGGCGCGGTGGGAGCTATCGGCATACTACGATCAGTTTCGGTTTCCGTGGTTGCGTTACCAGGTAAGTGCCCCTTCGCGCGGGTACGATTGGCTGGTGCGCGTGGCGTTTTCGCCTACCAAAACCAGTCAGCTTTACGCGCAGGTGCGCACCCGCCAAAAGCCCAACGATGCCGACGCCTCGCGCCCCGTGCCTAACCCGGTGCCTGCACTACGCCGCTCGTTACTGCTGTTCTACGACACCAATCCTACCAGCATCCTTAGCCTGCGCACCCGCCTGCAGGGTACCCACTACCGCGAAGACCTAGGCCCCCGGCGCACGGGTTATTTGCTGGCCCAGGATGTAACCGTGCAGCCCTTGCGCGCCCTGCGCCTATCGGCCCGCTACGCGCTCTTCGATACCGACGATTACGACACCCGCCAGTACGCCTACGAGCAGGATGTGCTGTATGCTTTTTCGGTGCCGGCGCTGGCGGGCCGCGGCACCCGCATGTATGCTTTGGCCGAGTACAAGCTCGGCCGCCACATTACGCTTTGGGTGCGCTATGCCACCACTACGTACCGCGGACAAAAAACCGTAGGCTCGGGCCTCGAAGAAATCCAGGGCCCACAACGCTCCGAAGTAAAGGCCCAACTGCGGGTAGCGTTGTAGGTGCCTGGGCCAGCAATGGGCCACAAAGCAAGCGGCGGCTCCTGAAAGCAGGAACCGCCGCTTGTTGCATGATTACGTACCCGATTGCGCTTACAACTTCATCAGCTTTTGGGTGGCCGTGCCGCCGCCGGGCAGCTCCACCTGCAGGTGGTACACCCCTTGGCTTAGCTTGCCTAGGTCGAGGGTGTGGCGCAACTGGCCGGCACCTTTGGTGAGCTGCTCAGCCAGCACGGTGCGGCCCACGGCATCGGTTACGCGCACCTGCATAGTACCGCGTAAGCTGTTGTCCACATTCAGCTCGAAACGGCCGGTGCTGGGGTTGGGGTACACCGATACACCTTGCAACTGCTTGGGGCTGAGGCTGCTGGTTATGGCATCTTGCACGGTGCAAAGCTCTAGGGTCCAGTTGGTGAAGGAGCCGGCATTGCCCGGGGCTACATCCAGTACGTGCAGCGTCCATGGCCCATTGGCTGGGTTGCCTCTGAACGCGGCCAGTGCACTTTCGGGTCGGTAGGTGCCGCCGGTGTTAATGGGGCAGGTTATACCCGTTGGGGCCGCATCGTCGAAGCTGGCGTTGATGTTGGCTGTGCCCGGGCACGGCGACGAGCCCAGGCGCACGCGGATGTTGTTGGGCCCGCGTAGCTCCAGCACCAGCTCGCCTAGGTCGCGGTGCGTAATGCGAAGGTTGCGCACCCGCACCTGGGACACCACATCGGTGCTGTTTACCGTGATGGTGGAAGTAGCCGTGGCGTTGGTTGAGTTGGTAATAGCAGCTGGTAAATCGGTGGGGGTGTAGGTAGTGCAGGCAAGTTGGCCCACGTAAAACTGTTCGCCCGCCGACCAGTTGCCCACCCCGCACTCGGCCGTACCGCGCACGCGCCAGTAGTAGCGGCCGTTTTCTTGCAGCGTGGTAGCGGCTGTGTAGGAGTTTGTGGTAAGGCCCGTTTGGCTGATCACTAAGTTGCTGAAGCCCGCATCGGTGGCTACTTGCAGGTCGTAGGAGGTTGCGCCCTGTATGGCCGACCACGTAAACCTAGGCTGCGGCAATGCCCGCAGCGAGTTGGCAGCGGGCTGCTGCAGGGTGGGCGGCACGTTGGCCGAGTTGCGCACCACCAAACTAATTACCTGCGTTTCGGTGGTACTGCCGTTGGTGCCCGATACCGTGATGGGGTAGGTGCCCGAGGCGGTGGTGGCCGCCGAGCTGATAGTAACCGAAGTGGTGCTGCCGGCGGCTACCTGGGTGCTGCCGAAGTTTACGCTAACGCCTGCCGGTATACCCGTAGCCGACAAGGTTACTTGCCCCGTAAAGCCTAAAATCTGACCTACGCTGAGGCTGCAGCTTACCGAGCCGCCGGGGCAAAAAGACTGGGTGCTGTTGGCGCAGTCACTTGCCAGAAAGAAGCCCGGCCCGGTTGGCGTTTGCAGCGTAAAGTTTTGGTTGGAGATGTCGAAGAAGATGCCACCAGTGGCTTTTACCTTCAGCCGCACTTGCGTGGAGGGGGGCACGCCTGCCGGCACCGTTACTTGCTCGGCGCCATCGTTGGGCGTACCGGCCGCCAGGGTGTAGGGGTACGTCAGGCCACCGTCAACAGAAAGCAAAATATCTACCCGCGAGGCACTAACAGGGGCCGCCGTTGTATTGGCCACATCCCAAGTAACTTGTTGCGGCACGGTGGTGCGCCAAGTAACGTTGGTATTGGGTGCCGTAACGACGAAGGGCCCGGCGTTATCAGCTACGGGTACCGTAATGGCATCGTAGTTGGTAGCGCCGCCCCCTGTGCGGTTGTCGCGCACGGTTAGCCGGAAGTTGAGCGTGCGGCCGTACTGGGGCAGCACCTCCCCGATGGTCGGCAGGTTGTTCAGCAAAGCTCCAAGCCGCGGAAAAACACGGGTAGGATCGGTAGTGGGCGGAAACGAGCGGAAAATAGGCGCATCGCCCTGGGGTTGATCGGGGTTGCCGCCAGGCCCTAGGTCCAGCTCTTCCCAACAGTAAGTGAGGGCGTCGCCATCGGGGTCCGAAGCGGTACCTGTCAGCTCGAACGGCGTGCCCTTCGGGATTACGTAATTGGCGCCAGCTTCTACTACTGGTGGCCGGTTGCCCGTGTTGCTGATGCTGGCGCAAGCACCTAGGGTGGTTACGTGGTCGAGAATTTCGTCGTAGCTAGCCGTGTGAAAATAGGCATCGGAGTTGGCCTGCAGGTTGTAGGGCGCGCAAATGCCCGCGTAGGCCATGATGGTGGAGCCAGAGCCCGGCTCGTAAGCTGTGGAGCCGGAGCGGTTGCCCACCCGGCAGTTATTAGCATCGGTGGCGTTGAAGGTGTGATTGGCGCCAAACTGGTGCCCCATCTCGTGCGCCACAAAGTCAATATCGAAGGCGTCGCCCACCGGGTTCGGAAGGCCTGTGGTGGCCCGGGCTTTGTTGTTGCCTACGCACACCACACCTAGGCCCGCCAGGCCGCCACCATCGGTCGTAAACACGTGGCCAATGTCGTAGTTGGCCGGCCCGATGCGTTGGTCGGTAACCTGCTGATTTGTGTTGAGAGTCGTCTCTGAGCTTTCGTTGGTGTACGGGTCGGTAGCCGGATCCAGGAAGATCAGCTGATCGGTGTTGGCAACAAGCCGGAGCCGAATCGATAGTTCTTTCTCGTATACCCCACTCACGCGGTTCACCGAGGCCACAATGCCAGCCAGGGCGCCTTCGGTTGTTCCGCCTTTTTTGGCGGCGTACTCACCTGTGCAGGCCATGGCCAAACGGTAGGTACGCAGCTGGGTGCCGTTGCTGCGGGCGGCCGTGCCGTTTTGCAACGGGCTAAGCCGCTGGTTTAGCACCGAAGGCGTTTGGGTAAGGCACACGCGCCGGGCTAGAGCCGCATCGTTGATGTCGCGCTTGTAAAACACCAAGTGTTCTTGCCCTCCCGCGGCGGGGTCGACATACACCGTATTGCCCGCCGACAAAATCATGGCATGCAGGCCCGCCCCCGACACATCGAAGTAGGCAGTGGCGGTTGGGTCGTCGATACCTTGGGCGGAATACGTTTTGATGGCAGGGTAGCGCGCTGCCAATTCGGGCGCCATAACCTGGGTTTCGGTTACCCTGAACCGGCCCGAGCTGCCATCGGGGAGGGGTAGGGCCACTACCGTACCGGAGCGGCGGGCGTTGTTGCCATCGGGCGCCTGGGCTAGTGCAGCGCGCAAGTTGGCCATTTGCACCGTAACTACCCTATATCTGCCTAGGGCTTGCGTGGTGCGGCGGGCAGCAGCAGATAGCTGAGTGGTTTTGGCATCGGCCCATAACACCCGCTGCGCCGAGGCCGAAAAAGGCAAACCAACACCAGCTAGGAGTAGGCCACGCAGCACTGCGCCACGCAGCGCTGGCCAAGGCAGGGTAAAGGATGTGCGCATAGGCATCTAGTTTCGAATGCGGCTTCAACAGTTAGAAAATCAAGTTACAGCTTTTACCGCCATCCTACGGCCATCATCGGCACCCGCCTTGTAAGGCACAACGTAGCTACGCGCCCACAGTTGCGGGTGAGTAGAGGCTGCTTTAGGTGTAATGCCCAAGGCCCGAAGATTAGTTGCCAAACTGCTGCTGCAAAAGACGAAAAAACGTAACCGCAAAAAAGAACAGCCACTCCGGTGGAGTGGCTGTTTACGTTCATATAGTTGGGGTGCTATCAGGACTCTGGCCGCACCAATACCAGCTGCATGCGGTCGGCTTTGCTGATGCGCTGGCGAAATGCCTCATACGCTTCGTACTGAGCTGCCTCGAAGTGGCCATCAGGCATTTGCAACCGGCGAATGTACTGAATTGTGCCATCCTGAAGCACTTGTACCTGAGCCTCATAGCTGCCAAATGCAGTTCGTAGTTGCACCGGCGCGGGTACCGATTCGGGCTTGTAATCAGCCGGTACCTTAAATCGAACAGTGTCGGCATCGGTAAAGGGCAGGTGCAGCACCAGTGGAGTTTGCCGTGCACCCACACTAGGAGCAGGGGGGGGCAGGCGGTTGAGCAGGTTGGGTACCAAAAACAGACGCCGCCCCGTGAGCGAGGCGTAGCTTGGCAGTGCGAGCGTAAGGCGTTCGGTAACGGCTGGTAGTGCACCTTGGCGGTTGGGCTGCCAGCTGCTCTGCTCGATGGTAACGGTTGGCAAACCTAGGCGGGCATACGCACGCTTGCGTTGCTCATCAGCCGGCAGTGCGCTAATCATCTGCGCAAGGGCATCTTGCTGTAGGCCCGAAGAAAGCGTGCGCACGGTAGCGCGGCCATGGCCTTTGTCGTCGATTACCACCTCGGCATTGCGAAACTGGCCGTTTACAGCCGCGGCATAGCTGGGCGTGCGCACGAGCTTGCCTCCTTGGGGCGTGAGCAGCAGGGCATGGCGCCCGCCCGTAAACGAGCCTAGGTAACCAAACGCCTCGCTCTGCGAAGTGCACTCCAGCCACACCGTGTCCTTAGGCATGGGCACGCACAAAATCATGTGGTTGAACTGGTTGCTAGGGAACGAGGTGCGAATAGCCGCTCGCTGCTCGCCGGCACCAATCATGGCGCAGAAACTCTCCACCCCGGCGGCGCGCAGCAGCGCCATGCAGTAGTTGGAGAGGGCCTTGCAGTCGCCGTAGCCGGTGCTGGCTACCGTGCTGGCCGGAAACGCCTGCCATCCCCCAATACCCAACTGCACCGACACGTAGCGGGTAGAGTTTTGCAGGTATTCGTACACCTTGCGTACCCGTTGCCGTGGTTCGCTGATGTCCTTTACCAAAGCCGCTACTTTCGCCTTTATCTCGGGGCTCAATTCGGCGCGGTCCTGGTTCAGGTCGTACTCCCACTTACCTAGGCCTTGCCAGCTGGTCATGTCGCCGCGGTGGCCTTGTACTTCGAAGGCTGTTGGGGCGGTATACACCGTAGGCACCTGCTCGGCCAAAGGCGGGCTGTAAGGCTCGCGCTCCAGGGCCGGCAGGCTGGTAAGCTGCCAGGCATACACCAACTGGTTGCCTTGCTGACTTTTGGTTACGGCGCCGCCCTGCGGCAGTCGCTCCTCGAGGTAGCGCAGCGGCAGCTCGGGCGGGGTGGTTACGCGCAAGGTGGCGTGCTCCAGGCTTACGTGCTCTTCATCCTGCGGACTCCAGGCAGGGAAGTTCAGCGTGTTGTCGGAGCTGTATTCGTAAGTGAAGTCGGCAGTGTAGGGGTAACGCGGCTGGCGTAGGTCGCCCACACGCACGCGGTTGTCTTCGAAAAGGCTGGCGCCGCTTACGTTGCTGTAGTCCTTGATGTCGGCCGTACGCAGGGTGCGCACCACGCGGCCATCGGCATCGTACACGGTGCCGCGCAGGTAGCTAACCTGCGTCAGCTTATCGTAGGGCACCACAGCCACGCCCCAATTGTCGCCTTGTTCGTCGAGCACGGTTACCACGCGGTGCACCGTGTACACCATGCGGCCGGCGGCTTTCACTGTTAGGATATCATCCTGCTGCCGAATAACCGCGTGCGCATTTTGGCGTAGCGCGGCCGGAATGCTGCTCACCGGCCATTGCAGCGGCTGCCCCGCTTGCGCTAGCAGCGGCCCCAAGCACAGGGCCGCTGCTAGCGCAAAGCGCGAAGAAATAGAATGCTGACCTAGGAGGCTCATGACTTACGTTTCAGCACAAGCTTCTCGGTCTGTTTGGCCAGCATGCGCGTGTAGAACTCGCGCAGTGCAGGATACTCTTCGCTCAGGTACAGCGCGCGGCTCAGCACCATACGGCTGGTAATCTGCAGCTTGTTGCCCATGGGAGTAATGCTGAACAAGAACCGACCGCCGCCATCCGGCAACTCCAACGCGGTGCTCTTGGGCATTTCCTCGATAGAGTAGTTATCCGGGATGGTCAGCGTTACCATGTTGGTTTCCTCTAGCAGGGTACCGAAATCGACCGGAAAGCGGCGCTCAGTGAGCAAGAATGGGTTGCTGGCTTGGTTGAGGGTTTGCAGCACGTTGAGGTAAATGGTACCTAGGGGCTGCTCCGATTCGCCGGGCACGCGTACGTCCAAGTCGAGCGATAACGGCTTGGCTAAGGCATCCACGTTCTGGAAGGTGAACTTGTCGATCTTCCAGCCGCCGTTGTTCTTCAGCAGGCTCTCCACATATTTCTTCTCGCCCTGTTCGCGCAAGGTGTTGCGCTGCATTAAGCCTAGGTAGCCTGCTCCTTCGTCGCGCACTTTGCCGGTAAGGCTGCCGCGCTCGTCTAGCGTAAGCTGGGCCGAGCGAAAATGCACAAAACGGAACTTCGATTGGAGCGGGACCCAATCGCCTTCACTTGTGCTGGTAATCAGGCGGCCCTGCCCGTTGAGGCACGAAGCGGGCAGCATGCCAAACGGTGCCAACTCCTGGGTGGCATCGGCCAGCACCTGCTGGCTATCGGGCAGCTGCACATGCGCCACTACGTAGTTAAAACGCGAAAGCAGCGGGAAAATGGTGTTGACGTAGCCGTGCTCGCGCGTGCTCAAAATTACGGGGTTGGCTTTCAGGCCGGCGTCGCGCAGCAGCGTGATCAGCAACAAGTTGGCATCGGCCGCCGAGCCACGGTGCTGCTCCCAGGTTTTCCGGATGGAGCCCGTCGCGTACAGGCCCGTGCCGCTGGCCTTCACATTGCGTCGTACCAAATCGTGCACGGCCGCCGCGCGCTCAACTTCGTTGGGATGTTTTTGAACAATGGCGGCTATTTCGGACTTCAAAAAACCGCCTTTGCGCAGCTGGCCACCAAAGTTTTCGTGGTTGAGCAGCTCTTCCTGCATTTTGGGCCACGTGCTGCTCATGTTACGGTAAGGCTCGTCGGGCCACTTCAAGCCGGCCAGCTCAAAATCGAGGCGCGAAACGTAGTCGCGCGTGGTGGTCATGTAGGGCTCTTCGCGCATGGCCGGCACGTTTTCCATAGCCCAACGGTAATTCATAACCCTGGGCGTAACCGTGGCGCTACCGCCCGAGGTACGTCCGCCATCCAGGCCGGGCGTAATTTCCGAAGACCAGCGAATGGTGTACTGCCCCGTGCCTTCGTTGCGCTCTTGTACCTTCAGCGGCTCATAGCCCTGCCACAGCTGCTTGTAGTCGAAGTACTCCGGAATGGCAGCTCGATACTCGCTCCAGCGCACCGGAATGGTATGCTGAAATTGCCAGTCCTGAAAGTTGAACAGGAAGTCCGACGTAAGCGTGTATGTGTACTCAATAACAGAGCCCTCGCGCACGGCGGGCATGGTAAACTTGCGCAGTGTTATGTTCTCGGATGCCTTCTCGGTGAAGGCATTGCTCGTTTCCAGCTTCACCTTCTCAACCTGGCCGTTGGCGCCCATGTTGTAGGTGTAGCCGTGCACACCGCTGAGCTTTTCGTCGTCGGAGCCCTTGTGGTAGAGCGGCACTTGCACGTCGGCCCACTCGTAGCCGCCTTTCTTCAGAATTTTGATGCGGGTAACGCGCTCAAATACGTACTGAAAGTTGCCTTTAGGGCCTACGTTAAAGCGCGTGCGGCCAAAATCGCACAGGATGACGGCGTTGGCTGCACTGTCTGCTTTAAAGGCAGCAGCGTCGAACTCCTTCGGGTCGATTTTGCCAAATTTAATCGGATCGGCTTGGCCTAAGGCGGGCAGGAAAGCGGCGCTGCCTAGCGCACCAGCCAAGGTTAGCAACAGGGGTAAACAGTGCTTCATAAGTAAGAGGTTAAAGAAAAATCGGGGAGTGGTAAGCCTGCATAGCCAGCCCTAGGTAGCTCGGCGCAACCGCAGGAGCAGCAGGCTAATTGGTGCGGCGGAGCACCAGCGGTTCGGCGTGCTTGGCCACCGAGCGGGTAAACAGCTCGCGCAGGGCGGGGTACTCGTGGGGCAGGTACTGCGTTTTGCGCAGCTGCATGCGGCTGGTAAGGTGCAGCGTGCTACCCACTTGTTTTACTTCGTAGAGGTAGCGCCCGTGGCCGTTAGGCAGTTCTACCTGAGCGGATTTGGGCAGCTCCTCCACGGCAAAGTTGGTGGGCAGCGTCAGCTGCACGGAGGTTGTAAACTCCTGCAGCGTACCAAAATCGACGGGGAAAGTGCGTTCGGCGTGGGCGAATGGGTTTTGGGCAGCGGTAAACAGCTGCATCACCGGTAAATACAACTGCTGCGCTGCGTCTGTGGCCGAGCTGGGCACCGTAAGGTTGGTTTCAACGAGCAACGCTTGATCCAGCTTTTCGAGGTTCAGTACTTTGGTGCCGCTCAGCGCCCAGTCGGGGTGTTGCTGCGCCAAGGCTTTGAGGTAAGCCTGCTCGCCGCTGGCTGCTACCTTGTTGCGCTCGGCCAGCCCGGCGTATCCGTTGTACTCCTCGCGCATATTGCCGCGCATTGCGCCTTGCGCATCGAGGCTAAGCTGGGCAGTGGTAAAGTGGGCGTGGCGTTGCCGGGGAGCGAGCGGCACCCACTTGCCACCGTCAGACGTGATCAGCCGGCCTTGGCCGTTGAGGCAGCGCTCGGGCAGCGTACCGGGCAGTGCCAAGGGTTCGGTGGCATCGAGCAGTAGCTCGGGCTGGCCTGGCACAGCTACGCCCGCCACTACGTAGTTGAACTGGCTGAGCACCGGCACTTCGGTTTGAATGCGGCCGTGGCTGCGCGTGCTTAGCAGCACGGGATGCGCGTCCAAGCCGGCGTCGCGTAGGGTTTGCACCAGCAGCAGGTTCAGCTCGGCCGCGCTGGCCTGACCCTGCTCAACCACGCGGCGCAGCGGGGTGGTGGCGTACATACGCTCCTGGCCGTTGTAGCGCACCTTGCCTTGCACCAGAGCAACAACCGCAGCGGCCCGCGCACTGGCATCGGTGTGTTGGGCTTTTAGTACCTCAGCGGCGTTGTGGAGCGGCGAGCGGCCTTGCAAGCGTACGCCAAAGTCTTCTTCCTTCAGGAGCTCCGAGCCAATTTTCTCCCAAGTAGAGGTAACCTGCTGCGGACGGTCGGGGTCGAATACTATTTTATCCAGCTCGAAATCGATGCCTGCCAGGTAGTCGTTGCGCGTGGTCATGAACGGCTCTTCGCGGAAGGCGGGTACGTTCTGCATTGCCCACACGCTGCGCACCGCCTTGCCCGAAAGCAGCATTTGGTTGCCCGAGCCCGTGGCGGCGCTTAGAGTGCCATAGCTATCGGAGGCCGATTGGGTATAGCCTGTGGAGTAGCCCACAATGTCGCGCCCTTGCGTGGTGTAGGGGAGGTAGCCGTGCGGAATTTCCTTGTATTGAAAGAACCCCGGAATGATGGTCCGGTACTCGCTCCAGGCCACCGGAATGTCGCGCTGAAACTGCCAATCTTGCAGGTTGAACAGGAAGTCGGACTTGATGGTGTAGGCGTACTCGATGATGCTGCCCTCGCGCACGCTTGGCAGCGAAAACTTGCGTAGGCTGTGGCGGCCGTCCAGCTTCTCCTCAAACGTGGCTTTGGCGTCGAGCTTCTGCTTCTCAATTTTCTCGCCCACGAGGTTGTATGTGAAGCCGCGCAGGTTCAGCAGCTCTTCTTCTTTGCCCTCGTGGTGGTACAGCGGCACGGCAACGGTAGCCTGCTCGTAGCCAGCTTTGTTCAGCACAAGCACGCGCGTTACCCGCTCGAACACTGCTTTGAATCCGTCTTCGGCCCCCACAATGCGCGAGGTGCCAAAATCGCAGAGCACGATGGCCGGAGCTCCTTCCGCGCCTTTGTACTGCGAGGCCTTGAAAGCCGTAGCGTCAAGCTTACCGAACTTGATGGGCTCATCCTGAGCCGATACCGAGTGCGTAATGATGCCCAGCACTGCAGCCAGGCTAATTTGCCGTAAAAATGAAAGCATATAGCGCGATAAAACCACTCCAAATCTGGATGGCCGCCGCTAATTGCCGAGGATACACAGTTTTGGTAGCCTAAAAGTACACGGCAGTTATATATCTAAATGAAGGTTGTATGAATATTTTTAGCTGCTGGCTTACCCGCGAACAAGTTGCTGGGTGGGCTGCCGATACAAATACACTAACGCCGCCACCACGCACGCCACACTAAGCCCGTGCACCCACGGCAGGCGCGCCGGCTCGTTGCTGTAGAGCCAGCCGGCCAGCAGAGCACCTAGGCCAATGCCTACCTCCAGAAAAATGTACATGGTAGCTACCGCGCGGCCGCGGCGTTCCGGGTCGCTTAGGTCAACCGTCCAGGCGTATAGGGTGGGGGAGTTGAGGCCGGCTGCCAGCCCAAATAGCACCGCTGCCCCCAAGAACACCAGCTTGCTATGCGCCAGGGCTAGTACTACCAAGGCTACCAGCAGCATAATACTGGAAATGCGCAGCACTGGCACGCGGCCGTAGCGGTCGGAGGCGCGGCCGGCTACCAAGCGAATAAACAACGATGCCAGGGTGTAGCAGGTAAAGAACAGGCCCTTGTTGTCGATGCCCAGCGTGCGGCTTTGGTCGGGGATTACGGTGAGCATGACGCCGTACGGAAACAGGCACAAAAGCGTAACCACGGCGGGCGCAAGCACCTGCATATCGAGCACCTCGCTCCACTGCAGCTTCAGCAGCCCTAGGTGAAAACGCTGCCGTTGGGCTTTGGGGAGGGTTTCCGTCATGGTGCCTTGTACCAGTACCGAAAGCAGCGCCGCCCCCGACGAAATGTAAAACAGCGTGTTCAGCGGAAAATACGTGGTGAGGTAACCTCCCAAGGCCGGGCCGGCCGCCATACCTAGGGAGCCGGCTACTCCCAGCAAGCCCATGGCCTCGCCTCGCCGCTCCACCGGAATAATATCGGCAATAAACGCGGCCGTGCCCGTGGGCTTAAAGCCCGTGCTGAAACCGTGCAACAAACGCAGCAGCAAAAAACTGAAAACCGTGGTGGCCCACACGTAAAAGAACCCGCAGATAAAGCATACCAACGAGCCCACCACCATCACCGGAATACGCCCAACCGTATCGGCCAGCTTGCCGCTGAAGGGGCGCGAAAGCCCGGCCGTAAGCGTAAACAACGCAATAATGAATCCCTTGTAGTCGCCACCGCCCATGCGCGTGAGGTGGTCGGGCAGTTCCGGAATCAGCAGGTTAAAGGATAGAAAGAACAGAAACGAGCTTAGGCACATCAGCCAGAAACCGGCTGTGTAAACCCGGGCGGGGGCAGTAGGCATAGCTAGGTAGTACGCGGGTGGCGCGTCAAAGGTAAGCCGCTGCCACAGCGCATTGGCTTGATAGCGCACTAGGTTCGGTAGCTTTTTGGCCAAAGCGTGCAGCCGCCTGTTATGGCTTAGCGTATGCATGCGTACTACCTATGAGCTTCTGGACAACCCTCTTCAACCGCATATCGGCCAAACGACCTAGGCCCGATGGGAAACCTGCCCTTACCCTGCGCGAGCGGGTATCGGCCCTGCGCAACATCCCCGCGTTCATGCGGCTGGTGTGGCAAACCAGTCCTAGGATGTTTATGCTCAACGCTTTGCTGCGGTTGGTGCGGGCTGGGCTGCCGCTGGCGGTGCTCTACATCGGCCGGCTGATTATTGATGAAGTGGTGCGGCTCAACCAAGGTGCCGGCGGCGGACCGGTGCAGCTTACACCGGTGCTCACGCTGGTGGCTATCGAGTTTGGCTTGGCAGTGCTTTCCGATGCCCTAGGTCGAGCGGTGGCCTTGCTCGATTCGCTCCTAGGCGACTTGCTGGCCAACTACTCCTCCGTGAAGCTGATGGAGCACGCGGCCCAACTCGACCTCGACCAGTTCGAAGACGCTGCTTTTTACGACAAGCTCGAGCGTGCGCGGCGGCAAACCTTGTCGCGCACCATGCTCATGTCGCAGCTGCTGGGGCAGGCGCAGGATATTCTGAGCATGGGCTTTCTGGCGGCCGGTTTGGTGGTCTACAATCCCTGGCTGCTGCTTTTGCTGGGCGTGGCGGTGGTGCCGGCTTTTTTGGGCGAATCGCACTTTAATGAGCGCAGCTACTCCCTGGTACATAGCTGGACACCCGAGCGCCGCGAACTGGACTACCTGCGCCAAACCGGCGCCTCCGACGACACCGCCAAAGAGGTGAAAATCTTCGGCCTATCGGGTTTTCTGATTGATCGGTTTCGCACGCTCTCCACCGAGTTCTTCCTGAAAAACCGAACCCTGGCCGTGCGGCGGGCCAGCTGGGGCACTGTGTTTGCCGCCATCGGCACGCTGGGTTACTACGCCGCTTACCTGTACCTGATTGTGCAAGCCGTGAACGGGCGCATGACAGTAGGCCACCTCACGTTTTTGGCCGGGTCGTTTGCCCGCCTGCGCGGCTTGCTGGAGGGCGTGCTGAGCCGGTTTAGCTCCTTGGCCGAAGGCGCTCTGTACCTGCAGGATTTCTTTGATTTTTTTCAGATGCAGCCGCGCATCGTGCGCGACGCCAGCCAGCCTTACCTGCCGTTCCCGCGGCCCATTCAGCAGGGTTTTCGGTTTGAAGAGGTAGGCTTTAAGTACCGCAACGCCGAGAAGTGGGCCTTGCGCAACCTCAACTTCGAGTTGCGCGCGGGCGAGAAGCTGGCCTTGGTAGGCGAAAACGGCGCCGGCAAAACCACCTTGGTAAAGTTGCTGGCTCGCCTCTACGACCCCTCTGAGGGCCGCATTCTGCTCGACGGGCACGACTTGCGCGCCTACGATCCGGCCGAGCTGCGCCAGGAAATCGGCGTTATCTTCCAGGACTTTGTGCGCTTTCAGCTGCCGGCCGGCCAAAACATTGCCGTGGGCCGCATCGACGAGCGGCAAAACCAAGGACGTATTGAGGATGCCGCCAGCCGCAGCCTTGCCGATACCGTTATAGGCAAGCTGCCCGGCGGGTACGAGCAGATGATCGGGCGGCGCTTTGCCGGCGGCGTGGATTTGAGCGGCGGCGAGTGGCAGAAAATCGCCTTGGGCCGCGCCTACATGCGCGATGCGCAACTGCTGATCCTCGACGAGCCTACCGCCGCCCTCGACGCCCGCGCCGAGCACGAGGTGTTTTTGCGCTTTGCCGAGCTCACCAAAGGCAAAACGGCCGTGCTTATCTCGCACCGTTTCAGCACCGTGCGCATGGCCGACCGCATTTTGGTAATTGAGCACGGGCAGTTCGTCGAAATCGGTTCGCACCAAGAGTTGCTGGCCCGCGGCGGGCGCTACGCCGAACTGTTCAGGCTACAAGCCGCCGGCTACCAATAAGATTTTTATTTCATTGCAACTATTTTATGTTTTGTAGGATCATGTGTATAAATTGCCGACGCCAAGGCAATACATTCATCTTTAAATACAGTTTATTGAATACAATTACTTCTCTCCACCGTGAAACTGCCGCTACTTATCACACACCTGCTGGTGAGTGCACTTCTGTGCGTGTGCTGCCAGCGCAAACCGTCCTCCGCCGAGGCCGTTAACGCGGTTCTTGGCGACGTTAGCTACGTCCGCAAATTTGGCACCGAACCAACTCCTACCACCGACGAACACCTGCGCGTAACCGCCCATTTCCAGTACGTAGAAGCCGTTTTGCAGCGCAAGGGCACCCGTGCCCTCACCAACCGCCAACGCCGCAACCGCTACCATGCCCTTAAGCTGTTGCGCAATTACTGGATGGCAGGACAATACCCTGCCAACTATGACTTTCCGCACGAGCGGCGACCTTGCTTAATCGACCGCACCGGCCAACCCTGCGCCGTAGCTTACCTGATCGAGCAAACTGCCAGCCGCGAGTTGGCCGAGCAAATCAACGCCAAGCACCAATACGACCGCATCGAGGATATCCGCACGCCGGAGTTCCTGCGCTGGGTAAAATCATCGGGCTTTGCCATTGATGAGCTGGCCATGATTCAGCCGACGTATGGCCCAGCTACGGCCTCGGCGCAGCAAGCCCTGGCCGCAAAGCGTTAGGCAGCTTAGATTCAACAGCGCAACGCCCCGCTGGCGGCCGTGCCCTAGGTACGCGCCGCCAGCGGGGCGTTGCGCTGCTGAATAAGCTGGGCGGCTACGCTGATGGCAATTTCCTCGGGCGTGCGGCTGCTAATGGGTACGCCTACGGGTGCATGGACCCGGCTCAATTGGGCTTCGGAGTAGCCCTCTTGGCGTAGCTCGGCAAACAGCTGAGCAATTTTGGCTTCGCTGCCCATCAGCCCTAGGTAAGCCAGCGGATGGTTGATGAGCTGGCGCAAGGCAACGGCATCGGAGCGGTAGCCAAAGGTCATAATCACCACGTAATGGTGCGGGCCGGCGGGCACTGCGCTGGCCAGCTCGTGGTAGGGCAGGCAATGCTTCTGGTGGGCATAGGGGTTGTCGAGCAACGTGTTTAGCCCCGGCCGATCATCAATTACCGTGAGATGAAAATCCAGCGTGGCCACAATGCGCGACAACGCCAGCGCCACGTGCCCAGCCCCGATAATGGTAAGCTGGTCGCGGAAGCCTAGGTGCTCGATATAGCGCCAATCGTGGGCCCCTAGGGCAGTGCCGGCAGCGTAGCCCAGCGGCCTAGGTGCCGGGCCGGTGCCTACGTGCAAAGAGCCATCGGCACGCACTTCGAACCAGCCGTTGCCGGCTCGTTGTTGCACTTCCACAATCGCATCGAGCGCAGCTAAATGCTCGGGGCGCAGCGGCAGCAGCAGCAAGGTTTGCTCGCCCGAGCAAATCATGCCAGAGCGGTGGTGCGGCGCCTCGCTGCGGTGTATTTGCTGGCGGAGCAGCAGTTCGTGGTTGCCCGCGGCCATGCGGTTGCGGGCAACCTCCACAAACTTGTGCTCCATAATGCCGCCGCCCACCGAGCCTGCCATGCTGCCCGGCGAAACGGTCATCTTAAAACCCTGCCGACCGGGGCTCGAGCCGCTACTGCTTACCACCAGCAGCAGCGTAACGGGCGTGCCAGCGCGCAGGCACGCACAAGTGTGCTGCCACACCGGCAAATCGCGCGGAACGGAAGGGGAAGCGGTAAGCAAGCTCAAGGCAAAAGCAACTCCAAATAACTTAAGCCTGACCTAGGCGCTGGCGGCGTTTGGGGCTACCGCAGCCGTTGGCACCGTACTAGGTGCTGCCTCGGGCCTAGGTGCGCACAAGGCCATCAGCACCTTTTCGGGCGTGATGGGCGCCGAAAACGCCGGCGCAACATCGGGCCGGGCGGCCCGAATAGCGTTGCGCACGGCAAAGTAGCCGCCAATGCCGTACATCAGCGGCGGCTCGCCCACGGCTTTGGAGCGCAAAATGGCGCGCGGGTGGCCTTCGGTTTCCAGGAACTCGATCTGTACATCGGCGGGCACTGAGTACAAATCGGGCACTTTGTAGGTGCTGAGGGTATTGCTAAGCAGGCGACCTTGCTCGTCGTAGAGCAGTTCTTCCATGGTCATCCAGCCCAGGCCCTGCACCAAGCCGCCCTCCACTTGGCCGCGGTCGATACCCGGGGCCATGCTCTGGCCGAAATCGTGCACGAGGCGCACGGCATCGAGCACGTAGGTGCCGCGCAGCACATCCACGGTGGCTTGCACGGCGGCGGTGCCGTACACGTGGTAGGCAAAGGGGTAGCCGCTTTCGGTTTTCTGATCAAACCACACATCGGGCGTGGCGTAGTGCGCGTGCTCCGAGAGGTTGATGCGTTTCCAGTACGCCGCCGCCACCAATTTTTCCCAGTCCGACTCCACGGGGTGCCCGGCCGTGAGCACGCGCTCGTCGCAAATCTCCAGCCCTTCTTCGGCTATGCACAGCTCATCGGCGGCTAGCGCAAGCAGGCGCTTGCGCAACTGCTCGCAGGCCAGCTGTACGGCCTTGCCATTAAGGTCGGCGGTGGCCGAGGCGGCCGAGGGCGAGGTATTAGCTACGCGCGTGGTATTGGTGGTTTCGATGCGAATGCGGTTGCTGCGGATACCCAGGGTGCGCGCCGCCACTTCCACCATTTTGGTGTTCACGCCCTGGCCCATTTCCACGGCGCCGGTACTGATGCCTACTGAGCCATCGGTGTAAATGTGCACCAAGGCGCGGGCCTGGTTCATAGCCGTTTTGGTAAACGAAATGCCGAAGCAGATGGGCATGATGGCCAAGCCGCGCTTGTGCAGCGTGCTGCTTTGGTTAAAGGCATCCACCTCTTGTTGCCAGCTGCCTAGGTCGAAAGCCTGCTCGGCGCGTTGCCAGCAAGCGTGGGCGTTGCAAAGCTCGGCAGGTTGGCCAAACGGGAACGTGTCGCCCTCTTGCAACAAGTTGCGCCGCTGAATTTCAGAAGCCGAAACACCCAGTTTCTCGGCTGCTTTGGCAATGGCCGACTCAATCACGAACATGCCCTGTGGCCCACCAAACCCGCGGAATGCCGTGTTGGGTGGCAGGTTGGTGCGGCAGCTGTAGGCCGTGGCCTGCACATTCGGGATGAAGTAGGTATTGGTGCTGTGGAACAGCGTGCGCTCGAGCACCGCCGGCGACAAATCGGCCGCCGCACCGGCGTTTTGGTAGAAGGTAACTTCGTAGGCCAGCAGCTTCAGATCGGCCGAAAGCCCCAGCTTGTAATCGGAGGAGTAGGGGTGGCGCTTGCCCGTCATGCGCAGGTCGTCGTGGCGGGGCAGCACCAGCTTCACGGGCTTTCTCAGCAAGTAGGCACCTAGGGCTGCCAGCACAGCCCACGGCGTAGCCTGGTCTTCCTTGCCGCCGAAGCCGCCACCTAGGCGCACCACATCCACCTCGATGCGGTGCATGCCAATGCCCAGCACGCGCGCCCCGTGCCGTTGGGCCGCAGTAGGGCCTTGCGTAGAGGAATGCACGCGCACCCCGCCTTGCTCGGTAGGATACGCGTAGGCGCCCTGCGTTTCGATGTACAAGTGCTCCTGCCCGCCGCTTTCGGCCGTGCCCTCGATGATGTGCGCGCACTGGGCCCACGCCGCGGCTGGGGCGCCGAGGCGGAAGGTGCGGGGCGGCACAATCAGCTCGCCTTGCGCATGGGCCACCCGCGGATCGGTAATTACGGGCAGCGGCTCGATGTCGGCCTCAATCAGCTTGGCGGCGGCGCGGGCCTGCGGCTCCGTTTCGGCCAACACCAGCGCCACCGGCTGCCCCCTAAAATGCACGTGCCCCTCGGCCAGCAGCGGCTCGTCCGGTACAATGCCACCGATTTGGTTTTCGCCAGGGATGTCGGCCGCCGTGAGAATGCGCACCACGCCGGGCGCAGCTAGCGCGGCCTCCAGGCGCAAGCCGTTCAGCTTACCATGTGCCAGCGGCGAGGCGTACACGGCCGCGTGCAGCGTGCCGCGCTGCACCGGAATATCGTCGAGGTATTGCGATTCGCCGCGCACGTGGCCGGCAGCGTCGAGGTTGTGCATGGGGGGGAAGCGAAGCGAGAGGGAAAAGCTCCCCTCCTCAGATGAGGAGGGGACGCATCAGCTTGCTGATGCTGGGGTGGTTGACAATCGTTGCTGATGTTGTTGGCCTAGGGCGGATGTAGCGCTGAGTGGCACTCGGCGCGGGCGGCGAAGCCGACCATGCGTTACTGCGCGGTACCGCATCGGCGCGTGCTGCGCCAGCGCCGAGTGCCACTCAGCGCTACACCAGCGCCGCCAGGCTAACGTGCTGCGGAAAATGCTCCATGAAATGCGCGTACAGCAGCTGGCGCAGCAATAGGCGCTTGTATTCGGCCGCGCCGCGCGCATCGCTAATCGGGCTGATTTCTTGCTGCGCTACCTCGTTGAGGCCGCGTAGCGTGTCGGAGGTAAGTTCCTTACCGATCAGGTAAGCCGAAGCCTGCCCTAGGTATAGCGGAGTAGGTCCCACGCCGCCAGCCGAGAGGTGCGCCGCTTGCACCACGCCACTGGCCACGCGCAGCCGGGCGGCCGAGTTTACGCTGGCAATATCGAGGTGCGTGCGCTTGCTGACTTTCTCGAAGTTGAACACCTCGCCCGCAGCTGGCGGACTGAAACGGATTTCGGCAATCTGCTCGTCGGGGCGGCGGTCGAGTTGCTTGTAGCCGCGGTACAGCTGGCGCAGCGGCAAGGTGCGCTGCTGGCCGGCCGCATCCTGCAGCATGAGCTCGGTACCTAGGGCCAGGAAGAAGATGGTAAGGTCGCCGATGGGCGAGGCATTCACGAAGTTGCCCGCCACGGTGGCCATGTTGCGAATGGGCGTGCTCGATACCAGTTTGAGGTGCCGCGCCAGCTGCGGAAAGTGGCGCTGCATCAGCTCGGAGCGGCGCAGGTCTTCCACGGTGGTGGCGCCACCTAGGGCCACTTGCCCGTTGGGCAGCTCGCGTACGTAGCAGCGCGTAGCGTGGCCGTAAAGCAGGTTTACCTCGGCGGCCAGCACTTCGTCGGGGCGCTGCACCAGCAAATCGGTGCCGCCGCCCAGCAGCCAACTGGCCGGCAGCTCGGCCGCATCGGGGGTGCGGCCGCCGGTTTGGGCAGCCACGTCGGCGGCAGTAGCGGCGCGCAACTGGGCCAGCTTGGCGGGCATGTGGGCAAAGTATCCGGGCACAAATCCTTGTGCAATCAGCCACTCGAGGCGGGCCGGGGCCGCGTCGCGCTCCAGCAGTTGGGCCGCCAGCTTATCGGCCGCACGCTCCAACGACTTGTAGCCCGTGCAGCGGCAAATGTTGCCATCTATGGCTGCCCGCGTGGCCTCGGCGGAGGCTGCGCCACCTAGGCAGTGGCCCGTTAGCGACATCACGAAGCCCGGCGTGCAAAAGCCGCACTGCGTGCCGCCTTCGGCCACTATAGTTTGCTGCACCGGCGTGAGGTTGCGGGCTTCGGTGGGGCCAATGCCCTCTACGGTTACAATGTGGCGGCCGTGCGCATTGCCCAAGGGCGTAAGGCAGCTCGTCATGCTTTGGTAGCGCACGGTTTGCTCATCGGGCTGCAGCTCGCCCACCAGCACGGTGCAGGCGCCGCAGTCGCCCTCGCGGCAACCAATCTTGGTGCCGGTTAGGTGCTGCTGATACCGGATGAAATCGAGCAGGGTGCTGCCAGCGGGTTGGGTGGGGCGCACCAGCTGGTCGTTGAGGTAAAATTCGAGCATAAGCAAAGCCCTAAACAAGGCCGGAAAAGCAATATAGCAATTCTGCGAACCTTTGCTTGGTGGTTGAGCTTACAATTTGAGTATCAATGTATATGGTTTTTGCGTAGCGAGATTTTTGAGTACCTTCTGGATTCACCGATACAGTTCCGTTTTGAGCCTATGAAACCCACCGCTACCGCTTCCACCGCGTTGCTCAGCCTGTTACTCAGTGGCTGTTTCACAGCCCGCGAAAGCCGCATCGAGTCGGATTACAGCTATGCCGGTAATTTCCGCCACTACCGCACCTTTGCCTTTCTGCAGAGCATGCCCGCGCTGGAGGCCGACACTTCCGTCACCGTTGATAAAACCGTGCGCGAGGCCATCCAGTCGCACCTTCGCTCGCAGGGCTACCGCCTAAACCAGCGCCGGCCCGATTTACTGGTTTCGTTTAGGGTGTACGACGGGGCCATGCGCTTTACGGGCTACAACCAGCCCGACCTGATGCATTGGCTGAAGCAGGACGTGGTGGAAACCGAAGACATACCAGCCGACCAGCGCCAGGGCTACGACCGCGTGCGTTACCTGCTCAACGACGGTACCTTGCTCATCACTCTTATCGACCACAAAAACGGCCGGGCCGTGTGGCAGGGCTACGCTTCCAACGTAACGGCTCCCAACACGGCCCAAGCCTCCATGGTAATGCGGCGCGCGGTACGCTCTATCTTCGACCGCTACCGCGTGCTCTCGGAAGACTACATGCAGCAGAACCCCATGCAGCACTAGGTACCTAGGGCGGTGGTTAGCGCCCGCTGCCCGGTATCCGGATTTGCAGCCCCAACGACGGAATAAACGTGAAGCCCTTGAGCTTGGCCGTGCGGTTGTTGAGCAGCTGGTACGTGCCGTAGTTCTGGTAGTAAATAGCCAGGGCTGGCAGCACGTACACGTAGCGGTAGCCAAACTTGGCATTCACAAAACCACCTAGGGCACCGTAACTCTGGCTGGCCTTCAGCGACGGAATTCGCTCGCTCACTTGCCCGCTGCCCGGCCCCGTGTACAAGCGGCCGGGCTCGAAGCGGTACGTCAGGAAGGAGCGGCTGTAGGCCAGGCCGTAGGCTATGTGGCCGATTTCTTCCTCGGCACCTAGGGATTGGCTGAACACCAACGGCACCATAATATCGTAGCGGCGGGCGCGGAAGCCCAGCAGCTGCTCGGCATCGTCGAGAAAGGGGATGCTGGGCAGCTTAGCCCGCTGTGCCGATAGCTGCAGCCCGATGCTGGCGTAAGTGGCACCGGCCTGCCCGCCGGGGCGCTCGGGCGTACCCGTGGGCCCCAAAAACTGGTACATGGCATCGAGGCTGTGCGCCCCAAACGAAAACTTGTAGCCCACATCAACGCGGTTGGCTACGCCATAGCGCAGGTACAAATCAGGCGTCAGCTGCACCGGGTCGAGCACGTAGGCCAAGGCGGCGGCCTGCACCCGGTCGATGGCCGGGCGGTAGTTCACGGTATCCTGCTTGGCTGCCTGCTCGGCCAGGTCTTTCACGGCGCCCGTGGCTTGGCTGATGGCTTCGTTGCCAACGTTCATTACAAAGTCGCCGCCAATCTTGAATTCGCCCTTGGGCGTGACTTTGCCGGAGTGGATGATGGCCCGCGGCGCGCTGCAGGCAGCAGCACCTAGTAGCAATACAGGCAGCAGGCGAGTGGGGGAGAGGTGCAGCATCGGGCTTACGCTTTAGGGTAGCAAAAGTGCAGGTATTAACCGGCCGACGCCAAAAATCGGGCCGCGTTGTGGGTTGGTGCGCCAGGGGCTTTTGCCCACCTTTGCGCTCCGCATGCTTACGGTACTCTTAGTCTGGCTGATAACGGCCTTTGTTACGACCACACTTGGCGTAGCTGCTTTTCGGATAGCGCGGCGGTGCGGCATAGCCGGTGCCGACCACCTGCCCGCTCCCGAGTGGCTAAGCCTAGTGGGCTTGGCCCTGATTACGGCGCTGCTGCAAATTTGGTCGTTAGTAGCCGCCATTGATGGATGGGCCCAGACGGCAGTGGGCCTAGGGGCCGTGGCCTTGCTGGGGCTGCACTGGCGGCCGGTGCTAGCCTTGTGGCGGGCACAATGGCCTACCCGCTGGGATGTGCCCGCCAAAGCGGGCAGTTTTTTGCTCTTGCTGCTGCTGGGCTGGCTGCTCATGTTTGGTGCCCAGTTACCTATCAACTACGATGTAGGGCTGTACCAGCTGCAAACATTGCAGTGGACGGAGCGCTACCCCGCCGTGCCGGGGTTGGGTAATTTACACGGGCGGTTGGCTTTCAACTCGGGCCTGTATTTGCCCATGGCCCTGCTGCGCCTGCATACGCCCCACGGGCCGGCCTATGGGCTAAGCAGCTACCTCTACCCGCTGCTTGCCGTGGTAGTAGTGCGGGCACTGGTAACTGCCATGCGCAACCCCGAAGCCGACGCCCGCCGGGTTTGGGTACCCCTGTTGTTGTTTCTGCTGCTGATGTTCAACTTCCAGGTGTGGTTGTCATCCGTTACGGCCGATTGCACCACGGCCGCTTTGCTGGCGCTTACGCTGCTGTGGTACAGCCTGCACCCTCCGGCCAAAGCCACCGAGGCCCAACGGCTGCTGTTGCTGCTGCTTGCAGCCTTGGCCGTTTCCTTCAAGCTTTCGGCCTTGCCCATTTTGCTGCTGCCGCTGTATGCTACCTGGGTGCATCGGGCCGAGGACCGGTGGCCGCGTACCTGGCTGCTGCCCTTGGGGCTGGGTTTGCTTCTGGGCTTGCCTTGGCTGGCACGCAACGTCGTATTATCGGGCTACCTCATTTACCCACTGCCGTTCGTCGATGTGTTCGATGTCGATTGGAAGTTGCCCTACGAGTACGCCCGCATGGAGCACAGCATGGTGGTAAATCTGGCCCGCAACTCAGCCCAAAGCCCGTATGCTCTGCCGCGCCAAACGTTGTGGGAGTGGCTACCCAACTGGTGGGCTCCGCTGCGCGGATTTTGGGGCGTTATGGTAATTCTGGCCCTAGGTTCGCCGTTGGTAGCGGCCTGGCGGTGGCGCCACCCACGCACCCCCGACGAAGAAGGTTGGGCCGGGGCATGGCTGGTGGCGTGGCTTGGCTGTATTTTTTGGTTTGTGGCAGGGCCCGACTTTCGTTTTGGTGCGGGTTTCATCATTTCAGCCGCGGTTTGGCCTTGGGCCGGCCCGCGTTGGCTAGGGCCGGCCCAGCGCGGTGCAATAGCTTACTTACCCTGGGCGCTGTTTACCATATGGGTAATGCATAACCTGCGCGACCATCTGTATTTCGTGCGCACGCAGCCGATGCGCTTTGCGCAGCGCATTGTATTGCCAGAGCTGCCGCCGGTGCCCGCCACCGTACAATTACCCATTGCCCCTGGGCTGCAAGTGCGCGTACCCCGCACGGGGCACCAATGCTGGGGAGCTGAGTTGCCCTGCGTGCACTGCGTGGAAGAAGGGTTGGAGTTGCGCGGAGCTACCCTGGCCGAAGGTTTCAGGAGGCGCTACCCCGCACCAGCCGGCAAATAACCCCAAGTACCAAACGATGCATCCGAGCCTTGCCCAGGTACACCGCTGCTTAGCTTAGCCGAAGCGCCTAGGTTTTCCTATTTTCCGGCGCCATGATGCGCCCCTCTGCCTTTCTTCCGCTAGCCCTGCCGTTGCTGATGGCAGCGTGCACCACTGCCCGCCAGCCCCAAGGTGCGGCTGCCCTCAACCAGTTTGCTGCCGACAGCACCCTGCGCCGCATTGCCACAGCGCAAGACCAGCGCCAAACGGCAGCGTTGCGCCCATTCCTGCAAAGCCCGAAAGTGCGTTACCGGCAAGCGGCTGCCCTGGCTTTCGGCTCGGTGCAGGATAAAGCCGCGTTGCCCGACCTGCTAAGTGCCCTGTCCGACGCTTCGCCCGAGGTGCGCCACGCGGCGGCCTTTGCCCTGGGGCAAACGGCCGATAGTGCCGCGGCAGCTCCGTTGGCCAACCAAATCAACGCTGAGGCCGACGTGCGCGTGCGGCGGACTGCCCTAGAGGCCCTGGGTAAGTGCGTAGGGCGGGGTTCGGTATCGTTGCTGCTGCGGGTGCCTGCCAATCCCGGCTCCGATACGTTGGCTGCCATTGGGCAAGCGTGGGGCCTGTATCGGGCCGGGCTGCGCGGCATTACTTCCGAAACCACCGTGCGTCGTGTGGTGAGTTTACTGGCGCGGCAGCAGCCTTTGGAGGCCCGTTTGGCAGCCGCGCAAACCCTGGCCCGCACACCCCGCCTCGACCTCACCGCCTACGAAGCCCCCATCACCGCTGCCGCTACTTCCGACCCCGACTATGCCGTACGGGCCGGTGCTGCTGCCGCCCTAGGTAAGGTAAAAGCGCCCAGCCTGGCCACTACGCTGGCAGGCATACTGCGCCGCGACGCCGATTACCGCGTGCGCGTGGCTGCCTTGCGCGCCATGAACGCCAGCATGTACGTGCCTGTGAAAGAGGCCGCATGGGCTTCGCTCGATGATGCCAGCAGCCAAGTTGCCGTTACGGCGGCCGAGTTTTTCCTAAATCATGCTTCCGGCGAAACGGGCCAGCTTTTCAAGGACAAAGCCGAGCGCATGAGCTCTTGGCGGGCGCGCTCGGTACTGTTTGCAGCGGCGCTGAAGCACGCCGCTGCCGAGGAAAAAGAGCCAATCCGCAAAGCCATTCAGCTGCGCTATGCCAACAGCACGGCCAACCCGTACGAGCAGGCTTTTCTGCTGAAGGCATTGGCCGAAGACCCGGCCGCGTACGCTTTTATCGAACAGGCTACGTTTGCACCTAATCAGCCGGCAGTGGTAAGCACCTACGGTATCGAGGCGTTGGTGGCCTTGCGCAACAACCCCGCGTTTCCGGCCGGCCAGCAACCGTTGTTTATTCAAACGCTCGAAAAAGCCATCAGCAGCAACGATGTGGCCCTGATTGGCACTGCCGCCGGTGCCCTGCACGATGCGAAACTGAATCTGCGGAGCAGCTTCCGCAACCTCGAGTTGCTGCGGCAGGCGCAGCAGCGCATTGTGCTGCCCCGCGATGTAGAAGCCTGGCAAGCCTTGCAGCAAGCCCTCGACTACCTGCAAAACAAAACAACCCCAACACCTACGCCCAGCGCCGCGGCGCAGCACCCCATCGATTGGAAATTGGTGGCTACCGTGCCGGCCGCGCAGCGCGTGGTGGTGCACACCTCAAAAGGCGACGTGGTGCTGCGCCTCTTGGTGGAGGAAGCGCCGGGGTCGGTAGCCAGCTTTGTGCAGCTGGTGCAGCAGGGTTTCTACAACGGCAAAAACTTCCACCGCGTGGTGCCCAACTTTGTGGCGCAAGGTGGCTGCCCGCGCGGCGACGGGTGGGGCGGCACCGATTATACCCTGCGCTCTGAGTTTGCCGAGCGGCAGTACGCCGAAGGCGCCGTAGGTTTGGCCTCGGCGGGCAAAGACACCGAGAGCTGCCAGTGGTTTATTACGCACAGCCCCACCCCGCACCTCGATGGCCGCTACACCATTTTTGCCGTGGTGGAGCGCGGCATGGAGGTGGTGCACCGCATCGATATCGGCGACCAAATTCGCAGCGTGGAGCTGCAGAAGCCCTAGGTGCCTACGGCATCAAAGAGCCCGGCCCACCGAAGCAGCTGCTTCGGTGGGCCGGGCTCTTTGATGCCGTAGGGTTATTTTACTACCAATTGCTGGGCCGAATCGCCGAGGCCTTTGCCGCTCACGCGCACCAGGTACAAGCCCGGTTTCACGCGGTTCTCTAGGTCGAGCTGCAGGGTTTGGCCGTTGGCAGGCACCTCGGTGCTCCATACCGTACGGCCCGCTGCATCAACCACCTGCACTTTAACTGCACCGGTGGTTGGGTTAGGGAGCCGCACGTTCAGCTCGCGGGTGGCGGGGTTCGGGAACAAGGCGAGCTTACCTAGGGCAGCGGGCAAACGCACAGCTGCAATGGGCGAGTAGGTGGCTTTGCCGTCGGTATCGAGCTGTTTCAGGCGGTAATACACAATGTCCGTCAGGCCCGAAACATCCAGGAGGCTGTACTGCCGCGGTTGCGAGCTGTTGCCGGCTCCGCGCACAAAGCCCACGTACTGCCACTTTTCGCCGTTGCGGGCGCGCTCTACCTCAAAGCCACGGTTGTTTTTCTCTTGGGCGGTGCTCCAATACAGGCGCGCTTTGCCTTCGCCAGTGGCCTCAGCCCGGAAAGCCGTAAGCTCGACGGGCAGCGGGTTGAGCGGGCTCACCGACGCAAAGCTGAACACCCCAAAGCTGTTGACGTTGCTCGACGTGACCGAGCCGCTTGCTGCCGAGCCGGTGGTGCCGGTGTTGCCCTCGTTTACCCAAGCGGTATTGTTCAGGCGAGCCACGCGCAAATCGTTGAGGTTGGCAATGCCGCTACGGGCACCATCCTCCCAGAAAAGCTGCACGGCCACGTTGGAGTTGCCCGCTGTGCGCTCCAGTATCCAATGCTCCACGCGGCTGGCGTTGTTGAGGGGCGGTTGCACAGCCGTAACGCCCGTTCCCTCGTTCCGGTACTCGGCCGTAAACGCGCTGCTGGCAGTGTTGGGCGCCGAAATACCTAGGCGCGCCCACACGCCGTTGCGCCCTACCGCAAACACAAAGGCATCGTTGCCGAGCTTGCGTAGTGGGCCGGCCACGTAGCTGTTGGCGTTGCCCCCGGTGCTGGTGGCGTTGTCGGCCAAAATCAGCAAATCGGTGCTCGTGGTATTGATAAGGCCGTTGGTGAGCGTCAGGCTGTTGTTAAGGGTAAGCGGTGCCCGTAGCGTAAGCGCCTTGCCAGCGCCGTTCATAGTAATGTCGCGTACGCTCACGGGGGCGTCTTCCTGCGGCATAAACACATTTTTATCTACCACTACGCTCTCGTTGTAGGTGCCCGGTGCAGCGTCGATGGTGCCGCCATCGGTGAGCATCAGCACCGCTTCCTGCAAATTGCCTAGGGTGCCGGTGGCCGAAGGACTGCTGGCAGCCACGTTCAGGTAGCTGAAATTGGGTTGAAAACCCGGCGCGGGCGAGGTATCGGTACCGCTGTTGAGGTAGGGGCTGATATCGAGGCGCCCGGTGCTACCTGTTGAGTTTTGCACGGCAAAGCCGCCATCGAGCGAGCACACCAGGCCACCCGTGCCCGCGGCGCCCATCATGGCAATGGCATCGGTACCGCCCAACCAGTTAAGGCTGGCGTTTACCACATTGGTTAGGTTGATGCCCCGCAGCGCAAACACCCGGCAGCTGTCGATGCGGTTTTGGTTGATGCTGTCGCCAGCCGAGGTGATAAAGCCGTTACCGCCAGCACCGTAATAAGCGCCCATGGCACTGCTAGCGCCCGTGGGGCGGTCTTGTACCTGAATGCCGTACTCGCACTGCGAAATCACGTTGCGCAGCACCTTGTTGTTGGGCCCTTCGAGCACCATCCCGAAAGCATTGACCCCAAGCGGCGCGAGAAAGCCTGGCAGGTAGCCGCGCACCACGTTGCCTTCAATCCAGGCACCGCCGGTGGTAAGGTTGCCTGCGAAGCCACCGGTTGGGTTGTTTACAGTAGCGCTTCGGTCGCGGTCGATGAAGGCAATACCCGCGTTATCGAACTGCGGTTCGGCTGGCAGTGCCTGAATGGCGCGCAGAATGAAGTTGTTGCGGATTACAAAGCTGCCCGGCCCCGAGCTGCGCCCCGTGCCCGTGCACGATTTCACCTCCAGCCCGTTAGAAGCGTTGTTGCGAATGACGTTGTTCTCAACGAGCGCCGCAAAAGTGACATTAGGCCCGTTCTCCGTCAGTCGGCCCGTAGCACCCAGGATCGACATGGCCGCGCCGCCGTTCAGCCCAAACTGGCAGTTGCGGATAATAAGCCCGCTTACGCTGCCGTCGTTCACGTCGATGCCAGCGCGCCGGTTTTGCTCGAACACGCTGTTTTCGATCAGGAATGCGTGCTTATGCCCGCTCTGAATAAGTAAGCCACGCCCAGCGCCATTGTCGCCAGAGTTAGAAGGTAGTGCTGTGCCGGTGGCCCGTAAACGCCGAAATGTTATGCGCTCCGATCCAACGGGATTGTTGCCTACCGCATTCCAGAAAATGCCCTGCCGTCGGTTATTGGCTACCTCTACGTCCTCAATCAGGAAGTCGTGCTTGCCGTTGCCGTTTTCCGTCTGGATGCCAAAATAATAGTTGCGCACCGTTAGGTTGGCAATGGTAACCGGTGCTTCTGGCGTGCCTCCGCTTGTCGTAATCAAAATTCCTGTGGCCGTCGATTGTGCGCCAGGTGACAATTGCCCATCCAAAATGGTGGCCGAGGCAGTACC
The DNA here is from genome assembly GCF_001483135.1 of Solirubrum puertoriconensis. Classification (GTDB taxonomy): domain Bacteria; phylum Bacteroidota; class Bacteroidia; order Cytophagales; family Hymenobacteraceae; genus Solirubrum; species Solirubrum puertoriconensis. Next base: position 330,775 of record NZ_LNAL01000003.1, read on the forward strand.
ACCCGCCACGGTACCTGCCCCCCGCAACGATACATTACGACTGAGGATGACTTGCTCGGTGTATGTGCCGGCATCGATGCGCACGGTGCTGCCCTCGGGCAAATCTTGCAGCGCGCGGCCAATGGTGCGAAAGGGCGCAGCCGCAGCGCCGGTGCCCGTGGCATCGTTGCCGGGTGCGGTAGTATACACGTCGCCGATGGTGCTGGCGTCGTTTACATAAACTGTGGCTTGCGCCATTGCGGCTACGGAGGCCGTACTCACGAGCAATGTCGCCGAAAGCAAGCGTAATAATGTTTTCATAGCGCAGGTGGAAAGGTCTCAGAGTGGTGAAGAATGCAGCTAGGCAACGCAGCCCGGCAGCTATTGCTGCTTATAGGCTGCAAGCCCACCCGTGGCAGAGCAGGCGCAAGGAGGAGTATTGGGATAATTATAATGTGTTGGTATTATATAATGTATTTATAGTAATATAATTACTATTTAGCAGAGGCAATAAAAAAGCTGCCAGAACTTTCGTCCTGGCAGCGTGGGTAGGCTAAGCATCGCGGTTGTGGGCTTGTGCCGGTGGAGTAGTGGCCTCTACGGCCGTAAAGGGCTCCAGTATTCGGTAGGTGTGCTGGGCGCCTTTGGGCACTACCCACGAGTTGCCCGCCTCGAGCACCACCATCTGGCCTTCGAGGTGCAACTCGGCGCGGCCCTCAATCACAAAGCCCACGGTTTCGTAGTCGCGGCTCACGGGCTCCTTAGCATCGCCGGGTTGTTCGTTTTCCCACAAGCGCATCGAAACGTGTATGCCGGAGGCCAAGTACTTCTGCCCTTCGGGGCCTTTGGGCGAGTGCCGCGAATCGATTTTGGTGACAGTGGTATCCTGCATGACAGTGGTGTTTTGGAGTTGAACAGAATAGGTATAAGCTCACGTAACGCAGGCAGAAGCCCAGCGGTTGCCTAATATTAAAGCGCCAACCTTTGCACCTAGGTGCCGGTTATGCCCGCTCGCTGCTATTTTGAGGCAGAGGTCACCCGTACCCCATGCAACTGCTTTTTTCGCCCCTATGATAAGCGACACCTTTATTGCCGCGCTGGCCAATACCCACCGCTCCGCTCCGCCGCCGCTGCCCGGCCCGCAGCTGTGCCAAGTAGCCGATAACCTGCTGGCCCTGTTATTTCCGGAGCGAACCGAGCAGCGCCTTGCCAGCCCCGAGGCGGTAAGCAGCGTGCTTGCCGAGCTGCAGGCGCGGGTAGGGTATGTGCTCGAGTCGGTATCGGGGCTGCCAGTAGCACCTGAGGCTTTAGCTGCCGATTTATTTAGCCAGCTGCCGTTGTTACACGAATTGCTTCTGCTTGATGCGCGAGCCATCTTGGCCGCCGACCCCGCCGCGCAAGACTTAGCCGAGGTAATCAGTACCTATCCGGGATTTTATGCCTTGGCCTTGCACCGGCTGGCCCAGGCGCTCTACCAGCGCCGGGTACCGCTGTTGCCGCGCTTGCTGAGCGAGTACGCCCACCACAGCACCGGCATCGACATTCATCCCGGGGCCCGCATCGGCCGCTCGTGTAGCATCGACCACGGTACGGGCATCGTTATCGGCGAAACAGCCGTGCTTGGCGACAACGTGCGCCTGTTTCAAGGAGTAACCCTAGGTGCCCTGAGCGTAGCCAAAGACTTGGCCAATCAAAAGCGCCACCCCACCATCGAAGACAACGTGGTAATTTACGCCGGGGCTACCATCCTAGGTGGTAGCACCGTTGTGGGGCGGCACAGCATTATCGGTGGCAACGTATGGCTCACGGAAAGTGTGCCTTCGCATTCGCGCGTGTATCACCGGGCGCAACTCTACGTCACGCGCGTCGAGGACCCATCCGCCGACCTGACGTTCTCCATCTAACCAACGGCACCTAGGTTGTTTTGCCGGTCAGATTATGATTTATGACGCTTGCCTAACAATTTGCCGGCTTACCAGTTTCTGGATCTGCTTTACTCGCAACTGACCCCCATGAAAGCACAAACCATTCTCGATACCATCGGCAACACCCCGCTGTTGCGCATCAACCGCTTGTTCAAAGACATTCGCCCCGACGTGGAGGTGTGGATGAAGCTGGAGCGGGCCAACCCCGGCGGTAGCATCAAAGACCGCATTGCGTTGTCGATGATTGAGCAAGCCGAGAAAGACGGTATTCTTACGCCCGAAAGCCTCATTGTAGAGCCAACCTCTGGCAACACCGGCGTTGGCCTGGCCATGGTAGCTGCTGTAAAAGGCTACAGGCTCACGCTCGTAATGCCAGAATCGATGTCGATAGAGCGCCGCCGCCTAATGGCTGCCTACGGAGCTCAGCTCGAACTCACGCCCCGCGAAAAAGGCATGAAAGGAGCCATTGAGCGTGCGCACGAGATTGTACGCGACACGCCCGGTGCCTGGATACCCATGCAGTTCGACAACCCAGCTAACATTCAGGTACACGCCGACACCACCGCTCAGGAAATCCTTCGCGATGCTCCCGATGGTTTCGACTTCTACATCACAGGCGTAGGCACCGGCGGCCACATCACGGCCGTAGCCGAAGTATTGAAGCCTCAGTTTCCGCAGATGAAGGTATTTGCCGTTGAGCCCGAACTCTCGCCCGTGATCAGCGGTGGGCAGCCCGGGCCGCACCCCATCCAGGGCATTGGCGCAGGGTTTATCCCCAACAACTTGCACACCAATGTTCTTGATGGTACAGTGCAAATCAGCCAGGCCGAGGCTTTCGAAATGGCCCGCCGGGCCGCGCGCGAAGAAGGCTTGTTTATTGGTGTGTCGTCGGGGGCCTCGTTGGCGGCCGTAGCCAAAAAACTGTCCGAAGTACCGCAGGGAGGCCGTGTGCTCACCTTCTGCTACGATACGGGCGAGCGTTACCTCTCCGTAGATGGCTTGTTTGTATAAGTCCTAAGTTAAGCACCATCATTCACCGACAAGTGCCAAAGAGGCCCCGGCTAAAGCAGCCGGGGCCTCTTTGTTTATTTCGCTCTTAAACCTACCTAGGCCCTTCACCCAAACTGCTCAGTAAGTAAAACGGAGCAAGCAGAGTTGCTGAAAAACAAAAAACCCAGCTTTTAGGGCTGGGCTTCTTGGGGCTAAAATAAAAACAGGAGTGGAGAATATCGGAGTCGAACCGATGACCTCTTGCATGCCATGCAAGCGCTCTAGCCAGCTGAGCTAATCCCCCTCTTAGTGTTCCGCGGTCATCTACCGTGGAATTGTGGTGCAAAGGTATACCCTGTTTTGGTAAACGCAAGTGTCGGCTAAAACTTTTTTGTGTTTTTATAAAAGAAAAAACCCGGTCTGGAAAGCTCCAAACCGGGTTTTAAGCGTAATGTGCTGATTGTTAGTTGAAGATGTAGCGCAAGCCAATCTGCATCTGCCAGCGCGAACCGATACCGCCCGTGTCGTTGCGGAAGGTCGTGTTGAGCGCTTGTCCCGGCGTGATTGTTACGTCATTGCCCGAAACGGTGCGGGTGGGATTGGTAAGGTAACGGTACTCAAACACAGGCTGGCCTTGGGCGTTGTAGCCTACCCAGCTAAGCGGGGTGGTGCGGTTAGCCGTCTGGAACACGCCCCAATCCGAGTTGATCATGTTGCCGATGTTGAACACGTCAACGCTCAGCTGCAGGGTGTTCTTGCTTTCGCCAATGTTCGTGAACACGTCCTGGAGCAGGCGCAAGTCGAGGCGGTTCTGCCAAGGGCGAACAGCGCCGTTGCGCTCGGCATACTGGCCACGGCGGGTGCTCAGGTACTTATCTTGCTTGATGTAAGCATCCAAGTCGTTCCACTGCTGGTCGGCGGTGTACACCTGCTGTTGCGGCGTGCCTGAGAAGAAGGTGATGTTGCGCAATACAATCTCGTCGCGGCTGCGCGGCACGTACATCAGGTCGTTGTTGCCACCCGTACCGTCGCCGTTCATATCGCCAGCGTAGGTGTACGAGAAGCGGCCAGCCGGAGCGGCTTCGTAGAACAGCGAGATAGTGGTGCCTAGGTGGCCTAGGTACTCGCGGCGGTAAGAGGCCGAAGCCACCACGCGATGCTGCTGCAAGAAGTTCGAGTAAGCCAATACGTTAGCATTCGGGTCACCCGATACGGCACGGTCGCGCCAGATCGACTGGGCAATCGAGCCGCCGTCGTTCACCGACTTCGAATCGGAGTAGGTGTAAGCCGCGCTAGCGTAGAACCCGTTGCTGAAAGTTTTCTGCAACTGGCCGGTAACCGCGTACGAGTACCCCTTGTCGGTATTCTTCATCAGGATAGCATCCGTGATGTTGGGATTCGTCGGCGATACACCGCCTTGGCCGCCGTAGATGCGGTTGTTGGCCGTGGTAGTAACTACGCCGTTGTTTTCCGAACCGCTGAGGGTGTAGAAGATTGGACGGTTATCAGCCCCGTTGGCGTTGCGTACCGATTGCGGCAGGTTCACGTTCTGGTGATATACCCCGTTCAGGTCGCGGGTGTAAATGCCCTCTAGGGTACCAATGATGCCGCCGGGTAGTTCCTGATCGATAGCGGCGTTGGTGCGCCATACCTGCGGAAACTTGAAGTTGCGGTCCGTTACGGCCAGGTTGTACTGTGTATTGGCAGCAGCACCCACTGGGCGGTACTTGTTTACGTCGGCGTTGAAGTACGAGGGAGTACCACCCGTAGTCTGCCCAGCCGGGCGAGTAGTGGGGTTGATGGCGTTAGCCCCGCGCAAATCGTACGAGCCAAACTGCACGCCGTTGTTGCTGGCTTGGTTCGAAATCCACACGAACGGAACACGGCCGGTGAAGATACCCGTACCACCGCGCACTTGGGTCTTCTTGTTGTCGAACACATCCCAGTTGACACCTACGCGCGGCGAGAACAGCACACGGCTTTTGGGCAACTGGTCGGTTTCCAGCTTCACGCCGTCGCGGAAGGTCAGATTAGCCGCGTTGTTGTTGCGCGCAATGTCCGAGTAGATGATCGGTAAGTCGCCGCGTACTCCGTAGGTAACCTTCAGATTGTTGCGCACCGAGAATTCGTCCTGAATGTACAGGCCAAACTGGGCGGCTTTTGTTTCGGCGTAGGGGAAGGAGCCATCGGGCAAGGCCGAGTACTGCAGCTGGTAACGCTGTGCACCGCGCACCAGCGCCGGGTTGCTATTGATTTGCGGTACACCGTTGGCATCGCGCACGTATCCGTACGGAGCCTCCTGCGTCACTGCCGAAGCGTAGAAATCGTCGAGCGAGTTATACTGGTAAGAGCCGTAGTAGTTAGGAGCGAAACCGTTGCGGAAGCGGTAGGCCTCGTTGTAGGTACCTAGGGTTACGTTGTGCTTGCCTAGATAAGCAGTGAAGTTGTCGCCGGCCTGGAATACATCCGAATCAAGGATGTTGAACGCTGAGAAGGGTTCGTAACCAAACGTGGTCAGCGTGTTAGTTGCTGTTACGTTGTTAAGGTTTGCACCCGTGCTCAATCCCGTGGAGTTACCGATATCAACCAGCGGGAAGATGGTACCTGCCGGGCTTTCCCGGAAGTCACGGAAGCGCGAGTAGCCTGCCGTGAAGTTGTTAGAGAACCGGCTGCCGAAGGTGCTGTTCAACTCCGCAATCCACGAATCAAGGTTGTTGTTGATCGTGTAGTACGACGAGAAGAAAGGCAGGCCAAACTGCGTTTGCGAACGGCTATTGCCGATGGCGTTTGAGCTGCTCGGCGAAATGTCGGCGTACGATCGTAGGAAGTTGTATTTAACATTCAGGCGGTGCGCATCCGAAATGTTCCAGTCCAAGCGAGCCGTTGCTTTATCACTGTTCGAGCGCTGCTCAAAACCTTCGTAAGCACCCGGATTGTAACCGTATTTCTGCTGCAGAAAGTTGCTCAGCACATCAAGGTCCGATGCCAGCGCCCGCGAGGTTTGCGAGTTGCCACCCGGAGCCGGCGTTTGGCCGGGGCGGTTGGCCACAAAGTTACCCGATGGCGGGTCGTTGCGGCGTTCTGATTCGGCGTTTAGGAAGAAGAACAGTTTGTCCTTGATAACCGGACCACCTACTCGGAAACCGTAATTCTTAAGATTAAAGTTGGGGTAGTCTTGCTTCTCGTCCCCCACCTTGCTACCAACGAATTTCTGGTCGCGATAGAAACCGTACACCGACGCCTGAAATTTGTTGGTGCCCGAGCGGGTTACGGCGTTGATACCAGCGCCCGTAAAGGAGCCTTGCCGTACGTCGTACGGCGCAATGCTTACCTGAATCTGGTCGATAGCATCGAGCGAGATAGGCTGAGCACCGGCCTGACCGCCAACCGTCGGCGAAAGGCCGAACGAATTGTTGAAGATGGCGCCATCAATGGTGATGTTGTTGTACCCGCCGTTACGACCTGCAAAGCTTTGGCCGTTTGCCTGAGGCGTCAGGCGCGTCATGTCATTAAACGAACGGTTCAACGTAGGCAGACGCTCGATCTGCTCGCGCTGAATAGTGGTAGCTGCACCCGTACGACCTGCGTTGATTACCGGGTTTTGAGCACCAGTGATGGTAACGCCTGCTAGCTCGGTGGTAGCCTCGCTCAGGTTTACATCGAGGCGCTGCGTTTGACCTAGGGTCAGAAAAATGCCCTCCCGAGTGGTTTCCTGGTAACCCACAAAAGTCACCCGAATGGTATAAGGACCACCCACGCGCATGTTCTGCAAGTTGTAGCGCCCTTCCGAGTTTGTTGGGGCTACGTACTGCGTTCCGGTAGGAGTGTGCACGGCAATTACCGTGGCGCCCGGCAAACCTTGCCCCGATTTATCGGTGATTACCCCGCTCATAGCGGAGGTGGTTACGCCTTGCCCCCAACCTTGCGAAGCAGTAGCTACCAGCAGCGTGGGAGCCAATAGGTGGTGAACAAATCTGTGTTTCATAAGAGCTGTTGTGGAAACCGGCCACAAAATTAGCTCTCAGCTATCGGCGCAATTTTACCGAATTGTTAATTAACAGGACACGAAAGTAAAATCGGAGTCTTGGCTAAATATAATATATGATTATTACTATACGAAAACTGTTTGTTAAAAGAAAAAGGGCGGAGAATTTCTCCGCCCTTTTGGGTATTCTGAAAGCTTGATTCGCTTAGTTGAACGTGTAGCGTACGCCCAACTGACCTTGCCAACGCGAAGCGAAAGCCGAGAAGTCGTATGGACGGTAGCCGTTGTTCGCGAATGTTGCCGGGAACGAGAACTGCGGACGAACGTTCGGAGCACCGGTAGTTTCCGGACGCAGCAACTCAACAGCGTTGTTAGCCACGAAGTACTGACGACCCCATTCGTTGTTCAGTAGGTTGCCTACGTTCTGGATGTCGAAAGTAACCTGCAGGGTATTGCGCTTGCCACCAGCCATGAAGTTGAAGTCCTGAGCAACACGGATATCAACTTGGTGTGTCCAAGGCGTACGAGCGGCAAAGCGCTCAGCGTACTGACCACGGCGGCTACGCAGGTACGGATCTTTCTGGATGAACGTCTCCAACTGATTGCGGATTTCGTCAATCGAACGCGTATCAGATGTGCCGGATTTTACGATGTCAATTTCGTTTGCATCGCGAGCATCACGCGGGATGTAGATCAGGTCGTTCGAGAACGCGCCGTCGTTGTTCAGGTCGCGACCACCTTGGCCATATACGTAGGCGATGGGCGAGCCCGACAGACCTTCGTAGATAACCGAGAAGTTGGTAGCCAGTTTGTCGCCAGCGTAGCGCAAGGTGTAACCGCCAGTTGCCAATACGCGATGACGACGGTCGTTAGCCGAGAAGCCCAGCTCGGGGTTGTTCGGATCTGCCTGCACCTGGTTGAACTGCCAGTTCGAAAGAGCTGTGCTGCTTGCGCCGCTGTTCACTTCTTTCGACATGCCGTAGGTATAAGCTACGCTTGTGTTCAGGCCGTTTGTGAATGCTTTCTGCAACTGGGCAGTAGCATTATAACGGTAACCTTTGTTGGTGTTGTCGAGCTGCAGAACGTTGGTGTAGTTCGAGAAGCGCTGACGAGCCGAAGGATAAACCGGACGGTTGTCGGGACCAGCTAGGCGGCCGTTAGGCTCTACAAGGTTGATGTTCTTGTAGTAGATGTCATTCAGGGTTTTCGAGTAAATACCCTCAACGGTGGCTACGATGTCACCAGGCAGGCGGAAGTCAACGGCCAAGTTCGTGCGCCATACTTGCGGCAGCTTGAAATTCTTGTCAATAACGTTGATTTCGGATGTGCCAGTGGAAGCAAAAGTCGATGGGAACAGAGCCGGATCGGTAATCACAGCAGGGTACTGCGTGTTAGCACCGGTGCCGGTTGGGCGTCGGTCGATAGCGCCTTGGATCAAACCGCTATTGGTGAATCCGTTCGAAATCCACACGAACGGAACACGGCCGGTAAATACACCTGTACCACCGCGTACCTGCACTTTAGCATCGTTGTTTACGTCCCAGTTGAAGCCCAAACGCGGAGCCCACAGAAGCTGACCGTTGGGGGTATTCTGGGTGTTGATGTTGCTGCCGAAACGCTCGGTAACCGGTGCGTTGAAACCAGGCTTGTCGAAGAAGAACGGAACGTCAAGGCGCACACCCAACGTCAGGCGCAGGTTCTCAATCGGCGAGTATTCGTCCTGAGCGTAAACGCCGGCTTGCATAGCATTGAAAGTGGCTTCGCCGTTGTTAGCAGTAGCATAAGCAGCTTGCAAACGGTTTGGGCGCTCGTTCAAGAAATCAGCAAGCGAGTTAAACTGGTAGTAACCAACCCCGTTGTTGATAAACAGGTTACGGAACTTGAAGAACTCGTTGTGAGTACCCAAGGTGATGGTATGCTTACCAATTGCCCGGGTAACGTTATCGGTGAATTCGAAGATATCCTGATCTAGCTCGTTAAAGCCCGAGCTACGTTCAGTGCCAAAGGTGTAGCGACGACCTTCGTTATTAATCTCGAAGGTTGGGAACAGGCGCTCTGGAGTAGTACGGTTGTCGCGAATGCGCGTGTAGCTTACCAGCAGTTTGTTTGAGAAGTTACCCAAACGGCTATTTAGTTCAGCTACTGTGCTGTTAGTAGTGTTGTTGTTTTGGAAAACGTTGTTTCCAAAACGCAATTGCGTCGAGCTACGCGAGATATTATCATCGAACGCTTCAACAAAGTTGTGGCGCACCGTCAGCTGGTGGTTCTGCGACAGGTTGAAGTCAAGACGACCGAAAATACGGTTGCTTTCGGTACGGCGGTCTATGTTCAGGAAATCACCAACGTTGTAGCCATATTTCGTAGCGGCTGCGTTAGCAATCTGGTTAATCTCCTCCAACCGTATCTGAGAATCAGAATTACCAGGAACGAAGCCTAGGGGCTCTTTGCGGCGGCTGATTTCGCCGTTCAGGAAGAAGAACACTTTGTCCTTCACGATAGCGCCGCCTACACGGGCACCCGTTTGGTAGTTGTAGAACTCAGCCGCTTTGGTGCGAGGCTCTGTTACACTCTTGCCTACTACTTCTTGGTTGCGACCGAAACCGTAAATCGAAGCGGACAGATCGTTGGTGCCCGAACGCGTTACGGCGTTGATGCCACCACCGGTGAAGTTACCAAGGGTTACGTCGTAAGGAGCAACTACAATTTGGAGTTCTTGTACGGCGTCGAGCGAGATAGGCTGAGTGCCGGCGTTGCCACCGGGAGTACCGCTGCCCGACAGGCCGAACACGTCGTTGTTTACAGCACCGTCGATGGTGATGTTGTTGTAGCGGTTGTTAGCACCACCGATCGAGCTGCTGCCACCACCGTTAGCCTGCGGCGACACACGGATGAAGTCCTGCAGGTTACGGTTCAGGGTGGGCAGACGCTCAATTTGTTCGCGCTGAACAGCGGTAGAAGCACCCGTACGACCAGCATTGATAACCGGGTCGCGGCGGCCAGCAATTTCTACGCCTTGCAGCGTTTGCGTTTGCTCGCTCAGGTTTACGTCGAGGCGCTGGGTTTGGCCCAGCGTCAGGAAGATGCCTTCGCGCACGGCTTCCTGGTAGCCTACGAAAGTTACACGGATGGTGTAAGGACCACCTACGCGCATGTTCTGAATGTTGTAACGACCTTCAGAGTTGGTCGGTGCCACGTACTGGGTACCAGTAGGCGTGTGCACGGCAATTACCGTCGCGCCTGGTAGCCCTTCACCAGCTTTGTCGGTAATTGTACCACCCATCGCCGACGTTGTAGCGCCTTGTCCCCAGCTGGGAGCAGCGGCTACAACGATCAGAGTTGGAGCCAAGAGATGGTGAATAAATTTGTTTGTCATGTGTGCGTTTGAGAAACGGTGAGCTAAGCTATTGTTCGACGTTGCGGAGTGGCTAAATCGTGCTGAGCATACAGCCTTGGGTTGATCAAGTGAACAAGCCCTTACTGGTTCAGAAAGTGTTTAGGTGGCCGCAACAAGAGACATCAGAAGAAGCGCTGGCCAGATAGCCATGTACAAACGGGCGCACAGGTGCTGCATGCAGGCAGCAAAGTGTCTGTTAACTAGCAGGGTTGGTTTGTCTGTTAGACGAGACTTCATGCACGAGGCGAAATTCGCCGCAAAGCTACGATGGAATTTCACAACTTTGGTCTAACTGCTTTAATAAAGCGACTCAAATAATAATCGCTTTCTAAGGCATTCTCCACAACACCTAACGACGTGGAAGAGTGGATGAACTGAACGCCTTCTTCGCTGACTTCGGTAACGAGGCCAACGTGCGTAATGCTGTTGCTACCAGGCGAGCCTCCAAAAAATACCAAATCTCCTGCCTGTAAATCCTGCGGGCGAATCGGGTCGCCCCAGGCAGCTTGTTCGTTTGAGGAACGAGGAATCTGAATGCCAGCTGCCCCAAACGACACATTTAATAAGCCCGAGCAATCGAGCCCTAGGCGGGTAGTGCCACCAAATTTGTAGGGAGTGCCGCGGTAAGTGCGGGCCGTTTCGATAACGGTAGCCAGCTGCCGGTCGATGGAGGCCGGGCTGCTCGTGCTTTTGGGGCCACGGGTTACGATTTTACGGCCTCCGCTGCTCATACGAGAGCTAGTCTTGACTTTTGTCTTGCTAACCGAGCCGCCTACCGGGCGTCCGCGCCGCTCGGCGGCTTTGATGCGCGCAATTTCTTGGGCCGAATAATAGCGGCCGTTGCGGTAGTTTAACTTCTTGGTTCCTTGGCAACTAGCGAGGAGCAGAAGGATGGGTAGGAGCAGTAACGGCAACCGGTAGATGGGCCGGAGTGAATGCCGTACCTTTGGGAACGTTTTCCGCATCGAGACAAAGATACGCGAATGGCTCAGTTACTTGAAGAAATACAGTTTGGGCAGCTAACTCCAACTTTGCTTAGCGCCTTCGAAGAGATTGTTGGAACTAGCCACGTGCTCACTCCGGCGCGCCTCGAGGAGGACGAGTACGCCCGCTACGGCCGCGACCACACCGAGGACCTAGCGTTTCGACCCGATGTAGTGCTGCGGCCTGCAAACGCTGACGAGGTTAGCCGTATTATGCGCTTGTGCTACGAACACCGCATCCCGGTTACGCCCCGCGGAGCTGGTACCGGGCTGAGCGGCGGTGCATTGCCAACCTATCAAGGTGTGGTGCTGAGCACCGAGCGCCTCAACCAAATCCTGAACATTGATCAGCGTAACCTGCAGGCTACCGTGGAGCCTGGGGTTATCAATGAGGTTTTTCAGAATGCCGTAAAGGAAGTGGGCCTATTTTACCCTCCCGATCCGGCTAGTAAAGGGAGTTGCTCCCTAGGTGGCAACCTAGCACACAGCAGCGGGGGGCCTAAGGCCGTGAAATACGGTACTACCCGCGACTATGTCTTGAATTTGGAGGTTGTGCTGCCAACGGGCGAAATCATTTGGACTGCCGCCAACACCCTTAAGAACTCTACCGGCTATAACCTCACGCAGCTGATGATTGGCTCGGAAGGAACACTGGGCATCATCACCAAGGTGGTTTTCCGGTTGTTGCCTTACCCGCAGCAAAACATCCTCATGCTGGTACCTTTTAGGCAAGAGGAGCAAGCAGCTGAGGCGGTATCTGCGGTTTTTCGTGCGGGTATTATTCCATCGGGGATGGAGTTTATGGAGCGCGAAGCCATTGTGTGGTCGTCGGAGTACCTGCAGATACCTCTTTCGCTGCCCGACGACGTACGCGCCCACCTGCTGATAGAGCTGGATGGACAGGACTTGGATCAGCTCTACAAAGAAGCAGAGCAGGTGTATGCTGTGCTCGAGAACTACGACGTAGGCGAAATACTGCTGGCCGATACGGCCGCGCAGAAGGACGAGCTGTGGAAAATCCGGCGCAACATTGGCAACGCTGTACGCTACAACTCAGTTTATAAAGAGGAGGATACGGTAGTGCCACGCGCCGAGCTGCCCACCCTGCTGAAGGGAGTGAAAACCCTAGGTGAACAATATGGCTTCAAGAGCGTGTGCTACGGCCATGCCGGCGACGGCAACCTGCATGTAAACATTATCCGCGGCGAGTTACCGGATGAGATGTGGCACGAAGGACTCAAGCAACCCATCCGGGAGTTGTTTCAGCTGTGCGTGCGCCTAGGTGGTACCATCAGCGGGGAGCATGGTATCGGTCTGGTGCAGCGGCCCTACATTGGCATTGCCCTAGGTGATGTGCAACTAAACCTGATGCGGGGCATCAAACAAGTTTTCGATCCGCAGGGTATCATGAACCCGGGCAAAATTTTCTAAACCAACTCCGCAATCTGACTAAGCCCAGGTTATTAAAGCGAAAGACTGCACCCAAGCTGGGTACGGTCTTTCGCTTTATAAGCGGCTTTAAAGCTCTTGCCGAACAAAGCAGCGGTTAAGCTATTGTTGTGTTTTTAGGCGGTCTTCGCCGCCGTATGGGGCACCATCGTTGATGTCGCCCCGCAAGCCGCCGGCCGATGCACCGCCCTCGTTTTCGAAGGGGGCTTTGGCAGTGCCAGGGGCGCTGGCCTCGTTGGGGTTCGAGGCAGGGCGGCTGCCGGCTTCAAGCTGGGAGGTCGTGGCTGGTTGCCCAATGCCAGTAATAGCCGTGGTGGCTTCGCCCTCGGGGCCGGCAATTTCTTGCACGCGCTGAACGTACTGGCGTTTAGCGTCGTCCTCGCTCATGCCCTTAAACTTACTCCAGGCTTCCCATTGACCTTGCGACATGCCCGTGGGGCCATCGGGATTGTTGGGGGTATCATCGCCCACCACGTCTTTTTCCGTGTCGTGGTCGCCTTCGGTCGCTTGTTTGTACAAGCCGTATAACTCCGTCATGTGAGCCGCGGCTTGGTCGCCGGGCAAATTATTCACGCGGGAAACGGCAGCTTCAAATTGCTGCTGCAGATCCATTTGATTTTGCAGATTCATGGGTCGCGGTGTTTGGCAGTTGATGCGCCGCCTCGAAATCATGCGGCTTTGGATGTACTGCCGACGCTTGGCTTTGGTTGCGTCGGGCAGAGCAGGCGTAAAAGCAAGACCCAAATCCTGAAGCTTCGTACCTTTGGCAACTAGATATGTGTGGAATTACCGGACTTTTCGCCTTTACTGACTCCGGTCGGTCGTCGCTGGCTGGCCTGCAGGCAGCTACCGATGCCATCGTGAGCCGCGGCCCCGATTCGCAGGGCCACTACGTGTACGACGCTGTGGGGCTGGGTTTCCGCCGCCTCGCCATTCTCGACCTGTCGCCGTGTGGCAATCAGCCCATGACGGACGAGTCGGGTCGCTATACCATTGTCTTCAACGGGGAGATTTTCAACTTCCGCGAGCTGCGCGCCAAGTTGCAGCGCAAAGGCTACACCTTCAAATCGCACACCGATACGGAGGTTATCCTGAAGTTGTACATCACCGAAGGCCGTGGTTTCCTGAAGAAACTGAACGGGTTTTTTGGCCTGGCCATCTACGATAAGGAAGAAAACACCTTGTTCATTGCGCGCGACCGAATGGGGGTGAAGCCCCTGCTCGTGTACCGCGATGAGGACAAGCTGATGTTTGCTTCCGAAATGAAGTCGCTGCTGGCCCTAGGTGTACCGCGTAAGCTCGACTACGTGGCCCTGTCGCACTACCTGCAGCTAAACTACATTCCGGGTCCGGCCACCATCTTCAAAGGAGTGAAAAAGCTTCTGCCCGGCCACTACATGTTTATCCGCCCCGACGGTAAGGTAGTGCGTAAGCAGTGGTACAAAATTCCTTACGATGCCAAGAAGGTAGCCAAAAACCGCCTCAGCTACGAGCAGCAGCAAGCTAAACTCGTGGAGCTGATGGATGCGGCCGTGGCGCGCCGTTTGGTAGCCGATGTGCCCCTAGGTGCTTTCCTGAGCGGCGGCATCGACTCGTCGGTAGTAACAGCGCTGGCTGCCCAGCATACGCCCCACCTGAATACGTTCAGCATTGGCTTTGCCGACGAGCCGTTCTTCGACGAAACGAAGTACGCCAACTTGGTAGCGAAAATGCATAAGACCAATCACACGGTCTTTTCGCTTACCAACAACGATATGTACGAGCACCTCTACCACGTGCTCGATTACATAGACGAGCCCTTCGCCGACTCGTCGGCCCTAGCGGTGTCTATCCTGAGCCAGCGCACCCGCGAAAAGGTTACGGTTGCGCTTTCGGGCGACGGAGCCGACGAAATGTTCGCGGGCTACAACAAGCACATGGGGGAGTGGCAAGTGCGCAACCCCGACTGGAAAGCCGAAGCCGTAACGGGCCTCAACCTGCTGTGGGATGCCCTGCCCAAATCGCGTAGTTCGTACCTAGGCAACAAGGTGCGGCAGTTCCAGCGCTTCTCGCGCGGCATGTTGGCCGGCCCGAAAGACCGATACTGGGATTGGGCAACCTTCGTTAGCGAGAAAGACGCTCGCCAACTGCTGAGCCCTGCAGCGCGCCGCAAGGTGGGCAAAAAACTGGCCGATAAGCGCCGCAAGGACATCCTAGAGCACATCCATGCTGACGGCGACCTGAATGAAGTGCTGCTCACCGATATGAAATTGGTGCTGCCGTACGACATGAACACCAAGGTCGATCTGATGAGCATGGCCAACTCGTTGGAGGTGCGCAGCCCGTTCCTAGATTACAAGGTGGTCAACTTTGCCTTCTCCTTGCCCGTCGAAAGCAAAATCGACGCGAAGATGAAGAAGAAGATTGTGCAGGATGCCTTCCGGCCGATGCTCCCAGCAGAGTTGTACAAGCGTCCTAAGCACGGCTTTGAGGTTCCGCTGCTTAAGTGGTTCCGCAACGAACTTCGCCCATTGATCGAAGATGATTTGCTGAAAGATGAGTTTATCGAAGAGCAAGGGTTGTTTTCCGTTGATGCTGTGCGAGAACTGAAGCAGCAGCTATTTTCGCGCAACCCAGGCGATGTGCACGCTCGTATCTGGGCGCTCATCGTGTTTCAGCACTGGTGGAAGCGGTACATGGTGCCTGCAACAGCTACTGGCGTACGCGCTTCTCTGATATCTTCCGCTTCGCAATCCTAAGCTCTGAAAGCAGTTACTTCCGCCCCCTTATGAAAATCGCAGTAGTAGGCACAGGCTATGTGGGCCTGGTCACCGGCACTTGCTTTGCCGAGGTAGGGATTGATGTTACGTGCATCGATATTGATCAACGTAAAATCGATAACCTAAAGCAGGGGATTCTGCCCATCTACGAGCCGGGTCTCGAAGAAATGGTTACCCGCAACGTAGCGGCTGGTCGTCTGCATTTTTCAACTTCGCTGCCCGAGAGCATTCAGGATGCCGACGTGGCGTTCATTGCCGTGGGTACACCTCCGGGCGAGGATGGATCGGCCGATCTGAAATACGTACTGGCCGTGGCGCGTGGCATTGGCGAAAATCTCAACCGCCACTGCGTGGTGGTAACCAAGAGCACAGTGCCAGTGGGTACTGCCGCCAAAGTGCGAAAGGAAATTGAGCAAGCACTCGACACCCGTGGTGCCGACATCGAGTTTGATGTGGCTTCCAACCCGGAATTCCTAAAAGAAGGTGCGGCTATCGACGACTTCCTGAAGCCCGACCGCATCGTAATCGGGGTAGCTTCGGAGCGTGCCGAGGAGGTGATGCGCAAGCTGTATAAGCCCTTCCTGCTCAACGGCCACCCGATTATCTTCATGGATATTCCGTCGGCCGAGATGACGAAATACGCTGCCAACTCCATGCTGGCAACCAAGATTTCGTTTATGAACGACATTGCCAACCTGTGCGAAATCATGGGTGCCGATGTGAACAAGGTTCGCCTAGGTATTGGCTCCGATGCCCGCATCGGCAACAAGTTCATTTACCCCGGCATTGGTTACGGCGGCTCTTGCTTTCCGAAGGACGTGAAGGCCCTGATAAAGACGGCTGCCGAAAATGGCTACCAGATGCAGGTTCTTAAAGCTGTTGAAAGCGTAAACGAGGACCAGAAATCGGTGCTGTTCAATAAAGTGCAGCAGCACTTTGGCAGCAACCTAGCCGGTAAGCACCTTGCCGTGTGGGGCCTGTCGTTTAAGCCCAAAACCGACGACATGCGCGAGGCTCCTTCGTTGGTGATTATCGAAAAACTGCTCGAAGCTGGCTGCACCGTAACTGCCTACGACCCCGTAGCCATGAAGGAAGCCCAGCACACACTCGGGAACCGAATCAACTACGCCAAAGACCAACTTTCGGCTCTCATCGATGCCGATGCGTTGTTGGTAGTAACCGAATGGCCAGAGTTCCGCTCGCCCAACTTTGATGTGGTGGGCCGATTACTGAAACAGCGTGTGGTGTTCGACGGGCGCAACATCTACGATGCCGAAGAAATGGAGAAAGCAGGTTTTGCTTACCACTGCATTGGCATTCGTACGAAACATCGCGAACCTGCTGCTCACCAAACCGCATAAGCTCCAGATGGAAAAGAAACGCGTACTAATCACGGGTGGGGCAGGCTTCCTAGGTTCCCACCTCTGCGACAGGTTCTTGGCCGAAGGTTACCATGTTATTGCCATGGATAATCTCGTTACGGGCAACCTCGCCAACATCGAACACTTGTTTGGCAAGAAGGACTTTGAATTCTACCACCACGATGTGTCGAAGTTCGTGCACGTGCCGGGTGAGTTGGACTACATCCTGCATTTCGCCTCACCGGCTTCGCCCATCGATTACCTAAAGATTCCAATCCAGACGCTGAAGGTTGGATCATTGGGTACGCACAACCTCCTAGGTTTGGCTCGGGCTAAAAAAGCGCGGATCATTATTGCTAGCACCAGCGAGGTATACGGCGACCCCGACATCCACCCACAAGTGGAGGAGTACCACGGCAACGTAAACCCGGTAGGCCCACGTGGTTGCTACGACGAAGCCAAGCGCTTCCAGGAGGCTATTACCATGGCCTATCACAATGTGCACGGTGTTGAAACCCGCATCGTACGCATCTTCAACACCTACGGCCCGCGTATGCGCCTCGATGACGGCCGTGTACTACCAGCTTTCTTGAGCCAAGCACTGAAAGGAGAGCCCCTCACGGTATTTGGCGACGGTTCACAAACCCGCTCTTTCTGCTACGTTGATGACCTAGTAGACGGCATCTATCGTTTGCTCATGTCGGATTACCATTTACCGGTTAACATTGGTAACCCGGCCGAGATTACCATCAAGGAGTTCGGAGAGGAAATTGCTAAGCTGGCAGGGGTAGAGTTCCGCCCAACTTACCACCCGCTGCCGCAGAACGACCCCCTGAAGCGTCGCCCGGACATCACCAAGGCGAAGGAAATCCTGGGCTGGGAGCCTAAAGTAGACCGCGCCGAAGGACTGCGTCGTACGCTGGAGTACTTCCAAGAAGCTGTTACTGCCTAACGTGGAAAAACCGTACCTAATTACGTTTCCTAAACTGGGAGCTCCTGAAATTGGCTACATTTCTGTAACTGAACAGGAGAAGCACATTCCGTTTAAAGTCGAGCGTGTTTTCTGGACGTACTACACGCCCGAAAGCATTGTTCGCGGGCGGCATGCGCATCACGCTACGCAGCAAGTGCTCATAGCGGCTGCTGGGCGCATCATCGTTACAACGGAAATGCCCGATGGCACTGTGGACGTGTTTCGTTTGGAAGAACCTAACATAGGTTTGTATGTGCCACCTCATGCTTGGCACACCATGCAGTACTCACACAATGCTATGCAGTTAGTGTTTGCTTCAACGCATTACAGCGAAGCCGATTATATCCGCAGCTACGATGATTTTCATCGAGTATGGGGAAGTACCAATGCATAAGCATAAATACAATCGCTTTTAAAGGAAAAAGGCAAGCAGTACAACTGCTTGCCTTTTTCCTTTAAAAGCGCTCATGTGACTTAGAGCGTGTTGGGAATTTGAGACTAATACTTGGTCCTAACATCATTCCACGGTGTAAGATGTCAGCACAACTGGGTCACCCCATACTCTGGGCTGGTAAGTTTGATAAATAAGGCTGCAGCGTCCTGTCTGCTTGACGAGCTTCGAGATGTTCTCATCACGAATCAGGTTATAGAAGGGTATACCTATCTCTGTTAGAGGAGAGTAATAGTCGTCAAGCTGAGCTTTCTCATCTTGCCGCTGTCGCTTTCCAAAGTGGTCGATGGTGCCAAACGCTACCTCGCCGCCGTGCGTCAGCCAGCTAGCCCGGAGCTTGAGCAAGGAAATTGTCCTCCCGGCATATTCTAAGCCTAAAGCAAGGGAATCTGCGCTAAGCTTAGGGAGTAAAAAGGCATTCCCACTCACGGGTTGAAGATCTTGGCGACGCCCTCCTTGGCTGACAAAAAAGGTCATTCGGGTGGACCAAGGCACACTCTTGTTATTGCGGTAGTAGGATACGAGAACGTGCGGCGGCTCTAGATAGAAGGCCCTTCCCAAGCTATCCATTCGCTGTTGCTGCGCTTTTAGCCTGGCCTCTCTGTCAACACCATTGGGCGTCTGGCTGTAAAGTGGGCACGAGATGATTAACCCAAGTACAATGCCTACATAATATTTCACAGCTGCGATGTTTCTGTCAAGATGGATGTATGCGCAAAGAAAGGATTTATGAGGTAGTTAAGCTCTATCTGTATGGTTGACGGCTATCATCAGCTTACAGACTCGCAGTGGCAAGCGATGCACCCGTGGTTACCGGTACGCCGTAAGCGCCGGTTATGCTTACGTGCAGTTGTTAACGCCTTACTCTACGTGTGTCGCACCGGCTGTCAATGGCGCTGCTTGCCGAACGCTTTCCCGAAATGGACGGCAGTATATTACTACTATCGTCGCTGGCAACAAGACGGAACACTGCAGCGCCTGAACCGGGCACTGAACGAGGCCGACCGGCAAGCTCACGGTCAAGAAGCCACCCCGGACGTGCTGTGCTTGGACAGCCAAAGCGTCAAGCTAGCTCCACGAATTGCCGAACACCGCGGCACCGACGGTGGCAAGCGTGTCAATGGGCGCAAACGGCAGGTGCTGGTCGATAGGAATGGGCGTATCTGGGCCTGTCGCTCACACGCGGCTAACCAGCACGACAGTCGTGGGGCAGCACCCATACTACTGGAACGTCGACACTGGGGCCCGCGCGTGACAACCATCATCACCGACCACGCCTACCGCGGCCATTTCACCAAAGGACTACTTGCACGAGGCCTGCGGCACGAAATCGGTAGTCGGCCGCCATCAGCCAAGGGCTTTGTGCCAGCGGGCTGCCGCTGGGTGGTCGAACGCACCTTTGCGTGGCTCAACTTCTTCCGCCGCCTTGTGATGGACTACGAATACACGCCTGAAAGTCACGCCGCTTGGATTCTCTGGGCCAACGTCAGTCTCTGCCTCAACCGATTACTTTAATTCCCCAACAGGCTCTTAGATTAGTAACCCTAGGTTACAAGCCATTAAGTAATTTAAACACCTTGGGGCTAAGCTTCTCTATCAACATTAAGGTTCCTAAGCAAACGACAAAGGTGAGCAAAGGCGCAACTAGGTAGAGCCAGCCACCACCCCAAGCTGCTATGTCAATAAAGCTGAATATGGCCAGGATAAACAGCGGATGATATAGATAAATCAGTAAGGAGTATTTTCTTCCGATGCGGGCAAATATGTTATCTGTAGACAATTGGAGCTTTGTAGCAATCAGGATTAATCCTACAGCGAATAAAGCCGTTCCAAACAAAAATTCTTGATTATGAGGAGAAGCGCCAGTGTACTTGTAAAGCAAGACAATTTCGGCAGTCTGTAAAAAAAAGCCAAATAATGTTACTAGTACAGCTAGCCAAAGGGGCACTTTACTAGTTATATTATGCTTGTTTAACAAATACCCAATTGTTAGAAAGGAAATTGACACGAAAAAGCGAGATGCTTCTTTGGCTGGGGTTATATGCAATAAGCTTGTGTAAGCATCATTAGCTAGAACAAAAGCATAAGTGCTGATAGCTGCAACCAAGAGGAACCTATCATCTAGCTTGTTGAATAAATAATTCAGAACTACGTAGCCAAATATCATCGAGCCCATAAACCAAAGGTGGCCCGATAAACCGTTAGCAATAGTAGGAAATGATAACGGTGGTTCATCCAACAGCGGACTATCGACGAATATTCCCACAAGAAAATACATTAAGTCAGCTGCTAACAGAATAGAAAGCAGGTTGCGTAAGGTCAGAGAAAACTGCTTATCTCCTCGACTGGTTACATTATTGAAAAATAAGTAGCCGCTTATTAGAAAAAAGAAAGGAACGGCATAGCGCCCCAGCCCACGAATAGCTAGGACGGCCGGGTTATACAAGTCGCCGTATTTGACGTGAAGCGTTACGACGGAAAAAGCTCCTAATAGCCTGAAAACGTCGATTGAGTAGTTGCGATGTTGCATGTATGATGCATGAAAAAGATCAGCAAGATATGATAGATACTACTTTGCTGCTAAGTGTTCGTGCCTACGAAGTGAAGATGCCCAGCCTTTTTGCAGTAGCATCTCTATATAGCATAGCACGCGCGCCTTCTTGTGCTGCCTTGAGCAGATGCGCTACTCTGCCTTCGGCCACATACTGCCGACTGGTACAAGCTCCTATTTTAAATTTGCTACGATGGCAGCCGAGGTAACTCCTTCTTTATAGTATCAAGCTGGTTAACAAAATGTTACTTAAAAATAAAAATCAGATATAGCAATAGTATGTTCACTTGAAGTCTACTGACTTTTATTGGTTTGCTTTGATCCTTAATGCATTATGCGTGAGTGACAAGATCATTTCTTGATACGCTGAAGCTACTCTTGATTTATTGCTTTTGGGCTAGCAACCTAGGGGCAAAAAGAGGAGGAAGCTGCTTAGGAGAACGGCATATAAGAGGAGAATTGCCGTGTGTTGAGTTTGTCTCTGACCAATGCATTCAGGCGACCATACCTACGAGTACAAATTGCCTCTAACTTATTCGAGTAGGTAAGAGGCGTATGAAGAAGAGGACCATCCCGAGGGTATTATGCGCTAGGGTGTTAGGTGTGGATTACAGCGTTCAGTCAATGGTGCTAAAAGAGTCATATTTCAAGCATAGAGCCACAGCTTAACGAGGCATAACATGGCTTCACCTCCATAGCTATACTGATGAGTTGTCAAGCCACACGAATAATTCTGCATCTTTGATTTCCAGATTTGTCGTGAAGGCACTGCGCTTCTTTCTTCTGCTTTTGTATGCCTAAGCTGTCTATCATCGTACCCTGCTACTACAATGAAGCAAACATTCCGATAACCGGACCAGAGCTGATTCAGAACGAAGCTAATTTTCCGGCTGACGTAAGTTTTGAATACGTGCTGGTTGACGACGGTTCGAAAGATGCCACTTGGGCTGCCTTGCAGTCATTCCGGCGCCAGCACCCTGATAAGGTGACCTTGGTCAAACTGGCCGGCAACGTAGGGTCTTACAATGCCATTGTAGCAGGAATGGCCGCTGCCACAGGCGACTGCATGGCCGTAATCACTGCCGACCTGCAAGACCCGCCCGAACTGCTAGCGCAAATGTATGCCCATTGGCAGCAGGGGTTTAAGCTGGTTCTGGCCAATAGGGCCGACCGTGACGAAGCCCTGCCACAACGGGCCATATCCAACACGTTTCACTGGTTGATGCGACGTATAGCATTGCCTGGTGTGCCCGCTGGGGGGTTCGATATGGTATTCTTTGATCGGCAACTCTGCGACGAGGTAGTGCGCATGCAGGAGCGCAACGGTAATGTATTCTACCTGTTGGTGTGGCTCGGGTATCCCTACGTGAGCATTCCCTATCGCCGACGTCGGCGCGAAATAGGCAAATCGCGCTGGACGGTAAGCAAGAAGATTAAGCTCTTTGTCGATTCGCTGCTGGCTTTTTCCTTCTTTCCAGTGCGTGCCATTTCGGTGTTGGGTTTGCTGCTAGGTGGCGCCGCTGCCCTCTACGGTCTGTTTCTAATGGTGCTGCGGCTTACGGGCGCTCCTGAGCCCGAAGGTTGGACCACCTTGATGTTGGTATTGCTGCTTGTATCCGCCTTCCAGATGATTGCTCTGGGCATTATTGGAGAGTATGTATGGCGCGGGCTCGATGCAGCTCGCCAACGTCCCATGTATGTGGTAGAAAAGTTAGAAAAAGCCGACACCTTGTCTTCGCTGAAGGTCCGCTAGTTCAGTTCAAAATCGTTCTAAGTCAGTCCGCACATCTTTCAATGCTTCACTATCTCTATCGTAATCCACGCATTTTCTTTCTGGTATTCATGGTGTCTGTCACCATTTATTACTGGGTATTTCCAGATATCATGCCTTACAACGGAGGGTTTGGATTCGAAGGATTTACTATTTATAAGCCACTTGCAAAAGATGTAAATCAGTATTTGTTCATTGAAAAGATGAACAGTTATAGCATTCAAAGAATATTTCCTTATGTATTACTCTATGGGTTTTTTAAACTATTTAATATTGAATTTTCTGACTTTAATATGCTTTTGTTTTTTCAAATATTTCAATTTGTGCTAGCTATAATTATTATCGAAATATGGAACAAACTTGCTAATCGTCTCAAGCTAGGTCTGTCGGGTCAGTGGGTAGGTTATTTGGGTATGCTCATCAACTTTGCTACTCTCAAGCATGATTTCTATATACCCTTTACCTATGATAGGCTAGCTTTAACATCAGGATTGCTTAGTCTGTATTTCTATTTTACTGAAAAAAAACTATTTTTATTTTTTAATTCTATTATCGCGTTAGTTATTTGGCCTACTACTCTGCTATTTAATTTAGTTATGCTATTTATACCTTCCAAGATACAGAAACCTAAGACGGATAACCCGGTGCTAAGTGCATTATGGGGAGTGGGTATTGCCAGTGCGGTATGCGGCTTGTTTATATTAGTTATTTATATTAAGCAAATTCCCGAATTGCAAAGATTAGCACCTGCCGTACGTCCGTTGCTTCCTGTGTCGTTGATGCTAGTTGCTGCTTATCTGGGCTACACTCAATTTAAATTAGCTCAAAGATTACTTCCCGGTTGGAGCGAAATAATTCCGAAACTAAATGAAATACTCACTGCTGATTTCCGCTGGCTATATATTATTCTGCTGCTAACCTCCTATTTCCTATTGACTCGAGTTTTAGGAGATCCAACCAATCCTTATCTGACTCCTCAGCAATTTGCTATCAACCTGACTTATGGTGCACTTCAGCGGCCAGGTCAGTCACTTATTTGTCATGCTGTTTACTATGGTTTGCCAATAATTCTGCTACTACTATTTTGGAACAAAGTGTTAGATGCAGTGGGAGAGCTAGGCCTTGGAGCAGGTATTATGTTAATGGCAGTGTTCATTCAAGCTGTCAATAATGAGACTCGTCAAATGGCTAATGTGTTGCCTTTGCTTACATTATTCGCAGCTATTGCTGCCGATAAAGTAATGGCTACCCCGAAAATTATTTGGTCTACATTGGTGTTGACGTTATTTATTTCAAAAGGATGGCTGCCTCTAAATTATTTCAATCCATACTTCGGAACTCCTGGTGATATTTATCCTATGACAAATTTTGAGAAGAGTGCTTTTCTTCTATGGCCGCAACAAGCTTACTTTATGAACTTTGGGCCTTGGTCTGCTACACCGTATCTTATTATTCAAGGTTTGATATTAATATTGGTAAGTTACACTTTATACAGGATATGGATGATCGGAACTTACAAGAATATAGAAAAAATCAATAATTAAACTGAATATTTAAATACCAAGCTACAGAGTAAGCTCATTAAAAATTGAATTATGATGGTTTATGATATGTAATATTACGTTGTTGTAAATTTTTGACTTAATAATGCGGGCAACTTTATTACTTGAGTGATTAGTGTTGTATAATATTCAAGGGAATGAAGAGCATAGGTCGATAAGTGCTGGTTACTAGGTAAAACTGAGTGTCGCAAAAGAGAAGATTAATAGATTTTTACAATTCTAGTAATTAATTTAAGTGTAATTGTCAATCTTTAATTGTAACACATCAACCTATTGCTGCCTTGACTGCAACGGGCATGAAATCGAGCTACTAAAGATGTTTGGCTACCTTTGCCTGGCATTGGGACCTGCTTTAGCCCCAGATTGCTAGGGCTGCCATCCCGGGCGAAATACTAACGAGACCATTTGTGCAGACAACAGAAGTCCCCACGGCGCCAGCAAGCCGGGCAGCGAGTTCCTCGTCCGATGACAATCAGTGGAGTGAGATAATCCAGCCCCGTACCCGTCTGCTCGATCTGGGATTACGGGAAGTATGGCGTTACCGCGACCTAGTTATGTTGTTTGTGCGGCGTGATTTTGTCTCCACGTATAAGCAGACCATACTAGGCCCGATCTGGTTCTTTGTCCAGCCGTTGCTCACTACCATCACCTACGTGGTCGTGTTCAGTGGTATTGCAAACCTCGACACTGGAGGCGTACCTCCACTAGCATTCTACCTGGCAGGAGTCACCATCTGGAACTATTTCGCGCAGGCACTTACGGCTACTTCCAGCGTATTCACTGCCAATGCGGCTATTTTCGGTAAGGTATACTTCCCGCGCCTAACCATGCCTTTGTCTATTGTGCTATCCAATCTGGTACGCTTTGGCATTCAGCTTGGGCTGTTTCTGGTAGTGTGGGCATATTTTACGCTTACCACAGAAGCTATTCACCCAAACAGTGCTCTGCTACTCACGCCACTATTGGTAGTGCTTATGGGAGGGTTAGCATTAGGTCTAGGCATGATTTTCAGTGCCCTCACTACCAAATACCGCGATTTGGCCATGCTGCTGACGTTTGGGGTGCAATTGCTAATGTATGCTACCCCAGTGATTCTGCCGCTCAGTAAGCTCTTAAGCTTGCCTAATCCTTACAGGTGGTTCATTTTGGCCAACCCGCTCAATCCTATCGTTGAAACGTTCCGTTACGGTTTTCTCGGAACTGGCTCGTTCAGTTGGGCCTACCTAGGCTATAGCTTGGTGGCCACTGTAGTCATTTTGCTCCTAGGTACTGTTGTTTTCAATAAAGTAGAGAAGAGCTTTACCGACACGGTGTAGGCTATCTGCTGACACATACTACTATGAGCAATATTGCCATTCAAGTAGAAAACCTGAGCAAGCTGTACCGCTTGGGCGAAATTGGTACGGGCACCCTCAGCCACGATTTGAACCGGGTATGGGCTCGGCTGCGCGGCAAAGAAGACCCTTATGCCAAAATTGGTGAAACGAACGATCGTACCAGCAAGGGCAGTAGCGACTTCGTGTGGTCATTGAAGGACGTTAATTTTGAGGTGCAGCAAGGCGAAGTACTGGGGATTATCGGGCGTAACGGGGCCGGCAAATCCACTTTGCTCAAAGTTCTCTCGAAAGTTACAGCTCCTACCACTGGCAGAGTAAAAGTGCGTGGGCGTATTGCTTCATTATTGGAGGTAGGTACTGGCTTTCATCCGGAACTGACTGGCCGCGAGAATATCTTTCTCAACGGGGCTATTCTGGGCATGACCAAAGCCGAAATACGCAGCAAGTTCGATGAGATAGTAGACTTTTCGGGCGTGGAGCGGTATGTGGACACACCCGTGAAGCGTTACAGCAGCGGCATGTACGTGCGTTTGGCATTTGCAGTAGCTGCTTTTCTGGAACCCGAAATTTTGATCGTGGATGAGGTACTGGCCGTTGGTGATGCGGAGTTCCAGAAAAAGTGCCTAGGTCGTATGAAGGACGTAAGCACCAATGATGGCCGTACTGTGCTATTTGTAAGTCACAACATGGCCGCCGTTAAGCAACTCTGCAACCGCGGGCTGGTAATGCGCTATGGAACGCCGGTGTTTGAGGGTGGAGCTCTTGAGGCCGTAAACTTTTACCAGAATTCCAGCGATACCAACTCCTACTTCGAGCATCATGGCCCGCTGGAAACTGCTCCTGGCAATGACAACATTCGTATCCTAAAGTTTCAGGTTACACCCCTGCAAGGCGAGCAGATTTCCATCTCCTCGGGGCTGGAGTTTGAGCTGACCTTTTTCAACCAACGACCAGGCATAAACCTCGATGCCACGTTTGAGCTGCGCAACATGGATGAGGTAGCTGTTTTTCACCACGGCGCCCTCATTACAACTCAACAAGATGCCCGGCGCGGTATTTACACCGTATCGGCTCAATTGCCGCCCCACCTGCTCAATACAGGCACGTATCAGTTCAAGCTGATTTTCGGCGAAAACCAAAGATACCTGCTCTTTTCAACCGACGATATCCTGCAGTTCGAAGTTTTGAATGAGAGCCTAGGTAGCAACAACAGTGTATTGCCAGGCGTCATTCGGCCCGACTTGCAGTATACTGTTCGTTTCACCGAAGCGGGCTTGCATGGATAAAATAGTCCGGGGAATACGTGCCAACCGTGCCTTTTATCATTGGCTGGTAGATTGCGCCGAGGCTCTTACCAGGCAAGGTGAGTGGGAAGCAGCCTTGCAGTTCTGCAACAAAGCAGCATGGCATGCCACCTTTTGCTTCAGCGGTTTTTACGCTGAAGCCCGCTTGGAGCGCTTACTAGCGCGACTGCGCGCTGTAACCGGGATTACGCCCATAGCAAGAATAGCAAGCACAAAGCCCCGTAGGGTGTTGCACTATGCCACAGCTCTATTTGAAGTTGGGGGGCACACTCGATTATTGGAGAATTGGATTCGCCATGATCCTGATAGTTGCCACGACGTGCTGCTTACGCGCCAGACAGAGCCTGTGCCTGCGTTTATAACAGCCGCTGCAGCGTCAACTCACGGTAAGGTAATATTACTTGACGAGGTCAGTGATTTCGAGAAAGCTCGGCAACTAGCTGGAATTGCTGCACAGTACGATGTTATCGTATTGCATCACCATCCCGATGATGTAGTGCCTGTATTGGCGCTGGCCGATGCCGGGCGGCAGGTGCCGGTTTGCGTACTCAATCACGGCGACCATCGGTACTGGCCTGGGGTTAGTGTGTGCGATGTTCTGCTAGAAATTCGCGACAATTTAGTGCCTGTAGATGCAGAGCGCCGGGGCATAAGGAACTTTGGCTTGTTACCCATCCCGGTTGTTCCCCAAGTGGTGCCTGCAGGTGCCTACGAGGAAGCTCGTGCGGCTTTAGGTATCCGTCAGGAGCAAGTAATGCTGCTATCTATTGGGGCTGCTTACAAATATGAGCCTTTGGATGAGCGCGATTTCTTCGCAGATGCGCTGACAATGTTGAAGCAGTGCCCAGAGGCTACATTGGTAGTAGTAGGTGTCGCGCCCGAATCAGAGTTGGGTACTCGTTACTCTCATCCGCGTCTACGGCTGGTGCCACCTACTCCAGAGTTAGCTGTATACCATTATGCGTGCGACATTTATCTGGAGGGGTACCCATTTTCCTCGTTTACAGCTTACTTGGAGGTAGCGGCATTGGGCAAGCCAGTGTGCCGTATGTACGATCCGCCCTTGCTGAACACGTACTTGATCAGCCACTATCCCGAGCCAGTACATTACCCCGCTTCGCGTTTCGAATGGCTGAATCAGATCAGAAATTTGGTGCAAGATGCAGAAGCGCGGGCAACGGCCGGGCAGAATGAGCAGCGCAACAGTCGGGTTCATGCACCGGAAGCTGTTCGGCAGTATATTAAAAGAATTTACGAACAAGCAGTTGCGGCTGCCGGTAACGCAAGCCAAAACACTATTCCTGCTACCTGCTTTACCGGAGCCAACGATTCTTACTTGTACCGTATGCAGTACCGCCCCACAGAGAAGGCTGTTTTGCATCCCCTAACTCGTCTTTCAAGCTTCTTGAAGGTGTGGCTAGTAAGCCGAAACTTGCCTCTGTTATTGGCCCAACCGCATTTGGGCGTCCGCGACCTATTATGGTTTGTATTCAAATCAAAGTAAACCTACCTGACTAGCAACAGCCTACTTGCTTTCGTAAAATCTGACTAATGGCGCACCTGCTTTTTGTACTGCACGAAGCTTCTCGTACTGGAGCCCCTTTTACCCAGTTGCATTTAATGCGTTGGATAAAACAAAATACCAATCATACTGTGAGCTTAGTATTGATGTGGGGCGGAGACTTAGAACCTGAGTTTGAGAAGTTAGGACCGGTGTACGTACTTGATCATGGAATACCTGCTGTAACTATTAAGGAGCGAGTAATAGCTAAATGGGATAGAATGACTTCGCAACGCAAGAAGTCAATCTTCAAAGCAATCCAAAAAGAAGACCCACAAGTAATATTTGCTAATTCTGCTGTTTCCTTGGATATAGCTGTTCAGTTGAAATTAATATTAAACAAAAAATTAATAATTAATGTTCATGAGCTTGTTTATACTTTCTTTTATTATTCGAAAGAAAATTTTGCAATTAATTCAAAGCATGTTGATTATTTTGTTCCTGGATCTTATGCTGTTAAAACTTACCTTCAATCTTTTTGCAGTATTCCTGAAGACAAAATAAAAGTAGTTTATGATTTTATAGATGGTCATGCCTTAAGCGGAATTCCTGCAAATGAGGTAAAGAAAAAGCATGGAATACCACATGCTGCTCAAGTAGTAGGAGCTATTGCGTCCCTTACACCCAGAAAAGGGCCTGATGTTTTTTTATCTGTTGCCTATAAAGTCATTAAAAATATCCCTGATGCTTATTTCCTTTGGGTAGGTGGTAAACCAGAAGCTGCATATTTTAAGGAGCTACAACACGATATACAGAACATGGGCTTAGAAAACCGGGTTTTGTTTGTGGGTGAACAGAAAGACTTAAAGGGGTACTATGACATGTTTGATGTGTTTTTGCTAACTTCTAGAGAGGATCCTTTTCCGTTGGTATGCTTAGAAGCGGCCTTGGCCGGTAAGCCGATTGTGTGTTTTGAAAATTCGGGCGGTATGCCAGAGTTTGTGCAAGATGATGCTGGCTTTGTTGTGCCTTATCTTGATACTGATGCCATGGCAGATAAAACGCTTTTGTTGCTTAAGGATTCTGCCTTGGCTCAAGCAAAAGGGCAAGTGGCACAACAGCGTGTAGAAGATCATCACACTATTCGTACAATAGGGCCGGCCATGTATGAAATAATTTCTCAACTAATGCCCAATAAAAAACAGGCTTAAAAACACGAATATGTTGTCTCTAATTATTTGCTCACGCGACCCAGAAGCACTGCGGCAAGTTTCGAATAATGTTGCTGTTACTATTGGTGTCGCCTATGAGATAATTGCTATCGACAACAGTGCTGGCCAATATGGTATTTGTGAGGCGTATAACCTTGGTGCCAAACAAGCTCAATATGAGCTGCTGTGTTTTATGCATGAGGATATTCGATTCCACACTTCTAATTGGGGCCTTATAGTTGCGCGACTTCTTAAAGATGAGTCAATTGGTGTTCTTGGGGTTACGGGTGGCCAGCATCAGGTAGCTGCACCTGCGCCTTGGTGGGGCTGTGGGCTGGAGCTGTGCCGAGAAAACGTGCTTAATGTGTTCGAGGATGGTACTCGCGTTATGGAGCTTCGTAATCCGGAGCAGGTGCCTTTAACCGATGTCGCAGTAGTAGATGGCATGTGGATGTGCTGCCGGCGTTCGTTGTGGGAGCAATTTCCTTTTGATTCCAAGACATTCGTTGATTTTCATTTTTACGATATTGACTTTTGTACCGAAATATTTCATCAAGGAAAACGAATTTGCGTTACTTACGAAATAACGCTTGAGCACCACTCGCGTGGATCAATCAATGCATCATGGGTACATAACGCATTATTGTATCAAGAGAAAAGAAACAATCAGCTGCCATTTGGTGTGATTAGTCTAAAAAAAGTTCAAAGCGTCAATATCGAACTGAAGGCGTATCAAGCGTTTGTTAGTTTGCTTATGAGGGAAAAATTTTCAAATGCAATTATTTATAAATATTTGAAAATGTGCTGGTCGAAATATTATTTGCATCGAGATACATTATGGTTAACCAAAGAATGGCTAAAAAATAACATGTTGTCTTTTGTGAGTTAATTTAATGTATTGTACATAATAATCACTGTATTTTATCTATTGACTTTGTGTATTTAATTATTGGCGTTGATGTTGAATAGTACAATATAAACGACTATTCATAAATTTGAGTAAGGAACTTGTCAAATGAGAATTGCCTTTGTTTCCCTGATGTACGATGCCCCATGGGGGGGGAGCGAGGTGCTCTGGTCAGACGTAGCTGCTGAAGCATTGGCTCAGGGGCACGAAGTCTTGATTTGCACTCATGCGTGGCCCGAATTAGCAGCTCCTTTGAAAGCTTTACAGCGCGACGGGGCACAATTCTATTTGCGGCCTAGATATGATGACAGCCTGGCTTTTCGTGTTAAAAGCAGGTTCAAGCGGGTGCTGAACGGGGGGGAATTGGATGAGATACGCGTTCTAAAAAAATTTGCACCAGATGTAGTGCTGGTAAGCCAAGGTGGATGGAACGATCTTTTCTACCATGCGCAGGTAAGGGCTTGGTTGCGACAGAAGCCGTATTCACTCATTTGCCATAACTACCAAGATCCGGTACGTTTAAATGAGTTTCAGCGCGAACAGTTCACTACAATGTTTGCTGAAGCGCAGGAAGTTTTAATGATATCTGCTAATCAGTTAAAAACAATTAGGCGGCAATTAGCTACTGAGTTACCCAATGCACGGGTGGTGCAAAATCCGCTTAACTTGCCAACGAGCTACCCTATTGCTTACCCGGAAGCAGATACATCCGAGCTTACAACGCAATTAGCCGTTGTAGCCAGCTTTGACGTTGATAGGAAAGGCCAGGATGTGCTGCTAGAAGCTTTTAGCGCTGAGCAATGGCACCGGCGTAATTGGCACCTTAATTTGTATGGGCACGGGCCAGATAGAACATATCTAGAGCGACTGATTCGGTATTATGGTTTAGAAGAAAGAGTAACGCTGCACGGCCACGTGTCTGATAGCAGCCGTATTTGGGCGAAGAATCACTTACTTGTGCTTCCGTCGCGAATCGAATCCGGACCAATGGTGCTGCAAGAATCATTACTCTGCGGGCGGGCAGTTGTTGCAGCAGATGTTGGTTTGGTACGTATGTGGCTCGATGAAGGAGAAACCGGATTCATAGCCGACGCCTCAACCGCTGCTTCTCTCAATGCTGCTTTGGAGCGTGCTTGGGCTTGCAGGGATAAATGGCAATCAATGGGGCACGAAGGGTATGAGCGAACGTATCAACGTTTAGAAAATAAGCCAGCTGCAGCGTTACTTAATCAGTTAATTGAGGTTGCTTCAAGGCATTCAATAGCTAAATAGTAACGTGTCGTCATATGTAGCACCCAAGAAAGCAAACGTACATCAATCAGGTTTTCGCACTTAATTTGGTTCTTTACGAATCAATCATTGTCCTTTTCTATGCCTATGCTCCTCCCTACTGATCTAACTCGCACAACTTGTGTTATCGGAGGCGCCGGGTTTATTGGTCGGGCAGTTGTAACAGAACTACTAAACCTAGGACGGCAAGTAGTAGTTATTGGGCGGAATGCCAAACCTGTTGAGATGCCCGAGGAAGTATACTACGTGGCAAACCCAGGCGGGGCAAGTACCCCTATAATCAAGCAGGTACTTGAAGCAGTTTCAGAAGTTATTGATTTGGCTTACGCCACTAGCCCTCAAACCAGCTTTCAGGATCCTGTAAACGATATTCTCGTAAACCTTCCGGAAGCCGTTCAAATATTTGAGCTGGCTGCCACTATGCCGCACATACGTAAATTTGTGTGGATATCTTCGGGCGGAACCGTGTACGGGCGCACTACTGCTTCTGTGATCAACGAGCAGCATTCAACAATGCCAATTTCCCCGTATGGCATTACAAAGTTGGCCATCGAAAAGTATGCCCGCATGTATTTCGAAACCAAGCAGTTGCCAATTGTATGCGTAAGGCCTGCCAACGCTTATGGTGAATGGCAGCGCCCATATGTTGGGCAGGGGTTTGTGGCTACAGCAATAGCTTCTATCCTGGATGGACGCGAACTCACGCTTTTTGGCGAACATGGGACCATTCGCGACTATGTCCATGTATCGGATGTAGCGTCTGGTATCGTAGGAGCCTTGCTTAAAGGCGCTCCTGGTGAGGTGTACAATCTAGGCAGCGGCACAGGCTTAACCAACCGCGAAGTCATTGAGTGGTTAACTCCGTTAGCCAACGAAGCCGGATTTGAGTTGCATCTGCGAGTGCAGCCTCCGCGTGCGTTCGATGTACCAGCTAATGTGCTCGACTGGCAAAAACTTCACCTAGATACTGGCTGGCAACCCCAAGTGTCGTTTGCTGAAGGAATTGCCCGAACTTGGGAATGGTTTGTAGCTCGCCATGCTACGGCCATCTCTTATTAGCCAACTCCCAATGCTTAGCTTACCTGAACTACGGATTGGTTTTCTGACCAGCACTGACCCGCTTGACCGACGTTCTTGGTCGGGTGTTCATTATTCCATGTTTCGTGCTTTAGAGCGAACGTTTGGAGATGTAACAGCCCTAGGTCCGGTACCGATGGTGTGGCCCCTACGCATCGGTGATAATATTAATCGTCGTGTAATAAAGCCGCTGACAGGTAAGCGTTATCATTATTCTTGGGGAATAATTCTTTCTCATCTGTACAAACGTAAGTTTGAACAACGATTAAAGCATGAGCAGTTTGATTTACTTGTTGCTCCCGCTGCATTTACAGAAATCGCCTATCTCGATACTAGTACTCCTATTGTATACTGTGAAGATTCCACTCTTTCGCAGCTAATTGATTTTTATCCAGGGCTATCAGGATTGCTTGATATATCTAAAAAGGAACTTAACTATATCGAAAAGCGCGCCTTGAATAAGGCCGCTCTGGTTTGCTACTCATCAGCGTGGGCAGCTCGTTCTGCTTATGAGGACTACGGCATTGATACAAGCAAAATCGCAGTTATCCCTTTCGGTTCCAACTATCCCAATCCGCCAGCGGCGGGTACAGATGTAAAGGAGGATACACCGACAGAAACCTGCCGGCTTTTCTTCTTGGGTGGGGAGTGGGAGCGAAAAGGCGGTAAAATAGCTTACGACGCCATGGTTTCTCTTAATGCCATGGGGTTGAAAACTACCCTAACGGTAGTGGGCTGCCGCCCCCCAGCCGAAGAAGCGCACTTGTACCAGCATCCTGGTTTTGCCACGCTGCCGTATCTAAATATGGATAGCCCTGCGGACTTACAGCGGTTAGACGACTTATTCCGCTCCGCTCATTTCTTTTTGCTGCCTTCACGAGCTGAATGCGCTGCAATCGCCTTTGCAGATGCAAATGCCTTTGGCTTGCCCGTGGTCACAACTGATGTTGGGGGCATCAGCAGTTTCGTGGTGGAGGGTGAAAGCGGCGTAATGCTGCCTTTGTCAGCAACTGGGAGCGATTTTGCCACTGCCATATTTGAAATATTCAACGACAAGCAGCGCTATGCCCGTATGCGCATAGGCGCTAGGTCGCGCTACGAAACTACCTTAAACTGGGATAAATGGGCGCAAGGACTGCTAGCCCAACTTGTGCAGCGCAGTATTATTGAACAATCCGAGCAGTTTTGTGCATCGACTAGCGCATAGCTACGCGCGGCGGATAGAATGGTGGTAAATGCATATGTAAGGTTGCGACACCATCGAAGGCCCGATGCTTGGGATAGCGGTGAGTGGCGAAGCACCTGCCCTATATTTTGTCCGTTAACTCGCTCGTAGGATTCTGCGTATCTTTGCGCTCCATTCAGAAACCCGTATGCAAGTTCCATTTCTCTCCTTCGCACCGCAACATCAGCCAATTCGGGAAGAAGTAATTTCGGCCATGAGCCGCGTGTACGATGGTCAGTGGTATGTATTAGGGCAGGCCGTAGCGGATTTCGAAACTGCTTACGCTGCATTCAACAACACGAAGCATTGTGTGGGAGTAGCCAATGGTTTGGACGCTCTGCATCTTGCCCTTCGAGCATTGAACATTGGGGAAGGGGACGAGGTAATCGTACCTTCCAACACGTATATAGCCAGCTGGTTGTCGGTTTCGTTTGTAGGAGCAGTTCCGGTTCCAGTCGAGCCGAGCCCTGTTACGTACAACTTGGATCCGGCCAAAATTGAGGCTGCAATTACCTCCCGCACCCGGGCAATTATGCCGGTTCACCTCTACGGACAAGCGTGCGAAATGTCAGCTATAATGGACATTGCTCGCCGCCATAACTTGGCTGTAGTTGAGGACAATGCACAGTCGCAGGGCGCCATGGCCGATGGCAAACTGGTTGGTAGCTTTGGTGATGCTAACGCAACAAGCTTTTACCCTGGCAAAAACCTAGGCGCCCTAGGTGACGCCGGCGGTATTACTACCAATAGCGAGGAGTTGGATCATAAGTTGCGCACGCTGCGTAACTACGGTTCGCAGAAAAAGTACTACAACGAGGTCATTGGCTATAACTCGCGTCTTGATGAAATGCAAGCGGCGGTATTGTCAGTGAAGTTGAAGTATCTCACCGAATGGACGCAACAGCGCCAGCGTGCTGCTGAGCTGTATAACCAGCATCTAGCTGGTATTGGTGATGTTGTACTGCCTGCCATTGCTGAGGGTAGCACACACGTATACCACCTGTACGTTGTACGGACGAATGAACGCGATGCGCTGCAGAAGCATCTTTCTGATGCTGGTATCGGAACCTTAATTCACTACCCGGTTCCGCCGCACCTGCAGCAGGCATACGCGCATCTGGACATGAAACCGGGCCAGTTCCCCATTGCCGAAGAGCTAGCCAAAACTTCCCTCAGCTTACCTATGTGGCCTGGCATGGGAGAGCAAGAGGTAAGCCTAGTAGCTAAAGCCATACGTAATTATTTCGCCTAGACAGGAATGATTTAACGGTAGGCGTTGGTTTGACGGCAAACCAACGCCTACTCGTATGCCGCTCCACAATTCGTCATCTTTTCAAGCTGCTGTCAGAGTAATTTAGCTTTGAGAGGTAGATGCGCAAATGGTAACGCATACTTAGATCAAAATACGTTTGGCTTGATCTTGAGGCAACGCTTGTTCATTTCCTCAGATTTTAATGGCTCCTATTCAAGAGCGCAAGCCTTGATACCCTGACCTATGAATGCACCTTTGGTGAGTATTGGCATTGGCTCTTACAACAATGCTGCATACATAGAGCAGCTGCTTGAAAGCGTCCGGACTCAAACTTATCCTGCCATCGAGCTAATCGTGGTGGACGACTGCTCCACCGATAACTCGGCCGAGGTTATAACTTCTTGGATAGCTAAGACGGGCTTCCCTACCATTTTCGTTCAGCACGAGCGCAACCAGGGAGTAGTACGCACCTTTAGTGATTGTCGTAAACTTGCGACAGGTGAATATTTATCGTTGGTAGGATCCGACGACATTCTGGCTCCATCGTTGATCGAAGAGACGGTAGCAGAATTCGATCGACAGGGCCCAACCTGTGGTGCCGTTTACACTGATTGCAAGGTAATTGACAGCGTAGGTACTGAGATAAGCTCTAGCTTCATTCATTACTTTAACCCTTCTTTTGCTAATAACCCGCCGCAAGGAAACATTATAGTTCCGTTATTGGAAGGGTTCTATGTGCCAACAGTAACTGCAACAACGCGGCGCGCTGCTTTGGATGAGATTGGGGAGCCTGACGAGTCCTTATTCTCGGAGGACCTAGATATTTGGCTAAGGCTGTCGCGTAGCTTTCGTTTTGTTTACTTGCCGCTGAACTTAGGGGCCTACAGAGTACACGACAAATCAGCTGTACACAGCCACAAGCTCTCCCTCAACGAAACGTATTTCCGGATCTATCGAAAGGCCTATTTCCGAGGAGACGCTGAGTGGGTAGCGGCCAAGAAACGATTGGCCGAACATGCTGAGCACTATTATGCGGGCAACGGGCCTGAGGCGGCACGCATGCTGTGGTTTGCACTCCTCGAGACGAAGCAGCCAAAGCTGTTCGTGTTCCTTTGCATGGCCGTTCTGGGTGTGAAATACCCTTCTGTTAAAAGGATGTTGAAGCGCTAACGTTTCAATTGCTTCAACTGAGTTGTTGGAGAAGCTTTGGGTTGGAAGTAAAATAGATGAGCAGCATTTCACGTTCTCGTTCCGCATTCTGGGGTACCATTTCCTCACAAGTATTCACCATAATCACCATGTTGGTTGCTATCATTAGCACTCCGCTAATGGTGCGCTTTCTGGACAAGGAGGCTTATGGTTTATCGATTATATTTTTTCAGATAATAAATTATCTGTCTCTTTTTGATTTTGGTTTGTCCACAGCGGTTAACCGGAGTCTCGCTCTGCATAGGGGCGATGATGAGTACAACCGGGGAATGGTTAATCGTATCGTGTCCACTGGGGTATTTACGGGCGCATTCTTTGGTCTGCTGGTAACCATTAGTGGAAGTATTTTTGCTCCGTTTGTTCCTGAATTATTTAATCTGCGTCCTGATTTAGCGGCGCCAACGGTTCCGATTGTAATTACTTTAAGCTTGTTGGTGGGAGGGCAGCTTGCGCAACGTGGCTTCGCAGGAATATTTTATGCTCATCATCGGCAGCCGCTGGTTGGTACTCCATATTTTATTATTGGAAACGTAGGCACCGGACTAACCATTCTTTTGTTGTCTAGGGGCGTGGGGCTGTGGGCTTTTGCTTATGTAAATGCTTTTCAATTCTTGGCCAATTTGTTGGTGCAAGTATGGTTGCTGCGTCGTTACTATCCTGATTTACGAGTTAAGCTAAGCTTATACGACCAAGTATTGATGAAATCAATGATGTCATATGGAATATTTATGTTTCTGCATGGCATAGCAACTCAAATAATATTGTTTACCGATCGGTTAGTTATTGGTAAAGTGTTGTCTTTGAGTTTAGTGACAATTTTTTCCATTACAGTACGAATTCCAGAAGTTGGAATGACTTTGTTGTCAAGCATTACAGGCAATGCCTTGCCAGCTGTTGCTGAAATTGTAGTGCATGAAGGCCCAGAAAGTGCTAAAAAGCATTTCAAAAGAATGATGATCTTGATGGTTAGCTTAAGTATGATGGCTTTCTGGTTAATGTTAAGCTTAGATCAGTGGTTTATTAATTTGTGGGTAGGCGATGATTTCTTTGCCGGTAACTATATTCTGCTGTTAGCACTGGTTATTATGGTTCAGCAGACCATAACGCGCACAGGTAGCTTTTTCTTGGATGCTAAGGGTGTGGTAAGTGGATCAAGTGTCGTAGCGTTAGTTGAAGCCGGGCTAAATTTGGCTATATCCATTACGTTAGGAAAAATATTCGGAATGAGTGGAATTCTCTGGGGTACCATAATTGCAGCGTTGCTAACCTCCTTTTGGTACACCCCTTTTCTACTACAAAAGCACCTAGGGATACCAATTCAGGAGTTTGTTTTCGAATCCCTCCTGAAGCCTGTAGTAGGAATCAGCGTATTAGGTGCTGCAGTATATTGGTTAGTCAATTGGCTGCATCGTCCTGCGTTAAGCGGGTGGATACCATTTCTGCTCGTCGCTGCTTGTGCTGGTTCGCTAATGGCGGCGGTTGTCTGGATAGTGTATCTCAGACACTCAATGGGTCAATACGTTCCGGCTCGGTTGCGGAGATATTTGTTGTTGCCACCCATTTCGGCGCCCATTGTTGGCTAGTGCTTTACTTCCTAGAGTCGTAGTGTTTTAAAGTTTTCTTTTGCGCTTGTTTTCTACAGAATGGACGTCCTGATCAAATCTTGTAACCGACCTTATTACTTGGAACGCTGCATTAAAAGCGTTTACAAGTACGTATCAGGTGTAAGTAAGATTAAAGTGATGGACGATGGCACGCCTCCAGAATACCTGCGGAAAATTGCCTCCTTGTTTCCGGAAGTGGAGATACTATACTCTCCCAACTATCAGGAGAAAGTAGAAGCGTTGCAGCTGCACTTAGCAGGTAAAGAAGTATATAAAAAGTTCCAGATACCATCTGGCTTTTGGTATAAAACGGTTGAGGATAGCAGTGATATTTTTCTGCTTATCGAAGATGATATCTGGATTACTCAGCCTGTTGACTTAGCGGAGATTACTAACATTATGACTGAGCAGCGCATGGTGATGCTGCGTTTAGCATGGCAAGGAAATGCGGCATTAGTTGCCGGGCGTAAAGTAATTATTTCTAAGAATATTGAAGAAATTACACCTCAGATAAGTAGCTGGACTAAATTTGTATTTATGAATAAGTATAAATTTAGATCTGTATCATATCGATTGGGTTTCTTTCAATCGATAATGAAATATCAATTACCATTCTATGTGCTGTATGCTGTTGCTTCTGCATGTTTTGATAAAAAATACTGGTTGTATTTGTGGAAGGACGCACGAAATATAGTGCTTGAGGAAGATCAATTAAAAAAAGCATCTGCGTGGTATGACCAAACGCATAGTCGGTATGGTAAGCTCGTAAAGGAGAGCACGCAGACTTCCTACATCACGTCCACTACGAATGGGTTTAAGGAAATCGATTTTGATATGGTTCGGTTTAATCATATTATGAATCAAGCATGGATAGCAGGCAACCTTGATGCGATGCATAATTTCCCCAAGGATTTCGCTCCTGAGTATTTACGGCAATTTATTGACACAAGCCAAGATGCAGATGCTTTATTTGCGCAATGGCTAAAATGGATTGAGCGATTCAAGCACCAGTATCGTGCTGTTGGTTGTGAAGTAGAATAAGTAAAAAGTTTAAGGAAAACTGGTCATAATTTTATGCCAAACGCAAATCAACTTGTTCGCTCTTTTTTGTGGCACAGTGGCTTGGGCCGGAAGGTTGCTGCAAAGTATTGGCAGAATAAGGAAGAGGGTACAGGCTTTAACTATATTCATCGGCAAAAAATTGACGTATTCAGTGGTATTCCCGTACGCTTTGAAGATGAGTTGTACAGCAAGTTCATCAAAGCGGACAGTGAAAGATGGCGGTTTCAGGAAGAGTACGTTCTTGAAATCGATGATGTGCTTCTCGAGCCCGAGCGTTTATTAGGTACACGGCCTAACCGCGAATTAGTTGAGCAAACAGTGGTTTATAAGGGTGATCGGCAATATCCTTATATCCTGAACCATTTGATGCGGCCTAAGCAGCCAACGGAGTTGCCAGTAGCTATTTGGTACGATGGCTCGGCTACTCGTAATTATTACCACCACTTCGTAGATGCATTAAGCAGCCTCCAACAGTTGGAGCGGAGTAATTTGCCGAAAAGCACGCCCTTGCTCATCACGCGCAAAATGTATGAGCAATCGTTCTTTCAGTATCTATATAAGCGCAGTGCTTTTTTGCAGGGACTGAATTGGTACGTGGTTGAAAACGAAGAATGGGTGCACGTCGGCAAACTGTACAAACTGCAGTCGGCGCACTTCAGTCCGGATACTTGGCGGGCCATGCGTACGATGTACGAACTGCCAGATACCAAACCGTGGCGTAAAGTTTTTTTGAGCCGGGATAAGCAGAAGTACGGTCGCTACCTGGCCAATGAAGTTGAAGCAATTGCTGTTATGCAAAAGCACGGTTTTGAGGTGGTTTATGCCGAACACCTCACTATGGAAGAGCAGGTACAGCTATTCCAAGAAACGGAGTACCTGGTTGCTTTGCACGGGGCCGGCCTGATCCAGCAATTCTTTATGAATTATGATCATGGACACATCATCGAGATAATGCCCAGCAATTACCTGCAGCCGCTTTATTATTGGCAAGCATATGCTGCAGGTATGCGGTATTACGATGTGGTTGTAGGAGGTGACATGCGTGAGGGCAAGGAGTACTGGGTTGATGTACCAAGGCTTGAGGCGGCCGTAGTGCGCATGCTCCAGAACACGCATACCGGACGAGTATACGGCCTGACCCAACTCAATTAGCGCGATAATCTGCTGAAGGCCTTTTTTGCTCGGCAGGAGGGTTGCGCATTATGATGCCAAACCGCTGTTGGAGCCTACTTACGGGATGATGGGCATTGTCGATCAAGCGACCGAGAATTGGCGCCTAAATTAGCCGAAAAATAAGGCTGTTGGCCTCAAAGTGTAATTATGAATGTATTGGTTGCCGTAGAAGAGCTACGAGCAGGAGGGGCCCAGACTTTTGCATTGCGTTTTGCGCAAGCTTTACAACAAGCCGGGCATTCGGTATGGCTGTACACCTTTTACTGGCAGTACGCCCAGGACTCCCTGCTTCGTAAGTTGGCGCCGGATGTCAAGCTCATTCATTATCAGCCGGGTTTCACGGGGGCTGATCTTGTGCTGCAGCGGGCCGAAGGCTGGTTTGAGCGGCATGGCTACGACTTGCGCCTTAGGTCTGGCATCCTGAAAAAGCACCTGAAACAAACGATTGAGCAGTACAACATTGATGTGGTAAGCAGCAATACTTTCCGGTGCGATGAACTCATCAGCCAAGTGTTGCGCGACATGCCTTCGGTGCCGCTTGTAATTACCATGCACGGGGATTATGAGCAGTTCATGGAATTTTACCAGAAAGGTCAGGAGCACGTCATTCCTAATTACCCGCAACGCGTTAGCGATACTCTTCGGGG
Source organism: Solirubrum puertoriconensis (assembly GCF_001483135.1). Classification (GTDB taxonomy): domain Bacteria; phylum Bacteroidota; class Bacteroidia; order Cytophagales; family Hymenobacteraceae; genus Solirubrum; species Solirubrum puertoriconensis. Next base: position 371,707 of record NZ_LNAL01000003.1, read on the forward strand.
TGTGCAGGGCGTAGCCTACCTCGCTGAATCGAATTTAGAGGTACTCCGACCTGAAGTGACACCGCAAGATGCCACTGCTCATTTAGTGGTAAGGCGCATCTACAATGGTCTGGACGCCCACCTGTCGGAGCCAGCGGCAAGCCGCACCCGTTCATCTTTGGGTATTGAAGCGGATGCGTTGGTATTCGGTATGGTGGCGAGGGGAGTAGCCGGAAAAGGATGGGAGCCGCTGGTGCAGGCCTACCGCCGGTTGCGGAGCGAGAGCATTAGGCCCTTAGCACTGGTGTTGGTAGGGGATGGGCCAGCGCTAACTCAACTGCAAGCAGAATGCGCGACGGAAAAGGATATCCATTTCACGGGCTTCGACGACAACCCTGTTGACTTTGTAACGGTGTTTGACGTAGGAGTTTTGGCTTCATCGTTGCGCGAATGCCTGCCTAACTCCATTGCCGAATACTTGTTTTGCGGCAAAGCCTGCATCTCGACTGATGTGGGAGAGGTGAGAAACATGCTACAGACGAGCACCGGCGAACAGGCTGGCCTGCTAATTCCATTTCCAGAAAGTGGTCTTGCTTCGGCTGATGAGTTGTATCAGGCCATGCGGCGTTATGCGTTGGAGCCAGCGTTATTGCAAAAACATCAGCAACTGGCTTCGGATGCATTCCAGAAATTTGACATGCGACGTTGCGTAGCGGCCTACGAACAACTATACAACGATTGCCTAGCAAAGCGGCAGTAGTGCACGTATAGTTGTTGCCTGGTTAATCGAAAATTTGCCTGTATTGGGTAGCTGCCTAGGTAGCATTTACTTCTGCTTATGACGCCACGTACAGCTAAGCGCGTACTGCTGCTGATACCGAACCTAGGGCTTGGAGGAGCCCAGCGAGTGTTTCACGACCATAGCGTGGAACTGGCCAAACACTACAACGTAACCGAAGCAGTATTCAACCTTGAGGGAGGCAATCTGTTTCCGAGCAACAATCCGGTAGAAAGCTTAGAAGTAGCTGGCGGCGGCTCGGCCTTCGATAAGGTCCGGAATTTTGCGGCCCGCATTACCCGGCTGCGCGGCCTAAAGCAGCGGCTGCGCGCGGACGTTTGCATCAGCCACTTGGAAGGAGCGGATTATGTGAACCTGCTAAGCAAAGGTTCGGAGAAGGTTATCCTGTGTATACACGGCTCTAAGCTGCACGACCAAAACATTAGGGGAGCCGTGGGCTGGTTGCGCAAGAAGGTGTTAATGCCTAGCCTGTACAATCGCGCCGACAAGATTGTGACGGTTAGCCGCGACATCAACCCGGAACTCATCAGCGGTTTCGGCGTGAAGCCCGAGAAAATACAGACGATCAATAACTTCTTCGAAGTAGATCGGATTACGGCGAAAGCGCAGGAGCCGCTTAGCGCCGAGGAGCAGGCAGTGTATGATTCGGCGCCGGTACTGGTGACTTCGGGCCGGCTTACCATTCAGAAAAACCAGGCGCCGTTGCTGGATAGTTTTGCCGCGCTGTTGCGACAGCAGACGGCCAAGCTCGTGTTTGTCGGCGACGGTGAACTGCGTGACGACTTAACCGCCCGCGCCCGGGCCCTAGGTCTGCGGGTATACGAGGCTTGGAACAACCACCAGCTCACGCCCAATTACGACGTGTATTTCGTAGGGCTGCAGCAAAATCCCTTTAAATACATCCGTCCGGCGGCATTGTTTGTATTCCCTTCGGCTTGGGAAGGTTTTCCCATGGCCTTGGGAGAAGCTATGATTTGCGGGGTACCGGCAGTAACTACCGATTGCCCCACCGGACCGCGTGAAATTCTGGCACCCGCATCGACCGCCCCCGCTCAGCCCATTCGCCAAGCCGAAAGGGCCGAATTCGGAATGTTAATGCCCATGTTGAATCAAGCGGCAACGCTGGCTGCCGATCAGCGGGTATGGACTGAGACCATTGCCGCCTTACTGAACGATGAAGCAGAACGGCAGCGCCTTGGCAAGCTCGCTAGCCAACGGATGCAAGACTTCACCCGCGAAAAGATTTTTGGGCAATGGGTGCAAGCCATCAACGAGGTGCTAGGCGCATGAGCGAACAGTTCGTCAACCGACCAGTGCGCCCGGTCATCCTCATTGCGGATAACTCCACCGCAGTGACTGGAGCCCTAAATGCTATGCGGGGTGCTACAGATCGGTTGCAGCATCAGTTCGAGTTTGTGTACGTGCTGCCCAGCGGCAGCAAGGGCGTAGCTGTGCTCGAAGCCGCCGGCTACAAAGTGTACCAAGTGCCGTTTGTTGAGATAAGCAAGCGGGTGCGCAACCTGGTGTTGTATCCGTTTATGCTGCTGCTGAATGGCTGGCGATTGGCACGTATTACCCGCCGCGAAAAGGCCAGCGCGCTGCACATGAACGATTTTTACAACCTAACAGGAGTTGTTGCCCGAGCTTTTACGGCGCTGCCTTTGATTACGCACGTGCGCTTTCTGCCGCAAACGCAGGTGCAGCCCCTGGCGCGAACTTGGCGTTGGCTAGCCGAGCATGTGGCGCAGCGCGTGGTGTGTGTATCGCAGGCTGTATACCGGTATTTTAGTCCGCTGCCGCGCGTGCGGGTAATTGCCGATCCAATTCCGGGTCAGGAAAAATACCCGCCCACCAGCGTAGCCGCCCGGGCCGACGGGACTGTGCGAATGCTCTACTTGAGCAATTATATACCTGGTAAAGGCCAGAACTTTGCTCTTGAAGCCTTCGGGCGTGCTTATGCCCAAGACACTCGGCTGCGGCTGCGCTTTATGGGCGGCGATATGGGGCTGGAGAAAAACCGCGAATTCAAAGCTCAACTGGTAGCCGCAGTGGCTGATGCTGGGCTAAGCGAAGTAGTAACGTTTGGCGGCTTTGAGGCCGATGTAGAAGCTGTTATTAAGCAGGCCGACATTGTGCTGAATTTTTCGGAGTCGGAATCGTTCTCGCTCACTTGCTTAGACGCGCTCTTTTTTGGCACACCGCTGATTGCCTCCGATTGTGGCGGACCGGCGGAATTGTTTGAACACGGGCGCTCTGGGCTATTAGTGCCTAACCGCGATGTGCCTGCAATGGCTGAGGCCATGTTGCGTCTCGCCGCCGATCTGCCTTTGCGCCAACAGTTTGCCGAAGCTGGTCGGGCCTTTGTGCGGCATAAGTTCAGCCCCGAAGCCACTTACCTGCAATTGGGTGCGCTTTACGAGGAGGTTTTGCGCAAACGAGCGAAGTAGCTTAGCACTGCCTCAATTACCCGCAACTGATCGTCTTCAGAAAGCTCGAAATACAGCGGCAGGCGCACCAAGCAATCGGCAAACCGTTGGGCGTTAGGCAAAGGCCGGCCGTCGTGCAGGGCTTGGTAATACGGGCTGTCGTGGAGCGTTTGGTAGTGAAAAACCGCCAGAATATTCTGCTCGGCTAGGTGCTGAATCAGCCGTTGCCGTTCGGGCAGGTTGCGGCACACCAAGTAGAATATGTGCCAATTGGGCTGCGCGTACGCTGGTATAACGGGTAGCTCGGCTAGTCCTTCGGTAGCAACTTCCCGAAAGGCATGGTGGTAGCGGTGCCACTGCTGGCGCCGTTGCTCAAGTATTCTAGCCTTTGCCTCCAGTTGTGCCCAGAGGTATGCGGCGTTCAGCTCCGACGGTAAAAACGACGAGCCTATATCAACCCACTGGTACTTGGCGGCCTCGCCCCGAAAAAAAGCGGCCCGGTTGGTGCCCTTTTCCCACATAATTTCGGCCCTAGGTGCTAGCTCGGGCGAGTTGATGGCCAGCAGCCCGCCTTCGCCGGCAATCAGGTTTTTGGTTTCGTGAAAGGAAAATGCGGCTAGCTGACCAAAGCTTCCTAACGGTTTTCCTAGGTGATAACTCTCGACGGCCTGCGCGGCATCCTCAATCACAGCCAGGTTAAAACGTTCAGCCAGGCTCATGATTGCAGCCATATTGCAGGAAACGCCGGCGTAGTGAACAGGTACAATAGCCCGGGTGCGCGGCGTAATTAGTGATTCGAGCTGCGAAACGTCGATGTTGGGGTGCTCGGCCGAACTATCGGCAAACACTATGCGCGCACCCCGGAGTACAAAAGCATTGGCGGTTGAGGTAAACGTAAACGACGGCACTACAACCTCGTCGCCGGGGTGTAAGCTCAGCAGCAGAGCTGCCATTTCGAGAGCCGCCGTGCCGCTGGTAGTCAACAGCGCTTTGTGGATGTGGTACTGTTGCTCGAAGTACGTTTGGCACTGCTTGGTAAACTGCCCATTACCCGATAATTGCCCTGCCTTAATTGCTTCCTGGATGTACAGCAACTCGCGGCCCGACTGGTAAGGTTTATTAAAGGGTATGTGCGTCGGCTTCATGTGAGTTACGCGGGGTGGTAGCAGCAACTACGTACAGGGGCCGGTTGCGCACACCTTCAAATGTTTTACCAACATAAAGCCCCACAATCCCAAGCACCAGAATAACCAGCCCGGAGAAAAAGCTCATGAAAATGAACAAGCTGGCGTAGCCAGGTACCGTAATTTGGCCTAGGGCAAAACGAATCAGCGTAATCAACCCGAGCAGGAAGGCTACTACCGAGATCAGCAAGCCGGTGTAAACCGTCAGGCGCAGGGGTTTATCGGAATAGGCCAGCATGATGTCGGTAGCTAAGCGGAGCCTCCTACCTAGGTTGTAGGTAGTAGGGCGTTTGCTCTCTAAGTGCTGAACGGGTATGCTGCATTGCCGAAACCCAGCCCACCGCACCATGGTGGGGAAGTAGCGAATGCTCTCGCGCAATTGCCGTACAGTGTCAATCACACGTTGATGGTAGAGGCCGAAGTTGGCAACTGCTGGGTTTTGTTTTACGCCCGTGAGGTACGACAGCGCCCGATAGAACAAGCTCGAGCTGGCGCGTTTCATCCAGCTGTCTTGGCGATGCTGGCGGGCCGCCAAGACTACATCGTAACCTTGTTGTGCTTGCTGGTACAACGCCGAAATCTCCTCCGGCCGGTCCTGCAAGTCGCAGTCCATCACCACAATCCAGGTGCCTTGCGCTATGTCCAAGCCGGCAGTTATAGCGTGGTGCTGACCAAAGTTTCTGCTTAGGCGCAACCCACGTATACGTGGGTTCCGAGTTGCTAACTCCTCGATGCAAGTCCAACTTGTATCGGTGCTGCCATCATCCACAAGAATGATTTCGTAATTACCTGAGATATGCGGCAGTTCTGCTACAAGTCGTTCCGCCAACTCGGGCAGCACAGCGGCAGCTTGGTATACCGGGCTGACAACCGAGATGAAAGGATGTTCTGGTGGAGTTGGCATTGCTTGCAGGCAGGGAAGCACCTAGGAGTGTTCAAAGATAGAGGAGCGGGCTACTTGCCACCCAATACAACTGCCAAGCACACCGGCGCTGCCGTTGTTGCCATTGGCTGAAAGCGCTACCTAGGGCAGATCAAAACCCGGGAGGTAAGCAACAATCTTGGGCCTTGCCGTACCTTTGCAAGCTGTAGTGTAGCCGCAAGGGCGGTTGGTTCAAGTTATGCGCATCTTGTTTATAGTGCCGTATCCCATCGGCAAAGCCCCCTCTCAGCGTTTTCGGTTTGAGCAATACTTGGATTTCCTGACGGCTCAAGGGCACACTTGGCACCTAGAATCCTTTGTTTCGGACAGCACGTGGGCCATTTTATACAAGCCCGGCCATGCCGTGGCGAAAGTGTTGGGCGTTTTGGGCGGGTTTTGGAGGCGCATTGTTGCGCTTTTCACGCAAGTGCCTAAAGCCGACTTTGTCTTCATTCACCGCGAGGCTTCGCCGATAGGGCCGCCGGTATTCGAATGGCTGATTGCCAAAGTGCTGGGCAAGCGCGTTATCTACGATTTCGACGATGCAATTTGGATTCCGAATACCTCTGAGGCCAACAAGATTGTAGCCGGCATAAAGTGGCATCACAAGGTGGATAGCATCTGCCGATGGGCTTATAAGGTGAGCTGTGGCAATGCTTACCTCCGCGATTATGCCCGGCAATTCAATGGTAACGCTGTTGTTAATCCAACTACCATCGATACCGAAAACCTGCACAACCAGATTAAGGTGCAAGGCGAGCGTACCACTGAGGGGCGCGTAGTGATTGGCTGGACAGGCACGCACTCTACGCTGAAGTACCTCGACCAAGTGGTGCCCGTGCTGCAGCGGTTGGAGCAGCGGCCCGAGCTAAACTTTGAATTCCGGGTGATTTCCAATCAGCCGCCTCAGTTGCCCTTGCGCAGCTTGGTTTTTCAGCCTTGGCGCAAGGAAACGGAAATTGCCGACTTGCTCGGCTTTCATCTGGGGCTTATGCCCCTAGAAGACGATTTGTGGGCCAAGGGCAAGTGCGCATTCAAGGCACTGCAGTACATGGCCCTAGGTATGCCAGCGCTGGTTTCGCCGGTGGGCATGAACACCGAGGTGGTGCAGGACGACGAAAACGGTTACGTGTGCACCACCCCGCAGGAGTGGGAAGCTGCACTGCTACAGGTGCTGCAAGATGACAGCCTGCGAACCAACCTAGGCAAAAACGCCCGCCGTACTATTGAAGAGCGTTATTCGGTAGTGGCCAACCGTCCTAACTTTTTAGGCCTGTTTAGCTGAGCACTCCGAGAAGTGCCACGCTTTGCGCCAGCCTTAACCACCTGCATGTGCTGCATGATATACAGGGCGCTTAGATAGAAAGGCATTAGCGGAATCTTGTAGCGGACCAACGTACCGAAGTTACCGCTGTTGATGCCTACACCTATAGCAAATACGATGGCAAACAGGAAGCTGAACGACAGTATGGGCGTACCGATGATTGTGCTCATGCCTTTGACAAAGCCAGCCCGGTAAAACAGCGACAGCGTGAGCCAAATGAACATGGTGGCTTCGATGGCGGAAAGCAACATTACCGGGTTGCGTACCTCGAACAGGAAGGGGCGAAAAATAGAGACCACAACGGCCTGAGGCGCTACTTTCAGCGTGGAGCCCAAGGAGCCATCGAATTCGCCTATGTCGTAAACCGAGCCGCTGGCTACGTAGGTGCTTAGGTAAGTATGGGTAATGCGGGCTCGTTCGCCGAGCTTGTCAACGTCGTATTTCTCGTCGCCGGCAGTGAGATTGGTTGCGCCAATGTATCCTGCAACCACACCTAAGCCTAGGAAAACTGGCTTAAGAAGGGTGCGCAAGGCTGCAGATTTAATACGCCGGTTGTTTTCGGTAAATACCCAAATGAGGGCTGCTGGCATGAACGACAGCAGAATGTACACCTTAACGGATATGAGGATATACGCGCCCAAGCCACCCAGCAGGGCAGCAGTGGTTAGGTTCTTCTTGGCAATGAAGAAGTGGTAGAAGCCGTAAAACGTCCAGCCAAGGGCCCCCATACACAAAGAGTCTTTCATGAGGCCAGAGCCCCAGAAAAATACGGAGGGTAGAAAGAATACGGCAATTGCCAACTTCTTATAAGCCAGCGGGTATATCCTCAGGAACGTAACGTACATCGCCCACATTCCGCAGAAACTGAGGAAGGCAAAGCACAGCCCAATTACCGCATAGCTGTTAAAGCACAACAGCGAAAAAACACTGGCAACTTGTACGATGAAGTATTCCGTAGGGGACTCGTACCAGTACATGCGTACCGTGTAACGCAGCATGTCGCCATCGGGCGGTGTTTGGGCCATCAGCAACTTAAGTCCGGTACCGAACGAGTTGCCGAATGCTTCGTGCACGATTTTGACGTGGGAGAAGTAATTGAATGTATCTCCGCCCCCGTAATAGAATTGATAAATCAGCCCTAGCCCAATAGCCCCAATAAACTTAACCGTTAGGGCAGGAATAAAGTATTTGCGGGTAATGGCATTGGTGTACCGCTTGCGCAGCGCGAAAGCAATGCCATAGAAAATGCCTAGGTACAGAGGCGTCAAAAAAAGATCTTTCAGCTCCATGGCTCCCAGGTAAGCAACAAAAGGGGATTAGCCCTTCTTGTTCTTCTTCAGATAGGCTTTCGCCTCGCGGTATTGCTCGCTTTTGTGGTCGGCTTTGGTACGCACTACATCGTAATAGCGTGCGGCCGTTTTTACGTCTTTGGCCTTATCGGCGATGCGGGCAAGGTTTAGGTTGGAGTAGAGGTAAAACCCCCCGCTGGTTTCGTTGGTGCTTTCGGCAAACACAATGCAGCGCTGGTAATACTCTTTGGCCTTGTTAATGTCTTTGTACTTGTTCTGCATCAGCCAACCTAGGAAATAGGTGGCATAACGGCCGCTGATGCCCTCGTATCCCGGAAAGCCCCGGTTGATCTTGTCAAGAATGTCGCGGCTTACCCGCTCACACTCGCGAAACTCCCCTTCGTTGAAACACAGCAACGCGTAGAAGCGCTGAAAGTAGCCATTGTCGGGGTAATTAACGGCCAAGTTGCGAGCAATGGGCATGGCCGCCGTTGGGTTGTTCTCCTCGTTGTTGAGGATGCGCATCAGGAACACCTTTGCTTCGGGGCCTACATACACGCCGTTGTCGGCTACGTTGCGGAGCTGCTGCAAGCCAAGCTGCTTGTTGCCTTTTGGGAAGAGCAGGAGCACAGGCTTGAGCAGGGGATAGTTCTCGGGTATCCAAACGGCGTAGTAGTTGAACAGCGCCTGCCCAAAGAGAAACTCGGGACTTAAGCCGTTAGCCTCTTTGCTAAGCTCAAGGTACTTCAGGGAGCGTTTGCTTGAAACGGTGGCCTTACGCCAATTGGCCCGCTCGGCATTCAGGCGGGCGTCGAACCCATACGAAGCGGCCAAGAAAAAGCAGGCTTCGTAGTTGCGGTTGTCCTGTTCGTATAGCTTTTCGGCTTTCACGATGGCCGTATCCATGTAAGCAAAGAAGGGCCGATCGTAGAGCGTAGTTTGGATGTTGGTGGGCATGATCTTCCACCATTGGCTAAGGCCTAGGAGGAAGTAAGGCATAGGGTGATTAGGGTAGCGGCGGCGCAGCGAGCGGAATTGCTTTTCGGCCTTGTCGTACTTAAAGTTATAAAGGTTGCGCACGGCACCATCCAGCTCCAGCTGAATATCCTTATCGAGCAGCAACCAACCTTTCGTGTCCACTGCTCCGGGCGCCACATCAACGTTCTCCAGCTGAATATTGCGGATGGGCGCGTTGCGCTTGGTCGTGTCGGTCTGCTGAGCGGCTGCCGAACCAGGCAAGGCTAGCAACAAGCCGATTACCAAGTGCACCGACAGGATAAAACGCAGATGGAAAGTCATGGAATAAGCTAAAGGAAACGGAAGGCAACAGGATAGCTTGGTGCTCCGCTACCAAACGGAACAGCTAAAATACGCTATTTAGGTTAGAATTTGGACGAAACACCCTTTCCTATGGAGTTACTGCACACTCTTTGCCGCACTCCGGCACCCTCCGGGCACGAAGCCCCGCTCACTGAATTCGTGCTCCGCTACATTATGGAGCAGGCGCCCAGCTGGCGAGTTCAGCCAACAGTACTGGCTGGCGGAGAGTTTCAGGATTGTATTATTCTGGTGTTTGGTAATCCTAAAACAGCAGTTTTTGCGCATCTCGATTCCATTGGGTTCACGGTTCGGTACGGCAAACAATTGGTGCGCATAGGTGGGCCGGATGCCGAAACGGGTTACCGGTTAGTAGGGCAGGACGGGCAGGGCGAAATTGATTGTACGCTAATAGTAGACGAGCAAACGGGAGCATTGGGTTATGAGTTCAACCGGGAGATTGAGCGGGGCACCGAACTTACCTTCCATTGCGACTTCCGCGAGACCGAGGAAAGCGTACAAAGCTGCTACCTCGACAACCGCCTAGGTGTCTGGACGGCATTGCGGCTGTGCGAGACGCTGGAGCATGGCATTGTGGCGTTTAGCTGCTGGGAGGAGCACGGCGGCGGCTCGGTAGCTTACCTGGCCGATTACATCTACAAACACTACGGCGTGCGCCAAGCATTGGTGTGCGACATAACTTGGGTGACCGAAGGGGTACATGCTGGCCAAGGCTGCGTCATCTCCTTGCGCGACTCGCTTATTCCGCGACGCTCCTATGTGGAGCGCATTCGCCAGATAGCCAAGGCATCGGGCATACCGCACCAGCTGGAAGTAGAGGGCAGCGGCGGCTCCGATGGCAAGGAGTTGCAGCACGGTGCGCAGCCCTGGGACTGGTGCTTTGTGGGGGCTCCCGAAGACAACGTGCACACCCCAAACGAGATTGTGCATAAAGCCGACATTGACAGCATGTTGCGCTTGTATCAGGTGCTGATGCGGGAGTTGTAAGCTGGACGTTGGAAGGAAATAGTTGGGCTTGTGCTTAAAACCTCTATTTTTCAAGCGCCAAGCTGCGCTATTCTCTCCTTTCACTTCCTTTTCAACCCTAACACCGCCTTATGATTATCCTCTACCTCGCGCCCGTACTCGGGGTGCTAGCGCTGCTTTACACGGCGCTGCGCTCGGGTTGGGTTGCCCGGCAAGATGCCGGCGACGAACGCATGCGCTCTATTGCTGGCTACATCGCCGACGGCGCCATTGCTTTTCTGAGAGCTGAATACCGCGTATTGGCCCTGTTCGCGCTTATTGCTTGCGCCTTTCTCGGCTTCTTGAGCTTTGGCAACGAACGCTCGCACCCACTCATCATCGGTGCGTTTTTGCTGGGCGCCGTTTTCTCGGCTACTGCAGGCTACATCGGAATGAAGATTGCCACTAAGGCAAACGTGCGCACTGCCCAGGCCGCGCGCACAAGTTTGTCGCAAGCGCTGAATGTATCGTTTGCGGGCGGCTCCGTAATGGGCATGGGCGTGGCCGGGTTGGCCGTGCTTGGCTTAGGTGGCTTGTTTATCGCCTTCTACTACCTGTTTGTGGGCAATGCTAGTGCCAACGGCCCCGAAATGGAACGAGCCCTTGAGGTACTCACGGGCTTTTCCTTAGGTGCCGAAAGCATTGCGCTGTTTGCCCGCGTAGGAGGGGGCATCTATACCAAAGCTGCCGACGTAGGCGCCGACCTAGTGGGTAAGGTGGAGGCCGGCATTCCGGAAGATGACCCCCGCAACCCCGCTACCATCGCCGACAACGTAGGCGACAACGTAGGCGACGTAGCCGGCATGGGTGCCGACTTGTTCGGTTCGTACGTAGCAACCATTCTGGCTACCATGGTGCTGGGCCGCGAGGTAGTGGCTGCCGGCGACAATTTCAACGGCCTCTCGCCGATACTGCTGCCGATGGTCATAGCGGGCCTAGGCATTGTTTTCTCGCTTATCGGTATCCTGTTTGTGCGGGTGAAGGAAGGCGGCAACGTGCAAGGCGCCCTGAACATGGGCAACTGGATTTCCATCTTGTTAACCGGCGTTGCCTCTTGGTTTGTGATTCATTACATCCTGCCCAGCGGCACCCTAGGTATGAACCGCCTGGGCTCGGCGCCCTTCACGGCTACGGATGTATTCTGGGCCGTAGCCGTGGGCCTGGTGGTAGGGGCCCTGATGAGCATGATTACCGAGTACTACACGGCCATGGGCAAGCGCCCCGTGCTCAGCATTGTGCGCCAGAGCAGTACCGGCCACGCCACCACCGTAATTGGTGGCTTGGCAGTGGGGATGGAGTCGACGGTGCTGCCCATTATTGTGCTGGCAGCGGGCATTGTGCTGTCGTACGAATTTGCCGGGCTCTACGGCGTGGCTATTGCCGCGGCAGGCATGATGGCTACCACCGCTATGCAGTTGGCCATCGATGCCTTCGGACCAATTGCCGATAACGCCGGTGGTATTGCCGAGATGAGCGAACTGCCCAAGGAAGTACGCGAGCGTACCGATATTCTCGACGCAGTAGGCAACACCACGGCCGCTACGGGCAAGGGCTTTGCCATTGCTTCGGCTGCGCTTACCTCGTTGGCGCTGTTTGCCGCCTTCATGGGCACGGCCAACATCAACGCCATCGATATCAGCAATGCCCGCGTGTTGGCGGGGCTGTTCATCGGGGCGATGATACCGTTCATCTTCTCAGCACTTGCTATTGCTGCTGTGGGCCGCGCAGCAATGGCCATGGTGCAGGAGGTGCGGCGTCAGTTCCGCGAAATTCCGGGCATCATGGAGGGCACGGGCCGCCCCGAGTACGAAAAGTGCGTGGCTATTTCAACCCAAGCCGCCATCCGCGAAATGCTGCTGCCTGGTGCCATCGCCCTGATTTCGCCCATCATCATCGGCTATGCATTTGGTCCCGAAGTATTGGGCGGCACGCTGGCTGGCGTTACCGTTTCGGGTGTGCTGATGGCCATGTTCCAGAGCAACGCCGGCGGTGCCTGGGACAATGCCAAAAAGTCGTTTGAAAAGGGCGTGATGGTAAATGGCAAAATGGAGTACAAAGGCTCCGATGCGCACAAGGCCTCTGTAACCGGCGACACCGTGGGCGACCCGTTCAAAGACACCTCAGGTCCCTCGATGAACATCCTCATCAAGCTCATGAGCATCGTGTCGCTGGTGATTGCACCGCACATTGCTAAGGAAGGCGAAGTGCCGCCTGAGCGCGGGGTGGCACCGGCACCACTGCGCCCGGCTACCGAGCAGGTGCTGCCGGCTGCCAAGCCCCAAGTGCGCTACGCCGACCTAGGCACCGAGGCCAAGCGCATCGTGCTGACCTCGTTGCTGAACCAGGCCGAATAAGGCGTCGATGCCCTGCGATTAGGGAGCAGCCTTCCTGCCAACCGGGAGGGCTGCTCTTTTTTGTCGTACCTTCGCGGCACTTTCGCCCCGGACCAACCCGCCCCTGGCATGCCTCAGGCTACTATCTCGCTGCATAACAAAGAGTTTGCTCCTTACCTCTCCGAAGATCAGCTGGCAGCCGCCGTGCGCGCCGTAGCCGAACAAATCAACCGCGACTACGCCGGCCAAAAACCCTTGCTGCTGGCAGTACTCAACGGATCGTTCATGTTCGCTTCGGATCTGATGAAGGAACTGACCATCGACTGCGAAATTAGCTTTATTCGGGTGGCCTCATACCAGGGCACCAGCAGTACCGGCGAGGTAAAGGAAATCCTAGGTCTGCAGGAAGCCGTAGAAGGCCGACACCTGGTGGTTCTGGAAGACATTGTCGATACGGGCCACACCATGAAGGCGCTGCTCGAGCAATTGCAGGCCAAGCAACCGGCATCGGTTGAGGTAGCAACGTTGCTCATCAAGCCCGAATGCCTGCAGCACCAACTCAACATCAAGTACCAAGGCTTGGCCATTCCGAACGACTTTGTAGTGGGCTACGGCCTCGACTACGACGGCCTCGGCCGTAACTACCGCGACCTGTACCGCGCTGTCTAGCGCGCTCAGACTTGGCTAATCTTTCTTATATTACACTCGCCCCCGTTTTTCTCACAATCCCTCCCGCTTCCTCGCGTCATGCTTAATATTGTGTTGTTTGGCCCTCCCGGGGCTGGTAAAGGAACGCAGAGCCAAAACCTCATCCAACGTTATGGCCTGGTACACCTCTCCACCGGCGACTTGCTCCGCTCGCAAATTGCTCAAGGCACCGAGCTTGGCCTTACGGCCAAAAAACTCATGGATGCCGGCGAGCTGGTGCCCGATGCGGTGGTGATTGGCATGATCGAGTCGCAGCTGGCCAGCAACCGCAACGCCGGTGGTTTCATCTTCGATGGTTTCCCGCGTACAATCCCGCAGGCCGTAGCCCTCGACGAGTTGATGCAGCGCTACGACACGGGTATTTCTTGCATGATTGCCCTGGAAGTAACCGAAGACGAGCTGGTGAAGCGCCTGCTCGAGCGTGGCAAAACCTCGGGCCGCCCCGACGACCAGAACGAAGACCTGATTCGTCGGCGCGTGGTGGAGTACAACACCAAAACCGCTCAGGTAGCTTCGTACTACGCCGAGCAAGACAAGTTTCACGCCGTGAACGGCATTGGCTCCATCGACGGCATCTTCCAGCAGCTCTGCAACCTGATTGATTCGCATCAGCCCGCCACGGTAATCGATGGCGACCAAGCTGCCGACGAGGTAAAAGCGTAGCTTTGCGGCGTTGGGGTGTTCCGGCACCGCAACTGCTGACACCAACTGTCATCCTGAGCAAAGCAAAGGACCTTATCACGACGGAACGTTGTTTACCCAACTCGTTCTAGCCTGAGAAGGTCCTTTGCTTTGCTCAGGATGACGACTTTTTTCTGAAGACGCCCAACGCGTTCCAATTCAGAATTCCACATCTACAATTCAGAATTTCAAACGAGGTGGCTTCAAACAACTTCATCGACTACGTAAAAATCTGCTGCCGCTCGGGTAGGGGCGGGGCGGGTTCGCGCCATATGTTCCGTGCCAAGGGCAAGCCCCTAGGTGGCCCCGACGGGGGCGACGGCGGCCGCGGTGGTCATATTATCCTCAAAGGCAACAAACAACTCTGGACGCTGCTGCACCTGCAGTACAAAAAGCACGTAATTGCCGGCCACGGCGAAGGCGGCGGCGAAAACCTGCGCACCGGTGCGCAAGGCGAGGACATTATTCTGGAAGTGCCCCTAGGTACGATTGCGCGCGACGCCGAAACGGGCGAAATACGAGCGGAAATTACCGAAGACGGGCAGCAGATAATCCTGACGCCGGGCGGCCGCGGCGGCCTCGGCAACGACCATTTTAAGTCGGCTACCAACCAGGCGCCAACTTATGCGCAGCCGGGCGAGCCGGGCCAGGAGGTCTGGAATATTCTGGAGCTGAAGCTGCTGGCCGATGTGGGTTTGGTGGGCTTCCCAAACGCTGGCAAAAGCACATTGCTATCGGTGGTATCGGCCGCTACGCCCAAAATTGCCGACTACGCTTTCACTACCCTGGTGCCCAACCTAGGCGTGGTGGGCTACCGCGACTACCAGTCGTTTGTGATGGCCGATATTCCGGGTATTATTGAGGGCGCGGCTGAGGGCAAAGGCCTGGGGCTACGTTTTTTGCGGCACATCGAACGCAACGCCACGCTGCTGTTCATGATTGCCGCCGACTCGCCGGATATTGCCGCCGAGTACCAGGTGTTGCTCAACGAGCTGGATCAGTTTAACCCCGACTTGCTGGAAAAGCGCCGTGTGCTGGCCATCACAAAGGCCGACATGCTGGATGAGGAGTTGGAAGCTGAAATTGAGGCGACTCTGCCTGCTGACGTGCCGCACGTGTTCATCTCCAGCATCACGCAGAAGAACATCCAAAAGCTGAAAGACCTGCTCTGGCAACAAATTCAGGAGGCCCGCCGAGAAGATCCGAAGCCGCTACGGCATAGCATTTGGGTGCAGAAAGGCAACGACGAGGAAGAATTTGAGGACGACGATGCCGAGTTGTCGGAAGACCAGTTCGACTAGTGCTGCTAACTAACCTAGGAAGCCGCTGGCCTTAGCTGTGCATAAAACAGCTGGGCAGCGGCTTCGAGCAGTGGCAAATCGGTGCTACGCTCCTGGCAGCGCTGCATATCGTAGTGGCACAGTGTACCAAAGGGTTGGCCCTGCCCATCGCGAATCAGCACCCCGCAGTACGACACAACGGGCGTATCGATGATGCCTTTTACGCGCACGTCGGTGGAGGCATCATTTATTTCCAGGGGCTGTTGCTGCCGGCCTACCAACGAGCAGTAAGTTGCTTCCATGGGGGCATCGGCACCTTTCTCCTGCGAGGGGTTATACCGGTCGAACAAGGCCTCGTTGCGGAGCATGGTGCCATCGAAGCGGAAAATGCCCGTGTAGCGGTGGGGTGTGCGGTTGTTGAGATATTTAAGAGCAGCGTGTGTGCCGTGCTGGTGCAGCTCTCTGCTGAACTCGCTTACCTCAAGCTGCATAGTCGAATCTTGTGATTGAGCGGTGCTTGACATGATGAGCTTGTAGGCTAAGTGCGCGTGGGAGGTAGCTGCCTTTGCAGGCGGATGCTGGCGCCGCAAAGATACCAACTAACCAATGGGCCTATAAACATTTTTAGGACGAAATGGACCGAAAGGGCAGGCAAAAGTATCAGCTGTGGCTGAGTACGCCATTTGGCCGGCCAAGTGTGGCAAGCTGCGTTACTTTGTCTGAACTAAACCACCTAGGGCTGAGGTTTCTGTGCCACTATGTCACCGTGAAGGCCTTTGGCAGGCTCCTTGTGCCTGTAGGAGTTCTGAATAGGAACACCCATCCCCTGAAATAGAAGTTGTAAGGAATGGCTGACGCACAATACCCGCACGCCGAAGAGTCGCAGCAAACCAATGGTGCGACCAACAATGCCGACCACGTAGCCGGCGAAATGTTTGACGAGCAACCCACTCAAGAAGCTACCGATAACGGTGCGCCTGCGGCCGATGCTTCGCGTGCCGATCAAGAAATAGCTGATTTGAAAGACAAATACCTGCGTCTGGCGGCCGAGTTCGAGAACTACAAGCGCCGCACCACCAAGGAGCGCGCCGACCTGTTCAAGACGGCCAACCAGGAGCTGATGATGGTGCTGCTGCCTGTGCTCGATGACTTTGAGCGCGCCCGCCAGCATACGCAGAATACCGAAGATGCCAGCATGGTGCGCGAGAGCATCGACATCATTTACGGCAAACTCACCAAAGCCCTGCAGCAAAAAGGCCTGCAGACGATGGAGACGAAAGGCGGGGACTTCGACCCCGAATTGCACGAGGCCATTACCCAGATTCCGGCCCCGTCGGAAGATTTGAAGGGCAAAGTGGTCGACGAAGTAGAAAAAGGCTACTACCTCGGCGATAAGGTAATCCGCCACGCCAAGGTGGTGCTAGGTCAATAACAACACAACAAGTAACGCGAGGCGCGTACCATGGCGACGAAGCGAGATTATTACGAAGTACTGGGCGTAGCCAAAAACGCGTCGGCTGATGAAATCAAGAAGGCTTACCGCAAGGTGGCCATCAAGTTTCACCCCGACAAGAACCCCGACGACCCCACGGCCGAAGACAAGTTCAAGGAAGCCGCGGAGGCCTACGAGGTATTGTCCGACGAGCAGAAGCGTGCCCGTTACGACCGGTTCGGCCACCAAGGCGTGGGCGGTGCCAGCAACGGCCACGGCCCAAGCATGGAAGATATTTTCTCGCAGTTCGGCGACATCTTCGGTGGCGGCGGCTTCGAGGGCTTCTTCGGCGGCGGTGCGCGCAGCCAAGGCCGGCGCATACGCAAAGGCACCAACCTGCGCATCAAGCTGAAACTCGACCTGGAGGAAGTGGCCAACGGCGTTGAGAAGAAGATTAAGGTGAAGCGCTACACAGCCTGCAACACTTGCTCGGGCACGGGTGCCAAAAACGGCACCGAGCTGCAGGATTGCGGCACCTGCCACGGCCAAGGCCAGGTAAAGCGCGTGGTGCAAACCATGCTCGGCCAAATGGTGAGCAGCAGCACCTGCCCCACCTGCCACGGCGAAGGCAAGGTGGTAACGAGCAAGTGCGACGTGTGCCACGGCGAAGGCCGCCAGCTGCAGGAGGAAATCATTCCGATCAACATTCCGGCGGGCGTGGCCGAGGGCATGCAGCTGAGCATGAGCGGCAAGGGCAACTACCCCGAGCGCGGCGGCGTGCCCGGCGACTTGCTCATTCAAATTGAGGAGGAGCCGCACGAGCTGTTGAAGCGCGACGGCAACAACGTGGTGCTCGATCAGTACATTTCCATCATCGATGCGGCCCTAGGTGCCAGCGTTGAGGTGCCCACCATTGAGGGCAAGGTGAAGGTGAAGATTGACCCGGGCACGCAAGCGGGCAAAATCCTGCGCCTACGCGGCAAGGGTATTCCCGATCTGAACGGCTACGGCAAAGGCGACCAGCTTATTCATATTAATGTCTGGACGCCCAAGAGCGTAACCAACGACGAGCGGGCCCTGCTAGAGAAGCTGCGTTCGTCGCCGAACTTTACGCCTAGCCCCGGCAAAAACGAGAAAGGCTTCTTCGAGAAAGTGAAGGAGTACTTTCAATAAGTAGCAGGAGGCCTACAGGCCCTGCAAAAGCCCGATCTGTTTGTCAGGTCGGGCTTTTTTGTTGTTGAATGGGAGTAAAGGTATTGACGATCAAAAAATATTTGACCCAGGCTGTAATGTGGCGGCGAGTAGTGCGATTAATTCACCGACTTAGCTGCTCATGAGCCCTGCCGCACCCTCATCTGCCGATTTCACTGCTCGCATCACCGAGTATCAGCCCCTGCTGTGGCGTGTGTGCCGCATGTACTGCCCTGATGCCAACGACCGCCAGGATTTGTACCAGGAAATTGTGCTGCAGCTCTGGCAAGCTTGGCCTCGCTATCAGCCCGGCGCGGCCAAGCTTAGCACCTGGCTTTACCGCGTGGCCCTGAACGTGGCAATATCTGACTTGCGCCGCCGCACGCGCCAGCCCAATATCTCCGCACTCGAGCCCGATGCTCCTTACGCCGCGCCGCCACCCGACGACCTAGGCGACGACCTGGCTCAGCTGTACCGCGCCATCGAACGGTTATCGGAGGTAGAGAAGGCCTTTGTGCTGCTGTACCTCGAGGAGCGCAGCTACGAGGAAATGGCCGACATCCTGGGTATCACCCAAAACAATGTGCGCGTGAAAATGCACCGCGTGCAAGAGAAACTCCGCACCCTGTTTGCTCACGCTTAGCCATGGAACTCGACGAGATGCGCCAGCGCTGGCGCCAACAACCAACCGAACCGACTGCTCGCTTAACACCTGAAGCCATGCAAGCCATCCTTAATCAACCGTCTAGTAGCCCGCTCCAACGCATCCGTCGCAACGCCCAGTGGGAAGTAGGCTTAACGCTACTGACCTTGCCCGTGGCGGCCAGCATTATGTTATTCGGCCAGCAGCCCTACACGCGCACCATGGCTGGCTGGCTGCTGCTCGTGGCCGTCGGTTTTCTGTTTTATATCTACCAGAAATTTCGGGTATTAAACGACGGATTGGCGCCCGGCGTAGGCGACCTGCGGCAGCAGCTGGAACAGCAGAGCCGCAGCCTGCGCCGCTTGGTGCAGATTTATTACCGCGCCACCATGCTCACGTTATTCGGCTCGTTTGGCATAGGCTTCGTGATGCAGGTGCTGCGATTTGCCCATACCGCGGAAGGCCTGAAGCTGGCGCTGATGGTAGGCACATTGGTAATAGGCTACTTGATTATCGGCTGGCTTGCTTACCTGGCCTTGCAAAAGTTTACGCGCTGGTACCTGCAGCGGCTTTACGGGCAACACCTCGATCGGCTCGAAGGGTACCTGCACGATCTACAAGCTACCAACTAAAGCTTGGGCAGGCATGGCAATTCGGGGCGAATATTTAACGGTTCGGGGCAATGAAACGACCGTTGGTTTAAGATTCGCCCTGGGTATGAACCGCCGTGCGCCCGAAGTTTCTACCTTGTTGTCCACAACCATTTCTCAACGGCCGTGAAACCAATTTTACAGGCAATCGACGTACGCAAGCAGTACGCCAACCACACCGCCCTCGATGGCGTGAGTCTCGAGGTGCCTGAAGGCTCCATTTTTGGCCTGCTCGGCCCCAACGGTGCGGGCAAAACCTCGCTGATCCGCATCATCACCCAAATTACCGGGCCTGATGGTGGCGAAATCCGTTTTCGGGGCGAGCGGCTCAACCCTGCGCACATCGGCCAGATTGGCTACTTGCCCGAAGAACGCGGCCTCTACAAAAAAATGAAAGTAGGGGAGCAGCTGATGTACCTGGCCCAACTCAAAGGTTTATCAAAAGCCGAAGCCCACCAGAAAATCAAGTACTGGCTCGACCGGTTCGATATTAAAACCTGGGCCAGCAAAAACGTAGAGGACCTCTCGAAAGGCATGCAGCAAAAGGTACAGTTTGTGGCCACCGTGGTGCACGATCCTGCCTTGCTTATTCTGGATGAGCCGTTCTCGGGTTTCGACCCCATCAACGCCAACCTACTGAAAGATGAAATCCTGGCCTTGCGCGAGCAGGGTACCACCATCATCTTCTCCACGCACCGCATGGAGTCGGTTGAGGAACTGTGCGACCACATTGCCCTGATTAACCGTTCGCAAAAAGTACTCGATGGGCAAGTGCGCGACGTGCGCAACGCCTACCGTACCCAAACCTACGAGGTGGAGGGCCGCGGCCAACTGATGGTGGTGCACCCCGACTTTGAAGTTATTGAGCAGAAGAAGCGCGAAAACGACCACTTCTACGCCCGCATTCGCATTTTGCACGACCTCACGCCCAACGATTTGCTGCGCTACCTCATCGGTGCCGGCGGGGTAGAGGTGCACGCTTTCCGCGAGCGTATCCCGAGCATCAACGAAATCTTTATCCGGCGCGTGCGCGAAACGCAGCCCGACTACGTGCCCGAAACCGACTCGGTAACGGCATAAAGCAGGCAGCCTTTTGCAGCGGTGCCCTAGGTGCCATAAGGAATTAGGACACCCAGGGCGCACCCAAGTGCTTGTGCCTGCGGCCTTGCACGGTAGGCACAATTCTTCTCTCAAAACATCTCACGATCATGTCTAAAATTTGGCTTATCGCGCAGCGCGAGTACCTCACCCGCGTGCGCAAAAAAAGCTTCATCATCATGTCGCTTATCGGCCCGTTGCTCACGGTGGCTTTGTTTGCCGTGCCGTTGCTGATTGCGAAAATGTCGGACAGTGGCAAGGTGGTGGCCATTGCCGATGCCGCCGGCCTGTTTGCCGAAAAGCTGCCCGAAAGCAAAGACGATATCAGCTTCACGCGCGTTTCGGCCGATCTGGCTACGGCCAAGCAGGAGTTTCAGAAGGCGAAATACGACGCGCTGCTGTACGTGCCCAAAATGGACATCGGCAACCCCAACGGGTTTCAGGTGTTTTCGCGCAAGGGCTTAAGCTTGTCGCTCGAAAGCGACATTCGGCGTGCGGCCAATAAGGCCATTGAGAACCGCCGCCTGCAGCAAGCCGGCATCGACCGCTCGGTGCTCGATAACCTGAAGGCCGACGTTGACTTGCAGACCGTAAGCCTAAGCGAGGAAGGAGAAAAAAGCTCCAGCACAGGCATTAGCACTGGTGTGGCGTATTTCTTCGGCTTCCTGATCTACATTTTCATCTTCCTCTACGGAGTGCAGATCATGCGCGGCGTGATGGAGGAGAAAACCAACCGCATTGTGGAGGTGGTAATTTCCTCCGTGAAGCCTTTTCAGTTGATGATGGGCAAGGTGCTGGGCATTGCCGGCGTGGGCTTTACGCAGCTGGCGTTATGGGTGCTGCTCTCCATGGGTATCAGCTCAGTAGCCTCCACTTTCGTCAGCCCCGATAAGGCCATGGCTAGCCAAACTGCCAGCGTTTCGGCTACTACCGCCGATGTTGGCGCTTCAGCCATTGCCCGCAAGGATACTCCTGCCGACGAGGCCGCCAAGAAGGAGAACTTCACCGCAAAGGCCTTTCAGGCCCTGGATAACGCCGACCTGAATATGCCCTTGCTGCTGGGCTGCTTCTTGTTCTATTTCCTGGGCGGCTACCTGTTCTACGGCGCCTTGTTCGGGGCCATTGGCTCGGCCGTGGATAGCGAAACCGATACGCAGCAATTTATGATGCCCGTGACGATGCCGCTGGTACTCACGTTCGTGGTGTCGCAGGCTATTCTGACGACTAACCCCAACGGTTCGGTGGCGTTCTGGATGTCGATGATTCCGTTTACCTCGCCCATTGCCATGATGATGCGTTTGCCCTTCGGCGGTGTGCCGGCCTGGCAAATTGCCATGTCGATGGCGCTGCTAATTGCGGGCTTTATGGGCACGATTTGGCTGGCCGGCCGCATCTACCGCGTGGGTATTCTGATGTACGGCAAAAAAGTGACCTACGGGGAGCTGTCGAAGTGGCTGTTTTACAAAGGCTAACTGCGCACTTACTCCCTTTTACAACCGAAGCCTTTCCTGACCTAGGAAAGGCTTCGGTGCTTTACTGCCGAGGTAGTTTCTAATCATTACTTTGGGGCATGAAACAACTGCTACGCGTGCCCTTGCTGGTGTTGATGTTGCTGGCTTTGCTGGCGAGCTGCGACGATGAGCCGCTGAAAGACAAGCTGAAATACACCGTAGCACTGCGGGTTACGGGCGAAAACCTCGCCAGCCTGGGCGCCGAGATGCATTATACCTCGGTGCGTAACACCGCTACCAACCCGCAGCCCGGCCCGAATGGCCATTACACCTACGCTGTACGAGCCGATAGTACCTATAACCTAGGTGAGTTTGGCTGGTACGACCACCTGGAGGCCGCAATTGCTCTGCGCAACGTAAGTTGCAGCAGCCCGATACAGCCTGCTTCCAACAGCTGGCTAAAACTGGAAATGCTGGTAGACGGCCGCGTGGTTGATCGAGTGGAGTTGAACAGTGCTTCGCGCAATACGGTTACTTGTGCACCCTATTGGCTTATTGGCATGGGTGCCGAAGGCGACGATTGGGACTAACCCACAAGCAGCGTCAGGCTGCTCGCTACTATGATTCGAGTTTTGCTTGCTGCTCTGTTGATGTTCGCTTCGGCAACGGCTTACGGAACCGGCTCTGGCCCCAACAATGACGACCGGCCGGCCTACCGGCTCTTCACCGCCGATGGCAAGCCGGTATCGTTCGGCAAAATGACCAAGGAGTTGGCCGGCGCCGACGTGGTGCTCTTCGGCGAGCAGCACAACGACCCTATGGCGCATTGGCTGGAGCTGCAAGTGGCCAAAGAGCTGGCGCAGCGCAAGGCGGGGCAGGTGGTTCTAGGTCTGGAAATGTTCGAGCGCGACGTGCAGCCCCTGGTAGAGCAGTACAACGTAGGCGAGCTGGACGATAAAGCGTTTGAGGAGCAAAGCCGCCCTTGGCCCAATTACTCTACCGACTACAAACCGCTCCTGCAGCTAGCCAAGCAGCAGAAGCTGCGCGTAGTAGGCACCAACGTACCGCGCCGCTTCGCGCAGCAAGTGGCCAAAGGCAGCTTAGCCGCTCTCGATGCCCTAGGTACCGACGAAAAGCAGTGGCTGGCTCCCTTGCCTATCAAAGTCGACTACAACCTGCCCGGTTACCAGAACATGTTCAAGATGTTCGGCGGCGATGCAGCCCATGCCGCGGGCGTGCAAAACATTGTGCAAGCGCAGGCCCTCAAAGACGCCACCATGGCGCACTTCATTCGCCAAAGCCGCCAACCGGGCCAGCTGCTACTGCACGTAAACGGCTCGTACCACTCCGATAATCACGATGGAATTGTGTGGTACCTGCGCCAAGCCGAGCCACAATTGCGCATCCTCACAATCAGCACGGTTACGCAGGAGCAACTTGGCAAACTAGATAAGGAGAACCTAAGGAAAGCCGATTACTTGCTCGTGGTACCGGCCGATATGACGAAGACGTACTAATCAACCATCAGTAATAGTAATGCGGCGTATGCGGTATGCCCAGGTAAGCACTAAACTCCCCGACTCATGATATCAACCCGCAACTACGCCACCCTGCCCGATGCCCCAACCCTGCAACGCATTTGCAAAGCGTTGGCGGTGCTCGATGCTATTAATTCGCAAGAGTGGGAGTACCGCTACCACACCTACGACCCAACCTGGGGCATGGGAGAGGAGCTTTTCGAGATGAACGACGGCGAGGGCGACCAGATGTTGGTGCTGTTCCGGAAGGAGGGCTGCTGCATCAACGGCTACCTCGAGGGTTACGACCAACCCGATAAAGCCGAACTGACCCGCGACCTGCCCGAAGCATTTAAGGAGTTCATGCTCGGCGAGCCAGTCAGCTCCATTGGTACCACGTTTTGCCTGTGGTATACGCCCGAGGCTGGTTGGCAAACCTGCCTGCCGGGCCACGGTGAAGATGGCTCGGAGGAACTGCTGTACATCTTCGATAACAAGCCCGAAACCTATACCGAATGGGCCAACGAGTACTTTATCGAAGAAACCGACCGCAACCCCATTGCCCTAGGTGCCGTGGCGCACATCTATCGCGGGGAGGTACTCACCAAGGAGGTAGTACGCGGCATTATTGATGAGCTGGAGGATTGGCCGCAACTGGAAGCCGATCTGCAGGAAATAGGCTACCCCTACGATTTCGGCTCGGAGCGTTGAAAACGAGTACTGCCCGCCCCACTACTTTCCTCACCGCCGAGTGGCACAACCTGCTCATGGCCAACTACGCCGTTGAGCCGAGCATCCTGCAACCCTACGTGCCCTACGGCACCGAGCTCGACGAGTGGAACGGCACCTACTACGCGAGCATGGTAGGCTTCATGTTTATGCACACGCGCGTACGGGGCTTCAGCGTGCCTTGGCATAAGCACTTCGAGGAGGTAAACCTGCGCTTCTACGTGCGGCACCGCGACCCGCAACACGGCTGGCGGCGCGGAGTGGTGTTCGTGAAGGAGATTGTACCTAGGCCCATGATTGTGGCCGTGGCCAATACGTTTTACGGGGAGAAGTACGCGGCAATGCCTATGCGCCACCATTGGCGCCCAACGGCTGATGGAGCCTTGGAAGTGGAATACGGCTGGAAGGTGGGCGAGGAGTGGAATTACCTGCGTGCCCACACCAGCCAGCAGGCTACGCCCATAGCAGCTGGCTCCGAGGCCGAGTTCATTACGGAGCACTATTGGGGCTACACCCGCTTGGGTGAGCGGCGCACCGGGCAGTACGAGGTGGTGCACCCTCGTTGGAACGCGCACGAGGTACACAGTTTCGAGATGAACTGCAGCATTGCCCGGCTCTACGGAGAAGCGTTTGTCGAGCCTCTTAGCCAAGCGCCTAAGTCGGTATTTATGGCCGATGGCTCGGCAGTGAAAGTAATGGGCGGCGAAAAGATCGGCTAAAACAACAAGCCCCGGCAACTGCAGAGTTGCCGGGGCTTGTTGTTGATGAACGGTAGGATGACCTAGGGAACTTACGCCGAGAACGACGAGCCACAACCGCAGGTACTTTTGGCCTGGGGGTTGCTGAACGTAAAGCCGCGAGCATTCAGGCCGTCCTGGAAGTCAACTTCCATGCCCAGCACGTACATCGCGTGCTTCTTGTCCATAATCAGCTTTACGCCATCGACATCGAAGGTCTCATCCTGCTCTTTGGCTTTGTCGAAGCCGAGCAGGTAGCTCAGGCCCGAGCAGCCGCCGCCCTGCACGCCTACGCGCAGGCCGTACTCAGCCGGGACGTTCTTCTCGCGGAGAATGTTTTTCACCTCTTCCAGAGCGCGCGAAGTCAGCGTGATAGGAGCGGTTTTGGTGGAAGCCGTGGCAGTAGCCATAGTCAGTAGTTGTTGCGTAGAATCTTCGGTTGGGAGGGCTTGCCGCCCTGGGCCACAAAGATACAGCCCAAGTCTCATAAGCCGTAACGATACCTTAACAGCTACCGTAGGCGGCAGGTTCACCGTACTATATTTGTCGGCCCTAGGTGCGTTGTCACCGGTTTTTAGGCTATAGTTCGTACCTCAAACTTGTGCCGCAAACGCGGCGTGCTTTCTTCTGCATGGATACCACTGCACTGATCATCGACCTGCTCAAGATTACTTTGCCCGCGCTTATCGTAGCAGGTACTGTTTACTACCTCATTCAGCAATACCTCGAAAAAGACCAGCAGCGCCGCCTGATTGAGCTGCGCCTGGAAAATGCCAAAGCGGTGCTGCCCATTCGATTGCAGGCTTACGAGCGCATTACGCTGCTGCTCGAGCGCATGACGCCCAACAACCTACTGGTGCGCCTGAGCTCGGCGGGCCAAACCGCTACCGAGTACCACCGCTTGCTTGTACAAGAAATTCGGGCCGAGTATGAGCATAACTTGTCGCAGCAACTCTACATGAGCCCCGAAGCGTGGGCGCAGGTGCGGCAGGCCAAGGAAAACGTGCTTACCATGATCAACAAGGCCTACCAAACCTTGCCCAACCAGCAGCAGGCCCGCGGCACCGAGTTGGCCAAGCGCGTGCTCGAAACCCTTATTGCCGACGAAATTGACCCCACGGCACCGGCACTGAACGCCATCAAACGCGAAGCTACTGGCCTGTTCTAGGTCACCAAAAAGCTGTCATCCTAAGCGCAGCGAAGGACCTTATCACGGCTGAACAACTGACGTAACAACGTCTTGTTCTTGCGTGGTAAGGTCCTTCGCCCTTAGGATGACCGTGAAAAGAACCGGTTTACACCGTGGCTAGCACTACATCAATGGCGCGCTGGTAGCAGGCTTCGTAGCGGGGTACGATCTTCTCAACGGCAAACTCTTCGGCGTGCGTGCGGGCCGCGGCCTTAAAGCGGGGTAGGTTTTCGTCGTTGAGCACGTAGAGGGCATTTTTTACCATGTCTTCTACGTCGCCGATGTTGCTCACCATGCCCGTGAGTCCGTGCACGTTTAGCTCCGGAATGCCGCCCGCATTGGTGCTGATAACCGGCACTTCGCAAGCCATGGCTTCGAGTGCGGCCAAACCAAAGCTTTCCTTCTCCGAGGGCATCAGGAACAAGTCGGAAATGCTGAGCACTTCCTCCACGGCTTCCATTTTGCCTAGGAAGCGCACATCCTGGCAGTGGCCCAGTTCGCGGCACAGCTTTTCAATGCGCGGGCGGTCGGGCCCGTCGCCGACAAGCAGGAGCTTAACGGGCATTTGCTCGCGCACACCGGCAAAAATCCGCACCACGTCGTCCACACGCTTAACAGAGCGGAAGTTGGAAGTGTGGATCAGCAGCTTTTCGCCCTCGGGCGCAATGGCCGCCCGGAAGTGCTCCTTGCGCTGCTTCTTGAAACGCTCCAGGTTGATGAAGTTGGGGATAACCTCGATGTCCTTTTCCACCGCAAAGTAGCGGTACGTCTCCTCCTTCAGGTCGGCCGACACGGAGGTTACGGCGTCGGACTGATTGATGCTGAACGTTACCACGGGCTCGTACGAAGCATCCTTCCCCACGAGGGTAATGTCGGTGCCGTGCAGCGTGGTAATTACCGGGATCTGAATGCCCTTGGTACGTAGGATTTGCTTGGCCATGTACGCGGCCGAGGCATGCGGAATGGCGTAGTGTACGTGCAGCACATCAAGCTTCTCATTCTGCACGATGTCTACCATTTTGCTGGCCAAGGCTAGCTCGTAGGGCGGAAACTGAAACAGCGGATACGGCGGAATAAAAACCTCGTGGTAAAAGAGGTTTTCGTTGAAGAAATCGAGCCGTACGGGTTGGCTGTAGGTGATGAAGTGCACACGATGGCCTTTCAGCGCCAAGGCTTTGCCAAGTTCGGTGGCTACCACGCCCGAGCCGCCGAAGGTGGGGTAACAGACAATGCCAATATTCATAGTAGATGTGTGCAGCGGGGGCGGAAGGAGTAAAGGTTTTGCTGCCTAACAACGCAAGCGGCGGCAAGTTGGAAAAACCCGAAGAATTATGCGTGCTGCCCTAGGTGGCATCAGCTGTTAAGATTGGTTTACGCAAAAAAAAAGAACGCGCCGTCCTGGTCAGGGACGACGCGCCGGTCAAGGGGTTGCTTGTTCCACACCACATAGAAGTACGCTTCCCCTCATATCAACTTTTGCCCTTGTCGGCGTCGGTAAGAATAGACTTGTAGATAACATCGTGAATGCGCGTACGGATGTTGTACTGGCGCAGTTTGTTGTTGCCGGCATCGGGGTACACCCGGTTCGACAAGAAAATATACAGAATCTTGTTGTCCGGATCCATCCATACGCAGGTACCCGTGAAGCCGGTATGGCCGAAGGTGCTGGCCGGCGACAGGTTGCTGGTAGGGCCTTCGGGCTTCGTAGGGTCGCCGTGGTCCCAACCTAGGCCGCGGCGGTTGGTAGTACTAGCCGACCGAGCAAACTCCGCTACTACGGGCGTGTTGAAGAACCGACGTCCGCCGTAACGGCCATTCTGCAGGTTCATCTGCATCAGGATAGCCAAGTCGTTGGCGTTGGAAAACAAGCCGGCGTGGCCCGCTACGCCACCCATTAGGGCAGCGGCCTGGTCGTGCACGGTACCTTGCAGCTGGGTATGGCGGTAGTAGTTATCGTTTTCGGTGGGCGCAATGCACGACTTCGGGAACCGCTGCAGCGGGTTGTAAGTCATGGTATTCAGGCCCAGCGGCGCGTAGAAATTGCGCTGCAGGAAAGCCTCAATCGGCTGATTTATTACTTTTTCGGCCAAGCGCTTCAGAATGATGAAGCTCAAATCGGAGTACTCGGTGGGGTACACCCCGCCTTTGCCTTTGGGCAACATCGAGCTGCGCTTGATCCACGTCCAGACGGAGTCTTCGGCCGAACGGGATACGTAAGTGCCCGGAATTACTTCGCGGGCGAAGTCATCGGTGCGGGTGCTGGCGTAGAAGGTCGGCTTAAGGCCGCCCGTGCGCGTTACGGTTCGCTCCCAGGTAGGAATACCCGCTTTCAGGCCGGCTTGGTGCAGCAGCACCTGCCGCACAGTCATGTCCTTCTTGTTGGTGCCCTTCAGGTCGGGGAGGTAATCCGATACCTTGCTGTCGAGGTTCAGCTTGCCTTCGTCCTTCAGCCACATAATGGACTGCAGGGTGCCCGCTACTTTCGATATCGAAGCCAGGTCGTAGAGGGTTTCGTTGGTTACAGGCTGGTTCTTGTCGTAGGTGCAATAACCAAAGCTCTTGTCGTAAACTACGGCGCCGTCTTTGGCCACCAGTACTTGGCAACCAGGGGTAGCCGCGTAAGCAATGGCTTCGGTAGCAATGTTGTCAATCTGGGTTAGCACGCGCGAGTCGAGTCCAACGGCTTCGGGCGTAGCGTAGCGCAGGCGGCGGAAATCGGCAGTGGGCAACCCGGTACCGGCTAGCAGTTTCTCGGATACCGTAATAGGCAAACGACCCTTTGCCGGCAGCGCCCCGAAAAGAATTTGCGGCACCACCATTTGGGAGGTGAAATTGTCTTCGTAGCCGCATACCAGCGTGCGCGCTTCCTCTACATGCTTCAAGGCGTAAGCATTGCCCATCAGCACCACCACGGTTTTCTGCTTTTTGTTTTCCTGCAGCTTCTTGATAAACCGGAGGGCGCCGTCACCTAGGCCGTAGTTATGGGCCGGGGTGTTGTTCATGTTATGGAAGCTGACGACTACCGTGTTGTAGAGGCTCAGCTTCGGCAGCAGGTTGTCAAAGGTCGAATCGGGGGCGTAACGATTCGGAATGGCATAGGTAGCGCAAGGCATGTAGCGCTGCATGGCCTTGCCAAACGAGTTGCCATTGGGCGCGCCAATCGTAATCGAAGCGAGGCGCAGCGTATCCAGATTGGCAAAGGGAATGAGGTCGTCTTCGTTTTTCACGACCGTGGTGGCGTGCTCGTAGATGCTCTGCTGCACCACCCGGCTTAAGGGGCGGTTCAGGTTGTTCATCAGGTTTGGCACATCCACGCTAGGCTTGCGGTTAAGGCCAGCCCAAAACTTGGCGCGCAGCACTTTGCGCACTCGGTAGTCAATTTCTTCCTGAGAAATCTTGTTGGCCGCTACCATGCCCTTAATCTTCTGAACGGCCATGGGTACGTCCTCCGAAAACAGCAGAACATCATTGCCCGCCAACAGCGCAAGGGCATCAAGTTCGCCGGGCTTGTATAGGTCGGATACGCTCTTCATGTTGAGTGCATCTGTAAATACAAGCCCTTTATAGGCCATTTTTTCCTTCAGAAGCCCCGTTACTAGGTTGCGCGACAACGTTGCCGATTGGTTACGCACGGTGTCGAACAGAGGCATGTAAAGGTGTCCAACCATCACACCCATTACGCCCTGTTCAAAAGCTTTTTGGAAGGGGTATAGGTCGACGTTAGTGAGGCGCACCATGTCGGTGTTGATTACCGGCAAGGCAATGTGCGAGTCGGTGTCGGTGTCGCCGTGCCCGGGGAAGTGCTTGGCGACGGCAATTACGCCGTGGTCCTGCAAACCGCGAATGTAAGCCGAACCTAGTTTGGCTACTTGCTCCTTGTTTTCGCCGAACGAGCGGTTGCCGATAACCGGGTTGTTAGGATTGGAGTTGACATCGACTACGGGCGAAAAGCTCACGTGCACACCTAGGGTGCGCATCTTCAGGGCAATTTCGCGGCCCATCTGGTACACGAACCGGTCATCGTCCATGGCGCCGAGCGTCATTTGCTTGGCGAAGTGCGTGGAAGAGTCGAGGCGCATGTTCAGGCCCCACTCAGCATCCATGGCAATGAGCAAGGGCGTGCGGGCCGCCGCTTGGTAGCGGTTGGTAAGGATAGCCTGCCGACGCGGACCGCCCTGCAAAAACATCAGGCCGCCGATGTTGTACTCGCGCACCAAAAACTCGGTGTAGTTGGTGTGCTTCTTATCCTTGTTGGAGTAGGCCGCTACCATGAAGAGCTGACCTAGGCGCTGATCGGGAGTAAGGGAGGCAAATACCGAGTCGACCCACTGTTGCTCGGCCACGGAGCTGGGCCGCGCACCATCGTCGTGCGGAGTCGAAAACGACACGATCAGACCCGTAACGGCCAACAGCAGCAGTACCAATCCGATCCGAAATTCCTTGCCCATTGGCCTCTGTGTCGTGTCGCGTAGATGAAATGGCTAAGTCGACCGCCTGCATATGCGCCCTTCTTCGGAGGCCTAAACCAACGCGGAAGGGCGCCAAAACAGACGGAGCGGAAATAACCGGCCGAAGCCCGTAAGACGTCGACCGACCAACTTACGAGCAAGCTCGCAAGCAAAAGCTGGCCACAAACTTACGCATTATTTCCGGTGGCAGATGAGTGCTAATTTGGGACCAATTACACCCGGAACCGGCTTGCCGTTCATTTTCAGGAAATGTTACGACACAGGTACGGGTAAAATCCCATGTTGAGTCCGGCCAACTCAAACAGGTGGCGCAAGCCGTCGGGGAGTGACGTACCTTTGCCCTTCATCAGAACAAACGCAACCCCCGTTGAGGTTCGTATTGCTATGTCCGATATCATTCAACTGCTGCCCGAGTACCTCGCCAACCAAATTGCTGCCGGCGAAGTAGTGCAACGCCCCGCTTCGGTGGTTAAAGAGTTGTTGGAAAACGCGGTAGACGCCGGCGCTACCCAGATTCAGCTAATCGTGAAGGAGGCTGGCAAACAACTGGTGCAGGTGGTTGATAACGGCTCGGGCATGTCGGCTACGGATGCTCGCATGAGCCTGGAGCGGCATGCCACGAGTAAAATTCGTACGACGGAGGACCTGTTTCAGATTCGTACCCTGGGTTTTCGCGGCGAAGCCCTGGCCTCGATTGCGGCCGTGGCACAGGTTGAAATTAAATCGAAGTTGCAGGCGCAGGAAACTGGAACGCAGCTGATTGTGGAAGGCTCGCAGGTAGTAAGCCAGCAGCCCACGGCCTGCACCGATGGCACCAGCATTGCCGTCAAAAATTTGTTCTTCAACGTACCGGCGCGGCGCAATTTCCTTAAGAGCAATGCGGTGGAAATGCGTCACATCCTCGACGAATTTCAGCACGTAGCGCTTTCTAAATCGAACATCAGCTTTTCGCTGTACCAGAACGATCTGGAGGTGTTTAACCTGCCCGCCGGTAAGCTAAGCCAGCGGGTGGTGGCACTGCTCGGCAACAGCTACAAAGAGCAATTGGCCTTGGTGGAGGAGGTAACGCCTTTTATCTCCGTCAAAGGTTACATCGGCAAGCCGGAGTCGGCCAAAAAGAGCCGTGGCGACCAGTTCTTCTTCGTGAACGGGCGCTTTATCCGCTCGGCCTACCTCAACCACGCGGTGCTGGCGGCTTACGAGGGGCTGCTGCCCAAAGAGACGCACCCGTTCTACGTGCTGTTCCTGGAGCTTGATCCCAAGACCATTGACATCAACGTACACCCCACCAAAACGGAAATCAAGTTCGAGGACGAGAAGACCGTGTATGCTATTGTGCGGGCGGCCGTGAAGCAAGCCCTAGGTCTGCACAACATGGCCCCGTCGCTGGACTTCGAGAGCAACATAAATTTCGCTCCGTTGGCTGGTTTGCGCACCGGTAGCCGCTCCGATTTTGCCGACCCCAACGACGACTCGCACCACAACCTAGGAAACGAAGGGGGCGCCTTGGCAGCAGCCATGGCAGCCGCTGCGGCCCCCGCCCGACCCACACGTGAAGCATCGCGCTGGACCGACGAAAAACCCCTAACGCCGCGCCCCACCGAGCAAGCCCGCAAGGCCCTCGAAGATTTTTACAAAACCCTAAGCCAACCCGGCGCGCTCGACGACATTGAGGCCGAAGCGCCCGATGCGAAGCCCGAACCGTTGCCGGCTATTCCGGTGCTGCCGCCAACGCCGCTGATGCAAGCCGCGCCGCCAGCGCCTGCAACTCCCGAACTGCCCCTTACGCATGGCCCCACCACCGGAACAGCCGAAGGTGGCGCAGCCGCCATGCCAAGCCGCCGGGTAGTGCAGGTGCAGCAATACGTGCTGGTGCCCGTAAAATCGGGGCTGATGATGATCGACCACATTGCGGCCCGCGAGCGAATTTTGTACGAGCAGTACCAGCAGCAAATTGCGGAGGAAAGCAGCGCCTCGCAGACATTGCTGTTTCCGCGCACGGTGGCTTTCTCGCCCGGCGACTTTGCCGTGTTGCGCGAGGTAACTGCCGAGCTGCACGACCTAGGATTTCGCTTTTCGGAGTTTGGCCCCAACACCATCGTGGTGGAGGGCTTGCCCTCAGACGTGCCGAGCCGGGCCAACGAGAAAGAATTGCTCGAAGGGCTGTTGGAGCAATTTCGGATGCCAGGTGCCCGGGCCCGCCTCGACCGCCGCGAGCAGCTCGCGCGCGGCCTCGCCCGCCGGGTAGCTGCTTCGGGCACCGCCCGCCTCAGCGAAGTCGAAATGACAGCGCTGATAGACAAGCTGTTCGCTTGCCAAACGCCTGGCTATACACCCGACGGGCAGCGCACCCTCGTGATGCTGGAGCTCGATCAGTTGCAGGCGTTTTTCCGAAGCTGATACCTAGGTCTATTTGACGCGGTGCCTGGCTTGGCCGAGTTGCTGAGCCTAGGTGCCAAACCGTGGAGTTTGCGCAGCAGTTATACCTTCGTTCCTGGTGGTAGCTGGGTAGCGGCACCGCTATGCCTGGTTGTTTTCCGTAAGCAGGCGTATTGCCCATGGCTGGTAAGCCTCTTGCGCTAGCCAGCGTTATTTCATCAGCTTAATCTGTCCTGTATGTTCAATGTCACCCCAATGGTGCGCAACCTGCTCCTTATCAACATAGGGCTGTTGCTGCTCGAAGGCATGGGTGCGCTTGGGGTGGTGCCGCGCCTGTTGGCCCTTTACCCCTGGACTTCCGACCTGTTTCAGCCCTACCAGCACGTTACGTACATGTTTTTGCATGCTGGTTGGGGGCACTTGCTGTCCAACATGTTCGGTCTGTTCTCGTTCGGGCCGATGCTGGAAATGCGTTGGGGCGCACAGCGCTTCCTTGTGTTCTGGCTGATATGCGGCGTGGGCGCAGGCATCTTGTACTCCGGTATTCGGGAGTATGAGTTGACGCAGATGCGCGAAGATCGTAACGCGTTCTTGTCGCAGCCAACGGCCGTAGGCTACAGCGACTATTTCCGGGATTATCTGCCGCAAGCCCGAGGCTACGAGGAGCTAGCGCGAGCCATACAGCAGGATCCTGGCAATCAGCGCTACATCCAGGCGGCTACCGCTACCGTTAACGAAATCTACAAAGGGGCGCTCAACTCGCCTATGGTAGGCGCCTCAGGGGCGCTGTTCGGCATTCTGCTGGCTTTTGCCTATCTTTTCCCCAATACGGAGCTCATGCTCTTATTCTTTCCGTTCCCCATCAAGGCCAAGTATTTTGTGGCGCTGTATGGGCTCTATGAGCTATACGCGGGTGTGGAGCGCAATCCAGGCGACAACGTGGCCCACTTCGCCCACCTAGGCGGAATGTTGTTCGGCTTCCTCCTGTTGAAATACTGGGAACGGCACCACTCGCGCTTCTACTAACCCACCCATTGCCATGAGCATCTTCGCCGATATTCAAACCACCTTTACGCGCCGCGACAACGCGCTGAATCAGCTGTTGGTCATCAACGTGCTGGTGTTTGCGGTGCTGGTGGTGCTGGGCGCCGTGTTGTACCTCACTGGGTCCTCGTCGGCCTATGACATCCTGTTGCGGCAATTGGCTTTGCCCTCTGATGTACCCGGCTTGCTGCGCCACCCCTGGACGGTGCTCACCTATGCTTTTACGCACGAGAAGTTCTTTCACATCCTCTTCAACATGCTCAACCTCTACTGGTTTGGCATGCTGGTGCGCGAGTACCTAGGCGACCGTCGTTTGGTAAGCCTGTACATCCTTGGTGCGCTGGTGGGGGCGCTGTTCTTCGTGCTGAGCTACAATTTGCTGCCGGTATTGCGTCCCGGTTTGGGCGTACCGATGGTTGGTGCTTCGGGTGCCGTAACGGCAGTTATCGTAGCAGCGGCTACACTTCTGCCCGATTACACCTTCAATCTGTTCCTCATTGGGCCGGTACGCATCAAGTACATTGCTGCGGCCGTGGTGCTCATTTCAATTGCCGGTATCAACGGTGCCAACCCTGGCGGGCAAATTGCTCACCTAGGCGGCGCTTTTCTGGGTTTTCTCTATATCAACCAGTTGCAGCGTGGCCGCGACCTTGGCCGTCCGGTAATTGCCGTGGGGGAGTGGGTTAATGGGCTGCTGCACGGCCGGCCGCGCCTGCGCGTAACGCACCGCAGCCCGCAGGCCAATGCCGCAGCTAGTAAGCGCGGCGGGTTGGCTCAGCCGCCGCAAGAAGAAATTGACTTGATCCTCGACAAGATTTCGCGTTCCGGTTACGAAAGCCTCTCGAAGGAGGAAAAGCAGAAGCTGTTTCGGGCCAGCCAGCAGTAGTGCTTGGCTGAGCTGCCATCAAGGGCCCCGCTGGTAGTAACTGGCGGGGCTGTTTATTTCTGCATGTACAAGCGCCGTTTGGCCGGCTCTAGCCGCTCGATGGCGTAGCGCAGCATAGTGCGCGGCATCTGCCGAGCATTATCGGCCAGAAATTCCTCCAAAGCATCTTCGTTGCGTTTGCCCACTTCGCGCAGCATCCAGCCAACCGCTTTGTGGATCAGGTCGTGGGTATGCGGCATCAGCAGCTCGGCCAAGGCAAGCGTATCGGCAAACTGGCCTTTGCGAATAAATGCTAGCGTAGAAACCACGGCCATGCGCTGGCTCCAAAGACAAGGCTCAGCAGCTAGGTCGTAGAGCGGGGTGCGGTCTTGTTTCAGCAGGTGCGCGCCCAAAATGTGGGTGCACGTTACGTCTACTAAATCCCAGTTATTCACGAAGCGGCGGTTAGCTAGGTATGCCTCGTAAATAGCCTGCCGACCAGCCGGGCCAGCTTTGGGATATTGCAGCGTCCAGATAATCAGCCCCACGGCCCGGCACTCATGCCAGGGGTTTTGCACTAGCTGCTCTGCCTCCGGCATGGGCAAGTGGCGGTACTCGCGCGCCAACGCCCGCTGCTGCGGCATGGTGAGCCCCAAAAACTGGTCGCCTTCGCTGTACTGGCCTGGGCCAGTTTTGAAGAAGCGCGCTACCGAGGTGGCCCGTTCGGGATTGGCAAGCGCATGAATGCGGGTAAGCAGTTCGGCGGCAGTAGGCATAGCAGGTGTTGGCGGTGCCGAAAGGTAGTATCACTTAGGGGCCACAAACAAACGGGCCGCTACGCCCGATGGCATAGCGGCCCGAACAGCCTTGACGGCTAGTTATGCTTACGCGCTGGCAGGCTGCGCTTGGCCCATTTTGTCCAGCGCATCCATTACTTCTTTCACATGGCCGCGCGAGGTTTCGAGCAGTGCCTTTTCCTCGTCGTTCAGCTGCAGCTCGATGATGCGCTCGATGCCGTTTTTGCCCAGGATTACCGGAGCACCCAGGTACACGCCGTCGATGCCGTATTCGCCTTTCAGCTCTACGCACACCGGGAACACGCGGCGCTGGTCGCGTACGATGGCCTCAACCATTTGCGCAGCAGCTGCACCCGGAGCGTACCAAGCCGAGGTGCCCATCAATTTCACCAACTCGCCGCCGCCTACAGCGGTGCGCTGTACAATGGCGTCGAGCTTGTCTTTCTCGATCAGCTCCGTAACCGGAATACCGCCCACGGTGGTGTAGCGGGGCAGGGGTACCATGGTGTCGCCGTGGCCACCCATCAGTACGGCCTGAATGTCTTTGGGGCTCACGTTCAGGGCTTCAGCCAAGAAAGCACGGTAGCGGGCCGTGTCGAGGATACCGGCCATGCCGAACACCTTCATGCGGTCCATACCCGAGGTGAGGTGTGCCTGATAGGTCATCACGTCGAGCGGGTTCGACACAACAATGATGATGGCGTTGGGCGAGTACTTCACCACTTGCTCCGTTACCGACTTCACGATGCCGGCGTTTACCGAAATAAGGTCGTCGCGGCTCATGCCGGGCTTGCGGGGCAGGCCCGAGGTAATTACCACCACGTCCGAATCAGCGGTGCGGCTGTAATCGTTGGTTACGCCGATGGTACGCGAGTCGTAACCGATGATGGGAGCCTTCTGCCAAATGTCGAGGGCTTTGCCTTCGGCAATACCTTCTTTGATGTCGACCAGAACAATTTCGTTGGCGATTTCGCGGGTAGCGAGTACGTCGGCGCAGGTAGCGCCCACGTTACCTGCCCCTACAACGGTTACTTTCATGGGGTACGAAATGGGAATTGAAAGATGGGGTTACGCGCTTGCAATGTAGAAAGACTGGCGCGAAGTAGCACCTCCAACAACGAAGTAGCGCGGACTTTGTGGCCTACGCTACCTAAGTATTACTTCGTTGGTTGCCTTTGCAGGCGCACCTCCAGCACCCGCTGCGTTTCTTCCGTCACCTTAAACCGATCGTCGGGGCGCATGCCTACCACCCACGTTACTTTGCCATCGGGCGTAACGAGCAGTGGCACTTGCGGCTTCAGGTTCAGGGGCACTTTTTCATCGATCAGAAAATCGCTGAGCTTCTTTTTCCCCTTCAGGCCGATGGGCATAAACCAGTCGCCCTCGCGCCACTTGCGCAGCATCAGCGGAAACTTCAGCTTGTCGGCATCGAAGGCGGCCACCTCGCGCGACCTAGGGATTTTATAGCCTTCGGCCGGGCGCTCGGTTACCGTTAGGCGCAGGCCTTCGGCTACGAGCTCGGGTTGGCCTTGCTGCAACTGGTAGGTGCCAAAGCTACCTAGGTTTTTGGGCGTAATGACGAGCTGGTCGCGGTCTTTCACCAGCAGGTGCGTGGGCGACTCAAACTGCCGCCCCGAGGTGGCCCGGAACGACGCCACAATATCCTTTACCACCAGCCACGAGAAGTGAAAGGGCCGCAGCATTTCCTGCAGCACCACGGCCGTGGCCGGCGTGTTCTGCAGTACGCCAATGTTAATGTACACTGCCTCGTTTTCGTCGCGGCGCGCTTGCTGAGTGGCTTGTTCCACCATGTGCTGCACCAACAACTCGGCGCCTTGTACGCGCTCGGCGGTGTGCCGCAGGGTTTCGTCGAGGTTGGGGTTTAGCTCGCGGAGGGTGGGCAGCACATCATGGCGCAGCTTGTTGCGCTGGTACGCGGTGCTTTCGTTCGAAGAGTCTTCGCGCCACACCAAGCGGCGCTCCACTACGTAGTCGAACATATCTTCCTTGCCGATGCCCAGCAGCGGGCGTACCACGTGGCCTTGCCGGGCCGGTATGCCGTGCAAGCCGCGCAACCCGGTGCCATGCGTCAGGTTCAGGAGCATGGTTTCGGCGGCGTCGCGGCGGTGGTGGGCGGTGGCGATGTAACCGAGCTGTTGGGTGCGGCGCACCTGCTCGAACCACTGGTAACGCAGCACGCGGGCGGCCATTTGGGTTGACAGACCTTCTTGTGCGGCAAAACCCTTCGTGTCGAAGAACTCGGCGAAGTAAGGGGCGTCGTACTTCTTGGCCAGCTTGCGCACAAACTCCTCGTCGGCGTCTGCCTCCTCGCCGCGTAAGCCAAAGTGGCAATGCGCCACCGCTACGCCCACACCTAGGCAGTGCAGCACATCAAGCAGCACCACCGAGTCCATGCCGCCGCTCACGGCTACCAGCAGTTGGTCGGTTTCGGGGTTGAAGAGGTTGTTTTCGGCGATAAACTCACGAACGCGGTCGAGCATACAAGCACACTACTAAGGGAGGAGCAAAGGTAGCGCCTGCTTGCCCCGCACCGAAACTGCCCCGCAGCTAAACATAAGGCACTGCATATCAGTACTGCATTTGTCAAGTATAACCTTAGTTATATGCCCGAACCTTACGCTGTTGTGCGCCGCGTCTGCTGGCTGATCGGTGTGCTTTGTTGGGCTATGGCAGCTTGCAGCCGCCAAGTTGGCGGCAGCAGTGCCAACCGTGCCACCAACCAAGCGGCAGTTCAGGTGATCGGCCACGCGGGCTCTGGCTTCTTCACGCCTATAAACCCCTTCAACCCGTTGCCGCCAAGCAGTTTGGCCGGCGTAGCAAAAGCCCTAGGTGCCGGGGCCGATGGGGTAGAAGTGGACGTGCAGCTTAGCCACGACAGCATACCTGTGCTGTACCACGATGCCGAGCTGCAGAGCATGACCAACGGCCAAGGCTGCGTAAGCCAACACACCGCCGCTGCCCTGAAACAGCTAAGCTACCGCGGCGGCCCGCCTTACGACTGGTTTCAGAAGGAGCGCGTTGCTACGCTCGAGCAGTTGCTGCAGGAGCTAAGCAAGCGGCCAACTTTTCCGCATCTGCACCTCGATTTGCACGAAGGCGACGCTTGCCAACCCCAGCAGCCTTATGTCCGCTCGCCCGTGTTGGTGCGCGCCCTAGGTCGGTTGCTGCGGCAGTACCAGGTGCCAGCCGAGCGGGTGCTGATCGTGACTGAGCACGTGCCCTCGCTTCGGCAATTCAAAACCGAGTTGCCCGATGTAGCCCTAGGTCTGGAAATCACCGATGAGTTCAGGGAGCGGCTGCCGGTAGCAGCCGTGGAAGGCGTGCAGGCGGTGGTGCTGCCTAAGCGCTTGGGCACGCCTGAGCACGTGGCCCTGGCGCGGTCGGCGGGCCTGCAGGTGGTGCTGTTTGGCGGACGTTCGCCCAAAACAATGAGGCGCTTACTGGCGCTGCAGCCCGATGCCGTTGAGGTAGACAACGTGCCGCAAATGCTGAAGCAATTGGGCCGCAGCCGAGTTCAGCATACCAACACCGCAAATGCACCAAACCTGACGAGTGTGCGTTAGGGCTGGGGTTCTGTACTTTTGCGCCGATGCGCCTTCGTTTTTTCTTATTCTGCTTTTTGTTGCTGCTGACCACGCCGCTGGTATGGGCTCAGCGCCGCCCTGCCCAAACCGCTCCTCCCCAAAAAGGCCAGCGCATCGAGTTGCTGCCGGGCGCGGGTGAGCTGATAGGTGGCGTGTTCAACGGCCGGCAAATCCGGAAGCTAATCGGCAACGTGAGTTTTCGGCAGGGCGATACGTACCTGTACTGCGACTCGGCCTATCAATACGCCGACCGCAACGCCATCGAGGCCTTTAGCAACGTGCGCGTGGTGCAAAACGATACGGTTACCATCACCGGCGACCGGGGCTTTTACGACGGCGACGCTCGCTTGGCTCGCATGACGGGCAACGTAACGCTGCGCGACCCGCGCATCACGCTCACCACGCCCGCGCTCGATTACGACCTCAACCGCCGCATCGCCTTTTACCGCGACGGCGGCCACATCGTCGACCCCGAAAACACGCTTGATTCGCAGCGCGGCTACTACAACACCGAAACGCAGGTGTTCAGCTTTCGGGGGAATGTGCGCCTGCAAAGCCGCGACTACACCATCACCAACGATACGCTGCAGTTCAACACCCAAACCAAGGTGGCGTACTTCTTCGGGCCTACGCGCATCACGGGCCAGCAGGGCAACCTCTACGCCGAAAAGGGTACTTACAACACCCGTACGCGGGTGTCCGACTTTCAGCGTAATGCCAAGATCGAAACACCGAACTACCTTCTGGGCGGCGACCAACTGATTTACGATGAGGCCCGGCAGTACGGCGTGGCCCGCGGCAACGTGTCGATGACGGCTAAAAAGGACAACGTGGTAATCCGCGGCGACGTGGGCCGCTACTGGCGCACCCTAGGTCGGGCCAAAGTGTACGGCTCGCCAGTGATGCGCAGCATCGCCGACCGCGACACGCTGTACCTCGCCGCCGATACGCTGATGAGTGTGGAGCGCCGCGCCGCCAACGACCCGGGCATCATCTACGCCTACCGGCGCGTAAAGATCTACCGCGGCGAGCTGCAGGGCCGTTGCGACTCGCTTACCTACAACCGCCGCGACTCGGTAATTTACCTGAACACCAAGCCGGTACTCTGGAACCAGAAAAATCAGCTCACGGCCGACTCCATGGAAATTCGGCTGCGGCGGCAGAAAATCGACCAAATGCGCCTGTACGCCAACTCCTTCATCGTTGGCCAGGATACGCTGCTGAACTTCAACCAAGTGAAAGGCCGCAACATGGTGGCCTATTTCACCAATAGCAAGCTGCGCAAGGTTGATGTGCTAGGCAATGCCGAAAGCTTGTACTACGCCCTCGAAAACGACACTGCCACCACGGGCCTGAACAAGGCAGTATCGGCCAACATGGCTTTGCGCTTTGCCGAGAACAAGCTGCAAACCATTACCTTCCTTACCAACCCCGACGCCAGCTTTATTCCGCCGCACGAACTGAAGGAGGAAGACAAACAGCTGAAAGGATTTCAGTGGCTGATTGCGCAAAAACCTACCCGCCGCGCCGTATTGGGCAAGCACTTTGCTCCTGCGGCCAAGCCCAAAGGGAAACCCGCCAAGAAGGTAGCTACAAAGAAAGCCGCTCCAAAGGGCAAAGCAACTGCTAAGCCAGCAGCTAGGCCCTCTAAACCGGCCGCTAAGCCGGCCAAGGCCCCGGCGCCAGCGGCCAGAACAACTCCTACCCAAAAGCCCGCTACCTTGGGGAGCACCAAACCCAAGCTTTAAGTGTTATGGCCTGCACGAGCGCAACCTTTGCGGCAGTGCTGGGCTCCTGTGGCTGAGCGGCTTTTGCGTTGGGCCGCCAAACCCTTACCTTTGTCCCCCTTATGTCCGTATTCCGCCTTCGCGTCGTCGCCCTGCTGATGAGCACCTTGCTGCTCGGTGCCTGCAGCTCTTACCAGAAGCTGCTGAAAAGCACCGACGTAAACAAGAAGTACACGGCGGCCATCGACTACTACGAGAACAAGCAAGACTACTACAAGGCCGGTGCCTTGTTGGAGCCGCTAATCCCGCTGCTGAAGGGGCGACCCGAAGCCGAGAAGGCCGAGTTCTACTTCGCCAACACCAATTACCGCCAGCGTAACTACACGCTAAGCGCGTACTACTTCGATCAGTTTGCGGCTACGTACCCGGCTTCGCCCTTTGCCGAAGAAGCCGAGTTCATGCACGCCAAGTCGCTGTTCAAGGATTCGCCCGAGTTTGAGCTTGACCAGACCAACACTTTGGCAGCACTCGAGTCCATTCAGGAGTTTCTGAACCGTCGCCCCGAGAGCAAATTCCGCCCCGAAGCCGAGGGTATGTCGAACGAGCTGCAGAAGAAGCTGGATGTAA
This sequence comes from Solirubrum puertoriconensis, assembly GCF_001483135.1. Classification (GTDB taxonomy): domain Bacteria; phylum Bacteroidota; class Bacteroidia; order Cytophagales; family Hymenobacteraceae; genus Solirubrum; species Solirubrum puertoriconensis. Next base: position 413,125 of record NZ_LNAL01000003.1, read on the forward strand.
AAGCCTTTGAAGCGGCCAAGCTCTACTACTCGCTGCGCTACTACCAATCGGCCGTGGTGGCCTTGAGTGGTTTTCAGCAGCAATACCCCTCTTCGCCCTACGGCGAGCAGGTAGCTTACCTCAAGTTTGTGTCGCAGTACGAGCTGGCCCGCGAGAGCGTGGAAAACAAGCAGCGCGAGCGTTATGCCGAAGCCGTTGCGTTTTATCAGGCCTTTGTTGATGCTTTCCCGCAAAGCAAAAACCTGAAAGAAGCCGAGCAGCTGTACGACGCCGCTCAGAAATTCCTAAAAGAAAACCAGCCGGCCAGCGAGGGCGCAACCGCAACCACGCCAAAGGCTCAGTAACCAAACCGCCGCGTTTGGTATAATTGTCAAGATTCCTCAACCATCACTTGGTTATGAAAGTACCTAGCAACGTTCCTGCTTCCATCGTTACCCGCAACCTGTCGGACTTCGTGAACGAAACCGGCAACGTGTACGAGTCGATTGCCATCATCTCGAAGCGCGCCAACCAGATTTCGGTGAAGCTCAAAGAAGAGCTGAACGGTAAGCTGGCAGAGTTTGCAACCACCGTCGACAACCTCGAGGAGGTATTCGAAAACCGCGAGCAGATCGAGATTTCGAAGCACTACGAGCGTCTGCCTAAGCCCACTAACCTCGCTATCGAGGAGTTCTTGGAAGGCAAAGTAACCTTCCGGATGCCCGAGCCGGAGGAGCCCACGGCTGAGAAAGCCGAGTAGTTTTAGCTTAGCCTAGGCTGTGATGCTGGCCAACCGCCGCATATTGCTGGGCGTGAGTGGCAGCATTGCCGCTTACAAATCGGCCGCATTGGTGCGGCTGCTGATAAAAGCCGAAGCCGAGGTGCAGGTAATCCTGACGCCCTCGGCTTCGGCTTTTGTTACGCCCATCACCCTCGCCACGCTCTCGAAGCGGCCCGTGTTGCAGGGCTTCATCAAGGACGAGCAGTCGGGCGTGTGGCACAACCACGTGGACCTAGGGCTGTGGGCCGATGTGCTCCTGATTGCTCCTGCCAGCGCCAATACCGTAGGTGCCTTGGCCAACGGCTTGTGCCCAAACCTGCTCACGGCCGTGTACCTCTCGGCACGGTGCCCCACCATGGTAGCCCCAGCCATGGACCTCGACATGTACCAGCACCCAGCTACGCAGCGCAACCTAGAGCGCCTGCGGCTGGATGGAGTGCGGGTGCTGGAGTCGCCGGCCGGCGAACTGGCCAGCGGGCTTAGCGGCCCCGGCCGCATGCAGGAACCTGAGGAAATTGTGCGTGAGCTGGAACAACTGTTTGCTAACGAGGCCGGCACTTCTGAAGGGAAGAAGGCTGAGGTCAAATCTTAATTTATCTGTTCTTCCTTGAAGAAGATGCGCGTTCTGCTCACCGCCGGTCCTACCTACGAGCCCATTGATCCGGTGCGGTTTATTGGCAACCACTCTACCGGCAAAATGGGTTATGCCTTGGCGGAAGAGTTTGCCAGCGCCGGGTTTGAGGTAACGCTGGTGAGCGGGCCAACCAACCTAGGCATTGAGCACCCAGCCGTGCAGGTAATACGGGTGCAAACTGCGCACGAAATGTACGACGCCGCTGCAGCCGTAGCGCCGCACGCCGACATTTGGGTGTTTGCCGCCGCCGTGGCCGATTACCGGCCTAGTACCGTTGCTACGGAAAAGATCAAGAAGCGCGACGACGGCACCGACGAAACCTTGGTACTGGAGCTCGTCAAGAACATCGACATTGCCGCTACGCTTGGCCAAACCAAGCGACCCGAACAATTTTCTGTAGGTTTTGCGTTGGAGACGCAGGACGAGCTGCGCCACGCCCAGGATAAGCTGCGGCGCAAGAACTTCGACCTCGTGGTACTGAACTCGCTGCGCGATGCCGGTGCAGGTTTCCGCCACGACACCAACAAAATCACCCTCGTGGATGCCAACGGCGCCACGGCTTTTGAGTTGAAACCCAAGGCCGCCGTAGCTCACGATATTGTTTCTGCCATTGTTGCTCGCCTTCAGCCCCATGTTGCGTAACGGTGTTATTTACTGCCTAGGTCTGTTGCTACTGCTGCTCGGCGGCAGCCGGCAAGCTGTGGCCCAAGAGCTGCAGGCTGAAGTAGAAATTACAACCCAGAACGTAGCCATTACCGACCCGCAGCTGATTTCCCGCATGCAGTCGGATATCAGGGAATTCCTGAATAACCGCCGCTGGACCAACGAGGTATACAAGCCGAATGAGCGCATTCGGTGCCGCATCTTCATTGGCATCAACGCCATTCCGCAGAACGGTACTTACCAAGCCACGGCGCGCATTTTCAGCACGCGGCCGGTGTACGGCACTGCCTACGAAACCAACCTGATGAGCTACGCCGAGTCGTGGCGGTTTAATTACTTACCCGGCCAGCCGCTCGACTTTTCGGAGAACTCCTACGTCAATAACCTGTCGTCGATTCTGGGCTTTTACGCCTACATGATCATCGGCATGGACCAGGACAGCTTCTCGCCCCTAGGTGGTTCGCGCTACTTCGACCGCGCCCGCAACATTCTGCAGGTGGCGGCCGGCCAAAATGCCGACGGCGACGACGGCTGGAAAGACAATGGCAAGCGCGACCAACGCAGCCGCTACTGGTTGCTCAACGGCATGCAGGATCCGCAGCTCGAAGCCTTGCGCTCGGCCGTGTATGCCTACTACCGCCAAGGCCTCGACATTTTTATTCAGAAGCCTGACGATGCCCGTACCAGCATTTTCACGGCTTTGCAGGGCATTCAGCAGGCCAACCAGCGCCGGCCGGGCTCTACGCTCATTCGCGCGTTTTTCGAGACTAAGGCCGATGAAATTGCCAACATCTACCGCAGCAGCCAATCCGCCGATCAGAAGCAAGGCGTAGTGGCATTGTTGCAAGAAGTGGACCCCACCAACTCGGCTAAGTACCAAGCCATTTTGCAGCAACGCTGAGGCCTACCTAGGCGGCTAGAATACCACTCGTTAGCAGCGGCAACCCAGCATTGGATTGTCGCTGCTAATTTTTTTATCTGCATCAGGATGGCTGCAAAGCGACTTTTGCTTATAATTTGCTAAATAGGTTAGATGCTATGCTTGCGGATGGGCTAAACGTTTTAGTAAGTTTGTGAGTATCCACTTAGCAGCCGCTTAGCCTAGGTGGCATTTGTCATCATCTATCCACGCAACCATCAGCCTTATGCTGGTTGACCTCCGCATACAGAACTACGCCCTCATTGAATCGTTGGAGCTGCGGCCTTCGTCGTTGCTGAACATCATCACGGGCGAAACCGGCGCCGGTAAGTCCATCATGCTCGGTGCTATTGGCTTGCTTTTGGGCAACCGGGCCGATTCGAAGCTGCTCTTTAACACGGCCAAGAAGTGCGTGATTGAGGGCCAGTTCGATATTTCGGGCTACCAGCTACAGGATATCTTCGAGGCCGAAGACATTGATTACGATGCGCAATGCATTCTGCGTCGTGAGATAAGCCCGAATGGCAAGTCGCGCGCCTTTGTAAACGATACTCCCGTGACGGTGGAAACGCTGCGCAGAGTTGGTGCCAACCTCATGGACATCCACTCGCAGCACGACACGTTGCTGCTCGGCGACCCGGTGTTTCAGCTGAACCTGATAGACCTATACGCCGGCCTAGTGCCCACCCGCACGCAGTACGGCAATGCCTACCGGCAATTCCGCAAACTCGCCGCCGACCTTAAGCACCTCGAAGACCAAGTAGCCCAAGCCAATAAGGAGCTCGACTACCACAGCTTTTTGCTAAACGAGCTGGAGGAGGCCCGCCTCGATGGTGAAAACCAGGAGGCCCTAGAGCAGGAGCTGAAAGAACTGGAGCACGCCGAGGAAATCAAGCAAAAGCTTACGTACGCACTGCAAAGCCTGTCGGAAGGGGAGTATTGCGCTACCTCGTCGCTCAAAGAGGCCAGTATTATGCTGGGGCACATTGCCGGGTATTCCGAGTCGGTGCGCCAGCTGAAGGAGCGGCTCGACTCGTGCCTGATTGAGCTGCGCGATATTGCCGACGAAACCGAAATGGCCGAGCAGCGCACCGAGGCTGACCCTAGGCGCCTCGATGAGCTGCAAGCCCGCCTGACGGTGCTCTACAACCTGCAGCGCAAGCACCAAGTGCGCGACCTGCCGGGGCTGCTGGCCGTGCGCGACGAGCTGCAGCAAAAAGTAGGCTCGGTGCTGAACCTCGACAAGGAAATTGCCTGCCTGCGCAAGGATGCCGAGGGCGCACTGGCTACCGTGAACAAGCGCGCGGCGCACCTTTCGGAGCAGCGCCGCAAAGCATTCCCGCAGTTTGAGCGCGAGCTGGCCGAACTGCTCTTCGACCTAGGGATGCCCAACGCCCGCTTGGTGGTGCAGCACAGCACCGGCCAGCCAACAGCCAGCGGTACCGATGTTATCAGCCTGCTATTTACGGCTAACAAAGGTGCGCACCCGCAAACGCTCAGCAAAGCCGCTTCGGGTGGCGAATTCTCGCGCCTAATGCTGTGCGTGAAGTATCTGCTGGCCGATAAGACCGCGCTGCCCACCATCGTGTTCGACGAAATCGACACGGGTATTTCGGGCGAAATTGCCGTGAAGGTGGGCCGCATGATGCAGCAGATGGCCAAGAAGCACCAGCTCATCACCATTTCGCACTTGCCGCAAATGGCCGCCGCCGGCGACGCACATTTCTTCGTGTACAAGGAAGACCGCGCCGACCGTACCATCAGCCGCATCCGCCGCCTCACGGAAGAGGAGCGTATCCATGAAATCGCGCAGATGATTTCGGGTGCCCGCGTTACGGAGAATGCCGTGCAGAGCGCCCGTGAGCTGCTCTCGATGCGCGGCGAAAGCGAGTTGGTAGCGGCGTAGTATCCGTTCTCAGATGTGTAGCGCGGACTTTGCAGTCCGCGTCCTAGGATAGTAATTTCTGATCAGCTTAACGATTGAGACTACTATCTGCGGACGCGGACTACAAAGTCCGCGCTACTGCGTTCTGTGCCGTTCGGGCCGAAACCCTATTTTTGCCCATTCCATATTCCTTCCTCCGACTCGACTCAACCGTTTTTATGGCCAACAACCTACTTGCCGGTAAGCGCGGCATCATCTTCGGTGCCCTCAACGAACAATCCATTGCCTGGAAGGTAGCCCAGCGCTGCCACGAAGAAGGCGCTACGTTCGTGCTCAGCAATGCGCCGCTTGCCATGCGCATGGGCGAAATCAATAAGCTGGCGGAGCAGTGCAACGCCCCGATTATCCCGGCCGATGCTACCGTGGTAGAAGACCTGGAGAAAGTATTCAGCGGCGCGGTGGAGCAACTAGGCGGCAAAATCGACTTCGTGCTGCACTCCATTGGCATGAGCCCGAACATCCGCAAAGGCAAGCACTACGGCGAGCTGAACTACGACTGGTTCCAGAAGACGCTCGACATCTCGGCGTTGTCGTTCCACAAGATGCTGCACGTGGCCGAGAAGCAGGACGCCCTGAACGAGTGGGGCTCGGTGGTGGCTCTGTCGTACATCGCGGCACAGCGCGCGTTCCTCGACTACACCGATATGTCGCAGGCCAAGGCCGTGCTCGAAAGCATTGCCCGCAGCTACGGCCAGCGCCTAGGTACCCAAAAGAAGGTGCGCGTAAACACCATCTCGCAGTCGCCCACCAAAACCACGGCCGGCACCGGCATCAGCGGTTTCGATGCATTCTACGAGTACGCCGACCGCCTCTCGCCGCTGGGCAACGCCCCGGCCGAGGCTTGCGCCGATTACTGCGTGTCGCTGTTCTCGGACCTGACGCGCTACGTAACCATGCAGAACCTGATGCACGACGGCGGCTTCAGCACCACGGGCATTTCGGAGGCGATGGTAGAAGCAATTACCCACGCTACCAAGGAGGCTTAAGCTTCTGGAGGTTTGATAAAGTAAAAAGCCCGGCCGGTTAGGTCGGGCTTTTTGCTTGAATCCAACCGCGGTTCCCAGAACGGTCATGCTGAGTTTGCCGAAGCATCTCTACTGCTTTGTTCTTGCTCCTCGTGTCATCCTGATGCGCTAGAGCCAAAGAACCTTCTCACGGCAGATGGTAACTACCTCAGGGTGTTCAGGCATAAAATGGTGATTCGTTTTGCTGAGGGTGACAGAGAAAACAACATCAGCATGAGAAATGCTTCGCTGCCGTCTGCATGACGTTTCGTTAGTGCAGGCTAATCAGTAGAGGTGCTTGGCTGCGCCGAGCTGCGGTTCTACTTCGCTCAGCATGAGGTTAGAACCGGTTGCAAATTCTACTTAATATCCCCGCGCCACATCGACCAAACTTTCCAGCGGCTTGCCATTTCTGAAGCGCCTTAGGTTCAGCAGAATCATATCCACCTTGCCACCATCTTCATCGGGCTGGCCGCCGGCCGAGTGTTGAGTAAGAATGACGTTGGGCATGCTCCAAAGCGAGCTGTCCACGGGTAGGGGCTCCACGGCCGTTACATCGAGCACGGCGCCGCCTAGGTGGCCAACCTGCAGCGCGGCAATGAGGGCGGGCTCGTCGGTGGTGTTGCCGCGGCCTACGCTGGCGTACACGCTGCCGGGCTTCATGGCCTCAATTAGCTCGGCGGAGTAGAAGCCTTCGGCGGTGCCGGGCAGGCAATTGATAACCAAATCGGTTTCGGGCAACACGGCCTTTAGCTCTTCGGGCGAGCGAAGCTGGGCTTCGGGGCTGGTGCGGGCCAGCAGCTGCGTGTGGCATTGAAAGCCCGAGAGCTGTTGCCGCACTGCCAGGCCAATGTAGCCGGCGCCTAGGATTACCACGCGCTTGTGGCGCATCAGCTGCATGTTAGCGCGCACGGGCGGGCCCACCCAACGCTTTTCGGCCTGCAGCAATGCCAACTGTGGCAAGTTGCGGTACAGCGCCATAATGCCCGCCACAATGCTTTCGGCGCAAGGCCAGGCAAAATAGTCGCCCATGTTGGCTACGGGCACGGGCAGCTGCAGGCCCGTGTACTGCTCGAAGCCCGACGAATCGATTTGCCAGAACTGCAGGTTGGGCAGCGTGCCCTCGTTAAACCATGCGGCCGGCGGGTTGCCAAGGATAATGTTGGCCGACTGGAAGGTTGGTAACTGCTGATCGGCGGTAAGCTCGTTGCGGAAAGACACCTGCACATCGGGGGGCAGCTGAGCCCGGAGGCGGGCGCGGAGCGTGTCGTTGAGCAGGGTATAAATGTAGAGGTGCATGCAGAAGTGAAATGGTGGGCGCAAGTTACGTGCATCGGTGCGGGTGCCTAGGTAGCGCCAGGGTAATGCGGGCGAATACCCGGCCGCAGCACTCGCCACGTATAGCCACCACATACGCTTGGCAGGAGCCCGCGGTGGGTACCTGGCCGGTGGCTTGCCGCACCCATGAACGCACCAACTCCTGTTGCCCACTGGCTGCGCCGCTTCGATAAGTGGGCTGCGCCGGTGCTTGCTGCCACTGCCTTGGGACTGCTGCTGGCCGAAACGCTGCGCCCGCTACGCCGCCGCACCCGCCCACGCAAAGAGCGGTGGCCGCGCAACGTGGGCGTGGCAGTTCCTTCGTCGGTGGGGATGCGGCTTGCCTTGCTGCCGAGCATGCTTGGGTTGGCTTGGTTGGCGCAGCGGCGGCACCTAGGGCTGCACCGCGAGGGCTTGCCGGTCGGAGTGCGCCTTGGCCTCGAGCTGCTGCTACTCGACTACGTGGCGTATACCTGGCACCGGCTGCTGCACTCGCCGGTGCTCTGGCGCCTGCACCGCGTGCACCACATCGATTTGGACATGGATGTAACTACTGCCTGGCGCTTCCACTTCGGCGAAATGCTGGCGAGCATCCCTTACCGCGGCGGCATTCCGGCCTTATTGGGCGTACGGCCCGGCACCGTAGTCGCTTACGAGGGCGTGTTTGAGCTGTGTACGGCTTTTCACCACAGCAACTGGCGCTTACCGTTTGGGCTGGAGCGCAGCTTGGTGCAGGTGCTTGTTACCCCAAGGGCGCACGGCATTCACCACTCCATTGTGCACCGCGAAACCCAGAGCAACTTTGGCGTGGTGCTCACCCTCTGGGATATATTGCACCGCACCCTGCGCCTGAATGTGCCGCAGCAGCAAATAACCATTGGCGTGCCCAGCTACCCCAGTGCCCGGGAGCAAACCATTGCAAACTTGCTGCTGATGCCCCTGCAGCCGCCTCGGCCCTGGGAGCGGCCCAATGGGGCTGTACCCAGCCGCCCCGAGCCGCCACGGCCGCTGCACCAACTGGCTGAGTAGCCTAGGCTTGTTCCGCCTCGGCCGAGAGCTGCCGCAGCACACCTAGGGCGCGTTCAGCATCGGCTTGGGTTACAAACAGGTGGTCGTGGTAGTAGGCCGCTACCACGTTGCAGCTGATGTTGGCTTGGGTAAGCGCCGTGGCAAACGCCGCCGTGAGGCCTACCGCCTCCAGGGCCGAGTGCACCGTAAGGGTTATCCAGCTAGCCACGAAGGAGTAGGAGAGACCTAGGACATCGGCCGCGGCTTGCGGCAGGATAACGGTTAGGCTCTCTTGCTCACGGAATAGGCAGAGCACATCGTCGGGGTTGATGCCGCTGAGGCTGCGTACGGTGCAAAACACGTAGCTACCGGGCTGCAACTCGGGCTGCAGGGTGCGGAGTAGTTGCCGAAGGTCGGTTTGGCCGGGCATAGCAAATGGTTGGTTATCAGTAACAGATAGCACCACCTAGGGCCAGAGCCGAAAACTAACGGGGCTGCTTGGGGGCGAATACCGCTGCCGGTTGCATATTGTGCGGCCCACGCGTGCAACTGAGGTTGGCAACGCGTGTTCTTGATGGCAAAGCCCAAAGGTACAGCTTGCTCGGCGGCCCATACCCTTTGCCAAAGCAACTTCGGGGCTGCTTTCTCACGCTTTAGCTACGCTCTTGATTATGGCGTTTCGTTCTTCTGTAAGTCTGTACTCGGCTTTGCTGCCGGGTTTCTTGTTTTTTCTGCCTCCGGGCTCGGAGCGCCTCGCCGGCGACGTGCCGCCCCAAAAAAAGGGAATCCTGCTGAGCACGGTGGTTCAGGGCCTGGGCCTGGCGCACGTGCAGCCCAACCAGCTCGACGACGAACTCTCGCGCAAGGTGTACGCGCTGTACCTCAAGCGCCTCGACGGCAGCAAAAAGTTTTTGCTGCAGCCCGACGTAAAGCAGCTGCAAGCCTACGAAAAGCTCATCGATAACGAGATTAAGCAGGGCAAGCACGAGTTTCTTGACCTCAGCACCAAGCTCATCGATCAGCGCACCCGCGAGGCGCAAGTGCTGTACCGCGAGCTGCTGAGCAAGCCCTTCGAGTTCACGGCCAACGAAACCTTCGAAACCGACTCGGATAAGCTTGGCTACCCCGCCGACGAAGCCGCCCGCCGCGACATGTGGCGCCGCCTGCTGAAGTACCAAACCATGGTGCGCGTGGCCGAAATGATGGACGAGCAAGACCGGCAGCAAACCAAATCGTTGGCCTCTACCAAAGTAGAGCCCTCTGGCGCGGTTATCTCGAAGCCCGTGCGTACGCCCGCCGAGATGGAAGCCGAAGCCCGCAAGCAGGTGCTGAAGTACTACGACGAGCGGTTCAATGACTTGCTGCAAACCGACGAAGCCGACCGCCTGGCCGAGTTTGCCAACACCGTGGCCAATACCTTCGACCCGCACTCGGAGTATTTCGCGCCGCAGGACAAAACCAACTTCGACCTGGCCGTAACGGGCCGCCTTGAGGGCACCGGCGCCCAGTTGAGCGAGCGTGACGGCCAGATTGTGGTGGCTTACATCGTGCCCGGCTCGGCCGCGTACCGCCAGGGCGAGCTAAAGGCCGGCGACGTGATTCAGCGCGTGGCGCAGGGCGCGGGCGAGCCAGTAGCCGTGGATGGCATGCGCTTCGACAAAGTAGTAGGCCTGATTCGGGGCAAAAAGGGCACCGAAGTGCGCCTGACGGTGAAAAAGCCCGACGCCACCGTGAAGGTTATCCCCATTATCCGCGACGTGGTGGTGATTGAGGAAACCTACGCCCAATCGGCCGTCATCAACGAGGGCGGCAAGAAGTTCGGCTACATTCTGCTGCCCAGCTTCTATGCCGACTTCAACCAGAACGGCGGCCGCAACTCGGCCGAAGACGTGAAGAAAGAGTTGCTGAAGCTGAAGGCCGAAAACGTGCAGGGCGTTGTGCTCGATTTGCGCTTCAACGGCGGCGGCTCGCTCTACGATGCCGCCGAAATGGCCGGCTTGTTTATGGAAAGCGGCCCCATGGTGCAGGTAAAAGGCCGGCAGCGCACGCCCGAAGTTGTATCCGACCCCGACCCCAAAGTACAATACGGCGGCCCGCTGGTGGTGCTGGTAAACCGCTACAGCGCCTCGGCGTCGGAAATCCTAGCTGGTGCCATTCAGGATTACAAGCGCGGCGTTGTGCTCGGCAACACTACCTACGGCAAAGGCACCGTGCAGCGCGTGTTCGAACTGGATAACATCATGAACCCCGAATTGGCGGCGCTTAAGCCCTTCGGCTCGCTCAAGATGACCATCCAGAAGTACTACCGCGTAAATGGCTCCTCCACGCAGTTCAAGGGCGTAACGCCCGACATTGTGGTGCCCGATGCCTACAGCACCTTGGCCGAAGGCGAGCAAGACACTGACTACCCACTGCCCTGGGATGAAATTGCGCCGGCAAGCTACCGGCCGTGGTCGGTGGCGCCGCCCGTGGCTAAGCTAGCCGCCGCCAGCAAGCAGCGCGTAGCTTCCAACCAAGCCTTCCGCCTGCTCAACGATGCCGTGCAGAACATGGCCAAGCGCGAGAAGGTCACGCTGGCTTCGCTGAACCTAGCCACGTACCGCACCGAGCAGAAAGCCCTGCAAGAAGCTACCGAGCGCTACAAGCAAGTGCAGCAGCAAGCCCCCGTGCTGGCCGTGGCGCCCCTAGGTACAGCTACCTCAACGGACAGCGTGCAGACCAACCGCACCAACCGCTTTGTACAGCCACTGCGCAAAGACCTGACTTTGCGCGAGGCCGTAGCCGTGCTGAGCGACGAGGTGTAATTTCCCTAAGTGCTATTGTCAACGACAAGGCCCGCTGCACAGTGTGCAGCGGGCCTTATTGCTGTTGGCGGGTAGGTATGGGATTAACCTAGGCTTCTTGCTCGATGCGGGGACGCTCTTCTACGCGCGGCTTGGGCTGCTGTGCGGCTGGCTCTTGGTTGTCGCGGGTGTTTTTTTGCACGGCAATAGCGGCAAACAGGCTTAGTGTAAACGACATGGCGTAAAACCCTTTTTCGCTCAGGGTGAGCGTTGCGTTCCAGAGGCCTACCACCAGCAGCAACACGGCCATGATGGTACACAACCAACTGATGCCGAAGTACAGATTGGTTACCGGAATGCCCTCCATCCGGTCGCGCACGCTCTTTTGCACCGAAATGGCCGCAAACAGCCCGAACATGAGGATAGTGAAGTAGTACCCCTTCTCGTTCAGGGCCATTTGGGCGTTCCAGAGCCCTACGTTGTAGGCCATAATGCCAATGAGCAGCGCAGCCCAGGAGGCACCGATGAAAGCAGTTGAAGGTTGTCGGTTCATGGCGGCGGTAAAGGAATAAAGTGGGTTGGTGTGGAGGTGCTTAGAGAGTATTCAATATTACTACTATTCGCCGCGCGTTCGGCTCACATAAATGGGTGTATTCAGACTTTACAAAGTCGGTTGAATTCGCTGAAAACGTGTAAGTATTTCGGGCTAGTTATCAGTATACAAGTAAAATATGCTTTCAGTATCTGATAGAAGTCAGACTTTTAGGAGCCCTATTTTGTAAGTGTCGAGCTTGGGGGGCCGAGGTCAACCTTCCGGGTAGGGGCGCGTTGAATGATATGCCGCTAAGCCGCTAGCAGGCATCAATTCAGTTCCCCCAACACTCCTGACTACGCATAGCTATGCAGCATCCGAAAGAGCTTGAACAGCTGCTCGATACCCAACAGAAAAAATTGGCCTTCTTTCAGAACCTTGTGCTGGTAGCCGCCGCCGATGGCCGCCTCGACAAAGAAGAAGGCGACTTTTTGGTGCAGATTGGCAAACGCTTGGGCCTCACGCCCGACGACGTAAACCCCATTGCCGACAACCTCAACGTGCTCAGTTTCATCGTGGCCTCCGAAGGCCTGCAGCGCACCCTCGAGCTGCAAACCTTGGTGCAGATGATGCTGCAAGACGGCCAGATTGACCCGCGCGAGTACGGCCTGTGCCTGGAGTACGCCAACCGCATCGGCTACGGCAAGGACATCCTCGACGATATGGTAACGCAACTGGCCGGCGGTGCGCCGGCCGGTACGCCCCGCAACCCGCCCAAGGTTAGCTAACCAAGGCTGCGGTAAAGGGCCGCTGAACCATGGTTCAGCGGCCCTTTACGCCGGGGTATAATTCACGCACCACGTCGCTCTGCACAAAGGCTTTGGTGCGCACGTTCAGCAGGCTTAGGCGCCCGCCGTACGCGGCGCCTTGGTCGAGGTTCCAGACGTTGGCGCGCTGCGTAGGCACCGGGCTATCGGGCCAGGTAGGGGTGTGGCCGATAAAGCACTCCTGATAACCTAGGGCTTGCTGATGCTGGCGCCATAAGTCGCGCGTCCAGATAAGGTCGCGCGTGGGCTGCTCGGCAACGGGCTGCTTCGGGTTGTAACCGGCGTGCACGTACAGGTTGCCTAGGTCGTCTTCGAAGTAGGGGCGCTGCTGGGCAAAAAAGGCTTGGTAGTGCTGCTGTGGGCGTTCGGTGGGGCCTTGCAGGTAGGCATCGTAGGTGGCTTTACCGCCTTGCAGGAACCAGCTCATGTTTACCTCGTCGGGCGAGGCGCCGCTGGCCAGCCACTCGGCTGCCCAGGCATCGTGGTTGCCTTGCAGCCAAATGCTGTTGGGTATGCTCAGCAGCAGCTCCACGCACGCGGGCGTTTCGGGCCAGCCATCGGCCACGTCGCCTAGGTGGATAAGCCTATCCACGCCGGGCCGGAACGGGCTGCGCTCCAGCACCTGCACCAAGGCCCGGTAAGCACCGTGTATGTCGCCGAGCACGTAGGTTTCCATAGCTATTGGCTACGGCTGCCGGCGCACGAAGATGCACCCTAGGTAGCGGCGTCAGCCGGAGACAGGCCACTTGTTTATTTTACTTGCATGAATGTTCAGCAAGCCTACAACGCTTGGTCGGGCAGCTACGATACGGTAGAAAACAAAACCCGCGACCTGGAAGCCCGCGCCATTCGGGCCATGGTGCCCGGTGCTCGGGTAGCAAACGCGCTTGAACTGGGCTGCGGCACCGGCAAAAACACCGAGTGGCTAGCCGGCGTGGCGCAGCAGCTCACCGCCGTCGATTTTTCGGCTGACATGATGCAGCAAGCCCAGCAAAAGCTGTCGCTGCCGCACATCACGTTTCAGCAAGCCAACATCGTCGAGCCGTGGCACTTCGCCGCCGATGCTGCCTTCAACCTCGTTACCTGCAGCCTCATCCTGGAGCACATTGCCGACCTAGGGCACGTGTTTGCCGAGGCACAGCGCGTGCTGCGGCCGGGCGGCCTATTTTACGTGGGCGAGCTGCACCCCTACAAGCAATACACCGGCAGCAAAGCCCGCTTCGATACGGGTGCGGGTCAGGTGTTCGAGCTGGAGTGCTACGTGCACCACCTTTCCGACTTCACCGAGGCGGCCTGCCAACACGGCTTGCGCTGCCAACGCCTGCAGGAGTGGTTCGATGCCGACGCCCGCGGCACACCGCCGCGCATCGTGTCGTTTCTGTTCGAAAAAGTCGGTTAAGCTGCCGGGGCGGCTTTCCGGGTAATGAAAATTAGGTGTACCGAGGGCGTGCCATCGGGCTTGTTAAAGTGCTTGCGCATCAGCTCGGCCACGGCAAACCCACTGCGGGTCAGGTGCTCGCGCAGGTAAGCCTCTTGGTGGTAGTGCACGTAGGCTTTGTGCTGCCCGTTGCTCGAGCTTTCGAAGCCCGACTGCTGGTAGTCGCCCTCGATGGCACTGAGGTATAGCACGCCCGCATCGGAGAGTCGGGCGGCGCAATCGTGTATCAGCTTGGCGCAATCGGCTTGCGAGAGGTAGGGCAGGCAAAAGCCGCACACAATGCCGTCGTACTGCTCGGTTAGCTGGTCGAGGGCGCGGCAATCAAGCAGCTGGCACGTGGCCGTGGGGTTGTTTTGCTGGGCCAGCTGCACCATGGCCGGTGCCACGTCGGTGGCGGTAATGCGGTAATCGGGGCGCTGGGCTAGCAAGTAGCGCGTAATGTTGCCGGGGCCGCAACCCAGCTCCAGAATGCGTGCGTGGGGCTGGGGCAGCAAGGCGCAAAACGCATCGTAGGTGTCGTTGTACAGATCAAGATCCATGTACCGATCCTGATAAGCCTGCGCCATCTTATCGAAGGCATCGAAAGTTAGGGCGTACTGATCCATGCAGCGCGTGTGTTACCTGTTGCGGGCCATCGGTTACCTCTCTCGGCACCTAGGGCCGAAGGTACAGCAGCGTCGATTGGTTGGAGGGGCCGTACTTGTCGTTGATCAGGAAATAGCCGCCCCGGTACGCCGCTATGCCTTCCCAGTTGTAAGTCATGTACTCGGCGGGCAGCTCGAACAGCGGTTTCCAAGTAATGCGGTTGCGCTTGTACTGCAGCGTAATCAGGCGGCAGTAGTTTTTGTAGGTGCTGCCTTGCTGCACCAGGCGGATGTTGGCATCGGTGGAGGCGGGGCGATATACCCGGTCGTCGTCGCCGCTGTAGAAGTAGTTGATGGCCGCAAACCGGTTGCGCCCTAGGTGCACCATGTCGGTTATGCGAAAGGGCAGCCGGGCCATGGGCACGTAGCGCGGTACATCGGCTGCGTTGGCGGCTTGAGGCAGCTCAAACCCGTAGTTATCGTGCCCGAAGTAGTTGTATTCGAAGAGCAGCAGCAGGTTTTGGTTGTACGCAGCCAGGGCCTCGAAGCCGGCATTGTGGATGTGCGTGTTGTTGGCAAGCGCGGGCTTGGCCACGGGCACCAGGTAGCGGGTATCAATGGTGATGGTAGCCGCGGCGTCATCAACCTGCCCTTTGATGAGGTAGCAGTAGGCTGAGGGCGTGGTGGTTTCGATGGAGAAATACGCCACGTCGCCTAGCATCGTCAGGGCCTCTAGGCCTTCGTACACCTGGCAGGCGCTGTCAATCCGGGCCCGTATGGTTTCGAGGTTGCGGATGGTGTACTTGCGGTACGTCAGCTCCTGGGTTTTCTGTGCCAGCTGGTTGCTGATGCTCCCTAGGTCGAGGGCGTACACCTTAGCCTCGGCACCCTCTTGCAGGCGGCTTTCGGCTAGTAGCAGCAGTTGGTTGCCTCGCACATGCAGTCCCGAAAACTGGTTGTTGCGGTCGGCTATTTCTTTGGGTAGGGTGATAGAAACGGTGGCAACAGTAGTTTTTTGAGCTTGGGCGGCGTAACTGATGCTCAGCCAAAGAGCCAAGAAGAAATATTTCATATATGCAGGACAATCCACCCTGAAGGTACCTTTTGAGTTATATCAAACAATGAAATATCAGGCTACGGCTAAACCTAATTCAATATGCTTCGGGGTCATTGCAATGTTGTAGTCCTGAATCAACCGCTGTAGAATCTGCATGTCGCGCGGACAGTGACGGGCGAAATCCTCCCAGTTAATTATGTTTAGGTGTTCCGGTAGCTCCACAACTGCTACGATAGAGTCCCAGAAAGCGTCCCAATTTTCTCCGTACCATTCAGGAAAATCAAGCTTCTCTTTGAACAATTGATGAATGGCTGCTTCATTAGTTATCCCAGAAAGATCAATAATCATACTTGTATGATATCCACAGGTGCGTAAAGAGCTGTTTTACTATGTCAAATCGAGGCAGTATAGGTTAACGTTATAAACATCGTATATGCTTTCTATTGAACGTCTTTATGTGGTGGCGAAGTAGTTCTTCGGCTTAGCCCGGATTATATAGGTCGAATTGCTCTAGCCAAGTGAACCCAAAATTGGATGGTAATAGTAAAGCAGGTATAGTGCCTATATCTGTATTGACTATCAAACCTAGGCTACCAGAGTAATTCCGTCCTCATTAGTTTGAAGGTTAGTTAGGATATTATCAGGAAATATATGGCCTGTTTCAATGGTTTTGATAGAACTAATCTTGGTGTTTGATGCTACTGTTCTAAACCAATAGCCTGGCTCTGGATCATTGAACTTTATAATTTGTTAAGCTTGCAAAATCTGCAAAAAAATACTTCGTCGAATCTATTGTCAGAACCTTCTGGCTGGGTATCATAGCACTCTAGCTTGAACGTTGCGTTTGCTGTATTGAAGTAAAATGCGTTTACATCCCATATAATTGAGATGTTGTCATAGTTTAGTAAGGATGCAATTAGTTTGGTCTCCGTTGAAGTGAATCTCAGATCTGTCATAGATAGAAATTATTTAGTGCTCTGCTCTTTTGCGATAAAACTGAGCAAGCGCACCAAGTACGGCTACTAAGTTAGTGCAACCTCACGCCGCCGTATCCTCCACCTCATCCCCATCATCCACCAGCACCTTCGCCAGCTTCTCAATATTGAGGCTGCGGGCCGAGGCGTCGAAGATTTCGCGGTAGGTGCCGCGCAGGTCGTAGAGCTGCTCGTGGGTGCCGCTTTCCACCATGCGGCCCTGCTTCATCACGTAAATGCAATCGGCGTCGACAATCTGGGCCAGCGAGTGAGAGATGATGACCACTGTGCGGCCTTGCTTGATGGCATCGAGCGAGTTTTTGATTTGCTCGGTGGCAATGGCATCGAGCGAGGCGGTGGGCTCGTCGAGGAAGATGATGGGCGGGTTTTTCAGGAACAGGCGCGCAATGGCAATGCGCTGCTGCTGCCCGCCCGAGAGCTGCTGCGCATCGGACTGGTAGCCCTTAGGTAGCTGCATAATTTGCTCGTGCAGGTAGGCCTGTTTGGCGGCGGCCTGTATCTGCTCGAGGGTGGCGTCCATCACGCCGTAGCGGATGTTCTCTTCGATGGTGCCTTTGAAGATGTGGTTTTTCTGCAGCACCAGGCCAATTTGCTGGCGCAGGGCGTGCGTGTCGTAGTCGGCTAGGGGTTTGCCATCGAGCAGTAGGCGGCCGCTATCGGGCTGGTAAAACTTGCACAGCAGGTTGATGATGGTGCTCTTGCCCGCGCCTGAAAGGCCCACCAGCGCCGTGGTTTTGCCCGCCTCAATGGTGAGGCACACATCGTGTAGGGCTTGGGTGCCACTGGGGTAGGTAAAATCGACGTTGCAGATATCGAAGGTGCCTTGCAGGTGCTGGGGCTGGAGCGGGCCGGTGGGCTCCTGGGCTTCCCGGGCGTCGAGGATGTCGAAGAAGCCCTCGGAGTAAGTGAGGGCGTCGTTCATTTCGTCGTAGATGCGGTGCAGCTGCCGGATGGGCGCCGATACATTGTTGAACAGCAGAATATGGAACATGATGGCCCCGATACTGATCTGCCGATCGAGCACCAGGTAAGCCGTAAGGATGATGATCAGCACCACCCCGATTTGCTCCACAAATGTTTTGAGGCCGTCGTACAGAAAGTTGAGCTTGCGGGTTTGCAGCTGCGTCTCCTGCAGGTTGTGTTGCAGGGCGGCTTGCTTTTGCTCCTCGTAATCTTCGCGCACAAAGCTCTTGATGACCACCGCCGAATCGATGACGTTGACGAGGCCTTGGCTGCGCGCCTCGCGCAAACCCCGCAGGGCGCGGCGCGTGCCGTTGAGGCGGTCGGCTTGCCGGTAGCTGAGCCAGAAGTACGCCGGCAGCACGGCAACGGCTACCAAGCCCACATACACGTTGGCCGAAAACATAATCACCAAAGCCACCACGGCATTGGCAAACAGCGGCAGGATGTCGATAAAGAAGTTTTGCACCAGCTTCATGAGGCTTTCCACGCCGCGGTCGATGCGGGTTTGCAGCTTGCCTGTTTGGTTGCCGGTATCGGCGTAGAAACCCAGCTGGTAGCTGAGCACCTGGTGCACGGCCTGCTGGTGCAGGGCGGTGGCTACGTTGATGCGGATTTTCTCGCCGAAGAACTTCTGCCCGAACTGGATAAAGGTGTTGACGATTTCCTTACCTAAGAGCAGCGCACTCACCACCGCCAGCATGGGCATACCAGCCGCCAACGAGGCGTTGCGGTTGAGCAAACTCTGCACGGTATCCACGGTGTAGCGCAGCACGAAGGGGTTTACCTGCGCCGCCAACGAGCCCACCAGCGTGAGCAGCAATGTGGCAATTACCAGCCCGCGGTAAGGCCGAACATAGGGGAAGAGGCGTTGAATAATCTGCCAGAGGCTCATTGTGTGGTAAGCGGCTACAGTAGGCGTGTAGCCGGTTAGACGAGCTCTACAGCGGCGGGGTTATCAACGGTAGGCTGCTCCTAGGTGGCGCAAGCAACCAGGCTCACCTAGGGCCGAGCCGAACGCCCCGGCGCAACTGCCGTACAGCCAATGCTAAGCCGAGCCGCGGGCAGGTGGTCCGCAGGGCATCGGCGGCTCCATTGCCGCATGGAACCGCAAACCCCCACCATTGGCCAAGCCCTGAACCGGGTTGATGGCTACCAGAAAGTAACGGGCCAGGCGCGCTATGCCGCCGAACACCCGGTAGGCAACGTGGCGTACGGCGTGCTGGTAACCAGTACGGTTGCCCGCGGCCGCATCAGCACCCTCGATACGCAAGCCGCCGAGCAGGCGCCCGGCGTACTGGCCGTGCTCACGTACCGCAACTCGCCCGGTGTGCCCAGCTACCGGCAAACCAAAGCCAACAACAACCCGCGCCTCGAAGGGCAGGAGCTGCGCGTGTTCCACGACGATGAAATTCACTTCAGCAACCAGCCGGTAGCCCTGGCCATTGCCGATACCCTGGAGCGGGCCCAACACGCGGCCTCGTTGGTGCGCGTGGCGTACGCCACCACTGGCCCCGCGCAAACCGAGCTAAGCGCCCACCTAGGGCGCAGCATCGAGCCCAAAAAAACCGAAGACCACCTGCGCGGCCGCCCCGATGCCTGGCGCAGCGCCCCCGTACGCCTCGAGCAGGAGTACCGCACGCCCGTGCAGGTGCACAACCCGCTGGAGCCCCACGCCGCCATTGCCCAGTGGCAGGGCAACAAGCTGGTGGTGTACAACAAAACGCAGGCGCCCAGCGTGGCCAAGCGCGATTTGATGCGCATGTTTCAGTTGCCGCCCGAAAACGTGCAGGTGTACTCGCCGTTTGTGGGCGGGGCGTTTGGCGGTGCTTCGCGGATATGGCCGCAGGAGGTTGCCGCCATTTTGGGGGCGCGGCTCGTAGGCCGCCCCGTAAAGGTGGTGCTGGCCCGCGAGCAAATGTTTAACCTGGTGGGCTACCGCCCGCACGCCATCCAAAAAATCAGCCTAGGTGCCACCGCCACCGGGCAACTGGTGGGCATGCGGCACGAGGCCTGCGGGCAAACCTCGCGCTACGAGCAGTTTGTGGAGCGCATTGTGCACCCGAGCAAATCGGCCTACCGCTGCCCCAACATGCAGGCCATTTACCGCATCGTGCCCCTCGACCTCAGCACCCCGGCCTGGACGCGCGGCCCCGGCGAAACCAGCGGCTCCTTCGCCCTCGAGTCGGCCATGGATGAGCTGGCCTACGCCCTGAACATGGACCCCCTAACCCTGCGCCTGCAAAATTTTGCCGATGCCGACCCCGCCAGCAACAAGCCGTGGTCGAGCAACCAGCTGCGCCGCTGCTACGCGCTGGGGGCCGAGCGGTTCGGCTGGAGCAAGCGCCCGGCGCAGCCCCGCAGCCTGCGCGAGGGCGAGTGGCTGATTGGCTACGGCATGGCCATGGGTATTTACAAAGCTGAGCGCAGCAAAGCTGCGGCGCGCGCCCAGCTTACCCCCGATGGCACCCTGCTGGTGCAAAGCGCCACCGCCGATGTGGGCCCCGGCACGGGCACCATCATGTCGCAGATTGCGGCCGATGCCAGCGGCGTGCCGGTAGCGCAGGTGCGCTTTGAGCTGGGCAACTCGTCGTTGCCGCCTGCGCCGGGGCAGTACGGCTCGCACACGGCGGCCTCGGTGGGCTCGGCGGTGCACGCGGTTTGCCAAGCCCTGCAGCAAGAGCTTCTGGCCCTGGCCGTACGCACCCCTGCCTGGGCCAATCGTAACCTAGGGCCCGCCGATGTAGTGGCCCGCAACGGCCGCGTGCATCTCGCCATCGATGCCGACACCCAGCTTAGCTACGCCGATATCCTGCGCCAGCACAACCTGCCCAAGCTCGAGCTGACGCGCGAAGTAGACACCAACCCTGAGCAGGAGAAGTACTCGGGCAAGTCGTTTTGCGCCAACTTTGTGGAGGTGCGCGTGCACGAGCCCACCGGCGAGGTGCGCCTGAGCCGCGTGGTATCGGCGTTGGATGTGGGCCGCGTGCTAAACCCAAAAACGGCTCGTTCGCAGGTGTATGGCTCCATTGTGTGGGGCATTGGGTTGGCGCTGATGGAGGACGCCCGCCTCGACCACCGCTACGGCCGCTTCATCAACCCCGATCTGGCCGAGTACCACGTGCCCGTGTGCGCCGATGTGCCCGCCATCGAGGTGCACTTTGTGGAAGAACCCGACCTGCGCCTCGACCCTATGGGCGCCAAGGGTCTGGGTGAAATAGGACTGATTGGCTTTACGGCGGCCATTGCCAACGCCGTGTACCACGCCACCGGCAAGCGCATCCGCGAGCTGCCTATTACTCCCGATAAGCTGCTCGAGGAAACGACCTAGGGCTGCGCCTTAACTTGTCGGAAACCCGGTTGCGCTATCCGAGTCGCACAAGCTAGCCTTTGCGCTCGGTTTTGCGCAGAAACTTAATCAGGGTTGGGAAGTAATGCTGCGGGTCGTCCCACATGGCGTAGTGCGAGCCTTCGGGGCAGATGTAGTGCTGACTGTTGGGGATGCGCCGCTGCATAAACTCAATGTCGGCTACCGGAATGAAGTCGTGCTTGGAGCCGATGATAAGCGTAGGCGGTTTGATGCCAGCCAGCCGCTCGCTGAAATCCCAAGCCAGCATGTAGGGCATAAAATAGCCGGCGTAGGTGCGGGTAATGTGCGCTTGGCTGCGCGTAAACGTGGGCGGCTCTTGCGGCAGGCGCATCATGTGCAGGCTTCGGAACTCCTTGGTTACGGCCGGCGTGATGTACGGCGAAAGCGCTACCAAACCCATGGTATCGAGGCCGGCTATGGTTTTGCCATCCTTGGCCGTGTGCCGCCGAATGATATCGGCATATTGGCTGTAGCGGTGCTTGTTGAATACCGTGGCTTTGTAGCCGATGTTGGAGGTAATCAGCCCTTTGATGTGTTGCGGGTATTTGGTTGCGTATTCCAGCGCCAGCATGCCGCCCCACGAGTGCCCGAGCAGGTAAAAGCTTTCCAGACCTAGGGCTTGGCGCACTTGCTCTACCTCCTCCACAAAGCGGTCAATGCGCCATACCTCTTTGTCAGGGGTTTTGTCGGAATGGTACGAGTTGAGCTGGTCGTAGTAGTACAGCTCTACGCCTTCTTTGGCCAGGTGCTCCGGAAAGTTCTCGAAGTACTCATGGGTGTTGCCGGGGCCGCCGTGCAGCACCAGCAGCTTAATCTTGCCTTGCCCCACGCGCTGCGTCCAAACCTTGTACTTGCCATCGATGGTAACCATTTGCACACCCGGCGCGCGCATTTTGGCGGCGTAGCTGCTGTCGGGTGCTTGGGCTTGCGCCCAGGCACAGGGCATGCTGAACAGGAGGAGGAGCAGGGCTAGGCAGTGCTTCAAAATACAGGAGTTAGGAATGCTGGGCACAAATAAAAAACCGTGGAAAGATAGGCAGCCGAGTGGGCTACGCAACGGTTAGCTGGAAACCTCGTCCATATCCTGTTTCTTTAGCCCGTCTCTATCCAACCCCTTCACTCACTGTACTGATGCAGAAACTCGTGTACCTGGCCGTTGCTTACGGCCTCAGCACGGCCGCGCCGGCGCTGGCCCAGCAAGCCGAAAAGGTCGATCAGGCCATGATTGCCAAAATCAAGGACGAAGGCCTGAACCGCTCGCAGGTGATGAAAACCGCTTTTTACCTCACCGATGTGAGCGGTCCGCGCCTGGCTGGTTCCGAGGGCCTGAAGCGCGCCCACGAGTGGACGCAAAAGCAAATGGCGCAGTGGGGCTTGGTGAACTCAAAAATTGATCCGTGGGGCACCTTTGGCCGCGGCTGGGACATCGAGAAGTCGTACGTAGCCATGACGGCGCCGTACTACCACAACATGATTGGCGCGCCCAAAGCCTGGACGCCCGGCACCAACGGTGCCATCAAGAAGCAGATTGTGCTGGTGAAAGCCACCACCGAAGCCGACCTCGACAAGTACAAAGGCCAGCTGCGCGATAAAATCGTGCTGACGGAAGTAGCCTCGGAGCCGAAAACCACCTTCGCCGCCGACGCCAAGCGCTACACCGACGAAGAGCTGCTGAAAATGGCCGCTCCGGCCGAAGCCCGCCCTGCCCGCCAAGGCAACGACGACGCCATGGCTGCTTACCGCGCCCGCCTCGCGCTGCGCACCAAAATGGCCGAGCTGTTTATGCAAGAAGGCGCCGCTGCTGTACTCAGCACCCGCGGCGGCTCGCATGGCACGTTCTTCACCTCCAACGGTGCGCCCTACGCCGCCGATGCCAAGCCCGTGCTGCCCGAAATCGAAATGGCCCCCGAAGACCAGCTGCGCCTGATTCGTTTGGTAGAAGCCGGCATTCCGGTTGAGGTGGAAATGGACACCAAAACCAAGTTCCAAACCCAAGACCTGCGGGGTTACAACGTAATTGCCGAAATCCCCGGCACCGACAAAAAGCTCAAGAACGAGGTAGTTATGCTCGGCGCCCACATCGACTCGTGGCACGCCGCTACCGGCGCTACCGACAACGCCGCCGGCTGCGCCGTGATGATGGAGGCCGTACGCATCCTGAAAGCCGTGGATGCCAAGCCGCGCCGCACCATTCGCATTGCGCTGTGGGGCGAGGAGGAGCAGGGCCTGCACGGCTCGCGCAACTACGTGAAAAACAACTTCGGCGACCCCGCTACCATGAAGCTGCTGCCCGCCCACGAAAAGCTGGCCGGTTACTTCAACCTCGATAACGGCTCGGGCAAAATTCGCGGCATCTACGCGCAAGGCAACGAGGGCGTGCAGCCCATCTTTACCGAGTGGCTGAAGCCCTTCGCCGATATGGGCGCTACCACCGTTACGCCCCGCAACACCGGCGGCACCGACCACCTCGCTTTCGACGCTGTAGGCCTGCCCGGCTTCCAGTTCATACAAGACGGCCTCGACTACAACACCCGCACCCACCATACCAACCAGGATACTTACGAGCGCCTACAGGCCGACGACCTGAAGCAAGCCTCGGTAATTGTGGCTTCGTTCGTGTACAACGCCGCCATGCGCGACCAGAAGCTGCCGCGCAAAGCTCTGCCGCAAGCCCCCCAGCCGAAGTCGTAACTCGACTACCTAGGGCTACCCCAACAAAGCCCCGCTCCCTACCACGAGCGGGGCTTTGTACTACCTAGGGGCCATTAGACTACATCACATATTGATGTGGTGCTTTCGGCAGCTCAGTCGCCGCCGAGTATTTTGGCCCGAGATAATACTATTTCAGGCCTTGTTTTGCTGAAGGCGCATTTATACCTAAGCCCATCCGGTGCTTAATTACCGCGGTAGGCCCATGTCAGCAATGGCCTCTGTTGCACAAGCACCTTTGGCAAATGCCGCACAGCAAAACTGAGGCGCAGTGCCCGGTAATGGGTGCTACCCCAAGGCGTAAAATTTTGTCAGTTTACCCGAGCGATACATGCAAGCAGCATTACTCCGCCTACCTATACCAACAAGGGTGGCACATCGAGCTGGTAAGTTATTGATGTGGCTAATGCTGTGCTGGCCTTGGCTAGCCAGCGCCCAGCGCGGCCCCGATAACTACTGGTTTTTCGGCAACCAGGCTGGCATCAGCTTTATGGGCGGAGGCCCTAGCTCGGTGCGTTCCAACGTAATGGCCGCTTATGAAGGTTGCGCCACTGTATCCGACTCTACAGGTGCACTGCTTTTTTACACCGACGGCCGCACCGTCTGGAACTCGCGCCACCAAACCATGACCAACGGTCAACGGCTGCTGGGCAACCCCTCGGCGACGCAAGGAGCACTCATTGTTCAGCATCCGGGGCATTCCAAACGGTATTTTCTTTTCACCGTTGGCGAAGAGCTTGGCGCCGCCGGGCCTTACTACTATTTGGTAGATATGGCTCAGCAAAACGGCCTGGGTGCCGTGAGCCGCAACGTTATGGCGCAAGTGCCTACCGTAGCCATGACGGAGCGCCTCACGGGCATTTTGCACGCCAACGGCCGCGATACTTGGGTGGTAACGCACGGGTTGCTGAACTCTCGTTTTTACGCATCGTTGGTGTCGCCGGCGGGCGTAAGCGCACCCATTATCAGCAGCATCGGCCCCGTTGATAGCAGCCGAACCGGCTACTTGCAGGAAGCAAGCTACATGGTAGCCAACAAGCAAGGAACCAAGATTGCTACTACCATTAACGGCCACATCTGCTTGTTCGATTTTGATAAGGCTACCGGGCAAGTAACAGGCGTAACGCAGTTGCCCATGCTGATACCGAAGAAGCCAACGTATGGGCTGGCATTTTCGCCCGATGGCTCCCGGCTCTACGTGTCGATGTTTTCGAACATGCCACGCACACCGCTGCAGGTGGTAGCGCTGTTTCAGTTGGATGTGTCTCTGCCCACGGCAACGGAAATCTTTGCCTCGGCCCAACGCATACCCATGTCGACGCGCCGGCCCGGTGCCCTGCTGCCCGGGCCCGACGGCAGGGTATACGTAGCCTTTTACGACAGCCCCTGGGTAGGTGTCATTCAAAACCCAAATGCCAGAGGAGCGTTGGCGTGTTCGTTGGAAATTAATGGCGTGTCGTTGGCCTCGCGCAAAGGCACGCGTAGCCTGCCCAACTTTCCCAACGCCTTTCCCCGGTCGCCCTATCTCACCTTCAACAACGGCCCGTTTTGCGTCAGCACTACAGCGAACTTCACGGCCAGTCTAACGCCGACCTTAGGCATTGCATCGGCTACTTGGGACTTTGGCGAGCCAACCTCGGGGGCCAGCAACACAGCTACAGGAACCTCGGTTAGCCATACGTACCGGGCCTTGGGAACATACAAAGTAACCCTGGAGGTGGTGCTCACAACCGGTGTGCAGTATACTAGCACGCAGCTCGTAACAATATCGCCGCCACCCAACGTGCAGCTCGGGCCCGACCAACTAGTGTGCCCCGGGCAACCGGTTACGCTGAGCCCCGGCAAACAACCCGACCGCACCGCGTATTTGTGGCAAGATGGCTCAACGCAGCCAACCTTTACCGCCACCCAAGCAGGCAAGTACTGGGTACAGGTTACTTCGCCGCAAGGCTGCGTCAGTTCCGATACGGTTCGTGTGGGCTACCAAGCTTCGCCCATTATTTCCCTAGGTCGCGACACGGCCATTTGCATGGACAAGGGGTTGGTGTTGCGCGTAAGCCCGCAGCGCGCGGGCGCTACTTATCGGTGGCAAGATGGCTCTACCAACGCCATATACGAAGTGCTGAACCCGGGTAAGTACAACGTTGAGGTAACGGTTGATGGCTGTGTGAGCACCGGCGAAGTAGAGATTATCGATGCTAACTGCCCTATTCAGCTGCCCAACGCCATTACACCCAACAACGACAACAAGAACGAGACTTTCGTAGTGAAGGGCTTGAATGCGAAAGCTTTCAGCATCCGCATTTTTAACCGCTGGGGGCGCGAGGTTTTCCGTCAAGAGAGCTACGACAACGGCTGGCGTGCCGAAGGGCAACCCGATGGCGTGTATTACTACATACTCAATAACTCCGTAACCAAGCGGCAATACAAAGGGCACATCGAGGTAATGCGCTGATGTTGCATTGTCCTAAGTTGCCGCGCAAAGCCTTACCGCAAGCCCCCAGCCGAAGTCGTAAACGAAGTCTTAGTAGCAGGATGTTAAAACACCCGGCCAGCTTAATAGAGCTGGCCGGGTGTTTTATTGTAGCTCTTGCCGCAGTGCTTGGAGAAGTCTCGCACGCGCTACTTCAGTCTCATCCGTTTGTGGGCCAAAGTCGAGAGCATTGCGGTCCAAGCGACGCATAAAATCTTGTGCTTCCTTTCGCGACTTAAACCAAAAAGGTGAGCAACCATTGGCAGGCTGCCAACCACGCTGTGTCTTCCACCAAGAGATATCAACAGGAATAGATTCCGGAACTAAGGCAGCAGCTATATCAGGAAAGCTGGGTTGACTCAAGATGTGTGCAACGATACGCTCTGGAAGCTTTACATGATGGCGTTCAATGTAATGGGCCAATCCTTCGGGCCAGCAATAGGTACCGTCGGTAAGGTCAGCAGAGCCCATATTGTCATCTGGTTCACCACATTGAAAGCGGCACCAGCTGTAGCCTGCCCAATAGTTTAGTTTACGTCCTTGCTGCAGGTAGCTTAATACCCTTCTTCGTTCCTCAGTTGACCAGTGCTCATCTACAAACTGAGAAGGTGCGGGCAAGTCTGGTTCGTAAAAGCTATACCAAAAACCAACACCAATGAGATGCTCCGGTGCTTCAGAAGGTTGGCTCATACCAATTGCTCCTTAAACAGCCGCAACGTACGTTCCCAGGCTAGCTTAGCAGCCGCTTCGTTGTAGCGGGCGGGCGAGGAGTCGTTGTTGAAAGCATGCTGGGCGGCTTCGTACACGTACTGCTCGTACCGCACGCCAGCAGCTTTTAGGGCTTGCTCCCAGGTAGCCATGCCAGCATTCACACGCTCATCCTGGCCGGCGTAGTGCATCAGCAGGTGGGCTTTGATGTTGGCGGCCGCGGCGGCATCGGGCTGGCGGCCGTAGTACGCCACGGCGGCATTCAACTTGGGGTCGTTAGCGGCCAGTTGGTTGGCCATGGCGCCGCCCCAGCAGAAGCCCACGCAGCCGGTGCGGCCGTTGCTATCGGGGCGGGAGCGGAGGTACTCCAGGCCGCGCAGGTAGTTGCCTAGGTTCTGCTGCGCATCAAGCTTGCCAATCAGTTCGCGGCCTTTGTCTTCGTCGGTGGGCGTGCCCCCGAACGGCGACAGCGCATCGGCACCTAGGGCCAGGTAGCCGGCTTTGGCAACGCGGCGCGTTACATCTTTGATGTGCGGCGTAAGTCCGCGGTTTTCATGGATAACCACCACCGCCCCGCGTTTTTTCTTGCTCTTGGGGCGCACCAAGTAGCCCTTCATAGTTACACCGCCTTCGCCCAACCAGCTTACCTCTTCGCTCACAAGGTCCTTATCGTCTTCGGGCACGGTAGCCGCTGCGGCGTAGCCGGGGTCGAGCACCGACAGCGCCGACATGGCAATGGCCATGCTGCCCGTAAGCTTCAGCAGCCGCTCCATAAACTCCTTGCGGGTAAGAGGCCGGTGGGTGTACTCGTCGAAAAGATTGATGATGCGCTGATCCATGAACGGGGCAGTATAGGTGGGCTTGCCCAAAAAGTACGGAAAAT
Source organism: Solirubrum puertoriconensis (assembly GCF_001483135.1). Taxonomy (GTDB): domain Bacteria; phylum Bacteroidota; class Bacteroidia; order Cytophagales; family Hymenobacteraceae; genus Solirubrum; species Solirubrum puertoriconensis. The sequence continues at coordinate 440,694 of NZ_LNAL01000003.1, forward strand.
AGAGGAAGCGCCTTGCGCTTGGCAAAGCTTACCAGATGAGAGTACTCCTGGGCAAAAGCGCAGCGGCCCATGACACGAGCCGCTGCGCTTTTGCCCAGGAGTTAAGCTTTTTACTCTGCTTCTCTATTAACAGTATCGGGGCTGAAGGCCGGAATGCAGATCGACCAGTACTCGCACTCATCCTCAAAGGGGTTGGAGTAACGGATGCGCGCTCCGGCTTTAATCAGCAGTGCTTGGCCAGCGCTGAGCTCTACCACGTCGCCGTCAATCTCGAAGCGTTTGCGGCCGCGCACCACAATCGTAATTTCATCGAACTGCGGCGTTTGGTGCGGCTCGCTCCATTGTGGCGGCGCCACCATGTGGGCGAGGCTGTATTGGCCGGTGCCCGTGCTGGCGTAGCCCACGTGTTCTTCAATGAGTTTGCCATCGGTGGTCGGTACCACAAAAGGCGTGGGGTTCAGAACGTAGCGTTTTTCAGGCATGATGCGGATGGGCAATTAGTTGTTGGTGCCAGGGCATTCGCCCTTGGAATACTTGGTTACGCCGGCGTTGGTGGCTACGCACGCATTGCCATAGGTTTTGTTGTCGCAGCCGCACACGGGGTCGTATTGCATGGTGCACATGGCGTCTTTTCGAATTTTGCTTTCGTCGATGCAATCGGCTGAGGCGGTGGGCGAAGCAGCGCGTTGGCAGGCACCCGAGAGTACCGAGGCCAGCAACGCACAGGCTACAAGCAGGCGCGTAGGCATAGAAAAGAGTAGTAGGGTAGTGGTGCCGAAAAGTACGGCGAAACAGCCATTACAGGCTACCTAAGCCAATTAAGCCGAAAGGAAGTATGGTTAAATAGTCAATTACGCTAATATTGCTGCGGAGCTATTTTTATTGGGTTCTCCGCACAACTCCTCGGTAGGCCTTGCGTATAGCACGGCAAATCAGCCGATGAGCTTCATCAGTCGATTTTTACTTACTCTGAATCTTTCTTTCAACCCACACCCTCCTACAATCATGTCTTACAACGAAGACAACAACTCGGGCAAGATCCTGCTGGCCGTGCTGGCTGGCGCTAGCGCTGGTATCGTAGCAGGCCTGCTGATGGCCCCCGACAAAGGCAGCGCCACCCGCGGCAACCTGAAAAACTACGCTGGCAAATACAGCGACCAACTGAACGACACCCTCTCGAAGCTCGGCACCCAGCTTGATACCTCGTTCAAGTCGCTGACCGAAAAGCTGGAAGACCTAGGCGTAACCGGCGCCGGCAGCAGCCTAAACATGAAAGGCGACTGGAACGTGTCGAAAGGCAAGCTGAAGCAGCAGTACGCGCAGCTGACCGACGATGACCTGGTATACACCGAAGGTGCTGCTGACGACCTCGTTGGCCGCCTGCAAGACAAACTTGGCAAGAGCAAGCGCGAGATTGTAAAACTGCTGAACGACTTGTAAACCAAGTAGTAGCTTTTCGGAAAGGCCCCGCACCCCTAGGTGCGGGGCCTTTTTTTTGCACAACTTTCCCCGCGTATCCGCGTTAGGAACCTACCGGCCGCAAGGCCATGCACTTTGTTCTCCCCCTTAACCTAAACACCCTGCTATTTATGAAAGACAACAGCGGTAAAGTACTCCTCGCGTTGTTGGCCGGCGCTAGTGCCGGTATTGTGGCTGGTCTGCTGATGGCCCCCGACGCGGGCACTGCTACACGCGAAAGCCTGGGCAAGTCGTTGGGTAAGTTCGGCGACGACCTGAACAAACTCCTGCAAGACGGCCTCTCACGCCTGGATGCTATGAAAGGTGGGGCTGGTGGCCAAGGCGGCAGCGCCGATAAAGCCGGTGCCGAGGATGCCTTAGCCGGCATGGGCGGCCAAGGTGGCGGCGGCAGCCGCTCGGGCGGTGGTTCGGGTGGTTCTTCATCGGGCGGCGGGTCGTCTTCGGGCGGCTCGGGTTCGGGTAGCGGCTCATCATCGGGCGGTGGCTCCTCATCCAGCGGCAGCTCGTCGGGCGGCGGAAGCACGGGCACTGGCGGCGGTTCTTCGTCGGCTGGCGGCTCCGGTGTAGGCAGTGCTACGGGCGGTGGCTCGTCGTCGGGTGGGGCAAGTGGCTCGGGTGGCGGCAGCGGCACCACGGGCAGCGCTACTAGCACAGCCAGCTCGGCAGGCAGCAACGCCGGCCGCAGCGGTTCTTCTACTACAGGCAGCGGCAGCACGAGCGGTTCATCTTCTACTTCGGGTAGCTCGGGCGGCACTAGCTCTACGGGCGGCGGTGTTGCAGACAATGCTACTGGCTCGGGCAATACCGGCCGATAAAAAATCGGCGCCAAGCGTAACCTTGCGTGTGGTGCTGCGTTAAAGAACTTAGAAATCGACTTAGAATAGTCTTTGATTTAGCCCCTGAAGCAAAATTGCCGACGGTAGAGCTTCTAGTCGGACTGGTTAAACATCCGCCTAGCAAAATCGTACCGATCCATCGCAAGCTTCTTCAGATTAAGCTGATTCGTTGATCTGGTTAAGTTGATTCTAAAGAAGAAGGCCTCGCACCGTTACTGGGTGCGAGGCCTTCTGACTTTTCAGCTCCTAGGTAACAGCCTACAAAAAATGTTGGTGTGCTAGTAACTTTTTGGCATTGAGGTCGTTTATACAAGGGAAATCAGTTAAAAGTGAACGTCGGATAGACGGTTCGAAGCAAAATTGCCGACCGTAGAGCTTCTGCCAGGATCTGGTCAAACAACCTGCGTAGTAAAATCGTACGAGTCCATCGCAAGCTTCTTCGTTTCGTACCGACCGGATTGGTTAGCAGATTTCATAAAGAAAGCCCCCCGTACGTGATAGGTACGGGGGGCTTTCGACGTTTTGTAGCGCGGGCTTCAGCCCGCGCTGCATTTTACTCTACTGGTTTCTCCGATTTCTCGGTCATCGTCTCTGTCTTCTCCGGCTTCATCTGCGGGAAGAAGAGCACGTCCTGAATCGAGTGCGAGTTGGTCATGATCATCGAGAGGCGGTCGATGCCAATACCTAGGCCAGCCGTGGGCGGCATGCCGTACTCTAGGGCGCGCAGGAAGTCCTCGTCGAGCACCATGGCTTCGGTGTCGCCGCGCTTGCCCAGCTCTAGTTGGTCCTCGAAACGCTTGCGCTGATCAATGGGGTCGTTCAGCTCCGAGAAGGCGTTGCATATTTCTTTGCCGTTGCAGATGGCCTCGAAACGCTCGACCAAGCCCGGCTTCGAGCGGTGCTTCTTCGCCAACGGCGACATCTCCACGGGGTAGTCGGTGATGAACGTCGGCTGAATCAGCTTGGGCTCTACGTGCTCCCCAAAAATCTCGTCGATAATCTTGGCTTTGCCCATGCTCGGGTCGAGGCCCACCTTAAGGTCTTTGGCAGCGGCGCGCAGTTCGTCTTCGCTCTTGCCCTCGATGTTGAAGCCGGTGTAGTGCTCAATGGCTTCGGCCATGGTGAAGCGCTTCCAGGGGCGCTGGAAGTTGATGATGTTCTCGCCCACCTTCACCTCGGTCTGGCCGTGCAGGGCCAGCGCTACGCGCTCCACCATCTCTTCCACCAAATCCATCATCCAGTAGTAGTCTTTGTACGCTACGTACAGCTCCATCTGGGTGAACTCGGGGTTGTGGAAGCGCGACATGCCCTCGTTGCGGAAGTCCTTCGAGAATTCGTACACGCCATCGAAACCGCCCACAATGAGGCGCTTCAGGTACAACTCGTTGGCAATGCGCAGGTACAGCGTCATGTCCAAGGTGTTGTGGTGCGTTTTGAAGGGGCGCGCGGCGGCCCCGCCGTACAAGGGCTGTAGGATAGGAGTTTCTACCTCCAGGTAGCCTTTGTCGTTGAGGTAGTTGCGCATGGCTTGCACTAGCAGCGTACGCTTCACGAAAGCATCGCGCACGTGCGGGTTCACTACTAGGTCAACGTAGCGCTGGCGGTAACGCTGCTCGGGGTCGGTGAAGGCGTCGTAGGTAATTTTTTCACCCGTCGCTTCATCTACACGCTCCTTTACTACCGGCAGCGGGCGCAGGGCTTTCGAGAGCAGCTTGAAGCTGGTAACGTGCACCGAAGTTTCGCCCACCATCGTCTTGAACACGCGGCCCTCCACGGCGATGAAGTCGCCTAGGTCAAGCAGCTTCTTGAACACGGTGTTGTACAGCTCCTTGTCTTCGCCGGGGCAAATTTCGTCGCGATTGATGTAGAGTTGAATGCGGCCCGAGGCATCTTGCAGTTCGGCGAACGAGGCCTTGCCCTTCACCCGCACCGACATCAGGCGGCCGGCCATGCGAACTTCCTGGAAGTTGTTGAGCTCGGGGTGGTAGTTATCGTGAATTTCCTGGGCGTAGAAGTTCACGTCGAACAGCTCGGACGGATACGGCTCGATGCCGAGCTTTTGGAGTTCGTCGAGTTTCTGCCGACGAATCAGCTCCTGTTCGCTGAGGTGGTGCATAGGGTAGGGGTATAACAATCGGCCACGGCCGAAAAAGTCAAGCCGCAAAGATAGCCGCCCGACGGTTTTAGTAATACACCGAAAGTACAAGCCCCTAGGTAAAGCTGCCGCGGCCACCCGCCTGAGGCACAAACAAAAAACGCTGACCTAGGGGCCAGCGCTTACGTGTATATGCAGTGGTGTACTTAATCGGGAGCGGAGGTTAGGCAGCAATGCCCATCTGCGGGTCGGTTTCGGTGAAGTTCGGCTCAATGCGGGTGCGCAGGCGCTCCTCCACAAAGCCGTGCTGCAAGTGCTTAGGCAGGTTGGCCACCAGCTCGCGGTAGCGCTCCACACCCAGGGCCTTGGCTACGTACGTTTCGTGCACACCGTTGAGGTAGCTCACAATGTCGAGCAGTGAGTGGTGAAACAGGCCAAAGTCGATGTCGGACTCTACGTAGCGCTCAATCTCGCGGCTGGTCTGCGAAATGCGCAGGCGGCCCAGCAAGTCGAAGATGGTGGTGTAACCTAGGCGCCAGGTAATCTGCTGCCAGTGCTGGGCATTCCACTTCTCGAGCGGCTGCCCCGTCTTCTGGCTACGGATGGCGGTGGTGGGGTTGCCTTGCACTTGCTGGCGCACGGCTACTGCCTTCTGCTTGCGGGTAGTGCGCAGGAACTGGCCAATCTGAGCCTGTGCGTCGATGGCCTTGCTGGCAATTTGCAGCCCGGCCTTGTAGCCAGCTAGCGGCAAGCGGTGAATGCTGAAGTCGCCGTACGAGCCGGCAGCGTAGAACGACACCGGACGCGGATAAGCATTGCGCACTACCAAGCGGCCCACCTCGCGGCGGATCAGCGACGGATTGTTGGTGCGCACACCGGCCGTGTGCAAGAAGGCCTGCAAGCCAGCCATTACGGCGTGGTAAGCCTGCGGGAACGTCCAGTGCAGGGCGTTGCGCAAGTAGTCCTCGTCGCCTAGGTCGGCAGTAGCACGCAGAGCGTACTCGGTGCTCCAGCAGCTATGCAGGTACTTCTCTACCTGAGCGCGGTCGGCGTCGGTAAGCTCGGCTTGGTGTGCCCGGAAGAAAGGCAGGTGCTGCAAGCCACCCGTCGCGTCGTCGGCTTCGCGGATGTGGTAGCTGAGCGCGAAGAAGTAGTTCAAGAACACCTGAGCCGGGATGGACTTGCGCCATGCCTCATCGTGCTGGGGCTGGGCCTCGTCGGCCACCGGAAGGTGCAGGATGTTATCGTTCAGTTGTTCGTTGTTCGTCATCATATCAGCACAACGCAGAATACTCCGATAGAGTGCCGAAATGCTAAAAAAATTGGGTGTTGAAAACGTAATTTTTATCGTTGATAATCAATGAGTTACAATTGTGCTTGTTAAATAGCTTGGCTGTGTAAATAGGCCTTGATTTTCAGCGCTTTGAAGGATTTCATAGCTAAACCAATTGGTTGCTGAAAGCAACAAAAAAGCCCCTGCACAACAAGGTGCAGGGGCTTTGCTTTTACGCCCCTAGGTGGGCGTAGGCTAAAGAGCTTAGCGGCGGGTTACCTGAGGCGAGTCGATCTGGTCTTTCACCACAGCTACGGCCTCGCGAAGGTTGATGTCTTTAACTAGGTTCTTCGACATGCGGCGCACGCGGTTCTGCTTTACGGTGTCCGACTGCACAGCGCGCAGGTCGTTGGCTAGCGGAGCAATAGCCAAAGGCTGGGCAGCCTTTTGCAACTCTTCGTAGCGCTTCGACTCAGCCTTGGCCTGGTCTTGCTCGGCACGGTAAGCCGTTAGCTTCAGCGACACGCTGGTGTCGTCTTTGCGCTTACGCATGCGCTCTACAATTTCCTGTACCAGCTTAAAGCTTGCGCTGTTGGCCACGCGGGTGTTAGAGGCAGTCTTTAATTTGTCGAGAGCAGGCTGCTGCGGCCACGTACGGTAGCGGGCCGGGCTAATTTCGTCCCACTTCAGCGGGTACTCGGCATCCTTCTCGCCTTGGTCGAGGTAGCTGTAAGCGTCGGGCAGCACGATGTCCGGAACTACGCCTTTAAACTGCGTAGAGCCGCCATTAATGCGGTAAAACTTCTGGGTGGTCAACTTCAGCGAGCCAAAAGGCTTGATGGCGTTGAACTCAGCCGGCAAGGCATCGTCGAGGTTGAAAATGCGCTGCACAGTGCCTTTTCCATAAGTGCTCGTCGAGCCCATTACAACACCGCGCTTGTAGTCCTGAATGGCAGCTGCCAAAATCTCCGAAGCCGAGGCACTGTACTTGTTTACCATCACCACCAGCGGGCCGTTGTACTGCACGCGCGGGTCGCGGTCGTTAAGCACCTGAGCCGAGCCTTGGCCCGAACGCACCTGCACTACGGGGCCGCTGTCGATAAACAGACCAGCCATTTCAACGGCATCGGTAAGCGAGCCGCCGCCGTTGCTGCGCAGGTCGAACACAACGCCTTGCACGCCTTCGGCTTTCAGCTTCTCAAGCTCTTTCTTCACGTCTTCGGCCGAGCTGCGGCCGCCTTGCTCATCGTTGAAGTTGGCGTAGAAGGTAGGCAGGCGCAGGTAGCCAATCTTCTTGCCGTTCTCGTTGATAACGGCCGATTGGGCGTAAGTTTCTTCTACAATTACTACGTCGCGCACAATCGGAATGACCTGTGAGCTGCCGTCGGGCTTCTTCACCGTCAGGCGTACCTCGGTGCCTTTGGGGCCGCGGATATAGGTAATGGCTTTGTCAAGGCGCATGCCTTCCACCGTTATCGGCTCGGAAGCACCTTGGGCTACACGCTGAATGATGTCGCCGGCTTTTAGTTGGCCTTGGCGGTACGAGGCCGAGCCCGGAATGATGTCAGCCACTTTAATCTGACCATCCTTTTCCTGCAGCGTAGCGCCAATGCCCTCGAAGCGGCCCGTCATGGCAATGTCGAACGACTCTTTGTCCTTCGGTGCGAAATACTCGGTGTGGGGGTCGTAGGTATTGGCAATGGTATTCGCCCACAACGCCAAACGGTCGTTGTCGTCGTTCTGCATCAGGTCGTTGAACTGCTCGTCGAAGTACTTCAGCACGCGCTTGCGGGCTTCAGCCTCCATTTCAGTGGCTGATAAGGCAGGAGCAGTAGCTTTCTTAGGGTCGCGCTTGGCTTGCTCGTCCTGAATTTCAACCAGACGCGTCATCGTCAGGTACTTCAGGTAACGGCGCCACTCGTCGCGCTGGGCGTTTTTATCGGCCGGGTACTGAGCCTTGTCGAAGTCCGTCTGGAAGGTTTCTTCCACCGTGAAATCCATGGGCTTGCTCAGTATGTCGCGGTAGAGTGCTTGCGCTTCCTTGGTGCGCTGATCAACCAAGCGGGTGGCAAGCTCCAAAAACTCGTGCGAACCACGCTTTACCTGGTCGTCAATGTCGGTCTGGAACTTGCGCAACTGCACCACGTCGGGCTGCAGCAAAAACTTCTTGGAGTAGTCGATGCGCTTCAGGTACAAATCGAATACGCGTCGCGAGAAGTTGTCATCGATTTGCTCGGGCTGGTAGTGGGCCTGGCTTAAACCCTGCAGCATAGCCTTGATGAGCACTTCCTCTTTTTGCGGTACGCGGGCGTCGTTGCCCCGATATAGCTTATAGGAGGCCAGTACAAACACAGCAGCAACTACTGCGGCGTACAGGCCTATTTTCAGGCGAAGGAATGACATGGGCAAAAGCGCGAAAAAAAGTGGTCCTAAATGTACGTAAAGACGCACCGAATGGTAATGGCGAAAACCGGGCCCATTCTGTAGTGCTAACGAGGGCAGCTAAACAATAGTGCCCAAATACAAGCCTAGGTCTATGTGTGCCTCGTAAGCATAGTAACAAAAAAGACCCCCCCGGTTGCGGGGAGGTCTTTTGGCAAGCCGACTCTAAAACGATCGGCTAGTAGTAAATACGGTCGCCGTTGTGGCGGCGGAACTCGTCTTGGAAGTGACGAGCATCTTCGTCGTTGCGTGGGCGTACACCCATCACGATGCCGCCGTTCTTAATGTCGTGCTCGTACTCGGCAGCGCGCTCTTCCGGAATGCCCGAGCCTACCAGGGCGCCTACCAGGCCGCCCGTTAGGCCACCAGCACCGGCGCCAGCTAGTGCAGCTGCCAGCGGGCCAGCAATTACAAGGCCCAGGCCGGGCAGTGCTACCGAAGTACCGATAGCTGCGATGGCGCCAATTACAGCACCGGCAGTACCGCCGATGGCCGAACCTACGCCTGCGCCTTCCATGGCTTTGTTGCCCAGGTCGCTGTCAGGAGTGTGGTCGCCGAAGTGACGCTTACGCGTTTCGTCCGACATCATTAGGTTTACGTCGTCTTTGGTATAACCACGCGACGACAGCGAGCTGTAAGCACGCTCAGCCGATTCACGGTCGCGGAAAGTCGAGGTCAGGATGCGCTCAGAACCGGTCGAGCCGCTCATGCTGCCCGATTGGCTCGAGCCGTACGACGAAGTAGAGCCCATATTGCTGTTGCCCATCGACGAGCCCGAATTGTAGTTAGCGCCGGTGCTCTGATCGGTGCCCGAACCTACGTTCGAAGAGCTCGATGCATTGCTGCTAGAATTCAGTCCCGAAGAGCCCATTGATCCGCTGCCCGAGTGCTGGGTGCTGCCGTAGCCAGCGCCAGCGCCGGTGCCAGTGTTAGCGGGGTTCATCGAAGAGCCAGTGCCGGGCGTGTTGCCCAGGTTCGAATTATTGTCGGTGTTCATTGTGGTGAGGTTGTGGATGGGTGAAAAAGGAAGGGAAATTCACCAAGGCCTGTTGCGGTTAGCCACTTAACAGACTCGATGGCTTCCTTAACGCGTGCCATCCACTTGAGGTTACACGACAGTGTCCAAATAAACCTGTCGAGCATCCAATAAGCCTCTCCTCAATTCGCTTAGCCGAATTGGGCAAAGTTGTCGTCGTTGCGCCAAAAATCGCGGCAAGCTGTGCGCATATCCTGCAAAAAATCAGGATTTTGCTTTAGCTCGCGCCAAGGGCCCATGCCCAATCGCTCGCATAGCTTATAAAAATTATCGCCTTGGCCCTTAGAGCCTTCAACCTTTACCAAGCAGCTAAGCACTGGGCGGCCAGCTGAGTGCTCGGTTTCGGATATCTCAGCGAGTATTTCGTTAAGCCGGGCTTTTTCGTGTGATATATCGAGGTTCAGCCCTAACTCCGCTTCCTGCACTACCGTGAGGTAGCTGGCCGTACCAGTTTGATGGCGCGAGTATTGAATAAGAAAGCGGCGTACGCGTGTAATCATGTTGTTACTAAGGTGTAGGGGAGAGAAGAGGGAGGTAAAATACCAAAAAAGCCCGTTGCGTTGGATACTTCCAAGACAACGGGCTTTTCACCAATAACTATGCCGTTGAGGCTTAACGCACTTTATTTCGGCGGCGCTCCATTTCGCGTTTAATCAGCAGGAATTCGCGGCTGCTTTGCCCGGCAATGGCGGTGTTTTCGTCGGCGCGGCGCAGCAGGTAAGGCATCACAGCTTCAACCGGGCCGTAAGGCACGTACTTGGCAGTGTTGTAGCCGGCGTGCGCCAAATTGTAGCTTAAGTTGTCGCTCATGCCGTAGAGCTGGGCAAACCACACACGCTCATCGTTGGGCGCTAAGCCCGCGTCGGCCAGCAGCTCGGTTAGCAGGCGCGACGAGGCCTCGTTGTGCGTGCCAGCGCAAATAGCCAGGCGCTCAATGTGCCCGATGGAGTAGCGCAAGGCGTTGTCGTACAAGTCGTCGGTGGCTTGCTTGCTTGGGTTAATGGGGTTGCGGTAGCCGCGCTGCTGCGCCACGCGACCTTCCTTCTCCATGTAGGCACCGCGCACCAGCTTAGCACCCACGTAGTAACCTTCCTGCACGGCGTGGTCGTGGTCGGCCTTTAGGGCATCGAGGCGGTCGTGGCGGTACAGCTGGTAGGTGTTCCACACGATAGGGCGCTGCTGGTTGTAGCGGCGCATCATGTCGCGGGCAATGTCGTCGATGGTGTCCTGAAACCAGCTTTCCTCGGCATCGATGAAAATGCGCACGTTTTTCTCGTGGGCGCGGCGGCACAGCGCGTCAATACGCTGCATGGCGCGGTCATAGGTTTGCTGCTCGGCGGCGGTAAGCTGCTGCTTGGCCTGAATTTTCTCGAGCAGCGCGCTATCGGCTACGCCCGTCACCTTAAATACCGAGAACGGAATGTGCGGATGACCAGCAGCCAGGTCGATAGTCTTCAGGAGCTCGTCGCGGGTGTGGTCGAAGCTTTGCTCGTTGCCTTCGCCCTCCACGGAGTAGTCGAGAATGGTGCCGATGTTGAATTTACCCAACTCGGCAATTACCGGCTTGCACTCCGCAATGGTTTCGCCGCCGCAAAACTGCTTGAAGATGGTGTGCTTGATGATGATTTTGCTGCCCGGCAAGCCCCAGCTCAGGGCCCGCTTCATCATGCCGCCGCCTAGGTCAACAAGGCCCTTGTTGTTCATGGCAGCAAACAGGGCGTACATCTGTTTTAGCTCGCCATCCGACTTGGAGGCGAAAGCAACAGCGGTATTATCAAAGGAAACAGCTGGGTGGGTTTGGGGCTCGGGCATGCAGGGTGGTAGCTTTGGGCTGCGAAGATAGCCACGAAACATCGTTTTAGGCGGCGCTGTTATTATGTGCTAGCGCGCCGGTGGCGTGCTTAAAACCCCTAGGTGGCAGCGGCGGTTCCGGCAAATTGGGCGGGGCTGGCTAGCGGCCCTCAACCATGGAACTCGACACGTATTTTACCCGGCTGTTGGCCCGCAAAGGGCAGCCCTTGTTGCTGGCCGGCCCCTGCTCGGCCGAAACCGAAGATCAGGTAATGGCCACTGCCCGCGGCCTGCAAGGCTTGGACGTCGATTTGTTTAGGGCGGGCATCTGGAAGCCGCGTACCCGGCCGGGCTCGTTTGAGGGCATTGGCGCGGTGGGCCTGAAGTGGCTGCAACGCGTAAAAGCAGAGACTGGCCTTGCCGTAACGGTAGAAGTAGCCACGCCCCGCCACGTGGAGGATTGCTTGGCCCACGGCGTGGATGTGGTCTGGATTGGTGCCCGCACCACCGTAAACCCTTTTGCCGTGCAGGAGTTGGCCGAAGCCCTAGGTGGTACCGGCGTGCCCGTGATGGTGAAGAACCCCGTGAACCCCGACTTAGCGTTGTGGGCAGGTGCCCTAGAGCGTCTCGACCGCGCCGGCGTGCGCGATTTGGCCGCTATTCACCGCGGGTTCAGCACCGGCGCGCCCAGCAAGTACCGCAATGCGCCCACCTGGGCTATTCCGATTGAGCTTAAAACGCGTTTTCCGGAGTTGCCGCTCATCTGCGACCCCAGCCACATCAGCGGCCGGCGCGATTTGCTGCTGCCCGTAGCGCAAAAAGCCCTCGACTTGGACTACGACGGCCTGATGCTGGAAACGCACCCCGACCCCGAAAACGCCTGGAGCGACGCCGAGCAACAGGTAACGCCGTTCCGGTTGGCCGAAATGATAACGGAGCTGAAGCACCGCTACCGCTCCACCGACAACCGCGACTACCTGAACAAAGCCGAAGACCTGCGACATAAAATGGACGTGGCCGACCAGGAAATTATCGAGGCCCTAGCGCGCCGCATGGCCTTGGTGGAGGAGCTAGCCGAGTACAAAAAGCAGAACAACATCAAGATTCTGCAGCTCGATCGGTGGAACGAAATTTTCACGAGCCGCCCCGAGTGGGCCGCCCGCCTAAACGTGAACGACAAGTTTGTGGCCGAGCTTTACAAACTCATTCATATCGAAAGCATCCGGAAGCAAACCGAAATAATGCAGCGGCCGGAGTAGCGGCCCTAGGTGCAAGGGCGCTACTCCGGCCGTGGCAGCCAAACAGCCTACTTGCTAGGAAGCGGGGTGGCGGTGGCGCGGGCGTAGGTTTCGCGCACAGGCCAGCAGTTCATCACATCCTTGTAGTAAGGAGTAGTCCAGTACAGGGTATCCCGTTGCAATTCGTACGTCATACCGCTGCTGCCCTGGTTGCTGTTGAGCGAGAGGTATCGCAGGTTTTGAGGTGCCTGCACATTGCTCGGGAAGCCGCGGTGTTCAAAAGTGCCTTCGTGCGTAAGGGTATCGTTGCGGTAGAAGCGCAGGCGACCATCAGCCGAAAACTCCATACTGCGCTTGGGCAGCAAATGGGCCTGGTAGTGCCGTTCGTGTTTTGGCACCACTCTGTCCCAGCGGCCGAGTAGGGCAGCGTCGGAGGGTTGTATGTCGTCTTGTTGTTGCTGGCAACCTAGGGCCGCGAAGCACAAGGCAACAATGAGTAAGTCGCAGAACAGGGATAGAGATTTTGTCATGGGCGTTGCTGGTTAATTATTTGTCGGTGTCGGTAATCCAGCGGTAGCGCCTGATCACGCCATCCACGCAGATGTTGCCGTCGAGCGTCAGCTCATCGCCTTTGATCTGGTAGGCGTAGGTGATGCCCGGGTTCTTGTCTTCGTCGAAGCGCACTAATTGCACTGGATCGAGCTGCGTACAGAAATTGCCGCTAGTGGGCCGCAGCCGAAACTGTTGCGCCAAGGTGCCAGCTAGGTACACGCGCACGGTGCTGTCGGCTGCAATACGCAGCTCCTCGGGTGGCACTACGGGGTTGGGCACCATGCCGCCTTTCACGCTTACCAACTGCCAGCGGCCAATGAGCGAGGTAGGCCTTGCTGTTTCAGTATCATCAGCTTCGATGGAATGCAGGTGGTTGCACGCACCCAGGGTCGTCAGGCCCGAGGCAAGCAGCAGTGGGCGGATCAGCTTGTACATGGCGGTGGAGTTAGCGTTCGTACTGCGAGATGTAGCCGTCGGCGGCTTCGTCGTAGAGCGTGAGGCGGTTTTCGGTAATCTCAAACGACTGCCCCAACGAATTTTTGCCGTAGCGAATAAGGTTGGGCGTGTGGTTGTCGCCGGGCGAGGAGGCAATAAACAGGCCGTAGGTATCCGAGTCGATGATTTTACCATCGCGCAAGCGGTAGAAGCTGCCGTTCGACTCAAATCGAATTTCCTCCTGATAGCCCGTATTGGCCGGCGTGAGGCGCACGCCCGCAATGCCGCCTGTGGTTTGCACCCAACGCCAAGAGCCCTGCAGCTGCGCGTCGAGGGGCGCTACATCGCGGTCGGTGGAGCAGCCGGCTAGCAACAGCACGGCGCTCAGCAGCAAAAAGAAGTAATTGCGGATGGGCATGGTTCGGTGACTTATATACCACAGGATGCTGCCCTGGCCACAAAAGGTTGCACGCAGTTTTAAACTGGAGCTATTTGCTTGGCGGCGCGGCCATTCCGGCCTCCAGTCGTGCCAGCGCCGATACCATCCGGGCCACCTTGGCGTCGTCGGTAGGGGCGGCGCGCACCCAGTTCAGCCACGCGGTTTGCTCGGGCGGGCTGAGGCGCGCGTAAACTGCTTCGGCACGGGGCGCATCGGCCAGGCAAGCCAGCAGATCTTCGTCGGCAACGGAAAGGGGCACGGCCTCGGCGTAGAGCACCAGGCGTACGGTGTCGCCGGCCTGCTTGCCAATAGCTTTTCGGATTTCGGCCTTCACGGGCAGAAAGCTGCGGCCATTGCCCAGCGGCATCAGGTTGCTAACTGGCAGCTCGAAGGCATCGATGGAGCCGGTTACTTTGGCCAGGCCGAAGGCATTGCGGCCGGGTATCTGCAGCGGCGGGAGCGGGGCGTACGTCCAGGCGCCTTTGCCCGAAAACTTTGCCAGGCGTACCTCGCCGTCGAAAAGCGCTTTTTGTTCCACTGCTACTGCTGCGCGGTTTGCGGTGCTTCGAGAAGACCTAGGCCGGGTACTTGGGGCCTTGCCGAGCACCAATGTAGGCTACTTGCGCCAGAACCCTGAACTTTACGCCCCATGACTGACGCAATCCACATCGGCCCCGAGGCGCTGCCGGCGTTGGCGGCCCTGCTCGGCCGCCCCGGCACCACACGCGTAGCCGTGCTGGCCGATACCAACACCGCCCGCCTGTGCTACCACGCCCTCAAGCCTTACCTGCCCGAAGAGCACCTGTTGATTGAGGTACCCGCCGGCGAAGAGCACAAAACCCTCGCTACCAGCGAGCGGGTGTGGGGCGAGCTGACGGAGCACCGCTTCGATCGGCACAGCGTGCTGGTGTGCCTGGGTGGCGGCGTCATCTCCGACCTAGGTGGTTTTTGCGCGGCCCTTTACAAGCGGGGCATGCGTTGCGTGGTAGTACCTACCACCTTGCTGGCGCAGGTAGATGCGGCCATCGGCGGCAAAACCGGTGTCGATTTCATGGGCTACAAAAACCACCTAGGTGTGTTTCAGCTGCCCGAAGCCGTGTGCATCGATACCAGCTTCCTGAGCACGCTCGATCCGCGCGAACTGCGGGCGGGCTACGCCGAGGTGGTAAAGCACTGGCTTATTGCCGACGCCGACGCCTTTGCTGAGCAGCGCCACCAGGGCTTGTTTGTGGAAGACTGGACGCCCGTGGTGCGCGAGTCGGTGCTGGTAAAGCAGCGCATTGTGGAGCAGGACCCCACCGAAAAAGGCCCCCGCAAGCTCCTGAATTTCGGCCACACCGTGGGCCACGCCCTCGAAAGCTATTTGCTGAGCCAAGCGGGCCGCAGCATACTGCACGGCGAGGCGGTGGCTGCCGGCATCATCTGCGAAAGTTGGCTGTCGGTACAAAAAGGCCTGCTCACGGAGCGCGAGCTAAACCAGATCGAGACCTTCCTGTTCTCGGTATTTGAGAAAGTACAGTTTGTAACGCTCGAGACTCAGGCCATTGCCGAGCTGGCCCTGCAGGACAAGAAAAACCAAGGCAGCACCATCAACTGCACCCTGCTCGAGGGCATCGGCCGGGGCGTGTACGATCAGCCGGTAAGCGTAACCGAAATTGCCGACTCGCTGCGCTACTACCATCGGCTGTAACCGGGCCAGCCACCTCCCGTGTGGCCTGGTCTGTAAGTTTAACCTAGGGCGTTACCTTCGGGCGCTCCTCTGCTAATGCACCAACCAACTTTCCCCGATACGCTGTCGTTGCGCTGGCCCGGCGGCCCGCTGCGCGGCACGGCCGTGTTGCCTGCCTCCAAAAGCGAAAGCAACCGCGCCCTCATTCTGCAAGCCTTGGCCGGTGGTGGCACCCTCACGCACCTTTCCGAGGCCAACGATACCCAGTTGATGCGCCGCCTGCTGGCGCACCCCGAGGCCGAGGTGTTCGACGCCGAGGATGCCGGTACCGTGATGCGCTTCCTGACGGCGTACCTGGCCGTAACGGGGCGCAAAACCACACTCACGGGCACGGCGCGCATGCTGGAGCGGCCTATTGGCGTGTTGGTTGATGCGCTGCGTAAGCTCGGGGCCCACATCGAGTACCTAGGGCGCGAAGGGTACCCGCCGCTTCGGCTCAACGGCTTCGAGCCCGGCGCGGCTACCACGCTGGCCGTGCGCGGCGACATCAGCAGCCAGTTTATCTCGGCCCTGATGATGGTGGGGCCACTCATTCCAGGCGGCCTCAACCTGCAGCTTACGGGCCACATCGGCTCGCGGCCCTACATCACGATGACGGCCAGCCTGATGCGCCACTTCGGCGCGCAGGTAGAAGTGCGCGACCGTGATGTGCGCGTGGCGCCCAAGCCCTACCAGCCCGCCGATTACACCGTCGAGGCCGATTGGTCGGCGGCGAGTTACTGGTATGCTATGGTAGCCCTAGGTCCGGCTGGCTCCCAAATACACCTGCCCGGCCTGCGGCGCCAATCCTGGCAAGGCGACCAGGCCATTATGCACCTGATGGACCCGCTGGGCGTACACACCGAGTTCGTGCCCGATGGTGTTATCCTGCGGCAGGCTCCCGCCAAGGGGCGTGCCGGCCACGTAGCCATGAACTTTACCGACTGCCCCGACCTGGCCCAAACCATTGCGGTGGCTGCCGCCGCCACCGGCGTAACAGTTGACATGGTGGGCCTCGAAAGCCTGCGCATCAAAGAAACCGACCGTATTGCCGCCTTGCAAAACGAGCTAGGCAAGTTTGGCGCTTCGCTCACGGCCGAGGAGCGCGATATGTTCCGGGTATCGGCGCAACAGCTGAACGTAGACGGCCAAACCGTAGCCACCTACCACGACCACCGCATGGCCATGGCCTTTGCTCCTTTGGCGCTACACGGCAAAATAGAGGTAGAAGCCCCAGCCGTGGTGCGTAAATCTTACCCATTTTTCTGGGAGGAGCTACGGCAAGCTGGGTTCAAGATGTAGCGTAATGTTGCGTAGCTTAGTCTAAGCAACACCGTGCTGAATGGCACAGCTATAGACACTACTATCCGTGGACGCAGACTAAAAAGTCCGCGCTACTTCGTTTTGTAGTTGCTCGAAGTAGGCAGTCGTATGCCGTAATCGGCTGCCATACCAGCTAAACAGCTCGCCATCTACTACCAGCACCTGCGCGTTAGGGCAAATAGCCCGAAACTCCTCCACGTGCTTTTCCTGAAACGGGTACGGCTCCGACGAAAGCAGAATCACTTGTGGAGCAGCGGTTGCCAGCTGTTCGGCGCTTACCTCGGGGTACCTACCTAGGGCGCTAAACACATTCCGGAAGCCCGCCCGCGGCAGCATATCGTCGATGAAGGTGCCCGCGGCTGCTACCATGTAAGGCTTGCGCCAAATGAAGTAGGCGGCCGAAAGTGGCTCGGCCACCGCTGGCAAGGCTTGCAGGCTGCTGCCAATTTCTTCGGCCAGGCGCTCGGCCCGGGCTTGCGTGCCGGTAATCAGGCCTACCTGCCGCATCATCCGCAGCGAATCACCTAGGGTGAAGATGTCACTCATCCACACAGGATAATCAGCCGTCAACTGCTCGATGCCCTCCTGGTAGTTCTCTTCCTTGTTGCCAATGATCAAGTCAGGCTTCAGCTCCGCTATGTGCTCAAAGTTGAAGTTCTTAGTGCCGCCAATTACCTGCGCCTGCTTCCGCGCCCCGGCCGGATGAATGCAGAATTTCGTGACGCCTACTACCCGCTCGCCCAATCCTAGGTCGTAGAGCAGTTCCGTTTGCGACGGCACCAACGATACAATGCGTTGCGGCGGAAATGGCACCACTACGCGCCGGTTAATTTGATCGGTAACCGTTAGCGGTGTTTGCACGAGCGGAAGCTGAAGCATAAAGGGAGAGGCGAGATAGAACGCCTGAGGCTGCAAAACAAAAGCGGCCACACGAATTGTGCGGCCGCCTAATAAAACTTTCAGGCTAAATCTTATTTGAAGTAGCGGAAGTCGTGGTTGTCTTCGATGCGCAGCAGCGTTTCGTAGATGAGGTTGATGACATTCTGCACGTCGTCGTTGTGCACGGTTTCCACGGTGGTGTGCATGTACTTCAGCGGCAGCGAAATGAGGGCCGAAGCCACGCCAGCGTTGGAGTAAGCAAATGCGTCGGTATCGGTGCCGGTGGCGCGGGTGGCCGCCGCGCGCTGGAAGGGAATTTCCTTCTGCTGAGCTGTCTGGATAATCAGGTCGCGCAGATTATTCTGCACGGCTGGTCCGTAGGTAATTACCGGGCCTTTACCGCAGTGGATGTCGCCCGAGGTCTTCTTCTCGTACATCGGCGACTGGGTATCGTGCGTTACGTCGGTAATAATGGCTACATCAGGCTTAATACGGTGGGCAATCATCTCGGCGCCGCGCAAGCCGATTTCTTCCTGCACCGCATTCACGATGTACAGGCCGAAGGGCAGCTTCTTGCCTTCTTCTTTTAGCCGGCGCGCCACTTCGGCAATCATGAAACCTCCGATGCGGTTGTCGAGCGCGCGGCCCACGAGGTATTTGTTGTTCAGCTCCATCAGTTCGTCCTCGAACGTAACCACGGAGCCCACGTGCACGCCCATTTCCTCCACCTCATCGCGCGACGAAGCGCCGCAGTCCAGGAAGATGGTTTCGATGGTCGGGGCTTTGTCTTGTTCCGTTTTGCGTACGTGTATGGCCGGCCAGCCAAACACGGCCCGCACCGGGCCCTTGGCCGTGTGAATGATAACGCGCTTAGAAGGGGCAATGAGGGCATCGGAGCCGCCGTTGCGGCGGAGGTAGATGTAGCCCTCCTTCGTGATGTAGTTTACAAACCAGCTGATTTCGTCGGCGTGGGCTTCAATCACCACTTTGTACTCAGCCTCAGGGTTTAGCACACCCACTACGGTGCCGTAGGTATCCACGAAGTACTCGTCGATGTACGGCTTGATGTACTCCAGCCACAGCTTTTGGCCTTCCTTCTCGAAGCCGGTGGGTGAGGGGTTGTTTAAGTAATTCTGAAGGAAGTCGAAGCTCTCGGGACGCATGGAGTGGGAACAGGTAAGAAGCGATGGGGAGAAACGAAAGAACGGAAAGCAGGTAACATGAAACGAGTGCGGTGGCAGCGGGTTGCGGCTATTCCATAGCCGGTACGCCCATTTCCGCCCATTCTTCGCGGGCGGGGCCGTACACGCCGGGCACCCGCAGGCCTGCCTGGCGCATGAGCACCGTCATTTGGCCGCGGTGGTGGGCTTGGTGCCGCACCAGCACCGACAGCACGCGGCCCTTGCTCCAGACCTCGCCATACATCTCCACCTCGTCACGGAGCTGGTCGTCGGTCCACTGGCGCACAACGGCGTCGGCTACTGCCGCAGCCGCGCGTACGTACTCCGTGCGGGTATCCTTTGCCGGGGGGCAAGGTTGGTTCTCCAACTCATCGGTGGGGAATAAGCCCGCCCGGTGCGGCATCTCAGTCATTGTTTGCACTACGTGCCAAACCAACCGGCCAAGCGTACGACCCTCAGATGTAATGCGCTGATGCAAGGACTCATCGGTTAGCTGAGCCAATAATTTTTCGGTAGCGGCGCTTTCTTCCTGCCACTCCAGCAGGAAATCGGGGATAGTGCAATACATAACTACGTGGTTAACAGACCTGATCGGACCTTTAATTGCTGAAGGTGAGACAAAAGCTGAAAGCGGTGCTATTCTACCGAACAGCACCGCTTCCACTTCTTCAAGTATAACAATTACAACGGAATGTTGCCGTGCTTTTTGCGCGGCAGCTTATCCACCTTGTTTTCGAGCATTTTGAAGGCCCGAATCAGCTTTTGGCGCGTTTGCGAAGGCACAATCACTTCGTCGACGAAGCCGCGGTGCGCCGCACGGTACGGTGTGGCAAACTTGCGCTGGTAGTCGTCTACCTTCTCCTGCAACTTGGCTTCGGGGTCTTCGGCCTGTGCTATTTCGCGCTTGAAGATGATTTCGGCCGCGCCCTTAGCACCCATCACCGCAATTTCGGCGGTGGGCCAAGCGTAATTCATGTCGGCACCGATGTGCTTCGAGTTCATCACGTCGTAAGCTCCGCCGTAGGCTTTGCGGGTAATTACCGTAATGCGCGGCACCGTGGCTTCGCAGAAGGCATACAGCAGTTTAGCACCGTTGGTAATGATGCCGCGCCATTCCTGGTCGGTGCCGGGCAAGAAGCCAGGCACGTCTTCAAGCACGAGCAGCGGAATGTTGAACGAGTCGCAGAAGCGTACGAAGCGCGCGGCTTTCGTGGAAGCGTTAATATCGAGCACGCCGGCCAGCACGGCAGGCTGGTTGCCCACAATGCCGATGCTACGGCCACCTAGGCGCGCAAAACCCACCACAATGTTCTCGGCAAAGTTCTGGTGCACCTCCATAAACGAGTCCGTATCGATGATTCCGGTAATCACCTCGCGGATGTCGTAGGGCTGGTTTGGGTTTTCCGGGATGATGGTATCGAGTTCGGGGCGCAGTTCCTCGCCTTGCTGCTCGTAAGGGTAAATAGGGGCAGTGTCTTCGCAGTTCTGCGGCATGTAGCTCAGCAGCTGCTTGATCTGCTGAATGCAGGCTACCTCGTTGGCGGCTGTAAAGTGCGTAACGCCGCTCTTGGTGCTGTGGGTGCTGGCGCCGCCCAGTTCTTCGCTGGTTACGGTTTCGTGCGTCACCGTTTTTACCACGTTGGGGCCCGTCACGAACATGTAGCTCGTGTTTTCCACCATCATGATGAAGTCGGTAATGGCCGGCGAGTACACGGCACCACCGGCGCAAGGGCCCATAATGGCCGATATCTGCGGTACCACGCCCGAGGCTAGCGTGTTCTTGTAGAAGATGTCGGCGTAGCCACCTAGGCTCACCACACCCTCTTGAATACGCGCCCCACCCGAGTCGTTCAGGCCAATCACCGGTGCGCCGTTCTTCATGGCCAGGTCCATGATCTTCACAATCTTCTCGGCGTGAGTCTCTGACAGCGAGCCGCCTAATACCGTGAAATCCTGTGAGAACACGTACACCAAGCGGCCGTTTACCGTGCCGTAGCCCGTTACCACGCCGTCGCCTAGGTAGTACTCTTTATCAAGGCCAAAGTCCTTGGAACGGTGCATCACAAACTTGCCGATTTCCTCGAAGGAACCCGGGTCCATGAGCAGGTCGAGCCGCTCGCGGGCCGTCAGTTTGCCCTTGGCATGTTGGGCATCGATGCGAGCCTGGCCGCCACCCAACAGGGCCTCGGCGTTCTTCTTTTCCAGTATTTCGAGTTTGCTCAGCGCGAGGTCGGCGTGCGGATCGGACATATGGTGGGAAAGGGTAGGCGAAATAAGGTTGGTAAGAGAAGGCCAAAGGTAATCCGACGGCACAAAATAGACGAACCTGTTTTTAGGCAGGTGGGTCTATTAAGTGCGGCTATTTTAACACTGCTCGCGTTCGGTGACCAATAACTACCACCGATCATTCGGTAACGCGCGACTACAATGACCAAATAGCCGAAACGAACTGGGTTAGCTCAGGTCAACATCAGGCGCCGCAAGCTATAAACCTTCCGTAAGCAAGAAATTGTATAAATTTGGCTGGTTGTTTGACTTGTAACTGGCTTTCATCCATCGGAAATTGTACCTTTTGATTTCTGATGCATGGGGAAGGCTGCGCTTAATGATTACTGTAACAAAGACGTTTCTGCCGCCGCTTGAGGAATACAACAAGCTTTTGAATGGCATCTGGGAACGAGGTTGGCTCACGAATGAAGGACCATTGGTTGGGCAACTCGAGGATGCCCTAAAGCAAGTACTAGGAGTCAAGCACCTGTTTTTTGTTAGCAACGGTACGTTGGCCTTGCAACTGGCCATAAAGGCTTTGGATCTGCAGGGCGGCGAAATAATCACCACTCCTTTCTCCTACGTTGCTACTACCAGCAGCATTGTATGGGAAAACTGCCGGCCAGTGTTTGTGGATATCTGCCCCGATACGCTGTGCTTGAACCCGGAGCTGATTGAAGCGGCAATTACGCCCAACACCCGAGCCATTCTGGCCACACACGTCTTTGGCACCCCCTGCGATGTGGACGCCATTGCTCAAATTGCCGACCGTAACAACCTGCGAGTTATTTACGATGCCGCGCACGCATTTGGGGTAAACTACCTAGGGCAGTCGGTTCTTAATTACGGCGACATCAACACCCTAAGTTTTCACGCTACCAAGCTTTTTCATACCGGCGAGGGCGGTGCCGTGGTAACTAACAACGACTACTTGGCGCATAAGCTTGGCTATATGCGCAACTTCGGGCACAACGGGCCAAATCAGTTTGTCGGCCTGGGCATCAATGCCAAAAACTCGGAGCTGCATGCCGCCATGGGTTTGAGCGTGTTGCCGTATGTACCCCAACTGATGGAGCGGCGCCGTGCCTTATCGGCACTTTACGACAAGTTGTTGGCGCCTTTGCGTTTGCAGCAACCCGTGGTGCCAACCGGGGCCGAGCCCAACTACTCGTATTTTCCGGTGCTGCTGCAATCGGAAGAGCAACTGCTAGCGGTAGTAGCCGCACTCAACAGCCAGAACGTGTATCCGCGCCGGTATTTTTACCCAGCGCTTACCAGTTTGCCTTATGTGTCGGCCTCCACAGTCTGCCCGGTGGCGCAGGCAGTAGCAGCGCGGGTGTTGTGCTTGCCTTTGTACCACGAGCTTGCCGAGGCCGAGGTGGAGCAAATTGTGCGCATCATCGCCCACGTTTGTCGATGATCTGGATATGCGCGTAGCCATCATGCAGCCCTACCTGTTTCCGTATGTAGGGTACTTCCAACTGCTGCACCGCGCCGATGTATTTGTGCTACTCGATGATGTGGCCTACATCAAGAAAGGATGGATCAACCGGAACCGCATCTTGGTAAACGGCTCCGAGTACTTGTTTACGATACCCATTGCCAGCGGGTCGCAGAACAAGCTTATCAAGGACACCCACCTGCATGCTGATGATAAAAGCCTTGGTAAGTTATTAATTACCATTAGGCAAGCGTACAGTGCGGCCCCCGAAATGGCACGAGTGTTGCCGCTGATCGAGCAGGTATTGCTTGCGCCCGAGTCAGATATTACGACGTTGGTTGGCCACAGCCTTAAGCTGATTAACGACTACGTAGGGGCGCCAATGCCCTTGGTACGGAGCTCTGAAATCGAGAAGAATAATCAGCTGACTGGGCAAAGCCGCGTAATTGAGATTTGCCAGCGCCTAGGTGCCACTGAGTATGTCAACGCCTCTGGTGGAGCAAGCCTTTATTCGCATTCCGAGTTTGCGCAAGCAGGCATTGTCCTGCAGTTTCTGCAACCCGTTCTTCAACCTTACCCACAAGGAACGAATGCATTCGTGCCGGGTTTGTCTATCATCGATGTGCTGATGCACAACACTGCTGAGCAAGTCAGAAGCATGTTTGGCCAAGGCATGTTGCTCTAAAGAGGCCTTTTCGATTCTAGCATCCGATAACCACACCTACCGTCTTGAGCTCATCAACTTCCTCCTTTGCACAGCACCATGTAATCGTCGCGCAATGCGAGTCGTATCTAGCCGCGCACGGCGACAACCACAAGGGCGTAGGCTGGCCCAATTTCGACGATGCCCAACTTCGCTACCAAGTAATGCTCGATGGCTTGCTGGCAGCTGTTCCGGCTGGTAAGCAAGTATGCGTACTGGATTTTGGCTGTGGCCCAGCGCATTTTCATGCATTTCTGCAGCAGCAGCCACACGCAACACGGGTTGAGTACACCGGGCTCGATCTATCGGAGAAATACCTGGCCATTGCTCGGCAAAAGTTTCCGAACACCACCTTCCTGCAGCTCGATGTACTGAAGGAGCCGGAAGCGTTGCCAACCTTCGATTACATTGTCCTGAATGGGATTTTTACGCAGAAGTGCTCGAACAGCTTCGAGGAAATGTGGGCGTATTGCCAAGAAACATTGCGTACGCTTTGGCCCAAAGCCCGGCACGGAATGGCATTCAATGCTATGACCAAGCAAGTGGATTGGGAGCGTGACGACTTGTTTCACCTACCTATGGATACCCTAGCTGCTTTTCTGAAGAAAGAGCTAACCCGGCATTTCACGTTTCGCCACGACTACGGCCTGTTTGAGTACACCTCTTACCTGTTCCGCGAGCCCAATCAGCGGTAAACCGCTATCCAGAACACGTAAAGAAGTACCAGACCGGGCTTTTTGCTGCTGGCATGTTTATGAGTACACCATTAGTGAGCGTGTGGTTGATTACCTACAACCACGAAAAGTACATCCGGCAGGCCATTGAAGGTGTGCTGATGCAGCAGACCAACTTTGCGGTGCAATTGGTGATAGGGGAGGATTGTTCTACCGACGGCACGCGTGCCGTCGTGCAGGAATACAAGGCACTATACCCCGATCGAATTACCCTCTATCTGCCAGAGCGCAACATGGGGATGATTCCCATTCTGCGACCAACGTACGCGCTCTGCACTGGCAAGTACGTAGCCATGCTCGACGGCGACGACTACTGGACCGATCCGCTGAAGCTGCAGAAGCAGATTGATCTGATGGAAGCTGATTCTGATTGCCGCGTCAGCTTCCATGCCGTGCAGATTTACGATCAAAGCAAACAGGAATACATTGCTCCTGCCGACCCCTGGTGGAGCCGCGTAACAACTGCCTTGCACCTGCATGATCTGATCTACCTAGGAAATCCAATTTTTACGCTTTCCGCAATCTTCCGTCGCCCCGCAGGCGAGTTGCCCACATATTACTACGAATCGCCCTTTCCCGATCTGGCCATGTACTATTGGGTGCTTGCCGAAGGGGGCACCGCCAATTTCTTGCCCGAAATAATGGGCATATACCGTGTGCATACAAGCGGCTGCTTCTCAAGTCTGACTTGGCTACAAAAGCGGCGGCAATCCTTGGCGTTCTTCGAGAAAATGCGTGGGCACTTGCCCATGCGTTACTACGAACAAATCGAAGCTGAGCGGCAAATTGTTCTTCGCGATTTATTTATTGCCTCCTGCCGGCGCAAAGATGTGGTTTGGTCGCTGCGGTATATGCGGCTGATCGATTGGGCTAGTATTTACGTGCCAGCGCCATACAACAAACCTCAGCGCTTATTAGCACTTGGGCTGAAGAAGTGGGCCTTGGCTAAGGCTAGGAAAAGCGGAATGCCGCCTAACAATTAAACAAAACGAAAACGGCCGGTTGCTTGCGCAACCGGCCGTTTTCGTTTTGGCCCTAGGGCAGTTTACTCCGCCTTGCCTTCGGGCGACTCGGGCGTTTCGGCCGGGCGCTCGTCGCTGGCAAGTTGTGGCGCTTCGTCGCTTTTGTACGAGCTGAATAGAAGCTCCTCTTTGCCTTCCTCGTGGTCGGCTTTGATCACATCGCCTTGCGTGAGCTGAGCTTTCAGGATTTCCTCCGCAATCGGGTCTTCGATGTACTTTTGGATAGCCCGGTTCAACGGACGTGCACCATACTTCGGATCGTAGCCTTTCTCGGCCACGAAGTTCTTCGCGGCTTCAGTCAGCTCAATGCGGTAGCCCAAGGCCTGCACGCGCTGGCGCAGCTTAGCGAGCGAAATGTCGATGATCTTGAAGATATTCTCCTTCTGCAGACCATTGAACACAATCACATCATCCAGGCGGTTCAGGAATTCCGGAGCAAAGGTCTTCCGCAGGGCGCTGGCAATAGTGCCTTTCATCAACTCGTCCATGCTTTCTTGGCGGGCCTTGGTGCCGAAGCCGATACCCACACCGAAGTCAGCCAAATCACGTGCCCCGATGTTTGAGGTCATGATGATGATGGTGTTGCGGAAGTCAACCTTCCGACCTAGGCCGTCGGTCAGGATACCGTCGTCGAGCACTTGCAGCAGCAGGTTGTACACGTCGGGGTGAGCCTTCTCAATCTCGTCGAGCAGAATCACCGAGTAGGGCTTGCGGCGAATTTTCTCCGTCAGCTGGCCGCCTTCTTCGTAGCCTACGTAGCCGGGAGGCGCACCAACCAAGCGCGATACGCTGAATTTCTCCATGTACTCCGACATGTCGATGCGCACCAGCGCGTCTTCTTTATCGAAGAGGTAGGTGGCCAGCACTTTAGCTAGCTCCGTTTTACCTACACCGGTCGGACCTAGGAACACGAACGAACCGATGGGCTTCTTCGGATCCTTCAGACCAACGCGGGTACGCTGGATGGCTTTCACAAGCTGGGCAATGGCCTTGTCCTGGCCAATTACTTTGCCTTTCAATTCTTCGCCCATCTTCAGCAGCTTCTCGCCTTCGTTCTGGGCTACGCGGCTCACCGGAATGCCAGTCATCATGGCGATTACCTCAGCCACGTTTTCCTCTTTCACGGTGTAGCGCTTCTTTTTGGTTTCTTCTTCCCAGTTGCGCTTCGCGTTGTCGAGCTGTTCGATCAGCTTCTTCTCCTTATCGCGGAGCTGAGCGGCCTCTTCGTACTTCTGCGACTTCACCACGCGGTTCTTCTCCACCTTGATGTTCTCGATTTGTTCTTCGAGCTTCAGGATGTCTTCGGGAACCACGATGTTGTTGATGTGCACGCGGGCACCGGCCTCGTCGAGAATGTCGATGGCCTTATCGGGCAAGAAGCGGTCCGACATGTAGCGGTCCGAAAGCTTTACGCAAGCTTCGATGGCCTTGTCGGTATAGACCACGTGGTGGTGGTCCTGGTACTTGTCCTTGATGTTGTGCAGAATCTCGATGGTTTCCTCGGGCGTGGTGGGGTCCACCATTACCATCTGGAAACGACGAGCCAAAGCGCCGTCTTTCTCGATGTACTGGCGGTACTCGTCGAGGGTAGTGGCACCGATGCATTGGATTTCGCCGCGGGCCAAGGCCGGCTTGAACATGTTCGAAGCATCGAGCGAACCTGAGGCACCGCCGGCGCCCACGATGGTGTGCAGCTCGTCGATGAACAGGATAACGTCGGGCGACTTCTCCAGTTCGTTCATCACGGCCTTCATGCGCTCCTCAAACTGGCCGCGGTACTTGGTACCGGCTACCAGCGAGGCTAGGTCGAGCGTAACGACGCGCTTGTTGAAGA
The DNA here is from genome assembly GCF_001483135.1 of Solirubrum puertoriconensis. GTDB lineage: Bacteria > Bacteroidota > Bacteroidia > Cytophagales > Hymenobacteraceae > Solirubrum > Solirubrum puertoriconensis. The sequence continues at coordinate 467,403 of NZ_LNAL01000003.1, forward strand.
GCACGCGCGACACTTTCTTCTGCACAATGCGCAGGGCGAGGCCTTCGGCAATTGCCGTTTTACCTACACCCGGCTCACCGATGAGGATTGGGTTGTTCTTTTTGCGGCGCGACAGGATTTGCGCTACGCGCTCAATCTCCTTTTCGCGGCCCACAATGGGGTCAAGTTTATCGTCTTCGGCCAGCTTGGTTAGGTCGCGGCCAAAGTTGTCGAGCACAGGCGTGCGCGACTTCTCACCGGGCTTCTTCGCGGTGGAAGAACCGGAGCTCTTCGACGAGCCAAACAGTTTGTCGTTGTCGTCGTCGTCGGTGTCCGAAGGGCCCGAAGTGGGGTTGTGGCTGGTGTTACCGTGGTAATCCAGCGAGTCGCGTACGGCTTCGTAGTTCACGTTAAACTTGCTCAGGATTTGGGAAGAAATGTTGTCTTCATCGCGCAGAATCGAGAGCAGCAAGTGCTCGGTGCCAATAATTTCGCTCTTGAAGATTTTGGCTTCCAGATACGTAATCTTTAGAACCTTCTCCGTCTGCTTCGTCAGCGGGATGCTACCCGTTATACTGATACCTTGGGTCGCAGTGTTACGTGTGGCTTGTTCGAGAGCGTATTTCAGCTCCTCTACGGATACGCCGAGCTTCTTCAACAGAGCAATGGCAGTGCCTTCACCCTCCCGAATCATACCCAGCAACAGGTGCTCGGTGCCTATATAGTCGTGGCCAAGTCGGATGGCTTCTTCCCGACTCAGGGAGATGACCTCCTTGACTCTATTTGAGAATTTCGCTTCCATGCAGATAAGGTGAGAAAGAATCCGGAAGTGTACAAGGCTTGTATCTCCGGATGCAAATACTTAAACCGGCTATTAGGGCAGAAGGTTCGCCGCCGGCGAGGAGGCTGGCACGAGGTAGGTACCGGCCGCCGGACCCGCGGCAAACAGCAGATCCAGCACGCTGAGGCCAGGTACAAACTCCGCACCAAAGCACTGCCGGTAAGCCCGCTGCAGCCCCGCACCTGACGGGGTGTCAGGTAGCTGCTTCGGACTCAGCCAATCCCGCCGATCAAGCACACGTGCGGCCGGGTAGCTGGCTTGCCACTCGGTAGTGAACTCGACGGGTAGAGGAAGGCGCAGGCAGCGCAACAGTAAGCGCAGCACGGCGAGGTTCAGATCAAAGAGCCTCTCAGGCTTGCTTACGTAAATGTCATGCAAATAGTCGGCGTAGTACTCAAAATAAGAGCTGCTGCCGTACGCGGTTTGCAAGGTGCGCCAGTGGCGGTGGATCCAGTTCTGGCGGTAGTCTATTTCGAGCTCGTCGATCCGGACTTTTTCGGAGCGGTTGCCATCTATTACCGGTACCGTAAGTGGCTGCACGCCTTGTGCCGTAACGATAAGGCAGCGGTTTCGGTACGTTTGCTTGCGGTAGTTTTCGTGCCGCTCCAGTAACAACGTATCGGCCGTGAGTAGTTCAGAAAAAAAAGCGGCCGGTGGGCAGTAAGGCAGCTCAAACAATACGGCAGACATAGCAGGGGGAAAGCGGCGTTGTTAACAGAAGAGGCGAAAGTACTACCCGAAGGTTGCTGCCTATATTGGCACTAAGCCCGACTTTTTGCGTTGTAGCGGCAGATTCATCCATCTACGTTGCTTTGTTGCCTATGCCTTTTCGCTTATTACTGCCGCTTTTGCTGATGCTGGTTGCCGTGGCTGCCCAGGCTGCTACGCCTACACTGCTGCTCGATGTGGCTCGGTTCCGCACCCTAGGTGCCAACACCTACGAAGTGGAGTTGTATGCCACGGTGCCTGGCAATGGCCTTACGTACATGCGCCGCGCACCGGGTAGTTTTCAGGCGGCTGCCGCCGTTACGCTTCAGGTGCTCAAAGCCGATGGCAAGCCGGCGCACTCCGAAACCGTTACGCTAAAGCCGCCCGTAATCAGCGACACGGCCGCGGCTCTCAAGAACCCGCAGAGCTTCCTGAAGCGCTTAACATTGCCAGCCGGGCAGTATACCATTCGGGCCGAGCTGCGCGACCAATACCGCAAAGGCGCCCCTACGGTGGTAGAGCAGCCCTTGGCTCTCGATTATTCGGCCACCGCTCCGGTACTCAGCGACATTGTATTTTTGAGCAAGCCGGCCAGCAAAACTACTGCCCAAACCAATTTTACGCGCGGCGGCTACCAGCTTACGCGCACTCCGGCCGGCAACTATGGTCGGGGTGCCGATCAGCTGTATTTCTACTTGGAGCTATACAACGCCACGCCCGGCCAGGCGCTTAAGCTGCACTACCACGTGGAGTCGGCCGAGGGGTTTGCTGCAGATGCCGACGCGCCCCTAGGTACGGCCAAAGCTGGCAGGCCCACCGCCGTGGCGGGCGAGCTACCCCTAGGTGGCCTGAGTGCGTTGGGCATCAACACCGATGGGGAGTACACCCTTACGGTTGAAGTGCGCAACGCCGCCAACAAAGTGCTGGCCTCGCGTTCGGCTAAGTTCAACCGCAGCAGCGGCGAATACGCGCCCGGTGGTGCATCTTTGCCCCGATGAATCACCCGAAGCCCACGCGCCGCGATTTTGCGTGGTATTACCTCCCGCTTGAGTGGCTGCTCCTAGGTCTGTCGAGCCTGCCGATGCCGGTGCTCTACCTGCTAGCCGATTTTTTTTACCTGCTGATGCGCTACGTGCTGCGCTACCGCCACCGGGTAGTGTTTGGCAACATCAGAAATTCATTTCCGGATAAATCGGAGGCTTGGGTGCGCGACACTGCCCACGGCTTTTACCGCCACTTCGCCGATACCATTGTCGAGATTCTGAAAATGGCCACCATCAGCCACGCCGAGTTTAACCGGCGCGTGGTGGTAACCAACCCCGAACTCGGCGACGCCTACTTTGCCAAGGGCCGTACCATCATGACGTTGGGCTCGCACCACGGCAACTGGGAGTGGATAGCACCGGCCGGGGCGCAGCGGTGGCCCGGCAAAGTGGATGGTGTGTACAAGCCCCTGAGCAATCCGTTTTTCGACTACTTCATTTTCCGGCTGCGCACGCGCCTAGGTACCGGCCTTATTCCAATGCGCGAGACCCTGCGCGACATGGAAGCCAACCGGGGCAAGGTGCGCTCCTTGTGCATGCTCTCCGACCAGTGCCCGCCCAAAAGCAAGTATGCTTACTGGACGCGCACGCTAAACCAGGATACGGCTTTTTTCACCGGGTCCGACCGCTTGGCCGTTACGTATAACTGCCCGGTGCTGTACGCCAGCATTCGGAAAGTTCGGCGTGGTTACTGCACCATCACCCTGGAGGAAATCTACGACGGATCGGCCGAGCTGAACCTGGCCGAGCACCCTATTACCGAGGCTTTTGCTCGCCGCATCGAGCGCGATATTATGGAGCGACCCTCGGAATATCTCTGGTCGCATCGGCGTTGGAAACTCAAAAAAGAGTAGGCGTAAAATAGTGGAGGAGTTTATGAGTTGATGGTTGGGAACAACCACCTCATAAACTCCTCCACTATTTTACGCACAAACTACAAGTATTGCTCGATGTCGCCGGCACCTGCGCGTACCACTTCGTAGTCCTCGGTGGTGCAATCGACCACGGTGCTGGCCACGTTGTTGCCAAATCCGCCGTCGATTACCAAATCGACCAAGGGGCGGTACTTCTCATAAATCAGCTCGGGGTCGGTGCTGTATTCAATGATGGAGTCGTCGTCGTGAATGGACGTGGACACGATGGGGTTGCCCAACTCGCGCACTAGAGCCAAGGCAATGGCATTGTCGGGTATACGAATGCCCACGGTTTTGCGCTTTACGCCGCCGTACTTGGGGGCTTTGGCGCTGGCCTCAAAAATGAACGTAAAGGGCCCGGGCAGGGCTTTTTTCAGCAGCTTGTAAGTGGGCGTGGTAATGCCGTTGGCGTAGTCGCTGATGTGCGACAAATCGGAGCAGATAAACGAGAGGTTGGCTTTGTCGGGCTTCAACCCCCGAATGCGGCACAGTTTCTCAACGGCCCGCTGGTTGGTAATGTCGCAGCCAAGCCCGTAAATGGTATCGGTAGGGTAGATGATAACGCCACCTTGGCGCAGCACCTGTGCAGCTTGCTGAATCTTGTTGAGGGGCGGATTGTCGGGGTGAATGCGCAGCAGGGTAGCAGCCATAGCAGGTCGGGAGCTTTAGTGAAGGAAAGGCGGCTTAGTTACACAATAGCAGTATGACGCGCAAGCGGCCGGCTGAGTTGTGTTTTTCTACGCCTTGGCCAAAGCGGGTACCGCTGGCAACACCAATACCCTGGCCGCGCTGCGCGCCGTAAGCCGCATTGGGGCCGCTAGCTCGAGCCATGCTGAACCTTGCACCAATCGTACGCCGGCGGTTCCGCCGAGCTCTACCACACCGGTAAGCGTAAGCAGGCACTGCGGCGCTTCGAGTGTAAGCTCATCCGAGGCGTTCAGCTCGTGCAGCACGCCTTGGGCCAGCCACTCGCGCCGTTCGGCCTGGCTTAGGCCCTCGCAAGGGGCCAAGTGGCGCACAAGCTCGTCGAAACGCCTGGTTGCGAAGTGGTGCCACAGTGCTTGGTGCAGTTGCGTATCGGCAGCCAGCACAGGAAGTAAAGCGCGCCTCGGTATGCGTAGCACGGTGCAGGTGCTAGCCGTGCGCACCGTAGCGGTGCGGTGCTCTCCGGTAAGCACGGCCATTTCACCAAAAACTGCGCCGGTGCTTAGTTGGTCAATGATGCGTTCGGTACCATCGGCATCGGTGGCCAAAGCGTACGCGGCGCCCCGCACCAGTAGGCACAAATCGTGACCCGGCTCGCCTTGGCGGAACAGGTAGCGGCCGGCACCGTGCTTTGCAATGGCCGATGCCGCCGCTAGGGCCTGCAACGTAGCGGTTGGCAGGTGCGCAAACAAGGGTGCTTGTTGCAGGTACGCCATTATTCGGGGCCGCGCCAGCCGGGCGCCGATGGGCGTTTGGCGCATCAGCCGAAAGGCCAGCTGCATAGGCTTGCGTACCTGCGCTCTACCTAGGGTGCGGGCCATGTGCAGCAAGCTGGCGAACGATACTTGCACCATGGTAACCAAGCCGTGCCCTTGTTGGTAGCCAGGGTTGGCTTCGATGAAAAACCGCGCGGCAGGTTTATCGCACTGCGCCCAATAAGCACGCTCGGCATCGGTTTCGCGGGTGCGCCAGCCCACGTGGCGCAGCAGCGGGTTGTGTGCCACCACGCGCTCCAGCCCAAACGAGGTGGCCAGGTCATCCATTAGGCTGAGCAGCGCGGGCGGGGTAGGAGCCGCAGCCCGGGGCCACACCTCGCCGAAAAACTTAGCAAAGCTGGAGTAGCTGGAGGGGTGCACCAGCGAGCCTAGGTAGTACACGCGCCGCCCAGGGTGCTGCAGCATGTAGCGCAAGCCCAGTTGCAAGCCGAGGGGCGCATTTACGTTGCGGCCCCGGTAAGCGCGCAACGAGCCAGCTTCGGCTCGGAAGATGGCCACTGGTTCGCCGTCAAACTCGCGCTCGAACACGTGCAAAGCAAAGTAGCCCACAATGGCGTCGTGCTCGTTGCGGTGCACCTGGATAGAGGTAAGCTGGGCCGGCGACTCTACTACGTAGCGGGCAAACGCGCTTTTGTCAACCCCATCAAAAATTTCGCTGTGCACAGCATACAACGCGTCGGTAAGAGCGGTGCGCTGCTCGGCGGTAAGCACCTTGGGGTTGATGATTTCGGAACGGACGATGCGAGGCACGGTGCGGAAGCTAGGTTTGTTGGGCCGGGTAAGCCGGCTGCAGGTTGGGACGAGGCCAAATGGCGGCGCAAAGGTACCGGAGGGAACCCGGCATCGAAAAGCGCTTTGCCTAGGTGGCGCACCAAAACGACAGCAAAGGGCCTTACTTTTGGCTAACAATTAGTGCTGGGTGCTGCTGCCAACAGGGCAGCGGAGCCAGCAAACGGCTTCTACTTCTGCTACTTCTAGCTCTACAATGCCAACTCCCGACGAGTACCGCGCCCGAGCCACCCGCCGCCGCAACCGCTTTGCCTATCCGCTGGGCATCTTCGGCATTTTGCTGATTACGTTCTCCTATTACTTCTACCAAATATTTTACACGCCTAACGTGGAGACGAAAGGCCGCCCCACATACGTGGTGGTGAAACCTGGGCAGAGCGCGAAGTCGGTGCTCGAAACCATCGATCAAAGCGGGGTGATTGTTGATAAGCTCTCGTTGCACTTTGTGGCCCGCCTGATGAAGTACGACCAACTGGTGAAGCCCGGGCGCTACGAGATAAAGGACGGCTACACCAACCGGCAGCTCGTCAACGATCTGCGGCGGGGCATTCAGTCGCCGCTTAAGCTCACGTTCCAGAATATTCGTTTGCGCCGCGACCTCGCCCGCAAGCTCAGCGAAAGTTTTGCCTCGCGGCCGCAGGAGTTCGACTCGCTGCTCAGCAGCAACGCCTACGCCAGTACCCTAGGGTTTAAGGATACCACGGCACTGCTCACCATGTTTATCCCGAACACTTACGAGCTTTACTACACCACGCCGCCCCAGAAAGTACTCAAGCGCCTGAAGGAGGAATACGAGCGTTTCTGGACGCCCGCCCGCGACGCCAAAGCCAAGGCCCTAGGTTTGAATCGCGCCCAGGTGAGCACCCTGGCCAGCATTGTTGAGGCCGAGCAGCAGCAGCACGCCGATGAGCGGCCCCGCGTGGCTGGCGTATACCTCAACCGCTTGGAGCGCGGCATGAAGCTGCAAGCCGACCCCACCGTGGTGTACGCCAACGGCGACTTTGGCATTCGGCGCGTGCTGAATGTGCACCTGCAGAAAGATTCGCCCTACAACACCTACAAATACGCTGGCCTGCCGCCCGGCCCCATCAACCTGCCCAGCATTGCCAGCATCGATGCTGTGCTCAACCCCGAAAAGCACAACTACTTATACTTCTGCGCCAAGGAGGATTTCAGCGGATATCATGCCTTTGCCACCAATGAGCGCGAGCACCTAGTAAACGCCCGCCGCTACCAAGCTGCGCTCAACCGCATGGCTATTATGAAGTAACGTGGTTGTCGGTTATCAGCTTCGTGTTGTTGAGCACCTAGGGGCTGGCCACTGTACTGATAACTGACAACGCTCTACCAACAGCTGAATTCATGTTCCAATCCGACGTTCACATCCGCGTCCGCTACGCCGAAACCGACCAAATGGGCTACGTGTACCATGGCAACTTTGCCGCGTACTTCGAGGTAGCCCGCACCGAGGCCTTTCGCCAGTTAGGTATTAGCTACAAAGAGATGGAAGCCGAGGGCGTGGGCATGCCGGTAGGTGAGCTGCAGATCAAATTCAGGCGTCCGGCCCGCTACGACGACTTGCTGCGCGTGCGCATGTTGCTGCGCCAAATGCCCGAAGGCTCGCGGGTGCTGTTCGAATACGAGATATACAACGAAGCCAACGAGCTGCTCACCGAAGGCTCCACGCTAATGGTATTTGTAAACGGCAGCACTGGCCGCCCCACCGCTATTCCTGGGCATGTGCTCGACAGCATCAGGCCGTACTTTGCCAACAGCTCGGCCGTAACCGCCGATTAGGGGCACCCCGGCTGTTAACCCATTGTTTACGGATCATCGTTAATGGCTCATTAAGGCAATGGACTTACCCGATCGTTACCGCAAGGCGCTGGTTATGAGGCGCCGCCGAACCTACCGCCGCTTTATTCAGTGGCTGGCAGGCTTTCGGCTGCGCAACGGGGCCTCCATGTACGATGTGGTAGACCACATGCTCGACGAACTGCGTTTCGACTCGCTTACCAAGCGCAGTTCCTACATGGCCTTCAACTTCACTGTGGCCGTGTTTCCGACCATTATCTTCTTGTTCACGCTCATTCCCTACGTGCAAATACCGGGGCTGAGCATTGATATCCTGCAGTTTCTGGGCGACATCATGCCCAAGGAAATGTACGCCGCCACTCGCGAAACCATCGAAGACATTGTGTACATCCCGCACGGTGGCTTGTTGTCGTTTGGTTTTGCAACGGCCTTGGTGCTCAGCTCCAACGGCATCATGGCCTTGCTCGATGCTTTCGACAAAAAGCACAGCATCTTCAAACGCCGCACGTACCTGCGCAAGCGGGTAATAGCCACGGTGCTCACGGTAGTACTTTCCATGGCTTTGCTGGTGGCCGTGGCCGGTATTTTCTTCGGTACATACATCATCGATGCGTTGGTGTACTACGAGATAGTGCCCGAGCGCCTTACCGAGTTTCTGATTTCCGTGCTGCGTTACGGCTCGGTGCTGGGGCTGTTCCTTTTCGTCACCTGCATGATTTACTACTACGTGCCGGCCGTGCAGCACAGGTGGCCTTTCTTATCGGCCGGGGCCATTATAGCAACTGTGCTGATCTTGCTGGTGTCGTTCTTGTTTGTGCTCTACATCAAGATTTTCGATAGCTACAACAATTTCTACGGCTCTATTGGCACCCTCGTGGGGTTTATGGTGTGGCTCGATTTCGTGTGCATGACGCTGATCCTAGGCTTTGAGGTGAACGTGAGCGTCGATGCTGTAACGGGTAGGGGCAAAGCTCGCAATGCCAGCCAGCCTGCTAAGGCCACTGCCTAAAAATATCGGACTGAAACCCAGCTTAGTGCGTGGTATGAGCCGAGCAACAAACAATTTTTTGCCTCTGGTACTTGCATCAGGCAACACGGCCTACTAGTTTTGCAGTCCCCAAACCACTCATTTGGGCTACAGAGAGGTGGCAGAGTGGTCGAATGCGACGGATTCGAAATCCGTTATACGGGCAACCGTATCGGGGGTTCGAATCCCCCCCTCTCTGCAAAAGGCTTTTTCGGCGCTGGAAAAGCCTTTTTTTATACGAAGCGCCACACAGAGGAGTGGCAGAGTGGTCGATTGCGGCGGTCTTGAAAACCGTTGAGGGTAACACCTCCGGGGGTTCGAATCCCTCCTCCTCTGCAAGCAAAAATGCTGTTCCGGTTATGGGGCAGCATTTTTGCTTTTGATGCATCATAGTTCAGCTTGCTACGTACAATCCTGTATTGTCGAGCCTGATTTTGCGTACAAATACTTAGTCTTTGTTGCGCCGCTAAGCCCAGCTGACAGTTTGCCTCTGTACCTTGCGCTTTAATTAGGCCTTCGGTTCCTACACACCTGCATGTCAGATCTGCTTTTCGACATAAATCTGCAGCAACTCCCAGATGAGTATCTGACGGGTGCATGGCGCGTGACGGACAAGGTGCTGAACCGGACTGACCCTAACAGCCCGTTGGCGCAGGCCACCTGCGTGCACCTGCAGCCCAATACGCTGCAGCTCGAAGGCCAGCAGCAACTGCCGGGGAGTTGGAGCGTGCAGCGCGACGAGATGCTGAACCGACCTTACCTCGAGATTGAGGTTGCCCAAGAGAAGACCCGCGCCCTCATTACCCGCCTGCGCCGCTCGGCCGACGGCCTCAGCAGCCAACTTAATCTGTACTTCTTGTCGGGGATGGAAATGCTGCTAACCCAGCCGTAGCCCATTCCGCCCTTGTACCTGACTGCAATGCAGAATTTCGAAACTGTTTCCGATTACGAACGCTTGCAAACCACTGTGGAAGCGGCCGGCGTAGGCACCTGGGATTTTAATCCTGCCACGGGTGAGCTGCAATGGTCGAACCGTTGCAAGGAGCTGTTTGGCCTGCCTGCCACAGCGGAGGTAGATTACCCACGCTTTCTGCAAGGCCTGCACCCCGACGACCGCGCGCGTACCGACGCCGTGGTGCAGCAAGCCCTCGACCCCAAAGGCAAGGGCTCGTACGATGTGGAATACCGCACCGTGGGGCTCGAAGACGGAGGCCAAGTGCGATGGGTGCGTGCCACTGGCCGGGCTTTTTTCGACGAAGTACGCAGCAAAGCGGTGCGATTCATCGGTACCATTACCGACATTTCGGCCTCGAAGATGGCCGAAAGCAACTACAGCTTTTTGGCCGAAAACGCCCCGCTACTGTTGCTGGTTACCAATGCTGCCGGCGAGCCAACGTATGCCAACAACGGCCTGCTGAAGTTTACGGGTACCACTTTCGAGCAACTGCAGGAAAGTTGGGCTGGCGTGGTGTATCCCGATGATTTGCCCACTGTAACAGTGCGGTGGCAGGAGGCACTTAAGCACGCTACTGCCTACCAAGTAGAGTTCCGGTTGCGCCGCCACGACGGGAAGTACTGCTGGTTTCTGAACTCCACGCAGCCCCAACTCGATGCCTATGGGCAAGTGGTGCAGTGGGTAAGTACCAATATTGATATTGATGCCCGCCACCGCGCCGAACAGCAGCTAGCGCAGCAACAGGAAGAAATGCGTTGGGTAACGGAGTTGATGCCGCAGATGGTATGGGTAACCGACCCCAAGGGTTACCACACCTACTTCAACCAGCGCTGGATTGAGTTTACGGGCTATACCGTGGAGCAAAGCCAGGGCACCGAAATGTGGAACAACCTGCTCCACCCCGATGACCAGCAGCGGGCCCGTGCTATCTGGACGCATTCGCTCGAAACCGGCGCCCCGTACGAGATTGAGTACCGCTTTAAGTCGAAAGAAGGCGGTTACCGGTGGTTTTTGGCCCGGGCGCTGCCCATGCGCAACGAGCAGGGGCAGATTACCAAGTGGTTTGGTACTTGCACCGACATTCATGAGCAAAAGCTAGCCTCCGATCGGTTGCGCTGGAGCGAGGAGCGGTATGCCATGGCCTCGTTGGCCACCAACGATGCCATTTGGAATTGGAACCTCGAAACCAACGTGGTAACCTGGAACAAGGCCATCGAACGCGTGTTCCAGTACAAACCCGACGAGGTAGAGGAAACCTCTGATTGGTGGTACAGTCACATTCATCCGGAGGATGCCGAGCGCGTAGTGCACGGCATTCACGAGGTAATTGACAGGGGTGGCAAATCGTGGAAAGACACGTACCGCTACCGCCGCGCCGACGGCACCTACGCCGAGGTAATCGACCGCGGCCACATTGCGCACAACGAGGAAGGCAAGCCCGTGCGCATGATCGGTGCCATGCAGGATGTGAGCGAGCAACGCCGCGCCGCCGCCGAGCTGCGCCGCCGCGAGCAGGAGTTCAGCACCTTGGCCGACAACGTAGCCCAGCTGGCGTGGATGGCCGAGCCCAACGGCGACATTTACTGGTACAACAAGCGCTGGTACGAGTTTACGGGCACTACGCTGGAGGAAATGCGCGGCTGGGGCTGGGAAAAAGTGCACCACCCCGACCACGTTCAGCGGGTACTCGAGTTTGTGCGGGCTGCTTGGCCGGCTGGTAAGGCATGGGAGTTATCCTTCCCGCTGCGCAGCCACGAGGGCGAATACCGCTGGTTCCTGACGCGGGCCGTGCCGGTGCACAACGAGCAAGGCGAATTGGTGCGCTGGCTCGGTACCAACACCGACGTTACCGACATGCGCCAAATGCAGGAGCGCCTCGAGCGCGCGTACAACGATTTGGAGCTGAAAATTACCTTCCGAACGCTCGAGTTGGAGCGCGAGGTGCAAGGCCTAAAGCAACAGCTTGGGCAAGCCTAGGTGCCATGAATACTGCCAACGGCAAGGCCCCAACCATTACAAGTGGTTGGGGCCTTGCCGTTGCATGTGGGTAAAGAGCAGCCCTAGGTGGTGCGGCCGCCAAGCGGCCAAAGAGCCCCTGCAGCTCGTGCGGCGAGGCTTCATGGCGGGTCCAGCAGTCTAGGTGCTCAATGGTGGCATCGGCAATGTTCTGCAGGGCTTCGCGTGTCAGGAAGGCTTGGTGACCGGTTATCAGCACGTTTTTGAAGGCAAACAGGCGCGCGAAGGTGTCGTCGAGCAGCGGCTTGTGCGAATGATCGAAGAAGAACAGGCCTTTCTCACGCTCGTACACATCGAGCCCTAGGGCGCCTAGGTGCCCGCTCTTGAGCGCCGCAATGGCAGCATCGGTATCGAGCACGCCGCCGCGGCCGGTGTTGATGAGCATGGCCCCCGGCTTTAGCCGCTGCAACAGCTCGGCGCCGATGAAGTGGTGGGTGTGCTCGTTGAGCGGCGCGTGTATGCTCACGATGTCGGACTGCGCAAATACCTCTTCGAGCGAGGTATACACCAAATCGTAGCGCTCGGTAAGCGCGGCATTCGGAGCAGGGTCGTAGCCGAGCAAGCGGCACCCAAAGCCGTGCAGAATACGCGCCAGCACACCGCCAATGCGCCCGCAGCCCACAATGCCCACGGTTTTGCCGTGCATATCGAAGCCTACCAAGCCATCGAGCCGAAAATCGTAGTTGCGCAGGTTGTAATCGGCTTGGCGGAGGTGGCGGTTAAGGGCCAACATCAGCGCTACGGCGTGCTCGGCAATGGAGTAGGGCGAGTACTCGGGCACGTTGGCCACGCGCATGCCTAGGTGGTGCGCATGGGGCAGGGCTACCTGATCGTAGCCTGCGGCGCGCACGGCAATGTGGCGCACTCCGGCGGCGTGCAAGGCATCGAGCACTGGCGCCGAGGCATCATCGTTGGTGAAAATGGATACGGCTTCGGCACCGGCGGCCAGGTGGGTGGTAGCGCTGCCCAGGCTGTCCTCAACGAACACCAACTCGTGGCGCTCGGCGTTAGCTTGCTCCAGGTAAGACTGCTCGTAGGGTTTGGTGCTGAAGACGACTGCGCGCATAAAGTGCTTGATTAGCAGTGGATAGTGTGGTGTAGCCTAGGTGTTGCGCCCGCCGTACTGCATACCATGGACGACGCCAATATATCAACGCCGCCGCTCAACGAAACCTATTCTGCCCGCAGCCAGGAGCGCAAATTTCTGGAAGGCCCCAAGTCGCGCCGCAGCGAGCTGAAGTTTCTGTTTGAGGTGCTGCGCGATTTTGTGCGCGGCCTGCGCACGCTCTACAATGTAGGCCCGTGCGTTTCGGTATTTGGTTCGGCCCGCGTGAAGGAGGGCTCTGTGTTCTATGATCAAGCCCGTGCCCTGGGTGCCGGCATCAGCCGCCTGGGCTTTACGGTGCTTACGGGCGGCGGACCCGGCATTATGGAGGCCGCCAACCGCGGTGCGCGCGAGGCGGGCGGGCTATCGGTGGGGCTGAAATCTTGTTGCCGCACGAGCAATCCAGCAATGCCTACCTCGATAAATGGCTGACCTGCCGCTACTTCTTCGTGCGCAAGGTGCTGCTGATTAAGTACTCGTATGCCTTCGTAATCATGCCCGGCGGCATCGGCACCATGGATGAGTTTTTTGAGGCGCTTACCCTGATTCAGAACAAAAAAATCGACCACTTTCCGGTGGTAATTGTGGGCAAGGAATACTCGGCGCCGCTCGAAAGCCTGATGGCCGAAATGGCGGCCAACGGCATGATTTCGTCGGAAGATTTGCAACTGCTCACCTATACCGATTCGGTGGACGAAGCCTTGGCGCACATCGAGGAGCATGCCATCAAAAAGTTTCGGTTGGGCTACGGCAGGCGACCTAGGCGGTAGCCGTTGCAGCACCTAAATACCCCGAAACAGCTCCACGGTTTGCAAGTGCTCGGGAACGATTACCGACGGCCAGTGCAGCTCTTGCGCCAACGCCTGCTGCAAACCTAGGGCACCGGCCTCGTCGCCGTGCACGACAAACGTGCGCTTGGGTGGTTTGCTGAAGTGGCCCAGCCAACGCAGCAGCTCGGAGCGGTCGGCGTGGGCCGAGAAGCCATCGAGCAGCGTTACGTGGCAACGCACGGGCACTTGCTCGCCGAATATCTTGATGGTGGTAGCGCCCTCCTGCAAACTGCGGCCGCGGGTGCCTTCGGCCTGGTAACCAACCAGCAGCACCGTGTCGTTGGCACGGGGCAGGCGGTGGGTAAGATGATGCAAAATGCGCCCGCCCGTGCACATGCCACTGGCCGAAATGATGATGGCGCCGCCACCTAGGCTGTTCAGGTTTTTCGACTCCGACTGCTCCTGCACAAAGCGCAGCCCATCGAACTCGAACACGTTGCCTTCGCCCAGCTTGTGGTCGTCGGGGTGGCGCGGGTACAGGCCCGATACGCTGATGGCCATGGGGCTATCGACGTACACCGGCACGCGCGGAATGCGCCCTAGGCGGCGCAGGCGCTTCAGGTAGTAGAGCAGGGTTTGGGTGCGGCCCACCGCAAACGCCGGAATTACAAGGCACCCGCCGCGCGCCAGGGCCTCGTTTACGATGCGGGCCAGCTCGCCTTCGGGGTCGGCAATGCGGTTGTCGCGGTTGCCGTAGGTCGATTCGACGAGCAGCACATCGGCCGTAGCAATAGGCGTGGGGTCGTGTAGCAGCGGGGTGTCGTAGCGGCCTAGGTCGCCCGAAAACACCAAGCGCTTTAGTTGCTCGTCGCCCTGCACTTGCATCTGCACAATGGCCGAGCCGAGTATGTGCCCGGCATCGCGAAACACCACCGATACGCCGTCTGCTACTGGCACGGGCGTATCGTAGCCAAAGCTTTGTACCAGCTCGAGCACGCGCTCGGCATCGGCGGTGGTGTAGAGCGGCAGGGCGGGGCGGTGTTTGGAGTAGCCGTGGTGGTTGGCAAACGCGGCTTCTTCTTCCTGCAGCTTGGCCGAATCGAGCAGCAGAATGCGCAGCATATCGTGGGTGGCGGCGGTGCACAGGATGCGCCCCCGAAAACCGTCTTTGTACAGCCGCGGCAGGTAGCCCGTGTGGTCGATGTGGGCGTGGGTGAGCACCACCGTCTCGATGTCGGCAGGTTCGAGCGGCAGCGCTTCGCGGTTGCGCAGGCGCAGCTCTTTCAGCCCCTGAAACAAGCCGCAATCGACAAGAACTTGGTGCCGCCGCTGCGGGCCTCTGAAATCGAGCAGATACTTGGAGCCGGTAACCGTATGGGCCCCGCCCAAAAACTTGATGTCCAAATCCATAACCCCAACGGTAGCTTACACTGCACCAACAAAAACGCCCGGCCGCACCTAGGTGGTGAGCCGGGCTAAAGAACGGATTTCTGCCGGGCTTGCCAACGGTTATTTCACCACCAGGCTGCCGCGCAACATGCCCATTCCACAGCTAAAGCTGAAGCGCCCCGCTTGCTGTGGCAACAGCTCGATGAGTGTGGTTTGGAAAGCGGGCAGCTCGCGACGGATGTTGAACTCCGGAAACACGATTTCCTCGGAGCAGCTGGCGTCTTCGTCGCGGTAGAAGTTGAGCTGCACAAGCTTGCCGTGTTCTACCTCGATGACATCGGGCGAGTAGCCGCCCTTCACGGTTACATCAATCTGCTGCACGCCGCTGCTCGACGTAACGGCGCTTACGGCTTGATGCGGAGCAAAGAAGAAGTACCAGATAACGAGCACAGCTAGGCCCAGGCCAACGGTGGTTACGATGAGTTCGGCAGTGTCCATTGAGCGCTGGAGTTGTTAGAGGTGATTTAGCGCGGTGTAGCGCGGACTTTGTAGTCCGCGTCCGCAGATAGTAGGATAAATCGTTCGGTTGCGGCTCAGCACAGCGTAGCTCGGGCTTGACTACGCTTTCCTTCGGTTCAGCCCGCGTTTGCTCGAACGTAATCGTCCAAGCAGTTTCGTGCGGCTTCAATAGTGCCTGCAAACGCGGGCTGAACCGAAGGAAGGCGTAGTCAAGCCCACGCTACATTCCGCTGCTTCCACGCTTCTATCAGACATTACTATCCGTGGACGCGGATTGCAAAGTCCGCGCTACTGCGTGCTACAGTTGTTCGGCTTTGAAGCCGCGCAGCCGCAGCGAGTTGGTGAGCACCGACACCGAGCTAAGCGCCATGGCCGCGGCCGCCAGCATGGGCGAGAGCAGAATACCGAAGAAGGGGTAGAGCAGGCCCGCCGCCACCGGAATACCTAGGGTGTTGTAGACGAAGGCGAAGAACAGGTTTTGCTTGATGATGCGGATGGTTTGGCGCGAGAGGCTAATAGCCGTAACCACACCCTGCAAATCGGAGCGCATGAGCGTGATGCTGGCTGCCTCCATGGCTACATCGGTGCCCGAGCCAATCGCCATGCCTACATCGGCTTGGGCCAGCGCCGGTGCATCGTTAATGCCGTCGCCTACCATGGCTACGGTGTGGCCTTCGGCTTGCAACTCCTTCACCTTGCTGGCTTTATCCTGCGGCAGCACCTCGGCGAAGTAGCGCTTAATGCCCACTTGCTCGGCCACTTTGGCGGCGGTGTGGCGATTGTCGCCGGTCATCATCACCACCTCAATGCCCAGCCCCTGCAGCCGCTGAATGGCCGCCCGCGAGAATTCGCGCACTGTGTCGGCCACGGCTACCATGGCAGCTAATTGCCCGCCTACGGCTGCGTAGAGCACGGTTTTGACTTCTTTGAGCAAACGCTCGGCCTGCTGCTCTTGCTCGGGCGTAAGCACAATGTGGTGCTCGGCCAGCAGGCGGCGGTTGCCGATGAGTACCTGCTGCCCCGCCACGGTGGCGCCGGCGCCGCGGCCTTCGTAAGCCTCAAACTCGGTTGCTGCTAGCTTTTCGGTGCCTTGCTGCTCGGCGTAGCGCACCACGGCCTCGGCCAGCGGGTGCTCCGATTGCCGCTCTACGGCTGCGAGCAGGGCCAAGAGCTGGGCCGGCGCGGTAGCACCTAGGGTGGGCACAAAGTCGGTTACGCTGGGTTCGCCGCGGGTAATGGTGCCGGTTTTATCGAGCAGCACGGCCGTAACCTGGTGCGCTTTCTGGAGGGCCTCGGCATTGCGTACCAGCACGCCGTGTTCGGCGCCTTTGCCCGAGCCTACCATAATGGCGGTGGGCGTAGCCAGACCTAGGGCACAAGGGCAGGCGATAATCAGCACGGCCACAAAATTGACCAAGGCCAGCGGCAGGCGCGCCTCCACCGGGGCTAGGTCGAACCACAGCACAAAGGTGAGGAGGGCAATTACCACCACCGTGGGCACGAAGATGGCGCTGATTTTATCGGCCAGGCGCTGAATGGGGGCGCGGGAGCCTTGCGCATCTTCCACCATCTTGATGATGTGCGCCAGCATGGTATCGGCCCCCACTTTGGTAACTCGAAAGCGGAACGAGCCGGTTTTGTTGAGCGTAGCACCGAACACGTTGTCGCCGGGCTGCTTCGCCACAGGCAGGCTTTCGCCGGTGAGCATGGCTTCATCCACAGCCGAGCGGCCTTCGAGCACCACGCCATCGGTGGCTACTTTCTCGCCGGGGCGCACCAGCACCACATCGTTCAGGCGCAGCTGCTCAATGGGCACGTCGGCCTCTTGGCCATCGGGGTGCAGCACGCGGGCGGTGCGGGCTTGCAGGCCGATAAGCTTGCGGATAGCGGCCGAGGTTTGCGTTTTGGCGCGCAGCTCCAGCACCTTGCCCAGCAGAATGAGCGTGATGATGGTGGCCGTGGTATCGTAGTACACCTCGGGTATAATGCCGCGGCTGGTAAACACCTGCGGGGCTACCGTGGCTACCAGGCTGTAGAGAAACGCCGCGCCGGTGCCCACAGCAATTAGGGTATCCATGTTGGCGGCGCGGTGGTGAAAGGCGTGGCAGGCCGAAGTGTAGAACTCGCGCCCGCTGTAAAGCAGCACCGGCACCGTGAGCAGCAGCAGCGCATAGTTCAAGGCCGTCATGGAAATGCGGGCCATCAGGGCGGGCCACAGCATCAGCATGGAAGCCGGCATAATAACAGCCGTAAGGGCGGCGGCCACCCCAAAGCGGCGCTTCAGCTTGGCAAAGGCGGCGGCTTTCTGGCGCTCCAACTCCTCGTTGCGCTCGGCGGCCGAGGTGGTGAGGGCAGGCGGCGCCGCCACGCCGAAGCCGGCATTTACCACGGCCGCCTCCAGCGCGGCTCGGTCGGTTTGCGTGGGGTGGTACGCTACGGTGGCCTTTTCGGTGGCGAGGTTTACCACCGCTCGCTCCACACCGGGCGTGCGGTTGAGGGCCCGCTCCACAAAGTTTACGCACGAGGCGCACGTCATGCCTTCTATGTCGAGGGTTTCGGTGCGGGTAGGTTGGCTAGGTGCTGACATTGGGGCCGGAGGAGCAGGGGTGGGGTGGTGCGTGCGCCCTAGGTGCTGGGCAGTGCTGGCCTCGGCAACAGCCATGGCAGGCTCGGGCTGCAGGTAAGCTCCTGGGGAAGCGTCGAATTTCAATTTGCAGGACGCGGAGCAGAAGACATGGTCTTGCCCGGCGTGGTGCGAGCGGTGGGTGGCCTTGGTGGCATCCACGCTCATGCCGCATACAGGGTCGCGTTGCATGGTCATGGCAAGGGGGAAGTTCGGGGTGATAAGCGGCGGAAAACAAGTAGCCTTCCGACACTACAAAGAACGCAACGACCTAGGGCCACGGCGGTACGGAATTGTACGCCGCGTCGTACGGGATTTTTCTGCTGCTCGGGGCTTTGTACAGAATGGTACGCAAGGGCTTATACAATTCGGTTCGGTGCAAGGCTCAGCGGCGGAATCGTACCTTTGTGGCTGGCAACCCAACCATTGGCTACTCTCAGCTTCAAACCATAAACATGAACAAGCTTTTCTCGCTGCTGCTCGCCGCCAGCCTGCTCACCGCCTGCAACAACAAGCCCACCAACGAGGTGGACACCGCTGCCCCTACAGCGGCAACCGCCGATTCGGCCAAGATTGAGCAGCCCACCGACGAGGTAGCGCGCCCCGGCACGGAAGGCGGCACCGGTGACCAAACCAACACCGGCCAAACCACCAGCTACGTGTGCCCCATGCAGTGCGAAGGCGGCGTAAGCAACCAGCCCGGCAAGTGCCCCAAGTGTGGCATGGACCTGGAAAAGCAATCCTAATTTAGCGGCCGTATCAGCCAGCAAAGGCCGCGCACCAGGCTGGTGCGCGGCCTTTTAGTTTAAGCAACAGCAAGGCCAACGGGGTAGCGTGTTACCTGCCTCAAAAGCAGCAGAAATGTTGTAAGCGCCGGCCGCTAATCCTATACCAGCAGCGCCGCACCTAGGGCTTAGTTTTGACGTTGTAGAAGTACGGGCGGCCGGGTGCTGCCCACAATAGCCTAAGCATCCTCGCCATGAACACCCTTCGTTTTAAAACCAATATCAACTGCGGTGGCTGCATCAAAGCCGTTACGCCCACCCTCAACCAGGTGGCCGGCCAAGGCAACTGGCAGGTTGACACCAGCGTGCCCGACAAAACCCTGACGGTACAAGCCAACAGCACCACCGCGCAGCAAGTACTAGAAGCCGTGCAGGAAGCCGGGTTCGAAATTCAGCAGGCTTAGCCGAAGCGCTAACCCGCCAACCGTCCATGGGCCCGCCGAACTCAGGTTTTGGCGGGCCTGCGTGTTTCCGGCCGATGCTGCACTGGCCTAGCCATAGGTGCCATACCACTGCTCCGAGCTTAGCACCTAGGGCGCTACTTACGGCGGCGCTTATCCCACCAGATGTAACCGCCGAAGATGAGCAGCCCCACGCCCGATACCCACAGCAAACCGGTTTTCAGACGCTGACTGTCCTGGCCCAGGTAAGCGAGCAGCCCAATTAGTGGCAAAATGGCTACCGCCGTTACGCCGATGAACTTGAAGTAGCCCATGCGCGCCACGCCGGCCACAAAGCTGATGGCATCGTTAGAAATAATGGGCGTAAGGCGCGCCACCGCCACCGCACCCAAGCCGTAGCGTTCTACAAAGTCGGCTACTTTCTTTTCGTTCTTTTGGCCTACCAGTCTGGTCACAAATGCCTCACCGAGGCCACGCCCAATCCAGTAGCCCACGCTGGAAGTGATAATTACCCCCGCCCAAGCCAGCGCCGCGCCCCAAACAGGGCCGTAGGCCAGTATGGCTACCAAAATCAACAGCGCGTTGTTGATAACCACCAGAAACATCTGCGCAATCATGGCCAGCACCAGCACCACCGGGCCCCAATAGCCAAACTGCTGCACCCATTGCGCGACTTGTTTTTGCTCGCCGCTGCGCAGCGCCGCCCAACCCGCCTGCACTTGCTCCTGAAAAGCCGGCCACAAAAAGTAGCAAGCCACCAACGAGCCAATTATACCTAGGGAAATGTAGAGCGGCAGGCGCGACGATTTCTGATCAGCGGGGGATGTAGCGGGCATAAGCTGCAACGGAGTGTGCCCCTGCTAACGGCAACACGGCGGCTGAGTTTAGCCAGAGGCCGCGCTAAACAACCAATAACCCGCCAACCACCTTGTGCAAGGTGCTCGGCGGGTTGCTAAATGGGGGCTGGCTGAGTACGCTACTTGCGCGTGGCCTTGCCAGCGGGCAGCGGATTATCGGGCATCAGCACCGCATCGAGGGTGTGCACAATACCGTTCGTGGCCACGATGTCGTCGTTGAGCATGGTGGCTGAATGGCCGGTGGCGTCGGTAATGGTGATGGTGTCGCCGGAGCGACGCACGGTTAGGGTTTCGCCCAGCACCGTGGTAAGCTGCATGCCGTCTTGCAGATTGGCGGCCAGGTAGCTGCCGGGCACCACGTGGTGGGCAATCAGCTGGGCAAGGCGGTCTTTGCTGGCCGGGCGCATCAGTTCGCTGAGCTGGCCGGCGGGTAGCTTATCAAAGGCGGCGTTGTTGGGTGCAAATACGGTGTATTTCTCGGTGCCGCGGGCTTTTTCGGTCAGCCCCGAGGCTTGCAGGGCTTTCAGGATGGTGGTATGGCGCTCGGAAAGGCGGGCCATGCCCTCGAGGTTGCCGCGGGCAGTGGCCGTTACGGCGTCGCCAGTTTGGGCGGTGGCCGTGTTGGGGGCTCCTAGGGCGAAGCAGCCGGCCAACAGCGCGGCAGCTACAAAATGCTTGCTCATGTTGGGGTGGGTTTAATGGACTGATCGGAAGGAGAATAGCTACAGCCTACGCGCCTAGGTAGGCAGGGTTGCAACGCGGCAGACCAGCACTATATAGCGCAATCAACTTATGCAACAAGGGTGCGTATTAGCAGCGTTGCCGCCGAGCCGGGCACCGGGCCGGGCACGGGGCCGCACCACACACACCTATGCGCATATTGTTTGGGGCCTGCTTGCTCCTGGGGTGGCTTGCCGCATTGCCAGCCCACGGGTACTCGGTGCTTACCCACATGGCCAACATCGATTCCACGTGGCGTCGGTGTTTGGTACCCACCATCGAGCGGCGTTTTCCGGGGGCTACCCCCGATGAGCTGCGCGAGGCCAAAGCCCACGCCTACGGCGGCGCCATCATTCAGGACATGGGTTTTTACCCGTTCGGCTCCAAGCTCTTTACCAACCTTACGCACTACGTGCGCAGCGGCGACTTCGTGCGCGCCCTGCTCGACTCGGCCCGCACTCGCGACGAGTACGCCTTTGCCCTAGGTGCGCTGGCCCACTACGTGTCCGACATCTACGGCCACCCCGAGGGCACCAACCGCGCCATGGCCTCGGTGTACCCCGAGCTAGCGGCGAACTACGGCCCCGTCATCACCTACGAAGAAGCCCCCAAGCAGCACACCCAGCTCGAGTTTGCCTTCGATGTGGTGCAGGTGGCTGCCGGCCGCTACCGCTCCGACGACTACCACAACGCCATTGGCTTTAAGGTGAGCAAGGAGGTGCTGGAGCGTGCTTTCCTGGCTACCTACGGCCTCAAGCTGGGCCAAGCCATTGCCAACGTAGATTTGAGCATTGCCTCGTACCGCTTTAGCATCAGCCAGCTGATACCAACGGCTACCCGCGCCGCCTGGCACAGCCAGCGCGATGAAATCCGGAAGCTGAGCCGCAATGCCCGCCGCCGCGACTACGTGTACCGCTACAGCGCGCGGCAGTACCGCCGCGAGTTTGGCGGCGCTTACCAGCGGCCCGGCCTGGGCGCCCGCATGCTGAGTGTGGTGGTACGCATTATTCCCAAAATCGGCCCCCTGAAGCCGTTTGCTTTCAAGCTGCCCACGTCCGAGGCCCAGCAATTTTTCCGGCAAAGCTTCCGGACGGTGTTGCAGCAGTACTGCACCGCCGCCGAGCAGCAGCAAGCCACTGCGCCGCCGCGGCTTGCCAACACCGATTTCGACACGGGCAAACCCACCCGCGCCGGCGAGTACTCCCTCACCGACGAAACCTACGGCGAGTGGGTACGCCGCCTCGCCGACGACAAATTTGCCGCCGTTACGCCGGCCGTGCAGCACAACGTACTCCTCTTCTTCGACAACCCCGTGCAACCTATTTCTTCCGAAGAAGAGCGCGAAACCAAAACCTACGCCCAAACCCAGCAGGCCCTGCAGCAATTGCGCAGTTGGAAGCCGTAGCCAAAAGCAAGCACCGGCGAGCAAAGCAGTGCTGCCAAAACGCAACTCCCCTCCTCAGATGAGGAGCAAACGCGGCTGCGGAGCAGACGCTGGGGTGGTTGACAATCGTTGGGCTGACGCTTGAACGATGGCCCTAGGCCCAGCAACCCGCCATGCAGAGGCGCAGCCGAACCGCAGGTCAGCGTAGCTAAGCATCTCGCCGGATAGTTATGCTATCTGGCATCAGCACGCAAAATTCCTCGCTTTGCTCAGAATGACGTTCTTGTTCTGAGCGGTTCAATAGCGCTCCGCACGCCGTGCTGTTGTGCTTGTGCAAGTGTGAGAAGGTCCTTCGAGCAGGGCCTCAGAATGACAGCCGCAGCAATTCGGCCTGCAGGAAAAAAGCCCTAGGTGAGTTATAGCCTTGGTTGGGTAACCAGCCTGGTTTGCCAATACCTTTGCGGCTCTCTCAACACCTTTCCCACACGTATGCTTATTGCACACCTAGGGCAGCTACGGCGCATGGCGCTGTTGCTGCTATTGCTGCTGACTACCGGCGCCGCCTTGGCCTCCGACGGCCCCAAGCCCGCGCTTGCCAACGGCACGCCCACCATCACCACCTCCGACGGCATCCGCCTCTTCACCAAAATCACGGGCAAAGGCTTGCCGTGCGTGTTTATCCACGGCGGCCCCGGCGCCTGGAGTGGCATGCCCGAAACCTTCATCGACCCACTGGTGAAGGACAAGCTGCAGATGGTGTGGTACGACCAGCGCGGCAGCGGCCGCACCCCCAACGACCCCAACAAGAACTACTCGCTCGAGCGCCAGGTGCAGGATTTGGAAGAGCTACGCCAGCAGCTCGGCCTGGAGAAGTGGCTGCTGATGGCGCACTCCTTCGGCGGTACCATTGCCACCGAGTACGCCGCCCGCTACCCCCAGCGCGTGCAAGGCCTGATGCTGCTCAACTGCACGCTCTCGCTTGAGGAGGCCATGAAAAACACCGTGGCTGGTGCCTTGCCCTACCTGCCCGCCGAGGCCAAGGCTCCGTTGCAAGATGCCGCCAAGTCGGCGGAGGAGCGGTTTGGGATGCTGATGCCGCAGATGAAGCCCGAAATCTGGCAGAAGCTGCAGTACAAAACCCTCGAAGGCCACCAAAAAGTAACCGAAGCTGATAAAGGCAACCCCGGCACCGGCGAGTTCGGCTCCTACGGCTTCAGCCTGCCCGATTACCGCAAAAACTTCCTGGAGCTAACGCCTCAGATCAAAGCCCCGGTGCTGGTAGTAACCGGCAAAATCGACAACTGCGTAGGCCCCGAGCACTACAAGCTGTTCCGCTTTCCCAACCAGCAAGTGGCCCAAATGCAAACCGGCCACGTGCCGTTTGTAGAGGAGCCCGAAGCCGTAGGCAAAGCCATTGCCGGCTGGCTGAAAAAGCTGCCCCGCAAGGTGTAGGTGCCGATAAGTGGCCTAGGCAAACGGCCCCGGTTAGCAATGCTAGCCGGGGCCGTTTGCCTAGGCCATATCCTTGCAACCAAGCAGCTTTTTGGCAACTCTAGGTTTCCGCAATTACATATTGCCAAGCTTCATCAAATCCGCGCCAAATGTTCACAAAGGATCAAGAAGAACGTCATGCAGAGCCAACAGCGAAGCATCTCGCGTGCTGACACTAGATAGTCGAATGCTATCCGGCAAGATGCTTCGCCTGCGCCTCTGCATGACGGGCCAAAGAGTGGACTATGCGGAGTGGACGAATCCTTTAAAGGACTGCCATAGCCCGGTTACGCTCTGTGCTTTGATTAAGAAGCTGGCGCAGACTGCACACAAAAACGCCCGACCCTCGCCGTAGAGAGTCGGGCGTTTGGCTTGGGACAACCTAGGGCCAATTAGCGCGCTTGCGTGGGCTCCTGCACCAGCTCGCCGCTGAGTTGTCGCAGCACCGTTTCGGCTTGTTTGGCGTTGAAGCGCGCATCGAGCAGGCGCGCTTCGGCGTTCAGCTGGTTGCGCTGGGCCTCGCGCAAGGCCAACGGGGCCAGCAGACCTAGGCGGTAGCGCTCCAACGCAATGGCCACGTTCTGGCGGGCCAGCCGAATGTTGTCTTCTTCGAGCTGCAGCAGCTGCAGGCGGTTTTGATACTGCAGGTAGGCTTGCTCGGCTGCCGAGTTCACGTTCAACTGCGTCTGATCGAGGCGCAGCTGGCTTTGCTCGATGGCAATGCGGGCGTTCTGCTCGAGGCGGCGGCGGTTGAAACCGTCGAAGATCGGCACTGTGGCTACCACCCCGTAGTTGAAGCCCTGCGTGCGGCCGGTGTTGGTAATCAGGTTGCCCCCGAAAAACGCCGCGCCGTTTACGTTACGGTTGAGGCCGTAGCCGCTGGTTAGGTTTACTTGCGGCCAACGAGTGGCGGCAATCAGGCGCCGGTCGAAGTTGGCAATGTCTACACCTAGGCGGGCCTGTTGCAGCTGGCTGTTGCGTTGCTGAATGCCCTGCAACACAGCCTCGCGTGCTAAGCTGTTGGTTACTACAATTGAGTCGGCAGGGCTGAAGTCGGTTGCGGGCGTGCGGCTCAGCAGGTTGTTCAGGTTCACCTTAGCCGTGGCTAGCAGTTCCTGCTGCTGAATAAGGGCCGAGCGGTCGGCGTTGAAATCGACTTGCGCGGTGAGCAGCTCTACCTTGGCCGCTACGCCTACATTCACCTGGGCCTGTGTCAGATCGATGCGGGCCTGGCCAATTTTCAGGGCTTCCTCAAACGCCCGAATTTTGCCCGACTCGCGCACCACCGCAAAGTAAGCATCGGTGATGTCGGCAATGGTTTGCTCCACGGTGGCGCGCGTAAACTGCTGCTGCTGCGCCTCGAGGGTGCGCAGCCGGTCGTAGGCAATAAACATGCCCAGGCCGTCGAACACCGTCCAGGTTAGCGCCACGTTGCCGTTCAGCTGGTTGGAGCGGGCACCTTGGGCTACGCTCGGCTCGGGTCGATTCGAGGCTTCTTGCCGAACGTTGTTGATGGTGTAGTTGCGCGTAAAGTTGCCGTTGACGATGGGCAGCTGACCAGCATTGCCGCGCGTTACGTTGTTGCGTGCAATCTGCTCGTCGCGCTGCGCAATCCGAATGCCGTAGTTGTTTTCGAGGCCGATGCGAATGGCCTCTTGCAACGACAACGCCGGGCCCGGCGGTACCGTGCGGGGTTGCGCGGTTTGCGGGCCAGGGTTTGGCACCGGCGTGATGGGCTGCTGGCGCCCTTGCTGGGCGGCTGCCAGCAAGGGCGCCAGCAGCGTCGCACCTAGGAAAAGCGACAAGCGAGACAAAGAGAAAAATCGAGCGGTGAGCTGCATTCGGGAGGCTAACTGAAAACTAGCAGCTAAAGCTAGAAGGCTAAACTTGAACAGGGAGGGTACGAAGCGGGGGCTGCAAGCACGCCGAGCGGTGCCCAGCCAAGCGCCGCAAGCCTTCGGCTTACGGGCGCTGTACCAGGCACCGCTCAGCCATGCAATTACGCCACTGCCGGCTCTTTCACCGGCTTGTTGGGCACCTGGGCTTCTTCCTCGGGCTGCACGTGGGCTTTGCGGTTCTTGGCCGTAGCGAAGTACGAGTACATCACCGGTACGATGTACAGCGTGAGGATGGTGGAGAACAGCAAACCGCCCACTACCCCAATACCCATGGCGCGGCGGCTAAGCGCGCCAGCACCCGTGGCCAGCGCAATCGGCAGAATACCTAGGATGGCGCACAGCGAAGTCATCATGATGGGGCGGAAGCGCGTAGCCGAAGCTTCCACAAGTGCCTCCATGTAGTGCACACCCTGCTCGGCGCGCTGGTTGGCAAACTCCACAATCAGGATGCCGTTTTTGGTAACCAGACCAATCAGCATGATCACGCCGATTTGCGAGAAGATGTTGAGCGACTGGTTGAAGTACCACAGGCTGAGCAAGGCACCGGCCAAGGCCAGCGGCACCGTTACCATGATGATGGCGGGGTCCTTGAAGCTTTCGAACTGGGCCGCCAGCGTGAGGTAAATCAGCAGCAAGGCCAAGCCAAAGGCGAACAGCAGCGACGAAGAGCTTTCCTCAAAGTCGCGCGAGGCGCCCGAAAGCTCCGTCGAGAACGAGTCGTCGAGGTTTTCCTGCGCTATGTTGCGCATGGCGGCAATGCCGTCGCCCAGGGTTTTGCCCTTGGCCAGCGAGGCCGAGAACGTAGCCGAGTTGTAGCGGTTGAAGCGGAACAGCTGCGGCGGCGTGCTGCTTTCTTCCAGGCGAATCACGTTGTCGAGCTGTACCAGTTGGCCAGTGCGGCTTTTCACCGTCAGCAGGCGCACGTCGAGGGGTTGGTTGCGGTTTTCGCGCGCTACCTGCCCAATAATCTGGTACTGCTTGCCCTCCCGGATAAAATAGCCGTAGCGCTGGCCGCTAAGCCCGGCCTGCAGCACTTGCGAAATATCCTGCACCGATACACCTAGGGTTTGGGCCTTTTCGCGGTCGATGATTACGCGCAGTTCGGGTTTGTTGAACTTCAGGTTCACATCCACGAACTGGAAAGTTGGGTCCTGGCGAGCCGCTTCGAGGAACTTAGGTACGACCGTGCGTAGCTTGTCAAAATCCTGGGTTTGCACTACAAACTGCACCGGCAGGCCGCCACCGCCGCCCGAGCCAATGCTCTGATCCTGCGACACCGAGGTGCGGGCTTCCGACAGCTGCTTCACGCCGGCGCTTAGCACATCGTTGAGCTGCTGCTGGGTTTCTTCGCGCTTGTCGGCATCTACCAGCAGCACGCGAGCAATGCCCGAGTTGGTGCCGCCGCCGCCGCCAAAGCCCGGCGAGGTTACCGTAAATACGCTGCTCAGGTTCTGGTCCGTCGAATCGAGTACAATCTTCGTCAGTTTGGCCATGTACTGGTCCATGAACTCAAACGAAGCGCCTTCGGGACCGGTGGCGTTTACGTTGATGCGGCTGCGGTCTTCTACCGGCGCCAACTCCGATGGAATGGTTTGGAAAAAGTAGTAAGAGCCACCTAGGGTAGCCAACACCACCAGCCATGCCCACTTACGCGCCGCCAAAAACGACTCGAGGCTGCTGCGGTAGCCGTTGGTGAGTTTCTCGAAGAAGGGCTCGGTTTTGCGATAAAACCAGTTATGCTGCTCTTGGTGCTTCAGCAAGCGCGAGCACATCATGGGCGTGAGCGTGAGCGACACAAACGCCGAAATCAACACCGAACCCGCTACCACAATACCAAACTCGCGGAACAAGCGGCCCGTGATGCCCTCGAGGAACACCACCGGCAAAAACACCGCCGCCAGTACCACCGTGGTGGATACAATGGCGAAAAAGATTTCGGCCGAGCCTTTTTGGGCAGCCTCCATTGGCGACTCGCCCGCCTCGATGCGGGCATAGATATTCTCGAGCACCACAATGGCGTCGTCGACCACCAGGCCAATGGCCAGTACGATGCCCAGCATGGTCAGCACGTTGATGGAGAAGTTGAGCAGGTACATCACGAAGAAGATACCCACCAACGACACCGGAATGGCCACTACCGGAATCAGCGTAGAGCGCCAGTCGCGCAAGAACAGGAAGATGATAACCACCACGAGCACAAAGGCCTCGAAGATGGTGTGCTTCACCTCGTTGAGCGAGTTGCGGATGAAGATGGAGTTATCGAAGCCAGGGCTCAGCTTCAGGTCCTTGGGCAAGTCGCCGCGGTACTGCTCGAGGCGCTTGTTGAACTCGTCGGCAATTTCAATTTGGTTGGAGCCCGGCTGCGGAATTACGGCCATGCCCACCATCGGCACGCCGTTCACCCGGAAAATGGTTTGGTCGTTTTCGGGGTACAACTCGGCGTAACCCACATCCGACATGCGAATGAGCGAAGTAGAGTCGCGGCGCAGAATCAGGTTGTTGAAGTCCTTTTCCGACGTGAGGCGGCCCATTGTGCGCAACGTGAGCTGGGTGTTGGTGCCCTGCACCGCGCCCGAGGGCAGTTCTACGTTTTCGCGGGCCAAGGCCTGCTGCACCTCCACGGGGCTTACACCTAGGGCCGTAAGGCGCACCGGATCGAGCCACAGGCGCATGGAATACTTCCGCTCGCCGTACACGCGCACCTCCGATACGCCCGGAATCGTCTGCAGGCGCTCTTTCAGTACGTTGTTGGCGTAGTCGGTTAGCTCGAGCAGCGTGCGGCTATCCGAGCTGAGGTAAGTCATCACAATCGGCTGCGAGTCGGCGTTGGCCTTGCTCACGGTAGCCGGGTCCATGTCGCGGGGCAAGCGGCCAGCGGCGCCCGATACCTTGTCGCGCACGTCGTTGGCGGCGGCTTCGAGGTCGGTTTCCAGGTCGAACTCAACCGTAATGGTTGAGCGGCCGTCGCGCGAGGTCGAGGTCAGGTTCTTGATGCCCGCAATGCCGTTCAGGGCTTCTTCCAGCGGTTCGGTTACCTGCGACTGGATAACGTCGGCCGAGGCACCCGTGTAGTTCGACGACACCGTGATAATCGGTGGATCGACGCTCGGGTACTCACGTACCGATAGGTAGCGGTAGCCGATTACGCCGAAGAGCACAATGACCAGACTCATCACGATGGCGAGTACTGGCCGGCTAATGCTGGTGGATGATAAACTCATCTATGAAAGCTTCGGTGAAATACTAGAAAGTAGAAAGACGCTGCACGCCTAGGTTGTTGGACAACCCAACTCGCCAAAGGCTTAATCAGGCGCTTAAAGGTTCGCGCCGCCGCTCCGCCCACTACGTGCACAACTCCATCGGCGTGGTAGCTGTTCGGTAGCGACCCTAGGTAAGATGGGAAGGCTGCAACCAAGGAGCGCAAAGCAGGCGTACTGGCTGAGGTGCTAAAGCGCCTCGTTGGTGCTCTTCTGTACTTTGATTTTGTCGCCGGGCTTAACCTGCAAAATGCCGGTGCGCAGCACGGTGTCGCCGGCCGCCAAGCCCTCGGTTACTTGAATCAGTTTCTCCGAGCGGATGCCAATTTTCACCTGTTGGGGCTGGGCCTTGCCACCTACCACTTTGTACACGCGGTAGCCGTTGGCTTCGGGCGAAACCGACTCAGTCGGAATTTGGATGGCCTGCTCTACTTGGCCGATTTGCAGGTTGACGCGCACAAACGCGCCGGGGCGCAACTCTTGCTTGGTGTTGGGATAGGTAGCGCGTACCGAGAGCGTGCGCGAAACCGGGTCGATTTGCGGGTTGATAGCGTAAACCTTGGCTTCGAACTTCTTGCCGCTGGCTTCGTCGAGTACTTCTACCTGGTCGCCCACCTTCACGGCGGCGGCGTAGCGGCCCGGCACGGCAAAGTCAATCTTAACGGGGGTAATGCGCGATACCGTGGTAATGGGCGTGTTGGGCGACACATAGGCACCTTGCGACACGGAGCGCAGGCCCGCTATGCCGCTAAAGGGCGCCCGCACATAGGCTTTGGCCAGTTGAGCCTGCAGCGCCAGCAAATCGGCCCGGGCGGTAAGCAGCTGGTTGTTGCTTTGCTCGTACTCTTGCTGGCTGATATATTCTTTCTCGAGCAGGGTGCGCTGGCGCTTTTCCTGGTCGCTGAACAGCTTGATGTTGTAGCGGAGTTTCTGCAACTGCGCCTGAATCTCATCGGCGTTGATGGTGAGCAACAGCTGGCCTTTGCTCACGGGTTGTCCCTCGCGGAAGTTGAGGCTGGTGATGCGTCCGTTGATTTCGCTGCGAATCGTAACCTGCTCATCGGCCAGTACCGAGCCGGTTGCGGCTACGGCATCGGTTAAGCGGGTAGCCTGCACCACAAACACCTGCGCCGGTACCGCTCCGCCACGGCCTGCGCCACCGGGCCCACCACCTTTGGCAGCACCAGCGCCGGGGCCGCCTTTGCCACCGCCACCGCCTTTGCCGCCCTCAGCCGAAGGAGCCGGGAAATACTTAAACTTAACGAAAGCCAACGCGGCAACCACGGCCGCAGCCAGCAGCCACCAACGCCACGCTCCGCCTCGGCGGGGCTCGTGGTCGTACTCGTTATGCACGTTTGCGGAGTCGGTTAACGGCTCAATTTGAGGCATGACAGGGGTGAATGGTGAAGCAAAAAAGGTCGGTCTTGCCGCCACAATCGGCAAGACCGGCTATAACAGCAAAGGGCAGGTATAAAGTTTGGCGTGGGCACAACCCCGCCCCATGCTCAGCTTCTACGGACACAAAAAAAGCCTGCGCGTTGCAGGCTTTTTTGGAAAAAACGGGGCCGGCTGCCCGCGTTTGTTACATAGCACGCTGGTTGATGTAGCCTTTGGCTAAATCATTCAGCTTGGTGTCAGTGAGTTGTTCTTCTTGCAGGGTTTGCGAAAGCAGCGAGGCAGCTTCGGTGTGGCCCAACCGCTCAGCAAAGTGGCGCGCCGTGCCGTAGCCCGAAATTTCGTAGTGCTCGATGCGCTGCGAAGCGGCAATCAGAGCAGCGTCTTTCACCTCATCGGTAGCATTCTCGCTCAGGGTTTCTTTGCCTTCAGCTACCAGGCCTTGCATGGCTTTGCAGGTGTGGCCACCGAGGTCCACATTGAGGCCGCGGCCAATCTGCTCGAGGCGGGCAACTTGGTTCTGGGTTTCCTGCAGGTGCGTTTCAAAAGCTTGGCGCAGGCGCGGGTCGCGGGCTTCCTGGGCCATCATTGGCAACGCCTTCACCAATTGGGTTTCGGCGCTGTACAGGTCTTTCAGTTGCTCGGCGAACAGGTCTTCGAGCGTATTCAGTTTGCCTTCAAAGAATGACATAGCGAATGAGGTTTAGGTGATTGGGAACGGGTTTTGGTAGAGTCAGTGAGTAATGATGCGGCGTAGTGGGCTTGGTGTACGAACCCTGTCAGCGGAGGGTTGAGAACCGGCGCCAGCTTCTGTGTTTATTAACCGCAAATTGATGATGAGCGGCCCGCGCCGTTTCTGTACCTTGCAGGTTGCATGGCTCTTCGTAGTTCCCGTCGTACTGCTGCTCCGCAGCTTCCGCTGGCGCCCGTGCCCCTGGCCGAGCTACTGCGCCGCGTGCGCGATGTTCTGGCTTTGGCCTTCGACGACGCCTATTGGGTAACCGCCGAAATTGCCGAGCTTACGTTGCCGCGCTTTGGAGCGGGCCACTGCTACCTTACCCTCACCGACCCCACCACTGGGGTAGGAGGGGCCGAAGTCCGTACGCAGGTGCGCGCCACCATTTGGCGCAACCGCTACGAACTGTTGGGGCCACACTTCGAGCAGCAAACCGGGCAGCCGTTGCGTGCCGGCATGCGCGTGCTGGCCCGCTGCCAGGTGCGCTTTCACGAGCAGTACGGCCTCAGCCTCGACATCATTGCCCTCGATGCTTCGTACACCGTTGGCGACCTAGCCCGGCAACGCGCCGAAACTATTGCCAAGCTCGAAGCGCGCGACCTGCTGCAGCGCAACAAGCGCTTGTCGTTGGCTTTGGCACCGCAGCGCTTGGCGGTAATCTCGTCGGCCACGGCGGCTGGTTGGCAGGATTTTGTGCGCCAACTCGAAGAAGCACCGTATGCTTTTAATGTGGCCTTGTTTCCGGCCGCTATGCAAGGCCAGGAGGCACCAGCTAGCATCCTAGGTGCGCTGGAGCAAATCAAGCGGCAGCGCAAACACTTCGATGCGGTTATCATCATCCGCGGTGGCGGCTCGCGCACCGATTTGCTATGCTTCGACGACTACGGCCTGGCGGCGGCCATTGGTGCTTTCCCGCTGCCCGTGCTTACCGGCATCGGCCACGACCGCGACGAAGCCGTCGCCGACCTAACTGCCCACACCGCCCTGAAAACGCCCACCGCCGTGGCTATTTTCCTGGTCGAGCGGCTGGCTCGCCTCGAAGCTGCCCTCAACGGCTACGGCGTGCGCATTCATGAGCTGTGCACGCAGCAGTTGGGGCAGTATAGCGCTGGGCTGCAGCGCCTAGGTCGGCAACTGGTGCAAAGCAGCCAAGGGCGCCTCAGCCAGGAGCAAAATACCTTGCGCCAGCGCCTGCGCCGCGCCACCGAAATACCCCGCGAGGCCTTAGCGCGCGAAAGCCGCCAGCTAGCTACGCAGCAACAGCATTTGCGCCGCGCCGCCCTGCATGCTGCCGACCGCCAGCGCCGCCACGTGCGCCACCTAGGGCGCTTGGTGTTGCGGCGATTCCGGCAGCTGCACCAGCGCCGCCGCGAGGCCTTGCTGCGCCAGCGCTACCAACTCGAGGTAGCCGCAGTGCGCGCTACTGCTCGCCATGCCTTGGCGTTGGCTGCTGCCGTTACCCGCCACGCCTCCCTCGACCCCATGCACCTAGGGCAGCGCGGCTACTTGCGCGCCGATAGTTTGCACCCCATTTCCCCGTCTTCGCCGCCCGGTACGCTGCTGCTGCTGCAACTGCCCGACGGCCCTTTGCCGGTACAAGTGGTTGATCTGGCCACTACTCCCGATCCGCATACACGCTAATATGTCCACCGACGCTACCTCGCCCGACCGTACCTACCGCGACGCCATTTCCGAGCTCGAAACTTTGCTTCGCCGCCTCGAAACCGAAAACGTGGATGTCGATGACCTTACGGCCAATGCCCAGCGGGCCGCCGAGCTTATCCGTTTCTGCAAGCAGCGCCTGCGCACCGCCGAAGCGACCCTAGACCGCGTGTTCGATGCCCTCGACGAAGAAGACGAGGAGCCTGCGGATTCCGACGACGATTCGCTGTAAGCCAACCGGCGGCCAGCAACCCTAGGTGTAACGTGGGTACCGCCACAAAAGGGGGTAGCTTGGGCAACCCAGTCCAAGTTCTTGCACATGATTTAGTTAGGTGGTGTAATATCCCAGTCAGGGGCACCGAGTGCTATTTGGCACTCCTTGCGAAACAGCCGAGCTTGGTGCACTACTTGTCTGCCTAGACCATTCCGTTGAAGGCCCGTCCACGTGTGTTACTGCGTTTAGCACGCAGTACATGGCCACACAGTTATTACATTTGAATAATAATATATTTGTGCGCCTTAATCATAAGGTTTATTGCTCTTCTCTCATTTTACCTCTCAACAACCTCTACCCAAAATGACATTTACCGGCGACGAAGGCAGCTTCATTAGCGAAGCAGATGGTGTAGCCCTCACGAAGCGCTACCAAGAGTGCGGCATTAACCCCAATAGAGCTTTATTCCTAGGTAAAGAACACCTGCTCAAACTTTTGGAGCAAGATGGGGCGAAGGGCATTCGTTTTTATTTCGGACTGAAAGACGACGAAAAGCTCACGTTGGTAGCCGTAGCAGCCAGCGCCGAGGGCGAGGATCTAACCTCACTGGTGCTGAACCGCGGCTTCGAGTGCCCTGATGGCTGCGCCCACAACAGCCCGTTCTACACGGAATAACCCCTCACCTCACGTTATGCCAATGCCCATTCCTGAGTGGCTCAATATCCTGAGCACGGCTTTAAACCGCGCATCCATGTTTGGCGTGCTCGTGCCCACGGTGCTGGGAGTGTGGCGTTGGCGTAGCCTGTCTAAATCGGCCCGCATCCTGGTTTGGTACTTCGCGTTTTGGAGCGCCGATGCCTTTGTGGATATGTGGAGTCGCAAGGTGCTGCACACCAACATTTATCTATTCCACGTAACGGTGCTCGTCGAAACCTGGCTGCTTGGCTGGGCTTACTACCACGCGCTGAACCAAGCTTGGGTAAAACGCTGGCTGCCGGTGGCAGGGGTAATCTTTACACTGGTGTGCCTGGCCGACGCTTTTTGGTGGTCGGGCATACACCACCTCAACATATACGCCCGCGCCGTGCAGGTGGTGCTGATGATTACTCTTGTGCTGCTCTATTTTGAGCAATGGCTGCTGCAACTGCGCGCCATTAACCCCTGGTACGACTTTATGTTTCTGGTGAGCGTGGCGCAGGCAATCTATTACGCGGGCTCCGTAACCAGCTACATCATGAAGAACGAGAAAGGAATTGCCAATCGTTGGATGGGTGTAATTATTGACGGGACTTACATAATCGGTTTGGTGCTGATGACGCTGGCTTTGTGGCGTGAAGGCCGCGTGCTCCGTGAAAACCAGAAAAAATATAGTGCTGCCTAAATGTGCACATGAGCGATATTCAAAGCTTAGCAATTGGCGCTCAGAAGGCCAGGATAGATATTTTAGGCGTCTTTGTGTAGTTTTAGTGCTTCAAGCTGATTGACTTACGGCTTGTAACGGAAGAGTATTGCCGATATATTGAATTCTTGTTTACATTAGATTGTGGCTATGTTTAAGCCGTGTTTTTATCCGCTTAGTGTTTGATGAGTCCTTTGCTTACATCGTTACTGCTTGTAACCCCAGTGCTGTTAGCGCTGACCCTAGGCATTGTGGGTTTTGTGTTGCGCTATCAACGCCGGCTGCTGTTGCAGCAAGAAGAGTTGCGACAGCAGCGCGAGCAAGCTCAATCGCAGGCGCTTGAGGCTGCGTTACTCGCTCAGGAAGACGAACGTCGCCGCATTGCTGCCGATTTGCACGATGCCGTGGGCACTATGCTCTCCATAGTGAAGCTGCACCTGAGCGCTATGCCTGAGTCGTCGGCCACCAGCGAAATGTCGGCCATGCTCGATCAGGCCATTTCCGAGGTGCGGCGCATTTCGCGCAACCTACTGCCGGCCGTCCTCGAAAAATTCGGCTTGTCATTCGCACTCGAAACCCTGAGCCGCGCCGTGCCCGAAGGTGGGCCTCGAGTGGTGCTGCAACAGGTAGGAGAGCCCAAGCGCATGCCCGCCCATCACGAGCTGGCGGTGTACCGGGTGGTGCAAGAGCTGATCGGCAACGGCCTAAAGCACGCTCAAGCCAACGAAATTGTGGTGCGCCTGCAATTTGGGCCCGATCGGCTAGGTATCGAATACTCCGACGACGGCGTGGGCTTTAACCTAGCCGCTGCCGATGCGCAACCCACCCCCGAAGCACGTTCGGGCTTGGGTTTAACCAACTTACGTAGTCGGGTTGTGGTTTTGCGGGGTATATTGCGCCACGAGTCGGCCCCCGGAGCCGGCACCCGCGTCTGGATTTCTTTTCCGGCCACTTACCTGCCTACCCCTGCTACCGCCGATCCTGCTGCAACACCTATTTCCGTATCTCTAGCCTCATGAGCCCTATTATTCGAGTAGCTATAGCCGACGACCACATCCTGTTTCGCAAGGGCCTACGGGCGCTCCTCACCGCCTTCGACGAGGTAGATGTACTATTTGAAGCGGGCGACGGGCAAGAATTGCTGGAGCGCATTGATGCCCTGACACATCACCCCGATGTGGTGCTGATGGATTTGCAAATGCCCGTGCTCGATGGCCTGCAAACTACCCGTTTACTGCGTGTGCAATACCCCGGCATTCGGGTTATTATTATATCGATGCACGATGAGCCTGAACTTATCGAAAGCTTGAAGGCCGAGGGCGCGTACGGCTACCTGCTGAAGAACGCCAACCCCGAAGAAATGCGCCGAATGATTAAAGGCGCAGTGGCACATACGGTTGCGGTATCGTAGCTTTGCAGCATAACACCCCGCTAGTCTGATACTGCCCTTAAGCATGTCGCTAGGGGCTGTTCTGTCTTTTGTTATATGTTGCTCGATATGGCGCATTTGCGCTTTGCTCTGCTAGTTGCTGCCATAAGCGTAACCACGTCGGTTACGGTATGCCGTGCGCAATCAGCGGCAAACCTAGGTGCCCCAAGGGCCGCGCTTGGCCAGGAGCTAGCCTTGTTAACCAAGCCGCGCGCATCCGCAACCGATCCTACCGGAACGGGCAAGAAGAAAACGGACACCGCCACACCACATACCCACACCGACAGCACCCGCTTGGTAGTGTTTCATCGGCCCGTAAGCACCCAGCCCGATGTGGAGGTGAGCATCAACGGCGACATCGTAGGCAACATTGCCGATAAAGGCTTTGTACTGGTGCTATGGCCCAATGCCCACAACGAGTTAAGCCTGTGCCCCAACGCGCGGTCGGCTACCGGCGTAGCGGTGCATCCGCAGCACTGCCGCATCAATTATTACGAGCTTGTGCCGGGCTCTGGCAAGCACGCCGCTACTTTAAAACCGGTTTCGGCCAAGGAGGGCGAGTTTTACGTGCGCTTGCTGCAACAGCGCGCGAAGGAGCAAAGCATGCAGGCTGCCCGCCGCTAGCACTTGCTGCGGCACCTAGGGCTGAAGCTCGGTACTGGGGTCCCAGAAGCGCTGGGTAAAATCCTGCACTTTATCATCGATGACGGGCACGCCTTCAGCCTCCAAGGCCTCTTGCATGGCCGAGGGCGGGTTGTAGAACTGCTTGCCCGTGAGCACGCCCAAGCGGTTGATAACGCGGTGGCAGGGCACGTACTCGTCGCCGCGTAAGTCGTGCGCCGCCTGCATGGCCCAGCCTACCGTGCGGGCGCCTTGTTTGCTACCTAGGTAATGCGCAATGGCACCGTACGTAGAAACGCGCCCCGGCGGAATAAGGCGCACTACTTCGTACACATCCTGAAAGAAGTTGCGGTAACGTTCGTTGGGTTCCTTCATCAGCCCGAAGATACGTGCCCTAGGTAAGCTGTGGCCGAACTTGGTACGGCAGCAGCAGGTTTTGGCCCAAGCAGAGCAGGAATTAATGCAACCATCTGCCTACCTTACAAGCCAAATCTCACCCTCACCACTTAGTTCTGTATGAAAAACCGCAACCGCGTGTCGATCGTGGTGGCTGCCTGGGGCGCCTTGGCGCTGTGGGGCTGCGCATCTAGCTCCAAAACCGCCAGCACTACCACAACCACCACGCAGACGACGGCAAGCACCACAACCGCAGCTCCGGCTGCCGAATCGTACCCCGCCGGCGTGGGCCTGAACGTGGCCAACATCGACAAGTCGGTGTCGGCCTGCGACGATTTCAACCAGTACGCTTCGGGTAATTGGTACAAAAACAACCCCATTCCGGCTGCTGAGGTACGTTGGGGCTCGTTCAACGAGCTGGCCGACAAGAACAACGCCGTAATGCGGCAAATTCTGGACGAAGCTGCCGCCAACAAAAACGCCGCGAAAGGCACCAATGCCCAAAAAGTAGGCGACTACTATGCTTCGGCCATGGATACGGCCGCTATCGAGGCGGCCGGCCTCAAGTATCTGCAGCCCGAGTTGGCCCGCATCAGCGCCACCAAGGACCTGAAGAGCCTGCAGAACCAACTGGTGCGTGCGCAAATGCTGCAAACCGGAGCCGTGTTCAGCACCTACGTTGGGCAGGACGATAAAATTAGCTCGCAGTACGCCGTAAATCTGTATCAAGGCGGCCTGAGCCTGCCCGACCGCGACTACTACCTGAAAGAGGATGCGCGCTCGAAAGGTATTCGGGCGGCGTACATGACGTACCTGACGAACACCTTTAAGCTGCTCGGCGACAGCGAGGCCACGGCCAAAAAGAACGCCGCAACGGTGATGCGCCTCGAAACGCGCTTGGCCAAAGCCTCGAAGAGCCGTGTGGACCTGCGCGACCCGTACGCCAACTACAACAAAATGACGGTGGCCGAAGCCAATAAGCGCTTCCCCAACCTAGGGCTATCGGCCATGCTACCGCAGCTGGGCCTGGGCTCAGCCAAAGAAGTAATCGTGGGCCAGCCGGCATTCTTCCAGGAGGCTAGCAACGCCCTGAAAGCCGAGCCGCTCAACGACTGGAAAACCTACCTGCGCTGGCACCTGGTGTCGTCGGTGCCGTCGGCGCTGCCGCAAGCGTTCAACGACGAGTCGTTCCGTTTCCAGCAAGTACTCACGGGTGCTAAAAAGCAGCAGCCCCGCTGGAAGCGCATGATCCGCGCTACGGATGGTGCCCTGGGCGAAGCTTTCGGCCAGCTGTATGTTGACAAGGCCTTCACCCCCGAGGCGAAAGCCAAGGCCATGGAGATGGTCAGCAACATCAAGGAGGCCATGGGTGAGCACATTCAGAGCAACGACTGGATGAGCGACGCCACCAAGAAGGAAGCCATGAAAAAGCTGAATGCCTTCACGGTGAAAATTGGCTACCCCGACCAGTGGAAGGACTACTCGGCGCTGAACATCTCGCGCGAGTCGTACCTGAAAAACGTGCTGGCTTCGCGCGAGTGGGCTTACCGCGACATGACCAGCAAGTTTGGCAAGCCCATCGACCGCAAGGAGTGGGGCATGACGCCGCCCACCGTAAACGCCTACTACAATCCGTCGATGAACGAGATTGTGTTCCCGGCCGGCATCATGCAACCGCCGTTCTTCGATCCGAAGGCTGACGACGCCGTGAACTACGGCGGCATGGGCGCGGTAATCGGCCACGAAATCACGCACGGTTTCGACGACCAGGGCCGCCAGTACGACGCCGAAGGCAACCTGAAAGACTGGTGGACCAAGGAAGACGCCGAAAAGTTTGAGGCTCGTGCTGCCGTAGTAGGCAAGCAGTACTCGGCCTTCCAGCCGCTCGACTCGGTGTACGTGAACGGCAAGCTAACCATGGGCGAAAACCTGGCCGACCTGGGTGGCCTGAGCATTGCCCACTCGGCCCTGCAAAAGCAGCTGAAAAAGCAGTACCCCAACGGCAACGTGCCTAAGTACGACGGCCTCACGCCCGACCAGCGTTTCTTCCTGGCCTGGGCGCAGATCTGGCGTACCAACACGCGTCCGGAGTTCCTGCGTCAGCAAGTACTTACCGACCCGCACTCGCCGGCGCAGTTCCGTACCAACGGCCCGCTGATGAACATGCCGCAGTTCTTTGAGGCTTTCGGCTGCAAAGAGGATGCAAAAATGGTACGCGCCAAAACCGAGCGTGCCAAAATTTGGTAAGCTAGTCAGCTCCAGGTAGATAAGGCGGTCCGCGCTAAATGCGCGGGCCGCCTTTTTCTTTGCTGCAACTTTGTAACTCGCCGTATAGCCATCGATTGGCCTAGGTACCTATGGCCGCATGTTTACTAACCCTCGTTGCATGAACAAGTTTCTATTTGCCGCCCTAGGTGTGCTGTTGCTCCTGAGTGCCTGCCAGCGCAAGGATGCGCTTAAGACGGATGCCGCCAGTACAACACCGGCCACTCCTGCCACGGCACCTGCGCCAACCCCCACCGACCGCACCGCCGAATACCTCAGCAACCCGCAAGTTGGCGACGTGCTGGTAGTGCGCTTTTTCCCGGAAGGTGGCGCGCAGGAGCAGTTTTACTTCTACCGCATTTTTCGCGTGAGCGGCGACAGTATACTTACCAACCCGGCCCGGCAGCCGGCCACCAGCGCCACCGCCGATGTAAGCGGCATGGAGGTGTTTGCGCCCCAAGCCGTGCGCGCCTACACCCGTCAGGAGTTGGTTGATTTTCAAAAAGAAGACCCCACCGATCCGCAGCACTCCAAGTTGGTGCAGATTCGGCGGGGCCAGTAAGCAGAGGCGAGGTAGCTATTTCAGGATTTCCACCTTCATGCCCACATCCTTCAGCGGCCAATTGTAAGCATCAACGGGCACCTGGTTGATTTTCTCAACCACATCCATGCCTTCTACCACTTCGCCAAACACGGTGTACTGGCCATCGAGGGCGGGCACGCCGCCTTCGGTGGTGTATACCTTAAGCTGCTCGGGCGTGAGCTTGCGGCCGGCTACTCCTTGTGCCTGAAAAGCTTCCATAGGCTTGCCTACAGTAAAGTAAAAGTCATGCGAGGAGGAGAGGCGGCCGGGGTTCTTCTCGTCGTCGTAGCGGGCCATGCCCACGGCGCCGCGGCGGTGGAAGTACTCGGGCTTGATTTCGGGCGGCAGGTGGTACTTGCCTAGGCTTATGGTGCGCTTATCGGAATTGCCGCCCTGCACCACAAAGCCCTTCTCAATGCGGTAGAACACCGTCTGATCGAGGTAGCCCTTGTTGGCCAGCAGCAGAAAATTGGCGCGGTGCAGCGGCGTATCCTTGAACAAGCGCACCTTCACCGGGCCCATGTCCGTTTTTATCAGCACCTGGGTTTGCGGATGTTCCTGGCCGTACTTCGTCAGGATTTCCACCACGTTCTGATCGTTGATCTTGGTCAGGTCGGGGCCGGGGCGGTTCGAGCCATCGGCCGAAAGAGGGGTGGCTTGTTCCTGGGTAGGCTGTTGCTGGTTGCAAGCAGTAACCGACAGCAGGGCTGCACCTAGGGCAGCCTGGGCGAGGGTGGGGCGAAGGCGGGCAAGAGCGGTGGTCATAGCAGCAAGAAAAATCCCCCGAACCTAGGGCGGGTCCGGGGGACAAACATACACGGCTTCGGCAACTCAGAGCTTGATGCCCAGTTTTTTCGCGATATCCTTGAACATGTCCGGGTCGAAGTCTTCGGCGCCGGGGGCGTTCAACTGAGGTTCTTCTTCGAGATTGGGGTAGGGGGCGCCTTCGGGCGAGCCTTGCACCACCTGCAGTTCCTGGCCGTCTTCGGGGTGCGGGCCGTTCCAAATCAGGCCGGCCTGCAGGTAATCCTCGGGGCTGAAGGTGTAAAGCTTCAGGTGCAAGCCTTTTTGCTCGTGCTTGCGCGCTTCCGGAAAAGCCTTATTGCTAAGGTCGGGCACGGGAACCAGCTTGGTCACGGCCACGCCGGTAAGCACCTCCAGGGCGCGGGCGTAGGCCACAATGTGCACGCCGCCGCGTACCAATAAGTAGCCCACCATTTCGCGGGCGGTGCGGTCGGTTACCATTTCGTACACGCGCATTTTGTTGGCGCGGGCGCCGCACTCCAGAAAGAAGTTGTGCAGCAAATCCATTTTCAGGTTGCCAGTATTCACCACATTTTGCCCCGTCCAGGGCAGGCCCATCGAGTCGACGGGCAGGGCACCCTGGCCACTGGCAATAAAGTGGTAGGAGTTGCGCGCATCCACCGCGTTTTGCAGCGGGCCGGGCTCGGGGTCGTGGCCGCGCTTGGTGGTGCCCGTCAGGAGCAGGTTAATAGCATACGACACCGCTTCGATATGGCCGTACTCTTCGGCCGCAATGCTGGCAACCAATTCGTAAAACGGCCGCAGCCGCTTGCGCCCCCTGAAGTTGAACGACTGGAAAGTGTAGTTCATCAGGGTCGACATCTCCCCGAACTTGCCACCAAGCAACTCCTGAACGGCCGCGGCATCGTTGGCCGATGGGTTTTTGGGCGTAGGGAGCTCCAGCGCCAGTCTATCGATGCGGTGTATCATGGTATAAAGGGTGTGGTTGGGATAATCCATTGCTTAACGGTTGTATAGTCAGGTAGTTATAGATGAGATAAACAAAAAAGCCCCTGCCAGGCAGGGGCTTTTGAGTAAGCAAGTAGCCAGATGCAGCTGGCTATTTATCGTTGAAAGGGCTGTTGTCGTCCTTTTTCTTGGCCTTGGTTTTCTCCTTCTGCTTGTCGTTGTCGCGCTTCTCCTTGGTCTTCGCCTTGTCGGCTTCGGGCGTAGGGGCTGGGGAGGCTGCCGGCGCCGCAGCTTCGGCGGCCGGAGCTGGAGCGGCGCCGTCGGCCGAGCCTACTACGTCGGGTTTCTCGGCAGCCTTCTCTTTCTGCAGCGAAAGCAGCATGTTCAGCGGCACGAGTTGGTTGTCTTTCCAAGCCTCAAGCTGCTCGTCGAGAAGCTTTTTCTCCTCCTTGCTCAATTTGCCGGGGCGCATCATCGCACCCAGATCGGGGCTGCCGGCATCTTTCCAGGCCGTGTACCACATGGAGGCTACCAGCGTGGGCGCCCCTTTGAGGCGGTAAGCCACCATGCCGCCCACTTTTTTGTGGTACTCCTTGGCGAAGGCATCGGAGTAGGAGCGGCGGGTTTTGCCGTACTTATGCGAGTAGGTGTATTTCTTCTCGGTGGTGTAGTTCTTGCTCAGCTCCATCTCGTAGTCGAAGGTGGCACCCAGGAAGCCGTACGAATCCTGCACCACTTTCCAGATAGCCGACTTGGGGTCTTTGATGTAATCGGCCTTATCCGAATCGAGCTTGTACTCGGCAATAAACATCTCAGGCAGCTTCGACTCCCACAACGAGTGCAGGCCGGTTTGCTTGGTGAGCTGGCCGTCGTAGTTCTCGGTGGTGTGCAGCGGCACAAAGGCGTCGGCCACGTAGTGGTTCAGGTCGGCCGAGAGGGCAATGATGGCTGTGGTATCGCGCTGCTTAAAAGCTTCGGTTAGCTTCTCCTTGGTTTCGAGCACCACCCACGGCACCACGCCGTACTTCTTCAGCGTGTCGGCGGTGTACTTGGCTACGGCCTTGTCGTAGTCTTTCGGCATCATCCCGAAGGGGTTGTCGCCGAAGTGGTCCATGTCGATGAAGTGCTTGGTGGCCTCGGTGGGGTCGTCGTTGCGGCGCTCGTCGGGGGCGGTGCTCAGCTTTACCAGCTGCGGCATGTGGCGGTAGTAGAAGGCCTGCATGCTCGAGGGCAGCGCGTACACGGCTATCTGCGTGATGGTGCGGTGACCAAAAAAGCCCCAACCGGGCGACAACACCGGCACCAGCATGGCCAGCGCTAAGGAGAATAAAGCTTTTTTCATGGAAGAATGCCAAAAGGCGGGAAAAGGCCGATAAAGTTCGGGAAATTTTGGCGTAGATGCTTCGCAAACAGCGGCTAGGATGGTTGGTTTTGGCGCCTGCCGTAGCAGAGCATTGTCGGCAATGCTGGCGCAGCTCAGCTACTGGCTAGCAATTGGTTGCCCTAGGTGGCTACGTTTGGCCAGCGCAACAACAAGTACAAGGAATACTAGGTGCACCAAAAAGCGCGTAAGCCGTTGCTTCGCCAGAAGCTCAGCTGCAGCCCCGAAAATTTCGTTCTTGTACCATTACATCTGCCCCGCCACCCGCCTTGAACGAAATATCCAAAAAGAAGCCTTCGTACCGCATTAGCCAGCCGTTGCGCGAGTACTTGCACCTTTACGACCGCGAAACGCGCCTGCCCGTCACCTACGGCGATTTGCTGCGCTCCACGGGTTCGTTTCCGCTGCTCGACCGCCAAGGCACCGACACCCTCTGGGAAACCGTGCATTACGAGCCGCACACGTTGTTGGAGCTGAGCCAGGGCCTGACGCAGGTGTATGCGCTGTTGAAAACCGACGGCGACTTGTCATTTACGGAGCACCTAATTGCCGACCGCGTGGATTACTGCCGGTTTGGTAACTCCAATCCGTTTCGGGTGCGCATCGTCAACCAGTTCAACGATAACTACGACTACTTCTACGTGAAGCGGGCCGACGCCTCGCGCGTGTACGGGCTGGAGCTGGAGCACCTGTTGTCGCCCAACAGCATCAACTTTCTGGTGGCCGGTGACACGCTCATCGAGGAGCACATTGCCGGCATTCCGGGCGACGACTTTATTCGCACGCGCCTCGATCGGCCGCACCTCAACCAGGTGCGCATTGCCAAGGAGTTTGTGAAGTTCAACGAGCGGTGCTTTGCGCGCCTGCTCGGCGACATGCGCTCCTACAACTACGTTATCGACGTGACGCCCGACTTCGAGGACGAGCAATACCGCGTGCGGGCCATCGACTTCGACCAGCAGAGTTACGAGGGGCACAAGGCCATGTACCTGCCGCAGTACTTCCGCGACAACCGCCCCGTGGTGGAGCTGGTGCGGCAGCTACTTTCGCCCGAAACCATTCGGCAATACCAAACCGAGGAGCGCACTCTGATGGCCCGCCGCGCCCGCGCCGAGCGTT
The DNA here is from genome assembly GCF_001483135.1 of Solirubrum puertoriconensis. GTDB lineage: Bacteria > Bacteroidota > Bacteroidia > Cytophagales > Hymenobacteraceae > Solirubrum > Solirubrum puertoriconensis. Next base: position 511,083 of record NZ_LNAL01000003.1, read on the forward strand.
ACCGCCTGAAAGACCTGGTTGATTGCATGCGGCAGGAGGAGCTTTCGCCGCCCGATAAAATTGCGCAGCTGAAAAAGGAGCTGAACTTACACCACCAAACCAGCGAATTTGACCGCTGCGACTCCGTGGGCGACGTGGTGCGCATGAACTTGCGCTTGGTGCTCGGCCGACCCAGGTCCGCCTAGGCGCCGGCATCAACTTCGGAGCACGGCACCGATCCGCACCTCAGATGAGCTTCAGCAAGCCGAGCTTAGTACCCCAAACCAATCAGAAACCCCAGCGACACCTCCGGCCCGCCCGGTCCGAAGAAGCGCACGAGGCTGCGCATTTCCTTGCTGGGGCGGCCGTAGGTGGCATAGTGGTAAGTGGCCGGGTCGCCGGTGAAGACCAAGCCGTATCCAAAGGTGCCCAGCATACCAAAGCGGCCGGGCTGCCAGCGCAAGCCCGTGCGCAAGTGCAGTACGCCGCTTGGCCGTAGCGAGTACTGAACTTCCTCGTCGTCGATGGCAAGCGTAACGTTGGCAAAGCGACCCGAACGCGCCAGATTGGCGCCAAAAAAGGGCGACACCCGTTTGGTAGGCTCGATGTAGTACCGCACACCCACGCCAATCTTACCACCAAGGCCAACGCCCAAACCCCCGTTTACCTCGAGGTTGGGCGACACCAGTTGGCTGTATTCGAAGCCCCAGCCGTAGGGCGCGCCCCAGCCCAGGCTCATACCTAGGGAGCTTGGCCGGTACAGCGGAGGGCGGCCCGCCGCCGCCGAAGCCGCAGGTGGCGGTAGCGGCCGCGCGGTCAGCCTGCTGGTGTCGGGCTTGGCGGCTAATTCCGATTGGGCCTGCAGCGGCAAAGTAGTGAATACGGCCAAGCTAAAAGCGGCCCCGATAGCACGAATAGTAGGTGTAATCATGGCCACAAAAATGCGCGAAAGCAGCCGAGGTTGGCTGCTTTCGCGGGCATTTTGGTAGCAAAAAGTTTAGCTGCCCTTTACGCTTTCGCTGGGGCTGTTTTGGCGTCGATCGAGCAGCTCGCCGAGCTTGGCGTAAATGAAGTCGGCGGCTAAGTCGCGCAGTTTGTCGGTAGGGCCTTTGAGCACCTCGCGGTACTCGTGGGCGCGGCCTTCGAGCAAAATGGTAACGAAGACGGTGCCCGAAGGCTTATCGGGAGTTTCGGAGGCGCCGGGGCCAAACAGGCCGGTAATGGCCACGCACACATCGGCGGGTAGTTGCTTATGTAAGCCCTCCACCATTTCGTTGGTGGTTTGCTGGCTTTCGGCCGAGTACTCCTCCAGGGTTTTTTTCTTGACACCCAGCAGGCGTTGCTTGGCCTCGCCGTGGTAGGTAACCACCGAGCCCAGCAGCACATTGCTTACGCCCTGGGCCGGTGCCAGCTGGGCAGCTACCCAGCCGCAGGTGCAGCTCTCGGCCAGCGCCAGCGTGAGCTTGTGTTGCAGGAATTTCTTAACGAGCGAGTCGACGTCGGGACTTTTCATAGCAGTAGGGGCGCGGCATGCTGCCTTACGCGTACAAACACGGCTGAGTTAATTTCAAGCCTGAGTTTTGAGCTCAAACCAGCCGTCGGGCCGCGCCCTACTTCAAGTTTACTCCTGCCGGTACACCACGCCTTGTTTCATTACAAAGCGTATGCGTTGCATGGTTTTGATGTCCTGCAACGGGTTGCCATCCACAGCTACCACATCGGCCAGCTTGCCGGGCTCGAGGCTGCCTAGGTTGGGCGTTTGGCCCAGGAGCTCGGCAGCATTGAGGGTGGCGGCACGCAAGGCCTCCAGCGTCGGCATGCCCGCCTCCACCATGTACTGAAACTCCATGGCGTTTACGCCGTGCCGGAACACCGAGGCATCGGTGCCAAAGGCAATTTTAACACCTGCTTTGTAAGCTTTGCCGAAGGTGCCCTGCAGCTTCGGCCCAATGGCCAGGGCTTTGGGCGTAACCAGCGGCGGGTAGTAGTTGGGGTACTTGGCGGCCGAGTCGGCTACGGATTTGCCGGCCGTAATAGTGGGCACGTACCACGTGCCGTACTTCTTCATCAGCTTAATGGTCTCGTCGTCCATCAGGGTGCCGTGCTCGATGCTCGTAACCCCGGCCCGGATGGCGCGCTTCATGCCCTCGGCGCCGTGGGCGTGGCAAGCCACGTTCAGGCCTAGGTCGCGGGCGGTTTCTACCACGGCCTTAATCTCCTCTTCGGTAAACTGCGGGGCCGAGCCATCTTTGGCTACCGACAGTACGCCGCCCGTGGAGGCAATTTTGATGAGGTCGGCGCCGCGTTTGTACTGCTCGCGCACGGCTTGGCGGCATTGATCGGGGCCGTTGGCCACGCCGTCGGCCGGGCCGGGTACGCCCATCAAATCGAGGCGGTAGCCGTTGGTGGGGTCCATGTGGCCGCCCGTGCCGCTGATGGCCTTGCCTACCGTAAAGATGCGCGGGCCAGCCACCTGCCCGCGGTTGATGGCGTTGCGCAACGAAATGTTGATGCCCGAGCCGCCTAGGTCGCGCACGGTGGTAAAGCCGGCCAGCAGGGTGGTGCGGGCGTGGGCCTCGGCCGAGTAGGCCACGTCGCCGGGGTTCTCGGTGAACTCCTTCAGAAAATTGTCCTTGCTGGTTTCGCCCTCCACGTGCACGTGGCAATCGATGAGGCCGGGCAGCACCGTGCGATTTTTCAGGTCGACGACCTTATCGGCCGCACCGCCGGGCGCAGCGTAGCCCGCTTGCACCGCCTGCACGCGGCCGTTTTCAATAACCAGCGTTTGCTCCGTAAGTAGCTTGCCGGCGCGTACATCGAGCAGGCGGCCGCAGTGCAGGTAAGTTTTTTGCGCGAAGGCGGCCGTGCTCAGGCCGAGCAGCAACGCCGTACTAAACAAGTGTTTGGCAGGAGTAGAAAGGGACATGGCGGAGGAAATTCGGTGAGTAGCCGCCCAAGGTAAGCTATCCACGGCATCGGATGAATGCGTATGTTAGGCGTGCCGAATATTCGGCAGCGTATCTAACCCGCAATCAGCCCCATGGCCACCTTAGAAGAATTTGAACAAGCTGCCCAACGTGCTCAGCAACTGCCCAAAAAGCCCGACAACATGACGCTGCTGAAGCTCTACGCTTTGTACAAGCAAGCTTCGGAAGGCGATGTAAGCGGCGACCGTCCGGGCGGGTTCGACTTCAAAGCCATTGCCAAGTACGACGCCTGGTCAAACCTCAACGGCAAAAGCCAGGACGAAGCCCGGCAGGAGTACGTTGACCTCGTAAACCACCTTTTTCAGCAAGCCTAAGCCGCCGCTTATAACTGCAAAGCCCGCCTTGGTGCAAACCAGGGCGGGCTTTGTTGCGGTTGCCAACAACGGCGGCACTACACTTTTTTGGGCGGCAAATCGAAGGCTACGGCGTTGTGCTCGAAATGACCCTTGTGCGAACCGTCGCAAAAGGGCTTGTTGCTCGAGAGGCCGCAGCGGCAGATGCTGACGAGGGTGCGGCCCTGCAGGCCGTACTCGTTGCCCTGGGCATCGACGATGATAAAGTCTTCGCCTTCGACGCGCAAAGAGCCGTTGTTGTTGACGGTGAGTTTCGTGGGCATGGTAAAGGGTGAGTGAGTTGAGGCGTTGAATGCCTAGGTAGTTGCTGATGAAGTGCCTAGGAGATAGGCAGAATTTTGGCCTGCAGCGGCTTACGCATTACGTAATCGTTCATCCAGTAGGGGCCAATCGGTATGTCCTCTTCGCGGTGCTGCTGAAAGCCCAAGTGTTCGTAGAAACCCAGAGCAGGGTTGTGGCGGTTTACGTTCAGTTCGAGCCACTCGCCGCCGGCCTCGCGGGCCGCGTCCTCCACGGCCGCCACGAGTTGCTGACCTAGGCGCCGACCTTGGTGCGAGGGCAGCACGTATAGCTTGTGTAGCTTAAACGTGCCCGGTTCGGTAGCCCGTTCGCTAAACGAAGCATAACCAGCTGGATGCCCCTCGCAGTGCAGCACCAGAAAGCGGTGGCCCTCGTCGGTCATCTGCCGCTCCAGCGAGGCCGGCGTGTAAATGACGCGGTACATGTACTCGATTTGCTCCCGCGAGATGATGAAGCGGTAAGTGGGTTCCCAAGTGGCTTCGGCCAGCTCAATTATGGTCGGAATATCGGCCAGCGTGGCGGGTTGTATAGCTACGGTAGCGGCTGCTGAATCGGGCATAAGGCGCAAAAAGGGCATAATTTCGCTAAAAAACGAACGTTTTACGGCTGCGGGCGCATGTTTGGCCCGAATTTTAGATAGTACGTACCTATGCCCAGGCTTTGGCCCAGGCCTTCATTAGCAACCTCACTCCTTCAATATGAAATCCACCGTTCTTTCAAGCCTGTTTGCTGCCTCGGTGCTTGCCTGCCTGGCGCCCGGTGCGTCGGCGCAAACGCGCCCGGCCGCTACGCCGCCCGCGTCGCAGTCGCAACAGAAGCCGCAGCCGCAGCAGGCCCCGACGCAAAAGCCCGCTACTCGGCCAGCTACCAGCTCCACGAGCTCCGAGGTGCGGCAGGCAGCTACGTCGGTTGAGCGCGACCTAGGCATTTTCCGCGACTGGGTAAACGACAAGATCGACCGCGCCGAAACCGGTGCCCGCCGCGACTTGCCGCGTGTGATGGACGAATTCGACTACCAGAGCAAGCGCATCGACAAGGCCGTGGATAGCCTCTCGGCACAAGGCAAGCGCGAGTACGGCAACCTCAAGAGCCGTTACCACAACTGGGAGTCCGAGCAGCGCCGCCTGCAAGAAGGCGCCAGCCAGCCCCGAACGGCGCAGCAAGCCCAAACAGAAATGCTGGGCGAAAACGTGAACCTGGCCGCGGCCCGCGCCACGGAAATGCACGACCTGTACGGCCGCTTTATCGACTACGTGCGCGTAAACCGCCGCGAGTGGGACGAGGAGGACTGGGCTGTGGCCAGCAACGTGCTCACCAAGCTCAACACCCGCTACGAGAAAGTGCGCGAGCAAATTCCGATGGAGGAGCGCCTGCGCATCCGCTCGTGGCAAGCCGAGTTCCGCACGCTCGAAAAGGCCAAGCAAACCAAGAAAGCCCTCGACGAATAATCCGGCTTTACGCCTAACCGCCAACGGGCGGCCCGAACCAACTGCTGGTTTGGGCCGCCCGTTGGCGGTTATGGCACCTAGGTGCTTGGGCTTAATGCAGCGGTTAGGCAGCCGATGTTTTCTCCATTCGCTGTGTCCGCTGCCGCAACCACCTCCAAGCAGTGGGCAGGCTGTAAAACATGCGCAACTCTATTTCTTCGCCAATGGCATTGGCTACGCCCGCGTTTTCAAACGACATAGTGGTAGCCGGGTCTATCACGTAGGCAAAGGCAAACATCCCGTTTTGCTTGGCCCGCGGCAGCCACTCAAACTGTATCCAGTCGACGGAATCGCCCCACTCGCCGGTGGAGCCGCGCTTGTCGTTTACGAGGCCCAACGGGTGCAGCTGCTCAATCCAAGGTAGGCTGGCTTCGGCCACCCGTATTACCAACTCGCCCGTAAGGTGGCCGTGCCAGCACACGTACAGCACGCGCTCAGCCGCGAAGTAGTTAAAGTCGGCCACAATAGCGCCGGAAGAATCTGTTACGCGGTGCACCAGCTCGGCGGTCGAGTGTGCTCTCGGGCCGCGCTGCTGAGGACTTAAGGGTTGCAGCATGTGACTTAAGTTACAATAATTTGCAACAGCCGCCAATGCGCAGCAACAACGCTAATCAGCTGATGGGTTTGCCTTACTTTTGTGCGCTCATTTCTGATTTCGCCCTCGCTCATGCACATCGCCATCGTTGGCAATATAGGTGCCGGTAAAACCACGCTCGCTCACAAGCTGGCCCACCACTTCAATTGGGAAGTGTTTCTGGAAGACGTCGACCACAATCCTTACCTCAAGGATTTTTACGACGACATGCCCCGCTGGGCCTTCCACCTGCAGGTGTATTTCCTCAACAGCCGCTTCCGCCAAACGCAGCGCATCAAAGAGATGAAGCAGCTTGGCAAAGGCGTAATCCAGGACCGCACCATTTACGAGGACGCCCACATCTTCGCGGCCAACCTGCACGAGTCGGGCATGATGATCGAGCGCGACTACCAGAACTACCTAGGGTTGTTCGAGTCGATGATCAGCATGGTCGACCCGCCCGATTTGCTGCTATATCTCAAGGCCGATTTGCCCAAGCTCATCCATCAGATTGAGAAGCGCGGCCGCGACTACGAGAACAACATGCGCATCGAATACCTACGCAACCTCAACGAGCATTACGAGCGTTGGATCAGCAACTACAAGGACGGCAAACTGCTGATTGTAGATGTAAGCCAGCTCGATTACGTAAGCCGCCCCGAAGACCTAGGCACCATCATCGAGCGAATCCAGGCCGACCTGTTCGGCTTGTTCTAAGAAGGTGCTGGTTGTCAGCTCACAATATTCGGGAGTAAAAACCGCGGGCCCGCATCCAAAGCTTTGGATGCGGGCCCGCGGTTTTCGATGGTATCCGAAGCCGAGCAACCGTTTCGCCGACTACTAAATTGGATTATCCTTCTTGCATAGCTTCGTTGAGGAAGTGCACTAGCGGTTGGGCGGCTTTCCAGGCGCTTAACACACGCTCGGGAAAATCAGGGCGAAGTACTTCTTTGTCGGGGAAGCTGCGCCACACGAAATAGCTTTTGAGCCGCAGCCACTCAATGTCAGGGTCGTTGCGGTCGTAGCCCTTTGGGGCGGTGCGTAGCGACTGGCTCATGTCGAGCCCCTTCGGAAACTCGCGCAGCAAACCTGGGTCTTGGCGGAGGGCATGAAAGGCATCGGCGTTGTAGTGAATTTCTTGCCGGATGCGGGCCAGCTGCTGCGGCTCGGGTTGCCAGCGGCCCGCGCCCACGTAGGTCTCGCCGCCGGGCTCGATGGCTACGAAAAAGCCCGCCCACGGCGACTGGCGTCCGTCGCGCTTCAGGCCTGCGCCCATGTGGCGTTTGTAGGGCTCGTCGCTTTGCTGAAACCGGTCGTTTTTGTTGATGCGGTACATCACATCGGAGGGCGAGAGCGGCAGCAGGGTCGGCTCCAACTGCTGGGCACGTGCCAGCAAATCGGTTACCAACGCCGTGAACACTTTACGGGCTTGCTGGTAATCGGCGCGATGCGCATCCATCCAAGGCTTGTTGTTGTTCTGGGCTAGCTGGCCCAAAAACTCAAGCAAAAAGGCTAGGTCCTTCAAGGCGTGGGAACAAAGGAGTAATGGAAAACGAAACAGCAAAGGTGCAGCCCCAAAACAAAACAGCCGCTTCGGCGGAAGCGGCTGTTGGTTGAGGAGGCTTAGCGCTTGCGTTGGGCTACTACGCCGGGGCCGTGCGAATCGTTGAGCGTCCAGTCATAAGGCACGTAGGCCACGGTAGCGGTGGGCTCGATTTGCGTTTTGGCGTAGCGGTTGATAAACTCAATCAGCTGTGCTTTGTCGCCGAAATCGACTGCAAACCAATCGAACAAGCTGGAGATTTGCACGCTGCCTGCTGCCAGTACGTTGCGCGCCGAGTCGTTGATGAAGCGGGCGGTTTGTTGCGTAAGCTGCGTATCAAGGCGGCCACCTTCGTAGGGCTCGGGCAGCAGCGTGGGCGACGAGGTTGCCGCGCAGTGCAGGGCAAAGTGGCGGCGCGGTTCGTTGGGCAACAGCTCGGGCAGGATTTCGCGCTCAATCTGCTTTAGGGTATACTGCTTCCCGCCTACGGTTACTTCGGGTGCATCCCACACCGAGCGGTAGCCGCCCACGCTCTTGATCTTGATGTCGCTGAGGCGCTCGACGGGGTAGTACTGAACGGCCAGGTACAGTGTGTAGGCATTGTAGGCGTTCAGCCAAAACGCGGCCTGATCGTAGCGGCTCCAGCTGGGCAGGGGCGGATGGCTGCTCAGGGTTTTGAGGTAAGCGAGCAGTTGCTCTTCCTCCTCGGCCAAGCCCTCGTAATCCACGCGGCCATCGGGCAGCACATGGCGCTTCAGCAACTCCTCGTAGGAATTTTGCGCGGCTTGTGGCGCCGGCTGGTTGGCTCGAGCCACAGTGCTCGTGAGCAGCACCAGCCAAAGCAGGAGCTGCCGAAAGAAATAGTTGTGCTGCATTAGGTGATGGTGGGGCGGGGCGGGCCCAACCGCTGCTGAAAACCTAAGCCTTGGGCTATTGGCTTTTCGGCAGACGAGTTGGATATCCAAAAGTACTCGGCGTGCAGTGCTTTATCAATATGAATTAACTTTTTCTGGGAAATATTTAATGGGTTAAAAGCCTAGAGGCGCGCAGCTTAGTTTGCTGCGGCCCTTGGCTTGCCGATGTTTATTTTCCGACCTAGCTAAGCAGGCGCTGCAGAGCCGTTCTGGTACAAAATACTGTCGCCGTTCGGCAGCGCCTAGGTGCTACCGAACGGCGACTGATGCAAGAGCAAGCGCAGCGCTGGGGTAGTGCTTAGTTGCGGTAACTGAGCACCTCAATGGCGTCGCCTACCCGCAGCAGGCCTTGTTCGGGGCCTACCGTGTTCAACCCAAACATTACGCTATTGTCTACCGTGCGGTATTGCGCCAGTGTGCGGAGCGGCTCGGGCGTGCGTTCGGCGGTTTGCTGGTCGGTGGTCGTGAGTACGCAGCGGCCGCAGGGGCGCACGCCCTCAAAATGGTTGCCGCCAATGCTGAAGTTGTGCCAAGTGTCTTCGGCGTAGGCCGCGGCGCCGCGCACTACTATGTTGGGCCGGAAGCGGTTCATGGGCACGGGTTGCGCCAAGCGTTGATTTAGGTCGTCGAGCGACGCCTGGCCGATAACCAGAAACGGGTACGCATCGGCGAAGCTTACCAGGCCGCGGGCATCTCCGCCATCGGGGGCACGCAGGGCCGCTTCGGGCATGTGCACCATGCGGCAGTTTAGGCCGAGGGCTTCCGAAAACCATTCGTCGTGTTCGCGCAGGCCCCGAAAGGCAAATACCATATCATCCCACACGGTTACGAACTGCGTGCCTTTGTGCTCGGCCTCGAAGGGTACCAGCAGCGGCTTCAGCTCGGGGCGCTCGATGTGCCGCACGATAAAGCCATTGTGGGCGTACTCGAGGTGCAGCAAGGCCATTTTGGGCAGGGTGCGCTGCGTCAGGAACTTGCCGCGTTCATCAACGAGCAGCCAGCGCCGGTCATGGCGCAGGCCCCGCGGCTCGATGGCCGCCTCGGACACGCGAAAACCACCTAGGGACTTGACGGGGTAGAGGTAAAGATCGGAAAGCGTAAGCAGGGCGCTAGTATCAGCCATAAGGCGAAGGTAAGGCTTGCGTGGCAGTCGGAAAGCAGGTAAACTGCATAGCCGGTGCCTAATAAACTGATATAGCCTATGTTGCCGCTCAGTACCCCCGCCATGGTTGCCGAGGCCGCCCCAACCGCGGTGGCCGCTTCGCCTTTAGTTGCCGAGCAGTGCCTAAACTGCGAGCAGCCTTTGGCCACCGGGCCGTTTTGCCCCAGCTGCGGCCAGCAGCGGCCGCATCGGCTAAGCACCGCCCACGTGCTGCACGAGCTGGTACACGTGTTTACGCATGCCGACAAAAGTATTTTTGGGTACGCCGGGCAGGTGCTACTGCACCCCGGCCGCGTGGTGGCCGATTACCTCCGCGGCCGGCGCAAGCACTACTTCAACCCGTTTCAGTTTCTGCTGATTATGGTGGGCCTGGTAACCACTGCAGGGTTGCTGCTGCACTTTTATGAGGGAACGGGAGCGGGCGTGGTGCAGTCTATGGCCAAGCACGGGGTATCGGCCGAGCGGTTGGCGCGCGTGAGCAAGTACTTTGCCTATATCAGCAAGTACCACAACGTGTGGTGGCTGTTGCTGCTGCTGCCGCTTTACTCGCTGGTTACGTGGGGTATGTACCGGCGGCGGCTCAACTTTGCCGAGGCCTTTTTTGTGCACGTGGTAATTGGCTCGGCCTTCCATGTGCTGCTGCTACTGGCCATGTTGCCTATTTTGTGGCTTACCAAGGGGCAGCCCGGCAACCAAGCCAGCTTGTTTCAGTCGGTGGTGGTGTGTGGCTACCTGGTTGCCATTGGCCGGCAGGCGCTTGGCCTGAGTTGGGGCGGGGCCTTTTGGCGGGCCGTGGCCGTGGTGGTATTGGGCATAGCCCTCAGTTGGCAGCTGAACGGCTTGGTATTCCGGTGGTATGTGTTTGGCTAATGTGCAGTCTGCCTAGGTGGCGCACCTGCTTAGTGCGGCAGCTTAGTGTAGGGGCTTCTTCTTAATTACGCCGCCGTGCGTGTCCTTGATGCTGTGCATCAGAATAAACGCTTGGTGGTCAATAGCCTCTACTTCGGCTTTGAGGCGCGTGAGCTCAAGGCGGGTAACGGCCGTGAACACGATATCGAGCGACTGACGCTGCACGCCGTTGGCGCTGTAGCCGGTGCGGCCGCTGTAAATGGTAACGCCGTGGCCTAGGTCTTCGGTGAGTACGCGCCGAATGGCTTCGCTGCGCTTTGAAATGATGGTGACGCCGGTGTATTCCTCCAAACCGTCGATCATGAAATCGACGGTTTTGGCGGCCGACAGATAGGCCAGAATGGAGTACATGGCGGCTTCGACGGACAGCAGCAGAGCCGCCACGCCGAAGATGAAAATGTTGATAACCAAAATAACGTCGCCGACGCTCATGGGGCTTTTGCGGCTGATGAACACCGACAAAATCTCGGTGCCATCGAGCACGCCGCCTCCTCGGATGGTCAGGCCGATACCAGCACCTAGGAAAAAACCCCCGAACACCGAAATAAGCAGCTTATCGTGGGTGAGTACTGGAAAGGAAACCAGCCACAGCACTACGGCCAGCCCGGTAATGGCCAGCATGGTTTTTACGGCCACTACGCGGTCGAGGTGAAAATACGCCAGGGCCACAAACGGCGCATTGATAATCAAAATCAGTACCGATAGTGGCACGCCCGTAACCTGCGCCGTTAGCAGCGAAATCCCCGTTACGCCGCCATCGATAAAGCCATTGGGCAGCAGAAAGCCTTTCAGACCTAGGGCCGCTGAGAAAATGCCTGTTACCACCAATGCGGTGTTGGTGAGCTGCCGCCGCAGCAGGCGCAACGCAAACTGCAGAATGGGGCCACCACCCTTGTAGCCGGGTGGCAAGCCTTGCGGGTATTTTTTGCGCAGAATACTCTGAACGATAAGTTGCTGGAACAACATGCAGGTATGGTTGTGGGGTTACACGGCGGTGCTCCGCAAAAGCGGAGCAACCAAGGCGGCTAATAAACAAAAACGGGCAACGGCGTTTGCCGTTGCCCGTAACTCGTAAGCAGCGTGCCTAGGTGCGCAGGAGCCTAGCGGCCCGAAGCACTGGGAGTGGCCGCCGCTTTGGTGCCCTGCTGGCCGGCCAGCTGTACGGCGCGGTACAGGTTGATAACCCCACCCGTGCTCGAAAGCTGCGCGAAATCGATGGTTTTCTTGTCGCCGGGCTTTTGCACCTTGGTGTGCACTGGCTCAGCCGATTGCATGATGATGCGCTTAAGGTCGGTGGCTGTAAGCTGCGGGTAATAGGCTTTCAGAACAGCCGCTACGCCCGAGGCCGTCGGCGCTGCCATGCTGGTGCCGCTTTCGTTGCCGTATTTGCTGCCGGGTAGCGTGGAGTAGATGTTTACGCCGGGTGCAAATACATCCACGCGCTTACCGTAATTACTGAATTCGGCCACCAGCTTGTCGTTGTTTTTGTTGGCCGAAGCGCCCACCGTCAGCAGGTTAGGATGAGCGGTTTTTCCGTCCTTCGCTACCGGCGAGGGAAAGTGCGTTACCACGTCGATGTTGTTCGACTCGTTGCCGGCGGCGTGCACCAGCAGCACGCCTTTCTGGCCGGCGTACTTGATGGCGTCGTCAACGGCTGGGCGCTGCGGCGAGTAGTACTTGCCAAAGCTCATGTTGATGATCTGCGCTCCGTTATCCACAGCGTAGCGAATGGCGTTGGCAATGTCCTTGTCGTGCTCGTCGCCGTTGGGCACCGCACGCAAGGTCATGATGCGTACCGGGGCATCGGCCACGCCCAAAATGCCCAGGTTGTTTTGGCGGTCGGCGGCGATGATGCCCGATACGTGCGTGCCGTGCGTGGGGTCGGGGCCCATCACATCGGGGTTGCCGTAGCCGCGCTCTTGCACATTGTCCTCGTTGTCCTGTACAATCTCAGCCCGTGGGTTAAACTTCAGGTTCAGCGAGTACTCCACGCGCTTTTTGGCTTCCGCCGAAGCATCGCGCATCTGTATTACCACCGATTCCATATCGGGCGCGCCCGATTGGATGAGGCTGCCGTAGAGCTGCTCGGTAATCTGCAAAATGGCCGGCTCTTTCGTGGGTGGGCGGCGCAGCACGGCCGTATCGAGGCGCTCTACGCCCAGCACTTGCTTTAGCTGGCCCGTAATGCCATCGAGCTGCTCGGCCAGGGGGCCTAGCTGCTGGTATTGCTCGGTGTCGTCTTTTACCTTCTTTTCGTAATCCTTCTTCACGCGCAGGTACAGGTCGTACTCGGCTTGTTTGGCTTTGGGTACGCTGGTGCGCGATTTGCCCTCGTACAGCGGCTGTAGCTTGGCCAGCAGGCGGGTTTCCTCGTAGGTGTCCACGTCCACGTTGCGGCCGTCCTTGCCGCCCAGGAAGTTCCAGCCGTGCACATCGTCGACGTAACCGTTCTGGTCGTCGTCCTTGCCGTTGCCGGCAATTTCCTTGCTGTTGCGCCACAGCACGCGCTTCAGGTCCTCGTGCGTGGTATCGATGCCCGCGTCAATCACGGCCACAATCACCGGCGAAGGCTGCCAGTTTTTCAGCAGCTCGGCGTAGGTGCGCTCCGTGCTGATGCCCATTACGCGGTCGGCTTTGGGGTCGAGGTGCGTCCATTGCTGCACCGGGGCGGCGGGCTTAGCTGCAGCGGGCGGGGTGCTTTGGGCAAAAGAGGCTGCGGGCTGCAACAGCAGCGTCAGACCTAGGGCCGATAACCAAGGACGGGAAGATAAGCTCATGCGAAAATTCGGTTGAATAGGGTGGGGCGCACCCGAATGCGCGGTAAGTTATGCCACCGACGGCAGCCGGGCCGCAACCGTTGCGGCAAAGTCGGGTTTTTATCCCGCCTACTTAAACCAATACCTTTACGCCCCTCGTTCCATTCGCTTTCCCGAATGCTCCTGACTCGCCTCCGCGCAGTTGCCGTAGCGCTGCTTTTGCCCCTAGGTGCTTTTGCCCAAGCACCCAAAACATATTCGTCGTCGGAAATCCTGCTGGGCCTGAAAAAGCTCAACGTGCTGGGCTCGGTGCTGTACATCGCCGCGCACCCCGACGACGAGAACACCCGCATGATTGCCTACCTCGCCAACGGTCGGCTCATGGAAACCGGCTACTTCAGCTGCACCCGCGGCGACGGCGGCCAGAACCTCATCGGCCCGGAGCTGCGCGAGGCCCTAGGTGTAATCCGGACGCAGGAGCTGCTGGCAGCCCGGCGCATCGATGGCGGGAAGCAATTCTTCTCGCGCGCCAACGATTTTGGCTTCAGCAAAACCGCCGAAGAAACCTTCACCATCTGGGATAAGGAGCAGGTGCTGGCCGATATGGTGTGGGTAATCCGGCAGCGCCGCCCCGATGTGCTCATCACCCGCTTTCCGCCCGATAGCCGCGCTGGCCACGGCCACCACACCGCCTCGGCCATGCTCGCCCTCGAAGCCTTTGATGCCGCCGGCGACCCAAAGCGCTTTCCGGAGCAGCTGCAATACGTGCAGCCCTGGCAGCCCAAGCGTTTGTTCTGGAACACCGGCTCGTTTTTCGTGAAGCCCGGTGAGGACATGAGCGGCTACCTGAAGGTGGATGCCGGTGGGTACAATGCGCTCCTAGGCCAGAGCTACGGCGAAATTGCCGCCCGCAGCCGCTCGCAGCACCAAAGCCAGGGCATGGGCGCCAGCGCCACCCGCGGTGAGGCTATTGAGTACCTGCAGCAGATGAAGGGGGAGAAAGTCAGCAAAGATCCATTTGAGGGCATTGATGTGACTTGGCGGCGCTTGCAAGGCAAACAATCGTTGGGCGGTTATAACATGGATAAGCTCACTAGCGAGGTTATTCGCAAATACGACCCGAACAATCCTGCCGCCTCAGTCGCCGGGTTGATAGAGATACGCGAGCTTCTTATGAAGCTAACTGGCGATGGAAGTGATGCGAAGGATAATCATTTGTTATGGGCCAAGTTGCAATCCGTCAATGATTTGATACGTGCCTGCTTGGGGTTGCATTTGGAGGTAACGGCTGCCGAGGCATCGGTCGTTCCAGGTCAGGTATTGCGCTTCAATGTTGAAGCAGTTAACCGCTCCGCAACTCCTATTGAAGTTCAATCTGTGCATATCGGACGTCTAAATGAGGCGAAATCAGACACTGTGTTGCGCAAATTACTGAGGGCCGAAGAAGCAATGCGCCTTCAGTTGAAGTATACAGTGCCAGTTACTTACACCGTCTCGCAGCCTTACTGGTTACGCCAACCTGGTACTACTGGCATGTACGTTGTTGCCGATCAGGTACAACGCGGTGACGCTGAAAACGGAGAAGCAGTAAATGTGGCGGTTAGTGTGAAAATGGGTAAGAACACTATTCCATTCTTGCTTTCCGCTCAATACAAGCGCACCGACCCCGTTTACGGTGAGCTGTACCGCCCGCTCACGGTGGTGCCGCCCGTAGCCGTAAACCTCATCGGCCACGCCTACGTGTTTGCCGAGAACCAGCCCAAAACGGTGCCGGTAACGCTAAAAGCCGGCCGCGCCAACGCCAAAGGCACGGTTGCCCTGCAGGTGCCGGCCGGTTGGAAAGTGGAGCCTGCCAGCATTCCGTTCGAGCTGAAAAACAAGGACGAGGAGCGCACGGTGGAGTTTCAGGTGCAGCCTACTGGCAATCAGGAAAGCGCCGGCCAACTGCGCGCCGTAGCTACCGTTGACGGGCAGCAATATTCGCGCGGCATCCAGAATATCAACTACACCCACATTCCGGCCCAAACGCTGTTCCCCGAAGCCGTTGCGCCGCTGGTAAAGCTTGAGCTGAAGCGCAAAGCCAACAACATCGGCTACCTCATGGGCGCCGGCGACGAAGTGCCCGATGCCCTGCGCCAGATTGGCTACTCGGTAACGCTGCTCAAGCCCGAGGATATATCGGCCCAAAGCCTGCGCCGCTTCGATGCGGTGGTGCTGGGGGTGCGCGCCTACAACACCGTGGAGCGCCTGCGTTACCTGCAGCCCGTGCTGCTCGACTACGTGGAGAAAGGCGGCAACTTGGTGGTGCAGTACGTGGTGAACCGCGGCACCGTGCTGCCCGAAATTGGCCCGTACCCGCTAAAGCTCTCCTCGGAGCGCGTAACCGTAGAAAACGCCCCGGTCAAGTTCCTGAAGCCCCAGCACCCACTGCTCAACGCCCCGAACAAGATTACCGAACGCGACTTTCAGGGCTGGGTGCAGGAGCAAGGCTTGTACTACCCCAGTTCCTGGGATGCCAAGTACCAAACCATCATCAGCAGCAACGACCCCGGCGAATCGGCCAAGGAAAGCGCCATCTTGGTGGCCGAGTACGGCAAAGGGCACTACATCTACACGGGGCTGTCGTTCTTCCGCGAGTTACCTGCGGGCGTGCCCGGCGCTTACCGCCTGTTCACCAATATGATTGAGCTAGGCAAGAAGTAGCCAAGCCGAATGCTGAGGCTATCCGAGCAGCTTTTGGCCATTCTTCCCGTTCTTCGTAGAGTTCCTAGTTCCTGCCATGCCGCATTCCACCCACTCGCACTCCGACAACAAACCTCCGCTGCTGCCCACGTGGCGCGCGTGGTACTTGTTGGTGCTGGGAGCATTGGCCGCCGAAATTGGGGTGTTTGTGTGGCTTAGCCGCTGGTTTGCAACGTGAGTGCGCTTGATTGGCTGGTGCTCACGGGCACCTTGGCATTTATTATCGGCTACGGTACGTGGCGCACGCGCACGGCCGGCTCCTCGCTCGATGGCTACCTGTTGGGCGGGCGGCAAACGCGGTGGTGGGGCGTGGGCCTCAGCATTATTGCCACGCAGGCATCGGCCATTACCTTTTTGAGCACGCCAGGGCAGGCCTTTGCCGATGGCATGCGCTTTATCCAGTTCTACTTCGGTCTGCCGGTGGCCATGGTGCTCATTGCCATTGTGGCGGTGCCTATTTACCATAGGCTGCGCGTATACACGGCCTACGAGTACCTGCAGCGGCGCTTCGATAAACGCACGCGTACGTTGGCGGCGGGGCTGTTTTTGCTGCAACGGGGGCTTAGCAACGGTCTTTCGCTGTATGCGCCGGCCTTGGTGCTGTCGGCCATTTTGGGCTGGAACACCACTGTTACGGTCTGTCTCCTAGGTGCTGCTATTATCGGCTACACCGTGAGCGGGGGCACCCGTGCCGTTACGGTAACGCAGCAGGGGCAAGTGGCGGTAATCTTCAGCGGAATGGCCATTGCGGGTTATTTGCTAGTGCATTACCTGCCGCCGCAAGTAGGCTTTGCCGATGCCATGCACGTGGCCGGGCGCATGGGCAAGCTCAACCTCGTCGACTTCAATTTTGATTGGCAGAACCGTTACAACTTCTGGACGGGCATGACGGGCGGCTTGTTCCTCGCCTTATCGTACTTCGGTACCGACCAAAGCCAAGTGCAGCGTTACCTGTCGGGCCAAAGCATCACGCAAAGTCGCCTTGGTTTGCTGATGAACGGGCTCATTAAGGTGCCCATGCAGTTCGGCATTCTGCTGATTGGCGTGCTGCTGTTCGTGTTTTACTTGTTTCAGCCAGCGCCGCTCACCTTCAACCGGCCGGTGTACGAGAAGGTGATGAGCAACCCGGCCCTCTCGGCCGAGGCACGCCAGCTCGAAAGCCAGCACACCGAGGTGCAAGCTGCTCAGCAAGAGGCCGCCACGGCTTTAGTAGCTGCTCGACAAGGCCAGGATGCGCAGCTGCAAGCCACCGCCCAGCAACGGCTCCAAACCACTCAAGCTGCGGCTAGCGGCCTACGGAAATCATGGGAAGCGCTGGTGAAACGAGCCGATCCGGCGGCCGATAGCAAGGATACCGATTACGTGTTCATCTCGTTTGTGCTGCGCTACTTGCCGCGCGGGTTGGTGGGGTTGTTGGTGGCTGTAGTGCTAAGCGCTGCCATGAGCAGTGCCGCCGGGGGACTGAATTCCCTAGGTTCAACCACCCTCATCGACTTGTACCGGCCTTTCACGCGCCGACAGCACTGCACCGAGGCGCACTTGGTGCGGGTTTCGCGCTGGGCCACGGTAGGGTGGGGCACACTGGGCGTAGGCTTCGCGCTGTTTGCCAGCCGCATGGAAAACCTCATTCAAGCCGTCAACATATTAGGGTCGTTGTTCTACGGTACCATCCTGGGCATTTTCGCGGTGGCGTTTTTTCAGAAGCACGTGCACGGCCGGGCCGTGTTTTGGGCAGCTGTTGTTACCCAAGTGGCTACGGTGTTGGCCTTTTGGCTGACGGACATTGCCTACCTGTGGTACAATATCCTGGGGTGCTTTGCTGTGATGCTGCTTGCCGAGCTACTGCAGAAGCTAATGCCCGAGCCCGTGGAGGCCATGCAGGAAAGCCTGGCCACCTAGGGCGTCCGCAACGACCTCGTCCTGACGAATATGGGCAACGATTGCGGCGACTGCGGCTCACGCCTTCGCCACCACGAACCGGGTATCGAAAATCCGTTCCGCAAAGCACCACGGGCGCGTATGTGGCATTGCACAACTCTAAACGCTTGCTCGTTACCGAATACTAACCAATAGCGCACCGCGGAACGGATTTTCACGCTACACTGCTTCCTAAACACACAACGGCCCGGCTGCTATTTGCAACCGGGCCGTTGTGTGTTTAGGAAGCAGTGTAGCTCCCGATTACAGCTTGCCAACTTTCTTGGCTTCCACAATCAGGTCTTCGTTCATCTTCACGTAGTCGGCGTTCTTGGCGTCGAGGGCCAGTTTGCGCGACTGCTCAGCGGAGGTTACGGCACCTTTGTAATCCTTCATTTTCATGCGGATTTTGGCCTCCGTGTGCACGTTCCAGAACTTCGGATCGTTGGCGTTGGCCTTCTGAATCCACTCCAGGGCCTGCTTCTGATCCTTGTTGTTGTCGAAGTAGTACACCGCGGCAGCGGCCAGGTCGTTGGCGCTGGGGTTGGCATTCTTCACTACCTTCTCGTCGATCTGGGCCATTACTTTGGGCTCCACGTCGGAGGTAACCTTGAACTTAGCACCCGTCAGCTCCCACTGCATATCCACGTTGGCGGTGGCAGGGGTAATGTCGGTGAAGTTGATGGTAAAGGTTTCAACCTTCGAGGGCACTTTGTAGGGCTTGATGGAGAAGCGCGCCACATCCTGGTCGTCCTTGAAGTTCTCCACATCGGCGCCGCGCTTGGTGTCCTTGTTCAGCACAACCAGCCACTCCGTTTTGTTCGGAATGGTGTAGATGCCGTACTCGCCGGCCGGCACCTTTTTGCCCTCCACCGTTACCTCGTCGGAAAACTTGATGGTGGTAGTTTGGTTGGCACCCGTGCGCCAGCGGCGGCCAAAGGGCACCAGCGTACCAAACACCGTCCGGCCTTTCGCGCTGGGGCGCGAGTAAGTAATGGTTACGTCGGTGAGGCCCACGCGCTGCTGCACGGTGCTTTTGGGGCTGGCAGCAGGGGTGCTGAGCTGAGCTTGAGCGGCCGGAGCCGAGAAAAGGATTGCGCCTGCCAGTGCGGTGCCCGCCAGTAGCGTAGTCCGGTTCTTTAGCAACATAGGAATGGGTAGAGAGGGTTGATTAGCTGCGGTAAAAGTACAGTTTTCGCGCAATGCGGCGCGTGCTTTTTGCTAATGCTGTTGGCCTAGGTGGTTTCAGGCCGAGTACACCCGGCCATCCACCAGCAAGCGGGCGAACGGGTCGTGGCGGTGCAAGAGGCGGTAAAACCTGAACAACGACTGCTCGGTGCGGTAGCCATATACCACAAACGACACCATGTTGCGCCCTAGGTTGCGGCCGCGGCTTACGCGGGCATCGGCATCGAGGCACTCGTAAAACAGGCGGCGCACGGTTTCAACGTCGAGGTAGTTTTCGTTGAAAGTGGCCGTGACGCGGGTTTGCATGGGCTTGGGTGCCAACCGAACTTACTTCAAGCCGATGCCTTTATCGGACAGCAACTGCAGCAGTGCGGCCTCGGTAGCTGGGGCTTGCAGGCGGCCTAGGTCGATGAGGTGCGTGGCTGGCGCGGTGGTGGTGAGCAGCAGCCAATTGTTGCGGCGTTGGGCTTCGCTGATGGTGTCCCAGCGCACTTCAAGCGGGTCGCTGTGCTGGCCGGTTACGGTTATGCGCTTCGGCTCGAACGTGTAATCAAGCGCCTCGTCGGCCAAGCCCGAGGCCTCGTAGCTTTTTCTGATTTGCCCTAGGTAGTACACCAGCCCCGCCGTAACTAGAGCCAGCACCAGCACCAAAGGCGGACCGTAGAACCAAGGTGTGGCGAGGTATTTCACGTTGCCCAGGGCAATAATGATACCCACCACTATAACTAACGGTACCGCGAAATACATCATCGACCGGTACGTGAGCGAGAAATAGAGCCGGCGGTACTCGGCAAATGGTACCCGTACTCCGGAAACAACAATCGGCTGCATGCGGCCAAGTTAGCCACAGGCAGCCGATTTGGGCTGATAATACACAGATGCTAATCTTAGGTCAGCTCAAACTGCAGCTTCAGCAGGTTGGCGTACAGGCCGTTCTCGTTTTCGCTTAGCTCTTCGTGCGAGCCTTGCTCAACGATGCGGCCGCCGTCGATAACCAGAATCTTATCGACCTTGCGGATGGTGCTGAGGCGGTGCGCGATGATGATGCTGGTGCGGTTCTGCATCAGCTCGTCCATGGCGGCTTGCACCAATTTTTCGCTTTCCGAGTCGAGGGCCGAGGTGGCTTCGTCGAGCAGCAGAATGGCCGGGTTTTTCAGAATAGCGCGGGCAATGGCAATGCGCTGGCGCTGCCCGCCCGAAAGCTTAATGCCACGTTCGCCCACTACGGTTTCGAGCCCCTCGGGGAACGACTGAATGAACTGCCAGGCGTTGGCGCGGCGGGCCGCGTCGATTACCTCCGCTTCGGCGGCATCGGGGCGGCCGTAGAGGATGTTTTCGCGAATGGTGCCGCCAAACAGCATCGTCTCTTGTGGCACGATGCCGATGTTGCGCCGCAGGTCGGTTAAGTCGATCTGATCCAGATCGTAGCCATCAATGCGGATTTGTCCGCCGCTGAGCTTGTAGAAGTGCATCAGCAATTGCACGATGGTGCTTTTGCCTGCTCCCGACGGGCCTACCAATGCCACCTTTTCACCGGCCTCGATGCTGAAGCTGATGTCCTTGAGCACGGCTAAATCGGGGCGCGTGGGGTAGCGGAACTGCACGTTAGCGTACTCAATGTCGCCGCGCAGCTGCACCGGCGCTACACCCGTCGGCTTGACGGTGTGTACCGGCTCCGACTGCTCATCCAGGATTTCCAGAATGCGCTCCGAGGCACCTAGGCTGCTCTGAATTTTGCCGTACATCTCACCTAAGCCTCCTACAGAAGCGCCGACAAACATGGTGTAGACGATGAACGATACCAAGTCTCCCATGGGTAGGTAGCGAGGATCGTTATGAGGCAGAGCCACATAGGTAGCCCCTCGCCAGAGCACCAGAAAGATGCCGCCGAAGATGGCTACGATGATAAACGACACGAAGCCCCCGCGGAACACGCTGGCTTTCAGGGCAGCCTGCACGGTGCGGTTGAGGCCGGCGCCGTAGCGGCTCACCTCGTGCTGCTCGCTCGTAAAGGCTTTCACCGAGTTGATGCCCTGCATCGTTTCCTCCACGATGATGTGGGTTTTGGCCAATTCATCCTGGGTTTGCTTCGAGAGCTTTCGGATGCTGCGCCCAAATAGAAAAGCCAGCAATACCAAGGGCGGGAACGTAGCCAGCATAAACAGCGATAGGCGCCACGATTCCCACATTATAAAGGCCACTGCGGCTAAAAGCGTCAGAATCTGCCGTACAAACTCTGCCAAAGTCAGCGTAAACGTGTCCTGAATGTTGGCTACGTCGGAAGTCAGGCGGGAGGTGATTTCGCCCACCCGGCGCTGCTCGAAAAACGGGATCGGCAGCGTAACGAGCTTCTGGTAGAGCGTGCGGCGAATGTCGCGCACCGAAAACTCGCTAACCCGCGAGAAAAAGTAGATGCGAAAAAAGGAAAAGACCCCTTGCAGCAGCACCACGCCAAACAGCACCAAGGCAATGCCGGTAATGGTTTTGGGCAGAAAGGCCGGCAGTGTATCGGTCTGGTGATTGGCGATGTTGACGAGGTAACCCAGCATTTTGGGCATTACCATCGTGGATACGCTACTGAACAGCAGCAACATTAGCCCCGCAATAAACGGGGCCTTGTAAGGCAGCACAAAACGGAAAATCCGCATGCCGCGCTTGAAGTTCTCTTTGGTAAGCTTGACTTTGGGTACTTCGGCATCTGCTGTACCGCTCGTGTTCAATCCGCTTCTGGCTGCCATATGGGTTCGGTCGGGGCGAGGCTACCGCGCTTCGGCAGTCTCTGCTTTCCAGACGTCTCTATTCAAACTTTACTTTACTCTTCTCTACCTGCAGCGTTGCGGAGTTGCCGAACGGAATGGGCACCTGCACCTGCACGGCCACGGGCTGGCCTTTGCGAGTGGCGGGTTTCCAGGCCGGCATCAGGCTTAGCACCCGCAGGGCTTCGGCGTCGCACTCGGGCGAGAGGCCTTGCACTACCTTAGGCTGGGTTAATTTGCCATCGGTGGCTACCACAAAGGTGGTGAGCACGTGGCCGCTGAGCTGCTTGCTGCGTGCTGCCTCGGGGTACTGCACTTGCTCTTGCACAAACTGACCTAGGGCCTTCTGGCCACCCGGAAACTGCGGCGCTACATCGGGGCGGTTGGCCGCTGGGCGCGCTTGCGCCTGCATGTGGCGCGGGCGCAACACCGTGGGCTGCTTAGCCGACGCCGCTGGGGTAGTTTGCGCCGAGGCGGTACAAGCTAGCAGCGAAAGGATGACAAGTAGGTGATATCTCACGGGCAAGGCAGAATGTAGCGCGAACCGCAGGGTTGGCAAAGGCAAGCTCCCGCATCGCGTATGGCTGAACGATAACGCTTTAACGATACCGATGCAGCAATACGCGAAGCGGGAGCCTCGCGCTGCGGGCGCAAAGGTACGCCCTAGCTAACCAATTCGCGGGCTATGGGGTTCACTGCCTCTTCAACCTCTGCTTTGCGCGAAATCAGCCACAGACCCACAAACGTGAGCAGGCCGTTGTAGATCAGTTTTTCGAAGCCGATTTCGTAGCCGCCAAACCACGCTGCCGAGTTCTTTACCAGCGCCCAGGTAATAATGGGCGACAGCACGCAGATGATGGGTACCCAGGTATCCTGCGGACGGCGGCGGGTATAGAGACCAAAGGCGTAAAGGCCCAGTAGGGGCCCGTAGGTGTAGCCCGCCGCATCGAACACGGCCGATACCACGTTCTGGTCGTTGAGGGCGCGGAAGATGAGAATAATCACGATCAGCACCACCGTAAAGGCTAAGTGCGCGGCCTGGCGCATGGTTTTCTGCTGCGCCTCGGGGTAACGGCTGATGTTGAGGAAATCGACGCAGAACGAGGTGGTAAGCGCCGTAAGGGCCGAGTCGGCCGAGGCGTAGGTTACGGCAATGATGCCGAGCACAAACACGACGCCCGCGAACAGCGAGAAGTGCGTGGTGGCCAAATACGGAAACACCTTGTCGGTGTCGAGGTTGCCTTTGACGTTGAGCAGGCTAGGAATCTGATCAAGGGCTATGCCCTTCACCTCGGCAAACTTAAACAGTAGCACCCCTAGGGAGAGGAACAGCAGGTTTACGAACACCAGCGTAAGCGTAAACCAGAACATGTTCTTCTGAGCATCGCGCAAGTTGCGGCAGCTCAGGTTCTTCTGCATCAGGTCCTGGTCGAGGCCCGTCATGGTGATGGTGATGAACATGCCGGCCGCGAACAGCTTCCAGAAGTACTTCTTGTCGTTAGCATCGGCGAAGAAGAACGTTTCGGATAGGGGCGATTCGCGCACGGTTTGCACCAGGCCCGCCCACCCTAGGTTCAGCTCGTGGCCAATGAGCCCGATACTGACAATTACGCACAGCAGCATGGCCAGCGTCTGGAAGGTGTCCGTCCAGAGAATGGTTTTGAGGCCACCGCGGAAGGTGTAGAGGTAGATCAGCAGAATGCTGACGGTAACGGTAACGGCGAAGGGCACGCCCATTTGCTCGAATACAATTACCTGCAGCACGCCCGCCACCAGAAACAAGCGGAAAGCTGCGCCAATTGCCCTGGAAAGCAAAAAGAAAAACGCCCCGGTTTTGTAGCTCCAAAACCCAAAGCGCTGCTCCAGATAGGTGTAAATACTGATGAGGTTGAGGCGGTAGTACAGCGGCAGCAGCACGGTGGCAATTACCGCGTAGCCGGCCACGTAGCCCAGCACCATGCCCATGTAGCTCCACTGGCCCGTAAGCACTTGCCCCGGCACCGAAACGAACGTAACGCCCGAAAGCGAGGTGCCAATCATGGCGAAGGCCACCATGTACCACGGTGCATTGCGGTTGGCTACGAAGAAGGAGGCGCTGGTGGCCTTGCGCGAGGTGAGCAAGGCAATGATGATGAGCACGACAAAGTAGCCGGCTATCAGACTCAGGACTAGGGAGGGCGACATAGGCGGGGAAATAGGATGTAAAGATAACGCTCCGGCGCATGTGTACTCGGTGCCGCTCGCAGGTGCCCAAACAAAAGCCCCAACCGCAAAACGGCCGGGGCTTTTGTTGGCAGCTTTACCAAGGCGTTGCGTCCTAGGTGGCTTACATCGCTTTTTGGTTGAGGTAGTTCTTCGCTAAGTCGTTCAGGCGAGTATCGGTGTCCTGCTCTTCTTCCAGCGACTTGCGCAGCAGCTGCGCCACCTGCGTGTGGCCCAGGCGGTCGGCGTAGTGGTGGGCGGTGCCGTAGCTGGCAATTTCGTAATGCTCAATCTTTTGCGAAGCGGCAATCAAGGCGGCATCCATTACCTCGTCGGTAGCCCGCTCCGACATGGTGGCCTGGCCTTCCTTGATTAGGCCTTTCATCGCCACGCAGGTGTGCCCGTCGAGGTCCACGTCGAGGTCTTTGGCAATGCGCTCGAGGCGCTCTACTTGGCGTTCGGTTTCGTGCAAATGCCGCTCGAAGCCCCGACGCAGGCGGCCGTCTTTTGCGGCTTCGGCCATTTGGGGCAGGGCTTCCACCAACTGCTTTTCGGCGCTGTAGAGGTCTTTTAACTGCATGACGAGCAAGTCGTCGAGCGTTTCTAGTTTATCGAACAACATAGGCGTAGGGGTTGGTAGCACTGTGCCTACGCACCACCTAGGAGCAGGTTGCCCTAGGGTATGGCTACTCCATTTCGGCGACGTTAAGCGGCTCGCCCGCAGCCGGCACGTGCAGCTCGGCACTCAGCCAACCTTCCGATACAATTTGCTCCAGTAAGCGCAGCGGTTCCGAAGCTGGTTCGTCGGAGAGGTCATAAGTACCATAGTGCATGGGTATCAGGTGCCCGGCTCGCAGCTGGTTGCTCACTTTGGCGGCCTCGTGAGGGTTCATGTGCGAGCGGTTCATCATAAAGGCCGGTTTGTAGGCCCCGATGGGCAGCAGCACAATGTCCAAGGGGCCAAATTGCTCCTCGATTTGGTAGAAATGCGGGCCCTCGGCCGAGTCGCCGCCGAAGTACAGCGTACGGCCCGTGGCAACTTCGCGCAGCAAAAACGAGCCCCAAAGCACGGTGTTCAGGTCGCCAATGCCGCGGCGGTGCCAGTGCGCAGCCGGTAGGTAAAACACCTCGATGGGCGCATCGGGCCCTAGGTCGAACTGCTGCCACCAGCCGGCCTCTTGCGTAGGGGGCAGCATGCCGGCCGTACGCTTCAGCAGCTTAGCCGCGCCGAGCGGGCCTAATACTTGCATTTTGGGGTTCTGCCGCGCCAGTAGCCGAATGGAGTCATCGTCGAGGTGGTCGCGGTGGCCGTGCGAGAGCAGCAGGTAGTTGATGCCAGTGAGGTCGGTAGGGGCGCAGGGCAGGGCGTGGCGGCGCTTTATCAGGGGCAAATCGAACAGTACCGGGTCGAACAGAAACGTGAGGCCGTTCCAGCACAGCCAGAACGATGCGTGGCCTAGCCAGATCAGCGTATCGGGTAGTCGCTGGCGAATCACTTCGGTGCAAGGCTGCACAGCGGGTGCCCAGGTGTCCTGTTTTTTCTCCTGGGCCTGCGGGTTTTTAGTCAGAAATTTCCAACGCAGCACATTCGAAAACGTGGGTTCGTAAAGTTCCTCGCCAACGTTGGTGAACTCGCGCCCGATCATCAGATTGCCTTCGTAGCGAGAGCGAATGATGCGCAGCTTCTCATTGCGGACGCGGTGGCTTGTAGGCATGGAGTAATTGTGGTTTAAGCAAGAAAATAATGCAATGCGCAGAACTGCTAATTGTATGTGAGGTGCAATCAACTACTTTAGGATCAGTATTACTTGTCAACCGCCTTAACTGTCGCTATACCGCCACTGCGTATGCAAGAAATTGTACCCCAAGAAGGTCAGGAGCCACAATCTGCACTAGCAACTTTAAGCGCCGAGCAAGTAGCCGACATACAGGCTTATTTCATGACGCAGGTACTCGGCTGGCTTACCGGCGCACTTACACTTTCGGGCGGTTTGGCTATGCTAGTAGCTGCCTCGCCCGAGCTGCAAGCGCTGTTGTTTGGTACGGCATGGGTGTTTGTAGGCGTGGTGGCAATATTGCTCATGGCAGGGTTGGTGGTAGCGCGCCGGGCGGCTGCAAGAAATACCATTACAACGATAACTGCTTTTGTGGCCTGCGTGTTGGCCGGCGGTTTGGCCCTCGGGGTGGTATTTCGGGAATACTCGGCGTATTCATTGGGCATAACCTTCTTTATCGCGTCGGGCGTAGCGGGCGCCATGATGCTGTACGGGTACTTTGCACGCATCAAAATGAGCACCTGGACGGGTACGCTGCTGGTGCTGCTGATTACGCTGGCGTTGGTCGCAGCTTCTAACCTAGTATGGCCGAACTTACTGGCTGCAGGCCTCAGCAGCTTTGCCGGCGTGCTGTTGTTTGTGCCGCTCATCGCCTACGATGCTCACAAGCTGAAAGGCAAAGCTTTTCTGGGGCTAGGCAACGAGGATACCGACCGCAAGGTGGCGGTTCGGAGTGCCTTTGGGTTGTATTTCAACTTGCTATGCTTGTTCCTGAGCTTGCTCAGCTTCACGGGAGTACACATCTGATCGGTATTCAGGCTTGCTAGGCAAGTATGTTGGCAAGCCCGGTCGGTGCGCTACACCGGCCGGGCTTGTCGTTTGGTTTAGCATCAGCTGAGGGCGCTGGCGGGTTCTGGCTCAGGTGCGTTGATATGTCGGCTCATTAGCCAGGCTACTCCGGCCAGGCACAGGGTAAACCACAGCCAAGGCAAGCGTAAATCAAGCGCCGAAAGGGCCGCAAATACCAACGTGGAGGCAAAGCTGGCCAGGCCCTGCACCGCTTGGTTCAGCCCAAAAATCTCGCCGCGGTCGGTGGAGGTGGTGCGCCGGGCAATCAGGCCTTCGAGTAATCCTTGGATCAGGGAAAGCGTGAAGCAGTCGAACACCACGATAAAGTACAAACCCACGCGCGAGCTGCCCACCAGCCCGTAGGCCAGCAGCACCGGTACACCTAGGGTAGCAAACCACTGAACGGCCCGGCGCTGGTTGATACGGTCGGCAATACGCCCGAAGAAAATGTAGTTGATGGCGATGCTGAGCGCCCCGAAAAACATAAAGAAGTACGAGATGGCGCGGGCATCCATGCGCAACTCGCCCAGGCTGATGTAGGGCACAAAGTAGTAGTAGCACCCTAGGCTGAGCGTGAGCAGGGCCTGGGTGGCTACCAATTGCAGCAGCCCCGGATGGGCTTGGTTTTTGATTTTGAGACGGTGCCACAACGACGGCAGGTGCAAGGCCTCGGCCACCGCGGCACCTAGGGCGCTGCGGCTTACGCCGGTGTGCTGCGCGTGCGGCTCGCGGATAATCAGGCTCAGGCCCACGTTCAGCAAAGCCAACGCCACGCCCAAGCCCACCACCACCTGCACTTGCCGGGCGGCTTCTACGTCGAACACCGTCAGCATCAGCCCCGAAGCCATGGGGCCGAGCACAAAACCCAGTGAGATGATAGCGCCCTCGAACCCCAGGTTGCGGAACAGGCGCTCGGGCGGGGAGAGGTCGGTAATGGCCGCGCGAACGGTGGCGTACATGCCATTGGTAAGCCCATCGGACACGCGGTTGGCGAAATACAAACCGGCCCGCACCGGCCACAGCAGGCAGTTGGCCGCCAGCGTACCTATGGCCGACAAAATGAGCACAGGCCGCCGGCCGTAGCCATCGGAGAGCTTGCCCAGCAGCGGCGCCGAAAACAACTGAATGCCCAGGAACAGTCCAATGCCCAACGACAGCCACAACTGCGGCCGCGGCAGCCCTCGCACAAATGCAGGCATAACCGGACCTAGGGCCGCACCCGCCACCACATCGATCAGGATAATGGCGTAGATGAGCAGTAAGCGGCGGTCGGGGCGGGGCATGGAATAGTTATAACGTGTCGAAAGTAAAGGCGTTGTGGGCAACCGCCGAGCCGCAAGTGGAGTAGGGTACAGTACCGGCGCTGCGTAAAACCATGCAGCCCAGGTGCTTCGTTCTTTTTCAGCCCAACCAAACCACTGTTCTATGTTGCATAGCTTTACGCCGCGGCTGCTAGCCGCACTTCTCGTGATTATGGCCGCTTGCGGCCGGCAGTCAGAAACTGTAGCACCCAGCCGATCGGCTACTTTGGTGCAGAATGCCACCGGCACGCTGGGCCTCGTAGGCGACGCCGCCGACGTAACGACCACCACCAGCGGCGGCACCGTGCTCATGGGCGGTGGCACCGATGTAGATGCGGCCATGCGCTGGATGGTAAGCAAATCATGGGGTGGCGACTTTTTGGTGCTGCGCGCTACCGGCACCAATGCTTACAACAGCTACATCTACGGGCTGGGCGGGGCTAATTCGGTGGAGACACTGCTGATCAACTCCCGCACTCTCGCCAACGACCCCGAAGTAGAGGCTAAAATCCGGGGCGCCGAAGCCGTGTTCATTGCCGGCGGCGACCAAGCCAACTACGTCAATTTCTGGAAGGATACCCGTGTCGAATCGGCCCTTAACTACCTGCGCAACACCAAGCAGGTGCCCATCGGCGGTACCTCGGCGGGCTGTGCCATACAGGGTAATTACTACTTCTCGGCCGTGGTGGGCACCATTACTAGCAGCGAGGCCCTGGCCAACCCCTATAACAGCAAGCTAACGCTCGGCCGCAACGATTTTCTGTCGAATCCTTACCTAGCCGCTACCATCACCGATACGCACTTCAACAACCCCGACCGGCGGGGCCGATTGCTGACGTTTATGGCGCGCATGAGCCAGGATGATGGTGTGCTGCCGCAGGGCATTGGGGTTGATGAGCAAACGGCCGTGTGCACCGAGCCCAACGGTACGGGCAAAGTGTTCGGGAGCGGTTATGCGTTCTTCTGCCGGCAAAACGGCAGCAGCTACACCCCCGAGCGTTGCCTCAGCGGCTCCTCGCTGGATTGGTACCGCTCGCGCCAAGCCGTGCGGGTGTATAAAGTGCCGGGCAACAGCACGGGCAGCAATACCTTCAGCCTGAGCAGTTGGGGCAGCGGTAGCGGTGGCAGTTGGCAGTATTACTACGCCGACCGCGGCGCGTTCGGGTTGTCGTACTGAAACGCGCCGTAACCGTTAGCTACAACCACCAAGCCGCCTAGGTGCATAACAACAGCGCCCGACCAGAGTAGTCGGGCGCTGTTGGTGCTACTGGGCTTTGCTGCCCAGCCAAGCCTTGCGGAACGCAAGTTGCTCGGGCGTGGGCTGCTGGCCGGCTTGCTCGGCCGGCACCACCTCCAGCGTGGGGTCGGCAGCCAGGGCAATTTGGGCGGTGCGCACCTGCCCCCGCGAGCGGTATTCCAGCGGCACAGTGTCGGTGGGTTCGTGCTTCTTCAGAATGGCAGCCAAGGCTTTTTCGTCTTTCAGCAGCTTGCCATCGAGCTTCAGCAGTTCATCGTCGCGGTCGAGGCCAGCTTGGTACAGCGGCGTACCCACCAGCGTGTTGTAGGTAATAAGGCAGCGGCCGTTCACAAAATCTATTTGGCCTGGCATGCCTAGGGCAGCCACATTGGGCTTGGCCTGCCGCACCACAACGCCAGCCGGGGCCAGCAGCGCGGCATAGTCGTGGGGCGTAGCGTTGTAGATGTGCTGGCGGAAAAACTGCCCGGCAAAAGCGGTATCCTTGCTCACCTCGCCCAAAATGCGCTGCAGATCGGGTACGGTATAGGGGCGTTCGGGTGCGTGGTTTTTTTGCGGTTTGCCGTGCTGCTGCCATACGGCGCGCATGTAAGTATCAAGGTCGGTGCGGTACTTCTGGCGCAGCAGCAAATCGAGGGCAAGGGCATTGGCTCCGCCCACGTAGTAGTACGACTGATACGTGTTGGCGCGGTTGCTGGGGTCGATGGATTTGGCGGCGTCGACAAACGGCGCCTGCTGGCTCATGTAAATGGCGCCGTAGCGCTTAGCGCCTGGTACTTCCATCGAGTTTATTAAACCCGTTAGGGCCTCCTGGGCATACTGCGCATCGGTGGTGTAGGCGCCCGAGCGGCGCAGCAGCAGCTCGCCGTAGTACTGCGTAAAGCCCTCGGCAAACCAGAGCATGTCGCTCATGTTGGCGCGGTCGAAGTCGAACGGCTCCAGGTCGCTGGGGCGAATGCGCTCCACGTTCCAGCTGTGCACAAACTCGTGCGACACGGTGCCTAGGTTATCGAGCATACCGGGGCCACCAAGGGGGCGCGAACTGGTAACCGAGGTGGAGTTGCGGTGCTCCATACCGTCGCCGCTGACCTGGGGCAAGTAGTTGGCTACAAAAGTGTAGCGACCAAAATCGAAGGTCGGCAGCTCGCCAAATACAGCTTGCGCCTCGCGCACCACGTTCTTGGTCAGGTCGGCGTAACGGTCGAGGTCGGCGTCGGAGCCGGCGTGCAGCACCTGCATTTCAATTTGCTGCCCGTTTACCTGCCAGGCGCGCGTTTTTTGGGCGCCCAGCGAAGTAGGCGAATCCATGAAGTACTGCAGGTGGGGCGCAAAGTAGCGGCCCGGTACTTTCTGGCCGTTTTCGTTTACCTCCTGCAGCTGCGTGGCCACTTTCCAATCGGCGGGCAGCTGCTCGAAGTTTACGTACACCGGGCGTTGCTCCAGTCCGCGGGCGTAGGCAAACGTGGCCGGAATGTTCAGGTGGGCGTGTTGGGCATCGATGCCCGCGTAGGTACCGTCGGTACGGTCGCCGTAGAGCGTGTAGCTAAAGCGCACGGTGCCATCGGGGCCCGGCGTTACTTCCCAGCCGTAGGGGTCGGAGTGCCGGGTGGGCAGCGGCTTGCCCTGGCCGTCGGTGGCCCGCACGTTGTACACGTTCTTAGCAAACTCGTGCAGGGCATAGCGGCCCGGCGAAGAGCGGGCCATGCGCACCTGCAGCGGCCGCCCAGCGGGTACTTTCTGAAAGGTAGCCACTACTTGCGCCTCGTGGTGCACGGCATTCGGAAACTGAATACTGTACTGCACCGGCGCTTCGGGGGCGGCGGTGCGGGGTGCGGTGTTTTGAGAAATCCCAACCAGCGGGGCCGAAAGCAAACCTAAGCCCAGTACAAACCGGGCAGCTGATGATAGAAGCATAGGTGGAAATAGGAGTGGCCCGAATGTACACCACCGCCGCCACAAGCCGCATATAGCATGCCGCTCAGGTACGCCCAGCGTATACGCTGGCCTCTACCAGGCCGCCCCGCCATTGCTGTTGCCACCTAGCGGCCAGGCCCAGCGTAGCCATAGCGGCGGTAATGTTGGGCAGGCGCCGCCCGCGCACTCCGGCCGTCAGCCCAAAAAAGAAATACATAAGCCAATGCAGCCAGCGTTGCCACCAGCGGCGGGGCGGGGCAAAATCGGCTACCAGCCACTGGGTACCGGCGTGCGTATGGCGGCGCAGGTGGTTCAGCAAGGCAGCTAGTTCAGCCTCCGGAAACAAATCGAACAAGAAAAAGGCCACTACTACATCGAACTGCTCGTTGGCGCGCAGGCTGGTTTCGGTGCCGTGCCGAAAGCTGATGCGCCGCCCTGCACTGTTGAGCTGCTCGCGCACCAGGGTTTGCGCCTGCTCCAGCATGTTGGCCGAAGCCTCGAGGTACAGCACCTCGGCCATGGGGCGCAGCGTAACTAAATCGGCCAGCACCTGGCCGGTGCCACCGCCAATAAACAGCACCCTAGGTGCGCCAGCGGGCAGGCCCTCGGCCAGGGCCTGTCGTTGGGCTTGCAGCAGTGTGTTGCCAAACGCCAGCTGCGCCAGCGGGTCGTAAAAGCGGGCTACACGGTCGAAGTTGGGCGTGGACACAGGCGGCAAGGCTGTTGATGCTGCAACTTACGTAAGCCAATTGGGGGCGGGCACATCCTAAGCCCAACGGTTTGCGTTTTTGCAGCATCCACCAACACTCATTCTGCATGACTGGCTTTCTCCGACGGCTGCTGGCCGGTGCTGCGCTGTTTGTGACCGAGTTTGCCCTCATCCTGATTATCGGCACGGTAGGGGTGGTGCTGTTCCTGTTGCTGGGCCGGCAGGTGCTGGGCGATGGGCAGCTCGATTTCGACGAGGGCGCGTTTGCGTGGTCGCACAGCTTTTTGGGCGAAAACAACCGCCGTTGGGTTAATTTCTTCACGTTTCTGGCGTCGCGCAACTTCATCATTGTAGCCGCGCTAGCCATAATCGGCTACTTTCTGCTTATTCGGCAACACCGCTGGTACTCGCTCAAGGTGCCTGTAGTAGCCCTAGGTAGTATCACCCTCAACTTGCTACTGAAGGAGTTTTACAACCGGCCCCGGCCCATGCTACCGCTTACGTCGGCATCGGGCCTGAGCTTCCCGAGCGGCCACGCCATGATTTCGGCTTCGTTTTACGGGTTGCTGATTTACCTTACCTGGCGCCACGTCCAGAACCGCTCGTTGCGTTGGTTGCTGGTGCTGCTGCTCACGGTGCTTATCCTGCTCATTGGCCTTACCAGGGTATACCTGCGCGTGCACTACGCCTCCGATGTGCTGGCTGGTTTTGCCGCCGGTGGGCTGTGGCTGCTGCTCGCCATACCGCTGCTCAACCGGCTTGAGCAGGTAATTAAGCGGCGCGTACGCACCGCCATGCCCGCCGATAGCGCCCTCAACGAGTAAAATTTGTGCCTGACAATCAGCCCCTAGGTAACATTGGGGTAAAAAAGTTTAAGCTGGTGCTTGACAACAACAGCAAGCTTGCTCTACTTTTGTATCACAATTCGCCGCTGCCTTACCAACAGCGGCTAGTTTTTGAAAGCTGCGGTTGTGGCGAAATTGGTAGACGCGCTGTCTTCAGGCGGCAGTTCCGAAAGGTGTGAGAGTTCGAGTCTCTCCGACCGCACAACAGAAAGCCGGTTCCGAAAGGGCCGGCTTTCTTGTTTTTAGTCCTTTGGGGTTGATGGTACCTAGGCAGCCACAAAACGCTAGGATTGTGCATCCGCTTGTGTCATGAACCGCCTCACGCAATTTCTGCTACGCCTTACCGGCCAGCTCACGGCCGAGTTGCTCGTGGTGGGCGGCGCTTTCATCGGCAGCTTTTTCGCGTTTGTGCTGCTTACACGGCTCGTGTTTGTGGCCGGCCCCGAGCAGTTCGACCAAGCCGCTTTCAATGTCTTCGATGAGTTGCGGGCCGGACTGCCCGGGCTTACGCCTTGGGTGCTGCGCATCACGTTTTTCGGCTCGGCGCTTTGGTTTGTGGTGGTAGCCTTGCTGCTGCCCGCTTGGTTGTGGTGGCGCAAGCACCGCCGCGAAGCCGTAGAGCTATTTGCCGCTATTGCCGGCGCCGCCTTGCTCAATCAGCTGCTCAAAACCACATTCGGGCGCGTGCGGCCGCTCACGGCTCTTATCTACCAGCCCGGCCTGAGCTTTCCGAGCGGCCACGCCATGATTGGCTTGGCCATGTACGGAATGCTGGCCTGGCAGCTGTGGCGCTACCGCCGCCACCCCGTATGGGCCGCCTTGCTGCTTTTGTGGGCGTTGGTAATTGGTCTTACGCGGGTGTACTTGCATGTGCACTACGCCACCGATGTACTGGCCGGTTTTGCCGCCGCCGTAGTGTGGGTGGTGCTAGTGCGTACGGCCGTGCGGCAGCGCCTGCGCCGCATGGGGCAGATAGACCAGACGTAAGCAAAGGCGACGACAGTTGCCCTGCTAATGATTGGCCAGGCCACAAATCACCTAGAGCTTCACCTTCACGCGCAGGGCCATTAGGCCTTTTACGCCTTGCAACTCTTCCAACTCAAATTCCTCTACCTCGGGCTCGAGCATGCTGCGGTCTTGCAGGTAATCGATGTATTCCTGGTATTCAGCGGCTTCGCGGGCTTGGGCGTACACCAGTGCTATGTAGCCCGGCTGCGTTAGCCGCTCGCCCGTACCCGCCACCGTAGCCTTATCGATGCGTTTTTTAATGATTTCGTAACGGATGTTGTAAGCACCATCCACGTCGAACTGGCGCTCATCGGTGCGGAAGCGGATGCTTAGCGCTTGGCTGTGGATAAGGATAAGCTGGGTGGTGTCGAGCGGAACGGGGAGGGTGGGCTTCAGGCGGTGCGTGAGGCGCGTAATCTCGCAGCTCACCAGCAACTGCCACAAGCGCAGGTTTTTAAGGAAAATCAGGTCGAAGGTTTTGTCGTGCACCAAGGAGGCGCCGATGTAGATATTGTACTCCACGCCATCGGTTTTGAAGCGCTGGAAGTAGTGCGGAAACATCTGCTGCGCCCGGCGATTCTCCTCGTCTAGGTAGTCGCTTACGGCATCGTTCAGCTGCGTAATGCTCTGCTCGAAGGCTTTGCGGCGCTTGTACAAAATGCCTAATTCAGGGTCGATATTCGACCAATAGTCGCTGATGACGGGCCGCAGCTCGGGGGTGTGCTGGGCCAGGTACTCGAACAGCGGCTCCACCTCGGTTTTCACCGATTCCAGAATGTTTACTTCGTCGCCCGAAAGGATGCCCTGGCGCAGGCGACGCAGGTTTTTGGTGACGTAAAATTTCAGCTCATCGAGGATGGGCAGCGCCTGGTACTCCGTGGCCTTTTTGAGCACGCGGTTGGCCAGCGTGAGGTGCTCCACTAGGTCGCCTTGAATGGCCTCGTTGCGGGCTGTGCTGGAGCCGCGCACATCGGAAGAGCCGTAGAGCGGGTACACATCGTGGAACACGATGGGCTCCATTTCGGCGTTTTTGTTGCCTTCGTCGAGCTTTTCGAGCAAGTTGATGGCCGCATCCGTAAAGCGCCACTCCAGGCTCGGGTGTATAGCGGTAAACTTCTCCTTGATGATGGACTGCACCCGCGTCTGGATTTCCTCGGCGTTGCGCTTTACAGCCACCGCAAACAGCGGCAAAAAGGCATTCACGTTGTCGAGGGCAAACTCATCCAGGTCGCCGGCTTTGGGCGAGCCTAGCTCCAGCAAGCCTACGGCATCGTCGCCGTAGGGCAGGAGCGCCAAAATGGCCGAGCGAATGCCGATGCTCAGGAGCTGCTCGCGCAAATCCTCCGGAATATCGGCGGTTTGCACATCCTCCAGCACCAGAGGCCGCCGCTGCTGCGTTACCTGGGCATAGATGCGCCGAAAGCCGGAGTTGGCATCCTGCCGCTGCAGCTGCTTCATCAGGAAGCTGTGGTTGATTTTGCGGCCGAAGTCGACAAAAGCTTTCTTTTTCTCGTCGTAGGCGGCAATGCCGAGCTGCAAAAACGGCCGCCCAAACAGTACCCGCAGCTTTTCTTGGATTTGCTCAAGGCGGTCGGAGGCTTGCAGCACGTCGCGCTCCAGCAAGTCGTACTTCAGCTCCGACAGGATTTCCTGATTTGTAACGTCGCTGAGGTGCAGCACGTTGAAACCTTCCAGGGCGAAGTTCTCGGGCGGTAGCAACTCGCGCCACAAGTCGATGTTGAAGGGGTTGCGTCGTAGCTGCTCCATCTGCTCCACCGACAGTTCGGGCCGCTGGCCCACCACCCGGATATCGAGGAAAGCCGAGTTGAACGACACGCTGTAGTGGCGGTAGAGGCCAATGTGGTAATCGGGTACCGTGAAGATGACGGCGCCGTTGATGTCGGGCAGATCGAAACCGTAGAGCTTTTCCAGAATTTGGGCGTACACCATGTGCACCATGTGGCGCTCCATGGTGGCCGTATCGATGTTGAGCGGCTGCTTTACGCGCTTATCGGGGGCGAGTAGCACCTCCGCAAACCTAGGGGTGTGGTAAAAGCTGTAGCGCTGGAAAGGCGGAATTGCTCCGCTGATTTCGATATCGAACGAAGCAGGCGGAAACACGGCCACCATGAGGGCCTGCACCAGCGTTTGGTGCGTATCGAGCACGCTTGGGTTGGTAATGGTGCCGCGCAGCTCGGGCACCCGCTCTACCTCGCGCACAATGCCGCGGGCCAGCAGCGCAATGCCGGGGTTGGCATCTTCGGTGCGGGCCTGCCACCACGCAATTATGGGTTCGAGGCTTAGGGTAGTCTGAAAAAAGAATATCGGCGCGGGGGCCGTAGTTACGTCGGAAGACTGAGGCATAGGGGAGGGCAACTGCCGGGTGGCAAACCGGGGCGGTTTGCGGTAGTACTAAGTACTATACGCAGTTGACGAGGCCCTGGACGTAGCCCCGCCCTCCTAGCGAGTCAGGGTTGTTTCGATGGGCGGGTTGCCGGGGCCACTTGTTGCCTCCACAAAGGTATTGTTGAGGTAAAAAGACTTCTGGGTGTTCTCGTAGCAGGTGCAGCAGCCATCGGCCTCAACCTTGCCGGTGAGGGTGATGCCGCCAATGAAGTAGCGCTTGCGCACCGGCGAGTTGCGCGCGGCCCCCGTAAGCAAAATGGCGTAGCGGTGCGAGTTGCGCGGCTCCGACGTACCTAGCTTACGCCCGAAGCGTTGCGTGAAGGGCTCGGTGTTGTCGATGACAACGGGCGTGAAAGCCGTGGCGCGCGTACGCGTTAAGCGTACGGTATCGGTTTTCTGCAGATTAAGCGAGTCACCGGGGCGGATGCTGTTGTAGCGCACCAACACAACGTTGGTCAGCTCGGCGGCTCTGAAACCGGTGCCGCCGGTCGAGTCGGCGCTAAACCGGAAGATGAGCGCATCGGTGCGGTAGTTTTGGCAGTCGCAGGCTACCGAACCGCAGCAGCCGGCAAAAAGGGCCGCACTCAGCAGCGGCAGCACAAACAGCAAAAGCAAACGACGAAGCATAGTGCGAAGGTAACGCACCCAAGCTACGGCTAGTACCTAGGGCCTGCGGAACATTGCCAGAAAGCAACAGGCCGCCCCTGGGTGGGGCGGCCTGGGCCAGAATATGGGAAGTGCGTTGCGGTGTTTACTCCTTCACGAACCGTCGGGTTTCGGTGTTGCCCTTGGTGCTGATTTTGTAGAGGTAGGTACCGCGGCCTAGGTCGGCGAGGTTTACATCAAGCGAGTGGGTGCCTTTGTCCTGCTTGCCATCAAAAAGGGTGCGCAGGGTTTTGCCGCGCTCATCGAGCAACTCCACCTTCACGTTGCCATCTTTCTTTACCTCGTATTCGAGGCGTTGCGAGCTGCTGGCCGGGTTGGGGTACAGGGCGGCGCGGCCGTTGCCAGTGTTGCGCTCGGCTTTGACTTGGGCGTTGGGGTTCATCAGCAAGAAGCGCGACGGACCAAAGAAATTTTGGCGGGTGCCGGGGCCGGTACCCCGCTTCTGCTGCCACTGCGCACGCTTTTGCTGCTGCTCGGGCGTGAGGTTTTTCTGCGACAGAGCTTTCAGGTCGGCGGCCCATTTCTCGCGCTGCGGCTTCACTTCTTCGGCCAAGCGGTTGATTTGCGCGTCGTACTTCTGCGCCAGGCGAGCTACGTTTTCCATCACGGCCTTGCGCTCGGTGCGCAGCTGCTGCAATTGCTGCTTTTGCGCATCGGTCAGCGGCACGCGCTGGCCTTTAGGCGTGCCCTCGGGGCGGAAGCTCTTGCGCAACGCCACTTGCCGCTCACCTAGGCTTTTCAGCTGGCCGCGGTAGGTTTCGAGCTGGGTTTTATCGGCGCCGCTCATTTGTGCATCCAGCTTTTGGCGCTGCTGACGCACCACGGGCATTACGTTTTCGCGCAGGTAGGCGCGCACTTCGGGGTTGCCTTTGCGCTGGCCGCCGCGGTGGCCGTGTTTGCCAAAGCCTTGAGTGTTTTGCTGAGTGCCGGGGGCCTGTGCCCAAGCCGTGCTAACAGCGGCAGTAGCGGGCAATAATGCGAACGAAAGAGCCAGCGCCTTCAGCCAAGAATTGGTTTTCATGCTTATGTGAGTAGGAGGGGTTGTTGCCTGTTTTCTGCTCTTATAGATGTTGGCGCAGGCCCGAAGTTTAAAGCTCAACCAAAAATTTCCTTTGCCAGCCGGGTTGGTCGGCAGTACCCTAGGTGTTTGCAGTGGCCACGGGCTTCGGGATAGGTGCCACAAAAGCTGCGGGTCCGCCGAGCCTAGGCTCGGCGGACCCGCTTTCAAATAGGCGGCAGTAGTGGCTTACTTAAAGGTGTCTTTCGTGTCCACAATCTTCACGGTGGTCACATTCAGCTTGTAATTGGCCACTTGCTCGTCTTCGGCTACTACCTCTTTGGGCAAGCCTTCGCGCACTACCTTGGCGTAGCTCATGGGCGAGGGCGTGTTGTTCTTGAGCACCTCGGCCAGGGGCTGGGCTTCGCTGTCGTCGGTTACGATGGTAACGTACATGTTCTGCGTTTGCCAGTGCTTCCGGATGGCCTTGTTTACGTCGTCGAGCGTGAGCTTGGCCAGTTGGCCGTCGAGCTCCTGCAGCCAGTTTTTGCGGCCGTAAAATTTGGAGTCGAGCAGGAAGCCGAGCTGCTTGGCCGGCGTCATGCCGTAGAGCTTGGTGTAGGAGCGCAGGAAGGTGCGCGTTAGCTCAAAATCTTCCTTGCTCATGCCGTTCTTCACCAGCCCATCCATTTCGCGCATGGCCAGCCGGAAGGCGAAGGGCGCGTGGCCCACTTTCAGGTCGCCGAGCTCGGTGGGGTACTGCTTGCGCAGGCCCTCGGCAATTTGCACCGGCCGAATCCAGATGCTGGCGTAGTTGGTGCGGCGGGCAGTGCCCGGTACGGGCAGCATGTTGTTGCCGCCGGCCTCGTACCACTCGATGTAACTGTAGTCGCCGTAGTTCATCGAGCGCGTGGTGCGGATCTTGTCGTAGAGCTTGCCGTAGCTTTTGCGGTGCTCCCCTAGGTAGGAGTTGGCTACCATCAGGGCGGCAAAGTCGTCTTTGGCGCGGGTAGTCTCGATGGGGAAGCCGGCGTACACCGCCGAACCTAGGGCGTCGGGCTTGGTCACGATTTCAACCTGCACGCCTTTGGGCTTGCTCACCTTGGGCACTGCGGGCTTGAGGCTAGCCGTGGGCAACGTTTCCATGTCCTTCTGCAACTGCTTGGCAAACGCCTCGGGGTAGTTGCCGGCCAGGCCGATGGTGAGGTTGTTTTTGCCGTAGGCTTTGGCGTAAAACTGCTTTACGTCATCGAGCGTGATGCTTTTTACGCCCGCCGAGTTGCCGCGCGTCATGTGCTGGTAGCGCGTGCCGCGGAACAACTGATCCTCCAGCGCAAACTTGCTGTAGTCTTCGTCGGAAGAGGCCCGGATTACCTGCTCCACGTAGTTCAGCTGGTTCGACTTCAGGCGGTTGAAATCGGCCTCGGTGAATGTGGGCGTCTGCATCAGGCCCTTCAGCACCGGGTAAAACTTATCGAGGTGGTCGCGGTGCACCTCGAAGGTGAAGGTGGTTACCTCCTTATCGGTGAAGGCGCCGTAGCGGGCCGCCATCGGGTACAGCAGGTCTTTGATATGCGTGGAGGTCAGCTCCTTGGTGCCGCCTTCGGTGAGCAGTTGAGCCGTGAGGTAAGCCAAGCCTTCTTTGCCTTTGGGGTCGGAGGCCGAGCCGTTGTTGAAGCGCAGCATCACGACCACTTTGGCCGAGTTGGGCTGGCGCAGTTCTACCACGTCGGCGGCCACGGCAGCGGGCTGAGCCAACGGAGCCGCCGCCAACAGCAGGAAGGCGGCCCGGATCAATATCTTTTTCATGTAGGAAGTCGAGGGAGGTGGTACGCGCCGTTGCCTAGTGTAGCGCGGGCTCTGTAGTCCGCGTCCGCCGGACGAATGCCGCTGGGCAACCTAGGTGCGCACAGTTGGTAATTTCTATTTGTGGGCTGCGGACTACAGAGTCCGCGCTACATTATTGCACGCCGCCCGAGGCGTTGGGGCCGATAGTGCCCACGGTGAGGTGCTCGGGCACGAAATACTTCTTGGCCACGGCCTGAATGTCGGCCGCGGTAACCTGGTCGTACAGCGCGCTAAAGCGGTTTATGGCTTGCGCATCGCCCGTCAGCCAGATAAACTGCGACATGGCATTGGCAATGTTATCGGGCGAGTCGAGGCTCATCAGGTTGCCGTATTTCAGCGCCGATTTGGTGTCGGCTAGCTTTTTGGCATCTACGGGCTTGGTTTTCATTTCCTCCAAAGCCTGCGTAATGCGCTGCTTCACGTACGGAATGTCGTCGGCCTTCACCACCGAGGTGCGCACGCTGATGAGCTGCGGGTCGCGAGTGAAGTTGGGCGAACCGCCCACAAAGCGCACTTTCTGCTCCTTTACCACCAGCTGTTGGTACAGCTCGGAGTTCTCGGCAAACAGCATGGTCATCAGCACATCCAAGGCGGGCAGCTCCTTGCTTTCGGCCGAGAAAGCAGGGCCTTTGTAGCTCAGGCTCAGGAAGGGCGGGAAATTGGGGTTTTGGATGTGCACGTAGCGCGTGCTCGTCTGCTCGGGCTCCTGGGCCATGTTGGGCACGTAGGAGCCGCGCTTCCAGTTGGCGAAATACTTTTGGGCCAGCTGGTTCACTTCGGCGGCCTTTACATCGCCCACCACCAGCAAGGTGGTGTACTCGGGGCGGTAAAACCGATCGAAAAACACCTTGGAGTACTCGTACTGGTTGGGCATGTCCACCACGTCTTTGAAGAAACCCATGGTGGTGTGCTCGTAGGTGTGCTTATCGAAAGCGGCGTCGGCTACCTTCTCGTTGAGCTGGGTGTAGAGCGAGGCCGAGTTCTTGGTGTATTCGCCCTTTACGGCCCCGGCTTCGGTTTTGAAGTCGTGCTCGGAGTACTTCAGGTTCTGGAAGCGGTCGGCCTCAACTTCGAACATCTTTTCCAGCATGCGGGCGTTGCCGGTCATGTGGTAAATGGTGCGGTCGAGCGAGGTATTGGCGTTGGCCGCGGCACCTAGGCTTTTCAGCACCTGGTCGTACTGCTCTTTGGTGTACTTCTCGGTGCCCCGGAACATTACGTGCTCGAAGAAGTGCGCAAAGCCCGTTTTGCCAGCCTCAACTTCGTCGCGCGAGCCGGCGCGCACTACCAGGAAGAACGAGGCCAGCCCCGGCGAGTCGTAAGGTACGGTAACCACCTTCAGGCCATTGGGCAGCTGTTGCTGATCGATGGGGTAGGGGAAGGCCGCCGTGGTGGCAGCCGCTGCCTGCTGCGCCTGCGCCGCGGGTGCGTTGGCCGCCAGAAGCGCCGCAGCCAAGCCGAGCGCCCAAAACGTATGTTTCATGCTAAAAAACGGGAATGTAAAAGGCAAAAACGCGCCGCCTCGTTGCCGGGGCGGCGCTCCAAAGAAACAGGTGGAGCAAAAACGTTGCAGCCCTAGGTGTAGCCGCACCTGGTGGAGTGAGGCAGCTGCGCCTTGGGGCTAGTGCCGGGCGCGGCGGCTTAGGGTGCTGTTATTTGATCGGCTACCTCATCGGCAGTAATGAATAGCCAGCGTTGGGGCGGCTTGCCCGGCAAGTGGTGCCGCACTTGCTCGCTGCGCCAGCTATAAGCTCGAAACACACCGAATACCTCGCGCGCTACCGGCGAGCCGCTGCCGGCATAGATTACCGCCCCGGCGGGTGCCGTTTGGCGGAAGGAATCGTCGGTGCGTGCTATTTGCGCCGGCAGTGTCAGGGTTTGTTTTGCTTTTGGCGCCACCAGAAAAAACACGCCCTCATTTGGGGTAGCGGTGCGCAGTAAGCCCGTGGCAAGCGGCTTGGGCCTGGCCAGCATGGGCACATCTTGCTTTAGCGAGTACTGATACACCTGCTGCCGCTCGTCGTTGTAGAGCGACTGATCGACTTCGGGCGCCTGAAACTCGTACGGGTGCGGGTAGGGGTATACCGTTCGCAGCGGTTCGGTTTGGTATTTGGCTACGGCATTGTTGCCTTCCGTCGACCACAAGGGGCCATCGGGGGAGCTAGTGGCAGCGGCTTGGGCCCACGCGGTGGTTTGGGTGCGCCAATACTGGCCCGCGCCGTAGCGGGGGTGGGGCTCGGTGCGCAACGGCACCCCATGAAACAGGATTTTCAGGTTGGCAGTGCTGTTGTTCCGGCACACGGCCTCGGCGTAGTACACCTCGCGCTGTGCGGGCGGGCCGCCATCTTTGGTCGAAAACGGCATGCGGCTGCGCACGGCCAGCAGCACCACATCGTAGCTGCCGCCGGCTTGGGTAATTACCTTATCGAACTCCAGCGGAAAGGCCGAGGGCACCACCATCAGCTTAGCCGGCTCCGTTTGCCGCGCCGACCTAGGTGCCGAGCCCGGCAACAGCAGTAAGGCAGCCAACGCACCTAGGGCAACGATTTTTTGCATGACGCCGGGCAAGTAGTGCTTGGGATACGATCTGATAATTAGATAATGGCGACCCGTGCCGTGCGAGGCTAAGCTAATAGCGCACTTGCCTAAAAGTACCCCGCAGGTGCACCGACACCGCCGGCGAGCCATCGGCCGGGAAGGTGGCATCTACCTGCCCATCCACAACCCGACCGGCGCGGTCGAGGGCCTCAATAGTGGCGGAGCCTTGCGGCTGGCCAAACGAGCGCGCCTCAAAACCGGTCGCGTTGCCGGTTTTCAGGTCGCCGCTGTCCCAGAGTTGCGCCTTGCTGCCGGTGCCGCGCACGCTTCCGCTCAGCTCGCCACGCAAGCCCGAGGCGAGTGGAATGCGCACCGGCATGTTGGCCACGTTTTCGGGCGTGAGCGGGAGGCGAAGTACCAGCCGCGAGCCTACCTGGCCGGGGAGCCCCACCCGAAAGCGCAGTGTTAGCTCCTCGTGCTGGCCCAGCAAATCGGGACCCGAAAAGGCCTCTACGCTATCGGGCACCCACGTTAGGCCGTTGGCCGTGGCCGTGAACGTAGCGCCGGAGTTGAGCACCAATGGGCTGGTGGTAGTAGGCACATCCACCGAAGGTGCATCGTCGTGCGGGTCGCCGGAGGGCGCGGGCAGGTTTTCGGCATCGGCTACGGGGCGGCCCACTTCGGTATCGGGCACAGCTGCTGGCGTAGCGGCCTGGGCAGCTGTTTGCTGGCTAGGCGCCGACTGGCAAGCAGCCAATGCCGCTACTAAAGTGCTCAGCAGGATTGTAGCGTAGGTTTTCACTGGATGGGCTTGTCGTGGGCTTCTCGAAAATTATTGTAGCCGATAGCCAGGGTGCATATTCAAGAGCTAAGCACCTAGGACTCTACCTTTTCGTAAAGGCCACGTCGAAGCGGCCATCGGTGAGCTGGAGATTATCCGACGGTACCTCGCCCATGCCTTTTACGCGCACCAATTTGCCGCTGAAACTGCCCGCAATGGTGCGTGTGGCCGCATCGTAGCGCGTAACGGTAAGGGTGCCGCCCTTAACCGAGGTATAGTAGTTCAGGGCGTCTTTGGTGCCCTTGGGGTAGTAAAACACCTTAACGAACTTCTCCACGCTCTGCACGCCCATCGGCAGGGTGGTGGGCAGCGTTGGAAACGATGCAGGCATAATCTCCACCATCACGTGGCTGCCGTCGGCCATGTCGCCGCCAAGGGTTAAGGCATTCATCATCAGAATGCATGTGTTGAAACCTGGCTTGCCCGTAAGTGCTTTGCCATTCACCTTAACGCTAAAGGTGTTGGTGGCGGCTGGCGGCTCTGCCCGAAAGCCGAATACCGTTAGCAGCAAGACCGGCGCTGCCACCCGGGCGAGTACAGATGCTTTCATAGTCGGAAGGGTTTTGGGAGTAAGAAGATGAGCCTAACGCGGGTAACGTGTATTGGCTGATCTGGCTTGCTGCCCACGGCGCCCGCACAGAGTCGGAATATTGTCAACAGCGAAATAGAATAGTTAATAACTGGTATATAATTCAGGTTGTATTGTAAAAATCGGACACAGTACTGCCGCTCCACACCCAGCGGCAACAGTGCGGTGCTTTTGAGTAGTGTATGTTGACGTTTATAGTCTGATGATAGGTACAGCTGTAATGTTTATTGCACCTAGGCAGCACAGTAGGCCATAGCATGACAAGAAAGCCTTGAAAGTGCCTCAACCACGTACTAGTTGAGCTTATCAAGCTGCTAATCATGCAAAAGCAACAGCCCGGGCCCCGCACGTTGCGGAACCCGGGCTGTTGTCTTATTTGCCGTGTGGCTACTACCTAACGCGTAGCACCTAGGGCTGGCTTAGTGATTGTGCGAGGCAGCTACCGGCGTGCTCGTTTCTTCTTCGAATAAGTCGTCGACCGGCTCACCTTGGTAGTTATCCACAAACTCGCCTTCCCAGCGGGCAATTACGGCCGTAGCCAAGCAGTTGCCCATCACGTTTACGGCGGTGCGGGCCATATCCATCAGGGCGTCGATGCCGAGGATGATGAACACCGGCCACGAGGGCAGGTTAAACGAAGCCACCGTAGCCAGCAGGATTACCAGCGAAGCGCGCGGCACACCGGCTACACCTTTAGAGGTGAGCATCAGCGTGAACACCATTACCAATTGCTGGCCTAGGGTTAGCTCGATGCCTGCGGCCTGGGCCACAAATACTGCGGCCAACGAGAGGTATAGCGTGGTGCCATCGAGGTTGAAGGAGTAACCCGTGGGCATAACGAAAGCCACGACGCGGCGCGGTACGCCGATGCTTTCCATGGCCTCCATGGCGCGGGGCAGCGCGGCCTCCGATGAGGTGGTAGCAAAAGCAATGCTTACCGGCTCGGCAATTGCCTGCACGAAGCGCTTGATCGGAATGCGTGCAATCAGGGCCATCGGCAGCAGAATCAGCACCACGAAAGCAATAAGCGCGACGTAGAGCGTCAGGAGGAGT
Source organism: Solirubrum puertoriconensis (assembly GCF_001483135.1). Lineage (GTDB taxonomy): Bacteria > Bacteroidota > Bacteroidia > Cytophagales > Hymenobacteraceae > Solirubrum > Solirubrum puertoriconensis. The sequence goes on from NZ_LNAL01000003.1 coordinate 555,446, forward strand.
TGCAGCGCGTTGAGCAGCGGCGCGAAGCCCATTTTGCCCACCGTGTAAGCAATGGCACCGCCCACACCTAGGGGAGCGAAGAACATTACTACGTTGGTGAACTTAAACATCACCTCCGACAGGCTCTCCGACCACTCCAGTATGGGTTTGCGGTGCTGCTCCTTCACCATAGCCAAGCCAATGGCGAAGATGATGGCAAACACCACCACTTGCAGCACTTGCCCTTCGGCTACCGATTTGGCAATGTTCTCTGGGAAGATGTGCAGAATAATGTCGGCCGTGGTTTGCTTCACGGTCTGTAGGGTCTCGGTTTCGGCGTTGCCAGCCTGGCTAATACCCACGCCAGCGCGCGAAAGGTTGATGGCCGCCAGGCCGATGAACAGCGCGAAGGTGGTGACTACCTCGAAGTAGATCAGGGCTTTGAGGCCCATGCGGCCAACCTTCTTGAGGTCGGAGTGGCCGGCAATACCTACCACCAGCGTGGCAAATACCAACGGAGCAATGATGGTTTTAACCAGGCGCAGGAATACATCGGACAGAACCTTGAGGCTTTGAGCCACATCTGGTCTGTCGGCACCTATTTCGGCGCCAACCAGCATGCTCACCACAATCCAAAAGGTGAGGGAGCGACGGGCCGAAGCCCAAACGATGATGGCCAGCAGGGCTACCCAGCGGGCGGCCATGGGTACGGCGGGTGGCAGGGCAACCACGCCGTAATGAGACAAGGCGGTGAGGAGGGCAGCCAGCAGCAGCAAGGCTACCGCCGGCACAGCAACGCGCGTAAGCTTCATAAACAGCAATAAGTCCAGTCTTCGGCTCGGATGGGGGTACCGAAGGTGGACAAAGATAGACGTTTGGGCGGCAGTCCGCTGATGTGCGTAGCAGGCTTAATTTGCACCCCCGCCCGAGTAGGGTCGTATTGCTCCGTTATGCTGCACTGGTCCATTAGCTCGCTCGAGCTGCCGCTTCGCTTCACCTGGAAGATTTCGCGCAACGCTTCCGACGCCAAAACCAACTTGCTGGTGCGAGTAGGCGAGGGCGCGCACACGGGCTGGGGCGAGGCTGCGCCCAACGTGCGCTACGCCGAAACCCCCGAGCTGCTGCTGGCGCAGTTTGCTGCCCTGCAGCAAGCCGGCCTAGGTAACGTGCAGCACCTCGACGACCTCACGGCCCTGCTCGATGCCGCTAATCCGGCCCACGCGCTGCGCTTCGCGGTGGAGTCGGCGTACGTGCACTACCAAGCCCGCAAGCAAGGGCTAAGCGTGCCCGCCCTGCTACAAGTGCCCACGCCCGCCGCGGCTGTGCCCACGGCGTTTACCTTGCCCATTATGGAGCCCGGCGCGGTGGCCGGCTTTGTGCAGGCGCAAGGCATGGCGCGCTTTCCGCTGCTGAAGGTGAAAGTAAATCAAGAGAGCGGCGCCGATTTACTCCGTGAGCTAACGCGGCTGCTTCCCGGCCACGCGCTATTGGTTGATGGCAACGAAGCCTGGCACGACGCCGACGGCCTGTTGCGCTTCGTGGAAGCCGTACGCGACTTACCAGGCCTGAATGTGCGCTTGCTCGAACAACCACTGCCCGCTACCTGCGCCGACGATTACCGCTACCTGCACAGCCGCAGCCCCTGGCCGCTCATTGCCGACGAATCGGTAACCGACGCGGCCGATTTTGCGGCCATTGCGCAGCAATTTCATGTTCTAAACATGAAATTGATGAAAGCCGGCGGCTACCACAACGGCGTGCGGTTACTACGGCAAGCCCAGGCGCACGGCCTGCGTACCATGATTGGCTGCATGGTTGAGACGAGCCTAGGTATTTGGTCGGCGCTGCAAGTAAGCGGCCTGGCCGAAGTGTGCGACCTAGACGGCTTCCTGATAGTGCGCAACGAGCCTTACGGCTTGGTGCACGAAACAAACGGGCACCTGGCTGCCCAGGCGCAGGTGCCCGAGTTGCCAGGTGCCCCGTTTGTGCCAAGCACCTAGGCAGCCGCCAATGCGGCTTACTTCACGTTGCGCAGTTGTTCGTCCAAGGCCTTTATCTGGCCATCAAGCTGGCTGGTATCGGGCAGTTTGGGGTGGCCTTGGCTCAGCAGCGTAATTTTCTGGTTGAGCAGCTGCAGCTTCTGGGCCATCAGATCTACGCGGCGGCCTAGGTCGGCAATACGTTGGTCGGCCTCGGCTGTGCTGGGCACTGCGCCTTGGTCAATGCTGCCGAACTTGGCATCGGCCGGGGCGGTTTCGCCCCGCGCGGCGGCAGCACTCTGCGGCGTGGCATACACAATGCTGCCATCGGAGCGCACGTAGTCGCCCTCTTTCAGGGTCGTGATTTTGCCGCCGGGCAGCTCAACAATGCCGCTTTTCACGTTTACCTTGGTGCCGTTGGGCAGGCGCACGTTCTGGCTCAGGCCGGTGGTTTGATTGCCGCTGCGCTTTACTACCGAGCCGTTTTGCATCACAAACTGGTCGGTATTTTGCAGCTCGCGCTGATTATCTTGCTGTGCAGCTTTGGTTTGTCCTGGCGCGTCTTGGGCCTGAGCGGCTGCGGCCGTGGTTAGCAGGGCGCCAAAAACGAGCAGGAAAGAAGTCAGCTGTTTCATAAAAAGGAGGAGTGTGGTCTGATTTGTGCTACTTCCGCACGCCCTCCATACGGGAACTGCCAAACAAAAGGTAGGTCAAGCAGCTTATGAAAAAATAATGGAACAATGTTGCTACATATAATGTATGTACATATATTTGCAACGCATTCCAAATAACGCATGAAGCTCGAAGACGAAATACAGCAGCGGGTGTTCAAGAGCCCCTACCAAAAAGCCTACTTAAACGTGGTTTTTACGGCAGGCTGGCTGCAACAACGCTTGGCTGCAGCCTTCAAGCCATATGGCATTACGCTGCCGCAGTACAACGTGCTGCGCATTTTGCGGGGCCAGCACCCCAAGCCCGCTACCGTGAACCTGCTCATCGAGCGCATGCTCGATAAAACCAGCAACGCCTCGCGCATTGTGGATAAGCTAGAGGCCAAAGGACTGGTAACGCGCCAGGTGTGCCCCAGTAACCGCCGCGCCGTGGATATCCGCATCACCGAGGCCGGGCTTGATTTGCTGCTGCGCACCGAGGAGCTGGCCAACGCCCAACACAGCGGGCTGGAGAACCTTAGCGGCGATGAGGCCGCGCAACTCAGCGACTTACTTGATAAAATTCGCAGCTAATACTGGGCTGCTCGCATTACAACCGTTCTCTCACTCTCTCTAAATCATGAAAAAAGTAATTCTGCCCCTGCTGCTCGTAGGCGCTCTGTTTACGGCTCCGGCCCACGCTCAGGAGAAATTCGGCGTTAAGAAAACCACTCCGGGCACCGCTAAGGCCAATAACAATGCCTACGCTGTGCAGCCGCAGCTGAGCACCCTAGGTTGGTTGGGCAAGAAAGTAGGCGGTCAGCACAACGGTACCGTAGCGCTGAAAGATGGCCAGGTGCTGGTGCGTGGCAACCAGGTAACGGGCGGCACTTTCACCTTCGATATGAACTCGATTAAGGTGGAAGACATTAAGGACGCCGACTACAACGGCAAACTGGTGGGCCACCTGAAGAACGACGACTTCTTCAGCTCGGAGAAGTACCCCACCGCCACTTTCGTAATCACGAACCTGAAGCCCCTGAAAGGCGATGCCAACGGCAACAACGCCCTGGTAACCGGCAACCTCACCATCAAAGGCAAAACCGGCGTGGTAAGCTTCCCGGCTAAAGTAGGCGTGAAGGACGGCGTGGCTTCGGCCTCGGGCGTGGCTACCGTCGACCGCACCAAGTACGACGTGAAGTACGGCTCGACCTTGTTCGGCGCTGCTGCCGACAAAGCCATCGACGACAATTTCACGCTGAGCTTCAATGTAATTGCTAAGCAACAAGCTCAATAATTGACCTCTTACTTAGGTAAGACCAAAAGCGAGAACGGCCCCACCTGCAGTGCAGGTGGGGCCGTTCTCGCTTTTGGCACCTAGAGTTTGTACCCTAGGTTAATTCTGGCCGCCACTGTTGCTAGGAGCAGGGCTAGTGGCAGGGGCAGCAGCGGGTGCGGCTTGGGGCTCGGCAGCAGGAGCCGCTGGCGTGGCAGCAGTGCTGTTGCGTAGTACTACGCGCAGCGGGGCCACGTTAGTTTCGCGCAACGGCAGGATGCCATGCACCGTTTCGCCCGGCTTAATTACTTTGTTGGTAAGGTCGTATGTGGCAAACTCGTTGCGCAGGTTCTTGTTGGCGCCGCTGGCACCCAGCATGTTGCCCACCGCTACCACAGGACCCCACGGAAACAGTGTACCACCAGTGGTTTGACCGGTCATGGGGTCAGTGGAACCGCCTACGCGACCAATTCCGAGCACGTAGAGCAGGTAAATGGCCACGCCCTGTTTCAGGTCGTTAGCGGCCTGCACCGACGGCACGGCCTGCACCGGACGGTCGCCGAAGTACAATTCCAAATCGCGCGAAAAGTTGATGTCGGCGCTGGTGTTGTTTTTCACGCTCACGGCCACCACTTGGTAGCCTTGCTTGCGCTCCTTCTTAACGTATTTTTTGTTGGGGCCGTTGGTAATCAGGGCGCTGTACTTGTAGCCGAACTCAACGGGGGCGTTGGCTGCGGCTACCGATTGGTACGTGGCAATGCGCGCCGGGCGAATGGGAGAATAGCTGCCCGCGCAGCTCGTTAGGCCCAGGAATGCACAACCGGTAAGGATACGGGTAATGTTTTTCTGCATAAAGGCTGCAAAAAGAAAGTGAAGATGGTAAGTGGGTTTAACTCAGCCTTCAAAGCTAAACTTCATTCCTCATCCGATCTTCATATAATCATACAATACTTAATTTATTATAACGAATATGGCTTAAGCGCAAGAGTGGGTTGACAGGCATGCTTTACAGCTGCGGCAGCTCTAGCTCTTTGGGCAGGGCGTAGCGCAACTGGCGGTGCTTCTCGTGCACCCGCAACGTCGTCAGTATTTCGTCGATTTCGGGCTTGTATTCCAGCCACAAATCTTCGTGGAGTTTGGGCACCAGCTTGGCCGTGCGCAGCAGCATGCGCACCGTGGCCACGTAAAACGATTGAAAATAACCGTCGAAAAATTGGCTGTACTCTTCCTGCACCAGTCGCAGGGTGTAAAGGCTCAGTTCCACCTCCAAGCGCTTGTCTTTGGTGATGCGCTTGGCCCGGGCAATTTCCTTTGCGGCCTTACCTAGGGCCCGCGAAAGGGCGCGGTTCATTACGCGGCCGTTGGCTTTTTGTAGCAGCTCGGCGATGCGCTCGGCGTGTTCGTCCTGCACGGTGCGCAGGTCTACCTCGGGCAATATTTCGTAGCGTAGCAAGTCGTACAGCTCGGCGTCGCGGCGCACGGCTTTCAGCAGCAGGTCTTCTTTTTCTTTATCGGAAAGCTGGCGCAGGGCACGCTTGAAGTCGGTGGAAGGAGCGGGCATTCTGAAAAGCAGTGAGCAGGTAAGTTAAAGCAGATTTATCAGGGGCTTCCTCAATAAAGGAAGGACCTTGTCACCGTGAACGGCTAAACGCCCTCCACGGTGACAAGGTCCTTCATCAGCCACAGGTAGCAGGCAGCAAAACTACTGCCCGCTGGTGCTGGTACCCGCAGCCGGGGCTTCCGGCTTCAGGTACATATCGAGGTAGTTCGTGATTTTGGTGTAGAGGTGCACGCGGTCTTTGCCGCCTACGTTGTGCGGGTGGCCGGGGTACACGAAATAGTCGAGCTGCACGCCTTTATCGACAGCCGTTTTGAGGTAAGCCTGGCTGTGCTGCCACACCACTACATCGTCGATGGTGCCGTGAATCATCAGCAGCGGCGCCTTCAGGTTCTCTACGTAATTCAGCAGGTTGGCTTTCTGATAGCCTTCGGGGTTTTCCTGCGGAGTGTCCATGTAGCGCTCGGTATACATCACCTCGTACAGGCGCCAATCGATAACGGGGCCGCCGGCCACGCCTACCTTAAAGGTGCCCTGCGGCGCGAGCGTGAGCATGGTCGTCGTCATAAAACCGCCGTAGCTCCAGCCGTGTACGCCAATGCGCTGGGCATCCACGTAGGGCAAGGACTTCAGGTAATCAACGCCCTTGAGCTGATCGGCCAGCTCTTGCGTGCCCAACTGCCGGTGCGTGGTCTGCTCGAAGGGTAAGCCGCGGTTGCCCGAGCCACGCGAATCGACGGTGAACACCACGTAGCCTTTCTCGGCCATCATCTGCATCCAGAGGTTGCCGCCGCCCAGCCACGAATCGGTTACGAGCTGCACGTGCGGGCCGCCGTACACGTAAATTACGGCCGGGTACTTCTTGTTCAGGTCGAAGTTGGGCGGCGTGATGATGCGGGCGTACAGATCGGTTTGCCCATCGGCGGCCTTAATCGAGAATACCTTGGTGGCACCTAGGCGGTAGTTGGCCAAGGGGTTGGGCGCATTCAGCAGCTGCAATTGGCTTTTGCCATCCTTGGTGCCCAGCACGGCAATGGTGCGCGGCGTAATTTGACTGCTGTACGAATCAAGTAAAAGCTCGCCCGAGGGGCTGAGCGTGCCGGTGTGAGTGCCCGCTCCGCTGCTGATGCGGCGCGGCTTGCCGCCACCTAGGGGCAGCGCGTAAAGCTGGCGCTGAATGGTACCCTCTTGGTTGCTGGCGAAGTAGATGGTTTTGCCTTTGCCATCGAAGCCGAGCACATCGGTAACCAGCCAGGGGCCTTTGGTGAGCTGGCGCAACTGCTTGCCCGCGGTGTTGTAGAGGTACAGGTGGTTGTAGCCGTCGCGCTGGCTTTGCCACACAAATTGGTCGGGCTGGCCCGGCACAAACTGCAGAGGGTGCTGCGGCTCCACGTACTCCTTGTCAGTTTCCTCGAACAAGGTTTTTACCAGCGCACCGGTAGCGGCATCGTACTGGCGCAGCCACATGTGGTTTTGCTCGCGGTTGAGCACAGCCACGTACACCGATTTCTCGTCGGGGCTCCAGCTGATGTTGGTGAGGTATTGCTCCTTCGGCTCGCCGGTTTGCAGAAATACGGTTTTGCCCGAAGCTACATCGTACACGCCCACGGTTACCTGGTGGCTTTTGTCGCCGGCCATTGGGTACTTAATGGGCTCGGCCTTGGCCGGCACTTCCGCGGTGTTAATCAGCGGGTAGTCCGTTACCATGGTCTGATCCATGCGGTAGTAGGCCAGCTTGTTGCCCTTGGGGCTCCAGAACGTGCCTTTGGTAATACCGAACTCGGAGCGGTGAGCGGCCTGGCCGTTCACAATGGCCGGGCTGCTTTCGGTGGTAACGGCTACGTTCTCCTTGCCGGCCTGGCTGATGAACAGGTTTTGCTCTTTGGTGTAGGCCACCCGCGTTTTCGTCGGGTCAAAGTCCACGTTGTCGGCGCCGGCCTGGTAGCCGAACAGCTTAGTGGCCTTGCCATCGGCGGTGGAGTAGCGGAACACCTCGCGGCTGGGCATCGCAACCAGGAAGGCGTCGGGGCTGGTCCACTGCACTTGCGGGAAGCCCATGGCTTTTACGGCCGGGGCACCTGCCGCCTGCAACGCCTGCCCTAGGTTGCCAAGCGTTACTACGGCCTGCAGGGTGCCGCCTACGCGGCCGCGCACCAGCTCGTCTTGCCCGTTTTCGGTTCGCACAAAGCTGTACTCGTCTTTCGAGCCGGGTATCCAGCCGAGTTGCCGCAGGTTGGCGGGGTTGAGGGTAGGGTTGCGGAAGGCGTCTTCGACGGTAAGGAGCTGTTGCTGCGCCAACGCGGGCGAGCCGGCCAGGGCCAGCAGTACAAGAGGCAGCGAAAGCTGCCGCAACGTGAAGTGCATAAGGGGCGAAAAGTGGGTGAGGGCCGAACGATTGTGCCGGGAAATTACGGCAGAATCAACAGATCTGACGCCCCACAAATTCCGGCTCAGCGGCAACTATACCACTCCGCAGGGTGTTATGCTGTACCGCCCGCCCAACCACAACCAACCACCTGAAGCTGTACCTTTACACCATGAACACTAAACCGCTGATTGCCCCGGAAGTGGATGTTTTGGTGCTGGAAGAAAGCACCGACTTGCGCGACCTTGTGGTATACAACGACGACGTAAATACCTTCGACCACGTCATTCAGACGCTTATCGATGTATGCGGCCACGAGCCTATGCAGGCTGAGCAATGCACACTACTGATTCATTATAAAGGCCAGTGCACGGTTAAGGTAGGCTCGTACGAAGAGCTGGAGCCCATGTGCACGGCCATTCACGACCGCGGCATTTCGGCCGACGTAGTATAAGCGTTGCCAGTTATCCGTTGTTGGTTGCCAAGGCCCTTGGTGGGTGGCTGGTACCGGACAACTGACAGCTGACAACCGACAACCAACCCGAATGGAATTTCCATCCAAACTGATCGAAAACGCGGTAGCGGAACTCTCGAAGCTGCCCGGCATCGGCCGCAAAACGGCTTTGCGCTTGGCGCTGCACCTGCTGAAAGCTGAAACGGAAACGACCAGCTCGTTGGCAGAGGCCTTGGCCAAAATGCGCTTCGATATTCGCTACTGCAACACCTGCTTTAACATCTCCGACACGGAGCAGTGCTCGATTTGCGCCAACCCGCTGCGCGATCATAGCACGGTGTGCGTTGTGTCGGACATTCGCGACGTAATTGCCATCGAAAACACCGGCCAGTACCAGGGCGTGTACCACGTGCTGGGGGGTGTCATCTCGCCCATCGAAGGCATCGGCCCGAGCGACTTGCACATTGAGCCGCTGATGAACCGCATGCAAGGGGAGGAGAGCGAGGTGAAGGAAGTCATCCTGGCCATCAGCCCCACCATGGAAGGCGACACCACGGCGTTTTACCTCACGCGCCGCCTGCGCGAGTTCCCTGAGGTGCACATCAGCTCTATTGCCCGCGGTATTCCGGTGGGCGGCGAGCTGGAGTACGCCGACGAGATTACCCTAGGTCGCTCGATTGTGGAGCGCCAACGGCAGGCGCGGTAAAGGCCGTACTGCCCCGATTCAACCGCCTTCGCTACGCAGCGAAGGCGGTTTTTATTTTGGGCGTTGGCAATTGCAGGGGCGGGTTGTGGCAAGCAGGATATTAAAGAATCAAAACCTAGCAGTTAAGAAATCTATAAGATGCGGCTCGTCCGTAGGTAGGGCATTAGCAAAGTCGCTAACTTTCGGTGTATTGCTTTCCCACCTGTGCCCGCTTACCCCAAGCTTTCCGTCGTCATCGTCAATTACAATGTCTGCTACTTTCTGGAGCAGACGCTGTTATCGGTGCGCCGTGCAGTCGAAAAGCTTGGTGAGCCGGTGGAGGTGTTTGTGGTCGATAACAATTCCGTCGACCGCTCGGTGGCCATGGTGCGGCAGCGCTTTCCGGAGGTCATCCTCATCGAAAACCAGGACAACCCCGGCTTCAGCAAGGCCAACAACCAAGCCCTGCGCCAAGCCAAGGGAGAGTACCTGCTGCTGCTGAACCCCGACACCGTGGTGGAGGAGGATACCTTCCGGGCCTGCTGCGAGTTCATGGACGCGCACCCCAAAGCCGGCGGCCTGGGGGTGAAAATGCTCGACGGGCAGGGCAAGTTTCTGCCCGAAAGCAAGCGCAGCCTGCCCACGCCTTGGATTGCCTTCTATAAAGTGTTCGGCCTGGCAGCGCTGTTTCCGAAGTCGCGCAAATTTGGCCGCTACCACCTAGGGTTTCTCGACAAAGACCAGACGCACGAGATAGAGGTGCTGAGCGGCGCTTTTATGCTAATGCGCAAAGCGGCGCTGGAGCAAGTAGGCCTGCTCGACGAAGACTACTTCATGTACGGCGAGGACATCGACCTCTCGTACCGGCTCACGCAGGGCGGCTGGAAGAATTACTACTACCCCGGCACCCGCATCATCCATTACAAGGGCGAAAGCACCAAGCGCACCTCCGTAAACTACGTGTTCGTGTTTTACCGGGCCATGGTCATTTTCGCCCAAAAGCACTTCGCGCCCAAGCAAGCCGGCGCGTTTTCGCTGCTGATCAACTTTGCCATTTGGCTGCGCGCCGGGGTGGCCCTATGTCGGCGCTTCTGGGATAAGGCCTGGCCCGTGCTGCTCGATGCGCTCATTATCCTGGGGGGCATGTACTTCCTGAAGGATTACTGGGAGCAGAACCACAAGTTTGTGCCCACACCGTACCCGCCGCAGTACATGCTGGTGGCCGTGCCGGCCTACATTGTGGTGTGGCTCAGCTCGGCCTACCTCAGCGGCTCTTACGACGAACCCGCTAAAACCTCGCGCATCGTCCGCGGCATCTTCATCGGTACGGTTCTGATTTCGGCCATATCTAACTTTCTGGATGCCTGGCGTTTTTCGAAAGCGTTGATCATCCTGGGTGGTGTGTGGGCGGTGGGCGCCATGGTGGCGCGGCGGGTAGTGCAGCACTTTATCCGCTACCGCGACCTGCGCCTCTCGGAACAGCCGCCCAAAACCATTGCCATTGTGGGCTCCGAGGTCGAAAGCCAACGTGTGCGCAGGCTCCTAGGTGCGGCAGCCGTACAAGCGCGCATCCTGGGCTTCATCAGCCCCACCGACGAGGGCTCGGCCGCCGATACGCCCACCGACCAACTGGGCTCGTTGCGCCAGCTGGGTGAGGTGCTGCAAATTTACGACGTGACGGAGCTGGTGTTTTGCGGTAAGGATCTCACGGCCAGTCAGATCATGGGCAACATGGTGCAGCTGCAGGATACGCACCCCGAAGTGGCCTTCAAGATCCTGCCCGAAGACAGCGACTACATCATCGGCAGCTCCTCCAAGGATTCGCCGGGCGACTATTACGCCCTCGAAATTGAGCTAAACCTCTACAAGCCACAGCAACGCCGGGCCAAGCGGCTGCTTGATATCGTTATCAGCCTAGCCGTGCTGGTTGGTACGCCCTTGGTGCTGTTGCGCCAGCGCAACGCCCTAGGTGGTTTTCTGCGTAACGTGCTGCGGGTGCTGCTGGGCCGGCGCACGTGGGTTGGGCTGCGCTACATGGCCCCGCGCACGGGCACGCCACGGGCCGTGTTTTCGCCCGCCGATGAAGCCGTGCACGCCAACTTCGCCATGAACGATGCTACGCGCCGCCGCCTGGAGCTGATTTACGCCCGCGACTATTCGCCCGCCGACGACTTGCGGCTGGTGTTGCGCAATTTTCAGGTGCTGGGGCAAGAGTAGGAGCGGCTAACCTAGGGGCTGCGCATTTGGTTAGTGGGTCAGGGTTTGTGCAAAGCAGGCCAAAGGGCTATACTGCGTACCTTTGCGCTTTCCCCATTTCCCACTCCCAAGTCTGCATTCTCCCCATGTCGAACGCTGCCGAAACGCTAGCACCCTCGTTCTTATCCGACCGCATTAATGCGTTGGAAGAGTCGCAAACCATTGGCATGGCCAAAAAGGCCCGCGAGCTAGCGGCCCAAGGCGTCGACGTAATCAGCCTCAGCTTCGGCGAGCCTGATTTTCAGACCCCCCAATACATCAAAGACGCGGCCAAGAAGGCCATCGACGACGGCTACACCTTTTACACGCCCGTGCCCGGCTACCCCGAGCTGCGCGCTGCCATTGCCGAAAAGTTTAAGCGCGACAACAACCTCGACTACAAGCCCGAAAACATTGTGGTGAGCACCGGTGCTAAGCAAAGCATTGCCAATGCGGTGATGAGCTTGGTAAATCCCGGCGACGAAGTGCTGATTTTTTCGCCCTACTGGGTTAGCTACGAGGAGATTGTGAAGTTGGCCGAAGGCACGCCCATTAAGCTGGTGGGCACCCTCGAAAACGACTACAAAGTAACCGCCGAGCAGCTCGAAGAGGCCATTACGCCCCGTACCAAGTTGGTAATGTACTCGTCGCCGTGCAATCCTACGGGTTCGGTATTCTCGCGCGAAGAGTTGGCCGCCATTGCCGAGGTTGTGGCCCGCAACCCCCACGTGTACGTAATTGCCGACGAGATTTACGAGTACATCAACTTTGTGGGTGAGCACGTGAGCCTGGCGCAGTTCGCGGAGGTGAAAGATCAAGTAATCACCATCAACGGCTTCTCGAAGGGCTATGCCATGACGGGCTGGCGCATTGGCTACTTGGCTGCCCGCAAGGAAATTGCCGCCGCCTGCGAGAAGATGCAAAGCCAGATTACCTCGGGTACCTGCTCCATTGCGCAACGCGCGGCTATTGCTGCCCTGCAAGGTGGCCGCACCTCGGCAGACGAGATGGTAGAAGCCTACCGCCGCCGCCGCGACCTGGTGCTGGAGATAGTGCGCGACATTCCGGGCCTAAAAACGCCCACGCCGAGCGGGGCTTTCTATGTGTTCCCCGAAGTGTCGTCGTTCTTCGGCAAAACCACACCCGGCGGCCAAGTAATCGAAAACGCCTGCGACCTGGCCATTTACCTGCTCAACGACGGCCACGTAGCCACCGTTGACGGTGGTGCTTTTGGTGCCCCGCAGTGCTTGCGCATGAGCACCGCCGCCGCCGATGAGAAGCTGCGCGAAGCCTTCCGCCGCATCAAGGTTAGTCTGGCGAAGCTGGTTTAATCAGCGCCTGAAGCGCCCTAGGTAAAAAGCCGCACCCAAACAGGGTGCGGCTTTCTTATTAGCGTCGCGCTGTTTTGCTGTGCATTGCCGTGGGTTAAATACCTAGGCCGCACACTACCCGACAGTGGATTATCTTTGCGGCTTCATTCGCTTTTCTGCTTTCCGATGCCTGCAGCCGCTTTGTCGTCGTCCGCCACGCTTACCGATCTTTTCGCCGCTTTCAACGACCTGACCGTGCTCATCGTGGGCGACGTGATGGTGGATGCCTACGTGTGGGGCAAAGCCGGGCGCTTGTCGCCGGAGGCACCGGTGCCCATTGTGAATGTAACGCGCACCGAGCAGCGCTTAGGTGGTGCGGCCAACGTGGCCCTGAATGTACAAGCCCTAGGTGCTACGCCGCTGCTGTGCGCCGTGATTGGCGACGATGCCGGCGGCGACCAGCTGCTGCACCTGCTGCACGAGCGGCACCTGCCCGCCGATGGGTTGGTGCGCAGTGCGGAGCGGCCCACTACGGTAAAGCAGCGCATCCTGGCCCACGGCCAGCACCTGCTGCGCATCGACTCGGAAGTTGAAACCGACCTAACGACTACGGAAGACGCCGCCCTGACGGAAGCCTATGAACAGTTGCTCGACCGCGTCGATGTGGTCATCTTCGAAGACTACGACAAAGGGGTGTTAAATGCTGAGCGCATCGCTCACTTCATCGACTTGGCGCGCCGCAAAGGCGTACCAACAGTGGTCGATCCGAAGAAGCGCAACTTTCTGGCGTATCGCGGCTGTACGCTCTTCAAACCCAACCTGAAGGAACTGCGCGAAGGCTTAAAGCTGGAGTTTGCCGATGGCGACAAAGCCGGCCTAGAAAACGCCGTGGCCGTGCTGCGCCAACACTTGGCACCCGAAATGGTGCTCGTTACGCTCTCGGAGCGCGGCGTCTTCTGCGATGCAGCTACGGGCCCGGTGTACCTGCCAGCCCACGTGCGCGCCATTTCCGATGTTTCCGGCGCTGGTGACACAGTAATCAGCATTGCCGCGCTGTGCGTAGCCCTTGGTACCAGCCCCGAAGCTATGGCCGCCTTGGCCAACCTAGGCGGTGGCTTGGTGTGCGAGCAAGTAGGAGTGGTGCCGATTGAGAAAACCCGCTTGCTGCAGGAAGCCGAAACAGCGGAAGTGCTGTAACGATCAGCCATACCGTGTTTCTAAAGGTGTCATCGAGCAACAATCCTAAGGCACTGCCAACGTTAGGGGTGGAGTAGTTTAGGAGCTTCTGCCAAAGCCGCTTGTGTACTTGCTGACAGGGTAAAGCAGATGCCGACAAACAGCAGGTAAGCAACCGCTAGGCTCGGCAAGCGGCCTTGTAGCTTCGGCCAAACGCTATGCCAACCAAAGCACGCTAATGTCAGGAGTAATAAGTGCATGGTTAGCAAATACCGGCACTCCACTGGCATCGGTATCGAAACACCAGCGGGTGCTAAAACGGCCGCAATTATCACGCAATGCAGAAGGGTAAGTTGGCGCAACTGTAATAGAATGAACAAAATAGCGCCAAACAGCAAAGTGTAGTTTATGCAAGCCAATACCGTAGTCGAGGTGTATACGCGGTATAGATAAGGGGTAGGATAAAGCACATCTATACCGTTGAACGCATGCCTGAAATACAGTGCCACCGCATCGAGTGGATGAGCAAGCATGAACTTGACGTACTCTCCGTACGAATCTATCTTCTGGTTGGGGTCCTGTCGAAGTAAGTGAAGGCCTGCAGGATCCAAATATTGTACTGCTGCATTGGTGTAATCGACGGCAATGCTAGTCTCATACTTCTGAACGGAGAAACCATCGTTAATCTTCTGCAGATATAAGTCGCCGTTCTTCACCATCACCGGATCGTCCAAATCGATACCAATTACCAGTGGGGTATCTTTTTGGAACTTGTGGTGATTGATATACCACTGCGGAGCACATGGCAAGGCAAAGCCAAGCCCGAATGCCAGTCCGAATTGCATCACCGCTACAGGCCAAATATTTGTCTGGCGTACAGCAGTGATGGTGCCTAGTAATGCTACAAATGGCAGCACCACTAAGTATACCGGTCTGAAATTAATGCTAGCTGCTACTAAAACACCGGCGAGGAAAGCCCATGCAGGAGTTCGTGGGAGAAGCAGCAGATACAGGCCGCTAACCAAGCAAGCCACCGCCGGGAAATCAGTAAGGGTGTAATTGAAGTAGTCTCGCCAGAGTAGAAAGCCGGCCAAGACAAATACGAGCTTGGGCAACGGCATTACGCGTCGGCCAGTTGCCAATTGCCACAATGCTGGAATTGCCACTCCGAACAGAAATCCCGCCAACAGGGCCCCCAGTACCTTGATAATTGCTTCTTCCGTTATAAATGCGGAATCAGTGCTTGCGGCAACAACAGGCACGTAAAGCAACGGGAACAAATACCCGCGCAAGGCGCTATCGAACCTTAGCAGTAAGGGTACTTCGTTGGAATGGTACAAGGTGTGAGCCAGCTTCATGTAGCCCCCGGCATCGTACACTTGCATGTGGAAACGCGAAGTGAGTACATGAATGCCGAACAGCAGGCTGGTGCCAATAAACCAGATCCAAGAGCGACTAGTAAACTTCGAGAATCGCGTAAGCACTAAGAACAGGTAAAATCAACCCAATGCTACTAGCTATTAACTGGTAGCATTGGGCCGGTGCGAATATTAAGCAAAAGTTTATGTGCCTTAAGCCAAATCCTGACGCATGCGGGTGCTGTGCTCCTTCACCGTTTCCACAAACACCTTTACGCGGTCGGGGTTGGTATCGGGGTACACGCCGTGGCCTAGGTTGGCAATGTGGCGTTGCGGGCCGAAGCGCTCCAACATTTCGATGGTAGCGGCACGTACTTGCTCCGGCGAGCCGTAAAGGGCGCAGGGGTCGAGGTTGCCTTGCAGGGTTTTGTCGCCTACCAGTTGGCGTACGGCCTTGGGGTCTTCGTTCCAGTCGAGGCCGATGGTGCGGCAGGGCATCTGGGCGAAGTCGTGGTGGGCGAAGAAAGCGCCTTTGGCAAACACTGTTACGGGCACGTCGGCCGGCATAGCGGCGCAAATTTCACCGATGTAGCGGGCCGAAAACTCGTGGTAGTGCTGGGGGTTTAGGATACCCGCCCACGAGTCGAACACCTGCACCATGTTGGCACCAGCCTCAATTTGGGCGCGTAGGTAGGCAATGGTGGTACCGGTAATCTTTTGCAGCAGCTGGTGCGATAACGCCGGATCCTGAAACAGCATGCGGCGCGCCTTGCTGAAGGTTTTGGAGCCGTGGCCTTCTACCATGTAGGCCAGGATAGTCCAGGGGGCGCCAGCAAAACCGATCAGCGGCACGCGGCCACCTAGGGCTTTTTTGGTGACGCGAATTGCCTCGAGTACGTAGCCTAGGTGCTCCTCGGGGTCGGCTACGCGCAGGCGCGCCACATCGGCCGCCGATTTCACGGTTTCCGGAAACAGCGGGCCGCGGGCTTCCACCATTTCGTAGGTGAGGCCCATGGCTTCGGGCACTACCAGAATGTCGGAGAAGATGATTGCCGCGTCGACATCGAGCGCGTCGATGGGCTGAATGGTTACCTCGGCCGCGAGGTCGGGCGTTTCAACCAGTTCCTTGAAACCGCTCAGCTTGGCGCGCAACGCGCGGTACTCGGGCAAAATGCGGCCAGCTTGGCGCATCAGCCATACAGGAGTACGTTCGGTTTGTTCGCCGCGGGCGGCACGCAGGATCAGGTCGTTCTTAAGCATCAGATATGCGGTTTCGGGCCGCAAAGATAGCCTACGGATGGTTGTGCTGTTTGGATGATAATTATCAGCTGCCGTAACGGGGCGAAAGTTTAATCATCTGCTTTCGTGAAGCGCTAATTATCAGCTCTCGAACAGCGCCTTAATGGCCGAGGCCAAGAAGTTTACTCCGATAGCCAGCGTAATAAAACCCATGATGCGCGCCAGCGCCGCCATGCCCGGCCGACCTAGGAAGCGCGTAAGCCGCAACGACGACAACAAAATCATGTAGCTGGCCAATGCTACCAGCACAAAACCGAACACGATCATACCCATATCGACGTAACTAAGCCGCTCAGTAAACAAGCTGATACACACCGCAATGGAGCCTGGGCCCGAGAGCATGGGCATGGCCAGCGGCGTAAAGCTGATGTCGTCTTTGTGCAAGCTTTCTTCGAGGGCGGCGGGGCCTACCCGGTCGCGGTTGGCACCGGGCGTTAGTAAATCGAACGCCGAGCGCATCAGTAAGATGCCGCCCGCAATGCGCAGGTGGTGAATATTGATGCCGAAGAAATTGAGCACATACTGCCCAGCAAAAAACGACACCCCCAATACCGCCACCATGTAGATGCACGCACGCAAGGCGGTTGCGGCGCGCTGGTGTCCGGTATCAGCTTCCGTAAGCGTCAGAAATACGGGCATTGCGCCGAACGGATTAACAACCGAGAACAGCGTAGTGAAGGTGGCGAGCAGTATCTCCATGCAGCGGGCAATATATTCCGGCTAAAGGTAGGCGAGAAGCGCATACGGTACCGATTTTGTTGGCTTGGGGAAGGAGCATTTGCGTATGCATACTGCCGGGCTTACGGCTCGGTACTCCTTCTCCTTCCCCCGTACTGCCATGACTACCCTTCCTCCCGACCACAACGCTCCCGATGCCTCCACGCCGGTGGTAGGCATTATCATGGGTAGCCAATCCGACCTGCGCGTGATGAACGTGGCGGCCGAGGTGCTGCGCCAGTTTCAGGTGCCCTTTGAGATTACGCTGGTGTCGCCGCACCGCACGCCGCACCGCTTGGTAGAATACGCCGAGTCGGCGCGCAAGCGCGGGCTGCGCGTGGTAATTGCCGGTGGAGGCGGGGCGGCCCACCTGCCCGGTATGGTGGCGGCCTTCACCACGCTGCCGGTTATTGGCGTGCCCATCAATGCAGCTACCAGCATTGCCGGGCTCGACTCAGTACTCTCGATGCTGCAAATGCCCGCGGGCGTGCCCGTAGCAACCGTAGCCCTCGACAACGCTGCCAACGCCGCCATCCTGGCCGTGCAGATGCTGGCCATTGGCAATGCCCGCTTAGCTGATGCGCTCGAAAAGTACCGGGCCGCCCTGCGCGACAAGGTAATGCGCACCGTAGACGAGCTGCGCAAGGGTGGCCTCGACGACTTCTAATACTGCTGAGCTTCTGACCTCAGTGCAATTGCCCGCGCGTGGGCCACTCATTTTATAATAGGCGCTGCAACTTACTTCCCCGGGCGTAGTACAATAGCTCAACTGCCTCTCTCAACCCACCTGTGCTAACCTTTCTGCTAACCTTGTTTACGCGCGTGCTCGATGGCTTAGTGGCCATTGTGGGCACCGCAGCCCTGGTAGCCACGCTGCTTCCGCTGGTACGCCGCGAGGCGTGGTGGATCAGGGTATTCGATTTTCCACGCCTGCAAGTAGTGGGCGCCCTCGTGGTGGCGCTGGTAGGTGGCGTGCTGCTCAGCTTCTGGCAATTCGATTGGCTGGGGCCGCTGTTCGTGCTTACCATGGCCGGGGCTATTGTGTACCAGCTGGCGCGCATCCTGCCCTACACCAATTTACTGCCTAAAAAAGTGCTCGACAGCAGCCGGGCAACTACCGACAACGATAACCACCTGAGCCTGCTGGTTACCAACGTGCTCATGACCAACCGCGACGCCTCGCGCTGCCTAGGTGTCATTCAGCGTTGCAACCCCGACATCATCTTGGCCGTGGAAACCGACCAGTGGTGGCTCGAGCAACTTCGCTCCCTCGAAGAAACCCACCCGTACACGGCCTACGCCCCGCTGCCCAATACCTATGGCATGCTGGTGTTTTCGCGGCTGCCGCTGCACAACCCCGAAATCCGGTTTCTGCTCGACGACGACATTCCGTCGTTTCATGCGCAGGTTGAGATGCCCAACGGCCAATTGGTGCGCATGTACGGCTTGCACCCCAAGCCGCCGACACCGCAAGAGTCGAAAACCAGCACCAAGCGCGATGCCGAGCTGCTGCTAGTAGGGCACCAGATTGAAGACCACGACGGCCCCACCATCGTGGCCGGCGACATGAACGATGTGGCCTGGTCGCACACTTCCGAGTTGTTCCGGCGCATCAGCCGCCTGCTCGATCCGCGCATGGGCCGGGGGCTGCTGCCTACTTTTCATGCCGACTACCGCCTGCTGCGCTGGCCCCTCGACCACGTCTTCCATTCGGGCCATTTCAAGGTGGCTAGCATCGAGCGGCTGCCGCACATTGGCTCCGATCATTTTCCGATTTACATCCGGTTGAGCTACGAGCCGCACGCCAAGATGCAGCACCTAGCCAACATGGAGCGCCCCGACGAAAGCGACTTTCAGGAAGCCGCCGAGAAGATTCAGAAAGGCTTTGAAGAGGAAACCGAACAAGAGGCCGCCGAGGTAAAAGGCCAGCCTCAGCCCGTACCCATTGAGCTGCAGCAACCTGCCCGGCCGAGCGCGCCGTAGCGCACCTAGGGCCGCGGCATCAGCGTTCGTACAAAAACTGCATTTGCTGGGTGTTCACGGAGTTGGGCACACGCCGCATCACAGCGTTGCGTAGCGTTACAAGCCACGGCTGCGAGAACTGTGCTACCTGCCCAAGCTGCCACGACTGCCGCACAATGCGCGTGGTGCGGGGCAGGCGTCGTTGCTCGAACAATCGGAAGGCAGCATGCAAATTGGTTTGCTCGCGCAGGCATTGGGCCAGCATAGCCGCGTCCTCAACGGCTTGCCCGGCACCCTGGCCCATGTTGGGCGTGGTAGCGTGGGCTGCATCGCCGAGCAGTAGCACGCGACCGTAGGCAAAATGCTTTAGCGGCTTCAGGTCGATGATGTCGCCCCAAATAACCTGCTCGTCGGTGGTAAGGGCCAGCAGTTCCGGAATAGGAGCATGAAAGTTGGCGAAGTGCTGCTGCACATCGGCCAGCCGGAAGCCTTTGTACACCGGGTTCTGAGGCGTTTTGCTGTTGATGCAGGCAAACCAATACACCTGCCCATTGCCGAGCGGTACCATACCAAACCGCCCCGCCGCTCCCCACGACTCGGTGCTTCGCCCAGCCAAAGTTTGCAGTGCTGCACCATCGGTAACACCGCGCCAGCACGTGTAGCCCGCGTAGCGCGGCTGCGTGTGGGGTAGCAATTGCAGGCGTACGCGCGAGCGGATGCCATCGGCCGCCAGCAGCGCATCGGCTGCGGCCGAGCTGCCATCGGCGAAGTACGCAGTTACTTGATTGTCGTGCTGCTCAAAGCGCTCCAGCGGTTTGCCTAGGTGCAGCACGCCCGGAGGCAGGTGCTCGAGCAGTACGCGCTGCAAATCGGCCCGGTGGATGGCGAGGTTGTCGTAGCCGAGGCGCTCGGTAAATGGGCGCGTGTCGATGTCGTTGAGCACTTGGCCGTGTTCATCGAGCAGGCTGATTCGCTTAACGGCGAAACCAGCGGCGTGTACGGCATCGTGCAGGCCTAGGTGGCCCAGGGCCTGCATGGCATTGGCTCCGAGCACAACGCCGGCGCCTATCTCGCGCAGGCTAGGCGCTGCCTCGTACACGTCAACTTGATGACCCTGCCGGTGCAACGCCAAGGCTGTAGTGAGGCCCGCAATACCGGCACCAATGATCAGGAAATGCATGGCGCAAGGTAGGGAAGAAGGCCGCAGCAGTGGTTCGGCTAGGCTACCAACTACTTGCTGCTTTGCTGTAACGCTTGTGGGCGCAGGATTTGGAATTTGGTGGGTATTTATAAATAGTTAAATTAAACATATGATTAGTTCAAAATAATAGTTGCAAGGTGCTGGGTCGGTGCTGGCTGTAATGAACTTACGGCCACCGGGCAGCGGTTGGAGCCATGCAGCTTACTCAACTCCATCTGCGCATGACTGCCTTTGCTACTTTTTTAATTGCAGCCGCTTTACTCGGCCCCCTGCAAGTCACGCTTGCGCAAGCAGCTACCCCGTTCGACCCTGCCGCATTACCCGCCAAAGCAGCGCGCACCGCAGCATTTGTGCCTACTGGCTGGTTGCTGGAGCGCCAGATTTCCGGAGATTTGAACGGTGATAAGCGCGCCGACCCTGTGTTGGTGTTGGTGGAGCGGCCTTCGCCTACTGCCCCCGAAGCACGCCGCGAACGGGCTGTGGTGGTACTATTGGCCGATGCCACCGGGCAGATGCAGCGGGTAGCGGCCTCGGGCAAAGTGCTCTACGGCATCGGTGGACCTGATTTGCTCGTCAGCTCCGATAAAATTCCCGAAATCAAAATCGACAAAGGAGTACTGACGGTGCGACACATTTCGGGCACTGAGCAAAACCTCGAGTTTACGCACCGCTTCAGCTACGAGCCCAGCACCAGCAAAATGCGCTTGGTAGGCGAGGAGCAGATCAAGAGCAACCGCCAGACACTCGATACCACTATCAAAACCACCGACTACGTTACGGGCAAGCAGCGCTCCGAACGCGTGTTCCGCGACCCCGCCGACCCAGCCGGGCAGCGCCAGCTTACCTCGCGCAAGGATGTAACCGTACCCACCGCCACCAAGCGCTACCTCGAGGACGTGGACGTTCGCAAAACCACCGCCGAATCCAGTATTAAGTGAGCCTGCTAACGCAGCGAAATCGACGATAAGGGGGCGCAACCTCAGCTTAGCCGTTGCGCCCCCTTATTTTTAGCTTATGCTCTACACAGCCCTGCAACTGCTGATTGCAACTTCCCTAGGTCAGCCAACTACCGTGAGCCCCATGCAGGCAGAACACCGCGTGCTTGATGCCAACCGGCTACCCGCTACGGCTGCACAAGTAGCAGCCTTTGTGCCGAAGGGGTGGAAGCTAGAACGGCAACTCTCGGGCGACCTGAACACCGACAAGCGCCCCGATAAGGTGCTCATGCTAATTGAGCAACAATCGCCTGACCCGCAAGATGACACCCGCTACCGGGCACTAATGGTGTTGCTGACCCAGCCCGACGGCAACTTGCGCCGCGTGGGGGTAGGGTCAAAGCTGCTCTACTGCACCAGCTGCTTTGGTGCCCTAGGTGGCGAAGGCATCCAGCCCGAACTGAGTATTGAGCGGGGCGTGCTGCTGGTGTCGCACTACGCGGGTTCGCGTTGGGCCTACAATGTGCTGCAGCGCTTTCGGTTCGAACCGAACAGTAGCCGCGTACGACTCATTGGCGAGGATTATACCAGTGTCGACCGGGCCAACGGCTCCAGCAAAAGCCTCAGCACCAACATGCTCACTGGCCAACAGGTGCTACAAGTGCAACCCGCCGAGGGACAGCCGCAGCCGGCGCCGCAGCGCCGCACGGTGCGCGTACCCAAGCTGTACCTCGAGGACGTGGACCCCGAGTCGGAGCAGTCGATGAGCTGGACGCCTAAAGGCTTCTTGGGCTAAGCAGTTACCGGCAGGCTGCCGCACCTAGGAGGGTAAAAAAACAAAAAGGCCGGGGAGCAGATCCCCGGCCTTTTCGCCACAGTTCGCGGTTGGCAGCAATTACTTGTTGCCGTCCACTTCTTCGTAATCTACGTCCGTCACGTTGTCGTGCGGGGCGCCTTGGGCCTGCTGGCCGTTGCCGCCGGGCTGGCCGCCCTGGAAGCCGCTGGCGTCGCCGCCGGGGTAGCCCTGCGGGCCACCTTGCGCGCCGCTCTGAGCGTACATCTCCTGCGAAGCCGCCTGCCAAGCAGCGTTGATGGCCTCCATGGCCGAGTCAACGCGGGCTACGTCTTTGCTTTCGTGGGCCGAGCGCAGATCAGCCAGTGCCGATTCGATAGCCGATTTGTTGCCGGCGCTCAGTTTGTCGCCGTACTCTTTCAACTGCTTCTCGGTCTGGAAGATCATCGAGTCGGCCTGATTCAGCTTATCGATACGCTCGCGCTCGGCTTTGTCGGCGTCGGCGTTGGCCTGGGCCTCCTGGCGCATGCGCTCGATATCGGCGTCGGACAGACCCGACGAAGCTTCGATGCGGATCTTCTGCTCCTTGCCGGTGCCTTTGTCCTTAGCCGTTACGTGCAGGATACCGTTGGCGTCGATGTCGAAGATTACTTCGATTTGCGGAACGCCACGGGGTGCCGGCGGAATGTCGGTGAGGTGGAAGCGGCCGATGGTGCGGTTCTGCGAAGCCATCGGACGTTCGCCCTGCAGTACGTGAATTTCTACCGAAGGCTGGTTGTCCGAAGCCGTCGAGAAGGTTTCCGATTTCTTCGTCGGGATGGTGGTGTTGGCTTCGATGAGCTTGGTCATCACGCCGCCCATCGTCTCGATGCCGAGGCTCAGCGGGGTTACGTCGAGCAGCAGCACGTCCTTCACCTCGCCCGTCAGTACACCGCCTTGGATGGCAGCGCCCACGGCTACTACTTCGTCGGGGTTAACGCCCTTCGAAGGCTTCTTGCCGAAGAACTTCTCTACCTCTTCCTGGATGCGCGGAATGCGGGTGGAGCCACCTACCAGAATCACGTCGTTAATGTCCGAAGCCGACAGACCAGCGTCTTGCAGAGCCTTGCGTACGGGCTCCATCGAGCGGCGAATCAGCGAATCGGCCAGTTGCTCGAACTTGGCGCGGCTCAGCTTCACCACCAAGTGCTTGGGGCCGGTAGCCGTAGCGGTGATGTAGGGCAGGTTGATTTCCGTTTCCGTCGACGACGATAGCTCAATCTTGGCTTTCTCGGCGGCTTCCTTCAAACGCTGCAGGGCCATGGCGTCTTTGCGCAGGTCCATGCCTTCGTTTTCCGAAGCAAACTGATCGGCCAAGAAGTTGATGATAACCTGGTCGAAGTCGTCGCCACCTAGGTGGGTGTCGCCGTTGGTGCTCAGCACCTCAAACACGCCGTTGTCGAGCTCGAGGATGGAAATATCAAACGTACCACCGCCGAGGTCGTACACGGCCACTTTGTGGTTCGAGTGGTCTTTGTCGAGGCCGTAGGCCAGGGCAGCAGCCGTGGGCTCGTTGATGATGCGCTTTACATCGAGGCCCGCAATGGCACCGGCTTCTTTGGTAGCCTGGCGCTGGGCGTCGTTGAAGTAAGCCGGCACGGTAATAACCGCTTCGGTTACGGGCTGGCCGAGGTAGTCTTCGGCGGTTTGCTTCATCTTCTGAAGCACCATGGCCGAAATTTCCTGCGGGGTGTACTGACGGTCGCCAATTTGCACGCCCACGGTGTTGTTCGAGCCGCTGGCCAATTGGTACGCCACGTGCTTGGTTTCCTCGGTTACTTCCGAGAAACGGCGGCCCATGAAGCGCTTAATCGACTGAATGGTGTTATGCGGGTTGGTAATAGCCTGGCGCTTGGCAGGGTCGCCTACCTTACGTTCGCCTTTGCCATTATCGAGAAAGGCCACAATCGACGGCGTCGTACGGCGGCCTTCGCTATTCGGAATTACAACCGGTTCGTTGCCTTCCATTACGGCCACGCACGAGTTGGTCGTGCCGAGGTCAATACCGATAATCTTTCCCATTGGTATGGATGAGTAGGAGTGAAGGTGTCTTAGTTTAGCAAGCTGCCCTAGGTGCGGGCGGCTGCGGGGCTAGTTACAAGCAGCGTACCAAGGCCAAAACCTGCCGTTTTGGCTGTCAGATTGTCACCGGTGCTGTGTTTGAGTTAGCCAGTTGCTGACGAAAATTGTCTTACGGGAAAGCGGAGCCGACAGATGTTCAGAGTTGTACGCAGCGTTTGGCGCAATTACTCAAGCTACCTCTGTGATTAAAGTCGATTCTATAACTGGAGCCTATGCTACGGCCGCTCCCCGATGCGCTGTAGCGCCCGTGCCAATCGGGCGAGTAATTTGGCGGCATGCATTCATTACTCACCTACCTGCACCGGTTTGTGCCGCAGCTTACCGATGCCGAGTGGGCGCCGCTTGCTGCCGTTTTGAAAACTGAGCGACTGATGCGCGGCAGCTATTTCGTACAGGCCGGGCAATACCGCCCCCAAGTGGCGCTGGTGGTTAGCGGAGCCTTACGCTTGTTTTACCCGCGGCCCGACGGCGAGGAGCGCACCACCTATTTCTTCTTCGAAAACCACTTGCTGGCCGATTACCCCAGCTGCCTAACCGGCCAGCCCAGCCAACTCAGCATACAAGCCCTGACGGACACCGAGCTGGTGGTGTTCGACTACGCGGTGCTGCGCGGGTTGTACGAGCAGTTTCCGGTGTACGAAAGGTTTGGTCGTCTCGTGGCCGAGTACCACTTGCTGGGCACCGATGCGCGCTTGGTGGAGCAACTGCTGCTTTCGCCCGAAGAACGGTACCGGGCGTTGCTGACCTCCGGCAAGACCAAGATCCTGGAGCGTATTCCGCAGCACTTGGTGGCCAACTACCTAGGCATTACGCCCGTGTCGTTGAGCCGAATAAGAGCCCGCGTGGCGCGCGGCGAGTAGGTTTTCTTAGCTTTTGTTATCGTCGGCCATAGGTGGGTGGCCAGACCTTTGGAGTGTTCACTTTACAATTCCGACGTGGTCATGAAAACCCTGCTGAAAACCGAAGAACTAGCCGAACTGCTGCTGGCTGTAGCTGTGTTTGCCCACCTGCCCTACGCCTGGTGGGTGCTGCCCGCTGCTTTTCTGCTGCCCGATTTAAGTGCCCTAGGCTACCTGGCTGGCCCGCGGGTAGGCGCCATCAGCTACAATGTTTTCCACCACAAAGCCTTGGCTATAGCCTGCGGCGTTGCGGGCTGGGTTTTGGGTGTTCCTGGGTTGCTATTAGCTAGCACGGTATTGCTCACGCATGCTTCCTTCGACCGCCTGCTTGGCTACGGGCTTAAGTACGCAACTGGCTTTCAGGATACGCACCTAGGGCGCATTGGGCGCGCGATGCTTCCGCAGCAACAAACTGCCTAATTGCCCTACCCATGCTGCTGGCGTACCTAGGGCATTACGCTACCTAGGCGCGAGCTGCGAAGAACATGAAACTGCGATAGGAGGGAGCAAAAATGCACTAATGGTTTGCTGCCACGCCTCGCGGTGCTTGCGCCAATACGGTTCGTGTCCGCTGCCGGCAAAGTCGTGGCGCTGCTTGGGGCCACTTAGGGCCGCGAAGATGGCATCGGTTTCCTGGCGCGTCACGCGCGGGTCGGCGGTGCCCCACATAAGCAACGTTGGCATCGTGATGTTGGTCGCGTAGGCTTCGGCAGAAAGGTCAAACGCCCAAAAGCCGTTTTGTACACCACCCCAAAACACCAGCAAGTTGGCCATTGGGAAAGCCGGCACACCCATCGAGGCAAAGCGGTTCTGGGCAGTTTGCAGCATGCTGCCGTAAGGGCATTCGATAATGTTAGCCGCGGCTTGCACACCTAGCTCGCTTTCGGCCCGCAGAATAGCTACGGCGCCCATGCTCACACCGTAAAGCACCACGCGCTGCCTAGGTTGTTGCTGCTGTAACCAGCGCACCACCGCGGCCACATCGTACGATTCGCGGTACCCCACAGTGATGCGGTAGCCCTCGGAGCCGCCGGCACCGGCAAAATCGGTGAGCAGCACCGAATATCCTAGGTGGCGGAAGTAGGCAGCTTCGCGGAGCAGGTGCGATTTGTCGCTGGTGTAGCCGTGGAACAGCGCCACGGTGCCACGCGCTTGCGGTACCGGGCTGTACCAGCACTCGAGCTTACCGTTGGGGCTGCTGATGTAAAACGTGCGGTAAGCAAAGGCTGGCGGCTGCGCATGAATAGGCTTGGGGTTGCGAATGCCCGTGGCTAGTACCCACAGCTTATCGGCCAACGATAATTGTTCCGGACTGATCGTGTGCCGGCCCGGTTGGGCCGAAAAGTGCGTAAAGCGCCACGCATGATTGAACGCAACCACGTTGATCAGCACGAAAAGCAACAGCGCCGCTCGTACCAGCCAGTACAAACGGCGCCGCTGCTTTGATGTGGAATGGCTAACGCGAGCCACGCGTACCCCGGCCTGCTGATGAGGAGCCATTGCCCGAGCGGGTTGGGCCCGCAGGCCTACCACCTGAGCGCGGTGCAGTGCTGCCTCCGGTGGGTTTGCTGCCCCGCGGAGCAGCACCAGCCGAGCGGCCACCACGCGCGCTACCCGGCCCATCGGTGGAGCGGCCACTGCCGGCGCTCTTGGGGCCTCGCGATGCACCAAACTTGCCACCTGTGCGGGCGGCCTGCGCGGCTTTGCGGGCAGCCACCTTCTGTTCAAAATTGGGGTCGTAGCGCTCGGTGGGCTTTTTGCGAGCCGGAGCGGTTTCGCCGGGCAAGTTGGCCGCTGTAAGCTGCTTTAGGGTTTGAATTTCGGTTGCCGTAAGCTCGCGCCATTGCCCGGGAGCCAGCTTGTTTAGCGTAAGCGAAGCAATGCCGGCCCGAATTAGGCGAAGCGTTGGGAAGCCGACGGCGGCAGTCATTTTGCGCACCTGTCGGTTCATACCCTCCGAAATGGTCAGCTCAATCCAACTTGTGGGAATGTTGGCGCGGAAGCGTACAGGCTTGCTGCGCTCCCACAGGCCAGCTGGCCCTTCCGGCAGCAGGCGCACTTGGGCCGGCGCCGTAAAGCCATCTTTGATTTGAACGCCGCGGCGCAGCTGCTCCAAAGCTTCCTCGGTAGGTTCGCCTTCTACCTGCACCCAATAGGTTTTGGGTACTTTGTAGCGCGGCTCGGCCAACCGGAACTGCATCTGTTTGTCGTCGGTGAGCAGCATTAGGCCCTCCGAATCATAGTCGAGGCGGCCGACGGGGTATACGTCGGGCACCGCCACGAACTGCTTAAGGGTGGCACGGCCGGCCTCGTCGGTAAACTGGGGCAGGACTTCGTAAGGTTTGTTGACGAGGATGTAGCGCATATTGCCTCAAAGGTACGGCGTTCCGGATGGCACTCCGCCATGGCTGCTTGTATAGGTGCAGTACCGATGGGGCGCGGAGTGCTATTCGGCGCTAGTTTACCGGTGCTTACTCCAGCCAGTTGGCTACTTCGCGCCTAATCGAATCGAACTCACCAGCCAACACGAAGTTCCAGCCTAATTCAATGGCTTTTACTGCACGGCTCATTTCCTGCACATCGGCCACCTCAAACCCCGATTCCCGCTCAACCCACTCCGCGTATTTGCGGCCGGTGGTCAGCAGGTTATTTACGGCGTAAACCAGCGCACGATCGAGGGTCTGTGCTTTGGTCTCGGCTGCGGCTTCGGAGGGCTGCTCGCCATTGAGGTGCACATTCACGACCTCGAAGCAGTCCAAAATGTTCTCAGCCAAAGGCTGCACCGGCCGGAATCCTTTCTTGTCGCTGATCAGGAACAGCGTTTGCAAAAAATCGTCGGCCGAAGGCTTGTTCTTGGAAGTGCCAGCGTGGCGCTGAATGCGTTCGAGGGCGGTAGGGTAGTCCATGTTAAAGAGCAAAGTATAGAAACGGAGTAGCAGCAAAGATGCTCAGTACGACAATGTCCCCGCCTCTGCGCTGCCAAGTAGTGTAACTGTCAAAGCTATGTTCGTAATGACGCCACTTACGCGATTTGATAGAATGAAAGGGTAGCCAAGCGCCTACAGTACCACAGATGGCAACCAACATCAACGTTGCGGCTGAACTAAGTTGAAACCGGAGGTAGTCAAACAGAAGCAGGCTGGCTGCACACAACCATGCAATGGTTGGTATCAACATGAGCTTCGCTGCCCTATACAGTGAATCCTTGCGGTTGTATCGGCCTTGGTCATGGCCACCGGTGTACAACCATCGGTATAGGCGTCAAATCAGGTAAGAGTAGCCCCTCATCAAATGTGACAGTCTTAAATACTCCCCGAGTACCGCCGAATGGCCCACTCGGCCGTAGCCAACGCCAGCAGCAGGAAGAACAGCCACTTTTCGTCGATAATATCCTTAAGCTCTTCTTGCGTGTAAAGCACCGGCTTGAATTTGGCCTGTATTAATTGCTGCTCAAGCTGCTGCAGCTGCGCGGGGTAGTAAAGGCGGCCGCCGCTACGTTGCGCCAGTTGGTAGAGCATGTTGTGGTCGGCGCGCGAGGCTGCGGCTTCCAGTTGCTGCTCCTGCACCAGCAGCTCGCCGCGGTCTTCCTGGGCTTGGCCGGCTACGGTAGCGCGGGCGGTGTAGCGGTAGAGGCCACCGGGCAAGGTGCCGAGGTTCAGGGGGCCGCCGTTTTCACGGTTGGTGAAGTTGAACGTGCGCGGACGGTTTTGCTCGTCGGTGAGCGTAAGGGTAATGCGCTGCCCGTACACGCGCTCAAACACGGCATTGTACGTCTCGACACCTAGGGTTACCTCATCGGTGGTGTTGAATGCGTCCTGCGTGGGGTACACATCGAGGCGCTTGCGGCGGCTATCCTGCGTGAGCAGCTGCAGCAGGCGCGTCATCAGGCCATCGTAGGCGCTGGGCTTGTCGTCGTGGGTGGCGGCTTCTTCGAGGCGCCACTGCCAGCTGCCGTCGGTTAGCAAGGTGGCCTGCCGCTGGCCCGCCTGGCCGGCTACTACCAGCAGCGGGCGGGTGGTGCGCGTGCCATTTACCTGCTGACGCAAGATTACTTCTGCCCCCCCGCCTAGTTGCGGTGTGCCCACTACGGGCACTTGCGGATAATCCGTCAGGCGCGAGGCTACACCGGCATCTAGGGCAAAACGCGTGAAATTGGGGTTGAGCACGGGCGAAGCATCGGGGCCGGTGCCGCCGTTCACGCGCACGCCGGTACCTAGGTTGTTGTAGGCGCCTAGGTCGGATTGGGCGCCTAGGATGTAGAAGGCCGGCAAGCGGCGTGTGCGTACGTACTGCACAATGTCGCGGCCCTCGGCGGTGCGGCTGGGCAGTTGGTGTAGCACGGCCACGTCGTAATCTTGGTTAGCGCGCAGTGGCGAAATGCCGGGCAGCACCAGCGTCACGTCGAAATTGTCGTTCTGGATAAGCGCAGCACGCAGGGCTTTCAGGTCGGGGTGGGGCACGGCGCCGGCCAGCAGCACGCGCAGGCGGCCTTTCACTACTTCCACGTAGGCGTTGCGGGCGTTGTTGAGCAGCGTAAACTCGCCGGGCTGCTGCTCCACCAACACTTCGTAGCGGTGCTTGCCGGGGGCAGCGGCTGTCAGCAAAAATTGGGTGCGCTGCAGGCGGCGGTTGGGGTTGAGCTGCACCGTTTGGCGAGCCAGCACGCGGCCGTTCTCACGGATGAGCACATTAGCCGACCCGCTGCTAAAACCATCGTAGCCAATTTCGGCCTCGATGGGGAAACGGTTGCCCGAAAAAGCCACGCGGTTGTAGCGCAGGTCTGTTACGCGCAAGTCGCGGCGGGGCACGGTGTCACCTAGGGCCAGCGGGTAAATGGGGTAGGTGAAGTCGGCATACACAGGCGGGCGGCCCTGGTTGGCCAGGCCATCGGAGGCCAGCACCACGGCGGCCAGGTTACGGCCTTGGTAGCCCTCCTGCAAGCCCGTGAGCAGTTGGTCGAGGTTGGTGGCCGATTGGCGAAAGCGCAGTTGTGCCGCCTGCGCGGGCGAGGCTGTATCGAGGGTACGCAGCTGAACTTCGTAGCCAGCATCGCGAAGGCGCGCCGCCATGGCATCGAGGCCCGTGAGCGTACGGCGCAAGCTAGTCGTATCAGCGGTATAAAGCGGTACCGAACGCGAATCATCGACGGCGAATACCACGGTGGGTGCCTCCTCGGTGGTGCTGTTGCGCCGGATAATCGGACCTAGGAGCAGCCAGCAGAGGAGGCTCACCAAGGTAAAGCGCAGGAAGGCAAGGCCGTAGTTAACGGCTTTGCTCCAGGGTGCGCGTTTGGAGTACAGCAACGCCGCATAGCCAGCGCCTACGGCCAAGCACAGCAGGAGAAACCAAGGGGAGTAGGCGGTCGTCAGCAACGGGCGAAATCAGCAAGTGGAATACCAAGAACTCCACTGCAAGCTAAACGGTTGCGCGGCACGGAGTCGGAAGAGGCGTAAATAACGCCCGGTGCGCTAAGTTAGGCCGGATGAATCACGTCGGACCAATGCACCTGAGGTTATGCCTGGCCATCGATAAGCTTTACAAGGGATTTGCGCGGTATCCGTTAAACCCCGCGATGGAGGGCAGCCAATGTATGGTGCTGTGTTACATCAATGGAATCAGCAGCTTGCCGCTACTGCCTTGCGAGAGTTATCCGAAGAAGATCTGCGGATTTTCCACTTCAAAGTCATGACGACGTGGGGCGATGTAAATGACTTCAAGCACTTTTTGCCGCGCATCTTTGAGCTGCTTGCTCAATTTTCATTGGGGTTTGAAGAGTGGATAGCCTTAGATAAGCTCAACTACGGCAAGTGGCATACTTGGCCCCAGCAGGAGCAGGCTGCCGTGGCAGAGTATCTACTGGCCCTTTAGGATGAAATATTGACTACGTCCGACGAACGAGCGGATGCTTTCTGCGGTGACTACTTCGGAGCTATAGCAAACGTGTATCCCGATCTGAAGGAGTTACTGTGCCGCTGGGAGCAGGCACCCTCATCGGGGCTAATTAGGTTAGGACTTTTTGTCTACTATAACCTTGACTACCTGAAGAAAAACGGTCGGCTTTCGGCGCATGATAAACGGACTGATCTTGCGCCACAGGTGCTACAATGGTTAGTGGCCGACCAAATTGCAAGCAAAATAGAAACAGCCTTTTTTGCGGCGGCGGACCCATTCCTGGCAGAACAAATGTCAACAGCGGTACAAATGCTGGGGCGCTACAGCCCTGAGCGGTACATGGGTTGCTAACGCCTTGCCACCGTCACTAGCTCCTCCCTGTTGAACCTTTGCACCGGCTAAATCACGCGCCCCAGCAGTGCCACTTGCCTACCGTCTCGTTCGCGCATTTGCTGCTGTACTAAATGCGTCAAGGTGAACCTTTATTAGCTGCAATATACAGGATGTAATATTATGAAATTATTTGTTTAGTATAATTTTTTATAAAAATAGTTTAAAATGTTAAACTTGTTAACCTTAACTTATTGCAAGTGAATCTTTAACACCTTTTACGCAACGATTATGAAACACTCTCAACACCTCGGGTATGCTGCTTTACTACCTATGATTTTGCTGTTCGGAAGCTGTCAGAAGGCCGCAGACGAAGTAACACCTAATGTTCCTAGTGCCGATCCTATGGGGCAGTTAGCAGTTGGTGCCCAATGGGAACAAGGGGGGGCAGTAACAGGCTTGGATTGCCCCGTTCTGATGACTGTAGTCTCGATGGCGGTTACAGATCAGGGCGCTGGGACAGTTGCTCGCTGGGTTGGAAAAGCCACATGTCCGCCCGATAAGAAGCTGTCGTTTAGAGCAAGCTACACGAACGAAGCGGGTAATTACTTTGAATACCAAACGATTACCGAAACGGACGGGGATGTGAAGATGGTAACCTTCTACTTGCCATCTAAGCAATAGCTATAACTGAATATCGACACAGGCTTAGCAGTCCGTTACCCGCAAAATTGCTGGCATGGCGAGCATATGAGTGTTCACTGGTTGAAGCTCTACTTGGGTATGCACAGTAAAAAAGCAGCCGCTCCCTAGGGGGCGGCTGCTTTTTTACTGTGCGCTAGTTTTGCAAGAAAGAGTAAGATTATTATCCGCTTCGATTGCAGGATTAACGAAACCCTTTGATAAATACAGCTAGCTGCAAACCCTAGGTCAGCATGCCGCCGTCAACCTGCAGCACTTGGCCGGTGATATAGGCCGAGTCGTCCGAGGCCAAGAAGGCGGTGGCTTTGGCTACATCTTCGGGGGTGCCGCCGCGCTTCAGCGGAATGGCCTTGCGCCACTCGTCAACCACTTTTTGGTCTAGCTCGCCGGTCATTTCGGTTTCGATGAAGCCTGGGGCAATGGCGTTGCAACGGATGTTGCGCGAGCCTAGCTCCAAAGCTACCGACTTGGTGAAGCCGATGATGCCTGACTTAGAAGCCGCGTAGTTGGCCTGGCCAGCGTTGCCTTTGATGCCCACCACCGAGGTCATGTTGATGATGGAACCCGATTTGGCGCGCATCATGGGCTTGGTGGCGGCTTTCGTCAGGTTGAACACCGATTTCAGGTTCACATTCAGCACCTGGTCCCACTGCTCCTCGCTCATGCGCATCAGCAGGCCATCTTTGGTGATGCCGGCGTTGTTCACGAGCACATCCAGCTTGCCGAACTCGGCAATTACATCGTCAACGAGCTTTTCGGCTTGCTGATAGTCGGAAGCGTCGGAGCGGTACCCTTTTACTTTGGTGCCGAAGGCGGCCAGCTCCTGTTCGAGCTGCTGGCCCTTCTCAACGCTGGAGAGGTACGTAAAGGCAACCTGAGCGCCCAGTTGGGCAAAATGCTGGGCAATGGCCCGGCCAATTCCTTTCGAAGCGCCCGTAATCAGGGCTACTTTTCCGTCGAGCAGTTTGGTCATAAAGGCAAAGCTAAACCACTGGCGAAGCTTGCGCCGCTGATTTATCGGATTTTTTGTGCGAGCTAAAGTCCTGATCCGAATTATATAAGCCCGTTTGGGCAATACTAAAAGCAGGCTTAGAGCGCAGTTACCACCTTTGCAGCCGCAAGCTGCGTAGTGCTTGCAAGCAACCATTTCGCCCGGCCAGTAATCAAACTATTCTACTGATGAGTGGGTTAGCCTCAGGCCGCCGAAGTACTTCGCGTGCTTTACCTGTATTCATGGTTCGTTTACGCTCGTTCCGATTTGTTTTTTCGTTGCTGCTCCTGCTGGCGGCACCGCTTAGTTTGTTGGCCCAGGTGGTGCTGCGCGGCACGGTGCGTGGCTCCGATGGCAGCGCCTTGCCAGGAGCCAACGTGGCCGTGCCGCGCCTAGGTTTGGGTACCGCTACCAACCCCGATGGCAGCTACGAACTGAGTTTGCCCACCGGCCGGCACAGCGTGCAAGCCTCGTTTATCGGCTACCAAAACCAAAGCCTCGACGTAAACCTTCGCAACACGCAGCGCCTCGATTTTACGCTTGCGCCGGGTGGTACCGAGCTGCAAGAAGTTGTAATCGAGGGCTCGGGCACGCTGGAGCAGAAGCTGCAAACCACTCAAATGGGGGCCGAGCGCATTACCGCGCGCGAGGCCAAGTTGCTGCCGGCGTTGTTTGGCGAGGTGGATATTCTGAAAACCCTGCAGCTAAAGCCCGGCGTGCAAAACGGCGGCGAGGGCACCAGCGGCTTGTTCGTGCGCGGCGGCTCGGCCGACCAAAACCTATTTCTGGTTGATGACGCCGTGGTGTACAATCCCAACCACTTGTTCGGGTTGTTCAGCACTTTCAACTCCGATGTGGTGCAGTCCGTCGACCTGTACAAATCGGGCTACCCGGCGCAGTACGGTGGCCGTTTGTCGTCGGTGGTGGATGTGAAGCTGCGCGAAGGCAGCCGCGACTCCCTAGGGGTAAGTGGCGGCATCGGCCTAATTTCGTCGCGCCTGGCGGTGGAAGCGCCCATCAAGAAGGGCAAGGGTTCGTTTATCGTAGCAGGCCGGCGCACCTACTTCGATGTGTTTACACGGCAAATCAACAAGCTAAACGCCGACGACCCCGATTACAACCCCATTCCGGATTACTATTTCTACGACCTCAATGCCAAGGCCAATTACCAACTCACCGACAAGGACCAGGTGTTCCTGAGCGGGTACTTCGGCAACGACGTTTTCGGATTCAACTCCACGCAGGGCTTCAACTTCGATTTTCGGTGGGGCAACCGCGCCGCCACGGCCCGCTGGAGCCACGTGTTCAGCCCTAGGTTCTTTACCAATACCTCGGCCACGGCATCTTATTACACCTACAACATCGCCAACAAGCTCGATCAGTTCAGCTTTGGCCTGAGCAGCAGTATCCGCGACTACAACCTGCGCTCCGATTGGGAGTGGCGCCCCGAGGGCGGCAAGCACGTGGTGCGGTTTGGCGGTAGCGGCACTTTGCACCACTTCGGGGTGGGCCGCCTGCAAGCCGGCTCGCAGGATCAGGAGCTGAACATCGGCCAGGATGTGCAGTACGACGGGCAGGAGGGAGGCCTGTACGCGGCCGACAACTTTACGGTAACCGATAAGCTGGCCCTCGACTACGGTTTGCGCCTCTCGGGCTTCCGCTCGGGCCGCAACGATTACGGCGGGTTGGAGCCCCGCCTGGCCGCGCGTTACACTTTGTCGCCGAAAACCACGCTGAAGGCCAGCTACGCCCTCATGTACCAGTACGTACACTTGGTTACGAACTCGGGTGCTTCGCTGCCCACGGATATTTGGTACCCCTCGCGCCTGTCGGTAAAGCCGCAACGCTCGCAGCAGGTATCGGCAGGGGTGAGCTGGCTGTTTGCGGGTGGTAAGCTGTTGCTCACCAACGAGGTGTACTACAAGTGGGCCCAGCGCCAGATCGACTTCCGCGACGGCGCGCAGCTGTTCGTGAACCCCGAATTGGATCAGGAATTTCTGTTCGGGCGCGGCTGGGCCTACGGCAACGAGGTGTACCTCGAGAAGAAGGACGGCCGCACCACCGGCTGGCTGGGCTACACCTTGGCCTGGACGAAGCGCGAGTTTGAACCCCAGCGCGGTACCGATGGCATCAACGGCGGCCGACCGTTTTATCCCACCTACGACCGCCGCCACAACCTCACGCTGGTGCTGCTGCACCAACTCAGCAAGCGCATCAACCTCACGGGCTCGTTTGTGTACACCTCGGGCAACCCCACCACGCTGCCCACGGGCCGCATTGCCGTGCAAGATGTGTTTGGCGGCGAGCTGGAGGCCGTGCCCTTGTACCCCGACCGCAACAGCTTCCGGCTGCCCAGCTACAACCGCCTCGACCTAGGCGTGGTGTACAAACTGCGGCCCATGCGCTGGGGCGGCGAGTCGGACCTGACGCTGAGCATTTACAACGCCTACAACCGGCGCAATCCCTACTTCATCTACATCGATGAGGTGCGCGACCAAGAAACCGAGGAGGTACTGCGTTACCGCGCCCGCCAGGTGTCGTTGTTCCCCGTGATTCCGTCGCTGACTTACAACTTCAAATTCTAAGCTGAACGATGCCATTGCCTTCAACAGCTTCTGCTTTTCGCCTGTTTAGGCCTGTACTGGCCATCGTTTCGGTGGGCTGGCTAAGCAGCTGCGGCTTGCAGAAAGACGTGGACGTGGAGCTGCCCGCGCCGCCCGCCCAGCTGGTAGCCGAGTGCTACCTCGAGTCGGGCCAGATTCCGCAGATTACCGTTACCGAAACGGTGCCGTACCTCAGCGAGCCAAGCAACGAGCTGCTCACCGACGTAACCGTTACGCTTACCGGGCCCACTGGCCGTATTGATACCCTGCGCTTTGGCCCCGGCCAGAACGCCGGCACCAAAAAGTTCTTCACGCACCGGGGGCGCCGCCGCCTCACCATCCGTCCCGGTGACACGTACCGCCTCGATGTGAAGGACACCAAAGGACGCCACCTGTTTGGCTCCTCCACCATGCCGGCTATCGTGCCTATTGATACGGTGGAGTGGAAGTTTAACGACCGCACCGGCGAACAGCGCAAAGCCTACGTGCTAACCAAGTTCGACGACCCCGCCGCCACCGTCGATTTTTACCGCTTGCAGGTGCACCGCCGCCATGTAAACGACGACCCCGAGGTGGACTACACGCCCGACGACCGCCTGCTCAACGGCCAGCGGTTTGTGCTTGGTACCAGCTACGAGTTCTCGCCCAACGATACGCTCTTCGTGGCGTTGTACCACCTCGAGCGGCCCTATTACGATTTCCTGCGCTCCATTGACGATGCGCAATCGGCCAACGGCAACCCCTTTGGGCAGCCCGCTAAAGTGCGCAGCACGGTAGAGGGCGGCATTGGCGTGTTCACCATCCTGAGTTACGAGCGTCGTCGGGTTATTTTGAAGGAGTAGAGCTAAGCTGAGTTACCAATAAATCGGGGCCACGAACCTAGGTTCGGTGGCCCCGATTTGTTGAGTTGCCAGTAGTCCTTACTGCTGTTCCACCACGCGCTTCAGCAACGCAGTCAGGCGTGGCTCGGCATCGGCGGCGGCGGCGAGGATGTGCTGAATATCAACTGGCTTGAGGTGCTCGGGGCTGGCCAGGTCGGTGATGACGGAAACGGCCAAAACCGGCAGGCCCATGTGGCGCGCGGCAATTACCTCGGGCACGGTGCTCATGCCCACGGCATCGGAGCCGATAATGCGCAGGTAGCGGTACTCGGCCGGCGTTTCGAGCATGGGGCCGGGCAAGGAGGCATACACCCCCCGGCGCACGCGCGGGCCAAACCCTAGGTCGGCGGCGGCGGCTTGGGCTTGGGCAAGCAGGTCGGCGTCGTAGGGCGCAAACATATCGGGGAAGCGCGGCCCTAGCTCATCGAGGTTGGGACCCACGAGCGGATTGGTGGGCTGCAGGTTGATGTGGTCATCGATGAGCATCAGGTCGCTGATGCGGAACTCGGGGTGCAGGCCACCGGCAGCGTTGCTCACGAACAGCTTGCTGATGCCCAGCAACTTCAGCACCCGCACCGGAAACACCACCTGCTGCATGGTGTAGCCCTCGTAGTAATGGAAGCGCCCTTGCAGCACTGCCACCCGCCGGCCACCTAGGGTGCCCAGCAGCAACCGGCCCGCGTGGCTTTCCACCGTTGATACCGGAAAGTGCGGAATATCGGCGTAGCTGAGCGCGTGCTCTACTTGCACCTCCTTGGCTAAGGCACCTAGGCCCGTGCCCAGGATGATGCCAAATTCGGGCTGGAAAGCAGCGGCTTGTTGCTGAATGTATGCGGCGGCAGCGCGCAGTTGGGAAAGTTGTTCGGCGGCAGTTTGGGGCATAAAAAAGCGCCGCCGACAAGTGCCGGCGGCGCGTAAAAGTAGCTCTAAGTTGAGCTTCGCAACATTTGGGTCCGGGCTGATTTTCATCAAGCCCCCGGCCTCAGGCAATGTGCTTACTGAATCTGCAGCTCGTAGGGCAGGCGGGCCTGCACGCCCTGCATTTGTGTAACGGTGCGGTACTGCTCGTAGATGGGGAACAGCGGGCCGAGCTTGGCTTTCAGGGCACGGGCTTCGGCTTCTTCCGAGTCGCCGAGTAAAGCCATAAAGCTTTCGAAAGCCGATTTGCGGCGGGGCAGGCTTTGCAGGCGGTAGTCGCCTTCGTCGAGCTTGGCGCGCTTAGCGGCCATGGCCACGGCATCGTCGAAGTCGCCGAGTACGTCAACCAAGCCACGCTCTTTGGCCTCAGTGCCCGACCACACGCGGCCCGATGCTAGGCGGCGCAGGCGCTCCACCGGCATTTTCCGACCTAGGGCCGCTTTGCTCGTGAAATCGGCGTAGGTGCGCTCTACTTCGTGCTGCAGCTGCTGCTGCTCGAAGGGCGTGAGGCGGCGCGTTACCGTTGGGATGTCGGAGAACTTGCCGGTGGTTACGCGGTCGACGGTGATGCCGAGCTTATCGGAGAGCAGTGGCCCTAGGTTGGGCAGCACGCCAAACACGCCAATCGAGCCGGTAATGGTGTTGGGGTGGGCCACAATGGCGTCGCAACCCATGGCCAGGTAGTACCCGCCCGAGGCCGCCACGTCCGACATCGAGGCAATTACCGGCTTCTCTTTTTTGGCCAGCAGCACCTCGCGGTACATCACATCCGAGGCCAAAGCCGAGCCGCCTGGCGAGTTGATGCGCAGCACAATGGCTTTCACCTTTTTATCGAGGCGGGCTTTGCGGATGGCCTCGGCGAATTTGGTGCCGCCAATGCTTTCCTCGCCGCCTTTGCCGCTCACGATGTCGCCCTCGGCGTAAATGACGGCAATGCGGTTGCTGCTCGTTACTTCGTCGTCATCCTTATCAGCCTTGCTGTAGGTGCTCAGGCTAATGAGGCTGGGCTTTTTGTCTTTGCCTAGGTTCAGCTTGGTGCGCATGTAGTCGAGCACTTCGTCGTAGTAGCCCAGCTTGGTTACGAGGCCGAAGCGCTTGGCATCCTCGGCGTTGTGCACCAGCATGGAGTCTTGCACGGCCTTGAGGCGGGCAACCGGCAGCTTGCGCGCGGCGGCAATCTGCTGCACGGTGTGGTTGTTGATGGAGTTCAGGAACGATACCGTTTGATAACGGGCCGAGTCGGAGAAATTCTCGCGCATGTAGGGCTCCACGGCGCTTTTGAACGAGCCCACCCGGAAGATAAACGGCTCCACGCCCAGCTTATCGAACAAGCGCTTGTAGAAGAACACCTCCGACGACAAGCCGTTGAACTCGAGCAGGCCTTGCGGGTGCAGGTACACCTCATCGGCCACCGACGACAGGTAGTAGCCTTTCTCGGAGCCGGTTTCGTGGTAGGCCACCACGAACTTGCCCGACTTCTTAAAGTCGATCAGCGCGTCGCGTACTTCCTCCAGCGAGGCCATACCGCCCGATACCACATCCAGGTTCAGCAAAATGCCGCGGATGTCGTCGTCGGTTTTGGCCCGGCCGATGGCTTCTTTCAGGTTGACGAGGCCAATGGAGGCGTTGCCCGCACCAAAGGGCGTGAACTCGGCCTCCTGCTTGCGCTCGGTAATCGGCTTGTCGAGCTTCAGCTCCAGCACCGAGTTGCTGGCCACGGTTACTTCGTCGGCTGAGCTACCTAGGGCAGCCACCATTGCGACGAACAAGAACAGGCCCACCACCGAAAACAGGATCAGCCCGACGATGGTAGCCAGTACGTATTTAAGAAATTGACGCATTGTTGAGGAAGAAGGATATAAGCGGCTAATAAACAAAAGTAGAAGGGTTTTAGTAGCGGGTTGCACAAAGTAGCGCCGAACGGTGCTCGGCGCAGTATGCCAAAACGACCATTTGGCACAATGCGGCTGCCAGACGAAATACTACACCAAAGCACCTAGGTGCCCACTGGCGCGAGTCTTAGCGCTTCCAGCGCGCGACCCGTGCCGGCCACATGGGTAGGAGTCTCCAGACTCCCGTGTCGCGAACGACACCTAGGGCATCGTGCAACGCCCGGGAGTCTGGAGACTCCCCTCCATGCCGCCGGTACGAGTCGCGCCCTACGGGCTAAGACTCGCGCCAGTAAGCCATAGGCACCTGGGGCCTCTGCAGTTGGCGCAGTTCCGGACTGGCGCCTGTGGCGCCGGCGCCGAACATCGCACAGCATTACATCAATACCCATACTTCTCGCCCCACCAGTAGCGCAGGCGCTCCAGCATTTTGGCTTCGGTGGGGTTGTCGCCGGGGGTGTAGAAGCGCTTCTTGCCGAGGCCATCGGGCATAAACTCCTGAAACACAAAGTTGCCTTCGCCATTGTGCGAGTAGTGGTACTCGGCACCGTAGTTCAGCTGCTTCATGAGCTTGGTGGGGGCGTTGCGCAATTGCAGCGGCACCGCGGCCACGCCGTTTTGCCGCACAAAAGCCCGCGCCTCCCGAATGGCCGTGTACGAGGCGTTACTCTTGGGCGAAGTGGCCAAATACACCACGCACTGACCTAGGATAATGTCCGACTCGGGCATGCCGATAACCGTAACGGCCTGAAACGTGCTCTGGGCCAGCAGCAGGGCGTTGGGGTTGGCGTTGCCCACATCTTCCGAAGCCAGAATGAGCAGCCGCCGGGCAATAAACTTGGGGTCTTCGCCGCCTTCGAGCATCACGGCCAGGTAGTACAGCGCCGCGTTGGGATCGGAGCCCCGAATGCTCTTGATAAAGGCCGAAATGACGTCGTAGTGCATTTCGCCGCCTTTGTCGTAGCGGGAAAGGTTTTGCTGGGCCAGCTGTTGCACTACTTCGTCGTTCACCATCACCTCGCCGGTTTCGGGGTTGGCTTTGGCGGCCTGCACCACAATTTCGAGCAGATTGAGCAGCTTGCGCGCATCGCCGCCCGAAATGCGCAGCAGCGCGTCGTAGCTTTCGAGGCGCACGGGCCGGCGGCGCAGGGCTTCGTCTTCGCGCAGGGCCCGGTCCACGAGGCCGGTTAGCTCCTCTTTACCTAGGGGCTCGAGCACGTATACCTGGGCCCGGCTGAGAATAGCCGGAATTACCTCGAATGAGGGGTTTTCAGTAGTAGCGCCTACAAGCGTAACAATGCCCTGCTCCACGGCCCCGAGCAGCGCATCTTGCTGCGACTTGCTGAAACGGTGAATCTCATCAATAAACAGCACCGTATTGCGCCGCGACTTGGCCTGCTGAATTACGTCGCGCACATCTTTCACGCCGGCATTAATGGCGCTTAGGGCCACAAACGGTAGTTTCAGCTGCGAGGCCAGTAAGTGCGCCAGGGTGGTTTTGCCTACCCCGGGCGGGCCCCACAGAATCAGCGAAGGCAACCGACCGGCTTCGAGGTAGCGGCGCAGCACGCCGCCCTCACCAATAAGATGTTGCTGCCCCACGTACTCGGCCAAAGTGCGGGGGCGGAGCCGTTCGGCCAGCGGGGCGCCGGGCCGTGGTTGGTCGGCGGGTGGGTCGAAAAGAGAGTTCATACAAGAGGAGCAAGGCTGGCAAGCGCGGATGCCATGGCACAACGAAGATGTAGCACCTAGGCCGTACTTCGCGTATCAGTACACGATTGTAGCTCCGCACATACGCGAAGTGCCGCCCCTGCGCTACATCTTCGCACCCTCGTCCACTTAGTATTTGTTGCGTGAATCAGCTCTCAAACCCACTGCGCGTGCATACCGCGCTGTTTATCGTGTCGCTGATTTACGCCGCCAACTACAGCCTCTCCAAGGAGGTGATGCCGCATTACGTAGGGCCCTACGGCATTGTGGTGCTGCGCGTGGTTACGGCCGCGGTGGTATTCGAGGTGCTGGCGCGGCTGTTTGCCAAGGAGCGCATTACCGGTCGTGCCGATAACATACGCTCCATTTTGTGTGGCATTTCGGGCATTGGCCTGAACCAACTGCTGTTTTTTGGCGGGCTCAACCTTACCACGCCCATCAGCGCCTCGCTGGTGCAAACCATTTCGCCTATTGTGGTGGTGCTGGCCTCGGTGGTGCTGCTCGGCGAGCGTATCACCCTGAAGCGTGCCCTAGGTATTGGCATTGCCGGGGCGGGGGCGGCCATGGTAATTCTGAGCCGCGGCCCAGCCGGTGCCGCGGGCCAATCAGTAGCCCTAGGTAATCTGTTGATTCTGCTTAATGCCACCTTCTTTGGGCTGTACCTAGTGCTGGTAGCCCCCCTGATGCGCAAGTACCACGCCTTTACGGTGCTGGCGCGCAGCTTTCTGGTGGGGGCATTTATTGTGGTGCCCTTCGGCTTCAAGCAGGCTTTGGCGCCCGATTACGCAGAGCTTCCCCTGCGCATTTGGGTTATTATTCTCTATATGGTGTTCATGCTCACGGTGGTAGCCTACCTGCTCAACAATTGGGCCCTGAAGCATGCTTCGCCGGCGTTGCTGGGTGTGTATATCTACCTGCAGCCCATTCTGGCCGTGCTTATTGCCGTGGCCCTAGGTAAAGACCACCTTACGTGGGGCCGGGCCCTGCAAGGCACTCTGATTTTTGCCGGGGTGTGGCTGGTAAGTCAGAAACCGAAGCACAAAACCATAATTGGCAAGGAGGTGCCGCTGGAGCCGGTGCAGGACTGACCTAGGCGTCGAGCAACTGGCGGTTTACGCGCCAGCCCCAACGTACAAACAATACTATCAACAGCACCTTGGCCAGCAAGGCGCAGCTCAGGCCCAGCAGCAGGCCACCATCGGCCAGCAGCGGCGAGAGGTTTGAAAGCTTGAAGAACACGCCCAAGCCAGCTAATACTAAGCCACCCAGCAGCAGGTACAGCAATTTCCAGAAGGTGAGGAGCGTCTTCATGCGGAGCGGTGCTTGGGTATTAGAGTTTACATCAAGGCAGTGCGTTAGCCAACGATAGCAAAATCTCGGCAATACGCGAAACATTAGTGCTGACTTGTGTGCTCTCGGCGGCAGCTGCATTTCTGCTGGTACCGGCCTTGAACCCATAAAGCCAAAATCAAGTCAGTTCAACAACCATGCGGATCGAAGAATTGATACCCCAAAGCGGCGATTCTGTTCTCAACAGCTACCGATACCTACAAGGGCAGTTGTGCATCGAACTCGACGTGCCTGAGCTGGAGCAGGCTATACTGATTCAGGTTGAAACCGACCAGATATCAGTGAATAACCTAGCTCTGACCCACAACGAGGTGTCCGGCACTTGCTACGTTGCGCTTATCGACCTGAGTATCGTGCTGGCGATAGAAAACGGCATATACCGGCCGAACCCGCACTTTGGTAATATGATGCAGGAAGTACGCCGTCACTACCACTTAGCTTATGGGCAGCGGCAAAGCGAGGCCAAGATGCTATTGACTTTACGCGGAAGCAGCACCTTGCTCTCCTGTTTAATTGCCGATGCTGCGGCGGTAACAGTGCGAATGATGGGGAGTAAACCAGGACCGGATGAGCACTAGCCAAGCACCTCAACTCGGGTTCGTGCGTAACTTCGTATCAGTTGGGAGGTAACCTTGCCCGCACCGCCGTTGCATGAAATTACTACTCGTTGAGGACGAGCCCAAGCTGGCCTCGTTTATCCGAAAAGGATTCGAAAACGAAGCCTACGAGATAGAAGTAGCCTACGACGGCCGCGTCGGCAAGTCGTTGCTCGACCGCAACCGCTACGACGTGGTTATTCTCGACGTCAACTTGCCCTACATCAACGGGTTTGAGCTGTGCCGCCAGTTGCGCGAGCACGACGCTCACGTGCCCGTGCTCATGCTCACGGCCCTCGATAGCCTCGATGATAAAGTGGCTGGCTTCGAGGCCGGTGCCGACGATTACCTCGTAAAGCCTTTCGAGTTTAAAGAGCTGCTGCTGCGTACCCGGGCCCTAGGCAAGCGCAACCACGAGGCCGCTACCGCCAAACGCATTTTGCGCATGGCCGACCTCGAGATGAACCTCGACGGCCGTTACGTAACCCGCGCCGGACAGCGCATCGACCTGACCACCCGCGAGTATTCTTTGCTGGAATACCTGCTGCTAAACCGTGGCAAAACCGTAACGCGCGTGGATATTGCCGAGCGGGTGTGGGAGCTGAACTTCGACACCAACACCAACATCATTGATGTGTACGTGAGCTACTTGCGCAAGAAGATCGACAAGGATTTCTCGCCAAAGCTCATTCATACGGTGGTGGGCATGGGCTACACCATGCGCGAAGGCTAAGCAACCTAAGAACGGGAGGAGAGAAAGAGGCCAA
This sequence comes from Solirubrum puertoriconensis, assembly GCF_001483135.1. Lineage (GTDB taxonomy): Bacteria > Bacteroidota > Bacteroidia > Cytophagales > Hymenobacteraceae > Solirubrum > Solirubrum puertoriconensis. The sequence continues at coordinate 599,027 of NZ_LNAL01000003.1, forward strand.
GATGCTGATCCGCAACAAACTGATTCTGCGCTTTACGCTGCTGGTACTGGCTATACAGCTGTGCTTTTCGCTGTTTATCTACTACTTCAACGCTGCCACGCGCGAAAAGAAGTTTCAGAACCGCATGGCCGGCAAGGTGGAGCTTACGGGCCGCATTCTGCTGAAGCGCGACAACCTGCGGCGCGGCATCCTGAGCGCGTTCCGGCGGCGCGACTTGCTTACGCAGGCGGGCGAGCAAATCAGTATTTTCAGCCCGCACGGCCGCCTCATCTACGCCTCCGACGACCACATCGACCAGCGCGGCAACCTCGCGCATTTCAACCAAATACAGCCTAACCACTCAGTAGCGTTTAAGTACGGTGGCCGCGAGTGCCTGGGCGTGTACTACGAGCACCGCGGGCAGGGCTACCGTATTTTTGCCGCCGGCTACGATGAGGTGGGCCACCAGCAATTGGGCAAGCTGCTGCTGATTCTGCTGGTGGGCAACATTGGGGCGCTGGCCCTCACGGTAGTAGCCGGCTGGTACTTCGCCGAAGAATCACTAAAACCCATTGCGCGCATTGTGCGCGAAGTGCGCCGTATTACGGCCTCCAACCTAGGACAGCGCGTGCACGAGGGCAACCAGAAAGATGAAATTGCCCAGCTGGCCATCACGTTCAACCGCATGCTCGAGGGGCTGGAGCAGGCCTTTGAGGCGCACAAAAGCTTTGTGGCCCACGCCTCGCACGAGCTGCGCACGCCACTTGCCAACGCCCTAGGTACCCTCGAAACCTCGCTGAGCTACGACACCGACCTGACCGAAGCCAAGCGCAGCATGCAATCTTCCATCGAGGAGCTGCGTCGCATTATCGAACTGACCAACGGCCTATTGGCCCTGGCAAAAGCCGACGAAACCAGCTTCAAGCGCAACCCCGTGCGCCTCGATGAATGCCTCACGCAGGCCATTGATTACTGCACAGCCAAGCACACCAACTGCGCGGTGCAGCTGCAGTTCGGCTACCTGCCCGACGACGTGGAAGACCCGTTTATGGTGCTCGGCAACGAGCACCTGCTTACCACGGCCCTATTTAACCTTCTCGACAACGCCTGCAAGTACTCCGGCAAGCCCGTAACGGTGGAGCTGGGCTACCACAACCGCAAGACCCTGGTTGTAACCGTTGCCGACGCAGGCATTGGCATTGAGCCGCAGGCTTTGCAGCGCGTGTTCGAGCCGCTGTTTCGGGCCGAAAACGGCCGCTCCAAACCGGGCTACGGCATTGGCCTGCCCATGACGCAAAAGGTGGTACGCCTGCACAAAGGCGAGCTTACCCTGAGCTCCGAGCCGGGGCAGGGCACTACCGCCACCGTGCGGCTGCCGGCCTACGTAGCGGCTGCCGAGCCCAAAACGGCCCATTAGCACCTAGGGGGCAGCCTTAATCTTTTCTAATCCGGTTTTCACGTGGCTTTAATGCCCTGCGGCCTCCTTTGTGGCCGATCAGTGCATTTATGCCCATGAAGAAGCACCGTCGGCCGACGCAGCTACCAGCCTTTTTGCTGCTGGCAGCATTGCTGTTGTCGGCTAGTCTGAACTGCTATTTGCTGTACCCCGACGCCGACCACCGCCTTGATAAAGAGGCGGTGGCCGATACGCGCGCCGACGAGTCGGAGGTGGAGCTGCGCCTGATGCGAGGCCAATTGGCCGACTGCCAGGCCGAGCAGCTACGCAAAGACAGCCTGTTGGTTAGCCTGCTCAGCGAGGAGCAGCCCACGGCCCAAACCCGACTTTAATCTTTTCTAATGTTAGCCTAATGCGGCTCTAATGCTGTAGCTACAGCTTTGGGGGCGCCAATTACACCTATTGTCTTTTTTGGCCAGCTCGCCATGTCACCATTGCCCCGAATACTACACTTGCCCATACTTGCCGCCGTTCTGGGTGGCTTGGCCCTTGCGGGCTGCACCGCCAAAGGCGAAACCGAACAATCGGCCACTGCCACGGCCGAGGAAGCCCCCGTGCTGCCCGTAACGCAGCTGGTAGCCAAGGATACCGTGCTGTTTCGCAAGTACGTGGCCGACATTCAGGCCCTGCGCAACGTAGAGGTGCGCGGCCGCGTGCAAGGCTTCCTCGATAAAATTCACGTCGACGAAGGCCAGGAGGTAAAACAAGGCCAGCTGCTGTTCAGCATCAACGACGCGCCCTACCGTACCCAAATCAGCAAAGCCAAAGCGGCCCTGGCCAGTGCCCAAGCCGCTACCCGCGTAGCCGAGCTGGAGGTAAAGCAGGTGACGCTGCTGGTTGAAAAAAACATCGTGTCGAAAACGGAGCTGGAGGTAGCGCAGGCTAAGCTAAAGGCGGCGCAATCCGAAGCAGCCCAAGCCCGTTCGGCCTTAACCGAAGCGCAGCTGAGCCTTTCCTACACGCAAGTGCGCGCCCCCTTCGACGGCATCATCGACCGCATTCCGCTGAAGGTGGGCAGCCTGGTTGATGACGGCACGCTGCTTACCACCGTATCCGACATTCGGGCCGTGTTTGCCTATTTCACCGTGTCGGAAGGCGAGTACCTCGACTACATGAAGCGCCGCCGCAAAGGGGCCGGCAGCCACACCGACGAGGTGCAGCTGGTGCTGGCCGATGGCTCGCAGTACCCGCACCTAGGCAAAATTGAAACCGTGGAAAGTGAATTCGACGCCAACACCGGTTCCATTGCTTTTCGGGCGCGTTTTCAGAACCCCGATAAGCTGCTGAAGCACGGCGCTACCGGCCGCATTAAGCTGGCCAGCGAGGTAGAAGACGCCGTGCTTCTGCCGCAAAAAGCCGTATTCGAGCTGCAGGACAAGAACTACGTGTTCCTCGTCGATCAGAACAACCGCCTGCGCCAAACGCACTTTGTACCCAAAACCCGTCTCTCGCACTTCTACGTGGTGGAGACCGGCCTAAAGCCCGGCGACCGGGTGGTGTACGAGGGCGTGCAGGATGCCCGCGACGGTATGCGCATCAAGCCCCGGCCCGTGGGCATCGATAGCCTGCTGGCGCCAGCACCTAGGCCCAGCAATGGCGGCGGCAGCGGCTCGGTAGCTACCGTGCACGCTTACTAACCCCGCCCCGATGTCGCTGCTCTCCACCTGTTCAGCACGCGACATCCGCCCGCCGAAGCTGCGTTGCCTCATCCCCGGCCAGTACCATTAATTTTCTTAGGAGAAAAAGGTGAATGGTGTGGTTCAGGTCGGCTGGCAACGCGGCTTCTGGCGGGCGTTAGGGCAGGCGGCCCTAGGTGGGCCGGTTGCAACTACCCACTACCACCCATTGCTCCGATGCTCGCACTGTTTATAAAACGACCGGTACTCTCGCTGGTCATTTCGCTGATTTTCGTGCTGTTGGGCGGGCTGGCATTTCTTACCCTGCCCATCACGCAGTTCCCCGAAATTGTGCCGCCCTCCGTAACGGTAACGGCCAAGTACACCGGGGCCAACGCCGAGGTGTGCGCCAAGGCCGTGGCCACGCCGTTGGAGCGCGCCATCAACGGCGTACCGGGCATGACGTACATGTCGACGGTTACCTCCAACAACGGCATTACGGCCATTCAGGTGTTTTTTGAGGTGGGCACCGACCCCAACCTAGCGGCCGTGAACGTGCAAAACCGCGTCACGACCATTATCGACGAACTGCCCGAAGAGGTAATTAAGGCCGGCGTAACTACCGAGAAGGAGGTAAACAGCATGCTGCTGTACCTCAACGTGATGAGCGACGACCCCTCGGCCGACGAGGAGTTTATCTACAACTTCGCCGACATCAACATTCTGCAGGAACTCAAGCGCATTGAGGGCGTGGGCCGGGCCGAAATCATGGGCTCGCGCGAGTACTCCATGCGCGTGTGGCTGAAGCCCGACCGCCTGCTGGCCTACGACGTATCGGCCGATGAAGTGGTAGAAGCTATTCGGGCCCAGAACGTGGAGGCCGCGCCCGGCCAAACCGGCGAAAGCTCGGGCCGCACCGCCCAAATGCTGCAGTACGTGCTGCGCTACACGGGCAAGTTGTTCGAGCCCGATCAGTACAAGAACATCGTCATCCGGGCCAACTCCGATGGCTCGGTGCTGAAGCTGCGCGACGTAGCCGACGTGGAGTTTGGCACGCTGAGCTACGGAATGGCCTCCAAAACCGATGGCCGGCCCTCGGCGGCTATCATGATGAAGCAGCGCCCCGGCTCCAACGCCCGCGAGGTTATCGAGAACGTGAAAACCCGCATGGCCGAGCTGAAGCAAACGAGCTTCCCGCCGGGCATGACGTACAACATCAGCTACGACGTGTCGCGCTTCCTCGATGCTTCTATCCACGAAGTGGTGCGCACCTTGTTCGAGGCCTTTTTGCTGGTATTTGTGGTGGTGTACCTGTTTCTGCAGGATTGGCGCTCCACGCTTATTCCGGCGCTGGCAGTGCCGGTGGCGCTGGTGGGCACGCTGGCCTTTATGCAGATGTTCGGCTTCAGCATCAACCTGCTCACGCTCTTCGCGCTGGTGCTGGCCATTGGTATTGTGGTCGATAATGCCATTGTGGTAGTAGAAGCCGTGCACGTGAAAATGCACGAGGAGCACCTTTCGGCGCGCAAAGCCACCTTGGCTGCCATGGGCGAGATTGGCGGCGCTATTGTGGCCATCACGCTGGTAATGTCGGCGGTGTTTGTGCCGGTGGCGTTTATGTCGGGCCCGGTGGGGGTGTTCTACCGGCAGTTCTCGCTTACGCTGGCAATTTCCATTGTCATTTCGGGCATCAACGCCCTTACGCTCACGCCGGCGCTGTGCGCGCTGATGCTGAAGCCCACGCATGCTATTGAAGGCGATACGCCCGATGCTGACGGCAAGCGGCCCGGGTTGCTGGCGCGGTTCTTCGCCGGTTTCAACCGCCGCTACGATGCCGTGGCCCGCGGCTACGAACGCCTGCTGCGCCGCTGGGCGCCCAAGCGGGCGGTTACCCTAGGTCTGTTTGCCTTGTTCTGCGCGGCCACCTTCGGCCTGAGCATGATTCTACCCACAGGCTTTATCCCGACCGAGGACCAGGGCATGATTTACGTGAACGTAACGGCGCCCGCCGGTGCCACGGTGGAGCGTACCGAAAAGGTGCTCGACCAGATTCAGCAACAAGCCGCCAAGCTCGATGCCGTGGAGTCGGTTTCGACGCTGGCCGGCTACAGCCTCCTGAACGAAGTGGCCGGTGCTTCTTACGGCATGGGCATGATCAACCTGAAGCCCTGGGACCAGCGCGAGCTGTCGGTGCAGGAGCTGATTGAGGAGCTGAACAAGCGCACGGCCGGCATCAGCGATGCGCGCATCGAGTTCTTCTCGCCGCCTACGGTGCCAGGCTTCGGCAACAGCAGCGGTTTCGAGCTGCGCGTGCTCGATAAAACCGGCCGCGGCGACCTGCAGCAGACGGCCGCCGTGTCGAACAAGTTTATCACGGCCTTGGCCAAAACGCCCGAAATCGGCTCGGCCTTCACCACCTTCGATGCCAGCTTCCCGCAGTACCTCATCCACGTCGATCAGGAAATGGCTGCCAAGAAGGGCGTAACCGTCGACCGCGCCATGAGCACGCTGCAAACGCTGCTGGGCTCGTTCTACGCCTCCAACTTCATCCGCTTCGGGCAGATGTACAAGGTAATGGTGCAGGCCGCGCCCAACTACCGCGCCGCGCCCGAAGACGTGCTGAAGCTGTACGTGAAAAACGACCGCGGCGAGATGGTGCCCTACGCCACCTTCCTGACGATGGAGCGCGTGTACGGCCCCGAGCAACTCACGCGCTACAACATGTACACCTCGGCCATGCTCAACGGCGACGCCGCTCCCGGCTTCAGCTCCGGCGACGCCATTGCCGCCGTGGAGCGCGTGGCCAGCAAAGAGCTGCCGCGCGGCTTCAGCTTCGAGTGGTCGGGCATGACGCGCGAACAGATTCTGTCGGGCAACCAGGCCGTGTACATCTTCCTGGTGGTAATCGTGTTCGTGTACCTGCTGCTGGCCGCCCAGTACGAGAGCTTCCTGCTGCCCATGCCGGTGCTGCTGTCGTTGCCCACCGGGGTGTTCGGCGCCTTCCTGTCGCTGAAAGTCCTAGGTCTCGAAAACAACATCTATGCGCAGGTGGCGCTGGTAATGCTCATCGGCTTGCTAGGTAAAAACGCCATCCTCATCATCGAGGTGGCCAACCAGCGGCGGCAGCAAGGGGCCTCGGTGCTCGATGCCGCTGTGGAAGGAGCTGTGTCGCGCCTGCGGCCTATCCTGATGACGTCGTTCGCCTTCATCGCGGGCCTGATTCCGCTGTGCATTGCTACCGGCGCTGGCGCTATGGGCAACCGCTCTATTGGTACGGCTTCGGCAGGCGGTATGCTCATCGGTACCCTGTTTGGGGTGGTGCTGATTCCGGGCTTGTACGTGCTGTTTGCGGGCCTGAGCAAACCGGCCGCGCCCGATGAGGATGACGAAGAAGACGCTGTAGAAAACCAACGCGCGGTGCGGCGCCTCGAGCCCGAACACGCCTAAACGATATGACTGCTTAAACGCCTAGGTGGCAGGCCCACTTACCGTTGTGCCGGGCACAGCCAGGCTTCGCGCCAAATAGCAAGCAAATGGTTGCGGTTGGGGAACCGCCATTCGGCGACGAGGTGCCGAAGCTTCGGCTTGTGCCCAGCACAACGCGCTACACTACCTAGGCCGGGCTCTGCACCTGCGGCGGCCTGCTTTTATGCTCTAACTCATGCTTTCTCAACGCCTATATTTTCTGCTAAGCTTGCTGCTGATGGCGGGCTGCAAAGTGGCCGAGCCCACACCACCTAGGGCCGCGGCCACCTTGCCGGCGCAGTACGGCCCCGCCGCCGTTACCGACTCGGCCAGCATTGCCGAGCGGCCCTGGCGCGAGTTCTTTGCCGATGGTAAGCTGGTGGGTCTCATCGATACGGCCTTGCAAAACAACCTTGATGTGCGCATGGCCGTGCAGCGCATCGAGCAGGCACGTGCGGCCGTAGTGGCTGCCCGTGGCGCTCTGCTGCCCACCGTAAATGGTGTAGCCGCCGCTGGTTTCGATCGGTGGGGCAAGTACACGCTCAACGGCGTCGGCAACTACGATACCAACCTCTCGCCCAACATCCGCGGCGACCAGCGCATCCCCAATCCTGCCACGCCCGATTACTTCCTGGGGCTGCGCAGTACCTGGGAAATCGACCTGTGGGGCAAGCTGCGGCAGCGCCGGCAAGCAGCCTATGCCCGGTTGCTGGCTACCGAGCAAGGGCGCTACCTGGTTACTACCTCACTGGTGGCACAGGTAGCCAGCCTGTACTACGAGCTGCTAGCCCTCGACTCGGAGCTGGATGTGCTGGTGCGCAACGCCCGCTTGCAGGAGCGCGCCCTGGAGATTGTGAAGGTGCAGAAAACCGGCGGCCGCGCTACCGAACTGGCCGTGCAGCAGTTTACAGCACAAATGCTGCGCACCCAAAGCCTCGAGCAGCAAGTGCGGCAGCGCATTGTGCGGGCCGAAAACGAGCTCAACCAACTCCTAGGGCGCTACCCGCAGCGCATCGTGCGGGGCGCACCCATCCGGCAGCAAGTACTGCCCGATAGCGTAGCCGCCGGCGTGCCCACCCGCTTGCTGCTGCGCCGCCCCGATATTCGGCAGGCCGAGCTGGAGCTAACCGCAACCCGCGCCGACGTAGCCGCGGCCCGTGCGGCGTTTCTGCCTTCGCTTACCATTACGCCTTACGTAGGCCTGAATGCTTACCGCACGTCGCTGTTGTTTCAGCCGCAATCGGTAGCCTTTGGGCTGCTGGCTGGGTTGGCCGCTCCGGTGTTCAACCGTAGCCAGATCAGGGCCGATTACCAGCGCGCTACCGCTACCGAGCGTGAAGCCGTGTTTGCTTACCAAAAAGCCCTGCAAACGGGTATCCGGGAGGTGCACACCAATTTGAGTGGCTTGGCCTACTTCCGGCGTGCCTACACGCTTAAGGAGCAGGAGGTGGCCTCGCTCAACCGAGCCGTAGGTGCCTCCAACGATTTGTACGTGGCCAACCGGGCTACCTACCTCGAGGTAATTACCGCCCAGCGCAACGTCCTCGATGCCGAGCTCGAAGCCACGCAGCTGCGCAAAGAGCAGTTCTTGCTCCTCATCGATTTGTACCGCGCCCTAGGTGGCGGCTGGGAGGCTGCCCCCGCAACCCCGTAACCTACCAACCAAACCCGAATACGCGGTGCCGCTGCCAGCTTCGCCGCGCAGATTGAATGAATAAGAATGAGTTAACCCAAGCAGGGTTTATCCCTGCCGACTGGATTCCGAGCGACACACGCTACCTCGAGGGGCAGCTGCTGGTGCGCATGAGCGAGCGAGGCATTTTACGGCTGTTTATTCCTACCCGCAACGCCGAGGTAGAGCTGTCGTCGGGTACCCTGTACGAGCCGGTTGTGCATTACGTGGGAGCTTTGGATGGCTTGGCCGCAGTGCTCGAGAAGCTGCTTTAGCCAGAACCACGCCGAGGCCTAGGTGCAAACATTAGCTACAAGGCAGGTAAGGCAGCACCCCCAAGCCTAATTCTGGAAACATATCGATAAGTGTATATTGGAGATAGTTGCAGCCCGGCAACTCATCGGCGTTCCACTATGCATTTATCCAACCGTACGGCCTTTCGAGTTGCCTGCATAAGCATCGGCCTAGGATTGTTGAGCGGCTGCAGCTCCAGCAAACAAGCCTCAGAGGCTGTGACAGCGGCGCGGCCGCCTGCCGATGTTGCGCTGTTTCGCACCATTGCGCACCAAGACAGCCTCCTGTTCGACGCCTTCAACCGGCACGATGCCGACAAGATGCAGGCGTTCTTCGCCGACGACTTAGAGTTTTACCACGACAAGGATGGCCTGAGCAACTACGAGCAGGTAATGGCCAGTTTCCGGCGCTTGTTCGAGAACAACCAAACCTCCGGGCTCAACCGCCGACTAGTGCCGGGCACCATGGAGGTGTATCCGCTCAAAGGCTATGGTGCCGTCGAAACGTATCAGCACCGCTTTTGCCACCAGGAAAACGGCAAGGACGATTGCGGCACTTTCAAGAACGTGATGGTGTGGCGGCTGAAGGACGGCCAGTGGAAGATTACGCGCGTGGTGAGCTACGACCACTAAGCGGCTCCCGAACGTATCTATGCTCGTCAATAACTAATTGGCTTACAAACGGGTAGTCTGTTGTGTGTCTCAATCGACTACTCATGAAAACATTTCAACCATTACTATTGGCGAGCGTGGTAGTGCTACTCGCAACCGGCTGCTCCGTGTTCAATTCCGACTCCAGCACCATGGGCTCGTCTACCTCCGGCTCCATGATTACCAGCGACGCTGCTCAGGTAGAAGCACTGCGCAGCGAGATCCGCGAGCAGGAGCGCGTTACCGAAGAAGCTCAGCTACGAGCCAAAAGCGAGGAAGAACGGCTGAAAGCCAAAAAGCACCAGCTAAAAGCCGCCGAACGCGAGATGAAAGCCAACCAAGTGGGCTCGGGCGGTTAGCGGGTTTGGCAAGCAGTGCCGCTACGCAGGAGCTTGACTGATACATTGCTATTTGCAATATTGTGAATCAACAATGCTACGGCTATGGGCTTGCCTATGCGAGTATTTGGGGGTACCGGCGAGTACGCAAACATGCACAATCATATCCCTTTACCGGATTTGGCCTCATCACTGGCTTTGTTCGACCCGGCTAGTATTTGGTCTGGTCTTCAGCAGCTTTCCTCTCTGCAGCAGCGGCAGAAAGCCAGAGCGATAGTTGTTGGCAGAATTCTCAAACGACAGCTCTCGAAGGTTCGGACTCTGATGCACAGGAATAAGGTGAAGTAACAACACCGTTAAGCACAACGGCCCGCCGGAACACTGTTCCGGCGGGCCGTTAGCGTGTAAAGTAACCTAGAGCTTACAGGTGAATTACCTCACCGTAAGCAGCAGCAGCAGCTTCCATCACCGCCTCCGACATGGTGGGGTGGGGGTGAATGGCCTTAATGATTTCCAGGCCGGTGGTTTCGAGCTTGCGCGCTACCACGGCTTCGGCAATCATGTCGGTTACGCCGGCGCCAATCATGTGGGCGCCCAGCCATTCCCCGTACTTCTTGTCGAAAATTACTTTCACGAAGCCATCCTTAGCACCCGAAGCCGAAGCTTTGCCCGAGGCCGAGAAGGGAAATTTGCCCACCAGCACGTCGTAGCCCTGCTTGCGGGCTTCTTCTTCGGTGAGGCCCACAGAGGCAATTTCGGGGTAGCAGTAGGTGCAGCCGGGAATGTTGCCGTAGTTGATGGGCTCGGGGTGGTGGCCCGCAATAGCCTCCACGCAGGTAATGCCTTCGGCCGAAGCCACGTGCGCCAGCGCCGGGCCGGGCACGATGTCGCCGATGGCGTAGATGCCGGGCACATTGGTGCGGTAGTACTCATCTACCTTAATGCGGCCTTTCTCCACGGTGATGCCTAGCTCCTCGAGGCCTAGGTTCTCGAGGTTCGGCTGAATGCCCACAGCGCTCAGCACGATGTCAGCCTCCATTTGCTGCTCGCCTTTGGCGGTTTTGATGGTCACCTTGCAGCCGGCGCCGCTGGTGTCCACCTTCTCCACCGAGGCGTTGGTCATGATGTCGATGCCCGACTTCTTAAACGAACGCTCCAGCTGCTTTGACACTTCTTCGTCCTCCACCGGCACAATGCGCGGCATGAACTCCACGATGGTAACCTTGGTACCCATGGTGGCATAGAAGTAAGCAAACTCTACGCCGATGGCGCCTGAGCCTACTACTACCATGCTCTTGGGCTGCTCGGGCAGCACCATAGCCTGGCGGTAGCCAACGATTTTCTTGCCGTCGATGGGCAGGTTGGGCAGCTCGCGGGCGCGGGCACCGGTAGCCAGAATGATGTGCTTGGCCTGTACGGTTTCGCTGCCACCATCGGCTTTGGTTACGGCCACTTCGCCGGGCTTGCTGATTTTAGCCGTGCCCGAGATTACATCGACCTTGTTTTTCTTCAGCAGGAACGTAACGCCCTTGCTCATGCCCTCGGCCACGCCGCGGCTGCGCTTTACTACGGCGCCAAAGTCGTAGCCCACGTTGTCGGCCGAAAGTCCGTAGTCCTGTGGGTGCTTCAGGTAATCGAATACCTGCGCCGATTTCAGTAGGGCTTTGGTGGGGATACAGCCCCAGTTGAGGCAGATACCACCGAGCGATTCGCGCTCTACCACGCCTACTTTCAGGCCAAGCTGCGAGGCGCGAATGGCCGCTACGTAGCCGCCAGGGCCCGAGCCAATCACGACTACGTCGTACTGCAATGCCATATAAGGTTGTCTGATGGGAAAGATGGGCAATTGAAAGCCGGGCCCAGCTTGGGCCCGGGTGGGCAAAGATAGCCGCCCCGGCAATACCGCCCCAATGCGCGGTACTTCTGCGGCTCGCTGCCGTATACTAAACCGCGGAGCCTGGGTTTGGGCTTTCCCGCGTTTGCTTTCATTTTCTCCGATCAGCTTCCCATGAAACTAGCTATACAATCCTTGCCGGCCCTAGGTGGCCTGTTTTTGTTCCTGCTTACCGCCCAGTGCTCGGCCACTCGCGAAAACGAAACGCCCACCATGGCTGCCCGGGCCCGCCTCAACGAGGCCGAAGCCGCGGCAGCCGCCGACTCGAGCAGGCCGCTAACCACCACAGCCGCCACGCCAGTGGCTAGTAACGAGCCCACGCCCGGGCCAAGTGCTCCCGAAGCACCTGCGGTACCAGCTGAGCGGCGCACCCCGGCCGAGTTTCGGGCCGAGATAAAAGTGGCCGACGCGCAGCTGAAAACCAATCCGCGCAATGCCGAAGCTCTAATTGCCCGCGGCCGAGCCAAAGCCCAGCTGAAAGATTATCGCAATGCCTTAACCGACTTCAACGCGGCCTTGCGCATCAAAGCCACCAACTCCGTGGCGTTCTACAATCGCGGCCTTACGCGCTTGCGGCTAAAAGAGTACAACGCCGCCATCAGCGACTTTGGAAAGGCCATCCGCTACAACCCCACCGACAAGGAAGCTTACTTTGGCCGCGGCATTGCCAAAATGCAGCTGAGCAACTACAAAGGCGCCATGCCCGATTTCAATAAGGCCATCGACCTCGATCCGCAGTACGCCGATGCCTACGAGTACCGCGGCATTTGCTACGCCTCGCTCAACAAGCCCGAAGACGCCCGCCGCGACCTGGAGCGCGCCGCCGAGCTTAACCCCGACGCTACCAAGAGCCTGCGCCGCTACGCCGGCAAGTAGCACCTAGGGCCCAAACAAACTGCCGTAGTGTAGCGCGGAAATCCGTTCCGCGACGCGCTTAAGGCGCGTATCCGGTGCCGTGAACACTACAGATCCTAGGTACCCGTTACTTACCCGCCAACAGGCGCAGGTAAAACGACGGTTGCCGCAGTCGCTCGCGCAAATCCAAGTCGAGAAACATAGCCGACAGTGTTTCGGCCAAGGTAGGGTTGCGGGCGGCGCGGTTGGCCACAAAGTTGAACAGGCTGGGCCAGCGCAGCAGCCGCTGCATGCCGTGGCTCAGGCGCAGCTCCTTACCCAGGCGGCGGTACACAGCGGCATCGTAGCCCTGCAGGAAGCTAGCCGAGGTATCGTTGGCGACTAAGGCCCGAGCGGCCCAGTCGGCGGCGTGCCTACCCGAAATCATGGCGTGGCCGATACCCTCACCCGTAAATGGGTCGATAAGGGAGCCGGCGTCGCCGAGGAGCAGGTAGCCGTTGCCGGAAAGGGAGCGGCGCTTAGAACCTAGGGGCAAGCCAAAACCGCGCACCGGGCCTTCGGGCGTGGCATCGGCAAACCGGTCGCGCAGCTTCGGGTGGGTAGTGAGCAGCTCGTGCAGCCGTTCGCGCAGGTTCACGCGCTTGCGCGACACCTCCTTGGTAAGCATGCCCACGCCCACGTTGGCAGCGCCATCGGGCAGCGGAAAAATCCAGAGGTAGCCGGGCAGAAAATCGGGCAGAAAGTGGAGCTCGATAAAGTTGTGCGGGTGCAGCTGGCGCACGCCGCGGTAGTACACTCGTAGCCCGGCGCAGTGGTGCGCCGGTTCGAGCGCGTGGCCGCCAATTTGCCGCGCAAACGCCGATTGGGCTCCATTAGCCACCAGCAGCAACCGCGCCGTGATGATGGGCTGATCGGCGGCATCGAGCAGCTGCCAACGGCCATCGGCACCTAGGCGGTGGTCGGCTACGGTGGTGCCTTCGATCAGCTCTACCTCGGGGCGCAGGCGCAACTCATCAACCAACAGCTGATCGAAATCGAGGCGGCGCGCTACGTGGCCAGCGGGGGCTTCGGTATCGGGGATGTAGCGCGGCCGAAAGGGTACGCTGAGGCGCTGCCCGTTGGGCGCAAAAAAGTCGATGCCCCAGCTCGGTATCTGGCCGGGCCAAGCGGCTAGCTTGGCAGGCAAGGCTTCATCAATGCGCCGCAGCTCCATCAGTACCTTGCCGCTAAGGGCATCGCCGCACACTTTGTCGCGCGGGAAAGTGGCCCGGTCGAGTACCGTTACGCGGTGGCCGGCATTGGCTAGGTGCAAAGCAGCGGTGGCGCCGGCCGGGCCAGCACCAAGAATGCAGATATCAGCGTGACGCATAAAAAACGGCCAGCGCATCAGCACCGGCCGCACAAGATAAGGCGCGCAAGTTGCTTAGGCACGCTGCCCCACGTAGCTCGAGAGTACCTGGTTGAGTTGCGGCTCGGGCACTACGCCCGATTGCCGCCACACCGGCTGGCCTTTGTGGAACAAGATGAGCGTAGGAATACCCTGCACCCGGAACTGCTGCGCTGCTGCCGGGTTGCGGTCCACGTCTACCTTGATCACCTTGATTTTACCTTGGTGCTGCGCCGCTACTTGCTCCAGAATGGGCGCCATAGCCTTGCACGGGCCGCACCAATCGGCGTAAAAATCGACCAGTACAGGCATGCCTGGGCTGTTGATAAGCTCGTTGAAGGATTTTTTGGCCATGGGAACATTGCGCTGGGTGCTGCGAAGTTATACGTAGCAGCCAAGCAACTGGGTAGTATACAAAAAAGCCACCCGATACGTGGGTGCGTACCGGGCGGCCAAAGTGGTCGGAGTCAAGGCGCTGCTATTTTTTTGCGCGCTCTACAACGGTTACGTCGTTGGAAACCGCGGGCAGCGAAAAGCGGCCACCACCGGCGCGTTTCCCGCTTACTTCGCAAATCCAAGTGTAGTCGCCGGGGGCGCTGTTGGCAGCAATGCCGTTCTCGGTTTGGAAGAAATCGGCCTCCGTGGCTGGGCTCGGAAATACGACATCGACGCCGTTCTGGCCGTTTTGTACCTCCTTAACAAGGGTGTACGTTTTGCCCGTCGATTGGCTTGTTACGGTAAACTTAGCCTTATAGGCACCAAGCTGCCCGAACTTGTCGGCAACGCCAATCTTCACAAACGGGTCGGTCGAAACCATCCAGGTTTGTGCCTGTGCGTTAGGTGAGCCGAGTAGCAGCACGAACAGCAGGCCGGCAAGACTGCTAACGCGCTTCCACATAGCAAGAGTAGTTGTGTTCATAGGGCGGAGTGTGTGAAATAGTTGAAGAGACGAACCAGGGGAGGGAGATGGGGCGGGCAGAAGAGCGGTACGTCAGCAAAAAAGCAAAGCACCCAAGCACGAAATCTGGCTGATGCGCTTACGTTACACTAACGCTACCAAATATATAAATCTGACAACCACCCTGAAAAAGCACAAGGATTTTTTTTTCGGAGGCCGCGCTGCTTGGTGCAACCTAAGGTATCCTCTACCTCGACCTTCGCGTAAGCCATTGCTGTGGCCCGACGTCGGAAAATAGACTTGCAAGCGGCGGCTTCCTCGCCCGAGCCTATCTGTCAGCTTTGCGAGCGGCAGGTGCAGCAAGTGTCGCGTCATCATTTGGTGCCCCGCGAGGAAGGCGGCCGCTACGGGCCCACCATTGATTTGTGCCAGCCGTGCCACAGCACTGTGCACCTCATGCTCACCAACAAAGCGCTGGCCCGGCAATACCACTCCGTGGAGGCCCTGCGCAGCGCCGATGAGCTGCAGAAGTACTTGCACTGGATCAAGCGCAGCCGCGTGGAGCGCATCAGCAACCGCCGACGGCGCCGCTAATTGGCTTGCCCGCTGTTTCTTTGCCGGCGTATGCCCCAGTTTACTTTTCTGCCGTTTGCTCAGGCCCGAGGCCAAGCCGCTGCCACCGTTGTGGTCGACAGTATTTTACCGAGGGCCGCTCTAACGCTGGCTCACTGGCGCCAGGCACCCACGCCCGCGCCTTTTCGCGACGATACCAGCGCCGGCTCGGCGTTGCGTGCGTTGCACAAGCTACCTGCCGAGCTACAGGGCGCCCAGTTTGTTACGGCCAACCACTTCGATGTAGATGGTTTTGTAGGCGTGTGGACACTGCTGAACCCCGAGTTGGCCTTGCAGCACGAAACCTTGCTGCGCATGGTAGCTACCCTAGGTGATTTTCGGGAGCTGGGCTGGCAGCACCCGCTGGCCAATACGGCCCTGAAGCTGGTTTGCTGGCTGAATGCGAAGGAAAAGGAGTTGTTTTACCCGCCGTTTGGGGCGCCGGAACTGCGTCGCCGCGAAGACGAAGCCTCCGCCGAGAAGTTTGCCTGGTTTCTGTCGGCCTTTGCCGAGGTGCTACAAAACCCCGACCTAGGGCGCACAGCCTGGCTACCCGAGTACGAGCGCGTGCGCCGAGGTATTGCCGCAATGCAAAGCTCCGCCACGCAGCTGAACCGCTACCCCGAGCTAGGCTTAGTAGTAGTGCATACGCCCGATCCGCTGCCCTACTACGCCTTGTTTGGACCCACTGAGGGTTATGATATTGTGCTGAGCTGTTACGGCGAACAGCGTTACGAGCTGGAATACAAGTACACCACTTGGGTAGATCTGGAGAGCCGCCCCACACTGCCGCGCCTGCCGCTACAACCCCTGGTCGAATGCCTAAACCAGCTCGAAACAACCCGCCGCCTCTGGACGTGCGATGCCGTAACCGACACAGGCCCGCAACTGCGCCTTTCCGGCCGCGACCTCAGCAAAGTACAGCGCTACGCCGACCCCGATCAGCGGCCCATTTATGCGTCTTCCATTCCTGCTGCTGAGCTTGAAGCGGAGGTGATTCGCTTTTTCAAGACGCAATACGTTGGTATTGAGCCCCGGCGCTATTGGAGTTGGGATGAAATCCGTGCTGGCGGCGCAGCACTACAGCAGTAGCGCGGGCTTCAGCCCGCGTGTGTAAGAACGATTACCGTTGAACAGCAAGCGCATCAACGTGGTCGTTCGTGCACACGCGGGCTGAAGCCCGCGCTACAGTTGCGTTACTCTTCGCTGCCGAAACCAACCACGCGCAGCGTGCTTACGCCGCCGGCACCACGGCGCACGTGTATTTGCGTGCTTACGCGTTCTTTCAGCGCCTCCACGTGCGAGATGACGCCAATCATTTTGCCGGTGCCTTGCAGCGTTTCGAGCGCCGAAAGCGCTACGTCGAGCGTGTCGGGGTCGAGGGTGCCAAAGCCTTCGTCAATGAAGAGCGTGTCGATCTGCGTCTTACGGCCGGCCAACTCCGACAGACCTAGGGCTAGCGCCAGGCTCACCAAAAAACTTTCACCACCCGATAGCGAGTTCATCGAGCGGGTGCTGCCGGCCTGGTACTCGTCTACAATGAGTAGGTCGAGGTGCTCGTGGGGGTTGCGCGTGATGCGGTACTGGTCGTTAAGGCGGGCCAGGTGGCGGTTGGCCAACTCTACGAGGCGGGCCAGCGTGAGGCCCTGCGCAAACTCGCTGAACTTCTTGCCATCGGCCGAGCCGATAAGCTCTGCCAAGCGGCGCCAGCGGCGAGCCTCCTGCAGTTGTTTATCCAGCTCGGCTACAATTTGAGCGTGGCGCTCCTGGCCGCTGCGGTGGTCGGCGAGGCGTTGTTGGCGCTGGCCCAGCTGCTGGTTGAGCGCAGCCAGCTGGTGCTCGGCTTCACGCAGCTGCACCTGCACCACCTCCGACGACTCGGTGGTGAGGGCGCGAGCCTGCTCGGTTTGGTGCTGATGCGTAAGCTCCGTAATGCTGTGTTGCGCAGCCGCTACAGCCCGCTCGTGCGCTTGCAGTTGCTCGGCCAGGCGGTGCACTTCCTGCTCGGGTAACAAGCGGGCGGCCAGCTCGGCGCCATCGGCAGGTAGGCCGGCAGCTTGCAAATCGGCCAGCAAAGCGGCGTGGCGTTGGTCGCGCTGCTGCTGTTGCTGCGCAATCTCCTCGCCGAGCTGCTTGTGGCGTTCGTCGTGGCGAGCCAGTGCGGCTTCCTGCTCACAGAAAGCCTTGTCGTGGCGTTCGAAGGCTTCGGCGGCATGGCGCACGGCTTCGGCTAGCTGCGCTCGCGCTTGGGCCACATCGGTGCCGGCGAAGTGCTCTTGGCGTTGCGTACGCTGCTGCTCGATGCCCTTGAACTGCTGCACCAACACCTCTTTGCGCGCCGATAGCCACTGCTGATTATCGGCGCGGCTCTTGGTGAGCTCCTCCACGCGAGCTTGCGCAGTACTGAGCTGCTTTTCTACGTTGGTGCGCGCCTGCTTTTTCTGCTCGAACTCGGCGCCCAGGCGCTTCAGCTGCTCAACCAGCGTAGCACCGTTTTCGCCCGTAAACTGCAGCCCAAACGAGCTCAGCAAGCTAGTGATGGTAGCGCGCACCACTGGCACCCGCTCCTCGGCATCAGCTAGGCGGGCCTGCAGCACAGCTAACTCCTGCGTAAGCTGTTGCTGCTGGGCGGCTGCTTGCTGCTGCAAGCCTTGGGCTTTGGTAAAAGCAACTTCGAGGTCATGCTGCTGCTGATCCAGCTCACGGAGCTGTTGGCCTATAGCGCGCACTGCCTTGGGAGCGGCTTCTTCGTCGGCTTCGGTAAGGAGCGTGAGCAGGGTAGGTGCCTCAGCCGCGGCGGCGTTGCCACCGGCGTGCTCGAGCAAGCCCGTGAGGCTTTGCATACGGTTGAGGCGTGCATTCAAGGTACGCACCAGCTGGCCTAGCTCTTCCTCGCGTTGCTGGTCGCGCTTCAGCGAATCGTGGCTAATGCCCAGCACGCCCGCGGCGTAGGGGTGCTCGGTAGCGCCGCATAGCGGGCACGGCTCGCCAGCTACCAAGTGTTGGCGGGCTTCTTCGTGCGTCAGGATTAACTGGTGAGCTTGGGTAAGGCGGCGTAGGTCGTCCCAGCGTTGCTCTTGCTCGCGGTGTTCGCGCTGCAGGGCCGATACGTGGTGCAGCAGAAGGCGCAGCCACTCGTCGCGCTCGGTGGCGGCAGCTTGGTGCTGTTGGCGCACGGCGACAAGGCGCTGCTGTGTGGTTTCGGTTTCGCCTTGCCCGCGCTGAGCGGCCGTGGTGGCGGCTGCCAAACGGGTTTTCAGGTCAGCCTCGGCTTTGCGCAGCTCACCCAACTCGGCTTGCAGGCTGGTCCATACCTGCAATTCGCTGGTTAGGTCGGGCAAGGCTTCGGACAGCTCGGCCAGGCGCTGGTTTTGCTGCAGCCACTGATCCAGTTCGTGCAGCTGCTGACCTTGGGCTTGCACTTGCGCGGTGGTTTGCTCAAGCGTTGCGGCGGCCAGCTTGTGCTGCTCCAGGCGCTGATCGTACTCCAGCCGCTCTTTGCGGAGCTGCTCTTCGGCCTGCCCAATCAAGCCATCGAGCTTATCGGCCTCGAGCAGCTTGGGCTCCTGCTCTTGCTGGGCTTGCTGAGCTTGGGCGTGCTGCTGCTTAGCCGTAGCGCGCTGCTGGCGGGCGCTTTCGAGGGTGGTGTGAAGCAGCGGGCGGCGCAACGCCAACTGCTCCTGCTCGTGGCGCAGGCGCTGCAGTTGCGCATCGGTTTGCTGCACCAGGGCCCACGGCGTGCTGAAAGGTGCTGCCTGTTGGTGGGCCATGAGGCGCTGGTGCATGGGCTTGAGGCTAGCTGCCTGCGCCGTGAGCTGCTCCAGCGTGGCGGCCGCGCGTTGGCGGCGTAGCCCTAGGTCTTCGAGCTGCCGCAACCACAAATGAGCTTCGTTGAGGCGCTGGCGCATAGCGGTGGCCGTAGCGGCTTGTGCTTCGAGGGCGGCTACTTCGGCTGTTAGCGCGGTCAGTTCTTCCTCCGACAGCAGCGTTACCCCGGCAAGGCCCGCCCGCAGGGCTTCGCTGCGCTTGTCTTCTTCCTTGGCTTTCTCGAAGGCGAAGCGCGAAATCTCGGAGTACTTCTGTGTGTCGGTAATCTTTTCGAGCAGCTGGGCCCGTTCGCCGGGATTCGATTTCAGAAAGCGCGTAAACTCGCCTTGCGCCAGCAACACCGAACGCAAAAACTGGCGGTACTCCAGGCCGCTCAGCTCGGCTACCCGCGTCGGCACCCGCGACTTGTAGCTTTCCAGAATAACACCTTCGTCGGAGCCTTCTTTCAGCTCGCTGATGCTCATGGAGGCGTCCTGCAACTGCCCTTCGGCCTTTTTGCGGGCGCGGTGCTGGCCCCAGCGCGAGCGGTACAGCTTGCCGTTTACGCTAAACTCCACTTCGGCCCAGCTTTCGCCGGTGCCTTGGCTCATCACTTGGGCTACCTCGCCGTCGTGGCGGGGTACTTGGCCGTAGAGCGCCAGCGTAATGGCATCGAGAATAGTGGTTTTGCCCGCGCCGGTAGGGCCCGTAATGGCAAACAAGCCCGCATCGGAAAGCGGGGCGTTGCTGAAATCAATCTCGTGCTGCCCGCGCAGCGAGTTGAGGTTGAAGAACCGGACGCGGAGAATTCTCATATGGGGCCTCACCCCCCGGCCCCCTCTCCGAGGGGAGAGGGGGAACCTGACGAGGGCACGTATTCAGGGTAAAGAAGATAAGTGTGGCTGTCGTATCGCGCAGCCATTTACTAAGCAAGTTAAGGCAGGTGCTGGCGAATTCGTGCCAGTACAGATGCGGTTTGATGCAAGACTTCTTCGTTGGCAAAACGCAGAACGGTGTAGCCAAGTGTTGCTAGATCGAAAGTGCGGCCTTCATCATAAGCGGTTTGCTCAGGCTCAGAATGATAACATCTATCTACCTCGATAATAAGCTTAGCCGGCAAGCAGATGAAATCGGCAATGTAGCGGTCAATTACATGCTGCCGTCTGAAGCGAAGACCAGTTTGGTTACCTCTCAGGTGCTGCCACAATACCTCCTCTGCCAAAGTAGGTTGCCGGCGCATTTGCCTAGCTGATGCACTGATTAACTCATAAAGTACCTTGTCAGCAGTAGCCCATTTCAACTTCGTTGAAGTCGGGACACCACTCGTATTATTTGAAATATCAGCTATACATCCATTCATCTTACGCTAATCAATTCGTCAGGCTCCCCCTCTCCCTTGGAGAGGGGGCCGGGGGGTGAGGCCCCTAGTTGTGCATCAGCTCCACCAACTCATCGAACGTGCGCATCAACTCCGCGCGGCCGTCTTCCGGCTCGCCTTCTAAGCGGCGCTCAAAAACTTCCCGCTCCGAAAAATCGTGCAGGCTGCGGGTGAGCGGTTCGGCTTCGGTTTCGCCGAGCGGCCGGAGCGTTACGATGCGGAAATGCCGCCGTGCCAGCACCTCAATCTGCTTGCGGTCGAGCTTCTCGATAACCTTGAGCAACTGCTCGGCTACTTCGAGCTGGCCGATTTCAGAGCGGATTTCAACATCGGCCCAGGCCGGGAGGGGTAGCTCGCCGTTTTCGTAGGCGGCAAGCTGGTTTAATACTTCCTCTAGGTCGCCGTGGAAGCGCACGAGGCGGCGGGCGGTAGGCACCTCAATGGTTTCGATGCTGGGGCAGCCTGCGCCCTTAAACTCGAGCAGCAGTACTTGCTTGGGGTCGTGGATTTCGGAAAACGACAGCGGAATGGGAGAACCGCTGTAGCGGATATGCTCGCGGCCGCCTACGCGCTGCGGGCGGTGCAAGTGACCTAGGGCCACGTAGTCGAAACAATCGGGGAAGTGGTCGGCCGAGACTTGCCCTAGGTTGCCCACGTGAATGGTGCGCTCCGAGTCGGAGGCAGCACCGCCGGCGGCGTAGAGGTGGCCGGTTGCCAGCACCGGCAAGCCATTGGCTTTGTGCTGCCACACTTGCTCGCACTCGGCTACGCGGGCGTAGTGGTCGGCAATGCCTTGTTTGATGCGGGCCTCGCGCTCTTCGGCGGTTTCGCCAGGCAGGGAGAGGCGCACGTCACGGTCGCGCAGGAAGGGTACGGCGCACACCACCAGCGCGGGTTGGCCGGTGGCATCGTCGAGTATCAGCACCTGGTCGTCGAAGCAATCGGGCACGCAGCCCACCACGTGCACGCGCAAGTGGCGTAGCAGGCGGGCCGGGGCGTTGAGCGTAGCCGGCGAGTCGTGGTTGCCGCCTACAATTACCACGTCGCGGCAGTTGGTTTGGCGCAGCTGCACCAAAAAGGAGTAGTACAGCTCGAGCGCGGCGCTTGAGGGCGAGCCGGTGTCGAATACGTCGCCGGCTAGTACCAGCACTTCTACCTGCCGCTCCTGCACAGTGCACACCAGCCACTCCAGAAAATGGCGGTGCTCCTCGGTGCGCTCGTGGCCGCTGATAAAGCGTTGGCCCAGGTGCCAATCGGCGGTGTGCAGGACTCTCATGCAGGTGGTGGAAGAAGTAATGAACACCAAAAATAACGCTTCGGGTGCCGAAATTGCTCCGCAAATTGTCGGCGTAAACAACGATTAGCTAGTTGTAAACTTGGTTACAAATAACAACCTGTAAACTAGTTTATTAAATGGTGGGTTGGTCGGCTGAGTGTACTGTGCAGCCGAAATACTGCGTAGTGTGCTCGATTTGTAGCCCGTAAAACAACACAGCCCCGGCAGTAGAGCCGGGGCTGTGTTGGCTTTGAGCATCAGGCAAGCTTAGTGCACTGCTTGCTTCTGAAACTCGGTTATGGCTTCGCCTAGGTCGTACACGGGTACGTTGGGCAGCACAGCCTTGAGAATGCTGCTGCCCGCGGCCGAGCGGTAGCCACCGGCGCAGTGCACCAGCACGGGCTTGTCGGCGGGTACTTCGTGGGCACGCTCGCGCAGCTCGGGCAGCGGAATGAGCAGGGCATTGTCGAACACCGGCTGCTTAGCCTCAGTGCGGTTGCGGATATCGACGATGGTGAACTGCTCGGGGTGCTGGCGCACTCGCTCCACATCAACCTCGGGCGAGGTAGCAGGCAGCTCGCGCGGGGTAAGCAGGGCCCCTGTGATGTTGCTTTCGTAACCAATTTTGGCGGTTTTCCGGATTACCGTATCGAGGGCAATCTGCGAATCGGCCACCAGGTAAAACTGCTCTTTCGGACCTAGGATGGAGCCAAGCCACGTCTCGAACTTGCCACCGTCCATCAGGTTAATTGCGCCGGGCAAGTGGCCTTGGCGGAACTGCGCCGCTGGGCGGGTATCGATGATGGGAATGCCGGCTTCGAGCGGAGCACCGCTTTGCAGGTGCGGCACAGAGCGCACGGAGTCTTCGAAGGCGGGCGCGCCTTGCTTGTTGATTTGCACGTCGCGGCCGAAGTACTTGGGCGCGAAGGGCTGGTCTTCGAGCAGTACACGCACAAATTCGTCGCGCGACATAGGCTGCAGCGCGTAGTTTGTCTTCAACTCTTTGCCGATGGTCGAGTCGAGGTCGGTGGAAGTGGTTTTGCCGCACAAAGAGCCCGGACCGTGCGCCGGATACACCTTGGTGGTGGGCGGCAAGGTCATTAGCTTGTTGCGGGTGCTGTCGTACATCTGCGCGGCTAGCTCCTCTCGCTTGTGGCCGCCTATGGCTTCGTCTTCGCGCAGGTCGGGGCGGCCTACATCGCCCACAAACAGCGTGTCGCCCGTGAATACAGCGCGGGTGCCGCCCAGCTCGTCAATTAGTAAAATGCAGATGGAGTCGGGCGAGTGGCCAGGCGTATTAATGGCGTGCAGCTCAACTTGCCCCACGGTAATCCGGTCGCCCTCGTCGAAGGGCTTGTGCGGGTACGTGGCCTTTACCAGCTTGCTCACGTAAATGGTGGCGCCGGTTTCCTCAGCAATTTCCAGGTGCGACGAGACGAAGTCGGCGTGGGGGTGCGTCTCGATGACGGCCACAATCTTGGCGTCCTGCTCGTCGGCGAAGTCGTAATACGGTTGTGGGTCGCGGGCCGGGTCGATGACGGCCATGCGGCCGCCGCTAAGCACGGCGTAAGAGGCGTGGGCCAACCCTTTGTCGTAGAACTGGTGTATCCTGAAGGGTTGTGAGGAAGGCAGGGGACTCATGGATGTAGAGTAAGTTGACAACTGCCGGGCCTCGCTGGCCCGGCCGCCGACGGAGGGCTTGCCAAATGCAAGCACCGAGCCGTTTGGGCGTAAGCTGACAGCATGGCCGCTCGAAGAGCAAGGGGCTGACATTGTCAAATATAACAATCCGAGAATCCTATCGGCCGGCTGCTGTATCGAAATTTGCACCAGCTAAGCATTAGTACGCACGTAAATAGTTGCTTATCAGTGGGTGCTAAGCATAAATTCCCCTTAAGGCAGATTATTGCACCCATAGTGGCCTCCCCAACAGCCCAGCAGCACCTAGGTGGCGCAATGGCAGAGGTGGCCGCCGATGAGCTGGGTGCGCAAGCAAAAAAGCCGCTCCTAAGATAGGAGCGGCTTTTTGAGGAAGTGGAGATGGGTGGAGCAGTGCCTTAGCTGGCTTTCACCTTGGCCTTATCCTTTTCGCCTTTCACCTTGAGCTTGTCGCCCTTGGCTTTCACTTTGGCTTCTTTCATTTCCTCGCGGCGCTCCATGCGGTTTTCCAGTTGGTCTTCGCGCTTGGCTTGGTACTGCGCAAACTGCTCGGGCGTGAGTACGCCGCGCAATTGCTCATCGGTGCGGGTGCGGGTTTCCTGCATTTTCTGACCTAGGGCCTGGCGCTCGGTGCTGCCGGGCGTCATTTGGCCGCGCAGGGTTTCCATTTCGTTGGCTTGCGCCAGGAAGATGGTGCGTACCTTGGTTTGCTGATCGGCCGTGAGGCTGAGCTGCTTAGTGAGGCGCTGGGTTTGCAGATCGGCGCGCTGCTCGGGCGAAAAGCGGCCTTGGCCACGGCCCATGCCTGGTCCTTGTTGCGCCGAAGCCGGCGCGGTAGCAGTATTTTGGGCTTGAGCGGTGGTAAAGCCGAGGGTAGCAACCGTCAGCAGCAGAAGCATCTTTTTCATGGAAGGAGTGTCTGTAATGAAATCTGCTTGCTTAGAGGGCAAACAGGCTAGGTGGTTTAATCGACCCCAAGTAACCTAGGGCAACTTCCGGGCCAAGCTAGCAGCAAGCCGGATTCTGCCTATATTCGGGCCCCGACGTGTCCGTTTGCGGCCCGGTGCGGTATTCCACGACCAACTTCTCTCTAATATTCTCCCCATTCACTCTCACTAATGGCAAACATTTTCGCCAAAAAACCGCTCGCTCAGCTGTTGGGCGAAGCCAATGCCTCCGGCGAAGGCGCTCTTAAGCGCACCCTGGGCGCGGCTAACCTGGTGGCACTCGGCGTCGGGGCTATCATCGGGGCTGGCCTGTTTGTGCGTACCGCTGCAGCGGCCGCGCAGGCTTCGGGCCCGGGCGTTACCCTAGCATTCATCGTGGCCGCCATTGGTTGCGCATTTGCAGGCCTGTGCTACGCCGAGTTTGCGGCGATGATTCCGATTGCCGGTTCGGCCTACACCTACGCCTACACCACCATGGGCGAGTTTGTGGCTTGGGTTATCGGTTGGGCACTGATTATGGAATACGCCCTAGGTGCGGCCACCGTATCCATTGCCTGGAGCGAATACCTGAACAAGCTCTTACAGGTTTTTGGGACGGAAGTCCCGTACAGCCTGAGCCACTCGCCGTTTGAAGGCGGTATCATCAACCTGCCGGCATTGGCGATTGTAGTGGTGCTGAGCCTGCTGCTCATCAAAGGCACGCAAGAGTCGGCAACCCTGAACGCGTTTCTGGTGGTGCTGAAGGTTGCGGTGGTTCTGGTGTTCATTGCAGTGGGTTGGCAGTACATCAACCCCGCTAACCACACGCCCTACCTGATTCCCGAAAATGCCGAACCCGTAATTAGCGGTGGCAAAATTGTGCGCGAATACACCGAGTGGAACAAGCACGGCCTGGGCGGTATCCTGGGCGGCGCGGCCATCGTGTTCTTTGCTTTCATTGGTTTCGACGCCGTTTCGACGGCTGCACAGGAGGCCAAGAACCCCAAGCGCGACATGCCCATTGGCATCCTTGGCTCGCTGGCTGTCTGCACCATTCTTTACATCCTATTTGGCCACGTGCTTACGGGTGTTGCCAACTGGCGCGAGTTTGCCGACCCGGCCAAGGGCGGCGAGGCATCGGTAACGTATGCCATCGAAACCTACATGACGGACTTCAAGTGGCTGGGCACGGCCGTTACGGGCGCCATTCTGTTTGGCTTTACCTCGGTAATCCTGGTAATGCTCATGGGCCAGTCGCGCGTGTTTTTCTCCATGGCCAACGACGGCCTGATGCCGAAAGCTTTTTCCGAACTGCACCCCAAGTTCCGCACGCCCTACAAGTCTAACCTAGCGCTGCTGGTATTTGTGGGTGCGTTTGCTGCCTTCGTGCCCGGTTCGCTTGCCGGCGACCTTACCTCGTTCGGTACGCTGCTGGCTTTCGTGCTGGTATCGGCTGGTGTGTGGCTGATGCGCCGCTCCAACCCCGAGCAGCCCCGTCCGTTCCGGGCGCCGCTATCCTCGGCTGCGTTTCCGCTGGTGCCTTTCCTGGGTGCGGCTATCTGCCTAGGCATGATTGTGGCCCTGGATTCCAATACCCTGAAGCTAGCTTTGGGCTGGATGATCCTCGGCTTTATCGTGTACTTCATCTACGGCAAGCGCAACTCGAAGCTGCAGCAAGGTATTGTGGTAGTACCCACCGAAATGGAGGAACAAGCCTTCATTGAGCCCGATCCCAAAAACGCCTAGGTTCTTTTCCTAGTCACTTACGAAAAGCCCTGCCGATAACCCGGCGGGGCTTTTTTGTTTGGCTACTTACCGGCCGGCTGCACTTCGCTTTTCAGCTTAAGCACCCGGTCGCCGTTTTCTTGCACAATCAAAAAAGCCGGGTTGTCGGGAGTGCCTTTGCGGGTTATTTCGGAGCCCTTAAAGGTGCGGGAAACCGGTTCTTTGAAGGTTTGCTCGATTTTGCCGGTTGCTGTACCGGTGCCGTATTTCCAGGAAACGCGGGTGCCTTTGCGCATAATTGTCGGGATGAAAGTGAGTTGGCAATGATGTACTTACGCACGGGGCCAAAACTCGGCTTTGCGCGGCTGCAACCCTTGTAATCACAGCAGTTTCTTTGGCTACCTTTAGTGGGTTCACTCACCTCTTTTCCACCGCTTTTTTCGCATGCGAAACCATTTACGCCTGCTGGGCTTGGTGTTCGGGCTGGCAGCAGTTAGTCCGGTCTGGGCGCAGGTAACGTACCCGCGCAACGGCGTGTACGACGAACGCCCCGGCCTCTTTGCCTTCACGCACGCCACCATCTTTACCGACTACAAAACCCGCCTCGACGACGCCACGCTCGTTATCCGCGACGGGAAAGTAGAGGCGGTGGGCAAAAACCTGAAAGTGCCCGCCGGTGCGGTAGTGCAGGACATGCGCGGCCGCCATATCTACCCGGCTTTTGTGGAGGCTTACTCCAACTACGGCCTGCCCGAAGTAAAGCCCGCCGATAACCGTGGCCGCCGTGCGCAGGGGCCGCAGTTCGAAAGCACCAAAGCCGGTGCCTACGACTGGAATCAGGCCGTGCACCCCGAGGTAAACGCCGCCGAGCTGTTTAAGGTGAACGACGAGCAGGCCGAGCAGCTGCGCAAGCTGGGCTTTGGGACTGTGCTCACGCACCAAAACGACGGCATTGCGCGCGGTACGGGCGCACTAGTGGCCCTGAGTTCAGGCCGCAAAGAAGCCGAAGTGCTGCTGCTCGACCGGGCTGCTGCCGCATACTCGTTCGATAAAGGCACCAGCACGCAGGATTACCCTTCGTCGCTCATGGGCAGCATTGCCCTGCTGCGCCAAACCTACCTCGACGCCGACTGGAACCAGCGCAACCCGCAAAAAGAGCAAAACCTCTCGCTGCGGGCCCTAAACGAACAGCGCCGCCTGCCCCAAATTTTTGAGGTGCGTGATAAACAAAGCCTGCTGCGTGCCGACCGCGTGGGCGACGAGTTCGGTCAGCAATACATCGTTAAAGGCCGCGGCGACGAGTACCAGCGCATTGAGGATATAAAAGCCACCAAGGCGCCGCTGATCCTCACGCTGAACTTCCCTGATGCCTACCAGGTAGATGACATTTACGATGCCACGCGCATCGCCCTCGAAGACCTGAAGCACTGGGAAATGGCCCCGGCCAACGCGGCGCTGCTGCAGAAAGCCGGCGTGCGTTTCGCCCTGTCGTCGGCCGACCTGAAGGACAAAAAGAAGTTCTGGACGAACTTGCGCACGGCCGTGCGCTACGGCTTGCCCGAAGAAGAAGCCCTGCGTGCCCTCACGGCCACCCCCGCCGAGCTGCTGAAAGTGCAGGATAGGGTAGGGGCCTTGAAGCCCGGCATGGAAGCTAACTTCCTAGTGACCTCAGCGCGCTTGTTTGCCGACGACAACGTGCTGCTCGACAATTGGGTGCAAGGCCGCCGCTACAAGCTGAGCGAGGTGCCCACCGATTACCGCGGTGTGTACGCGCTACAGATCGGCCAGCAGCCCGAGGTACGCATGCTGGTAGCCGGCAAGCCCGAAGCGCCCGAGCTGAAAGTTGCCTTGGCACCTAAGGATACCGTACGCGGCAGCCTGAGCGTAACCGGCGACCTGGCAACCATTGTGTTCAGCCAGAAGGGCAAAGCCAAAGGCCAAACCGTGCGCCTAAGTGGCTACTACACCGCCGAGGGGCGCGTGTTTCAGGGCGAAGGCCAGATGCCCGATGCCAGCCAGGTGAAATGGACCGCCCGCCGCCTCGAGGAAGCCAGCCGCGCCGCCAAGCGCGACTCGACCAAAGCCCCCGAAGCTCCGCAATTGGGCGGTATGATGTACCCCTTTGTGGCGTACGGTCGCACCGAGGTGCCTAAGCAGGAGGTGGTATTAATCAAAAACGCCACCGTTTGGACCAACGAAAAGGACGGCCGCTTGGAGGGTGCCGACGTGCTCCTGAAAGACGGTAAGATTGCCAAAGTGGGCAAGGGCTTGGTAGCGCCCAGCGGTGCCCGCACCATCGACGGCACCGGCAAACACCTCACGCCCGGCATCATTGATGAACACTCGCACATTGCCATTAGCGAAGGCGTAAACGAAGGCACCCAATCGGTTACCTCCGAGGTGCGCGTGAGCGACGTGGTAGATGCCGAGGACGTAGACGTGTACCGCGACCTGGCCGGTGGGGTAGTAGCGGCGCAGTTGCTGCACGGCTCGGCCAACGCCATTGGCGGCCAATCGGCCGTAATTAAGCTGCGCTGGGGCATGCCCGGTGAGCAGTATAAAATTCAGGGCACGCCGGGCTTCATCAAGTTTGCCCTAGGTGAAAACGTGAAGCAAGCCAACTGGGGCGACCTGAACGTAACGCGCTTCCCCCAATCGCGCATGGGCGTGGAGCAGGTGTTCGTGGATGCCTTTACCCGCGCCAAGGAATACCAGCAGGAGTGGGCCGCCTTCAACAAACTCGGCAAGGGCAAGCAAAAGAAGGTTGGCGCCCCGCGCCGCGACCTGGAGCTGGATGCCTTGGTTGAAATCCTGGAAGGCAAGCGCAACATCACTTGCCACAGCTATGTGCAGAGCGAGATTAACATGCTCCTAAACGTGGCCGAGCGCATGGGTTTCAAAGTGAATACCTTCACGCACATTCTGGAGGGCTACAAAGTGGCCGACAAGATGAAGGCGCACGGGGCTACGGCTTCCACGTTCTCCGACTGGTGGGCCTACAAAAACGAGGTGCGCGATGCCATTCCGTACAACGCCGCTATCATGACGAAGGTGGGCCTGAACGTGTGCATTAACTCCGACGACGCCGAGATGTCGCGCCGCCTCAACCAAGAAGCTGCTAAAACCATTAAATACGGCGGGCTTTCGGAGGAAGAAGCCTTGAAGCTGGTTACGCTGAACCCCGCCCGCGCCCTGAAGCTCGACAAGCAGATGGGCTCGATTAAGGAAGGCAAAGATGCCGACGTGGTGCTCTGGACGGCCAACCCGCTGAGCATTTACGCCAAAGCCGAGCGCACCTTCGTGGATGGCCGGCAGATGTTTGATCTGGAAAGCGACCTGCAACTGCGCCAGCTGATGAAGCAAGAACGCCAGCGCCTGGTGCAGAAGATGATTGATGCCAAGAAAGGCGGTGCGCCCACTCAGATGGGCGTGCAGCGCCAAACCGGCCACTTTCACTGCGACACGGTAGGCGAAGACAAAGACCTGGATCAGTAAGCCCTGGAAGGCGCTCCAGCTCGTGCGGCGCTACCTCAACTTATCAGACAAACAAGCCATGCGCTTTACGCATAAACTCTTTACCCTAGGCGTTGCCCTAGGTGCCACTGCAACTTCAGCCCTGGCGCAGGTGCCCACGCCGGCACCGCCGCAAGCCAAGCCCGTGCTGCTGGTGGGCGGCACGCTGCACGTAGGCAACGGCACCGTAGTGAACGATGCCGCCGTAGCTTTCGATAAAGGCCGCATTACCTACGTAGGTGCCCAAAACGGCTTTGCTGCCGACAAGGCCGCCTACGAGGTAGTGGATGTGAAAGGCCAGCACATTTACCCCGGCCTGATTTTGCCGAACACCACCCTAGGTCTGACGGAAGTGGACGCCGTGCGCGCTACCGTCGACTCGCGCGAGGTGGGCGTGTTCAACCCTAACGTGCGCGCCCTGATTGCCTACAACACCGACTCCGACATCATCCCGACGCTGCGCACCAACGGCGTGCTGCTGGCCCAGGTAACCCCCAGGGGCGGCATGATTTCGGGGCAAAGCTCGGTGGTGCAGCTCGATGCCTGGAACTGGCAGGACGCCGCCGTGAAGGCCGATGACGGCTTGCACCTGAACTGGCCCGGCATGGTGCTGAAGCTCAGTGCTACCGAAGATGCCCAAGCCGTGCAAAAACGCCAGGACACGCGCGAGCAGCAACTCCGCGACCTGGAAAGCCTGTTGAGCGAAGCGGCCGCCTACCAGCAACTACCCAAAGGCCGCAAAGAAAACCTGCGCCTTACGGCCCTGGGTGGCTTGTTCGACGGCTCCAAGACGCTGTTCATCCACGTCGACTACGGCAAGGAGATTATCGAGGCGGTGCGCTTTGCCAAGCGCCTGGGCGTGCAAAAGGTGTCGGTAGTAGGCGCCCGCGACGCTTGGATGGCCCTCGACTTTCTGAAGCAGAACAACGTAGGCGTGGTGCTTTCGCGCATCCATGCCTTGCCGCGCCGCGCCGACGACGACTACGACTTGCCCTACAAGCTGCCGTACATTTTGCAGCAGGCCGGCATTCCGTTCTGCCTCGATTACCAAGGCGACATGGAAATACCCGGCTCGCGCAACTTGGCCTTTATTGCCGGCACGGCGGCCAATTTCGGCCTGAGCAAGGAGGAAGCCCTAACGGCCGTAACCCTGAGCCCCGCCCGTATGATGGGCCTCGATAAGGACTACGGCAGCCTGGAGCAAGGCAAGAGTGCCACCTTGGTGGTAAGCACCGGCGACCTGCTTGATATGCGTTCCAACAACGTAACGCGCGCTTATATCGACGGCCGGTCCTTTAGCCTCGAGAACAAGCAGCTGTACCTCAACCGCAAGTTTAGCGGCAAGTACGGTTTGTAGCGTAGCCCTCCCGCTCGACAGGTATGCCGAGCGGGAGGCTCGCTTGAGCTGAATATCTTCTGCTAATCATACCTGAGCTTGGATCGATCCGCAGCGGTAAGTATTTACCGCTGCGGATTGCGTATTTACCACCTAGGTGACGCGCAAAACTTGCTTGTATATTGTCAGGGTGCAATTGCACTGATAATTTACTGACAGTCAGGTATGGAGTCTGAAGGTCGCATTGCCCGCTATTACTTCCCTACTGTTGCCCTCCCGATTGTATCGTACTTTGCGGTGCTATCCTGCTGAGTCCGCAGCGCAACAAGCTTTCGTATAAATACCCGCATGTTTGGCAATAGCCTAGGTGACCCTTCCATGAGCAACAATTCCGGAGCCGTGAGCCAAGCCTCGACCAATGTTTTGCAGGTGCTCCTGGTCGACGACCACCCATTGGTAATCGAAGGCATAAAAGCCTTGCTGAAAGACATCCCGGATATACAGGTGGTAGCAACAGCCAGCGGGGGCGGCGACGCCCTGCTGCGTTTGCAGGAAAACCCCGCCATCCGGGTGGCAATTATCGATTTGAACATGCCCGGCATGACGGGTGTGGAGTTGATGCGTTCTATCCGGACGGCGCACCCCTCGGTGTGCAGTTTGGCCTTGTCGGTCTTTCACGATCATAGCTCCGTAACCGATGTCATGGAGGCGGGCGGCTCGGGCTACGTGCTCAAGAACACCACCAAGCCCGAACTCACCGATGCCATTCGGCAGGTGGCGGCGGGGCGTACCTTCTTCAGCCCCGAAGTGGGAGCAGCGCTGCTGCAGAACCTGCACCGCAACGGCAACAACCACAGCGAAGCTCGCGAGGAGCGCCCCGTGGAGCTAACCGCCCGCGAGATGGAGATACTGCAGTTGATTGCGCGCGAGTACCCCAATGCCTTAATTGCCGAGAAGCTGTTTATCAGCGAGCGAACGGTGGAGACGCACCGCAAAAACATCCTCACCAAAACCAACTCCAAGTCAGTGGTCGGGCTTATTCAGTACGCACTTAAGCACAAGCTCATCAACAATTCCTAGGTGCGCCTAGGGTCTTTTCGAAAGAGCGAGCGAACCTCCCGGCAGCAGTGCCGGGAGGTTTTTTGCTTTAAGCGAGCTTAAGTAGGATAAAAATAGTTTTTGATCCGAAACTCAACCATAGTCTATGAGGTGCCGTATTGCGTCTGCGAACACTGTCTAGGTATCTACAGCTTGTGTTGTATCCGAGCTGGTACTGAGTCAGTTGGTACGTGCTAATACGGATATTAAATTCCGTAATGCTACGGATGGTGTCGCAACAAAATATTCTGTTATCTTAGCATCGTTCAATTAATTAAAATTTAATTTATACTTGTAAACGACTTCTTGCTTAGCTTACGCTTCTTCACACCCAACCTCTTTTCCAACAACCTTAAACACGAGAACGAACATGGCTTCAAAGATCCTCTCCTTCATCTGCCACGTCCCCGGTGTAATCCCTGGCGCCTACCCGGCTGTTCCTACCTCGAGCAGCGCTCCGGCCAAAACCGCAGAGCGTCAGCCCGTCGACGCCAACAGCGGTGGACACTTCACGGCCATCTATGAGAATGACAAATTTGTGCGCTTCAAGTACATACACAACCAAGCATGAGAACACACTGACGCTATTTGCCTCTGGCAACTCCCACGCGCATCGCCCACTTGGCTAAGCTAGGTGGGCGATGTTGCTTTTGCCCCAAACACCATAGGCACGGATTTCGCCTAACTTGCACACCAGACCAAGTGTGCTGTTTAGCCTTATGCCGATTGCCTCTGTAATGTTGCGTAGCTGTGTGGTGCTGTTGTGGATGTGTGCAATGCTGGGCCACCGCCAAGCGGCTGCGCAAAACGCCCCAACGCCCACCGAGGGTACTTTTTACGGGGTAGTGGCCCGGGCCAGCGGACGGGCGCTCGAGGTAAAAGGTGCTTCGGCCGAAGCCGGGGCAAGCGTGGTGCAGTGGGAGTTTACCCAGGCCCAAAGCCAGCAGTGGCGCTTTGTGCGCATCAGCCCGGGCAGCGAGTGGTACCGCATTGAGGCGCGCCACAGCGGCAAGTGCCTCACCCTCGAACGCCCCGACGAAAACGCCCCCGTGGTGCAGCGCCCCTACACCGGTAGCCTGTATCAGCAATGGAAGCTGGTAGCGGCTGGCCCAGTGGGTTGCGCTCAAATCGTAAGCCGCGGCAACGATTTTTGCCTGGCTGTGCCCAATACCGATAAGCTGAACGGCACCGGCGTGGTGGGCCAGCGCGCCCAAACCAAAGCCACGCAGCAGTGGCGCATGTTTCCGTTGCGGCTGCAAGTGGCCGAAACCGCCCGCACCTTTGGTACGCCCGCGCCCCTAGGTGCCGCCATCAATACGCCGTCGAACGAGCTGCACCCGGTGCTCACGGCCGATGGCAAAACCATGTTTTTCGTGCGTACGCGCTTTGCTGGCAACACCGAAGGCAACACCGAATCGGGCGACGTATGGACAAGCCAAACCACCGACAACGGCCAGACCTGGAGCCAGGCTACCCGCCTCGATGCTCTTAACTCGCCGCAGCACAACGGGGTGCAAGCCGTATTAAGCGGCGGCAATGCCCTGCTGGTGCGCGGCTGGTACCAGTCCGACGGTACTTCCAAGGACGAGGGCGTTTCCAAAGCCCGGCGCATAGGCAATGCCTGGGGCAAAATGGAGTCGGTGGAAATCCTGAACTACTACACCACCGGCACCTCGTCGACGTTTTACATGACGCCCGACGAAAAAGTGCTGCTGATGAGCCTTGAGCGGGCCGATGGGCAAGGCGCCAACGACTTATACATCAGCCAGCCCGACCGCGATGGTGGCTGGACAGAGCCGCGCAGCCTGGGCGGAACGGTGAATTCGCCTGGTTTCGACTTTGCACCCTGGCTCGCGCCCGATGGCAAAACGCTGTACTTCGCCTCGTACGGCCACGCCGGTTACGGCAGCGCCGACATTTTCGTGTGCGAACGACTTGACGACACCTGGACGCGCTGGACGGAGCCCCGCAACCTAGGGCCCGTGGTAAACGGGCCTGGTTTCGATGCCTACTTTCAGCTGGGCCCCGATGGCAAATCGGCTTATTGGGCCGCGGCGCGTACCACCAACGGTCCCGCCGACATAGTACGCGCGGCCGCGGGCCTTACGCCCGCCCCCGATACGGTAGTGGCCCAGGCACCCGTAGCGGCCGTTGTGCCCGTAGCTACTGCCCCGCCGCGCGGCTTTGTGCAAGGCCGCGTGCTCGATGCCCGCACGCGCAAACCCGTGGTGGCCGAGGTAAAAGCCCAGCGCCTAGGTGGCGACATCGTATTCAATGCCACGGGCCGCACCGATGCTTCGGGCGGCAATTACCAGTTTAGCTTGCCCGCGGGCCGCTACCGCGTGGCCGCTACCGCAGGTGGTTTTCTTACCGTAACCGATACCATCACGGTTTCGGGGCCGCTGACGATGGATTTGCTCGTGATGCCTGCTGCCGTAGGCTCACGCCTTGAACTGCCCACCATCATTTTCGCCCAGGGCAAGGCCAACCTGCTGGGTACTTCGTACGCCGAGCTGAACCGCCTGGCTCGCACGCTGCAGGACAACACCTCGGTGGAAATCCGCCTTGAAGGCCACACCGATAATCAAGGCGACGCCAAGCTGAACGTGAAGCTTTCGGAAGAGCGCGTGGCCGAGGTAAAACGTTACCTCGTGACCCGGGGCGTGGCCGCCGAGCGCATCAGCACCGTCGGGTACGGCGGTACCAAGCCCCGCGCCAGCAACGAGCGCGAAGAAACCCGCCGCCTCAACCGTCGCGTGGAGTTCACCATTACCAAGCAGTAGGGTGCTGGTTGTCAGTGGCTAGTTGCCGGTTGTTGGGGCTGATGCAGTAGGTGGCTTGCACGAACAAACGCTGCCGGGCTGTGGAATTGCCAACGGCTCGGCTGCCGCTTGCGTAGCGGCATAAAGCCCCGCGTACCATCGAAGCGTTTGCACTAACCACTGCCATCTGATAACTCCCCCATGAAAGCCACCATTCAGCGCGAAGTGTCGTTGCCGAAGCTGCCTTCTGCCTCGGGTATTGAGGTAGTGGGCGACTTAGCGTACATCATCGGCGACGACGCCCCCTTTCTGTACTGCCTCAGTGCCCGCGACATGGTGGCCGGCAACCCGGTGCAGTTGTTCGAAACGGCGCATTTCAGCTCCGGCCGCATTCCCAAAGACCTCAAGCCCGACCTGGAATGCCTCACGGCTGTGGCGCTGCCCGATGGGCAAAAGGGCCTACTGGTGATGGGTTCAGGCGCTACCACCGCGCGCGAGGTAGGATTTTGGGTTACGCTCGGGGCCGGCACCCCGCCCGCGGCTACGGTGTATCCGCTTTCGCTTACGCCGTTGTACAACGCCTTAAAGCCCTTGCTGCCCAAAGGCATTGCGCTGAACCTGGAAGCCGCCGCAGCTACCGCCGACACGCTCTTTCTGATGCAGCGCAGCGTAGGCACCGATGCTGGCAACCTGGTGTTTCGCTGCTCCCTAGGCGCCGCCATGGATTTTGTGCAGCACCGCACTGCGCAGGTTCCGCGCATCGAGGTGCAGCGCTATGCCTTGCCGCACATCAACGGCAAACCGTCGGGTTTGTCGGGCGCTTCGGTGCACAAAAATTTGCTGTTCGTTTCGGCTTCAGTGGAAGATACCACCGACCCCGTGGCCGACGGCGAGGTGCTCGGCAGCTTCGTGGGCATCATCGACCCGAAGCAGCAGAGCCGCAATGCCGTGCCTACCCGCATGGCGCAGCTGGTGCAGCCCAACGGC
Organism: Solirubrum puertoriconensis; assembly: GCF_001483135.1. Taxonomy (GTDB): domain Bacteria; phylum Bacteroidota; class Bacteroidia; order Cytophagales; family Hymenobacteraceae; genus Solirubrum; species Solirubrum puertoriconensis. Next base: position 634,610 of record NZ_LNAL01000003.1, read on the forward strand.
AAACCTTACTTGGGCAAAGTTGAGAGCATAACCGTGCGGCGCGAACTCGCCCGCGGCCGCTACGAACTGCTGCTGGTTACCGACGATGACAAAGGCGGCTCCACAGCCGTGGAGGTAGAGCTAACCACCTAGGGTACTAGGCTGGCAACAGGCAAAATCACCTAGGCAGCCGGCTACTCGTCCAGTTTGGATGCAGGGGCCACCTTGCGCAACTGCCGGCCCAGCACCACTGCCGGGCCGCTGGCAAACCGCACTAGCATGGAGCCGTTGCGCCCGCGTATGCACTTGCCGCGGCTATCGAGCACGGGCTGGCACAATTGGCCGATGAGGCCCGAAGCCATGAGGCGGCTAAGCCGGTCGCCTAGGTAACGGTAGGTGGTGAGAGGTGCGCTCATGAATAGCAAAGCCCCCCATCAGCCTGAGGTGCCGATGCGGGGCCTGCTGTGTTTACTGCTGCACTAACGTTCCAGTTTCGCGCCTGGGTCAACGCTTGGGCGCTCCGGAGTGTTGCTGACGGCCCAGCCCGTGGCGTACATCCAGCGCGTCATGCGGGCGAGCTTGGTGATGTCGATGCGCGAGGCTTCGTCGCGGGGCGTGTGGTAATCGGGGTGGAGCAACGTGGTGAAGAACAAGCCCGGAATGCCCGCGCGCACGTAAGGCAAATGGTCGCTGCGGAAGTACCAGCCTTCGGGGTGCTTGGGGTCGTCCCAGGTGTTGTCGAGCTTGAACTTAGTGAACTGGTTGTTGGCTTGCAAGGCCATGTTCACCAAGGCCGTGGAGTTGCGGTGCGGCGGCACCGAGCCCAGCAAAGCTGCCGAGTCGGGCGCGTTGCGGCCAATCATATCGCCGTTCAGCACGGCTACAATCGAGTTTTTGGGCACCGTGGGGTGCTCGGCGTACCAGCGCGAACCCAGCAGGCCGCGCTCTTCGGCGCCGTGCCACACAAACAGCGCCGAGCGACGGCCGGGGTTCTGTTTCCAGGCCCGCCCAATGGCCAGCATGGCCACGCTCACGGTAGCGTTGTCGTCGGCGCCGTTCCAGATAGAGTCGCCCTGCAGGGCCGGGCCTACGCCGTCGTGGTCGTGGTGCCCGCTGAACAACACGTGCTCGGCCCGCAGAGCAGCGTCGGAGCCAGGCGCGCGGGCTATTACGTTGATGGATGGATAGATGTAGCTGTCGACTCCCAAACTCGCCTTAAGCGTGGCTTTCGAGCGAAGCCGCGCACCTAGGGCTTGGCGCACCAGCAGCAGGGGGGCAGCCGGTGGGGTAGCTGGAGTGGTGGTAGCCGGCAGGTTGTAGGTACCGTCTTCGTAGCGGAAGCCTACAAAGCCCAACTGCGGCTCGGCAGTAGCATCGGCCACCAGCACAATGCCCGCTACGCCCTTGCTGCGCAAAGCGGCACCCTGCTGACCTAGGGCCGATAAAATGTACCGAAAGCCCCACAGGCTCATCTTGGGTGCGGGCAGCGGTGTAGGCGGCAGCAGGTTCATGGCCACGATCTTGCCGCGTAAGTCACGCTTGGTGGTGTCGGCCATGGAATTCAGCCACACCACTGGTCCATCGAGGCGCGCCTCCACGGGGTTAGTCACCCAGGCATCCTGCCACAGCGCTATAACTTGCCCGTTGAGCTGCACCCGGCTATCGGCCGATACGGCCACTCGGCGCAACGGGTAAAACTGAAAGTAAGTACCATCGGCACCGGCAGGCTCGAGGCCGGCTTCGCGGGCGCGGTCGGCTACCCACACGGCCGCGCGTAGCTCGTCTTCGCGGCCGGCGCGGCGCCCGCGCAGGCTGTCGCTGGCCAGTTCAAACAAGTCGCGGCGCAGCTCGTCTTCGCGAATGGCACCAAACGCAGGTGGCTCGGTAGGCGAGGTACTAGCCTTGGAAGAGGCACCTGGCGGCCGTGTGCCGCAGGCCGTCAGCAAGCTGAGCGCGGCGGCTAGCAAGAGTAAAAAGTAGTTCATAGGGATGGTGAAGTGGATATGGGGTGTCATCAAAAGGTACCTTAGGTGCCTTAACAGGCATACAGTATAGCCATGCCTAGGCACCAGTGCTGCGTGCCAAGCTACTGCTATAAAGAGTACATAGGGAGCGACGCAGCAGGTTGTTACACGCGCTGTAGCTCTAGTACGCCGGGAACCTCCGTTTTGCTCGGCAGCTCACCGGTGCGGGCAAAGGTGGTCCAGAGCGCGCGCACTTGCCGGCCGGCTTCCGCAACTTCTTCCCACGGCACATCACCTAGCAGTGGCACCGCTTCCCACGTTTCGCGCGTGCCTAGCAGCAAGGGCAAATCGATGGTGTGCGCGGCACCGAACAGGCTGCCGCGGGGGCTGAAGGTTACGTTAAACAGGTACGCGCGGCCACCCGCTTGAGCATGCCGCCGCGCGAAGGCAGCGGCCGGAGCCACGTAGATACGCCGCGAGCCTTCCGCCACGAGTTGGCGAGTGAGGGTTCGGCCGAGCAGCGGCACCCGCTCAATCCGGCGAAACTTCGGATCGATAACGGCAAAAAAGCGCAGTTCCTCCGCCGTCGCCCCGATAAGCACATCGATGTTGGGTGCTGCCAACTGCCATGCTTGCGCTACAGACGCCTCGGGTGGTAGCGGGTAGGCACCGTACTGCGTGCCAAAGGGCATTCCGCTTTTCAGCCCAGCCCACCGTGCCGCCCGCCAAGCTTTTACCTCCATAGCCAACACCTCATCGGCGCTGGCAGTAGCTGCTATGGTGCCCACCGCCGCGGCCATGGCCTGCGTCATGCGGGAGCGGTTGGGAGCTAGACCAAGCGGCGCGCTGTGCAGTATTACGCGCCCGAACAACCCTGCGGCACCCTCCGCAACCATGAGGTGCGCGGCCGCGTCGCCGCCCGATGAGTGGCCCAGCAAGGTTACGCACGCCGGGTTGCCGCCAAAGCCGGCAATGTTGCGTTGCACCCAGCGTAGCGCCGCCATCAGGTCGAGCAGGCCTAGGTTCGCCGGAGTATCAGCCCGACCTAGGAAGCCAAACAAGCCTAGCCGATAGGTAACCGCTACCACCACCACGCGCTGTTCGCTAACGAGCGAAACGGGGTCGTAGAAGGCCAAGTCGCCGGCGCCGCTCACGTATGAGCCGCCGTGTATCCACACGATTACGGGTAGCTGCTCACCCGGGCGCGCATCGGCTGGTGCCGTAACGGTCAGCCGCAGGCAGTCTTCGCTGTAGGTGCGGCCGGCCAGTACCGGACCTAGGGCCTGGTTCAAAAGCGAATCGACTACCTGCGGGCACGCCGGCCCCGGGCTGGTGGCCTGGATAGGCGCAGCGGAAGCCGGCTCGTCAACTGGCGGCTGAAAACGAGTAGCCCGAGCATAGCGGATACCGCTGGCTCGCACCACCGCACCATCGTAATAGCCGACGATGGTGCCGGCTGGCGTATGAAAGTGAGCAGGAGAAAGCGTGGACATGCAGAAAGTGGCAGCAGAGCCAAGCTTTACGTTAGCCCGCGCAGCACGGACGAGCTAGGCCGAGGTATAGAAAAACAAAAAGCCCTTCGGCAGCAGTGCCGAAGGGCTTTTGAGTACCCAGAGCCGGGGTCGAACCGGCACACCTTGCGGTATTGGTGTTTGAGACCAACGCGTCTACCGATTCCGCCATCTGGGCTTGTCTCGTTCCCACGACTCAGGAACGGGTAGCAAACTTAGAGAGACTTTCGCGAATGCGCAAGAGGTAGCGGCGTTTCAAATAATAAGTACGCACCTGCTGCAAGGCCGCTGCGCGTTCCTCTGCGGGCAATCCAGTGTAGCCCTGGAGTACCGGCCGAATGGCGGTTTCTATTTCATTTTCAATTCGATCTACCTCGGTTTGTACCCGCGTGGCTACCTCGGTATCAGGCTCAAATTCCAGCTCCATCAGCTGCTCGTTGAGGTCCATAACTTCCATTAAAAAATCTGCCGGAAGCTCTTGTTTGCCTTCTTCGAGCAGGCCGTGGCGCTGCAAAATGTACTGCAGGCGCTGGTCGTAGCTCGAAAGGGTACGGTAGGCGTTGGTGTTTTGCGTGGAGAGCTCCAGCATTTGCTGCTGCTGCTCGGGCGCAGCCGTGGCATGAAAGTCGGGGTGATACTCGCGGCTGAGGGCGTAGTATTTTGTTTTAAGGGCCTTTTCGTCGGGCAAAAAGCTTTCGGGAAGACCGTAGAAGGCAAAGTAGTCGGGCTGCATAAGGCAAAGCGCACGGCTGCGGCCGCACGAAACGGTGAACGGAAGCCGGTAATGCACCAGCTGTGCCGGGCAACAACGGGCTCCTGGGTTTGGTTTGGCTACAGCACCGAATCGGGGGGTGGGAGCTGGGCGCTGTTGGCCGTTACCGGGTTTACGGAAAACGCGACGGGCGGGGCGGCGAACAGGCGCTTGGTAGCCGGCCACACCTCGCCAAACAGCGCAGATCGGCGGTAGGCATCGAGGTGCTCGGCCGAATCCCAGTGGCTGTGGGTGCAAAACACGTTGGGGGCGTCGGCATCTTGCCACAGCTCCATGTGGCGGCAGCCGGGTTGTTGCCGAATCCGGTCTTCGGAAGCCCGAAACACGTTCAGAAAATCGGTAACGGCTTCGGGCCGAAACGTCATGCGTACAATGCGAACCAGCATAGCTATTACTAGTTGATAAAGGTGGAGCAACCTAGGGCTTGTTAGCTACTCCTGTGCAAACCGCACATCCACCTGCGAATCGAAGTGCAAGCCGAGCAGTTCGGAGGCATTGCCCTGGTTTACGCCGATGCACAAAGCCCCCTCGCTGTTGAACACGCACACTGCGTCGCCGGGGTCGGCGGTTTGGTAGTGCGTGGCAATGTGGCGCACGGTTTCGCGGGCGAAGTGAATGGAGTAGGGGCGGTCGTGGCCGACGGCCTCAATGGCTGCGCGGGTGATGTTGGTAATGAGGTTGCCGTAGTGGTCGACGTGCACCACGTGGCCGGTAATGCGGTGATCTTGCAGGCGCAGCTGGCGGTTGAGCAGCTGGTACAGCTCGGTAGTGAGCGGCCCTAGGTCGGTGAGGGCGCCGCCTTTGGCTAGGTGCGCGGCCGCGGGCACCAGCACCTCGCGGGTGGGGGAGGCGGGCCACTCAGCTGGTTGCGGCAATTGCACCAGGTCGTCGGGGCGGCCGTCGGTGAGCAGCGTCAGGATGCCATTGTCGGCGGCTACAAAGTAGTGCCCGCGCCACGAGGCAGCCAGCCAACCGCGGCGGCCGGCGCCGTGGTCTTCAACACCAATCAGGTGTACCGTACCCTCGGGAAAATCAGCGAAAACCGAACCTAGCACGTGTACGGCTTGCGCGATGTTGAACGGCTCGATGGCGTGCGTAATGTCGAGCACGGGCACGGCCGGCGCTAGGCGCAGTAGCTGCGCTTTTACCGCGGCCACGTAATGGTCGCGGTAGCCAAAGTCCGAAAGGAACGTTATCAGGCCCATTGACCGTTTTTGAGAAGAATGCGTACTATTGTTTAAACCCACTGCGGAGGCGGCAAAAGTAGGCAATCGGCCCCGACTGACCGCTCAGCAAGTTGGCCGCTTTTCTTCTCTCTCCACTGCGCCATCGGCGTTTTCACATCTATCTAGCTTGGTCGAAAAAGTCATTACGCTTGAGAACGTTTCGCTAGTCGACTTCTTAGGCCCCGACAACCAAAATATCCGCCAGCTGGCGGCTGCCTTCCCCGGCAGTAAAATCATTTCGCGCGGAAACGAGATTAAGATTCAGGGCCAAACGGCCGTTATCCAGCGCATCAACGACATCCTATCGTCGCTGCTCGAGCATTACCACCAGTACGGCCAGGTAACGGACAAAACCGTGGCGCAGTACGTGGGCTCGTCGGATGAGGAACTGGAGGACGCCCGCCTTGCCTCGTCGCCCGACGTGATTTTGTTTGGCGCGAAAGGGGGCATCATCAAGGCCAAAACGGCCAACCAGCAGCGCTTGGTTGATGCCGTGAACAAAAACGACCTCGTGTTTGCCCTCGGGCCGGCCGGTACGGGCAAAACGTACATTTCGGTGGCCTTGGCCGTGCGTGCCCTCAAAAACAAAGAGGTCAAGAAAATCATCATTTCGCGCCCCGTGGTGGAAGCCGGTGAGAACCTAGGCTTTTTGCCCGGCGACATGAAGGAGAAAGTTGACCCCTACCTGCGCCCGATTTACGACGCGCTGGAGGACATGCTGCCGCCCGAGAAGTTTAAGTTCTACCTCGAGAACAAGACCATTGAGATTGCGCCGCTGGCGTACATGCGCGGCCGCACGCTCAACCACGCCTTTGTGCTGCTCGACGAAGCCCAGAACACCACGCCTTCGCAGCTGAAGATGTTTCTGACTCGTATGGGCCCGAACGCCAAAGTGATGGTGAACGGCGACCGTAGCCAAGTAGACTTGCCCACGAAGATTAAATCGGGCTTGTTCCAAGCTTTGGATATTCTGCAAGACGTGCCTGGTATTGGTTTCGTGGAAATGTCGGCCGAAGACGTAGTGCGCCACCGCTTGGTGAAGCAGATTGTAATGGCCTACGACAAGCACGACGCCGACCAGCAACGTGCGCAAGCCGAGCGCCCGGTGCGCCCCGCGCGCTACTACCAGCCCGGGCAGCGCCCCGCCGAAGCCGATGGCGACGACCGCCCGGTGCAGGAACTGCCCGTAAACCAAGAGCAGGCCTAGGTAACGCTGGCTAATATTATTCGACGGCGCGGTAGCTTTGCTGCCGCGCCGTTGTGCTTTTCTGAACCTTATCCTCGATATGATTACCGCCCACCGCATTACCGCTCCCGCCGAACTTCAGCAGGCCTTTGCTATTCGTGAAAAGGTGTTTGTGGAAGGTCAGAACGTGCCGCGCGAGCTGGAGCACGACGCGCACGACCAAGCCGGAGCCACGCACTATTTGGCCCAAGCAGCCGATGGCACACCCTGCGGCGCGGCCCGCTGGCGCCGCACCGAAGGCGGCGTGAAGCTCGAACGTTTTGCCGTGCTCGAGGAATACCGCAACCAGCAGGTAGGCAGTGCTATCCTGAAAGCCGTGCTACGCGATGTGCAGGCTATGCACCCCGAAGCCACGGTGTACCTGAACGCGCAACTGCGCGCAGTGCCTTTTTACGAGCGCCACGGCTTTGAGAAAGTAGGCGAGCAGTTTACCGAAGCCGACATTCAGCACTACAAAATGGAGTGGCGCAATGCCGCTGCCGCGGGGTTGTAATACGCAACCGAAGCCATCCTTAGCCACCTCAAGTGTGCCTCGTCCGTACAAACCTGCCTAGGCAAACCGTACGCGTGAGGCATTCTTAGTTAAAGGCAGCTATGGCAGTTCGCTCCACCACCATTTCGTGGGCTACGCACCCTGCGGTGCGGCTGGTATTGGCCCTGGTTTTGGGTATCGTCATCTGGTTTTACTGGGGCGCAAGCTTGCCGGAACTGCTGCCTTGGCTGGCTGCGGCCGAGGTATTGTACCTAGGTGCTAACCTGTGGGCGGCACGGGCCAGCACCCCCGGTGCGCACGATGCTGCGGGGCTGCTGGCCCTAGGCGTGGTGGTACTGGCCGGCACTACCATAGCGCAGCAAGCCACCGAAAGCCGCCGCTCCGAGCACCTCTATCACCAAGGTTCCATCGAGTTTTACCGCGCCGTGGTCGACGACTACACCGTGGTGCGGCCGAATACTTACGCCACCACGCTGCGCGTATCGGCCGTGCGGGTGGCGGGGCAGTGGCGGCATGCCTTAGGTGGCGTGCGGGTATCGGTGCCGCGCTACGAGGCCAACGCCCAGGAGCCTCGTTACGGGCAGGTGTGGCTAGTGCGCGGTGCCCCAACTCCGGCCAAAGCCCCGCTCAACCCCGGCGAGTTCGACTACCGGCGCTACCTCGGCTACCACCAAATCTACCATCAGCAGTTCGTGCACCCCGATCAGTACCGCGTGCTGGCCGTGCAGCCGCCCAACTGGTTGCGTTACTACAGCATGCAGGCCGCCAAACACCTGGAAGGTGTTTTCAGGCGCTACGTTACGGCTAAGCGCGAATTTGCCATTGCCGATGCCTTGGTGCTCGGCCTGAAAGACGAGGTCGACAGCGACACGAAGCAGGCTTATGCCAACACCGGCACCACGCACATTATGGCCGTTTCGGGGCTGCAGGTGGGCTTGCTGTTTGGCGTACTGCAGCTGATCCTAGGCCGGTTTTTCGGCAACACGCGCGGGTTTCGGGTATGGTCGGCAGGGGTGGGGTTGCTGGTCATTTGGGCCTACGCCTTCCTCACGGGATTATCGGCGTCGGTGCTGCGGGCGGCGGTAATGTTTTCGTTTGTGGCGGGCGCGCGGGCCGTAGGCCGGCAAAGCAATATGTACAACACGCTGGCGGTAGCTGCTTTTTGCTTGCTGCTCTACGACCCGTACCTTCTCGTTGATGTGGGTTTTCAGCTCTCGTTTCTGGCCGTGCTCAGCATTGTGTACCTGCAGCCGCGCATTGCTGCCTGGATAGACGCCCAGGAGTGGACCGCGCGCAAAATTCGACCGTGGCAACCGCGCTGGCAGCAAAAGCTCTTAGGTGCCGCGGGTTGGGCACTGGATGCGGTGTGGCAAGCGGTGGCGCTTTCGTTGGCGGCGCAGGTGGCTACGTTTCCGCTGGGTTTATTCTACTTCCATCAGTTCCCGCTCAGCTTCCTGCTCTCCAACCTAGTAGCGGTACCCTTGTCGTCGCTGGCACTTTACGTGGGCCTGGGGCTGCAAGCCGTGGCTTTTCTGGCTGAAGGCGCCGTGCGGCTAACGGGCTTGCAGGCGCTGCTGTGTCTGCCGCGCAGCTTAGGGTGGGTGTTCGAAAAGCTCATCTGGCTGTTCAATGAATACATTGTGTGGGTGGGCCAGGCTATGCCGGGCGCATTGGTGACGGGAATTCACCTCACGCCGCCCCAAACCTGGTTGCTGTATTTGCTTATTGCATTGCTGCTGGCCTTTGTGGCGTGGCGGCGTTTGGTGTGGCTAGGTGCCGCAGCGCTGGTGTTGCTGGTGTTCTCGGGCAGTAGGGTTACGGCGGCGCGGGCTGTGGCAACCGATAAGCGGCTCATTATTTATAGCATACCCAGGCGCTCAGCGTTGGGCTTGCACGATGGTGCCTCGGCCCTCATTATCACCCCCGATTCGATGCCGCTCAACCACACCGAGCAAACCTACCGGGTACTGCCGGGCCTCATCGAGCGTGGCAACCGGCAGGTGCGCTACGTGGCGGGGTGGCCGCCACAACTGGCCGTGCGCCACCTAGGGCAGGGTGGGCCCGTGTTGCTTAGCTGGCACGGCAAGCGCGTGGCCTACGTTAGCCAGCGCCTCTGGAAAGGGCAACAGCCGGTGCCCGTCGATATGGTAGTGCTGCGTCGCAACGCCCGCGTGTGGCCCGAGCAGTTGCTGGCTACCTTCGGACCAAGGGCCTTGGTGGTGTTCGATTCGTCGTGCCGCTCGTGGTATGTAGAGCGTCTGTCGGCGGCGCTGCAAAAGGTTGGCTTGCGCGTGCATGATGTAACAGCGCAAGGTGCTGTGGTACAGCGGGTAGCAAGTGCACCGATGAAAGAGCAAGTTGTACTATCCAACTAAGTTTGGCAGCACCCCGTCCAAACTCATTATTCCTTCGTACATTCTCTCAAAGCGACGCCCCGACATAGTCGATTTTGTTGTCGCATCATTTTTGTTAGGTTTGACCTGAGCCCGTTTGGGCCACCGCCGCGCACCGGGCCTGTATGGCTCCGCTCTTGGGTACCGTGCCTCAGAACAACGCGCCGCCAAGGCCTTCCACCACACCCCATACGCAACGACGACTCATGGAAGATATGGCTACCCAGGAGCTAGAGGCGTTACAGTACATTCGCTACGAGGCGAATGATGCCATTGGCTACATCACGCTCAATCGCCCCGAAAAACGCAACGCCCTCAGCTCGGAGCTCGTAACCGAGCTGAAGCATGCTTTTGAATACGCCGAAAACGACCCCCACTGCAAAGTGGTGGTGCTGCGTGCCGAGGGGCCAGCCTTCTGCGCCGGTGCCGACTTGGCCTACATTCAGGAGCTACAAAATTTTGGCTACACCGATAACCTGGCCGATTCGACGCATCTGATGCAGTTGTTTCACCAGATTTACACGCTCAAGAAAATTGTGATTGCGCAGGTGCAGGGCCATGCCTTGGCAGGCGGCTGCGGCTTGGCTACGCTCTGCGATTTTTCGTTTGCCGTACCCGAAGCCAAGTTCGGCTACACCGAGGTGAAAATTGGTTTCCTGCCAGCCATCGTGAGCGTTTTCTTGCTGCGCAAAATAGGGGAGGCCCGCACCAAGCAGTTGCTGCTTACGGGCGAGGTATTTTCGGCTGAGAAAGCGGCGGCGTACAACCTGATTAACGAAGTAGTGCCTGCCGAGCAGCTCGCCGACCACGTGCACCGTTTTGCTCGCAAGCTGTGCGTCGAAAACTCGGGGCAGAGCATGGAAATCACCAAAGAAATGATTGCCCGCATTCCGGAGCTCCCGCTCGAAGAAAGCTTGCGCTACGCCGCGCGGCTAAATGCTGAAGCGCGTGGTTCCGAAGATTGCCGCCGGGGCATTTCTGCTTTCCTCAACAAAGAAAAAATTACCTGGAACTAGCGCCTAGGTAATCACAGCTACGCGACGCGCGGCATTCTGCTTACGGGCACTCGGGTGTAATTAAGCCTACCACCCGCTTGCCAGCAGAACGCCGCGCGTCGTTGCTGTAGTGGCGGACCTGACATTGGCTTTGAATAGCATACTTTAATGCGGGTTTAATAACCTGGCAGATAAACCAAACAACAACTACCCTCAGCGGTTAGCATACCATGACTCCTTTGGCCGGCGCGGCTCTTGTGGCCCTTACCTTTTTGGGAATGGAATTCGTGGCGTGGTTCATGCACAAATTTGTGCTGCATGGCCCGCTGTGGTTTTTGCACCGCTCGCACCACGTACGGCACCCGCACCATTTTGAGCGCAACGACTTCTTTTTTCTGTTTTACGGCGGGCTGTCGATGCTTTTTATGGTGTACGGCGGCCCCGAAAAAGACTGGCGCTACTGGGTAGGCATGGGCATTGCCGTGTACGGCACGCTGTATTTCTTCGTGCACGATGTGCTCATACATCGGCGGTTGCCTTTCTGGAAACGCACCAACAACGCCTATTTGCGCGCCCTGAACATGGCACACAAAATGCACCACAAAACCACCGGCCGCGATGGTAGCGAGGAGTTTGGCTTGCTGTGGGTTTCGCCCAAATATTTTGCCTTAGCACGCCGCAAGTCGCAAGCCAATCGGCCTGCTGCCTCGCAAAGCCACACCACCTAACCTATTGTCATTTCTATTTCTTCTGTTCCGTGGGCCAGTTTTCAATTAAGGATCTGGAAAGCCTCTCCGGTATTAAGGCACATACCATCCGGATGTGGGAGCAGCGCTACGGGGTGCTGCGCCCCGAACGCACGGCTACCAACATTCGCACGTACTGCGATTCGGATCTGCGGCGGTTGCTGAACGTGGCCACACTGTGCGAAAGGGGGCACCGCATTTCGCAAGTGGCGAGCCTTTCGGAGCAGGAGCTGTGCCAAGCCGTAGCCGCTTGCTGCAGCGACCCGCACCTCTACAACCCACAAATTACCGCTCTGCTCACGGCCACCATGGATATGGACGAGCCCAAGCTAAGCCATGTAATTGCCAAGGCGGCCGAAGAAATTGGCTTCGAGCAAACGATGATGCACATCGTGTATCCGTTTTTGTACCGCATTGGGGTGCTGTGGCAAACTGGCAGCCTCAATCCGGCGCAGGAGCACCTGGCTTCGCACCTGTTGCGGCAAAAGTTGCTGGCCGCAGCCGACGCACTGCCGCCCGTTCAGGCCGAAAACGCTACGCGCTGGGTGCTGTTTTTGCCCGAAGGCGAGCTGCACGAGCTAGCGCTACTGTTTATGAACTACCTGCTGCGGGTGCGACAGCATCATGTGTTGTACCTAGGGCAAAACCTGCCTGTGCGCGAGCTGGGTGCCGTGTGCGGCTGCTACAAGCCCCATTATGTATCCTCGGTGCTGACTACTGTGCCCGAGCGCGACCGGCTGCCGCAGTTTCTGGAGGAGCTTAGCTCATTGTGCCCCAGCTCGGAGTTCGTGCTCTACGGCCCGGTACTGCAGTCCGAGGCCGAAATGCCCCCGCGCTTCCGACGCATGCAGCGCATGACGGATTTCATTGCGTTTGTTCAGCTACTCACTTTAACAGAGTCAGTAGCGGTAAACAGCACTGCCGAATAAAACACATCTTGTTCGTAACTGTTTTGTTTTCAGCTGGTTGCATTAAAGTGGTTTAATGCTGCTTGCTCATCTACTTACCTAAGGGGCGCGATGTTCATCGGGTAAGCAAGTGTGTTCACCGAGTTTTTGAGGCGATTCACCGAAAGCGCGAAAAAAAGGTAGCGCAGGCTCGTATGCTTATGAAGTAGTTTCGTATGTTTGTTTAGCTTTCGGTCATTAAAAGTTAAACAGACGTATGACCTCTTTGGAATTTACAGCCCAAGTACAGAAGATATCCTACTCGCTTCGGCCCGTGGCGATGAACCTCACCCGCGATGCCGATGATGCCAAGGACTTGGTGCAAGAGACGCTGCTCAAGGCCCTGCTGAACAAAGAGAAGTTCAAGGCAGGAACCAACCTGAAGGCGTGGCTCTACACCATAATGCGCAACACGTTTATCAACAACTACAATAAGATAACGAAGCGCAACAGTCACATTGACACCACCGAGTACTTCCAGTACTTCAATACCGATGAGAACTACATCACGCACAACGGCGCACAGTCGGACTTCGTGGTGACGGACATCAACGAAGCCATTGCGCACCTCGGCCACGAGTATCGCACGCCCTTCATGATGTACTACATCGGCTACAAATACCAGGAAATTGCGGAGAAGCTGCAGATTCCGATTGGTACCGTTAAAAACCGCATTCACATAGCCCGCAAGGAGCTTAAGAGTGCGCTTAAGGTCTACGCTCCCGGCGCGTAGGGGGAAGGAGTAATCGAGTCGGGAGCGTGCACGGGCCGCAAGCTGCAACCCCAAACGGGGGTCGTAGCTTGCGGCCTTTACCGTGTGCGCGGGCTGCCAATAACCCGCCTCCTAAACAAAGTGGGCACACATTCGGTAGCTTGCTACCATCCATCAACATCTACATACCGTTTGAGTACCTCTGCCCAACCCAGTAAGAAAGTAATCGTGATAGGGGCTGGCTTTGCCGGTTTGGCTGCTGCGGCCTCGTTGGCGCAGCGCGGCTACCGCGTAACGGTGCTCGAAAAAAACGACGGCCCCGGCGGGCGGGCGCGCGTTTTCAAAACCCAGGGTTTCACCTTTGATATGGGCCCCAGCTGGTACTGGATGCCCGATGTGTTTGAGCAGTTTTTTGCCCGCTTTGGCCACACACCAGCCGATTACTACAACCTTGTTCGCCTCGATCCGTCGTACCGTGTGGTGTTCGGCCACAACGACTACCTCGATGTGCCGGCCAACATGGAGGCGCTGCGCCGCATGTTTGAGCAGCTTGAGCCCGGCGCTGGCCGTCGCCTCGACGACTTCCTGAGTCAGGCGGGCTATAAGTACCAGGTTGGCATGAGCAAGTTCGTGAACAAGCCCGGCCGCTCGGTGCTGGAGTTTGCCGATCCGCGCCTGCTGGTTGATGCCGTGCGGCTCGATTTGCTCCAGAACATGCACACCCACGTGCGGCGCTTTTTCCGGCACCCCAAGCTGGTAGAGCTGATGGAATTTCCGGTTCTGTTTTTGGGTGCTACGCCCCAAAACACGCCCGCACTGTACTCGCTCATGAACTACGCCGACTTGGCCCTAGGTACTTGGTACCCCATGGGCGGCATGCACGAAATAGTGCGCGGCATGGTGCGCGTGGCCGAGGAGCAGGGCGTAGAGTTCCGGTACAACCAAGAGGTAGAACAAATTGAGGTACAAAACGGCCGCGCCACTGGCGTGCGCACCAGCAGCGGCCTGGTAGCAGCCGATGTGGTAGTAGCCGGCGCCGATTACCACCACGTGGAGCAGCACCTGCTGGCGCCCGAGCACCGGCACTACTCGCCCAAGTACTGGGATACGCGCACCATGGCGCCGTCGTCGTTACTGTTTTACGTAGGCCTGAACAAGCGCCTACAAAACGTGCGGCACCACAACCTGTTCTTCGACGAAGACTTTAACCACCACGCCCACGAGATTTACGAAGCGCCGCGCTGGCCCACCAAACCGCTGTTCTACGCCTCGGTGCCGAGCGTAACCGACCCCTCGGTAGCGCCTGAGGGCTGCGAAAACCTCTTCTTGCTGATACCCGTGGCCCCCGGCCTAGGTGGCGACGACGAGGCCACCCGCCAGCGGTACTACGATATCGTGATGACGCGCCTCGAGCAACACACCGGCCAGAGCGTGCGCGATGCCGTGGTGTACTGCCGCAGCTACGCCCACCGCGACTTCATCGACGATTACCATGCTTTCAAGGGCAACGCCTACGGGCTGGCCAACACCTTACGCCAAACCGCCATTCTGAAGCCTACGCTCAAAAGCCCCAAAGTCAGCAACCTCTACTTCACGGGGCAGCTTACGGTGCCCGGCCCAGGTGTGCCGCCTTCGCTTATTTCGGGGCAGGTAGTGGCTGGCGAAGTTGAAAAAGAAAATGCGCTTGTGAGTTGATAATAAGTAAATTACTAAGAAAAGAAGCTTGCCGCGTAGGCGCCAATCCTGCCGATGAGGCTCTTCTTGCGTAGTGCCAAGTACCACACCATATCCAAACCATGGCCACTCTTCCACCCGCTGTTTCGCCGCCGCCCGTTGCGGATCACGTGGCCCTCTTCGACCAGGCCAGCCTAGGTTGTAGCAAGCTCATCACCAAGCGCTACAGCACCTCGTTTACGCTGGGCATTCGCAGCCTCGATGCCCGCTTTCACGAAGCCATTTATGCCGTATATGGCTTCGTGCGCTGGGCCGATGAAATCGTGGACACCTTCCACGACCGCGACAAAGCTGCCTTGTTGCGCGAGTTTCGCGCCGAAACTCACCGCGCCATCGACGAGCAATTCAGCATGAACCCCGTGCTGCACGCCTTTCAGCTGGCCGTGCGCCGCTACGGCATCGACCGCGAGTTTATCGATGCGTTTTTGCACAGCATGGCCATGGACCTCGAGGACATCTGCTACAACGAGCAGCTCTACAACGAGTACATCTACGGCTCGGCCGAGGTGGTAGGCCTGATGTGCCTGCGCGTATTTTGCGAGGGCGACGATGCCTTATTCGAGCGCCTACGCAACCCCGCCCGCCGCCTAGGGGCTGCGTTTCAGAAGATCAACTTCCTGCGCGATTTGCGCTCCGACTACGAGGACCGCGGCCGCGTGTACTTCCCGGATGTATGCTACGAGCAGTTCGACAATGCTTGCAAGCGCCGCATCGAGGCCGATATCAAAGCCGATTTCGATGCCGGTTACGCGGGCATTGTGCAACTGCCGCGTTCGGCCCGCTTAGGGGTGTACTTGGCCTACGTGTACTACCTCAAGCTATTTTCCACCATTCGGGAGCTGCCGGCCCAGCGCATTTTGGCCGGGCGCGTGCGCGTGCCCGATAACACGAAACTTCTGCTGCTGCTTGGGTCGTACTTTCGGTACCGCCTGCGGGCCATCTAAGGCCCCGGAGCCAGTGCCCCGCCCGTGAAACTGCTGTTCTGCCTGCTCCTAACCTTGCTTGCCACTGTGCTTCCAGCTACCGATACCGACGCCCAATCGCCGTACGCTTTGCCCGCATTGCGCCGCCACTACCGCCAGGCAGCCAACGACGAAGAGGCCAGCCGCCGGTTTCATTTGCTGATGCGCAATTACACCGGGCGCGACGCCGTGGTGCTGGCCTACAAGGCCGCTTCCGAAGCCATTATGGCCAAGCATACGGGAGGTGTGTTCGACAAGCTCGATCGGGTGAAAGCAGCCAGCCAGCAGTTTGATGCCGCCGTGGCCCTCAATCCCAAGCACCCCGAAGTTCGTTTTCTGCGCTTCAGCATCGAGAGCAACTTGCCCAAGTTCCTCGGTGCCAGCAAGCACCTCGACGAAGACCGCATCTTGCTGGTGCAGGCTTTGCTTCGCCATCCTAAGTCGGGCCTCGATGCCGAAGCGTTTCGCATCGTGCGCGATTTCATGCTTACCCACAACCACATTGGTGGTCAGGAAGCCGATAGATTGCGACAGCTGCCCGAATAACCCGCGCAGTACCAGGAGTATGCTATATTAATGCAGGATTCCACACCTTCTGCAGCATACTCCGCCGCAACCTTCTGCCCGGATCATTGGTTACCGAGACAGATATGCCGCTCAACCTAAGTGTACGCATCGACCCTAACTCCGGCTTCTGCTTCGGGGTGATCTACGCCATTCAGATGGCCGAAGACATTCTCGACGAGCAGGGCTACTTGTATTGCCTTGGCGACATCGTGCACAACGATGAAGAAGTAGAGCGCCTCGAAAAGCGCGGCCTACGCATCATCGACTACGAAACCCTAGGGGGCCTGCACGACGAAAAGGTGCTGATACGCGCCCACGGCGAGCCGCCCAGCACCTACCAAACGGCGCTGCAAAACAATCTCACGCTCATCGATGCCTCGTGCCCGGTGGTGCTGAAGCTGCAAAACCGCATCAAGAGCAGCTACGACCGTAAGGAGCGAATATTTATCTATGGCAAGCACGGCCACGCCGAGGTGCGCGGGCTGCTGGGCCAAACCCGCGGCGATGCCGTGGTGTTTGAAAACCTGGATGAACTGCTGCGCCACGAGTTGCCGCCGAACATCACGCTTTACAGCCAAACCACCAAGAGCACCGACAGCTTCTACCGCATCAAAGGCGAGTTGGAGGGCAGGGGATACCAGGTAGCCGCCAACGA
The DNA here is from genome assembly GCF_001483135.1 of Solirubrum puertoriconensis. Lineage (GTDB taxonomy): Bacteria > Bacteroidota > Bacteroidia > Cytophagales > Hymenobacteraceae > Solirubrum > Solirubrum puertoriconensis. The sequence continues at coordinate 651,512 of NZ_LNAL01000003.1, forward strand.
TACCATTTGCCGCCAGGTATCGAACCGCGACCAGGAGCTGCGCCGCTTTGCCGCCGAGTACGACCAAATTGTGTTTGTATCGGGCACGAAGAGCTCGAACGGCAAGGTGCTGTACCAGGTGTGCAAAAACACCAACGACAACACGCATTTCATATCCAAAGTAGAGGAGCTGCGGCCCGAGTGGTTTAAGCCGGGCCAAACCGTAGGCATTTGCGGCGCCACCAGCACGCCCATGTGGCTGATGGAGGACGTGCGCGACGCCCTGCTGCGGTTGTAAGCACCTAGGGGCTTGGCCCGGGTGCAGCAACGCGCTCGGCCAGCCTAGGTAGCTTTTCGTTGTATTACAGTTATGAACCAGCCCCAAGCGCAACATTTCGCAGTGTCGACCGCTTACCAGCGTGTTCGGCCCAAACCGTTGGGCTACAAGGGCGTGGCCATGGCAGTGCTAATTGTGGCAACGTGGGCGGCGTTGCTGACGTACCTGCTGGCCTACTACGAGCCCGATTGGCACACGCCGTGGCCGTACTTGCTGGCCTTGGTGCAAACGCACCTCTACACCGGGCTGTTTATTACTGCGCACGATGCCATGCACGGAGTGGTCAGCAGCAACCGCCGCCTCAACAACACCCTAGGTACCGTAGCCGCGTTGTTGTTTGCCTACAACTGGTTTCCGAGGCTGCTGCCGCGGCACCACGCGCACCACCGGCACGTAGCCACCCCCGACGACCCTGATTTTCACGACGGCAAGCACCCCAGCTTTGTGCTGTGGCTGCTGCGCTTTGCGCGTAATTACATTACGGTTTGGCAGGTGCTGCTAATGGCCGCCACATTCAACGTGCTGAAGCTGTTTTTTCCGGCAGCCAACGTTATTGCCTTCTGGATGCTGCCCTCGGTGCTGGCTACGGTGCAGCTATTTTACTTTGGCACATACTTGCCCCACCGTGGCGAGCATGCCCCCGACAACGTGCACAAATCGCGCAGCCAGTTGCCGCACCACGTGTGGGCGTTTGTGAGCTGCTACTTTTTTGGCTACCACTACGAGCATCACGATCAGCCGTATTTGCCGTGGTGGCGGTTGTGGCGGGCCAAGCAAGCCTAGGTGCTGCGCTGGTGCAGGCAAGTAGGCACCTAGGGAACTAATGGGCTAGTGCTGCCGCCGAATAAGGGCGCGGTTTACAATGCGCTCCGTAACCTTGTCGCGGTACGTTTGGCCTAGGGGCAGCGCGTGGCCACCCACCCGTACTTCCTGGTTGCTCACCGACTCGATGCGCGCCGAGTTGACGAGGTAGGAGCGGTGCGTGCGCACAAACATGCCGGGCGGCAGCTGCTCCTCAATGTTTTTGAGGTTGACAAGCGTAAGGTGCGTACGGCCGTCGACGGTATTGATTTTGGTGAAATCTTTCAGGGCCTCGATGTACAGCACCTCGCGGTAGTGCAAGCGTACAAACTGCGAATCGGTACGGATGAAGAACGAGCCCCAGCCCGATAGTGCATCGCCCGACTCAACGGCTGCAGGCACCTGCGCGGTGCGCAGCAATCCGGCAATCTTGTTCACGGCTTTCAGAAACCGATCGAGCGAGATGGGCTTCAGCAGAAAGTCGCACACATCGAGGTTAAAGCCCTCCATGGCGTACTGCGGGTACGAGGTCATGAGCACCACCAGCGGCGGCTCGCGTAACGAGCGCACCAGGTCGAGGCCCGAGAGGTGTGGCATCGTCACGTCAGAAAACAGCACTTGCACCTGATGATCGAGCAGATACCGGTGGGCTTCGAGCGGATCGGTAAAGGTGGCTTTCACCTCCAGCACCTCCGTCATGGCCGCATAGGCCTGTAGCAAATCCAACACCAGCGGGTCGTCGTCGAGAAGCAAGCAGGTAATCTTCATGACTTGGTTGGGTAGGGGTGTTGGGGTGAATATAGCGAGTTGAAATATTGTGTGCTAAAAATTATTGAAAGAAAACAATGCTGGCATACTCCAACTGCATCCTGATCTACCACCATTGCGGTTTCCTCTATTTTAATAATTAGATAGCTCGTGCGGGTGCAACCTTTTGCGGGATTACTGCAGGTTTGTGCCAACTACTCGGCTGAAAGTGTGTACATTACTGTATGCCGCTTACTGCTCTCTTTCACACCTGTTGCTATGTCTCGTTTTGTTGCTGCCACACCGCTGGCCCAGCCCCTTGTGCTGGGAGTGGCCTTTACCATTCCGCGCCACGATCGTGCGCGTAGCATGCGAACGGGCGTAAGCGCCCGATCCATCAAGTTGCGTATCGATCCAGCTCTGGACTTACTGTTTGTCTCTGAAATAACCCTACCCTCCAACCTTGATTGTTTAGCCGCGCTTACCTCGCCCAACGTGGTAGCCGTGAGCCTGCGTAGCGCCAGTCTCGAGCTGTTGCCCGAAGCGCCTTGTACCGGCCCGCACCGCGGGCCTACGCTGAACGCGCTTTCCAGCGGTCATTGCTTTGTAACCGCTCACGACCGCAAAGCGCACATTGCCTCTTTCGGCGAGCGGCAAGTGCACCCCGATTGGATTGACATGCAGGTGCAAGGCCACATCAACCTCCTCGATTACCTCCGCGCCGATTGGTTTACCGTGGAGCTTTCGGGAACACACCGCCGGCGCCTGAGCAAACCGTTGCCCCTGCGCTTGCTGCTAACCTTCGATGTGGAGGAGCTGACCCACTCCAACCCGCCACTTGCCGCCTAGGCCCGCTGCCCACAAAAAAGGCGGCCTAGGTACCTAGGCCGCCTTTTTTGTGGGCTGTTACTGCGTGCTGAGCTTACTCGGTGGTATGCACGCTGTTGGTTTTTTTGCAGCACTCGGGCAGGCGCTCGTACGCCTTGGCATTGGCGGTTTTCGTGTCGGCGTCGTAGCCGGTTGCCACTACGGCCGAGCGCAACGCATCGGCGTTGGTTTTATCGGTGCGGTAGGTAACCGTAAGCATTTGCGTGGGCACGTTGAGCACGGCAGCTTGCACACCTTTTTCGTAGGCCAAGGCCTTTTCGAGGCGGGCCTTGCACATATCGCACACGGCCGAGGTTTTGATGTTCACCTGCTCGGTGCCGGCTTTTTGCTTGGCCTTGGGCTTGGTGTCCTGGGCTTGCGAAAACTTGGTGCCAACTAGGGCCAGCAGGCCAAAGGAAAGTGCGCGGAGGGTTTTCATGATCAGAGAAGGAAGAGAGGAGGAGAGAAGTTTCAATGGTATTCGAGTAGCGCTACTCGAGGCGGAAGCGCATGCCTAGGTAAGTCAAACGCCCGTAAATAGGACCCCAGTTCATGGCAGCATCAAACATGGGGCCGAAAGGTTGAGCGGCGGCATCGATGGGGTTGCGCTGGCGGTAGTTGGTCAGGTTCTCGACGCCGGCATACACATCGAAGCGCTTGAAGGCGCGGGTAAGCTGCGCATTTAGCGTGGCAAAGCGCGGCGAGTAGCGTAGCACCGGACCGGCGGCGCTCCCGCCATCGTGCTGGTGCGCTAAGCCGGGCGCGTAGGGTCGCTTGCCGTACCATTGAGCCGTGAGGTCGGCGCGCCACTTGTCGTAGGCGCTGGCGTAGCCCACGTTGGCAAACAAGCGGTGCTGCGGCGTAAGCGGCTTGGGCAATAAGCGGTTGCCGTAGTTGGTTTTCACATCAAGCCACTTGTAAGCTGCTTTGGCGTGCAGTCCTTTCACGGGCTCTACCTGCACCTCGGCCTGGAAGCTGCGCGAAAACGAGCGGCCGCCCGGCGCCAGGTTGCCGATGATGAGCATCGAAGGCAGCGAGTACGGGTCGGCTACCACCTGGTTTTGGAAGGTTGTGTAGTAGTAATCGGCCACGAAGGTTGCCTGCCGCCCAGCCACCGTGAAGTACTGCGACAACGAGCCGCCCACGTTCCAGGCCCGTTCGGGCTGCAGGTTGTCGGCAATGCTGAAGGGGCGGCTGCTTACCAGCATGCCCGAGTTTTCGGCAATGGGGTTGGCCACACGGTAGCCGCGGCCAGCGGCCAAACGCAGCACGGTGCTGGTGGTGGGGTCGTATTTTACGTTCAGGCGCGGCGTCAGGAACCAGCCGTACAGGTTGTGGTAATCGGCACGGGCACCGGCTACTACCGTGAGGTTACGCGAGTTCTGGTAGGTGTACTCGGCAAAAGCGCCGGGCACGCGCTCGGTGCGGGCCCGCAGTTCGCGTTGGCGGGTTTGCGCGGGCGTTTCGGCCGCGTTCGGGCCGGTGCGCAGGTACTCCTGGTAGTCGTCGTAGAGGTAGCTGGCACCTAGGCGGTACACGTGCGAGGTGTTGCCAATGGCGCTCTGAAACAGCAGCGTAGCCAAGCCGGTGCGCTGCGTACCATCATACTGGCGCTGCGGGCGGAACAAGTTGCCCTCTTGCAGCACCACATCGAACGGCAAGCCGTAGGTGCTGCCCCCAAACGTGGAGTTGAACTTGTGGCTAGTGCCCGAAAGCAGCAGGCCGAGGCTCTGATAGGGCTTGCTAGGCCAGGTGTACGAGGTTTTGTTGTAGGCCGTGTAGCGGTTGGTTTCCTGCGTGATGCCGTAGTTGGGGTTGCCCACTTCTCCTTCCCGAAAACCAACCTGGCCACCTAGGCGGGTTTCGCGCAGTGCGCCCACGCCCAACTCGCTCACAATGGCTTTGCCCGACTTATACTTCCACTTGTTCATCACGTTGTACTGCGTGGCCAAGGGCAAGTCCATGAAACCGTCTTTGTTGCGGTCGATGCGGTTGCCTAGGTGGTCGGCGTGCAGCAGCAGCGCGGTGCTCAGCTTGGGGTTGATGCGAGCCGAGGTGTTGAGGTTCAGGTCGAATTTGCCAAAGTCGTTGACGTAGGCATTGAACAGCAGGCGGTCGGTAGCGTCGGGCTCCTTCAGCCGCACGTTCACTTGCCCCGAAATCGATTCGTAACCGTTCACCACCGAGCCCATGCCCTTGATGATGTCGATGTTCTCGATCCAAGGGCCGGCTAGGTAGTTTAGGCGGTATGGCGACGACAAACCGCGCAGCGCCGGCAGGTTATCTACCGTCAGCAGCGAGTACGAGCCATCTAGGCCTAGCATCTGAATCTGCTTGGCACCCGATGCCGCGTCGGTGGTCGATACTTCTACCGAAGCATTGGTCTCGAAGCTTTCGGCCAGGTTGCAGCACGCCGATTTAGTTAGGTCTTGCGCGCTGATTACCTGCGTGTTGGTGGGCGTGAGCGAGGAATAGCTAGGAGCACGCTCCGTAATTACCACTTCCTGCAGCTCGGCGCTGCCTTTGAGGGGCACGCGTACGTAGCCAGCCGCCTGCACCGTGTCGGGGCGGTAGCCCAGGGCATTTACTACCAAGCGGCCTGAGGTGGCCTTGGTAGAGTAGGGCAGCACGAACAAGCCTTTGTTGTCGGTGGTGGTGGCTTGGTCGGTACCGAGCCAGCGCACAATGGCGCCGGGCAACGCGGCGCGGGTGGCGCTGTCGGTTACCTCGCCGCGCACGGGTTGCGGCGCGGCAGATGATTGGGCGAAAGCGGCCGGCGCAGTACCCAGCACTAGCACGGGTACAACGCGCAGGGCGCGGCTTCGCAACAAAGCAAACATAAAGTCAGGAGGTTAGGCCTTCGGGAAAGATGGTAAACGGCCGCGCAGGGCCATACCCGCAAGCACCGCACGGTGCCAGCATTGCCGAAAAAGAGCCTAACCTAGACGTTGAGCGTGCACTTGAAGGCCAGTAGGGCCCTGCCCGTTCGAAGGGGGGGAGATGAATCGGCCGCGTGCCAGGTAAGCTGGGGCGCTACGACTGCTGCCGGCGCCTGTGGTGCCCACACGGGCTGCGGCAGCACGGCCAGCAAGGCCGGCGCCACCACCTTCAGCAGCGGACCCGAAGATGCCGAGGTATCTACCTTGTGGTGGTGAGCACTGAAGTCGCAGCAGCCGTCCTCCACTGCGGCTTTGGCAACGGCTGCTGGTTTGTCGCAGCCGGGAGCCTTTGCTACCGCTTCTTTGGGGGCGCACACGTGGTGCGGCGTCAGTACAACGGCCCGTTGGGTTTGGCCACTAGCAAAGCAGGTGTGCTGCTGCACCGTGAGACCCACCGACGAGGTGAGCACCAGCAGGGCCAGCCACAAGCTAGTAAGGCGCAGCAACAACGAGCGTTTCTTCACAGCACAAAGATACGCAGTTAGCCCGAGCTTGGGCCGTACACATTAATGCTTGGGCAGTACATGATTTAGGCCTTGCCCTAGGTGTTATTGGTACTCGGCTGCCAATTTGGCAAGCAGCTGTAGCTGCTACCACCTTTTGTCCCAACCGCAGCTCAGATGCTAAAAAAAAGCCCTTGACTAGCTCTAAATGGGGTTTTTTACCGGTGGTAGAAAATGGTAAATGGTGGTTGCCTTTTCAAGGGGCTTGCGTACTTTTGCTTACCGACCTCGTGCGCTTACCCCACCTTCAAAGCTACGGCTTCTTTTTGCACCTAATCTATGAACCTGCTCTCCGGCGAATACGAATGCAAGCTCGACCCGAAAGGGCGGCTCGTGTTGCCGGCGAAGGTAAAGGCTAACTTGCCCGAGCAGTCGGGCAACCAACTGGTGCTGGTGCGAGGGTTTGAGCCGTGCCTGGTGCTGTACCCTAGGTCGGCGTGGCGCGTGATTCACGAGAAGGTGATGGCCCTCGACGAGTTCAACGAAGAGTACCGCCAGTTTCAGCGTAACTTCTTCCGGGGCATGACGGAGGTGGAGCTCGACAACATCGGGCGCTTTGGCTTGCCGCGCACTATGCTGCGCTATGCCGGCATCGAGAAGGAGGCCATTATTGTGGGCCTGGGCAACCGATGCGAAATCTGGGACCCTACCCGCTACGACGAGTACCTGATTAAAGACCAGCAGAGCTTCTCAAAGCTGGCGCAGAAATTTCTTACCAATGAAACCCCGCCGGCGGGCGGATTGGCCGCATAAGCATGGAAACTCCCAACGCGACCTACCACCGCCCCGTGATGCTGCAGGAGTGCCTCGATGGCCTCGATCTGCAGCTCAATGGCCGCTACGTCGATGTTACTTTCGGCGGTGGCGGGCACTCGTGGGCTATTCTGGAGCGCCTAGGTCCGGAAGGCCATTTGTACTCTTTCGACCAGGATGCCGACGCCGAGCGCCAGGCCCAGCGCCTGCTCGCGGGCCCACGGGCCGATCGGTTCACGTTCATTCGCGCCAATTTTGGCGAGCTGCAAGCCGAGCTGGAGCGCCGCAGCGCTGCCCCCGTCGATGGGCTGCTCGCCGACCTAGGCGTGTCGTCGTATCAGTTCGATACGCCGGAGCGCGGCTTTAGCACCCGTTTCGATGGCCCGCTCGATATGCGCATGAACCCCGACGAAGGCCCCACCGCCGCCGACGTGGTAAACGAATACGGCGAAGCCGAACTGCACCGCATTTTTGGCATGTACGGCGAGGTAACCAACGCCCGCACCTTGGCCAAAGCCGTGGTACAGAGCCGGGGCGGCCGGGGTATCGAAACCATTGCTGACCTGAAAAAGGCCATTGCCAGCTGCACCCCGCGCGGCAAGGAAAACAAGTACTTGGCGCAGGTATTTCAGGCTTTGCGCATCGAAGTAAACAACGAGCTGACGGTGCTGGAGGCCATGCTGGAGCAAGCCGCCCAAGTGCTGCGGCCGGGCGGGCGCCTGGTGGTCATGTCGTACCACTCGCTCGAAGACCGGCTGGTGAAGAATTACCTAGGCACGGGCAAGTTCTTCGGGGAGGTAGATAAAGACCTTTTCGGCAACCCGCAGAAACCCTTTGAGGTGCTCATGCGCAAACCCGTCACGGCTTCGGAAGAGGAACTGCAGCTGAACAACCGCGCCCGCAGCGCCAAGCTGCGCGTGGGCGTGCGCAACGACTTCGTTATCAAACCTAAGCACTAATCCGGCGTGGCTGTTAATACTATTCGTCCGACTACGCACCAACCGCGGCAAAACACGCCGCGCGAGGTAGTGCCGCCGGTGCTCGAGCCCGAGGAGCTGCCCGAGCCGGAGCCCACGCCCGAACCCAAGCGTACGCGCCCGGAGCGGGAACCTGAGCCGCGTCGGCAATCGACGTGGAGCATTTTTTCGGTAGTTGAGAAAGTAGTAAACGTCGACGGGCTGTTCCGCGACGGCGTGCCCGTGCGCTTCTTGCCGCACATGCTGTTCGTAATGTTCCTGATTTTGGTGTACATCGGCAACACGCACTACGCCACACGCATGAACCGCAGCATTCAGAAGCTGAAGGTCGAAACCGAGGACCTGCGCGCCGATTACACCACCCTGAAATCGGATTACATGGAGGCCAGCAAGCAAAGCGAAGTGGCGCGCAAAGTGGCCGCTTACGGCTTGGTTGAAAGCTCGTCGCCGCCCTTCCGCATTACCGTGCCGGCCGGTGGCCTCGACGAAGCCGAACTCGACCGCTTGCCGGTACTAACCGCCGATTCGTTGGCTGCCCGCGCCGCGCGCGACTCGGCCGCTGCCAACACGGCGACCCCGCCACCCACTCCGCCCACCGAAGAAGAGCAACACTAGCGCACAGGCATGAGCAAGCAGGGTAGCGTTAAGAAATCCATCGTTACAAGAGTACGGCTCGCCTTTTTGGGCGTGCTGTTGTTTTCGTGCGCCATCGTCTGGAAAATTCAGCGCATTCAGTACCAGGAAGGGGAGCGGTGGCGTGCCCTGGAGCAGGAGCGCCGCATTGTGTACCAGCCAGTATTTGCCACGCGCGGCAACATTTTCTCCGATAACGAAAGCATCATGGCTACCTCGCTGCCCTTCTACCGGGTGGCTTGGGACCCCTCGGTGGTAAGCGACGAGCTGTTCAACCGCAAAGCCGATTCGCTGGCTTTGCTGCTGTCGCGCTTTTTCGGCGACCGTAGCAAGGACGAATACCTGCGCAAGCTGAAAAACGCGCACAACCCCAAAGCGCGGGTCCGTTACGTACGCCTCAACTCGCGGCAGATCAACTTTCAGGAAAAGAAGCTGCTGGCGACCTGGCCCATCTTCCGGGCTGGCAAAAACCGCGGCGGTGTAATCTTTGAGAAGGTGGATAAGCGTTTCCGTCCGTTTGGCGGCCTGGCGCAGCGCACCATTGGCTTTATCAACGAAGAAAAGCACGGCGCTGGCCTCGAGTACACTTTCAACAAGCAACTGGCCGGCAAGGATGGTGAGGCACTGTTCGAGCGCCTACCCGGTGGCCTGAAACCCGTGTACGACGCGGCCGAGGTAAAGCCGCTCGATGGTTACGACATCAAGACCACCATCGACATCAACTTGCAGGACGTAGCCGAAAACGCCCTGCTGCGCAGCCTGATGGATAACAACGCGCAGTATGGTACGGTAATTCTGATGGAGGTGAAAACCGGCGAAATCAAGGCCGTGGCCAACCTAGGGAAAGTAGCCGATGGCGTGTACCGCGAGGATTACAATTACGCCATTGCCGACCAAGGCCGTACCGAGCCGGGCTCTACCTTTAAGCTGGCCTCGATGATGGCCCTGTTTGAAGACAACCCCGAGCTCGACCTGAACGACTCCGTAAACACCGGCCGCACGGGCTCGATGAAAATTGCCGGCGCCGTGAAAACTGACTCGCATCCCTACGGTAAGATTTCGGTGCAGCAGGTGTTCGAGAAGTCGTCGAACATTGGCGTGGCGAAGTTGGTGAACGACCACTTCAGCCCCGAGCCCAACAAGTACACCGACTACCTAAAGAAGTTTGGCCTGCACCAGCCCCTAGGTTTTCAAATGAGCGGGGAGGCCCGACCATACATCAAAGACCCCCAGGACCGTTCATGGAGCCGTACCTCGCTCTCTACGATGAGCATTGGCTACGAGCTTAAACTGGCGCCGCTGCAAACGTTGGCTTTCTACAACGCCGTGGCCAACAACGGCGTGAAGGTGCAGCCCATTATTGTGCGCGAGATAAAGCAGGCCGATCAGGTACTGGAGCACTTCGAAACCAAGGTGCTGAACCCCAAAATCTGCTCCGATGCTACGCTAGCTAAAGTTAAGGCTATGATGGAAGGCGTGGTGGAAAACGGTACGGCCCGCGGCATTCGCACGCTCGATTACAAAATTGCCGGCAAAACCGGCACGGCTTGGAAGTTTAAGAACGGGCGCTATACCAAAACCTATTCCACGAGCTTCTGCGGCTACTTCCCGGCCGATAAGCCCAAGTACTCTTGCATTGTGGTGGTCGATTCGCCCAAGAACGGCCGCATTTACGGTGCCGACGTAGCCGCGCCGGTGTTCCGCGAAGTAGCCGATAAAGCCATGGCCCGCGACCAAGCCAGCCAGCGCCCCTTGCTGGCCCGTGCGCCGCTGCGCAAAGCCTTGGTGCCTGCCGCTCATACGGGCCTGCAAGAAGACCTGCAATTGGTTTGCAGCCGCCTAGGTGTCAGCAACCACGCCGAGGGCTCCTCGGCCGATGAGTGGGTGCGGGCCGATACGCAGCAAGGCATTAAGGCACTGCAATGGCAGCCCATGTCGGTGCGCCGGGGCCGGGTGCCCAATGTGGCTGGCCTAACCCGCCGCGACGCGCTCTTTATGCTCGAAAACCGCGGCCTGCGTGTGCGCACAATAGGCACGGGCCGCGTTACCCGGCAATCGTTGCCGGCTGGTGCTCCGGTGCAACGCGGCGCCACAATCATCCTGGAACTCAAAGACCCGACCTTGGTAGCCAAGGCTGCCTTGCCAGTGCTGCCTTATGCGCCACCTAGGCCTACCGTGGCCCCCGAGCCCACGGTAATACCCGAACCGGTTTCGGCCAGCGGCCAACCCATTGCCCGGCCCGAGGGCCAAGGCACGCTGTACCCTGGCCTAAAGCCTGCGCGCTCCCGCTAATTGCTAGCCTCGAACGCGCCAAACTAACTCCGTCGAACCTCCCGCCGCTCCACTGCTCTTGACTCCGCTAACCTCCGCTCCCCAACATCAGCTTCGCGATTTACTCACCAACGTAAACGTGCTCGAACAGCACGGTTCGGTTGATGTGCTCGTCGCCAACCTTACGCTCGATTCGCGCCAGGCGGCAGCCGGTACAGCCTTTTTTGCGCTGCGCGGCGTGCAGGCCGATGGTCATCAGTTTATCGGCAAGGCAGTTGACCTAGGCGCAGCCGTGGTGGTATGCGAAGAATTGCCGGCCGAGTTGAGCGAGCAGGTAACGTATGTGCGGGTAGCAGACAGCGCCGAGGCCATGGGCTACATGGCAGCCGCTTTCTACGGGCATCCTTCGAAGCAGCTGAAGCTGGTAGGTGTAACGGGTACCAACGGCAAAACCACTACCGCTACGCTGCTACACAAGCTATTTACGGCGCGTGGTTACAAGGCGGGCATGCTCTCGACGGTGCAAAACCAGATTGGCGAGGAGGTAATCCCCGCTACGCACACCACGCCCGATGCCATTCGGCTGAATGAGTTGCTGGCCCGCATGGTAGCGGCTCGGTGCACGCATGCCTTTATGGAGGTAAGCTCGCACTCGGTGGTGCAGCACCGCGTAACGGGCCTGCACTTTGCCGGTGGCATTTTCACCAACCTCACCCACGACCACCTCGATTACCACGGCACTTTCGACAACTACATAAAGGCTAAAAAGGGCTTCTTCGACATGCTGCCCGCTTCGGCCTTCGCCCTCACCAACGCCGACGACAAGCGCGGCATGGTGATGCTGCAGAATACCAAGGCCAGCAAAGCCACTTACTCCATGCGCAGCCTTGCCACCGTGCGCGGCCGCCTGATCGAGAACAGCGTGGAAGGGCTTCTGCTCGAAGTAGACAGCCACGAAGTGCAGTTCCGCCTGATTGGGGTGTTCAACGCCTACAACCTGCTGGCCGTGTATGGTGCAGCTACGCTGCTGGGCGAAGACCCCGAAGAAACCCTGACGGTGCTTTCGGGCCTTACCTCAGCGCCGGGCCGCTTCGAGCCGATTGTATCGCCCCGCAAGCGCGTGGTAGGCATCGTTGATTACGCCCATACGCCCGACGCCCTGGAAAACGTGTTGACCACCATTGCCGAAATCCGTCGGCCCGACCAGCAGGTGATTACGGTGGTGGGCTGCGGCGGCAACCGCGATGCGGCCAAGCGCCCCGTAATGGCCGATCTAGCCTGTCGCTTGTCCGACCGGGCTGTGCTCACCTCCGACAACCCACGTTTCGAAGACCCGAACGAAATCCTAAAGCAAATGCAAGCGGGCGTACGGCCCTCCGACGCGGGCAAGTACCTCACTGTGCCCGACCGCCGCGAGGCTATCAAGACTGCTTGCGCCATTGCGCGCCCCAACGACATTGTGCTGGTAGCCGGCAAAGGGCACGAAACCTATCAGGAGATACAAGGCCAGCGCACCGCTTTCGACGACCGCGAAGTACTGCGCGAAGCATACGAACTGCTGAGCTTGTAATTGCAGATTAGAAGCAACCAGCTAGTAAAGTAGGGTTTTCAGCCTGCTCCGATTAGCACAAAATCACTACAAACGCAACGTTTGACCGCACCCGAAAAAGCCGAAATTTTGCTGCTTCACCGCGATTGAACTGGCTGCCGCTCCAGCCCCCACTAATGCTCTACTACCTCTTCGATTTTTTGCACCGTCATTACAACGTTCCGGGTACGGGTGTATTCCAGTATACTTCGTTCCGGGCTGCAATGGCAGTGGTTACATCGCTCATCATCGCGCAGCTGTTCGGCAAACGGCTTATTGCCATTCTGCGCCGCAAGCAAATCGGCGAAACCGTGCGCGACCTAGGTCTGCAGGGCCAGTTGGAAAAAAAGGGTACCCCAACCATGGGCGGCCTAATCATTCTGTTGGCGATTCTGGTACCCACGCTGCTATTCGCCAAGCTCGATAATATTTACGTTATCCTGATGATCCTGAGCACGGTGTGGCTTGGCTTGATCGGCTTCGTGGACGACTACATCAAAGTAGTAAAGAAGGACAAGGAGGGTTTGGCTGGTCGTTTTAAGTTGCTGGGCCAACTCGGCCTGGGTCTCACGGTGGGTTGGGTGCTGTTCTTCAGCCACGACGTGACAGTGCGCCAGTACCTGCTATCGAACGGACAGATTTCGGCCGTGGACGCCAGCCGCGTGTACCAGGACGTGAAGCTGATGATTACCACTATTCCGTTTGCTAAAAACAACGAGCTGAACTACGGCGACTTGTTTGCAACGGCCGGTGACTTCTTCAACGAGTACTACGCCTTCTTCTACATACCCATCGTGATAATCATCATCATGGCGGTATCAAACGGCGCCAACATTACCGACGGCCTCGACGGCCTCGCAGCGGGTACTTCGGCCATTATCGGCACCACGCTGGGTATCTTCGCCTTCGTATCGGGTAACGCCGTGCTGGCCGATTACCTCGACATCATGTTCATTCCGAACGTGGGCGAGCTGACAATTTTCTGTACGGCTTTCGTGGGGGCGTGCGTGGGTTTTTTGTGGTACAACTCGTACCCGGCGCAGGTATTTATGGGCGACACCGGCTCGTTGGCCATTGGCGGAATCATCGCGGTGCTGGCCCTTATCGTGCGCAAGGAATTGCTCATCCCGGTGCTCTGCGGCATCTTCCTAGTCGAAAACTTATCGGTGATGGTGCAGGTGAGCTACTTCAAATACACCAAGCGCAAGTACGGCGAAGGCCGCCGCTTGCTGCGCATGTCGCCGTTGCACCACCACTACCAAAAGTTGGGCTACCACGAGTCAAAAATCGTGTCGCGCTTCTGGATTGTCGGCATTATGCTGGCCGTGCTCACGCTGGTAACCCTCAAACTGCGCTAACGCAATGGCTACATCAGGCGAAGGTAAAAAGCTGGTTGTCCTAGGTTCGGGCGAGAGCGGGGTAGGGGCTGCACTGCTGGCGCAAGCCAAAGGCTATGACGTGTTCGTATCGGATGGCGGTGCGCTGAAACCGCAGTACCGCGAAAAGCTGCAGGCAGCTGGTATTCGGTTTGAGGAAGGCACGCACACCATGGAGGAAGTGCTGTCGGCTACGGAAATCGTGAAGAGCCCGGGCATACCGGAGAAAGCGCCGATAATGAAAGCCGTGCGCGAAAAAGGCATTAGTGTCATTTCCGAAATTGACCTAGCCAGCCGTTACACCAAAGCCAAAAGCATTGGTATTACGGGCACCAACGGCAAAACCACTACCACGCTGCTTACCTACCACCTGCTAAAAGAGGCTGGCTACAGAGTAGGCCTGGCGGGCAACGTGGGGCATTCGTTTGCCGAGCAGGTAATCAAGGATGAGTTCGATTGGTACGTGCTGGAGTTAAGCTCTTTTCAGCTCGACGACACCTACGACTACACGCCTACCGTAGCGGTGCTGATGAACATTACGCCCGACCACCTCGACCGCTACGATTACTCGCTGGAAAAGTACGCCCAATCGAAGCTGCGCCTCACGCGCAACTTGGATAGCAGCAGCTATTTCATCTTCAACGCCGACGACCGCATAATCGAACAGGAATACCAATCGGTGTTTGTCGAAACTAACGATTTGCCGTTTACCCTTGCCCAGCACTCCGAGCGGCCTTGCGCAGCCTTCTTCACCTCCGAAACTACCCTGCGTCTCACTTTGCCGCACGTGCAGGAAGAGGGCTACGAGGAAGTAAGCATTGCCCGCTCCCCACTGATTGGCCAGCACAACCGTCAAAACCAGGCGGCCGCCATTATGGCCGCGCGCGTGGCGGGCGTTTCGGTAGAGCAGATTGAAACTGCACTGCCTAGGTTTCACAACGCCGACCACCGCCTGCAGCCCGTGGGCGAAATCAACGGTGCGCGTTTCATCAACGACTCCAAAGCCACCAATGTGGAGGCGGCTTGGTACGCGCTCGACGGCGTAAAGGCGCCACTGATTTGGATTGCAGGTGGTACCGATAAGGGCAACGATTACAGCACGCTTGTGCCGCTAGCCCGCGACAAAGTAAAAACGCTCATTTGCCTAGGTGTGGATAACGCCAAGCTGCGCCAGGTGTTCGAGGAGGTGGTGCCGCAGGTAGAGGAAACACAGGATGTTCGGGAAGCCGTGCGTCGCGCTGCTGAGCTAGCTTCTCCCGGTGATGTGGTGCTGCTTTCGCCGGCCTGCGCTTCGTTCGATTTGTTTAAGAATTACGAGGACCGCGGACGGCAATTCGCGCAAGCGGTAGCTGAGTTGGAGGCCAAAGCATAAAAGCTGTAACAGAAGGCATTCAAGCAAGACTCCGCACCACGCACTTAGTCAAAATCAAACGTAACCACCCATGGAACCCATCAAAAACTGGCTGCAGCGCAACCTGAAGGGCGACCCAATCTTGTGGGCCATTGTGCTGATGTTTTCAGTCATCAGCATTTTGGTGGTGTACTCGGCTACGGGTACGTTGGCTTACAAGAAGATGGGCGGTAATACCGAGTACTTTCTAATCAAACACGCAGGTTTGATTTTCGTGGGGCTATTCTCTGCTTGGGTGGCGCACCTCGTCGATTACCGCCACTACTCGCGGTTGTCGCTGTGGGCGCTGCTGGCATCTGTGCCGTTGCTCTTGTTCACCTATTTCTTCGGCGGTACTACTGTAAACGACGCCTCGCGTTGGCTTACTATTCCGGTAATCAACCAAACGTTCCAACCTTCCGACTTGGCCAAACTGGCGCTCATTTCGCACTTGGCCAGCATGCTTTCGCGCCGGCAGCAGTACATCGAGAACTTCAAAACTACGCTGCTGCCCGTAATGATTTGGGTGGGGGTTATCTGCGGCATCATTGTGCTGTCGAACGCCTCTACGGCCCTACTGCTGTTCTTCACCTGCTTGCTGCTGATGTTTATCGGCCGCGTGCCCATGAAGCACATGCTGCTGACGGTGGTAATCGTGGTATCCCTAGGTGGCGTGGCGCTTACGGCTGGCCAGCGCTGGGGCACGGTGCAGAAACGTATCGAGTCGTTTACCGATAAGTCGAAGCCGGTGCCGTTTCAGCTCGAGCATAGCTACATCGCCATTGCTACGGGCGGCCTCACCGGCAAAGGTCCCGGCCAAAGCACCGAACGCAACATCCTGCCACACCCCTACTCCGACTTTATCTACGCCGTGATTATCGAAGAGTACGGCTTCCTTGGAGGTATCGGGATTTTGTTTCTGTACTTGGCTTTTTTGTACCGGGGGCTGATTACCGTAATGCGCAGTTACGGCGCTTTCGGAGGACTTCTTTCGGCAGGGCTGAGCTTTAGCTTGGTGCTGCAGGCCATGGTAAACATGGGCGTAGCCGTGGGCCTAGGTCCGATTACGGGCTTGCCGCTGCCCATGCTCAGTATGGGTGGTACTTCGCTTATTTTCACCGGTATTAGCATCGGTATTATCTTGAGCGTGAGCCGAGGCGAGCGGGAGCTTCGGCCCATGACCGGGGAGCCCGAAGACGCGCCCCGCATTCCGAAACAAACCGCAATGGCGTAACCGGTTCGCTTACCCAAACCGTTGCCAGTCTCGGCTAATTTCCGCAGAACACCATGCCAAATTCGGCTGCCCATATCGAGCCCAATCTGAATGCCTCTTGCCGCGTCATCATCAGCGGTGGGGGTACGGGTGGGCATATTTTTCCGGCTGTAGCCATTGCCAATGAGTTGCGCCTCCGCCGCCCCGATGCCGACATCCTGTTTGTGGGCGCCAATGGCCGCATGGAAATGACGCGCGTACCCGAAGCCGGCTACCGTATTGTTGGCCTCGACATTTCGGGGCTGCAGCGCCGCCTCACGCCACAAAACCTGCTGTTCCCGGTAAAGGTATTTCGGGCGGTGCGCAAGGCAGGCAAGCTGCTCGAGCGTTTCCGGCCCGATGCCGTGGTAGGTGTGGGTGGTTACGCCTCGGCACCGGTGCTGTTGGCCGCTACCTCACGCGCTATTCCGGCACTAATTCAGGAGCAAAACTCCTATGCTGGCCTCGTGAATAAGCTACTTGCTCGGCGTGTTGATAAGATTTGCGTGGCCTACGAAGGCATGGAGCGTTTCTTCCCGCAAGATCGGCTGGTGCTCACGGGCAACCCCGTACGCAGCGAAATAGCCGGTGGCAGCCGTGAGGAGGCTTTTAAGTTCTTCGGGCTCGACCCCGCGCGGCCGGTGCTGCTGGTGGTAGGCGGCAGCCTAGGTGCCCGCACGCTCAACCAAGCTACGGCAGCAGCGTTGCCGCGCCTGCGCGAGGCCGGCGTGCAGCTACTCTGGCAAACGGGCAAGCTGTACTACCCCAATGCGCAGCAAGAAGCCGCGCCTTTCGCCGCCGCTGGCCTGCATGCGCTGGAGTTCATCAAGCGCATGGACCTGGCCTACGCCGCCGCCGATGTAGTTATTAGCCGCGCCGGTGCGCTGTCGGTTTCGGAGTTGTGCCTTACGGGGAAGCCATGCGTGCTGGTGCCTTCGCCGAACGTAGCCGAAGACCACCAAACAAAAAATGCGCAGGCATTGTCCTCGCGCTCTGCGGCTTTGCTGGTAACCGATGCCGAGGCCCCGCAAAAGCTCTACGATGTGGCCTTGGATTTGCTGCGCGACCACGCCCGGCAAGCCGAGTTGCGCCGCAACATTCAGCCCTTGGCTCGTCCCGATGCAACCACAACCATCGTCGATGAGCTGGAAATCTTAATCGACCGCCAACGCGCCCTCGCAACCCGATGAACCCTGTAGCTCAGTTTCCCTACGTCTATTTCCTAGGTATAGGAGGCATCGGCATGTCGGCGCTGGCGCGCTGGTTCCGGGCCAACGGCCACATCGTGTGGGGCTATGATAAAACGCGTACGCCGCTCACCGAGGCACTGCAGCACGAGGGCATTCACGTGCACTACAACGACGATCCGCTGAGCATCCCGACCGAAGTTCGGGTGAATCCCGACAAAACGTTAGTGATTCTGACCCCAGCCATGCCTAAAAACCACCAGGAGTGGGCATGGCTGCGCGAGAACAACTTCAATATTCAGAAGCGAAGCCAGGTGTTGGGCCTGCTCACGCAGGGCCGTCGCACGGTAGCTGTGGCGGGTACACACGGCAAAACCACCACTAGCAGCATGGTGGCGCATCTGCTGCACTATGCGCAAGTACCGGCTGGCGCGTTCCTAGGTGGCATTTCCGTTAACCTTGATTCGAACTTGCTGCTCCCGCCCGCCCAGGCTGGGCCTGAGGTTCCGGTGGTGGTAGAGGCCGACGAGTACGACCGTTCGTTTCTGACGCTGCACCCCGATGTGGCCATTGTAACGAGCACCGACGCTGACCACCTCGATATTTACGGGGAGCAATCGGCTCTAGTCGAGTCGTTTAGGCAGTTCGTTAGCCAAATAAAACCCGGGGGCACGCTGTTGCTCAACCACACCGCCGACCAAAGCCTGTCGACGGCCGTGCAGCCCGGTGTGCGGGTGCTGCGCTACGGCCTCACGCCCGAGCAAGGCCCTGATCTGCACACCGGCCACATTCAGGCGCAAGGCCACAAGTTTCACTTCGATTTGCTGGCGCCTGGCCTAGGTGATGTAAGCGTACCTGGGCTTGAGCTGCCAGTGCCTGGTTACCACAACGTTGAGAACCTACTGGCTGCCTCCGCCGCCGCAAGCATGGTAGGCTTGCCATGGGGAAAATTGCCCGAAGCTGTGGCTGCCTACCGCGGGGTGCATCGCCGCTTCGAGTTCGTGCTGACGAAAGGGGAGGAGCACGCTTTTATCGACGATTACGCGCACCACCCGCGCGAAATCGAGGCGCTCCTACGCTCGGTGCGTGCCCTGTATCCGGGCAAGCGCATTCGGGCGGTTTTCCAGCCGCACCTCTATACCCGCACCCGCGACTTTGCCGATGGGTTTGCGCAAAGCTTAAGCCTGGCCGACGAGGTTATCCTGCTGCCCATTTACCCCGCGCGCGAGTTGCCCATCGAAGGCGTCGAGTCCGATATCATCTTCGAAAAGCTCACGACCGCCCGCAAAGCGCTGCTGTCGAAGGAACGCCTGCTGCAAGTAGAAAGCGCCTACGGCGACGACGATTTTGAGGTGCTGGCTACCATTGGCGCGGGCGACATCGACCAGCTTGTCCCGGAATTGAAAAAAATTCTGAAGAAAAAGTGGTATGGCGCTGAAGCGTAAGGCAAAAAATGTACTTTTCGTTATTGGTAGTCTTCTGCTAATGACGGCTTTAACGGTGTTTGCGTCGGTGCGGCAGTCAAACCGACCAGTGGGCTCCGTCATCGTTACAATCGGCAACGAGTTCAATAATTTCTTCATAAGCGAACAGCAAGTGACGGCACTGCTCACGCGCAACGGTAATCAGCAGCTAGAAGGCGCCGAGCCGCAGAATCTCGATCTGCGTGCGCTAGAAGGCCGTCTGAAAACCCATCCGTTTGTGAAGGATGCCCAAGTGTACCGCGACCTAGGCGGCAACCTCCACGCCGATGTGCGGCAAAATCGTCCGATTGCCCGCTTGGTGCACCCCGATTCCGACAAAGACCTGTACGTGGATGCCGATGGCCAAACCTTGCCGTTGTCGGCGCTTTACTCGGCCCGTGTGGTGCCTATTGCCCGCGTAGGAGGTGCCCCGCTAAATGCCCAGTTCTTTCAGGATTCTACCGGATACCGTTACCTCGAGTTCCTTCGCTACGTCGATGAGCATCCGTTTTGGCGTGCTCAGGTGGCCGAAGTATTTGTGTCGCCAAATGGCAAGCTGGTTTTCACGCAGCAAGTCGGCGACCAGCGCGTAGAATTTGGATATCCTGAGAATATTTCGGAAAAATTCGCGAAACTCATGGTATTTTACCGCCAAATTCCGCCAGCTTTAGGATGGGATACGTACCACCGGGTTAATGTGGAATTTCAGAACCAAATAATTTGCGAATAGCTTGCTGTTGAAACTCTCTGATTTTCCGGCATTTTGCTTTCTACTGTCCCTCAACACCGCTTTACCCGCCAGCCTTTACCTCCATGCAGCACGATAAAATAGTTGTAGGCCTCGACATTGGCACCACCAAAATTTGCGCCTTGGTGGGCCGAAAAAATGAATTCGGTAAACTCGAAATTCTCGGCATGGGTAAAGCCGTGTCGGAAGGCGTGGTACGGGGTATTGTTTCGAATATTGATAAAACTGTTGACGCAATTAAACGTGCAATTCGGCAGGCCGAAGAACAATCCGGAATTAACATCGGAATTGTTAATGTAGGTATTGCTGGCCAGCACATTAAGTCGCTGCAACACAACGGCTCTATTACGCGTGCCTCGGCTGATAGCGAGATTACGCAGGAAGACGTGATGCGCCTTACCAACGATATGTATCGTTTGGTGACGCCTCCCGGCTCGGAGATTATTCACGTAATGCCCCAAGATTACAAGGTGGATTACGAGGAGAATATCATGGATCCGGTAGGAATGTCGGGTGTGCGTTTGGAAGGCAACTTCCACATCATCACAGCCCAGAGCACGGCCATCAACAACATTAACAAGTGCGTTACCAAGGCTGGTCTCGAAATCGATAATCTGATTCTGGAGCCGCTGGCATCGTCGATGTCGGTGCTGTCGGATGAAGAGAAGGAGGCTGGCGTGGCCCTGATCGATATTGGCGGTGGTACTACCGACCTGGCCATCTTCAAGGACGGTATTATCCGCCACGCGGCCGTGCTGCCGTTTGGGGGCAACATCATCACCTCCGACATCAAGCAAGGCTGCTTGGTAATGCAAAATCAGGCCGAGCAGCTGAAGGTGAAGTTCGGCAAAGCCATTGCCGAAGAAGCCTCGGAATACGAAATTGTGAGCATTCCGGGCCTGCGCGACCGTGCACCAAAGGAAATCAGCCTGAAGAACCTGGCCTACATCATCGAGGCTCGTATGGAGGAGATTCTGGAGCTGGTGTATGCCGAAATCCAACGCACGGGCTACGAGAAGAGCTTGGCTGCTGGTATTGTGCTGACGGGTGGCGGCTCGCAGTTGCAAAATCTGGTGCAGCTGACGGAGTACATCACCGGCATGGATACCCGCATTGGATATCCCAACGAGCACCTTGGCAAGTCGCGCATCGAGGCGGTGAAGTCGCCGATGTACGCTACCACCGTTGGCTTGGTATTGTCTGGCTACCGCTCCCTCGATGAGCGGGGCTCGCGCCAGCAGTACGACGAGTACACCATGACGCGCCCCCACGAGGCTCCGGTTCGGCAGAACACCACGCCGGCAGCCCAAGCGGGCCAGCCTCAGCCGCAGGCCAAGCAGCCGGAGCAACCCAAGCAGCCAAGCAAGGCCGCTGGTTTCTTCCGCGACATTCTGACCAAGACAAAAGGTCTGCTGATTGACGATTTTGACGACAAACAGTACTAAGTCAGTGAACAATGATCAATTGACAATGAGCAAAGTAGAAGCGAGCTTGCGGTAGCTGCCGAGTTCGTGCGTAAATTGCTCTCCGCTCAATTGCTCATTGATCATTGTGAATTGATCATTGACCCAACCTGCCATGGATTTCAAATTTGATATCACGCCCCAAAGCAAGTCCATCATCAAGGTGATTGGTGTGGGTGGCGGCGGCTCCAATGCCGTCAACCACATGTACTCGCAGGGGATAAAAGATGTAGAGTTCGTTATCTGCAACACCGATAAGCAGGCGTTGCAGAGCTCATCCGTACCGAACCGCCTGCAAATTGGCGTTGATCTGACGGAAGGCCTAGGTGCCGGTGCCAACCCCGAGCGTGGCAAGCAAGCTGCTATCGAAAGCCGCGAGCAAATTCGGGAGCTGCTGAGCAACGGCACCAAAATGGTATTTATTACGGCTGGTATGGGCGGTGGCACCGGCACGGGTGCCGCGCCGGTAATTGCCAAGGTTGCCAAGGAGCTGGGTATTCTGACGGTAGGCATTGTAACGGCCCCGTTCATGTTTGAGGGCCGCAAAAAGCGCCAGCAAGCCGAAATGGGTATCCGCGACCTGAGCGATAACTGCGACACGGTACTGGTTATCCTCAACGATAAGCTGCGCGAGATGTACGGCAACTTGCCCATCCGTTCGGCTTTCGCCAAGGCCGATAACGTGTTGAGTACCGCTGCTAAGTCGATTGCCGAGATTATTACCGTAACGGCCGACGTGAACGTGGACTTTGAAGACGTGAAAACCGTCATGAAGGACTCGGGTGCAGCTGTAATGGGCTCGAGCATTACCGAAGGCGAGAACCGCGCCCGCCGCGCCGCCGAGGAGGCTTTGGCTTCGCCGTTGCTGAACAACACCGACATCCACGGCGCACAGAAAATTCTGCTCTCCATCATGTCGGGCGACCAAGCCGAACTGGAAATGGACGAACTGACCGAAATCACGGAGTACATCCAAGCCAAAGCCGGCCAGGATGCCGAGGTTATCTTCGGTCACGGCATCGACGGTACATTGGGCCAGAGCATCCGCGTGACGGTAATTGCCACGGGCTTTGCCCGCGAAGCGCACAGCATTACCATCATGAACAGCTTGTCGCGTGAGGTTGAGCCCTTCGCTAAGCCTGAGCCGGTAGTGGTGCCCGATCCGCAGATTAACCTGTTCGACAAAGACCGCCACGAGCCCATCGGCATGCGCCCGGTAGTGCCTACTCCCGCTCCGGTTGTAGTGCCGCCCGCCCCGATTGTGCCTACACCGGTAGCTACCGTAGAGTACCCGCCCGTAACGCCGCCTGCGGCTCCTGAGCCGCCGCAAGCTCGCTTCGATCTGGAGCAGTCGCCTTCGCCGTTTGTCCCGCCCGTGGTATACCCAACGTCTTCGGCGCCTGAGCCGCTGCAGGTGGTGCAGCACGTGCCCGCCGCACCGGCCGAGCCGTTGACGCAAGCAGTGCCGGCTCGTCCGTCGTTGGATGCCCGCGCCGAAGAGCGCCGCCGCCGCCTCATGGAGCTAAGCAATGGCTTGTCGTCGGACGCGGTGAAAGAGCAACTGGAAGTACCTGCATACCTGCGCCGTCAGGTTAAGCTGGAGCCGGTGCAGCCGTCGTCGGAGCGCAACATTTCGCGTTTCAACCTCTCCGACGACAACGAACTGCTCGGCGACAACCGCTTCTTGCACGATAACGTGGACTAACCTAGGTACTGCACCTAGTTTAAAGCAAAAGCCCCGCTGGTATGCCATCGGGGCTTTTGCTTTATTGTGCCTTCTCGTTAGTATGCGCACGGCACCTAGGGCGTGGGCGGCGAAAACTGCGGGTTGTTGACGAACGTGGAATCCGTCAGGGTTTTCAAAAAGGCAATGATCTGACGCTTTTCGGTAGTCGAAAGAATCATGCGGCCCGACGGGTGATTGGGGCTGTTGCCTAGGTTCGGATCAATGTTTGGGCTGTTCAGCTGAACATGGTCGCTGTAGTGGTCGAGCACCTGCTCCAAAGTGTTGAAGCGGCCATCGTGCATGTAGGGCGCCGTAAGGGCAATATTGCGCAGGGTAGGGGCTTTGAAGCGGCCCATATCGATGGGTAACCCGGTAACGCCGCCGCGCCCTAGGTCGGTAAATGCCTGATCGAGGCCGTTATTGAAAAACGTGTTGTAAGGCCCTGAAAACGTAGGCGGCACGTGGCAGTGAAAGCACTCGGCACCGCGGGTAGTGCCCGTGGCATGCGTGCGGAACAAGGCGAAACCCTGCACCTCATCAGGGCTAAATACTGACGGATTGGTCAGGAATCGGTCGTACTTAGAGCCGGCCGAAATAAGGGTGCGCTGAAACTGCGCCAAGGCTTTCAGCACGTTGTCTTCGGTGATAGTGGCCGAACCGAATGCCTTGCGGAATAGTGGCGGGTAGGTGCTGGTTTGCTGCAGCTTACGCACGCCATCGGCCAACGACTGGTGCATCTCCACCGGGTTTTCGATGGGGATGCGAGCTTGTTGCTCCAGCCCCGAGGCGGCGCCATCCCACATCAGATCCTTCTCCCAGAGCACGTTGGCTAGCGACATGCTGCTTCGGCGGTTGCGTTGCCCGCCTATACCTACGGCCAAGGCCTGATCGTCGGCAAATGCCTTGCTTTGCTGGTGGCACGAGCCGCACGACACAGTGCCGTTGCCGGAGAGTTGCTTTTCGTAGAACAGTGCCCGCCCCAACGCCACGCCTTCTTCGGTGAGCGGGTTGTCGGGTGTTGCAGGAATGCGCGGAAAGCCCCTAGGTGCCGTAAGCTCCAGCGGAGTTGGGGCACCTAGGGGCTCTTCTGCATCTTTATCGGGCTTGCAGTTGGCAGCAATCAGCAGCAACCCTGCCCAAAGCAGTTGGCGGTAGTAACGATGCAACGCGGCGAGGTGCACAATGCGTAGGCTGAAGGTGGTAGCTGAAATTACGCCTTTTCAGCCGAAGAACCGTTTGCCCAGGAGCTTAGTTCGAGGCTGGAGGCTGCTGTTGCTAACTGCTGTAGGTACTCCGCTAGGATGCTCACGAATACTCTGCCGCAGTTCGAGCCGAAGGTTTAACGCCTAACCTGCGCACTTGGTACCCGCCAGTAGGGCTACTTTATCAAATAGCGCTGCTGCCGGAAGCTGTAGCCAACGGCCACCACCAGTCGTCCGGCACTGGCGGGGTGGTCGGTGGTAGCGGTGTACACCGGAAACTGCGCACTGGCATTAAGCGACACGTTTTTGTAGTATACATCGAGCCCAGGGCCAAGGAGAGCATTGTTCATGGCATGCTCGCCGGTAAGCACGCCTTCGAAAGTTTCGCCGCGGGTTTTCTCGTAGTAGAATTGCGCCGATGGGTACAACTGCCAGTTTTCGCCCATAGGCAGGCGGTAGAACAAGTTGGCGAACGAGGCCACACTAGGTGAGAAGCCCTCGGCATAGCGGTTGCGTGTGGCCCGGCGGTAGCTGCTGTTCAAGCTCAGTCCTAGGTTGCGGTAGCTGCCAATATAGTTGAGGTACACAAAGCCATCGGTGGTGCCCGAGCCTGGCTGCGTAAGCGAATCGTAGCGGCGGCCGCGGCTGTCGCGGCGGGTGTTGTCGCCAGTAGGCAGCTTGGCTCCACCGCCTATAATGAGCCGACTTTGTACCCCCGCCGTTTCAATGTTGCGGATGAGGTGATACCCGACAAATACCGTTACGTCGCCTACCCCCGAAAGCGTGAGTTGCCGGCCGTTGCTTTGGCTGGTATTCATCACGTAGGGTACAAAGGCATTCAGCTCGAGGCGTTGCGCCAAAAAGTGCTTGGCGCGCAGCTCCACCACCCGAAAGGCCTCGAAGTCGGTAGCATCGCCGAGGTGCGAGTGGCGGTAGTTGTCGTCGGTGTTGAGCGTGCTCGGGAAAAGTGGCCGGGCGCCATCGGGAAAGAAGCGAGGCTGCTGCCCTAGGTGCTGATAGCCGTTGAACACGCGGTAGCGGTGCATCAGCGACACGCTACTCTGGTTATCGTAGGGCGTAATGCCCATAAAACAGCCGCAGATGTCGCAGGCCGCGGCATCGAATGCCAGCGCGCCAGCCAACCCGGCGGTGGCTAGTAGTTTTTTCATCAACTAAGAAAGGCGAGCTTAACGGGGCTCGGCCAGTTGAGGGTTCTTAAGAAATTGCTCGTCGGTGAGCGTCAGCAGAAAGGCCTGCAGCTCGCTCTTCTGCTGGGCCGTAAGCGGTATACCCAGGCGGCCATTGGGGCGACGGAACTGCGGATCGAGCGTAGCCGATTCGACCATGCCGGTGTCGTAATGATCGAGCACCTGCTCCAAAGTGTTGAAGCGGCCATCGTGCATGTAGGGTGCCGTGCGGGCCACGTTGCGCAAGCTGGGCACCTTAAACAAGCCCCGATCGGCGGGGCGGCTGGTAATGTGCGCCCGGCCAGAGTCGGCTGCGAATTGGCGGTCGAGGCCGTTGTTGCGAAACGACTCATCCGTAAACAAATCCGTAGCGTGGCAGCTGGCGCAGTTAGCTTTGAACACCGATAGCCCGCGCAGCTCTTGCGCCGTGAGCGTGCCGCCACTTTCGCCGCGCACGTAATGGTCGTAGCGTGAGTTGGCCGAAGTAAAGCCCGCCATAAACTGCGCCAGCGCCTTCAGGAACTGCTGCGAGCCAATGGTCCCAGTGCCGTACACCTTGGCAAACCGCTGGCGGTAGTCGGCATCGTCGTTCAGTTTTCGCAGCACGTTAGGCAGCGTCTCGTCCATCTCCACGGGGTTGGTGATGGGCGCCAACGGCAGCACCTCAAGGTTCGATACGCCGCCATCCCACATCAGCGAGCGGCGCCACCGCAAGTTCTGCAGCGCCGGGGCGTTGCGGGTACCTAGGCGGTTGTCGACGCCGTGGCTGAGCGTGTGACCCGAGTGGGCAAACGCCACAAACTGCTGGTGGCACGAGCCGCACGATACGCTGCCATCGCGCGAAAGGCGCGGATCGTAGAACAGCTTGCGACCCAGCTCAAAGGCCTCGCGGTTGGGCGGGTTCTGATCGAGTGCGTACGCCGGCGCCGAAAAATTACCGGGCAAGGTGCTTCCGGGCAACCCGGGGGTGGGCTGCACATCAGCGTCGGGTTGGCAACTGGCCACAAGCAGCCCCGCCAGCACGGCGGCCAACGGAGCTGCAACCAAGCGTTTCATAACAGCCTGCGGGTTAGTCGGCGTGCACGTGGTCGATGCGGAACATGCCCGCGGCGTAGTTGTTGGCCACCTTCACCGAGCTAGGCCCGCCCATGGTGTTCGATAACTCCGCGAAACGAATCACATTAGGTCCGGTAAAGAGCTTCAGTACGTCGGCTTTGTAGTGCACGGCGGGCGCTTTCTCGGCTCGCACCTTCAGCACCGTGCCTTGGGGCAGCGGCGGCGACACCGAGCGGATGGTGTTATTGGGCGACTTAAACCCGCCGATATGAAACACCAGTTGCCCGTTGGCGGCCTGCGGCGAAGTGCCTTCCAGCTTTAGGAAAATGTAGCCCGAGTTCCACGTCCAGAACATGTCGTTCAGCGGGTCGAGGGCTCCGGTTTGTGCGCCCGATACGTTGCGGGTACTATCAACACCAATGGTGAAGGTAATCTTGGTGTAGTCGCCGGTAGGTACTTCTTGCAGCGTAAAGGTGCGCGTGCTGGTTTGGTCGTGCTTTACGAGGTGGTAGCTTTCGGGCTCGGCCCACTCGCTGCCATCGGCTTTCGTGAGCTTAATGTTGCTGATGTAGTAGTTCAGCTTGCTCAAGGTAAACGCGTCGCCGTTGGTGCTGGTGTACGCCTGACCTAGGGTAAGGGCCTGTGTGCCCACTACGTTTTCAAACTCCAAATCCAACTCTCCTTTGTTGGGCTGGGCTTTGTCGTCGTCGTCGCAGGCGGTAAAAGATAGCGTAGCAATGCCGAGTAACAGAGCTAACAGGGCAGAAGAAAGGGTACGGAAAAGCATGTAACAGTGCGGCTGTTAAGTACTGATTGAAGAAGCCATGAAGGCACAAATAGCTTTACCACGTAGCTGCTCCACCTCGGAGCGCAACGCGGCAGTGCTTACTGTAAATTCAATCAGCCCAGCAGCGGCGGATGAAAAATGCTCCCCGACCACGTGTAGGAGTAAGCCGCAACCAAGCGAGGCCATGCTATGCGCACGGCCAGCGGCAATACCGCTGACTCAGCCGCGAAGCAGGGTAGGGGCAGCACGGCGTCGTACTTTACCTTGCCGGTGCTACCCGGGGCTTTGCTCTCCTGATCGGTGGTTTTAGCTAACTGCTTGCGCAAGTGGCATTGCCCATGGCAACGCATCTGCGGCTTATCCTTGTTGACGCAGAATAGCTGCGTAATGCGTTCCTTGTGCAGAGCATAATCCAGCACCAACACCTCCCGGCTGAACGACTGCAGCAGGATGAGCCCAGTGAGGAATATGGCCAGGAGCTTGTGCACAATGGGTAGCGGCTTGGGCCAAAGGTACGGAACGCGGCTAGCTTCGGGTGCTCAACTGCAACGCACAACCTGCCTAAAATCGGATAAGCTCCTCGGCTTGTTGGCGCAATAATTCTTGGAATAGTGGGTGCTTCAGCTCACCCTCACGGGTTAAGTGCTCATCTATGTTGGGCAGGCGCACGCGCAGCGGCAGCACCGCCGTGCCTAGGTACATCAGTACGTCGCTCAGGTGCGTGAGGGCCAACAAACCACCCTGCGTACCCGACGATAAGCCTACCAGCGCCGCTTTCTTGTTGCGTATGCCACCAGGGTAGGGCAGCCCGTCGATAAACGCCTTCAGCACGCCGGGGAAAGAGCAGTTGTACTCGGGCACCACAAACACCAGTTTTTCGGCCTGGCTGGCCATGTTAGCCAGCCGGTTGAACTCGTCGTTGCGGCCAGCATGATCGTATAGCGCCGTGGAAATGAAATCGACGGGCAGCTCGGCTAAGTCGAGTACCTGCGCTTCAGCGCCTAGGCTCTGTAGGGTGGCAGTGTACAAATCACACAGGCGGCGCGCCCGCGAACGGGGCCGGTTGGTACCGGCGACAATGGTAATCATCCGATCAGAAGCAAAACGGTAGCGCCGGGCGCTGCTGCGCCCTAGGTTGAGGGGCGCGGCCGCGTAGGGCAGGCAGGGTAAGAACAAAAGAAAAGCGAAACGGATGGCCGTTTCGCTTTTCCGCTTTCGCAGCACTTAACTATTAAGTGCTACGCAAGGTTATTCGAAGTTGCTTTTGCGTTCAGGAACTCGCGGTTCAGAATGGCAATGTTCTCGAGGGAGATGCCTACCGGGCATTCAGCCGCGCACGAACCGATGTTCGAGCAAGCGCCGAAGCCTTCCTTGTCCATCTGAGCCACCATGTTCTCAACGCGGGTTTTGCGCTCCACCTGGCCTTGGGGCAGCAGTGCTAGCTGCGACACCTTAGCCGACACGAACAGCATAGCCGAAGCGTTTTTGCAAGCTGCTACGCAAGCACCGCAACCAATGCAGGTAGCCGCGTCGAAGGCACGGTCGGCAATGTTCTTCGGAATCGGAATTTCGTTGGCATCGGGTACCCCACCGGTGTTTACCGACACGTAGCCACCTGCCTGAATAATCCGGTCGAAGGCCGAGCGGTCAACGCTCAGGTCTTTGTTTACGGGGAAAGCAGCTGCACGCCAAGGCTCGATGACGATGGTGTCACCGTCGCTGAACTTGCGCATGTGCAACTGGCAGGTAGTAGTGCCCGGCTCGGGGCCGTGAGCCCGGCCGTTGATGAACAAGTTGCACGAACCGCAAATACCCTCGCGGCAGTCGTGGTCGAAGGCAACCGGCTCCTCGCCTTTGTGCAGGAGGTTCTCGTTGAGCACGTCAAGCATCTCCAGGAACGACATCTCCGGTGAGATATCTTTTACCTGGTAGTCAACCAGCTGCCCGTCGCTCTGGCGGCTGCGCTGCCGCCACACACGCAGGGTGAGGTTCATGGGTTTGGCATTCGGGTTATTACCGGCCATTTTATTTCTGAGGTATTAGATCTTAGGAACTTAGGTAGTAGGGCAAGGGAAGGGTTTCACTAATCTAAACCCCAACTCCCTAAGCCCTGTAACCTTATTTGTAGCTACGCTGCGTAAGCTTCACGTTTTCGAAGGCCAGATCCTCCTTGTGGAGTGCTTCGGGCACGTTGTCGCCCTGATACTCCCAAGCAGCCACGTAGGCAAAGTTCTCGTCGTCGCGAAGGGCTTCGCCTTCGGGCGTCTGGTACTCTTCGCGGAAGTGACCACCGCAGCTTTCGTCGCGGTTCAAGGCATCGTCAACCATCAGCTCGCCCAGCTCCAGGAAGTCGGCTACACGGCCGGCAGCTTCCAAGGTCTGGTTGAGCTCCTCGTTAACACCAACTACCTTCAAATCGGTCCAGAACTCCTTGCGCAGCTGCTGAATTGCTTGCTTGGCGTAACGCAGGCCCTCTGCCGTACGTGCCATGCCGCAGTACTCCCACATGATATGACCTAGGGCCTTGTGGAATTCAGTAGGCGTACGGGTGCCGTTGATGCTGATGAGCTTGTTGATTCGCTCACGTACCTGAGCTTCGGCTTCCTGGAAGGCAGCGTGCTCCGTGGTTACAGGCTTGGGCGCCGTTTGGGCCAAGTAATCGCCTAGGGTGTAGGGGATTACAAAGTAGCCGTCAGCTAGGCCCTGCATCAGAGCCGAAGCACCTAGGCGGTTAGCGCCGTGGTCGGAGAAGTTGCATTCGCCCAGAGCATACAGGCCAGGTACGGTGGTTTGCAGGTTGTAATCAACCCACAGGCCGCCCATGGTGTAGTGCACCGCCGGGTAAATGCGCATCGGCTGCTGGTAGGGGTCTTCGCCGGTAATCTTTTCGTACATGGCAAACAGGTTGCCGTACTTCTGGCTTACCCAATCGGCGCCATTGCGCTTGATTGCATCGGCGAAGTCGAGGAATACGGCAAGGCCTGATTGACCTACGCCACGTCCCTCGTCGCACATCATCTTGGCGTTGCGCGAGGCTACGTCGCGGGGCACCAAGTTACCGAAAGCCGGGTACTTGCGCTCCAGGAAGTAGTCGCGGTCCTCTTCGGCAATATCTGCCACGCGGATCTGACCAGCGCGCAGGCGCTCAGCCATTTCCACCGTTTTGGGCACCCACACGCGGCCGTCGTTACGCAGCGACTCCGACATCAGTGTCAGCTTCGATTGGTAGTCGCCCGATACCGGAATACAGGTGGGGTGAATTTGCGTGAAGCAAGGGTTAGCGAAGTAAGCACCCTTCTTGTGCGCACGCCAAGCGGCGGTAGCGTTCGAGTACTTAGCGTTGGTGCTCAGGTAGAACACGTTGCCGTAGCCACCGGTGCAGAGCAATACGGCATGGGCCGCGTGCGTCTGGATTTCGCCGGTAATCAGGTTACGCGTTACGATGCCGCGGGCCTGGCCGTCAACCACCACCAGATCGAGCATCTCGGTGCGGGTGTACATCTTCACCTTACCGTAAGCAATCTGGCGCGAGAGGGCCGAGTAAGCACCTAGCAGCAACTGCTGGCCGGTTTGACCGCGGGCGTAGAACGTACGGCTAACCTGCGCACCACCGAACGAGCGGTTGGCCAGCAATCCGCCGTACTCGCGAGCGAAGGGTACGCCCTGTGCCACGCATTGGTCAATGATGTTTACCGATACCTGGGCCAAACGGTACACGTTGGCTTCGCGGGCGCGGTAGTCACCACCTTTAATCGTATCGTAGAACAGACGGTACACCGAATCGCCGTCGTTCTGGTAGTTTTTAGCAGCGTTGATACCACCCTGCGCAGCGATGGAGTGTGCGCGACGGGGCGAATCGTGGAAGGAAAAGGCTTTTACGTTGTAGCCCAGCTCGGCTAACGAAGCCGCCGCCGAAGCACCGGCCAGGCCCGTGCCCACCACAATTACGTCGTACTTCCGCTTGTTAGCCGGGTTTACGAGCTTAACGTTGAACTTGTGCTTCTCCCACTTTTCGGCCAACGGGCCTTCAGGAATCTTAGCTTCCAGCTTCATAGGGTGCAAACTGGTTAGAATTGCTTAAAGAAGAAGTACAACGGCATCGCAGCAAAACCAGCGCACACGATAATCGAGAAAGCGTAGCCGAAGTACGTAATAAAGGGCGTGTACTTGCGGTGGGTCAGGCCCAACGTCTGGAACGCGCTCTTGAAGCCGTGGATGAGGTGGAAGGCCAATGCGGCCTGCGCCAGCACATACAGCACTACATACCACCACTGCTGAAACGAGCTAACCACCAGCGTGTAGAGGTCGTCGTTGTTATTGATGTCCGGATCCAGCTCGCCAAAGCGGGCCCGGTAGAAGAAGTTGTAGAGGTGTACCAGCAGGAAGATCAGGATGATGGTGCCGAGCAGGCCCATGTTGCGCGACTGCCAGGGCGAGTTCTGCTCGTTGTGGTTTACTGCGTAGCCCTGAGCCCCACGCGCCGTTTTGTTGCGACTGGTGAGCATAATGGACTCGTAGATGTGAAAAACAAAGCCTGCTACCAGCACCCATTCAATGGTGCGGATGACAGGATTTGTACCCATAAAGTGGGAGTAGATATTAAAAGCAGCGCCGCCGTCGTTCTTAAACAACTGGAGGTTGCCGACTAGGTGAATCACCAGAAAGGAACACAGGAACAGACCCGTGACAGCCATGATGATTTTACGGCCGATACTGCTGGAAAGCGCTTTGCTAAGCCAACTCATACGTGAACGAAAGGGTGAGAAAATGGTCGGTTGTACCGGCCAAAGGTACTGCCCGACCCGGTACGAAACAATGTAACATAAGCCGAACAGTAATTAAGCCCGGAAGCAAGCCAAACCACCTAGGCTGTTGAACCGTTACACACATCGTACTATTGTACTAACCCATCCTGTACGGTTTTTGTTAGGTTGCTCGAGGATTTTTCCTCATCTTCTTTGCCACTCTCCGACGCTTCTAACGGATTAGCTATATGATGCTTCCGCTACCTTATTGCCGACCTCTGCGGAAGGTCGTGTCTTCTTTGCTGGTATTTGTGCTTTGGCTGATGGCAAGCCAAGCCATGGCCACCCACATCCGGGCCGGCGACATACAGGCGCGCGCCGATCCGAACAACCCGCTCCGGATTATTTTCCAGATGATCATCTACACTGACTCCCGCTCGGCGGCGTCGGCTGATGAAACGGAAACTATATTTTATGGTGATGGCACTACCAGCGGCGTAAATGCTATTACTGTGGCCAGCCGTACCAACATTGGCAACGACATCCTGCGGAACGTTTACAATTTCGAGCACACCTACAACGCGCCGGGCAGCTACTTTGTAAGCTTTATCGGCGAGAACCGGGCCACGGGCATCAGAAACATGCAGGCTTCGGATGCGCAAAACTTCTACATCCATACCCGCATTACCATCGACCCCATTGTGGGGGCCAATAATTCGCCGGTGCTGAATGCCCCAGCCGTTGATCGGGCTACCGCCGGGCAAGTGTTTCTGCACAACCCTGCCGCCTCCGACCCCGATGGCGACTCGCTTTCGTACCGCTTGGTGGTTTGCCAGCGCGAGCCTCGCGGAGTGGTGGGTATCACCACTGCTACTACCAACCGCAACCGCCCTCAGCCTACGCCGGTGCCTGGCTATGCTTACCCCAACGAGCAAAGTGTGTCGCCGGGGGGCGTACAAGTGCCTTATGCTGGCCCGCCTAATCCGCAGGTTGGCGAACCGGCTACGTTAACCATTGATGAAAGAACCGGACAACTAGTTTGGAACGCACCCAGCACGCGTGGGCTAGGCGACTACAACGTTGCCTTCATCGTGACGGAGTGGCGACGCGATGCTAACGGTGGCCGGCGCATCATCGGCGAAGTAATCCGCGACATGCAGATTACGGTGGTGGCCTCGAACAACCAGCGCCCGACTGTGTTTGTGCCGCGCGATACCTGCGTAATAGCAGGCGCTACCATCACGCGCACCATCACCGGTACCGACCCCGACAACCACACCATGCAATTGCAGGCGTTTGGGGGTATTTTTCCGCCGGCTACGTTCCGGCAAACCATCAGCCGGCCGGGCTACGTGGCAGGGGTATTTCAGTGGACTACCAGCTGCTCCGATGTAGCCTCCGACCCCACGCAAGTGGTGTTTAAGGTGCAAGATCAACCCCCCGGAGCTACCTCGCCATTGATTGACGAGCGGCCGTGGCGCATAACGGTAGTTGGCCCGCCGCCTACTAACTTAACGGGCAGGGCGCAAGGAGGCTCCGTTGTTATCAACTGGGACCGATACATCTGCACCAACGCTTCACGCATCCTAATCTACCGCAAAGAGAATACCTCCTCGTTCCAGCCTGGACCGTGCGAAACAGGTATTCCCGCCAGTGCCGGCTACACGCAGGTGGGCTCGGTGGCTAGTAACGTTGTCACCTTCACCGACGATAACGGCGGCCGGGGCCTGGAGCGGGGCAAAACATACTGCTACCGCATTTACGCCGAGTTTCCGCGGCCAGCGGGTGGGGCTAGCATTGCCTCGCAGGAAGTGTGCGTGAAGCTCGAAGGCAGGGCTGCACTGTTCACCAACGTCACCGTCGACCGTACCGATGTAACCAACGGCCAGATTACCGTTAAGTGGACCAAACCGGCCAGCTCGTCGGGCTTCAACCCGCCGATTGGTTACCGCTTGTTCCGGGGCGAAGGGCAAAGCCCTGCCACCGGCAGCTACACATTGGTAAACACCATCAACAACCTGAACGATACGGTATATGTAGACAGCGGCCTCGATACCGAAAACAAAGCCTACACCTACCGACTCGAGTTCTTCAGCAACGTTTCAACACAGCCCGGCTCGGCGGCAATTATCGAGAATGCAGGGCCGGCCAGCAGCGTACGTCTGAACGGGGTGGCAAACCCCACAGCCAACAGCATCAAGCTGAACTGGACCTACAACGTGCCCTGGGACAACAGCCAGCAGCGTACCCGCATTTACCGCCGCGACCCGGGCGGAACAACCTATGTGCTCATTGCCGACACGGTGGTTACGCGTACCGGTGGCACTTTCACCGACCGTGGTACGGCGGCTCAGCCCTTGCGCCGCGACCGGACATACTGCTACTATGTGGAAACCGTAGGTACCTACGGCTCGCCCACTTTGCCCTCCAACTTGCTGAACAAGAGCCAGGAACGTTGTATAACGCTGGCTTCGGTACCGTGCACACCAATACTTACGCTGCGCCCCATCAACTGCGACAGCGTAGCCGTTACGCTGCCGCGCGGTGGGCAAGCGCGCTACAACAACTACCTGAGCTGGACCCTAGGTGACACGCCGGCCAACTGCGGCCGCAACATTGCTTTCTACCGCGTGTTGTTCCGGGCGCCGGGCCGCGAGGAGTTTGAAGAGCTGGGCCGCACGCCGGTGCAGAGCTTTGTGCACCGCAACCTGGCCTCGGCAGCAGGCTGCTACGCTGTAGTGGCAGTCGATTCGGCGGGTACTGCGAGTGCGCAAAGCAACGTAGCATGCCAGGACAACTGCCAGATCTTTGTGCTGCCGAACATCTTTACGCCCAACGGCGACGGCCGCAACGACACCTTCAAGCCCATTTTCGCCAGCCCGGTAGCCCGCGCCAAGGTGCAAATCTTTAACCGTTGGGGTACCAAGGTGTACGAAGGCAATGCCTCGAGCGACCTGACCTTGTGGAACGGTGGCGGTGGCCGCGGCAATGAAGGCGGCGACACCGGGGCACGCGCTTCGGCCGGCACGTACTACTACCTGATAGAAGTAGAGTTTGCCGACCTGAACCGCACCACCCGAACGTTTAAAGGTTGGGTAGAGCTGATGAGGTAACTGCCTTGGTAAACAAAACCCTTAAAGCGGGCTGCCAGCTACTGGCAGCCCGCTTTTTGTTGTTACTGATGCGCGTTTAACACGGCAATATGCTTTGCAGAGCTTAGCTCAGGTTCTTCGATGCAGGGCGTATTCAGCAATGGACATGATGCCTAGGTGCTGCCTACGCAAGGAGGTTTTGCGACCTAGGTAGCGGCGTTGATTTTGCGCATAAGGCCCTGATTGCGCACCTTGCGGCCTGTTTAGCCGATGCTAAACCGGGCACCGCGCCCGCCATAGTTTCTTCCATCGATTTTCCCTCTTGATGAAAGCAGTAGTATTCCCCGGCCAGGGCAGCCAGTTTACGGGCATGGGCCGCGAGCTTTTCGAGCAAAACGCCGAGGCCAAGCGCCTGATGCAGCAAGCCAACGAAATCCTGGGCTTCTCGCTCACCGATATCATGTTTACGGGCTCCGACGAAGACCTGCGCCGCACCGACGTAACGCAGCCGGCCATCTTTGTGCACTCGGTAGCGCAGTTTGTGGCCACGCCCGGCCTGCGGCCCGATATGGTAGCCGGCCACTCGCTAGGCGAGTTTTCGGCGCTGGTAGCGGCGGGGGTACTGAAGTTTGAAGACGCGCTGCAGCTGGTGGCCCGCCGTGCCCAAGCCATGCAGGCCGCCTGCGAAGAGCAGCCCGGCACCATGGCTGCCATCCTAGGCCTCGACGATGCCGCAGTAGAGCGCATTTGCCAGGAAATCACGCAGGGCGGCAACGTAGTGGTAGCGGCCAACTACAACTGCCCCGGCCAGCTGGTAATCAGCGGCTCGAAGCTGGGCATTGAGCAAGCTTGCGAAGCCCTGAAGGCTGCTGGCGCCAAACGCGCGCTGCCGCTGCCGGTGGGCGGGGCTTTCCACTCGCCGCTGATGCAATCGGCCGAGGCGGCATTGGCCGAGGCTATTGGCCGTACTACCTTCAGTGCGGGCCGCTGCGCCGTGTACCAGAACGTGGACGCCGCGCCGCACACCAACCCCGACGAAATCCGCCAGAACCTGATCAGCCAACTCACCGCGCCCGTACGCTGGACGCAATCGGTACAGCGCATGACGCAGGACGGCACCACCGAGTTTGTGGAGTGCGGCCCCGGCAAGGTGCTGCAAGGCTTGGTGAAGAAAATTTCGCCGCAAGCCGCTACCAGCTCGGTTCAGTAAGCAACAACCCGCACGAAGAGCCGGCCCGCCGCCGGCTCTTTTGCTTTTCGCCCTAGGTGCATGGAGCAGCCACGGCTGACAGGAGGGGGGAGTACCACATGGCTTAAAATCAGTTTGCTGGCAGCGGGTTGGCTGCTGGGCCTGTTTGCGTACGCCTACTGGCCCGGCCCCGGCACCACTCACGACTCCTATTACTACCTCTCGGCAGCCAGCAGCTTTGCCGAGCAGGGCCGTTTGCTGAACCCCGATGGCTCGCTCTACCGCTGGTGGGGGCCGCTGTACCCGATGTTGCTATCCGCTGGCGTGGGCAACCCCAAGGCGTGGGTAGGCGTGCTAAACGGCATCAGTTTGCTTGGCTGCCTAGGTGCCTGGGGGTGGCTGGGCAGGCAGGTGCTGCCCAGCCGGGCCATGGTTGCTGGTTTTACAGTAGCACTGAGCTGCGCTACGCCGTGGCTGGCTACGGCCAAGTTTGTGTGGTCGGAGCCAGTGTTTGGGTTGCTGTTTGCATTGTACTCGGTGGCGTTGTACCAATACCTGCAGCACGGCGGCCCTAAGTGGTTGCTGGCAGCTACTGTGTTTGGAGTGTTGTTGCCGTTGCAGCGCACGTCGGGGCTGTTCCTGCTGGTGGGCATGGGGCTGGGCTTGCTGCTAGCTTACCCTGATATATGGCGACGCCAACGCGGCGCATTGCTGCTGCATGGCGCGGCAGGCGGTTTAGCTGCCTTGGCTTGGCTGCTTTACGCGCGAATGGTAGCGCCCCGCCCCGAGTTCTACCGCAATAAAGGCTGGCAAGGCATACGCGAAGCCTTGGCCGATTACGGCTATGTGCTGGTACGTTGGATCGTGCCGGTGCAGCAAGCCGAATGGCCGAAACACTGGCTGTTTCTGGTACTGCTGCTTGTGCTGCTGGCTGGGCTGTTGTACCTGGGTTGGCAGCACAGCCACCGAATAATCCGGCTGCTGAGCGTTGCAGTAGCGGTATACTTGCTCATCCACATGGGCACCATGGTAATTAGCCGCAGCGCCGGCAACGTGTACGATGTGGAGCGGTACTGCGCCGTGGTGTACGGCCCGCTGCTGCTGGTGCTGGCTGCTGCCGTTTCGGAAGCTGCTACCAAGCGGCGTTGGGCGGCGTGGCTACTGGCCATTTGGCTGCTGTACCCGGCCGCGCGGGCTGTGCGGGTAGCCAACTTTTACCACCACCGGCCGGTGCAGCCGTTGGCGGTGCCAAAGTAACCTGGCCAACGAGTACCCTAGGTTACATGTCGCCCAGCCACTGCTCCACGGGCAGCTTATCGGGGCAGTCGGCGAGCAAATCGGCAACGCTTTTGTGCAGCTCGGGGTGCACGTAGGTGGTGGCAATGTCGGCTAGGGGCGTGAGGGCAAACATGCGCTCGGGCAGCCGCGGGTGCGGTATGGTAAGCCGCTCGGTGTGCAGCACCAGGTCGTCGTAGAAAAGGATATCGACATCCAGGGTGCGCGGGCCCCAGGGCTCCAGCCGCTCGCGGCCGAGCTGCTGTTCTACCTGTTGGCAGGCATCGAGCAACTGCTCGGGCTCGAGGTCGGTGTTCAGCAGAATGGCTTGGTTCAGGAAAGCCGGTTGGCCTTCGTTGCCCCAGGCGGCGGTTTCGTACACGGCCGATACCGACACGATTTTACCGGCTTTGGTAGCCAGCGCCACCAGGGCGCGGTGCAGGGTAGCTACCCGGTCGCCGAGGTTCGAGCCGAGCAAGAGGTAGGCGTTGTGCTTGTGGTTCATGGCCTAGGAGGCTTGGCGCTGAAAGAAGGCAATGGTGCGTTCGGCTACCTCGTGGGCGGGCTCGGGCAGGTGCTCGGCATCCCAGGGGTGCGCGCCGCCAAACATGTGCCCTGCGCCGGGCAATATTACCAGCTCGGTGTCGGGTTTCCAGCGGGGTAGCTCGTGCGCTTTTTGTACGGGTAAGGTCTCGTCTTGGTCGCCATGAATCACGAGCAGCGGCTGGCGCAGCTTGCGGCGCACGTTGTGCGGAATATCGAGGCGCAGGCGGTTGGTATGGAAGTCTTCCACAATCTGGAAGTACAGCGGCAATTGCTGTTTGGTGCGGGCATTCTCGACGTGGATGACGCCCACTTGCTGCCACTGCTGCATCATGGGCTCGGGCCAGCCGGGGTTTACGTTGGTAATGGGCGCCCACGCCGCTACCGCCTTCACGCGTTTGTCCTCGGCCCCTTTCAGCATCACCAGTCCGCCGCCGCGGCTGTGGCCGGCAAGGTACAGGTGCCCTAGGTTCATTTCGGCGGGTGGCACGGGGGTGGTGCCGGGCTGGTGCAGGGCATCGAGCAGGCAGCCGATATCATCGAGTTCGATGCTGAAGTTGTTGCGGCCGAAGGCATCGAGGTCTTCCAGGTCGCCGGTGCCGCCAATTACCACCCCGTTGTGCGATAAATCAAGCTTCACGAACACAAAGCCGCGCTGGGCAAAGTAATCGGCCAGTACGTTGAAGTGCCCCCAATCCTTAAAGCCCTTAAAGCCGTGCACAAACACCACCACCGGCTTGGGCCTGCCATCGGGCACAAAACGGGCATCGGCTGCAAACGGCCGCGTGTGGTGCGAGGGCGTCAGCACAAAATCGAGGCGGGTGAGGGTTGCGGTTGCAGACATAGGACAATAGGCGAATGGGGCCCGGAAGCCCGACAGTTGAGGGTTACAGCAGAAGGTACGTAACCAAGAACAGAAACGGCCGATAGATGCTTGTGATAAGCCATAAAAAGCCCAGCGTGGTGGCTGCCGCTGCTGCCAGTGCCGCTGCTTACCTAGGCGTAGTCGTGGTAGTGGAGGCGCTTACTGCCATAGGCGTGGCAGTAAGCACCTTGCAGCGCGGTGCCGCAGTTTGCGCAGCGGGTATCGGTGGCCGACACAGCAGGTAATTGGTTGGCGGTTGGTGGCCTAAACTAAGCATCCGCCGTATTCTGCCCGACCCTTCCGCTTAAAAACTGCCGCCGCGTGCGTATCATTGCGCGCCCAACCACCGCATGAGATATTCGCTGGACGATATACAGGCCCCGATAGCGGCCGAAATGCAGGAATTTGAAACCAAATTCCGCCAGTCCATGCAAACGCGGGTGATGCTGCTTGATAAGATCATGGGCTACATCATCAAGCGCAAAGGCAAGCAGCTGCGGCCTATGTTCGTGTTCCTGACGGCCCACACCGTTAGCGCCGACCCTACTGCACCGCTGCCCGAAGCCTCCTTCCGCGGAGCCGCCCTCATCGAGCTGCTGCACACCGCTACGCTGGTGCACGACGACGTGGTGGACGACTCCAACTACCGCCGCGGTTTCTTCTCCATCAACGCCCTCTGGAAAAACAAGATTGCCGTGCTCGTGGGTGACTACCTGCTCTCGCGCGGCATGGCGTTGGCCTTGGAGAACGACGATTTCGACCTGCTCAAGATCGTGAACAACGCCGTGCGCGAGTTGAGCGAAGGCGAGCTGCTGCAGATTGAAAAAGCCCGCCGCCTTGATATTACCGAGGACGTGTACTTTGACATCATTCGTCAGAAAACCGCCTCGCTCATTGCCTCCTGCACAGCCGTGGGGGCTTCTTCGGCCGGGGCCGATAAAGCCACCGTGGAGCGCGCCCGCCTGTTTGGCGAAA
This sequence comes from Solirubrum puertoriconensis, assembly GCF_001483135.1. Taxonomy (GTDB): domain Bacteria; phylum Bacteroidota; class Bacteroidia; order Cytophagales; family Hymenobacteraceae; genus Solirubrum; species Solirubrum puertoriconensis. The sequence continues at coordinate 691,428 of NZ_LNAL01000003.1, forward strand.
AAGTAGGCATGGCGTTCCAGATCAAGGACGACTTGTTCGACTACGGCACCGCCGAAATCGGCAAGCCTGTGGGCATCGACATCAAAGAGAAAAAGATGACGCTGCCGCTTATCCACGCCCTGCGCGAGGCCTCGTGGCTGCAGAAGCGGCGCATCATCTACAACGTGCAGAACAACGACGGCCGCTCCGACCGCGTGCAGGCAGTTATCGAGTTCGTGAAGAAATCGGGCGGCTTGGATTACGCCATCGAGTGCATGACGCGCTTCCGCGACGAGGCCCTGGAAATCCTGAACACCTTTCCGGAGTCGCCGGCCCGCACCTCGTTGGCGCAGCTGATCGACTATACCATCGAGCGCGAAAAATAACCTGGCTCTTACGCCACCAACGCACACCGCCCGAAGCAGACTGCTGCTTCGGGCGGTGTTTGTTTTCAGCTCAATTGAGCCTATGGCTAGTGCTGCTCGGCCGGCGGAATTTGGTAGCTTACTTTGTCGGCGGCTACGTCCGACACGTTAAACGTGACGCCGTCGAAGGTGCTTTTTACCGTGATTTCGTGCACCATGTCGCAGCCGGGGCACTTAATTTCTTCTTTCTCAAACTGGCCGTCGTCTTCCATGGAGTTGGCCAAGTGGTCGGGAGCCGGAATGCCGATCAGGTCCGTAAAAACTTCGGTGTGGCACTCGTTGCACTCGAACTTGAGCCCCACGGTGTGCCCTTGCAACTCAGTGATGGGAGTTGGCTGGTTGGCTTTCTGCTGAATCCACATACGGGGAGGTGTTTGGTTTTGGGTTAAGGAAAGAGGCGCCGAACGGCCCAGGTGCTAACACGAGTTAGCCCCCGTTAGTGGTACGCACGAACGCCGAAAAAGGTAACTCGCCTAGGTGCGCCAAGCCGGCAAAGGCCGGTGCAGCGGTTGCCCGGCTGCCAGCCTAGGTGTACTTTGGTGCGCTCTGGCCTAGGCCTTTGCTAGCATTCTCCGTATGAACGCCTCTGCTCCGGCGGCTCCGCCCGCACTGCCCCAAGTACCACGCCTACGGGCTTTCCGCAACTCTTTGGCGCTGGCCGATAACCCCATTCCCATCATCACGCAGTACCTCGATGAGCTGGGCGACACCATCGGGCTGCACATGGGCGGCATCAAGCCCACCTTGCTCACCCGCGACCCGGGCCTGATTCAACACATTCTGCAGAAAAACCACCGCAACTACCCCAAGTCGGAGATGTCGCACGGGGTGGCGCGCTACCTAGGGCACGGGCTGCTTACCTCCGAGGGCAGCTACTGGCTGCAGCAGCGCCGGCTAATTCAGCCGGGGTTTCATCGGCAGCGCATTGCGGCCCTCACCGAAACCATGCTGCAGGTGATTGATGAATGCCTAGAGCCCGTGGCCGCGCTGGCCCGGCAGCAAGGCGGCGCCACCACTGTGGCGGTGCACGAATTAATGACGGCTACGGCTTTCCGCATTATTGCGCGCTCGGTATTCAGCACCAGCATGAGCGAGGCCGAGTTGCAGCAGTTGGCGCACTTGCTCACCGATATTCAGGCCTTTTACACCCGCACCCTGCGGCAGCCTTACCTGAAGCCGTGGCTGGCCGTGAAGGGCCAATTCCGCTACCATGATCAGCTGGCCGCGCAAATGCGCCAACTGGTGCTCAAGTACATCCGGCAGCGGCAGCAGGAGGGAGGCGCCGGCAAAGACGACCTGCTGCAAATGCTGCTCGATGCGCGCTACGAAGACACCAACGAGCCCATGACAGAGGAGCAGGTGCTCGACGAAGCCATTATCCTGCTCGTGGCCGGCCACGAAACCTCGGCCAATGCGCTGTCGTGGCTGTGGTATTTGCTGGCCCAACACCCGGAGGTAGTAGCCAAGCTGCGCGCCGAAATGGCCGCTGCCTTAGGTGAGCGGCGCCCTACTTTTCAGGACTTGCCCCAACTGCCGTACGCGCTGCAGGTAATTCAGGAAACCATGCGGCTGTACCCGCCCGCCTGGATTGTAGACCGCCAAGCCCTCGAAGACGACGAGTACAACGGCCTGAAGTTGCCCAAAGGCACGCTTATTTCGGCTTACATCTACGGCGTGCACCACTTGCCCAGGCTGTGGCCCGAGCCTGAAGCTTTCCGGCCCGAGCGCTTCGGCAAAGAGCAGTTGCGCGAGCAGCCCGCCTACGCCTACCTGCCGTTTGGCGGTGGGCCGCGCCTGTGCATCGGCAACCAGTTTGCCCTCACCGAAATGCAGCTGGTACTGCTCGAAACCCTGCGCCGCTTCGAGGTGGAGTGGGAAGCGCAGCCCGCGCCCGGTTTGCGCCCGCTCATTACGCTGCGCCCTCGGGCCGAAATTACGCTGCAGTTCCGGCTGCGTGCCTAGGTGCTAAGCGGGCCATCAGCGGAGAGCAGCTCGTGCAGGCGCCGCCGTTCACATATTGATGTGGTTGCGTGGCGCGTTGTGCGCAGGCGTGCTATCATTGCCCCATGACACTGCCCTTAAGCCTATTAAGCGCCCCGCAAGATCTGGTGCCGCGGCTCGAAACCGCCGACCTCATTTTGCGCGGGCCCAAGCTCGATGATTTGCAAGAGTCGGCCGACATGCACACCGACCCCGACTTCTTCCGCTACCTAGGTAACAAGCCCAATACGGAGGAAGAAGTGTGGCGCCGCATCCTGGGGCAACTTGGGCACTGGGCCATGCTGGGCTACGGCTCGTGGGCCATCGAGGAAAAAGCTACCGGCCGCTACATTGGGGCAGTAGGGTTCTTCGATTACCAGCGCGACCTCACGCCCTCCATCAAAGGCACACCCGAAGCGGGTTGGGTGTTGTCGCCGCGCGTGCACCGCCGCGGCTACGCCAGCCAAGCCCTGGAGGCGGCGCTTGCCTGGGCCGATGCAAACTTCCCCACCAACCGCATTACCTGCATCATCGACCCCGATAACGAAGCCTCGCTGCGCTTGGCAGGTAAGTTTGGCTTCCAGGAATTTGCCCGTACCACTTACCACGAGGGCCCCATTGTACTGCTGGAGCGCATCCGCACCTAGGGCACTAACCCGTGCAGTAGCTAGCAACAAGGCCCGCTTCCTTGCCGGAAGCGGGCCTTGTTTGTTCAGGAGCATCAAACACCTAGGGGCGCTACTCTGCCAGCAACTGATCGATGGTTTTGTTAAACTCCTCGGTCTGCTTTTGGTAGTATTCGCCGGTGCCGGGGCCGCTAAAGCCCGTATGAATTTTGCGTACCTCGCCTTTCTTATCCAGGAAGATGGTAGTTGGGAAGGCCAGTACTTTCGAGAGCTGGGGCAGCGCTTTGCTAGCCGAGTCTTTGTTAGCCATGCCGGCCACGGCCAAATCATAGCCCACGTTCAGGCGTTCCTTCATTTTCAGCAGCTTCTGCGCGGCTGCCTTCTGGTCGGGGCTGCGCTCAAAACCTAGGCCAATGATTTCCACGCCGCGCTGCTTGTTCTTCTCGTACCACGGCGCCAGAAAGTTGGTCTCGTCCATGCAGTTGGGGCACCACGAACCCAGTACCTGCACCACCACTACTTTGCCCTTGTACTTGGGGTCGGTGGGGGAGATGCTGCCGCCTTCGTAGATGTTCGGGAATTTGAAGTCGAGGCGCTTTTGGCCGGGCTTCATGCCAGTGAGGGCGTTGGCGTCGGGCAGTTTGGCGTTGGGGTCTAGCTTAGCCGTCCAGGTTTCGTGGCCCGATTTGCCGCTGTAGAAGTCGCCCTTTAGCGTACCATCTGCCTGCTTTTGGGCTGTAAATAGCCAGCCGTGGTTGCCATCAAAAGTGGTCATGCGCACGGTGTTGCCATCGGCTTGGCCTGCTAGGTAACGGTAGTCGCCCGTGGTGGTCAGAAACGTGCCTGTAACCTCCGAGCCGTTTTGCTTGAAGATGCCCACCGCAGGCGTGGTGTTGCCTTCGTCGTCCTTGAACGTGGTAGCCCAGGTGCCCGCAAAGTTTTGGGCTTGGCCCTGCGCAGCGCCAAACAGTTGGTTGCTTTGCGTAGCCTCAAATGGCACGCGGTACGGCTCGGGCGCGTCGTACTTCACCCACGTGCCCGCCAGTTTCCCTTCGTTTGCGGGGCGCACTACCAAGGCTGCATCAAACACGTGCAGCTTAATAGTAGTCGAGTCGCCAGCGGTGCTAATTTCATCCAGCTTCAGGCGTTCCTCGCCGTTGATGCCTTTGTTGATCAGGTAAGCCACCTGTTTGCCGCCTTCTTCGGCTACCTCAAACAGGAAAGGAATTTCCTGACCTTGGGTTTTCAGAGCACCGCGCCAGGGGCCGGTTTTCAGCGGCGAGGCCGCGCTGGTTTTTTCCACGCTATCAGCAGCAGTTTTGTCGGAACCGGAGTTGCAGGCCGTCAGCACCGACGCCAGCAGGGCGGCGCTGCCCAAAAGCAGGCGGCCCGAAACGAAACGAAAAGTCATCTGTTAGAAATAGATATGGGCGCTAGGCACCCCCGAAAAGTACACTTGGCAGCCCAACGTAGCTGCCAAACCCGCGTACAACCCGAGGGCGAATATAAAGTTTGTCTGCCGGGTGGTGGGGCCTATATTTGCGCTTTGCCATTTCTGGCTTGGTTTTGTCACCCTTTTCCCGCTGATATCCCATGGCGTTTGACCTGGACATGATCAAGACCGTGTACAACGGTCTGGGCGAGCGAGTAGAAGCTGCCCGCCTCGTGGTGGGCCGCCCCCTCACGCTGGCCGAAAAAATCCTATACGCCCACTTGTATGCCGGTACACCCACGCAGGGCTTTGAGCGTGGCGTATCGTACGTTGACTTCGCGCCCGACCGCGTAGCCATGCAGGACGCCACCGCCCAGATGGCCCTGCTGCAGTTCATGCAAGCCGGCCGCGACAAAACGGCTGTGCCCTCTACCGTGCACTGCGACCACCTCATTCAGGCCCGCGACGGTGCCGCCGAAGACCTGGCCGTAGCCAACGACGAGAACAAGGAGGTTTACGACTTCCTGGCCTCTGTATCGAACAAGTACGGCATTGGTTTCTGGAAGCCCGGTGCTGGTATCATTCACCAAGTGGTGCTCGAGAACTACGCCTTCCCCGGCGGTATGATGATCGGTACCGACTCGCACACTCCCAACGCGGGCGGCCTCGGCATGATTGCCATTGGCGTGGGCGGCGCCGATGCCGTTGACGTAATGGCTGGCATGGCGTGGGAGCTGAAGTTCCCGAAGCTGATCGGCGTGAAGCTGACCGGCAAGCTGAACGGCTGGACTTCGCCCAAAGACGTTATCCTGAAAGTGGCTGGTATCCTGACCGTAAAAGGCGGCACCGGTGCTATTGTGGAATACTTCGGCGAGGGCGCCGAAAACATGTCGTGCACGGGTAAGGCAACCATCTGCAACATGGGCGCCGAAATTGGTGCTACCACTTCGGTATTTGCCTACGACGAGTCGATGGCTACCTACCTGCGTGGCACCGAGCGCGCCGAAATTGCCGACATGGCAAACGGCGTAGCCCAGCACCTGCGCCCCGACGACGAAGTACTGGCCGACCCGGCTAAGTACTACGATCAGCTGATCGAGATTAACCTCTCGGAGCTGGAGCCGCACGTAAACGGCCCCTTCACGCCCGACGCTGCCTGGCCGATTTCGCAGTTTGCTGCGGCCGTTAAGGAGCACAACTGGCCCGCCCGCCTGGAGGTTGGTCTGATCGGTTCGTGCACCAACTCGTCGTACGAAGACATCACCCGTGCTGCTTCGGTAGCCGAGCAAGCCGTAACCAAAGGCCTGACGGTAAACGCCGAGTTTACGGTAACGCCGGGTTCGGAGCTGGTACGCTACACCGTACAGCGCGACGGCCTGCTCGATACCTTCGCCCAAATGGGCGGCGTGGTACTGGCCAACGCCTGCGGTCCGTGCATCGGCCAGTGGGCCCGCCACACCGACGACCCCAAGCGCAAGAACTCGATTATCACCTCGTTCAACCGCAACTTCGCCAAGCGTAACGACGGCAACCCGAACACCCACGCGTTCGTGGCCTCGCCCGAAATCGTTACCGCTTTCGCTATTGCCGGCGACCTGACCTTTAACCCGCTCACCGACACGCTCACCAACAAAAACGGCGAGCAAGTGAAGCTGGATGAGCCCCGCGGCCTCGAAATGCCGCCGCAAGGCTACGCTGTTGAGGATGCTGGCTACCAAGCTCCGGCCGAAAACGGCATGGGCGTGCAGGTAATCGTTGATCCGAACTCCGACCGCCTCGAGCTGCTCGAGCCCTTCAAGCCCTGGGAAGGCACCGACCTGATGGGTCTGCGCCTGCTCATCAAGGCCCAAGGCAAGTGCACCACCGACCACATTTCGATGGCCGGCCCGTGGCTGAAGTACCGTGGTCACCTGGACAACATCTCGAACAACATGCTCATCGGGGCCATCAACGCCTTCAACGGCGAGGCCAACAAGGTGCGCGATTTCGTGACCCAGGGCGAAACCTACAACGCCGTACCGCAAGTGGCCCGCAACTACAAGTCGATGGGCATCGGGACGGTGGTAGTAGGCGACGAGAACTACGGTGAAGGTTCGTCGCGCGAGCACGCTGCCATGGAGCCACGCCACCTAGGCGTGCGTGCTATCCTGGTGAAGTCGTTCGCACGTATCCACGAAACCAACCTGAAGAAGCAGGGCATGCTGGCCCTCACCTTCGCCAACAAGGCCGACTACGACCTGATCGAGGAAGGCGACACCATCGACATCCTCGGCCTGACGGAGTTTGCCCCTGGCAAGCCGCTGCAGATCCGCCTGCACCACTCCGACGGCGACACGGACCTCATCACGGTGAACCACACCTACAACGAGGGCCAAATCGAGTGGTTCAAGGCCGGCTCGGCCCTGAACCTGATCCGCCTGCAGCAGTCGACGGAAGCCAGCGCACTGTCGCAGAAGTAATTCTGAAGCTGCTAGCTGAATAGCAAACCGGCCGCTTCCCTAGGTGGGAAGCGGCCGGTTTTTTTGTGGAATTACTCCAGAACTGCATCTAATTCCTACAGCCACATAAACGCATATGATAAATCAATACCTGCTAGCCTTTGCTTTGTCGCTGAGCTGTATTGCGGCTTCGGCACAAGGGTTTCTGAGGGGAGTGGTGATTGATAAAACTACTGGTGAAGGAGTGCCACTGGCTACTGTGAGAGTGGCTGGTACCAGCCTGAGCACCTCGACTACATCAGACGGCACCTTTCGGATTCAACCAGTTAAGGATACAGTCACAATCGTGGTTCAGGCACTCGGGTTTTACGACCAACGCGTAAAAGTCAGGTTGGGTGATGAGCCAGTGATTAGGTTAAAACTGGCTTGTAACATCGACCAATTTAGCCGCGCATACATCGAGTTCTTGCTCAGCAGCGGAGTGCGGAATACGCCCTTGGGATGTCAGCTTTCGTTTTCCAGGCCCCTGGGTTTTGCCATCGACCGAACTTTTGCATACCCGGCGGTACGGATGACTCTGGCTTACCAAGCCGGACGGCGCAACCGCTATCTTAATCCAACCTTCCATATTGATGAACTAGTCAGCTCTTGTGGGTTAGACGTGGACGCCGAATTTCAATACCAGCGAATAAAGCTGGCATCGCGGCCCTTTGATTTTGAAAGACGTAGCGCAGGGTTTAATGTAAGTTTGAGAAATGCATGGCCCATTTGGTTGGCTGTTGGGCGTAGCCGGATGGAACAGCAAGAGTTTGGGCGATTCTATACAGGCGTAGAAATTGGCAGCGAGCAATCTTGGCGATTAGGTCAGCGACGTTATTTGCAATTACAAGGCCGAGCTGGTTGGTGGCAAACGCACTGGCAATGGCAGGGAAAGCTGTCGACTGCATTTGGCTGGCGCTATCCGGCAGCAGTTGTCTACCAACAAATAGGCAGTCAATACAGAGAAGTGGTTTTACAGGTAGGAGTAAAGTGGGATTATCGTACGCAGCCAAAGCGTGAGTGAGGACGAATGCGTCCAGGGGTTTATAACTTTAATGCCGCATTACAATTTGATTAGCTTTCCGCAGCCTTGCTCCAAGTCTCCCACATCAACTTTCAGGAAGAAGGCAACTTCGGCCTGCGCGACATCAACTTCACGCAGCAGCGGTTTCAGAAGCTGGCCATTGCCGGCGAAACGGGCTCGGGCAAAAGCACGCTGCTGCAAACCATAGCCGGTTTGGTGTCGCCTGGGTCCGGCGAGGTGTGGTTTGAAGGGCAGCGCGTGGAGGACCCGCACGAAAAGCTGATTCCGGGGCACAAAGGCATTGCCTACCTCTCGCAGCAGTTTGAGCTGCCCAAATTTTTGCGCGTGGAGCAGGTGCTGCAATACGCCAACACCCTGCCCGCCGGCGAGGCCGAAACGCTGTACGAGGTGTGCCAGATCAGCCACTTGCTGAAGCGCAAAACCAACCAGCTTTCGGGTGGCGAGCGGCAGCGCATTGCCTTGGCCAAGCTGCTGCTAGGTGCCCCTAGGTTGCTGCTGCTCGATGAGCCCTTCTCCAACCTCGATATCGGGCATAAAACCACGCTCAAAGCCGTCATCCGCGACATAAGCGAGCGGCTGGGTATTACCTGCACCCTCATCTCGCACGACCCTTTGGATACCCTCTCGTGGGCCGACGAGATACTGGTGATGCAGCACGGCGCAGTAGTACAGCGCGGCACGCCCCAGCAAGTATACCAACAGCCCGCAAGCGAGTACGTAGCGGCGCTGTTTGGCAATTACAACCTGCTGCGCGGTGCCCTACAGAAAGCCGTTGCCGAGCACCTAGGTATCAAGCCCAAAAACAAAGCCATGCTGGTGCGGCCCGAAAGCTTCCGGCTGGTAGCGCCTGGCGAGGGGTTGGCCGGAAAAGTTGCTGGTGTAGCGTACTACGGCAGTTACTACGAGCTGCGGGTAACAATCGGGAAAGCAGCTATTGCGCTCCGAACCACCGATGATGGGTTGACTACCGGCGACGAAGTGCACGTGTCGGTGCGGCGCGATGCCGTGTGGTACGTGTAATGGCAACGCGAGCTTGGTAGCGCGGAAACTAGGTTACTGAACGGATATGGGCGTTGGCTCACTGGCTTCGTTGTTCTTGTCCCTAACCTAGGAGAGTGCAGCTCCGGGCTGCAGATTATTTAGCTCCGGAGCTACTGCCAGCATCTCCGGTAGTCTTCAGCAAATTGTTGGAAAGAAATGGGGGCACGGCCTAGCAAATTGGCAGTGGTGCTGGTTAGCCGCGCCGCCAAACCTAGGCGAGCTACCAAGTAAATCCCGAGCATGACGTTGACGAACTCCGGTTTGAAACCGTGGGCCAATATGTATTGCCGAAACTCGCCAATGCCCGCTGCTCGGTAGCGGATAGGCCGGCCTAACACCTTCGAAAGCGCAGCTGCTACTTGGGTGTAGATAAGCGCCTTAGCACCAGTAAGTTCGTGAGCAGCATTGGGCAACTCGCCGGTCGTTAGAAGCACACGAGCCGCTACGGCACCAGTGTCGCGCACATCAATGAAAAACGTGCGGCCATTGCCGGCGGGTAGCAGAACCTGGTTGTAGCACTGGATATCGAAGCGGTGCGTAGTGCTCAGGTTTTACATAAAAAAAATAACTGGGGCGGAGCATCGTCCAGCTCATGCCCGAGCGGCGCAAGTCGGCCTCGACTTTGTGGTGCGGTGCAAACCAGTTTAACTGCACTCCTTGCAACGATACGAATACCACGTGCCGCACGCCGCTAAGCTGCGCGCGTTGGATGAACGGGCGCAGGTAACGTTTCACATCGCTTAACTCAGGCGGGCGCACCAGCAACAAATGGTCGATGCCTTGCAGTGCCGGTTCGTGCGTGCTGGGGTCGGTAAAGTCGAGCGGTACGCTAGTTATACCATTGGGCAGAGGTGGTGCGGAGCCGGGGCGTATGGCAGCTACCAGGCGTTCCGTTGCGTTAGGTGCTTGCAGCAGATGATCAAGCGTGGCAGCGCCCCCATTGCTAGTGGCGCCGGTAAGAAGAATGCGCGTCATGCAAGGCAAGTACGGGCTTTCTATTTGCCGGGTACATGGCGTTTGTTGGCCCTCGGTTGTGGGCGCCTACTTACCGCAAAACGCCCTTACCTAGGTGTACCCGTTTTATCACAACAACTCAGGCTGAGACTGCCTGCCGGCCTCCGTTGTGCAGCAGTTAGTAGGTGAAAGAGCAGGATTTCGGCAACTGCGTTTATGAAACAACTTGTAGTTTTACGCTTTGATTGTCATGTTCATCACGGCCTTCGATTCATATTTTAAATTGAAGTTGCCGGTTAATATTCAGGTATAATTCCTGTACCCGTCTACCATTCTTTTCTGATTGTTCTCTTCTAATGGTTGTTAAACGCTTGCTAAATAAACAGCATACAGGATACTTGCTGTTGCTATTATTGACTATTGTCATTGGTGTTTGGGTAAGGGTTGCGCATTTCCCAAAAATTCCGCCGGGTTTCAACCAAGACGAGGCTTGCACGGCAGTTGAAGCTTTTGCACTATCGGAAACAGGGAAGGATAAATGGGGCGATGCCTGGCCGGCATACTTCAAATCTTGGGGTAGCGGGCAAAACGTATTAATGGCTTACCTAATTATTCCTTTTATTAGGATATTCGGTCTGAATATATTCTCTATTCGTATTCTGCCGCTGATACTGGGTATTCTTACCCTGCCTTTGTTGGTTTTTGCTATTCGCTCCCTAGGTCGTTATGCCTCTTTATTAGGCTTACTTGTTATAGCAGTAGTTCCTTGGCATTTTATGTTGTCGCGCTGGGGGCTTGAAAGCAACCTCGTGCCGTTCTTCATGCTGTTGGGTTGCGCAATGGTAATTCAGGCTATTAATACACAGAAGCCCGCCTGGATCGTTGCGTGTCTTGTGCCTTTTGCATTGTCGCTGTATGCCTACGGAACTACGGTTGTGGTAGTGCCTGGGCTGTTTTTGCTGTTGCTACTGGCCTTCTGGAAGCGAATAGCATTACGCTGGCCATATTGGCTAGCTGCCGCAGGCATCTTTGCCATTGTAGCTGCGCCGTTTGCCCTGGTCATATTAGAGAACTTCATCCTGCACAAGAATCTAGCCTGGACGGATGATTTATTCTTCTCCACGCCTTTGCTGGAGGTGAACAGACTGCAACAGGTAAACCAGGCTAACCAAAACCACGAGTGGCAGGTGCTGCGGAATAATGTAGCTTTTGTCAATTCAGGTTTCAATGATGGCTCGTCCTATAACATGATCCAAGGATTTAAGCCATTGTTTAGTTTTAGTATTCTGTTGTTTGTTGTGGCGTTAGCCGTCATGCTTTACCGCATATTGCTACCCAAAATATCAGTGGTCGAATCTCGGCGTGATGTGGTGGCTTGGGTGTTTTTTGCTTGGGCGGTAGCTTCGTTGCCGTTGATTTTTGTGATTGAATTAAATATTAATCGATTTAACCATTTCTACTTGCCCTGTTTGGTGCTGTCGGTGTGGGTTGCCGATTTAATTATCAGAAACCTGAATGAAAACGTACCGAAAACAGCTATCCGCGCCATGGTAGTAGGGTGGTTTGTTGTTGAAGGTGGTTTAGTTGTTAGGGATTATTTTGCGGAATACCCAAGCAGCCGAATCCGTGAGGACTTTAACGTAGGCTTAAAAGAGGCATTCGATGAAGCAGAGCGCCTGCCGGGCGTGCAGCAAGTGCTGGTAACCACGAATATGCCACTGCCTTATGTTTATACGTTATTCTTTTCTAAATACCCGCCGGCCCGCTTTCAACAGGATAAGTCGTATGAGATAGTGAATGGTTTGTACGATGTTAAGCGAGTTGGCAAGTTTGTATTCTCCGAAAGCATTCTTGAGCCGGGAAGAAACTTTGGTTACCTGATGCGCAAAAATCAGTTTCAGGACACGGACAAATGGCGCCACGAACCTCTATTCGGCAACGATTATTGGGAGGTTGGCATCGTTCGGGTATTACCCTAGATTGCCTCTGATTGTTGCTGCTGTGGTAATGCGAAGGGCTGCTTAGTTAAACTAAGCAGCCCTTCGCATAGCGCATAGCTAATAGGCCTGGGGCGTTATGGCCCATTGCTGCAAATGCACGCTCAGCAGGCTAAGGACGCGGGGGGCTACAGCGTAGCTACTTGCTCGGGTTGGATGGCTACTTCGCGGGGCTTCTGCACAAGGTAGTAGTAGGCCAGTACTAGCAGCCCCAGCGTGAACGGAATAATGGCTAGGTGCTTGCCCGTAATCAGCCCGCCAATGAGTACTTCATCGAAATGAAAAAACTCGCTGATCATCCAGTAGGAGTTGGCCGAAATCCAGAACACAATAGCCAGGTTGTGGGCCAATTCAGATTTTAAGTGGCGGGTGCGCCAGGCAATGATGATGGCAATGGCCAGCGTGGGAAAGATCATGCTAATTCCGAGAGCTTTCCAGATCATGCACCAACTCACGTCCTTGAGCAGCCAAAACACAATGTGCAGATTTTCTATGCGGCGGTAGGAGGCCGGTATGGCATAAACTGGCTCGGGCGTGGTGTTTTCCATGAGAATGAGCAATGCAGAAAAGGTAAAGTTACGTGCCTGCTTATATGCGGCGCCAGCGCGGTTTAGGCCCAGGTGCGCATTTTGTGACTTATGGCGCTGACAGGCATAAACAGAAGCCGTATTTGGCGAACTGCCGGGCTTCAGGTTTCTTCGCGACTACCATGCCCACCATCTTCACCCACGCTGCGGTAGCGGCCGGCCTAGGTCGGGTGCTGCATGTGCGCCCGTTGCCAGCTCGCTTCTGGTGGCTTACGGCCCTGTGCGCCATCCTGCCCGATTTCGATGCCATTACCTTCAGGCTTGGCATACCGTACGAGAGCATGTGGGGGCACCGCGGCTTTACTCACTCCTTGGTATTTGCCTTACTGATTGGGCTGCTGATGGGCTACGCCGCGTGGCCGCGCACCCGCCCGGAGCCGCGCTGGGCTTTGGCTGTGTGGTTTGCCGTGGCCACGGCTTCGCATCCACTGCTCGATATGCTTACCAACGGCGGCTTAGGGGTAGCATTGCTGGCGCCGTTCAGCAGCGAGCGGTACTTCCTTCCGTGGCGGCCGGTGCGCGTGTCGCCCATTGGGGCAGGGTTCTTTTCGATGCGGGGTGTGGCTACGCTGCTAAGCGAACTGCTTTGGCTGTGGCTGCCTACGCTAGTGGCGGTGCTGCTTACGGGCCCGCTGCGGAGCCGGCGAGTTGCTAAGGACACCACGCGCGCTTAACTGGTAAGTGCACCTAGGGTGAGCAGCGTCGTATGTCGGCATCAGGCTGCTGCAAAAAAACGGCCGCACAAAGGCGGCCGACGATGGAACAGGAACGGGTTGGCTAGTTCAGCCACACCTCCGCTACGGGCATAAAGCGCCGGGCGGCGAAGGCGCCGTAGGGCTGCTCGGCATAGAAGCCTAGCACGTGCACCTGCGGCTCTTTGGTGCGAGCATTCAGCCGGTACTCTACCGGATACACCGCGCCGCGCTCGGGCCAGTCGCCAATGTGGTCTTCAGGACGGCGGCTGGCATCAACGCAACGGGCATATTGCTGTACGGGAAGGGGAGTAGGAAGCTGTGTCTTCTTCGTTCTGCGCATATCCAAAAATAAGGATATTCAACATAAACTAAAAATATTAGGTAGAAAAAATTGGTGAAATAGGGGTGTTTTCGGGTGAAATGATAGCATTAAAGCTAGGTTAAAGAAGACCGTTCCGAAAAATAGTTAGAACCCTGGGAACTAATCTGCGGCGTTTTGAAAACTATATGCTAAAAAAATTAGTAAATAGCAGCGCCGACCAACGGCTAAGTGGGGGTCGGCTCGTTCTATGACGCGCATTACGCCTTTTTCTATTAGCACCGATTGGGCCGGCCTCACGCTGCCGCTCTTCGCCTGTGTGGTGCCGGCGGGCTTTCCGTCGCCTGCCGACGACCACCTCGACGCTCCGCTCAATTTGCACGAGCTGTTGTTTGCGCACCCGGCCTCTACGTTTCTGGCCCGCGTAACCGGCGACTCGATGAACGGCGCCGGTATTCGTCACAACGACATCATTGCCGTCGACAGGGCCTTGGAGGCGGCCGACGGCTGCATTGTAGTGGCTGTGCTTGATGGCGAGCATACCGTGAAGCGCCTGCGCCGCGAGGGCACCCAAACCTGGCTTGAGCCCGAAAATCCGCGCTACCCCATCATCCGCCTCAACGAAGGCAGCGAGCTGATCATTTTTGGGGTCGTTACGCACGTAATCCACGCCTTCCGCGAAAAGCGCAGCCGCGTGCTCGGGCAGGTAAACAACCTGCGTCGCCGCGCCTAGGTACTGCTGCTATGTTTGCCTTGGTCGACTGCAACAACTTTTATGTGTCGTGCGAGCGGGTGTTTCAGCCGCGCTACGAGGGCGTGCCCGTGGTGGTGCTCAGCAACAACGACGGCTGCCTGATTTCGCGCTCCGACGAAGCCAAGGCCCTAGGGCTGAAAATGGGCGACGCGTTTCACCTGGTAAAACCCACGCTGCTGGAGCACTCCGTGAAGGTTTTCTCCTCTAACTACGCCCTCTACGGCGACATGAGCCGGCGCGTGGTGCGTGTGCTCTGCGACTTTGCCCCGGAGGTGGAGGTTTATTCCATCGACGAGGCTTTTCTGAACCTAGGCGGCATGCGCTACTGGGCGCCCGAGGGGCTGGAGGACTACGCCGGCCGCATTAGAGAAACGGTGAAACAGCACGTGGGCATACCCACCGCCGTGGGCGTGGCGCCCACCAAAGTGCTAGCCAAAATGGCCAACCGCTTGGCCCGCAAACGAACCGAACAGGAGCGGGTGTGGGTGCTGGGCAATGATGCGCAACGGCTCGAAGCCCTAGAGCGCACCGCCGTAGAAGACATATGGGGCATAGGCCACCGCTACGCCCGCAAGCTGCACGAGCAAAACATTTGCACCGCCGCTGCCTTGGCGGCCAAGCCCCGCGCTTGGGTGCGGCAGCACCTGGGCGGCGTGGTGGGCGAGCGGCTGTGGTACGAGCTGCATGGCCAGGCTTGCCTGGAGCTGGAAGCCCGCCTGCCCGACGACGAAGCCACCCTCGGACCTAGGGCCACGCACCGCCAGAGTGCCGCTTGTACGCGCTCCTTCACGCGCCCCATTGCCGACGAGCAAAAGCTGCGCGAGGCCGTGGCTACGTTTGCGGCCCGCGCCGCCGAAAAGCTCCGGGCCGAAGGCCTCGCTGCGCACCTGCTCACGGTGTTGCTCGGCACCGATCGGTTTTCCCCGAAGCCGGGCCCCTCTACCTTCAGCACCACCATTGCACTGCCCAGCGCTACCAACGACACCGGCCAGCTAACGCACTACGCCCTAGGTGCCCTGAAGCGCCTGCGCCGGGCGGGCACCTGCTACACCCGAGCCGGAGTGGTGTGCGCCGGCCTCGAGCCCGAAGGCCGGGTGCAACTAGGTTTGTTTGAGGCCCCCGAGGCCCGCCAGAAAAGCAAGCAGCTAATGGAGGCGCTGGATACGCTGAACAAGCGCTTCGGCCGCGCCAAAGTGCGCTACGCCGCAGCCGGCACCAAGCCGCTATCATGGCAGGGGCGCTGCGACTACGTATCGCCGCAGTTTACTACCAACTGGGAGCAGCTGTGGCGCATCGGCGACGACGCGAGCCGCAAAGTCTAGCTGCCCTTACGGCTGCAGCACCACCCGCCGCGTAAGTACCTCGCCGCCGGCCGATTGCCACTGCAGCAAGTACACGCCCGCGGGCAAAGCCCGCACCTGCAACTCGGTGGCGGCTTGCGTTACGCGCCACGTCCGCACCTGTTGCCCTAGGCTGTTGCGTAGCATAAGCACCGAGCCAGCCGCCGCATTGCCGGGCAACTGCACCTGCAAGCTCCCTTGGCTTGGGTTCGGGAATACCGCCCAACTAGCTTGCTGTGCCACCGTGGGGCGTGTGGGCAACACCTGGGCGTAGCGTAACTGGGCCGCATCGGCGGCGGCTTGCAGCTCGGCCAGGGTAGGAGCGGCCAGCACAGCAAAGGCTACGGTAACGGAGTCGTTGGGGGCCAGGCGACCTAGGGCAGCACCCAGCACCTGCGATACGTCGGAGCCGGTGGGCGTGCCTGCGGTGCGTTGCTTGCGGCCCGAGCTAAGCGTCAGGAATTTTTCGGCCGACGAAAACCCGTCGCGCAGGCTTACCGCGGCTGTAGTTGGGGCAGCGTTATCGATGGCGTAGTACGAGGCCGTGGTAGGAGCCGCGGCTCCTAGCAGCCGCACGCCCGCAAACAACCTAGGGTTAAGTGCATCGTGCACGTAGCCGAGGGCGCGGGCCGAATCGTACGCGGCCAGGTTGCGGCCGGCTTCGGCGGGCAGGTCCCAGTCCATAAACAAGCCGGCGTGCAGGGTTTGCCACGTATCGGGCGAGAGGTTGCGCAAAGTGTACTCCACAATGGCGTAGTCGCGGTCGGCAGCGGCGGGACCGGGCCAGGCCATGGCCCGCTGGCGCACGCGCACCCCTACAGTGCGGCCGTTGCTTTGGCTCGGCAACGAATCCTGAAACGCCCCGGTAGCGCGCTGCATGGCGGCCGTAGCCGCTTGCATGGCTATGGTTTGCTGGCTGAAAAAGTCTTGATCGACGCGGTTACTGGGTACGCTGCGCAGGCGGTCGGCTACTTTGGTAGGGCCCGTGGCCACCAGCAAGCCGCCTTCGCTGAGCAATACCGGCGAGTTGCGGTAAGTAATGCTGGCGCCCACTTCGGTGTTGCCGCTGTCGTAGCCCAGGTTGCCCCGGCTGGTAACGGTAAGGTGCAGGTTGTTGGCCGTCAGCACCACGTAATCGGGGTTCAGCTCCAGCGTTACGTACTCATCGGCCACAAAGCCGTTGGGCGCGGTAAAGCGGCAGCGCAGCACGGCGCGGGTGCTGGCCGGCGTGTTGGGTGCAATGCTCAGGCGCACCGGCACGGTGGCCGTGGCATTGGTGCCCAGCGCACCTAGGGTTGCCGCGCTGCCGCTGCTAATGCTAAGCTGCGGCGTAAGCGAGCTGATGCTGAGCGTGAGGCCCTGCACCGGCTGCAGTAAATTTTGAATGGTAAGCGCCAGGCGGGCTGTGTCGCCGGCCAACAGCCGCGGTTTGCTTAGGCTGTGGCCTAGCACCCGCACGGCCGTCTGGTTGGCACCTAGGGCCAAGGCGCGGTGCACATTCAGGCGACCTGTGCCCAACCGGCCGACTAACGCGGTATTTCTCGGAATGCTGTAAATGTCGTCGGCGGAGCGGCGCAGCACGGCCACTACCTGCGCGGCCGAAAGCTGCGGATACAGGCTGCGCACCAGCCCCGCTGCCCCGGCCACCAGCGGCGCCGCAAACGACGAACCGCCCACCGGTGCGTAAGTGTCTTCGGCATCGTAGAGGGTGGTAAGTATGCGGCGGCCCGGGGCGCTCAGGCCCACGTGGTAGCTGTAGGTAATGGTTTGCTCGTCGAAGTCCGATAGCCCCGCTACCGACAGTACGTGGTCGTACGAAGCCGGGTAGAAGTCCAGCTCGGCATTGGTGTTGCCCGCGGCGGCTACCAACACAGCCCCACGGTTTACGGCCGCGTAGGTGCACACATCCTGCTCGAACTGCGACTTGCCGCCCACGCCGCCCCATGAAATATTAATGACTTTGCAGCCGTGGTCGGCGGCGTACACAATGCCTTCATAACCGCCAAAAGCACCCTCGGGCGTTTGCGGGTACACTTTGATGTGCATGAACCGGCACTTAAAACCCACGCCTGCTATGCCCTTGCCGTTGTCGGCGGCGGCGGCGGCGGCACCGGTTACCAGCGTGCCGTGGCTAAACAAGCCACTGCGCGGTACCGAGGCCGTAGGGTCGTTGTCGTTGTCGCCGGTGTCCCAGCCCCGGAAATTATCGATATACCCGTCGCGGTCGTCGTCGATGCCGTTGATGGGATCGGCGTAGTTCAGCTTGGCCTGCCCGCGCAAATCCTGGTGGTTGAACAGTACGCCGCTGTCGGTAATGCCAATTACTACGGAAGTATCACCCTTACTCAGGTTCCAGGCCGAATAGGCCTTAATGAGCTTTAGGTGGTACTGCCCATCGGCCTTGGTTGAGTCGGCCAGCGGGTCGTTGGGTTGATACAAGGGCGCGCGTTGGTACAGCGGCTCTACGTACTCCACGGCGCCGGTGCTCAGCAGTGCCTGGCGCACCTTGGCAAACGGTAGCGCGGTGGGGTAGCTGAACTCATAAATGGTACGCAGCTCCACGCTGCCGGGTAAGTCGGCCGAAGGGGGCACTGCCCGCGGAAACTTCTGCAGCACGCGCTTGGCTGCCAGCTGCCCTAGGGCTTGCTCTACGTAAACCAACGGGGCACCTTCGCGCAGCTTAAACACGGCCGTACCGGGGAGTGTAGTCGAGGCTTCGGCCGCAACAACCGGCGCAGTTTGCGCTGCAGCTGCCCCCGAAAGCAGCAGCCAGCTATACGTGAAAAACAGCAGGCGTAAAAGCTGTTTCATTGATGCAAATGATGTGATGGGCAGGACTGCCTTAACTACGTAAATTTAACCCTGCCGCCACACATGGCCGAGCTTTTTCGCTCGACGTTGTTCTGCATACCCCCAACCCCCGATTTTGAACGCTATAATCTCAAAACACCAGGCTACCCTGGAGCAAGCCGTACAGGCCTTGCACGGCCGCACATTCTTTTCGCAGTACCCCGAAAACCCCTCGCCCAAGGTATACGGTGCCGAGGCCGACGCCCAAGGCCGCGAGGCTTTCCTAGGTCGGCGGGGGCAGTCGTTTGCCGAGCTGCAGCAAGGCGCGCCCGAAGCATGGGCCGGGCAAGAGGAGTCGCCCTACGAGCAGGCGGCCCTGGGTATCAAATACCCGTACTACGCGCCCGAAACACTGGTGCATAACGCTCAGCAGGCTTTTGATGCTTGGCGTAAGCTGAAGCCCGCCTACCGGGCCGCACTGCTTATTGAGAGCCTGGAAGGCATGAAGCAGCGCTTCTTCGAGATTGGCTATGCCACCATGCACACCACGGGGCAGGCCTTCCTGATGTCGTTTCAAGCCTCGGGCCCGCACGCTGCCGACCGCGCCTTGGAGGCCGTGGCTGCCGGCTACGAGGAGCAAACGCGCTTCCCCGAAGAAACCCGCTGGGACAAGCCCATGGGCAAGTACACCATCAGACTAAACAAAACCTGGCGCCCGGTGCCCAAGGGTGTGGCCCTGGTCATCGGTTGCTCCACGTTCCCCACCTGGAACACGGTGCCCGGCATGTACGCCTCGCTGGTAACAGGCAACCCTGTTGTCATCAAGCCGCACCCAAAGGCCGTGCTGCCCATTGCCATTGTGGTAGCCGAAGTGCAGAAAGTGCTGGTAGCCGCTGGCCTGCCCGCCACCATCTGCCAATTGGCCGTCGACGCCGACGACCACCTCATCACCAAAGAGCTGGCCGAGCACCCCACCGTGAAGCTGATCGACTACACCGGCGGCACCGAGTTCGGCAACTACATCGAGAGCCTGCAGAGCAAAGGCAAAACGGTGTTCACCGAGAAAACCGGCGTGAACTCGGTTATCCTCGACTCGTGCGACGACCTCGATAAAGTAGCTCAGAACCTGGCTTTCTCGGTAAGCCTGTATTCGGGCCAGATGTGCACCGCTCCGCAGAACTTCTTCATTCCGGAGCAGGGCGTGAAGGTAGCCGGTACGCTGGTGCCCTTTGAGGAGGTGGTGCAGAAGCTGGCCGGCGCTGTGCAAGGTCTCGCCACCAACCCCAAGGCGGCGCCGCACGTGCTAGGTGCCATCCAGAACCCGGCCACGCACGAGCGCGTGGAGCAAATGGCTCAGAGCGGCCACCGCAACGTGCTGGCGCACGGCAAAGTGCAGAACTCCACGTTCCAGAACGCCCGCACCTGCTCGCCCGCGCTGTACGAGGTTGATGCCACGCTAAAGGAGCACTTCAGCCGCGAGCTGTTCGGCCCGATCATGCTGGCCATCAAAACCAAAAATTCGCACGAGAGCGTGAAGCTGGCCGCCGAGCTGGCCCGCGAGTACGGTGCCATCAGCTGCGCGGCCTACACTACCGATGCCGAGCTGAAAGAGGAAATCATGGACCAAATGAGCCTCGCCGGCACGGCTGTAAGCTTCAACCTCACCGGCGGTTTCTACGTGAACCAGAACGCGGCTTTCTCCGACTTCCACGTGACCGGTGGTAACCCTGCCGGCAACGCCTCTTTCACTAACCCCGAGTTTGTGCTGAAGCGCTTTACCTGGGTAGGCTTCCGCGAACCAATTGCCAGCTGATTAACGATTATAAATTGACAGCTGTTGGTTAACGCCAAAACACCCCGGTGCCGTGAGGTGCCGGGGTGTTTTGTTTGGAACGGTGGCTCTGATGGGGTTATTGCGAAGTGCCGCGTGGGGCCCTGGCACTTACTGGTTTGGTATAGCGGTAGGCCTTGGGCGACTTAACGGTGCGGAACTTGTAAGGGTTTTTGGCATTCATATCAACGCCAAGCCCGATGGTGCGCGGCGGCTCCTTCCGGAACGACGACTTATCGTTGGGGCGGCGCTGCTGCTTTGCGTTTACACTGCCGTAGCTTTTGGGCTGCTGCAACACTTTGTCTTGGGTACAAGCTCCGCCGAGCAGCAATAAGCTCAGCGCAAGCAGTGGGGTCGAAATTTTCATGGGCGCGGAAAGGCTAATGGTTATAGGTAGCGTCCAGCCGCAGCCGGATAATTATATGGGTTTACTCTGCTTATCTTCAAAAGGATATGGTTGAGCTATGAGTTGTGTAAAAGCAAAACGCCTGGCGGGTACCGCCAGGCGTGCAATGTATATGTGCGAATTGCGCAGCCAAAACCGGGCTTTTAGCCCGGCCACAGTACCGGGGCCGCCTCGGGTATTACCAGGGCCGGAATGGGCGTGTGCAGCATAAGGCCGGCGGTGGGGCTGCCATAAAACAGCTCGCCGGGCAACGACTGCTGCCGGGCCACAAACATGAGCAGGTCGGCGGAGTTGGACAACGCAGTTTCGATGATGCCCTGCTCGATGCTGAAATGCTGGTTGGTTTGAATTGTGTGCGACAGGCCGTGAAGCAGCTGCGTGGCATGCACATTGGCCAGGATGTCGTCGGGCTCGGGCGCTTGCGCAGTGGTGTAAATGTGGATAGCTACCGCCTCCGGAATTACGCGCGTAAGCAAGCGCCGGGCGCCCGCACGGCCTTGCCCTAGGTACAGCACGCGGTTGGTTTGAAACTGCAGCAGAAACTCGGGCACAATAGCCACCGATTTGGACAAGTGCACCGGCTTGCGGTCGGTATCGAACACTATGCGCTGCGGAATGGCATGCTCGCGGTATTGCTCGGGCACCAGCAGCATCGGATGCGTTACCAGCCTGATAAGGTGCAGCAACGTTTGCTCGGCCGAGGGAGCGGTAGTATCGGTACGACCGCAAATGAACACCGTGGGCAAGGCGGCCGACATCATATCCGGTAGGCACTCGGCAACGGGTTGCTGCAATAGCTCGTGGGTATAAGGTATCGAAGCGTTCTGCAGGCGCTCCAGCAAGGCCAAACGCTGATTGAGCAGCTCGAGCGGAGGAAGCGTAGGCGCTGCCGACAACCCTTGGGTCGTGCTCAGATCGGCGGCAACCGAAAGCACTCGTAAACGCACGCTTAGCTG
Organism: Solirubrum puertoriconensis; assembly: GCF_001483135.1. Classification (GTDB taxonomy): domain Bacteria; phylum Bacteroidota; class Bacteroidia; order Cytophagales; family Hymenobacteraceae; genus Solirubrum; species Solirubrum puertoriconensis. The sequence goes on from NZ_LNAL01000003.1 coordinate 713,062, forward strand.
GCGAGCCGTAAGCTGACGGGCTAGAAAGCTGGCGTACTCCAGAGCGTTGGCGGCAGCTCCGGAGAAATCGGCCAAAACAGTAAAAACAAGCATAGCCGTCTGTTTACCAATAAATTCGACAAAAGAGTGCAGGCTAGCTAGTATACTAAAGGCAGCAGGTATTGTTATTAAGTTAAGATTAAATCAGATATTTTTAATACACTTTTAATGTAAGGCAATTTAGCGGTGTTAGCCGTTACAGGCTCATGGCCTCGCGGAAGCGCATGGATTGCTGCCGCGACACCTCCACCTCGGGGCCGCCGCGAAGCTGTATTTTGAGTGTGCTGCTAAACCACGGCTCGATGTGCTCGATGTGCTTGAGGTTGATGATTTGCTGGCGGTTGGCGCGAAAGAACACATTTGGATCGAGGCGGCTCTCGAGCTGCTGCAACGTGCGCGAAATCAGCGGGTGCACATCGTGAAAGTGCAGGCGGGTGTAGTTGTCGGCCACTTCGAGCAGGCGCACATCGGCAAGGCGCACAAACCAGCACCGTTCGCCATCTTTCACAAACACCTGGTCGTTTTCGCGCAGCAACTCGCGCGAGGGCGCAACGGCCTCGGGTTCGTCGGCCGAGTCGGTGCTCAGGGCCGTGCGTGCTTTGGCCAAGGCGGCACCTAGGCGCTGTTCATCCACGGGCTTCAGCAGGTAGTCGAGGGCGTTTACCTCAAAAGCCTGCACGGCGTACTGATCGAAAGCGGTAGTGAAGATGACGTGCGGCGCTGGGCCATCGAGGCCGGCCAGCAGCTCGAAACCCGAGCGGCCGGGCATATGGATGTCGAGCAGCAGCACATCGGGTTGCAGTTCGGCAATGCGCGTGGTGGCCTCGTCGGCGTTGGCGGCCTCGCCTACCACCACGGCATCGGGGTGGCGCTGCAGCAAGCGGCGGAGCTCCTGCCGGGCTAGGCGCGAGTCGTCAACCAACAGAATGTTCATACGCGGCAATTAGTAATAATGAGCAATGAGTAGGAGAGCAGGTGAATCAGGGGCGAAGTGCAGGCGGGCTGAATGTAGTAGCGGCACCTAGGGCCGGCCCGTGGCTTGGTGGCAACGGTTCGGGGCTGGTCGACAATTGCTCATTGTTCATTACTAATTGATCATTTACTAATTGTTCATCGCCGACAATGGGCAGGCGCAGGCGCGCCGCAACGGTATCGGGGGTGGCTTGCTCAAGGCTGAGCTCGGCCCTAAGCCCGAACAGCAAGCGCAGCCGTTCGCGAGCGTTACGCAGGCCGGTGCCAGTGCCATCGGCTTTGGCGGGGCCATTGCTTAATTGACCGGTGTTTTCCACGCTCAGCAACAATTCGCCGTTGGCGCAACGGGCTTGCACGCGCAACTCGCCGCCGGTTGGCAACTGCGCCAAGCCGTGCTTGATGGCGTTTTCGACAAGCACCTGCACCAGCATGGGCGGCAACTGCACACCCAGGCAGTCGGCGGGTACATCGATGGTGTAGCGCAGGCGCTCCTCGAGCTGCAACGACTCGAGCTGCAAGTAGTCCTGCACCACGGCCAGCTCCTTACCTAGGGGCACTTGCTCGGTGCGGTTCAGCTGAATAGCGTAGCGCAGCAGCTCCGATAGGTGCGAAAGCATGTGGCGGGCCTGCTCGGGGTCTTCGCCGATAAGGGAGCGAATGTTGTTGAGGCCGTTGAAAAGAAAGTGCGGGTTGATTTGTGCCTTCAGGGTTTGCATTTCGGCCTCGCGCACGGCGGCAGCCAGCTTCCACTTATCTACCTCGGCCTGGCGGTAGCTGCGCAGGTAGTGCAGCCCAAAGTACACCACCGACCACAGCCACAGCACAAAGTTGACGTTGAGCGCGTAGCCGACAAACTCGCCCCAGCTCTGTGGTTTGCCACCGGGCATCATCAGCGGCAGCACCACCAGCAGCGTTATCGTCCAGATAATCACCTGGCTCAGTACCGAGAGCAGGGCGTTGATCAGCAGCAAGCGCCACAGCACGCCCAGCAGCGGCAATTGCACCCATTGGTAGCGCCTGATGATGTAGCGCAGCCCGTGCGACAAGACCACCATGGTAGCCGCTACCACCAGTTGAATGACCACGATATGGCCCGCAAACTTTTGGGTGAACATGGTGTAGCCCACCACCCCAAACACGCCGTACAGGGCCCAACCAATAAGCTGCAGGCGCCAGTAAGAGCGGCTGGGGGGCGGCACCGTAGCGAGAGGATTCATGGGCTGAGTTGCTATGCTGTAACCAACAATCGGATACCTGCTGAGCAGCAGTTAGGCCACAGCCACGGCCGCCGGTTGCGCAGCGGCCAAGCGGGTTTTGGCCCGGTAATCAGCCCACAGCCATGCCCCCAGCAGCACCATCGAGCCGCTGATGAAAGCCGGAATAAGGTACAGCTGCGAGGGTGCCAGGTACAAGCCCAGGGCCAGGCAGCCCCCGGCAATTACGCCGGCCGCTACCGCAAACGCGGCCGTGCGGTAAAACCAGGCGTATGGGAAAAAATGTGCCCCCGTGATGATGCCGTACACCATGATAAAATACTCGGGGTTGCGCAGGTACACAAACACCAGAAACGGAAAATAAAACAGCTGCGCGAAGTTGAGCCACAAACCCAAAGGCTGCAGCGGGTTGTGCTTGAGCGTCCAGGTGGTGCCGAACACGCCCGAGAGTAGCCGCGCCAGGGGCAGCATCAGGCCGCTGGCCATAAACGTGTAGAGGCTGTGTTGCGAAGCCGAGCCCGGCAGCGCCCATACCACCGCAATACCGGCCCAGAGCAGGGTGGCAGCGGCAATAAAATCGAGGCCGTTTTTGGCTTTTACCGACAGCTCCAGGTGCAGGGCGGCGAAATCTTCTTGGCGGATCATGACTAGGAAAGCGGTTGTGGAAGCGTAGGTAAGCAGGCAATGTAGGCCGACGACCCATCGTCGTCGGCCCGAAACTTAGCTGTTTTTTGTGCGGGCCGGGTTTTTTGCTTTGGCCTTAGCGGGGGCATACTGCTGCAAGAAAGCATCCGTTTGGGCGAAAAACCACTGCTGGTCGTCCCACATCAGGAAGTGGCGCCCGGCCTCCGACATTTCAATGCGGTGCTGGGGCAGCTTGGTGTACTGCTGCTCGAAAATGGCGCGGGTGCTTTCCTTCGTCGAGCCAAACTGCTTGTAGCCAGCCCAGGCACCTAGCACCAGCACCGGTTGCTGAATGCGGGCTATGTCCTGGCGCAGGTCGGTGGTAGACATATCGTACATGGCTTGCCCTACAGTGGCGGGGTGGGAGAGGCGGCCCCAGCGGGCGGCTACGGTTTGGCGGGCGGTGTCGGTAATCATGCTGGCTACCATTTGGCGCTGCTGGGCCGCAGGCATGGGGCCGCGGCTCATTTGCTGGCGCATGCCCTCGGCCATGGGCTTAGCCATTTCGGCCGTGAGGTTGGGGTTTTGAATGGCCGACATAAACGGCAGCGAATCCACAATCACCAGCGGGCCGATAGCCTCGGGCTGGGTGGCGCTCAGCCAGAGGGCCATAAAACCACCCAGGCTGTGGCCGATAATGGCCGGGCGCTGCAGCTTTTGGGTTTTGATGTAAGTCAGCAGCTGGTCGCGAACATTCAGCAGCAGGTTATCGGTGCTGGCCGGAGCCGCCTCGCCGCCAAACCCCGCTAGCGACACAATATGGCACTGGTACTGCTGCTGGTAGCGGGCCACCGTTTCGTCCCACACGGCGCCGGGGCAGGTAAGGCCCGGAATCAGCAGCACGGGCTGGCCTTTGCCCACCACACGCACCGTAAAGTTGGGGTGCGCGGCGGGGTTGTCGGCGGCGTGGGCAGCCGCGGCTGGCTGGGCAGCCAGGGTTGCGGCAGGGGCCAGGGCGGCGGTCAGCAGCAGGGCAGCGCAAATGGGGCGGAGGAGAGTAGCGAAGCGTTTCATGGTCATCAGCGGGTTTGTGTCGTGGTTGATGATCCAAAGGTGGCGCCTCGCGGCCCCGGGCGAAAGCAAAACCTAGGCGAGCGGTAAGCCGCCCCGCCGAATGGTAAAAAAGTTGGGCCGAGTGGTAAGCTTGGTTTGCGGCGCATTCGGGGTGCCAACGGGGCAGCGCGCAACCGCTCCAAAAGCAAAAAGCGGCCCCTAGGTGAGAGGCCGCTTTTAAATGCTGAAGAGCAGGGGTTACTGCTTGCCGTAGTCGCCGCTATCGGGGCGTTTGTCGCCTTGCGCCTCGGGGGCGCACTGCTTGCTGGTTACGCGGCCATCGGCCCCGAAAACAATCTTAATCGGTTGCGTGTCGGTAGCGCTGCCAAACAGGTACGACCACGTGTGGCCGCCGTCGGCGCCGGTGTCGTCGCCGGTGGGCTCACCCATCAGGTGGCGCACTTGTTCCTGGGTCATGCCCGTTTCAATTTCGGTGCAGGCTACGGCGTTTTGGTAGCTTTCTTGCGCGGTACAGGCATACAGCAGGGCTGCTGCCATTACCACCCCAATCAGTCGGTTGCGCATTGGTTGGGGCAGTTATATAAGCTTGCTGATGTCGTCGCGCAGGGTATCAATGCCGCGCTTAATTTCCGTCCAGACGCTGCCTTGCTGGCCTGCATCGCGGCCCGAGGTGCCCAGTTGCTCGGCCAGTTTGCTGCGCTTCACTTCCAGGGCAGCAATGTGCTCGTGGTAGTGGTGCGGCGAGTTGGCGGTGGTAGCGTTGGCGCGGGCATGCAGGGTTTTAATCTTGGTGTCCAGCTCGTCGAGCGCCTGCCGCAGCTCGTTTTCGCTGAGGTGGTTAGGCGCACGCATGTGGTCGGGGTTAGGCGTGTAGCTCATGGCGTGGGAGAGAGAATCGGAAGGGTGGTTGGTAGCCACTTGGGGCGGCATATGGCTTTTTACTGATTTGGGCTTCGAAAAGATGCTCCGGCCACGCTCAACACAACGGCAACACAAGCATAATTCAGCGTTCATCGGCTAACTCCGACTGCCGCATAGGTTTGCAGCGCCTTCAAGCCGAAGAAGTTACCATCCTCCATGCCACACCTAATCGGGCCGCTGGTATTAGCGGCCACGTTGCTCGCAGCCGCACCTGCCGTAGCCCAACAAAGTACCCTGGTAAGCGACACCGCTGCCGAAGCCACGGCCTCGGCCGCTACTACTGTGTATCACGCTCCCGACATCATGCCCACTTTTCCCGGCGGCTCGGAGGCGCTCCGATCCTTCCTGAAAGCCAAACTGCGTTACCCCGAAGAGGCGCTGCGCAAGGGCCTATCGGGCAAGGTGTACGTGCAGTTTGTGGTAGATGAGCGCGGCCATCTGCTCGAGCCGCAGGTGGTAAAAGGCCTCGCTGCCGACCTCGACGCCGAAGCCCTGCGCCTCGTGCGGATTATGCCCTGGTGGACGCCCGGCAGCGTAGCGGGGCAGCCCGTGCGCGTGGCCTACACCTTGCCCATCGTGTTCAGGGCGCTGGAATAAAAAAGCCCCGAACACCACCTAGGGCATCGGGGCTACGCGCAGGCCGGGGCCGTGTAAGTATTAGTGGAAAACACCCCATTGTTTGGGCAGCCCTAGGTCGCGGGCAAGCGGGGCAGCGGCCGTGCTCCAAATGTTGGTAAGCAGCTCGTTCACGGCGTCGGCCAACTCAATGTGGTAGTCGGTTTCGAGCTTCTCGGCTTGGCGCAGCACCGTATCGGTGCGGCGCACCACGTGGTTGAGCAAGGGCTGGTTGGGGCCGCTAAGGCGGGCCACCGAGGCGGGCTGGTGCCGAAACACGTTGTTGAGCAAGCGCACGGTCAGCTCGGCTTCGCCAAAGGTGTCGCCGGTAATCTTGGCGTGGTAGCTGATTTGGTTTTGCAGCTGCCGCAAAATCAGCAGCAAGTCGTTGGGCGTTTGGTGGTAGCCGCGCACCGGGTCGTCGAGCCGCTCGCGCAGCCGCTCGCGCCGGTCCTCCAAGGCTTCGGGCCCTTCGAGCAGGCGAAACTGCAGCTGTTCGGTCAGCACCTTGTCCTGGCACACCAAGCGCACCAGCAGTTGGTCCTTCTCCTTTTGCGGCAGGTTGAGCAATGCTTTGCGTAAATCGGGTGGTAAGGCGGGCATGTAGTCAATTGGATATAGGCAAACAACAACGCGCGGGCGGTTTTTGCTTCCGAAAGTGCAGTTTTTTGCTGTGTACGCAAGCCGCGAAGCCGGAGATAGAAGGCGAAGCCCGAAAAAAGCTCCCCTCCTCAGATGAGGAGGGGACGCCGCAACGGAGTTGCGGCTGGGGTGGTTGACCTCGCGGCGGATAGTAAAATCAACTAAACAGCACGTCCGACAAAAGAACGTCATGCTGAGCGAAGTCGAAGCATCTCTACCGCTTCGTTGAAGTTAGTATCTGGCGAAGCGGTAGAGATGCTTCGACTTCGCTCAGCATGACGACCTAGGGTAATTGGTCAAGCACCAGCCCAACGACCATCAACCACCCCTAGCCCCTCCTCATCTGAGGAGGGGAACTACCCGCTAACCCTAGCTCTAGCTTCCGGCCTTCGCCTCTTTCTTGTCCTCAGGCCCCAAAGTAGCCGATGCCTGCACCGCAACCGCGTGCTCGGGCAGGTCAGCGGCCGTGTCGCTTTCGGGTGGTACGTGGCCGGCCAGTGCCCAACGGTTGCGGACTTCGTCGAATTCGTTTTCGCTTTTGGCTACCACCACCGCCGCCACCGCATTGCCGATGATGTTGGTGATGGCCCGCGCCTCCGACATAAACCTGTCGACGCCGAGCAGCAGCGCCATGCCCTCGACGGGAATGGTTTTGGTGGCGGCCAGGGTAGAGGCCAGCACCACAAAGCCCGAGCCCGTAACGCCCGCTGCGCCCTTGCTCGTCACCATCAGAATGCCAATAATGGTAAGCTGCTGCCCTATACTAAGCGGTATGTTGAAGGCCTGCGCCAGAAAGATGCTGGCCATGGACAGGTAAATGGTGGTGCCATCGAGGTTGAAGGAGTAGCCCGTGGGTATCACGAGGCCCGCTACGGAGCGCGAGCAGCCGTAGGCCGTTAGCTTATCAATCAGCCGCGGCAAAGCCGATTCCGACGACGAGGTGCCCAACACGATCAGCAGCTCTTCCTTGATGAAGCCCAGCAGCCGCCACAAGCTAAAGCGGTAGTACCGCGCCACCAGCCCCAGCACTCCAAAAATGAACAAGGCCATCGTGAGGTACACCGAGGCCATTAGCTTAGCTAGCGGCAGCAGCGTATGCAGGCCGTACTTGCCGATGGTGTAGGCCATGCCTCCGAAAGCACCTAGGGGCGCCAGCTTCATTACCATGCCCAGCACGCCAAACAGCACGTGGCTCAGCCGATCGAAGGTGGCAATAAGCGGCTTCGCCACCGCTTCGGGCATGCGCGTGAGGGCAAGGCCAAACAGCACCGCCACCAGCAGCACCTGCAGCACATCTCCCTCGGCAAAAGCGCCCACCATGCTTTCGGGCACGATGTGCGTGAAAAAGGCCACCCAATCCATGCCGGCGGCCTGCTCGGCGTACTTCTGGGTTTCGGCGGCTTTGCCGGTAGCCGCCGAGGTGTCGATGCCGGCGCCGGGCTGCACCAGGTTGGCGGCGGCCACACCCAGCAGCAGGGCAAACGTGGTAATCAGCTCGAAGTACAGCAGCGCTTTGCCGCCCACCCGGCCCACCTTTTTCAGGCTGCCCATGCTGCCAATGCCCAGCACCACCGTGAGGAAGATAATGGGCCCGATGAGCATTTTGATGAGCCGGATAAACGTTTCGCCCACGGGCTTGAGGGCGGCCCCCACGCCCGGGAAAAACGCGCCTAGCAGCACCCCTAGGACAATGGCAGTAAGTACCTGAAACGTGAGGTTGCGGGCGAGTTTTTTCATGCAGACGGCGAGCCAGCCGGCAAAGTAGCAAATGCGCGCGGGTAGTGGGGCGGGTTGGCGGTGCCGTTGGGGAGTTGCTGCGGTTGACTGAGCCCGGCGGTGCCTGCGCTACCTAGGGTTGCGGGTACGCACAGCTCGCATCAGTAGGCGGCTGCATTGCCACAGCGCGGCTACGCAAGCCAGGCATACTAGCAAAGCCGGGTAGCGCCAGGCAGAGGTTACCAGAGGCCCGGCCACCGCGGCCGTTTGCGGGGCGAAACTGGCCAACAAACGTTGCCAAGTGGGCACGTACGGTGAAGGTTTGGCCAATTCATAGGGAGTCCCGCAAACCCAAGTTGAAATTATTGATTCGGGTTCGTTGGTAATTATAGGTTTTGGCTCGTTGCCAAGTAGGTACAGCGAATAAGATGAGCTTGTAGGAAAGCAGAAGTAACGTTGCAGGCCGACCCTTTGGGGAATGTCCAGAGCTGTTACCAACGATTGGTACCGCGCATTGGAACCGAACTTAATTTGAATGCCCCACACATCGTTTGATGATTTGGCCAAACGGGCAGCAGCAGCCTGCAACCCAGCCAGCTTCAGCGAATCAGCATAACGATTGCCGTTTAGCTCTGTCGTACGCCAGGAATGTTGGGAAATTACCTCCGGATAGTTCAGCTCCCTAAACAATGCTTGATAAGTTGCGGTGTGGGGCAACAGTGGAAATGTTACTTGCATCACGTGCTGCACCTGCGCACGCCTGTCCGTTCGGATAAACGTGCAGAACACCCACAGCCCCCACGCCAGCACCAACAGCCCCGACGGGAAAAACAACTTGCGCGAATGGCGGCGTGCGGTGTACATGATGCTGGCCCTAGGTACCCAAGGTAGTAACTACGTTTTAGAGCACGAAAAAGGCCCGCCTATACAGGCGGACCTTTTTGCAACCTAGGACTCGGCAAAGCTTACTTCACCAAGCTGAAGCGGTTGGTTTTGCTTTGCTCGCCGGTGCTGACGCGGTAGAAGTACGTGCCCGTGGGCAACTGCTCGCCGTGCAGCGTCACCGATTTCACTTCGCCGGCTTGCACCTCGGCATCGTAGAGCTTGGCCACGCGGGCACCTAGGGCGTTGTACACCTCAACCACAGCCCGGCCCGATTTCGCTACCGAGAACGTAATGGTAGCATCGGCGCTGGCGGGGTTGGGATACAGCGAGGTGCTCAGGCCGCTTTCGGGTTTCAGGCTCTTCGGTGCTGGTGCAGTACCAGAAAGCGAAGCTGTGGTGCTAACTGCCGACATGGCGTATACTGGCGAGGCAAGTACGCGGCAGTTATCGAATAGCTCATTTACGGCCGTGATGGCCGCGTTCACGTCGGCAAAGCTTGGGCGGCCACTACCGGCGGTGCCACCCAGCATCTCTTCGCCCAGCTTCAGCAGGTTGGCAACAGTAGCACCGCCACCCGAAGTGTTCAGGTAATTAATCACCGAACTCGGGATGGTACGAGTAATACCCGTCAGATCCGTTGGATCAGCAACCCCACCGGCGCCGCACGTGGTGGCGCGGTACGTTGTCATGGAGCTTGTAAGCATCAATGAGCCTAAGTTGCTGCTGCCGAAAGGTTGGTTACTCAGGTAAGCATCGAGGCGCAGGTTCAGCTCCAGGGCCATTACTTGCCCAATGAGTACGTTGTTGAATTTGTCGTTTTTCAGCAACGAGCCCGGTAAGCTGCAGCCCGAAACCTGGCCTACGTTTGGCAACGTACCGGCGGTACCCCCTGCGGGCATTGCCTTCAGAATACAAGCAGCCAAAGTTGCTGCCTGAGCAGCAGTATTGGAGTAATTGATCCGGTTTGGCCCGATGCCAATCGTTAGGTCGCCGCCATTCCGAAGCAGAGTGGTAATAAGGTCGACGCGAATCGGCCCGTTGCAAACCCGGCCATTAGAGTTGCCCCAGCCACCTTGCGTGAGCGTGCAGAATTTGTCGCAGGTGTTTACCGTGATGGTAGCCGGCGAAGAATTGACCGTAGCGCACGAACCGCTTTGGACTACCGCTCTGAATGCGGTGGTTTGCGTGAGGTTGCTGTAGGCGTAGGAGGTGAGCCCAGCCGTGTTGGCAATAGCATTGTACGCGCCGCCGTTCACCGACGACTCCCATCGCACCACTGCACCCGTTTGCCCCGACAAGGTGAGCGGGCCACTGTTGCTGCCCGCGCATACCGATCGGCCACCGGCAACAGAGCCACCCACCGAAGCCGGCGTGATGGTGACAGTTGCAGGCGAAGAGTTAGCCGCTGCACACGAACCGCTCTGCACTACCGCCCTAAAGGAGGTTGTCTGGGTTAGGTTGCTGTAGGAGTAAGAGGTAAGGCCAGCGGTATTGGCAATGGCGCCATAAGCCCCGCCGTTCACCGAGGCCTCCCAACGCACCACTGTGCCAGTTTGCCCAGAGAGCGTGAGTGTGCCATTGTTGGTGCCGGCACACGCTGCTCCGCCGCCTGCCACTGAGCCGCCTACCGAAGCCGGCTCAACGGTGATGGTTATTGGATCGGAAGTGCTGGCAGCGCATTGGCCACCCGATACAATGCGGCGGAACTGAGTGGTTGTCGTAAGCGCACCTGGAGCGTAGTTCTGGCTATTGGTTCCTGGTATGTTTGCGAAATCAGCATCGCCCGCGGCTTTCTGCTGCCACTGATAAGTGTAGCCGCCACTACCGCCGGTTGGTTGCGAGCCGGTGAGGCTACTGGGCATTGAGCCGGTGCAAATGGTTTGGGCGCTTCCGATAATGTTGTTACCAATGTTTTGTTCAACAGTAATGGTAGCGGGCGAGGAGTTGGCGCTTGCGCACACGCCGCTCTGCACCACTGCCCTGAAGGCGGTGGTTTGCGTGAGGTTGCTGTAGGCGTAGGAAGTGAGGCCGGCGGTATTGGGAATGGCATTGTACGCGCCACCGTTCACTGAGGCCTCCCACCGCACCACTGTACCAGTTTGCCCCGACAAAGTGAGCGTGCCGCCGTTGTTGCCCGAGCACACCGTGCCGCTGCTCGCTACCGAACCGCCTACTGAGGTAGGATCGACACTGAGGATGGCCGCATCGGAATTTACAGCAGTACAAGCCCCACTTTGCAGCACGGCTCTATACCGGTAGCCATTCATCGAGGTAGTAATGCTCGAAATAGCCAGGGTGGTGGAGGTAACCCCGCTGTAGGGCGCAGCATTGCTTAGGTTGTTCCAGCTGCCGCCATTATCGGTGCTTAGCTGCCATTGCACCGTGGGCGCAGGTACGCCACCTGTGGAGGCTACGGAGAAGCTAGCCGACTCGCCGGCGCATTTTTGTTGGGCAGTGGGCTGGGTAGTAATGGTAGGCGGCGTGCAGCACGCCACTACGTTTACCTGCTTAGTAACGGTCTCTTTCTCGGTGCTGAGCACAACCGAGGTAGGTACGCCGTTCTCATCAAGCTCGTACTGGGTGTCGGTTATTTCCAGCTCAACGTTATACAGCCCAGCCGCAGTGTAGGTATGGCTGGGGTCCTCTTGCGTGCTGGTGCTTCCGTCGCCGAACGACCACTTGTAGGTATAGTTGCCGTATCCGCCAGTGGTGCTGTTGTTGAAGCTTACTGTGCTAAAAAGGTTGCCGGAAACGCAGTCAGCAGAGAAAGTGAAGTCCGGAATAAGTGGCGTAACAATGCGAAGGTTGCCTACCTGCCGGCATTTAGAGGGGGTTGCTTGAGTGCAAGTCAGGCTACAAACTTGTTCGCTGGCACTACCCCAACCCACAAAAGTGTCAGTAAGGGTGAGGTCAGTACCGCAGGTCCACTTAATTTTCTGCGAGTAGGTGTAGGTAGTGGATGTTTGCTTGGGTAAGCTGCCCGGAAAGCAGATGGCTAGGTAGTTGCCATTAATACGACCCGAAATGAAAATACCGTTCCGGTCGCTGCTGGTGTTGTTTCTGAACGTGATGCTGAGGTAAGCATCAACAGTACCGCCTCCGCTACACGCGCTGGATGTAATAGGATTACCGTTGGCGTCGGAGAGGTAGGCCTTGGTAATCGTGAAGTCGTTGGAGGTACAACTTCCGTAGCAGCTGGTTAGGTCGGTGTTGGCCGGATTGCCTTGTTGCCCCAACGTGGGAACGGCCAGGACAAGCACGAGGCCAACCAATGCCAGCAGGGAGCGAAGCCAACCGGACTTCAGCGAATGTAAATTAATTGAAGCCGCCACCCGTGGGGTGGTCTTTCGCTCAGCAAAGCTGTTTGCGGTACAGTAAGGTAGCTTCATGGGTTGTTGGTTGTTAGGTGTGTGAGGGGTAGCAGCAAGTGCCAACCAGCAGCTGTGCGCACAGCTGGGCTACTAGCACTAGGTGCCTGTAAGGGGCAGAAGGGGGAGCTAGAGCCAGGAAGGGCTCAAGGCAAGAGGCGTGGCTTGGCGCAACAAGCCCGATTAGGCGCACATAAGCTTGCGGGCGTGGCTGGCCAGCAAACTGGGCAACTGTGCAATGGCAACAGCTTGCCAAGCCACACACCGCAGCGTTGGTATGTAGCCGACCGGAAAGAATTCGGGCAGGTAGCAGGCGGGCTAATGCAGCCCTGGCGCACAGGTAAAAGGTTGCTTCACTCGATCAACATCCAGCAGTAGTCAGCCAAATGCGGGCTGCGAACAGTGGCAGAAGCCCGTCTGCAGGCAGAGCCTGCAGGCGGCGGCGGTGTTAATTAAATTAAGGCGTTACCGCCACGAATAGCAAGCGTTATTGTAAATATTTGACAAAAAAATATTTGATAAATATCATTAATGTATTCCGCAACTCTTTAATAGACAGCTAGGCCACTTCACCGAGCATCTGAGCTCAAGTTTTAGGCAATTGCTAGGTTCATGTGTCCGTCGATGGGTAAATTGATTGCCGAAACATGAGGCGTTTATTACACATAACATTGCTCTGGAGCTTACTGCTGGCAGTGCTACAGCCTGTTTGGGCGCAACCCGCAGTGCGCGACCTTACCCAGTGGTATGCCCAGGCAGACAATGACCCAGCTTGGCGTACGGCAGCGCCCGGCAAAATGGGCAAAGCGCTGGTGTTTGATGCGCACGCACCCACAGCAGCACCCGCGTTGGGCAATCAGTACTGGCTGCGCACCTCAGTTGCCGTTGATGCCCCCTCCGAGCTCCTGGGTTTGGTAATCTGGGGCCTACACTCTGCCACCGAGGTTTACTGGGATGGCGCCCTGGTAGCGCGCAACGGGCGCCTAGGTGCCAGCCTAGCCCAAGAGGTACCCGGCACCTGGAAGCACGTAGTGGAGCTACCCCGCAGCCTAACTCAGCCGGGCCAGCACACCTTGGCTATCCGCGTATCCGATTGGCATTTTGCCCAGCGGCCATTGCAGCCGCGCATTACGTTTGGGCCCGCGCATGTGCTCGAGCAGCAGGATTTCCGCTTCGCGGCCAGCTCGGTGTTTATCATCGGGGCGCTGATTACGGCGGGCGTGTTTTGCTTAGTGCTGTATTTCGGCTCGTCGCGGCGAGCGTCGTACTTGTATTTGGCCCTGTACTGCTTGTCGCACACGGTTAAGGTAGCGTTTAAGCCGCTGTACTTCTTCGATGCGGTGGGCTTTGGTACGCACTACGTGTACAGTGCCATTGTGCACGGCGCAGTTGTAGCTGGCGGCGTGTTTCTGATGCTGTTTTTGCTGCACGAATTTGCGGTGCCGCGGGCGCGCCTGCTCACGTGGCTGTACCTGGGCTTTGCTGCCCTAGGTTACTGGCTGCTGCTCGAAGGCCGCTTTCTGGTGCCTACCACGGTGGCCGCGTTTGCGGTGGCGCTGTATGCCGTGTACTGCAAGCAGGAGGGCAGTTGGCTGGCGTTGGCCGGTGTGGCGGGCTTTGCGGTGTGCACGTACCTGGGCTTCCTGAGCTTGCTGAATTTGGGCTACTTCCTGGGCATCCTGTTTTTCATTGTGTGTACTACGCTCAGCATCGGGCGGCAGCTGGCCCGGCAGCAGAAGCTGCGGCAAGAGGCCATGCTGCGCTCGGCCAGGCTCGAGAACCAGCTGCTGCGCAAGAACATTCAGCCGCACTTTCTCTTCAACACGCTCACCTCGTTGCAGGAACTCATCGACCAAAACCCGACGCAGGCTACGCAGCTCATTGATGCCCTGGCCGAGGAATTCCGGATGATTTCGAGCATTGCCGAAGAGAAGCTTATTCCGATTGAAGACGAGCTGAAAATTTGCCAGACGCACCTGCGCATCATGGGCTTCCGGCGCGAGGCGGAGTTCTGCCTCGAAACCCGCGGCCTTTCCGGCGACGAACGCGTACCGCCGGCCACCTTCCACACCCTCATTGAAAACGGCCTTACGCACGGCTACGGCAGCCGCGGGCAAGGCCGGTTTGTGCTCACCAAAGAGGTGCTCGATGGCGGCGTGCGCTACGAGCTGTTCAACGACAGCGACGCTGCGGCCCTAGGTGCCGTGCGGCCCGAGGGCACAGGCTCGCGCTACGTAAAGGCGCGGCTCGAAGAGTCTTTCCCCGGGTGCTGGCAAATGCAGTCGGCGCCGGTGGCCGATGGCTGGCGCGTGGTGATTGATATTTTCGACCGGAAAGTAACCGCCTAAGTGACATGCGCATTGTAGTAGTAGAGGACGAGGCGCTGATTGCCAACCGCATTGTGCGCCTCACGCGCGAGTTGCTGGGCGCGCGCATCAGCAGCTTGTGCATAAAGCCCACGCTGGAAAGCGCCACCGCTTACCTGGCCGACAACCCCATCGACCTGCTAATACTTGACCTGAACCTGAACGGCCACGACGGCTTTACGCTGCTGCAACAAGCCGTGGCGGGGGCTTTCCACACGCTCATCATTTCGGCCAACACCCACCGTGCCATTGAGGCCTTCGAGCACGGCGTGCTCGACTTTGTGCCGAAGCCGTTTGATGCTACGCGCCTGCAGAAAGCTTTTGAGCGGTTCGAGCAGGCCGAGCAGCGCAGCGGCACAGGGCTGAAGTATCTGGCCGTGCGGCGCAAAAACACCCTGAAACTGCTCGACGTGGCTGAGGTAAGCTTTATCCAAGGCGCGGGCATTTACTCCGAAATTCATTTGCGCGACGGTGCGGTTGAGCTGCACGACAAGCCCCTGCACCGCCTGCTCGACTTGTTGCCGCCTTCGTTTCAGCGGGTGCACAAATCGTACTTGGTGAGCCTGCCCGAAGTGGCGCAACTTATCAGCCACGGCTCAAGCAAGTACGAGCTGCGGCTGCACAGCGGCGCGGTGTTGCCGGTAAGCCGCGAGCGGTACAAAGAGCTCAAGGAGCAGCTGGGGCTGTAGCGCACCTAGGGCGGCGCAAGCGCAGTTCAGAAGTCCCCAGCGCAGTTCAGAAGGTAAGCCTTGAGGTAGGCTGGGGCAGGGGTGTACGTTCGGGCATCCTCAGCCCAAACCCACACTTCTATGGCTCATCACCTCAACCGCCGCGACTGGCTTCGGGCCAGCGGTTTGCTTACCGGCGGCTTGCTTCTTGGCTCCGCGGGCGAGCTGCTGGCGGCGCCCCGCGCCGGCAAAGGCAAAGCCGGCGGCAGCCTCATTAAGCTAAGCGGTAACGAAAACCCGTGGGGCCCCTCCGAAAAGGCCCGGCAGGCCATGCGCGCCGCTTTCGACGACTGCAACCGCTACCCCAACGACTACCTGAAAGCCCTGCGCGAGCAAATTGCTGCCGCCGAAGGCCTCACGCCCGAGCACGTGCTGCTGGGCTGCGGCTCCACCGAAATTTTGTCGGTAGTGGGGCTGGCGTACGCGCAAGGCGGCGGGCAAATGGTGTCGGCGTACCCGGCGTTTCCGCTGCTGATGCAGTACGGCCAGCAGTTTGGGGCCGATTGGGTGAAGGTGCCCCTGAACGCCGCGCACGCCCACGACCTAGGCGCCATGGCCCAGCACGTGGGTGCCCAAACCAAGCTGGTGTACGTGTGCAACCCCAACAACCCCACCGGCACCATAGTACCCACGGCACAGCTGCGCGATTTCTGCGAGAGCATGGCCCGCCAAACTACCGTGTTTGTGGACGAGGCCTACCTCGAATACCTCGACGACCCCGCGGCCAGCTCAATGGTGGGGCTAGTAAAGCAAGGCCAAAACGTGATTGTGTCGCGCACCTTTTCGAAAATTTATGGGCTGGCAGGGCTGCGCATTGGCTACGCGCTGGCGCAGCCCGCCACCGTGCAGCGCCTAGGTAGGTACCAAATGGGTTGGTTTTGGGGGCAGGGTGTGCCGGCGCTGGCCGCGGCACAAGCCAGCCTCGCCGACCAGGAGTTTGTGCGCACCTCACGGCGGCAAACTACTACTGGCCGGCAGCAGCTGGTGCGCTGGCTCGATGAACAAGGCATCCGGCACGCGCCGGCCGCAGCCAACTTCGTGTTCCTGAGCCTAGAGAAGTTCCCCACCACGTTTGCCGAGGACCTGCTGAAGCGCAAGCTGCAGGTTGGGCGGGCGCAGGATTATAACAACGAGAAATGGGCGCGCATCACCATTGGCACGCCCGAGCAAATGAAGCAGCTCACGAGTGCCCTGGCCGATATGCGTCGCGCCTAGGTGGAGTACCCGATTTCCAACGCCTAACCCTCTTACCCCATGAAACCCTACCTGCTACTGGCCGGCTTGCTGTTGTGCGCCGGCGCCCCCGCTCTGGCCCAAACCGCTCCTTCGGAGGCCGAAGCCAAGAAGAAGATTGAGCAAACCCTGCGCTACTACCTCGATGGCGGCACCAACCGCGACCAAGCCATGGTCACGAAAGCGTTTCGGCCCGAAGCGTCGATGATTTTCGTGCGCGAGGGCGTATTCACGGTAATGCCCATCAAGGATTATCTGGCCAACATCAAGCCTGGGCCTAAGATAGAGCGCACCACCCGCGTGGTGAACATCGATGTAGTAGGCCAGGCGGCCCAAGCCCGCGTAGAAAGCGAAGGCGCCGATTACCGCATGGTCGATTTCATGAACCTATTGGAAGTGGATGGCGAATGGAAAATCGTGAACAAGATTTTCTACCGCCTGCCCAAAACCACCGCCACCGCCGGCAAATAGCTGCTGCTGAAGCCCATTGCAATAACCCTAGGTGCCCAGTTGCCCTAGGAGCTGCGTGCGTGCCAAGCCCCGCCCAACTATGGGCGGGGCTTTCGCGTTCGGAAGCTGTTTGCTTTGCTGCTGCTATGCCTCATTTTCGATTTACGCTGCCCGTTGCATTGTGTGCTGCTGCCCTAGGTGCGCAGGCCCAAACCGAGCCAGCCGATACTACCCGCCGCTCCGTTGCCCTGCCCGAAGCTACCGTAATCGGCTACGGCCAACGCCTGCCGTTGCGGCGCACCGCGGCGGGCGTGGGCGTGGTGGATGAGCAGGTGATTCGGCGTTTCAACGAGGTGTCGCTGACGCAGGCCGTGAACACGCTGCCGGGGGTGCGGCTGGAGGAGCGCGCTACCGCCAGCTACCGAATAAGCGTGCGGGGCAGCACCATCCGCTCGCCGTTTGGGGTACGCAACGTAAAGGTGTACTACAACGACATACCCTTTACCGAAGCCAGCGGCAGCACCCCGCTCAACCTACTCGACCCTGCCAACCTAGGCCGGATTGAGGTGATAAAAGGCCCGGCCGGCAGCGTATACGGTGCCGGCACGGGCGGCGTAGTGCTGCTGGACAACCGTCGGCCGCTGCCCGGCGAGGCGCGCGTGCAATTAGGCGTAGCTGCGGGTTCGTTTGGCTTGCGGCGCTACTCGGCCGTGGCCGAAACCGGCAAGCAGGGCCGCACCCTGCGGGCGCAATACACCCGGCAGGAGCTCGATGGCTACCGGCAAAACAGCGCCCAGCGCCGCGACGTGCTGACGCTCGACGGCGAGCTGCCAATTTCCGAGAAGCAAACCATCAGCCTCAACGCGCTCTACACCGACCTCGACTACCAAATACCCGGCAGCCTCACGCGGGCGCAGTTCGAGCAGAACCCGCGGCAGGCGCGCCCGCGCAGTGCCGCCGGGCCCGGCACCGTGGAGCAGCGGGCGGCGTACCGCTCGCGCACGGCGCTGCTAGGGGCCACGCACGAGTACCGTTTTTCGCCGGCCTTCTCTAACAAAACCACCCTCTACGCCCTCGGCTCGGTTATCCGCACGCCGTTTTTGGTTGATTATGAGCGCAACACGCAGGTAGGGTGGGGTGGGCGCACCAGCTTTGGCTACCGCACGCTGCTGGCCGGGTTGCCGCTGCGCCTCACGGCCGGGGGCGAGGTGCAAACCTCGTTCGAAAACGCGCGCAACTACCAAAACCAAGGAGGCACCCCCGGCTCGTTGCGCTACGACGACGAAATTCGGACGGCTACGGGCTTTGCGTTTGGGCAAGCCGATTGGGAGCTGCCCTACGGCTTTTTGGCCACAGTAGGCGCTAGCTACAACCGCCTGCGCTACCGCATCTACCGCGTATCGGATGCGGCTTTGCAGCCCAACAACTACCGCTTCGAGCGCAGCTTCCGGCCCGAGGTGTCGCCTAGGGTAGCGCTGCTCAAGGAACTGACGCCGCAGGTATCGGCCTACGCCAGCGTAAGCAGCGGGTTTTCGCCGCCCACCGAGGAGGAGATTCGCCCCTCCAACGGTTCGCTCAACCGCGACTTGCAGGCCGAGCGCGGCACCAGCTACGAGGTAGGCACCCGCGGCCAGCTACTAGGCAACCGCCTGCGCTTCGATGTAGCTGCTTACGATTTCCGGCTGCGGCAAACCATTGTATCGCGCACCGATGCGCAGGGTGTGCAGTTGTTTTCCAACTCCGGCTCCACGCGCCAACGCGGCGTGGAAGTGGCGCTGAGTGGCTGGCTCTGGCAAGCGCCGGCGCAGGCCGTAGCTACTACCTCCGATGCCGCCGCACTGCCCCTGGGTTTGCGGGCCTTTGCCAGCTACGCCTACAACCACTACCGCTTCGGTAGCTACGAAACCAACGGCGACAATTTCAGCGGTAACCGGCTCACAGGCACCGCCCCGCATACCCTAACGGCTGGGCTCGATTTCAGCCACCGCCTAGGTTTCTACGTCAGCCCCACCACCAACCACCAGGCCCGCATTCCGCTCAACGATGCCAACACGGTGTACGCCGCCGGGTACTGGACGTTTGCCGCGCGCACCGGCTGGCGGCGCACCTGGCTGCAGCACCTTGAAACGGAAGTGTACGCGGGCGTAGAAAATGCCACCGACCGGCGCTACAGCCTCGGCAACGACCTGAACGCCTTCGGCAACCGTTACTTTCAGCCCGCGCCGGGGCGCAACTACTACGGCGGGGTTACGCTGGGGTTGCGCTGGTAAGCCTAGGGAAGTAAACCGAGAACTGGGAGCCTATGCCCGGCTCGCTGCTGACCTCAATTTTGCCGCCCGCGTTTTCGACGCTGCGCTTTACCATGTACAGGCCCACGCCCGAGCCCTCCACGTGGCCGTGCAGGCGCCGGAACATGGTAAATAGTTGCTGCTGCTGCTCCGGCTCGAGGCCCAGGCCGTTATCCTGCACGTGCAGTACCGTAAACGACTCTTGCAGCTCGCAGTAGATGCGGATGTGCGGCGCCCGCTCGGGGTGGCGGTACTTGAGCGCGTTGCTGAGCAGGTTGTACACCACCGAACGCAAATTGCGCGGCGAAAACGATACGCTGGGGCAGTCGCTTAAGTCGGCTTCGAGGTGGGCCCCGGTTTGCTCGATCAGCGGCTGCAAGTCCTGGTACACATCGTCGTACACGGTAGCTAGGGCTACTTGCACAGGCGGCTGATCGAACTCCTTCTGCAGCTTGGTTACCTCGCTGAGGTAGCCAATGGTGCGCTTAAAGCGCTCCACCGATTCGTGCATCATGTGCAGCACCGGCGCTAGCTCGGGGCTGCTAAGCGAAGCCTCCGGCAACTGGTGCTCCAGCAAATCGAGCAGTCCCTCAATGTTGGTAATGGGCACCCGCAAATCGTGCGAGGCGCTGTAAATAAAGTTATCGAGGTCGACGTTGGTGCGTACCAGCCGCTCGTTGGTGGCCTGCAGTTGCTTGTTGAGCGCGCGGGCCTCGTCGCGGGCGGTGCGTAGCTGCTGGGTGAGGCGCTGCAGGGCCTGCTCGGCCAACTGGCGCTCGTGTATGTCGAACACGGTACCCACAATGCCCTCGTACTCGCCGGCCGCATTGTAGCGCGGCATGCCCGCATCAATAGCCCAGCGGTACTGCCCATCGTGGCGGCGCAGGCGGTACACTATCCTGAAGGGTACTTGATGTTTATTGGCTTCCAGAAAAGCCTGTTCGGCAGCTGGAGCATCGTCGGGGTGCACGGCATTCAGCCACCCAATACCTAGGGCCTCGGCCTCTTGCTGGCCGGTGTAGCTGTACCACTGCCGGTTGAGGTAGGTGCATTGCCCTTCGGGGTCGGTTACCCACACCATTGAGGGCAGGCTATCGGCCATGGAGCGGAAGTACTCCTCGCTTTCGAGCAACACGTGCTGCAGGCGCTTCTGCTCATGAATATCGGTATCGGTGCCAAACCAGCGGGTAATGTTGCCCTCGGCATCGCGCGAGGGAGAGGCCCGCACCAAAAACCACCGAAACTCGCCGCTGGCATTGCGCAACCGCGCTTCTATCTCATAGGGCGTGCCGTGCGCGAGCGAGGCGTTCCAGTGCTGCTGCAGGCGGGGCAAATCGGCGGGGTGAAAATAGGCCGCCCAACCATTGCCCTGGCATTGCTCCCAAGTGCTGCCGGTGTAACGGTACCACTGCTCATTGTAGTAGTCAACCTCGCCTTCGGGGGTAGCTGTCCAGACGAGCTGATCGATGGCATTAGTAAGCGTAAACAACTCCTGCTGAATGCGTTGTATTTGCTGCTGCGCCACTACCTGCTCCGTTACTTCGTGGCTGAACACCACCACGCCGTCTACGCGCCCGTGCTCATCAAAGCGCGCCTGCTGAATGTAGTTGAAGTAGCCCATTTCGGTGGGCCCATCGAGCGTGCGTTGGATCGGGAGCAGCACGCCTTGCGCCTCGTGCGAAATGCCGGTTTCGTATACCCGCCGCAGCGAGGAATACGCCGGGTGCCCAGCCGCCTCGGGCACTGCCTCGAGCAAGGGCCGACCCACCAGCTCGCGGCCCGGAAACAACTGCTCGTAAGCGGTGTTAATCAGCTCGTAGACAAAGTCGGGGCCTGCCATCATGCAAATGGCCGTGGGCGCGTGCCGAAACAACCGCTCCAGCCGACTGCCCAGTGCCAAGGCGTTGGGGTCGGCCGAGGCACCTAGGGCTGCCGCGGGGGCAGTGGCCTGGGCAAAACCCAAGGCCAACCCTTCGCCGAAGCACTGTATTGCCAACTGCCAGGCCGCCGCGGTGCCATCGGGCATGGCAGGCAGCAGCACCTGCATGGCTTGGCCCGATTGGTATACCTGCTGGCAATGCTCCAGCACCTGTCGGCTACCTAGGGGGGCAAAGCAAGTGCTAAGGGGCAAGTTGGGCTCGGCTGGCTGGCGCAGCACTTGTTGCGCGGCCTGGTTGAGGTGCGTTACCACAAAGTCGGCAGCCAGGGGCGCAGCAGGCTGCAGCAGTGCCACCGGCGACAGCGACACGTTGAGCAGGGTTTGAGCAAGCTCAGGAGTAGAAATCGGGTGGTTTGACAAGGCTGATGGAGGGAGCAGGGCACATGGGCTGCAGCCCGAAGGTAAGACTATGTAAATAGGTTGCTAAGCAGGGGCTGCTCTGGCTCAGGTCGGCAACGGGCAGCTGAGCGAGGCGTGCTAGGCAACCAAGCGCAAAGCCGCCGTTGCGCCGGCGCGGTTTGCAAACCGCTCATGACCCGGCAAATAGCCGCGCAATTGCTTTCCGCGTACAAAACCCGGATATCCACCAAGATGGAGCGACTACATCCTGCTTTACGGCATTTGCAACAGCTACACGGGCGGCTGCTTGGGCTCAACGAATTCACGTCCGAGCACCGCGCCGAGATGCTGCGCCTTACCAATGAGGCGCTACCCGAGCTCGAGCGCCTGGCCTCGGTGGATATTACTGTGCCTTGGCAGCGCCAAGTGCGGGCCAGCCGCGAGTTGGTAGAAATGGCCGCCGCCGAGGCCGCCAAGCCTTTGCCGCAGTGGCGGCTGGTGCTTACCGCCCTCAGCGGAGCGCTGTACCCATGGGCGCATTTGCCAGCCCTGCCGCGTACCTCGCCCAACGCTAATGCCGGCTAAGCGCCTGGCTAGCCAGGCGCTTAGCCCCTAGCAGCTACACCTTAATGGCTTTGCCCTTGCGGGCCGACTCGTAAATGGCCATGATGTAGCGCACATCGCGCAAGCCCTCTTCCCCGGGCGTGCGGGGCGTTTTGTTTTGCATGATGCACTCCGAGAGGTGGTCCATTTCGGCGGCAAACTGGTTGCCTTCTTTAAGCTGCGGCTCCTCCTTGCCGTCCTGCTTGCCGATCTTCATGTTGTGCTTGTCGTAGTCGGAGAGGGGGTCGAGGTCGAGCCAACCTTTGTCGCCGAATATGCGGCCGCGCTTCACCGTTTCGTAGCTGTACGACGACGTGCACGAAGCCAGCACCCCGCTCGGAAAGCGCAAGGTAAAGGCCACGTTGTCTTCTACTTCCTTGAAGCGGGGGTCGTTCGGGTCGGAGGAAATTTGGGCGGTAACTTCCACGGGTTCCTCGCCCGTGAAATAGCGCGCAGCATTCAGCGAGTAAATGCCGATGTCCATCAGCGAGCCGCCACCGGCCAGTTTCTTTTGCACGCGCCAGGTGTCGGCCTTGTCTTCGGTGGGCTTCACGAGGCGGCCGTGGTCGGAGGTAATAAAGCGAATCTTGCCCAACTCGCCCTTTCGGATGCGCTCGATGGCGTTCAGGTTGAAGGGCTCGTACTGGCAGCGGTAGGCAATCATTAGCTGCTTGCCCGCTTTTTTGCTCGCGTCAATCATCTTCTGGCAGTCCTCCACAGAGGTGGCCATGGGCTTTTCGCACAGCACGTGCTTGCCGGCCTGCGCCGCCCGAATGGTGTACTCGGCGTGCATGCTGTTGGGCAAGATAATGTACACTACATCCACCTCGGGGTTGTCCTTGATGCTGTCGAAGTTCTGGTAGCTATAAATGTTCTTCTCCTGGAGGCCGTATTCCTGCGCCAGCTTTTTGGCTTTGTCGGGCGAGCCGCTTACCAAGGCTACCAGCCGGGAGTGTTGGCAATCCTTGAAGTTGGGCATGATTTCCTCGGTGGCAAATTTGCCCAGGCCAACAATGGCCCAGCCGAGTTTCTTCTTGTCGTTGTTTTGCATAGCGGCGGTGAGTGGTTGAGCGAGCGAGGCAGCGGCAGCACCCGGCCCGGCTAGCGCTGCCATTGCAGCACCCAGCCCAGCCTGGCGCAAAAACTGGCGGCGCGAATCGGTGGCATCCATAAGCAATTGCGCATGTGGGTAATAGCAGGGCTAACGGCACGGCCCAAGGCGGGGTTGCGAGGCCGTGCGTGCGCGCTTGCTAAAGCCTGCCTTGCCGCCACATGCGGCGCTGCACTTAGGTAGCCGCAGCTCTCAACCGGCACCGCCCGCTCCTAGGCAGCTGTGGGCCTAGGAGCGGGCGGTGCCGGTTGGTTATGTGCAGCTAAAGCAGCCCAACCTAGGGGCGCCAAACCACCGTAAGGCCTGCTGCGCCGGGGTAGGCCAGCGGGGCAATACTGTAGCGGCCAGGCAAAGGTTTGCGGCCCCAGCGGTTGCGGTGCGTGAGGTAGCCCAAGTGCGCCGACAAAATGCCTACGCCGGCACCTGCCACCACATCGGATTTCCAATGGCGGTTGTTGAGCATGCGCAGTGCGGCCACGCTCGTGGCAATGGTATAAGCGCCCACGCCGTACCACTGGCTTTTGTCGCGGAACTCGGTGTGCACAATGCTGGCCGCCAGAAAAGCCTGCGCCGTGTGGCCCGACGGAAACGAGTTGCGCGTACTGCCATCGGGGCGCAAAATCTTGGTGGTGTTCTTCAGCGTGAAGGTGGTAGCAGCAAAAATGGCTTCCGACTTCAGCACTACCAACAAAATGTTCAGCCGGTCGTCGCGGGTTTCCACGCCCGAAAGCTCCACGGCTGCTAGCTCGAGATACGGCGCGAGAATCAGGAAATCATCGATGCGGGTGCGGAAGTTGGGAAACCGCCGCTGGATGTCGCGCTGCGCATCGTAGCTGCTGTACAGGCCGCGCCCGTTGATGGTGCTTACCCCGTAGCCGATCAGCGCCGCCGGCACCACGGTAGCGCGCACCAGCTTGCCCTTGTACCAAGGCTGTTTGCCGGGTGCGGGCACGCCGCCGGGGTTTTCGTATTTACGAACGGTATCGGGCACCGCTGCGGGCGCCAGTGGCGTTTGGGCTTGTGCCACTATGGGCAGCAAGCTTGCCAGGAAAAGAAGAAAGCGGGTAACAGACATACAAGCCGGAGTACCTGCAAAGGTACTCCGGTGTTATGGATGAGCTAACTGCGTTAATCTGACCTAGGCTACTTCGGGCAGCACCAGCACGGGCAGGCGGGCTTCGCGCACCACAGCGGCCGTTACGCTTTCGTGGAAAAGCTGCCCCAAAAAGCTGCGGCGGCGTGCTATCAGCACCAACAGATCGGGCTGTAGCATGGCCGTGGCATCGGCAATGCCAGCCGCGGGGCTCGCGCCGCTGAAGCCGTTGGCTTGGGCGCTGGCAAACCCAGCCGTGAGGCCGGCGTGCTGCGCGTTGGCAAAGGCCCGGCCGGGGTTGTTGCTTCCTTCTTCGTTACTTACGTGCAGCACGGTTAGCGCCGCGCTGCCCAGCAGGGGTTGCAGCGTTTGGGTGGCGTGGGTGCTCGGCAGGGGCTGGTCGTCGATGGCGAGCAGCACTTGCCGCGGCGTCACCGCGCCGGCGGCGTTGTGAGGCACTATCAGCAGGGGGCAGGCTACGTGGCGCAGCACTTCGAGCGAGGTAGTGTGGTCCAACTCTTCGGGAATGTTGCTCAGGTCGGGGCGGCCCACCACAATCAACGAGGCCTTGTAGCGGCGGGCCGCTTCGGCCAGTTCAGCGCCAACGTCGCCGCGCTCAAGGGCGCAGGTAGCCCGCACCCCGGCCGGCAAGGCATGCAGGCGCTGTTGCAGCAGGTCGTTGGCTTGACTTTCGCTGTGTTCAGAAGTCGCCGTGAAAGCGCGTGGGCTTAGCAACGAGGGGCGTACGTGCAGCAGCACCAGGTGTGCCCCCGTAGGCGCGGCCAGCGAGGCGGCGTACTGCAAGGCGTGGTCGGCTACGGGCGAAAAGTCGGTAAGAACTAGCAGGGTGAGCATGGTAGCGTGCATTAGCCAGGTACCTGATAACAATGCGCTGGCGTTGCAGTTTACAACCTGCGTGTTAATGGATGATTACCTAGTGCAAAAAATAGCCTAGATAGCCCAGGTGCCGGGGGCTGATGAGGACACGCAATACCTGGACTCGGGATTATGCGCTAATGGAAGCCGCAGGGGGTTCGGTGACGGAAGTTTCGGCCCCCACTATTGGGCTGCGCCGCTCCAGCAGTACCACGTTGCGCCACTGCCCGTGCAGCTGGCCCAGCCGCTCGCGGAAGCCCACGGTGCGAAAACCTGCTTTGGCGTGCAGAGCCAGGCTGGCGGTGTTCTCCTGCAAAATGCCGGCTTGCAGCGTCCAGATACTGTTGGCTTCCGACGCTTGCACCAGCGCCTGCAGCAATTGCAATCCTACGCCTTGTCCGCGCGCTTCTGCAGCCACATACACGCTCACCTCGGCCACGCCGCCGTACACGCATCGGCCCGATACCGGACTTAGCGCAGCCCAGCCCACCACGTGTTGCTGCTCGTTGAGGGCTACCAGCCGGCTGTGGCCTAGGTGCCCGGCATTCCAGGCAGCCCAGGTGGGTATTTGGGTTTCGAAGGTAGCATTGCCGGTAGCTATGCCCTGGGCGTAAATAGCTTGCACGGCAGGCCAGTGGTGTTCGGTTAATGGCAGCATCATGGCACCGGAGTGGTTTGTAAGTGGCAAGCGGGAGAGGCTAGCAATTGCTGCCAGTTGCACAGCAAGCAGAGGCCGTGGGGGCAGCGGTATCAGCCAATGTAAAAGTCATGGGCGCCGTAACCAGCTTTTCCGCCGGTGGGGGCGCAATGCAGCACTGGCTGCTGGCGCCGGCCGCGTCGAGGTCGTCGTAGTGCGGGTCGTTGAACTCGGCATCTTCGTGGAAGTAGTACACCTCCCATTCCACGCCGTCGGGGTCGTTTACCCAAAACTTGTCTTGCTTGGCGTAGCAGCAGTTGGTGCCGATTTCCTGCCGCTGCACCAGCCCGGCTGCTTCGGCCGCCGCTAAACGCTGCTGCAATTGCGCTGGCGTTTCTACCTGAAACCCTAGGTGGCCGAAGTGGCTTTGCACGCGCGCCGGGTTCTGCACGAAAGAGATAATCAGCGAAGGTGCGTCGAGTACGTACTTGGCGTAACCGGGCTTGATTTTGCTCGCGGGCTGGCCGAAAAACGTGTTGTAGAAGCTAATAGTAGCCTCGATGTTGGATACGTACAGCGACACGTGCATGCGGGGGAAAGAAGCAGTTTTCATAGTTCAGAAAGGTTAGAAAGGGTTGAAGGAAAGTGCACAGTAGCTGCGCTTAGCAAGCACAGTTGGAGGCGGTATCGTCGTTGCAGCAGGCGGCCTGCTCCAGAAAAGCGCTGAACTGCTGTTGCACGCGGCCGAGCACGGCGGTATCGAGGCAGTAGCACACCGTGAGGCCATCGATGTCGCCGCGGATTAGCCCGGCGGCTTTTAATTCCTGCAAGTGCTGCGATACGGTGGTGCGCGACAACGGCAGCTCGGCCGCGATGTCGCCCGAAATGCAGGTTTTCTTGGCTGCCAGTAACTCGATAATGGCAATGCGGGCCGGATGGCTCAGAGCCTTGGCTATCCTGGCTAGTTGCTGCTGCGCCTCGGTAAACTCGGAAAGCTTGGCGTATGTCATGTGTTCTTGTTGTATGACGCAAACATACGTCATAGTTAGAGCCAATGTCAAGGACACTAGCAAATAATATTTTACAAGGGCTATGTAATGTGTGCGTAAGCGCTTACAATCAGGTTATTAAGCCTAGGTGCTGAACCAGCTAGTATCTACCAACAACAGCACGGCCCGCAACTGAGCGTAGCGGGCCATGGGTGGATGCGTTAGCGGGTGCGGTTGGTAGGGTCGAACCCGGTAGTGTCGTCGGTGAACGTTGGCGGGCGCGGTGTTTCGGTATCGTCGCTGCCATCGGAGTAAATGCGGTCGGGCGTGCTGCGCGACATAATCTGGCCGTGGGTTTCGCGGTTCAGCATGGCCGTGGTGCTGCCCTCGGTATTGTTGTTTTCCTGTGCGGGAGTAGGGCGGTCCTGCGAGTCGCGCTTCTGTTGTTCTTCGCGTTCCTCCCGGGCTTGGTGGTCGTCTTTTTCGTTGTACTGCGGATGCTGTGATTTCGCTGCCATGGTTGCGGATGTAAGTACGGTACTGCCCTTGTGTACGTAGCTGGGCGCACCTAGGTCAATAAAAAAGCCCCAGCCACGTAGGGCTAGGGCTTGGCTATATGAGGCAGGCGGCGCTACTCGGACCGCGCATTGCGGTTTTCTTCGCCCGGCACGCGCTCCTCGTTGCTAAGGTGCTGCGAGGCCGGCTGGTTCAAGCCCGAGGTCAGGTCGGACGTATCAGCGTCGGGGGCGGGCTGATCAAGTATCTGCCCGTGGGTTTCGCGGTCGAGCATGCTCGGGGCCGAGGTGCTCGTGTCGCGTTGGTTTTCTTCGGCCGACACCACTTTGCGCGGCTTGTTGGCCGAGTCGTCGGCGGGTTGCGTGGGGTACTGGGAATGCATAGCGGGGGTGGGTAGGGGTTAGTGCACGGGCAGGGCCTTAGTCGACGGGGTAGAGGCTACGGCTGGCAGGATCCATTTGCTCCCAGTAGCGCATGCGCGGTGCCGGAGCTGTGGCCGGTGCAGTAGCTTGGGCCACGGCTGGCTTCGAGGGTGCGGTGGGGGCAATGCGGGAGCTGTTGGGTTGCGGCGTTTCGTTGTGGGCGGTGGTTGTAAACTGATTCATAAGAGTGTAGAAAAAAACAAAGCCGAGCGAGTGGCAACGGCTGCTTCTTTATACGTAACAGGTGCAGTTGTGGTCGATGGGCTTACTTAATTGCCCGCTGCCTGTTACTAGCTTTTCTACCCCTAGCCCGCCAATCCAATGCACATCGAGCACCAACGCGAAGACCAGACCTTCTACGCCACCTCGCACGGCTACGAAGGCGAGCTTTCCTACAGCCGCCCCGAGGCGGGCGTGGTCGATTTTGAGCACACCTACGTCGACGAAGAACTGCGCGGCAAGGGCGTTGCCGAGCGCCTGGCCGAGCAAGCCCTGGACTGGGCCGCCAGCGAGAAGCTGCGGGTGCGCACCACGTGCCCCTACATGGCCAAGTTTGTGCAGAAACACCACGACAAATACCAGCAATTATTGGCCTGAGGCTCACATGCTCTGGTGGCTGCTAAAAAGCAGCGCACCTAGGCCCTGCCAGTAAAAAAACGGCTCCGGATGCAGTATCCGGAGCCGTTTTCATGTGAGGCGGAAGCCAACCGGAATTACATTTCCGATTCCGACTTCATTTTCATCTTGTCTTTCTTGGCCTTCATTTTGGCCTCTTTGTCGGGCTTCATGCGTCGACCTACGCGCATGTCGTCGGAGCCGGTAGCGCCGCTGGTCGACATGTTCGTGTCGGTGGTAGTAGTGCTAGTGCCCGTACCCGACATCGAGCCGCTGGTACCGGTCGAGCTATCGGTGCCGCTCATGGTGCCCGTGCCGCTACCGCTCATCGTGCCCGTGCTAGTACCCGAGCCAGTGCTCATCGTACCCGTGCCCGAGCCCGACATGGTGCCGGTACCGGTATTGGTGCCGGTGCTCGTGCCGGTGCCCATGGTGCCCGACGAATTGGTGTCGGTAGTAGTGCCGGAGCCGGTGCTCATGCTACCCGAGCTCGAGCCGCTCATCGAGCCCGACGACGAGTTGATCATGGAGCCGCCCGTGGAAGAGCCCGAAGTGCCCGTGGAGGTGCCCGAGGCGTCCATCGAGCTGCCGTTCATTGGCTTCACCTTCGACTTCATTTTGTCGCCGGCTTCGGTTTTGCCTTTCAGCTTGGTAGCGCCATTGTCGTCGTTTTTCACCTTGGTCACGGTGCCATCGGCAGTCGTGGTCTTGGTTTTTTCTTCGTCCGACTTGGTTTTGGTAGTCTGCGCTTCGGCTACGGTGGTCACGGCGCACATAGCCAGCGCCAGCGACAGCAGGGAGATTGTTTTCTTAAGCATGGTTGGTCAGAGATGGGAGTGGTTGGGAAAACTCAGCCCTTATACGTGTAAAACGCAAGTAGGATGAACCTTGCTTGGCTTTCGCGCTTCTGGGCATTACCAACCACCTAGGGCAGCGGCCACAAAAAAGCCTCGTGCCGGCAGGCACAAGGCTTTTTTTACAAAGCAAGCCGGGTGTTAGCGCGTAGGCATCAGTACGGTGTCAACTACGTGCGTTACGCCGTTGCTCGATACCACATTCGGAATAGAGACCGTAGCCATGCCGCCCTTGGCATCGCGCAGCATTACCGAGCTGCCTTTTTTCATCACCGTCAGGGTTTCGCCTTCCACGGTGGTCAGCTTCTGGCCGTCTTTCAAATCGGAAGCCAGGTAGCGACCCGGCACCACGTGGTAGGTAAGAATGGTTGTCAGTTGCTCCTTGTTGGCGGGCTCAACCAACGTTTGCACAGTGCCCGAGGGCAGTTTGTCGAAAGCGGCATTAGTAGGCGCAAACACCGTGAACGGACCCGTGCCCTGCAATGTAGGCACCAAGCCGGCAGCTTTCACGGCCGTTACAAGGGTCGTGTGCTCGGAGGAGTTCAGCGCATTGGCCACAATGTCTTTATCTGGCGTCATCATCGCGCCGCCTACCATTACACCGCCCGAGGCCGAGGTAGCATCCATCGAGGAGCCCGTCGACATGCTGCCCCCCGTGGTGCTGCCGTTCATCGACGATTTCTCCTTCGTTTTCATTTTGTCTTCCTTGGCCTTGGCCTTCGTTTGGGCCAGAGCCGAGGTGCTAAAACCGGTGCCAACGGCTAGTAACAAAGCAAGTGCGGCAAAGCTGTGCTTAAGCATGGCGTTAGGGGTTTGGTGTGGTTGAAGAATGAGTTAATGCCGGACTTACGGCGTTCATCTTCAACCGGATTGGTGCCGCATGGTTTAGAAAGCAACGCTAACAATCTCATGCTGTGTTTGGTACCGCTGGGCTTCGGGCCATCATAGCACCTAGGCGCACAGCTTCGTTAGGTGCCGGCTGGATGACATGAGAAGGAGGCGAGCAGCCACGTATCTTATCCGGGTATGAGTTGGATGGATAAGTGAGCCGACCCATTTATTGACCGGTGCCAGTCGTAGTCCTAGGTGAAATCCACTACGTTTTCAGGCACGGCCTGAAGGCGCGCCCGGGTGCTTTGGGTAGAAGCCCGATAGCGTTTAAGAAAACAAAACAGCCACGACAAGCGTGGCTGTTTTGTTGGTGCAAAAGAGACTACAGCGCAAGGTTATTTCGTGAGGTACACGCCTAGCGTGAGCTCCCATGTGCGGTTGCGGCGGTAGGTATTGTCGTCGCCGGAGGGCAGCACGTTGCTCAGGCCTAGGCCGTAGTTGGCGCCCACAAACACGCGGTCGATTTCCAGCAGACCCAAGAAGTTCAGGCCAGCGTCTACCGTCTTGTAATCATCGTCGTCGTTGTCGCCGATGTTCAGCTCGCCAGTACCGGTAAGGGTGGTGCCCAGCAAGCGGGCCGTGCCCTCACGCTCGGCGTGTACCAACGCACCTACGTACGGACCAGCGCCCAGCACCAAGCCAGCCGGCCCAGCCTCGATGCGGTAGGTAAGCGAAACGGGCACCGTAACATAGGAAAGCCTGTCCTTGTAGCTTGCCGACTGACCTAGGGCCGAAATGGTATACTCCATGCCCTTGCGCGAAAACAGCACCTCGGGCCGCACTGCCAGACCACCCGCCAGCGGCAACTCGGCCACCAAGCCGGCATGAAAGCCGTTGATGTTTTCGTTGGTGATTTTAGTACCGCCAAAGGCCTGCTCCTGCGTGGCAATGTTTAGACCGCCGCGAATGCCAAAGCGAGATTCAGAGGATTGCGCCTGCGCCGACGCGGCAACGCCAGCCAGGCATACACCGAGCAGCAGGGCTTTAATGCTTGCTTGCATAGTGAGAGAAGGGGTGTGGTGGAGTGAATAAGGGTGGTAAGCAAATGCCTCTCTACTGACGAGGTGGCGCAAAGCTACGAGTCAGCCATTATTCAGCCACTGGCAACAGCAAGGCGGCCGAATTGCGCGGCCAACGCGTTCGGCTTATGTGCCATGATGGTACCTGCTCCCGCGGTGACAACAGGCTCGGCAGAAGTTGCTTTGCATTACAACCTTGCCACCCTCGGGGTGCGTACCGCTTTGGGCGTGGCTTAAGCAACGGGGCTGTGTATCACTGCTCAACCGCCCAGCTTCGAGCTTCCGACAAGTCGGTATAAATCCGCAGCTCGAAAGCGAATTCGTTTATCACGGACTGGTAAGTGTTGTTGATCAGGAGCTGGTTGAGCGGATCAGTGGCTTCAACGCGGGCAAATTTGGTGATGCCGTATGCTTCCAACAGCGGTAGCGCGGTTCGGGCAATCCACTCAATATCCGCCGGGCGAACCGGGCCCAATTGCCGGTCGTCGGCAATCCAGCTGGTAACGCGGTTGCGGCGGGCAACTTCGAGCGCGTCAACTACGGCTTGGCGTAAGTCGGCGCTGCTGATAAAACCAATCCATTGTGCCTCCAGGGCCCGAGTGGAGCCTTCGTGAAGATAGAGGTTCAGAAAACGGTAAGAGGCAACGAGGTGCATTCAATCGGGTTGTGGGGCTGCAGTGCTAACAACCCGTTAGTTCTTTCCTTGTTGGGTAGCTAACAACGCTGCAAGATAAATAAGACGTTACCACAGGACGCGTGGTATTGGCAAGGACCAGAGTAACGGGGCGCCGCTGCTGAGGTTCCGAACTATCGGAGCGCATACTGATGCACTAACCTCCGCAACACCAATTCCACGTGAGGGCAGCTTAGCTCAGCCTACGCAACGCGCTGCCGGACTAGCTGCAACTGTATATGCCAACAAACCGAATACGCGTTGGCGTGAAGCAAGCCCTTGTGTCAATGAACTAATTGCTAACTCCAAGCCACAAGCAGCGCCAGTAAAGCAGGCTCCTAAATAAACAAACCCGCTTCCGGTTGGAAGCGGGTTTGCAGTGTGGTCGCGCCAGGAATCGAACCTGGATCAAGAGCTTCGGAGACTCCTATACTATCCGTTGTACTACGCGACCAAAGAGCAGCTGTGGGCGGCAAAAGTAGGCAAAAATGCGGCGCTGGCAAATCGGGTTGGCATTTTCCGCGAAATTGGGGGCGTAACCTTCGGCCTGTTTCGGCAGTTAAGCCTAACGCACAACCCGAAACCTAAAGCTCATTTTTATGGCCACATCTGAAAAAAAGACCTTGTACACTGCTGAGGCCCAAGCTGTGGGCGGCCGCAGTGGCCACGTACGCTCTACAACCGGTGTAATCGACCTGGATATGTCGGTGCCCGAAGGCCTAGGTGGCAAGCGCGGCGCTACCAACCCCGAGGAGCTATTCGCCGCGGGCTACGCCTCGTGCTTTCAGCAGGCGCTACTGGTAATTGCGCAGCGTGCCGGCGACCGGCTCGACCCCGATACCTCGGTTAATTGCTCGGTTTCGCTTTTTCAGGAAGGCGAAGCGTACGGGCTTAGCGCAGTGCTGGACGTAGACCTGAAGAAGTTCGACGACAACAAAACCGTTGAGATGGTGCGCCAAGCCCACCAGATTTGCCCGTACTCGGTGGGTACGCGCGGCAACATGGAGGTGGAGCTGCGCGTGAAAGGGCAGCCCCTGCCCGTGCAGGCCGAAGAAAACATTGGGGTAGCCCAAAACGGCAAGTAGCCTCATACAGCCAATCAACAAAAAGCCCCGCCAGCATACTGGCGGGGCTTTTTGTTACTATAAGTACCTAGGGCAATTACGCCTGCTGCTCTTGGCCAGCCAGTACTTCTTTTACTTTTTGGGCAGCGTCCTTCAGCA
Organism: Solirubrum puertoriconensis; assembly: GCF_001483135.1. GTDB lineage: Bacteria > Bacteroidota > Bacteroidia > Cytophagales > Hymenobacteraceae > Solirubrum > Solirubrum puertoriconensis. The sequence goes on from NZ_LNAL01000003.1 coordinate 745,997, forward strand.
GTACAGCCGAGTACACTTTCAGGCCCGATTCGTCGATGATGCGCGCGCCTTCTTCGGCGTTGGTGCCCTGCAGACGAACGATTATCGGCACGCGGATGTCGCCGATGTTCTTGTAAGCTTCAACCACACCGTTGGCAACCCGGTCGCAGCGTACAATTCCACCGAAGATGTTGATGAGGATGGCTTTTACGTTCGGATCCTTCAGAATAATGCGGAAGCCAGCTTCAACGGTTTGGGCATTGGCTCCACCCCCTACGTCGAGGAAGTTGGCAGGCTCGCCACCCGACAGCTTGATGATGTCCATGGTAGCCATGGCCAGGCCAGCACCGTTTACCATGCAGCCTACGTTGCCGTCGAGCTTCACGTAGTTCAGGTTCGACTCCGAAGCCTCTACTTCCAGCGGATCTTCCTCGTTGGTGTCGCGCAGAGCAGCAAAGTCCTTGTGGCGGTACAGAGCGTTGTCGTCGAGGTTTACCTTGGCGTCAACGGCCAGGATCTTGTTGTCCGAGGTTTTCAACACCGGGTTGATTTCGAACATGGCCGAGTCCGTGTCGTCGTAAGCCTTGTACAGGGCCGATACGAACTTCACCATCTCCTTGTAAGCCTCGCCCTCAACGCCTAGGTTGAACGCAATCTTGCGGGCCTGGAAGCCCTGCAGACCTACGCGCGGGTCGATGTACTCTTTGTGGATCTTCTCGGGGTGTGCCTCGGCAACTTCCTCGATGTCCATGCCACCCTCGGTGGTATAAATGATAACGTTCTTGCCCGAAGTGCGGTCGAGCAGTACGCTCATGTAATATTCTTTCGTCTCCGACTCGCCGGGGTAGTACACGTCCTGGGCTACCAGTACTTTGTGCACTTTGCGGCCTTCGGCGCCGGTTTGCTTGGTCACCAGCTGCATGCCGATGATTTGCTCCGACAGTTCACGTACTTGGTCAAGGTTTTTGGCCAGCTTTACGCCACCCCCTTTGCCACGGCCACCGGCGTGGATTTGAGCTTTGATTACGTGCCAGCCCGTGCCGGTTTGCTCGGTCAGCTTCTTGGCGGCTTCAACGGCCTCTTCGGCAGTTTCGGCCACGATGCCTTCCTGCACGCGCACGCCGTAGCGCTTAAGAATGTCCTTGCCCTGATATTCGTGAATGTTCATACTGCGAACTTGAGGTGGGTTTGCGGGTTCCGGAAATGTGCCCGCGAAAGTAGGGAATGTAGCGTGAAGTAGCACATACTAGCGTTGCAGTTGCACCCACTTTGTGGCGCTGTGCGCTGCGTAGCAGCAGCCTAGGTGCCCATAGCACCGCGCTGAGCAGGGGGCGCTCCACACATAGCACCAACCACAACTAAGCCGCTACGGCCGAGTTGCCGTATAAGCCGTCTGGTGCGCAAGGGCCCAACCATGAGCTTATTGGCATCGGGCCTTTCTGCGTAGCTTTGTCGCTATTCGCTTCTTCTCCTCTTAACACCCAGTCGGTTTGCTGCAGGCCGTCAACATTCGCAAACGCTACGGTTCGCTGGAGGTGCTCAAGGGCATCGATCTAACCATCGAAAAGTCGGAAATCGTGTCCATTGTGGGGTCTTCCGGGGCCGGCAAAAGCACACTTTTGCACATCCTAGGTACCCTCGATACGCCCGATACCGGCGAAGTGCTATTCGACGGCGAATCGGTAAGCACCCTGAAGCGCTCCGAACTGGCCAAGTTCCGCAACCGCCACATCGGCTTCGTGTTTCAGTTTCATAACCTGCTGCCCGAGTTTACCGCCCTCGAAAACGTGTGCTTGCCAGCGTACTTATCGGGACGCCACGAGCAAGAAACCCGCGTGCGCGCCCGCGAGCTACTGGGCATGCTGAACCTCGAGCGCCGCGCCGACCACAAGCCCTCCGAGATGTCGGGCGGCGAGCAGCAGCGTGTGGCCGTGGCCCGCGCCCTTATCAACTCCCCCGAAATCATCTTTGCCGACGAACCCTCCGGCAACCTCGATTCGCAAAACGCGCAGGAACTACACCAAATCTTCTTTCTGCTGCGCAAAGAGCTAGGTCAAACGTTCGTTATCGTAACGCACAACGATCAGTTAGCCGAAATGGCCGACCGCAAAATCACCATGCGCGACGGCTTCATTCTGGAGTAAGCCTAAGCCTCGTCGGCCACGCTGCTTGTGCATCCGTAGTACCTGAAAACGCGCCCCAACCGGGTGCGTTTTTTTGTGCTTAGCACCTGGTATAATGAGCGGTAAGGCTCAACTTCTTTGCGCTCAATGCGTTGAAGATCTACCTAGGCACCTGCTTACCAAGGGCCCTAAAAAAGCCGGCTTTGTAGTGTAGGAGCTTGGCTAAAAGCTTTAGCTATCATATTTTTGAATATTATTTGTAAGTGATTGATTTACAACAAGAAAAAATGCTAAAAAACACGAGTAAAAAATGCACTAATCACCTAGGTGGCCTGTTATCAATCCGTAACACAGGACGTACTACAGGGAAATTAAGAAAGCCATGACTGAGGCACAAAAAGACAACAAAGCACCGGTTCGGAAAATGAAAGCGGAAAGCTATGACATCTCGCGCTCCGACGAGACGCTGTCGTTGGCCAAGGACTTGGCTAACTTCATCAAGGAAAACAAGCTCACCACCTCCGTTCAGGGCAAAGAGTTTGTGAACGTGGAAGGCTGGCAGTATGCTGGTTCGCGTTTGGGCATTGTGCCCATCGTCGACCACGTCATCAACATGAGCACCGATACGGAGATTAAGTATCAGGCCAAGGTAACGCTCTTCGACATGCGTTCGGAGCACACCGTAGGTGCAGGCTTTGCCATCTGCTCTAACAAGGAGCAAGGCAAGAAATTCTACCAGGAGTTTGCCATTGCTTCGATGGCGCAAACGCGCGCAATTGGTAAAGCTTACCGCAATATTCTGGCTTGGATTATCCGCGCTGCTGGCTACGAGCCCACCCCGGCCGAGGAGATGGAGTACGGCGGCAACACGCCCGAAGCGCGCACCGCTGAGGCCACTCCGATGAAGGCCGTGAAGGCTGAGCAAGCTGCTCCGGCCGCCGAGCCGGTAGCGCCCGCTGCCAATGCCGCCGCTTACGCCACTGCCCAGCAGAAGGAGGAAATTATCCGCTTGCTGAACCATCCGGTAATCACCCGTCAGGAGAAAACCAAAATGCTCCTGAACATCAACAAGCTCGATCAGGAGCGTGCCACGCAGGCCATTGCTAACCTGAAGAAGACTATTGATGACCGCGAGAACGGTCAGGCTGCTGCTTAAGCGGCGGCATTACAGCTACAAAAGCCCGGCTCCAAAGGAGTCGGGCTTTTTTGTTCTGCTTTAGGAACAACCGATTCCGCCGGCTGTCAATGCGAGGAGGTACGACATTCCGCGCATCGAGCGGCGCCAATCCTTCCTCTCGCGGCACAACCATTCGGTTAGCAGCGACCAAATAAAAACATACTCACTTAATAACGGCACGCCCTAACCATGGCAACAGGATTCGGGCATTGGGATTTTCGGTTGGTGCCAGGTGAAAAGCTGTGCCCTGCTCAGGACCGATTGCTTCGCTTGGCTCGCAATGACAGCGAGGGGAACCGTCCACGGGCTTGTGTTTCCTGCGTAACTTCGTAGTCCGACAAACACCTTTGCCGTGCCTGCACCCACCGACGATATTCTTTCCGTACTGCGTCAACACTGGGGCCACAAGGCTTTCAGGCCAGGGCAGGAAGAAATCATCCGCTCGGTACTGGCCGGACAGGATACGCTGGCGTTGCTGCCCACTGGCGGCGGCAAAAGCATTTGCTTTCAGGTGCCCACGCTTGCCAAAGATGGACTCTGCTTAGTCATTTCGCCGCTTATCGCGCTGATGAAGGATCAGGTAGAAAACCTGCGTAAGCGCGGCATCAAAGCCGAGGCGGTGTACGCCGGCATGAGCCACCGCGACATCGACCAGACGCTCGACAACTGCGTGTACGGGCCTGTTAAATTCCTATACGTATCGCCCGAGCGGTTGCTAACGGATATGTTTCGGGCACGTGTGGGTAAGATGAAGGTGCAGCTGATTGCCGTGGACGAAGCGCACTGCTTGTCACAATGGGGCTACGATTTCCGCCCGCCTTACTTGCAAATCAGCGCCTTGCGTGAGCTGCTGCCGGGCGTGCCGGTGCTGGCCCTCACGGCCACCGCCACGGAAGAGGTGCGCCGGGATATCCGACAGAAGCTGAACTTCGGCCCGACGGAGCAAACCTTTCAGCGCAGCTTTCAGCGGCCCAATCTCTCGTACTCGGTGCTCGAAACCGAGGATAAGCTGCAGCGCCTGCTGCAAGTGCTCCGCGGCGTGGGGCCCAACAAAACGGCGGTGGTGTACGCCCGTACCCGCAAGCAAACCGAACAAGCCGCCGCTTGGCTGCAGCAAAATGGCTTGAGCGCTGCTGCTTACCACGCCGGCTTGGCTGCCGACCAGCGCACCCGCGTGCAGCAAGACTGGACGAACGACAAAACGCGCATTGTGGTAGCCACCAACGCTTTCGGCATGGGCATCGACAAGCCCGATGTGCGCTGCGTGGTACACCTCGATGCACCCGATTCGCTCGAAGCTTATTACCAAGAAGCTGGCCGCGCCGGCCGCGACGAACTGTACGCTTTTGCGGTGCTATTGTGGGCACCCAACGACGCCCACGAAATGCGTCGGCGCGTAGCGCTCAGTCACCCGGCAATTGATGTAGTACGGCGGGTGTACCAAGCGCTGGCCAACTACTCTGGCACGGCCGTAGGCGGGGGCGAGTTGGTGGCGTTTGATTTTGATCTGCAGCAATTTGCCAGCACCTACCGCTTGAAGCCTATTGATGCGCACAACGCCATGCGTGTGCTCGAAAAGGCCGGCTTGGTGCAGTTGAACGAGGCAGTTTTCAGCCCCGCTAAGGTGCACATACCGCTGGATGTGCGCGATTTATACCGCTTTCAGGTAGCCAACGAGCGTCACGATCAGCTCATCAAAGCCATTTTGCGCTTGTATGGGGGCGAGGTGTTCAGTTCGTTCCAGAACATTTCAGAGGGGGCGTTATCGCAGCAACTTCGCTGGAGCACCGTAGATGTCCGCAAAACCTTGGAGTACCTGCACAAATCGGGCATAGTGCAGTATCAACCGCGACACGAGTCGCCGCAGGCACTGTTTACCACTTCACGCCACGATGCAGCTAAAATGCCGCTCGATGCGAAAGCGTTGGAAACCGCGCGCGAACGGGACCTACAGAAAACCGAAGCTGTTATCAGCTACGCCAACGGTACGCGCTGCCGCCAGCAGATGTTGCTGGGGTACTTCGGCGAGCTGGATAGCAAGCCCTGTCGAATCTGTGACCATTGCCTTGCCGAAAAGCGCCGGCAGCAAAAGCCTGCGGTAGCTGCCGATTTGCGCGAGCAAGTGCTAACCCAGCTGCGCACGGCGCCGCGCACCCCGCGCGAGCTGTTGGCCGGCTTTCAGCCTAACCAAGCCGATGCGCTAACCTCGTTGCTGCGCGACCTGGTTGATACCGGCGTGCTGCGCTACACCGATGCCGGCCAACTAGTAGCCGCCTAGGTGCTGGAGAGGTTTGGTTGGTGCAAGAGTACCTGCATCTGCAGGGGCTGGTTGGGCATAAATGTAGCGCGAGCTTCAGCCCGCGCTACATTGGTCTAGGCCAGATTACTGCGCGTTGTAAGCGGTGATGCCACCTAGGAGATTGCGCACGTTTTGGAAGCCGTGCTGCTGCATCAGGGCTTTGGCAGTAGCCGAGCGGCCGCCGCCTTTGCAATGCACCACTACCTCTTGGGTTTTCAGGCCTTCGAGCTCCTCCAATTTAACGGGCAGCTCACCCAGCGGAATGTTCTGGCTGCCGTTGATGCGGGTTTCCTCGTGTTCCCACGGCTCGCGCACGTCGATGATAACCGGAGCTTGGTTTTGCTGCTGACGCTCTTTTAGTTCGGTGGGGGTGATGTCGTTCATGTGGGTTGGATGGGGTGGAAAGTTGGGCCGGCACCTAGGCGGTGCCGCGCCGCTAAAAAAAGGAATATCCGGCGAAGCTGCGCCTTACGGCTGCAGTACCAAGCGGTGTGTGCTCAGGCTACCGTCGGGTAGGGTGAGGCGCAGCAGGTATACGCCGGCAGTTACGGCCCGAAGGTTTAGCTGGGCTTGGCCGGCCTCGCTGGCCGGCTGCTGCCACACCTCCCGACCTAGGGCATCAACCAAGGTAGCGCGGGCGTAACGGCCTGCCACCTGCACCGTGCCGTGGCTGGGGTTGGGGTACACCTGCAAGCTGGCGTCCATTTTGGGCGGGCGCGTGCTGGTTACAGTACCCATCATTACGGGCCGCAGCATGGGCACCACATCGCGGTTTGAAAACACCACCCACACGCCGGTCTCGTTGTCGTAGAAAGCGTTGCGCGGCTGACGGCTGTTCAGGTCGGCGCCGAACTGGATGAACAGGTTGGTGGCGGGCTGAATGTAGCCCACGTAGAAGTTACCGCTTACCGGCACCGGCTGATCGAATACCACCTCCTGCATGCCGCCTTGCGCAGCATCGGTTTTCAGCGTTACTGATTTAGTTACCCGAGGCTGCTCAGCGGGCAAACCGTTGGGCCCAGAGGCATCCCACACGGCGAAGGTGAGCGTAACATTGGTTGGTATTGCCGTACCGGGCGCCGCTGTGGCCCCAGCAAAGTAAAAACGTACGCTGCGCAGCTGGTCAGGCCTGTTCACGGCAAAACGCAGGGCCCGCGAGGTAGCCCGCGCTTCGCTTTGGCGCAGCAGCGTGGTACCTTCGGCCGAGCCGTCGTCGTAGGCGAAGTAGTCGTTGAGCTCGGTGATGCGGCGCACCGTATCGTTGGGGGCGGTGCGCGGGTTGGCAGGGCTATTCAGCAGCGAAATGTAGATGCTGTGCTCGATGCGCTTAGGATCGGAGGTGATGGGAACGGGGTTATTGCCCACCGGCCCGCCGATGTAAAACTGCCGGGTGCCCGGACCTAGGGTGGTACCACCCGTCAGGAACTGATTTTGCGTGCCCGTGGGCAGCAAGCGCACTACGCCCGTCCAGGAAAATGGGGTAGGAGGTACCGCGCCGGCATCGAGGTTGTTGAAGGTCGTGAAGGTGCTGTCGTTGAGCTCTTGTGCGGGGTTAGCAGCCGCGTTGTACTGCCACACCGGCATGGAGGTGTAGCGCTCCAGTAGCGACGACAACGGGCGACTCAGCACCACATCGGCGTACGACACGTTAGTGGTGTCGCGGTTGCGGTCGAGCACAAGGTAATCCAGGTTCCAGGTGTCGCGGGTGCCGAATTGGTTGCCCGAGCTGCGGAACCTGAATCGAAAGTTGGCGTGCAGAAAACGCGCCTCGTTTACGGCGATAAAGCGCTGCGTAAAATCGGTGCGCAGACCTTGGCTCGGCTTGCGCCACACCACTACCCAGTTCTCATTGTTGTCGAGAAACTCGAGCTGCAGAAAAACCGGCCGCGTACTCGATTGGGCCGAGGGCGCCCCTACAATGCTGCCCGCTTGCCAGAAGAAGCTGAGGTAGGTGCGGTCGGAGGCGCGCAGGCCGCTCAGGTCGATGGGGTGCGAGGTGAGCGTATCGGTAAAGCTGAACGACGACGTGGTGCCGTACGAGCGACCTTTGGTATTGAGCCCATCGAAGGTGGCAATGCCCCGCGAAGGTGGCGCCTGCGAAAACCGCTCGTTAACCAGCACACCGCCTGTGGGCTCCCAACGGTCGGGGTTAGGTGCACCTTCGCGCTGGCCGGCAAAGTCTTCGAAAAAGGGGAGCGTAAGCAGCACGTTGCCGCGCCGCGCGGTAGGAGCTTTGTGCTGAGCGGCGCGGGCCGGGTCGGCCGGCAACGGAAGCACGCCTGCTTGCTGCGCCAGTACTGCGGCTGGGCGCATGCCAAACGCCAGCAGTAAAGCAGAAACGACAACTGGTAAACGTAGCCGATAAGTCATAAGCGGGTAAGTTACGCACCGCAAACGTGCCAGCGGCGGAAAAGATTATGCAGCCGGCCCGAATGCCTAGATAGCTGGCAACAAAAAAGCCACCCGGCAGGCCGGGTGGCTTTCGTTACAACGCTAGGCTGTTATTGCACAGCTTTAATCGGCTCCTTACCCGCTACCCATAGGTCGACGAGCTGACCGGAGCGAATGGTCGCGTTCGGCGTAGCCTCGGGGCGCTGCTTAACCACGGTGCCTTCCTGCTGGCCTTCTTCGGGCTCTTGGTAAAAGGTTTCGCCGGGCACCAGGCCTTGGCCGGCCAGCAGCGTAGCGGCCTCGTCGGCGGGCATGCCCACTACGTTGGGCACCGGAAACTCTTGGTTGCCCAAGCCGTCACCAACTACTAGGTCAACGCGGGTGCCTTTGGCGATGGGAGCACCGGGTTCGATTTCCTTCCCGTTTACCATTTGCTTCAGCACGGCGTTCTGGCGCAGGTCGGGCACGAAGGTGAGCGTACCCACCGCCAGGCCGTAGCTGCTCAGGATCATTTGCGCGTTTTTCTGCGAACCTTCCGTCAGCTTGGGCATTTTGATGACGGGCGGGTTTTTCATGGCCACCTGAATGTAGATCTTCCGACCTTCCTTCACCTTTTCGCCCGGCTTAGGATCTTGCGTTAGCACGGTACCGGGCCGGATGTCGGGCCGATAGGTGCTGTCGTCGACGAAATAGGCCAAGTCGCGGTCGTCGAGGTAATTGTCCAAATCAGCCATCTGCATGCCGGTTACTTTGGGTACCGCAATCGTCTCGCCGTGGTTGGTAGTAACGGGCAGGTAAACAAAGAAAAACAGGAACAGCAGCAGGAACGACACGCCCACAATCACCAGCAGGTGCTTCAGCAGATCGAACCAAGTATCGGATTTCAGAAACGACATTCGGGTTGGTGGTTGGGGTGCGTTAGCCGCGCCCGCCGTGTTGAATGATGTTGAGGGTAAGCAGTCCTAGGTAGGTTTAGGCAACTGGAGCGTGAAGGGCACCCACACGGGTTTTGCCGTACTCCAGAATCTGGTCAATGAAGTCGTAGGGTGTGTAACCAGCCAGCGCAGTTTGGTGGAAGATGCACGTGGCAGGCGTCATACCCGGCAACGAGTTTACCTCGATAATTAGTACCTCTACGTCTGCGTTGTCGCGCACCCGCACAAAGGCATCAATGCGAGCATAACCTTCGATGTTGAGCACCTCGGCTACGCGGCGCAGCTCCTTCTTTACTTCGTCCGAAATGCGCTGGCGCTCGGCTGCATCAGCAGCATAACGAGCAGGCGTAATGTTTTGCCCTTCGCCGGCCAAAAACTTCTCTTCCAGGCTCAGTACTTCGCCGGTGGCCAGTGCTTCCGAAGCCTCGAATACTTCAATATCGCGGCCGCCATCCTCGCGGCGGTGCGTGAGCAACCCCCCCGTAATTTCGAGGAAGTGCTTAGCGCCGTCGCGCGAAATGAGCGTTTCAACCAAGAACACTTCCTTGCGCGGAAACTCTTCTTTGAACCCTAGGTTGAGGGTACGAGCGGAGTCTTCGTACAGGTCTTCCTGGTCGCGGAAAATCAGGCGGGCAAATGCCTCCAGCTCGGCGCGGTTCTTAATCTTCTTCACCGCCGATGAGCAGCCGTCGTCGGAGGGCTTAGCGATGAAGGGGTAAGCAAACTGCTCCTCCAGCGAGCTAAAGAAAGCTTCGGGGCTGGCTTCCCACTCGAGGCGCGAGGCCAAGCGGTGTTCGGCTACCCGCAGGCCAGCTTCGCGCAGGCGGCGATTCGTTTCGAACTTATTAATCGTGATGCTGCTCGACTCCACGCCCGAGCCGTTGTAGGGCAGGCCTACGCGCTCGAGCTGCTGCTGCAGGGCACCGTCTTCGCCGGGGCGGCCGTGCAGGGCAATAAACACCTCGTCAACGCGCTCGGCCAGCTGCTCAAACGTCAGCTTTTCGGGCACCGCTACCGATTGCGCGGCGTAGGTGTGCGTGATTTTAGATGCCTCCTGACGGATGCGCTCCAGAATAGGGTGCTGGCCGTGACCGGCTTCGTAGTGGCGCACCTTGTCGCGAATGTCGTCGGCATTGTCCTTCAACATCACGTTGATGGGCAGCACGTAGAGCTGGTAATCGGCCGACGAACCCGTGAGGAACACCGGCACCGGCTCGTACTTCGCCGAGGATGACAGCTTCTCATAAATGTTGCGGCCGCTTTCCACCGAAATATGGCGCTCCGACGAGTAGCCGCCCATAATCACGGCTACTTTGGTGCGGGGCTTCTGCTCGTGTTGGCGGTTGGCCACGGCTTGATCGAGCGCACGCAGCTTGCTACCCAGCTTTACCGGCTGCAAACCACCGCGGCGGCGTGCGGCCAGCGAGGTGCGGATGATGTAGGTGAGGAACTGCGACGGGTTCAGCCCGATTTCGGCTGCCTGGTGGAAGAAGAACGAAGCCGGGAGCATGCCCGAAGTGGTGTTCGGGTCGTTCAGGAAAATGTCGCCGCTCTCGGTAATGAAGCCGTCGAGGCGAGCATACACCTGGAAGCCGAACGTGCGGAACAACTGCTCGCACTGCTCGCGGATGCGCTGAATGTCGGCTTCGGGCAGCTCAATGGGCGTAATCTTGCGGGCCATGCCGGGCAGGTACTTCGAGCGGTAGTCGAATACCTCGGTGCCTTTCACGATTTCGGTAGGGGGCAGGGCTAACGGGGTTCCGTCCACGTCTTCTACCACAATGCACGAAAACTCGCGGCCTTGCACGAAGGCTTCAATCAGCACTTGCTGTTCACCTTGCACGTTGGTGAGGCGCACTGAGTCTTGCAGCGTTAGGCGCTCATCGAGGGCGCGCAGCAGCGCTTCGGGGTGGTAGATGAACTGGTCGTCGGCATCGTCGAGCACCACGGGTAGGCCAATACCCTCGCGGATGTCGATGAGGTGCTGTGCCCAGGCAATGCGGTCGTGGGCACCTAGGCGCTGCCAGTCCTCGCGGGTAACGGTGCGGCGAAACAGGCTGCGCTCCACGGCGGCCACAAACTTGGCCGGGTCGGCTTCGCGCACGATGCTCACGCCAATGCTCGAGCCCTGGCGCGGCGCCTTCACCACCAGCGGCATGCCTAGCTCTTTCCCTAGGTAAGCCAGCAAGGCAGCGGGGTCAGCAGCATCGAACTCCTCGGCCGTAAGCACGCGGAACGCTGGCGAAGGCAGACCTAATGCATGAATCAGGGTTTTCTGAGCAATCTTATCAATGCCGAAAGCCGAGGGCAGAATGCCCGAGCCGGAGTACGGAACGCCGTACCACTCGAGCAAGCCTTGGATGGCGCCATCTTCGCCGCCGGGGCCGTGCAAGGCCAAGAACGCGAAGTCCATGAGCGCGGGCAGCTCATCGGGGCGCAGGCGGCGGCCTACCTCCGCAATGATGCGGTCTTGCTCATCAATGCTCAGCTCGCCTAGGCTCTCGAGGTACACCTGCAGCTTCAGATCCGACTGCGGCAGGGCCGACACGGGCGGGTAGAAGTCGCGGATGGTACCTTTATAGAGGTACTGCCAATCGAGCAGAATGAAGTTGCCGTGGCTGTCCACGAAGACCGGTACGGCCTGGAACAGCGACTTATCGAGGTTATCGTAAACCGTGCGGCCGCCAGCAAAGGAAATTTCCCGCTCACGCGACGGGCCACCGAAGAAAATGCCAATTCTCATAGCTGAGGCAAAGTTACGGGAAATTCAAGCGTGCAAAGGAACACGACTGTCGGTGAAAAGCTCTCATTAATACAGCAGAGAAATCTGTGGCTCATTTGTGGGCTAGCACGCTTGCTAGGGCAACATTAGTACATAGCGCTTTTTGCATCCCTGCCGAAAAACACCGAACTACGCGGCGCCGCGTATAAGGCGGCGTTTACCCACCTAATCGGTTGCCTATGCAAACCATCGATCAGTACAACTTCGCCGGCAAAAAAGCTTTGGTGCGCGTCGATTTCAACGTGCCCCTCGACAAAGACTACCGTATTACCGACGACACGCGCATTCGGGCTGCAACGCGTACCATCCGCAAAATCCTCGCCGATGGCGGCTCGGTTATCCTCATGTCGCACCTAGGGCGTCCCAAAGGCGGGCCCGAGGAAAAGTACTCGCTGCGTCACCTCGTAAGCCGCCTCAGCACGGAGTACGGCATACCCGTAAAGTTTGCGCCCGATGCCATTGGTGCCGAAGCCGTTGAGTTGGCCCGCACGCTGCAGCCCGGCGAAATTCTGCTGCTCGAAAACCTGCGCTTTTACCCCGAAGAAGAGAAGGGCGACGCTCAGTTTGCCCAGCGTCTAGCCAGCCTGGGCGATGTGTACGTGAACGATGCCTTTGGCACTGCGCACCGCCGCCACGCCTCTACCGCGGTAGTGGCCGAGTCGTTTCCGCAGGCTCGTGTGGGCGGCTATTTGCTGCACAGCGAAGTAGAAAATGCTAACCGCGTGCTCAACAACGCCGAGCGCCCCTTCACGGCCATCATGGGCGGCGCGAAGATTTCGGATAAGATCGAAATCATTGAGCAAATGCTCGACAAAGTAGATAACCTGCTGATTGGTGGTGGCATGGCTTACACCTTTGCCAAAGCGCAAGGCGGCGACATCGGCGCATCGCTGCTTGAAGGCGACAAGATGGACTTGGCCCTCAGCCTGATTCAGAAAGCCAAAGAGAAAGGCGTAAATCTGGTGCTGCCCGCCGACAGCATCATTGCCGATAAGTTTGCCAACGATGCCAACGTAGACGTAGCAGCCAACACGCACATTCCGCCCACCTGGATGGGCCTCGACATTGGCCCCACCACGCGCGAAGAGTTTGCGGCCATCATCCGCAACTCCAAAACCATTTTGTGGAACGGCCCCATGGGTGTGTTTGAGATGAGCAACTTCTCGCTCGGCACCGAATACGTAGCCCGCGCCATTGCCGAAGCTACGGCCAACGGCGCCTACTCGCTCATCGGTGGCGGCGACTCGGCCGCGGCCGTAAACCAACTGGGTTTTGCCGACCGCGTGTCGTACATCTCAACGGGCGGTGGCGCGCTGCTCGAGTATATGGAGGGCAAAACGCTGCCCGGTGTAGCTGCCCTAGGTTAGTAGCTACACAATAGAAAAAAGAAGGCCCCGCAGCTTGCTGCGGGGCCTTTTGCATTAGTTCAGGCTGAAGCCAACGGAGCCGATTAGCTGGCTGCGTTGGCCGAGCAATTGTTGCTCGTACCGCTCGTACTCTGTGGATTTAATCACGTTGTTGTTGCGCAGCCACATAAGCCGCTCGAGCTGTGCTTCGGCCGGCTCAAAGGCATTTACGCGCAAGTATTTGCGCCGCAGGTGGGCAACGGTATAAGCCTGCAGTTGTGCCACTACCGCTGGCAATTGCTTGCCAGAGCTGCCTAAGTCAAGAAAGCTGATGTTGCCTTTGCCAGTGGTTATCACAAAGTGCCAGTGATACTGCTTGGCCGTGTAAGCAACCAGCACACCTAGGAGCCCAAGCAAAATCAGCAGCAGCCAAGCGGCGCTGTTGGGCTGCTCGCCCCTGAGCACGTAATCGTAGAATACCTTGCCGCACCCAAAAGCCAAAAATACGCTCAGCACCGTGAAGCGAACCGGCACGTACCGAAAGCGCGCGGTACCCAGCGGGAGCAAGTCTTCGTATGAAATCGTCAGCTCGTTGTAGGCGTTGAGCTTACGCTCCGTGAAGCGTAATCCTTCGGGCTCAAGCGTAAGCGAACGATGGGTAAAAAAAGCACGCTGTTCGAACACAGAAATTAACCGTTAAAAGCAGGTGCTAAGACACAGGCAACAGCCGAGCTTAGCTGCTTATACGATTGGGTTGCTAAGCGGGTAAGCCATCCTCTTCGTCGGGGCGGCTATAAAGGCTAATCCAAACCAGCTGCCGGAAAAAGTTGAAGGTGGCGCAGCATTCGGGGTCGGTTTTGGTGGCTTTGCCGCGGGCGTGGCGCACAAACAATTCGCGGGCCTCGGCTTCGGGCACGATTTCCAGGCCGCGCACGTAGGCGGCATCGGCTTTGGCGATGGCGCCCATCTGCACCAAGTCGTCAGGAGTAGTAGCGTCGCTAACGTCGCGGTGGCTCAGGCCAGCTTCAAGCATGTGGCCGGCAATGCGCTCGGCCAGGGCCCAGCGGTATTCGGGGGTGGTGCGGTCGGGAGCAGTGGTGGTTGCCATGGCCCTACGTACGCACCGCCCGGCTAGGTGTTGCCAACTGCCGGGCTTAACGAAAAGGCGAAGGCGAAAAGCACAGCGCAAACACCACCAGCATCAGCCAGCCGAGCACCTGCCGGCCCGGCGAAAGGGGGCGCTCATCGGTAGCAGGCGGATGGTAGATGCCCGTAACCCGGCCTAGAAGTAACCCAAACAGCAACCAGCCAGGGTTGCCTTCGATGCCTGGAAAAGTGATGGATACAGCCAGCTGAGCAGACAGAACCCCGGCCACCAACATCCAAACACGGCGGCGCGTGGGCAGTACCCTGCGCAGCACAAAGAACAGGTACAGCAAGTACACCGGGCCTCCGTACAGCCATGTTTCGCGCGAGGAGTTCAGCGAGAAAAGCCCTAGGCCAGCGTAGAAAATAAAGCACAGGAACAATGCTGCCGATAATTGATTGCCGCGTTTGAAGCCCAACAAGCCGTATAAAATGTGGCCACCGTCGAGCTGACCTATAGGCAGTAGGTTGAGCGCCGTGAAGAATAGCCCCAGTACCCCCGCCAACAGGAAGGGATAGTGCATCAGCTCGTTAAGATGGGGGAGGCGGGTAGGGTCGGCCAGCAGCTGAGCCAAGCCATGGTACAGCAGCGGAGGGTTCACGCCAAACGACTCGGCATTGTACACATAGCGGGCGTAGTCGGCACCGTAAAAGCGGTATTCGGGATGCACTTGGAACAAGTACTCTAACGGTGGCAGGTGCGTAAGGCCGTACACCAACACGCCCACAGCCACCACCAAGCCCGCCAGCGGCCCGGCAATGCCTACATCGAAAAACTCGCGGCGCGAAAAAATTTTGTCGCGAATTTGAATGACCGCGCCGAACGTACCGATGTCAATTAGGCCGTTCAAAAATGGTATGTAGTAGGGCAAGGTGGTGCGGATGCGGTTGTGCCTAGCCGCGAAATAGTGCCCAAACTCGTGAACTGTTAATATGCCTAGAAAGGGCAGTGAGTAGGCCAAACCCTTGAATAACTCGGCTTCGCTAGGCCACCACCCACTGCTGCGTAGTCCCCCAAATCTATCCTCGATTATCAGCTGCTTGGCCGTAACCCATTCGGCACCGGCTACTGTGGTGGTGTAGAGCGTAACAAGAAATAGCCCTAGGTGCACCAGCACCACGCGCCACAAAGGAGGAGCGGGGCGCTCGTAGCGCCGCCAGCGTAGCGGAGCTTGTGATGAGCGGTTGAGGGGCGGTGTAACCTGGCCGCCACCCGCACTAGGTGGAAGGGAGGGAAAAGGCACGGAGGGCAGCAGGTAAGGCTTCGGTGAGGGTAAGCGGCGGCTGCAAAAACAAAGTACGAATGCCCAATGCTTCGGCCGTCCGAATGTGTTGGATACTGTCCTCCACGAAAAGGGTTTCCTCAGCGCGCCAATTCATCTCCTGCAACACGTGTTCGAAAATCTCTTTGCCGGGCTTGCGCATACCTACCTCCTGCGAGTAGAACACGCGGTCGAGCACATCGGCAATGCCGTGTTGCAGGCCATGCTCGCGGCGCAACATCTCGTTGATTACCGGAATGTGTATGCTGTTGGTATTGGAAAGTAGCGCAGTTTGATAGCCCTGCCGACCTAGCTCGCGGATGTACTCGAGGCGTGCAAGCGGGATATCCAGCAGCATAGCATTCCAAGCAGTATCCAGTTCGGCATCGGTGGTGTGATGCAGATCGTAGTGCTGGCGCAGGCCTGCACGAAACCCATCAGGAGTAATGCGGCCGGTTTCTAAGTCGTCGAACAAGGCCGATTGCGCCGCCTGTGTAAACTCAATGGTTGTACCTACCCGACTTAGCGCCCGCATGGCCTCCAATGTGCGGTTATAGTCGATATTGATGATTACCCCACCAAAGTCGAATAAGAGGTTAGGCAACCGCCGAGCATAAGTAGACATACAAGCAAAATTTGGTAATGAGGCCGCGAAATTGGTAGATTGCAGCGCCGAAACCAATTAACTGGCTTTCCAGTGCAGGTTTCAGCCGGGCCTATAGCTCAATCGGTTAGAGCAGCTGACTCATAATCAGCAGGTCGCTGGTTCGATTCCAGCTGGGCCCACTAAAGCGGACTGCGTACACCAAGATGTGTGCAGTCCGCTTTTTTTTGTTACTCCAAATCTTATTACTCCATTCTAGTAGGCCGTTTTACTTTCATGCCCTGCTAGGTAGTGTTATTTTTTATTCGCCTACCTCTCAATGATTTAACAAGATCGAAGTTGCTTCTGGTCCAAAATCATTTGCTACGAGGGCAGGATGAACACAGCTAAGGCTATAAGTTTAACCCCGAATAGCTATCCGGCTTCGGTGTTATTTGCTTGCACAAGCACGTACTCGGCACAGGATCGTTCGGCTTTGTTTACCCAAATTCTGCAGCAATGACCAAAATCAAAGTAGCCAACCCGGTGGTAGAGCTGGATGGCGACGAAATGACGCGCATCATCTGGAAGTTCATCAAGGATAAGCTGATTACCCCTTATCTAGAGCTGGACATTAAATACTACGACTTAGGCATCGAGCACCGCGACGAAACCAACGACCAAGTAACCGTGGATGCCGCAAATGCCATTCGCGAGTACGGTGTAGGTATTAAATGCGCTACCATCACCCCAGACGAGGAGCGGGTACGGGAATTCAACCTCAAGCAGATGTGGAAGTCGCCCAACGGCACCATCCGCAACATCCTCGACGGTACTGTTTTTCGCGAGCCTATTGTAATGCAAAACGTACCCCGCCTAGTACCGAACTGGACCGCGCCGATCTGCATCGGCCGCCATGCGTTCGGCGATCAGTACCGCGCTACGGACTTTGTAGCCAAGGGCAAAGGCAAGCTGACCATCACTTTTACTCCTGAAGACGGCAGCGAGGCCCAGTCCTTCGACGTGTACAACTTCCAGGGTGATGGCGTGGCTTTGGCCATGTACAATACCGACGAGTCTATCCGCGGCTTTGCGCACGCTTGCTTTAATCAGGCGTTGATGAAAGGCTGGCCATTGTACCTGTCCACCAAGAACACCATTCTGAAAAAATACGACGGCCGCTTCAAGGATATCTTCCAAGAAATCTACGAGCAGGATTACCGCGAAAAATTCAGGACCGCCGGCATCACCTACGAGCACCGCCTGATCGACGACATGGTGGCTTCCGCGTTGAAGTGGAACGGTAACTTTGTTTGGGCCTGCAAAAATTACGACGGCGACGTACAAAGCGACACCGTGGCTCAAGGCTTTGGCTCGCTGGGGCTGATGACGTCTACGCTGGTTACCCCAGACGGCAAAACCATGGAAGCGGAAGCGGCTCACGGCACGGTAACCCGTCACTACCGCGAACACCAGGCCGGCAAACCTACCTCGACCAATCCCATTGCTTCCATCTTCGCTTGGACACGCGGGCTGGAGTTCCGCGGGGTGCTCGACGGCAACCAAGAACTGATCGACTTCTGCAAAACCCTGGAAGCCGTATGCATCGAAACGGTGGAAAGCGGCAAGATGACCAAGGATTTGGCTGTCTGCATCCACGGCAACCGCGTAGAGCACGGCCGTGATTACCTCTACACAGAGGAGTTCCTGGAGGCTCTAGACCAAAACCTCAAAGCCAAGCTGAGCAAATAAAAGCCTGAACTACAAAATGCGAAGCCCATCCGGTACACGGATGGGCTTCGCATTTTGTAGTTCAGGCGACGGCCTCCGGCGGCACCGACTGCTGCTCGCTTAGCCATTTCAGAGCCTCGGCAGGATTGTCAAACCACGCTACGTGGAAGTAATCTTGCAGGCAAACTAGCAGGTTCTGACCGGAGCGGGCCGCGCCTTCTTCGGGGCTCAGCACGTGGGCAAAGTGAGTTAGCCCGGCCGCCGCTGCTCGCGGGGCCCAGTCGCGGGCACAGTACTCCATTGCGTGGTTCCATGTACCTGTTACTCCAGCATTGTCATTCAAGAGAAATGAGCAGTGGTGACGGGCAAGCAAGTCTAGGCTGGTTTCGGCGGCGTAAATAATACCGCTGTGGGTCTGATAGCCCGTCCACGCGTTGCGAACTACGTGCTGCGAAGCCAGGTAGCAGCCCGCGTAGTAGACCTGCCCGTGCGAGTTGCGCAGGATCTGTTCCATAAGTAGGGGAGTAGGTTAGCTGAATCAGTACTGTTGGCCACGGCTTTGCCACCGCGATTAAACAGCGAGAACGATAAGGAACGGCGATTGGCTACCCTAGGCAGGGATAGACGCAAGCTGGATAACCGGGGGAGGTGTCAACCCGGCAAGAGATAAGCAGAGCAGTAGTAATCCAAACAACTAATCCCGGATGCCAGTCGGATTAGGTTACTCGTGAATTGGTATCATTAACGTAAACTACAACTAAGCTAAACGAAAATGATTTGCGTGAAGGCCGAGAGTTACTCGCCAAACGCTGTGGATTTCTAGCTAAACAAAGTTGCGGATAACGTCAGGAACTGATCCGTCCCGATGGCCATATGAAACTTGATATGTCTATTCGGGCTTCGGACTATTCGCACTAACCAGCCGTATAAACAAGCGTAAATCATTGTCCCGTCGCTGTCGCCGCCTTGGTGGCTGTATTCTGTTCTGCCTGATTGCACGTACGGGTAAGTACACTTAGGGAGTAAGTTTTATCGACGTGCTATGAATCTTCATCACCAAGCCAAGTTCACAAATGCCATTGCCGAGGTCTGGCCGGATCCTGCAGGCTACGCCGTCCTGCGGTGGAAAGCTGGTTTCCGACCTTTCACAGCCTTTATGGAAGCTATGAACGCACTGCTTTGTCAGATCCGCAGCTTGGGAACGGGCAAGACTATGGCCATCCTAACTAATATGGAACCCATAAGTCAGGAGGAAAAGCACTGGATACTTACCCACTGGCTGCCCCGCGCGGTAGTGCAAGGGCAGTGCCGCTACGCAGCGCTGGTAAATCCGCCCGAGCAGATTGATTGGCAAGGTGAGGTAACTACCCGATTTTATACCAGCTTACCTCCGGACTACGCAATTTTTACCGATGAAACGGCGGCTCACAAGTGGCTGCAGGAACAAATTGTAATTCAGTCTCGCTATTAGGGAGAACTGTTGCCGATGCTATAGATGGAAGATTGCTACTTCGTATAGATACTATTGGCCAGTTACTTTATTGAAAGTTTAACTAAGACGAGAGTAAGTGAATAAGCGTGGCTGCAGAATAATAGGGCCTATCGACAGGTCTAGTGAGGTAGGCCTCTCAATCATAAAGTATCCGGCGACATTAAGAAGAGGCCAAACCTTGTTGTTGAACTGTGCAAGAGCTCAAACTCAACCAGCATCCTCACTTGAAGAACCTAGTACAATAACCGACAGCGCTCAACAGACCCTTACAATCGAGCAGGCTGGACTTTGAAAAGGCCGGAAGCGGTTAGTCTTACCTATCGGCGATAACCTAGGCGGCTTTTATTGGTGCTGAAATTGGGATATGCGGGAACATGATCGTTGACAGCTGTGTTGAACTATTCCGCGTAAGCTCGGATTAGTAAGGTGTTAGATGCGAAGAGTAAAAGTCCAGGTGAAATTAAATTACTATGGAATTGTTCCAGTCTCGAGAGAGTTATTATCTTTGCAACCCTGAACAAGGTAGACGGCCGGTTCAGCGTGGAAGCTAGCTTCTCTTCTATATAGGCCCACAATTGAAAATGCAGCAGGAATTAAGTTTAAAATAAATTTCTGCAAAGCTTGACAATTAGAAAAAGCTTATTACCTTTGCACTCCCAATCACAACCAGGGCGACTTGAAAATAAAAACTGCTGCTCTGAACTAATTGGACAAAACATATTGTTGCTACTAGTGTAATAGGCAATAGCAACAACACGGCTGCAGAGGTGGCCGCGACGCCGAGACGACAGGTTTCGGCCGACGTTCTTTGAAAGACTGGAAAGACAAAAAGGTAAGTGCGTTCTGCTTTCGAGCGGAACGCGGGCAAGCGTAAAAAGCACAGCTCGTTATAGACGAGTCGGATCAGCACTCGACACGGGCGTTGCTTCGGCAGCGCCGGCAAGTTTTTTTACAATGGAGAGTTTGATCCTGGCTCAGGATGAACGCTAGCGGCAGGCCTAATACATGCAAGTCGAACGGGCGCAGCAATGCGTCAGTGGCGCACGGGTGCGTAACGCGTAGGCAATCTGCCTACACCTGGGGGATAGCCCGCCGAAAGGTGGATTAATACCGCATGACACCGCGGGCCGGCATCGGCTGGCGGTTAAAGAATTTCGGGTGTAGATGAGCCTGCGTGCCATTAGCTAGTTGGCGGGGTAAGGGCCCACCAAGGCGACGATGGCTAGGGGAGCTGAGAGGCCGATCCCCCACACTGGCACTGAGATACGGGCCAGACTCCTACGGGAGGCAGCAGTAGGGAATATTGGGCAATGGGAGCAATCCTGACCCAGCCATGCCGCGTGCCGGATGAAGGCCTTCTGGGTTGTAAACGGCTTTTGACCGGGAAGAAAAAGCCCCTGCGGGGGAAACCGACGGTACCGGTTGAATAAGCACCGGCTAACTCCGTGCCAGCAGCCGCGGTAATACGGAGGGTGCGAGCGTTGTCCGGATTTATTGGGTTTAAAGGGTGCGTAGGCGGCCCCGCAAGTCCGTGGTGAAAGCCTCTTGCTCAACAAGAGAACTGCCATGGATACTACGGGGCTTGAGTCCAGACGAGGTTGGCGGAATGGACGGTGTAGCGGTGAAATGCATAGATACCGTCCAGAACCCCGATTGCGTAGGC
>NZ_LNAL01000004.1 GCF_001483135.1 Solirubrum puertoriconensis
CGTCCAAGCCATGCTGCGCGAGCATTACGCTCAGCTGGCCGCTGGCCACCGGCAGCCCTTGCCCACCACCCGGCTAGAAGACCCGCGCCGCGGCCACCACCAATTGGGCGAAGGCTACGCCGTGACCCTAATCGGCGCCGTGTACGACGTCTGGCGGGCCTGCTACGAGCCACCCGCGCCGCCCGTGTACGGGCCGCACCCGCCCAGCCAAGAGCTGCCCCCGCCCGCCGCGTCCATGCTGCCCAAACCAGAGCGGGCGCGGCTCATCGACGAGGCGTGCGCGCAGCTCAACGCGCAGGAGCAGCAGCGGTTCGCCCGGCGCTGGCCCGGCCGGCCGTACCCGGCGCACCAGCTCATCGAGGCGGACGCCTTCGAGCGGGCCGTTCTGAGCAGCTACCTGGCCCGCGAGGTCAGCGCCCACGCCGCGACGCAGCTGCTGGCCACCCACGGCGAGAAGCCCGGGCACTGGTTGTCCTGGTAGCGCCCCGTCGTTTTTTCCCTTTTGTTCACTTTACCCTCAGTTCGTGGTTGGATATCATTGGTTTTGGGCCTTGGTCGGGGCGGCGGTGCTGGCCCTGCCGGCCTGGTTCGTCGTGCACCTGGTTACCCGCCTCGGCTTAGCGCGGCCTACCCGCGTGCTGCGGCGCCTGGTGCTGCTGCCGGCCTGGCCGGCCGAGTGGGAGCCCGTCTGGGCGCCGTGGGCCGCTTACACGGCCTTGTTGTTCGTGCTGCAGATGGTGGGCTACGTCGTGGGCGACGTGGTGACCCTGCTGCTGCTGGCCGGCTGGGTAGGTTACCAAGGCAGCCGGCATTGGCGCCCGGCCGACGACGCGGCCACGGCGGACGGCGGGCCGCTGACTTTCACGCTGCGCACCACCAGCGGCCCGGCCGTGTGCATCGGCAACCCCTTCCGGGGCACCTTCATCGCGGGCGGCGCGGGCAGCGGCAAAAGCAAGTCGATCATTGAGCCCATCATCCAGCAGGCCGGCCGCGCCGGCCTGACGGGCGTCGTGTATGACTTCAAGTTTCCCACGCTGGCCCAGGAAGTGGCCGGCAGCTACGGCACCGGCGCGGTGCGGCCCTATTTCGTCAACTTCACCGACCTGCGCCGCAGCCACCGCGTCAACCCGCTGGCCCCGGCGCTGCTGAGCACCGCCAGCTTCGCCCGCGAGGCTGCGGCGACCATCTTGCTCAACCTCGACGCCAAGGCCGCGCAGCAGCGCAACTTTTGGGTGCAGTCGGGCGAGGTGCTGCTGGCCGGCTGCATCTGGTACTTGCGCCGTAACCACCCCGAGCATTGCCACTTGCCCGCTGCCGTGAGCCTGATACTGGAGAGCGACGCGGCGCAGCTGCTGGCCACGCTGCAGCAGGACGAGGAAGTGCGCGGCCTGGTCGCGTCCATTGCCAGCGCCAGCAAATCCGAGAACACGCTGGCCGGCGTCTTCTCGACCATTCAGAACTACTTGGCCGTGCTCAACACGCCCGAGGTCTTTTGGGTGATGAGCGGCGACCAGGTGCCGCTCGACCTAAACCACCCCGAGACGCCGGGCGTCCTGGTGGTGGGCAACGACCCGGCCCTGAGCAGCACCTTCTCGCCGCTCGCCGCGCTCATCGTGGCCACGGCCGTGAAGCGGTTGAACCAGCAGGGCCGCTTGCCCAGCCTGGTACTTTTGGACGAAGCACCCACCCTGTTCATTCCCAACTTCGCCCAGCTGCCGGCCACGGCCCGCAGCAACCAGGTGGCTACGGTGTACGCCGTGCAGGACGTGGCCCAGATGGAAGCCCTGACAAGTCGGCAGGAAGCGGAAATGATTCTGGCCAACCTGGGCAACCAGTTTTGGGGCCGCACGACGAATACAGCTACGGCCGAGCGGGTGAGCAAGCTGTTCGGCAAAATGGACAAGACGTACTACGCCACGACCAAGGGCCGCAGCAAGAGCAGCCCGCTGAACATCTTCAAGCCGAGCACCCACACGACGAGCACCAGCACGTCGGCCAGCATCCAGCAGCGCGACCGGTTGGAAGCGCAACAGGTGATGCGCTTCGACGTGGGCGAGTTCGCCGGCCTGGTGGTGGAGAGCCGCCGCCCGGAGTTCCGCGCCACCTTCCGAGCCGAGCCCAGCCAAGCCGTGGCCATCGAGCCGTTCCAAGACGTGAGCGCCGAACAGGTGCGCCAGCACTTCGCCGCCATCAAGGCCCAGGCCCGGGCCATCGTAGCCGGCCCCGCGCAGGAGGTCCAGGCGTTTGCAATTGCAAAACCAGAGGCTCCGGCCACGTCCCCAGTACCCACCCAACCAGCGGCCGACGAGGACGAGGGATTGCTGTTAGGGTAGTATCGGGGGAAGTCCAGGCCAGGAGGCAGGTAGTATAATTTGGGGAGCCGGGCAGCTGCGGGCTGTACCCTTCCGGCTTATAAAACCTCTCTTTTCGACTGCCGCTCGACTAGGAGTACAGCGCCTAAAAGGTACGTTCAGGATAGGCCGGCAGGCGGGAGCCGATAGGAGGCAGTACCTGGTGCGCGGGCTCTTTTTTCCCTCTTGTTCTACCCGCCTGGTCTACCGGAACCGGGCAACGACAACGCCCTAGCGGCGCGGACGTACCCCTAACGACGTCGTTCTGGCACAGAAGCGAGCAGGAACGCTATTCCGGTCGGCTGCGCCTCCCTCCATACCGTTCCGCTCGCCATCAAAATGCTGGCCCATAGTAAGTTAGGTAGTAAACAAGAGGGAAGAAAAAACTCAAAGTGAGTTTATAGGGTACTAACGCATTGGAAATCAAATATAAAGCGCATTCACCAGTGAGTTCAACGTACAAAACCATCAGCGCCGACGAGGCCGCGTACGAGGGCTTTCGCAAGCTGGCCAAGGAGCACGGCCTGACCAACCCCGAACTGCTGGCCGCGATGGTGCAGTACTTCCGGGTGACCAAGGCCGACCCCCGCGAGCCCAACGGCCCGGACCTGAGCAGCGCCCTGGGTAAGCTCACGGCCAAGCTCGACCAATTGGACAAGCGCACCATTGGATTCATCCGGGAGCAAGAGAAGACTTATCTCAAGCCCCTGCTGGCCGACGTGCAGGGGCTGCGCGAGTGGGCGACCGGCCCCAACGCGCTAACCGAGCCGCAGCTGGTGGACCTAGAGCACTGGCTGACGGTCATCATCCGCAAGGGCTTCCAGGCGCCGTACCGTAACCCGGCCACGGCCGACGCGCCGCTGCCGGCACCTCAGGGCTTCGCCGAGTTGGAGCCGGTGCGGCAGCTGCTGCGCAAGGTGCTGATTCGGGAGCTGAACCCGGCTCAATTCGTGCGGCCGGCCCAGGCCCCCGCACCCGCTGCGCCTGCCGCACCGCCCCCCGCCACGCCTAACCCGCCCGCCTGATGGTTGCCAAAATTCCCAATTCGGGAAAGGGCTTGTCCCAGCGTACCGGCAGCTGTGCGGGCCTGGTGGCGTACTTGGAGAAGGAAGCGCCCGGCCAATGGTTCAGCCTCGACCGCGACGACGTGCCGGCCGGCGAGGTGACGCAGGCCATCGACCGCAACAAGCGCAACCTGAACCGCGACGCGGACAAATATTACCAGGTGATACTTGCCCCGAGCCAGGCCGAATTGCGCCACATTGGCAGCGACCCGGAGAAGCTGCGGGCTTACACCCGGACGGCGATGGAGCAGTACGCGGCCAACTTCGGCAAGGGCATCGAGGGCCGCGACCTGGTGTACTTCGCCAAGGTCGAGCACGAGCGCACGACCGGCCCCCAGGACCGAGCGGTGCAGCTGGGCGACGTGCCCCGGGGCCAGCAGAAGGGAGGCGAGCAGACGCACGTCCACGTCATTGTCAGCCGCACAGAGAACCTGAGCCGCTACACCGAGCGCAAGCAGGCCGGCGAGCTCGAACGCAAGAACCCCTACCACCTGAGCCCGCTCACCAACCACAAGGACACGCGGCGTGGGGTGGTGACGGGCGGCTTCGAGCGCAAGCAGTTCTCGGAGCGGGTGGAGCAGGCGTTTGACCAGGCGTTCGGCTACGACCGGCCCCTGAGCGAGACGTTCCGCTACGCCCATACGATGCAGCACGGCACCCCGGAGCAGTGCGCGGCGCTGCGCACGGAGGCCTTGCGCGAGCAGCAGCAACGCCAGGCGGTGCAGCAAGCCGCCGCGCAGCAACTGGCCGCCGAGCAGCGCCGGCAGACGACCCCGGAGCACCGCCCGGTGCAGGTGGATACGCCCCAGCCGAAGCCCGAGCATACCCCAGTGCGCGAGCGCAAACCGAGCCGGGGCTTCGGTATGGGTATGTAAACCGACCTGAGCATCGGGTATTTGGCCGTTAGGCCGGCAGCAATGGCGAATACGCGGCTCTCGCGCCCTTAAAAGGCGTTTTTCGGGGCGTTTGGCCGTTTTTTCGTATCTTCTAACATGAAGCAGCCCATATTGCCCGACGCGGCCAACGGCAGTAGTACGGACCACCTGCTACCCGTCATCGACTTCCTAAAGGCCCAGGGCAACGCACCGGCCGGCCCGGACAAATTCACCTTCAACCGCGACGGGTTAGGCGTCTACGCCTTTCAGCAGCCGGTTGACGTGGAGCAGCTGCGGGCGCACTTCGACTTTCCGCCCAGCATTCACCTATCCGCCGACGGGCTGCACGACAGCCGGCACTTCGTGCGGGTGCAGCAGGCTACGCCCTTGCTGGCCCGGCGCTTTTCCTTTGAGCTATGAGCCAGTACCGCCTTCCCGAATTCAACGAAAACGAGCAGACGCCCGCGCAACGGTGGGCCGTCTTAGCGTGGGCCTTCGCGGCCGGAGCCAGCGACGGGGCGCGCCCCTCGACTGAGTTTGCGCGGCTCGGCAAATTCTACGTGGCCGGCGACATTGACCTGGCCATGCTCAGCGCGGAGATGGACCGGCTTTATTTCGGGCACGAGTAC
Organism: Solirubrum puertoriconensis; assembly: GCF_001483135.1. Taxonomy (GTDB): domain Bacteria; phylum Bacteroidota; class Bacteroidia; order Cytophagales; family Hymenobacteraceae; genus Solirubrum; species Solirubrum puertoriconensis. The sequence continues at coordinate 4,920 of NZ_LNAL01000004.1, forward strand.
CCGCCCCTGGTGCTGGTAGAGGAACCCGGCCGGGTGTTCCCTTTCGCGGCGGAAATCGAGGCCATGCAGAAGGAGCTAGCCACCTTACCGCCCAAAGTGCCCTATCTTGAGCTTGATTTGAGCATTCCTATACGCCTTTGATTCCGCACACCTGATTTGTAACTGAAAGAGCCCGGCTTTAAGCTGGGCTCTTTTGCTTTGGGAGGTGTGGCAATGACTTGTTTCGTGATTTGACAAAAGTGAGCAAGTGTGAAGGATAATGAGAAAATAAGCTTAACTTTGAACCTATAGGTAACTATGGTTTCCTATAGTAAAACGGCTTGTTAAACATGTCTAAAACATTTTTCCCGGAGGTGGTTGAGTTTGTGCCCGCTAGCTCCCCACATCCGCCCCATACACAGTACAAAGTCTGTATTGGTATGGAAGAATGGAACGCCACTTTTGTTCCAGTCATAAAAGTTCAAATGGTCTACGAAGGAGTGGTGGCTGGCCGCCGCAGCCCCTCTTACCCGCTTAACAGCGACGACCACTCACGGGTGAATGACGCGATACTTCGCCTACTAGCTCAACACTTTGGCAGCAATGAATAGAATCAATGGAATGACCTTTCAAGACAGGGTCTTTGAGGTAGATGAAAGAAGCAAAATCATCCACGGCAATGCGCTAACAGAGTTGAGCGAGCGGTATCCCATGCCCACGTTTCAATGCTGCGTCACCAGTCCGCCATATTGGGGCCTAAGGGACTATGGGGTGGAAGAGCAAATTGGTGCTGAGAGCGAAATCGATGCTTACATCGACCGGCTGGTGCGCGTATTCAGAGCAGTTCGGCAATCCCTTAAGGATGACGGAACGTTGTGGCTAAACATAGGTGATTCATACACCAGCGGCGGCAGAACGTGGCGTCAGTCCGACAAGAAGAACCCGGCTCGGGCCATGACTTACCGACCCCAAACCCCCGAGGGCCTCAAACCCAAAGACTTGATTGGGGTGCCGTGGCGCCTAGCGTTTGCCTTGCAGAAAGACGGGTGGTATTTGCGTTCTGACATCATCTGGTACAAGCCCAACTGCCAGCCGGAGTCGGTAAAAGACCGCCCTACACAGTCCCACGAGTACATTTTCTTGTTCTCAAAGTCGGAGAAGTATCACTACGACTTTGAAGCCATCAAAGAACCAACTAAGGACGGCAAACAGAAGCGTAACAGCCGCTCCGTATGGTCGGTGAACACGGAGCCCTACAAGGAAGCGCACTTTGCTGTTTTCCCGCCCAGCTTGGTCAAGCCGTGTATTCTGGCTGGTAGCAAACCCGGTGACTTGGTGCTGGACCCATTTCTAGGCTCTGGTACCGTGGGCGAGGTAAGTTTGGCCCTTGATCGGCAGTTTGTGGGCATCGAGTTGAAGGACGACTATGCTCAATTAGCAGCACGTCGCATATCGCGGTCAATGCCAAGCCTAAAATTGCGCGCTTAAGCAGTAGGCGGGGCAGCTGAGCTACATAAGGCTGAGCTGCCCCGTAGCTTGGTTGTCGTCGCTTAGCACATCTTCCGTGGAGAAAACCCAAGTGGCATGTACAACGCAAGAAGACTTGAGAAGCTTCTGAACCCGCAATTTGCGTTCTGAGCCGCCATCAAAGTACAGCTCAAAAAGTAGATGCCCTCTAGCATCTTTAACATAGCAGTAGCCAGGCAGAGCACCAGTTTGCTTGCTCTTAGTCTTCATCTCCAGCTGACCTGTAGCAGCTGATAAGAGTAAAGCCTTTGGTATCTCAACAAGCTCATAATGCCATTTATTAGGGAGCTTTGACAAGACCCGTAGTGTAAAAACTCTATCGCACTCGTTAACCCGGTCGAGGAAAACTTGGCGAAGCCCAATCAGGTCAGCTGGGTCATTGGTCCACTTGGGCTTTCCAAGCTCCATGAACTTGGAAATATGAATTTTATCAGCATTTATCCCTTCGTGAGCTTCTGTTTTTAAGGAGAGCTTTTGACCAGCAACGATAATGTCAAAGCCAGGATTGCCCTTGGTTGCTAGTTTTGCGGGTAGGCCGCACAGCAAAGCTATACGCTCAAAGACGTACTCAAATTTGTCTTTTGTGAAGGCTTGCTTAGAAAAGCAGTGGTGCACGCGGAGTGTGTCTCCAAAGTCATACAAAAATCGCTGTGTGATTATGTCCGAATGAGGGTTTGCTTTGAAGCTGTGGGGCCGAGCAAACTGCATAAGCATGTCTTCAACCCACAAGGCTTGCCCCTCTGATAACTTTGGTAAAGCGTCTGCAATCCTGCGGATACGTTGCTCTTGTTCGCTGGCACTCACTGGAGGTGTCGTTTTTGGTTTACTGTTGAGATTCAGCAGCAAATAGACGAATTATGTCCTGTAGTATAGCAGGGCACCCAAACCCATTTCACGTTTATGTTTCTAACCAGCCAAAAGAACCTGCTGTACAAAGCCGCCCAAGACCTAGGCTTTAACATGCAGGACTTCTCCCTTGTCGAAACACCACCCGTTAACAAGGAAGTCAAGGGGCTGAAGTTGACGCACAAACCTACTGGTTACTACTTCCGATTAGCTGTTCTTCATGCAGAAGTGGACCAATACCAGGCAGTGATTCCAAGCATGTACTTGTTCTGTACTCCCAACCGGCAGCGCGTGGTCCTCATGGACGGCGAGCAGAATACACATGCAGGCGTAAAAGACTGGGATACAACTGTACAAGTGCTAAAAAACTGGCTGGCTTGGCTGAAAGCCGAAGCCGCAGAGCCAGACCTATGGACCTCATTGGAAGATGCTCCAAGCTTTTTTGCTGAAGATGCGGCTATCACAGACGAGATGTTCACGCCAGCCGAAATCAAGCAATTGCAGGAGCGCGTGCAGGAGGTTCAGGAACGTGTCAGCACGTTGGAACTGCCTGAAGAAGCCGCAGATGCTATTAAAGAAGTTGTTCGAGAGATTCCCAACAAGGCAAAGCGTTTAACTAAACGTGAGCTAGCCGACATTGTATTTAGTACGGTAGTGAAGGAAGCTTTCAAGTGGGGACTAACTGCTGAGCACTTGCAGTACGTTTGGAATGGCTGCAAATACCTTTTCACAGTTACGTATACAGCGCTTCGTTAACCTAGGGCGTATTGGTAAAATACCGCGCCGCAGCGGTGGGGCGGTGGGGCGCAAAACCGGTGCGATTCCGAGGTGCGCGGAATAACCAATGTTATGTTAAGCGACTTTCCCTAGAAGTTGCATGTGGACTCAGTACAGCCGCACACTTGATTTTATTCAACTATGATACACCGCAGAATTGCAAGTATCACCGACTTATAACTCCAGCTTAGATCCCAACCCATTCTCAGGATAGGAGGCCGGAGGTAGCTTTCCCAAGTGCTCTCGCAGCTTGTGCGCAACACCGCGCATGAACTCAGCAGAGAAGTCAGCTGCACTTCTGCCAAGTGGGCGATTAGGATCTGGTTCTTCGATATCAACCAATTCCCATCTGCCCAACCGAAAATGAGTTCTGAACTCGAAAATGGCTGAATAGCCATCTACACTTTCCTCATTGGAGCAGCTACTGAGGAACATGGTCACTCGACTACCAGGTGTGCTCGTCGGGTGGCTAGTAAGAACATCTTGGGCAGCGATAGACGCCGCTTGCAACACAGCGAAGGAGAAAGCCTTGTTCATATTGACGCTCGCAGTTGCTCAGAAGCGGCTCCAGCCACCGAGAATACCATAATCCTCACAAGCGGGACAATATGCAATCTGCTTCGGCTCTTGCCCCTGCTGTTGCATCATCTCCCACAAGGGAGCTAATCCGTTTGTCCATGTCTCTTCTGGAATCGAATCCCGGGATACTTCTTGGCGAGGGCCCTTGCAAGTGGTGCAATTTGGAACGCCAGTAGCAAAGGCTTCTTTAGGCATACGGCCCATTACATAGTTGAGAAAAGGACTGCGCGGGCGGCTTTTACGGCTCATAATGGTAATGTTAGAAATCAAATCTACGGACCACACGCACGAATCCTGTTACTTGCTGGTAACTAAACCAGCCATGCAAACGCAACCTAATCCAGACGCTGAGCAGCCCGCCAGTGAGCAGCACAACATCAGTGCCCGCGAGCTCGACCGCGACATCATCAATCTTCACCTGCCGGAGCCCGAGAGTTACGTGGCCACCGAGGACGAACTGATTAAGCTGTATGGCGCCGACTTCTACAATGAAATGATGAAGATGGGAAGCAGTGATGATTAGTCAGAATTGGATAGGTATAAGACGTTGATTAATCATGTGTTATGCTTTGACTAATCAAGCCAAAGTTTATGACTAGTCAAACCGGTGCTATATTCATGCGCTGACTAGTCATAACCCCATGGAAGCCCCGGCCGAGTACCTATCAATCAAGCAAGCCGCTCAACACTTTGGTAAGTCTGAGCAAACGATCCGGCGACTAGTCAAGCAGTTCGCGAAGACTAGCCACGTGCGCACGGAGCAGACGCCCAAGGGCAACGCGTACTTGATTAGTCAAGCCTTTCTGCAGGAGCAGTACGGCGCCACTACCCCGGAGCAGTTGCCGGCCGTCGTAACGCCTGACCAGGTGCAGGAGATTGCCCGGCTGCAGCAGCAGCTGCTAGAGCGTGACCAGACTATCCAGCAGCTGCAAAACCGTCTGCTAGAGCAGAATGACGTGCTGAACGCCTTGACTAACCAGATGAATAGTCAGCGTATCGGGCATATAGAGGAACTGCTGTTGCGCCAAAACGAGCAGCTGGGCGAGTTGCAGAAGCGACTGCCAGAGCCCACTAATCCTACCGAAGATAACCCGGTGACCATTCAGCCGGAACTCGTAAGGAAGAGCTTGTGGCAACGAATATTTGGCAAGTAGCCTGAGGCTCACTTACTGTACGCGCTGCCCGATGACTAAAAAGCGAACGCCACACCCTCTTTTGCGAGCATGGCAAGACTTCTCTCCGGCTGACTTTCCACGTCTCCTTGCCGGTGACCAGCAACTCATTGCCCGCGGCAGTAGAGTACTGGATTACCGTAGCTACGATGCGTTCGTGAAGAGTTCAGATTTTGGCGGCGAGTCCACCAACTTTCATCTGAGCTTATTGCCTCAACCATTTATTGGAAACCTGACGCGTGCATCCGTCTTCCTTTTATTCTTGAACCCAGGGTTTAGCCCTGGTGACTACTACGCCCTGCAGCACTCTCCAACTTATGCTGCTGCTATCATGCGTAATCTGGCTCAAAAGAATGGAGCGGACGCATACCCCTTCTTCTTCCTAGATCCGCAGTTCGCTTGGACTGCCGGCGGAAGGTGGTGGCAAACCAAGTTTCGTTCCATAGCTGGCGAACTCGCAAACCGAAACGGGTGCTCACTGCAGAAAGCGCTGGAACATATTAGCCGGCACATTGCCTGCCTAGAGATGTATCCTTACCATTCCCAAAGCTTCCGAGAGCCGAAAGTTGAACTCGCATCCAAGAAGCTAATCTGCCAATATGTAAAGGACGTGCTCGTCCCTCGGGCCTTGGGAGATGATGCAATGATTGTAGCTGCCCGCCGAGCAGCCCACTGGCAATTACCCCTCTCTCACAAGAACATAATTCAACTGAGCACAGGGGAGGCCAGGGGAGCTCACATGACGATGAACACTTCATCAGGACGAGCAATTTTGCAAAAATTGCAGGAGCTATGGTGATGTTGTTGATGGATAAGGCATTGATAAATAATGCTGTATCAGGCTGACTAGTCAGCTGATCAATCAGACGACTAATCAGCCTGATCTTAGCTACTCGCGGCCTTAGTGTTGATGCCTAGAATAGTGAGCAACAGGCCGGCCGGATTGCGCGTCGCCTTGATCTTGTCTGTTTTCATGTCGTGCGCGAATTGGTTTACCGCTCGCACGTGCTCCGCGTCTTGAAGAATGCGGGCGCGCAGCTGCGGGTCCACGATGCGCAACTCATCCAAGATGCGGCCCGCGTTCTGGGTCCGGTGGTCAGGCAACTCAAGCGAGAGCTGCTTGACGGGCGCCAGCTCGGGCAGCACCACGCCAACGGTTTGACGGGTGATCTTAAAGACGATGCTCTTAAAAGCCCGGCCTTGCTTCTCTAACTGGTAGTCGATACGCAGATCCGTGTGCTCGTTGATTTGCTTGACCGCCTCATCCAAGACGAACTGCTTAAGCTGGCCAATCTGCCGAAACTTCTCATTGCCCTTGTCATCGAGCAGGTAGAGCATCCGGCGGAAATCATCCAGCTCGAAACGCTTGGTTTCGCCCAGGTCTTTCCATTGGGAGCAGAGCGAGTAGATCCGCTTAGCGTACTTACTGGTCAGTCGCAGAGCCGCGTACAGCTGGAACGATGTGAAGTTGTCCCGCAGATCAAACAGGTAGGGGCGGATAGCGTTGGTTAGCTCAAACTGAATGCTGCCCGTGCCCTTGATATAGCGCACGCGCTGGAACATCCAGATTTGCTCGTACACCTGGTCGTTCTCGACCTCGAACATCCGGCCGCCCATGGCTTCGGTAGCCTTGCGCAGGTATAGGTAGTCGTATTTCTTGCCGGTGGTGCGGCTCAGCTCCTTGACCGAAATGTCATAAACGCCGGTGGTATCGTCCTTACGGAGTTGCGAGAGCAGGTAAAAGAATAGGTCCATCTGCAGTTCCGAGTACTCGTACCGGGCGGTGGTGATGGCATTGTGGTGACGAATTTCGACGGGCTTCATCTAGAGCTTGGATAAGGCAACAGACGCAAGTTCGTCAAGAAACAGTAATTAAAAACAGACTGTGTTTATGCATTGATAATTCGCACACGAAAACTGTTTTTTAGGGGCCTGCTTCACACACGAAAACTGTTTTTTGACACACGAAAACTGTTTTTTGACACACGAAAACTGTTTTTTGACACACGAAAACTGTTTTTTATGTTCAGAAAGTATTGTCAATCAGTAAGTTACAAGCCCCTCAAATAGAACAAATACTTCAAATACTCACAAAGTTGTGTTTCGCGTGCGCGAGAAGGCTTTTAGGGTGTGGATAACTGTCTGGCGAGCCGTGCGCAGCACCAGCAAAAAACACAGCCCAAACACGAAGCCCTTCGGCACTGGGCCGCGGCATGAAAAAGCATATATAACTGATAATCAAATACTTATTTGTACTAACTAGTGCGTCTAAACTCGGCTTTTCCGCCCGGGTTTTCGTATACAGGGCAGTATGTACCAGCTTGTACTTTGCCTTTGTTCGAGCACCTGATACCCCCCGCCCCAAGCGGCTTATCTGCCTCTGAAAAAGCCCTTTACGAGCAGCGGCGCGCACGTTGCCTGTGGCTACTGGCCCAGCAAGCGGCCGAGATTCCGGATTACGCGCCCAGCGAGTACCTGCTGGCCCTGTACCGGGGCGAAGTCGCCGGCCGCTGGACCATGGAAGACGTCCAAGCCATGCTGCGCGAGCATTACGCTCAGCTGGCCGCTGGCCACCGGCAGCCCTTGCCCACCACCCGGCTAGAAGACCCGCGCCGCGGCCACCACCAATTGGGCGAAGGCTACGCCGTGACCCTAATCGGCGCCGTGTACGACGTCTGGCGGGCCTGCTACGAGCCACCCGCGCCGCCCGTGTACGGGC
>NZ_LNAL01000005.1 GCF_001483135.1 Solirubrum puertoriconensis
TGCATTTATAGTGCGTAAATAAGCTAACACCTACTCACATAGCTACATTGTTTTGATAACATGGATATGTATTATATATAATATATATTAATACGTCACCTTATCAGCAACCTTATGTATTGCTATTAACACAAGGTCTATGTTGTTTTGATAACATTAGCATGTAGTTATGATAGCATGTTTTAAAACCTGCTAATTAAAGTGTGCATGCATATTAGCAAGGCTACATTTCTATATGTTTTAATGGACATGTGATAACATTACATCATTAGCACACATACTCACTGTTATGTATTCAACTATCACTGTATGATTACAACCATAAAATCGGGTGATGATATGATTACAGAACCTTGTATGATCACTTGACTTTGGCAACAGACCACTATGTCATTTTGATAACATTACAATATCTGACCAGATACCCACATAACCAGCATGATATGTTAGGTTGTATAAATGATTGTATATAATGATGCATACATGGTATTGGAATAGCTTGTATGTTTGTCCGAGCTCGACCGCTTCGGCGGTCTTTCGCCCGATCAACTGCCTTCCACCATGGCTCAGACCAAGTACATCGCTATCTCTTCACAGAAGGGTGGGGTGGGTAAGACCACCGTCACCATCATCGCCGCCTCGGCCTTTCACCACCTTGGCGGTATTCGCACCGCGGTCGTGGACTGCGACTTTCCCCAGCAGTCCATCGTGGACTTCCGCGACAAGGAGCTCAGCGCCCTGCAGCGCGAGCTGACCCACCTGCAGCAGGACCCGGAAGCAAATGGCAAGCGCATCGAGGAGATTGAAGCAGCAATTGCCGATGCTTACCCTGTAATCGGCTGCATGGTCAAAGATGCCGCCGCGCAGCTGCAAGCGCTCGACGGTCAGGTTGACCTGGTGTTCGTGGACACCCCGGGCACCATGAACGCCGAGGGCATCGTGGATCTGTGGGCCCGCCTGGACTACATCTTTATCCCCGTGGAGCCGGATAAGATCAGCGTCTCGTCGACCATCAGCTACATCGACACCATCCAGGAGATTATGCAGGAGCACCCGGGCAGCCGTCTCAAGGGCATTTATCCCTTCTGGAACAAGTACATCAAGAGCGAGAAGCGCACCATGTACGACCGTACGGAGCAGTATTTCGCCGACAACGACATCCGCCAGCTCGACGCGCGCCTGGAGCACAGCGTGAACTACCGCAAAGACGAGATGCGCTCAACCATGTTCCCGCTGAAAAAGCAGTTTCTGGACCTGGGCGTGCGGAGCCTGATCGAGGAGATGAGCAACGTCATCTTCGCCGACGCCGTGCCCGCCGGAGCCGAAGCCGACGCCCAGTAAACAAGTAAGAGCTAGCGACCCGTATTCCCATGGCCACCAAGACTTCCCCCGTTAAGAACAGCAAGCCCCTGGATGATGAGCCGCTGGGCCCGTCCAAGCGCACCAAAGCCACCACCATTAACTTTTTCCGCTCACCCGCCGCGCCAGCCCCGAAGGTAGCCGCGGAACCTGTAGCTGCTGCCAAGGCAGCAGTTGCTGAGCCGGTAGTCGTTGAGCCAATCGTGGTGCCCGTTGAAACTCCGCGGGTAGAGGTGGTAGCGCCGCCCGCGATAGCACCAATAGCCGAGCAGCTGGCTCAACCGACCATTGCTGATGTACCCGCTCCAGCAATTGAGGCTTCCGAGGTGGAGCCGATCGTAGCAGTAGGCGACAAAGTAATCGTATCAGCAGAAGCATCAGCAGCCAGCGCTGGGGTAGGGGAGGGGCCAACGCTGGAGTATGCCCACTTTCTTGAGAAGCGGGACAAAGACCAGCGTACCCACGCTTACATCAGCCGGGAACTGTACGAAAACCTGGTCTACATCGCCAATACGCTCGGGGACAACAAGTTCGTTTCTACGACCACGCTGCTCAACAACATCGTCGAGCACCACCTGCAGCAGTTTGGCCCGCAGATCCGCAAGCTGATCAAGGAGAAGGAAGCTCAGGCCAAGAAAAAGCGCCGCTTCTAAAGGTCTCAAGTAATACTTGAAGTAAGTAGCCGCCGTGCTCGCTCGCTTACCCGGGTCAGCACGGCGGTGCTGTTTGCAGTGGGGTAGGGGAGGGGCCACGCCAGGTGGACCTGCACTAATAAAAAAGGTATTTCCTCCCCTCGCATAAACAAAAATCCGGTTCATATAAGCCGGAATCAATGCCGGGTGGTCAGCAAACACATTCCGACCGCAAGGATTAAGGTCGCGCAGTAATGACAAAGATTAGGGTGACTTGGTTAATCGCCGGTGCATTCAGGGCAAGAATGGTGCGATGCAGCAGGGACCTCGCCAATAACTCCTTTGCTCCTTACCACCTCGTTTTCGAGCAGCTAGGTCGGACTCACCGGATGAAAGCTCTACAAGGCTCTACTAGTACAGGCCAACGCCCGGAACACTGGAAGGCGGGATCCCCATCAGGCGCAGGCGTCGCGGAGCTCGTGCTCTTCCAGCGCGGCGAGCAGCAAGGCTGACAGCGCGGGCACGCTGATGAAGCGCAGCTGATCGGGGCGGCTGACTAAGTAGCGCTTAGCCAAGTACTGCGCGGTCGCAAGCGGTCCTTCGCGCAGGTAGCGCTGAAAGTCATGGGTCAGCACCCAGGGTCGGCAGCCGTCGTTGATGCGAACCTCCAGGTTAGCGGCGAAGGGGTCAAGAAGGATGTTGACGGAAAGCAGGCTGCGGGCGTTCGAATCCATAGGTTGCTGCAAAATACGCTACTAACTTTATTAGCTTATTGTACTATCAAAGTTAGCAAGCATTGGCGTATTTGCAAGGAGTTTAAGCACAGGACTGAGCTTGCCGGAGGGCTAGCCTCGCGCAGCCACGACCAGCTGATTGGTGTAAGCACGGGCTTTGCTTGCCCAACCGAAAGCAGAGGGCTCCTTCACGAGCCATGTCTGGATCCAGCGCGGTGCTGGTGTAGAGGATGGATACCATCCCGACCTGACTAACTGGTGAACATAGAGGGAATGGAGCTGACAGTTGCAGTCAGCGGTTATAAATACGTAATACCCCGATAATTATCGTATCTTTTCAGGCGTAACAGCACGAATTAGCACGGTTAACAGTTGGCCTGGCTGTACCTATTCCCTCACGTGGGCGTAGGGTGCGCCTGCCGCACTTTCAAACAGCTACGAATATCACGCAAGCCACTGCCACGGATTTCCGGGGTTGCCTTTCCGACCCTGTTGCTCATCCTCTACAGTTCTTGCATGCTTGTTCTTCCGACTTTTGCTGCGCATCGGTACCTCCCACTGGTAGCGCCGACCTTTCTTCCACCCGGCTACGCCACCCACCGCAGCTTTAGCAAGCATCCGCGGGGGGGGCGATTTTTCTTTTTCTACACCCGGGTGGGCCCGGGTGCGGGCGTTACGTTGCCGCGCGGCAGCGGGCTGCTGCCCTGGCGCCACCACGCCTACTCCGATGCGGCGCACGACCCGCAGTCCCCGCACAATTCCGCCACTGCCTTCGACCCGGTGTGAAAAAGCGTACGGTCTACCCGAACGTGCTCAACGATCGGCACGCCGGCGCGGTGGCTTTGCGCCCGGCGACTTTCCCGGGTGTCCGACCCTTAAGTGTTTGGCCAACGAGGGTGTGTGAGCCCGGGCTGGGGCGCCTTGTATCTCGCTTCTAAGCCGCGATTACCAAGGGATAGGGACTGTTTTCGCGGCTGCCGGTGCATTCTGCCTTGGGCGCCCTGCCCGGGGCCAGCGGCAATGGGAGCGGCCATGAGAATGGCTACCGGAACGTAAACAACCACGATAAGTCGCGCAAATCCATGTTCTTCGATCTTCTTGACCAGGCGAGCTGTTCCGGGGTAACCATCACCAGCTGCCGAGCCGCCTCCGTTTTAAGGTGTAGAAGCGGGAATTGAATCCGACCTAGCCCGTTATCCGAACGCTCAGCAACATGGGCGTTATGGACTTAAGCCGATCCAGCTGTCAACATCCCAGCGACCAACCGCGTGGCGCGCCGCCCGTGTTGCTGGCCCCTCGACCAGTCGGCGGGCTGCCTAAGGCCCGTTGTACGGCCATGACACCCAGTACCCCCGAAGCGCTTGCTTTGGCGGGCAGCCCTTATACCACACCCCGCTCATTGCTTATGTCCCACGCCTCCCGTACCCCGGCTCCCGACTCTTCCTTCCAGGCCGAAAACGACGCCTTGCGCGCGGAAAACCGGGAGCTACGCGCCGCGCTGGTTGCCGCGTCGGAGCCCCAAAAGCCTCCCGACCGTTACGCGCAAAGCCAGGTACGCTTTCGCACGGTATTCGATAACGCCCCGCTGGGCCAGAAAATCATCACCCCGGATTTGACCATCCGGCAGGTTAATCAGGCCCTGGTGGCCATGCTGGGTTACACCCGTCCCGACGAGCTCATCGGCCACGAGATCCTGGAATTTGCTCACCCTAGCCACCGGGCCGATTGGCAGGAGCTGCAAACGAGCCTGTGGCAGCACAAGCTGCCGGCTTTCTCGCTGGAAACCTGCCTGATGCGTGCCGACGGCTCCTCCTTCTGGTGCCTCGTGCACTCCGTGCTGTTCCCCGACGACGGCGCCGAACTGGGGTATACCATTCTGGAAGACATTTCCGAGCGCAAAACCCTCGAAGCCTCACTCAAGCGCCTCTACGACGCGCAGGAAACCATTTTGCAACTGGCCACCCACGACCTGAAGGGGCCCATTGCTCAAATCGAGTTAGTGGTCGACCTGCTGCAGAGGGAAATCATCAGCCGCAGCGGCCATGCCCCGCCGCCGCCCGAGATGGTGCATTACCTAGCCCTTATCCAGGAGGCCTGCGCCCGTGCCCGCGGCCTGTTGGAAGACGTGCTCTGCGTGGGCGACCTGGACCAGAACGGCTTGGAGAAGCGGCCAACCGACCTGCTTGTGTACCTCGCCGCCCAACTTGAGCTGCACCGGCCCGAAGCCCGGAAAAAGGGCATTCACCTGGTCCTGGACCTACCCGCCGAGCCCCTGCAGGCTCGTTTGCACGCCGACAAATTCAGCCGGGTGCTCGGCAACCTGCTCTCCAACGCCCTCAAGTTCACCCCGGCTGGCGGCAGCGTCACCCTGGGCCTGCGCGACGAGCAGGGTACCCCCCGCTTCACGGTGCAGGACACCGGCATCGGCATTCCGGGCAAGCTGCACGCCCAGCTGTTTGACAAGTTCAATCCCACCCGTCGCGCCGGCCTGCACGGCGAATCCACCACCGGTCTGGGTTTGTTTATCGCCCGGCAAATCGTGGAGCTGCACGGCGGGGCCATCTGGCTGGAAAGCCGGGAGCGGGAAGGCACTACCTTCTTCATCGAGCTGGCGTAGCCCACCGCGCTGGTCGCGCCCTGGGGTGGGGTCGCTTCGAAGGCATCGCTAAGCTTTTGCGGGCAACCATGCCCGGTCTGCGGTCCTCGTTTTCAACGCATAGAACCCTTTAGGAGCGCGCCGTCCGCTTCCGCGGCACGCGAATAAAAGTAGCCGTAGAGTTTCGACGGTCGTTTACCCGGGTCCTCGCTTCGAGGTCATAAACGAGTCATCCGCCGGGGGTCGTGGCCCCAGGCCACTGTAAACCCCAAAAATGGCACCGATCCGCCGCTTCCAGGGCAACCGGTTCTGCAGCGGCAGATTGGCAAACACATCCTGACGGCGCAGCGGCGCCACCCTAGCACTCAGGCAGCGGTTAACGCCGAGCGGGTGCTCAAGAAACAACACCGGGCCGTCTTGCGGCAGGTGGTCGCGTTGCTAGCGCCGGGCCTGGGCAAAGGCAGGGCCACGGGCCGGTGCGTTTCCGCGCAGCGGCGCGAAGCCGAGGCTTCGCGGGTATAACCCGGTCCTGACAGCAAACTATGAAGCAACCGTGGTGGCTACTTCGGCCGGCCAGTTGACCTGGCGCAGCAATACCCGCAGTTCGGCTTCGGAGGCTACGCGGCCCTGAAAGCAGTATAGTAGTTGGCCGTTGACGCTTTCCAGCAGGGTCATCTCCCCGTCGGCGTAAAGCACTATGGTTTCCTGCCCGCAGGCACTGGGGCGGCTGTGGCGCACCTGGCCGGGCGGCGAGCGGTGCGCCACAAAGCCGAACGCGAGCAGCAGCTCGGCGGATGGCTGGTAGGGAATTGGCATGAAAGGGGAGGGGGAAATGCTGCTCAAATCGCGCAAGAGGCAGTGTCTGCTTATACGTCGCTGACAGCCGGGCAGGCATCCAGCCGGCCGAATTATTTTGATTCTGGCAAGGCGTCGGGTCGTCGGGGCTGGGCGTACCACGCAGAAGCACCGGGTGGGGTCAGGCACAGCCGCCGTAAGTGGGCGCAGTCCGGAACGGCACTGGTCGCCGGTATAATGTTCAACCAAAAGACTTTACTTGGAACGAATGGGCGCGTACAAACCAGCGGCTCTTCTCCCCGAGTCTCAACTATGAAACCCAAGACGTTTACAACCAAGCAGGGCATCCGGTGCGGATCAGACGCCGACCTAAGGGCCCTGCTGGCCTACGCGCACGCCAAGGGCGTGCCGGTGGCCATTGCCACCGAAGAAGCCCTGGAGCGCCCCGAGCCCCTGGCGGCCACCATGCTGGTGTGGGAGCACGACGACTACCCCATCGGGCGCTACGCCGGGGACATGTCGCTGCACGCGCAGCCGGGGCGACCCGAAGGCGGCCTGGAGCTCACCCCCGAGCAGTTCCGGAGCTGCTGCGACCATTATGCTGAGGCCCAAAAGAGTCGACAAAGACCCCGGTAACATTCATACCCGTTAACCAGCCGGAATGCATCAACAGGCCCCGCGGAGCAATTCTGCAGGGCCTTTTGCTTATTCCCGGGCACTTATCTAGGGCCGCGGCCGAGTAGGTTGTTTGCTGCAGCACCTGCGCGCATCCTTCCCGGCAGTTGCTCGGCGCCATGTGCGCTGTCTCCCAGGGCTTCAAGTTGCAAGCCTCCCTGCCGGTGGCAGAACGATCAGACCAACTCAATGGAGAAGGTCGCTCCTTCTTTTTCACGGCTCTCCACCCAGATCTTGCCGCCGTGCAGCTGCACGATTTGCTTGGTGATGAACAAGCCCAGCCCGGTGGTGGTGTCTCCGTAGAGCCCTTCGCGGGCTGCGGCGCTGAACTTGTCGAAGATGCGTTCCTGCAGCTTGAGCGGGATGCCCACCCCGGTGTCGGACACCGAGATGCGGGGGCGGCCCTGGACCTCCGCCAGGCTTACGCCCACGCGCCCACCGGGCGGCGTGAACTTGAGGGCGTTGGAGAGCAGGTTGTCGAGCACCCGGCTGAATTTGTCGGGGTGAATGGCGGCCTGGATTACCCGGTCCGGCAGCGCCAGTGTCAGCTCGACGCCTTTCTGCTGGGCTACCACGTGGTACACCAGCAGACGCGCGTCCAGGAACGCGTTTAAATCCGTGGGCTGCTTCTCCAAGCGCTTGGCATCCAACTCGCCCAGGAAGAGCACATCTTTCAGCAGCGTGTTGGCCTCGGTGCAGGAGCGCTGAATCATGGCCAGGAAGGCACGGGTCTCTTGTTGAGCATTCGCCGGACAGGTAGCCAGCAGCGCCTCGTCGCGCTGAAGTACCTCCACCAGCATCTTAATGTTGACCAGCGGGCTTTTCAGGTCGTGGGCGATCAGGTGCATGACGGTTTCCTGCGCGTCGTAGAGGCGCTGCAGATCGGCTTCGGCCCGCTTGCGTTCGGAGATGTCTTCCAGGGTGGTGTAGCCGAGCTGGCCGGCTTCGTCCTCGAAAAGAATGGAGGTAACGTGGCACCAGAACACGGAGCCGTCCGGGCGCACCAGGCACGTCTCCAAGCTGAAGCTCGGCAATTTGCGGGCCCATAGCCGCTCCCGCAACTGCTCCCAGTCGTAGCGGTGGTGCGGGTGGACAAACTCCAGGATGCGCCGGCCCACCAACTCGGACTTGCCGGACAGGCCCAGCATGGCCACCAAGGCGGGGTTGGCTTGCCGGATGATCAGGTCGGCATCAATGATCTTGTGGCCCAGCGGCGAGTGCTCAAATACCGTCCGGAAGCGCACCTGGCTTTGCTGATAGCGTTCGGTCAACGCGCGCACGGTTTCCATTTCGGTACGCTCGGCGCGCAGCCATTCGATTTTGGCGCGCAGCGCCAGGACCTCCTCTTGCAAGGCAGCCAGGGACGGGTTGTGTTCGGATGCAGCTGGCATGGGTGGATGAGGTCTGGAAGCAACAAGTGATGGGCAGCGGCAGGCTTCCTGGCTAGGGGCAGCCTGCCGCTGTCAGGTCAAGCAGTGACGGGACACCACCAAATTCGTGGCTAAGCTACTTCGGCGAGGGTTACGCAGAGGCTCTGTTCTACCCCATGCTGCAGCTGCTCCGGCGTAGGCGGCTTCGGCACGCAACGAGACGACGCAATGCCCGGCCACGAGGTAGGGAACGGGCACAGCTGCCACGTTTCAGGCACCAGTACCAAGACCGGAACGGGCCCGCACCGGGCGAGCAGCTGCTGAGCGGGATTCAGCGATTCCTGGCTATCCGCCCACGGCGCGCTCAGAACTACCAAGTCAGGGCGACAGGCCGCCGCCTGGGCCAGGGCTTCCCCGCTCGTTTCCACGGCGGTCACGTGCGCGAAACCCCAGCGGGCAAACTGCCGGAGCAGGCCCAACCGCAACGGCGCACCGACCTCGACAATCAGGATGTGCTGGAAGAGGGTCATACCGCAAGGCCAGGGGACGAAGCGGTAAAGATCAGCGCAATTAGCTGGTCGTGGTTGCGTGTAAATGCGGGTTCTTCCGTGCGTGTAGTACCCAATTACGGAAGTATATGTTGGTAAGCGCCTCCGGCTTGTGGCCCGGCCCCTGGCTGGTCAGCCCTATTCTTCAAGCCGGTGGTAAGGGAGTGGTAGGACTAAGGTGTCAATCTTCTATCATTGCTGGCCGGCTCAGCCAGCGTTTTCAGGTTTTGGTTTAGCTGTCCGAGCACCTTGTGCGGCCGCTTCTTGTTCAGGGTAATTGTCCGGTGCGCTGCGACGTCGAGGATGGGAACGGCGTAGCAGTCGGCAGCGGTTCTGGAAGGGCAGCGAGTGCGGCAAGGATTCGCCGACGCAGAACTTGAAAAGCTCAGCCGCGGTGCGGGCGAACGGGCAGGGCTCCTGCTTAACGTCGCAGTAGGTAATGGCCTTGTTGAATGTATTGCCGGGAAAACGAAACGGCCGAATTCGAACGCCAACGCACCCACGACGGCCTGGCCGCGGCCCGGGCGTGCGGTCAGGCGGGCAGACGTTGCGGTCTCTCGTAAGAAGCCGAGCGCAGGGCCTTCGTGGCCGAGACCCTCTACAAGGAGGAGAAGCCCCGCGTCAACGAGAAGGCTCAGCGCCTGCGCAGCTCCAAGCGTCACAACACCCAACAAGCTCCCACGCTACCGCGGGGTGCTGACGAATAACCATCGTACGGGAACGTTGACGCCCGAGCAGCGCTCCAAAGGTTATTTTTTGGGAATATCCTCCTTTCGTGGGTTTAGCCCCGGTAACGAAAATCGGGCCGCGAGCATTGGCTTCCGCAGCAGGCCGGGTTAACCTTTGCTGATTTGCAACCGCTGTTGTGCAAACAAATCGAATCTTTCAATCCGGTATGGCAAAAGGGTTTTTAGCCTTACCAGGGCCTATACGTTTGATACTTCGCTGGAGCAAGCAACGGTTCTGCGGCCAAAGCCACGTGTATCCTGCTCTCGCTTGCAGCTGCGGCCGTAACTTTGCGGCATGAAGGCACCTTTGTTCCGGGTTGGGCAGGAAGTGATTTGCACGAACGATGACTTCACCCTTCTGCTCGTGCAGAACCCCAACATTCAAACGCCCAAGCGCGGCCCTATTTACACCGTGCGCGAGCTTTACGATACGCACCGCGGCTACGGCATCACCCTGGAAGGCATTAACAACGCCCAGGTAGCTCCGGGCTTCCCGGAGGCTAACTTCCACGAGTCGCGCTTTGCGCCCGTGCCGCCCCTGGAGGAAGTAGACATCAGCGCCGCCATCGAAGAGTGCGTTACGGTGTAAACATCATGACCGTAGCCCTGCCCATTCCGGATTGCCCGCTTGAGGGACTGCAGCCCGTGTACCCTACTGGGTGCATTAGCACCACCCAGTCAATCGTGGAGCAGGTAATGCAGCTGGACTTTCCGGAGTTGGCCGCCCGAGGCCTGGAGGCTTATGCCAACCGCCTGCTGCGCGTCGACTACCCCGACAGCACTTCGGTGTTCTACCTGGATTGGACCATCGATCTGCCCGGCTACACGCTCTGCTACCTGGAGCCGTGGACCAGTGAGGTGGGTCCGGATGGCGGGATATACACCAATATCCGCTATTACCGCGGGCCGGAAGCTGCCCGGCGGGCCGAGGCGATTCGGCGCAGCATTCCACCCGAAGCGTAGCGGGCGGGGTTGCAACCTTTTAAGTGGCGTCGAACTCCTGACGGTATGAAAAGTATTTGCTACGCTTTCCTGCTGCTGAGCGCCGGCCTGGCCGGCTGCGCCAAAGAACGCTCCTTGCCCAAGCAGTGTACCCTCGAACCCGAAACCGGGCCCTGCAAAGCTTTGATGCCCCGCTACTTCTACAATCAGAAAACCCAGCGCTGCGAGCAGTTTATCTGGGGTGGCTGCGGTGGTCTGGTTCCCTTTCAGACGCTGGAAGAGTGTTTGGATTGCGGCTGCGAAGAGGCGTAGTACCCATTTACGGTGTTAAGAAAGGCTTGGCCCTCACCGTCGGGCTTTTCCTGGTCAGGGGTAGCGAGCAGTACGGTGCATCATGCCCTGCCCGTGAGCCAGCCACCAAAAAGATCTGGATGCGCGAACGCTATCCGTACGGAGGAAACCAGCCCCGCGCTCAAGCTTGCGCTAATTACCGCAAGGCACGGTGGAAGCCAAGCAGCTCCGTCACGACCCGGGTCAGCCGGCGGTTGCCGGATTCGCTGGTAAGCGTTCCTTCCGGCGAGAAGTCGTTAGCCGTTAAAGTGACCCGGGTCGGCGCCAGCCAGGCCCGCAGCTCCGTTACGCAGTCCGCCATGTTGCCCAGCGGCGCGGGGGTGGCCAGCGCCACCAGGCCCACGGCGCGCCCCTGCAGGTAAGGCGCGGAATCGCGGGCCAGCAGCTGCATGTAGTCAATTGCGTTTTTAAGCGCGCCGCTCATGCACCCGTGGTACGTCGGCGTCGCCCACAACATGACGTCGGCGCTGCGAAAGGCCGCCACCAGCCGGCTAATGGCGCCCTGAGCCTCAGCCGGGTAGTCTTCCAGGGCCAGGTCGGGCAGGTACACGGGAAGGTTCAGCTCCCGCAAATCCAGCAGCTCCGTGGCCGCGCCGCTTTCTGCCGCGATCCGCAAGCCCGCGCGCAGGGCAGCAGTGGAATGGGAGCCGGGCCGCAGGCTCCCGCTTAAGCCAACTAGTTTAAGCATGGGGTTGCGGTTGCAGGGTAATGGCAAAATGCGTTTGCAGAGCCCGCAGGAACTCCTCCTCGGATTCAAGCACGGTTTCCTCCCGGCGGGAACCGCGGGTGACGATCAGGCGCTGATCGCTCAGCGTGATCCGGCCTTCCGGCGTGGCCCGCGAGCAAACGCGCTTTTGGGTAAAGTGCGATTCGGGCGAAGTCTGGTGGTAGTGGCACATGCCGGCGAAGTCCGTGAGCGGATGCGGCTGCCGGGTAAAGCGGTACTGGGTTTCCCAGTGGGGCTCCCGATCCAGCAGGTTTTGCGCTCGCAGCAGGTAATATTCGCCTTCCCGGCTGATCTGGTAGGCAGTTGCGCCCTGCCTCTGAGGGCCGGGCTCATTCAGGCGCAGGGGCAGACGAAACGAATCGCCAAAGCCGACATCTGCCAGCCACGTCTCGTCGAGCTCCACCAGCAGGGCGAGGTGGTCATACGGCGGGCTGAAGGTGCCGTCCTTTTGGCACACCTCCGCCGAGATCAGGATCACATTAAATCCTATTTGCTGCAGCAGCCAGCCGAACAAGCTGTTCAGCTCGTAGCAGAAGCCCCCGCGCCGGTGCTCCACCACCTTGCGGAACACCCGCTCCAGGTCCAGCACAATGGGCTGCCCGTAGTGAATGCTTAAGTTCTCAAAGGGAACGCTTAGCAGGTGGGCCAGATGCAGCTCCTCAAGCGTAGCGAGGTCCACCCGCGGAATGCCGCTGTACTGAATTCTAGTTAGGTATTGGTTCACGTTCATAGGTAACAGGTCAAACCTTCTGCTTGGCTTAGAGCATGGAAGGCCTAGGGCCTGCCCGACAAGCTAGCTTGCCTCGAAGGTAGCAAGTGGCAGGTAACCGTAAGTGCCATTCCTCAGGTGCGCGAATTTTTAGCAATAAGCAGCTTTGTTCCGGTCATGCGGGTTTAAAGGCAACCCCGGGAACACCTGCAAGCTCCAAGTGTCACCACTGATCACGGCCGGCGGCCCAACCTATAGCTCCGGCAGCGGATAGCCCATGCGCTTAAAACTGCGTTCTTCCGGCGTATGTTAACTTTCTTCGTCGCGTATTTACCAAATATCAGCGCGCCCATGCCCCTGCCTTCATCCACCGACCCGTCCCCCGCTTCGTCCAAAAGCACTGCGTGGGGTACTTTGGCTTTCCTGGCGGGCAGCTTTCTGCTGAGCTGCGGCGTGGTGGTCGGCGTGGTGCTGATCGAGTTTGCACTGTACTCGAAGGGCAACTCCGGGTTCTTAAAAGAAAGCTTGCTACTGCTGGCCGGCTCTTTGCTGGTGGGCGTACTCACCGTGCTGAGGCTACTGCTCGCTCGGCGCTTTCACGATGCCATCGCCGTGTTGCTGGGTTTGCTGCCGGTGCTCCTGCTGGCTTGGTTTATCCACGGTGTGTCCGGGTGGGGCCCTATAGCAGGCCGGGCTGCGCGGCCCGCGGAGCCGCTACCCAGCGAAGAGCTGCCGCCCGAACCGGCCGCCCTGTTTCCGGGTACCGATTCGGCCCGGGTTTACTCCTACGTGGAACAGCTACCCGAGCTGCCCACCGGGGGTGGGTTAATTGCGCTGGTCGACACGCTGACCAACCGCACGGCACGCCGGCTGGGAGCTCAGTTAACCAAGCAAGAGGGTATAGTGGTGGTTAGCTTCGTGGTGGGCCCGCGGGGTGGCCTATTCCTGGCCCAAATTGAAGAAAGTCTCTCCCCGGTAGCTGACTCGGCCGTGTTGGCCGAGGTGCGGCGCCTGCCCCGCCTGCAGCCGGGCAGGCAGAACGGGCGCGCGGTAGCCGTACGCCTGAGACCGTCGGTGGTCTTGCCCCCTCCGGTGCAGTAGGCCTGAGCTCCAGGCAGTCAATTAGGCAAAAGCCGCCACAAAATGCGAACGGCGGTCGGGAAATAACGAGGGTAGGTGGACACTCGAGCTGGTCGGGCCGAGCGGCTAAACGGGGTACGCAAAAGCGGATGTCCCGGGCATGGCTTTACGGGGATGGTGCGCGGAAATCGCGTCCGGCCAAACCCTCCGGCACTCCGTCCGCGCCACAATCGTAATCGGAAAACCCAGGAACCTGTCCAGCGGCAACAAGCATGCGTTTACGAGCCTTGATGCGCACTTACTGCCGCTAAAGGAGAATGTCGTTCACGGGCTGGATGCGGGCGGGCACTTCCGTTTCGCCCAGCATCTGCCGCAAATCGATTTCGATGCCCCGGCAGAGCGCCGTCATGGGCACGTCGTTGACGTAGTTCTCGAACGGGTCCTCGGAGTTGTCGCCCACAATCTCGATGGTGGTGAAGATCCAGGAGATCAGCACGGAAAAGGGAATGGTCAGCCACACGAAGCCACGGGGTTCGAGCCGGCTGAACTCGCTCACCAGTCCGAAAGGCAGCAGCCAAACAAAGATCCACACGAACAGGGTGCTGAAGTAGGCGTACTGCCGCGGAAACGGGGTGTTCTTGATGCGCTCGCACATGCCCTGCTGATTGTAGCATTCCTTGAGCGTTTGCATCAGGTCCACGTGGCGGAAGTCGTCGAGCAGCCCCAGGGCCCGGAGTTCCTGCAGGCGCAGGGCCTGGCGGTGCAGCAGCTGGGCGGCTGGATTGGCTGCGCCCACTACGGCCGCGTGCTCGTCCGCCGAAAGAAAGTCCTCCACCCGCGGCTCATGCGCCGCGGCCCGGGGCAAGTGCAGATCCGGGATGTAGCTGGCGTTCTCCCGGTCGTGAATGGTGGTGCGCCGCAGCTGCAGCCGCAGGGCGTTGATCCAGGCCAGGTGGCGGTACACCAATTCCCGGCGCACCGCCCGCAGCGCGGCGCCCGAATCAGAGGCAACCGGGTCGGTTACGTAACCGCACACCTGGCTGGCCCAGGCGCGGCTCTGGTTGACGATGCTGCCCCAGATCTTACGGCCCTCCCAGAAGCGGTCGTAGGACTGGCTGTTTTTGAAGCCCAGGTAAAAGGCCACGGCGATGCCGATGGTGCTCAGGGGCAGGAACGGCAGGCGGATGTCCAGTCCGTGGTGGGCTCGCAGGTACTCGTAGCCGAACGTTACCAGGCCCGACCAAAGCAGAAAGCCCAGCAGGTTTTTCCAGGCAAAGCGCAGGATCAGCCCCGCGCGGATGTTGCGGCGTATGTGCATCGGGAAGAAGGTTATACAAAAGCCCGGCTTGACTCCAAGCAAGTGACGCTTAGCTGCTTGACTCGGGCCCGTCAAGGTACGATTGGGCTCCGGACCTTGTATATTCTGATGCCCAGATATTGTCAGGCTTAACCAATTCAGGTGCGGCACCCGCAAGCCTGATTGCGCCGTCAGTATTCCGTGGTATTCCGGGTCGGGAAGTACGAAAATTGCCCGAAGGTCATGGTCGGTTCACTGCCTGCCTTGGCGCCCGAGATAAACCAAAATAACCTCGGCTCGGGCGAGATGACGATGTCCGAATCGGGTACGGCTTCCGGCGCCCGCAGTTAGCGGGCCAGCGTTGCGTTCAGGTCGGGTGCAAGCATTGACAGGGACACGTACCCGCAGAGTATCCGGCTACGCCCAGGCGTCCCGGCCCTGTTACCAAGCAGCGCGGCGGACTACCGCAGCGTGAAAGCTTTGCATCTCCAACTGCTTGCGTCCGCCACCGGGCGGATCTGGTGCAACGGCAAGTCCACATCAGAGTCATTAAGCTGATTGACTTTTTCAGGATAAAACGCCGAGGTACATGAGCAACGCACTAAGCGCTTACGGATTGGCCACCTGCCTGCTGCTCGTGGGATCGTACGCGATGGGACAAACAACTTCCGGCCCGGTGCCTGCTTACGCTTCTGCGCCGGCCAAGAACGGAGCTTCGTCCCTGCCCGGACCGGGCATGTCGGAACCCCAGCTCACGCAGCGGGCCGCTGCCTTACAAAGCCAGCCGCCTGCGGTCGAGTCGGCGTTTATCAACCTGAACCCGGCCTGGTCGCCCGACGGCCGACAGCTCGTCTTCGAGAGTTGGCGCAGCGGGGCGGGGGAGCTCTACACCCTGGATGCCGACGGCACCAACGAGCGGCGGGTACCGACCGGGGGCGGCAACAGCACCCACCCGCACTGGGCACCCGACGGCCGGATTGTCTTTGATTCAGACCGCGGGGGCTTTTTCACCTTGTACACCGTCCGGCCCGACGGCACGGACGAGCGCTTGTTGCTCCCGCGGGGCCGGGATACCACGGCGTACTTTGCCCGCCACCCGGCCTGGTCCCCCGACGGCCGCTACGTGGCCTTTGATTCGGGGCGCGACAGCAACGGCGAAATCTACGTCGCCCGCGCCGATGGCTCCGGTACCCGGCGCATTACCGCGCTGCCCGGCAACAACTCCCACGCCAGCTGGGCACCCTCGGGCGAGGTCATTCACGAAGGAACCATCGACGGCCAGCCGGGCCCCTGGGCCGTGCACCCGGAAACGGGCGCGCGGCGGCGCCTGTTCGCGCGGCCTGAGCCGTACGGCTACGTCGAAGTAGCCCCGGACGGTCGCCGCTTTATCTACGGCACCAAAGGACGCTTGTTCGTGGCCCCAGTGGACGGCCCCGGCCAGCCCATACCGCTGACCGAGCCGGGATTTATCAGCTACGAAGCCGCCTGGTCGCCCGACTCCCGCCGCATTGCTTTTTACACGGATATAACCGGCCGGCACGAACTGTACCTGATTGATGCCGATGGCATGAACCTGCGGCAGTTAACCGGCCTCGCACCATCGGCGCAGGCGGATGCGGGCGCGGCTAGACCAAATCCCGCTGCTTCCGCCAAGGATGGGCAAAAAGTCCCGGCCGCCGCGACGCCCCGCAAACGAGCGCGCCGCCAGTAGCCAAGGGGCAGTGCAACCTGAAGATAGACGATACCCACTGTCGTGAAAGCTTGCCCCAGCGTCCGGTTCTTTCCTTAGCCGGGCAAATCCCGGCGGAGGCGACTATGACCACATCAGGGAGGCGGAGCAGGAGCAAGAAAATCAGGCTTTGCTTGAAACCGCCGTATGTTTACCGTTCGACTATAAACCTGTGCTCCCCTTGCGCCTGCCACTGATCCTTACGGCCCTCATTCTTGCCAGCTCCTCGGCCACGGCCCAGCAGCTGAAGTCCGACCTCGACAAGCTCGACGCCAAGCACGGCTTCCGTGACGTTAAGCTGGCCGACACGGTTACGGCAATTGCGGGGTTGCAGTTAATCAAAGACGCGGGCGACGTCAAGGAATACAAGCGATCTACGGACGAGCTGGCCATCGGCTCAAACCAGCTGCAGGCCATTACCTACCGTTTTTACCGGGGCCGCTTGGCCGCCGTGGAGCTGCTGCCGCGAACCTTCTCCGACGGGCACGGCATTGTGGGCAAGTTCTCCGAAGTTTTCGGCACCAGCTTGACGACCTGGGAAGACGAAATCAAGGGAGAGCTCAGGGAATGGAAGGGCCAGACCACCCGCCTCAGCTACCTCTACCTTAAACCCGGCAATTACACGACCATTACTTTCAGCGACGTGAAGCTAAGCGAGCGGCTGCCGGCCAGCTTTAAACCCGCGACCCGGTAAAGCCCCGGGGAATGCCGGCAACCTAGTCCGGTTTGACGGCCGGACTGGTTGCCGCGGCCCTGGTTAGCGTATCGGCGGAGTTTAGAAGTCGGTGGGGTCTTTGGCTTTGCTGGCCATGGTAGTGGTCAGCTGGCTGATCAGCTCGCGCACCTGCTCGTCGGTGTGTTCCTTGATGCTGCGCCAGTGAAAGCCGAGCATCATCATGGGCCCGCAGGCAGGCTTGGCGTTTTCCAGGGCGCCGCCGGTACTCACCCCACCCTGGGGCAGGGCAATTCCTTCGTGGTAGAAGTTAGTGAACTCGTACTTGTAGCGGCCGTCCTTGACGTAAAGCGAGAGCGTGTGCGTTACGTTACCCGCGGTGCTGTTGATGCCCAAAGCTTTGAGCTTGGCCGGGGTAAAGCCTTGGATAATGATTTTGCCCCCTTCCTTGTCGATGGTTTGCGGCGCCGAGACGCTGGACTTGTAGGCCGTGCTCACCCACTGGGACGCGCGCGTAAAAAGCTCGTCCCGGCTGGCGCCGGGCACCTCTACCACGCTGGTGTACGTGATAAGCTTGCTGGCAGAGCTAACGGGCAGAGCAGCAGCGTGTTCCTTGCCGGTCGGCTGCTGAGCCCGCAGGACGGGGGCCGTCAGCAAGCCAAGCAGGGTAAGCAGCAGAAAAGGATTTTTCATGCTATGAAAATTGGCCAGGTGCGCCGCCGGCTGGCAGTTCTAGAGGTAGATCGGGTAGCATCACAATTGCTTGGCTGAAGTTTGCACTATTTCCAGGCAATTGCAAGGCAGCGGCTTTTAGCTTTAAACAAGCAGCAGGGCGTAATGGCCGGGGTTCGCTGCCGGACTGCTTAGGCCTTTTTTTTTTGCGAAGGCCGTCTCGGGCATGGTAAACAATACGGGCAGCACCAGCACCGCAACCAGGGCAATCATGGCGCAGGGTACCAACGGCCAGCTTGTGCGATTGATGAGCAGCTCGGCCACGAAGGGCGTCAGCCCGCCGAACACGGCTGTGGCGGCCGCTGCGCCCAGGGCCAGCCCGCTCAGCCGTCCTTCGCCGGGAAACTGCTCGGCGGTAGCGGCCGCGCCCACGGCGCTTACTCCCCCGGCCAAGACGGCCAGCACAACCGCTCCAAACACCGCTTGCGGGGTACTAGCGGCGTGCATCAGCGAAAACAAGGTGATGGGCAACAGGGCGTTGGCGCCGGCCAAGCCGATCAAAACGCGCCGACGGCCGAGCCGGTCGGAGATCAGCCCGACCAGGGGCGTAACCAGAATTACCACGACGGCGGCAACCGTGGACAACCCCAGCGCCTCGCTTTCCCCGCGCCGCCCGGTGGTGGCCAGAAAAGTCGGAACGTAGATAATACCCACGTAGTAAGTGATTGAGCCCAGGGCGGAGATGGAGAAGGTACGCAGCATGGCGGCGCGGTGGTGGCGCAGGGTGTAGCGCAGGGGCTCGGCGGGCACCCTCCAGCAGGTAGGCTACCACGCCGGTGTACTGCCCGCCAACCGAAAAAGCCATCAGGCAGCGCAGCAACAGCAGCAGCCATCCGGCTGGGGCGCCCAGCAGCGCGTAAGTGGGCAGCAGCGCCGTGGCCAGCATGGCCGCCGTCATCAGGGCCATGGAGAGCAGCATCATCCGCCGCCGGCCGTGCCGGTCGCCGATGTGGCCGAACCCAGGTTAAGCGTGTCGGCAGTGGATGCGCAGAGCCGCAGGACGTTGCGGGGTCGAGCCGTCACCTCGCCTCGGCCTTAAAACGAATACGGGAGCCCGTCAAGAACACCAGCGTTTGAGTTTACGAAAGGCGGGCAAGTTTGCGCTTCTGCCGGGTTTTGCCCGCTGAGCAGCCGCGCAGGCCAGTTCAGCGGCGCACCACCGGCAGCGACTTTAACCCGGAAGCAATAACAAGTGAGGAAGCCGGGCAGCGGTACCTATCGCCGGGGCGGGCCCCGGATCCACCTAAGCGGCCGCCAGGGCTGCCAACTGGGAACTTGATTCGCTGGCACCCCGAAAGTTTTGGTACCTTTATTCTAAACCCCGACTATAGCCGCATTACTATGTACCGGGAAGTACAAAATATCTTTGGGCGGGTGTTCTACCGAATTGAGTACAACAGCGCCGCCAACATCGTGGAGGCCGAGTGGCAGGGCGCAGCAACCCAGCAGGACTTAAGAAACGCGGTGGTTGCCGGGCTGGAAGTGCACGAACGTACGCACTGCGCCTACCGGCTGAATGACAACACCGGCTTTTCGGGCCCCTGGGCCGATTCGGTGGCCTGGCTGGAGGAAGAATGGCTGCCCCGGGCCCACGCAGCCGGCATTCGGTACCTGGCCCACGTCGCCCGCGCCGGCTCCTTTGGTGAGCAGGCCGGCGAAGCAATGCTGCGCGGGCGGATCGGCTCCCAAATCGAGGTCGCCCTGTTTTTTAACCGGCCCGCGGCCTTCAAGTGGCTAACCCAGAAGCAAGGGGAACAGGCGGCGGGGCCCGGCGCCCGGGGCCTACCCACGCGCCAAGCTAAAGCTTGCCACAAGGGGCCAAAGCCGCTTCGGGAATGCAGCGCTGCTTGATTTCCGCGCTGGCCGGCAACGAGCGATGGTCACTGCCTGCAAGCTAGGCATCCGCAACCAACCGCTACGCCACCTCCACGAGGAAGGCAGTGCCCACGTGCTCTTGCAATGGCACGCAGCTTCTGCCGCCGGGCAGCTTCACGACCTGCCGGGTGATGAACAAACCCAGGCCGGTGGTTGTGTCCCGGTGAAGCCCGGCGCGAGCCGCCGCACTGAATTTGTCGAAAAAGCATTCCTGCAGCTCGACAGGACTACCCAGGCCCCTGCCTTGCACGGCAAGCCGCGCCCGCCGGGGTAAAATTCAGGGCGTTGGCAAGCAGGTTGTCGATTACCCGGGCACACTTCTCCGGCTGTACGGGGGCATAGACCACCTGGGCCAACAGCTCGAGCGTAAGCTTGAGGCCTTTTCCCTTGGCTGCATCCGATAAACAAACAGGCGGGCATTCAGAAAGAGATTAAGGCCGGTGCCCTGCTTAATCTAACGATTGGCATCCCGCTCGCCTAGGTGCAGCACAAGCAGCAGCCGGTTGTTGGTTTCGCCGCAACCTCGCAGTTGTATTTCCGGAAACACCCGCATTTTCTGCGGCGCCCCGACCGAACAGGTGGCCAGCAGCTCCAAGTCAGGCTGAGCACCTCCACCAGCATCTGACTATTGGTCAGCGGGCTTTTCAGGTCGTGGGCGATCAGGTGCATGACGGTTTCCTGCGCGTCGTAGAGGCGCGGCAGGGCGGCTTCCGCGGCCGGGCGCAGGCTAATTTTCTCCAGGGCAGTGTCTCCCTAACTCCGCTTCTTCCTCCGGAACCAGGATAAAAGTAATCCCGCACCCGAAGGAGGTCCGTCGGGACGCACCAGGCAGTTCCCCAGCGTGGAGCTGAGCGTCTTGTGAAACCAGACCCGCTCCTCCAGCACGTTCCACTCGTAACGGTGGTGGGCAGGGTCACCCTCCAGGAAGCAGCGGCTTGCGAGCTCGGCCGGGTTACTCAGGCCCAGCATGCGGGCCAGTGCATTGTTAGCCTGACAGATGCTCAGGTCCGGGGCAATGGTCTTGTGACCCAGCGGTGAGTTTTCGAACACGGTGCGAAAGCGGCGCTGAGCCCCGGTTTTATTCTCGCCTGGCTTCCCCGCCTTTGCACAGGCAACATAGAGAGCTGCGGTTACGGGAACCTGAAAGCAGGAGCATCCTCAACAGCTTTATTTGCTTGGTTATCGCAGGGCGGAGACCAGCTGCGGCGAACGGGTACTCTCAGCAGAGTTGCCCAATTGCCCCGCGTCATTGTTTCCCCAGGTCCAGACCGTGCCGTCCCGCTTCACGGCAACGGAGTGAAAGCGCCCGGCGGCAACGCTTCGCCACGCTGAGTCTGTGCCGATCTGCACGGGACTTAAACGAGTGCTTGTGGTGCCGTCGCCCAGCTGGCCTTCGTCATTATGACCCCAGGCCCAAAGGGTGCCGTCGCGGCGCACGGCCAAGGTGTGGGAGCGCCCGGCAGCGAGGCATTGCCAGCGCACCCCCGGGCTTATTTGTACCGGATTCGGGGCATAACTTTGATCTCCGCGCCCTAACTGCCCATGCTCGTTGTTACCCCAGGCCCAAAGGGTGCCGTCCTGCTGCAAGGCCAGAGCGTAATCATACCCCACGGCGATACTTTGCCAGCTAGTTGAAGTGCCTATTTGGATCGGGCCGCGCCATGGAATCGAGGCAGCCTGCTGGGGATCTGCCCAGGTTTCAACACTTCTGTCCTCAATTTGTCCCCAAGCCCACAGCGTGCCGTCGGACCTCAGCGCCAGCGTGTAGCGCTCCCCGGCCGCTACGCTACGCCAGGAAGCGCCGGGCGGGCCAAGGGGCATGGGCGCCGGCAATGACGCCGTTTTGCTACCCGCCGCGGATCGGGCCTGGTTGGCAGCCTTTACATCCCTGGTCTGGACGGCGCGATTGTAACCCCAGCCCCACAAGGTGCCGTCGGTCCTGATCGCCAACGAATGAGAGTACCCGCCGGCAACCTGCCGCCAGGTGCTTGCCGACTTAATCTGCACGGGTGAGCTGACCCGAGCCGTGCCGCCCAAGCATACCTGCCCGCGGGCGTTGCTGCCCCACGCCCACAGCGTGCCGTCCCGGCGCACGGCTAAGGCATGGTGCTCGCCTACCGCCACGCTTTGCCAGCGCACCGTGTGGCCTTGCGGAGCGGGGCCTGTTTTCCGATCAGGAGGGGATTCCCAGCCCGGATCGTAGGTCAGGTTGCCCCAGCTCCAAAGCGTGCTATCGGCGCGAATGACGGCTGTGTACGTTCCCCCGGCGGCAACAATCTGGCCGCTCACCGGTCCTATAAGCCCAAGGCTTAAAAGCAGAAAGGACGCCATCCCGACAAAGCTGGCTTGCTTGCGCTGGGCCTTGAGGCGTACCGAAGAAAGTAAACCGGCGTTGAAAGGTACCCGCGGGGGAAAGCAGGAATATTGCATTGACAGAAAGCAAGACCGGGCTTGGCGCAGCAGGGTTGCCGGCCAGACGAGAAAGGCAGAAACTTTCAAGCAGCAAAGCTTGAGCGCGGTAGTAACCGGTCCAAATAGCTTCGCTTGCTTGTGATTCAAAATTACATATAGCTGAATGGAAACGGGCAAAAGAATGGGTAACTGAGTTGCTTGCCCCTCAGCGGCGCAGCGCGCAAAGCCAGCACCCGCCCCAATAGCACCCGTTCAGGGTTATCTTCGCGGTCGCTGGCTTTTTTTAGCCCGCGCTACTGCCTATGTACCGAACCTTTACGCTCATTAGCCGGCGCTGCTTCCTGCTGCTGCTGGGCTGCGTGGGAGCCTGCCGGCCTGCCTCCTCCGATGCCGACCGGCATCAGTTAGAGCAGCTGGATGCTGCTCTGCAAGCCGTTAACCAGGCCCAAGCCGCTTCCTCTGTCGAGCGGCTTGACTTGCTAGGCGAGGTATTCGATCAGCACGGCGCCTCGGATGACGCGTTGCGTGAGCAGGTTTTCGCTTTGCACGATCGGACGAGCGCGGAACTAGCGTACCTGCGCCAGCTGCGCCAACGCCTGCACGCGCCGGCTTCGGCCGGTGATGCCGGCTCGCTGACAGGCAGCGAGGCCGACACGCTGCGAGGGCGGCTTCGCAGCTACGCGCAGTACGTGCAGCAGTACGTGCCGGCTGCCGGTGGATCCCTGGGTCTGGATGTCAAAGACGATATGGACATCCAGAGCGTGGCGGGCAAACAACTCAACGACCAAAGCTTTGGCGAGTTCTACTTCAAGGGTAACTCCGAGGCCAGCAGCTCGGCCATGCTCAGCCTGCACGAGCACCGGGTGCTGCGCCTTGAACACGATGCCCTGGCCAAGCTAAGTGAGCGGGTAGGGCCTAGAGGCTTATTCTTTGAGAAGATTGCCCCCTTCGCCGTACCCGAAGCGCAAACAGTGCGGGCGGGGGAAACCTACCGGGCCCAGCTGTTTCTTGCCGCGGCGTCCCCGGGCGTTCGCCACCTGAAGCTGGAAGTTAACGGGCTTCCGGTAGCGATGGATCCGGGCACCGGGAGCGGGCGGGTCAGCTTCCGCGTGCCGGCGGATGCGCCGGCCGGGCCCGCGGTCTGGGAAGGCAAGCTCCGGGCTTCCTACCGCGGCCGTCCCGTTACTTTTCCCCTGCGCGTACCCTACCAAATCAAGGCCCAATGACCCCGTGGATGACGTTTACCCGCTCGTTTATTCAAGCCGGTTTGATTAAGCGGCTGGCTTGCGCCGCTTTGCTGCTGCCGCTGGCAGCCGGCAGCTTCTCGTGCCAGGGTCCGTCGGCGGACGCTGCGGCCCTGCTTCGCCTGCACCAGCTTGAAGGCGCCCTGCTCAACAGCAGCGACAATCTCTTCAAAGCCAATGCGGAGCGGCTGCAGGGAATGGAAGCCCAGGCCCGGGCCGCGGGACGCCCCGCTGATATGGCTATCCTGGCCCAGGCGCAGGCGCTGCGCGACAGCACGCGGGCATTGACCTCTTACCTACGCGCGGTACGGGAACGGTTAAATCAGCACACGCGCAACGAAGATCCGCTTGCCCGACTCGCTACCCACGGCGCCGCGGGCGAATTTATGCAGGCCTCCCCGGGCCCGGCCGATAGCCTGCAGCATCAGCTTCGTCGCTACGGGGAGCTGCTGCAGCGCGTGACGCCGGCAACTGCCGGCGCCGGGCAAGCCGGAAGTCTCGAGCCTTTCGATTTCGGCGAAACCTCGCTGGCCGGAGCGCTGGCGGCCCTGGCCCGCTGCGAAGCGGCCGTGTTGCTCCAGGAGCACAAAGCGCTGGTAGAGCTGAGCACCAAAGTGACGCCCACTCGCCTGCAAACGGCCCTGCGGCCAGTCGTGAGTGCCAAAGCCAGCTCGGTAGCTCCGGGCGACACGTACCAGGCCCAGGTAAGCGTGGCAAGTGTGAAGTACCACCCCGGGGCCTTGGCCATGACCGTTAACGGGAAGGCTATTGAGGTCGGCCCCGATGGGATTGGACAAGTCGCGTTGTCACCGCCGGCCCTAAGCGGGGGCCGCGCGCAGCAAGCTTATTGGGAGGGCACCATCACGGTTCGCGCAGGAGCCCGCGACTCAACTTTCCGTCTCCGGGTGCCCTACACCGTAGAGCAATAGTCCCGGTCTAGCTCCGGGGATTATTTCAACTTCGAACTACGTGCACATAAGCCGGGCGGGGCGCATCCGGCGGTAAATACCCGTTTCCATGTTAGCCAGCACCACCGAACTCATTCGCTATCTGCGGCGGCCGGCCGAGCAGCAAGAGGACGCCGTGCGGCAAGCCCTCGTTAATGCGGTATGGCTAGGCGGGAGCGCGGATGACGCCCGCGCGCTGCTGGCCGAGTACCGGCAATTCCCTTTTGCTGCTACGCACGCTTGCCTGCTGCCCGTGTTCGAGCGGCACGGCGACGCAAGCTTCGCGCGGGTACTGACGGAAGCTTGCTGCCCCGCGGGGGAGCTGCTGCCCGACGCGCCAGCGGAAGTGCTGTCGCTGGTAGCGCGATTGGGCGATTCCGGTATCAAGCCGCTGCTGGTCCGCTACGCGTTCGGAACGGGGGTTGGGTACAACGTGGCTAAACACGCCGCCTTGGGTTTGCTGCACGTCGACTGCCGGGATCTGGAGCAACAGATCCGCGCTGCCATTGAGGCCACGTACCGCAAAAATTTGTTTCCGGAATTCATCCCGGCGTTGGTGTGCAAGCTGCCCGATCGGGCGGAGCTGCTGGCCCGACTTTACCAATCGGGTACCGAGTACTGTTCCACTGATTGCAACGCCGGCATATTGCTGGGCTTTTCCCTCTGCGGGGCGGAAGGGGTCAGCTATTTTAAACAGGCCCTGCTGAGCCCGGCCTGGGAAGCGCACGGGAGCGGCTCCGGGACGCGCTGGTATGCCTACCTGGGTATGCAGAACCTAGGGCTAACCTTTCAGGAGCTGTACGCTGAGATCCAGCGCCTGGGTAGCTCCCAGGAGCAGCGTTATGCCGTCGGCGTACTCCTCGCCTTGCTTAGGCTCAAAGCCGGTCCCTACTCGTACACCGACCGTGCTCCCGAACCGTTTGCTGAACTTTATCCGGCCTTGTTTGGGTGGGAGAGCCCGGAGCACCGCAACAACCTGCAGGACCTGGCGGCCACATTTGGCAGAGAGGACGAAGCGGATGAGCTGGAGGCACTGATGCAACTTCGGCTGCAGCAGGAAGTCCTGCAGCTCGACTGTACCCGGCGACTGAATATAGGACTTTGCTGACTTCACCTCGCGCGGGATGCTGGCCTGCTACGCCTGGTTAACACCCCGGTCTAAGCTGGTATATTAATTCTCAATCACCAGCTGTTTTACTTTCCGCTTAGCTGCGCCCCCGTCTCCGGGCCTAAGCTTAAGCACCGGAGCGGGTGCTGCAGGCCGGGGCAAGATGGATTAAAGGGCAGACACCTCTGAACGCAACGAACCGTGGTCAGGCTTCCGGGAGGCAAGCCCTGAGCGGATTAAATAAAAGCCCCAGCCGATTGGGCTGGGGCTTACGGATTGGGCAATTAAAGCAAACTGCCCCGCCTGGTTTAGCAAGGCCGGAGCGAGAACCTTATTGCTTCTTGTTTAGGGTATAAGCCCAGCCGTGGTCGAGCTTAAACTCCAGCTTGCTGGGCGTTATGCGGCCATACTGCACACTGGTGGTCCAACGATTATCGTGAAAGCGCAAGTAGTAGGCGTTACCGCTCTTGTAAACGGACCACGTAATGTCGTAGAACGGATCGCTGCCCCATTTGGAAGTATAATCCTCCGAACGGGTTGGCGTACGAACGGACAAGCGCTTGCCCTGCCCATTGGCCTGCAAGACAATGACGTCTTCCTGGTGAAAGGAACCGTACGCATGCCAGGTGGTTACCCAGTTGCCTTGCACCAGCTTACTGTAGTAAGCGATGGAGTCGGGGTTGGTAAAGGTGGCGTTTAGGGTGCGCCGCACGTTGATTCCTAATTCGGCATTTTCATACACGACATCAAACGTGAACGGGGTATCCGTCTTGATGGTGGGGCTCGATGCTTTCAGGTTCAGGGCATTGTTGACCACCGAGCTTGCCAGCGTAATCGCGGTATTTGAAACGTTCTGAATTCTGACCAGCTCCGCCGAGAGCTTGCGCTTACCGGTAGCCGCGGCGGCCTTCACCGGATTTATGTAGGTTGAAGGCGGGTTGGCAGACCCAAGCCACGCCTTGATGCGCTCAAAGGTTTTGACAAAAGCCTCGTGCAGGCTGCCTAGCTTTTCATTGGCCTTGACAATGCTGGTCAGCAAGGAGCTTTTACCGGCATCACTGGCGGCCAAGGTGCGGCCCGTCGCATCAATTGCGGCGGGCGTGCCCTGGTCTTGGGCCAACGTCAGGGTGGAAGAGCCCCCGAGGGCAAACAATTTCAAGTCGACGATCAAGTCGAAGCGGCGGCACAATTCGTCGATGAGCTTGAAGGAGCTGCCCACCGAAACGATCCCTACCGCCGCGGCCGCTACGGCACCCAGCTTGGAAACAGGGTCCGGGGAGGCCGCAAAAACAAAGAAAGCGTCGATGGAGGCCGCCGTAAACGCCATCGTGGTCACGAACGCCTTTCCGATAGCCGTGAAGTCATTCCCGGGGTCCGCGGAAGTAATGCCCGCCACTCCGCGTCGCTGGGGAATGGTGATTTCCTGAAAGGTCATTTTCTGCAGCACGTAAGCTGCTTCGATCTGCTCGGCCGGCGTTAAGGTCTGCCACTGCGCAGCCAGCGTTTTCTGCAGGCTGCGTACCGAGGCCACATCCTGCGCCGCTACGGGGCTGAGCGTGTCTTTGCTTAGGGCTTCAAACTGGGCAATGGCCTTAGTCATCCGCCCATCAAATGCCGTTAGCACGGCGGCGGCATCCGTAATGGGCGTGTAGGAGTTCATGGTTAAGGCCGGTGCGGCCTTTATTCCCATTGTCGACAGCTCCAGGCTGATGGGACCGGGGGCCAGGGTGGGCACCAGGAAGCAAGCACGCCGCGCATCCAAGCGGACGGCACGCAGCTTGCGGCCGCCAACCAGGATATCCCATCCTTCTTGCGCCGGCAGATCTGCCGAAACAGTCAGGGTGACCACCTGGCCGGGGCTCACGCTGTTTTGGTCCAGGGTAGCGGTTATGGCAGTGCCCGCGGGATTGGGCTTGCCGTCAGGATCCTCTTTTTTGGTGCAGGTGCTGAAGCAAAGCAGCATTCCGAGCCACAGGAAGCTGGAACGTAAAAGTGCAAGCATAAAAGCTCAGTTGAGGGCAAAACCGGGCCCGAGCAGAATAAATGAAAAAGCGAAATTAGGCAAAACCGGCCGCGTAGAAGCTAGCCGGCAGGATTTGCAAGTACACTTTTCAGGCTGCTTGCAATTAGTTTCATGGGCGAGGCGGCCGAAGCGATGGCTATGCACCTATTGATGCATTAGAAGGTCGCGGGAGTGCTGGTGATGCACAAGCAGGAATTGAGCGCTTAAACTTGCGCCGTTCTGGGCGGCGAGTTGCATGTTTGCAGATAAGATAAATAACCTCTGCATGGTTAATGGGCCGGTTCGGTCACCTGGTTAAGGTTACAGGTATCCTGTCATTTAACCGCACGATAGCGCGCGCAGTGGTTGGGCGCGACTTGTACCAGACGCAAACGATGCATAAGCTAAAACCCAGCTCACCATTAGCTTTTATTTTCCTGCTGTTGACAGCATTCGCTTGCCGTGAAAAAAAAGAAGCAGTAGCTGAAAAGACGAGCGCGGAAATTATTAATACTGCTCGCTCCGGTACGCCAAAAACTACTGCCCCTGCGTTACGGTTGAAGTTCACATCTGGAGTTCGGGCAATCCTGGAAGATAGCCACGGAAATACTTGGTTTGGCAGCGATGCGGAAGGAGCATGCCTGCTTCAAAATGGCCGGCTACGATATTTTACAACGGAGCACGGACTGAGCAACAACCAAGTGCGGACTATTTATGAAGATAAAGATGGGATAGTCTGGTTTGAATGCGGCCGGGGGCTAAGCAGGTATGATGGCCGCGGAATGACAGTTTATACGCAAAGGGATTACCATTCTCCAAATGACTGGTCTTTGACCGGCAGCGAGCTTTGGTTTAAAGGGAATGAGACGGATAGGTACAATGAGCTTGAAAAACAGCCCGGGGTGTATCAATACGACGGAAAAAAGCTTTCATACCGCAGGTTCCCCTCGGAGTTAAAAAGCATTGCTGCCATTTCGACCCCCTTCGTAAAAAGTAAAGATGGAACGATCTGGTTTGGAACTTACAGCGCAGTTATTGGGTATGACGGCAACACTTTCAAAATAATAAATAATGAATATTTAAGCACTACCGAAAACGCCAAGGGGTTGCATGTTCGTAGCCTTATGGCCGATAGCAAAGGGAACCTTTGGATTGGCAATAATGGCTTGGGCGTTTATAAATATGATGGTCAAAAGGCAATTAAATTGCCCCAACAGCAACCTGCCTCAGCGACCGTTTATTCGCAATTCACCAAGCCCAATTCTCTTACAAGAGTTTTCTCCATTGGCGAGGACACTTTGGGAAATATCTGGTTTGGCACCAGGGAATCTGGGGTTTATAGATATGACGGTAACCGCTTAACCAACTACACCGAACAAGACGGCATCGAGAGCAACCACATTTGGACGATTTACAGAAGCAAAACGGGAGCCATGTGGTTTGGCGGTGCAAACCCAAGCGGGGTATATGAATTCGTTGATGGCGCTTTTAAAAGGAAGTATTAATTGTTCGGCCAAGGTGGTATGGGTTGATGGAGTTAGATGTCCACCAGGAGGAAAAGGCAAATTGCCTCGGTAGCCACAAGCCTCTGACAGTCTGGTTTAAAGGGTTAACCCTTCCCGCTCACAGTGGACGTTTATGCTCCACGCCTGATCGGGGTAACGCCACCTCTGCTTGCGGGAGAGGATGGTCGAAGATCAAATTATATGTTGCTCGAACCGCGAGTAACTTGCCCTGTCAAACGAGTACCCACTCGGACGGCGGCGACTTGCTTGCCGAGGTCGCGACTTACCGGATAGAGTTAAAGAACCACCGCCCAGCGCCACTTGCTGCGGCGCAGCAAGTGGCGCTGGGCGGTAGGTGTGCCCATTTCGTTTTTAGTGCTTCCGGACCAGCAGCCACTTGCTTCGAAAGTCAACCAGCGCCCGGTTCACGCGGGAGCTACTTTCGTTTGCGGAAGTACACGTCGTTGCTGATGGACTCGAGCCGCACCAGGGGACCGGGGGTGCCCAGGGCCCCGCGTACCTCGTAACCAACCATGGGCACGTCCGGCTTGCGGTTGGTAAAGGCAATGTCCTGATCGGTGTAGACCTCCCCGGTGATGGTTTTAAAGGCAACTTTCGCGCCTCGGGCCGCCGGCCAGGTAACGTCCACGTAGCCGCTGATTGACTTGGCTTCCAGGGGCCCGGTCAGGCCCGTGGCTTCAATATTAGCGCTGATGGTGTTTACGCGCAGGGCTACGCCTTCGGGCACCTCAATCTCAACTTCCACGGAGCTGCACACCCGGTATGCTTGCTGGCCATTATGCCCCTCGCCCATGTTCCAGGTCTGGCTGCCGCCCGTTTCGGTCGGGCAGTCGCCCGGCTGGCCCGTGCGCAGCAGCGCCTCGTCGAAGGCCGACTTGACCAGCACCCGGTCGCCCTCGCTGCGCAAACTCAGCTGCAGGGCGTCGTTGAGCTTGTTCTGGTTGATGGTCACGGCGGCCCGCAGGCGGAGCTGCTGGCCGCTGCCGCCGCGAATCCTGATGCTGGTGGCTTGCGGCAAATCCAGCACCACTTGCTGCTGACCGCCGACCGGAGCACTTTTTTCGATGATTTTCTGGGCGTGGGCAGCGGGCAGCAGCAGCCCGGCCGCGCATAAGCTGAGCAGGAGGCGAAAGGGTTTCATGGCGAAGGGGAGTTAAAAGTGAGTGATGTCGGTAAGGCGGCTACTTGGCTTTGCGCACGAAAATGTCGCCGCTCACCGACTGCAGCGACACCTGGGTGCCCCCGCCGTTAATGGTGCCTTGCACGAGTTGCCCGCCCACCCGGCGCATATTGCTGTCCGATTTGCCCAGGTCGATGTCCAGGTCGGTGTAGACCTCGCCGCTGATGGAGCGCAGTTGCAGCGTAGCCTTGCTGTTGGGTCGCATGGTCACGTCCACGTCGCCGCTTACCGAGGAAACAGCGCTGGGGGCCTGGCTTATGCCGGCGTAACGCACGGTGATGTTGCCGCTAATGGTATTGGCGACTACCCCACCGCCCACGTTAAGCAGCTTGGCGTTGCCGTTTTTCAGGTTGAGCTCGAGGTTGCCGTCCACGTCACGCACTTCCACGTCGCCGCCGTTATAGCTGTTCTGCTTGAACACCACGGCCACCGCCCGGGGCACCCGGATAAGGTACCTGGCGTCTTTGCGCGAGGCCTGCACTATGCGCACGATGTTGTCCTTCTGGGTTACCGCCAGGCCCAGGCGCGTGTTGTCCTCGGCCGTGTTGTACACCGCGCGCAGGCCCTCGGCCCGCTTGGGCGCGGGCTGGTAGCCATTGCCCTGGATGATGAGCTCGCTGCCGCTGTAGCCTTCCAGCGTCACGCTGCTGCTTTGCATATCTAGCTCGATTTTACGGTCCTTGCCGCTGATTTTCAGCTTGTATTCCTGGGCCCGAAGGGCCGGCGCCGCCAGCATTAGCAGGACAAAGGGAAGTAGGAGTGCTTTTTTCATATCAAGAAGGAAGTACACGTAGGGCCCGGCCGACCCCGGCGCGCAGGCCGGGCCGGTAGCCGGAACAGGGATGGAAAAGCAAGGACGGGCTAGAGCAGGGTGCCGAGGCCGTATTCGGCCTGCTGACGCACCATGGGCAGCGCGTCGGGCTTCTGGGCTAGCTGCTCAAACTGGGCGGCAGCGCGTCGCTCGCGCATGTTCACCAGCAGCTCGATCAGCAGGATTTGCACGTTGGGGTCGGTTTGAATGGAGAGCGACTGCGTAAAGGCCTCGCCCACGCGCGGATCCGCCCGGAGCCGGTACAAGGCGCCGGCCGCGGCCAGGCGCACGTTCACGTTGGAGTCGAAGTTAAGGGTGTTGATGAGCGCCTGGATGACGGGGTCCCCGGGGGCGTCGGTAGCTTCTGCGGCCGCGGCGGCGTTGCTCACCAGCTGGATGCGGTCGCTGGCCGATAAGCGCTGCGCCGCCTCGCCGGACAGCGCCGCAGCCAGTCGCACGGCGTGCCGGGTGGGAGCCGGCGCCGGGCTTGTGGCCACGGCCGCTGCCGGGTTGGGCCGGCCCCAGTGGCCCAGCGCCACGCCGGTGAGCAGCAGCGCCACGCCGGCGGCAATGCGCAGGGCCCAATGGGTAGCCTCACGCGGCCACAGCGGCCGGACCCGGGCCGCGGGCGCCGCCGCCAGCGCCGCTTTTTCCTCCTCCAGCAACTGCAGGAAGTGCGTGCGCAGCCCCGGGCCAGGCACGGCCGGCTCCACGGCCTCCAGCCGGTAGCTTACCTCCCTGAGCTGGTTTACCTGTTCCCGGCAGCTGGGGCACTGGCTGAGGTGGGCGGTTACGCGCGCGGCCTGCTCGGGCAGCAGCACCTGGTCGGCGTAGTCCACCAGCAGGTCCGCGACGGTAAAACAATCGTAGGGCGAAGGGCGGTCAGACATGGCTAGAAGGCAAAGTAAATGGCTCGCAGGGCTTGCAGGGCCCGGTGCGCTTTAACCCGGGCGGCGCCGGCGCTGCAGGCCAGCTGCTGCCCGATCTCCTCGTAGCTGAATCCCTGAATGCGGTTTAGCACCAGGATGTCGCGCTGGGCATCGGGCAGCAGCGCGAGGGCCTCGTACAGCTGCTCGTCGCGTTCGGCGGCCCGCATGGCCGCGAAGGCCGAGGAGCCCAGCTGCCCGCGCTGCTCGGTTTCCACCACGTCGCAGGTGCGCAGGTGATGCTGACGCTGCCAGTGGTCGATGTGGACGTTGCGGGCCAGCTGGTAGATCCAGGCCCGAAATTGCTGACTGGGCTGGTAGCTGGCGCGGTATTTCAGCAGGCGTTCGAACACGGTTTGGGTCAGGTCTTCGGCGGTTTCCCGGTCGTTGTTGGTGCGGCGCAGCAAATAGTTGAATATGGGTTGGTGGTAACGGTCGAACAGCACGGCCAGCTTATCCAGGTCGTTGGCCTGGACCTGGGCCATCAGGGCGTCGTCGCTCGGGTAGAAGTCGGCCACCAGAAGTTGGTTTGCGGGTTGGTTGAGTGGAGTACCGGCAAATTCCGGGAGCGTTACAAGTGGGGGAAAATTTTCTTGAAAAAGATTTTTCGGGCAGCAGAAAAGGCGGCTGGTGCAGATAAATCTCCGGCGCAGATCAAGGCTTGACGAGGCGCACCCCGCCGCCATCCTCAACTTAGTTTACCGGCGGGGCGGGCGATACCTTTGAGTCTATCGGTTTGCTTGAGCTCCTGGCGAGCAAGGGGTTTTGGGTTAAAGCAACTCCTGCCCGCAGCCAAGTTCGTAGCCGACTTTTCTGGACTTGCCCTCAGCCGTATTTTGCGGCCTGCCGATGACTAATTCCTTTTTCTTCTGCGCCGTGACGGCTTGCTTGCTGGCGGCGGGCAGCGCCCCGGCTCCCCGCCCCACGGCCAGCCCGCCGCTACCCCGTGATGGCCAAACGCTCTACCGCCGCTACCGGGGCGAACTGGCGGGCCGGCCGGTCGTGGTCGAATTTACCTTTCGCCGGCTGAGCGACCTGCCCAAAGAACACCAGTTCGACCTGGCGGCCCGCGCTTACGACCTGGCCACCGGGGCGCAGCACGACCTCCGTCCCGCGGGACTTTTCAAGCCGGCGGCACCCCTCACGCTGCGCGAAGAAACCTACCCCGGCACGGGCCAGGTGTGGCACGCCAGCCAGCCGCTGGGGCCCGTGCTGAGCGGCACCTGGCAGGCCAGCGCGCTGAGCCCGCCGCAGCCGTTTACTTTGCGCGAAGATTATACCGGGGCGGCGCGCTTCGAGCTGCTGACCGAGTACACGAGCGGCAGGCGAGGTCTCAACTCCTGGGGGGAGCCGGCCCGTTCTTCCATCACCGTTACCTACCTGCACCTGCTGGGCGCCGATACCCTGCGCCCGGCGCTGGCACCGCTGCAATGCCCGGTGCCGGTTCGCCGCCGCCGCGAGCGGGTAGGCCTGGACCAGGTAGCCGGCTCCCAGGATTTGGCCAATATTTACGACCAGTCGCTCGAGGTCACGCTTAACGAGCAGGACCTGCTGGCCAGCACCGCCTACACCCAGGAAGGCGTGGTAGACCACCGTCGTGCGCAGCATACCTGGAATAGCTTCGTCTACGATCTGCGCACCGGCCGGCAATTTGGCCTGCTGGAGTTGCTGCGGCCGGGAGCCGATACCACCGTGCAGCGCCTCATCACTAACCAGCTCCGGCGCGGCGACCCTGCCTACGCCGCCCTGCTGCAGCTGGACACGGAACTGCTGCCCCTGCCGGAGGAGGACTTTGCGCTGACGCCCGCCGGCTGTCAGGCCACCTACCAGACCGCGCCCGAAGACGCGCCCTTCTACGCCTACACCGTGAGTTTAACCTGGGCCCAGTTGCGCCCGCTGCTGCGCCCCGGCACTCCGCTTGACCGCTTGCTACAGGCCCGGGGCCTGCCCCGGCCAAGATAAACACCGGGTTTAGCTCGACGTCCAGTCCGCGGTGGGGCAGGGGGTAAAGTGTTCCAGCTGTAATGGCGAAGTAGCACAATTCTCGGTGGAGGCAATGTCCTGCCGGCACACCTACGGAGATGACTCGTCGGCAAAACCCAAGTGGTAGCGGCCGGGCCCAGCCCAGGTTGTATGAAGCGGCGGGGCGGAGTGCAGAAACCGAATGTCAGATTCCTGCACCAGTTCGACATCCGTGCGCCGGGACGCGTAGTGCCTGCACTTGGCCAACTCGTCCCCGCGCCCCCGGCCGTTGGCGATGGTCAGGTAGCTGTTTTCACTACCCGTGGACAACAGCAACGGGCAGGGTAGGGGAATTAGGAAAGGCCTAACTGCACCGTAAAAAGCCTAATCACCCAGGATACTTCAACTCCGATCAAGCTACCTATGGAACGGCCTTTTATCATTTCCTATTTCGCCTTGCGCCGGACAGTAGGCTGGCTGGGCATCGCCTTTCCCCTTGTTTTGATCCTGGGTTCCGTAACGCTGAGCAATTGCGAGTGGCCCGACATCCAAAGCTCGATCAGCGGGTACTACCATACGGTCATGCGCGACGTATTCGTCGGCACGCTGTGCATCGTGGCCTTCTTCCTGTTTGCCTACCGGGCGTATTCCCCGTGGGATGCGGTGGCGGGTCGGGCCGCCAGCGTGTTTGCCTTGGGCGTGGCTTTCTTTCCCACCACGCTAGAACCACCCTACACCGTATGCACCCGCCTGCCCCTTGCCCCGGCGCCCTGGGTGGGGACCGTGCATTACATCTGCGCGGCCCTGTTGTTTACCATCTTTACCCTCTTCTCGCTCGTGCTCTTCACCAGAACGGATCACTACGTCACGCCAAGCAAGCGCATCCGCAATGGCGTCTACCGAGGTTGCGGCACCGTAATGGCGGCTTGCATTGCCCTGCTCACTGCTTACTTTTTACTTGACGAACCCGCCGCGCTTCGGCCGTATAAGCCGGTGTTCTGGCTTGAAGGCATTGCCCTGATCAGCTTCGGGATTTCCTGGCTAACCAAGGGGGAGTTTCTGTTTCCGGATAGTGAGCAGGAGGCAGCCGCCAAGCGATCCGCCATCGCCTCGGCCGCTAAGCAGCTCCCGCAAGCCAGCTAGTATTACGGGGCCCGCTGTCCGAGCGAGGAGCGGCTTAAGCTTAGCCGTATACTCGCCCGTACCGGCGGGGCGACCCGCGGCCAGGTTCGCTGATGGGGCGCTTCAATTCTCGACCATTCCCCAGCTGAAATGGGCGCTCGTGGGGCTGCCGGTTTGCCTCACGGTGGCCAGGTGCCCCTGCCGCAGCCCCTGAGCATGCGCCGTACGTACTGGTACTTGCCCCTGGGGAAGCGGCAGTGCACTTGCCGGTCAAGCCTTCCCGCCGCCCAGGCTTTGTATAGGCGTGAAACCATCCTGCGCCGCTGACTTCCCGCGCCGGCACCCGGCCAGCAGGGCTTCGTCAACGGCAGTACTGGATATCGTTATTTGGCATCAAGGCACGCAAGTAACATAACCCTGCACTTAGGCTTGCCCGCTCAGATACCTTAGCGGCTGCACTCGCTTAAACTTAATTTCCAATGGAGCGGGATGGAAGCGTCACGCCGGCCAGGCAAAGCTCGACAGTAAATTCTGTGGACTAAGGGGGAATAGCTTGGAGGCTGCTG
This sequence comes from Solirubrum puertoriconensis, assembly GCF_001483135.1. Classification (GTDB taxonomy): domain Bacteria; phylum Bacteroidota; class Bacteroidia; order Cytophagales; family Hymenobacteraceae; genus Solirubrum; species Solirubrum puertoriconensis. The sequence goes on from NZ_LNAL01000005.1 coordinate 35,359, forward strand.
CCAACTGGTGATAGCTTTGCCGGCTACAATACTCCTTGGGATTCTAGCAGTTATTGCTTTTGTCCTGGCCTTCTCCCCCTTGGACGTGGCACTCCACTAGCTGCATGAAGCACCGATACTCTCCTGACCGACGCGGGCTGCGCGCCGGGTTACGCATGGCTGGCTTACATTACTTGGCTTTACCAGCCCGACCACCTGTTACTGCGGCTGTTCTGTGGCTGGTCCTGCTGCTAGCCGGGCCCGTCGGGGCCCAAACCACCACTACCACCAACTTTGCCTACACGGGCTCTGTCCAGTCGTATACCGTGCCGGCCGGAGTAACCACGTTGAGCGTAGTAGCCTACGGGGCCGGCGGGAGCACGTTTGGATCCGCCAGCAATTTCAGCGTAGGCGGCAGCGTAACAGCCACGGTGACCGTCACGCCCGGTGAAGTCCTGGGGGTGGTAGTGGGCGGCTTTCCGGCCAACTACGCTTCGGGAACCTTGGCGGGCGGCTACAACGGCGGGGGCAGCGCCACCGCGGACGGCGCCGGGGGCGGGGCCACCGACCTGCGCCGCGCCGCGGCCGCCGGCGCTACCGGCGACTACCTCAGCAGTCGTAACGCGCTGCTGGTAGCCGGCGGGGGCGGAGGCAGCTCCAACGGTTACTCAAACAACAACAACTTCACCGGCGGGAGCGGCGGCAGCCCCAACGGCGGCAACGGCTCGGGCAGCACCACCTACCAGGGCTACGGAGCTACGCAAACCGGGCCCGGAGCCGGCCCCTCGGCAAGCTTCAACGGCGTCAACGCCACCGGGGGCACCGGCCGCAGCGGCGGCGGAGGCGGCTACTACGGGGGCGGCGGCTCTAGCCGCGCGAGCATATTTTCTCCGGGCAGCCCCAGCGCCGGAGGCGGCTCGTCGTGGGCCATGCCCGGTAGCAGCAGCGTCAGCTACGGCGTTGCATCGGCTGCCGGCAATGGCTCCATGACCATCATTGCGACGCTGCCGGCGCCCACCGTCGCAACGGCCGCCGCTACCGGCGTGACCAGCGTACGGGCCGTGCTGGGCGGCAACGTCTCCAATGCTGGCGCAAGCCCCGTAACCGCCCGCGGCGTGGTGTACAGCAGCACGGACAACACGCCGGCCATCGGCGAGGCGGGCGTAATGCAAGACGCCAACGCTACGGCTGGCTCCGGTGCCTTTTCCGAAACTATTCAAGGCCTGACAGGTGGCACTACCTACTACGTACGGGCCTACGCTACTAATGCGCAGGGCACGGCCTACGGCAGCACCCTAAGCTTCACGACGGTAGCGGCGCTGGGCACTACGACCTCCCAGGTCAACGTGAGCTGCAACGGGGGGAGCAACGGCTCGGCTACCGTGAATGTAAGCGGCGGCGTCACCCCCTACGCGTACTCTTGGAGCCCGAGCGGCGGCACCGCGGCCACGGCCACGGGCCTGAGGGCCGGCTCCTACACCGTGACCATCAGCGACGCCGGGGGCGCTTCCATCACGCGCAGCTTTACCATTCTTCAGCCGCCGTCGTTTATGATCAGCACCGCGCAATTCAACGTCAGCTGCCCCGGCGGTAGCAATGGTGCCGCTGCGGTTTCGGTAAGTGGAGGCACGGCTCCCTACACCTACAGCTGGAGCCCGAGCGGGGGCACCGGCCACACCGCTTCCAACCGCCCCGCCGGTACGTACACCGTGACCATCACCGACGCCAACGGCTGCACCACTACCCGCAGCTTTACCATCACGCAGCCTTCAGCGCTGAGCGCGTCGACCGTAGTGACCAACGTGGCCTGCTTTGGCGGTAATAACGGCGCCATAAACCTGACGCCCAGCGGCGGTACCGCACCCTACACCTTTAACTGGGGCGGCGGCGTGACCACGGAGGACCGCACGGGGCTTTCGGCCGGCACCTACACCGTGGTCATTACCGATGCCAATGGTTGCCAGTTTAGCCACAGTGCCACCGTAGGCCAGCCGACCAGCCCCATCAGCGGCACCACCGTGGTAAGGAACGTAGCCTGCTTCGGCGGCTCGAATGGATCGATCAACCTGACGCCCACGGGTGGCACCGGGCCCTACACCTATAACTGGGGGAGCGTGAGCACCGAAGACCGCACCAGTCTGGTAGCTGGCACCTACACCGTCACTATCACCGACGCCAACGGATGCACGGGCACGGTCAGCGCCACGGTTACGCAGCCGCCGGCGCCCGTGTCGGGCACTACGGTGGTCACAAACATTGCTTGCTTCGGCGGCAGTACCGGGTCGATCAACCTTACTCCTACGGGCGGTACGCCGCCCTACACCTTTAACTGGGGCAGCAGCGTGACCACCGAAGATCGTACCGGTCTGCCGGCCGGTAACTACCTCGTTGTCATCACCGATGCCAACAGCTGCACGGGCACCGTGACGGCTACGGTAACGCAGCCCGCCGCGGCTTTGACGGCTACCCTGTTCTCACAAACCCACGTGAGCTGCAACGGCGGCGCCACCGGCGCGGCCACCGTGAGTGTGACGGGGGGCACGGCCCCCTATACCTACTCGTGGAGCCCCAGCGGCGGTACTGCGGCCACGGCCTCGAACCTGACCGCCGGCACCTACACCGTGACAGTGACCGATGCCAACGGCTGCACGGCCCAACAGAGCTTCCTCCTCACGCAGCCGTCAGCGGTGAATACCTCCACGGTGGTCACGAACATTGCCTGCTTTGGCGGCAATACCGGAGTTATCAACCTGAGTCCCTTTGGCGGCACTCCGCCCTACACCTTCAACTGGGGCGGCGGCGTGACCACGGAGGACCGCACGGGCCTGGTTGCCGGCACCTACACCGTCACCATCACCGACGCCAACAACTGTACCGCCACCCGCAGCTATACCGTAAACCAGCCGTCGGCGCCGCTGACCACCACCGGCTCGCAAACCGACGTGACAACCTTCGGGGGCGCCGACGGTACGGCCACGGTGACCGCCGCGGGCGGGGAGCCCTACAACGGCTACTACTACAGCTGGGCCCGCCTCTCGGCCCCGGCCCAGAGTCTTAATCAGTCCACGGCCACGGCTACGGGTCTGAGCGCGGGCACTTACCGCGCCACCGTCTTCGACGGCAACAGCTGCACCACCACCCGCGACTTCACCATCACGCAGCCCACGGCCACCACGCTGACGGCCGTAGCCCCCAACCCCGGCGGGCTGGGGCAAAGCATCAGTCTGACGGGCACCAGCCTGAGCAACCCCACGGCCCTCACGGTCAACGGCGCCAATGCCCTGACCGGCATTCTCAGCAACACCGGCAGCAGCCTGGTAGTGCGCGTGCCCCTGACGGCTACGGCCTCGGGCACCGTGAGCATTACCACGGCCAGCGGCTCGGCGAGCCTGCCCTTTACGCTGCTGCCCGCGCCGGGCAACGCGCTGGCGCTGGACGGCGCCAATGACTACGTGCGCGTGCCGGACCACAGCAGCCTGGACTTTGGCAACGGCAACTTCACGGTGGAGGCCTGGGTGCTGAAGCAGACCAACTCGAGCGGCTACACGCACTCGACAGCCCCCGGGGGCAAGTGGAACACCGGCGCCACCCTCGGCACCAACGAATGGCTGCTGCAAACCACCACCGACGGCAATAACAACATTCCGTCGTTCTGGGTAGAAAGCGGCACCACCATCCACACGGTAAACGCCACCACCGCCATGAGCCTGGGCCGCTGGTACCACCTGGCCGGCGTGCGCTCCGGCAACAGCCTGCTGATCTACGTGGACGGCGTGCAGCAAGGCGCCACGACCATTCCGGCCAACATGGCCGTCAACAACATCACGGGCCGCGACCTGCTGCTGGGCGCCATCGGCAACAACACCGCCAACGGCGCCGGATTCTTTGCCAACGTCCGCCTCGACGAGCTGCGCATCTGGAACGTGGCCCGCTCGGCGGCCGAGCTGCAGGCCGGAATGGTGGGTACGGTAGCGGCTACAGAGTCCGGACTGGTGGCCTACTACAACTTCGACGCGGGCACTGCCGGCGGTGACAACACCACCCGCACGGCCCTCTACGACCTGAGCAGCAACGCCAACCACGGCACGCTTACCAACTTCAGCCTGAGCAGCGGCAACACCGCCTCCAACTGGGTGGAAAGCTACGCCCTGGTGGTGCCCGCCGCCACGGCGGCCTCGGCCCGCACCGCCACCGGCTTTACGGCCAACTGGACGGCGCCCGCCCTGGGTACGGTGAATACCTACTCGGTAGACGTAGCAACCAACGCGGCCTTTACCGCCAACCTGACCACGCGCAGCGTTACGGCCCCGGCTACCAGCGTAACGCTTACGGGCCTGGCCGCCAATACCGTCTACTACTACCGGGTACGGGCTGATAAGACCTCGGTAAGCGGCCAGGGCGCTTACTCCAACCCCGTGCCGGTGTGCGCGCCACCCGTAGCTCTGGTCCGGAACGCCAGCGTGACGCTGGACGCCAACGGCAACGCCACCGTGACGGCCTCGTCCGTGAACAACGGCAGCACCGCCAACTGCGGTCCGGCGCCGGCCAGTGCGCTGAGCGTATCGCGTAGCGCCTTCACCTGCGCCGATGCGGTACCGGCCACCGTGGCCGGCGCGCTGAGCTTCAACGCCACAAACCAGTACGTAGCCATTCCGGCTACGGCTACCGTGCCGCTGGGCAACAGCAGCTACACTATCGAAGCCTGGATCAAGCCTACGCAGATGGGCAACTACGGCATTATCGGCTGGGGCAATTACGGCACCACGAACCAGGTAAATGCCCTGCGCCTCTATTCAGGTGGCCTCAACAACTACTGGTGGGCCAATGACTTACTGGCTCCCACGGCCAACCTGACCGGCGCTTGGCACCACGTGGCCGCCACCTTCGACGGCACCACCCGCACCCTCTACCTCGACGGCGTGGCCATCGGCTCGGACACGCCCACGGGCCACGCCGTGCCGAACGCCAACAACCTGCGCATCGGCTCGACCAACAACGGGGAGTACTTCCCCGGCAGCATCGACGAGGTACGGGTGTGGAACGTAGCCCGCACGGCCGCTGAGCTTAACGCGGCTAAGGGCGCGGGACTGCCCGGCGGCACCACCGGCTTGGTGGCCTACTACCGCCTCAACGAGGGGAGCGCTCTGACCACGGCCGATGCCACCGGCAACGCCGCCAACCAAGGGACGCTCACCAACGGCCCCACCTGGGCCACCGACGCGCCCTCGGTAGTGAACGGCGTGCCTGTGACGCTGACTGTTACCGACGCTGGCGGTAACACCGCCACGGCGCCGGCCATTGTGGCCGTAACGGTACCCGCTACACCCACGACCACCTGGAACGGCAACGCCAGCACGGCCTGGGTTAACTGCGCCAACTGGAGCTTCGGCAAGGCGCCCGATGCAACCACCAACGCGGTGGTACCGGGCAGCCTGACCCGCTACCCCGTTCTGCCGACCGGCTCGTTAACCGTAAAGGACCTGACCATAAACACCGGGGGCAGCCTCACGGTCAATAGCGGCGCTACGCTGCAAGTAAGCGGCAACTTCGTTAACAACGGCACTGCTACGCTGAGCGGCACCGTCGCCTTCGTGGGCAGCGCGGCTACCCAGACGCTGAGCAGCGGCGAAAGCTTTACCACCGTCTTGGTAAATAAGCCTGCCGGAACCGTGCAGCTGGCCCAGAACCTGACCATCAACTCCGCCCTGACCATGAGCAGCGGCACGCTCACGACCACCGACGACTACCGGGTAAACCTGGGCGGCGCGGCTACGCTGAGCGAGAGCAGCGCCGGTTATGTGCAAGGCAAAGTAGCGGTAGTTCGAGCCCTGTTGCCGGGCACGGCGCAGGCTTTTGGCGGGATAGGGCTTACCCTGACACCGGCTGTCGGCTCGGTGGCACCCGGTACTACGGTGGTCACGCGCGTAACGGGCACGGCCCTAACGGGTGCGGGTAGCAGCGTCAGCATCCGGCGCTACTTCGACATCGAACCAACCACCAACGCCGGCCTGGACGTGACGATGAACTTTGCCTACTTCGACCACGAGCTCAACGGCATCCCGGCCGCCAACCTGGCGCTGTTCAAGTCGGAAACGGGCCTGGCCGGCCCCTGGGCCAGGCAGGCGCCCATCACGCTGGCGCCCAACCAGGTAAGCAAAACGGGCATCACCAGCTTCTCGGTCTGGACGCTGGGCAATGCCGCCAACCCCCTGCCCGTGGAGCTGACGGCCTTCACGGCCACGCCGATAGGTACCACCGTCCGCCTGGACTGGGCCACGGCCACGGAGCGAAACAGCGCCGCCTTCGTGGTGGAGCGCAGTTTGGATGGGCAGGCGTTTGCCCCGCTGGGCACGGTGCCGGCGGCTGGCAACAGCAGCAGCCTGCGCCGCTACGGGTGGGTGGATGGACCGGACCTGCCCGGCGCCGCCGTGCTGTACTACCGCCTGCGCCAGGTGGATCTGGACGGCACGCTCAACTACTCGCCCGTGCGTGCGGTAACCCAGGCTGGCCTCGCTACAAGCCGTCTGGTGCTGACACCCAACCCGGCGCGGACCACCCGCCTCTCCGGCGCGGCCGCCGGCGCGCCGGTACAGGTGTACGACGCTGTGGGCCGCCTGGTGCTAAGTGCTACGGCTGACGCCACGGGTACCGCCCGCCTAATGTTGCCCGCGGGCTGCCCCACGGGCGTATACGTGGTCCGCTCCGGGGCCCAAGCGGTACGCTTGGTCGTGGAGTAGCCCAGCTTGTAACCCCTAACCAAACGGGCCCCGGCAAGGATTGCCGGGGCCCGTTTGGTTAGGGGTTACAAGCTTGATGGACCCTCGTAATAAGGATAGCGTAGGAGTAAGAATAGAGATTGCCCATCAAGGCCGTGGTGACGGGTTAGGACTAATTGGGGGCAACTTAGAAAACAGGGCGGAATTATAACATGATCAACAACTATGTTCTATTATTTATTTAAATTGTTATAACATCAACTATCCCCACCGGTTGAATCCAATCACACACCATAAACACCTAACTACGATGAAGCCAAGACTATTACCCCAACTTGCCATCTTAGTTTTCGCCGGGCTGCTCCTGGCGGGCTGCCAGCAGGAAGCCGTCGAGCCTCGCGCAGAGATTCACACCCAAACCGCCGATGCCAAGGGACAGAGCCGCACTTATACCGCTCACCTGTCTGGGGACGAAGAAGTACCCGCCGTTCCCACCAACGCTACGGGTCAGGCCATCTTTCACCTAAGCAAAGACGGCACGTCCATCAGTTATAAGTTAATTGTTGCCAACATCGGCAGCGTCCGCTTCGGCCACCTGCACCTGGCCCCGCGCGGCGCCAACGGCCCGGTGGTAGTCGATCTGGTGGGCCGCACCGAGCCCAGCCCGCAGGGTGTGATTGCCGAAGGAGTAATCACCAGCGCCTCGCTGCGGGGCCCGCTGCTGGGACAGCCCATCTCGGCCTTGCTGGCAGCCCTCGAAGCCGGGAATATTTACACCAACGTGCATTCGGACGAATACCCCGGCGGGGAAATCCGCGGTCAGGTTCGCTAGCTTGGCCCGGCAGATTCCGGCCCGAAAACCAATTTTGGCACGCCCGGCCTCAGCGCCGGTCTTGTCCTTTGCCTTGGCGTCAGCAACAGCACAAGCAGGGCACCTACCTGATCGGAAGCTTCGGATACGAGGAGCTGGGGTACCGAGCGTCCACCAAATAGCCTTCCTCGCCCGAAGTTGCGCAGGAACTGGAACACCTGCACCGTTCCGTCCAAAGCTAAAATCTTAAACGCCGAGGAGGACCGGGGCTTGGGCTCCAATCCTCCTCGGCTTGTTAGTTCAGCTAAGAGCTAGTACACGGTCACGCGCTTGGTAAGCAGCCCGCGGGAGGTTTCGATGAGCAGCAGGTAGAGGCCCTGGCGCTGGCCGCGTAGGTCCAGGCTAAGCTGGGGCTGTACCCGTCCCTGTAGGTCGTGGACGCTGATCAACTTGCCTAGTACGTCGAACAAGCGCACCTGCGCCAGCTCGAAGTCCGCCCGCTGCCAGTCCAGGGTCAGCTGCCCGTCCGTCGGGTTGGGGTACACCGCCAGCGCTTCCGCCGCTGGCAGGCTCACCACGTGGAAGGATTCAACGCTACGGCTGCGCCCGCCGCGGCCGGCGATAGCAAGCGGGCCCGACTGCGCCCCCCGGGGTACGCGTACGACCGCCGAGGTGGTGGTTGAGGAAAGCACTGGCGCCCGAACCCCGCCGAAGGACAGCGTGTCGGGCTGACCATCCTCCAGGAAATTTTCGCCCGTAACGGTTACCAGCTCCCCTACCGAAGCCTGCGCGGGCGTAAAAGCCAGGATCCGGGGCGCCGGAATGATGGTGAAGTCGCCGGCGGAGATGGCCACCCCGCCCGGCGTTTCCAACCGCACCCGCCCGGTCTGCGCCCCCGCGGGCACCCGCACCAGTACGCTGGTGGCCGTCACCTGCAGCACCGGCGCCGGGACCCCGGCCACGGTTACCGTGGTGCGCGCCGCCGGCGCCAGCGTGTGGCCGTGCAGGGTGAGTCGGTCGCCGGCTTTGCCTTTCCCGGGGCTCAGGCTCGTCAGCCCGGGCGGGTACCACACGGTAAACTCTAGCGCGCTTTGGGTTACGCCGCCGGGCGTGCGCAGCTCTACTACCCCGGTGCGGGCGCCGGCCGGAACCTCCACCCGCAGTTCGGTGGGGCTGGCCAGCAGCACCCGGGCGGCGATGCCGCCAAAGTACACCGTATCCTCGGCCGCGACGGGCGAAAAGTGGGTTCCACTCAGGGTTACCGCGCTGCCGGGCCGGCCCTCAGCGGGGCTTAGCCCGGCCAGCGTCGGCGGCTGGTACACCGTAAAGGCGGCGGGGCTGCGGGCGCTGCCGTCGGCCGTGACCACTTCCACGAAGCCCGTGCCGGCGCCCGCGGGCACGCGCACCGTGAGGCTGGAGGCCGATTGGCTGAGCACCGGGGTGAGCGTGCCGTTGAAGCGCACCCAGGTGGCCGCCCCGGCCGGGGCGAGCCGTTCGCCGGTGATGGTAACCAAGGTGCCCGCCCGGCCCGCACCCGGGGCCACGCCGCTGATGGCGGGCGAGGCCAGCACCGGGGGCAGCTGCACCGCCGGGTTCACAACGAGCGGCATATCGTAGAGGCGGTTCACCGTCGTGTTGGTGCGCACCGGCTCGTTGTAGTCGAAGAAGATGTCGGCGCAGTTCTCGACCAGGGTTTTCGGCGCCAGCCCGGCTTTCGGCCGGATGGTGAAGTCCACGAAGCCGTGGGAGGCGGGCTCGTTGCGGGCGCTCGGCGGCAAGCTCAACCCGGCGAAGGTAAAGGTCAGCACCGGCCGGCCCTGCCCGGCGACGCTCAACCGGTAGGGGTGAGAGGCCGCCCCGACCTGCAGCGTGCTTAGATCCAGGTTATTGTCCAGCGTGTCCACCAGCACTACCCGGTAGGCGTCGTCCGTGCCGGTGTTCTGAAAGCGGATGCGGTAGCTGAGCGGGGTAGTGGTGGGCGTGTAGCGCTGGTCGGTCACCCCGGCGGGCACCACCTGCTTGTCGTTGGGGTCAAAGGAGTCCACGATGGGCTGGCAGTCCTCGGCCACCTCCGGTCCGGGATCGTTGGGCGGCATGCTGTGCATGGCGGCGTTCACCTGACCGGGGGCACTCAGGCCGCGCAGCTCCACCGTTGCGCTGGCCACCCGCTGCCGGGGGTGGCCGGGGGGCTGCTCGACTTCCACCCGCACCACCGGCTCGGTGGCGGGCACGCGCAGCACGAGCGAGTCGCCGGCCCCGAGCCGGTAGCGCTGCAGCCGGGCCAGCGCGCCGTTCTGGTACACGCGCAGGGGCAGGCTGTCCTGGAGGGCGCCCGTGCCGGTGTTGCGCACCACGAAGCGGGCCTGGTTGCCGGGCTCCACCCGGCCCTGCACGGTTACGGAACCGCGCAGCCACGCGGGCGGCGCGGGAAGCTGGTTCAGGGGCGTGATCCACGCCTGGGTGCAGACGGTTTGCCCGCGCAGCTCGGGCTGGCCGCACACCACCGAATCCTGAATGACCAGGTGCCCGCGGGCCTGGGGCGGCAGCGAGCCCACGGCAAACACGTAGTGGCCCGCCGCGTCGCGGGTGTGCGGGACACTGGCCGAGATAAACTGCACCTGCGGCGGCAGGGCCACCGTCACGGTAGCGTTACGGGCTTCGGCAAAGCCCGTGTTGGCGTAGCTGACCGTGGTCGTGTTGCGAAAGCACCGCCGGCGGCGGTTGGAGCCTACCTGTACGCTGAGGTAAGGCGTGCGGGAAACCAGGTTGCCAAACTCGGGCCCGGCCAGGCTCAGGCCATACTGCCGGAAGGTGGGCGTAACAGGGGTAGCGCACAGCGGGGTAATGCTGCGCCCGAGCTCCGGGCCCGGCAGCAGCTGCTGCACGTAGTAGGTGCCGGTGTCCACGGCGATGGTGTACTGCCCGGCCTGGTCGGTCAGGCTGTAGTAGTTGCCGGGTTGGGCAACCACGGCAATGCCGGCGAGCGGATCCTCATCGGCGTCGCGGACGCAGTTGCCGTTGCGGTCCTCGAAGATGTGGCCGCTGATGAGGTTAAGCGGGCGGTGCCGGCCGTTGGCGTAAAAGCGGATAAGATCGCCGGTCTGCGTGATCAGGCGGGAACCGGCCGGGTCAACCGTTACCGCGCCCTTTAGCACCTGAGGCAAGGTGCGCACCAAACCGGTCTGCGCGTTAAAAACCTGCACCCCGCTTTGCAGGCTGGTGTTGACGTACATGTTGCCGACCTGGTCTACGCTCAAGCTGGCCGTGCCCACCGGCACGGTATTGTAGATCTGGCGGGCGCCGTACTCGCGCACGAGCTGCCCGCTGGGCGTAAAGCGCTGTACGCGCTGGCCGCCGTTGTCGGTCGCGTACACGTAGCCGAGCTGGTCGACGGCCACGGCCTGCGGCAGCGAGAGCTGGCCGGCGCCCGTGCCGCGGGTGCCGATCGGGGGCAGGGGTTGGCCCTGGGCGTTCACGGCACGGATGCAGCCGCCGTACAGGTCGGTGATGTACATGGTGCCCGCGGCGTCGGCCGCAATGCCCCCGCCGTAGGACGTATACGATATGCTGCCCCCAAGCTGCGTGTAGCGCCGGATCGGGCGTCCGCTGGGATCCAGCTTATCGACCACGCCCCCGGAATAGTTAAGGGTGAGCAGGTAGATGTTGCCCAAAGGGTCGAGCGTTATGGCGTACACGTCCAGGGGCAGCTGACTGCCCAGCTGGGCAATTTCAACCCCGGCCGGGTTGTACTTGATGACTTTCTGCAGGCCCGGATGGTAGCAGTAGTAGTTGCCCTGGGCATCCAGGGCCCCCGGCTTAAGGGAAACCATATTGCCCCAGGTGTTGATCAGCTGCCCGCTGGGGTTGAACCGGTAGAGCTTGCTGCCGCCGCCGTGGTCCCGGTTGGTCGCGTACAGGTTGCCGGCGGCGTCAAAGGCCAGGCTGGTGCGCGTGCTCCCGCTCAGCCCGCTCCCGATCAGGCCGAGAAAGTTACCGGCAGCGTCGAACTTGCGAATGGAATTACCCTGGGAGATGGTGGTGTACAGGTTGCCGGCCGCATCCACCGCCAGCATCGCGTCCACGTCTTCGCGCTCGTTGTAACCCGGCATGCGCACCGGCACCTGGTTTTCCAGCTGCCCGTCGGATGTCACCCGGCTAACGGTAAAATTGGCGCCCAACACGAGCAGGCGACCGCTACGGTCCAGGGCCAGGGCCGAGGGGCGGACGGGAGATGAGGGGTTGGCTGATGGCAGGGTGAACGACCACTGCGGCTGGCCCTGCGCGTTGAACTTCCGGACCCCGCCCGCAGGATTGGAGCCCGCAACGTAGATGTTGCCGGCGGGATCTACCACCACGGTTTCCGGATTTGGAATTCCTACGTAGCCGTTGGCCGAGTAGCCGCCAGTGGAAAAGGCGAGCTGCAGCTGCCCGGCGGGGGAGTACTTACGCACTTCGCCGTAGCCGAAATCAACCACGTACAGGTTGCCCCCCGCATCCAGGCACAATCCGTAGCCGGCACTGTTAACCTTGGCCGGGTCGGGGCTGGTTGCGTCCAGCTGGCCGACGTAGTTTCCCTGCGCATCGAGCTTAGTGACAAAGCTTCGCTCGAGCACGTAGATAAAGCCCTGCCCGTCCACGGCGACGCCCTGGGGAAAGGAAACCGGGGTGCCGACAATCTTTTGAAGCTTGAAGTCAGCGGGTACCTGAGCGGCACTTAACAGGGGCAGCAGCAGCCCGCAAAACAGCAGTAGCCGTTTGATCATAGAGAAACGGTATAGTATTCCAAGCGCAAACCAAACTGCGGCGCGGGCAGAAAACGCGGGCGGGCGCAATCCCGGAGCTGGGGAGAAAACTCCCTAGTGAATCCGGATCTACTCAGCAGTCCTTGAGGGGTAATATTGTTCAAAGAAAAGTGTTGCCCCCGGTTTTAGGTGCAAAGGCCGCCGAATAATCCTGTTTTTCCGGTTTGCTTCTGACTTTCATAACCTTATTGCGCTCGACTGGCCTCAAATGCGGCAAGCGGATGTTCGCTCCGCGCTGCCGAGAAGTTTCCACGTGCCCAAGCCTGGCAGGCGCACCGGGCTGATCGACAAGGGTGAGCACCAACGGCCGCGGCCTGTTTTGGGAGCCCGGCTCGAAAGGCTTTCGGCTTAAGAATTTAGCCTGGCCCCACCGCCGTGTCATACAGGCCGGGTGCAGCCTGGCAGCTAGGGCGAAGGCCGCGGCCTCTAAACCGGCTCCCGGCGCGCCCGACGGCGGAACCGGTAGCGAAAGTAAAGCTAGCTTTCGGTAGGCTACTACCGGGGAGCTTGCCTACCGGAGCGACATGAATGCACGCCGGGCCGGGATAAGGCAACAAAGGACCATCCCCGAGCGGGAATGATCCTGGAGCTCGCCGTTCAGGCTAGGGTAGGAGAGGGGGCGAAAGCCAGTGCTTTCGGGGCCTCAATAGCCCCGATCCAACATCAGGCGGGATTCCTCCAGATCCAGTTCGTTTTCGAGCTTGCGCAGCACTTCCTCGTTTACTTCCTCGCTGGCCCGCCACTGCTGCACCCGCTCACGTTCCATCCGGATTAAATCTTCGAGCAGGTTCTCGTACTGGGCAAGGTGCTTGCTGTCGAGGCGCGAGGCCACGACGCCCCCGGCGCGGTTGTGCAGCCGCTGAATGCGGATCTCGTAGCGCGTTTTCATCTGGCTGAGCACCTCCTCCGGTACGCGGCCGAAGCCGTAGTGGCTTTCCAAATACTCCACCGAGTTGGTGGCCAGCGCTAACCGGACCCGGTGCTCCTCCTGCTCCAAGCTGCGGTCGGGGGGCAGGCCCAGCCAGCGAATCAACGGACGCAGGCTCAGGCCCTGCAAGACCAGCGTGCAGAAAATAACAACAAAGGTCAGAAACAAAATCAGGTCGCGGTGCGGAAACGGCACGCCCGGGCTGGCCAGCAGCGGCAGGGCCAGCGCCGCGGCCAGCGACACTACCCCCCGCATGCCCGTCCAGGCTACCACCGTCACCAGCCGCCATGTGGTAAGCGGCTCCTGCGCCCGGATACGGCGGCTCAGCAGGCGCGGCAGGTAGGCCCCGCCATAAACCCACAGAAGGCGCCCCAGAATCACGGCCAGGCTGATGAGCACCCCGTGGCGCAGCGCTTCCCAGGCTGGGATCTCGCTGCCGAGCCGCTCCAGGATGTAGGGCAGCTGCAGGCCGATAAGAATGAACACCACCCCGTTGAGCAGGAACACGATGGTGTTCCACACGGCGTAGGCCTGCAGGCGGGCCTGGTAAGTGAAGATCGCAGCCGAGCGGCGGGAGAGAAACAGCCCCGCCGCTACGACCGCCAACACGCCGGATACGTGCAGCTCTTCGGCTACCAGGTAAGCCAGGTAGGGGGTGAGAAACGTCAGGCTCGTATCAATTATGGGGTTGTGCGGCGTAATGCGGTGCACCCGGTACACCACCCAGGCCAGGCCGATTCCCAGGGCCGCGCCGCCCGCGGCAACCCACACCAGCTGCAGGCTGGCCTCCCAAAAAACAAACTGACCCGTGAGCACCGCTGCCACCGCGTAGCGGTAGGCAATCAGGCCCGTGGCGTCGTTTACCAGGCTTTCGCCCTCGAGGATCGTGAGCACCCGCCGGTTAACGCCCAGGCCTTTGGTGGCCGAGGCGGCCGCAACGGCGTCGGGCGGGGAGACAATGGCCCCCAGCACGAAGGCTACGGTCCAGCTAAAGTCGGGAATCAGGTAGTGGGCCACAACGGCCACCAGCCCGGTGGAAAACAGCACGCAGCCCAGGGCCAGTAGAAAAATGGGCCGCCGGGCCGCCTTGAACTCGGTCCACGACGTGTTCCAGGCGGCCGCGTAAAGCAGCGGCGGCAGGAAGATGAGGAACACCACGTCCGGGTGCAGCTCAATGCGGGGCAGGCCCGGCACCAAACCGATGCCGATGCCGGCCAGCACCAGCAGCACGGGGTACGGCAAGCGGATGCGCTCGGCCACCTCCGCCAGCACGGTAATGGCAACGAGTAAGCCAATGATGAGTTCCAGCTCGTGCATGCAGAAAGTGGTCAGACCTGAAAAGGAGAGCCGGAAATGTAGCACCGCAGCAAGCTGGTCCGCAAAGCTCACCCAAGGAAAGTGTCGGGTCCGCCCTGGGCCACGCTGCTGGGCATTGAAATCTTCAGCAGTTTGATGCCGGCTTAACCCGCGGCGGCGGCCGGCCTCGCGGCAAATAAGGGCGCGCTGACGCCCCACTGGCAAACCAGCCGGACAAGTCACGCCGTACGTTGGTTAACCCAACGCGGAGAGCATGGCCCGTCGAGCCCGTAGCAAGCGCAGATCCCGCCGCTTCCACCCGGCGGCTTGGTGGCCGTGGCTGCTGGCTGCGGGCGTAATCCTGTTTCTGAGTTTGGCGGTGTGGCGGTACGGCTGGTAAGCGGCAAGGGCTGTGAGCTGGGCGTGCGCATCAAGCAATAAGCTTACTTTGTCTACAGCACTGCCTTTAACTTGCCCGGGCGGAAAACCTTTGCATAGCCGCTCCGCAGGCGCAGGTGCAGGGCACGCTGGGGAGCAGTTAATTTCAGGCCGCGTACTTTCGCTTCTGCTCCCCATTAAGCAAGTCACCAAAGCCTCAAGATCGTCCTGACCGGCAGCTCCAGCCGCTAGGGTCGCGCCATCTACAACCAGCTGGCGCCCCGCCACCAGCCGCGGCGTGCCGGGCCCAGGACTGGGAGCTGCCTTCAATTCTGGACCGGGGGTACGTTTGAGCGCGATCTGAAAGCGACCTGGGCTAGAGCCCCCGGTATGGGTTTGAGAAAGTGCCAGCCTGGTTCGGCTGGCCTGCGTTGACCGTCGGCACGGCTACGACGTAGCAAACCCGCCGTAATTGCGCTAAGCGCGTTTAAATCATTCAAAAGCTATCGCCTGATTACCGCCTAGAACCAGGCAGCAGCCGGGCCGTCAACCCTCAGGCTGTTACGGCCAAATGGGATTTCAGCAGCCAGGTAACGGCTTGGGATTCGTCGTCAAAGGACTTATTAACCAGCGCTACGGTACTTGCCAGGGCGAGCAGGTTAGCGGCGGCCAGCCGGGCCAGGCTGGCCGTAGGCGGCAGCGTAGCCCGGTAAAGCGGGGGACGGCCCTCCGCTAGTTTTCGCCAGTATTCCGCCACCCAAGTGCATTCAGCGGGGGTAAACTCCCGCATCTGCCGTTGGTCGACCAGAATGCGGTGATAGCCGGCGCGCTCATACAAATTGCTGAGGTGGTGCACCAGTGCCTTGAGCTCATCCAGTTTGCGCAGCCCGGGCTTGTATTCCAGCCGGAGATAGCCCTCTGAGTGGGTGAACACCCGTCCTACGGGATTTTCAAAGTACAGGCGCATGCGGGAAAACCAAATGGCGGCAATAGGTTTGGCCTTTAACGGAAACTCAACGTTAAGGTTGCTTCTGAACGCTGATTTTCCAAGCCAAGGAACGGCAGCCTGCCGGGCTGGAATTACTGCCGGTAACTTTCATAGGCGGCTGAACGGCCGGTTTCGACGGCCGGCGAGGGGGAAAAGCTCAGCCAACTCAATCAACGCCTTATTGCCCCGGGTGGTAGCTGCGCCGGGCGTGGGATAACACGTCCTGCTGGTAGTACCAGGCTTCCTTGAGCTGGTAGGTGGCGTACAGGGGGGCCTGGTCGAAATAGTGCGGCGAGGCCGGATCCGCACTCTGCCCGAAGTTGACGACGGAGCGCGCCCGCACCCGCGGGCCCAGCTCGACCACGGCAACGTAGGTATTGCCCCCGATGCCGTACTGGCGCTGCTGCGCTTTCTCCGGGCGGGTACGGAAGGCAAACAGCGAACCCGCGCTACCGGCAAAGCTGCCCACCGGCAGGCTGGGCCGGCTGTCGGCAAACTTTTCCTGCGACCCGCTGCTGTGAATGCGCTGCAGGCGATTGACTTCCCCCCAGGGCACCCAGGGCGAGCCGTAGCGCGCGGTGAGCTCGGCTGCGGCGCTGCGGAGAAAAGCGACGGCCAGGCTATCGGAAACGGGCAGCTGCAGGCCGTGCAGGTAGGCCGCAATGCCGGGCGCGTAGTAGGGTACGGTGGGGGGAAAAAGCTGGTTGAGGTAAGCGGAGTACTGTTGCCCCCAGGCGAACGCCAGGGTAGTAGCCCGGCTGTGGACGCCCGAGCGGCAATCCCAGCGGCGCAGCGTGTCGGTTACCGCCTGCAGCTCGGCGCGCAGCTCGGGCCGGCGGGTCAGCTGCCGGTCACTGGCCGCCAGCACCTGCGGCAGCCAAGCCGCGTACATGGGCAAGCGGGGACTGCAGGCGAGAAGCCACAGGCCTTCGGGGCTGAGCGGCCCCGCTGTTCCTAGCTGCCGCACGGCCTCCACTGCCCGAAACGTCTGGGGGTCGTAGGCCAGGTAGGCCGGATAGCGGCCGGGCTCGGGGCTGCCGGGGCCGGCAGCCTGAAAGGGCGTGGAATTGCAGTTCTGCAGCCAGCCGCTGGCCGGGTTTACGATCTGCGCCAGGCTGCGCAGGGAATGGCGGCCGCGCCACTCGGTGCGGGGATTGCTTCCGTCCACGGGCTGGGTCCAGTTAAAGGCCGGGTCCCGGCGGGGAACGGCGTTGCCGTGCCAGTAGGCGATGTTGCCG
Source organism: Solirubrum puertoriconensis (assembly GCF_001483135.1). Lineage (GTDB taxonomy): Bacteria > Bacteroidota > Bacteroidia > Cytophagales > Hymenobacteraceae > Solirubrum > Solirubrum puertoriconensis. The sequence goes on from NZ_LNAL01000005.1 coordinate 52,495, forward strand.
CGGGCATCGGCAAACATAGTGTTGGACAGCAGCTGGCGCTGGTTCATGGCCGCCTTGAAGCGGGCCAGGGTCGGGGCCTTGCTCATCAGCCAGGCCTGCCAGGCGTAGCGCCCGAAGCTCTCGGTGGCGCCGCGTACGGTTAGCCAGGCCGCGCCGCGGCGGGCGATGGCGGGCCCGTGGTGAGTGCGCAGAAATCGGTACACCCGGCGTTGTTGGCCCGCGGGCGTCTGGTAAGCGAGGGTATCGGTCCACACCACGGCCCGGCGGTAGCCCCGGCCGTAGCAGTAGAGCGTGGAGTCCTTGGGGTGATCAAAGGTTTCCTGGTAGACGTCGTCGTAGTCGGCGGCCGTATTGGTGTGGGCCCAGGCCGTGGTAGCGGTAAAGCCCGACCAGATCCAGAACTGCCCAAGCATGGCGAAGCCCGAAGCGTTCAAGCCCTGCTCGCTGACTAAATGCGCCTCGTAGCGCTGGTTGTCCCCGAAAAATCCCACGTGGGGATTAATCAGCAGCAGGCTGTGGCCCGTGGTGGTTTTGCTTGGCGCAAGGGCAATTGCGTTAGAGCCGCTTTCCTGCTGCTGCTCCCAGCCCTCAACCCCTTCGCCTCCCGCTCCGCCCCCGCCCAGGCCGAGGCGGCGCCGCTCGGCCGCGGTGATGCCGTGGTTGGCGCCATCGGGGGCGGGCTGCAGCAGCAAGTGCCAGGACTCGTAGCGAGTGAGCAGGCGGCGGGGCACCTCGGGGTGCGTGTGCAGGTAGTAGTTTATCCCCGCGGCGGCCGCGTCGCAGAGCTGCCGCAGCCCGGCGGGGCCCTCGCGGTAAGCCTGGCGGGCGCGGGCCGCCGTCTGGCGCACGGCCATGGAGGCGTCGCTGCCCAGCTCCTTTTCCCCGTAAAGCTCAGCCAGACGCCCTAGCTTACGCACCGCGCTTTCTTCTACTTGCCAGTAGTTGTCCTCGCACTGGGCATAGAGCATACCGAACGCCGCGTCGGCGTCGGTTTTGCCGTAGATGTGCGGCACGCCCCACTCGTCCCGGATGATGGTCACCGCGGCGGCCCGGGCTTGCCAGGCGGCAATTTCCGCCGGCTGAGCGGACTGCGCCACAGCGGCGGCGGAGAGCAGCCAGCAGGCCAGCAGCTGAAATGCCCAGCGGGCGGCGGTCGGGGCAACTATTAAGCCTGCGCGCATGTGCTTCCGCGTCAAAGGTTAATACGACAAACGAGTTGTGCTGGGAGAGTTGATGCTGCGCGCCGGGTTAAGGCAGCCGACCACCGGGAGCCCGGGACGCAGGTGCTGCTGCCGACAGCGCGCTTATGGCGGAGTGCGAATAATTAAATATAAAAATATTCCGTGACGCCTAACGCCTCGTTTCTGTTCGGCTTGCCGGCCTGCGCAGCTGGCTGAATCAGTAATGTGTCAGTTTAATCGGACCCACGGATGTAATTACGGAACGGGTAAACCCCTCAACCCGGGCTGGGAGGACTCCTGGCCGCGCCGGGCAGCAAGGTAACGTCGTTGGATGAGGCCGTGTCCCAACCCGTGAGGAACGTACGCTACCCTCTGAGACCATGGCAGCATGGAATTATGCTGCCGTGGGATTGCTCATTGCCGCTAGCAACGTGCGCATCAGGGCCGTAAGCGCCGTCGGATCTTGGGTGGGCAGCAGACGCGAGTCCAACCCCACACAGGTTGCCCCCGCCTGCCGCCACGCGGCCACCACTTCCGGCCGCGGCTCCAGTCCCCCCGTAGCCATGATAGGCACCTGCGGCAAAGGTCCGCGCAGGGTTTGCAGGTAGGCCGGGCCAAGGTAGCCGGCCGGGTACAGCTTAACCAGGGCTGCCCCCTGCTGCGCGGCCTGGTAGACTTCCGTCAAGGTCATGGCCCCGGGCAGCCAGGCCAGGTCGTGGCGCCGGCACACCGCGGCTACTTCCGGACTGAGCACCGGCTGCACGATAAAGTCCGCGCCCGCCGCGATAAACCTTTCCGCCTCCTCCGGGGTGAAAATGGTGCCGGCCCCCAGCAGCAGATCCGGGTAATCGGCTTCCACCAGCTTCTGCAAGCCGGCGAAGATCCGGTAGGCTTCCGGCCCGCGGTTCGTAAACTCGAATACCCGGACACCGGCGGCGTAGCAGGCGGCCAGCACCCGGCGGGCAAAATCATCCCCGGCGTGGTAGAACACCGGCGTCAGCGGGGTGCGGCGGGCCTGATCAAGCAAGTCAGCGGAAGTAAAGCGGGCCATGGCAAATTCAGGTTGCGGAACCCATGCGCTACGCACGAACGCGGGGCGGGGATGTACCCGGAAAGTTTTTCCGATTCCAAAAGTCTAAGCTAGTGCCTAAGTCTTGCCCCGTAAACGCTTGATTTTACCCTGCCGAATGAAAACCAGAGACGTCCGCCGGGAATGACGGGGGTCCGCGAGGCAAAGGTCGTCAGTCTGGCCAGTCAGCGCGAGGCGTTCGGGTGCAGACGGGCGGAACTTGCGTTTTCGTCCCATGCGTCGTAGACCGTGTTGCCGGGTGAGCCGGGGCTACGGGTTGCTGTGCGCCGCCCGCGCCCTGGGCCAGGAGTGGCTGGGCCCACAAACGGTGAGGCAGCCTTAAGACGAAAAGGGAGGTGAACGGTTACGCAAAAACTACGCGGCCATTCAGCAGCTTACAGGATCGGCGTCTTATGCTTCCTTTAGCCGTCCGTTATGGCTGCGCCAGCGGCGCGAACCCAAGGCCGCGGCTTGCGCTTACCGGCCCAATCCGGCGCATCAACCGCAGCTGCTCCCGGCTACCGCGCAACAAGCCGGACGACGGGTCAACCTTCGCCTGAGCACAATTGCAGCGAGATAATGCGGGCGTCGGCTTTCTGAGAATTGAGCGGCCGCGGGCGGCTTCCCCAACCCAAGCGCACGACCGGGTTGCCGATCGGCAACGTACTAGGTCTGCAGGTAAGCCTGGATTTCTGCCACCGTGGCTTTGGCCGAACGGCCCACGCCGATCAGGGTAGCCGAAGCAAAGCCCGTCCAGCTGCCGTAGCCCACCAGCCACAAGCCCGGGACGTCCGTTGCCCTGGTGCCTGTGGTGCTCACCCGGCCATCGGGCAGCACCACGCCTAAGGAACGCAGATGGCTGAGCGCAGGCCGGAAGCCGGTGCACCAGATAACCGTGTCCACCTTTTCAAACCGGCCACCGGGCCACTCTACTCCTTTGGAAGTAAAGCGCGTAAAGGGGCGCACGCTTTGCAGCACGCCGCGGGACCGGGCATCTTTGACGGAATCCACCATGACGATGTCACCCAGCGCGGCCTGAGGCGAGCTATGCCCGGCCAGGTAGCGCTGCGTAGCCTGGCTGAACAGCACCCGGCCATCCACTTCGTCGGGCAAGTAACGCGGCTCCTCTTCCGTTACCCAGGTCGTGCGGGCCACCAGCGATACATCAGCTAGTATCTGGGCCGCCGAGTTGCCCGCACCCACAACGAGCACGTGCCGGCCGGCAAAGCCGACCGCACTCCGGTAGGCCGCGGAGTGCAGCTGCTCACCCGCAAACTCTCCCTGGCCGGGATAAGCCGGCAGAAAGGGCTGGCTCCAGGTGCCGGTGGCACTGACCACTGCCCGGGCCCGCCAGCTGCCTTGATCGGTAATAACCATAAATTCCCCGTTGGGCAGCGCCGTTACGCTTTGCACCCGCACGGGGCGCTGCACCGCAAGGCCGTAGCGCTGCTCGTAGCGCCGCAGGTAATCCACGACTGCGTCGCGGGCCGGGAACTGCTCGTCGGCGGGCTTGGGCATCATCCAGCCCGGCAGGGAGCTAGCCGACGCCGGCGAGAACAGCCGCAGCGAATCCCAGCCGTGCTGCCAGGCCCCCCCCGGCGCTTGCTGAGCATCAAGCAGCACGTAGGACAGGCCGCTGCGCCGCAGAAAATAGCCCAGCGCCAGACCGCTCTGCCCGGCGCCGACTACCAGGACATCAACCAAACGAGCTGGGGGATCAAAAACTTTGCTGCTCATCTTATGCCTGGAAATATACTGTGGCGGCAGGGATACGTAAGCCCTCCGCCGGGGATACGACTGCCGTCTGGACGCGGGCGCATCGCGACCAATCAGACCCCGGCCATTTTGCTTGCAGGCTTAACCTGCGGCCGGGCACCCCTGGCTGGCCGTTCTACCCGACCGGAAAGGCGAGACCGGGTAACCGGGCAAGGCCGGGCCTTCAACAATTGCCGGGATGGGTGCGTAAACCGGATTGCAACCCACCCGGGGTAATTCCCCTCCCGATCCCATGAAAACGCCCCTTATAACCATATTCGCGGCCGCCTTGCTGCTCGGCGGCTGCAGCGAAGAAACCCGCAAGCAGCGCGAGGCCGAGCACGCGCTGGAAGAAGCCGCCGAAGCCCAGGCCGAGGCCGACGCCAAGCGCGCCCGCGCCGTGGCCAAGCAGGTGCGCGCGGACGCCGAAACCCGGGCCCGCGCCCTGGAGGAGCATGCCGCCGCCGTGGAGGACGCTGACGTTGAGGTGGACGTGGACACCTATGATCGTCCCTACACTGGCACCGACGAGAAAGAGCGTATCCGCTACGAGGCGGAGCGCGAAGCCCGTCGTCTAGAGCGGGAGCGCCTAAGGGAAATCGATGGCGACCGCTTTGCCAAGGAACGAGAAGTCAAGGTCAAAGTCGACTAAGGTAAACCGGGCGGCCAGCGGGCGGCCCGGTCTGCTTTTGAAGCCATCGCCGCTTTGCTTTTTTTCTCGAGCTGCGCCAACACAGCAGGTGCCACTGCGTACAGTAGAGCCTAACTCCACTGCGCTATGAAGACACTGTACTTGACCGCCCTCGCCGGGCTGCTTTTCCTCGCCTACAGCCAAGGCTCCGAAAAGGCCGCAGCCCAAACCGCTACCTCAGAACCCGCCGCCAGCGTTGCCAGCAACTAACCGGCTGCGAAGCGAAATCCGTTTGCCTTAATGAACATTGCCTGACTCGGCCTACCTGCTCTGCAGGTTGGCTTGGTCAGGCAAGTTCTCTTTAATCCTTCCTTGCACCTAAAACGGAACACCGTCCGCAAGGTTGGTTTTGCCAGGAAGTAAGGCTCCAAGATTAACTGGCTAAGGCCAAAGCAGCGAGGGCTGGCAACAAGGTGCTCCGCCCGGAAGCGGGCAGGCTACCGCGCTGCTGCCACTGCTGCCGCAGCCAGTCCCTGGCCGCGGCCTCGTCCGTAAACGCGGCGGTCCGCACCCCACTGGTTTGGCTGGTGAGCGACTCAAACCCCGCGGCGGCGGCGCTCGCGTGGGGCGAGGGAGCGACCAGAAAAGCAACGTACACCACGCTACCTAGCTCGCGGTGCACCCGGGGAAAATACTCCTCCTGCAGCCAGGTCTGCAGGCAGGAAGGGTTGGCGGTGAAGTGCTCGCGGCCGTCCAGCAACCAGTGATTGCACTGGTTTTCCTGGGCGGTGAGCAGCAGCAGCTCGCAGCTTTCGGTGATTTCAGCCGGGCTCAGCGGGCGACGGCGGGCGGCCCGCAGCAGGGGCGGGTCGGACTCAAGCGCAAGTTCGTAGTACTCCAGCATGGGCAGCAGTTATCAGATCAACCAGACCACGAGGAAACAAGTTAACTATTCTTGTGCCAATTTTTTGGAAACACTTAGCGTTAGGCGCCAAGCGCTAAGGAGTTGCGCTTGCTAATCGGCCGGTGGCGCATACCTGAAAGCGAAATTTATCCGCTCGCCAGGGGGCACGAAGCTAGCGCTGCGCATACAGCCAAAACGAAAGTTGGGAGTCACTCGCAGGTTGGTACCCGGCCCTAATTTTAGTGGCTTGGCCGCAGCCCGTGAAATCGCAGCTACCGGGGCAGCAAGCCTGGTCTGCGGCCAACTCAGTTATCGAGGTTTGACTTCCCGGATTCCAGAGTTGCTTGGCTGTTTTCCCGGGGAATAACCGGGGTAAGCACTCCCTCGCGGAAAACGTACAAGCAAAGCAACAGCAAAACGAACAGGCAAAGTAGCGGCATGGCGTCGGCAGTTGGTGGACGGCAAAGATGGACAATTCAAGCCTAAAGCTACGGGCTGCTCACGGGCGTGTTAGGTCACCCTTGAATTGATTATATTTTCATTACCTTCAGAACGGGTCCACCAGCCCGCAGGAAATTGTTAGCTGCGGGGTTCAGCCCGACGGCTTGCAGGCCCCGGGTGCCCGGCTTAAATCCGGTTAAGCACCGCTGAACACCAGCCCCTCAGCGCACGTATTCCCGGTGCCCACCGTGCGGCAGTATTCCACCCGCTTCCCCGTGCTTGCTTATGTCAGCGCCAACCTACCAAGCTTTCGATCCGGGTATCCAGCACCCCTTCAGCCTTCCGCCCTCCACCTTACCCGCCGACGAACAGCAGCGCTGGCTGGCCCGCCTGCAGCAGGCCGAATCCTGGGTTGGCTTTCAACCCGGGGGTGTGCCCACCGGCACGGCGGATACCCTACTGTTGCTGGAGCGTTACGTGCGCGGGGAGCTGACGGCCCAGCAGGTTGCCGCCGTGCAGCAGCACCGCCGGCCGCGGGCCTGAGCTGCTGCAGCCGGATGCAAACGAGCTTTAAAACGCCAAAGCCCCGTCGACCAAGGGTGGACGGGGCATCAGGTGGAGTAGGTGGTGGAGTCAGCTCCGGATGGATGGCGCCAGCCGGGCGGGAGCGGGAGTGCTTCCCTTTCTGCGGAAAGCTGGTCTATGTACGGCCGCCGCTGAGCTTAGGTTACATTTACCAACTCCGGTGCTTAGTACTTGGCCCAGTACACCCGCCCCCGCACCAGACGAAAGCGTTTGCGGCAGCCGGGCACCGAGGGCTGCACTGTCGGCCGGCCCCAGCGATCCCAGCGCAGCCGGAACGAGGCGTAGCGCCGCGCGTGCAGCGGCAGGTGCAGCACCTGCCCGCAGCCGCAGGGGCAGCGCAGCACGGCTTCTTCCTGCTGTCCCTGCGGGCCCAGACGCAGCAGCAAGGCGTTTTCCGGCACGGCGTCCGGACTAAGGGGATTCGCGGCGGCGGGCAGCAGCTGGTAGCGGAACAAGCCCAGCTGCTGCAGCTTGCGGCCGAGAATGCGGGCAAGTGCTTCCATTAAATTAAGGCTGAGGTTAGCGGTTGGGCCGGGGTATTCGGAACAGTATGGGCAACTTACTTCCCCTTTTGGCTTAAGGTTATGCTCCAGCCGGCGCATACCAACCGAGGCCCGCGGAACCAGGGCCAGGCCTACGCGTACCAGGGCTAAATCATTCTTTATGCAACCGCGTCCTCTGCCCGCCCTTCAGCAGCTGCAACAGCTGCACGACCAGCTGCTTGGCCTGTCCGCGTACCTTGCTGCCGACCAGCAGGTGATGCTGCGCCTGTGCCGCGAGGCCCCGGCGGAGCTCACCCGCCTGGCTGGATTAGGCTTAACGGAGGGTTGGCGAAGGCAGGTGCGCGCCAGCCAGGAGCTGCTGGAGCTGGCCTGCCGGGAAGCCGCGCAGCCGCAACCGCAGTGGCAGCTGGTGCTGTCGGCGCTCAAGGGAGCTCTCTACCCCTGGGCCCACCTCCCTCCGCCCAGGCGGGAACCCTTCAACCCCGTGGGACCTCACTTTTAGGTGCGCAGGGGAAAAGCAGCCCGGCACGTTTGTGGAGCGGCAGTTCCAAGCTACCTGTCAAGGTAGACCCACCCGTTGGGCCCGCATTGCCCGGGCTCACCTCGAATCGCTGGCGCTCGCTGCCGACGCCCCGGCAAACCACTCCGGAACGTGGCTCCCCCGGGATGCGGGCAACCCGTATTCGGGTCGACCTGCGCTTGCTGGCTTATAGGATGCAGCCTGGGTTACGGGCTCAGGCTTAATGACTAGGGAATCCCCGGCTTCATGTAAGCCTGGGTGCCGCGCACCAAGGCACCGGTATTTTTTGAAGTTGATGGTATTATCCGGTGGCAATAAAGCTACCTTTGGGCGGGAATTCCCTTTCCCAGCCCATAATATTTTGGTGTGAAAGACCCGGCTGGCCCTGCCTACCGGGTCTTTTTCGTTTCACCGCGCTTACCCTGCTGCTCCAAGCCGACAGCAGGATTCAGGCGTTGGTTAAGCCTAAAGCAAGCTTTCCAAGGAGCCGGGCCTTAACCTGGTCATGCGGCAGTTAGAGAAAAGGCCCAGCGGCATTATGCCCCTGGGCCCGTTTCATGCTAGTATGGTTAACTAGCTCCACCAGCCAGGGCGAATTTGCCGCTCCGCCCTTAGCAGCAGCAATATTAGTAGAATCCTATCAACCTTCACCCTTAAGCGAAAGGTTTGCCTTGGTAATGGTTCAACATTGTCAAAATCATATTGATAAGGCATACCCTAGACTAAAGTTTAAGTAAGTCAAGCTAGCTTGCACATTCCTTCACAGCTGCCCCGCTGATCGTGCCGGACCTTTCGGCTCTTTCTTGCAAAATACCAACCTATTCCACACATCCGCCTCCTTTAGGCTCAGGCACTTAAGCAGATACTTTAGTTATATTAACTACATCTTAAATTATAATTTTGATAACATTATAATATACTTACATAATAACCTATTATCATTTTAAAAAGACTGGATCAATGAACTTGACCCCTGTACTCGTTACCCAGCCCACAAGCCCAGGCGCGGGCATCGATCGGATCGGTAAAAAAGCGAATCTGCAGGCACAAATTCGGACCCAGGGAAGTAAGGCCGGCCATCACGCGTTCCTGAGAGGCGGGACTGACTGCTTCCAAGAGGGCCAGGCGCTTTAACCCTAACTGAATAAGCGACGGCATGAACTGCTCCCCGACGTACCGCACATCGGCAGCACTCAGGGGCCCGAGCAACCGATCATCGGCTACCCAGCCGGCAAAGCGATACTGCTGGGCCAGCGCCAACGCCTCTGCAACCATGGTTTGGAACAAGGTCCCGGAGACGGCGCCATACCACTGCGCTTCCAAAGCCTTATCACCAGCCGCGTGTAGGTAAAGCTTAAGGGCCGGATAGGAGCGGAGCAGTTGCATCGGGGAATGGGTAATCGCAGTAGGCTGGAAAATCCGGACAGGCTAAGCTGGCGAGTAAACCAAATCAGCACCTCAGCCCGGAAATTTATTAATTCCAAATGATCTACTCGAGTCAGAAATGGCAACTTTCTTGGGCTTATAAGTTGCACTTTCCCCGCAACTGCTCTACCCGGCATACTTAACCGCTGCCCGGAATAGTGCTACGATGCGGCTTTACGGGCAGAAAAGAGCACTGGCATGAGGAACGGCCTGCGGTGGTTGACCAATTCTGAAAACTAAGAATTGCATTAACAATCAGGAAAAGCCATCGACAGGGGCAGCCACTGCAGGCTTGCCCACCGCGAAAATACTATCGCCGGGTTGGGTTTGTTTACCCAAAGGCCCGGGCTGCGTAAAGAAGAACAAAGCTGCTGCGCTGCCGCGGGGGTACGACGCAGCACTTCAGTCGGAACTGGGTTTCGGTGCGGCTACCACGGTCCACTAGGCCAGGCTGTTTGCCACCTTACACTTTAACCCCGCCGTTATGCTTTTTACCGGTTATACCTGGAGCCAGTTTGTATTTGGCACCCTCGTGCTGCTCGTCTTGTATTACGCCTACGTGGGCTGGCGCTACTACCGCCCTGAGCTGCGCGCCTGGCTAAGCCGCCGGACCGCCGTGCCTCGCTCCGCAGCGCAGGCTTCGGAGCCGCTCGTGCCACCCAGCCTGGTGTTCGCCCCCGCAGACTCGCCGGCGCCAGCCTTCTCGCCCGGCACTGCGGCAAGCCACGTTTTTTCCGCGCAAGCTGCTGACAACGAAGCAGAAGCCCGACAAAGCGCCGCTGCAAAGACCGCGGAGGCTACCACTGAGGAGAATAGTAGGATCATATCAAATTTTGATTCATTGCATCAAAATGTGATTGATCCCGTTCAAGGCAATCAGACCGACTTACCCCACACCGCCGGTGCGCCGCTTACCCCCGCTAAGCTGCCGCCGCCCGGATCCGACCCTGAAGCCCTGCCCGCGGAGCAGGAGCTGCCGGTGGCGCCCTCCGCACTTGCCCACCCGGCCGAAGCCGACTCGCTGATCGGCGCTGATGATTTAGTTGAGGCCCTGGACTGCCTGGCTGCCGGCCGGGCCCCGGAATCCTTGCACCCCGCCCTGGAGGGTACCGCCCTGGCCGCCCGGTTTGCTGCCAACAAGCGCCGGCGCAGCGCGGAGATTGATGCCCTGTTCGGGGAAGAGGAATAAGCCGGCTCCGGGCCTGTTTATCCCCCAACATCCACCGTCTATGCGCTTACTTTCTTTCCTTGCCCGCCTGGCGGGCCTGGCCCTGCTGTGGCTGCTGCCCGCCGCGCTGCGGGCCCAGGGCAGCGGCGAAGCCGGCATTGAAGCCGCCACCGAGCAGGTGACCCGCTACTTTGAGCCCGGCACCAACCTCATGTACGCTGTGGGCGCCGTACTGGGCCTGATCGGAGCCGTGAAGGTGTACTCCAAGTGGAACTCCGGCGACCAGGATACCCAGAAGGTAGCCGCCTCCTGGTTTGGCTCCTGCATCTTCCTCGTCGTGGTGGCCACCATCCTGCGGGCCTTTTTCCTGTAGGCCGTGCCCTTGCCCATCAACAAGGGCATCGGCAAACCCGTGGAGTTCAAGGGCCTGGTCGGCGTGTACCTGGCTTACCTGGCCGCCGGCCTCGGTGCCGTGTTCCTGCTCGCCCTGACATTGCTGGTGGCGGGCGTGAACTCCTACCTCGTGGTCTTGCTGGCCCTGAGCCTGGGCGGGCTGGTGTTCGCCCGGGTGTTTGCCCTTAACCGCCGCTACGGCGAGTTTGGAGCCTTGAAAGCGCGGGCGCGCCGCCGGCAGCCCCGCCGCATCGTCAGCCGCCGCCCGCGGCTGTTTCTCACCTTAACGTCCGAGCGCACATGAGCCCACCTCTCGTGCTGCCGTCGGCCACGCTCGAGCAGCTGCAGCCCATCTACCGCGTTGAGCGGGGCTGCTTGATCAGCAAGAACGCCGACCTGACCGTAGCCTTCCGCCTCGAGCTACCGGAGCTGTTTACCCTCTCACCGGCCGAGTACCAGTCCCTGCACGCCGCGGTCGTCAAGGCCCTGCGGGTGCTGCCCACCCCGGCGGTGGTCCACAAGCAGGACTGGTTTGTGGAGGAGCGCTACTGCCCCGACTTTAATTCCCCGCGGCTGGAAAGCTCCCTGCTCGGCCGCGCCTACGAGCGCCACTTCTGCGAGCGGCCCTTTCTGCGGCACGTGTGCTACCTGTTCATTTCCCGCACGGCCACCGAGCGGGCCCACTACCGCAGCCCGGCCTCCCTGCTGGGCCGTCGGCACCTGGTGCCGCGCACCCAGCTCGACGCGCAGCAGCAAAGCGCTTTCTTCGACGCGGTCGGGCAGTTCAAGCGACTGGTCGAAGACGGCAGCCCCCTGCGCTTGCAGCAGCTCAGTGAGGACGAGCTCGTGGGCACCGAAACGCAGGCAGGGCTGCTGGAGCAGTACCTCGCCCTGGAGCTCAGCTCCACGGCCCCGCTCGTAGACCTCGACTTTTCCCGGGGCCTGCAGGTGGGCCATAAGCACTGCCAGCTGTTCTCCCTGACGGCGGTAGATGACCTGCCCGCCGAAGTGGACCCAGCCGTGCGCTACGAGCGCCTGTCCACCGACCGCTCTCCGTTGGCCGTCGGCCTGGCCGCCCCGCTGGGCTTGCTGCTCAGCTGCAACCACCTTTACAATCAGTACATCTTCCTCGACGATCCGGCTCAAGCCTTGCGGCGCTTTGAAAAGCGCAAGGACAACCTGAATGCCCTCGCCCTGTATTCCCGCCAGAACGCCATTAACCGGCAGTGGTACGAGCAGTACCTGAACGAGGCGCACGCGGAGCAGAAGCAGCCCGTGCGCGCCCACTTCAACGTGCTGGCTTGGACCGAGCGGGAAAGCGAGCTGCCGGAGCTGCGCAACCAAGTAAGTGCGGCCATCGCCCGGCTTGGCGCCCGTCCCCGGGAAAACACCGTGGATGCGCCCGTTATCTACTGGGCAGGCATTCCGGGCAACGCCGGGGATTTTCCGGCCGAGGACACCTTTCCCACCTTCGCGGCCCAGGCCGCCTGCTTCTGGAACGTGGAAACGAACTACCGCGACGCCGCCTCGCCCTTCGGGCTGAAGCTTTCGGACCGGCTTACCGGCCGCCCGGTGCTGGTAGACCTCTCGGACGAGCCGATGCGGCGGGGCGTGATCACCAACCGCAACAAGTTTATCCTGGGCCCCTCGGGCAGTGGGAAGTCGTTTTTCACCAACGCCATGGTACGCCAGTATTACGAACAGGGCACCCACGTGCTGCTGGTGGACACGGGCAATTCCTACCAGGGTCTATGCGCCTTGCTGGGCGGGGTGTACCTAACCTACGAGGAGCACGACCCCATTGCCTTCAACCCTTTCCTGGTGAGCGGGGGCGGGGCGCCCGACGCGGAGAAAAAGGAAAGCCTGAAGGTGCTGCTGCAGACGCTCTGGAAAAAGGACGACGAGCATGCCACCCGGGCCGAGTACGTAAGCCTGACCAACGCCGTGGAGCTGTACTACGAGCAGCTGGGGCGGGAGCCGGAGCGGCGGCCTTGCTTTAATACCTTTTACGAGTTCGTGCAGGGTCCCTACGCCGCCGTGCTGCGAAAGCAGGGGGTGCGGGAAAAGGACTTTGACCTGCACAACTTCCTCTACGTGCTCAAGCCCTACTACCGCGGCGGCGCCTACGAGTACCTGCTTAACGCCGAGCGGGAGCTCGACCTCGTGGCCGAGCCTTTTATCGTCTTTGAGCTGGACAACATCAAGGATAACCCCATCCTGTTTCCGGTCGTGACGCTCATCATCATGGAAACCTTTATTGCCAAGATGCGGCGGCTGAAGGGCACCCGGAAGATGATTCTGATCGAGGAAGCGTGGAAGGCCATCGCTACCGCCGGGATGGCCGAGTACATCCGTTACCTGTTCAAAACGGTGCGCAAGTTTTTCGGGGAAGCCGTCATCGTGACCCAGGAAGTGGACGACATCGTTGGTAACGCCATCGTGAAGAACACCATCATCAACAACTCGGACTGCAAGATCCTGCTCGACCAGCGCAAGTACGCCCACCGCTTCGAGGAGATTCAGCAACTGCTCTCGCTTTCCGATAAGGAAAAAGCCCAGGCGCTGTCCATCAACCTGGACTTACAGCCCGGCCGTTACTACAAGGAAGTGTTTATCTCCCTGGGCGGGACGGCTTCCAAAGTGTACGCTACGGAAGTCTCCCCCGAGGAGTACGTGACCTACACCACGGAGGAAAAAGAAAAGCTGCGTCTGCAAACGCTGGCGCAGGAACGAGCCGGTGATCTAGCCGGCGCCATTAAAGTTTACGCCCAGGAGCTGCGCGAGCAGCGTGCGTGATGCTGACCACCTCAACCAAACCACTCAACCATGACCAGACCTCTTGTCCTGCTGCTGACTTGCTTGCTTGGCGCCTCCTGCGGTGAGCAAGTAACAACCCAAACTCAGGCGGTAATTAGCACTGCTCAACCCCGCTTGATTGTGGAAGTTAAAGCCAGACTTGATACCCTACCAAAGCAGAACAGGCACCGATATCAGGAGCTGCTTCAAGCGATGGAAAACTGGTACGGCAGTGATTTGAAGATGGACCAGAAGCAAAAGGCAGAACCAATTTTTCTAGGCCACCTGGAAGTAATCGACCAACGTGAAAACAAACTTAATAAACTACTGATATCAAGCAAATTAGACGATAACGAAAAGCAGTTAATAACAAAGCTGTACGATCAGTGCACAATTGAAAGTCTTGCCAATGTGCGTTCTCTCTCCATGCTTGCTAAACATGATGAAAGGATTCTTAAGGGCGAAATTGATCGACTAAGCGCTATTCAAACTAACAAGGTTAGGATAGCTCAAGCCATCATAAAGGAAGGAGCTGAAAAGGATCAGAGAAAGGTAAACAGAGAGCTTAAAAAAAGATTGATGGCAACTTATTAGACGCTTAGTGATGCTCTTAAGATCCCTGATCTTCTTTATATCTATCTGGTTAATAGCTAGCAATAAAGCTGTTGCGCAAGCCATTGTTTCAGCACCAGTCTTGGAGGGCCAAAGCTTCATGCAAACCGGCTTGCAGGCAACCATGAAGGGTCTGGAAGCGAAGGCCAATGTGTTGATTGATAAGGGCGTGGTGGAGCAGACCTTAACCAAGACTTACAGCCAGCAGAACATGCTGCTGCACAAGGAATGGTACGAGGGCCTACTCAGGATCAGTCAGGCAGTGCGCAGCTACCGGCGGGTACAGCACATCTTCGAGCGGCAGGCGGCCATGATCAAGATCTACTCGGACTACATCACACGGTTTACCACCGACAAACACCTGAGTCCCCAGCAGCGCGCGGCTATCGTCAGGGCTTACGCCGGTTTGCTCGAAGAGGGCGCAGGCATGCTGGCTGAACTCAAGGTGGTGGTCAATCCCGTCGGGGCGAAGATGACCGATGCCGAGCGCCTGGAGTTGATCGACGCCTTGGATGAGCGGGTAACCCACCACTACGATCTGCTGGTGTACTTCACCCGACGCAGCCTGGCCCTCTCTCGGCAGCAGGCCGTGCGGGCCGCGGACCGGCGCATGGTGGAAAAGCTCTACGGCCTGGCTGAATAACCCATGAAATACCTGCGGTTAACCTTATTGGGCCTGGCACTGCTGCTCGGCCCCGGGAATGCTGCGGCCCAGCTGATCGTTTCGGCCCCCATTGCCGAGCGCAGCTCCCGCAGGCAGATCAGTCACCAGACGACCATGAGCAAGCTTAAAAGCCGCGCCCGGCAACTCCTGGACCGCGGAGTAAAGGAACAGGCGCTCACCACCAAGCTGGTTGACCAAAACCTGAACCTGCACCGGGAGTGGTACGCTAGCCTGCGGGAAGTAAGTGCCACGGTCCGGCAGTACGAGCGGGTGCGCCGCATCTTTGAAAACCAGGGGCGCATCATTGAGCTCTACGCCCGCAACGTTTCGCGGCTGCACCAGCAACCCGGACTTAGACCGGAGCAGATCCAGGCCACGCAGCGCGCCTACGCCGGGCTAATCGAAGAAAGCGTTGGCATTCTCGATGACCTGCAGGTAGTACTGCAGCCTGGGCACGCGCAAATGACCGACGCGCAACGCCTTAAATACATCAACCGGATTGACGAGCGCATGCAGCACCACCTCGCCCTGGTCATCTACTTCACCCGCCGCAACACAGCCCTGGCAGCTGAACAGGCCCGGCAGGCCGCCGAGCGGCGAAAGATCCACGAACTCTACGGCGCAAGCCCCTAAGCTCATTGCCTATGCTATTGCTTATTCTGCTGCAGGTTACTTCCACCTTTAAGTCGCTGCAGGACCTGCTGGACACGCTCTACCGGGAGATGTACCCGCTGTGCAAGGATTTTATTAACGTAGGTCGGGCGCTGGGTGGGCTGGGTGCCCTAGCCTACGTAAGCGTATCGATCTGGCGCTCGCTGGCAAACGCCGAGCCCATTGACTTTTTCCCCCTGCTGAGACCTTTTGCGATTGGCTTAGCTATCGCACTGTTCCCACTGCTTCTGGATACGCTAAATGGAGTGATGAGCCCTCTTTCAGGAGCAACCAAGGGATTGGTTCAGGCTCAAAATGAAGTGATCATTGATTTACAAGATCGAAAGCAGAAGGTACTCGCTTCCAAAGCCGAAAATCAACCTTTTGAAAATGATGTCGCCTTTGAGCGAGAATTGGAAAAGAAGCCATACTGGGACTTAGAATCTAAGACCGGTCTCTATATGGATCGAATGGCCTACAACGTCCAGAAGAACTTTCGGGAGTGGCTGAAGGAGGCGCTGGAACTGGCTTACAACGCAGCCGCGCTGGTCATCAATACCATTCGCACCTTCTTTCTGATCGTGCTGAGCATTATCGGCCCGATCTCCTTTGGCTTTGCCATCTGGCCGGGCTTTGAAGGCACGCTGAGCGGCTGGTTTGCGCGCTACGTCAACGTCTTCCTGTGGCTGCCCGTCGCCAACATCTACGGGGCCATCATCGCCCGCATCCAGGTGCTGATGCTGCAACAGGACCTGGACAACATCGCCGCCGGCGCGGACGCGAGCACGGCCGATTACGGCTACATGATCTTTCTGCTGATCGCCATCGCCGGCTACTTCACCGTACCCACGGTAGCGGGCTGGATTATCCAAGCCACCGGCATGCAAACGGCCATTGCCCGCCTGCAGGGCGCCTGGAGCGTGACGAACACCGCCGCGGCGGGGGCGGGCGCCCTAACGGGCCGGGTCACGGGCAGCGCCCAGGCCCTGGGCAGTACGCTGCTGCCCAACCTCAACCGGCAGACCTCCGCCGGCTACCGCAACTCCACTAATTCTTAATCTGCCTCCGCCATGCTGCGCAGCCTAAAAAACGTGGACACCGCCTTTCAGCAGGTGAAAACCCTGGCCCTGGTGTTCGGGGTACTCTGCCTGCTGCTGACGGGCTTTACCCTATTCGCCTGCCTGCGGGCGGTCAGCGCCGCCCAGAACCGGGTGTACCTGCTGGCCGACGGGCAGCTGCTCACGGCCGCGGCCCGGGACGTGCGCGACAACCGCCCGGTGGAAGCCCGCGAGCACGTGCGCCGCTTTCACGAGCTGTTCTTTACCCTCGACCCGGACGAGAAAGCCATTGAGGACAACGTGGGGCGGGCCCTGTACCTGGCCGACGCGAGCGCGCGGCGCATGTACGACAACCTGCGCGAGAAGGGCTACTACAACGACCTGATCGCGGCCAACATCAGCCAGAAGCTGCGGGTGGACTCGGTGGTGGTCGACCGCGACGCCCGCACGGCCCGCTGCTACGCCACCCAGCAGATTATCCGCACTTCCTCCGTGACTACCCGCAACCTGGTGTCGGAGTGCACCCTGCGGCCGGTTACCCGCTCGGAAAACAACCCCCACGGCTTTCTGATGGAGCGCTGGCGCGTGCTGCACAACCAGGACCTGCGCACCGAACCCCGCTAAGCTGATTTTCCGATGAGCACCGTAACCCATACCGCCTCTTTTCTGCACGAGCGCCGGCTGGCGGTGGTCTTACCCGGCTTCGTGGTGCCCTGCGCCGCCCTGGTCTTCTGGCTGCTGGGCGGCGGGCGGCCGGCATCAGCCCCGGTAGATCAGTCGGGTCTGGGTGGGCTTAACACCGAGCTGCCCGGCGCCGCCGTCAGCCGGGGCCGCAACCTGGGCAGCAAGCTCAACGCCCGGCTTTCTGCCGACTCCGCCCGCGGCTCCGAGCTCGCCTTCACGCCCCGCCGCCAGCTGGCCGGGCCCGGCCTCAACTACGGCCTGCAGCCCGGAGAAGCGGCACCCGACAGCAGCCGGCCGGATGCCCGAGCCACGGCCGCCGCACGCCAGCTCATGGCCCTGCAGCGGCAGACTTACGCCGAGCCTGCACCCGCTTCAACTTTCCACCCCATCGATAGGGGAGGGGAGGAGCGGCCGCAGCGCAGCGCCGAGCAGGACGAGTTGGATCGCTCCCTGGCCGAGCTGGAGCTGCTGAAGGCGGAGTACGAGCGGCGTTTGCGCTCAAGCCCCGCTGCCAGTGCCCCACCGGCCGCCCGAAGGCGGTTAAAGCCCACAGTGCTGCAGCCGCCCAGTCCCAACGTTGTTTCCTCCCTGGCTGGCAGCCCAAGCCGGGCAAGCCGGTCGGGCTTCCACACCCTGAGCGACGCCGTTCCCGACGAAACCGCCAACGCTTTGCCGGCGGTGGTGCACACCGACCAGGCCGTCGTCAGCGGGGGCACGGTCAAGCTCCGGCTAAGCGAGGAGGCCCGGGTTAATGGGCAGCTACTGCCCCGCCACACCCTGGTGCACGGGCAGTGCCGCCTGACCGGGGAGCGCCTGCGCATTGAAGTGCGGGGCGTGCAGGTAAACAACCGCCTGCTGCCGGTGAGCCTGCGGGCCTACGACCTGGACGGCACCGAAGGCCTGTTCGTGCCTGGGGTGCCCACCGGCGACGCCTTGCGCCAGAGCGTGCAGCCCGGCCTGAACGCCGCGGAGGCGTTAGCCCTTACTTCCCACGCCGGCGCCGCCGCGGCGGGCGTAGCCCTGCAAACCGGCAAAAGCCTGCTCGGGCGCCGGGCCCGGCAGGTGCGCATTACCCTCAAAGCCAACCACCAGATTCTGCTTAAGCCATGACCTACCGTCCGCTACTTTCCCTGCTGCTGTTGCTTGCTGCCCTGGCCCGTCCTGCTTTAAGTCAGCAGCCCGTGCTGAGTTTTGAGTCCCGGCAGGCCGTCGCCGCCTACCGCCTGGGGGTGGGGCAGCAGAAAACCACCCACCTGGTGTTTCCTTACGCCGTCACCTACGTGGATCTGGGCAGCCGCGACATCATCGCCGCCCGGGCGGAAAGCGCCACCAACATCGTAAAAGTGAAAGCCAACCGGGCCGGCTTTCCCGAAACCAACATGACGGTGCTGGCCGCCGACGGTAAGCTGTATTCCTTTCTGGTGCACTACGAGCGCAATCCCCGGCTGCTAACCCTGGATCTCGGAGCCGGCGCCGGGCCGGGTGCCCCGCGGGTGCAGCTGCGCAACCAACCGGCCACCCAGCCCCAGCTGGAGCGGGCCGCCCGTCTTGCCCTGGCCAGAGCGCCGCGGGGCCGGGGTCGCACCCGGCAGGACATCCAGCTGCGGGCCGGGGAGCTGTACACCGACGGGCAGTCCTTTTTCCTGCCCCTGCACGCCCGCAACAACTCGCGCGTTCCCTTCGACGTGGACTTTGTGCGCCTGTACCTGCAGGACCGCCGCCGGGTACGCCGGACGGCCGAGCAGCAGCGCTCCCTGCAGCCCTACTACGTTTACAACGCTAGCCAGATCCAGCTGCCCGGGGGTGGGAAGCTAAGCCAGGTGCATGTGCTGCGCAAGTTTACTTTTCCGCCCAGCCAGCAGTTAATGGTGGAGCTCTTCGAAAAAGGGGGCGGCCGCCACGTGACCCTGCCGCTGTCGCACCGGCGCGTGCTTCGTGCCCGGCCGGTGCCCGCTGAAACCCCGGAGCTGGCCAGCACGGCCGAGGGCCGCTTATAAAACCTTTCCTTTCAGATGAGCCCCTAGGAGCTTCGGGTTGACGCCCGCTTATAAAACCTTTCCTTTGGAGTGTTAGGGTAAGCTGTGCTCCAACCGTGCTGCAGCTTATAAAACCTTTCCTTTAGCGGGTAAGGCAGCGGCCCCGGCGCGTCCGGCTCGTGGCTTATAAAACCTTTCCTTTAAAGCATAATAGTCGTCTGCGCGCTGCAAAGGGCTTATGATTTCTTTCCTTTGGCTGCGGCACGCGCGGGCAGCATGCTCATGTTCCCAACCAGCGGCCTTTCCGGCCAGCCGCCAGCGGGCTTATAAAACCTTTCCTTTCAGTTATCCAGCTGTCGCTGGCACCTCCTGTCGGGCTTGTGCTAGTTGCCGGGCGCTTAGATGGTCGGCCCACGCTTATAAAACCTTTCCTTTTGCCCATATGCCGTTAAGGCGCTTACACAGGCTTATAAAACCTTTCCTTTGGAGGTGCTGGTCTTAAGGCCCAGATGAAAGCTAATGGGGCACTGGTGAGGAGCAGAGGAGCAAATGGCTGCTAATAGGCGCTGTCTTAGGTAACATTGGAGGATGACCACGCTTCGCCTTGGTAGGATCATTAGGTTAAAGGAAAGGGATTATAAGTCAATTATTAAATATATTGAAACATATATTGAAAAAGTGCAATCCCTTAGGTTGGCTGCGCATTTTTGCTGTGTTTTTGTTTTTTTCTTGTTGATCGGCCCTGCTTTGGCTATCCCCCCACCTTAATATACCCTTTTGCTGGAGCTTGACACAATTTGTGAAGTATTTGTATTGTTTGTCTTATTTGCAGGGCTTGTAAGTTATTGATAAATAAGGAGCTGCGGGCGTTTTGGGAAAGCTTTTATAAGCGAAAAGAAAGGGATTATAAGCCCTGCGGAAAGGTTTCATAAGCGAAAGGGAAGGGATCATAAGCGCTTGGGAAAGGTTTCATAAGCGAAAGGAAAGAATATAGGGAAAAACTTTCCTTAGCTCTTTCCGTTTGCTTAGCTTAGCTCGTCTTTTCCCCTCTACTATGAAGCAAAGCGACTCGGCCGCCATTGAGATCCGGCAGCACAACGCCATCACCACGGCCCGTTACGAGATGACGGCCTGCGAGATGGACGTGGTCTTCTATCTGCTTTCCCTGCTGAAAAAAGAAGACCGCACGGGGACGCTTTACAAGGTGCGGGTAAAGGATCTGGAAAGCCTGACCGGCCGGCAGTGGAACTACCAGCAGTTTCTCGAGGCGACATCCTCGCTGCGCACCCGCGAGTACGTGATCGAGGACAAAAAGCGCCTGTTGCAGGTAGGCTTGCTGGCTTCGGCCGAATACCTCAAGGGTGAAGGGGTAATTGAGCTGGAAATTTCGGAAAAGATCCGGCCTTACCTCATCGACCTGAAAAACAACTTTACTTCCTACCGCCTGCAGGCGGCCTTCTCCCTGTCGAGCAAGTACGCCAAGCGCATCTACCAGATTGCCTCGCAGTGGAAGGACGTGGGTGAGAGCAAGACCTTTACTATCTCGGACTTCAAGGTGATGCTGCACCTCAAGGACCCCAAGGGCATCGAGTCGGAGCAGTACACCAAGGTGTCCATGTTCCAGAAGTTCGTGCTCGATGTCGCGGTTAAGCAGATCAACCAGCACACCGACCTGCAGATTCAGTACGAGCTTATCAAGAAGGGCCGCTCGTTTGAAAGCATCCGCTTTTTCATCAAGCAGCAGACCCCGCACCAGCTGCCCCTGCAGTTTGAGCGCCCCGCCGAGGACGGCAAGGTAGAGCTGGCCCGCCAGCACCTCAAAACCCTGGGCATCGTCGATCCCCAGCTGGTTGACCGCATTCTGGGCGAGGACCGGCTGGTCGGCGAAGTCAACGCTTTTGCCTACAAGCTGAAAACCCAGAAGATCAAGGCCGAGAAAAACCCCGCCGGCCTGCTGCTCAAGGTGCTGGGCTTGCGCTAAGCCGCCCTCACCCTAGCGCAGCGGCGCCAGAAAGGCATCTACCCTGGCCGCAAAGTCCGGGTGGGTGTGCACCCCGTGGTGGTCCCGGCCCTCGTAACGAAAGTATTCCACCTCCGTTTCCCGGCCCAGCGAACGCAACGCCTCGTGCAGCCGCTCGCCTTCCGCCGGCGGCACGATGTAATCCCGGCTGCCGAGGTGAAGCTGCACCCGGGGCAACCGCGCGGCAAAGTATAACGGGGAGCTGGCCAGCAGGCGGTGGCGGGCCTGGGCCAGCGTGATGCGCCCCTCCCGGAGCTCCTGCAGAAACTGCAGCTGGTAGGTAGGATCGTTCACGTGAGACCTGGTCAAACCCAGCAGGTCGGTGGGGCCTACCACGTCGATGGCCCGCCGTACCCGGGCGTCGCGCTCCGCCAGCAGCAAAGCCACCGTGCCGCCCCGGCTGCCCCCGCGCAGGGCAATGCGCCCGGTGTCGGCACCCGGTACGGTGGCAAGCACGACGTTCAGCAGGGCCTGCGCATCGTCGGCTGCGCCATCAAACGCTTCGCCGAGCGGGCCCTCCGATACGGGCCGGTCGTAGCTGCGGCCGTCGACGATCACCCGCAGGCCTTGCCCCCGAAAGGCTATCCAAGCCTGGATAAAAGGCGAAGGTGCCGCCGTGGCGCTGCCGGCTGGCCGTAGCTCGATTGCCTGGGACTCGGCTGTAAACCCGCCAAAGTGCAGCTGCACCGGGTGAGGCCCCAACCCGCCCGGCACGAATACGGCCGCCTGGGTGCGGTAAGCTCCGGTTAGAAACGAGATAAAGCGCAGCTCCGCCCCCGCGGAAAGCGGTATGGTCTGCTCCAGCTGGTAACCCTTGGGGGCTAGATTACGGGCTGCCCAGTCGGTTTGCACCGCGGCCAGCTCAGCGGGGGTAGGTGGGGCAAACAAAGCGTTCTTGTCGATGCCCTCCAGGTAGTCGTCTTTTTTACAAGCCACCGCGGCCAGCAGCAGGGCGGCGGAAAGGTAAAGGCGCAGTTGTTTCATTAATCGAGGGAGCCTCGGGTTAAGCCAGGGGTTGCAAAGAACTGTCCCGCGCCCGGGCCAGGTAAACCGAAGCCGGATCACGCTTAACCCGTTAAAATCTTAGCTTGCCGCGCCGCGAGCTTACGAGTTCTCTACCCGCTCGCGAATCTGCGCCAGCCAGATCAAGGCCGAGTCCGGGGTAGCAAACCACTCGGTGCGCACCCCGGGCCGCAGCACATCCAGGGGCTGCACGTAGCCTTGGGCATCGAGGTCCACCTCCTGTCCCGGAGGCAGCAGCATGGCGATGGCCACGATGCCGGGCAGCGTTTCCTCTACCCGTGGAAAGTAATCTTCCCGCATCCAGGTGTGCAAGGCATCCGAATAGCCCTGCAGGGGCAGCTCGCCCGCCAGCAGCCAGTACCGGCAGCCGTGCTGCTGCGCCTGAACCAGCACCAGCTCCACGCTGGCGGTAATCTCCTCTTCCGTGAGCAGGCGCCGGGTCGTGCCCCGCAGCAGGGGCGGGTTTGCGGTGTACTCGACCGTGTAGAAGTCCAGCAGGGTGTAAGCCGATTCCATAATTGGCAAAAGTAAACTCATTCTTGGCCAGGTGCCGATTCTCGGAGCGCGGCCGTAATAAATCGAGACTGATCTTTGGTGAGTTATTGCTGATAATCAATGCGTAGCTGCGGAAATCTTTTCATCTTATAGCTCTAACATGCTGCTAGGGTTATGGTCACGACAACGCAGGTTAAGCTGGAGCTGGAGCAGGAGCTGCGCCTGCGTTCGCGCGGCAGTATGCCAATGCCGGTATTGGACGCTCTGCTCGACCAGCTCCATCCCGCGGTGGAGGCCGTTGCGGGCTACGGACCCCGCGGGCTTAAGCCCGCCGCCGCGCCCTGGCCGGAGCCTGCCCTGGCCTTCGAGGCAACCTGGCCGGATACCCGCACGCTCACCGTGGCATTGCGGCAGTGCCCCCGCCAGGGATCCCAGGCCCAGGTAACTCTATACCAATCGGGCAAGCTGGCCATGGCCCTGGGCTGCCAGCCCGAACAGCTGGCTTCCACGGTGACCCTGTGCCTGAGCAGGCAGTAAGCTTACCCGTTTAGACCGGCCTTTTTAATTAGTTCATGCTCACTACGTGACCCGGCGGGCATTGCCCGCCGGGTCAGTGGCTTGGGGGAGCTTAGGTTGCCTAGCCGGAAAATACGGGTCCGACGGGCGCGACGTCGAAGCGCATTTGCCCCTTGGGCGGCACAATGTCTTAGCCGGGGTTAGCTGCGGGCCGCTTACGGCTGCGGCGGACGGGAACCGGGGTGGGAGGCGTGGCGGGGCCTTCAGCCGCGGAAGCGACCTCCTCCGGAACCAGGGACTGCTCAGCCCGGCTTTTTTCCTGCCGGGCCCGCAGCTTGGCTGCCTTGTCGGCCAGTTCGGCGGCGCTTTGCTGCAGGCGATCGGCCGAGCGATCGTCGGCGGGCGCATCCTCGCCCAGGTAGGTGTTAACTACGCCCAGCAGCTCCTCGGTCAGCCGCTGCCGCGCGGCCTGGGGCCCGGCCTTGGCTTCGCGCCGGGCCAGCTTGGCTTGCTGCAGCTGAATCTGTTCAGCTAATCGGCGAATGGCCTTGGCCACGCCCCGGGGCACGTCCCCGCCGGCGGGGGTTATGGGTTGGATTAGCGGCGACAGGCAACTGAGCAGGTCAGCCAAGAGCTCTTTCTTTTTAGTTGACATAGGTGTGGGGGGTAGCTTGGGCGGTGCGGCATAGCCGACCGCAGGGCAAGATTACGCAATCGCCAAGCCCTTCCGGTTAAGCCAGGATTAAGGGAACCCGGCAATCACCAGACTGCTTAGCAAAATTATTCCGGTTACTAAACCCAACTGTATGACAATCAGGCATATGAATTTATAAGTTGCGCTGTTTTATTAATGGTTTGGTAATGCTGGCGACACGCTCAAGCAACACTGTCCGGGGAATTTTGCGGCATAGTTTCTTGATCATGGTACAGCAATTTTCCCGGGCCACCTTGGCCGCCCTGCTGGTGTCGGGCAGCAGCGTAGCCGCCGTCGCCCAAACCGGAACCATCAAAGGCACCATCCGGGACGAGGCAACTCAGGAGCCGGTTATCGGAGCCAGCATCGGCGTCGCCGGAACCACCATCGGCACCGCTACGGACCTGGATGGTAACTTCACGCTGACCAAGATTCCAGCCGGAACCCACTCGCTGGTAGTGTCCTACATCTCCTACGAAAAGAAAACCCTGCCGGGACTGGTCGTTGAACCGGGCAGGGTGGTGGTGGTCAACACCGGCCTGAAAAGCGCTTCTTCCCAGATCGCGGAAGTTGTCGTCACCGGCCAGCGCCAGACGTACACGGACATCGCCGTAATCAGCGAGGTGCGCAATGCCCAGCTCGTAGCCTCCGGGGTATCCTCCGAGCAGATCGTCAAGTCCCAGGACCGGGACGCCGCCCAGATCGCTCGTCGCGTGCCCGGCGTGTCCATCCAGGACAACCGCTTCGTGCTGGTGCGTGGCCTGACCCAGCGCTACAACGCCGTTATGCTCAACGACGTGCTCACTCCCAGCTCGGAAGTGGACACCCGTGCCTTTGCCTTCGACATGGTGCCCAGCAACGTGATCGACCGCATGCTCATCTTCAAGTCCGGCTCGGCCGAGCTCCCCGGCGACTTTGCCGGCGGGGTAATCAAGCTGTACACCAAGCGGGCCCCGGCGGAGAACTTTGCCAACTTCAGCCTGGCGGGCGGCTACCGCGCCGGCACGAGCCTGCAGACCGTGCAGCAGTACCAGGGGGGCAAGTATGACTGGCTGGGCGTAGACTCGGGCAAGCGCACCATTCCCGATAACTGGCCCGACCGCCTAAGCGACGAGTACTCCGCCCCGCTGCGCGCCGCCTTCGGGCGGCAGCTGCCCAACCGCTGGCAGGTGCGCTCCCGCACCGCCGCCCCGGATTTGCGCTTAAGCTTTAACCTGGGCCGCCGTTTTGACCTCGGTCCCCTCGAGGCCGGTACGCTGACCAGCCTGAACTACGGCAACTACCACGTGGCCAACACGGCGCGGCTTAAGTTTTTCGAAAACGGCCAGGACCGCAACCAGCTGGCTTCCTACTACGATGACCACGTCTACAACAACGAAGTGCGGCTGGGGCTGGTGCAGAACTTCTGGCTGCGTCTGAACCCGCGCCACACCTTCGAGTTCAAGAACCTGTTCAACCAGCTGGGCGCGGCCGAAACGGTAGTGCGGGAAGGCCAGGACATCACCCAGACCAGCAACGACGTGCGCGCTTACTCCCAGCGCTTTGAAAGCCGGAGCATCTACTCCGGCCAGCTGCTGGGCACCCACGAGCTGGGCAACGACAAAACCTCGGTTAACTGGGCGGCGGGCTTTGCCTACACCCACCGCACCGAGCCAGACTGGCGCCGGGTGCGCTACATCCGCCCCATCGGCGGCATCAACGGCGACGGCAGCCCGGCCCCCTACGGCGTTTCCACCCCGGCCGACCCCAGCCTGACCGAATCAGGGCGCTACTTCTCCAAGCTCAACGAGCGGGTCAGCACCCTGGCCGTGAACCTGGTGCACGCATTCACCGGCGACAGCACCCGGGAGGAAGGCGGCATCAAGCTGAAAGCCGGCCTCTACGCCGAGCGCAAGGACCGCGACTTCAACGCCCGCTTTTTCGGCTACACCAGCGTCGGCAACACCAGCGTCATCCGCACGCTGCCGGTCGGGGAGGTGTTCGCCCCGGAAAACCTGACCGGGCAGCCGGGCTTCTTTACCCTGGAGGAAGGAACCGACCCAAACGACTCCTACTCGGCTCTTAACAACCAGCTCGCCGGCTACGCGAGCCTGACGGTACCGGTGGGCAAGTTTACCGGCACGGCCGGCCTGCGCGCCGAGCTCAACGACCAGCAGGTAAGCAGCGCCCTGCGGGGTGGGGGCCTCACCAACGGCGGCCGCCGCGTGCTCTCGCCGCTGCCCTCGCTGAACGTGGCCTACAACCTCAGCGACCGCGCCCTGGTGCGGGCGGCCTACGCGGCGACCATCAACCGCCCGGAGTTCCGCGAGCTGGCGCCCTTCCGCTTCTACGACTTCAACCTCAACGCCGACATTCAAGGCAACTACGACCTGAGAACGGCCCGGGTCCAGAACCTGGATCTGCGCTGGGAGCTCTACCCCAGCACCGGGGAATCTGTTTCAATCGGGGCCTTCTACAAGCGCTTCCGCAACCCGATTGAAAACTACCTGCTCACCACCGCTACCGGCGCAAACTCCCTGAGCTACGCTTTCGTGAACACGCAGTCCGCCCAGAACTACGGGGTGGAGGTAGAAGTGCGCAAGTCGCTGAGCACGCTGACCAGCCTGCCCTGGCTGCAGCGCTTCTCGCTCGTGGGCAACGCCTCCTACATCTTCAGCCGCATCGATTTGGGCGAAGTGGTTAACGTACCGGACGCGAGCGGCCGGGTGACCCCGCAAAACGTAAGCGACACGCAGACCCGGCGCCGTCCTCTGCAAAACCAGTCGCCCTACCTGATCAACCTCGGCGCCTACTACGCCAACGAGGAGCGCGGCACCCAGGTCTCGCTGCTTTACAACGTAGCCGGCCCGCGCATCTACGCCGTGGGCACGGTGGTCAACCCCACCGTTTTCGAAGCCTCGCGCAACGTGCTGGACCTGGTCGCTACCAAGCGCCTGGCCAAGCACTGGGAGCTGCGCGCCGCCTGGCAGGACATCTTCAACCAGCCCGTGCGCCTGGCCCAGGACAGCAACCGCGACGGCAAGTTCACCAGTGGGGACCAGACCGTGCGCACTTTCCGCCGGGGCTCCAACACCACCCTGGGCTTGACCTTCAGCTGGTAAGCGCCCCGGCTTTCCCCCGTCATCCATCTACCCTTTTCGCTTATGCAACGTTTCCCTAAGCTGCTGCTGCTGGCTATGCTGGCGGCAGCAACCGGCACCTCATTGACCAGCTGCGAGGACAACAACGACAACGCCCCGGGCGTCGAGCAGCCCAGCGGCCCGACCGACTCAGCGGGCCGGGTAATCCTAAGCGGAGAGATCACCGCCAGCCGAACCCTGAAGGCAAGCGAAAAGTACCTGCTGCAGGGCTTCGTGTACGTCCGCAGCGGCGCCACCCTGACCATTGAGCCCGGCACGAAGATCTTCGGCGACCAGGCCAGCAAGGGCACGCTCATCATCGACAAGGGGGCCAGGATCCAAGCGGTGGGCACCGCCGCCAACCCCATCGTGTTCACCTCGGCCAAAGCCCCGGGCACGCGCAACTACGGCGACTGGGGCGGGGTGGTGCTGATCGGCTCCGCGCCAATCAACCAATCCCTGAGCACCCAGCCCGAGGGCGGCATCGGCGGCACTTTCGGCGGCACCAACCCGACCGATAATTCCGGCACGCTCAAGTACGTGCGCATCGAGTTCGCCGGCATTCCCCTCTCGTCCGGCGCCAACAGCGAAATCAACGGCCTGACCCTCTACGGAGTGGGCTCGGGCACGCAGATTGACTACGTGCAGGTGTCTTACTCCGGTGACGACTCCTTTGAGTGGTTTGGCGGCACGGCCAACGCCAAGCACCTGGTGGCCTTCCGCGGCTTCGACGATGACTTCGACACCGACTTTGGCTTCACGGGCAAGGTGCAGTACGCCCTGTCCCTGCGCGACCCGCAGTACGCCGACCAATCGGGTTCGAACGGCTTTGAGTCGGACAACTTCAACCCCGGCACCCCGGCCACCGGCGACAACGCCGGCCTGCCCCTGACGGCGCCGGTGTTCAGCAACGTAAGCGTGTTTGTAACCGGCGGTACGCCGCCGGCCAGCCAGCAGTCCGGCAGCGGGGTCTACCAATCGGCCCTGCACCTGCGCCGCAACACGGCCATCAGCATCTTCAACGCCGTATTCGTCGGCTACCCCGAGGGCCTGCGCCTCGACGGCACCCCAACCTGGGCCAACCTGCGCGGCGGGGAGCTGGACCTGCGCGGCGTCACCCTGGCTAACGTGACCCGGCCGCTGCGCGCGGCCAACAATACTACCGGTGATGCCTTCACCGACAGCGACGTGGAAAACTGGTTTAACGGTGCCGGCAAAAACAACGCCGTGGTCAGCGCCGCCAACCTCGGTACCCTGGGCCTGAATGCCGCTCAGTTCACCCTGAACGCGCCGGGTTTGCTGCTGCAGGGCAGCTCCCCGCTGCTCACCGGGGCGGTGTTCACGGGCAAGGCCAGCGACGCCTTCTTTGACAAGGTTAGCTACCGCGGTGCCTTCGGCGCCAGCGACAACTGGGCCCAGGGCTGGACCAACTTCGATCCGCAGAATACCGTCTACTAACCCGCGCCATCGGCCGCAAAGAAAAAACCGGGGCTGCTGTTCAGCCCCGGTTTTTTTGGCCCGTCTGCTTACGTTTCACCTTTATGCTGCGACTGCTGGTGTTGGTGGCCGCCGATCAGCCCCCGGCCTACCTGGCAACCTATTTCCGTTGGCTTACTGCTCCCGCGGGCGGGCGGGCGGTTGTGCTGCCGCTGCCAACCGATCTGGAGCCGCTAAGTAACCCGCTGCGCGCTTCCGCGGCTTTGAAAGAGGCTTTTGCCGGGGAGCCGGCCGGGACGGCGCAGGTGGCAGACTGGCCGGCGGGACTGCCGTTCATGACCGCGCTGCAGTACTTGCTTGAGCAGCACCGGGCCAGTGCAATCGTGCTGGGCAGCCCCTTCACCGGCCAGACGATGGCGGCGAAAGTAGAGCTTACGCCGACGCTGAGCATACTGGTGCGCCCGCCTTGTCCCGTCCTGGTCATGCCGCTCGGAAAGAGCTTTGCCGGGCAGCCGTCGCGAGCCGTGCTGGCCGTTAGCAACGGCCGGGCACTGGTGCACCCATGGATTGGGGCCACCGCCCGGGATCTGCTGCGGGGCTGGAGCCCCGGCATTCGCCTGCTGCAGCTCAGTACCCTGCGTTGCCGCGCGGCCGTCGGCGAGCCCGCCTGCGTGTGGAAAACCGTGCTGCCGGAAAAGTCGGGCTTGCCCCCCCTGGAGGCGCAGGCCGCCCAGCCCGGCAAGCGGGTGGAGGGCCTGCTTGCCACGGCGGAGCACCAGCAGGCCGGCCTGCTGGTGCTGCTGCTCCGCGCGCGGGACCAGACGCACCTGCCGCTTACCCGGCGCGATACCATCCACGTTGCCCTCCAGGCCCCGGTACCAACCCTGCTGCTGCCCACGCTGCCATAAAACGGTCCATTCCTCGCTGCCCAGTGAAATGACGACTAAGCACGGTCAAAAGTAACGCACGTATAATGTCGCATTAAAGCCCAGCACCCAGCTGCGCCGGAATTTTGCCGGTAGTGAAGTGAATGCCCGTAGGTGCTTGCGCGACGCTTTTGCCCGGACCTTTCTGCCTTACCTCCGCAGCGCAGACGCGCCGCGGCAGCTTTCCGAAAGTGCGCAGCGTCAGATACTGTGTTCGAAAGCAAATAAAAAACCTAGCCCTTCGGCTAGGTTAGTGTAAAGTGAGTGACGGCTAATGGGTGAAGAATAGCTGGTACTGGCCGCCTCGATTCGGTCCGTTTTTTTCAGTGTTCGAGTTAAATATTTGGTCCGAACTTTTACCCAGCCTCCCCCTTCCACCCTGAATTAGTCAGCATGCGCGAGTCCGGTCGATAGCTCACTAAAAGCCGTGGCGTCGGCGATGAGTTGCCGTCCTTTGGCGGTAATGCCCTCGACCGCATCTGTGCCGGCGACCCAGCGCTTGGGCGGTTGCTCCATATCCACGACCGTGACGAACACCGCCGCCAGCTTCTTCCGGTCGCCCGGCTCGTTCCCGTTGAACGCCTTTACGCTGGCAGTACTTTGTTCGGTGGCTTCCGCGTAGTCCTCGATGGCAATATCGGGGAAGACCGTGCGGCCGCGGTCTTTCGGGGGCTTGGTACGGAAGGCCCCCGGCTCGACAATGGTGGTAGTGATACCAAAGGGCGCTACTTCAGGTGCCAAGGATTCCATCCACCCTTCCAGCGCAAACTTCGAGGCCGAGAAGATGGAAACGAAGGGCGCGCCCACGATGCCCAGCAGGGCACTGACGGTGACGACATGCCCGCTACGCTGCGCCCGCATCACCGGCAGGACTGCCCGGGTGATGTTAAGCGTCCCGAAGAAGTTGACTTCCATCTGGGCTCGCACCTGCTCCGGGGACAGCGTCTCGAAAAAGCCGGTGTAGAACCGGCCGGCGTTGTTAATCAGCACGTCGATGCGCCCAAAACGGTCCAGGGCCTGGCCAACGGCGGCATCGACTGCCGCCAGGTCGGTAACGTCTAGAGGAAGCGGGAGCAACCGCTCGTGCTCCCCGACCTCATCCGTCACCGCGGCGGCGTCACGGGCAGTGGCCACGACGTAGTGCCCCGCTTCCAGCGCGGCCGTGACCAAGTCGCTGCCGATGCCGCGCCCTGCGCCGGTGACAAACCAGACCTTCTGACCCGGCAGGGCCTCTTTTTCCTGTGTGCTCATGATGTTGTCCTTTTTTTATCTACGTGTTACGTTCAACGTCCGCTCTGGTGCTGCTGGGCGTTCTGCAGGACCGAGCGCTCGATGGCCACGATGGCTTTGTGCGTCCGTTCAACCTCGGGTAGCCGAAAAATCTCCGTGAAAACCCGCTCGCGCTCCTGGGCCATCACGTCTGGGTTGGCCAGGGCCAGCGCTTTCACCAGCTCCGGAGCCGTGAGTTCGGTGCAATAGGCGGGCGTGCCGGGCTGCTGTCGCCAGGAGTCGGCCAGGCTGCCGGCGTCCACCGCGTCAAAACCAATGTCGTTGCTCAGCGTCGTGAGCACCTGCTTGGCCCGCTGGTCGTCGCCGGCCAGGGCTAGGGCCAGGCGGCCGGGCGTGCCAGGGGGCGTGCCGCCGGTGGCAATCGTCTCGGCCAGCAGGTTATTGAGGAACTTGGTAACGGGGCGGCCCAATTGCTCCGCCACCCACAGGCCCTCCACCTGGCCCTGCTCCAGCGCCTCGATGCGGCCGTCGCGGAAGGGGATGTAGTTGCCGGTGTCCGCCACAATGACGTCGGCGGGCAAGGACCGGAACAGGTCTTGCAGGTCTTGGGGCAGGGCCGCCAGCACGTTGAAGTTCAAGCTGGAAACCAACACATCGACGCCTTGTCCGACTTCTTGTAGGGTGGCGGGGGCAGCGCCCAGCGCCTGCGCCATGCGGGCCAATTCCTCCGGCGGGCGAGTATTGGTCACTTTTACCTGGTGGCCGGCGGCAACTAAGTGCTTGGCTAGGGGAGCACCGACGAAACCGATGCCAATGATGCCGATTTTCATGGGAGTAAGAAGTAAGTGAAACAGTTAGTGAGTGGGTGCAACGGCTGCCGTCGTGGTCACGAATGAGGCTTTAGCCCTTGTAGAAAGCTTTCCAGTTCTTGCAGCTTGATAGGATTGATGACCAGGTATACACAGCGCCCTTCCTTGCGCGACTCGACCAGGCCCGACTCGACCAGGGCTTTGACGTGCTGCGACATGGAGGGCTGGCTGATGGGCACCAGCTCGAAGAGCTGAGCGCAGCCTACTTGCTGGCTGCTCTGGGCGATGCCTTGCAGCAGGTGCAGGCGGTTGGGGTCGCTCAGGGACTTGGCGAGCTTAACTAAGGACGTGGTATTCACAAGAAAGGGGTGGGAAGATAGCGAGAGGGGTACGCAGCGGCAGCGGGGCCACGCCCTGGGCGTTAGCTGTGAAAAACGACCGAGTTGGTCAGCGGGTCGCGGCGCGACTCGCGGTAGTAGTGCAAGGCAGTAGGGTCGACGTAGCCAAACGAGATGCCGAACAGGAGCTTCAGTTCGGCCGGTACGTGCAGTACTTCCCGGATGGTAGCGGCGAAGTAGCCCAGCGCCGTTTGCGGCACGCCCCCTAGCCCGTGGTCGGTCAGCGACAGCAAAAACGTTTGGCCATACATGCCGACGTCGCCTGCCACGCGCACATTATCCCCGACCGAGGGCATGAACAAAAACGCCGCCTGGGGTGCCCCGAAAAACGTGTAGTTCAGCTCAGCGGCGGCCCGGCGCCCGGCCTCGTCTTCGCGCGCCACGCCCAGGCTGCCATAATAGTGCTTGCCCTCCTCCTGCGCCCGCTCCTGAAAACGGCCGCGAAAATCGCTCATAGCAAAGGAAAAATCGGGCGTGTGGTGGCCGGCAGCATTGGCCGCTAGAATGGCGGCTGACAGCTCCTGTAGTTTAGCGCCCGTCACGATGTGCGTCACCCAGGGCTGGGTGTTGGAGTTGGAGGGAGCCTGCTGGGCATCGTCCAGCACCGCGTTGATGACATCAGCCGGTACCGGCTTGGGCAAAAACTTTCGGTACGAGGTGCGCAGGCGCACGACCTCCTGAAAGGAGTGGCCGGCGCGTTCGGACGGGCGGGCGTTTTCGGCTAGCATGGGAGTTTCCATAAAGTAGGTTCAATGAGTTCCGGTAAGAAAAGGAGAACTGGCGGGTGGCTGGTTCAACCTACTGCCAGCCGCCCCCCACGGCCCGGTACAGCTCCACGTTGGCTTCGAGCTGGGTGCGCTTGAGCGAGGCCAACTCCAGCTCGCTTTGCAGGGCGTTGCTTTGGGCCGTGATGACTTCGAGGTAGCTCGCCAGGCCGCTGCCGAACAGCAGGTTGGCGTTCTTGGTGGCCTCACGCAGCGTCCACACGCGGTCGGTGGCCAGGACCTGTTGGGTCTGGGTGCGCTCGACCTGCCCGAGGGCATCCGACACCTCGCTCACGGCCACCAGCACCTGCTGCCGGAACTGGATGACGGTCCGCTCCCGCTCAATCTGGGCCTGCTGGTACTGGGTGCGCAAGGCCCCACGCTGAAACAGCGGCTGCGTGAGTCCCCCGAAGGCGGTACCGAACAGGGAAGCCGGCAAACTAAACCAGTTGCTGGCCTGAAAAGCGTTTAGGCCGCCTTGGGCCGTGATGGTCAGCGCGGGGTAGAGCTGGGCCTTGGTGTAGCCCACCGTGGCATTGGCGCGGTCCAAGGCCAGCTCGGCGCTGCGCACATCGGGCCGCCGGGCCAGGAGCGCGGCTGGCACCCCGGCCGCGGCCACCACGGGCACCTGCAGAGCCAGCAGGTTGCCGGTGCGGCGGATGTCGCCAGGCAGGCGCCCGGCCAGGATGCTCAGGGCGTCTTCCTGCACCGTGATGGCCTGCTCCAGTTGCGGCACAAGCCCGGCCGCCGTCAGGCGCTGCGCTTCCACCTGCTGCACGGCCAGAACCGTGACCTGACCCGCCGTGAATTGAAGCCGAGTGAAGCGCAAGGTGCTGTCAGTGAGGGCCACGTTGCGCCGGGCTACTTCCAATTGGGTATCCAGCATCAGCAGGTTGTAGTAGCCCTGGGCCACTTGCGCCACCACCTGGGTTTGCACGGCCTTGCGGGCTTCCTGACTTTGCAGGTAGGCCGCCAGGGCTTCCTGCTTGCGGCTGCGGATTTTGCCCCAGATGTCGGCTTCCCAGCTTAGGGCCGCCGCCAAGTTGTAGTCCTCGATGTGCTTGGCCCCGAGAAACTGGGTGAGGGAAATGCCGTTCAAGCTGTTGCCCGAAGGCCGGTTGGTGGTCACGCCCGCTTGTAGCGTGGCGGCCGGCAGGTAGGCCAGGCGAGCCTGCCGGAGGGTGGCCTGGGCCGAGGCGATGTTCTGGATGGCCAGCTGCAAGTCGTTGTTGCGCACAGTGGCGCTGTCGAGTAACTGCTGCAAGGCCGGCTCGGTGAAGAAGCTCCGCCACGGCAGGCTCCCTACTGAGGTCGTATCCGCGTTTGGGGCGGTGCGGTACGTGGCCGGCAAGGGCAACGTGGGCAACGGCACGTCTTTCGAGACCTTACACGAGGCGGCCAGGACCAGCAGAGAAACGAGCCCCAGCGCCAGGCGGCGCCAGGGGGTAGTAGAAATAGTAGTCATGGGGTTAACTAGCTGTGGCGTGGGCCAGCACCCGGGCCGGCTCGGCCGGGGCGGGGTGGGGCATGCCACTGAGGCGCTCGTTCAAACGTTGGAAAATCACGAATAGCAGCGGGATGAAAAACAAACCCAGCAGCACGCCCGTGAGCATGCCACCGGCGGCCCCGATGCTGATGGAGTGGTTGCCTTGCGCTGAAGGGCCCTGCGCGCCCATCATGGGTAGCATACCGGCTATAAAGGCCAGCGAGGTCATCAGGATGGGGCGTAGGCGCGAGGCCGAGGCATTCAGGGCGGCCCGCACTAGCGGCTCGCCCGCGTGGCGACGCTGCAGGGCAAACTCCACGATAAGGATGGCGTTCTTGGCCAGCAGGCCGATGAGCATAATCAGAGCCACCTGCACGTAGATGTTGTTGGTGATACCGGCAAAGCCGATGGCGGCAAACACGCCTACCATGCCCGCCGGCAGCGAGAGCAGCACGGCAAACGGCAGAATGTAGCTTTCATACTGGGCCGCCAGCAGGAAGTACACGAACACCAGGCACATCAGAAAGACGACGGTCGACTGACTGCCCGACGAAGTTTCCTCGCGGGTCAGACCCGAAAACTCGTAGGTGTAGCCCGAGGGCAGGTGCCGCGCGGCCACTGCCTCCACCGCCCGAATGGCGTCGCCGGAGCTGTAGCCCGGCTTAGGCACGGCATTGATGGTCAGGGAATTGAAAAGATTGAAGCGCGAGGCCGTTTCCGGCCCGAACACCCGCTTAAGGCGCACCAGTGTGCGTAGGGGCACCATCTCGCCCCGGTCGTTTTTCACGAAGGCCCCGTTGAGCGCCGTCAGGTCGGCCCGGTTGCCCTGTTCGGCCTGCACAATCACGCGGTAATACTTGCCGAAGCGATTGAAGTCCGAGGCCTGGGCGCTGCCGAAGTAGGCCTGCATGGTTTGCAGTACGGCTTTCACGCTCACGCCCAACTGGGCCGCTTTCACCTCGTCTACCTCGGCTTCCAACTGCGGGAAGTCGGCCCGGAAGGAGGTGAAGGCGACGCCAATGGCGGGCTGCTTCATCAGCTCGCCGATAAACTCTTGCCCCACCTGCCCAAGTTTAGGCAGCGGGCCGCCATTCCGGTCTTGCAACACCATTTCCAGGCCTTCCACGTTGCCGAAGCCCGGCACGGTGGGCGTGGTAAACACGAAGGTATCGGCTCCTTTAATCGCCGCCGCCTTTTCGCGCATGGTCGCCATAATGGCGTTGATGTCCTGCACTGCTCCGCGCTCCTGGATGGGCTTGAGGATGACGAACAGGGTAATAGCCGACGAGCTGCTTGATGAGGTCAGAATGTTGAAGCCCGAGAGCAGATTGATTTTGTCGACGGCCGGCATAGCCAGCAGTTGCTGCTCAATCTGCTGGGCAATCTGGTTGGAGCGGTCCAGGGACGAGCCCGCCGGCAGCGCCATCGAGATGGCCACAAAGCCCTGGTCTTCGGAGGGGATAAAGGCCGAGGGCGTGCGCTTGGCCAGCCAGCCGGTGAGCACAACTACCAGCACCAGGCTACTCAGGCCCACCCACTTGTGGCGCACCAGAAACTTGATGCTGCCTACGTAGCGGTCGGTGAGCCGCTCGAAGCTGCGGTTGAAGCCGGCAAAAAAGCGGATCTTGAACGTGCTGGGCGTGGGGTGCTCCCCGTCGTGCTCGTGCGGGCTATGCTTGAGAAACAGGGCCGCCAGAGCCGGGCTCAGCGTCAGCGCGTTCACGGCCGAGATGAGAATGGCAATGGCCATCGTAAAGGCAAACTGCCGGTAGAATACCCCGGTCGAACCTTCCAGAAAGCCCACCGGCAGGAACACGGCAGCCATGACCAGGGTAATCGAAATAATGGCCCCGGTAATCTCGCTCATGGCGCTGGTGGTGGCTGATTTCACCGAGTGGCCGCCCTCTTCGAGCTTGCTGTGCACGGCCTCGACCACCACAATGGCATCATCGACCACGATGCCAATGGCCAGCACCAGGGCAAAGAGGGTGAGCAGGTTAATGGAAAAGCCCACCAACTGCATGAAGAAGAACGTGCCCACGATGGCCACCGGCACGGCAATGGCCGGAATCAGGGTGGAGCGGAAATCCTGCAGGAACAGGTACACCACCAGAAACACCAGGATGAAGGCCTCGATGAGGGTGTGTTCCACTTGCTCGATGGAGGCGTCCAGCGCCGTTTTGGTGCTGTACATCGTTTGCTGCTT
Organism: Solirubrum puertoriconensis; assembly: GCF_001483135.1. Lineage (GTDB taxonomy): Bacteria > Bacteroidota > Bacteroidia > Cytophagales > Hymenobacteraceae > Solirubrum > Solirubrum puertoriconensis. The sequence goes on from NZ_LNAL01000005.1 coordinate 88,634, forward strand.
GATACCCTTGGGCAGGTTTTTTTCCAGCTTCTGCATGGTCTTCGCCACGGCAATCTGCAGCTCGTTGGCATTGGAGCCCGCTGACTGGAACACCCCGATATTAATGCCCGGCTTACCCGAAACCCGGACGTGGCTGTTATAAGTAGTCGAGCCCAGCTCGACCCGGGCCACGTCCTTGAGGCGCAGCATCGAGCCGTCAGCATTGGCCCGGAGTATCACGTTTTCGTAGTCCAGGGGCTGGGTGCGCTTGCCTTTGAACTTGATGACGTATTCGAACGCTTCCTGGCTGCTTTCGCCCAGGCGACCGGGGGCGGCCTCCAGATTCTTGTCCTGAATGGCAGCCATCACTTCGCCTGGGGTGAGGTTGTAGCTGGCCAACTGGGCTGGCTTGAGCCAGATGCGCATGGAATAGGCGCGGTTGCCGCCGAACAGCGCCGTCGACCCGACGCCCGGAATGCGCTTGAGCTCGGGCACCAGGTTGATTTGGGCGTAGTTGTCCAGAAACGTCTGGTCGTACTGCTTGGGGTCCTCGGAGTAGAGGTTGAGCAGCACGACAAAGCTGGTCTGCTGCTTGGCTACCGTCACGCCCTGCTGCACCACTTCGGCCGGCAGCTGGCTGGTAGCCTGCGCCACGCGGTTCTGCACGTTCACGGCCGCCTGGTCGGGGTCGGTGCCCTGCTGGAAGTTGACGGCGATGACCAGCGAGCCGTCGTTGCTGGCCGTCGAGCTCATGTACATCATGTGCTCGACGCCGTTGATGGACTCTTCCAGCGACGGGGCCACCGAGCGTAGCAGCGTTTCCGCGTTGGCGCCGGGATAAATCGCCGTCACCTGCACCACGGGGGGGGCAATGTCGGGAAACTGCTGGAGCGGTAGCTTCCACAACGCTAGCGCACCCATGATCACCAGCAGAATGGAGATGACGGTCGAGAGGACGGGCCGCTCAATAAATACCTTAAGCATACAAAGAGGAGATTAATTCTGAGCGGCTGAAGCGGTGGACTTGCTCGGCGCGACGGCCACGCTCGGCTGGGTCGGCTGGATGACCTGGCCTTCCTGCAAGTGGTCCACGCCTTGCAGCACGATGCGCTCGCCCTCTTGCAAGCCCTCGCTCACCAGGTAGTTGGCGCCGCTCTTGCCCTGAATGGTGAGGGCCCGGCGGCTGACTTTGTTGCTGTCGCCGAGCGCGTACACGAACACTTTATCCTGCAGCTCGACGGTGGCCGCGACCGGTACCGTAAGCACGCCCGGGTGCGTCATGGCCAGCCGGATGGTGCCCGTGTTGCCCGAGCGCAGCAGACCGTCGGCGTTGGGAAAAGTGGCCCGCAACGTTACGGCGCCCGTCGTGCGGTCAAACTGCCCGGCCACCACGTCCACCTTGCCCTGGGTGGGGTAGGTGCTCTGGTCGGAGAGCACCAGCGTTACCGGGGGCAGGTTGCGAAGCTTTTCGGGTATCGTGCGGCCCGCGTACTGGCGGCGAAAGGTGCTGAAGTCATCCTCCCCCAGGGCGAAATACGTGTGCACCTCGTGCACGTCAGAAAGCTGGGTCAGGGCCTGAGCATCGGTTGGACCGACTAGGCTGCCCTGCTTGGTTTGCAGCCGCCCCAGGTAGCCGCTGACCGGAGCCGTAATGGTAGTGTAACCCAGGTTGATGCGAGCGCTGCGGACCGCCGCCTTGGCGCGCTGCAGATTCGCCTGGGCCACCGTGAGGGCTGCCTGAGCCGTTTGCAGCTGCACCGGCGAGACGACCTTATGTTGCACCAGCGGGGCGTAGCGGTCCACTTCGACCTGGGCGCTGGTCACGGCGCCGGCCGCGGCTTGCTGGGCCGCCAGGGCATTGTTGAGCTGCTCGCGGTAGGGTGCGTCGTTGATTTTAAACAGGGGCTGGCCTTTGCGCACCGCCGCGCCCTCCTCGACTAAGATGCGCTCGAGCACCCCCGTTACCTGCGGCCGGATCTCCACATTCACTACGCCTTCAATCGAGGCCGGGTACTCCTGGTAGGTGGTCTGGGTGCCGGTGCGCACCGGAGCTACCGGCAGGGCTGGCGGAGACAGGGGTTGTTGCGAGGCTTGCGGCTCGGCGCAACCTGCCAGCAGCAGGGTGCCGGCCAACAAAGAAAATACTTTCATGAGAGGGGAGCCCGGCTGACGATAGCGGGCGTGATTGCAGGTGAAAAAGGAAGCGATGAAAGTCCGCAATACATTAACTAATAATTAAGAGATTATGTATAAAGGCAAAAAAAAGCGCCCCGGGGGACAGATAATTAAGAGGCGGCAAAGGTATCAACCATAAATTGATAAGCAAGTGATTATGTATAGAAATTCTAAAAAACCCGTCAACGGGGCCAACGGGTTTTGAACGAAAGGCTGCTTAGGAAGAAGGAGAAGCTGGCCGGAGCAGGTGCAGGAAGTCTTCCAATTCCTGGAGCTTTTCCAAGTTGATGGACATGCACATGTTCCGCCCTTCCTTGTGCGACTCAATCAGACCGGCGTCACCCAGGGCCTTCAGGTGCTGGGACATGGAGGGCTGGCTGATGGGTACGTGCTGAAACAAATCGGCGCACACCGTAATCTGCCCCTTGGCAATCTCCTGTAACAACCGGAGCCGGGTCGGATCGCTCAGCGATTTGGCTAACTTGACGAGGGACTTGGTATCCATAGGAGGCAAAAGTACGCATTTTTCAAAACTCATGCGCATGAGTTTATGTGTACTAACCCACCGTCAAGGGAAAGAGTTCGGCAACGGGTGCCGCCGGACACGGTCCGTTGGAGCGAAGCGACACCGGCAGCCTGCCCGCATGGTTACTTGGGGGCTGTTGCTGAAGGTGGCTTCGCGAAGTGCTTCCGTACTGCGTTGGCACGCCCCGGTATTCCGCGATGAAAACCTTCTGGCGATATGAAACAGCCGCCGCGGTGGACACGCGATAGGGGAGCGTTGGGCACACGTGTGCAGACTAGCCTGCATACCACAGAGCAGCCACCTTACGTAATAGGATAGCTTACTTACTCAGTTCACCCGCCGGACATAGGTTGCATCGTAGAGCTGGTCTCGCTTCCACAACGCGTAGCAGAGCAACAGCAGTTTGCGCATTACGGCAATTACGCCCGGTTTTCCGTTCGGCTGCCGTGCCCGCAGCCGTGCGTAAAAGACGCGAAGTTGTGGATTGCAGCGCAGCCCGCTGATGGCCGGCAGGTACAGCGCCGTGCGCAGGCGCACGTTCCCTCGGCGCGAAATAGTGGTGGCCCGGGCGCTGGTGCCGCTCTGGCGTTGCACCACGTCAAGGCCCGCGTACGAGGCCAGTTGCCGCTCGTTCTCCGTCAAGGAAAACCCGGCCGTTTCGGCCACCAGCACCACGGCCGTGGTCAGGCCGATGCCGGGAATACTGGTGAGCAACGCCAACTTGCGCCGTAGTTCGGGTTCAACGTCCAACAAAGCGGCAATGTCTGCGTCGACGTTGCAGAGCTGTTGCTGGATGAGCTGTTGCTGCGCTGCCAGCCGCGCCAGCGTACGCTCCTCGGGCTGGTAGCTGTGCTGGTAGGCATGAAGCCGGGTTTTCAGCCGTGCCCCCTGCTGGGTGGCACCTGCCGCTCGCGCTCCAATACTCGCAACCGGCGCAGGGCGGGCGTCGGCGGTGCCCACGCGGGCAGTGCCCGCTCCAGGCCCAAGCGGCACAACAGGCGGGCATCCAGTTGGTCGGTCTTGCTTTTCTGCTCCGTGCTTTGGGCAAAATGCTTGACTTTGTTGGGCAGCAGCACGCTCAACTGTTGCTGCTGGTCAGCCAGGAAGTAGGCCAATTCTTCGTAGTAGACGCCCGTGGCCTCGACCACGAACCACAGCGGCGCCGTAGCCGTGCACTGGGCCGTGACCCAGCGCAGTAAGGCCGCGAAGCCCGGCAAGTCATTGGCAAAGGTGGCCGGTTTACTAGAGCGTACACGCTGGTGGGCATCGAGCGAACCGAAGCAGGCGACAAAGCTGTCTTTGGCGATGTCGATGCCGACCACATACTTCAGAAGGGTAGTAATGGACATGCAGAGAGGAAAAAGAGGTGGAACCATATGTACCGCCCCTGCTGCTGCCACAACTCTCCTCGTCCAGATGCGGGATGCCGCAGGCCAGTAGCTGGCTCCCTCTATACTGTTCAGTCTTCAGGCAACAACGGGAAGCAGGGCACAGGCTCTAACGCACAAGGTCGAAGCTGGCGCCCCGCCTTTAGGGATGGATGGTGTCCCTGCTTCCTTGGGTTGGCTACGCGGTAAAATAACCAGTGCAATCATACGAGGGACGGGCCGGCAACCATCGCCGTTCCTAAACGAGCACCGCCCGGCACACTGCGCCGGGGGTGCTCGTTTTGCTGGAAGCCAGCTTAGGGCAGGGGGTAGCGCAAGCCGCACTGGGCGCCCCAGCGGCGGCATTGGTTGTTGGCGAAGATTTAATTGCCCCGGCTAAGGGGTGCACAGGGTCACCGCGTCGGCTGATGAGCACGGGCTGTATGGACCGCTGCCGATGCCAGAAGGCAAAGCGAGCAGCAACTTTTAAGCGCTCCTGTCCTGCAACGAACAAGCCAGTCTCAGGCGGCCTGACGAACCTTGATGGCCGGGATTTTCGCCGCTTTACGCGGCAAGAGGGGCAGGGCAGCAACTTCGGCTGGGGAAGTAACCCGCAGCTTTGGCGGGTTAACGAAGGCTTCCCGGCGGTAGCCAGAGCGCCCGGGACGTTAAGCAAATGCGCTCATCATACAAATAAGTGCACTTCGGGCTTTTTGCCGGGACGAAGCACGGTGGCCAGCTGACGCAGGCAGCGGGAAAGCAGGTTTTTCATCGCGGAATGAGGTTCAGGGAGCTTGCAAGGGCAAAGTTCGCCTGCTGCCAAGACCGTAAAGTCACCCCCACGTCACGCTTGTATTAAATCCAGGCGCCGGCTGAGCATTTCACCAAGACGCCTTCGGTTAAGCGGATTGCTGCCTGTTGGGCATCTAGGTAACGCATCGTTCCGCCAGCTTACTGCTTACCGGTTGTCCAGGGTGCCGATCTTGATGAAAAAGGTCCCCGGCTGCTGCAGCCGGGGACCTGAGAACACCTGCAAAAATGCAGCTTAGCGCACAATCAGCTTGCTGGTCGCACCGGTATCGGTGCGGAGCAGGTACAGGCCAGCGGGCAGGCCCGCTAGCTCGATTTCCGCCGCGCGCTGCAGGTGGCGTACCGGGCGGCCCAAGGCATTGCACAAGGTGCCCGTTACCGGGCGGCTCAGGCGCACGCGGCCGCCCTGCGCCGGATTGGGGTAGATGTACAATGGCTCGGGCTGCTGACCTCGCGGGCGGTTAGCCAGCACGCGGCCATTCAGCTGCACCCCATACACGGATACCGTGCTGCTGACTTCGTTGGCGAGCACTACCAGCGGCTGCCCGGTGGGGCTGTTCGTGGCCGGGATAAACACAATGCCCTCCGGGCCCTGATCGCCGCTGCCGCTGCTAGCGGAGCGGTTGTTCACGTACTGCACCAGGCGCGGCTGCGCCGGATCATTCAGGTCGAAAACGGCTACGCCGCCCATGCGCTCCAGCGACACGAAAGCGTACACGGTATCGCGCAGAACGGCCGTGGTAACGCCTTCCGGCTCCGGTCCTTTGTCGTCGGAGCGGTTTTTGCGCACGGGCGCCCCGGTGGAATTGCTGGCGTTGAAGATGCCGCCGAAGGTAGGATCGGTGGCCGTAAGGCGCTCGAGCAGGTCGCCGCTGTCGTGCACCACGGTGCCCGACGCAGCGTCCACTACGCTAAAGGAGCGTCCGCCGAAAGCGTAGATCTCGTCAAAGTCCCCGTCGCCGTCGGTGTCGCCCAGCTTGTTGGTGACATTAAGGCGGCCGAGCACGTGGGTGTCCTTGAGCAGCGCCGCGTTCGGAAAGGCCGTGGGGTCGAGCACGTAGCCCGTGCTGCCCAGGCGCACCGCCTCGGTGAGGGCGGTGTACTCGCGGGCGTCCCCTTCGTTGGCGGTAATCAGGTAGGTAGCGCTGCTGCCGGGCAGCTGAAACGCGGCCAGCGCATCAGGCTGGCGCATGCCCCGGATTGGCCAGTTGGCCAGCAGGATGTCCGGGGCCTGGTCCGACGCGTCCAAGGCAAACCCCGCCTGGCGGTGGTCCTGGTAGCCCAGGCTGCGCAGGGAGGTAAACTGCTTGGTTTGCAGGTCCAGGGCAGCGATGGCGTTGTTTTCCTGCAGCGTAACGTAAGCCGTCCGGGAGTCGGGGCTGACGGCAATGTATTCGGGCTCGAGGTCCTGCGCCACGGAGGATGGGGAGGCCGCGGTTCCGCCGTACAGGCGGATGCCCGCCGCGCGCAGGCTCGCGGCCTGGGCGTTGTAGCTGCCAAAGCCCAAGGTGCTCACGCTGGCCTGCGTTACGCCGGCCAGGCCGCCGGCGAAATCGATGATGGACACGGAGCCCTCGGGGTCCGAGCTGTAATCCTGACTGGGTTCGCCTTCGTTGGCAGTGAGCAGGTAGCGGCCGTCGGGGGAGAAGGCAATCATGTCGGGCATGGCCCCCACGCTCACCTGCTTCTGAAATACTCCGTTGGCGTCGAAGAACACCACCGCGCCATTGCTTTGAGGCGCCACGTTTTCCACCGCGCAGGCGACAACGCCGTTGCGCACCGCCACCGAGTTAATGCCGCCGTAGGACGTGAGGTTGATGGAAGTTACCGGGGTGATGGCGGCCGGGTTGGCCAGGCTCAGGATATCCAGCTTGCCGCCCACGGAGTTGGCGACGTACAGCCGCTGGGTGCTGGGGTCGTGCGCCACAATCTCGGCCGAGTTGCTGCCCGCGGTTCCGTTCTGGTAGCTGCCGAGGAAGTTCAGGCGCAGGCTGCGGTTCTGCGCGGGAGCTTGCGCATCGTTGTCCTTGATGTACACCAGCACGTCGCTGGCATTGCTGGCCACGGTGCCGTTGGAGGAATTCTGCAGGCGCAGCGTAAAATACTCCGTTGCTTCGGCCGCCGCATCATCCGCGAGGGGAATGGTTAGCGTTTGAGAGGCGCTGCTTCCGGCCGGAAAGGTGAGTGTCTGCGCGGCCGCGTACGTGAAGTCGGTGCCGGCGGTAGCCGTGCTCAGGGCCGGGACAAGCACGGCCTCCACGGTGGTGGCCGCAGCGTTGCCGTTCTGCAGGCTGACGGTCACGCTCGCGCTGCTCGTGCCTTCCTGGACGATAACCGTAGCGGACGCTACCCGCAGGGTTTGCGCAAGGCTTGGGGAAGCGAGGGCGGTAAAGCCGCCCACCGCCGTAGACAACAAGTAAAAGTTTAAACGCATCAGCAGGGGTTAATAGATGATGCGCCAAAGCTAGAGTTGGCAGAAGACCCCAGTTTTATCCCTTGATTACCCTATTATGTCCTGGGTCAGGCGGTGCTAGTGGCTGTGAGCAGGAAAATGCCGTTCCGCTGCCGTCAGCTCAGCTTCGCTCCGCAGCAGCTGCTGGTACCAGCGGCCGGAGTCCTTGACGGTGCGCTGCTGGGTGGGGTAGTCCACGTGCACCAGCCCAAAGCGGGGGCGGTAGCCTTCGGCCCACTCAAAGTTGTCGGTAAACGACCAGGCAAAGTACCCGTCCACGGGCAGGCCTTCGCGGCGGGCGCGCAGTACTTGGCCCAGGCAGGCCTGCAGGTAAGCCTGACGCGCCGGATCAGTTACCCGCCCGTTTGCGGGCGGGGGATCCGGAAACGCGGCGCCGTTCTCGGTAACGACCAGCCGGGGCGCGTTGGGATAGGAAGCAAACTGCCGCAGCATGTAATACAGGCTTTCCGGGAAAACCTCCCAGCCCATGGTGGTGAAGGGCACGCCGCGGCGCTCGGCCTTGATCAGGGTGGCCCAGAGCAAGGGCACCCAGGGGGAGAACCGCACCACCTCTCGGGTGTAGTTCTGCACGCCCAGAAAATCAAAGGCGAAGGGCAGGCGGGCCTCGTCGCCGGCCAGTCCGTAGCGCTCAAGCCAGCGCAGCACCGGCAGGTCCGCCATTGGGTAACCCAGCCCAAGGGCCGGCTCGACGAATAGGCGGTTAAGCAGGGCGTCGGCCCGGCGGGTGGCGGCGACATCGCGGGGATGGTCCGCCCGGGCGGGCGTGAGGTAGGAGCAGGAAAAGGTGGTGCCGATCTGCGCCCCCGCGGGCAGGGCGGCGCGCAGGGCCCGGCCGCCCTCGGCCTGAGCCAGCGCCGCGTGGTGAGTAGCGGCCAGAAAAGCCCCCAGCGAGCGCCGCCCCGGGGCGTGCACGCCGAGCAGGTGGCCCGCGCCGGTAAACACCATGGGCTCGTTGAGCACCATCCAGTAGGGTACCCGATCACCGAGGCGCCGGGCCAGCAAATCCGCGTACTCGCTAAGCCAGCCCACAACGGCCCGGTTGGTCCAGCCGCCCCGGCGCTCCAGCGCCAGGGGCAGATCCCAGTGGTACAGGGTAAGCCAGGGGGTAATTCCCCGCGCCAGGCAGCCGTCCACGAGCTGCTCGTAATAGTCCAGCCCGGCCTGGTTTACCCGGCCGGTGCCGGCGGGTAGCACCCGGGACCAGGCCGCGGAAAAACGGAGGTGGGGCACACCCAAGGCGGCGAGCAAATCTAGGTCGGCGGGCCAGCGCCGGTAGAACTCACAGGCCGCGCCCCCGTGCTCCCCGCCCCGGATTCGGCCGCGCCGGGTGACGAAGGCATCCCAGATGCTGGGCCCCTTGCCTTCGCAATCTCCGAAGCCCTCGATCTGGTAGGCCGCGCTGGCGACGCCCCAGCGGAAGTCAGCGCCGAAATCCGCCCGGCAGAAAGAAGCGGGGCTCGTGGTCGGGTAAAAGGCAGGCGGCAGGGCTAGGTCGGAAGTGGGCACGCAGCAATTCGCTTAAACGGAAGCATCATAAGCTGGGGGCGGTCCCGCGGCTAGCTGGTGCCGGATTGGGCGCACCCCGGACGGCAGCTGTTCGAGCAAAAGCTGATCGAGCAGGCCTGCGGTCTGGTCGGGATAGTTCACGGCCAGCGGCCGTCCGTGCTGCAGCCAGGCATCGAGCGCGGGCAGGTGCTTATCCTTGAGGCTGGCCACGACGGGTACGCCCAGCCCGGCGAGAGCCGCCGCGTTGCACTGCTGCTCGAACTGGTTTTTCATGGGCACAACCAGCAGCTTCTTGCCCAGAAACAAGGCCTCTGCGGGCGTCTCAAACCCCGCCCCGCAGAGCACGCCGGCGCTGCTGGCCAAACTCAGTAGAAAGTCGTCGCCGCTAATCGGCCGCACGTGCACGTTGCCAAAGCGGGCCGGCCGGCTGCTGTGCTTGCTGAACACCTCCCAGCGCAGCGTACGGGAAAGAAAGCGTAGACGGCTTACCAGCGCTTCTTCGGCGTAGGCGGGCAGGTAAACCGTGTAGTGCCCCTGGTTTACGGGCGTCAGCTCGCGCACCTGCCGGCGGATTACCGGGGTGCTGATGCCCGGGGCGTAGGACTGGAAGTGAAAGCCGTAGTGGGCGGTAGCCGGGGCGTAGTGGCGCAGCACCGCCCGGCCCAGGTAGTCTTCCCGTTGGGGTGCGGGCGCGGCGGGGTGCAGCACCGCGCACTGGTGGCTGAGCGCCACGCAGGGCAAGCCCCGGAGCCGGCAGGCCCAGGCTGACACGGGCTCAAAGTCGCTGATCACCAAATCGTAGTCGCGGACGGGCAGCCGCTCAATCTCCCGCAGCAGGCGGGTGGAGTTCAGCTGCAGGTAGGTGCGGGCCAGGTCCACGCCCCCTTTTTTACCGAAGATGAAGCCCAGGCCCTGACGACGGTAGCGCACGGGGAAGGGCAGGGGCAGATCGGCCGGGGGGCCGCTGACCAGCACGTCCACCCGGTCGGCGCGCTGTTGCAGCAGGGGCACTATGTCTCGGGCCCGGCTCAGGTGCCCGTTGCCGGTGCCCTGAATGGCGTAAAGTATGCGCGGCACTGCGGGAAAGTTAAGGGGCAAGAGGGCCCGGCCGGGGAATTCGCAGCTCGGCGAGCAGGTCTTCCATCAGCGCCGCGGCGGAGGCGTCGCTGACGTCGGGCTGGGCGGTTGGCGCATACGCCCGCATGCGCGGGTCCTCGGCGTAGCGGTACAAGCTCCACCCGCGGGCGCGGGTGTACTCCAGGGCGGTAAGGTTTTCCACCCAATCGCCGGAATTAAGGTAAGTGACCCGGCGGCCGTTGACCGTGCGGCTGCGCACGGCCGGGCAGTGAATGTGGCCCACGGCCACGTAGCGGTAGCCGGAGTCGGCGGCAATGGTAGTGGCGGTCTGCTCGAAGTCGCTGACCAGGGAAACGGCGCTTTTCACCCGGTCCTTGACGGCCTTGGACAGCTGCACGCGGGGGCGGCCCAGGCGCAGCAGCCCCCAGTTCACGAGGCGGTTAAGCAGGATGAGCAGGTCGTAGCCGTGCGCCCCCAGGCGGGCCAGCCAGCGGGAGTGCCGCATGGTAAGGTCGAACACATCCCCGTGGAAAAGCCAGGTGGAGCCGTGCGGTAAATCCAGCACCAGCTTGTTTTCAATGCTGACCGAGCCGAGGCGGGTGCCGGCAAACTTGCGCAGCAGCTCGTCGTGGTTGCCGGTCAGGTAGTGAATCCGGGTGCCCTTAGCAGCTAGGCGGGCGAGGTAGCGCACCACCCGCATATGGGCGGCGGGCCAGTAGCTTTTGCTGAACTGCCAGATATCGATGATGTCGCCGTTGAGCACCAGCACCTGGGGCTTGATGCTCTTGAGGTAGCGCAGCAGCTCAGTGGCGTGGCAGCCATAGGTGCCCAGGTGCACGTCGGAGACCACGGCCACGTCCACCCGGCGCTTTTTGCGGATTTTAGCCATGGCTGGGGCGGGGGTAAGCGGGGGTGGAGCTTAGGCGCGGGCGCGCGGCGTGCAGGGGCTGCTGCCAGGCGGACAGCCGGCCGAGCAGAAAGGCCAGCAGCACCAGGGCTTCGAGGGCGGTGAAGGTGGCGCGGCGCCGGCAAGAGGCAAGCAGCAGCCGCAGGCAGGTAAGCTGTTTCATCCGGAACAAGTAGGCTTATCCGAAATTCCGAACCCAGTGTTACTTGCTGATGATGCGCGGGTTATCCTTTCTTCACGCTTGGCAGCCTAAAAAAAGCAAGCCCCACGGATCAGCGTCCGCGGGGCTTGCTTGGGGGTGATCCGGCTAGCGGGTCAGCAGCAGGCGGGTGTGCTGGGTTTGCCCCCCGGCCTGTACGCTTACCCCGTAGGCGCCCGCGGGCAAGGCCGTGGGTAGCGGCAGCGGCAGCTCGGCCTCTGCCGTAGCGGGCGTCAGCGACCGGGTCCAAACTACCTGACCCAAGACGTTGCGCACCTGCACGGTAAGGGACTGGCCCTGGTAGCCCCGCAGCTGCAGCGTGGCCTGGGCGCCGTTGGTGGGGTTGGGGAATACCCGCAGCGTCCGGGTTACCACACCCAGGGGGCTTACCGTGCGCACCGGACTCAGCTCGGCTTTGCCATCCTGGTCAAGCTGGCGCAGGCGGTAGTACGTCAGGCCCGCCAGGGGCTGCGGGTCAACCCACTCATAATGGCGAAGTATGGTGCTCTGGCCGGCGGCGGCCACCCGGCCGGCTTCGGTGAAGCTGCGGCCATCGGTGGAGCGCTCAACGGCAAAGCTCTGGCTGTTGCGCTCCTGGGCGGTAATCCAACCCAACACGGCGCGGTTACCCCCGCCGAGCGCGGCCTCAAAGCGGGTCAGTACCACCGGCAGCGGACTGCCCGTCGGGCGGGCCAGGGCGTAGGCCGAAGCCACGCGGATGCCGTCAGCCGTAAGCACCTGCGCCGAGCCCTGGCGCAGGGCTACCGCGCCGATGCTGGCCGGAGCGGAAGAGGCATCTTCCACTTTGCTTAAGTCCGCCGTGGCCGGCTCCACCAGCCCCGGGTTTACGTACAGCCGGGTTTCGGTGCCGCTCGGGCCGAACACGTACTTAAGCACCAGCAGGTAAGTGGTATTGGCGTCGTACTCGGTGCTTGTCCAGGCCGAGGCCGTGCTCGTGCTGCCGGACACCCCGAACTGCACTTTGCCGGCCGTCGCCGCCGCGCGCACGAACAGGCGGGCGCGGAAGGTGTTGTCCAGCGGATCCGGTGCCAGGTGGAAGAAGTAGTCGCCACCGGCGGTGGCTGAGCTTACATTAACCAGCAGGGAGGCGTACATCGCGGTGCCCGGCGGCTGCGGGGCAAAGGTGCGGTGCACGTCCTGGCCGTTGGCCGTCAGGGCAGCGCCCCGGCCGGCGCGTGGGCCGTAGCCGCCGTAGGAGAGGCCCTGGCTGCTGACCTGGATGGCGGCCGTGGTGCCGCCGCTGTGTGCCGTCCAACCGTGGGCCGTAAGCAACTCCCCGGCGGGGTAATCAAAGTCCTCCGCTAACAGCAGCTGGGTGGGCTGGGGAGGAGTGGACAGGGTCAGTGTCCCCGGGGCGGCTTGCCGGTAGTTTTCGGCCCCGGTAGTGTTGTCGTCGTTGTAGTCATAGACGGCGAAGGTATATTCCGTCTCGGGCAGTAAGCCCGTGACCGTCAGCGTCGAGGCGCTCCCCGCCAGCACCACGTAATTGCCGGTAGGAATCTGATCACCCTGGCCGAAGCGCAGGTTGGCGGAGTAGGTGATCGCGTCAACCGGGGCTCCGGTTTCGGCCGGCCCCTGGGTTACCGTCAGCAGCTTCTTCGCCCCGGTACCCCCGCTGATGCTCAGCGTCACCGTGGTGGGGTTAACGGTCGTAGCGGTAAGAATAGCCGACTCGGTTGGCTCGGCGGCCAGGGCGGCCGGCAAGGAGGTAAAGCTGTGCTCTTCCCCGTAGACGGTGCCTACCTCGTTCGTGGCGTAGGCGCGCACGTAATAGCGGGTATTGGGCAGCAGGCCGCTCAGCGTGCTGGCAAAGGCACCCAGACCGCTGCCGTCCTGGGTGAAGTCGTCGTTGATGGTTGGTGCGGGCGTAAGGGAGTATACGACTCCGCGGGCAGTTACAAGGGTATTTCCGTCTTCCAGCACCGTTCCGCCGGTTGTGGCCCCGTTCGGGGTGATGTTCGAAACCGGGGCGCTGCTTACAGCAGCCGGGTAGACGGGCGCTGCGCCGCTGCCGGAAACGTTGACGGGGGGCTGGGCGGGTTTATCAGCGGTATTGATGGTCAGCTGGGCCGAGTAGCCCTGAACCATTGTAGGGACAAAGCGCACGTCAATGGTGCTGTTCACGGCGCCTCCGTTGGGCGCGAGGACGATGGCGCAGCAGGCGAAGGCATTCGTGCCGGTGCGGATCTCAAAGCCCGGGGCGGGGGTAATGGTGATCTCCGACGTGAGATTGCTGCCGGTAACCGAGACGGGCGAGGAGGCCGAAGCGGAACCGATAAACACGCGACCGAAGTCGGGCACGGTCAGCGGCGTGATGTCCAGGGTGGCCACCGGGGCAGTGATGGTAACCTTTACCGGGGAGCTGGTGCCAATTACACTACCGCAGGAGCTGGTTGCCCGCGCGACGAGGTAATAGGTGCCGGCCCCGGGAAAGTCCGTGCCCCGCGGGGTGTAGGCGGCGGAATTCGCGCCGCTCACCGCGGAGCTGAACAAACCGTTTTCGCTCGGGCCGAAATACCAGGCAAACGAGGAAGCCGCCCCGGCGGTGGCCGTTAACGCGACACCGGTGCCGGTAGTCGTAAGCGTCTGCTCAGCGGTTGAGTTAAGGCTTACCGAGTTGGTAGCCGGCGGGGTGTTAAGGACCAGCAAGGATGAGCTTTGCGTGGCGGCCGTTGCCGAGCCCGGGTGCACAACCCGGACCCGGTAGTTGCTGCCGGCCGGGGTTTCCGCCGGAATGACCGCGGCGAGGGGGGAGGCACTGCCCGCACCGATCAGATTCAGGCTTAGGTCGCTGGGGAAGCCGCCCTGCCCGTCGGAGAGCTGGACGGCAAATGAGTTGCTTAGTTCCGCCGGCGCCGAGTAGGGAACGGAAATGGTAGCGCCGGTTCCGGGCGAAAGGCACAAGGGGCTACCGGCTACCGCGCCGGTGGTAAAGGAAGACGCGCCGAAGGGCTTGATGTCAAACTGGTCGATGTTCAGGCGGGCAGTTCCGCCGCTGAGCTTCCGCACCTGAAAGCGCACGTTGCCGCTTTGGTTGACGGTAAAAGTCGCGGTTTCCAGCGTGCCCAAGGAGGTCGTTATGGAGCTGCCTACGCGGGTGAAGCTGGCGCCGTTATCCGTCGACATCACCAATTCCCAGCTCGAGGGGGCATCCAGCGTGGCTACGTTGGTGGAAGAATAGGAAGTGTAGACGGCATGAGACACGCTAACCGTGCTGGCACCCGTGCTCACGTCAAAGTTCATGGCAAGGATGCCCGTATTACGAATCCGCACGGATTTGGTGCCCACTTTGGCATCGCTGGTGCTGGTACCGATCAGCGCGTCGTTCAGGTTCCAGGACCCCGAGCCCAGGGTGACGTTACCGGCCGCATAGCCCGTTTTGCTGCCCGCTTCAAAGCCCTCGGGGAAGTTTGGCGTTTGGGCCCGCACCAGGCTAATGCATACGAGGCAAACAAGCAGGCTCAGGGTGAGCTTAAGCGCAAGCAAGTAACCTGCCCGCGGAGAAGATTGATTCGTGATCATTGCGTCGGGCCGTTATCAACTTTGGATTCCACGAGTTGCTGCACGCTCACGGGCAGAGCCGAAAGCAAATCCAGGCCGGTGGCGGCCTCGATCGCATCCACGGAAGTGCGGTACTGCCCCCAGTTAGTGGTCATGCCGTTCTGGTTGGGCGTGTCAATGGCAATGATGCGGGTACCGGCGTTTACCCGCGATACGTCGCCGGTGCCCGTGGGCAGGACCACGATAACCTTCCAGACGCGGGCGGGAACAGTAACTCGCCCGTTGTCGATGGTCGTAGCCGAGACCGGGCGGTCAGGCTGGCCGGTGCTGCGGATCACGCCCTCGCCGCCAACGCCATACTGACCCATGATGACGTAAAGCTCATTGCCCGCGTCAACCAGGGTGCGCGAGTAGTTTTCCAGTGCCGCCCAGGTTTGCTGGTTGTTGGAGGGCGACTGCGGAATCATGTTGGTCATCAGGAAAGTAGCCGAGTTGTCCGCCACCGAGCTGGTGCGGTCGGCGGAAGGGCAGTTGTGTCCGCGGTCAAAGCCCGAGCCGGAGTAGCTGGTGGTGCTCACCTGGTACCAGCCGGCGGGCAGGGCCGGGTCGGCGCGGAAGTCGTCCTGGCGCCTGGTTGATCCCAGCCACTTCGGGGCCAGGTACCAGGAAACCCAGTTGGGCGTGCCCTTATCGCGGTGGTAAGAGAGCGCAAACTGGAGTTTCTGCATCAGGTAGTTGGTCGGCTGACTGACGTCGGCGACCGCGCCCGAGGGGTTGCCCATGGTCAGGTGGTCGTCGTCCCCCGCCACCGGCAGTACCGGCGCGGCGTTGTAGGGCGCTACCGTAAACTCGTCGAGGTTGAGGCGGTAAGCGCTGCCCGATACCTTGCGCAGCTCAAAGCGTACCGGACCCGGTACGTTCACGGCAAAACTTGCCTGGGCCGGCGTGGCCGAGGAGCTGATCACGGTGCCGCCGGCCTTGATCCAGGTGTTGCAGTTGCATGCCTGGGACTGGTAATAAAGCTCGAAGCCGCTGCTGGCATCCTGCCCGTAGGCCGCGTGCTGCACGGTCACGGTGCTGGCCCCGGCAGACAGGTAGAAGTCCATGGTCAACTTCCCGCGGTTCTGCAGGCGGGCGGCCTGCGCGCCGCTTTTGTGGTCTTCGCTGCTGGTGCCAATCAGGGCATCCTCAAAAGTCCAGCTGCCGGTGCTTAGGGTAACGGCTCCCGATTGGTAGTCGGCTTTGGTGCCGGACTCAAAGGATTCCACCGCGTTTTGGGCCTGGGCTGCTCCGCCAGCCAAGCCAAACCAGGCCAGCACCAGCAGTCGCCGCGCCGAAAAGTAAAGGTGTTGCATGTGGTTGGGTAAGGAGAGAAATATGCTCGCGCAAATCTCCTTACCGCCACTCCATGAACTGACCTGTTTAGTGTTATGCTTGTGTTACCAAAGTACTATCGAGCGTATATAGTTATATTATTACTCGTTTATATACTTGGATAAATTTTACAAGAGTGAAATAGCCCCTGCCGTATCTGCTCACGTAAAGCAGGCAGCTCGGGTCAGCGGCTAAACCTGCCCTATGCTTTTATGGTTGTTAGTGCTTCGAGGCAAATTTCCTGTTCGCCACGACGGCCGAATCTACTTATAGCTTACGTTAATCTATCCCCAATGATGAACCGGTGGCTAATTCAGGTGGATAACTGGCTGGCACTGTATCCGTGGTGGGCGCAGCCTCTGGTAGTCACCATGGTGAGTCTGCTGGCTTGGCTGCTGTTGGGCGGCTGGATTGTGTTGCACCCTTAGGCTTAACTCCCTCGCTTCGGCAGAGTTGGATACCAAACGGGAGGCCGTATACCGACGAAAGACAATGGCGCCGGAAAAATTATATCTTGAGCCGCCGCTATCCTTAACTATTCGCTTGTCTTTATGCCTAAGTCTAACCCCCAAGCCATTAGTACTGCCGGCTCTTACGACTTAAACGCGGAGCTTAGCTCGGAGTGCGTACAGTTAGTGCAGGCAGTTATGCCGGTTTCTCAACAAGCTGGGGTGCTGCTGCGCCGGCATAACCTGCCCGAGAAAGTATTGCCCGGGCAATGGGTGCCCCTGAGTGCCTGGCTAAACCTGCTGGAGGAGCTATCGGGAAGCGGCGGCGAGCAAACGGTTTACTCGGTGGGCTTGCGGGTGTTGGAGCAAAAATGCTGGCCCACCAGCGCGATTAGTCTGGCGGAAGCCGTCAAGCAGCTGAATCGCACCTACGGCGAACGGGTACGGGGTGGCTACGGCTACTACCGTACCGAATCCCAGTCTCCCCACCGCCTGCTGGTGGAGTGCCTGACTCCTTTTCCGGCCGCCTTCGATCTGGGGGTAATTACCGGGCTGGCCCGGCGCTACAAGCCGGCCGAGGCCCTGCGGGTGCGGGTGGAAACGCAGGCTTCGCTGGTTGTTTCGCCAACCGCCGTTAAGCGCTTGCTGGTCAGCTGGTAAGCTAAAGAAGTGCGGGCCAAAATCTGCGTGCTCGGCTGTAACTTCCCTGGATTATACGCCGTTAAAAACCTGAGCGCCCGCAGTTGTAGGCGCTTGTTTTCTTTATAAACCCCGTTAGTCTCATGCCACAACGTACTTTGCCCAAGTTCCGGCCTTTCCCGTCGGACTTGCCAATGGAGGAGTTAGCGGCACGGCAGCGGCGGCAATCCCACGCCGAGTGGGGCCTGGCCGTAGCTGCGCTTGGGGGCGCGCTGCCAACCATCCACGTACTGGAGGAGCTGCAGCGTTACATCGACGGTGATCTTAGCCTGGCCGAGCTGGCCCGGTTGCCCAACGCTTACCCCGCGGATAAACCCGTGGCCGAGGCGGTGGTTCGCCGCCATCAGCTTGCCGAGTTTCAGGTGCCCGACGCAAACGCTGCCTAGCCCGCAACCCCAGCCCAATAGGCCGGGGTTTTTTTTACTTGCCGGCTTGCTTTAGCCCCCGGGTCAGCTAAGGTGAGTACCCCACCTGCCCTCGGCTACTTCGCCCCGTAGCCCGAATTTAAATTAACCTTCTTTTCGACCGCCTGCGGCCCCTTTAGCCGAGCAGCCGCGCTCGGACAATGCCCCAGGCGCGGCCACTTAACGCGCCGCCCGCATCCCCGTTGACTTGGCGCCAACGGCCCAATCCGCACAAAGCGTTGCCGAACCGCTGAGCGTTCTAGCCGCGGCAAATACGCCCCCCGATGTTTTATCCGGCAGCGCTCCGGGCCCGGTAACGGCCTTCCAAAGCCCCAGCGATAGGAACGCTACCGCAAATACCTGTCCGACCCGCAGGCCCGCAGAAAGAGGGCAGTCGCGCCTAGGACTGCTTTTCCAGCTTCATGCCGCACTTGGGGCAGGTGCCAGGCTTGGCACTGGGACTGTCGGCGCAGGCCATGGGACAGTGGTAAGCCAAGGTGTTGGCACCCACTTTTAGCACCTCCAGCTTTTCGTAGCGCGCGCTCAGGGAGCGGCCATTGGTTTTCAAGTACACGACCGCCGTGCGCATACTGGTACCCGCCGGTAGCGCGGCCGCGAACCCGCCCCCGCCCGTAGCCGTCAGGGGTAGCTGCAGGGATTTGCCCGTTCGGGTATGCAGGACAACCGACCCGCTGGTGCGCTCGCTCAGCACGGGTTCCATGTCCCGGTTCAGCAGAAATACCTGCACCTGCGTAGGCTGCACGAGCAGCTCCACGTGGTAGGCGTGGTTGGTTCCGGCTGTGCGCACGATGCCGCCGTGGGGCGAGCGGTGGGCGTGGGTTTCCCCGGGCGCGCGGTGCCCCTGCGGGGCCCGGCCGGGTTGGGGCACTTGTTGGGCGCCCGAATCCGGCGAAAGGACGAGCAAGCATCCGGAGAGCAGGAGCAGGGTAAGCGGTTTCATAAAGGAAAAGTGAAATGTCAACATTCAACGGTAAGCGTAGCGGCGCTCACGCGTTGGCCCGTTGCCAATAGCACATTCCGGACCAATTGCCTGAAGCTCAGCAGCTAGGTTAACAGTAAGTCCCAGTCTGTAACTTCCAGGAATAAAAAAAGCCGCAGCCCGAAAGCTGCGGCATTCAACCGGCGTGGCGTTTCACTTCAACCAATCTCCTTGCCCCGCCGGTTGGGAGTGCAGTCCGCTTGCACCACCAGGGGGACTGCGGGGCAAAGATACCTGGGCTTGGTGGTTTATCCGGCGGGTAGGAATAAAACCGGTTAACCTTCTGCAGGATAGGCCCGAAAATTTCCTTTAAGGTATCCTTTGCCGGCCTGCAGGGTACGCTTAAATGGTATTCAGCCGGCTAAGCAGGGCAATGCGGTGGCTAGGTCCAATGGGTACTTTGACGGGTTGCGGGCCGGCGAGGCTAAGGAAGTCGCCGGCTATGGTGTGGATGCAGCTTTGCCGCACAATGTATTTGCGGTGAACCTGCACGAACTCGCGGGCCGGCAACCGCGCCAGTAAGCTCTTAAGCGTGGCGTAGACCGTGTAGCGCTGGCTGTTGGCGTGAATGTGCACGTAGTCGCCTAAGGCCTCGAGGTACACGACATCGGCGGTATTAACGCGCACAAACCGGCCGTCCTGCTTGAGGAACAGCTCCTGGTCGCCCCCGCTTATACCCGCTTCGCCGCCTTCGTTGATCTGATGCAGAAGCTCTTCGAGCTGCTTCTGCTCCTGCTCAAGCTGAACTTTGGCCCGCCGCAGCTCCAGGTTGAGGACGGCCTCGTGGGCTAGGGCTCGCAGCCCGTCGCGCTGCGCCTCGCTGAGCCGGTGGGGCTTGAAGTCAAAAGCGCAGATGGAACCAATGGTGTGGCCTTCGGCCGTGACCAGCGGGGCGCTGGCGTAAAACCGCACGTGGGGCTGCTCGGCTACGAAGGGGTTGTCCCGGAAGCGGGCGTCCGTGGTGGTATCTTCCACTTCAATCAGATCCGACGCCAGGAGCAGGTGCTGGCAGAAGGTCATTTCCATGGGCAGGCTGCCGGGCAGCTCGTAGCCGTGCGTGGCCTTGAAGAACTGCTGCTGCTCATCAAGCAGGGTTACCAGGGTAACCGGGGCTTGGCAGACGTAAGCCGCCAGCCGGGCCAGGTTATCGAATGCTTCTTCCGGATCCGTATCAAGCACGGAATAAGCACGCAGGGCCGTCAGCCGTCCCTGGTCACTTATGGCCCGTAGCAGTTGCGCCGTGTAGGCAGCGGGCAGCTGCTGGAAGGGGTTGGATGAAGTAATAGGCTGAGTTGGTTGCGGCATAGGGGGGTAGGGCCACTGAATTTATGGCGACCGCGGTATCGGCGGCAGGCGATCAGGTAGAAAAATCCAAACGAAGATGCCTGTGCCCGTCATCCTTCGGCAGTCTGAAGTTACACCGATGCCGCCTCTTTTTGTTTTAACGGCGCTACCATAACCCTTGATGCTGCTTAAAGAAGTACGACGTCTCCTTCCCCAATTAACGCGCAGGAGCTCCGTAAACCAGTTTGTGATGGTGCAAGCCAACCCGCAGCTTTGTGCTCCAAACCTACTTACCAAACAATGCGGATTGCCCGGGCGCGGCAGAAGTCGTGCACGTTGCAGTCTACTTCGTGCCAGGGGCCGATAATCCTGTCTTCCTGCGGCAAGGTGCCCTGAAGAATTAGCTGGTGCTGACTGGGTACGCCTTGAATAAAAATTGCTTGTTCCAGCAGATAAACGCGCTGCAATGGGTTCGCTTCGCTTGGAAGCGGAACGGTAAACGTCTTATGATGCATTACTGATTGTTCACCCAAATAGGAGTACAAAGGTAAGCGCGGTCCGCGGTACGGTCCAATTTTTAAAGTTCAAGCGGAACTGTGCAGCGTCGGTGTAGGCCAGGCGAAAGCTGCGATGGTAATGATATAGAAGTATGCTTAAACTCTGCCGGACAGCCTCGTTCTTGCCGGCAAATCCTGCGGTTATGAAGGGCCGTTTTCAATTGGCCTTTAAGCCACGGCCCGGATGGTTGATTGCTCCCGGCGCTCACGCAGCCAGGCCTGCGCCTCGGCCGGCCCAGTGAATGCCGCCACTTCAAAATAGGATTGCAGGCAGGCGAGCAGGTTGATGCCGGACTGGGCTGCGCGTTCTTCCGGGCTCAGCACGTGGGCAAAGTGGGTAAGCCCGGCCGCCGCCGCCCGCGGGGCCCAGTCGCGGGCGCAGTACTCTACGGCATGGTTCCAGGTGCCGGTAACCAGGGAATTGTCGTTGAGCAGGAAGGGACAGTGGTGACGGGCCAGCAGGTCCAGGGAAGTTTCGGCGGCGTAGATAATGCCGCTGTGGGTTTGGTAGCCCGTCCACGCGTTGCGGACTACGTGCTCGGTGGCCAGGTAGCATCCCGCAAAGTAGACCTCTCCGTACGAGTTGCGAAGGATCTGTTCCATGATGGTAATGGGTAGTAGGTTAGCAAATCAATGGCTGCCCAACGCAAGCCACTAGCGTGCGGTCCGGAACAGCGGGAGCGATAACGTGTGCCGCCCAGCGGCCGAGGTTAGATCGGGAGCGGGAAGCTGAATAACCGGGAGAGGTGCCAACCCGGGACGAGGATATGCGGAGCGGTAACGAGTAAGCTGCCGTGCCCCAGGGTGGAGCGGCGGCCAAACAACCTGCGTGTGGTTTACAGAAAAGTAAGCTCCACCGCCGGGAATAGCAGCTAATTTAGCTCAGGGCTGACAATAGCTGGCCGAATGCCCGCTTTTTCTCGCTGAACGGAATCGCGTCCCAGCACCAGGCCCAGGCAGTCCATCTTAAAGCAGCTACTCCTGGCTGACAGCCCAACGTTGCCCAAGGATTTTAGCAGCCCAGTTATTTGGTACCGATCGTCACCGGGCGCAGTTTAGCCTCGCGGGGATGTACCAAGCTCAGGCGCAGGCTTACAAACCAAGGCTTTATTTGGGGTTCGTTGCCGAAGCCCGGGATTCCAGCAGCGCCGGCAGGATAAACCGGGGCATAAGCTCGTTTGGGGGCGTGTCCCGGGTTGAGTTGTAGTTGCCTCCGGTAAATACCGCGACCGCATCCAGGCCAGGAATGATGAACACCTTTTGCCCGCCGTTCCCGGTGGCCAGGTAGGTGTCCACTGCTTTACCCGCAAGCTGAAAGCGTTGGTGCCACCATAAATAGCCGTACGCCTTGCTGCCGAGCCGGCTGTACTGCGCCAGGGACTTTTCCACCCACTGGGCGGGCAGCACCTGTTGGTTTGCCCAACGCCCACCCTGCAGGTAGAGCACCCCAAACTTAAGCAGGTCCCGCGGGGCCAGGTAAAGCTGGGCTACGGTCGGGTTGGAGTTGTCGAGCCGGTAGTTCCACTTGTAGCTGTCTATGCCGAGGGGGCGGAACAGCTGCGCCTCCGCAAAAGCCGGCAGGGGCTGCCGGGTGGCGTTTTCCACCGCCTTGCCGAGCACAGCCACCGCGCCCGAGCAGTAGGAGCCCTGCTGGCCGGGACTGCTGGTTAACGGCAGGTCCAGGATAAACTTAACCCAGTCTGCCTGCGGATACATCTTTTCCTCGTTGCCGGCCGAGCGCGCATCGTCATCATTGCAGTCCAGGCCCGTGCGCATGGTCAGAAAATCCCTGAACGTCCACGCCTGCTTGCGTATATCCGGATGCGCGTACGTTGGATACCGGAAAAAGGGCAGTACGCGGGCGGTGTCGCTTGGAATGTGCCCCTGCTGAATGGCCGCGCCCACTAAAGCTGAGACAAAGCTTTTGGATGCCGAGCGTAGCTGCTGCAGGGTTTGCCGGTCGTAGCCGTAGAAGTACTCTTCGAGTACCAGCCGGCCCCGGTACCAGAGCAGCACGCTGTGCACACCGGGGTACTGCTCGTCGATAATGCCCTGCACCATGCGCTGCAGGGGGGCGGGTGGAAGATTTACCGATGCCAGGGTGCCGGTGGGCAGGCCGTCCCCAACTGCGGCGGGAGTCTGGTAGCGGTAGCGTACCGGGCGCCCGTCGGCCTGCCTGCGGGCGTAAAGGGCCGCTACCGGAAGGGCGGTTGTTTTGCGCAGGCGGCGGTAAAACGTCGAGCCTTCCACAAAGCCGGTCAGCTCGCCCGCCTCGTCGCGCCGGAACGGAATGGTATCTCCCAACGCATTCAGGAAAACGTCCCGACGAATCCAGCGCAAAGGATACTTGGCTTCGTCGATGATGGCCAGGAGCTGGTTGTTCTTGGGCAGTAGCTGCAAGGTGCCGTACTCAGGCCGGTATTCGTAGGTCCCCGTGTATTCCGCCAGCGGTGGGACCGGGGCGGAGTTGGTTTGGGCCCGGGCAACTCCAGTAATGGCCGATAAACCCAGCAGCAGCAAAGTAATTTTCATGGTGTATCGGCCGCTGGTGAAGGAAATGGTTGAGACGCGCGGTTAAACGGCTGGTGCTTGCTCTTCAACTTAGGGGACTGCCAGCATTCCCCCAGCAACCAAATTTGGGGGCTAACTCAAGCAGCTGATCGGCTTACGGCAAGGCATATAAGGTAGGACTTTGTTTTCAGCTGAGCGGTAAACGTGATTGCCTTCCCGAAGAGCATTGCTTATCGTCGCTGAGCCTGTACTTCCCGGCGCGTAAAATATTTGATAGCATTAATGCTTATAGTTGTGTTTCTCCGCATTTTAAGGTTCGGTTTGCCGCCCGGCATACGCGGCTTGCCCGACCCGCTATGAAGCTCTGCTACCTGCTGCTATTGCCCTTTTCCGTTGCCGCGCAATCCAGCTTCCCGGCTGAAACCGCCCGCTGGCGCGAACAGGCCCAGGCCGTAACCATCATTCGCGACGAGTGGGGCGTGCCGCACATCTACGGCCGCACGGATGCCGACGCCGTGTTTGGTTTACTCTACGCCCAGGGCGAGGACAACTACTGGCAGGTGGAGGAGAGCGTCATCAAAAAGCTGGGCCGCATGGCCGAGCTTTACGGAGAAAAGGAGTTGGGCAGCGACGCTAACATGGCCCTGCGGCAAACGGCCGAGCAGGCCCGCCGGGCCTACCAGCGCGGTTCTGCCCCCTTCCGAAAGCTCTGCGAAGCCGCGGCCGCCGGGCTAAACTATTACCTGCTCACCCACCCCCAGGTACCCCGCCGGCTGCTGACCCGCTACGAACCCTGGCACGTGCTGCTTTATGCCGGACCTGACGGCACCACCCACGGCATCACCGCGGGCGAGCGGCGCCGCCTCGGCCTGGGCGGCAGCGGCGGCCCGGGGGAAGGCGCCGAGGGCTGGGCCCAGCAGCAGGAAAGCGGCTCCAATGCCGTCGCGTTGGCCCCCGCCAAATCAGCTTCGGGCCACAGCCTGCTGCTCATCAACCCGCACGTAGGGTTCTTCGGCGACAACCAACGCTACGAAGCGCACCTGGTCAGCGAGCAGGGACTGAACGCATCGGGCTTTGCCATGCTGGGGCAGTTCTGGATCTGGTCCGGCTTTACCGCTACCACGGCCTGGGCCCACACCAACACCGCCGCGGACGGGGACGACGTTTACCTTGAAAACTTTGATCACCCCCGCGACTCTACCCTTTACCGCTACGGGCGCGGCTACCGGACCGCGGTAACCTGGACGGATACCCTGGCTTACCGCACGCCCACGGGCCTGCAGCGGCGGGCCTTCCGCTTTCGCCGCACCCACCATGGACCCGTAATAGCCCAGCGCGGCCGCACCCTGTTAACCATCCGGCACGCAACCCCGGACTTCGGGGGAGTCGCCTGGCAGGCCTGGCGGATGAGCAAAGCGGCCACGCTGGGTGAGTTTCAGGCGGCCTTGCGGATGCGGCAGCTGCCTACGAACACCATGTACGCCGATGCCCGGGGCAACATTGCCTATTGGCACGGCAACGCCGTGCCCCGGCGCGACCCCCGTTTCAACTGGATGAATCCCGTGGATGGCAGCACGTCCGCTACTGAATGGCGCGGCCGTCACCGCCTGCGTCAACTCGTGCACCTGCTTAACCCGGCCTCCAACTGGCTGCAGAACTGCAACTCCACCCCGTACCAAGCGGCCGGCGCGGCCAGCCCCGCGGCGGCCCGTTACCCCGCTTACCTGGCCTACGATCCGCAGACTTTCCGCGCACTCGAAGCCCTGCGTCAGCTGGAAGCCACGGGGCCGCTAACGGCCGACGGCCTGCGGCAGCTGGCCTTTAGCCCCCGCCTGTCGATGTACGCGGCCTGGCTGCCCCAGGTACTGGCCGCCTACGAGCGCGAAGCTACCCGGCAGCCGGCCTTGCGCGGCGAGCTGCAAGCCGTGGCGGATACCCTGCGCCGGTGGAACTACTGTTCCGCCGTGGGCAGCCGCGCTACCACCCTGGCCTATGCCTGGGGGCGGCAGTACAGCAGCCACATAAACCAGCGCTTTGCATCCAGCGTGCCTTACTTCGCCCCAGCCATTGCGCCCTACCTCCACGGAACCAGCCTGCCGGTGCCGGACAGCGTGGCCTTGGCCTTGCTGCGGGCCGGAACGAAGGACCTGACCCAGCGCTACGGCACACCTTGGGTGGCCTGGGGGGACGTAAACCGGCTGCAGCGCATTCATAGCAGCGGGTCGCAGGAAAAGTTTGCCGACGACAAACCTAGCCTGCCAGTAGGCGCCTTTACCGGCGGGGCCGGCTCCCTTTTTGCTTTTGCTACCCGGCCCGAAGTAGGGCAGCAGCGTCAGTACGGGGTTGGCGGCAACACCTACGTAGCCGTAGTGGAGCTTGGGCCCCGGGTGCGGGCGCAGTCCGTAGTAAACTTCGGCCAGAGCGCGGACCCAAACTCCCCGCATTATTTCGATCAGGCCCTGCTCTACGCCGGCTACCAGCTCAAGCAGGCCTGGTTTTACCGGGAGGATGTGCTCGCCCTCGCCAAGCGCACCTACCACCCCGGCGAGTAAGCCGCGGCTCCGCTCGCTTAGCCAGAGCACCTGAAACGTAACCGCGGGGCTCATCGGACTTGATCGACCATAGAAGTAGGTAGCTGCAGGCAAAACACCATCAAACACCTATCCATGGTGACAAATAAGGAGAACACTATTCAAGCCATTACAGCTAAATAATCCTATCGCAACTTCAATTGAATAAGCCAGAGAGCAAGCAGTTTCCAACTTTCAAGGCTTTTATGAGTTCTTCGCCAACTGAGAGTGGTGACCAACAATTCAACGGTTGGATAAATGGCGAGGGGAACAAAAAGATAATATTACGGATGTGTTACGGATGATGACAATGCCTTAATTTTGCACCGTGCTGCAACCAAAAGACTTGTTGCTGAAGCGCGGGCTCCTGCTCGGCAAGGAACCGCGGGTAGACCAGAAGGTCTTCGCCACCATCGGTTTTCCCGATTTTGCCTCCAGCATTTCCATCGTTTTTTCTGGGTGTTGCCCCGCCACCGTTTCGGATTTCGAAACGGTTTTTTTATGTCCATGGAGTTGGACGACTGCCGTCCCGCAGCCAATGCATGGCACTAGTGCTGAGCCTAACTCTCTTCCGGCCAACAACACCTTCGTCCTTGATCGTGGCTGCGGCCACCAGTGCCCCAGCCCGCACCTGCAGCTCATTGTTTCATCGTGGGCAGCGCCAGATAGGATCTCACCTTGTGCGTTTTAGCTAGACCTAACTTTTCCTTAACTCCGGAATGGCACGTAAAGACCTGCTCGACATTGCATCCCTTCACCGCGAGGAAATCGAGTTCCTGCTCGACCAATCCACGTCTTTTAAGGAAGTCTTCACCCAATCGGTGAAAAAGGTCCCCGCCCTCGAGGGCAAGTCGGTGCTCATGCTCTTCTACGAGCCCAGCACCCGAACGCACACCTCCTTCGAAGTCGCGGCCAAGCGCCTTTCCGCTGAGGTGACGAATTTCGATGTCGCCCAATCCTCCATCACCAAGGGAGAGTCAGTCCGCGAAACGATTGAGACATTACAGGCCATGCGCACCGATTACATCGTCGTGCGCCACGGTCGGTCGGGCCTGCCCGGCATGATTGCCCGCCAAACCAAGGCTTCGGTTATCAACGCCGGCGACGGGGCGCACGCCCATCCCACCCAAGCCCTGCTGGATGCTTTCACCATCAAGGAGAAGTTTCCCGACCCCACAGGCAAGAAAGTCCTCATCATCGGGGATATTCTTCATTCCCGGGTGGCCCGCTCCACCAGCACCCTGCTTCAAAAGCTGGGCGTCCAAGTCGCGTACCTCGGACCGGGCTCCTTGGTACCCAAGTATGGGCCGGCATCCATCCGCCGCTTCACGGACTACGATGCGGCCATGGCCTGGGCGCCGGATTTTGTGTACCTGCTCCGCGTGCAGATGGAACGCCAGGACGTGCAGTTTTTCCCCAGCCTGCGTGAATACCACCGCCTCTATGGCATTACCAACACCCGGCTCGAGGAAATACGTCAGCGCGGGCTTTACCTTATGCACCCCGGCCCAGTGAACCGGGGAGTTGAACTGTGCGACGCCGTAATGGACTATGAGCGATGCCTGATCAATAACCAGGTTGAAAACGGCATTGCCGTGCGTATGGCCGTACTCGACTGGCTTACGCCGGGTGGGGAAGCACCAAGACCGGAACCTACTTTCGGGCGTTCCGCTGCCGAGCTTTCGCACTTGATTGTCTAACAGCGAGCTAGCACCCCAATGCCGTGCGCGCCCAAAGCGACGGCGGAATCCATTGTTTATTTACAACTCCAATCGTCCGGAACACCCAATTTTGGTTTCCGGATTGAAATAATCATCAACCCATGTTTCTCCTTCAAAACGCCCGCATCGCCTCCGAACATTCACCCGTGCTGCTCGAGGGCGATGTCCTGATTGCCGAAGGAAAAATTCAGGCCATCGGTACCAACCTAGCCGTTCCCGAGGGGGCCCGGGTTATCGAGGCGCGCGGCCGGATTCTGATGCCGGCCATGTTTGATGCCCACGTTCATTTCCGCGCCCCGGGCTTTGAGAACAAAGAGACTATTACCACCGGCAGCGAAGCAGCCATCAACGGTGGCGTTACCGGCGTGGTGATGATGCCCAACACGCGCCCGGCCATCGACTCGGCGGCGGTAGTGGCGACCGTGCTGGACAGTGCCGCGCGCAAGGCCCGCATTCCGGTGTACACCTCGGGCTGCGTGACCAAGAACCGCGAGGGCAAGGAGCTGGCCGAAATCGACGGCATGCGCCTGCACGGGGTGAAAATGCTGACCGACGACGGCGACACCACCAACGACCCGGCCGTGCTGCTGCGGGCCATGCAGTACGCTACGGAGTTCGGAATGTTTTTCGCCAGCCACTGCGAGGTGCCGGAACTTGCCGGGCCGCGGGCGCTCAACGAGGGCGTGATGAGCTACCGGCTCGGCATCAAAGGCTCGCCGGCCTGCGCCGAGGAAATTATCATCGACCGCGACATCCGCCTGGCGCGGGCCGCGGGCGCGCACATTCACATCCAACACGTGTCGAGCAAGATGGGCATGGAGACCATCCGCTGGTGGAAATCCCGCGGCGACGTGAAAGTGACCGCAGAAGTGGCTCCGCACCACTTGTTGTTCACCGACGAGCACATCGGCGACTACGACACGAACTACAAGATGAACCCGCCGCTGCGCACGCAGCAGGATTGTGACGCGCTGCTCGAAGGGCTCAAGGAAGGCGTATTTGACATCATCGCCACGGACCACGCGCCGCATACGCCGTTTGAAAAAGCCCAGGATTTTATCAGCGCGCCCAATGGCATCACCGGCCTGGAGACGGCGCTGGTTTCGCTCTATCACTACTTCGTGCGGGCCGGGAAATTTGGTTGGGACCTAGTAGTGAAGCGCTACTCGGCGGAACCCCGCCGCCTGATGGGCCTGCCGGTACCCACCATCGAAGTTGGTCAGGCAGCCGATTGCCTTTTGTTTGATACGGAGGCGGAGACGACGTTCACGAAAGAGTTCATGAAGTCCAAGTCCCAGAACACGCCCTTTATCAACCAAACGCTGCAGGGTCGGGTCGACATGGTGATCTTGGGTTCGGAAATCCTGCTGGAGCGCGAAGCGCAAGTGGAGCCGAAGCCGGGATTAGCCGGGATCACCCTATAATTCTAGGCTTCGCTTTAGCAGTATTTAATTTGTTTTCAGGCTAAAGGGTGTCCAACCGGATATCTATTCCCAGGTGACCCCCGGGATACCCAGTCCCCGATTCTACGCATAAATGAGTACCCATATCGCATCCAACCCCTCCAATCCTGATTCTACCTCGGACAAGCCACTAGTGGGCGTGGTCATGGGCTCCAGCAGCGACTGGAACACCATGCAGCACGCCGTGCAGATTCTTACCCGTTTTGGCGTGGCTCATGAAGCGCGTGTGGTATCGGCCCACCGCATGCCCGACGACTTGTTTGCCTACGCCGAACAAGCCGGTCCGCGCGGCCTGCAGGCCATTATCGCCGGCGCGGGTGGGGCTGCCCACCTGCCGGGCATGATGGCTGCCAAAACCACGGTGCCCGTGCTGGGGGTGCCGGTAGCCAGCCGTCATCTGCAAGGGGTGGATTCGTTGCACAGCATTGTGCAGATGCCCAAAGGGGTGCCCGTGGCCACGTTTGCCATCGGCGATGCCGGAGCGGCTAATGCGGCGCTGTTCGCCGTTAGCATGCTGGCCCTGCACGATGCGGACCTGGCGGCCAAGCTACAGGCGTTTCGCGCCGAACAAACCGAGGCCGCTCGCGCTATGGAGCTGCCCGTATGAGCCCAAGTACTGACGTCGCGACGATGAATCCTGTTTTCCCCGGTAGCGTGAACGCCGCCGGACAGATGGCTACCCTAGGAGTGATGGGCGGTGGCCAATTGGGCCGAATGTTTGTGCATGCTGCCCAGCGCCTAGGTTATCTCACCGCCGTGCTGGACCCCGACGCGCAAAGCCCCGCCGGCTTGGTGAGCCACCACCACATTCAGACCGACTATAACGACCCGGCCGGCCTGTCGCAGCTATCCGACCTTTGCCAGGCCATTACCACCGAGTTTGAAAACGTGCCCGCCCAGGCCCTGCAAACGCTGGCGCAAGCCCGGCCTGTGGCACCGGGCGCGGCCGTGGTGGGCATTGCCCAAAACCGCATCGAGGAAAAAGCGCACTTCGCTGCTTGCGCCGACGTGTCAGGAGTTACCTGCGCGCCCTACGCGGTGATTGAAACCCAGGCCCAGCTACAGGCCGTGCAGGACGAGCGGCCTGATTTGCTGCCCGGCATTCTGA
Organism: Solirubrum puertoriconensis; assembly: GCF_001483135.1. Taxonomy (GTDB): domain Bacteria; phylum Bacteroidota; class Bacteroidia; order Cytophagales; family Hymenobacteraceae; genus Solirubrum; species Solirubrum puertoriconensis. The sequence goes on from NZ_LNAL01000005.1 coordinate 118,315, forward strand.
AAACTGCCCGCCTGGGTTACGACGGCAAGGGCCAGGTCCGCGTAAAGAACGCCGCGGAGCTGGCGGCCGCCTGGGCAGAGTTGGGCGGCGTTGCCTGCGTACTGGAAAAGATGCTGCCGCTTACGGCTGAGTGTTCGGTGCTGGTGGCGCGCGGCTGGGACGGGCAAGTCGTCAGCTTCGCCCCGCAGCGCAACGTGCACGTCGATGGTATTCTGGCCGTGACCCACGCTTACGAAGGCAATATGCCGACTGCTCTGGCAACTAGGGCCTGCGACGCGGCCGTTGCCATTGCGCATCATCTCGGTTACGTTGGGATGCTGTGCGTAGAGTTCTTTGTGGTGGACGACGGCAGCGAGCATGGCGGCTTGGTAGTCAACGAAATGGCTCCGCGCCCGCACAACAGCGGCCACTACACCCTCAACGCCTGCGACGTGTCGCAGTTTGACCTGCAGGTCCATGCCATGGCGGGCTTGCCTTTACCGCAGCCACGTCAGCATTCTCCGGCTATTATGCTCAACTTGCTAGGCGACGTGTGGTTTGACGCCAACGGCCAGCCGCGGGAACCGGATTGGCAGGCCGTGCTGCGCCTGCCAGGAACGCACCTGCATCTGTACGGCAAGGTGCAGGCACGCACCGGCCGCAAGATGGGCCACCTGACCATCACCGGCCCGGATGTAGCCAGCGTCAAAACTGTAGCGCGCCGCACCGCTGATTTGCTCCATCTGCCCGGGCTGGAAGCCATCTAGTTGATCGTGGCTGAACTTCACCAGGGAAGAGCACAGCCACCGGCACTCTGCCAAGAGCCGCAAAAACTTGCTGGCTGAGTCTATGATCTGCGGCAGCTACGACGTGGACACGCGCATGCTCACCAAGAAGCTGCGCAAATGAAAAGGGCACTTCCTGCTCGACAAACTCATGGCTGAGCAGGAAGTGCCCTTTTACGAATCCAACCAGGACAAGCTGGTGGCGCAGCTGAGCCCCGCCGGCGGGCAGCGCTACGGCCTGAGCAAACCTAAACCGTGCTGGTGGACTGCGGCACCAAGACCAACATCCTGCGTCGCTTTCTTGAGCGTGACGTGGAGCTCATCCGCGTGCCCCGGGATAACGACATCACCCGGCTCGAGTAAGACGGTTTGTTCCGCTCGAACAGCCCTACTTTTACATAGGCTGCGAAGGTTAGGTAGCCGGATAGTGATTTTTATGGTTTTTTTCCCAATAGGCCGCCTGGTACAAACCGGGCTAATTGCTTGGCTATTCTTGGCCGCTGCCGGTACGCAGGCGCAGGCCCCCCGCTGGGACTGGGTACGTCCCTGGCAAACGCCGGGACACGACGGCTTGATCAGGGGCGAAGTGCTTGCCCGGGACCGGGAGGGCAACCTGTATCTGAGCGGGCAGTGCCAGGGAACCGTGGCTCTCGGCGATCACTGGTTAAAAGCCGAAGAGCCACAAGCCTACGTAGCTAAAATAAGCCCCACGGGAAAATGCCGCTGGGCGCGCCTGCTCCCCGGGGGCGATACCGTGCGCAGCCGGGGCGAAAGCTTAGCGGTAGACGCGCAGGGCAATGTCTGGTTTAGCGCGCGAAAGCGGGCCGTTGCACCGCTAGTTTTCGACGGGGAAAGTCAAGCCAGCCTTCAACCAAATTTCCGATCTGCGCCCCGGCCGCGGCACTTGATAGCTCGCCTGGACTCGGCTGGCAACTGGCAATGGCAGCGGGAGCTGCGCTTGCTGCCCGGGCAAGAAAGCCGGGTGGCAGTGGACAAGCAAGGCTACGCCTACGTCAATGGCAGCGTTGAAGCGGAGCGTTCCGGTCTGCTGGCAACCAAGTTGGATGCGGCCGGCAAGCCGCTGTGGCGGCTCGCGCAACAAGCCGGTCGGCAAGAGCGCGTACACGCCCTGGCTGTAACGACAGAGGGTCAGCTTTACTTAGCCGGCAGCCAGCAGCCCGAGCTGAGAGTTGCGGGTAAGCAGACAGCCCGCTTGGACACTGCCCGAAAGGGGATGGTACTCCAGCTGCACCCCGACGGCCGGCGGTCCTGGGTAAGCATTTCGCCCGCCCTTTCCGCTTACCGGTTTCTGCTGCTTGCCTCGGATAATTCCCTTTTCACCCTGGGGCAAAAGGAACACCCCCTGATCCACCGCGGTCAAACCCGGAATTTTGATAGACTGGGTACGCGCGGTAGCCTGCTGGTAGCAGAGAGGCTGACACCGCAAGGAAAGCGTCGTTGGACGGCCCAGGCCCAGGCCCAGGGCAGGTACTTTCCCGGACCCGGCTTGGAAAGCGAATCCAACCTGCTGGTGCTGGGTTGCTCACTGGGCGCCGGCGACGAGCTGCTGCTAACCCTGGCACTTACCGGCCGGGCCGTTTTCGGCGCTGCCCCCCGCCCCCTTGAAGTGAAAACCCGGGGCGAAGATCCGGAACTGACGCGTCCCGTCATCGCCCGCTTAAGCAGTGCAGGCCGCTGGCGGAGCGCGGCGCTGGCGAAGCTGCCAATGCTTCTTGCCAGGGAAGGAACCGGCTCAGCCGCGCTGGCTTCCGTCGGTTCCCTGAATTACCTGCTGCACCTCACGCCAGCTATAACGCAATCCGAGAACACCTTTACCAGCGATGATCCTGAGTTGGGGGTGATGCAGCTGACCCGCCTGGGCGATATCGAAACCGGGCAATACACACCGCTGCTGACGCCTGACCTTGGCGGCAGCTCGCATCCCGGGCTTTCCTTTCATCACCAGGACAGCAGCCTGCTGGTAACCGGTATGTTTGAAGGAGTTTTGCCCCCGCCCGGGCCCGTGCTGCACACTCCCTTGGGCGAAAAGCACCACCTGGTCGGGGTGTTAAGTACCGCCGGAAGCTGGCGCTGGCGCCGCGCCTTACCGAACTTTCCAGCCATTGCAATCCGTAAATCCCTGGCCACGCCCGCTGGTGCCACCCTGCAATTGGGCTACCAGCGCGACGGTGCCATGCAGCTGCTGCAGTTCAGCCCGGAGGGAACCCTGCGCTGGCTGCAAGCTCCTGGGTTTACGGTACCCCGGGAATCGGACTTTGGGTACGATGGCTTCAACGCCGTGCTAGCCTTGGCGGGTAATGGTGAGAGCTGGCTGGCAGGCTCACCGGCAGCTGGTCAAAGCGGCGCGCAGCTGCAGCACCGCGACGAAGCGGGCCGACTGCGCTGGCAGCGGGAACTGGCCCGCGGAAAGCTAACCCACGGGAGGCTAGTTCTGGTGGGCGAGGCGGTGCGGTACTACCTGGGGTATTTTGCCGAGCCGGTCACCTTTTTAACCCGCACTGGATCGGTTGACTTGGCCCCAGCTCAGCTGGGCAGTACGGAAGCCGCGCTGGCGCAGCTAAACGCGGATGGTACCGTGGAATCGGTCCGCTCCTTGGGAGCTTTGTCGCTGATCGACGTGCTGCCCGCCCCCGACGGGGGACTGTGGGTTAGCTGCGCGCTTAGCTCGGACTCCATTCGCCTGCCGACCCTCAAGGGAGATGTCCGCTTCCGCACCGGTGATGGTAAGCCAAACACGCTGCTCGCGCGCCTGCATGCGGATGGCAGCTGGGCATGGGGCAAACGCGTGGGGGAGTTCATCGATGATCCGTTGCTGTCGTCGGAGCCGGGTGGGCGGGTGCTGCTGCACGGGCGAATACTGCCGGAGAGTTACGTAAGCCCAGCGACCGACTCCATGGGCTTCCTGCCCACTCCCCAGGTGGTCCACTTCAGCCGGCTGGGAAGTGGGGGCGAGCTGCTGGAGGAGCTAGCGGCTCCGCGGCTGTGGCCGGACCAGTCGGTGGAAACCGCAGTATCCGGAAAAGACGGGAGCATCTATCTGGCGGGCAGCTTTGGAATCAACCAGCGCAAAGGATCGGCGTTCACCGCCCGCCTGGTGCCCGCAGCTGGGCGCCCCCCAGAGCTGCGGCGCTTAACAAGCGGCCGGGTCCGGGCAGGCAGCTGGCTGCCCCTCGAAGGGCAGCACCTGGGCCGGGTTAGCGAGGTGCAGATTGACGGCCAACCCACCGCATTTGAGGTAATTTCCTCCACCCGCCTGCTGGTTCAGATTCCCGCCCGGGTTTCCGGTAAAAAAGTCCTGCTGCGTTTGCTTTCTCAGGACGGATCGGTGAGTGCTTCGCGCCCCTTACGCATCAGGTAGCCCGGATGGCTTGGCGGTAGGCCCGTAGGCCAAAAGGTCAATGGATATTTACGTGAGCGGCTGACGGCCGAGCGGAGCTGAAAAGCCACCCAAATCGTGCCCGCTTAGCTTTAGAAACCCGCTTAAAACCAGCAAGCCCCAGCGCGAAACGCCGGGGCTTGCTGGTTCAGTGGCTCAGGTGCTTACTCGAGAATGTATCGGTTAACCTGCGCACCGCTACGTACGAGGTATACGCCCGCGGGCCGCCCACCGGAAAATTGAAGCTGAGCAGTGCCGGATTCGTCGGCCGTAGTGGTCAGCACCAGGCGTCCCGTAGCGTCATAGACCTGCACCGGTGCTCCGGGCGCCGCCCCGGTCAGGGTAGCCCGGCTGCGGGCCGGATTCGGCAGTACTTGCAGCTTTGCCCGGGTTGAGGCGCTGAGCCGCACCGCTTGCACCGGAGAATAGGCCGTGCGGCTGTCCTGGTCTACTTGGCGCAGGCGGTAGTACAGCAGACCGGCAATGGGCAGCTGATCATCCACGTAGGCGTATGCGAGCAGGCCGGTGCTGCTGCCCGCGGCGGGCACAGTGCCCACGGAAGCAAAGGAACGACCATCCAGGCTGCGCTCTACGGCAAAAAAAGCGCTGTTTTTTTCCTGAGCCGTGCTCCAGCGCAGGCGCACCGCGCCTGCGGATTCGGCTACCGCTGTGAAGGTGGCAAGCTCCACCGGCAATGGGGTTGCGGCGACAGCCGTGGCGGAATACCCGCCCTGATCGGGGGTTGGCAAGCCGGCGTTCAGGGCGCGCACCCGGTAGTAGTAGGTACGGCCGTTGGTCAGCCCCGACACGGCAGCGCTCGTGGCGCTGGCGCTAAGCGCAAACGGGGAGTTGCTTACCGGCGCGGTAAAGGCCTGGTCGGTGGCCACGTCCAAAAGGTAGCCGGTGACGCGCCCTTCCACCGGGGCCGTCCAGGTGGCGGTAAAGGAATTGGGTTGCCGGTCCGCGGCGGCTCCGCTTTCGGGCACGGCCAGGGCGTAGCTTTCCACCCAGTTGGACGTGGTGTTGCCGCTGCTCAGGGCGAAGTTGCTGAGGGTAACGGCCGTGCCGCTTACCACCTCCCGCATGGAGGTCACGCCGGTATTGCTGCCGGTGCTGGCCGTAGCGGGCACGCCCACGTCGAAGTTGTAGTAGGCTTGCAGGCCGGTTTGCGGCAGGGCCGGCAGCTGGCGGTAGGAAGCCTGGATGTCGGTTAGCGAGCGCACCGTCGACCAGATACGCAGCTCGTCCAGGCGGCCGGCAAAGTACGACACGCCCGTTTGCATGGCCCCGAGCGCGAGCTGGGTTGGGCTGCGGTTAGCCGTGCCCGCGCCGGTGCCGGTAGCTTCCAGGCGACCGTCGATGTACAGCCGAAAGATGCCCGTGGCCGCTTCACGCGTGGCCGCGACGTGGTGCCAGCGGCCGTCGTTGATGGACGTAGTCGAGTGAATGGTTCGGTCCGGGTTGCCCATTCCAAAAGCCAGCTTGCCCGCCATCAGGGCCGTGCCGAAATCATTCTGAACATTGGGCTGCTCCCCGTCCACAATGCCGGTGCCCAAGTACCAGGGGCCCCCCGCGCTGCCCTGGCCGGCCTGGGTAGTATTAACCCAGTACTCCAGGGTAAAGTCTCCGCTGATGGGGCTGGGAATCCGCACCACGTCGTTGGTGCCGTCAAAAGCCAAGGCATTGCCCGGCCCGCTCATCAGCGTAAAGTTCGTAACCGTGGCCGTTCCACCCGCCGTGGTGATGCTCACGCTGCCGCTGGCGGCCGCCGTAGCCGGAACGCGCACCAGCAGGCTGGTGCCGGAGTTGCTCACGATGTGATTCAAGGCACTGGCGCCGTTAATGGTCAGGGCGGTGGGGGAGCCGAGGTTAGTGCCCGTCAAGGTTAGGCTCTGGCCCCGCCCGCCGGGGTTGGGCGCTACGCTCGTGAGGGTTGGTGCCGGCAGCTGGTAGGTAATGGTGAAAGGGGCGGCGGCGCTGTTTCCGTTGCCGGCGGCGTCCACTGCGGCGTTGGCGGCGATGTTTACCGTCACGGCACCGGGAGCCGTGGGCGTAAGGCTAACGCTATAGGTAGCGCCCGCCCCGGATACGGCACCGGGGGTAGCGTTGGTAACGGTTAGGTCGGCCGTTGAAAAGCCTGATACGCTTTCCGAGAACGTGATGAAAACCGGAATGGGCGTGGTGCTGGTCGGGTTGCTTGCAGTCGAGCTCATGCTTACCGTTGGCGCGGTGGTGTCCAGCGTAAACGAATTGGTGTTGCTGTTGGCGCTCTGGCTCGCGCCGCTGCTTTGCGCCCGGGCGTAAACCGCGTGCGGGCCGCTGCTTAGGGGAGCAGACTGCGTTAAACTCCAGGTGCCGGCCACTGTTGCCGTGGTCGTGCCGATGCTTGCCCCGTCCACGTACACGGTGACGGTGCTATTCGCCGCGGCGGAGCCCTGGTACGTGGGGGTGTTGTCGTTGATGCTCGCGTTGTTGGCCGGGCTCGTGACAACCGGCGTCGCCGTGGCCGGCTGGTTGTAGGTGATGCGGAACTGCGCGGCGGCGGTGTTGCCGTTGCCGGCCGCATCCGCCGCCACGTTAGCGGCGATGTTTACTGTGACGTTCCCGTTGGCAGTGGGAACGATGCTCAGGGAGTAGGTGGTCCCCGAGCCCGACAGCGACGCGACTGAACCGTTGCCTACCGTGACGTCAGCAATGCTAAAGCCGGTGACCGCCTCCGAGAAAGTGGCCGTAACCGGAATGGGGGAAGTGCTGGTGGGGTTGGCAGCGGTGGAGCTTAACACCACCGACGGGGCCGTGTCGTCCACGTCGGTTACGGTGATGGTGAACACCTTCTCAAACGTCAACCCCGGCGTGCCGCTGTCGGTGGTGCGCACGCGGATGCTGTAGCTGCTTTTAGCTTCGTAATCAAACGCGGCGGAAGCGCGCAGGCTGCTGCCCGCGATGTTAAAGGCGGCGTTGTCCGTGCTGCCCGCGCCCGTAACCAGGGCGTAGGTGAACGTGTTGCCGGCATCCGGATCGGTTGAGCTTAGGGTGCCCACCACGGTGTTGACGGGCTGGTTTTCGGCCACGGCCGCCGCGCTCAGCGCAATGTTGGTGGGGGGGCTGTTGGGGGGCGGTACAACGCCGGCTTTGGCCACGTACATCATCCCGACCGGGGAAGCGGTGCGGTTAAGGCTGCCAAAGTTGACGGAACCACTAGAATAGGTGCCCGCCACGTAAGCCGAGCCGTTGTCGTCGGCGGCAATGCTCAAGCCTTCCTCGAAGTCGCTTCCCCCGGCTTGCAGGGCCCAGAGCCATTCGCCCTGGTCGTTGAGCTTGGCCACGAAGATATCGTTGCTGCCGGTGTGGCTCAGGCCGTGAGTGCCGAAGGTGGCGCTGCCCGCAATGGCGCCCGTCACGTACACGTTGCCGCTCGCGTCGGCATCAATGTCAAAACCCGTGTCGTCGTTAGTCCCCGTCGAGCCCCCGCGCACGGCCCAGCGCCAAACCCCGGCGCCGCTGGCCTTGGCTACGAATACGTCTCCGGTCGTAGTCGAAGTGTTGTTAATGGCGATACCCGGCCCGCCAAAGGTAACCGTGGCCATGCTGGTACCGGTTACGTACACGTCGCCCGAGGAACTTGCCGCTACGCCCTGGGCCACGTCACTGCCCGGGCCGTCGCCCTTGATGGCCCACAGCCAGTTGCCGTTGTTGTCCAGCTTGGCTAGTAAAATATCGTTGGTGCCGCCGTTGCTGGTCAGCGTTGTGCCGCCGAAGGTGGCGTTACCGGCATTGCGGAAGTTGCCGACCAGATAGATGTTGCCGGCCGCGTCCACGTCCAGTCCACGGCAGTAGTCCTGCCCATCGGCACCCCCGCCCCGCACTGACCAGACCCAGGTGCCGGCGCTGCTGAGCTTGGCCACGAAGATGTCGTTGCCCGTGCTGCCGGCCCGCGTTAAGCCCAGCGTACCCGCGTTGCCGAACGTCAGGTTGCCCTGGAAGTAGCCGCCCACAATCAAATCGTTGTTGGCATCCACGGCCAGGCCGGTGGCAAACTCGGTGCTGGCGCTGCCGGCCTTGGTAGACCACTGCAGCACGCCGCTGGTGTTGTACTTAGCAATAAAGATGTCCGCCGAGCCCGAGCTGGTGTGAGTCGTCGAGCCAATGGTGATGGAGCCCTGGTCGTAGGTGCCCGAAACGTACACGTCACCGTTTGGCGCTACGGCCAGACCGCGGGGAGAGTCGCTGGTGCCCGAAGGGATGGAGACGGCCCACAGCCAGGCGCCGCTGGACGTAAACTTGGAAAGCGTCACGTCGGAAGTGGAACTGCTAAGCGAGGTGGTGCCGAAGGTGTGCGAGCCGTTCATGCCTCCGAGCACGTACACGTTGCCAGCCGCGTCGGTGCGCACGGCTTGTCCCGAGGTCACGGTGGTGTTAACCGTGTTGTTTTTAGTGGGCTGCACGGCCCACTGCCAGGTTTGGGCGTGGGTGGTAAGCGCGAAGAAAAGGAAAAGAACGAGTAGAGGTGTGTGCCTCATAGAAAGGAAGTAAGCAGGCTAGGGTGTAGGGGTAAATCGGGGGATTAAGCCTGATTTACAAGGTGGTGGCGAGTAAGAAATTACCCTGCAAAAGTAGCGGCAATAGTCGAGCTTATCTTTCTGCTTTCATAAAACATCGGGTTATTTATATTTAACTGAACGCTTGGGGATAGCAGCAGCAGTTGACCGCGACGGGAAGAGGTGGTTGACTTGCTTATGAACCTGAATGTGAGCGGCTCACCAGCTCTGTACGCCTGGATTAGAACCCACTACACTAAGCCAACGGCGGGGTTGCGCTAACAACCCGTTTTGCCTACCTTAAGAACTCAGCCATCGTGCCTGGTGCGGTCGCACCGGCAAAGTGCTGCTCGGCCTGCTATGCTTCGTCTGCTCGCTTTCCTTTTGCTGCTGGTTTCCTTCCCGGGCCGGGCCCAGCAGCCCGCCACGGTTATCCAGCAGGTCAACGTTGTGGATGTGCGGTCGGGGCGCATCATGAAGGAGCAGACGGTTGTGCTGCAAGGACGCTACATCACCCGTATCGGGCGCCGCGTAAGCCCGCCTGCGGGCGCGGTGGTGATCGACGGCCGCGGCAAGTACCTGATGCCCGGGCTCTGGGACATGCACTTTCACATGCGCGACAACATTGACCGCGGCTGGGAAATAAACGAAACCGTCTCCCTGCCGCTGATGCTGGCCAACGGCGTGACCGGGGTGCGGTACATGGCCGGCAATGCGGGCTTGCTGGACCTGCGCCGAAAAGTGGAGAGCGGGCAGGTATTGGGGCCGCGCCTGGTGGTGTCTACCCCCATTCTGCAGGGGCGCCCCACCAAGCAAAAGCACCACTACTACCTGAGCAGCCCAGCCCGCGCCCGCCGGGCAATCGACTCCCTGGCCTCTTTGGGCTACGACCTGGCCAAGGTATACACCTGCTGGCCCGACCCGGCGGTGCTGCAAGCCACCGCGCAGGCCTGCCGGCGCAACCGCTTGCCCATGGCGGGCCACGTGCCGGCCACCCTGACCGCGGCGCAGGCCGTTAAGCTGGGTTTCTCCAGCCTGGAGCACCTGCACGGGATACGCGAAGCCTATACCAGCACCGAAGCCGCGCTGGTAGCCTTTAACGCCGACGTGTGCATCACCCGCCGCTCCCTGTTCAAGGCCCTTGATTCCATTACGCACCAGCTCGTCACGCACTACGATGCCAAGGAGGGGGCCCGGTTGGCGCGGCTCATGAAGCGGCGCGGGGCCTACGCCACCCCGACGCAGGTCGTGGTCGACAACGTAGCCCTAAGCGACCAAGCCGACAGCCTGATCCAATTTCACCCGCATTACGCCCGCTATACCCCACCGGAGCTCCAAGCCCAGCTGCGCAAGGAGCAGGCGCCGGTTCTGGAAGCCCGAACGTTGGTGGGGGCAGTGAAAAGCGAAAATGCGTTCGCGGAGAAAGTGATCAGGGAGCTGCACCGGCAAGGCGTGCCCTTGTTGATTGGCACCGATGCCCCGATCGTGGCCTTGGTGCCGGGCTTTGCCGTGCACGATGAGATGGAGCGGCTGGCGCGCATCGGGGTTTCCAGCCGGGCGGTGTTGCAGGCCGCAACCCTGCATCCGGCCCGGCAACTGGGCCGCAGCCGGGAGCTCGGGCAGGTGGCCGTCGGCATGCTGGCTGATTTGCTGCTGCTAAACGCCAACCCGCTCGAAGACGTGAGCCATACCCGCCAGCTCGCCGCGGTTGTGGTCAACGGGCGGGTGCTACAACAAAACGAGTTGAACCGCTTACTTGAGGAAGTGCAGGCGCGGTCCCATTAACTCTCTCCTTTCTGCTGAGCGACTGACCCAGAATGGACAGGGCGCTTAATGTCTATAGTGCGCCCAAAATCAGGATCAGTAAACTTAGAAGCCACGCCGCGCGGGCAGTACCGCTGGGACTAAACGGGGGATTAGCGGCCGAGCTGCTGCTGCACCTGCTCCGGGACGGGGTAGCGGTTCCCGGTCTGGATCAGCACCTGCGGGTAAGCCTGCAACTGCTGTTAGGTGCCCGGCAGCCCGTTGATTTTCAGGCTGGCCTCTTCTCCGTGTTTCCTTACGAGCTGCGCGGATCGGCGGGTGAACCCGCCATTAGCGCCGAGCTAAGCTGGCACCGCGGCGACTTAGGCCTGGCGCTGTTATTTTATGAAGCTGGCGCTGCGCTTGACGACCAGGAGTTGTTCAAAACCGCGGAGCTCGTAGGGGTTAATACTCTGCTGCGCACCTCACCGACGGATACCTTGGTAACAACCGCCGGGTGGCAGCAAGGAGCCGCCGGGCTGGTCAACCTGTACCAGCTGAGTGGCCAGCCCGCTTACCGGGCTGGCTACGACCACTGCCTGCGCCAGACGCAACTATGGCTGCCCGCGGCGTTACAATCGGATCAGCAAGTGACTACCGGGGTCATATCCGATTCAATCCGGCTCGGCCTGGTGCTGATATCAGCCATGACCGGCAAAGAGCTGTCGTGGGAAAGCGCTCTGTTCTACTAATCAACGCTGCCGTTGTTGGGCGTGAAGTAGCCATCAAACGCTCAACAATTGCCGATGTAGCCTCCGTCCGCGTTTTGCTGCACTTTCATGAGGTACTCACCTGTAGGGTTACCTGCTATGCATGCCCCCAGGGGTTGGCCGTCGACGTGCGCGGAGCTCTGCTGCGCGGCGGATTTGCCCTAGCGCGGGGTTCGGCCAAGTGGCAGACGCCGTTAACTTGCGCCGCAATTCTTCCTCCCCGTTTTCGATGGCCTCCACGCCGAGCTTCGTTGATTTTGTTACCGGGCAACTGGCTAGCGCCTTGGAGGTGTCGGCCAAAAAGATGTTCGGCGAATACGGCTTGTACGCCGGCGGCAAGCTGTTTGGCTTGGTGTGCGACAACAAGCTGTTCATTAAGCCTACCAATGCCGGCCGGGCCTTTCTGGGCGAAGTAGTCGAACAAGCGCCCTACGAGGGCGCGAAACCGGCTTTCCTGATCGAAGAAAAACTCGAGGACAGCCGCTGGCTCAGCGAACTGGTGCGGGTATCCTTGGCCGAACTGCCGGCGCCTAAAGCCAAGCCCGCGAAAGGCTGATCGGGGCCCGACCCGCAGCGCCTCGGCGCGTTGCCGCGTGCGAAAAGCAGTCCCACCGCTGGCGGGTATGGGCACCGACAGGCAGGTGCCGGGTTACCGAACCCAGCTGGGCGCTCGTCTTGCCAAAGCAAAAAGGCGCGGGCGGCAAATAAGCCAGCTCGCTCCTGATTGATGGTTCGCAAAGGCCTAGCCAGCCAAAGCATTTGCCTTGAGGGCTCACAACTTAGTACCGATAATACTTACTTATCGGTACTAACCATAAGAACATAAATAGTGACTAGCTTTAAAGCACACATAAATAATTTCGAGTCCTGTCCTCGTTACTTATAACAGAGAAAAGCCTCAGTAAGACAATGACTTACTCTAGCTTTTTCCATTCTGGGGAACGTATGGAGGAACTAAACCCAGCACTTATGAAGGTTTGGCCTCTCTTGCCCTGGGACCATGCATTGGGGTGGCGTTAGTATACCATCATCCCTAATGCCAGCTCAATAAGAGACTTATTAAAATAACCTTTATTTCTCAGCCCATGAGTGCTGCAGATTGCTAGAGTCTTAGAGGCTGTTGGGGAATTGGTATTGAGGCAAAAGAAAACGAGCCAGTAAGTTGCGGCGGGAGTTCCTAGGCTCCCGGTCGCATTATGGTTGACGGCTATCAACCCCTCACTGACTCGCAGTGGCAAGGTATGTCCCGGCTGCTACCGTTGCAACGCAAACGGCGCCTGTGCTTGCGGCGCGTGGTGGACGCGCTACGCTACGTGTGTCGTTCAGGCTGTCAGTGGCGGTGCCTGCCGGCGGCCTTTCCGAAATGGACCGCTGTGTATTACTACTTCCGGCGCTGGCATCAGGACGGCACGCTGCAGCACTTGAACCGGGGCCTGAACGAATTGGACCGCCAAGCGCAGGGGCAGGCGGCCACGCCGGCGGTGCTGTGCCTGGACAGCCAAAGCGTCAAACTCGCCCCGCGTATTGCCGAGCACCGCGGCACCGACGGCGGCAAGTGCGCGGGCGGGCGCAAGCGGCAGCTGCTAGTGGACCGGCAAGGCCGGGTGTGGGCCTGCTGCGCGCACGCGGCCAACCAGCACGACAGCCGCGGCGCCGCGCCACTATTGCTGCAGCGGTGCCAGTGGGGGCCGCGCCTGACCACCGTCGTCACGGACCGCGCCTACCGCGGCCACTTTGCTGAAGGGCTCGTGGCCCGTGGCCTGCGCCACGAGGTGAGCAGCCGCCCGCCATCGACGCGCGGCTTTGTCCCGGTGGGCTGCCGCTGGGTAGTCGAACGTACCTTCGCGTGGCTCAACTTCTTCCGTCGGCTCGTCATGGACTATGAGTATACGCCCGAAAGCCACGCCGCGTGGATCTTGTGGGCCAACGTTACCCTGTGCCTCAATCGGCTACTGTAATTCTTCAAAAGAGGCCCTTAGCTTTACTGACGTAGTCACTTATCGTAAACTAGTATGGCGCTTTGGTGTGTGCATTCTAAGGGAATAAATCTGCGCCTGTGGCGTACGGGCTCCTACAAGTTTCGAGTCGTTGAGGCCAGCAACAGAGAACCCGGGGACCTACTGACGAACTATGATTATATCCTCTTCCCCCGGAAGTACGAAGGAGCCCTGCGGACTACCGGAGCGCAACTACAACTTACGCCTGTGACCGTGACGGATGAAGTACGAAAACTTGTGTGGCACCATTACCTCGAAGCAACCATCAAGCACGATATCACTTCGGAGGAAATCAGTCGTGGCTCTCAAGTAGGTCCTGCCATTTTCCGTTATGGAGACCAGGACCCCAGCGTGTTTGTGTCTGATGCACTGAGAGCCACCCTCCAGCAAGTGCAAGGACAATCCCTACTGTTCAGCGCCGGCTTGTCTTTGTTCGGTGGCTAGGAGATGCGTGCGGGCGTAGTACGGCGAAAAACAAATTCCCCAACAGGCTCTTAGAGCAAGAAGTGCTGCACTACGTATCTTCTTATTTACACAGTAGACTTATTATTGCTTAGAACCTGTTTGGGAATTTAGGAAAGCGAATCAAGCAGAGCGTGACGTTGTCCCAAAGCGTCCAAGCGGCCCAGCTCTCGAGCGTGTACTCGTAGTTCATGACGAGACGGCGGAAGTAGTCGAGCCAGATGAAGCCGCGCTCTACCACCCAGCGGCAGCCCGCCGAAACGAAGCCGTTGGCTGAAGGCGGCCGACTACCGATTTCGTGCCGCAGGCCTCGTTAAAGTGGTCCTTCAGTGAAATGGCCATGTTATGCGTGGAAGGTGGTAATGGTTGTCACGCGCGGGCCCCAGGGTTGACGTTCTAATAGTATGCTTGCTGCCCCACGACTGTGGTGCTGGTTAGCCGCGTGTGAGCGTCAGGCCCCAATACGCCCATTCTTATCGACAAGCAGCTACCTTTTTCGCCCATTGACACGCATGTCACCGTCGGTGCCGGGGTCTTCGGTAACACGTGGACCTAGCTTGACGCTTTGACTGTCCAAGCACAGCATGGCCGGGGTGGCTTCTTGAGCGTGAGCTTGCCTGTCGGCCTCTTTCAGTGCTGGGTTCAGGCGCTGCAGTGTTCAGTCTTGTTGCCAGCGACGAAAGTAGTAGTCTACTTCTGTCCATTTTGGGAAAGCGTTAGGGAAGCAGCACCTTTGTCAGTCGGTGCGACACACGTAGAGTAAGACGTCAACAATTGCATGTAAGCACTACTACTGGCGCTTACTGTGTACCCGTAACCTCGCGTGCATTGCTTGCCACTGCGAGTCTGTGAGCTGTTAACAGACGTTAACCTTACATATAGAACTTACTACCACATAAATCATTTTGCGCATACATCCTAACAGACACATCGCAGCTGTGAATCATTAAGTAGGCCTAGTACATGGGTGAATCATCTCGTGCGCACGTTACAGCCAGACGCCCAATGGTGTTGACAGAGAGGCGAGACTAAAAACGCAGCGACAGCGAATGGATAGCTTGGGAAGAGCCTCTATATACATCCTTTGTACGCACTCTTGTCTTACAACCGCACTATCAAGCGTGTGCCTTGTTTCATTGGAATGAACTTTTTAGTGAGCCAAGGAGGGCGTCGCCAGGACCTTCAACTAGTGAGTGGGAATGCCTTTTTCACTCACTATGCTTAGCGCAGATTCACTTCCTTTAGACCCAGAATATGCCTGGAAGGCAATTTCCGTGCTAAAGCTGGTGGCTAGTGGGCTGATGCATGGCGGCGAGGTAGCGTTCGGCTCCATCCACAACTTAGTAAGCGACAGCGGTAAGATTATAAAGCCCAGCTTGACGACTATCACCCCCCCCTCTAACATAGGCATACGCTACTATGATCTGATCCGTGATGAGAACGTCACTAAGCTTGTCTAGCAGACAGAATGGTGAAGCCTTATTTATAAAACTTACCAGCCCACATTATGGGGTGATCAAGTTATGCTGATATTTTACACCATGGAATGAGATTAAGATCAGGTGTTAAGCTCAAATTCTCAGCACTCCTTGATATCCGCCGGTTCCGGTAACAATAGATATCCCAATTGGCTCTCAATGGCTTATTTATGTTTACCCCCACTTTAATTCCTAAACGCACTCTTAACCTTTTGGCAATTATTAATCCAGTATGTTCTCACTAGGTAACACAGTATGTTATCAAAAGCGCATAGGGCGGCTATAATAGTACTTGCAGGAAACATTACGCAAGCTATTTGCAATGCTGATAAGGCTTTCTCAATATATCATGAGCTTAACCTTGATGGGGCAATGGCGCAAATCGTATAAAGCTTCATCTGTATTCAGGAAATATTGATTATTAGAATACTGCAAATGCCATACAAGGCTTTTTGCGATTTTGCTTTGAATTTCCAAGAATCTTAAGCGTATACTTTCTATGCCCACGAAGTGCTTAACTTCACAAGTTTTGCTGCTACCTCACCCTTACGCAAGCTGTGTTTATTACAAATAATACGCTTACTTTATTAAACATTTGGCATTGCTAGAGCTTTGCCTGAACTAATAACCTAATCAAAAGGACTGAGGGAATGAGGTTTATTAGATACATTGAAAACATAAGTTTCTCCTAGTCAGCTCTTTAACAGAACTCTTTACACATCACACGTTGCATGCGCTTTCAATTCGCCATTATATCCGAGCAAGATATCCTCAATTCCGCGGGTGGAATCGAGATGCTTGACGCTATCAGCTACGACGGTCCCCTCGACCAGTTGGTTACTGGCCGTCCAGGTTCAGGTAAAACAACTGTTTCGATAATGCGGGCTCGTCGCTTATTTGTAGAAAAAAAGCCTATCTTATTTTTAACCAAACACAAGCTCTTAGTCTATAGCTTACAGAATGCCTACCCAGGAGTTAATATCTATGGTCTTTATCGTTGGTTTAAAGATAAAACTGGTGATAATTTGTCGGCATATCAAAACGGTTCAAAACTGCGGGAGAAGATTACAGATGACAAATATATATATGACGAAGTCTTAGTTGATGAAGGGCAAGATTTACCAGCGTACATTTTCGAAGCCTTGCCTCACAAGGGCAGACGCTTTTTAGTGGGCGCCGATACAGCTCAACGCATTGTTGAGAACGGTGCGACAGCCGCAGTTATCGAAAGGACCCTCGAAGAACAAGGAAGAAGTATTAGGCCAGTTGAACTACAATTCAATTATCGAAACTTTGTTGAAGTTTATGATTTTGCACGCCAATTCGTTCCAGAAATGGATGTCGCTCAGTCCGAAGTCATATTACAGAACACCACTAAAGGTAGGGGCGGGGCTGAGCGGCTACCGCGCATCATTCAAGTGTCCGATAAATTTGCTCAGTTGAGCAATATTCTTGAAGATAATAATGCTGTAAATATTGCAATAGTCCTTCCTAAGCAATCCGATGTTATAATTTATTACAATGAACTAAGCCATCGTGGTTTCGAATGCTCAGCTTACTACAATGGTATGCCTTCCCATCAGGAGCAAGCAGTTATGCGCAATATGCAAAGTATATTGATAACTACTTATGTATCAGTTAAAGGGCTTGAATTTCCTGTTGTTATTATGCCTGAAATGGAGCGTGCTCGATCCGACTCAGACTGGCAGAAAGGAAGCCACTATTACGTTGGCTGCACGCGTGCTACAGAACGACTATATTTACTATACCAAGGTAATAATCTTCCCTCCTGTATTGCTGCCTTCCGGAAAGAATCCTATCGGCATCAACTTGTAGCTGAGACCAAGAATCAACCTCGTCTGCCGCAACCCCAACCGGCAACAACAGAGGACTTACCCTTCTAACGAACAGCCACAATGGCTAAATACACCAGACGTCCTGCACTCGCGCCACTCGAATCAGAGTTGTTCCACCTCCAGCAACACGAAGCAGCCTCGACTCCGTCTGCTGGTGACGAACGCGCATCGAAATATACCCGTTCAAATCAATACGAAAGAAAGACGACACCTAAAAATAAAATTAGGTATAATGTTTTTGATAAAAATAATACGTCTTTATATCTGCAAGTGCATATTGAAAATATTAGTAAATATCTCAATACAGGCCTGTTCTATCCTGTTAACTGGGAATTTGATTCCGTTTACAAAGAAAACAGAGAAAGTAGGCCTGACTTGCTCACTCGCTTTCCTTATGCTCTTCCCTTATCTCCTGGCATTGTTAACAATTTCAGAGATTATGAGGTCTTAATTGAGTTAGCCTTAGTCGAAAATGAGAAAAATTCACTTGAGCCCGTTGATGAAATTTTTTTATATCATGATGCCTTACCAGTATCTCGTATCCGTCAAATTATTTTCTCTAGAATAGAGGTAGCAAAAAAGTATATTGCTACTAGGGAGATTTATGATGATTTCTTCTTCCCTGATAGGTTAGTGTCTGTGCAATATGAGAACCTAGTGAAGGTTAGTTTATCTGGCAAGAGAGAGGAAAAAGGTGGAATATTTAATCACAATAATTATACTTTATTTATTGAAAAGTTTAATCAATATGATAGGATCTTAGGAATGTTAGCATTTATGAAAAACACTTCTCTTCTGCGAGCCAACCATACCGGATACTTAACGGATTGGGACGTTAGATTTACTTCTACCTTGGCTTTGATTAACGATGTTGGTCAAACCAGTTCGGTTGGTATTAACTCTATAACAAAACTGTTTTTATCTAAGGATCCTGAGATAGTTAATCCTGCTCATACTGCACGGCAATACTTGTTAACTGAAATAATCAAACATATTTATGCTGGTGGTACATTTAGTTACAGTTGGGCACGTAGTAAGATTGCTGCTATAAGTGAGTTAGTCACAGTTGCGGAGATATTTGAATTATTAGAGCAAGAAGGTGAAATGAATTACAGAAGGGCCATTGAGTTTATACGCTCATCAGCTCCTGTATCTCGTCCTGATTACAACTTGCCAATAATACTATTGATCTTGTTATGTAAGTTCAATAACAAGGCTCGAACTCACACAGATAAGCAAGCAGTTAGGATATATTTTAGTTCAGAGTTAAATGTTAGTGAAAATGAAATTGCTGCGTCAGCAGCTATTTTAGGGCTATACTATGGATATCAAAACTTAATTCGAGATGATAAAAATATTGATTTGAAAGATGTTGTTTTTGGAGCTGTTTCAATTCATATAAATAGGATAAAGCTTCAGCTAGAAAGGTTTTTGGATCGTTTCGTGGCAGAGAGCGTATTTCAATACACATTTAATGATAAAAAGACTTTGCCTAACGATTTCAAGTATTTGAGGACGAAGCACGACTATATTCCAAGATATCCTAATGTTCCTGTTGGTTATATCGATAATAAATATTCAGTACTAGCTGATCCAATAATCAGTGTATCTATTTCCCATTGGACGCCCTTTGTCAAATCATTGCCGCCGTCGGTACCCTTAGCTCATCCGGTGATACAAATGTTGTCAATAATGGGTTTATCCATACCTAAAGAACTTATAGCTTCCCTATTAGATGCAATACCAAAAGAAAAACAAGAGCACGCGTTAAAATTACTAAATGCTCCGGTTAACAAATTTTAAATCATGGATTTACTTGCATTGCAAGAACTCTTGTCATCTGCCTCTTCGCTGGTAGAACTAGATGAGTTGGTAGAAGAATACGAATCGAAAATCATTCTTGCTTTACTCAATGCAGAAGTAACAACTCCAGAAGGGCTAAAATTGTTGGAAGCTACATATGGTGCATTCACAACTTCAGGTGCAGGTAGGTATTGGCTAAGGAACAACACGGTATCCAATGGTGTAGGTTTGCTGTTGCAAATGTTCGCCTTAGCCTATGAAAAAAGCAACGCTTATGCGAAAATTCGCACTATCGCGGCGCACCTTCCCCCTTCGTCCGTTCAAATCAGACTTAAAGCCTTATCAAAGATTTATACAGAAATTGGATTTGATAAAAAAGATTACCTCAATTACTTCGGAATTATCCTTGACTTGCTTTCATCAGCTCAATATGATGAGAATGAACCAGACGCTGACTATACTGGGTATGTTTTGCGGATACTGCATATTTATAAAAGTAGAGGTGAAGAATCTTTGTCTACTATATCTAGCTACTTGTTAGAGTTTCAACAACTGTTTACGCACGAAACAAATATTGAAAAGTGGCCCTTACTTAAAAGGTATTCACCTCCAAGCGGCGGTATATTAGATATTACTCATGGATTTGATAGTGCACAAGCTGAGCCACAGCCATTGTCACCCAGTGTTGTGTTCGAGTCACTATTCGATTCAAAAGTGTCTCAATTGCTACGTAAAGATTCAAGAACACCTGGAGGAAATCTAAGTAGTCCCTTGGGTCTTACCTCTAGCTATGCAAGACAGTATCTTCTTGAATTTGGGACAGCCGACTTTCGAAAATCATTCAGTGAATATTCTCCTGCCGATCGTGTGTTGATTTATTGTCATTTCAACATGCGTAAGCACTATTTTACAACTTACTATATATATTCAGTTTTTGTGAGTAAACTAGCTCCGTTAATATATGAAAATAACAAATTAGTATTTCTAGATTTAGGATGTGGCCCTTTAACTTCTGGTTTGGCAATTGCTGATCTATTTGTGAATAGGTTTGGTAAACCTATTCCAATGCAGTATATTGGAGTCGATATTGCGCCTGCAATGCTTGATAAAGCGAGGGATTTCGCTACCGATAGCACATTGTTCTCAGCAAGTGAATTTTTTTTCCTTGTTGATTTCCAAGAGGTGCTGTCACTAATAACCGAGAGAATAGTGCGGAGCAACGAGGCAATCCTCATCAATGCTTCCTATCTCTTCGCCAGTTCATCCTTAATTGTAGATGATCTAGCAGCGTTCGTTATTCAATTGCATACTAGATGCCCGACCTCCCCGATTTACTTCGTTTATCAAAACCCTGTTCACGAAGATAAGAATGCGAAGTACCAGGAGTGGAAAACGCACTTGCCAGGTCTCAAAGTTGTTCATCATGCAAAGGAGCCCGTACAATACAGAACCAGAAGGTTTGGCGGCACTTCTGAACCTGAAACGGTACGATATGAACTTCTCACCTATGGAAGCTAGTTTGATGTCCCCTTCGCTCGTCCACGAATCGGACGAGCCACTGAGCACCGAACTGCCTCAAGGGGCACGGTATATGGCGGACTATTTGACTGTAAAGGAAGAACTTAAACTCCTTTCGTTGATTGACGCAGCTCCATGGCTCAATGACCTGAAACGGCGTGTTCAGCACTATGGCTACCGCTACGATTACCGTAGCCGCAACATCGACTATTCCATGTTCTTGGGCCCCTTGCCAGCATGGGCAGCCTATTTTGCTGTTGAGCTCTGCAAAGATGGACTAATGCCCACAATTGCTGATCAAGTAATTGTTAACGAATACTTGCCTGGCCAAGGCATTGCGCCGCACATCGACTGTACTCCGTGCTTCGAGGACGCTATTGTGTCAATCAGCTTAGGTTCCAGCTGCATTATGAACCTCATTAACGCTGCTGGCACTGAGCAAATTGACGTACCGTTAGCACCCAGGAGCGTCATTTCATTGACGGAAGATTCCAGATACAAGTGGAAGCATGGAATCAAATCAGTGAAGAGTGACCTGATTGATAATGTCCGAGTGGAACGTGGCAGACGAGTTTCTCTTACTTTCCGCAAGGTCAAACTTTAGGTTAAACCATTCCCTGAAAGGCTTCAAACCCAAAGCCCCGCGCAGCATTAGTGAAAAGCATTCAGCTACTCGGGCTTACTACCTAACCTGACATAATTTCTTCCAACGAGTTGAAAGTGCCGGACTGCTTCACGCTCCTTTCGTCGTCATAGCACCGGCAGCTTGCTTGCGTCGCGGCTGTATGGCGGCAAAACTCACAGTACCTAACTGTGCAGTTTATTAAGCGCATCGATTTCGGCCAGAAAGCTCGACCCGCCGTACAGCAAGCGCTGCGTTGGTAAAAATGCTCAGCTGTTGTCCCTATAGCTCCTAGACGCCTAATAGAACGCCCGCTTTCATTTACTCGGTGCCCAGCTGACACAGCCGATACAGTGCGGCCCGACCATAACGTAATAGCTCGCTGGTAGCGGGTGGTAGAGTGAGTACCGTCGAGTGCGTGTGGGGGGGTGGATACGAACTGATTCGGTTCTGGCTGAACACCTTGAGCAAGTGTGCGGCCGAGTGCCGCCGCAGATTCTCAGCTGCACGTTGAGAAAACGCGCCCACAGCTCAAAGCACGTCCTAGTACTCTGTTAGTGGCTGCTCAAAGGTGCGAGTGCAAGCAATATTCTGCCGGATCAATGAGCCATCTTCGCTTGCCGCTAGTTCGTAGCACGCATACACCTTCAGCTCGCACACGAGACGTACGCCCACCACGCCTCCCATACACTGGCCAACTGTGCGGCCGTACGTATCTGGTGTGTGGAGCTTCTGGGCATAGCGGTAGCCAATGCTCCACACGTCCCTTTATGGCGACCTGCTCCAGGGCCCAGCGTCTCGCTACCTTGTCTGGTCAGTAAAGCATGCCGCTTAACACTGACTGCTTCTTCGCTACGCGGTTGATCAGCTTGGCTAGGGCCTTAAACGGAACCACGCCTACGTGGGATGGAATGTGCGTGGGCTGCCGCACCAGCTGTGCGTAAACACCCAAATCGCCGTGCCACTGCACCATACCTTCTCACCCAAGTAATGCCTCGTCAATGGAGCAGAATTCCAGCTCAGGCGCCAGTTGGGCGAGTTGCCCCATCACGCGGCGTGCCAAATCGCCACAGAGGCTATAGTTCGAGGAAAGTACTCATATCAGGTGGCGGCGCAGCAGGTCTTTAACATGGAAGTATGGTTACCCCATCTTCAGCATTAAGGCTTTTGCTTCGGCCGAGCGAGAAATGATGCACCCTTCGTTGTTGCTGAGTACCACGACGGGTAAATCTTCCAAAGCCGGGTTAATAGCCTGATCGCAAGAAACGCAGAAGTTATTGCAGTCTACGAGCGCGAACATGCTCGTGAAGCTTTCCATTCAAGGGCGCGAAGGCCGTCAAGTGGCAGGGGGGCCGTGGTATCAGGCCACAGCAGGCTCCAATGGATAAGGGTCATAAACCCCCAAGCTATGGCAATCCATGGCTGGTAGGTATTCCCCTTTCTATTTAGCTGTCCGGCAGCAAAAAAATAGCGATACCCTAGAGATGCTGCGCCAGGAATGCCACCTTTACTGTTCAATGCCGTCCCCAAAGGACTTACTTGTCTTAGCTTACATGAAACACCACGAGGTGGTCGCTGCCGTCATTCAGAACGGCGATCAAATTCTTTGCCTGCAGCGCGGGCCCAGCAAGTACCATTACATCGCCCACAAGTGGGAGTTTCCAGGGGGTAAAGTTGAGCCCGGCGAAACCCAAGAGCAGGCAATCATCCGGGAAATTCACGAAGAATTGGGTTTGCAGGTTGACGTACGCGCTGCTTTTTTAACCGTCGAGCACGAATACCCCGACTTTAAAATTACCATGCACAGCTTGTTATGTACCCCCGCCGGCGGAGAGCTCGTGCTTACCGAACACGTGGGCTATCAATGGCTACCCGCCTCAGGCTTGCTTAGCTTGGACTGGGCTGCCGCTGACCTGCCCATAGTTGATAAGCTGATGGCCCAGTAAGCGGGATTGGAATGACAGCTGTTCTTTCCGGGGAATTATTGGCCGGTCTGCAACGGGGCTTTATGGATGCGGGGCTGCCAGCCTCCGAAGCGTTCCTGCCCCAGCTTTTGATAAACCACCAGGCCCACGGCAAGACGGTGCTCGCGGCTTTGCACAAGCACTTAGCTGAGTGCGAGGAGTTCTGGTTTTCGGTGGCCTTTGCTACTAAAGGCGGAGTGGCAACCCTACTGCACCTGCTGCAAGAACTCGAGCGCCGCCGAATCAAGGGCCGGGTGTTGGTCTCGCAGTACCAGAATTTCACCCAGCCGGAGGCGCTGCGCGCGCTGTTGCAGTTTAGCAACCTCGAGCTGCGCATCGCCACCCAGGGCAACTTCCACGCGAAAGGGTACTTGTTTAAAAAGCGCGGCACTTATGATGTCTGTATTGGCAGCAGCAACCTCACCGATAGCGCCCTTAGGTCTAATAAAGAATGGAACCTGCAAGTCTCGGCTACGCCCGCCAGTGAGCTCTTGCAAACGGTACTGGCTACATTCGAGGACGAATTTACCCAAGCGGTTCCCGTCACCGAGGACTTCTTAACGGCTTACGAGCAGATCTATCACGCGCAGTTCAAACTCGCCGCTCGTTTAAGGGCTCAGGTGAGTTTAGAAACTACGGCTGCGGTGAAACCTAACGCTATGCAGCGCGAGGCGCTGCACAACCTCGCGGCGCTACGAGTGAAGGGAGAACAGCGAGCCTTGTTGATCTCCGCGACGGCGACTGGCAAAACGTACCTGTCGGCTTTTGATGCGCAAGCGTGCGGGGCTAAACGCGTGTTGTTTGTGGTACACCGCAATAACATCGCCCAAACGGCCAGACGCACGTTTCAGCAAGTGTTTGGGCATAGCCGGAGCACGGGTATGTACTCGGGTAATCGGCGCGAGGCAGAAGCGGACTTTGTGTTTAGCACAGTCCAAACAGTAGCGCAGGAAAACCACTTGCGTCAGTTTGCCCCGAACCACTTCGACTATATCGTCATCGACGAAACGCACCGCTCAGGAGCGGAGTCCTACCGACGCTTGCTCGACTATTTTCGCCCTAAGTTTTTGCTCGGGATGACAGCCACTCCTGAGCGTACGGATGGCTACGACGTATTTCAGCATTTCGACCACAACATAGCCTACGAGATTCGCTTGCAGCGGGCTTTGGCGGAGGACATGCTCGCTCCCTTCCACTACTTTGGCGTTACGGACGTGACAGTGGATGGGGAAGTGGTAAACGAGGCCGCTGCTTTCAATCAACTCGTGGCGGTGGAGCGCGTGGAGCACATCTTAACAAAGGCTCGATTCTACGGCTGCGACGATGGCCAAGTGCGAGGGCTGGTGTTTTGCCGGAACGTGGAAGAAAGCCGCGCTATCTCGGCCGCTTTCAACGCCCGGGGCTTGCGCAGCGTAGCGCTAGACGGTAGCAGCAGCGAAACCCTACGTGCAGAGGCGATCTCACGCCTTGAAAGCGACGTCTTGGCGGAGCGCATTGACTACATTTTCACGGTCGACATCTTCAACGAAGGCATCGACATACCGCGGGTTAACCAGGTGATCATGCTGCGGCCCACCCAGTCCGCCATTGTCTTCGTGCAGCAGTTGGGCAGGGGGTTGCGCAAGGCTGAAGGCAAAGAACACCTCACAGTTATTGATTTCATCGGCAACTACCAAAACAACTACTTGGTGCCAATCGCCCTATTTGGGGACACCACTTACAACAAGGACACGTTGCGCAAGCTCATGGTGGGTGGTAGCAGCATGCTGCCGGGTGCCTCTACTATCAATTTCGACCAAATCGCTCAACAACGCATTTTCGCAGCTATTGATCGGGCAACCTTGGATGGTAAGAAAGAGCTGGTGCAGGACTACAAGCTGCTCAGGTTTAAGCTAGGCCGCATTCCCACCATGGTGGACTTTCTCGAGCACGGTGCCCGAGATCCTTTCATGTATGTCACGAGAGCGGGCTCGTACTTTAACTTTGTGGCGGGACTCGAGCCGAGTATGCAGGGGCAGTTAAGCCCCACGGAATGCCGTCTGCTTGAGCTGATTTCCACATTTATTGCGAATGCCAAGCGCATCGAAGAAGTGCTCCTGCTTGAGTTACTACTGCCGGGCAACCCGGTAAAGCTAGAGGACCTCAACTTAGCCTTATCCCTGCAGTTTAATCGGCAAGCCAGCGTAGCCACGCTAACTTCTTGCCTGCGCAACCTCAATTTCGCCTTTATCCGGCAAACCACGCCCGTTGTGGAAGAAGCGGATGGGGTTATTTCGCTGGTCCCCTCGTTTGCCGCCATGGTTTCCAAAGCCATTTTCGGGGAGTACTTGCGCGATGTGCTCGCTTTTGCGCGCGCCCGCTACTCGGGCTACGCCGCGCAAAGCCCTTATGTTGACGGCTTTTTTCTCTACCAGAAATATTCGCGTCAGGACGTATGCCGCATCCTAAACTGGGACCAGGACGAAAGCTCCACCGTGTATGGGTACAAAGTAAAACACGGCTCCTGTCCCATTTTCGTGAACTACCACAAGGAGGAGGACATCACGGACAGTACCAAATACGAGGAGGGCTTCGCGGATCACCGGGAGTTTCACTGGATGTCCAAGTCCAACCGCAAACTGACCAGTCCGGAGATTGTCGCGATGCAAAACCACGCTGCGACGAACTTGCGCCTGCCTTTATTCATCAAGAAGAGCAACGGCGAGGGCGCCGATTTCTACTACATGGGCGAGGTGAGCCCTGTCTCCTTTGAGCAAAGTTCATTGGCCAAAGGCAACGGTGAGACCGTTCCAGTAGTCAAAGTTGTGTTTTACTTGGCACAGCCAGTGGCCGACGCGATGTTCACGTATCTGACCTCATCCGAGCATAGCTTAGGCCTAGCGAATGCTTAATTCGGCAACGTATGGTGTTTGATACTACCGACGGGGAGCGCGCCATCGCCACCATACTGAAGCACGACAACAAAACCACGAGTTATAAGATTGCCTTACTGCGGGCCATCAACGACTTGGTGTTGGCTTACCCAGATTTAAGCGCGGTACCCCACGGCGTAGCGATACCCTTACGGCGTATTGCCGAGCTGTGGATAGCGTATTATTGGCCCTTTACCGATGAAATTCAGCCCATCTACCAAGGTGCGCGTTCAGAACGGCAGGGCGTTATTCGCAACGACCTAAGCTTTAGGCCAGCCCTGAACCGGTTGCGGGCCGAGTGGCAGAAAGTCATTAAGCTCAGCGTGCTCCCTTCCGATGGGTTTTTCCTGGTCTCGGATATGCGCACCCCGCGCCGGCGTGCGACTTATGATCCTACCCTGCAAAAAGCCTACGACGCGGCAGTTACTAGCATCGCCACTGCGGTACAGATGCCTATTCGGTATGCTGGTCCCGAGCAATGGAGCGTCTTTGCCAAACCTGCTCGCCTCTTTAGCCTGCCTGCTTCTGTCACCCCTTTGCCCGGCACGGCCTCCCAGGAGGTTTGCGTGGTGGTGGCGGCGAATCTGTGGGCAGGGTTTCACCGCTTGTCTCTCTACATTGAAGCCTTGAGCATTCACGAGTGGTGTCTGTTCACCGAAGGCGTAGCGCAAAGGGATGAATACTCGCCTTCCCGCGGCGATATCTATAGCTTGCTGACGGCTCGCCCAGATAACCGACGTCCCTTAAGCTGGGAGCGTAATGAAGTCGACATTCTCTTGCATGAACAGGTGCCGTTTACCTGTCCCTGGACGCGCAAGCCGATTCGCACCTCCCGGGATTACGATTTAGATCATCTGCTGCCCTTAGCTGTGTACCCGGTAAATGAGCTGTGGAATCTGTTGCCAGTAGATAAGGAGTTCAATCAGCATCTCAAACGCGACCGCGTGCCGTCCAGCCAACGCCTCCAGGAAGCTGTTCCCTGGCTTGCATCCGCCTACCACAACTATCAACAATCCGCCAAGTTAGGTCGCGCGGTACAAGAAGATGCGGCCTTGCGGTTTACCGCAGTCGGAGCAAATTCAAGCTTTGCCGTAGATCTAGCGTACCGTGCTGTAAATTTTATCGATCGGGTGGCAGTAGCACGGTACGTGCAGCGTTTTTAACTAGTTCATAAAGTATATCCAGCGCAAGCAGCTCAAATACAAGATTTGAAACTGCGGCGAAGGGCAGTTGCTGCAATCTGAATGCTTTGGCTGAACCACCTCATGATGCTAGTTTCATCCAGAACATATCCGTCATAGCTAACGGTAGGCAAGTTTTATGCAAAAGCGATTTGGGTGGCACTGCTAGATGAGTAAAACAAAGACTACCAATTACTATTATTAGAAAAGCTCTACATAGGAATCAAGCATAGTTAAGGCTAAGCTACTCGTACATTTTCCGACTCTTTTAGCTTTGCGAAGTATCTGGTTGGAGTTCATGCTAGCATTATACCGCTACCATCAGATTCTGTGCTTTTTCCTGAGCCGAGACCAGGGCGAGTTGGCTTCTGAAATACTCCTCGGTCTCCTGGTCAGTGAAGTACACGTAGCATCCCAGCATACCGCGCGTCATAAGCGTGCGATAGGTATTCTTGATGATGCTGTCAAGTTGAACAGCCGTTTCCTCAGGGCGCAGTTGGCTTAGTTGTTTATAGCCTTTCACGGTCATATCGGATTTCGCGCGCTTACTGGCATCGGTAACCACTTGCCCGTTTCGCACCACCAAGTCGGGACCGACGATTACCCCTACATAGTCCACTTCCAGGCCTTGGCAGGTATGGATGCAGCCGATTTCCCGTACCGAATCCGGGTTCATGATCCACAGGCCGCCGTCTTGCGTCAAGTTCCAGCGGATGGCGAAGTCATGCTCGGGCAGCACCACGTCGTACACACCCTCCAACACTTTTTTCTTGTTGGGCCAGGTCCAGCAATAGCCCGCCACGAGGCGGGCCTTGTTGCGTTCCCGGTTTTTGGCTTCGATGATATCCCGCAGCTCATGCGGACTGCTGACCACTTGAAACTCAAACCCCAAAGTCTCCGGCTGGTACGCTTCCGTATTCGGAATCTGCAGTACCTGGTCCAACCAATTCAGATAAGCCACCGAGCCGTTGCAGCGAAATTGGGAGGCCAGCTGTAGCTCGTGCACTTCCGCACCTTCCGCTTTTGCCCACGCTTTGATTTCTTCCCGGCTGCCAATATCCTTTAAGTGGACGCGCTGTTTTTCGTCAATGAAGAAGACGGTAACCCTTGCAGCGTGGATGAGTTCCTTGATTTGGTTTTCCCCAAGGTTGCCGTACAAGCCCGACTTCTCGTTTAGCCGGTGGCTTTCGTCGACAATCAAGGACTCGAAAGTGTTCGCTTCCGTATTGGTAAAGGCCCCTGAACCCACAAACAAGTTGGAGATCCGACCTTTGGTTAGCGAGCCGCTGAGCTTGTTGGAATAAACGTCTCGGGGGGCGGCATTTTTGGTGACGTATTGGACCGGTTTCTGCTGGTTGGTTATCGCCACCAGCAGGTTGATCGCTACTACCGATTTTCCGGTGCCAGGCCCCCCTTCAACAATCAGGACCTTCTTGCCCCCATTGGGGTTTGAGTTAATAAGTTGCAGGGCTGTTTCGTGAACCACCTTCTGGTCGTCCACCAACACAAATTCGCGGTTGCCGCCCAGCATGGCGACGAGGCTATCCGCCAAGCTCTTGCTGGGCCGCAGCTTTCCCGCGTCAATGCGTTCCATTATGCCCGTCGCATCCCCGCGCTGGATGCGCTCCTTGATATAGGCTCGGAACTTCAGCGCATCACCTTGGAAGAAAATGGGCGCTAATGCCACGTGGTGGGCGTACGCCTCGCCGGCAAGCACCTCATCTTGGGCATAGTTATGTAAGTAGGCGCAGGGGTGCAGTTCAATATTTTCTTCTTGAACCGTCAAATTGAAATCCTGCAAAAGGGCGGCGTAAGACCAAGCTTGGTACGAAGGGTGGGTAACCTCGCGCTGGCTACCGTTTAAAAAAGTGCGCACCACGGCGTCTTTGCCCGTTGCCGATGCCTGTTGCCATTGCTTCAACTCCACAATGATGACTTGGTCCACGCCAGCCGAGTTTTGGCCGGTCAATACAAAGTCGATCAACTTACCGGAATGCGGCAATTTGTACTCGATGCATACCCCGCAGTCGTTCGGGATTTCAGCGTCCTGCAAGAGCAAGGCCATGGCCTGTAGCGAGTGCTTCCACGCCGCCACCTGAGATTTTCCAGCACCATGTTTTAGCTTCTCCTGAACTAGCCCCAGGACAATTTCATCGATGGCGTTGGTAAGAATATCCTCGAGGAATTGGGATTTGCTTTTGTGATAAACAATCATAGTTATAGCTCGTCGTATTTGGTGGCCGTGCCTTTGGCTTTGCTAATGGGGTATTTTTCGGCGTTGCGGGCGATCTTTTCTTGCATGAGCTGCTCGATATCCCAGCCGTATTTGTCGGCGAGTTGCACGGCGTAGAGCAGCACATCGGCCAGCTCTTCCCGCACTTTGTTCGGGTTAGCGGCCTCGGGTAACTTCCACAAAAATTGCTCGTTGAGCTCGGCAGCTTCAATGCTTAGGGCCAAGGCGAGGTCCTTGGGATTGTGAAATTGGGCCCAATCTCGCTCGTCGCGAAATTGCCGTAGTTGTTGCAGGATGTGTTCTAAACCGGAGCTCATAGGTGGGAAAAGGTAGCGGCAGGGTAAGGTATTAAACCAAGCTTAGGTCCCGACTTAATAATGGTTGGCTAATAGAAAGCCGAGCAACAGTAGCCGTTCTACAAATCTGCACATTCGTTGGGCTCGTTGTAGCGCCTTCTGCGCTCCGCGCAAGAAGAATTTATGCTATGCTTCGGTTGAGGCGAGTGAAGATTTAAATAGCCATGTCCAGCTTGCCTTGCTGCCAAGATATCTGGGTTCAGGATGGCTAAGCAAGCACGTTTCGGGAACGCACGGAAGGCAAAAGATCAGTGCTGACCCGGATTGCACCTTTTAAAGGCTGCCAGTACTTTGCCAAGCTTAATTACCCCAAAACCCTTAGAAGTTGAATGAAGCCACTTCTACTATTACTCCTCTCTTCTAATTTGCTCATTAGCGGGCCCGTAGATAACAATCCGACCCGAGCATCCAAGAAACCTGGTCTTGCTCACTTGGGTCGTTGTACGGGCAGTGCTTACTGCAGCGCTTGTAGTAATTGCAGTCGCTGCGCGCACTGTGTTAGCGGAGGTACCTGTGGGGTATGTGCAGCCCCGGTTTCGTATAAGCCCACCAGAAGGGCCACTACTCCTTCCCGTAGCAGCCGCAGCCGCTCCAGCAGCGGCAACCCGTACTCCGCTCCAGCTCGCACTTACAATTCGCTTGCCGAAGGGAACGTGTACTTTGTCGCAGCTAGCACCCTTAACCTTCGGGCGAAGCCTGCCGCAGATGCAAAAATCCTGGCAGTTCTAAATCGTAACGATGTAATTACCATTCTTGAACTGACCAATGACAAGTGGGTTCAGGTACGTTTTGGCGCGGGTAGTAACGAGGTGATTGGCTATTTATCCCGCGTTTACCTGTCCTCTAACATGACCTACTGAGTAGCATCCGCAGCTTAGCAGACCTCAATTTCCGCTTCCGCGCTAGCAAACCACTTCCGCAAGTCTCGAAAGCAGTTTATGCCGATCGACCGCGGCCTCGGCAATCATGGCTTCAACCAAGGCACTTATATTATTAGCATGCTGGAATTGTACTTCTACTGGCAGGCGTTCGAAGTGGCCTAATCCAGAAGCGTGGAACAATCGCCAGCCAAAGTTGTAATTGTTGCTTTTGAAACCGTGATTGATGCTTTTGATTAGGGCTACAAGCTGGGTAACTACTTCGGTAGGCGCATCGTCCCCTTCCAAAGTAGTCACCCGAAAGCTGTAGTGAAAACCATCCCTATCACAGCCCACTCCTAAGCGGATGCGGTATTTTAACGCTAAGATGATTGGATTGGGAAAGCTTGTCTCCCAGGCAGCGAATAGTGCTTCTTTTAGCCTTGCGGTCGTTTCCTGCTGAATGTGTTCGAAGACGTTGCGACAATGCGCGGCGCTCTCGAAACTAGCGAGGTCGGAAAGTAAGAGCTGTTTGGTTTCTGCGTGCATGAAGTTCTGCGGAGTATTGCCCGTCAGGTAATTGATCAAGTTCAGATACTGGCGTAGGGTTTCCCGTACCAGTGGATAGGCTGAGGCCGCCAGGCAGCAACCTTCTAACCATTTAGCAATATCCTTTCCGTACGAACACAATTGGTAGTCAGCCGGAGATAGCCTTCCCGTAGCCTCTTCACTGGGAGCGCTACCATCCAAGGTTAGGTACAGCAGCTTAGCGGTTGGCTTATAGGCGCAGTAGCGGGCGAGTTGATTGGGTTGATCGCCGGCGTAGATCTTGTTTTCGATCATTATGCACTGATCGCCAGCCGCGGACTCTAGATATAAGTCAACGCGTCCACCCAGGTCGTAGCCGTCATTGATACGCCCAACGGGGTACTCGATCCGCAGTTTCGCTCCCTTAGGCTCAAACTCAGGAACGTTCACGGTCTTGATAAACAACCGTAGAAAAGCATCCCCCAATCCATGGCTCCCAGCGGGGTTCAGCAGCTCCCCTAAAAAAGCCGAGTGCGTGCGTACTTCATTACTCTCGAGCTTAAGAATCCGAAAGACATTAAAGTTTTCGCCGCTAAGGAGGTTTACTTTTCGTTGGGTTCGGGCCAGGGCGCTTACTTGATTAAGCAAACGGGCTACTTCGGGAACACGCATAGCTTTTATTTACAAGCCTGCGTTAGGGCTGACACCGAGACGGTGGCTGTAGCCGAAGTCATCGAATTATCGTTATTCACACAGATGTACAAACGCTCGGTGCCGGGTTGCACCGTCATTTGACGCGTTTCCTGGCAAATGTTAGCCGCCACTCGGTAGCACCGATTGGTGTCTTTGATGTAGCCTTTCGTTTCGACAAATTGAAGCGCGTCGTTAGGATTATCCGTGATATACCAATGGCATTTAGTGCTTTTGGTCGGGGCAGTTGACTGTCCTTGGGCAGCCATAACCTTGGAGCCGGCCATCAGTGCCGTAGCCGTGGACATGGTAGGATCAATCACTATTGATGATAAAGCCAAAGCAGTGCTCCAACTTACGGGGGGCTCGCCTTCATCCCGAATATCAAGCTTGTACACGAAGCCAGCCGTATTGGCTGGCAGTATAACCTCAAACACCTTGCGGCTGCTACCCTCGTTATAATAAGAATGCAACTTGCCGGTACTGGTTTCTAAAGCTGGCTGGTAGACGTACCGGCATTTGACCGGCTTTCCATCTTCGCGCCACTCTTGAAAGTCGCGCTGCTTTTGCCCTTGCACGTAAGTGCCCCGCGATTGCAGCCGCCCATTTTGGTACCAAGAGGTACACAATCCAGTAGCCACATCGGGATTCTCCCCGGCCAGCTTTCCTTCCCACTGTTTCTTCCAGGAAGGCAAATAATAATCTCGAACTGTACCGATTGTGTTACCCGCAGCGTCGTGACGAGCTATTCGGGCGTACACGCGGTCTTCAGGGATATTAGTACGCTCCCAATCTTGATCAAAATAAGCAGTGTCAACTGGGGCTAAATTAGCTGTGGTTGACGCGGTGGTCTGACCATAACCTGCAATGGATGCTAAACAGAGAAAGGTGGGTAAGTAGAAGTTTCGAATCATCTAGGAGAGCAAAAGGTGGAGGCAAAAACTTAGTCAGCGCAAGCAAACCTGTGGAAGGGAATTTGAGCCTGGATGCTTTGTATCTATCTGTTCAGCCGTCGTGATCAACTCCAAGGGGCAGCAGTGCTTCGGCGATTGGTTTAGCTTAGCAATTAAAGCTCGGCCCAATTGCCGGTGCCGGTATTGGGATCGCTAGTCAGTAGCTAAAGAAATTGCGCAAATCTATTGAGGGGCTCTAAAGCTTGGCAATAAGGAATTCACGCGCGTGTTGAGGGCATTGCGTATAGCAGAAGTATGCGGAGTAAGTCCGGTCAGGCCGATCCTGGTAGGCCGAAGCAGTCACGGCAGGTGAAGCAAAATCTAAATAGAAACCGCGAGCGCTTTGAGCTCAACACTTCACCTTGGCAAGTTTAATCGAAAGGACGGTTTCCTACCAAGGTTATAAATAGATCAAGCTTAAAAGCTCATTTGATAATGATCATTTAATACCCTAGCACAGAGATGACTTAGGCACCACCCCAGGATGCTTTTAAGGTAAACAGGTAGTAATTTGCACCTGAAAAGACTGAGAAGGCGATATACCACGGGAAACTGATTGCAGAGTTAGCTAATGTATAATTTTAACCAGGTGTCGCAACAGTAAACTCAACAATTCACAACAAAAATAGAGACAAATAAAAACCTCTACAATATAACTAATGCAGTAATTTATATATCTTATCAAAGACATGACCGGAGCAGTAGTTGAGATGGTAAGCCTACTGTCGAGCTGAATAATAACCTTCAGCCTAACCATGAAGAGGTAGCTAGTTCGAGAAGCATTTTCAAAATGCCATGGAACGCAATTTTTACTTAAGCTCAGCACGAAAATCCATTTTCGTGTTAACGTTTTTATTGATAAAAGTAGGCAGCAGTCTAGCCCAGGATACTATTTACAAAGTTGATGGAGATTCCATTGAGGGAACAATAAAGTCGGCTTCAAAAGCAGGAGTAATTTATACCAGCCAGACCCAGGCAAAAGATAGTACGAACAGAACCATAGCTAGCAAAGACATACGTAAAATCATGTACGCTCACGGAAGGATTGAATACTTCCAATCCGCCACTGCAGCCAGTGATAGTACAAGGAGAACGTCGCTTCAGCGATCAGTCCCTAGGTATGATGTCATACATACAACTTACGGAAGCCATTTTGAGGCGCTTATCCATAAGGTTGACGATCAGACCATAACCTATTCTTGCCCGGCAAACAAAGAGCTTACTACCATCAAATTAGCCGACGTATCAGCCGTACATTTTAAACGAGCGGACAGCCTGCGCTCCACGCTTGGCACCCTCACTACCATTGCAAAAAACTCCCTTAAACGGGATACAACTCAAGCCCGCCTTCCGGCAACCACCAGCGGGGTTCTGATCGAAAAAGGAATAGCTGATGGGGACTCAACTAACCTTGCTGCCGACATTACCCCCTCTGATAGTGCGCAATGGACGAAGATCGAGGTGGAGAATGTAGAACCAATAAAGGTCAAACTTGCTTTGCTTGCGCCCGCGTCCCATAAAGCAAACCTTGTTGCTTTTAAAGGATCTGCAGCTTCATCCTTAGCTGCAAAAACAGAAGATAAGAAGTACTCTCAGCCGAGCCCTGCGTTGAGGTCAGGTAGCAGGAACCCGGATGCAGAAGGCAGCTCGCCGAGCATACCAAGGACTGGCTACGCGGATCCAGATTCCGTTTACGTAGCTGTTATCCGGGGACCCCATCTGTTTAGCTCCCAACAGAAAGTGGATCCTCAAACAGTTGAGTTATTGAATTTGCATAATTCAGGATTGGATGCCTTACCCGCATCGGTAAAAGCAATGCCGAAACTCAAGGCGATAAACTTGAGCAACAATCATTTCAAAGCATTTCCTACTGAATTGTTTGATTTGCCTAATTTAGAATATGTATGGTTGGATAATGTCGGTCTACAAAGTTTAATCCTGAGCCCTGATCTTATCACGAAGCTTTTAAAGTCAAGAATTGCATTCATCTCAGTATGCAACAACACTAAACTAAGCAAAGTAAATTCATTAATATTTACTTTGCCGGAGCTACAAGAAATAAGGTTAAAGGATAATAAGATATCTCAGATTTCATTAACCAAGAAAGCTGACCTGTCAAAGTCAAAGATTCACAAAATTGACCTTAGTGGCAACAAGCTTACTGCCGCACCTGTCTTATTAACCAAGCTACCAACCCTTAGGGATATAAATCTAAGCAATAACACTATTGTCACACTGGACGACAAATTTATGGAGACTAAAACCTTAAGAAAGGTTTCCATTGCAAGTAATCCTTTAGCCGGGTTGCCAGCAAGCATTGTTAAGCTTAAGGACTTGAATGAGCTAGACCTGGCCAATACAATGCTAATAGGCTTGCCGGATTCAATAGGCACCTTGAACAATTTAACGAAATTAACACTGCCTAGTTCAGTGCTATATTTCCCAAAAAGTTTTAGCAAGCTTAAAAAACTAACTGATTTGACGTTAAAGCCAAGCTTATCTAATTCAAAACTTGCTGGTTTTCCAACTGAAATAACTCAGTGCACAAGGTTAAAACGGCTTGATGTATCAGGTATTTCAATTAGCGCTTTCCCTAAAGAGATTGGTAATTTACAACGTTTGGAATACCTGTATGCTCAGAGATGTGAGCTAAATAGCTTGCCAGAGGAACTGTTTAAGCTTCCTCGCTTGAAGGTGCTTGACGTAAGCCGCAACTATTTAAAGGTGCTCCCAGCAAACTTTGGGGATCTAAAAAGCTTACGGGAGATCAGCTTGGAAGCACAACCAATTGAAAGCAACTCGCTATTAGCGCTTCGCCGGGGGCTACCTAGAACCGCAATCCGGTATTTAGACGCGGATTTCGGCGCTCATTTTGAAAGCGCTGCAATACCAGAATCGCTTATCCCAGGGTTTCAGAAGCTATATGCGGCCTGTGATGCAGGGGAGCCGAACGCGTTCTTTGAACTAGGAAATTTCTTCGCAACAAACAGGGATTATGGCTATGCAGTAAAAGCCTATAAAGTAGTAGCCGAGAATGCAAGTTTACAAGGAACAGGTAAAGCCATGCTGTGCCAAATGAGCATTGCCAATATATACGACGATATCAATAATGTAAAGCCATACAGCTCCCCTTACAAACGTAAGCTATATATAGACTACGACGATTATTTAAAGAATTCTTCAAATAACCGCGCTTTCTTATCCTATTTACAAATAAGCCGCATAAGAGCGCTTGATGAAGTTGGTAAAGAAGTTAGAAAGCAGGCAATGCTAAAGGCTAGCGTAATCAGTAATGAAATTGCTGAGAATTTAGAAAAGATATACGAAGCCAACAACGAAGAAATCGAACGTTTAATAAGTACTGCGGGGGGGATGAAGAACCTATCCGCAACTGGTGAAAAGGTGATGAGTGATGGGTTAATCTCAAACAGTCAAGCTGGCGTGGCAATTGGGGGCGCAGCTAATTTGATCGGTGCCCTATCCGCTTCATCAAAAGACAACAAGGCGGAAAGGTATAAAGCCATGAATTTAAGACTGCAAAGTGAAATCATAAACCTCAAGCAGCAGGCTCACGACCTGTTACCCAAATGAGTTATGACTATAAAGGGATGATTGCGGTAACGTGCATGGCGCTTCTGTACCCTGTTACGGTAGTGGCCCAAATGCCAGACCGTGCGCAATACCAGAGTTCTTTTGATGACTGCAATGCGGAACGTAACAAAATGGTATCCGAGCTTACTAACATGCGAGCCGAGAAGGAAACCATCCTCCGTGAATACCGACAAGGTCAATTTTGCAGTGATTGTCGCCGAAGTAAAACGGAAGTCGAACGCCAAGACAAGATTTCGTTTGGCCAACACATCGCTTCCGCTAAAGGGCGCCACATAATCAGCGCGACACAGGAACAACTAAACGCCAAAGAACAGGAGCTTAATGACAAGATCCATCAAAAAGAAGTTGATGTAGATTCTAAGCGGCTCGATTGCGAAAAAATAGCGAGTAATTATCAACAAGCTCACAAGCAAGCAGTCGATGAAGAGCAGCGAAGGTTCCAAGAAGAGCAAGCAGCCGAACAAAACCGTCGGTTAGCCGAACAAGCGCGCCAACAAGCTCTAATGGATGCTAGTCTAGAGCGCTTGAACCAAAGGCTGGCCGAAAATTCCGCCGAAACTGATAGAAGGTTAGCCGAATTTAGGGCCACCAGCAGAATGGATAATCTCCCCGCTTACGATAAGGACTATGCCCAATCCTTACAAGTTAGCAACAAAAACGAACTGGCTGACAAAGCCTTTGATGGAGGGCAAAATCAATATTTAGTTAATTCTACCAAGGAGTATTTAATTGATAAACTAAATTCTTTAAAAGATGCATATTTAGACCAGTTTAAGGAACAGGCAAACATTCAACTCTTCGGCTCTGATTACAACGACAGACCAGAAAGCAATACCCAAGTTTGGTCGTTCGAAGATCAGGTCCGCTCCGATATTATCCATAACATTAAATCCCGAATCCTTCAATGGGATAAAGCGGGGAGCGGGGTACTAAGTAAAATTTACGAGCCATACCGTGCGGCGCAGGCAGAACTCAGCCTTTACGAAGAAAGGACTCTAGACCAGTTCAACGAGGAGAACACGAATTTTATGATGTCTGGGATTAATGGGGTGACTACCACAGAAGACGAGGTCGCATTTTCGCAAAACAGCGAAACCTTCATGGCAAATGTACCCAAGCGTTTTATTGGAGTGCTAAGAAAATGGTTGACTCGGGGCCGTTATAATCACGTAGATGAGTTAATACGTTCTAATTCGCCCAACAATGAGTAAAGCTTCGAAGCTCTGGGTGCTAGCCTTGGGAATAGGCCTCATCTTCCAACACGCTTGTTGGGCGCAAAACAAAGACATTGGACAACTAATAGCGAATAACAAAGGCTACGTATCAAACGCTTACCCTAAATCTAATTTAATTCAAAGTTTCTCTGTTATGGAGCCGGGAATCGTCTTAACTCCGGTTTTTGGCGGTATTTACATGGCAGGCTGGAACAAATGGTTGATCAAGCCATCTGTCAACAACAAAATTCAAAGTATAAACTACTGCCGAGCTGATTCAATTATTCAATTTATAGCGCTTGATAGCACCAAAGCTTCGCTATACTTCGTCGATAATGTAAATAATGAAACAGTTATCAAATCAGTTGCAACCCTTGAAAGAGGTATTTACGATTTGAAAGCGATTTCGTCAGGGCTGATTTGGATATGGGGTCAGAAGTCTGGCAAATGGACATTATGGAGATATGCCTCGAGTAAACTCCGGGAGATATACTCAACAAATCAAGTAATAGTTGATGTTGATATCATCAACTCAGATAACATCATTCTTGCAACTGCCAACAGTATCATTACGGTAGGAGTATATCGAAAGCCGGTTGAAATCATAAACACGACATCTCACATTGATGGGTTGGCCTTACACCACGACGGAACCCTGTTTGTGTCTACCCATCAGGGCGTAGTTCAATATCTATCCCCGGAGAGTGACTCAGATGCCGAAGTAATTACGTACGGAATACACGGCCGATTAAAACGGTTCAAAAACAAACTTTACATTTTGTGGAAAGAAAATAATACAGTATTAGAGCTGAATATATAATCCGCACTATTAAATGCTCGTTTCAATACTTTGCAACCAAGGCTAGTAGCAAAGGGTAATCAGACCTTTGAAAAAAACGGTATCGTTTGTCAAAGACTAACGCCCACCCTTAGCATGTAGGGTAATACTGTTGCGGCCGCCGCTCTTTGGGTCGAAAAGAAGAAGTATGACCTGTCTCGGATTAGATTTTGCCTGAGCAGGTAGTGAGCGGCATTGGTTACAAGCCCAACTTGCTAGCTGCATTGTGCTCGCGAATGTTGTCCAGTCGAGTATAGCGACGTACCATAGTCGAGGTTTTGTGCTTCGTCTGGTTCATCACGGCTGAGTCATCAGCGCCAGCCAGCTTGGCAATGGTGACAAACGAAGCCCGCAGCGAGTGCGCCGTAAACGAAGTTCCTAAATACCGCTGCACGATTAGGTTCACGTGCTTATCAGTTAACCGTCTTTCCGAAGGTTGGCCATTTCGCTTAATAGAAATCAATACCGGGCCGTTAACGCGGTCTAATTGCTTAACCCAAGCGCGTAATGTGCGGATAGGACAAATTGCCAGCTCCGGGGAATAAAAAATTGCCTTCTCCTCTGCTTCACCTAACTGATTAGTTTTGCTTTTAGCAAGTTCAATAATTAATCCTTCTTCTGAGAATAACAAATTTTCAATATTCAGGGCCGATAATTCTGAGCGGCGAAATGCACCACTGAAACCTAACAATAAAATTACTTTATCCCGTAAACCTGCTGGCGTCGACACGTCGATGTTTTTTACTACTCGCTTAAATACCGCAAGCGAAAATGCCGGCGCCTGCTTCTGCCTAATTCCCTTAACGCGAGCAATACCCTGCAGCAGTACCTTGAATTTCTTTTCATCCGTCGGCGAATCAAACCCGCCCAACGAATGTGCTTTGGCAATAGCCGCGCAATGCCGCTCGATGGTCGCGTATTTCTTTCCCGATTCGGCTAAATAAGTCACAAACCCCGCCAGCGTGTCCACCGATGCCGGCAGCGGCCCCAGCCCGTGCTCCGCGCACCAGGCGCCAAAGCGCTTCAAGTCTCCCGCATAAGCCTTGGCCGTATTGGCCGCGCCCGCTAAACCCGCCTCGACATACTTAGCCGTGTGTTCTGCCAGCTCAGCCAGGGCGGGCGAAGAAACAACAGTAGTGCTCAGTTCGGTGGACTGCGCCATAGTAGTCATATATAATTAAGGAGTGGTCGAGCCTAAATGCAGCTCGACAATGCAAGATACAATTAGGTCCGATAAGTAAACCTTATCGGACCTAATCTTTCGTCACCGGCCTAACTACTGGCTTACCCATGCTTCTTCCCGGGAATAGTCAGAAAGGCAGCTAAACACCGCATCTTAAAGCTTAGCCAAGAGCAAAAGGTGAAATAAGCCTTGTACAAGCCTTCTAAGCACGGCAGGCCATTAGTCGAACAAATCACTAGGCCGCCAATGAGATCGTCGATTCTAGCCGGGTTTCTGTCGATCTAATTTCATATTGAATAAACACAAAACTGATTTTGACTAAGTGAATGACGGGCGCAATTTACCCTGGTCATTATACCGAGCCGTGGAATGAGGCATTAGCAAGTGATAGCCTTTGCCCAGACCAAAGTTCAATCTATTTGGAAATATCCAATCAGTAAGTGAAGGTTGAAGTTGCTTGCGGGTGGGTAATCCGAATGGTACAATTTCTACGTTTTGCTCCAGCACATACTTGGCGGATAGCTTACAACGGGCTTGGAAAAAGCGTATTCACGGGTGTAGTTTTGCACTCCGCTTCAATTTACGTTCCTCCCTTGCTGCTTTGCTTTAGCCGCGTGCCCTTCTGCGCCCCGCTCCAGCAGCAAGCCCCTGCACCAATTGCATTTTACCTTCACCCGCACTGAATGACCAACCTTTACGCTAGAGCTTGACCCTCATTCAGATATTGCTGCTAAGCCCAGCCCCGCGCACGGCTGATAAGTAGCTTCTCCGCGGCCTACCCTGGTATAGGCAGGAGTTTTCCCGGAACCTGCCGCGCTGAGCGGCCCGGGTTTGCCGTGAAGTACCCTTTCCTGCAGCCGCCCACGTTTGTCGGTGCCGCTCGGTAATGCATGCCCCCGCTCTGAATGAGGGGCGGCTTACCTGGGTCAGCTGCCGGTCAGCTGACTTGCGTCCTCATTCTCGCCCAACAGTCCCTACCTACCCTTGCAACCTTATGAGGCAACTCATTACCCTATTGCTTTTGCTTTTTGTCTCCACCCTAACGCGGGGGCAATCCTACAAGGGCACTCAATCGCTTAGCTACGAAACGCCGTTTAGCAAAAACGGCCTCCGCTATACTCAGCTTGCCCTAAGCTGGGAAGTGCAGAAGCCCGGCTTCTTCGGCGATATCGTTGTCATCTTCGATGCTTCCGCTTCCCCGAACTACACCGAATACATTTACCAGGGCAAGCCTTACTACAGCCACGGCGAGGAAGAGTCCGTGTTCCGCAGAGTTCGCGTAACCTCCTTCCGGGTTCGGGCCCGCGTGGAAGGTCCCGGCTACAACGAAGAGGTCGTGCTCGACGGCGTGCTGGGTATGGGTGGCGGGGCCTTTTTCGGCAATTCCAAGTACTTGCTGGATGCCAAAACCAAGGAAGCCGCGGATGTTAAAAACTGGACGGTAACCCCCTTGTCGGTAATCGACGTAAGCTGGGACGGCGGCTGGGATCTGCAGCAACTCATTGATCGCAAGGCCTCGGAGCAGCGCAAGCAGGAAGCCTTTGCTCAGGCTCAGAACGCCGGCCAGGAGGCCGCCGGTCGGCAGGACTGGGTTGGAGCCATTCGGGAGTTCGAAAAAGCCAAGCGCATCGCCCCCGCTAATTCCGGCATCGACGAGCGCATTGCCCACGCAAAGGAGCAGCAGCAGAAAAAAGGCTTGAAAGAGCGCTACGAGGACTTACTGCAAGCCGCCCGGCAGGCGGAGGGCCGAAATGATAAAGCCGGCGCCAAGCGCCTGTACGATCAGGCCGCCGCTACCGGCCACGACGACCCGGCCGCAAGCCAGGCCAGCGAGCGAATTGCCCGCCAGCTTGCCGAGGATGACAAGCGCCGCCAGGAAGAGCTGGCTGCTAAGGAAGCCGAAGAGGAAGCCAACACCCGTCAGCTGGCCGAAACGAAAGAAAAGCAGCTGCAGGAACAAAAGGAAAAACTGGAAGCCCTAAAGCAGGCTCAGGCCGCGGCGGCGGCGGCGCGGCACGACTCCCTGCGCCTGGCCATGGCTGCGGATGAACAGCGCAAGTGGGATGAGGCCCGGCAGAAGCAGCTGGCAGAAGCCAAGGCCCAGGAGGAAGCAGAAGAGAAAAAGCGCGAGGAAGAACTGCAGGCCGATGCTGCCGAGCGCCGGGAAAATGATAAGGCCTACATCGCCTACGCGGAGCAGAACATGGCCTACGATCCCGAGAAATACGCTCAGGCGCGCCTCGAAGCGCGCCAAGCCTACGACGCTGCTAACGAGGTCAAGCCTTACGAAGCCTTGCAACTCCAACGGGAGTGGTGGGATAACAATGCCTACATCCAGGTCATTGCCGACGAGCTTTACGAAACCCAGCGCCAGGACAACCAGCAGCGGTATGTATCCCGACTCTACGAGGAACACGCCGCTTTCAACAAAGCCAAGTTCCTGTACATCGCCGCATTGGAATTTGTAGATCGCGGCAGCTCCCAGCACCAGCACCTGCTCAAGCAGATCGAGCAATGCAACAAGGAGATTGACTTCAACAAGGTGCAGCAAAAAGGCTCCTATCGCATGGAGGTAAACCGCCGCAAGTACCGCGAGCAGGCAAAGATGATGGCCATCGCGCAGCAGCGAGCGGTTAATCACGACCGGGCCGCCGCTGCATTCCTCATCTACGAAATGCAGACTCCCGAGGGAGGAAACCGCTCCGAGCATGTCCTGGATAAAATGGCCTTCGAGGAGAGGCTGAACAAAGCCGATGCCCAGTATAAGCAGGACGCTGCCATTACCGGGATGGGCCAGGCGGTCACGACGAATGTGCTTTTCGATGAAAACAAGGTGGCCGAGGTCGCGCAGGAAGGCGCATTTATGATCAATGCCCGCCTGGGTGGGTTGATCTCCATTGAGAACACGCCCATGCTGATGAACCACACCTCCGATGTCAGCATGCCGGAAACCAAAACGGATGATTTGATGACGATCCCCTTCTTTGGGGCGCTGGACATCTGGATCCGGCGTTCCCGGCTGGTCGACTTTGGCATCAGCGGGGGCGCCAGCATGGGAGTGTTTCCCATGAAGGGCATCGCGGCGTTTACTTTTTCCTGGCATGGCAAAGCCCGCCTGGACTTTGGCGGTAAGCGGTTCAAGCTAGCGCAAACCGTGGAACACATCTCCCGTTACGGCAGCCAAACGGTGGACTACGACGTGATCCATTCGGAAAACAACCCTTATTACCAGTTCCAGAACCACACCGCAACCGGGGAATTTGACTACACCGTGCTGCGCGTAGGCACCGGTATCAAGTTGGATTTGTCGGATAAGTACGACGACCAGTTTGTCCTTGTGCAGGTGTTTGCCGAGAATCCTTCGTTCTATCCGGGCTCCCTGCTGCAGGATCGCGTCTACTCTTACCGGGCCGAAGGTCAATTCGGTTCCGGGGTCGGCTTCACCTTGGCTTTTGCCCAGAACTACGTGGTAGCAGGCCAAAAGGAGTACCGGATCAACGAGCCTAAAAATCATCACTACTGGAATCTACAGCTGTCCAAAACCTGGACCCTGTTTAACAGCCACGCGCAGTAGCAATCATCCAATCGCCTTTCGCCTCAACCTGACATGAAATCGCTAGTACTATTCCTGCTAACCAGCCTGCTGCTGCTTGCTTCGGCCTGCAACGAGGACTCTTACCTGGAAGGCTTTGGCCCGGCCACCCCCACGGGGGGCACCGGTGGCCCCACCGGTCCGAGCGTGGGCCGGATTACCCTGTACTGCACGAACACCAAGCTGGATTACTGCGGAAACCTCACCGTGTACGTGGATAACAACTACAAGGGCGAGATTGCCGACCGGGCCACCAACACCCCCGCTTGCGGGGCCAATGGCAACCGGGTGCTTACCCTGGAGCTGCCCGTGGGTTCGCACAGCTTCTCTATCAGTAGCACCACGTCCAACTGCCTGCGGTATACTTTTACCGCATCGGTAAGCAAGAATTCCTGCTCCCTAAAGGAAATGCAGTAATCAGGCGGGGGCTCGCGTCCCTTACCTGCACCCCGCAAAACAACCGGCCCGGATTCAGCTGAATCCGGGCCGGTTGTTTTGCGGGGGGTGACCTCACGTTCCCGCCTGCGGGTTGTAAAGCGCAGTGGCAGCACCCGCACCTGCTCTGGGACAACTACGGTTTAAAGAACTGGTGTCCGGTCAGCGAGGAGCGGATTAGTACTGGTACACAATGGCGTTGATGTTCATGCCTGCCCCGACGGAAGCCAGCACCACCTTGTCGCCAGGCGCGACGGTGTGCTGGCCCAGCTCGCCGCGCTGCAGCAGGTCCAGCAGCGTGGGCACGGTCGCCACCGAGCTGTTGCCAAGCCAGGAAATCGTCATGGGCATCAGCTCGTCCAAGTCCGGCTTGGGCAAACCGTAGAGCTTGAACAGCCGCTCCATGATGGCGGCGTCCATTTTCTCGTTGGCCTGGTGAATAAACACCTTGCGAATTTCGGTTAGCGGCACCTCGGCCTTTTCCAACGCCCGGCGCACGACCAAGGGCACCTGCTGCAGGGCAAACTCGTAAAGCTTGCGGCCTTCCATTTTCAGGTAGCGGTCCGCCGCCATTTCCGGCTCGGGAGCAAAGGAGCGGTCCATCTTCAGCAGGGCGGCCATGTCCACCGCGTGGGTTTGGCTGTGGTGCGCCAGTATGCCCGCCGTGCCTTCCGTGCGGGCTTCCAGCACCACCGCCCCGGCCCCGTCGCTGAACAGCATGGAGTCCCGATCGGCCGAATCCACCACCCGCGAAAGGGTTTCGGTGCCGATTACCAGGCAGCGGCGGGCATCTCCGCTGCGCAGGTAGTAGCTGGCCTGAATCAGTCCTTCTACCCAGCCCGGGCAGCCAAATACCACGTCGTAGGCCACGCAGTCCGGGTTGGTAATGCCCAGCCGGGCTTTGATGCGGGTGGCCAGGGAAGGTACCATGTCCGTGCGGTTGCTGCCCGCTTGCACGTCCCCGAAATTGTGCGCTACGATAATGTAGTCCAATGTCTCGGGATCCAGCCCCCCGTTTAGGGTGGCAGCTTCCGCGGCGTGGAAACCCAGATCGGAGGCGTGCTGCTCGGGCAGGGCGTAGCGGCGGGCGGCAATGCCGGTAATGGCCTGAAAGCGCTCCATAGTCAGCGCGGGGTCCTGCTCGATTACCCGGCCGTCCTTGTTAAAGAAGCGGGTGGATAAAAACGCCTCGTTGGCGACAATGGTCGAAGGAATGTAGCTGCCGGTGGCAACGATAACGGGACGAATCATA
This sequence comes from Solirubrum puertoriconensis, assembly GCF_001483135.1. Classification (GTDB taxonomy): domain Bacteria; phylum Bacteroidota; class Bacteroidia; order Cytophagales; family Hymenobacteraceae; genus Solirubrum; species Solirubrum puertoriconensis. The sequence continues at coordinate 163,063 of NZ_LNAL01000005.1, forward strand.
GGTGAAGGGCCTCCGGCAGCAGCGCCCGGAGAAAGTAAGTGGAGAAGCAGCGTGGCTAGCAACCCTGGCGGCAATCCAGCCCGCGGTGAGCTAACTGCCCGGTTGCTAGCCCAACGCTAACAAGGTAAGGCCCGACTTTGCATTGTGAAACCGTAACCCGAATAATCATTTTTTCTCCAGCGCTCCCGGTAGCAGTTAAATGCACCCTCAACCCTTGGCCACCGTTGGGCTAACCAGCGCCGCAGTGGTCAGGCGGGGTTGTCAGGAAGTGGCTACTTACCGAGCTGCCGGAGTTTGTCGGCGCACTCCTTATCCTCGGGGTTAAGCCGAAGGACCGTTTGGTAGGCGGCGATGGCGCCGGCCTTATCGCCCCGGCGCAGCTGCAGGTCGCCCCAGCGGGCGTGGGCGACGGCGGACTGCGGGTATTGCTCCAGCGCCAACCTTAGCAGCCCTTCGGCGGCGTGCAGTTGGGCGGGGCGGCGGTTTAGCTGCTCGTAGGCCATGTAGGTGAGCTGGTACTCGCCGAGCTTCAAGGCCCGGTAGGCCGCCACCGCCTCCGGGATGCGGCCGGCGCGCAGCAGCTCGTTTGGCAGCAGGGAGTCGGGCGCGAGCCGCGGCATCACCTGCTCGCTGCCCACCATTTTAAAGCCGGTGATTTCCCCGGCAAAATTGCGGACAAAGGTTCCGCGCAGGGCGTAGTCGGTAAAGGCCAGCGTATCGCGCGCCACCGGTACGGCCAGGATGGGCGGGCCGGCGTTGATGGTTTCCTGCAGGTAGTCGCCCGCCGGGCTGAAAGCGATTACTTCGTCGGGACCACGCTGGAATCGGCCGGCGTAACCGGCTTGCGTGGCGGCGGGCAGCGTGACCGGTTGAATGGGCGCCGGCAGCAGGTCCGGCCAACCGTACACCCGGGCAACCGCCCGGCGCAGCTCCTTGCCCAGCTCCGCCGCTCCGCCGTCGTTGTTCATCATGATAACCACGCCGTGCCCACCTTCTACGCTGCCCAGAAAGTAGGTTAGAAAGCCGGCGTTCACCCCGGTGTGCTCGAAGTACAAGCTTTCCGGACCGCGGCGATCGGCACGCTGCAGCAGAAACAAGCCCAGGCCCATCTGCTCCCGGTACACACCGCCGGCCACGTCTACCTGCGGGGTCAGCATGGCCTGCGCCGTAGCCTGCCGCAGCACCTGGCCGCGGCCGCGGTAAGCCTGCTGAATCTCGATCATAAACCGGGCTAAGTCCGCCGGGGTGCTGTAGAGCCCGGCCGCGGCCTGTTGGGGGTAGACGTAGGGCATGCCCTTAAACCAGGCATTTTCCGAGTACGCCCACGCCGCGCGGGGCTGCAGCGCCGCGGGCAGCGGCTGCGCGAATGTGGTGCTGCGCATGCGCAGGGGGGCAAACAGCTGCGCCGCGGTAAAGTCCGCCAGGTCCTGGCCGGTTTGCTCCGCCAAAGCAAGCTGCGCGACCATGTAGCCGCCACCTGAATACTGGAAGCCGCTGCCCGGCAGCTGGTTTACTCCCACCGGGCGGCTTTCGGCCACTGGCTGCCCGCTGACAATGTCCAGAATGGTGGGCAAGGCTTGCTTGTCGGGCGTGAACCCCCAGTACGACGCCTGGGTAGTTCCCGCCTGGTGGCTGAGCAGCATACGCAGGGTCACGGCCCGCTGCCGGGTGAACTCATTCTCCGGCAACTGCCAGGACTTGAGGTAGGAGTTGATCGGCGCGTCCAGGTTCATGCGCCCTTCCTGCACCAGCAGCAGCGACGCCGCCGCGGCGAGCGGCTTGGAGACGGAGCCCGCGGAGAAGAGGGTCGTTGGCGTAACGGGCAAGCGCTTAGTGGTGTCGGCCCAGCCGTAGGCCTTCGTCCAATCAACGCGGAAGTTGTCGACCACGGCAATGCTCAGCCCGGGTACGCGGTGGTGCCGCATGCGCTCCTGCAGGTTCCAGCCCGGCAGGCCCTGCACCGGCACGTAGGGCAAGAGGCTGTTTTCAACCAGGCGAATGCGGGCGGCCTTATTTCGGGGCAATGCACCCTGCGCGCACGCCTCGCCGCGGATCAGGCCAGCGGCCAGTAGCAGGGGCCAGAAGCGAATCACTTTTCCAGGCATAGGTGTAGGAGGCAAACGGCAATTCCAGTTGGAGCGCACTAAAGGGGAAGCAGTTGACGGGGCGGGACCCTATGCCCCTGCTTTAGTAACCCGCTTGTTAACCGGTTTAACAGCCAGGTGTGCGGCTACCCCTGAATCTCACGGTAATTGCAGATAACCAGGTGCCTGGCAAATGGTTAAGCTGATGTGCCCCTTAAACAAAGGGTTCTAGCCGGTACAGCCCCGGAGCCTAAGTGATTGCTCCCCGCTTAGGCACTTGCGCGTTCATTTTGGTAGCCCGGAGTAGCCACGCCTAGGTAGCACCGGTAGTGGGAAAGGCTGACCGATTCCGGCTAACAGTCAGCATAACAGTACCAGGACAGCTGCGTATTCAGTGCTGGCTTTGTTCCGCAACTTCCACCACCAGCTTCTACCACCTCATCCCATGAATCAATGCCGCCTACTTAGCGCTTCCGTCCTTCTGCTGGTTGGTTTCAGCATGGCCTGCAACCGCTCCGGCCAGGAGCAGCGTGCTCAGCAGGTGGGTGCAGCACCGGAGCAGTCCACCACCGCTACCGGCCGCTCTCCCCTCGAAACCCGCGATGCCAACGTGCCCGAACAGCGTCCGACTTTCCCCGAACAAACCCGGGCCGCTGCACTGCCGGCAAGTCCGGCTGTAGCGGTAACGGTGCTGGCCAAGGGGCTTTCGCACCCCTGGGCCGTAGAACCGCTACCCAACGGCGATTTGCTGATTACGGAGAAGCCGGGCAGGCTGCGCATTGTCTCGGCCACGGGCCAGCTTGGGGCGCCCATCCAGGGGCTCCCCGCGGTCTATGCCACCGGACAGGGCGGGCTGCTTGACGTAGCGCTAAGCCCCAACTTCTCGGCCGACCAGACGATTTACTGGTCGTTTTCCGAGCCCCGGGGCGCTAAAGGCAACGCTACCAGCGTGGCCAAGGGCGTGCTTTCCGCCGACCGGCAGCGCCTGGAGCGGGTGCGGGTCATCTTCCGCGCCCTGCCCGCCTACGACGGCGACAAGCACTACGGCTCCCGTCTCGCCTTCGGGCCCGATGGCCTGCTGTACGTCAGCCTGGGGGAACGCTCGGACCTCGGAATCCGGCCCCAGGCCCAGCAGTTAAACAGCCACATGGGCAAGACTCTCCGGCTCACTTCCGAAGGCCAGCCGGCGCCGGGCAATCCGTTTATCGGGCAAGCCGGCGCGCTGCCCGAAATCTGGACGGTTGGGCAGCGCAACGTGCAATCCCTGGCCTTTGACGCGAGTGGACAGCTGTGGTCCGTGGACATGGGCCCGCAGGGGGGCGACGAGCTAAACCGCCTCGAGGGGGGCAAGAACTACGGTTGGCCCCTGGTGACCTTCGGGGAGGAGTACTCCGGCGAGCCCGTCCCCAATGCCGTGACCACCAAGGCCGGCTTCGTGGACCCGGTGTATTATTGGGACCCGGTCATCGCGCCCTCGGGGGCGCAGTTCTACTCAGGCGAAGCGTTTCCGGCCTGGCGCGGCAACCTGTTTGTCGGCGCCCTCAAGGACCGGGAGTTGGTACGCCTGCAGCTTGAAAAGGGCCGCGTGACGGGCGAGGAGCGCCTGCTTTCAGACCGCAAGCAGCGCATTCGGGATGTGCGCCAGGGACCCGATGGTGCCTTGTACGTGGTCACGGATGAGTCCGACGGAGAACTATGGAGAATTGCTCCTTCGGCCGGGCCTAAGAAATAATAATGGCGCTAGTCAGGAAAATAGCTCCGGGCCCTTCTTGCTTGCCTGATGCCCCGGCAGCGGGTCGCAGTGACCAGCCGCCCGCTGATGGCGCTAAAGCAGGCGGGCGGTAGCAGGACACTACAGAACGCCCGTTGCCGCGCAGTTGGGTAGGTTGGGCAGACCAACCACTTTCGGCTGCTCACTTTGCTATGGCTAACCGTACGCTGCGCTGGCTTTGCTGCTGGCTGCTGATGGGCTTGTCGCCTGCCCTATGGGCACAACCCGCCCCCACCAAACAGGTGCAATACCTTTCGGGCACCGACAACACCCACACCAAAACCTGGGATTTTTACTGCACCGGCGGGCGGCAAAGCGGCTATTGGACGAGCATTCAGGTGCCTTCGTGCTGGGAGCAGCAGGGCTTCGGCGCCTACAACTACGGCCGCGACTACAAAACCTACGGCAAGAATTTCCGCTTCGCTGACGAGCAGGGCCGCTACCGCCACCCGTTCAGCGTGCCGGCTGATTGGCGCCAGAAGCAAGTGTTCATTGTGTTCGAGGGCTCGATGACGGACACCGAAGTAAAAGTGAACGGGCAGTTGGCCGGGCCCATTCACCAGGGCGCGTTTTACCGCTTTCGCTACGACATTACCGATAAGCTCAAGCCCGGCCAGCCCAACTTGCTGGAAGTTACCGTAAGCAAGATGTCGGCCGACGCCTCCGTGAACAACGCCGAGCGCCTGGCCGACTACTGGGTGTTTGGCGGCATCTTCCGGCCGGTATACCTCGAGGCCTTTCCGCGGCAGTTTATCTCTCACACCGCCATTGATGCGCGCGCCGATGGGGTCTTCGCCCTGAACGCCTCCCTGCGCGGCCTGCAGCAGCCCGCCCAAGTACAGGCCGAAATCCTCGACGCGACGGGCAAAGTAATTAGCTCGGCCACCGCCCCGGTGCAGCCCGGCGATACGCTGGTTCACCTGGCCACCAAGATCAGCCAGCCCAAGCGCTGGACCTCGGAGACGCCCCACCTCTACCGCGTGCGCCTCACGCTACGCGCCGGCGAGCGGGTGCTGTACCAAACAGCCGAGCGGTTTGGCTTCCGCACCATCGAAATCAGGCGCGGCAGGGGCATTTCCGTGAACGGCACGCAGGTGAAGCTCAAGGGCATCAACCGCCACAGTTGGTGGCCCGAAACCGGCCGCACCCTCAACAACGAAATTCACTTGCTTGATGTGAAGCTCATCAAGGAGATGAACATGAACGCGGTGCGCATGGCGCATTACCCGCCCGATAAGCACTTCCTGGAGCTGTGCGACTCCCTGGGTCTGTACGTGCTCGATGAGCTGGCCGGCTGGCAAAAGGCCTACAGCACCAAAGCCGGCGCGCCCTTGGTGCGCGAAATGGTGCAGCGCGATGCCAACCACCCCAGCATCCTGTTCTGGAGCAACGGCAACGAAGGCGGCACCAACAAGCAGCTCGACGACCACTTTGCCCGCTACGACCTCTCGCGCCGGCCCGTAATCCATGCTCACCACCGCCCCGGCAACCAGCACAACGGCATTGACTGCAACCACTACGAAAACTACTACAGCACCCAGAAGATCCTCGCCGATTCGCTTATCTACCTGCCCACCGAGTTCCTGCACGCCCAGGACGACGGCGGCGCTGCCGTGGGCCTGCAGGAGATGTGGGAGCTGCACTGGCAGGCGCCGCGCTCGGGCGGCGGCTTTCTGTGGGCCCTGGTGGATGAAGGCCTGGTGCGTACCGACCTGCGCAACATCATCGACGTAAACGGCGTGAACGCGCCCGACGGCGTGGTGGGCCCGCACCGCGAAAAAGAAGGCAGCTTCTTTGCCATTCGCGAAATCTTCTCCCCTATTCGCATCACGCTGGCGCAGCTGCCCGCCAAGTTCAAGGGCGTGATCGAGGTCGAGAACCGCTACCACTTTACCAACCTAGGGCAATGCCACTTTCAGTGGGAGCTGCTGAACTACCGCAGGCCCGGCGAAGCCTTGGCCGGCTCGGTGGCGGGCCCACGGGGCAAAGTGACCAGCCCCAACGTAGCGCCGCTGGCGAAGGGCAAACTAAAGCTGGAGCTGCCCAACAACTGGCAGCAGTACGACGCCCTGCAGCTCTCGGCCTACGACCCGCAGCAGAACCTGGTGTACAAATGGGTGTGGCCAACCGGTGCCCCCGCTAAGGTGCTGGAGGGCGTGGTGGCGTTGCCCGCCCAGCAGGTCGTAGAGAAAGCCGAAACCGACTCTACCCTTACGCTTAAAGCCGCTAACATCACGGTTACCTTCAGCAAGCTCAACGGCCGCATTACCGGCCTGCGCGGCAACAACGGCGACAAACTATCCTTCGGCAACGGCCCCGTGATGGCGGCCGGTACGGCCCGCTTCGTGGGCCTGCAGCACCGCACCGAGGCGGGCGGCGAAGTAATTGAAGCGCGCTACGAGGGCGACCTGAAAGCGCTGCGCTGGAAGATGTACGGCTCGGGCTGGCTACAGCTCGATTACGAGTACGCGCTGCAGGGCGACTTTCCGTTTGCCGGCCTCAGCTTCAGCTACCCCGAAAACTACGTGCTCGGGGCCAAGTGGCTGGGCAAAGGCCCGTACCGCGTCTGGAAAAACCGTCTGCAGGGCGTAACAACCAACGTGTGGGAAAACGCCTACAACAACACCCAAACTGGTGCCGCGCCGTGGCTGTACCCCGAGTTCAAGGGCTACTTTGCCGACATCAGCTGGCTTGAAATGAACACCGTGGAAGGCAAGTTTCTGGTGGCTACGCCCGACCCCGGTTTGTACGTGCGGCTCTTCGAGTTCTACGGCCTGTCGGGCGTGAAGCCGTTTCCGCCGCTGCCCACCGGTAACTTGTCGTTCCTCGATGCCATCCCGCCCCTCGGCACCAAGCTTGCCCTCAACATCGATGCCGACACCAGAAACCTAGGGCCGCAAAGCGAGCTGAACCACCTGAGCGGCCGCCGCAAGCGCACCTTGTACTTCTTCTTCGGGCTGCCCAAACCCACCGCCAAGCCCCAGCCCTACACCGCTCCGGCCAAAGACGACCTGTTCTGACCTAGGGCAGTGGCTTCGTGGCCTGCTCCATTTCGAGGCTGGCCATGATGAACGGCCCCACGCCCTTGAAGTCGTTTTGCTGCAGGGGCTCGGAGAGGTAGTACTCGTAGCTGCCGTCGCGGTAGGGCGTGCCGCCCAGGCCGCCCACGCTCACAGTGCCGTTCAGGGTCAGGGTTCCGTCGGCTTCTTCCTGCACAAATTGCTTCAGGATGCCCTGGTAGCCTTTGCGGGCCGCGTTGGCATATTTTTTATCGAGGTAGCCGAGGCGCACGCCCTTTTGCAACGCGTACACGAACATGCACGAAGCCGAGGCTTCCACGTAGTTGCCCGGCCGCCCGCCCTGGTCGGACACCTGCCACCAGCAGCCGGTTTTGGGGTCCTGGTACTTCACGAGCACGGGCGCAAGGCGCTGCAGGTAGCGCACCAGGTTTTGGCGCTCGGGATGATTCGGGGGAAAATAGTCGAGTACATCCACCAAAGCCATGGCGTACCAGCCCATGCCGCGCCCCCAAAAGTTGGGCGAGAGGCCGGTTTGCTTGTTGGCCCACCTCTGCTCCCGGCTTTCGTCCCAGCCATGGTAGAGCAAGCCGGTTTTGGCGTCTACCAGGTGTTTTTCCACCAAGGCAAACTGCTTGGCTACGTGGCTATAGCCTTCGGGCTGCTTGAACACCCGGCTGTACTCGGCCGCGAACGGCTCGGCCATGTACAGCCCATCGAGCCACATTTGGTGCGGGTAGCGCTTTTTGTGCCAGTAGCCGCCTTCCTTGGTGCTGGGCTGCGCCTCTAGCTGCTGCTGCAAGGTTTGCGCAGCCTGCTTGTACTGCTCGCGGCGGGGCAAATTTGGTTGCTGCATCAGCGTGAGCAGCACCCGCCCCGCGTTGATGTTGTCGAGGTTGTAATCCTCGCGCTTGTAGCGCTGAATGCTGCCGTCGGGGTTGATGGCCTGATCCATGGTGCGCACCACGTAGTTGAGGTAGCGGGGCTGGCCGGTGCGCTGCCACACGCGCTCTACGGCCTTGAGCATAAGGCCATGCTCGTAGCCCCAGCGGGCGGCTTTGTTGCGCACGGCCGGCACGCTATCGGGGTACCACCGCATAAACGAATCGGCCATGCGTACGGACCACGGTTTGGCAGCCGGAGCCTGGGCCGCAGCCAACTGATTTACGAGCAGCAGTAAGGCTAATAGCACAATTTGGTAGCGCGTCATACTTAAGCAAATGCCCGCACGGAGCATGGTTGATGGTTGTGAAAAACCCAAGCCCTGATTACCAACCGACCTTCAAAGACCCTATCCAGCGTCCTGAAGCCGCATAGTCAGGCAAAAGGTAAATCCGTTTAGGATAAATCTTTGCCTTTTGCAAGCGCAGTTGGTAGGGCTTCGGATGGTAACCGGGTTTGCTGGGAGTCGCTAAGCGGCAGGTCGCAATGCCTAAGCGGCTATTGCCGGGCCAGCGTCAACACTTTCTTCTTCACGCCGGCGCCGTATTCAACCGCCTGCCTAGACTTGCTGGCATCGGTGTTGCGCAGTTGGACGTTCCGGGCTTTTTCGGCGCCCGACACGCGCAGCAGTACGGCGGCATCGGGTGCGTACCGGATACCATCCAGCTCAACGTTTTGGCTGTTGTGCACTTCCATCACCGGATCCGTGTCGCGGCTGAGGAAGGTCACGTTCCTAAGCCGAATCTTCTCGGCCTCGATGCACACCAGGCCTTTGTTGCTTTGCAGCACGGCGTTGTCCAGGATGATTTCCTGAATGGCGCGCTCGGGCAGCCCGCGCACCATCAGGCCGGTGCGGGCGCCGTTGCAGGTAATGTTGCGCATCGCGATTTTGCGGAACAGCGGTGTTCCCTCCCCCACGGGCAGGGCGGGCGAAACGGGTCGCTCCTTGGAGCCGGCCACCTGCGGCGTGGGGTCTTTGATCATGTAGTACATGTCGAACAGAATGGCCTCGTTCAGAATGTCCTTCATGTCCACGTTCTCGATGAAGATGTTCTCGACCACGCCGCCGCGGCCGCGCGTGGTTTTAAAGCGCAGGCCAATATCGGTGCCAATGCAGGTGAGGTTCTGCACGTGGATGTTGCGCGCCCCGCCCGACATTTCGGAGCCGATTACGAAGCCGCCGTGGGCGCGGTACACCGTGCAGTTGCGCACCAGAATGTTCTCGGTGGGCATGGCGCGCTGCCGTCCCTGCTCGTTGCGGCCCGACTTGATGCAGATGGCATCGTCGCCCACGTCGAAAATGCAGTTCTCCACCAGCGCCCGGTTGATCGACTCCAGGTCGAGGGCGTCGGTGTTGGGCGTGTAGGGGCCGTTGCGCACGGTTACGTTGCGCACTACCACGTCCTGGCTCATCATGGGGTGCAGCGTCCAGGCCGGAGAGTTCTGAAACGTAACCCCCTCAAGGAGAATGCGCTGGCACCGGTCGAGTGCCAAAAAATCGGGCCGCAGGTGGTCCTTTATTTCCTCGAAGTCCTGGATGTTCTGCTTTTCGGGGGTAAGCACGCCGGCTTCCTTGGTGGTGGCGCCTTGCAGACCCTGCGCCGAGGGGTACCAGCGGTCCTGCTTTTCGTTTAGCACGCCGCCCGAGGCCACCAGCTGCTTCCACTCGCTTTCGGTGCTGCGGCCTTTCTGCACCATCCACCAGGCCTCGCCCGCGCCATCGATGATGCCGTGCCCCGTAACGGCTACGTTTTGCAGATTCTGGCCGTAGATGAGGGCCTGGTTGCGCACGGCAGCCAATCCTTCCCAGTTGGTTTTAATCAGCTTGTAATCGGAGCGCTGATCGGAAAACTGCAGCAAAGCGCCGCGGGCCACGTGCAGGTTCACGTTGGAACGCAACTCCAGGCCAGCGGTGCGCCAGTGCCCGCGCGGCACCAGTACCACGCCCCCGCCGACTTTGCTGCAGGCCTCAATGGCCTGCTGAATGGCGGCTGTGTTGGCCGTTACGCCATCGGGCACGGCGCCGTACTTGGTAATGGCAAACGTATCGGCCCGAAACTGAGTGAGGTTTACCTTGGGCAAGGTGGGCGCAAAGCTCTGCGCGGCGGCTGAGCCGGCCGTTAGCAGCAGGGCGGAAAGTATCGGAAGGGCTTTTTGCATGGTGGGGTGGATGCGCCTGAGCGCGCTGGGGTAAATGGGTTGTGGCAGGCGGTGGCACCTAGGGCATGGGCTTCAGGCCCTCCCACTTCACCGTCCAGCCCGTCGGGATGCCGGGGTTGGGCGTTTTGTTGCCGTCGTAGCCGGCGCACATAAGCGCCACGGCGGCTAGTAGCCCGCCGTTGCCGGGCAGGTACACGCGCAGTCGGTCATCCTGGAAGTTGTGCCCGTTGGGCAGGTAGGTGTTCGTGCGGATTGGCATTAGCAGCGCATCCACGGCTTTGTCGGGGAGCCCCAGGCGAGTAGCCGTCATGGAGGTCATCGGGAAATCCCAGCCCCAGGTGTGGTTCCAGGTCCAGTCCTTCCACACCAAGTCGAAAGTGCGACGCATGGTGTTGGCATCCTGTTGCCCGGTGACGGGCATCATACCTAGGGCACCCAATACCGAGGGGTGGTCGGTTTTGAACTCGGGGTTGGTGTAAGAGTCGGTGGCGCTTTCGGTGGCCAGGTACACGCCGCCTGCTTCGGGCAGCTTCGAGAGCTTTTGCAGCACGGCATCCCACTTTTGGTTGCGCGGCAAACCGGCCCGCTTGCGCCACTCCTGGGCGGTGTTCAGGGCCCAGTTCCAGTACACCAGCTCGTAGGTGGGATTAAAGGTTTCTTCGGCCTTAAAGCGCTCCTGCGCCGGAATGAGGCCTTTGCCGAGGATGAAGCGGTCCTTCTCCTTTTCATAGAAGGGGTACGAGGCCATGAAATCGGCGGTGGCAAACACCAGGTCCTGGTACTTCTTCTGCACAGCGGCGGTATTCCGGTCGCGGCGCACCAGCTCGGCCATGTGGATGAAGTGCGGCTGCTGCCAGATCAGGAACGCGCCCACCGACGACGGTGCTTCACGGCCCTCGTTGTCGGTCATTTTTTGCCAGCGCACCCCCTCGAAACCTTGCCGTTGGGCAATGGCTTTGGCCCCGGCTACAATCTCGGGGCGCAGGTACCAGTCGAGGCTTTTCTCGAGCAGCTCGGTGCGGCCCCACAGCCCGTAGTGCATGGCGTGCCACCAGTGCATTTCGAGGTGGGGCTTGCCAAACCAGCTGTTGTAGGTAAGGCCGGTTTCTTGCGGCGGAAACTGCCCGGTTTCCTGCGACCGGATGAGGTACTGCGACAAAATCATGCGGCGCTCCAGCTCCTTGGCGCGCGGGTCGGCGGTGGCCCCGAAGTCAATAGCTCCGCCACTTTGCCAGAAAGCTTTCCACTTGCTTTGGCTGTTTTTCTGGGCGTCGGCAAACGTGGGCACAGCGCCTAGGTCGCGGCTGGCAAAGCGGGTGCCCAGCTCCAGCACGTCCTGCTTGCCGCCGGGCGTTAGCACAAATTCGTGGGGTTGGCCTTGCGCGAGCTTGGCGTCGCCGCTCCAGCCGAAGCTCACAAAGTACTGGTCGTTGTCGAGGCGGTGCGACACTACCGCGCCCTTGCCCTTTTGCGACTCGATACGCGACGTGTGCTTGTCGGCGTGCTGGTAGTTTACGCCTTCGTCCGTCCACTCGGCCGTGGGGTACGGCAGGCGTAGGGCTACTTTCAGCCGCTGTTGCCGCAGCAGCGGCGACTTCACTTGCACGGCCACGAGGTCCTGCTCCTGGTGGCCCACCGTCAGCACGTCAACGGGCGTGCCTTCGAGGGTAAAATGGCTGCGGATTTCGCCCGTCCAGGGGTTCAGCTCCTGCCGAATGTCGCGCAGGTCTTTGATGGTGGCGCGCGAGCCGTCTTTCTTCAGCAGAACAAACCCTAGGTTGCCCAGCTGCAGGCGGTGCGGGTTGGCCCGTAGGAAATCCACCGCGCCTTTGTTGCGCTCGGGGGCTTTCACCTGCACCGTGTAGGGGATCTTGCGGCCGTTGAGGTCGTAGGTGCGTTGGGCCTCCTCCACCTGGTAGTTCTGGGTGTTCGGGAAGCTGTGCCAGCCCCACTCCGACTGCGTACCCAGGGGCACGCCCTTCTGGTAGTACTCCGGAAAGCTCTGCAGGCCGGTAATGTCGGTGGTGAAGGCAAAAGCGCCGTTGCCTACGGTGAGCGACGACAACGAATCGGTACGGGTGTTCAGCACTTTGTGGCGCTCAACCACGGCTTGCCGGTTGATGGCCTGCGCCAGCCCCTGAGTGCTGGTCAGGGCTACGGCACCTAGGCCAAGCAACGAAAGAAAAAGGCGGTTCGGGAACATGGGCGGAGGGCAATGCGGCGCTGCTGAAAGCGCCTGGGTGGGGCTTGCTGGGCGCGGTGGCTCCCAGCAGGCAAACTGAGGTTAATTGCGGTTGAGGGTCACGCTCATCAGGCCGATTACCACATCGTTGGCTAGGGCGCGCACGGTGAGGCTTTTGAGTTTTTTGCTCGGGTCGAGGGGTAAATCGAGCACGGTAGCGGCCCCGCCCTCAACGGTGCGGGTGCTGAAGCCTTTGATGCTGCCGTACTCCTTGAACTCGCGCGTGATCAGGCCCGATTTCAGGTGCACGCGGAAAGGCTTGGGCGCGCCCGTCTGGAAGGCAAAGCCGTCGTCGGCGTAGTCCTGCTCAATGGGCCACCACGTGTCGGGGTTGCGCAGCGGCAGCGTAGCGGTGCTCCCATCGCTGTACTGCACCACCACCTCGCCATTGGTTAGCTGGCTTTGCATGGGGTTGGTGGAGCCGGCCATCAGCAGGTAGGCGTGCGAGGCGCGGCCTTTCAGGGGCACGGTTGCCTGCTCGGGGTAATTATCCCACTGCGACACGAACAGGATGTTCTTGGCGCCAGCCGCGCCGGGCGTTTGCAGCGGCACGCCCACGGGCAGTTGTATCTCGTTGTTGGCGCCGGCTTTCTGGCGCAGCCCCGCGTCGTCGATCTTGGGCAGCACGAGCGGGTAGCACCAGTTGCCGATGCCCTGCGTGGGCAGCTGCAGCGTGGGACCCGCCGGCCGCGGCGACACGTACTTGTCGGCCCGGAAGATGTTGCCGACCTCGTCGTTGAAGTAGCGCCCTAGGTCAACTTTCTCCCACTTGCTGGTGACAGCGGCGGGGCGCGTCCAGGTCAGGAGTTGCTGGGTAGCCACGGGCTGGCCGTTTACCTGCAGGCTGAGGTGGTTGCGGCCGGTACTGGCGTGAGCGGCCGGAATGGTAATCAGCTCGGAAGCACCTAGGGCCGCGGCGGTTACGTTGGTGGTGTAAGCCGCTTTGCCGTGGTTTAGCTGCAGCTTGCCTTGCAGCGGCGTGCCCGCATAGTTCTGCACCCGGAAGCGCAGCGAGCCATCGGCCTGCTCGGTGTAGCCCACGATTTCAGCGGTGGGTTTCACGCGCAGGCGCAGCGGCTCCCACCACGACAGCGCGCCCTGCTGCAGCTGCACGAAAGCCGTGCGGCTGCCCTGCTCGCCCGCTACCTGGGCCGTTAGCTCGCCACCGCTGGTGCGCACCTCCCGCAGCACTTGCTGCGGGTCGAATACCTTCAGGATACTCGCCTGCGGGAAACGGGCCGCGTACGTGCTGCCGCGGGGGTAAACCGTTTCGGGAGCGGCTACGGCAGGTGCCTCGCCCTGCCAGTAAATTTCAACCACGTAATTGCTAGCGGGCTCGGCAGCAATTTCGATGGTGGGGCGCCCTACCGCATCGGGCAGGTTTTTCCACTCCGCGGGGCGGCCGTTTACCTGCACGCCCTGCACGTTGGCAGCGCGGGCGGGCACTTGCAGGCGCAGCTTGAGCGGCTGCGGCAAGCGCGAGGCCAGGGTGTAGGTTTCGCGGGTGCCCTCGCGCCGGAAGTCGAAGCTGACATCGGGCACCGTGAGGGCCGCCTGGTTCCAGGCCGAAGGCAGGCCGGGGCGCACCAGCAGCGTGCCGCTGAGCGCGTCGGGCCGGATGCCGAACAAGCCCTCCACCAACGAGCGGGCCGCTACGCCAATGGGGTCGGCAAAGTCGCGGTAAAGCTCGCCGCGGTTGGCATCGTAAAACGATACCTGCTGAAAGTTGCCGGGACTGGAGCCCAGGTACATGCTTTCGAGCAGGGCGCTTTTCCAGAGCTTAAACGCTTCGTCGGCGCGGCCGGCCTGCCAATTGGCCAGCGTGGTGTGCAGCACCTCGGCCAGGGCCACGTTGTTGATGGACCAATCGTAGGGCTGCCAGTTGGTGGTTGAAAGCAGGTAGTAGCCGTCGTCGGACAGGCCGGCGGCGCGCACGGGTATGCGCGGCAGCTCGCTTTCCACGTAGCGCAGTGCCTGATAGGCCTGAAAAGCATCGGGCACCTCCGAGTCGAGGGCGTGGTACACTGTCCAGAGCCCCGCTGCGGGGTGCAGCTGTTTCAGACCTAGGGCATCCTGGTACTCGGCGTACCAACCCTTGGCGGGCATCCAGAGGCGCGAGTTAAGAGCTTGCTTGATGCGGGCCGCCTCCTGGCGGTACGGCGCGGGGTCCTGGCCGATGCGCGAGGCCAGTTCGGCGGCCATCTGGTTGGCCAGGTAGTTATAGGCCGAGGAGTGCGTAACGCCGCCGCCACTGTACTGCAGCGCATCGGAAGCCCAAATGGCGGCGTAAGCGTCGTAAAGCCCATCGCCGTCGGGGTCGAAGTTGCGCTTTTCCCAAGCCAGGTGGCGGCTGAGCACCGGCCACATCTCGCGCACAAAGCCTAGGTCGCCGGTCCAGCGCAAGTGGCGCAGCAGCTCGTCGATGAACACCAGGTTCATGTCGTAGTGGTGCGGGCGGAAGTCGCCGCCGGGGTTGCGGCTGATGTAGCCCCGGCTGAATACCGCGTTGCCTAGCTTCTCCTGGTGGCGGGCCAGGTTCAGGGCCGTATCCATGGCTACCGGGCCAATTTCGGGCTGCTCCAGCTGCGACTGCGCGTAGGCTCGAAAGTGCTGCCTGGCGCGGTCGTGCCAGCCCAGCGGATCGGCGGCGTAGGGGCCGCGCCAGCCGTTCAGGCGCATGCGCCAAGCCACCGCGCCGTGCATGTACGAGGGCTCCTCCCAAATGGCATCGGCGGCTACGCTAAGCGCCCCACCCAGGGTATTCAGGAAAGGATCGGGCGTGCTCACCTTCACGCGGCCGGTTAGCTGCCGCCGGGCCTGCTCGGCGGCGGTAAAGGCTCTAGGCAAATCAGCGTAGCGCAGCGGGGTGCTCTTGGCCGAGGCCACTTCAGGAGCTTTCAGCACCGCGAAGTACAGTGCCTCGCCTTGCTTCACTCCTACTTGCCCAGCTACAGCCGGTGCATCAGCCACGCTAGCGGCCCACAGCGCCGCGGGCGTTTCCTGCTGGGTAGCATTGGTAACCCGGAGCTTGCTTTGCGTGGGCATCACTCCTTGGAGCTGCCGGCGCGCGGCGGTACCGTTCGGGGCTTTTACTTCGGCGCCGTAGGCCAGCGCAAAGCTGCTGCCGCTGAGCGTAATGCTGTTGCCGCGGCAGTTTTCGGGCTTGAGGTAGAAGTTTGATTCCGGGTCGGCGCCGATGTCGCCGTCGCGGCTGAACTTTTTACCTGTTACGCCGCCAAACGCCCACACAAAGCTTACCTGATTGGGCGCTACGTTTTGAAACTCGGCCTTCACCAACGCACCCTCGGCATCGGCCATGGCCAGCACCGTGAGCAGCAGCCGGCCCTGGGCACCTAGGATTGGATCCTGGATTTCATAGAGCATGGCGCCGGGGCGGTAGCGCGCCTCAATCTGGCTGGCTTGCGTAAGCCACTTGCTTTGCCCGCCGGCCAGCAAGCCAAACTTCAGATTACCACCCATGCCCGGCAGGTACAAAGCAAACTCGGGCAGGTCGCCGGCTTCCACCCGGAAGGCCGTGTTCGTGCCGTAGAGGGCGCGCGTAAACCGCCGGTTGCCGTTCCGGATAACGAAATCCTCGCCCTCGGGCTGGTAGCGCAGGCTGCGTGGCTGGTGGTGCCACAGCCCAGGCTCGGCAGCTACTTGCACTTGCGCCTGGGCAGGCGTTGCCAGCAGCGCTAAGCCAGCTAGCAGCAGCTGCCAGGTGCGGTTAGCCTTGGGTAAACGGGTTGCGGCCGGGTGGGCGCCGAAGCGGCTTCTGCTCATCCTCTCAGGGGTAAGAAAACGGCCCGGATACTCTTCTGACTAAAGATATCCGGGCCGAGTACTAGGTATGCTGCCAGCGGTTAGTAGCCCGGATTCTGCTCGTACAGGTACGAAGAGGCAGCCAGCTCCTGCTGCGGCACGGGGTACAACACATCGTTAGCGTTGAGTGGCTTACGAATGCGGTTGCGGGTATCTTCCTTGGCAATCCAGTCGTTCATCACGGTCAGCATCTGGCCGGTGCGCACCAGATCGTGCCAGCGCAGGCCTTCGCCGGCAAACTCGCGGCGGCGCTCCTCGAGCAGGGTGCTGAGGTTAACGCTGGTGAGCGGGGCGGTAATGCCCGCGCGGGTGCGAATCTGATTTACGATGGTGAGGGCCTCGGCCTGGCTGCCGCCCCCACCCTGCAAAATGCACTCGGCCTTGAGCAGCAAGATGTCGGCGTAGCGCATCACGATGAAGTTGATGGGCCAGTCGGTGCGCGAGGTGCCGCGCTTAGGCCCGTCGATGTACTTCTTGAAAGCGGCGCGCGATTCGGTAACGCCACCACCGGTGTAGCCGATCTGGTAGGTAAACGCCTTGCGCTGGTCGCCGGTCGGGTACGAGCGCAGCAGGTCGTCGGCGGCGGCCCGCAGCTCGTCGCCGGTGCCGAAGGTAGTACCCACCCCGATGGAGGCGAAGTAGTTGTTGTTGACTAGGATGGACGGATAACCGGCTCCCAGGCCCGTGCCGCCGCTCAGGTACTGAATATCAAATACCACCTCGCGGTTCCCTTCGTTGGTGTACGAGAACACGTTGGCGTAGGGGCTGCCGGCCGTACCGGCCGCGGTAACGAGCGAGTACTGGTTGCTGGCAATTACCTCGTTCAGCAGGCGCAGGGCGGTGGCGTAGTCGTTGGTGCCCAGGCCGGGGCCCTGGATGTTGTAGGTAGCACCCGAGCGCGTCATGTAAGTAAGCGCCAGGAAGCCCTTAGCGGCACCCGAAGTAACCCGACCGGCCTCGGCGGCGGGGTAGCTGGCGGGCAGGTTGGCCGCGGCGTACTCCAGGTCGGCAATCATCAGGTTATAGATGTCGGCCACGTTGGCGCGCTGGATTTTGGCGACTTCCTGCGGCTCCAGCGGCTTGTCGATCAGCGGCACGCGGCCGAAGTAGCGCACCAGATCGAGGTAGAAAAACGCACGCAGAAAACGGGCTTGCGCCTCGGTGCGCTTGCGCAGGTCCTCCGTGAGTACCGAGCTGTTTTTCTCGAGCTGATCGAGCAGCACGTTGGCGCGGTAAATCCCTAGGTAGTCAGCGCTCCAGGTATCGGCCGGGTACTCATTGGCCACAATGCCAGTGGAGAAGTTGTTGATGGGCTCCCAGGTGCGCAGACCCTGCGTGCTCACGCCGTAAATGTTGTCGGAGCGGGTTTCCGACATAGTCAGCGTGCGGTCGGGGTAGTTGCGCAGGGCGCTGTACACCGCCGTCAAGCCCTGGTTGAAATCGTCGGGCGACTTGTAGAACGTGGGCACCGAGCCGGACGAGATGGGCGCCTGATCCAGGTCTTCGCAGCCGGTGGCGGTGAAGAGCGCGGCGGCCGCAAGCAGGAGAAAAATCTTTTTCATCGGGAATGTCGAGAGGAAGTGACAGGTGCGCAGGTGACCGGGAACCAGTGGCTTAAGCCGGGCGTGTTCCCGGTCAGGTGTTACCTGTTACTTATTTAGAAAGTCACGTTCAGGCCAAGGGTCATCGATTTAGTCAGGGGCAATCCGCCGTAGTCGGTGCCTACCGAGAAGCCGCTCCCGCCCGTGTCGGAGTTCACGGCATCCACGTTGTAGCCGCCGCGGTAAGTGTCGTGCCCGAAGAAGTTTTCGGCCGACACGTAGATGCGGGCCCCCTGCGCCACCCGCTTGCTAATGAGGTTGCCGAGGTTGTAACCCAGGGTGATGTTGCGTACCCGCACGTAGTTGGTGGAGTACAGCCAGGAGTCGCTCTTCAGGGGCGAGAAGTTGGTAACGGCTTTGCCCCGTTCCCCGGCGCCGGGGTTTTCCTCGCTGCGCCACCGGTCGCGCTGCAGGCCCAGTACGTTCTGCGGCACGCCCATGCCGCTGTTATCAATTGCCCGGCCGATTAGCGAGTACAGCTGCCCGCCGTTCTGGCCCTGCACCAACACGCTTAAATCGAAGCCTTTGTAGCTGAAGCTGTTGGTGATGCCCCAAGTGTACTTGGGGTTAGGCTGGCCGATGATTACGCGGTCTTTGTCGGTGATTACGCCGTCGCCGTTTGCATCGAGGTACTTCGGGTCACCCACGGTCTGCCCCTGGATAATCGGCACCTGGCTGTCCATATCGGCCTGCGACAAAATGCCCGTCTGCTTGATGGCGTAGAACACGTACATCGGCTGGCCCACCATCAGCAGGGTGCTGGAAGCGCCGTAGGGCGAGGCAATTTCGATGGTGGCGTCGCCGGGCCCTAGGTGCTTGACCTCGTTCTGGTTGTGGGCGAAGTTGAGGGAGGTATTCCACTCAAAGCCGCCGGTGTTCAGGTTGCGGGTTTTCAGCTCCACTTCCCAGCCGCGGTTCTGCACCTCGCCGATGTTAACCAGCTGCGACTCGAAGCCCGAGGCGCTCGGCACCGGCAAACGCAGCAGCAAATCCTGGCTGGTTTTAGTGTAGTAGTCAAACGAACCGTAGATGCGGTTCTTGAACAGGCCGTAATCCACGCCTACGTCGATGGTGCGCGACTTCTCCCAGCGCAATTGGGCGTTGGGCGAGGCGTTGGGCGCCTGGCCGGCCGCCAGCGTACCGGTGGTGCTGGCCGTGCCGCCGAAGGTGTAGTTGTAGATGCCCAGGGTAGCAATGCTGCTGTAGTCGCCGATGCCGTTGTTGCCCGACATACCAAAGCTGCCGCGTAGTTTCAGGTCGCTGATGGCAGGCATACCCTGCATAAAGCTTTCCTGCGAGATGCGCCAGCCCACCGAGCCGGCCGGGAAAATGCCCCAGCGCCGCTCCTGGCCAAAGCGCGAGGACCCGTCGCGGCGGACGCTGGCCGTAAACAGGTACTTGCCGTCGAAGGAGTACTGCACGCGGCCAAACACCGATTGCAGCACGTTTTGGGTTTCGGAAGTGCCGTTGTCGGCGGTGCCGGTGATGTTGGTAGCGCCGTTGAGCGTGGTAACCGCTCCGTTTACAAACCCGCCCGACGACTTCAGCTTGTCGGTTTCGGTTTTAAAGAAGTTGTAGGAGTAGCCGCCCAGTACCGCGAGGTCGTGCTTATCGGCAATGACCTTGTTGTACGACAGGGTGTTTTCGTTCACGAAGGCCTGCCGGCGGTAGCCGCTGTAGGTACCCGTGGCCCCGCCGCCGATAAGCCGGGAGTTGGGGATATAGGACTTGGCGCGCGAGTCGGTGTTGTCGAGGTTTACCGAAACCCGGCCGCGCAGGCCCTTGATGAACTCGTACTCGCCGAAGAGCGTGCTGAGGGTGCGGAAGTTGGTGGTGCGCTGCTGGCGGTTTTGCAGCTCGCCCACCGGGCTGATGCTGGTGCCGGCCCAGGCGTACCGGTCGTTGTCGCCGTAGTTGGTGTACACGCCGGCCGAGGCTTCGGCCACCGGCACCATCGTGATAAACTTCTGGGCGAGGTTGTCCTTGCCTTCCACGCCGGGGTCGCGCGACACGGAGTAGGTCGGCGTCACGTTCAGGCCAAACTTCAGCTTATCGGAGGCAATTACCTCCATGTTGGCGCGGGCCGAGTAGCGCTTGTAGTCCACACCAATTACAATGCCCTGCTGATCGGTGTAGTTGCCCGAAACGTAGTAGTTGACGTTGTTGGTCGCGCCGCTGGCCGATACCTGGTAGTTCTGCACCTTGCCAGTCCGGAAAATCTCGTCCTGCCAATCGATGTAGGCCAGGCCGGGGTGGCCGGGCTCAAACCACCGGTCGTCGGTCATAAGCGAGGTGTTCACGGTGCCGGGCGCCAGGCCCAGAATCTGGCGGCGCTGCTCGTTGGTTTGGCCGGCCGTGCGGTTCGGGCCCGATTTCACCCAGTTGGTGTTGATAATTTCGGTGGCGCGCTCCACCCACTCCTCGGCCGAGAGCAAGTCGAGCTTCTTAGCCATCATCGACACCCCGGCGTAGGTGTTGAAGTTGATTTGCGGCTTGCCCGTTTTGCCGCGCTTGGTGGTTACCAGCACCACCCCGTTGGCCGCGCGCGAGCCGTAGATGGCGGCCGCCGCGGCGTCTTTCAGCACCTCGATGCGCTCAATGTCGTTGGGGTTGATGTTGTCTAGCGGGCTGCCGGTGTTGTAGTTGCCGTTGCCGTTGGGCGAGGTAGCCTCGAGCGGAAAGCCGTCGATAACGTACAGGGGCTGGTTGTTGGCCGTGATGGAGCCGTTGCCGCGCACCTGAACGTTGAAGCCGCGGCCCGGCAGGCCGGTGTTCTGTTGCACCTGTACGCCAGCCAGCTGCCCGATGAGCGCCTGATCGACGCGGATAATGGGGCGCTCCTCCAGCTTGGTAGCATCGAGTGTAGCAATGGCGCCGGTAACGTCGGCTTTCTTTTGCGTACCGTAGCCCACTACCAGTACTTCCTCGAGGGCTTTGGTGTCTTCCTTCAGGGTTACGCTTAGCGTGGTTTCACCCGTGAAGCTTCGCTCGACGGACTGAAAGCCTACGTAGCTAAATACCAGCGTACCGCCGGTTTCGGGCACCGACAGCGTAAAGCTGCCATCAACGCCGGTGCTCACGCCGATGGTGGTGCCCTTCAGCGCCACCGTAACGCCCGGCAGGCCTTCGCCTTTTTCGGACACTACTTTACCCGTGAGTTGCCATTGTACCGGCGATAGGACCGTTGTTGCAAGGGCTTGGTGCGGTACCAGGCCCGGCGCAGCCAGCAGCAGCAGCGACAAAGCTGCCTGGGGCTGATACCGTTGCCAACCGTAGATTTTTTTCATGGTCTATCGAGAGAAGTTGAGTGGGATGGCACTGAATTCTTGGCCCAAACTATTTTCCATCTCTACCGAAACCTTCCTGTAGACTACTGTTTGGATTCGCAATCCCCGGAATTCATCTTTTTCATCTGGCATTGCACTCCGCCCGGGAGCGGTTAAACCGCCCCTGTTTTTGGTCATATTCCTACCACAGCCGCTCAGTGCAATCCTTAAACCTAGGGTAATACCGATTATAGCCAACTATTTTTTGCGTCCTGCATGCAGCTTGCAGGAGGGTACCCGAGAGGCTAACCCGACCCAAGCAGGTGTTTAGATTCTTTGCAAAGCAGGCTTCCCCCTGCTCAGTGCAAGCACTGGGTAATCCTAAGGCAGCTACACCTGGCCAAGTTGCTAGAGTCGTATGCTGCCGTAGCAGCGTCAAGAATCAGCGCTCTGTTGGGGCAGTAATCAGGTGAGTAGCCTCCTCATGCAAGCACAATTCCACCATCACCTAGGCCACAAAACAAGAGCGGGCAGCCAGTGGCTGCCCGCTCTTGTTTCACTCACTTATGCGGTAATCGGCGCGTGGATAATTCGAATGTTCAATGCCGGTCTACTACGTTTTGCACTGGGGCTACTTCGGGTGCCGGGGCGCTGCTGGGGGCGGGGGCTTTAGCCTCGGCCTGCGGCTGCGAGCCCAGGTAGTTGCCGTAGCCCACAATTACCGTGGAGAGCACCACCGCCACAATGCCCGCCGTAACGGTGCGCATGGTGAGGCGGTTGGCCCCGCGCCACTCGTGCAGGTACAAGCCCCATAGCGAGCTGAAGGTGATGATAAAGGCCATGTGCAGCGTCCAGCCCGAAAAGCGGAAGTCGCCCAGCTGCGTATCTCCCATGCCATAGAAAAAGAACTGCAGGTACCAGGTAAGGCCGGCCAGTGCACAAAAGAAGATGTTTCGCGCAATGGGCGCCGACACGTTGGTGTAGTCGGAGAAGGTTTTGTTGCGGAAGTTGAGGTACAGGCACCACAACCCGTTGGTGGTAAGCCCGCCAAGCAGGATTACCACCAGAATGGCGTTGTTCTTATACAAAGGGTCGGCGCCGTGCTGCACGGCCAGCTCGGCAATGCCTTGCCCGGCATCGAGGCCAAACGACATGCAGGCGCTCATCACGCCCGAGAAAATGGCCACAAGCAAACCCTTGCGCAGGTCGAACTCGGCAATAGAGGCGCGCTTTTCTTCCGCCGACAGCGACTTTTCCTTCATCACGCCGGCCAAGCCGCAAATCAGGATACCGGCTACGCACACCACCAGGCCCATCAGCACCGCGCGGCCCGAGTCGGAGCCCATCAGCTGGCCAAACTCGGCTTTCCAGATGGGCGGCATCACGGTGCCAAATACGGCGCACAGGCCCAGCGTAACCGCCATGCCCAACGACAGCCCCAGGTAGCGCATGGCCAAGCCAAAGGTGAGGCCGCCAAAACCCCAGAGCGCGCCCCAGATGTAGGACCACAACAAGTCGGAAGTGGAGGCTTCCTGGAGTACGCCCAGCAGATCAGGAACCGTGAGGGCCCCCAGCACGATCGGGGCAATCAGCCACGAGACAATGCCGCCGACCAGCCAGTAGCTTTCCCAGGCCCAGCCCTTAACTTTTTTGTAGGGCAAATAAAAACTGCCGGAGGCGAACCCTCCGACCGCGTGCAGAATAACTCCCCAGATTACAGCCATATGCGAGGTGGTTTTAAGCAAATCTGTTCTTTACCCCAGGGCTAACTCTCCTGCTCCCTCCTGAAAATGCGAAAACGATTGCAGGACCCTTCCGCCGCCAAATCACTGCCGCCAACGGTTGCATTATTTTACTGGAAAGCAGGAGAGTGCAGGAGGTTGACCCCGGAGCGAGCGGCGTACTTTGTTTCGAAGCTTACCACTACTGCTCTACTGGAATTCAACCGAGGCACAATATGGAAAAAACGCTCACCTTTCAGCACGTCAGCTACCTCTGGGACGATGCGAAAGCGCTTGAATTAAGCGGCGACGAAGTAGCTCTGTTTCTCTACCGCTCCAACCTGCTTGGGGCCGATTTGCGCCTCACCAACTACGCCGGCGGCAATACCTCCTGCAAAATTACCGCTACCGACCCCGTGACGGGCGAGCCGGCCGACGTGATGTGGGTAAAAGGCTCGGGCGGCGATATTGGCACGCTCACCAAAGCCGGCTGCGCCAACCTCTACGTAGACAAGCTGCACGCCCTGAAAAACCGCTACCGCGGCCTCGCGCACGAAGACGAAATGGTGGCTTTGTTCGACCACTGCCTGTTCGACCCGAAGTGCGCTGCGCCTTCCATTGATACCCCGCTGCACGGCCTGCTGCCCTTTAAGCACATCGACCACCTGCACCCCGATGCCCTCATTGCCATTGCCGCCAGCAAAGACGGCGAGCAGATTATGAAGGAAATCTGGGGCGACACAATGGCCTGGATTCCGTGGCAGCGTCCCGGTTTCGACCTGGGGCTGCAGCTCGAGGCTACCGTGAAAAACAACCCCGGCATTCGGGGCGTCATTCTGGGTGGGCACGGCTTGTTTACCTGGGGCGAAACCTCCTACGAGTGCTACCTGAACACGCTGGAGGTAATTGAGCAGGCGGCTGCTTACCTGCAGGAGAACTTCGGCCAAAAGCGCCCGGTGTTCGGCGGGGTTAAGCTGCAAAACGGCCCCGATGCGGCTACCCGCCGCAAGTACGCCGCCGAAGTGCTGCCTACCCTGCGCGGCCTGGCCTCGAGCCACCGCCGCATGCTGGGCCACTACACCGACGATGCCCGCGTGCTGGAGTTTGTGAACTCGCACGACTTGCCGCGCCTGGCCCGGCTGGGCACCTCCTGCCCCGACCACTTCCTGCGCACCAAAATCCGGCCGCTGGTGCTCGACCCGGCTCAAATGCACCAGCCCCTGCCGGCCGT
This sequence comes from Solirubrum puertoriconensis, assembly GCF_001483135.1. Classification (GTDB taxonomy): domain Bacteria; phylum Bacteroidota; class Bacteroidia; order Cytophagales; family Hymenobacteraceae; genus Solirubrum; species Solirubrum puertoriconensis. The sequence continues at coordinate 186,920 of NZ_LNAL01000005.1, forward strand.
GAAGGAGTACCTGCAGGAGCAGTTCGAGGCCTACCGCCAAGATTATACCGCGTACTACGAGCGCTGCAAGCACCCCGATTCCCCGGCCCGCCGCGACCCTAATCCGGTGGTGATTTTGTGGCCCGGCGTGGGCATGTTCACCTTCGCCAAGGACAAGCAGACGGCCCGGGTATCAGCCGAGTTCTACACCAACGCCATCAACGTGATGCGCGGGGCCGAGGCCGTGTCGGAGTACCAGGGCCTGCCCGAGCAGGAAGCCTTCGACATTGAGTACTGGCTGCTCGAAGAAGCTAAGCTGCAGCGCATGCCCAAGCCCAAGTCGCTGTCGGGCCAGGTGGCCTACGTGACGGGCGGCACCGGCGGCATTGGCAAGGCTATCTGCGAAGTGCTGCTGCAAAACGGCGCCTGCGTAGTGGCCGTCGACCGCGACCGGCTCGAGGAAACCCAAACCGAGCTGCGCCAGCGCTACGGCAAAGACCACGCCCTCACCGCGGCCATCGATGTAACGAGCGCCGAGGCCATTGCCAGTTCGCTGCAACAAGCCGTGCTGCAGTTTGGCGGCGTCGATGTGGTGGTGAACTGCGCCGGCCTGAGCATCTCTAAGCCCCTAGGCGAAACCAGCCAGGCCGACTGGGACTTGCTGCAGGATGTGCTGGTGAAAGGCCAGTTCCTGGTAACGCAGCAGGCCGTGGAAATTCTGCGGGCGCAGCAGCTGGGCGGCCACGTGGTAAACATCGCCAGCAAAAACGGCTTGGTAGCCGGCCCCAACAATGTGGGCTACGGCACCGCCAAAGCAGCCCAGCTGCACATGTCGCGCCTGCTGGCTGCCGAACTGGGTCCCGATAAGATTCGCGTGAACACCGTGAACCCCGACGCCGTGCTGCGCGGCAGCAAAATTTGGGAAGGCGACTGGGCCGCTGGCCGCGCCAAGGCCTACGGAGTTTCGGTAGAGGACCTGCCCGCTCACTACGCCAAGCGCACCCTGCTCGGCGAAGAAGTACTGGCCGAAGACATTGCCAAGGCGGTGCTGGTCTTCGTGGATGGCTCGCTAAGCAAATCGACCGGCAACGTGCTGAACGTAGACGGCGGCGTAGCCATGGCTTTTGTGCGCTAACAGTTTAGCGCGGTTTTCTTTAGTGGTTTGGAAAAAAGCAGGCTGGTTTTCGGCCTGCTTTTTTTGTACCTGCTGCGCCCTGGATGCTGCTCGTTGCCTTGTCAATGAGAACGTTCCCGGCATCGTTTGCGGAAAAATATACTTCCGCTATGTTCGGGGTTAGCGCAGATTTGGTAAGTTTTAGTGCTCCCAACCCTCCACCACCACTGTGAACTGCTTGCAGCATTGGCTCTCTTCTCAACCCGCGAGAGATTGTGGGTGCTGCCATGCTGCAATGGCTTGGCGGTAGCATGCTACAGCCAGCCGGGTTCACCTCTATTGCTTCCGCGTACCTGGCATGTATAAGCTGCAGTTCAAGCCCTTTGACAAAACCCCCAAGTACAAGCAGATAGTGCAGTCGGTTATAACCGACATCGAGCGCGGCGTACTGAAACGGGAGGATCAGCTGCCCTCCATCAGCGAGCTGAGCGCCGAGTACTACCTGGCCCGCGACACCGTCGAGAAGGCCTACCGCGAGCTGCGCGCCCGGGGCTTCATTACCTCGGTGCAGGGCAAGGGCTACTACGTGCAGGCCACCGACGCAAGCAAGCTGAAAATCCTGCTGGTTTTCAACAAGCTCAGCTCCTATAAAAAGATCATCTACTACGCCTTCCTGAACGCCCTGGGTGACCGGGCCACGGTGGATCTGCAGATCCACCACTACAGCGCCAAGCTGTTTCAGGACATCATGGAGAAGTGCCTCGGCAAGTACAACCACTACGTGGTGATGCCGCACTTTACGCAGGACACCGAAAAGGCCGATTATAAAGCTATCCTGAACTCCATCCCGACGGGCGAGCTGGTGCTGCTCGACAAGGATATTCCGGACCTAAAGCACCCCTGCCTGAGCGTGTACCAGGACTTCGACAAGGACATTTTCGGGGCACTGGAGGGCGTTACGGATTTACTGCAGAAGTACCACAAACTGGTACTGGTGCTGCCCAGCGTGGGCAATAACTACCCCGTCGAAATTGCCTGGGGCTTCCGTACGTTTTGCGGCAAGCACGGCAAGGAGTTTTCGATTAAGGAAAACGCTATGAATGAGGTGCTGGAAGCCGGTACCGCCTATATCGTGGTCGAAACCACCGACCTGGCCGAGCTCATCAAAAAAGTGCGCCAAACGCCCTACCTGCTCGGCCGCGAAATCGGCATTCTGTCGTTTAACACCAGCACGCTCAAGGAGCTGCTGGGCATCACGGTTATTTCTACGGACTTCGAGGCCATGGGCCAAACCGCTGCCAATATGCTGCTGCAAGGCCGGCAAGAGAAAGTGAAAAACCCTTTCTACACCATTCGGCGAGGGTCGTTGTAAGGCCCCATGTTAGCGGCTCCTCTGCGTTAGGCACGGGAGCCGCTGTTTTTTGCAGGCGACACATTTCTCGCAATTAGTGCTCTTAGCAGGAGAGTTCAGAAGAGTTCGGGGCCGAGGGCGCTCTACTTTGCTTACCGTTAGCTATGTCCCATTCGGCTACCTAGGATTTGCCCAATGCAGCGCCTAGGTGGTTGCTACCCATCGCCTGCTTATGATTGACTCCCAACGCATCCACGACTTCAACCAAAGCCACTTGGATGAGCACCGGTTTCGGCTGGGCTACGTGCGCGACCTGCTGGCTCGCCGCGGTCTCGACGCGCAGCACATCATCCAGCAGCTGGTTGCGTTTCAGGTAGCCATCCCGAGCTGGGCGCTGGGCACGGGCGGCACGCGCTTCGGCCGCTACCCGCTGGGTGGGGAGCCGCGCAGCCTGGAAGAAAAGATCCAGGACGTAGGCCTATTGAACCAGCTCAACGGCTCGTCAAATGCTATTTCGCTGCACATTCCGTGGGACATTCCGGAGGATGTGCCCGCACTGCAGCAGCTTCTGCAGGAAAAAAAGCTGACCATCGACTCGGTCAACTCCAACACCTTTCAGGATCAGCAAGAGCAGGCTTACTCCTACAAGTTTGGCTCGCTGTGCCACACCGAGCAGGCGGTGCGCGAGCAGGCCATTCAGCACAATGTTGAGTGCGTGCGCTACGGCGAGCAGCTAGGTGCCAAAACGCACACCGTGTGGCTGGCCGATGGCTCTAACTTCCCCGGTCAGCAGCACTTCCGCCGCGCCTACCAGCGCACGCAGGAGTCGCTGGCAGCTATCTACGAAGCGCTGCCCTCCGACTGGACAATGCTCATTGAGTACAAGCCCTACGAGCCGCACTTCTACTCCATGATTATCCCCGACTGGGGCACCTCCTACTCGCTGTGCCAGCAGCTGGGTCAGCAGGCGCAGGTGCTCGTCGACCTAGGCCACCACCTGCCCAACACCAACATCGAGCAGATTGTGGGCCGCCTGCTGCACTTTGGCCGCCTAGGTGGTTTCCACTTCAACGGCTCGATGTACGGCGACGACGACCTGACCACGGGCAGCATGAAGCCCTTCCAGCTGTTCCTGATTTTCAACGAGCTGGTAGATGGCGCGCAGGACGCGGCGGTGCAGAACCCCGCCGTGGCGTACATGATCGACGCAAGCCACAACACCAAAGACCCGCTCGAAGACCTGCTGCAATCCGTCGATAACATCCTGGGTGCTTACGCCAAAGCCCTGCTCGTCGACCGCACTACCCTAGGTGAGCTGCAGCAACAGAACGACGTGGTGCGCGCCGAGGAGCTGCTGCGCGACGCTTTCCTGACCGACGTGCGCCCCTTGGTGCAGGAAGCGTACCGCCAGGCCGGCGGGGTGCTCGACCCCGTTTCGGCTTACCGCACGCAACGCATTCGCGAACAACTTATTCAGCAACGCGGCAAGCTTAGCCTCTCGACCGGACTATGAAAAAGACTATCTACGCCGTGTTCGATGTGGGCAAGACGAACAAGAAGTTGATCCTGTTCGACGAAGACCGCCAGATCATCGAAGAAAAGCAGCACATCTGCGTCGATACCGTCGACGACGATGGCTTTCCGTGCGAAAGCGTAGCGCGCCTGTCGCAGTGGGTGCAGGATCATTGGCACGCCCTGCGCACCAACCCGCACTACTCCGTTAAGGGCATCAACTTCACCTCCTACGGGGCCAGCTTTGTGCACCTAGGGGCCAACGGCCAGCCGGTGCTGCCGCTCTACAATTACCTCAAGCCTATGCCCGAGCAATGGGCCGAGCGGTTCTACGCCGCGCTCGAGGAGTCGGCAGAGGAGTTTGCGGCCGTTACCTGCTCGCCGCAGTTGGGTATGCTGAACTCGGGCCTGCAGCTATACTGGCTAAAGTACGCCAAGCCCCAGCAGTACTCGCGCATTCGCACCTCGCTGCATTTGCCGCAGTACCTCTCCTACCTGATTACGGGCGAGGCGTTTAGCGACTACACCTCGGTGGGTTGCCACACGGGGTTGTGGGATTTTACGAAAGGCAATTACCACGATTGGGTGCTGCGCGAAGGCATCGACGATAAGCTGGCGCCGCTCACGCAGGACTCCGTAGCCACGGTAGTCGATGGCGTGCTGGTGGGCGTGGGGTTGCACGACTCCTCGGCGGCGGTGCTGCCTTACTTGCTCGAGTGTTCCGATCCGTTTCTGCTCGTATCCACGGGTACCTGGGCCATTACGCTCAACCCCTTCAACGATCAGCCGCTCACGCCCGAGCTGCTGCGCCGCGACTGCCTGAGCTATCTGTCGCCGAAAGGCCGCATGACCAAGGCCGCGCGGGTGTTCTTCGGCCGCGAGCACGACTACCAGGTGCAGCGCATTGCCAACCACTTCCACGTTAAGTCTGATTTCTACCGCTCCATCGTGCTGGCCCGCCCCTACGATGAGGCCTCGGCGAGCTTTAAGCCGTGGTGCATGGCCGGTACGGGCCCCTTCCCCGATGAGCCGGTGCTGGAATGGGAGCTCGACGGCTTCAAAACCGCCGGCGAAGCCTACCACCACCTCATTCACGGCCTGATGGATATTCTGACCGAATCCATCAACCTGGTGCGGCAGGATGAGCGCATCATCTACGTGGACGGGGGCTTTGCGCGAAACCCGCTCTTTATGCAGGTACTGAGCTGGAATTTTCCGCAGTGCGACATCCGCACGCTGGAGGTTCCGCAGGCCACTGCCCTTGGTGCACTTACCCACCTGGAGCAGGGCGAAGCCTGGACGAAGACGCAGTTGCTGTTTACCTAAAGCCTCACCCCCTAGCCCCCTCTCCAAAAAGAGAGGAGGAACTAGCTTGTAGTTACGCTTGAGCTAGGTTTCTGAGTGAGTCGACAAAGTTTGCGGTGAGGCCTGGCTTTAATTTCTAACTCTAATAACCAAAGCTAGTTCCCCCTCTCCCTTCGGAGAGGGGGCTAGGGGGTGAGGCACATGAAAGTAGGATTGTTCATTCCGTGCTACGTCGATCAGTTTTTTCCGCAGGTGGGCATTGCGACCTACCAGCTGCTCGAGAAGCTGGGCGTGCGGGCCGACTTTCCGGGGCAGCAAACCTGTTGTGGGCAACCCATGGCCAACACCGGTTGCGAGCGTGATGCCGTGCCGGTGTACCAGCACTTTGTGCGCACCTTCCAGGACTACGACTACGTGGTAGCGCCTTCGGGCAGCTGCGTGCACCACGTGCGCAAGCACTACGACATCGTGGAGCAATCGGGCGCGGTGCAGCACGTGCGCACGGCTACTTACGATCTGTTCGACTTCATTACCCAAGTGCTGGGCGTAACGGAGCTGACCGGCCGCTTTCCGCACCAAGTGGGGCTGCACCTCAGCTGCCACGGCCAGCGCGGGCTGCACCAGGCCAACGAGTCGGAAATGACGCCGGTGCGCGATGGGCAGCTTAGCCGCCTGCTGCGCTCCATCGATGGCCTGGAGCTAACGGAGCTGACGCGCAACGATGAGTGCTGCGGATTTGGCGGCACGTTTTGCGTAACAGAGGAAGCCGTTTCGGCGCGCATGGGCCACGACCGCGTGCACGACCACCTGCGCAACGGCACCCAGGTGCTTACCGGCGGCGATATGTCTTGCCTGATGCACCTGCAAGGCCTAGTACGCCGCCAACAGCTGCCCATGCGGGTGCTGCACGCGGCGGAAATCCTGAACGAAGCGCTGCAAACCACCGTGGTACCCGCAGCTATTGGCGCGGAGCAAGTGGTTGCGGCGGAACAACAAGTTACTGACTGAGTACGCAGGCCGGGTCATTTGTACCCTCGGCCAGGCCTGTACTACCCGCCTTTGGCGCCCTTACGCTATGAGTCACCCCCAACGAGCAGCGGCTTTTACCAGCGACGCCGAGCGTACCACCTGGCACGACGAAACGCTGTGGTTTGTGCGCCAGAAGCGCGACAAAGCCGCGTACGGCGTTCCGGAGTTTCAGCAGCTGCGCCAGCTGGCTTCCGACATAAAGGAGCACACCCTCAGCCGCCTCGACGAGTACCTCGAACAGTTCGAGCGCAATGCCCGGGCCAATGGCGTGCAGGTGCACTGGGCAGCCGATGCCGACGAGCACAACCGCATTGTGCTAAGCATCATCAAGGCTGCCGGAGCCAGCAGCATCGTCAAAAGCAAATCGATGCTGACGGAGGAATGCCACCTCAACCCCTACCTGCAGCAGCACGGCATTGCGGTGGTTGATACCGACCTGGGCGAGCGAATTGTGCAGCTGCGCGAGGAGGCCCCGAGCCATTTGGTGCTGCCCGCCATTCACCTCAAGAAAGAGGATGTTGGCGAAACCTTTCACCAGCACCTGGGCACTCCGAAGGGCGAAAAAGACCCGCAAAACCTCACGGAAGCGGCCCGCCTGCACCTGCGCGAGAAGTTTCTGATTGGGCAGGTGGCCATTTCGGGCGTCAACTTTGCCGTGGCCGAAACGGGTGCCGTGGTGGTGTGCACCAACGAGGGCAACGCCGACCTGGGCGTGAACCTCGCGCAAGTGCACATTGCCTGCATGGGCATGGAAAAGCTGATACCGCGCACCGCCGACCTAGGCGTGTTTACCCGCTTGCTCGCTCGCAGCGCTACGGGGCAGCCCGTAACCACCTACACCTCGCACTTCAGCCAGCCCGCGCCCGGTCGGCAAATGCACATCGTCATCGTGGACAACGGGCGCACGCGGCAGCTGGGCCGCCCCGACTTCCGCAACTCGCTGAAGTGCATTCGCTGCGGAGCCTGCATGAATACCTGCCCGGTATACCGTCGCAGCGGCGGCCACAGCTACAACTTCACGGTGCCCGGGCCTATCGGCGCTATTTTGTCGCCCAATATCGACCTACACAAGCACAGCACCTTGCCGTTTGCCTCCACGCTGTGCGGCTCCTGCACCGATGTGTGCCCGGTGAAAATCGACATCCACAACCAGCTGTATAAGTGGCGGCAGCTGATTGCCCAAAGCAACGCTTTGCCCCTAGGTAAAAAATTAGGCATGAAACTATTGAGCTGGGGCCTGGCCCGGCCGGGCCTGTACCGCTTGGGTGGCAAAGTAGCCCGCGAAGGACTGCGCCTGTTGCCCCGCGGCCTCAGCCACGCGGCTGCCTTAAACCCTTGGGCCAAAGCGCGCGAGCTGCCCGAGCCTCCTGCCCAAAGCTTCCGCGAGTGGTACCAGCAAACGGTGACTCAGTAAATGAGTGAATAAGTGAAGTAGCCACCCCGCTCATTCGTGCCCTAATCTTATATTCCCTCTCATGTCCTCCCGCGAAACCATATTGGCGGCCGTGCGCGCCAACCGCCCCGCTCCCACGTCCCTACCCGGCGTGGTAGATTTTGAGGGCGAAGCTACCGTGGAGCGCTTCACGGAATGGCTGCACTTCATCGGGGGGCAAGTGGTGCAGCTTGCTCCCGAGCAGCCGCTCGAGGATGTTGTTCGGCAGCTCTATCCCGAGGCCCAGCGCATTGCCTCCAATTTGATTCCGGCTTCCGTGCCGGTCGATGGGCAAACGGCTATTCCGGTGCTCGAAGCCGTGGAGTTGGCCGTGCTGGCGGGCGAGTTTGGCGTGGCCGAAAACGGGGCTGTATGGGTGCCCGAGGCCAACATGCTGCACCGCGCCCTGCCCATGATTGCACAGCACCTGGTGCTAATGCTTTCGCGGCAGCGCATCGTGGCCAACATGCACCAGGCATACGCCCAAGTGGGGCACACCGGCGCGTACGGCGTGTTCATTGCCGGCCCCTCGAAAACGGCCGATATAGAGCAGTCGTTGGTGATTGGCGCACACGGGGCGCGCAGCCTTACCGTGCTGCTGCGCTAGTGCCACCTAGGCGTTAGCCAACGCCCGATCGAGGTGCACGTAGCCGCCATCCACGTGAATGATCTGGCCGGTGGTGTGGCTGCTGCGTTCCGAGAGCAGAAAGGCTACTGTGTTGGCAATTTCCTCAGGCGTAGTCATGCGGTTGCCCAGCGGAATTTTACCGCTGATTTCGCGCAGCTTTTCTTCGGGGTTGGGCAGGGTCTGAATCCACGACTCGTACTGCGGCGTCCAGCTCTCCGCTACCACCACGGCATTCACCCGAATCTGGTACTTCAGCAGTTCCACCGCCCACTCGCGCGTGAGGGCGTTGCGGGCACCGTTGGCCGCGGCGTAAGCCGAGGTGTTGCCCTGCCCGGTTTCGGCTGTTTTGGAGGTGATGTTGACGATGGCGCCGCGGTGCTTTATCAACTCGGGCAAGGCGTAGTGCGCCAGCAGGTAGTAGTGCACCACGTTTTTGTGCAGCGAGGCCATAAAGCTCTCGTACGAGCCGTGCTCCAGCCCTACCCCGTCGTTGGCGCCGGCGTTGTTTACCAGCCCATCAATGCGGCCGAACTGCGCGATTACTTGCTGCACGGCTTGCTCGCAGGCCTGCGGGGCGGATAGCTCGGCGGGTACTTGCCCGGCTTTTCCGCCCGCGGCTTCAATACTGGCCACCACCTGTTGGTTGTCGGCCTCGTTCCGACCTAGGATAACCGGCACGGCGCCCTCGGCGGCCAGCACGCGCACGATGCCTTCCCCAATACCCTTCGCCCCGCCGCTCACCACAATTACCTTGTTCTGCAGCTCCAGATTCATGTTGAAGTAGGTTGACTATAAACGGTAAAAGCGGGCCGCGTTTTCGCCCCAAAACTGGCGCTGCTCGGCGGCCGAAAAGCTGGTGAGGTAGCGCTGCGCTACGGCCATCACCTCGGTGTAAGTACCTGCCAATTGGCACACGGGCCAGTCGGAGCCGAACATTACGCGCTGCGGCCCGAACGCCTCAAACACCACGTCGAGGTAAGGCCGAAAATCGGCTGGCTGCCACTGCCGCCAATCGGCTTCCGTTACCAGCCCCGATACTTTGCAGCTCACGTTGGGCAAGGCGGCCAGGCTACGTACGTCGTAAGCCCACGCGGCCAGCTCGCCCTGCCGGATGTAGGGCTTGCCGAGGTGGTCGAGCACGAAGGGCAGCTCGGGGAAGGCCTCGACCAACTGCCGACAGTACGCCAGCTGATCGGGAAACACCAGCAAATCGTAGCTGAAGCCCTGCCGCTGCAGCGCCGCCAGGCCGCGCCGGAACGCGGGGGTCAGCATCAGGCCACGGTCGGTTTCGCTTTGCAGGACGTGCCGAAAGCCTTTGAGCTTGGCGTGCGGGCGGTAAGCGGCCAGCTGCTCCGCCACGTCGGGCGCCTGCAAATCAACCCAGCCCACTACGCCCCGAATAAACTCGTGGCGGGCAGCTAGTTCGAGCAGGAACGTGGTTTCGGTAGCCGACTGATCGGCCTGCACGGCCACGCAGCCATCGAAGCCGTGCTGGCGGAGCAGCGGGGCTAGGTCGGCGGGCAGAAAGTCGCGCCGGATAACGGCCATGTCTTCCGTTATCCAGGCGTCGCGCGCGGGCTGGTAGCGCCAGAAATGCTGGTGGGCGTCAATCCTGACCATAAGCCTTTACCACCTGCCGGGAGGTGCCCAGGCCATCGATGCCCAGCTCCACCACGTCGCCGGGCTGCAGATACACCGGAGGCTTCAGGCCTAAGCCCACGCCCGCGGGCGTGCCGGTCGAAATCACGTCGCCGGGCAGCAGAGTCATGAACTGGCTGATGTAGCTGATGAGGTAGGGAATGCGGAAGATGAGCTCGGCGGTGGTGCCATCCTGCATCAGCTGCCCGTTCACCGACAGCCACAAACGCAGGTTGTCGAGGTCGGGCAGCTCATCGGCCGTGGCCAGGTAGGGGCCTAGGGGCGCAAACGTGTCGCAGCCTTTGCCCTTATCCCAGGTGCCGCCGCGCTCCAGCTGAAACTCGCGTTCCGATACGTCGTTGTGCAGCACGTAGCCGGCAATGTAGCCCGGGGCGTCGGCCTCGCTCACGTAGGAGGCGCGCTTGCCAATTACCACGGCCAGCTCTACTTCCCAGTCGGTTTTCACCGAGTTTTTCGGAATCACAATGTCGTCGTGCGGGCCGACAATGGCGGTGGTCGATTTCAGAAACAGCACCGGCTCGGCGGGCGGGGTGGCGTCGGTTTCGCGGGCATGGTCGGCGTAATTCAGCCCCACGCACACCAGCTTGGAGGGGCGCGCCACCGGGCTGCCCAGGCGCACCGAATCGGGCACCACTGGCAGCTTGCCGGCCAGCTGCTGTTCCACCACCTTAGCCAGCTGCAACAACCCGCCTTGGGCAAAAAACTGCTCGTCGTAGTCGCGCACCAGGGCCGATACGTCGTAGCGCACATCATCAATCAGAACGCCGGGTTTTTCCAGCTCAGGCTGGCCGAAGCGAATGAGTTTCATAGGTGAAGAAGGAATTGGTGAGGCCGCGGCAACAGCGGCCTTGGGTTGCCCGGAGCGTGGCGGGCGTTCAAGGTCTAATTATTCAGTTTGATAAAGCCGCCGTCGATGGGAAAATCGCAGCCCGTTACGAAGCCGGCTTCGTCGGAACACAGATACAACGCCAACGCGGCAATTTCGTCGGGCTGACCCATGCGGCCGATGGGTTGGCTTTTGGAGAGCTTCTCAAAAATCTCAGCCTCTTGCCCGGCGTAGTTTTTGGCGATGAATCCATCGACAAACGGCGTGTGCACCCGGGCCGGCGAAATGCTGTTGCAGCGGATGCCCGCCCCTAGGTAGTCGCGGGCCACCGACAGCGTCATGGCGAAGATGGCGCCCTTGCTCATGGAGTACGCGAAGCGGTCGGTGATGCCTACGTGCGCGGCAATGGAGGCCACGTTCAGGATTACGCCCCCGCCCTGCCGTTTCATCAGCGGCACGGCGGCGTGCAGGCAGTTGTAGGCGCCCTTCACATTTACCTGGTACACGCGGTCGAAATCGGCCTCGGCGGTATTTTCCACGTTGCCCACGTGCGCAATGCCGGCGTTGTTGATGAGAATATCGGCTCGCCCGATTGCCCCAAACGTGGCTTGTACCTGTGCCTGCTGGCTTACATCGGCCGCGTGCACCTGCACGGCGCCGCCAGCTTGGGAAATTTCGTCGGCGGTGTCCTGGGCTGCGGCGGTGTTTAGCTCGATGATGTGCACCGCAGCGCCCTGGCGGGCAAACAGCAAGCTAATGGCCCGGCCAATGCCGCTGCCGCCGCCCGTTACGACGGCCGTTTTGCCACTTAAACTGAACATGCAGGAAGAAAAGCGAAGATGAAGAGAAACGCAGCTTGGGTTAGTGGCCGCCGGCCGCCACTAGCGCGGGTTGGCGGGCGGTTTTAAGGTTGGTGAGGGCAAAGAGCAGCACCACCACAAAGCAGCCGCCGGGTACCACGTAGGCCGTTTGCACGGTGCTTAGGTCGGAAAGCCAGCCCATCAGCACCGGGAATACGGCGCCGCTCACAATGGCCATGATCAGCAATGATGAGCCCACTTTGGTGTGGGTACCCAGGCCGCGAATGCTAAGCGAAAAGATGGTGGGAAACATGATGGACATGAAGAACTCCACTCCCATCAGCGCATACACCGGCAACTGCCCGCGCAACCCTACAGCCAGCCCAATCAGGGCCATGTTCACGAGGCTGTAAATGGCCAACAGCCGCGCCGGCGGCACCACGCGCAGCAGGGCCGTTCCAATAAACCTACCGGCCATAAAGCCCAGCAATGCCCCCGACAAATACAGCGTGGCGGTTTTCTCGGCAATGCCGGCTACCTGCCCCGCAAACCGGATAAAAAAGCTGCTGATGCACACCTGCGCCCCCACGTAAAAGAACTGCGCCACTACCCCCAGGAGCAGGTTTTTCTCCTGCCACAACGAGGTAGCGCGGCTGCCCTCCTGCTCGGCGGCATCCTCCACAATCTCGGGCAAGCGCGTGAAGTACAGCACCACAGCCACCAGCAGCACTACCGCGCCAATAGCCAGGTAGGGCAGCTGCACGGCCGCAGCTTCGCGCCCTAGGTAGGCGGAGAGTTCGGCAGGGCTCATGGCCTGCTCCTCGGCGGCCGTCAGCGTGCGGCCCGACAGAATGAGCTGACCGCCTACCAGCGGAGCCAGCGTAGCCGCTAACCCGTTGAACGACTGCGCGAAGTTGAGGCGCTGAGCGGCGCTGTCGGCATGACCAAGTACGGTGATGTAAGGATTGGCGGCGGTTTCGAGGAAGGTAAGCCCGCTGGCAATGATGAACAGCGCCGCCAGAAAGAAGCCGTAGGTGCGCGCCTCGGCCGCGGGGTAAAACAGAAAAGCGCCGGTAGCAAATAGCGCCAGGCCCACCAGAATGCCGCCTTTATAGCCAAACCGCTGCATAAACCGACCGGCGGGCAGCGCCATCAGGAAATACGCCACGAAAAAAGCCGAATCGATAAACGCCGACTGCGCATCGGTGAGCTGGCAGGCTTTTTTGAGGTGCGGAATGAGCACCGGGTTCAGGTTGACGGCAAAGCCCCACAGAAAGAACAGCGAGGTGATAAGCCCCACGGCGAAGAGGTTGCGGCTGGTTTTCATGGGCAGTGTACTGAAAACGGCAAAGGCGCTGCGGCACCTAGGGCAATTGGCCAAAAACAACGGAGCCCCGACCTAGGGCCAGGGCTCCGCGCGGGGTTAGTACTTCATATCGGTGCTGTTCAGCACGGCCACCGGCTCCTGGTCTTCGGCTTTGATTTGCAGGCCCCTTATGCTCCAGCCCTTCGCGTGGTCGATTTTACCTGCCGAAGCCGCCGTCATGGTAATGTTCTCGAAGGTGAAGTTCTCGAGCTGCGACACGGGCAGGCCTTCGGCCGAAATGGCCTCTTTGGCGTTGGTGGCGCGCAGGTTGCGGATGGTAACGTTGCGGAAGTGCGGGGTGCCGCGCTCGGGCTCCACCTTGGCCAGCATCTTTTTCCAGTGCTCGGGCAAGGTGGCTTCAGTGTAGCCAGCGGGCAGCGTGGAGTAGCTGTACGAGGGGTTCCAGTTCATCGTCATGATGATGGGCACGCGCACCGATTCCATTTCAATGTCTTCCACCAGAATGTCCTCGACCACGCCGCCGCGGTTGGTGGCCGATTTTAGGCGGATGCCGTACTTGGTGCCTTTGGCTTTGAGCCCGCGGGCAATTACGTGCCGGATGCTGCCCGACGTTTCGGAGCCGCAGGTGAACAGCCCGTCGCCGGCGCCGGCTACGCAGTTCTGAATGAGGATGTACTCGGTGGGCCGGTTCACGCGCAGGCCGTCCCAGTCGCGGCCGGCTTTCAGGCAAAAGTTATCGTCGTTGCAGTCGATGTCGCAGTTTTGCACCAGCACGTAGGAGCTCGAGTCGATGTCGATGCCGTCGGTGCTGGGGCCGTGGCCGCCAATGTTGTTGCGCACCACTAGGCCATCGGCCGTTACGTTTTTCGAGTACAGGATGTGCACCGTCCAGAAACCGGCGCGCTGTAGGGTAATGCCCTTCAGGGTAACGTTGCTGGAGTTGGCTACCAGCAAGGTGCGGGGGCGTTTGGCGTCGTAATCCACAATCCAGCGCAGGCCTTTGGCGTCGTACTCCTTGCGCATGGCCCAGTACTTATCCCAAAACGGCTTGCCCTGCCCGTCCACGGTGCCTTCGCCGGTAATGGCTACGTTGTCCTGATCGAGCACGTTGATAAGCGCCGCGGGCCAGGTCATTTCTACGCCGGCAATGCGCGAGGGCATTTCGGGGTAATCTTTTAAGTCCTGGCTGCCGAGCAGCGTTACGCCTTTATCGAGTTGCAGCGTTACGCCCCTTTTGAGAAAGATGGAGCCCGTGAGGTACTGCCCCGGCGCAAAGGTTACTACCCCGCCCTTTTTAGCCGCAGCATCAATGGCTTTCTGAATGGCTTTGGTGCTGAGCGTTTTGCCATCGGGCAGGGCGCCGTACTTGGCTACAGCAAACGTAGCTTTGCCGGTGGGCAGCGTTTTGGCGCCTACGTTCTTGGTCCAGTCCGCTGCAGCCGGGTGCGCGTCGGGCGAACTGAAAGTGCTCAGCCAGGCGAGCAGCGGCAACAGAAAAGAAAGCACGGAATGCATAGCCGAAGTAGTTAGTGGCGAAACCTAGGGCGGAGGTAGCTCTGGCTGGCAGCTTGGCAGGCCCGTTGGGCGCAAGTCGCCGCCACTTCCCGATGCCGGCGCTTGGTATACCAGCCACCAGCCAGAGCGATTCCCACGGTGCCAATTTGGGCGTTGCCGTAGCCTATACCCTCCCGCACCCTCCTGCTATCGGGTACTTTTTGCCGGCTGCACCTAGGACTGATGAAACACCCGGCGCAAGGGGGTAACTATCGGCGAGTTGTCGGGGTTGGTTTCCATCAGGTCTGCCATGTAGGCCCACCAGCGTTGCATCACCTCCTGCATCGGCAATTCATCAGCTGTGTGGTTTGGAATGCGCTTCTGAATCGCGAAAAGTTTGCCGCTGGCCTCGTCGAGGAAAATGGAGTAGTCGCGGATGCCCGCCTGCTGCAGCACTGCCGACAACTCGGGCCAGATTTCTTCGTGCCGGCGCGGGTACTCGACCGCTACCCCCGGCCGCAGCTGCATGGTAAAGGCTACTTCTTCCATTCGGTTTAGAGCATGGGTTAGGTACACCGCCCAAGGCTCAGCCCAGTCAGCGTGAGCTGCGGCCGCGCCTAGGTGGCGATGATGTAGAATGTACCGTCGGCTGAACCCGAAGCCTACAGCTTGCCTTGCGTGGGCGTGCGCCACGTATCGGTGCGGAAGGGCGAAGCTGGCAAGCCAGCGCCGTTGTAAAAGTTTGGGTACGGCACGTGCTGCCAAGCAAAGCGTACGGCTACGGGCTGTGGCACTTCCTTGCTCCAGACCACTACTTGGTTGCCTTCAATTTTGGCTTGCGCCGGATGAAATATGCTGTCGGGCCCGGCAATGGTGAACTCGCGCAGCGGACCACCTCGGGCTACCAAGCCGCCGTGCGCGTGCGAAAACTGCAGGTGCGCCTGCCCGTTTTGCACGCGCAGGCTTTCGTAGAGCGGCCCCGAGTACGGGCGCTTTTTCTCGCCGTATTCCTTCGCCAGCGCCCACTGCGCCAGGCGGTGGCCCACCACCTGCTTGTTGCGCGGGTGGATATCGGTGGAGTCGCCGGCATCGGTAATCACGGCCATGCCGGTTTGTGGCACTGCTAGCATGGTAAGCAATTGGGCTTCCCTGATTTCGGGGTTCTGGCTGCGGTGCGGGGCAATTTGTACGAAGTAAAACGGCAGCTTCGGCTGCTGCCACTCCTCGCGCCACGAGGCAATAAGGGCCGGAAACAGGCGCCGGTACTGGTAGGCGCGCTCGGCGTTGTTTTCGCCCTGGTACCAGATTACGCCCCGCAAGGTGAACGGCACCAGCGGATGAATCATGGCGTTGTAGTTCTTGTAGGGCGACTTGTTGCTGGTGGCACCGATGGGCTCGCGCGGCGCCGAGCGGCGCAAACCGGGGTTGGCGGCGCGCTCCTGCTGGTACTCCTGCCGCTTGCTGTGGTAGGCGGCCAGGTCCTGCTCGTAGGTTTCGAGGCCACGCTGGTAGCGGGCCAGAATGGGCCTGAAATCAGCATCCTGCTCCAGCACTTCGCGGCGCGTCCACGACTCGGCCGGCGTACCGCCCCAGGAGGAGTTGACGAGCCCGATGGGCAGCTTGGTGCGCTCGTGAATTTCCTGGGCGAAGAAGTACGCCACCGCCGAAAACTCGCCCGCGGTTTGCGGGCTGCACGCAACCCAGCTGCCCTCGGCATTGGGCTGCGGCGTGTCGGCTACTTGGTTTTTCACCGTGAACATGCGAATGGCCGGGTAGTTGGCCTGGGGCAGCACCTCCGCCTCGTTTACCACGCCCGAGTACGAGCCGCTGTTCGGCCGCTTGCTGATGGGAAACACCATATTCGATTGCCCCGCGCACAGCCACACCTCGCCGAGCAGCACGTTGCGCACGCTCAGCCGGTTTTTGCCCACCAAGCTCAGCTCGTACGGCCCGCCCGCACGACCGGTAGGCACGCGCACCAGCCACTTGCCCTGCTCATCGGCCACCACGCGCACGGGCTTGTTGCTCCAGCTAGGCGTTACTGTAACGGCCTCGCCCGGGTCGGCCCAGCCCCACAGCGCCACGCTGGCTTGCTGCTGCAGCACCATGTGGTCGGCAATAAGGGCGGGCAGCCGAATGTTGGCCGTGGCGGAAAGGCTGAGCAGGCAAGCCGCTAGCAGCGGCGTAAGTAACTGATGATGGCGCATAAGCAAAACCGATATCCAAGTCAGTTTAGGCCGCCGCAATGGCGCAAGCTTGGCCTTACCCGATCCGGAAAATAAAAGCCGAAGCCGTTTGGTACTTACCACCTTGAGCGGCGCAAAACAGGTATTCGGGTTTACCGTTGCACAGGAGCAACTGCGGCCGCTCAAGCCGGCCGTAGCGCTTGAGGTGCTTGGGCGCGGGCGGCTCTTGCACGCCGTACTCGCGCAGCGGCAGGTAAGCTACTTTGGGATAGGCCCAATCGGTGCCGTTCTTCGAATCGAGGTACAGCCCTACTTCGTGGTTGTACACGCCCATGTCGCGAGCCAACAGGTTGAACTGCTTGTGTTCGCGCCACACAAAAGCATCCTCAAACTGCTTGTTTTCGGCGTTGTCACCCAGGCGCGAGAAATCGATAACCGGGTTGCCGGGGTGCTTTACGTAAGGCCCCTCCAGGCGCTCGGCAATGGCCAGCCCGTACTTGCGGTTGCCCCGAATGGTGGGGTGCTTGGAGGTTTGGTACTCCTGCGTATTCCACGACTTGTAGTACAGCCAGTACTGCCCGTTGGGGTGCTTCACGAAGGCCGGGTTGGTGGTGCAATGGTCGTCCCAGGCGCCAGCTTCGCCGGGCAGCAGCAAGGGCTGATCGGGGCGCGTCCAGGGTCCTTCCAGTCGGTCGGCAGTGGCCAGGCCGATGCGCTTGGTGTCGGTTTTGCCGTTGGCGCAGCCCATGAAAAACAGGCAGTATTTGCCATCAACCAACTGGATGTGCGGGTTGTGACAGGTGGTGGCATCCCAGTAGCCGGGGCCACGCGGGGCCAGCACCGTTTCGGCGTAGGTAAACGGCCCCTCGGGCGTATCGGCCACGGCGCGGGCTATTTCGCAGCTGTTCAGCCAACCACCCATGCCCTTGCTCTTGGGCCAGCGCGAAAAAAACAAATGCACCCTGCCGTCGGGCCCGTAAATGGGACTGTTGCACCACACGTAGTAGTCCTCCATTTCGAGCGCCCGGCCCACGGGCTGCAGGTGCTTGCTGAACCTGGCCAGGCTGCGCTTGGGCACCAGCAGCTTCGGCTGCATATCACCTACTACACCCGCCCAGGCCCGCGCAAACGGCGCCAGGGCTAGGCCAGCCAAAAAGGTTCGACGCGTGAGCATGCCCTGGGTAGTTATTGCAGTTTATCGGGGTGGGTGCTGGTGGGCGTCAGGGTTACGGGTCCAAGCAGCCCCGACTCCTTGGGCTCCCACTTGGCGCTGGTGAACAGGCCCTTGTCGTTGCGGTTTTCCTTCAGCTTCGCCGACATATTGATGTTGTAGAACTGCCGGTACTCCGCGCCGCGGCGGTCCATATCAATAATGCGGTTGGCCATGCCGTTGCTCACGTTTACGGTCAGCGTGTTGGTGGCTTTCAGCTGATCCTTGGGGATGAACACCTGGTACGTGGGCCCGATGAGCGTGCCCAGCTCCTGCCCGTTTAGCTGCACGCGGGCGCTTTCGCCCACGCGCCCTAGGTCGAGCAGCCAGCCATCGGCGGCGGCAGGGGCTTGGGGCTGGGCAAACGAAATGGTGTAGGCCGCGGTGCCCGAAAACTTCTGCCCGGCTTCGCCGCCAAAGGTCGTCCAGGAGGCCAACTGCTGGCGCTGCACCTTGGCCGGCAGCTCGGGCCCACCAGCCACAAAGCTGATGTCCCAGGTACCGGAAATGGCTTGCGCCGCGCCGGCTGGTTTGGCGTAGGCGTACGCGGGGCCGCTCACCGCGGCTTCGTTGGTTTCCAGAACGCACGATTCGCCGGGGGCCAGCTGCAGATACACCTCGGGCCGGCCGTTGGCGGCGGTGCGCACGGCGGCCATGCCCAGCTTCTCCGTCATGGGGTTGTAGAGGGCTACGGCCTTGGCGGCGGTTTGCAGCGGCACCCAGCCTTCCACGGGTTTGTCGCCCCAATTGGCGAGGTAGTAGTAGTGGCCCTTGGCGTGGCGGCGGCGCACAAACTCCAAGCCGCTGTCAACCATATTTTCGCGCTTTACATTAGCAGCGGCGAGCAGCTGATCCACGTCGGTGCCTACCAGCACCGTGCCTTTGCCCACGCTAGCCTTCTGCACCTCTCCCTGCGCGGCGCCGAGCTTTACCTGACCTAGGAGCTTCTTGAACGCTGCGCGCCGGGCTCCTAGGTTGCCGAGGCCGTTTACATCGGTGGGCAGCTGGTTTTGGAAGATGATGGTAGCCCCACCCTGCGCCAGCTTGAGGAGCTGCTCGAGCGTAGCCAGGGGCATTACCTGCGCATTGGGCACCACCACCGTTTGGTAAGCCGCACCGCCCGTTTGCAAAGCCTTGCCCGCGCCTTTTACCTGCAGCAGCTGCTTGTCCGATATAAAATCGAAGCCGTAGCCGCGCTCGAGCAGGGTGCGGCCGGTGGCGCCTACCGTCATGCCCTTAAAGCCGTGGTCGATGCCGTCGTAGTGCTGCAGCAGCACCTTGCCGGGGCGGGTGTAGGAGTCGTAGATGGGCAGGTACAGCAGCACGTCGTTGGAGGGCTTGCCGGCCTGCAAAAAGCTTTGGCAGCGCGCCACGTAGCGATTTAGCTGTCCAAAGTCCTGCCAGAACGAGTTGTTGGGGTTGAAGTGCACGGCGGCGTAAAACAGCCAGCCCGGCCAGGCCGCTTGCTGCGGCGAGTAGTTGGTGCCGTGGTAAAAGGTGTGGTTGACGCCGCCGAGCAGCATGCGGTCCATGGCCTTTTTCACGTCGGAAAGCTTCGACAGAAAGTGGTCGTTTTCCCAGGTAGCCGACTCGGCCGAGGTCAGCGGCTTGCCCGTTACGTGCGCCGCCGACGAGGCAAACTTGATGCGCAGCAAATCCTCCCCTTCGGTTTCCGGAATGTCCGTTACGGCGTACAAATCCAGGATATTGGCCGGCGAGCCGTGCGCCTGGTTGCGGATGAGCGCGTCGTGCTTTTTGGCCCACTCGCTCCAGGTGCGGGTGTAGTTTTCGAGCAGCAACTCCGAGATGGTTTCGCGGTAGTCGCTGAGCACGCGCTGATTTTCATCGGTAGCGGCCTTGCCGAACAGGGCGGGCAAGTGCTGCTTCAGGTCGTAGCCGCGGCGCCGCTGAAACTCAGCGAAGAGCTGCGGCGTCCAATTGCCCTCGCCCTGAGCGTCGTCTACCTCGTAGGAGTCGTTGAAAAACGCCCGGATGGGCTTCACGTCGCGGCCCTTGAACGCCTCGTCGAAACGGCGCAAGTAATTGTCGGTGGCCTGCTTCGAGAAGTGGTCGATTACGTCGCCTTCGCCGCCGGGGCCGGCGCGCTCCACCATCTTGCCGTGCCAGCCCTGAAACACGCCGTACAGCGTCCAGGTGCTGCCGGCCGGAGCCGTCCAGTTCAGCTTGCCGTCGACGGCTACTTTGCCCGTGAGGTCCAGGGTTTGGCCTTTGTCGGAGTAGGCCATCAGGGTTTGCAGCGGCAGCGGCTTTTCAAACCGCACCTGATCAAAGGCGTGCAGCTGCAGGTTCGGATTTTTGGTGATGGGGTCGGCCAGCTGCTTGAGGTCGATGGGCTGACCCACGGTGCGCAGCAGCGGCTTTTGCACGTACTGCACCGGCTCGGTTAATTGCTGCCCGCCGGGCACGGTATAGGTTTGGTAAGCCACGTACTTGCAGGCATCGGCGGGCGAAACCCAGGGTCCGCCGAACGGCCAGCCCGAAGCCTGCGCCACATCAATGCCCAGTCCCAGGCGCTGCCCTTCGGTAAGGGTGTGCGCCAGCATATCCATCCACTTCGGCGACAGAAAATCGATGAACTGGTTTTCGGCGCCTTTCACCCCGTAGATGGCGGTAATCTCCAAGCCCCCTAGGCCCGCCTGCTGGTACTGGGTCATCAGGCGGGTGAGGTCCTGCGGATTCACGGCTGAGCCCTGCCACCACCAGCGCGTCCAGGGTTTGTGCTGCTGCGTTAGCTCGGGCCAGCGGGGCGCCTGGGCCTGCGCTTGCGAAAGCGCCGCGCTCAGGAGGGCCGCCAGGAGGATATGCTTTTTCATGGGCGAAGAAGTCGGAGGAAAGAAACCGGGCTGCCCTGCCGCGGCGGGGCAGCCCAAGCGCACCTAGGATTTGGCGGCGGCCTTATCGAGGTTGTCGTTCAGCTTGCAGAGCTCGGTACCGGCCAGCAAAAAGCAGCCGAGGCCGTAGTCCTCAAAGTCGGGCTTGCTGGTGTAGGTAACCGGCTGGCCGTCCTTGGGCTCTTTGCCGGTGCCCTGCACGTAGCCTAAAAAGCCGGTTTTGTGCACGCCCTCCGAGGCCATTGCCTGCCAGGCTTTGGTAACAATGGGCTGGTACTGCTTGGCATCGAGCAAACCCTGGTTGATGCCCCAGGCCATGCCGTACACAAACAAGGCGGTGCCCGTCAGCTCCTTGCCGCCGAAGTGCGTGGGGTCGTGCAGGCTCACGTTCCAGAACCCATCGGGGCGCTGCAGCGGCGGCAGGGCCTTCATCATCGTCAGGTACATCTGCTCGTACTCCTGCCGGTGCGGGGCATCCTTCGGCATAATTTCGAGCACGCGCACCATGGCAGCCACCACCCAGCCGTTGCCGCGGCTCCAGTAGCAATCCTCACCGTTGGGCTCTTTGTAGGGCGGCACAAAGTCCTTGTCGCGCCACCACAGGCCATCCTGCGCGTTGAAGAGGCCGTTGCCGCCGTGCCTGGTTTTGGCGTAGTCGTAGAGCTGGTACATCTTCTCGAAGTACCGGTTGTCCTGGTACATCACGCCGAGGCGGGCAAACACCGGCATGGCCATCTGCAGGGCATCAATCCACCACCAGTCGTCGGCTTGCTCGGTTTGCATCATCAAATCGATGCTGGCTTTGATGTCGTGAATGCGCTCGGGCTTGGGGTCGATGGCGTGGAGCGCGAGGTAGGTTTGGCCGCAGCACTGGTTGTCGGCGTTGCGGGTTTCGATGCCGCGGTTGAGGCCCCACTTGTGCTTTTCGCCCCAATCCACGGCGTAGTCGTAGTAGCGCTTTTGCTTATCGATGCCGTGGAGTGCCATTAGCCCCTCGTAGTACACGGCGCGCGTCCAGATGTTGCTGGGGCGTGTTTTGTTTGTCACGATCTCCTTGCCCGTATCCGGCCACTTCTGCATAAAGTAGTCGTTGGCCAGCGTCATGGTGCGCAGCAGGTCTTTCTTCTTGGGCAGGCGCTTGGCCGCGGCGGGCAGGGCCGGCAGCAGCAGGCCCAGGCCCAGCACACCTAGGGTATGCCCGAAGGCGCGGCGGCTCATGGCTTGCGGAGTAAAGGCGGGTATCATCGGCTTGGGGTGGTTGGGTTAGTGTCGGGGTGGTGGCGGCGCAGGCTGCAGCACCTAGGAGGCAGGCTTGGCGAGTTCGACAGCGTACACCTGCGACTGCCCTTCGAAGTTGGCCCGGAAGATGATCCACTTGCCATCGGGCGAGAAGTGCACGTTGGGCTCGAGCTGGTAATTGTGCTTGCCCAGGTTCACCAGCTTCTCGGCTTTAAACTTGTCGCCCTCGGGCCGAAACAAGTAAATCCACTGGCCGTTGGGCGAGTGCGCCACCGAAGTGGGGTAGCCACCGTCGCCGGCAAACAGCTTCTGGTCGGGCGAGGAGGTGTAGTGCACCGACCACTCGTCGCGCGTCAGCTCGTACTTGCGCTGCTTGCCGGTTTTCAGGTCGGTACCGGTTACGAAGAAGGTAGCGCCGCGCGGCAGCTGGTGGTCAAACCAAATGGTTTTGCCATCGGCGGCAAACCACTCGTGGCCGGCAATTTCGCGCTCCATGGTGCGCTTGTGCACCTGCGTTACCTGCTTGGTTTTGGTATCGATCGTCCAGATGCGGTCGACCAGCTCCCAGGGGCCCTCGTGGCAGAACATGAGCAGCCGCGCATCGGTGGGCGAAAACTGCACGTGGTTCAGCCAGGCGTTGTCGGTGAACAGCTTGGTGAGCTGCCCGCCCTGCGTGCTGATGGTGAACAGGGTGCGCGGCAGCTTGGCGTCGTAGATGCGCCGGAAGTAGTCCTTCTTCTCGGGGTACTGGCGGTAAATCTCCTTTTCGGCGTCGCTGCCCCAGGCGCCGCCCAGCCGGGTTTCGTCGGCGTTGAGGGTGGTGATGCTGGCCTTGAAATCGGCCGTAAAAACGTACACCAGCCGCGTTTTGCGGGTGTCAACGTGGGTGGCGTACACCGTGTCGGCGGTTTGGTAGAACACCTCGCGGCGCTTGGGGGCCACAATCTCGCCGCTCACCTGCCGGAAGTAGCGCGTAAGCGGCTGCACCTCGCGGGTTTTCAGGTTGAGTTTGCGCAGCTGCTTGCCCTGCTCATCGGTGTGGTAGTACACCATCCAGTCGCCGCCGGCGCCGCTCACGAAGGGCCGGTTATGAAAGTAAAAGCTTTGGTTGGCGCCATCGGCGGGCGTAAGCCGCACCACGCGGTGGCCGGTGTCCGCATCGAGCCACTCGGTGGGCATGGCCGGCTGGCTGCCGGTGGCCAACTTGGCTTGGCCGTGGGCTTGCCCGGCCAGCAGCAAGCTGCCGCTACCTAGGGCCAACACTAAACTTTTGCGGGTAGCAGCTCGAAACATAGCAGGCGAACGGGTTTGGTGGTGGAGGTTGGCAGTGGCTTAGTTGACTGGTACGGCGGCATTGTGGGCACCCAGGGCGCGGGGCACATCGACGTAGCGGCCTAGCTCGCGTAGGGCAATTACCCGGTAGCGTTTGGCCTTGAGGTAACGCAGGTATTCTTCGAACAGGGCGGGCGGTGTGCTCACCCAATCGTGGGCCGCATCGGGCACACCATGAATAGTAAGCACCACCACGCGGCCATCCTTGGCCTGCTTCAGCGCCTCGTACACCTGCTCGCGGTTGTTGCCGGTGGTGGAGTAGCTGGGCACGAGGTAGGGATGGTCGGCGGCCGGGGCATAGGCGCGGGTGTAGCCTTGCTTGCTGCCGCCGGTACGCGCAAACTGGTAGCCTCGCTCGCGCAGCACCTCCAGGGCCAGCGGGTGCGTGTCGTAGCCGGGGTAGGCAAACGTGGTAGGCCGGGCAATGCCGTATTGTCGACAGCGCGTTTCTATCGAGTCGAGCTCGGCGGCTATCTGCTCGCGCGAGAGTTTGTTGACATGGCGGTGCGTGAGGGTATGGCTGCCCACTTCAAAGCCCATGCGGTCGAGCTGCCGGATTTGCTCCCAGCTCATGTACTTGGTTTTGTCGGCAAACGGCGGCTCCCTGAATTCGCACACGAAGAACGTGGCCCCAAAGCCGTAGCGCTTCAGCAACGGCGCTACGTAGGTAGCGTGGCTGAGCGAAGCGTCGTCGAAGGTGAGCACCACCAGCTTATCGGGCACCGGCCGGCGCAACGCCTGCGCCCCTAGGTTGCCCAACGGCAAACTCAGCAAGGCAGGTAGCAGCAGACAGGTAAGCGGGCGAGTGGCAACCATGGCGCGGAGCACGGGACGAGTTCGGGGCCAAGAAAAGAAGCTCCCTGGCCGTAACCCTCCTGTACTGTTCCGCCCGGGTGTTTCCGGCTTTAAACTTCGGCGATGCTTTCCATTTCCGCGGCCGGAGCCTGGCCCCGGTTTGCCCGCCTGCTTACCTGGCCGGTCGGTTTTTTCTGGCCCCATTGCGCCGGCTTATCCCTGGTTAACTTTTGCGCTGCCCTGGCTGCGGGCCAGCGGGCCCCGGGCGTGCGTATCTTTAGACCGGCGTGCACCGCTTCACCCCCAGCTGATTTTTACTTGGACGACTACCCTGCTTCCGCTGCTGACCCGGTTCACCAGCTTTTGCTGCCGGAAGTAAGCCTGACGACGCTGACCCCGGCCGAGGTGGAGTTGCGCTCCACCCTCGCTTTTACCGCGGTCCGGCGGCCGAACCCTGGCATCCAGGTTGAGCAGCTGTAGCTCAACTACGGCCGCTTTCGCTACCAGGCCGGGGAAGCTGGGGCGAGCGTTGCCTCGACGGTGGAAATACGCCAGTCGAGCTCGGGCCTGCACCTGAGCTGCTCCTGCGACCCCGCGCAGGCGGGTTGGTGTGAGCCGCAGGTGCAGGTTTTGCTCGCCCTGCTGGCGCGCAAGCCCTGGCGCCTGTTCTTCGACGCTGCCGCCCGCCGGCACTACCTGACTCCCTGCGCCCGCGATTTCGGCCTGGACGTAAACGGTTCCCTGGAGGAGCACCTGGAGCTTTGCTTTGACGAGACCGAAGGCCTGCGCGTGCGTCCCCGGCAGGCCGGGCTGTTCGCCGTCAGCGCTGCCGCCAAGCAGGAGCTCATCGGCCAGCTGCTTTCCCCGCCGCGTCCTGCGGCCCCGGCCGAGCAAACCCTCCGGCTGCTGATCCTTGGTCGGCACCGCTATTACGGTCACCTGCTGCTGTACCTGGGCGAAGCAGGCCTGAGTTCCACCGGCAAGCTGCGCAACCCAGTAACCCTGCTGAATCCCCTGGATGAAGTCTGGCGCCTTGCCGACCCGACGGCTATGAAGTTTTACTCCGGGCTGGCGCGCCTGCAGCAGAACTACGACGACGTCCGCTCGGCCGCCACCCTTACCGCGCTGCGGGCCGTGGTGCTTAACCCCGAAAACCTGCCGGTGTACGTGCACGACGGCGCAGTGGCGGATAAACCCACGGCCGCGTCCCTGCAGCCGGTGACGCTGCGCTGCGGGCGGGCGCAGGTGCACCTGCAGGTTGATCAGCGCGGGGAGTTTTACGAAGTCGGCGGCGAGCTGCGGCTGGATGACCAGGCCTACCCGCTTACCGAGCTGCGCATCCGCTACGAATACTTCGTGGTCGCCCACGGAGCCTGGCACCTGCTCGACGACCTGGACGTGTGGCGGGTGGTGGATTTTTTTCAGCGCCGCAACAACACCCTGCTCATCCACCAAAGCAAGTTCGCCGAGTTTCAGGCCGACGTGCTTGCCCGCCTGGAAGATCGGCTTCAGGTGCGCTACAGCTACGTGCGGCCCGCTACGGCCGAGCAGATCGTCTCCGCCGGCTTTGACGCCCCACCCCAGGGGCTGCTATACCTGACCGATGCGGGCCCCCACGTGGAGCTGCTGCCGGTTATGCGTTACGGCCCGCGGGAGGTGCCGGTCCTGTCCCACCGGCAGGTTTACGCGACCGACGAGCTGGGCCGGCCCT
The DNA here is from genome assembly GCF_001483135.1 of Solirubrum puertoriconensis. Classification (GTDB taxonomy): domain Bacteria; phylum Bacteroidota; class Bacteroidia; order Cytophagales; family Hymenobacteraceae; genus Solirubrum; species Solirubrum puertoriconensis. The sequence goes on from NZ_LNAL01000005.1 coordinate 212,701, forward strand.
TCCTGCTCGCGCGCGACGCAGCTGCCGAAGCCCGCTTTACCGCCGCGCTGCTGCGCCACCTGCCCGATCCCGAGGAGCTGCGCAGCCCGGGCAATGCCTGGTCCCTGCCCCGCGCTTATCTGCTGCGGGAGGAGTGGTTTATTGCCGCCTTTGAGGAGTGGCAAAAGCTGGACATCACCGTGCTGGGCTTCAACGAGCTGCGGGGCAACCGCCTGAACCCGCACCGGGCGCAGATTTCCGTGCGCGTAAGCGGGAAAAACGACTGGTTTGACACCGAGCTTAAGGTGCAGTTCGGTCCGCAGCGGGCCCGGCTGCGGCAGCTGCAGCTGGCCGCGCGCAAACGCAGCCGCTACGTTACCCTCGATGACGGCACCCGCGGCATCCTGCCCGCCGAGTGGCTGGAAAAGTTTCAGGATTACTTCGCCGCCGGCGAGGTCGTCGACGAGCGCCTGCGCACGCCCAGCGTGAGCTTTGCCACCCTGGCTCGCCTCTACGACGAAAACCAGCTCGACGCCGCCGCCCGCACGCGGCTGGCCCGCTTCCAGGCCGCCGCGGCCGACTTTACCGGCATTGCCCCGGTGCCCAAGCCCGCGGGGCTGCAGGCCCAGCTGCGCGACTACCAGCAGCAGGGCTTGCGCTGGCTGAGCTTTCTGGCCGAGTTTGGGTTCGGGGGCTGCCTGGCCGACGACATGGGCCTGGGTAAAACCCTGCAGGTGCTGGCCTTACTGCAGCACCGCCGCGAGCAGCCCGGCGCCGAAAACCGCGGCCCCAGCCTGGTGGTGGTGCCCACCTCCCTGCTGTTTAACTGGCAGGCCGAGGCGGCCCGGTTTACTCCCCACCTGCGGGTGCTGGCGCTGCACGGGCAGCGCCGCCCCGGCGCTAATGCCTTGGCCGCCGCCGACCTGGTGCTGACCACCTACAACACCCTGGTTTCGGACATCAATTGGCTGCGCCGCTGCGCCTTCGACTACGTCGTGCTCGACGAGGCGCAGGCCATCAAGAACCCCGACTCCCAGCGCTACAAAGCCGCCTGCCTGCTCACGGCCCGGCAGCGGCTGGTGCTCACCGGCACCCCGGTGGAAAACCAAACCCTGGACCTGCACGCCCTGCTTTCCTTTGCCTGCCCCGGCCTGCTGGGTTCCCGCGCTTACTTCCGCGACCATTACCTGCTGCCCATCGACAAGTTCGAGGACGAGGCCCGCGCCCGCGAGCTGCAGCTTAAAATCAAACCCTTCGTGCTACGGCGCACCAAAGCCCAGGTGCTCACCCAGCTGCCCGCCAAAACGGAAATCACCCTGTACTGCGAGCTGGGCGCCGGGCAGCGCCACCTCTACGACGCCTGCCGGGCCGCCGTGCGCGCCCGCCTGCTGGGCCAGCTGGAAGAAGCCCCGGGGCGGCAAGGCCTGCACCTGCTGCGCGGGCTCACCCGCCTGCGCCAGCTCTGCAACTCCCCGGCTCTGCTGCCCGACGAGGAAAGCTACGGCGTTGAGTCCGCCAAGCTGCAGGTGCTGCTCGAGGAGCTCACGCAGCGCACCCCGCACCACAAGGTGCTGGTATTCTCCCAGTTCGTGGGCATGCTGGAGCTGATCCGCCCCGAGCTTGACGCCTGCGGCATCCGCTACGCCTTGCTTACCGGCCGGACCCGAGACCGGGCCGCGGTGGTCAGCGCCTTCCAGGAAGACGAGGCCGTGCGCGTGCTGCTGGTTTCCCTCAAGGCCGGCGGGGTGGGCCTTAACCTCACCGCGGCCGACTACGTGTACCTGGTTGACCCCTGGTGGAATCCGGCCGTGGAAAACCAGGCCATTGACCGCAGCCACCGCCTGGGTCAGACCCGCAAGGTGGTGGCCGTGCGGCTAATCTGCCCCGGCACGGTGGAGGAGAAAATGCAGGAGCTGCAGCAGGGCAAGCGCGCCCTGGCCAGCGAGCTTATCCAGACGGACGCCGCGCTGCTCAAGCACTTAAGCCGGGAGGACCTGCTGCAGCTGCTGAGCTGACGCTGCTGCCCGCCCGGCGTTGTACTTTCGGGCCGGTTAACCCTTTCTTGCTGCATGCTGCTAATCCCGGGCTCTCCGCTTTCCCCAGCTTCGGAACACCCCCTCGACAACCCCATCTGGCACGCCCTGCGCACCGGCAACCAGGCCCTGACCCGGGGCGACGAGTCGGTGCTGGTATTTCCCCGCGACGTGGGTGCCTTTGCCGGGCTGGCTGAGTACACGCCCGCTAACTTAGGCCGCCTGCACGAGCTCACCCCGGCGGGGGAAGTTGTCATCCTGTTCACGCCGGCAGCCATCGCCCCGCCCGCGGGCTGGCGGGTCAATCTGCACCGGGACTTGCTGCAGCTGGTATATCCGCACGCCGCCGCGCCGGTCGCGCCGGCAGATCACCTTGTGGCCCTCGGGGAGGCGGACGTACCTGCCATGCTGGCTTTGACGGCCCTGACCAAGCCGGGCCCCTTTCTCTCCCGCACCATTGACTTTGGCGGCTACTACGGCGTAAAGCACGGGGGCGAGCTGGTGGCCATGGCCGGACAGCGGCTGCAGCCATCGCCCTACACCGAAGTCAGCGCCGTGTGCACCCACCCCGACTACCTGGGCCGCGGCTACGCCGGGCAGCTGGTATGCTACCAGCTCGTCCGCATCCTCGCCCAGGGGCGTGTACCCTTCCTCCACCTGTACGAGGACAACACCCCGGCTTACCGGCTCTACCTTAAGCTTGGCTTTGTCCGGCGCGGGCTGCTGCAGGTGTACGTGCTGGAAAAACTGGCTTAGCTGCGGCAGTCGCGGCTGAGAAATATCGGGCTTCAGGGCGCAGCAAGTCGCTGCTGCAGGCCCTCGGCCACTTTCCGGCTCCAGGCCTCCCCGTTGGGGTCGCCGGCATTGGATAGCACCGCAATGGTGTACTCGCCCGCCAGGATCAGGTGGCTGTTGTGGCCGAGCCAGTCCTCCACCCCGCTGTGGCGCAGCTCTACGGTTTGCCCGCCGCGGGTGAGCACTACCCAGCCGTAGCCGTAAAATACCTCCCGCTCGCCTTCCCGCCGCACCGGCACGGCCGGCGCCCACAGCTGCCGCAGACTGCCTTCCCCCAGCAGCTGCCGGCCGCGCAGTGCGCTAATCCAGCGCAGCAGATCCCGGGCGGTGCTGTACATGCCCGTGGCACCCCGGTAGCCGTAGTTGGCTTGGCTCTGCCCCTGGCGGTACACCCGCGAATCAACCCGGCGGGTGCGCTGCTCATCCAAGACCGGGGCCAGCTTAAGGTCAGGCGGCAGCGGCTCGCCCCAGAAGCCGGTTTGCCGGAGCCCCGCGGGCTCGAGCAGCTGGGTTCGCAGGTACTGCTCGTAGGGCATGCCCGCCGCTTTTTCCACCGCCAGCGCCAGCAGGGCATAGCCGTCGCTGGAGTATCGGTATCCCTTACCCGGAGCAGCGCTGAGGGGCTGGCGCAGGATGGCGCGCACAGCCCGGTTGAAGTCAGTTTCCCCGTCCGCGGAATAACGGTCTGCCAGGCCCGCGGTGTGAGTCAGCAGCTGATGCAGGGTGATGCGGCGCTTGTCGGCCGGTACCGCCGCAAAAAACCGCGGCAGCGAGTCCTGCACCTGCAGCCGGCCCTGCTCGGCCAGCTTCAGCACCGCGGCAGCGGCAAACTGCTTGCTCAACGAGCCTAGCCAGTAGGCCCGGACGGGCCGCGTGGCCGCGCCGGTGGTTGCCTCCTGCTCCAGCAGAACCTCTGCGCCGCGGGCTACCAGCACCGCGCCGCTAAATCCCTGCCGAGCCTGCTGCTCTACGTAGGCGGCGAGCCCCTCCGGCTGAGCCGCCGCGGTCCTCGGCGCTGACCCGGCGGCCGTAGCCGCGGGTTGATCGGCGGCAGGCGAGAGCGCAACCAAGAAAGCAAGCAGGTAAGGCATCAGCATAAGGCCGGTGGTTACAATTAAGCCTCCAAGTTAATCAGCCGCGGTGGGTTGAGCTTTTGAATACTGTCTATCGGGCCCTTCAGGTGCTAGATACCGGCCCATTTAGCGGTAAGGCTTTATGTCCGAGCTGATTGGCTGGCTGCGCCCTCAAAGCTGGGGATTAGCGCGGGCGGGATCCCACATTATTATTTGGACTAATTCTAAATTTAATTTGGAACGAGTCTAAGTAAGCTCCACTTTTGCAAAAAAAGAGCCCCGTAGTTGGCGCTACGGGGCTCACCCGGGGAAACCCGGGTCGCTTTCAAACAGGGACGTTTAAAAAGCAATGCAAATTCGGAAAAATTTGCTGCTGGTAGTACTGTATACCTACAGTATTGTGGCCAGCGCGCAAAACCTTGGGTTGGTCCGAGGAACGCTCAAGGACAAATTCGGCGCGGTAGTGCCTTCGCTTACCGTAAGGCTGGAAGGTACACCGCTGGGAGCGGTAACCGACGCGGCCGGCGGTTTTGCCATCCGCAACGTTCCGCCGGCCTCGTACACGCTGGTGGTTACCGGCATCGGCTACAAGCCGCTGCAACGCACCGTTGCGGTGGCGGCCGGGCAGGAAACGGTGGTTGCCTTAACGGTGGAGGAGGCCTCGGTGGATATTGCCGGGGTAACGGTGGTGGGCCGCTCGGCGGTGCAGGAAACCAACCGGCAGGCGTTCAACGTGACGGCCGTTGATGCCAAGCAGCTGTACAACACCACGCTGGACCTGGCCGGCGCGCTCGACCGCGTGGCCGGCATTCGGGTGCGGGAGTCGGGCGGCGTGGGCTCCAACTTCAACCTGTCGCTCAACGGCTTCTCGGGCAACCACGTCCGCTACTTCATCGACGGCATCCCGATGGATGGCTTTGGGTCGTCGTTCCAGATCAACAACATCCCGATCAACGCGGCCGAGCGCATTGAAGTGTACAAGGGCGTGGTGCCTATCTGGCTCGGCTCCGATGCCCTAGGTGGCGCCATCAACATTGTAACCGGCAACCGGCAGCGCAACTACGTCGATGCCTCCTATTCCTTCGGCTCGTTCAACACGCACCGCAGCGTCGTGAATGCGGCCGCAACCTCGCGCAGTGGCCTGACGGCGCAGATCAGCGCGTTTCAAAATTACTCCGACAACAACTACCGGGTGAAGGTAGACGCAGCCGACATCAACACCGGCGCCTACGAACCTGGCAAGCGTGTGCGACGCTTTCACGATACCTACCACAACGAAACGCTGATTGCCAACGTGGGCGTGGTGGACAAGCGCTTCGCCGATAAGCTGTTGCTGGGCGTGACCGTCGGGAAAAATTACAAGGAAATCCAGACCGGGGCGCGCATGGTATCGGTGTTTGGGGGCTGGCACCGCCGCGGCAACATCCTGATGCCTACCCTCAAGTACAAAAAGGAGAACCTGGTGAAGGGTCTCGATGTGACCCTCAACGCCAACTACAACCTGGGCAGCGAGCAGAACATCGACACGATGAACGTGCGCTACGACTGGCTGGGCAACTACAAGCGCATTGGCACCAGCGGCGAACGGTCGCGGAGCCTGTACAAGTACCGCAACAACAACGGCCTGGCCACGGCCATGCTTAACTACCGCCTGGGTGAGCACCATGCCCTGGCGCTGAGCAACGTCTTCAATACCTTCAACCGCAAGGGCGCCGACGCCCTGAACCCGGCGGTGGTGGATCAGCCCCTGAAAACGCAGAAGAACGTACTGGGGCTGGGCTACTCCTACAACGTCAGCGACGACTGGAGCGCGTCGGTGTTCGGCAAGCACATCACGCAGCACAACGTGGTGGGGGCGGGCGCCGGCAAGGCTACCACCAACAAGCTCGGCTACGGCGTGGCGGCCACGTACTTTGTGCGGCCCGAGCTGCAGCTGAAAGGCTCCTACGAGCTAACGAACCGCATGCCGGAGGCGCAGGAGATTTTCGGCGACGTGGAAAACCAGGAGGGCAACCCCGGCCTGCGCCCCGAAAAAAGCAACAACGTCAACCTGGGGCTGAGCTACAACTACGCCATCGGCCCCGACGACCGCCTGCTGGTAACGGCCAACGCGGTGTACCGGCACTCGAGCAACTTCATTTACAACCGCCTGAACAATAATCAGTCGCGGCTGGTGGCTGATAACCGCGAAGGCGTACGTACGGTGGGCGCCGATGCGGAGGTGCGCTACTCGCACAAAACCCGGTTTTCGGCCGGGGCCACGCTTACCTACCAGTACCTGCAAAACATGCAGCGGTACGAGCCGGGCTACACGGGCGTGAGCCCGGTGTACCACGACCAGTTGCCGAACATTCCTTACCTGTTCGGCAACGCCGATGCCTCGTTTCTGCTGCCCGAATTCGGCGGCAGCGGCAACAGCCTCAGCATGGGCTACAACCTGCAGTACGTGCACGAATTCTACCTGTACTGGCCCAGCCGCGGCGGCGACAAGCTCAACATTTCGCAGCAGCTAAGCCACGACCTGAACGTGGTGTACAGCCTGAAAAACGGCCGCTACAACCTCGGGCTCGAGGGCCGCAACCTCGCCAATGCCCTGCTCTACGACAACTTCAGCCTGCAGAAGCCTGGGCGTGCTTTCTACGTCAACTTCCGCTGCTTCTTCAACAAAACCACCAACCGGTAGCCACCCCCATGAAGCTCAGAACTACCCTTGCCGCGCTGTGCGCCGCGGCCGCTTTAACCGCCTGCGACAACAACGACACCGCCACCACGCCCGACAACGCGGGTAACTACATTCTGACGGTGACGCCGGCCGCCTCCACCGGCGTGGCCGACTACCTGCTGAACGCCCGCACGCTGGAATCGGGCACTATCTCGACGGCGGGCAACGGCATTGAGCAGGACGGCACCTACCGCTACTATGTAACGCACAACAACAAGTTCTTCAGCATGCTCTACGGGCAGGGCAACCCCGGCGCCGTAACGGCCTACGGCAACCAGGGCGGCAAGCTCACGCGCCTCACCAACTTCCAGACGGAAACGGTTCAGGCCTTTGCGCCGGTGCAGAACGACTTGCTGCTGTTCAAGATTTCGCGCAGCCTGGCCTCGCCTACCTCCAGCTGGTACAAGGTGAACACCAACAGCCTGCTGATTTCGGCCGAAGGCAGCACCAACACGCTGAACCTGACGCGCAACGGCGAGCTGGCGCATTTCAGCTGGCTAAAGCAGGTGGGCAACAACGTGTTTGCGCCGTACTTCTGCATCAACGACAACCGCTTTAACACCGCCTACCCCGACAGCGCCTGGATTGCGGTGTACAACTACGCCGACATGCGGGTGGAGAAGATCATTCGCGACAACCGCACGAGCTTTATCGGCCGCTACTTCACCGACGGCCTCTCGGTGGTAGAAAACGGCGACGTGTACGCGTTTTCGGCGGCTGTGGCCGCTACCGGCGGCATGCTCAGCTCCACCAAGCCCTCGGCCATTACGCGCATCAAGGCGGGCACCACCGAGTTCGACCAGTCGTACTACCTGAACTTCGAGTCGATCAGCGGCGGGATGAACATCACCAACTGGCTGTACCTCGGCAATAATACCTACCTGGTGGGCGCCACCACGCGGGCCGAGAAGGGCGCGTACGTGGCCGGCCTGAACGTGGGCATCCTGAACGTGGCCGACAAAACCTTTGCCCCCGTAGCCGGGCTGCCGGCCAAGGCCGATATCCTGAGCCTGACCACCAACAACTACACCCCGAAAGACGGCCGCACCGCCTACCTAGGCGTGAACCTGAAGGACGGCACCAGCTACGTGTACAAGATCGACGCCAGCACCAAAACGGCCACGCAAGGCCTGAAAGTAGAAGGCGGCACCATTACGGCGGTGCAGTACCTGGCCGGCGAGTAAGCTCTCGGCAGCCCCGGCCAGCCGCTGCGTAGCCGCCGGCCGGGGCCTGCTGCTCGCAAACAACGCCCGGCCTCCGCGGAGCCGCGCCCCCAAACAACTAGTAACCAACAGCACGCAACAGATGAAATTCGTTGTTCTTTTCCTGGCGGTAGTAGCCGCTTACCTGGTGGGCCTGCCCACGGCCGCCGCCCACGCCGTTTGGATTGAAAGCGCGGCCAAGGCAACCAAAAACAAGGCCCACGAGGTGAAAATCATCTACGGCGACTACGCCGAGGGCGCCATCGAGCCAACAGCCAAGTGGTACTCCGACCTGAAAACGCTGGAAGTGTGGGTGGTGAGCCCCTCGCAGCAGAAAACCAAGCTGACGCTGACCGACGCCGGCACCCACCTGACGGCCTCCTTCCTGCCCGAGGCCGACGGCCTGTACTACGTAACCACCGTGCACGCCACCAAAGAGCTGGGCGGCACCACCAAGTACGAGTTTTCGTCGGTAGCGCCGGTGCTGGTAGGCAGCGCCCCGCCCGCGCTGGCGGCGCCGGCTTCGCCGCTGGCCATTGTGGCCGCGCCCAAAGCCTACAAAGCAGGCGCGCCAGTGGAGGCGCAGGTGTGGAAAGCGGGCCAGCCTTTTAAAAATGGCAAGGTGGAGCTGATGTCGCCCGAAGGCTGGGTGAAAACCGTGAAAACCGACGCCGACGGCAAAGTGGTGTTTACGCCCAAACTCAAAGGCACCTACGTGCTGGAAGCCTCCGACTACCAGGAGCAAGCCGGCGAGTGGCACCAGAAACCCTACACGCATTTCTGGCAGGGCTCCACTACCCGCATTCTCATCAACTAACTCCGCCAAGCACGCTTCACAACCCATGATCAGCACCCTTTTTCTGCTGCAGCTGCTGGCGTTTCGGCTGTGGTACCTGGCTTCGCCGCAGGCAAAGCTGCAGCCGGTAGGCTATGCCGCCTACGCCTTGCAAAACCCGCAGCAGGCCCGGGCGGTGGGCACGCTGCTGGCCGCCGCTACTGCCGTGGCCCTAGGTATGCACTGGGGCTGGATGACCGGCCTGAGTGCCTGGCTGGTGGGGCTGATGGGCGTGGGCGGCCTGGTGGTAGCCTTGGCGCCTTTCCGCTACTTCGGCGTGTACTCGGTGCTGGCTCTGTACGGCGTTTTCCTGGGCCTGGAAATCCTTTTCTGAGCTATGCCCGCCAACAAGAAATACCTGACCAAGTCGCCCTGGCTTCGCTTTTCCAAAATCATGGCCGGCACGGTGGGCGGCTACGCGGTAACGATGAGCCTGCACTTGCTGCTGGCCAAAATATTTCCGCGCGAAAACGTGGTGGCCACGGCGTTTTTCACGGGCTACCTCCTGTGGGTGTTGCTGCTGCTGTGGGCCTTTCTGGCCAAAAACACCTGGCAGGTTTGGCTTACCTACCTAGGGCTGACGGTGCTGTTCTTCCTGCCTTACCTGATTTCGTAGCTTCATGGACAACCGGAAGTACAACATCTACTTTCACACCCATACCGTCAGCGGCATTATCGTGTGCGTACTGCTGTACGTGGTGTTCTTTGCTGGCTCATTTGCCTTCTTCAAGGACGACCTCGCCGCCTGGCAGAAGAACAGCTCGTACGTGGCCAACCGCGCCACCACGCAGCGCAATTTCAACGGGCTGCTCGATTCGCTGGCCAAGCACCACAACCTGCGCGGGCGCGACATTGAGTTCTTCCTGAACAGAATCGGCATGGCGGGCTACGTATCGATGCTGCCCTCGAACGACAGCCTCGTGCGCAAGGCCGCCGCGCAAGCCCTTGCCAAGGCCAAAACCCAATCCGCCGCCGAAAAGCAGAAGCACGGCCGGGGGCGCGGCCGCGGCAAAGGCGGCGACGCGGCTTATTTCTCGTACGATTTTGCCCAGCGAAAAGCCGTGGAGTACGAGAAGGGCTACGACATGGGCGAGTTTATGTACCGGCTCCACTTTCTGGCCCCGCTCAACGCCATCCCGCTTCCCATCAACCTAGGGGCGCCGTTTGGCTACCTGCTGGCCGGCATCGTGTCGTTTATCTTCCTCTTTGCCCTGGTTACGGGCCTGCTGCTGCACTGGAATAAAATCGTTTCCAACTTCTTCACCTTCCGGCCCTGGAGCAAGTGGAAAACCGTGTGGACGGACCTGCACACCGCCTTGGGTGTGCTGCAGTTTCCGTTTCAGCTCCTCTTTGCCATTACGGGCATCGTGCTTATCGTCAACTCGGTGCTGCTGGCTCCCTTTGCCAGGTTGGCCTACAACGGCGAGAGTGAGCAGCTGTACGCCGACCTGCAAACCACCGACAATACCAAGTACGAATACAGCTACACGCCCTTAGGTGCCCCGTTCGACCTGAACCGGCTGGTGGCGCAGGTAGAGCATAAATGGGCCGGCAGCGAGCTGACGCGCGTATTCATCCGTAACTACCAGGATGCCAACATGCACGTTATCGTGCTGGCGGCCCCACCTGCCAAGGCCAGCTTTTCGGGCACCGGCAAGCTGGTTTACCGCGTGCGCGACCAGCACATTCTCCGCGAAGCCATGCCCACCGAGCACTCTACCTACGTGAGCAAGGTGCGCAGCCTGATCTACCACCTGCACTTCGGCGATTTTGGCGGCCGGCCGCTGCGCCTCATGTATTTCGTGCTGGGCGCAATGGGCTGCGTGGTGATTATTTCGGGCATTCTGATTTGGCTGGTAGCGCGCGACAAGACCAGCACCCCCGCCCGGGAGCGGGCGTTCAACTTCTGGACGGCCAACATTTTTTTGGCCATCAGCCTGAGCATGCTGCCCGTTACGGCCTTCACCATGATTGCCCTGCTGTTCGTCGGCAGCCCGGAGCAGTCGGATATCTTCCGGCTGTACTTCTACTCATGGCTGGCCCTAGGTGCCTACTTCATTGTCCGCCAAAACATTACCCTCACCAACCGCCAAACCCTGATGCTCTCGGCGGGGCTGTGCCTGCTGCTGCCCCTGCTCGATGGCGTGGTGCGCAACAACTGGTTCTGGAACACCTACGCCAAGGGGCAGTTCGATATTTTGTTTGTCGACCTGCTGTTTCTGGGTCTGGGCGGCATCAGCTCTGCTGTGCTCCTTCGGGTGAGGAAACGTCAAGCCGCACCGGCAGCTCCGCTGGTAACCGCAGCTGCCGGGGGGTGATCAGCTACCCACAGGTAGGGATTCTGGCGCACCCTACCCGTGCCGGCTCGTCTCCGGGCCGGGAAAGCTACGGGCGTAGGCCGCTTCAATCTCGCTTACCTCCGCTTCCGTCAGCTGCTCAAACTCCCGCTCCCGGGCCCGCTGGGAAAGCCGCCCTCCGTTCTGCTCCAGAAAGCGCACAAGCAAAGCCACCAGCCGGTCCGGCAACTGAAAGTGCTCGTCCAGCCAGCTTTTCAACTGGTCGTACTGCTGCAGGTAGGCTACCTCGGCGGGAATGGTGTGCTCGAGCGTGTACGCCACGCAGCGAAACAGAAACTCCGTCTGTGCCGTGGCGTCGAAGTAGCGGTAGTAGTCGCTCGTGTCGGCGAGCACCTCCACGTTGTGGTCGGGTGTGTTGCGCCAGGAGATAAACTCCAGCAGCGGGTGGGAGTAGCTTTCCAGCACCCGGCGGTAATCGTCCAGGTGCTCGAGAATAGCCGCCGACACCGGGAAGATGATGCCCTGCGGGGTAAACCGCAGCTTGGCCAGCAGGTGGTGAATCAGGTAGCGGTGCACCCGGCCGTTGCCGTCCACGAAGGGGTGAATAAACACGAAGCCGAAGGCCACCGCCGCCGCCGTCAGCACCGGGTGAAAGCCCGCGTGCTCGAGCTGCGCGGCCGTCGCCAGCAGCCCCTCCATCAGGCTGTCCAGGTCCTGCCAGCGGGCGGAGATGTGGTCCGGCAGCGGCTCGCCCGTGCTGCGGTCGTGCTCGCCCACGAAGCCGCCCTCGGTGCGGTAGCCCAGGCGCACGAAGCGGCTGTTTTCAATGACGATCTGCTGCAGGCGCAGCAGCTCCTCCTTGCTCAGCGGCTGCTGCCCCGCCTGCCCGATGGCCCGGCCCCAGCGCACCGCCCGGGTGGAAGTGGGGTTTTCCCCCTCAATGGTAAAGGAGGCTTTGGAATCCTTGAGCAGCAGAAAGGCCGAGGTGCGCAGCAGCACGTCTTTGTGAATGCCCCGGACAACCCGGCTGGCCTGTTCGCTTAGGTTCCGCGCCAGAAACTCCTCCAGGACCGGCGTCTTGTGCACCAGCGGGCAGAAGCCCACCGTGCCGGGCAGGTTGTTTCGGATGCGGTGGCGGCCGGAGGCTGGGCCGCTGGCCGCCGCGTACTGCAGCTTGTCGCTGAGCAGCGGCGCGTAGTTGCCCTCCCGCAGGTCGGGCACGGCCAGCGAACGGCCCATCAGCCACTCGTAGAGAAACCACACCCGGCGCGCGTACTGGCCCAGCGGCTCCCGGCGTATCCACTCCTCCCAGGTGGCCGCGGGCACCCGCTCAAACAGCTTCTTGAAGAACAGCAGGTCGACGCCCTCGTACTTCAGCGCGAAGGTCAGCTGGCCCGGCAGGGAGTCCTCCGGCGCGTGACGGGGGGTTAGCACCCGCCAGCCCTCAGTCTGGTACTGCCGGTGCTTGCGGCTGATGAGCGCCAGCTGCCGCGGCACGGGCACGGGCAGCTGCAGCCCCTCGATCAGGGCGCCGTAGCCGACCAACTGCCCCGGCTCCGGGGCCGTGCGGCCGTGAAAAACACTTACTTCCCGTGAAAAGCTGTTATAATCCGCCAACTCTGGTGAAAATCGTTTGCCAAAGATGCGGATTTCACCCCATCGCTCCAAGGCTAGGGCCGGCCGGGGGGCTGCTCGGACGGCTGCCGCAGCAAGGGCTGCAGGGTTTGCCACACGGTGCGGGCAATAATGCGGTGCCCCTCGGCGGTGGGGTGAATACCGTCGCGCTGGTTGAAGCGGGCCACCCCGCCCACGCCCTCGAGCAGAAAGGGAATCAGCGTCAACTCGTTTTTCGAGGCCAGCTCTACGTACAGCTGCTTGAACTCCCGGGCGTAGTCCTCGCCCAGGTTGGGCGGGATCTGCATGCCCGCCAGCACGATGCGGGCGCCGGGGCTTAGCTGCCGCACCGTGTCGATAATGGCCTGCAGGTTACGACGGGTAGCGCTCAGGGGCAGGCCCCGCAGCCCGTCGTTGCCGCCGAGCTCCAGCACGAACACCGCCACCGGCCGGCGCAAAACCCAGCCAACGCGGCTGCGCCCGCCGGCCGTGGTTTCCCCGCTTAGGCCGGCGTTAACCACCGAATAGCCCAGCCCCGCCGAATCAATCTTCTGCCCCACCAGGGCGGGAAAGGCCTGCTCGGGCTCCACGCCCAGGCCGGCGGTCAGGCTGTTGCCGAAAAACAGCACCGTGTTGCTGGCCGGGCGGGGGGGCGCGGCCTGATTTGCGGAGCCGGTTGTGGCCGGGGGCGGCGCCTGCGCCGTCTCCGCGGAGTTGCCCCCGCAGCCGGTCAGCAGCAGAAAACTTAAGCTAAGCAGCAAACCAAACCGGGTCGGGCGGATTTTCATGGGCAAAACATTTACTTCAACAAAGTGCGTAACGGCCTAAGGTACGCGTTGGGTTTAAGCGTCAGCCCTAACACTGCCTTGCCGGTCCCGTATCGCCCGGTCCCAGGTTCCGGGGCCTGCACCCTGAGTCCAAACCCCAAGCCCGTGCTCAAAGTCGAAAACCTAACCAAAACCTACCGCAGCGGCGGCCGCGAGCTCACCGTGCTCTCGGACGTGAGCTTCGAGCTGCAGGCCGGCGACACTTTCGCCATCGTGGGCCCCTCGGGCAGCGGCAAAACCACCCTGCTGGGCTTGTGCGCCGGCCTGGACCGGGCCAGCCGCGGCAGCGTATGGCTGAGCGGCATCCGCCTCGACGAGCTCAGCGAGGACGAGCGCGCCGCCGTGCGCAACGAGCACGTGGGCTTTATCTTCCAGAACTTCCAGCTGCTGCCCACCCTCACGGCCCTGGAAAACGTGCTGGTGCCCCTGGAGCTGCGCGGGGTGCGCGGCGGGGCAAAAACCGCGCTGGCGCTGCTGGAGCGGGTGGGCCTGGGCGGCCGCGGGCACCACTACCCCGCCCAGCTTTCCGGCGGGGAGCAGCAGCGCGTATCGCTGGCCCGGGCCTTTGCCAATGAGCCCCGCATTTTGTTTGCCGACGAGCCCACCGGCAACCTCGACGCCGACACGAGCGAGCGGGTCGTGGAGCTGCTCTTCGCCCTTAACCGCGAGGCAGGCACCACCCTGGTGCTGGTCACCCACGACCTGGAGCTCGCCGCCCGCACGGGCCGGGTAGTGCGCCTGCGCGGCGGGGCGTTGGTGTCCGATTCGCTAACCGAGGCGGCCGCCGCCCCGCCGCGGTGAGCGCGGCCCCGCAAACCCGGCCGGGGCTGGGCTGGCTGCTGCGCATGGCCTGGCGGGACAGCCGCCGCTCCCGCGGCCGCCTGCTGCTCTTTTTGTCGGCCATCGTGCTGGGCATCGCCGCGCTGGTGGCCATCAACGGCTTCGGCGACAACCTGGCCCGCAGCATCGACGAGCAGGCCCGGGAGCTGGTGGGCGCCGACCTGGTGCTGTCCGCCCCCCAGCCGTTTACCGCGCCGCTGAGCCCGGCCTTGGGCCGGCGGGTGCGCGCCCGCAGCGAGGAAGTAGCCTTTGCTTCCCTGGTGCAGTTTCCCCGGGGCGAGGGCGTGCGCCTGGCGCAGGTGCGGGCGCTCACGGGCGGCTTCCCCTACTACGGGGACTGGCTCGTGGAACCTAGGGAAGCTGTGGCCGCTTTCCGCCGGGCTGGAAGCGAGCAGCGGCTGGCCTTGGTGGACGACGCGCTGCTGCTGCAGTTCAACGCGCGGGTGGGCGACTCCATCAAGGTTGGGCGGCTGCGGTTTCTCATCGCCGGCCGGGTGACGAAGACGCCCGGGCAGTCGGGGCTCAACGCCGCCCTTGCGCCCACCGTGTTTATTCCGCGCTCCTGGCTTGCCGCCACCGGGCTGCAGCAGCGCGGCAGCCGCCTGCAGTACCGCCAGTACTTTCAGCTTAGCGCCGGCACCCCGGTCGACCGGCTGCTTCGACCCCTGCAGAGCCGCCTGGACGAGGCCGGCATCGACGCCGACACGGTCAGCGACCGGCAGCGGCAAACCGGCCGGGCCTTCGGGGATTTAACCCGCTTTCTGAGCCTGGTGGCCTTCGTGGCCCTGCTGCTGGGCTGCGTGGGCGTGGCCAGCGCCGTTAACCTGTACGTGCGTGACAAGATTGCCGCGGTGGCCGTGCTGCGCTGTTTAGGCGCCTCCGGGCGGCAGGCCCTGCTGATTTACCTTTTGCAAACCGCGGTGATGGGCTTGCTCGGCGCCGCGCTCGGGGCCGCGCTGGGCACCGGGCTGCAGTGGCTGCTGCCCCGCTTGCTGGCCGACTTCCTGCCCGTGGGCATTCGCATTACCGTGTCCTGGCCGGCGGTCCTGCAGGGCCTGCTTTCCGGGCTGCTCGTCGCGGTGCTGTTCGCCCTGCTGCCCCTGCTGGCAATCCGCCGGGTGTCGCCCCTGCGCACGCTGCGCGGGCCGGTTGAGGAAGAGGGGCGCCGCGCACCGGACCCCCTGTGGCTGGGCGTGTACGGGCTGATTGGGCTGCTGCTGCTGGGCTTTGCCTACTGGCAAACCCGGGAAATCAAGCTGGCCCTGGGCTTCGTGGGCGGACTGCTGCTGGCCTTCGGCGCCCTGGCCGGGCTGGCCGCCGCGCTGCGCTACCTGGTGCGCCGCCACCTGCCCACGGGGGGCTCCTTCGTGCTGCGGCAGGGCCTGGCCAACCTGTACCGCCCCAACAACCAAACTATCACCCTCACCGTGGCCGTGGGCCTGGGCGTGCTGCTGCTGGCCGTGCTATTCCTCCTGCAGGGTTTGCTGCTGGGCCGGGTAGAGCTGGCCGGCGGCGGGCGCCAGCCCAACCTGGTGCTCTTCGACATTCAGCCGGGGCAGCGCGCGGGCGTGCAGGCCCTGCTGCGGGAGCAGCGCCTGCCCGTGCTGCAGCAGGTGCCGGTCGTAACCATGCGCCTGCAGGCCATCAACCACCGCCCGGCATCGTTCTACCAGCAGGACAGCAGCCGGGGCGTGCCGCGCTGGGCGTTTCGCCGGGAGTACCGGGTAACCTACCGCAACACCTTGATCAGCTCGGAAAAGCTGGCCGCGGGCCGGCCCCCCACCCTGGAGGCGGACGGGCGGCCGCGCATCTCCCTGGAGGAGGGCTTTTTCCGCCGGCTTAAGCTCCAGCTCGGCGACACGCTCACCTTCAACGTGCAGGGCCTGCCCCTGGAAACCATCGTGAGCGGCACCCGCACGGTGGACTGGACCCGGGTGCAAACCAACTTCATCGTCTTGTTTCCGGCCGGGGTGCTGGAGCCCGCCCCGCAGTTTTACGTGCTCATGAGCCGGGTGCCGGACAACGCCGCCCTGGGCGCAGTGCAGCGGGCGTTGGTGCAGCGCTTTCCCAACGTGTCGGCCATCGACCTGGCGCTTATCCTGCGCACGGTGGACGACATCCTGGACCGGATCGCGGTAGTAATCCGCTTTATGGCCTTCTTCAGCATGGGCACGGGCCTGCTCGTGCTGGCCAGTGCCGTGGTCGTGAGCCGCTACCAGCGGGCCCGGGAAAGCGTGCTGCTGCGCACGCTGGGCGCCGCGCGGCGGCAGGTGCTGCTCATCACCCTGGTGGAGTACGCCGTGCTGGGCTGGCTGGCCGCGCTGACCGGGCTGCTGCTGGCGGGCGTTGCCGGCTGGGCCCTGGCCTACTGGGTGTTTGAGGTGCCCTTCCGCCCCGACCCGCTGCCCCTGCTGGCCCTGGCCCTGACGACCACCCTGCTCACGGTCATCATCGGCCTGCTCAACTCCCGGGCCGTGCTCACGCGGCCCCCGCTGGAAGTGCTGCGCAGCGAGGCGGTGTAGGCACCGCTACAGGGAGCGGTCGCGGATGGCTGCAAGAAAAGCATCCCGGTACTTGGCGCTGATGGGCAGGCGCGCCGGGGGCAGCAGCACGTGGTTTTCCTCGATGCTGCGGATGGCGTCGAGGTTAACGATGTAGGACAGGTGCACCCGCTTAAAGCAGGCAGGCAGCAGGGCTTCCATTTCCTGCATGCGCTTGTAGACAATGATTTTTTCCGCGTCGGTTACCAGCATCACGTAGGACTTGAGGCCCTCGACGTAGCGGATGGCGTCAAAGCGCACCCGCACGATCTGCTTGCCGGACTTCACGAAAAAGTAGTCCCCGGCCGGTCCGGGCAGCTCGGCCGGGGCCGGGGGCAAGGGACGCAGCCGGTCCGCGGCTTTGCTTACCGCCTGCAGAAAGCGCCCGGGCGTAATGGGCTTAAGCAGGTAATCCACTGCCCCGGTTTCGTAGCTCTGCACGGCGTAATCGGCGTAGGCCGTGGTAAAGATCACCAGCTGCCGGGGCATGAGGGTGCGGGCCAGCTCCATGCCGCTGAGCCCGGGCAGGTTGATGTCCAGCAGCAGCAGGTCAACGGCCTCGCGCCGCAGCCAGTCCAGGGCCTCGCCCGCGTCGTAGCAGCAGGCCACCAGGTGCAGGTAGGGCACCTGCCGCACGTAGGCCGTGAGCAGGTGCACAGCGTTGGGCTCGTCGTCGACGATCAGGCAGTTGATGCGCATCACAGGGGAATGGTCAGGCGGGCCGTGAACTGGCCGTGAGCCGGGTGGGCGGAAAGCGCGTAGCGCGCGCCGTAGAGCAGGCGCAGGCGCTCGCGCAGGTTGGGCAGGCCGAAGCCCCCGCCGGCGGGGGCAAGCGGAGCCGGGGGCAGCGGGTTCACCGCCTCGAAGTGCAGGCAGCCGTCCTGGGTCCACAGGTGCAGCGCGGCCTCGTTGCGCTCCGCGCGCTTGTCAAAGCCGTGCTTGAACAGGTTTTCCACCAGGGGAATCAGCAGCATGGGCGGGACGGGCAGCTCCCCGGCCGCGTCCACGCGCAGCTCCACCCGCAGCTCGTGGCGGAAGCGGATCCGCTCCAGGGCCAGGTAGTTGCGCAGAAAGTCTACCTCCGCGCTCAGCGGCACCCGCTCCTGCCGGCTCAGGTCCACGAAGTAGCGCATCAGCGCGGCCAGCTGCTCCACCAGCGCGGCCGTGCGCGGGGCTTCCCGGTAGGCCTCGTAGTAGATGTTGTTCAGGGTGTTGAACAAAAAGTGGGGCTGCACCTGGGCCTTAAGCAAATCCATTTCGGCCCGCAGCTGCCGGTGCTCGAGCTCTTCCTTCTGCTGCTGCAGCTGCGCGCTGCGCATGGCCGCCAGGGCGAGCAGACCGAAGCCGAAGGCAAAGCAGATGGTGACCACTACGTAGCCCAGGTGCCCGCGGTCCCCGTTGAGGAAGCCCCGGTGGGCGGAGGGAAACAGCGGGCGCACGACGTAGGCTTCGAGCCAGAGCCGCAGGGCCCCCACCCCCACGAGAAAGGCCAGCACCAGCCCGGCAAACGCCGGGCGGGAAAGCCGCCGGTACAAGCGGGGGTACAGCCCGTACACGTAGCCGTAGATCGTGGCCGCGTAGGACAGAAAGGCCACGAGGGTAAAAGCTACCACGTAGGGCAGGTTGTTGATGCGCTGGGCCAGATAAGCCACGACGATGCCGAAGCCCAGCAGCCAGGCAGTTAGCTGAAACAGCACGAAGTTGCGAAGGGTCGGCATGGGCAAAGAATTGGCCGCGGCCGGGCGGTAGTGCCGGCAGCCTGAAGCAAAGCTGGGTTTTGCCGCCCTAATTACCCAACTTCTTCAACGCCTGCCCGCATTTCTTCAACGCCTGGCCCGGCAAGCGGCGCGGCGGCGGTTTAAAAATCCGGCTCAGCGGTTTAAGCGCTTTGCCGGCCCCGCGGCGGCCGGCCTCCTTTGGCGGCAGATCGGCGGGTTGCTTCCCCGCCCTCCCAAGCTGCCATGCGTTACCTGCTGCTGACCTTTCCCTTGCTGCTGCTGCGGCCAACTCCGCTGCGGGCCCAGCTGACCGCCGAGCCCGCGCTGCAGGCGCTGCTTTCCCGCTACGAGCAGGCCTGGCGGCAAGCCGACACCGCCGCCCTGCGCCCGCTGCTTTTGCCGGCGCTGCGCTACGTCTACCTGGGCGCCACGCCCCCGCTGGAGCTCCGCGGCCGGGACTACCTGCGCACCCTGCCGACCCCGGCCGGCCGGTTTAGCTACTCCCAGCTGCTCTCGCTCAGCCAGCGGGGCGACTCGGCCCGGGCCGAGCTGCACCTGGATCGGGCTTACCGCCGTGAGCGCACCACCCTGCAGCTGCGGCGGGTCGGCGGGCGCTGGCTGATCAGCGCGGTAAGCTGCGAGTTAACGATGGTGCCGGTCGAGGAGCGCCGCATTCCCGGCGACAAGCCCCGCGACGCCCGCTTTGCCCAGTAAGCTTTCTGTTTCTTCACCCTGCTGCCTTACTTCGTCATGACAAACCACGTTCTGCGGCTGGCCTGCCTGGCCGCCCTGCTGCCCGCCGCCGCCTGGGCCCAAACCGCGGCCAGCGACGAGGCGCTGATCCGCGCGACCGTCAACACCTACTTCGAAGGCTGGAGCACCGGCGACACCACCAAGCTGTCATCGGCCATGCACCCAAGCTGCCACCTGAAGTTCGTGCGGGACGGCGCCTTCGGGCAGGTAAACAAAAACACCTACCTGCGCGGCTTCAAGCCCCAGCCCCGGGGCGAGGTGCAAACCCGCATCCTGCAGCTGCACCACACCGGCCACGCGGCGGGGGTGGTGTCGGAGATCCGCGTCGGCGGCAACCGCTACACCGACTACTTTAACCTCCTGCGCATCAACGGGCGCTGGTACATTACCGACAAGGCGGCCATCCGCGAGGAAGCGCCGCTTACCGCCCGCTAAAGCGGGTCGCCACAAAGAGAGCGCCCCCGCGCGATCCCGTTAGCGGAACCGCGCGGGGGCGCTGCCTGCACAAGGCGGATCAGCCCGCCAGGCCCAGGTCGGTTTTCAAAAACACGGAGGCAATGCGCAGCACGGTAACCATGTCCAGCGGCTCGTCAAAGGCTTCGGTGGCGGCGTCCATGGTGACCTTGCTCAGCTCCATCACGTTGATGCCGGCCTGCACCACGTTGGCCTCGCTGGGAAACCGGCGCGGGTCAACCCCGGCCCCGTACACCGGCGCCGTGAGCGGGGGCTGCGGGCCGCCCTCGTCCTCGCTTACAATCCAGCTTTTCGGGTCAAAGCGGCGCGTGCCGGCTACTTCCTGCGGCCCGCCCCGCCGCATGGTGCGCAGGCGGGAGGCGTGCCGCGCCTCGACGGCGTGAATCTGCAGGGCGGCTTCCAGAATCTGGTTGGTACCCACCAGTTCCGGGGCGGCGCCCTTGTAAGCGCGCACGCCGGTGTCCTCCAGGGCCTGGGCTACGGCCAGAAAGGCGTAGTAGTTCGTGAATACGTCCGGCACCGGGGACGCCGAGCGGCTGGCGGTAAAGTCGTAGGCGCGCCGGCCCGGATCCGGCGTCGCGCTGCGGCCCAGCACGGAGCGCAGAAAGTTGACGTGCGCGCGCTCGTCGTTGGAAATCTGGGTGATGTCCGCGCGGGCCTGCCCGGTGATCATGCCGGGCACGGCCAGGCCCAGCTGGTAGAAGTTGGACTCGAGGTATTCCAGCTGCAGGGCGTAGTTGAGAATCACCCGGATGCGGTTGTTGAGGGCGGGCGTCTGGGCGTAGGCGCGGTTGAGCAGGCCGCCCAGGGCAACGGGCACGGCGGCCGCGGTTAACTTGCGGCCGAAGCCGGCAAAGTGCTTGAAGATGGCGCGGCGCTGGTCCAGGCGGCCGTAGACTTCGGGGTCTGCCTTTTCGATTTCGTGGAGTATGGCAAGTAAGTTCATCGTTGCTGCGGTATGGGGTGAAACAATGCGCCGGCCTTAGCCCCGGCTCAGGCCGCTCACGTTGAGCTTGGAGCCCGGCTGCAGAAAGCGGTTGGCCAGGGCCGCTACCTGCGCCGGCCGCAGCGACTGGTTAAGCCCGGTGCGCAAATCCACCACGTCGGGCCCCACGAAGGTGCCATCCTGAATGATGTCGCGGATCAGGGCGGCGTGGCGGGCCTCCACCGAGACGATCTTGCCAGCAATCGTGAGCAGCTCCGGGCTGCGCAGCAGCGGCCCGGCCCCGTTGTAGGCCGCGACGCCCAGGTCCTCAAAGGTGCGGGCGGCCGTGAGCACGCTCGTGCGGTTGTCAAAGTCAATGCCTGAGAAGTCCGGGGCCAGGTTGGGAATGGGCGTGCCGCCCAGCGCGGCGATGGCCGCCTTGAAAAAGTCACGGTGCACCTTCTCGTGCTCGTGAATGTCGAACAGGGCGTAGTTCTCGGCGGCCGAGGCGCGGCGGTGGTAGCTGCCGGCCAGCACCCGGTCGTAGAAGGCCGACTCGAGCTGCTCCAGGGCGTAGGCGTAGTTGAGCACGCCAAAATCGCCGCTGCCCACGTCGATCAGGGCGTTTTCCCCCTCGTCCTGGGTGGCGACGGCGTTGAGCTCCAGCTTGTCGGCCGGGTCCTGCCCGCAGCCGGCCAGGGCCAGGCCGGTCAGCGCCAGGGCTGCGCTCCCGTAGCGCAGAAACGCGCGGCGCTGCAAGGGCGTCGGCAGTTGATCCGGCGCAGCTTCGTCCGGGGCGGGATTGGGTTGAGCTTTCAGCATAACGGTGTTTTGGTTGGTAAAAAGAAACTGGGCTTACCTACGAAACTCACGGCGTTAACAGATTGCTCAACAGTTTGATATTTAGCTTATTGTCGAGTGAAAAACCGTATTTATACGGATTAACTCCATGGAGCCTAGGCTTTAGCGATTGCTATTTATTTTAGCCAGCATTTGTACTAATACTATTAGCACGACGTATACTTGCGCAGATCATCCCTCTGCTGCAACCATGTCCGAAGTTGAAATTCTGGATATTGCCCGCGACCCCGTTTGGGTAATCGAGTGCCCCGCGCCGGTGCCCGCGGGTTTTCCCTCCCCCTCCGACGAGCACCGCGGCGAGAAGGTGGACCTGAACCGCATTTTGCTGCCTCACCCCGACTGCACCTACCTCGCCCGGGTTGCCGGGGACTCCATGGCCGGGCCGCCCGGGCACATCGCCGACGGCGCCCTGCTAACGGTAGACTGCACCCTCAAGCCGCAGCCCGGCCACGTGGTAGTCGCCGCGGTGGACGGGGAGTTTACCGTCAAGCGCCTGGAAAAGCGCGGACTGGGCTGGTGGCTCGTACCCGACAACCCCCGCTACCCCGCCGTGGACGCGGCCAGCTACGGCCGCTTCGAAGTGTGGGGCGTGGTCACCCACGTGGTGACCGAGCTGATCAACGGCAAGCTGCACGACCGTGTACGCGCTCGTCGACTGCAATAACTTCTACGTGTCCTGCGAGCGGGCCTTTAACCCCGCCCTGGAGCAGGTGCCGGTGGTGGTACTTTCCAACAACGACGGCTGCATCATCTCCCGCTCGGCCGAAGCCAAGGCCCTGGGCATCAAGATGGGCGAGCCTCTGTTTCAGGTTAAGGCCCTGCTGCGCGAGCAAGGCGTGCAGGTGTTTTCCTCTAACTACGCCCTCTACGGGGACATGTCCCAGCGGGTCATGAACTACCTGGCCGCCGTGGCCCCCGCCGTGGAGATCTACTCCATCGACGAGTGCTTTCTCGACCTGCACGGCCTGCAGCGCTGGCAGGCGCCGGACCTGACCTGCTACGGCCGGCAGGTGCAGGCGGCGCTGCTCCGGCGCACCCACATTCCCACCTGCGTGGGCCTTGGCCCGACCAAAACCCTGGCCAAGGCCGCCAACCGCCTGGCCAAAAAGCTGCCGGCGTTCGGGGGCGTGCTCAGCCTGGTCGACGAGTCCATTCGCCGCGAACTGCTGGAACAGCTGCCGGTTGAGGATGTCTGGGGCATTGGCCCGCGCTACGGCGGGAAGCTGCACGCCCTGGGCATCCGCACGGCCGGCGCCCTCAGCCGGGTAAGCGAAAGCTGGGCGCGCGAGCAGCTCGGCGGGGTGGTGGGTGCCCGGCTGGTCCGCGAGCTGCAGGGCTTGCCCTGCCAGGGGCTGGCCCCGAGCGAGGACGGCACGCTGGCCCGGCAGCGCATTGCCTGCACCCGCACCTTCGGGCAGCCGCTGACCGGCTACCCGGACCTGCTGCGGGCCGTCGCGCACTTCACGGCCCGCGCCGCCGAAAAGCTGCGCCAGCAGGGTTCCGCGGCCCACCTGCTCACCGTGTTCCTGTGCCCGGGCCGCTTCGGCGCGGACGCCCAGCCTTCCCGGGCGGCCACGCTCACGCTGCCCGCGGCGTCTAATGACACGGGACAGCTGCTGGCGCTGGTACGGGCCGCCGTGCGCAAGCTCTGGCGGGCCGGCACGGTCTACCACAAAGCCGGGGTCCTGCTCGCCGGGCTGGAGCCCGCCGGCCGGCAGCAGCTGGGCTTGTTTGACGACCCCGCGTTAGCCGCGCGCCGCGCCCGCCTGCTCCGGGAGATTGATGCGCTCAACCAGCGCTTCGGCCGCCACAAGGTGGCCTTCGCCACCATGCTCGCCCCGGTGGGCAGCGCCACTCCGCGCTGGCAAACCCGCCACGAGCGGCGCAGCCCGGCCTACACCACGAGCTGGGACGAGCTCTGGACCGTGCCTGCGGCCGGTTAACTTACCGCCCGGCCCGGGCGTACACCCGGGCTTGATTTGTCGCTGATTTACTTTCTGCCGCGTGTCTTCCACCCCCATTCCCCTGCCAGAGCCGGAGCGGCAGGCCCTGCGCCGCCTGCTGGCCCAGCGCCGCCGCCACGAAGCCGCAGTCCGGCTGCGCGGCCAGGCCCCGCCCCCCGAGCAGGTCTGGCAAACCCGGGCCCTGGCCGCGCTTGAAGCCTGCCTGACCCGGCAGCAGCCCGGGTTTGCTGCCGCGCCCGCCGAAAGCGCGGCGCTGCTGCGCGCGGCCGAGCTGCTGGAGCACCTGGGCTTGCTCCCGCCCCTGCCCGAGCCCGTGCGTTGCCGGCAGCAGGCCCGCGCCCGGGTGCTAACCCGGCTGCTGAGCAAGTGGCCGGCCCCCGGCCCGCGGCCGGCTTAGTTGGCCGCGGTGGGCGAGTCGACTAGGGTGAAACGCTTGACCTGATCCCCGACGCGCACCTCGAAGTCCCCCGCTTCGAGGATTTTCTCGCCCTTAGGGCCGGCGTAGGCCAGCTCCGCCACCGGCAGGGTAAAGCGCAGGGTCTTGGTTTCGCCCGGCTGCAGGCTAACCTTGTCAAAGCGGCGCAGCCGGCGCACGTCCGGGGCTACCTGCGCGGCCACCAGGTCGGAAGTGTACAGGTGCACGGCTTCCTTGCCTTCGCGGCGGCCGGTGTTGGTAACCTGTACCGTGACGGTCAGGGTTTCCTCCCGGGCCAACGAGCTTTTATCCAGCTGCAGGCCCGCGTAGGCAAAGGTGGTGTAGCTCAGCCCGTGGCCAAACTCCCACTGCGGGTTATAGTCTGCCTCGTAGTGGTAGGCCCCCTGCCCGCGCTTCTGCTCCTCGCTGTACTTGTGAATGTAGGTTACCAGGGCGTTGGGGTAGCGCGGGTACGTGTAGGGCAGCTTGCCCGAGGGGTTGACGTCCCCGAACAAGATATCGGCCAGGGCTTCCCCGCCGTGATTGCCGGGCAGGTAGGTTTGCACGATGGCCGGCACGAGGGGCTCAAGCCCGCTGATAATGCGCGGCCGGCCTTCGTTAAGCACCAGCACCAGCGGCTTGCCGGTGGAAGCCAGGCGGCGGGCCAGCTCCAGCTGCAGGGGGGACAGCGTCAGGTCGTTCAGGTCGCCGGGTTTTTCGGCGTAGGAGTTTTCCCCCACGCAGAGCAGCACCGCGTCCACGTCCCGGGCGGCGGCCACGGCCTGCTCGAGCTGGTCGGCGCTTTCCTCGTAGTACTTGCCCTCGGGCTTCATGTTGTAGCTCACACCGGGCACGTAGCGCACGTTGGCGGGCCCGATTTCCCGCTGCACCGCCTCGAGAATGGTGTGGTAGCGGCCGGCAAATTCCTCGACTTTCTCGCCCTGCCAGGAGTAGGTCCACGCCCCGTTGAGCGTGCGCATGGAGTGGGCGTTGGGCCCGGTGACCAGCACCCGGCTGGACTTGGCCAGCGGCAGCAGCCCGCCCTGGTTTTTCAGCAGGGTGATGGCCTCGGCGGCCGTTTCGTAGGCGGCGCGCTCGTGCTCGGCGCTGCCAAACTTGGGGTAGTCCTTTACCCGGGTAACCGGCGTCTCAAACAAGCCCAGGGCAAACTTTACCCGCAGAATGCGGCGCACGGCGTCGTCCACCCGGGCCTGCGGCACCCGCCCTTCTTTAACCAGGGCCACGAGGTTGTCGCAGAACTCCTCGTACTGGTAAGCCAGCATGCCCATGTCAATGCCGGAGTTGATGGCCAGGGCAATGGCTTCCTTGACGTTGGGTACGAGGCGGTCGCGCTTGTAGAGGTTGTCGATGTCGCCCCAGTCCGTTACCACCAGGCCCTTGAAGCCCAGCCGCTCCTTAAGCAGGCGGGTCAGAATCTCGTAGTTGGCGTGCACGGGCACGCCGTTGATCAGCCCGGAGTTGATCATGATGGTGTGGGCCCCGGCGTCAATGGCCGCCTTAAAGGCCGGCAGGTGGTACTCGTAGAGGCTCTCGTCGGGCACGAGGGCATTGGTGCGGTCCTTGCCGGAGCTGGGCACCTGGTAGGCCAGAAAGTGCTTGACGCTGGCCGCCACCCGCACCGGCTGGCTGACGTCGTTGCGCTCGCCCTGGTAGCCCTTCACCACCTGCACGCCCAGCTCGGCGCCGAGGTAGGGGTCCTCGCCGTAAGTTTCCCAGTGCCGGGGTGAGCGCGGGTCGGAGCCCAAGTCCAGCACCGGGGAGAAAGCCCAGGGAATGGCGCTGGCCCGGGTTTCGTAGGCGGTGATTTCCGCCGCCCGGCGCACGAGGGCGCGGTTGCGGGTGGCCGCCTGGGCGATCTGCTGCGGGAACATAGTTGCCCCCACCGTGTAGGTTTCCCCGTGCACGGCGTCAATGCCGTAGAGCACCGGAATCTTTAGCCGGGTTTCCTTGCGGGCCAGCTGCTGAATGCGCCCCACAATGCCTTCCCAGACCTGCGGGGTGCGGGCCCGGTTGTTGGCCGCGTTCAGGATGGAGCCCACCTTGTAGCGCACCACCGCGTCGCGGAGCTTGGCCTCGTCCAGGGCGAAGGGCTCGTCGGAGGCAAACCGCGATTTGCCGCGGCCGACCACGTCCAGGGTGATCTGCGCCATCTGCCCCACCTTTTCCTCCAGGGTCATGCGGGCGAGCAGGGCTTCGGCCCGCGCGTCTGCGTCGGTGGCCGGCTGCGCGGCCGGCGGGGGAGCAAGGGGAATGCGCGGGGCCAGCGCCGGCTGCGGGGGCCAGGCCAGGGCCGCCGGCAGCAAAGCCAGGAGCGCGCAGTGGTGGAAAAGCTTCGGCATGGGAGCTAACAATTGCGGTGAGAAATAGCGAAAGCGCGGGCCTAGCCGGCCGCGGCAGGCCAGACGGCGGGGCGGTGTCCCAGCAGGCCGTACCAAAGGATGTAGAGGTAGCAAAGCACCGGCAGCCCGAAGGCCAGGCGCAGGGAGGCCGCGTCGGCAACGAAGGCAAACAGCAGGGGCACTACCGCCCCGCCCACGATGGCGACGTTGAGCAGGCCCGAAGCCTGCTCCGTGTGCTGGCCCAGCCCGGCCAGGGCCAGGGTGAAGATGGTAGCGAACATGATGGAGTTCATCAGCCCCACGGCCAGCATGCTGGCCATGGCCAGCTGCCCGCGGCTCAGCACGGAAAACAGCACCAGCAGCACCGCCCCGGCGGCGTTGAGCGCCAGCAGGCGGCCCGGGGAAAAGCGGCTGAGCAGGTAGGCGCCCGCGAAGCGGCCGAGCATGGCCCCGCCCCAGTACCACGCCACCCGGTCGCCGGCGGCCTTGGGCGAGAGGCTCAGCACCTCGGGCAGGTGCAGGTAGTTGACCAGGTGGGAGCCGATGGCAACCTCCGCGCCGACGTAGGCGAAAATGGCTCCTGCCCCCAGCAGCAGGTGGCGGTGCTGCCAGGCGGAGCCGGCGGCGCCCGCCGCGTCTGGGGCGTGGGGGATGCGCGGCAGCGGCCGCAGGGCCAGCAGCAGGCTGATAAGCAGCAGCGCTCCCCCGATTACGAGGTAGGGCAGCTGCACGGCCCGCACATCGATGACGGCGGCCGGTGCCGCCTCCAAATCGGGCAGGCGCGCGAGAATGAGCGCGGCGCCGAGCAGCGGGGCCACCGTCGTGCCCAGGGAGTTAAAGGCCTGGGTTAGCGTCAGGCGGGCCGGGGCCGAGCGCGCCGGCCCGAGCACGGCCACGTAGGGATTGCCGGCCACCTGCAGCAGCACCACCCCCGCGGCCAGCACGAACAGCGCCGCCAGGAAAAAGGGGTACGAGCGGGAAGCCGCGGCGGGGTAAAACAGAAAGGCGCCGAGCGCGGCCGTGACGAAGCCGGTGAGCATGCCGCCCTTGTAGCCGACGCGCTGCACGAGCAGCCCGGCCGGGATGCCCAGCAGAAAGTAAGCCCCGAAAAAGCAAAGGTTAACCAAGTTGGCCTGGGTGTAGCTTAGCCCGAAGATGGCCTTGAGGTAGGGAATCAGGATGTCGTTAAGGCAGGTGATAAAGCCCATCATGAAAAACAGCACCGTCAGCGATGCCAGCGCCGGCCGGTAGCGGGCGGCGGGCTCGTGGGCGGGCGCCGGGGCTTCAGGAGCGCGGAGTACGGGAACAGCCATAAAGCAGGATTGCGGGTAAAGGAAGTCAGGCGAATGCGGCCCCGTTAGCGGGTGCGCAGCCGGTAAAAGCGCACGTAGTCCACGCGCAGCTGCTGGGGAAAAGCTTCGGCGGCAATGCCGTGCCTGCCGCCCCACTCCCCGCCCACCGCCACGTTGAGCAGCAGGTGAAAGGGGTGGTCCCAGGGCCAGGCCCGCCAGCCGGCGTGCTCGTTGCGGCTGGTGAAGTAGGCACGGTTGTCCACGAAGGCCGTAATGGTTTCGGGCGTCCACTCCACCGCGTACACGTGAAAGGCCGTGGTGGCCGTGGGCACGGCCACGGAGTCGGTTTTCTGGTTGTTGGTGCGGAAGTAGTATTGGCGACAGTGGGTAGAGGCCTGCACCACCCCGGGCCGGTAGCCCACGTACTCCATGATGTCGATCTCCCCGTTGTCGGGCCAGCTTTTGTCGCCGTACTTCCACTCGTCGGGCAGCATCCAGATGGCCGGCCAGGTGCCGCGGGCGGCGGGCAGCTGGGCCCGCACCTCAACCCGGCCGTAGGTTAGGCTGCCCCCGCCGGCGGCTTTGGACACGAGGCGGGCGGCGGTGTAGGGGTTGTTGGGCGTCCAGGCTTCCCGTCGGGCTTCGATGATTAGCTGGCCGTTTTCCACCCGGGCATTTTCCCGCCGGGCCTTGGTGTAGTACTGCAGCTCCTGGTTGCCCCAGCCGTGCCCGCCCACGTCGTAGCCCCACTTGCTGGAGTCCGGCAGACCGGCGTAGTTGAACTCGTCGCGCCAGATCAGCTCCCGAAAGGAGTAGCGCGGGGCTGCTCGGGTCGGGCGGGCGGGTAGCGCGGCGCCGTCGGGGCGGAAAAAAAGCCCCGGTAACGGCAGCAGGCCGCCGAGCAGCAGCAGGGTAAACCAGGAGGTGATGGCGTTCATGGAAAATATGCGTGGCGGGTGGCAATGGTTTAGCGGGTCGACGGGGCAGGGGGGACTAGCCGCAGCCGGCCGAAAATGCCGGCGTCAATCCAGCCGCGGTTTTTGTCTGCGCCCGCGACCGGCTCGCTGCCGAAAAAGTTTTCCCGCTCGGCGCTGCCGTCGTTGTCGCAGTACGCCAGGGCAAAGCCGATGGGCTGGCCCGCCCGCAGCGGGAGCGGACGGCTGGCGGCGGGCTTGTGCTCATCGTAGGTGTCCGGGTACAGGGCCACCGCGGCTTCCCAGGTGCTGACCTGACCCCGGCGGGTGCGCCGGCTGCGCACGTGCTCGTCGAACAGGTGCCCTTGCCGATCCCGCCCCAGGTCCACCACGTGCCCGTCCAAAGCCACGTGGTAAGCCCAGGCGTTGTGGTTATACTGGTGCTCCCCGCGCGAGCGGTCGGGGTCCACGAAGATTTCCAGGCAGTCGTCGTCCCACCAGCGCTCGAGCGGGTCCGCGTGGGTGTCCTGCTCCACGTCGTCGGTGATCTCGGCCAGCACGTACAGGCGTTCCGGCGTCCAGACCACTTTGTAGCGCCCGCTGAAGTCCGCGGCCGTGGTGGCGGGCCCCAGCCAGCGCTGGTCAAGCGGGCGCCACTCTGCCCGGGCCCAGGCGGCCTCGGTGCCGCGCCCGTCGATAACCGGGGCGGGTGAAGCCAGCGGCACCTGGCATTCCGGCCCCGCAGGGGCGGCCCCGGCCAATGCTCCCACTCCCAGGCTGGCGACAAGCCGTCGCCACCCCCTGCTGCATTGTCCGCGGACCGCCCTTTGGGCCCGGTGCTGTTGCTGATGCTGTTTCATGAGGTCAGGGATTACGGCTGCTATTCAGGGTACTGGTAGAAGCGTACGTAATCCACCACCATTTCCTTGGGGAAGGGTTCACTGGCGGCGGGGTCGCCGTCGAAGTGCCCGCCTACGGCCACGTTTAAGATCAGGTAGAAGGGCTGGTTGAAGGGGTAGTTCGGCACCTGCGCCGCGCCGATGGAGTACACCGGCTGCCCGTCCACAAACCAGCGCAGCCCGTCCTGGCTGCGGATAAGCGAAAACACGTGAAAGTCCGCGCTGAAGTCCCCTGAGGGCAGGCGGTACGTGCTGCCCTGGTACTGGTGGCGGGCAAGGTCGGGGCCGTAGTGCACCGTGGTGACGGTGGCCGCCGGGTCGCTGCCGCGCAGCTCCATGATGTCAATCTCCCCGCAGGCCGGCCAGCCCACCTGCGCCTCGTTGGCGCCCAGCATCCAGATGGCGGGCCAGATGCCCTGGCCTTTGGGCAGGCGCGCACGCACGTCCAGCCGTCCGAATTCGTAGCTGATCTTGTTGCGGGTCACGATGCGCGCCGAAGTAAACTGCTTGCTGCGCAGGGGCTCGCGCCGGGCCTGGATGTGCAGCTGACCGGAGCTCAGGTACAGGTTGTTGGGCGAGCTGGTCGTGGCCTGCTTCTCGTTGTTAAACCAGTCGTCGCGCACCTCGTAGCTCCACTTGCGCAAATCCAGCCCGCCCCCGTCGAATTCGTCGCTGGCTTCGGCCACGAGCCGGGTGTAGTCGGCGTAGGGCCGGGACGCGGCGTTGACCACCGGGGCCGGCGCCGGCGGCAGGGGCTTGGGCGGCTCCTCGGTGCAGCCGGTTAGCAGCAGGCCGAAAGCAAGCGGGGCAAGGGAAGCCGGGCGAAACCCCGGCAGAAGGCGCAACATAATCACGAAGGTGGATTGGCTTGATCAGGGGCTTACTTAACCCGCAGTTTGATGGTGTGCACCACCGACCCGGTGGGCGGTCCTACCCGCAGCACCAGCCGCTCGTTGCTGATGGAGATGATGCGGTAGGTGCGATTAGCCGCGTCGGTGATGCCAATAAAGGCGCCGGGCTGGCTGAGGGTAAACTGGGCGATGCCTGCTCCCGTAGCCGCCCCGAAGGTGAAGGCCGATTTACCGGAGCGCGGGGCCGCGCAGGCGCCCGGGCTGCCGGCCACGAAGGTCTCGGCGCCGGCTTCGTAGGTGAGCTCATCGCTGGCCGTGAAGGTAAACTCGTCGTCGGCCTGGCAGGCGGGCAGGGTGTTGGGGTCTCCGCCCGGGTAGTAGCCCGTGGGGTCGGCGTCGCCGGGGCCCACCACGATCACCGCCGGCGCGGCGTTGTCCAGCACCCAGGTGCGCGCGGAGCCGCCGGTCAGCAGGGCCTTGGCCCGGTCAATGGCCGAGGGCAAAGGCATGAGCGTTACTTCGGTCAGGGTGTTGTCGGGCCGGGTGCCGCGCAGGCGCAGGCGGCTGGGGCTGGCCTCGACGATGTCGTAGGTTTTGTTTTTCACCGAGTCGGGCAGGCCGATAAAGGCACCCTTGCCTTGCAGCACAATCTGCCCAAGCCCGGCGCCGGGCCGGAACACAAACGGGGAGCTGGCGGCCCGGGCCGGCCCGCAGCTGCCGGCGGCGTAAGTGCCGCCCGCCGCGTCGTAGCTGTAGGCGAAGGTGTTGGCAAAGGAAAACTGATCGTCGGCCTGGCAGGCCGGCAGCGGCGCGGTGGAGGCCGTCAGCACCGTGCCGTCGGCTGCCAGGTGCTTGATGGCCCCGGGCTGGTTGCTGAAGGTCCAGCTCGTGGAGCCCGAGCCGGCGCAGGCCGCCAGCACGGCAAAGGCCGGCTGCGGGCAGGCCGAGGGAATGCTCACCTTCTGCGGGGCGAAAGCCGTGCCCCCGCGCCCGCCCACGGCGAGCTGCACCTGGTACTCACCCGACCGGGTGTAGGTGTGGGTGGCGGAGGGGCCGGTTTCGGTGGCGGAGCCGTCGCCGAAGTCCCACTGGTACAGAAAGGCATCCCGGCTCGCGTTGGTGAACGTGGCCGTCACCGGGTACTGCGAGGTGTTCAGCTGCACGGTAAAGCCGGCCTGCGGGGCGGGGCCGTCCAAGGTATATTCCTCCGGCTCGCAGGAGGTCAGGCTTAGTCCGGCGGCGAGCAGCAGCCCGCCGGCGGCGCCCCACAAGCGCCGGGCTCCAAGGGTAGAAAGTAAAGTCATAGAAGTAGGTTTTTGGGGAGGTCCGGGCAAGGGCCACCCTACCCGCGCCCCGGGGCGGGCCGCGGTGGGATAGCAAGCCGCAGGGTTGAAGGCGGCTAGTAGCCCGGGTTCTGGCTTAGGTTGGGGTTGGCGTCGCGCTCCGACTGCGGGATGGGCAGCACGAGGTTGGTGGGCTTGGCGCCCTTGGCCACCAGGGCAGGCAGGGTGAGCAGCTTGCCGGTACGCTTTAAGTCAAACCAGCGGTCGTTTTCAAAGGCCAGCTCGTAGCGCCGCTCCCGCAGCACGGCTTCCTTGAAGTCTCCCTGCGCGGGGTTGAAGTCGTGCGTTGAGGGTTGGTTGAGGTCGGCGCCGAAAGCGCGGCGGCGCACTTTGTTCAGGGCTTCGAGCCCTTCGGGCGTGGCGCCCACCGCCTCGGCCAGGATCAGGTACACCTCGGCCAGGCGCAGCACCGGGATGTTGAGGCCCGAGTCCCAGATGTTGGTGTTAACCTTACCCACAAACCACTTCTTCACCCCGTAGCCGTTGGGCGAGCCGGGCAGGGAGGCCGGCTGGGCGGTGGCGGTGCTGCCGGCGGGGTAGGCATCTCCGGGCTTCCAGATGGTCACGTCGCGGCGCTGGTCGCCGGCCTCGTAGCCGTTGACGAACTCCGCCTCGGGAATGTTGAAGCCGTAGCCGCCCTGGGGGGTGAGCCCCTGCCCGCGCGGGCCGAAGAACTCGTTGCCCACGAAGCCCAGCCCGTCGAAAGTGTAGCCGTTCAGGCCCGAGACGAACTGCACCTCGAACAGCGACTCGCGGCCGTTCTCGTTTTCAATGCGGAAGTTGTCGCCGTAGCTGGGCCACAGGCTTTTGCCGCTGTTCTGCAGCACCTCGCGCGCCCAGCGGGCCGCCTCGGCGTTGTTGCCACGGGTGAGCTGCACCTTGGCCAGCAGGCCGGCCGCGGCCCACTTGGTGGCCCGGCCCAGGTCCGCCCCGCTGTAGGAAGCGGGCAGGTTGGTGAAGGCCTCCTCCAGGTCTTGGACAATGCGGGCGTACACCTCCTCGGCGGGGGTGCGGGGAATATTAACCTGCGCCAGGGAAGTAGGAGGTACGGTAAGCAGGGGTACGTCGCCGAAGGCCCGCACCAGGTCGAAGTAGTACTTGGCACGCAGAAACTGCGCCTCGCCCAGGCAGCGCTTGCGGATGGCCTCGCTCATGTTGGTGATGCCCGGCACGCGCTGCAGCACGAGGTTGGCGCGGCCGATGCCCACGTAGCAGCCGCCCCAGAGGCGGTTGGTAAGCGGGTTGGTGGCCGGGATGTTGAAGTTGTCGAGCTGCTGGTGCTCGATGCCGTCCCCGCCCCCGCCCCCGCCGGTGTACGAGTTGTCGGACATGATGTCGCCGATGCCCCACAGGGCGTAGTTGTACTGCCCGCCCTTGCCCAGCTCGCTGTAAGCCGCGTTCGTGGCCTGAATGGCGTCGGTTTCGGTTTGGTAGAAGTTGTCCTCGGTTACCGAGTCGTTGGGCTGCACGTCCAGAAACTCTTTGCCGCAGCCCGCCAGCAGGGGGGCGAGCAGCAGGGTCGCGCCCAGGGTTTGCTTAAGCAGGGATTTCGCTAGCGTGATCATCGTGTGGGAAGGTCTCGTTGAAAGGAAGGCGGCTTAGAAGCCCAGGTTCAGGCCGGCCAGCAGCACGCGGGGCTGCGGGTACACGCCGCGGTCAATGCCGCTGGCGCCAACTTCCGGGTCGTAGCCCGAGTAGTTGGTGAGCGTCACCAGGTTCTGCGCGCTCAGGTACACCCGCACCTGGGAGGCGGAAACCCGCTGCAACAGGCTTTTGGGCAGGGTGTAGCCCAGGGTGAGCAGCTTCAGCCGGGCGTAGGAGCCGTCCTCCACGAAGTAGCTTGACACGCGCAGGTTCTGATTGGGGTCGCCGGCGATGGCGCGCGGTACGTCGGTGCTCGTGCCCGGCCCCGTCCAGCGACCCAGCACCCGGGAGATGCCGCTGCCGTTGCCGTACAGCGCGCCCTCGGTGTAGAAGCGGTTGAGGTTGTAGATGTCGTTGCCCTGCGAGCCCTGGATAAACACGTTCAAGTCAAAGCCCTTCCAGCTCAGCGTGTTGGTCAGCCCGTAGGTGAAGTCCGGCACCGGGCTGCCGATGTAGCGGCGGTCGTCGGCGTTCACCACCCCGTCGCCGTTGGCGTCGCGGAAGCGCAGATCCCCCGGGGAAGTGCCGGTCTGCTGGGTCGCGTGGCGGCGCACCTCCTCCTCGGTTTGAAACAACCCATCGGCCTGGTAGCCGAAAAACGCGCCGAAGGGCTGGCCCTCGTTGTAGCGCACGATTACCCCGCTCCGGGAGTCGTAGCCGTTGTAGGGCGTGCCCAGCCCCAGCGATTCCAGCTCGGACTTGTAGTGGGAGAAGTTCAGGGTAGTGGTCCAGCTAAGCCCGCCGTCCGTTCCGCGCAGGTTGTGCGAGGTCAGGGCCAGGTCCAGGCCCCGGTTGGTGGCGGAGGCCGCGTTCGTGCTGATGGGCTCGTAGGTGCCGGACACGAGCGAGGGCGTCACCGGGGCAATGAGGTTGGGCGAGCGGCGGTGGTACAAGTCCAGGCTGGCCTCGAAGCGGTTGTCGAGCAGGCCCAGGTCCACCCCGACGTTTACCTGCACGTTTTCCTCCCAGAAGAGCTCGGTGTTGGGCAGGCGGGTGGGCGCGGCGCCCACGTTCACCGTCGGCGTGGCCCCGAACGGGTACTGAATGCCGGAGTTGATGATGTACAGCCCCTGGAAGGGCAGCGCGTTGAGGGCGTTGCCCACCTTGCCGTAGCCGGCGCGCAGCTTCAGGTTGCTGACCGTGCGCTGGTCCTTGAGAAAGGCTTCCTCGGAAACCCGCCAGCCGGCCGATACGCCCGGGAAAAACCCGAACTTCTTGTCCCGGTCAAACACGTAGGTGCCGTCGTAGCGGGCAATGGCCTGCAAAAGGTAGCGCCCGGCAAACTCGTAGTTGACGCGCCCGAAGTAGGACGCCAGCCGCGACGGGGGGCTCACGTAGCCGTTGGCCGCGCGGAAGTCGTTGATGGGGCCGTTGTTGATGTTCTGCAGGTCGTTGCGGGTGTAGCCCGCCCGCACGGCCTCGACGAACTGCTTGTCAAACTGCTGCCCCGACTGGCCTACCAGCACGGTCACCTGGTGGCGGTCGGCGAACAGGCGGTCGTAAGTGAGCGTGTTCTCGATCAGGTAGCTCGGCTGGTAGGTAACGTTGGCCGTGCGCCCGGCCAGGGTGTAGCGTTGGGAGTTGGCCAGCTTGGGCCGGAAGGAGTTGTAGTTGTCAAAGATCAGGTCCGCCCCCACGTTGGTGCGCAGGCGCAGGCCCTTGAGCGGCTCGAGCTCGGCGTAGAGGGTGCTGATAAGCCGGTTGCGGGTAAACTTTTTGTTGTCGAGCAGGGCCACGGCCAGCGGGTTTTCCTCCACGAAGTTGTCCACGTTGCCCAGGGGCTCGTACCAGCTGCCGTCGGCCCGGTAGGCGGGAATGGTCGCCGGGATCTGCGAGGCAAAGCTGATCACTCCGTACTCGCTGCCCCCGGCGTCCACGCGCCGGTCGTTGAGGTGGGTCAGCGAAAGGTTGTTGCCCACTTTCAGCAGGCGGCCGAGCTGCAAATCGCCGTTGGCCCGCAGGGTAAACCGCTCAAACCGCGAGCCCACGATGGTGCCGTCCTGCTGGAAGTACGAGCCGGAAAGGGCGTAGCGGGCCTTGTCGCTGCCCCCGGTGGCCGACAGCGAGTAGTTTTGAATGGCGGCCCGCCGGAAAATCAGGTCCTGCCAGTCCGTGCCCCAGCCCAGGGCGGCCGGGTCGCGCAGCTTGTCCACCACGATGGGCTGGTTGGCGGCCAGGCGGTTTTCGTTGTTGATTACGGCGTACTCCTGGGCCGTGAGCATGTCGAGCTGGCGCCACACCTGCTGCACGCCCCGGTAGGCCTCGAAGTTCAGGTTGGTTTTGCCCGCCTTGCCGCGCTTGGTGGTAATGATGACCACCCCGTTGGCAGCGCGCAGCCCGTAGATGGCCGTGGCGGAGGCATCCTTGAGCACGTCGATGCTTTCGATGTCGTTGGGGCTGATGGCGTTGAGCTGGTTTTCGTCCGTGGACGAGGGCAGCGGAAAGCCGTCCACCACGTACAGCGGGGCGTTGTTGCCCGCCGAGGTTAGCCCGCGGATGCGCACCGAGGTGCCCGCCGCGCCCCCCGGGTCGCCGCCATTGCCGGTCACGGTTACGCCCGCTACCCGCCCCTGCAGGGCCTGCGTGGCGTCGGCCAGCGGCTGGGCCTTGACCTCGGCGGCGCCCACCGAGCCCACGGCGCCGGTCACGCTCGCTCGCTCCTGGGTGCCGTAGCCGACCACCACCACTTCCTGCAGGGCCTGCTGATCGGCCTGCAGCTTAATGGTCAAGCTGGTTTCCGGCCCGCTGATCACCACTTCCTGCTTAAGAAAGCCCACGGAGCTGATCACCAGCGTGCTCCCGCTCGGCACCGACAGCGAGAAGGTGCCCTCGGCGCTGGTGCTCGTGCCTTGGGTTGTTCCCTTCACGATAACGGTAGCGCCCGGCAGGGGCGTGCCGTCGGCCTGCGTTACCCGGCCCGCCACGGGCACCTCGGCCCGGTAAGCCAGCATGGCCGCGCCGCGTTCGCCGGCGGCGGCCGCGGCGGGCAAACCCAGCGTCAGCAGCCCGCAGGCGGCCAGCGGCACGCCGCGGCGCAGCACGGAACTAGGGTAGAAGTGATAACTCATATGCGTGGGAATGAAGGTGAGGGTATGGTTGTGATGCTTTCCCGTCCCCGGCAAGGAAAAGAATGGCTGGACCTGGCCACTGTAAGGAGGCCGCGGGTAGGCGGAAAGCTGGGGGTAAGCGCAGGCTAAGCTTGGGCTGCTCCGGCCGGCGGGGGGCGGCGGGCAGGTAAGCGAACTGGGCAACGGATGCGGCGCGACCGGGACCAGAAGGAAGTCAGCCGGTGGAGAAAGGCGGCCGGGAGGGCCGGCGGCGATGGCCAAATATATCGGCGCTGAATTTCAAAAAGCAAGGGGCAAACCCACTTTCCAGCCCCGTAAACGCCGTTTTTCGCTTAGCTCGCACGTTGCCGTGTACGCTTAGCTCACCCACTTCCAAGCGGAAAAATGGCTCCACTGCAATCGTTTGCAGCTTGGGCCCGGCACCGGCGTGACGGGTAAAAAACACTAAAAAAAATGGGCCTAAAGCCCACTTTTTTTGATTTGTTTGCTGGGCTAACGGTTGAGCTAGCCGGTGGCGCGCAGCGCCTGGGATTCTTCCTCCTCGGGCTCACCGCCGGCGGAGTCCAGCAGCAGCTGGGTCCAGCCGGCTTCCTCCTCCCCCGCTTCCGCCTGCCGGCGCAGGGCTTCCAGCACCTTCTGGCTGAAGCTCCAGCAGGTGGCCCGGCGCAGCTCCAGCACCCTCGAGAGCTCCTGGGCGGGGTAGCTGCCCTTGTGGGTGTGCAGTAGGAACACCGCGTAAAAGGCCTTGACGATGGAGAATTTGCACTTCTGCAGCAGGGTGTAGGCCGTGGCCGACTCCACGTAGCGGCAGCGGGTGCAGCGCCGGGAAAAGGGCTCCCGGCCTTCGCAGTAATTGTCGTGCCCGCACTTGCGGCAGGCGTACCCGGCGGTCCACTTCAGCTCGGCCAGGTGGCGCAGGCAGGAATCCTTGTCGGGGTAGATCTGGCTGAACTCCCCGAAGTTTACTTCCCGGGCCAGCACCCGGGCCGTCTGGGCCTGCTCCAGGTCGCGCTGCAGCTCTCCGTTCAGCTTGTCAATGGCGGCCGACTGCAAAGCCAGCAGGCCGTTGGCCTGCAGCAGCTCGCGGTTCTGGGCGGCAATGGTTTCGCTTTGCTCGCGCAGCTCCTCGGTGCGCCGGGCGACCAGGGTTTCCAGCTCCGAGTTGAGTTGGTCCTTGAGCTGCTGGTTTTGCCGCAGCTGCTCGACCAGGCGCTCCTGCACCAGGTGCTTTTTGCGCAGCTGCTTAACCAGCCGCTCCTGCGCCTGCAGCGTGGCTTCCTGGATGCCCTTGATCTTTTCTCCCAGCGCGTAGGAAAGCACGACGACCTCCACCACGAAGGCCACGTTCATGCTGTACACCGTGAAGGGGTTGGTGAGCGCGTCGATGCCGAGCTTGCGCAAAATCAGAAAGCCCACGCTGAGCGCTACCAGCGAGTGGGAAAGTACAAACAACCCGGCGGGCCGGAAGCCCTGCCGCCACACCCGCAGCGCCGCGTAGTAGAGCAGGCCGTAGGGCAGCAGGTAAAGCCAGAAGCTAAGGTGGGACTGCCACCAGAGTGCGTCCACGAGCAGCACCCCGCCGGTGAGCAGCACCGCCGCGCGTACGAGCCTATCCAGGACCGGCACGCGTTGGGCCGTGTCGAGAAACTGCCGGGCGTAGTAGGAAAAAGTCAGCAGCAGCAGCGGGGCCGAGCTGAGGGTGACCAGCTGATTAAGCCAGGGGTGCCGCGGCCAGAGGTACTGAAAGCCCAGCCCGTCCTCGCTGAGGAATACCAGGCTGCAGCTGAGCACGTACAGCACGTAGCGCAGGTAAGTCTGCTCCTGGGTGAAAAAGTACAGGCAGATGTTGTACACCACCATGATGAGCAGCACGCCGTAGAACGCGCCGAGCAGGCCGTAGTCTTGCTGAAAGTGCTCCATCAGGCCCTGCTCCGTGCGCAGACGAGCCAGAAAGCTGGTTTTGGAATCGGCCTGCAGGCGCAGGTAAAAGGTGCGTTCGCGCCCGGGCTCCAGCGGCAGGCGCAGCAGAAAATTCTTGTAGGCGTAGGGGCGGGAGGTAAAGGCCTGAGCCGCGCCGGTGTGCACCTCCCCTGCGCCGGCGGTCGGGTGAGGGTAAAACACGACCTGGCTGATGTGGGAGTCGTAGAGCTCCAGAAACCAGTGGTGGGGCTGCGGTCCGTGGGGCAGCACGCGCAGGCGCAGCCAGTACGCCGCGCCGGGGTGCTGCATGTTGGTGGACAGGGCCGAGCCCGCGACGAAGCGCGCCGCGTAAACCGGGTCCTGCACCTGCGCCAAGGTCAGTTGCCCGCCGGGGTCTTCCAGTACGCTGTAGTTGCGAGGGGAAATGAGCAGCTCCTCATCGCCGGCCCGCACGTGCAGGGGTTGATCCGGCGACCCGGCTACCGCCCGCCCAACCAGACCGCTTAAAAGCCAAACCAACAACAAAAACCCACCCCAGAGCCGCGGCCCCCCTGGGAGCCGGCGGGTAACACAAATGCGCGTGACCATGGCAGAAGCCAAGGTAACAAACTACCCGCTTGTGCCTAACGGGCTCTGCAATTTCAGCAATGACCTTGGCTTGGGTGGTGGAAGGGCCGAGCGGGCAGTACCCGGTGGGTAAAGGGTTGGAAAGGCATGCGGTTGGATCCGATCGGGGCAGGCAGGCTCCACCTTCCTGCCCGCCCCGCGGAGCTCACTTGGATTGACTGCTACCAAATGCCAACTAATAGCGGCCGGCGAGCATTGCTACTACGCCCTGCCCTGGTCGACGTTACGTATTTACCGCAGATAACTGATTTATATCGATCAGCTTCCTCCAAGGTGGCAGGCAGCGGGGCACTTTAGCCTTTGAGTGAAGTCCGCAGTGGAGAAATACCCTCTCACCCGGCGGTTATGGGCTGATTCAGCCCGGTCCCCGGAACGCTGTTACGTTAAGCCCCGGCCTGATTTAATCACGGTTCCCCGGGCCACCTCTCGGCGCGGGGAAGGGTGACGAAGCCCGGGCCTACTGGCCGTATTTGCTGGCGACCACAGTTGGAGTCGCGCCACTGGTAATAGTCAATTTAAAGAGGTGGTTGTATTCGGTATCGCGGATTTCAGCTAGCGGCCGCGGGGCACCGAAGGCTTCGATTTGCGGCAATACGGTATTGGAATGCCCTACAATCACTACCATTTTGCCCGCGTATTGCGCTCGGACGAGCGCCGCTAGCACGGTTGGTTGCCCGGCGTCGTAAACCTGGGGCACCAGGTTCGCAGTTGCGGCCAGCGGGGCCAGGGTGCCACGGGTGCGCCGGAAGTCGGTAGTGAACAGGGCCGCGGGGGCCGTGGGGGCCAGCAGCTTGCTTAATTCCTCCGCCCGTGCCTGACCGGCAGCCGACAGTGTAGGGTCGGTTGGATGGGAAGCATCATCGCGTTCGGCGTGCCGCAGCAGGTAAACGGTCGTGATAACCGGCGGAGCAGGCGCCGGAGCGGGTTCTTCTCCCTTGGAAGAACAGTTAACTAGCCCCATTAGACCGGTTAACAACAATACGTAGGAGAACAGGCGCGCGAGCATGAGGGAAAAGTTGATTGATTAAGTTGAAAGATTCGACCCTCAGTAGGCGCTTGGGCTCAATAAGCTCACCCTGGAAAGCAAGCAGTTAATCTTTGCCCCTTGGTTTTGCCTGCGCGCCGACAATAGGGTTCAATGTAGCTCCTCCCAACGGTTTCCGGCAACCCCCTGGCGCTACTCCTCAGTAGGAGCAGGAATGGTGAGCCGGTAGCTCTTGGCCTTTACGGTTTTCCTGGCTCACGTGAAGGTCCGGCGCTGGCGCATTCGCCCGGGGCCGGCTTATCAGCCGTTAATCCAGGTGCGATGTTCCCCGCACTGACAGCAGGACATCAATAACTCGGCGGTAGTGGCGCTGAATTGCTGTAGCACCTGCTGCTGCGCGTGCGGCGTGAGTTCACCGGGGCAGCCCGTGCATTCCAACATTTCCGTTCCATCAGCCCAGGCGTTTAAAATCAGGTCCACTGTTGCGTTATCGGGTTTGGTGATTCCCAAAATTACTGCTGGGAGACTGATAGATCACAAGTGTCTCCCTAAAATTCAAATGGTTGAGCTTGCTTAACCATAGATTCACTAAACGCTAACGGTTTGATTCCTATTCAAGTAACACGCATAAAGTATATAAAAGCACATGAGAAAGGGCAGAGATATATTAATTAATGCTGCCAATGTCGGCTGGAGGTTGGTTTTGGTACTTTTTTGTACCCCTCGCCATTGATTAAACCCCCCTGGATGGCTTTCTATATCCAGAAATAATTAAAATAAGCTATCAATCGGTGGGCCGGCCCGCTTTTGAGCTGCCTAATGCTTTAAACCATAAAAAAAGGCCGTGATTGCTCACGGCCCGGTTCAGCATGGGTGCCCGGCTACGCGCCATTACCGGCGGGGGCGTACGCTTGATTTCGTTTCCTGCGGTCTCGTGGGACCCAGCGGCTGAATGACCAGGCCCCGCCGCACGGCATCGATTTGTACCGTTGCATCGTAGCGGGCGCCGGTGCCGCGGTGCACCAGCCCCTGCAGGGCCACGGGCAGACCCGCCGCCAGCAGCTCCCGCTGCCGCGGACTGAGCGGCACGCCCCTTACCTGCTCGGGTAGGCGGATGGCATTTTCGTGGAGCAGCACGAGCCGGTTCATTTCCCGGTCCACGCCCACGTAGGCGCGCAGCTCCTGCCCGTCGGGCAGCTGAAACGCCAAACGCGGTCCCCGGCCCGTTTCGAGCAGCTGCCGCCGCACCTGCGGGCCGAGTGGTGTACCGTGCAGCTGCTCGGGAATAACCAGCTGTTCGCGCGGCAGCTCAAACTGCAGGTTTGCTGCTCCATCTCCCGTGCGTCGCAGCACCAGCCGGGCGCGAAGGTGACACGGCTCCCCAGCCTGCTCGGTGGCCGCGCGCAGCGGCAGCAGCGCCGTTTTCTCTCCGCGCAGCAGGGCTGCCAGCTGCCCGTTTTCTTCGAGCTGCGCCCGGGTTAGCCCCAGCCGTTCCAGCAAAGCCCAGGGCAGCTCAGCCTCGGTAAAGCCCGCCGGCGTCCCGGTCAGAAAAGCTTGATTAAGCCCCGGCAGCTTGGGTGCTTGCTCCCGGGCTGGCGCGGGCGCCGGCGCCGGTTCAGCTTGGTTTATGATTGGGCGCGGGCTTACCGTGGAATTATTCGTAGCCTTCACCCCGGAAGGGTCAGCCCTTACGGCCCCCTCCCCTACCCCACCCGGTTGCGCTTTAACTGCCGACGCGGGCGCTGCCGCGGCGTGGTTTGGCGCCTTGGTAGCCTGATAGTGCGCGCTGAAGTTGCTGGCAAAGCTGCTCACCGGATTGCCTTTCACCCGGATATCCAGCAACCCCAGCTCATCTGCCCGCTCCTTGCTGGAACGCAAGCGGGCTGGCGCAGCGGGATTTGCAGCCAACGGCGCGAGCTGTTCCTTTACTTCGGGCGCCGGCTCGGGGGCGCCCAGCACCTGCACGGCCTGACGCAGCAGCTGAAAATCCGCGCTTTCCCGCAGCAGCCGAACCTGCTCGCCCGCAGTAAGCAGGGCATGCAGCTCGTTTAGCCGGGCGGGGCTCAGCCGCGGATCGGCGTCCAGCTCCCGCGCCACCTGCAGCAGCAGGTCGGCGTCGGCGGGGCGGCCCAGCTGCTGCAGGTCCAGGGCCAGGGGTTCCGCCGCGCAGATAAACTGGGCGCGGGCTTCGTCGTGGGTTAGGGCGGGGCGTTGATCGGGCATAGGCAGAAAGCTTAGCCGGCAAGGCCGGACGTAACACAAAAGCGGCCACTCACTTTCGGGGTAAGCAACCGCTGGTCTTTACTCCGCTGATTTACGCTCGCCTTAACGGCGGAGTTTTCCCACCACCTGGTCCAGATCTGCCTGCAAACGCAGCAGCAGTGCCAGGGAGCCGGCCACGTCCACGCCCTGCTCCTCCGGCCCGGGCAGGCGCTTGCTGACCGCGGAGTTGTCCGGCACCACAATCCAATTCAGGTTGTA
The DNA here is from genome assembly GCF_001483135.1 of Solirubrum puertoriconensis. Classification (GTDB taxonomy): domain Bacteria; phylum Bacteroidota; class Bacteroidia; order Cytophagales; family Hymenobacteraceae; genus Solirubrum; species Solirubrum puertoriconensis. Next base: position 254,952 of record NZ_LNAL01000005.1, read on the forward strand.
GCCTCGTCCCTGGTAAAACAAGAGCATCGCCACAAAGGCGTCGATGGTGCCTTTGCCCAGCTCCAGCCGGGTTACCTGGTTTTTGTCCAGGCCAATAACTTCCGCCACCCGGCTCTGCGGCCAGCGCTCCCCGGAGGTGGCGGCCAGCTCCTCCCGCAGCTGCGCCAGGCGCTGCCCCACCGCTTTGCTGCAAACCTTGTGGCTCATGTTCTCTGTTTACGTGCCTTAAGTAAGTGCTGCAAAGTAGGGTCGGCGGCGATGCGCTCCAATTCCTGGCGGCAAATCTCCCGCACTTCGGCCTTGATGCGCTCGTAGTTGGCTCGTACCAGCTCCTCGGTGCGGTCCCGCCCGGTTTGCGGATCGGTAAAGTTGGTGATGTCGGGCAGCTCCTCGTCCTGTTGCGCCTGCCGGGCCCGCGCTTCCTCGTCCACCACGATGCGGGCGTGAAAAACCTTCTGGCTTATCTCCTCCCCCACGTTGTCGGCCACCGCCCCCACAAAGCAGCCCTGGGTCAGCCCGGCGATTCGGGCGGCGGGCAACATGCTGTCCAGCTGGGTGGACGTGCTGCGGCTCAGCTCCCGGCTGTTGACGCTCAGCCCCTGCCGCTGCTGCAGGATGCGCCCGAAGCGCTTGCTCAGCGCCTCCGCGCTTTCTCCCACCACCTGACCCGCGATGACGTTGCCCACCGTGCTGCGGATAACCGTGGCCTCGGCCTTGCCGTAGTCGCGCTCGAGTTGGGCGAAGTCCTGAAACCCCAGGCAGGTAGCCACCTTGTTGCTGCGCGCCGTGGCCAGCAGCGTGTCCAGGCCCTTGAAGTAGATGGTGGGCAGCTCGTCGATAATCAGGGCGGTTTTCAGCCGCTGCTTGCGGTTGATGAGCTTCACCAGCCGAGCGTTGTACAAACCCAGCGCCGCCCCGTAGATGCCCTGCCGCTCGGGGTTGTTCCCCACGCACAAGACCTTGGGCGCCCGCGGGTCATTCAAGTCCAGGGTAAAGTCATTGCCCGACATCACCCAGTACAACTGCGGCGAGGCCAGGCGCGACAGCGGAATGCGCGCCGAGGCGATCTGCCCTTCCAGCTGTTCCAGGGCGTCCCGCTCCAGGGCCGAGGCAAACGGCCGCACGTAGTTCTCAATCTCGGAGTAGGCGCCCAGGATGGGAAACAGCTCCTCGTAGCTCTGGCTGAGCAGCTCAATCACGTGGGGAAAGGTGCAGTAGCGCCCGTTCTGGTACAGCTTCAGAAACCAGATGATGGCCGTCACGAAGTTGATGGGGGACTCCACGAAAAAGTCGCCCTGCTTCTGAATCCAGGTTTTGTTTAGGTTGAGCATGATGGTGGCCGCGGCCTCGTAGGCGTCCACGATGTCGGTCATCTGCTCGGCCAGCAGCGGGTTGCAGCGGTGGCTTCTGCGCGGATCGTCGAAGTTGATCACGTAGAAGCGCGGCGCTACCGCGTAGCGGTGCGCGTTGCGGTGCAGCTCGTTGTAGCACAGCCGGGTTAGGTCGTCAAACTTAAAGTCATACACGTACAGCGCGAAGCCCTTCTGCAGGTGCTGCCGGATAAACTCGCTGATTACGGCGTAGGTCTTGCCCGAGCCCGGCGTGCCCAGCACCATGGTGCCGCGGAACGGGTTCACCACGTTGATCACGCCCCGCCGCCTCCTGCCCCGGTAGGTATATTCCGTCGGCAGGTTAATCGAGTACTCGTTTTCGATCAACTGCTCCTGCTGCGGAAAGCTTTCGTTCTGCTCGTTAAACAAGTCACCCAGCAGTCCCCCAGGCAGCGGCAGCAGGCGCCCCAGCTGCAGCCCTGCCCGCAGCAGCAGCAGGTAGCCCCCGCCCAGGGCCAGCGCGTAGACCGCCGTCTGCGCGCCCGGGCTGCCGAACAGCTCCCGCAACGGGGCGGCTCCGGCCAGCAGCAGGGCCCCTCCCCCACCCGCCCCCAGCGTGGCCCGCCAGTTCGGCTTTTCCAGCGGCGCGCCGCGGGTGCCCAGGCAGGAAAGCAGCGCAAACACCAGCGCCCCGCCCAGGCTGACGGCGGGTGCGGCGAACAGCGCGGTTTTGGTGCTCAGCCGGGTCAGCAGCTCGTCCAGCCAGCCGGCCCGCAGCCCCCGCCCGGCGAAAAAGGTGTAGCAGTAGTAGTACAGGTGCAGCAGCAGCAGCGCAACGCTGAGCAGCCGCATGAAGTCCATCAGCCGCCGCAGCGCTTTTTCGTCTTCCATGCCGGAGTAGTAAGGTGGAGGGCCGCCCCGTCTACCTCGACGGGCGCCGCTTCCGTTTACGGCGTTCCGGCGTTTGGTTTTTTTCCTCCCACTCGCTGCCCCCCTCCAGCGCCGCCAGCAAAGCGCCCAGCAGTCCCCGCTCTTCAGTCCGGCTCGCCGTGGTTGTACGGGCCGGATCGCGCGCCTCGGGTAGATTCGCTTGCGGCTGGGCAAGCCCCTCTCCTATCCGGCGCTCCTCCGCCCGCTGGGTTTCCGGCTCCAACAGCGCCCGCAGCTGCCGGGCCTTGCAGCCTACCTGCGTACCGGTCAGCGCCACCTCGCCTACCCGAAAGCTTACCCCAACGAGCCCACCTCCGGCGTCGCGTTTGAACTGGGCTTCCATCCCGCGCGCACGCAAAAACTTCTCCAGCTCCGCTATCGTCCGCACTCCCTCCGGTCCTAAAGCTGCCGCCAGCGCGGCGCGCACCCGCACCTGCGGCTTCGGCCCCTGCTCGAGCGCCAGACGTTCACCTTTTCGCTGCCGGGGCAGCGGCTGCAGCCCGAGCTCGGCGCGGATCTCCGCCGTCACCCGCACGTTGCGGGCGTAGTTGTGGCTTGTACGCAGCACCGGCCCACCGTCCAGCGGCACCCGGTTGATGTACACGTGCACGTGCGGGTGCGGCCGGTCCAGGTGCTGGTACACCACGACTTGGTGCCGCTCCAGGTCCGCGCCCATCTTCTGGCAGTACAGCGCCGCGGCCTGCAGCATCTGCTGCGGGGTGACGTTTTCCTCCTCCGGCCATGACAGCGAAGTGTGCCACACCGGCAGCTGGCAGCGCCCGCTGCGCTGCGCCACGAGCTGCATCTCCAAGGCAATTCCCGCCGCGTCGCGGCTCAGCAGATTGTGCGCGCCGAGCAGCCGCGACTTCTTCTGCTGCTCCTGCTCGAGCAGCCCGGCGCCGTAAGCAATAGCCCCGCGAAAGTCCGCGCCGATGGTGGTCTTGGCAATCACCGCAGCAGCTTCTTCAGCTCCTCCAGTCGCTCGAGCAGCTCCTGCTCTTCCACCGCGCCCAGCTTGCCTTCCCGGGCAAGCCGGGCCAGCTGATTCAGACTGTTCCCCACCCCGATCACGCCGCGCACCACTTCCAGCGGCACTGTCTCCCGCACCGGCTTATCGAGGGCGCAGTCACGCAAAAAATCCGAGAGCTTCAGCCCCGCCTGGCTGGCCTTGGTTTCGATCAGCAGGCGCTCGTGCTCGCTGACGCGAAAGCGCAGCACCGGCGCGGACTTGGTTACCCTTGGGCGAGAGTTTTCGGGGGCTTGTTCCATGTGGGCGGAGACCAATTACAACTTATTGAGGGCGAAATAGCTTGCGTAGATGGAGCGAAAACACCCCGCCGAAGTAGCACCTTTGTAGCTACAAAGGCATGGCTTGCTACGAGATGATTTTTGGTACGAATATAGGACGTATTTGGATATTAAATATGGTCCGGTGATAACAATTTACCCTGCGACTGCTTTGACCATCTTACCATGTATAATAATGTTATCATTATTACCTAATGGTAACGATAGCGCTCAGTCATGATCATTAGATATTCCGACATGCAAGTCGCGTCAATACTACATGTAATAATGTTATCAAAGTAATAAGTGACCATATACACACGTGTTCATTATAGAACATAACTATAACAATGGCGGGGCTACCAATTAACATCGTATTGTTACCATTATAACATGTACTAAGCAGCACGTATTAATTGGATCACCTGACTGCATTTATAGTGCGTAAATAAGCTAACACCTACTCACATAGCTACATTGTTTTGATAACATGGATATGTATTATATATAATATATATTAATACGTCACCTTATCAGCAACCTTATGTATTGCTATTAACACAAGGTCTATGTTGTTTTGATAACATTAGCATGTAGTTATGAT
>NZ_LNAL01000006.1 GCF_001483135.1 Solirubrum puertoriconensis
AYAGGGCCTGGCGCAGCAGGTCGGTGTCGAGGGCGTCGAGGCCGCCCTCGTGGCGCTTCTCACCGAGCTGCAGGCTCAGCTGGTAGATGCCGTAGAGGCGCTGCAAAAACCACCGGTCGATGCGCGTCAGCTCGTACACGCGCTCCACGTCGTAGCCGGCCTGGAAGGCCTCGTTGATGGCGAAGATGCGCTCCTCGTTCGGCTCGCTCAGCAGCCGGTCGAGGTCCGCCAGGTCGATGGGCTCGGGCTTGTTGGCCACGAAGCCGCGCCGGCCGGTGTCGAGCATGCGCAGGCCCTTTTGCACGGCTTCCTCGAAGGTTTTGCCGATGGCCATAACCTCGCCCACGCTCTTCATGGCCGAGCCGATCTGGCGTTGCACGCCCGAAAACTTGCTCAAGTCCCAGCGCGGCAGCTTCACCACCAGGTAGTCCAACGACGGCTCGAAGAAGGCCGAAGTGGTCTGCGTGACGCTGTTTTTCAGCTCGGCCAGCGAGTAGCCCAGGCTCAGCTTGGCGGCCACGAAAGCCAGCGGGTAGCCCGTGGCCTTGGAAGCCAGGGCCGAGGAACGCGACAGACGCGCATTCACCTCAATCACGCGGTATTCCTCCGAGTGCGGGTCGAGGGCGTACTGAATGTTGCACTCGCCCACGATGCCCAGGTGGCGGATGGTCTTGATGCCGATGCTGCGCAGCTTGTGGTACTCGCGGTTGCTCAGCGTCTGCGACGGAGCCACCACGATGCTCTCCCCGGTGTGAATCCCGATGGGGTCGAAGTTCTCCATGTTGCAGACGGTGATGCAGTTGTCGAACTGGTCGCGCACCACCTCGTACTCCACTTCCTTCCAGCCCTTCAACGACTCTTCCACCAGAATCTGGTCCGAGGTCGAGAAGGATTTCTGGGCCAGGGTGCGCAGCTCGTCCATGTTGTTGGCGAAGCCGCTGCCCAGGCCACCTAGGGCAAAGGCGGCGCGCACGATAATGGGGAAACCAATCCGCTCCGCCGCGGCCAAGGCGTCTTCCATCGTCGTTACGGCTTCGCTGCGGGCCGTGAGCACGCCGATCTGGTCGAGCTTTTCCTTGAAGATGTCGCGGTCCTCGGTGTCGATGATGCTCTGCACGGGCGTGCCGAGCACGCGCACGTTGTACTTCTCGAACACGCCGGCGCGGTACAGGGCCACGGCGCAGTTCAGGGCCGTTTGGCCGCCGAAGGCCACCAGGATGCCGTCGGGCTGCTCCTTCTTGATGACTTCCTCCACGAAGTAGGGCGTCACGGGCAGGAAGTACACGTCGTCGGCAATGTCGTCCGACGTCTGCACGGTGGCAATGTTGGGGTTGATGAGGATGGTGCGGATGCCTTCCTCTTTCAGCGCCTTGAGGGCCTGCGAACCGGAGTAATCGAACTCACCGGCCTCCCCAATTTTGAGGGCGCCGGAACCGAGGATGAGGACTTTCTGCGGTTTTTCCATCTATCGTGTGCGGTGGTGGGAGCTACGCTCCCGGCTAGCCCGGCAACTGCCGGCGTGAGGTTTTGTGTTTGTTAGAACGACGTCGTTAGAGCGTCATGCTGAGCTTGTCGAAGCATCTCTACCAGTTTGCTCTTGCGTTTCCGGAGGTTATGCTCTAAATCGGCAACAATGTCAACGTACCTGTCTACTGCAGAACTAAAAGCTCGTGTCCATCTTGGAAAGGAAGTCGAGCAATGGCTTTCCTATGAGCAAGAAGCTGAGTACTCCTTTATCAGATGGTTATCCATTGGCAAAGACAGAAGTCAGTTTACTATCACCTACTTCGAATCCCTTGATGAAGGTGACCAAGACTTTCACGACGTGCATGAGTTTTCCGTGCTGGACCCGGAGGATGCTCCTTATGGGGTAACCCACGAGTTCTATTCAGTAGAAGACGCGCTTTCTTTTGCTGCTGAAGCTTATGGTGCTTCTGCTGACAAATTCGTAGCAGGCGGCATGATTTACACCGAGTACGCGAAGCATCTGCTTCAGCCCCGTTCTTAATTCAGCGAAGCGGTAGAGATGCTTCGACAAGCTCAGCATGACGTTCTTTTTCGTCGTGCTGAGCTTGGGCTTTCGGCTACTTGCCAGCCTTGTACTTCTCTACCTCGTCCAGGAACTGGTCGAAGAGAAACTCCGTGTCCTGGGGGCCGCCGGCGGCTTCGGGGTGAAACTGGGTGGAGAAGAAGGGCTTGGTTTTATGCTTGATGCCTTCGCAGGTGCCGTCGTTGAGGTTTTCGAACAGCATGTCCCACTCGGCGGGCAGCGTGGCGGTGTCCACCGCGAAGCCGTGGTTCTGGCTGGTGATGTAGCTGCGCTGAGTGCCCGTGAGCTTCACCGGCTGGTTGTGGCTGCGGTGGCCGTACTTGAGCTTGAAGGTGTCGCCGCCGGCGGCCAGGCCCATGAGCTGGGAGCCCAGGCAGATACCGAAGATGGGCTTGTCCTGCTGCAGGGCTTTCTGCAGGTGCTCGATGGTGGGCACGCACATTTTCGGGTCGCCGGGGCCGTTGCTTAGGAACAGGCCGTCGTAGTCGAGCTGGGTGAAGTCGTAGTCCCAGGGCACGCGGATCAGCTCCACGTCGCGCTCCAGGAAGCAGCGGATGATGTTGGTCTTGGTGCCGCAGTCCACCAGCACGATTTTGTTTTTGCCGGTGCCGTAGTGCTGCACGCCTTCGGGGCTCACCTGGGCCACCAGGTTGTCCTGGTTGGGGTCGTGCAGGGGCACGTCCTGCTCGGCCACGATTTTGCCGAGCATGGCGCCCTTCTCGCGCAGCTTCTTGGTGAGCATGCGGGTGTCCACGCCGTAGATGCCGGGTATGTTGTACTCGGCCAGCCAGTCGCCGAGGCTCTTGGCGGCGTTCCAGTGGCTGTGCTCCTCGGAGTAGTAGTTTACCACCAGGCCGGCCACGTGAATCTTGTCCGACTCGAAAATGCGGGAAATCGACTCATACAGCTCCTCGCCCGGCACGCCGTAGTTGCCTACGATGGGGTAGGTGAGCACCAGAATCTGCCCGGCGAAGGACGGATCGGTGAGGTTTTCGGGGTAGCCGGTCATGGCCGTGCTGAACACCACTTCGCCCGCGGCCGAGGTAAATGCCCCGAAGGAGTTGCCCTGGATTTCGGTGCCGTCTTCGAGCACTAGCTTCACCGATTTAGCGTTTTCCACTCTGTTCTGCGAAAAAGGGTTTATGCTATGGTTGATTTTCTGCGGTAATCAGGCAGGCCGTTGCTTATTGCATTGCGCCGGGCGGGAGCGGCAGGTGCGCTCGTAGCGCGGAAATCCGTTCCGCGTGGCGCTGTCGGCATCAAGGCGGAACTGCGTAGTGCCGAACACTCGCTTACGACTCGTCGCGAAACGAATTTTCGCGTCACGGCACGCTTTCGGAACTGCCTGGAAACAATTTCGGCTGGAACAGAACCAAACATCAGGGGTCTATTCCAGCCGAACGAGGACTTAAGCCAAACGGGAGCGAAAGAAGGTATATCAATCGGTCCCGCGCCATACCGCTTCCAGATGTCAGGCATCGGAAAGTCTGGTCGGCTCGGCTGCTGGAAAGAAAATTCGGTGGCTGCTCTTTCCTGGAAAGAGCCAGCCGGGTGCTGCGCCGCAATGGGCAATGGCAGCGTGCGGCTAATCAGAAGGTGAGCTTTGCTCGTGAACCTCGTGGTGCCACTCATTAAGGCCGCAAGTTAGGCCACAAGTCGCTTACCTTCTCACTTCCGCCGGAATAATTGCGTACAGCGCCTGCAAAAACTGGTCAACTTCCGCTCGCTTGATGTTGAGCGGCGGCAGCAGGCGCAGCACCGTCGGATCCGACGCGTTGCCGACGAAGATGTGATGCTCCGTTAGCAGCTTATCGCGCACGTCCTTGATGGGGAAATCGTATTTGATGCCCACCATTAGGCCCCGCCCGCGCACTTCCTGCGCGCCGCTGTGGGCCAACAACTCCGTTTTCAGGTATTCGCCCATCTGGGCGGCGTGCTCCAGCAGGTTTTCCTGCTCGATTACCTCCAGCACTGCCAGCGCGGCAGCGCAGGCCAGGTGGTTGCCGCCGAAGGTGGTACCCAGCAGCCCGTAGGAAGCCTTGAATTCCGGCGAAATAAGGATGCCGCCGATGGGGAAGCCGTTGCCCATGCCCTTGGCCACCGAAATGATGTCCGGACGTACGCCGGCGTGCTGGTGCGCGAAAAACCTGCCGCTGCGTCCGAAGCCGCTCTGCACTTCGTCGGCAATGAGTACGGCGCCGTACTGCTGGCACAGCTGCTCCAGCCCCTGCAGGAACTCGTCTGAAGGCATGATGATACCGCCCACGCCCTGAATAGGCTCGATGATGACGCCGCAGGTGTTGCCCTCTTGCAGCACGCGCTCTACTTCCCCTAGGTCGTAGGGTAGGAAAGTAATAGGGTGACCAGCGTTGAACGGCGCTACAATCTTCGGATTGTCGGTAGCGGCTACTGCGCCCGACGTGCGGCCGTGAAATGCGCCTTTGAACGCAATAACGTGGCTTTTGCCAGTGTGAAAGGACGCCAGCTTCAGCGCATTCTCGTTAGCCTCGGCGCCCGAGTTGCACAGAAACAGCGTGTAGTCCGGGTAATCCGATACCTCGCCCAGCTTCTCGGCCAGCTCGCGCTGAATCGGAATGTGAACCGAGTTGGAGTAGAAGCCGATTTTCTGCACCTGCTCGGTAATGCGCTGCACGTAGTGCGGGTGGCTGTGGCCGATGCTGATTACAGCGTGGCCACCGTAGAAATCGAGGTACTGCTTCCCCTTGTCATCCCACAGCTGCGCACCTAGGGCGCGAACTGGTGTGATGTCGTTGAGCGGATAGACGTTGAAAAGCTCCATTAGAAAAGCACCGATTTGAGGTGAAGCCCTGTCGTTTCGGGCAGGCCGAAGAGCAGGTTCATGTTCTGGACGGCTTGGCCCGAAGCGCCCTTCACCAGGTTGTCGGTAACCGAGGTGATGAGCAGCTGCTTGCCGATTTTCTGCACGTGCAACAGGCACTTGTTGGTATTCATTACCTGCTTCAGGTGCACTTCCTTGTCCGACACCGTGGTAAACGGCGCGTCTGCGTAGAACTTCTGGTACAGCTCGCGCGCTTCCTCCTGTGTCAGCTCCGACGGCGTGTAGACGCTGGCGAAGATGCCCCGAGTGAAGTTGCCGCGGTAGGGAATGAAGTTGATGTCCATTGCCAGCTCGGGCTGCAGTTGCTCTAGGCTCTCCCCAATTTCCCCTAGGTGCTGGTGCGTGAAAGGCTTGTAGATGGACACGTTATTAGAGCGCCACGAGAAGTGCACCGTCTCCGACAGACTCTGACCCGCACCCGTTGAGCCGGTAATGGCCGATACGTGCACGTCGTCGGTGAGGCGGCCGGCCTGGGCCAGCGGCAGCAGCGCCAGCTGAATGGCCGTGGCAAAGCAGCCGGGATTGGCAATGCTTTGGGCCTGCTGAATGCGCGTCTTGTTCAGCTCCGGCAGCCCGTACACGAACTCCCGGTCCTGAAACTCCCGATCAGCACCTAGGCGAAAGTCGTTGCTGAGGTCGATGACGTGGGTGGTTTCCGGCAGCTGGTGCTTCTCTAGAAACGCCCGCGAGTTGCCGTGACCCAGGCAGAGGAACACCACGTCTTCGTCGCCGGCAAGCTCCGCAGCAAAGTGCAGGTCCGTTTCGCCTACTAGGTCATCGTGTGCCTCATGCACCGGCTTGCCCGCGCTCGACGAGCTGACAATAGCACCCAGTTCCACGAACTCGTGGTGCAGCAGAATGCGAATCAGCTCGCCGGCCGTGTAGCCCGCCCCGCCAACAATGCCAACCTTAATTTTGCTCATCGAAAGAAGCGTGAATGCGCAGCTGGTTGCTGAAAATCTTGATGAAGCCCTTCGCGTCGCGTGAATCCCAAGCGTTGTTCTCCTCGCCGTAGGTCGCCACCTTCGACTGCATCATGTCGTAGGGCGACTCGATACCTAGGAGCTCAAATTGGTAAGGCTTCAGCGAAACGTACACCGTGCCCGACACCCGCTCCTGCGACGACTCCAGGAAAGCCTCCATGTCGCGCATCACCGGGTCGAGGTACTGGGCCTCGTGCAGCAAGGTGCCGTACCAGTTGGCGATGTAGTCTTTGTGCAGCAGCTGCCAGCGCGAGGAAGTGTGCTTCTCGAGCAGGTGGTGGCCTTTGATGAGGATTAGCGGAGCTGGGGCCTCGAAGCCCACGCGGCCTTTGATACCTAGGATAGTGTCGCCTACGTGCGTGTCGCGGCCGATGGCGTATTTGCCGGCCAGCTCGTTTAAGGCTACAATCAGGTCTACCGGCTTCATGGCCTCGCCGTTCAGCGCTACCGGCTCACCTTTCTCGAAGGTGATGCTGATTTCCTGCGGCTCGGTTGCCGAGAGCTGCGTTGGCCAAGCCGACTCGGGCAGGCCCTGGCGCGAGGTCAGCGTTTCGACGCCCCCCACGCTGGTGCCCCAAATACCCTTGTTGATCGAGTATTTGGCTTTTTCCCAGCTCATCTCCACGCCGTTGGCCTGCAGGTATTCGATTTCCTGCTGGCGCGACAGGCGCAAATCGCGGATGGGCGTGAGGATTTCGGTGTTGGGCGAAATCACCGAAAACGCCACGTCGAAGCGCACTTGGTCGTTGCCGGCGCCGGTGCTGCCGTGGGCAATGTAGTCGGCCTTGTTTTCACGGGCATACTCGGCCAAAGCGAGGCTCTGGAACATGCGCTCGGCGCTGACGCTCAGCGGGTAGGTATCGTTCTTCAGGATGTTCCCCGCCAGCAGATAGCGCAGGCACTCCTGGTAAAACCGCTCGGTTACGTCAATCACTTCGTGGCGCTTCGAGCCCATCTCATAGGCGCGCTTTTCGATGCCGGCCAGCTCCTCTTCGGAGAAGCCGCCCGAGTTGACGATGACCGTGTGGACTTCCAGGCCCAGTTCTTTCGTCAGATACACAACGCAGTAGGACGTATCCAACCCGCCGCTGTAGGCGAGAACTACCTTTTTCATTAGCGCTTTTGGGGTTCTTCGATGAAGTTGATGGTTTCTTGCGGCTGCTGCCCGTATTCGTCGTTGAGGTTATCGTACAGCATGCCGGTGCACAGGCACATGCGGCGCTGGTTTTCCTCCAGAATGGGGTAGTATTTGCACGACGCGCAGCCTTTCCAGAAGTCGTCGGACTGCGTCAGATCGGGGAAGGCCACCGGCCTGTAGCCCAGCTCGGTGTTCATTTTCATTACCGGCCCGGAGGTGGTAATGCCGAACAGCTTAGCGCCGGGGTATTTCGAGCGCGAGAGCTTGAACACTGCGTTTTTGATGGCGCGGCCCAGGCCCTCTTTGCGCAGCTCGGTGTTCACAATCAGGCCCGAATTGACGATGAACTTCTGGTCCTCAAAGGTTTCGATGTAGCAGAAACCCGCCAGCTCTTCGCCGATGAAGGCTATGATAGCGTTGCCGGTTTCCATCTTCTTCTTCAGGTAGTTAGGGTCGCGCTTGGCGATGCCCACGCCCCGCTGCTTGGCCGATTCCTCGTACCATTGACAAAGCGTTTCTACATGCTGCACGTCGGCAGCATTAGCCACTCGTAAAATCATTGGGGTGTAGACGATGGTACCGGCCTGCTCGGCGCGGCAAAAAGTCAGCGGTCAGGAAAAGCAGCAGATGTACGGGAGCCGTACGCGGCGCAACGGGGGCAATGGAAGCCGATGTTGCAACGACCAAGCCGCCTGGGCGGGGCTCGGTATCCGGGGAAGAGTGCCAGTAAGAGATTGGCTGGGGCGGGCAACGCGCTAAGTAAGTGGCGTTGCTCAGGTGGGGCAGTTACGCCAGGCCACCTTCAGTACATATACCGCGTCCTACACTCGGATCTGATTGTTGTCGGTCTGTGATTCGGTTCTCTTGATTGTTCCGCTACTTGGAGCGGAGCCGCCGGTGGGCACTTGGGGCAAACGCAAACGGCTGTCGGCAAGCCAGCTCTAGGCTGGCTTAATTCGCACGATCCTATTCGATCGTCGCAATTGCGCAAGAGAGGAGAAACGAATCATGACAAGCACCAACGCCCTAAAGGGCCAGAAGGAGAGTTTTCTGCCGGTGTAAATGAGTAGTACCGGAAAAACGTTGCAATACTAGATGTTTTTTTTCGGAAACTTTGTCGGCCCGGCCGCAAAAAAATGCGCAACTAATCGCCGCTTTACTGCCTCAGCTCCAAGCGGGCAACCACCACCTAGGGCGAGAAAGTGCGTACCGGGCTTCTCTGCTGACTTTTGGATGAAAGAAACCCTCAAACTATTCAAAATTGGAGGCGGCGTGCTCGACGACGACGCGCAGCTGCACCGCTTTGTGCAGGCGTTTGCGCAGGTGCCAGGACGCAAAATACTGGTGCACGGCGGCGGCAAAGGCGCCAGCCAGATGCTCAGCGACCTAGGCATTGCCCCCCAAATGGTGCAGGGTCGCCGTATTACCGATGCCGCCACGCTCGACGTCGTAACCATGTTTTATGCGGGCAAAACCAACAAGCAGTTAGTGGCCCTGCTGCAGGCCAGCGGCGTAAACGCCCTAGGTCTGTCGGGAGCCGATGGCAACGTTATCCGGGCCGTGAAGCGCCCGGTGAAAGACATAGACTACGGCTTCGTGGGCGACTTGCCCGCCAACAGCGTTGATGCGGCTACGCTGCACACCCTTATTCAGGCCGAGCTTACGCCCGTGCTCTGTGCCATAACCCACGACGGCCACGGCCAGCTGCTAAACACCAACGCCGATACCATTGCCAGCACCGTAGCGCGCGCCCTCGCCGGCCGCTACGAGGTGGAGCTGCACTACTGCTTCGAGAAAAACGGCGTGCTGCTCGATGTAAACGACGACAACTCGGTGATTCCGCAGATTGTGCCCGCGCAGTACCAGCAGCTAAAAGCCGATGGCGTAATTGCCGCCGGCATGATTCCGAAGCTCGACAACGCCTTTGCAGCCCTGGAAGCCGGCGTAGAAAAGGTGGTTATTGAGCACGCGCTGAACATCAACGAGCCCATCAAAACCGTGCTATGCCGCAGCTAGCCGCACCGTTTGCCGACGAGGCCATTGCGCTGCTGATTCAGCTGATCAAAACGCCCTCGTTTTCGCGCGAAGAAGACCAAACGGCCAAGCTGCTGGTTGATTTCCTGGCGCAGCACGGCGCCGAGCCGCAGCGCGCGGGCCACAACGTGTGGGCCGTGAACGAGCACTTCGATGCCAGCAAGCCTACCATCCTGCTCAACTCGCACCACGACACGGTGAAACCCGGCGCCTCCTGGACCTATGACCCGTTCGGGGCGGCAGTGGAGGGCGACCGGCTTACCGGCCTCGGCAGCAACGACGCCGGCGCCTCGGCCGTGAGCTTGCTGGCCACCTTTCTGCATTTCCGGCAGCGCCCCGACCTGGAGTTTAACCTCATTTGCGCCATCACGGCCGAAGAGGAAATTTCCGGGGCCGGTGGGGTGCGCAGCATCCTGCCTCAGCTGGGACGCATCGACCTAGGGATTGTGGGCGAACCCACCCAAATGGACATGGCCATTGCCGAAAAAGGCCTGGTAGTGCTCGATTGCGTAGCGCACGGCCGCACCGGCCACGCCGCCCGCGACGAGGGCGAAAACGCGCTCTACAAAGCTGTGCAGGATATCGAGTGGATTCGGCAATACCGCTTTCCGCAGGTGTCGGAGCTGCTTGGCCCCGTAAAGATGACCGTAACGCAGGTGCAGGCCGGCTCGCAACACAACGTAGTGCCCGACCGCTGCCACTTTGTGGTAGATGTGCGCACCAACGAGTTCTACTCCAACGCCGACGTGGTGCGTACGGTGCAGGAGCACATTGGGGCCGAAGTCACGCCTAGGTCGCTGCATCTCAACTCCTCGCGCATCGCGCCCGAGCACCCGCTGGTGCAGCGCGGGCAGGCCCTTGGTCGGAAGGCATTCGGCTCGGCCACGCTCTCCGACCAAGCCGTGATGCCGTTCAACACCATCAAAATTGGACCGGGCGACTCGGCCCGTTCGCACACCCCCGACGAGTACATCCTGCTCAGCGAAATTCGCGGCGGCATCAGCGGGTATGTAGAGCTGCTGGAAGGTTTCAGTTTTTGATTAGAGCTACAAACTAGTTCCCCTCCTCAGATGAATTCCGCGACTGGAGCGGCGTGGGCTAGGGGTGGTTGACAATCGTTGAATGTCCGCCGAGCCCTAGGTAGCCTTAGCTCTAGTTTTTCAACCACCCCTAGCCCCTCCTCATCTGAGGAGGGGAACTAGCTTTAGTTTCACACCCGAACACACATGAAAATCTGGGATAAGGGCATTGCCGTCGATAAAAAAATTGAGGCGTTTACCGTGGGCCGCGACCGGGAACTGGATATGTACCTGGCCAAATTCGACGTGCAGGCCTCGAAAGCGCAAGCCAACATGCTCGCCAAAGCCGGGCTGATTTCGGATGCCGAAAATGAGCAGCTACAGCAAGGCCTTGCGGAGCTGGCCGCGCAGGTAGAGGAAGGCAGCTTCACCATCGACGAAAGCTTCGAGGATGTGCACTCCAAAATTGAGTATTACCTCACCGAGAAGTTCGGTGACGCGGGCAAGAAGATTCATACGGCCCGCTCGCGCAACGACCAGGTGCTCACAGCTATTCAGTTGTTCCTGAAGGACTATACTGAGCGCACCGCCGCCAAGGTGCTGGAGCTAGTAAGCGTGCTGCTGCAGAAAGCCGAGGCGCACCAAGCCGACCTGATGCCGGGCTATACCCACTTTCAGGCGGCCATGCCCAGCTCATTCGGGTTGTGGTTTTCAGCCTACGCCGAGCACCTGCTGCTCGATTTGGCTTTGTTCGAAGCCGCCCACACCGTAGCCGACCAAAACCCCCTAGGGTCGGGTGCCGGCTTCGGCAGCTCGTTCCCCATCGATCGGCAGCAGACCACTGCGGAACTGGGCTTTGGCCAGATGGCGGTGAGTGCCGTAGGCGCCCAAATGCTACGCGGCAAAACCGAAAAAACGCTAGCTTTTGCCATTGCCGGCATGGCCGCCACCTTCTCCAAGATGGCCTACGACTTGGTCCTTTACAACTCGCAGGACCTAGCGTTTGTGGAGCTGCCCGCTGCTTTCACCACGGGCTCTAGCATCATGCCGCACAAGAAAAACCCCGACGTGTTCGAGCTCATTCGGGCCCGCTGCAACGCCCTGCAGGCGCTGCCGAACACGCTGATGCTGGTGACCAACAACCTGCCCAGCGGTTACCACCGCGACTTCCAGATTCTGAAAGAAATTCTGTTCGAGCCGATGACCCAACTGCTCGACATTCTGGACATCGTGCTCTTCGCGTTGCCGCAGCTTAAGATCAAGCCCAGTCTGCTCGATCAGCCGAAGTACGACGCCGTGTTCACGGTGGAAAATATCAACCAACTTATTCAAGCTGGTACGCCCTTCCGCACGGCTTACAAAGAGGTGGGGCAAGCCGTGGAGGACGGCAGCTACGTGCCGCACAAGGAGTTTAGCACCACGCACCTAGGCAGCGTGCACAACCTAGGGCTGGAGGTGATTCAGCAGAAGGTGGAGCGCCTGCAACAAGGCAGCCGCTTGTTTGGCATGTAGCCACCTGTAGCGTGGGCTTCTGCCCGCGTTTGCCAAAACATTGCCGCTGTGTAGGGTATGCAGCGTAGCTCGTTCTGGCAAACGCGGGTTGAAGCCCACGCTACAATGCAACAAAGCCACCAGCAGCACGGCTGGTGGCTTTGTTGTTCAAGAGGAGCAATGAGATATGTCTTTGCTCGGAATATTACCGGTTGCGGCCGTACTGCTCGTGCGAGCTTACCCAGTCGCTGCTGCTGATGGCGGCCGCCAAGCTTAGCTCGCCGGCCAGCACCACGCCGGCCACTATCTCGGCAAACTTGTTCACGCTGCCGCGGCCGGTGCAGCCCAGCATGCGCAGGCACTCGTTTTGGGTGGCCAGACCGGTGCCGCCGCCGTGGGTGGCTACAATCAGCGAAGGAATGGTGATGCTCAGGTACAGGTCGCCTTCGGGCGTGCGCTCCGAGTAAATGATGCCCGCCGACGACTCCGACACGTTGGCTACGTCCTGGCCCGTAGCGATGAACATGGCCGTAATGCCGTTGGCCGAGTGAAGGCCGTTGTTGTTGGCACCCGACATAAACGCGCCCACGTTGGCTACTTGCCCGTGGTAGGCCAGCTGCTCGGGCGTTACGCGCATGCGCTGCTGCAGCACATCGCGCTTAATCACGGCCTCGGCCACCACGCGTTTGCCGCGGGTACGCATCACGTTTATCTGCGAGGCTTTCTTGTCGGTAGCGAAGTTCGACTCGAGGTAAAAGTTGCGGATGGGCGCGCCTTGGTAGTTGGCCAGTATCCAAGAGCACGCCGCAAAGGTGGCCCGGCCTACCATGTTCTGCCCGGCCGCGTCGCCGGTGCTGTAGTTGAAGCGCAGGTACGCAAACTTGTTGGCCAGGTAGGTATCGATGTACTGCAGCTTGGCCACGCGGGAGGTGGCTTCGGCCTCGTGGCGGATCTTGTCGATACACTCTTCTACCCAGCGGCTGAAGTCGCGGGCGCCGCGGGCGTCGTCGAACACGAATACCGGGGCGCGCTGCATGGCATCGCCGATAACGGTGCACTTCACGCCGCCGCTTAAGTTGAGCAGCTGCATGCCGCGGTTGTAGCTGGCTACCAAGGTGCCCTCGGTGGTAGCCATCGGAATCAAGAAATCACCTTGGGCATGCTCGCCATTTACGCGCAGGGGGCCGGCCAGCCCAATGGGCACCTGCGCCACGCCCGCGAAATGCTCGCAGTTGCCTTTAAGCTGGTGTGGGTCGAAGGAGTACTTGGTGATGTGCTCGAACTCCTGGTTGGTGAAATCCTGGGCGAAGCGTTGCCGCGCCTGAATGGCGGCTTCGGCGTAATCGTCGGGCTCGAAACGCGGGATGCGCACGCGCTGGTCTTGCTGCACAATGGCGTCTTCTACCTCCACTTGCAGCTCGCCGAAGGGGTCGGTTTGGAACTGCAGCTGCACCGGGTGCATGCCCTCGGGCAGCGGATTGGTGTGCAGGCGCAACGTAATGCTTTGCCCCACCGGAAACTCCAAGCCGCCGCCTTCGCCAATTTCCGTGGCCGGCCGGATGTTGCCATTGCCTAGGTCGATGGTAATCTGCTCCGGCCCAAGGGTGCGCCCATCTACATGTACCTGATCGATGCGCGTGAGGCGAACCGTGTCAAGGCGGTTTTTCAGCGAGAAAGCAACGCCGCCGTTATCGGGGAGGTTGTGCAAACTGCCGCGGGTGTACAGCAGCTTCAGCAGCATGGGACTCGGGGTGAAGATCATGGCCGGAGGGAAGTTCGGGTTGTGGAGAACCTAGGAGTAGGCTCCGGCTATAAGTTTAAGACTTTCCGGGATAGATGCTACCCGAAAAGTATTGCAGGCCGCAGCGGAGCCTCGTTTAAGGCGTGCGCTTAGACGAGGAAGCCGGTGGCCGCGAAAAAGTAATTGGTATGGTATACGCCATGTCTACTGGTTGCCCGTTGTGCTTTGCCGGCTCCCAAGCGGGCATTTGCCGAATCACACGCAAAGCTTCCGCGTCGAGCAACGGGTTGCATCCCTTGGTTACCGTTGCCCCTCGGATGCTGCCATTTCTGGCAACAATGAAATGCACAAACACGCGGCCTTCAGCCGTCGTGGCGGGGTAGCGTGTATTGGCTTTCAGGTAGGTAACAAGTGCTTGCATGCCTCCCTTGAATCGGGGCATTTGCTCTGCTGCTATACCTCCGGCCACTATGCCCGAAATTTCGAAATCATCCTGGTGGGTATGCTGTGGGATGCGCGCCACCCTCGATGCGGTTTTCACTTGCGCCCACGCCTGCTGTGCTGACAAGCCCTGCACAACCACCAACACCAAAGCGGCCAAAAACCACCGAAGTTTCGGCCGCAGCATAGGTGTCGTAGCCAATTGCGTCTGCTGAAAGCGGCCGCACAGCCGGCCATCGGGCGAGGCAGCCCGGGCTTCAGCCAACTCAAGCTGCGTGGCGTTGGTGAAGTCGTGCACCACGCGCTGGCAATCGGAGCAGAAATGCCCGCCCACAACGGCCGTAAGCTTATCGGCCGCTACGGCGCAGGGCTGCAGCCGAACGTTGGTGATGGGCAGGGCGTGGAGCATGCCTAGGTGAGTTTAGCTGAGCGGCAAACGCTGGTACCGCCCTAGGTGGTATACGGCGCCATCGTGGCAAGTTACTGCTCGAACTGTGTTGCGCAACTTACGCCCGCAGGTGGTTAATCGAAGTACTCGCGGCCTTCATCATCCACGTAGCCTACTTTGCCTTCGGGGGTAGTTACGCGGGCTACGCCGGCTACAAAGGGTTCGGCGGCCGCGTACTTAGGCTTGATGATGAGCTTGCCGTTGGGCCCTAGATAGCCAAAGCGGCCTTGCTGCTCCACAATGGGGTAGGCGTAGCCGTTTTGCTCGGTAGCCCGAATGTTGTCGAAGGTGAGAGGCAGGCGCTGGCGGCCGCGGTTATCCAACACGCCCCACTTAGGGCCTTGCCGCACCAGCAGTAGGCCGTCGTGGTACAGGTCCCGTACCTCGTCGTACACGGGCGGTACCACGGCATTGCCCACGGAGAACCGGAAACCCACTTTCCCGTCGCGGCGGAGCGGGTCGCCTTGGGCCAAGTAATCTTCCTCGGGCTGCTCGCGCGGCTCAGTAAGCCGGTGGCCCGATACGTCAATATCAAAGGTTTCGCCCTTGAGCACCACCGTGGCGCGGCCCTGCTGAAAGTTGGAGGCCTGCTCGAAATGCACCGGCGTAATGGTATTGCCGCCACCATCGATGTAGCCGTAGCACTTGCCAATGCGCACCCACGCTACCTCGTCGACGAACGGACCGGCTTCGTCGTAGCGCAAGGGTAGCACCATGCGACCTTGGCGGTCGGCGTAGCCCCACTGGTTGCCTTTGCGGCAGGGCACCAGGCGAGCCGGAGCAGGCTGAGCCGCTGCGACATAGCTAAGCGCAAAGGCCAACGGCAGCCAAAAAATGCGTTTCATGCGGTGGAGAGCTGGAGGTGGGTGGAGGAGTAACGTTCCAGCATCCCGAAAATACACAATTTCCGATAAACCGAGCCGTAGCCGTGCTAAACCCTGCATCAGGCTATGCAGAATGCGCGTGGCTGCTGGCCGCCGTTTCTTAACTAGCATTAGCAGAGGCTTTCCAGTGCTGCAGGGGCAGTATTCAACTGCGATTTTATTCCTTTTTGTCGGTTGCCCGTGCTATTGCAAACATCATAAGTAGCTTTTGCGAGACCAGAAAAGATAATTTCTATGACTGAGTATTCTTTGTTTTTGACAATATTTACATGTTAAGATACCGAAGGTGCCGAGCAGTTATAGCAGCAGTGGTTAGCGGGCGGCGTGCCCGTTGGAGCAGCCAAGCACAAAGCAAAACCCGCAGCTGCAGCAACTCCTCCACAGGTGCACCAGGTTTCGGTTGCCGGTGGCTGACCTGGGCAGCCACACCTAGGGATGCGTGCCGTGTTGTACCTTGGCGGGCATACTCCTACCCTTACCTGGCGCCAATGTTCCGCCTTCCTGTTTTGCTGGCCGCTGCTACCGGGCTGCTGGCCCTGAACTCGGCCCCGGCCGAAGCGCAAAAAAAGAATCCTTTAGCCGGGCGCATCGATGCGCTTTCAGCCCGCGTAGAGCCGCAGGTAATTGCCTGGCGCCGCGATATTCATGAGCACCCCGAGTTAGGCAACCGCGAAACCCGCACGGCCGGCATTGTGGCCGCCGAGCTTAAGCGCCTAGGGATGGAAGTGCAAACCGGCGTGGGCAAAACCGGCGTGGTGGGCATACTGCGCGGCGGCAAGCCTGGCCCCGTGGTGGCGCTGCGCGCCGATATGGATGCGCTGCCCGTTACCGAAGAACGCAAGGTGCCGTTTGCCTCCAAAGAGCGCACCCAATACAACGGCCAGGAAGTAGGCGTAATGCACGCCTGCGGCCACGATAGCCACGTGGCCATGCTGCTTGGCACGGCCAACGTGCTCAGTCAGCTCAAGAAAGACATGCACGGCACCGTTAAGTTCATCTTCCAGCCCGCCGAAGAAGGCCCGCCCGCAGGCGAAGAGGGCGGCGCCGCCCTGATGGTGAAAGAAGGTGTGCTCGACAACCCTAAAGTTGAGGCAGTATTTGGCCTGCACATCAATGCGCAAACCGAAGCCGGGCAGATTAAGTACCGCGCCGGCGGCATGATGGCCAGCGCCGACGTATTCCAGATTCGGGTGAAGGGCAAGTCGGCACACGGGGCGTACCCCTGGCTGGCCGTTGATCCGGTGGTTACGGCTTCGCAGATTGTGGTAGCGCTGCAAACCATCGTGAGCCGCGAGGTGCAGCTAACCGAGGATGCCGCAGTAGTTACCGTGGGCATGATTCATGGGGGAGTGCGCAACAACATTATACCGGAGCAAGTGGAGCTGCAAGGCACCCTGCGCGCCCTCAATGCCCAAACCCGCGAGCTGCTGGCCCAAAGCGTACGCCGTGTGGCCACCAACATTGCCGAAGCCACCGGCGCTACCGCCGAGGTGGAGGTGCGCGCCGCCGCCCCGCTGACTTACAACGACCCACGCCTGCTGCAACAAGCCCTGCCCACGCTGCGCAACGTGGCGGGCGCCAGCGCCGTGAGCGAGATGAAGGCCGTAACCGGCGCCGAAGACTTTGGTTGTTACCAAGAGAAAGTGCCCGGCGTGTACCTGTACCTAGGCGGTATGCCGAAAGGTGTAGACCCTGCTACCACCGCGCCGCACCACACCCCTGGTTTCTTCCTCGATGAAAGCGGCTTTGGCCTAGGTGTGCGCACCCTCTCTAACCTCGCCGTCGATTACCTCAGCGGCAAGATGAAGTAGCTGCCGCAAGCCTCGTTGTTTTATCTGTCGCAAACCCGCCGTGCCCTAGGTACGGCGGGCTTTTTGTTTGAGCCAGGGCCCGATGGTGGTACCTTTGCGGCCCATTTGGAGCCGCTGCACCTAGGGCGGTTTTCTTGCTTTCGTACCTATGCATATTGCCTTAGTTTCTTGCGATGCGCTGGCTCAGTACGCCGCTACCAACGTAGCCGCCGAAGACCAGCAGCTTGCCGATTACCTCCGCGCCCGCGGCGTGCAGGTCAGCTACGTTTCCTGGACCGATGCCAGCGTGCGTTGGGAAGCCTTTGATGTGGCCGTGCTGAAGTCGCCGTGGGACTATTTCGACCGCCCCACCGAGTTCCACAGCTGGCTGAACGAGCTCGACGCCCGCGGCGTGCGCCTGCTCAACCCCACCAACATTGTGCGCCACAACGCCGATAAGCTGTACCTGCGCGCTATGGAGCAGGCCGGTGTGCCCATTGTGCCCACGCACTGGCTGCCCCGCGGCAGCCGCGTGGAGCCCGCTGCCCTGCTGGCCGAACTCGGTACCGAGCGCCTGGTGCTGAAGCCTTCCGTAAGCGGCGGCGCCAAGGATACCTTTGCCCTAGGTCTGGCAGAAGCCAATGCGGCCGTGGAGCAGCTACAGGCCCTGGTTGATGAAGCTGACTTCATGGCCCAACCCTTCTTGCCCCAAATCCATACCACGGGCGAATGGTCGTTGGTATTTTTTGGTGGACAGCTCAGCCACTGCGTGCGCAAAACCCCCAAGTCGGGCGACTTCCGGGTGCAGCATTTCCACGGCGGGGCCATCCACCCCGAAACACCGGCCGCCGCTATTCTGGCGGTAGCGCAGGATATCGTCGAGCGCTTTGCCGAAGACTGCCTCTACGCCCGCGTGGATGGAGTAGAAGCTCCCGATGGCGGTTTCTGGCTGATGGAACTGGAGATGATCGAGCCCTTCCTGTACATGGATTCGGAGGGCGAAGCTGCCTACCAGCGTTACTACGAAGCCCTGCTGCGACTAACGCAGGCCACTAAAGTTGAGCTATAGCACGAATTTTGGCTACGCCGACCAACGGTTGCAGTCTGCGTCCACGGATAACCGTTTCTAATAGCTGCTCAGGGTCAGCGGAATGTAGCGTGGGCTTCAGCCCGCGTTTGTTAGAACAATTGCAGTTGAACGAAAAACGCACAACGACACAGTTCGAGCAAACGCGGGCTGAAGCCCACGCTACACCGCTACAGCTTAAAACCCGTAGCCCACAAAGCCGCCATCGACCGAAAGCGTTTGGCCGGTGATGTAGCTGGCAGCGGGCAAGCTCAGGAAGGCCACGGCCGCGGCTACCTCGTGCGGCTCGCCTACGCGGCGCATGGGGGTGCGGTCGAGCACGTTCTGCAGGTAGCTCTCGTTGCTGAGCACTCCGGCGGCCAGTGGCGTGCTGATGTACCACGGCGCTACGCAGTTCACCCGAACGCCGTCGGGGGCCCACTCGGCGGCCAGGTAGCGGGTAAGCTGCACCATGGCGGCCTTCGTCATGGCGTACACGGCGCCGGTGCGCACAGCGGTAAGCCCCGCCACCGATGATATATTCACGATGCTGCCCTGCTGGTTGGCCTTCAGCAGGGGGTAAGCCAGCTGGCACAGGTGAAAAGCCGAGTCGAGGTTGGTTTGCATCACGTGGCGGTACTCCTCGTCGGAGTACGCCGTGGTGGGCTTGCGGATGTTGGTGCCCACGTTGTTCACCAGCCCATCGAGCCGACCAAACTGCGCCTGTATTTGCTCCACTAAGGTTTGGCGGCCAGCAGCCGTGCTCACGTCGGCGGGTATGGCATGGGCATCGAGGCCTTGCTGCTGCCACTCGGCTACGGCCTGCTGCAGCGGCGCGGGACGGCGCGCGGCCGCTACCACCGTAGCCCCAAAGCCAAGCAGCTCGGCCGCCACGGCCGCGCCAATGCCCGCCGAAGCACCCGTTACCAAAAAAACACGGCCTTGTAGCGACCAGCACGTTGCTGCATCAGCAGGAAAAGGCATACAAGAAGTAGTTAGAAGTTGGTATTTGGTAGTGGGTCTGAGCAGGTGGTAATCAGCAGCGAGTACCGAAGCATGGGGAGGCCTAAACGCCAGCCAAGGCGCGGAATGCCTGTCTACTACTCAATACCCAGTACCAATTACTTGCCTAATTGGTATTCGAGTTTTAGCGTAACAGTGCCGTAGCCATCGTTGCGGTCGGGGTTGCCGCGTTGGCTCACGTCGTCGAGGTGGTCGGTAGTGGTGAAGCCGTACGCGCCCTCAGCCGTGAGCCAAAACCGGCGAGTAAGGAAAAACGACAAGCCGCCACCCACGGGTACCGTAATGCCGGTGGCGGTGTAATCGGGCCGCTCGGGCGAAAGGTAGGTGGTGGAGTTGGTGGGGCGCTCGGTGCCGTTGTAGGCCTTGGGGTTATAGAGCAGGTAGCCCACCCCGGCTTTCAGAAAAGGCTTTACGCGAGCAAAACGGTTGCGCGTGCCGGCGTACCACGATGGGTCGCGCAGCGGCTCGTAGCGCACAAACGCCGCAACCGCCAAGTTGCGCCCCCTAAACGCCAGGTTGCGCTCGGGCAATTGGTCGCGGGCTCCGATTTGGAAGGCAGTGGCCTCGCCGCCCACGCTCCAGTGCGGGCGCCAGGTGTACACCAAGCCGAGCTGCCCGGCGGGTCCAATAAAGTTGTCGCCTAGGTTCGCGGTAAGGTCGCCGTTGTACAGGGCAATACCGCCGCCAACCGACAGGCGCAGCGGCCCCCGGAAGTAAGCGCGGCCTTGCGCATCGAAGTGGCGGCGCGGGGCTTGTGCCGACGCGGCCAGCGGCGCCAGCAAGGCTGCCCCGAGCAATAAGTTGGTTATGCGCACGAAGGAGAGGAATGGTAAGCAGCCCGCTTACGCCAGCGGCGCGGGCTGCGTTGTGGGCAAAGGGCTGCGGCTTACTTAAACAAGCCTTTCGGATCGGGCATTTTGTCTTTCAGGCTGGTCACTAACTCAAAGTCGACGCCGCTGAAATTAAGCGTGCTGCTCTTGTGCAACGACTCCCAAGCTTGGGCAAAGTCGTTTTGGTAGAACTGCACCCACGCCAGCTGTTGCCAGGCGTACGAGCTGTTTGCATCGGTTGCAATGGCCTTGCGCAATTGCTCCTCGGCGCCCTTCAAGTCTTTGGTCTTTTTGGTTTGGCCGTAGCGCAACAAATAGCCGCTGCCTAGGTCGGCAAGCAGTTGGGCATTGTTGGGCGATAGTGCCAAGCCTTGGCTGAACAAGCCGATGGCTTGGTCGGGTGAGGTGTTGGCAGCTAGCAAGCCCAAGCCGCGGTAGGCATCAGGGTTCTTGGGGTCGAGCAGCCAAGCCAAGTTAAAGCGGTAACGCGCCGTATCGGCTTGGCCCTCGTTGATGTATTCGTAGCCTTTGTTGGCAAAAAACTGGCTGGCTTCGGTACGCGACGCAAAGCTTTGCTCCAGGCCTTTAAGGTACGGCTCGCCCACCAATTGCTGCGCGGCTTGCGGCGTAAGGCCCCCAAACAGCGGCAGCTGCCGGCGGGCCGCCAACGACAAATCGGCCGCAGCGGCGCCCTTCACTTTGGTTTTCACTTTTTGGGCAGTGGCCGGTGCGCCTGCGCCCAGCAGGGCGGCCAGGGCCCCAATCAAAACATGGTATTTCATGAACTA
The DNA here is from genome assembly GCF_001483135.1 of Solirubrum puertoriconensis. GTDB lineage: Bacteria > Bacteroidota > Bacteroidia > Cytophagales > Hymenobacteraceae > Solirubrum > Solirubrum puertoriconensis. Next base: position 20,587 of record NZ_LNAL01000006.1, read on the forward strand.
AGGGTTTCGCCTTGCTGGGTAAAGGTAGCCTCGCCCCATGCTTAGACAGCAAGCTAAACGTGCAGAGGTGCCACTCTAGTGCACAACCTAGTGCGCCGAGGAGTTTGGCGGTAAGATTAATAAAATACATTGGCAGGGGGGCACGGTGCTTTGCAAGCGCAATGCGAGCGTTGCGCCGCTAGGTGCCATAAGCTGCGGCAGTACTGCCTGGTAAGCCAAGAAAAGCAGCGGCACGCAACGGCGCTGGTGCGGCGCCGCACGTTTGTACACAGCAATCTGGCTTTGATCGGGTGCGTCAAAACCCTAGGTGCCCGAAAGCAGTTACTTCGCGCCGAGGCCCGGCCACAAACATTCCGACTATGCCCACAACCTCTACCACCAACTCGGCCGATACACTACGCCGCGAGCTGGGCTTGCTGCAAGCCACTGCCCTCAACATGATCGACATGGTGGGCATTGGGCCGTTTGTGGTGCTGCCGCTGGTAATGCAGCTGCTCGGCCCCTGCTTTTTGTGGGCGTGGGTGGCGGGGGCGGTGCTCTCGGTGATTGATGGGCTGATTTGGTCGGAGCTGGGTGCCGCGTACCCCGAGGCCGGTGGTTCGTACCGTTTCCTGAAGCTGGCTTACGGCGAGCACACCTGGGGCCGGCTGATGTCGTTTTTGTACGTGTGGCAAACCCTGGTGCAGGCCCCGCTGGTGGTGGCCTCGGGCGCCATTGGCTTTGCGCAGTACTTCGCTTACTTGGTGCCGTTGCCTGAGTGGTGGCAGCCCAAGCTAGTGAGCGGCACGGTGGTAGTGTTGCTGGTGGCGCTGTTGTACCGGCGCATTGGCTCGGTGGGCAAGCTGGGCGTGGCTTTGTGGGTGGGCGTGTTGGTGCTGATGGTAGGCCTGATTGGCAGCGGCCTGTTACTGGGCCACGAGCCGGTGCCGTTTCCGCCGCTCACGCCGGTAGCCGCGGCCGATGCCGCCAAGGGCTGGTTTGTGCTGCCGGCAGTGGCCCTAGGTCAGGCCAGCGTCAAAACCATCTACAGCTACTTGGGCTACTACAACGTGTGCCACCTAGGGGCCGAAATCAGGCAGCCGGCACGCATTATCCCGCGGGCTATTTTTCTGAGCATACTGGGCATTGCGGCGCTGTACCTGCTGCTCAACTACAGCGTGGCGCGCGTGCTGCCCTGGGCCGAAGCGGCGCAGTCGGAGTTTATTGTGAGCACCTTTGTGGAGCGGCTGTTTGGCCACAAGGCAGCTTTAGCAGCCACGGCGCTGGTGCTGTGGGTGGCGTTTGCCTCGTTGTTTGCGGTGTTGCTGGGCTATTCGCGCATTCCGTACGCCGCCGCAGCCGATGGCGAGTTTTTGCCGGTGTTTGCGCGCCTGCACCCCACCAAGCACTTCCCGTACGTGTCGTTGCTGGTGCTGGGTGGGGCGGGCTTTGTGTTCAGCCTGCTATTTAAGCTGGCTGCAGTGATCAACGCCATTCTGGCCATGCGCATCTTGGTGCAGTTTGTGGGCCAAGCGGTAGGGTTGGTGCTGTTGCGGCGGCGTAGGGGCACGGCGGGCTTGCCTTTCCGAATGCCGCTTTACCCGCTGCCAGTGGTGGCCGCCGTAGTGGTATGGCTCCTGGTTTTGTGGAGTACAGGATGGTCATTCATGCTCTCGGGCCTGGCCGTCATTGCCCTAGGTGCGCTCGTTTTTCTGGGGATCAACAGGCGGCAAGGGCGTTGGCCGTTTGAGCAGCGTTAGGTCAACAAAATCGGCAGGTTTATAAAACCACAAATAGGAAGCAGATAGGGGGGTATATGAGAGCAAGGAGGCAGAAAAAACTTATATAAAATGGTATTGATCAATTATTAACTATTAAATTATGTATGTTTTTGCCGCTCCTTGTGCCACCGTTTATCCACCCGAAGGCTATGCTACCCACATTCGACCGCGTAATACTGGAGTGGCTAAACCAGTATGTGCACCAATCTGCTCTGCTCGATACCTGCCTCGATTTTTTGAGTTATAACAATTTACTGAAGGGGGTAATTTTCACCGTGGTGTTGTGGTGGACGTGGTTTAAGTGCGGCGACACGCCCAGCGGCAATGCCTGCCGCAGCATCGTTATAGGCGTGTTGGCAGGGTGCTTCGTTGGCATGGCCGCAACGCGCATGCTTACGCACGCATTTCCGGAGCGCCCGCGGCCCCTGCACAACACCGAGATGCAACTCGAGCCGGTACACCCGCAGCTGTTGGCCGACTCGGCCGATAACAGCTCTTTCCCGAGCGACCACGCCACCATCTTCTTTGCGTTGGCCACCGGAATGCTATTTCTGTCGCGGCCTATTGGCATTGCGTCGCTGCTCTACGTGGTGTTCTTTATCTGCGTGCCCCGGCTCTACCTAGGGCTGCATTACCCCACCGATTTGGTAGCGGGCGGCATCATTGGCGTGGCTACGGCCGTAGCGGCCAACCTGCCCGCCGTGCGGCAGCGCTATTGGCTGCCCATTGTGCAATGGCATTATAAGCACCCCAGCCCCTTCTATGTTGGCTTCTTTCTGATGAGCTACCAACTCGACGAGCTGTTTGCCGGCGTGCGTCAGCTAATGCACTTTGTGGCAAACCTCATATAGCTCGGCCGTAAATCTGGTTGCGCCAAGTATCTTGGGCAGTTATTATCTACCCTTGATTACTTAATTCATGCGCCTTTTTAAGGTTCTGGCAGTTGCTGCTGTGGTGCTGAGCAGCAGTGGCTGCGGCTCGGTGCACTGGGTTGTAGCTCCGCAAAAATTTACTTTCTCGAAGGCTGCCCCCGTGCTGTATTTGCCGCCGGTGGGGCTGATCAGCCTAGTCCAAACCGGCAATCAGCCCGCGCCCAGCCCCGAGTTATAGCAGAAAGCAGCCGACCAGCTGCGTACCGCGTTAGTTCAACAACAAGAGCCGTTGCACCTGAGCGAACAGTTGGCCGTGCCTGCCACAGTACAGCTGCGCCTTCAGCGCGAGGTGCTAGCGGCGGTGCAGCAGCTTATGCGCAGCAAGCCTCAAAAAGGCACCACTTTGTATCCTGTTGCACCGCTTCCCGTGCTCGATAGCCTTACCGCAGGCGTCCCGGCACGCCACGTGTTGGGAACGGTGCGCCACGGCTTTACGCGCACATCTGAAAACTACCAAGGCCAAGTAGCCAAAACGCTGGGCGTAGGCCTGCTCACGCTAGGGATGTATGTGCCGGTAGCCGTCAAGGCTTCAGCCGGGCTGTACGCCTTTGTGTACGATCGGCAATAACACCGCATCGTGTATTTCAGGCGGGTGGTTGAGAATGACCGCGAACCGCTAAAAGAGCGCGTGCTAAACAAACAGCTACGAACCGTTTTTGCTGAAACCGCCAAGCTAAACTGAGGCATTGGACGCTGGCAGAAGGGCGAGTCTGAAGCGTTTCAGACGGAACAAAAACAACGAAGGCCCGGCAGAGTAAAGTAGTTCTGCCGGGCCTTCAAGTTATTATCCGCGGCGGAGCACCTGCGCAGCTTCCTTAGCGAAGTACGTCAGGATGGCGTCGGCGCCAGCGCGCTTAATGCTCATCAGTACTTCCAGCATGGTTCGTTCGCCATCAACCCAGCCATTTTGGGCAGCGGCTTTTACCATAGCGTACTCACCGGATACGTTGTAGGCCGTTACGGGCAACTGGGTGTTGTCGCGCACTTCCCGAATTACATCGAGGTAGCTCAGGGCGGGCTTAATCATCACCATGTCGGCGCCTTCCTGCTCATCGAGGCGCAATTCCCGAATGGCCTCGCGGCGGTTGGCCGGGTTCATTTGGTAACTTTTCTTGTCGCCTTTCTTCGGGGCCGAACCTAGGGCGTCGCGGAAGGGGCCGTAAAAAGCCGAGGCGTACTTGGCGGTGTAGCTCATGATGCTCACGTGCGAGAAAGCGTTGCGGTCGAGCACATCACGAATCCAGGCTACGCGGCCGTCCATCATGTCGGAGGGCCCGATGATATCGGCACCGGCACGAGCTTGGGCCAAGGCCATTTGACCAAGCACCTCTAGCGTGGCGTCGTTCAGGATTTCGCCCGAGTCGGGATCCACAATGCCGTCGTGGCCATCGGAGGAGTAGGGGTCCATGGCCACATCGGTCATGATCACCACATCGGGGAAAGCCTTCTTGATTTTCTCGACGGTGCGCACGTACAGCCCATCGGGGTTGTGGCTTTCCTTGGCTAGGCGGTCCTTAAGGCGGTCGTCGATGCTGGGGAAGGGGGCAAAAGCCTTGATGCCTAGGTCGACGCACTGGCCGATTTCATCCAAGAGGCGGTCGGCCGTGAAGCGTTGAATGCCCGGCATCGACGTTACCTCAATGGTTTTGTTTTCGCCCTCGATGAGGAACAACGGATAGATAAAGTCGTGCACCGACAGCGTAGTCTCCTGCACCATGTTGCGGATAACTTCGGACTTGCGGTTCCGCCGGGGGCGGTGAGTGGGAATTATAGCCATGAGAAACGTAGATCAACCGGGCAAAACAGCCGGGGCAAAGATAAAGTTGCGCGGGTGCCGCTTTGCGGCAGACAATAATTACGCCCTGAAACAACATTGGCCCGGCATAGATGCCGAGCCAATCGTCGTTAACCAAACCTTCTAATGTATTCCTATCGGTGGATGCTTTTTACCCTAGGTGCCGCGGGGGCCGCTGCTTCGGAGGCAGGTACTACCACGCGCGTTGGCTCGGGGCTTTGCGAGTCGTGCATCAGCACTACCCGCGTACTGTCGGTATCGAGCATGGCCACGGCGGGCGCCGCGTGCGAGCCAAAAGCCGAGCGGCTTGTTTTGCAGCTGGCCAAGCTAAGGGCCGCAATACCGAAAAGCAGGGTGTAACGAGCTAGCATAGAAGTAGGATAAAAAGCAATACCAACGGCACAAACATAGGCCGCGCGGCTGTCGTCAAACCGTGCTACTCGCCGAAAGCGTTCCGTGGCAATGCGAATTATCGACTTCGCTAGCTGAGCATCTGATAAGTGCTTAGAAAGCAGCGGTTAGCAGTAGAGTTCAATAGCTGCATTCAGCCTAAGAACATAAAACAAAAGCGGACGACCTAGGGCAGGTCGTCCGCTTGGTAAGTGCTTAACTAGTCAGCGCTCTAAAATTCCATAATCACCTGCTCGATGATGTCGCAGGCTTCGTGCAGCTGCTCCTCGGTGATAACCAACGGCGGGGCAAAGCGGATGATGTCGCCGTGGGTGGGTTTGGCCAGCACGCCGCGCTCCATTAGGGTTACGCACACATCCCAGGCGGTGCGGCCGTCGGGGGCAGGCTTAATCACCACGGCGTTCAGCAGACCTTTGCCGCGCACCAGCTCTACTACCTCGGGGCGCTTGGCCTGCACGCGGCGCATCCGCTCGCGGAATACCTCGCCTAGGGCGCGGGCGTTTTCGGTCAGCTTTTCTTCAAGCAGTACATCCAAAGCAGCCATCATCACAACACAAGCCAGCGGGTTGCCGCCGAAGGTAGAGCCGTGCTGCCCGGGCTTGATGCAGAGCATGATTTCGTTGCGCGCCAGCACCGCCGACACCGGCAGTACGCCGCCGCTCAGGGCCTTGCCCAAAATCAGGATGTCGGCGTGCAGGCCCTCGTAGCACGAGGCCAGCAGCTCGCCGGTGCGGCCCAGGCCCGTCTGAATCTCGTCGGCAATCATCAGCACCTTGTGCTTTTTGCAGATGGCGTGGGCGTGGGCCAAGTAGCCATCCGAAGGCACCACCACACCCGCCTCGCCCTGAATGGGCTCAACCATGAAGGCGCACACGTGGGGGTCTTGCACGGCGGCTTCGAGGGCGGCCAAGTCGTCGTAGGGTACTACCTGGTAGCCGGGCATGTAGGGGCCGAAGCCGCCCGTGCTGTCGGGGTCGGTGCTGAAGGAAATGATGCCCGTGGTGCGGCCGTGGAAGTTGTGCTCGGCTACCACAATGCGGGCTTGGTTGGGCGCAATGCCCTTCTGCTCGTAGCCCCAGCGGCGGGCCAGCTTAAGGGCGGTTTCCACGGCTTCGGCACCCGAGTTCATCAGCAGGGCCTTGTCGTAGTTGAACAGCTCGCACAGGTACTTCTCGGCGCGGCCCAGCTGGTCGTTGAAGAACGCCCGCGAGGTAAGCGTAAGCTTTTGGGCCTGCTCGGTAAGGGCATTGATGATGCGCGGATGGCAATGGCCTTGGTTTACGGCCGAGTACGCCGATAGGAAATCGTAGTAGCGCTTGCCTTCTACATCCCACAGGTGCACGCCTTCGCCGCGGCTCAGCACCACCGGCAAGGGGTGGTAGTTGTGCGCACCGTAGTGGTCTTCGAGCTGCATCAAATCGTGGCTGCTCAGCTGAATGGGGGCGGCGGTAGCGGGAGGCGTGCTAACAGACATAGTGGGAAAATTTTGGAGAGCTAAACATGGGTGGGATGCCCAAAAGTACGGATTTCGGGCTGCGAAGGTGTGTTTAGGTAATTGCCTGAACAATAACAAAATACTCGCCGCGTCGTGAACCCAACATACCCAACCTTCAACTCCGGCTGAGGTTCAAGGAGCCTTTCTTCCATCTCTCCACCGCCTACTACCGATCATGACCAAGTCGTCATTTTTCGGGCGGCATCCCGTGCTTGGGGTGCTGCTCGGTCTCATCATATTGCTCGTAGCGGGCGGGTTTATCGGCTTCAAAGCCACCAACAACGGCCAAAAACTGTTACCGACCCTCGAAAATGCCAACCTGCAAATGGGCAACATCACGGCCGATTCGCTGAAGGCGCAAATGCAGGTAAGCCTGCGCAACAACGCGCCCATTGGCATGCGCATCGACAGCTTTAGTTACGAAACGCGCGTGGATGGCAAGCCCATGGCACGCGGCGCCCAGGATGAGCCAACGGTAGTGAAGCGTCGGGGCCTGAGCCAGCTGGAAATACCCATGGCCGTGGACATGGGCGACCTAAAGCGTACAGTTAAAGATGCGCAGCAAGACTGCGTGGAGGTGCAAATGCGCATGCAGATGTACACCCGCTTGCCCGTGGTAGGCACCGAGCGCATTCCGGTAGTAGTGAGCAAGCGGGTGTACGTGCCCAAGATGCCCAAGATTGAGGTGGCCGATGTAGACGTAACCGACCTAGGGCTGAAACACGGCGAAGCGCTGGTGAAGCTAAAGGTGACGAACTACAATCCGTTTTCGGTAACCATCCGGAGCGTGCGGTACCGCTTTCGCATCGGCGACGACGATATGGAAGTGAAAGGCGTAGAAACCAAAGACGTAACCTTCGATGAGCGCGGCACCGAAATCATGCCCGTACGCGTCAGCTTTCAACCCAAAGCCATGCCCAAAGTAGCCTTTAAAAGCCTGTTCAAGGCCGATAAGACCTCGTACGACCTCGACGGGGTAGCCGTGGTGGCTGCTGGCCGCCATAACACCAAAGACATGAGCTTAAACTTCAACAGCGAAGGCACGCTGCAGGAGCTGAAGAACATTCCGCGCAAAGGAGAAGGGGAGTAGCCGCGCCGGGTGCCAAGTAAGCGGCGCGCACCTCGGCATTGGTTGGTACCTTTGCCCGGCAACCAACCCTTGCTTGTAGCACATGCAATTCATCCACCACCCCGATGCGCCCAAAGCCGTTGGGCCTTACTCGCAGGCCATTGTAACGGGCGGCTTGGTGTTCTGCTCCGGCCAAACGCCCCTCAACCCCCAAACCATGCAGCTCGAGGGCACCACCATTGAGGTGCAAACCCAGCAGGCGCTGGCCAACCTAGGCACGGTGCTGTCGGCGCATGGGCTAGGGCTGCAGGACATTGTGAAAACAACGGTGTTCCTGAAAAACTTCGCCGATTTTCAGCGCATGAACGCTGTGTACGCCGAGGTATTTGGGGAACACCGCCCGGCCCGCACCACGGTAGAAGTATCGCGTTTGCCGCTCGAGGCATTGGTCGAGATTGAATGTATTGCCGCCGTTCGGGGTTAGGGGAGCCGCATGAAAGCCAAACCCCAGCCGCTGCAACCCGGCGACTTTTACTACACCCCTGAGGGCTACATGGTGTTTACCGAGCAGTACCACCTGCGCCGCGGCAACTGCTGCGGCAGCGGCTGCCGGCATTGCCCCTGGAAGGCCAAAAAAGCCCTTAAGCGCTAGGTGCGGCAAAGCTTCGGCCCGTTGGGCAACAAGCTCTGCCTCATGAATTTTCGACAGAAGTTTGACTAATTCAGAGTTTTGCCGATATTTGCGCCCCTGTTTCCCGCATTGTCATCTCAAGTAACACATAGCCATGGCCCGAGTTTGTGATCTGACCGGCAAGCGCACGCGCGTTGGTAACAACGTATCGCACGCCAACAACAAGACCAAGCGCAAGTTCTACCCGAACCTGCAGAAGAAGCGTTTCTACATCCCCGAGGAGGATGCATGGGTTACCCTGCGCGTAGCCGCTTCTACCATCCGCACGATCAACAAGAACGGCATTATGGCCGTGTTGAAAAAAGCTAAGCAAGAAGGCTACGTAGTTTACTAAGCTACTACGCGTGCCCGATTTCGGGCGCATGGCTTACTGCATATCCGGAAGCGAGATTTTGGCCGATGTTGCCGCCTATGGCGCGCAACCTTCAGCCGAAATCTCGCTTCTTTTGCTTTAGCCGCTTAGCTACCTCGCACCACCGTACTACGCACCTACATGGCTGCGGCTCTGCATATGCTCCGAACCCCGTTGTGGCTCCGCCGAGGAGCTTTTGCCCTGCTCTGCCTAGGTGCCCTGGGCCTCGAACCTGCCCAAGCTCAGCGCCAAGTCAGCAACGAGCGGCCCACTGATTTTTTGAGTGCCGATTTTCACAAGGGCCGGCGCGAGCTACTGCGCCAGCAAATGCCGGCCGGCTCGGTAGCGGTGCTGTTTGCCTCGCCGGTGCGCAACCGCGCCAACGACGTCAGCTACATCTACCACCAGCACCCCGATTTGTACTACCTCACGGGCTATACCGAGCCCGATGCCGTGCTGGTACTGTTCAAGGAGCCCCAGAACCTAGGCGGCCAAACCGGTGTAACAGAGGCGCTTTACGTGCAGCCCCGCAATGCCGCCCGCGAAATGTGGACGGGCCGCCGCATAGGCAAGGACGGTGCCAAGCAGCAACTGGGCCTGCAGTATACCGCCGACAACACCGAGTTTGCCGCGGCTCCCATTCAGTGGAGCAACTTTGGCCAAGTGCTGATGCTGACGTTGCCAACCGATGCTGCCAACGACCCGCGCAACCCCGCCGACCTACACGACTTAGTAGCTAGCTTCCGGCAAAAAGCTAGCCTGCCGGCCGATTTTAGCCCAGCAGTAGGGGAGGCGCACAAAGTCATTCAGCGCTATGGCACGGCCAACCCCACCGAATTGCGGCCCTACCTCACCAACCTAGTAAGCTCGCAGCCGCAGCTGGCTACCGACGCCTACGTGCAGGCTTATCTGAAAGCCGACACCGACGCCGACCGGCAGAAAGTGGTAGCCTCGCGCCCCGTATCGCGCTTCGATGCCACCACGCTCGATGAGCTGCTGAACCAGATGCGCGAAGTAAAAACGCCCGAGGAGCTGAAGTTGCTGCGCCAAGCCGTACGCATTTCGGCGGTAGGGCAGCAGGAGGTGATGAAAGCCACCAAGCCCGACATGGGCGAAATGGAAATTCAGGGCCTGCACGAGTACGTGTACAAGAAGTACGGCGCCGAGTTCGAAGGCTACCCCAGCATTGTGGGCGCCGGCAACAATGCCTGCGTGCTGCACTACGAAACCAACGACAAGCCGCGCGTTGGCAACGAGCTGCTGCTGATGGACTGCGGCGCCGAGTACCATGGCTACACCTCCGACGTGACGCGCACGATTCCGCCCACGGGCAAGTTCTCACGCGAGCAGCGTGAGATTTACGAGTTGGTATTAGCCGCTCAGGAGGCCAGCTTTAAAGAGTGCAAACCCGGCGCCGAGTTTCAGGCCCCGCACAAAGCAGCGCAGGCAGTGATTACCGAAGGGCTGAAGCGCCTAGGTATCATCAAGACCGACGCCGAGGTGCGCCGCTACTTTCCGCACGGCACCTCGCACTACCTAGGGCTCGATGTGCACGACCGCGGCACTTACGGCCCGCTAAAAGCCGGCAACGTAATCACTGTCGAACCGGGCATCTACATCCCCGAAGGCAGCCCCTGCGACAAAAAGTGGTGGAACATTGGCGTACGCATCGAGGACGATATTCTCATCACGTCGTCAGGCTATGATAACCTATCGAAAGAAGCACCCCGCACCGTAGCCGACATTGAGGCGATGATGGCTAAACCAAGCGCCCTCGACAACTTTAAGCTTCCTATCTTAAAGAACTAGAACAGTTGCAAAACGGCCACAACCAGCGGGCCTGCGCAACCAAGTGTGCGCAGGCCCGCTTATTTTTGTGCTGAAAAGGTGCGATAAACTGTTTCTGAGCGGGTGTAATTACATCTTGCAACGGTTTATACTTCTGTTGTTTGACTTTGTCGAAACAACTCGTATCTTTGCAGTCCTAAAATCGAAACCCACGTCCTGACTGTATCACGATGGCCAAGAAAGGAAACCGGGTGCAGGTAATCCTGGAGTGCACCGAGCACAAGAACTCGGGCCAGCCGGGCACCTCGCGCTACATCACCACGAAAAACCGGAAAAATACTCCGGAGCGCATTGAGTTGAAGAAATACAACTCGGTGCTCAAGAAAATGACCGTCCACAAAGAAATCAAGTAAGCTGAGTCATGGCAAAGAAAGTAGTTGCTACGCTGAAGACTTCGGGCGGTAAGGACTGGGCCAAGGTTATCCGCGCCGTCCGCTCGCCCAAAACTGGTGCCTACACCTTCAAAGAAGAGATGGTACCCGTTGACAAAGTGCAGGAGTTCCTCGCTTCCGGCAGCAAGTAAGAACTTATCGAGTGCGTACGGTCGAACGGCTGTGCCAACGCCCATCCGGTTCCCTTCGGGGCAGCCGCTACGCACTCGTCTAATAGTGAAGAAGTCCCGCCTTCCCGTGGGACTTTTTTGCGTATTAGGGCTTGGTGATTAGGGCCTAGGTCTTAGTTGCGTGCCCTTGGCTGCCAAAGCCAATCCTTCTGGCTTAGCGTGCTGCGCTAAGTGCCAAGACCCAATCCCTAAGACCTAACCCATGGGCCTTTTCGATTTTTTTAAGAAAGACAAGGAGAATAAGGAGCAGCGCGAGTCGTTGGACAAAGGGCTGGAGAAAACCAAAACCAGCTTTTTTGATCAGTTGAGCAAAGCCGTTGTGGGCAAGAGCACCGTCGACGAAGAAGTGCTCGACGACCTCGAATCGGTGCTGGTGCACGCCGATGTGGGCATCGATACTACCGTGAAGGTTATCGACCGAATCGAGAAGCGCGTGGCCCGCGACAAGTACGTGGGCACCTCGGAGCTCGACCGCATCCTGCGCGAAGAAATTGCCGACCTGCTTCAGAAAAACGACTCCGGCTCCACGGCCGTGCTCGAGCGCGCCGACCGTGAAGATTCTGGCGGCCAGCCCTTCGTGATTATGGTAGTGGGCGTAAACGGGGTGGGCAAAACCACCACCATTGGTAAGCTCGCGCACCGTTTCCACTCGGCCGGTAAAAAGGTGGTGCTAGGTGCTGCCGATACCTTCCGGGCCGCCGCCGTCGATCAGCTTATCATTTGGGGACAGCGTGTGGGCGTGCCGGTTATTTCGCACGGCATGAACACCGATCCGGCTTCCGTGGCCTACGACGCCGTGAAAAAGGGCGTGGAGATGCAGGCCGATGTGGTCATCATCGACACGGCTGGCCGCCTGCACAACAAGGTGAACCTGATGAACGAGCTAAGCAAGATCAAGCGTGTGATGCAGAAGGTAATTCCCGATGCACCGCACGAAGTACTGCTGGTACTCGATGGCAGCACGGGCCAAAATGCCTTTTTGCAAGCCAAGGAGTTCACCAAAGCCACGGAGGTGTCGGCGCTGGCCATTACCAAGCTCGATGGCACCGCCAAGGGTGGCGTGGTAATCGGCATTTCCGACCAGCTCAACGTGCCTGTGCGCTACATCGGCGTAGGCGAAAAAATGACCGACCTGCAGCTATTCGACCGCCGCACGTTCGTCGATTCCTTGTTCTCGAAAAAGTAAGCGCACCTAGGTGCGTATCCAAAGCCGTTGCGTAATGCGCAGCGGCTCTTCTGTTTATGGGTGTTGTCACCCTATTATGTGAGTGATTTGCAGCTAGCTTCTGGCTAACTAGACAACCGTTGCGCCACCCGGTGCATCTGGTTGATATGCAAGTAGTAGCCGACCTCCCAACCCCTGCTGACGAAGCCGTTAAACCCAAGCGGCTGGATGCATTCTTGAGCCAGAAACTGCGGTTTTGGTCGCTCGTCGCCATGCTCATGCTGGTGTACGTGCACGCTTACAACCTGCACCCGCGCTACCTGCACGCCGCCTCGGCGGTAGAGGAGCCACTAACGATAGGCTCGTACCTGCAGTATTTTCTGGCCAATGGGCTGTTTCGGTTCCGCATACCGATTCTGTTCGCCATTTCAGGCTATTTGTTCGCCTTTCACGACTCTGGTACGCCGCACAAAGTGCGGGTGCAGCGTCGGGTGCGCACCTTGCTGATGCCGTATCTAATCTGGAGCTTCATCGGCCTAGCGGGCACTTGGGCCATGGAGCAGTTCCCGGCTACGCGGCAGCTTGTGCAGGCTGCAGCTCTAAGCAGTTTCGGGCCCGAAAACCCCTTCGTGAGCGGGTACACGCCGGGGCAACTACTGCTGCGGTGGCTCTTGGTGCCGGTGCCATTCCAATTGTGGTTTTTGATGAGCCTGCTGGTCTACAACTTAGCTTATCCGTGGTTGCGCACGGCCGTGGATCGAGCGCCGGCGGTATACTTCGTCGTGGCCGGGTTGTTGTGGCTGCTAGGTATCGATATCCAACCATTTATCGGCGGCACGGGCCTGCTGTTCTTTGCCCTGGGCGTGTGGCTGCGCCGCCGCGACATCGACGTGCTCCGGCCGCCGCGCTGGTTCCCGGTAGTGCCGATGGCCGTGCTGTGGCTGGTGGTACTGCTTGTGAAAAGCTACTTAGCTTTCCACTTTCAGTCCCCGCCCTTCCTGCCCATGTTGCTGCTCCACAAAGCAGCAGAGGCGTTGGGCATCGGCGTGATGTGGTTTGGCTCCGATGCCGTGGTGCGTGTAGCCATGAGCCAGCGCTGGTTTGCGTTGGTAGCGGGATTCTCGTTCATGATATATGTGCTGCACGTGCCCTTGGTGAACTACGCTACCGAGTGGGCGCTGCGTACCTGGCCGGGCCAGAATTTGCTGGTGTTTTTGCTGCTGCCGCTGCTGATAGCAGGCCTGGCTGTGCTGCTAGGTGCGGTTATGCGCAAACTGGTGCCTGGCGTGTACGGTTTGCTGACCGGTGGGCGTGGAATGTAGTCTGTGCTTTAGACCGCGTTTTTCAGGCGGTAATCATCTGCCGCTACATAGGTCAACTGTTATAAATTACTATCCAAAGAACGCGGACTGAGGTTCGCGCTACATGGTGCTGCCGTCGCTGTAGCTAAAGGAACGTTCGTAGTAGGAAAAGGCGTTGGCTCCTGCGTACCTTTGCGCTCCAATTTTCGCTGGCGGCGAAAGTGAGGCAATATGTTCAGGATTAGGTGCTTTCCGCTAGGTGGCGCCGTTCAACGATACGCGAACTGCAATTCGCGCTACTGCAGAATGAAAGTAAAAGGCAATCGGGCCAATAAGGTTAACGTCATCACGCTGGGCTGTTCCAAGAACCTCGTGGACTCGGAAGTGCTGATGGGTCAGCTGCGCGGCAACGGCTACGACGTAACGCACGAATCGACCAAAGATGAGTCGGGTATCGTCATCATCAACACCTGCGGCTTCATCGACAACGCGAAGCAGGAGAGCATCGATACCATTCTGCAGTACGCCGACGCCAAAGAGGCCGGCAAGGTGGACAAGGTGTACGTGACGGGCTGCCTTTCGCAGCGCTACAAGGACCAGCTCGAGGTAGAGATTCCGCAGGTAGATGCCTATTTCGGTACCCTGGAGTTGCCGCAGTTGCTGAAAACCCTGAATGCCGATTACAAGCACGAGTTGGTGGGCGAGCGTTTGCTGACCACGCCCAAGCACTATGCTTACTTCAAGATTGCTGAGGGCTGCAACCGCCCGTGCTCGTTCTGCGCCATTCCGTTGATGCGCGGTAAGCACGTGGATAAGCCCATGGAAGACCTCGTAACCGAGGCTACCAAGCTGGCCAACATGGGCACGAAGGAGCTGATCCTGATTGCGCAGGACCTTACCTACTACGGCCTCGACAAGTACGGCGAGCGGAAGCTGGCCGAGCTGGTGCGCCGCCTGAGCGACGTGAACGGCATCGACTGGATTCGCCTGCAGTACGCCTACCCCTCGCAGTTCCCGATGGAAGTGCTCGACGTGATGCAGGAGCGCGAGAACGTGTGCAAGTACCTCGACATGCCCTTGCAGCACATTTCCGACAACATGCTCAAGACCATGCGCCGCGGCATCAGCAAGCGCCGCACCGTGGAGCTAGTTGATCAGATTCGGCAGCGCATGCCCGACATTGCCCTGCGCACCACGCTTATTGCCGGCCACCCCGGCGAAACGCAGCAGGACTTTGAGGAATTGTACCAGTTTGTGGAGGCCACCAAGTTTGAGCGCCTAGGTATCTTCACCTACTCGCACGAGGAGAACACCCATGCCTTCAGCCTGGAGGACAACGTGCCCGCCGAGGTGAAGCAGGAGCGCGCCGACGCCATCATGGAGCTGCAGCAGAGCATTTCGATGGACCTGAACGAGCAGAAAGTGGGCAACACTTACAAAGTGCTGTTCGACCGCAAGGAGAGCGGCTACTGGGTTGGCCGTACCCAGTACGACTCGCCTGAGGTCGACAACGAGGTGCTGGTGCCGGCCACCAGCCAGTACGTGCGCCTAGGTGATTTTGCCGACGTGAAGATTACAGAAGCTTCAGACTTCGACCTGTATGGCGAAGTGGTGAGCAAGTAAGCTCAGTAAACAGCATGCAAAAGGCCGCGGCAAGTATTGCCGCGGCCTTTTGCGTTCTAGAGGGTTGTTGGGGTAGGTGGTAGGGTAGGGGTAGAGCTAGTGCGACACGCGACGCCGGTATACGCCGCTGGTCCAGTACTGCCACATGCCAATGAAGGGCAGGTAGGCCACCGACGACATCCAACGCCGCCGTTCCCAGCGGCCCGGAAATTCACCGCTGCGGATGTGCCACAGCGTAAACAGCCAAGGCAGGAGCACCACGGCTGCCAGCCAGTACCAAAGCGGGATAGACGACATCATAGCGGGCGAAAAGGGTGTAGAGCAATCTAGCAAATCAGCGTGAGAATTCCATGACGAAATAGACTGAAATAAAGTTGGGCTTGAACATTAATTTGTAGCCGCGGTTTTTTTGCGAACGTTGCAGCCGCAACGTCTACTCCGCCCATGCCCGTGCACTGTTTGCCCTACGCCGCCACCGGCGCGTTTAGCGCGTTTGTCGCTGACTACCTGAAGCAAGAACCCAAGCTCCAGCCGTTCTACCACCGCTTCCCGACGCTCGAAGCCTTTGCCGCGCAGCTAGAGGAGAAACGCGCGCAGTACCCCGCCGCCACGCGCGAGCGGCTGCAAAATGCCTTGCGCCGCCAATTGGGCGCCCTGCCCGAGTTGCACCCCGCCGTACAAACCAACCTAGGGCTGCTGGCGCAGGAAACCACCTTCACCGTTACCACCGGCCACCAGCTCAACCTGCTTACCGGGCCGCTGTACTTCATCTACAAAATTGCCACGGTGGTAAAGCTCTGCCGCCAGCTGAAGGAGCAGTACCCGCAGTTCGATTTCGTGCCGGTGTATTGGATGGCCTCCGAAGACCACGACTTCGCCGAAGTCAACCACCTGCACCTGTTCGGCAAAAAGCTGGAGTGGCAGGCCGAGCAAACCGGTGGGCCCGTGGGCCGCATGCCGCTGGCGGGGCTTAGCGAGCAGGTACTGGCGCAACTGCCCGCCGAGGTGCCTGCCGCCTTCCGCGAAGCCTACGAGCAAAGCCAAACCCTTGCCGAGGCCACGCGCCGCCTCACGCATACCTTGTTTGGCCAGTACGGCCTGCTCAGCATAGAGCCCGACGACGCCGAGCTAAAGCAAGTGTTGGCACCGGTGATGGCCGCGGAGCTGCGCACCCAAGCCGCCTACCACGCCGTGCAAGCCACCGATGTTGCCTTGGAGGCCGCTGGCTACAAGCCGCAGGTATATGCCCGCCCGCTCAACCTGTTTTACCTCACCAACACGGGCAAGCGCGAGCGGCTGGAGCTGGAAGATGGCCACGTGGTGGTGCGCAACACCGATATCCGCTGGACCACCGACGAGGCCGTAGCGCACGCCCAGGAGCAGCCCGAGTGCTTTAGCCCCAATGTGGTGCTGCGCCCGCTCTATCAAGAAATGCTGCTGCCCAACCTGTGCTACGTGGGCGGCGGCGCCGAAGTGGCCTACTGGCTGCAGCTGAAAAGCGTGTTCGAGCATTACCAAGTGCCCATGCCCATGGTGCTGCTGCGCAACTCGGCGCTGTACGTGGGCCGCACGCACCTAGGCAAGCTGCGCAAGCTGGGCCTGGGCACCAACGATTTGTTCAGGCCGCTGCCCGAGCTGAAAAAGCAGGTGGCCGCTTCCCTAGGTCAGGAGGAGGTGTCGTTGGCCGAGCAGCAGGAGCAGCTGGCCGCGGCTTTTGCCGCTGTGTCGGCACTGGCGCAGCGCCTCGACCCCACGCTGGTGAAAACCGTGGCGGCCGAGCAACAAAAGGTAACCGGCATTGTGGCCGGCCTCGAAAAGCGCCTGAGCAAAGCCGCCGAAGCCAAGCACGAAACCGCTTACAACCAGCTCAGCGGCCTCAAGGAAAAGTTGTTCCCGGCCGGCAGCCTGCAGGAGCGCCACGATAACGTGCTGAGCATTGTGGTAAACAACCCAAGTTTCATCGATCAGCTCGTCGGGGCTTTTGATCCGTTGGCGCTGGAGTTCACTGTAATCGAAGAAGAATAGCGCCCGAAGTTGGCTGCTTACGCCTGCAACGCCCAAAGCAACCTAGGGCGAAGCAAGCCGGCCAAATAAACACAAGTACGGAAAGCAGCCGCTAAACCGCCATGCTGAAAGCCGACCTCCGCCGCGACATGCTAACGCGCCGCCGGGCTTTATCGGAAGCTGAGCTGGCCGAGCGCAGCGCGCGGGTGGGCGCTCATCTGTTCGCGGCGTTCGACCTAGGCGCGTGGCGTACGGTGCACGTGTTTTTGCCCATTGAGCGGCAGCGCGAACTGAACACTTGGCTTATCATCTGGCGTTTGTGGGCAGAGTTTCGGCAGGTGCAGGTGGTGGTGCCCGTGGTGCAACCCGATGGCCAGCTAACGCACCGCCTGCTCGGCCCCGATACGGAGTTGCAGCACAACGCTTGGGGCATACCCGAGCCACTAGGTGCGCCGGCGGTTGCGGCCGCTGCCATTGATGCGGTGCTGCTGCCTTTGCTGGCTTTCGACTTACAAGGGCACCGCGTGGGCTACGGCAAAGGCTTCTACGACCGGTTTCTGCAGGAGTGCCCCAAGGCGCAGCGCATCGGCCTGAGCCTGGAGCCGCCCGTGGAGCGCATTACCGATGCCTGGCCCGGCGACGTACCGCTACACGCCTGCATCGCGCCGGAGCGCGTGTGGTGGTTTGATGAACCGCAGCACGCCGGCGAGTAGGACCCTGCAGCCCTAGGTGCAATAAGCCCGCGAAGCTCGGCGTTTTGGCAAGTGAACACCTCAACCAACACCTCCACCGCCATGGCCGACATCCAGCCCACCTCCGCCCCGAGCCGCAGCACCAAGCCCCGCGCCAAAAAGCAAGCCTTCCGCCTCGACATGACCCCGATGGTGGACTTGGCCTTTTTGCTGCTCACCTTCTTCATGCTCACTACCACGTTTGCCAAGTCCAACGCGATGCAGCTAACCATGCCCGCAGCCGACGGCGACAGCGACACCGATGTACCGGCCAGCCAAGCCCTCACGCTTATTTTGGGTAAGAACAGCCAGGTGCACTACTTCTTCGGGCTGAACACCGCCAAAACACCCGCCGAGCTACGCACCACCAACTTTGGCGCGGCAGGGGTGCGTCAGGTACTGCTGCAGCTCAAGCAGCGAAGCCCGCAGGCCACGGTGCTCATCAAAACCAGCCCCGATGCCAAATACCGCGACGTGGTGGATGTGCTCGACGAAATGAGCATCACCAACCAGAAGAAGTACGCGCTAGTCGACCTCGACCAAGCCGACCGCCAGCTACTCGCCCTGAACACGCGGTAGCCAAGCCCCAGAAAACCAGCAGAGCGCCCCAGTTACGGGCGCTCTGCTGGTTTAGGAGCTATTTCGACGCGGGTAATGCGCGACTGATCCCAAGGGGCCACGCTCACGTGCACCAGCAGCGGCTGCCGACCGGCGCGGCGCTCCAGCTTGCGGCCCTCGCCCTCGGGCACGTAGTAGCGCTCCAGGCCGTAGCGAAGTTGCAAGCCTTGGCGCCACACGTTCACAATCCAGCCGCGCAGGGCTACGTGGTCGGCGGGCAGCGAAGCGGGCTCGGCGGGGTACACGGCCACGGCCTCGTAGTAGCCGGCTGAGGTGGGGCGCAGCTCCACGTATACGGGGCGGTGCCGGCGCGGGGCTTCCGAGCCGCGCCAGAGCGGACGCGGCAACTGGCTTACGTCGTAGTTCAGCGTTACGTAGTCGCCGTACAGCAAATCGCGCGGGTCGACGGGGGAGGTGCGCAGCACCACCGCCCGGCCGTAGCTGCTGATGGCCGAGCCCGCCCCGGCTACCAGCAAGATGAACAGCACCTGCGCGGCCACGGCCAGGGCTACCCAGCGGCGGTGCTTATCGGCGGCTCCCGATAAGAAGAGAGTAGGCACCAGCTTCATCGTTAGGGCGTGGGCGGGTTGGAGGGCGGAATAGAACGAGCCCGGCGGCGCAAGTACCAGCTCAGGCCCAGCAGCAGCAAGCCCCCGAGCAGGAAGAACAACGACTTATCCATGAACTCCCACGTCAGCTTAAAGTAAGCCACCATGGTAGTGAGGATGAACAGTGCCGTGCCCAGGTTTACGCGGTCGGCGGCTTGCTCCTGAAAGCCCCGGTACAGCACCGAGCCGGTATAGGCATACAGCACCACCAGCGCCGCCACGGCCAGCGGCAACCCGCCGGGAAAATAGTAGCCCGGCAGCAGCAGCAACCAATCGGCGGCGCTGCTGAGGTGCCCACGAGCGTGCTTGCCCGCTACCGAGAGGCCAAACACCAGCAGCAGGGCCCCTACAAAGCCCACAAAGTGCGGCCGCAGCTGATCGGTGTAGCTGCCTGCTTCGCCAAACATGCCTAGGCCGAGCATGAACAGGAACGCCGCCACCAACGGCGGGGCTTGCAGGGCGCGGGCGGCGGGGCGGTTGGGCTGCCAGTCGCCGGCGGCGTACACCAGCATGGCCGGCACAAAAAACCACGTGATTTTGATGTGCAGATGGTTGATCAGCAACGCCGATTGCCATAGCAGGCCCGTAGCCAGAATGGCCCCGCAAAGCGCATCGGGCCGGCGCCACCAGTAATAGCCCAAGCCACCGGCCATCAGCAGGGCACTGGCGTAGCTGTAGCTGCTAAGGCTGCCCACGCTGTAGCCCTGCGCCAGAACGCCAATGGCCACGGCCAGAATGAACAGGAAGTGGCTTTGGTAGATGAAGGTGAGCACCACGCCGGCCACTACCCATGCCAACAGCCCCGTTACATCGTAGCCCACCAATTGGTACATCTGGCTTGTGAGCACAATGCCCGCCCCAAACAAAATCAGACCTAAGGCTACCAGGCCGATACCCATCGAGCGGAAACCGCGCTGCAGAAAATGCTCGCCGCCTAGGTAAGCGCCCACCATCGAGCCGATGAGCAGGCCCAGGCGCAGCAGCTCGGGCAAATCCTGCCAGTTGGCTGCCACCAAGCTTAGGGCGCTGAGGCCCACCAGCAGGCTGCCTAGCAGAGGCAACAAGCCAATGGCGCGCTGCTGCTCGGGGTACAAGGCCAGCAGGCGCTGGTGCTGATCGGGGCTGATGATGCCCTGCTCAACCCAGTGCTGGCCTTCTATTTCGATGAATTTTCGACTCATAACTACCGCCAAAGTACGGAAGGCGGGCTACTGAGTCTAGGTAGTAAGGCGAACCTTCGGTGAGTGCATCACCCAATCAACCGTACAATGCCTAGGTCGTCGGTGGGCACTAACCCGCATTGCTGCTGCAAAAACAAAAGCTTTTTCAACAGCATGGTATCAACTTCTTGGTGGCTTTGGTCGATTAGCAAATGAGCTACCGGATTAGGAGCTATTGACGTCGCCGAATTACCTAGGCGCGAAAAGGTGAAAATACCGTCAGTCGACAAGCTTAAGTCTCGAACGTTGCTGGCCGATAGTTTCTGCGGATGAGCATCGTACCACGCGTCAAAAGGTTCTGCTAAGTGGTAGCCTAGGTAATCAGGAATATTGTTCTGTTCGTACTCCGTTAGGCGGCCGTTGATGCACACCAAACCGTCGCCTACTATCAGTACTTCGGCAGTGCGTTCTTGCACATCCACAATTGCCAGCAATAATGTGCTCAGTAGCTCTGTTTGGTTAAGGAGCAACTGGCTTTTCAACGTGCCGAGCTCTGCCATCAGCTGCCGCATCACAGCCCTGAGCAAGGTAGCCGGCGGCAAAGGCAGTGCCTTGTGGTAAAAGCTGTTGTAGTTTTCCTCGGTGGCTATTTTTCGCAGAAGCTTGCCTACAAGGGTTGCCGCGAAATAGCTATCGGTGCCCATGGTGCACCCATCCATAACCGCGCAGAGCAGGGTACGCTCGCTTAAATGCGCTACCAGATTATAGTCTTCGCAGTGGTTGGTATGGTGGGTACCGATTTGCAGCAGCTGATAACTTTTCATGTATTAAGCGACACCCAAAGGTGGCTCAGCAGCGGCATCGGAGCAAATAGATCTGGTGTGGCCAGCCTAAGGCTTGCGGGCCCGCGTCATTTCGCGTTTGCCGGGCGGCCCGGGCAGCGCCTCCACCTCCCAGCCAGCGGCTTTCAGGCTGCGCTTGAAGGCACCCTTGGCGCAATAGCTCACCAGAGTGCCGTCCCGGGCAGTGGCCGCGAATAGCTGCTCGAACACGGACTGCGTCCACATATCGGGTTGCTTTTCGGGCGCAAAGGCATCGAAATAGATGAGCTGGTAGTGGTTGGCGGGCAAGTGCGCCTGCTGCAAAGCCACGTGCAGCTTGCGCAGCTCGAAGTGCGGCGTCAGGTCGACGGGAGTGTTCCAGGGGGCGGCGTGCAGCTGGCGGTGCAGGTCGAGCAGCTCCGGATTCAGCACGTAGCGCTCAATACCTAGGGCCTCCACGATGTCGGGCGGCAGCGGAAAGGTCTCGACGGCGTCGTAGTGAATGCGCACGCGGGCCGTGAGGCTGCGCTGCAAGGTAAGCAGGGCGTTGAGGCCGGTACCCAGGCCCACTTCCAGGATGTGCTGGGGGCGGTCGGCGGTGAGCAGCAGGGGCTCGAGGCCCGCCCGGATAAACACGTGCACCGACTCTTGCAATGCGCCGTGGGTGGAGTGGTAGTGCTCGTCGAGGGCCGGCACGTACAAGGTGCTCGAGCCGTCGCCCGTTTGCCGTACCTCTACCTTTGTAACGTCGCTTCCGCGTTCAGCATTCATAACTCAGCCTTTCGAATTCAGTAGCCTATGGCCCGCGTAAAAGTAGCCTTGCCCGAAACGTTTTCCGTAACTGTGGAGCTGCCCGTGCGCATCACCGACCTAAACTACGGCGCCCACCTCGGCAACGATGCCCTCGTAAGCCTGCTGCACGAGGCCCGCGTGCAGTTTTTGCGGCACATGGAGTTGGCCGAATACAACCCTGCAACCAAGCAGGGCATGATCATGTCGGATTTGGCCGTGGAGTACAAGGGCGAAGGTTTTTACGGCGACGTGCTGCGCGTGCAAATGGCCGCTACCGATTTGCACAAGTACGGCTTCGATGTGGTGTACCACATCCAAACCACCGAAGGCCGCGACATAGCCCGCGCCAAAACCGGCATGCTCTGCTTCGACTACAACACTCGCAAGTTGGCCTTGCTGCCCGAAGCTGCCGCTGCCCGCCTAGGTGCCCCAGCTGCCTAACGACCTAGGCCCCGCGTGCGTACAGGCAGCACATGCTTCACCACCTAAGAAATACAACTGCCTGGCTGACGCTTGCAGGGCTGTGCGCTTGCCAAGCCGAACCCAACCAGCGCGAGAATACCACTGCGGCTACCACACTGCCCAAAACCGGCGGTACACCAGCGGCCGAAGTGCCAGCGGGTATGCCGCCGGCCTCCACCACGCCGCTGCCCGCCAGGCGGGCGCTTATGGAGGCAACGGCCGAGCACCGGTTTTCCTCGCGGCAGGCCAACGATGTGTTTGCACTGCGCATTGTGGGCGATTCGCTGCTCACGGGGCAGGCGCAGTTCACCATCGTATCGGCCAGCGGCGATACGCTGTGGCGCGAGCAGTTCCCGGTGGCGGCATTGCTGGATTACGGCTTGCTGAAGTACGGCGAGCACCCCACCGTGGCCCAGCGCGAAGCGTACGTGCGCGAGCGGCTCGATCGGTTTTTTGCCCCGGAAAGCTTCCGGCAGCCAGCCATAAAACCCGGCACTGCGCCCGACCGCCACGCCAAGCAACCTGTGTGGAAAGAAGTGCAGCAAACCGGCTTGCCGGGCTTCGCCTACAGCCTCTTCGAGGAGGATGGCCGGCAGCTTGCCTACCTGCCCAGCCAGCGCAAAGCGGTGGTGTATTACAACTGCTGTTAGTTGGGCGCATTTTGGGAACCTAAGCGGCTGCTAGGTTGTACCTTTGTGCTATGATCACGCTGCCCATCGTTACCAAACGCGACATCCGCAAACTCACCCTCGACGAGCTCAAGGCCTTTTTTGTTGAGCACGGCGAAAAGCCTTTCCGCGCCAAGCAGGTGATGGAGTGGCTGTGGCGCAACGTGGCGCACTCGTTCGCGGAGATGAACAACATCTCGCTGAGCACCCGCGAGTTGCTCGATGCGCACTTCAGCATCAACTCCGTTCAGATTCAGAAGCAGCAGCAAAGCACCGACGGCACCATTAAGTACGCCTTCCGGCTGCACGATGGGCACTTGGTAGAGGGCGTGCTCATCCCGAAAGACGACCGCATGACGGCGTGCATCTCGTCGCAGGTGGGTTGCTCGCTTACGTGTAAGTTTTGCGCTACCGGCTACATGGAGCGCAAGCGCAACCTCGATACAGCCGAAATTTTCGACCAGGTAGCCATTATTGCCCAGCAAGCCGAGGAGCACTTCGGCAAGCCGCTCACCAACATCGTGTACATGGGTATGGGCGAGCCACTGCTCAACTACGCCAACGTGCTGAAAAGCGTGGAGCGCATCACCGACAACAAGGAGGGCCTAGGTATGGCCGCCCGCCGCCTCACGGTGAGCACCGCCGGCATCTCCAAGATGATCAAGAAGCTGGCCGACGACGGTTTCAAGGCCAACCTGGCGCTGAGCCTGCACGCGCCCACCGACGAGAAGCGCAACGAAATCATGCCCATCAACGAGTCGAACTCGTTGCCGGTGCTGAAGGAGGCCTTGCAGCACTACCACCAGGTAACCGGCCGCATGGTAACCTACGAGTATATCGTGTTCGACAACTTCAACGACTCGATTGAGGACGCCAAAGCCCTGCTCGAAATCACGAAGTGGATTCCCTGCAAGGTGAACCTGATCGAGTATAATCCTATTGCGCCGGCCGCTTTCCTTAATGCCCAGGAAGACCGTCTCGTGCCCTTCATGAAGTACCTCGCCGACCGCGGCGTGCAGGTGAACGTGCGCCGCTCGCGCGGTAAAGACATCGACGCGGCATGCGGCCAGCTGGCTACCAAAGAAGGTCAGCCCGCCTAGGTGCGCCAAGGTGTTGTAAGCAAAAAGAGCCGGCCCGGGGTGCTACCCCGGGCCGGCTCTTTTTGCGTGTAAAGGTTTTGCTTACTCGCGACCAAACTCGGCAACAATGTTCGGGCACTTGCCCGTCATGCTTGCGCCCACCTTCATGCCGAAAGCGTGCAGCTTTTCCTGCTCGAAGAAGATTTCGGGCCCGTAGAGGTCGGTTATTTCCTTGGCGTGCGCTTTCATCACCTTTTGCATGTTCTGCTGCATCAGGGCGGTGCGGTCGGCTTTGGCCATTTTCGCTAGGGGCGTTTTGCTGTCGTGGGCTGAAAACTCCGTGCACAACTCATCGGCCAGCTTATTCAGCAGAGGGCGCTCGGCTTCGGTAGCCGTGAGCAGCGACGCATCGGCCGGGGCCGGGGCGCCAGCCAAACGAGCAAACAACGCCAATGCGATGGGGCACTCCGAGGCCAGGCGGCCGCCCACGCGCTGGCCCATTGCCTGCGCAGCCGAAGGGTCGTTGTTGGCGGCTTTTATCAGCTTTTCTAGCTCTTTGGGGTTGCTGGTGAGGTGGCGCGTCATGAGGCTTTGTAGCAGCGTCATGGCTTCCTCCTTGCTGAGCTGGTTGAAAGAGCGCGTTTTGTTTTCGCGCTCCAAATCCTGGCAAACAGCCGCGGCAACGTCGCGCTCAAATTTGTCGGCCGAGGCGCCGGTGGCCGGGTTGGCTGCTTTGGCCGATTTGCCGGCTTGGGCATACGAGAACAATGGGCCCAAAACAAGGGCAAATGCTAGTAGATAGCGCTTCATAGAAAGAGGATAAAAGCCAAAGGTACCCCGTTAGAGTAGCCCTTCCTAGGCGCCACGAACAGCTTCGTTTACTTTACCTTGCCGAAGCGGTAAGCGGCCTCCAGGTAAGCGGGGTAAATGCCGCCTAGCTCGGTAGCGTACAAAAAGCCAAGGCTGCCGCTAAGGCGTGCTGCCGCCACCCTGATGCCCGCCAGCCCACCTAGGCCGCCCGAAAAAATGTATGTTTCGTTGAGCAGCGATACTCGGCGCGATACGCGTGTAGCGCCACCTACCAGTATTACGGGGCTGCTTTCAACCTCGCCCTCGGCAAACAGGTAGCCCACACCTAGGGTAGCATTTTGGTCGGCGGTGCCGTAGGTGCCGGCGCCGTAGGCAATGCCGCCGCTTGCGCCAAAGCCCGTGGCAAACAGCAGGCCCGCGGCCAAGTTCAGCTTTTCGGTTACGGGCACACCTACTTTAGGCGTAAGGGCCACAAAGCTCAGGCCAGCCCCCGGAATAATGGGCACTAGCGCACCAATGGAGATATTATCGGTGATGCCGTAGTTGGCCCCGATCAGGAAAATGTCGATGTCCTGCACGTAGCCTTCGCCCTTGCGCAGCATGCGGCCGGTGGGCGCAAAAAAGATGCGCGTGCCATTGCCTACCGGCTCCCAACCGCGGCCGGCTTGCCCAACGGTTAGCGGCTGCATGTTGCGGATGTTGTTGCGCTGCACCGTTAGGCGCCCTAGGTCTTTGGTGGCAAACTCGAGCTCGGCGGAGCGGCTGGCTACCAAAGTGCCCATAAACGAGCTACCCGAAATCAGCTCGACGGCGTACATGGTGCCAATGGAGTCGGTTTGGGTGGCAGTGGGCTTTTGCACGCCTACTTGCGCCGGGGACGTAACGGGCCGGGCCACGGCAGCGCGGGCAGTTTGCAATTCTTGCGCACTGATGATGCGTCGCCGCGTGTTGCCGTCGCGGAAGCGGGTGAGCAGCGTAACGGTGCTGTCGGGGCGCAAGGCTTGGTACAGCCGGCCCTCGGCAAAGCTATCGGTAGAGTAGTAGGGGAATAAGCCGTAGGTCGCTTTTTCCTGCGCATCAATCACCTCGCCCACTACTGGGCTTAGAATAAGCACCCGAGCGGTATCAGTTGGGGTTTGGGCGTGGGCGCGCGGGGCTGCAATGCCCAACACGAGCAAAGTGGCTAAGAATAGTAACGGTTGACGCATAGACGGTTTGCTATGCGTCAAACCTATCGGTTTTTGGCCGACAAATCAGAACAAGCTCGACAAAATACTAGCTCCGGAAACGCCCTTCGGCGTGCGGCCGGCCGGTGCTTTGCTCTTCCTTGGTCTCGCCGGGCGGCACCTCGCGCACCTCTATGCGCACGGCATGGGCTTTGGGCTGCACGTGCTGGCCGTAGCAATCGGCGTATTGCTGCGTGAATTCAGCTCCGAAAAAGATGATCAGCGACGAGTAGTAAATCCAGACGAGCAGGATGATCAGCGAGCGAGCAGCACCAAAGGCCGAACCGGGGTCGGAGGTGGAGATGTAGAACGTAATCAGGTACTTGCCGATGATGAACAGCAGCGCCGTAATGAAGGCCCCCGTCCAGACGTCGCGCCACCGGATGATGGCATCGGGCAGAAAACGGTAGATAAGCGCAAACAAAGCCGTGGTAACGCCCAACGACAGAAGCAAATCGATTACACGGATGAAGAATACCGCCACGCCGGGCAATAGCTGTTGCAAGTAATCGGTGAAGAAGCTCAGCACGGCGCTAATCACGAACGAAATCAGCAGCAGCAGGGCCACGCTCAAAATCAGCCCAAACGACAGCAGCCGCGCGTGGATGAACTCCCAAACGCCGTTGCGAGGCTTTACCTTGAGGTTCCAGATGCTGTTGATACTCTCCTGCAGCGTAACGAAAAAGGTAGTGGCCGCAAAAATGAGTGTGCCAATGCCAATAGCGGCTGCCGTGCCCCCTTTCTGCTGTTTGTGAAATGAGCCAATCGACTCCTGGATAATGTTAGCCGCGTCGGGGCTTACAAAGCCGCTGAGCTGCTGCATGAGCTTGCCCTGCACGGCCTCTTCGCCGAAGAAGTAACCGGCCGAGGCAATGACAATCAGCAGCAGCGGCGGAATGGAGAAGATGGCGTTGTAGGCCAACGCGCCCGCCAAACGCAGGGAGTTGTTCTCCATGAACTGCACGGCAGTAGCCTTAAACAAGCTCGGCAGCGAGGATAGCTGAAAGGAAGAAGTAGCCATAGTACAGGGTCGCGTAATTGGGGTAGGCCCGCGGCAAAGGCCCTGCGCGGTACTACGGCAGGATTTGTGCTTTCGTTGAATTGGCTACCTGCGGCGCAGCTGCCAGCGCAAGGCCTGGATGGGTGCTTGCCTTAGCGCATGGCTGAGCTCCTGATCGTCTTTGAACTGCAGCTGGTGCACCACCGATACCTCTACCCCAACCGAAAACTCGTCGGCTGCAAAGGGCCAGGGCTCTACGGTTATGCCGTCGTCGGCGGGGAGCTGGCGTACGTCGTAACGCTGGCCGTCGGGGCCGGTGCTGATTTCGAGGGCGCGCTCCATCTCGGGCAACTCGTGGCGGCACAAAATCAGCGAAAACCGGTCGCACCACTGCAGCAGGGCGTAGGCGCGCCCGGCATCGGCCTTGGTTACTTGCAGCTCGCGTCGCCAGCGCAGTTGGCACTGGCGTTGCTCGTCAAGAAACGCATCAATATCCTTGCGTTGGCCGCGCAGATCTTCGTACAAAAAGCTCATGTGCATGCTGGTAAGCAAGCTGCGCCACCGCCCCTGGAAGCGGGCTTGGTGCATTACCTCGGTGGCTTGCTCCAGCGAAAACTCCTTGGTGGTAAAATCGGCTGGGGCACCGGCGGGAGTTATGGCATAGCGGCCGTCCCAACGGCGCTGGCCGTCGTCGTGTTGGGCCACGGCGGCCAGCAATCCTACCCATTGCTCGAGCGGCAAAAACGCTGGCCATTGGTACAACAGCTGAGCCGCCAGCAGGGCATGGGCCTGCTGATATACAATTTGCCAGCCCTCGGGGGTGTAGTTTACAATCATAGCAGCGAAGACATAAGCCTGCGCTGAGGTACGGATTGTAGGGCAAAAAAGTAGCGCGGGCTTCAGCCCGCGTTTGCGTGAACGACTGGAACTAGGTAGGATTACCCAGACGATTTCGTCCTAGCAAACGCGGGCTGAAGCCCGCGCTACAGCTGTTTGAGCTTACTTAGCCTCGGCGGCCAGCGGGGCCAGGTACTGCGGCTCCTCCTGCAGGTGCTTCAGCATGTCGGCCGTCATGGCACCTAGGTCGAACTGCGGCGTCCAGCCCCAATCCTGGCGGGCGCGCGAGTCGTCGATGCTCTTGGGCCACGAGTCGGCAATTTGCTGGCGCGAGTCGGGCTGGTACGTCACCTCGAAGTTGGGTAGGTGCTGCTGAATGCTCTGCGTGATTTCGCGCGGCGAGAAGCTCATGGCCCCTAGGTTGTAGGACGTCCGGATTTTGATTTGCTCGCTAGGAGCGTGCATCAGATCCAACGTAGCCTTCAGTGCATCGGGCATGTACATCATGGGCAGGTAGGTATCCTCCTGCAAGAAGCACTGGTAGGGCAGGCCGTGCACGGCGTGGTGGTAAATATCCACGGCGTAGTCGGTGGTGCCGCCGCCGGGCAGGCTCTTGTAGCCGATGAGGCCGGGGTAGCGCAGGCTGCGCACATCGAGGCCGTGCTTGCGGTTGTACCAGTCGAGCCACAGCTCGCCGGCCTGCTTGCTGATGCCGTAGATGGTGCCCGGGTCCATTACGGTGTATTGCGGGGTGTTGTCGCGCGGGGTGTTGGGGCCGAACACGGCAATGCTGCTGGGCCAGTACACGCGGCCGGTGCCGTGCTCCACGGCGGCGTCGAGCACGTTGAAGAGGCCGTCCATGTTCAGCTCCCAGCCGAACTTGGGGTTCTTCTCGGCCGTGGCCGAGAGCAGCGCGGCCAGGTGGTACACCTGCTTGGGCTTGTAGCGCTGCATTACCTCACCTAGGCCCGCTTTATCGAGCACATCGAGCTGCACAAACGGGCCGGCATCGGCCAGCTCGGGGTGTTTGGGCAGGCGCACGTCGGCGGCTACTACGTTGGAAGCGCCGTAGATCTGGCGCAATTCGTGGGTAAGTTCGAAACCCAGTTGTCCGCCGGCGCCAATTACCAGAATTGTGTCGCCTGTGCCGGTTGTGCTCATGCGTAAAAGGGAAAACGGGTGGGGAAAAGCAGATCAGCAAAGAAGCCCGCAGGCTGAATGCACAAAGATACCAACTTCGGGTGCCTCGGTGGTTGCCGTTGCCGCCGCTGCTGCAACCGATTGGCCTAGGTGGGCATCGTAGGGGTATGCAGTTACGTCAGCTTTGTTATACGACCCTGGCCTTGTTGGGGGCCAGCTTTGGTGCTGTGGCTCAAGGAACAACCCAGTACCGCAACCTCGTGATGGAGGGCGGCGGCATCAGGGGTATTGCCTACGGCGGGGCGTTGCAGGAGCTGGAGCAGCGCGGAGTACTGGCCCACATCGAGAGGGTAGGCGGCACCTCGGCCGGGGCCATACAGGCGGCGCTGCTGGCTGTGGGTTACACCCCGCAAGAAATAGCGGCGGTGATAAACCAAACGCCCGTGCAACGTCTCAACGATGGCCGCTTCATCTTCGTGGGCGGCAGCACGCGCCTGGCTAAGCAATACGGCTGGTACCGCGGCGACGCCTTTGCCCGCTACTTAGGCGAACTGTTGGCCCGCAAAACCGGCAACGCTCACCTAACCCTAGGTGAACTGCACCAACTAGCCCAGCAGCAGCCCGGCCGCTACCGCGACTTGTACACCACCGGCACCAATCTTACCACGCAGCGCACCCAGGTATTCAGCTACGAAACCAACCCCGGCATGCGGGTGGCCGACGCCGTGCGCATTAGCATGAGCATTCCGATGTATTTCCGGGCGGTGCTGCTCGATACCAACGGCAATGTGGTGCAGGGCAAACCGGCCAAAGGCCAACCCGTGCACGTGCTCGTGGATGGCGGTTTGCTGGCCAATTACCCCATTGATTTGTTTGATAAGCCGCGTTACCTGCCCGCTGGCCTGCACGCGGCGCCCGACGCGCGCGGCAACGTGTTCAACCCCGAAACCCTAGGTCTGCGGCTCGATCGGGCCGAGCAGGTAGCCCTCGACTCGGCTGCTACCGGTCGGCAACAGCTGGCCGGGTACGCCATCCACAACTTTCCGTCGTACGTGGGCGCGTTGTACAACGTGGCCATCGAAAACCTGAACCCCGCCCATCCGCAGGATTGGCAGCGTACCATCAGCATCAGCACCCTGGGGTTTAGCCCCAAAATCAAACGGGTGACTGATGCACAAAAGCAGCAGCTGATGGAAAGCGGACGGGCCGGCGTACAAACCTTTATGCAGCGGCCGCAGGTGCAGCGCTAAAGCAACCGCCCCAGTACCTAGGGCATTGCGTTGCTGCCGCTCTGCTGCCTGAATACGCCTTTAGTTCAGCCCTACCTTGCCTTTCACCGATTCGAAGATCTTGCCCGAATTAAACCCCACGCCGCGCTTAAACACTACCTCCATGCGCCGCAGCTGTTGAATGTCCTTTTCCGGGTCGCCGTCGATGAGCACCAAGTCGGCCTGCTTGCCGGCCTCGATGCTGCCGATTTCCTTTTCGCGCCCTAGGTACACGGCCCCGTTCAGCGTGCTGATTTTGATGGCCTGCACCGGCGTAAAGCCTGCCTCTACCAGCAGCTCTACCTGCCGGCGGTTGGAGTAGCCCGCAATGGTGCGGCCCGCGCCCGTAGGGTCGGTGCCCGATACCAGCAGGCCGCCGGCATCGTGAAACTGTTTTTCCCAGGCCATTTCTTTCTTGAACAGCGCCGTGCTGGCCGAGTCTTTCTGCTGATTCTGCTGCCAGGTTTTGGTTTCGCGCTCCTGCAGCTGCGGTATCAGCGCCTCCAGCCCACCGCCCAGCACCACCTCGCGGCCCGTGAACGGCTCAAATACGGGCAGGGTAGAGGTAAGCGCCACTTTCTTGCTCACCAGAAAGCGAATAAGGTTTTGCATGTCGGGGCTGTTGGCGGGCAGGCTCAGCAAGCCTTTGCGAGCGGCCGGGTAGTCGCAGTTATCGGCGGCTTTACCCTGGGCAAAATCCGAGCTGGCCATAAAGCCGTGCTCCAGGTTATCGATGCCCAGCTCGGCCGCCTCGCGGTAGGTAATGGCGCACAAGTGGCCCGTCACCTTCAGGTTGCGCTGATGCGCCTCGCGCACCACGGCGGCTAGGTCGGCGCGGGTGGCATGCATGTACATTTTGTAGGAGGTGCAGCCTTTTTCGGCCCAGAAGCGGGCAGTTTTGGCGGCATCCTCGGGGCCGTTGATGGTGTTCAGGGCCGGAATGTCCATGCCGGGCTCCTCCATGTACGGTGCCGTTACGTCGATGTCGGGCCCGATGAGCTTGCCTTCGCCAATCATGCGCTTGATGGCCAAATCCGTCTGCGGCTCGATGCTGCCCGCCGTGCGGATGGTGGTAGCCCCGCCCGCCAAGTACAACCTAGGGAAGGAGTACGGCATTTGGGCGATGTTGAAGTACGAGCCCGTGGGCATGGTGTAGTACAAGTGCTCGTGCAGCATTACAAACCCCGGAATCAGCGTTTTGCCGGCGCAGTTAATCACCTGTGCGTCCTTGGGCACCTTCACCTTTTTCAGGGGGCCTACTTGCTCGATGCGCCCGTTGCGCAGCAGCACCGTTTGGTGCAGTTGCGCCGGCTTGCCCGTGCCGTCGATAACCTTGGCATCGATGAGGGCAATCAGCGGCGCATCGGTACGAATGTACTCGCGCACTTGCGGCGTAAAAGTGGGTTGGCTTTGTGCTTGGGCTGCCGCGCAGGACAGGAGCAGACATAGGGCCAGGCCGAGCAGGCGTAAGGGTTGGTTCATGAAATGGGCACGGTAGAGCGGCGTGCAAGTATACACCCCAGATACCAAGAGCAGCGTACGCAGCCAATAGGAGCTTACGTTGTTTATCGGCTGTATGAGCTGGCGACAGAAACAGGGCGCTGGTTTCGCTTCAGGCCGTAGCTTTGGAAAAGGCGGCCACCTTCAAGGCCCTAAGCCGTACCTTCGTATCCATTCCCAAGTTCTCACTGCATGTATACCACTCTTCAGCCCGACCTCCAGCAGCAGCTGGACGAGATTAAAGAAGCCGGTCTTTACAAGAAAGAGCGCATTATTACCTCGCCGCAAGGCGCCGAAATCGAGACCAACGAAGCGGGCGAGGTGCTGAACTTCTGCGCCAACAACTACCTAGGGCTGTCGTCGCACCCCGAAGTAATTAAGGCCGCCAAAGAAGCCATCGATACGCACGGCTACGGCATGTCGTCGGTGCGCTTTATTTGCGGCACTCAGGATATCCACAAGGAGCTGGAGCGCAAGATTGCCGAGTTCCTGGGCACCGAAGACACCATTCTGTACGCCGCTGCTTTCGACGCTAATGGCGGGGTGTTTGAGCCGCTCTTCAACGAGCAGGACGCTATTATCAGCGACGCGCTCAACCACGCCTCTATCATCGACGGTGTGCGCCTGTGCAAAGCACAGCGCTACCGCTACAACCACAACGACATGGCCGACCTGGAGAAGCAGCTCCAGGATGCCGTGGCCAAAGGCACCCGCCACCGTATCATCGTTACAGACGGCTCGTTCTCGATGGACGGCACCATTGCCCGCCTCGACCAAATTTGCGACCTGGCCGACAAGTACCAGGCTTTGGTGATGATCGACGAGTGCCACTCGATGGGCTTCCTCGGCAAAACCGGCCGCGGCACCCACGAGTACCGCAACGTAATGGGCCGCGTCGACATCATCACCGGTACACTGGGCAAAGCCCTAGGTGGCGCCATGGGTGGTTTCACCTCGGGCCGCAAAGAAATCATCGACATGCTGCGCCAGCGCAGCCGCCCGTACCTGTTCTCCAACACGTTGGCGCCGGCCATCGTGGGGGCCAGCATCCGAGTGCTTGATCTGCTGACCGAAAGCACCCAGCTGCGCGACCAACTGGAAGAAAATACCAAGTACTTCCGCGAGAAGATGACCGCCGCCGGCTTCGACATCAAGCCCGGTGAGCACCCCATCGTGCCGGTAATGCTTTACGACGCCAAGTTGGCGCAGGAGTTTGCCGCCAAAATGCTCGAGAAAGGCATTTACGTCGTGGGCTTCTACTACCCCGTGGTGCCGAAAGGCCAGGCCCGCATTCGGGTGCAGCTCTCCGCTGCCCACACCCGCGCGCATCTCGACAAGGCCATCAATGCCTTCATCGAAGTAGGCCGCGAGTTGGGCACGCTGAAGGACCGCTCGGCCGCGCAACCCGAAGCCGGCCAGGTGGTGCAGAATACGCCGTAAGCACCCAAGAGCACATTGCTTAACCACTGCGCCCCGCTGGTAAACCAGCGGGGCGCAGTGATTTTGACCTTATCAAATTTATATTAAAAAAATTATATATTTAGCGTAACATAATCCCCTCAACCATGCTGGCTACCACAATCGGCGCTTCACCCAACAAGTATGCCCGGGCTGGCGGCATAGCTTATCTCATCATTATCGCAGCTGGGCTACTCGGCGAAATGTTCGTGCGAAATAGCTTGGTGGTACCGGGCGACGCTGCCGCCACGGCGCAGCGCATTACCGCCGCTCCGCAGTTGTGGCGGGCAGGCATTGCCGGCGATTTGCTGATGCATGTGCTCGATGTAATGGTAATGCTCATCCTGTACACGCTGCTCAAACCCGTAAGCAGAAAAATAGCGTCGATGGCACTGCTGTTCAATTTGGTGCAAACGGCCGTGCTGGCCCTAAACAAGCTGAACCTGATTGTGCCCTTACTTGTGCTGAGCAACAGTGCTTACCTAGGTGCTATGGAGCCAGTGCAGCGGCAGGCGTTGGCCTATGTTTTTATTCAGGCCCACAGCTACGGCTTTGGCATCGGTCTGATCTTCTTCGGCTTCACCTGCCTGGTTGAGGGGTACTTGATTATGCGCTCGAGCTACCTGCCGCGGCTGCTCGGGGGCATGATGCAAGCCGCGGGCGTGTGCTACATCGTCAACAGCTTTCTGCTGATTTTGGCACCGGAGGCTGCCAACAGCCTTTTTCCGTTCATCATGTTGCCGCCGTTTCTGGGCGAGTCAGCTTTCGCAGCTTGGCTGGTAATCAGAGGAGTTGATGTGCACCAATGGCAGGCAGCCAAACGCGCGCGGCGGGCAAAGCAACGAGCGGAAACAGCTGCTTATTCCGCTGTTTAGTCCTTTTCCGAGGGGCCAACAAGGTTTTAAGCCGCTACCTCGGCTGCCGAACGGGCCGAAGTGGTACCGGCACCCGTGCGCGGCATGGCATCGAACAAGAATTCGTTGAGCTTGGAGCGCAAATCCTGACCCGAGAGGTTGCGGTACACCTCGCCGCCGCGCACGATGGACATTTGCCCGGTTTCTTCGCTTACCACTAGCACCACCGAATCGGTTACTTCGGAAAGGCCAATGGCGGCGCGGTGACGCAGGCCCATGGAGGCAGGCACATCGGGATTTTCGCTGACGGGCAGGATGCAACGCGCGGCTTTGATGCGGCCGCCGGCCACGATAACGGCGCCGTCGTGCAGCGGGGAAGTTTTGTTGAAGATGCTCATCAGCAGGCGCTTGCTCACGGCTGCATCAAGCAAGTCGCCGCTTTCGGCATAAAACTTCAAATCGGAAGCCTGCTGGAATGCAATCAGCGCTCCGGTGTTTTTGCTGGAAAGGCTCTTGGCGGCTTCCACAAAGGGCGTTACGCTCATGCGCTGTTGCTGCTGCTCGCGGCGCCACGGAAACATGCGCACCCGCTCAAGACTAGTTGCCTTGCCGATGTTGAGCAGAAAGCGCCGAATTTCTTGCTGAAACAGGATGATGCCGGCCAGCACGCCCACACTCATGAACTGACCTAGGATGGTGGTCAGCAGCTCCATGCCGGCGGCTTTTACCACCAAGTAGAGCAAGTAGATGGACAAGAAACCCAGGAAAATACGCAGCGCCACCGAGCCGGTAAGCAGCTTGTAAATCTGGTAAAACAGCACCGTGACCAGCAGCACGTCTACGACGTCGATCCAGCCGATGCGCAGGAAGCCGATGGAGACGGGAGGAAACACGGGATTACGAGCTTAAAGTATTCTGAACCAAGCGCACCAGCTGCACAGCTTCCGCTACGTCGTGCACGCGCAGCAGGTTAGCGCCGCCCATCACCGCTAGGGTGTTGAGCACTAGGGTGCCTGGCAAAGCCGCCTCGGGCGTGAGACCTAGGGGCTTCCAGACGAGGGTTTTACGGGAGAGTCCTACCAACAGCGGCAAGTCCAATATGTTGCGCAGTTCGGGCAGGCGGCGCAGCAGCTCGTAGCCTTGCTGCTGCGTTTTGGCAAAACCGAAGCCGGGGTCGAGCACCACGTCGGCATCGGGCCACAGGGCGCGCAGGGCCGCTACCCGGTCGCGGAAATAGCGCACCAGCTCCTGCACCAGGTCGGTATCGTAGTGGGTAAGCTGCGTCATGGTTTGCGGCGTGCCGCGCATGTGCATCAAGATGTAGGGCACCCGCAAACGCGCCACCGTGGCGAACATTGCCTCGTCGAGCAGGCCGCCGCCGATGTCGTTGATGATGTCGGCGCCGGCTTGCACGGCCAGCTCGGCCACGCGGGCCCGAAACGTATCGACAGACACGAAAGCCTCCGGAAAGTTGCGCCGCACAGCTTCCACGGCCGGTAGCAAGCGGGCAAGCTCCTCATCGGCAGGTACATCATTGGCGCCGGGGCGCGAGGAGTAACCGCCTAGGTCGAGCACGGTGGCACCGGCCTGCAGCATGTGCTCGGCGCGTTGCAGCAGCTCGGTCTCGGCCTGCAGGCGG
Organism: Solirubrum puertoriconensis; assembly: GCF_001483135.1. Taxonomy (GTDB): domain Bacteria; phylum Bacteroidota; class Bacteroidia; order Cytophagales; family Hymenobacteraceae; genus Solirubrum; species Solirubrum puertoriconensis. Next base: position 56,266 of record NZ_LNAL01000006.1, read on the forward strand.
CTTCCGGCAAAAAACGAATCGGGCGTAACGTTGAGGATGCCCATTACCTGCGGGCGGCCCAAATCGAGCACGCGGCCGCCGGGGCAGCGCAGCGTCTGCCTCACCCGAAATAGCGTATCTTGCGCAACCAGGGCCTTCATGGGTTCAGGGCTTAGAGCAGCAGGAATTAGGGTTTGGCAGAAACCAACAAAGCGTTGCCGCGCGCAACGCTATTAGCCCTGCAAAGAAAGTTCTAAGACCTTAGCCCTAATACCTCCGCTCTGTTCTAAAAATAGCTTTTTCACGTTGAACGACCAAACCCAGCTCCAATACGACCGCATCATTGAGCGGTGCCGGGCGCTGTTTCTGGCCAAGACCCACGACTACGGCACGGCGTGGCGCATCTTGCGTTTGCCCAGCATTACCGATCAGATTTTCATCAAGGCGCAGCGCATTCGCTCCATCCAGGAAAAGGGTACGCAGCTGGTGCAAGAGCCTATCGATGATGAATTTGTGGCCATCATCAACTACTGCGTTATTGCCCTGATGCAACTGCGCCTGCCCACCGATGCGCCCTTGGAGCTGGAGCCGGCTTTTGTGGCCGATGCCTACGACCAAGAGGTGGTCGAAAACCGCCGCTTGCTATTCGCCAAAAACCACGATTACGGCGAGGCGTGGCGCCAAATGCGCGTGTCGAGCATCACCGATATTATCCTGATGAAGCTGCACCGCACCAAGCAAATTGAAGATTTGCAGGGCCGTACGCTGGCTTCGGAAGGCGTAGATGCCAATTACCGCGATATGCTCAACTACGCTGTATTTGCGCTAATTCTGCGCGGTGCCGCGGAACACTCAACTGCCGCCGCAGTTTAAGGCTTTGATTTAAGCTCCATCTAACCCATGCGCACCTTCGTCCGACTCTGCTGGCTGCTGCTCGGCGTGTTGTTTATCTTCTCGGGCCTTGTAAAGCTGAACGACCCCATTGGCACGGCCTACAAGCTCGAAGAATACTTCGAGGTATTCGCCGTCGATTTCGGCTCGTTCTTTCTGGCTTTCAAGAGTATTGCCCGCACCCTCAGCATCACCCTCAGCTCCTTGGAGGTGGTATTGGGCGTGGCCCTGCTGCTGCGCTGGAACCTGCGCTTCACCTTGTGGTCGTTGTTCGTGCTGCTGGTGTTCTTCACCTTCCTCACGTTCTACTCGGCCTTCTTCAATAAGGTAACCGACTGCGGCTGCTTCGGCGACTTCATCAAGCTCACGCCGTGGCAGTCGTTCTCCAAAGACGTGTTCCTGCTGGTACTCTGGGTTATCGTGTTCCTTAACCAGCGCTACCTGCGCCGCGTGTTTGCCAAAGGAACCCTCGGCACCATGTACATCACGTTTGCCGGGGCTGTGGCCGTGGGCATTGGCGTGTATGCCCTAGGTCACTTGCCGTACTTCGATTTCCTGCCCTACAAAGTGGGCAACAACATCGGCAAGCTGATGCAGCCCTCGGCGCCGCTGCGCTACAAGTACATCATGGAGAAGGGCGGCCAAAGCCAGGAGTTTACCGAGTACCCCACCGACACTACCTGGAAGTTTAAGCAGATGGTGGCACTGAACCCCGAAGACGGTCCGAAGATCATCGACTTCCGGGTGTGGGGTGCCGACCAAGCCGACGTAACCCCGGAAGTGCTGAAAGGCAACAAGCTGCTGCTGATTGTGCAAGGCGTGGAAAAGGCCGACCGCGACCGGTTCGAGCAAATCAACGCTACCCTTGCCGGGGCCGATTCGTCGAGGAAGAAGATCGAGTCCATGATCATCACCAGCAGCAGCCCCAACGAGTTCGATGTGTTTCGGCACGAGGTAAACCTCTCGGGCAAGTACTACTTCGCCGATGCCACCGTGCTGAAGTCGATGATTCGCTCGAACCCCGGCTTTATGCTGCTGCAAAACGGCGTGGTGAAGGGTAAATTCCACTACCACGACATCCCCGACCGCGAAAAGCTGGAGGAACTGCTGTGAGCCGCATTCTAGGTTTTGTGCTGCGCCGCCTTGCGCACGGCCTGCTGATTTTGGTGGGCGTGGCGCTTACGGTGTTCGTGCTGTTTCAGGTACTGCCCGGCGACCCGGTAGCCCTGCTGGCCGGCCAACGCTCCGACGTGGCCACCCGCGCCGCCATTGCCGCCGACCTAGGGCTCGACCAACCCTTGCCGGTGCAGCTCGTGGGCTACCTCAACGATGTGTCGCCGGTAGGCGTGCACGCCCGCGACTCGGCCAACGTGGCGCGCTACGGCGGTGTTACGCTGCTGCCCCTAGGTGGCGAGCAAGCCGTGGTGCTCAAGAAGCCCTACCTGCGCCGCTCGTTCCAGTCGAACAAGGATGTGCTTGATATTCTGCTCGACCACTTCAGCGGTACGCTGTGGCTGGCCTTGGCGGCCATGCTGCTGGCCGCCGTGTTGGGCATTGGCTTTGGCATTGTAGCGGCACTGCGGGCGCATACGTGGGTCGATCGGGCGTTGCTTACGGTATCGGTGCTCGGCATTTCGGTGCCGTCGTTTGTGGCCGGTATCCTCATCGCCATGACGTTCGGCTTTTACTGGAGCCGCTACACCGGCCTTAACCTCACCGGCCAACTGTTTGAAACCGACCCCTTCACGGCCGAGTCGCATGTGGTGCTGCGCAACTTGGTGCTGCCCGCGTTTGCCCTAGGTATTCGCCCGCTGGCCGTAATTGTGCAGCTCACGCGCAGCTCCATGCTCGATGTCATGTCGCAGGACTTTGTGCGCACGGCCCGGGCCAAAGGGCTTAGCAAGCGCCGGACGGTGCTGCACCATGCCTTGCAAAACGCCCTCAACCCCGTGGTAACAGCCGTATCGGGCTGGTTGGCGTCGCTGATGGCGGGCGCGTTTTTCATCGAATACATTTTCAACTGGAAGGGCCTGGGTACCGTTACGCTCCGCGCCGTCGAGAACCTCGACTTCCCGGTGGTAATGGGCGCTACCATCTTCGTGGCCTTCCTGTTCGTGGTCATCAACATCGCCGTGGATGTGCTCTACGCCGTGCTCGACCCGCGGGTGAAGCTGGGTTGAGAATTTGCCCGTCTGTCAGCCTGAGGCACTAGCCAAATCGAAGATCGACATAGCCAAGAACCCTCTCAGGGCAGACGGTAGCTACTTCACCTAGTGCGTCCAGGCGGGGAAGGTGCTTGACTACACTGGCTTTGCTCTCCGCTGCTCAGGATGAAACTTTAACCGCATTATGGCCTCGCAATTCAACTTGCCGGGTATCTCCCGAATTCACTTGGTAGGTATGCCCGGCGCGGGCAAAACCACCCTAGGTCGGGCGTTGGCAACGCTCTACAGCTTGCCCTTTCGCGACCTTGACGAGGAAATTGTGCAGCGCCAAGGCCGGAGCATCCCCGAGATATTCGAGACCGAGGGCGAAGACTACTTTCGCCAGGTAGAGGCCGATACCCTGCGGGCCGTGGTGGCCGAGCACGAGCGGCTGGTGCTGGCCACCGGCGGCGGCACGCCGTGCTTTCACGGCAACGCCGAGGCGCTTACCCAATCGGGCGTGGCTGTATGGTTGGATGTCCCCGTGGAGGAGCTACTCGCCCGGCTGCAGCACGCCGCTGGTACCCGCCCGTTGCTGGCTGCCCTGCCCGACGCTGACGCTTTGGCGCAGCGCCTGCGCCAAACATTAGCGGCCCGCGAGCAGTTTTACGCCAAGGCACAATTACGCTGCGCGCATCCGGCGTGCACCCCCGAAACCGTGCACCATATGCTGACACGTTTTCTGCATAGTGCCTAAAACCTTATAGCTGGCCCGGCGTTTGTGCGTTCGTGGTTACTTTTGCCCTCTAATCTTTCTCTACCACTCCTATGGAACAAAAGGCTGCTCCTGCGTCGGGCCAACTGCACAAGCCCAAGCACAAAGGTTCGGCGCGTTTGTTTGAGAACCCCGTGCTGGAGCGCATGACGCACACGCACATTGCCGCGCCCCTCTCCATCTTCTTCGCCGTAGCGGCGGTTAGCCTTTACTACAGCCTTAGCCAAGGGCTGCTCACGGGCCTGTCAGCATTTGGGCTATTCCTGGCAGGCTGGTTTGCCTTTACGCTGGTGGAGTACCTGATGCACCGCTTCTTGTACCACATGAAGGCCGATACACCGGGCAAGGCCAAGTTTCAGTACACCATGCACGGCGTGCACCACGAGTTCCCGAAGGACAAGACGCGCCTGGCCATGCCGCCCATCCTGACGGTATTCGTAACGTCGTTGCTGTTCTTCATCTTTCGCTTTGTGTTCGGCAATGCGGGCTTTGGCATTTTGGCGGGCTTTGTGTTTGGCTACGCGCTGTACCTGTTTGTGCACTACGCCATCCACGTGTATTCTCCGCCGAAAAACTTCCTGAAGTTTTGGTGGCACCACCACGCTCAGCACCACTACCGGCAAGATGAAGTAGCCTTTGGAGTGTCTACCACCATCTGGGACCACATCATTGGCACCATGCCCGAAAAGCGCGGCAACTAACCGCTGAGCTTAAAGCAATAATGGAAACCCGGACGGGTTTCCATTTTTATTTGTACAAACCTCGCACCGGAGTAGGCAGCGCCACTGCGGTATTGGCAAGCAAAGAGAGTATCAGTTAAAACGCGGCCAGCTTTAATCACTTTGGCGCCACAGGCTCCACCGACCGCGCCCTAGGTGGCGTGGCTTCGTTTACGGTGAGCGGCACGGGCTACGTAGGCATTCGCTTCAAAAACAACGCCGGGGCTACCATCCGCAACTTGGCCATTTCGTTTGCCATTGAGCAGTGGTGCAACTCGGGTCTGGGCGGGGTGTTGCCCGTCGAACTGGTAGCATTTAAAGCCGAGCGCCTAGGTGCTGATGTACGCTGCGCCTGGCAAACCGCTACCGAGAAAAACAACCGCCAGTTTGTGGTAGAGCGCTCCATTGATGGCTAGCGCTTTGAGGCTGTTGGTACGGTAGTGGAAGCGGCCATCTCTACCTCGCTGCGCAACTACTCCCACCCCGATGCGGCTGCTTTGCCGGTGCTGAACTACTACCGCTTGCGGCAGCAAGACACGGATGGCACCACGGACTACTCGCAGGTAGTGGCCGTAGGGGCGTACAAGCGCTGCGAGACCAGTATTGCTCTCACGGCAGTGCCCAACCCCAGCAACGGCCAGTTCGAGCTATTCGCCAACAAGGTGCTGAGCACTCCGGCGCAGGTGAGCGTGTACTCGGTGCTGGGCAGCAAGGTGCAGCAGGTGCAGTGGGCTGCCGGGGCCAAGCAAGCGTACATCGACCTAGGGCAGCAGCCCGCCGGCGTGTACTTAGTGCAGGTAGCATTGCCTACGGGTGTGCAAACCGTGCGCGTGCTAAAGCAGTAGCCGCACCGCATCAGCCAAAAAACAAGGCCGGTTCTGTAGCAGAACCGGCCTTGTGTGCTGAAGAGCTAAGTGCAATTAGTACTAGCGCCGAATGCGGCGCAGCACCCACAGCACTAGTATAATCAGCAGCACTACCACGATGATGCCCGTGTAGGCGCCTGCTTTGAATATGTCGCCTACCAGCTCGCAGCCGGTAAGCGGAAGCAGCAGCAGGCACAGCACCAGCGGCAGCCAAGGAAGATTGCGTTTCATGACAGTATGGGGGAAACCGTTGGACTACGAGCCGCCGCACTTGGGCGCTCGTTGATGTTTCCGCATACTAGCCCGGCTGGCAAAAGGTTAGGCTTAGCCCTAGGGCACACTGCCGGGCGCAAGCCTAGCTGCGCGTACTGCTTTGGGTGCGAAAAATTCGGTCGAGCACGCGGCCGTCGGTTTGGTACTGCCGCGGAGTTTCGCCGGCAAAGTCGCGGTAGTCGCGGATAAGGTGCGACTGATCGGTGTAGCCAAAGCGCAGCACGGCATCGGCCCAGGTGGCGTCGGGCTCCTGCAGGTAGGCGTGCGCTGCCCGAAAGCGAACCAGCCGGGCAAACGTTTTGGGCGGCATGCCCACCTCGCGCGAAAAGCGCCGCAGCAGGGTACGCACCGATACCTCGAGTTGCAGCGCTACATCTTCTACCTCCAGCTGGCCTTGGCTGCGCATCAGCAAGGCCGCGGCTTGCCCGCCGAGGCCCAATGTAGCTTGCTGCTTGGCCAGCTGATGCAGAAAAAAAGCGTCGGCGGCGGCACAGCACCCGGCAAAATCCAGATCGGGCCTTAATTGCCGCGCAATGCCATCGGCCATCGGAGCACCTAGGGCCTGGTGCAGCGGCACGGTGGCGTTTTGGTAGCGGCTGACTTCGCAGCGCAGCAAATCGTAGGCGCCGGCTGGCGTCAGCTGCACAATAAAGCCCCGAATGGTGCCCGTGTACTCGTTGCCGCCGCTGCGCGTAAGCTGGCCTACAAACCCGGCCGGCGGCGCTATTTGGTTGGCGGCTGGCCCATCGGTTATGCGAATCTGGCCTTCGTGAAAAAGCACGATGGCAGGACACCCAATGGGTATGATGCGCGCGGCATACCGCTGATCGGGCGGCAAGGGCACAAATACATCGGCGTAGCCAACAATGAACGGCTGTAGAGCAGCCGCCGGCGGTACGGTAACCGGCTGCGACATAAGCGAAAGCAGTATAGAAGTTTCCTGGTGTGAAGAATAGCTTCTGATTGCTGTACACGTCCGCAGCCTAATTGTTTAAATCAGCTAGCGCCTTATAAGCCGAAAACCGGGCTATGCTGCTCGGCAACCCCACAACTCACAAAATAAAACCCCAGCCCAAAGGGCCAGGGTTTTAAGGTGGAGCTATGTCGGCAATGCTGCCGAAAACGAATAAATACCTCTGTGCAAAAAGGATGCCGTTGCTAATTGCTGCTGCTGAGGTTGGCCGCCAGCCCTAGGTGCTTGGCTGCTTATTGAGTGCCAGCAGGTACCTAGGCTGCGTCGCCGTGGCTTAAATCGAGCAGCCACTGCGGTGGCTCAGCCGCTAGCGCCAGGGCGCCTAGATTCAGCCAAGCTCCTGCCCGATCGAGCACTACCGAATCGGAAGTCACGACAACATCCGTGGTATCGGCCAACACGCGGTCGGGGTTCATGACTACCTCGGCCGTCCAGGAGAAGCCGAGCGCGGGCCCCAACTCGCGCAAGCGCGCCGCCAACCGGCCACTGTTCGACACGGGCTGATCGAGCAGCCACCGCACCGGGCCAGGAGCCAGTGGCAGCAGCGCGGCGGCGGCTAGGCGTATGGCTCTATCGGTTTCCTGCACGGCGCGGTAAGTGCCGTGTATGCTCGATAAGTCGCGCAGGGCGCCGTCGCGGCCGCGCAGTACCACTCCGCCGCTCAGGGCCGTTTCGAGGGTAATGAGCAGGTTGAAGCCGTCGATGGATACGGGCCGGCCGCCTAGGTGGACAGCGGGCAGTTGTGTAGCGGCACGCTGGGCGTATTGCTCATCGGTGCAGGCCGCGCGCCCCGCAGCCCAGCGCTGCCGTTCGGTTAGGGCATATCGGTCGCCTACCAGCTTCAGGGTGGCACCGGGTGGGTAGCCGCGTGTTAGCAGCCACGACAGCTCGCCCACGGCGCGGCACAGCACCGGCAGCCACTCGGGCGCAAACAGCTTGGCATCGGAAGGGTGGGGGCCGCGGTGGCGGGTATCGGCTGGGCGCATAGGGCGTGGTGTACGTAGGCAATGCTCGTGAAAGCTTGCGTACGAAATCGTCCCTTTTGCAGTAAAACCAAGCTCCAGCGGCCTGCGCCAGGTAAGGCCGTCCACAAACCAAAGCATCTTACTAGGTAGTTCGAGCAGTGGTGCCCAAAGTAGCGCAATAAACCGCTAGGTTTGGCCGAGTTGCCTTATTTACGCTGCTTGCTCGGCCAAGCCTCATTCTTCAAAAGTACGCTGATACGGAGTCTTGCCTAATGCGTCGTTATGCCAGCGCTTGGCTCTTTTGTGGCCTTCTGAAGGGCTCCTCGCGAGCAAGTTCAATGCCCAGCGACAGGCTCGGTGCGGCGGCTTCTCTGCTGAACGCTATGCTCCTGGGACGTGCTGGCGTTGGCGCCCGGTAGGTGCGTTGTGCTGTTCTCAATTCAGCAAGCCAAGGGCTATGGGCAATAAAAATGCCCACCGGGTTGCGGCGGGCATTTTAATTTTGCGCTCCCTCCTGGGCTCGAACCAGGGACCCTCTGATTAACAGTCAGATGCTCTAACCGACTGAGCTAAGGAAGCGGGTCGCAATTGCTTAGTAGCTGATTGCGGGTGCAATATTACAGCGCGTTACCGGTTCTCACAACCCTTCTGCAATAATTTTTTTCGCAATACAGGTTAGTTGGTGATGTACAGCAAGTTGCCGGATAAGGCGGTGCTGTATTGGCGCAGCGGTCGGCGGGCCGGACCGCTGGTTACTTGGCCGCGCATATCAAAACGTGAGCCGCAGCAGGAGTCGGCCATGAAGAAGCCCGACTTGTCGACGGTGACCTTGGCGCAGGCGTTGTACGGCTCGTAGGGGCAGTTGCGTTCGAAGGCGAGGTACTGCTGGGCGTTCTGCCGCACCACCACAAGGCCGCGTACGCCGCCGCCTAGGTAAACGTAACCGTTGTCGAAGCGCAGGGCGGAGTACTGCTGGTTGGTGAGGTTGAGCTGCTCGCTGACAACCGCCGACGGAATGCCGGGCTCGGCCGCGGTATTGGAGGAGCAGGCCGCTAGCCCGGCAGCTAGCAGCAGGGCAGAAGGCAGGCAGAAACGCAGAAGAGAATCCATACCGGTACTAACGTGCGCCCAGGTAGTTTATGTTCGGGCAGCGGCTAGTATTGGTAGAAACCGCGACCCGACTTGCGCCCGTGGTGGCCGGCATCCACTTTCTGCTGCTGAATGCGGTTGGGGCGAAACTTGGGGTCGTAGTGGAAAGCTTCGTAAAGCGAACTGGTAACGGCAAAATTGGTGTCAACGCCAATCAGGTCCATCAGTTTGAAGGGACCCATGCGGAAACCTGCCGATTCCAGCAGCTCGTCAATGGTTTCGAGCGGGGCTACGTTCTCTTCCAGCGCCTTCAGGCTTTCAACATAGTAATGCCGGGCCACGCGGTTCACAATAAAACCAGGGGCATCGGCGGCCAGCACAGGTTTCTTGCCTAACGCTACGGCGAGTTGGCGCACCCGTTCGCTTACTTCCGGCGCAGTGGTAACGCCCGAAATAATTTCCACGAGCGGCATCAGTGGGGCCGGGTTGAAGAAGTGCATGCCCACCACGCGCTCGGGGTGCGGCACCGGGGCAGCCAGCTGCGTAATAGGGAAGGTGCTGGTATTGGAGGCCAGAATAGTGGCGGTACTGTTGATGGCTGCCAGGTCGATAAACAATTGGTGCTTCACGCTCATCTTTTCCACCACGGCTTCAATCACGATATCGGCCTGCACTTTCTCCAGGTCGTGGGTGATAGCGAGGCGCTCGAGAGCGGCGTCGCGGTCGGTAGCGCTCATCCGGCCTTTTTCCACCAGCTTACCTAGGCCCGCATCGATGCCCTGTTGGCCCCGCAGCAGCATGTTCTGGCTTACATCGTAAAGCAAGGTGCGGTAGCCGGCTTGCAGGCAAAGCTGGGCAATGCCCGCACCCATGGTGCCGGCGCCAACCACGGCGATTGTTTGGAGTGCAGCAGGAGAGGTCATAGCAGGGGCAAAAAAGAAAGCGAGACGCAAGATATTGCGTCTCGCCTCAATGCAGCAGGCAAGTGCACCTAGGGCTTAGTGAATAGCCTCGAACTGGCGCAGGAAGCGCATGTCGTTTTGGGTGAACAAGCGCAAGTCTTTGATCTGGTACTTGAGCATGGTGGGGCGCTCCAGGCCCATGCCGAAGGCAAAGCCGGAGTAGCGCTCGGGGTCGATGCCGCAGTTGCGCAGCACGTTCGGATCGACCATGCCCGCGCCCATAATCTCGACCCAGCCGGTGTATTTGCAGATGTTACAGCCCGCACCTTTGCAGATCAGGCACGAAATGTCAATCTCGGTGCTGGGCTCGGTGAAGGGGAAGTACGAGGGACGCATCCGCATCTTCACGTCCTTGCCGTAGAACTCCTGCGCGAAGTAATAGATGGTTTGCTTCAGGTCGGCGAAGCTCACGTTTTCGTCGATATACAAGCCCTCGATCTGGTGGAACACCATGTGCGCCCGGGCCGAAATGGCCTCGTTGCGGTACACGCGGCCCGGCATGATGCTGCGGATGGGCGGCTTCTGGCTTTGCATCAGGCGCACCTGCACGGTGCTGGTGTGCGTGCGCAGCAAGCGGTTTTGCTCTTCCTCGCCAGCAGCGGGCACGAAGAACGTGTCCTGCATTTCGCGGGCGGGGTGGTTCTCGGGGAAGTTAAGGGCCGAGAAGTTGTGCCAGTCGTCTTCGATTTCGGGCCCTTCGGCCACGTTGAAGCCGATACGCGAGAAAATGCGCACGATTTCGTCGCGGGTGAGGCTCAGGGGGTGGCGCGTGCCTAGGGCACCCGGCACGGGCGGCAGGGTGTAGTCGTAGCCCGGGTCGGCGGGTTGGCTGGCGGCTTCGTCCTCGAGCTGCTGGCGGCGCTGGTCAAACTTATCCTGCGCCAGCTGCTTCAGCTGGTTGAGCTGCTGCCCCACGGCGCGGCGGTCTTCGGCCGCTACCGTCTTGAGCTGGTCGAACAGGTCGGCCAGGCGGCCTTTACGGCCCGTGTAGGCAATGCGAAACTGATCGAGTTGCTGCGCCGTCGAAACGTCGTAGGCCTCTATTTCCTCCCGAAGCTGTTGAATCGTGTCCTGCATAACAAGAGCAAAGATAGGTTGCGGGTGGGCTTTTGCGGCCCTAGGTGCACAATTGCCCGGCGAGCCGCGCTAAACCATTGACCCTTTGTGGCGCGGGTACGTATCAGGCTGGTAAGCATTTTATTCACCTAAACCCGCCCGTTGCATGGTACGCCGTTTACTTCTGCCCTTGTTCCTGATGCTAGCTGGCGTAGTAGCCGAGCTACCAGCCGAAGCTCAGTCCCGCACGGGCCGTGGTTACCGCGCCCGCACACAACCCCGCTCCTCCGACGACGTGAAGCTGGCCCCCGGCATGCGCCTAGGTAGGCCGCTGGCCCTTACCACCGATTACATGGGCCGGCCCATCAAGCCCAAAGCCAAGCTCACGTCCACGCCTGTAAAATCGAAGGTTACGGGCGCCACCTCCATGTCGGCCAGCAGCCGCGGGGCGGCCACTCCTGCATCCAATGCCAAAGCACCCGTCGCCAAGCCACGCCGGCGATGAACTGTTTTTGGAAGGGTGCGGTTGCGCATGAAATTGCCAATTGGCGCAGCGGGTTAATGAACTGATTGTCGGGCTTGTACCTGCTTAACCAGAACCGTAAATTCCCTCTCCACCCCCACGTACTCCTTTAACTCGCTATGAAAAGCTTAGCTTTCCTTGTACTAGCCATGGGTTTGACTGCCGTATCGGCCGAAGCCCAGCAAAAAAAGACATCCAGCAAGGGCAACGACGGCTGGGGCAGCTCCAGCGGCAGTGGCTGGGGTAGCTCGAGCGGCTGGGACGCACCGGCACCGAAGCCCGCGGCCAAGCCCAAAACCACGACTACCAAAACCACTACCACCAAGGCCGCTACTACTCCCAACGCTGCTGCTACCAACGGCGCTGCTGCTACGCCAGCCGCAGGCAACGCCACGGCTACCACTCCTGCCAGCGGCACCGGTGCAACGGGTGATGCTTCGCAAGCCATGGGTGGCCAGCAGGGCGCAGCCGGCGCTACGGGCAATGCTGCCAACGGTGGCTTTGGCGACATGGGTCCCGGTGACCGTACGCCCGAGCGCATCGAAGGCATGAGCGTGGCTCCGGGCCGCCCCTTAATGCCCTCCGGCCGCACCCGCTCCGACTACATGGGCCGCCCGATTCAGCCCAAGCCCTCGATGCGCCCCCGCAGCATCGACAACACGCAACAAACCGACCTGCTAAACACTGCCCCCGGCCAGCGCCCCTAGGTGGGGCCCCAACCGGGGGCAGAGCAACACCCAGGGCAACGGCCCTAGGTGGTGTACTTAAGCCGAGGCTGTTTCAGCCTCGGCTATTTTTTTGGGCGCTGCGGCCGGGCGGGCCTGGTAGCGCAAGGTAGAGCAGTTGTCGGAACGCAATACCTCACAAGCAGCCTCCAGCACGTCGGCGGGGGTTACGGCCTGCACGCGGGCGCTTTCTTCGTTTACTAGGTTAGCGTCGCCGATGAGCTTGTAGTAGGCTAAGTTCATGGCGCGGTGCAGCAGTTCTACTTCGCTGAACACGATGCTGGCCTCGGCTTGGTTTTTCACTTTTTCCAGCTCTTCGGCGGTTATTTCCTGTTGGCGTAGTTCCTCTACAATCTCCGTTACGGCCGCGTCGGCTTCTTCCAGGCCCACGCCTTCGTTCAGCTTGCCGCTGATTACAAACAAGCCCGGCTCCAAGGACCCCGATACCGAAGCCGAAATGGAGTTGAACAAGGGCCGCTCTTTTACCAAACGCTGGTACAAGCGGCTCGATTTGCCCCGGCCCAGTACATCGCTCAGCAGGTCAGCGGCTTGGTAAGCATCTTCGGCGCGGCTGGGCATGTGGTACACCTTGTAGAGCGCACTGAGCGGCACATCGGCCTCTACTGTGAGTAGGCGGGCTTCGGTTTGGCGCGGCTCTTTGGGTAGCTGCCGCTCGTAGCGCGTACCGGCCGGAATGGGGCCAAACCACTTCTCGGCCAAGCGTTTTACTTCATCGAAGCTAACTGCGCCGGCCACCACCAAAATGGCATTGGCGGGTGAGTAGTGCTTAGCAAAGAAGTCGCGCACCAGCTGCATGCTGGCGTTTTCGATGTGGCTGATTTCCTTGCCGATGGTAGCCCACTGGTAGGGGTGGTGCTGGTAGGCCAAGGGGCGCAGCTTCAGCCACACGTCGCCGTAGGGTTGGTTGAGGTAGTTCTGCTTAAACTCCTCTACCACCACTTTGCGCTGTACCTCCAAGCCGTTCTCGGAAAACGCCAGGCTCAGCATGCGGTCCGATTCGAGCCAAAAGCCCGTTTCAACGTTTTGGGCCGGAACGGTGAGGTAATAGTTGGTAATGTCGGGCGAGGTGAAGGCGTTGTTTTCGCCGCCTACGCGCTGCAGCGGTTCGTCGTAGCTCGGAATGTTGACGGAGCCCGAAAACATAAGGTGCTCGAACAGGTGTGCGAAGCCGGTGTGTTCGGGCGATTCGTCGCGCGAGCCCACGTTGTACAGCACGTTCAGCACGGCCATTGGCTGCGTGAAATCCTCGTGCACAATGCAGCGCAGGCCGTTGGTGAGGGTGAATTCCTGGAATTGTATCATGAGAAGCGGTAGGTGCGAGCCGGAAAGTAACGTATCAAGAAGATTAACCTACGAAATCGGTAGCAGGTTCGGCCGGAACCCGTGCGCGTGAGGCTTACAGCGTGGCCTGCACGCCCAATACGATTGTGCGCGGCACGGGGTAAGCGCCCGCGTCGAGCCCCGCCTGCTTGCTATCGGAGCCGGCAGAACTTACGTTGGGGTCGTAGCCGCGGTACCGCGCAAGTACCAGCAGGTTGTGGCCGCCGGCCCATACGCTCGCTTCCCGCGCTGCCGTGCTCCATATTTTACAGCGGAACACCAGCGAAGTGAGGCGCAGGTGGTTGCCCGATTGCAGCGCGTAAGTGCTGAGCGGCATATTGTACAAGCTAGCGTCGGCTCCAGGAATACTAGCGTTGGGTGCAGAAGAGCGCCAGCGATTACGCACGCGGCCCGAGGCATTTGCTTCGCCGTTGGGCATATCAAGGTACATCGCCGTAGTGTTCAACACTTGGTAGCCAAACATGCCGTCGAGCTGTGCCTGTACCTTTATGCGCTTAATGCTGACTTCCTGCTGCAGGCTTAGTAGTTGCCGGGGTAAGCCGCTACCCAAAGCCTGCCGGTCGTCGGGCTGAAAGCGGCCGTCGTTGTTGCGGTCGAGGTACCGCGGGGCACCCGTGGCCGGATCGGCTCCTAGGTACTGCCACCCTTGAAAGTTGGACAGCGTTTGGCCAGCGCTAAACTCGTGGTAGCGAAAGCCGAGAGTAAGGGGGCTGTTGGCCTCGAAATGATTTTGGTTAACCGAAGCCGCAACGGTTGAACGTGCCTTTACCTGCCCTAGGTGCCACCGAGCGGCCACCGAAACCTCCACCCCTTGGTTGCGGATGTACTGATCGGCCGATTGGGTGCCAATTGCAATGCTGGTGTTTCGCTGGTATGCGCTAAGGGTGGTTGTTACTTGGTTTTGGCACAGCCCTAGGTGCAGGCCCGCGTCGGTGTGCCTGGTGAGTTCGGTTAGCAGAAAAGGGTAAGCTGCTTGGCCAGGTACGGGCAGCAAGATGAAATTGCTGCTGCCAAAGTCGCCCGCGTTGCTGGTGCTGCCCCAGCCAACCCAGGCATCGAGGTAACTAACAGCATTTTGGTTGGCCAGAAAACCCTCTTGAGCGGCGTGCCAAGTTACTTGCGCGCTTGGCAGCCATTGCCAACGCTTCGTGGGCAGGCCTCGGCTGCTGGCAGTGCGCTGAATACTGGCTTGCAACTCGTAACGGCTGGCATAACTGTAGCTGCCTCGCAGACGCGCACTCATAAAAGTTTGCCCAATGCTGAAAAAGCCGGAGCTACTCGCAATGCCACCGGTTGCGGTACGCGGGTCGACCAACAGGTAGGTCGTAACCGAGTCTGCCGTGGTGTTGCTCTGGTGCATCAACTCCAAATCGGCTGCCACAGCATGGCGTCCGGCAAATTGCCGGCTGTAACGTAGAGCTGGGTTGAGTACCCATTGCCGATAGCGCGAAACCTGCCGCTGCGCCAAACCCAGCGGGTGCCGTTCGTAGGTGTCGTAGGTTTTCTGCCGGAGGTAGTCGCGCTCCAAACTGCCACGCACCTCAAGCTGCAAGTTGGTGCTTAGTTCGTAGCGGGCACCTAGGCGCACTAGCAGCCGCTGCTGGCGGGGCGTGCGGTTGCTGCGCTCAGCCATGGCTATCGAATTGTACTCGCCGGCGTACTGCCCGTCGGGGTTGCGCAAGGGCAGCGTTGGCAGGGCAAGCAGCGTATTCTGCAGGGCGTTGTAAGCTAGCTGGTGCTGATTGGTTAGGCTGGCGCTTACGCCGCCGTCGAGGTGCCAGCGGCCTAGGTCCTGGGCAAGGTTGGTGCGCAAGCTATAGCGCTGCAAAAACGAATTAAGCAGTACCCCACCCTGGCTTAGGTAGTCCAGACCCGTGAAGTAGCGGGTGCCGTGGGCGGTGCCGCCGCTCAGGCCTAGGTGGTGCTCGTGCAGCGGCGCGGTGCGCAGCAGCGCGCCTTGCCAATCCGTTCCCGGCCCGAGGGTGTTTAGTTGAGTGGCCGAGTAGGCAGCCGGCTCATTGGCCTTAGCGGCAGCTTCGTTGGCTAACTCGGCAAACTCGCGCGCATCAAGCAAATCGTAGCGCCGCCGCACCTGCTGCATGCCGCCGTACCCGGTATAGCTTACCCGCAGCGGTTGGTTAGCTGAGCCTCGGCGAGTGGTTATGCGCACTACACCGTTTTGGCCCTGAGCACCGTATTGAGCTGTTTCAAAAGCACCTTTTAGCACCTCTACCGATTCAACATCGCCGAGCGGCAAAGCCAATAATGGGTTGTTGCCGGCTTGCGCTGCTTCGGCCGGCGTAAATCGGCTTTGGCTGCTCGTGTATCCGGAGAACTGATACTGAAATACGGGCACGCCATCTACTACGTACAGCGGTTGCGCGTTATCGCCAAGGCTAGCCGCTCCCCGAATACGCACTACCGCATTGGCGCCTGGTGCACCCGAGTACGGCGTTACCTGTACGCCCGCCACCCGGCTAAGCAGCGGTTGAATGGTGGTAAAAGCAGGCGTTGCCGTGGCGGAGTCTGTGGCGAGAAAAATAACCGAGCTGCGGCGGGTAAGCAGCGAATCGGGTTGCTGGGCCTGGGCAGTAGCGGCACATAGGAATAACGCACACGCGGGTAAAAGTCGAGGCATAGAAAGGATAAAGTGCAAACGACAAGGCGCGAAGATAGGCGCCCATTAGGCCAGATTATTAGTAAACCGAGCACCCGCAGTCTACCGATACCAATATGGGCTGATGGTCACGTTGAGGCCGATGTGGCGCAACTGCTGCGCGCTATAGCGGCTACCTCCCGGTGAGTAGCTGTATTCGTTGACGGCGGGCGTGAGGCCATAGTACAAGTAGGTGCCGAGCGCGGCCGTGCGCCGCTCCTGGTGCAGATAGTCCGACTCTAAGCCGAGCAGTACAAAGGTGTCTTGCCGTTTTACTTCTCGGAACTGCGTAGGAGCGGGCGGCCTCTTTAGCGTTCTGGTAAACCCACCTCCTATTAGCACATGAAAGCGCGCTCCACCTAGGCCGGTGCGCAGAAACACCGGGACTGTAAGCGAGGGGCGGGTTCCCTGTTCCAGGTTATTGCGCACCTGGTACGTCAGCTCGGTACTTAGCCAAGAGCGCAACTGCCCAATGCGGTAGCCGGCAGTCAGGCTTGCAGCGGGGCGCAGGGTGGCGGTGCCTTCGCCGTTGTGGTAGGCCGACAAGCCAGCTCCCAACCGGAAGCCATAGTAAACGCGGTGCGCAGTTGATAACTCAATTTGAGCAGTAGCAGGCGTAGGAGCATCTTGAGCCGCCGCAGCTGAAGTAAATCCGATCAACAATAAACCACTGGTACAGTAACGGAGCATAGCCCAAAGTAGCGTAAACCCGGCAGTTGGCGGCTATTTCTGAGCGACTTTGGGGCGGGCAATGCGCGCAACGGCCCAACCTTCTACCTTTGCCGCCACCCATTTTCCCGAATCCTCTCCACCCGATGACATTCGACCGCAAAGACTACTCGAACGACGAGCTGCTCCGCCTGTACGAGGGCTTGCTGAAGCCCCGCATGATCGAAGAGAAAATGCTTATTCTGCTGCGCCAAGGCAAAGTAAGCAAGTGGTTTTCGGGCATTGGGCAAGAGGCCATTTCGGTGGGTAGCACCCTGGCCCTGCACCCCGACGAGTACATTTTGCCGCTGCACCGCAACCTAGGCGTGTTTACGTGCCGTCAGCTGCCGCTTGATCGGCTGTTTGCGCAGTGGCAGGGCAAGAAAACGGGCTTCACAAAAGGCCGCGACCGGTCGTTCCACTTCGGCACCAACGAGCACCACATCGTGGGCATGATTTCGCACCTAGGGCCGCAACTGGCCGTGGCCGATGGCATTGCCCTGGCCTCGGTGCTCGATAACGAAGGCAAAGTAACGGTAGTGTACTCCGGCGACGGCGGCGCTTCCGAGGGCGACTTCCACGAAGGCCTGAATGTGGCCGCCGTGTGGCAGTTGCCCGTCATCTTCATCGTCGAAAACAACGGCTACGGCCTGAGCACGCCCAGCAACGAGCAGTTCCGCCACGGCTACTTCATCAACAAAGGCCCGGCCTACGGCATCGAGGCCGTGCAGGTAGATGGCAACAACGTGCTGGAGGTGTACGACACCGTGCGTCGCCTTGCCGAAGACCTGCGCCAGAACCCGCGCCCCGTGCTGCTGGAGGCGCTTACTTTCCGGATGCGCGGCCACGAAGAAGCCTCGGGCACCAAATACGTGCCGCAGGAGCTGTTTGAGGAATGGGGCCAGAAAGACCCGGTGGAAAACTTCGAGCGCTACTTGCTGGAGCAAGGCGTGCTCGATGAAGAAGCCAAGCAGCGCTACCGCCGCACCATCAAAGACGAAATTGACGAGGCGTGGCGTGTGGTGTTCGACACGCCCGAAGTAACCGCCGACACCGCCGAGGAAGTGGCCGATATGTACCGCCCCTTCGCGGCACCCGACCAGGCGCCGGCCCTAGGTGCGCCCACTACCGAAAAGCGCTACGTAGATGCCATTTCCGACGGCCTGCGCCAGAGCATGGAGCGCTACCCCGAGCTAGTGCTCATGGGCCAGGACATTGCCGAGTACGGCGGCGTGTTTAAAGTCACCGACGGCTTTGTGCAGCAGTTCGGCAAAGGCCGCGTGCGCAACACGCCCCTGTGCGAATCGGCCATTGTGGGCGCGGGCCTGGGACTGAGCATCCGGGGCAAGAAGGCCATGGTAGAAATGCAGTTTGCCGATTTCGTTACCTGCGGCTTCAACCAAATTGTAAACAACCTCGCCAAAAGCCACTACCGCTGGGGCCAGAACGCCGACGTGGTGGTGCGTATGCCCACCGGCGCCGGTTCGGCCGCCGGGCCGTTCCACTCGCAGTCGAACGAGGCGTGGTTTGTGCACACGCCCGGCCTGAAGGTAGTATACCCCAGCACGCCCTCCGACGCCAAGGGTCTGCTGGCCGCCGCCATCGAAGACCCCAACCCGGTTATTTTCTTCGAACACAAACTGCTGTACCGCTCGGTAAGCGAGCCGGTGCCCGATGAGTACTATACCGTGCCTATTGGCAAGGCCCGCCTAGCGCGCGAAGGTGCCGACCTAAGCATCATCACCTACGGCCTAGGGGTGCACTGGGCAACCAAGCTGGCCAACGAGATGCAGCTGGATTGCGACATCCTGGATTTGCGCAGCCTGCTGCCCTGGGACCAAGACGCCGTGCGCGCTACCGTCGAGAAAACCGGCCGCGTCATCATCCTGCACGAAGACACGCTCACCGGCGGCATCGGCGGCGAAATCGCCGCCTGGATTGCCGAGCACTGCTTTACCTCCCTGGATGCCCCCGTGCAGCGCGTGGCCTCGCTCGACACGGCCATTCCGTTTGCGCCGGCCCTGGAGCAAAACTTTCTGGCCGAAAGCCGCCTGCGCCAGTGCCTCGAAAAGCTGCTTGCCTACTAAATCAGGCGCAAAGGCCGGGGATATTCTCCGGCCTTTGTATTTTTCGAACTGATTGTACTTTACTTACTCCCTGCCATTTGTGATGGAGCTGCTTCGGGTGCGCCGGCTGGGCTGGCTGTTGCTGGTGTTGATATTGTTGGCTGGGCCTGGGCTGCAAAGCTGCCGGCCTTACCGTTTGCCCAACCCCTCGGGCCCCGTAACCAAGAAAACCAAGACCAAGAAGAAAGACCCGAACGCCACCGAAATGGCCGACGGTTCGACGGGCACGGCCAGTACAGAAGCTCCCAAAATTCAGAAGAACAGCTACGACAAAAACGGGCTGCTGAAGAAGCCGAAGTACAAGCGCCGCCGCCTAGCCAAGCCGGGCGAAAAGTTTGTTCTGGGTGTGCGCATTCCGGCCTGGCCTTGGATTTCGTTTAAAAAGAAAAACAAGAGCCGCGTGCCCAGCACCGTGCCTTCGCGCTCGAGGCATTACCCCAACAAGGCCAAAAACGCACCGGCCGATACCCCCGATAGCAATTAACCCATTCGCTCTATGCTGCTTCGTTACGCATTAGTGCTTACCCTGTTGTGCGGTGCCGCCACGGCGGTTTCGGCCCAGGAGTCGGTTGTTAGCCCAAACCCTAAGAAAGAAGCGCGGCGCTCGTTGCGCGATGCCCGCAAGTACCCGGCCGCTGAGGATTTACGCGAGAGCCACCTAGCCGTAACCAAGCAAGACCTGCGCCCCGGCGAGAGCGGCCGCTTGCGAAACCCAAAAGATGGCAGCGAGCGTTACAAGTTCGATAACACCGGCACGCCGCGCGTCAGCGACCAACGCCAGCGCGTAGGCCTGGGCTTATCGAAACCCAAAAGAAAAATTAAAGCAACCGAATAAATGCAGTGGCATCAGCTTACCCAGCCCGAGCAGCTCGACGACATCGTGCGCGAATCGGCCGAACACCCCGTCGTCATTTTTAAGCATAGCACCAGCTGCTCCATCAGCGCCATGGCCAAAAGCCGATTGGAGCGCCAGTGGGCCGATGCGGGCCTAGCTGACGTGAAGCCCTACTACCTCGATCTGCTGCGCTTTCGGCCCATTTCCAATCAAATTGCCGAGCAGTTTGGCATCCGGCACGAGTCGCCGCAGCTGCTGCTGATCCGCAACGGCGAGTGCCGCTACGATGCTTCGCACATGAGCATTCAGCTTGGCGAGGTAAAGAAAAAGCTCGCCTAGGTAGCCCCGGGTTCAACACACCAAAGGCCGCCTTTTACCGTTCTGGGCAATGCACCAGAAAAGCGGTAAAAGGCGGCCTTTTGGCGGTGTAACGAAGGCAATTAGCCTTCGTAGGAGAACTGAACCGACTGACGGATTTCCGGGTTCAGGCTAAGAGCAACGGGGCAAGTGCGGGCGGCGTTTTCCAGCACCGTGCGGTCTTTGGGCGAAAGGCCGGCCGGCATGCGGAAACTCACCTCGATTTCGGCAATGCGCCGGGGCTCCGAAGCCATGTGCTTGGTCACCTCGAACGTAACGCCGGTGAGGTCGAGGCTGCTGCGCTCCGCCACGATGCCCATGATGGTCATCATGCACGAGCCCAGCGCCGCGCTTACCAAATCGGTGGGCGAAAACGCTTCGCCGCGTCCGTGGTTATCTACCGGGGCGTCGGTATGAATGGTAGTGCCCGAGGCCACGTGTTGGGCTTCGGTGCGCAGCTGGCCGGCGTAGCGGGCGGTGGCAGTGCTCATATATTCTAAAAAACTTACAGACGGATGCGTTCAAATTTACGTACTTTCGGAATGGCCCGCTCCGTGGGCACAGCCCTTTCTCATTCGCACCCTATGCCAGCTTCTACTGCCGTGCGTACTCCGCTTTTGTTTGCTGTGCTGCTCGCGGCTGCTTGCTTGGCTGCGCCGGCTGCCCGCGCGCAGGAGGCGCAAGATGGCCCCTCGTATCAGAAAGAATTTACGTACGGCATCAACCTCAACTCCAACGCTGGCCTGATTGGTGGGGTAGCCGTGCGCTCGACGCACCTGCTCAACAACGATTGGTCGCGCTTTTGGATGATTGAGGGCGTGGAGGTGAAAAACCGCAAGGAGCAGCGGGCGCAAACCTACGTAGGCGGGGTGTACGTGCTGGGCAAAAGCAACTACCTGTTTGTGGTGCGCCCGAGCGTAGGCCTGCAGCGCGTTATCTTCCGCAAAGCCGCCGAATCGGGGGTGCAGGTAAACGGCTTGGTAGGCGCCGGCCCCTCGTTGGGCCTGCTGATGCCGTACTACATTTACTACGACTACACGCCCGCGCCCGACCCCAGCAACCCCAGCCCGCGCGAAGACATTCGCTCGGAGCAGTACGACCCCGGCAAGCACAACGACCCAAACCGCATTTACGACCGCGCGCCGCTGTTTACCGGCATCAACGAGCTAAAGCCGAACATCGGGGCCCACTTGCGCGGGGCTTTTACATTTGAGTACGGCCGCTACCGCGACGCCGTGGCGGGCCTCGAGGCCGGTGTGCTCCTCGAGGCGTACACCAAGCGCCTCACGGTGCTGCGCGCCCTCAACACGCCCGATCGGCAAATCAACGACAACGTGTTTTCGTCGGTGTACGTGACGCTGTACATCGGCCAGCGTAAGTAGTTGCAGCGCCGGCTGTTGGCTTCTGAAGCTGCTCCTGGCACCTAGTGTTTTGAACCAGCTATTACGTGGGTTTGGTTGCGGCTATACGGCCAGCGGCCAAACCCACGCTTTGTTGGGTGGTTACTGACTACCAACTACCCAATACCAACTACCTTTGTGGTATGGATACTCTCCTGACCTTACCCGTAATACAACCCGAAGCGGCTGCCCCGGCCAAGCCCCGCAAGCCCGATTGGCTGCGCGTGAAGCTGCCCGTAGGCGAATCGTACGCCAACGTGCGCCGCCTCGTGGACGAACATAAGCTGCATACCATCTGCGAAAGCGGTAACTGCCCCAACATGGGCGAGTGCTGGGGTGCCGGCACCGCCACGTTCATGATTCTGGGCAACATCTGCACGCGCTCGTGCTCGTTTTGCGCGGTGGCCACGGGCCGCCCCACCGAGTACGACCTCGATGAGCCCCGCCGCGTAGCCGAGGCCATTAAGCTGATGGGCGTGAAGCACGCCGTAATTACCTCCGTAAACCGCGACGAACTGAAAGACCGCGGCGCCAGCGTGTGGTACGAAACGGTGGTGCAAACCAAGCAGCTTTCGCCCGAAACCACCATCGAAACGCTCATCCCCGACGTGAAAGCCAACTGGGATGCGCTGCACACCATGATTGCCGGCGGCCAGGAGGTGGTGTCGCACAACATGGAAACCGTGGGCAGCCTCTACCGCTTAGTGCGCCCCCAAGCCAAATACGACCGCAGCCTGGAGCAAATTCGCCGTACCAAGGATGCCGGCAAGCGCACCAAATCGGGCATTATGCTGGGCCTGGGCGAAACCAAGGACGAGATGTACAAGGCCATGGACGACCTCGTAGCCAATGGCCTTGATATCCTAACCCTGGGTCAGTACCTGCAGCCTACCAAGCGCCACATTGAGGTAGCCGAGTTCATCCACCCCGATTTGTTTGCGCACTACCGCGAAGAGGGCTTGCGCCGCGGCCTGAAGTACGTAGAGAGCGGCCCGCTGGTGCGCTCGAGCTACCACGCCGAGCGCCACGTAAACGTGCCGATTTAAGTTTCTGGGTAACTCCATACGTGATGCAAGCAAAAGCCCCGCTCCTCGGCCGAGGAGCGGGGCTTTTGCTTGCGGTGGGTTTCGCTAGCGTACTACGCGCAACACTTGCTGCTTGCCATCGGCCGCGACAAGGCGCAGCAGATACGAGCCGGGCTTGAGCGCGCCTAGGTCTTCCAGCGTTACGGTTTGGGCGGCAGGTGCCAGCGCCGTGGTGCGCACCGTACGACCTAGGGCATCGAGCAGCTCTACCGTGGCTGCCATACGTAAGGGACGCTCTAGGCGCACTTGCAAGCGGTTGCCGAAGGGCACCGGATAGGCCGCCACGCCCAGGTCGGCAGTGCGGGGTGCTTGCGCCGAAAGCACCGTGAACTCGTAGGCGCCTAGGTCGGGGGTGGTGCTGTGCCGCAAGGTGCCCATAACATCGGAGGTTACCTCGGCTAGCGCAACGCCTTTGCCTTTGAGCAAGCCGCTGGTAGGGCGCAAATCGGTGGCCGATACAAACCTGGGGTTTTCGCCGAGGCTGTTGGCATCTTGGCTGGTAGCGGTGCGCCACTCGGGCAAGGCAGCGTGCTCGAAAGTAGTGGTGCGGCCTACAAACCCGCCGGTGCTGTTGGCCAAGTGCAGGTTGTTGTAATCGACCACCGAGCCCGTACTGCCCGCCGTGCTCGTGAGGAAGTACAGCACGTAATGCTTGCCCGAGGTCTGTGCGCCCGTGAGGTTGGCGAAGATGTTGTTCCGGATGTCAACCTTGCCGCCCGCAGCAGCCGAACCACTCGATTCGAAAGCCGCGCTGATGAATTTCGCGTCGGTGCCGGCATCAACCTGCACGGTGTTGTGCCACAAGGCAATCTTGGTGTCGGCGTTAGAGCCGGTAGTGGTCACGTGAATGCCGCGCAGCAGCCGGTTGGCTGGCGTGGTGGTAGCGTTGAAATCGCGCGCAATGCCCGAAATCACGTTGTTGTAGATGTAAACCGCCTGCGTGCCCGCGGTGTGCGGCGCTACGGCCAAGCCGTTGGCCGAGATGGTAGTGGAGGTGCTGGTAGCGCTGGCAAAGCGCACATCCAAGATACGGTTGTTGTAGAGGCGGCTGGCTGCGGCATTGGTACCCTGCAGGCCTAGGGCCTGAATACCGTATACCGCTGCGTTGCTCGAGTGTACGCCCCGGATCAGGTTGTCGTACACGAGCGCGTGGTATTGGTTCTCTAGCTGAATGCCGTAGCTCAGCGTGGCATTGCCGATGTCGCCGGGTGTGCCGTTGCCTACCTGCACGTTGGCTACCTCGTTATCCATGTCGGGGTAGGCGGTTTCGGCGCCCAGCAGCCACACGCCGCTGTTGGCATTGCTGATCTTCAGATTGTGGTAGTGGTTGCCGATGTTTACGCCCGTGCCCGCCGTGGGAGCACCAGCGCCGTAATTTGCGCCCGTGCCTTGTAGCAGCCCCACCGAGTTGATGGCGCGGTTAAGCGTAATGTTGGCGTTGCGAATGATGTTGCCCTGCGTACCATTGGTAGGAGAGACATTGCGCACGCGGTAGCCGTAAAGCGGGCCGTTGCCAGTGCCGGCTTGCACGTCGAGCCCGTCAAACGTAACGTAATCGGCACCGGCTAAGTCGATTGCCGCAGCACCGGTGTTTAATTGCACTACCGGGTTGGCACCGGTGCCCGCCTTGCGGAACACAATGCGCGCCGTGGCGCTGCCGCTGGCCTGCAGGGGCGGCAAGGCTTCGCTGAAGACTTGCCCTGCAGCTACGTCGAAGGTTATGGCACCTGCTGCGCCTGCTTGGTTCAGCCGCTCGAAAGCAGCCCGCAGCGAGGCGAAGTTGGTGGCGCTGATGGGCAGCGAATTGTCGATGGTGTAGGTACCGGCCGCCAGCGGCTGTACCGTGCTGGCTGTAAGCACCACGTTGTCGATGGCTGCTGGCATTTGACTGCCCGAAGACGAGTTGTTGCTCCAGGTAAAAATCAGGCGGCGCGTGGTGCCGGCTAACGCAGCACCGCCGGGCAGAGGCAGCGTAAGGCGAGCGTAGCTATTCTGTTGGCTGAGCGGGGCCGTGGTTACTAGTACCGCATTGGCGCTGGCCGGTGGCTGAGCTCCGGCAGTGGGCGTAAAGTCTTCGGGAGCCAGGTACACGCGTAGCACGTCGTTGGGAGCCACATCGCCCTGGTTTTTCCAGTCGAAGGAAAGCTCGAACACGTTGTTGCCGGCAGGCAGCGCTACGGTACGGTACAAGTGCGATACCGACGTGGTGCTGAGGTCGTACTCGTGCGTGGTGCCGTTGTCTTTGGTTATAAAGGCCGCTTTGCTACCCGCAGTAGTAGGGCCGTTGCCGGGCACGCTGCCGGCAAACCACTTGTTGGCAATGGCGTTGGCAGCCGTAAAGGAGCCAAAGTCGGCGCCTTCAAAGTCCTCGGAAAATACGGTGGTTTGAGCATGCGCCGCTAGTGGAAAAAGCAAGCCGAGCAGCGGCAGCCATAAGCGCCGGGTTGGTAGATATGTTGTCATGCAGGGTAGGGAAGCGCAGATTAGTCAAGAGTAATCAGCGCAAATTAGCCTTTTTACTGCCCAGCTTCGCTGCTGCCGATGGTACAATGCTGTATTACCTGTGCGCCCTAGGTGCCCAATGCGGGTACCGGCTAAGGCACAAAAAAAGCCCCGCCGGTGGTGGCGGGGCTTTTCAAAAGTTACGTGGTGTGCTTACGCTTAGCGGCGAGCGGTGTTATCGGTAGGAGGGTAGGTGCCCAGCACACCCGAAACGATGCGGTTCACTTCCTCATCCGACAGGTTCTGCTCGTCTACCTGGCTTTGGCCGTAGCCACGCCATACCAGCTCTTTGCGCTTGGCATCCACGATATCGATGATAACGTTGCCGGCCTTGTACTCCACTACAGGCTGCTGATACAGGCCGCGGTTCCAGCCGTAGCCCCAGTACGGATACCAGCCGTAAGGGCCGTACGGTACGGCCGTGTTGGTGCGCTGCTTATCCTCTACGCGCGCCGAGTAGGCCACGTACACGTCGGGGTTCTTCTCCACCTTCGCCATGCCTTTGCGTACCATCTCGGCTTCTACCGAGCGGCGCATGCGCTTGTCGAAGAACGAGTTGTATCCTTGAGCAGGGCCGCCTTCAGCGTCGGAGGGTTGCTGGGGGTACCACGCCCACGTTTTGTAGTTGCGGAAGTTAACGGCATGATCGAAGTCGGAGGTGACGCCTACACGCGGAATGGAGGCACAGCCAGCCGAGCCCAACAGCAGGGCAAGCCCAACAGCAGCCAGCGCCGCCGGACGGATGAACAATTGAGTGATGGATTTCATAAGAAGGTGCATAGTGAAACGCGCTCAAAACCGCCGCTGCGTACTGCGTTGGCCCATTTTGCTGGCGCATTAGTATAACACCTAGGGTAGGGCGTACGTTCCCCATTATTGTATATCCCGAAGAATGTAGTAGAATAAAAAGACAGGAATATTTTGATATAATACTGACGAGTTACATATTGTAGCACAGCTCTGTTTCCCCAAAATCCTACCCATGATCCGCCTATTGTTTGCTGCGCTCCTGCTGACGCTCGGGGCCTGCGCCACCGCCAAAGACGATGTGGCTAAAATCCCAACGCTGCTGCCGGTAGCCATCGACCGCACCACCGGCACTACCTGCGGCCTCTACAGCCAAGCCTCTACCCAGTCCGAAATGCTGGCCATGGTTGATGAAGGCGCCAAGGTTCAAGTGCTCGATTCGGCCAATGCCCACTTTGTGCGCGCCCGCATGAGCAAGGACGGCAAAACCCTCACGGGCTTTATGTACAAAGCCTGCCTAGGTAAGTAAAGTATTTATGTGGGCGCCGCTCGCCAGGCATTTTTTCACTTTTCGGCACCCAATCAATTTACTATCTTCCTGACATAATTCAGTTATATGAAAAAAGCTCTACTGTTCTGTTCCCTCGTAGCCCTAGGTGCCTGCAGCGCCGCCAAAGATGATGGCAGCTCGGCATCGCGTGGCAACCGCACACCCGTAGCACACAACACCGTAGTAGAATGCGCCCTCTACGACGGCATGAAGAAGGAAGCCACGCAACTGATGACGGTGGCTTCGGGCATGGAAGTACAAGTGATGGATACCGTCGATACGTACTTTGTAAAGGCCCGCGTTACCAACCCCGCCGGCGAAGCGCAGGTGGGTTACATGTACCGCTCTTGCTTTAGCCGCTAACCCTAGGTGCCTCGCAACAAAAAGGCCCGCTGCCATCTGGCAGCGGGCCTTTTTGTTGGTAGTTAGTACTCAGTATTTGGTAGTGGGCACTCAGCTCTGCTCAATCAGTACCAAGTGCCCACAACCGTTTACCGGTTAGTACGACGGACCTTTGTCGGTGGGCACAAGGTGCTCCTCCTGGTCGGCGTAGGCCTCGATGGGCGTGCAGGCGCAAATCAGATTCCGGTCGCCGTAAGCCGAGTCGATGCGCGACACGGTGGGCCAGAACTTGAAGCGACGGGCAAAGTCGGTGGGGTAGGCAGCCTGCTCGCGGGTGTAGGGGCGCGTCCACTCTTCGTGCAGCAGTACGGCCGCGGTGTGCGGGGCGTGCTTCAGCACGTTCTCCTTGGCATCGGCGTGGCCATCTTCCACGGCCCGAATCTCCTCGCGGATCTTGATCATGGCCTCGCAGAAGCGGTCCAGCTCCTCCTTGCTTTCCGACTCGGTCGGCTCCACCATCAGCGTGCCCGCTACCGGGAACGATACGGTGGGCGCGTGGTAGCCGTAGTCCATCAGGCGCTTGGCAATGTCCTCTACCTCAATGCCGGCTTTCTTGAACTGGCGGCAGTCGAGGATCATTTCGTGGGCGCAACGGCCGTGGGCACCGGTGTACAGCACGGGGTAGTGCTCCTCCAGGCGAGCCTTGATGTAGTTGGCGTTCAGGATAGCCGTTTCGGTGGCCGCCTTCAGCCCTTCGCCGCCCATCATGGCAATGTAGGCGTACGAAATGGGCAGAATGCTAGCCGAGCCCCACGGAGCCGCCGAAACCGCGCCTTCGGTGCGGCCGTCGGCGTCTACCAGCACGTGGCCGGGCAGGTACGGAGCCAAGTCGGCCACTACACCGATGGGGCCTACGCCGGGGCCGCCGCCACCGTGCGGAATGCAGAAGGTTTTGTGCAGGTTCAGGTGGCACACGTCGGCACCGATGTTGGCCGGCGACGTCAGGCCCACCTGGGCGTTCATGTTGGCGCCGTCCATGTACACGCGGCCGCCGTGCTCGTGAATCAGGTTGCAGATGTCGATGATGCTCTCCTCGTACACGCCGTGCGTGCTGGGGTAGGTTACCATCAGGCAGCTCAACTTATCCGAATACTGCTCGGCCTTAGCCTTGAGGTCGTCGAGGTCGATTTCGCCGCGCTCGGTGCTCTTCACCACCACGATCTGCATGCCCACCATGGCCGCCGAAGCGGGGTTGGTGCCGTGCGCCGAAGCCGGAATCAGAGCTACGTTGCGGTGATGGTCGCCGCGGGCGTCGTGGTAAGCCTTAATTACGAGCAGGCCAGCGTATTCGCCCTGTGCACCCGAGTTCGGCTGCAGCGAAACCGCATCGAAGCCGGTAACCTCGCATAGCCAGGCTTCCAGGTCTTTGAAGATCTGGGCGTAGCCTTGGGCTTGCTCGCGCGGCGCGAAGGGGTGCAATTGACCGATTTCGGGCCAGGTCACCGGAATCATCTCGGCGGTGGCGTTGAGCTTCATGGTGCACGAGCCCAGCGAAATCATCGAGTGCGTCAGCGAGAGGTCTTTGTTCTCGAGCTGCTTCATGTAGCGCAGCAGCTCGTGTTCCGAGTGATGCGTGTTGAACACCTCGTGCTTCAGGAACTCCGACGTGCGAATCAGGCCAGCGGGCCAAACCAGCTCGGCGTCGGCTGGTACTTCAACCGAAGCCGTTGCCTGCTTGCCCAGTACTTTGCCAAACGCACCTAGGATATCGGCTACGTCTTGCGGCTCGGCGTTCTGGTGCAGCGAAATGCCCACGTTGCTCTCGCCGAAGTAGCGTAGGTTGATGCCTACGGCTTCCAACTCGCGCTTCAGGGCCTGCTGCAGCTCGGCGCTTTCCAGCTTCAGCGAAACCGTGTCGAAGTAATTCTCAACCAGCAGCTCGGTGCCCAGGCCGCGCAGGCCCTCGGCCAGCTGGCGGGTGAGCAGGTGCACGTTGGTAGCAATTTGCTTCAGGCGCTCGGGACCGTGGTACACGGCGTACATGCCGGCAATAACGGCCAGCAGCACCTGCGCGGTGCAAATGTTAGAGGTAGCCTTTTCGCGACGGATGTGCTGCTCGCGGGTTTGCAGGGCCATGCGGTAAGCACGGTTGCCGGTAGCATCCACGCTCTGGCCGATGATACGACCCGGAATTACGCGCTTGTAGGCGTCTTTGGTGGCGAAGTAGCCGGCGTGCGGGCCACCGTAACCCATCGGTACGCCAAAGCGCTGCGAGTTGCCTACCACGGCGTCGGCACCCATCTCGCCGGGCGAGGTGAGCAGCGTGAGGGCCAGCAGGTCGGCCGCTACGGCCACAAACTGGCCGCGCTCGTGCGCTTGGGCAATAAAGTCGGTGTAGTCGAACACCTCACCGTCGGCGGCGGGGTACTGCACCAGCGCACCGAAGATGCCCTCATCGGAGAGGTCGGCAGTGCGGTGGTCGCCCACGATCAGCTCGATACCTAGGGGCGTGGCGCGGGTGCGCAGCACGTCGAGGGTTTGGGGCAGCACCTGCTCCGACACGAAGAACTTGTTGGCGTTCTTCTTTTTGGTGAGGCCATGGAACATGTTCATGGCTTCGGCGGCGGCGGTGCCCTCGTCGAGCAACGAGGCGTTGGCAATTTCGAGGCCCGTCAGCTCAATCACCATGGTTTGGTAGTTGATGAGGGCTTCGAGGCGGCCTTGCGCAATTTCGGCCTGGTAGGGCGTGTAAGCCGTGTACCAGCCAGGGTTTTCCATGATGTTGCGCAGAATTACCGGCGGCATCTGGTTGTCGTGGTAACCCAGGCCAATAAAGGAGCGGAACACTTTGTTTTGGCCGGCAATCTGCTTGAACTTCTGCAGAAACTGGCGCTCGGTGAGAGCCGCGGGCAGGTTCAGCTCGCGCTTCAGCCGGATGCGGGCCGGTACGGTTTCATTGATGAGCTGATCCACCGACTCAACGCCGATGGTTTGCAGCATCTCGGCCACGGCCGCCGCGTCAGGACCGTTGTGGCGGTCAACGAACACGTCGGCGGGCTTGAAGGACAACTTCATACAGGGAAACAGATGGATGGCGGGAAATGGGACCTCGTTAGGCCCTAACAAAGGTAGCTTGAAATGGATTGCCCCTTAAACCAAAAACCCGATGAAAATGTGCAAAATGAGGAAGCATGGGTTTGGGCCGAACGGTAAATGCGCGGGTGCACCAGCAAGGGGCCCCGCGCAAGCAGGCTACCTAGGGGGCTTGGCAGCGGGCAGTGCATGCGGCGCCGGGCAGCAGGGCTTGTAAGGGCAACAGGGCGTAGCGACGCATTTATGCCTGAAAACAATAGCTTTGCCGTTACCACCCACCCGTTCTGTTACTGCTATGCCACCCATCCGTTTAGGCCTTATCCGCGAAGGCAAAGTACCCGTCGACCGCCGCGTGCCGCTTACCCCCAAGAAGTGCGTAGAGGTGCAGCACACCTGGCCCCACGTGAAAGTGGTGGTGCAGAGCAGCGACATCCGCAGCTACGACGACCAAGAGTACCGCGACCTAGGCATTGAGGTGCAAGCCGACGTATCGGACTGCGATATTTTGATGGGCGTGAAGGAGGTGCCCGTGGCGCAGCTCATTCCGCACAAAACCTACCTGTTCTTCTCGCACACGGTAAAAAAGCAGCCGGCCAACCGCGAGCTGCTGCGCCAAGTGTTGCAGAAAGACATCACGCTTATCGACTACGAAATGCTCACCAACGCCGAGGCCGAGCGGATTGTGGCCTTTGGGCGCTGGGCTGGCATTGTAGGCGCCTACAACGGGCTGCTCACCTACGGCCGCAAGCACGGGTTGTACCAGCTTAAGCCTGCCTACCAGTGCACCGACCTAGGCGACATGCAGGAGGAGTACTTTAAGGTAAAGCGCCTGCCGCCCATCAAAATTGCCGTTACGGGCTCGGGCCGCGTAGCCAAGGGCGCTTTGGAAGTGCTCGATTGCATGGGCATCCGGCGCGTGAGCGTGTACGATTACCTCTACCACGATTTCGCGGAGCCGGTGTACACGCAGCTGCGCTCTTCTGATTACAACGCCCGCCTCGATGGCCGCGTGTGGGACACCCCCGATTTCCACCGCAACCCGCAGGAGTATAAGTCCACCTTCGACAAGTTTCTGCCCGTAACCGACTTACTGATTGCCTGCGCTTACTGGCACCCCACGGCACCTAGGCTGTTTTCGGAAGACGACACGCGCCGCCCCGACTTCCGCATCAATACCATTGCCGATGTTACCTGCGATGTCGACGGCTCGATACCGGTAACCAAGCGCAGCACCAGCATCCCCGATCCAGCTTTCGACTACAACCCCACCACCGGCGAGCTGGAGGCCGCGTACTCGCGCCCCGGCAACATCACGGTAATGGCGGTGGACAACCTGCCGTGCGAGCTGCCCCGCAACGCCTCGCGCGACTTCGGGCGGCAGCTTATTGATAATGTGTTCCCGCACCTGTTCGGCCCCGACCCTGATAAGGTAGTGGAGCGGGCAACCATTGCCGCCCACGGGCAGCTCGCTCCTAGGTTCGAGTACCTGCACGATTACGTGGGCGAAGACGTGCTAACCGGCGTGCACTAGCCCAACTAAACGCCAACAAAAAAGCCCGCTCGGCATTGCCAAGCGGGCTTCGTTGTGTTTTGACCTAGGCGGCTTACACGCCGCGCAGGATGGGGTACTTGGCCCGGACAAACATGTACAGGC
This sequence comes from Solirubrum puertoriconensis, assembly GCF_001483135.1. GTDB lineage: Bacteria > Bacteroidota > Bacteroidia > Cytophagales > Hymenobacteraceae > Solirubrum > Solirubrum puertoriconensis. The sequence goes on from NZ_LNAL01000006.1 coordinate 87,623, forward strand.
CGTAGGCCACCAGGCCCAGTGCCACTACCAGCATAATGCCCGAGCCCATGCTGGCCAAAAAGTCGAAGGCGCCTTCGGTGCCTTGCGCTTCGTTGGCGTTGCTGTGCATGGCTGCCTGAATCAGGAAATAGCCCAGAATAGCCCACACAATGCCACGCGCCGTGTAGCCTAGTTGGCCCACGCGGTGTACCATGCGCTGCTGATTAGCCGGAATGCGGCTGGAGTTTACGTGCTTGGCAAACGAGCCGGAGTAAGCCCGCATCAGTTGGTAAATGCCAATGCCGATTACCGTCAGGCCAATAGCGCCTACCAGCCACTGCCCATACGATTGCTCGAGCAGGGTGGCTACAAACGACTGCCTAGAGTTGCCGCCACTGTTGGCTGAGGTATTTTCGAAAGCTGCTTTGCCGGCGATGTAGGCCAGCACGCCATAACCCAAAGCGCTGGCTGCATACGCAAGGCGCTTGCCCATGCCTTTGGCGTCGTTGCCGTGGCCCTCGGTGTCGCGAATGGCCTGCACCAAGCGCCAGATAACGTAGCCCGCCAGCCCCAGGGCTACAAGGCCCAGCAGCCAGCGGCCCATGGGCATGTCCTGAATGGTTTGCAGCACCTGCGTTTTGCTGGCGGTGCGGCCGCCTTCGGTACCGGTGGCCGCCATTACGGCCAGCACGCCAAGAACGGTGTACACAACACCTTTCGCGGCAAAGCCTAGGCGAGCCAGAGTACGGATGCCATCGGAGGGCGAAGCCGGAAGGTGAGTAGGAATATGAGACGCTAGAGTAGCCATGGTGTTTGGGTCGGAAAAGTGAACACCCTAGCATACGCATCAATTACGCCGAAAGGTTAGGGTACTACAGCTTATTGCTAAGCGCAAGCTGTGGCCGGAACACGGTGGCCCCTAATGCTTTAAGCGGGTAGTTCTCGGGCAGATCGAGCGTTACGACCGGCTTTTGCCGGAAGGCCGCGTGTTGCAGCAAGTCGTTGAGGTTGCCGCCCGGCGTGAGGTAGGGAATGAAAAATGAGTCGGCCAGATCGGCAATCAGTAGGTTGCGGATGTTGGCCGTGTCTTGGGTGATGGTGTGCACATCCTCGGCAAAGGGCGTGATGAACAGCAGGCGCCCGGCCGCAATCTGCATTTCGTACTCGAAGCGCGTGCTGGGCTGAATGCCGCGGGCCAGTGCATAAACCACAGGTTGCCACAAGCCCTGCAACAAATAGCGTAGCACCTTTTGCTCGAGCCTGGAGTGGAACCCCGACAGCACGCAGGTACCTAAGGAGCGCTGCTCGAGTGCCCACAGGTATACTTGGCGCTCAATGGCGCTTGGATAATCGCGCGAGCAGAGGAACGCGGTTTTAGGCAGTCGCAGCAGGGCTTTGTTGCCTAAGGTTAAAAATTGTTCTGCGCTGGTAATCATCGAGATACAAAACAAAATAAGGACGTATTTGGATGTGCATAGCGTGTGTTTATAGCAGTAGAAAGCCCCGCAGCAGCGCTGCGGGGCTAGGATTGGTAGCATGCAGGTAAAATTTCTTACGGCTGGGTGCAGTCGAGGTTGCTCCTACAAGCCCTGGGTAGCCAGCAGCAGCACCAGCGCGGCCTGCATGCCAATAGCCACGCCAAAGCCCGCAGCGGCCTTGCCCGTGCGCCGGGCTTGTGCCTGCTTGCGGTAGCCGCGGTAGTAATCGGCATCCTGAAGCAGCTCGGGGTGCGGGGCGTTTAGCTTTGCGGCCCCAGGGGGCGTAGCCGCTATGACAGTGCCGCTAGCCAAGCCCAACAGCGGGCCGGCCCCGAACGGGGCAATGGAAGTAGCTCCGAACGTAATCCAGAACGCTCCTTTGCTGGGCTTGTAATGTTTGCGCGCATCGGCCTGGCCTAGCTGGTAACGCTCCTTGGCCGATAAACCTACGAATTGGCTGCTGGCGGCCGCCTCGGGGCTACTGAGAACCGGTTCAGCTAGGTTGTGGCCCAGGGTGTCGGCTAACAAGAAAGCATCCAGCTCGGCATCCGAGAGCAGAGTTGCCTGGGCTGCAGAGCTGGCAACAGCTACAGTAACAGGCGTTGCGGCATCGTGATCAGCCGAAGAGCTTTGCGCAAACGAAGCAACGTGGCCGAGCAACAGGCCGACGAATAAGAGTACTGAACGGCGGAGCATACAGGGGCTTGGAAATAGTGTTTTGATGCTCCGAAAGTAGGCGCCCGCTCGGCTACACTGCCAACGAATAGTTGGCATAACCTGACTTTATAACACCTTGATATTTGATGTTAAGTGTTTGTTTACTAAAAAATTGATAGAGTATAAACTGACCTTGTAAACACGATATAGGTAAGGCTCGAGTCATTTTATGCATCTTTCATGCATGGATGATCTGCGCACCACCTTGGCTACTTTCTCGCCCGACGACCGCAAAGAGTTTTTGCGGTTTTTGCAGCGGCAACGACGCAAGGAAAAAGGCCGAAAAGATGCCCACCTGTGCGAGCTGCTCTGGCAAAAGCAGGAGTACGACACGCCCGAGCTGTTGCAGCATCTCTACCCCAACGAGCCCAACGCCGTGGCGTATTACGCCCTGCGCAAACGCCTGCTGCGGCAGGTAACCGATTTCTTGTTGCTCAAGCAGCGCGACCAGGACCTTACGGCAGCCTCCACCGTGCGCGGGCAGCTCAGCTTAGCGCAGTACCTCTTCGATAGCGGCATCGCACGCCTGGCCTGGAACATCCTGCGCAAAGCCGAAAAGCTGGCTGCCCAAAATGAGCAGTACGAACTGCTGAACACAGTGTACAACCTGCAGATTGAATACGCCCACAGCGAGCATGCCGAGCCCCTAGGTGAAATTTTGAAGCGACGTAACCGCAACAAGCCCGCCGCCGAGGAAGAAGAACGCGCTGCCATTGCCTACAGCCTAATGCGCCAGCGCCTGCGCGAGGCGCGCACCCACGGCCGCTCGGGCGCGGCTTTCGATCAGATAATACAGGATATCCTGCGCGAATACGACCTGCAGGAAGCCTTTGCCCGTCGGCCCTCGCTGTTGTACCGCCTGCTTAGCATTGCCCGCTCGGCCATGCTGGTGCGCCGCGATTTTGCGTCGTTCGAGCCGTTTGTACGCCGCTGCTACCACCTCATGGAAAAGCGCCACGGTTTTCAGGCCGCTCACCGCGAGTACCAGTTGGGGCTGCTCTACATGATTGCGCACGCGCTCTACCGCAACCGGCGCTTCACCGAGTCGGTGGAGTACCTAGGGCAGTTGCACCAGCTGCTGAGCACGGGCTCGCGCAGCCACCAGAACGAGTTTTACCCCCGGTATATCTTTCTGCTGGCCGCCAACCTGGCTTTTTTGCGCCGCAACGCCGAAAGCATTGCGCTGCTCGAGGAACTGCTGCGCACCCACCAGCTCAGCCCGCGCGACCACCTTACGGCTCGCCTGGGGTTGGGCTTTCATTACTTTGCCGAGGGGCAATACCAGCGCACCAACCAGGTACTGCTCACCATTGGCCGCTCCGACCACTGGTGCGAAGAAAAAATGGGCGTGGAGTGGCTGCTGAATAAGAACCTAGGCGAAATGCTGACGCAGCTTGAAATGGGCCACCACGATGTGGCGGCGCACCGCCTGCGGGCCATCGAGCGGTTGGTGCGCGACCGGTTTGGGGCCGATGGCGGCGCATACCGCTACGTGCTTAGCTACTTGGCTTTGGTGCGCGACATCATCGAGAACCCCACCGCGGCCCGGCAGCCGGCTTTTGCGGCCCGCGTGGCCGAAATGCCGCGTTTTCTGCCCCTCGAGCGCGAAGACCTGCAAGCCCTGAGCTTTTATGCCTGGCTGCGGGCGCGCATGATGAACCGGCCCTACTACGACGTGCTGGTAGAGCTTACGGCCCCGCAGCCAGCCGCCGCAATAGCCTAAAAAGCACAAGCGCCTGCTCCCGGGCTGGGAGCAGGCGCTTGGTATGCTAAGCAAGAAAATACTACTTCTTCTGAGTTTCGTCAACTACGCCGTTGGCGGGCTTGTTTTGTACGGTAGCGGTGTCGCCCTTCTCAGGAGCAACGGTGTTTTGGCCGTCGCCGTCGGGCGTTACTGCGTCAGCAGCGGCGTTGCCGGCCGCATCAGCAGCGTTCGAAGTGGCATCGGCCGCGCCCGAAGTAGCATTAGCAGCGTCGTTGGCTGCGCTTTCGGTCGTAGCTTCGGCGTTTTCTTGGGTTTTTTCGCTGCACGAAGTGGTAGCGAAAGCGGCGAAGGCAGCTACTGCCAGCAGGGTTTTAAAGGAGAATTTCATGATGTTTGGCTGTTTTAGGTGGACAAATCGAAGCTTGATACAGCATTCGTCGAAAGGTAACCCAGTGCTGCACCAACGTTTGGCAACCGGGCGGCGTAAAAGCGGCTTCGCTTACGTTTCTGCCCCACCGATGTTGCCTCACTTGCTCTCCTTTGTTTTGCGCAAAACCTGGGTTGGGGCGCTATTGGCTTGCTTGCTGAGTTGGCCTGCCGTTGGGCAATCGGGTGCCGCCAACGACGGCTTTCTGCGCCAAAACGGTACCACTTATGTAGTGCGTCATGGCCAATTGCGCCCCCTCTCCCGCGAAGTGCATCTGCCCAACGGCCGTACCGTTACGCCCGAGGGGTTTGTAATTGAACCCGATGGCAAGCGTCAGCCACTGGCCGAAGGGCAAGCCTGCGACCTGCAAGGTACCCTGCGCAGTGCCCGCCGCCAGCCCAACGGCACCTGGGCCGTGGTGGGCGGGCGTTCGGCACCTAGGGGCAGCCAAACCGTGAGCCTTGATGACGAAGGCCGTTGGGTGCCGCCGGGCGTGCGCAAAAAATGGCAGAAGCGCCGGGGCAAACGCAAAAAGCACGACGATTAATCAGCTTACCGCAGCTATTCGGCTACCTCATCGCCGTCTTCGTCGATGAAGAAGCTACGGCCATCTTGCCGTACGCGGGCGCGGCCATCCACAAAGTCGGTGGCTTGCTCGTAGCGGCCAAACGGCTCCAAGCTGCGCTCGGGGTCGGTAAGGTGCTTCGGCGTGATGAACGTGTACGTACCATTCAGCCGCACCCGTGCCAGCCCGTTGCGGAAGGGGTAAGCCTCCTGAAACAGCCGCGGATTGTCGGGCACGCCCGCATCAGGCCCACTGATGTAAAACCAGCCGCGGCGGTCGAGCACTGGGGCATAGCCCTCGGCAAAGTCGTAGGCATTGTAGAAATAGTGGCTGAACTCCTGGCCGTCCTCATCAATAAAGGTGTACAAATCGCCGACGCGCACTCGAGCATAGCCGCCGGCGTAGGCGTTCAGAGCATCGTAGGTGGGCGGCACTACCTCGGTACCGTCGGTATCCACAAAGCCAAAAGCACCGTCGCGCTCCACCACGGCCAAGCCTTCCTGAAACGGCTGCACCGAGCTGTACTTGGCTTCAACTACCGGCTCATCGCCCTTGGCAAAGCCCCAGCGGCCGTTGGCTTGGTAAGGCTCGGGCGCACTGCTGCTGAACAGCTTGCTGCCGAGCCATACCAGCAGCACAACCCCTAGGGCACCACCCAGCAGCTTCAGCAAGCCGGGCGTGAGGCGCGGGCCCAACCGCTCGCGCAAAGCCGCTACACTTAGGGCCAGCCGATCCGCGAATTGTCGGGCACCGGCCTTGGCGGCTGCACTATCAAAAGCCTTAGCCGCTTGGGGTGAGCTGGCAGGAGCCTGGGCCGGGCGAACGGGTGGGGGCGGAACTGCAGCCCTAGGTGGTGCTTGGGCAGGCTGCGGAGCAGGAGGCGGCACCGTAGGAGCAGTAGCCTCGGCCGCGGCTGGTGCAGCACTGGGCTGCTCAGCGGCGGTTGGGGCAGCCGGCGCTGGTGGAGCAGCCTGCGAGGGGACTGCCTGCAACCGCTGAATCAGCTGCTCCAAGGCCTGAATCTTGGAGTCGAGGTCGTGGTTGCGTTGCTGCCACTCCTGCTGCGACTGCCGCAGCGCGGCTTCCTCTTCCTCCTTGGCTTGGTTCTCGCGCGCCAGCCGCGCCTGCAGCTCGGCTGTGTTCGGGGCCGATTGGGCCTGAGCTTGCGCCAGTTGGTTGCGCAGCTGCGCCATGCTTTGCTCGCGGGCCGATTCGCGGGCTTCCAAGGCTCGCACTTGGTCGGCGAGTTGTTGTTGCAGCGCTGCTTGCTGCTGCTCCAGCTCGTGCTTGCGGTCTTCGGTTTGGGCGGCTAGCTCGTACGTGTCGGGCGAAAGCGAGTCGATGTCTTCGGCTCCAATCCACCGCCAAAGCTGCCGGGCCGAGTTTTGCATCAGCGAGCCAAACGAACGACGGTTGCCGTCGGCCCCGGTCCCCGCAGCCTGCCCAGCACCTAGGGCGCTGGGCAGGGCTTCGGCCAGGTGGCGGATGTCGGCGTCGGTCAGCTCAATTTCGGGAGTGGCCAACTGGGCTAGGCGCCGCGGCAGGCGGGCCACTTCGGGCAGCAGCTGAAACTGCCGGGCCTCCGGCGCTTCGGCCATGCTGGCCTCCACATCGGCGCCAAAACGTACGGAGCCAGTAGGCACCCACAATCCCGTTACGAACTGGCTGTTGATAGCATCGGGGGGCAACAGTGGGCCGATGAGCTTCAGCAGTGCCTCCCGCTGCTCCTGAAAAGCCACGTAAGGATTGATGGCCGAGCCAGTGGGTAGGGGTACCCCATCGAGCCGCCACCCGCTGGCCGCAAACGACGGAATACTTAGCTCGCCGGCGCCGGGGTGCAGCGTCAGCAGGGTTAGGCTGTGCGGGCGCACCAACAGCGCATCAACCAACGAGCCGTTGGGCAAGCGCAATGGCCCGGCCAGCAGGGCATCGGCCTGGCTGGTTTGGGCTGAAGCCCGAAGGGCATCCTGCACGGCTTCGAACAAAGCTTGCCGGGCCGAATCGGAAAAAGAAGCGGGCTGAAAAACGTGTAGCATAGAAAGCCACCGCAAATTGGTGGCGCGGAAAGGAATTGGCGGCCTCTGCCGGCCAACTTTTTGTATTCAGCCGAAGTATACGCAAGCGGTTGCCGTTTCTGTTTGTTTGATTTTCCAGCCCTCTTGTATGGATTCGCTTACGCCCACTCCCACTCACACGCCCGAATTTCAGGCACCGCTCGAAGTAACTGATGGCCAGCACTCCGCGCTTATCGATGATACCCTGGCCCTGCTCAACAACGGCGTGCCCACGCAAGCCGACCAATACGGCCTCACCGAAATCGGCCGGTGGACGGAAGTACTGCGGGCCAGCGAAAAAACCGGCCTCGCCAAAATCATTCAGGAGCTGACGTCTTTGCGCGAGCAGCTCACTTCCGACAGCATCGACTCGCACACCCTGGCCGAAACGCTGGCTACCCTAGGTGCCGAAACCAGCAAAGTAGCCGATGATGCCTCGAGCGGCTACGGCCCGCCGCTGGCCCAGCTGGGCAAGCTGCTCATTAAGCTTGGCTCGTCGCTGTCGCGCTAAGTTTCAGCCGGATCCGGTATATAATAGTGCTGCCCGCCGCGGCCGGTTCGTTCCGGCTGCGGCGGGCAGTGTATTTTTGCGGCCTATGGCAGCTGTTCCTACGCCCGATCTTACGCTCTACGACCCCTTTGTGCGCATGCAGTTGGTAGCGCCCAACTGCTTTTTGTGCGGTACCCCCGTCGACCCGGCCGTTGATAAAGTGCCGGTGTTTGCACCGTGGTTGCGCGAGCGTTACCAGCTAGGCAGCAAGCCCATCCAAATGCTCGACCAAAGCACCAGCAGTTTTGATGAGCTGAGCATCCCGTGCTGCGCCAAATGCCACCACGAGCACGTAAACGCGCTGGAAGCGCGCGTAGAGCAGGCCACCGCCGAAAGCCCGCAAGGCCTGCGGACGCTCGACGAGCAAACGCTGTTTTTGTGGTTGGGCAAGATGTTTTATGGCATCTTCGTGAACGAGCTGGCGCGCGAGCTGGAGCCCCTCATCAAACCGCGCTACCCACTGGCCGAAAACCGCACGCTGTTCAGCCGCTTCCGCTGCTTTTTTCAGGTGCTGCAGGCCTTGCGCGTACCCATGGAGTACGACGACTTTACGCCTGGCTCGGTGTTTTTGCTTGATGTGAACCTAGGGCCCGACGACGCGCCGTTTGCCTACGACGACGACCTCGCTACCATGGTGTTCAGCATTCGCCTCGGCAACGTGGCCGTGGTCAGCTGCGTGCTCGATAACGCCATGCTGCGCGACGTGATGGAGCGCGTTTACGCCGATGCGCAAACGCGGCCCTTGCACCCGGTGCAGTTGGCTGAATTTAAGGCGCGTGTGTACTACGGGGCTTACCTCATCAGTGCCATTCCGGAGTACTTCCCCCGCCCGGTAAAGCCTGGCGACGAAGTGCTCGTGATGGACACTTTCCTAGATGATGTAACCGGCTCGGTGTTCAACCCTTGGGATACCATGGCTTACGCCCAAACGCTCGAGGAGCTCTGGCTGCCCTGGCAAATAAGCCTGCGCGATATCTTGCGCGACCCTCGGCAGCCGCTTAGCTACCTCTACGATGAGGCTGGCAACCCGCGGGTGCTGACACAGTTTCCGGAATAATACACGCACTGCTTCAAGAAAATAGGAAGCAGCTAATTTTTGATAAGACGCTGCAAAGCCTAGCTAGGCATGAGCGGGCTTAAGCGGTGCAAACGGCTTAGCCGGCTTGCCACTGCGGGATTACCACCGGGCGCTTAGGCACCGGGCTAATGCGGACGTCCGTCCAACGGCCGTAAAAGTCTTCGTGCTTGGCCACGAGCAGATCGATGCCGTGCTTAAAGCGACGATTCATCGTGTCGTGCACCACGTACACGCCATCAAGTTCGGGCGAAACGCCCCGAACCTGCACGGAATCGCCGAAGCGGAACGGGCCGCCCCACTTGTCGAGCAGGTCGCGCGAAAGGGCCATCCAGCGAATTTTGCTTGTGGCACGGCGTGGAATACGGGAATTATCGGCCGTTACGAGCGGATCCGAATCGGTTTGACGGGCTTCGGCCATGTACACGGTGGCCGTTACGCGGTATGTCGGCAGCTTACGAGGCGGTTTTTGGTAAGCCACAACGGCTGGCGTTGGTTTCACTTTCACCACGCGCGGTGCCAGGGGCGCAGTGGGCAAGTTCCGGGGGGCAAAATCTGAGGCGGAGGGGAAGAATAAATACAGGAGGAAAAGTGCGATAGACATCTCTTTAGGGTTCGTGCACTCCCTCTTTCACCTGGGGAGGTTAAGGTCCGGCCGACGCACGGCCAGAATTCATATGAGTAAGAAGGCGCAAATAGTGGCCTTGCTTGCCAGTGTCCATTGATGTTAAGGTATAGAATATAATTTGTTTAGTTTAAATTTTTATGTGTTAAATTATATAAATAGCTGCATTAGGTAGTCGAATAGGGGGCAGAGGTAGCTTAAACGGGAGCAACCTTGGAGGGTTATGGTAGAGGCTTGCAAGCTGCCCAACAAGCCATGAGTAAGGCAGCACACCAACAACTGAAAGGTTGCTACGTACCTGCACAACAAATGCTTGTACGCTTTGGGCTTTTGCCGCAATTCTTACCCAAATACCATGAAAAACATACACTTACCCAGCTTGACTGGAGTGTTGCGTTGCTTCCTAGGTGCGGCCGCCCTGACTATATCCCTGGCAGGTTGCTCCTCGCGCCAGCAGCCCGAAGAAACCGCCGCTCAGCAAAACGCGGATGGTACTAACCCGGCCACCGATGCGAAAGTTCCCGCCAGCTCGGCGCTTCAGGTAGTGGCCGAGTTTCAGGAGCCGCAGATTGTGGGCGTGGCCGTTACGCCTGATGGCCGCGTGTTCGGTGTATTTCCTAGATGGGACGACAACCCCGTTAACCCCATTGCCGAGGTAGGCCCCAACAACAGCGTTAAGCCATACCCAAACGCCAGTTGGTGCATGTGGAACGACTCGGTGAAGAACGAGCCTGCCAAGCACTGGATTTGCCCGCAGGCCGCCACCGTTGACCGCAACGGCATGCTGTGGGTGCTCGACCCCGCCGCACCCGGCCTGAAAACCGTGGTGAACGGCGGCGCCAAGCTGGTGAAGATTGACCCGAAGACAGATCAGGTGGTGCAAACCATCGTGTTCGACAAGCAAGCCGCACCCGAGAGGTCCTACCTCAACGACGTGCGCATCGACACCGACAACAACTACGCCTACATCACCGAATCGGCGCAGGGCGGCATTGTAGTAGTTGATCTGAAAACCCAAAAAGCGCGCCGCCTGCTTACCAACCACCCCTCCGTAAAGCCCGAGGATATTCGGCTGAACGTGGAGGGCAACCCCATGATCGACGCACAAGGCAAGCCCATGAAAATTGCTTCGGACGGCATTGCCCTTAGCCGCGACAATAAGCATCTGTACTACCAAGCTCTCACCGGACGCACACTCTATCGCATTCCTACAGCAGCCTTGCGCAACGCCGCTCTGTCCGAAACCCAGCTTGGCGAGCAGGTTGAAAACCTAGGGAAGACCACTGCCACCGATGGTATGGAAATTGATCAGGCGGGCAACGTGTACCTAACGGCTTTCGAGCAAAACGCCTTGGTGCGCCGTACGCCCGATGGCAAGGTGAGCGAATGGATCAAAGATCCACGCCTGCAATGGCCCGATACGTATTTTCTGATGCCCGACGGTACCATGTACGTCACCACTTCGGCCATTCACAAAACACCCACTTGGAACAAAGGCGTAAGCAAAAAAGACCAGCCCTACCGCATTCTAAAGACCTCGTTGCCGCAATAACCTAAACTGCGCAGTTACCTAGGGCCTGCTCAACCATGAGCAGGCCTTTTCGTTTACAATCGTTTATTATCGAGAATTGGAGGAGTCCTTTTCGCAGCTCCAACCAGAGTCAAAATGCCGCATAAGTCAACCATAAGCTACTTGATATAAGCTGAGCTTATTGTATATCAGGTGTATTTGCGTATGCGCATATGTATTTGCGCTTCTTTCGGTACTACTTACATTTGCCTTTTCCAACATAGCCGTTCTCCATGGACGCATACTCTTATATCGCCAACGCCCACGGCGACTACATCGACCAGCTGTACCAAGCCTATAAAAACGACCCCGAGTCGGTTGATTTCGGCTGGCGCAAGTTTTTCGAAGGTTTTGACTTCTCGCAAGCCTACCCCGAGGATGGCCAGAACGGCCAGGAGGTAGGCACCGGCGTGCTTACCAAAGCTGCCTCTACCATCGGCACCACGGCCATCAGCTCGTCGGACGCGGTATCGGCAGACAAGGAGACGGCCGTGCGCAACCTCATTCATGCGTACCGGAGCCGCGGCCACCTAGTGGCCCGCACCAACCCGGTGCGCGAACGGAAAGACCGTAAGGCCCGCTTGAGCCTGTCGGATTTTGGCCTGAGCGAAGCCGACCTCGATACCACCTTTAAAAACGGTGAGCTGCTAGGCCTGGGTAGCGGTGCTAAGCTACGCGACATCATCGATGCCCTGCAGAAAATTTATACCCGCACCATCGGGTTCGAGTACATGTACATCCGCGACCCGCAGGTGCTCGACTGGTTCCGCAACAAAGTGGAGCGCGACTCGCTGTCGTTTAACCCCGGCGTTGAGTACAAAAAGCGCATCCTCAGCAAGCTGAACGAGGCCGTAGTGTTCGAGAACTTCTTGCACACGAAGTTCCTAGGTCAGAAGCGCTTCTCGCTTGAAGGCGGCGAAACCACCATTCCGGCGCTCGATGCCATCATCCAGAAGGGTGCTGAGCTGGGCGTAGAGGAAGTTGTGGTGGGCATGGCGCACCGCGGCCGCCTCAACGTGCTGGCCAACATCATGGGCAAAACGTACGAGCAGATCTTCTCGGAATTCGAGGGCACTGCCGTACCGGACCTGACCATGGGCGACGGCGACGTGAAGTACCACATGGGCTACTCGTCGGAGGTGGATACCACCGCCGGCAAGAAAGTGCACCTGAAGCTCGCTCCTAACCCCTCGCACCTTGAGGCCGTGAACCCCGTGGTGGAAGGCTTTGTGCGCGCCAAGCTTGATACGCTCTACAAAGGCGATTTCAACCGCGTGCTGCCCATCCTGATTCATGGCGACGCGGCCGTGGCTGGACAAGGCATCGGCTTCGAGGTGACGCAGATGTCGCAGCTGGAGGGCTACAAGACTGGCGGCACGGTGCACTTCGTCATCAACAACCAAGTGGGCTTCACCACCGACTTCGAAGATGCCCGTTCGTCGATTTACTCGACTGACCTAGCGAAAATTATTGACGCGCCGGTGCTGCACGTGAACGGCGACGACCCCGAAGCCGTGGTGTTTGCCGTGCAGCTGGCCACGGAGTACCGTCAGCAGTTCCACGCCGATATCTTTATTGATATGGTGTGCTACCGCCGCCACGGCCACAACGAGTCGGATGAGCCGAAGTTCACGCAGCCTTCGCTGTACAACGTCATCAGCAAGCACAAAAACCCGCGCGAGGTATACAACGAAACGTTGGTGCAGCGCGGCGAAGTGGATGCCAAGCTGGCCGAGCAGATGGACCGCGAGTTCCGCGACTTGCTGCAAGCCCGCCTCGACATGGTGAAGCAGAAGCCACTGCCCTACAACTACCAAGCCCTCGAAAACGAGTGGCGCAACCTAGGCCGTGCCAAAGCCGAAGACTTTAACCAGTCGCCGGAAACGGGCATCAGCGAGGCAGTAGTTGAGAAAGTAGCCAAGGCTCTGACGACCATTCCGGAGAGCTTTAAGCCCATCAAGCAGATTGAAAACCTGCTGAAGGAGCGCCGCAAGATGTTCTACGAAACGCGCGTGCTCAACTGGGCGGCCGGCGAACAGCTGGCCTACGGCTCGCTGCTGCTCGAAAACAAGATTGTGCGCGTGAGCGGCCAAGACGTGCAGCGGGGCACTTTCTCGCACCGCCACGCCGTGCTGCACGATGCCGTTACCTCGGCGCCGTACACGCCGCTCAACCACATCGAGGGTGAGCACGAAGAGTTGCGCATCTACAACTCGCTGCTGAGCGAGTACGGCGTGCTGGGCTTCGAATTTGGCTACGCCATGGCCAACCCCTCGGCGCTGGTTATTTGGGAAGCTCAGTTTGGCGACTTCGCAAACGGCGCCCAAACGATGATCGACCAGTTCATCTCATCGTCGGAAAGCAAGTGGCAGCGCATGAACGGCCTCGTGATGCAATTGCCTCACGGTTATGAAGGCCAGGGCCCCGAGCACTCCAATGCCCGTCCCGAGCGTTTCCTGCAGCTGTCGGCCGAGCTGAACATGGTGGTGGCCAACATCACCACGCCGGCCAACTTCTTCCACTTGCTGCGTCGCCAGCTGGCCTGGAATTTCCGCAAGCCCTGCGTGGTAATGTCGCCGAAGTCCTTGCTCCGTCACCCGCTGTGCATGTCGCCGGTAGAGGAGTTTACCTCGGGCGGCTTCCGCGAAGTGCTGGGCGATACCTACGCCGACGCCAAAAAGGTGAAGCGCGTGCTGCTGTGCTCGGGCAAGGTGTACTACGACCTGCTGGAGGAGCAAACCAAGAGCGAGCATAAGGATGTAGCCATTGTACGCCTCGAGCAGCTGCACCCCTTCCCGCAAACGCAGCTGGCCGCCGAGCTGGCCAAGTACCCCAAGGCCGAGCTGATCTGGGTTCAGGAAGAGCCCGAAAACATGGGCTACTGGAACTACATGCTCCGCTACATGCGCCGCGAACTGGCCGATGTGGTGGCTCGTAAGCCTTCGGCTTCGCCCGCTACCGGCTACAACAAGGTGCACGTGCAGGAGCAAAAGCAAATCGTGGCCCGGGCCTTCGGCATCAAGCAAAACGAAGTCGAAGACCAGAACATCAAGACCACGGCCGCCACGGCTAAGCGCGTAGACTAAGCCGAACGTAACGCGGCAGTAGCGCAGATTGGTAAATCCGCACTGCTGCTGCGCTACATTCAGCGGAGCTTCCTACTTTCCCATATCCAACGACATCCTTTCCCACCAGCTAGTACATGGCTCTGGAAATCAAAATACCCGCCGTCGGCGAATCCATCACGGAAGTAACCATCGCCAAATGGCTTAAGAAAGACGGCGAGGCCGTGAAGCGCGACGAAGTAATTGCCGAACTGGAGTCGGACAAGGCTACGTTTGAGCTGCCTGCCGAGGGCAACGGCACCCTGACGATTCGCGTGGCCGAAGGCGAAACCATTGGCATCGGTACGGTTATCGCCGAAATTAGCGGCGATGGTGCTGTGGCCTCGGCTCCGGCGGCTGCACCTGCCGCTGCTGCTACCACCTCGACACCCGCTGCCGACCCGGTAACGCAAGGCGAGCAAAACCCGCAGGCCAGCAACCAGTCGGGCTACGGCGGTTCGCAAGCCGGCTCGGCCAATACCCCCACCAACGCAGCTACGGCTGATGGCGGCAACGCTGGTGGCGGCACCGTAGAAATGAAAATCCCGACCGTCGGCGAATCCATCACGGAAGTAACCGTAGCCAAGTGGCTTAAGAAAGACGGCGAGGCCGTGAAGCGCGACGAAGTAATTGCCGAGTTGGAATCGGACAAGGCTACGTTCGAGCTGCCTTCGGAGGCTAGCGGCACGCTGCGCCACGCCGTGAAAGAAGGCGAAACCATTGGCATTGGAGCGGTAATTGCCCGCATCGAGGGTGCTGGCGCTTCGGCTGCCGCGGCCCCGGCGGCTGCTCCGCAGGCAGCCGCTGCTGCTCCGGCCGCTTCGGCCACGGTAGGTGGTAGCTCAGCTTACGCTGCTGGTACGCCTTCGCCGGCTGCTGGCAAAATCCTCGACGAGAAAGGCATCAACGCTGCCAACGTGCAAGGCACCGGCCGCGATGGTCGCATCACCAAAGAGGACGCCCTGAAAGCCCAGCCCCAAGCGGCTGCTCCGGCAGCTGCCCCGTCGCCGGCCGCTGCTGCCCCTGCACCGCAGGCCCAAGCTGCTGCTCCGGTTGCTGCCGGCAACCGCAACCAGCGTCGCGAACGGATGAGCAACCTGCGCAAAACGGTTTCGCGCCGCCTGGTAGCCGTGAAAAACGAAACGGCCATGCTCACCACGTTCAACGAGGTGAACATGCAGCCCATCATGGACCTGCGCAACAAGTTCAAAGACAAGTTCAAGGAGAAGCACTCGGTGGGCCTCGGCTTCATGTCGTTCTTCACCAAGGCGGTGTGCGTAGCCCTGCAAGAGTGGCCGGCCGTGAATGCCCAGATCGACGGTACCGACATCGTGTACAACGATTTCTGCGACATCAGCATCGCCGTATCGGCTCCGAAAGGCTTGGTGGTGCCGGTAATCCGCAACGCCGAGCAGCTGTCGTTCGATGGTATCGAGAAGGAAATCGTGCGCCTGGCTACGCTGGCCCGCGACAACAAGCTCACCATCGAGCAGATGACCGGCGGTACGTTCACCATCACCAACGGAGGGGTGTTCGGCTCGATGATGAGCACGCCGATTATCAACGCGCCGCAGTCGGCCATCCTGGGTATGCACAACATCGTGCAGCGCCCCATCGCCGAAAACGGCCAGGTGGTAATCCGCCCGATGATGTACCTAGCCCTGAGCTACGACCACCGCATTATCGACGGCCGCGAGTCGGTGTCGTTCCTGGTGCGCGTGAAGGAGCTACTCGAAGATCCGACCCGTTTGCTGCTAGGGGTGTAAGTCACCTAGGCACCTTTGCAAGAGCCGCACCCCTGTGTAGGGGTGCGGCTCTTGTTTTATGCGCCTACTACTTGGCTAGAAGGTGATAGGAGAGAGCTATCGTAACAGGAAATGGTGGGGTTAGTAGTCTAGGGTGATTTATTATAATTGAATATTGCTAAGACTGGTCGAAACCATGAAAAACGAAGTAAACAAGGCTGATGTAAGTTATTATTGCGTGTAGGCTGTATTTGCTACGTATTATCCGCAATATCTTTGCGGTTGGGTTCGGTGGTAATGTTGTATTATATCGCGCTGTTTGAATGTTTACTGGAGTTGATGACGGACAGTTGGCCGGGTATCTAAGGAAAGTAACAGGCAGTGTTTATGCACCATTAGCCGCTTGGGCTTCGAGCAAGCTATCCGGAAAACAAGCCTATTGCCTACCCAACTAGTAGGCGGCCAACGCAAACCTTACTATGAGAAAAGTGCCCCAGCTGGCACCAAGTAATTGCCAGAACTGCCCGCGCCGACAACAATCTGTGCTGGGGTGCTGCCAATTACCCGAGCTAAACCTGATCGAAGGCGGAAAGTCCTTCCAGGTGTACCAGAAAGGCCAGATCATCTTTCGGGAGGGCAGCCGCCTCAACAGCCTATACTGCATCTTCCAAGGCAAGGTGAAGATGATAAAAACGGGCGGCGACGGCAAGGAGCAGATTATGCGCTTCATGACGGAAGGCGGTACCATGGGCTACCGTGGCCTGATCAGCGATGCGCCCAAATCGTGCTCGGCCGTAGCGCTGGAGGATTGCGTGGTGTGCACGGTGCCCAAGGCCGACGTGCTCAGTATTATGGAGCAAAACTCGCAGTTTACGCACGCGCTGCTGCGTCAGCTTACGCTGTTGCTGAACGAGGCCGAAGCCCGCATGCTGCACATGACCTACAAGCCCGTGCGCGAACGGCTGGCCGAAGCCTTAATGCTGCTGCACCGCACTTTCTGCCAAGAAGACCGAGCTTCCGCCATTCCCATTTCGCGCGACGACTTAGCTTCGTTGATCGGAACGGCAACCGAAACGGCTAGCCGCCTTGTATCCGAGTTTAAAGAGGAAGGCCTTATCACCACCAAAGGCAGCAAAATCACCATCCTAAACGCCGCTACGCTAACGCAGATTTCTACTCAGTACGACTAACCGACCTAGGCCCTTGCTGCGCAGCAAGGGCCTAGGTCGCTACCAAAGCCCGTAAGCCTTGCAACCTGTAAGACTTACGGGCTTTTTGTGTTTGCGTAACCAGGGGTGTAAATGGTATAAAAGGCAGTACTGGGACTGCCAATATTGACGAGAATCAAAATTGAATTTGATCTAGGTCATTTTTTTAGGGGTAATCTTTATGGACCTTTGAAGTGTTATAAGTGCTGATTAACAAGTCGTTGGAAGCAAGTTGAGCTGGTTCTGTATGCCGTAGTACAGTGCAAGCAGCAGCCAGCGGATAGATAACGTTAATAGTACTTTAAGTAGACAGCACTTCAACCACTTACATAAACAACCCTCGTGGCTTACTCAGTAAACAACCCCGCTGGCAAAATTGTACAAGGCGTAATCGACGACCTGCCCACCCTTATGGCTATTGCCGTAGTTGACACTACCTCGGGTATGTCGTTGGCGTCGCACACCAACTCGCCCGGCATTAACCCCGATACGGCTGCTGCCTACAACACCGAAGTAGTAAAGCAGAAGCAAAAGGCCATGTCGGCCCTGAAGCTGTCGGGCGAAATCATTGAGGATATCCTGATTACGCTCTCCAACCAGCTGCACCTGATTAAGCTGAACAGCACCGGCTCGAAGTTCATTTACCTGGTAGTGAACTCGCGCGATACTAACCTGGCAATTGCCCGCGAAGTGCTGCGTTCGCACTCGGCTCAGCTGAACTAAGCTCTTGATTTCTCCTGCTTCGCAACATCTGCGACGCGCCGCGCTCCTGCACTACTAACTCACATAACAATGCCGCCATGGCAGGCGGCCAGGCCTAGGTTGCTGGCAGCGGTTGCGAAAGCTGCTGCTGGTAATCTAGTGCCGCTGCTACGCGCAGCTCCCTCCTCTCTCCGAAAGCTCCGCTCTGCCACCCAACGCGAGGCTGCATGAATATTCCTTTTCTTCAGAAGCTAACCGGGCCGGTGCTCCACAAAGTGGTGGGCGCGGGGCCTGCAAGTGCCGAGCGCAACGCCGCCGAGCACGTGCTGCAGCGCGTGTTGGCCGGTTTGCCCGAGCTCTTGGCTGCTGCCGTAGTGCGCATCGATACGGGCCAACTGCTGGCGTGCTATACCACGGCCCGAGAGCTAAACCCGGCGAAAGTAGCTGCCTTCAACGCCGAAGTAGTCAAACAGAAGCGCATGGCGTTGGCTGCACTGCAGCTCGAAGGCGAGGTGCTGGAAGATATCCTTATCACCCTTACCTCGCAGCTGCATTTACTGCGGGTGTTGGCCGATGGCGAGCGGGTGTTGTATGTAGCCGTGGACTGCCGCGATACCAACCTAGGCATTGCCCGGGATGTACTGCGCAACTGCGAAGAAGGCGCCTAACGGATTACAACGGGGCAGCGAGGAGGCTGAGCAGCAGGCGCACATCAACGCTGTATCTACCCTTCTCCATTTAAATGCTTCTTGTATGAAACTAACTGCTTCACCCTTCGATCCGAACACGGGTGAACTGTTGCCGGTGTACCGCGACGCTTACCTGCGCGGCGACCTAAGCAAAGCCTCGGCCCGAGCCGTGGAAGAGTACCTGCGCCGCGACGCCGACCAAGCCCACGAAACGCTTACGCGTTGGCACCAAATCCAAAACGAAGCCGATGAGGCGGCGCCGGGTTGGGTGCGTCGGCAAATTCAATACATCCAGGCCGAGCCGCAGCGCTTTCGCCGGCGGGCTGCTAGCATCGTGACGGGTGCTGCACTGCTGGGCGGCGCCGTGTTTGCTGGCACCAACCTGCCTAACCGCAACCTGCCTACCGAATCGTTGCCCAACTTCGAAGCCGAGCCGATGATGTCGCCGGCGGCTGAAGCTGCCAGCGCTATCCGGATGGTAACGGTGAAGGGCCGCATTTTGGGCGAAGATGGTAAACCGCTGGTAGGGGCTACCGTGCTGCAGAAGGGCACGCGCTTTGGCGTGAGCACCGATGCCAACGGAACCTACGCCATGCGCGTGCCAGCTGGCCAAAATACGCTGGTGTACGGCTATGGTGGCTACAACGACCAAGAGGTGCAGGTGCAAGCCTCAGCTGCCTCGGCCAACGTAACCCTGACGCCCCGCGCCAAGCACCGCCGCTGGTTTTTGTTTTAGTCGGCGGCAGGCGCGGTGCCTAACGCTACTTTTTGTGAAACCGAAGTCTTACCGTAAAAAAACTGCTACCAAACGTGCCCGCTTGGCCGCCCAGGATGCGGCGGCCGGAGCCGGCGAGGTAGTGCAGAATGTACTGGCTGAGCTGCCCGACTTGTTGGCCGTAGCCGTGGTTGATGCCCGCACGGGCACCAGCCTGGCTGCGCACTCCAACACGGCAAGTATTGCGCCGGCTACCGCAGCGGCTTTTAACGCCGAGGTGGTGCGCCAAAAGCAGAAAGCCCTAACGGCGCTCAACCTCATCGATGAGCACATCGAGGACATTCTGATTTCGCTTTCGAATCAGCTGCACCTCATGAAGCTCGCCGATGGTGGCCGCAAGTTCATTTACCTCGCCGTAAGTGCCCACAATACCAATTTGGCTGCCGCTAGAGAGGTGCTGCGGGTGCAAGCGGGCCAGCTCGAATAAGGGCACCGGCTGCTAGTGTTGGCGGCCGAAGCCCTGCTGATGATGTTGCCGCGACGGCCTAGGCAGCTGCCTACGTGCCGTCCTGTTTGTGCACGACGTGTTTGGCTCCGATTTGGGTAGATAGGAAGCCAGGCACGTCGTGTTGCTGTTTGTGGCGGCTGGCGCAAATGGTTAGCTGCAAAAGCGAACAGCGGCTACCAGAGGGGTTAGGTCTGGGCAGCCGCTGTGCAAAGCTGGTAGTAGTAGGATGCGGTGTTAAGAGCCCGATGCCAAGTTTACGGCTGTGGCTTTGGCTTCTTCGGCTTTGGGGCCGGCAAAATGCTCTTGCACGGTGGCGTTAAACAAGTTCAGCCAACGCCCCGAGTGCGGCCCGGCAAACGACAGCCCGGCTTCTTGGGCAGGAGCCTCGGCTGCAGGAGTCGGCTTCGAGCCCAGCAGTTTGGAGCTCCAGAAATCGTACATCGAGAACAGGTGCTGCGGCCAGTACACGCGGGCCACGGCATTGAACACCGGGCTCAGAACCTCATCGTGATTAACCTTCTCGCAAAAGCAATCCACAAGCGTCTTAATGTCGGCTTCGCGGGTGATGTCGGTGAGGGCAGAAGTCGGAACTGTTTTCATAGAACGAGGTAACTAGGGGCTCGAAATACGGTGGAGGTTGGGCGCAGGTTGGGCGAAATTAGTGCAAACGTTTGCACGTTGAGTTAAGCCTATAGTATTTAGTTGATAATCAATACTAAAAAATGCACTTGTTGAGGTAGGAGCGGTGCTTTACCGCCAAAGAAAAGCAGCAGTATTCGGCACTGCCTAGGTAGGCACGAAGGTGTAACAAACCACGGGCCCCGCACCAAGTACTTTGGTGCGGGGCCCGCGGCATTATAGGATCGAAAGCGGCGAGTTGGCAGTCTTCATTTTGTACTCGAACATGGAAGCAATGTTCAGGGCCTTTGCTTTGGCTTCCTCGGCTTTGGGTCCGGCGAAGTTCTCCTGCACAGTGGCGTAAAACAGCTGCAGCCAGCGCCGGAAATGCTCGCCCTCAATGGGCAGCGGCAGGTGCTTCGGAAAGGGGCGGCCTTTATAGCGCATGGTGCCAAACAGCACCGAGCTCCAGAAATCGTACATGGTGGGCAGGTGCTTGGCCCAGTGCACCTGCGCAATCTGGTTGAACACCGGACCTAGGAGCTCATCCTGATTGACCTTGTCGTAGAACGTGTCAACCAGCTTCTGAATGTCGGCTTCGGTGGTGATATCGGGAAGGGCGGCGGCAGCAGGGGTGGTGGGGCTCGGCATAGAGCGGAAAGCTAAAGCGGGCAGTGCCCGGCGGAAAAGCAAGTTAAGCGGTAACGCGGCGGTGGTCTTCGCGCCGGCGGGCCATGCGCATAGCCCAGCCAAAAGCCATGCTACCGCTGGTGAATAGGGTGAGCAGTTTAAGGGCCTCCAGTACTACATAGGTAAGGTGCTGGGAGTTCGGCGGGTTGGGAGAGCCGGCCAGCAGAGCGGCGGCCCGAACATCGAGAGCTGGTAACAGCCACAGCGTTTGGGCAAGCAAAATGGTTACTGCGGTGAGCAGCGTCAGCCAAATGCGCGAGGGCACACCCAGCAGGCCAGCGCTGAGCAGGGCCACTAAGCTTAGCGCCAGCTCGGCTTTGTTGAGCGCATGAAATACAATGCGGCCAATGCCTACGCCCAGCACTACCGTGATGTTGGGGGCCGTGAACTTCAGCGGGGCCTCCATAAAGGAAATAGCCGCCACCATGCCGGCCCACACGAACAAGGCCAGTACCAGCAGCAGCGAGAGAGTATGATGAGAAGGGCGCATAACTCGAAAGGTAGCGAGCGTAAAGAGGGCGTTGAGCAGTAGCGTGGGTTTTGGCCCGCGTTTGCATAAACTGTGTCGTTGAACCGGGAACGTACCAACAAAGTCGTTCGAGCAAACGCGGGCTAAAGCCCACGCTACAGGCAGCCGGAACAACAGCTCAAAAGTCCGGCTTGGTTCGCGCCGGAGTGCTGACTAGTATCAGCCCAAGCGCCTGATTTTCGTCATCTTTTGCCCTAGGTAAGCAGGGGAAATTTGTGCAGCCACCAGAGCTGACCAACCGCGTGAACATCACCGCTGCCCATACCCATACCCACACGGCTTGCACCCACTGCGGCGACGACTGCCCCGAGCAGCCCGTTGTGCTGCACGACAAGCCGTTTTGCTGCCAGGGCTGCAAGGCCGTGTACGAACTGCTCGAGGCCAACAACCTCTGCACCTACTACTCGCTATCGGAGGAGCACCCCGGCCAGAAAGTAAAGGAAGTGGAGCTGCCCGGCCGCTTCGATTACCTCGACGAGGAATCGGTGCAGGCGCAGCTGCTCAGCTTCCACTCCGATAAGCTGGCCCGCCTCACGCTTACGCTGCCGCAAATGCATTGCGCTTCGTGCATTTACCTACTCGAGAACCTGTACAAGCTCAACCCCGGCGTGTCGGAGTCGCGGGTGAACTTCTTGCGCAAGGAAATCAGCATCAGCTACGTGCCGTCGGAAACCTCGCTGAAGGAGGTGGTGAAACTGTTAACGGCCCTAGGTTACGAGCCCCAAATTACGCTGGCCGAGCTGGGCGCGCAGCCCAACCACGGCTCGCGTGCCATTTACTACAAGCTGGGCTTGGCGGGCTTTTGCTTCGGCAACGTAATGCTGCTGGCTTTCCCCGATTACCTCTCCTTCACCGACGAGCTGGCCCGCGAGTTCGGCCGCTTCTTCGGTTACATCAGCTTGGTGCTGGCGTTGCCGGTGCTGCTCTACAGCGCGCAGGATTTTTACCGCTCGGCGTGGGCGGGTATTCGGCAGCGGTACATCAACCTCGACTTCCCGATTAGCCTAGGTCTGACGGCGCTGTTCGGCGTAAGCACCTATGAAATTCTGTCGGGCACCGGTCCGGGCTACCTCGATTCATTTACGGGCCTCGTGTTCTTTATGCTGATTGGCAAGTGGGTGCAGCAGCGCACTTACGAAGCCCTGCGCTTCGACCGCGACTTCACCTCGTACTTTCCCGTTGCCGTTACGCTGCTCACCAAAGAAGGGGAGAAGTCGGTTTCGGTAAAGGACCTGCAAGTGGGCCACCGCATTGTGGTGCGTAACCAGGAGGTAATTCCGGCCGATGCCATGCTGATGCGCGGCACCGGGCAAATCGACTACTCGTTTGTGTCGGGCGAGAGCGTGCCGGTGGCCAAAGTAGCCGGCGAAGTGGTGTACGCCGGCGGCCGGCAAGTAGGCGAAGCCGTGGAGCTGGAGGTAGTGCGCGAGGTGTCGCAGGGCTACCTCACCCAACTCTGGAACAACCCCGCCTTTCAAAAAGCTGAAAAGCAGACGCTCGAAACCTACGCCAACAAAGTGGGCCGCTACTTTGTAGGAGCCACGCTGCTCATTGCCGCCGGCGCTATTGCCTACTGGCTGCCCCGCAACCAGCACATGATGTGGCGCGCTTTTACCTCGGTGCTGGTTATTGCCTGCCCGTGCGCATTGTCGCTGGCTACGCCGTTTGCCCTAGGTAGCGCCCTCACGGCGTTTGGCCGCCGCAAGTTCTTTCTGAAGAACTCGGCCGTGGCCGAAATTCTAGGTCGGGCCACCACCATTGTGTTCGACAAGACGGGTACCCTCACCGACGTAAAGCAATCGGCGGTGGAGTACCTAGGGCCCACGCTTACGCTGCGCGAGCAGCAAGCCGTAGCGGCCGTGGTGCGCCAATCAACGCACCCGCTTAGCCAGCGCTTAGCGCAGGAACTACCCCAAAGCTCCTTTGCGGTAGTTGATTTTCTGGAAGTGCCCGGGCAAGGCCTGCGCGGTACCGTTGATGGCCTGGTGGTGAAGGTGGGTTCGGCGGCGTTCGTGGGCGCCGCGCCGGTAGCACCGCAAGCGTCGGGAACCTCCGACAACATGCAGTCGCGGGTGTACGTGAGCCTCGATAACGACCTAGGCGGCTGCTACATGTTCCGGAACGTGTACCGCCAAAACTTGCGCGAGGTACTCGCCGACCTAGGCAAGCGCTACCGCCTGGCCGTGCTCTCGGGCGACAACGATACCGAGCAGGAGCGCTTGCGCGAGCTGTTCGGCCCGAAAGCCGAGCTGCGCTTCCGCCAGACCCCGCAAAACAAGCTCGACTACATTGCCGAGCTCAAGCGCCAGGGCGACACGGTGATTATGATCGGCGACGGGCTGAACGACGCCGGTGCGCTGCAGCAAGCCGATGCCGGCATTGCCCTCACCGATACGCTCAGCAACTTCTCGCCCGCCTGCGACGCCATCCTCGACGCCAGCAGCTTCGGGCAGCTCAACACCTTCCTCAAGTTCACGCAGGACTGCCTGCAAGTGGTGCTGGGCACGTTCGTTCTCTCTTTCATCTACAACGGCATTGGCCTGGGCTTGGCGGTGCAGGGCAAGTTCACGCCCATTGTATCGGCCATTCTCATGCCCATCAGCTCGCTCAGCGTGATGCTGTTTGCCACGCTGCTGGTGCGCCTCGCCGCCTACCAACGAAAACTCTAATCCTTCCCTGAGTCATGGAAATCATCTTCGGCCTTATCACCTTTTCGCTTACCGTTGCCGTGCTGTTCCTGCTGGCCTTCGTGTGGGCCGTGCGCAGCCACCAGTACGACGATACCTACACACCCGCCGTGCGCATGCTGTTTGAAGACAACGAAACGCAAGCCCCAACGGAGCAGCCGCAATAATTTGAAGTTAGCACAACTGTAGCGCAGTGTAATGCGGTGTAGCGCGGGCTTCAGCCCGCGTTTGCGTGAACGATTGGTGCCGCGCAGATCTGGCCACACGATTACGTTCGGGCAAAAGCGGGCTGAAGTCCGCGCTACAGGTCGCGCCAGTAGGAGTAAGGCCACTTTTGCCAATCGGCTACCAGCCCGGCTTTCACGGGGTTTTCCAGCACATAGGCAATTATGCGCTGCATCTCCTCGCCGTTGCGCACCACGTGGTCGTAGCTTTCGGGCTGCCAAAAAGCGCCTTCGCGGCCTAGCAGCAGGTTTGCTTGTCGGGCGGTTCGGCCTTTTAGTTCTCGCAGGGTTTGTATCAGAGGCGGTGCTTGTTCGGGTACATGCACCAGCAAATGCACGTGGTTCGGCATCAGGCAGTAGCATATTAGATCGTAGCTCCTGCTATCGAAGTGATGTATAGCGGTGCGTACCGTCTCGGCTATATCGGGCCGTTGCAACCACAACGGGCCGGTGGGTGCCTGATCGAGCATTTGATCAAAATGCTTGAAGTAGCGCTTGCGTCGGACGGATGATTCCTCCGCATCAGAGCGCTTTTCTACCTGCTCCACGCGTTGCAACTGCGCGCGCAAGCTCTCCACCACCGTGCGGGGTAACGTGCCTGCTAACCGAAACGTGATGAATATGGATTCGCCGGGTGGCAGGCGGTGCGGGAGGTTGCGTTCGTAATGCGCGGTGTTATTCACGAAGATGTAGCGCGGGCTTTAGCCCGCTTTTGCTAGCACAATTACCGTTGAACGGCAAAACGTCCCCACAAGGTCGTTCACGCAAACGCGGGCTAAAGCCCGCGCTACTGCCGTTCTGTTTGGTTACGCGTTTGTTTTACCGCACTCGCGTCAGGCGCAGCTGGTCGAGCATGGCTTGGTTTACCTCGCCGTTCATGTTCTCGTTGGCCCGCTCGAAGGTGAGCGTGAGTGTATGCGTGCCTTTGCTGAGCTGCGCCATCACAGGATTAGAGTAACCCCAATCCGACCACTCACCAACCCCGCGCTGCGGCAGCACCACGGTACCTAGCTGGCGCACGCCGTTGCGCAGCGTGCGAATTGCGCACTTGTTGCTGGTGTTGATGGGGCCATTGCCGTTGGCGTAGCGGAAGTCGATGGCGTACACGCCATCGGCGGGTACCTGCACGCGCACGGCTACGCGGCGGTTCTGCGTTTTGCTGATTTCGATGAACCCTTTGCCTGCGAAGCCTTTGTAGGGCAACTTGGCTGCCGGTGCCGAGGCCTCGAGCTCGTAGCTGCGGCGAAACTTGTCACCCTCAATGGCCAGCGGCTCACTGGCGAAACTCTCGTGGCCGGCCGCATCCACGGCTAGTACCTGGTACTCGGTATAGGCAGTAGGGGCGGGTACGGCAAAATCCGTATCGGTAGTGCGGGCGGCGAACTGTCCGTTGCGTAGTACTTGGTAAGCTTTGGCACCCGCCACGGCTGGCCAGCTAAGGCGGCCGCTGCGGTAGCTTACGGCGGGCGTCATGGGCGAGATGTGGTGCGGCACTTTGTTTTGGGCGGCCGCGCTAGGTGCCTCGTTGGCCAACTCGATGCGGATGTTGTGCGTGCCCGTGAGCGTAGCCAGCAGGGTGGCCTCGGGCAGAGGCTGGCCATCCATGGTAATGCTGCGGATGGTGCGGCCGTAGCCAGTCATCTCCACATTCAGCACCGCTTGGCGGTACTTGAAGTTGGTAAGCCGGCGGGTGCCTTGCAGCACTTGCGGCACAAACGGCCGGAACACCAGTTTATCGGCCTGAAAATCCATGCCGAACAGGCCTTTGTACACCAACCCTAGGTTGCCCGAGAGGCTCCAAAGCATAACGCTGCTGTTTACCTGCGTGCCGGCGAAGTCGCCGTTCGAGGCCACGAAGTTCTCCTTGTTGGTAACGAACAGGGCCGCGGGGCGCGTTACGGCCGCTATGCTCTCCATGAGCGCGGTTTCGTTGCCTGCTTTGGCGGCGGCCAGGCCCCAGTAGCTCTGCACAAAGGGCCACACGGCGTTGTTGTGGTAGGGCGGAATGCCGGCAATTTGCGGGTAGATGCACGGAATGCCGTACGCCATTACGGGCGTGCGCTGTACCACAGTGGTCTGGCGCTCGGTCGGCGCTACATCAAATAGCACGCTTAGGGCAGCACCTAGGGCTTCAGCCCGCGGCGACACCGTCTTGTAGGTGCGGCCGTACAGGTATTGACCGTAATAGCCCTTTTCTGCCTGCCACAGGTGCTCGTTTATGCCCCCGCGAATGCGCTCGGCCAATTTGCTGAAGCGCATGGGGTCGCCATCTTCTTTAAGCAGCCGGGCCATGTGCGAGAGCACCGTGTTGGCTTGCGCGTGCACGGCATTGGTGCCTAGGTTCTCCGATTCATAAATGTCGGCGGGCTGCATCCACTTGGGATAGGTTTGCTCGCGCCAGTCCAGGAACGACGATTCGCCGCGCACCAAGCCGGTTTGTGCGTCGTAGGCGTTCGGCACGTCGTCCTCGATGGACTTTTTGATAATGTGGTACACCTTGCGCAGCCAGGCTTCGTCGCCGGTAGTCAGGTAAATTTCCCAGGCGGCCACGGCCCAAATCATGCGGTCGGTAGAGCAGGGGTAGGCGCCGCCCGTACCGGTGTCCTGAATGATGCGGCCATCGGGCGTAACCTTGCGCATGAGACTGGTTTTGGCCACTTCAGGCTGCAGCAAAGCCTGCGAGAGAATGATGCTGTAGCTAATGTCGCGCGTCCAGACACCAGCCCACTCCTGGCCCGTGCGGAAGGTGCCGTCGGGCTCCACGGCGCGTTTGGCTTCTTCGATGCTGAGGTTGTAAACGGCATCGAGCAGCGGGTAATCCGATTGGTACTGCGGAAACCCCGACACGTCGAGGCTCTGCTTCCACTGCTTGGCGGTGGTTTTGGCATCGGAGTGGGCGTTCAGCACCACCGTGGTTTCGTAAATGCCGTCGCCGTCAGGGTCTTTCAGCTCCAGTTGCGGCTTGTTGATGAGGTTGTCGAAGTCCCAGCTGAGCGGCGTGGTGTTGCCGGCTACGTGCACGTGCTTTAGGTCGTCTTTGTAAAGCTTCTGGCCGTTGTAAAGCTGGTAGTAGCCTTGCTTCTGAAAGGCCGCCAGCACGGGGCGCATGTCTACCCGAATCTTCAGCGGGGTGTTTGGGGCTAGGTAGGTGTTGGCCGGCACGGGCGTTTTGTCCACGTACTGCTGCCCAAACACAATCACTGGCGTTTCGAGCGCGGCGCCGCCCGCCTTAGGTAGGGCCACAAACACGTGGTCTTGGCCGGGCTGCATCTCGTTGTCTTTGCCGTTGAGGCTGAACTTGAAGCTCACCTGCGGGCTCTGGAATTCGTTGGCCGGGCTCTGGTAGTTCGATGCCAGTTCGGTGCGCGACACCGCCCTCGCCACGTGCTTGCCCTGCACCACCGAGTCGGGGTAGAGCGCGTACGTCTCCGATTGCCAAATGGGCTGGGCCGGTGCAGGCACCAACGCATTAGATGAAGCAGAGGAAGAGGTAGTTACTTTCGGCATGTGGCACGAACCCAGCAGACCTAGGGCCAGCAAAAAGTGCGGAGGACAGAAACGGTGGCGCATAAAGGCAAAGTAACGTGCTTT
This sequence comes from Solirubrum puertoriconensis, assembly GCF_001483135.1. Taxonomy (GTDB): domain Bacteria; phylum Bacteroidota; class Bacteroidia; order Cytophagales; family Hymenobacteraceae; genus Solirubrum; species Solirubrum puertoriconensis. The sequence goes on from NZ_LNAL01000006.1 coordinate 115,378, forward strand.
TAAGGCGCGCAGCTGCGGTATACGGCGGCCGGCCAACGGGGCCAAGCATAGCCTGGCGAGCAGGTAGCTGGGGCACCCAAGCCGGTAGCGTTGCACAACCGCTATTTTTGGCTGCTCCTACGCCCTTCAGCCCGCCCGTATGCACCGCGTCATCCTAGGTATTAATTGCAGTGGTTTTCACTCCTCGGCCTGCCTGCTCGATGCCCAAGGGCGGGTGCAGTTTGCCATTGCCGAGGAGCGGCTCTCGCGCCAGAAGCAGGATAAGTCGTTCCCGCGGCGCGCCATTCAGTACTGCTGCGAGGCGGCGGGCCTGCGGGTGCAGGAGGTTACCGATGTGTTTGTGGGCTGGAACCCGGCCGCCTACCTAGGGCAATCGGGCCAAACGCTGGCCGATGCTTTCCAGAACCGCGGCAAACTGGCGCAGCTCACGGCGCAGGAGCTGGCCGCCATGCAAGGCGATGCGCACCACCTAGGGCAAACGCTGCTGCGCGCGGGCGGCCACCAAACGCGCATTCACTATGTCAATCACCACCACGCGCACTTGGCCAACGCGCTGGTGCCCTCGGGCTTTGCCGAAGCCGACTTCTTCGTTGCCGATGGCTTTGGCGAAACCACCACCGGACTCATTGGCACCGCCGACGCGCACGGCCTGCACGAGTTGGCCGCCAACCGCACGCCGCACTCCCTCGGTCTATTTTATGCCGCCTTCACCGAATTCCTGGGCTTCCGGCCCAACAGCGACGAGTGGAAGATTATGGCCCTGGCTGCCCGCGGCAACCCGAATACCTACTATGAGCAGCTCCGCCCGCTTATCACGGTAGAGGGGCTGCACTTCGAACTCGATCTGCGCTATTTCGAGTTCTTCCTGTTTTTCACGCCCCGGTATTTTTCGCCCAAACTCGAGGCGTTGCTGGGCCCGGCCGTGGCACCCGGTGCCGAGCTTACCCAACGCGACTACGACATTGTAGCCGCCGTGCAGCGCATTACCGAGGAGGCGGTGTTTGAGCTGCTGAACAACCTTCAGGCCCAAACCGGCCGGCGGCGCCTGGTGCTCGGCGGCGGCGTGCTCATGAACTCGGTGCTCAACGGCAAGCTGCGCCAGCACACCCGATACGCCGAGGTGTTCATCGGCGGCACCCCCGACGATACCGGCATTAGCGTGGGCAGCGCCCTCTACGGCCGGCACTTTGTGCTGTGCGAACCCAGGGCCGCGCACCCCGAGGCCAGCCGCCACAACTTTTTCGGGCGCGCGTACGCCGAGGCCGAACTGGAGGCCGAGCTGCAGCGCCGCAAGCTGCGCTACGAGCGGCCCGCCAGCATCACCGCCGCCACGGCCGAGCTGCTGCACCAAGGGCAGGTGCTGGGCTGGTTTCAGGGCGCCTCGGAATTTGGGCAGCGGGCCCTAGGCCACCGGAGTATCTTGGCCGACCCTACCCGCCCCGACATGAAAGCCAGGGTAAACGCCAGCATTAAGTACCGCGAAGCCTTCCGGCCGTTTGCGCCCGCCGTACCTGCCGAGCACCAGCACGCGTACTTCGAGCTACCCGAAGGCGAAACGGCTTATTTCATGGAAAAGGTGTTCCGGCTGAAGCCGGACGCCCAGCGCCGCCTGCCCGCCGTAACCCACGACGACGGCACCGGCCGCCTGCAAACCGTGCTGGCCGCCGACAATGGCCTCTTTCACGAGTTGTTGCTAAAATTCGGCCAACTCAGCGAAGTGCCCGTGCTACTCAATACCTCCTTCAACCTCAACGGCATGCCCTTGGTCGAGTCGCCGGCCGACGCTTTGGATTGCTACCTGCAATCGGGGCTCGATGCGTTGGCGCTGGGGCCCTTCTTGCTGCGGAAGTAAGCAGCACCCAAGGCAAGCGCCTAGATGCTGCGTGCCATCCTTCGGCCGGATGCGCGCGTTTAAGGCAGACCATCCAATCTGCCTACACCATGAGGATCAATCGTACATCTGTATTCTGGCAAACCCTGGGCCTAGGCGCCTTGTCGGGGTTGCGCAGCATGTCGTCGTTGGCCATGCTTAGCCACGTATTGCACAAGCAACCGTCGGGCCGCTTGGCGGCGTCGCCGCTGCGCTGGTTCCAGTCGGGCACCGCTGCCAACGCCTTAAAGGTTATGGCCGGCGGCGAGCTGCTGGGCGACAAGCTGCCCAACATGCCCGACCGCACCGCGCCGCCTATTTTGGGCGGCCGTATTCTGTCGGGGGCGCTGGTGGGCGGCGTTCTAGCCAAAGCCAACCGCAATAGCCTGTGGCAAGGCGCACTGCTGGGTGCCGCAGCGGCCGTAGCCAGTAGCTACGCCGCGCTGTACCTGCGCAAAGCTGCTTCGCGCAACACGCCCGTTAAGGAGCCCTGGACGGGCGTGGTGGAAGACGCCATTACGCTGGCCAGCGGCACAGCCTTGCTCAAAGGCAACACGCCCGGCCATTAAACACCTCGCAAACTCACCTACTGCGCAAGGGCGCTGCCTGGCTGCTTCGGTACCAAGGCAGCGCCCTTGCGGTTTAGATTAGACAGTAGGAGGGAGCAGCGTCACTTCAGCGGCTTGCGGCCTGATATCTATCAGGCGCCGCGTCTGACTTTCGTCATCTTTTCGCGGTCCGGGTTTGGGGAGTTTTGTAACACTCAAAACAACCCGTTTCGCGCTATGGCTGTGCTGGTCCAAGCGAAATCGCCCCAGGAGCTGGATAAGTCCTCGAAGGCCGTTCTCGCATCGTTTTACGACAACAAAATCGTCCGCAATTTCGGTATTGCTACCGTCTTCTGGGGCATTGCTGGCATGCTGATCGGGGTAATCGCCGCGTTTCAGCTGGCCCGCCCCGAGCTCAACATGGGTACGCCTTACACCACGTTTGGCCGTATCCGCCCCTTGCACACCAATGCCGTGATTTTCGCCTTTGTGGGCAACGGCATTTTCATGGGGGTATACTACTCGCTGCAGCGTTTGTGCAAAACGCGCATGTTCTCCGATCTGCTGAGCAAAATTCACTTCTGGGGTTGGCAGCTCATCATCGTATCGGCCGTGGCTACGCTGCCGCTGGGCTATACCAGCTCCAAGGAGTACGCCGAGCTGGAGTGGCCCATCGACATTGCCATTACTCTGATCTGGGTAGTGTTCGGCTGGAACATGTTCGGCACCATTGCCCGCCGCAAGGAGAAGCACCTGTATGTAGGCATCTGGTTTTACATCGCCACGTTCCTGACGGTAGCCGTGCTGCACATCGTCAACTCGATGGCCATTCCGGTGTCGTTCCTGAAGAGCTACTCGCTCTATGCCGGGGTGCAGGATGCGCTGGTGCAGTGGTGGTACGGCCACAACGCAGTAGCCTTCTTCCTGACCACGCCTTACCTGGGCCTGATGTACTACTTCCTGCCGAAAGCGGCAGAGCGCCCGGTGTACTCGTACCGCCTCTCGATCATTCACTTCTGGTCGCTGATCTTCATCTACATCTGGGCGGGGCCGCACCACTTGCTGTACACCGCCCTGCCCGACTGGGCCCAAAGCCTAGGTGTGGTGTTCTCGGTTATGCTGATTGCACCCTCGTGGGGCGGCATGATCAACGGCCTGCTCACCTTGCGCGGCGCCTGGGATAAAGTGCGCGAAGAGCCCATCCTGAAGTTTATGGTGGTGGCTATCACAGCCTACGGCATGGCCACTTTCGAGGGGCCGATGCTCTCGCTGAAGAACGTAAACGCCATTGCCCACTTCACCGACTGGATTGTAGCCCACGTACACGTTGGCGCCCTGGGCTGGAACGGTTTCCTCACCTTCGCCGTGCTCTACTGGTTGTGGCCCCGCCTGTACCAAACCCCGATGCACTCGCGCAAGTTGGTGAACACCCACTTCTGGCTCGGCACCCTAGGTATCCTGTTCTACGCCATTCCCATGTACTGGGCCGGCTTCACGCAGGGCCTGATGTGGAAGCAGTTCAACGACGAGGGCATGTTGCAGTACGCCAACTTCCTCGAAACCGTGATGCAGATTGTACCCATGTACTACCTGCGCGGCATCGGCGGGGTGCTCTACCTGAGCGGCGTGTTCCTGATGGTGTACAACCTCTATAAAACCGCCAAAGCTGGCTCGCTGCTCGCCGATGAGAAGTTCCACGCGCCGGCTGTAATCGACAACGAGCACAGCCACGAAGGCGGCCACTGGCACCGCTGGATTGAGCGCCGCCCCGTGCAGCTCAGCATCTGGGCTACGGTAGCCATCCTGATCGGCGGCGCGGTAGAAATGGTGCCCACTTTCCTCATCAAGAAAAACGTGCCCACCATTGCCTCCGTCAAGCCTTACACCTCGCTCGAGCTCGAAGGCCGCGACATCTACATCAAAGAAGGCTGCGTGAACTGCCACACCCAAATGGTGCGCCCCTTCCGCTCCGAAACCGAGCGCTACGGCGAGTACTCCAAAGCCGGCGAGTTTGTGTACGACCGGCCGTTCCTGTGGGGCTCGAAGCGCACCGGCCCCGATTTGCATCGCCTCGGGGGCAAGTACCCGCACTCGTGGCACTACAACCACATGATGGACCCCACCAGCATGTCGCCGGGCTCGATTATGCCGCCTTACCCCTGGCTGTTCGAAAACCAGACCGACTACTCGAGCACTGCCGCCAAAATTGCCGCCCTGCGCAAGCTCGGCACGCCTTACCCCGCCGGCTACGAGCAAGTGGCCGTGCAGGACGCCGAAAAGCAAGCCGCCGGCATTGTGGCCGACTTAGCCAAGGAAGACATCAAAGTGAAATCGGACAAGGAAATCGTGGCGCTGATTGCCTACCTGCAACGCCTAGGTACCGACATCAAAGTAAAAGAAGACCAAGCTGCTGCCTCGGCTGTAGCCGCCGCTGAATAACTCAACTGGCCCCGGGCGGGGTGCTCCTTGCAACACGTGCTGGAAACACTTGCCGGCACCCCGCCCCTAAAGCCTCTCTAGGTCTAACGTTATGTACAAGAACGTCCTTCAGGCAATCAGCGGAATCGAGATTTACCCGCTTATTTCCTTCGTCATTTTCTTTCTCTTTTTCCTGGCCCTGTTGGTGTATGTATGCGTGGTTAGCCGCGAGCATATCCAGGCCATGAAACAAATTCCGCTGCAGGCCGACGATGCCGCGCAAGCCCAGCCGGAAGGAGGTGTGCTATGCTAATGCGCCGTTGGTACCTAGGCGCGTTGCTCGTGCTGAGCAGCCTGCTCACCGGCTCGGCCGCCGTAGCGCAAGAAGCCGCCGCTGCTACCGAAGCTGCCAAGCCCGCCGCCGAAAGCGGCACCAACCTCACGGCCATGCTCTGGCTGATGGGGGGCCTCACCGCTCTGATCATCTTTGTGCTGCTGATGCTGTTTGCCCTGCTGTGGCAAATGCGGCCGTTGCTGCGGAAGGTGTACGAAATAGAGACCATTCGCGAATCGTGGTACGGCCGTGCCCTAGGTCTGTTTTTGGGCGACACGGTGGGCCTCACGGGCAAGTACAAGGAAGACGTGATGGCCGGCCATGATTACGACGGCATCACGGAGTACGACAACGACCTGCCGCCGTGGTGGAAGTACGGCTTCTACGTTACCATCGTGTTCGGCATTGCTTACTTCGTGCACTACCACGTATCGGAAACCGGCCAGCTGAGCGACGCTGAGTACCAACACGAAATGGCCGAAGCCGCCATGCTGGCCGCCAAGCTCGGTGCCAACGACGACCCCAACAAGCCCACCGATTACAAAGCCCTAACGGCCGCCGCCGATATTGAAGCCGGTAAGGCTGTATTCGCCCAAAACTGCGCCGCTTGCCACGGCCAGGCCGGCGAAGGCAAAGTAGGCCCCAACCTCACCGACGAGTACTGGCTGCACGGCGGCGAGGTGAACAAGGTGTACAAAACCGTGAAGTACGGCGTAACCACCAAAGGCATGGTAGCCTGGAAAGGCAAGCTCTCAAGCAAGCAAATGCTGCAGGTGTCGTCGTACATCCTGAGCATTCAGGGCACCAACCCGGCCAACGCCAAGGCCCCGCAAGGCGAGAAGGAAGCTGCCAGCGGCAAGCCCGTAGCCAAGCTGTAGCGTGAACTTTAGCCCGCGTTTGCCAGAACAATTGGCTGTGCGCGGAACTGCCCTGACGAACACCGTTTCAGAAAACGCGGGCTGAAGCCCGCGCAACACACTGCCCGCAGCGGGTACCCTTCTCCCCGCTGTTCATCCGCAAGCCGCTCACAGCACAGCCCTAAGCTCGGATGGGCCGCCAGCCCTAGGTTGGCGGCGGGCCTTTTTAGGGAATACGGCCAGGGCAAGGTGCCCGGCCACGCCTGGCCTGCCGCAGACCGACGGAATGTGTAGCCGATAACGCCCTAGGTGCTTTCAACGCCGCGGGGCTCCTGTACCAAGATGAATCCCGTCGCCACCAAACCCGCCGCTGCCGAGTCGTTCCGCGACTCTATCTCGACGATCGACGCCGAAGGCAAGCGCGTGTGGCTCTTCCCGAAGAAACCCAGCGGCAAGCTGTACAACGCCCGCAAGTGGGTAAGCTACGGCCTGCTTACGCTGCTTTTTGCCGGCCCCTGGCTGCGCCTCAACGAATTGCCCGTGCTGATGCTCAACGTGGTTGAGCGCAAGTTCATTATCATGGGCCAAATCTTCTGGCCGCAGGATTTCTTTATCCTGCTGCTGGGCTTCATGGCCTTTATCCTGTTCATCATCCTGTTTACGGTGGTGTACGGGCGCATTTTCTGCGGCTGGGTGTGCCCCCAGACCATCTTCATGGAGATGGTGTTTCGGCGGGTAGAGTACTTTTTCGAGGGCGACGCGTCCCAGCAAAAAGCCCTCGACAAAGCCGACTGGACGTGGAACAAGATCTGGCGCCGCACCGGCAAGCACAGCGTATTTGTGCTTATCTCGTTGCTGATTGCCAATACCTTCCTGGCATACATCATCGGTTCGGAGGCCTTGGTGAAAATCATTGCCGATTCGCCGCTAAACCACCTAGGCGGTCTTAGCTCGATGGTGGTGTTCACGGGTGTGTTCTACGCGGTATTTGCCCGGTTTCGGGAGCAGGTGTGCACCATTGCTTGCCCCTACGGCCGCTTGCAGGGCGTAATGCTCGATAAAAATACCATTACCGTGGCCTACGATTACGGCCGCGGCGAGCCGCGCGAGAAGCTGCGCAAAAACCAGGAGCGCAAAGCCGGCGACTGCATCGACTGCAAACAGTGCGTGCAGGTGTGCCCGACGGGCATCGACATCCGCAACGGCGCCCAGCAAATGGAGTGCATCAACTGCACGGCGTGCATTGATGTGTGCAACTCCATAATGGACCTCATCAACAAGCCGCACGGCCTCATTCGCTACGATTCGGAAGCGCACATCGAAGCGGGTACCAAGTTCAAAGTTACGGGCCGCACCAAGGCGTACACCGCCGTGCTGGTGGTGCTGGTGGTGCTGGTGGGGGTAATGGTTGGCCTGCTGATAACGCGTTCCAACGTTGATGCTACCGTGCTGCGCACGCCGGGGCAGCTGTACCAAAAAACGGAGCGCGGCACCGTCACCAACCTCTACAACATCTCGGTTATCAACAAAACCAACCGCGCCATGCCTATTGAGTTGCGCGTGCTCGAGCCCGCCGATGGCTCGGTGAAGCTGGTGGGCCAGAACGGCCTGAAGTTGCCCGCCCAAGGCATGGTGGAAGGCGTGTTCTTCGCCGAGCTACCCACTGCCGCGCTAACGCATACCAGCAATAAAATCCGCATTGGTGTGTACAGTGGCGGCCAATTGATAACCGAAGAGAAAACTAAGTTTTTGGCGCCAGCGCAGTAGAACGATGTAGCGCGGACTTCAGTCCGCGTTCGTCAAATAGTAAGCCTCCTCGTAAGCCATCGTGCTGCGACAATCGTCCGGACGAACGCGGACTGAAGTCCGCGCTGCATCGGCCAAACATCACCTTTCTTATGACCACCCTAACCGTAAATAAACACGCCCAACAACGTAGCCTCTGGCCCTACGCCATCATTGCGGCCTTCGTTTTGTTTGCCTTGTTCATCGGCTACATGGTAAAGCAAGCCATGAGCACCCAGGTCGACCTCGTCAGCAAAGATTACTACCAGCAGGAGCTGCAGCACCAGCAGCGCATGGATGCCGTAGCGCGCACCAACGCCCTGCCCACCGCCGTGGATGTAGTCTACGACGCCGTGGCCGATGAGCTGACCCTGCAACTGCCCGCCAACTTAGCGGGCCAGCAGGCTACGGGCAAGGTGCAGTTCTTCCGGCCCTCCGACCAAACGCTTGATTTTGCGGTGCCGCTGCAAACCAGCGCCAGCGGTGCGCAACGCCTGAGCACGGCCAAAATGAAGCCCGGTTATTGGCGCGTTCGGCTAGACGTGGAGGCTGCTGGCCAGGCTTATTTTGTGGAGAAAAATATCACCGTCGAGGACTGATTTTTATCATGGTTGCCTGCCGAGGTGCTAGCGAACTTGCCTTCGTTAGCACCTCGGCGCTTTTAAGCAGCGGCCATTGCTGGGTCGCGCGCAGCTTCAACTCTACTCGATGCTCTGGACAGGTTTTCTTTTTGGGCTTCTGGGCAGCTTTCACTGCGTGGGCATGTGCGGCGCTATTGCGCTGGCCTTGCCGGGCGCGGGGCAGCAAGGCAGCCGCTACGTACTAGGCCGCGTGCTCTACAATCTAGGGCGCGTAAGCACCTACGCCACGCTCGGCGCTTTGGCGGGTTTGCTGGGGCAATCGTTGCGGGTGGCGGGCGTGCAGCAAGGCCTGTCCATCGCCTCGGGTTTGCTGATTTTGCTGCTCGTGGCGGTGCCTGAACGCTACACTGGCCGAGTCGCCGCCGTACTAGGTTTCGATCGGGTGCTGGCTCGCCTGAAGCAAGCGTTGGCGTATTTTTTTCGGCGCCCCGCGCTCGGTGCTTTGTACATGAGCGGCGTGCTGAACGGGCTATTGCCCTGCGGCCTGGTGTACCTGGCGTTGGCCGGTGCCCTTAGCGCACCTGGGGTAGGAGGGGCCGCAGCCTACATGGCGTTGTTTGGCCTGGGTACCCTGCCGCTCATGCTGGCTTTGTCGCTCACGGGGCGGCTGGTGCCGCTGCAATGGCGGGCCCGGTTGCGGCAGGCCGTACCGGTGGTGGCCACGGCCATGGCGGTGCTGTTCATTGTGCGTGGGTTGGGCCTGGGCATCCCGTACCTGAGTCCGCAGGTAGCAAAAGCCGCCAACAGGCACTCGGTAAGCTGCCACCAAACGGCCGGCCATAGGCCCGCTACCATTTCGGTGTGCCACGCAACCCCGGCCAAGTAGCCGATCCTTTTTTCCACTGATACTCCAGCTTTATCCAAGCCGCTCCGCCTGATGAAAACCATCCTCGTTCCCGTCGATCTGACTGCTGCGGCCGAGCACACGTTGGTGTATGCCAACAAGCTGGCCGTACGCCTAGGTGCCGAAGTTGTGCTGCTGTACTGCCACCACGGCAACCTCTCCGCAACAGAAACCGCCGACTACCAAAAGCGCCTCGACACTTTAGCCGAGCGCCTGCGCTACGTGCAGCTGGTGCGGCAAGATGGCCGCCGCATTCGCTACCGCCACGCGGTACGCTCGGGCTGCTTGCACGACCGCATTCAGGAGGTAATCGACGCCTACGCTGCTGATTTGGTAGTAATGAACCTCGAGCACATCGATTGCGGCGAAGAGGCCATCAGCGGCAACCACGCCATCCGCATTGCCGAGCTGGCCAGTTGCCCGGTGCTGGTGGTGCCGCCCGGCGCACGTACCTTGCCCGCACGCCTGGCTTTTATGGCCGATTTCGGCAGCCTCGACAAAGCCACGTTGCCGGGCCTCAACGACCTAGTGGTTGGCCTGCATGCGCAACTGCAACTGGTGCATTTCTACCAGCGCCTCGATTTGCCGGAGCTAATCAGCATCAAGCGGGGCATGCAAATGATTCGGACGGAGCTGCCCACCGTGAACATCGACAGCAAACTGGTGCTCGACGACGACCCGCTGGAGGGCGTAAGCGAGTTCTGCGCCCTTATACAAGCGCAATTACTCGTTTTTGCCCCCGCCGACGTAAGCCTGCTCCGCCGCTTCTTCGACGTGTGCTACACCAAAACCCGCGCCTACCACACCCGCATTCCGGTGCTGGTGCTGCGCCAGCCGCAGCAACAAACCCGCTTCTGCTGCGAGCACTGCACCAGCAGCCAAGCTACTCTGGTAAGTGCGGCGGTAATGGAGTAGCAAACCCTAGGTCAGCTATAGCTAAGGCTAGTTCCCCGCTTCAGATGAGGCGTGGGCTAGGGGTGGTTGGTCGTTGTTTACCCAAGGCGTCATGCCGGAGCAAAAACCAAGCGGGGCCACCGAACGAGAGTTCGGTGGCCCCGCTGCCGTCAGAACGAAATCGTTGCTGAAGTTAGGCCGTACGACTTAAGCCCTACGAGCAACCTAGGGGATAACATCAATCCTCGATATCAGCCAGCTGATGCTCACCGGCTGGCGCCGGTTGCGGTGCCGATGTTTTGCGGCCGCCCAGCACCACCAGCATCACGGCCAGCACAATCAGCAGGGCACCACCGGTCATTTGCACGTTCAGGGCTTCGCCCGCAAACGCCCAGCCCAGCAGCACCGCCACCACGGGGTTCACGAAGGCATACGTACCCGCCAACGCCGGCTCTACCACCCGCAGCAGCCAGATGTAAGCTGAAAAGGCAACCCACGAGCCGAACGTAACCAGGTAGGCGAAGGCGAACCATGCCTTAGGCGTAATGCCGCTCAGGTGAAAGCGCGGCGCTTCGCCGTGCAGCAAACCCGCAATCAGCAAGAAAAAGCCACCGCAAATCATTTGCATGCCCACGCCCAAAAAGGGCGAGCCGCCGATGGGGTTCTTTTTGGAGTACAACGAGCCCACCGACCACATCAGCGAGGCCAATAGCACGGCGGCTATGCCAATGCCTGGGTGCCCTGGTATCAGTACGGGGGCGGCTGAGCGGGTGCTGGCCAGCAGGTACATGCCACCTAGGCCCAGGCCCAAGCCCAGCATTACCTTAGCCGTAGGCTTAGGCGTGAGGCCGCTCCACCAGCCCAGCACGGCCAAAAACATGGGCACGGTAGCCACCATCAGCGCCGCCAACCCCGAGGGGATGTACTGCTGCGAAAACGTGGTGCCGCCGTTGCCGAACAGCGGCAGGCAAATGCCCACCACGGCCGCCCGCAGCCAATCTTGCCGCGTAGGGGCCGCTGCCCCGCTCAGCCGAATGGCGGCGTACTGCACCCCGCCGGCCAGCAGGTAGCGAAAGGCCGACAGCAAAAACGGCGGCCAGGCCGAAAGGGCCGTTTTGGTGGCCAGGTACGTGGAGCCCCAAATCAGGTAAAGCGCCAGCAGCGCCGAGCCAACAAGCACGGCCGAAGGGCGGGAAGAAACAGCAGTAGCAGACATAGCAACAGCGCAAATCGACACCTAGGTAGCGGGCAACGGAGCCTTCTACGAAACGGGCGCAAACGTAGCGGGCTTGCCCGCGGCATCCAACCTGTTTCTTGCGAAACTTGGCCAATGCCGCCTAACACGCTCCAGGGCTGCTTACCTTATCCGGCATGAACTTCCGCAACCAAGTCATTTGGCTTACCGGCGCCTCAAGCGGCATTGGCGAAGCCTTGGCCAAAGCTTTTGCCCACGAGGGCGCGCGGCTGGTGCTTTCGGCGCGCAACGAAGCCGAGCTGCGCCGGGTGCAGCAAATCTGCGCCCCTGCCGAGGCCTTGGTGCTGCCCCTCGACCTAGGCGACGCCGCCAGCCTGCCCGGCAAAGTGCAGCAGGTGCTGGCGCACTACGGCCGCCTCGATGTGCTCGTGAACAACGGCGGCGTAAGCCAGCGCTCCTTAGCCCTCGAAACTTCGCTTGCCGTCGACCGCCGGCTGATGGAGGTAAACTACTTCGGCACCGTTGCGCTCAGCAAAGCCGCCTTGCCGCACCTGCTGCAGCAGAGCGCGGGGCGCATTGTTACCATCAGCAGTTTGGTGGGCAAGTTTGGCACGCCGTACCGCTCGGCTTATGCCGCCAGCAAACACGCCCTACACGGCTTCTTCGATTCGTTGCGGGCCGAGTTGCACGGCTCCGGCGTGGGCATCACCATCATCTGCCCGGGCTTTATCCGCACGGGTGTGTCCATCAACGCGCTTACCGGCGACGGCCGCGCCCTAGGCACCATGGACGAAGCCACCGAAAAGGGCCTCTCGCCCGAGGCGTTTGCCCGCCGCGCCCTGCCCATCATCGCCCGCGGCGACAATGAAGCCTACATCGGCGGAAAAGAAACTTTAGGTGTGTACCTAAAGCGCTTCGCCCCCGCAATCTTTGCCAAGCTCCTGACGCGAACTAAAGTGCGGTAGAAGTAAGGTAAACAAGTTTACTAGGTGGTTAGTAATATTGTTTACTTGTTCAAAGAAGGCTCAACAAAGCTAGAGTTAAAGCTAAAAGCAAGTTCCCCTCCTCAGATGAGGAGGGGCTAGGGGTGGTTGACTTCCACATAGCACGTCATGCTGAGCTTGTCGAAGCAACTATCTCGCTTCGCTCGCATATAGCGCGGACTTTGTAGTCCGCGTCCCCAGGTAGTATTCTTCCTAATATCACCTAAGACAACGATTAAGGTTACTATCCTAGGACGCGGACTACAAAGTCCGCGCTACGGCATTGCCGCTCGTGCTGGCCAACGCGGCCTGAACCGAAAGTCGGCGCGTAGCCAAGCCCGTGAGCAGTGCTGCTAGTGGCTTGAGAAGTTGCCAAAAAGCTGCGTTCGGGCCCGCCATGTCCTGACCCAATACGTGAGCCTGAACCGGGTATAACGTTGGCTGCAGTAGATTTTTTGGGCTTATAACTAAAATAATAATAGCGTCAAAGCAATTGGTAACGAATGCTGACGATTTTATTTATTTAAAATAAAATCGTCAGAGATAATGCATATTATTAGCCTAAATTTTAGTGAACAAAAATATTAATACTATTAAAATTATAGATGTAATCTTGATGTATGCGAATTTATCTCTTTTGATCCTATAAGAATTGACATATTGATTATAGTGCTTGTTGTTAGTTTTTATCACCAATGAATACTCATCCTCGATTGAATACTTTTTTATTGATTGAAAATAGGTTTTTGGCTCTGATTTTAGTGATTTTGAATCTGGTAGCACACTGTTGTCGTCTTTATTTACAAGGCTATTATAAATGGTAATTGTGTCAATGAATTTAGTTTTAGTCTTGTTTTCTTTTAACGAAGAATACACAAGTGTAATAAAACAAACACAGAATGAAACAAGAATGGAAATATCCATGAATGCGAAGAGTAAAAGCGGTCTGAAAGTGAATATCACACTTCGTGGCTAATCCAGAAGATGCTTTGCTAACTGTTTCATCTTCTTAGATGTCAAATTTAAGACATTGCTATAAAAGCATAGCCAAGTTTAGTTTTTAGGCCGCGCTACTGCTGGCGACGTAGCGAGCAAATGGGCAGCCCAAGTAAGTACCCTAGGCCAGCCCAAACTGCATTTGCGCAACCCTACCCTGGCCTCTGAGTCCTTTCACCTATTCTCCGCCCCAAATTCCAGCTCCATGCTCAGAGCCACGCTCTGCTTCCTGGCCGTGCTAGCGTTGCCGCACCTAGGCGCCGCCCAGCTCATGCAGCCCAAGCCAGCCTTCACGCGCGCCGATTCGCTGCGCGGCTCGCTTACGCCGCCCCGCAGCTGCTACGACGTCAAATACTACCACCTCGATGTAAAGCTCGATGTAGCTAAGCGCTACATCAGCGGCTCCAACCTGTTCCGCTTCCAGGCCACGCAGGATTTCACGCGCCTGCAGTTCGATCTGTTTGCCAACCTAAAGGTTGATCGGGTGGTGTACCGCGGCCAGGAGCTGCCCTTCACGCGCGAGTTCAACGCGGTGTTCGTCACGTTTCCGCAGCCCATCAAGCAAGGCACCCGCGACGAGTTTCGGGTGTACTACTCCGGCAACCCCACCGTGGCCCAACACGCGCCCTGGGACGGCGGCTTTGTGTTTGCGGAGCACGGCAAGGGCCAGCCCTGGGTAGCTACGGCCTGCCAGGGCATCGGCGCCAGCATTTGGTGGCCCACCAAAGACCACCAATCCGACGAGCCCGACAGCATGCTTATCAGCGTAACGGTGCCCAAAGGCCTGAAGGATATTTCGAACGGCCGCCTGCGCAAAACCACCAAGCTGAAGGGCGGTGCCACGCGCTTCGATTGGTTTGTCTCGAACCCCATCAACAACTACGACGTGGCCCTGAACGTGGCCAACTACGAGCATTTCGACGACACGTACCAAGGCGAAAAAGGCAAGCTAACGCTCGACTATTGGGTGCTGCCCGAAAACCTAGCGAAAGCCCGTAAGCAGTTTGGTGCCAACGTAAAGCCCATGCTCAAGTCGTTCGAGCACTGGTTTGGGCCGTACCCTTTCTACGAAGACGGCTACAAGCTCGTGGAAACGCCGCACCTCGGCATGGAGCACCAAAGCGCCGTGGCCTACGGCAACAAGTACCAGAACGGCTACCTGGGCAAAGACCGCTCGGCCACCGGCTGGGGCGATAAGTGGGATTTCATCGTGATTCACGAAAGCGGCCACGAATGGTTCGGTAACAACATTACCGCCAAGGATATTGCCGACATGTGGATTCACGAGTCGTTCACGAGCTACTCCGAATCGTTGTTTACCGAAAGCCTCTTCGGTAAGCAAGCTGGGCAGGAGTACGTGCACGGCCAGCGCCGCAATATCCAGAACGACGCGCCCATCATCGGCACCTACGGCGTAAACCGCGAAGGCTCCGGCGACATGTACGACAAGGGCGCCAATCTGCTCAACATGGTGCGGACCATCATCAACAACGACGAGCAGTGGCGGCAGATCTTGCGCGGCCTCGGGCAGCAGTTTTACCACCAAACCGTAACGGCCGAGCAAGTCATTGGCTACATCAACCAGCAAAGCGGCCGCAACCTCACCAAAGTGTTCGAGCAGTACTTGCGCCACTCCGGCCTGCCCACGCTGGAGGTGCGCTTCGAAAACAACCAAACGCTGGCCCGCTGGGTGGCCGATGTGCCCGGCTTCGATATGCCCGTGCGCGTGCGGCTGAAAGGCGGTGAGTACCGCTTTGTGCAGCCCACCACCCGCTTCGAGCCCATCGACCTACCCGGCGCCACCAAAGACAACTTCGAAGTCGACACCTTCAACCACTACATCGGCGTGCTGGTGGACTGATCAGTTGCCCTAGCTTTAGTCTTCAGCTTACAAGCCAATTCAATAGCCGCCTTCGCGCAAGCTGCACATTTCCCCGCCTGCCTCGGCATTCTGCCTTACCTTTGCCGCAAGCGCTTCATCATTCCGATTTTCAGCATGAACCAATACGACGTTACCGTCATCGGCTCCGGCCCCGGCGGCTACGTGGCGGCCATCCGCTGCGCCCAGCTCGGCTTCAAAACGGCCCTCATCGAGAAATACCCCACCCTAGGTGGTACCTGCCTCAACGTAGGCTGCATCCCGAGCAAGGCCCTGCTCGATAGCACCGAGCACTTCCACAATGCCCATACCACCTTCAAGGAACACGGCATTGAGCTGAGCGACCTGCGCATCAACATGAACCAGCTCATCGACCGCAAAAACGGGGTCGTGAAGGCCAATACCGACGGCATCCAGTTCTTGATGAAAAAGAACAAGATCGAGGTGCTGCGCGGCGTGGGTTCCTTCGTTGATAAGAACCACATCAGCATCGCGCCCACCGAGGGCGGCGAGGCGCAGCAGATCGAAACCAAGTACACCATCATTGCTACGGGCTCCAAGCCCACGGTGCTGCCCTTCATTGCCCAAGACAAGGAGCGCATCATCACCAGCACCGAGGCCCTGAACATCCGCGAAGTGCCCAAGCACATGATCGTGATTGGCGGCGGCGTTATCGGCCTCGAAATGGCTTCGGTGTACGCCCGCCTCGGCGCCAAGGTGAGCATCGTGGAGTTCATGGATTCGCTTATCCCGACCATGGACCGCGCCCTGGGCAAAGAGCTCAAGCGCATTCTCGGCAAAATCGGCATCGAGTTCTACCTCTCGCACAAGGTTACCGGCGCCACCCGCGAGGGCGACACCGTAACAGTATCGGCTACCAATCCCAAGGGCGAGGAAATTAAGCTCGAAGGCGACTACTGCCTCGTGGCCGTGGGTCGTGCGCCCTACACCCAGGGCCTGAACCTGGAAGCCGCCGGCGTGCAGCTGGAAGAGCGCGGCCGCATTAAGGTTGACGAACACCTGCAAACCACCACGCCCGGCATCTACGCCATCGGCGACGTGATTCGGGGCGCTATGCTGGCCCACAAGGCCGAGGAAGAAGGCGTGTACGTGGCCGAAACGCTGGCCGGGCAGAAGCCGCACGTCAACTACCTGCTCATCCCCGGCGTGGTGTACACCTGGCCCGAAGTGGCCGGCGTGGGCTACACCGAAGAGCAGCTCAAGGAAATGGGCAAGGCCTACAAAATCGGCTCGTTCCCCTTCCGCGCCTCGGGCCGCGCCCGCGCCTCCATGGACCTCGACGGCTTCGTGAAAGTGCTGGCCGACAAGGAAACCGACGAAATCCTGGGCGTGCACATGATCGGTCCGCGCATCGCCGACCTCATTGCCGAAGCCGTAACGGCCATGGAGTTTCGCGCCTCCGCCGAGGACGTAGCCCGCATGAGCCACGCCCACCCCACCTACGCCGAAGCCATGAAGGAAGCCTGCTTGGCCGCGACGGAGAACCGGGCGCTACACATGTAATTTCTGAGCCGAAAGGCCTTAATGTAAAAGCGGCTGGAGCTACTATGGCTCCAGCCGCTTTTACATTAAGGCCAACAAGCCGTTACTAACCAACTGGGCGAAATAGCAGCGACTTCCGAGCCATTAAGGCGTTCCAGCGTACAGCTACTTCACCACGTCCCGGAGCTCCTTAAGCCGAAAACGCGAATCGTACTGGGCAAACTCGCGCATCATGGCTGTGTGGGCTGACCCCGCCAGCACCAGCACGTGCTGGTCGGTGGGTTCCACGGTTTTTTGCACCACCGAGTACATGTAGAGGTTGCGCCGGTACCACTCCGACACCAGCCAGGGCCCGGCGAAGCTCCCGATGCTGCCGGCCTTGTTGAGCATATCCAGGTAAACGCCCTTGTTCTCGCGGTTGCTCTGGGGCGTGTTGAAGTCGAGCAGGAGCTGGGTTAGGGTGAGGGTACTGAGTTTCTGGTTATGGTCGGCTTCAACTTTCTTGAGCGTTTCCCCAACGCGCTGCATCAGAGCGGTCTGATGCGCCTGCTGCATGGCTTTTTGCACGCTATCGAAGGGGAAAGTGGTTTTGGTGTAGTCGAAGGCGTAAACGCGCTGTAGACCCGCCTTTTTGGCGGTGCGGAAAGCCAGCTGGACAATTTCGTTTTTCAGATAGAAGTCGCGCTGCCCGGGCTTGGGATATTTGGCCAAAATGGCCTGCTCGTACTGCCCGCCTAGGTAGAGCTGGTAGAGCGCGTCGAGCTCGGCCTGATTGTTCCAGTCCCACTCCACGAACACCTTGTCGGGGCGCCACTGGCTAAGGCGGCCGGTCATTGTCTCCAAATCGGCCTGGGCCTTAGGTGCCAGTACATCGAAGGATTTCGTTTTGACGATGTCGGCGCCGGGGTTATGAAAGTGGAACGTGCCTAGCAGCAGCAACTCGGCAGGCTTGGTTTGGGCGGCGGCCCCGAGGCTTAGCAGCAACGCTCCAAGCAGGAACAGTAGGTTTTTCATGAAGTTGGGCAAAAGTCGGTCGCAAGGTAGGAGGCTATGGAATGTGTCTGAATATCAGCAGACCACATGATGATGTAGTTTGAAGCCGAGTAACCCAACCGGCGCGAGCTTGCAGCTCACGACCTGCCATAACGCGGCGGTTGCACCGCGCTGCCCTTGCAAGGGTAACTCGCTATTGCGCCCTAGGTCAGTTGGCATGCTCTGCGGATGCAGGAGGCTGCCGGAGAACAACCCTTAAACATAGCGCGCCAGCAGTAGACCTGCCGGCGCGCAAACAAGCATCAAACGGGTCGCAACTCAGCTGCCCCGATACGTGGAGTAGCCGAAGGGCGACAGCGTGATGGGCACGTGGTAGTGGGCGCCGTCTTTTATCTCGAACACCACATCGATGTAGGGGTAAAACGAAGCTTGCTTTTGCGCTTCGAAGTACGGCTGGGTTAGAAAGGTGAGTTTGTAAGTGCCCGGGCTGCCGGCCTTGCCAGAAGCCGGCAGAAAGTCGGCAATGCGGCCGGCGGCATCGGTCTTTTTTTCGCCAACGGTAGCCCAGGTTTTCTTAACCGGGTCGTACTTCTCGAGGCGCACCGTAACGCCGGGCGCCGGCGCACCCGTGCTGATGTTGAGAATGTGGGTGCTGAGCTGGTACTGGGGGGCTTGAGCCAGGCCTAGCAGCGGCAACAGGCTAAGCAGGCAGATGAAGAGTGTTTTCAAAGTAAGCAGGCAACTGATGATGAATGGAAAGGCTGTCGCTCGGGCTGAGAAACGGCACAAACAGTAGTGCAACCGATGGGTGCAGCCAATGTTGGCTATGGTTATGGTTTCCTTGTTGTGGCCTTACTACCTAGGTGTGCTTGTAGTACATAGCTCAAGGGCTGTACAACCCTGCTCCACCTTGGCGAGAGCGAGTTCGGATTTTAGCCAAGCTTATGATATAGCTTGAATGTAGGTTTGAGCAGCAATGCTGTACTGCTTGGGCAGCGTAGGGGCGCGCATCACCTAGAGCTAAGCAGCGTCGTTAGGCCACATATCTATCGCGCTGGAAAGTGCTAGCATTAGTACCACTACCATCAGCTGCACGCAACCATAAAATTTTATTGGGGTAATTGAACTAAAGCTGATCTTTTTCCACCCAGCTTCGGTTACAAGCATATGGCAACTTCCACTAAGCGCCCCCGCGGGGGCAAACCCGTTGAGACGGCTACCCCGACGGTAACCCTCTCTCACGCCGAACACATGCAGGCACTGCAGGCTCGCGAGCAAGGCAAAACCGTGATGTACAAGCAGGATGCCTGGGGGCACATCGAAACCCGCTTTGTGCGTACCCAAAACGTGAAAGCCTGGGAAGAGAAAGGCTTCGTTGTTCGTTAGGCTTCCGTCAGCACTACCCGGCTGTATACATTGCCCAGGGCTTGGCTCTGGGCAATTTTGCTTTTAGGCTGCAGATATGCCAGTCTGGGTAATGTCCGTCGCCCATGAACATGAAAGTTGGAATGCATTGCGGGTTTGCGGCTATCGACAAGCCACTAGCCAAATAGCTAATGGTATGACTATGCGCCGTGCATTCCCGATTACCAGTACCTTAGCTGACTACCCCACCCTCGTCTGCCGTTTTGCATGTCTGCCTCCGACAAATTCCGATTTGCTAACGCCTTTGCCGAGGTGCAGCCCGACCCCGAAGGTTTTGCCTACATGCGCTGCCGGCCCGGGAAGCGGCTATTGGCCGATTATCAGGACGCCATGAACGCGCTGCTGCGGGTGATTCGCAACATCGGCACAGGCAAGGCCCTCGTCGACCACATGAACATCGAGCCCATTACAACCGAGGAACAGCAGTGGGTAACGGCCAACTGGCTGCCGCGCGCCGTGGTGCAGGGCAACTACCGCTATGCCGCCCTGCTAAGCCCACCCGCAACCATGGCTTGGCTAAACCAAATAGACCAGCACCTGCTCGATTGGCCGCGGGCGCCTACCTTCAAGCATTTTAGCAACGAGGCCGAGGCACGAGCGTGGCTGCGTGCGCAAACGGTAGTAGAGTCGCATATTTGACGTGGCAAGCAAATATGCAGGAGCCCGATTTCAGCCTAAGCCGGCCGTTGTAGCCTATGTGGCTTGAATGGCGGTTGTGCTGCTGTAGGCTATCCAAAACAAGCCAATACCAAACAGCTGGGCCGCGGCAGGTTATTACCTGCCGCGGCCCAGCTGTTTGGCTGTAGTGCAAAGTCGGCACCTAGGCGCTGATTTCAGCTGCGGGCTGCGCTTGCTCAATCAGCGTTGGGTTCATGTACATCAACTCCCACAGGTGGCCGTCGGGGTCCTGAAAGTTGCGGGTGTACATGAAATCGGAGTCGGGCAGGGGCTGGGAGGCAATGGCGCCGGCGGCCAGGGCTTTATCCGCAAGCTGGTTTACCTCCTCGCTGCTGTCGAGGGCGAGCGACAGGATTACTTCGGTGGTTCGGGTGGCGTCGGCGACAGGCTTGGGGGTGAAGGTCCGAAAAAACGGCTCCACCAGCAGCATAACGTAAATGTCGTCGCTGACGACCATGCAGGTAGCGCGCTCGTTGGAAAACTGCGGATTGAAGCGGAAGCCGACCTTGGTGAAAAATTCAATAGCAGCGCCTAGGTCACGAACGGGCAGATTTACAAAGATTTTAGTAGGCATAATGGGTGGTGTTTTGGTGATGTATGCTAAAGTTATTGGTTTGTATTTGAACATACTAAATAATTTAGTAAAACAGTTGGTTTTTGCAAGGTATTTGTTTGTTAATCAAGTATGTAAAAATGTGATTGGTCGAGTCTTTGACTCCACTTGTCTGAGACCCTCATCGGCTGCTATTAGCTGAGCAAAAGAAATGCAGCAGCCGCGCCAAACCCACAGTTGCGGGCTTGGCGCGGCTGCCGACTATGCGCTTAGCAGCTGCCAATGGCGGGTTCCGCTACGTTTTCTGTACCAGCTTAGACCCGTCTTTCGTCGCTTGGTACTGCTGGCCCTGGATGGTAATGGTTTCGCCGTCCATGAGCTTGCCTAGGTCGAGCAAATCGGCTTCGATGGTGTGCAGGCTGAAGCCGTGCTTGCGGGCCAGCGCAAGGTACTTGGGGTTGATATAGTCGTGGACGCCGCACAGGATGATGCGCACGTGGGCCGTGGTGTTCTTGAGGAGCTTGGCGTCGCGGGGAAGGTGTAGTTATCGGCAATCAGAATGATGTCGGTAGAGTCGGTGGTGAGCTGGCGGGCGTAGAGCAGCGCCTCGGCATCGTTTTCGGGCGCGTCGCCGCCGCCGCCCGCCTTCATAGCTTCGAGCACTTTTTGCTTAATGGCCTCGTAGCTGTCGGTTTTTACTTGGTAAAGGCCACCGGTTTTGCCCGTGCGCGTGGGCGCTGCCCAGCAGCAACAGAGGAATAAAAAAGCTGAGCAGCACTTTAACAGCAACCGAAAACATGTAACCGGAATAGTAAAAATAGCAAGGCGCAAAGTACGTGTTTGCTGTTCAGCTACAATTGGATTGCGCCTCCGGTAGCTGCACTGGCAATGTTGCCAGCAGGCCTGGATGGTGCATTGCCCGCAACACCAGCCGTTGCCGAGGCCGGCGGCAACTGCCAGCACCTAGGGCAGGTGATGTGGCGCGGGCGACCATGCAACCTTTTAGCCAGCTATCGACTCGCTATGCTGAACCCCCACTACATGCAACAACCATTACTTGGCACGTTATGAAACTACCTAAAGCTGTACTTGGCGCCGTGCTGGTTGGCCTGACTATTCAGACCACCACCAGTTGCGTAAAAGAAGACGTAAAGCCCAAAGAAGAGAAGGGCAGCACCAAAGCGCCTGCAAACTGCCCCGCCTGCGGTATGGGCTAGACAGGCATTGTCCTTACTGCTACACTCTTTATGGAAGCCGCGCCGCCCCTCTACGCCTCGGTAGCCTGCAACCTCGATGCCGACCTGCTCGCCGCGGCTTACCCCTTGCTCGAAGAAGGCCGGGTAGAGGCCCTGGAGTGGTCGTTTGATGCGCTGTACTGGGCCGAGCAAGTGCCCGAGTGGTTTACGAACCTGCTGCATACTTACGCCGGTGCCGGCCGACTGGTAGGCCATGGCGTGTTTTTCTCGCTGCTATCGGGCAAGTGGAGCCCCGAGCAGCAGCAGTGGCTGGCGCACCTAGGGCAGCTGGCCGAGCAATTTCGCTTCGACCACATTACCGAGCATTTTGGGTTTTTCACGGGCCAGAACTTTCATCACGGGGCGCCGCTGCCCATTCCGTACACCGCTACGGCCTTGCGCATAGGGCAGGATCGGCTGCGGCGCATCTACGACGCCTGCTGCTGCCCCGTTGGGCTCGAGAACCTGGCTTTTGCCTACACCCTCGACGAGGTAAAGCGCCACGGCAACTTTCTGGAAGAGCTGCTGCTGCCCGTCAACGGCTTCGTGATTCTGGATTTGCACAACCTGTACTGCCAGCTCCACAACTTCGGGGTACCTTACGACGAGCTGATTGCGCTGTATCCGCTCGAGCGCGTGCGCGAAATCCATATTTCGGGTGGCAGCTGGCACGATTCGGAGCAGGCACCCAGCCAGCGCATCCGCCGCGACACCCACGACGACGCCGTACCCGAAGAGGTATTTCAGCTGCTGGAGCTAACCATGCCGCGCTGCCCCAACCTAAAATTTGTGGTGCTGGAGCAGCTTGGCCACGCCCTGCACGCCGAGGCCAGCCGCACGCAGTTTCGGGAGGACTTTGGCCGCATGGAAAGCCTGGTAGCCCGCCACCGCGCCGCCTTGCGCACCCTGCCCACCAACGATTTTCGGCCCCAACAAACCTGGCCGCCCAGCACTGCCGCCGAAGATGAGCACCTGCACCGGCAACAGCGCCAGCTTTCCGATATCTTGGAAAACGCACCCAGCTACGCCGAGGCGCAACGCCTGCTCCAGGCTTCGGGCCTGGCCCACTCCGATTGGCGCATCGAGCAATGGGAGCCGCACATGCTGGAAACCGCCCTGCACATTGCCCGCAAGTGGAAGACTTAAACCACGCTGTGCCCGGGCCTAGGTGCTGTTGGCACAAACAAGGGGCGGCAGCTACCAGTAGCTGCCGCCCCTTGGCGTTGCTGGGCAAAGCCTGGGTAGGCTAATAAGCAAACACTTTGTGGTAGGCCAGGCCGTACCGGTTGGGGCCGGGGGTGCCGTCGGCGCAAAGCAGATACAGCAGCCACGCCCAGCCTACTACGGGTACAAACGCAGCCAGCAGGTTCAGGCCGCTGCGGTTTACATCGTGCAGGCGGCGGGTGCCCGCCGAAATATTCGGCATCAGCACCGCGAGCATGTACATCAGGAAGGTGTAGCCAACGGCCGATTCGTCGTCGAGGGTGATGCCTAGAACGTTGTCGAGCAGCAGGGCCGTAGCCCCGAATAAGGCTTGGTAAGCAACAAACATCCAGTATTCCTTTCTCCTGGCCCGGCCGGTAAATACCCCGAATTTGTCGAAGGCTCGCAGAAAGTAGCGCATGCTGTGAGGTGAGGGTTATCGGTCCTACTCGTATGGCTTTTCGGTTGCGCCCCGTTTTTTAGGGTGGGTGCTGGTCTCCACCTAAGTGCCTTATAACGCACACTTGCGCGCAGGGTACATTCGGGCGAGTAAGTATGGCATCGTACCTGCCGAAGATAACTGAGCCATGGCACAGCACAAATAAAGTGCCGCATTGGGTGTAGCGCAGTGACGCCCGCTGCTTGGCGGTGGTTATGCTTCAACCCGCACCGCCCCGCGGCGGCAGCCCTGAGGGCTGCCGCCGCGGGGCGGTGCGGGTACACGCTAAGGGGCAGGTGCTACACGGCGGTGGCCGTGGTGGCGGGTTGTTCCTGCGGGATGGCGCTCATGTCCATGTACATCACTTCCCACAGGTGGCCGTCGGGGTCCTGGAAGTTGCGGGCGTACATGAAATCCTGGTCTTGCAGCGGTTTCGACTGCTTGGCACCTGCGGCCATAGCTTTGTCCACGAGCTGGTCTACCTCCGCGCGGCTCTCGGCCGATAGGCAGATGATTACCTCCGTGCTTTGCGCGCTATCGGCAATGGCTTTGGGCGTGAAGGTTTGGAAGAAAGGCTCCACCAGCAACATTACGTAAATGTCGTCGCTGATGACCATGCAGGTGGCGCGCTCGTCGGTAAACTGCTGATTGAATTCGAAGCCCAACTGCGTGAAGAACTCGATTGAGGCTTGAAGGTTCCGGACGGGCAGGTTTACAAAGATCTTTCTGGCCATGGCTGTGGTGTTTTAGTGGGTATGTAGCAAATGTACAGTGGCTTAAGCGTCGTCACGGTGTGCTATTGCGACAACCCTAGGGGGCATTTGCGACACGTTTCCGGCTGCCTTCACCGAGGGCCGAATAAGACTCTTGCAGGAAGGATAAAATGAAAAAGCGGCCGAAGCTTCTCCCGATGCTTCAGCCGCTTTTCGCTGTTTCCAACGTCTAGGTTAATAGGCCATAATGGGCTCCTGGTTTTCGGCTTTGGGGTCGGTGCCGTATTGGTTGTCGCCGCGGGTGCCTTCGCTGCACATCAGCACGAGCAGCCAAATAGCACCAATCAGCGGCACAAACCCGATGAGCAAAAACCAACCGCTCTTGTTTACATCGTGCATGCGGCGCACGGCTACAGCCAAACCCGGGATCAGCATGCCAAGTGAGTACAGGCCGTAAATCATGCCGTAGCCGATACCGTCGAATGCCAGGCCCAGCACGTTATCGAGCACCATGGCTGCAATGGCGAAGATGATGTTGAACAGCGTGAACATCCAGTACTCCTTGCGGCGGGCGCGGCCGCTAAAGGTGGCGTAGTTCTTTAAGGCGTGTAAAAAGTATTGCATGCGCTAGCTCGGGTGATGCGTTTCCTACTCGTAAGGCTTTTCGGTTGCGCCCCGTTGTTTAAAGTGAGTTCTGGTCTCCACTGAGCCAAGTGGCTGAAAGGGCTGCGCGCGGGAGAATGGCAGCTGCTTGCAGCCTTGCTGGCTTCAGCTGAAATATAGGAACTCAGAATAAGATAATGAGCGCGCCGAAGTTCAATTTTTCGGAACTGCGCCTGCCAAAGCCCAACGGCCTAGGTGCCGCAGGCGGTTAAGCCTTCGGAGCCCACCGCTTTTGGCGCCATTCCTGCTGCTCGGCCTCCGTCAGGAATGACCACGCCACAAAGCGGCTCACCTTTTGGCCTTGCGCCATGCTAATGGTGCGCACGTCGGTAGCCCGCAGCTTTTGCAGCGACTTGTAGAGGCCCGGCAGGGTGTCTTTCTTCGAAACGAGCGAGGTAAACCAATAGCAGTTGTGGCGCAGGTGGGCGCTTTCTTCGGCCATGCGCCACAGAAACGTGGCCTCGCCGCCGGGTGTCCAAAGCTCGTTGGCTTGTCCCCCGAAGTTGAGCACCGGCTTGGCGGCGTTGTTGGTGCCTAGGTTCTGTGCCTTGCGGCGGCTGCTGGCCTCGGCTTCGGCCGAGGAGCCGTGGAAGGGCGGGTTGCACATCGTCACGTCGAAGTACTCCGAGGGCTTGATTACGCCGCCGAATATCTCGGTAGCCGCGGGCTGCAGGCGCACCTCCACGGCACCGCCAAGGGCACGATTGACGGTAGCAATTTGCTTGGACACGCGCACGGCCACTGGGTCGGTATCGGTGCCCACAAAGCGCCAGCCGTACTCGCGGTGGCCGATGATGGGGTAAATGCAGTTGGCGCCCACGCCCACATCGAGCACCCGAATGCCGCGGCCCCTGGGTATCTGGCCCTGGTTGCTGTCGGCCAGCAAATCGGCGAGGTAGTGCACATAGTCGGCGCGGCCCGGAATGGGCGGCACCAGATAGCCAGCTGGAAGATCCCACTGCTCAATGCCGTAGTACTGCTTCAGGAGCGCCCGGTTGAGCGCCTTTACGGCGGCGGGGTTGGCAAAGTCGATGCTGTCGTCGCCGTGCGCGTTAGGCGCTACGTAGGTGCCCAGCTCGGGCCAGGCCGCGGTAAGCTGCGCCAAATCGTAGCGGCCTTGGTGGCGGTTGCGCGGGTGCAGCAAGTCTTTATCGGGAGTGGCCGAAGCGTTGGGCTGAGACATGGGATACGGAGCTAAGCAGAAGGCTGCCGCGAGGCAGCGCCTAAAGGTACTACCTAGGGCGCCGGGCGGGGCTACCCCGACTGTTGGCGCGTGTGCCGCGTAGGAGTACCTTTCTGCCTCACTAGCTCCGTTGTCGCCGATATGTATTCAGAGCCTACCTACCTCACGGCCCGCATGGTGGCGCCCACCATCGAAGCACACTTTGCGCGGCAGGCAGCCGAAAGCGCGGTTTTGCCCGGCGAAGCAGTGCTGCCCCTGGCGCCGTGGGTAGAGGCCGTAATAGACGCGGCTTTCTGGGCCAGCCTGCGCCGCGAGGAGGGCCACTCGCCCCGCATTTCGCTGGCGCTGCTGCCGCCCACGCAGGCCGTGCGGCCGCTGGTGTTTGGGCAGGTGCGCCGCCTCACGCCCTACAACCTCGTAAAGCTGGCTCCGGCCGTGGTGCAGCCGGGTATTCACCTAGGCGTGTGGCACGATGCGGATGGCTTTTACGTGTGGGGCACGGCCACGCGCGTACCGCCGCTGTGCTTTGTGCTGGAGGTGGTAGAGCCCGGCTTGCTGGTGGTAAAGCACCGCCGCGCCGATGGCTTCGGCAAGTTTGTGAACGTGGCCATTTTGCGCGGCGACCAGCTGCAGCTCGTCGCTGCCGAAAACGTTGCGGCCGCCGATTGCCCTGCGCTGCGTTCGTTTTTGCCCTTGCCCGGCCCACCCACCCACCGCCACCAGGTAGATAGCGTACTGGTGGAGCTGGCCACGGCCATGCGCGCCCACGGCCGCGGCGGGTTGGTGCTGATAGTGCCGCCCGGCAGCACTACCTGGCAGCAGTCGATTGTGCAGCCCATTAACTACCCTGTGGCACCGGCTTACTCGCGCATTGCCGAGCTGCGGCAGCCCGAGCAGATCAAGCGCAAGCAACAGCAGCGGCTGCTGCGGGCCATTGGCATTGTGGGCGGTTTTACGGCCGTGGACGGGGCCACCGTCATCACGCGCGATTACCACCTGCTGGCCTTCGGTGCTAAAGTAGCCCGGGCCGAAAACAGCACCCCCGTGGATAAGCTGGTGCTATCGGAGCCGGTGGTGGGCAGCAAGCCGCAGCACCTGCACCCGGCCCAAAACGGCGGTACGCGCCACTTGGCCGCCGCCCAGTTTGTGCACGACCAACACGATGCCCTGGCCATGGTGGCCTCGCAGGATGGCTACTTCACGGTGTTTGCGTGGTCGGATAGCGAGCAGCTGGTGCAGGCCCACCGCATCGATGTGCTGCTGCTGTAGCCGCCCTAGGTGTTGGCACCGTGCTGCAGGGCCACAAACCGCTCGCGGGTAAGCACCCACAGCCGCACAGGCTGCTCAAAGTTGATTTGGCCCGGCGTGGTGGTGTACTCCTGCACCAGCTCGAAACCCAGGCGCGGCAGCGTGCGGTTGGGAGCGGGGTTGAGCGCATACGGCTCGCAGCACAGCCGCTTGAGCTGGTAGTTGCCAAAAAAGTAAGGCAACGAGAGTTGCACCAAGGCCGTGCCGTAGCCCTGCTTGCGCACCTCGGCGTCCCAGAGGTGCAAGTGCATGTAGGCCTCTTCGCCGGGCTTTATCTTGTTGATGTTGCAGTGGCCCACGGCGCGCCCATCTACCTCCCAAATCAGGCAATACGACTGCTTTTCGGGCAGCGACGCCGCCAGTTGGGCTTGCAGCATCTGGCGCCACGCCTCGCGGGTAGGCAGTTTGCCTAGGTCGACGCCCATGCCCGTGAGGTAAGCCGGCTCGGCCTGCAGCCAGTAATCGGCAATGGCCTCAATGTCGCGGGCCTCCAACTCGCGAACGGAAAGTACAGGTGAGGGCATAAGCGAAGCGCTAAACGTGGGGAGGTGCCCAAGGTAGCCAAATGCCCAATGCGCCGCGGCCCGGCCGCCAAAACAAAAAGGAGGCCGCGGGGCCTCCTAGGTGTAGGTAGCGGGTTGGGCAACCAGGCTTAGGCTTTCTTCAGAAACTCGGTGCGCAGTACCATCATCGAGCCACCCGCTCGACCTTCAACCTCCGCGGGGCTGTTGGTCAGGCGAATGTTCTTTACCAGCGTGCCGCGCTTCAGCGTTTGCGACGAGCTTTTCACTTTCAGGTCCTTGATCAGCGTTACCGAGTCGCCGTCGATGAGCACGTTACCGTTGCTGTCCTTGGTGTCCATTGAGAGAAGGTGGAACCCGGGCTTAAGCGGTAGGTTGAGCTGGTTGCGCACCGCCGCCCGTGCGTACCGAAACGGCCTGCGGACCTTTGTGCCCGTTCTCGATTTCGAAGGTTACGGCGTCGCCCTCTTTGATGGGGTTAACCAAACCGCTGGCGTGCACAAAAATGCTCTCCTGGGTTTTCTTGTCCTTGATGAAGCCAAAACCCTTCGACTCGTTGAAGAACGATACCACGCCGGTGCGCAGCTTGTCTTCGGGGTTTTCTTCCTCTACCGGCGCAGCGCCCAGGCGGATGCTGTTCACGTCAATTTCTTCGCGCTTCCGGTTGGGGTCGGGCGGGGTGTTGGTGATGTTGCCGAACTCGTCGACGTAAGCCATCATGTCCTCCAGGCTCTGGCCTTTTTTGGCGCCGGCCTGGCGTTCTTGCTTGCGTTCTTCTTTTTGCTTCTGTTTGCTGGCGCGTTTCTTTTCGTTTTCGCGTTTGCCGAAGCTGCCTTGCCCTCTGCTCATAGTAATGCTTGATGTTATTTCCGGCTGGTTCCAAGAAACCATAAGCTCAAACCAATGAGCGGCCCTAAGCAAAGGTACGCAAAAGGCCACGGCGCGGGTGCGCCTAGATGAAAGCCATTAAAAGGGGTTGTGCGGCGTCGCTACAACTTCCGCGCCGCATCTGCTACGGCCACCGCCAACGCTACTTTTTGTGAAGTACGCCAGCAGCTGGATTTGAAGGAGCGGCCGATAGAAATAAAGGCATTGTTGCTCAGTGCCAAATGCTCGGGCTGCAGCAGCCTAATGCGAAAGAACCGCACGGAGCTGAACCAAGCGCAGCCCCTGGGTAGGTACCTGCTGCTTGGTACCTAGGGTTAGCGGTAACTAGCAAAGCTCGCTCAGGCCAGTAGGGCAGGAGCAGGCTCTTTCGACCTATGGCGCTACCAACTGCTGCCTGCCCCGCCGCCACCCGACGACCCGCCGCTGCTCGATGAACTGCTGCCTGACGAGGACGACGAGAACGACGAGCCACCCGACGACGAGCTGCTGAGCTGGGCAATGGTGTAGCGTTCCTTTTGCTCGTGGCCGCAGTGGCGGCAGCGGGCCAGCTCCCACCCCCAGCCCGGTGCGTAGCGCGTGGCGTGCTCCACTACTTGCTGGCCTTCGTCGAGGAAGGTGCGGTAGTGGCACTTGGGGCAGGGTTTGGCTTCGGTAGCGGGGTTGTGGTAATCGAGCACCAGCGTGTGCTGGCACGGCTCGCAGCGCCATACGTCGTAATCGACGGATGCTAGGGTTTCTTCGGTGCGCTGGCCGGGCTGCAGGTGCGCGTCATCGGCGGTTTCGGCAAGGCGCTGCATGGGACGCTGGCAGTGCGGGCAGGCGTAAGGAGCCTCGCGCAACTGCTGCAGGTGCTGCCGGTGCCGCTGCCAGTACCAGTACAGCGGCAATGCAAACAAATAAGCGCTAAAACCCAACCCGTGGTGCGTGCGCTGCAGAAGCTGGTATTGCTGATGCCGGCTCAGGCCATTTTGCTGAACGGCAAATTCCCGGCCCACGCGGCGCAGGTAGCTCAGCAGGTACAACAGCAACGGCACGTACGCCGCGGCGGCCAGCGCCCACACCGGTATGGCGCTGAAGAACCCCAGCAATATCAGCCCAAACGGAAACAACATTACCGTGGACGAAGCATTGCGGTAGCGGCTGCCCTTGGTAGTGGTGTGCCAGGTGAAGCTGTAGAACAAGATGCCTGCCATGCCGACGAGCAAACTACCTAGGGCATGCCAGACAAACGAAGCCCCGTCGGCGCTGCCAACTTCATCTACGATTGCGGGCCCATGCTCTTCGGTAGGCACATCGGCGCCTGCAACCGAATCGGCAGTGGCGGCGCTGCCCGGTTCATCGGTAGTGCCGGTGGCCAGCTGCCGCATAACGGCCGAAACGCCTTGCTGCACAGCCGCATCGTACTGCTCGGCGCGCAGGTAGGGCAGCATGTAGCGCTGCTGAATGCGGTAACACACCACATCGGGCAGCTCGGCTTCGAGGCCGTAGCCGGTTTCGAACTCCACGCGCCTTTGGTCGAGCACCAGCAGCATCAGCAAGCCGTTGTCTTTCTCTTTGTCGCCTATTTGCCAGCGGTTGAATAGCTCGGTGGCGGCGGTTTTGGGCACCGCCTCGCCAATGCTGCGGGCCAGCACCACATCAATGTGCGCTCGGCCGCTTTGGTCGAGGCTGCGCAGTACGTTGTTGAGGTTGGCTACCGTGGCCGGAGCCAGTATGCTGTCGGCGTCGCTGACGTAGCTTTCACCTAGGGTTTTGGGGTTCGGAATGCGCTGCCGGTAATCTGCCGCGGGGCTGGGCGTGGTAGCCGGGTCGGCCGAGTCGCAGGCGGGGGCACACAGCAGCGCCAGGGTGCAAAGGCAGAGGTATACGTAGCGACTGAGCATGGCGCGGGGCGGTAACGCGGCTAAGGTACGCGCTGCGCCCGCTCGGGCCTAGGTGGTCAGTTCGGCTACTTCTTGCACGGCACCGGGCGCCAGATCGAGCAAGTGCAGCTGGCCAATGCGCACGCGCACCAGGCGTAATGTGGGGAAGCCCACGGCGGCCGTCATTTTGCGCACCTGCCGAAACTTGCCCTCGGTGAGGGTGACGCTTACCCAACTGGTGGGGCCATGGCGTTCGTCGCGGATGCGCTTGGCCCTGGGGGGCAGGTTGGGCGGCTCGGGCAAGCGGCGGGCGCGGCAGGTAGTGGTTTGGTACTTCACGTCGCGCACGCCAATTTCTACTCCTTGCTCGAGGGACGCTAAGGCTTCGTCGGTAATCAGGCCATCCACCTGCGCGTAGTATTCCTTCTCCACGCCGCCGTTCCGGATTTGCTCGCTCACGCGGCCGTCGGTGGTCAGCAGCAGCAGGCCTTCGCTGTCTTCGTCGAGGCGGCCAATGGCCATGGTGCCCGCCGGAAAAGGGTACAGTTCGCCCAACAGACGCTTCTTCTTGGCATCGGTTACGAACTGGCTGAGGTAGCCAAAGGGCTTGTGCAGAATAAAGTGCTGGTGGGGCATGAGCAGTTGGGGCTTCGCAACGGCAAAGGTCCGGCGGTGCTACCAAAAAGCGCCATTATCCAAAGGCCTTAGTTCGGAAGCTAACCGGTTGCCCTAGGTCGGGGTGGCGGGAGCAGCAGAGCTACCCCGACCTACGGTTTATTTTATGAAGTACCCAATCAGAAAGTACGTTCGGGTAGTGGTGGAGGTAAAGAACTCGCTGTTCGAAACGCCGCGGCCGGTTTCGTATCGCAGCTCGCCCGAAAACTTGCCGAATCGCCCCCCAGCGCCCAACGCCAAGCCCGGCTCAACCGAGCGAACTGCTGTAAAGGCCTGCTCGGTAGTGGTGCGGCTCGAGGAATTGAAGTAGGTAATATCCTCGCGAAAATTTCGTTCCTTAATTACAAATCCCGTGGCTACCCCGGCTTTTGCAAACAACACCGCTTTGCCAAGGGGCAGGCTGTAACGCAGCATATTATTCAACTTAACATGCGCGTAGCCGAGCTCGATGCGGGTGTTGGTGTAGTAATTTGTCCCCAACAATTTAGTGTAAAATCCTTGCGTCTCAAAAGAGGTATACAACAGTTCATTTGCAATTGACCAATGCCGGTTGCGGCGCGGAAGGACCACGTTCAGAAACAAGCCGCCGGTTGGGCTAGCGGACGGAGCATAATTCGTTTGGGTGAGGTACGGAAAGTCGCTGGTTGCACCCGTAAAGCGCAATTTGGTATTGGTAGCGCCGGCCAGCACCCCAAACTCAACAGCTGCTCGGTCGCTGGTGAGCGTGGATTCTGGTTGGGCGTTGGTGCACTTGTAATAGGTTGAGAACAGCCGCACAAAACTCTCGCGGCGGTATGGCAGAGCGCTGATGTCGCGCTTGATGATGGGGCAATCTGACAGGTAAGCTTCGAGCTGTTCTTTGTACGGAGTGACTTCGTACGACTGCCAGTCCTTCTGGTATTTCTTAAACAGCAGCAATTCAAGCTCGGCACCCTTCCGAATAAAAAAGTGCTCTTTGCCGACAGCATCCAGGTACCTATACAGGTTTTTTGGGCCTTCAATCAACAAGCGCACAAAGGTGGAATCCTGCCGGTACTTGAAAGCCGAGGAACTGGACAGGTTGGCTGTGGTTGTCGGCGATTCTTCTACGCGCACGTAGGCGCTTTCGTACACTTCATTTAACACTTTAAAGGTTTTGAGCTGGCCTGTGCCGTAAGAGGTGGCGCTTTCGTTGCCGCTAGCCCTGAAGAAAATAGACTTGGGATTTCTGTCCCACCCTTTATAATCAATTTCGCCCCGGATGGTGTCGCCTTGTGTATTTACCACAAAGCCCGGTTGGTAATTTTTTTGTCCAAAAGCTGATGCAGGTATTAAACCTGTAAAAATTGTTAATAAGCTGTAGGTAAATAGCTTAATCATTGAGTGGGCTTTGTAAAGAGATAAAGGCATCCGGTGAAATAACCTGATGCGTTTGGTCGGGGCTGAGGTTTAGCACTACAAACCCAGGAACGGCTATTTCAGGTAAAAGCTCGCCAGAATGTACGTGCGGGTTGTGATGGAGCGTAACGATACGGTATACGACATGCCGTTGCCTATTTCGTGCCTTGCCTCCGCCGAAAACCTCGATAGCCGGCCACCAAACCCAAAAACCAAGCTTTGTTCGTAGGGGCGCACATCATCCAGAGCTTTGCCGTTGGTGGTGCGCACTGTGTTAAAAAAGCGCGAAACATCCGTGCGGGTGTTTTCTTGGCTGATCATGAGGCCATTGGAAATACCGGCGTTCAGGAATACACGGGTATTGCCGCGGCCGTAGCTATAGCGCATGAGGTTGTTGAGCTTAAGGTAACCAGCGGCCAGCGTAAAGTTGGTATCGGTATAAGTGTCTTCGTTACGGTATTCGCGGTACTGGCTGCTAAACTTGTAAGAGCTAAACAGCAGTTCGTTCACGAACGAGAGGCGCCGCCTCTTCGAGGGCGGCACGAAGTTGAGGAACAAACCACCCGAAACCCCAGCCGAGGTTTTAAACGGATTTTTGGTTAGGTAATTGAACGCATCAGACGAGCTACTGAACTCGAGGCGCGACAAGGTGCCGCCCGCAACCACGCCAAACTCGGTGATGGTATGCTGCCCCTTAAACCGGTACGTGGGCTGCGCATCATGCTGCTTGTAGTAACCAGCATAAAGCTTTCCGAGGCGCGAGCGGGTGTAGTCGGCCGAGGCAAGGCTTGTTTCGGCGCCAGGAAAATCGCCTAGGTATGCCGCAAGCTGCCCCTTGTAATTCTCGACCGGCACCACGGTTTTGGAGTTGCCGATATACCGCAAGAATTTTTTGTACCGCAGCAGTTCGAGAGCCTCGTTGTTGCGGAAATAAAAGTGCTCGTTGTCGTTGTCGTCGACGAAGCTATGCAGGCTTTTGGGGCCTTCGATGAGCGTTCTGACAAATACAGTATCCTGACGAAGCAGGAACTCGGGCGCAGTGGTAAGGCTGGACAGTGCGCGGGGCGAGGTTTCTACCTGCACATAAGCACTGGTGAACACGTTGCCAGACGTACCGAATGCCCTGATTTGCGCGGGAGCGTAGTTGGTAGCGTTAGCACCCTCAGAAGACCGGAAGGTAACCGACTCCGGGTTTTTGCGCCAATCCTGAAAATCGATTTGGCCACGTACCGTGTCGCCTTGTTGGGTAACGATATAGCCCGGGTGGTAATCGGATTGGGCCCGAGCTACGCTTGTTGATAAACTCGCAAGAGCAAACAGAACTGCTACTGAATAGCTGTTTTTCATAGAAATGATGGTAAACCAGCCACAAAGATATACCGCGACTCTTCCTGCTTCCTAGGTGCAGGAGGAGCCGCGGTAACGATTAATCAACCAAGCGGAAAAGCAGGATTAGTTCGGCTGTTTCTACATGCTCTAGGCCGCAATATTCGGCCTACCGCCCCACCCGGGCGCGGCCTTTATAATGTACGTCGCTGGCGCCAGAGCTGTGGGCTTTCAGGTCGCCGTCAACGTACACGTAGGCGTCGCTGGCGCCCGAGGCCTGCACAATGGCATTCTGGCTTTGCAACTCGTAGGCACGGTAATCACTGCTGCCGCTTACTTGCACCTGCTGCTGCGCTACGCGGCCCGTGAGGCGAATGTCGCTGGCGCCGCTGGCCGTGGCCGACAGGCTTTGGGCGTTGAGTTGGAGCGTTACGTCGCTGGCTCCGCTTACCCGAATGCTGAACTTATCGGCTTGTATGGGCGAACTGCCTTTTAAGTCGCTGGCGCCGCTTACCTCGACGCCCGTGAGGGTAGGGGCCGTAACATACACGGTTACCTTATCCTCCTTGCCCCAGTTCATCGACGACCAACCTTTGCCCGATTCGCGGTAAATGCGCAGGGTACCGTTTTCGACCACGGTGCGCACGCGGGCTTGTACATCGGGCGTAGCTTCGACGCGTACCTCCTGGGTAGCAGCCTGGCGCAGCACCACGTTTACGGCGCCGCTGGCTTTTACCTGCTGAAACGCGCCCACTTGCCGCAGTTGGCCTTGGGCCATGGCCGCAGCCTGTGCAGATACTACAAGGGCCGCAACGGCCAGAGTCCGGAAGAAAGTTGAGGTACGCATAGGGCAACGGAGGTAGTTTGGTTTGACAATGTGCTAGATGCCAGGGTGCGGCAGGCCGTTGCCTCGCTGCCAAACTTTTCTTCGGAGCCTAGGTGCTTAGCGGCTGCCCGAGGGTAGCAGCGCGTATCGGAGCAAGTCGGGTACATCGGAGGCAATGGGGGCAAAGCCCACCCGGGCAAGCAGCCGCTGCGAAGCAGCGTTGTCGGGCTCGGTGTACGCGTCGATCTGCCGCAGCTGCAACTCCTCGAAGCCGAAGGCGCATGCCGCCAGCACGGCTTGCGTCATCAGGCCTTGGCCGCGGAACTCGGGGCGAAGCACGTAGCCGATTTCACCGCAGGCATCGGCAAAGCCGCGGTAAAAACCGCAGGTGCCAACCAGCTCGTTGGAGCTGGCCAGGGCTACGGCCCAGTGAATGCTCTGGCGGTTGCGGTAGTCCTCGTCGATGCGCGCTAGCATGCGCTCGGTTTGGGCCAAAGTGGCAGCCGGTTGGCCATCGTAGAACGTGATGGGGCGCACCGCGTCGAGGTCGGCAGCTGTTACGGCGCGCAGCCGCAAATCGGCGGTACGCAGCTCCGGAAACTTGGTAAATGCATCGGCTGAAGCCATGGACTGAGAAGGATGGAAGAGGCAGCGTGCAGCGCCGATTGGGTGGCAACGTTGCCGACAACGATTGCGCAAATAAATGCCACTTACCGCGGCAACTCCGGCAAGGTATTCGGTAATATCAGCAAGCTAGCCACGCGCGCCGTGCAGGCCGTATCCAACCCGTTACTTCTGACCTCCTTGCAGCAAACTCATCACCGCTTTGGGCTTAAACTGATTGCCACGGGCCAAGCCCTAGGTATAGCAGCATTGCTGAGCACAGCAGCCAGCGCGCAGCAATTAGCTTTTCCGGGTGCCGAGGGCGCGGGGCAGTTTACTTCGGGTGGGCGCGGTGCCGCGGCAGCGCCCACTACCGTGTTCGAGGTAACCAGCCTGCTCGACGACGGACAGCCCGGCACGTTGCGGCACGCCCTTGCGGCGCCGGCAACGGCGCGCACGGTGGTGTTTCGCGTTTCGGGTACCATTCACTTGGCTTCGCCCCTCAACATCAACAAGCCCAACACCACCATTGCCGGCCAAACAGCGCCCGGCGACGGTATTTGCCTGGCCGATTACCCCGTGAGCGTGCGGGCCGACAACGTAATCGTGCGCTTTGTGCGCTTTCGGATGGGCGACAAAAACCAGAACCAGGGGTTTGTGGAAGGGGCCGGCGGCGACGATGCGTTCGGCGGCGGCTTCGGCAAGAAGAACATCATTATCGACCACTGCTCCATGAGCTGGAGTACCGACGAGGCCTTCTCGTTTTACAACGGCGACTCGCTTACGTTGCAATGGAACCTCATCAGCGAGCCGCTGGACTATTCCTACCACTTCGAGAAGGGCGACAAAGATTTTGAGCGCCACGGGTACGGCGGCATCTGGGGCGGCCGCACGGCTTCGTTTCATCACAACCTGGTAGCGCACTGCAACTCGCGCACACCGCGCTTCAACGGCAGCCGCCACGCCAAAACCGCCGGCTGGGAAAACGCTGATTTGCGCAACAACGTGTTCTACAACTGGGGCGAAAACAACGTGTACGGCGGCGAGGGCGGCAACTACAACATTGTGGGCAACTACTACAAGTATGGCCCTAGCACCAAGCCCGCGGTGCGTTTTCGGGTGCTGAACCCCTACAAATCGGAAACGCTGCCCTACGGCAAATACTACGTGGCCGGCAACTACGTGGACGGCAGCCCCGCCCACACCCGCGACAACTGGGCTGCTGTGGATATGCAGGGTGGCACCGCCGCCAGCCGCACGCTGGCCAAAGCCGATGCGCCGTTTGCCCTAGGTACCCAAACAACCCAAACGGCCGAGGAGGCATACGAGGCCGTGCTACAGGGCGCGGGCGCCATTCGGCCGCGGCGCGACACCCTGGATGAGCGCATTATGCGCGATGTGCGCCAGCGCACCGGCCGCATCATTGACGTGCAGGGCGGCTACCCACACGGCACACCCTACCGTGTGTCGCAACGGGCGTGGTCGGAGCTGAAGGCGGCACCTGCCCCCGCCGACACCGACCACGACGGCATGCCCGATGCGTGGGAAACCAGCCAAGGCCTGAACCCCACCGATGCCACCGACCGCAGCAGCGTGGGCGCCAACGGCTACACCATGCTCGAAAACTACCTCAATAGTTTGGCAGGCGCGCCCGCCGAAGCCGCGCCCAGCAAGCCCCTGCGCCAAACGAAACGCTAGGGTGAGGCGACAATATCGGGGCGAGCAGATGTAACTGCAACAGTGCGGCAACCTCAGCCGTACAGCTGCCGTGGGCCCTGCTGTGGCCCGGCTTTCTACTCAACGCTCTCCTCCCCTCACCATGAAAAATACCCTATTGCTGTTTGCCAGTGCTGCTACGTTGGCGCTGAGCACGGCCTGTAACCGCGATAAGCCCGCTGCGGTGGATGCAGCCGCTACGCCCTCGGCCGATACGGCCGTAGTAGTCGACGACGATGCCGACCTGACCATTTACCAGGACCAAGCCAACCGCACCGCCGACCAAGTTGCCGCCGACCTAGGCATTAGTGATACAGCCAAAGTGCGCCGCTTCCGCAACACCTACTACACGCGTGCGCAACGCATCGGCGACCTGGACGCGCAGTACGAAACCGACACCGCAGGCCGCTACGCTGCCACGCGCCAAATCGATACCGATACCGACACGGAGGTGCGCACCATTTTGAGCGACGACGCGCAGTACCGCACCTACGAAACCAACCGCACCCGCTATTACGGCTCGGGCTCGAACACGGAGGGCGCTAGCACCACCGTTACGAGCACTACTACCACCGAAACCACCACGCGCCCGGCTCGCCGGCGCCGGCCTCGCATCGTGAAGTATGAAAACGAGAACGGCGAGGTGAAAATCATGTACTCGAACGGCACTACGGTGAAAATCGATAAGGATGGCGACCGTAAGGTGGAGTACGCCAACGGTACCAAAGTAAAGCGCGACGCCGACGACGGCGAGGTGAAAGTGAAAAACTAACCTGCGCTTCTAAACACCAATTACTGTTCAGCGCCCACCTCTGCTCCGCGGGGTGGGCGCTGCTGTTTGTGCGGAGCAACTGGCCACAACCTAGGGCTGTGTCGGGTTGCCGGGCTCAGCCAGCTTGGCAAGCTGCGCCTCCGGTTGCTCCTTGGCATCTGGCCCCGCCGATACAAGCCACACGAGCGCCAAGCCGAGACCGGACATCAAAGCAAACGACCAACGCAAGCCAGCGGCCTCCGCCACAAAGCCTACTACCGGCGGCACAATCAGGAAGCCAAAGTACCCCACCGTTGACACGGCCGCAATGGCCGAGCCGCTGCTGAGCGTAGCCGAGCGGCCGGCCATGCCAAATACCAGCGGCACCACGCACGAAACCCCAAAGCCAACCATTACAAACCCGACCCCGGCTGCAACAGGTACCGGCCATAGCGCCGCTAGCAACAGGCCGCTCGTCATCAGCAAACCGCTGGTGCGCAGCATGGGCCGCGTACCAAAACGGTTGACGAGATAGTCGCCCATAAACCGGCCCAGCGTCATGGCAATCATGTAAATGGCGAAGCCTACGGTGGCAAGCCGCGGCGGTGCGTGCGCAGCTTTGCTGAAGTAAATGGCGCTCCAGTCGTACATAGTGCCCTCGCAGGCCATGGAGGTAAACGCCATCAGCCCGAAGCGCAGCAAGATTTTATCGGGCAGCACAAAGCCGGAGCGCGCTCCGGAGCCTTGCGCGGGCGGTATGC
Organism: Solirubrum puertoriconensis; assembly: GCF_001483135.1. Taxonomy (GTDB): domain Bacteria; phylum Bacteroidota; class Bacteroidia; order Cytophagales; family Hymenobacteraceae; genus Solirubrum; species Solirubrum puertoriconensis. The sequence goes on from NZ_LNAL01000006.1 coordinate 153,824, forward strand.
GCAACGTACCCGGGAAGAACGCCAGCGCCAGCCCCGTCAGCACCAACCCCACGCCGGCAAAGTGGTAGCCCGTGGGCACGTGGCGGCTCAGCAGCCAGGCACCTAGGGCAGCGGCCACAAAGCCCGCTACGCTCCACATGCCATGAAACGTGGCAATAATGGAACGCGGGTACAGCGCTTGCACGCCTACCGACTGCGCGTTGACGGAGATATTGAGCAAGTTGCGCGACGAGCCAAAGCAAAACAGCAGCACCACCAGCTGCCAGGTGTGCGCCGCAAACCCCAACAGGCCTAGGGCAACATTGAACAGCACCGCACCCAGCAGCATAATTTGCCGGCTGCTGAAGCGCTGCAGCAACATGCCCGTAACGGGCAGCGTCAGCATCAGGCCAGCGGGCAAAGCCAATAACACCGAGCCCAGCTCCGCCTCGCTAAGCCCTAGGTGGCGCTGAACGGTAGGAATGCGCGATGCCCAGGTAGAGAAGCCAAAACCCGAAATCAGGAAAAACAAGGTGGTGGCCACCCGCGCCCGCGTGGCGGTGCTGGCCCCTGCCGAATCGATGCCCATTGGTTGAAACGCGAAGCCCTAGGTGGTGCCTCCGTAAAGCTAGACAGCAGCCGGCGGGTCGTTATTGCTTCACCTTAAACGCGCGCAGCTCGGCATCGATGCGCTGGTTCCAGCGTTCTTGGGCCGCCGTGTTCACCCCGCCGCCGGTTTCGCCGTCGTACTGCTCCTGCAGGCGGTTCATTTCCCACCACGATTGCAGGTACTGAAACTGCATGCGCGCGTTGAAGTTGTCAAGGTGCATGCTGTCGGGGCTGAGCTTGTGTTTGAAGCGCTCGGCCACCAGCTTCACCAAATCGAAATGCCGCTGCTCGTGGTTGAGGGTGTAGGCATCGTGGTTGCTGGGTGCCAGCCACGAGGAACTGCGCACCACAAACACTTTGGTGGTAACGGTTACGTGCACTTTGCCGCCTTCGAGCTTAGCACTGCCTTGGTACGAAAAGCTAGGGAACACCGCGCCGCCGTAACGGCCGCCGTCGGTGCGGGGCTGGGCCCGAAAATCGGAGTAGGTAAGCGGCCGGTTCGGGGTGTAAAACAGCGTGTCGGCGTCGGCGTTGTCGGAGTGGTCGATGGCCGTAATGCGCAGGCCCGTGGCCAGCTTTTCGTCGTAGCGTGCCGCTTGGCCTATCCAATTGTTGAAGTTGCCAAGTGCATCGGTAAGGCTCTGGCGTAGCGTAGGCTCAATTATGTTGAGCTGCTTGGTAGTGCGGCGGTAGCGCGCCCCGCCTTGGTAGCTGGTCAGCGGAATGGTTTTGCCGTTGCGTTGCCACTCAAACGCCAGGTGTACGGCCACTTTGCCATCGATCAGCCAATTGGTACCGCTCACGGGCGTTTCGGTAACACGGCACTCGCGCACCCGCACCGTTACGGGGCGTAATGCCCCGTTGCGCTTAACGCCCTGCTGAATAAACCGCCGGAGCGCAACGGCGCCTCCACCTTGCAAGTCTACTGGTTGAGCGGGCTTATCCGTAGCCGGCAGCAGATAGGCTACGGCCTTCTGATCCTTCCGCTCATCAATCACCTGCGCAACATAGAAACCCGACGGCTCGAGCGGCAACTGCTCGGTACGCAGCGCCAGTGGGGCAATGGCAGCTGTAGGAGCCGATTGCTCGGAGCTCAAAAGAAGTAAGCAGAGCGCAGATAGCAGTACCCGGCCCGGTGCTTTTAGGGTAAGTGAGAACACCAGTATTGGAGTTGGGAGCACAGCAGACGAAAAGCCCACTACCGTAGCTGCCAACAGTCGCCGATGCGCGTTAAGTTCTGATGCAGAGAGCTGCAGCGGTCGGCAACCTAGGCTAGCTTTTGGTGCCGTACACCCAATCGTCGATGTACCCCTCGCCGGTGTGTTGCTGCTGTATGGTGTAGCCGGCGGCCGTGAGGTAGTTAGTTACAATTTCTTTGGTGACAAAGAACTCGTTGTAGTTCTCGGGGTACCGGAAATCGTGGCAGGAAATGGCTACGTTTCGGATCCGCAACGTCGGGCTCTGGAACGCACCGGCTAGAAAGCGTTCGGCGCCCTCAATGTTAACCTTCAGAAAATCGATGGTAGTGATGTTGTGCCGCTGGCAGAAGGTTTCCAGCGTTACGCCCTCCACTTGGTAGCTGGTGGTTTTGTCGTGGCCGTTGAGGGTAGAGCCTAAGTAGTTGGCCGGGTTGTCTTCAATTTCAACAGTGGTGTTTGCGGCGTTAACTGCAACATTGTAAGCGGTTACGTTGGCCAGTTTGTTGTGCTTTACAACTTGCGTAAGGCACTTGTAAACCTTCGGATTAGCCTCGATGGAATAAATGCGGCCCGCTGTACCAACCAGCTCGCTGTAAATGGAGGACTCCTCGCCCAGCCCGGCACCGATGTCGACTACCGTGTTGCCCTGGCGGAGTTGGTAATAGCGGCAGCTAATCCGGTTAACCTTATCAATCAGGTATTCCTTTGTCAAGTACCAGCTGAAACCTTCGGAGGCAATGAAGAAGCCATCTACATTATACAGCCAAAAGCGACCTTCCTCGAGCAATTGCAAATCGCGCAAAGCGTGTTTGTTGCGTAGGTAACCCAACTTCCCTACCCAGTAAAGCAGCCAGCGGATCTTAATTACCTTCTCAACTTGCATCGGTTGACGGGTTGGTGAAGGCGTTGAAATACAGGAAAGCCTAGCAGCAATGCAACTCGGACACGCTTAATTATCAATATTGGCAGTGTTGGTAAGAGCCTGCTGGGGCCAGGAGCGCCGCTCGTTTGTTGCTGCGCCTCAACCATAACCCTTGTTCGTACGGCGCGTTTGTTTGGGCTCAGCTACTCACTCCCACGCGCTATGGAAAACAAACCCACGCAGCTGCCACCGCAAAAGCAGGAGCAGCAGCCCGGCATTGAGCAAGAAATGACGCCGAAACCGGAGTACATCCGCGAAGGCTATAAAGGCAGCGATAAGCTGAAGGGCAAAGTCGCCCTGATTACGGGCGGCGACTCGGGCATCGGCCGTTCCATTGCCGTGCACTTCGCCCGCGAAGGCGCCGATGTTGTCATCACCTACCTACCCAACGAAGAAGAGGACGCGCACGAAACCCGCCAGCTTGTGGAGCAGGAAGGGCGTCGTTGCATCACCATTCCTGGCGACTTGCGCGACCGGCAGTTCTGTGAGGACCTCGTCGACCGAACGGTGCAGGAGCTTGGCCGCCTCAATATTTTGGTGAACAACGCCGCCGAGCAGTTCGTGAGCCAAGATTTGACGGAAGTTGACGACGAGCAGTGGGAAGACACCTTTCAGGTCAACTTCTTCTCGTTTGTGCGCGTAACGCGCGCCGCGCTCAAGCACATGCAGGAGGGCGACAACATCATCAACACCTCGAGCATCAACGCCTACCGCGGCAACCAGCAACTGGTCGATTACACCTCAACCAAAGGCGCCATTACGGCCTTTACGCGCTCCATGGCGCAGCAGCTGGCCGAGAAGAAAATCCGGGTGAACTCGGTAGCGCCCGGCCCCATCTGGACGCCGCTTATCCCGGCCTCGTTCCCGCCCGAAAAGGTGGCCAAGTTTGGGCAGGATACCACCATGAAGCGTCCCGGCCAACCTTCGGAGGTGGGTCCCTGCTACGTGTTCTTGGCTTCCGACGACGCCTCGTACATCACCGGGCAAGCCTTGCACCCCAACGGCGGCGAAATCCTGAACACCTAGGTTCTCGGGTTCCTTGAAACAGCAAACAGCCCCGGCTTTAGTAGAAGCCGGGGCTGTTTGCGTAGTAGCCCAAGCTGGCACCTAGGGCTAGGTGCGCTGCTTCTGTTTGTCATCGAGCCAGCGCACAATCACGTTCATGAACTCGAAATTCTTTTCGGGATTAGGCGCTTCGCCGAGCTGCATGCTCTCGAGCGGCGTGCGGGCGCGCGTAAAGCCGTGGTCGACGTTCGGCAGCAGCTGAAAGGTGGCGCGGCCCGGATGCTCGCGGTTTACAATGTCCACGATAAGCTGCTGGTCCTCGTTGTAGGAAATAAAATCGGCCTCGCCGCGCAGTACCAGCACGTTGGTGTCAAGCTTCTTCCAAGCCTCGGCCAAGTTAGCGTCCTGCCACTGCTGCATGTAGGTGTAGTGTTGCGGAAAGCGCAGCAAGTCGCCGGCGTTGGGGTACTTGGCCAGTACCTGCGCGGGCGTTTGCTTTTCGGTGAGCAGCAGGTGCAGCACGGCCGCGTACAGCTGCTGCTGGCGGTTGAGTTGATCGTAGGGCATACCGGCCAGCTCGCTCTGGTAGCGCTTGTTCTGCAGCAGGTATTCGATAAACGTGCGGCTGGCAGTGCCCCAGGTTACGATGCCTTTGATGGGGGCGCCCTCGGCCACCAGCGGTGCCAGGATGCCGCCGATGCTAAAACCCGTCAGAAAGATGTTGTGCTGATCGACCCACGCCAGCTTCTGAATGGCTGCCAGGCCGGCCTTGTAGCCATCGGCTTCCATCCGAAAAGTCGACTCCTGGCACGGCGTGCCTTGGCTGTCGCCCATGCCGGTTTTGTCGACGCGCATGGTAGCGTAGCCGTGGCGGCTCAGCGAGTCAACCATGCGGCGCGTTACATCATCGGGGATAAGCGGGTTATCGATGGAGTAGCAGCCCACGCCCTGGATAATCAGCACCAGGGGCACTTTGGCCTGCTTGCTTACGCCGACGGGGCGCGTAACCAGGGTGCGCAGGTGGTTGGGGCCGGCGTGTACCGAGCCGTACTCCACGGTGTAGCGCGGACTGGTTTCGGTGGGGTAGGGTATGAACACGAGGCGTTGCCGCATCGTTTTGCCGTTGCGCAGCAGCGTGAGCGTGCTCTTGTCGCCCACCTTGTACTGCTTCAGCAAGCCTACGAAATGCGGCACATCGCGCACCTCTTGGTCGTCGAGGCGTAGCACCACATCGTTGGCTTGCAGCTTGGCGGCCTCGGCCGACGACTGCGGCCGCACGCCCGTGACCAGAATGCCGTTTTTGCCGGGCAATTTTCGAGCGTGCTGAATGCTGTCGGTGATGGGTCGCAGGTTGATGCCCACAAAAGCGCGCCTAGGTAGCGACTGGGCCAATGAGCTAATAGCAGCGCCAACCAACAGGGCAGCCGCCAGAGTGCAGGATAAAAAACGCATAGCTATGCCAAGCGAAGCCATTAACCGCGGGCTGCGCAAAACATAGTAGCACGTTGATATTAATCGGTTGCACCAATAGGTTGGTTATTCGCCTAGGTGCGGCAGGCCTGTTGGTAATAGCCACTTTTAAGAAAGGAGTGAATGAAGCTTTAGATTATAAACCGGGTGTGAATAACTAAATAGATAGGTTGTTTGCTGGTTGTAAGTCGTTGATAATAAGTATTAATAATGACTAATTCACATTATGTGGATAACTTTGTTCAAAACTTTAGCATCTGTAGCGCCGTAGCTAACCGCTTTGGCAAGCGGCCCTAGGTGGTGCGCCGGCGATCCATATGCAGCCAACGAACTTGGTTGTGCACCACCTCGCGAGCGAGCTTGAACCCAGCCTTTTCGTAAGTGCGGATGGCGCGGGTGTTGGAGGCCGCCGGCACAATGGTGCACACCTCCACGCCAAGTTGCTCGAAGAGGTACTCCACCAACGTATTCAGGGCGTCGGTGCCGTAGCCACGGCCGGTGTCGGTGTTGGAGGCAATCCAGATGTCGAGCTCGGTGGAGTTGTCGAGCGAATCAATTTCGTTGTAGTTGATTTGGCCGATTGGCTGCCCGTTTACCTCGATGCCAAACGACTGCCCTAAGTTGGGCGCCGAGCTATCAAAGTAGTGCGGCAGGTAGTCGCCAAACAGCTCTTCCCAGGTAGGTACTCGGGCGCTTTGGTCGGAGCCGAAAATGAACGGCGTCGCATCGGAGCGCACAGCCCATTGGTAAAACAGCTCCTTATCGGCGGGCGTTAACGGCCGCAGCGTTACTATTTCGCCTTGCAGCAACAAGGTAGTATCCATAATATAGCAATGTAAGGCGGGTTGCTTACCCAAGATACGCGTAGCGAACCGTGAATACGCCAGTCGCGGCAACTTGGCTGGCATAAACGAGCGCAACTCCGCAGTGCTAAGTGCACGTTATCTTAGCCACACCCCATTGCTGTCCCATCTACTATGTCCGTTTCCGTAGCGCCCGCCCCGGCCACTACTGCGCCCGATGCTGCTGCCCTGCAGCACTTGTTCAGCCTGCAAAAAGGCCGCAGCGAAGCCCTGCGGCGCGAATCGGCCGCCGAGCGCATCCGGCGTTTACAGCGCCTGCACGACTGGATTACGCAACACCGCGACGACATCCGGGCGGCCTTGTACCACGACTTCCGCAAGCCCGCCACCGAAACCGACGTAACCGAAATTTATGCCACCCAAGCCGAAATTCGCCACGCCATCAAGCACCTGCGGCAGTGGATGCGCCCCCGGCGCGTAGGCACGCCGCTGGCTTTGCTGGGCACTACCTCGTGGGTGCAGTACGAGCCCAAGGGCGTGTGCTTGGTTATGGCACCTTGGAACTACCCCTTTTACCTGGCCATCGGGCCGCTGGTGTCGGCGCTGGCGGCGGGCAACTGCTGCATCGTTAAGCCTTCGGAAATTACGCCGGGCGTGGCGGCACTCATCGCACGCTTGGTAACGGAGGTGTTCGACCCGGCCGAGGTAAGCGCGGTAGAGGGCGACAAAGACGTGGCTACGGCGTTGCTGCAACTGCCCTTCGATCATATTTTCTTCACGGGCAGCCCGCAGGTAGGCAAAATTGTGATGCGCGCTGCCGCCGAGCATCTCGCCAGCGTAACCCTGGAGCTGGGCGGCAAGTCGCCGGCCGTAATCGACGATACCGCCGACCTGCGCGACGCCGCCGAGAAGCTCGTGTGGGGCAAGTGCATCAACGCCGGCCAAACCTGCGTGGCGCCCGATTACCTGCTGGTGCACGAGCGCGTGAAAGATCAGCTGGTAAAAGAAATCCGGCAGGTGCTCAACCGCTTCTACGATGCCCAGGGCCGGGGCGTAGCGCAGTCCGATTCGTTTGCCCGCATCGTCAACGGCAACCACTTCCGGCGCTTGGCCCGCCTGCTCGAAGATGCCCAGCAGCGCGGCGCCACCATTGCCGTGGGCGGCAGTGTCGACCACGCGCAGTGCTTTATCGAGCCCACCGTGCTGCTCAACGCCCCTTCCGACAGCGCCGTGATGCAAGAGGAAATCTTTGGCCCGTTGCTGCCCGTGCAAACCTTCAGCAACCTCATGGAGGCCGTCGATTTCATCAACGCCCGGCCGCACCCGCTGGCCATGTACGTGTTCACGCGCAACGCCGAAAACCAGCGCTACCTGCTCGGCCACGTGCCGGCCGGCGGTGCCTGCGTTAACGACACCATCGTGCACCTAGGGCATCCCGAGCTGCCGTTTGGCGGCTTCGGCAACAGCGGCATTGGCCGGGCGCACGGGCACTATGGCTTTGTGGCTTTCTCCAACGAAAAAGCCGTGCTGCAGCAGCGCGTGGGCAAAACAGGCATCAAGATGTTTTACCCGCCCTACACCGAGCGCGTGCACAAAATGGTGGGTTGGCTGCTGAAGTTCTTGTAGCGCCTTACTGCACAACGCAACTGCGCCCCGCCGCCAGCCCTAGGTGGGCAGCAGCGGGGCGCAGGGCTGGCACTTAAGCTGGTAATTAGATGTGCGCCGGCGTGGCCGAGGGCACGGGCTTGCCGGCTTTCGGCTTCTTGTTTTTGGGGCGCTTGTTGGTGAGCGAAAGCAGCGACAGCTCCGCGTACACGTTGGTGCCGTAGGGCTTCGAGCTGAGCAGCCCGCCCAAATCGTTCGAGCCCACGCTCAGTGGACCTAGGCGCAGGTTGAGGCCGTAAGTGAGCGTTTGGTAGTTGTTGATGAGCGCTATGGGCGTAGCCACTTCCAGCCACTTCATTTCGAGGCGCGGGGCCACCGAGGCAAACGAGAAGTGGCGCATGCCGGCCGCGTACGTACCGCGCAGGCTTTGGCTGATGGCCGCGTTCAGGTACACGCGCGGCACCATGCGGTAATCCACATCAATGTTCAGGGCAGTGGGCAGTGCCGCGCCAAAGCTGGTTTCTTTGCGGTAGCGGCTGGTTTGCAATACACGCTCAAACCGCTCGTCGAAGTTATCCTCGTCGATGCCTTCGATGTCGCTTTCGCTTACGCCCAGGTTTTTGGCTTTGATGTTGTTGTAAGCCACGGCATCGTTGTACCGGATGGAGCCTAGGTCGGTAAGGGCCACCGATACGCGGTACAGGTACTTGCTGCGCGAGTGGTCGGTGCGCGTTACGCCCTTCTTATCCACGTAGCGGTACTGTGCGGGGTCGTCGGGGCGGTACTCGTACACCACGCCTAGGTCGGCGCCCCAGCCGCTGCCGGGGGCATTGCTGGGCGCAAGCCAGTGACGCGCCGTGCCCGTGTCAAAGTCCTCGAAGGCATCGGCGTTGGAGTAGCCGAAGGCGCCGTCGAGGTTGTGCACGCGCAGGGTAGAGTCGCCGGTAGCGGCCGTGCGGGTTACCACTTCGTAGTCCAGGTCGCGGCTTTGCAGGTAAGCCGAGGCCACCCCGAGCAGGCGCTTGGCCGTGATGCCCGCCTTCAGGAAGTGCGGTCCTTCGTCGAACACTACCCGCGCGTACGAGGCGTTCCATTCGGCAAAGGCATTCAGGTTCAGGTTGAAAACGTTGTTGTCGAAGCGGGCTTTGGTCTTGAACTCGTCGACGGCGTTTTGCAAGAGCACCGGCGACACCCGGTTGCCCTGAAACGCTACCCGCACGCGGCTGCTAACCGCCACCGAGTTGCGCTCGTTCAGGCGCACCAGCAGGCCCGGCCCGCGCATATTCATGCCCACGCTAAACAGCTTGGGCTTGTCGGTTGGGCGCGGCTCGAGGGTGCGGTTGTTGAACTCGAGCGGCACATCGCGGCTCAGCAGGTTCCAGTCGCCGCTGTAGCGGTAGGCCGTGTTGGTGGCGTGCACATCCACCCCAATCAGTTTCAGCTGAAGCTTGTAGCGGTTGTCGGCCAGGGTGGCGGGGTTCCAGACAGCGCCGCCTAGGCCGCTGTAGTTGGAACGCGAAACGTTAAACGACGACTGAGCCGCTGCCAGCTCGGGGAGCAATAGCAGCAGCGCACCGCCGAGCAGGCGAGGGGCAAGCAAATTCACGGGTTGCAGTAAAAGGTGTAGCCGATAGGCGAGTAGAGTAGCGGAGGCAAGGTGCTGGCTGTCAATGGAGAAGCTGCAGCCATAAAACCTATTTGCATAAGCTGCGTAAACCAACAGTTTTGCCCGCGCAGATTAGGTCGCATCAAAGGTAGAGCCGGCCGTGGCTTGGCTGCAAACCCAAGCTCAACAATTTCCACTGCCGCTACAACTGTTGCTTTCAGCCGATTTTAAAAGCTCGGCATGCCGAGTATATCCCAAAAAATTTGTATTTAGCAGTAAGCCACGCGCCTGCTGCCGCAGCTTGTTACCGGGAAGAAACGTGAGCCTGTTTTGCCTGCTTAATTACTTGTTGCATGGATTTCTCCGCTGAGCAACGCCACACCCTGGCCGCGCTGGCCGATGCCTTTATTCCGAGCTTGCCGGGCCACGCCGAGCACGCCGCTTTCTGGCAGCACCACGGCGCCGAAGGCGTACGCCTCGAGCTGCTGCAAGCCGCCATTGAGGCCCAGCCGCAAGCCGCGCAGCAACAGTTTGGGCAGTTGCTCGATTTGCTAGGTAGTCGCTTGCTGGGACTGAGCTGGGGCGGGCCGCTGAAACCCTTTGTAGCGCTCGATGCCGCCCAACGCGAAAAGCTGCTGCAGCGCTGGAGCCAGAACAGCCTGCCGCCGCTGCGGCAAGGGTTTCAGGCCTTGCGCAAGCTGGTAATGTTTCTGTACTACGGCGGCTCGGCGCCCGAGGCGCCCAATTTCAACTGGCAAGAGCTGGGCTACCCCGGCCCGCTGGCTTTTTCCGATGGGCTGGTAGATACCCCTAGGCCGCTGCAAACCCTGCACCCCGACGCGGCGGAGGTTACCTATTCCTGCGAGGTGCTGGTGATTGGCAGCGGCGCCGGCGGCGGCGTGGTGGCCGGCGAGCTGGCCGCCGCTGGCCACGATGTGCTGGTGCTCGACAAAGGCCCGTACTGCCACGGCTGCGACTTCACGCAGCGCGAAGCCGACATGATTGGTCACCTCTACGACGCACGCGGCACCCTCAGTACCACCGATGGCGGCGTAACGCTGCTGGCCGGCTCGTGCCTGGGTGGCGGCACCACCGTCAACTGGGCCGGCTCCTTCCGCACTCCCGACTACATTTTGGATGAGTGGGCGCGCGAGCATCAGGCCCCACACTTTACCCAGGCCTCGTTCCGGCAAAGCCTCGATGCGGTGGCAGCGGCCCTGAGCGTGAACACCGACTACGTGCGCCACAACGGCCAGAACCAAGCCTTGCTCGAGGGCTCGCGGCGCCTAGGTCAGGAGGTACACCTGATTCCGCGCAACGAAAAAGGCCTCGACGATTCCGATCTGCACTTCCGCGGTTTGGGCTTCAGCACCTTCGGCGACCGGTACGGCATTAAGCAAGGTACGCTTAACACCTACCTCAAAACCGCCGCCGAGCACGGCGCCCGACTGCTGCCCGATACCCGCGTGGAGCACATTACCTTGGAGGCCGGCCGCGCCACCGGCGCCGAAGCCGTGCACACCACTGCCGACCAGCGCACCGTGCGGGTGCGCATTCGGGCCGAGCGCGTGGTAGTGGCCGGGGGCTCCATCCAAACGCCGGCTTTGCTGCTGCGCAGCGGCTTACGCCACCCGCACCTAGGGCAGCACCTGCACCTGCACCCCACGGTGGCGGTATCGGGCGTGTATCCGCAGCTGATAGAGGCGTGGTTTGGCCCGAGCATGTCGGTAGTAAACGACAGCTGCGCCCGGCTTAATGGCTCCAACTTTGGTGCTAAAATCGAAACGCCGCCCGCACACCTAGGGCTGATGGCCATGACGCTGCCGTGGCTCTCGGGCGAGCAGCACAAGCGCATTATGCAGGAGGCCGCGCACCTAGGCTCGTTCATTGTCCTCACCCGCGACCGGGACAGCGGCCAGGTGCGCATCGATAAGCGCGGCCAGCCGCTTATCAGCTACCGCCTGAGCGCCTTCGACCGCAACAGCCTGCTGGCCGGCGTGCGCACGGCCGCCGAAATCCACGCCGCCGCGGGTGCCCGCACGGTGTACCTGCCGCATGGTACGCTGCCCACACTGCACGCGCACGAAGGTCAAATTCAAAACCGCGAGGTGCTCGATGCGCTGCCCCGCCTCGATTGGAGTCCCAACCGCTTTAACCTCTACAGCGCCCACCAGATGAGCACCTGCCGCATGGGGGGCAACCGCGCCACGCACCCCACCAGCCCCACGGGCGAGCTGTTTGAGGCCAAGGGGTTGTACGTGGCCGATGGTTCGGCTTTCCCGGCGTGCAGCGGCGTCAATCCCATGCTCACCATTATGGCCTTGGCGCACCATACGGCGCAGCACCTCAAAGCCGATTTAGCCACGGCCACGCGCCCGGCTACGGCGGCTACAGCAGCCGGCTAAGCATACCTGGCCGGTAATTGTTTCTTTGTGGCGCGGTATCAATTGGTGCCGCGCCTTTGCTATGCCCTTTATTGTTTCTGCCGAAGGCGAGTACCGCACCAATACTTTAATTATCGGTGCCGGGCAGGCTGGCCTGGCGGCGGCTTATTACCTAAAGCAAGCCGGCGTGCCGTGCATCGTGGTTGAGCAGGCCAGCGAAGTTGGGCAGGTCTGGACCTCGCGCTACGCCTCGCTTAAGCTGTTTTCGCCGGTGTGGGTGAATGCCTTGCCTGGGCTGAAATGGCCCGGCCCCGCCTTTCATTACCCCACCAAAGACGAAGCCGCGCAATACCTGCGGCTCTATGCCAACTACTTCAACTTCGAGGTGCACCTAGGGCAGCGCGTGGTGCGCGTAAGCGCCGCCGATGACAGCGGCTTCGAGGTGCACACCCAGGCGGGTGCGCGCTACCTGGCTAAGCGCGTAATCGTGTGCACCGGCGGCTTCGAGTCGGCGCACGTGCCGGCTTGGGCCAGCGCCCTAGGTGCCGAGGTGCAGCAACTGCACAGCAGCCAGTACCAGGCGCCCGAGCAGTTGCCGGGCACGGGCCCGGTGGCCGTAGTGGGCAGCGGCAATTCGGCCTTGCAAATAGCGGCCGATATAGCCGCTACCGGCCGGCCGGTATACGCCGCCTACGACACCAAAACGCCCACTATGCCCAACAACAGCCTGATGTGGCTGCTGCTGAAAACCTTCGGGATCTTAGGATTTTCGCGGCATGGCTTACTCGGCGCCTGGATGCACCGCCAGCCCGAGCCCGTGGTAGCCGGCGACTTGCGCCGCCTTCGGAGCTTCGGCAATGTGCACTGGGTTGGCCGTGCCCGCCAAGCCGAAGGCGCGGCTTTGCTGGCCGATGCGGGCCGTACGCCACCGTTGCAAGCCGTAATTTGGGCCACCGGTTTTCGACCCAATTACCATTGGCTCGATCTGCCAGTGCTTGATGCGCAAGGAGTTCCGTTGCACTATCGGGGCATTAGCCCCGTACCGGGCTTGGCTTTTTTAGGTTTACCCTGGCTCGATAGCCGCGGCTCGGCGCTGATGGGCGGCGTAGGGCCCGACGCTCGCCGGGTAGTAAAGGCCCTTCTGGACAGCGAAATTGTAGTTTGGCAAAAAAAAGGAACCCCAGCGTAGTCTGAATTAGTTAAAGCTGCGTAATTTGGTATGTAGGCTTTCCACTTACTTGTACTCTTCCATGACGCTGAATTCGCTTGCTGATAAATTGGCTGCGCTTCTGGACCGTGTTCTGGGTGGCCGTACCCCTCAGCTCCAGCCAGTGCCAGTTCGCGCCCGCCGCTAACATTGTCTTCCACGTTTGTCTCATCAGCCCTTCGGTTTCCGCCGAAGGGCTTTTTTTTTGCCGCACCCGCATAAGCAGTAGGTGCTAAAAACGCAGCGGCCGTTGCTCCTTCGGTAGGGCAACGGCCGCTGCATGCAAAAGCCAATAGTTAGCGAATTACCAACTTGCGCATCACGCTGGTGTTATCCGAGTCGATTTTGACGTAATACAAACCGCTGGCGAACCGGCTCAGATCGAGGCGGCGCGTAAAGCGGTTGTTGAGTTCGGTAATGGTTTCGCGGTACACCACGGTGCCAATGACATTGAGCAGGCGCAACTCCGTTTTGCGGCCTTCGAAGCCGGTAAACGACACGTATACCACATCCGAGCTGGGGTTGGGGTACACCAGGATGTTCTTGTCGTCGGAGGAGGGCGCTACTGCCCGGGCCGGCGCTTGCTGCTTGGCAGCGGCGGCCGGTAAACTGCTTTGCAAACAGCACAGGCTAAAAGCAGTTACCAGTATAGCGTAAAGTAAACGTTGGGGCATAGAAAAGGGTAATGCTGGCTGGGTGCCCGCGCTACATCGTGGCCAGATGCGGCGCAGCGCACGGAACATCCACAAAAGTAACGGCTTATTCTGAAATAGGTTATAAAAAATATATGGAATATAAGGTACCTTTTGAAGGTTCGTATACGAATACAGCGTCAGTCTTCGTTAGATCTAATTCCCCATTTTGTTTTGCCAACTGCCCGGCCCGTTTCTGATGTTGAGGTACTGATTATCGGCGGCGGCCTGGCCGGGCTTACCGCCGCCCTCGACCTCGCCGGCCGCGGCCGGCGCGTGGGGCTCGTGGAGCGGCGGCACTACCCATTTCATCGGGTGTGCGGCGAGTACGTTTCCAACGAGGTGCTGCCCTATCTGCAGCGCCTGGGCGCCGACCCGGGTCCGCTGCGGCCGGCTCAAATAGAACAATTCCTAGTCTCGGCTCCGGGTGGCCGCACCCTCACGGCTCGCCTCGACCTAGGCGGCTTTGGTGTGAGCCGCTACCTGCTCGATGATTACCTGTATCAGCAAGCGGCCGGGCGCGGCGTGCAATTCTGGCTGGGCTCCACGGTCAGCAACGTCAGCTTCGAGCCCGCTGCCGATCGGTTTACCGTTGCGCTGGCCGATGGGCAGCAGCTTACGGCCCGCGTGGTGCTTGGCGCGTACGGCAAACGCGCTACCCTCGATCGGCAGCTCGACCGTGCCTTTTTCCGGCAACGCTCGCCGTACGTGGGTGTGAAGTACCACATGCGCCTCGACTTTCCGCGCAACCTCATTGCCCTGCACAACTTTGCCGATGGCTATGCCGGCCTTTCGGCCATTGAGGACGACCGGTACTGCTTTTGCTACTTAACCACCCGCGAGCAGCTACGCCGCCACGGCAGCATACCGGCCCTGGAGGCCGAAGTGCTAGCGCAGAACCCGCACCTGCGGCGGGTGCTCACCGAGGCCGAACGCCTCTACGCGCATCCCGAGGTCATCAATGAAATATCCTTCGCTCCAAAAACCAGCGTAGAGCAGCACGTGCTCATGTGCGGCGACGCAGCCGGGCTTATTACGCCTTTATGTGGCAACGGCATGGCCATGGCTATGCACGGCGCAGCCCTGGCAGCGCAGCACGCCCACGCGTACCTAGGCGGCCAGCTTACGCGCCCCGCGCTGGAGGCTGGCTACACCCGCGCCTGGCAGCGGCAATTTGCCAGTCGGCTGCGCATCGGGCGCATGGTGCAAAACTTGTTTGGGGGGCCGCGTCTTACCGATGCCGTAGTGGCTACGCTGCGCTACGCCCCGGCGGTAGTACAAGGCCTGATGCGGCAAACCCACGGCGTGCCCTTCTGATTTTCGCTAAACCTTCCGAAAGCTGGGCCGTTGTCGGTAGAGATGCTGCGCCGCGCGGCATCGGTTTCCGTATACTGCTCTTCATGACCACCAGCTACCTCAGCGCTATCGGCACGGCTACGCCGGCGCACCGGCTGCCGCAGCCACAGATTGCCGAGTTCATGGCCCGTGCCCACGGCATGGACGAAGCTGGCACGCGCAAGCTCCGCGCCATCTACCGCATGTCGGGCATTGGCTACCGGCACTCAGTACTGCCCGACTACGGCCGCACACCCGGCGCCTACACCTTCTTTCCGAACTCACCCGACCTCGAGCCTTTCCCCACGGTAGGTGCCCGCATGCGTGTGTACCGCCGCGAAGCCCTGCCACTGGCCGCCGAAGCCGCCCTCGACTGCTTACGCCAAGCGCCCGAGGTATCGGTGCAAAGCATTACCCACCTGGTGTCGGTGAGTTGCACCGGCATGTACGCCCCTGGCCTCGATATTGAATTGGTGCAGCACCTAGGGCTGCGGCCGGATGTGCAGCGCACCTGCGTCAACTTTATGGGTTGCTACGCCGCTTTTAACGCCCTGAAGCTGGCCGATGCTTTTTGCCGCGCCGACCCCCGGGCACGCGTGCTCATTGTGTGCACCGAACTGTGCACCCTGCACTTTCAGAAGCGCAACGAAGAAGACCACCTCGTGGCCAATGCCTTGTTTGGCGACGGGGCTTCGGCTGCCTTGGTGCTGGGGCAGCCAGCAGCCGGCCGGCCCAACCTCGAGCTGGCGGCGTTTCATTGCGGCCTCGAGCCCGATGGCCAAGCCGATATGGCCTGGCACGTCAACGATTTCGGCTTCGAGATGACGCTCTCCAGCTACGTGCCGCGGCTCGTAAAGCAGGGTATCCGCAAGCTTACCGATGGTCTGTTGCAGCGCCTGCCCGTGCGCCTGCCCGATGTGCGTCACTTTGCCATTCACCCCGGCGGGCGGCGCATTCTAGAGGCCATTGAGCAGGAGCTGGGCCTTTCGCCGGCCGATAATCGCCACGCCTACCGCGTGCTGCACGAGGTGGGCAACTTGTCGTCGGCCACGGTGCTGTTTGTGCTGCGCGAGCTACAGCGGCACTTGCAGCCCGAAGAAGATGGCGCCCCCGTGCTTAGCTTCGCCTTCGGCCCAGGCCTCACACTCGAAGCCATGTTGCTGCGCGTTGCCTATGCCTGATTTTACCCGCCGCTCCTCGGAGCCCGAGTTGATGGATGACCTGACGCTGGCCTCCGACGACCTGCGCCAGAACCTCGACGAGCTCGAAGTCATCAACACGCGCCTAGGTGGCTACCGCGTGGTGCTGAATGCCTTGCAGCGCCTGCGCCCGCGGCTGCCTGCCGGGCGCCCGGTGCGCATTGCCGACCTAGGCAGCGGCGGCGGCGACACCCTGCGGCGCGTGGCGCAGTGGGCGCGGCAGCAAGATTTGGCCGTGGAGTTAGTGGGCCTCGATGCCAATGCCTTTATGGTGGATTACGCCCGTGCCCGCAGCCAGGCGTACCCCGAAATCGAGTTTAAGCAGCAAGACATTTTCGCGCCCGATTTTGCCCTGCAGCGCTACGATGTGGTGATGTGCAGCTTGTTTTGCCACCATTTTGCCGCGCAAGAGCTGGTGCCCATGCTGCGGCAATGGCGCGAGCAGGCGCACGTGGCCGTGGTCATCAACGATTTGCACCGCCACCCGCTGGCTTACCACAGCATTAAGTGGCTGACGCGCCTGCTGGGCGGCTCGTACCTAGTGCAGAACGATGCGCCGCTTTCGGTCGCCCGTGCCTTTCGGCGCACCGATTGGGAAGAACTGCTGGCCACGGCAGCTATTACGCGCTACGAGTTGCGTTGGCAGTGGGCCTTTCGTTGGCAGCTGATTATTGAAGGCGCAGGAGAGTAGCGCGCCGGTGTGCAGCAGCCGAACAACAGTTCCCCTCTCCAGATGAGGAGGGGCTAGGGGTGGTTGACAATCGTTGGACTGGTGCTTGAACAATTACCCTAGGTCGTCATGCTGAGCGCAGCCGAAGCACCTATACTGATAGTATCCTATCCCCTAACGAAGCGGTAGAGGTGCTTCGGCTGCGCTCGGCGTGACGGGCTGTTTGGTTGAGGTTAGTGTCTGACGCGAGGTCAACCACCCCAACATCAGCTAAGCTGATGCGTCCCCTCCTCAGCTGAGGAAGGGAGTTTGTTGTTCTTCGAAAAGGTTCTAAAACCACAGCTCGCGCGCCAGGCGAAAGGTATTGGCGTGGGCCTCCACAATGTCGCTGATGCGCTCGGAGTAGCCGCCGCCCATGCATACTACCACGGGCAAGTGGTGCCGGTGGCAAAGCTCCAGCACCAACCGGTCGCGCTGGCGGCAACCCTCGCGTGTAAGGCCTAGGTGCCCGAGCTTATCGGTGCTGAGCACATCCACGCCCGAGAGGTAGAACACGAACTCGGGTTGTACCTCGTCGAGCAGGCGCGGTAAGGTTTCTTGGAGCAGTTTTAAGTATGTGGCGTCGTCGGTGCCGTCGGGTAGGGCTAGGTCCAGGTCCGATTGCTCTTTGCGGGCCGGGTAGTTGCGGGCTCCGTGCATCGAAAAGGTAAACACCCTGGGTTCGTGCCGGAACAGCGCCGCCGTGCCGTTGCCTTGGTGCACATCCAAATCAACGATCAGCACTTTGTTGATGCCTTCGTGCTGCAGCAGGTAGTTGGCCGCCACGGCTTGGTCGTTGAGCAGGCAAAAGCCTTCGCCGCGGTCGGCAAAGGCGTGGTGGGTGCCGCCGGCTACGTTCAGGGCCACGCCGGTGTGGCGGGCCAGCTTAGCGCATTGTACTGTGCCGCCCAAAATAGTGACCTCGCGCTGCACCAATTGCTCCGACCACGGAAAGCCCGTGGCGCGCTCCTCGTGCCGCGTAAGCTGCCCTTGCACCAGGCGCTGGTAGTACCCGGCGCAGTGGGTTTCCAGAATGTACTTGTCGGGCAGCGGAATAGGCGCGAAAATGCTTTCCTCGGCAATGGTGCCCTCGCGGATGAGCTGCTCGGGCAGCAGCTCGTATTTCAGCATCGGAAAGCGGTGCCCGGCGGGCAGCGGGTGGGCGTAGAGTGGTGCCCAGGCAACGGGCAGATGGTGCGGATGGGTCACGCGCAAAACAACGCTGCGAAGGGGGGTGAGGTTTGCGGAAAAGTAGGGAGCCTAGGTTCTTTGGTGCCTCACTGGGCAACCAGCCAAGCCACGGCGGCATTCTCGTCGGTAAAGTACTGGTACGTCATGGGCTTGCCTTGCATTTGCGTAACCACCAAAGCGGTGGCAAGGCGGGCAAATACATTGTGCGCCTGCAGCACGGCGCCCCAGCGGTAGCCCCCTTCGGCATTGGCGCGGGGTAGCCAATCCTCCAGTACAAAAACTTGCTCTTCGGGCGAGAAGGGCGTCATTAGGCGCTGATCCACCAGCAGTTTACCGGTGCCGTGCTTGGCTAGCGCCCGGGTAACGTGGCCCAGCAACGCCTGCAGCTCGGCAAGCTGGCGCTTTCCGGCAAAGTACTCCAAGCGTACGTAGTGGGGATGTTCGCGCACCAAACCCGCCGCGTTATGAAAGTAGATAGAGGAAGAACTGGTCGGCATTAGGCCTAAATTACACACTCAGTCTTAATAGGGTTTCCGCGCCTTGGCATGCTTGCGCGGCACATAGGGAGCATGCGATTGTGGAGTTTATTGATCTAGCTTTTATGCATCAGCAAGTTGTCTGCTTTGGCGAAGTCCTGTGGGATGTGCTGCCATCGGGCAAGCAGGCGGGCGGCGCCCCCTTCAATGTGGCCGTGCATCTGCAGCAGCTGGGCGTGCGTGCCCACCTCATCAGCAGCATTGGCCCCGACGACCTAGGGCAGGAGCTGCTGGCGTTTGTGGCCCGTAAAGGCCTCGCCACCGACTACCTGCAGCGCACGGCAGCTTACCCCACCGGGGTGGTGCACGCCAACGTAGCCGACGCCCACAACGTGCGCTACGAGATTGTGGAGCCAGTTGCCTGGGATGCCATCGGGCCGAGTGCTGCTGCCGAGGCGTTGGTAGCCCGGGCCGATATGCTGGTATTTGGCAGCTTGGCAGCGCGCCATGCTACCACACGCAGTACCCTGTACGGGTTGCTCGAGCACGCTCGTTTTCGGGTGTTCGATGTAAACCTGCGCCCGCCGCACTACAGCCCCGAGGTGGTGTTGCACCTGCTCGACCAAGCCGATTTAGCGAAGCTAAACCACCACGAATTAGCCGAGCTGATGCAGTGGCATGGGCAAGCCGCCGAGCCCAGTACCGCCATGCCCTGGCTGGCCCAACGCTACAACCTGCAAGCCGTGTGCGTTACCTGCGGCGCCGACGGAGCCCTGCTGTGGGCTGACGGGGAATTGCACCGCGCCGCAGGCGTGCCCGTGGTGGTGCAAGACACCATTGGCAGCGGCGACGCCTTTTTGGCAGCGCTATTGCGCGGGTGGCTAATTCAGCAAGCACCCGCCGAGCTGCTGCGGTTTGCCTGTGCGGCGGGGGCTTTGGTGGCCACCCACCCAGGGGCTACCCCAGTTATTAGTCCGGCCGACGTGCAAGCCTTGCTTACAACGGGCACCAAGGCGAAATAACACTAGGGCTACACCGCCCCCGATGCCCAAAGGCGAGCCTGCTGCACATCGGTAAAGGTGCGCACCTGAAAGGGTAGGGTTTCTTCTACTTCGTGCTGAAGCTGGCTAATCAGTAGCTTGTTGAGCGGGTCTTCGGCCTCGATGCGGGCAAAGCGCTTCAGCCCGATGCGCACCAGCTCGGGCAGTGCATGCTCCGATATCCAATCCAGGTCGGCGGGGCGAACGGGTCCGAGCAGCCGGTCGTCGGCAATCCAGCCCGTAATGCGGTGCTGGCGGGCCAAGCCTATCGCATCGGTTACAGCCTGACGCAGAAACGAGCTGCTGACAAAGCCCCGCCACTCGGCCTCCATGGCTCGTATGGTGCTGCTCTCGTGCAGGTACAAGTTGAGAAAGGAGTAGCGGGCAAGCAGAATCATGCACAGGTGCGGTTGGGTGGAGCTGCTGCTTACAGCCTGTTACGCCTCAGAAAGCTCAGCGTTGCCAATGACAGCGGGATAATACAAGTTCCGGGGCGCAGCCAGGGCTGATATCAGCCTATCAGGTGCTTTAAGCAGGAAACGGCGCCGCCGAAAACGCCTAAAAACATACCCGGCCAGGGCTGGTCGGGTATGCGAAAGGGGGTGTGAAGCGTACTGGACTCGAACCAGTGACCTCCACCGTGTCAAGGTGGTGCTCTGAACCAACTGAGCTAACGCTCCGGGAGGGCAAGGCCGGAAGCCGCAAACATAAGCAGCGTTTGGCCACGATGACAAGCAGCTCAACAGGAAAATTTCTGTTTCGTTGGGTTGCGGTGCAACCCATGAGGGCCGCCCAAAGTATAGGAAACCGCCTATGGCCCGATGCGTTGCCGCAATCAACACGGGGCGCGGCTCAACCTCAGATCCTCTGTCACATGAAAAAATTTGCACTCTTACTCTCGCTGTGCGCCTTGTGCAGCTGGGATGCCCTGGCCCAACGCGGCGTGCAGGGTATCCGCAAATCGTCGGATTACCAAACCACCCCCGATTCGCGCAACAACGGCTTCGGTATCAAGGGCGGCTGGAACTCCTCAAACTTCCGCGGCGACGACAAGAAGAACTACGGCAACGAGGAAAGCCGTCAGAACTTCCATGCCGGTGCTTACGCCCAGTTTGGCTTCTCGCCCCAAACCTCGCTGCAGGTAGAGGCGCTCTACAGCCGCCAAGGCTTTAAAGCGTCGTCGGCGTTCCGGCCGGCGGGCATGCAAAACACCTACGAAACCCAGCTCGACTATGTGCAGGTGCCGGTGATGTTCGTGTACAACTTCGTGGATAACGTGAGCGTGCACGTAGGCCCGCAAGTGTCGTTGCTCGTGAATGCGAAGGAGGACAAGAACGCCGTGAACATCAGCAGCCGCAACTACAACTCGCTCGACTACGGCGGGGTAGCCGGTATTGAGGCCCGCGTAGGCCCGGCCCGCGTGGGCGGCCGCTACGTACTCAGCTTGGCCAACATCTACAACGACCCCAAGATGGAGAACGGCCTGATGACGCCCAACGAGAACCTCAACGACATCAAGAACAGCCTGATTCAGGTGTACGTAGGTTTTGGGTTTGCCCAGTAATCTGCTGCCAGCCTAGGTCCTTTCCGGAAAGCGCGCCCCCAGGGGCGTGCTTTCTTGTTTATGTTCGTGCATTGCCGCCGTTCATGCCCGTACTATCCGATGTGGCCGCCGCGCTGCCGGCCATCAACTTTCAGCGCGAAATGCTGGCCCAGCAAGGCATGGGCGTGCTAGGTGCCTGGGCCTTGCTGAACCTGCTGGGCAGCGGCTGGCTGGTTACGCGCACGCTGCCCAAGCAAGCCCAGCACTACTTCCATCAGATGAACGTGGGCTGGGGCGTGGTAAACGCTTTTTTGGCCGCGTGGGGCATTTTGCAAGCCCGGCCGCTGCACGTGGAGGGGCTTACACTCGTTGACAGCCTGCAGGCGCAGTTTGCGTTCGAGAAGATTCTGCTCTTCAATGCCGGGCTCGATGTGGCGTACGTGGCCGTTGGGGCGTGGCTGTTTGCGCGGGCGGCCTCGGTAGAGGAGCTGCCCGAGCGTTACCTGGGCTATGCCCGCTCGCTGTGGGTGCAGGGCGGCTTCTTGTTTGTGTTCGATGTAGGCTTTTACCTTGTGTACCACCGCTGCGCGGCCGAGCTGCTGGCGCTGGTGCCCTAGGTACTTAGTAGGCCATGGGCACAAAAGAGCCCCGGCCACTACTCGCGGCCGGGGCTCTTTTGTGAGGTAGGCACCTAGGCTTGGGTGCCGCCAATTTTCTCGATCAGCTTTTCGTTAAAAGCGGGCAAATCGTTGGGGTTGCGGCTGGTAATCAAATTGCCGTCTACCACCACCGTGGAGTCTTGCCACTGGGCACCGGCGTTGGTGAGGTCGGTTTTGAGGCTGGGCCAGCTCGTCATGTTTTTGCCGCGCACGAGGCCGGTTTCTACCAAGGTCCAGGGGCCGTGGCAAATGGCTGCCACCACTTTGCCCGACTTCATAAAATCGGCCGCGAAGCTTACGGCTTTGGGCTCGGTGCGCAGCACATCGGGGTTCATTTGGCCACCGGGCAGCACCAGCGCGTCGTAGTCGGCGGGCTTGGCTTCGTCGAGGGTTTTATCCACGGATACTTTGCTGCCCCAATCCTTCTCGTCCCAGCCTTTAATCGAACCGCTTTTCAGGGAAACTATATCTACATCGGCGCCGGCATTCTTCAGCGCTTTTACGGGTTGCTCCAGCTCCGATTGCTCGAAACCATCGGTGGCAAGCACGGCTACTTTTTTGCCCTTCAGCGGGTCGTTACCAAAAATGCTCATGGTGTTTGGCGGTGTGGTGAAACGGTTGGCAATGAAAAACCGGAACCGCCCTAGGTGGGTGGTTCCGGTTTCTGGCTAACGCAAAGGCGAAAGGGGAGGTTGTGATGAGCTGTAGCGCGGACTTTGTAGTCCGCGTCCACATATACAGTTCCTAATTGCTTACACGATTAGAAGTCACTATCCGGGGACGCGGACTACAAAGTCCGCGCTACAGGTGCTATTCCTCGTCGTGGCCGGCGGCTTTGCGCTGTTTCTTGAACTGCTGGCGCAGCTCCCGAATGCGCTCGTCGAAGCCGTCGGGGTGGTACTGCACGTCGTCCACGTCTACCTCCTCAAGCATGTCCATCAGGGCATCGGAGTGGTCGGCGCGTTTGCCGTTTACCAGGCTGATGAACGCCATTTCCGACCACAGCAGGGATTTCAGACGTAGGCCTTCGGCATCGAGCATCTGCATTTCAACCACCAGCGAGGAATTATCGAAGTGAATGAGCTGCGTCCGGATGAGTACTTCCTCGCCGTGGTTGGCCGGTTTCAGGTAGCTGATGTGGTGCTTGGTAATAACCCAGGCGGCGCGCTGCTCGCGGGTAAGCTGCCCTAGGTTAAGGGCGTAGTGGCGCATGGTGTGCTCTTCGCGCGCGTTCAGGAAGTAGTCGAGGTAGCGGGCGTTGTTGAGGTGGCCCAGCTGGTCGCAGTCCTGGAAATAGATGCGGTGCCGGGTTTCGGGCGTTTGAATGAGCGTGGCGTTGTCGGCCATAGGGAAGTAGTAGGTATGCCGAGCAAAGTAACACCTTTGGCCGCCTTTGGTTGGCAGGCGGCTACTGAACGGGTAGATTGCCTTGGGCGTCGGAGGCAGTTACGTGCTCATCGGCAGCGGCTACTTCGGCGCTGGGTTCGGCAGCGGCAGGTGGCGCAACGGCCGCGTTTTCGGCGTCGGGCTGCTCGGGCTCTTGGACAATGCGGTAAGCATCGGCAATTACCGTATCGTCCTCGGGTTTGCGCGCGTCGGTAGGGCTATCGAATACCACCAGCACGTGGTTTTCGTTGAGCAGGGCCATGCCCTCGGCTTTGTCCTGGCCGGCGGTAGGGCCGTAGCCGTGCGGCACGTCAAACATGCGGCGCAACTGCGAAGGTGCCACCAGGCTGTCGGCGTCGTGGTGCAGGGCATCGGGCCAGCAAAACACGGCAATGGTGCCGTCGAGGTCCATAGTAGGGCCGGCCAGCAGGTACAGGTCGTTGCCCACGAGGCGCATTTCGCGCAGGCCCATGCCGCCTAGGTCGAGAAAATGCTTGCGGTAGTACACACCCTGCGCATCGGAGAGCTTGCTGAGGCGCAGACGGCCGGGTTTGCTGCCTTCGGTAACGTGCAGCTCCAGCACAATGGCCCAGCCGCGCAGCACCGGCCCGCGCAGGCCCACAAACAGGCGCCCGTCGCCGGCGTAGGCCATGCCCTCAATGTCGAAGCCGTTGTCTTTGCCGGGCAGGTGCACAAACGGGCCCACGTGCGGGTCGCGGCGCAGCAGGCGGATTAAGGTATGATGACCTAGGCGGGCGGCCTTCAGCTTACGGCGCTTCTGGCCCGGGTTGGGGGCCGATTTCTGCAGCTCGTAATCCTGGGTTTCCTCGTTCAGTACCAGCGGTACCCGGGCCAACAAATAGCGGTTGGGGTCGGCGCGCACTTTGGCCAACTTAGCCAAGCCCTTTTCGGTGTCATCCTTTTCGGGCTTGGGGTCTTTGCGACGCAGGCTGTGCGAGCCCACTATCCACAAGTACCCGTCGCCTTCGGCCAAGCCCTCAATGTCGATTTCGGCCTCGGCATCGGGGTCGGGCAAGTCGAGGAAATCGGCCAGCTGAAAGCGGCAGTGCTGCCCAAAGGTGGTGGCATCGGTAAGGCGCAGCCGTTCCACGCTGGCGCGCTCGTCGCAGGCCGTCCAGAGGTTGTCGCCGGTGCGCAGTGTCGAGGAAAGTCCGTCGCGCACGTGCTTGCCCGAAGGATTGAGGCTGAGGGCAGGGTCGAAGCGCAGGGTAATGGCAGAGGGCGAGTTAGGCATAACGGCAGCAAGGTCGGGAATGAGGCATACGAACGAAAGTACCCGCCCTATGGGTTGTGCCTAACCTTTCTTCTCGTCGGTAGCGGGGCCCAGTACCTTCAGCTTATCGCCCTTGCTCAGGCCCGATACAATCTCGACGTTGATGCCGTCGGAAATGCCCGTTTTCACCAGCTTTTTCTGGAACTGCTGCGGCGCGGTTTCCACCTCCACAAACACGCTGTCCTTATTTAGCTTGCCAAACTGCAGCAACGCTTCCCGAATAGCCAGCACCTGCTTTTTGTGGTCGAGCACAATGTCGCCGTTGGCCGAGTAGCCCGCGCGCAAAAACACACCCGGCTGCGGCTGCACCTTGGCCCGCACCTGAAATTTGATGGCGCCTTCCTCCGTCACGCCCTTCGGCGCGATGTACTCCAGCGTGGCCGGAAACGCAGTGCCTTCGATAGCGCCCACCGTGAGTTTAATGGGCATGCCCTCGCGCACCTTACCTGCTTCGCTTTCGTCGATTTTGCCCTCAAACACCAAGCTGTTCATGTCGGCCACGGTGGCCAGGGTAGTGCCCTCGTTGAAATTGTTACGCTCCACCACCGACGAGCCCACTTTCACGGGCACATCGAGCAGCAAACCCGTAATGGTGGAGCGCACCACGTTAGTAGCGCCGCCGGTATTGCGCGAGGCGCCGCGCTGGGCAATTTGCAGGTCGTTTTGGGCGGCCTCGAGGGCTTGGCGCCGGGCGCGCACATCGTTGAGCAAGCGGTTGAACTCCTGCTGCGCAATTACCTTCTGCTCGTACAAGGGGCGCTGCCGCTCCAGCTCTTGCTGGCTGGTTTCCAAAGCCACGCGGGCCTGCTGAATCTGGTTTTGGGCGTTGTTGACGCTGGCGGCGTTGGGCACCGTGCGAATGCGTGCAATCAGCTGGCCCTCTTTGATGGGCTGCCCGGCCTCCACGTACAGCTCCTCCACAATGCCCGAAACCTGCGGCTTAATCTGCACCTCGCGGCGGGGTACAATGCTGCCGGTAGCCACCGTTTTTTTGGTGATATCGGCCACAAAAGGCTGCTCGGTTTTGTAGGTGATGGGGTCGGCGTGGGCCTGCAGGTAGAAGTAGCGGCCCAGCCACCCGAAGCCGCCAAGCAGAAGCACGAGAAGAAGGACGAGGAAGACGCGTTTCATGGCAAGCAGTAAGTTGGTTGTCGGGAGAGAAGGAGAGAGGGTAGTTGGAGGGATTACTCGTCGCGCAGGGCCACTACGGGCTGCACGCGGGCGGCAATGGTGGCCGGTACCAGCCCAGCCAAAGCCCCGCAGAAAACCAGCATGAACACGGCCGTGAGGGCCACCTGCACATCCACCTGCGGGTTGTAAAAGAAGTTGATGTCCTGGCCTTCTATGAGGTTGCTCAGGAAAGCCATAAGCGCAGTGCCGGCCAGCAGGCCGAGCATGCCGGCGGCGGCCGTAATCACAATGCTTTCTTGCACAATCATGCTCACAATGCTCCAAGGCGTGGCGCCCATAGCCTTGCGGATGCCGATTTCCTTGGTACGCTCTTTCACCACGATGAGCATGATGTTGCTCACCCCGATGATGCCGGCCACGATGGTACCTAGGCTCACCCACCAGCTAAAGCCGGCAATACCAAGGAAGAGGCCCTGCACGCGGGCGTATTCTTCCTCCACGTTGGCCGAGCCAAATGCCCGCTCGTCGGTAGGCGATACTTTGTGTTGCTGAGCCAATACCTGCTTTACTTTCGTTTCCACCACTTTGGCCGGCACGCCGGGCTTGGGCAGGAAAGCGAAGTAGTCAATCTTGTTGACTTGGTTGAAGGCAATCTGCAGGGTGGTGAGCGGAATGAAGATGGTTTGGGCGTCTTCCTGCGCCTCCTCGGCCCGGCCCGTTCCCTTAAAGGTGCCCACCACCTGAAAGTAGGTGCCCTTGATGCGAATTTGCTGCCCAATGGGGTTTTGCGTGCCAAACAGCACCTCGGCCACCCGCGCCCCAATCACGGCAATTTTGCGTCGGTCGCGCACGTCGGGCTCGTTGATGAAGCGCCCCGACAGCAGTGCCACCGGCCGCACCTGCGGGTAGCCGGGGTATTCGCCGTTCACCGAAAACGACGAGCTTTTGGTGCCGTACTGCACCGTAAACGTGCCGTGCAAGGAGGTGCGCGGCAACACCAATGCAGCCTCGGGCACTTGCCGCTGCAGCACGGCCACGTCGTCGTTGGTGAACTGCACCGAGCGGCCCGGCTTCATGCCCTTAAAAGGCTCGCTCGTGCGCTGCGACCACACGAAGATGGCGTTCTTGGCTACGTCGAATTCTTTCTCGACGCCGTTGCGAAAACCTTTGCCCGCGCCCAGCAGCACCACCAGCATAAAGATGCCCCAGAACACGCCAAAGGCCGTGAGCGAGGTGCGCAGCTTGTGCCGCTGCACCGTACTCCAGATTTCGCTCCACTTATCTAGGTCGAACATGGC
This sequence comes from Solirubrum puertoriconensis, assembly GCF_001483135.1. Taxonomy (GTDB): domain Bacteria; phylum Bacteroidota; class Bacteroidia; order Cytophagales; family Hymenobacteraceae; genus Solirubrum; species Solirubrum puertoriconensis. The sequence goes on from NZ_LNAL01000006.1 coordinate 180,566, forward strand.
TTAATGGGGTTACGGAAGCAGGAAGGGGCGAAACTCCCCTCCTCAGATGAGGAGGGGTGCCCGAAGGGCGGGGTGGTTGATGATCGTTGGGCTGTCGCTTGAACGATTGCCCTAGGTCGATAACTCTAGGGCGTCATGCTGAGCGCAGTCGAAGTCTCCTGATACTAATTCCACCAAAGCGATAGAGATGCTTCGACAAGCTCAGCATGACGTTCTTTTTAGTAGCGTTTACTATCCGACGCTAGGGCAAGTACCCCAGCCGCGCCTTCGGCACGGCGTCCCCTCCTCAGTTGAGGAGGGGAGTTTAAATATTTTTATTCCGTCCGGAGTGCTTCGATGGGCTTGATGTTGGCTGCTCGCATGGCTGGCACAAAACCGGCCAGCGCGCCAGCCAGCACTAGTAGCACCGTGGCGCCAACGGCCACGCCCACATCCACCTCGGGGCGGGTAAAGTAGGGCAGCTCGGCCCCCGATTTCTCGATGGCGTAGCGTAATCCATCGAGCAGGCCCACGCCGGCCAGTAGCCCTAGGTAGCCGGCCAGCCCGGTAATCACTACCGACTCCTGCACCACCATGCTCACAATGCTGAAGGGCGTGGCGCCAATGGCTTTGCGCACGCCAATTTCTTTGGTGCGCTCCTGCACAATAATGAGCATGATGTTGCTGACGCCTACCACGCCGGCAATCAGCGTAAGCACGCCGATAATCGACACAAACAGCCGTATGCCGTTGAACAAGCCCTGAAAGCGGGCCACCTCTTCCTCGTTGTTTTCCAGCTCGATGGCCTGCTTGTCGGCAGGGTCGAACTGGTGGCGGCTGGCCATTAGCTGCCGCACCTGCTCTTCTACTTGCTTCACGGGCACGCCGGGCCGGGTGGTAATGGCCAGCAGCTGCACCTGGTTGTATTGATTGAAAGTGGTTTGGAAGGTGCTGAAGGGCACGTAGGCGCGCTCCTCGTTGCGGCCTTGGTTTTGGTTGGTGGTAAAAGTGCCCACAATCTGGAAGAAAACGCCTTTCACTTGCACGTACTGGCCAATGGGGTTTTCGTCGGGCTTAAACAGCACCTTGCGCACCCGTTCGCCAATCACCATCACCTTGCGGCGCTCGGCCAAATCAAGCGGGCTCAGCAGCCGACCGGTTTTTACTTCTTCGCCGTTGATGCGGAAGAACTCGCCGTTGGCGCCAAACACCTGAAACGAGCCGTTGCGCGTGCCGCGCACAATGGTGTACTCGCCCGAAAGCCGGTTGCGGGTAGCCACCATTTCCACGCCCTCCACGCGCTGGCGCAAGGCCTCCAAATCGGCGTTCGTGAATTTGATTTCGCGCCCTGGTTTCAGGCCCTGCCACGGTAGCGAGGTTTTGCCCCCGAAAATGAACAGGCTGTTTTGGGCGCCGGCGCCGAACTCGCGCCAAATGCCGTTTTCCATGCCCTTGCCCGCGCCTAGCAGCAGCACCAGCATGAAAATGCCCCAGAACACGCCAAAAGCCGTAAGGGCCGTGCGCAGCTTGTTGCGGCGCATGGTGCTCCAGATTTCCTGCCACTTATCCAGGTCGAACATCGCAACGGCTGATTAGGCTAAAAGCACGCGGTAAGCAGAAGGCGGAAAGTACACGGCCTAGGTGCCCGCGCCTCGGCGGGCACCTAGGGCAGCAGACTAGTGGCAGCTTTGGCGCACCTTCTCGAGGCGGCGCACCACATCCAGCACGGCTTTCTCGTCGGTGGTGTAGAGGGGCAGCTCGAAGTTGGTGGTGTTGCCCTTGCGCACGCGCCGGATCTTGATTTCGTAGGGCGCTTCGTTTTTGCCCTTCTCGGGCTTGCGGCGGAGGTAGGTAAGGGGTTCTACCTCGCTCCATTCAAAGTCCATCACCAGTTCAAACTTGCCATCCGACACCTTCGCGGCCCAGCCTGCTTCGCCGCCTTTGTTGTAGCTCACCAAAATGGGCGCCGAGGCCTGCACGTCGGCTTTGTTGTCGCGAATGGTTTGCGTGGCGTGACAGCCTTTCAGATCGAGTCGAAGCTCCTGCTGGGGCTTGGCCGGGTTGCGCATCAGCTGGTTGATGCGCTGCTGCAGCGCCTTGCTCTCGGTAGTAGCGGCGGCCGGGTTTTGCGCGTGGGCAGCGGCGCCACCTAGGAGCAGGCAAGCGGCGGCAAGCAGTACGTTTTTCATGAAGGAAGGGAGCTAATGGTAGCGGTAGGGGAGGCGGTAGTTTCTTCGGCTTCTTCGCCCACAATCAATCCGTCGCGGATGCGGATTACCCGCTGCGTTTGCGCCGCAATATCGTGCTCGTGGGTTACGATGATGACCGTCATGCCCTCGGCATTTACCTGCTTGAAGATGTCCATCACCTCCTGCGTGGTGTGGGTATCGAGGGCACCGGTGGGCTCGTCGGCCAGAATGAGTTTGGGCTGATGAATAAGGGCCCGCGCCAACGCCACGCGCTGCCGCTGCCCGCCCGAAAGCTCGCTGGGCAGGTGGTCGGCGCGGTCGGCCAGGCCCACGCGCTCGAGGTACTCCATGGCCAGGCGGTTTCGCTCGCGGCGGCTTACCTGCTGGTAGTACAGCGGCAGGGCCACGTTTTCGAGCGCCGACTTAAAATTGAGCAGGTTGAACGACTGAAAAACAAAGCCCAAAAACTGGTTGCGCAGCTGCGCCGCCCGCCGTTGCGAAAGGCCCCGATCGATGTGGGTGCCAGCCAGCCAGTACTCGCCGGCGTCGTAATCGTCAAGAATACCCAGGATGTTGAGCAGGGTGCTCTTACCTGAGCCCGATGAGCCCATGATGCTTACCAGCTCGCCGGGGTGCACTTCCAGGTCAATGCCCCTGAGCACTGGCAGCCGGTTGTGGCCCATTACGTAGCTCTTTTCGATTCCGCGGAGTTGAATCATGGCCCGTCTGCGTTTGCATCAAGATAAACAATAACGCCGGCGTAAGCCACCCCTAGGTTGCGGAGTGGGCTTACACCGGCGTCAGATGCGCGGGCGCGTGCAGGCGTTGCCTGCGCTACCGAAAATTTTTAGTTGCCAGCTTTCTGCTCGCGCAACTTCTGCTGGATTTGCGGCTTGCGTACTTGGTACTGCTTGTACTGCTCGGGCGTCATAATTTGCTTCAGCTGCGCCTCGGAGCTGGCATTAATGCGCCGCAGCGCAGTGGTAAGGCCAGCTTTGTCGGTGCCAAATTTGGTTTGAGCGGCGTTTACCTGCTCCACTGTGCTGGCCAGCACTTGCCGAATGCGCAAGGTTTGGTCTTCGCGCAATTGCAGCTCTTCCGTCATTACCGAAGCCAGGTCGCGGGCGTTTTCGCGCCGAACTTCTTCGGCCGTGCGCAGGGCCTCAACGGGGGTGCTGCTGGCCGTGTCTTTCTTGGCGCGGTTGCGGCGGGCGCAGCCGGTGGCTAGCGTGGTGATGAGTAGCAACGCAAATAGCCAAAATCGGAGGGTCATAGGAGTGGCGAAAAGGGGGATGTGCGCCAACATACGTGAAAACCACAAGTTGTGTGGCGACCCACTCGTTGGCGACGCCCCTTGCCCGCCCTTTGGAGCAGCCGCACCTAGGGGCATTGCTGGCGCAGCTCGGCCACCAACTGCTCGGCGGCGGTCCGCACTTGCTCCACAGCCGCAGCCAGTTGCGCGGGCTGCGGTGCGGTGCCCGGCTTGCCGGCGGCCTCAAGCAACCGCACGGCCGGCAGCAGGTGGTGCAACTCCATGCCCGCAAACGAGCTTTTCAGAAAGTGTGCTGCATCGCTCATGGCTGCCCACTCGTGGTTGCGGAAGTGCTGCACCAGCCGCTCAACAGCGGGCGGCGTGGTTTGCACAAACAGCTCGGCCAGGCGCTGCCGAAAGCCTGCATCGCCAGTGGCGGCGTGGGCTATGGCGGGGCTCTGTGGCAACCCCGCACCGGTAGCCGGGCCAACAGCTTGATTAGCTGAGGTTACTTGCCGCAGCACGCGCAGCAACTCGTCTTCGCGGAAGGGTTTGGAGAGGTACTCCGAAAAGCCCGTCTCGCGGCAGCGCCTGGCCTCGCCGGGCAGGGCATGCGCCGTAAGGGCTACAATGGGCGTAGCGGCGCGGGCGGCTTCGGGGTGGTTGCGCATGCGCACGGCAGCGCTCAGGCCATCGAGCACGGGCATGCGAATATCCATGAGCACGACATCGAAGCGGTAAGTATCGAATAGCTGCAACGCCTCCAGCCCGTTGGCGGCGGTATCGAACTGTACGCCCCAACCGCGCAGCAACGAGGCGGCAAACAGCTGATTCACGGCGTTGTCCTCCACCAGCAGCACGCGTATGCCCGCCAGCTCCGGCGCTGCAGGCTGCTCGTGCCGGTTGAGGGCAGGCGGTGGCGCCAGCGCCGGGGGCAGCGGCAGCTCTACGTGGAAGGTGCTGCCCAGGCCGGGCTCACTTTCGGCCCAAATGCGGCCGCCAAGTAGCTTCGCCAAGCCGCGGCTAATGCTCAGCCCCAGGCCCGAGCCGCCAAACTCGCGCGCGGTGCTGGCCGAGGCCTGCGTAAACGGCTCAAAGATGGACGCCAGCTGGTGCGGCTCAATGCCAATGCCGGTATCCTCCACGGTAAGATGAAACGTGGGCTGCGCGCGGTTAGGCAACCACTGGCCGCTTAAGGTTACGCGGCCTTGCTCGGTAAATTTGATGGCGTTGCCGAGCAGGTTAAGCACAATCTGGCGCACGCGGTGCGGGTCGCCGCGCACGAGGGCCGGCGCCGGAATGGGCAGCTCCAGATGCAGGCTGATGTCCTTTTCGGCCGCGCGCAGCTGCAGGCTATCCAGGGTATCGTGCAGTAGCGTGTGCAAATCGAAGGCAATACACTCGAGTTGCAGCTTGCCCGAGCCCAGCTGCGCCGCCGACAGCACATCGTTGATCACCACCAACAGGTGGTCGGCCGATTGCTTAATCAGCCCTAGGTAGCGCTGCTGCTCGGTGCTCAGGGGGCTGCGGGCCAGCAGGCCGGCCATGCCCAAAATACCGTTGAGCGGCGTGCGCACCTCGTGGCTCATGTTGGCCAAAAACTCCTGCTTTACGCGGGCGTTTTCTTCGGCGGCTTCTTTGGCACGGCGCAGCTCTTGTTGGGCCCGCTTAAGCTCGGTTATATTGCTATCGACGCCGAGCACGAGCACCGTACCATCGGCCTGCACAAAGGGCCGCTTAATGCTGTGAAAGCAGAGCACTTTTCCGTCGGGCCGGCGGATGCTTTCTTCTTGTTCTACTTGCCGGTGCGTGGTTACTACTTCCTGGTCTTGCTGGTGGTAGCGCTGCGCGGCCTCGGCGTCGGTAGCGTAAAGGGCGCCGGCGCTAAGGCCCTCCAATTCTTCTACCGATAACCCAAACAGCTCGGCCGTGGCTTCGTTGGCCAGCACGTACTGACCGGCTTCGTTTTTGAGGTACACCAAATGCGGTACCGAGTCGATTACCTGGCGCACCAAGCGGCTTTGTTCGGCGGCTTGCTGGTGCGCGCGCCGGCGCTCGGTCTCGGCCAGTTTTTCCTGGGTTATGTCTTCGGCCGAGCCGATGATTTCGCTGGGGGCACCGCTGGCGTTGCGCGCAAACACGCTTTCGCGCACCCGCAGCCAGCACAGGGCCCCATCGCGGCGCCGCACGCGGTATTCGGTCGAGATAAGCTCGCCGTCGAGGGCTTGCTGCAGGCGTTGGTGGTGAGCCGCCACCGCAGGCAGGTCGTCCGGAAATACCAGCTTATCAAACATGGCGTTGCCCATCAGCTGCAAGTCGGCAGCCGCGTAGCCCAGCATGGGCGCTAGTTGGCGGTTGCAGTACAGGTTGCGGCCCTGCAGCAAATCGTAGAGGTAAATCAGGCTTGGTACGGTATCGGCCACCCGGCCCAAAAAGTGGCGGCTGCGGGCCAACTCTTCGGCGGCGGCACGGCGTTCGGTTATGTCCTCGGCCGAGCCAATAAGCTGCCGTACGCGGCCCGCTTCGTCGCGGCTGAAAACGGTTGTCTTCAGCGACAACCAGCGCCAGTACCCGCCGCAGTGCCAAAAGCGCAGCTCGGCCTCCTGCAGCTGGCCTTCGGGTAAGTGTTGGTAGGCGGCCACCTGCGCATCGAGCAGGGGTAGGTCGTCGGGGTGCAGCAGCTGGCGCAGCTCGGGCGCACCTAGGCGCTGCAGCTCGGCGGCCGAGCAACCCAGCAGGGCCTCGGCCTGGTCGTTGGCATATAGCAGGCGCCGCTCCACCACATCGTACAGAAACACCAAGGTGGGCAGCGTATCGTTGATGCGCGCCAGCAGGTGCTGGCTGCGGCGTAGCTCCGCTTCGGTTTGGCGCAGCGTGCTCACGTTGGTGAGGTACACGTTCAGCAGCGGCGTTTCGGGCACGGGTACCGCCGTCCAGATGTAAAACCGGTCGGCTAGCGCGTGCTCCGTTTGCTGGGGGCGCTGCTCGGCCACGGCCCGCTCGAGCAACTGCTGCAAAAAGCCTGTGGCCTGGAGCCCATCGGGCGTGGTAAGCAGCGGGCGCAGCGCCTCGGCGGCCACATTCATGTACCGAATGCGCCCCTGCCGATCGGTGGTAAACGCAGGATTAGGTGTAAGGCGGGTGAGCTCCGAGAGCAGCTGCAGGCGCTCGGCCGCGGCTAGCGGCAGCTCCGACTGAGCGGCTAGGTGCTGCTCGGCCGCAAGCCGGGCCTGGCGCTCGGCCGCATAGCGGCGGGCTAAAGTGGTACGGTAGCGGACAACTCGATTGGCGGGATACTGAACGGGATTTATCGGCATAAGTATGATAGCACCAACAAGGACTAATTCAGCGGCGCATCAGCGCACGCTCACCTCGTTGTTCTGGATCATACGATAAATGGTAGACTTCCCGATTTTCAGAAGTTGAGCTACGTGCAAAATATTTCCGTTGTGCACGTCGAGGTAGCGCTGCACAATGCGCGCAATTTGCTGCCGCAACGACTCATCGGCGGGTATTTCACCGTTGCCACCTGAGCCGTTGCGCAACGATAAATCGGCGGGGCCAATCAGCTCGTCTTCGGCCAGCACGGCAGCCAGCTCCACCACGGCTTTTAGCTCGCGCACATTGCCAGGAAACGAATGGTGCAGAAGCTGCTGTTTGGCTGCTTCGGAAAGCTGCCGCGGCGGCAAGTGATTTTGGGCGCAGAACGCCCGCAAAAAGGCGTCGGCCAGCAGCAGTACATCGGTGCCCCGCTCGCGCAGCGGGGGCAGCACAATGGGCAAACCCAGGAGGCGGTAGTACAAATCTTGGCGGAAGCGGCCTTCCTTTACCTCCTGCTCGAGGTTGCGGTGGGTGGCCACAATCAACCGCGCATCAAAGCTGATGGTTTTGCTGCCGCCTACCCGCGTAAGCTCGCGCTCTTGCAGCACGCGCAGCAGCTTGGCCTGCAGGTTCAGGTCGAGGTCGGCAATTTCATCCAGAAACAAGGTGCCGCCGTGCGCCTGCTCAAAACGCCCAATGCGCCGGTTTACGGCTCCGGTAAAGGCGCCTTTCTCGTGGCCGAACAGCTCGCTTTCGAGCAGCTCGCGCGGAATGGCCGTTACGTTTACGGCCACAAACGGCTGCTGCTGCCGCACCGAGCGGTAGTGAATGGCCTTGGCTACCAGCTCCTTGCCCGTGCCCGTTTCGCCACTTACCGATACCGTGATGCCCGTGCGCGCGGCTTTCTCTATAAGCGTGAATAGCTCCTTAATGGGCTGGCTGTTGCCGATGATGGCCTGCTTCGGATCGAACTTCTGGCCTACTTGCTCGCGTAGCCGCTGGTTTTCGCGGCGCAGGGCCAGCTGCTCGCGCACTTTCAGCACGCTGTGCCACAAACGGTCGGGCGTTTCCGCATCCTTGGCAAAGTAGTCGTAGGCACCTTGCTTTAACAGTCCCACGGCCGTGTTTACGTCTTCCTGTGCCGAAATCACGATGATGGGTACGTTGGGTAGTCGCTCCTGCAGCTGACGCAATACCTGCTCGCCCGTGCCATCGGGCAGCGAATAATCGAGCGTAACCATATCGGGTTTTTCGGTAGCCAGGTGCTGAAAGCAAGCCTGCGCCGACGAAAACTGCCGCACGGTATAATCCGGGTTTTGAGTCAGCTTGTACGCTAGTAGTTCGCTGTACAACGCGTTGTCCTCAATAATAAAAATAGTAACAGGGGCGTGCGGCATCGCAGAAATAAAAGTGCCTGGTACTTGACTAGCTGGCAAGTACTTAGGAGCAGAAACCTAGGTTTCCGGTACACGAATTTGAGCGTTGCAATAGGTAGGTAGGGCGCAATGCGATTATACGGGGCAAAAGCCGCTCAGTCAACATTTCTCAAAATGAAACTCGACCGTATCATTACTAGACAGTATTAAGAAATCAATATTGTAATAATAGTCTGATAATCATATTGTTGAGCATTGGCATAGCTGCAGGCAACGTTATTGCCACCAGACGGGCGCGACCCGAGGTGGGTAGTGATTACAGCTATGTGCATGAAACAATTCTCCTCAATTTCGGCCTTGCTTAGCCGCCGCGTGTTGGCAGGTGCGTTGGCTATGTTGGGCGGTGGCACGCCGTTGGTGGCGCAAACCGCTGCTTCAACGGCACCCTACTATTCTACTTTTGCAACGCCCACGGCACCGGAGCACTACAGCGTGCGCTCAAACGGCTTGTTGTGCGTGGGCTGCGGCGTAACCAACCCCGAGCGCGCCGCCGATCTGGACCTGGATAGCTACGCTACCTTGCAAAACTCGGTGGGCTTGGGTACGCGCGTGTCAATGCGTTTGAAGATGAACGGCGCCGCGCCGCAAGGGCACCGTGCCGGTGTGGTACTCGGCAGCAGTACCACGCTCGATGCCTCGGCCCTAGGTGCGGTGGTGCTGCGCACCTACCAGGGCGACACCCCACAGGAAACCGTGCTAGCAAATGCCAACGGCGTGCAGGCGTCGACGCTCACCGACGGCCGCACCCGCGTAGAGTTTGTAGCTGCCAAGCCCTTTACCCACATAGAGGTGGAGGTGCTGATTACAGCTAACGCGCTGAACACGCTGCGGCTTTACTACGCCTACGGAGTGCCCTCGAACCAGCAAACCACTGCCACGGGCTACCTCTCGCGCCTCATCACCCCCTCCGACAACGACTACCAGGCTACAACCGGCGGCGGTTTGCTGTGCGTGAACTCGGGTGTTAGCAATGCCGCGCAAGCTGTTACCGCCGATCTGAACGATTTTGCCACGCTAACCACGGCAGCGGGCGTGGGCTGCACCTCAAGCTTGCAGGTACGTCTCGAGGGCCAAGCCCCTGCTGGGTATCAAGCGGGCTTTGTAATTGGCAACGGCAGCATCATCGACCTCGATGCTTTTAAGGCCATGCGTCTCAAAACTTACCTAGGCGGCACCCTGCAGGAAACTGCCACCGCGGCCGATTTGCTGCAGCTGAACGTGCTGCCCAACGGCCGCTACGAGGTGAGCTTCGCCACGAACAAAGCTTTCGACCGGGTGGAGTTGGTGCAAGGCAGCTTGGCTAGTGCCCTCAGCAACCTAAATGCGTACTACGGCTTCGGCATCGAGCCGCGGGCATTCCGCGACGATGAGCCCGTGCTATCGGATTTCAACCTTCCCCAGGCCGGCACCGATTATCAGGTAAGCGGCAACTCGCTGCTGTGCGTAGGCTGTAGCCTGCAAAACCCCGAACGCGCCGCCGATAATGTGTTCAACCCAAGCGACTACGCCGAAATGCGTTTCCCGCTAACTGCCCTAGGTACGCAGCGGATTAAACTGCGCCTCAACGGTGCAGGCAAAGCGGGCAACCTTGCGGGCGCGGTGCTCAGCACCAACACCGGCTTGCTGAGCACCAGCCTGCTGAAAAACGTAACTATCCGCACGTATGCGGCCGACGGAACTACCCTGCTCGAAACGAGCAACAGCTCGAGCTTGGTGCAAACCGGCTTACTCGAAGGTGGTGGCCAAGAAGTTGGTTTCCTGACCACGCAAGACTTTGAGTGGGTTGAGGTGGAAGTGCGTGGTGGCGCAGGCCTGTTCAGCAACGCCCGCATTTACTACGCCTACGCCGACGATCCGGCCCAAGGCTTTCCGCTGAGTGTGTCTCCGCCGCGTGGGCCGCTACCTATAGAGCTGGTTTCGTTCCGGGCGGCCGCGCAAGGTGCCGGCGTGGTGCTGAACTGGCAAACTGCTCAGGAGCGCAACAGCAGCCACTTTGTAGTGGAGCGCGCCATAGCCGATGGCGGCAAGTTTGTAGCTGTTGGTCGGCTGCAAGCTGCTGGCAACAGCAGCACAGCACGCACCTATACCTTCCGCGACGCCGATGCCGCCAGCCTAGGTGCAAGTACCCTCTACTACCGCTTGCAGCAAGTAGATGCCGATGGCTCCGCGGTACGCTCGGGCATTGCTGCCGTACGGTGGCAGTCGGCTGCGGCAACTTTAGCTGTGTACCCCAACCCCGCTGCGGGTTCGGCATTTGTAACCTATGGCCAAGGCAGCTGGCCTGCCAACGCCAGCTTGCGCGTGTTCAGCAGCCAAGGCAAACTTCTGCATCAGCAACAATTGCACGGAGCCGCTCCTCAGGTTTCGTTGGCCAATTTGCCCGCCGGTATTTACCACATAGTGCTGTACAGCGGGCAGCAGCAGGTAGCCACCCAGCGCCTAAGCGTAGTTGCCAACTAACGGGCTTGCCACTTACCCAGGGCAGCTTACCTTTGCAACATCCGCAATAGGTGGCTGCCCTAAATGGTGGTTTGGCGGGAGATTGGAACGTTACGTTAACATTTTGGTAACAGTACCGTAACGTTAACGTAATCAGGCAACAATATAGCGTTGCCAACTTTGCAACAACATTCTCCACCACCAATCACCTTTTCAAATGAAGGGTACTTTAACCCGCCTGAGCAGCTTCCTCCTAGTAGGCCTGCTTGCCGCCTCGTGCTCGAAGCAAAACGATGTAGCGCCTCAGCAGCCTACTGCCGTAAGCCAAAGCGCCGACGCTACCCGCGACAGCCACTTGGCCATGGGTAACCCCAGCGGCGCCGTCGCCAGCAGCTCGTACTACTGGAACTACCTCATGCAAAAGTCGCAGTACGCCATGTCGTACCACCGCGACCGAGGCACGCCCAACTGGGTATCGTGGCACCTGAGCTCGGCTTGGCTGGGTTCGGCCGCTCGCCAGGATGACTTCCGCAACGATACTGCGCTGCCTTCGGGTTGGTACCAGGTAGGTGGCAGCAGCTACTCGGGCTCGGGATTCGACCGTGGCCACAACTGCCCCTCAGCCGACCGCACCGGCTCGACGACCGATAACTCGGCCACGTTCCTGATGACGAACATGATTCCGCAGGCGCCCATGAACAACCAACGTACCTGGGCTAACCTCGAGAACTACTGCCGTACCTTGGTAGGCCAAGGCTACGAGCTGTACGTGATTATGGGCCAGTACGGCAAAGGCGGCACGGGCGCCAACGGCTACATGACGACCATCGACGCAGGCCGCGTAACGGTACCCAATCGTATTTGGAAGGTGGTTGTGGTACTGCCCGAAGGCTCGTCTGATGCTAGCCGCGTAACCAGCAGCACCCGCGTTATTGCCATCGATACACCCAACGACAACTCGCTGCTCTCAACCTGGGGCTCATACCGCACCACGGTTGATGCCATCGAAAGCGCTACGGGCTACGACATTCTCTCGAACGTTTCGGCCTCGGTTCAAAGCGTAGTTGAGGCTCGCGTCGACAACGGCCCGACTAGCTAATTAGGCGAGCAGTTATACCGCACAAAAAAGGCCGCCCACAGCATGGGCGGCCTTTTTACGTTTATGTGAGCGAACAGCCAGTATGGAGGAACAATGGTGGAGAAACCCGTGAGCTTACACCTTAGAAGGTAAAGTTCACGGAGGCCTTAATAACGCGGTTTTGGGCGTCGAAGCGGTTGTTTTTATCCAGCGACGACAAACCGTAGTCGTAACCGGCACTCAGGCCCAATCCGTTCCCGAACTGGTAACCCGCGCCGCCGCTCACGCCAAAATCTAACTCGCGGAAGTAGTCGCGCACCTCAAAGTCTTGCTTGTATACATCAAACCCTAGGGCACCCGCCTCAACGCGCGCCTTGCCCGATACCAAGTACGAAGCTTGCGGACCCGCGTACAGATACAAACCGCGCGTGAGGTACGCCTTGGCCAGCACCGGTACATCGATATAGCCCATGCGAGCAGTAGCCGTGGCTTTAGCGTTCAAAAAGTCGAAACGCTCCATGGGTACCCTGCCGTTTACAATCACACCTTTCTCGGAGTATTGCACCCCCGGCTCGATGGTGAAGCGCGGACCTAGGGGCAGGCTGACATAAGCGCCCGCATGAAAACCAGGGCGTTGCTCTTTGGTAATAGCACCGTTGGCTAGGTTCGTAAGGCTTTGTACGCTTTCAACTGCTTCGCCGGACCAATCGGCCACGTTCAGGCCCGCCCTGATGCCAAAGCGGACGCCATCGGTTTTGTTGGCACCGCTGGTAGGGGGCACGTTGGAATAAGAGCGAACCTGGGCTTGAGCAGTTGCGGCTGAGCCCAAGAACAAAGCGGTAGCAAAAGCAAATAGGGTAGCTGCGCGGTTAGTTTTCATGACCACGGGAGGAAAAAGTCGGACGAAAAAGGGAAGAGCAATGCTGCGTCTCGAGGCTGCTGCGCATTGCTATTTGGCCATGGCAATAAAACCGTGCCAATTCCGGTTTACACCATACTTGGTCTACAGCTCGTCAAGGATTATGTATATGTTATTATTGAGAAAAGGGTTAGGCGCTGCTTCCTTCGGAAGGTACCTTTGCAAGCATATAGAAAAGGCCGCGAAGGCCAGGTGAGTGAACCAAAAAAGCCACGCGCAGCGTGGCTTTTTTGGTTTTGTGCATGTTGCTCTCGGGGAGTGCAGTACGTGGTTAGGCGTTGTCTGCGAAATAGAATATTGCTAAGTCTTGTGCGTGCCGATAATTCGGCTAGCGGAGTGCCGAGGATAGTAAGCAAAGTAAGGGGCCATTCATCCCAAGCTAGACGCAGGCGCAAACCAATCGTGTGTGCCTAGGGCCTGAAAACACCGCGGCCGCTCTGCAAAGAGCGGCCGCGGCTATGTTGCTACTGGAAGCGTTACTTAGTGGTTTTCGTTGCTGGCAGGTAGGCCAACACTGCCGTCTTCGTTAGCCGGAATCTGATTCATGTAGGAGCGGAAGCTCATGGCAATTTCGCTTGCTAATGAGTTGGCTTGTGCCCGTACGCGGCGGTCGTTTTTGGTGCGCTCGTTGCTTTTCTCGGCCCGCAACTGCGTCAGGTATTCGTCGAGGGGAATAAGCGTGTCGAGGTTCTGCGGATTAGTAATCACCCGGAAAGCCCCAACGCTGTAGGTGTACCCCTCGTCGGTAGCCTGAAAGGTAAACTCGAAGCGAGCAGTACGCTCAGCTTCTTGCCCTTTGTTGTCGAGCGGCTTCAGCTTAACGGTGCCAAGTACGCGCAAGGTGCCAGCGCCGGCGTTGGTGGCAAAGTCGGTTTTGGGGCCGTACGCAAAGCGGCGCTCTACCCAGTCCTGAGCACGCGCATGCAGCGTAGCGCGGCCGTACGAATCGGCCGGAACTCGTTCGCTGTATTCAATTGGTGCAGTATCGGACTGCGCCAAGGCAGGTGCGCCAGCCAACAGGCCAAGCAGTAGGCCGAGCAATAGTAGCGGTGATTTCATACGCGTAGAGCGATGAGGTAGACTTGGAAATGTGATGTGCAAAGCTCCGACGGGTGTGGAGGTAGCAGGTTAAGCTGGCGTTACCAAAACATGAACCTATCACTCCTCAACTCAGCCAGAAACTCCAATTTTTGAGTAAATGTAAAAATGATTTTGCATTTTTTCTACAAACAGGATTTTAATGTTTTAGTTGAAATATCTTCTCAGAAAAGTTAAAAAGTGCAATGCTTAAGCAAGTCCTGGCTAAAACATATAAGAGTGTTGGTAGGTGAAATTATCTGTTTATCAATAATTTATAACTGTTGGCCATATTCTGATTGTAACACCTTAATAATATAAGGTGGTTTGTGGGTTAACATTTTGTTAACACCAAATTTCATCAGCGGTGGTGTTGCGCTTCTGGCGAAGTTGGATACTTTTGCGACGTGCTTCTGAATTTCCAACATAAAACGAAGCGCAGGACGGCTCTTTCGCTGGTTCTGCAACGGGGTCGAAACCCGTTTTTGTTGGCCGATTTCGTTTCGTTTTTCCGTTTTTCTTCGCTAGCCGCCCGGTTGTTACCGGAGCGGTTTTTTTGTGTTCGTTTGGCTCAAATGCAAGAGGGAACAACTGGTTTTCCCTAGGTCGGCCCAAATCGCAGCGCTGGCAAAGGGAGGCACTGCAGCTACCAATAGCACTACCCTGTCGCGTCGGCCGAAGCATCTTTACGGTTAGCAGCCCCGAGCAACGGTGAGCAGATGGCCGCTTAACCAAGCCGTAGAGGTGCTTCGGCCGGCGCGGCGCGGCAAATAGGCTGAGTTGCAGTCGATTCTCCGTTTAGCGCTATTCCGACCTCCCGAACTCAATAGCCCCATCTACTATGCAACTCGGACCTACTCTTTCGCTGCAGAACCCCGTGTGCCTGGCCGCTGCCCCCTGGCAGCTGCCCGACAACCTAGGCTACGAGCGCCTAGGTGCTATTTTTACCAAAACGGTCATCATGGAGCCGCGGCCCGGTGGGCGCGAAGGCATTATTCGCGTAGCCGACTCCTCGCTGCTCAACACCACCGACCGCCGCACCGAGGGCGCCGAGCAGCTTGTGCAAGACCACCTGCCGCACCTACGCCGCCACGGCGTACCCGTACTGGTGAGCATCACCGCTCCCGGCATTCCTGGATTTCGGAAAATTGCCCGCTTTCTGGCCCGCGAAGCCGCCGGCCAAATTGCCGGAGTTGAGATATACATCAGCAGCGCCACCACCCAAAAGGGCTTCGACGTGACGCCGCGCTTTGTGCGCGAGGCCACCGAAGCCGTGCGCAACGAGCTGGGTGCCGACGCAGCCCTCGTCGTAAAGCTGCCGCCGTGGCCCGACCACGTGCGCGCTCTGGCCCTAGGTGCCCAAGAGGGAGGTGCTACGGCCTTGGCTGCTTGCAATACTCTAAAAGCTCTGCACCTGCCCGATGGCGGTGAACCTATCCTAGGCGGCCTCTCGGGCGAAGCACTGCGGCCCATGGCCCTGCGCTGTGTGTACGAACTGGCCCACGACGAAAGCATTCAGTTGCCGGTTATCGGCACGGGTGGCATCTTCACCGCCCAACACGTGCGCGACTACCTGCGCTGCGGCGCGGCAGCCGTGCAGGTAGCCACCGGCGAGTGGCTGGAGCCCGGCCTCACGGCCCGCCTCGCTACCGAATGGGAAACCGCTAACAACATCACCGCAAATCAAACTGCCGCATGGATCAGCTAACCCGCCGCGCCCAAACTACCAGCTCGCTGCTCTGCGTGGGCCTCGACCCGGTAGGAGAGAACGTAGAAAACCGCTTGCGTGAGGTGGTGGAGCAAACGGCCGAGTACGCTGCCGGCTTCAAGCCCAACCTGGCATTCTTTCTGGCCCGCCCCGATGGGGTAGCCCTGCTGCAGCGCCTGCGCGAGTGGATACCCAGCGAAGTGCCAATGATCCTCGACGGCAAGTTCGGCGACATTGCCAACACGGCCGAGCGCTACGCCGCCTTTGCCTACGACATCATCGGGGCGGATGGCGTGACGGTGAACCCTTACATGGGCGACGACGCCATTATGCCGTTTGCCCGCCCCGGCAAAGCCGTGTTCGTGCTGGCCAAAACGTCCAACAAGCCGGCGCACTCCTTCCAGGATGAGCAGCTGGTGCGCGGCGGCACGCTCAGCGACTTAGCCGCCGATGTGGTGCAGGACCTTCACCCCCAGCACCCCGACCTAGGTCTGGTGGTAGGCGCTACCAACGCCGACGCCCTGGCCCGCCTGCGCCTGCGTTGCCCCGAGCTGTGGTTCCTGGTGCCCGGCGTGGGCGCCCAGGGCGGCGACCTAGCCGCTACCGTGCAGGCCGGCTGCCGCCACTCCGATGGCCTGGGTCTTCTGATCAATACTTCCCGTAGCATCTGGCAGGCCGCTGACGCTGGCGCCGCGGCCCGCGACCTTACCGAACAAATCAATGCCCTACGCTCCGAGCGATTTTCAGCAACAATTTGAGCAGCAACTGCGCGGCGAAGGTGCCCTATTGAGCGGCCACTTTCGCCTGTCCTCCGGTCTGCACTCCGATACCTACGTGCAGTGCGCCCGCTTCTTGCGCCGTCCCGACCTAGCCGCCCCGGCCCTAGGTGTACTGGCTAAGCTGATCCAAGAAGCTGGCCTGCAGCCCGACTTGGTAGTGGGCCCCGCCATGGGTGGCGTGGTTGTAAGCTACGAGCTGGCTCGGCAGCTACAGGTGCCGGGCATCTTTACCGAGCGCGACGCCGACACCAAGATGAGCTTGCGTCGCGGCTTCACGCTTCAGCCGGGCGAGAAAGTAATCATTGCCGAAGACGTGGTAACCACTGGCAAATCGACCTTGGAGGTGGCCGAGGTACTGCGCCAGATGGGCGTGGAAGTACTGGGTGTGGCTTGCCTCATCGACCGGACCGGCGGCCAGCATGAACTAGACTTCCCCTTGTTTGCGTTGCTACCGGTTCAGGCGGCCACTTATCAGCCCGAAAATTGTCCGCTGTGCGCCAAGGGCATCCCGGCGATTAAGCCTGGAAGTCGGCCCGACGCGGTGCCGACGCTTGCGTAAGGACGGCGGTTGTCGTTCTTTTGTATCTCCTTCGCTACCCCGTGCAACGAAGCTTCTCCCATACTTCCACCCCGCTCATGCGAACCCGGCCCAACAAGGCCGCGTTCGACAGCATGTGGCGCCGTAGCGCACTGCTGAGCCGAGCCGCGGGCCTGCGCTTGGATGCCGAGCGCCGGGAAGTGGAAGAGCAGATAGCCGAGCGACAACAGCAGCAACATGCCGAGTCGCAACCGCAGCACAGCCAAAACCAAGCGTGCCAGGCCGACCTCCGAAAACAGCTGCGAAAGCCCGCCGCTGCCAAGGTAGCAAAGCACCTAGGGTACTTCGGCGAAGATGCTTCTTCGAACACTCACGCCGCGAATGCGGTCTCTTGGAGCAACGCTCCGCACAACACTGTAAGCCGCCTTGTGGCCCGTACGTCGGGCCCAGGGCGGCTTACCGCATTCCTGGGGTTTGCTGATGCAGACCACTGTAGCGCGGACTTCAGTCCGCGTCACTCCGGACGATTGTCACAGCACGGCAGTCGTTCTTCCGACAGGGAATCACCACCTGTGGGCTGCGGACTAAAGTCCGCGCTACATCGCGCTACACTCCTTTTCTGAGCTTTGGAAAACACCGCTTCGCATACCATCCAACTGATTCCGCGCCCCGGCCAGCACGACGGCGAAGGTGCCCGCGTAGCTGAAGCCGCCCGGCGCCACTTGCACCTGTTCACCGGCTCGGTGCAAACCAGCGCCGTGTACTCCGTGCGCTACCCGCTGTCGGCTGAGCAGCTGCAGAGCTTCGCGGCCCAGTGCCTGCAGGACCCGCTGCTGAACGACGCGGCGCTGGACGAGTGGGCCGTAGCGCCCGAGTTCAAGAGCTACATCCTCGTCGCGAAAGGCCCCGGCGTAACCGACGACGAAGGCACCTCGGCCCAAAACGCGCTGCAGGATTTTCTAGGTACGGAGCTGGACACGCGCACCCAGCATATCTTCAGCAAGCGCCTGTACCTGCTGGAAAAGAAGCTACCCGAAGTAGACCTGCGCCACCTGGCTGAAGAGCTGCTGGGCAACAAGCTCATCAACCGCTTCGTGGTGGGCCACACCGCAGACGGCATCCGCGACTTCACCCCGCAGCCCGGCGGCGGCGCTGATTCGACCACGCGCACTATTCGCTTGGAAAACCTCACCGATGAGGAGTTGGTGCAGCTCTCGAAGGAGAACGTGTACGCGCTGAACCTGGAGGAAATGCGCGCCATTCGGGACTATTACTACTCGAAGGAAACGCAGATCAGCCGCGCTGAGGCAGGCCTCACGCCCGACCCGACGGACTGCGAGCTGGAAATCTTGGCTCAGACCTGGTCGGAGCACTGCAAGCACAAGGAGTTTGCGGCCGTCATCCGCTACCGCAACGCCGTCACGGGCGAGGAAAAGGAGGTCGACGGGCTGTTCAAGACCTATATCAAAGGCGCCACGTCGGAGGTCGACCGGCTGTTGCGCGCCAACGGCAACGACTGGCTTATCAAGGTGTTTTCGGACAACGCCGGGGCGGTGCGCATCAACAAGGATTCGTTGTTCGTCTGGAAGGTCGAAACGCACAACTCTCCCTCGGCCATCGACCCTTACGGCGGAGCCATTACCGGCATCCTCGGCAACAACCGCGACCCGCTGGCCACCGGCATCGGCGGCGCCCGGCTGCTGTTCAACACCAACGTGCTTTGCTTCGGCCCGCCAAACTGGTCGGGGCCGCTGCTGACGGGACAGCTGCACCCGCGCCGGGTGTTCGAGGGCGTACGCAAGGGCATTGAGGACGGCGGCAATAAATCGGGCGTACCGACGGTGAACGGCGCCATCGTGTTCGATGAGCGCTACCGCGGCAAGCCGCTGGTGTACTGCGGCACCGGCGCCGTGCTGCCCATGCAGCTGGCGGGCCAGGACGCCTGGGAGAAAAAGATTGACGCTGGTGACCGGATCATCATGGCCGGCGGCCGGGTGGGCAAGGACGGCATCCACGGCGCCACGTTCAGCAGCATCGAGTTGGACGAAGCCGCGCCGGCCACGGCAGTGCAGATTGGCTCCCCGATTACCCAAAAGCTGGCCATGGACTTCCTGCTGCTGGCTACCCGCCGCGGCCTGATCAAGTGCAGCACCGACAACGGCGCGGGTGGTTTGTCCTCGTCGGTGGGCGAACTGGCGGGCATCAGCGGTGGCGCTACCGTGGAGCTGGAAAAGGTGCCGCTGAAGTACCCCGGCCTGCGCCCCTGGGAGATATTCTTGTCGGAATCGCAGGAGCGGTTTACGCTGGTGGTGGAGCCCGCGAAGTTGGCCGAGCTGAATGCTCTGGCCGCTGAGATGGAAGTGGAGCTGTCGGACATCGGCGAGTTCACCGACAACGGCCGCCTCGACGTGACCTTCGACGGGCAGCCGGTGGCTTCCTTGTCGCTGGAGTTTCTGCACGAGGGTGTACCGCGCAAAGTGCTCGAAGCTGAGTGGCAGCTGCCCACCCTGCACGAGCCAAAGCTGCCAGCTTCGCTCGACGCAACGGAGCTGCTGATTAAGCTGCTCGGCGCGCTGAACATCTGCTCGCGCGAGGCAGTGATTCGTCAGTACGACCACGAGGTGAAAGGCCGCACGGTGGTAAAACCGTTGATGGGCCGCACGGGCCAGGCGCCGCAGGACGCAGCCGTGGTGCAGTTCAACTTCGAGTCGTGGGAAGGCGTGGCGGTGAGCAACGGCATTCTGCCGCGCTACGGCGACATCGACCCCTACCAGATGTCGGCCGGCGCCTTCGACGAGGCTGTGCGCCAAATTGTGTCGGTGGGCGGCAAGCTGCCCAACCTGACGCCTGGCGACGGAATTTTCTGGTCGGTGAACGACAACTTCTGCGTGCCCGATTCGGTGTACGACCCCGTAACCAACCCCGACGGCAAGCAGAAGTTGGCCGCCCTGGTGCAGCTCTGCGAGGCCCTGCGCGACATGTGCGTGGCCTACCACATTCCGCTGACCTCGGGCAAGGACTCGATGAAAAACGACTTCAAGGCCGACGGGCAGAAGATTTCGGTGCCGCCCACGGTGCTGTACTCGATGACCGCCCTGATGCCCGACGTGCGCCGCGCCGTGACTTCGGACTTCAAGGCTGCCGGTGACGTGGTCTACCTGCTCGGCGACACCTACGACGAGCTAGGCGGCTCGGAGCTCTACCACCTCTTCGGAGAGCTGGGCCAAAACGTGCCGCGCGTGCGCCCCGCCGAAGCCAAAGACCTGTACGAGAAAGTAGGCCGCGCCCACGATGCGAACCTCATCGTTTCGTGCCACGACCTGTCCGACGGCGGCTTGGCCGTAGCCGTGGCCGAAAGCCTGTTCGGCGACGACAACCTAGGCGCCGAGCTGACCCTGGAAGGCGAACTGCCAGCCCTGGCGGAGCTGTTCTCGGAAAGTCACTCGCGCTTCGTAGCCACCGTGGCTCCGGAAGACGTGGTAGTCTTTGAAGCCCTGATGGAAGGCCGCGCCACCCGCCTAGGTGTGGTGACGGATAATGGCCATTTGGTCATTCGTCACCAAAACAAAACGGTGGTGTACGCCGCCACCGCCGACCTGCGCGAAGCCTGGAGCAATGGCCCGGTGAACCGCGTAATGGCCGGCGAAGAACTTACCCTGCAAGCTTAGGAGGTGGAGACGATGAACGAACTAACTGCAACCACCCGCCCGGTACACGCCCTGGTCCTGACGGGCTTCGGCATTAACTGCGAAGAAGAACTGGCTGCCGCCTACCGCTTGGCGGGCGGCGAGGCCACCATCGTGCACTTCAACCAGGTGCTCAGCGGTGAAACCAGCATCCACGACTACGACGTGCTCAACTTCCCTGGAGGTTTTTCCTTCGGCGACGACCTAGGGTCGGGCGTGGTGATGGCCAACAAGGCGCGCTTCCGCAAGCTGCCCTCGGGCCGCACGCTGCTTGAAGAGTTGCGCGCCTTTATCGAGGCCGGCAACTACGTGGTAGGCATCTGCAACGGCTTCCAGATGCTGGTGAAAATGGGCCTGCTGCCTGATTTCGCCGGCCAGCAGGAGCGCGAAGTAACCCTGACGCACAACGCCTCGGGCCGCTACGAAGACCGGTGGGTACGCCTGGCGGTGAACCCGCGCAACCGTTCGCCCTTCCTCAAGGGCCTGACCTCGTTGGAAGTGCCCGTGCGCCACGGCGAGGGCCGCCTCGTTATTCGCGATGAAGAAATCCGGAGCCGCATCCTAGCCGAGGGCCTGAACTGCCTGACCTACTGCGATGCTACCGGTTGTGAAACCGAGCTGTACCCGCACAACCCCAACGGCGCCGAGCTGAACTGCGCCGGCCTCACCGATACCACCGGCCAGGTGTTCGGCCTGATGCCGCACCCCGAGGCCTTCCTCTCGCTCTACAACCACCCCGACTGGGCCCGGCGCAAGCGTCTCGACCCGAACGTGTCGGAGGAAGGAGATGGGCTGAAGCTGTTCCGCAACATCGTGGAGCACATCAGCCAGAGCCGCGCCGCGCAGCCCGCCGAGGCTGCCTCGAACGAAGTTTCTCTTTAGCCCGCCCTGCACTCGCCGCTTAATCCGCGCTAATGAACACGCTCCCGTATTTCAACACGCCCCAGCTTGAGCTGCTGCACCGCGGCAAAGTCCGCGACTCGTACCGCGTCCCCTCGGGCGAGCGGCTTATTGTTGTCACGGACCGTTTATCGGCTTTCGATTCGGTGCTGGAAACTGCCATTCCCTACAAAGGCGCCGTGCTCAACGGCCTGGCCAACTTCTGGTTTGAGAAGACCCGGGATATCGTGCCGAACCACGTCATTCGCGTAGTCGATCCGAACGCCATGCTGGTGAAGGAAGCCGAGCCGATTCGCGTCGAAATGATCGTGCGCGGCTACCTCACCGGCTCCATGCTGCGCGGCTACCTTCAAGGCCAGCGCACCTTCTCGGGCGTTTCGGTGCCGGACGGGCTGACCAAGCACCAGCGCTTCCCCGAGCCCCTGGTGACGCCGACCACCAAGGAGGAATCGGACCGCGAAATCACCCCCGAAAACCTCGTGGCGGAAGGCTGGGTATCGGCCGAGCTGTACGAGCAGATGCGCGTGACTTCGCTGAAGCTGTTCAACTTCGCTTCGGCGTGGATGGCCGAGCGCGGCATCATTCTGGTCGACACCAAGTACGAGTTCGGCTTGCTGAACGGGGAGCTGATTCTCATCGACGAAATCCACACGCCCGACTCCTCGCGCTTCTGGGATGCCGCCGACTATGCCCGCAACCCCGAAAGCGCCGCCCAGATGGACAAAGAGTACATCCGTCAGTGGCTGATTGCCCACAAAGTCGATGGCCAGTACCCCACGGCCCTCACGCCGGAAGTAACCGCCGAAGCCAGCCGCCGCTACCTCGACATCTACCAACGCATTACCGGGCAGCCCCTGGCCGGTACCGATGAAGCCGACGTGAACGTGCCCGCTCGCTTGGTGCAGAATCTGGTGAAGGAGGGCTTTATGCAAGACGCTCCGGTGGAGCAGCTGAATGGATGAACCGCTCTGGAAGCGGTAGGCCAGCAGTACGCTCTCAACGACGGTAACATTCGCGCTTAGTGCTGGAAGCACGCTCACCGACCAACCTCGACGTCTAATAATGCCTCAGTCCCTCTACCTCGTCGCCTCGCACCCCGATGCCCCGCAGGCCCAGCCGCTCATCAATGCCTTGTCGGCCGACCTAGGTACGCGCTTCGGCAGCGACGGGCGCGACTCGTTTGGAGACTGGCAGGCCGACGACCCCAAGCACGTGTTTCTGCTGGCGTGCAACGACGACGAAGCCGTGGGCTGCGGCGCGGTGCGGCCCCTGTCCGAAAGCATCGGCGAGGTGAAGCGCATGTATGCCAAGTACCCCGGCCAAGGTATTGGGCGCGCCGTATTGGCGGGGCTTGAAGCGGCGGCATGGCGGGCAGGTTATGCCGAATTGTGGCTGGAAACCCGCATCAGCAACACGGAAGCGTGCATCTTTTACGAAAAGCGCGGCTACCGGCGCATTCCTAACTACGGCCGCTACATCGGGCGCGACGACGCGGCCTGCTTCGGCCGCAGTCTGGGCCCAGTGCCGGCCGTTACTTCTCAACCTGAATTACAAACCACCCTTGGCAACTCCTAATACCAACCTCGTTCTCCTAGGTAGCGGCGCCCGCGAGCATGCCTTGGCCTGGAAACTCACCCAGGACGGCGCCCGCGTGCACGTGCTGCCCGGCAATGCCGGCATTCCTGGTTCGGTGCCTGGCATCAGCGCTACGGACTTTCCTGCCATTCAGCAGTTCTGCCAGGAGCACGAGGTAAAGCTTATCGTCGTTGGACCTGAGGCCCCGCTAGCCGCCGGCGTAGCCGACTACTTCGCCGAGACCGACATCCGCGTGTTTGGTCCGCGCAAGGAGGCGGCGGTGCTGGAAAGCTCTAAGGTGTGGTCAAAGAACTTTATGCGCCGCCACGGCGTGGCTACTGGCCGTTCGTGGACGTTTCGCTCCGACCAACTGGACCAAGCCCGCGCTACGGCTGCCGAGCAGGGCGGCCATGTAGTGCTGAAGTACGACGGCCTAGCCGCTGGCAAGGGCGTATGGGTGTGCTCGTCGGTAGCGGAGTTCGAGCAGGCGTTGCAAGAGATGAAAGCGCTGAACCCCGCCGGCCACGACTGGTACTCCTTCCTAGTCGAGGAAAAACTTGCCGGCCCCGAAATCAGCATAATCGGCATCACCGATGGAAAAACCATGCGTTTGCTGGCCCCCTCGCAAGACCACAAGCAATTGCACGCTGGCGACCTAGGGCCCAACACCGGTGGCATGGGCGCTTACTGCCCCGTGCCCTTCGCCGACGACAACGTGCTGGCCTCCATTCGCGAAGCCATTATCGAGCCGACGCTCAGCGGCTTGCGCACCGAAGGCTTACCGTTCCTGGGCTTTTTGTACTTCGGTATTATGCTGACACCCGCCGGGCCCAAGCTGCTCGAGTACAACGTGCGCCTAGGTGACCCCGAAGCGCAGGTGCTCTTGGCCTCATTGGGCAGCAGCCTGCTTGAGGTAATTCAGGGCACGCTCAACGGCCGCTTGGCCGAAGTAGGCGTGCGCCAAAAACAGGGTGCTTTCGTGGGCGTGGTGCTGGCCTCGGGCGGTTACCCGGCGGCGCAGTTCCCGACTGGGTTTGCCATCGAGGGAGTTGAGGCAGTAAGCCCCGGCACGCTGGTGTTCCAGGGTGGTACCAAGCGCAACGAGGCTGGCCAGCTGGTAACCAGCGGCGGCCGCGTGCTGACGGTAGTGGCGCACGGCCATGACCTAGACTTGGCTGTGGAGCACGCCTACGCCGAGGTAAAGAAGATTACGTTTCAGGATGCGTACTACCGAACCGACATTGGCCAACGGCCAACCCCGCAGCTTGTCTGAGTTGAAGCCCATTAAGCGGCCGGCACGGCTGGCCATTCTGCTGTCGGGGCGTGGCTCCAACATGCTGGCTATGGCGCGCGAGGTGCGCGAAGGCGTGCTGCAGGGCCTGGCCGAAGTAGCGGTGGTGTTCAGCAACATTCCCGAGGCCCTAGGTCTGCAAGCCGCCCAGGAGCTAGGCTTTGCCACGGCCAGCATCGACTCGCGCGGCCGTAAGCGGGCCGAATTCGATGCCGAGGTAGTGGCGCTGTTGGAGCAGTATCAACCCGATTACGTGGTGCTGGCCGGCTACATGCGCATTTTGTCGCCCACGTTCATCCGCGCGTTTGCCGGGCGCATTCTCAACATTCATCCGGCCGATACGCACCAGCACCAAGGCCTGCACGCCTACGAATGGGCTTGGGAAAACCGCCTGCCCGAAACGAAAATCACCGTGCACCTTGTTGACGAGGGCCTCGACACCGGCCCGGTGCTAGCGCAGGCCTCCGTGGATTTGCGCGGTGCCGATTCGTTGGGCGAAGTGGAGCGCCGCGGCCTTGCCGTGGAGCACCGTTTTTACGCCGATATCCTGGCCCGTTTCATCAGCGGCCAACTGCAGCCGCAAGCTGCCTCTACCTCCTCCCACCCCTAGTTTCCCTAGACTTTCCCCTCCGGCTATGTGCGGAATTGTTGGTTTTTTCGGTCCGGATGATGTCGCCCACGACATGGTGTTTGGCCTCACCGCCCTGCAGCACCGCGGGCAGGATGCGGCCGGCATGTGCACCTTCGACGACAACTTCCACCTCTGCAAAGGCAACGGCCTCGTGGCCGATGTGTTCCGGCCCAAGCAGCTCAAGAAGCTAACCGGCAACATCGGAATTGGGCATGTGCGCTACACCACGCAGGGCTCCAACGACTCGGCGCTGGCGCAGCCTTTTACCACCAGCTACCCCTTCGGGCTGGCGATGGTGCACAACGGCAACGTCATCAACTTTCGGGAGGTGGCCAAGCGCCTGCACGAGAAGTACCACGTGTTGCCCAAAACCAGCAACGACCTGGAGCTGATCATGTACACCTTCGCCTCGGAGCTGCGCCTGAAGAACCTCGATAACCTCTCGGTGGTCGACATCTTCGACGCCGTGGAAACCACGCAGGAGTTGGTGAAGGGCGCCTACGCCACCATTACCATCATTGCCGGCCACGGATTGCTGGCGTTCAACGACCCCCACGGCATTCGCCCGTTGGTGCTCGGCCGCCGCGATACGCCCGAAGGCCCGGTGTTCGCCTTTGCCTCCGAAAGCACCTGTTTCGATTACCTAGGGTTTGAGTTCGTTCAGAACGTGGGCCCGGGCCAGGCAGTGTTCATCGACAAGAATTTCAACATTCACTTCAAGAATCCCTACGAGCTGCCCAAGGCGTTCTGCGTGTTCGAGCAAATCTATTTTGCCCGCGAAGACTCCACAATTCACGGCCGCCTAGTGGCCCGCGAGCGGGTGCGCCTGGGCAAGCTGCTGGCCCGCAAAGTCATGGCGGCCGGCATCGAGCCCGATATGGTTATCGACGTGCCCTCGTCGGGCTACTTCGCGGCATCAGGCTTAGCTGAAGCCATCGGTGTGCCGTACCGCCGTGGCTTGGTGAAGAACAACCACATGGGCCGCTCCTTTATCGTGAGCAGCCAGGCCGGGCGCGAAGACGTGGTGAAGAAAAAGCTGAACCCCATCCGCGAGTTTGTGGAAGGCAAGAAGGTGGCCGTAGTCGACGACAGCATTGTGCGCGGCACCACCTCGCGGCGCATCGTGCGCATTCTGCGCGAGGCCGGGGCCAAGGAGGTGTACTTCATTTCATCGGCGCCGCCCATCATCTCGCCATGCATCTACGGCATCGACATGGCTATGAGCACCGAGCTGATTGCGGCCAACTACACCGAGGAGGAAATCTGCCGCTACATCGAGGCCGACCGCGTGGTGTACCAGGATTTGGCTGACCTCCAGGAGCTTTTCGCCGAAGAGCGTGGCCACGGCGGCAACTGCTTCGCCTGCTTTTCGGGCAAGTACCCCACAGGCGACGTAACCAAGTACCTGCGTCACATTCAGGAGGAGCGCGAAAGCCACCGCCAAAAAGCCGAGCGCCCCACCGAAACGTCGGTCAGTGCTAAGGCACCTGCACCTACAGAACATTAGCAGAACGGCAAGCTCCCCTCCTCAGATGAGGAGGGGACGCGGCAGCTTTAGCTGACGCTGGGGTGGTTGACCTTGCGTCGGATAGTAACCTCAACCAAAAAGAACGTCATGCTGAGCTTGCCGGAGCATCTCTACCGGCTTCGTTTAAGTTGGTATCCGGCGAAGCGGTAGAGATGCTTCGGCAAGCTCAGCATGACGACCTAGGTTAATCGTTCAACGATTATCAACCACCCCGCCCTTCGGGCACCCCTCCTCAGTTGAGGAGGGGAGTTTCGTTCAACTTCTCTCGCATGAGCCAGACTACCGCCGCCAACCTCAAAGAAACCGCCGGCTATTCCATCGAAGAAGGCAATGCCGCCTCGCGCTGTGCCTACAACTGGGCCAAGAAAACCTTCGTAACCCGCGCGGGCAAGCCTGGCGAGCCGGCACAGGACCTAGAAGGCGGTTTCTCGAACGAAATCCGCTTCGGTGCTGAACGCCTAGGTATCGGCTCCGATGGCATCGGCACCAAAATCGAAGTGGCCGAGCGCGTGGACCGCTACGATACGCTGGGCTACGACCTCATTGCCATGGTGGCCGACGACTTGGTGGTAGCCGGTTTCGTGCCCACCAACCTGTCGAACATCATCGACGTGAACACGCTCAACTACGACGTGGTAGACGAGCTGATGCGCGGCCTGCACGACGCGGCGCAGTTCAGCTCCATTGCTGTAACCGGCGGTGAAATTGCTGAATTGGGCAACCGCATCGGCGGCTACCCCGGTGCCCGCATGAACTTCAACTGGTGCTCCACCGCCGTGGGCGTGCTGCACCCCAGCCTGGAGCGTCCCCTGAGTGGCGCCAACGTGCGCGCCGGCCAGGCGGTGGTGGCGCTTCGCTCACCCTCGTTTCGCTCCAACGGCTATTCGCTGGCCCGCCGCGTGCTCACCAAGGCTTTCGGCGAGAATTGGCACACGGCACCTTACACCGGTGCCGATGCCGACGTGATGGGCCAGACCTGGGGCGACGTAATGCTGGCGCCTTCGCTCATCTTCGCGCCCGGCGTAACAGCCGTGCTCGATGCCGGCCTGCCACTGCACGCCGCCGCGCACATCACCGGCGGCGGCATTGCCGATAACTTCAAGCGCGTGCTGAAGAATGGGGTAGGAGCCGAGCTCGACAACCTCTTCGAGCCGCTGCCTGCTATGGCCCAGCTCGCCGACCTAGGCGGCATCAGCCCCGCCGATGCTTACCTGTACTGGAACATGGGCAACGGCATGCTGATCGTAACCGATGCCGACCAAGCCGAAGCTGTAGCTGCTGAACTGACCTCGAAAGGCTACGATGCTCAGGTAGCTGGCCGCATCATCGCCGAGCCTAACATTACGCTTAAGGTAGGCGCGGGCGAATTAAAATACGACATCTAATGCCATTTAGCACCGACTACCTAGGTAAAGCAACAAGGCCCGGCGAGTACACTCGCCGGGCCTTGTTGCTTTACCTAGGTAGTCGGTGCTGACTCACCGAATTGTTACGTGCCAGTTGAGGCGCTCAAGCTCTTCAAGGGATAGGGATATTCTCTTGTAGCGCTTGTTTCTGTTCAAGCTGTCCATGCTGTGGTAAGCGCGCACGGAGTCAGCATTATAAATGAAGATATTCAGCTTCCGGTTGTTGCTGAAGTGCACCTCGTCAATCCAACCTTCTTTACCAGGCATCATTTGAGCAGCTGAATCAAGTGGTGAAATAATATGGGTTAGATAGTACTCGGGGTAATTCATCTCTTTGCTATTGGGTATTGTGTCCGGGAATGTTTCGACGCATACGGGACTACTGTTTTGATTTATAATTAACAAGCGGGAATCATAGTAATCTATAATGCAGCTGCTGAGGAAAAGCAACGCTCCGATACCAACTAGGCCAAAGCTTACTTTCATGATGAATAAGGAAAAGTGGCCTTGTTAATAGGCAATAACGAATGTTGTAACCCGCCGGCCTCTCATGCCGGCCGCACCGCCCGCTTCCCCAGGATAAATTTTATGCGGAAGTTGTTCAAGCCGGTTTCTAATAATCCTGGTGTTGCTCAATTCAAGCTGCTGGGCCAGGCAAGGAGTCCGACAAAGGCAAGTGCGTTGCTGGGACAGTCAAAACAGGCCTGAGTAATGGAATTTCTAGCTGCTGATGTGTAGCGTTTTGCCGTATTTCGAAACTACTATACTCACAATACGAATGGACAAGACTGAGTTTTGGCAGATAATTGAGTCAGCGAAGGCTGCAGCCCAGGGCGACCAGGAAATTCAGGAACAAGCCATCATCAACAGCTTAGAAAAGCTAGAGCCCGAGCAGATAGTTGAGTTTGAGTGCCTATTGCGGGAGTGCTTGCTAGAGGCAGACCACTTTAACATTATGGCTGCCCAAAGGATTATCGACGGCTACGTTTCGGATGACACCTACCTATATTTCCGGTGCTGGCTGATTGGGCAAGGCGAAGCGGTATTCACCAATGCGCTACAAAATGCCGACACCTTAGCTAGCGTAGTAGTCGATCCTTATCAGGATTTTGAAGCCTTGCTGTATGTGGCTACTGCGGCCTTCGAGAAGCGCACAGGCAAAGCCGAGGACGATACAACTTTCCCCAGAGCAGTAGCCTCCGAGCGCGGATTAGACTACGACCTCGGGAGCGAGACCAAAGGCGAAGACTGGACCGATAACCAGTTGCCCAAGATGTTGCCGAAACTGTGGAAGAAATTTGGAGCAGCCTAAAACACGGAAAGCCTAGCCGCACGAGCAGCTAGGCTTTCTTATGTGCTGATGGGCTACGCCGGCCGCACCGCGCGCTTCTCCAATATCAGCTGCGTGCGGAAGCTGTTCAGGCCAGCCTCCAGGCCCACCGGGTACACGTGCGGGTTCAGGAAGCGCCGGATGCTCGGGTCGAAGGAGGCCAGCTCCTGGTGCACCCGTTCGCGGCTTTCCTGCAGGGTGGGCAAATCGGCCACTAGCTTGCCTTGGCGGAACACGGGCTCCAATAGTTCGCGGTACTGCTCCGATTTAACGGGGCGGCGGCGCGTGGGGTCCATGGGGTCGACGATGGTCAAGTCGGCGGGTAGCTCTTCGGCTGTGTTGTAGAGCATATCGGCTACAGGTTTGCCATTTTCGCCTAGGTAGCGGCGCACCTGCAGAATGCCGGGAATGCTCGTTTTGGCGAGCTGCTCCGAAATTTTAACGGTGTAATCCCAACCCGAGCCATCGGCGCGCTGCAGGGCGGCGAGTTTGTACACGCCACCTAGGGCAGGCTGGTCGTAGGCGGTTACGAGCTTGGTGCCGATGCCCCAGGTATCGATGCGGGCGCCTTCAAGTTTGAGCGAAGTGACAAGCTGCTCGTCAAGGTCGTTGCTGGCCACGATGCGCACCTGCGGAAAGCCGGCTTCGTCGAGCAGGCGGCGGGCTTCGCGGCTGAGGTAGGTAAGGTCGCCCGAATCGAGGCGAATGCCGCCCAGCTCGTGGCCGGTAGCTCGCAGTCGTTGTGCTACCCGAATGGCGTTGCGCACGCCTTCGAGGGTATCGTAGGTATCCACCAGAAACACCGAATCGTCGGGGAAAGCGTCAGCGTAGGCGTCAAAGGCCTCTTCTTCGCCCTCAAACGCCATAACCCAGCTGTGGGCGTGCGTACCGCGCACCGGAATGCCAAACTGCTGCCCGGCGAGTACGTTGCTGGTGCCATCGGCGCCGCCTAGGTACGCCGCGCGCGTAGCCGAGAGGCCACCGTCGAAGCCCTGGGCACGGCGCAGGCCGAACTCCAGAATCTGGTCGGTGGGGCCCACGGCTTCGCGAATGCGGGCAGCTTTGGTGGCTATTAGCGTTTGAAAGTTGACGAGTGTGAGCAGCGCCGTTTCGATGAGCTGCGCCTGCAGCAGGGGGCCGCGCACACGAATCAGGGGCTCGTTGGCAAACACCACGGTGCCTTCGGCAATGGCGTCTACATCGCAGGTGAAGCGCAAATCGCGCAGGTAATCCAAAAATGCCGGATCGAACAGGGCATTGCCTTTGCGGCCGCGCAACGCGCCTAGGTAGGCGAGGTCCTCTTCGCTGAAGCGCAACTGCTCAAGCCAATCAACGGCGTAAGTAAGGCCGGCGCAAATGGCGTAGCCGCCCGCAAACGGCGGCTTGCGGAAGTACAGGTGAAACACGGCCTCGCGGTCTTGCATGCCCTTGCGCCAGTAACCGTAGGCCATGGTTAGCTGGTAGAGGTCGGTAAGCAGGCTAAGCGAAGGACGGTACAGGCCGGAGAGAGGAGCGTTGGTTGGCATAGCAAGTGGCGGTGCGATGCGCCAAGGTACGGGGCTGCGCCGATATGGGCTGAGCTCCGGGCGCTTGCCTAGGTGTTGTTTCGGCCTGATTTGCTCGGCATGGCGCTGGCTTTTTGTATCTTAAGCAAGCGCAACGCGCGGACCCGAGGTGGCCGAAACGGACTTGCAAACAGTGCATCGCTCTACCCCTTATGAAGTTGGCTTATGTTCGCCACCCGCCATGTGTTGCTAGGTGCCTTGTTGGTGCTGCTCGGCTCGGCAACCCTTTCGGCCCAACAACGCCCGGCTACTACCTCGCCTAGGCTGGAGCAGGAGCGCCAACGCTGGAACCGCAGCCTTACCCGCGATACGGCCTACAAATTCAACCGCCAGCCCAACGCCTTGCTGATGGAGGTGGCGAAAGGCCGCAAGCCCGGCAAAGCGTTGGATGTAGGTATGGGCCAAGGGCGCAATACCCTGTTCTTGGCCCGGCAAGGCTGGGACGTAACCGGTGTAGACATAGCCGACGAGGCCGTGGCTGAGGCCCAGGCGGAGGCCAAGCGCCAAAACCTGCGCATCAACGCCGTGGTGTCGCCGATGGAGAGCTTTACGTACGGCACCAACCGCTACGACTTAGTGGCCTTTGTGTACGAAGGTTGTTTTGAGGGGCAGCCCGAGGTGTTGGCCAACATCAGAAAAGCCCTAAAGCCGGGTGGCGTGTTGGTGTTCGAGTTCTTCCACCGCGAAGCCGGTATTGAAATGAACCGGCCCGATTTCGGCTGCCTGAGCGGGGCTGTGCAGTCATTGTTCGCGAATGATGCAGGCTTTAAAATTCTGCGTTACGAGGAGAAAATGGGCATACCCGATTTCCGCAGCGGTAGCAATAAGTACAACCGTCCCATGAAGCTGGTGTACTGCGTGGTGCAAAAGCAATAGGGGTTTGCTTGGGGCCTGGGTGCAACTGCTTTGCCGGCGCTTGCTACTTTGCGCTATGAAACATCTACTCCTGGGCTTGGCACTGGTTGGCTCGGTGCAAGCGGCCGTTGCGCAGCAAAAAGCAGCTAAGGCTGTCAAAACAAACATTTCGGCCGCTACGGTGGAGCGCGTAGAGCGTACCCTGGCCGACGACAAGATGCGCGGGCGCGCCCTGAACACCGGCGCCAACGAGGCGGCGCAGTTCCTGGCCGGCGAGTTCAAGCGCATCGGCCTGAAGCCGCTGAACGGCCTCACTTCGTTCGAGCAGAAGTTTCAGGTATTTGAGATAAACACCACCAGCGTGCAGGCTTCGCTAAACGGCACCGCCGTGCCGCGCGAAAACGTGGTGCTGATGTCGGGTATCGAACAAGTAAGCTGGACCAGCGGCCAAAACGGTGCGCCGCAAGCCTCGGTATCGGCTGCTAGCCAGGTAAATTGGACGGACGGCACCGGCGACACCGCCCCGAAGGTGTGCGTGATTGGGCCGCAGGCCGATTTCCGGAAAGAGGTAGGCCCGCTGTTGCGCCAGAAGGGCAACGTGCTGGTTATCATCGATCCGGCCCACGCGGCCATGTTTAAGCGCTTGGCCGGGCAAATGCAGCACAGCACCTTCCGTGGCGAAAAGCCGCAGCCCTACACGGCAGCGTTTATTCTGGCCCCAGCGGCCGTTACCAACGGCGCCAACTACCAGCTTACGGGTGCTACCAGCATTAAGCCGATCGAAATTCGCAACGTGGTGGGTGTGCTGCCCGGCCGCGATAAAAGCAAAGCCGCCGAGCAAGTAGTCTTCTCGGCGCACTACGACCACATCGGCTATCTGCCAGCTGTAGCCGGCGACTCCATTGCCAACGGTGCCGACGACGATGCCTCGGGCACCACGGCTGTGGTGGCCCTAGCCGAGCACTTCAAGAAAGCCAAAAGCAATGCTCGCTCGCTGGTGTTCGTGGCCTTTACGGCCGAAGAGGTAGGCGGCTTTGGTTCGCAATACTTCTCGAAGCAGCTCGACCCGGCCAAGGTTACGGCCATGTTCAACATCGAGATGATTGGCAAGGTGTCGAAGTTTGGCCCCGGTACGGCCTTTATCACCGGCTTCGATAAGTCGGATTTCGGCCAGATTCTGCAGCGCAACCTGCAAGGCTCCACGTTTAAGTTCGAGCCCGACCCGTACCCCGAGCAGCAGCTGTTCTACCGCTCCGACAACGCCACCCTCGCGCGCCTAGGTGTACCGGCCCACAGCATCAGCACCGATCAAATTCCGACGGATAAGCTTTACCACTCGGTGGACGACGAGGTAGAAAGCCTCGACCTGAAAAACATGACCGAGGTAATTAAGGCCATTGCCCAAAGCGCCACCAGCATTGTGAGCGGGCAGGATACGCCCACGCGCATTGCCGACGCGGGCACGCGCAAGTAAGCTCACCTAGGTCTTGCCCAAGCTCCACCGCGAGGCTGCCGAACGTGGGTTCGGCAGCCTCGCGGTGCTTTTGTGGCTGCCGCTTACAAAACCGGGCAGCCTGGCTGACATTTTCGAACACACTGTCCATAACCGGACAACTTTTTTGTACAACTCAACAAGGTATACATTTATAAAATAATGATAATCAATTTGTTATAAGTTTGGCATTGGGCTTGGCTATTACTATCCGAATCCGACCCCAATCCTAACGAAAATGGACAGAGCTATTTCGCCCGCCACGCATGCCAAACGCCGCACCCGGCGCCTGTTGCTGGTAGTTACCGCCTTGGCGGTGGCGGCCGTGGGCCTGTGGGCCTTCCGCGGTGTGCTGAAGCCCAGCATCAGGCAGGAGGAAATTCTGACGGCGGCCGTAGAAACCGGCGACGTAGAGGCTTCCATCACGGCTACCGGCCTCATCATTCCGGCGCACGAGGCGGTTATCACCAGCCCCATCCAGTCGAGCATTCGGCGGGTGCTGCTTACGGCCGGCGCCAAGGTGCAGCCCGGGCAGCCTATCCTGGAGCTCGACAAGGAGCTAACCAGCAGCGCGCTGGCTAAGCTGCAGGACGAGCAACTGCAAAACCGCAACGAAAGCACCCTGCTGCAGCTCTCCCTGGAGCGCAGCCTCAACGACCTGGAGGCGCAGGAGAAAGTGCAGCAGGAGAAAGTGCGCAGCCTGCAATCGGCCCTGCGCGACGAACAGCACCTGCTCGGAATCGGCTCGGGCACCCAGGAGAGTGTACGCCAGGCCGAGCTGAACCTGAAGATTGCCGAGCTGGAGCTGCAGAAGGTGCGCCGCCAAATCAGCAACCAGCGCCGCTCCAACGATGCCGACGAGCGCGGCCTGGGCTACACGATGCAGATTCAGGACCGCAACATTACCGAGCTGGCGCATAAGCTGCGCCAAGCCAACATCAGCTCCGACCAGGCCGGCGTGCTTACCTGGGTAAGCGAAGACATCGGCTCGACCGTGAACCAAGGCCAAGTGCTGGCCCGCGTGGCCGACCTGAGCTCGTTCCGGGTGCGGGGCTCCATTGCCGACACCTACGCCGACTCGCTGCACGTGGGCGACCCCGTGATTGTGCGCCTAGGTAGCAGCACCGATTTGCGCGGCACCATCAGTTCCATCAGCCCCGCTGCCGACAAAGGCGTGATGACTTTCTACGCCCAACTCGAGCAAAACAACCACCCCGCATTGCGCGCCAATCTGCGGGCCGATGTGTACGTGGTGACGCGCGCCCACCGCGGCGTGATGCGCGTGAAGAACGGCCCCTTTTACCAGGGCGGGCGCGAGCAGCCAGTGTTTGTGCTGGAAGACGGCAAGGCCGTGCGCCGCACCGCACGCTTCGGCGACTCCAACTTCGACTACGTGCAGATTATCAGCGGCGTGCGCCCCGGCGAGGAGCTGATCATCAGCGAAACCAAGGACTACGAACAGGCCCCCGAGCTCAGCATCAAGCGCTAAGCCCACCCTTCTTTTCTCCCGACACTGCCCTTCTGAGCTATGAACCGACTAAATCTACCCTTTGTGCTGGAGGTGTTGCGGCTGTGGTTGCTGATGCTGGGCGCCACCGTAGTACTG
Source organism: Solirubrum puertoriconensis (assembly GCF_001483135.1). Lineage (GTDB taxonomy): Bacteria > Bacteroidota > Bacteroidia > Cytophagales > Hymenobacteraceae > Solirubrum > Solirubrum puertoriconensis. The sequence goes on from NZ_LNAL01000006.1 coordinate 215,146, forward strand.
GTGCTGCTAACCATGTCGATAGCCTGGGCGCAACCAACCGCACCAGCGCAGCCCGCCCTTACGCTGCCGCAGGTAATTGAGCTAACCCTAGGTCAGTCGTCGGTGGCGAAGCAGGCCGTAACCAACCGCGAAACCAGCCTGTGGCAGTACCGCTCGTTTCGGGCCGACTACAAGCCGCAACTCGCCCTGGAGGGCGTGCTGCCCAACTACAGCCGCACCATTACGCCCGTAACGCAGCCCGATGGCACCACCGATTTTCGTTACGTGCGCATCAACAACTCGTACCTGGCTACTACCCTAAGTCAAGGCATCGGCCTTACGGGCGGGCGTATTTCGGTGGGCTCCACGCTGCAGCGCTTCGATAACTTCGAGGGCAACCAGCGTCTCTACAACAGCAACCCCGTGGCAATAGGGTTGGTGCAGCCCATTGCAGGCTTTAATGCCCTGAACTGGAACAAGCGCATCGAGCCGCTGCGCTACGAGGAGTCGCAGCGGCAGTACGTGGAGGAGCGCGAAACCATTGCGCGCCGCGCCACCGAGCTGTACTTCGATGTGCTGCTGCAGCAGGTAAACGCGAGCATTGCGCGCCAAAACCGCCAAGTAAGCGAAGACATGCTGCGCATGGGCCGCGAGCGGCACCGCCTAGGTCGGCTCTCGGAAAACGACCTGCTGCTGCTCGAGCTGAACCTGCTGAACGCCCAACAAGCCGAAGTGCAGGCCAACGTGGATGCCCAAAACGCCGCCGTGCAGCTCAAAGGCTACACCGGCCTGACGGTAGACGCCGCCGCTACGCTCGATGTGCCCGCGGCCGCCCCCAAGCTGGAGGTAGCGCCCGAAGCAGCCTTGGCCCAGGCCCGGCAGTACCGGCGCGAGTCGCTGATGTTTCAGCGGCGCCTGCTCGAGGCCGACCGCAACGTGGCGCAGGCCAAGGGTACTACCGGTTTTCAAGCCAGCCTCACGGCCTCGTTTGGCTTAGCGAGCAGCGGCGAGCAGTTTCGCACCAGCTACGTTAACCCCAACGACCAACAGCAGGTGCGCCTGGGTTTCTCGATGCCTATTGTGGATTGGGGCAAGACGCGCGCCACCGTGAAAACCGCCGAGCTGGCCCGCCAACAGGCCAAAGTAACCGTGGAGCAGGAGCAAATGACCTTTGAGCAATCGGTACTGTCGCAGGCGGCGCAGTTGGGTGCCCTGGAGCAGCAGCTGGCCCTGGCCGCGCGCGCCGATTCGCTGGCGCAGCGCCGCTACAACATTGCCCGCGCCACGTACCAGGTGGGTCGCATTTCGCTTACCGACCTCAACATTGCCCAAAGCGAGAAAGATCGCGCCAAGCGCGCCTACATTGCGGCGCTGCGCGCCTCGTGGGTGGCCTATTACCAGTTGCGCACCCTCACGCTCTACGATTTTGAGCGGCAGCAGCCCTTGCTGGCGGCCAGCAACTAAGCCCTAGGTAAGCGGCGGGCTCGGCCATACGACAGCCCCCCTTCCAATAACCCAGCGGCCCGCTGCTCACGACAGAGCAGCGGGCCGCTGGGTTTTAAGGTTAGCGTTTCTTTTCCCACTCGGTCACGCGCTTGCCTTGCAGGCGCTGGCCTAGGTTGCGAATCCATACGCCGGCTTTGGTGCGTGGCTGGGCTTTTACGCGTTTGCGCTTGCGGCGCTCAGCGGGTTGTTCAGCACCCTCGGCAGCGCCCGAGTTACGAGCCTTAGCAACCGCCGTGGGCTCGGGAGCTGGCAGCTCGTTTGGTGGCAGCAGCATGTTGCGTGGCAAACCGGCTTCGCCATCCTTGCTGATGACGCGCACGCTCAGGCGGCGGTTGAGGGCGCGGCCTACTGCTCCGGCATTGGAGGCAATAAAATAATTGGCCCCGAAGCCTTCGGCCCGCAGGCGGCGAGGGTCTACGCCAAAGCGAACCAACGTGCGGCGGGCTTCGTCGGCGCGTTGTTGGCTGAGCTTAAGGTTGGCAGCCGGGTCGCCGGTACCATCGGTGTAGCCGCCCAACTGCAGGTACACCTCCGGAAAGGCTTTCAGGAGCTTGGCTACGTTGCGCAATTGTTCGCGCGAGCCGTCGGTAAGGGTAGCGCGCCCCGGCTCGAAGTACACGCGGTCGAGATTGACCCAACCCACGGCGGGGCTGATGGTGTTGGGCCCTTTGCTCGGGTCGGAAAGAAAGCGGTAGAGCTGGTACTCGGTGGAGTTGGTGCCCACATTCAGGGTGTTGCCATCGGCTAGCGTAACCAGCAGCTGCGGGCCGGTTTCGCGGATGTAGGTATCCGTGAGCACATCGTAGTAGCCGGCAGGGTAGGAGTTGGCCGTAGGTACGGCGCGGGCTGAGGTAGCATCGGCGGTGGACACGGCAACCGGTGCAATGGCTTGCGCCGGGGCTGGCACAAGCTTGGAGCGATACCCAAAACCGAAGCCCAAACCTAGGGCTGGCACCAACAGCAGCGCCCATTGCCATTTCGGCGCTTTGCGCCGCCGCACATTGGTGAGGGCAGGCGTAAAGGTGATGCCTCCGCCAACTGTGCCCCACGTGCCGTCGGCGGCCGAAGTAAGCTTTGGGGCTGGTTGGGGCGCGGCCGGGGCCTGCGCTGGCCGCCGCGGCGCGGAGGCAGGGGTAGGCACAGGACCGGCGACAGGCCTGTCGATGGGTTCGGCTGTGGTGGTTGCCGGTTGCAGGGGAGTTGGCCGGGGGCTGGCGGGTTGGTGCTGTAGCCACTCGCTTAGGGCAGCGGCATTGAGCCCGTGCTCGTCGGCGTGTTTGCCCAGGGTGCCCAGCACGGCGGCCACGGCCACATCGAGTAGGTGCTGAAACTCGGCGGCCGATAAGTTGTGGCGCGCTGCCATAGCCGAGGTAGTACTGGCGTACGCATCGGCCAGCAGGCCCTGCATCAGCGTTACGCCGCGGCCGTGCCAGGGCTGCCGGCCGGCCGTGCTTAGTTGCTGCAGCACCTCGTGCTGGTGAGCTTGCCGGGTAAGCGTCCAGAGGGCCTCGCTACCGTTGGGCTGGCGGGCGCGCCCTGCCAAGGCACTTACCACGAGCGGCAGCACCTCGGCAAAAGTTTGCTCGATGGCGGCAGTATCGTGGTCGAGAGCGGTACCTAGGGCGTTCAGGTGCTCGGCCTGCAGAAAAGTATGGACCTCTTCCACTAGGGCTTTATCGGGGCTCATGGTAGTCGTGGGCATACATCAAGGGGCAATCTGCTACAGTACGCGAATAAGGGCCGGTGGTTGGGCAACTGGGTAGGTAGCTCAAATCGCACATCAGCACCTTCATTTCCGAACACCTTGTCCAGAACCGGACATTTTTTTAGAAGCATGTTTCATTGGTATTCGATGCAAATTCCTGTAATAAAGCAATATATGCAATTGGCACGCGGCTTGGCTTACTCTACTGCGCCCCGGTGTGCGGTTGCTCAAAACCGGACAACCCACGGCGCCTCCCTTTCCTCAACGCAGGCCAAACCCCGAAAACAAACCCGACCGATCCTATGGAACCGACCCTGACCACGAGCCACGCACTGACCGATTCGCGCGCCACCACGTCGCTCAAAAACACGCCTATGATCAAGCTCTCCGAAATTGAGAAAGTGTACCAGACCGATACCATCGAGACGGTGGCACTGAACCGCGTGAACCTAACGATCAACCGGGGCGAGTTCGTGTCCATCATGGGGCCGTCGGGCTGCGGCAAATCCACCCTGCTGAGCCTGATGGGTCTGCTCGACGAGCCCACCAGCGGCACTATCGAAATCGACGGCCGCCCCGTTACGAGCTACTCCGATAAGGAGCTCGCCAAGGTGCGCAACCACAAAATCGGGTTCATCTTCCAGAGCTTCCACCTCATCAACGACCTCTCGGTACTCGATAACGTGGAGCTGCCCCTGCTGTACCGCGCGGGCATGGGCGGCAAGGAGCGCCGCCAACGCGCTCTGGCAGCCCTCGAAAAAGTAGGCTTGAGCGCCCGCACCAAGCACTTTCCGTCGCAGCTATCGGGCGGGCAGCGCCAGCGCGTAGCCATTGCCCGCGCCCTGGCCGGCGCCCCCGAAATCATCTTGGCCGACGAACCTACCGGCAACCTCGACTCGGTGATGGGAGAGGAAATAATGGAGCTGCTGCTGACCCTGCACCGCGAGGCCAACACCACCATTGTGATGGTAACGCACGACGAAAGCATGGCCCTGAAAACCGAGCGCGTGATTCGCTTCTTCGACGGTAGCCAGGTTAGCTAATTCATCGGTCCTCTTTCTACCATGAAACGCCTGTGGCAAGCGGTAGGCCTGGTGCTAATGGCCGCGCTCCTTCTGCTGGCTGGTGCCGGCCTCCACGCTCTTTTGGTGCCGGTGCCGCCGGCTCGCCGCCCTGCGGCCAAGCCCACGCTGCTTCTGGTGGATCCTCAACCCTCCTCTGCTTCCCAAATCTATGCTGCTTAGCTATCTAAAACTCGCTTGGAAGGTGCTCTTGCGTCGCAAGTTCTTCACCTTTATCAGCCTCTTCGGCATCGCCTTTACCCTGATGGTGCTGCTGGTGGTGGTGGCTCTGTTCGACCACACCGTGGGCGCCCACTACCCTGAGTCGCGCCTCGACCGCATGACCTTTGCGCAGTTTCTGCACGTGCGTTATAAAGACGGTGGCAACATGAACACCCCGCCCAGCTACTACGTGCTTGATAAATACGTGCGCACGCTGCGCACCCCCGAGAAGGTGTCTATTGCCTCGAACTTCCACGCCACGCCGAGCTACGTGGGCAACCGCAAGCTGGACCTGGACTTGCGCTATACCGATGCTGCTTTCTGGCAGATTATGGACTTCAACTTCACGCAGGGCAAGCCGTTCCTGGAAGCCGATGTGAAAGCCGGTTCCCGCGTGGCCGTTATCAACCGCAGCACGGCGCGCCAGTACTTTGGCACCGAAGCAGGGGTCGTCGGCCGCACCATTGTGGTAAACCAAACCAGTTTCCGGGTGCAGGGCGTGGTAGAAGACGTGCCGGCCATGCGCTTCAGCTCGTACGCCGACGTATGGGTGCCCCTGAGCACCAGCCCCGACGATTTGCAGCGCGTGCAGTTGCAGGGCGACTACTTAGCAATTATCCTAGCCAAGTCGGAGGCCGACGTGCCGGCTGTACAAGCCGAGTTTGAGCAGGCTATGAAACGCGTGCCACTGCCCGACCCCAAAAACATGGAGTACCTGGACCTGCACGCCGACCGGCTAATTGCGTCCATCTCCCGGCAGCTGATGAGCCCGCTCACCGAATATAAGTCCGATGGGTTGGAGCTGCTCTACCCCATTCTGGCAGGCTTGGCCCTGCTGTTCATGATCTTACCGGCCCTGAACCTGGTGAACATCAACGTGAGCCGCATCATGGAGCGCTCCTCGGAAATCGGGGTACGCAAAGCCTTTGGCGCTACGGGCGGCAAGCTGGTCAGCCAGTTCCTGGTCGAGAACATCTTCCTCACGCTGATTGGCGGAATACTGGGGTTGCTGCTGGCCTACGTGACCCTGCAAATCATCAGCGGCTCGCAGTTGCTGGCCTACGCGCAATTCGAAATGAACTGGCGCATTTTCAGTTGGGCCTTGCTCGTGACAGTATTCTTCGGGGTGCTATCGGGGGTATACCCTGCCTTCAAAATGTCGCGTCTGCAACCGGTGCAGGCTTTGAAAGCCAGCGGCAAGTAATTCAACCAGTCCAGGGTAAACAGCGCCGTGCTTCGGCCAGCCCCGCCCGACGACCTAGCTAGCTACAACCATGATTCGTCACCTCTTCACCCTGATCTGGAACCGCAAGCGGTCCAACTTTCTGCTGATCAGCGAAATTCTGCTCTCGTTCTTCGTGCTGTTTGTGGTGAGCAGCCTGCTGGTGAGCAGCTACTACAACTACCGGCAGCCCACCGGATTTGCTTACGACAACGTGTGGGAAATCAACGTTTCGCCGGGCCAGGATACAGCCAACCGCAAGGAAATGGTGCAGCTGATGATGCAGCAGCTGCGGGCTACGCCGGGCGTGGTAGCCGTTACGATTACTGGCTCCAACACCCCGTTTGCGTTCAGCACCATGAACTCAAACCAGTACATGTATAAGGGGAAGCAGGCACCAATGACCGATTGGTATAGGGTAGATGACGACATGCCAAAGGTGCTGAAGTTCAATTTAACGCACGGCCGGTGGTTTGACCGCCGCGACGACGCCGCGACCAACAACGAGCCGGTAGTTATCAACCAGAAAATGGCCTCGGAGATGTTCGGGCAGGAAGCGCCGCTGGGCAAGGTGCTCACCGACCGCGAAAGCAAAGCCAAGTGGCAGGTAGTGGGGGTTGTCGACGCTTACCGCCCCGGCAGCGCTTTTGCCGCCAACGACCCGGCTATCTTCTTCCGCGACGATCTAAGCGAAGCCGCCACCAAGGTCGACCCCAACGAGCGTCCTATATTGCTGGTGCGGGTGCAGCCAGGCAGCGGCGCCGTGCTGGAGCAGCAACTGGTGAAAAAAATCCAGAACGTGACCAAGGGCTGGCACGCCATTGTAAACACCCTAGAAGAAAACCGCCACGATAAAATGAAGGTGGTGCTGACGCCGCTTGTTGCCCTAGGTGTGGTGTCGCTGTTTTTGATCATCAACGTAGCGCTAGGTCTGTTTGGCGTGCTGTGGTACAACATCAACCAGCGCAAAGCCGAAATTGGCCTGCGCCGGGCACTGGGCGCTACGGGCTCGGGCATCGGAACGCAGTTCTTGGGCGAAATGCTGGTGGTAACTACGCTGGGCGTGCTGGCCGGCGTGGTGTTGGCGGCGCAGTTTCCGTTGCTGGGTGTGTTTGGCCTAGAGCCGACGGTGTACATCCTGGCCATCATCTTGGCTGCCGTGCTCATCTTCGTTCTCACGGCCATCTGCGCCTTCCAGCCCAGCCGCATTGCCGCTGGTATTCAGCCTGCCGTGTCGTTGCGCGAGGAATAGCTGAATGCCCAAGCTCCCCTCCTCAGATGAGCAGGGGACGCGGCAGCCGCAGGCTGACGCTGGGGTGGTTGACCTCGCGTCAGATACTAACCTCAACTAACTAGCCCGTCATGCTGAGCCTGTCGAAGCATCTCGATAGGTAGCAAAGTCACTATTCAGTGTCAGCACGCGGGATGTCTTGAAAAGCTCGACATGATGGGCTAAGTTGACCTAAGGCATTGGTCCAGGCGTCAGCCCAACGACCATCAACCACCCCGCCCTTCGGGCACCCCTCCTCAGCTAAGGAGGGAAATTGTTGTTCGGCCGCCGCTTCTCTTTCCGTCCCGAAATTCCGTCCTTCGCTACTCTCTCAACGGCCATTCCCATGATACTCATCGTCGACGACGACATTGCCGTGCGCACCTCGCTGGGGCTGTTGCTTAAGCAGGCTGGCTACGCCACCAAAGCCGTAGGCACCCCCGACGATGCCTTGCGCGTGGTGCGCGAAACACCGCCGCAATTGGTGCTCATGGACATGAACTACTCCATGGCCACCACCGGCGAAGACGGCCTACGCCTCCTAGGTCAGGTAAAGGAAATTGCGCCGCAGGTACCCGTTATCCTCATCACGGGTTGGGGCTCTATTTCGCTGGCCGTGGAAGGCATGAAAGCCGGCGCCGCCGAGTTCGTAACCAAGCCCTGGAACAACGACTCGCTGCTGCAAACCATTCGCACCGTCATCAGCCTGGCCGAAGCCCACGCCGCCCACCCCGACGATGAGGTGAGCCCCACCCGCCGCCAGCTCGATCGGCAGTACAACTTCAAGAACATCGTAGGCCAGGATGCCCAGTTGCTGCAGGTGCTGCGCAGCGTGGGGCAAGTAGCCGCCACCGATGCTTCGGTGCTGATTGAGGGCGAATCGGGTACGGGTAAGGAGCTCATTGCCGAGGCCATTCACCTGAACTCGCACCGCCGCAACAAGCCCTTCGTGAAGGTGAACCTAGGCGGCATTTCGGCCTCGTTGTTCGAGAGCGAGATGTTCGGTCATCGCCGCGGCGCTTTTACCGATGCCAAAGCCGACCGCCAGGGCCGCTTCGAAATGGCCAACGGCGGCACCATCTTCCTCGACGAAATTGGCGAGCTGGACATGGGCTCACAGGTGAAGCTGCTGCGCGTGCTGCAAGACCGCACCTACGAGGTGCTCGGCGATTCGCGCAGCCGCTCGCTCGATATCCGGGTGATTTGCGCCACCAACCGCGACCTAGCCCAAGAGGTGCGCGAAGGCCGCTTCCGCGAGGACTTGTTCTACCGCATCAACCTAATTACGGTGCGCCTGCCCGCCCTGCGCGAGCGGCCCGACGATATTCCGCTGCTGGCGCAGCACTTCATCAACAACCTGCGCACGGCCTACAACCGCCACGCCCTGAAGGTGAACACCCGCGCCCTGCACTGGCTGCGCGACCAGCAGCTGCCCGGCAACATTCGGGAGCTGAAAAACCTGGTGGAGCGCGCCGTGCTGGTAAGCGGCAAGGATGAGCTCGGGCCTGAGGAGTTTCAGGCGCAAGCCCAGCGCACCACGGCCAAGGCCGTGGTGCCCGGCGAGCTGCCCGCCGTAGGCATGATGACGCTCGACGAAATGGAGGCGCAAATGATCCGCAAAACCGTGGATTTCTATGCCGGCAACCTCTCGCGCGTGGCCAAAGCCCTAGGGCTAAGCCGGGGGGCACTGTACCGCCGCCTCGAGAAGTTCAACATTCCCTACGACGCCGCGCAACCGTAGCCAGCCTTCGGGCGGTAGCGCGGCGTTGGTAGCTCGTGCTGCGGCCAGTTAGCTGTTGTTGCGCCGCCCTATCACGGCATGAGTTTACGCACCAAGTACATTCTCTTCGTTGTCCTGATCCATGCGGCTATTGCGGCACTGGCAATGCAGTTTCGCAGCACCAACATGTGGCTGTTTATGGCAACGGAGCTGCTGCTCATCGTTACGGCTGTGCTCAGCATTCAGCTGTACCGCGGCTTTGTGCGCCCCCTCAACCTGATTGCGGCCGGTACCGAGGCCATCCGCGACCGAGACTTCACAATGAAGTTTTTGCCGGTAGGGCAGCAGGAAATGGATCAGCTGATTGATACCTACAACACCATGATCGACGAGCTGCGCCAGGAGCGCGTTACCCAGCACGAAAAAAGCTACTTGCTGGAGCGCCTGATTGCGGCCTCGCCAGCGGGTATTTTGCTGCTGAGCTTCGAGGGCACCATTGAGTCGCTGAACCCGGCGGCCGAGCGCTGCCTGCACTTGCCCGCGGCCGAGCTACTGGGCAAGCGCCCCGCCGAGCTGCCCGGCGAGTGGGGCCGCGCCCTAGGTGCTTTAGAGCCCGGCCAAACGGAGGTGGTGCAGTTATCGGGCCTGCAAACCTACCGCGCCAGCACCTCGCACTTCCTCGATCGGGGCTTTACGCGCTACTTCATCTTGCTAGAGGAGCTGACGCAGGAGCTGATTCGGCAGGAAAAGCAAGCCTACGAAAAGCTCATCCGGATGATGTCGCACGAGATAAATAACTCCATCGGCGCCGTCAACTCCATTCTGCAGTCGTTCCGCTACTACGCCCCGCAACTCGCCGCCGACGACCGCCCCGACTTTGAGGAAGCCTTGGATGTATCAGTAAACCGCAACACCCACCTGGCCAACTTCATTGCCAGCTTTGCCAACCTGGTGCGCCTGCCCGCGCCCACGCCGCGCCCCACCGACGTGCACGAGCTGCTAAAGGCCACTTGCCGCCTGCTGCAGGTGCAAAGCGAGAAGCGCAACATTACGTGGCACTGGGAGCTGGCGCCCGGCCCGCTGTACGTAGCGCTCGATGCGCAGCAGATGGAGCAAGCCTTGCTCAACATTTGCAAAAACGCCCTTGAGGCCATCGACCACGACGGCAACCTGTGGGTACGCACCACCGCCCAGCCGCCCGTAGTGCTGATTGAAAACGACGGCCCTGGCATTCCGCCCGAGGTGCAGCCGCACTTGTTTACGCCTTTCTTCAGCACCAAGCGCGATGGGCAAGGCATCGGCCTGACGATGATCCGGGACATTCTGCTGCACCACGGCTTCAGCTTCAGCTTGGCAACGCAGCCCAACGGCCGTACGGGGTTCACCATCAACCTGGTCAGCACAACTAGCGCTGCTGCACCAGATGCAGTAAGTGCTGCCAAGAGCCCCATGCCCGCTACTCCTGCTTAAGGGCGCCGCCGCTCGGGCCTAGGACCATAAGGTGAGTTATAACCCAGAGCCGCTGATTGACAGTCGATCGGCGGCTCTGGGTTTTTTGTGCCTGTCGGATCTGGCGCTGCCCAGCCCTAGGTGCGCTCCAGTAATTATTTTTCAGGCAGCGGTGAGTGGGTGTAATGCGAGCGGACACGGTGTTCGATATCGGACACCTTTTATAGTTGCTGCTGTCGTTATTTTGTATGTAATAAATTGACTTACAAGGCATTATAAAGTTGGTACGCGCATTGGCTATTACTACCCGAAAACGCTAGAAACCCACACAAAAATGAACACGCACACCGCCCTCCGCAGCACCAGCCAACCTAGCCGCCGCGCACTGCCGGCCTTGCGGGCCATGGGCGGTGCACCCGTTCGGATCAGTCAAGCCGCGCCACGCCAAACCGCGCTTTGCGGCCGCTGATTTTCTCCTGCCTCAACACTTCGTCAAACGCCTCAACTCCTACACTACTATGAAAACTGCCCTCACCGCCCGCACCCTCAGCCGTCCTTGGCGTCGCGCCAACCGCCGCTACCTGCGCGCTGCGCTGTAAGTCCCCAGCCTCCGCAGAATTTATTCAGCCCTCTCCAAACACCACACAGCCATGAAAACTACTATCAGCACCCCCGCCGCTGCCGCTCGTCCTTGGCGCCGCATCAGCCGCCGCTGGTTGCGCACGGCACTCTAGGCCGCAGCCATCTGCCCGTAAGCAGCAACGGCCCGCTTCCTACCAGAGGAAGCGGGCCGTTGCTGCTTACTTAAGTTACTGCAATGAGCCAGGATTGGTATAAGTAGCTTGCTCGGCTTCTTAAAGCTGCCGGTATCAGTATTAGTTGGTGTATCAACGGTGAGAAAGCAAACCAGGGGCATACCAAACAGAAGGTTCGGAGCTCTGTTATCTGCTGTGCATCAGGTTTGTACAAGGATTAATCCTTGTAATCATGCCTGCTTACGGATTACCTACGTATTACTAGATACTTCCCCAGTGCGGCAAAGCAGCTAACATAAAATACCTGCTGCTTTGCTGAGGAGCACGGAAAACAATGCCGGCCACTCCCGTTGTGGCCGTTCAAGGTTCCATCCTAACGCACCTGCCGCATGTCGTTCCCACACTCGAACCTTTCCTGGACCGACGCTATCCAGCGCAGTCCTGTTTTGGATTACGCCCGTTGTACCGATGCCAGTGGCCGCCCCGAGCACCACCAAGGCGACTGGCCCACCGAGGGCGAGGTATACCCCGTGCGGTTGGTACAAGAAGCCAAAACCGGCACCCAAATGATTTACATTTTGGGGTTTAGCGCCGAGGCGCCGCACTTCAACGGCTTTGCGCCGCACCGCTTCAAAATGGTGTGCTCGATGTGGCTTAATTAACCAGGATATGGTTTATGATGACATTACATAACCCTGATCCTAGTACCAAAGCTTAAATCTTGTCTTGCCGAATAAGGGAGCAGTACACCCGCTTCAGGTTGGGCTGCGATACGCCTAGGTGGTACAGGATGCAGATGAGCAGGAAGGTGCTTTGAAGCCGGAAAATACCGTTCTCAAGGTACTTGCGAGCCGAGGTGGTTACGCAACCGGGCAGGATGGTAAAAGGCCCGAAGCGCCGCAACCGGCCTACTATTTCCTGATCCTCGAGCACAATCATTTCTTCGCGAAAACCGCCGGCTTGCTCAAATACTTCGCGCTGGGCAAACAGGCTTTGGTCGCCAAAACGCACCGCGTCCCAATTGAAGCGGGTAAACCACGCGCTGGCCCGCAAAAACCAGTGCGGGTGGTCGAAGGCTAGTTGGTAGCAGCCGCTGCCGTACCCCTGCTGCACAGCCCGCCGGATGTCGGCCAAGAAGCTCGGCGGCGGGTAGCTATCGGCGTGCAGAAAGTAGAGAATGCGCCCGTGGGCCGCGTTGGCGCCGTGGTTCATTTGCGCAGCGCGGCCTTTGCGTGGGCAGCGCAGTACCCGAGCGCCCGCGGCTTCCGCAATGGCGGCGGTAGCGTCGGGGCTTTGGCCATCGGCCACAATAATTTCCACCCCGGCTTGCTCGCCACATGCACGGCGTAGGTACTGCACCAACGCGCCAATAGCATCGGCCTCCTTGTACGCCGGAATGATGATGCTCACCGAATCCGGAGCGGCTGGACTAGTAGGAGGAACAGGGGTAGCAGGGTTCATGGCAGAGAGGCACAGGCTACGGTGCCCAACCTACGGCGAGCAGGTGGCAGCACCTAGGCAGCAAGCAAAAATGCCCGCTGGCACTAAGCCAACGGGCATTTGGAGGTGCGGGTTGAGCTCCGCAGGCTATTTACCAGATGCGCACGCGGGCGCTATCGGGGCGGAACAGCTTGTGCGTGGGCTGCACCTTAAAGGCCTCGTAGAACGCGGGCACGTCGGCCATGGGGCCATTCACGCGGTATTGCGCGGGCGAGTGTACATCCGTCATGATGCGCTGGGCCAGCTGCTCGTCGCGCTGGTGGCTTTGCCACCCTAGCGCATAACCCAGAAAGTAGCGCTGCGTGGGCGTGAGGCCGCCGAGCTTTTCGCCCTTCTTGTATTGCTCAGTTTTCTTGAAGGCGTCGTAGGCAATGACGATGCCGCCTAGGTCGGCAATGTTTTCGCCGGCCGTGGCCTTGCCGTTGATGCGCAACGAATCGAGCACGGTGTAGCCGTTGAACTGGCGCACAATCTGGTTTACGCGCTTTTTAAACTCGGCGCGGTCTTGCTTTGTCCACCAATTGCGCAAGTTGCCCTTTTCGTCGTACTGGCTGCCTTCGTCGTCGAAACCGTGGGTAAGCTCGTGGCCGATGGTGCTGGCGCCGGCGTAGCCGTAAATAGTGGCGTCGTCGGCGTCTTCATCCTTCAGGCCCGGAATGGCGAAAATGGCCGCCGGCAGCACAATCTCGTTGTTCGAGGGGTTGTAGTAGGCGTTATAGGTCTGGGGCGTCATGTCCCATTCGGTGCGGTCGACGGGGCGGCCCAGCTTGTTTACGCGGTAGCGGTAGGCCCACTGGTTGGCGCGCATCACGTTTTGCACGTACGAGCTGCGGTCGACTTTCAGCGAGGAGTAGTCCTTCCACTTATCGGGGTAGCCCACCTTCTTGGTAATCTTACTCAGCTTCACCAAGGCTTTTTGCTTGGTCGAGTCGCTCATCCAGTCGAGCTGCTGAATATGCTCGCGGAACGACGCCGTTACGTTGTCGACGAGCTTCTCGTAGCGCTGCTTGGTTTCGGGCTTGAAATATTCCTTCACGAACAACTGGCCCAGCATTTCGCCCATGGCGTCTTCTTCGCGGTCGAGCACGCGTTTCCAGCGCGGGCGCTGCTGCTTGCTGCCCTGCAGCACCGTGCCGTAGAAGCGGAAGTTTTCGTTGTCGAAGTTGCTGCTGAGGTTGGGCGCGAAGGTGTGCACCACATGCCACTGCAAGTAAGCCTTCCAGTCGTCCACCGAAGCCGTCTTCAGCAGCTGCCCGGCCGTGCGGTAAAACTCGGGCTGGCCCACAATCACGGTGTCGGCCTTTTGCAGCTCCATCTGGTTGAGCAAGGCGCGCCATTCCACGTTGCTGGCCAGCTTGCCTAGGTCGGTTACGGCCATTTTGTTGTAGTTGGCGTAAGGGTCGCGCAGGTCTTCGAGCTTGCGCGACGACTTCGCCAAAGCCGTTTCTAGGCGTACCACGCGGTTGCTGTTCTGGCGGGCCGTAACCGAATCCTGCCCCAGCAGCTGAAACATGCGCGCTACGTGGTGACCGTATTGCTGCCGGATGCCCGCCGTGCGCTTGTCGGTGTTGAAGTAGTAGTCGCGGTTGGGCAAACCCAGGCCGCCCTGGTACAGGTACAGCGCCATCTTCTCGCTGTTCTTGGCATCCTGCGTCACGTACATGCCCATCAAGGCATTTACACCTAGGGGCTGCAGGTGCGCCACGGTAGCCATTACCTCTTGCGGCGTACGGATGGCGGCAATGCGGTCCAGTTCGGGCTTCAGCGGGGCAATGCCTTGCTGCTCGATACGGGCCGAGTCCATACCGGTGGCGTAGAAGTCGCCAATCTTCTGCTGGTTGCTGCCCGCAGCGGCGTTGGCTTTGGCGGCCTCTTCGCTCAGGGCGCGCAGGCGGGCGTACACCTCGTTTTGCACCTCGCGGCCAATGCCCCACGAGCTTTCCGAGTTCGGAATGGGGTGGCGCTTCAGCCAGCCGCCGTTGGCGTAGGTGAAAAAGTCGTCGCCGGGGTGTACGGTGGTGTCGAGGCTGCTTTGCAGGATGTCGGTTTGGACCGTGCTGGAGCTGCCCGAGGGGTTACAGCCACCTAGGGCCGCGCCAAGTAGCGGAAAAGCCAACAGCCACTTGCCGAAGGCAAAAGAACGCGTCATAGAGAAAGAAGGAGAGGAGGTGTAGCGGAAGCCCGAAGCTACCATTTCGGGCAGTATGAGTAAGCCATTGACACCGAAAGATGATCAGCCGTTGCGCTACTGCTTGTACTGGCTGGCTCTAAACGCAGCGGACCGCGCCAACCTAGGTTGGCGCGGTCCGCTGACAGGGGTAAGTACCGCTGCTCAGTTGGCGTGCAGGCGCAAAAAGTTGCCCAGGTGCTCGGCGCTGGTAAAGCGCCCCCGGCCGTACACCCGCGGGCGTTGGCCAGGCCCGAGCACAATCTCGGCAAAGGTTTCGTCGAGGGCCACGAACACACACATCGGCTCAATTCGGCCTTTGCGTTCGTATTGCACCCCCGCCGGCCGCGAGCCGCCCGCTTTGACATGCTTGGTTGGGACAAAACCCATAGAGGTGAGTTGAACTGAAATCATAGGCCGCAGTAAGGTTGGGCGCGCAACAACAGCGGCTAGGCAACGGTTCCCACCGCCGCACGAAAAAGCCCCGAAACAAGGCTCCGGGGCTTTGAACAATGGATTTTCCATACGCGCGGAAGGGTAACCGCGCCTTCGGGTAAGCTCAACAATTGTGCCGCTAATTCATTGGGCAGCTGCTAAATGGCTGCTTGGTGTAAATATGAAAAAGTAAAGCGGCCGGGCACTGCCCGGCCGCTTTACTTTTTGGATGGTCAGGCGCCGTTACTTGGCAACAGTAATGCGCCGGTTTTCTACTTGCCCGTTGATGATCAGGCGGCAGAAGTAGGTGCCCGTGGGCAGGCTGATGGCTTGTAGCGGCACCAGGTACTCTTGGCCACCTTGCACCTCGGCATTGTAGAGCGTAGTTACCAGGGCCCCGAGTTGGTTGTAGAGGTACACCTGGGCCTTGCCGCCCTTAGCTGCGCGGAAGCGAACCGTGGCTTTGTCGGCTATCGGGTTCGGATATACTTCGAGCAGCGTAACCTCGGCCTGCTTGGGTGCCGGAGCAGCAGGCGCAGCTATGGCCAGGCTGGCCGTGCTGCTCGGGGTAGTGGCGGTTACGGCGGCCGTGGCGTTCGGTGCGCCGTTCACCGTTACCACGTCTTTGCCTTCCACAACACGCATTACTGGCTCGGTGCCACCCCACTGGCTCGAGTACCACACGCCGCCGTTGGCGCGGTAAATGGTAACGGCCAGCAAATCCTGCGTTGCCGGAGTCACCACGGGGTTGCCTACGCCGTCCATCAGTTCCAACTGCATGTTGCAGTTGCCTTCGATGCTTTGCTCCACGCCATCCACAATTTCCTTGATGTTGGCCTTGCCGCTGAACTGGGCTTTGGGGTTGTTCACGGCCAGCACCGAAATGGCGTTGCTCTTCAGCAGGTAGGTGTGCAGCTTGCCATCTTCTTTACCAGTCCGGTCGAATTTGCTGCGCACCGTTACCGATACACTGCCCTGCGGGTTTTTCAGGCTCTTGTTGTACTGCACGTAGAAGGCGTAGCCGGCGCTGCCTTTGATGTAGCCAGCCGAGCCAGCTTCGGTAAACGAGCCGCCGCCGGCAATCAGGCCACCGGGGGTAGGTACGGCCAGCGTTACGGGCGCATCCTTCGAGCCGTCGTCGAAGCTGCGGTAGTTGCCCGATACTTTCACGGCAATGTCGATAACCGCCGCGCTGCCGCTGAAAGTGTACTGCACATTGGCCGAAGCCGTGCCGGTGCTCATATCACCAGGGTTTACCAAACCAACGGGCAGGTTTTGGGCCCCGTTGATGGCCGTGAGCGAGCCGTCGGCTTTGCGCACGAAGAACGAGGCCTTGGCCGTGCGGATGTCGCCGCCGTAGTTCGGGTTGTTCTTCAGGGTGGTTACCAGGTTCAGGGTTACGGTGTTGCTGGTAGGCCCAGTGCTCCAGTAGAACTTAGAACCGGTGTAGTACGTGTCGGCAACGGGGTTGGCAAACTGCGGCGTAATGGTCAGGTTGGCTCCTACGTACGTGAGGGTGTAGTTGCCACCTAGGGCCAAGTTGTTGCGAAGTATGGCGTACGTGCCCACATCGGTGCCCGGCTGGCGCGACAGTGCCCCCGTGAAGGCATCGTTGTTGACCAGGGTGCCGGCCGAAACTTTGTACGTGAGGGCCGGCTCGGTTTCGCCGTACACCATGGTTTTGCTGTCGGCGGTTACCGTTACGGCACGCGGGTTAATCGTGAGTGTGCCGTTGATTTTTGTGAGGGTGTAGTTGCTCAGCTTGCCAGCCGGGTCGTTCAGCGCGGGCTCGATGGCGTAGCTGCCCACGCCCGTAGCCGCGGTGGCCGTGGTGCTGTAGCTGGCCGTAATGGCGTCGGCGTTTTGCACACCCGTGAGTTGCCCCGTCAGAGTTGGGTTGGCGTCGCCGTAGGTGCGTTGCTGGTTGGCCGCGGTAACCGTTAGCTGAGCTTTGTCCACCGTCAGCGTACCGTCGGTGTTGGTTACGGTGTAGTTGCTCAGCTTGCTGTTGGGGTCGAGGAGCGCGGCCTTGATGGGGTACTGCCCAACAATGGCCGCCGCAGCGGCGCCAACGCTGGAGCGCGTGGCCGTAATTCCATCACCCGAAACAACCCCCTCCAGCGTGCCCGCAAAGTCGGTAGCTGCCAAGCCCGCGCCGTAGGTTTTAGAGCGATTGGTGTTGCCGACGGTAATGGTTGCCTTGCCGATGGTAAGCGTACCCGGTGCAAAAGCAAAGCTGTAGTTGGCCGCTTGCAACGAACCTAGGGCAGCCGTAATGGAATAAGTATTCACCGGGCTGCTGCTGGTTGCGGTGGTGGTAAGCGAGGGTACGCCAGAGTGAGCCGAAGCCCCGTCGCCGTTCACGTAGCCCGTAATGGTGGCCGCGAACAAGGGGTTGGCTTGGCCGTAAGTGCGGCTGGCGTCGTTAGCCTTTACTGTCAATTCGGCTTTGCCCACGGTGAGCGTGCCGGCTACGTACGTAAAGGCGTAGTTATTCGAAGCGCCACCAGCAGCCGTGATGGGGTATATACCGGCGCCGCTGCCCTGTGTAGACGTGGTGCTAGCAGTTGGGGCAGTAGTCAGTACCGAGGCGGTTTGGTTCAGGACGAAGCCGCTGTAGCTTACCGTGAGAGCGGGGTTAAGGTCGCCGTAAGTTTTGCTCTTGTTGTCAGCCGTAACCGTTAGGGTAGCCTTGTCGATGGTGAGTATGCCGTTGGTCAGCTTCACCTCGTAGTTACCCAGCTTCTGATCTGGGTCGTTCAGGCTGGTTACAATGCTGTAGGTGCCAGTACCGGTGGTTTGCTTGGCCATAGAGGTGTAGCTGGCCGTAATGGCGTCGGTATTTTGTACCCCGCTGAGGGTTCCGTCGAAGGCCGGGTTAGCCCCACCGTACAAGCGGCTCTTGTTGTTGGCGGTGGCGCTCAGCTGCGCTTTGCCGATGGTGAGCGTACCGGCTTTGAACGCCAGCGTGTAGTTGCCCGAAGTCAGGCCACTGGGCGTAACGTCGTAGGCGCCTACCGGGCTGCTGGCAGTTGCCTGCGTGGCAAAGCTCAGGGAGCCACCTAGGCTGGCTGGCGTATCGCTGTTCACGAGGCCCGAGTAGCTGGCCGTGAAGGCCGGGTTGACTTGGCCATACACCTTGCTCTTATTGTCGGCCGTTACAATCAGGTCGACGGGCGTAACGGTGAGCGTGCCGGCCTGGTAGCTGATGTCGTAGTTGCCATCGACGGCACCTTGGGCGGTAAGGGGGTATCCGCCGGCCTTAACCGGGCTGCCGGCCGTGGCCGTGGTACCGATGGTAGGCGGCGTTTTCGGGGCAGTGTCGCCGTTTACCAACCCCGAGTAGCTCACGCTGAATGCGGGCAGCGCCGCACCGTAGGCTTTGGTAGCGTTGTTGGCCGTAACCACAAGTGCCGCTTTGCCAATGGTGAGGGTAGCGTTGGTTTTGCTGAGCGAGTAGTTGGCCAATACGGCGGGCGTAGCGGCTACATCGGCTACAATGGTGTAAGTGCCTACGTTGCTGCCTGGCGTGGCCGTGGTGCTGTAGGCTTCGGTAATGGCATCAGCGTTGCGCACACCTGTAAGTGTGCCAGTGAGCGTGGGCAAGGGGGCACCGTAGGTCTTGCTCTTATCGTGAGCCTGCACTGCCAGCGGCGCCTTGTTCACGGTTAGCGTACCGGCTGGGTTGCTCACGGTGTAATTGCCCAGCTTATTGCCGGGGTCGTCGAGCGTAGCCACAATGTCGTAGCTGCCGGTATTGGCCGTGGCCGCGGCCCCTGTGCTGCTGCGCGACACTGTGATGTTGTCGCCGGATACTACGCCGTCGAGGCTGCCCGTGAAGTCAGTTGGCTGCAGGGCGTCGCCGTAGGTTTTGGTTTTGGGGTTGCTGACTACCACCAAGGCCGCTTGTGTAATCTGCAGGTTGGCGCCGGTGTAGTTGAGGGCGTAGTTGTTGCTCAGCGCCAGCGTGCGTTGCTCAATAGCGTAGCTGCCCACGCCCTCGCCCGAAACCCGACCTAGGGCACCCGAGAACTTATCGTTGTTGGCCAACGAACCTGCGGTAATGGTGTACGTTAGGGCAGGGTCGGTGGTACCGTATACTTTGCTTTGTGCATTGGCCTTAATGGCTATTGCGCGCGTGCCGATCGTCAGTTCACCGGCTTTAAAGCTGATGTGGTAGTTGCCTGAGGTAAGCCCGCTGGCAGTAATATCGTAGCTGCCAACCGGCGAAGCCTTCGTGGCCGAAGTTTGCAGGCTGAGCGAGCCGCTCAGCACCGTCTCGGTTTCGCTTTTCTTGAATCCCGAGTAGCTCACGCCGAAAGCGGGATTGTCGTCGCCGTAAGCCCGGTTGGCGTTGTTGGCCGCGACGGTAAGCGGAGCTTTGCCAATGGTTAGCTGTGCTTCCCCGAAGGTGAGCTGGTAGTTGGCACCTAGGGTAAGTGTGTTGCGCCCAATGGTGTAGCTGCCGACATCTTCGCCCGAGGCGCGGGCAATGCTGCCGCTGAAGCTGTTGCCGTTTACCAACGAACCGGCCGTAATCTGATAGGTTAGGTTCGGGTCGGCGTCGCCGTACTCTTTGGTTTTGTTATCGGCTGTTACCGTTACCGGGCGCGTTCCGATGGTAAGCGTGGCGCTCGTTAACGAAACCTCGTAGTTGCCGAGTTTGCTGTTCGGGTCGGTAAGCGTCGACACGATGTCGTAGGTGCCCACGCCCGTAGCCGTGGTGGCCGTGGTGCTGTAGCTGGCCGTAATGGCATCGGCGTTGCGCACGCCCGTGAGTGTACCCGTAAAGGCAGGGTTGGCGTCGCCGTAGGTGCGGCTTTTATCGTCGGCTTTCGCGCTTAGCGCAGCCTTGCCGATGGTAAGCGTACCCGGCACGAAGGCAAAGGTGTAGTTGGCAGCTTGCAACGACCCCAGAGCAGCCGTGATGGAGTAGGTGCCCACCGGGCTATCGGCATTGGCCGTTGTGCTCAGGGCCGGCGCACCGCTGTGGGCTGCTGCCCCGTCGCCATTTACATAGCCCGTCATGATGCTTGTAAAGCTTGGGTTGGCTTGTCCGTAGGCGCGGCTGTCGTCGTTAGCCGTAACGGTTAGCTGGGCCTTTCCTACGGTAAGCTTGCCATCCTGCTTGCTCACCGAGTAGTTGCCAAGCTTGTTGTTGGGGTCGTTCAGCTGAATCTTGATGTCGTAGCTGCCTACGCTGCTGGTAGCATCGGCAGCGGTACTGTACGTGGCCGTAATGCCGTCGCCGCTTACAGCTCCTTCCACCTCACCATCGAGGGTTGGGTTAGCCCCGCCGTAGGTGCGCGTTTTGTCGTTGGCTTTTGCCGTCAGGGCCCGTTGTGCAATTGTCAGGGTGCCGGTGGCATCGGCTGCCGAGTAATTGCCGTTGGTCAAAGTCGCGACAACGTTGTAGGAGCCGGCCGCGCTTGGCTGCGCCGGTGCACCGTTGTAGGTAATCGTGTAAGCCAGGTTGGTGGGCGAGGTGCTTACCTCAGCACCTTTGGTCGTGCCATCGTAGGTGTGGCCGCCTAGGTTGGCTAGGCTGAGGGTGGCCGCGGCAGGGGTAATGCTTAGCTCGCCGGGGGTGTTGGTTACGGTGTAGTTGCTCAGTTTGCCATCGGGGTCGAGGAGCGTAGCGGTGATGGGGTATTTGCCCACATTGCTGGCTGCATCGGCCGTAGTGCTGTAGCTGGCCGTAATGGCGTCGGTGCCTTGCACACCGGTAAGCGTGCCCGTAAGGCTGGGGTTGGCGGTGTTGTAAGCCCGGCTTTCATTCGTTACCGTAATAGCAAGTGCCGCCGGTGCAATTATCAGCGTGCCCTTAGCGCTGCCCGTGTAGTTGGCGTTGCTGAGCGTAGCAGTAACCTCGTAGCTGCCAGCAGCCGTGGGCTCCGTAACACTGGTATTGCCTTGCTTGAAGCTATAGCTGAAACTGCTGCTGCCCGTAGCCGGGGTGCTGGCCGTTACGGTTTTAGCGGTGGCGCTGTACGTTTGGCTGAGGCCGGCGAGTTCTACGGTAGCAGCGGCCTTGCTAATCACCAGCGTACCGGTAGCGTTGGTTGCTTGGTAGTTGGCATTGGCCAGCGAGGCTACTACGGCGTAGCTGCCGGCGGCTGTTGGCGCCGTTGCCGAGCCATCGTAGGTAATGCTCACCCCCGTTAGCGCAGTGGGGTCGGTAGTTACCGCTACGGGTTTGGGGTTGCCGTCGTAATCAAATGCCAGCTGGCCGAGTTGTAGGGTAGCAGCCGCCTTGCCAACCGCAAACGTGCGGCTTACTGCAGTAGCCGCGTTGTAGTTGGCGTCGCCGGGCTGGGTGGCCGTTACCGTAACCGATCCGGCGCCGGTCAGGCGTATCGTTTTGCCATCATCCAGCAGTGTGGCGTTGCCCGTAACGGCAAAGCTTACCGGTAGCTTCGCGGTGCTGCTAGCCGAAAGCTCAAAATCGGCAGCACCAAAGGTTTTGTCGGCCAGCCCAGCAAAGCCGATGGTTTGATCCGCTTTGGCTACGCGGAAGGTGCGGCTGACGGGCGCAGCGGCGGCGTAGTTGCTGTTGCCTGCTTGCGTGGCTTCTACCGTAATGTCGCCCGCACCGGTAATGGCGAGCGTGTTGCCGCTGATGCTGGCCGGCCCGTCGGTTACCGCGAAGCTAACCTGTTGGCCCGAGGTAGCCGTAGCCGCCAGCGTAAGCTTTGCATCTGGCTCGTAAGTCCGGTCAGCAGGCGCGTCGAAGCTGATGCTGTTGCTTGCTTTGGCAATTACCAAGCTGCCCTTGGCTTCCGGAGCGGTGTAGTTGGCGTTGTTCAGGGTGGCTACTACAGCGTACGTGCCGGCGTTGGTCGGAGCCGCTGCGTTGCTATCGTAAGTGATGCTTACGGCCAAGCCAGCCGGCTTAGTTTCCGCAGTTGCCGCCTTGGCCGAGCCGTCGTACGTGGTGCTCAGCCCGCTCAGGCTGATGAGTGCCGGCGCTGGGTTAATGGTGAGCTGACCGGGGGCGCTGTTGCTGGCCGTGTAAAAGTCGGCACCTAGGAAGTGGGCCGAAATAGAGTAGGGCGTAGTGCCCGAGGCGTTCAGTTGGCTGGCATCGTAGGTGTAAGTAGCTACGCCACTATTACCTACCGTGCCCGTGCCCACTTTGCTGCCGCCTAGGTAAAAATCAACGGAGCCGCCGCCTGGGTTTGGCTGCACCGTTGCCGACAGGGTAACTGCGTTTGAGCCATACACGCCGCTAGCATCGGCTACGGTGGTGGTGGTGCTTACCTTCTTCAGCTCTACACTTACCTCGTCGGTAGAGGCGGGGCACAAACCCGTGCCAATGCTCCAGAGCAGCTTGTAAGTGGTGCCAGCCACGCCTTTGAACGTAGTAGTCGGCTTGGTAGCATCCGTAAACGAGCCCCCTGTACCGCTTACAATGCTCCAGGTGCCAGTGCCAACTTGCGGTTCGTTGGCCGCCAGCGTAGCCGTTTCGCCATCTACGCTTTGGTCGGGGCCAGCATGAGCCGTGGTGGGCGCCGGGTTAATGGTGACCGATACGGGTTTAACATCGGTGCAGCTGCCGTTGGTAGCTTTTATGTAGTAGGTTCCGCTTGCGGCCACTGCTGCCGGGTTGTTGAGCGGGGTAGTGGCGGCTGCGTCCGTCCAATAACTGAGAACGGTGCCATTGGGTAGCGTACTGCCGGTTGTTACGGCTGCGGCCGTTAGATTTACAGTGGCGGGGGCGCAAACCGTCTCAGGAGCAGTTATGCTGAGGCTAGGTGTGGGCGTTACGGTTACAACCGTAGCTGCCGAAGTAGCTGAGCAGTTGCTGCCGTTGGTGACGGTAACGGAGTAGCTGCCGCTTGTCGAGGCTGTAATGGATTGCGATGTAGCGCCGGTGCTCCATAGGTAGCTTAAGCCTGCCGGGGCAGATAGCGTAACCGAGCCGCCAGTGCAAAAGCTGGTGGGGCCGCTGGCCGCAATGGTAGCCGTAGGCAGGGCATTGACGGTCATTGTAACACTAGCATTTGCAGGGTTACTTGTGATGCAGGTTGCGTTTGACGTTACCCTGCACCCTACAACATCGTTGTTCTGTAGCGTAGTTCGTGTAAAGGTTGCGGATGTAGCTCCTGCTATGGGGCCTCCATTGATGCTCCACTGGTAAGTTGGTGTCGTACCGCCGTTGGCTACAGTTGCACTAAAAACAACCGTTGTACCGTTGCAAATACTGCTACCCGTTGAGGTGGAGATGCTAACGCTAACTGTCGCTGGAGTAGCAATATTCAGCGTGCTGCTGCTAGTTGTGCCCACTACAGCAATCTTGTTGTCGCTTGTTAAGGAAACCACGCGCACACGGTAATTACCTCCGCTGCTCACTGTAGATGGTATTGTTGTATTAATAAAACCATCAACAGAGGGGTTGCCATTGTTGGGGTAGGTGTAACTGGCCGTTCCTATAGCTATAGGAGAAGTAAAATCGTTAGCAGTTGATATTTCCGCTCGAAAGGTGACAAGCTGATTATTTGTATAGCTCTTAAATGTAAATGGCACCGCTATCTGAGAACCCACGCAGAATGGACCTCCCGAAATAGTACCAGTCTGTATACTTTGGGCCTGAGTTCGACTCACTATCGTAATCAGCAATAGCAAAAGCAGATGTACACTCAACCGAAAGGACCTAGTCGGTCGATAGAGGGGTAAAGTAGTTCCCATAA
This sequence comes from Solirubrum puertoriconensis, assembly GCF_001483135.1. Classification (GTDB taxonomy): domain Bacteria; phylum Bacteroidota; class Bacteroidia; order Cytophagales; family Hymenobacteraceae; genus Solirubrum; species Solirubrum puertoriconensis. The sequence goes on from NZ_LNAL01000006.1 coordinate 238,827, forward strand.
GAAGTGGTAATAGGTGTGTTGGTTGACTTTGGAGACCCACGGCACAAGCAAACAGATTCCTGCAGCCGCTACACAAGCATGTGTCGGCTGTTGAGCAAGAATTATGTTGGGAGCTTTATAGCTAATATAATGTATGTTTCTAATAAAAAATTGTATTGATGTTATTATTTGTCATAAGTTGGTAACAAGCCGTTCACCACATCGTAATAAGCTAGCTTTGGCCAGTGCAACTACAAGCATTGCAAATGGTTAACACAGCCCACAGAGTACTACTGCGTTCCTACAGCGCCTCTGCCAGGATACAATGTATTCAGGCATTAAACCTCTCGCTGTTATCATTTTAGCAAATGCGCAGCGCCTTGCGCGCGTGAGCTGCATAAAGTGCAGATGCACTAGTTGAGGAAGCGGAGGAGATTTGTTGCGCCCAATACAGCACTATGTTTGCGAGTTATCGTGTGCCGATCAGGTATAAAATGTAACCGCTCTAAGATTTTTTTGGTAGATTCAACTGTCGGGCTGCGTATCTTGGGTGTGGGCCACCTCAGATTCCGCAACCACGGCTTGCTCTTCCACCAACAGCTTAGCGCATCACAACCATGAACTTCATCGCTACCCATCAAGAAATGCTCTTCGAGGAAATTGCCAGCCAGCTTCAGGAGCAAGGATTCACTATCGTGGCTCAGGACCAGGCACGCCCGTGGGGTGGGTTCTTTGTTATCGACGAAGCACAAGCGCAGGAGTTTGCCGACGCCTACTTCAACGGGCTGCCGATTGACGAGCTGAAAATTGCCGGCAAGCTGAGCCCGAAGGTTTTGCTGGTGGCACCGCACAAGCGGCTGTCGTGGCAGTACCACCACCGCCGCGCCGAAATTTGGCGCGTGGTCGAGGGGCCTGTGGGCGTGGCAACCAGCGCCACCGATGCCGAAGAGCCGGTAAAAACCTACGCACCCGGCGAGCAGATTACCCTAAAGCAGGGCGAGCGGCACCGCTTGGTTGGCCTCGACGATTGGGGTGTGGTAGCCGAAATCTGGCAACACACCGACGCCACCAACCCATCAAACGAAGACGATATCGTGCGCGTGCAGGACGACTTTGGTCGCTAAACTCCGCCGCCGAGCAGAATACCCGCGCAGGGCAGTGCCTACAACTGGTGCTGCCCTGCGTTGGCGTTTGCCGATACCTAGGCAAACCGTTTCAGGCGAGGTATTTCGCCAGGCGTAAGCAGTTGCCCCGAAGCGGTTTGCCGGCCTGCACCTAGGGTAAAATATGCATTAGAGTATACTGCCATTGCGGCGGAACGTAGATATTCGCCGTTTCGGGCGGCGTTCTGCAAGCCAACGGCCCGCTGGCTGCCCGTCCGCTACCACTGCCACCGGCAGCACCCCCAACGTTCATCACAAGCTAATACTCAGACCTAATGGCAAACCAAAATCAGCCAGCCAACACCGCTGCGGTAGTGCCCGCGGCCACCTTGCACCTAGGCCGCTACCAAGCCGACATCGACGCGAAACTCCAGGAGTTTAATGTCAAAAACTTCACCGAAGGTTTCTGGAACAAAGAGGCCTCGCTGTGGGTGCAGGATGCCCAGGCGCAGCAAAACCTGCGCAGCTTTATGGGCTGGCTCCGCGTGGCCGAAACCATGCTGGAGGCCGTGCCCGAAATTGAGCAGTTTGTGCAGGAGGCAAAGCAGGCTGGCTTCAAACACGTGGTGGTAATGGGCATGGGCGGCAGCACCATGGCGCCCATCGTGTTCAAATCGTCGTTCGAGCAAGGCCCGAACGGCTTGCCCATGTCGGTGCTCGATACCACCGACCCCGGTACGGTGCGCCAGATCGAAGAATCGGTGCCGCTGGCCGATACGCTGTTTATCGTGGCCAGCAAATCGGGCACCACGGCCGAGCCGCTGGCTTTCGGCGACTACTTCTACGACCGCGTGCGGCAGCTGAAGGGCGATAAGGTGGGCGAGAACTTCGTGGCCATTACCGACCCGGGCTCCAAGTTTGTGGAGCAAGCTACGCGCGAGGGTTACCGCCGCATCTTCCTGAATTTTGCCGAGGTGGGCGGCCGTTTCTCGGCCTTGTCGTACTTCGGGCTGGTGCCGGCCGCGCTGTACGGCATCAACATCCGCGAGGTGCTGGAGCGCTCCGTGGCCATGATGCAGGCCTGCGGCAGCAATGGCCCGGTGGAGCAAAACCCCGGCCTGGAACTGGGCGTGGCCCTAGGTGTGCTGGCCCAGCAAGGCCGCGACAAGCTAACCCTGATCGTGCCGGAGTCGCTGAGCGACCTAGGGCTGTGGCTGGAGCAGCTGATTGCCGAAAGCACCGGCAAAGAAGGCAAAGGCATTTTGCCGGTGGCCGGTGAGCCGGCCGGCGAGCCGGAGCTGTACGGCCACGACCGCGTGTTCGTGTACGTGGGCTACCGCAACCAGCCCGATCAGGAAAACCGCCAGAAGCTGGAGCGCCTCGAGCAAGCCGGCCACCCGGTTATCACCATCCTGATGAACGACCCGCTCGACCTAGGGCAGGAGTTCTTCCGCTGGGAGGTGGCCACGGCCGTGGCCAGCGCCGTGCTCGAAATCAACCCCTTCGACCAGCCCAACGTGCAGGAAAGCAAAACCGCTACCGACCGCCTCATGAAGGTGGTGCAGGAGCAAGGCAAGCTGCCCCAAACCGAGGAGCCCAAGGTGCAGGAGCAGGGCGTAACCTATTACACCAAGGTGAGCGGCGGCAACGCGGCCGAGCTGCTGAAGGCTTTCTTTGGCCAGGCCAAAGCCGGCGACTTCCTGAACATTCAGGCGTACCTGACCGAAACGCCCGGCCTGAACGAGAGCCTGCAGCAACTGCGCGCCCAAGTGCAACAACAGCACCACATTGCCACTACCTCGGGCTACGGTCCGCGCTTTTTGCACTCCACGGGCCAGTACCACAAAGGCGGCCCCGACACGGGCTTGTTCATCCAGTTCACCGTCGACCACCCGCAGGACCTGCAGCTGCCCGGCCGCTCGTACACCTTCGGCACGTTCAAGAACGCCCAGGCGCAAGGCGACTTGGAAGCCCTGCAGAACTACAACCGCCGCACGCTGCGCATCCACCTCGGCAACGATGCCGAGCAAGGGCTGCACACGGTGCTGGCTGCACTGGGCGCTGCTAAGTAAGCACGACGCATCAACCGCTATTAAAAAGCCGGCTGCTAGCATTAGCAGCCGGCTTTTTGCTTTTGGCTTAGCCACAACCTAGGCGGCGTTTGTGCGGGTTGGCAAGTGGTTCGTCACATCTTTTGCGGGTTCCATCACATTTAATTCTGGCTGGCTGCGGGGTTGCCTAACCTTGCCCTACACCGAGCGCGCCAATTGCTGTGGCAGGGGCGCTCAGGTGCAACGCTCAACGGGCAATCCGCATGGACTTAACTATCCGCAACGTTTCCAAAACCTACGCCAACGGCAAGCAAGCCTTGCGTAACGTGTCGCTTACCATCCCGCCGGGCATGTACGGGTTGCTGGGCCCAAACGGCGCCGGCAAAAGCACGCTGATGCGCATACTGGCCGGCCTGCAGCAACCCGATGCAGGCGAAATCAACCTCGGCGACATTGATGTACTGCGCCAGAAGGAGGCGTTGCGCCGCACGCTGGGCTACTTGCCGCAGGAGTTCGGCGTGTACCCCAAATCGACGGCCGAAGACCTGCTCGACTACTTTGCCATGCTGGAGGGCATCACCAACCGCGCCGCCCGCCGCGAAGCCGTGGAAGCGCTGCTGCGGCAAACCAACCTCTGGGACGTGCGCCGGCAAAAGCTGGGCGGCTTTTCGGGTGGCATGCGCCAACGCTTCGGGGTGGCCGTGGCTTTGCTCGGCAACCCGCGGCTGATGATCGTCGACGAGCCCACCGCCGGCCTCGACCCGGCCGAGCGCGTGCGTTTTCTCAACCTGCTCAGTGAGTTGGGCGAGAACAGCGTGGTGCTGCTCTCCACCCACATCGTGGAAGATGTGGCCGAGCTGTGCACGCGCATGGCCATCATCAACCAGGGCGAAATCCTGCTCGAAGGCGAACCACTGCGCGAAGTAGCCCATCTGCAAGGCCATATCTGGCGGCGCATCATCGCCCGCGACGAGCTGCCTACGCTGGCGCGCGAGCACGCCGTTATTTCAACCAAGCTGCTGGCGGGGCGCACCGTGGTGCACGTGTTCAGCGAAACCAAGCCCAGTGCCGGGTTCGAGGCCATCGAAGCCGACTTAGAGGACGTGTACTTCAGCGTAATGGCCGGGCACCGCGGCCGGCTGGCTGCTCACCCCAAACTCGAGGTAGCATCATGAAGACCTGGGGAGTACTACAATTTGAGCTCGGCTACCAGCTGCGGCGCTACACCACGTGGCTGTACTTGCTCGTGTTTTTGGGCTTGGCCATCTGGGTAGCGGCAGCGTTTGTCGATGATGCCCGCCGCGGCGGCTTCTATTTCAACGCGCCCATTATCATCACCACCATCACGGTTATTGCCAGCCTCACGGGTCTGCTGGTAAGCGCCGCTATAGCTGCCGACGCCGCCACGCGCGATGCGCAAACGCGCATCGCGCCCTTGCTCTACACCGCGCCGCAGACGCGCTTTACGTACCTGGCAGGGCGTTTCTGGGCGGCCTTTGTGCTCAATGGGTTGTGCCTGGCAGCGGTGCCACTGGCTTTGGTGCTGGCTACCCACCTGCTGGGCCTCGAAGCAGCTATCCTAGGTCCGTTCAGACCCATGGCGTACGTGGGGGCTTACTTCATCGTGGCGCTGCCCAATGCGTTTGTCATCACGGCGTTGCTGTTTGCGGCGGCCGTGCTTAGCCGGCGGGCGGTGGTAAGCTACTTGGTGGCGGCCCTGCTGTTTTTGCTGGTGCTGTTCAGCCGCGAGTTTGTGGCCGATGTGCTGGGCTACTGGACGCTCGGCAAGCACCTCGACCTAACCGGCTTCACGGCCATGAGCGCCCTGTGGCGAGCCTGGACGCCGCTGCAGAAAAATACCCAACTTATTGCCCTCGAAGGTGCGGTGCTTACCAACCGGCTGCTGTGGCTGGGCATTGGCTTGGCGGCATTGGGAGTAGCGCAGCTGCGCTTTCGGTTTGCGCACCACAGCGTGGGCGGGCGCCGGGTGCAAGCATCAGCCGCTGATGCCCTAGCTGATAGTCAGGCGGCGTTGCTGCAGTGGAGTGTGCCAGCCGCCTTGCCGCGTATGCCGCAAGTGTTTGGGCGCGCTACGGCCGTGCGGCAAGTAAGCCGTGTTGCGCTCAACTCTTTCCGGTGGATTGCCGGTGGCAAAAGCTGGCTGCTATTCCCTATTGTTTTCGTGCTGCTGCAGCTGATGGGCCCCGAGCTGCTCGAAGGCGAACTGGGCACACCCAGTTTGCCGGTTACCGGCCGCCTAGCCACCATGATGGGGCATATGGCCATCGGCGTGTTTGTGGCCAGCCTGATTACGCTGTACGCCGGTGAGTTGGTGTGGCGCGAGCGAGATGCCGGCCTAGGTGCCATAACCGACTCTACGCCCGTGCCGGCGTGGGTGCTATTCGTGGGCAAGCTGCTGGGCTTGTGGTTGATGCTGCTGGCGTTGCAAGTGGTTGTGATGCTCTCGAGCATGGCCCTGCAGGCTCAGCAAGGTTACTTTGAGTTCGAGCTGGGCTTGTACCTGCAAATCCTTTTCGGGCTGCACTTGGCTAAGTACCTGCTGTTTGCGGTAGTGGCTATGGCCGGGCACGCGCTGGTGCAAGCCAAATACGTGGGGCACCTGCTGGTGCTGCTGTTCTACCTCTACACGGTGTTTGCCCCGGTCATCGGCATCGAGCATGAGTTGCTGGTTTTTGGCTCCGACCTCGGCTGGAGCTATTCCTACATGAACGGCTTCGGCAGCGCCCTAGGTGCTTGGGGCTGGTACAAGCTGTACTGGGCCGGTTGGGCGTTGCTGATAGGTTTGGCGGGCTTGGTAGCGTGGCCGCGCGGGCAGGAGCAAGGCCTACCGGCGCGCGTGCAGCAAGCCGCGCAACGGTGGCGGCGCTTGCCCTGGGCGCTGCCTGCCCTAGGTGCAAGCCTGGTATTGGTGGCCGGTGGGTATATCTTTTACCACACCTACGTGCGGCAAACCTATGTCTCCGAAGCTGCCCAAACAACCCAACGAGCCACGTACGAGCGGCGCTACGGGCGCTTCCGCAACGCTCCGCAACCTGTGCTGCAAGCCACCAAGCTGCACCTCGAGTTGTATCCCGAGCGCCAAGCCGCCGAGGTGAGCGGTAGTTATCAGCTCCAGAACCAAACCCCCCACGCCATCGACTCGGTGCACGTGGTGTTTCACCCCGATGTGGCGCCGAGCAACGTGCAGTTCAGCCAACCCGCCAAGCTTGCTTTGGCCGACGACGAACTGGGCTACCGCATCTACACCTTAAGCCAACCCCTGCAGCCCGGCGACACGCTGCGCATGCATTTCCGGCAGGCCCTGGCACCTAGAGGCTTTGCCACGCACGATGCCGGCACCGTGGTAGTAGCCAACGGCACCTGCCTCGAGGAAGAGTGGCTGCCATCGGTAGGCTACCAACCGGCATACGAGCTAAGCAACGCCGGCGTGCGGCGGCAGCACGGCCTGGCAGCGCGCCCCGCCACCCGAGCCCTGCAGGATAGCGCCGCCCGCCACGACCTGCGCGGCCGCGAGCATATTACCCTGGAAACCATTGTGGGCACCGCCCCCGAGCAAACGGCCGTAGCGCCGGGTGCCCTGCTGCGCACGTGGCAGGCCAGGGGCCGCCGCTACTTCCACTATCAAACCGACAAGCCCATCCGCAACGGCTACGCGGTGTTTTCGGCGCGCTACGCCGTGCAGGAAACGCGCTGGAACAACGTGCAAATACAGGTGCTGCACCACCCCAGCCACACCCAAAACTTAGGGCGTTTGCTGCGGAGCGTACGGGCCTCGCTGGCGTACTACACCAAGCAGTTTGGGCCGTACCCGCACCAGCAGCTACGCTTGGTAGAGGTGCCAAGCGCGGCCAGTGGCTTGCGGCTAACATCTTTTCCCGGCACCATTCGCTACACCGAGGGCTTTGCTTTCGTGAGCCCCCAGCGCGACGACCGCGACCTAGACTTGCCCTTTGCCGTAATGGCGCACGAAGTAGCGCACCAGTGGTGGGGCAACCAGGTGGTGCCCGCCAAGGTAGAGGGCGGCCCTGTACTCTCCGAGAGTTTGGCGTGGTACAGTGCCATGGGCGTGGTCGAAGACGCGTTGGGCGCCGAGCACCTAGGGCGCTTGCTGCGCATGATGCGGCGCGAGTACATCAGTCCGCGCCCCGAGGCCGATGTGCCGCTGCTGCGCGAAACCGACCATTTTGGCGTGTACCGCAAAGGACCGTTTGCCATGTATGCCCTGCGCGAATACCTAGGCCCTGCGCCGGTAAACGCGGCTTTGCAGCGCTTGTTTAAGCAATACAGTGGCGGGCGGGCGCCGTTGCCCACCTCGTTGCACCTCTACCGCGAGCTGCAGGCCAACACGCCCGATTCGCTGCGCTACCTGCTGCACGATTTATTCGCCCAGAACACCTTTTGGGAGCTTTCGGCCGAAAGGGTAGAGGCCAAGCCGATAGCCGGCGGCCGGTGGCAGGTAGCCATCGGCGTGCGGGCGCGCAAGTTGAGCGTGAGCGAAACCGGAGCTGAAAAAGCCCTGCCGATGAACGACGTGGTGGAAATAGGCGCCTACGCCCCAGCCCCCGGCGACTTACGCGGCGAGGAGCTATACCGAGGGTGGCACCGCATCAGGGCAGGCCGGCAAACCATTATCGTTACGGTGCCGCGCAAGCCCGGCAAAGCCGGCATCGACCCGCGTTACCTGCTCATCGACGGCAACCTCGACGATAATCTGCGCGCCCTGGCTCCCGAGTAGCCCTAGGTGCCGCGGCGTTTGTTTCGGCCGGGTGGGCACCTTGGGGTGCTTACCCGGCCGTATTTACATGGGCAGGAAAATGGGTGCGCAATAGCTCCTGCACCTTATCGGCCGTGAGCGGCTTGTTCACAAAGCCATCTACGTGCAATTGCTGCACGCGCTCCACATCGCGCGGGTGCATGGAGGTGGTCAGCATTACCACCACCGAGGCTTGTTGGTGCGCCTCTGGTAACTGGCGGTACGCTTCCAGAAACTGAATGCCGTTCATGCCGGGCATGTTCACATCCAACAAAATCAGGGCTGGGCACTCGGGGTCGGAGGTAGCGCAGTGCGTTTGCACCCGGGTAAGGGCTTGCTCGCCGTTTAGGGCCACGTAAATGCGGTTGGCTACACCTAGGCGAGTAAGCAGGGTTTGGTTAAGAAAATTGGTAGTGGTGTCATCATTTACCAACAACACGCTCGGCAGAGGCGTCATAAGCTACTGGTAAGGGGAAAAGCACTAGCGGCCACTAGCAGCAGAACCGTATACGGGTACTAGCGCCGAAAGTACACCGAGAACGTAGAGCCCACTCCCGGCTCGCTCTGCACCGTTACGTTGCCGCCTAGGTTCTCCACGCTGCGCTTCACCATGTACAAGCCCAGGCCCGAGCCGGCAACGTGGTGGTGCAAGCGCCTGAACATGCCAAACAATTCCTCCCGCTGCTGCGCATCGAGGCCCAGGCCGTTGTCCTGCACGCGTAGTACGGTAAACTGCTCCTGCAGCTCGCAGTAAACGCGAATGTGCGGCCGTCGCTCGGGGTGGCGGTACTTCAGCGCGTTGCTGAGCAGGTTGTACACCACCGAGCGCAGGTTTTTGGCCGAAAACGAAATGCTCGGGCAGTTAGCTACGTCGATATCGAGGGTGGCGCGGGTTTCGGCAATCAGCGGTTGCAGGTCGAGGCGCACGTCGTCGATTACGGGGCGCAGCGGCACGTCGGTAGCGGGTTGGTCGTGCTCCTTTTGCAGCTTCACCACGTCGCTCAAATACTCAATGGTGCGCTGAAACCGCGCCACCGATTCCTGCATCATTTGCAGCAGGGGTTGTAGCTCGAGGGTAAGCGGATTGGTAGCCGGCAATTGCTCCTGCATCAGGTTCAGCAGCCCCTCAATGTTGGCAATGGGCGCCTTGAGGTCGTGCGAGGCCGTGTAAATGAAGTTATCCAGATCGACGTTGACGCGCTGCAGCTGCTGGTTCATCAGGTGCAGTTGCTGCTCGGCCTGCTTGCTCTCGGTAATATCAAGCACAAACTTTACGCACTCCGTTTCGCTGAGGCGCTTGCCCGCAAACAGGCCCCACCATCGCGTGCCATCGGGGCGCAGGTACTGCTTTTCGTAGGGGTTGCTTTCGCCGAGGGTGCGCAGCTGCTCAATGGCCTTGCGCGTGGCCGGCATGAACTCCGGGGCGGTTACTTCGTCCCAGCGCACGCGGCCGCTCACAAAATCCTGGCGCGAGTAGCCGCTCATGCGCTGAAAGGCCTCGTTGGCGTCGTGAATTACGCCATCTAGCCCGAAGAAGATAACCCCAACCGTTTCAATCGACATGGCCCGTTTCAGGCGTTCCTCGCTTTCGCGCAGGGCTTCTTCGGTGCGCGCTCTAATTACGGCGGCCCACGTGCGCTCAGCCGTCTCGGTTAGCAGGGCCAGCTCGTCGTCGTTCCAGTCGTGGGCGTGTTGGTAGTGGATAAACAGCACGGCCACCAGCTCGCCGTTTTTCATCAGCGGCAGGTTTACGGTAGCCCCCAGCTGCAGCACGGCGTGGGCGTGCTTTTCGGCTTCGGTTAGCGTAGGGTCGTTGGCAATGTCGGGGCGCACTACCGTGCGGCCGGCCTGCAATTCCTGCAGCAAGGCCGGGCCGTAATCATCGAACTGGTAGCGGCCCTCGATGCCGGGCACGCCGTTGGTATAGTTGCGCGTTACCACAATGGTTTGGACATCGGGCTGCACCTCGGCGTAGCCCACGCGGTTGGCACCCAGGTACTGACCTAGGGCGCACGCCGCCTGAAACTGAATGGCGGTGGCGTCGAGCAAGGGGCGCAGCCGGTCACTAAGCTGCAGCAAAAAGGCCTGCTGCTCTTCGCCCTTGCGCAAAGCCTTTTCGGTACGCTTTCGATCGGTAACGTCGTTGAACAGCACGGCCACGTGGTTCTGCTCCGGCTCGCCGATTCGGAAGGCATAGGCATCGAACCAGCGGCCCATCGACTCAGCGTGGTTCTCGAAGCGCATGGGCTTACCCGTGCGGGCTACTTGGCCGTAAGTCTTCACCCAAAACATCTCGATGTTGGGCACCAGCTCCCGAACGGTTTTGCCCAGGGCGTTTTGCATACCGGTTTGTTGTTCAAAAACCGGGTTCATCTCGATAAACCGGTAATCGGTAGGCTGGTCGTGGGCATCGAAGAGTACCTTGATAATGCAAAAGCCTTCGTCCATCGATTCGATGATGGTGCGGTACTGCGCCTCGCTTGCGCGCAAAGCGGCCTCGGCGCGGCGGCGCTCCGTAACGGGCTGCGTGCGGCCGGCCACGGCCTCTACCGAGCCATCGGGCGCCAGCAAGGGCACAAAGGCGTACTCGTAATGCCCGGTCTCGCCGCTCGGGCTGGTGTAGGCTGTTTCGCCCTCTACGGTTTGGTGAGTGTCGATTACCTGCTGAATCTGGGCTTGCAAAACGCTGGCAAGCTGATTGGGATAGTCGAGATCGAAAAAGTTTTTGCCCACGGCCTGCTCCAGCTTCAGGCCCCACAAATCGAGCAAAGGTTTGTTCACGTACTGAAACCGGCCGTCCAGGTCGAAGAGGTACACGAACTCCTGCAGGCGCTCCAGTATGGTATCAAAAATGCGCAGCTGCTTGCTGTGCTCCTCGGCTTGACGTTCGGGGTGCTCCTGGACTGGCGTAAGGTGGTGCGGGACCGCCGCGTTGGCGAAGCTTACCAGCAAGCCGCTGCCCACTCGTTGTCCGGTAGCTTGCACGGTGCCGTCAGCGGCAATATAACTTAGCGCATGGGGTAGGCCGGCCCCGGCCAGCAGGGCTTGCTGGTGCGCTGCCCACGCATGGTTGCCGCGGCTCTCCGGAAACTGCTGCAGATAGGTGGTTGCCGGTTGGGCCGGCAAGCCCAGCAATTGTTGCGCAGCCGGGTTGAGGTAGGCAAACGCCAAATCAGCTACTTGGCCGGAGGCATCGTGTACGGGAGTGTAGAGCACCAGCGCGCAAGGCACCACATCGAGTACGGTATGCAGGAGCTCGGCCGGCGGAAACACCTCGGCTGAAAGCAAAGCAGGGGAAGGAGGCATGTAAAGCAGAAGGTGGGTATGTAGGCATACGGCACAACTGCGGCACAGGCTGTATGTGCCGCAAAAGTACTGGGAACATGCACATGCCTGAGTACGTTTGTAGCCCTACTATTCCCGTTTCATGCCCCCCATAGCGTCTTATCCTTCCCTTGTACTGCACCTGCACCGCGGGCGCACCAACGCCCTGGAAACGGAGTGGCTAAGCTTTGTGAGCAGTGCCGCCTTCCGTAGTCAGATAACTGATGCGCTGGAATTGGCTCGCCGGCACAACGTTACCGGTTGGATTGCCAACGACCGGCTCCTGGGCGCCGTGCGCCCCGTTGATTTGCGCTGGGTGGCCGAGGTGGTGCTGCCTGCTATGGCCAAGCTGGGTGTGCAGCGCTTTGCCCGCCTCGAATCGGAGGAAACGCTCAACCGTATGCTGATCGGTAATATGTACCAGGATGTAACCGAGGCGGTACCTTTTGAAGTACGCTCATTTGGCGACCTGGCCGAAGCGCGGGCCTGGGCCTGCGGCCTAACTAGTACCTAGGGCCTCGGGGCTTTGGCCGTAATACTCATTTCAACCCTCAACCAAAGTAGTTTTTCTAGGCTCTCATTTTTATGCCAGAACTCAAGTCGTCGCTTGGCCGCGTGTTCCTGACCATCGATACCGATGTGCAAAACCAGTGGATTCACGTGCGTTGGCAAGGTTACCTGACGGCAAGTAACATTCAGGAAGGCGCCAAGGCTTACACCGATGCATTAGCCAAAGCGGGCTTTTCGTGTGTGCTCAACGACACCCGCGATGTGCGCGGCCCGTGGGGGCACTCAATCGATTGGGTTGTCAACGAATGGGCACCCATGGCGGCCGCTGCCGGGCTAAAGCACTTTGCCATGATTACCACCCCCGCCTCGCTGGCCGAAGGCTCGGCCAGCGAGTTTTATGCCCAGCTTCGCGCGTTTGAGGCGCGGGTGTTCGATAACCTGCCCGACGCTCAGCAGTGGCTACGTTCCACTTGCCCTAGCTAAGCGGGGGCGGGGTTGTAATTACATAATTGCAGCAAACAGCTAATTGGCCGCTTTAATGCCTAGGTAGCAGTGTTGGCGCTTCCTATACCTGCAGGGTAGCACCCGGCGCCGGCTCGGCCACCGCAGCCGGTTGGCAAAAGCTGCTGAGCAGGGCATAGGAGCGCAAACGGGCGGTGTGGTCGTAGATGTGCGACACGGCCAGCAACTCATCGATGCCGGTGTTGTCGAGGAAGGTTTGCAGCTGCTTTTGCACCTTGGCTGGGCCACCGATAAAGGAGTACGCCATCATTTGACCCACGGCTTCACGCTCCATATCCGACCAAATACCTTGCATATCATCAACCGGCGGCTGCAGCGGGCGGCTGGTGCCACGAATGATGTTGAGGGCCAACTGGTAGAAGGAGGTTGCCAGCTGCTCGGCTTCGGCATCGGAGTCGGCAGCAATTACGTTTACGCAGGCTGCCGCGTAAGGCTCGGCGAGGTACTCCGAGGGGCGGAAGTTTTCGCGATAGAGATGCAGCGCGGCTTGTAGCTGCGCCGGAGCAAAGTGGCTGGCAAACGCAAACGGCAAACCCAGTAGCCCGGCCAGTTGGGCGCTGTAGGTGCTCGAGCCCAGCAGCCACACCGGTATGTCGAGGCCTTCGCCCGGCACGGCACGCACGCGGCTGGTGCTGTTGTCGGCTGATAAGTACCCCAGCAGCTCCTGCACGTGGCGCGGAAAATCCTCCACCGAGCCTTGTAAATCGCGGCGCAAGGCCATAGCCGTTAGCTGATCGGTGCCGGGCGCGCGGCCCAGCCCTAGGTCGATGCGGCCGGGGTACAGGGTAGCCAGCGTGCCAAACTGCTCAGCCACAATGAGCGGGGCGTGGTTGGGCAGCATAATACCACCCGAGCCCACCCGAATGCGCGAGGTACCGCCCGCCACGTAGCCGATGAGCACCGCGGTAGCCGAGCTGGCAATGCTGGCCATGTTGTGGTGCTCGGCCAACCAAAAACGCTGATAGCCCCACCGCTCGGCATGTTGGGCTAGGTCGAGGGTGTTGCGGAAAGTATCGGCCGGGGTGTGGCCTTCCAAGATAACTGCTAGGTCGAGTATCGAAACCGGCAGCTGCGCAAGTGTCTTCTTCATCTCATTCGAATACGAGCAGCAGTAACAGGCAGCCGCCCCGGATGGTTGCCTGCCAACCCTGAAGTGGCAGAAGATTAGTTCTATTACAGTCAATCCTAGGTGCCCGGCAACACGGCGGCTCCGGGCACCTAGGGCTGCGCGTACCTAAGCAGGGGCGCACCGCGTATCTTTGAATTGTGATTGAAAACTCTACCATCCAACTTCAATACCGCCCCGATCTGCACGTGCTGGTAGCTCGCTGGACGGCGCAGTCCGCATCGGACGCTATTGAAGCTGGCTATCAGGCGCTGGAGCAGGCAACCCAGCAGTACCAAGCCCACCGCTTGCTCGTGGATGTGCGCCGCCGCCCCGTGCCAACGCCCGAGCAGGCCCACTGGATTGCGCACGTATGGTTGCCGCAAGTAGCAGCCGCTTGCTCGCCCGTGCGCCTGCGGCTGGCCTACCTGCTTTCGCCTGCCTACGAGCACAGCCTCCAGAACGCGCCGTCGTTGCAGCCCAGCCTGCAAGCCGTATTGGCCCCCAATCTGCCCTACGACCTCCGCACGTTTGTTGAAGAAAGCGCCGCTATGGAGTGGCTGCAACAAGGCTAAGCTTACTCAAGCGGAACTTGCACTCAGCCGAGGTGCGGTTATCCACATGCCGTTAGGAGCAGACGTTCAGCTTTAAAGAGCCTAGTTGCCGTCGGAGAACTGGTTGTTGGCTCGGGTTCGTATTGCGAACAGCAAGCCATGCAACACAATAAAAAAAGGCACTGCTAGGTAAAGCGGCGCGATAAAGACGGGCTCGTATGCACGCATTGCCGGAAACAGGTTGTAGCCAAGCATTGCGTAGGGTATCCACATCAGCACCCACATTATGCGTAGGCGCGCCAAAGCTCGCATCACAAATACAAGCACTCCGGCGGCGGTTCCCAAGTATATAAATTGAAGTGTCCAGAATCCGATTATTAACAATCGTGTTCCGAGTACCCCGGCTCTGCCGGCATCTTTCACCGGAGCTGACAGCGAAACAAAGAGGATAAGGAGACAAAAAGCACCCGTCGCCATCAGCGCATGTTTCCAGGCGCGCACCGATTCATTTGGAGTCATTTAGTGACGTTCTCTGATCATGAAACGCTACAAGCTTTCGGTGCTTCCACACCTAAACAAACGCTTTTACACACCCGAATCTGGCTTTTACTTTCGCAAGTTCGGCGGCTGGCGGTTTGAGTACAGCACTTTGCTAAAGACGAGTTAAGGAGGTTTTAGGCAACGTGTTTTACCCAACCGCTTACCCCGCAACGGGCGAAAAGAAAATGTCTCGCGAACTTCTGCTCACGAGACATTTTATGTAGCCGCGACGGGAATCGAACCCATATCAAGCGTTTAGGAAACGCCTATTCTATCCGTTGAACTACGCAGCCCAGTGCCGGCAAAGATAAGCCGAAAACCCCTAGGTGCCCAAGCCACTTCGCCGCGTAGCGGCGGGCTATGGCCGCGTTAACTATGCGCCCCGGCGCCGCCAACATCCTGCTGGGCCTATGGCTCGTATAGGCGCACGGGCGCTTGTTGCCGCGGCCCCACCCCGCTAGCGCTTTTGTATGAGTTTACTGGAAGATTTGCGCGCTGCCCGCCGCCTGGCTGGCATGAGGCCGGTTGAGGCGCTTGACGATGCCGAGCCGGCGCTGTTGTTTATACCCGACATCAGTGGCTTCACGCGTTTTATCGAGGAGGCCGACCACCCCCAGGCTCCGCATTTGGTGGCCGATTTGCTGGAGATTTTGGTGGAGGCCAATACCCTTGATATGGAGGTGGCCGAAATTCAGGGCGATGCCATTTTGTTTTACCGCCTCGGTGAGCCGCCCTCGGCAGCCGAAATGGTAGAGCAGTGCCGCCGGGTGTTTCTGGATTTTCAGAACTACCTGAAGATGGTAGCGCGCGATACCGGCTCGGAGCTGGTAGCAGCGCTGCAAGACGCCGATTTGACCCTCAAGATTGTGGTGCACTACGGCCGCGTGAGCGTGTCGCAAATCCGCAACTTTACCAAGCTGCTGGGCCGCGACGTGATAGTGGCGCACCGCCTGCTCAAGAACAACGTAACGGGCTCGGAGTACATCCTGCTCACGGAGGATTACCTGAGCACGCAACCCCCCGCCGAGCTGGCCCGCTGCTTTTCCTGGACGCGCTTGCAGCAGAGCGCCACCGTGTACGACTACCTAGGCGAAATCAGCTACCGCTACGCCTACCTCACGCCGTTGCGCCTGTTGCTGCAAACAGAGTCGGACAACGGCAAGCTGCCTACCACCTGCCGCATTAAGGTGCGCCGCGTGGCCAACGTACCGGCTACGTTCGCCTTTCGGGTGCTCACCAACTTTCGGCTGCGGCCGCGCTGGCTGGCCGGCACTAGCGCCGTGCACTACGATATCACCAAGGCCTACCGCCCCGGCACCAGCTACAAACTCGATCTGTACAACGGCCAAATTGACCTGCAAGCCGTGCAGCGCATCGTAGCCGACGACCACATCGAGTACGTCGAAAAAGTATCGCACTGGCGCCTTTTCCCGAACTCCATGCTCATTTACTACATCGAGGAGGTCGACGACCAGCACTGCCTCATCAGCATCGAGTTTCGGTACGGCCACGTAGCTAGCCCGCTGCGCACCATCCGGCGCGGCCAGTTGCGCCGCCTGCGCCGCTGGCTGGGCCAATCCATGCGCCAGCTCACGGCCTTTTGCGAAGGGTTAGTTATTGGGTAGTAGGTACAAAGTGCCAAGTACCAGGTAGAAAGTGTTGGAGGCTGAAAAGGATAGAATAGAACAACAGTTCCCCTCCTCAGATGAGGAGGGGCTGGGGTAGTTGACCTAGGTCCTGAACTTCGACTAAAGCTAATTCTAGTTTTTCAACCACCCCTAACCCCTCCTCATCTGAGGAGGGGAACTAGCACCTAGCCTTAGCTTTGACTTGAGTTCTAAACCTTTCTCTTGTTCTGGCAACTCGCCTGTTTACGCCTTATACAGCATTACAATGCCGAAGGCCAGGGCGGTCAAAATCAGACCTACCATGAAGATGGTGTAGCTCACGCGCAGCAGGCGGTACTTGCGGCCCAGCACCTCGCCCAGGTAGTAAATGTCCGTCACCATGTTGGTGTAGAGCATGTCCTTGTTGCGCATCAGCTCGTGCATGCCGTCCTGAAAGTGGTCGAGGCTGAGGCGCGTGAAGTTGCCGAAGAACAGCAGGTTTACGCGGCGGTTGGTGGCAATTTGGGGCGAGCGGCGCAGCCACTTAAAGCTTGTTACATCGGGCTGGGCCGATAGAATAGCCGTAACCACCGAGCCCAGCGACGTAGCTACCAGCAAGCCCATGGGCACGGCCAGCACGGGATTTTTGGTGAAAGCCGGACCTAGGGTAGAGGTTTTGGCCCCGAGGTAGGTAATGATAACCGACAGCAGCACCGCGTTCAGGCTGATCATCATGTTGGCCTTTTGGTCGGCCATGCCCGAGAGCTGAATGTGGTTGCTGTACGTTGCGCGAAACATGGTTTCCACACCGCGCTTGCCCTCGGCAAAACCTTCGGCCTTCTCCTGCTGCTTCTTTTCCTTTTTGCCGATTTTCTTCAACTGCTTGTGCTGCTCCTTGATGTTGTCTTTGAGCTGCTCTTTGTAGCGCGCTTTGCCGGCCTCCGACAAAAACTTGTGCTGCAGCAAAAAGTCGAGCTGGTACTCGGCCCACTCCTTGTTGCCGAACACGCGGCCCTGGGTGGCTTCCCACTCGGTGCGCAGCAGCTCGGCATCGGGCAGGCAGTTGTCGCGGCCGAGGTTGCTCATGTCGGCATCTACCATTAGCTTGTGTAGCTCGGTTTTGCGCGGCTCGTCGCGGTGGGTGGCCCGGATGATGTCTTTCACCAACGCAATGCGCTCGGCCGGGTAGCCCTTGCCTTGCAGCCACTGCTCGGCCAGTTCCATGCTGCGGTACTCGTGGCCGTCGTAGCGGTCGATGTAGCCCGTATCGTGAAACCAGGCGGCCAGTACCAGGGCCTCTTGGTCTTGGGGCGCTAAGCCGGCCGCCTCACCTAGGGCGGCGGCTTCTTTGGCTACGATGTTGGTGTGCTTGAAGGTATGATAAACGAGCTGCGGCGGCAGTTGCTGCTCAAACAGCTGCTCGACGTAGGCTTTGGCCTGCTTTACAATTTCGGCCTTTGCCGGTTTGAGGGTAGGAGTCGTTTCCATTGATGGCGGAAGGTGCGGCCCACGGCGGGGCCTAATGGCTTTACAACGCAAGCGCGGCCGCGGGGTTCTAAAAGTAGCTCAACCACCTAGGGCCAATGTGCGTAACGGCGGCAACCCAACGCCGATGCGTCGAGCTGCGTATCGGCTACTATTGTACCTCGTACGCGTCTCTCAAACGCCAAGGTAGCTGCTGCGGCGGCGCCTTCAACCCGCACGTTTCTTTCTCATCTGCAATATGACCCGACCTTTCCTGACTGGCCTGTTGCTGCTGGTCGGTAGCCTGTTTCTGAGGCCCGCCGCAGCCCAGGAAGGCAAAACCCAGGCTGCCCACCCCGAGCGCCCCAACTACCGAGGCATCGGCAGGGACTGGCAGCAGCAAACCCCGCCCGACAGCGCCCAGCTGCGCTACTCCGTGTTTCTGATTGGCGACGTAGGCGCGCCTGCCCTGCCCGAAAAAGGCGGTGAACCTTCGCTCAACTTTATGCGTCGCGAAATCCTGAAAGCGGGTGAGCGGAGCACTACCGTATACCTCGGCGACAACATTTACGAGTACGGCCTGCCGCCCGTGGGCGCCTACGACCGCAAAGTATCCGAACAACGCCTGATTGAGCAGATCAACGTGCTGCGCGATTACAAGGGCGAGAAGTACATGATACCCGGCAACCACGACTGGAAGCAGGGCCTGCCCGGCTCGCTCGAGCAGGTAATTCGGGCGCAGGTATTTGCCGAAGAGTTCATGAACCGCGATTCGGCCGCTTTCACGCGTACGGGGCCGTTTTACGTACCCGGCAACGGCTGCCCTGGCCCCTACGAAATTCTGGTGCAGGATAACCTCGCCATTATTGCCATCAACTCGCAGTGGTTTCTGCAAACCCGCGAGCGGCCTTACGGGGCCAACAGCGGTTGCGGCGTAGCCAACGAAACCGACTTCTTCGTGCAGCTCGAGGATTTAATGGCCAAGCACCGCAACAAAAACGTGATTGTGGTGGGCCACCACCCCATCTTCTCCGATGGCATTCACGGCGGCTACTTCACCCTCGCTGACCACTTTTTCCCGCTGAGCATCGTGTATAAATATGCATTTATACCGCTGCCCATTATTGGCTCTATCTACCCGTTTGCGCGCAAGTACGGCGGCATATCGCAGGATATCCCGCACCCCTTGTACCAGCAGTACAAAAAGGGGCTGATGGATATCTTCAACAAGTACCCCAACACCATTTACGCCGCCGGCCACGAGCACAACCTGCAGTATTTCAAAGCTGAAAACCTGCACCACATTGTGAGCGGCTCGGGCTGCAAAACTCAGCACGTAAAGCCCGGCCGCAACGGCGAGGCCATTTTCTCCGACAAGGAGAAAGGTTTTGCCCGCGTGAACTACTACCAGAACGGCGAAGTGTGGGTGGAGTATTGGGTGCCCAACGAGCAGGGCCAATCGGGCCGCTTGGTGTTCCGCCAGTCGCTCTACGCCAAGCAAGCCGTAGCCGGCGACGCCCCCACCACGCCCACCGACCCCTTCAACGTAGATGTGGCCGGCCGCCCCAAGTTCCGCGACTCAACCGTAACGTTGGCCATCAACCCGCGCTATGCCAAACGCAGCGGCTTTCATAAGGCGCTGTTTGGCCAGCACTACCGCCAGGAGTGGGCCACGCCCGTTAAGTTTCCGGTGCTCGACCTCGCCACCGAAAAAGGCGGCTTGGAGCCCTACAAAATCGGGGGCGGCAAGCAAACGGCTTCCCTAAAAGTGCGCAACGAAGAAGGCCGCAACTACACCATCCGTTCGCTCGACAAGGACCCCGCCGCGGTGCTGCCCGAGGCCCTGCGCGAAACCGCTGCCAAGGACATTCTGCAGGATCAGATTTCGGCCCAACACCCGTACGCGGCCTTCGTAATTCCGCCATTGGCGCAGGCTGCCGGCATTCTGCACACCAACCCCGAGCGCCGCTTTATTCCGCGCGACCCGCTGCTGGGCCAGTACTTGGCACGCTTCCAGAACACGCCGGCCATGATTGAGGAAGACGCCAAAGACGACCAGTCGAACGTGGCCTCCCTAGGTTACGCCGAAAACCTGGTGGGCACCGACCGCGTGCTGGAGCGCTTGCGCCAGGACAACGACAACAAGATCAAAGCCAAAGCCTTTGTACGCTCGCGCCTGTTCGATATGTGGATCGGCGACTGGGACCGACACGAAGACCAGTGGCGCTGGGCCGAAAGCAAGGACGAAGAAGGCGACCGAACTTTTACGGCCGTGCCCGAAGACCGCGACATTGCTTTCTTTAAGGGCGATGGTTTCTTCCCGTGGCTGGCGCGCCGCAAGTGGGCCATTCGCAACTTCCAGAACTTCGGCGAGGATTACGCCGACTGGAAGGGCCTGAACCTGACGGCCCTGGCCAACGACCGCGTGTTCTTAGGTGAAGTATCGAAAAAGGACTGGGTGAAAACGGCTGAGGATTTGAAAGCCCGCCTCACCGATGCCGTTATCGACTCGGCGCTGCGCACCCGCTGGCCCGACGACATTTACAAGCTGCACGGCCCCGAAATTGCCCGCAAGCTGAAAAGCCGCCGCGAGCTGCTGCCCGAGTTGGCCGCCGACTACTACGAGGTGGTAAACAGCAAGGTGGAGGTGAAAGGCAGCGAAAAACAGGAACGCTTTGTGGTGGAGCGCCTGCCCGATAACAAAACCCGGGTGCTGGTGAAGAAGGTGAACAAGGAGGGCCAGACCACCAAAACCCTCTGGGACCAAACCTACGACGGCAAGACGACCAAAGAGATTCGCCTCTACGGCTTTGCCGGCAACGACTCGTACCGCGTAACCGGCAACGTGCCCAAAGGCATCCGGGTGCGCATCATCGGCGGCACCGACCGCGACACCATTGTGGACGAAAGCCGGGTGGGCGGCTCGCTGCTGCGCCCGCACTCCCTGCAGGTGTACGATGCCGATACCGGCAACGTAATTGTGCCCGGCCGCGAAACGCGCCTGCGCCTCGAGCCCGGCATCGAGGTAAGCCAGTACGACTACGCCTCCCGCACCGACCGCAAAGACTACAAGCTGCCCTACTTTGGCCCGGCCGCTTACTTCGGCTACAACATCGACGACGGCATCTTCGTGGGAGGTGGGGCCACGCTGCGCACATTCGGGTTCCGGCGCGAGCCATTTGCCACCGAGCAAACCCTGGTGGCCAACTATGCACCCTCGCGCCGGGCGTACAACGTGCGCTACAACGGGATCTTCACCAACTTGTTTGGCAAGTACGATCTGTTGCTTAGCTCGCAGCTCTACGGTCCGCAGCTGCTCTACAACTACTTCGGCAAAGGCAACGACACCCGCAATGTGGCTCAAGGCGAAGGCAGCGGCAACGCACTCGGCAACCGCATCATCAACGAAACCTACCGCATCCGCTTCTCGCGCTTCTCGTTTGCGCCCACGCTCGAGCGCGACTTGTTCAGCTTCCTGAAAGTTGGTTTCGGGCCGCAGTACGACCAGTGGCGCATCAGTCGCGAAGACCTAGGCCGCGAAATCCGCGAGGGCCTCGACCCGGTAACCGGCAACGGGGTAAGCAGGGCGGCCACTGGCATTCGAGCCTCCGACTTTCAGCTGAACCGCTACGCTGGTGGCCGGGCTTACTTCAACCTCGACGCCAGCTCGTCGCCCAAAAACCCGCGCATTGGGTTACGCATTACGGGCTCGGCCGAGTACAACCGCCAGCTCAACGGCGAAAACCTGCAGTATGGCCGTTTGGCTTCGGAAGTGCGCTTTTACATTTCGCCCAACTTCCCGTTCCAGCTCACATGGGCGGGCCGCATTGGGGCCGCGCGCAACCTCGGCGACTACCGTTTCTTCCAGGCCAATACCCTGGGTGGCACCACCAACCTGCGCGGCTACCGCCGCACGCGCTTTGCCGGCCGCAGCGTAACCTACGCCAACGCCGAAGCCCGCCTGCAGCTCTTCGCCTTCAACGCCTACCTGGTGCCGGGCAAGTTTGGTATTCTGGGCCTCGCCGACGCGGGCCGCGTGTACAGCTCGCAGGATACTCGCACGGGCCTGCGCGCCTTCCACACGGGCGTAGGCGGCGGTATCTGGATCGACATACTCAAGCAAGCCGTTATCAACGCTACCTACTCGGTGGGCGAGGAGCGGCTCGTCAACGTCGGTTTCGACTTCCTGTTCTAAGCAGTTGTCAGATGTTAGTTGTCAGTTGGTAGTTGTGGGTTGTCTGGTATTTGCCTTTAGCCGCTGCCCTAGGTTGCGCACCGCCCACTAACCGCCGGCAACTAGCAACCGACACCTGAAACCAACAAACCCGAAGGCCTGCCTCTTGGCCAGTGTTGCTCACCTAGGGCGCGCTGAGCTTTGCGGGCAGGCCTTCGGGTTTATAGCGAAAAATTGCCTCAGCCAACAGCCATTTCGGGCGTAGCATCGTTAGAAGCAAGACGCCCACAGCGCACCTGATATCGACTCATCGGCGCCTAGCCGCTCTCCCTCATGCTTTCACGTTTCCGTCCGTACCGCGGCGGTGCTGTTTTTGCGCTGCTGCTTGCTGCTGCCTCGGCCCAGGCGCAAATCACGCCACCGGGGCAAGTGTACCCGCGTCCGTTGCCCGCTCAGCCCGATTCGGCCACCGACGAGCAGGAGTTTGCTACCCCATCCGTGGTGGGCATGGGCCCGAGCAAGGGGCTTATTTTCCACTACGAGCGCATGCCCCGCTTCCGGGCCGAATCGAATGCGCAAGTAGTAGGCCTGCGCGATTACGCCACCGAGGCCGAGAAGAACGCCCGCCTCGTGATTAAGGGCTACATTCCCATGCTCAACAACCCGCACCTGAAGCTGATTTTGGGGGTGAACTACGAGCGCGAGGAATTTCAATTCCGAAACCCGCCCACCGAGTACGAGCTCTACGACAACATCGAGGACAAGGGCCTGAAAACCCTAGGTGCGCAGCTGGCCGTTATCCGGCCTGTCAACGAGGTGAATTGGTACATCTTCCGGGTGAAGGGCGAGCTGAGCGGCGACTATACCTCCTCGGCCCTGGCGCTGCGCGACTACCTGCGGGTGTCGTCGGAGTTCTTGTACGGCTGGAAACGCAGCCCCTCGTTTTCGTGGGGCGTAGGCGTGCAGCTGGGCTACACCTTTGGCCGCCAGAGCGTGTACCCGGCCGTGCTCTACAACCGCACCTTCAACCCGCGGTTTGGTATCGAGGCCCTGTTTCCGGCCCGCGTAACCATGCGCTACAACACTTCGCCCAACTCCATCTTCTACGCGGGCTACACCGTCGATGGCTTCAACTACATCATTAAGCTGCGCAACCCGCTAAGCCGCCGCGTCGACGACGGACAGCCCGACCCCAACTCCAAGGCCTTGCGCACGCTCGAGCTCCGCGAAACCGAAGTGAAGTTCCGCGGGCGTTGGGAGCGAGCCATCTTCGATTTCCTGTGGCTGGGGGCCGAAGCCGGCTACCGCTACAACTACGCATTCGACGCCTTCGACCGCACCAACTCCGACCGCCTCAAGATCATCGACTCGAAGTTTGCCGGTGCGCCTTATGGCAGCCTGGAGCTGTTTATCACCCCGGCCATCATCAAAGCATTTGGCCGGCAACCCTAGGTGCAGCAGCATTTAAATGCGAAGTAGCGCGGACTTCAGCCCGCGTTTGCTGAAACGGTTGGTGAAGGGGCATCATCGCCCTCACGTTTTCGTTCTGGCAAACGTGGGCTGAAGCCCGCGCTGCATCATTTCTAGGTGACAACGCCCGATATTTCAGTCAACAGGCTCTATACCTAGTATTTATGTTACTTACGGCGGCTCTTCTTGCGCAAGTACTCGTAGGTAGCAAACTGGGCCCGTACAGGCTCGGCGTTGGGACCGCGCAGCAACTCGTTCTGCCAATCGCGCGACTTCGTATTGTCCTGCCGTTGCAGGTCAACCAGGTGCCGCACTTCGTTGCGGATTTCGGGATTGTAGATGGGAAAAGCCACCTCCACGCGCCGTTCGAGGTTGCGCGTCATCCAGTCGGCTGAGGCTACATATACCTGCTCCTGGCCGTTGTTGGCAAACACGTATACCCGGGCGTGCTCGAGGTACCGATCCACGATGCCCCGCTGCGAAATGTTGTCGCTCTGGCCGGCTTGCCCCGGCACCAGGCACGAGATACCCCGGATGAGCAACTCCACGCGTACGCCGGCCTGGCTGGCCTCGTACAGCTTCCGGATCATTTCTTCATCCTGCAGGGCGTTTAGCTTCAGGATGATGTAGGCCTCCTGGCCTGCCTGCGCATTGTGCATTTCGGCTTCGATAAGCTGGTGCAGGCGCGGCCGCAGCTCAAACGGCGCTACCAGCAGGTGCTCAAAGGCAGCAGGCTGCTTGTGGTTGCGGAAGAAATCGAATAAGCGCAGTATCTCGTCGGTAAGGCGGGCGTCGGCCGTAAACAGGCCGTGGTCGGCGTATACCTGCGAGGTGGCTTCGTTGAAGTTGCCGGTGCTTAAGTAGGCGTACTGGCGCGGCTTGCCCTCTTCTTGCCGGGTAATCAGCAGCAGCTTGGCGTGCACTTTCAGCTCGGGCACGCCGTAAATAACGGTGGCGCCGGCCCGCTCCAGCTTTTCGGCCCAGCGAATATTCGATTCTTCGTCGAAGCGCGCCTTTAGCTCCACCACAACCGTTACGCGTTTGCCGTTTTGGGCTGCTTTCAGCAATGCTTTTGCTACGGCACTCTTATCGGCCACGCGGTAGAGCGTAATGGCTACGTCGGTTACGTCGGGGTCTTTGGCGGCTTCGCGCAACAGCCGCGTTACGTAATCGAACGACTGGTACGGGAAGTGGATGAGGTGGTCGCGCTCAGCCATGGCCGCCAGCATCGAGTCGTCTTTGCGCGGCAGCGTGGGGTGGGGCAGGGCCGGCTGGGGCGCGTACTGCAGCTCTTTCAGGCCAAACCCCGGAAAGCCAAAAAAGTCGCGGAAGTTATGGTAGCGGCTGCCCTCCACCAACTCTTCGCGGCCGATACCGGTTTTCTGCATAATGGCGCGCAGCACCGGCTTGGGCATGGCGGGGTCGTAGAGCAGGCGGGCAGGGTAACCGGTTTCGCGCTTTTTCAGGCTGCTCTTGATTTTAGACAGCAGGTTGTCCGATACCTCTTCCTGGATATCCAGCTCGGCATCGCGCGAAATCTTGATGCTGTGCACCTCCACCGAGCGGTACTTCGGGAACAACTCGGCCGCGTAGCACCGGATTACGTCGTCGAGAAACATAACGTAGCGCTCCTGCCCGCGCGCAGGCAGCTCCACAAAGCGGCCGCCGTGGCGCTTGGTGGGCAGCTCCATTACCAGCACCCGCTCTTCGTCCTCGGCTTTCTTGCCTTTTACCGGCTGCGTAAGGTACAGCGTGAGATACACGGTCTGGTCCTTCAGAAACAAGTAGTGCAGGTTGTCGTCGAGCACCATGGGCGAAAGCAAATCCTGCACCCGCTCCCGAAAGTAGTGGTGTACCCAGCGGCGCTGCTCCTGGTCGAGGTCGCGCTCCGTAATCAGGTGAATGTGGTGGCGGTGCAGCTCGGGCAGCAATTGCTCGCGGAAGGTGGCGCCAAACTGCTCTTGCTGCCGGCGTACCTCCTCCAGCACTTGCTGCAGCTGCTCGGTGGGGTCGTCGCCGAGTTTTGCCCGCGTTTTGCGCTTCAGCTTCTGCAGGCGGCGCAGCGTGGCCACGCGTACCTTAAAGTACTCGTCGAGGTTGGAGGAGAAGATGGCCAGAAACTTCAGGCGCTCCAGCAGCGGTACGTCGGGGCACTGCGCCTCCTGCAGCACCCGCGCGTTAAAGGTTAGCCAGCTAAGCTCGCGGTTGTGCAGGGTAGGCTCGGGGGGGAAGGGTGAGGAAGCAGGGTGCGGCATAGCGGACAATCGCAGCCAAGCAAAACGGCCTAGGTGGGGTTCCCGTGCCGAGGCGCCTAACTACTCATCGTGGTGGTTCTTGGGGTAGTCGTAGAAGTAGAACTCGGAATTGGCGCGGTGCACCTGCGCCCATTGGTCGGCATGAAAGTGCAAGCACACCACGGCGGCCGTGGGCATGTCGTTCAGGCTGCGCGTCGACAGCATATTTACCGTGTCGGTGAGGGTAGGGTTGTGGCCCACCAGCAATACGCTGCTGGCCTCGTCGGGTAATTCTGTGATGATATCGAACAGCCGCTCGGCATCGGCTTCGTAAATACCGGGTATCACCTGTATGCTATCGGGCGGGTAATTCAGCTCCTTGGCTACCAGTGCAGCAGTGCTCAGGGCGCGCACTGCCGGGCTGCTTACCAGCAAGTCGGGCTGAATGTTGCGGCTGGCCAGCGCCTGCCCCATGTGCGGGGCATCGGCACGGCCGCGGCTGTTGAGGGGGCGTTCTTTGTCGCTCAACCCGTCGAAGTTCCAACTCGACTTGGCATGGCGCATCAGGTACAAGGTTTTCATCGGGAATGCAGGAGCTTCAGGGTGGCTGTTTGCTTTACTGCCACCCTGGCAAAATAGTTATTGAGGGCGGCAACCTAGGGCAGCAGTGTAGCGCAAAATTTGTTCCGCGCTACAGGGCAATGGCCTTTGGCCACGAAAAAGCCCGCTTCACCTGGGGCGAAGCGGGCTTTTTGTTGTGGGTTGTAACCCGGGCGTATCCCTAGGTTACTGCTTCACGAAGCGTTGGTGAACTACCGTGCCGCCATCTTGCACGCGCAGGGTGTACACACCGGCCGGCAGGCTTTGTACCTGCAGCATGCCCGAGCCGTCGTAGCGCACTTGCTTCATGGCCGCGCCGCGTGCGTCGAGCACTTCTACCTGCACGTTGGCGGGGTTGTGCTCGGCCGGCAGCACGAGGTTCAGTACGTCGGCAGCCGGGTTCGGGAACAGTTTGTAGTCGGCAGCGGTAGCCGGGCTAGCAGTCGAAGTACGCAGGCCACCCGTGATGTTGATGGTGTAGTCTTCGGTTTCGCCGTAGCTGTAGCTGTTGCAGCTGGTGGTGGCCGAGTTGTCGCTCATTACCACGCGCAGGCGGGTTGCGCCGCTCTTGGCCGTGGTTGGCACCGTAAAGGCGCTGCTCAGGGTAGAGCTGCTGCTGCTCGAGCGGCTGGCTACCAACTCACCCGAGTCGGTGAAGTCGCCATCCTTGTTGTAGTCGATGTAGATCTTCCAGTACTCGGTGTAGGCCGATGAGGCGTAGCCAGCCGAGTAGTAGATGGTTTGCGTAGAGCCGGCCGCTACCGAGGTGCTCAGGGCCGTGCCGTTGTAGTAGCCGGCATCTTTGCTCGAGGTACGGTTGATCGAGCCCAACTGCACCAAGTCAATCCACTCGTAGCTTACGCTATTGCCCTTCGAGGCGCAGTAGGTAGGCGTGGTGGGCGGGGGCGTAGTGCCCGGGGTGGTACCGCCGGTAGAGGTGAGCAGCGAAGCGCGGGCGCCGCCGCTAGCAAACAACGCATTCATGCGAGCCGATTGGCCCGTGCTGAACATGTACATGCAGGCGTCGTCGGTGTAGTCCATGTAGTTCATGAACATGTCGCCGTTGGGGCCGTTCGAGCACGATGCCTTCGGGAAAGAGGGGCAGCCGTAGTTCTGGGCACCTTGGTTCGGCGTGTCCGACACGTTGTCGGTGCCGGTGCAGGCGCCGTTGTCGTCGCCCCAAATGTGGTTCAGGTTCAGCCAGTGGCCTACTTCGTGCGTGCCGGTGCGGCCTAGGTTAAACGGAGCCGTAGCCGAGCCGCCTTTGCCAAATGCCGTCGTCAGGATTACCACGCCATCGGTAGCGGCCGGGCCGCCGGGGAACTGGGCATAGCCCAGCACACCGCCCGATAGGTTGCACACCCACAAGTTCAGGTACTTGCCGGCAGGCCAGGCATCGAGGCCGCCATAGGTCGAGCGCTTCATCTGGTCGTCGGTACCCCACGAGGTTTTCGTGGTTTGCTTGCGCTGGATGCCCGTGGTGGGGTTGCCGTTGGGGTCTTGCTTAGCGAGCGTAAACTGAATACCGGCATCGGCTGCCAGGCCTGCAAATGCAGCGGGCACTTTCGATACGTCGGCGTTCAGCTTACGGAAGTCCTCGTTCAGCACCGCAATCTGCGACTGAATCTGGGCGTCCGAAATGTTTTGCGCGGTGGTGTTGTACAGCACGTGCACCACTACCGGGATGGTTACCGTAACCGCGGTGCCGCGCTGCGCCGTGGTTTGCGGGCGAGCTGTAAACGATTCGGTTTGGGCTTCAATGGCGGCGCGGCGCTGCGCCAGCGTAGGGTCGGCGGCTATTTGAGCAGCCAGGTTTTCCATGGTAGCGCACTGACGAACGGGTGTCGTTTGTGCCTTTGCTCCCGATGCGACTAGGCCCAAGCAGGCCAATGCAGCGTAAAAGGTTTTCTTCATGAAAAAATGGTTTGGTTGTGGAGAAAGAGGGGCGGGGAAATGAGAGAATCGAAAATTAGGGCCGACAATTATGATATTCCGCTACAGAATCGCAACTGTTTATTGCCAAATTTTTAAATCCGGCAAAAACTATTACTCGAGCGACTTACTGACGAGGTTTTGTTAAAGCAAACGTGTACTTTTGCTAGCGAAAGTTGAAAATTGCACTTAGCAAAGTATTTGTTTTGCTTTGTTATTTTACCTGTGTGTCAGTCGTTTGCTCTGCTGATGCGACTACGCAGGACCGTTTTCTGATGGCTAAATGCCACGTAAGAGCCCGCCCTTAATCAAGGCGGGCTCTTGTGTTTTAGTCGGATATCGGCCTAAAGCCTACTCTTTTACGAAGCTCTGCTGCGTTACCTGCTCACCATCGGTGATGGTGAGACGGTACAAGCCCTTGTTCAGGTTCTCCACGTGTACTTGGCCAGTGGCGGCATCGTAGCGGGCACCGCGCATTACTTGGCCGTGGATGTCGTACACGGTAACAGTGGCGCGCTCAGAAGTGCGCGTGCCAATGTTCAGCACATCCGTTGCCGGGTTGGGGTAAGCCGATGTTTTGGTTACGCTGGCAGTGGTGCTGGCCGTAACCATTGAAGCACGCGGGCCGCCAGCTGCAAACACAGCCTCCATGCGCGCCGCCTGCCCCGCCGTGAACATGTACATGCACTTGTCATAAGTGTAGTCCATGTAGTTCATCGACATATCGCCCTGGTTGTTACATGTGATTTTCGGGAAGGCCGGGCAGCCGCCGTTGCTGGTTTGCTGCGTGGGCGTATCGGCTACGTAGTCGTTGCCGCAGGTGGCATCGCCCCAAATGTGGCGCAGGTTTAGCCAGTGGCCTACCTCGTGGGTAGCCGTGCGCCCTAGGTTGTAGTTGGCGGCCGTGCCATTTGGCAGCGAGGAGTACAGCACTACTACGCCGTCGGTAGCCCGGGGGCCACCGGGGAACTGAGCGTAGCCCAGCAAGCCCCCGCCTAGGTTACACACCCACAGGTTGAGGTACTTCTCCGGCGAAACCGGGTCGCTGCCGCCGCGCTTGGTAATCTTCACCGCGTCGTTGCTGCTGAACGAGCTGGTTTTGGTTTGGCGGCGTACTACCTGGGCCAGCGAAAAGCGCACGTTCACGGACGAGGCCAGGCCGGCATAAATGCCCGGAGTCAGGCTGGCATCGGTGTTGGTTTTGCCGAAGTCTTGGTTTAGTACCGCAATCTGATTGGCAATGGCCTGATCGGATACGTTCTGAGCAGCCGTGTTATACACCACGTGCACCACCACCGGAATAGTAATGGGCGTAGTAGCGGTGGTACGGCGGCCGGCGGCATTCGCCACGAACGAGCGCGTATGGGCTTCGATGTTGGCCATTCGCTGACCCATTGCGGGGTCGGCGGCCATTTGGGCGGCTAACACCTCCATCGAGGCGCACGAGCGTTCGGGCAGTTCGTCGGTGCCGCCGCGCACTACCGGCTGGCGTACCTCTTTGTCGCGGGTGCCTTGGGCAGCAGCCGTCAATGTTGTCCCGAAACCTAAGCCAGCAAGGGCAATTGCGTAAAGGGTTTTCTTCATAAAGCGGTGTTTGGTTTTAAAAAGTGGGAAAGCAGGCTATCAATAGACGAGTATTTTACATGATTGCAAAAAATAGGTTAATAAATTTTTAATTAAGTAAAGTATATATAGCTGCTGTATAGCTCTTTAAACTTCTGCTGTGGGCCATAATAATTTTTGGCTTCCCAAAGGCACCGGCTGCAATTGGTATTGTTACAAAAGCAAACGAGCCGCTACCTAGGGGCAGCGGCTCGTGCACCAGCCTGATTTCAAGCTTATTCGGCTTCGGCCGTGTACGCCGATAAATCGGCAAAAGGCGCATGGCCGGGGTATTGCTGCTCGTACAGGGTGCGTACGTGGCGGGCTACCATTTCGCGCAGCTCGTCGATGTTGACGCGCTCCTGCGCCGACACGAAGATTACCGGATCGTGCAGGCGAGCCATGTACGAGCTTTTCAACTGCTCCAGCGAGGGGCGGTGCTGGTGCTCTTCGCGGCTCACCACGTCTTCGTCGTGGTCGGGCTCTACGTCGTGCAGGTGCTGCGCAATGTCCACGTCGGTGCTGTATTGGTCGATTTTGTTGAACACCAGAATGGTGCGCTTGTCGGCGGCGCCGATATCCTTGAGCGTATCGTTCACCACCTGAATGTGCTCCTCGAACATAGGATGCGAAATATCCACTACGTGCAGCAGCAGATCGGCCTCGCGAATCTCATCGAGCGTTGATTTAAAGCTCTCAATCAAGCGCGTGGGCAGCTTGCGAATAAACCCTACGGTATCGGAGAGCAGAAACGGCACGTTCTCGAGCACCACCTTGCGCACCGTCGAGTCGACGGTAGCGAACAGCTTGTTTTCGGCAAACACATCGGCGCGGCTCAGCAGGTTCATCAGGGTGCTTTTACCCACGTTCGTATAGCCCACAAAGGCTACGCGCACAATGCCCGTGCGTGATTTGCGCTGGGTTTGGCTTTGCTTATCGAAATCTTTGAGCTGGTCTTTCAGCAACGAAATCCGGTCGCGCACTACGCGGCGGTCGGTTTCGATTTCTCGTTCGCCGGGGCCACGCATGCCCACGCCGCCGCGTTGGCGCTCCAAGTGAGTCCAGAGGCCGGTTAGGCGGGGCAGCAGGTATTGGTACTGCGCCAGCTCAACTTGGGTGCGGGCCGTGGCGGTTTTCGCGCGCAGGGCAAAAATATCAAGGATGAGCAGCGTGCGGTCGAGGATTTTCACCTTCAGTTCCTTCTCAAGGTTGCGCAGCTGCGAGGGCGACAAGTCGTCGTCGAAGATGACGGTGGTAGCGCCGGCGTGCTGCACGTAGGCCTTTATTTCCTCGAGCTTGCCCGAGCCCACAAAGGTGCGGATGTCGGGCTTCTCGAGCTTTTGCACGAAGCGCTTAATGGGTACGGTGCCGGCGGTTTCCGTCAGAAATGCCAACTCGTCGAGCGACTCCGTGATGATGGCGTCGTCTTCGCGCTTATCGGGTACGGCTACCAGCACGGCTTTTTCGGCCTCAAGAGCGGTTTCGTAGGTAGCGGTTTTGTTGCCTTTGGCTAGGATGCGGCCTACCCGGCCCTTCACCGAATCGGTGGCGCCGGGGTGGCGGGTGCTGTTTTGGCGGCGTTTGGAAGAGGGGTTGCCCATAGCTGAGAATCGGAAAGAAAAAGAAGCCCGCCAGCCGGCAGGCTTCTTCAAAGATTATACGAAAAAGGAAAGTTGGAGGCGAAGCAAACAAGCCGCTTGTGCAAGCAACGCTTATTTGAGCGTAAGGCTGTACGCCGCTACCTGCGAAATCTGCTCGGGCGTAAGTTGGCCCTTGAAGCCGGGCATTTTGCCTAGGCCGTTGGTTACCATATACTCGCGCCCCATTTGGTTGAGGTTGCTTTTGGTAAGGTCGTGAGCACCGTTGAGGCCTAGCTTACCGTTTTGGCCATGGCAAATGGCGCAGTTCTGCAAAAACAACGTTTTGCCGGCATCGGCAATGGCTGCTTCGGCCGGGGCTGCCACTTCGGTGCTGGCCTGCTGGCCCGCCACCTCCGCCGCTCTGGCTGAGGTGTTGTCGGTGCAGGCACCTAGGGCTACGGCCAGTAACCCCGCTGCGGCAACACCTAGGGCCGAGCGTAAACCATGGGAGGCGGCAGTTGCGCGCGGGCGGGCCCATTGCCACATTTCGCCTTCGGTCGGGTCGAGTGCAGGGCCAACAAATTGCAGCCCGGCCTTCTCGAGCACGCGGCACGAAGCGTTGCGCTCGGGCAAAGTGAGAGCCTGCACACGCTGCACGTCGGGGTGTTCGAAGGCAAATGCTACCAGTGCCTGCGCCACCTCGGTAGCCAAGCCCTGGCCACGGTACTCGGGCATCAGGCTGTAGCCGATTTCTACGTTGCCTTCGGCATCGGGGCGCCCCTTAAAGCCGGCAAGGCCAATCAGTTGCTGAGCCTCGCGGTGCACTACTAAGTACGTCCACCAACCCAGCAGGGCAGGTTGTTGGCGCAGGTGCTGATAACCGGCACCTAGGGCCTGCACAGCCTCGGGCGAGCCGGGCCAGTTTGGAGCAGCAGCAACGCCAAGCACCGCCGCCAGCACGTGGTGGCCCGCCAAAGCCGCCTCAAAGTGAGCCGCAGTGCAAGGAATAAGCTGAAGACGCGGAGTTTCAATCATAGCTGGGTGGGCGCGCAGGTTAGCTGCTGCAAGGTACGGCCAATTGATTGGGCTGCGGAGCTTGCTAACGCAGCAAAACGGCCATTGTAGTATGTAAGAACACGTTGTTGCGGCTAAACGTGCCCACCCATTTCGTTGTGCAACCACTTGGCTGATCAACCGTACCATGCGCCACCCGCGTGGTGTGCCTACCTTTGCAAACCGGTAGCCCTACAGCGCCGGCTTTTTTATGCGCGTTGCCATCGTTATCAATACCAGCTGGAACATCTGGAACTTCCGCCGCAACCTGGTGCAGGCCCTGCAGGCGGCCGGCCACGAGGTGCTGGCCATAGCCCCGCCCGATGCGTACTCGCAGCGGCTCGAAACGGAGCTGGGCTGCCGCTACGTGCCCATTCCGATGGAAAACAAGGGCACCAACCCCGTGAAGGATTCCCTGCTCACCAAGCGCTTCTACGACATCTACCGCCGCGAGCGGCCCGATGTGGTGCTGCAGTACACCATTAAGCCCAACATCTACGGCACGCTGGCCGCCAAGCTGGCGGGCATTCCGAGTGTGAACAACGTATCGGGCTTGGGCACGGTGTTTATTGTTAAAAACCTGGTGAGCAAAGTTGCCCTAGGGCTCTACCGCTTTGCCTTTCAATTTCCGAAGCGGGTATTTTTCCAAAACAACGACGACCGGCAGCTTTTTCTGGACCACGGCCTAGTGCAGAAGGAAATTACCGACCTGTTGCCCGGCTCGGGTATTGATGTGGATAAGTTCCGGCCCGACCCGGCCGCACCCGTACGCCACGAGCCCTTCGTGTTCCTGATGATTGCCCGCGTGCTGTACGAGAAAGGCGTGGAGGAGTACTTCGAAGCGGCCCGGCAAGTGCGCGCGCAGGTGCCCGGTACCCGCTTTCAGCTCTTAGGGGGCATCGACGAATCGGGCGGTGTGGGCGTAAAGCGGGCTGTGTTTGAGGAGTGGCTGCAAGCCGGCAACGTGGAGTACCTAGGCACCTCCGACGACGTGCCTGCGCACATCCGGCAGGCCAACTGCGTGGTGCTGCCCTCGTACCGTGAGGGCACGCCCAAAACCCTGCTCGAAGCCGCTGCCATGGGCAAACCCCTGGTGACTACGGATGTACCGGGCTGCCGCGAAACCGTGCTGGATGGCCAAAACGGCTACCTGTGCGAAGTGCGCTCGGCCGACGACCTAGCCGCCAAAATGCTGCAGGTACTGCGCCTGCCCGATGCCGAGCTGCGCCGCATGGGCGAAGCCTCGCGCCAGCTGGCCGAACAGAAATTTGATGAACGCATCGTGCTGCAGAAATACCTTAAAATCGTGGACGAAGTAGGCCTGCGGCGCCAAGGCGCGCGGCAAACTGCCTAACTTGCCGCTGCGTACGTACGAGCCCCTGTATTTACCGACTCCTGTATTCTACCCCCCGATGGAAGTAATTAAGCACCCGCTGGCTGGTGTTATCGAGCTTGTTCCGCGTGTATTTGGCGATGCCCGCGGCGCCTTTTTCGAATCGTTTAGCGCCCGTTTGCTGGCTGAGAAGGCTGGTATTCAAGAGGAATGGGTGCAAGACAACCAATCGTCGTCGCAAGCCGGCGTGTTGCGTGGGTTGCACTTTCAGCGGCCGCCTTATGCGCAGGCCAAGCTGGTGCGCGTGGCCAAAGGCCGGGCCCTCGATGTAGTAGTGGACATCCGCCGCGATTCGCCCACCTACGGCCAACATACCAAGGTGGTGCTCGATGCCGGGCGCGCCAACATCCTGTATGTGCCCACGGGCTTTGCGCACGGCTTTTTGGCCCTCGAAGATGACACCATCTTCCTCTACAAGTGCTCTAACTATTACCACCCGGCTTCGGAGGGTGGGCTGATGTGGAACGACCCGAAGCTAGGCATCGAATGGGGCGTAGAAAACCCTAACGTTTCGCCCAAAGACGAGGTGCACCCGTTATTGGCCGAGTTCGATTCGCCGTTTTAGGCCTCACGCCGGGCGGTTGTTGCTGCGGCCGCTACCTGTTTAGCTTGTAACCACAACGCCCGTACGGTTTCGTACGGGCGTTGTGGTTTTTGCTTATGCGGTGCAACGCTCGGTTCTACAGCAGTTCCATCAGCGTTTCCAGGCCCATGCCGCGCGAGCCTTTCACCAAAATCTGGCGCTCGGCTAGCGGGTACTGGCGCAGCCAGTCGGCGGCTTCGGCTTTGGTAGCAAAGTGCTGAAAACCGGGGCGCACGGCATGTTGCATGTCTTTGCCCACCAGCACCACGGTGCCAAACTGCTGCTGAGCCAGCAACTCACCCAGGGCACTGTGCTCGGCTTGGCTTTCGGGACCTAGCTCGAACATATCGCCTATTAAGGCCACTTTTTGACTGGCCTCGCCGGGGCGGGCAGCCAAGCTAAGAATGGCGGCGGCCATGCTGCTGGGGTTGGCGTTGTATGCATCCAGAATTACCTGGTTGCGCTCGGTACGCACCAGCTGCGAACGGTTGTTGGTGGGGTCGTAGGCGGCCAGGGCAGCCGTAATATCGGCGGTAGGCACACCGAAGTGGGCGCCAACCGCGGCAGCCGCAGCCAGGTTCACGAAGTTGTAGGCACCGGTAATGGCAGCCTCCACGGGGGTGCCGTCGAATAAGCGCATGCTTACGTGCGGGGCGGCAGCTACCAGCTCGGCCGGGTAAGTGTCGCCGGCGTTGGGGTAGGTGATGCGTTGGGCTACGGGCGCGCTCAGCTCGGGTAGGCGGGCATCGGCGGTGTTCACGAAGGCCGTGCCCCCGTGGGCGGCCACGTACCGGAACAGCTCGCTTTTGCCTTTGGCCACGCCTTCTATCCCGCCAAAGCCCTCGAGGTGGGCTTTCCCAATGTTGGTGATGAGGCCGTGCGTAGGCTCGGCGTACTGGCAGTAGCTGTCGATTTCGCCTTGGTGGTTGGCGCCCATTTCCACCACGGCCATGTCGTGCTCATCGGGCCTGATAGTGAGCAAGGTAAGCGGCACGCCTATGTGGTTGTTGAGGTTGCCGCGGGTGTATTGCACCCGAAAGCGGCGGCTAAGCACGGCGTGCAGCAACTCCTTGGTGGTGGTTTTGCCGTTCGAGCCGGTGATGGCTACGATGGGCATGCTGCCCAGCTGGCGGCGGTGGTGCAGCGCCAGCTGCTGCAGGGCCAGCAGGGTGTCGGGGGCGTAGAAGTACCGCTCGGGGTTGGTGGCGGCCAGCTCGGCATCGTCGACCACGGCAAACAGAGCGCCTTTTTCGAGGGCCTGCGGAGCAAACGTGGCGCCCCGGAAAGAGGGGCCGTTCAGGGCAAAAAACAAGGTGCCATCTTGCGGCTGGCGCGTGTCGGTGCTTACGGCACGGCACTGCTGAAAGCGGGCGTAAAGGTCGGCGGTGGTGGCAGAAAGCGACATACGGCGGGGTTAAACGTAGCAGGGGCAAGGAACCCCGGCAGCAAATTTTGTTATTTGTTTGTGCTCGTTCAGCATTTGTCGTCGTTCTTCTGTTTTTCTGCCCGTTATGCCCCGATTGCTACCTGCCCTAATGGCCTTGCTGCTCCCCCTAGGTGCGTTGGCCCAAACCAGCCAGTTTGGCCTGGAGTACCGGCCGCAGGCGGCGGGCATTAGCAACGGCGCGGACGAACTGCCGCTGGCCTGGACGGGCGGACTGAACAGCCCGCAGTTCTCCAGCATCGATTTGAACGCCGACGGGCAGCAAGATTTGTTTGTGTTCGAGCGGATGACCAACCGCGTGCAAACCTACCTGAGCGTGCCCACCGCCAGCGGCGGCCGCGGCTGGCAATACGCCCCCGAGTACGAGAGCCTGTTCCCCGGCGACCTGCAGAACTGGGCCTTGCTGCGCGATTACGACTGCGACAACCGCCCCGACCTCTGGACGCAGATTGGCGGCGGCGACGTGCGGGTGTTTCGCAACGTGGCCAATGCCGCTGGGCGGCCCACGTTTCAGCTAGTCAGCAATCAGCTAACCTACAACTTGGGCTCGGGCCCCGGCGGTTTTAACATTCGCCTAGGTGGCTACGACATCCCGGCCATTCAGGACGTAGACGGCGACGGGAAGCTCGATATCCTGTCGTTCGACTTTGCCAGCGGCAGCTACCTGCAATACTTCCGCAACACCAGCGCTGGCTGCGGCGGCTTGCAGTTTCGGCAGGAAAGCGACTACTGGGGCGGCATCATGTCGTGCTTTAGCACCTGCACGGGCTACGCCACGGGCGGGGTAGCCTGCCGGCCCAACGGTACCAACCACACGGGTGGCTTTGGCTTGCTGCTGCAAGATTTCGACCAGGATGGCGACCAGGATTTGCTGCTGGGCCGCGACGGTTGCCCCGAGTTGGTGGGCTTGCGCAACACCGGCACCGCCCAACTGGCCGCCACCAACAGCAGCAGCCAGCTAGCCACGCTGCCCAACGGCCTAGGAGTGGTTTCGCTGGTGAACTACCCCGTACCCTTCAGCCTCGATGCCAACCAAGATGGCAAGCCCGATTTGGTAGTAGCATCGGGACTGCTCGATAACACCGACCGCGTGAGCCTGCGCAACAACGTGCAGCTGTTCGAAAACACGGGCACGGCTACGGCGCCTAATTACGTGCGCCGCACCACGGGTTTCCTGACCGATCAGATGCTCGACGTGAGCGAAGGTGCTGCCGCCGCCTTCGCCGACCTCGACGCTGACGGCCTCGTGGATATGCTTGTGGCCAACCACGGCGAGCAGTACGGTGCGCCGTTCACCGAAACCAACTACCGCGCCACCCTGGCTTTTTACCGCAACGTGGGTACGCGCAGCCGGCCGGTGTTCAACCTCGCCGACGCCGATTACCTAGGGCTGTCGGCGCGTAATTTCCGCGGCTTGCGCCCCACGCTCACCGACCTTAACCGCGACGGCGCCGTGGACCTCGCCTTTGGCGCTACTCACCAAGGGGCATCGTTTGTGTTCTACTTTCTGAACACGGCCGCTGCCAACCAGCCGGCCACCTTCAACACCACCCAGCTTACTTATCTGCGTAACTTAGGCAACACCGCCGGCGACACGCCTTGTTTTGCCGATGTGGATGGCGACGGTAACCTCGATTTGCTGCTGGGTACCAACTCCATCAACACCGTTGGCTCGCTGCTGTACTACCGCCGCAACCCGGCGCAGCCCTTGGAGGAGAGCTTTAGCTTGGTGAATGATGATTTTGGCCGCATCAGAATGGCTAATGGCGAGCGGCCGTTTACCCTAGCACCCACCGTAACCGATGCCGACGGCGACGGCACCCCCGACCTGCTCACCATCGACCATACCGGCGTGCTGCGCATGTACGCCAACTACCGCGCCCAAAACGGCACCTTCGTGGAGCGCACCGACTTAGTGCTCAACAGCCGCACCGGCCAGTACGAGGCTACCCACCTAGGCGCCAACACCCGCGCCCGCAACCACGTGGTAGCCGCCGACCTTAGCAACGACGGCGCCCCCGAAGTGGTGGTGGGCCTCGAAACGGGCGGTTTGCTGCTCTACGGCACGCGCAACCGCGTTACCAGCACCCGCAGCAACCAAGCCGCCGCGCTGGCGCTGCAGTTGTACCCCAACCCCGCCACCACCAAAGTAGTAGTAGAAACCGCTGCGCCCACGCGCGTGGCAATCCGCGATTTGCGCGGACGCGTGGTGATGCAAGCCACCGCACCTGCGCGCAGGCATCAGCTCAAGGTGCAAGCGCTGGCGGCAGGCGTGTACTTGCTCGAAGCTACCGATGCCGAAGGCCGCCGCGGCGTGCAGCGTTTTTCGGTTGTCGGGTATTAGCGGACAGTTGTTGGCCCCGAATCAGACCTAAGCTTTGGCGTCTAGCTTTCAAAAAGTGCAGGAGCAGCGAGCAGCGCTCCGCGCATCTAGTGCAGGGCCAGCATACAACAGGTTCTAGTTGCTAATTCATAGCTGCAACTCGTACGCGTCGCCATCCAGCAGGGCCGGAAAGCGCATGCGGTACGCCTCCAGGTCGGCGCGGCGCAGGGTGCGCGTGATGCTGGTTTCCTGGTTGCCTACTTCCACCAGGTACTCGCCTTTCATGTCGAGCAGGGCCGAGTCGCCCTCGTAACTGTTGCCGCGCAAATCGGTACCTAGGCAATTCACACCCATGGTGTAGGCCAAGTTTTCCATGGCGCGGGCACGCAGCAGGGTAATCCAGGCGGTGCGGCGGGCAGCAGGCCAGTTGGCCATGTACAGCAGCAAATCATAGGGCTCGGCGGCAGTGTTGCGGCTCCACACCGGGAAGCGCAAATCGTAGCAGATCAGTGGGCAGATGCGCCAGCCGCGCCACTCCTCTACGAGGCGGTGTTGGCCTGGGGTGTACACCTCATGCTCACCGGCCATCCGAAACAAGTGGCGCTTGTTGTAGTGGCTGAAGGTGCCATCGGGGCGTACCCACAGCAGGCGGTTGTAGTAGTGGCCGTCTTCTTCGGTAATCACGCTGCCCGTAACCACGGCATCGCGCGAGGCGGCCAGGTTGCGCATCCAAGCCAGGGTGGGGCCCTCCACGGGCTCGGCTAGCTGGGCGGCCTCCATGCTAAAGCCCGTCGTGAACATTTCGGGCAGCACCAGCAAATCTGTAGCAATAGATATGGCGTCGATGTGCGAGGCCAGCTCGGCACGGTTGTCTTCGGGCTTGTGCCATTGCAGCGAAGCCTGGACAAAAGAAACTGTTAGGTCGGACACAGGTGATGGGGAGGTAGGGCGTAGCGGATTGTCCGGCATGTTACCTAATCCTGGGCGCAAACACAACCTAGGCCAGGAGCAGGTATCTACGAAAAAAGCAAACCGGCCGCGCTGCAGTACAAACAGTGCAGCGCGGCCGACAAGCAGGCGTTGGCTCGCAGCTACAGTTGGCGCAGGCGCTCGGCGGCGGCACGCAGGGTGCTGTCTTGCTTCGCAAAGCAGAAGCGCACCAGGCCGTGGTCGGTTTGGTTGTGGTAAAAGGCCGATACGGGCACCACGGCTACGCCGGCCTCGGTGGTAAGGCGGCGCGCAAACGTCACGTCGTCTTCGTTGGGGGCAATGCGCTGGTAGCGGGCCAGCTGGAAGTACGAGCCTTCAGAGGGCAGTAGCTCAAAACGCGTATCGCGCATCAGCTCGCCAAATAAGTCGCGCTTTTGCTGCATAAACGCGGGCAGGTAGTCGTACGAGGCTACGTCGCCCAGCACATCGGCAATGGCCAGCTGCGAAAGCGTGCTCACGCTGAACGTAACAAACTGGTGCACGCGGCGCACCTCGGCGCTCAGGGCGGGCGGTGCCAAGCAGTAGCCTACCTTCCAGCCGGTGGCGTGGTAGGTTTTGCCAAACGACGACAGCACGAAAGCCCGCTCGCGCAGCTCGGGGTACTGCAGCGCCGAGCGGTGCGGCCGCTCGTCAAAAACCATGTGTTCGTACACCTCGTCGCTCAGCAAAAAGGTTTGCGTGGGCGCCAGAATTTTGGCTAGCTGCTGCCAGTCGGCATCGGTGAAAACCGCGCCGGTGGGGTTGTGCGGCGTGTTTACCATTACTAGCCGCGTACGCGGGGTAATAGCCGCCTTTATCCGCTCCCAATCGGGGCGAAAATCGGGCACCGTGAGCGGCACGTACACGGGCGTGCCGCCTTGCAGGCGAATGGCCGGGCCGTAGAGGTCGTAAGCAGGCTCGAGTACTACTACCTCGTCGCCGGGTTGCACCACGGCGGCCAGCACGGCGTACAGCGCCTCGGTGGCGCCAGTGGTTACGGTTACGTCGGTTACCGGGTCGGGGGCGGGTACGCCGTACACGGCGGCCGTTTTGGCGGCAATCAGCTCGCGCAAGCGGGGCAGGCCGGGCATGGGCGCGTACTGGTGCTGCGCACCTAGGGTGTGGCGTTGCAGGGCTTCGGTAAGCGCAGCGGGCGGGTTGAAATCGGGAAAACCCTGGGCCAGGTTGATGGCGCCGTGCTCCGCAGCCAACTGCGTCATTACGGCGAAAATGCTGGTACCTACGTCGGGCAGTTTAGACGAGAGCGTGGGAGCGGGCATAGCAGGTAAAAAGATACGAGCCGGCAAAGTACGGCTAGCGCGCCGAGCTTGCCGCATGGGGCGCTGGCGCAAGCGGCAGCCTGATGCGGAAGGTGGTGCCCTGGCCCACCTGGCTTTGCACCTCCAGGCGGCCGCCGTGTATCTGCACAATGCGCTGCACCAGGTACAGGCCCATGCCCGAGCCCTCCACGTGGTCGTGGAAGCGGCGGAACATCTGGAACAGCTCGGCGCCGTAGCGCTCCAGGTCGATGCCCAGGCCGTTGTCCTGCACCACAAGAATGGCGTACTCGTTTTCCACCGCCGAGCACACCCGAATGTAGGGCGCGCGCTCGGGCGAGGCGTACTTAATGGCGTTGCTGATGAGGTTGTAGAACACGCTTTGCAGGTTGGGCCGCACAAACGACATAGCCGGCAACGCCGAAAAATCGGCCTCGATGGTAGCGCCGGTTTTACGCACCTGCTCCCGAATGCTTTGCAATACCTCCTGCGTGAGCAGCTCCAAATCAACCAGCTCGGCCGGCACTTGCTGGCTTTGCTTCTGCACTTGCACCAGCTCGCTCAGGTCGCTGATGGTGTCGTAAATCTGATGGAGGGAGTGCTCGAACATGGCGGTAAGCCCGGGCGCGTCGGGGTCGTCGTAGCGGGCCATGCGCGTGAGCTCGGCAAAAATCCCGGCCATGTTGTCGATGGGTTGCTTCAGGTCGTGCGAGGCCGTGTACACGAAGTTGTCGAGGTCTTGGTTGATGCGCACCAAGTCGGCGTTGCGCTCCTCCAGCTCCTGCTGAAAGCGCTTGTAGTCGTCGATGTCGGTGCTGGTGCCAAACCACTTGATGATGCGGCCCTCGTCGTCGCGCATGGGGCGGGCCCGGTGCAAAAACCAGCGGTACTGCCCATCGGAGT
This sequence comes from Solirubrum puertoriconensis, assembly GCF_001483135.1. Lineage (GTDB taxonomy): Bacteria > Bacteroidota > Bacteroidia > Cytophagales > Hymenobacteraceae > Solirubrum > Solirubrum puertoriconensis. The sequence goes on from NZ_LNAL01000006.1 coordinate 279,897, forward strand.
GGCGGCGCAGGCGGTTTTCGTGTTGGTGGTAGCGCCCTAGGCGAATGTTCTCGGCTAGCGTTTGGGCAGCTTGCTGGCGTTCGGCAGCGGGTACCAAGTGGGCCCAGCCATCGTTGCGGGCTTGCACCAGTGTCATGCCCGTGTACTCGCGCCAGCCTTCGTTCAGGAAGTCGATGGTGCCATCGGGCTCCAACGTCCAAACCAATTGCGGAATACTATCGGCCAGGAAGCGGAACTTTGCCTCCGAGGCTCGCAGCTCTTCCTGCAGCTCGTACTGTTCGTGTATGTCGGTCGAGGAGCCGTAGAGGCGCACCACGGTGCCTTGTGCGCCCACCTCGGGTATGCCGCGCACCAAATGCCAGCGGTACTGCCCGTCGCGGCGGCGCAGGCGTATTTCAATGGCGTACGGCAGGCGGTCGGCCAGCGACTGCGCCAGCTGTTGCTGCGCCGGCCCTAGGTCATCGGGGTGGATGGCTTGGGCCCAACCGCTGTCGGGGCCTAGCAGGGTGGGGTCGAGCGGGTCTTGGCCGGTAAGCCGGAACCATTGCGGGCTGAGGTAATCGAGGTAGCCCTGGGCATCGGCCGTCCAGATAATCTGCGGAATGCTATGCGTCAGAAACCGGAAGCGCTCCTCCGAGCGGCCCAGGCGCTCCTGCAATTCCAGCTGTTCGTGCACGTCAATGATGGAGCCGTACCACTGCGTTACGTGCCCGTGTTCGTCGAGCATCGGGAGCGTGCGCCCTAGGTGCCAGCGGTACTGCCCGTCGCGGCGGCGCAGGCGCAGCTTGCCCGTCCAGGGAGCATTTTCGCGGCGGGCCCGCTCGAAACCCACGTTGCAGGTGCGGCGGTCGGCGGGGTGCAGGTACTCCTGCCACGGAGTGCTCTCGGTGCCGGAGCGGCCGGTGTAGGCGTACCATTGCGGGCTTACGTACTCGAGCTGCCCGTTGGCCCGCTGAATGTAGCTGATGATGGGCAAGGCTTCCGTCATGGCCCTGATCTGCACGTCGCGGCGGCTTACCTCGCCGGCCAGCTCCTCGCTGCGTTGCTGCGTAAGCACCCGCTGCGTGGCTTCAATGCCAAATAGCAGCACGCCCTGGGTGCGGCCTTGCTCATCGAGCAGGGGCTGCAGCGTAAAGTCGAAGTAGTGTAGCTCGGGCCGCTCCGTGAGCGGACTGAGCAGGGCCAAGGAGTAGTCGCGCTGCGTAATGGTTTTTCCCGAGCCAAATACTTCGTTTAGCATCGCAACGAGGCCCTGCTCCTGCAGCTCGGGTACCGATTGCGCCACCGACAAGCCCACGCGCATGCGGCCGCCCATCAGCTCGGCGAAGTTGGGCGTGGCAAAGGCGCAAATGTGCTCGGGCCCCAGCATGGTAGCCACGTAAGCCGGTACCTGACCCAGGATTTGCTGCAGCTGCCGGTCTTTTTCGAGCATGCGCTGCTGCACGCGCTTGGCATCGTCGATGTCGGTGCAGGTGCCAAACCACCGGCTGATGCTGCCGTTGGCATCGCGCAGGGGCAGCGCCTGCACCAAGTACCAGCGGTAGCGCCCCTCGTGGCTGCGGATGCGGCACTCGGCTTTGTAGGGCATGCCGCTGTGCAACGAGTCTTGCCAGCGCTGCTCGGCCGTAGCCACGTCGTTGGGGTGCAGAAAGGTGGTCCAGGGGCCAGGGCTGATTTCCGTAACGGGCTGGCCGGTGTAGAGGTGCCAGCGGCCGTTGGCGTAATCCTGCTGACCGGATGCATCGGTAGCCCACACCAGCTGCGGAATGAACTCGGTAAGAAACCGAAATTGCTCTTGTTGGCGGCGGGTTTCGGCCGTGGCCAGGGCCACGGCCTGCTGCGTGCGCAACTGCTCCGTTACATCGAGGGCAGCCATCAACACACCCTCGATGCGCCCGCGCGAATCGTAGAGTGGGTGGATGGAAATGTTGATGTGGCTGACGTCGGCCTCGCCGCCACCCAGCGGCGAAACGGGCACGTTCTCGAGGCGGCTCAACTCGCCCGTGCGGTACACCTCATCGAACAGCGCCAACAATGCAGGGCCTGGGCTGGGGTGCGCGGCGCGTGCCGGTTTGCCTACCGAGTCGTCGGCAACAAACGGCCGCGCCTGGGCCGAAACGTACTCGATTACGTGGTCGGGGCCGCGCATTACCACCAAGTGCATCGGCAGCTGATCGAACTGGCGTAACAGGCGGCGTTGGCGCTGCTGGCGCACTTTGCGCTCGTGTATGTCGGTGCTGGTGCCCAGCCAGCGTACTTGCTCGCCGTTGGGCACCACGCGGGCCTGCGTCAGAAACCAGCGGTACTGCCCATCGCGGTTGCGCAGGCGGTATTCGGCCTCAAACGGGGTACCGCTTGCCAAGGCATTAATCCAGTTCTGCGCTATGGCGGCGCGCTCGTCGGGGTGCAGGTGCTGCTGCCACCCCGCCTCTGCCGACCAAAAAGCCGCCGCGGGCTCACCGCTAAACTCTTCCCAGCGCTTGTTTACGTAGCCGGCGGTGCCTTCGGCGTTCGTCATCCACACAATCTGCGGAATGCTGGCGGCCAAAAACTCCAGTTGCTGCTGCTGCTGGCGCACCTCGGCAGCGGCTCGCTCGGCAGCGTGGCGGGCGCGCACTTGCTCACTTACATCCACGGCCACCACCAGCACGCCTTCCACCTGGCCGGCTTCGGCACGCAGTGGCTGCAGGGTAATGTCGAGGTAGGTAGGCTTGGTGGCGTGCGCTTCGGCACCTAGGGGGTACACGGCCTGCTCGCGCAGCACCACTACTTGCCCGCTGTTGTAGGCTTGGTCGAGGATGCGACCTAGGGCGCGGGTTATCGGCCGAACATCGTTTTTATCGAGCGGTTTGCCCAACGGGTGCGAGCCGCTGAAGCGTGTGGCCGAGGGCGACTGGTACACCAGCCGGTGCTCGGGCCCCGTTACAATAAGCAGCTGCACGGGTAGTTGGCCTAGCTGCTGCAACAGGCGCTGCTGGCGCAGGTACAGCGCCGAGGTAGCTTCGGGCTCGGGCACGCTAGCTGTTTCGGCGCGGCACAGCAGGTAGCGCGGCTTGCTGCTGCTTGGCTCGGCTACGGGCGTTAGGGCGAGCTGCAAAGCACCTAGGGCAAGGTGGGTAGCGGCCGGGTTTTGCTGCGCGTCGGCTAGGGCCTGCGCCCAGGTGCTGGGCGGTATGCCATAGGGTGCAAATGCCTCGGTTATGGGTTTGCCCACCAGCTGCTCGGGCCTGCAGCCAAGCAGTTGGCCCACGGCCGCATTGGCCGCCACCACCCGGCCCGAATCGGGACAAATAGCGAGGTGAGGTGCTGGCAACGCATTGAACAGCAACGCAAAATCGGCGGCGGGGATGGTTGCCATAACCTAACGAAGGGCCCGTGTGCAACGGACTCGTTTCAGCCAAATATAGCAACCTACGGTAGCAATTAATGGCGTTTAGGCCAAGTTGCCCGTGGCATGCCCCACCCCCGCACCTAAGATCTGTAACCTTAGCTCAACAGTTACGTTTAAGGCTGATCCTTTATCGTTATCCGTTGCCCGCGTCATGGCTCTGCGCTCCGTCTACGAGGATGCTACCATCAGCATTTACTACGATTTCAGCAACGATTGGCTGTACGTTGATTGGGGCGCCGAGCAGGACCTGGCCAGCGTGCAGGCCGGCGCCTTGCAAATGCTGGCGTGCCTGAAGCAGGAGCGCTGCCACAAGGTGCTCAACGACAACCGCCAGGTGCAAACCATTTGGGCCGACGCGGCCGAGTGGGGCGGCAAGGTGTGGTTTCCGGCCATGGCCGAAGGCGGTCTGGAGTATTTCGCCTGGGTGTACTCGCCCAACATCTACAGCCGCCTCTCCACCGACCTTACCCTGCAGCACACCACCAAGCCCATCGTGATGACGTTCGACAACATCGATACCGCTGCCTCGTGGCTGCGCCAGATGTAACCACCTAGGCCCTTACACAACACCGCCCCGCCCGCGCTGGCTTACCAGTGGGGGCGGGGCGGCTTGCGTTACGGAGCAATAGCGCAGCTATTAGTAAGGCGCGATGCTGTACTCGGCAGTGGTTTCGTAGCGGCCGGCGTTTAGTTGCGCCGAGGCGCTGGTGTGCTGGGCCGCAAACACCTCGTTGCGGCCTTGGTACAAGTGCACATCGAGGGCTTGGCCAGCCGCGGGCTGGTTGCTGGTCGAAAGCACCAAGCGCAGCTTGGCGGGTGGCCCACCGGCGTAGGTTACTATCTCGGGCAAATCAACTATCGTGGGCGTGTTGCCAACAGTGCTATAGCTGGTGCGCTGCGTAAACGGCTTCATGGTGTAGGTGCCGTTGCTGAAATCGGGCTCGGAGGTGTACACATCAATTCGGGCGTTATCGAGCTGCGCGTTTTGGCCGTTGCCAGCCAGCTTGCTGTAGCTGATGGTGTACACCTGGGTTTGCGCCTCGGCCTTGGTGGTGGGGTTGGGCTGCGGGTCGTCGGAGGAGTTGCAGCCGAGCAGGGCCAGCAGCGGTAAAAAGGCAATCAGTTTTTTCTTCATGCGACGAAGGATCAGTAGTAGCACCTCCAACACCGGTAGCCCGGCAATGGTGCGGCTTGCAAGTTAAGTTGCCGTACGGATGCCGAACAACGAGCCTGCCAACTCGCGCAAACAGCAGAAGCCCTGATCCTAGGTTGGAAATGCCGCCGCTGCGCAGCAGATTTACTACCGATGCTTCGCTTTCCTTCTTTTGCTGCTTGCGTTTTTGCCGTGGCAGCCACGTTTTCGGCCTCGGCCCAATCGTTGCCCATTCTCGATCAGAACCCGCCCTCGTTGCGCTGGCGGCAGGTGCGTACCCCGCACTTCAGCGTGCTGTACCCGCAGGGGTTCGACTCGGCCGCGCAGCGCACCGCCCGCCGCCTCGAGCAGGTGCACGCCGTGGGTTCGGCCACTCTGGGAGTAACGGCGCGGCCGCTTACAGTGGTGCTGCAAAACCAAACCACCGTCAACAACGGGTTTGTTACGTTTCTGCCGCGCCACTCCGAGTTCTTCGTGGTGCCGCCGCAGGACATGAGCCTCGGCACCCTGGATTGGCTTGATCAGCTAGCGGTGCACGAGTTCCGGCACGTAGGGCAGTTCGATAAGGCCCGCCAAGGCGTAGGCCGCCTGCTGGTGCCGCTGCTCGGCGATGGTGCCCTAGGCGTAAGCTCGGTTGGCGTGCCGCCGTGGTTTTTTGAGGGCGACGCCGTAGGCACCGAAACGGCCCTGACGCGCAGCGGCCGCGGGCGCATCCCGAATTTCGATGTGGGCATGCGCGCCAACTTGCTGTCGGGGCGCTACTACAGCTACACCAAAGCGGTAGGGGGCTCGTACCGCGACTTGGTGCCCGATTGGTACGTGCTTGGGTACTTCATGACCTCGTACCTGAAAAAACACCACGGGCCCGACGTGTGGGACCGGGTGCTCGATCGGTACTACAGCTTTCCGTTTTACCCGTTTTCGTTTTCGCGCAGCATCCGCCGCGAAACCGGCCTGCGGGTAGAGCAGCTGTACCAGCGCAGCATGCTTGAGGCGGAGGCGGCGTGGCGCGACCAACAGCGCGAGCTGGTGCTCACCGATGGCCGTGAGTTGAAGGTGCAGGCCACCGAAAAGGTATTTACGCAGTACGAGTTTCCGCAGTACCTCTCCGATAGCACCGTGCTGGCCCTGAAAACCGGCCTCGGCGACATTGCCCAGCTGGTGCGCTTGAGCAAGCAGGGACGCGAAGAAAAGGTGTTTGTACTGGGGCAACTGCACTGGCCCGAAATGCTGTCGGTAGCGGCGGGTAAGGCTATTTGGCCCGAGTACGGTTTCGACCCAAGGTGGGGGCAGCGTATTTACACCGAATTGCGCGTACTCGACCTGGGCACCGGCCAACTCACGCGCCTCACCCAGGGCAGCCGCTACACCGCCGCGGCCCTCTCGCCCGACGGTACGCGCATTGTGGCCACACAAACCGACGAAAGCTACCGCCACTCGCTGGTGCTGCTCGATGCCGCCACGGGAAAGGTGCTGCAAACATTGCCCAACCCGCAAAATCAGCTGTACATCCAGCCGCGCTTCACCCCCGATGGGCAGCAAGTGGTGGCCGTAGTGCTGCGACCCGAGGGCAAAACCATTGAGCTGATTAACCCAGCCACCAATCAGGTGCGCGCGCTGTTGCCGGTAGCCAACGTAAACCTCAGCAACCCGCAGCCCTGGGGCGACTACGTGCTGTACAACTCGCCGCAATCGGGCCTCGATAACGTGCACGCCGTGCACACCGGCACGGGCCGCACCTACCAGGTTACCAGCCGTCCATTTGGTGCTTACCACGCGGCTGTGTCGCCCGATGGGCGCCGCCTGACTTTCCACGATTACCGCGCACAGGGTGCCCGCGTAATGGAAATGCCGCTCGAGCCCGCCACCTGGCGCGAGGTACCCGTAGCCACTGCCGATCCGGCCCGCTTGTACTCGGCCCAACTCGCGGCGCAAGAGCCCGGCGCCCGGCGTTTGCTGCCCCAGCTTGCGGCCCCCGCCGATTCGGGCCAAGCCTACGCGGTGCGGCCCTACTCGCCGCTGCGCCATGCATTCAATGTATTTGGCTGGGGGCTGGTGCAAAGCCCGGCTGGCAATAGCCTCAGCCTAGGTATTCGGTCGCAGGATTTCCTGAACACCACCCAAGCTATAGCGGGCGTGTCCTTCGACCAGGCCGAGCGCACCGCTGGTTTCTTCGGCGGCGTAAGCTACCAAGGGCGTTACCCCGTTTTCGACCTCGATATTGAGCACGGCGGCCGCAACGCCGGTATTTTGTACCAAGGCGATGTGTACCGCGACCGGTGGCGCTACACCCGCCTATCCACCGGCCTGCGCCTGCCGCTCATGCTCACGCGCTCCAAGTACCTGCAGGCGCTTACCCTAGGTGCCTATTACCTGCACGAGCAAGTGCGCGACTACAACCTGCCCGTGCGGCGCATTACCGAGGTGGGGCCCAACAGCCCGCTCAACGGCGTGCAGGGCAGCGTAAGCTACGCCCGCGTGCTCAAGCAAAGCACCCGCGATGTAGGCCCCAGGTGGGGCCAAAGCCTGCTGGCCACGGGGCGCACCACGCCGTTTGGCCGCGGGCTCGAGGCCTCGCAGTGGGCCGTGCAGGGCAGCGTGTATTTCCCCGGCGTGGGCAAGCACCACAACATTCGGGTGCGGGGCGGCTATCAGTGGCAGCAGCAGCGCGAGTACCAGTTTGCGCCGGCCGTATTTTTCCCGCGCGGTTTGGGCTACGTCAGCTTCGATCGGTTACGCACGGCCAGCATCGAGTACCGCCTGCCCTTGGCCGATACGCACTGGGCGCTGGGCCGCTGGCTGTACGTGCAGCGCTTTACCGGCTCGGGCTTTGCCGACTGGGCCCACGGCCGCAACGTAGAAGGCCGCTTTGTAGGCTCCCGCACGTACCAAAACCTAGGGCTGAGCGCCACCGTGGTGTTTAACGTGCTGCGCCTGCGCACCCCCATCGAAACGGGCCTGCGCTACGTGTACGACACGCGTACCGGCAATTGGGTGCTGCAGCCGTTGGTGCTTGATATCGGAATTTAATTGGCTGATGGCGAGGACGAGAGAGCCGGTGCAAAGAATTTTTCGGGGTATAGAAATCCGCTGATAAAGCGACTCCCGTAGGTTCCGGCACATTCATTCTCTCCTGTTCCAAACCCATGAAAAAGCACTTCTTCTCGCTCGCCCTGGCAGCCCTTCTTGGTGTAGCTGCTCACTCGGCTTCGGCCCAAGCCATGATGTCGCCTAACAGCGTAATGGTAGGCGGCAAGGCCATGTTGCCGAGCAAGAACATCGTAGAAAACGCCGTGAACTCGGCCGACCACACCACGCTGGTAGCCGCTGTAAAAGCAGCTGGCCTGGTGGAGACGCTGCAAGGCAAAGGCCCCTTCACGGTATTCGCGCCGGTAAACGATGCCTTTGAAAACCTACCCGCTGGCACCGTTGACAACCTGCTGAAGCCCGAAAACAAAGCTACCCTCACCAAGGTGCTGACCTACCACGTAGTAGCCGGCAACATGACGGCTGATAAGCTGATGGCAGCTATCAAAGCCGGCAAAGGCAAGGCTTCGCTGAAAACCGTTAGCGGCGGCACGCTGGTAGCCCAGATGAACGGCAAAAACAACGTGGTACTCACCGACGAATCGGGCAACGTAGCTACCATCTCGACCTACGACGTTAACCAGAGCAACGGCGTGATTCACGTAATCGACAAAGTGATGCTGCCGAAGTAATCCTACTGAGGCACCACACGCTCACGCAAACACCAAGCCCGCCGGCAACCTAGGTTGCCGGCGGGCTTCTGCTTTATAGGCACCTAGGGCCGGTGTAGCGCGGACTTGGCTACGCCGACTTTCCATTCAGTCCGCGTTTGTTAGCACGGTTGATCCTAGGTTAGATACCTCAACGGCTCGGGGCAGGTGCTCCGAGCCGTTATCGATTTTACTATCTGAGAGCTGCAACTGAAGTCCGCGCTACAGCGCCCACCAGAAAAAATTTATACTCGGGCTGTAACCTTGCTCACAAGGCGAGGTTTCCACACCCGAATACGACACCTACTCATCGCTCTAACCCTTGAATTCGCTGACGGACAATGCGCTAATGCTCCAGGTGAAGGAGGGGCAGGTCGATAAGATGGGGTTGCTATTCGAGCGCTACCACCGGCCGTTGTTTGCTTTTTTCTACCACTCGAGCGGCAACTCCACCACGAGCGAGGACCTGGTACAAAACGTGTTTTACCGCATGCTTAAGTACCGGCACACCTTCACCGGCGAAGGCGAGTTCCGGACGTGGATGTACCACCTCGCGCGCAACGTGCTAGCCGATGCCGCGAAGAAGAACAAGCCCTCGGCGCACCACCACGACGTGGCCGATTACGCCGAGAAAATTGCAGGCGGCACGGCGGCCGACGCCAGCCTGCACAAGGAGCAGGAGGTAGACCTGCTGCACAAAGCCATGGCACGGCTAAGTGCCGATCAGCGGGAAGTGCTCGTGCTGAGTCGCTTTCAGGAGCTGAAATACGAGCAGATAGCGCAGCTGCTCGATACCACGGTAGGGGCCGTGAAGGTGCGCGCGCACCGGGCCCTCAACCAACTCAAGGACATATATCTGACCCTGGAAAATGGAAGCAAAGTTCACTAACTGCGAGAGCGTGCAAGAGGGGCTGATGGACTGGCTTGCCAACGAATTATCCCCCGCCGAAGCGCAGGTAATGGAGGCCCACCTGGCCCATTGCCCCGACTGCCGCCAGCAGCAAGCCGCCTTGTGGCAGCTGTGGCAAACCATGGGCAACCTGCCCGTGCCCGAGCCCAGCGAGCAACTGCGCCCCGGCTTCTACAACATGCTGGCCGAGTTCAAGGCCGAAGAGGAGCGCAAGCAGCGGTGGTCGGTGCAGGCGATGCTGCAGCGCCTGCGCGAGTGGTGGCAGCCCGAGTACGGCATGCGCCTCGCCTACAGCCTGGTGTTGTTGGTAGTAGGCTTGGCTGGCGGCTACTTCCTCAAGGCCCGCACCGAACCCACCGACCTAGGCCCCAACACCGAAGCCGTGGCCACGGCGCCCGCGCCGCAACAATCGGCCGAACAAGCCCAGCTACTGGCTTTGCTAGATAACCCCTCTGCCGTGCAGCGGCTCCGGGCCGTGAGCTACGCCGAAGAGCTGGCCCCCAGCAACGAGCGGGTGGTGCAGGCCCTGCTCAGCACCCTCAACCACGACCCCAACGTGAACGTGCGCCTCGCCACGCTGGAGGTACTGGCCGGCCTTGGCAACGACCCCACCGTGCGCCAGGGATTGGTACGCTCGCTGGCCCGCCAGGAGTCGCCGCTCGTGCAGGCCGCCATGGCCGATGTAATGGTGCAGCTGCAAGACCCCCGCTCGGTGCGCCAGCTGCGCAAGCTGCTGAAGCAGGAAGACCTGAACGAAGAAGTGAAAAGCAAAATCGAGCAAAGCATTGAGTCTTTGTCCATCGGTCGGCCCACCGACCCCTCAGCCCAACCGAAAACCAATGAAAACCGCATCCATATTCAGCCTGGCTCTGACACTTCTGTTTCTGCCTAGCGGCTCGTTGCTTGCGCAAGGCCGCGAAAGCAAAGAGCAGATCAAGCGCGAGTTTGCCCTAAGCGGCGACGCAAGCCGCGCCACGCTGGCCCTCTACAACATCATGGGTTCGGTATCGGTGCAGGGCTACAGTGGCAAGAGCGTGGTGGTCGAAATCACCAAAACCATCAAGGCCGATACACCCGAGCTGCTCGAGCAAGGCAAAAAGGAAGCCCAACCCGGCTTTGAGCAGCGCGGCGACAGCGTGCTGCTGTACGTTGCCGGTCCGCACGACTCGCGCCCCAACCGTAACAACCAGCAGTCGGGCGGCCGCTTCAGCGACAACTGGAACAACCGTAACAGTTCAGGGCGCCCGAATTACCAATACGAGTTCGATTACGTGCTGAAAGTGCCCGCCAGCATGGAGGTGCGCGTGAGTACCGTAAACGGCGGCGAAGTGGTGGTGCAGGATGTAGCCGGGCCGCTGCAGGCTCGCAACGTAAATGGCAGCATCCGCATCAGCAATGCCAAAGCCCTGAAGCTGGCCCACACCGTGAACGGCAAAGTGGAGGTAAGCTACGCCGCGGCGCCCACTACTCCGGCCTCGTACCACACCATCAACGGCGACATCGTGGTGAGCTACCCCACCAATACCTCCGGCGACTTGTACTTCAAGAGCATGCACGGGGAGATGTACACCGACTTTCCGAAAACCGAGGTACTGCCCGCCCGCGTGTCGCAAAACCAGCAGGCCAACGGCAACGGCACCAAATACAAACTGAGCAGGGAAACAGCCGTTCGGCTGGGCAAGGGCGGTGCCGATTTCCGCTTCGAGACCATCAACGGTAACGTTACCGTTAAGCAACAACCCCGATGAAACCCTTCGCATATAGATTCTTGCTGGCCCTGCTTTGCCTAGGTTGGGCCGGCCCACTAGCCGCTCAAAGTTCGGAGCAGATGTCGGTGGCACTTAGCTCGCCCGGCAAGCCCGGCGTGCTGCACCTCAAACTGGTTGGTGGCTCCATTAATGTAACGGGCTACAGCGGCAAAGAAGTGGTAATTGAAGCCACGCCGCGTAGTGGAGGCAGCCGCCCGGGCCGCGCACCCGGCCCGCCGAGTCCGCCCAACACGCCCATGCCACCCACTGGTGGCGGAGAGGGTGCTGGCATGCGCCGCCTTTCGCAAGTACAAGGCATGGAAATTACCGCGCAGGAGAAAAGCAACCACGTGTACGTCAACTCCGATTCGTGGCAGCGGCCCATCGATTTTACTGTGAAAGTGCCGCGCCAGTTTTCGCTGCAGGTAAGCACCGTAAACAGCGGCAACATCACGGTGCAAAACGTATCGGGCGAGTTGGAAATATCGAACGTAAACGGCTCGATAGCCCTCGAAGATGTAGCCGGCTCGGCGGTAGTAAGCACGGTAAACGGCCGTGTGGTGGCCAACTTCCGCGACGTGACGCCCAACGCCCCAATGGCCTTTTCGAGCGTGAACGGCAAGCTCGATGTAACCCTGCCTGCCAAAACCAAGGCGGCTTTCAAGCTGAAGTCGGACCGCGGCGAAATCTACAGCGACTTCGACATGACCGTGGATGCCAGCGCCCCCAAAGTAAACCGCAGTAGCAAAGACGGCGTGTACCGCGTGAGCACCGACAACTGGACGTACGGCAAAATCAACGGCGGCGGAGCCGAGGTGATGATGCAAACCATGAACGGCAACATCTACATCCGCAAGGCGAAGTAGCCGCTACTTAAAGAAGCAGCGCCGGGCACCGGCTTGCCGAACCACTTCTTTCTGCAATAGCTGGTAGCGCTAGGTGAGTGAAGGGCGCTACCACGCAGGAGGAAGAGTTTGGTGAGCCGGTGCCGTGTTTGTAAACTACCAACCGGCCACGGCATGGCAGGCCACGATAAATAAAGCTCTGACGAGGTTTGGGTGCTAAACAGGCGGCTGTTTTATTAGCTGCCGACTTATTGGCTTATTCCCGATTATTCCTTCTTCAATGCTTTTCGATTATCGTACGAGGTGGCGGCGCTGGGCGCTGCTGAGCAGCTGCGTGGCAGCCCTAGGTGCCTCGGCCTTTACCACACCCGAACCGGCTCTGGTGCAGCAGATTCTGGCCAAGCTAACGGGTTTTTACCAAGCCACTGCTCCCGAAAAGAGCTACTTGCACCTGGATAAAAGCTACTACGCAGCCGGCGAACTAATTTGGTTTAAGGCCTACGTGGTAGATGCCGGCAAGCACCTGCCCGATACCCTGAGCCGGGTGCTCTACGTGGATTTGGTGGGGCCCAATCAGCAAGTCGTAGCGCGCCGAGTCCTGCAGCTGAATGCGGGTACGGCCGCCGGCGACCTGGTTCTGCCCGATAGCGCGGCGCAGGGCTCCTACACGGTGCGCGCCTATACCAATTGGATGCGCAACGCCGGGCCCGACTACTTTTTCAGTCGAAGCCTGCCGGTATTGGGCACCAAATCAACGGTAGTAGCCAAGCGGAAGCCCGCTGCCACCAAGCCCGATTTCCAGCTATTCCCGGAAGGCGGCCAGCTGATCAATGGTCTGCCCAACGTGCTGGCCTTTAAAGCTACTGATCAGCAAAGCCGCGGCCTAGCTGTAAAGGGCGAACTGCTCAACGAAGCGGGCAAGCCGGTAGCCAGCTTTGCCAGCCTGCACGCAGGCATGGGGGCGGTTACCTTCACGCCCGAAGCCGGCCATACCTACACCGCGCGCGTTACCTGGCCCGATGGCAGCACCAGCGCCCAGGCGGTGCCCGCCGCGGCTCCGGCCGGAGGCTTGCTGCTGCACGTAGAGCCTGCTGCTACCCAAGTGGGCATCCGCATGGCCCGCAAAGTGCCCGATGCAAATGCCGCTCCCGAAAACATTACGCTGGTAGCACACGTGCGCGGCCAAGTGGCGTATGTAGGGCAATCGGCGCTAGCCAACGGCGAAGTGCTGAGCAGCCGTATCCCCATCGAGCGGTTTCCGACGGGCATTGTGCACTTTACCATGTTCGATGCGCAGGGCGTGGCGCGCTGCGAGCGTTTGGCTTTCGTGAACCGGCAAGATGGCCTGCGCTTAACCGTGCGGCCCGACAAAGCCAACTACGGGCCACGCCAGAAAGTAACCTTGGCACTCGAAACCCGCGATGCCGCCGGGCAGCCGGTGCCGGCGCAGCTTTCGCTGGCAGTCACAGCCGCCGACCTAGAGCGGGCCGACGCCCCTACCATCGTAAGTCACCTCTTGCTCAGCTCCGATTTGCGCGGCCACATCGAAGATCCTGCCTATTACTTCCGCAACGTTGAGCCAGAAACCCGGCAAGCACTGGATCATCTGATGCTTACCCAAGGCTGGCGCCGGTTTGTGTGGCAGCAGTTGCTAAACAGTCCTTTGCCCGTGGGCGAGTACGCCTTGGAGCGGGGTTTGTCGCTCAGCGGACAGGTATGGCGCACCGAACGCAAACCCGCCCCTCAGAGTGAACTGACCTTGCTGATTGGGAATGCACTTGGCAACCTCACTACCAGCACCACCGACAACCAGGGCCGGTTTTTGTTTACGGGTTTCGGTGGCCAGGACAGCGCCCGCGTGGTAGTACAGGCGCGTACGCCCAAAGGGAGCCCGGCACTCATGGCTAAACTAACCGACCGTTGGGCGGGGGTGCCTGCGCTTTACCCACCGGCCTTGATGCCCGACGCCGCGCTTACGGCCAGTTTCGGGCAACGCAGCCGCCAGCAGCAGTCCATTGAGCGGCAGTTTGGCCCCGATACCACCCGGCGCATCATGCTAAGCAACGTTGTAATTAAAGGCCGCCGCGAGCCGGTGCCCGACGACCCGCGTCGCATTTTTACCGGCGCCGACGTGATACTCAAAACCAGCTCTATCCCGGGCTTCGACAATTACCCCAATGCGCTTATGGCGCTACAGGGGCGCATTGCCGGAGTACAAATTATGGGCAACGGTATGCAAATGAGCGTACAAATCAGGGGTGCCGGTTCCATCATAGGCTCGTCGCAGCCGTTGATATTGCTTGATGGCATGCCGGTAAGGGATATTGAAGCCATACTTACCATTCCGGCCTCGGATATTGAGTCAGTCGACGTGTTCAAGGGGGCATCGGCTTCCATGTTTGGCACGCAGGGCGCCAACGGGGTAATGGCGTTTTACACCAAGCGCGGCGGCTCGGCAAGCACCTCTTCGAGCAACAGCCTAGGCGTGGCGCGGGCTACCGTGCCGGCCTATTACCGCGGCCGCGAGTTTTACGCTCCGCGCTATGAGGTGCCGGCCTCCGTGCAGCACCCCGATCATCGGGGCGCTACCTTGTATTGGGCTCCCAACGTGAGCACCAATGCCGAAGGCCAGGGCACGGTTACGTTCTATACCTCCGATGACCTAGGGGCATTCCGGGTTAGTGCCGAAGGATTAAGCCCGAGCGGCCGGCCCGGTACCGGTTCGGCAACCCTAATGGTGCAGCGTGGAGGTTAGAGGGACTGCACTCACTTAATCATACAAAACTGGCTTAGGTGTGCCCAAGCTTGTCAATCAATACTGATTGAAGCCGGTGCGGTAACGCAGCGATGATGCAGCAAAAAGATAACCTTAGCAACGTTCAAGAAGCCCGATAAAATACCATAGCTTTGAAGGTAACAGACCTTTTGGTTATGGCCGTAGTACACAAGTCAGCAGCGTTAATAATCCACTACCACGCTGCTACTGCGGTATTAGAGGCAGAGTGGCTGGGCTTTGTGAGCAGCGAACAGCTGCGCTCAGGCTTGCAGGAACTGCTGCGGCACGGGCGCTTGCGCCGCGTGCGCGGTTGGATTGCCAATCACAAGCAAATGCGGACCATTCGGCTCGACGACCAGGAGTGGATGCTCGAGCAATTCATTCCGCGGGTGGCCGAGCTGCCCCTTGTGCGCCTAGGGCTGGTGTACTCCGACGACCCACTCAACCGCATGGCTATCAAGCGCGTCATCAGCAGCGGCTCCAAAATGCTGCCCTGCCAAATTGAGTTCTTCAGCGAAACCCAACAGGCCCAGCAATGGGTAGGCGAGGGCGCTACCAATGCTTTGCCGCAGTTGTAACGAGTGTTAACACGTATAATCGCAGAGCCCCGGCAGTACCTACTGCCGGGGCTCTGCGATTAACTGCGCTTGGAGGCACCTAGGCGCCGGGCTTCAGTAGCTCCGGAAACTCCTTGGCGAATTTTTGATAGCGCGGAGTAGACACAGTGCGGATGTACGGATCGGTAGGGTGCTTCACAAAGTAATCCTGGTGGTAGCGCTCGGCGGGGTAAAAGGCTTTGAAAGGCACCACCTGCGTTACGATGCGGGTAGGGTAGCGGCCCGATTCGTTCACACGCTTTATTTCGGCCTCGATCTGCTGCTTTTCCTGCGGGGTGCGGTAAAATGCAACCGAGCGGTACTCCGGGCCTTCGTCGGGGCCTTGGCGGTTGAGGGTAGTGGGGTCGTGCTGCACAAAGAACACCCGCAGCAGCGTGGGGTAGCTGATCAGCTTGGGGTCGTAGTACACCTGCACGGCCTCGGCGTGGCCGGTGCCGCCGCGGCCCACTTGCTCGTAGGTGGGGTTGGCAACCGTGCCGCCTGCGTGGCCCGACACAACCGTGCGCACACCTTTCAGGCTTTCGAATACGTGCTCGGCACACCAATAGCAGCCGCTGGCAAAGGTGGCTACCGCCTCGCCGGATTGCGGCTTGGGCAGCTCGGCAAATCGGCGGTCGGGCTCGGTGGTATTGCCAGCTACTACGGTGGTGTTGGTTTGGCCTTCGCAGCTAGTGGCTCCTGCAGCGGCCAGCAGAAGAATAAGCAAGCGTTTCATCATAATACCACGACATACGCAGTCCCGCTTTAATTCGGTTAGGCGCAAACATTTGCTGCGGCACAACTAACGGTTAGCCAGAGGAGTACAGGCAGTAGATACCATCCGAATTACCAGTCGTATGACCATGAACTTCCGCCTATTAGCCGTGCTGCTGTGTTTGCTGAGCGCAGGCCTGAGCGGCTGCTCGTCGGTGAGCGTGCAGCAGAGCGAGGGTGTCAACTTCAATCAGTACCGCAGCTTTGCCTGGGCCGAAACCGAAGTAAAAACCGACGGAACGCAAGGGCCCGCGTTGCGCAGCCAGCTGCAGGATGGCACCATTCGGCAAGCCATCGAAACCGAATTAGCCAAGCGCGGCATCAGCCCGGTTGCCTCGGGCAAACCCGATTTTTACCTGACGTACCACCTCTACGTGGAGGAGGCTGAGCGCACGGTGGCCAATCCGCCCAACCCGGCCGTGCCCGTGAGTTACCCCTACCTGGTGCGCTACCGCGGCTTCTTGGTTCCGGTAAACTACACCTACTGGTACCAGGCCCCAAGCGGCTACCGCACCGAGCGCTACCAAGAGGGCATGCTGGTGCTCGATTTTGTGGATGCTAAAACCAACAACCTCGTGTGGCGCGGCTCCATTATCGATGCCGTAAGCAGCCCAAACCGCGCAGGCGAGCGGTTTGCCGAATCGGCCCGCGACATTCTCGATAAGTTTCCGGTGAAAGAGCGCAACTAACCCAGGGCGTTGCAAGGCCGAAAGCCTTTTTGCGGCGGTGCTCAGCATGTGGCCGATGCGGCCGCGTGGGGTGGCCAGGTGTGGTTTCCGGCCATGGCCGAAGGCGGCCTGGAGTACTTCGCCTGGGTGTACTCGCCCAACATCTACAGCCGCCTCTCCACCGATTTGATGATGAGCCACGCGCAGCGGCCGTTGGTGCTGGCTTTTGATGACGCAGACACCGCCACGGCTTGGCTGCGCCAGATGTAACTAGGTACTAGGTGTTAGAAAACAGAAAGGACGCAGGCAGGCGGCGCACGCCCGGCGCTTCACTAACTCTCTATTCTTGATGTATGCTTGGTATCGGCCATGCGCCAGTACACCAGCAGCGAGAGGGCGGCACAGGCCGTAACGTACCAGTAGTACGCGGCTTCTACACCCTGGCTTTTGGCAAGCAGCGCGCCGTACTCAGCCGAGCCGCCAAAAATGGCCACCGTAAGCGCGTAGGGCAAGCCCACCCCCAGGGCTCGAATGTGCGTTGGAAACAGCTCGGCTTTTACCACGGCATTGATGGAGGTGTAGCCGCTCATGATAACCATGGCCACAACCAGCAAGCCAAAAGCTGCCCACGGGCTGCTGGCCCGCGAAAGCAACGTAAACAGCGGCACCGTACCTAGGGTTGCGCCCACCCCAAAAAACAGCAGCACAGGTCGGCGGCCTACGCGGTCGGAAATAGCGCCCATCAGCGGCTGCAGCAACAGGGCCACGGCCAGCGCCCAAAAAGAAATTTGTGTAGCCTCGGCTTTGCTGAAGCCGGTGGTGTTTACCAAAAACTTTTGGGCGTAGGTGGTGAAGGTGTAGAACGCGATGGTGCCACCTAGGGTAAGCCCTACCACCGTAAGCACCTCGCGCGGGTGGCGCAGCAGCACGCGCAGCTTGCTTTCCGACGCGTGGCTTTCGGATTGCTGCACAAAGGCGTCGGTTTCATCCATGCCGCGGCGCAGGTACAGCGCCACCACGGCAGCCAGTGCGCCAATCACAAACGGCACGCGCCAGCCCCAATCGTGCAGCTCGGCGGGCGTGAGCAGGCGCTGCAATGCTAGCTGCACCAGCAAGGCCAGTAACTGCCCGGCCAGCAGTGTTACGTACTGAAAGCTGGAGTAAAACCCCCGGTGTTGGTGATGGGCCATTTCGCTGAGGTAGGTAGCCGAGGTGCCGTACTCGCCGCCCACGCTCAGGCCCTGCAGCAGCCGCGCCAATACCAGCAGCAGAGGGGCTGCTACGCCAATGTTGCGGTAACCGGGGGTAAGGGCAATAAGCAGCGAGCCGGCGCACATCAGCAGCACCGAAAAGAGCAAGGCGGCTTTGCGCCCGTGGCGGTCGGCGTACAGGCCCATCAGCCAGCCACCCAGGGGCCGCATCAGAAAACCCACAGCAAAAATGGCGGCCGAGTTGAGCAGCTGCGCCGTGAGGTTGCCCTCCGGAAAAAAGGCCGGCGCAAAGTACAAGGCAAAGGCTGAGTACACGTACCAATCGTACCACTCGACGAGGTTGCCGATAGAGCCGCTCACGATGGAGCGAATGCGCGAAGCAGTAGAGCGGACGGGCGGTGGCGTGGGGGCGGAGGGGGGCGCAAGCATGGCGCTAAGCTAAGCAGCCTGCGCCCAGCAACGCGCCAAAACTTTGCGCCGCCGATGCAACGTGTGCCTTCGATTATCTTCTTATAAGTACTTGCGTATTAGGCTAATTGTGAGCCGCGCCTACCGTCAATACACCTGATCTGCAATGAGCCAAAACCGATCCTTCCCGGGTATTGTATTTACCAACCGCAACACGCCTACCGCACGCGCCGAGCTAGCTGAGCGCTTCAAGCAATTTCATGCTGCGTTTTTGCGCAAAGCCAGCTGCGAAGAAGTATTGAAAGTGTACACCCGCGCCTTCGTGGAGTGGTCGATGAACCCCAACACGGATGTGTATCAAATGGAGCTGCTATTCGACGAAATCTACCACGCCTCGAAAATTGAGGATGCCGAAGAGCAGGACAGCAACGAGTAGCTTATTGCCCTAGGTGGCGGAGTGGCTATCCAACCTCGAGGTGCACATCGCCGCCAACAGGGTAGCCGGTGCAGGTAAGCACCAGCCCGCGCGTGGTTTCGCGGTCGGTGAGTACTTCGTTGTAACTCATCCATACCTGCCCTTGGGTGCAGCGCGCTACACAGTTGCCGCAGCGGCCAGCTTCGCAGCTGTAGGGCAAGCGTATGCCTTGTTGGCGGGCGGCTTGCAGTATGGTGCTGGGGTATTGCACCAGTAGTTGGTGTTGTTGACCGCGCCATTGCAGCACTACCTGGTGCGGCTCGGTATCGGGCGGCAGCACGGGCGGCACATAGGCCGGCTCGGCATTAAAGCTCTCCTTGCGAATGTTGATGGCCGGTACTTGCAACTCGCGCAAGGCGTAGGTACACATGCGCATGTAGTTGAGCGGGCCGCACACATACGCCAGCAGCTGCTCGGGTGCGGCGGTGGCGTAGCGCTGCACCAAGGCCTCGAGCAACTCTTTGTAGAGGCGGGCCCGGGCTAGGTTGGGGTGGTTGCTGTAAAGCCACTCGAGGCGCAGCCGCTCGGGGTATTGTGCCGCTAGCGCGTGCAGCGCATCGTGAAAAATGGCAGTGGCCGGCGAGTGGTTGGAGTACACCAGCACTGCACTCAGCTCGGGCTGCGTGGCTAGCAACGTTTTCAGTAGCGAAAAAATGGGCGTGATGCCGCTGCCAGCCGCCATAAACCACACTTGGCGGTACGGAGCAGCATCGGGCGGCAACGTGAAAAAGCCCGCCGGCCCGGTTGTCAGCAGGATGTCGCCCACTTGGACCTTATCAACGAGCAGGCGCGAGAACGTGCCGTTTTCGATGCGCTTGACGGTAATAGCCAACGGCTCGGCCAGCGCGGACGAGGAGCTGATGGAGTAGGAGCGGCGCACCTCGTGGCCGTGCTGCTCGTGCACCAGCGTAAGGTATTGCCCGGCTTGGTAAGGCAGCACTGCACCGTTGGCTGGAGCCAGCTCAAACGTCTTGGTATCGGCCGTTTCGGGCCGGATGGCCGTAACGGTGAGCGGCAGGTACAGCGAGTCGGAGGGGGCAGTCATGGCGAGGGGGCGGAAGAGGCTAGTGCCCGCCCGAAGTTGCATGCAAAAGCGGCTAAGGCGCAAACCCTAGGTGGCGGCAACTACAACAGGCCAGATGTGCCGCCGCAGTACCGGGGCTGCGGGCTGCGCTTACGCCACAACGCCCGGCTGCTGCGCTACTGAGCGGAGCAACCGGGCGTCGGTGTTGGTTGTAGAAAAGAGGGCGAATGGATGCTTGCTTACGCAGCGTACCAAGGTTGGGTTGAGCTAGTGCCCTTGCTTGCGGCGGCGGCCATGCCCTCGGCAACCAGCACCTAGGCAAGTTGCAATTGCCCTAGGTGCTGGTTGATAAAGCTGATTTCGTCGGCAGCAAGTTGTACCTCATAGGCTTTGGCATTTTGGCGGGCCTGCTCGGCGTTGCGGGCACCTACCAGTGCCACTGTAATGCCCGGCTGCGCAATCGTCCAGCGAATTACTAGTTGCCCCAACGTGGCATTTTTGCTTTCGGCCAGCGGCCGCAGCTTGTCGAGGAAAGCGTTTACGCGCGTCACGTTTTCGGGGGTAAACAGGCGGTGGGTATCGCGCAGGTCGGTAGCCTCGAAGTGCTGGCCGGGCTTAACCTTGCCCGTTAGCAGCCCCAACTGCATAGGGCTGTAAGCCAGAATAGCCTTGTTGTTGGCCACGCAGTACTGCACCACATCCTGCTCAATGTCGCGGCGCACCATGCTATAGGGCACTTGGTTCGAGGCCAGCTTCAGCACCTGCTCGGCCTCCTGCATTTGCTCCACGGAGTAGTTGCTTACGCCGGCGGCGCGCACCTTGCCTTGCTCAATCAGGCGTGCCACGGCCGCCATTGTGTCGTTGATGGGCGTGGTTACATCGGGCCAGTGAATTTGGTACAGGTCGATGTAGTCGGTGCCGAGGCGCCGCAGCGAGTCTTCGCACTCCTTGATGATGCTCTCGGGGCCTGCGTACTTGTATACATCAATGGGCTGCCCATCGTTGTTCTGGCTACGCATGGCCAGGGTGCCCTTGGCCAAATCCCAGCGCATGCCAAATTTGGTCATGATCTGCACCTTGTCGCGGGGCAAGGATTTGATGGCTTCGCCCACAATTTCCTCGCTGAGGCCTTGTCCGTAAATCGGGGCTGTATCGATGCTGGTTACGCCTAGGTCGTAGCTGGCATGAATGGCCGCCACAGCATCGTTTTGCTCGGTGCCGCCCCACATCCAGCCGCCTGCCGCCCAGCTGCCAAACGCAATTACCGAGCTCTGCACGCCCGAGTCGCCAAGTTGTCTGTATTCCATGTTGCGTAGTTTAGAGGTCCTGGTTCAGCCAAAACTTTGCGGTGTTCCGGCCGCTCCAAGCGTGGTAAACTGCCGGTTGCCGCCTAAGGTTATGGCCGAACCTTGCCCCAATCCGTTAAACGCGAGTAATATCCGCGTGACACTCCTATGCAATCTGTTTCTGCCCTAACCACGGTTTTCCACCGGCCCGACGGCTACGTGTATCTGACGGCCGAGCGCAACCGCGCCGAAGGCTGGATTTACGCCCACTGGTCGGGCATTCAAACCCTGAGCACCGTGATGGAGGGCGGCTTGGCTTACCTCGATATGCTGCGCGAGGAGCCCTGCGCCAAACTGCTCAACGACCACAGCGAGCTGGTAGGGCCGTTTTCGGAAGCCAACGAGTGGATAGCGCAAGTCTGGACGCCGCTTACGATCGAAGCTGGCCTGCGTTACTTCGCGCAGGTGTTGTCGCCGGGTATTTTTGGGCAGCTCTCCATTCAGGATCTGCACATGCGCATCGGCAATCTGCTCGAGATGCGCATGTTCGACAACCTCGACGAGGCCAAAAACTGGTTGCGCAGCGTGGGGTAGCTTTGCGCCGATGATTGCTGCCGACCTTATCACCACCGAAGCTGACCTAGGCCTCGCCGAAGGCTACACCCTGCGCGTGCAACGCCTGCTGCCCGCCAACGCCGCGGCGCAGCGCCCTACGCTGGTGTTTCTGCACGATTCGTTGGGCTGCATCCGGCTGTGGCGCGACTTCCCGGCCCGCGTAGCCGCCGCTACGGGCTGCCCCGCGCTGGTGTACGACCGGCGCGGCTACGGCCAATCCTCGGCATTTGCTGATGCAACCCGTACCAACCAGTACCTGGAGCAAGAGGCCCCGGTGCTGCGGCAAGTGCTCGATGCCTACCACATAGAGCAGGCCATCCTGTTCGGGCACTCCGATGGCGGCAGCATTGCCTTGGTGGCCGCTGCCTTGTACTCCGAGCGCATTACGGGCGTCATCACCGAAGGCGCGCACGTGTTTGTCGAAGACCTCACGCTGGCCGGCATTCGGGAGGCGCAGCAGCAGTACCGCAGCACCAACCTGCCCGAGCGGCTGGCGCGCTACCATGGCACCAAAACCACGGCCGTGTTCAGCGCCTGGGCCGATACCTGGCTTGCGCCCGCGTTCCGCAGCTGGAACATCGAGGCCTACCTGCCGCGCATTCAGTGCCCAGTACTGGCGCTGCAAGGCGAGGCCGATGAGTACGGCACCGTAGCGCAGGTACAGGCCATTGCCGAGCAAACCGGCGGCCCGGCGCGCACAGTGCTGCTGCCCGGCGCAGCTCATACGCCGCACAAGGAAGCCCCCACCGAAACGCTGCAGCTGGCTACCAGCTTCGTGCAGCAAATACCCGCAAGTGCAACAGCCGGCGTAGCCCTAGGTTAAGAGTTTTGCACCCAGCAAGGAGCAGCCTCACCTAGGGGCAAAAAAATGGCGCGAGCGGTGTTTCGCTCGCGCCGATCCTGAAGTCCACGGCGGGTCCATTCCCCCTAAACCCTCGCCAGCCGGGCAGCTAGGTGCATTCTCCCATTCCCAGTGCTAGGCCCGGCTGACTTGTGGCTTCAGTGATGTGAGGCTGCCGATGCGTACCGGCTTGCCTGTATCTATGCTTTGGCGGGCGGCAATGCCCACCAATATCGACATGGCCCCATCGCGCACGCCCGCGGCTTGGCGGTACGGGTCCTGGCCATCGGGCGCAAAAATCTGCTTGCGCAGGCGCACGTCGCCGCCGCCGTGGCCGGGCTCGTGGTTAGGCATCCGGATAATTTCGCGCTTGCCAAAGTTGGTGGTCAGTTGCAGCTCATCGAAGGGCTCTTCCTCCCAAGTTTGCTTTTCCTTGATCCAAGCTTCCAGGCGGCCTTTGGTGCCGTTGAAAGCAATGCGGTAGCCCTCGTAGGGCGAGTACGTGGTGAGCGAATAGCTTACCTGCACCTTGTTGGCGTACTTAATCTGCACGGCCATTTTGTCGAAGATGTCGATGTCTTCGCGCCACACGCAGCCGTCGCGGTGGTAGCCGTCGTGCTGCTCGTTAGCGGCGTAAATCTTCATCAGGCGCTGGTTCTTGGTCATGTCCCAGTAAAACGCGCACTTATCCTTGTGCGGGCAGGGCCGGCAATGCGTGTGCCGGAACGGGTTGTTTTTGCCGTAGTGCTCGAGCGAGCCGTAGGCAAACACCTCCTCGGGTTCCGACTCCAGCCACCAGTTCAGCAAATCGAAGTGGTGCGTGGATTTGTGCACCAGCAACGAGCCGCTGTGCTCGCGCTTGCGGTGCCAGCGGCGGAAGTAGTCGGCGCCGTGGTGCACATCGAGGTACCAATGAAAATCGACCGACGTAACCTGCCCGATGGCGCCGGCGCGCAGCAGCTCGTACATCTTTTGGCGGTGTGGCGAGTAGCGGTAGTTAAACGTCACTTTCACCTTTTTGCCCGTGCGCTTTTCCGCATCGATGATGGCTTGCGCCTTCTGCTCGTCGGTGGTCATGGGCTTTTCCGTCACCACGTCGCAGCCGGCTTCCAGGCCCTTGATGATCTGCTCGTGGTGCGAACCATCCACAGTGGTCACAATCAACACCTCGGGCTTCGTCTGCCGCAGCATCTGATCGAGGTTGGTGAAGGTGGGGCAGTTTACGCCCAGCATTTGCTTGCCGGTTTGCACGCGCCCGGGGTTGATGTCGCACAACCCTACAAACTCCACCTTATCGGCGTGTTCCTTCAGCACATCTACGCCCCACATACCTAGGCCGCGGTGGCCCGTGCCCACCATCGCCACGCGGGTTTTCTTCGGGCCCGCCAACGAGGCGGCCAGCACATCGGGGGCAAGAAAGGAGCCGGCCACAACGGCGCCGGTGTGCTGAAGAAACGTACGCCGCTGCATAACTGCTGAGTAGGAGGATTGCGGAAAGGGTGCGGTAGCGCGGTAAAGCCTTATGAATGTTGCGGTAAGGGCGCGTATTGCAGCAGCAAGCCCGCAAGTTTATTTGCGCAAACGTTGTCGGGAACGTTGCCAATTGCTGCGGTGTCCAGGTCAGTGGTGGCTGCCCTAGGTGCCCGAGCTGCCGAACCCCAAGAAGGCTTGGTTGCTTGGGCGCGTAAAGCAGCCACAAACCCAAGCATTCCGTACTAATTTTTAGTAGCTTAGGGGTTGCACGTAAGCATTCGGTATTCAGTACGCTTTCTATGACTTTGTTTCAGCTTGCTCTCGTTGCCACCGTGGGTAATCCGCTGGTGGCTTTGCTGCCGGCCGCCGACCACGCGCCGGTAGCCACGTCGTCGGTTACGGTGGTGGTTTCCAAGCTGGCTTCGAAGGAGTCGGCCGTGAAGTTGTACTTCTACAACGTGCGCGAGTCGTTTCTGAAGCCCAAGCAATACGCGTTCTACAAAGTGGTGCGCCCCGGCGGGCAGGATAAGATTACGCTACCCGTGCAGTTGCCCTACGGCGAGTGGGCCGTAGCCATTACCCAGGACGTGAACAACAACGATAAGCTCGACAAAAACTTCATGGGCATTCCCACCGAGCCGTATGCCTTCTCCAACAACGTGCGCCCCAAGCTGGCCCCGCCCCAGTTCGACGAGTGCAAGTTTCGGGTGAGCGGCAACGAGCTGGTGGTATCCATTCAGCTGAAATAACCCAGGCCAAGCAGCATCCGGCCACACGCAAAACGGGCCCCGACCAGTGCTGGTCGGGGCCCGTTGCTTTTGCCTAGCGCTTTAGGTAGCTACTCGTCTTTGGTGCTGGGCTTGGCCTGCTGGTGCAGGTTGGCGGCCACCAGGTTATCGGGAATGACGTTGCTGACGGCTACCTGTACTTTGTTCATGAAGCCCGATACCACTTTGTCTTTGCCGGCCAGCAAGGCCTCGTAGCCGTCTTTGGCCACGTCGGCGGGGTCGGCGCGGTGGCCTTCCTTCACTAGTTTGGCCTCCGTCATGTCGGCTTTGTTGAAGAAGTCGGTGTCGGTTACGCCGGGCAGCAGGGCCGTAATCTTCACGCCAGAGTCCTTGTTTTCTTCGCGGATGGCCTCGGTAAACGACGTCACGAAGGCCTTGGTGCCGTGGTACACCGATTGCAGCGGCCCCGGCAGCTCGCCCCCAATCGATGATACCTGCAAGATCAGGCCCGAGCCGCGGCTTACCATCTCACGCAGGTAAGCTTTGGTAAGCACCACGTAGGTAGCAATGTTCAGCTGAATCATGTCCAGCTCGCGGCGGATGTCGGTGTCCACAAACTCGCCGTACTGGCCCTGGCCGGCGTTGTTCACGAGGGCTTCAATCTGCAAGCCGCGCGACTTCACCTCGTCAACCAGCTCAAAGGGCGCCTGCGGCTGAAACAGATCTTTGGCAATGGGTACTACCTCCACGCCAAACTGCTGCCGAAACTCGCTGGCCACGCGCTCCAACTCGTCGGGGTGGCGGGCTACTATCACCAGGTTATATTGGTCGCGGGCGAACAGCTTGGCCAACTCGTAGCCGATGCCATTGGAGGCGCCGGTAATCAGCGCATATTTCTGATTGCTAGGCATACTTCTGAGTTAATGAGTTAACACTAGCTCAGGCAAACGGCCGCGTTGCGAGTACTGTTATGGCCGAGGTGCCGCCGGCTAGCCGTGCCCTAGGTGCTTATTGCGCGCGATAGGGCAGGGCCGTATAGGCGCGCTTCGCCAGCTCTTTGCCGAGGCTTTTGGCATTCACCACCACGTTGCCGGTTTGCTCGTGCTCGAAACGCCAAGCCAGTTGCCCGGTACGGCCATCGTACACCGAGAGGTAGGAGCGCACCACGTTGAGCGGTGCCTCGCTGGGGTCGGTGGGGGCAAACAGCATTAGCATGGCCAAGGGGCCAGGTAAGGATTGCACCACCCGGGTTTCGCCGGCCAGCACGGCATCAACGCCCAGCACCTGCTGCAGCTCTTCGGTGCTGCGGTAACCTAGACTATCGAGCGAAATGCCGGCTTGGCTCAGGCGCTTGTTGGTTTCGGCTACTTCCTGAAATTGCACGCGCCAGCTTTGCTGTTGCAGGCGCGTGGCCAGCTCGCCTTGCAGGCCATAGGCCAGGCCGCGAATTTCGGCGGCCTGCCGGCGGTCGAACTCGGCTTCCGACATGCCTAGGTCGTCGAAGGAAACTTCGGATAGCCAAGGCCGCTCCACCCGCACGTAAAACGGTAGCACGGCTACCGTGCGGTGCGTTTGCAACATGCTGGGCACGTTTTCGCGGGTGGCGTACAGGCGCTCTACGCACGAGGAGGCCAGCAAAACCAGCGTAAAAAGCAGCGGAATAACACGACGGCGCATAGGCCGGCAAAGGTAGCGGCCAGCGGCGCGGTAACGGGCTGCTCCGGGACTACAAATTGCGGCGCACCCAGCGTTTGGTTTCCTCCAGCGTTGTCAGTATTTCGGGCTCCAGGATGTAATCCTCGCGGGCGGTGGTGTTGGCGGCGTACACCTGGGCCGCAATGCGCCCGAATATGTTCTCCGACGACACCAAGCCGATGTGCCGAACGCCGAGGTGGTAGGCGCGCGGGTTCCAGTCGGTTTCAAGCCACAGCTGATCGGCGGGTACCAGGGCGCTCATCTTGCGCATGTCAATCAGCCAACCCAGGGGCCAGGTTTGCTGCGCTTCGCGGGTGTAGTAGGCCAAGGCCTCGTCCATGAGCGAGCGGAACTGCGCGCTATTGGCAAAGCTGTGCCACCGCACGGCCACGCAGGGCACGTCCGGCATCAGCAGCACGTCGCCGTAAGGCTCAGAAATGACAACCGACTCGGCCATGGATAAACAGGGTTTAGCCCCTAAACGTAGGCAACCGAATTAACGTTGGGCTATTCTCATCAGTAAGAAATCCTATTCTCCTGTTTTAGTCATAACAGCTTCATATTCTGAACCTCAGGAACCTGGCGCAAGTCGGTAATATCTGTGTTGGTGCCAAACCAGCGGGTAATATTGCCCACAGCATCGCGCAGCGGCGCCGCCTGCGATAAAAACCAACGGTACTCGCCCGTGTGGCTGCGCAGCGGAAATACGTCTTGCCACGGTTCGCCGCTTTGCAAGGCCTGCATCCAGCGTTGGTACACCCGCTGAAAGTGCTCGGGGTGGTGCACGTGCTCCCAGCCCCAGCCGCGCATTTGCTCGAGGGTGGTGCCGGTGTAGTCGTACCAGCGCTGGTTGTACCACACAATGTAGCCCGAGGCCTCGGTCATCCAGGCGAGCTGCGGAATGGAATTCGAAATGGAGCGGAACTGCTCTTCGCGGGCTTGCAGCTGCTCGCGCAAAATGTGTTGCTCGTGTATATCGGTGCAGGTACCAAACCACTGCAAAATGTGGCCATCAGAGTCAAGCAGGGGCAAGCCCCGGCCCATAAACCAGCGGTACTCGCCTGTGTGCGCCTTCATCCGAAATTCTTTTTCGAAGGGCTGACCCGATTGCAAGGAGCGGTTAAGCGCGGCTATAGCAGCCGAAATATCGTCGGGGTGCATGGCCGGGCCCCAGCCCCACTCGCGGCCTTCCTCCAACGTGAGGCCCGTGTACTCCGACCATCGCTTGTTGAAGTACGTGATGCCGCCGTCGGGGCGGGCTATCCACAGGATATCCGGAATCGACTCGGCCAAAAACTCGAACTGCTGCAAGTGCTGCTGCGCTTGGGCTGCTGTTTGCTTGCTTTCGGTTATATCAATGCAAAAGCCTTGCAGCAGCACGGCCGCGGTGCGCTCGGCATTAAACACGGCGCTGCCTATCGAACGAATCCAGCGGGTTTGGCCGTGGTAGCCGGGCTCCAACACGCGGTACTCGTTTTCGTAGCGGCCGTCGCCGGCGGGGTTGCACGCCCGGTTAATGGTTTGCTGCAGGCGGCCCCGATCCTGCGGGTGCACGGCGGCCAGCACCTGCTCAAATGTTATTTCCTGATCGGGAGCAAAGCCGAACAGTATTTTGCATTGCCCCGACCACAACAGCCGACGCTCGGGCAGTGTCATTTCCCAAACGCCAACCCGCGCTGCATCCAGCGCCGCCTGCAACTGCTCGATGGGGAAAGTAGGCAACGAGGTAGTAAGCATAGCTTCGGAACGAACAGGGGGAGGAAGGATTGCGCGGCCACTTGCTACTAGGTACGCACCGCGGCGCCGGGCGTTTTGCCCGCCACGGTTTAGCTAGTAAAGTAGCCCTGGCCGTCTAGGGCGAAAAAGCACCCACGCTGCAATTGGCGCGGTGCTGCACCTAGGCAAGCAATTCCTGAAAGCTGTTCCGAAAAACTACGCTGCCCTAGGTAACGGCAGCCGACTCGGCTGGGCGCGGGGCAGTTACCCTGGGCGCCGGCTCGTCGTTGAGTGGGCGGTACCCATCGAGCAGCACGGAGTTTAGGCGCGGGTCGTAGGGCCGGGGCCGGGGCGCGGCTTTGGGCGTGCGCAGCTGATATTGGGCCGCGGTGGGTGCTGGGTTAGGCTTATTTTCGGGCTCGGGCAGGCCAGTAATGGCCCACTGGTCGCGCTTCCACACCCCATCCCGAAAGGCATAAAGGCAAAGGGCAAGCAGGCAAAACAGTAGCAGTAGGTTCATGGCACCGAATGCTGTGGTAAGTGGGGTGTGTACCCCACCCGCCGCCGCAAGGTTACTGCCCAGATGTAGTGTTTTTGTTAAGCCCGAGGTGTGGCAACAAGCTGATCAGCAATGCTAAACACTGTTTGTGGCTACACAGGCAGCGTTTTGGGTGGCCTGAAGGGGTTGCCGCCGGTAGCCAGCTGGTGCAGCACGCCCAGCACCCGCTGCACCCGGGTTTCGGTGCGTTTGGCCGTGCCGATGTAGTGCGCCAGGTTGCGCTGCTGCCCCGGCGTGAGGCGAGCAAACGCCTGCTCGGCTTCGGGCCACTCAGCCAGGCCTTCGGCAAATTCTTCGGGTAGGTCTACGTGGTCGGGGTTGGGGTCGGCGGTAAGGGTAATGTCCACCTCGGCGCCCACCTGCAGGTTGGCTTGCTTCAGCAGGGCCTTGCTCACCATCAGGTACCGCTCGCCGGTGCGCATGGGCAGCAGGCCGCGCCGAATGGCAAAGCCGTTGAGCGTGCCAACGATGCGCTTCACGCTTTTGCCGCCCAGGCCTTCTACCACTTCTTCCGGCACAATCAGGATAAGCATGGGCATGAAGCCGAGGCCGTTGGGCTGCAGGCGCGCCCGAAAGCTGAAGGTTGGTTGCATGGCCGGAAGTTACGTGTCCGCTCCGTATTGGCGTAGCCCTAGGTGCCGGCGGTAAACTTTTCGGCAGGCAATTGACTTATTGCCACCAAATCGTTTTGCTCCGAGAGATGAAAGTAGAAATCTGGTCCGATATAGTTTGCCCGTTTTGTTACATCGGCAAGCGCCGCTTTGAGGCAGCCTTGCAGCAGTTTGCCCACGCCGAGGAGGTAGAGGTGGTGTGGCACAGCTTCGAACTCGACTCCAACACCCAAACCGCGCCGGGCGAGCAGTTGTACGGCCGCCTGGCCGCCAAATACGGCCGCTCCGAAGCTTGGGCCCGCCAGATGTGCGCCGATATGACGCAGACAGCCGCCGAAGTAGGTCTCAACTTTAACTTCGACATTGCCGTGCCGGCCAACACCTTCCGGGCGCACCGGCTGGTGCACTTGGCCGCGCAACACGGCAAGCAGGATGCCGCCAAGGAGCGTTTGTTTAAGGCTTATTTAGAAGAAGGCCTGAACATCGACGACGTGGCCACGCTGCAAACCCTAGCTGCCGAGCTGGGCCTCGGGGCCGAGGAGGTAAGCCACACCTTGGCCTCCGATGCATTTGCCCAAGAGGTGCGCCACGACGAGTACCAGGCGCAGCAGATTGGCGTGCGCGGCGTGCCGTTCTTCGTGTTCAACGACAAATACGCGGTATCGGGCGCACAGCCGTCGGAGTTATTCCAGGAAGTGCTCGAGAAGGTATACGAAGAGTTTAAGCCAGCGCAGCCCAAAGCTGTAGTACCCCTGGCCGAGGGCCCCGCCTGCGGCCTCGATGGCACCTGCTAACAGTTGACGTAAGCCTTAGTAGCTTGGCAACGGCCGCCCTCTATCCCGAGGGCGGCCGTTGTGTTTGGGGGGCCTGCGCAATGGTTGAGCTTGGATAAAACCGAGAAGCCTCGTGCGCGCGCATTGCTGCGTCCCCGACGGCCGTAATGCAACAATCAAGGCAAGGTGCAAGCGTAAGTATTTACCGAAAATATGTGCAAATGCGTAGCCCAGAGTGCGTTGATTGCGTACAATCGTTCCCGACGGCTGCCTGGTGTTTCTTGCCTCAGCTGCTTTAAGCGCCGTTGCGGCCTCGCCAGCAGGGTTGCACCGGCGTGCTGGTCTGTTGGACTGCGCGTTCTGCTTACCGTGTGTTCTTTGCTCATTGCCCTGTGCTGCCGCAAGCGTGCCGACCGGATAAGGACAGTGCGCCTATCCGGTTACCCTACCCATCTTCTTTCGTTAGTTATTGCTCCTCCACAACCATGACTCCTTCAACCCCCCGTGTTCGTGCCTTCATAGAGACCAGTGGTTCAGTAGCCGAAGTATGCTTGCTAGTGCAGCCAGAGCCCGGCGTAGATGTGCCGTGGCGCTGGGATTTGCCTTATCCGTTGTGGGCCTCGTGGGGCACCGCCCGTACTGCCCGCTGGTTAGCCGATCAGTTTTTCCGCCACGACATCAGCCTTACGCGTGCCGTTGGGGCCGAAGCCGTGCGCCACGCCCTGCTACGCGCCCTAGAGGTGCACCGCCGTTTTTTTAAGGTGACGTGGCTGTCCAATGTGGCTTAAGCCTGAAGAAGGTAGCTGGGGCGTTTAATGTAATAACCCACAGCACCCTAGTTGTTTACAACCGAAAAAAGTCTCTGCAGCCTTGCAGGGGCTTTTTTTGTGGCTAACCAAGATGCATTTGGGTGTAAGTAGGAGGTTAAAATGTAGTTAATGTGTAATAATGTCATGGTCAATTAATTACGAAAGCCTAGTTTTGCGCCCCATTCCGCCGAACAGTACTTAGCCGCACAGTACATGGTCACACGCCTGCTTTACGAATCTCCGGTACTTGCTCTTTCGCACGATGAGGCTTCCGATTGGTTGTACCTTGAGTGGTACGGCACACCTACACTGAAACAAGTGCAGGAAGGCTGCGCCCTTATCGGGCAGGCTTTGCACGAGGAGAGTACCCAAAAAGTGCTGTGCGACATTTCGCAGGTGCTGCAGCCCAACCAGGAGGCCGTGCGCTGGGCGCTAACCGAGTGGCTGCCCGCGGTGCGCAATATGGGCTTGCGCTACGTGGCGTGGGTATATTCGCAGCATTACATCATCGGGCGCGAAACCTTCGACCGATTACACGTGCTGCTTACCAGCCCCGTAGTTGCAGCCTTCGACGATTTAGCCTCCGCTTACGATTGGTTGCAGCAGCAAGCATAAAGTAGTTTTCTGCGTTCCAGGCGCACGGCGGGCTTACTTACCGGCCGTTGTTGCCGGCGCTGCGGTACGGGCCCTTTCCACGGCCCGCATTACCCTGAACAGGTTTCCGCTCCAGATCTTCTCGATGTCGCGCCGCGAGTAGCCGCGCCGCACCAGCTCGGTGGTGAGGTTGGGGTACTCGCCCACGTCGCGCAGGCCGTCGAGCTCGGTGCCCCCGTCAAAGTCGCCGCCGATGCCTACGTGGTCGATGCCGGCTACGCGCACAATGTGGTCGATTTGGTTTACGGCATCTTGCACCGTAGCCAGCGGCACCGGGAAGCGCTTGTCCAACTCATCCATCTCAGCCAAGGCCTGCTTCTGCTCCGCCTCGGGCAGACTATACACGTTCAGGAAGTTCTTGATTTTCCATTTGGCATTAAACGCCTGCACCGCGGCCGCGCGCGCCGGGTTGGTGGGCTGTGCTTTCACATAGGGGCTGAACAAGTTGAGCTGCACCACGCCATCGTGCCGGGCCAGGGCGCGCAGCATATCGTCGGAGAGGTTGCGGGGTACGTCGCTCAGCGCCCGCGCCGCCGAGTGCGAGGCAATTACGGGCGCTTTCGAGAGGCGCAGCACATCGTAGAACGTGGAGTCGGAGGTGTGCGAAATATCCACCATCATGCCCAAGCGGTTCATCTCGGCTACGGCTTGCACCCCCAGGGGGCTCAGGCCTTGGTACTCGGGGCCGTTGGGGTCGGTGGCCGAGTCGCAGAGGTCGTTGTTGGTGCCGTGGCACAGCGTCATGTAGCGCGCCCCTAGGTTGTAGTACTGCTGCAGCAGGCCTAGGTCGCGGCCCACGGGGTAGCCGTTTTCGATGCCGATAAAGATGGCCCGCTTGCCGGCCTTACGAATGCGCACGGCCTCGGCGGGCGTGGTGGCCATGGCTATTTCGGTGGGGTGCGCTTTGATGGCCGCGTGGATGGCGTCGAAAATCCGGAGCGCCTCTTGCTTGGCGGCGGTGTTGCCCTCGGGGGTGCGCGGACCTTGCCCCATATACACAGCCCAGAATACCGCATCGAGCCCGCCGCGCTTCAGCTTCGGAAAGTCGAGCTTGGCTTCGGTGGGGTCGTTGTCCTTGGTCAGGTCGAAGCCCGGCTTCACCAGGTTCATGGGCGTGTCGGCGTGCGTATCCACCGTAAAAATCTGCTCGTGCAGCTTGCGCGCTTTGGCCTCTTGCTGAGCGGCGGCCGAAGTACCTAGGGCAGAGGCGGCGATGAACGGGAATAGCAGGCGGAGGCGCATGGCAGACGGATAAGACAAAAGCCGATCGGGTAGTGCTGAAGGTACTACCCGATCGGCTTCGTTACGCTACCGGCAACCTAGCGGCGGGCCAAATCTTCTTCGTAGCCGCTGGCGGCCAAAAAGGCTTTGGCGTCGCGGATGTTCAGGATGTCGGCCACGGCTTGCTTCTTGTCGGTGGCCTTGTTGTAGTAGGCCTGGCAAATTTTGTAGCCCACGTAGTAGCCTAGGTCGCAGGGCTTCTCGGGGGTTTCCTGGCGGCCGTTGGCAATCCAGTTGCTGGCGTCGCGGCCTCCCATTTCTTTCTTAAATGCCTCCCACAGCTCTTCCTCGTGGGCATTGCCGTACACGTGCAGGCGGGCGTTGTTGCCCAGCGTGCCCGTTACCAGCTCGGCTATAAAGTCGGCCATGCCCTCGTTGATGGTGTAGCTCAGCAGCGTGCCATCCTGCGCGCCTTGGTTGCTGTGAATCAGCTCGTGCAGCAGCAGGGTAGGCATTTCGGTTACCATGCCGTTGCGGTTGCGCTGCAGCAAGTTCAGCTCGGTGGTGATTACACCCGGCCCGTTGGCCGTTTGATCGGCCCCGATGAGCAGCCCGGCATCCGACACCGTGCCGCCCGACGAAAACCCACCCACCACAAAATAGATGTGCTGGAAGTAGGCCGCGGGGTACAATTCTTGGAACTTCTGAAAGACGGCCAGCATCTGCGGCTTTTGGGCCGCAATGGAGTTCAGCGTGGCCTGAATGGAGGCATAGTATTGCGGCCGCGCCAGTACGCGCCGGGCAAAGGTTTGGGCGTTCCGGATTTTGTAGGCGTAGTAGTCCTGCAGCCCAATGGAGGCTTTGCCGAAATAGTCGCGCTGAAAAATGGCGGCGGCATTGGCCGTGTCGGTCTTGGCTTTGGCGTAGGCTTGCCAAAAGTTGTCGATGTCGGTGGTAACGAGCTTAATGTCCTGCACGCGGCGCACCTTCTTTTTCTCTTCGGCCTTGCGCACTTCAGCCAGCAGCTTGGGCCACTGCTTGTGGGTGTGCAGCACTTTCAGGTCGGAGTCGTGCTCCATGTTGGCGGCGTTTGCATAACCGGCGGCCACTGCCTTTTGGGCGTACTTAAGC
Organism: Solirubrum puertoriconensis; assembly: GCF_001483135.1. Taxonomy (GTDB): domain Bacteria; phylum Bacteroidota; class Bacteroidia; order Cytophagales; family Hymenobacteraceae; genus Solirubrum; species Solirubrum puertoriconensis. Next base: position 313,725 of record NZ_LNAL01000006.1, read on the forward strand.
GCCTCGGGAGCGTTGTTGAGCAGGCCGTAGTCGCAGGCTAGGTTGTAGTAAACCGTGGTTTTGTGGCGAGGCGTAATGCCCGGCGCACGCAACGCCAGCTCGTAGGTGCGGGCCGAGGCTTCGTACTGCTGGGTGCGGTACTGCTCCTGGCCTTTGCTGTTCAGCGAATCAAACTTGAGGGTATGTTGGGCAAAACCCAGGGTGGAGGTAAGCGTGAGGGTAAGCGGTAAGAGAAGTCGGCGCATAACCGGGTGGGTGGTGGATGGAAATACTGCAGCGCGAAGAGCATTGCCCAAGCACAACCACTAGGCAAAGCTTCTGCACCGCAGCCATAGATAGGCGAAACACTATGTGGTTGCTTTGCGGTGGCCAAATCCGTGTTTTTCGCGCGGCCATTACAGTTGGTGCTGCGCAGCCAGCGCTGTGGAGTTCTGCCGAACGGCCGTAACTTCCGGCGCTTGCTACCCCGCCCATGAACCCGGCTCCCTACGCATACCTGCGCGGCGATTTTGTGCCGCTCGATCAGGCCTTTTTGCACGTCAGCGACCTAGCTGTTCAGCGCGGCTACGGCATCTTCGATTTCCTGAAGGTGCAAGACGGCCACCCGCTGTTTCTCGACTATTACCTCGACCGTTTCTACCAATCGGCTGAGCTGATGGAGCTAGTCGTGCCGCTTGCGCGGCCCGAGCTGGTGGCGGTGCTGCGGCAGCTCATCGGCCGCAACAACCTGCCGCTGTCGGGCATTAAGCTGCTGCTCACGGGTGGGTACTCCAGCAGCGGCTACGAGCCGCCCGCCCAGGCCAACCTCATCATCACGCAGCAGCCCATCGCGCTGCCCACGCCCGAGCAGTTGGCGCGCGGGCTGCGGATCATCAGCCACGAGTACGTGCGCGAGTTTCCGGCGGCCAAAACCATAAACTACACCATGGGTATTCGGCTGCTGAAGCGGCTGCAAGCCCTAGGTGCCGACGAGGTGCTGTACCACCAGCAGGGTGCGGTGACGGAGTTTCCGCGCGCCAACTTCTTCATCGTGCGCCAAGACGACACCGTGGTTACGCCCGCTGCCAACGTGCTCGGCGGCATTACGCGGCGCAACATCCTAGGTCTGTCGGGGCGGCCGTACCGCATTGAGGAAGGCCCCGTAACCCTGCACGACGTGCGCCAGGCCAAAGAGGCTTTCCTGACCAGCACCACCAAACTGGTAATGCCCGTAGTGCAGCTCGACGACCACGTAATTGGCAGCGGCCAACCCGGCCGCGTCACCCTCGATTTACTTCACGCCCTAACGCAGCTCGAACAACAGCAGCTGACGCAATCCTACGCATGACGCACGCATCCATCCTCGCTATCCGTTCGCACTTTCCGGCCCTGCAGCCCGATGCCATTCGCCCGCCCTACATCTTCTTCGACGGGCCCGGCGGTACGCAAATGTCGCGGCAGGCCCTCGATGCCATGGTGGCCTACATCACGGGCGGCATGGCCAACCTGCACGGCACTTTCCCGACAAGCGTAGGCACCGATGCCCTGCTCGACGAGGGCCGCCAAGCCGTAGCCGATTTGCTGAACTGCGAACCGCAGGAGGTTGCCTTCGGCCAGAACATGACCTCACTGGCCTTTGCCATTGCGCGCGGGCTGGCCGGTTTCATCAACCCCGGCGACGAGGTGGTGGTAACCGAGCTCGACCACCGCGCCAACGTCGACCCGTGGGTAACGCTGGCCAAGGACCGCAGCGCCGTGGTGCGATTTATTCCCGTCAGCCCCGAAACCTACACCCTGGAGCTCGACGACCTAGGCAGCCTGATAAACGAGCGTACCAAGCTGGTAGCCGTGGGCATGTCGTCGAACGTGACGGGCACAGTTACGCCCATAGAGCGCATCATTGCCCGCGCCAAAGAGGTGGGTGCCATTACGGTAATTGATGCCGTGCACGCCGTGCCGCACCTGCCCATCGACTTTCGCGCTCTAGGTGCCGATGTGCTGCTGTGCTCGGCCTACAAGTTTTTTGGGCCGCACCTAGGCGTGGCGGTAGTATCGGCCGAGCTGTTCGAGAAGCTGGCGGTGTATAAGCTGGCGCCCGCGCCCACCGACATTCCGCACAAGCTGGAAACCGGCACCCAAAACCACGAGGGCATTGCCGGGCTGATCGGTGCGTTGGAGTTTGTGCAGGCCCTAGGTGAGGGCAGCACCCGCAAGGAGCGGCTGCGCGCGGGACTCGAGGCTATTGATGCCTACGAGCAGGAACTGGCCCAGGAACTCGAACGCTTTTTGCTGTCGGTGCCGCAGGTGCGCTTGTACCGCGCGCCAGCCGGCACGCGCAAAACGCCAACGCTGGCATTTACCATCGAAGGCCGCAACTCCCGCGAGGTAGCCGCTTGGTTTGCCAAGCACCACCACATGTGCATTGCCGATGGGCACTTCTACGCCTCCACGCTGGCCGATAAGCTGGAAGTTGGGGCGCAGGGTGGTTGGGTGCGCATCGGGTTAGCGCCGTACAACACGGCTGAGGAAGTGGAGCAGTTTAAAGCCGCGCTGCAGGAGTTTCTGGCTGAGTAGCTGACCTAGGAAGTGCGCACGGCTCTCCCGCTTCGCCAGCGTGTAGCGCGGACTTTGTAGTCCGCGTCCCCGGATAGTAATCTGCTGCCATTGAACAACGGTTAGAGAATTCTATCTGGGGGCTGCGGACTACAAAGTCCGCGCTATACCCAGGCGAAGCGGGAGAGATGCTTCGACAAGCTCAGCATGACGTACGAGTATCAACCACCCCTAGCCCACGCCGCTCGAGGCGCGGAATTCATCTGAGGAGGGGAACGAGCACTAGTTTGTAGCTCTAGCTTTGGTTGGCTTCTTCCTTCTGCGGAGCGGGGGCGTAGGTGAGTACGGTTACGCCGGAGGGGTAGGCTTTTGAGCTGACCAGCTTTAGGTTGGCGGTGCTGCCTTCCTGAAACAGGCGCTGGCCTTTGCCTACCACCAGCGGAAACACCATCAGGCGGTACTCGTCCACGAGGTTGTGCTGCATCAGGGTTTGTACCAGCTGGCCGCTGCCGAACACCAGAATATCCTGGCCGGGCTGCTGCTTTAGGCGCGTAACGTACTCCGCTAGGTTATCGGCAGCAACGATGTGCGTGTTCTGCCAGGGGCCTTCGCTAAGCGTGGTAGTTACCAGGTGCTTGGGCATGGTGTTGATGCGCTCGGCGTAGCCGTCTTCGTCGGTGCGGCTGGGCCAGGCGGCGGCAAAGCCCTCGTAGGTAACGCGGCCGAGCAGCAGGTCGTCGGCAGTCATCATTTCGTGCAGCTTAAACTGGCCTTCTTCCTCGCCGAAGTACTCCAGCGTCCAACGCGGTTCTTCCATTACGCCGTCGAGGGTCAGGAACTCCGATACAACTACTTTTCTCATGGTGGGGGAGAGGGTTAGGTAATGCTAGGTTGTAGAATGCGAAACTATTGGAAAGTGCTTAGGCCACGGCTAGCTGGGCAGCCGGAGTAGCATCAGCCATCAGGGCCGACGGCACGCGTTGGCCCTGCCGCTTTTTCCAGAGCAGATAGCTCAGGCCCATAAAGCCCAGAAACAGCAGCGGCGATACGATAAGCGCAGGGCTGTCGTGGGCGGCGGCGCGGGCAGCGCAGGCCCCGAGCAAGTTGAAGGTGAAGCCGGCGTAGGCCCACTCCTTAAGGGTGCGGTAACGGGTTTGCACCAAGGCCAACGCACCCAGGGCCTTGCCCGCGCCCAGCACCAGCAGCACGTGCTCGGGGTAGCCTAGGTGGCGCATAATCTCGCGGCCCTCGGGGCCTTGCATCAGCTCCATGATGCCGGCCATCAGCATAAAGGCCGCGAAGAGCAGGGTGGTGGAGTAGTAAAGGGCGGTAGTGGCTTTGGCTTTCATGGCTGGGCTGGGCTAAAAGGGTTTAGTAAGTGCCTGATCGACATCCCAAAAGTATTAGCAACGCCGACCACCTAGGGGGTGTAAATGCGACCATCTGAGGGGTTGATTGCGACACCCCATAATGCTAGCTTGGCACCATGAAACACATAACCATCCTGGTTCCTAAGGGAGCCATTCTAGGAAGCATAGAAGGGCCACGGCTGGTGTTCTCGGAGGTAAATGCTCTGATGCAGCGCATGGGCAAGCCGCCGTTGTTTCAGATTCAGCTGGTGGGCCTCGTGCACGACACGCCCGTGTGCGGCGGCCTGTACCAAGTGCATACCGATTTGCTGACTTCCGATGTGGAGCGCACCGATTTGGTGGTAATCCCCGCCATCGACGGCGACCTAAGGCAGGCGCTCGACGATAACCGCGACTTCATTCCGTGGATTATTAGCCAGTACAAGCGCGGCGCCGAGGTGGCCAGCCTATGCGTGGGCGCTTTTTTGCTTGCCTCCACGGGCCTTATCAAAGGGCGGCAGTGCACCACACACTGGGCGGCGGCCAGCTACTTCCGGGCCATGTTCCCCGATGTGCAATTGGTGGAGGATAAGCTCATTACCGACGAGCACGGCATCTACTCGAGCGGTGGTGCTTTCTCTTACCTCAACCTGGTGCTGTACCTGATTGAGAAGTATGCCGGCCGCGACATTGCCGTAACCTGCGCCAAAGTATTCCAAATCGACATCGAGCGCGTCAGCCAATCGGCCTTCATCATTTTCAAAGGCCAGAAAGAGCACGGCGACGAGCCCATCAAGAAGCTGCAGACCTACATCGAAGACAACTACCAAGAGAAGATTACCGTCGATCAGCTGGCCGACATGCTGGCCCTAGGTAGGCGCAACCTCGAGCGGCGCTTTAAGAAAGCCACCGCCAACTCGGTGGTCGAGTACATTCAGCGGGTGAAAATCGAAGCGGCCAAAAACAGTTTGGAGTCGTCGCGCGATACCGTGAACGAGGTGATGTACCAAGTGGGCTACACCGACCCTAAGGCCTTCCGCGACACGTTCAAGCGCATCACGGGTTTGTCGCCGAAAGAGTACCGCGACAAGTACAACCGCGAGCGGGCCGTGGTGGCGGTGTAGCAGATTGCAGCGGCTGCCTATTCCAGCAGGTGTAGTCCGTAAGCGGCGGCCAACTCGGCAAACGCCGTGTAGTGGAGCGGCGGCAGAAAATAGGCGGCCATATTCAAATCAAAGGCGCTGTGGAGTAGCACCCGATAGCGCGGTACATAAAAATCAACGCGTCCCTGCTCGCGCAAGCCCAGCGTTAGTTGGCCAATCAGCTGCGCCCAATGAGCTACCGGCTCTAGTTCATCACTGGCAGCAAGGTTGCTGCAGAAGATGGTGCCCGAGCGAAACAAGTGAGCAAACAGCTGCACAAACTTGTCTTCCTCGGCCAGGTAGAAGCGGTACTCCTGCAAGGTTTGGAAAATGGCAAAGCTGACGATATCAGTATCGGCTTCTTCGACGCTCAGCCAATGATCGTAGATGCACAGCGTGCGTCCGACGGTGCCGTTTGGTAATGGTAACTCGCCTTCGGCTGCTAACTGCTGCCGCAGGAGTAATACGTCGGATTCTATTGGCTCAGGCATTGGCTATCCGGCAAAGATAGTCACCACAATCTGGGGCAATGTCATGTGCGAACTTTGTTGCTGGCTGAAGCTCAGTACAGCACCTGCACCCGGCTGGTGTCGTAGAGCTGCAGCCAATCGCGCCGCAGAATGGCGTAGAGCAGCTCGTCCTCAAACTCGCCTAGGTCGTTCAGGCCCGATTCGCGCATGACACCCTCGAACTGAAAGCCTGCGGTTTTCTCAATGGAGCGCTTCGACGACAAGTTCGATACGCGGCAACCGGTGGCTACGCGGTTCAGGCCCAGCAGCTCGAAGGCCAGGTAAAACAAATGCGGCTTGCTGCGCGGCGTAACGCCCCGGCCGCGCATGTGCTCGAACACATCGGCCCCGGTTGAGCCGGCGCGTTCTTCCCAGCTGTCCACCGAGAGCAGCGTCATGCCGGCCAGCTCCGAGCCGAGCATGGAGTAAAAGCCGAAGTTGGTGCGCTGGCCTCGCTCGTACCTAGGCAGGTAGTTGCGGAACATTTCCTCCAGCATGGGCTGCGTATCGGGGTAGCCCTGGAAGAGGTTAAACACCTCTGTCAGATTGTCCTCGTTGATGAGGTGCAGCGTAATGCCATCGGAGTGCAGTGCTTTGAACATGGCAGTGGAGGCTAAGTCAGATAAACCTAAGGTAGTGGCCCTAGGTCGTTTATAGCTGAGGTGCCTGCCGCCTATGCCCAGGTTACTTCTGTGCTACTGATTTAGCTGCCGGCTTGGTATTGAGGTACCGCTCGCGCACGGCGCTGCTGTTGCCGGTAATCTTCAGCGTAGGTACTCCCTGCACGGTTTCCACCTCAAAGCCCTCGAGGAGGTCGGCGGAGCTGAGCGGCAAATCGGCGCCAACCAAGATGTGCTTCTGAAAGAAGGCGCTGATGTCTTGGTGCAGATAGTCCTGCACCATAGCCAGAAAACGCTCGTCGGTGAACTTCTGGCCGGGCTGGCGGCAGGCCTGCAGCATGTCGCGCATCAGGTTGTCGAGCGAGCGGGTGTAGTTGCTCTTCTTCAGAATTTGGTTGTCGAGCCAAAAGGCAAACACGGCACCGCGGCGGTAAGCCAGCGTTTCGAAGCTGCGCGACTTCCAGAAGTTCTCTTTGAGCACGTAGTTGGGCTGATTGCGCTCGGGGTTATTGTACAGCGACTTGATTATGCGGCTGTTGAAGCTCTTCACCCAATCCTCCAGCGAAAGGTCGCCGTTGCGCAGGCGGTTTTTGTAAGCGTAGTAGTCGGTAAAACCTTCCGTAAACCAGTAGTTCAGCTCCTCGTGTGCGGCGCCAATTTGCCCGCCCAGCCAGTCGTGCATCATCTCGTGGTTGAACATGTAGCTGAGCACATCCCAGTTGTTGAACGGGTTGTTCGACGACTGCAGCTTGAAGCCCTGGTACATGCTCTCGCCCCGCATGCTTTGCCCGCGCCAGGTGGTATCGGCGGTGCTGATGGTGGGGCTTAGGAACACGGTATACATGGCCGGGCCAGCATCGTTCCAGAACTCGCGCTGGGTGCTGAGCACCTTTTGCATGCTGCTGAGCACGCGGGCATCGTCGTAGTGTTGCCACTGCCCGCGCACGGCCAGGTACACGGGCTTGTTGCGGTAGCTAAACTGCTGCAGGCGGTAGTCGCCGCCGACGTAAAGCGAGCGGAAGAACTGCGTCCAGAGCTTGCCCCGAAAGGTTTGCTGTGCCACCTGCGAGGCAAACGTGTTGTGCAGCACGTAGCCCTTCGGAAAGCCCACCCACCGGATGTTGGCCGTAATGCTCGGCTCGGTGGGCGCATTGGTGATAAACTCGGGCATGGCAAACAGCGACTCGCCCAGCACGTGGAAGTACGTATCGGTTACGCGCGGCCGGTTGAAGGCGTCGCGCGGGTACTCGGCCGCATCCTGCTTCACGCGGTACGAGAAGCTCACCGAACGGGTTCGCGGGTGGTACACCACAATGCGGTTGCTATCGGGCACCACCCGAAAGCGGTACTGCGCGTTTTCGCCGGCAAAGCCGCCAATGCACCGCAGCAGATCTTTCTCGCCCCACACCTCGTTGGCGAAGTGAAAGTAGGTAGAGTCGGTGGCCTTGGGGGTGCGCACGCTCAACTGCACCCGCAAACCCTCGGTGCCTAGGTTGGGCGAGTAGTGCACGGCGTAATCGAGGCGGTGCTGGGCCAGCAGCAACGTAGGCAGCAGGCAGCAAACAAGTAGCAGCAGTTTCATGAGCAACGGTGAGGGCGAGCGTGTTGGCAAATGTAGACTTACTGCTAATCAGCTGGTTTCACATGATGATGTGAGTTGCCGTGTGGGGCCTAGGTGAAAACAACACAGGGCCGCCCTGCACGTGGCAGAACGGCCCTGGTCTTGAAATATGGGCTCGGTTAGTACGAGCTGCCCGAGGTAGTGGAGGCGGCTTTCTGCTTTTGCTTCTTGCGCGCCTTCTTCATTTCCTTGTTGCTGCCGCTGTTCTGGCTCTGGGTGGTAGTAGTGGTTGTTTCGCGGTCGGCAGCGGGTTGGGTGTTTTGGGCCGGTAGCGTACCCAGCGACCCAGGCGCTTGCGCAGGCGGCGCCGATTGCGGGCTGGTGGTGCCGTTTACGGTTGGGGTGCTTTGCGGAGTGGTTTGGGCCGAGGCAGCGGTGGCGCTCAGCAGCAATGCGGCGGCGAATACAAAAGCAAGTTTCATAGCGGTTGGGGTTACTAGCGAGCTGTGTCATACGGCTTAGCTACCCGTTGCGTTCAACTTGCCCGGCACAGTGCAAGCGCTATGGCCCTGCAAACAGCCCCTAGCGGGTGCTCGGGAATAAGCTACGCTTGGCCGCGAGCAGCAAAACCAGAGCCGCAACGCGGAGGCTGCCGGTTACGGAATAACCCAGCAGCGGCCCGCCGTCGCGAAAGTTGTGCAGCAGCACGTAGCCGGCCATCAGCAGGGCCAACACCTGCCATACCACCAGCAGCTGCAAGGCCAAGCGTTGCAGCCCAGGTTTTCGGTACGCAAATAGCCCCACCAGCAACAGTAGCAACAAGCCAGAGCTGCGACCTACGCGGCCGCTTTCGGCCACAAACCACAGCTTTTGCAAACCGGGCAATAGTTCGGCCACCAGCAAACACGCCGAAGCCACATGCAATTGCAATCGAGAGTTTTGTGGGCTATCCATCGAGCCAAATATAGCCGCACAAACAAAGGCACGGCCCGCTGCCGCTCACCAAGGAGGGTAACAGCGGGCCGTGCAGCGTAAAAAACGCGTGGTTACAGCGTAACCACCACTTTGCCTTGGGTGCGGCCGGTGGCTACTTCGTCTAGGGCTTGGGGCAGTTGCTCGAAGGCAAACGTGTGCGACACGTGCGAGCGAAGCGCGCTGCTGCCCAGCAGCTCGGCTACTTGCGGCATGCCCGGCTCGTTGGAGTTCACGAGCATGCCCTTGGCCGTTACGCCCCGCTGCTCGGCGCGCTGCGGCGTATCGGGCGTGAGGCCCAAAATGCTTACCAGCACACCACCGGGCTTCAGCACCTCCAAGGAGCGAAGCTGCGTGTCGCCGGCCAAGCAGTCGAGCACCACATCCACGGGCTCGATGGCTTGTTCAAAGGCTTGCTGCTGGTAGTCTACAATCTCATCGGCACCTAGGCTTTGCACAAAGTCGCGCTTAGCCGCCGAGGCCGTAGCCACCACGTGGGCGCCTAGGTGCTTGGCTAGCTGCACAGCGTAGTGGCCCACGCCGCCCCCAGCCGCATGCACGAGCACGCGCTGGCCGGCTTGCAGGTTGGCGTTGTTTACCAGCGCTTGCCAGGCCGTAAGGGCCGCCAGCGTACCGGCCGCGGCTTCGGCCATCGAAATGTTGGCGGGCTTGCGCACCAGGTGGGCGGCCGGAGCGGCAACCAACTCGGCGTAGGCGCGGCCATGACCGGGGAAGTTTACCATGCCCAGCACCTCGTCGCCGGGTTGCAGGGTGGTTACGTTGCTGCCCACCTCGCGCACGGTGCCGGCAATGTCCCAGCCGGGCATCACGGGGCTTTGCTCTTTTAGGCTGCCGTATAAGGCCTTGCCCTGGCAGGTTTTTACATCTACGGGGTTCAGGCTGATTGCCTGCACCTGCACCAGCACATCGTCGGCACCTAGGGTGGGAGTGGGCTGCTCGGTTAGCTGCAGGCCAGCCGAGCCAGTGGGCTCAGCAAGGATGAACGCTTTCATTGGAATAGTATAAAGTAGAACAGCGGCAGTTCAGCCCGCCGCCGCGTGGCACATTGGGCTATTAAACCAACTCCGGCCAAAAAGGATATAGCGTCGCTCAAAAGAAGATAAAGTCGGAGCTAGAGCTAAGCTAGAAGCTAGTTCCCCTCCTCAGATGAATTCCGCGCCTCGAGCGGCGTGGGCTAGGGGTGGTTGACTCACCGTTGTTTACCTAGGGCGTCATGCTGAGCAAAGTCGAAGCATCTCTTCCACTTTGCCAGCGTGTAGCGCGGACTTTGTAGTCCGCGTCCCCAGATAGTAATTCCTAATCAGCCGAACAATAGAAGAATGTATCTGTGGGCTGCGGACTACAAAGTCCGCGCTACAGAAGCACCGCTCGTTCACGCAAACGCGGGCTTAAGCCCGCGCTACACTCCAACCTGGAGCATATCCAGCCCCGGCGGCAAGCCGTAGGCCGAAGTGCCACACCGTGCCCAATCCACTACTACTTGCTATGAAACACAAACGCCTACCAGTATCCATCAACCTGGCGCTGCTCGTGCTGCTGATTGGAGTGCTAAGCAGTTGCGCCACCTCCAAACCCGGTGCGGCGGTACAGAAGAAAGTGCAAGGCAAAACCTACGTGATTGTAGGCGCCTCGAGCGGCTTTGGGCGCGGCATGGCCGAGCAGCTCGGCGCCATGAAAGCCAACGTAGTGCTGGCCGCCCGCCGCACCGAGCTGCTCGAAGAAGTAGCCACCAAAGTGCGTGCCGGCGGCGGCCAGGCCTTGGTAGTAACCACCGACATCAGCCAGCCCGACCAAGTGCAGCGCCTCGCCGATGCCGCCGTGCAGCAGTTTGGCCGCGTTGATGTGTGGGTAAACGACGCGGGCGTGGGCGGCATCGGCCGCTTCTGGGAAATACCCATTGCCGACTACTCCCGCATGATCGACGTGAACCTGAAAGGCATTGTGTACGGCAGCCACGCTGCCATGCAAATCTTCAAGAAACAGGGCACAGGCGTGCTCATGAACCTGGGCTCCGTCGAAAGCCACGTGCCCTTGGCCTACCACGCCGTGTACGCCTCCACCAAGGGCGCCATCAAAAACTTCGACCAGGCCCTTAACCAGGAGCTGCGCCTGAGCGGGCTTAAGAACATTGAAGTGGTTACCATTGAGCCGTGGGCCGTGGATACCCCCTTCTGGACGCACGCCGCCAACTACAGCGGCGGCACGCCCCGCATGGCCGCCATGGACCCACCTAGCAAAGTGGTAAACGCTATGGTGCGCTCCTCGGTACGGCCGCGGCAAGAGCTGCCCGTGGGCTGGAAAGCCCGCGGCGCCGTTACCTCGCACCGCATTCTGCCGCACTTCACCGAGCGCCTATCGGCCAACGTGGTGCACCGTTACCAAATGAAAACCGCCCCGCCCGCCCCTGCCAACGCCGGCTCCCTGCACCAGCCCGAGGCCGAAGGCCGCGGCGTAGCCGATGGCGTAAAAGCCCGCATCAAAGCCGAAAACAAGCAGCGCCGCGAGCAAAAAGGCAAATAGCTGTTACAGTCCGTCCCGCACGACCCCGGCGCCCTAGGTGCCACATGCTACCAGCGTGTGTGCCACCTAGGGCGCCGAGGTTATAGCAAAGGCAGAAAGAAGTAGAGCGTCATGCTGAGCGAAGTCGAAGCATCTCTACCGCTTCGCCAGCGTGTAGCGCGGACTTGGCTACGCCGACCTTCGATTGCATTCTGCGTCCGCAGATAATAAAACCAACAACGGCTCGGAGCCTCTGCCCCGAGCCGTTGTGGTATTGTACCTGGTGCCAATCGTGCTGGCAAACGCGGACTAAAGTGAAAATCGGCGTAGCCAAGTCCGGGCTAAATGAGGCGGCCAAAGCACAGGCGGCACAGCCTTAGCGCGTGCGGTACTTGGGCATTTCCTCGGGCCGCGACAACGCCGTAACGATGCTGGCAATGGTGCCCATGGCCAGGAACGCGTTGCGGGCGCGGGTGTTCTTGGCAAAGCCAAACAGCCACGGCGCAGCCAAAGCCGTCAGGCCGCTCACGGCATCGAGCGCAAGGTGGGTTTTGTAGGGAATCACCTTCACGGCGCCCCATTCGGCGCGGGTAAACAACGCCGAGAGCAAGGCCGTGCCGCTAAGCACGTAGCACAGGGTAGAGGCGGTTTTGTCGTCGGTGAAACCGAACGCGGCCGGCGCGGCGGCGATAGACGGAATCATGGTGAACTCCGGGATGGCGTGCTGGCGGCGCGAAATGGGCTGATCCATAGTTTATCGGGCTGAGTTGATGGGTTGTACTACCTGCTACCAGAGCAGTAAAAAAGCCAACGGCCCAACCGCCCAAAAGGATAATGACGAGGTTGCCCTGCTGCCGCTCCGCCACTGACCCAAATCCTTGGCCCGGCTGCCCGCCTTGCCCGCGCTCCGCAGCACCTAGGGCATGCCCATGTCGGCAGCTTGCTCGCCGGGTTCCAGCTGCCTGATTACCCGGCAGGGGTTGCCGGCAGCAAACACATCATTCGGAATGTCGCGGGTAACTACGCTGCCGGCCCCAATTACGCTGCGGTGCCCAATGGTTACGCCGGGGCAAATCACGGCGCTGCCGCCAATCCATACGTCGTCGCCAATTACCACGGGCTTGCCGTACTCCAGCCCCGCGGCGCGCTGCCGGTAATCCAGGGGGTGCGTGGCGGTGTACACCTGCACGTTGGGGCCCAGCAGCGTGCGGCTGCCGATGCTCACGGGCGCCACATCGAGCACTACGCAGTTGAAGTTGAAAAACACCTTGTCGCCGAGCCGAATGTTGGTGCCGTAGTCGCAGTAAAAGGGCGGCTGCAGCCACAGCTCGGTGCCGGCGTGGGGGAGTAGCTGCTGCAGTATGCGCCGCCTTTCGGCCACTTGGTCTTCGCGCGAATCGTTCAGCTCCTTCAGCAGCAGCCGTGCTTGCAGCCGTTCCGCCGCAAGCTGCGGGTCGAGGGCATCGTACAGCTCACCCGCCAGCATCTTTTCTTTCTCGGTTTGCATGCAGTACCAACAGGTGAAGGATGGTTTCTGCCCTAGGCCGCGCCTTGCCTACTCGGCTTGCTCATCGGCGGGCTCCCACAGCTCAATCTTGTTGCCTTCGGGGTCGAGGATGTGCACGAATTTGCCGTACGCCGAAGCCTCAATTTCGTCGAGGATGGTTACGCCTTCGGTGCGTAGCTGCGCTACCAGGGCCTCCAGGTTCTCGACGCGGTAGTTGATCATGAAATCCTTGGCCGAGGGCTCGAAGTAGGTGCTCTTGTCGGGGAAGGGGCTCCATTGCGTCGAGCCTTTTTTCGTGGGGTCGGCATTATCGCGCCATGCAAAGCTGGCCCCGTAGGGATTGGTATCGAGCCCTAGGTGCGTTTTGTACCACTCGCGCACTTGGGTGGGGTCTTGGCACTTGAAGAAGATGCCGCCAATGCCGGTTACTTTTTTCATTGTCTTGGTTGTGTCGGGATGGTGCCGTTCGGCACAGTAGCGCAGTCTAAGCAAAACCGCGGCGAGATGATCTGAAGATTCCCAAGTAAAAATCAGCGCATAGCGCTCCGACCGGTTTGCTAGGGCGTTGTGCGTTCATGAGCGGAGTCGTTGCGGAGCCATATTGTTGCTATGCAGCAGGGTGGCGCAGCTTCTCGCTAAATAGGACACGAGGTATAAGCTCGCGCCAATTGGGGACACCGCAGTTTAATTAGCTTAGAACAATGCCTTGTTGTGCAAGTTTGGCTGCACCCGGTAGGATGCCGATGCTTCCTATTTTCTCGACAGCACGCTTGGAATGTAGTAGGTGCTTCAACTTATGAGAAGTAGCATTTATTTCTGGCCAATTCCAGGCAGCTACCAGCCCTAACCGAGAACGATAAGTATCTTCTCGTGCCAAAGCCCCTTTCTCATTGAAATGCCCAAGTTGCGATTGTGCCAACACTCCGTTCTGCTGACCGCCGAAATAAAGTTGAATCAAACCCCAGCCTTCGGTAGCGTAGCGGAAGGTGTGGCCTTGACAGCTTTGCGGGTTGAGTTCTATTCTTCGAAAGTTTGGTGTAGCACCAAAGCGGGGTGACCAAAGTTTGAAGCAAGCGGCGTATTGACTGCCGTACTTTAAGTCGTAATCAGCTACTACGGCTGTTGTGCTGATGTAGGCCTTGACTTCGGTGCCGAAGGCTGAACTGAGTTCATACAGGCGTAGATCTGTCTCGGTAAATAGATAGTCTAGTAGCGCCAGCTTATCGGTTTTGCTGGCGAAGAAGTTATAGTTCATGCCTTGAAATAACAGACAAGTCACGGACTTTTAGTAGGGCGATACCTGCCGCTGGGTCGTCAAGAAGGTGCAGCCTTCCGCCAAGCTGGTCACGAGCTAAAATCTCACACCAGTGGGGTGAAGCATTGCAACAAGGATTGTCAAATGGCGTGTTTCGTCTCGTAATTCTTCATCATAAATCCTCCTTCCCCGGCACTGTAGCCGCATTCAACACCAACGGCAATGACTCTGCGCTTAGCTCATGCATCAGCTCACGGGCGTGCAGCACTTCAACCATGCAAATGATTAGTTTCTATGTTTGTAGAATATACATTCTATACCAAATGAAATACATCATCTGCCTAGGCCTACTGGGCATTTCGGTAGCTAGCTATGGTCAGGAAACCAAAAAAGTTACTGAGCAGCAAGGCAATGCTAAAGAGCAGTACAGCGCTTTAAAATCGGACCCGAAAGTAAAGCACGGACCATATGCTAGATACGAGGGACGTTCCGGTCAATTGGCTGAGCGGGGATACTACCGTAATGGCGTACGGGACAGCATCTGGACCGAGTACCATTGGGGCGGCAGCAAAGTGCGGGCCCGCGGTAAGTACCGCAACAATGAGAAAGTGGGAGAGTGGGAAGCGTATGACTACAAGGGTGAACTAGTCCAACGCTACGACTATACAAAGCGCCAACTACTGCTCGACAAGCCTAGTCAATGGGCAGAGAAAGTCACCGCAAGAGCACTAAATACTGAAGCGGCACTCGACAATAAACCAGTGTACATAGGCGGCTGGGATGCCGTTTTTAGAACCGTCGGAATGAATATCAGGTACCCGGCACTTGCTCTGCGCACCGGTATTCAGGGTGATGTGCGCGTAGCTTTCACAGTAGATGCCGATGGTAAAGCATCCGACTTTAGAGTAGCTAAAGGCATTGGCGCCGGATGCGACGAAGAATCATTACGTGTAATCAGTTTGATTACCGATGGCTGGTTTCCGGCACAAGCTGGAGGACAGCCAGTGGCATCGGAGATAGAAGTGCCGGTAAGTTTCAGCATTAAATAAGTACAAACGACAAGGCCCGCTTCAAGCGGGCCTTGTCGTTTGCGAGTGGCGTTAAAAGTGCCGCCTACACGTCCTCCTCATCATCCGACACCGTAGCCGCAGCCACCACCGGCGGCATCGACTCCGCGCTTAGCTCGTTCATCAGCTCGCGGGCGTGCAGCACGTCGCGCACGTCGTCGATGCTGATGATGAGCTGGTCTTTGCGCTCCTTCATGCGCGAGGTGCGGGGGTGCGTCTGCACGTAGTTCAGAATCTGCCCGAACTGCTCGCCCTGGAAGTACGCCTCCGAGCCTTCGCCGGCGCGCAGGTAGCCTTTCAGGGTGCCTTTCTTCAAGGATATCTTCTCGAAGCCCACGCGCGAGCCCTGCCAGCGCAGGCGCACAATGTCGGCCAGCTGCTCTACCTCGGGCGGCAGCGGGCCGAAGCGGTCTTCCATGCTCACCAGCAGGCGGCGCAGCTCCTCGGGCTCCTTGGCGCGGTCGAGCTTCGAGTACAGCCGCAGGCGCTCCGATACGTTGCTCACGTAGGTATCGGGGATGAGGATTTGCAGGTCCGTTTCGATGTTGCACTCCTTGGGGCGGGCAAAATCGGCGGCTTCTTTGAGGCGGCCGGTGGTGTCGCCCAAAAACAGGTCGCGGAACTCCGTTTCCTTCAGCTCCTGCACGGCCTCGTCCAGAATCTGGTGGTAGGTTTCGTAGCCTAGGTCGTTGATAAAGCCCGACTGCTCGCCGCCCAGCAGGTTGCCGGCGCCGCGTATGTCGAGGTCGCGCATGGCCACGTTGAAGCCGGCCCCTAGGTCGGAGAACTCCTCGAGGGTGCTCAGGCGCTTGCGGGCATCGGAGGGCAGGCCGGCCACCGGCGGCGTAAGCAGGTAGCAGTAAGCCTTTTTGTTGGAGCGGCCCACGCGCCCGCGCATCTGGTGCAGGTCGGAGAGGCCGTGCATGTGCGCCCGGTTGATGATGATGGTGTTGGCGTTCGGAATATCGAGGCCCGATTCGATGAGGTTCGTCGACACGAGCACGTCGTACTCGCCCTCCACAAACTTCATCATGCGCTTCTCCAGGTCTTCGCCCTCCATTTGCCCGTGTATGTAGGTAATGCGGGCATCGGGCACCAGGCGCTGAATCATGGCGGCCTGCTCGGTAATGTCCTTCACGCGGTTGTGCACATAAAACACCTGCCCGCCGCGCTTCAGCTCGCGGGCAATGGCATCGCGCACCAGGTGCTCGTCGAACACGGCCAGCTCGGTTTGCACTGGCTGGCGGTTGGGCGGCGGCGTGCTGATCACCGACAGGTCGCGGGCGCCCATCAGCGAGAAGTGCAGGGTGCGCGGAATGGGCGTGGCCGTGAGCGTGAGGGTATCCACGTTCACCTTCAGCTCCTTCAGCTTGTCCTTGGTTTTCACGCCGAACTTCTGCTCCTCGTCGATAATGAGCAGCCCTAGGTCCTTGAACTGAATGTCCTTGTTGGTGAGGCGGTGCGTGCCGATGAGGATATCCGTTTTGCCCTCGGCCACCTTGCCCAGGGTTTCCTTTACCTGCTTGGTGGTTTTGAAGCGGTTGATGTAGTCCACCGTGACGGGGAACTCGGCCAGCCGGTCGCGGAAGGTTTTGAAGTGCTGCATGGCCAGAATGGTGGTGGGCACCAGCACGGCCACCTGCTTGCCGTCGCACACGGCCTTGAAGGCGGCGCGAATGGCTACTTCCGTCTTGCCAAAGCCCACGTCGCCGCACACGAGGCGGTCCATGGGGTGCGGCTGCTCCATGTCGTTCTTCACATCCTCCGTCGACTTGGCCTGGTCGGGCGTGTCTTCGTAGATAAACGACGACTCTAGCTCGGCCTGCAAAAAGCCGTCTTTGCTGAAGGCGTAGCCCGGCGCGGTTTTGCGCTTGGCGTACAGCCGGATGAGGTCGGCGGCAATGTCCTTAACCTTCTTCTTAACGGCCTTTTTCTTGTTTTCCCATTCCGGCGAGCCCAGCTTGCTCATGGTGGGCGGCGTGCCCTCGGCCCCCGAGTACTTCGCGATTTTGTGCAGGGCGTGAATGCTCACGGTCAGCACGTCGTCGTCGCGGTACACCAGCCGGATGGCCTCCTGCACGTGGCCGTGAATCTCTACCTGCGTGAGGCCCACGAAGCGGGCAATGCCGTGGTCCTGGTGCACCACGTAGTCGCCGGGGCTCAGGTTGCGCAGCTCTTTCAGCGTCAGGGCTTTCTTTTTGCTGAACTTGCGCTTCTCCTGGGCACGGTAGTAGCGCTCAAACAGCTGGTGGTCGGTGTAGACAACCAGCTTGCGGTCCTCGTCCACGAAGCCTTCGCGCAGACCTAGGGCCAGGTGCTGAAAGCGCACGTCGTGGTCGAGCTCGTCGAAGATGGTGCGCAGGCGGTCAATCTGCCGCATCGAGTCGGCGGCAATGATGTTCACCAAATCGCGCCCCTGGTTTTCGTGCAGGTTCTTGACGAGGCGGTTGAAGTCCTTGTTGAACGAGGGCTGCGGCTTGCTCGTGAACTGCACCTGCTCGGCCTCCTTGTAGTAGAAGCGCTTGCCGAACTCCAGCACCGGAAACCGCTCCAGGCTTTTCTTCAGCGCCTTGGTGGTTTCAAACAGCGCCTCCGGAGACGATACGATTTGCTGCCCGCCGGCTTCCTCCATCAGCTGCTTAAAGTTTTGCTCGGCGCGCTCAAACTGCTCGCCCACTACGTCGAGCAGCTGGCGCACATCCTTGGCCCAAATGGCCGAGTTGGCCGGCAAAAACTCCAGAAACGACTCGCGCTTCTCGGTCAGTAGCTTGGTTTGCACGTTCGGCACAATGCTGATGAACTCCTTGCGCTCCACCGACAGCTGCGACTCTGGGTTAAACGTGCGAATCGAGTCAATCTCGTCGTCGAACAGCTCGATGCGGTAGGGCAGCTCGTTGGCGTAGCTGAACACGTCGACAATGCCGCCGCGCACGGCGTACTGGCCCGCTTCGTACACAAAGTCGGTGCGCTCAAAGTCGTACTCGGCCAGCAGCTCACCCAGGAAGTTCACGTCGAGCCGGTCGCCCACCTTGGCCGAAAACGTGTTTTGCACCAGGCTTTGGCGGTTGATTACCTTCTCGCTCAGCGCCTCGGGGTAGGTTACGATAAGGGCACCTTTCGGCGGCTTCTCGTCGTCACTGGCTTTGTCCTTGTCGGCAGCTTTGGGTTTCTCGTCGGCTTTCTTGCCCTTCTCGCCCGATTTGCCGCTGAGGCGGTTCAGCACCTCGGCGCGCATCAGCACGTTGGCATTTTCGGTCTCATCGAGCGCGTAGGAACGCTTGTAGGAGCTCGGGAAGATGAGCACCTCCTCCCGCTCGCCCACGAGGTGCTGCAGGTCGGAGGCGAAGAAGGCGGCCTCGTCGCGGTCGTGCAGCACAAACACGAGGTGCTCGTCGGGGCGGTCGAGGTGCAGAGCGGCGGCTACCGTGGCATCCTGGCTGCCCACCAGGCCGCGCAAATGAAAGCGCAGCGCAGCGGCGGTGCCAGTGGCAGGCGCCAGGCGCATGGCCAAGGCCTGAATGTCGGTATCGAGCGTGTAAAGGCGGAGAAATTCGGAAGCTTGCACGGAATATCGGCTTGGAGCGGCGGCAAAGGTAGAAGCCCGACCGAATGGATTTTCGGCCGGGCACACGGTAGGGAATACCACCTAGGCGGCCCGAAAGTTTCCGACGAGCTGTTACTCCCCCGCAGTAAGCGCCCGCCGCAACACCGGGCATAAGCCCGGAAGTGGCGGTTTACCCAAAATATTAGCCAGTTCAGATATCGTAAATAGCGTTTAAGCCAATGGTTTCGGCCTTATCGCGCGTAGGTGCCGTATTTTAGGCCATCCACTTAGTAGCTCAATCACTAGTGCGCGGATCTTCTCACTTAGCTATTGGCCTGATCACCGGAGTCGGAATTGCCGCCGTAGTGCCCGATATGCGCCTCTCGCTGCCCGGCGTGGCGCTGGCAGGATTCTCGGCCCTGGCCCCCGACCTCGACCACCCCGGCTCGCGGCTAAGCAAGCGTCTGGGTTTCGCCCAAAACTACGTGCGCTGGGCCTTTGCAGCCGCGGGCGTGCTGCTGGCCGTTTTCACGCACTTCAACTTGCCTATGGGGCCCGAGCGGCGCATGGGTTTCACGGCAGCAATGTCCATGTTTCTCATCGGCATGGCCATGCAAAACCAGTCGGCGCGCAAGCTGGCTTTGCTGTTCACGGGGGTAGGGGCGGTGCTGGCCGGCCTTTATTGGCAATTTTTGTGGCTGAGCTTGCTCGGCGCGTTTGTGGCTACGGCGCCGTTTACCTCGCACCGCTCCTGGACGCACACCATCTGGGCGGCCGCGCTCTGGACCTACATCGGCTACCTCGCCAACCGCGACCTAGGCTGGCACGGCGTGGCCGCTTACGCCGGCGCGGGCTACATGTCGCACCTGTTAGCCGATACGCTTACCAAATCGGGCGTGCGGTACCTGCTGCCGCTTTCCGATATGGCGCTCAAAATTCCGCTCATTTCAACCGGCTCAACCCTTGGAAATATGATAGAACTGGGCATTTGTGCAGGATATGGCTTGCTGGTAGCCTTGCTGTGGTGGCAGCGCTTCAATTTTGCATAGCTGTAGGCCAATCTCGTACGGGCAAAATCCTAAGCAACGGCGCCTGTGCGCATTAATTGTGTCACGTTGTGGGTCTATCGCCTAGGTTTTGTAACATTGCAGTGCTCGTATGGGCACTCCGCAACCCGCCGCAACTATGCTGCCACCTAGGCACAGTCATATTTGTTTTGGTTTGCAACGTTTCTCCTCATAGTGTGTTTCTACTACCGAAAGCACTAATGATACGTTCTTGTTTTATAGCATAATTTTTAGGAGAAAAATAGCTATACCGCTGAACATCTTGCACATCTAATACATCGGAAATTAACTATGCTTTTGTACCTTTGGTCTCTTCCGGCTACCGGGCCCGGAATCACTGCTCCCTCCTCTTACCCTCTCGCACACCTCCTGTAATATGAACCAGATCAATAGCCCGCTGATCCGGATCGGCGTCTTCTACGACGGCAATTATTTCCTTAAGATCAGTGATTACTACTACTTCCAGCACGACCGTAAAGCCCGGATTAGCCTGGAAGGCCTGCACGATTTCATTCGGCACCAAGTAGCCGAGGATGAAGACGCCGACGTGCGTCTGTGCCAAATTACCGAACCTCACTTCTTCCGTGGCCGCTTGTCGGCTACCGAAGCCCGCGATAAAGACCGTCTGTTCCACGACCGTCTGCTCGACGATATCCTGATGAACATGTCGGTGCAAACGCACTACATGCCCCTGAAAACCCGCGACGGCCGCTTGCAAGAAAAGGGTGTTGACGTGTGGCTGGCCCTCGAAGCTTTCGACTTGGCTCTGCACAAGCACCTCGATGTGGTAGTGCTCATCGCCGGCGACTCGGACTACGTGCCGCTGATCAAGAAGCTGAACACGCTGGGCACCCGCGTGATGCTGCTGAGCTGGGATTTCAAATACACCGACTTCAAAGGCGAAAGCCGCGTAACCCGCCCCTCGCAGCTGCTGCTCGAAACGGTGAACTACGCTGTGGCCATGAACGAGGTAATCGACGGCCGCGGTGGCGACATCGTTGACAGCCTGTTCGTGAACCAGCCCGAGCCATCGGCTTACCCCAACGTGGCTACCCCGCCGCGCCCAGCTACCACCGCGTATCAGCCCACTGCTGCCGGTCCCGAGGGTTCTATTGGTGTTAGCACCATTAAAAACCTGAAGAACGGCTACGGCTTTGTGGTGATGCCGCCCAACAACCTGTTCTTCTCCTACGCCGACATGGCCGAAGGCCAGGACTTCAACGAACTGCACGAAGGCGACTGGGTTGAGTTTACGGTTGGCCGCAACCACCGCAACGAAGATTGTGCCCGACACGTGCGCAAGGTAGAAGCCCCCGCCGAAAGCGACTACCAGCACGAAACGGTCGAATCGAGCCTTTAGGCCAGATTAACCTCACTTGCCCGGTAGTGTAGCTGTAGCGCCGCCGGACCGGTTGCCCCCGAGGGGCACCGCGTCCGGCGGCGCTGCGTTTGGGCGGTGCTGTTTAGCTGCTGGGCCGCTCGAGCCCCAGTTGGTTGGCTACCGCGCGCACAAAGTCGCGCTTGGTAGCGGGGTAGCGGTTGAAGGTACCTAGGCCCAAAGCCACCAGTGCCTCGCGCACCGGACACTCGATGCGGCCGTTTACCACCACCAGGCTTTTGCCGTGGTGCTCTACCTCAGCGTGGGCCACCAGCTCATCGCCGAGGTGCACGGGCTGCAGGTAGTTGATCTTGAACTCCACTGTGGATACAAACTCCTGCTCGGTAAAGGCTTGCGTAAGGGCTGCCGCACCTAGCACGGCATCCATCAGGCCGGCCACAATGCCGCCGTGTGCCGTACCCGGCGACGACAAATGCTCCTCGCGCACGCGCATGGTGTAGGTAACGCGGCCGGGCCGGTGCACCGTCAGCTTCATGCCGTTGGTGCGGCCATAGTTATTTATCTGGTCGTAAAGAGCCACCAAGGTGCTCACGTCGGGCAGGTCGGCCATGGCTAGGTAGTAGAGGGCTTGGGAATGGCTGAAAAGTTAGGTTTCTTTCCTCAGAAAGGAAGTCCTTACTGCTATGGCCGAATTGCCCGCCCAGCCCACATTTGCCGAGTTTTACCCATACTACCTGCGCGAGCATCAGCAGCATGGCACGCGGGTGCTGCACTTCATCGGCACGTCGTTGTTTCTGCTCATGATGGTGGCCGCTGTGGTGCTATTGCGTCCGTGGCTGCTGTTGGTGGGCGTGGTGCTGGCCTACGGCTTTGCGTGGGTAGGGCACTTCTTTGTGGAGCATAACCGCCCGGCCACGTTCCGCTACCCGCTGCTCTCCCTGCGCGGCGACTTCCAGCTGTATTGGGATTTGCTCCGCGGCAAAGAGAAATTCTAGTCAGCCCGCTTGCCCTAGGTGCCAGCCACTAGTTGCTAGAAAGGCAGCTTGCTCAGATCGACGTTGCCGCCCGACAGGATAATGCCGATTCGCTTGCCGGCGTACCGCGTTTTCTCTTTCAGCAACGCGGCCAGGGCTACGGCGCTCGAGGCCTCCACTACAATCTTCATTCGCTCCCAAATCAGCCGCATAGCTGCTACAATCTCGTCTTCGCTCACCAGAATAATGGCGTCAATGCCTTGCTGGATGATGGGGAAGTTGATGTCACCGAGCTGGGTTTTCAGGCCGTCGGCAATGGTGTCGCCGGCGTCGTTACCCTCAATCGTGCCCGATTGCCACGAGCGGTACGCGTCGTTCATCGTAGCAGGCTCGCCGGCTACCACGCGACAGTTGCGGCCAAAGTACTGTGCCGCCAGAATAGTACCGGCCACTAGCCCGCCACCGCCCACGGGCGTGAAGATGTAATCGAGAGCGGGCTGCACGGCGAGTAGCTCGGTGGCCGCTGTGCCTTGCCCCAGAATAACGTTGAGGTCGTTGGACGGGTGAATGAACGTAGCACCGCGCTCCTCCACTATTTGCTGCGCCGCTTGCTCGCGCGCCGTCAGGGTAGGGGCACACTCCACTACTTGCCCGCCGTAAGCCAGCACAGCCTCCTTTTTCACGCGTGGGGCGTTACTGGGCATCACAATGTAGGCCGCCACCCCTAGGCTTCGGGCAGCCAGCGCCAGAGCTTGCGCAAAGTTGCCCGACGAGTGCGTAACCACGCCGCTCTGCTGCTCCTCAACCGAAAGCTGCATAATGGCATTCACGGCGCCGCGCATCTTAAAAGCCCCCATCCGCTGAAAGTTCTCGCACTTGAAATACAGCGTAGCGCCGGCCAGCTCATCGAGCAGGTGCGAGGTAAGCACCGGCGTGTTGTGTACGTAGGGCTGAATGCGGGCGTGCGTATGCGCAAGGGCGTCTTTCAGGGTGTCGGTAAGTAGCATGGCGCGTGCTTGGGTGCGGGGAGTAATCGGTAAAGTTCGCAAAATCAGGGTGCGGCGGTGCCTAGGCCAATGACAAACCCGATAGCTGCCTGCGTGGGCTGAAGCTAAAGGCACCTAGGCCGGTACTAACTACAAGAAAATCAGGTGCAGGAAAAATAGCGCCGAACGCAGCCTTTGGCGGCATTTGGGCGTTTAGGCAAATTCGCCAACCTTTGGCGGCTAGCGCGGCTGCTTGCTGCGCCAACCATTGCCTTCACCAAACTGCCCATTTCCAAGCATGGCCTCGTTCGATATCGTCAGCAAAGTAGATCCGCAAACGCTCGAAAACGCCGTTAACAACGCCAAAAAAGAGTTGCTGACGCGCTACGACTTCCGCGACACCAAGGGCGGCATCGAGCTGGATAAGCAGAACAACGTCATTACGTTGTCGTCGGAAAACTCCATGAAGATCAAGTCGCTCGAAGACATCCTCATGGGCCGCATGGTAAAGCAGAGCATCGATCCCACCAGCCTCGATTTCTCGGCCGATGAGGAAGCCTCGGGCGCCCTGGTCAAAAAGAAGCTGCAAGTGCGCGCCGGCATCGACAAAGACCTGAGCCGCAAAATTCAGAAGCTCATCAAGGACTCGAAGCTGAAGGTGGAAGCCCAAATCCAAGGCGACCAGCTGCGCGTAACAGCCAAGAAAATCGACGATCTGCAGGCTGTTATTGCCATGCTGCGCGGCAACGCCGCCACCATTGGCCAGCCCCTGCAGTTCGTGAACATGAAAAGCTAGGGCCGCCGGCTAATGCGCCGGATAATGCGCACCATAAACCACAGTAGGCCTGCAAACAACAATACGTTCACAATCTGCCACAGCAGTACCGCGGTATCGGGAGTAGTGTCCATCACGAAATTTCTTGATGAAAGCTGCGAATATACCACCCTCCACCGCTCCGACTCTTCTCTCCCTGCCTATGTTCGATTTATCTGTTTTCTCTAACCCCCAAACGTGGGTTAGTCTGCTTACCCTCACGTTCATGGAAATCGTGTTGGGTATCGATAACATCATCTTCATTTCCATCATCGTTAACCGCCTGCCGCCCGAGCAGCAGCAGCGCGGCCGCACCATTGGCCTGATGCTGGCCTTGCTGTTCCGCATTGGCTTGCTGCTTAGCATTTCCTGGATTGTGGGCTTGAAGGACCCGCTGTTCCACGTGAATTTGCCCTGGACAGAAAGCGACTTCGGCGTGACTGGCCGCGATATTATTCTCTTCCTAGGTGGTTTGTTCCTGATTGGCAAAAGCACCACCGAAATCCACACCAAGCTGCAAGGCGAGGAGGAGCACGAAGGCGGCTCGCCGGTTTACAGCACCATGAGTCGCATCATCGTGCAAATCATCATCATCGACATCGTGTTCTCGTTCGATTCCATCCTCACGGCTGTGGGCTTGGTTGATAACGTGATGATCATGATCCTGGCCGTAATCCTGTCGATGGGCGTGATGTTGGCCTTCTCGGGCCTGGTAGCCAATTTCGTCAACCGGAACCCCACCATCAAAATGCTCGCCCTGTCTTTCCTGATCATGATCGGGGTGATGCTGGTGATGGAATCCTTCCACAAGGAAATCGAGAAAGGATACATCTACTTCGCCATGTTCTTCTCGCTGGTGGTAGAGCTGCTGAACATGCGCCTGCGCAAGCAAACGGAGCCCGTGCACCTGCGCGACTCGCACTACGACTAAGCCCTGCAGTATTGCCTGCCCAGCAAAAACACCGCGGCACCTAGGATTTCTTAGGTGCCGCGGTGTTTTTGCTGGGTGAGGGGGTTAGTACCGGTAGGCATTAAAAATCGCAAGCAACAGCACCAGCACGGCCATAAAAGCCGCCGCAATGGCTACTTGCACGGTGCCCTCGGCTGTGAGCCGTCGTTGCTGCGAAAGGCAGCACAGCAACAGCAAAATCACCGACATCGAGGCCAACGTGGTTTGGTTGATGAGCAAAGGCAGGTTTTCGCCCGAGGGCAGCTCGGCCGCGTGCACAAATCGGAAAAGCCACGAAATGCGCAGCTTATACTGCTCGATGCCGCCCGGTAGTTCGATGGTGGTGAGGAACGGACCCTCGGTGGTGCGCACAAAACAGCTACGTTCGCCCTGAACCTGGTAGCACTGCAATAGCAACGGCCGAGCCAGTACGCTGCGCCCGGGCAGCCAGTAATCGGCCCATACGAGCAGAGGCAGCAGTACCAGCCAGCGGCAGCTGCGGCGCGCCACGCTGGCGTAGCCCGCGTACAGCGCCCTAAACCTATCGAGGGCGGTACGCTGCACGTTTTGGTGCCGCACCTGCTCGTAATGCTGCTGTCGCCACCTAGGGTCGCGCAGAACGGCGTAGGCATGCTCCACGGTACGCAGGTAGCGGCGTAAGGCCGGGTCGGTGGTGTTGCGCCGCAGTGGGGCAGCCAAGCGCTGGTAGGCCTGTTCTATCTGCGTCTGTGAGGCTGCATACGGCACGCGCAGCACCTGAAAGGCATTGCCCGGAAAAGGGGGCGGAGTCGCTACGGGTGCTACGGGCTGGCGCTGCAGGGCAAGCTGCGCATCGTAGCGGGCGCGCGAAGCCGGTTGCCGCAGCGTGTCGTAGGCTTCGTTAACGAGCAGGTAACGCTGGTGAGCTGCTGGGTCGGGCGTGCGGTCGGGGTGGGTAATGCGCACCAGCCGCAGGTACGCCCGCCTGATGTCTTCGGCAGTAGCCTGCTCGCTAAGCTCCAGTACTTGGTAATAGGTTCTCACGCGGGCAGCGAAAGTAAGGCTACTCGGTTGCTGTTACTAGTCCGACAACAGCGGCAGTTTGCGATAATACACGTTGGCGAGCCAAGTCGAGCAACCGGCGGTTTATTTCGGGGCGGTGCTGGCGGTAAAAGGCGTACTCGGAGGCAGTAAACAAGCTCGTCACCATCCCGGTAAGCGTATGCTGCAGGCGGGCGTTGCGGCGCAGCAGCTCGTCGAGCAACCGCTCGCAATCGGCAGGAGCCGCAGTGCTTAAGGGCAAGCGATAATCGCGGGCATAATCGGCTACCAGCTCCAGCAAGCGTTGGTTGTGCAGCTTCAGAATAGGCCGCAGTGCGCGGTGCAGCACGTCGTCGGCCGAGGTGGCTGGCGCCGAGCCTAGGTCGGCATCGATGGCGGGGCGCAAGGCAAGCACAGCGTCGTCGAAGGAATTGATAGCAGGCATATAGTTATCGGAGGAGCCTCGAATAAACAACAAACGCCCGACCTAGGGTCGGGCGTTTGTACAACAATTTACTGCTTCGATTAGTGGCGTACTACCACTTTATGCGTGGCCGTACCGGTAGAGCCCGTCAGGCGAACGATGTAGATACCGGCCGGCAGGTTAGCCGTGTTCAGCTTTACACCCTCGCGCTGCACCACAGCCGCCGATTCGCTGGTGCGCTGTACCACCTGGCCCAGTTGGTTTACCAGCTCAACTGCTACGGGCTGTTGGCTGCTGGCCGTCATGCGCACAATTACTTGCTCATTAGCAGGATTCGGGTAAACCATCAGGTCTTCCGTCGAGAGCTTAGGTTTGTTCGAAAGCACAGCGGCCGGTAGCGTAAAACCAGCCTTGCCGTCGGTGAGGTTATTGCTCGAACCTTGGGTTGCATCGGCGCCCATGCCACGGCGGGCAAACACACGCCAGATCAGGCCAGCGTTAGCCGCGTTGTTATTCACGGAGTCAGCCTTCAGGATGCCGTCGCGGCCCGAGATAAAGCCGGGCGAGCAGCCTTGGTACTTCATGCCGTCGATTACCAGCTTCAGGGCAATGTTGTTACCGCCGGTAGCAGCGTACAAATCGGCGTTGTAGCCGTATTTTTCAATCAGAGCCCAGTTCAAATCCCACAGCGCGGAGCACCAAACGGTGCCAATGCTGTGCGCGGCAGTATAAGGCGCCACACCTATGTTGGCGTACGAAAGCTCGTTTACAGCTAGGTTGGTGGTGTAGGGGCGGGTACGAATACCGGCGCCATTCACGGGCTGGCCGTCGGCGTAGTTGCCAATGCCGCGGGGCGTGTCGCCTTTGTCGCCGGGCTTAGTCGTCATCCATAGGCCGAAGAAGTCGCTCCAGCCTTCGCCCATCTGCTCGGCGTTGTTCAAGCAGCCTGCGCCTACACCCGTAAGGCGGTTGCTGATGCCGTGGCCGTATTCGTGAGCAATAATGCCGTTGTCGAAGTCACCGTCGCGGTCGAAGGCTGCAGCGCTAACATTTACCTCGCCTGCGCGAATGGCGCTAACGAGTTTCTCGCCGTCGTTACGCGAAATGAAAACGGTAGGAATGCGGATGTTGTTGGTATCGGGAGCAGTGCCGCCAAACGTCAGCAATGGGCCGTTAGCCACGCTGTCCATCACAATCACCATGCGAGCACCGGCCGCTACGGCCTTCTGCACCTTGGGTACAAAGTTGCAGTTGCCGCGGCGTATAAGCGCGATGTTGTTGTTTACAGCCGCTGCGTTGGGCAGCGGATCGGTGCAACCGTCGCCGGCGTACACAAGCTTGCCGCTGACACCAGGGCCAAACTGGCTTAGGCGGCGGCCAAAGGTGGTACCTGCAAAGTTCTCGATGGTGATGGGCGTACCATTGGCTGGCGTAGCCACAATGCTACGCTCGCCGGTATCCCACAGGTACATCTGCATGCGCGGCTGAAAACCCTCGCTCGGCGTAGCCATGTTGGCGTTGTTGATGCCGTTGCCGTCCAAGCCTTCGGCCTGTACAAAGTCGTTGCCGCGGCCTGCGCCCGAGTAGTTAAACGCTTGGAAGTTGCGCGCTGCCTCCGTGAAGCCGTGCCGATCCATCACGTCGTGCATCACGTTGTTCCAGTAGAACAAGTTGGTGAGGGCCGCATCTTGATTAACGTTGGCCGCTACGCGGTTCTGCACCGGAAAGTCAAACACCAACTGGGCACCGCCATCGGGCGAGTAGCCGGCCGTGTAGTTGTTGGAGGTGGGGCCTACGTTACGGTTGCCGCGGTCTTCGTAGGCGTGCACGTTGTTGCCGCGCGTAGTGGTGTACTCGGCGCCGGCTTGGCCGTTCGTGTCGTGCCAGCCAAAAGGCGAAGCCACGGTATTGGCCGGGTTAGTAACTACCTGGCGGTTACCATGAATAGGGCTTTCCACCGTAAGCGGCCACACGTTGTAGCTGTTGGTAGCGGTGGTGCGTTGGCCTACCGGAGGGGTTTTGGTGTCGGCGGGGCCAAACTGCGCCGGTGCCGCCGCCAGCGCATTGCGCCGTTCGGCTAATGCCGCAAACGAGGCCTCTTCGCGCACCACAAAATCGGTGCGGTCGATGAGTTGGCCAGTAGTGGCGTCGATGCGCGCATCCCAGTAGTGCTGGGCGTCGAGAGGATACAGGGTTACGTTCCAGGTCAGCACCAACTCGCCGTTGGGCTGGCGGAAGTACATCAGCTTCACCGGAATCTTCTCCAACGAAATGCCGCCCTCCGAAAACATCATGCCTTCGGTGGCCGTGCCTTCTTTCACAATGCGCAAGCTCTGCGGAGCTGGCATTTGTAGTGCACGCGCAGCGGCTGCTACTGCCTGCTCGGGCGAAAGCCCAGCGGTGGCTGCTCTTGCATGCGATGCAGCATCAGGAACAAACGAGTTGTGCGAGGCTACCACCTTGCCGCTACGGTCGAAGTGTACTTCGATAACTGCTCCGTAAATCTCTACGCCCTGGTAACGCTGACGCAGATACAAGTGCGTGGCTCCATTGTCAGCGTCGGTATATTCCGAAGGAACGGCCGGATTGCGCAGATCGGCTTCGGTCAGTCCAAGTTTGGCCCGGCGAGAGTTGAGGTACTCAAGCCCGCGGTTAACAGCCGAAGTCTTGGCTTGGGTTTGCTGCTGAGCCAAGCCCAACGTAGGCAAGGCCAGAAAAGCCGCGAGCGTGAACACACGGCCATAATGAGTAAAAGTGTTTGTCATGCAAAAAGGTAACTAGAGCAGTAGGTTTCCAGCCGCAAAGTGTGCGGTTAGTGCCCGTTAAAAATACGGATAAGTAGCAATAAACACGAGGAAATGTTAAAAATCTAAGCCCTCAAAAATGCTTTATTTGAAGAGTTATTAGCGCAGAGTTGTCAGGCCCCACTTCGTAAGTACATCCCACACCAGCACGCCCACCGTTACCGATACATTTAGCGAGTGTTTGGTGCCAAACTGCGGAATTTCAACGGCCGCATCGCAGTGCTGCAACACGGCATCATCTACCCCAAACACTTCGTTGCCGAACACCAAGGCCAAGGGCTTATCGGGCTCGGGCTGAAATAGCGGCAATGGTACCGAACCGGTGGTTTGCTCCACGGCCACTACCTGCCAACCTGCTTGGCGCAGGCGTTCTACCAAGGCCGGCACATCGGGCGCATGCTCCCACGGCACCGACTCCGTCGAACCTAGGGCCGTTTTGGTAATCTCGCGGTGCGGGGGCTGGCCTGTAATGCCGCCCAGCCACAATTTGCTCACGGCAAAGGCATCGCAGGTGCGAAAAGCAGCGCCCACATTGTGCAGGCTGCGCACGTTATCGAGCACCACGCAGAGCGGGAATTTCTCTGTATTTTTGAAATCCTCGACCGTGAGCCGGTTCAGTTCGTGAATGGTTAGTTTTCGCATGTAAAATGTGAAGCTTGGGCCAAGGCAGCAATACAGCGCCGTACTGCCCATGTGCTGTAGGTGAGCGAAGGTGCAAGCTACAGCTTACGCTTCGGAAAGGCCTAAAATTGCCGCCTGCCAAACCACTAGTTACCCGAGCCTGAGCCGGTTTTGCACCGGGGTTTTACCCGACTTCGATACCCGCGCACTCATGCGTAAACCAGCCTCCGGCGCACCGGCCCCCGTGGTCGATACGCCTCTAATGAAGCAATACTACGCCCTGAAGCAGCAGCACCCTGGTGCGCTGCTGCTATTCCGCGTGGGCGACTTTTACGAAACCTTCGGCGACGATGCGGTTACCAGCGCCCGCATTCTCGATATTACGCTTACCAAGCGCGGTGCCGGCACGGCCTCGGAAGTGGCCTTGGCGGGCTTTCCGCACCACGCGCTCGATACGTACCTGCCCAAGCTGGTGCGCGCCGGCCAGCGCGTGGCTATCTGCGACCAGCTCGAAGACCCGAAGCAAGCCAAGGGGCTGGTAAAGCGCGGCATAACCGAGCTGGTTACGCCCGGTGTGAGCCTGCACGATAACGTGCTGGAGCGCCGCTCGAACAATTACCTGGCAGCCGTGCACTTCGGCAAGGGCCACCAAGCCGGCATTGCGTTCCTCGATATCAGCACGGGCGAGTTCCTGGTAGCCCAAGGCGATGCCGCCTACCTAGGCAAGTTGCTGCAAAACTTTGCGCCGGCCGAGGTGCTGCACTGCAAGCAGCAACGCCAGCACTTCGAAACGCACTTTGGCCCCGACCTTTGTACCTACGCACTCGATGAATGGGTTTTCGGCTTCGACTACGCCCACGATTCGCTTACGCGCCACTTTCGCACGACCTCGCTGAAGGGCTACGGCATTGATGCGTTGCAGGAAGGCATTATTGCGGCTGGCTGCATTATGCACTACCTGGCCGAAACCAAGCACACCGACATCGGCCATATCAACGGCATCGGGCGCTTGGAAGAAGACAAGTACGTGTGGCTCGACCGCTTCACGGTGCGCAACCTCGAACTGCTATCGGCCCAGCACCTAGGCGGCGTCCCGCTTATCGAAGTGCTCGATCAAACCCTCACCCCCATGGGTGCCCGCCTGCTGCGCAAGTGGGTGGTGCTCCCCCTGAAAGAACCGGCCCAGATTCAGCGCCGCTTGGATACCGTGCAGGCTTTGCACGAGCAGCCGGAGCTGCTTGAAGCTATCCGCGACCAACTGCGCCAGATCTACGACCTAGAGCGCCTGATTTCAAAAGTGGCCGTGCGCCGCGTAAATCCGCGCGAGCTAACGCAGCTAAGCCGGGCACTGGAAGCCCTAGGCCCGGTGCGCGAGCTGCTGCAAGCCAGCGGCGTGCGGGCCCTGCAAAAGTTGGCCGATCAGCTCAATCCTTGCGACTCGCTGCGCCAAGAAATACAGGCCAAGCTGCGGCCTGATGCACCGGTGCTCACCAACCAAGGCAACCTCATTGCCGATGGGGTCGACAAAGAGCTCGACGAGTTGCGTGCCATTGCCTACACGGGTAAGGATTACCTGCTGCAGTTGCAACAGCGCGAGCAGCGCAACACGGGCATTGGCTCGCTCAAGGTGGCTTACAACAAGGTGTTCGGCTACTACTTAGAGGTAACCAATGCCCACAAGGACAAAGTGCCTAGCACCTGGATTCGGAAGCAGACCTTGGTAAACGCCGAGCGCTACATCACTGAGGAGCTGAAAACCTACGAGGAAAAGATTCTGCACGCCGAGGAGCGCCTGTTTGTAATCGAGCAGCGCATTTACGACGAACTGGTACTGACGGCGGGCGAGTACATCACCCAAATTCAGCAAAACGCCCGTACCGTGGCCGTGCTCGACTGCCTAGGTTCGTTTGCCGCCACGGCCCGGCAGCACCGCTACGTGCGCCCTGTGGTCGACGATTCGGCCGTGCTCGACATCCGGCAGGGCCGTCACCCGGTAATCGAGCGGCAGCTGCCCCCCGGCGAGCAGTACATCCCCAACGACATTCGCCTCGACCGCGACGATCAGCAGATTATCGTAATTACCGGCCCCAACATGGCGGGTAAATCGGCCTTGCTGCGCCAAACAGCGCTGATTGTGTTGCTGGCGCAAATCGGCTCCTTCGTGCCGGCGCAAGCGGCGCACGTGGGCGTTATCGACAAGGTGTTTACCCGCGTAGGCGCTTCCGACAACCTCTCGAAAGGGGAAAGTACGTTTATGGTAGAGATGACCGAAACGGCGTCTATCCTGAACAATTTGTCGGACCGCTCCTTGGTGCTAATGGACGAAATCGGCCGCGGCACCAGCACTTACGACGGTATCAGCATTGCCTGGGCCATTGTGGAACACTTGCACAACCACCCCAAAGCCCGCGGCAAAACCTTGTTTGCCACGCACTATCACGAGCTAAACCAGCTGGCCGAGCAGTGCGAACGGGTGCGCAACTACAATGTGGCAGTAAAAGAGGCCGATGGCCGTATTCTGTTCCTGCGCAAGCTGCAAGAGGGAGGCTCAGAGCATTCGTTTGGTATTCACGTAGCTCGTATGGCCGGTATGCCGCCCGCCGTGGTGCTGCGTGCCAACGAGATTATGCACCACCTAGAGCAGGAGCGCGCCCAAGTAAGCACCGACGATTCTGTCGAAGAACTAGTACCTGTAGAAGCCGAGGTAACCGTAGCCGTAAATGGCCACGCCACGCGCCAGCCACAGGCCAGGCCATCGGCAGCGGTGGCCACCGCACCTAGGCCAACGTTGCAGCTAAGCATGTTTGAACCCGCCGATGCCGCTTTGGAACACGTACGCGAGCAACTGCAGCACCTCGATGTAAACACCCTTACGCCCATTGAGGCGCTGCTGAAGCTAAACGAGCTCAAGCTTGCTCTCACTCGCAAAGGTTAAACCGCACAACAAAAGCCCTGCTCTTGTATAAGGGTAGGGCTTTTGTTGTGCGGTTTAACCTTTGCGCATTCGCCTCTGAAGCTCTGCCCTAATGTGATGGGCTAAATAGTTGATGAAAAAATTACTTGCTGAAAATGAGCTTGAAACCTCTTTTGTGGTGAAATTTTCGTGAGTAGCGCTTGACATTTAAAATGCCTGTATTACCTTTGTGCCATCAAAACGCCGCTACGGCGGTTGACCTCAAGCGAGAGTAGCTCAGTTGGTAGAGCGCGACCTTGCCAAGGTCGAGGTCGCGAGTTCGAACCTCGTCTCCCGCTCCAAAAAGGACACTGCAACGGCAGCGTCCTTTTTTCTTTTTATGGAGGGCCTGCTAATCAGAACAGCTTTTTAGTCCCAGGTCTTGACTGCAAGCGAAACCTTGTATTACCTTTGTGCCATCAACGCCGCTACGGCGGTTGACCTCAAGCGAGAGTAGCTCAGTTGGTAGAGCGCGACCTTGCCAAGGTCGAGGTCGCGAGTTCGAACCTCGTCTCCCGCTCACAAGAGGATGTTGCCCGCGCAACATCCTCTTTTTAGTTTTGTGCAGGCCAGCTGCACTTGCCGGAGTGGTGGAACTGGTAGACACGAGGGACTTAAAATCCCTTTTCCGCAAGGAAGTACGGGTTCGATTCCCGTCTCTGGTACATTTAAACCCATTGGCTTAGGCCGGTGGGTTTTTTTGTGTCTGCCGTGTCTTCAAGCCTTGGAAGTGCCGTGCTGCACCAATGGGGTAGAGCATAGTTGCAGGGGCGTAGTTGTCATGTTTCAAAAAGCGTTCGGCGAGAAAAACGCATCGTTCGCAGAGCAAATGAGCGCGTTTAGCAAGCGTTTCGGCAATTTTGGGGTATTAAGCGTTGCTTGCGCATTGCCTAAACCTATTGCGTTTTTCCATAATGAGCTCTTCTGAGATTAATGCCGTGCCAAACTCAAGTGCAGATTTGCAAGCGGCACTGGCCCGCGCCGAAACTCGCATTCAGGAGTTGGAGCTACGGGCACGCATTTCGGAACAGAACCCAAATCCAATCTTGCAGGTAGATGCCACTGGGCAGTTTTTGTACAGCAACCCTGCGGGCTGGGAATTTTGGAATTCTCTGTCGGGAGAGGACAAACGCTACGTAAGCGGGCGTTTGCGCGAGGTAGCGCAAGCTGTGCTGCAGGAGCATCAGCCCTGCGAGCAAGAGGTAGAAGCCCTAGGTCGGCAATACACTTTGTATGGGGCTGCAACGGCGGCAGAGGGCTACGTCAACCTCTATTTTATCGACGTAACCGAGCGCCGCCGAGCCGAGCAACGGCTGGCTCAGGAGCAACGCTTTTACAGCACCATTCTGGATGAGCTGCCCGTTGAGGTAGTAACGCTCGATGCGGAGCGGCGCTACCTATATGCCAATCCGCAAGCTGTGCCCAGCTCTGAGGCGCGCCAATGGCTGCTGGGCCGCACGGTACGGGATTATTGCGAGCAGTTTGGTTACCCGCTGGAGCTGGCCGACCAAAGGCACCGCATGTTTGATAAGGCAGCCGCGGAGCGCGGAGTAGTAGTATGGGAAGATCAGACCCCTACCAGCAACGGGCGCACGTTTCATAACCGCTCTTTCAAGGCCGTTGCCCACCCCAATGGCTCGTTGTACATGATGCTCGGATACGGGCTCGACAATACTGCGCAGCGCGAGGCCGAGTTGCAGCTAGCAAAACAGCGCGAGTTTTACGAATCCATCCTGAAGCACTTGCCCGCCGATGTGGCCGTGCTGGATGCTGAGCACCGCTACGTGTTCGTGAACCCCGGCGCCATTCGTAACCCGGAGGTGAGCAGCTGGATAATTGGCAAGACCGATTTTGAATACTGTGCTTACCGCCAGCGGCCAGCGGCAATGGCTGAGCACCGGTGGCAGCTATTTGAGCAAGCCAAGAACAGCGGCGAGCAAGTAGCGTTTGAAGAGCAATTGACCGATGGCAACGGCCAAATAGAGTACGCTCAGCGCCACTACCAACCCGTGTATGATGAGCGGGGAGAGTTTGTAATGATGATCGGCTACGGCAGCAATACTACCGAACAGCGCCTGGCCGAAGAGAAATTACGCTTGAGCGAAGCCGAGTTGCGCGAGCAGCAGGCCTTTGTACAACAGGTGCTCGATACTTCGCCAAGTGTGATCTACGTGCGCGACGCCAACGCTAATTTTACGTTCAGCAACCGCGCCATGAGGGCTTTGCTGGAAGGCGCGCCGGAGCGCCGGGAGTTGGCGAGCAGCCCCGGAACGGTGCAAGCGCAGGAGCAAGCCCAATACGCCGCTGCCGATCAGTACGTGCTACAAACGGGCGAAGAGCTGATGCGCGAGGATTCGTTTACGCTGCCATCGGGTGAAGTACGCTGGTTTCAGACCATCAAACGCCCGCTGCATCGGCCCGATGGCAGCGTGCAAGTGCTAGGCGTAAGCACGGATATCACCGATTTGAAACGGGCCACCGAAGCAGCGCAGGCCGCTGCCCGGGCCCGCGAAAATTTCTTGGCCAACATGAGCCACGAAATTCGGACACCCCTAAACGGGGTGCTAGGCTACGCCAACCTGCTGGCCAAAACCAACCTCGATGCGCAGCAAACCGAGCAGTTAAACGTCATCCGCAAATCGGGGCAGCACCTGCTGGCGTTGGTGAATGATGTGCTCGATATGGCCAAGATTACCTCCGGGAAACTGGAGTTCGAGCAAACGCCATTTAACCTGTGTGATTCGATGGGGGAGGCCGTGCAAGGGCTTGCGCTGCAGGCTACCCAAAAGGGACTTACCTTTTTGGCGCAACCGTTGAAGCTTACTTGTCCTTACCCTTGGGTTATCGGCGACCCGCACCGTTTAAATCAGATCCTGATCAACCTTGTATCCAACGCGGTGAAGTTTACGCAGAGCGGAAGCGTATCTGTGGCAGGGCGCATGGTTTCGGAGACGGAAGATACCTTAACGGCTGAGTTCAGCGTGAGCGACACGGGGCCAGGTATTCCGCAGGATCGGTTGGAGCGCATCTTTGAAGACTTTACCCAGGCCTACGCCGATACTACCCGCAACTTTGGCGGTACAGGCCTCGGTCTGAGCATTAGCCGGGCGTTGGTAGAGCAGCTGGGCGGCTCCATGCGCGTAGAAAGCGAAGTTGGCCGTGGCAGCACGTTCTCGTTTACGGTGACACTCCCGAAAACGCGCATAGCTACGGCTCCTCCTGTTCAGGAGCTAGCTGCGAACACGGTGCCCACTGCCCTTATCGGCAAACGCGTGCTGCTGGTGGAGGACAACGAAATCAACCGCAACATTGCCCGCATGCTGCTGGAGGAATGGGGCATAGAGGTTGACGAAGCACCAAGCGGGTTAGAGGCGCTGGCCTTGTACGAGCAGCGCAGCTACGATGCGGTGCTAATGGACATTCAGATGCCGGGCATGAACGGCATTGAGGCGACGGCTGCTATTCGGGCCAACCCCGATGTGGCAAAAGCACAGGTGCCGGTGCTGGCCCTTACGGCCAATGCCTTCCGCTCCGATAACGAGCGTTATCTTGCCGCCGGCATGAACGATACGTTGGCCAAGCCATTTGACGAATCCGAGCTGTATCAAAAATTGGAAGCGCTTATCTACCAACCCAAGCGTAGCTACGACCTCAGCCGCCTGCGCGAAATGGCGCGCGGCAAAGAGGCATTCGTGCACCGCATCATTCAATCGTTCCTCGATAACATGCCGAGCAGCGTGGCGCGGATTGAGGCCGCCGCCGCCGCTGCCGATTGGGTGAAGGTTGCCGAACTAGTGCACCACGTAAAACCTTCGTTGGCATCGTTGGGCGTGCAGCAGGTTGATGAAGCCGTGCGCTTGCTCGAGGCAGCCCGGCATGCCACTTTCCTCAGCACCCACGACAACCAAGCCAACCAAGAGGCTGTGCGTCACTTGGTAGCCGTGGTAGAGCGTGTTCTGCAGGAGTTGCCTTCGGAGCTACCAGCCTAGGTACTTGCAAAGCCAAACAACCGCGGGGGCGGGCAGAAGCATGCTTCTGCCCGCCCCCGCGGTTGTCGATAATAATGGCTACAGCTTAGAGGCTGCGCAACCGTACGTAGAACTCGTCTTGGTACGATTTACCGATGGGTACCTCGTAGCTGCCCAACTGCAGCATGTTATCCTGCACCGCCTCTACGCGCTGCATATTTACCATGTAGGAGCGGTGTACCCGCATAAAGTACGAGAAGGGTAGCCGCTCTTCCAGGGCTTTGAGCGTGATGTACACGATATGCTTTTGCTTGGGCGTAACCAGCACCGAATACGTCGACATGGCCTCGATGAACAGTACGTCGTCGAAATCGAGGCGCAGGAGTTTATTGTTGGTTTTTACGAACAGCGTCGAATCAGTTGCCTCCACGCTTGAGGGGGCGGCATTGGCAGCGGCTTGGCGTTGCTCCACAGCCCGGTTCACGGCTTTGCTAAAGCGGCCGTAGTCGACGGGTTTTACCAGGTAATCGAGTACCTGCAGCTCAAAAGCATCAACCGCGAAATTGGCGTGGCTGGTAACGAGTATTACTTCGGGCTGCGGCTCGGGGAGTACCCGCACAAGGTCGAGGCCGCTCAGTTGAGGCATCTCAATGTCGAGCAACAACAAATCTACCGCAGTACCTGCGCGCAGCAGATTCAGGGCCTGCACTGCATCGGGCAACGAAGCGACCAGCTCCAAGGAGTCCGTCATTTCGACGAAGTGCTCGAGGGTAAGGCGGTTGATTTCGTTGTCGTCGATGATAAGGCAGCGAAGGCGAGGAGAAGTGCTGGGCATGAGAAAAGCGGCGGTAATGGCACAGATGAATTGCTAAAATAACAACCCGGGGTCGAATCCGAAGGAGTTATGATAAAAAGCCCTACGCAGGCAAGCACCGAGTGTTTGGGTTGCGCCCGGTTGCTGCTGCGTACCAATTGGCCGATGTAGCACCTAGGCTTGCCGCTTGGTAGCAGGGTGCAGCCAATGAAGCAGCGGGATTAACACCATAATAGGCAGCGGGTTTAGCATCATATCGATAATGGGGCGCCCAAGGGTGTAAACCGGCCCGGTGCTACCAACGGCTTTGCCCACCAGCACCAGCACTACACTAAGCAAAAACAAGCTTCCGTAGATAGCAGCCCCAAGGCGCCAGGTATGCGCGGGCGTAAGCACAAGCAGCAGCAGCAAGCACGTGAGGCTGTAGCCTACCCCAAACGTAAGCTTGGCGGGCAAGCTCGAAGAGCCCCCCAGCGAGTGCACCTCATTGGGTTGCTCGCGCCACACGTTGCCTGTTACACCTAGGGCCCCGGCTGTGTTCGACCAAAACTTGGCCAGCGCCGTTATGGCTACAGCATCGTTGGTGCCGGCCCAAAAGAGCACACCGCCCAGCAGCAACGCCACGCCCACCTGCAGCAGCCGCGGTAGGCGAATTTCAGCAACTGCCTTACGCATGGCTTGGCATCTGTGGCGCAGCAAACCGGCGTACCCACAACATCCAGAGCAGGAAGATGCAGCCGTACACTACGAATGTAAAAGTGTAGTGGTGGTTGAAATCGACGGTGCCGCGGGAGTATAGATGGTTGAGCGTGAGGGCGCCTACCCGCACAATATTGAGCAGGTAGATGGCTACTACTCCCAAGGCCATGAACGGCAGTTTCCGGCGCCAACCGCCGCCCGGAAAGGCAAGAATAAAGCCTATAAACAAAGCATACAGCACTTGCCCGTTGCAAGGGTCGCCGACCCACACAGCGGGCTTGCCCGCTACCAAAACCAGCCGTTCGGTAGCCACGGCCGGTACTCCCACTGCGCGTAGCACCGCGGCACTTACCGAAGCCAGGTTCAGCGACAAAGCCGTATCGAGCTTACCGGCGGGCTTGAGCCACTGCTCGTAGCCAAAAAACCAAACCAAGTAGAGCGCCACGGCCGAGAGCACGAAGCGTACAAGCTGCTGGTGGTTGGGGTTACGATCTTGCATGATGCAAAAGTACTAGCCTGCTTAGTTGCCAATGAACGCCTGCACCCGCATAAAAAGCAAGGCCAGGTAATGGTTCCGAGGCATTTTTGCGTTGGGTACGCAAGCCTTACCCTCGGCATCGTACTTTTAGCGTATCGCTCAGCAGCATTTTCATGTCCGAAGTTACTTTCTCGTCCGACCTCACCCAGCATTATCAGCAGAAGATACGGCAGGTATTTGCCGAAGTCGGCAAAGTGGTGGTAGGGCAACATTATATGCTCAACCGCTTGTTGGTGGGCCTGTTTACGGGCGGGCACATTCTGCTCGAAGGCGTGCCGGGCTTAGCCAAAACGCTTACGATTAGCACGCTGGCGCAGGTGCTGCACCTGCACTTTCAGCGCGTGCAGTTTACGCCCGATCTGCTGCCGTCCGACTTGGTAGGCACCATGATTTACAACCAGAACCAGTCGGAGTTTGAGGTTAAGAAGGGCCCGATCTTTGCCAACTTGGTGCTGGCCGACGAGGTAAACCGCTCGCCCGCCAAGGTGCAAAGCGCCCTGCTCGAGGCCATGCAGGAAAAGCAAGTGACCATCGGCGAAACCACTTACCCGCTCGATTTGCCCTTTCTGGTGCTGGCCACCCAAAACCCCGTGGAGCAGGAGGGCACTTACCCGCTGCCCGAAGCGCAGGTCGACCGCTTTATGATGAAGGTGTATGTCGATTACCTGAAAAAGGCCGAGGAGCTGGAGGTAATGCGCCGCATGGCCAACCTCAGCTACAGCAGCGACGTGCAGGCCGTACTCACCAAGGAAGACATTTTTGGAATTCGGGGGCTGATCAACCAAGTGCAGATTTCCGATACTCTGGAGAAATACATCATCGAACTGGTGTTTGCCACGCGCAAGCCCGCCGAGTACGACCTAGGCGAGTTTGCCCAATACGTGCAGTACGGCGTGAGCCCCCGCGCCAGCATTGCCTTGCACCGCGCCGCCCGCACGGTGGCCTTTTTTGATGAGCGCGACTACGTGCTGCCCGAAGACATCAAAGACGTAGCAGCCGACGTGCTCAACCACCGCATCATGCTTACCTACGAAGCCGAAGCCGACGGTGTGCGCACGCAGGATTTGATTGAGTCTATGCTGCGAAAGGTTCCTATCAGCTAGCGGCGCATTAGCTGCGCGAGCAAGCGGGCATCGGCAGAGCGGGGCAGCAGGGCGGTAGGTTTGCTGCCCGTGACTTTCGCAAATTGCCACGCCAGCCACAGCGTGGAGCCTAGGTACGAAACCGTAGCCGCCCAAGCAGCACCCACCGCGCCGTAGCTAGGAATGAGCACAACACACGCCCCCAACGTAAGAGCAAGGCCCAACAGAGCCGCTACGTTGTTGATGCGGTACCGAGCGGTGCCGGCGAAGTAGGCGCTCAGCTGCATGTGCGTGCTGAATGCCACCACACCTAGGGCAAGGGCCCAGATAATGCGTTGGGCGGCGGCAAAGTCGCGGCCGAAAATAGCCGTTAGCCAAGCTGCCGGTACTAGCGCCAGTGCCAGCACGGCCGCCGCACTTAATACCATCGATAGCCGCACGGCCCGCACGGTGGCTTGCACCGGGGCATCGGGGTTGGTGTGGTAAATGGTATCGACGTACTGCACCTGCGAGATGCTGCGCGGAATCAGCCACACCGCTTCGGCCAGCGCTACGCCCACCGAGAGCACGCCCACCGCGCCTGTGCTTACCCAAGCTGCCACGAAGTAGAAACCCAAGCGGTAATTGGCAAACCCGACGATGTTGGAGAAGTGGGCGTTGCGGCTATGGCGGGCCAACTCGCGGGCCACCGAGCGCCACCGCCGTAAGTGGCCGATCGGTTTATCGGCTTGTTGCCACAACGCTACGCCCGACAAGAGCCAAAGTACGGCGTAGGTAAGTACGTAGGCGGCGTAATAGGCTGAGGGGCTGCGCCACTGCAGCGCAAACAACGCCACCACAAGCCCTAGCACCACGCCAAGGCTCTGCAGCAGCGTGTAGGTGTTGTACAATCGTTCGTGCCGGCGGCCGAGCAGTACCAGCAGGTGCGCAACGCCCCAAGCCTCAAACAAAGTGGCCGCTAGCAGGTAGCCTAGGTACTCGGCCGCAGGGCGGCGCCACCACCACACGGCGGCTGTGCCCAGCACGCTAACTGCCGTGGTCCAACCATAGGCCGGCAGCAGCAACTGCCACAGGTTGCGCCTAGGTGCCAAGTATATCAGCGACGAGCCACCGACCAACCCGGTAAACAGCAGCAGCAGGGTGCGGTCGATGCCGAACAGGCTGCTTTGCCCGCGGCCCTCGGCGCCCAGCCAGCGGGCCGTCAGCCACACCAAGCCGAAGTTCAACAGGGCAGCACCTAGGCGGGTACCAAAGGTGAACAGGATGCGCCAGAGGTTCATCGGGCGATGATGCTTTGGTAAAGCGCCGCAAACTGCCGACCGACTTTAGCGGGACTGCACCGCTCCACGGCATCGGCACGTAGCACTTCGGCGTCGAGTTGCAGGTGTTGGTAGTACACGGCCCGGATAGAGGCAGCCAGCGCAGCCTCGTCGTCGGGTTCGATCAGCAAGCCAAAGCGGCCTTCGGGCTGAAACAGCTCGGGCACGCCGCCCACCCGCGTGGCCACTACCGGGCAACCGCACGCCCGCGCCTCGAGCAGCACACAGCCAAAGGTTTCGGCCCGACTAAACGAAAGCAGCGCTGCGGCTTGCTGCATTTCGTGGGCTACCGCGGGGTGGGGGAGCTTACCCAGAAACTGCACTGCGCCGCTAGCGAGTAGCCCTAGGTCGGCTGCCATGGTTTCTAGGGGCTGGGCATCGGGGCCGTACCCGGCAATGCGCAAGCGCAGGTTGGGTAGCTCGCCCTGCAGCGCCGCCACCACGCGCAGGATGCCCGAGAGGTTCTTTACCGCATCATGAAAAGCCGATACCACCAACAGCGGCGCCCATGCGGGTTTGGTTGACGAGGGCCGGAACAGATCAGTATCCACCACGTTGGCTATTACGGCGCTGTGCGGATTGCTGAACCCTAGGTGACGCATGGCGTTGCGCAGGCCTTCGGACACGGTATGCAGCGCGGCCGCCCGCTGCACCACAAAGCGCGTGAGCCACCGCCGCAGTGGGCCAATGCTGGCCGAACGCGGCGGTAAATACAACGTCCAGTGCTCGGTAACTAAGTACGGTATGCCTTGCCTTGCCCGCAGCAACCAGGCAAACACACCCGTGCGCAACAGCACATGCACGTGCACAAGGTGCGGTTTGGCGCCCCAATAGCGCACGGCCTGCTGGTATCCGCGCCACAAGCACACAAAGTACAGCAGCAGCTTCAGTGGCTTATCGAGCAGTGGCCAGCCAATGGGTGCGGCGCGGTAGTAGTAGCGCACAGTAGGCACAGCCGCTTCCCACTCGGGGGCGCATTCAATTAAACTAGGCAGCGGGCTGCGCGCCACGCCCGCGAACAGCACAACTGCGTTGGCGTGCGGGGCTATAGCTGCAACGTGCCGCGCCACAAAGTCGCCATCCTGGTCGTCGTACCGGTTGGGGTACCACTTGGGGAGCATAAGCACGCGGGGCAACGACGACGTCATGGGGGCGCAAACGGGGCACGGCACGCCTAGGTGCCAAGTGGCAAGCTACGGCTTTGGCAGCGTAAGCCGGCGTAGGCAAAACGAAATTCGGCCTGCCTCCGCGTTGGCGGAGGCAGGCCGAGTATCAAGGGTAAGGATAAATATGGTAATCGGCGGAGACTATTGCGCCACCACGAAGCGGACTGTAGCGCTGGTCTCTTCGGTTTGCACCGTAGCCAGGTACACGCCGGCTTTTAGGGTGCTGGGCAGTGTTACTTCCTGCGGCCCGGCCTGCAACTTGCGTCCCTCACTTACCACGGCTACTTCGCGGCCGGTTAGGTCGAGCACGCGCACGGTGGCGGTGCCGGCGTGGCGCAGCTCAAACGCCAGCTTGGCGGCCGCGTTGGTGGGGTTGGGGTACACTCCCAGGCTTTGCACTTGGTCGGAGGTCTTTTTGTTGCTGGCCACAATACCCGCGAGGTAAGGCGTGTTTTGCGGGTCCCAATTGGTCCAGCCCTGCGTCCAGTCGGTGGTGCCGAAAGCGCCGCGGTACGACACCCGCTCGAAGAACGTATTGGCCAGCTTGGCATCGGTGAAGGCGGCACCGTTTTGCAGCGGCGAGGCAGCAGCGGGCAGCACCTGCGGGCTGGTAAGCGTGTACGAGCCCGACTGGAACTGCACGTCCGACTCGTTGGCATAGAGCGTATTGCTGCGGGCGCCTTGGTTGTAGAAGCTGGCCACGTCGTAGCTGCTGCCCGAGGCGGTAGCAAAGTTGGTGGGCAGGCCGGCCATTACCGTGTTGGCTACTTGCAGCTCGCCGTTGGTAGCGTTGCCTTCTGAGGCCGTGCCATCGATCAGCAAGCCCGTGCGGTAACCCGTAAATACCGAGTTGAACACCGACAGCGCCGAGTTGCGGCGGATGTGCATGGCACTCTTTACGTTGGCGTTCAGCGTAGACGTGCGGTTAATCACGTCGGTTATGTTCGAGAATACGGCCGCGGTTTTAGGCGAGGCCGTAGTGCCGTTACGGTCGTTGTCCGACTCAAAACCATTCGAGCCCGATTGGTCGCCGATGTTCGGGTCGCGCAGCGAAAACGCAAACTGCACCTTGCCGGCGTAGCCGTTGTCGGTGTCCCAGTTGTCGTCGAGGGTGCGGAAGGCCACGAGGTGCTTGGCATTCACGGTGCCGCCAAACCACTCGAAAGCGTCGTCGCCGGAGTACGAAATCTGAATGTGGTCGAGCACGGTGCCCGAGCCCACGCCCCCTAGGGTCAGGCCGTTGATTTCGGTATCGGGGGCATAGGCAATACCAGGAAACTCGATGCGCACGAAGCGCAGAATGCCGGAGTTGTCGGCGGGGTTGGTGCCGCCGAAGTTTGATTCGGGCGTGGCTTCAATGGTGGGGTCGCCGGGCAGGTTAATGGGCGCCGCACCGGCAATTACAATACCGCCCCAGTCACCGCGGGCGCGCTGGCCAGCCGGCTCGGCCGAGGTAAACACGATGGGCTGCTGGCGCGTGCCGTCGGCTACCAAACGAGCGCCGCGCTTCACTACCAGTGTGCCCTTCGTGGCCTTGTCGCCCTTGATAATGGTGCCCGGCTGAATGGTAAGCGTAGCGCCCGGGGCCACGTACACGAAGTTATTCAGCACGTACACGTTGTTGTTTGTCCAGGTGGTGTTGGTGCTGATTACACCCGATACCTGCACCACCGGAGCGGCCGTTTGGGCCAGCGCAGCCGGCGCCGCAGCGACCAGCAAAGAAGCGGCAAACAGTACGGGAAGTAGAAGCTTTTTCATAGCACGAAAGCAGTAGCTGATTGATGCTGCGAAGGTCAGAAACGACAACGCCTACCGGGGCACGGCAGGCGTTATCATATCGTTAGCGGGCAGTTACCTTTTCGTTTACAAGCGCCAGATCAGACCTAGGGTGTAGTACGAACCGCGGCGGAAACGCGAGAAATCCTGATCCTGGCCGCCAATCTGCTGGTTGCGGTCGAGGTCGCGCACCAAACGCGTGGGCTGGTTCAGCACATCTTGCAAGCCAGCCCGGATGTCGAGGCGCTTGGCTACGGTTTTGGTCACGGTCAGGTCGAGCACGTTGCGTGGCATCTCGTAAATGCTGCCGTTGTCGATGTTGCCCACAAAAGCAATGCGGCGGCCGATGATGTTGTACTGCGCCGACATCTGCAGGCCATGGTCGTCATCCTGGTAAAAGGCACCTAGGTTCACCACGTAAGGCGACTGACCTTGCAGCGGGCGGCTCTGAATTTGGGTAGCGTCGCTGATGCGCACTTGGCTGCGAATCCACGAGGCGTTCAGCACAAACGAGAGGCGCTGCAGCACCGGCGAGGCGGCCAGGTCGATGAGCGACTTACGTACCTCCACTTCCAGGCCGTAGTCGTAAGCGTTGCCGTCAGCGTTACGGTAAGATACCTTCAGTAGGTCGCCGGCATTCTGCTCAATCACGCTTTCGATGGGGCGGTCGAAGTGTTTGTAGAAGGCACCCACCGAAATCATTTCGGAGCGCGAGGGGTAGAACTCGTAGCGCAGGTCGCCGTTATAAATCGTGCCTTCGCGCAGCGCGGGTTGGCCTACCACCAGCCAGTT
This sequence comes from Solirubrum puertoriconensis, assembly GCF_001483135.1. GTDB lineage: Bacteria > Bacteroidota > Bacteroidia > Cytophagales > Hymenobacteraceae > Solirubrum > Solirubrum puertoriconensis. Next base: position 358,408 of record NZ_LNAL01000006.1, read on the forward strand.
GTTGGCAAAGTCGAAGTACTGGAAGCTGGCCATTTCGCGGAACTCGGGGCGGTTTACCGAGGTGCTGCCAGCCACGCGCAAGAGCGAGCGAAGGTTGAAGTTGTAAGTGGCGTTGAACGAGGGCAGCACCACCGTGCGGTTGTAGTCGGCGTTTTTGCTGGGGTTGCCGGGTACCCGCACAGCGCGCACGTTGTTTTCAACACGCACCCCACCCGATACATTAAAGCGGTCGGAGATAGGCGCCACCAAGCTCACGTACGAAGCTAGCAGGCGGTTGTCGCCGGTGTAGCTGTCGTCCTGGTTCGTGCCCTCGTCGAGCACCAAGCCCGTGCGGGCGTTGATATTTTCGGGGCTGAAGATGGTCTCGATGGGCTGCTCCAGGATTTCGTAACGGAAGTTGTCCTCGTTACCAATCTTGTAGGAGAAGTAGCGGGCCGCAAACGAGCGGTCTTTCTGTTCGGCGTAAAAACCTACCCGTAGCTTGTATTCGTTGGCTTTGGTGGTGTCGCGGCCGGCCCAGCGGCGCTCCAGCTGGCCGCTGCCGGCCAAGGTGTTTTCGGTGAGGTTCGAGTAGAAGCGGCTCGCGTCGTAGGGGTTGCCGCCCGGCGGAATTTGGATTAGAAACCGGTCGTTGGTGCCGGCATCGCGCTGCGAGCGGTACCGACGGAAATCGGGTTCGTCGCGCTTCACGTAGTTGTAGCCACCGAGCCAGGTGAGCGTGGTTTGCGGCCCTAGGTCGTGGGTGCCCTGGAGCTGGCCCGAGTAAATGCTACGGCTGGTGTAGTGCAAGGCAAAGTCGCGTTTATCGAGGCGGCGCTCCAGCGAGGTGCCGGTGCGGGCCACTACTTGGTCTTGGCCGAACTGGTTCAGGAAGTTGCGGAACTCGATGCGGTGGCGGTCGTTCAGGCGCAACTGCCAGTTATGAATGACACCTAGGCGCACGTTGGTATTCGACTGCAAATCGTTGTAGCGGTACTTGGCTTTGTAGTCCCCGTTCTCGTCTTTCTGGTCTTCGTAGTCGGCGCGCTCCACGTTGTATTGCTCGCGCGTGAGGCTGTACGAAACCGAAGTAACGTTGCTGAGGTAGGCGCTGCCCAGCTCAAACTTGCGCAGCAAACCTAGGGAAGCACGCACGTCGGGCGAGGCTTGCGTGCGGCGGGCCACCCAGTCGTTGCGCAGGCGCTGACCTAGGGCGTTCAGCTCGTCGTTGCTCACCTTGCCTTGCTGCACCATGCCCGGCGTGCCCGAGGGCAACTGGCGGCGGCCGCCGTCAAAGCCCAGCCAATCGGTGCTGCTGCCTTGCGTAGTCGAGAAGTTGTTGAACGTGGTGCCGCTGCGGTACGACGAGGACAACGAAAACGTGGTACCGTTGTCTAGCACCGAGTTCTTGGTGTACACTTTTACTACGCCACCGCCGAACTCGCCCGGCAGCTCCGGCGCGCCCGATTTAAATACTAGCACGCGGTCCATTACCGACGAGGGCAGAATATCAAAACTGAATGCGCGTGTATCCGTTTCGGCCGAAGGCGTCAGGGCGTCGTTCAGCATTACCGTGTTGTAGCGCTCGGCCAAGCCCCGAATTACCACAAAGTTGTTGTTCTGGATGGTTACGCCCGGTATGCGCTTCACTACCTCGGCGGCGTCGCGGTCCAGCGTCTTCACAATCTGGTCGTTCGACATCCCGCTTACCACCACCTCGCTTTTCTTCAGGTCCTGAATCAGGGCTACCTCGGTGCCGGTTTGCTTTTGGCCCGTAATGGTTACCTCCTGCAAGGCCTGCACATTCTCCTCGAGAGTACCGTTCAGGGTGGTTTTCTCACCGGCCTTCACCTCAATCCCCGCGAAGTTCATGGGCTTGTAGCCGATGTTCGTCATCAGGATGTTGTAGGTGCCCGGAGTAAGTTTCAGCTCGTACTGGCCATCAACCCCTACCGGGGCGGCCTGCGTGGTGCCGGTTACTACAACGGTAGCACCAATCACCGCTTCGCCGGTTTTTTTGTCGAGTACTTTGCCGACGATTGAGCCTTGCTGGGCAAAGGTTAAACTGCTGATCGTCAGCAGTAATAAGAGTAGAAATAAGCGACGCATAGCAGTCTGCTGGTTTGCGTCGCAAAGCTATTTTGATGCTGTTATGCCAATATGAAGCCGCAGTTATGCTACCATGACGCCACGATTACCCTTGCGTTACGCGCTTTGCGCAACTTGCTGAACATCTGCGAGGAGGTCTTACTTTTGCGCCTCCTTCTACTGCGCCCTACCTATGCTCCTGTCTATGACTGGCTACGGGGTTGCTCATTACGAAACTGAGCAATACACCGTCACAATCGAAATCAAGTCGCTCAACTCCAAAGGACTGGACCTTGGCTTGCGCACCCCGCGCTCCATTGCCGCCCACGAGTTAGAGCTGCGCAACCTGATCAGCCGCCAACTGGTGCGCGGCAAGGTTAACGTTAGCATCGACATTACGCGGCCGGCGGCAGCACGCTCGCGCGCCACCCTCAACCGCGAAGCTCTGCTAGCCGCTTACCAAGAGCTGCAAAGCGTAGCGCAGGAGCTAGGCGACGGCGCGAGCAATTTGCTGGAGCTGGCCTTGCGCATGCCCGGCGTGGTGCAAACGCCCGCCGAAGCAGCTGCCCCCTCCGAAGAAGAATTGGCTTTGTCGTGGGATGACCTGCAGCCGCTAGTGCAAAATGCCCTCGACCGGGTATTGGACTTCCGCCGTACCGAAGGGCAGGCCCTTACTACCGAAATCCTTAGCTACATCGACCGTATCCGCATCTTGCTCTCCGATGTGGAGCGCCACGATCCTACCCGTCTCGAGAACGTGCGTCGCCGCATGCACGATGGGCTCGGGGAGTTGTTGCAGAACGACCAGTTCAACCCAAGTCGTTTTGAGCAGGAACTCCTATACTATATAGAGAAGCTTGATATAGCAGAGGAGAAAGTGCGCCTGATCAGCCATTTGCACTACTTCACCGAAACCGTGCACCTGCCCGAGCCCAGCGGCAAAAAGCTAGTGTTCATATCGCAGGAAATCGGCCGCGAAATCAACACAATTGGTTCCAAAGCCAACGATTCTACCATCCAGCATCTAGTGGTTGGGATGAAGGAGGAGCTTGAAAAAATTAAAGAGCAACTCAATAATATTCTATAAGTGCTAACGCCCGTTAGTAACGGTCAGGGTAGCATTTTAGGATCTTTTCTATAGATTCAAACCAATGGATGTTTGGAAGCGTAAGTAGCTTAATCCAAGCTCAACAGTAAAAGGAAATTTTTGCAGAATGTGGGTTTACAGCTTTTTAAGCCCTAATTTTGCTTCGCGAACAGCACAGGAACGACTTGCACGAAATTATTTTTGTATGAAGTTCTTGCGTTGTGAGTGTTTCTTCCTAAATTGTGTTATCCAAACAGACTGCCTACGTAGTCTTCGGTAGTTTACCTAGAAAGATTTCCACTTTTTTTCGGTTTAGATGATGAAAAAAGTTCTACTCGCCCCGTTGCTCTGCCTTGCAGTGCTGCTTATGGCCGCCCGGCCCTTCGCTGAAGTGGAGCTCATCAAAAAGCGCGTTCTGAGCGAGCGTGTTGAGATTCTGATCCCGAAAGGTTTCGAGGTGATGAGCGAGCAGCAGATGGATTTTCTCTACGCCAAAGCGCAGAGCCGTCCTAGCGTCATCTACACCAACACCTCGCACGCTAGCCTGTCCTTCTCCTACACCGATAACACGGCCGACCAGGACATGGTGGACATGTATGCGGCCAACTTTATGAAGACGTACCGGAAGCAGTACTCCGATGCCACGTTCTTCGCCGACGGTGTGCGCGAAATCAACGGTCGCAAAGTTGGTTTCATCGAAATGATGAAGCCTGAGCTGGGCCACCAGGTTTACAACCTGATTTTCTTTACTGACGTGGAAGGCCGTCTGCTGATGTGCACCTTCTCTTGCCCCGACCGCCAAAAGCCGGAGTGGGAATCGGTAGCCAAGCAAGTAATGGGCTCACTGCGCAGCAATAGCTAAACAGCTTGGCTGCAAAGCCGCTGTTTTATACATCCCAGAATTGTCCGTTCCACCTCGGATGATTCTGGGATGATTGCTTTATGCCGGGTTGTAAGCAGTGTGTCGACAAGGCTCAAGGCAATTGCTAACGCTGCTCTTGCAGCTGGTTTAAGAACTCCGTCGCTAGCCTGAATATACCTTGAAAGCCTGTGAGCGGCAAGGTTGCGGCGCGGTCGTATACATCGTGGTAGTGCGTGGGCGTGCCGCGCAGGTACACAAAGAAGGAAGGAACACCGGCCTCAGAGAAGGGGTAATGATCGGAGTTGGCAGCGCGGCCCCTAGGTGCGATATCGGGCAAGTACTTGCCTTGCTGGTTAAGGCGTACTAATGATTGATATTCCGACTCGTGCAGACGCCCGTTTACCACAGTGGCACCGGCCTGGCCGGTGCCTTCCAAGTCGAAGTTCAGCAAAAACCGGATGCTGCTTAACGGCTTCAATGGCTGTTGCACAAAGTAGCGCGAACCCACTAAGCCTGCTTCTTCGGCACCAAATGCCAGAAAAGCCACCGAGTACCTAGGGCGGTGCTCGGCGTAGTAGGCGGCTAGCTCCAGGAGCATGGCTGTGCCGCTGGCATTGTCGTTGGCGCCCGGAAAATAAGCGCGCTTGCCCATGCGCCCTAGATGGTCGTAGTGCGCTGTGACAACCAGGAAGGAGTCGGGCTGCACGCTGCCCCGCACCATTGCCACCACATTCTGGGTGGTATACGATGCCTCTAATTGGGCCGCCACATCGAGCGACACCGTTGTTCTTGGCGTGATCTGCTGGGGCCAGCGGCTGGCCAATACCTGCAGACGAATCTGCGCAGCTTGTTGCCCCGTTACGGAAGCCGTAAGCTTGTCGGGCACGAGAACAATGCGGGCGGCAGCCGAGGCTAAGTGGCGCTCGAAAGCAGCGGGCAGCGTGCGTATGCGTTCGGCATCGCGCTGCCGCAGCACCAGTATGCGCCCGCGCAAAGAATCGGTCAAAAAGCGGTAACCTGCTTGCTCGTTGGTGAAGATGAGCGTATCGAGCGATACTATTGGGCCGCGCAACCTGCCCGGGCCAGAGGATGGCTCGGCAATAAAGTCCACGCCCGCGCGTAGCGGGTGCTTGCCTACCGTAAGCTGCAGCTTGCCGGGGAAGGTGTTCACCGGCAGCTGAAACGACTGAAAGTAATCGGGGGCAAGCGGCTCTAGCTTGAGGGCCTCAAAACGGCGCCTGATGTAATTGGCTGCTTTACGGTCGCCGCGCTGCACGTAGCCGCGGCCGTGGAGCTTGGGGCTGGCTAAATACGCCACCGTTTGGCGCACCCGTTGCATGTCCTGAGCGGTGGCGTTGCGGCTAGGTACAAGCCCGAGTAGCAAGGCTGCGCCTAGTGAGCAAAGGCTGCAGCACCTAGGCATGAGTGCTGGCTTTGGCGGCATGCGTGGAGGCAGGTACATCCCACCAGCGGCGAATAAGCCACATCAGCAGCAGGCCAGCCACAGCGCCTAGGCTGTCGCTGATCATATCCGTCCACTCACCTAGGCGGCCGAGGTCCATGAAGGTTTGCACCAGCTCGATGAATGCCCCAAGCAGGGTGCACACCACCAGCACCCACCAAAAAGCCCGCCGGCGCAAACTCGGGTAAAGTCGTTGCCGGCGGGCAGTAAGGATGTAGAGCACGGCCGTAACCACAAACATGCCGGCGTGGGCCGCAGTATCGAACGACAGCAGCTCCCAGTGGGGCAGCGGTGGCAGCTGATTCAGTGGGCTCAGCGTGCCCCAGAGCATAAAGGCCGTCCAGGCTACGGATAGCAGCAGCCAGACCCGGCTTCCGGGCAAAATAGTGCGCGGTTGGGTCATGGCTTCGGCAGGTGTAATTAAGCGCCTACCAGTTCACCGTACGCTTCGGCCGTCAGCAACTCGTCGATTTCAGCAGGGTTGCTGATCGAGATTTTGATCATCCAGCCGTCGCCGTAGGGGTCGGAGTTTACCGTCTCGGGAGCGTCGCCCAAGGCAGGGTTTACTTCCAACACCGTGCCCGTGAGCGGGCTGAACAGATCGGATACTGTTTTCACGGCCTCAACCGTGCCAAATACTTCGTCTTTGCTTACTTCCTTGTCAACGGTGTCGATGTCCACGTACACGATGTCACCCAGCTCTTTCTGGGCAAAATCAGTGATGCCCACGTAGGCAACATCACCTTCAACGCGGATCCACTCGTGCTCTTTGGTGTACTTCAGGGTGCTGGGCAGGTTCATGTCAGGCAAAAACGGAAATGTAGAATGGGAGTTGCGGCTTAGCCGCGGCCAAAGGTAAGCTTTAGGCGCTTTGTGCGCAGCCTAGGTGCCGCATAAAAAGCAGCGGGCCCGGCACGCACATACGGCGTACCGGGCCCGCTTGGTTGCTACTTGGCTTTTACTGCGACAAGCTGTAGCGCAACTGAATACCGCCTTCGGTGGCGGCGTTCTTGTAGGAGTTGCTCACCACTTTCGGCTGCGACACGTTGCGCGTGAAGAAGAACTGCAGGTTCAGGCGCTGGTTAACGACGTAATCGATGGTGGGGCGCAGCTGAAATTGGCGGTTGCCGTTGGTAACCTGCTGCTCGGCGCGGCCTATTGGGCCCGGGTCGCCGGTGCTGGGGTCGAGGCGCGCGATATCCACGATGCTGCGCTGGAACGTCACGTTGTCGCGGATGGAGAGGTCGAGGCGGGCGTTGAGCTCGTTGCGAAGTACGCGCTGCTCACCCCCGATGCGGAACGGAATGCGGAAGCGGTTGGTGGTGTAGCCTAGGCCAATGGTGAGGGTTTTGTTGCGTAGCTCGGTTACCTGCGCATTGGTTGTGTTCAGGAACAGGTTGCGCTCCAAACCGTAATCCACGCGGCCGTTTACTTTTTCCAGCGTCTGGAAGTTGATACCCACTAGCGGCGTCAGGCGTTCAGTAATGGTTACTTGGTTCACCACGTAGTACGGTACATACAGCTTATCCTGATTAATCTGTTCGGAGAAGCCTTGCGGCTCACGGTCGTAGAGCGTAGAGGTGGTGTAGCCCAAAACCTGGTACTCCGAGGAGTACTGGTGCGTAATCGATACCGAGCGTAGGTATTGCTGCACGAAAGGGAGGTTAGCCAAGCCGTTGTAGTCGATGCGCCAGTTGGGCAGCGGCAACTGGCCAAACGGGTTGAAACGCTTAGCCTTGTGCCCCGACGACGAGCGGCCACGATATGCATCGATGAAGGCCGGAATCAGCACTTCCTGCGAGTTGTAGCCATAGTAGCCGTTGTTGATACCAGCTTCTTGGCTTGCCTGTTGCAGGCTCTCGCGTACGGGCTGTCGGTTCGCCACAAACCGGTTAAACGACTTCGACGCATTCTGACGGTTTACGTCGCCAAACAAGGTGTTCAGGGCGAAAAACGAGGTGCTGAACGTGCCCGAACCGAGCGGCAAGCGCGGTGCCAGTGCAAACTCGCCAGTATTTGGGTCGATGAAGGGCTGCAGGTTAATGGTATCGACGGCCAAGCGGTAAAACACCTCGCGGTTGCGCACTTTCTGGCGTCGGATGTCGAGCTGAATGTTGAAGTCGCGGAAAGGTTCCAAAGCCGTGCGGGCGTTCAGGTTTTCCGTTTGCAACGAGCTCAGCGGCGTGTTCAATAGGTCGCTGCGCTGCGTGTACCAGCCGCGCGAGTTGGCCCGGTTGTACAGGTAGTCGAGGTCGTATTGCTGACCTAGGATAAACGGTATGCCTGGCGCCGAGAAGTCGGTGTTCAGGCCGAAGAAGCGGGTACCCGGCAGGTAGCCCGGCAGCAGCGTGCCCGAGGTGCGGGTGTAAGTAAAGTTCAGCGAGCGGGCCGTCATCAACGAGCGCAGCACCGCTTTCAGGGCACGCAACTCGGGACCTTTGGCCGAGTCGGCGGCCTCGGGCGTTTGGGCACCTAGGGCATCGGGCGCGTTGCCGCGGCGCAGGCGCTCAATCTCGGAGCCGGGCTGCCGGCGCTGCGCAGTTGGGGCCGGAGCGTTGTTGATGATGTTGAGGAAGCGCACCTTGTTGTACAGCTTCACCAGATCGATGCGGCCGTTGACATTAATGTCCTGGTTGTTCTGAATTGTGTTGCCGATGTTGACTCGCTGAGTAAGCGTGTCGTTCAGGCCGCCAACCGGAGCCCGCAACGCCGTGGAGGCCGCTTGCCACGAGTAGTTAGCGGCATAGCGGGTGTCGGCCGAAAGCCAATCGGTAAGCGGAAACTTATCAAGCGGCAGGCGGTAGGTAAGGGCAATGGTTTGGTTGAAGTTAGTGGTGCGGCCGCCGCGCTGAAAGTTGCGGCGCAGCAAATCCTGGTTGCGCTGGGCCTCCGGCGAATCGCCGATGGAGCGACCAATGCCTTCATCCACACTGCTGCGGTTGTTGGCGGTGTAATCCAGAATCAGACTTTTCGTGAGGTCCCACTTCAGGTCGTAAATGCGGTTGATGAAGAAGCTTTTCTGGAACACACCCGGTATACCATCGGGCGAGGGTACCTCGCCCGGTACCAGCGTGCGCTGCAAGAAACGCTCGTTGTAGCGGCGGTCTAGGTCGGCGCGGAAAGCAAAGCGTGAGGGCAGGGGCGTGAAGTTCAGTTCCTGCAAAAACTTCAGGTACGGCGAGTCGAGTGCCTTTACCGCGCTCAGCGGCGCATACGACTTGGGCGTGGGCTGGTAGGTGTAGGCCAGCGCACCGGTGTAGGTGCGGGTAAAGTCGCGGTCGGTGCGGATATCGGTGTGCAAACGCTCGGTAAGCGAGTAGCTCACGGCTAGGTTCTCCACATCGTAAGGCCGCACCTTCTTGTCGGGGTTGTTGCGTTCCTTCCGCACGTTCAGCAGGCTGATGGAGCGGCTGCGCGTTTGGTCGGTTACCTCGCGGCGGTAAGCGGCGCGGTCTTGCTCCGAGTCGAACTTCTGCAGCGACTGCTCCAGCGGCGTGTCGGGGTCGAGCGGGTCGTACTTAGGCGAGCGGCTTTCGTGGCCGGCTTGCAACAGCACCGGCACACGCAGGCCCAACTGCTCGGGCAAGAATTTATCTACCGCTACGGCGGCATTCACGTCGCCGCGGGCAATGTTGTCGAGCGAGCGTTGCGAAGGACGGTCTTGTAGCGCACCAAAGCCCACCGAGGTGTAGCTGCCGGTAGCCGTAATGTTAGCTACGTCGGCCAGGCGCGTGTTGAAGCGTGCCGTAGCGGCCCAGCCGGGGTTCTGATCGAAATTCAGCACGCGTAGCTCGTCGGCCCAGAGGCACAGCGACTGGTCGGGGCCCTGGCCGTTGTCGGAGGGATTCTGCACACCAATCATCAGGCCTTGCAAGGCGCTCAAATCGGGGTTGCCCAGCACCGTGATAACGGCTCCGTTGGCCAAAGTCTTGGAGTAGGGTACCAAGAAGCTAGCCCGCGCTTGGTTACGCTCAGCTTTTACATCGATGAAGTCCTGCAGGGCAATGTCGATGCGGTTGGCTACGGGCCAAATCTGGTCGGCGGTGGTAGCGCCGGGGCGAGTAACCTCCAGCGGCAGCGTGTACTGGTAGTAGTTCTGGGTGTAGTCGGTACCGAAGCGAACAAAGCCTTGGGTTTGGCCGTCCTGCAGGTTGCGGTTTTCGCTTTCGGCGTGCAAAAACAGCTTCAGGCGCTTGTAACGGAGCAGGTCGAGGTTCACGTTTTTGTAGGCGGCTTTGGCGTAGCCGTCCTTCAGCCCCTCCACGCACAGGCGCAACGACTGCTCGTTTTGCTGACGGTTTACGGTGCTCGAGCCGTACTCACGGTCGCGCTGAATGCCCGGCGGCGTTACGTACGGAATGGCGTCGCTCTGGCCGCTGGTAGCGCCGTTTTCCTCCACGCTCACCGTCGAAATGGCGAAGGCGTCGGCGTCGTTCGTCACGTTGATGGGCTGCCCGCTGTTGGGCTGCGCAATCACGCCTAGGTAGCGGCGCCATTGGTTGGCCACAAACTGCATCTGCACAAAGCGCAGTACCGTGGGCTGCTGCCAACCGGTGAGGTACATCCGGATAAAGCGAATCGATTTAAAGCCGAACTCGCTGTTGGCACCCTGAATGCCCGAGTACTGCCGAATCGGAATGCGGAACTGGTACCACGTTACCTGGTCGCCGTTTACAGGGCGCGTAACCTGGTCGACGATGAAGTTTTCGCCCACGCGTAACTGGTCGGGGCGCAGCGGCACGCGGTATTCGTAGTAGCGCTCCGTGTCGTTGATGACGTTGTCGCGGTTCAGGTCTTCCTTGTCGGGGTAAGCCGTGGAGCTCTGCGTGCCGTCGGCGCGCGAGTTGCCCTCCATGCCGTTGAAATCCTTGTAACGACCTAGGATTTTCACGTCGGCCTGATCGAAGGAGCCGTCGAGGTGGTGGCGGAAGTTATCGGCCGAGGGGTCGGCGAAGGAGCTGTAGCCCGGAATGCTGGCAAAGAACTGCTGCTCCTCGGTTTGCGTCAAGCCGTCGAGGCCTATATCCTGCCGCTCGCGGCCGCCGGGGGCGGTGGAGAAGGCATCGGTCAGGAATTGCAACCGCGTAGCCTGCCCCCAATCCGTGCGCTGCACGTTGGTTTGGTCGTTGGTATCGGGCAAGCCGTTCTCAAACTCGTACACACCGTCTTTCAGCAGGTCTTCGGATACCGAGCCTAGGTTAAAGTACAGCTCGCCGCCCGAGGTGTTCGGGCCGCTGGGTGTGCTGGGGTCCGAGTCGTCAACGGTATTGTAGTTCTTGCCGCTCTGGTTTTTGATGAAGGGGTCCATCAGCCAGAACTCCAAGTACTCCACATTGGCATTGTCGAAATCGGTATCGAACGTGATTTCGCGCGAAATACCACCGTAGTGCGACGCCGCTGGCGAGGTCAAAAAGCGTCCATCGCCTGAAACCCGCGGCGAGTAGTTGTACTGCCCGCGCTCGGTAGGGTAGTAGGCCAGGTCGAAGGTGTTTTCGTAGGTGTTACCTAGGGCGCCGTTGTCGCGGTTGGGGAATACCTCCGAGCGCGTTACCCCGCGGGAGTAGTGGTTTTTCAGGTCCTCCACGCCGATGTTGCCCGGCTTGGAGCGGCCGTTGGTGAAGTACGTCTGGTCGATGGTGTACCAAGCCAGCTTGGCGCGGCGGTAGCTGTATTGCAGGCCGGGCAGGTTGGCACCTAGGGGAAGCGGGGTAGTGGCCAAGCGCCAGGTGCTGGTCGAGTTCAGACCACCTAGGGTAAACGGCGTGCGGGCATTCTCGAAGTCATCGAGGTAAGAGGCGCCGTCTTCGCCGCGGCCCAGCTTCGACTGCCCCGGCACAAACTGCGCAAACTCGCCGCTGAAGGCAACCGACGAAGGCGCCTTGGTGCTCACGAACGGCAGCGCATCGAGGTACTTGGTAAGCACCCGCGATTCGCGGCGCATGTTCACGTCGAGGCCGTAAATGGTGTTGTTGCCCGGTTCTTCACCTATGTTCACGCGATTGATGCCGGGTGCCTGGTTTTCGAGCAGGTGCAGCACTGTACCCCCAAAGTTGAGGTCCTCCGACACACGGTAATCGAGGCGGGCGCCCAGCAGCTTGCGCGGCAGCACCTGCACCACGGCGTCGCGCTCAAATTGCACGCGCAGCTCGTTGGCCGAGTTCAGGTAGCTCGGGTTCAGGATTTTTACCTTGGCCTGGTCGTAGAACACCTGATAATCGGTGCCCTCCTGCAGCAGCGTCGAGCCCGAGTATACGCGCACCGAGCCTTCCGGAATCCGAATGCCGGGCAGGGTAATTTCGTCGCTCGAAGTAGCCGCGTAGCGGCCCTTCAGGAAGAACTTGTCTTTCTCTTGCCGCTGCTGCGCATCGCTTTGCACCTGCGTGTACAGCTCGGGGTACACGTAACGGCGGATGAGGGCATCCTCGCTCGGGTTGAACTGCGTTTGCAGGTAGGAGCCAAACGGCTCAATCACCGGGAAAATAACGCGGCCCTGTTCCGGGTCGATGGTTAGGCCCGGCAAGAAGTCGAAGTTGCCGTCGGAGGGTCGGTCGTTGTTGGGGTTTAAGTTGTCGAGGTTGAAAACCTGCGTCAACGGCACGTTTTGGATTCGTTCGCCCTCTTTCAACGACAATAAGTCGAGGCCGGTGATGTCGTCCTTGTAGATGATGTCGAGGCGGAACTGGTCGCGGCTGAGCTGCGAGGCGTTCAGCGCGTAGATGTTCTTCATCATCAAATCGAACACCGGCAAATTGCGCGTTTGCAGGCGGTCGTTGTTAGGGTTCTGCGCAGGGTCGGCCAGGCCAACGCCGGGGTTGGTGGCGCGCAGCAGCTTCAGGAAGATGACGCCCGTGTCGGGCACGTTGCCGTATTCGGTAACCGTTTCGCCAATCTGGTAGGTGCGCCCGTTGAACAGGTATTCGCACGAAACAGCCAGCACCTGCTCGGGCAGCAGCGGCGTGTTCAGCGAGAGGTAACCCAGCTGCGCGTTGAAGGTGTACTCGCGCGGATCGAGCTTGCGGGCCCGCACCAACTCGTAGTCAACGGTTTTGGTCAGGTTCTGGCTTTGCAGGTAGCCGTCAATCTGCTGCACGTCGCGCGGCCCGCGGCGGGCCAGCTCCAGCGTTTGGTTGACGTCGTTGCTGGCCGGGGCAAGCTCGCGGCCGGGCTTGGCTAAGTTGCTGCGGTAAAGGCGGCGCGGCTCGGCTATATCTTGCAAGGCCACCACGTTGCGCAGGGTTTCGGTGGTGCGGTTGTCGTTGGTGATGTACACCTCCAAGCGACGAATCTCGACCCCGCTTTGCACCGTGGGCAGGTTGCGCAGCACGGCATCGTACCGCTCGCGGAAGAAGTGCGATAGGAAGAAGTGCCGGTTGGCTTCGTACTGCGAGGCTTTGATTTCGAAGTTGCGGCTTTGGGCGCCGTTTTGCACCCGCACCTCGTCGGCGGTGCCGCGCAGCTGGGCAGCCACGCCCGTTACGCTCAGCTTGCCAAACTGCAGCTGCGTTTTGATGCCGAACATGTTCTGCCCGCCTTGCACCAGCGAGTTGTTCAGCGGCAACGACACGTTACCCATCTCCACTTTGCGGATGATGTCGGTATCGTAACCCGTAAAGTCGGCCTTAATCTGATTCTCGAAGTCGAAAGCCGCGCGCGTGTCGTAGTTAAACAGCAGGCGCATCTTGTCGCCAATCTGGCCCGTGAGGTTCAGATTGAAGTTTTGCTGGAAGTTGAAGTCGCCGTTGCGGCGTTGGCGCAGCGTAAGGGCCGGGTTGTCGTTGAAGTTCTGGCGCCAACCTAGGGAAATCGTAGCCGCGCCGTTGGGCCGGATGTCGATGAACTCGCCACCGAAAATGCGACCTAGGCCCGGTGCCAGCGCGATTTTCGGAATCAGGCGCTTGGCTGCGGTGGCATTGCCCGCCTCGCCGGCCACGCCGCCCTCCGATTTGGTCCGGAAGTAGTTGCGAATGGCTTGCTGCTGCTGCAGGCGCTCAAACTCGCGAAACGACAAACGGGCCGGGGCGCGGTAGTCGAGGTCGGTACCGATATTTTCCTCCACGTCCACGTAGTCGAGTGAGTCGCTCACCGTGATTTGCGGCTTCACGTTGGAGGGTAGCGGCAGCACCAAAGGCGAGCGGCGGCGCTCCGTCAGGAAGTTGCCCTGCCGGTCGCGCGGAGCCACTTTGGGGCGTCGGCTGCTGCGGTAACGCGCCGTATCGGCCGCGGGGCGCGTGGTATCGGGCAACGCGAGCAAAGGCCCATGCGGCCGCACCCGCAACCAGCTCCACAGTTGCGAAAACTCGAAAGTGCGATTCCGCGCCGGCCCGGCCTGCGACCACCAGGTCAGCAGGAAGGCTACGGCAACAGAAGAAAAAGCGGCAACGTACTTCTTAGTACCAGGTGTCAAGCAAAGGCGAAACAAAAGGGCCCGAAGGCCCAGGAAAGACTAATTCGACTTAAGAGCAAATTTAATTAAATCCTCCACGCTCAGATCGTTGCCGTGTCGCTGCTGAATTTGGTCGAGCGTTTTCTCGGCAGCGGCCCGCGCGAAGCCCAGGGTAACCAATGCGGCTAACGCTTCGGAGCGGTTGGTATTGTGCTGCTTGGCCAAAGGCACGGTTTCTACGCCCGCTTTGGCCAACAATTCATCTTTGCGGAGCCGGTCGCGCAGGTCGAGCACGATGCGCTGCGCCGTTTTGGGCCCTACACCTTTGATGGCCTGAATAGAGCGTACGTCTTCCTGAATGATGGCTTGGCGAATCTCGCTCACCGACATCGACGACACAATCACGATGCCCGTGCCCGGTCCAATACCCGACACCGAAATCAGGTGCATAAACAGGGCCTTCTCGTTGGGGTCGAGAAACCCGTAGAGTGCCTGTGCGTCTTCCTTGATGTGGTGGTAGGTGAAGAGGTTGATTTTGTCGCCCTCGGCCGGGAGCTTGGAATAGGTGGCCAGCGAAATCTTTACTTCGTACCCGACGCCTTGCACGTCGATGATTACTTGCGTTGGGTCTTTGTAGACAATCTTACCGTCGAGGTAGGCTATCATAGAGCGGTAGCAGCAGGGGTTAAGCCCGCGTGTCGTGGGTTAGTATGCGTGTGAAGCTAAGAAACACGAGGTGCTTGGTTTTTATCCCAACGTCGGTAGCTTCTGGCTAATTTATTTAGGCGAAAAAAGCGCAAACGCAAAGCACCCGCTCCGCGCCGGCACGCTGGCCCTAGGTGTAGCAAGCTCAACCATTGGGCTAGGTGCTCCTGACGAGAAGCGGGTGCTTTAAGTTACAGCGGATGGTTATAAGTCTGCGCGTCGACTACGGCAATGGCGGTCATATTCACGATGTCACGCACCGAGGCGCCCAGCTGCAGAATGTGGACCGGCTTGCGCATACCCATCAAAACAGGCCCAATTACCTCGGCACCGCCAATTTCCTGCAGCACCTTGTAGGCGATGTTGCCCGAGGTAAGGCCCGGAAAAATAAGTGTGTTGGCGCCTTTTTCGGCCAGCTCCGAGAAGGGATAATGCTCGCGCAACAGGTGCGGGTTCAGCGCGGTGTTGGCTTGCATCTCGCCGTCCAGAATCAAGTCGGGGAAGCGGCGCTTCGCCATTTCGGTGGCGCGGCGCATTTTATCGGGCAGCGGGCCAGTGTTCGAGCCAAAGTTGGAGTAGCTCAGCACGGCAATGCGCGGCTCCGTATCGAAAAAGCGCACGGCCCGGGCGGTAAGGCCAATGATGTCAACCAGCTCCTCGGCCGTTGGGTCGATGTTGACGGTGGTATCGGAAAAGAAGAAAGGACCCTTTTTGTGCAGGATGATGTACATGCCCGCGGCGCGCTGCACGCCATCTTCTACGCCAATGATCTGCAGCGCCGGCAAAATGCTCTTGCCGTAGTCCTTGGTAAGGCCGGTGATGTAGGCATCGGCTTCGCCTAGGTCGAGCATCATGGCCCCAAAGTAGTTACGCTCGCGCATCAGGCGCTTGCCCTCGTAGAGCGTAATGCCTTTGCGCTGCCGCTTGCGGAACAGCATTTCGGCGTACTCGTGGCGCTTGGCCTCGTCCTCCAAAATGTCAATGATTTCGCAGCCTTCAAGGTCTAGCGAGTTTTGGCGGGCAATCTGCTCGATTTTGGCGCGGTTGCCGAGCAAAATCGGTGTGGCAATACCCTCGTCGTGCACGATTTGGGCCGCCTTAAGGATTTTGTAGTTGTCGGCCTCGGGGTACACCACGCGCTTAGGCGTGGCGCGGGCCCGCGAGGTAATGCGGTTCATCAGCTTCTGGTTGACACCCAAGCGCGAGCGAAGCTCATCTTCGTAGGCGTGCCAGTCACTGATTTCGCGCCGAGCTACGCCGCTTTCCATAGCGGCTTTGGCCACGGCCGGCGAAATGGTAGTGATGAGGCGCGGATCGAGCGGCTTCGGAATTAGGTAGGTGCGGCCGAAGCTCAGCGTGTTGTCGCCGTAGGCCTTGTTCACCATCTCCGGTACCGGCTCCTTGGCCAACTCCGTGAGGGCGCGCACGGCGGCCAGCTTCATGGCCTCGTTGATTTCGGTGGCGCGTACGTCGAGGGCTCCGCGGAAAATATAGGGAAAGCCGAGTACGTTGTTTACCTGGTTGGGGTGGTCGGAGCGGCCCGTCGCCATAATAATGTCCTCGCGCGTGGCCATGGCCACTTCGTAGGCAATTTCCGGGTCGGGGTTGGCCAGCGCGAACACAATTGGATCTTTGGCCATCTTCAGCAGCAGCTCCGGCGCCAGCACATTGGCCGCCGACAGACCTAGGAAGAAGTCGGCGCCCTCCATGGCCTCGGCCAGGGTGCTGATGGGGCGCTCGGTGGCAAACTGCATTTGCAGCTCGGCGAGGTTGGTGCGCTGCGGATTGATGATGCCGTCTTTGTCGAACACCACTACATTTTCGCGCTTCAGGCCCAGCTCTAGGTACAGGCGCAGGCAGCTGATGGCCGCTGCACCGGCGCCGCTTACCACTACTTTAATCTCGTCGATCTTTTTGCCCACCAGCTCCAAGCCACTCAGCAGCGCCGCTGCCGAGATAATGGCCGTGCCGTGCTGGTCATCGTGCATCAGCGGAATGTTCATCTTCTCCCGCAGCTCCGTTTCGATGCGGAAGCACTCCGGTGCTTTGATATCCTCGAGGTTGATGCCGCCAAACGTGGGCTCTAAGGCCTTTACGATGCGGATAAACTCGTCGGGGTCGGTGGCATCAATCTCGATATCGAAGCAATCGATGCCCGCAAATTTCTTGAACAGTACGCCTTTGCCCTCCATAACGGGTTTGGAGGCTGCAGCGCCAATGTTGCCCAAGCCCAACACCGCCGTGCCGTTGCTGATAACGGCTACGAGGTTGCCTTTGGCAGTGTATTTATATACGTCGTCGGGGTTGGCGGCAATTTCTTTGCAGGGCTCGGCTACGCCCGGGGAGTAGGCCAGGGCAAGATCAAGCTGCGTGCTGACGGGCTTGGTGGGGACTACCTCAATCTTCCCGGAGGGATTCTGTTCGTGGTAGTTAAGCGCGTCTTCCTTATTTATCTTCAGCATAGGTGAATGTGTGCGGAAACGAAAAGGCGCCGCCTGCTGAAGGCAGCGCCGTCAAGCAATTTGGCGCGAAATTAAGCGGAATCAAAACCAGGGCTGCATGAGGTAAGCCGTTAAATGGTTTGCCGAAGCAGCTTAGGCATTATTAAAAAAAGTACGCAACCTAGGGCTAGCTGCGATTCTTTACTAGGCGGCAATAGAAGTATAGTCGCAGCTGTTGCAAATGAGATTATAGTGTTGATCTACTGTGTAATACATTTGGCTTAATGGCTGATATTGGCCTTAAGTCCACCCTTGTTTTCTTTCGGCTTTGCGGCACCTAGCTTACCTACCCGGCTACTTTCAGCCAGAGTAAGTAAGCACCATGAAAAGAGCACAGGATAAAGTTGTCGTGATTACAGGCGGCGCCAACGGTATCGGTCGGGTGGCCAGCCTGAAGTTTGCCGCCGAGGGCGCTACCGTTGTCATTTGGGACATCAACGGCGACAAGGCCGAGGCTACCCGCACCGAGATAGAAGCCCTAGGTGGCAAAGCCGAAGCACAGGCAGTGGATACCACCCAACCCGAGCAGGTAGAAGCCGCCGCCGAAGCCGTGCGCCAGAAGTACGGTCGTATTGATGTGCTCATCAACAATGCCGGCATCACCCGCGACGCGACGCTGAAGAAGATGACGCTGCAAAGCTGGCAACAGGTACTCGACGTGAACTTGACGGGCGTGTTCAACTGCACCAAAGCCGTAACGCCGCACATGGAGGCGCAGCAGGCCGGTCGCATCATCAATACCGCCTCGGTGGTGGGGCTGTACGGCAACTTTGGCCAGGCCAACTACGCAGCCACCAAAGCCGGCCTCATTGGCCTCACGAAAACCCTAGCCAAAGAACTGGGCAAGCACAACATTACGGTGAATGCCGTGGCGCCGGGTTTTATTGCTACCGACATGATCGGGACCATCCCCGAGAAGGTTATCGACATGATGAAGGAGCGTACGCCGCTGCGGCGCCTAGGTACCCCCGAGGACATAGCCAGCGCCTACCTCTTCCTAGCCTCAGATGAAGCCAGCTTTGTGAGCGGCACGGTGCTAAGCGTGGACGGAGCTGTAACTATCTAGCAGGCCATGAACCGTCGCGTAATTATTGCCTCCACGGGTTCCTACGCTCCGGCGCAGGAAGTGCCGAACACGTATTTCAACGACCTCTTGGGCGAGGACGTGGACACCTGGCTGCAAACCAACCTGAACATTAAGAACCGACGCTGGTGCTCGGCCGAAGAATCGGTAGCCGACCTGTGCGAGCGGGCCGCCCTTACGGCGCTCGAAAGGGCAGGCGTGAAGCCCGAGGCGCTGGACCTCATCATCGTGGCCACTGATACACCGGAATATGTGTCGCCCTCCACGTCCTCCATTCTGCAGCACCGCCTGGGGGCCACGGGCGCCGGCACGTTCGATCTAAACTCGGCTTGTGCGGGCTTTGTAACGGCGCTGGACGTAGCGGCCAAGTACATTGTGGCCGATGCGCGCTACAATCACGTGTTGGTAATTGGCGGCTACGCCATGAGCAAGTACCTCGACGTGCACGATAAGAAAACCGCCACGCTCTTTGCCGACGGCGCCGGCGCCGTGCTGCTCACCGCCACCGAAAACACCGATCGTGGTTTCCTGACCAGCTCCTTGCATACCGAAGGGCAATACCACTCCTGGATGGGCATTTACGCCGGCGCCACGGCGCAGCCGCTCTCCGCCGAGGTGCTAGCCGCCAACGGCCACAAGCTCAAGTTTTTGCACAAGTTTCCGAAAGAGTTGAACCCAGAGATATGGACGCAAATGGCCGAGGAAATGGCTGCCACCATCGGCGTAGCGCCCACCGATGTGGACCACTATGTACTGACGCAGCTCAACATTAATGGCATCTACGAAACGCTCGGCCGCCTCGGAGTGCCGCACGATCGTGCACCCATCATCATGCAGGAGTACGGCTACACCGGCTCGGCCTGCATCCCGATGGCGCTGGACGACGCTGTAACAAAAGGGCAGATCAAAGAAAACGACCTGGTATTCCTCATCGGCTCGGGCGGTGGGCTGGCTTTTGCCGGGGCGGCTTTCCGGATGTAAAAATCATTTGAACGTCATGCTGAGTCCTATTGAAGCACCTCTCCCGCTTCGAGGCATTCACAACAGCACGTCATGTCGAGCCTGAGCGAGACATCTCGCGTGCTGACGCTGGCTAGTAGAATGCTACCTGGCGAGATGCTTAGCTACGCTGACCTTTGGTTCGGCTGCCGCCCCTGCATGACGACCTAGGAAAGACAAGCTCAGCATGACGAACAGGGTAGCTTAACGCCCCAGAAACACGACCACCAAAGCATTATGGAGCAGCCTTCTACCCAAACCGTCGTTGCCACGGCCATACTGCTAGCCGTTTACGCGGCGGCTACGCTCTACTTCGTGGTGCGCGGTGCGCGGCGCACGGGCAGCATGGCCGATTACGCCGTGGGCTCAGTGAACTTCTCACCGGTAGCCGTGGGCCTTTCCCTGGCCGCATCCATGACCAGTGCCGCTACCTTCATCATCAACCCGGGCTTTGTGGCCTTGTATGGCCTGAGCGGGGTGTTGTCGTTTGGCATTGTGCTGCCGCTGGCGGCATTTGTGTCGCTGGTGTTTTTCACCAAAGGCTTCCGCAAGCACGGCCAGACGGTGAAGGCCCTAACGATGGCACAGTGGATGGGTTCGCGCTACCAAAGCCAGGGGCTCACGCGCTACTTCGCGGTGCTCTCGCTGCTGCTCATCACCTTCATCGTGCTCATCTGCGTGGGTATTACGCGGGTGCTCAGCCAGGCCTTGGATGTGCAGCCGCTGTACGTGCTCATCGGGCTGGTGGTGTTCGTGTTCGGCTACATGATGTTCGGCGGCGCCAACTCCATGGTGTACACCAACACCATTCAGGTAGGACTGAAGCTGCTGGTGGCGGTGGTGCTGCTGGCTTCGGGCTACCGACATTTCAGCGAAGGCGTGCACGGCTTCCTGGATAAGCTTGCTGCTATCGACCCGGCGCTGATCAGCTTCGTGAACCCAAAGAGCTATTTCTTCCGCGACTATTTCGAAATCATCTTCTGCCAGGTGGTGGTGGGTGTGGCCATTGTGTGCCAGCCGCACACCATCACCAAGGCCCTGCTGCTCAAAAACGACCGCGACGTAAACCGCTACTTGCTCACGAGCGTGGTGGTGCTCACGCTGTTCTTTTTGGTGGTGTTTACCGGGCTGTATGCGCGCCTGGCTTTTCCTACCCTCACGCTCAACGGCGAGCCGCTGAAGATGGACGCCATCATCCCGGCCTATGTGCTGCACGAGTTTCCGGTATACCTCACCTTGCTGGTGGTCCTAGGTCTGGCGGCTTCGGGCATCTCTACCTTGGAGGGTCTGATCCAGTCCATGTCAACCACCATTACGGCCGACATCATCAAGCCGCTCCTAGGTGCGGAGTACTTCGGCGGCGAGCAGGGGCACACGCGCGAAATCATCATCAACCGCAGCGTTATTACCGCCCTAGGTGTGGTAGCCATTGCGCTGTCGTACTATCAGATAGAGCACCCTAACCTGAGCGTGGCGGTGTTCGCGCAGAACGGCGTGTACGCCTACTTCGCTGCCGCTTTTATCCCGATTCTATTCGGGTTGTTCTTCCGTCACACGCCGCTGGTTGCCGTAGCGGCCGCTTCCGTCACGGCTATTGTGGTTCACTTCACGGGGTACTACGCCGAACTGACGCCTTACATGCACGCGCCGGTGAAGAACCCTGGAGTGCCGGCCGCGCTGGCTATTGTGGCCTCGGTGGCAGTGGGCACCACATTGCGCGCCTTGCTGCGGCGCCGTGCGCGCCAGCTCGAACAAGTGGCAGTGGCGGGCTAAGCCGCATTTGCCTAATATTCCTTTCTGCGCTTCCGAACTCCTCACCCGACCCTGCATTCCCTCCGCGCATGTACACCAAAGACTGGATCAGCAAATGGGCCCTGTACTCGCCCGATAAGGTAGCCCTGAAGGAGCTGGATACCGGCCGTACCTACACTTACGCCCAGCTAAACCAAGCCGCCTGCCACCTGGCCATGGCGCTTACCCACCGCCACGGCCTGAGCAAGGGCGAGCGGGTGATGGTAATGGCCGAATACAGCCTGGAGTACGTGGCTCTGTTTGTGGCCGCGCAGAAAACCGGCCTCATCCTGGTGCCGGTAAACTACCGCTTGGCGCCGGCCGAAATCGACTACCTCATCGGCAACTGCCGGCCTAGGTTGCTGATCGTGGAAGGGCAGTTTGAGGCCAAGGCGCAGCAGCTCGCGCAAACCACCGACATCGAGCAGGTGTGGCCGCTGCAAATGCTGGAGTCGTTGTGCCAGCAGGCGTTGGCGCAACCTAGGGCCTGCTCGTTCGAGGCGCTGCCGCTCGACGAGGATGACCCTATTTTTATCCTCTACACCTCCGGTACCACGGGCTTTCCGAAGGGCGCACTCTACACGCACAAAATGCTGCTCTGGAACAGCATCAACACCAGCCAGAGCCTAAATCTGACCTCGGAAGACAGCACCATCGTGTGCACGCCGCCCTTTCACACCGGCGGCTGGAACGTGCTGCTCACGCCCTTGCTGCACCGCGGCGGCCGCGTAGGACTGATGAAGAAATTCCAAGCCGACCGCGTGCTGCAACTGCTGCAGAGCGAGCGGGCCGACGTGTTCATGGGTGTGCCCACCATGCTCAAGATGATGGTGGACAGCCCCGCCTTCGCGCAGGCCGACCTAAGCGCCACGCGCTATTTCATCGTGGGCGGCGAGGCGCTGCCGCTGGAGGTTATCCGCACCTGGGACCGTAAAGGGGTTAAAATCCGTCAAGGTTTCGGCCTGACAGAAGTTGGCCCGAACCTGTTTTCGCTGCACCAAGACGACGCCACCCGCAAAATCGGCTCCATTGGCCGGCCCAATTTCTACGTCGACATCAAGCTCGTCGACGAAACGGGCCGCGAGGTAGCTACCAACGAGGTAGGCGAGCTGTGCCTGAGCGGGCCCTGCGTAACGCCCGGCTACTGGCGTGATGCCGAAGCCACCGCCACGGCCATCGAAGACGGCTGGTTCCATACCGGCGACCTGCTGCGACAAGACGAGGAAGGCTACCTCTACGTGATGGACCGCATCAAGAATATGTACATCTCGGGCGGCGAAAACGTGTACCCGGCCGAGATAGAGCGGTTTCTGCTCACCTTTCCCGGCGTATCGGAGGTAGCGGTGGTAGGCGTGCCCGATGCCCGTTGGGGCGAGGTCGGCAAGGCCTTCATCGTGGCGCGCGACATCGAGATGAGCACCGGGGCGCTGCTGAGCTACTGCTGCGCCAACCTAGCCCGCTACAAGGTGCCCAAGTACGTGGAGCTGGTAGCCGAACTACCCAAGAGCGACACCGGCAAAATCAACAAAAAAGCCCTGCGGGCCAGCAGTGTATGAAACGTGCTGCCTCTATTCTAGGCCGATGCGCATTGGTGTTGGCGGCCATCGTGTTAGCAAGCTTTAAGCCCATGCGTCTGCAAACCGAACAAGTACCCCGCATGCGCGCCGTTATTGGCCCGTACAGCTGGCCCGAGCGCACCGTGAAGCTCGCCGACTCGCTGGAAGTCGCCTACGTGGATGCGGGCAAAGGGCCGACCACGCTGCTCTTCATCCATGGCCTGTCGAGCTACGTGCGGGCCTGGGAGCGGAGCATTCCGGAGCTAAGCCAATCGGCGCGGTGTATTGCTGTCGATCTGCCGGGCTACGGCAAGTCGAGCAAGGGCGCGTACCCAGCCACCATGGCTTTCTATGCCGATGTGGTGCACCAGTTTATTCAGAAGCTAAAGCTGAAAAACGTGGTGCTGGTGGGCCACTCCATGGGCGGTCAAATCGGCGTTACCGCAGCTCTGCAGTACCCGCGCGACATCCAGAAATTGGTGCTTACCTCGCCAGCCGGCTTCGAGACTTTTACCGACGCCGAAAAGCAGACGCTACGCAATTTCTACACGGTGCAATCCATCGTGAGCACGCCCGAGGCGCAGGTGCGGCAAAACCACAAATACAACTTCTACCAAATGCCCGCCGAGGTGGAGCTCTGGATACAGGAGCGCCTGGCTATGATGCAGTGCGAAGACTTTCCGCGCTACGCCCAAACGGTGGTCAACAGCATGTCGGGCATGCTCGATGGGCCGGTGTTCGAGCGCCTAGGTCAGGTGCAGCAGCCTACGCTGGTGGTGTTCGGCGCCGATGACTTTCTGATTCCGAACCGAGCTTTGCACCCTACACTTAATACGGCCTTGGTAGCCGAAGCCGGCGCCAAGCAGCTGCCGCACGCCACGCTAACGATGCTACCACAAGCGGGTCACTTTGCCCATTTCGAGAAGGCTGCCGAGTTCAATAAGCTGGTGCAGGAGTTTGTGAAGAAGCCCCGCTAAGACCACACCTGAAGCAAGGACTAGCTAAATGCGCTCCTGCGAATAGGAAAAATACAGGTTCATAAAAGGTGCACAGCCGGACTCGGTTGTGCACCTTTTTCTTGCTGCCAATAACATAAATGCTTTGGCGTCAATCCCGCATTTCCTGTACCAAAAGCCTATCTTGAAAAGCACTATAACTACCTATTTGCCACACCAAATTATGAAGCGCAAGCTAGCCAAGTTCGAGGATTTCGCCGCGGATGTTCTGCCCCACGAAATTGCCTATCTCATGCAGGTGCAGCAGTTTCAGGATGCCGACAATCTGGAAATTCTTAAAACCCTGGAATACAACTGCGTGCATACCCGCACACCCGTGGCCTTTCGGGCCAGCATCGATAAGCGGAAGTACTCGAATGTAAAACAGTGGATTCAGCAGCGGCTGGATGCCATTGACGTGGATAAACATCTGGTTTACATCAATGAGATGAACCAGAAGATCATGACCGACGCGATTACGCCGGCCGAGGAGAAAACGTTATTACAAGCTATAGCGCGCTACCAGCAACCGTATTTCTACTTCCTTAAGTTTTACGAACTGACGCTGAGCTACCGGCATTTTCTGCTCATCCGAATGCGCTACAAGGACCACCAAACGGTATCTAACTTCATCGAGCAGCAGCGCACCAATTATGCGAAGAGCAAGCAAGGCGACGAGCTGCTACACGCCGCTACGCTCGATATCATCAGCCAATACAGCACCAACGCCACCGAAAGCCGCCAGTGGGAGCAACGCCTGCTCGATACCTTTTACGACGAATCGCTTGATGGCCTGAACCGCTATTTCGCGGTGGTACGCCTCACGTTTTTGTATTTCAACTACCGCGAGTTCGATAAGCTGAAAACCGTGTACGACGCCCTCGATGGGTTGCTGCGGCAAGGTGTTTTTTACTCTCGAAGAATACTATTTAACTATTACGCCAATTGCGTATTGCTGCATTCCAAGCTCGACGTATTGCAGCAAGCCGAAGAATACGGGCACTTATCGATAAAACAGAAAAATACTGACCACCTGCATTACCTCAACAACTACAGCGCTATTCTGCTGCGGCAGGGCAAAATACACGAGGCATTGGCGCTGATGAAGCAGTCGTTTTCGTCGCTGCGCCACAGCAACAATTTCCAGAACAAGGTGGGGTTTGTGGCCTTCTACATCAAGTGCCTAAACCTAAACGGCCAGCCTGCCGACGGCGAGAAAATGGCTGATAGCTTTTTGCGCGACAACGCCGATGAGCTGTTGCGCCACCGCTGGCACATTTTCTTTGGCGCGTACTTCCAGTCGCTCGTGATGCAGGAGAAGTATGACAAGCTGCTGAAGGCTTGCCGCAAATACCACTTGGTGCCTAAAGAAAACGAGTACCGCACGCGGCCTGCTTACCTGCCCATCATGCAATGGTACTACCTCATCAGCCAGTACGTGGAGAACCTGATTGACGATGAACGACTGGTGATGCAAATGGTTGAAGCGGGACGCACATCGTTTGCTAACCCGCACAAAGCCAAGCTGCTAACGGATCTATTGTGCGAGCTGAAGCCGCACATCCCGCACCTGAGCAACCGCATAAAGTCCATGCTGTCGGAGGTTATAGTAACTGCCTGATCAGTAATTATATACTTGGTTTTCAAGCCGGCGTGCTCGGTTAAGTCCACCTTGGTTTTTTGGTGGGTGAAAAGTTGACGGGGTAGGGGTGCATGTAGATTTAATCCAACACTCCTCCACAGCCAAACCCACTCAAAAGCCGATGCATATGGCCCCACGACATTTACTCCTACTCCTGCTGCTAATGCAATCCGTGTGGGCCTGGGCTCAAGGCGGGAGCGTGCGCGGCCGCGTACTCGATGCCGGCTCCGGCGACGCTCTGGTGGGCGTGAACGTAGTAGTGCCCGGCACCAACCAGGGCGTAGCTACCGGCCCCGCCGGCGACTTCGAGCTGAAAGGCCTGGCCGCTGGCACACACACCGTGCGCGTGTCGTTTATCGGCTACCAAGCCCTCGACCGCAGTGTTACCATCAGCGGCGAAGAGGTGGTCGACCTAGGAAGCCTGTCGCTGCAGCCTGCCGCCATCGGCATGCAAGAGGTGGTGGTATCGGCCTCGCGCCGGCCCGAAAAGCTAACCGAAGCTCCGGCTACCATCAGCGTTATCAGCTCGCGGCAAATCAACGAGTTGCCTTCGTTTAACGTGGGCGAGCTGATTGCCCGCCAAAAAGGCGTCGACTACATCCGCACGGGCGTGCTGGGTACGGGCCTGAACGTGCGCGGCTTCAACAGCGCTTTCAACCCCAAAAACCTGCAGATGAACGATGCGCGCCTCTCCACGCTCATCGCCACGGGCTTGCCCCTAGGTCCACTGTCGAGCGTAGTGAAGGAGGACATTGAGCGGGTAGAGGTAGTGCTTGGCCCGGCCGCCGCCCTGTACGGCCCCAATGCCCACAACGGCTTGGTAAATACACTCAGCAAGGACCCACGCACCTCGGCCGGCACCACCGTGGCCCTAAACCTAGGCAACCAAAACGTGTTTTCGGCCCGCTTGCGCCACGCCCAGGTAATCAATCCCAAACTGGCTTTTAAGGTAACCGGCGAGTACACCCGCGGCACCGATTTCAAGTACGTTGACACGGTGTACTATACCAACACGGCGTTTGCACGGCCCGCTACGCCCACCACACCCGCTCGGCCGGCCATCTTCCATGCCGCGCCAGAACTCGACCTAGACCGCGACTTTAACACGGTGCGTGGCGAGGCAGCGGTGTACTACAACCTGAAAGAGAAGTCGGACCTGATTCTCTCGTACGGCGGCAACAACTCCAGCTACGTGGCGCAAACCAACGCCGGCCGCAACCAGATTAAAGACTGGCAAGTGCATTACCTGCACCTGCGCTACGTGTCGCCGCGCCTGTTTGCGCAGGCCTACCATACCTGGAGCATCACCGACGAAACGTACGCCATTAACCAGCGCACCCAAAACTACCTCAGCTTTGTTGATGCCGGCTTCAGCGACGCCGAGGCTCGCCGTCGCTCCTACGAGGAGCAATGGTTTGGTACCTCAACTACGGCCGGTGTAGCCCTGAAGCGCGGGGCTTTGTTCCGCGACAACTCGCGCCGCATCAACGGCGAAGTGCAGTACAACAACTCTTGGAAGGGTTTCGATGTGGTGATTGGCTCGCTGTACCAGCGCGACATGGCCAACAGCCGCAACACCTACCTGTTCGACCGCGACGGCGACATCATCATCAACCAAGTGGGCGTGTACACGCAGGTAGAAAAACCCCTGCCCGGCAACCTGAAGGCCATTGTAGCCGCCCGCGCCGACCAGCACGACCGTTACGGCTTCAACTTTATTCCGAAGGCGGGCCTGGTATGGTCGCGCAACGACCAAGCCGTGCGCCTGACTTACGGCCGGGGTATTGCGGCGCCCACCATCCTCAACCTCGATGGCTACTTGTTCGGCGGCTTGCTCATCGGCAATGGCGAAGGCTACACCCTCAGCGACGGTACCCAGATCGATAAGCTGCGCGTCGAAACCATCAACACCGCAGAGGTCGGCTACAAAGGCAAAATCACCGAGAAGCTGTACTTCGATGGCAATGCGTACTACAACGTGTCGGAGAACTTCCTGAGCCCGGCCATCAACATTGCTACGCAGGGCCGCCGGGTTACGCGGCGCGGCAGCACGCCCATGTCGGAGGTGGTGCCGGGCACGCCGGAAGCCGGCGCTACTACGTTGCTGACCTATGTCAACTTCGGTAAGGTTGATACTTACGGCGCTGATTTCGGCATCAACTACACCTTCACCAATGCCCTAAGCCTGGCGGCCAACTACTCGTGGTTTGGCTACGACCTGGACAAAGGCGACCTGAAAAACGACGGTAATAAGGATGGCAAGGTGCAAACCGAAATCGACCTACCGATCAACACGCCCGCGCACAAAGCCAGCCTAGGGCTGAACTACAGCGGCAAAAAGCTGTTCGGCTCGGTGTTCGGCCGGTGGGTGCAAGCCTACGATTTCTTCTCCGGCATCAACGTAGCGGCCAAAGCAAACCCTACGTTGGGCATTCGCGAAAACGCCCGCTACGGTCGCACCTGGAACTACGGCCCATTAGGTGGTTTCGTGAACGTGGACCTAGGCGCCGGCTACCGCTTCAACGACTACTTCAGTTTTGGGGCGCAAGTAACTAACCTGTTCGATACCGAGGTGCGCGAGTTCGTCGCCTCGCCCTTTATCGGCCGTCTGTACTCGGTTGAGGCTAAAGTCAACATCCCGGCCCTCAAGAGCCGCTGATCTTCAGATTTTCGTAAGTGAGTAATGCAAAAAAGCCCGCCTAGGTTAGGCGGGCTTTTTTGCATTTGGGAGCAAGGTTCAGCTGGCTACAATCAACTTTTGTCCGGGTTTCACCTCGTCGGACTTCAGGTTGTTGAGCTTGCGCAACTGTTCAACCGTTAGCCCTTGGTACCGGCGCGAGATGTTGAACAGTGTGTCGCCGGGCTGTACTATGTGTACGCGCTGATCAATCGGAGCCAAGTGGCGCTGCTTGCTCGGCGCGGCAGGTTTGTTGGCTGTTGTGGCGGCTGATTTAGTAGGTGTGGTTTCCGGGGTGGGGCTTGCTTCGTTATCGGCCGGTTCGGTAAGGCGCAGCTTCTGGCCCGGGGCTACCATTTCCGATTTCAGGTTATTCCAAGCCATCAGTTGCTTAATGCTGATGCCACGTTCGCGGGCTACTTTGGTAAGGTAGTCGCCTTTCCGCACCACGTATTCGGTTGCCGCTTCGGTTTGAGCCTGTGCTTGCGCCACAGCTACTTGTGCCTCGGTGGGCTCAGCAGCTACCGGTTGCTCTGCCACGGGGCGCGCAGGGCGCGTTGCCTGTGGGCGCGAAGCAGAAGTGACTGCTGCAATTAGTGCGCTGGCTGTTTCGACTGCCTCCGGTGTTGCTGATTCAGTAGCAGACACCGCTGCAATTGGGCGCTTGGTTACTTTCACGCCCATTTCGGCTGGGGAGCGGGGCGCTGCAGCCACTGCCGGAGCCGCTGGTTTGCGCGCAACGGCTACTGCCGATGTTGCGGTATTGTCGTCCGGAGCAGGCAAGAAAACTACAATCTGTTGCTTAGGGCGTAAGGCTTTGCCTTTGGGCAAGTGGTTCCAGCGCCGCAGCTGTGCCGTTGATACGCCGTACCACTCGGCCAGTTCACCTAGGGTTTGCCCTTTTCGCACGGTATGCACTTTGCGGCGCGTACGCGGTGCTTCGGTAGCTACCTCGCGCTTAGCGCTTTTGGGTGCGGTATTGCTGTTAGTAGCCAGCGCTGAGGGGAAGGGCTCTACGCCCTTCAGCCTAGGTGGTATGGCCGCAATGGGCTGCGGCAGAGCAGCCTGCGGCAGGCAATACCCAAACAACGTGGCGCGGTCTACTTCCTGCAGCAGCGGTCTGGCCGAAGCCGGAAACTTGACCGCGTAGGGGCGGTAGCCCTCGGGCAAGTAGGGCTTGCGCAACTCAGGGTTCATACGCAGCAAGGCCACCGAATCGAGGCCAGCTGCTTGGCTCAGGCGCGATACATCGAAAGCACGGCCGCCGATCTGCAGCGTATCCATGGGTTGCGGATACTGATAGCGCAGCTCAGACGAGTGCAGGTTGTGCTGCTGCGCGTACTTCATGGCGTACATAATGGCCGTGAAGCTGGGTACATAGTTGCGCGTTTCCTGCGGCATGTGCGGGTGCAGCTCCCAGTAGTTACGCTTGCCCGTGCGGCGCATTACGCGTTGCACGTTGCCTGGGCCCCAGTTGTAAGCGGCTAGCACCAGCTCCCAATCGTGGAGCATGCCGTACAGAAAGCGCAAGTGTTTGCAAGCCGCTTCGGTAGCCTTTTCAGGGTCCATGCGCTCGTCAACCCACTCGTCGCGGCGCAGGCGCAAGTCGCCAGCGGTTGGGCCCATAAACTGCCACAGGCCGGTAGCGCCCACACGCGATTTAGCCGTCGGAATCAGGGCTGACTCCACAACGGCTAGGTACTTCAGGTCTTGCGGAAGATTGTATTTGGCTAAGTACTTCTCGAAAAGCGGAAAATAGAGATTTTCGCGCTCCAGCACCCGCTGCATATAAGTGCGGTTGCGCTGCGTAAAGTACGTGACATGCGCCATCACCACGTTGTTAAACACAAGCGGCATGTCGGAGTCGATGCAGTTGATTCGGTCGCCCACCAAATCGCGCATTTCTGGCGGGGTTTGCATCCACACCAGCTTTTCGGGGCTAAGCACAGGCTCGGCCACCAACGAGTCGGGCGCAAGCTCTAGTTGTACCTGCGTCGAGTCGGAAACCGTTCCGACCTCGGGCGGTGCTATGGGTGGTAACTGCGTTTGGCCCAAAACTGGGCGAGTAAAGGCAGCAGCCAACAACAGCAAGGCAGAGGCGCGGAACGGTTTTTTCATGCGACTACGGAGCTACAGCAGAAGCAACAACACTTTCGGTCAGGTGCTTGGCAAAGGCCAGCATTTCAGCTTCGCGGAAGGCGCCGCTCATAACTTGCATGCCAATGGGCAAACCAGCCTGATCGTTGCCAATGGGGAGCGAAATTGCCGGCACACCAGCCAACGAAGCCTGAACAGTAAATATATCAGCTAAATACATTGCCAGCGGATCTTTCGTGTTTTCGCCAATGCGGAACGCCGTGGTGGGCGAAGTCGGCAAAATTAGAAAGTCGTACTGGCGTAGCAGCTCGTCGGTTTGCTCCTTAATCAGGCGGCGCACGCGCTGAGCTTTGGTGTAGTAAGCGTCGTAGTAGTTAGCCGAGAGTACAAACGTGCCTAGCAAAATGCGGCGCTGTACCTCTTTGCCAAAACCTTGGCTACGCGACTTTTTGTACAGCGAGGCTAAATCGGTGGCGTCGGAGGCCCGGTAGCCGTACTTCACCCCGTCGTAGCGCCCTAGGTTCGAGCTGGCTTCGGCCGTGGTGAGAATGTAGTACGTGGGCACCATGTAGTCGAGGTATGGAAAATCAACCGCGTCAACGACATGGCCTTGGCCGCGCAGCTGCTCGATCACATTTTCGGTTGCCTGCTTAATGTCGGGCGATAAACCCGGCCGCTCCAACGTGTCGCGGATGTAGCCGATGCGGTAATGGGCCTGTGGCTCGAGCGACTGGCTGTAAGCCGGTACAGGCTCTTGGCTAACCGTCGAGTCAAACTCATCGGGGCCGGCCATAACCTCCAGCAGCAGGGCAGCATCTTCTACCGAGCGGGTAATGGGGCCAACTTGGTCGAACGACGAGGCGTAGGCAATCAGGCCGTAGCGCGAAATGCGCGAGTATGTAGGCTTCAGGCCGATTACCCCGCAGAAAGCCGCGGGCTGACGTACCGAACCACCGGTATCGGAACCAATCGAGGCCAAGCACATGTCGGCCTGTACGGCCACGGCCGAACCGCCCGACGAGCCACCAGGCACACGCTCCGGGTCGAGCTCGTTGCGGGCCGGGCCGAAGTAGGACGTTTCGTTAGAAGCGCCCATGGCAAACTCGTCGCAGTTCTGCCGGCCAATCAGGATGGCGTCTTCATCGAGCAGGCGCTGCACGGCCGTACCAGTAAACAGCGACTTGAAACCATCGAGAATGTGTGAGCTGGATTGCAACGCGTGGCCTTTGTAGGCCAGCACGTCTTTCAGGCCGATAACCATGCCGGCCAACTTACCAGCCGTACCGGCGGCTATTTTGGCGTCAACGGCATCGGCTTGCTGACGAGCTTCGTCGGCCCACACTTCCAAGAAGGCGTTGAGGTGGGCTTTGCGCGCAATGTTATCCAGATAATACTCCACGAGCTGGCGGCAGGTGATGTTACCGGCCGCCAGCTCGTTACGAACTTCCGTTAGGGAGTTAAAGCGTCTCAAGGGAGCTTGGCTTAGATCAAGTGGTAGGATGCTGATCGGAGGGAGAGTGGGGCAAACCGGCCGGCGTTACGGTGGGTTGCTCCGGAGCTGGTACCGGGCCGCCTTGCGGCTGATCAAGGCCCGACGATTGGTAAGCTACCGGGGCAGGCGGCGCCTGCTGGTAGGGTTGAGGCTGGGAGGCGGGCTGCTGATAGCCGTTGGGTTGAGGATTGGCGTTTTCAATTTCGCTGCGAATCTCGCGGGAGGCGTCCTTAAACTCACGAATGCCTTTGCCCAAGCCACGCGCCAACTCCGGAATCTTATTAGCTCCGAAGAAGATCAGAATGACGACCATGATCAGCACCATTTCGCTGCCGCCAATGTCGCCTAGAAAAAGCAAAAGAGGAGTGCTCATCGCTACGAAAGTTTAGCGGCTCGGCTGCTGCGGGTCGCGGTAGTCAGGGTTGTTGTCGCGGTACTCAGGCTTCTGCTCTTTCGAGGCGTCCTTAAACTCACGAATACCTTGGCCCATACCCCGGAACAACTCCGGAATGCGCTTAGCCCCGAACAACAGAACTATGGCAAGAACTATCAGCAAAACCTCGGTTGTGCCAAGGCCACCGACAAACAAAAAGAGAGAAGCTAGCATGATTTCCGTAGTGGAGAGTGGGTAATAGTAGGCTTACGACCAAGCCAACCAAACGGATTGTAAAGGTACCCTATAATTTCTAAACCCGATTCTTGCTGGCTAGATTCCTTAGCTGGTTACTAGCCTGCCAGGCCTAGGTAGGTTTCACTCGTTGCCGTGGCAAAGACCGCGTTTAACGAGGAAAAAGAAATGTTTGGCGAGGAAAACCGCCAAATTGCTTTTGTTCGTAGGTACTTAGTGGGCTTGTACGGCTCATTACTAGCAGAGCGTTGTTCTGCAACCCGGCAAGGATCTTCAATTGCAAGCCATGAACGTTCAACCCTTTTTTCCACCCATGATTACCCCCGGTGGGGCAAACGTGCTCGGTGAAGAAGACCGGCTGGAAGCTTTGCGCGCGTATCGTATCTTGGATACCTCGCCCGAAGAAGACTTTGATGCCCTCACGCGGCTTGCGGCTTACATCTGTGGTACGCCCATTTCGTTGGTATCCTTAATCGACGGCGACCGGCAGTGGTTTAAATCAAGCTACGGGTTGGGTATCAGCGAAACTCCGCGCGAATACTCGTTTTGCCAGTACGCAATGATGTCGGATGGGGTGTACGAAGTCGAAAATGCCGCTGACGATCCTATGTTTCGGAATAACCCGTTGGTTACCAACGATCCGAACATCCGCTTTTATGCGGGTGCACCTTTGGTTACGCCAACTGGACAGCCCCTAGGTGCTCTTTGCACCATTGATACCCAGCCACGCCACCTGACGAATGAGCAGCGGGATGCGCTCAAAACGCTGGCTCGCGAGGTGGTTTCGCACTTGGAGCTGCGGCGCGCCCGCTTGCAGTTGGAGCAGGAGCGAGCCAAGCTAGAAGGTTTGTTGCGCATGGCCAACGATACAGCTGCTTCGTTGTACTCCAATGGCCGCACGGAGCTGTTCGTTAAGCAAGACCACAAGCTTGTACGCGTGTGTGCTACCGACATTTCGTACGTGGAGGCCCTAGGTGACTACGTGAACATTTACGTGGGCAACGAACGCTACACCGTGTACACCACCATGAAGGACATGCTCACGCGCCTCTCGCCGCGCGATTTCGTGCGGGTGCATCGCAAATACATCGTGCGCCTCGATCGTATTGTAACTATCGACGGTGATTCGTTGGTGGTTGATGGGGGGCGTGCCTCGTCGGTTCCCATCGGCAACTCTTATAAACAAGACCTGATGGGGCGCTTAAATTTGGTGTAGCGGGCCCTTGCAAAGAATTTTTAGAGGTTTAGCAAGAAATTTATCGAATTCGCCGAAAATAGTACTCAAGGAATACCTTAGGTGCTGTATCTTTCGGCTGTTATCGGGGGATTAATCTTTTGGCGACGAGCTTTCGAACTTGCCAAGGAGGGATTAACTGATAGCTAAGTTTGTTTTCATAGCTCAGAAAGGCACCGTACGCTGTACGGTGTTTTTTTATTTCTGGCTACCGGTAAATTGTAGTCAACGGTGTATCGACATTATTTGCGACCGATCCACTGTTCGGGGTTCAGGTTGGTGCTGTTCTTCCAAACCTGAAACTGCAGCTCAGTGGTGCCTT
This sequence comes from Solirubrum puertoriconensis, assembly GCF_001483135.1. GTDB lineage: Bacteria > Bacteroidota > Bacteroidia > Cytophagales > Hymenobacteraceae > Solirubrum > Solirubrum puertoriconensis. Next base: position 391,992 of record NZ_LNAL01000006.1, read on the forward strand.
CGGCGTTGGTTGATACCGTGCCTATCGGTTGACGCATTTTTACTTGTTGGCCTTCTGCAACGTTTACCGAGCGCAGCTTGGCATACACCGTGAAGTACTCGCCGTGCTGTACCATCACTACGTTGTTCATGCCGGCAATATTTGCTACGGTCAGCACCTTGCCATCGAAGATGGCGCGCACCGGTTCGCCAGCGCTTGTCTGAATATCAACTCCACGGTTGTCGACGGTAACATTCTTCAGCACCGGGTGCGGATGACGGCCAAACGGCTGGGAAATAAACCCACGCGCTACCGGCCACAGCAAACGCCCCCGGTTTTCGGCAAACGACGACGACAACTCGGCCGTTTCGGGCGTTAGCGTTACGCGGCTAGTAGAGGTGTTGGCCGCTGCATCGGCTGCTTCGGCCGCCTCGGCCGCCTCCCGGCGAGCGGTGGTACGTTCAGCGGCGGTAGCGTCGGAACGCTCGGCGCGTTCGGCGGCGGCTTTGGCTGCGGCAGCTTTGGCAGCAGCACGAGCAGCGGCGGCACGGGCAGCGCGGGCAATTTCTTCGCGCACGCGCTGGGCTATCAGGTTATCGAGTTTGCGAACCGCTTGCTGACGCTGGGCCAACTCTTTCTGCAGTTGCTGCTCTTTTTGGCTAAGCTGCTGCACCACTTGGTCCTGCTGTACCTTCATGGTTTGCAGGCTGCGCCGTTCGCTTAGCTGATTGCTCAGCAACGAGCTTTTTTGCTGACGCTGTTCCGTAAGGTTGGTAAGCTGCTGGCTGAGTTCTTGCTGCGTGCGCAAGATGCCGCTCACCTGCTGCCGGCGAGCCTCCGAATATTGCCGCACATAGCGTAGGCGCCGCATGAACTCGTTGAACGAGTCGGAGGCGAACAGGAACATGATGCGGTTATACGAGTTGGCCGTTTTGGCCGACGCGTAAATCAATTGGGCATACTCGGCCTTCAGCCGATCAAGCTCGGCTTTGGTGAGCTGTACGTTGGTAGTGGTTTTCTGTACGCCCGTGTTAATGTAGCGTAGCTCCGAGGAGGTCGATTTAATTACTTGCTGCTGCACGGTAATCTTCTCCTTCAGGGCATTCAGCTGACCTAGGGTGCTTTGCTTCTGTTGCTTGGTTTGCTCCAGAATGCGGCTGGCTTCCTGTATGCGCCGCAAATTGTTGCGCCGCTCGCGTTCCAGTTGTGCTTTGGTTTTCGCGGGTTCGCGGCGCGAGGGGCGGCGCTGCTGGGCAGGGGCTGCAGTAAGGGCAAGTAGTAGCACGCCGCCAAGCAACCAGGTCTGCCAGCGGCTACTTACGGTTTTTACGCCCATACTCGGCCGGTACGGAGAAGGGGAAGGAAAGCTGCTCTTTGTCGAGGTCCACGTTGCGGTAGCTGATCATCACGGTGGCGGCTGGGCGGCCTGGCTGCTGTGCCTGCAGCATCACACCGCGCGCAAACAGCTGCCCACCCGGCTCGAGCGGCTGAAAATCGGCGTAAGTTACGTTCAAAGAGCTTTGGGTCCCGCTATCTTCTACCGTAAGCTTTTGCAAACGAGCGCGGTTTAGCTCAATCAACTGCTCTACCAGCAAGCCAGCCTGCTTGTAACTCACTTTTTGTACGGGGCCCTCTTCGGCAGCCGTAAGTTGCGTTTCGGTGGCTGCGGGCAGGTAGTCGCCGGCCAGCAAGGCTTGCAACTGCGCAAACGTTACGGGTACGTTAAACTGGCGGCTCAGGTAATCGAAGTTGCCAGCGTAGTAGGTTTTCTCCAGCTTGTTAATTACCTGCACCGAATCGGGCGTAATCCGGGCCCTAATGCCCTCAATACCTAAAAGCGAAGCCGAAACCCAGATAACGCTGTCCTTGCGCATGCGCACGTTCAGGTTGGCCGTGTACTGCTCGCCGTTAGCATTAATCTGCGCTTTGCCTTTAGCCGCTAAGTAGGTAAACTCGAGGTTGCGGGCACGCACTTCGGGCGCCGGCGGGCGGGTAGCGGTGGTTGATTTGGTAGGAATGGCGCGGCGCTGACAAGCACCTAGGGCAAGGCTTCCGGCCAAAGCCAGCAGTAGCGGCCAGCTTCTATTCATATAGTTTTCGGTCTTTGATCTTGCGGTCGATGAGGGCGGAGGTGCCACCGGCCTTTTTAGCCTGCTGCCACCGCTCCACAGCCGCTGCCGTATCGCCTAGTTGATACAGCACATCGCCGTAGTGCTCCAATACAGTGCCATCTTTTGACGTCTTGATGGCTTTTTCGAGGTACTGGCGTGCTCCGGCATAGTCTTTCGATTTGTACAACACCCAAGCGTAGGTGTCGAGGTAAGTGTCGTTTTCAGGAAATAGCTTAACCAGTTTACCCGCAAGCTCCTTGGCCTTAGGCAAATCCTTGCCGCGCAACGACAAGTAGTAGCTGTAGTTGTTCAGGGCCTGCGCGTTGTTGGCATCGAAGGTAAGCGCCGCCTCGTAGGCCGCATCCGACTTGTCGTATTCCTTCAGCTCGTGGTAAGCGTCGCCCAGCTGCGTGTCAAACTGCGCGGCCAACTCGGGGTTATCTGCTGTCAGCTTTTTGCCTTGCTCCAGCGCCTTCACGGCTTTTTGCGGCTGCTTGGCAAACATGTGCCCCACGCCGTTGTAAAACCAAAACACCGCTTGGTTCGGGAACAGCTCCAGGGCTTGGTTGGTGTGGCGCAGCAGCGAGTCGGTCTGCGTCAGCTCGGCGTCAATCAGCACCACCTGTTGCCAGATTTTGAAGTGCGAGTTGTCGAGGCGCAAGGCCCGCAGGTAGTTGTCGCGAGCCAGCGCTTTCTTCTCCGACAGCAGCTGTACATCGCCGGCTACCGAATACGCTTTGGCCTCTTTGGGATGCACACGCGTGGTGATGTCGGCCAACTCGAGCGCGGTTTGCTGCACAGCCGGGTTAGGCAACTGCTTCAGGTAGTCAACCAAAATGCGCACTTTCTGATCAATACCTAGGGCTGAGCTCTGGAAGGCCTGTTTGATCTGCTTTTCCGATTCGGCCTGGTTGCCTTGCTGCCGGTACGCATCGGCCAGAATCATGTGTGCCTGCGGGTTGTCGGGATCCTTGCGCAGGGCTTGGTTTGCTACCCGAATAGCATCGGGCAAGCGGTTGTTGGCCGCGTACATTTCGGCTTGCGCCAGAACAAAGCGGATATCCTCGGGGTTGGCCGAAATCAGGGCTTCGCCTTCTTTCAGGGCCTTGTCGAGGTTGTTTTGCTTGAGGTAGATTTGCTGCTTTTTAAACGAAACCTCATCGAGCGTACCAAATTCCTTTTCGGCCTGATCGAAGGTGCTCAGGGCCTCGTTGAGCTTGCCCTGCGCCAGGTACAAGTCAGCGAGGTTGAAAAGGTAAGTCTTCGACTCGGGCACGTCTTGAATTAGGCGGGTGTATACCTGTGCGGCCTGATCGTACTGCTTCTGGGTGGCGTAAATCTGCGCCAGAATGAGGTAATAGTACGGGTTCTTGGCGTCGAGGCGCAAGGCAGCCTGCGCAAAGTTGGCCGCATCCTTTAGGTTGCCAATGAGCAAATTGTTCTCGGCAATCTTGTAGTTGATGGCGGCGTTGTTGGGGTCAATTTGGTACGCCTTCAGCAGCCGCTCCTGAGCTTTGGGGTAATCCTCTAGCAGCATGTACTTCACGCCATCCACAAAGTAGGCCGCGCTCATTTCGCGGTCTTTCTCGGTAAGCTGGCTTTGCTGCTGGGCTTTGGCCGCTTCGAGGGCTGCTTGGCGCTGCATTTCCTTTTTCTCGCGGCGCGTAAGCTTGCGCGGCTTTTCGGTGCCCGTCTTGTCCGCAGCGCGCTTCTGCTGGGCATAGCCGGGCTCGGCCAAAAACAGGCCTAACACAAGAAGCAGGAGGGATGCAGGGCGAATCATGGCAAAAGGTAGCGGCAGCTGAAAACGTAAAAACAGGTGGTTTCGGGCCAAGCCGAACCTAGGAAAAGATACGGCATTTACCCCGAAACCACCCGGCTGTCTCTACAGTTTCAAGGCGTTATAATCGCCTACGCTGAGGTCGGCGGGGGTGCCGGTAAGCGTGGCAAAGCTGCCGATCATGGAGTTGGTAATGTTGGCATTTTGCACGGCAGCCGACTTCTGCACGATGCTGTTTACCACTACCGAGTGGCGCACCGTCGAACCATCGCCTACCGATACGTGCGGACCGATGATGCTGTGCTCGAGCACCACGTTCTCGCCGATATACACCGGCGGAATGAGTACGGTGTTGGTGAGCTTAGCGGATTTGGCCACGGTGTCTTCGCCGGCTTCCTGCAGGTACTCGAGGTAGCGCTGGTTGGTGTACACGGTAGCATCCTTGTTGCCGCAGTCGAGCCACTCCGTAACGCGGCCGGGGATGAACACCGCGCCTTGGTTTTTCATGTTCTCGAGGGCATTGGTGAGTTGGTACTCGCCTTTGTCCTTGATGTCGTTGTCGAGCAGGTACTGCAGCTCGCGCTTCAGGTACTCGCCGTCGCGGAAATAGTAAATACCGATGATAGCCAGGTCGGAAACAAATTCTTGGGGCTTCTCGATCAGCTCCGTAATCTGACCTTGCTCGTTGAGTTTTACTACGCCAAATGCGCGGGGGTCTTCCACGCTCTGCACCCAAATAGTGCCGTCGGCCGAGGTATTAAGCGTAAAGTCAGCTTTGAACAGGGTATCGGCAAAAGCTACAACCACGGGGCCGGTGAGGGCCGATTGGGCGCACAGGATAGCGTGGGCCGTACCTAGGGGTTCGTCCTGGTGATGAATAGAGCCTTGCGCACCTACCGATTCGGCAATCTGCAATAAGCTCTTCTCGACTTCTTCGCCGAAACGACCCACGATAAACGCAACCTCCGATACCGGTTGGCCTACTACCTTGGCAATATCCTCGACGAGGCGCTGAACGATAGGCTTACCAGCAATAGGAATCAACGGCTTGGGAACGGTGAGCGTGTGCGGGCGCATGCGCTTGCCCATGCCGGCCATCGGGACGATGATTTTCATAAGGGGGGCGTTGTCAAAATTTAGTTCAGAGGGCGTGTACGTAAGTTGCTACGAAACGCTGTGTAAAATTCGCTCTTGGCAAAGTAATATCTAGCGTTGGGCGAATATTTTCTGCATCATACCCAACGAAACTTCGGGCCTATTTCGTACCCGTGCTGCCGTAGCCGCCCGCGCCGCGCACGGTTTCGCTTAGCTCAGCTACCTCTTGCCACTCGATGGCTTCGTAGCGTGCAAATACCAGCTGGGCAATTCGTTCGCCATCGTTTACCACAAACTCTTCGTTCGACAGGTTTACCAGTAGCACCTTCACTTCGCCGCGGTAATCGGCATCGATAGTGCCGGGGCTGTTTACCAAGCCAATGCCGTGCTTGTACGCCAAACCGCTGCGGGGGCGCACTTGTGCTTCAAACCCAGCCGGAATCTCGAGGTACAGACCCGTGGGGATAAGCGCCCGTTGCAGCGGACCCAGGGTAACCGGCTCATTAAGGTTGGCCCGTACATCGAGGCCGGCCGCGTGCTCGGTTTGGTAGGCAGGCAGCGGGTGGTGCGAACGGTTAATTACGGCAACTTGCATTGTCGGGGAAGAAGCAAATAGAAAAAAGGAAACGTTAAGCCGGCTGCGAGCGAAGCGCTTGTGCAGGCCGCTCTACCAGCCACAGCGCCGCTACAAAAGCCAGCGTAATAGCGATATGCAATGCATACCCGAGCCACTGGTTGGATACCGGAATAGCCCAGCTAAACGCCACCACCGCTACAGCTGCTAGCAGCCAAGCTGCAAGGCGGCCTATCGGGTAAGGTACCGGAAAATAGCGGTTGCCCAACCACCAGCACACGGCTGCCATCATGAAGTAACAGGCCAGCGTGGCTATGGCCGAACCCATATAGCCGAGCACCGGAATCAGCAGGAAGTTGAGCGTAATGGTTAGGGCTGCGCCCGCAAAGCTGATATAGGTGCCGAAGTAGGTACGGTCCGTCAGCTTAAACCACACCGACAAGTTGTAGTAGACACCCAGAAACAAGTTGGCCATCAGCAGCACCGGCACCACGGGCAAGCCCTCGAGGTACTCGGGGCGGCGCAAGAACAAGCTGCCCACCAAATCGACGTTGACACTCACGGCTACGAAGATGACCGCGCAGCACAGCGTGAACCACTTCAGCACCAAGGCAAAGGTGCGGGGCGAGTTTTTATCGGAGCTTTGGGCGAAGAAAAACGGCTCGGCTGCGTAGCGAAACGCCTGAATCACTAGGCTCATTAGAATACTGAGCTTGTAACAAGCACCGTAAATACCAACAGCCGCCAGGTTGGATTTGCCGGGGTAAAAGCCTTCGGGCAACCACTTCGGCAGCAAAATGCGGTCGAGGGTTTCGTTTACCATGCCGGCCAGGCCCATCAGCATGATGGGGTAGGCGTAGCGAAGCAGCGGGCGCAGTGGCTCAAGGCTGAAGCGTGGGCGAAAACTGAGCAGTTCCTTGCCTAGGAGCACCAGCGTGAAGGCACTGGCCGCTAGGTTTGATAGAAACACGTACCCAACGCCAACTGTCGGGTCGTAAAGCAGTTCTACCACGGGGCGCATGCCACTCAGGTATTCACCGGCCACCACATCGGGGCAGAAGACGATGAAAAACAGGTTGAGACCAACGTAGATTAAGATGTTGGCCAACCGGATTGAGGCAAATTTCCTGGCCTTGTTTTCGAGCCGGAGCCGCGCAAACGGAATAGCCGCTACGGCATCGAGGCCCAGAATAAGCGCAATCCAGATGGCGTAGCGCTCTTGGCCGGGCGGCAAATCGAGCAGGCTCATGAGGGGCCGAGCCAGCAGCGCTACTACCGCAGTGAGTACAATGCTACTCAGCCACAACAGCGTGAGTACCCGGTTGTATAGTTCCTGACGGTCGGTATCGGGGCGGTTGGCAAAACGGAAAAACGCGGTTTCCATGCCGTAGGTGAACACCACGTTCAGAAACGATACGTAGGCGTACAGCCCGGTTACAATGCCATACTCGGCAGCCGCAAAGCGGGCCGTGTACACGGGCACCAGCAAGTAGCTGAGCACCCGCCCCACAATGCTGCTCACTCCGTAGATGGCAGTTTGGCTGGCCAGCCGTTTTGCTAGTCCGCTCACTTAAGCAAGTAAATAGTTCGTATCGAACCCGCAGCCGAAACTGGTTGGGCCGCTGGGCGGCTGCGGGTTCGATACTTAGATAAGGTAGTAGTTGAAAGGCTTACTCGCCGCGGAACGCCGCCGGGCGCTTCTCTAGGAATGCTTGCGTGCCTTCCTTAAAATCTTCGGAAGCAAAGCAGCGGGCAAAAGCATTTACCTCGGTTTGGTAGCCGTGGCGCTCGGGCTCAAAATAGGCATTCACGCAGTCGATTACCTGGCCCACCGCTAGCGGCGCTTTGGTAAGAATACGGCCCAACAACTGACGGCAGAAATCCAGCAACTCGGCCTGCGGTACCACGTGGTTTACCAGTCCCAGGCGCAGGGCCTCGTCGGCTTTCACCAGGTCGGCGGTCATCATCAGCTCCAATGCCTTGGCTTTGCCTACCAGTTGGGTAAGGCGCTGCGTGCCGCCGTAGCCCGGAATCAGACCTAGGTTTACTTCGGGTTGGCCGAAGCGGGCATTGTCAGAGGCTACCCGAATGTGGCAAGCCATGGCCAGCTCGCAGCCACCACCTAGGGCAAAGCCGTTGACGGCCGCAATTACCGGCTTGTTGCTTTCCTCGATGGTGCAGAACACCTCTTGCCCACGCTCGGCCGTGCGGCGGGCCAGCGGCTCGCTTAGGGCCGAGAGCTCGGCAATATCAGCCCCGGCTACAAATGCCTTTTCGCCGGCGCCGGTAAGGATAACGCCTCGTACAGAAGGCTCGTCGAGCGCAAACTGAATGGCTTGGCCAATCTCCTCGATGGTAGCTGCGTTCAGCGCATTCAGCTTGCTGGGGCGGTTAAGCGTGATGGTCAGAATGCCGTCGTCGGTGCGGTCGAGTGCGAGGTTTTCGAGTTCTGGAAGCATGATGGAAATAGGGTGGTTTGCGAAGCTTGCCGGCAAAGATAGAGACAATGCGCACCTCGGCTTTGGGGCCTCGGGCAAGGCATTGGTTGAGTTCGGAAAGAGAATTATTCCGTCTGACAATATTTCGACAATGCCTTAAATGCACCAAGCACCTTTGTGCTACTCGCTAAGCCAACCACAACAATCGGCTAAGTGCAGGCAAGTAGGGGATAATTATATTCCTTCTATACTTGAGTGTAACCGCAACCATTTCAACCACTTCCACTCCACATTATTATGGGCTTCGTTTCCGAATTCAAAGAGTTCATCTCGAAGGGCAATGTACTCGACCTCGCCATAGGTGTAATCATTGGCGCTTCGTTCGGCAAAATCGTGGCGTCGCTTACGGATGATATTTTGATGCCGGTGCTGAGCTTGTTCACGCGTGGTATCGACTTCAAACAGTTGTTTGTAGCTCTCGACGGCAACACTTACGAAACCCTTGAGGCCGCGCAGGCAGCTAAAGCTGCTACCCTCAACTACGGCAACTTTATCAACGCCGTAATTTACTTCCTGGTAATCGCCTTCGTTATTTTCTGGGTAGTGAAGCTGGCCAACCGCTTCAAAAAGCCTGCTCCGGTAGCCGTTGTTTCGGAGCCGACCCCCACGAAAGAAGCAATTCTGCTGGCCGAAATCCGCGACGCGCTGCGGGCCCGCGCCTAACGTCTGCAGGGCTTAGCCTTGGTGCACTTGCTTAGCCGGTGCCGGAAAACTGCCGATGGGCAGCCCGGCACCGGCTTTTTGCATAGCAAGGAGTTGAGGCATTGTTTTTGACAAAGTAGCGTTACGTACATCGGCTACGCTTGGGCAAGCGTTTATTGAGCTCGACCGCGCTGGCTTCGGCCATTTTGAACTAACTTGCCTAGGTGCCCGTTGGCCCGGCGTAGCCGCCAACTCCTCGTTTCTGCTGACATGAAAAAGTACATTGCCGCCGCTGCCCTTTTAGCTGCTGGTATGCTTGCCACCGCTACCGCGCAGGCGCAAACGGCTACCCCATTCACGGGCAGCGGGCCTCGCCGCGAGACTCCTAAAAAGCGCAAAGCCTCGAACCAGGATATCGCGCGCATGCAGCAACGCATGAGCATGAACGCCGGCGATGTAAAGCGCGATCAGCAAATGGAAGTGCTGGAAGCGCGCTCGGGCGTGGGCAACAGCAGCCTTACGCGCGGTTCGTCATCGGCGCGGCAGTACGATCGGTCTTCTGGGGCCTTTACGGTACGCAAGTTCAAGGACAAACGCGTGGGCGTGCGCCCTCAGAAGCGCGGGCAATCCCGCCCGGCGCCCGGCATCGACCCCAAAGGCAAGCCGCTAAAGCACAAGCACAACAAGAAAGGCTTCTTGTTTTTCAGATAACAAGCAGCACCTAGTAAAGAAAAAGCCCCGGCGCAGCGCTCCGGGGCTTTTTGCTTCTTCGTGTCGTTTCAGAGCCACCGTTCGCCTCTGAGTCGCAGAAGAATTGCTGAGTGTTGCAGTGGAGCAACTAGTGAAACTTGCGTTGAGAGATTAGTGGAGAGAATATGGGCTTACCCTAGGTGACGGTTAGGGTAAGGCCGAGCAGTACGGCAAGTAGCAAGCCTGCGCATCGGCGAAGTACAACGCTGTGCATGGCGGCAAAAGATTACAGCTTCACGAGCTCCAAACGTTGATTGAGCGGGGCGTACTCGTCGTCGGGTTCGGTGTAGAGCGGCTGCGAGGCACCTAGGCCTTTGGCGGCCAAGCGGCTGCCATCGATACCAAGGGCCACCAAGGCCGCACGTACGGCATCGGCGCGGCGCTGCGAGAGCTTCTGGTTGGCTGCGGCATCCCCGGCGAGCAACGTATGAGCCTCGATGCGCACGCGCACGGTTGCATCGCGCCGGAGCATATCCGCCAAGCCTTTCACGAAGGGCTGCGAATCGGGCAGCAGCGTGGCCGAACCTTCCTCAAATTGGATGGTATGCGATACGATGCGGCCGTTTTCGAGCAGCTGGGTGTAGTAGTCGCCGGTGCGCTCGGTGATTTTGCGCTCCACGGCCGCTTCGACCTTGCGCTCGGCAGCGCGCTGCACGGCCCGCTCCAGAATGCCGTATTGGGCTTGCGACAGCGCTGGGTACAGCAGCAGCGCACTCAGGATAAGTAGAAACGTTTTCATGACGCGTAGTTGCGGTGTGAAGTGAGGGAATGGGGGTTGCCCTAAGGGGCGCAGCGTTTGGCCAATTGCTACAGCTCAGCTAAGCGAGTGAGGTTGAGCTGCCGCGCGATTTCCTTTACCAGCCTAGTGTCCTGTTGCTGCGTCGACTCGACGGAGACAAAAAACCGGTCGCCAACACCCAAGGCTACCGTGGCGTGGTGTTCCTTCTTCTGAAGGGTTTCGTACCCGCGCACACCGGGCATGCCTAGGTCGCAGCTTTGCATTAGTTGCTCGTCGTTTTCCTGCGAGCCAAGGCCCATAAGGGCGGTTGCGCCTGCGTAAAGGGCATTGGCTCCGTTGTAGTCGACGAGTTGCACCTTTAGGTGCTGGTTGCCCCTGCGGTAGCGCTGCTCGCAGGTGGAGTAGCTTACGCTGCCCATGTTCACCGATTCGCCCTGCGGTTCGCCCTCGCGCACAAACCCGGCCACCTCGCCCGGCAAAAACAGCTGCAGCTCCTTGTAATGCAACGAGAGGGTATCGCCTCGCGAAGCACGCTCTTGGTACCGCAGCTCGGCATCAACCAAGTGCTGCTCCAGCTGTTCGGTTGCCTCCTCGGTGGTAGTCACTGCTGCGAGCGGATCGGGGGTACGATGCGTTTGGCCGCAGCTCATAAGCAGCGCGAGCAGCAAGGCGCTGCTGGCAAGGGTGCGCAGGGCATTCATGGCTGAAGAGGAGGTGGGTGGAGAGGGCGGGAGTGGGGCCAGATCAGAATCTGGCCGTCAGTCCCAACTTGAGGTATGACATGTCGTAGCCGGCTTCGCCGAAGGCCCCTAGGTTGTCGTTGAACATGTAACGGCCGCCCAGGAAGAAGCCCGAAGTCACGTAGCTACCGCCGTATTCGCGGGTGTATTCGCGGTCGAGGTAATTGTCTGAATATGACTCGACGCGCACGCCAAGGCTGATGCCTGCGTAGGTGTCTAGCTTTGGTATATCGAACACGTTGTAGTGGTAAGCACCGCGGGCCGACACCAGGAAGTTCTTCCACGAGCCTTTGTAGTCGCCCGATTTCCAAGAATAGGCTTTGTAGCCAATCATGCCGCCTACGCCAATCACGCCCGGCCCTAGGTTGTCGATGATGCCGCGCTCAACCGAGAGGCTCAGGGCTGGGGTGGAGCGCACACCCGTGAACAGCGAATAACCATAGCCCAAACCAAAGCCAACGCCTAGGTTGGCGGCCATGCTGCCTTTGCCAAACTCATGCGCGGCAGCACCTTGGGCTTTGGTGATAGTAGCGGACTTGGCAGTGGCTTCGGGAGCAGCTTGCACCGCCGGCTCGGCAGCGGGGGCAACAGCGGCGGGCTTAGCGGCAGGTTTAGCCGCGGCGGGTGTGGCCTTGGTAGCGGCAGCCGGCTTGGCCGCTACAGCTTTGCTAGCCGTGGCTGAAGCTGGTTTGCTAGCAGGGCGTGTTTGGCCAACGGCGGTGTTAGTTACCAGTGCCGATACAGCAATAAGAGTAGAAATGCCAAGCGTTTTCATAGAGTTGTATGGGTTAGAACGGTGTGAGAAACGAGCCCTGAATGCGGCGGCCATGTGGGCCAACCGTCTGGGACAAAGCTACCCTGCGAGCCTACCCAGCGGCAATAGCATGATGATGTGAGCACATCGGTAACCGCCTATACCCAGGCCCCGAACAGATGTAAGCACAAGTGCCCCGCACGTAAGCCAAAGGCCTAGGTGCAGGGCACAATCAGTAATTCAGCAATAAACCTTGCCTGGTAGGCAGGTAATTGAGGCACCAGTTTATGTGAGGCGGTGGTGCCCTAGGTGCTACCGATTAAAAGTTGGGAAGCAAGCGGTAGGCAAAGCGGCCGATAAGGGGTAGTGGTTCCTGCAGGCCGCTCATGGCAGCCATAACCCCGAGCATGCGCATAAGCAGGGTAAGCGCGAGTCCGCCGCCGGCCACCACCAAGCTACTCCAGCCAAAAAAGGGCAGCAGTGCTATTTGGGCTACCAAAATACCTAGGCTGAGCAGGAGGAGCAGCGTCATCTGCCGCAGGTGGAAGGTGGCCAAGGGCCCACGCTCGTGGCGCGAAGCGCGGTAGGCTACCAACCAGCCAAACACCGAGAGGTAGCACATGATGGCCATCTTCCGATCGAGCTGTTCGGTGCTGCCGCGGTGTTCGTGCGAACCCCAAGGCGAGATTCCCACTTCGTCAAAGTCGCCTAACCAACTTCCAAGGCGGCTGCTAAAGCGCAACACTATATCAGCTGCCAACAACCTCTGCAAAGCAAGCATAACGGTGAGAAAAGGATGATAGATGTAACGGAGCCAGTGCCAGGGTAGCGGCAGCTGTATCGATAGCAAAGAGCCCATTTGCGTGGTGAGCAGGCCGTTTGCTTTCGACGGCACAAATGTGCAGGCCTAAGCTCCGTAAGCGTTAATACCAATGTTTCAAATGCTGTTACTTATGTTGCATTGAATATATTTGCTTGATAATCAATTGTTTTAATAATAGAATTGGGGCTTTTACACTCCAGCTGCAAGCTCCTGGAGAGGCAAGGTTACGGCAATTAGTTGGTCGCTATTGCCTGTGTAGCATACTCCGAAGGCGACTGCCGGTACAACTCGCGGAAGCATTTGCTGAAGTAAGACAGGTTGGCAAACCCAACGGCTTCGGCTACTTCGGCTACGTTGCCGGCGTGGCCTTGGAGTAGCACCGCCGCCCGCCGCAGCCGAACCGTGCGCACAAATTCCGAAGTAGGTTGGTCGGTGAGGGCTTTTAGCTTGCGGTGCAGCTGCACCCGGCTCATAGCCATTTCGTCGGCAAACCGCTCCACGCTGAACTCAGTATCGGCCATGTGCTGCTCAACCACGGCCATGGCACGGTTGAGAAACGTTTCGTCGGCGGAGGTAATGCTGATGTCGCGGGGCTGCAGCGTAACCTCGCGGCCGAAACGCTGCCGCAGCAAGCGGCGCTGCTGCACCAAGTTATGGATGCGGACGCGCAGCTCCTCTGGGTGGAAAGGTTTGGTCAGGTACTCGTCGGCACCCAAGCCAAAGCTGGTCAGGCGGGCTTCGTCGCCGGCGCGGGCCGTCAGCAATATCACCGGAATATGTGAGGTGTGCTCGTCTTCGCGAATGCGGCGGCACAGCTCAAGCCCATCGAGTACGGGCATCATTAAGTCCGAAACGATTAGATCCGGCTCTAGGTCCTTCAGCAAAGCCAAGCCTTGCTCGCCATCGTTGGCAGTGCGCACCCGAAACTCGGTAGCCAAGCACGTGCGGATGTAGTCGCGCACCTCGGGGTTGTCTTCGACCACCAACACCAACGGGCGCGCATCGGAGGGAGCTACCGTGAGGGCAGTATCCGGTTGATCGATGAAATCGGGGAGGGATACGGCAAAGCCTGCGTTGGTTGCAGAGGCTGCCATGGCCGGGCGTATTTCGTTAGGCTGTAGGTGCGCGTTGCCCAAAGGCAGCTCAACCACAAAGGTGGTTCCTTCACCTAGGGCACTCGACACCCGAATGCTGCCATGGTGGAGCGTTACCAGCTCTTTCACCAGTGCCAGGCCAATACCCGAGCCCTCGTGCCGCCGGGTTTGCGTATCATCAACCTGATGAAAGCGGTCGAAAATGAGTGGCACGTGCTCGGCCGGTATGCCTACGCCCGTATCCTGCACGCGCAGCACCGCTCGCCCGGCTTGCTGACCTAGGCTCACGATTACCTCGCCGCCGGCGGGCGTAAACTTGAAAGCATTGCCGAGCAAGTTGTACAGAATCTTATCGAACTGATCGGCGTCGAGGTACACCTCTAGGTTGTCCAGCTCGGTTTCGAAGCGAAGGGCCACTGCGTGCGACACGGCCAACGACTCAAACGAGGAAACACTGGTGCGCACAGTGCGCACCATATCTACAGGTGCCGCGGCTAGGTGCATTTGGCCTGCTTCGAGGCGGGCAATATCAAGCAACTGGTTAATAAGCTGCAGCAGCCGGCGCGCGTTGCGCAGCATCAGAACGTACTCAGGCGGAGCAGGCTGGTCAGGTTGCTGCTGTGCCTCGCTAAGCAGTTGCTCCAGCGGACTGATGATAAGCGTAAGCGGCGTGCGTAGTTCGTGCGAAATATTGGTGAAGAACTTGGTTTTGAGTTCGTCGAGCTCCTGCAGGTGGTGTGAGGTGCGGATGCTTTCGTGTAGCTCTTGGTAAGCACGCTGCAACTCGGCTGCGCGTTCGGCCAGTTCGTGGTTGGTACGCTCCTGTAGTTCTTCTTTCTCGCGCGAAACAACTAAGGCTACTTCTTGGGCGTGCTGCGTTTCGCGCAGAGCGGTCAATGCCTGATTTTGGGCCGCTTCTTTTTCTTGCAACGCCTGCAAGGCTGCTTCCTGCGCTGCCTCTTTGTCGCGTTTAGTAAGATTGATGCGGTCGGCAAAGCCAAACGATAACAGCAACATTTCCAAAGCCGACGCTACGTGCACACCATGCGCTGCCCAAAAACCCGTGCGCGGCGTAACGCCGAGCAGCCCTAGGTAATAATTGGCCACCGCCACGAGCAGGAGCGTCCAGCCAGCCATGTAGTATTTGGCGGGGCGGTACCCAGTGCGCAACACCAGTACACCCGCCGTAAGCAACACTACGCACGTCCAGAGAGCAGGTAACGCCTGCCACCAAAGGGCTTCATTCGGGTTGGTAAAGAAGGGGCCAAGCAATGGCAACCATGCTACCAGCAAGGTAAGCTTAAGGGCCCGATCGAAGCGAGGCAACAATCGCCAAGAGTCCAGAAATGCCCGTGCCGTGAGCGTGCCGAAGAAGATGGTACAGGCCAGCACAATGTTTTGACGCATATCCAGTGCAAAGCCCGACCAGTTGCTGGGCCACACTTGCCGCCAATAGCCCGTCATGTCGAACTGCAGGGCAGCAAAAAAGCCCACGTACAGCACGTATAGTAAATAGCTTTTGTCGCGGATCGAAAAGTAAAGGAGCAGGTTGTAGGCTGCCAGCGCCAGCAAAATCCCGAAGTAAGGTCCCATGGCCCAGTCGCCCTCGCGGTACTGCTGCAGCAGGTGCGCTTGCTCCGACAGGCTAGGAAATACCATTTGCCCCGCTGGTGCCTTTATATAAACGGTTACTACTTGGCCAGGAGGCAAATTCAGCCCTAGGTTGAAATGACGCGTGCGCAGAATATGGGTTTGCTCGTGCGGCAAAGTAGAACTCATGCGCCGGTGCTCCACTTGGCCATTGGCTTGCACTACGTACACATCCAGCCCATCCATGTACTCGGTGCTCGTGCTCAGCACCCAGTGCGTAGCTGAGTGCGCCTCCGATACAATGTTGTAGCGCCACCATGCCTCCGTTGCTGTTGCTGGAACAACTGCGTTGGCGGCTGGTACAAACTGGTTGTTCCATTCGGCAGAGCGTACCTGCGCCAGATCCAACGGCTGGTTAGTAGCTAGCACCAAGCCTTTGGTGCGAGGGTAGTATATACGGGCAGTGTCGCCTACCACCAACACATCAGTCCTAGGTGCCGCACCGGCCCAGGTTGCCATTAGCCACAGATATACGCCGAATAACAGGTATTTCATTCGCTTAGTAAGTCACGGTGGCGCACACATAAGATACAACACACCGGGCACATAGAGCCAAAAAAGCTCGGAGCCGTTGCCTGTGCTGCAACAAAAACCCCAGCCTTGTGGGCTGGGGTCTTCGGTATGGTAATAAGTTGCTGGTTTACAGCGTACGCTTAACTTCTTTTTCTTCAAAGCCTTCGATGATGTCGCCTTCGCGCAGATCATCAAAACCTTTGAGCGAGATACCGCATTCGTAGCCCTGGCGCACTTCCGACGCGTCGTCTTTGAAGCGTTTAAGAGCCAAGATAGCGCCAGTGTGCTGCACGATACCGTCGCGCACCAAGCGCACTTTGGTGTTGCGCGTGATGGTGCCATCCGTAACCATACAGCCGGCGATAGTACCAACCTTCGTGATGTTGAATACTTGACGTACCTCCACCGTAGCTACTGTTACCTCCTGCACCGTCGGGGCAAGCATGCCTTCCATAGCATCCTTCACCTCGTTGATGGCGTTGTAGATGATCGAGTAGAGACGGATATCGATCTGCTCCTGCTCGGCCAGCTTGCGGGCACCTAGCGAAGGACGCACCTGGAAGCCGATGATGATAGCGTCGGAGGCCGATGCCAGCAACACGTCGGATTCGGAGATGGCACCCACACCTTTCGAGAGGATGTTTACGGCCACTTCGCCGGTCGAAAGCTTCAGCAGCGAGTCCGACAGAGCCTCTACCGAGCCATCCACGTCGCCCTTAACAATGATGTTAAGTTCTTTGAACGAACCGATAGCCAAGCGGCGGCCAATCTCGTCGAGCGTGATGTGCTTCTTGGTGCGCATCGACTGCTCGCGCTGCAGCTGCAGACGCTGGGTAGCAATTTCGCGGGCTTCGCGCTCCGTTTCCATTGCCACAACCTTGTCGCCCGCTTGCGGAGCGCCTTGCAGACCTAGGAGCTGAACCGGAGTCGACGGACCGGCCGACTTCATCTTCTTGCCGCGGTGGTCCGTCATAGCCTTCACGCGGCCATAGTGCGGACCAGCCAGCACGATGTCGCCCACGTTCAGCGTACCCGTTTGCACCAGAATGGTGGTCACGTAGCCACGGCCCTTGTCAAGCGAGGCTTCGATTACCGAACCTACTGCCCGACGGTCAGGGTTGGCTTTCAACTCCAGCAATTCGGCTTCAAGCAGAACTTTCTCGAGAAGATCCTCGATACCGGCACCGGTTTTGGCCGATACTTCCTGCGACTGGTACTTACCGCCCCATTCTTCTACGAGAATGTTGATGGCCGACAGTTCCTCGCGGACTTTGTCGGGGTTTGCACCCGGTTTGTCAATCTTGTTCAGCGCAATTACGATGGGTACGCCAGCAGCCTGTGCGTGGTTGATGGCTTCCTTCGTCTGCGGCATCACCGAGTCGTCGGCTGCTACCACGATGATGGCAATGTCCGTCACCTTAGCACCACGGGCACGCATAGCGGTAAACGCTTCGTGACCAGGCGTATCAAGGAAGGTAATCTTACGGCCCGACTCAGTGGTTACCTCGTAAGCACCAATGTGCTGCGTGATACCGCCGGCCTCGCCTTTCGCCACCTGTGCGTTTCGAATGTAGTCGAGCAGCGACGTTTTACCGTGGTCGACGTGACCCATGATGGTCACAATCGGAGCACGGTCTTGTAGGGCATCAGGATCGTCTTCGTCAACGATGGCCACATCCTGCTCGTCTTCAGCCGACAGGAATTCTACATCGTAGCCAAACTCATCGGCAATAACCGTAATGGCTTCGGCATCGAGGCGCTGGTTGATGGACACGAACATGCCCATGTTCAAGCACACCTTAATAACGTCGTTCACCGACGCGTTCATCAGCGAAGCCAAGTCGTTGGCCGAGATAAACTCGGTCAACTTCAGCGTTTTCGAAGCCAGTTCGCTCTGCTGACGCGCCAGCTCTTGCGCTTCGGCAATGCCAGCACGCTTGTCGCGGCGGTACTTGGCGCGATTTTGCTGATTGCCACCACGGCCACCGCTCAAACGAGCCAGCGTAGCCTTTATTTGGTCCTGGATCTGCTTGTCGCTCTGTTCGGGCGACACAGCAGGGGCCGGACGATTGGGGTTGCCACCGCGGTTGTCGCGGCCACCGTGCCCACCCGGGCGGTTGCCCTGGTTTGCCGGGCGCGTCGGGCGGTCGTTGCCAGTGCCACCTTGGCGGTTGCCACCTTGCTGCTGATTCCCCCCTTGTCCCTGACCTTGGCCTTGCTGCTGGCCACCAGGACCCGGCGTAGCAATGCGCTGGCGCTTTTTCTTGTCGCCAATGCCTGCTTTGCGAACATCAGATGAAGCAACCGGACGGGCGCCACGGTTACCACCCCCACGACGCGATGCATCGGTGGGCAGCTCAATCTTGCCTAGTACCGTTAAGCCTTTGAGCTGGTCAGCACGGGCTATGATGGTGCCTTGCTCAGGAGTAGGCTCTGTAGGTGCTGGGGCAGGAGTTGGCGCTGGGGCAACAGGAGCCGGAACAGCTGGCTTAGCCTCAGCAGCCGGAGCAGGCGCTGGAGCTGCAGGTTGTGCCGGAGCACTAGGAGCTACCGGAGTTGGCGCCGGCGCCGCAGCCCGAGGTGCTGGCGCAACAACCGGAGCGGGTGCCGGTGCAGGCTTAGGAGCAGCAGGCTGCTGAGCTACTGGCGCAGGTTGCGGAGCCGGAGCCGGCTTGGGTTCCGGAGCTGGCGCAGGTGCTGCAGGCTGAGTTGTAGTAGCCGCAGGTGCAGGGGCCGGAGCCGGGGCAGCAGGCTGCGCGGGTTTTGGAGGAACCGGGCGGCCTTTGGCGTCAAGCTCAATTTTACCTAGCACCTTGAGCCCGGGCACAGGGCGGCCATTATCCGCGGTTGGAGCGGCTGCAGGCTGTGGTGCCGGAGACGCGGGCTTTGCCTCCGCTGCCGGAGTTGCAGCTGGTTGCGGAGCCGAAGTAACCGGTTCTGCTGGCTTGGGAGTGGCCACTACCTTGGCAGCTTCCTTAGCTTGAGATGCCTGCTCAAGCTCGGTATGACGCAGCGACTGGCTTCGTTTGGTAGCCTCGGCTTTATCCTGAGCCGACGACGCAAACTCTTTGTTCAGCAGTGCAACCTGATCGGCCGACAGCTTGGTGGTGGGTTTATTTTCAACAGAAATTCCCTTCGTCGCGAGAAAATCCACAATTGTGTGGGTCCCGACGTTCAGGTCTGTGGCCGCTTGTTTCAGTCGTTTGCTTGCTGCTTCCGCCATTCTTTGGTCGCGTGCGATACTCGTAGTTTGTTGCAAAAGTACGATTTAATTATTGCCAAACGGCGGAAAACCTGCCAGTATAGACAGGCCTTCCGCCGATGATATCCGAAGCGGGTGTCGGTCGCCTACGTTGGAGGCCGGTCCGCCGGTTATGCGTTGGGCTCGGCTGCTTCGCCTTCAGCAGGCTCAGCGGCTTCATCCTCGCCGTCGAATTCGGCCTGGATGACGCGGAAAACGTCTTCTACGTTTTCCTCCTCCAGTTCGGTACGGCGTACGATATCGGCTTTGTTCACAGCCAATACGGCACGGCCCGTATCAAGGCCGATTTTCTTCAACTCATCGATAATCCACTGGTCAATTTCGTCGCTGAATTCCTCCAGCGCGATATCCTCTTCATAAGAGTCGGCTTCGCGGAACACGTCGATTTCCATGCCTACAAGGCGGGAAGCCAGTTTGATGTTGGCACCACCCCGGCCAATTGCCAGCGACACTTGGTCTGGTTTTAAGAACACCGAAACCCGGCCAGTTTGTTCATTGATTTTCATCGATGAAATCTTGGCTGGCGACAACGCACGCTGAATGTACAGCTCGAGGTTGTCGGTGTAATTGATAATGTCGATGTTCTCGTTCTCGAGTTCGCGCACCACGGCGTGGATACGCGAGCCTTTCATGCCCACGCAAGCACCTACTGGGTCGATGCGGTCATCGTAGCTCTCAACGGCTACTTTGGCACGCTCGCCGGGTTCGCGCACGATGTTTTTGATGGTAATCAGGCCATCAAAGATTTCGGGCACTTCTTGCTCCATCAAGCGCTCCAAGAAAGCCGGAGCCGCGCGCGACAGAATGATTTTCGGAGCACCATTGAGAACATCCACGCGGTGTACTACCGCCCGAATAGTGTCGCCCTTGCGGTAGCGGTCCTTAGGGATCTGCTCCGATTTGGGCAAGCTCAGTTCGTTCTCTTCCTGGTCGAGCACCAGTGTTTCGCGACCCCATACCTGGTACACCTCGCCGGCGATGATTTCGCCAACCATGTCTTTGTACTTCTGGTACAGGTTATCGCGCTCGAGGTCCTTGATGCGCTGAATGAGGGTTTGACGGGCCATAAGCACAGCGCGGCGGCCAAACTCTTCGAGCTTCACCTGCTCCGATACCTCTTCGCCTACCTCAAAGTCGGGCTCGATTTTGCGGGCCTCAGCCAGCGGAATCTTGTCGTGGTCCCAGATGTCCTCGGATTCGTCGTCCACGATTTCGCGGTTACGCCAGATTTCCAAGTCGCCGTTGTCGGGGTTGATGATGACGTCGAAGTTGGAGTCGTCGTTGTACTTCTTGCGAATCATCGTCCGGAACACCTCTTCGAGGATGCTCATCATGGTAGGACGGTCGATGTTCTTGAACTTGGCAAACTCCGAGAACGACTCGATGAGGTTGAGCGTGTTCATATGGGTGGTGATTGAATGCCGTATTGTTGCTACTTCAGAAGCAGGTGCCTAATACCTAGGCAAGATGCTAACTATCTGGGCAACAATAAACCAGTCGGTAATTTACTTGAATGAGATGACCACTTTCGCCTCGCTGATATCCGCAAACGGCACCAAAGCAGGGTCAAGGGTCTTTTTCTTGTTCTTTTCTTTCACCACCTCGCTCAGCATAATGCCTTCGGGGGTGGCTTCTTCGAGGGTGCCGGTTTTTTCGGTGCCGCCGGCCAATTTAAGGCTGAGCGTGCGGCCGACGTGGCGCGCATACTGACGAGGACTTACCAGCGGCTGATCGGCTCCGGGCGAGGTAACCTCCAGCGAGTAGGCAGCATCTTCGCCATAAGCTTCGTCGATTTGGCGGGTAAGGCGGCGCGTGATGGAGCCAAGCTCACCGATGCCGATGCCTTGGTCGCCGTCGATGGTAGCCGTGATTTTCGGACGGACAGCCGTGTCGCTCACCGTTAGGCCCACCACAAAGTACTCGGGGCCGGGTAAGCTGGCCTCTAGCATTTGTTGTATGCGGGTACGTTCGAAGCTCATGGAGTTGGGTAGTAAAAGAAAGAGGGGACTACGCGTCCCCTCTTCTGATTACGATTAAGTACTGCAAATATACAACTTTTGGAGGCGAAACGCAAGGAGTATCGTCAACGCTGAATCTCGAGCCAGCCTTTTGCCGTGCGGCCATCAACGTAGCGCAAGAGGTAATAATAGGTGCCGGCCGGCTGGTTGCCGCCGCCCCAGGTGTTGCGGTAAGCTGCATCTTCGTACACTTTTTTGCCCCAGCGCGAAAACACTTGCAAACTGGGTGGGCAGCCCGCCGACACCTCAAACACGTCGTTTTTATTATCGGCGTTGGGAGTGATAATGTTCGGAATGGGTTTGGTTTCGAGCACTTCGATGGGAGCAAGCTGAAGCTCGCGGTGGCATAGCCGGCCGTTGAAGTACATGATAACCTTAGGCTGATAACGGCCGGGTTGGCTGTACACATGCGTGGGGCGAAGCTCGGTGCTGGTGGTGCCGTCGCCAAAATCCCAGAGGGCGTCGCTGGCGTCAACGCCGCTAAATTGCACCTGCAGCGGTGCTTGCCTGTCGGTGGGGCAGTTAGCAGCATGCCACCTAGGCGCGAAAGCCGGCATGGCGGCTACGCCCACCCATCGCGTAGCCGTGCTGACGCACCCGCCGTTGTTGAAGGTGTAGGTAAGGGTGGCAGTACCCACAAAACCAGGTGGCGGCGTGAATACCCCGTTAGCTGTTACGTACTGCCCCGACCACGTACCGCCTAGGGGCTGCGCACGTAGGCGGAAGGGTTGGGTAGAGCCTGGGCATAGTAACGTATCGGGCGGCAACGTGAGGGTTTGCGGAGTGCCCACCGATACTACCACCGTACCACGGTTTTCGCACGGGCCCGACACCGTGATATACGACAGGGTGTGCTGCCCCGGCCCGGCCAACGACGGCGTGAACGTGAAGCCCGGCCAGCCAGGGCCCTGCACGCCGCGGCCGCTCCAGTTTGCGCCACCAGGTAGGTAAACTGGGGCAGTTTCGGTGGTGCAGAAATTGGTGCGGGCGAGGGTAGGCGTGTACGGCGCCGGGTACACGTAGGCCTGCAGCGCCCGTTGGCTAACACACCCGCTGCTGGTGGTATAGCTGTAGTTAAGCACGAAAGAACCTTGCGCCGTGGGGGGTGGCGCGAAGAAGTAGCCCGTGGCAGCCGAGCCCGTAACATGCTGCCCAGTCCAGGTGCCGCCCGCCGGCAAGCCACCTAGGCGCACCGGCGCGCTGGGTTGGCAGATGCTCAGATCGGGCCCGGCTACGGCTTGTACCACCGATACCTGCCGATTGATCGTGACGGTGCAACCACCTAGGGTGTAGGTGTAGGTAATTGTGTGCAGCCCGGGGCCAACTGCGGTCGGCAAAAAACTGTCGCGCACCACGCCCGGGCCCGAAAATATGCCGCCTGCCGGGGTGGCCGTGAGCGGCATGGCAGGCGAGTTGAGGCACACCTCGGTTTGGGGCGGCTCGAATTGCACCGTAGGCGCCGCCACTACCGTGAGGCGCAGCGAGGTTTGGCTTTGGCACAGGTTGTTGTACACCGTGTAGGTAAGCGTGGCGCTCTGGCCCAATCCCACGGCCGCGGGGTCGAAGAAGTAGCCGGTGCTAACCGAGCCGCTAACGCCTGGCCCTGCCCATGTGCCACCCGCCGGCGAGCCATCAAGGCGTTCGAGGCCCACGCCAAGGCATACGTCACGGTCGGGGCCCACCACGGCGCGTTGTGGTTCAAAATCGAACTTGAAGGCCGCGTTGTTGCAGTTGGAATAGCCGTTGCGGGTGCTGTAGGTGCCTGCGCCGGGCGGAATCGGGAAGGTGGCGTTGCTGCCGCCGCAAGCACACACTGCGTGGTACACAAACCCCCGCCGATCGAAGCGCGAGGTACCGCCATCGACGTGCTCGGAGCTTGAGCCACCGAAGAAAGTTGCGTACTCAAGGTGGGTGGCATCTTCAGCCAGCTGCATTAGATAAAAGTCGCTGCCATCGGTGGTGGGCTGTACGGCCCCGGCTGTGGTGGCCAGGTTGTGCGTGCTGCCGTTGCCATAGCCAGAATTGGTGTTGCCGCCCCAACCGCTCACGTAAATGCGGTTGCATTGGTCGACCAGAAATGCCGTTGGCGAAATGTCGATGGTTGGACGGCCCGAGCCGAATACCGTCGAAAATTCAGTGGCGCTGAGTTCGGCGTTGAGCTTATGAATGAACTGCCGACTGTTGGGGTTGATGTACCTGCCAGTGGTAACAGGATACTGACCTAGGCTTTGCCCTAGTAGGTATACATCGCCGTTGGCATCAAGCTGAACAAAGTAGGCCTGATCGTACTGCGCCGTGCCCAGCAGAGTAGAGCGTTCCATTTTGCTACCATCGGCACTAATCCGAACCACAAAACCGTCAACATCACCGCGGTGAGCGGTTTGTAGTGCCCCCGCCGTGGTAGGGAAGTTGACGCTGGTGGTGCCGCCGCACACGTAGAGCTTACCCGCCGCGTCAAGCTGAAGCGAGTAGGCTGCGTCGGGGTTGCCGCCGCCTAGGTAGCTGCTCCACAGAATATCGGTAAGAGTAGGCGTGAGCTTACACACCACCGCATCGAGCCCCGCCCCGCGCGCCGCCTGAAAATTGTTGCGGGTGGGGAAATCGGGCGAGGCTGTGTTCGAGGCGATGTAGATATTATCGTTAGCATCAACCAGCACGTCGCCGCGAAACTGGTCGCCGTAGTTGCGCATCAATTCGGCAGTCATACCAGTGCGCAGGTTTAGGCCTTCGGTGCTGGTGCCCCCTAGGTAGGTGGAGCCCACCAGCGCAGAGCCAGAAGCATTCAGGCTGGTAATGGCCAGGTCGGTGCCTTGGGAGATGGTGTAGAGCGGGTCGCCGAAGCCGTATGGGCTGATGGATGGGCCCCCGGCAAAAGTGCGGTCGTAGGCGCCGGTAGTGGTTGGGTAGTTGGCCGAGCCAGTGGTGCTCAGGATTACCAGTTCGCCACGGTTGTTCACTACCAAACTCTGCGGGTAATCGGAGCTGCTGCCGCCTAGGTAGGTGGCCCACACGCGGGAGGCCGCCCCCGTGGTGGCCGTGTTGTACTTGATGATGGCAATGTCGATGTTACCGCCGAAAGTGGTGCTGTAGGCGCCGGCCGTGGTAGGGTACCCCAAGCCGAATGCGATACCGCCGGAGTACATGTTTCCCTGCTGGTCGTAGGTGGCCGTGAAGCCCCAGTTGTCGGCGGAGGCGCCGGTGAAGGTGGAGAAGACCACGGTGGGGTCGATGAGCAAGGGCCGGGCGCGGTCGTAGCGGCCCAGCGCGAAGCTCACCTCTTGGCCCCGCAGCACGTAGCGGCAACTCACCGGTTGCCGCTCCCCGCCCGCCCCCAGCTGCCACGCCCGCGGCACCAGCTCCGTCACCGTGCCCAGCGAAGTCCGAATTTGGAGGGTACCGCCCTTACCTAGGCTCAGCTGTTCGGCGCCGGTGTAGCGCTGCTGAATCAGAGATACGTCAGCGCCCGGTGTTACTTCGTAATCGTATTCGAGTTGCTGCTGGGCGTTTTCGTAGAGGCGCACATCAATGCCGGGCCAAACACCGAGGTAGCGCATCTCGCGGAAGCTGCCTACTTGTTGTGCCCAGTTCTTGGGGTCGTTGCCCAACAGGTAGTTGCGCACCTCGCCGGAGGGAGTATTGGGCCGCAGCTCCAGGTTAGGCCGAGCATTTACAAACTCCATGCGCACAGCATGGGCCCGGATATCCTGCGGGTGAGGATCGGCAGGCTTGGTGTGCGGATCGATGGGTTCGGAAAAAGCATACGTCCAGCCGGTTGCTTCCAAAAACATACGGCCGTGTACCAGCGGAGCCATGTAGCGCACCGGTTGCGGCCATTGCCCTTGGTTAGGAATAAACTCGAGGTGCTGTGCCGGAGCAGGTGCTGCCGAGGCTGATGTTGTTGCTGCAACGGCAGTTAATAGCAGCAACCAGCAAGCCACAAGGCTCCGGTACGAGGCCGAAGAAAACATGGGATAGGTAGAAAAAGAATCTGGCTAGAAGTATCTCGAAACAATGAAGCCTGTAACCAGAGGTGGTATAATCAAGCAAAGCTACACACACTTATGCGCCGGTATCAGCACCCAAGTCAGGATTAAATTATTATGCGAGTAGTAATGAGTAGGTTGGCTTTGGCCATTGATTCTCAGAGATAATGCACGTCTTGGATACCCCTAG
This sequence comes from Solirubrum puertoriconensis, assembly GCF_001483135.1. Taxonomy (GTDB): domain Bacteria; phylum Bacteroidota; class Bacteroidia; order Cytophagales; family Hymenobacteraceae; genus Solirubrum; species Solirubrum puertoriconensis. Next base: position 417,187 of record NZ_LNAL01000006.1, read on the forward strand.
GTGCAAAACAGCACGGGGCGGCAGGTACATCACCTGCCGCCCCGTGCTGTTTACGCTGTTGCAACATCAGCTATTACCTGCGGATTTCCAGCCAGCCCTTGGCTTTTCGGCCATCGGTATCAACAAGCTGGTAGTAGTACACGCCATCGGGCAGGGTGCCGCCGTTCCAGTTGTTTTGGTAATTGGTGGTAGTATACACCTCTTTGCCCCAGCGCGAGAATACTTTCAACGTCACGGGCAGGCAGCTCAGGCGTTGCTCAAACACGTCGTTTTGCCCGTCGGCATTGGGCGTGATGATGTTCGGGATGAATGGAGTGCCTACGTACACCGGCGCAAATACAGTTTTAGCCTCGCAGCTGCCGTTGTAGTACGCTGTGAAGCTTACCTGGTACGTGCCGGGCTTCTCGTAGGTATGCGTCGGAAACTGATCCTTGCTGGTGGTGCCGTCGCCAAAATCCCAGCTGTAACTGCTGGCGAAAAGCATATCGTGGTTGAACACGTGCGTAAAAGGCGCCAGCCAGGTATACGCCGGCATGCCTTCGCTTTGGCGTGGTGTAAGCGGGCATTCCGGGAGTTGCAGCGGAAGGTTGGAGCGGTTTTCGGGCACGAGCATTACCCGACGCTGAGCCGTTTGGGTACAACCTTCGCTATTGGTGTAGCTATACGTGAGCATAATGGGGCCGTACACGCCAGCTGGCGGTGTGAATAGGCCTTGGGGTGTGCAGCCTGGCCCACTCCAGGTGCCGCCAGCTGGCGAAGCACCCTTCAGCATATAAGGAGTGCGCTGAAAACTGCACAACGCCGTGTCGGTGCCGGCTACTACCTGCGGGTTAGGGCTTACCACCACCCGCTGCGTAGTGCTACCGCACATGGGCGAAGGCAGGGTATACGTAATGGTGTGAGTACCCGTGCCTGCAACAGCCGGCGAGAACGTGGTGCCTGCTACGCCAGGGCCCGAGAACGTGCCACCGGCCGGTGTAGCGGTAAGCTGCACTGTATTGCCATTAACGCAGGCCGGAGCAAGGGGGCTGAAGTTGATGGTGCTGATCGGCACCACCGTCATGTCGAGCGTGCTGGTAGTAACGCAGGTGCCGGTGCTGGCCACCGAGTAGGTAAGTTTGTGTGTGCCGGCTTGGGCTACTGAGGGCGTAAACGTATAGCCAGCAGCCACCGAACCCGATACTCCCGTGCCCGACCAGGTGCCACCGCTTGGCTGGCCACCTAGGCGCAGTGGGGCCGCATCGATGCAGATGTTCTGGTTCGGGCCTGCTACCGCTGCGTTAATACCGAAGTCAATTTTGAAGGCGGCGTTGTTGCAGTTGCCGGAGTTGTTACGGTTGGAGTAGGTGCCTGCTCCTGGCGGCACCGGAAAAGAAGAACTACCGCCGCAACCGCCACAAACCGCTTGGTACACAAAACCACGCCGGTCAAAGCGCGACGTGCCGCCGTCTACGTGTTCACCCCGTCCCTCGGTTCCGCCAAAGTAGGTAGCATATTCCACAGCCGTTGCATAGGGCGCAAACTGAATCAGGTAGAAGTCGTTGCCATCGGACGTGCGCTGCATGGCGTTGGCGGTGGTAATGAGGCCTGCCACGTTGCCGTTGCCCACGTTGTTGGTACCGCCCCAGCCGCACACGTAAATCCGTTCGCACTGGTCTACCAAGAAGGCAGTAGGCGAAAGATCGGGGGCCGACCGGCCCGAGCCAAAGGTGGTACTGATGAGCAGCGTCGACAGGTCGGCGGAGAGCTTTTGGATAAACTGCTTGCCGTTGGCAATGCTGTACACCCCGGTTGTTACGGGTACCGAACCGCGCGTTTGTCCTAGGGCGTACACACCGCCCTGGTCGTCGAGCTGAATAAAGTAGGCCTGATCGTAGGCCGTGGTACCTAGGTACGTAAGCCGCTCCAGGGTGGGCTGATTACCTGTTGTGCTGATGCGAGCTATAAACCCGTCAATATCGCCGCGGCGCGTGGGAAAATATGCGCCGTTGGCGTTGCCGATGTTGTCGCTGTTCGTACCGCCCGATACGTACACTTCACCGGCCGCATTCAGCTGAATGGAGTAAGCTGCGTCGCTGTTGGCGCCACCCAGAAAAGTACTCCACACGAGGTCAGAAAGATCGGGTGTGAGCTTGCACACTACGGCATCGGAAGAACCGCCCTGATAACTGTTGCGGAATCCGCGCACCACCGGGAAGTTGTTTGAACCAGCACTATTTGAGGCGCTACTGGTGCTTGAGGCGAAGTAGACGTTGTCGTTGGCGTCAACGATTACGTCGCCCCGGAACTGGTCGCCGTAGTTATTAGCCAGCGTGATAGATTCCAGCACGCCATCGTTGCTGCTGCCGCCAACGTACGTCGAGCCAAGCAAGCCCGAACCCGCGGCATTCAAACGCGTTACTACAATATCAACCCCGTTGGCGTACGGCAGTCCGTTGGCCGAAAAGTTGCGCCCGCCGGCAAAGCTGCGGTCGTAGGCGCTGCTAGTTGTAGGATAGTTGCTTGACGAGGTGGAGCCCAAAACGATCAGTTCGCCGCGACTATTTACCACCATACTGTGTGGCGCTTCCATGGCGCTGCCGCCTAGGTAGGTGGCCCACACGCGGGAGGCCGCCCCCGTAGTAGCCGTGTTGTACTTGATGATGGCAATATCCCACACGCCGCCAAAGCTGGTGTCGTAAGCACCCGTAGAAACCGGGTAGCCCGATCCATCGGCGATGCCGCCGGAGTACATGTTTCCCTGCTGGTCGTAGGTGGCCGTGAAGCCCCAGTTGTCGGCGGAGGCGCCGGTGAAGGTGGAGAAGACCACGGTGGGGTCGATGAGCAAGGGCCGGGCGCGGTCGTAGCGGCCCAGCGCGAAGCTCACCTCTTGGCCCCGCAGCACGTAGCGGCAACTCACCGGTTGCCGCTCCCCGCCCGCCCCCAGCTGCCACGCCCGCGGCACCAGCTCCGTCACCGTACCTACCGAGGTTTTTATTTCCAGCGCTCCGTCGGCTCGCAGCCGAATGGCATCAGCCCCTTCGTAGCGCAGCTTAATTACATTCGGGTCGGCTTTGGGCTGCAGCTCGAAGTCGTACTCAAACAGGCTTTGCTTGTTTTCGTACAGGTGCGCATCAATGCCGTTCCACAGCCCGCGGTAGCGCAGTTCGCGGTAGCTGCCCACGTTACTGGCCCATTTCTTCGCGTCGGCACCTAGGAGGTAATTGCGCACCTCCTTCGTTGCCTCAATAGGCTCGAGCTTAGTGTTCTTCCGGGCATCGACAAAGCGCATGCGGTAGGCATGTGCTTTAATCTTCGCGTCTTGCTGCGGAGGCAGTGCAGCGCTCTTGCCCGCTTCGGGGCTATGGCCGTGCTGGAAAGCGGTAGGGTCGAAAAGCGAGTAAGTAAGCCCACCCGGCTCAACAAACATGCGGCCACCGGCCGGCAGCGGAGCCGCGTACCGGGCGCGTGCATCCCACTGGCCTTTGTTTTCGATGAACTCGAGGCTGCGCTCGGGCGGCGCAGAGGCTAGCATAGTGAGGGGCAGCAGCATACAGCCCAAGGCTAAACTGGCCCGATAAAGGGTAGAAAGAAGCATAGAGGGGCAACTAGGCAACTAAAATATCGACATGAAGGTACGACGAAGCGGCGGCCTTATTGTGCATATCACTTATTGATGTGGTAGCCGCCAAATTGCATTGTAGGTTTGCGGATCCAAGCTTGGTTGGTATCGGTGCGTCGTTCATTAGCTTTCAAGTTCACCTTACTGGTTTTTGCGTGGCTGCTGATAGCCATAGGAGGCACACAAGTACCCCCTAGGTTGTTTTGGCCCGCAGCTTTTATTGCGCTGTCGTTGCCAGCAGCTCTGGTGCTCAATGCCGCCATGCTGGTGTATTGGCTGATGCGCCGCTGGCCGGTGGCCCTACTGCCGCTGGCAGTATTGCTGCTTACCTGGCCTCACCTGATGCGTGGTTTAGCTCTGTACCCCTTCGGCAACGATGCCGAAGCGCCGGCTACACTGCGCCTGCTAAGTGCCAACGTGCGCATTTTTAATGTGTACCCGCAACTGCGCGATCCCGACCTGCACTCCTCCAAAACCATGATCAGCTGGTTGGCCGAGCACCCCGCCGATGTGCTGTGCCTGCAGGAGTATTACACCGAACCTAGGCCCTCGGCCGATGGGGTTGTGTTCAATACCGAGCGCAAAATTGGCAAGCTCAGTGGCCGGGAAAGTTTTGTTTCGACAACGCTCACCAACAGCATCGGGGCCAAATTCGGCATGGCCATTTTCTCGCGCTTTCCAATCGTGCGGCGCGGGGTCATCAACTTTGGCAAGCTCACCCAAAACCATGCTATGTGGGCCGATTTGCGGTTGCCGCAAGGCGACACCGTGCGCGTGTTTAATGCGCACCTGCAAAGCATGAGCATGGATGAGCAGGACATCGTAGATAGCTACTCGAGCAAAGCCGGACTGAAAGCCAAAGGACTGGGTTTGCTACGGCGCCTGAAGCGGGGCATGGTGAAGCGGAGCGTGCAGGTGGATACCCTGGTGCGGCGCATCGAAGCCAGCCGCTACCCCGTGCTGCTGTGCGGCGACCTCAACGATTTGCCCTATAGCTACACCTACGACCAGCTGGCCGACCACCTGCAAAATGCATGGGCTACCGTGGGCCTGGGTTTGGGTGCCAGCTACAACGGCAAGCTGCCTTTTCTGCGCATCGATAACCAGTTTGCCAGCCCGCAATGGCAAGTGCTGAGCTGCCAAGTGCGCCGCGACATTCCGTATTCCGACCACTTTCCCCTGGAGGCCACGTATCAGCTCCGCCCGGCCAAGTCGCAGACCGCCGCCGCGGAGTAGCAACACCTAGGTGCTTTGCTTATTCACTCCGCCCGCCTTTCGCTAATTTCGCCCCATGCAACACCCACTGTCGCTTCACAACACGCTCACGCGCCGCAAAGAACCGTTCGTACCCCTGCACTCGCCCTTCGTGGGGGTGTACTTGTGTGGCCCTACGGTGTACAGCGAAGCGCACGTGGGCAACGCCCGCGGCCCAGTGGTGTTTGATGTGCTGACGCGCTACCTGCGCAACCTAGGCTACACCGTGCGCTACGTGCGCAACATCACCGATGTGGGCCACCTCGAAGGCGACGCCGACGAGGGCGAAGATAAAATCAGCAAGCGGGCCCGCGCCCAGCAGGTAGAGCCCATGCAGGTGGCGCAGGAGTACGCCAACCGCTACCGCCGCCACATGGATGCCCTCGGCTGCTTGCCACCCGATATCGAGCCGCTGGCCACGGGCCACATCATCGAGCAAATTCAGCTGATCGAAGAAATTTTGGCCAACGGCTTTGCCTACGAGGCGAACGGCTCGGTGTACTTCGATGTGCCCAAATACAACAACTCCGGCAACAACTACGGAAAGCTCTCGGGCCGTGTGCCCGAGGAGCTGCTTTCGGGCTCGCGCGAAAACCTCGCCGGCCAGGACGAGAAACGTAGCCCCCTCGATTTTGCCCTCTGGAAGCGCGCCGACGAGCGCCACCTCATGCGCTGGCCCTCGCCGTGGGGCGAAGGCTTCCCTGGCTGGCACCTTGAATGCTCGGCCATGAGCCGGAAGTACCTAGGGCAGGTGTCGGATATCCACGGCGGTGGTTTGGACTTGATGTTTCCGCACCACGAATGCGAAATAGCGCAAAGCCAAGCCAGCCACTCGCACACCGATGAGGCCCGCGTGTGGCTGCACAACAACATGATTACGGTGAACGGCCAGAAGATGAGCAAGTCTTTCGGCAACTTCATCACCATCTCGGAGTTGTTTGCCGGTAAACACGCGCTGCTGTCGGGGCCGTACTCGCCGATGGTGGTGCGTTTCTTCCTGCTGCAGGCGCATTACCGCAGCACCGTTGATATTTCGGACGAAGGCCTGCAGGCAGCCCGCAAAGGTTACCGCAAGCTGATGAACGGCCTGCGCCAGATCGAACGCCTCACCCTACCCGAAGGCACCGAGCGCGCCACCGACACCGAGAAAGCCGATACCGAGCTGCGCAAGCTCGTAGCCGATTGCTACGTTGGCCTGAACGATGACCTGAACACGGCGCGTTGCATTGCCTCCTTGTTCAACTTACTGCGCAAGTTCAACGGGTTCTATAACCAGCCGGCCACGCTTGGCCAGGTAGGCGAAGCTGCCCTAGGCGAAGCCACGCAGGCGTTCCGCACGCTGGTACAGGATATCCTGGGCTTGCGCGACGAGCCTCGCGCCAACGCCGAGGAACTGTTGGGCTTAACGCTGCAGTTCTACCAAGAGGCCAAAGCTGCCAAAGACTACGCCAAGGTTGATGTTATTCGGGCTGCGCTTAAGGAGCAAGGCATTCTGGTGAAGGACACCAAAGCCGGCGTTGATTGGGCCTACGAAGAATAGTGTCGCTTGCGCTTATCCGAACGTCATGCTGAGCTTGCCGAAGCATCTCTACCCCTGATGTCCGATAGAAACTACTATCCGGCGAAGCGGTAGAGGCGCTTCGGCAAGCTCAGCATGACGTTCTTTGTTACCCCTGACCTCTCTTTTCCTACATGACCCGCAATTACTTGCGCCTGTTGTGGCGCCCTGCTGCTCTGCTTGCTGCTACGGTGCTGCTCACGGCGTGCCCCGACAAAAAGCCGGCTGCCAGCGAAACCGAAACCACTGCCGAGCCGCCGCTGCGCAAGGCCCCGGTATTCAGCGCCGACTCGGCCTACCAGTACACGGCTAAGCAGGTAAGTTTCGGGCCGCGGGTACCCAACTCCAAGGCTCATACCCAAACCGGCGACTGGATTGTCAGCGAGTTTAAAAAGATGGGCCTGCAGGTGCAGGAGCAGCCTTTTACCACCATGGCTTTCGATGGCGTGATGCTGCGCAGCCGCAACATCATTGCCCGCTTCAACCCCACGGCGGCGCGCCGGGTGGCACTGTTTGCCCACTGGGATACCCGCCCTTTTGCCGATAAGGACAAACAAACGCCCAACGTACCGTTTGATGGGGCCAACGACGGTGCCTCGGGCGTGGCCGTAGCCATGGAAATTGCCCGCCAACTAGCCGCGCAGCCTGATACGCTGCAGCCCTCGGTAGGCGTGGACATTATTTTATTCGATGCCGAAGATTACGGCCACGACACCTCCACGCAAGGCAACAAGGAAAACAAGCTTGCAGGCCAAGGCCTTGAAAGCTGGTGCCTAGGTTCGCAGTATTGGGCCAAAAACAAAGTGCCTGCCAACTACAAAGCCGAGTACGGCATTCTGCTCGATATGGTAGGGGCGAAGGGTGCCCGTTTCTCGCGCGAGGAGATTTCGCGCCAGAACGCCAACGAGGTTATCGGCAAGGTCTGGAACGTAGCTGGCCGCCTAGGTTACTCCGACTACTTTATCGCACAAGACTCGCCCGGCATCACCGACGACCACGTGTTCACGAACCAGGCCGGCGTGCGCACCATCGACATCATCGACCATGTTCCTTTCGGCGAGGAGTACTTTCCGCCGTACCACCACACCACGCAGGACAACATGAGCATCATCGACCGCAGCACGCTGAAAGCCGTGGGCCAAACGGTGCTGACGACGTTGTACCAGGAATAACGTTGGCAGAGCTACAAAACAGCGGCGCCCGTTCAGCATCAATCTGAACGGGCGCCGCTGTTTTTGTTGAGGTGGTACGCGGGCACCTAGGCCGATTCAGCAACGTACTCCAATCGAGTGCCGGCTTCGGTAACCACAAGCCGGGCGCGGCGGCCGCAAATTAGCGCCATGTTTTCGGGCTCGTGGCCCACGGGGAAGTTGTATGCCACCGGAAACTGGTACTTGCGGGCGTACGTGTCGATGATTTCGTAGCTGGTTTGGCCGAACGGAATGGCATTGTCCTGCGGGTTGGTGAAGTGGCCGACTACCAAGCCGGCCAGGTCGCGCAGCTTGCCCGAGCGGTCGAGGTGCACCATCATGCGGTCGACGTTGTAGAGATACTCGTCGATATCCTCCAAAAACAGAATGCGGCCGGCGGTGGAGCAGTCGGAGGGCGTGCCGCTGAGGGTTTGCAGCAGGCTGAGGTTGCCCCCAATCAGCTCGCCCTCGGCAGTACCTAGGCGGTTGAGCGCGTGCGCGGGGGCCGCGTAGCTTACCGGCTCGCCAAACAAAGCTCGGCGCAAGCTTTCGAGGGCTAGCTCGCCCCCAGGCTGGTTGAAGAGCAGCGGCATCACGCCATGAATGCTCTCGTGACCTAGGGCCAAGAGGTGGCAGTTGAGGGTTGTAATATCGGAGAAGCCGGCAATCCACTTGGGCTGCTCGGCAAAGCGCGAAAAATCGAGGTGGTCGATGATGCGCGGGGTGCCGTAGCCGCCGCGGGCGCACAGGATGGCCCGGATGCTGGGGTCGTCGAGCTGTCGTTGGAAGTCGCGGATGCGCACCTCATCGGAGCCGGCAAACTGATGGTGCTCGGCGGCCACGGTTTCGCCCAGCACTACCTCCAGGTTCCAGCTCTGCAGCACGGCAATGGCGGCGGCAAGTTCATCGTGCGAAACTTTGCGGGCGGGGCACACAATGGCTACCCGGTCGTGGGGGTGGAGCGCAGGAGGCGTAGTTGGCATGGCAAGGAAAGCTGAGCTGCAAACCTACGCCGAAGAATGCGGTAGTATGCTACCGATACCGCTTATTGCCGTACGCTAAAGCTCACGTTGCTTGCCATGAAACAGCTACTGCTTGCTTGGGTTGCGTTGCTGCTGAGCTGCTGCCCTGCTTTCGCACAGATTGACACCACCGGTGGCCGTTACTGGCAGCCGCGCTTTCAGCAGGTAACCGTTACGCGCGGCGTGGAGTACGGCTCGGCGCCCGACCTCACCGGCAACACCCAGGTACTGCGCCTGAACCTCTACGAGCCCGCCGGCGACACCGTGCGGCGGCGCCCGCTCATTGTGTTTGCGCACGAAGGCGCTTTCCTCACCGGCAACTGCGACGATGCATTTATGAACGCTATATGCACGCGCATGGCCCAGCTCGGCTACGTGGCCGCCAGCATCGATTACCGCGTTGGGTTCTTTCCGCTCGATAGCCTGAACGTAGGCCAAGCCGCTGTGCGCGCCACGCAGGATATGCGGGCCGTCATCCGATTCTTCCGGCGCGATGCCGCCACCGTGCGCCAGTACCGCGTACACCCCAACTACATTTTTGCCGCTGGCTCCTCGGCGGGTGGTTTTATGGCGCTGCAGGTTGGCTACCTTGATAAGCCCAGCGAAGTGCCGTCGTACATCAACCTCAACCGGTTAGGCGGCCTCGAGGGCAACAGCGGCAACCCCGGCTACAGCAGCCGAGTGGCCGGCGTTATCAATTTGAGCGGCGCCCTAGGCAGCCTAAGCTGGCTGGAGCCCGGCAACGTGCCGCTGTGCAGCGTGCACGGCACCGCCGATGCGGTGGTGCCCTACGGCGTAGGCAAGGCCTGGGGTTTTGCCGCCTCGCCGCGGCTGTTTGGCAGCGGCGCTATAAAGCCCCAAGCCGATGCCCTAGGTATTCCGAACGTGCTGCGCACCTTGCGCAACGCGCCGCACGTGCCCTACAACGGCAGTAGCCCCAGCAGTGTAGCGTACTTCGATACTACTTACCAAACTGTGCGGGCGTTTCTGCGGCCATTGCTGCGCCAGCCGGGTACGGTGCTGAGCGCGGCGCAGAGCAATAATCTGGTAAGCGAATTGCAGGTGTACCCCGTGCCGGCGCAGCAGCTTATTGTGTTGGAGGCAACGGGCCAGCAGCCATTCCGGCCGCGGCAAGTGGAGCTGCTCGATGCGAAAGGCCGCGTGGTTCGACGCTTTCTGTGGGATAAGCCCCGGATGCTTATTCCGCGCGACAACCTGCCCGAGGGCACTTATTACCTCAGCGGCGAAGGGCTGCAGGGTCGAACTATTATTCTGCAGTAAAACCAAACGGGCCGCCTAGAGGGCGGCCCGTTTGGTTTATTCAGCTACAAGCTCGGTAGCTAATTGGGTTGGCTGAGCAACGGCTTGCCTGGTTTTACCTGTTTGGGCTACGAAAGTGGCGGCGGCTCGTAACGCGTCGCGGTGCTTGTGCAGCTTATTCAGGCTGATATAACCTAGGACGCCTTCCGGGGCTGCAGCCACAATGATTTCGCCTGATTCGTTGGTAACACCTAGGGCATGCTGCAGCCCCTCGGGAGCGTTACGCAGGTATACTTCCAGCTCCAACTCTGGTGCTTCCGCGACGGTGGCGCCGCTTAGCTTATCGTATTGATAGCGGAAGCCGTTGCGCAGGGCCACTAGGTCGGCTAGCACAGCCGAGCCGGTGGGGTGGCCGCCGGCGCCGCGGCCGCGCCAAAAGTGCTGTCCCGCAAACTCGGCCTCAACCACCACGCCATTGAACTCGCGCTCCACGTCATACAACGGCGAATCGGCCGGAACCAGCTGCGGCGTTACGAACACGGTAGCGCCACCGCCGGACAGGGGCTGCAGACTGGCTACTACCTTAATCTTTTGCCCGCGCTCGGCGGCGTAGCGAATGTCGGCCGGCGAGATGTTTTCGATGCCTAGGTTCAGTACGTCGTCGGGGTTCAGCAGCAGGCCGTAGGCGTGGGCAGCCAATATCACGGCTTTTGACCTAGGGTCGAAAGCGGCCATATCGAGGGTGGGGTCGGTTTCGGCGAAGCCTTGCGCTTGGGCTTCGGCTAAGGCTTCTGCGTAGTCGGAGCCGCCTTCGCTCATGCGTGTGAGCACGTAGTTGGAGGAGCCGTTGAAGATGCCGCTTACCGAGCGCAGTGGCTCCTGGCCGAAGTAGCTGTCGAGGGTGCGAATAACCGGGATGCTGCCGCATACGGCGGCTTCGTAGAGCAGCGTGCCGCCAAACTCGCGCTGCAGCTGCAGCAGCTCGGGCAAGTGCCGCGCCACCATGGCTTTGTTGGCCGTAACCACGCGGCGGCCTTGGCGCAGGGCGAGGCTCACCAACCGAAACGCTTCGGCTGCGTCGTCGATAACTTCTACCAGAATGTCGAGCTCCGCGTCGTGCAGCAGCTCATCGGCCCGAAACTCGAACCGGTTGGCCGGCAAAGGGCGCAGCTTAGTGGGGTTCTTTACGGCAATGCGCTTTACCTCGAAGCCGCTCTCGGGTTGGCGCTCCAAAATGTCGAACAGGCCCTGCCCAACACAGCCGAAACCAATGAGCCCAATGCGGGTGCGGGGGTTAGTGGACGAAGGTTTGGACATAGAATCGTTCGAGGAAATGCGTGATTTGCGCGGTTTCGATCAGGAAACCGTCGTGGCCGTAGGGCGAATCCATTTCGGCGTACATGGCACCGGGTATGTGGCGGGCGATGAACTGCTGCTCGGCCGGCGGAAACAGCACATCGGATGAGATGCCCAGCACCAGCGTGCGCGCTTGCACCTGCGCCAACGCGGCCTCCAAGCCACCGCGCCCGCGCCCTACGTTGTGCGAATCCATAATGTGCGACAGCGTGACGTAGCTGTAGGCGTTGAAACGCGCCGTGAGCTTGTCGCCTTGGTATTGCTGATAAGAGCTGGCCCGGTAAAAAGCCGGCAGGGTGTCGTGGTCGGGCTCGGCTTGGGTGCGGCCGTAGGCGTCGTAGCTGCGGTAGCTGAGCAGGGCAATGGCCCGGGCAGCCCGCAAACCCGCTACGCCGCCCTCGAGCCCGCCGCCCTGGTAGGTGCAATCGGCCTGAATGGCCAAGCGCTGTGCCTCGTTGAAGGCAATGCCCCAGGGCGAGTGCCGCGCGTTGGTAGCCAACAGTACCAGGTAGTCGAACAGCTTGGGTTGCGCAATGGTCCACTCCAACGCCTGCTGCCCACCCAGGGAGCCGCCGATAACGGTATGAATTTTCTCGATGCCTAGGTGCTGACGCAGTTGCTCGTGCGCGGCAACCAAGTCGCGCACCGTGAGGCGCGGAAAAGCTTGGTACAGCGGCCGATTGTGCGGCGGCACCGGCGAAATGGGGCCGGTAGTGCCGTAGCACGAGCCCAGCACGTTGGCACACACGATAAACCACTCGGCAGGGTCGTAGTAATGGCTAGGGCCTACCAAGCCGGGCCACCAGCTTTCTACATCGGCGTTGGCCGTGAGGGCGTGGCACACCCACAGCACGTTGTCGCGCGCGGAGTTGAGGGTGCCGTAGCTGTGGTAGGCAATTTGTACGCCGGCCAGCTCGCCTCCGCACTCCAGCGGCAGCGGTTGGACCAAGGTTAGCGTTTGTTGTTCGCTCATAGCAGGTCCTTTCGGGTAAAGCTGAAAGGAGTGGTAAAACACCGCAGCTACTGGCTGCGGCGGTAAGACATTCTTTGCTCCCGGCCCCCTCGAGCAGATAAAGGGGGCCGGAAAGCAAAGGAGCCGAAGCGGCGGCGAAGCGCTTTCTCCCGAAGCGCTTCGCCTAGGTCCCGACGCTGGAAGGGAAGCCCCGTACCATGGCAGTGGATGGGCTTCCAAGTTTTCCCTCCCTTTTATACTTCCAGCGTAGCGGGGTGCTCGGCTTGTTGTTCGGTGAGGATAGCGTTTTCCTCGTCAGTAGTTGTTGGGGCCGCATTTTGCACAGCGTCGAAAGCGCGCTGCAAATCGGCCTTGATGTCGTCGATGTGCTCGATGCCCAGCGACAGGCGCAGCAGCGTGGGCGTTACGCCGGCGGCGCGCTGCTCCTCGTCGGAAAGCTGCTGGTGCGTGGTGGCCGAGGGCTGAATGATGAGCGTTTTGGCGTCGCCCACGTTGGCCAGGTGGCTAATCAGCTGCAGGTTGTCGATGAACTGGGTAGCCGTATCCTTCGAGCCTTTGATGGCGAAGGTGAGCACGCCGCCAAAACCTCGCTTGAGGTACTTGGTGGCCAGCTGATGGTAGGGGCTGCTCTTCAGGCCGGGGTAGTTCACGGCCTCTACCTGCGGGTGCTGCTCCAGCCATTCGGCAATTTTTTGGGCGTTTTCCACGGTGCGGTCTACGCGCAGGCTCAGCGTTTCGAGGCCAATGAGCAGCTGCCAGGCGTTAAAAGGGCTCTGCGACGGACCGAAGTCGCGCAGGCCTTCTACGCGGGCCCGGATGATGAAAGCAATGTTGCCGAAGGGACCATTTTTGCCAAATACGTTATTGAATACTAAGCCATGGTAGCCTTCGCTCGGTTCGGTAAACTGCGGAAATTTGCCGTTGCCGAAGTCGTACTTGCCGCCATCCACAATTACACCGCCAATGGAGGTGCCGTGGCCGCCAATCCACTTCGTAGCCGATTGCACCACAATGTGCGCACCGTGCTCCAAGGGGCGGAACAGGTAGCCACCGGCCCCGAAGGTGTTATCCACAATCAGTGGGATGTCGTGCTTGTTGGCAATGGCCGCAATGGCTTCGAAATCCGGAATATTGAAGCCCGGGTTGCCGATGGTTTCGAGGTACAGGGCCTTGGTATTCTCGTCGATTAGCCGCTCAAAGCTCTCGGGGTTGTCCCCGTCGGCAAAGCGCACCTCAATACCTAGGCGCTTGAACGCAACCTTGAATTGATTGTACGTGCCGCCGTACAGAAACGAAGTTGACACGAAGTTGTCGCCGGCTTGCAGGATATTGTTCAGAGCAATGAACTGTGCCGCCTGTCCCGAAGCCGTTGCCAACGCTGCTACCCCGCCTTCGAGCGCTGCCACCCGCTGCTCGAACACGTCGGTAGTGGGGTTCATCAGGCGGGTGTAAATGTTGCCGAACTCTTTCAGCGCAAAGAGGTTAGCGCCGTGTTCAGCATTCTTGAATACGTAGGATGTAGTTTGGAACAGCGGTACTGCGCGGGCACCCGTGGTAGGGTCGGGTTGCTGGCCGGCGTGGAGTTGCAGGGTCTCGAAGTGCAGGTTTTGCTGGGACATGATGAGGCTGAGAAAGAGGGTTGTGGATTGCGAAAGCGATGTGGAAAACCGGCCACAGCAAGCCCAAAGCCGCGTGTGCCGAAGTGGTAGCCCGTAGCAGCCCAAGTGAAACCCTAGGGTGCGACGAAGCCACGTGCCGCCGAGTAGCCGAGCGGCCAGAAAGTGAAATGAGAAGGGTAGGGGCAGGCTTTAAGCGCCCGCGGGGCTAACTACCAACAACAGCAACAACACGCCGTTTCGGCAGCGCGCATGGCCTGCGGCTGCATTACCATCGCGGTAGCGGGGCGAGCGGCTACAAGCATAATTGTAGCGGGCGCCGCGGTAGCGCGGAACTGCGAAGAAGTGTTGTAGGGGTGCGGGTAGGTATCCATAGCACGCTATTTATTTGTCCCCTCGGTGGGGGCAGGACTTGGCACCTGCCAGCTTGTGCGTTGCTGGTGGTTGCCAGCGGGTCATCGAGCCTGTTCTCTCGCCGCTTCGGAATAAACCATGCTTCAAAAAACGCCGGGCCGTAAGCCAGGCTGGCACAAAGGTAGTACCGGTTGCATTAAACGCAAATCCAGAGAAAAGTTTTTTTCGACCAGCTAGTTCTTGGTAATCGGTATACTGTTACTATGAATTAGCGTGTTGATTTACAAATACATGAATTTCGATTAGGCTTTGCGATAAGCACAAAAAAACGCCTAGGGCTCGGACCTAGGCGTTGACAATTCAAGCGTGAGCAAAGCTTACAACTTGGGCAGTTTCAGTGTTTGGCCCACCTCAATGTGGTCGGGGTTATTGCCAATGGTCGACTTATTAGCGTCGTAAATCTGGTGCCACTTGGAGGCGTCGCCGTAGTGCTTCTTGGCAATTTTTGACAACGAATCGCCACTTACTACGGTGTAGGTTTCGCCTTGCGCAGCGGCCGGTTGAGCTTGTTGTGGTTGCTGTTGGTTGCCGAAGAAATCGGTAGCACCGCCAGCGGGCTTAGGCGGCTGGGTGGGTTGTACGGGTTTCTTCTCGCCCTTATCGCTGAGGAAATCAAATAGTCCCATGGTTGTGTGGTCTTGGTAAGTAGGTGCGAACAGAGCTATAGCCGCTTACTCAGAGGCGGTTAGCTCGAGTAAGCTGTACGGAGCCAAGGGCAGCGGGTTGCATGCTTAACCCTTTGCGGCTGGTCGCGTAAGAAACGGCGCAGCCTGCCGCGTTGCATTCCGAACCCCTGTTCCAACCCATTCCAGACATCCTATGACACGCGCATTTAACACACCGCTCCACTACCTAGGCTCCTTATTGCTGATGTTTACGCTGGTTATGTACGCCTGCGGCAGCAAAGAAGGAAAAGTAGAGGGGCAAAACATGCTCTACGGCACCGAAAGCAAAATTTGGAAAACCCGCCGCGAAGAAGACGCCACCGGCGACAAAGTGAAGCAAACTGCCGAGCAAAAGCAGGAAGAAATCCGCTTTTTTGCCAACGGGCAGTACGTAATGACTTCGCCAACGCAGTCCATCAACGGTAAGTACACCTTCGACCAGGCCAACAAGAAAATTACCATGACGCCCGACAATGGGAACATGTCAAATACTTTCGATGTGGCTACGCTTACCGACGACCGCCTAACGCTACGCAGCACCGATGGCGCCGAGTTGCAGCTGGAAGCGGAGTAGTACCTAGATGGTACAGCTCGCTGATGAAAAGAAAGCCCCGCAGCATAGTTGCTGCGGGGCTTTCTTTTTGGTTTGGGTATTCTGAAGTGCTTACGAAGCCATAACCTCCTCGGCCACCTTGCGGCCAAATACGCGGCCTACCCAACGGGGCAGGAAGATGGAGCCCAGCACTAGGTACAGATAGTAGGTGGCAATGCGGTAGAGCAGCAGGATGAAGTTTGTCATAGTGGCCGAGCCGGCAAAGCTGCGGAAGAAGAACGGGAAGGCGCCCTCGGCAAAACCCGCGCCGCCCGGCGTAATAGCTACCAACAGTACGACCTTGTACACCAAGTTCCGGGCGAAGATGACGCCGAATGTAGCCCAGCTTACGGGCATAAAGGCCGCAATGAGGCAGCCGATAACCAAGTACCGCGCCGTCCAGACAAAAGCCGTTGAAAGGGCAGCCCGGCTCCAGTAAGCCCAACCGTTGCCGCGCAGTTGCGCCGAGGCCCACACCAGCTCGGTGCCGTGTTGCCAGGCGCGGCGGCGCCAACGGCGCAGCCCCCTTACCGAGAACAGGCGCATAATCAGCCGCTTTACTACGTGCGGGTTTATTAGCAGCGCCCAAGCCATCAGGCCTGAGTAAATGAACGTGAGCACGTAGCTCAGCCAGAAGGCAACTTTAAGCGTAGTAATCAGCCCACTCTCCAGCACCTCGGTAGGATAAAGGTTGTCGCCGGCCAGCAGCAGCACAAAAGGTACCACCACTACAAAGTAGAGATTATCGAGCATGGCCGTGGCCATCACATAGGCCAACGATTTACCTAGGGGTATTCCTTCTTTGTTGATGATAAACGTGGCAACGGTGGTACCACCCACCGCTGATGGCAGCACGCACGAGGCCAACTCCCATATCATAATCACGTCGATGCTCTGGCGCCACGAAAGCTGCTTTTCCGAAATGTGCCGGATGCGATACATATAGCCAACATCGCGCACAAACAGCACGGCTAGCACCACCAGCAGCCACAACGGGCGGGCATCGGCCAGCGGAGCTAGGTCGCCGGGCTTATAGCTGCGCCAGAACATGAAACCTACTACCCCGAGCCCAATAGCAACCGGCAGCAGCATCCGCGAAGGCGATAATTTTTCGAGCAGCTGGCGGTCCTGCTGGGGAGTGGTCATGCAAGTGGGTGGGTAGTGATCAGGCAAAAATACGTAGTTGCACTAGGGCGGGTGGTTAAAATATTTTTAACCCAGGCAAGGCACAATGCTTGTAGGAATGAGCCCATAGGCCTGAGCGCCCCGTACAGGAACTGCCGCTCAATAGCAGTACGTTAAGCTACGAACCGCCAGGCTGAAAATGTCGTAACTTTGCGAGCTAGTGTCGGCTTGTTCTAGCAACGAGCCGCAACAAACTGGCCACTACGGTGGTTAGCCGCTACCATCCTACTCGTTGCCGTAACCGAACCCAATGATTGTCGAACCCGGACCCCTACTGGCGGCCATCAACTCGCCCGCTGATCTTAAAGAGTTGCGCGAAGACCAGTTGGTTCAGCTCAGCCAAGAATTACGGCAGTTTATCATCGATTCGGTCTCGATCTACGGCGGCCACTTCGGCGCTTCCCTAGGTGTGGTAGAGCTTACTGTGGCGCTGCACTACGTGTTCAACACGCCTTACGACCAGCTCGTATGGGACGTGGGGCACCAGGCCTACGGGCACAAAATCCTGACGGGGCGCCGGGCGCAGTTTCATACCAACCGCAAGTACGGCGGGCTGTCGGGCTTTCCGAAGCGTTCCGAAAGCGAGTACGACGCCTTTGGGGTTGGGCACAGCTCTACCAGCATTGGCGCGGCCCTAGGTATGGCCGTGGCTTCTGATTATAAGAAGGAGTTCGACCGGCAGCATATTGCCGTGATTGGTGACGGCGCCATGACGGCGGGTATGGCTTTCGAGGCCCTGAACCACGCCGGGGTAGCCAATACCAACCTGCTAGTTATCCTTAACGATAACTGCATGAGCATCGACCCCAACGTGGGCGCGCTCAAGGAATACCTCACCGACATTACCACCTCGCGCACTTACAACCGTGTGCGCGACGAGCTGTGGAACGTGCTGGGCAAGCTCAGCAAATTCGGCCCGAACCCACAAGCCATTGCCAGCAAAGTAGAGTCGGCCATGAAAGCCACTCTGATGAAGCAGAGCAACCTGTTCGAGGCCCTGAAGTTCCGCTACTTTGGCCCCGTCGACGGGCACGACGTGCAGCACTTGGCCACTATCCTGAATGACCTGAAGAACATTCCGGGGCCGAAGCTGCTGCACTGTGTAACCGTGAAGGGCAAAGGCTACGCGTTGGCCGAAAAGGACCAGACCTTGTGGCACGCTCCCGGCTTGTTCGACAAGATTACCGGCGAGATTTACAAGAAGGTACCCGATAAGCCCCAGCCGCCGAAGTACCAGGATGTGTTTGGGCATACCATGGTGGAACTGGCCGAGCAAAACCCAAAGGTGATGGGCGTTACGCCCGCAATGCCCTCCGGCTGCTCGCTCAACATCATGATGAAAGCCATGCCCGATCGTGCCTTCGACGTAGGTATTGCCGAGCAGCACGCTGTTACGTTCTCGGCGGGTTTGGCTACGCAGGGCTTGGTGCCGTTCTGCAACATCTACTCGTCGTTTATGCAGCGCGCCTACGACCAAGTAGTGCACGACGTGGCCCTGCAAAACCTCCACGTAGTATTCTGCCTCGACCGCGCCGGTTTTGCCGGTGCCGATGGCGCCACCCACCACGGCGCCTACGATTTGGCGTACATGCGCTGCATTCCCAACATGGTAGTGGCTGCTCCCATGAACGAGGAAGAGCTGCGTAACCTCATGTACACGGCCACCCTACCCGAAAACGCTGGCCCGTTTACCATTCGTTACCCACGCGGCGAGGGCGTAATTCCCGAATGGCGTAAGCCGCTGCAGCGCATTGCCGTAGGTACCGGGCGCACCATTCGCGAGGGCAACGGCGAGGTGGCTATTCTGAGCATCGGCCACATGGGCAACTATGCCGTGAAGGCTACTCAGCAGCTGTTTGCCGAAGGCGTGGACACTGGCCATTACGACATGCGCTTCTGCAAGCCTCTCGACGAGGAATTACTGCACCAAGTACTGCGCCGCTACAAGGCCATAGTAACCGTGGAGGACGGCTGCTTGCAGGGCGGTTTCGGCTCGGCTGTGCTCGAGTTTATTGCCGACCATGGGTATGCAGTGCCCGTGAAGCGCCTAGGTATTCCGGACAGCGTGGTGGAGCATGGCTCGCAGGACGAGCTATACAAAGAGTGCGGCTACGACGCCGCCGGTATTGCCGCGGCCGTGCGCGAGCAGGCTGCGAAGGTGGCCGCGGCCCAAACGGCTAAGTTGCTGCGCTAATAGCCGATGTCCAATTTTCGACCTGTGGATACAGAGCACTGGCTGCGGCTGGTGCTCTTTTTTGTGGGTTGGTTCGGCTGCTCAGGCGTAGCTGCACAGCCGAGCCAACGGGCTTTGTTTCCGCGCATGCCGCGGTATGTCAGCTTCAGTCCGCGCATTATCAAAGGGGTACTGCCGGAAAGCAGCGGCTTGCAGGCATCCAATAGCGCGGTACGCGTCGTTGCTGAACCGTTCCAGCGCAACGGAAAAAGGTACTGGCACCTCGACCTATACTACGACAACAAAGCCACAGAACGCTTTACCCTCCGGCAGCGGGGCGACACGGTGTATGCGGCGGTGGATACCCATATGACCGAGTGGAATGCAGAAGCCGCAGTATCCCGCCTGCACGCTTTCCAACGCGCCGTTCGGCAGCTGCACGAGCAAGACCCGCGACGAATGCCCCCACCGCCTCCCAGCGTCGAGGAGAACGTGCTTTTCCGGTTCGATGCGCGGGTGGGGGAGGAATGGGGTTGCTTCACGGAAGCGCAAAGCAGCATCCAATACTATCGGATCAGCCTAGAGCAGATTGTAGATCAGGAACAGGCCGAGCCGCTATACGTATTTGCACTCCGGTACAGCATGAGCGCATCGCACCTGCCAACGCTGCAAAAGCTGGTAGTTTCCAAAACCAAGGGTATTCGCGGAATGCTGTGGTACGATTATGCCTGCTGGGAACCTTACGACTGCGAAGATTTGCTGGTGCGCTACGGTAAGTGGGAGTAGCAGGTGCCAGCTCTCGTAACTACAAGCTGCTGATGGCCGATGCGGTAGCAGGTGCCTCGCAGCGGCGCTTCACCACTTGCATAATGCGCCGCTGAATCTCGCTCATCACATAATCCGTCCAGAGGCCCGCGTAGGGGTTAAGGTTGGTGCTGAGGCGTTGCTGACTGTAGAGCACCAGCCGCGTGTGGCCGTTGGGCAGCGGTTGCAACTCGTAGGTGCCGCGCAGCACATCGAAAAAGCGGCCGCCAACTATCACGTGCTCGTCGAAGGTAGTGGGCGGGATGGTAGCCGTATTGGGCTTGATGCTGAACGAGAGTTTACGCTCGGGTATCCATTCATCAACGGTTTCGATAAACTCTACCCCGCGTTCGAACGTGGCATGGCGCACGCCGCCTACGCCCTCGTGCGTAAGCGTGGCCTCAACGGGGCGCGGAAAGCCGATATCATCGACCAAGCTGGGCCCTAGGTCGGCAGGAGTGATGGGAGGAACCCACACGATGTGCTGCCATACCACAGCTGGCGGAGCCGCAATGGTTACCACATTTTCGACGCGACGGATGCTATCGGGAGTGGCAAACCGGCTTTCGGCAAAAGCTACCACGAAGGGCAGCAACGCCACGGCCGACACGAGCACGTAGTCGTCGGGCTTGTTTTTGCGGCGCCGCTCCAAGAACGCGTAAAGCTGCCCGCCCAAGCACGACACCACAAAGAATAATGGCAGAATGATGATTAGGCAGATGGCTCCTTCCAATTGCGTGATAAACGCTGTCAGCACAAACAGCGTGGTCGAAATCCAGGGAGCAAAGGCGTAGCGCCAAGCACTGCCGCGGCTGGCTGACGTGTAGTGTGCCGTCAGGATACCTAAGCCAAAAGGCACCACCACCAGAAACGAGACCATCAGCAAACCGCCGAAACGCTCAAACGGGCCTGTGTTGAAGAGAAACCGAAAGGCAAGGGCGTACAACAAGCCCGCCAATACCGCTAGCAGTTTAGGAACGTGGCGGCCAGCAAAACGAAGCATAAAGCAGAGGATAATTGCCCGAATATAGCCGGCTGCCCGTGGGCACCTAGGCACTACACTCGCTCAAGTATTCGCTCGCGGTGGTGCACACCCCAGTCGCGGATTTCGCCGATTACTTTCTCCAGCGTGCGGCCATAGTCAGTAAGCGAATATTCAACGGCCAGCGGCACGGTATCGAATACGGTGCGTTTCACTAGCTCGTGACTTTCCAGCTCCTTCAGCTCTTTCGATAACACCTTAGCTGCTACGCCCAACTCGCGTTGGATTTCCTTGAAACGCCGCTCCCGCACGGAAAGCAGCATAATTACCGGAATCTTCCATTTGCCACCTAGCACATCCATAGCGTCGCGCAGGGGCCGGAGGTAATCGGTGCAGGTTTTGGTAGCTGACATTGGACTGTTGGTCGGAGTGAATGAATAACTTATAAGTAACCGGTTACTCACAGGTTAGTTGCAACAAATGTACGTACATAGTTTCGGATATTTGCCTCAGCAAACAAGACCAACTGGCCGGCTAAGCTGGCCTTAAATCAACTGTTCTGCCATGGCTACTACCAAATGGGTACTCGACCCCACCCACTCCGAAGTCCAATTCAAAATCAAGCACTTGGTCATTTCTACCGTAACGGGCTCGTTTAAGCAGTTCGAAGGAGAAGTAGAAACCGAGGACGACAACTTCGAAACGGGCAAAGTGCGCTTTGCTGCTAACATTGCCAGCATCGACACCAACCAGGAGCAACGCGACCAGCACCTGAAGTCGGCCGACTTTTTCGATGCGGAGAACTATCCGCAACTGACGTTTGAATCGACTTTGCTCCGGAAAGTATCCGGCAACGAGTATAAGCTGCAGGGCAACCTCACTATCAAAGGTGAAACGCATACTATTGATTTGAACGTGGAGTACGGCGGTTCGGCCACCGATTTCTACGGCAACCACAAAGCCGGCTTTGAACTGACGGGCAAGATCAGCCGCAAAGAGTTTGGCCTTACTTGGAGCGCCGTAACCGAAGCAGGGGCCATTGTAGTGGGCGACGATGTGAAGCTTTTTGCCAACGTACAATTTGTGAAGCAGGTAGCCGAAGTAGTTGCCTAAGCATCAGGCAGCGGCTTGAATGAGAAATGAGCAGAGCCAAGCCGCATTTAAGTTGCTCACCTCTGCTTGCAGGAAAAATAGCTGTTGCTGCTACCATCGAAGCCACTCCGCTCAGGGGTGGCTTTTTTATGCTTCGGGCTTAGTGCATATCCTGTTAGGCGGTGGTACTACCTAAGCGGGCAACATATTGCTGCCGCTACCTTTGCACCGTGCCGCTCCGCTACCTCCGCCACTCCGAAATAGATATGCTTGCTTGGCAAGCTTGCCTGGCGCGCGCCGAACAGCCAGTGCCCTACGCACAGGCGCTGTGGCTCGATGTTACCAACGACCCTACCTGGGAAGCCGTGGTGGAGCCCGATGGCAACGGTGGCTATGCTTCGGTGTTTCCGGTGCCCGTGCGCCGCCGTTTGTGGGGCGCTGAGTGCTTGCAGCCGCCTTTTACGCAGCAATTGGGGTTGCTTACTACTTCCGCAAGCCAACACCGCCAATTGCAAGGGTACTTGCAACTGTTGGCAAAACGGTTTGCGCGCTTGCACCTGCAGCTGAACACCGATAATTCTTCGCCCAGCAGCTTGCCTGTGGGCTGGCGCCTTGCAAACCGCACCACCTACCATCTAGGCTTAGCCGACGATTACAGCACATTGCTGCGGAGCTATACTCCTGAGTTCAGGCGCCGGCTAAGGCAGCACCAAGAACAGGGTGTTCCGTTGCGGGTTGTGGCTGGCAAGTCAGCGGCGCCCCTCATCGCTTTGTTCCGAAGCTACAAGCCTAACAGGCAAACCCACCTGCGCGAAGAGCACTTTGTGCGGTTGCAACGCTTGGTAACTGCCCTAGGTAGCCAGGCTGAAATACTCGAGGTGTACCACCCAAGCAACGGCGAGCTACTGGCCGGCGCCTTGTTTGTGCATAGCCGGCAGCGCATCACGTATTTGTTTGCGGCGGCATCGGAAGCGGGCAAAAAACAGCATGCACCTATGCTGCTGCTCAACGAGGTCATCCGCCGCCATGCGGGCACGCCCAATCTGCTGCTCGACTTTGAAGGCGGAAGCATACCTAGTATTGCTCGGTTTTTTGCGAATTTCGGGGCGCGGCCCGTGCCGTATTATTCCCTCACCCAAACCACCCGCCCGTGGTACCTGACCTGGATGCGTTGACCCAAGGCGACCGAGTGCACATCGTGACCTCCGAGCCCAGCATTGCCAACCATTTTCTTGCCGAGCTGCGCGATGTAAACGTGCAACGCGATTCGCTGCGTTTCCGCCGCAACCTGCAGCGCCTCGGCGAAATAATAGCGTACCGCATTAGCTCGCAGCTGAATTACACCGAAAAGGTGGTGCAAACTCCGCTGGCTGAGTCGCGGGGGCAGTTGTTGGCCGATTTTCCAGTGCTGGCCACGGTGCTGCGCGCGGGGCTACCATTTCACCAGGGGTTCCTCAATTACTTCGATCAGTCGCCCAGCGCTTTTGTGGCGGCGTACCGCATCGAGGCTACCTCGCGGGTGGAGGTGCAGGTTGAATACCTCTCGGCCCCCAGCCTCAACGACCGGGTGCTGATTTTGGCCGATCCTATGCTAGCCACGGGCAAATCGTTGGCGCTTACCTACCGTGCTATGCTACGTTTCGGACAGCCCCGACAGGTGCACATTGCGGCCGTAATTGCGTCGCCCGAAGGCTTGCGGCACGTACTCGAAGAAATCCCGGAAGCCCACATCTGGCTAGCCGCCCTAGACGACCACCTGAACGAACATGCGTATATTGTTCCAGGCTTGGGCGACGCAGGAGATTTGGCCTACGGCAGCAAGCTGTAGCGCGCCGGCCAACCAATTTGTAGTCTGAAAACTTGCTTGCTGCTTAAGCTGCTTTGGTAATTGCTTTGCTAAAACGTCCAACGTCTGACCGCCCGTGATGCCACACGCCGTCAAATACGCGTCCGTTTTCCTGCTGAGCATGGTTAAGTTCTTTGGCGGACCACTGGCCGGAGCTGCTGCGGGCCTGTCGTTTGTGCCCACCTGGGTACTCACAGTAGCCGGCATGATGACCAGCGTACTGGTGTTTTCGGGCCTAGGGCGAATCTTCGTGGCGCACCTGCAGCGCCGCCGCCGCCTGCGCCACAAGCCGGTGTTCACACCTAGGGCGCGGCAAATCGTGCGGGTGTTTAAACGGTTTGGCATTGGTGGCATTGCTTTCCTCACCCCCGTACTGTTTACGCCTATTGGCGGCACCGTTATAGCTACGCTATTGGGCGTAAAGCGCCGTCACATTCTGCTGCACATGCTTTGGAGTGCCATGTTTTGGGGCGCAGCTTTTACTTTCATAACCATCAAGTTCAGCCATTTGCCCATCTTCCATCGTTGAGCTGTTGGCTTACTTGCTACCCCACAGCGGCCCGGTGCATTTGGTACCGGGCCGCTCTGCTTTTAAGGGGTTTTGAGCAAAGAAGGAATAATCAAGAGACAAGTGCTTGTTGTTTATATATAATTTATTGTTATTTAAGTCATAATTAAGGCAGGATAAAAACCTTGCCTGCACTTTGGTCCGGCTGAACATCCACCAACGAGCCGGCGCGTGGGTCCTGCCAAGAGCCACGTTGCGTACTGCTGAGCCCTAGGTACCGTTGTGCTCAGCAAGTATGCGTGCACAGCTTGCTTGAGGGTAAGGTATTGTTCCACATTGTGTTGTTGACGGCGCACGCCTATTGCAGCTAAGTAGCTTGTACTGATAGCTGCCTGTAACACATATCTGGCTACTGATGAGTTGCCCGCGCCTATGGTGAGGCAGCTTGGATGGGCATTGCCTACAGCAAAGCATCGGCTTACTTCTCAACAATACCGCAGTGCACCCTAGGTACTGCAAACGGTAACTACCCGATGGAAGGACTTATACCCCGTTTGTTCGCGTTGGCCGTGAGTACGTTGTTGAGCGTGGTGCCTGCCTGGGCCCAGTCGTCGTTGCCGTGCGGTACGCCTCCGCCAACGGCGGCCGAGCAAACCCGCTTGCTTCAACTGTCATTAAGCCCCGCAGTAGCTCGGCCAACTGGTGCAGTCGCCAACTTGCCGGTGCGGCTCAACATTATTCGCCGCTCCGATGGTAGCAGTGGTGCCGATGCCACAACGCTTTTGCGGGCTCTAGCTGAAACGAATCTTCGCTTCCGCAACGCCAACGTGCAGTTCTATGCGTGTGGCCAGGTACGCTACATCAACAGCGACCAGTACTACGATTTCGATTACGGCACCGACGACGGCCCTTTAGCGGCTGCCTACGACGAAAGCGGCGTCATCAATATTTACTGTACCAAGAACATAAGCATCGGTGGTTTTGGTGGGGCCGGGGGCTACGCTATTGAGCGGCGCGTACTACTTGCCAACAATGCAATTGGCGACCATAACCTCGTGCAGCACGAATTGGGGCACGTGCTGGGTTTACCGCACACCTTCTTCAATAGCAACCACCCCGATATTGCCCAGCGCGAGCTGGTAGCCCGCATCAACTGCCGCACCACCGGCGACATGGTGTGCGATACCCCCGCTGATCCCTATGAGCGCAGCGGCGCTACCCAGCACGAGTGCAGCTACACCGGTACTATCACCGATGTCAACGGTGCGGTGTTTGCGCCGGCTATGCGCAACAGTATGGCGTATTGGGGTTGCGGCAATGCATTTACCCCCGGGCAATTGGCCCGAATGGATGCTTACCGCACGGCTTATCTAAATAACCTAAGCTGTAGTAACGAGCGGGTAAAGTCGCCCACTGGGCTGAATGCCAACAGCCTCGGTAGGAGCGGAGTAAAGCTCGACTGGAACGACCAAGCCGATAACGAGGTGGGCTACTTCATCGAACGAAGCTTATCAATGAACGGCGACTACGTTACTATTGGCGCTACGGGCCCTGCAGGCGTTACGTTCGTCGATCCGGCCCCGCCCGCCCAGCAAATGGTGTATTACCGCGTAAAGGCCATCAATTCCGTTGATGATTACAGCAACCGGGCCTCGGTAGCGGTTGATTTAACGTATTGCCGCCCCGAGTACGCCAATGGCAACTGCTTACCTGATTTGCCAGTGTACCTCTCGGGGTTTCAGGTGAACGAAGGCGCAAATGTGCTGCTCTCGCGGCCCTCAGTAGCCGGTTGTGGCAGTTACTTGGATTTTACATCCGGGCAAGACTTTATTTTGGTTGGCGGGCGTACCTACGAGCTGCTGCTGAAGCTATTTATTACCTCCAGTAACGAGTTCTACGCGCAGTATACCGCCGTATGGATCGACCTTAACCGCGACGGGGACTTTACGGATGCTGGCGAGCAGGTTTTCAAGGGCACCAGCAGCGGACAACAGCAACAAGCCAGCTTTGTGTTGCCCGAAAAAGTGGTGCCAGGCACTAGCCGGATGCGGGTGCGTACCCGCTACGTAAGCGGCGGCCCGCTCGACGACCCCTGCGAGTGGGCCGCTTACGGCGCCACCGAAGATTACGCCGTGCAACTGCGCGACCCCGAGCGGCCGCTGCCCGTGGAGCTGATTGCCTTTGATGCTCGTTCGCAGGCCGGCGGCGTAGTACGTACCGAATGGCGCACTGCCTCCGAAAAGCAGAACAACCGTTTTGAAGTGGAGCGGGCCCTCGATGGGCGCACCTTCGAGCGCATTGGCACCGTGGCTGGGCGGGGCACCACCAGCGGCCCCACTAACTACGGTTTCACCGATGCTAACGCCGCCCAACTACCTAGGCCGCTGTACTACCGCCTGCGCCAAGTCGATGACGACGGCACCAGCAGCCTTAGCCAGGTACGCGTTGTTGCCGGACCTAGTAGCTTGGCCGTGGGTTTGTTCCCAACCTTTACACAAGGTTCTGTAACGCTCGATTTGCGCGGTATGCCTGCGGTGCCATGTACCGCTCAAGTGGTCGATTTATCGGGCCGGGCTATTGCGGAGTGGCAGCTTACCGGCGGCACAGCCCACAGCCTATCGGTGCAGCAGCTGCGTCAAGGTACATACATGGTGCGGCTTAACGCCAAAGGCTTTACGTTGCCTTTGCTACGCCTCATGAAATGGTAGGGCAAATAACCACTTAGGGTTTACCACAAGGCAAGGCCCCGTTCAGGTTTTTTGCTGAACGGGGCCTTGCGCTATTTTACAGTTCTACTTACGGCGCTGCTGTCGGTTTTTTGCGGCGGCTGCCTTGCTGGCTTTCGCGGTAGGGGAGGAGGCTCGTCCCTTCGAGGGGTTTATCTTACTTCCTTTTTTGCTGCGTTGCGGGCCATCGTAGGTTTTGCCGGTGCGTTTGTCGATGGTTACGCCTGTCTTCAGCCATTCTTGCTTTTCGTGGAAGGCGCCTTTGTAGTTCGGGTCAGCTTTGCGGCGTAGGGTGTCAAGCTCGCGTGCCATGCGTTGAGCCTCCTCGAAGGGTGTTTCGCTAACCTGCACCTCCGCCGGAATGGGCTCCTGCGGAATTTGCTGCTTCATCAGTTCCTCAATGCGCTGCACGTGCGGCATTTCGGCCGGTGTGGCAAACGTAATGGCCGCTCCCGTGCGCTCGGCCCGGCCCGTGCGCCCAATGCGGTGCACGTAGTCGTCGTACACCACCGGCACATCAAAGTTGATAACATGGCTTACCTCCGGAATGTCGATACCGCGAGCCGCCACATCGGTAGCTACCAAAAATCGCACACCGCCTTCTCGGAAAGCATCCATCGAGTTCAGGCGCGTATTCTGCCCTTTATTGCCGTGTATCACTCGCGATTCGCCCTCAACCTTGCGGTTCAAAAAGCTGAAGACGTTGTCGGCGGTTTCCTTGGAGCGAGCAAAAATGATGACGCGGTTGAATACCTCGGCGTCGGCCACTAGGTGTTCCAGCAAGTGAATCTTGGTGAGGAAGTTGGGCACCTGATACAGCGTTTGCTGCACCGTGGAGGCAGGCGCAGCCGGAGGCGTCACCTCAATCTTCACTGGAAATTCCAGAAACTCGGCACTTAGCTCTTCTACTTTGGGCGGCATGGTAGCCGAGAAAAGCATGTTCTGGCGCTTGCGCGGGATAATTTCAAGCAACCGACGGATTTGTGGCATGAAGCCCATGTCCATCATCTTGTCGGCCTCGTCGAGCACCAAGGTTTTCAGCTCTTTCAGCACCAAGTCGCCTTTGGAGTACAGCTCCATCAAGCGGCCCGGGGTTGCAAGCAAAATATCAACCCCCTGCCTAACCGCCTCCGCATGCGGCTTAACGCCTACGCCACCGTACACGGCTACAATGCGCAAATCAGTATAGGTAGCTAGCTTACGCAAGTGCGTTTCGAGTTGCAGCACCAGCTCGCGCGTGGGGGCCAGCACCAGCGCCCTCGGGTGGGTGCCTTGGGCATACTTTACTTTCATCAGCAGTGGCAGGCCAAACGCAGCGGTTTTGCCAGTGCCGGTTTGGGCTACACCTAGCAGGTCGTGGCCGGCGAGCAGCAGCGGAATGGCTTGTTGCTGCACGGGCGTGGGGCGCTCAAATCCAGCTTCGGCAACGGCCATGAGCAGCTGCTTGTTGAGTTTGAAATCATCAAACGACAGAGGGGCGGCGGCTTGTTCGAGAGTAGGTTCGGTCATGACGTTGCTGCAATTGGCAGGAGCAAAGGTACGCCGAAGTAGCGGGAGGCTCAGGTAAATAGCTGTTGAGAGGCGTATACGCAGAAAAAAAGTTGAGCCAACGCTTGCCTAGAACACCCTCGTGCTCTACTTTTGCCATCCAAACAAACACGGTAGGTATAGCTCAGCTGGTTAGAGCGTCGGATTGTGATTCCGAAGGTCGTGGGTTCGAGCCCCATTACTTACCCCAATAGGTCCCCGGAACTTAAGCTCCGGGGACTTTTTTATTGCCTTTGCGGTTTTACTCCGCAACTTCACATCAATATCAACTCCAGAATTTAACTGCGTATGAGCCTGGTCGTAATCGGCACGGTAGCTTTCGACGCTATCGAAACGCCCTTTGGCAAAACCGACAAAATCGTGGGTGGCGCTGCCACGTTTGCCTCACTGGCTGCTTCCTACTCTGTCAAGCCCGTTAAGATCGTTTCGGTAGTGGGCGACGACTTCCAGCAAAGCGACATTGCCATGCTGCAGCAGCACGGTGTTGATACCGAAGGCTTGCAGGTTAAGCAGGGTGAAAAGTCGTTTTTCTGGGCTGGTAAATACGCCAACGACCTGAATTCGCGCGATACCCTCGCTACCGAGCTGAACGTGCTGGCTACGTTCGACCCCATCATTCCCGACTCCTACCAGGATTGCAAGTACCTGATGCTGGGCAACCTTACGCCCCAAATTCAGCGCCTCGTAATCCAGCGCCTCGTAAACCGTCCCAAGCTCATCGTGATGGACACAATGAACTTCTGGATGGATACGGCTATGGACGACCTGCTCGAAACCATTCAGATGGTTGACGTGCTGAGCATCAACGACGAAGAAGCCCGCCAGCTGTCGGGTGAGTACTCGCTCGTGAAGGCTGCCCGCAAAATCCTAGCCCTAGGTCCGAAGTTCCTGATCATCAAAAAGGGCGAGCACGGCGCGCTCCTGTTCCACAAAAAGCAGGTGTTCTTCTGCCCCGCGCTGCCGCTCGAAGAAGTATTTGACCCAACCGGCGCCGGCGACACCTTCGCGGGTGGCTTTATCGGTCACGTCGCCGCTACCGACGACTGCTCGTTCGAAAACCTAAAGCGCGCCGTTATTCACGGTTCGGCTATGGCTTCGTTCTGCGTGGAGAAGTTTGGCACCGAGCGCCTGCTGAATCTTACGAACGAGGAAATTCAGGAACGCGAAAAGCAGTTCTCTGACTTGGTTCGCGTAGAAGAAGTGCTGGCTTAACACAACCTTGCGGCCGGGCCTAGGGTAAAAGAAGGTATCCGTTTACCTTCTAAACGACCCAACGCCATGTCTCAGAGCAAGAGCAAGCATAACCATAACAAGAATCAGTCTCCGATGGGCCCTAACGCTATGCAGCAAAATCAGCTGCCTACCGATCCGGAGTCGCATAAGATCAAGGGCGATGGCAACACCACCCAAAATCAACAGCAGAACTACATCACCGAGACGGGTAACCAGATCAAGAACAACACGCCCGGCGGCAATGCTTATGAGCAGCGCCACGGCAATACCAACAAGCCACGCAACAACCCGCAAGGCAACTGGCCCATGTCGGTAGACAAAAGCCAGAAAGGCCCGGGTCGTAAAGCCGACTAGGTAGCTTTAGCCCAAAAGAAAAGCCCCGCCAGTAACATGGCGGGGCTTTTCTTATGTAGTGGTGGTTGCTTGTAGCTGATGATTGTTTAGAAGCAAGCTTAGTTCACAAGCTTAAGGCGCATTACGCGAGTATCCACATCGCCATTGTGGATAAAGTCCTGCTCAAAGAGGATGCTGTGGTTGTCGAGCCACTTGGGCTGGCTCACACCCCATTCGGTTTGCCGCTCCCAAAGCAGGCGTGGGCGGCCGCTTGTCATGCTCCAGACCTGCAAGCCGCTAGGTTCGTAGCGAGCCAGCACGTCGGAGGAGCCGCACACAAAATGTTGCCCATCAGGAGCTACAGAAGGTGGGCTCCAGACAACCGTTTGCCGGCCGGACTGCTGATCAATCAGCAGGTAATATCCTCCTTCGTAAAGCCGTACGGCCACCAACCACTGACTGATGCTGGGTAGCGTAGCCACGTACTCGTATACCACGCTGGTTTCGTAGTTTTCGGAGGGGTTGCTTACCAGGCGAACGTCTTTGCCGTTGCGGCAGCGCAGGGTTAATACCCGACCTAGGCGCTTCACATCAGCGCCTGCTTTGCGTAAGCGCCGTCGTTCTTCGGCCTCGGGGTCAAACTCGTCGCCCTCGGCCGCAGAGTTGCTTGCCAGCCAAGGCTGTACGGGTAGGCGCTCGTATACCTCGCGTGTGCCGGGGTATAGCCGCAGTACCCTTGCGCCAAGCATCAGCGTATCCAAATGCCCGAAGCGGTATACCGGTGCCGGAATTGGGCGCTTGACGGTGCCAGCCGAGCCCGGCGCAGGCGACGGAAAGGGCGATGAACCCATGGAACCCGGCTTAGCACGCTCCGCCGGCTGCATGCGCAGCGTACAGGAGGTCAGCAGGCTCAGGCCTAGCAAGGCCGGCAGCGGACGAAGCGAGTACATACAGCGGATACGAAGTGGCGAAACAACTAAAAAGCTTGGTTTAGCCACTGGCTGAAACTAGCTTGCTGGGCGGCGGTAGCCTCGGGCAGTTTAGCCACCGTGATGCGTGGCCAAAAAAGCCGCTCCGTGGTGGGCTCCAGCACAACGGTAGTGAGTCGATCTTGCCGAAACACGGTTAATTCATACCGAGCTTGGTTGCTGCTCAGCAAGCTCTGCAAGTTGCCACTTGCGCGGCGGCCGTTTACAGCTACTATCTGGTCGTCGACGGTTAGTCCTCGGCTGGCCGGCGAGTTAGGGTATATATCGGTTACTTCAGTACGGTCGTTCTTTTGTACCGTCCTGAAACCAAAGCGACCCTCGGCAGCCGAGCCGTTCAGTTGTAGCATCAAGCAGCACCCAACAAAGCGTAGGGCTTCGTCGAGCGGCGTCTCGAGCTCGGCCGTGCCGTAAATGTGCTGCTCGAAGTACCAGCGCATGTCTTCGCCAACTACTTCGGTCACTATGTGTTGGTAATCTTCCTCGGTGTAGCCAATGCCGGTTTGGCCAAATTCCTGCCACAAGCGGCGCATTACATCGTCGAGGCTGCGTTGATGGTTGTGCAAGCGCCGGATGTGCAAATCGAGCAGCAAAGCCACCAATGCCCCTTTGTGGTACACCGACACCTTGCGGTCCGGAATACCGGGCCTGTATCCATCAAGCCACAAATCCATCGAAGCATCGGCCACCGACAGGTTGTTGCGGCCGTGGTCGTCGTAGTGCTTGCGCAGCACCGTGTTTAGCTCGTCGAAGTATTGCCGAGCTGTGCGCACATTGGCGCGAGCCAGCAAATACTCGCCGTAGTAGGTAGTGATGCCTTCGGCCACAAAACACGTACGGAAATAATTCTCGCGGGTGTAATCGTAGGGCATCATCTCAGCAGGCCGAATGCTTTTGATGTTCCACACGTGGAACAACTCGTGGCAGCTTACGCCCAAAAACTCCTTGTACAGCTCCTCGGTCATTAGCTGCTCGGCAGGACCTAGGGTAATTACCGTGGAGTTTAGGTGCTCTACCCCGTGGTAATGTTTGTAGGGCAGAATCTCGTTCAGGAAGTGGTAATCCGTAGCCGGGAACGAGCCAAACAACCGCAATTGCTCTTCGCTGAAGGCTTTGAAGTCGCGCACGATTACGTCCCAATCGGGCTTGGCCTCGTTGCCCTGCACCCACACATGGAAGGGAAGCCCACCAGCCTCGTATTCGGCGTGTTGCAGGGTAGGGGAGGCAATCAGCGGCGAATCAACTAGCACATCAAACGAAGCCGCTGCAAGCACATTCGGCCCCACTTGCTTCATGCCGCAGGCAATCTGCCAGCCTTCGGGCAACGTTAGCATAAGCTGACACTCCTCCGTACGGCGACCTTCGGCGTACATGAAGCACTGGATGCCGTTTAGGTACAGCTGGGTTTCATCAAGCCACGAGCCTCCCGCATCCATTTGGTGGGCGTAGAAGTTGTACTGCACGCGCACAGTGCGGCCTGCGGCATCGGCCACCTGCCAACGATCCTTCGTCAGCTTACGCAGCGGTAGCGGCTCGCTGGTGGCGGCATCAAAAGCCTCTACGCGCTGAATCTTTTGCCCGAAGTTCTGGATTTCGTAGCGCCCCGGTCGCCAAGCCGGCAATTGCAACTCAAGCGGTGCTACCTCGTTGGCAGGCACTGCAAGCTGCATTTGCACTTGTAGGTAGAAAGTGAGCGGGTTGGCAAACGAAACGTGGTACTGAATCATGACGCAGGGGAGGCACCTAAGTGCATAGCAAAGCTACGGCGGAAAAAGACAGCCTGCCCGGTATCAGGTGATTGAAATAGAACTTTCTGGCAACGACTTAGATTATTGATTGCCTTTTTGAATATAACTGCCTACCTTTGCCGGCCTTACATAACCGTGCCCCGTCATGAAAAGAACGTTTCAGCCTTCTCAGCGCAAGCGCCGTAACAAGCACGGCTTCCGTCTGCGCATGGAATCTGCTAACGGCCGCCGCGTACTCGCCGCTCGCCGTAAAAAAGGTCGTAAAAAGCTCACCGTTTCGGACGAGCACCGTCACAAGCGCTAATAGCCCCGTCGCACGGCTGGTTGGCTAAACTCTAGCTTGCCTGCTGTGCCCCGAGTTTTCATGCCGGGCGCGCGCGCTTACACGTTTTCGAAAGAAGAACACTTGTGCCGTAAAAAGCTCATTGATGAGCTTTTCGGCCGGGGTTCTTCTTTTGGTTTATACCCCTTGCGCATGGTGTGGCTGCCGCTGGCCGAGCCTACCACTGCGCCGCCCCAGGTGCTCATCAGCGTGTCGAAGCGCACCTTTAAGCGGGCCGTCGACCGCAATTACCTGAAGCGCCTGCTGCGCGAGGCTTACCGCCTCAACAAGCACTTGCTTACCGAAGCTGCCGGGGGCCACCGCGTGGGCCAACTGGCACTTATCTACACGGGTAAGGAAAAAAAGCCTTTCACCGTCGTGCAGAATAAATTAATTTCAGGACTGGAGCGTTTGTTACGCACCACCGAGGCTGGATCTGTGCCGAACAACGCAACTCCTCCGGCGGTATAAGTGTCTGTATTTTACAGCTGCTGCCTTCTATGAACGTCCGCAAAACTACCCTGGGTTTAGCTGCTGGTGCTGCCTTAGTATTCTCCCTTACCTCGGCCACCGACAGCGAACGGTATTTCGAAATAGCGAAGAACCTCGACATCTTCGCCACACTCTTTAAAGAGGTCAATACCTATTATGTGGACGAGGTACCGCCATCGAAGCTCGTAAAAACGGGCATCGATGCCATGCTGAAGTCGCTCGATCCGTACACGAATTACATTCCTGAGGACGACATCGAAGACTTCCGCACCATGACTACCGGACAATACGGTGGTATTGGGGCAATTGTAGTGAAGCGCAGCGGCAAAACGGTAGTGCAAACCGCTTATGAGGGTTTCCCGGCCCAGAAAGCAGGTTTGTTGCCCGGCGACGAGATTCTATCAATCAACGGTGTAACCGTTGAGAAGAAGAATAACTCCGATATCAGCAAGCTGCTGAAAGGCCAGGCCAACTCCACCGTAAAGCTGATGGTGACGCGCTACGGACAGGAGCAGCCCATTGAAGTCAACATCACCCGCGATAAAATTCAGGTGGATAACGTGCCGTACTTCGGCATG
The DNA here is from genome assembly GCF_001483135.1 of Solirubrum puertoriconensis. Taxonomy (GTDB): domain Bacteria; phylum Bacteroidota; class Bacteroidia; order Cytophagales; family Hymenobacteraceae; genus Solirubrum; species Solirubrum puertoriconensis. Next base: position 451,244 of record NZ_LNAL01000006.1, read on the forward strand.
ATCACCAACGATATTGGCTATCTGCAGCTGTCGGGCTTTACGGTTGATGCTTCGCGCGAAGTGCGCAATGCAGTAACCAAGCTAAAAGAGCAGGGGGCGAAGAAGATTGTCTTCGATTTGCGCGACAACCCCGGCGGTTTGCTCAATGAGGCAGTTAACATCTCGAACCTGTTCGTGGATAAGGGCCTCGATATTGTGAGCACCAAGGGCAAGGTCACCGAATGGAACAAGACCTATAAAGCGCTTGACGCGCCCCTTGACACGCAGATACCGATGGCCGTTATTACCTCGGGCCGTTCGGCTTCAGCGTCCGAAATCGTAGCAGGTGTAATTCAGGACTACGACCGCGCTGTGGTGGTAGGCGAGCGTACGTTCGGCAAAGGCTTGGTACAGGCTACCCGTCCGTTGTCGTATAACTCGCAGCTGAAGGTGACAACGGCCAAGTACTACATCCCGAGCGGCCGCTGCATCCAGGAAATCGACTACTCGCACCGCGCCGAGGATGGCACCCTAGGTAAGGTGCCCGACTCGTTGCGCACGGCATTCAAAACGCGTGCTGGCCGCCTGGTTTACGATGGCGGCGGCGTAGCGCCCGACGTGGAGGTGAAAGACAAGGAAGTGGCCGACATTACCCGCGTGCTGCTGCAGAAGAATTACCTCTTCGATTTTGCTACGCGCTACCGTGCCGAGCACCAGAGCATCCCGCCGGCTCGCGACTTCAAACTTTCCGACGCCGAGTACCAGAAATTCACACAGTGGGTACAAGCCAAAGACATAAGTTACTCCACGCCGGCCGAAAAAGCCTTGGCAAGCTTAACCGCCCAAACCAAGGAAGAGAAGCATTACGAAGACGTGAAAGCTGAGTTAGATGCCATTCGCAAGAAGGTAACCACCAACAAAGCCAACGACCTTACGCGCTTCAAGCCCGAAATTCGGGAGTTGCTTGAGCAAGAAATAGTATCGCGCTACTACTTCCAGAAAGGTCAAATCGAAGCCACATTCAACGACGACCCCAATATCTTGGCTGCCGTACAACTCCTCAACGATCAGCCACGTTATGCTACGCTCCTGAAACCGGGTGGCAAAGCAGCCAGCGCGATGAAGAGTGCCGGCACGCCAGGCAAGCAGTAAGGTTTAGCTTACCTTTGCATTCGAAAGCAGACTCAGCACTGAGTCTGCTTTTTTGTTGAGCTAACTAACTTATAATTCCTTGGTCGCAGTAGTAGTTGCCGCGAGGCAGCGGCAACACCAATCGGCCACGGTAGCCTAGCTCTGGTCGATTAAAAACAGCGGTGATGCCGCAAAACCCGACTGGTACTATCGATGCCCCTCATCCTCGCTCTTGAAACCTCTTCGCACGTTTGCTCAGTTGCCCTGACGCAAGACGGTGCACTACTTGCTGCTGCTGAGCTGCGACTCGAGAAATCACACTCATCGCACCTCACCGTGCTCATCGAGCAACTGCTGAGCAACGCGGGCGTTACGCTTGAGCAAGTTTCAGCCGTGGCCGTGTCCGATGGGCCTGGCTCGTACACGGGTTTGCGTATCGGGGCTGCTGCTGCCAAAGGTTTGTGTTACGCCCTAGGTCTGCCGCTGCTTGCCATAGGTACGTTGCCAGCGTTGGCGCACCAAGCAGCCCAGCAGGTACCTAGGGCCGAGCGTTACCGTTTCTGCCCGCTGCTCGATGCCCGCCGTATGGAGGTGTATGCTGCCTTGTACACCGGCGCTGGGGAGGAGTTACAGGCCCCAGCACCCGTAATTTTGGACGCCAACAGTTGGGCCGATGAGCTTGACCTAGGGCCGATGTTGTTTTTTGGCAGTGGTGCGGCCAAGTTCCAGCCGCTGGTTGCTGATAAAGTAAATGCCGAGTTCCTCACTAACGTGCACCCTTCGGCCATAGCCGTGGCACAACTAGCCGAGGTGGCGTATGCGCGGCAAGAGTTTAAAGATGTGGCCTACTACGAGCCTTTCTACCTGAAAGAAGTGTATATCACTACCCCGAACAAAGCGCTTTTGTAATGTGTATTGCATAATGAGCATTGAGTTTCGCTGCAATGCTTACTACTCAGTACCAACTACTGAATACTTCCCCTCATGGACGAAATCATCAACCGCGTCGCGCAGAGTGCCTTGGTTAGCTTCAACCTCGAAGAGTTGAAGCATCCCGGCGAGCGGGTCGTGTACGACATCAAGGATAACCTATTTCATGGCCTGATTTTGCGCGAAAAGGACTTCCGTGACTTCCTTAAAACGCACGATTGGAGCCAGTACGATGGCAAGAACGTGGCCATTGTCTGCTCGGCCGATGCTATTGTGCCCACGTGGGCCTATATGTTGCTGGCAAGCAAGCTGCAAGGCCATGCACATCGTTACGTATTCGGCAACCTAGAGGCTTTGGAGCAGGAGCTCTTTCACGAAGCCATTTCCGGCGTCAATCCCGAGGAGTACCGCGATGCTAAAGTGGTGGTAAAAGGTTGCGGCAACGACCCAGTGCCTACGTATGCTTACGTGGCCATCATGCAAAAGCTGCTACCGGTAGCAAGCAGCATCATGTACGGCGAGCCATGCAGCACGGTGCCGCTTTATAAGCGCCCGAAAGCTTAGCGCCTCATCTTTATCGCGCCCTCGGGCAACTCAGCGCGCCATGCTGAGCGTAGTTGAAGCACCTTATTAAGTGTAGCATGGCTGCACTTGTGCTTCGCACCGCTCGGCATGGCGTTTTCTATGCCCGTTTATTCAGTAATTCGCCGCATGAGTCAGCCTACCCTAAGCAAACCCGTCTACCGCATTGGTTTCTACACCGGCATTGCCATAGTGGTAGCCAATATGGTTGGTACGGGGGTGTTCACGAGCCTGGGGTACCAGGTGCTGGGCACTACCAGCGGTTTTGCCTTGCTGATGCTGTGGGTAGTAGGCGGCGTAATAGCCTTATGCGGAGCGTTGTGTTATGGCGAGTTGGCCGCAGCGCTGCCTAGGTCGGGCGGCGAGTACCACTATCTGTCGCATATCTATCACCCGAGCATAGGTTTTCTATCCGGCTGGATTTCGGCAACCGTTGGCTTTGCAGCCCCCACTGCATTGGCGGCTATAGCCCTAGGTAGGTATACCGCCAGTGTGTGGCCCGGAGCGCACGCCAATTTGCTTTCGGTTGCTGTGGTGGCAGCCATTACCGTGGTGCACCTCATTAGCGGGCAAGTGGGCAGTCGTTTTCAGGTGGTAGTTACGGTGCTGAAGATTAGCCTGTTGGTTTTCTTTATAGGAGCCGGATTGCTAGCCGAAGCACAGTCCTTTTCTTTTGCGCCAACTGCCGAGGCAGCGCAGCAACTGCTGCAGCCTTCATTTGCTGTTTCCCTTATTTATGTGTCGTATGCCTATTCGGGCTGGAATGCCGCTGTGTATATGGCCGGCGAAGTAGAGCAACCCCAGCGCCGTTTGCCACGCATTCTGCTCATCGGTACCGGCGCTGTAGCCTTGTTGTATGTACTGCTCAACTACGTGTTCTTGCGTACTACGCCCATTAATGTGCTGGCTGGCCAAGTCGAGATAGGTTTTCTCTCGGCTAACCAGATTTTTGGTGTAGCAGTAGGGCAGCTGATGGGTTTGCTGATAGCGTTGTTGCTGGTGTCAACCGTTAGCTCCATGATTTTTGCCGGGCCGCGCATCGTGCAAACCATGGGCGAGGATTTGCCGGCTTTGCGCTGGTTGGCGCACCGTAGCCGACGCGGGCTACCAGTGCGGGCTACATTGTTTCAAGCATTTCTAACGCTGCTGTTTATCGTGTCGGGCACGTTCGAGGCCGTGTTGGTGTACGCCGGCTTTGTCCTGAACTTGTTCACGTTTCTGACGGTGCTCGGCTTGTTCGTGCTTCGGTGGCGCCAACCCGAGCTGCCGCGCCCATATCGTACCTGGGGCTATCCGTTAACGCCGTTGTTGTTTCTGGCACTCAACGCTTGGACGTTGATCTTTCTGCTGCGCGACCAAACCCTTGAGTCACTGTTGGGTCTCGCTACGGTAATGCTCGGCTTGGTTATCTACGCCATCATCTATGCCCTAGGTGCGGCCAAGAAAGCTGCTGTAGAGTAGGGCAGCAGGGTCACTGTGGCCACTATGATTGCTGTACACAGGCCGCAAAAACACCTAAGGAATCAGCCGTTACTGTATCTGCCCGACGAGGTTTATTAACTTTCCGGCAAATCAGCGTTCGTATAGATAATGCGTGTTTCCTTGTTCCGGTGGCTATTGCCGGTTGTTGTTTTCCTTTCTGCTTGCTCCGAACAGCGTAACTCTGCCGTAGCCGAACGAGCCCAGCCCTCCGCTAGCATTAATAAGGCAACAGCTGTTTCTGCGCCGGAGCTGGCCGAAGCGCCTGCCAATGCGCAGCCAGTGCCTGCCGCACTGCCCGCCGATACCGCCGACGTACACGATGTGGCTGCATACTTGGCAGGGTTGCCAGTAAAGCAGACCTCCATCCTCCGCTCTTTTACTGACAAGCCCGAGTGGCAACGCTTCGCGGCCGATGCCGATGCCAGTTGGGCAAAGTATCATACCAGTCGCACTAGCAAGATCGAAGCATGGTCTAAGCAAGAGCTCGACAGCGTGCAACGGCAAAGCGGGGTAGTTTTCTATCCATTCAGCGGCCCCGATTTTCTTAATGCGGCCACTATGTTCCCGAACAGCCAAGCGTATGTCTTGGTGGGATTGGAGCCCGTCGGCTCAGTGCCAAGCCAATCCTCACTTAAAAGCCCTAAACTCTACAACGCCATCAAAACTTCGCTTTGGTCGGTACTAAGCTTTAGCTTCTTCCGCACCAACAGCATGGCCGTTGATCTGAAGTCATTGGAACTGGATGGGGCGCTGCCGCTGATTATGCTTTTTGCAGTCCGTACCAATCACCTTGTGATGGATGTGCAGCACCTGCACCTCAGTCGCGAAGGCCAGCTGTTGCCGGCCGATTCGGTGAGTACTGCCGATGCAAGCAAACTTGTTCCCGGTGTGCTCGTGAACCTGCGTTCTGCCAATGGGCAAGAAAAGAAGGTTTATTATTTCTCGGCCGACCTCAGCGATTGGAAGCTTGGCCAAACTAACAGCGCTATGCTGCGCTACGTGCGCAACCTAGGGCCGTTAACTACTTACGTGAAGTCGGCTACTTACCTAATGCACAAAGCTTATTTCAGCAAAGTGCGTAATCTTATTCTGGAGCGTAGCCAATACGTGCTGCAAGATGATTCTGGCATTGCCATGAAATACTTTCAGCCCGCCGATTGGCGCTTTGTACATTACGGCACGTACCGCAAGCCCATCCCGATGTTTGCCATGTACTACCAGCCGACGCTTACCGCGGCTTATCAGGACTCGGTGCATAAGCCGCGCCTACTGCCTTTTGGCACCGGCTACAACTGGCGCGTCAACGATTCGAACTTGCTGCTTGCCCAGCGCCGGCAACCGCTAAACATCTAGCACACTACAGCACAAAATAATGAGGCTAGTATAAAGAGGTATTAGGCTGGAGCTATGCAGATGAATAGTTTGTTAGTCAGCTTCGCGCTAACAGGTATTATTTATGGCCTTGCTAATGCAGATCTTTTGAATTTTGAGCAAGCAACGCAAGCGTCTCTTAGAAGGCCTAATCCCTTAGATAGCCTGCTGCAGAATACTCCGGCTTTGGCAGCGGTCGTACATAAAGCGGAGCAATACGAACTGCAAGTAATCTACACGCGCATTGAGCGCAACGCTGCTGGTGAGCCTCGCTTTCGGCAGTTCAGTTACCGGCTCAACGACAAAGCATACTTCAACCCAGCCAGTTTAGTCAAGCTGCCGGTAGCCATGCTCTCGCTCGAGAAGCTACATGCCATCCAGCAGCAAGTGCCAGCCTTGTCGCGTAACAGTATCATGGCAACCGGTGTGGCAAGCCGTTGCCAAACAGCTGTACCCTTCGCTACTTCGGCCGATACTAACAAGGTGGCTACTTTAGGTAACTACATTAAGCGGATGTTGCTGGTGAGCGACAACCAAGCATACAATAGGCTATACAAATTCCTAGGTCAGCAATACCTGCACCAGCGGCTTGCTGCTATTGGTTACCCCTCGGTGCGGATCACTCGCCGGTTTGCATCTTGCGACACCGCTGCCAACCGCTGTACCAATCCGATTACTTTCTATAGCACCGCCGGCAACCTGCTTTATCACCAGCCTGCAGCTTGCAATTCCAGTCCGCTGCGTCCGGCTTTAGGCAGAGTGACAAAAGGAAGAGGGTACTATCAAGCCGGTAAGCTTGTGGCTCAGCCTTACGACTTCACTACTGGCAACTACTTGCCATTGAAAGTTGTAAACGACCTGCTTCGGCAAGTATTGTTCCCTAGATCAGCTGATGAGGCCTTGGGCATAAACCTTACAAGTGCCGACTATGAGTTTCTGCGTACCTATCTAAGCAGCACACCTTCCGAGTCAGGGTTCATCACCTATGCTTCGCCCAAGTACTTTCCGGCCTATAAGAAGTACCTGTACTATGGACGCCAACAACAGGCCCAACCTAAGCCAAGCCTTCGTATCTATAATATAGTAGGTATGTCGTACGGCTACCTAGCCGATTGCGCCTACTTTGCCGACGAGCAGAGTGGGATTGAGTTTATGCTAAGTGCAGTATTGTATGTCAACAAGGACGAGGTAATCAACGACGGCCGCTACGAGTATACATCTATAGGTTTACCATTTCTTAAGAATCTTGGCCAAGCTGTATACGAGTATGAGAAGGCGCACTCACACGCTTTCTCGAACAGAAGAGGTGAGGCTGGCAAACGCTAGCAAGTTTTTTCAGATTATAGTAAACAGTATTGCAGACGGTTAGGTACTGGAGTGCCACTTAGTTGCAAAAAACAAGGTGGTGGTACTTGTATAAGACGAGCATAACCCCCATTTTTGCACTCCCAATCCGAAACGCGGTAGGTAAATTAGCTCGAAAGGGTTCTTTTTGTTGTTATCAGCCTCTGTGTTAAAGAGGGGAGCTGAAAAATAAATTTCGACTCTCCTCTTGCATAAAGCGAAGCGGCGGTGCTACCTTTGCAGCCCGCTTCGACCGGAGGCGGGGCAAGGCGGGCTTGGGGCCCGGCCAGCCGTCAACGGGGCGGCGAAAAAAAAGTTGCCAACGGGCTTGCAAATTCCGGAAAGCGCGGCTTACCTTTGCAACCCGAAACGAAAACGAGGCCGCGCTGGGCGCGGCGCCACGAACACAAGCGGTGTTCGCACGTTCTTTGAGAGAGTGGAGAAAACGACAAGGTAGTAGCCGCTGGGCGGCGCCGCGAGGCGCCCGGCAAGCGGCGAAGCAAGCGAATCGAACAAACTAATTTGGTCGGATGCGCCGTTCCTTCGGGGCGGCGGCGACAAAAGATTGCTAGGACAATCGCTGCGAACAGCAGCACACAAACTTTTACAATGGAGAGTTTGATCCTGGCTCAGGATGAACGCTAGCGGCAGGCCTAATACATGCAAGTCGAACGGGCGCAGCAATGCGTCAGTGGCGCACGGGTGCGTAACGCGTAGGCAATCTGCCTACACCTGGGGGATAGCCCGCCGAAAGGTGGATTAATACCGCATGACACCGCGGGCCGGCATCGGCTGGCGGTTAAAGAATTTCGGGTGTAGATGAGCCTGCGTGCCATTAGCTAGTTGGCGGGGTAAGGGCCCACCAAGGCGACGATGGCTAGGGGAGCTGAGAGGCCGATCCCCCACACTGGCACTGAGATACGGGCCAGACTCCTACGGGAGGCAGCAGTAGGGAATATTGGGCAATGGGAGCAATCCTGACCCAGCCATGCCGCGTGCCGGATGAAGGCCTTCTGGGTTGTAAACGGCTTTTGACCGGGAAGAAAAAGCCCCTGCGGGGGAAACCGACGGTACCGGTTGAATAAGCACCGGCTAACTCCGTGCCAGCAGCCGCGGTAATACGGAGGGTGCGAGCGTTGTCCGGATTTATTGGGTTTAAAGGGTGCGTAGGCGGCCCCGCAAGTCCGTGGTGAAAGCCTCTTGCTCAACAAGAGAACTGCCATGGATACTACGGGGCTTGAGTCCAGACGAGGTTGGCGGAATGGACGGTGTAGCGGTGAAATGCATAGATACCGTCCAGAACCCCGATTGCGTAGGCAGCTGACTAGGCTGGTACTGACGCTGAGGCACGAAAGCGTGGGGAGCAAACAGGATTAGATACCCTGGTAGTCCACGCCGTAAACGATGGATACTCGCTGTGGGCGATATGACGGCCCGCGGCTTAGCGAAAGCGTTAAGTATCCCACCTGGGGAGTACGCCGGCAACGGTGAAACTCAAAGGAATTGACGGGGGCCCGCACAAGTGGTGGAGCATGTGGTTTAATTCGATGATACGCGAGGAACCTTACCTAGGCTAGAATGCGCGTGACCGGTTCGGAGACGGACCTTTCCTTCGGGACACAAAGCAAGGTGCTGCATGGCCGTCGTCAGCTCGTGCCGTGAGGTGTTGGGTTAAGTCCCGCAACGAGCGCAACCCCTATGTTTAGTTGCCAGCGCGTCAAGGCGGGGACTCTAGACAGACTGCCTGCGCAAGCAGCGAGGAAGGCGGGGACGACGTCAGGTCATCATGGCCCTTACGCCTAGGGCTACACACGTGCTACAATGGGCGGTACAGCGGGTTGCCACGCAGCGATGCGGAGCCAATCTCGAAAAGCCGTTCTCAGTTCGGATCGCAGTCTGCAACTCGACTGCGTGAAGCTGGAATCACTAGTAATCGCGTATCAGCAACGACGCGGTGAATACGTTCCCGGGCCTTGTACACACCGCCCGTCAAGCCATGGAAGTCTGGTAGACCTGAAGCTGGTGCTCGTCGCAGAAGCCAGTTAGGGTAGAACAGGTAACTGGGGCTAAGTCGTAACAAGGTAGCCGTACCGGAAGGTGCGGCTGGATCACCTCCTTTCTGGAGCTCGACCGATTCGTCGGGCTGTGCCTGGCTTGCGCTCCTCTTTGTCTTTTCATCTTTCACCTGCACCGGGCGACAGGCCCGGTACACGTTCTTTGACGTAACGGCTAGCAAACATAGTAGAGAAATAGCCCAACCACCTTGCGTGGTTGAGCATCACACGAGCAAACGACAGTTCCCTGCTTACTCGGGAACGACCGTTACTGACGGAAGTAACGAAGGGCGCACGGGGGATGCCTAGGCTCTCGGAGGCGACGAAGGACGTGATAAGCTGCGATAAGCTTGGGGGAGGGGCACATACCCGCTGATCCCAGGATTTCCGAATGGGGCAACCCACTTGGTTGAAGACCAAGTATTCGATCCGCAAGGACGAAGGCGAACGCGGGGAACTGAAACATCTAAGTACCCGCAGGAACAGAAAATAACAATGATTCCCCCAGTAGTGGCGAGCGAACGGGGACGAGCCCAAACCGGGTTGGTTACGGCCAGCCCGGGGTTGTAGGACCACGGCGTGGGACCTTTTTACGGTAGTCGAAACAGGTGGGAAACTGTACCAGAGACGGTGAGAGTCCGGTAGACGACATTGTAAGAGGCCCTAGTGGACTCCTGAGTAGGGCGGGGTTGGAGACGCCCCGTCCGAATCCGCCGGCACCATCCGGCAAGGCTACATACTCCCGAGAGACCGATAGTGAACCAGTACCGTGAGGGAAAGGTGAAAAGAACCCCGGATAGGGGAGTGAAAAGAACCTGAAACCGTGCGCTTACAAGCGGTCGGAGCCCCGGTTGTGGGGTGACGGCGTGCCTTTTGCATAATGAGCCTACGAGTTGCTCCTCCCTGGCAAGGTTAAGCGCTTGGAAGCGCGGAGCCGCAGCGAAAGCGAGTCTGAACAGGGCGCAGAGTCAGGGGGGGCAGACGCGAAACTTTGTGATCTACCCATGGGCAGGGTGAAGGTTGGGTAACACCAACTGGAGGCCCGAACCAGTTTCCGTTGAAAAGGATTTGGATGACCTGTGGGTAGGGGTGAAAGGCCAATCAAACTGAGAAATAGCTCGTACTCCCCGAAATGTATTGAGGTACAGCGTCGTGGTCGAGTCACCTGGAGGTAGAGCTACCGATTGGACTAGGGGGTGTCACAGCCTACCGAATCCAGACGAACTCCGAATGCCACGGTGATATACACGGCAGTGAGGCCTGGGGTGCTAAGGTCCCAGGCCGAGAGGGAAAGAACCCAGACCATCCGCTAAGGTCCCTAAATCCGGGCTAAGTTGAACAAAGGAGGTCCAGTTGCCTTGACAGCCAGGATGTTGGCTTGGAAGCAGCCATTCATTTAAAGAGTGCGTAACAGCTCACTGGTCGAGCGACAGGGCATCGATAATACGCGGGCATCAAGTCCGGTACCGAAGCGATGGGTTGCAGCTTGCTGCAGCGGTAGGGGAGCATTCCAGCAGCGGCGAAGCCGCGACCGGGAGGCGCGGTGGAGCGGCTGGAAAAGCAAATGTAGGCATGAGTAACGATAATGGGGGTGCGAAACCCCCACGCCGATAGACTAAGGTTTCCTGCTCAACGCTAATCGGAGCAGGGTTAGTCGGGACCTAAGGCTAAGCCGACAGGCGATGACCGATGGCCAGCTGGTTGATATTCCAGCACTTGTTTTGTGGAGTGATGCGGTGACGGAGAAGTGAAAGGCACGCGGGCGGACGGAAGTGCCCGTTGAAGCGCGTAGGTATAGCCGGGGTAGTGAAGTACGCCCCGGTTGCTGAACCGCGATAGTAGGCCAAGCCCCTCGGGGCGCGGCCATAGTTGCCCTAATCAGACTCCCAAGAAAACCCGCTAAGCGTTTACCGCAAGACGACCCGTACCGCAAACCGACACAGGTAGTCAAGGAGAGCATCCTGAGGCGCTCGAGTGAATCACGGCCAAGGAACTCGGCAAAATGGTCCTGTAACTTCGGGAGAAGGGACGCTTCCTGGCAGCAATGCCAGAAGCCGCAGTGAAAAGGCCCAGGCGACTGTTTAACAAAAACACATGGCTTTGCGAACTCGCAAGAGGAAGTATAAGGCCTGACACCTGCCCGGTGCCGGAAGGTTAAGAGGGGGACTTAGCCGCAAGGCGAAGGTCTGAATCGAAGCCCCGGTAAACGGCGGCCGTAACTATAACGGTCCTAAGGTAGCGAAATTCCTTGTCGGGTAAGTTCCGACCTGCACGAATGGTGTAACGATCTGGGCGCTGTCTCAGCCGTGAGCTCGGTGAAATTGTAGTCTCGGTGAAGATGCCGAGTACCCGCCACGGGACGGAAAGACCCCGTGCACCTTTACTACAGCTTGACATTGACCCTGGGCACCGCATGTGTAGCATAGGTGGGAGGCGTTGAACCGGGGCCGCTAGGTCTCGGGGAGCCGACGTTGAAATACCACCCTTGCGTTGCTTGGGGCCTAATCTCGGACGACGGGAAACAGTGTCTGGTGGGTAGTTTGACTGGGGTGGTCGCCTCCAAAAGTGTATCGGAGGCTTTCAAAGGTCCGCTCAATCCGCTTGGTAACCGGATGCAGAGCGCAATAGCAGAAGCGGGCTTGACTGTGAGGCGTACAGGCCGAGCAGGGTCGAAAGACGGATATAGTGATCCGGTGGTTCCGCATGGAAGGGCCATCGCTCAAAGGATAAAAGGTACGCCGGGGATAACAGGCTGATCTCCCCCAAGAGCTCATATCGACGGGGAGGTTTGGCACCTCGATGTCGGCTCGTCACGTCCTGGGGCTGGAGAAGGTCCCAAGGGTTCGGCTGTTCGCCGATTAAAGTGGCACGCGAGCTGGGTTCAGAACGTCGTGAGACAGTTCGGTCCCTATCTGTGGCGGGCGTTGGAATGTTGACAGGACCTGACCTTAGTACGAGAGGACCGGGTTGGACCAGCCGCTGGTGTACCAGTTGTGCCGCCAGGTGCAGCGCTGGGTAGCTACGCTGGGTCGAGATAAGCGCTGAAAGCATCTAAGTGCGAAACTCACCTGAAGATGAGCATTCCGTTCAAGAAGGTCCGTGGTAGATCACCACGTCGATAGGCCGCAGGTCTTAAGCCGGAGACGGCCAGCCGAGCGGTACTAATGAACCGAACGCTTCCGAATACCGCCTCGTAATTTTTCCGCTGCGTTTGCTGGCCGTGCGTCACAAGCCCACGGCGCCCGCCGCTTCACCAGCCGGGATGTCCGCTACGACAATGGTGGCTTTAGCCCGGGTGTTCACCTCTTCCCATTCCGAACAGAGCCGTTAAGCCCCGGAGCGCCCATGGTACTGCCTTCGCCGGCGGGAGAGTCGGTCGCCGCCAACCTTGTCCCTTGCCCGAGGCCCCCCGCGGGTTCCTGCCCTCCAGGAACCGCCGCGGCGGGGCCTCGGCTGTTTGTACCGCCCCACCGCCACCCGCCCCGGGGCACCAAGCGGGCCGCTAAATTACGCTTGAGTTATTCCCCATCACCCCGTGTTGGTATTCCAATCGGCAGAAGCTGGCACAGGGAGAATATGGTATGTAGTTATTAATTAAGGAGCCGCTGCGTTGTGAGTGGCATAATAGTTACACTATTACAGGACTATCATTACTTGAGTAGCTATTTATGTGGCGTTGCACCCATGCTTGACCGAGTCACTGCAGACCAATGGTGCCTTCTATCTCATCCTCGTATATCGCTTGTATATAGTTAGCCGCTTTGCCTTATTCCAATAAATGACAATACGATTCAGAATGAACAACTCGTATTGTCATTTATTAAAGCGTCTTTTTATTATGAATTACGTTCTTTGGGTACTGCACTCATAGTACTCTATGACTCTTACTCACCCTTGGTTTCTATTAGGGCTTCTCGCTCTAGTTATACCTTTACTGCTTCATTTATTTGAACTTCGTCGCCCGCAACGAGTGCAGTTCACAAATGTTGACTTCATTAAGGAAGTAAAACTGGTAACTGCAAAGCAGCGAAGACTACAACACTTGCTAGTTCTGTTGCTCAGACTGGGGTTTGTTGTTTTTCTCGTTCTTTTATTCTGCCAGCCTTTTCTTCCAGCCGCTGATGCTGACGCCACAGCTAGTAATACTGGTGCGGCGCTTGTGCTTGATAATACATTGAGCATGTCTGCTGAGAGTGCAGATGGTTTACAACTATTGGAGAAAGGCGTCTCAGATGCATTACAGCTTATCGATGCCCTTCCTCGCTCGGCCAGTTATGATCTTATTTCTGGCGATGTACGACAATCCAGCATTACACCTCAGAGAGTCAAAGAGGCTCTGACCAACTCATTCGTATCGGGTTCTGGGCAAAACATTGTTGCCCAAACTGCGTGGTTAGCTAACCGTAATCGAGCAGCTAAGCCTACATCTGTATTTCTGATTTCCGATTTCCAGCGTTCGGGTTTCGACCCAGCCATCATCAAACGCTTTAGTAATCAGCAGGTATATCTATTTCCTATTCGCTCGGCTCCTGCAGGGAATATCTATGTTGATAGCTTGTATTTAGCAGATGAGTTTATCAGGTCTGGAGCAGATTTATCGTTGCAACTCAGGTTTCGGAATGGAGGCAACCAAGACGCCAACAGCATCGGGGTACGGGTAATGATTGCTGATCGTCAGGTCGGTACTTTTCAATTGAGTTTACCGGCTGGACAAAGCGTCACTAATACGGTGCGAGTACGGCTGAATGGTACTACGGCAGTTAAGTGCCGAGTTGAAGTAGAGGATCAACCGGTTCGGTTTGACAACGCATTCTATTTTGTGCTGAGACCTACCAACCGCATTCGGGTTTTGGAAATTGGTTCAAGTCAGAGTCCGCTTAGGCGCTTGTATCCAAATGAAGCGGTGTTTAGCTATCGGGAGGTACGGGTTGGGGAGTTTCAGCCAGAGCTGCTCAGCAATGCTGATTTAGTGGTAGTGAATGCTGCCACTGGGTTGCGAAGTGAGCAACGTGCAGCCCTTAAGCGTTTTGCCGAGTCAGGTGGTGCCATTCTGTTGCTACCAGTTGCTTCGGGTGGAGGCGCTTCTTTTAATGAGGCCTTGGCAGACCTAGGGTTGACGACAGTGCAGATACGTACGGGAAGTCAAGTAGGTGCATCGCAAGAGCTAGCTCCGCCCGATAAGCAGAACCCGTTTTTCCGAGACGTATTTGCGGAGCAAACTCGTCAGCTCGATATGCCTCGCGCAACGCCGCTGCTTTCTTGGAGTCGATCTTCGCTGGATGTTCTGAAATTTCGGGATGGTAGTCCTTTTATATCAGGCTTCCGTAGCGGTACCGGGATGATATATGTAGTTGCCGCGCCACTAGTGCCGGCATACACTTCCTTTACTGAGCATCCTTTGTTTGTACCGGTGATGTACCGGTTGGCGACGTCGAGCATCAATCAAGATCAACTTCCTGCGTATCGGTTGTCAGATCGGACGGTTGTACTGCGCCAACCAGTGGCCTCCGCGCAGGGTAAGGAGCAAGTATATAAACTTGCAAACGACAGTAGCTCATTTATTCCGGCCCAGCAAACGCGCGACGGGCGCCTGTACTTGCAATTGCCACCCGATTTGCGGCAGCCCGGTTATTACAGCCTCACCTTGGACGACCAAGCCGTTGGCAGTCTGGCTTTCAATGCGGATAAGAAAGAGTCGGAACTGAGTTATTACTCAACGGAGGAGCTACGTCAGCTTGAAACAACCTACCCTAACGTGCACGTGTACGAGTCGGCTGGTGGGCAAAGCGTTGCTGCCCAGTTTACTCAGCAGCGCGCCGGCACTCCGTTGTGGCGCTACTGCTTGGCGGCAGCGTTGCTGTGTTTGCTAGGCGAAGTGTTGGTATTGCGCTTTGCCCGAAGTAAGAATGCAGCCATGCCAGTAGCTACCTAGGCGCTCTTTTAGGCAAAGTGCTCTAACTTGCCGGAAAGCTCAACGATTGGGCACAGAGTAGTAGAAAATGATGAATCAGGCTGCGTTGCGGACCGCCGTACGTGTAGGAGCTATTGCCGGCGCTTTGTGTGTGGCTTGGGTGCTGATGCTTTACCTCACCGATCAGAACCCTTATGGGCCAAAGCGCCTCATGACGGTATTTGTACCGCCCATTGCCGTGCTGGTAGCCCAGTGGAGTGCCCGTAAGCTGGCCACCGATCAATTTGGCTTTCTGGTAGCCCTGATGACGGGTGTAGTCACGCTGCTGATAACAGCAAGCTTGTCGGGGCTGGGTGTTTATACCCTGGCCAGAGTAGGCAACCCTAAGTTGATTGAGCAGAACCGCGCGCAGATGAAAAAGATGATCCAGGCAGAGCGGGCCAATTTTCTGAAGGAGAAGGGCGGAAAAGAGCAGTACGAGCGTAGCCTTAGCGGTATAGCCAGTACTCCAGCAGATTTAGCTCAGGATGATTTTAATAAGAAGCTTCTGGCTGGTTTGTTTTTCTTTTTGCCCGGAGCCATTTTCTTTCGGAGATAACTTCTCTCATCCAAAACCCTAACCATCATGGAAAACACTATTACTCCCAATGTTTCGCCTTCTGCCGTTGGCGTACGCTACGGCATCATGCTGGGCATTGTGTCCATCATCTTCACTGCTGTGATTATGATGGCCGGGTTAGATCAGAACACCGCTGTTGGATTGCTGGGAGCTGTAATCACCATTGTTTTCATCGTGCTGGCACACAAAGCATTTAAGCAAGCAAATGGCGGCTTTATGTCGTACGGGCAAGGCTTGGCAATTGGTATAATAGCTTCGGCGGTTTCGGGCATCTTGGCGTCGGTATTCCGTTACATCTACATTACATTCATCGACCCAGATGCTATGGCTCGTGGCATGGAGGCAGCGCGTGCGAAGCTAGAGGAGCGGGGCATGTCAGACGAACAGATTGATCAGGCCATGTCCATGAGCAGCAAAATGACCGAAGGCCCGGTAGGCATTGTAATAGCTATCGTGGGCTCAATCATTGTTGGCTTAATTTTATCGCTGATTATCTCAGCTATTACCAAGCGTACGCGCCCCGAGTTTGAGTAAGAAGAATTTGAAATCATTTCCCGTTGAGCTGTCGATTGTAATTCCGCTGCTCAACGAGGAAGAGTCGTTGCCTGAGTTGACGAGTTGGATTGGGCGCGTGCTGCAGGCGCACGGCCTTTCGTACGAAATTATCCTGATCGACGATGGCTCGACGGACAACTCGTGGGAAGTGATTGAGGAGTTGGCTGCCGCGGATGTACACATCCGCGGCATTCGCTTCAACCGCAACTATGGTAAATCGGCGGCTCTTGATACCGGCTTCAAGGCCTCGGAAGGCCGCGTGGTGTGCACCATGGACGCCGATTTGCAGGATTCGCCGGAGGAGCTGCCCGAACTGTACCGGCTGATTACCGAAGAACGTTACGACCTGATCAGCGGTTGGAAGAAGAAGCGCTACGACCCGCTAAGCAAAACCATTCCGACGAAGCTGTTTAACGGTGTAACGCGTTGGATATCGGGCATACAGCTGCACGACTTCAACTGCGGCCTCAAGGCCTACGACAGCCGCGTGGTGAAGAGCATTGAGGTGTACGGCGAGATGCACCGCTACATTCCGGTAATTGCCAAGTGGGCCGGTTTCCGGCGCATTGGCGAGAAGGCCGTGCAGCACCAAGAGCGCAAATACGGCACCACCAAGTTTGGCCTGGAGCGTTTCGTGTACGGCTTTCTGGATCTGATGAGCATCACGTTCGTAAGCCGCTTTCGCCGCCGGCCGATGCATTTCTTTGGCTCGATGGGGGTGTTGTCGTTTTTCCTAGGTGCCGTAATTACGCTGTGGCTGGTAGGGGAGAAGGTGTGGCTAGCCGCGCACAACTTGCGGGCCCGCGACGTAACCGATCAGCCTTTGTTCTTCCTGGCCCTGGTGGCCGTAATTGTGGGTGTGCAGTTGTTTCTGACAGGCTTTTTGGCTGAGCTTACCTCGCTGAATGGCCGGCGCAAAAACCAATACCTAGTACGCGAAACGCTGAATTTGCCCACTACTTAGGCGCATGGCACGTGTGGTGATTATTGGGCCGGCGTATCCGTTGCGCGGTGGCTTGGCTACCTACAACGAGCGGTTGGCGCGGGCTTTTCGCGAGGCCGGCGACGAGGTGCGCATCGTTACGTTAAGCCTGCAGTACCCCAACTTTCTATTTCCGGGGCAAACGCAGTTCAGCACTGAGCCAGGCCCCGCTGACCTCGCTATTGAAGTCAGCATCAACTCCGTGAACCCGCTAAGTTGGTGGCAAGTAGGACAGCGGCTGCGGCGCGAGCGGCCCGATTTAATTGTGTTCCGGTTTTGGCTGCCGTTTATGGGTCCGGCCCTAGGTACCATTGCCCGCATTGTGCGCGGCAACGGCCACACGCGCATCGTTACGATTACCGATAACGTAATTCCGCACGAGAAGCGGCCCGGCGACCGGCCTTTCACGCAGTACTTCCTGCAGGTGTGCCACGGCTTCGTAACCATGAGTCGCTCGGTACTCGCCGATTTGCGGCACCTCAACCTGAAGCAACCCGCCCGCTACCAAGCGCACCCGCTCTACGACAACTTCGGCCCGATTGTGCCCCAATGCGAGGCACAGCACCGGCTGAACCTAGAGCCCGAGTACCGTTACTTATTGTTCTTTGGGTTTATCAGGGCGTACAAAGGGCTTGATGTGCTGCTGAAAGCCTTTGCCGATGAGCGCTTAGCCAAGCTACCGCTGAAGCTGGTTGTGGCCGGCGAGTTCTACGAAGATGCTGCGCCCTACGAGGCCATCATCCGAGAGCACAACTTAGAGAGCCGCTTAGTGCGCGCCACCGATTTCATCCCGAACGAACGCGTAGCCGATTACTTCTGCGCGGCCGACATGGTGGTGCAGCCTTACAAGCACGCCACGCAAAGCGGCGTTTCGCAGATTGCCTACCACTTTGAGCGGCCCATGCTGGTGACGGATGTTGGCGGATTGGCTGAATTGATTCCAAATGGCGAGGTGGGCTACGTGGTGCCGCCAAACGCCCAAGCCATTGCCGATGCGCTGGTTGATTACTTCACGCACCCCGAGCTGCAAGCGAAGTTTGAAGCCGGCACACGCCGCTACAAACAACAGTTTTCGTGGGCCGAAATGGTAAAGGCTTTGAAAAAGGTGGCTGCGGAGCCGCGCTCCTAGGTACCCCGAGCCGCTTTAACAACAACACCTCCCCGCCTCGCGCTAGCCAAACGGTAGTAGCGAAGCGGGGAGGTGCTTTTACGAAGGGTGCTTAAGCAACAGCGATGGGTAGAGTGGCCTGCACGGCAGCTAGCACTTTTTCAGCTGGCAAATCCTCCATGCAGCTGGTGCCCAGCTTGCAGGAGCCTCGGTAAAAGCACACGCACTCGCGGTTGGGCTGCACAATCTGGCCGCGGCCGTAGAGGTCAAACTCGTATGGGTTGAAGATGTTGTTCATCAGCACGGTAGGCTTGCGCAGGGCAATGCTGATATGCATGGCCATGGTTACCTGCGTTACGATGAGGTCCATGTGATCGAGCAGGTTGATGAACTGTGGCAGCGGGAAGTGCCCTAGGTAAGGCGCGCCCGTAGCTGCTTGCAGGCGCTGGTTGCGTTCTTCCTCGGCCGCGCCACCTAGGAGCACGGGCGCGTAGCCGGCTTGCTGCAGCTGGCCAATCAAGCTAATCCACTTGTCATCAGACCACAGGCGGGTGGTCCAACGGTCGCCGCAGCCGGTGTTCAGGCCCACGCGGCGGCCAGCAGCGGGCAACTGCGGCCATTGGTAGCCTTTGTCGGCGTGGTTGTCGAACACGTATTCTTCGCCCCGGAATTCGTAGCCGCACAGCTCAAAAATCTCTTGTACGTAGGGCTTGGTGTTCTGCAAGCTGAGCTGGTCAAACACCCCGGTCAGGAATTTGTGCTGGGCTAGGTCGTTGGCCGGCCAAGCTACGCCATCGTAAGGGCGTAGGGCGTAGCCAAACTTCTGGGTGGCCTTGATGGTGTTCAGCAGCGCGCCGGCTTCTTTGTCCTTATCGAGGTTGAATACCACGTCGAACTCTCGGGCTTGCAGCTGCAATACGGCCGCGAAATCGAACTTCAGAATCTCATCGACGGCATCCTGTGGCAAGATGGCGGGCGTGTGTGTGAGCCAAGTGATGTAAGCCGCCGGGTACTCCTGCCGTAAGCGGCGCAGCAACGGCGTGGTCCGGATTACGTCGCCGATAGCCCCGAGCTTGATGATAAGAATGCGCTGCTGCACCGGCGCATACACGGGGCAGCCTTCGCACTGGTAGCCGTGCTCCTTATTGGGGCGGCACGGAATGTCGCCACGGAAATGGCGGCAATCCGGGTGCACAACAGTATGATTGGGAATGTTGGTGCTCAACTCAGCGGTAAGGTTAAATGCCCACGTAGTTCCAGGGCGTGATGGCGCGCAGTTCGGCCTTTACTTCGTCGCGCACATCGAGCGTACTCACAAATTCGCTGATGGTAGCCTGCGTAACGGGGCCGTGCGTGCGCGTGAGAGCTTTGAGGGCGTTGTACGGGTCGGGGTATTGCTCGCGGCGCAGGATGGTTTGGATGGCTTCGGCCACTACCGGCCAGTTGGCCTCTAGGTCGCGGCGCAGGGCTTCTTCATCGAGGGCCAGTTTACTCAGGCCGCGTTGCAGCGCCGAAATGGCAATGAGGATGTGGCCCAGCGGAACGCCTAGGTTGCGCAGCACCGTGGAGTCGGTAAGGTCGCGTTGCAGGCGCGAAATGGGCAGCTTGGCCCCTAGGTGTTCCAGCACCGCGTTGGCTAGGCCTAGGTTGCCCTCGGCATTTTCGAAGTCGATGGGGTTTACCTTGTGCGGCATGGCCGAAGAGCCCACTTCGCCGGCCTTAATGGTTTGCCGGAAGTAGCCCAGCGAAATGTACTGCCACACGTCGCGGGCCATGTCGATGAGGATGGTGTTAAGGCGCTTGAGCCCGTCGCAGGTGGCGGCTAGGTGGTCGTAGTGCTCAATTTGGGTGGTGGGGTAGGAGCGGTGCAGGCCCAACTGCTCGTTCACAAACTGGTTGCCGAAGGCGTGCCAATCAACCTGCGGGTAGGCCACGTGGTGGGCGTTGAAATTGCCCGTAGCACCGCCAAACTTTGCCCCGAAGGGCACTTGCTTCAGCAAAACCAATTGGGCCTCCAAACGCGCTACAAATACCTCAAGCTCCTTGCCCAGGCGCGTGGGCGAGGCGGGCTGGCCGTGGGTGCGGGCCAGCATGGGCACGGTGGCCCACTGCGCGGCGCAGGCCCGCAATTGGTCGGTAAGCTGCTCGTAGCCGGGCACAATTTCGCGGTGCAGGGCCTCGCGCAGGCTCAGCGGCACGGCAGTGTTGTTCACGTCCTGCGAGGTCAGGCCAAAGTGGATGAACTCCACGTACGCCCCTAGCTCCAAAATCTCGAACTGGTCGCGGAGCCAGTACTCCACGGCTTTTACATCGTGGTTGGTGATGCGCTCGTGCGCCTTGATGGCCTCGGCGTCGGCTTCGGTAAAATCCTGGTAGAGCAGGCGCAGGCGCTCAAACACGGCCGCATCAACGCCTTGCAGCTGGGGCAAGGGCAACTCGCACAAAGCAATAAAGTACTCTACCTCCACCAGCACGCGGTAGCGAATCAGGGCTAACTCCGAAAAAAAATTGGTCAGCGGAGCTGTTTGGCGGCGGTAGCGCCCATCGAGAGGCGAGAGGGCCGTGAGGGGCGTCAGTGCGTCGTGCGTCATGCGAGAAAGGAACTAGCAGGCCTTAAGCCCTGGTTTTTATGGCAACGAGACAGGTGGTGCAGCCGCCGGCTGCGTTCCGAGCGAAAGCCCGACCGCCGATTTGCTCGCGAAGGTAGGAATGCCTTGCGGCCGGGACAACGTATAGCCGAGCTACGCGTAGGGTCAGTTTGTGGTACTTTTGTACCTGAAGCGGCTTGGGTTCGGCACGAAACTGGCGAGGCAGGCCGCTGATTATCTACACTTCCGTGCGAGTGAATCCGAAAACGAAGAAAGTACTGTACTGGTCGCTAGGTACCGTAGGAGCCTTATTGCTCGTGGGCTTGGTGGTGTTTCTGCTGAAACGCGAGGAGTTGCTGCAGTACGCCATGCGCCAAACCAAAGCGAAGGTAGAGCGCAAATATCCTGTGACCCTGACCTTAGGTCCGGCGCGCTTTACCGATCTGAACACCGTGCAGATCACCAACGTGAGCTTGGTGCCGAAGGTAGGCCTGCAGGATACCCTGCTCACGGCCCGCCGCATCAACGCCAGCATCAGCCTACGCTCGCTATTTGCCCGGCGCCCGGTGTTCAGCAACCTGCAAATTGAGCAGGCACAGCTGCTGGCCCGTAAAACTGCCACCGGCGACAACTACGGCTTTCTGATTAAGCGCACGGGCAAAACCACCGTGCCGCGCGATACCACCAAGGGCACTAATTACGGCATACTGCTGAACCAAGTGCTCGAAACGGCGCTTGAGAACATTCCGGGCGAGGCCGATTTCCGCAATTTTTTGGTCGCCTACGAAAGCCCCCGCCACCGGGCCACCATCGCCATGCCCGAGCTGACTATCGAGGACGGCGACCTAGCCGGTAAGCTCACTGTAGTGCTCGACTCGGTTACCAACCGCATTGGCCTGCGCGGCCACGTGGAGCAGGGCGACGAGAACATGGATGTGCAAGTGTTCAGCCAAGGCCGCCAGCCGGTGGTGCTGCCCTATGTGCAACGTCGCTTTGGCGCCAACGTGCAGTTCGATACGCTTCATTTAAAACTTGCCGGCAAGGATTTCGACGACGACCGACTGACGGTGCGCGGCGCCGCCTTGGCCAGCAACTTCCGCCTGAACCAGCCCAAAATTTCGGACGAAGACGTGGTGGTGCGCCGCGGCGGCATCGACTTTGTGGCCACCCTAGGTCAGAATTACCTCGCGCTGGAAAAGGGCACCAAGCTGACGCTGAACAAGATTGTGGCTTTCCCGCAAATCAGCGTGCGCATGCGTACCCCAGCCGAGCTGGGCCGTCGCGTGGCGGCCGAAACCCGCCACTACAGCCCGCGCCTGCGGGGCCTGCTGGTTTCGCTGAACGTGGAGTCGGACGAAGTGCCGGCCACCGACTTCTTTGCCTCGCTGCCCCAGGGCATATTTGGGGCCGTGGAGGGCATGCAGGGTACCGGCACGCTGCAGTACCACTTAAGCGCCGCCCTCGATATGCAGCAGGTAGATAGCCTGAAGTTTGACTCGGGCCTGCGCGCCAGCCGCGACTTTAAAATCACGCGCTTTGGCCGGGTTGATCTGCGCAAACTGAATACCGAGTTTGCTTACACCGCCTACAACGACCGCGGCGACTCGCTTAAGACCTTTGCCGTAGGTCCATCGAACCCCGACTTTGTGCCGTTTAACCAGGTATCGAGCTACCTGAAGTACGCCATTATCACAGCCGAAGACCCGCGCTTCTTCACGCACAAAGGCTTTATGGAGAAAGCCTTCGTGAAATCGGCTATCCAGAACATCAAGGAGAAGCGCTTTGCCCGCGGCGGCAGCACGCTCTCGATGCAGCTGGTGAAAAACGTGTTCCTGACGCGTAAAAAGACGGTAGCGCGCAAAGCCGAAGAAGCCCTGATGGTGTGGCTGATTGAGAACACCCGCCTCGTTAGCAAAGAGCGCATGATGGAAGTGTACCTCAACATCATCGAGTGGGGCCCAAGCCGCTACCGCTGGCCCAGCGGCGAGCGGGGCGTGTACGGCGTGAAGGAAGCGGCTAATTTTTACTACGACAAAGAGCCTTCGCAGCTGACCCTGCAGGAGAGCCTGTATCTGGCCAGCATCATTCCCAAGCCGAAGTACGCCCGCGAGTCGTTCAACCAATACGGCGATTTGAAGGCCAGTTCGCGCTACTTCTTCCGCCTGATTGCCGACATCATGGCCCGGCGTGGCTATATACCCGAGGCCGAGGCTGATGGACTGAGCCGCTCGGTAAACCTGGCCGGCCCAGCACGCCGCTTCATGAACTTCTCGGCCCGCCCCGATACCACCCGTGCGGTGGCGGCCGACAGCAGCCAGTTTGATCCCATCAACCTTATCGACCTGCTGAATACCGGCGGCTTGCCCGACGAAGGCGCCAACACCAACGCTCCTGCAACCGAGGGCGTGCCCAACGGCGGAAATCAGCCCTAAGCAACGGACCAGGTGCCCAGCAAAAAGCCCGGCGGAGCAGCTGCTCCGCCGGGCTTTTTGCTGTTGTAGTGGCCGCGCCTTATTGCTTGGGTTCGTCTGAAGCGGCGGGTTCTGTTACCTCTTCGTCTTCCTTTTTAGGCAGCACCAACGATATCACTACCGAGAGGGTAAGTACAGCCGCTACAACCCCCAGTGCCCATTCAGTAGGAATATGGAAAAAGTCGTGCAGCAGCAACTTGCCCCCAATGAAGATAAGAATGAGCGACAGGCCGTAGTGCAGGTAGTGGAACAGCTGCATAAGACCAGCCAGCGCGAAATACAGCGCCCGCAGCCCCAAAAGGGCAAACACGTTGGAGGTGTACACGATGAACTTGTCCTGCGTAACGGCCAAGATTGCCGGGATAGAGTCGGCCGCAAACACTACGTCGGTGGTTTCTACCATCACCAGCACCACAAACAGCGGCGTAGCGAACAGCAGCTTCTCCTTCCGTACAAAGAACTTGCTGCCCTCGTACCGGTTGGTAATGGGCAAATGCCGGCTCAGGAAGCGCACCACGGGGTTGTTTTCGGGGTCGATGTCGGGGTCGTCGTTGGTAGTGGCCATTTTGAAGCCCGTGTACACCAGAAACGCGCCAAGTACGTAGAGCGTCCAGCTGAATTTGCTGATGAGCGCCGCCCCGATTATGATGAACAGGGCGCGCAGCACCAAGGCCCCAAGCACACCCCAAAACAAGATTTTGTGCTGATACTCGCCCGGTACCTTGAAGTAGGTGAAGATGAGCAGGAACACGAAGAGGTTATCAACGCTCAGGGCTTTCTCAAGCAAGTACCCTGTGAGAAAGTTCATGCCTGCTTCGCGCCCGAATTCGCGGTATACGAAATAGTTGAAAGCCAGTGAAAGCGCAATCCAGAAGGCGCTCCAGCTCAAAGCTTCGCGCATGCGCACCACGTGAGCCTTGCGGTTAAACACCAGCAAGTCGAGCAGCAGCATGGCTAGCACGAACAAATTAAAAGCAACCCAGAACCAGGGAGATGTAGTCATGCAGAGGGCGCATCAAGGGGCGGCAGCCGGTTGTCCGGCGGCTACCTAGGGGTAGTGGAGCCTTACCGCGTTTTGGGCACGGAGGTTACGGCGTGGGTAGCCGTAGCAGGTTGGGGCAGCGAGGCAGGAGCAACAGAGTTGGGGCCACCGAAATGGCGAAACCAGCTTTCTACTTTCATCTGCACCACGCCCAACAAAGCTTCCTTGAAAATGCCCTTCGACATTTTAGAAGCGCCGCGGGTGCGGTCGGTGAAGATAATAGGCACTTCCTTAATGCGGAAGCCGTGCTTGTAAGCCAACCACTTCATTTCGATCTGGAAGGCGTAGCCCACGAAGTGGATGCGGCTCAAATCGATGGTGCGTAAAACGGGGGCCGTGTAGCACTTAAAGCCAGCCGTGGCATCCATAATGGGCATGCCCGTAACAAAGCGCACGTAGGCCGAGGCAAACCACGACATCAGCACGCGGTCCATGGGCCAGTTCACCACGTTTACGCCGGTGATGTAGCGCGAGCCAATCGACATATCGTGCCCGTCCACGGCGCAGGCCTCGTAGAGGCGCACTAGGTCGTCGGGGTTGTGTGAGAAGTCGGCATCCATCTCGAAGATGTACTGGTAGCCGCGCTGCAACGCCCACTTAAAGCCGTGCAGATAGGCCGTGCCCAGGCCCAGCTTGCCGGTACGCTCCTCCAGGTGCAAGCGCCCCGCAAACTCGCCCATCAGCCCGCGCACCACGGCGGCGGTGCCATCGGGCGAGCCGTCGTCGATGATGAGCACATCAAACGCCTTCGGCAGCGAAAAAACCTTGCGGATGATCAGCTCGGCGTTTTCCCGTTCGTTGTAGGTCGGTATGATGACGAGCGAATCGTTCATTAATCCAAAGGTAACAATTAGGCTATGCTGCCGAGGTTAATTTTTGGGCGACTTGCTGGGCTCGGCGCAGGCAATCGGGGATGCCTACACCGGCGCGCCAGTTAGCTACTGCCCAAATGCCTTGTTGCTCCAGGGCATCGGCCGCGGCGTGTGCCGGAATGATGCGCTCATCGAACTGGGGGATGCTTCGTTCCCACCGATAAATGTGCTGCAACCGTGCCGGCGCATCGGGCTGAAGGCCGTAGAGGCGCTGCTGCTCGGCCCGCAACGAAGCCAGCAGCTGCGCGTCGGGCAATCGGGCGTTGGTTTCGTACTGCGCGCCGCCCACAAACGAGGTGAACAGCACTTGCCCGATCGGGCACCTATCCGGAAACAGCGAACTGCTCCACAAGGTGCCCGCCGCCACGGGTTGTTCTACGCGGGGGCTAAGGGCGCCAAAACCGTTTAAATGGTGCTGCACGGCGTTGCGGTCGTAGGCCGTATGCACGGCCGTGAGCGGGGGGTAGTGCACGGCACCTAGGGCGGCGGCTTCCTGGGGGTGAAGTTGTTTCAGCAGATCGGCAGCCGCGTAGGCCGGCAATGCCAGAATTACGGCATCGTATAATTCGGTGGGCTCCGATTGGCCCGCCAGCTGCAAGCGGTATTTGCCGCCATCCTGAGGCAACAAGGCCTGCACGCGGGTACGCAGGCGTAGGTGCGGCAAGCGGCTGGCCAGGGCATCGGTAAGCACCTGCAAACCGCCCCGGAAGGAAATGATGCGGCGGCGCGCCACGCCCTTCATGGTGCGGGCAAAACCGCGCAGCACCGAGCCATGCTCTTGCTCCAGGGCGGCTAGCTGCGGAAACGTTTTGTGCAGCAGCAGCTGGTTGGGGTCGCCGGCGTAAATGCCCGATACAAATGGGTTGACGGCGTAATCAAGAACTTCTTGCCCGAAGCGGCGCCGGAAAAAATGGCCGATTGTTTCGTGGGCATCGGGGGCGGCTTTGGCGCGGCGCAGTTCCGAAAGGGCCTGCCATTTGCCTTTGAGGCTGAAAAAGCTACCAAACAGCAGCTGCTGGGGCTTGCCCGGTAGCTCGCGCAGCGCGCCGCCACGCACTACGTAGCGGTGCCCGCTCACAGCGCTGGGTTCCTGTATTTGGTCGGTAAGTCCTAGGTCGGTAATCAGACCTTCGAGCTCGGGGCTTAGCTGCAGCGAGTTGGGGCCAAGCTCCAGCACGTAGCCCTCGGGCAAGTGGCGCGTGCGCATGTTGCCGCCGGCCGCGTTGCCGCTCTCGTACACGTGCGCCGTGGCGCCTTGCTGCTGCAAGTACCACGCGGTGGCCAAGCCCGTAATGCCGCTGCCTATAATTGCTACGTTCATGCGAAAGTATAAACCGACCAAAGCTGCAAAAGTAAGCTGCCGAGAATACTCATTTTGCTGATTTATTTCAATTAGGTAGTAAGCACCGGATTACCAGTTCGCCTAGGTGCGGGCAGTAGCCTGTGCGCCGAACAGCCTCGCTGCGCGTACTTTTGCCGGGCATGAATTCATCTTCCCCCGCCAAAGCTGTTTTTCTCGACCGCGACGGCGTACTCAATGCCGAAATCGGCCACTATGTGTGGCGCCTCGAAGATTTTGTGGTGCTGCCCGATGTGCCCGCCGCCCTGCAGCGCCTGCACGCCGCCGGCTACTTGCTGATAGTGGTTACCAACCAAGCCGGTATTGCCAAAGGGCTGTACACGCCCGCCGAAGTAGCGGCTTGCCACCAGAAGCTGCAAGAGGCCTGCGGAGGCGTAATCGATGCGTTTTACTACGCGCCCGGCCATCCGTCGGTGTCGGAGTCGCTGATGCGCAAGCCTGATTCGCTGATGCTCGAAAAAGCCATGGCGCGCTTCCGCCTCGAGGCAGCACAGTGCTGGATGGTAGGCGACCGGCCCCGCGACTTGCAAGCCGCCGCCAAAGTGGGCGTGCGCGGCATTTTGGTAGGCGAGGAGGCCTTAGTGCCCGATGCACCGCTGGTAGCCAACTTAGCCGCCGCTGCCGATTTGATTTTGGGTACCTCCACCACCTAGGGTACCGCTCAACAACAAAAGCCCCACCAAGCGAGCCAATCGTGCTTGCTTGGTGGGGCTTTTGAGTAGTAGAACGTTGCTTACTGGCGTTCGGCCGGGGCTTCGGCGGCGCTAGCCGTTACAGCCGAAGCCTGCTGGGTGGCCGGCTTTTGCTTGGTGTAGGCGGGGCACTTGGTGCTGCACGAACCCAGGCCAGCGGCCAAGGCCAAAACGCCCAGAATTGCAATCTTCTTCATGCAAATGTACAATTATGCGTTAGGGTTACGCGGGGTTAAATGTTCGGTACTAACGGCATTTAGCTCGCGTTTAGTTTGTGCAGAACTAGAAAAATTTCTACCTGGCAGAATATCTATATGAAATTGAACAGTTGAGCTTACGCGTCTAACAAGGACATAAAAAAATCCGGCCGCGGCATCCTTACAGAATGCCGCGGCCGGATTTCTTAGTGCGAAGTGCTTATTGGCGCTCAGCCGGAGCAGCAGCCGAGGCTACTACCTCTGCTTTCTGGGTAGCGGCTTTGCCGTAGGCCGGGCACGACTGCTTGTTGCAAGCACCGAGGCTCAGAGTTGCAGCGGCAGCCAGAAGGAGTAGACCTTTTTTCATGTGTAGTAAGGATTTGCTTGTAAGAAGACAAACATACTGCCGCTGTTAGCCTTACTCCAACAGTCGGGTTCAGAAAAGTGCTATACTGCTGA
Source organism: Solirubrum puertoriconensis (assembly GCF_001483135.1). Lineage (GTDB taxonomy): Bacteria > Bacteroidota > Bacteroidia > Cytophagales > Hymenobacteraceae > Solirubrum > Solirubrum puertoriconensis. The sequence continues at coordinate 478,973 of NZ_LNAL01000006.1, forward strand.
GCTTGCATGTAGCAACCAAGTGCCTCAACGGCCTAGGTGCCCGTTAGTCAAAAACACAACTCCCGCGCCAGGCAGGTGCCTGGCGCGGGAGAGTGCCGAAACTACCTAGGGTTTGCGCCGCTTAGGCGTAGCCCAAAATGCGCATCATCGATTCGGGGTCTTGCTCGGGGGCAAATTCCCAGTCGCGCACGGTGCCGTCGGCGTCGCGGTCGAGGATAACGTGCTTGGGCGCCGGAATCAGGCAGTGCTTGATGCCGCCGTAACCCGAGAGCTGCTCCTGGTAAGCGCCCGTGTGGAAAAAGCCTACGTACAGCGGCTTCTCCTGACCGCGCTCCGGCAAGAACACCTGGTAAATGTGTTTCTCGGCGTTGTAGTAGTCCTGCGAGTCGCAGGTGAGGCCGCCCAGCTGAATCTTCTTGTAATTACGCTCCCAGCCGTTGAGGGCCAGCATGATAAAGCGCTGGTTAAGGGCCCAGGTGTCGGGCAGGTTCGTGATGAACGAGCCGTCGATCATGTACCACAATTCCTTGTCGTTCTGCAGCTTTTCGTCGAGGATGTTGTAGATGTGCGCCCCCGACTCGCCCACCGTGAAGATGCCGAACTCGGTGAAGATGTGCGGCTCGGGCACGCCCTCTTCGCGGCAAATGCGCTGAATGGTGCGCAGCACTTCCTCAATCATGTACGGGTAATCGTACTCCGGCTGAATGGAAGTTTGAATAGGCAAGCCACCGCCAATGTCGATGGTGTGCAGCGTGGGGCACACCTTGCGCAGCTCGCAGTACTTGTGCACAAAGCGGCGCAGCTCCGACCAATAGTAGGAGGTGTCCTTGATGCCCGTGTTGATGAAGTAGTGCAGCATCGTCAGCTCGAAGCGCGGATCGTTCTTGATCTGCTCTTCGTAAAGCGGAATAGCATCGGCGTAGCGCACGCCCAGGCGCGAGGTGTAAAACTGGAAGCGCGGCTCCTCATCGGAGGCCAGGCGGATGCCTAGGTTGGCGCGGGTGTCGGCGTGCACGTGCTCCTTGTAGTACTCGATTTCCGACAGGTTGTCGAGAATCGGCATGCAGTTCACGAAGCCGTCGTTCATGAACTCAGTGAGGTAGCGCTTGTACCGCTCGCGCTTAAAGCCATTGGCGATGATGTATGTCTGCTTGTTGATGCGGCCCTTGTGGTAGAGCGCGCGCACAATGTGCATATCGTAGCCCGAAGAGGTTTCGATGTGCACGTCGTTTTTCAAGGCTTCTTCCACCACAAAAGCAAAGTGCGAAGCTTTGGTGCAGTAGCAGTAGGTGTAGCTGCCCTGGTAGCCGATCTTCTCAATGCCTTGCTGAAACCACTGCTTGGCCCGCTGGATATTCTCGCTGATTTTGGGCAAGTAGGTGAGGCGCAGCGGCGTACCGTGTTTCCGGATCAAATCCATCAGCGGAATGCCGTGAAAGCGCAGCTCATTACCCTCAACGGTGAACTCCTGCGAAGGAAAGTCGAAGGTCTGGCTAATAAGGTCGTGGTACGTGTCCATGCGTTAGTGCTTGCGGCTTAGAGCTTCGTGCCTGTTGCCTAATGCTTTGCGTAAATGCAGTTGAAGAAAAAAGAGTAACCCGGTACGCTGGCAACGTGTTGGTGGCTTGTAGCCCCGGCACGAAGCACTAGGTACTAAGCAGTAAAAAACCGAAATTAAGGCCCGCAAAGATACCCCAACGGGGGTGTTTTGGTTGTTGAATTGTTCGTTGGTCGCGGAGGAAGGTCCTCCGACGCCAAGCCTAACCGGCGCCTACGGGTGTCAGCCCTTGTGTGTTAGTACCTTGGGGTTCCGGTAATCGGCAAGCAACACTACCGCCCTAAACTTATTTAGCCGATGTAGTATGCGACGAATTAAACTCATTGAAGTGCGGTCCGAACTAGGGGCTGGCACCCGCGGGGCAAGCCTGGGCATCGATGCTCTTAAAGTGGCCTGCTTAAACAAAGGTTCCGATTACTTCCGCCGCTTCAACGCCGTGGCAGTGCCCGACCAGAACCACGTGCTGTTCGATAAAAATCACTTCCCCTACGCGAAGCATATCGACAGCATTTACACCGTGCTCAAAGGCATTGCCAACACGGTAGAGCAAACCCTGCGGTTTGGGGAGTTTCCGCTGGTGCTGGCGGGCGACCACAGCAACGCCGCTGGTACCATTGCGGGCATTAAGGCCGCGTACCCTCACAAAACCCTTGGCGTGGTATGGATTGATGCCCACGCCGACATCCACTCGCCCTACACCACGCCCTCGGGCAATGTGCACGGCATGCCGCTGGCCATGGCCCTAGGTGCCGACCACCGCGAGCTGCAGCACAACCAAGTAGAGCCCGAAACGGAGTTCTTCTGGCGCAAAATCAAGAACCTGGGCGAAGAAGGCCCCAAGGTTACGCCCGACCACCTGGTGTATGTGGTAGTGCGCGACACCGAGATGGAGGAAGACGCCATTATCGCGCAGCACGGCATCCGTAACTACAAGCTCGATGAGTTCCGGGCCAAAGGCCCCCGGCAAGTTGCGCGCGAGATTTACGAGCAGCTGCGCTTCTGCGACCTGGTGTACATCTCCTTCGACGTCGATTCGCTCGACTCGCGCTTCAGCAAAGGCACCGGCACGCCTGTTGAACTGGGCCTCGACGTGGGCGAAGCCAAAGCCTTGTGCCGCGCCCTGCTTGAAAACGACCGCGTAGTATGCTTCGAGATGGTGGAAATCAACCCCACGCTCGACTCCGAAAACACCATGGCCGGCAACGCTTTCGAAATTCTGGAAGCGGCTACCGAGGCTATTCAGGAGCGCCTGCGCCTCGACGACATGGTGACCGGACGCTAAAGCCGGAAACTTATTGTTGGCATTGTGCTAAAAGCGGATACATTCGTGAAAACCAGTTGCGTTTGTATCCGCTTTTCTTGCTGTTGCCATGAATTCGTACGCGCTTCTGAGCGCCCTAGGTGCTGCCGTCCTGCTAGAGGCTTGCACCGGCCCGTCGGCCACTACATCGGGCAGCCGTGGGCAAGCTAACACCGCTGCCGTGCGCGACTCCGTAACCGGCACCGTGGCTTACCGCGAGCGAATTGCCCTGCCGCCCAACGCGGTGCTGCGCGTGCAACTGCAGGATGTAAGCCGACAAGACGCACCGGCCATCGAGTTGGCTTCGGCTACTGTTGAAGCCAAAGGCCGGCAAGTGCCGCTGCCCTTTGTCTTGCTCTACGACACGGTTCGCATCGACCCTACCAACACCTATGCCGTGCAAGCTCGTATCGAGGTCGATGGCAAGCTCATGTTCACCAATGATTCGGCTTACCCCGTAATCACCCGCGGTAATCCTAAGCAGGTGCAGATGATGCTACGCCGCGCCTCGGGGCAGTAGAAGCCAGTAGCGCGGGCTTCAGCCCGCGTGTAGGAGAACTTATTCGCTGAGGTGGCTATGCGCGGTACCAATCGTGCTAGCAAACGCGGGCTAAAGCCCACGCTACACCGTACTGCGTCACTGCGTCCCTAAGGTCAGAAAACAGAAGTTACTAGCCAGAGATGCAGACTGCAACCGGAGGTCGGCGTAGCCGCGTTTATGCTACAGTTGTGTAACGGTGAAATCAGCTGCAACCGAACGACTCAGAAGCTAAAAATCGGTGCTAGCCGCAGAAACGAAGTTCGGCGTAGCCAATCGGTGTAAATCCGTGATTAGCTTTGCGGCCGTGAAACCGCTGCCTGTCTTCGTATTGAACTCGCTGGTGCGGTCGTTTCGGAGCCGAAACGAGCGACGAATGTAGCGTAAGCCTTCAGCTTGCGCGGCCGCTGCTCGTGGCCGCCGCGAAGGTTTACGCCAGCGTCCGATTTTAGCTCCTAAACCAACAGTATTTCAGCGCGCCGCCAATCGGTACCAGCGCGTCGACATAAAACCCGCACCCTGTGCAACAACTCGAACAAGACCTCAAAGCTGCGCTGAGCGCGGCCATTCAGCAAGTATTTGGTGCTGCCGTGCCAGCCGAGCAGCTCACCATTCAGCCCACGCGCAAAGACTTCGCGGGTACCTTCACGCTGGTTACGTTTCCGCTCACCAAAGCCCTAGGTAAAGGCCCCGAGCAAATCGGCCAGGCCCTGGGCGAGTGGCTGCAGGCCAACGAGCCGCGCGTAAACGGCTTCAACGTGGTGAAAGGCTTCCTGAACCTGGAAATTGCTGATGCCGAATGGTTACGGCTGCTGCGCCAGCTGCGCGCCCAGGACATTGCCGCCCCCGTGCAAACCGGTGGCCCCCAGCGTGTGGTGGTGGAGTACTCGTCGCCCAACACCAACAAGCCGTTGCACCTAGGCCACTTGCGCAACAACTTTTTGGGTTACTCGGTGGCCGAAATTCTGAAAGCCACTGGCGCCACCGTTACCAAGGCCAACTTGGTAAACGACCGCGGCATCCACATCTGTAAGTCGATGCTGGCGTACCAGCAGTACGGCCAGGGCGAAACCCCGCAGAGCGCCGGCATTAAAGGCGACCACCTCATCGGCAAGTACTACGTGCTGTTCGAGAAGCACTACCGCGAGCAAATCAAGCAGCTCGAGGCCGAAGGCGTATCGAACGAAGTAGCCAAGCGCGAAGCTCCGCTGATGCGCCACGCGCAGGAAATGCTGCAGGCGTGGGAAGCCGGCGACGAGGAAGTAGTAAGCCTGTGGCGCCAGATGAACGGCTGGGTGTACGAAGGCTTCAACGACACGTACCAGCGCATTGGTGTCGATTTCGACAAGTTCTACTACGAGTCGGAAACGTACCTGCTGGGCAAAGAGCGGGTAGAAGAGGGCTTGGCCAAGGGCGTGTTCTTCCGCAAGGACGACGGCTCGGTGTGGGTCGACCTCACCGACGAAGGCCTCGACCAGAAGCTGCTGCTCCGCGCCGACGGCACCTCGGTGTACATGACGCAGGACCTAGGTACCGCCGAGCTGAAGTACCAGGACTACCAGTACGATTCGTCCGTCTACGTCATCGCCGACGAGCAGAACTACCACATGCAGGTGCTCAAGCTCGTGCTGAAAAAGCTGGGCAAGCCCTACGCCGATGCCATTTACCACCTGAGCTACGGCATGGTCGATCTGCCCTCGGGCAAGATGAAGTCGCGCGAAGGCACCGTGGTAGACGCCGACGAGCTGGTGCAGGAAGTAACCGATGCCGCCAAGCAAACGACCGCCGAGCTAGGCAAAATTGAGGGCCTGAGCGAGCAGGAGGCCAACCAGCTATTCCACACGCTGGGCCTAGGTGCGCTCAAGTACTACCTGCTGAAGGTAGACCCCAAGAAGCGTATGCTGTTTGACCCGAACGAGTCGGTGCAGTTGCAGGGCCACACGGGGCCGTTTATTCAGTACACCCACGCCCGCATTTCGCAACTGCGCCGCAAGGCCGCCGAAATGGGCATCCGGCCCGAGCTGACGGAAGGCGTTGCCACGCTGCACGAAACCGAGCGCGACGTGGTGCAGGCGTTGGCCAGCTACGCATCGGCCGTGGCCGAGGCGGCCCGTACGTACTCGCCGGCCGTTATTGCCCAGTACGCCTACGATTTGGCCAAAACTTACAACCGCTTCTACACCGAAGTACCAGTGCTGCCCGAGCCCGACGCGGCCAAGCGCAGCCTGCGCGTAGCCCTGTCGGCGCAGGTGGCCGACACGCTGCGGCAAAGCCTAAAGCTACTCGGCATCACGGCGCCCGAGCGGATGTAAACCCTTCTACAGAACGCGCTTCGGCGCGTTCTGCTTTTTTACTAATACGCTGAACGTGCCACCTAGGCGCGTTTACCTAAGCTTCCGAATGAAATCAATTGCAGTTTATTGCGGCTCCAGCGCCGGCACCGATGTGCGCTACCGCGAGCACGCCACCCAAGTAGGCCAAACGTTTGCCCAGCGCGGCATTACGCTGGTGTACGGAGGCGGCAACGTGGGCCTGATGGGCGACGTAGCCGATGCCACCATGGCCAGCGGTGGCCAGGCCATTGGCATTATCCCCGGCTTCCTCAAAGACAAAGAAGTGGCGCACCTAGGGTTGACGCAGCTTGAGGTGGTAGAGAACATGCACCAGCGCAAGCTGCGCATGGCCGAGCTAGCCGAAGGCTTTATTGCCATGCCCGGCGGATTCGGTACCTTGGAAGAGTTGTTTGAGGTGCTTACCTGGGGCCAGCTCGGCCTGCACCGCAAGCCCATTGGCTTGCTGAACGTGGCTGGCTTCTACGATGCACTTATTCATCTGCTCGACCACATGGTGCTGCAAGGCTTGCTACGGCCCGAAAACCGCCGCCAGCTGCTCGTGGCCGACAATGTGGATGATTTGCTGGCCCAAATGCAGGCTTGGCAGCCCAGCAGCGTGGAAAAATGGCTAACGCCGAGCCGCACCTAGGAGTTGCTTCAAACAACGGTGCCCCAATGGGGTTAGTGCCTCGAATTCGCTTCCGCTCTCATTTACACCACCGTCAGACATGAAATCTTTAGTACTCTACTCTTTGGCCGGCGCGCTGGCTGCCTGTGGCGCCCGCTCGGCTTCAACCAACGACAAGCCCAACACCATGGCCGAAACGCCCGCTGCCACCACCGAAACCGCTGCCGCTCGCAGCACCGTGTACGACTTTACCGTTACCGACATCAACGGCAAGCCGGTGCAGCTCAGCCAATACAAAGGCAAAAAGCTGCTGATTGTGAATACGGCTTCGGAATGCGGCTACACCCCGCAGTACAAAGAGCTGGAAGAGCTGTATAAAAAGCACGGTGACCGGGTAACCGTGTTGGGTTTTCCGGCCAATAACTTCGGTGGGCAAGAGCCCGGCACCAATGAGCAGATTGCCTCATTTTGCGAGAAGAACTACGGCGTTACGTTCCCGCTCTTCAGCAAAGTATCAGTGAAAGGCGACGACACTGCTCCGCTGTACCAGTTCTTGGGCGATAGGGCCAAGAACGGCTACACCGACGAAAAGCCCACCTGGAACTTCTGCAAGTACCTCATCAACGAGCAAGGCCAAGTGGTAGGCTTCTACCCATCCAAAGTAAAGCCGATGAGCGAAGAGCTGGTATCGGCTATTATGAAGTAACCGGCTACCACAAACGCTGGTTGGTAAAGTAGGTTACCAACTGTTTAGGCTGTTAGTAAACAAGGTTACCAACGTTGTAAGAGCCTGATGAAGAGGCTCTAAACCGCGCTACGCTTTGACAACCTCTTCCGATATTACTCCGCGAAACCCAAGCCTCATCGGGGCTTGGGTTTCGGCTTTCCGGCCGCGCACCTTGCCGTTGGCCCTGGCCAGTATCCTAATGGGCGGCTTTCTGGCCGCCAGCCGCCACGAGTTCAACGGGGCGGTGATTGGGCTTGCTGCCCTTACCACGGTGCTGCTGCAAGTGCTCAGCAACCTCGCCAACGACTACGGCGACTCGCAAAACGGCGCCGACAGCGTGCACCGCGAGGGGCCGCAGCGTGCCGTGCAGAGCGGCGCTATTTCGCCGGCGGCCATGAAGCAGGGCATGTACGTGTTCGGCGTCTTGTCGCTGGCTTCGGGCTTGCTGCTGCTGTGGGTTGCCCTAGGTGCCTCGGGGCTGTGGCTGTTTATGGGCTTTCTGCTGCTGGGCTTGGGTGCCATTTGGGCGGCCATCAACTACACGGCCGGCGCCCGGCCCTACGGCTACGCCGGGCTAGGCGATGTATCGGTGTTTTTGTTTTTTGGATTGGTGGGCGTGTGCGGCAGCTACTTTCTGCAAACCCGCGAGCTGCCCTACGAGGTGCTGCTACCGGCCATCAGTCTGGGCTGCTTTTCCACGGCGGTGCTGAACGTGAACAACATTCGCGACATGCGCTCCGATGAGCTGGCCGGCAAGATTACCATTCCGGTGCGCCTAGGTGCCCGCCGAGCCCGCGTGTACCACTGGCTGCTGTTGCTGCTGGGCCTAGGTGCCGCGGTGGTGTACGTGCTGCAGCACTACTGCTCGCCGTGGCAGTGGCTGTTTGTGGGCGCGGTGCCGCTGCTGCTGTTCAACGGCGTGCAGGTCTGGAAACGGCAGCAATCGATGCAGCTCGACCCATTGCTGAAGCAAATGGCCATGAGCACCCTGCTCTTTGTGCTGCTGTTCGGTATTGGGCAGATGCTGTGAGCTACTTCCTGTTAACGCCGTAGAGCGTTAAGTCAAATACAAAACAACAACGGCCGCTTGATTAGCGGCCGTTGTTGATAGTAATGTCTGCGGATAATTACCCGCGCAAGTAAATCCTGAAAGTGGTGCCGGTGCCTTCTTGGCTTTCGACCTCGATGCGGCCGCCGTGCGATTGTACCAACCGGTTCACCAGAAACAAGCCGACACCGGTGCCGTCGCTGGCTTGCGGGTGGAAGCGGCGAAACAACTGAAACAGCTCTGCACCGTGCCGCTCCAAGTTCATACCTAGGCCATTGTCGCGAATTTCGAGCACGGGTTGGCCTGCCAGCACTCGGGTTTGTAGGCTGATTTGCGGCAGGCGCTCGGGGTGGCGGTATTTAAGGGCGTTGCTGAGCAGGTTGTGCAGAATGGTGCGCAGGTTGCTCCGCACGTACAACACTTCGGGCAACTCGGCAAAGTCGCAGCAAACGGCGGCTTGGCTTTCCTGCACTTGCGGTCGAATTGCCTGCATCACCTCGTTGGCAATTTCCGGAAGTTGCACCAGCTCTGCGGTGTTTTCGCCGGGTTGGCGCTGCTCCTGCACCACGGCAGTTAGCCCATCAATAGTACTCGACAAATCGCGCAACGACGACTCCACCAACTGCAACACCATCGATTCGTCGGGGTCGTCGAAGGTGGCGCTGCGGCGCAGCTCGTCGAACAGGCCGCTGAGGTTACTGACCGGCTGTTTCAGGTCGTGCGAGGCCGCGTACACAAAATTGTCGAGGTCGGCATTGGTGCGGGCCAGCTGTTGGTTGGCCGTATCCAGGGCTTGGTTGCGGGCCTGAATGGCCGCATTGGCCGAGGTAAGCTGGTCGTTGCTCTGCTGCAACTGCCGGCGCGTTTCGTTGAGTTCGTAGAGCGAATCGCGCAACTGCTGGTTTACGGATTGCAGCTGCCGATGGTGCTGGGCTACGTGCTGGCGCCACTCGTTCTTTTCAATAGCGTGAAGGACCGTCTTAGCGAGCAACTCCTGATCGAAATGGCCTTTGACGAGGTAATCGAGCGCCCCGTTGTTGAGCGCGCGTACCGCTAGCTGTTCGCTGCCGCCACCCGTAATCATTATCACGCACAGGGTTTCGGGCGGCGAGATGCGCTTAAAGTCGCTGAGCAGCGACAGGCCGTCGGTATCGTGCAGGTTGTAATCGAGCAGCACGCAATCGGGCTGGTGCTGGGCAAACAAAGCCAAGCCCTCTTCGCCCGAAGCGGCCTCGTATATTTCGAAAGTTTGTAACTCGGGCTGTTTGCGCAAGTAGCGCTTGTACAGCATCCGATCGTACTCGTTGTCGTCGACGAGAAAGATCTTCTTCACGCAGGGGCGGCTAGCTTTCGGAGGGTAGTTCGGTGGTGTTCAGCCAGTAGCGTACTAAGGCACGGGTTTTCTCCTCCAGCACCGAAAATTCGATGGGTTTGGTGAGGTAGCTGTTAGCGCCTAGGCGGTAGCAGTCCTGAATGTCGCGGGTGTTGGTAGAGGTGCTGAAAATGATAATCGGAATCGACTGCAACCGTGGGTCTTTCTTTACGATATCGAGCACGGTGCGGCCGTCGGTGCCGGGCAGGTTAAGATCGAGCAGTACAAAAGCCGGCAGCTCCTGGGGCCAATTGGGGTGTTGGCCATAGCTCTGCAGGTATTCCAAGGCCTGGTCGCCGTCTTCGCAGCGGAGCACAGGATTAGGTAATGCCTGCTTACGGAAGGCACGACCCAATGCGGTGAAATCTTCCGCGCTGTCTTCCACCACCAGGATGGGTTTGTGAGAGGAGGTTATCACTTACAAGTGCTTAGAAAGAGAGAAATAGAACGTGGTGCCCTGGCCAGGCACTGAATTCAACCACAACTCGCCCTCGTGTCGTTCCACCATCTTCCGGGCAATAGTCAGGCCAGCGCCGGTTCCGCCGCCAAATTTATCCTGCGCGTGCAGGCGCTTGAATATTTTGAAGATGGAATCGTGGTGCTTCGGATCAATGCCGATGCCGTTGTCCTGCACGCAGAACACGTAATAATCGGCGGGGTTGCCGGTGCCGCGCGGACCACGCGCATCGGCGGGGGCCGTGCCTACGCTGATAAGCCGCTCAGGCTTATCGTTGTAGCGCATGGCGTTGGTAAGCAAATTGTTGAGCACTTCCCGTATACGCACTTTGTCGCACCGAAGGGTGGGCAGCGGGCCAAGTACCGTAGCCTTGGTGTTGGTTTGCTCAAAGCGCGGGTGCAGCATATCGAGCACTTCCTCCAACACTTCGTTCATGTTGGTGGGCACCACTACCAGCTCTTGCCGGCCCACGCGCGAGAGCTGCAACAACGATTCGATAAGTGCCTCCATGCGCTGGCTGAGGCGCACCAGGGTTTGCAGCTTGCTTACGCCGTCGGCATCGAGCTGGTCGGCGTAATCTTCGAGCAGGAAGATGGAATAGTTGTGAATGCCACGCAGCGGCTCTTTTAGGTCGTGCGAGGCCACGTAGGCAAACGAATCGAGTTCGTCGTTGCTGCGCTCGAGCTCGGTGTTGAGCTTGCTCAAGCTGGCGGCGCGGGTCTGCAGCTCGTTGAAGATCTTGAGGCGAACGTCGGAGAGGTGCAGCCTGATTTCCTCGGCGGCGGCAACTTCCATGTCGCGCCACGGCAGCGCGGTGTTATCTACCTCTTGGCTCCAAGCCGCAAACGACTGCCGGGGCGAGAGGTGCAGCAGGCCATCTTGCATTACCTCGGCCTTCTGCTCTTTGCCCGCCCACGTTACCGTTTGAATGAGTTCGGGCCGAAACCAGATGATGTAGTCGCCGGGGTCTTGGGCCAGCGAAATGGCCAAAATGCCGCTGGCCGTGCCCCGAATGGCAATGCCCGCCGGGTTTTGCTGCACATAGGAGTTGGTCCGAAACAAATCCTGCTTCATGTTCAGCTGCAGCCAGGTGCGCAGCTCTTCAAGCTGGGGCTGGGTAGGCGTGTTGCCCAAGGTAATGATGCTGCCCTCGAAGCAAATGGCCACGCCGCCGCAATCGAACACATCCATTACGGTAGGCTTGCGCTTGTACAAGCCCTCCACGAAGTTGTCGTGGCGCGAAATCTGCTCGAACAGCCGCGCCTGGGTTTCCCGGATGTGCAGCTGGTAGGCGTAGTCGTCTTGCTGCTGCTTGGTTTTCAGCAGCGCCGAGAACGTTTTACCAATAAACAGGCACAGCTCGCGCAGCTCGTAGCCCACGAGGCGCGGCGTAAGATGGTGGCAGGTAATCAGGCCCCACAACTTGCCCTCCTGAATGATGGAGATGGTCATGGTGGCGGCCACGCCCATGTTGCGCAGGTACTGCAGGTGTATCGGCGATACGCTCCGCAGCACGGCGTACGTCATGTCGGGCGGGCGGTTGGCTGCGGGGTGCATTACGGGCACCAAAGGCGCCGGCACGTACGACACATCCGGGATAAACCGCAGCCAGTTTTTCAGGTACATGGCCCGGGCCTGCGGCGGAATATCGGTGGCGGGGTAGTGGAGGCCCAAGAAAGGCTCTAGGTCTTCGCGTTTGGCTTCGGCTACTACTTCGCCGCTGGCATCTTCGGCAAAACGGTACATCACCACCCGATCGAAGCCCGTAATGGTGCGCAGCTGATCGACAGCAAACTGGCAAAACTCGAGCACCGAGCCAGCCCCTAGCATGTGCCCCAAGGCTACGTTGAGCGAGGCCAGGTCGAAGGGCGCGGTAACAACCTCAGCTACCGGCTCAAACTCTACCCACAGCAATCCGTCGTAGCGGTGCGTAATCAGTTTGTAATAGGGCTGATCGGGCAGCTGGTCGAGGCGCGTGCCGAGTAGCTTAGGCGTTTCCGCCAGGCCCGTCCACAGCTGTTCTACTTCGGCTAGGGTGCTGGCACCTAGGAGCCGCTCCAAACCATTACCCAGCAGCTCTTCGGCCGGAACGCCAATCAGCGGCGCGGTATTGGCGCTGGCGTGCACCACGCGCTTGGTTTGCTCATCGAGGCAAAGCAAAAAGCCGTAGGGTTGCACCGAGCCCGGTATATGAATGGGCTCCCGGTCGCAGTTAGTCAGCGTGACCGGCGTATTGAGGAGGGCTTCGTCGGAGTAGATTACCGTAGCTCGATCCACGCGTGTAGCTTTTGAAACGTCTGAATGGCGGAGTGCACAATTTCCGCTTCGTTGTCGGGCGTGGCTTCGGTTGCCAGCAGCTGGCAGAAGCTTTTCCACATCGGGCCAGTGTGCTCGGCATAGCCCGTAAAGTAGGTGCGGGTGTTGATGCCCGCCTTGGCGAGCTGGCGCGTAATTACTTGCCCACCCAAGCTCGAGCCCTCGATTACGTACATGGCACCTAGGAGTTGGGCGCGGGTACGCAAGTCGGGCATGTCGGGGCACTGGGGCAGGTGAGCAGCCTCGGGCAAATCTTGCTCAATAAGGTGCGCGCGTTGGCGTTGCGCTACTTGCCATTCGGGGCCGAATCCGTGCCGGCGCAGCTGAGCTTCGTAGGGCTGCAGAAAGCCGTACAGCTTAGCCAAAAAGCGCGTGGTTGCTTCTGCCGAAATGTTGCCCGCTACAAGTGCCTGGTTGAATTCGTTTTGCTCCAGCGCGTGGTGGTAGGGGTGCGTTTCGGCACGCAAACGCTGAAGAATAATTGGTTTATCGAGAGCAACAGGCATGTGGTAAGCAGTAGGTGGCAGAAACATACGCAACACGGCCACCAGCCATAAAGTGCTGAATAGCCACGCAGCGCACCATTGCAAACAGCCGAAAGCACACAAGCACCTTGCTACTAGTTGTAGCAAGGTGCTTGTGTGCTAAGGGGTTATTCGCTGGCTGCTGGAGCCGCAACGCTCTGCGGAGCTCCTTCGGGTTTGGGGCCCCGGCGGTTGCGGCCGCCGCGCTTGCGGCGGCGCTTGGCCGCCTCGCCGGTGGCGCTTTCGCCGGCCGTTTCAGCCGATGCCGTTACGGTTTCGCCAGTGGCTACTGCACCTTCCGCCGCACCCTCGGGGCGCGGCTTACGACGGCGCTTTTTCCGACGCTTCTGCTCCTCGGTTTCGGCTACGGCAGCGGCACCGTCGGTACCTAGGGCTGCAGGGGCAGGGCTGGCAGCTACCGGAGCGGCCGCACGCTCGGGGCGAGCGTTGCGCACACCCGGTTTGCTACCCCGGCCGCCCGGCTTGGCACCGTGCGCCGCGCCGCGGCCGCGGTATTTCTTCGGGTCGAACTCGGGAGAGGGGCCAATTTCCTCGGGGGTGGGCTTTTTCTCCAGCTCCCGCTCAATCAGCTTCTCAATTTTCACCACGGCGTCCTGGTCGTGGTCCGACACGAACGTAATGGCCATGCCCGAAGTGCCCGCGCGGGCCGTGCGGCCGATGCGGTGCACGTAGTCCTCGGCATCGCGCGGCAAGTCGAAGTTTACCACGTGCGACAAGTCGCTCACGTCGATGCCGCGCGACATTACGTCGGTGGCTACCAGAATCTGGAACTGCTTGTTCTTGAACTCGCGCAGCACCTGCTCGCGCTCCTCCTGGGTGCGGTCGGAGGTGATGCCGCGCACGGCCAAGCCCTTCTTGCGTAAAGCACGCTCGATGGGCCCCACGTTCATTTTGCGCGAGGTAAACAAAATCATGCTCTGTACCTCGAGCTGGCCAATTAGGTGTTCCAGCAAAGCCAGCTTGTTGGTGTCGTACACCATGTAGAGCTGCTGGTTGATGTTCTCGGCCGGCTTCGACACGGCCAGGCGGATTTCCTCCGGCTCGTGCAAAATCTTCTTCGAGAACTCGCGAATCTTATTCGGCATGGTAGCCGAGAACAGCAGCGTTTGGCGCTTGGTGGGCAGCTGATTGACGATCTGGATGATGTCCTCGGCAAAGCCCATGTCCATCATCTTGTCGGCCTCGTCGAGGATCAGGAAGTCAATCTGATCGAGCTTCACGTAGCCCAGCTGCATGTGGGCAATCAGGCGGCCCGGCGTGGCGATAATGATGTCGGCACCTTGCGTAAGGGCGCGCTTCTGCTGCTCCCAGATGTCGCTTTTGCCGCCGCCATAAATGGCAATGCTGCTGGCGCCTACATGGTAGCCGAAGCCTTCTACCTGCTCATCAATTTGCTTGGCCAGCTCGCGCGTGGGGCACAAAATGAGGGCGGTAGTATGCTCGGGGCGCTCGTAGGCGATAAAATCGAGAACGGGGAGGAGGTAAGCGGCAGTTTTGCCGGTGCCGGTTTGGGCACAAGCAATAAGGTCTTTTCCGGCCAGGGCGGCCGGTATGGCCTGCTCCTGAATGGGGGAGGGCTTGGTATAGCCCATGCCCTGCACACCGTCGAACACGTCGGGGTGCAGTTGAAATTCGTCGAACGTCAAGGGTTCAGCAATGTTGGGTAAATGATGGCTGACCTTGAGTTCCTGGGTCAGCGAAAACAGCGTATTGGCGCTAAATATACGCGAAACCAACAGGTGCGGCGGCGCGATGGTTCGCCTCCGAATATTATTCGGGTGCAATACTCTTCGCAATTATGCCCGAGCTTGCTTTGGCAGCCCCATTGGCGGCGCCGAGGGCATTGCTACCTAGGGCAGTAAATATTTAACCGACTTAAAGTATTTGGCCGCCGAGGGCGTCGTAAGAATACCGCTCCGCGCCGCTGCGGGTGCGGTTAGCGCTTACGCCCAATGAGAGTAATAATAACCGGCGCCACCGGCATGGTTGGCGAAGGCGTGCTGCACGAGTGCCTGCTCGATGCCGATATCGAGCAAGTGCTGGTGGTTACGCGCCGGGCCACCGGCGTGCAGCACCCCAAGCTGCGCGAGGTACTGCTCACCAACTTTGCCGATCCTGCACCCGTGGGAGACGAGCTTTCCGGTTACGACGCCTGTTTTTTTTGCCTGGGTGTTTCGTCGATTGGCATGAGCGAGGCCGAGTACAGTCGTCTTACTTACGACCTCACGCTAGGCTTTGCCCGCACGCTAGCCCACCTAAACCCGCAGATGACGTTCTGCTACGTTTCGGGTGCTGGTACCGACGGCACGGAGCGCGGCCGCCAAATGTGGGCCCGCGTGAAAGGCCGCACCGAAAATGCCTTGCAGCAATTGCCCTTTCGGCGGGTATACGCCTTCCGGCCTGGCTACATGCACCCCACACCCGGGCTAAAGAACACGCTTTCGGGCTACCGTTACTTTACTTGGGCGTACCCCGCGTTGCGCAAGCTGTTTCCGGGGCATGTGTCCACGCTGCAGGAAATGGCTCAGGCCTTGATTAACGCGGCTAAGTTTGGATACCCGAAGCCAGTGCTTGAGGTAAAGGACATCGTGCAGCTAGCCCACCAACAAGCGGCGGAGCAGGCTTAATTCGTGTGCATCTCCCACTGCTCGTCGGGCTCGGCTAAGGCTTGCAGCTGCCACAGCATGTGTTCCTCGGTTATGGGGTAAGCGGCGCCGTTTCGCAACGACTGGTACACCGCCTCGAACAACTGCAGGTAGTCGCCTTTGGGCGGCGTTAAGGTCTGCCGCGTTTTCTGGCCGTCGGCACCAACCAGCGTCAGCAGGCCGGCTTCGGAGCCGGGTTCGAGGCCGTAAGCTGCATCGAGCGGAGTGAGGCCTTCCAGCAACTGCGCTTCCTGTACATCGGCCCTCGATTTCTGAAAGCTACCTAGGGTACCGTGGAGCACGTAGGCCGGCAACGGTTGCGCAATAACCAACCCCGACACCAGCGTAACCAGCGGCCCGCTAGGGTAGAGGAGCTGCAGCTGAAAGTAATCGTCGACCTGCGAGCCGGGGCGGAAACGCCCCAACGTGCGGCGCACGCGGGCCGGGCGGCCAAACAAGCTCAGTGCCTGATCGAGAATGTGCGGGCCTAGGTCGAACAGCAAGCCACTGCCGGGCAGATCGGGCGTTTCTTTGAACAGCTTGTGGTGCAGCGGCAGCTTGTACCGATCGAAGCGGAACGTAACCTCGGCCAATTGCCCTAGCTGCCCGCTGGCTACTACCTGTTGCACCAATTGAAAGTCGCTGTCCCAACGGCGGTTTTGGTAAGCAAAAATTTGCCGGTTTACCGAGCGCGCCAGCTGCCACAGCTCCTGCACCTCGGCCGGAGTGGTTGCCACCGGCTTTTCGAGCAGCACGTGTTTGCCGGCTTGCAGCGCCTGCCGCGTAAGCTCCACGTGCGAGTCGTTGGGCGTGTTCACGATTACCAGCTCAATGGCGGGGTCGCTCAGCAACTCGGTCACGCTGTTGTAGCTGATGATATTGGGGTAGCGCTGCTGGGCTTGTTTGCGGGTGCGCTCTACTACGGCGCGCAGGGCAAAGCCGGGGTGGGCCGCCACAAACGGCGCCTGAAATACCTGGCCCGACATGCCGTAGGCGAGCAAGCCGGTTTGGATGGCGTTGGTCATGGCGTCAAAATACGCAGAAGCGTGCCCCAAGGTATAATCCGCATGCTGGGCTTCAGGGGCAGGCTTTGTAAGTTGGTGGCGCAGTTTATCTCAGATTCATTCCGCGGCCCTTGGCAGAACAATCAACTCAGCTCCCCCTTCATGGCTTGCGCGTGCTGGAGCTGGCCAGCGTATTGGCCGGCCCGCAGGTGGGGCAATTTCTGGCCGAATTAGGTGCCCAAGTCATCAAGGTTGAACCACCGACCGGCGACGTAACCCGCACCTGGAAAATCCCAGCCGAAGCCCCTGGCACCGACGTGTCGGCCTACTTTGCCTGCGCCAATTGGGGCAAGCAGTCGGTAGTGGCCGATTTGCGCTCGGAGGCCGGGCTGCAGCTCGTGCAACACCTAGCCCATCAGGCCGATATCGTACTGGCCAGCTACAAGCCCGGCGACGCTGAAAAACTGGGTGTCGATTACCAAGCCCTAGGTGCCCGCAACCCGCGCCTGATTTATGGGCAGATAACCGGCTACGGGCCCCACGAGCCCCGCGCCGGCTACGATGCCGTGGTGCAGGCCGAAGCCGGGTTTATGTACCTGAATGGCCAGCCGGGCGGCGAACCGCTCAAGATGCCCGTGGCCTTAATGGACTTGCTGGCGGCCCATCAGCTAAAAGAAGGCCTGCTTACCGCTCTGTACCGGCGCGAGCGTACCGGCCTAGGTGCTTTGGTGCAAGTATCGTTGTGGGAAGCGGGCTTGGCCTCGTTGGCCAACCAGGGCAGCACCTACCTTGCCACCGGCCACGACCCCAAACCCATGGGCTCAGGCCACCCCAGCATTGTGCCCTACGGCACCGTGTACCTAGGGGCCGATGGCGTTCGGCTGATTTTGGCCGTGGGCACCGACCGGCAGTTTCAGCAGCTATGCGAGGTGCTGGACCGACCGGAGTGGGCTGCCGACGAGCGGTTCCGGACGAACGGGGCGCGGGTGCAGCACCGGGCGGCGTTGGAAGCGTTGCTGCACGAGCGGATTGGGCACGTGCCCGGGGCCGAGTTGCTGGCCGAACTAGCCCGGTTGGCCGTGCCGGCAGGGGCGGTGCGTACGGCCGGGCAAGCCTTGGCCGAACCATCTGCTGCGGGTATGCTGTTGTCGCCGCAAGCCGGTTTTGCCCATGCCGGGCTGCGCACGGTAGCTTTCCGTAGCCCGCAGTGGCCAACTGCCGAGGCCTTGTCGGCGCCGCCGCACCTAGGCGAGCATACCGCGGCTTTCGGAACGGCCGAGTGCGCATCGGGCGAAAACCAAACCCCAGCGAACTAAAGCTTCGTACCATTGCCTTATAGCTGTTCGTGTTTGGCAGCCCTTAGGGTGCCAAACCTTCCACTGACCTAAACGGCGTATTGCCGCCCGCCTATGCCTCAGGAAATAGAAAACGCCACGCCCTCCGCCGAATTTAACGAGAAGCCCGGTACGCCCGCCGCCGAGCCCACTGCCCAAAGCCCCGTACCCGCCGAGCCCGAGGCAAGTGCCCCCGCCACCGACGAAACGGCGCAGGCCCAAGCCACGCCCGAGCCGGTAGCCGCCGAAGCTCCGCACGAGGAGATAGAAGACAAGCTCGACATCATTTTCGAAGGGCTGCGCCAGAAATCGACCGCTAAGCAGGCCATCTTCCGCAACACGCAAGCCGCGTTTGAGTGCCTGCGCACCGTAACACAGGAGTTGGTGCTGGAGCTTACGCGCCGCATTTCAACCGTCGATTCGAGCGTGGTAATCGAGTACCGGCCCATCAACGAGTTCGAGTTCCACATCCGGTTTTCGGGCGATTTGCTGGTGTTTGTGATGCATTCCAACATCATTACCTTCCCCGACGACTTTCCGCTGTTCGGCTCGCGCTACGTAAACGACGACTTCCGCCGCCGCTTCTTCGGGCACATCATGGCCTACAACTTTATGGCCGACTCGATTAAGTACCAGCGCATGAACGACCCCGGCTACCTCGTGGGCCGCTTGCTCGTCAACATCGAAAACCACTACTACATTGAAGGCGCCAAGCAACTCGAAATGCCGGAAAACGACATGGAGCACAACGTCATCAACGAAGACGCCATGCGCCTGTATGTGGAAAGCGCCATGATTGCCGCCGTGAACAACGACCTGATGGCTCCCTCAATCCAGGACATTCAGAAGATTACCGTGAAGCAGAAGCTCGAAAACCAGCAAGTAAGCCGCGGCAGCAAAGTCGGCTTCAACTTCCGCAACGAGCAACGCCACGCCGGTTACGACGGTCTGATTTACTAGGGTGCTATCCGCAAAAACAAAGCGGGGCCGCTGTTCTGAACCCAGAACAGCGGCCCCGCTTTGTTTTTGCGTTGGCTGCGTTACCTAGGCAGGTAACCCACCCGCTCGCGCACTTTGTTAAGCACGTTGGTGCCGTAGGCCTGGGCCTTGCGGGCGCCCTCGGCCAAGCGCCGGTCAATTTCGGGCAGGTTTTCCATGTAGTAGCTAAACAGCTCGCGCTCCTTGGCAAAGCGCGTGCGGATCACCTCGTAGAGCGCCTGTTTGGCGTGGCCGTAGCCGTAGCCGCCGCGCAGGTAGTTTTCGCGCATCTCGGCAACCTCGGCCGGCGAGGCCAGCAGCGAAAACAGCTTGAACGTGGTATCGGTATCGGGGTTTTTGGGGGCCTCGAGCGGGGTGCTGTCCGACACGATGCTGCGGATGTTCTTCAGCAAGGCTTTGTCGTCGAGGAAGATGTCGATGATGTTGCCGTACGACTTGCTCATCTTCTGCCCATCGAGGCCCGGAATGGTCTGAATTTGCTCGTCCACGCGGGCTTCGGGCAGCACGAAGGTTTCGCCGTAGCGGTTGTTGAAAGCCGAAGCAATGTCGCGCGTAATCTCGAGGTGCTGAATCTGATCTTTGCCCACGGGCACAAACTCGGCATCGTAGAGCAGGATGTCGGCGGCCATCAGCACGGGATAGGTAAACAAGCCCGCGTTTACATCCGCCAAGCGGCCCGATTTATCCTTAAACGAGTGCGCGTTGGCCAGCATCGGGTACGGCGTCAGGCACGAGAGGTACCACGTCAGCTCGGTTACCTGCGGCACATCCGACTGGCGGTAGAACAGGTTCTTGTCGGTATCGAAACCGCAGGCCAGCCACGCGGCGGCCACAGCGTAGGTGTTTTGGCGGAGCAATTCGGCATCGCGCACCGTGGTGAGCGAGTGCATATCAGCAATAAACAGCAGCGACTCGTTGCTGCTGTCTTTCGACAGCTCGATGGCTGGCAGAATGGCGCCGAGCAGGTTGCCTAGGTGCGGCCGGCCCGTGCTCTGAATGCCTGTAAGGATGCGGGACATGTATGGAAGTAATTGTCAGTCTTGTTTGCCGGAAGATGTACCGATGCTGCTCAACGGGCAAGGTAAATTCCGATTCAGCGAGAGAATAACGGGAATCAACGTTTCCGGTGTTGCTATTTTTTCGTCGACCAGCTTCACCAGATCGGGGCGCGAAACCAAAAAAGGCCGAAGCATTTCGCGAAAATACGGGCCGCCGTTCCACCCGCCGGTGGTGAGGGCCGTGAGCGTGCTGTCCTTGGCCCATCTGATCAGGTATTCGGGCTTACTGGACGTGCCGCCCCCAACCATGCCACCTCCCGCTGTCATGTGCCCGGGCGAGCTAACGGCATAAGTGTAATTCAGCAACACCACTATGCCGCTATCTACTTGCTCCACAAAGGCTTTATCGACGTAGCTGCTGCCCAGATTCACCAGAAAACCCTTGGCAACTGTGTATTTACGCCTGCCAATGCTGAAGGCGTGAACATCGTCGGGAGTCAATTTCAGGGTTTTTCCTTGCGCGTTCTTCACCGCAAGGGTGTTGCCGTCGCGCAACTTTAGCTCGCCGTTGTGCCGAACGGTTTGCTCTTTATTGAGAATGTAAGAGCCTGGCTTGAAGGTAGAGGATTGGGCCATTGCGAGTGGCGCTACAAGCAAACCTAGGGCTAAGCACAATAAGCGCATACAATTATCAAGAATAGAGAGAGTTGTGGGGTAGCAGCGAGTTTGTTACCCTCTATCTCCCCTTGCAAGGTTTTTTATTTGCTAGTGCGGCGGCCGGTAGCACTGTATATGCCCATGGGCACGCCGGAAAGCTAGAAAAGCTATCGAGCTTGTTCGTTGGCTCGGCGAATGTATGTGGGAAAGGTTCTAAAGTTAGCAGTACCAGAACGCACTGCCTGCTGCAACTCGGGCCAAGGTTTTAGTTCTTCGGCCAACTCTAAGCGGTAATCTTTAGCCCAAGCTTGAAAGTTGTCAGGTCCCTGCACGAACTCTTTGTCGCCGCGGCGGCGCAGCAGGTAAATGGCAAAGCTTGCCATACCGCTAGAGCCCATGGGTTCAGCGGTACGAAAAAGCGCAAGCTGCAAATAGCCCGTCGTGTCGATGTACTCTATGAACGCATTTTCGGCGTGGTACTCGTGCCCACCCAACCCGGTGGTACCCATATAGTAATCGAAATTGCCAGCCGGCAGCAGCGTATGGCCATCGATGGTGAACGACTGCACTTCCGTGGCCTCGTACCTGGTGCCGCCCGGCCAACCTCCCACGAACAACTTCGACTTTTCGCGCGTGGAAAAAGTCAATTTATCAACGCCGGACTTGCCGTTGCGCAGCACGTAGGTGCCTTGCCCTTTCAGAGTCGACACTAGGTATTGGGCGTTGCCCACGCAAACAAAGCCACTTACAAACATTGCAGTTAAGAATAATACGCGTGTAATTGCGCTGTGCATAATTAAGAATAGGTGGCCGGAAGAACTGATAAAATAGTTGCGACCCTAGGGGCGCGAAGATGTTGAGTTAGGAACGGGTTGGTAGGGTTGATTGCTGTTGAAAGCCTGAATGACGGCACGCAAATTATTTTCCGTTATGCGGCTTTGCTGAACCAGTTCAACTAAGTCAGGACGCGAAGCCAGATGAAGGGATAGTCCTTCCTGAAAGCGGCTGTTGCCCCACTGCGTACCCACGGGCAGAACCGTTACAGCGTAGCTGGCAGGCGACTGGAGCAAGTACATGTGGCGGCGCGTAAATGAAGCACCGGGGTATTTTGGATCGGTCATAACTTCATCCCGTTCCTTGTACTCGTAGCGCATCAGCATAATACAGCCACTGTCGAGCACCGGAACAAAGGCCCTCGTAACGATGCCGCCGGTCAGTAGTTTGGTGCCGATGTTGAAGCTGCCAGCCGTCAGGTAGGCTTGTTTGCCGATGCGGGCGTACGAAACTTCTTCAGGAGTAAGCTCGAGCGTTTTTACTTCTGGGTTTCGGACCAGCAGTAACTGCTTTTTCTCCTGAAGTTTTAGTTGTGCCGGGTAGCTGATGCGCGGATCCTTGCCCAGTATGTATGTCCCTGACTCAAAACGGGTAAACTGAGCCCGTAGCGCCTGCGGCAACAACAAGAGGAAAAAAAAGCAGTAAAGCTTCATCAATTGAATAAGTATGGCGCACTTACACGCTCACATTCGCCTCGGCCTCTTGCTGCAGCTCCACCGTTTCCTGCTTCCCTAGGTAGCGGTCGATGAGGGCGTGGGCGAAGTAGAGCACGGGCGTGAGCAGAATGGCGGCTGCGAATTTATACCAGTAGTTGGTGTTGGCCACGCTCAGGACTTGCTCGAAGCTCCAGTTGCCGAAAACATAAAAGGCTACGAACAGCACCACAAACGAATCGACGAGCTGCGACACGAGCGTGGAGCCGGTGGCGCGCAGCCAAATGAGTCGGTTGCGCGTGATGCGGCGCAGCGCCTGGAACACCGTGGCGTCGAGAATCTGGCCGACCACGAAGGCTACAATGGACCCGATGATGATGTTGCCGCCCTGCCGAAAAATGCTCTGGTAGGCGAAGTCGATGTTGAAGGGGCGCCCTAGGTCGTCGGTTTTGTTGACATCGAGCCAGAAGGCCGCCGGCGGTAGCTTGGTAGTGGCGTAGATGATGCCAAAGGCATACAGAATAAGCCCGGCCGTAAGCAAGCTCACGCGCAACACGCCTTTGGGGCCGAAGTACTCGTTGAGAATGTCGGTAGTAACGAACACCACCGGCCAGATGAGCACGCCGGCCGTGAGGTTGCCGGGCAAGCCCATTAGCTCATCAACCGAGAAAATTTTAACCCCGATGATTTCGGCGAGCAGTGCATTAACCAGAAAAATGGCACTCAGAACAAGGTATAGTTGCTGCTTTTTGTGCGCAAACGAAGAAGTAGCGGTAATGCTCATGGCGGAAAGGTATAGCGCCAGCCCCGAAAAGCCGCGCTATCGGGTGAGCTGGCACGCCGTAGCCGGTTGCTGAAATGAAGCGCCAGAAACGCTACCTAGGGCTGAGAGTCACGCCAAAGCAAGGTAGCGGAGCGGCACGGCTGTTAGAGGCTGGGCACCGCCACGGTTAAGCCTTCGATGGCAAGTTGGGTGTTCTCGAACTCGCGTTTGGCTTCGGCTAGCAGGGGCTGCAAATCGCGGTACCGCGACGAAAAGTGCCCGATGATCAGCTGCTTTACCTCGGCTAGGCGGGCAAACTGGCCGGCTTGCCGGGCCGTGGAGTGGCCTGTTTGCTGGGCGCGGTCGAGCATCTCGTGCAAAAACGTCGCCTCGTGGTACAGCAAATCGGCGCCGCGCACGGCATCGGCGAGGTTTTCCTGAAAAATGCTGTCGGCGCAGTAGGCGTAGGAGCGGGGTGGGGCCGGGGCCGTGGTTACGTCGGTGTGGCGCAAGAGCACGTGGCCGGCTTCGTCGTGCAGGTCCTGGCCGCGGGTTAGGGCTTGCAGCTGCTCGGGCGTGAGGCCGGCCGGCAAGCTTTCCTTGAGCAGGCGGCGGCGGCGGGGCTGCTCCCGAAACAGGTAGCCGCAGCAGGGTATGCGGTGGCGCATGGGCAAGGTATACACCTGCACCGAGGCGTCTTCAAAAATCAGTTGATGGCGCTCGGTATCCACGGCCGTAAACTCCACATCGAAGGCGAGCGGGGTGCCGGAGCAGCGCAGCTGCGTGGTAATTATTTCATCGAGCCCGGTGGGGCCGTAAATGTGCAGCGGCTCTTGGCGGCCTTGCAGGTGCAGGGTACCTAGGAGGCCAAACAGGCCAAAAAAATGGTCGCCGTGCAGGTGCGAAATAAAGATGCGGTTGATGCGCCCGAAACGAATGCGCTGCTCGATGAGGCGCTCTTGCGTAGCCTCGCCGCAATCAATCAGGTAGGGCTCGCGGCCCACCGTAAGCACTTGTGCCGTGTGGTGGCGCCCCAGCATGGGAGTGGCCGAGGCGCTGCCGAGGATGGTTAACTCGAACTCCAAGTTTGTTGCCCGTTGCGAAATGTCAGGGGGGAAAGAGCGGCTTTGGGAAGACGGCCGAAAAACAGAGAAGGTTGTCAGTTATCAGCTTGTGGCACTGACAACTGACAACCTTCCGACTGACAACGAATCAAAAACTATTCCTTGTTGGTAAGGTCGCGCTCGATGGCGTGCAGGAAAATGCGGTCGATGCCTTCCTCCACGGTGGGCAGAATGTGCAGTACCGACTCCAGCTTGGAGATGGTGATCAGCTTCATCACGTGATCTTGCAGGCCGGTGAGTACCAGCAGGCCGCCCGTTGAGTTGCAGAGGCGGTTGGCAATCAGGATAGAGCTCAGTCCCGACGAATCGGTGTACTTCACATTTTGCAGGTCGAGGATCAGGTTGTTGATGCCTTCGGCGTTGAGCTTCACGAACTCCGATTTCAGATCGGGCGCGACGGTAGTGTCGAGCTTTTTCTCGTCAATCGTAATAATCGTGTAGTTCTCTTTTTTATCAATGGAGTACTTCATACGGGACGTCTTCGGTAGTACGTGGGAGTTGCGAAGGTAGTAAAAAAATGAATGTCTGAATCTAAGGGAAATCAGGCATTAATTGATGCGCGAGGGTGATTTATCGCCCGGGAATGCAAAGGTGAGCGTGGCCCAGGTACTTTGCCAATCGGCTTCGGCGGGGGCGGCGTAGGGCTCCATCCGAACGATACTCAGCAGAATGTCGGCGGGGTGGAGTAGGCGTAACAGCGTACGGCCATTATTGTTGGTATGCAGGGTAAAATGTTGGGTGCTGCCGCCGGCGTGGGGCCGCAACCAGGCTTGCACCGTTTGGTTGGACGCGGGGCGCCCGGCAGCCAGCACTACTACCGTGAGGGCAGCGCCGGGGCGCAGCGTATACGGGTTCTGCTCCAAAAGGATTTCGAGCGGGTGCCCTAGGTGCCGTTGCCAGGTGGTGTCGGTAGGGGTAGCACGGCCGGCTTGGATGAGCGTTTTGGCACAGCGGCGGTACCGCTCGCGGGCCGGAGCAGTGGTTTGGCGACGGCGCTGCCGCAGGGCCAGGATGTCGCTGAGGCCTTCGGCGCGCAGGTAATCGGTAAACTCAGCGCCCGTCATGCTAATAGTGGCATTGTTGGTTCGGAACCCCAGCATGTGGGTGCCCGGCTGCTTGAGCAACACGCTGGTTTGCAGGGTATCGGCTTGGCGGGCTGTGGCCGTGAGGTTGGCGCGGGTGCCGCCCGGTTGCAGGTGCGCCAGCTCTTCGAGGCGCTGGCTGTTGCCAGACCACCGCTCGCCTCTGAACTGCTGGCCTACCCAACGCCCTAGGTGCACGCAGCTGCCCGGAGCCACCACAAAGCGCACGGGCTGCAGCCAAAACTCGCTGGCCGAAGCACCCAGGGCTATCAACATTGCTGAAAAAAGACCAATCCGTCGGAAGAGCATTCAACAAAGATCGGCCAAACGCAAACAATCCGCAGAAGATTACGGTATAGGTGTTGTTTAATGTTTAAGGGTAAAAGTTTAAACAAACATGAAAACCACACCACACCTGCTTACGCGCGTGCTAACCCGTGCGTGGATGATTTGCGCCGTACTGGCCAGCCTGGGCCTCACCGCCTGCGACGACGACGATGACGACTCAGGGCCTGCCCAATCCAATATTGTGCAGGTGGCGCAAAGCAATTCCAATCTTACCACGCTGGTTGCCGCCGTGCAGAAAGCAGATTTGGGAACGACGCTCAGCGGTACCACGGAGCTAACGGTGTTTGCCCCCACCAACGATGCCTTTGCGCAGTTGCCCGCGCCCTTTAACAACGCCCAGAACATCAACGGCATTACCGACCAAAACCAGATTGCCACGCTGCGCGGCATTTTGCTGTACCACGTACTGGCCGGCGACCTGAACGCTAATGAGCTGAACGCCCAAGCCTACACCACCCAACGCCCCGCCAGCACTGGCATCAACGACAACACGGTTTACATCAGCAAGCCGGCCGCGGGCGGAGTGGCCATCAACGGCAACACCCGCGTAGCGCAGGCCGATGTGGACGCCAGCAACGGCGTGGTGCACGTGATTGATCGGGTGCTGCTGCCGCCTTCGCAGCGCATTCCGGAAATCGTAGTGGCTCGCGCTTCGGCCAGCACCAACCCCGAGTTTACGCTGCTGCTGCAAGCCCTGCAACGCCCCGCCGCTTCGGCGTTGCTGACGGCTGCCGCCAATGCCGGTGCCAACCTCACGGTGTTTGCGCCCACCGATGCTGCCTTCCGCGCCCTGCTCCAGCAACTTGGCTTTACTAGCCTCGATCAAGTGCCCAACGACGTGCTGGTGCGTGTGCTGCAGCTGCACATCGTAAACAACGCCCGCGCCTTCTCAACTGACCTGACCAACAACCAAACCGTGGCTACGCTCAATGGCAACGTGACCATTGGGGTAAACAACAACGCCGTAACCGTGCGTGGCGCCGGCAACGGCAACACGCCTGCCAACGTGGTTACGGCCAACCTGCTCGCCACCAACGGCGTGGTGCACGTAATCGACCGGGTTCTGTTGCCGCAGCCCTGAGCACGTGCCCTAGGTACCTAACCACGCAAAAGGCCGCTGCCAATTCTGGCAGCGGCCTTTTTGTATTGTGGTGCGGGGCTACTCGCGCTCCATGGCTAGGGCGTAGGCACGGTCGTAGTACTGGCGCAACTGGTGCCAGTCGAATTGCTCGGAGGAACTTTCTACCTGGTTGCGCTGCGTAATCCGCTCGCGGCGGTTCTGGATGACGAAGCGCCAGAGCATGTCGCAGAGCTCATCGGCGGCCTCATCAAAACTGCGCTCCTTGCGCCGCACCACAAAAATGCCCTTCTGCTCGTGCTCGGGCACGTGTTGCTGCACGTAGTCACCGAAGCCCGATAGGTCGGAGGTGATGGCCGGCACGCCGCGGGCCACGCACTCGAGCGGGGTGTAGCCCCACGGCTCGTAGTAGCTCGGGAAAACGCCTAGGTGGCAGCCGCGCACAAACTGCCCGTACTCCATGCCGAACAGCGGCGAAGTGGGCGACACAAAATCGGGGTGGTACACGATCTTGACGCGGTCGTGGCGATTGTTGACGAGGTTGGCCCGCCGCAGGAAGTCCAAAATTTCGTCGTTCGAGTCGTCGATGAGGTTGTGGGTGATAACCGGGGGCAGGCGCGAGGTTTTCCAGCTTTGCAGCGTGCGGCGGTAGCGCAGCTTCCAGTAGTCGTCAACCAAATCGGAGAGGTTGGGCAGCTGGTACTCGGTGCTGCTGGCGGCTTGGTAAAACAGCCGCTCGCCTACTTGCTGCTCAATGGCGTGGCAGGTGTCGCGCACCTCATCGAGCATGGCCCGGCTTTGCAGCACATCGGCGTTGATGCTGTGGTAGGGGCGCTTGGTGATGATGAACAACACCACTTGCCCCTCGAGGCCGCTTTGCTGAATGCGGTAGTTGAGGCGCGCCAGCGCCTCCAGCGTCAGATCGAAGCCCTTGTTGTGATACTCGTAGCGGCCCGAGGTAAACAGGTACAGCGTCTTGTCGAGGTCGAAGGAGTACGACTGGAAGAAGTGCGCCATCACGAACTCGTGAATGCGCTGCTTGTACTGCTGGTGCAGGTTCTGGAATTCGTGCAAGGCCACAAACCGCTCGATGTTGAGGCCGTTGGGCAGCACCGCGTCGGGGATGCGGTCGAGCAGGTAAATGCACTCGCGCACCGTTAGCTCCGACACGGTGGTGAACACGTGCGAGCCGTGCGCGGCGGCGCGCTCCATGCGCACGGCCGTTTCGATGTTGAAGTGCCGCGCTTCCTTCTCCCAGTCTACGTACAGCAGGTGGTCGTAAAAGTTGGGGTCGTTCATGGCCAGGTAGCGGCCGAGCAGCGTGGCGTGGGTGGTAAACACCAAGTGCGCCTTGGTTTGCTCGCGGCGCAGGGCCGGTATGGCCGAGCCCACCATCCACTCATGAAAGTGGGCCAGCAACTGCAGGTTGGCCTCGGCCAGTTCGGCCTCGAGGGCCAGCACAAACAGTTTAGCCAAATGCCCAAATGCCGTTACCTGGTGTAGCAAATCGTCGTTCTCCTGCGACGGAATGCCGTGATGCTCCCACAGGTCTTTCTTCAGCTGATTGAGCTGTGGATAGGCCTGGTAGGGCGAAAGCAGCACCACGCGCGGCTTGCCTGTTACCAGCCAGTGGCCGTAGCACACATCCAAACCCTGCTGGCGCAGTTTTTTTACGGCGCGGGCAACAGGGTCGGCGTACGCCGCGGCCATTTGCGTATCGGAAAGCGGCTCGAACTCGGCCTGCGCCGTTTGCGGAAAGTACGGGCCCACCAAGCAGTACCGGTCGCCCCAACCCTCCACGGTAGCCGGCACCTTCGAGCGGATTACCGTGTAGATACCGCCCACTTGATTACACACTTCCCAGGCTACTTCCACGAGCAGGGCACCGGGTACTACGGCTTCGGGGGCGGGCATAGGAAACTGCATAAGGTGGCTAGATTGGTGGAGTCGGCTGAAATATAGTCGTGATTGGCACTGCAACAACCGCTGATTACGTATGCAACGGCCAAAAGGAAACCGCCGCGTTTTAGGTGCCTGATAATCAGTGGCGATGTTCGTGCAGGGCGCAATGGCAACTGCCGCGGCAGGCTATAACATCAGCGGGGCCGCCAAACGCCAGTTTGGCGGCCCCGCTGGGCTGGTTTTCAGCAAGCGCCTAGGTGCTTTAGGAGCCCCGCGGGCTGGGCAACTCTAAGTAGCCGATTGCGACAAAATCAGCGCGGAGTAGGGCGGCAGGCCGAGTTCGGTAAACTGCGGGCAGCCGTCGTAGTCGCCCGGTTGGGTATCGGCACCTAGGGCCGGGAAGTTGTCGAAGTCGGCGTCGTAGCCCTGCCAGTCGCTGTTGAAGCGTACTTGCCAATGGCCGGCAGCGGGCAGGCCCAGGCGGTAAGCCTCGTGGGTGGTGTTGCCGAAATTTAGTAGCACCACCACGGTGTCGTTGGGGCCGCCCTCGTGCGCCCACCGTTGGTAAGCCAATACTTTTTGCTCGTGGTTGAGGTGCAGCAACTGGGTGTGTTGCCCCAACAGGCCCGCCGAGTAGCCGTGCAGGTTGCGGCGCAGGGCAATTAGGTCGCGGTAGAGGTGCACGAGGCCGCGGTGCTCCCGGGCACGGCCCCAGTCGAGGGGCTGATCGTCGGAGAAGTAACCGTCCTGCAAAAACTCCTGCCCCTGGAAGATCATCGGAATGCCCGGCGCGGTAAAAACCAGCACGGCACCTAGGGCCGCGCGCTTTTTCGGGAACCAGTGCGCCGCCTCGCCGGGCATAATTTCCTCGGGTACGCGCGATTTGCCGTTGGCCACCTCGTCGTGCGACTCGGTGTAGATGATGCGCTGAAAAGCATCGCCGTTGTAGCACTGTAGCACGCTTTCGGCCACGGCGCCTAGGTCGCGGTCGGCGTCGTGCTGCGTGATGAGGGCATCGCGCACGCGGTTCACGAAGGCAGCATCCCATTGGGCAGCAAAGCCTTGCCCATCGGACTCGGGCGCCCGGGTGATGTACTCGTTGCTGAGTAAATCCTCGGCAATGGTAATCTTCCAGGGCATCCGCTCCCGAATTTCCTCGTTGATCCAGCGCATCAAGCTCCAGCCATCGGGCAAGTCGCGGGTGGGGTCGGCGGAGCCGTCGACGTTACGCACGTGGGCAATGGCATCGGCCCGCAGCCCATCGAGGCGATACTCCTCAAGCCAATGCAGGGCGTTGTCGCGGATGTACTGGCGCACTTCGGGGCGGCCGTAATCGGGGCGGTTGTGGCCCCAGGGCGTTTCGCCGCGTTAATCGTTGTAGAAGTAAATACCGCCGCCGTCGTTTTCGTGCCAGCCGTCGAACTGCCACAAATCCAGGTCGCCGGGGCCGAAGTGGTTGTACACCACGTCGAGAATCACGGCAATACCGTGCTGGTGAGCGGATTTTACGAGTTGCTTAAAGGCGAGCGGTCCGCCGTAGTCGGTTTCGAGCGCAAAGGGGTGGGAGGGGTTATAGCCCCACGAGCGACTGCCCGGAAACTCGGTGGCCGGCATCACCTCAATGCAGTTGATGCCCAGCTTTTGCAGGTAAGGCAGGCGCTCAATCACATCCAGGAAAGTGCCCGGTCGCTCGGCGTCGGGCGCGTTAAAGGTGCCCACGTGCAGCTCGTAAATCACTAGCTCGTTCCAGGCGGGCATTTCGAAGTGGTCGTCGGCCCAATCGAAGGCGGGGTCGTGTACCACGGAGTTGCCGCTCGAGTGCGTTACCTCGCGGGCGTAGGGGTCGTTGCGGGTTAGCTCGTGGCCCTCGGCAGTGCGCAACCAAAAGCGGTATTCGGCGCCGGCTTGCACCGCCGGTACATTGGCGGCCCAGTAGCCGTTGGGCTCGGGCAGCAGCGGGTGCTGTTTGGGGTTCCAGTCGTTAAAATCGCCGACTACCGAAACGGCAGTGGCATGGGGAGCCCACACGCGAAAGGCAGTGCCCTCGGCATGTAGGATGGCGCCCATCCCGGCGGGGAGGGCAGCCACGGGTGCCGCAGCGGCGGGCGCGGCACCTAGGGTTGTAGCAGGCATGGTGTGGTACGGAAAAGCTCGTCAGTACCTGCTGCTACTGATTTTCGGTGGGTTTGGTTGTGTTTGGCCGCCCGCAGAAAGTTGCGGCGGTGGCAGATTTTCGCGTGCTTGGGAGTAATGAATGCAACTGCTACCCCTGAGCGCATCACGCTTTACCATCGTAACCACGCCAAACGGCAGCGCGGCAAGGCGTTGTCACATCTGGTGCCGGCGCTGGTACTGCTCAGCAGCGTGGCGGCGGTGTTGGGCGGCGAACCGTTTACCTGGATTACGGCCGCCGAAATTGCCGTGGGTGCCGCCTACGTAGTGCTGCTACTGCGCGAGCTGATGCACCTGCGCAAGCACCCGCACCACCGCGAACGAGTAGCTTGGCTGGAGCTGGCCGCGGCGGGTATTCTGCTGCTGGAGGGTTACCACATTTGGCACCGCCACCACGAGGCCGAGCTGGCCGGCGCGCCGCACAAGTTTCATGTGCTGCCGTGGCTGTATGTAGCCACGGCCTTGGTATTTGTGGTTCTTGCTTTCCGGATGTCGCAGCTTGATGCCCGCCGGTTTTTGCACCTGCACGCCAAGGGCTTTAGCGTGCGGCTGAATCCTTTTGCCCGCACCACGCGGGTACGTTGGGCCGAGGTGCAGGCCATTGGGCCCGCGGGCCCTACCGATGTGCTCGTAACCTGGTTGGGAGGCCGGCAGCAGCGCATTAGCTTGGGCCGAATGCACAACGCGGCCGAGCTGCAGCAACAGGTGTTGGCGCACGTGGCTCAGCACCACCTAGGCGCGCAACGGCAGCCCGAGCAAGAGCAGGCTTAAACCACGGCTTGCGTCCAGCGTTTTTCGCCGCAATGGTCGCAGGCGGTGTTGGGGTCGTGGCCGCGGCTGTGGCGCACATGGCCGCAGTTGCAGCAGGCGTAGGTGTCGGGCGCTTTGGGTTGCTCGCTGATGTATTCCTCGTCCCAGCCGGGCAGCAGGGTAAGGCCGGGCTGTGGTTCGGGCTGCTTCAGCACCGTAAAACTGCCGTTTGACTCCATGTAGGCGCGCTTTACCTTGCCTAGGTGGTCGAGGCCGGCAAAGCGCAACTCGGCAAACAGCCGCTCGCGCGAGAGCAGCGTTTCGAGCATGGCGCTGTGTTGCAGGCGGCCGTCTTCCACGATAATGGACACGTCGTCTTGCGAAATCCGTTCGAAGGATTTGTTGCGCCGGGCCCACTGCGCAATGCCGCGCTGCGTGAGCACCACCACGGTGGCAATCAGCAGTGCAGGCAGCAGGCCGCGGTCGGGGGCGAGCATGGGTACGCCAATGGCAGCCGCCAACGATACCAGCGCCGCCATTTCGTTGCGGTTGAGCATGGAGGCCATACGGCGGCCCATCAGGCGCATCGAAACGACCAGCAACAGGTACAGAAAAACAATGCGGATTACGACTTCGAACAGAAAGCTCCAGGGTACTTGGCCCTGCAGAATCCGCATGATATCGGTCAACTGAATATCCTCCGGCTTCATCGTCGGTATAGTTTAGGTGGATAACTAAATAAGGCGACGCCCAACCTAGGCCTCGGCAGCTACGGGGCTGGTTTCGGCTACGGCGTGCGTCCATTGCTCGTGGCCGCAGGTGGGGCAGGCACCGCGGGCCGTTTGGGCATCAACCACGGTGGCGCAGTGCAGGCAGGCATGCTGGCCGCTGGCTTTGCCTTCCTGCTTGTGCAGCTTTTTATCCTTGAGCGGCAACACGCTCAGGCCGGGTTTGGGCTCGGGGTTTTTGAACACGCTAAAGTGGCCGCCGCCCTCGAGGTACACGCGCTTTACCTGCCCTAGGTGCACCACATCGTGCGAGCGGATTTGGGCAAACAACTGCTCGTGCGAAATGGCGGCTTTCTTCAGCTCGTCGGTTTGCAGCACGCCATCCTGCACCAGCAGCGTTACGTCGCCGTGCACGGCTACTTCGGCTGCCCGGCTCCGCACCGTTAGGTAACTAAGGCCGCGCTGCAGCACCAGCACGCACAGCAGCACCACAATGGAGGGCAGCAGGCCACGGTCGGGTATTTGCATGGGCACCGCCACAATGGCACCTAGGGTAATCATTACGGCCAGCTCGGTAATGGTGAGCTGCGCGTTCATGCGCTTGCCCAGCAGGCGCAGCACAATCAGCAGCGCTAGGTAGATAACGGCAGTGCGCACCAACACCTCGGCCATAAACTCAAGCGGAGCTTGCCCCAACACGATGCGCTCAATATCGCCTAGGTGAATTTCCTCCTTCTTCATAATCAACACGCAATTGTAGCCCATGCAGGTGCCGCGGGCTGCCGCACCTGGGCTTGTAATACCACCGAATTTCCTGCGCTTCAGCCCCGCAACTCTTTTGGACTGAAGCTCTTGAACGGGCAAGTTGGGGGGCAGGGTTGCCGCGATAAAAACGTATTTTATTAGTTCTGTACCACGCCAAACACCTAGGGTAAGTTGGTTGTTAAGCGCAGGCAAGTGGGCGTGGTTACTTTTGCGCTCCGCAAACCCTGGGCTTAAACCCGGCGTTTGTTTTTCACGCTCACCAACCGTTTTTACCTGTGCCTCGCCCCATGCTCGAATTCGGCCTCTATGGCTGGACCCCCGCCTACGGCTACACCTACGTGCACCCGGCCAACCGCCGCACTTTCGAGTGGGTGGAGCCCGTGAATAAGGTGTTCGAGAAGATCAGGGAAGACGACGAGTGGATTACGCTGCGCTACGACGAGCAACAGTTTTTGGTGCGCCCCGAGCTGTTCCGGCCCATTCAGCGGCCGCCGTTTGGCTTTGGCGACACGGTAGAGGCCGTGGCGCTGGAGCCCGGGCAGCCGCGCCTGCGCGGGTTGGTGTCGGATATTTTCTGGGACGAAAGCCGCAACCGGGCCCGCTACCAGATTGTGGTGCGCAAAAAGAAAGTGCCGCAGGTGTTCGAGGCCGACGAGCTGCGGGCTTCGTAGCGGCGCGTAACTGGCAAATAGCCAACGGGTATAGCCCGTTTATGTGATTGCGCGGCGGCGGGCAATCGGGGTTCTTTACGAGTGTCGCACACGTTCACTCTTTTCCCCCGACAGCGCCATGAACAATCGTACCCTCGGCATCATTGCCCTCGTGTTTTCGCCCTGCCTGCAGCTCATGGGCATGGTTGGTTTCAGCAAAGCGCCCTGGGCCGAGTCGGTTTCGGCGGGGTTTGGGCTGCTGTTTTTGGTGGGCTGGGCGTGCAGTGCCACCGCCCTGCGCCACAACCGCCTTACCGGCAGTGGCCGCGGCGCCCAAGTGCTGTATACTGCGCAGCTCACGCTGTTTGCCCTGGCCAGCATGCAGCAGGTGTTTGACATGACGGTGGGCCGGCAACAGCACCTCGTGTACTTCGTGGCTGATATGGCTTGGCCCGGCAGCATGGCGCTGATGCTGATAGCGGGCGTTGCTGTGCTGCGCACCCGCATGTGGGCGGGTTG
The DNA here is from genome assembly GCF_001483135.1 of Solirubrum puertoriconensis. Taxonomy (GTDB): domain Bacteria; phylum Bacteroidota; class Bacteroidia; order Cytophagales; family Hymenobacteraceae; genus Solirubrum; species Solirubrum puertoriconensis. The sequence goes on from NZ_LNAL01000006.1 coordinate 512,800, forward strand.
GCGCCGCTTTGTACCCTTGGCCTGTGCCTTGTTCTTGCCGGTGTTTTTCGCGCTGGTGCCGGTGCTCGGGCGCGATGTAGCTGCCAGCATAGCTGGTTGGTACACGGTAGGGGCGTGGGGGCTGCTCGCCTATGCGGTGCTCAGCACGCCCGAGCCCAAGCTGGTGCCCGCACTGGTGCCGGCTAAGTAGCGTTACACACCTAGGGCAATAGCCAGCACAATGGCTACCACGGCCAGCAGCACCAGCAGCAAGTAAAGGGGCAGGGCAAACTTCCACCACTGATCGAAGCGCACGCCGCAAGCCGCTACAATGGCCATGAGGGCGCCGTTGGTAGGCGTTATCAGCTCGCACAAACCCGCACCGTACTGGTACGCCAGCACCGTAACCTGCCGCGAAAGGCCCAGCAAATCCGACAGCGGCGTGAGGATGGGCATTGTAAGCACGGCTTGCCCGCTTACGCTCGGCACGGGCAGGTGCAGGGCCGTGTGCACGCCCAGCATACCTAGGGCTGATAGCGTGACGGGCAAGTGCGCCAGCGGCGCCGACATGCCGTTCACGATGGTATCCACGATTTGGCCTTGCTCGAGCACCACGAAAATGGCACGGGCAAACCCAATCAGCATGCCCGAAAAAGCTATGTCCTTGAAGCCAGCAATAAAGCCCTCGGCCGTGCCGGTTAGGCCCAAGCCGCCCACCAGCCCGGCCGCTACGCCGAGCACAAAAAACAAGGCCGACATCTGCCCGAAGTCCCAGCCCAGCTCCAGCACGCCGTAGGCAAAGTACACGAAGGTGGCCAGCAGCAACAGCAGCACCAAGCCGTGGCGGTGGCCGCCTTCCTGCGCGGCGGCTTCGGCCTCCAGCTCCGTGGCATCGGCAGCACCTAGGGGCGCGGTTTCGCGGTGGCGCAGGGCGTAACGCAGGGTGCCGCCAATCCAGATCAGCAGCGCCACGGCCAAAAACACCATTCGGAAACCCATGCCCGAGAGCAGCGGCAAACCCGCCAACTTTTGCGCAATACCCACCTGAAACGGGTTGAGCGGGCTGAACGCAGCGCCTACGGCGGCCGCGCCAATGCTTACGGCCGCCGCCGTGAGCACCGGGTAGCGCATGCGGCGCATCAGCACCAGCAGCACCGGTACCAAGGGCACAATTTCTTCCTGCATGTTCTCGAGGGCGCCCATGGTGGCAAACAGCAGCGCCACCACGGGTATCACCAGGGCCTCGCGTCCGCGCAGCTTCTGCACTAGCCAATCGACGCCGCGCCGCAACGCACCGGTTTGGTCGACCACCGTAAACGCGCCGCCGGCCAGGAACACCAGGAAGATAACATCGGCCGCCTCCTGCAAGCCGCGCGGAATGGCCGTTACGGCATCGAGCGGCGAAACCGGCGTGGCGGGCACCAGGTGGTAGGAGCCCGGCACCACCACCTCGCGCTTGGTTACGGCATCTTCGCGCCGCTCAAAGCGGCCTGCGGGCAGCACATAGCTCAGGGCTACGGCCAACAGGATAAAGCCAACCAACAGCACCAGCGGGTGCGGAAAACGAAACTTGGGCATGGGGTGGAGAAGCAGGTGTGTGCTGCAAAGGAAACACACGGCGCGCTGAGGAGCCGCGGCCAGGCCTCAGCTTTCGGGCTCGGCCTCCCTAGGTGCGCCCGGGAAAAACAGCCGGTAAAAGCCCAGCAGCGTGCCGCGCTCCACCAGCACAAACAGCAAGGTGCACAGCAGCGTAGTGCACAGAATTACCGAGAAGGTGATGGTTTGGATAACCTCGCCGGTAGGAATGCCGCGCTGCGCGGGCAGCGTGGCCAGCACGGCCGCGCCCAGGCCTTTCGGAATCATGATGCTCATTACCGACAAATCGAGCAGGGGCGTACGGGGCGGTGCTGAAGCCCGCACCACGGGTATGCGCGCTATCAGCAACAGCACTGTAAGGATGGCGCCCGTGCCTACCAGCCAGGCGTTGTCCATTTCGATGCTCAGGCCCACGTAGATGAAGAAAAACGTGCGCAGCAAAAACACGATTTCGGAGAAGAACGACTTCTCATCTGCGCGTAGCGTAACGGGGTTGGCCGGAATGTAGCGCGCCAGCCGGTAGGGGCGGAGCAGGGCAATGTTGCCCAGCATAATACCGAACGTAAGCACCGCAATAGGCCCGCTGAACTCCATCATCTCCACCAACCCGTACACGATGAACACGAAAGCCGGCGTGGAGAAACGCGTTTTCTGCAGGCTGGGCACCCGCCCCTGAATCCACGACCAACCTAGGGCACCGCCCACGCCAATGAGCACGGCCAGCACCAGCGAGGCCACCATTTGCCCGAACATCGAGCCTACGTTGAAGCGGGCATCGTCGTAGGCCGTCATTAGCGACAGAGGCACGCCCAGGGTAAACAAGTCGCTGAACGCCGACTCAATAACCAGCGTGGCCGAGGTGCCCTCTTGCACCTGCACTTTGCGAATGAGTGAGGTGACTACCGCCGACGACGTGCCGCCCAAAATAGAGCCCAGCATCAGGGCCGAAAGCAAATCGAGCCCGGCCAGCCACTGGCCTACGGCAGCTCCGAGCAGCGTAGACACGATAAAGTTGAGCACCGTAAGCCCCACCGAGCCGCGCAACGAGGCTTGCAACTGCTGCAGGTGCACATCGAGCCCGCTTTCGAACAAGATGAATACCAGTACGATGTTGGTGAACAGGCGCCCGCCCTGGCCGAAATCCTTGGCGTGCGCCACGCCCAGTACCGGGCCCAGCAGCAAGCCCACTAGCAGCAGCCCAATCACCTCGGGCAGCTTGGTACGCTCGAATACCTCGGACAAATAGTGCCCAAAAAAGATCAGGCAGCCAAGTATGATAATGAGTATCGGGGTAGACATGTAAGGGGCTTATACGGCTGCCGCGGCAACTTATCCGGGGCCGCTGCCGGGGAACCCCTTGCCCGCTAATCGTTGTATCTTCGGTTCTAGTCGGCCGCGCCGTTGCTGCTGTGTTGTTATGAAATTCGCCGCTTTCGCTCAATTACCCCTGGGTCAGCAGACCGAGCACCTGCTGCGCACCGGCCACCACCTGGCCGACCGCGCCGAGCACGGGTGCCGCTTGCAGCTGTATGCCCTGGAGGATTTTTATGCCGAAGTGTGGCGCTTGGTAGGCGAGGAGCGGGTGCTGTTCATCAACCTGTTCCAGAAGCCGGCGCTGCTGCAGAACTGGCTCGATAGCGTGCGACTGCCTGAGGAGCTGTAGGGGTTTAGGGATGTAGCAAAGGCGCCTGGCCAACGCCAGAACTGTTGTGCTAGGTGCGTTTACAGTTACTCCCCCAGAACATCATGCTTCATCTAGCGTCCACTTGTCGAAGCATTTCTACCCAGAATATTCTACTATCTGACGAAGCGGTAGAGATGCTTCGACTTGGCTCAACCTGACGACCTAGGAGAACTGCACCTAAACCAATTCAAAATCTACTTACCCACGAACGCGTACCTAAACCCGCGCTACTTGCCGTTCTGGCTCCCGATCGAACCGCTCGAGCACCAGCGGGAAGATGATGATTTCGCCAAACAGCGCCGCTGCTACCGAAACGGCCGTGAGTAATCCGAACAGCTCCACCGTTTTCAGCGAGCCAAAGCCCATAACAGCATAACCGGCAAACAAAATAATGCTGGTAAGCACAATGGTAGGCCCTACGTGCGTGATGGTGCTGAGCCGCGCCTGGTGCGGCGATTGGCCGCCGAGCCGCGCCTGCCGGTAATGGTGAATGTAGTGCACCGTATCATCGACGCACAAGCCCAGCACAATGGCGCCAATGCTGGCCGTGGCGGTGTCGAGGGCAATGCCAAACCAGCCCATAACGCCGAGCAGCACCAGCACCGGAAACAGATTGGGCACTACCGTAAGCAGCGCCAACCGAAAGCTGCGCACGTACAGCCACACCAGCCCGAACACCATAAAGGCCGATAGCAGCAGGCTGTTGGTTTGCGAGGTGGTTACGTACTCCACAATGCGGGCGTACATGGGCTGGTAGCCGGCCGGCCGTACCGTAGCCACGGCACCTAAGGTGTTGCGGGCCATGCGCAGCAGGGTATCGGTTTTGGCGGTGAGCTGCCGCGCCGAGAGCATAGCGCCCGAAACAGTGATGCGCCCGGTTTGGCTCGGGATGTGCATAAACTGCCCGGTTAGCTGCGGGTAATAGGTCGTTAGCTGCTCGTGCACTTTCCGGAGCAAGCTTTGGCTGCGGAGCGCCGCGCGGCCTTTGCCCGGAAAGCGGGTTTCGAGGCCGGCTTCGTAAAGCGACTGAAAGCCGAACACGCGGCCCACGCCCAGCAAGGTGCGGGCCGAATCGGCGAAGGCAGCGGCGGCCTGCACCAAGGCTGCATCATCGAGTTGGTGGCCGGGTTTGGGCTCAACCAACAGCTCCAGGGGCATGTACGGGCCCCAGGTTTTTTCCATAGCCTGGTGGTCGTGCACCACGGCGTGGTTCCCGGGGAAGTAACCTAGGGTGTAGGTATCGGCTTGCAGCAGGGTAGTGCCGGCCGAAGCCAGCAGCACTAGAGCTACTGAGGCGACCGTGAATGCGCCTTTGCGACTGAGGATAACCTCGTAAAGCCGCGCCAGCGCCGAGCTGGTGGTGCGCGTGGCCCTAGGTGCGGGCATGGCGAGGGGCAGTATCAGGACGCCCAGCAGAAAAGTGAACAGCAAGCACAAGGCAATGCCCAAGGCCGCAAACAAGCCGAACGTTTTCAGAATGGCCATGGGGCTGGTAACCAGCGCCAAAAAGCCCGCCACGGTGGTAAGCATGGTAGCCAGGCAGGGCGAAAACGTGTTGCGCAGCGCCTGCAGCGCCGACTCCTGCCGCGACATACCCGGTGCGGCCACTAGGTTGCGCTCGTTGATGACGTGCATGGCATCCATAAACCCCAGCAAAATCAGCACCACCGGCAGCAGTACGGTCATCAGGTTCAGCCGGTAACCCAGGGCGCCGTACACGCCCAGCGTTACGTAGGTGGCCAGCCCCACAATGCCCAGCACGTAGAGCAGCAGCCAACCGTTGCGGTACAGCAGGGCAAACACGGCAAACATCAGTAGGTAACCCAAGCCCAGAAAGAAGCCGAAATCCTGCTGCGACAAGGCATTCAGACCAGCGTAAATAACGCCTACGCCGCCTAGGTAGGCATGCTCGCGGGGAACGTTGGCATATACCGCGCGCTGCACGGCCGCCACAATGTTGCCGCGCTGCGCATCAAAATCGGGCAGTTGGCGCATTTGCACCAGAAAGCGCGCCGTACGATAATCGGGGCTGAAAAGCTGCTCGCGCAATACCGTGTGTTTGGCTAGCAGCTGCCGCACTTCGGCCGGCTGGGTGTTGGCCTTGAGTAGCGGTTGGGCGCTGCTACCTCGGGCCGCTCGCTTGGGCACCATGGCGTTGCCGGGGCCGAGTATGCCCGCCACGGCCGGAATGCGCTCCAACTCCTGGCTAAGCCGGCGGAAGCGCCGGAAGTATTCCGGCGTCAGTACCGAGTGGTCGTCGTGCACCACCACAATCAGTACTTCATCGTTGCCGAAGCGCTGTTGAAAGTCGCGGTAGGCCTGCAGGCTGGCGTCGCCTTCCAGAAACCATGCTTCCAAGCTATTGTCAACCTGCACGGCGGCCCGCACACCTGGCCACAACAGCGCGCATACCACCAGCACCAGCCCGAGCAGCCAAAAACGAAATTTGTGTAATCCCTCAATCATGTGGGTGCGATAGGGCGGCCGTGGGTGTAATTTGCTTGCCATGAATTGGCGCCACTTTCCTGCTTACCTGCACGAGCGTTTTCCGCTCGTCAACATGGCATTGTTTGCCATTTTGTTCCTCACGGTGTTGGCCGTGGCGCAGGCCACGCAACCAGCAAAGCCAGCGGCATTTGGCCCGCAGGAGGCAGTGGGCATTCTGGCTACAATATCCTTCTTTTTCCGGCTTCGGGTATTCGACGAAATCAAAGATTACGCCTCCGATCAGGAGCACTTTCCGCACCGCGTGTTGCAATCGGGCCGCGTTAGCCTAGGTCAGCTAAAGCGCGTGGCGTGGGCAGGGCTAGTGCTGGAGGCGGCATGGTCGGCCTGGATGAGTTGGGGCACGCTGCTGGCCTGGGTGCTGGTGGTGAGTTACAGCCTGCTGATGCGCTATGAGTTTTTTGTGCGCGATTGGCTGCGGGCCCGGCTGGTGCTGTATGCCTTCACGCACCTGCTCATTATGCCGCTGATTATTGGCTGGGTGTGGTCGGCCTACGCCGCGCAGCCGCTGCTCTCGGTGCCGTTGCTGCTGCTGGCGCTGCTCAGCCTGCTCGGCGGCTTGTCGTTCGAAATTGCCCGCAAAATCAAAACGCCCGAAGCCGAGCGCACTGGGGTCGATTCGTACTCCCGCTCTCTAGGTTACGTGGGAGCTATTGTGGCCGTGCTGGTGGTGCTGCTGGCCGGCGTGCTGGTGCAGGGCTACTTGCTGAATTTGCTGGCCACGCGCCTATGGCCCTTTGCCCTGATGGGTGTGCTGTACGTGGTAACAGTGGGTGCCTACCTAGGCAGCCTGGCTAAGCCGCGCACCAAAACCCTAAAGTTGGCCGAGTTGCTGGTGTCGCTGTTCATGCTCACCAGTTACGTGTCAATCATCGTCGAAATTGCCGGGCGGCTCTGGTAGGTTAAGCGCGTGTTTGGATTTAGCTATAACGGCACTTCGAACGTCATGCTGAGCGAAGCCGAAGCATCTCTACGGATAGTAATCTACTATCTGGTGAAGCGGTAGAGATGCTTCGGCTTCGCTCAGCATGACCTAAGCCTATATTACCAAACAGGCTCAAATTTCCCGGCCTCTATCCATCCGCCATTTGTCTCAGCAGTACTTACTGCCGCGCTGCTATCCATCACCTCGCACCTGCATGATCCTGACCTCCGCCGAACCGCAGCCCCTACGCTACGCCGTGGGCGGCAAAGCGGCTGGTTTGTACCGTTTGCAAGCCGTAGGCATGCGCGTGCCCGATTTCGTGGTGCTGCCCGCCGAGCAGTTCGATGTGCTGCTCCTAGGTATCGGTACCGATGCAGCTGCCCTGCAGCAACGCCGCGAAAAGCTCTTGCAATTCTGTATAGCCGAGGCTGACCGCGCCAGGCTCGTGGCCCAATTCGAGCAGTGGAATTTTCCGTCGCAGCCCGTAGTGGTGCGCTCTTCCGTGGCCGACGAAGACGGGCAGCATGCCGCCTTTGCAGGGCTGATGGATACCTTTCTGAACCTGACTACGATGGAGGCCGTGGAGCAGGCCATTGCCCGCTGTGCCGCCAGTGCTTATTCCGAGCGCGCCGTGGCTTACCGACAGCAAAAAGGCTTGCCACTGGCAGCGCGGCCAGCCGTCATCATTCAGCGGCAAATTGCGCCCGCGGCCAGCGGAGTGCTGTTTTCCACCTTCCCCGAGTACCCGCAAGAGCTGGCCGTACACGCCGTCTGGGGTTTTGGCGAAGGGCTGGTGAGCGGCGCCTTAGCGCCCGATGAATTCTACTTCAGCAAGCAAACCGGGCAAGTGCACCGGCAAACCATTGCCAGCAAAGACCAGCAGTTAATGACCCGCCCCGAAGGTGGGCTAATCATGCAGGCCGTTCCAGCAGCCCAGCAGCACGAGCCTTGCCTCAGTGCCACGCACCTAGGACAGCTCTTCGGCATCGGTACGCAGCTGGAACAGGCCCTAGGTGGCCCGCAGGATGTGGAGTTTGTGGCGGAAGGCGAGCAGCTGTGGATAGTGCAGGCGCGGCCCATCACGCAGCCCATTCCGGAGGTGGTGGTGTACGATAACTCCAACATCCAGGAAAGCTACTGCGGGGTAACCACGCCGCTCACGTTCAGCTTTGCCCAGCGGGCCTACGCCACGGTGTACCGCCAAACCATGCACGCCCTGGGTTTGCCCGCGGCCGAAATTGCCGCCCAGGAACCTGTGGTAACGCAGCTGCTGGGCTTGGTGAAGGGCCGCATTTACTACAACATCAACAATTGGTACCGCGGCCTGCAGCTGCTGCCTTCGTTTCGGCAAAACAAGGCCGATATGGAGCGCATGATGGGCTTGGAAGAACCCGTTGATTTTGTGCAGACGCAGGAGAAAAGCTTGCCCGCCAAGTTGCGCATGTCCCCGCGGCTGGTGCTAAACCTATCGCGGCTGATGTGGGCCTTTTCGCGCCTCGATGCTGCCGTAAAGGCGTTTCATGCCCGCTTCGAGCAGCATTACCAACGCTTTTACAGGCTGCAGCTAAGCCACTTTAGTGCCGACGCGCTCCTGGCCGAAAAAGCCCGCCTCGACGATGAACTGCTCGGTAACTGGAGTACGCCCATCGTCAACGATTTCTATGTGATGATGATCAACGGGCGCGCCGTGCGCCTGCTGCAGAAAGCCGGCGCCGCCGAGCCCGAAGAGCTGCTGCGCCGGTACCTGGCCGGCGACCAGGACCTGGCCAGCACCCAGCCCACCAAGCGCATGCTGGCCTTGGCTGATATGGTACGCCCAAATGCCACCTTGCGCCAGCTCATTTTGGAGCAGCGCAGCGATTTGCCCGAACAGGTGCAGCAGCTGGCTCCCGAGTTTGCGCAAGCGGTAGCCGAGTTTATCAGCGGCTACGGCGACCGTACCGTGGGCGAGCTAAAGCTCGAAACCCAGACCATGCGCACCAACCCGCAGATATTTTACCAATACCTGCGCAACTACCTGGGCGCTGAGGTCCCAGCTACCCTAGGTACCCACGGCAGCCAGCAAGTGCTCAGCCAGGCGCAGGCCGAAGTGGAGGCCTTGTTGCATGGCAAATCGTGGCTGCAGCAGCGCCAGGTGCGCCGTCAGCTCCAACGTTTGCAACAAGCCATTCGCAACCGCGAATCGTTGCGGCTAGAGCGCACCCGGCTTTTTGGCATGTACCGGGCCTTGTACCTGGCCATGGGCGAAAGGCTCGCGGCCGCGGGGCTGCTCCAACAACCTCGGCAGATCTTTTTCCTGACTGAGGACGAAGCCACCACTACCCTGAAAGCTGGTTTCCTGGCCGATTTGCCGGCAACGTTGGCCGCGCGTCAGCAGGAGTTTAGTGCCAACCAACGCGCCGATGTGCCCGCCCGCGTGGTGGTGCCCTCGCCGCCGCTCGCGCCAGTCGAGTACCTAGAAACCAGCGAAGCACTGATGCGCGGCACCGGCTGCTACCCCGGCCAGGTAAGCGGCGAGGTGCTGGTCATCACCTCGCCCGACGACAACCTAGGCGTGGCCGGCAAAATCGTGTGCGCGCTACGTACCGACCCGGGCTGGGCGGCGCTGTTTCCGGCTTGCCGCGGCGTTATCATCGAAAAAGGTTCGTCGCTTTCGCACTCGGTTATTCTGCTGCGCGAGCTGGGCATTCCCACCATCATCAACGTGCCGAACATCACCAAACGCCTGCATAGCGGCCAGTACGTGCGCCTCGATGGTGCCTCCGGCGAAATTGAGCTGCTGTAGCGGTAGGCTGGTTTATTTGCTTCCGGACACGGCGGTTCAGTCTTTGCCAGCTCGCATGGCTGCTAGTTCATTTCGCAAAGTTTCAAGCTGTAGTTGCTGTTCCTTAATGGCCTCTACCAGCACAGCCGTCAGGCGCCCGTAGTCGAGCCTTTGGCGGCCGTGGGTGTCCTCGCTCACCAACTCTGGGTATTGCGTTTCTACCTCCTGCGATACAAATCCAAGCTGCGGTCTGTCGGAAAACCGTTGCTCCGGAAACTCGCCGGCTCGCCAATTAAAGCTTACGCCGCGTAGCGCCAACACCTTGCTCAAGGCGTTTTCGAGGGGCCGAATCTGGGTTTTGTATCGTGCATCCGAAACCTGCTCGATGGCGCCACTGGCTTGTATGTTGCCTATCACATGCAATGTAGCCTGTGGCATGGGCGTACCGATGCCTACCCGCACCGCAAAGTTGCCGGTGCCACCTAGGGCTAGGCTGTTGCTTTGGCCCACCTGAGCCCGGTAACCTATGGCCCCGCAGTTTTGCAGGTTGCCTTCGGTAGGCCCAGCCTGAAAACCCAACGCCCAGTTGTTGCTGCCGGTTGTATTGCCTATGCCGCAGCCCGAGCCCACGAAGGTATTGCAGGCTCCCGTCGAATTGAAGCCGCTGGCAGCACCTAGGTAGGTATTGTCGTTGCTGCTGGTGTTTCTGATGCCACTGCTGGCCCCGGCGAAGGTGTTGTTGTTTCCTGAAGTAGTTGATTGGCCGCTGGCCGATCCGGTAAAGGTGTTGGCGCTGCCGGTGTTGTTGGCTTTGCCGCTGTTGCGCCCTAAAAATGTGTTGCTGATGCCGGTGGTATTGGCCGTGCCGCTTTCGCAACCTACAAATGTGTTGTCGCTGCCCGAGGTGTTTTTACGGCCGCTAAGCACGCCAACATTGGTATTAAAAGTCCCGTCGGCAGCGGTAGGGGCCGTTTCCGGGCCGCTCCGGTAGCCCAGGTATAGGTTGCGGCCGTTGTTTTGCCCTAGGTTAAGTCCTCCCCGCGCTGTAATGCCTACCCCCACGGAGCCGGGGGCCAGTTCTTGCCCGCTGCCAATTACCGTTGCATTGCCGATATCGAAAATTGGTGATTCAAAAGATGATTCAGCTGATTTACTGCTGCGCTTTTCCTGGCCGTTGGCCCGGCCGTTTTTGCTGGTAGATTTCAGCCACAAAGCGGCCAGTGCAGAGCTAGCCAAAAGGGGTAGGGCATAGGCCCAGGGTGTGTTGCTTCGCATAGGATTGAAGGGATAACGTGAATAATCGGACAATTCAGGAGTCAAGGAATATGTATTTATTCGTGCTGTCAATATGATTATTTAGCGTTATTGTGCCTGTGCAAAAAATGGCACAGGCGCGCAGCACGCTGGCGTGGTTGGGCCAGATATGTTTCCGACTGCCTTATCTACCTTGCGCCCGCCATGGCTCAACTGCTCCGCATACCCTACCACGGTCAACTACCCAACTGGTTCTGGCAGGTGCCGGCGCGCGTTTACCAAAATCAACCTTCCCGGCCCGACGAGAACCCTGCCGTAACCGAGCAGCTTTTCGCGCACGAGGCCGAGCGAAACGACATCGTTCTTTTCGGGGATGCTGATGCAACACTGCGCCTGGCTGGCATATTTCCCGAGAACAGCTCCGAGGCGTACTTCGGCTTTTGGGAAACAGTTAACGATGCCTCCTCCAACGAAGCTGCCTTTGCTGCCTTGGCCGAGGAGGCCCGCCAGCGGGGCTACAGCCGGTTAGTAGGACCCCTGAATTTCAGCACTTACCACGCCTACCGCCTTCGCTTGGGTGGCGTGCCATCGTGGGGGCAGTTCGACCGGGAGCCCGTGAATCCCGTGTACTACCCCGAACTCCTCATGGGCCTAGGTTTCCAGCCGGTCAGCACCTTCGAGAGCCGCCTGATCCGGCCCGAAACCGTGCTCGCAGTGTTTGCTGATAAGGATATGTTGTTGCGCGAACTGGGCAAGATTCCGTACGATTTTATTCCGCTCACGCCCGACACCTGGGAGCAGTACGAGCATGCGATTTATGAGCTGGTACAAGCCATTTTTGGGGCCAACCCGGCTTACCGTTCGGTTTCGTTCGAGCAGTTTAGGTTGCTCTACAACCGCCGTTATGCCGAGCGGTTGTGCCCGTACACCTCGGTGCTGTTTCGTGACCAGGCTAACGGGCAACTGGCAGCGTTGAGTTTCTGCCACCCGAACTTTCAGGCCTTGCAGCTGCCCGCCAACGAGCAGCCTGTATTCGAGCGCGATTTTGCGAAGCTGCCCCGCAAAGTACTGCTGGCCAAAACCGTGGGTGTGCACCCCGACTACCGCCAACGCGGGCTGATGTCGTACATGGGAGCCTACGGCATGGTGCATTTCCGCGAGCGGTACGAGGAGGTAATCTTCTGCCTGATGCGCACCGGCAACTACTCCCTGCACTTCACCGATGGCCTCGATTACGAGGTGGCGCAGTATGCGTTATTCGGTAAGGAGTTGTAGCGCGGGCTTTAGCCCGCGTTTGCCAGCACAATCGGCACCGCAGTAGCGCGGACTTTGTAGTCCGCGTCCTCGGATAGTAGCTTCTGTTCCTAGGTCGAGATTACCGGAGAAATGTATCTGGGGGCTGCAGACTACAAAGTTCGCGCTACAGCTGCCAAACAAAGCGGTAGAAATGCTTCGGCGGGGCTCAGCATGCCGCCTTGGTAAACAACGATCATCAACTACCCCCAACCCACGCCGCTACAGGCGCGGAATTCATCTGAGGAGGGGAGCTAGCTATAGATTCTAATCTTAGTCGCGACTGTAACGTTGGAAGCAACCTGGAGCTAAGAAGCTTGCGCCACTTGTGCTTGGGAGCGTAGGGGCTGCAGCTGCGATAGGGTGTTGAAATAGCTCTGCACCACACGCGGCAAGAAGGGGTAGGGGCTCACCGTGTGCGCCATCATGTACATACCTAGGCGGTGCAGGCCGAAATCGAGGGCGGCTAAGCCGGCAATGTGGTTGAACTCCTCCGCGTTCGGAAACAGGCCTGTTAAGGCATGCAAGTGCTGGCGGTAGAACTCCAGGTACACTGGCCGCAGGTGGTAGCGGTCGGCATCGAGCACAAACGACAGCAGTTCCACTACATCGTACTGCGGCACGTGGTAAGTGGCCAGCTCCCAATCGTAGGCGCACAGCTGCAGACCTAGGCTTGTGCGGCGGAAGCAGGTGTTGCGCGGGTTCAGATCGTTGTGAACGAGCGTTTTTGGGTGCGCAGCTAGCTCAGCCCAATACTCCGGAATGGCCCCAATGGCTTGCTGCAAATCAGCCACATGTGCAGGCCCGTAAAGCTCCGGAAAGTGCGTGGCGGCATTGCCGAGCAAGGCTTCCCACAACGGGGCAAGCGCCTGCATGTATTCCTCGGAGGGCTGATCGGGCCAAACAGTGCGCGAGTGCCCGGGCTGCAGATGGGCGGCATGCCACTCGGCCAGTTGCACAAGCGTGGCGCGCAGGTGCTCGTCGGTCCAGTGCTCGGGCGCCATTACCGAGTTCAGCAGTTCCACATCGGCGAGGTACTCCATCAAGATGGCGTGTACGTCGTGGGCTTGGTCGTGGTGCAGGCCCCAAATGGTAGGCATCAGGGCTGCCGCGCCGTGCTCGGCGTACACCTGCAGCTCGCGCTGGTGGGTGTGGAAGAAGCCGGTGCGGGCGGCGTAAGCGGGGTACACCGCCGCCAGCTCGCCGCCGCAGGCCTGGGCCAAACTCGTGAGCATGGCCGATACCTCGCGGCCGGGCGGCTTCAGCTTCAGCACCATGTCGCGCGTTAGCAGCTGGCCATCGGCCTCAAACGTTACGCGCAGGCCAAAGTGGCCCACCGGGCGGTTGGTTTGGCCGGCCGTGAGCACCACCAAAATGCTGGCCGAGTTATCGAGCGGGAGGGGGCTTACCTCGTGCACCCGAATGCCGCGCTCGGGCGCATGGGCCTGCATCAGCTCTTCGATGAAAGCCGCGGAACAGTAGTGGGCTGCGCTATGCATGGGCCGAAACCAAAACGGGTGCTGAAACAGGAGTAGGTACCAGTGCGGTATCGAGCACGCGCACATCGCGGAAGTAAAAGCATGCGCCGGGTTGCCGACCTAGGGCCAGCGAGGTGGCGCGGTCGAGGGGCACGCCGGGCACCACGTGGGAGGCGTGCTCTTGCAGCAGGTTCCAGAACACGAGGCGTAGCGGTTGCTGCGGCCGACTCATGAGGGCGCGGCTGGTGCGCTGAAACTCCACCGGGCTCACGTACTCAAAGATGTTGGAAAGGCTGGCCTTGCTGATGTGCTGGCCCGCTTCGGAAAGCAAAAACTCGGTGGCCTCGCCAGTAACTACCGTAAGCTTGCCTTGCTGCAGCAGGGCGCGCAGTCGGTAGAAATTCTGCTGCTGGTAGCAGGGCGGCAAAATGGCCTCGGGCAGGTTTTCGGGTCCGAAAAAGAAGAACCGGAAAAAGAAATTGTCGCGCAGCAGCTCCGTGGAAGCGTGCCGTACCAAGCGCCGGTAAAACGCCTGCCCGCCCGATTCGGGCGCGTAGCGAAACAGCTTGGTATCGCGGCCGCGGCTCAGATTGGCATCGTCGAAGTAGCTAATAAACTGATCCTCGAAGGCAGTGCCGTGCAGCTCATCCATAAACCAGCGCCGTTGCTCGACCAGGCTATCGAACGCCGCTAGCTGGCGCACCTTGGCCTGCAGCTCGGGGCTGAGGGTGGGCAGAAAACCTAGCAGGTAGCTTTCGAGCCGGCCCGCCGGCAGAATACCCGCCGTGTGGCTCTCGAAAAACGGTGCCCAGTAGGCGCGCAGCTCCTCGGGCAAGGTAGGCTCGATGGCGTGCCAGGTGGGCAGCACGGCGGCAGGGCCATCAAGACCAAGCAATGCGCGCAGCACCTGCGGCTCGTGGTGAACAACGAGGTACTGCTTAAAGCGCAGCAGGTGGTTTTGCACCGGGTTCAGGTCGATGGCCGTTACGCTGCGCGGCTCCTGCAACAGCACGTTGAAGGCATTGCACCCGGCCGAGCTGATGACCAACACGTCGTCGGTGGCCTGCAGTTGCAGCGCCTGGCAAAGGGTGGCGCTGCTCTCCCACACCAGCGAGTAGCGGATGCGGTCGAGGGCTACGTTATAGAATTCGGAGTGCATCAGGTGTTAGCGGAGCTGGTCGTAGAGAATCTTGGACAGATGACGGCGGTCTACAGGCAGATGCCGCCGGGGCAGTACGCGGTTGCAAAGGCCCGCCGGAAAATGTTGAGCCAGCGCCGCTCGCACAGCCGCTTCGGAGGCCGTGCCTTGGTAGTAGATGTCGAAACCCGCCGCGGTGGCACGGGCTGCGGCGCGCTCAACGCCCGCTTGCATGTGCAGCACGTGCTCAACCTGGTAGTGCTGCACGCCTAGGTGAATGGCTTCGTTGCCTTGGCGGCCGGTAAGCCACAGTTGGTTTTGCGCGTCGAAGTAGCCGAAGTCGCCGGTGTGCAGCCACGCGCCGGGTTCAGCGGCCACGTGCGCGCCTTGCACGCACACTTCGCCTACCGGGTACTTGCTGCCGTTGGGCAGCTCCACCGCGCCTAGGGGCTGCAGGCGGCAGCTCAGGCCGGCTTGCACCGGGCCCACGCAGTAGCCGCCGCGCGGGTTGGGGGCAGTGGCGGCCGCCCGAACAGCAATGGGTTCGGCTTCGGAAGAACCATAAATCACGTACACCTCAGCATCAGCAAAACAGCTGCGCAGGCGCTGCAGCAAGCTCTCGGGCACCGGCGAGCCGCCCACACCTAGGGCGCGCACGTGCGGCAGGGGCGTAGGGTGTTGCTCGAGGTGGCCGCACAGCGCCGCGAAATAGAACACGTTGCCCGTCAGGGTTTCAACTTGCGTGGCCTGCAGCTGCTGCACCACGCGCGCAGGCTCCAGCTTGGCAAGCTGGCCCCAGGGTACATCGGGCAGTACGCTCACAGCACCTACCGATAAGTTGTGCAGCAGGATGTTCGGAAACAGCGGAAAGTCGCGCTGGCCCTGCCACGGCGGAAATACCTGCTTCAGCACCTGGTGCTGGGCCGTGAGCACCGCGTGGCTGCGCCGAATAGCCTTGGCCTGCCCCGTGGAGCCCGAACTGTGCGACACCAACGCCGGCTGCGTAGCCGGCACGGCTTGTGGCAGCAGCAACTCGTTGGTGCCTACGTTCTTGGGCGCCCCGAATAAGCGCAAACCTAGGCCGCGCGCCAGCCAACCATACCGCCGGGCGCCTTTGCTCGGCACCAGCGCGGCGCCAACGCCGTTGCGGCGCAGCAACTTCAGCAACTTCAGCAACCCCACGGCCGACGTACCGGCGGGCGGCAACACCGGCACGGCACCCAGGCTCATAATGGCGAGCAAGCCGCAAATAAGCTCGGCGCCAACGGGCAACGCCAGCAGCACCGGCTGGCCGCTTTGCACGCCTTGGCCGCGCAGCAAGTGCTGGTAAGCGGCAATGCGCAGGCCTAGGTCGTGGCCGGTATAGGAGGTACTGTGGCCTGCCGAAGCCCCGCCTGGCCACACCAACAGCACCTGCTCGGCTTGTTGGTGCAGCGTACGGTGAATGTGGTGGTAGAAGTTGGGCAAAGGCATGGCAATTGGGGCGGCAAATCCGATGACCAAAGCTGTGAAATTAGTAGCACACCACAGCGTCGAATAACGGCCCGTTTCTGACTTTTCAGAACACTTTGATAAGAACACAAAAATGGCTTTGCATCGAGTTTGAATGAGGTATTTGGGTTTAAAATCAGATATTTAGATTTTATGAAGCGCTATGCTGTTGCGAACCTCCTGGGGTATGTGGCCCAGGAGGTTCGCCTAACTTGCTGCATGCTTCAGCTCGCGCACGTACATCACGTTGCCGTTATTTGCTCCGACTACGAGGCTTCCAAGCGCTTCTACACCGAAGTACTGGGCCTAAAAGTGGTGCGTGAGGTGTACCGCGCCGAACGCGAGTCGTACAAGCTCGATCTGGCCTTGGGCGAGCAGTACCTGATTGAGCTGTTTTCCTTTCCGGCGCCGCCGCCACGCGTGTCGCAACCCGAGGCAGCCGGCCTGCGCCACCTGGCGTTTGCAGTGCCCAACCTCGATGCTGCTTTAGCCGAACTTGATCGGCTGCAAATAGCCCACGAGCCCGTGCGCACCGATGAGTACACCGGCAAGCGTTTCTCTTTTTTCTTCGACCCCGATGGACTGCCGCTCGAGCTATACGAGGTGTGAGTACGGGTCTGGGTTATCCGTGTGATTGTATGTGTTATGATGCGTCGTCAAATTAAACGGCTATTGCTGGTTGCGGCACTCCTGGGCAGTTGGGGCTTGTTGCCTGCTCAAGCCCAATCTGCTGCTAAAACGCCCGCCGATTTCGGCTATCGGCACCTGCGCACCACCTTCGGGCGCGATACCGTGGACGTGCTCGTGATGTCGAAGCCGGGTGAGGAGCAGCGGCGCAAACCCCTGCTGCTAGTGGTGCAAGGCTCGCTGCCCCGGCCGCTGATTGTGCCGCATGCCAAAGGGGCCTACAATTGGTTTGGCTTCACGCCCAAGTTGTATACCGATGCCTACCACTTGGTTATCATCGGCAAGCCGGGCATACCGGTGCTGGCCGAGCAAACCGAGCTGCAACGCAACCTTAGCTACTTCGAGCCCCAAACGCAGGCGCCCCCCCCTGCCTACTGCCAGCGCAACCACCTCAATTATTACGTGGCTCGCAACAACACCGTGCTCAGGTACTTGGTTAATCAGCCTTGGGTAGATAGCCGCCGTGTGGTGGTAGCCGGGCACTCCGAAGGGAGCAACGTGGTAGCCAAAATGGCCGCTACCAGCCGCCGCCTCACGCACGTGGTGTACCTCAGCGGCAACCCCCTAGGTCGGATGTCGACGATGGTGAACCAGCAGCGCAACGCCGACCCCACAGTCAGCGCCGACGATGCCTTTCGCAACTGGCAGCAGATCGTAGACAAGCCCGGCGAAGTAACCTGCGGCCCCGGCGACTCCCCCAAAACCACCTACTCCTTTTCGGAGCCGCCCATGCAGTACCTGCGCAAAACCCGCGTGCCCGTGCTGGTGGTGTACGGCACCCGCGACGCCGGCGCGCCCTTCTGCGATTACCTGCGGCTGGAGATGATACGGGAGCGGAACACGCGGGTGTCTTTCAAGGAATATCCCGGCCTCGAGCACAATTTCTTCGGCTTCAAGGACGGCAAAGTCGATTATGAAAACCAGTACCACTGGGACGACGTGGCGCAGGATTTTCTCAGTTGGGTAGAGGGCAAACCGATGAATGCGGTGAAGCCCGAACGGAACGATGGTGTAACACCCTAGGTCTGCGGCGCGCAGATACACAACAGGAACCAGCTTCAGGAGCACCGGCGGGCATTTTTCGCTCGCTTGTATTCTGATGTACCCGTTGTGCTTTGCTTTGGCAAACGGTAAGGGCTGCCTTGGAGCAGCGACTTGTTTATTTCGAGCTATCTATTGCCACTTGCTGCAGCAGCAGCCCACTTTTATACCGAGTATGAGTATTAAACACCTGCTTTTGGGCCTAACCCTGACTATACTAATGTGTCTCAGCGCCACGGCGCAGTCGCTGCCCGAGCGCACCGCTAGCGCCGCTTGCAACTGTCTAGGTACCATTGCCAATGTTGATACCCTGCAGCAGCGTCTGAAACGCTGCTTGCCCGAAGGCATGGTTACGGCTATGGCAAACGGCTCGGCCAAGGATCGGGAAACCATGAACACGGTGGAAGGCATTCAAGGTAACATCAAACAGGCAGCTCAGCTGTTGCCCAGTGTGTGCCCCGAGGTGAAGCGTGTGCTCGATGCTCAACCAAAACCCCAGCAAGCTGCCGCCGCCGAGCCCAACGCAAAAGAGGCCCAATACTACCGCTTATCAACCTCCGAAACCGCCAACAAGTACTACGACGAAGGCAACAAGCAGCTGAAACGGAAAGACTACAAAGCGGCCCTCAAGCAGTTTGAGAAAGCAGCCGAGGCCGATAAGCAGTTCGTGTACGCCCTCGACCACATTGCCATTTGCCACCGCCAACTCGGCGACTACGACAAAGCGCTGGAGTCCTACGGCAAATCGTTGGCCGTGTACCCCGAAGGCAACCTGGCCTTGCTGAATACGGCTGTGGTATACTCGGTAAAGAAGGATTGGACCAACGCGCTGAAGTATTACGAGCTGCTGCGACAACACCACCCGAATGACCCCGAGGGGTACTTTGGCGTGGGGCGCATGGCCATGCTGAGCGAAGACTTTGAAGTGGCGCTCGACAACCTGTTCAGGGCTCATCAACTGTACGTCGATGCTGACTCGCCCTACCGCGAAGACAGCAGCAAGCTGGTGGGGGTGCTTTATGGACACATGAAAGCCAAAGGCCAACTCGATTTGTTTATGAGCAAGGCCAAGCAATACAACATCGAGATTAGCGTGAAACCCTAGGTGCTCAGTTGCCGCAACCCCAACAACAAAGGGCCACACCGCAACGGTGTGGCCCTTTGTTGTAGAAGCAGGATAGTTGGCGCTTAAAGCGACTTGCCGCCGAAACGCCCGCCGAAGAAGTCGCCCTTTTTCCAGGTGGGGCGCTGCGGCTCGTTGGCTACTTGGTAGCCGATAAGGAAGTTTAGCTGCACGTACTTTTTGCCGGCTTCAAAGTCGAACAGGCCGTTGATGTCGTCCTGCGGTTTGTGGTAGGTTTCGGCGCGCCACTTTTGCACCAGCTGGCTGAGGTTGTTCTGGCCATCGGTGGTACGGTTGCCGTACTTGATATGCAGCGCCGGAATGCCCTGCGTTACGAAGCTGTACTGGTCGGAGCGGATGAAGCGGTTTTGCTCGGGCTCGGGGTCGGCTTCTACCGTCAGGCCCAGGTAGGCGGCAGCCCGGTCAACGGGTTCGGAAAGCGAGGAGTGCTGGGCACCTAGGGGCACTACCGAAAGCAGCGGCGCAATAATGGTGGGCATGTCGGTGTTTACGTCGGCCACAATCTTGGCCTTGGGCACCGTGGGGTTCGAGGCAAAATAAGCCGAGCCGAGCAGGCCTAGCTCTTCGCCGGTTTGCAGCACCAGCAAAATGCTGCGCTTGGGCTTTTGCTTGATGCGCGAGTAGGTACGGGCAATTTCGAGCACTGAGGCCACGCCCGAGGCATTGTCGTGGGCGCCGTTGTAAATGGAGTCGCCTTTTACGGGCGTGCTGATGCCGATGTGGTCGAGGTGGGCCGAGTGCACCACGTACTCGTCGCGCAGCACCTTATCGGAGCCCGTGATTTTGCCCACCACGTTGTAGGAGTCGAAATCCTGGTACGTAGAGTTAAAGTTCAGCTTAGCCGTGCTGTTAAGGGAGGTAGGCACCGGCTTGCCCGCACGCAGGGCCGAAAGGGCACGGCTGGTATCGGAGGAGGCCGCCACAAACAAGCGCTGCAGCGTAGCTGCGTTGATGTTGCCGAGCACTTGCACGCCGGTAGCGTAGCTGCGCGAAGCTGCCACTTTGCCGTTGGTGCCGAGCACGCTGTAAGCTCCGCGCCGCAGGTTGGGCAGTATTCCTTTGGGGTTGGTTGAGGCCACAATCACGCCCACGGCGCCGTGCTGCACGGCGTTTTGCATAATCATGGTTAGGTCTTGGCTGGCGGCCGACACCGTCGAGGGGAACGAGCTGGGGGCGCCGCGCACGATTACCGCAATTTTGCCTTTGGCATCGAGGCCGGCGTAGTCGTCGTAGCCCAGCTCGGGGGCCGAAATGCCGTAGCCAGCAAACACCAGCGGCGCCTCGAGCTGTACGCTGGGCAACTCGGGGTTGGGGTAGAACACGAAGTCCTGGCCGGCAGCCAGCGGCGTAGCGGCAGCCGTGCCAGCGCTAAGGGCAAAGCTGCTTTCAGGTTTTAGAAAAGCTCGGCGCAGGCGCACGCGTTGCACAAACGAGCCGTCTTCGCCGGCTGGCTTTACGCCGTACGATTTCAGCTGCTTGGTTACGTAGTCGACGGCCATCTGATAACCCTCGGTGCCGGGCTGGCGGCCTTTGAGCTTGTCGTCGGCGAGGTATTGGATGTGGGCTTTTATATCGTCGGGCCGAACCTGCCCCACGGCTGCAGCCACTTTTTTATCGACGGTGAGCGACTGAGCCGCAGCGGGCCCGGCAAGGATAAGCAAGCTGCCCACAACGAGCAGCGGACGGAAAAAGGCCATTGGCAAAGCAAAGGTGTATGGAATGCCAAAGGTACTGGCTACGGCTCCGAAGGTTGCACGCGGGCGCCTATTGGTGGTGGTTTTTAGGAGCGGCACGGCATGCAGCCCCAGGTGGCTGCAACACCCTGTAACGCCACAGCAGCCCCGGGTACGCCCGGAACTGCTGCGCATTGTGTTCTGCCACGCGCCAAAGCGCCGCTACTTACTGCTGGGGCGCACCACATCAACCAGCTTGTTCTGATGCTGCATAATCTGCAGGTCGTACTGAGTCAGGTCGAAGGGTTCGTCGTCGTAGTTCTCGCGTTTGTCGAGGTTGGCAACTTCGCTTTGGCGGTTGGTTTGGTACGTGTTCTGCTGCAGGCGCAGGCTGTTGCCGTTTACCTCAACCACCTTCAGCAAAGTGTAGTAGCCGGGCTCGTCTGTTTTCACGTGGTACAAGTCGCCTACGCGGGGGTGCTCAAGCAACTGTTGATCGTCGCGGTGGTCGAGGTAATCCGTCAGGAATGAGCCGGCAATAATCAGTGCGAGCAGCGCCAGACCGGCAAAGTGCCACTTGGGTACACGGGCACGCGCTTTTGCCGCCTCGTAGTGCGGGCGCAGCTGAAGCGGCAGCTCGTTGGCGGGTAATGCTTGCTGGCAATGCCCGCAGTGCGACCCGCCCGTTTTGCCAAACGGGAACAGCGGAACCCAGTATATATGCGCGTAGCGCCCCAACACGCTTATGTGCAGCGCATCGGGCGAGCCGCAGCTGTGGCACTCAGCATTGGGCACCGGCTCGGTAAGTAAATGAGAAGAATTGCTGCCGTAAATAATCATAGCCTAGCGCGGCCGAGAGGTGTGGTGGTTTAGTGGCATTAAAACTAGGTTAAAAGGTCTTAAAAAGAGAATATAGACCGCAAAAATTATAGTCTTCCGGCTATGAAATGCCTGCGGGCTCACGGTTGGTAAGTGGCTTAAAACGCAAGGCCGGCAAACCACTGTGCCGGCCTTAATAAAGAGCAGAAAATGAAATGTGCGCTAGGCGGCGCTGTTGGTGCGCTCAAGCGCCTGCAATAGCAGCTCAATGCGGTCGGAGTGCTGATCAATCTGGCTAAGACCGGCGCGGGCCTCCTCAATTTGGCCGCGCTTGTACTGCGCCACCAAGGCCTGGCCGGCATCGAGCATGCGCTGCAGCACACGCTCAATTTCGTATACCTCGGGGGCTTGGTATTTGGGCTTCACCACGGCATCGAGCCACTGGCCCAAGGGGTTCTGGCGAATGTCGAATAAGGACGCGTCGGCTTCGCGCACGCCGTAGAGCACGGAGCGCAGCCGCGATTTAAAGAGCACCTGCTTTATCCTGGCTTGCTGGAAGTCCAGGGCGGAAATATCCATACGGAACGGGGTAGGACGTAGGAGCAGGTAAAGTCTAGGAGGCGGTGTTGGTGCTGCCCTCCAAGGCTTTGCGGGCGTTTACTAAGTCGGTTACTTCGAATGCAAAGACGGTGATGCCCGCTTTTTCTTCGCCTTCGCGGAAGAGTTGGTAGGTAAAGTTAATGTAGCAAGGGGTAAGCTCGCCGCTGCCGTCGCGGTCGAGCATGATCAGTACTTCGTTGCCGAAGAAAGTTTCGCCGGTTTGGTATACGCCGTCGAGAATGCCAACAAAGCCTTGCTCAATTACTTCGGGCAGGGCCTCGGCAACGGTGCGGCCCACCAACTGCCGGTGCGGAAACAGTTGCTGGTACCTAGGGTTCACGAAATCGAAGCGGTGCTCGGGCCCGCGCAAAATGCAAATGAGCGCCGGCGCCTGCATAAACAGGTTGTGGAAGGTTTCGCGCTGGCTGCGCATAAGCTGGTAGCTCTGGTAAGCCTGGTCGGAGAGGGTAGCCTGCTCTTCGTTGGCGAGCAGCAACTCTTCCACCATTTTCTTCTGCTCGTTGATGTCGATGCTGCCGCCCACGCGCAGGATAATGTTGCCCTCTGCATCGAGGCGGGGTACGGTGCGCATCAGCATCCAGCGGTACTCGCCGTCGTGGCGGCGCAAGCGGTACTCGTGCTGGTACTCTTCGGTGGAGTAGCGCACCCGTTCCCAGTCGTCGGCAAGGCGCTGCTGGTCTTCGGGGTGAATGGCATTTACCCACTCGCCAGCAATTAGCTGCTCCTGCGTGAGGCCGGTAAACTGCGTCCAGCGTTGGTTGAAGTAATCGGCGCGGCCATCGGGTTTGGAACTGCTTACCAGCACGGGCACTGCCCCGAGCACAAAGCGTGCGTATTCCTGCGCTTCGTTCAGGGCCGTCTGCATCTCCTGGGCGCGCTGCGCGGCCTGGTACTGCTCCGTTATGTTTTGAGTACGCTGCAAAATGTATTGCAGCTTGCCATCGGCATCGAAAATGGGGTAGTGCGTAGCCTGCCAGTACATTTCCTCAAGGCCGCCATCGGGCTTCGCCAAATCGTAGCGAATAACGGGCATGGTGTGCGGCTGCAGGTGCTGGCGTACGTGCTCGTGCGAACGTTCAATCTCGTCGCCCTGGTTTTGATCAACCGAAGGATAGGCTTCGAACAGGTGCCGGTTAACCACTTCCTCACGGGGCTTCAACGAGGCCGCCACGTGGGCATCGGTGTTGTCGAGGATGGTTCCGTCGGGGCCCATCAGCAGCAAGGCATCGGGCAGCGAGCGAAAAAGGTGTTGGTAATCGACAGAAGTGGGAAGCGCGGCGGGCATAAAATGCAAGAACAGAAACAGGAATGCGCGGCTGGCGACAGATAGCAGCTGCCCGCAAAGCTACTTTGCGGCCTATTCCGAAACTACTGTAAAAAGCGGCAACCTCCGCCGTAACGCAATGCGCAGGCGAAGGTTGCTGATAAGACGCAGAAGCCAGAAGTAGGCGCTACGTGGGGTTAGCGAAGGCGCAAATCGTCGTCGACGCGGCGCTCCACGATGCGGCTGCGCTGCGAGGTCCAGTTTTCGGCGCGCTGTTGGCCGGGCAGCAGGCGGTCGGGGTCGGGCACGGGCGTGCCACCCTCGCCAATGGCCCGGTGCTGTATGCCCATTTCGTGCACGTTGGCGGCGCCGGCGTGGTCGAGTAGGTCGCGGGCGCGCTCGGCTTCGGCCAGGGTGTGGGTGTGTACCGTTACCACCGAGCCGCGGCGGGCAGCGTTGGCGTAGGTGTGGGTATCCGAATCGGGGTGGCCGCTGAACACCGCCCGGAAAAAGCGGTGGAAGGCATCGTTCTCGCCAAACTCGCCCGTGGGGTTTTCGGTCGTAACGGTGGAGCTCTGCGAAATGTCAACGTCGGCGTCGGCAAACCCGCTTTGCGTCAGTTGGTCGGCCGCGCGTTGGGCGGCATCGGCGTTCGGAAAAACGCCAATCACAGTTTGTGCCATGGTTGTGGACGGGGTTTTGGTGAGAGGAAGAGGAGCAGAAGCAACGCGCGCATGGCGTTTGCTAGCATGTGTTACGGCCGAGCGGGCTGCTGGTTTTCCGCGCTACAGGACCCTAGGTGGTTTTGTACAGGTACCAGCCACCACCTAGGGGCTTAATGACGATGATGCGCCCCGGATCCATGGCGGGTACCTCAGCAGGGTCGGGCTGATAAAGAAACCCCACGGTATCGTTGGTAACGCCCCCGATCAAGAACTCCAGGCAGGAGCCGCAATTGGTGATGCGGCGCGTAAGGCGACGGATGTAAAGCTGCTGGAGCTGCGTTTTGATGGCCGGATCGGTATTGGCTTGCTGCTCGGCCTCCTGGGTGGGCTCGGCGAGGTAACCGCGGGTTTGCACCGTGCGCACCACCCCCTCGAAGCCCGCGCGGTTGCGGTTGAAATGCTCAATGAGGCGGGCATCGGCGCCCACCCACAGCTTCAGGTTTTCAACTGTAAAGGTGTGGTCGGCATCGGGGTGGGTTTGGTTGTAGCGGCTTACCTCGGCATCGGGCATGCCCTGCATCAACTGCAGCATCTGCTGGCCCAGGTTGGTGCTCGAGAGGCCCCGCACGGCCTGCAGTTTCCAGTCGTCGGCTTCTTTTACAAAATGCAGGTAAAAGTCGGCGGTGCTGGCGGTGTCGCGCAGTTCCACGGCTACTACGGCCGAGGCGTCGTCTTGCTGCAGCAGCTGGCACTTGCGCTCCAGGTTGGCGGGTATTTGCTGACCTAGGGTTTGCGCCCGGGCCTGCTGGGCCACTTCGCAGCACAGGTAACTCTTCATGCGCGCCCACTGGCCTTTGGCTACAAAGCGCTTGGCAATTTCGAGCGGCTGCACGGGTGCCCAAGCCTGCGCAGCGGGGGCGGAGCCAAGCAATGCGGCCGCCAACCAGTACCTTGCAAATGCCCGTTGTTTCCGCGTCATACTTGGTAGTTAAAATGCCTGGCGCCGCCTGCACGGCACAACACACGCTTGTTGCCTTGCGTTACGAACACCAAACCTACCCACATAAAATCCCTCCCGGCCATGGCTAAGTCGCAAAACGCTCGCAAAGAGAAGAAAAAGGAGCCCGCTAAAACGGATAAAGAGAAGAAAGCAGCAAAGGAAGAAAAGAAGCGTCAGCGCGACAGAAGCAGCGAGTAAGCTGCTGATGAACTGGTGATTATAAGAAGCATTGAGCCGGCTGCCGCCTACCTAGGCGGCAGCCGGTTTGGCTAATTGCAGAATGCGAACTGCGCCGCGCAATACCAGCGCAAATACCACGGTGCCCACTGCCAAATCGGGGATGTTGGAGTCGAACACGCGCACCAACACGGCGCCGGCCATCACGCCTAGGTTGATCAGCACATCGTTGGAGGTGAAGATGATGCTGGCCTGCATGTGTGCCTCGCGGTTGCGGCTTTGCTGCAGCAAGTACAGGCACGCCGCGTTGGCCAGCAGCGCCAGAGCCGATACGCCCAACATCAGCCGGTAATCAGGCATGACCTCGTAGCCCACAAAGCGGCGCAGCACCTCCACCAAGCCCAAGCCCGCCAGCATTAGCTGAAAATAGCCACTTACGCGCGCAATGCTGCGCTTGCGCACGGCGCTGCTGCCCACGGCCCACAAGCTAAGGCCGTACACCAGGGCATCGGCCAGCATATCGAGGCTGTCGGCTACCAGGCCCATCGAGTCGGAAATATAACCGGCCAGTACCTCCAGCAAAAAGAACCCGAAGTTGATGAGCAGCACCAGCCACAGCAGGCGGGCTTCGCGGTTGCTGTGCGGGGTAGGCAGTGGGGCCTCGGCAGCTGCGGCCGAATGCACCAACGACGACTGCAAGTGCAAGGCGTGCAGCTGCTCCGTAATGCGCGGCAACGCCCCTAGGTGGTACACGGTAAGCTGCCGCTTGGCAAGGTCGAAGGCCAGGCCGTGCACGGCGGGGTCTTCCTGCAAGTGCAGGCGCACCAGGTTTTCTTCAGCGGCGCAATCCAAGTGCGCGATATGAAAAACCGATTTATCCATGGCAGAAACGGGGTGCGGAAAGCCTAGGTAGCTCTACGTATCCTGCGGGGCAGGTGGCCGTACTGTAAGCGGCCGTCAGGTGTACGGCGGCTAGTGCCTTATTCCGTTGTTCCAATTGCTTGTTACCATGCGCCCCATCCCCCGCGATACTGCCTTCGATAGCTCCCTCGATTTACTGCGCGAGGGGTTTCCGTTTATCCTCAACCGTTGCCGCCGCTACCGCACCGATATTTTTCAGATGCGCATGCTCGGCCTGAAAACCATTTGCCTGCACGGGGCCGAAGGAGCGCAGTTGTTTTACAACGACGAGTACTTTGCGCGCAAAGGCGCCATACCCAAACCCGTGCAGAAAACGCTGCTCGGCGAAAACGGCGTGCAAACCCTCGACGACCAGCAGCACCGCTGCCGCAAGGCAATGTTTATGTCGGTGATGACGCGGCCCAGCATTCAGGTGTTGCTCGATCGGCTGCACGAGCAGTGGCGCCGCTCCGTAGCCCGCTGGGAAGGCCAGCAGGAGGTGGTGCTGTTCGAAGAAGTGCAGGATATCCTGTGCAGCGGGGCGTGCGCCTGGGCCGGCGTACCGCTGCGCCAGAAAAACGTGCGCAAGCGGGCTGCCGATTTTGCTACCATGGTTGACGCCTTCGGCACCATGGCCCCGCGGCACTGGCGCGGCCGGGCCGCCCGCCGCCGCTCCGAAAAATGGATTATGCGGGTGATTGACAAAGTGCGTCGCGTCGAAATCATCGTGCCCGAAGGCTCGCCTGCCTACGCCGTAGCCTTTCACCGCACGCCCGAGGGCAAGCCGCTAAGCCGGCACATGGCCGCCGTGGAGCTGATTAACCTGATTCGGCCCATCGTGGCCATTGCCTGGTACATTACGTTTGCTGCGTTGGCCTTGCACGAGCACCCCGAAAGCCGCCCTAGGTTGCTGCACGAGCCGGGCTACCTCGAGCTGTTTGTGCAGGAGGTGCGCCGCTACTATCCGTTTGCTCCATTCCTGGGTGCCCGCGTACGCCACGACTTCGAGTGGCAAGGCTACCAGTTTTCGAAGAACACGTTGGTGCTGCTCGATGTATTCGGCACCAACCGCGACGAACGGCAGTGGCAGCGGCCCGACGACTTCTGGCCCGACCGCTTCCGCAACTGGCAGGGCAGCCCGTTCGATTTCATTCCGCAGGGCGGCGGCGACTTCCTGACGGGCCACCGCTGTGCCGGCGAGTGGATTACCATTGAGGTAGCCAAGCAGGCCGTGCAATGGCTCGTAAACCTGGCCTACGAAGTGCCCGAGCAAGATTTAAGCTTTAGCCTGTCGCGGATGCCCACGTTTCCGCGCAGCAAATTCATCATGCGCAACGTGTGGCGGCTTGATGCGCCCTGGCAAATAGAAACCGCCGGGGCTGCTGGTGCGGGTGGTTGCCCGTACCATGCTACCCGGCCCTAGGTGTGTAGCGCGGGCTTCAGCCCGCGTTTGCCAGAACGATTGGCTAATGCGCGGAACTGCCCTGACGAGCACCGTTCCAGAAAACGCGGGCTGAAGCCCGCGCTACCGGATGCTTGCTAACCCTTGCTCACCTTATCAATGATGTTCTGCACGCCCTCGATGCGCACCTTTTGGCCGGTGTCGGCGGCGCGGTAAATGGCTTCAATCAGCTGCATATCGCGCAGGCCCATTTCGCCGGGTACGCGGGTGGGCTGGTTGTTGAGCACGCAGTTGGCAAAGTCGTCCATCTGGCGCGCTTGCTGCGGCACGTTCTGGATGTTCAGGGGGCCTTGGCTGGTGCGACCCGAAATGCCGCCGTAGCCGAAGGCCGGCTGCAGTTCCATCCAACCTTTGGCGGCCTCGGCGCGCAGGCGGCTGCTCATATTTTCGGCGTAGCTGGTGCGGCAATCGGCTGCGCTGCCATCGGTAAACTGCAGTTGCCAGTTGATGCCGGCTTCCACTTCCTTAAACAAGTTGTTGTTGGGTTTGGGCGTGTACTTAGCTGTAACCGATACCGGCAGCTCGCCCTTGGTGTATACCACGCCTTGCAGGCAGTAAATGCCCAGGTCCATCAGCGGGCCGCCGCCGGCTAGCTCCTTATCCACGCGCCACGGGGTGTCGTTGTCGAAGCGGAAGCCGTTGTCGGCCAGCAGGCGCTGCACCGGCCCGTACACCTGCTGCTGACCTAGGCGCATCATTTCGCGGTGGTGCGGCTCGAAGTGCAAGCGGTAGCCGATGCTCAGCATTTTGCCGGCTTTGCGGCAGGCCTCGATCATGCGCCGGCACTCCGCCGACGAAATAGCCATGGGCTTCTCACAGATGACGTGCTTGCCCGCCTGCGCCGCCCGCACGGTAAATTCTTCGTGCATGCCTACCGGCAACACCACGTACACAATGTCGATGTTGGGATTATCGGCAATGCGGTCG
Source organism: Solirubrum puertoriconensis (assembly GCF_001483135.1). Classification (GTDB taxonomy): domain Bacteria; phylum Bacteroidota; class Bacteroidia; order Cytophagales; family Hymenobacteraceae; genus Solirubrum; species Solirubrum puertoriconensis. The sequence goes on from NZ_LNAL01000006.1 coordinate 541,287, forward strand.
AAGGTTTTGTAGTCGTAGATGTTCTGCTCGGGCAGGTTGTATTGCTGCTTCCACTTAGCGGCTTTGGCCGGAGTGCCCGTAACAACGCCCGCCAAGCGGCACAGTTGCGTTTGCTGCAAGGCCGGCGCCAGCTGCCCGGTGCTGTACTTGCCCAGGCCCACCAGTGCTACACCCAATTTGCGGCCTTGCTGCAGCGCCGCCAAACTCGCCGGGCCATAACCCACCTCCGCATCAAACCACGAGCTGAGAGGGGAAGCTAGGCCCGACGGACCAAGCAGGGTGGCGCCCATGCCCAACGAAAGGGTGCGCACAAAATCGCGGCGCGACGCGGCAAAAGCCGGATCGAAGTTGCTGAAACCTAGGTGCATGGCAATACTGATTGGTGCATCAGCACTTACCTGCGCCGCCGGTATAAGGTTGTGCCCGAGCTGACGTTGGGCAAGCTAAGCGCTGGCCTAGAAATTGAGTTGGGCCTGCAGGCGGAGCAAACCGCCGCGCTGCCGGTTGCCCTTGGTTTGCAAATCCTCGAAACGCCGCGACGACAACGTGTACATCGGCACCAGCTCGAAAAACTTAACCGGTTGCCATTCCACGCCCACCTCTAGCTCGCGCACCGAGTAACTGCGGGCGTCGCGCTCGTGCTTTTTGCCGCCTTGGTAGTACTGCCCGCGCACAAAGGGGTAAAACTGCTGCTGGCCCACGCGGGCGCGGTAACTGAGCGTGGCGTAGCCGCCGTGCAGCCGGCGCGTTTCAATGCTGTCGGTGCTGGCGTTGAACTCGGGGCCGCGCCCTACGTTGTACTCAGCCTGAATGCCAAAGGGCTGCGGATAGAGCACAAACGTGGCGGCGGCGCGGTCGTCGGGGTAGGTGAGGTCGGGGCGAACTTTTACGCGCGGCGAGAGTTGGTCTTTGGCTAAGGTGTATTCGCCGGTGTACGCCTGCACGCCCGGTTCAATTATCTGGCTACCAATCTGAATGGGGTAGCTTACGCGGGCAACCAAATGCTGGCCGTTGTTTAATTCGGAGCGGTTAGCGGCCTGCCCGTTGAACACCCCAAACCCCACCACGCCGTAGTCGCCCGAGCCTTTTAGCCCTTCGCTCACCAGCGTGGCAAGGCGCTTCCGGATGCTGGCCGGCGCCCAGTACACAAACGCACCTAGGTCGCGTTCGTTGGCCAGGGCGCTGTTTAAGGCATCGTTGCGGTCGAGGGGGAGGCGCTGCTGGCTCGATTGCATGTTCTCGAAGCCGTAGGGCACCTTGCTCTGGCCCAGGCGCAGGCGCCAGGTGCTGGTGGCGTTCAGGCCCAAATCGAAGTACGCATCGCGGATTTGCGCAAACTGCCCCGTGTTACTACCGCCGGGCGTGCTGGCAAAATCGGGCTGCAGGTAAAAGTACACGCGCGGGTGCAGCTGCCCGTACACAATCAGCCGGATGCGCCGAAACGAAAATCCGCCGTTGTCGCCCCACGACCGGTCACACTGCTCGCACTTCAGCTGGGGGTTGGTTTCGAGCAGGCGGTTGTAGCGCAGCTGCATGTACCCCCTGATGGACACCGCCTCAAACCATTCTTTTTTGCGTGCCTCGGGCTGGCTGGCCGAAGGCAGAACCGCCGTTGCCTGCCGCGTCGTATCGGCCTGCTGACCGAGGGCTGGCATGGCCAGCAGCAGCATCGCGCTTAACAGATATTTCATGCAAAAACAACCTCGGGGCAAAGTGAGGCATTTACTGTTACCCCTAGGTCAAGGGCCTGTTAAGCCTGTGTTACGATGCGCCTGCCAAACACCCGAAGTTGTGGTTTGCCCTGAATGAGTTGGGTTGTGCCGACACAGGCCCTAGGTAAGGCTTACACTGACCAGCAGACCAAAAAAGCAGCGCCGCCTATGTATCAGGGCATTGCAGTGGCGCGCTTCGGTTAAGGCTGAATGGCAACAAGTTGCGTAGTTGAGCCAAAAGAAAGGTACAGCACCATTCGTATAAAAAATTTAACTGAGTTGTTACCTCAGCGTGAAATCTGCGTAGGTATGTGACATAATCGATACTGAAATTAACTTTTCTTACTTATGGCAACCTCCAACGACCAAAATCGCCACGAAGCGCGTCATCTCGAATTTGAACCCAACCGCCAAAGCCGCAGCGGCCAAAGCGACCAAGATAACTCGTCGTCCTCGTCGTCATCGGGCAGCTACTACGGCAGCAAGCATGGCGTACAGGCCACCGGCCAGGGTGCCGACAACCAGCGCGAGCAGTCGTCAGGCAACAGCTGGATTTCGCGCGGCAATAACCGCACGTGGGTAGGCGCCTCGCTGGGCGTACTAGCCGCCGGTGCGTTTGTAGCCCTCACGCGCGACAAGTGGTCGTCGTGGGGCAGCAGCCTCAGCAACCTCGCCGATAAATCGGGCCTGACGGGCAGCCGCTCGGGCCAGGGCGAAGAAGAGCAGGGCAGCAGCAACCAGCGCCGCGGCTCGCAGCAAAGCACCGCCAGCGCTAAAGGTAGCAGCTCGCAAAAGTCGGCTTCGAGCCAAAAAGGCAGCCAAGCCGATGCCTCGCTGAACCGCGAAGCCGCCAGCGGCATCAAGTCGAGCCCCTCGTCGAGCAAATCCTTCACCGACGAAGGCGCAACCGGCAACAACGACTAATAACACAACCCGGCTGGGGGGCTTTGCCGCCCGGCCACCTAGGGCTTTGCTCCGCCAACAAGCGGTACATGCCAATACACAAAAGCGCTGCGGCACCGGATTTTCGGCGCCGCAGCGCTTTTGTTTTCAATGATATGTAAACGAGTGTCTGGAAGCCCGGCCTGCGTAGCCACGTCGGGCCGCAGGCCGGCGTAGTTAAGCTTTACTCCCGCTTCGTTCACCCTAAGCACGTCATTCCAAGCAGGGTCAGAAATTTGGCCAGATAGCAATGAATACCTAGCGTCAGCACGCGAGATGTCTCGCTTGGGCTCGACATGACGTTCCTGAGTCAAGCTTGACTCGCCTAACTGCATTGAGCAGTTGTTGGGCGAGGCGCTCAAACACATTTTTGGGGTTGGAGAATAGGGAAAAGCTGGTTCGGGCAGCAAGAATATTGCTCAATTAGAAGGAACATAGCTTATACAATCGAATGGCTGTTCTTCCCTAGACGGAGCATATCAACTCGTGCGTTGCCAGCTAGGGTACTTGCGTGGTGGCCGGATTGCTGATGCGGAACCCCACGCCGAGCAGCCCGTGCACTGCCAGGTTGGTAACGTTGGCGTGGCCGTCTTCGATGGGTACGCGCACGTACGCCGCCGTTGCCCGGGCCTCGGCTTGCACAAACCACCTAGGCGCAAAGGTGTAGCGCTTGGCAATGCCCACCTCCACCACCGGCCCCGATAAAAAGTAGCCAGTGCCAAACAACCCGCCACGCTCCGGAAAAGCCTTGTTGCGCACCGTCGACTCGGGGTGGGTAATAACGGCCCCCGCGCCGGCAGCCCACGTAAAGCCGTGCCGCTGCCATAAGCGCGTAAGCGTAACCAGGTTGAAGCCATCGGTAATGGAAAAGCGTTGCACCTCGGGCGGGCGGTTGCGCAAAATGATTTTGTGGTGCGTAAGGCGCAACGCCCAGCCTTGGTTGCCACGCCAGGTAGCCAGGCGCACATCGTAGTACACGGGCGGCCGAAACGGCTCGGTGCGGTAGCGGGCCCGCAGCCTAAGGGTGGCCACCTCGCGCTGATAAATGCGCAGCGGCGAAGGCACATTGAGGGCGCCGCCACCCGACACCGCGGCCTCCCAAACGCGTTGTTGGCCTTGCCCTAGGTGTGGCCAAGCGGTGCAGGCCAGCAGGCCCAGCCAGGGGTAAACTGCACGGTACATAAGTGGTATTCCTCTTGTGCTTGGGTGGCAAGAGGTGTTGCGGCCTACAGCCCGGTGCCATTTGGCTAAACGTGCTCTGTGCAGTGCGGTTAAGGCCGAGTTGCCCTAGGTGCTGCCAAGCGCAACTACCTTGGGCAGCCAACAACAAGAAGCGGCAGCCGGAAAACCAGCTGCCGCTTCGAGGTAAGCTAAAGCAATTGTTTAACTAAGAATAAACTAGAGGCCGGAGCCGCGGTTTACGTCATCTTCGTCCGATGACATGCGGCGCTGGCGCATGGGGTCGTCGGAGTTTAGGCGCTCCACGTCCACGTCGGTGCGGCGCACCGTGTCGCGAATGGTTTCTTCGCGCTCTTCTACTTCTTTGCCCAGGCGCACTTCTTCCACCACGCGGGCTTCCTTGTTCACGATGGGCACCTCGGCACGCTCGGTAATCTCCATTTCGCCTTCCTTGAAGTTCTGAATGTCGGCTTCCGAGGCGGGGCGGTTCACGGGGTTGCGCTCAATCCAGGCATGCTCCTGGCGCAGGCGCAGGTGCTCCTCCACGGGGCGCTCCACAATGCGGCTACGCAGGCGCATGGCGCCGGTTTCTACTTCGCGCTTGCCCACTTGCAGATTCTCTTCGATAATCGGAATCGACTGATCCGTCATATCAGTGCCGCGGCCTACCATGTCGCGGCTGCTCATGCCGCTGGCGGTGGTGTCGGTGCCGGCCGTCATGTTCTGCTGTTGGCTCATGTTTTGGGCGCCCATGCCCGTCCAGCCGCTGCGGTACTGCTGGGCGCGCTCATCCACGTCAACGGCGCCGCAGCGGTCGAGCACCTCGGCGGCACGCTGGGCTTCGGTTTGATCGGTGGCGTGCACGGTTACCATAGCGCCGCGGCGGGCCACTTCGGAGTACTTCGATATTTCGTCGTCGGTGGTGAACAACGAGCGGAAAAAGCCGCTGATGCTGTCGTCGTTGGTGCTGCTGGTAGTGCTTGTGCTTGTGCTGCCCGTGGTGTTCTGGGCCGATATATCTATGTGGTCGCGCGTTACACCCATGCTTTCGAGTTGTTGCGCGGCTTGTCGGGCTTGGTTGGCATCGTCGAACATGCCAATTACGGTTTGTGCCATGGTACTAGGATTAGGGTTGTTGGTTGGGTTGGGTAAAGAGCGAGCTAGGTTTAGCCCGCGGGTTGGTTAGGATCATTCATCACCCGCTCCACGATAATTTCTTCTTTGCGGAGCGTAACAGGTTGCGTTGTTTCGGCTTGCACTTGGCGTTTTGTAATGCGCACTTCCTCCACAAACAGGATGCGCTTTTCGACTGCCAATACCTCGCGCAACACCGGCATAATGGTGGTGTCGCCTTCGTAGCGCACGGCGGGCGGGGCTACATCCACGTATTGATTAATAGGCACCCGCTCCACCTCAATTTCTTCGCGCACGGTGGGTGCCGTTATTTCCTGGTGTTCTTCGTGTACTTGCTTGGTTACCCGAATGCGGCCCGTTTCTACCACGCCGCGCTCTACCTGCAGCTGCTCCGCAATTACCGGAATAACCACCGGCTGCTCGGGCTGCACGAGGGGCTGGTTCGAGGCGTTGGGCGGGGTCAGGTTTTCGGGCGGTTGCATAGGAGCGTATGGGTAGTAGCCGGCTGATGCGGAAATCGATTAAAGCCAACTATGTAGTTTTTGGAATGGGCTTACGCGGCTCAAAACCTATTGTTATTGTTCAGTTGACCAGAACAAGTCCAATAAATGGTTGAGCTAACCAGCAGCCCGGCGGTTCAAGCGCAGCCATAAAGCGCTACTGTATTGAGGCTTGCAGCGACCGTATAGTTGAGGTAACAACCCCGCTTTGGGCCTGCAATAATGGCGGGCAAATTTCCGGGTGGTGGTAATGGCCTGCGGCGCGGTTAGCTACGGTTCATCCGGCTCAGGCTACACTTCGGTAGCAACAAGTGGATATGGGGGAGGCCGCACGGCCACATTTGAATCGTCACTCAGCCGCTACCCCCATGAAACGTTTGCTACTCCTCGTACTGCTGCTCCTGCTGGCTGCCCTAGGTCGGGTGTGGGCCCAAACGGCTACCACCCTCAGCGGCACCGTGCGCGATGCGCAGGGCCAGCCGCTGCCCGGCGCCAATGTGTTTCTGAAAACCACCTTCGATGGTGCCACCGCCGATTCGCTAGGCAAATTCAGCTTCAGCACGCAGCAAACCGGAACATTGCCCTTAGTAGCTACCATGCTGGGCTACGAGGTGCAAGAGCAACCCGCGGCACTCGACGGCGCGGCCAAGCGCTTTGCCTTAGTGCTGAAGCCCGTGCGCAACCAGCTCGGCGACGTTACCATCACGGCCGGCGCCTTCGAGGCCAGCGACGAGAAGCGCAGCACCGTACTTACCACCCGCGACGTGCAAACCACCGCCGGCGCCCTGGCCGACATCAACGGCGCGCTGAACACCCTGCCCGGCACCAGCAGGGTGGGCGAGGAGGGCAAGCTGTTTGTGCGCGGCGGCGCAGCCGGCGAAACCAAGCAGTACCTCGATGGCCTGCCGTTGCAGAGCCCCTACAATGCTAGCGTAGCCGGCGTGCCGGCGCGGGGCCGCTTTTCGCCCAACCTGTTCAAAGGCACCGTGTTCAGCACGGGCGGCTACTCGGCCGAGTTCGGGCAGGCGCTGTCGGCGGTGGTGGGGCTGAAATCGTACGACCTGGCCGACGAAACCCAAACGGGCGTGTCGTTGCTGTCGGTGGGCCTCAGCTTGTCGCACCAGCAACGCTTCGAGCGCAGCTCGGTAGCCGCTACTCTCGATTACACCAACCTGCAACCCTACTACGGCATGGTACCGCAGGAGTGGGGTTGGCTGAAAGCGCCGCAGGCCCTAGGTGGCTCGGTGGCCCTGCGCCAGCGCACCGGCGACATGGGCATGCTGAAAGTGTACGGCGCCTTTACGCGCTCGGAGTTTGCCCTGCGCCAACCCGACCCCGACTTTGCCGGCGGGCGCCCCATCGGCCTCGAAAACCAAAACCAGTACCTCAACGCTACGTTCCGGAGCCCGCTGCGCCGCGGCTGGAGCCTGCAAACCGGCGTGGCCGGCACCCGCGACGAGCAAACCGTGCGCCCCGACGCGCAGTACCTCCACGACGTGGAGCAGTCGGTAGTGGGCCGCGCGGTGCTCACCAACGATTCGGCTGGTACCTATTTTAACCTTAAGCTCGGTGCCGAGGGCCTAGGTCAGCGGTACCAGCAGCAGTACCAAGCCTCGGCCGAAGCACCCCGGCAGCGTCTCGGGTTCGAGGAGGCACGGGTGGCTGCCTTTGCCGAATCGGACATTGCCTTCAGCAACAACTTGGTGGCCCGCGCCGGCGCCCGCGCCGAGTACTCTAAGGTGCTGGGCCGTTGGAACGCCGCGCCGCGCCTGGCCCTGGCTTATCAGCTAAGCGAAGGCGAGCAGCTGTCGGGGGCGTGGGGCTATTTCTACCAAACGCCCGCCAACGACCTCATGCGCATTGGGCAGTACGTCGATAACCTGCGTTTCGAGCGGGCAGTGCATTATTTGCTTACGTACCAGCGCATCAAAAACAACCGCACCTTCCGCACCGAGGCGTACTACAAAGACTACGCTCACCTCACGCGCTACGAGGGCTCGGCCCTCACCACCAACGTGCCGCTGCCCTTTGTGCCCGCCGCCTACCAAAGCACCGGCCTCGGTTACGCGCGCGGGGTAGATGTGTTCTGGCGCGACCGGAAATCGGTGCGCGGGCTTGATTATTGGGTTAGCTACGGCTTAGTGGATACCCGCCGCCAGCAGCGCGCCGACCCTCAGCTAGCCGTACCCACCTTCGCCTCGCGGCACAACCTCTCGGTGGTTGGTAAATACTGGATCAACAAGCTGCACACGCAAGTAGGCGCCACCTTCAGCTACGCCTCACCTAGGGCCTACTACAACCCCAACCTACCCGGCTACAACCAAGCCCGCACACCCAGCTACCAGGATTTGAGCGTGAACCTGAGCTACGTTACCTCGCTCTGGAAAAACCTGACCATCGTGCACCTCTCGTGCTCCAATGTGCTGGGCCGCGACAACGTGTTCGGCTACCGCTACGCCAACACGCCCGATGCCTCGGGTACTTACCAAGGCGTAGCCGTTACGCCCTCGGCGCCGCGCATGGTCTTCGCCGGCCTGCTGATTTCCATCAACAAGAAACGCCCGGCCGATACCAATACGGCACCGGAGTAGCCGAGTGTAGCGCGGACTTTAGTCCGCGTTTGCCGGAACGAAACCCTTAGGGCAGAACAGTGTGGTTCCGGTCGTTCCGGCAAACGTGGACTAAGGTCCGCGCTACACTGCGTCTGCTTTCGTCTTTCCTGGGATGCACTTCAGCCGGCTGATCCGACACTTCAGCAACACAAAATTTCAAGTGGCCCTAGGTCGCCACACCTTTGAATCATCAGACAGGCACTACGCCACTCACTAACTCCCAAACCAACGCCCCTGCCATGAAAACCTCGCTGCTCATCCTCGCCCTCACTGCTGCTTCGTTCAATGCTTCGGCCCAGCATAAAGCTACCCCGGTGGCTGCCACCCAAACCGCCCACGCTGGTTACTCCGACATGCTGGCCACCACCGTGCGCGAGCTGATGAGTACCGGCGACCCGGCCCAGCTGAAACAGACCTACGCCAAGCTGGAGCGCGCCGCCGCCGTAGCCCCCGCCGATTGGCTGCCGCGCTATTACCAGGCCTACGCCATGATGCTGACCACCTTCGTGAGCAAGGAAGAGGGCGACGTGAAAGACAAGTACCTCGACCAAGCCGAAGCCGCCTTGGCCAAAGCCCGCAAGCTGCGCGGCGACGAATCGGAGCTGCTGGTGCTGCAGGCCTACATCTACCAGGCACGCCTAGGTATTTCGCCCATGATGCGCTCGATGAAGTACTCGCAGATGGTTACCGAAACCCTGGCGCAAGCCAAAAAGCTAAACCCCGCCAACCCGCGTGCCTACCTGGTAGGGGCCAACAACGTGTACTACACGCCCAAAATGTTTGGGGGCGGTGCCGAGGCCGCCAGGCCACTCTTCGAAGAAGCCAAAACGCGTTACGCAGCCTTCAAGCCCGCTTCGGAAATGGCTCCGAACTGGGGCGAGCGGCAAGTGCTGGGCCGCCTGAAGCAGTACGAGCAGACCACGGCCGCCAAGTAGTAGTACCGCCCTGCTGAGCAGCGCGGCCACGCCACTACAACGCAGTGGATTGGCCGCGCCGGCTTGCTTACCTTCAGGCGCCACCGCCCTAGGGCAAGCTCGCCACACGGCGGCTATGCTCCCGCGCAGGCTAGGTTGTTTTACTGGTCGGCAATTCAGGAACCGACACATTGCAGTTGCCCATGTCTACGCTGTTTCCGCCCACGCAGGAAGAACGCGACGCGCTATACGCCCACAGCCACCAAATGCCGCCCGTGCGGTTTTGGAAGCGCTACACGCGCGGGCGCTGGTTGCGGCTGGGCCTCACCGTTCTGCTGCTTACGTTTTGCATCGGCACCTTTGCTTGCACCGAGTGCTGGGGCGACGGGCGCAAAATGGCCGTGAACTACACCATGACGTTTGTGTACTCGCTGGGCTTGTGGCTCACCAATGGCTACGCCGTCGATTGGCTCGATCGGTACGCCAACTGGCGGCGCGAACCGGTAAAGCGCTTGGTGCTCACGCTGCTCACCTCGTTGGGCGGCTCGCTGGTCGTCATTACAGCTATCAACTTCTGGTTTCTGGTAATCTACCGGGGCTACGACCCATCGGTGATGCTGAAGCCCGGTGTAATGGCCCGGGTGATGTTTCCGCTGCTGATAACCACCATTATTTCGTTGGTGCTGCACAGCCGCTCGTTCCTGATGAGCTGGCGCGAAGCCCTGATTCGCAACGAGCGGCTGCAAAAGGAAATGGCCCAGGCCGAAGCCGAAACCCTGCGCCAGCAGCTCGATCCGCACTTCATGTTCAATGCCCTGAACGCGCTTACCTCGCTGGTAGAGGAGGAGCCCAAGCTAGCGGTGCGCTTTATCCGGCAGCTTTCGCAGGTGTATCGCTACGTGCTCGATGCCCGCGGCCGCGACGTGGTGCCCCTACGCGACGAGCTGGAGTTTGCCCAATCGTACTTGTTTCTGCAGCGCATTCGCTACGGCGAGGCCTTGCAGGTAGAGATGCCCGAGCCCGAGAGCGTGTCGGCGTTTGCGGTAGTGCCGCCCCTAAGCCTGCAGCTGCTGCTCGAAAACGCCCTGAAACACAACGTAGCCACGGCCGGCCAGCCCTTGCACCTGCGCATCGAGCTCGACGCGGCAGGTCAGCGTCTGCGTGTCATCAACAACCTACGCCCGCGCCGCCTCGCCCCCGGCGAATCGACGGGCATTGGCTTGCCCAACCTGCAGGGGCGCTACCGCCACCTCACCAACGAGCAAGTGCAGGTGCAGCGCACCGATGCCGAATTTGTGGTAACCTTGCCCGTGCTGGAGCTTTCGGCGGCCTGAGTTTAAACCTATCCTGATTACCCCACACATTCATGACTGCGTTCATCATCGAAGACGAGCCGTTGGCCGCTAAGCGCCTTGCCGATTTGCTGCGCCGCCAGCAGCCCCCCGTGCAAGTGCTGGCCACTGCCGATTCGGTGGAGGCTGCCGTAGTCCTGCTCGAAACGGCTGCCACGCCGCCCGAGGTGCTCTTTCTGGATATTCATTTGGCCGATGGGCTGAGCTTTGAGCTGTTCGAGCGCGTGGAGGTGCGCTGCCCGGTCATTTTCACCACGGCCTACGATCAGTACGCCCTGCGCGCTTTCAAAGTCAACAGCGTTGATTACCTGCTGAAGCCCATCGACGAGGAGGAGCTGCAAGCGGCCCTGCACAAGCTGCGGCAGTTGCGGGCAGCCGCCCCGGTCGCGGGCCCTAGCGCCCTCGGTCTCGACCCCGCGGTGCTGGCGCAGGTGCTGCAGCAGTTGCAGCCACAGCAACAGCAATACAAAAAGCAGTTTGTGGTGAAAGTAGGGGAGCACCTGAAGGTGATACCCGTGGAGCAGGTAAGCTACTTTTTCAGCCTCGAGAAAGCCACCTTCGTGCAAACCCGCGAAAACCGCCGCTTCGTGCTCGATCAAACCCTGGAGCAGCTCGAAAAGATGCTCGATCCGCAGCAGTTTTTCCGCCTCAACCGGGCTTACCTGGTGCATCATGCTGCCATTCAGGACATTATTCACTACACCAACTCGCGCCTGAAAACCACGCTGCAGCCCGCTTCGCCCGAGGGCGACGTGCTTGTGAGTCGCGAGCGGGTACCGGCCTTCCGGGCCTGGCTCGATCGGTAATGCTCTGCTATGAGCCCGGCCCTGCAAAACCAGCCCACGCGCCGCTACAGCCCTACGTTGGTGCGGGTAGCTTACTGGGTGTCCACCCTAGGTAATCCGCTGTTTACGGCTTTGGTGTTTGTGGGCGTGCTGGCGTTTCGGCTGCTCGAGGTGCGCGTGGCGGCTTGGCTTATGGCGGGCATGCTGCTGGGAGTGGCCGCACCGATGTCAATCTGGAACTACCGGCAGGTAAAAACCGGCGCCTACACCGATTTCGACGTATCGGTGCGCGAACACCGGGCCTCGTTTTACCCTAGGTTAATTGTGCTTTTGGGCGTGGCCACCGCGCTTGTGTGGGCTACGCCATCGGCGGCGCCGCTGCGCGCCGGTATGTTGGCTGCCCTGGGTTTGCTAGTAGCTTGTTACGGTATCAACTTTCGGCTGAAAGTATCGCTGCACGCGGCGCTGTCGTTTTTTATGGCGGGCTGCGTGTTGGGCTTGAATCAGGCGTGGGGCCTAGGTGCCTTGCTGGTGGCTAGCTTGGTAGCAGCCTCGCGCCTTGTGCTGAAGCGGCACTCGTTGATTGAGTTGGTTGTGGGTACTGTGGTCGGGATGGGAGCGGCCTTGCTGGCAGTAATAATAGCGTAACCGAATGGTAGTTGAAGAATAGGGTAAAGCCTTATAAGTAGAAAAGCTAGCGTTGAGCGAAGCAAATAAACATAACACGACTTATAGTGCCACGCTCACAGGCCAATCCAGTTAAAAAGGGAATGAACCAACAGGAGGTAGAGTGCCGTAGCCAGTAAGGCATAGAGCGTGTGGATGCTTACTCGATGGGCGGCCAGCTCTTGTCGCCACGAACCCGCGTTACGCTCGACATTAACCACTTGCGTGCGCGCGATGTAATCGCCTAGCCGCTTCTGTCCCGTAATGACCACCGCCAATACTTCCAGTGGCCACGCCAGCACGGTGGTATTGCGTAAGAAAGACTGCCACTCGTTGGCCGGAAGACCGGACGCCGTTTGCACCTGCGTGCCGATGGCCCGCTTGAGAGGGCTGCGGCCGAGGAGGAAGTCTTTGTTCAAGTAAAGCGCGAGCAAACAGTAGAATATCCAGTCGCCAGCAAGAGGCTGAAAGAGCATGAGGGGCAACCCTAGCAGGGTTAAAGCGATGTGCTCCCCCAACATAGAGAGCAAGCGGCGTTTTCGGTTGTCAGGCACGATCATCAGGGAAGAGCGGCTGGGAAAAGGTCCGCTAAATTATACATAGCTTCTGGCCCTTCATTGAGTGACGGGTTGTACCTTTTCCAAGATGACTCATTACCATAATGGCTCTTGTGCGACCGGCTCCGAATGAGTTTTAGACATGCTTAGCTGTTCGAATTATGCCTCTTGCTTTCGAACAAGACGCAGGCCTACCCATCATGGATGGAAGATCGTGAATCGAGGCAACGTAAGGTCAGCGCGGCCACTCGCTTCTACTTGCCAAATTCCTTTCCCCGTTTCGAATGCGGGGGAAGCGCACACCAGCAATGTTTGACGCTAAAGTGCCCCGGTAATTGGCAAACGATTCAAGTGGATTAAGTTGCCCGTTTGGGCATAGCGGCCACTAACCACTGTTTCCGATAACAATCTAGCAAAAGTAAAAAGGTGCCGTCAGCACGAAATTCTAAGCCCGTACCGGCAACACCTGCCCAGCCGCTGCCTATGCCTGCTCCTGATACTACCGAACTCGAACAAACCCTAGGTCAGGAAAGAGCGCCCGAAGCCGCCCTCGAAGAGGCGCTGACCGATTTGGGCCAGCGCCTCTTCGAGGGCGGTGCTTTCTGTAAACTAACCTCGTGCAGCTTGATGACCGCGGGGGTGCAGGCTACCAAGTTGTCTAACCGGTTTTAGAGGGCGATGATGGACTCTATTTGCAGCTCTTCGGGAAAGTGCGCGAAGAAATGCTCGAGGTAGTAGCCTAGAGAGTCGCCGCAATCGGTTAGCAGAATGGTAGAATCGCGCAGGTTATTCTTCTCGTGGCCGCAAAGCTGTCCATAGCTATCCACCATGTCCTCCCACGAAACGCGGTTTCGGTGTGGGTAGGTAAGACACCGATTGTATAAGGTTGGGTAAAGGTGGAGAAGCAAATGGCTTGTTGCGGAGGTAAATGTTGAGATGGTAGCGGCCCTAGGTCAGAGCACCAGGAACTCGCCCCGGAAGCCCAACTGCCGGGCTTGCTCCTGGATTTCGGGCGCGTAGGTTGGGTTGCTGATAAACACCACGTCGGGGCGGTACGCCATTAGCTGCTCGGGCGCTATTACCGGGTGCGCGGTGCGCGGCATAAACTTGCTTTGGCGGCGCGGGTTAATGTCGACTATCGCTACTACGGTATCGTTCAGGTCGAACGTGTTGAGGAAGGTAACGGCGCGCCCCCCGGCGGCCCAGCCTACCACGCGCTTGCCGCTGCGGCGCAGCACCGCTACCCGAAGTTGCCACTCCGCAATTACCTCCTCGGCGGCGCTGGCAAAGGCGCGCACCGCCACGGGCGTGGAGGGGTCGTGGGTGGGCGGCAGGGCGGCGGGGTTGTCTAGCGGCATGCCGGCGGGGCGGGCTACCAGGCTGATGTACTCGTCGTGCCAGCAGGGGTGCACCTCCAGCACCTCGAACCCGCAGCTCCGGAACAAGTACGCCAACGATTGCGGTGTAAACCACGCCGAATGCTCGTTTTCGATGTTCCAGACCACTTGCTCGCCGATGTCGTAAAGGGCGTTGGGCACTTCGAAGTAAACCAAAGGCTGCTCGCTCTCCGGAATGGCCCGGCGCAGCGTACGCACAAACTCGGCCTGGTGCGAGGCAATAATGTCGAGCATGTGGCGGCAGCTGATGAGCGATGCGCCGCGTAGCTCCTCCACCTTGTCGGGCCCGAAAAAGTCTTTGATAAAGCGCAGGTTGGCGGGGTCGGTTTGCCCTTCCCTGGGTGCGTAGCCCGGGTCGATGCCCAGGCCCGAGCCCATGCCCGCGCGCAGCAGCGTGCGCAGGAAGTCGCCGTCGCCGCAGCCGATGTCCACCACGCGTTTGCCTGCCAGGTTATAACGCTGCACCAGGTCCTCACCCAGCCCATCGGTGAAGGCTTTGAAGGAAGGTGAAAACTCCAGCGTGAAATCGTTGCGGATGTGGGTAACCTTGGCCGGCTCGTAAACTTCGTTGACAATGAAATGGCAGTGCGGGCAAAACGACAGGCGCACGTCGGTAATGGGCGCGTGCAGAGCCGCCTCACGTGTAGGCCACAAAATGCCGGTTTGCGCGGTTACATCGCGCAACTCGTAGAATATCTCACAATCGTTGGTGCCGCACACCGCGCAGGGTTTGGTGGCAGCCACGCGCGGGCTGACCTCCGGTAATGCCTGGGTTTCCATAGGTTAACTGTCTAAGTGAAGCGGTTGGAGATGAGAGCGTACGCATCAGGTCAGCGCCAGCAGCCCGGCGTAGGGCGCACGTGGCCCGAGGCAGCAACCCAAACTCAATGCCCGAGCGCTCGGCTACGTCGAGGAGGGTGTATTGTCATTCGGATCCTAGGTGCCTGGGGCGGCTACCCTGGCAGGGGCAAGTGAGCTGGACTGGCTCAGAGCACCAGTTTGCGCACGTAAAAGGCCTCGGCATAGCGCCCGGCCGAAGCGGCTTGCAGTCCGCGCAGCCGGGGCAGTGCCCGGAAGGTCTCGGCATCGAACCAATGCCGGCCCGCCTGCGAAGGGAAGTGCGTCAGCAGCAGCTCTACCTTTTGGTCGAGCACGTCGCCAGGCAGCTCCACAAAGCACTCCGGGTTGCCCACGTCGCCGTCGTACTTCGGAATCTCGTACTCCAGTACCAGGTGGCTGCGGAACGTGTTCCAGGTAAAGTCGGCCAACAGGCGGTGGTCCTGGTGCAGGTCGTGGCGGTGGTGGGTAAAAATCAGGTCGGGCTGAAAGGCTTTCAGGTCTTCAAACACGTGCTTCACCTCCAGCGCCGATTGGGGTAGCCGCCCGTCCTGAAACGTCAACACCCGCACCTGCGCTTCGGCGAGGCCCCCGGGGGCAGCCGCCAGCCACGCGCAAGCGCTGGCTTCGGCCTCGAGCAACCGCGCCGGAGTGCTGGTGAATACCACCCAGCACAGGGCCGCAATGCGCTGCTCGCGCAACAGGCGCAGCAGCGTGCCGCCCGCGCCAATCTCGATGTCGTCGGCGTGGGCACCTAGGCAGAGCACGCGCAGGCCAGCACTGCCCGCCGGCGGCGCTAAACTCAGCGTCAGCATGCGGCTTTTAGTGCGTGGGTCAGGTACCGGGGCTTGGGCTCGGGCCGGCGCCACACTTCCCACGGCGCCGGGCCGCGAGCGTGCAGTTCGTCGAGGAGCTGCTTGTCCTTAAAGGTGTCCATGGCGGCCCAAAAGCCTTGGTGTGGATGCGCCCTCAGGCGGTCCTGCGCGATTAGGCGCTGGAAGGGCTGCTCCACCAATTCCTCGCCGGGCTGCATATAGTGGAAAATGTCGGGGCGCAGCACGAAAAAGCCTGCATTGATCCATAGCCCTGATTGGGCAATGGGGCTGATGTATTCTACGCGCGAGTCTTCGCCCAGCGCCACCACGTGAAAGCTCTGCGACGGCTGGTAGGCCATGAAGCTGGCCACGGCGTTCGTCTGCGCCATTTCGTGCACCATCTGGTTCACGTCTAGGTCGGCCAGGCCATCGGCGTAGTTAGCCAGGAACATGTCTTCGTTTGCCAGCAGGTGCTGCACGGCCAGCAGGCGCTGCCCGATGTTGGCGTTCAGGCCGGTGTCAACGAAGGTGATGTTCCAGTCGTCGATATCGGTTTTGAGGGGCCTTACGTCCTTGCCCCCCTTCGAAAACACAAAGTCGTTGGAAATGCACTCGTCGTAGTTTCGGAAGTAGTGCTTGATGGTATCGGCCTTGTAGCCCAGGCACAGGATGAAATCGGTGTGGCCGAAGTGCGCGTAATAGCGCATGATGTGCCACAGGATGGGCCGGTAGCCCAGCGTTACCATGGGCTTGGGCATCGATTCGGAATACTCGCGCAGGCGCATTCCAAAGCCTCCGCAGAACAACACAACCTTCATAGACGGGACGGGTTAAGAGTGGCAAACTGCCGGGAGCAGCAGTGCTAGGGGGTACCGGGCGGCACCGCACAACGTGAATCGGGACCGGCGGCCCCACACAGCTTAGTCGTACACGGCCACCATTGGGATGGGCACCACGAAGCGCCCGCCCCACTGGCGGATGTCGGCCATTTGCTGCATGATTTCGGCGCGCAGGTTCCAGGGCAGAATCAGCACGAAGTCGGGGCGCGTTTGGCGGATACGGTCGGGGTGGTAAATGGGAATGCGCGAGCCGGGCAAAAACAGCCCGTGCTTGTGGGGGTTAGCGTCGACGGTGTAGTCGAGAAAATCGGTGCGGATGCCGCAGTAGTTGAGCAGGGTGTTGCCCTTGCCGGGGGCGCCGTAGCCCACCACGGTTTTGCCGGCCCGCTTAACCTCGATGAGGAAGCTGAGCAAGGCGCGCTTGGTTTCCTTGACGGCTTCGCTGAAGGCCGTATAAAACGGCAGCGTGTTCACGCCAAGCTCTATTTCGCGCTGGCGCAGCTCCGCCACCCGCGCCTCCACCGGGCGGGCATCGTCGGTGGCGTGGCGGGCATAGATGCGCAGCGAGCCGCCGTGGGTGGGCAGTTCCTCCACGTCGAAGAGGGTAAGGCCGTGGTGAGCAAAAATGCGCTCTACGGTGTAAAACGAGAGGTAGCTGAAATGCTCGTGGTAGATGGTATCGAACTGCCGCCCTTCAATCAGGCGCAGCAAGTGCGGAAATTCCATCGTGAGCACCCCGCCGGGCTTAAGCATGATTTTGAGCCCGCCCACAAAATCGTTGATGTCGGGCACGTGGGCTAGCACGTTGTTGCCGATCAGCAAATCGGCCTGCCCGTAGGTTGAAGCTACTTCTTGGGCCGTGCGGCGCCCGAAAAACTTGCTGAGGGTGTTGATGCCCTTGCTGCGGGCGGCGTCGGCTACGTTGCCGGCCGGCTCGATGCCGAGCACCGGAATGTCTCGCTCGAGAAAGTACTGCAGCAGGTAACCGTCGTTGCTGGCCACTTCCACCACAAACTCCTCCGGCCCGATGCCAAAGCGGGTAACCATTTGCTCGGTGTAGCGGCGGGCGTGGGCCAGCCACGTGGTGGAGTACGAGGAGAAGTAGCAGTATTCGTCGCGGAAGATTTTATCGGCCGGCAAAAAGTCGCCGACCTGCACCAGAAAGCAGCTGCCGCACACGCGGGCGTGCAGCGGGTACTGGGCCTCGGCCCGGTTGAAGTCCTCGGGCCGCACAAAATCCTCGCACAAGGGCGACGTGCCCAGGTCGACCAGGGTGGTGTGCAGCGCCTCGCCGCAGAAGCGGCAGCGGGGTTCCATCGCGGGTTGCACTGCATGGGGCAGCGGATTGCGCCGGTTTTTTTGCGTGGCCGCGGGCAGCGGGGCGGCCGATGCGGTAGGTAGTGTTGCAGTCATCAGCAGACTATTTTGTGGTCAGATGATAAAGTGGCACGAGCGCGTGCCCGACCAATGCGGGGTAGCACACGTCGGTACCGACTTGCAGTATGAGCAAGCCCTAGGTGAAGAGGACCGGCTTGAACAGCATCCAGAAGGATGTATCCGTTCGCGCTACGCCCGCCTACTGGCTGTCGGTAATTAGCTTCTTGCCTAGGTTCACAATCACGTGGTAGGTGGCGCCGCGGGGGCAGAGTACCCGCTTGATTTCGGCGCAAGGCTCCTGCTGCATGTGCAGGGCGCGCAACATACCCCGGCGCAGATTCGACAACGAATTGTCTTGCACCGAGGCAGCCCGGTTTTCGTAGGTATCAAACTCGATTTAGCACTACGAGCGGGCAATCAAGTCCCGTCCATCGGCCATACGCCTCGCATCGAAGATGAAAACGCTAGGTAGCTCGTATTGTGGAAATTATGCAGTGTGGATGGTTGCAACTGCCGGAGCAGCTGGCCGGGCGTAAGGTGGGTGCTACTTCGGCACCTAGGGGCCGTGGCAAGCAGGGGGGACGGCCTGGCGCAGCCGCCGAAGCCGATAAAGCGTTAGTTGAAGGTGCGGATGGTGGGCACGGTAACTCGCCCGCCGACAAGGGCTGCACCGGCGCCAAGAGGACTTGTGCCAGCAACGGGTCGGCTGCGGCGGGTTCGTCGCCCCACACCTTGCATGCGACGGCGCCGCGCTGCCACAAGTCGGCGAGCAGGTTTTGTCGTGCAGCATGTTCCTGGGCTGCCAGAAGCCGGTGTGCCAGTGCGCTGTCACCTTGCCGTCAGCACCGAGGCGATTGAGCCACGCTTTGTCTCAGACGATGCCGTCGTGCTCGGTGATGCCAGTGGCCGGCGTAGATATTTATGATGTGCTACAGGATGGGCCGCCCCTATCTCAACCATAGGCTTAGGGCGGACGCCGCGTTCCTCGCTGATGCGGGTGCCGTAGCCGCCCGCCAGGATAACTGCTTTCATGTTTCATGTATGAAGAGCGGTTTAGGGAGAGTAGCTGATGAGTTGTCATGCACGACTTGTTTAGAGTAATGTGCACGCTAGGCAGAGCAACAGATATGATTAAAGTTATCATTAATTGAAAGTTAATTGATATTAATCCACTTATTTATTTTTTAAAGTATATACATGATTTGATTTGTTCAATACAAGCAATAGGTAAATAACAGGTGCTTACCTGTTGAAACGCAGATTTCGTGACTTAGCCAGTTGACTGTTGCGCTGCACGTAAGGGCGGCTAAGCTGCGGCGCGGTACCTGTCGGTACGCCATGCGCATGGCTTGTCGAGGTGACGCCGTTTGGGTGTAGTGGCATTAGGAGGCTAGGAGCGGAACCAGCGCGTTAACTCAGGCTTACGGCCCTGTTTTGATGCCATGAACTCGTGACCTTTTCCGGTTGGTGGTTTGCGCCACACCTGCCTTAATGCTCCTTAAGTACTTCGGAGCAAGACACGCCAACCTACTCAGGCCGGCAACCGTACCCGGCAGCACCCGCCAAGCCGCTGCCTATGCCCGCTCCCGATACTGCCGAACTCGAACAAACCCTAGGTCAAAACCAAGTGCCCGAAGCCGCTCTTGAACAGGCACTAGCCCAAATCGGCCACCACCTGCGCGCCGACCGGTGCTTTCTGTACGTGCGCAACCCTGAGCGTGGCCGGGGCCGCATTGCCTTGGTGTGGCGCCTCGATGAAGCCGTGCCCGACCCGCGCCACCCGTGGCAAGACGACACCGGCGAGCTGCCACAGCAAGACCCGCTGTTCCGGGCTGCTCTGGCTGCACAACCCTCGGTGTTTGTGGATGACGTAGAAGCCGCCGGCCCCGAGGTACTCAACCGCGAGTTCGAGCGGAAAACCTTTGGGCACCGGGCACTGGTGCATGCCCACATCGTGGACGAAGCCGGCCAGCTGTGGGCCATTTTGCAGCCTTGCGTATTCGACCACCCTCGCCACTGGACGCCCGCCGAACGCGCGTACATTGAAGCGGCGCTGCCGTTGCTGCTGCCCGTGGTGCAGGCCTACATGCACGGGCAGAATACTCCCGAACAGCTGCCCTAGGTGCTGGTGGCTTTTACCCAGCTTGGGTGCCGTTTAGCTCGTGCTGCAGGGCTTCGAAAAACAGGCCTACGTGGTAGCCATCGGCCAGGCCGTGGTGTACGTTCACGGCTACAGGCATCAGCAGCTGTTCGCCCACCTTGCGGTAGCGGCCCACCGAAAGTTTGGGGATGCTATCGGGGTGGGAGAAAGAGCGGGCGTGGGTGAGGCCCGTAAACGACAGCCACGGAATAGCCGAAAAATGCACTACATCGAGGCGGGCGGCATTGGGGCTCAGCCGCAGGCCGGTGCTCTGCTGCACGGCCTCCATTTCGGCCGACAGCCCTAGGCCAAACTGAGTAAGCTCGGCGGCGTAGGGCACAAAGGAAAAGGCAAACGTGGAGTCGGGGCGGGTGAGCGTGGCCGATACGTGCACCTCGTCGTAACAGTACACTTGCCCGTCTTCGATGCGGTAGCGGAAGGCTTCGACCTGGTTAACGGCACGCAGCACCGCATGCAGGTACACCTGAAAAAACGAGACACCTAGGGCTTTGGCACGCTCGTACGCTGCGCTTACCTCCACATCGGCCACAATGCCAAAAAACGGCTCCTCGAAGGCGGAGAAGAAGGCAAAATGCTCGCGGCGGTTCCAGGTGGCTAAGTCAATCGGCTGCTTCATGGGGCGCAAGTTCGGTAACTTTGCCCGGCATCCGTACGCTTACCATTGTCTCCATGCCTGCTCCTAAGCTCGTAGCCTTCGACGCCGACGATACCCTGTGGCCCAACCAGCCGCACTACGACTACGCCGAAGCCCAACTCTACGAACTGCTTACCCACTACGCCGACGCCGACACCCTAGGTCAGCACTTTTACCAGGTGCAGCGCCGCAACTTACCGCTGTTTGGCTACGGCGCCAAGTCGTTTATGCTGGGCATGATCGAGACGGTAATCGAGCTAACCCACGGCCGCGTTACGGGCCACGAAATTCAGCAGATACTCGAATACGGCAAGCGCCTGCTCGATTTTCCCATCGAGCTGCTGCCCCACGTGCCCGAGGTACTAACCACCCTCAAAGAGCGCAAAATACCGCTGATGCTGCTCACCAAAGGTGACTTGTTCGACCAAGAAAGCAAGCTAGCCCGCTCTGGCCTAGGCGAGTACTTCGACCACCTGGAGATTGTGAGCGAGAAGAACGAGGATACCTACCGCCGCATTCTGGCGCGTTACCAATTGCTGCCCGAGGAGTTCCTGATGATCGGCAACTCGTTGAAATCCGACGTGCTGCCCGTAGCGTGCCTAGGTGCTCACGCCGTGTACGTGCCCTACCACACCACCTGGATACACGAACGCGTACCTGCCGAAGAACTCGAAGGCGTGGCCTTCCACCAGATCAGTTCCCTTGCCGAAGTACCTGATTACCTAACCGAACTAGAGCTACAAGGTTAAAGAGCTAGTTTCCCTCCTCAGATGAATTCCGCGTTTCGAGCGGCGTGGGCTAGGGGTGGTTGACCTCTAGTTGTGTACCAAAGGCGTCATGCTGAGCTTATCGAACCGACGGTCGGCTTAGTCCTTTACCAATGATATTGGAGAGTATTCTCGTCTGGGAACAGGAGTCACTATCTGTGGACGCGGACTACAACCGAAGGTCGGCGTAGCCAAAGGCCGCGCTACACCGGGCAACGAAGCGGGGGAGATGCTTCGACTATGCTCAGCATGACGTTTTGAGTTAAATAGTTCTGTGTCCAGCGCTTCTGGCAGCAGAGGAAACTAACCCTCCAACCAATTCTTCACCGCCGCAGCCTTTTCGCGACTTACAATCACCTCATCGTTAGGTGCCGGTTGCAAATCGAGCTTCAGCTTGCCGTTGAACCACGGATGCAGGCGCTGCACGGCCGATAGCTGGGCAATAAACTGCCGGTTGAGGCGAAAAAACTGCTTAGCATCGAGCAACTGCTCGAGCTGCTCCAAGGTGTAATCGACGAGGTAGCGTTGCCCTAGGTGCGTAACGAGCGTAACGGTTTCGTTGCGGCTCTGGAACCACGCAATGTCGGTGGCTTGAATGGGTAACAGCTGCTCGCCTTGCCGCACCAAAAACCGCGTTTTGGGTTGCGGTGCTGCCGATTGCGTGTTGGTGTTGAGCAAGCTTTGCAGGCGCTGCGCCACCTCCGAGGCAGCCAAAGCGGGGCTGTGCCACTGCCGCAGCTTTTGCAGGGCGGTTTGCAGCTCGGCCAACTTAATGGGCTTCAGCAGGTAATCAACGCTGTGTGTTTTGAACGCTTGCAGGGCGTACTGATCATAAGCCGTGGTGAAGATGACGGGCGTGGTAACCACCAGCTGATCGAACACATCAAGGCTGATGCCGTCGGCGAGGTGGATATCGGCCAGAATGAGGTGCGGCTCGGGGTGGGTGCGCAGCCACTCCACGGCCCCGGCTACGGTGTCGCAGTGGGCAACTACCTGCGCATCGGGGGCGGCTTGGGCAAGCAGGCGCTGCAGCCGCTCGGCCGCCGGATATTCGTCTTCGAGCAGTAAAACGTTCATCAGGGTGGTGCCAATTCAGTGGAGGTGCTACCCAGGGCTGCTTTAGCTGGCCAGGGCTTTGCTGCCGAGCTCGGCGCCCGTGGGCTCAGGAGCCAGCAAGGGCAACTGCACGCTGAAGGTAGTTGCCTCGTCGAGCACCGCAACGGGGCGCTGCGGAGCCAGCAGGGCATACCGCTCGCGAATGTTGCGCAGGCCCGTGCCGGTGCTGGGCCCCAGGCTGGTGATGCGGGCGCGGCGGGCATTGAGCACCGTTAGCCAGCCATCGGCGGTGGCGGCTACGTGCACGTGCAGCGGATTTTGGCGCGAGGCTTCGTTATGCTTCAGGGCATTTTCGATGAGCAGCTGCACGCTAAGCGGGGCCACCCGGTGCTCGAGCAACTCG
Organism: Solirubrum puertoriconensis; assembly: GCF_001483135.1. Lineage (GTDB taxonomy): Bacteria > Bacteroidota > Bacteroidia > Cytophagales > Hymenobacteraceae > Solirubrum > Solirubrum puertoriconensis. The sequence goes on from NZ_LNAL01000006.1 coordinate 563,926, forward strand.
GCGGGCACCGCTAGGCTTACCTGCAGGTTGTCGCGCAAGCGGGCTTTTTGCAGCGCCACGTAGGCCTCCACAAACGCCAGCTCGTCGTGCAGCGGCACCAGGCTCCGCTCGCGGCTCAGCAGCACGTAGCGGTACACATCGGCGAGGCGCTCCACAAAGTCCTGGGCGGGCTCGTTGTCGGGCTCGATGAGGGCCGAGAGCGTGTTGAGGGAGTTGAACAGAAAATGCGGATCGAGCTGCTGCTGCAGGGCTTCGAGCTGGGCGCGTTGGTTGGCGCTTTGCAGCTGCTCGGCCCGCCGCACGTTTTGCTCCCACTGCAGAAAAAAATGTCGGCTTTCGTAGCCCAGCTGCACCACCGTGGTAGGTATCAGATCGAAGATAATTTGCTGCGCCATAAACGCAGGCGCTAGGCTGAAGTATTGCGGCATGAACAGGTGCATGAGCGCTACTAAGCCAATGGTAGCCAAGCTGGTGTAGAGCAAGCTGCCCACGGCCAACCACCACAGGCGCCGGGCCGTTTGGTGCACCTCTGGAAAGCGTTGCAACAACACATCCCAGAGGGCGCGGTTGCCCAGCCACAGCACCGCCGTGAAGAGCAGCGACACGGCCCAACTAACCAAGAACACCGGCCACGAGAGCAAGTGGCCGCCGTTGCCGAGCAGCACAATGAGTAGGCTGAGCAGCGGTATTCCGATTAGGCGAATGCGACGGTCGTTCATGGCGAAGAGCTGACGGCCCCTGGGAAGCGCCGTGAAGATAACCACCTAGGGCAGTGAAACGAGCGGCAGGCCCTGCACGGCATGCCAGTACAGCCACGCTACGCCGCCGGCATAGAGCGCGGCAAACAGTACCACACTTAGGGCCTGAACGTTGGGCCGTAGCTGCGGCAGGTAGCGCGTAATCAGCCAGCCTACCAGCGGTATGGCTTGCAGCGCGTGCAGACCCAGGAAGTGCGCGGCGCGCAAATCACCGTGGCGGGTGCTCCAGCCCAGTAAGGGCAGGCCGGCGCCGCCGTCGGCGGCGCCTACGGTGTGCGCCAGGCGAGCCGACATGCTGCCGCCCACCGCGCTGCCTACCAGGAACAAAATCAACCCTAGGCGCATGCCCCAAACCCAGGCCGAGGAGCCGTGGGGCCGGTGCCGGAACATCAGCCAAATGGCCCACACAATGGCAATGGTGTTGATGAGGATAAACACGCCCATCAGCTGAAACACAACGGCATCGAATAAGGAGCTGATGTTGAAGTGCGAGGTAGTGCCGCGCGCGGCTTGCAGGTACACGCAGCTGATTTCGATGGCCAGGGCCACGCCCACCAAGCGCCCGATGCGGCGGGCACTGCGTTGCACCTGCGCGGGCAAATCGGCCAGCAGCCACGCCAACGACCACAAGTACACCACCCCAGCAATGCTGAACTTAATGGGCTTTACCCACACGTTGAGCCCCGTTACGGTGCGCTCATCCAAAGGCCATAGCACCAGGGCTGCCGCCATTAGCGCTACGTGCAGCCAGCCAGCCCAGGCCAACGCCGGTTGGCAACCGTGGATGATGCGCAGCCAGGTGGGGCGCTTGAGCAACGCGGCAGGAACTGCCTCAACGGCCATGGCGGGGGCAAGTGCAGTTTTCATAGGTCAGAAAGGGCTGGTTGTGTAAGTGCAGATGGGTTAGGCAAGCGTAGTGGTAGCAACCTCGGTGGCAGGAGCGGGGCGCAACAGGCGCAACCCAGCGTAGAGCAGCAGCCCAAGCGGGCCTACCAGGAAGGTGAACAACAGGGCCGGAATTAGCAGCACGTGCGGCAGGCCGCGGCGCTCGGCATCGCGCACTTCCCAAATGCCCACGCACAAATCAAAGCACAGGTAGTGCGCCCAGCCGGCGGTTAGGGCCCACGGGTCGCGGAACAAGGCGGCCACTTCGGCCAGCGAGCCGAAGCCGCCTTCGCCGCCGTGCTGGCCTAGGTAGTGCACCACCAACAAGCAGCCGTAGGCGGCGGCGTAAAGCAGCGGCCAGGCGCCGCTGCGTACCAAGCGGCGCGTAACCACCCAGCGCGGGGCCACGGCCAGCAGCAGCCAGGCCGGCAATATCAGCGTGTTGGCGATGGTAAAGGCGAGTTCGGGCGTCATGGTGGAGCGGCGGTGTAGTACAGCTCGAAAGTACTGCCGCGCGGGGCCGGGTGGTAGCGCAACCCGGGCGAAACGGACTACCCGCCGGGTGAACTGTAGCAAGCCACCGGGCGAACCGCAGCACAAACAATTGGTCCTGCCAGGGTTATTTACCTGGATTTGGCCCGCGCTGCCGACACCTAAGCTGCCCACGCCCGTACTTTTGCCCTGTGAACCTGCTCGTCCACTACTCGTTGCTTGGAGGCTTGCTTGCCATTGGCTGGCCCGCTGCTGCTCGCTCCTTTTCAGCTAGCCCCAACATCCTAGGTGCGGCCGATAGCAGCCGCGTGCGGCAGGCGCACCGGCGGGTGGTATTTCAGTTCGATCAGCGGTTTTCGCTGCTGCAAAACGAGCTGGTGGGCATCAACGGCGTGAAGCTGGGCGTGGAGTGGCGCGGCCGCCTGCGCACCGGCGTGGGCGTATATTTTCTGGGCAGTGCTTTGCCCACCAATGCGCCGGCACCCTTTCCGCTGCCGGCTGGCACCGAAAACACTGTGCGCTTTCGCTATGCCGCTCTTTACGGCGAGTACGTGCTCATTGGCACGCCGCGCTGGGAGCTAAGCGTGCCCGTGCAAGCGGGACTGGGCCGCTACTACGTGCGCTACGAGCAACCCGATGGCAGCGTATACCGCACGCCGCGGCAGCATATTTGGCTTGTCGAGCCAACCCTGGGTGGGCACATGCGCGTGTTTCGGTGGGTAGGAGTGGGCGCCGGCGCCGGTTACCGTCAAGCCTTGCTCACCAACAAAAACCTCGAAAACGACATCAGCGGTGCCATTTTTTACGGCCGCGTAAAGCTCTTTTTGGGCGACCTGTACAAAATCGTGCGGGGCCGGCAGCGGTTGTTTTCGCAGCAAGGCCTGCGCCGCTCCGATTACGTACCACACCAACCCTAGGTAAAACGCCTCCGCCCCCAACCTAGGCTGTAGCAGCAGGGTTGGGGGCGGAGGCACAAGCCGATAGGGGTGGGGTTACTGTTTAGTAACGGTTACGCCGGTAGAGGTGCGCGAGCGGCGCATCATGAAGCGCATGGTTACGCCGTTGGTGCCCTTGCCGTCGAGGTCGTCGGTTTGCAGCAGCTCCCAACCCAACGAGCCCATGTAGTTAAGCGCCGTAACGTAGGTGCTGAATACCTGCAGCTTGCCCACTTCTACTTTCGAGAGCGAGCCGCCGCCCAGCTTTTCCATGCCGTAGCCGAAGTCGGAGAAGATGTCGCCGTTGTTGCGCACCGTTAGCTCGCAGTACTCGTAGCGAGCCGCATCGGGGGCTGCGGCAAGCGTAGCTGAGGGTTTGGTTTGGGCGCTGGCGGCCAACGGGGCAACGGCGCAAGCAGCAAGCAAAAACGAAGCAGCGAAAAGCTTTTTCATAAGCGGTTAGGGTATTCGAGGGTACTAAGAAAGCAAAAATGCCGGCTGCTTTAGCAACGCAGCCGGCATTTTCACTACTGAAAGTGCAAGAATATGGTTGAGCTTAGACGGAAGATACTTTTTAGGTGCTTTCGGATTAGTGGGGCACCTCTTTAGGCTGTCGTTCTGAGGAACGAGCCGAAGGACCCTCTCGCGCGGCAGCGACTTCCCTAGGTCGTCATGCAGAGGCGCAGCCGAACCAAAGGTCAGCGTAGCTAAGCATCTCGCCAGGTAGTATTCTACTAGCCAGCGTCAGCACGCGAGATTCCTCGCTTTGCTCGGAATGACGTTGGTTGCCTAGGTCGTACTTGCATAAGGAGGCTCTTTGGCCGGCGCCTCAGGATGAGGGTTTCCCTAGGTTAGTTCGCGTTCGGCAAGAATGAATACTTGCGGCCGTACTCCAGCATTTGCTGGGCAAAGTCGCTGGGGTACTCGAGCTTCACGTCTACCACTTTGCCTTCGCGCTCGACCGGCACCAAGCGCGGCTGAATGAAGCCGGCGTAGGGCGCAATGTTCAGCTTTTGGTAGCGCTGCAGCACCTCCTTGTGAATGGCTGGGTCCACTTTCACGCCGTAGGTCTCGATGAGGGTTTTGGCGCCGTTGTAGTCACCTTCGCTCGTAATGCGCTGGGTTTCGCGCAGCAGCTGGCCGAAGAGGTTGCGCAGCTTGTCGTAGTCGTTGATACGGAAGTAGGTTTTGCCGTCCTTCTGCACCTTCTCAACCACGTTGTCTTTGCGGCCCTTTTCATAAGCCCATTTGGCCACCATCTGGCGGTTGCGCATGTGCGCCTCCTCCACGGTTTCACCGAGGGTCAGACGCGAAAGCTGCGTCATCAGGCCGTTGCGGATGTAGCTGTCGTACTCGGCTTTGCCTACCTCCAAGTTGGGCACCACGCCCAGCTGAATCAGCTTGTGGTCCATGAGGTAGTACAGGGCCACCAAGTCGGCGCGACCTTCCTCAATGGCCGAGGCGTAGCTTTTCAGGGTTTCCTTGGTGGTGCCTACGCCGGGGTTCAGCTGGCCCGACGCGTGGCCAATTACCTCGTGCATATCGGTGTGCAGCTTGCCGGCCAGCGAGCCATACTGCTTGGCACGCTGCTTTTCCTCGTCGGAGTAAGCAAACTCGTCGAGCATGCCGCCGGCCGAGGCTTGGTCGTAGGCTTCCACGATGTTGCCCAGCTGCACCGACTTCGAGCCGTGCTCCTTGCGAATCCAGGTAGCGTTGGGCAGGTTGATGCCGATGGGCGTGGCCGGGGCCGCATCGCCCGACTCCACAACGGTGGTAATTACCTTGGCCGTGATGCCCACCACGTTCTTCTTTTTGTGCTCGGGCTTGATAGGCGAGTTGTTCTCAAACCACTGCGCCTGGTCGCCGATGGCCTTGATGCGCTTGGTGGCCTCCAGGTCCTTAAACGACACCACCGATTCGTACGACGCGCGGTAGCCCAGCGGGTCGCCGTACACCTCGATAAAGCCGTTCACCACATCCACCCGCGACTTGGTATCGTGCACCCAGGCAATGTTGTAGTCGTCCCACACCTTCAGGTCGCCGGAGCTGTAGTACTTCACGAGCTTCTGCAGGGCCAGCTTTTGCTCGGGCGTCTCGGCCACGTCGGCCGCTTTGCCTAGCCAATACACAATTTGCGTAATGGCCGGGCTGTAGAGGCCGCCCACTTTCCAGGGCTGCTCCACAATCTTGCCCGATTTGTCCTTTACCAGCCGCGAGTTGAGGCCGTAGGAAATCGGGCGTAGGTCTTTCTTGTTGATTTTTTTGGCGTAGTAATCCTCTACCTCTTTCTGCGTCAGGTTTTGGTAGAAGTTGTTGGCCGAGGTTTTCACCAAATCCTGCCCAGCCTCCTGGTTTACGCGCTTGGCGTCGAGGGTGGGGTCGAAGATGACGGGCGTGATGGCGGCCAGGAACTGATCGACCGACTCGCCGGGCAGCAGCGGCAGCGACTTGCTATCGACGCCGCGTACCAGCTCGGCAAAGTACTCGCGCGAGCATTCGGGCACAAACTTGCGGGTGCTGTAGTGGTGGTGCACGCCGTTGCTGAACCACACGCGCTTGGCGTACACGTTAAGCTTCTGGGCCTGATCTACCTGCTGCGTGTTGGAGGAGCTGGCCATGCGCTGCTGGTTGGCCTCCCACAGCGCCTCGAGGGTGCGGCGCACGCGCAGGTTGTGGCGATAATTTTGGTCGTAGATGATGTCGCGGCCGGCCAAAGCGGCTTCGTAGAGATAATACAGCAGTTCCTTCTGTTTGGGATCGAGCTGCTCGAAACCCGGCACCTGGTAGCGCAGCACACGTAAATCGGCAAACTGCTCGGTAACAACTTTAAAGGATTGTTCGTCGGCCGGCGCGGCCACTGGGGTAGCAGCAGGAGTGGCTGCGGCAGCTATGTCGGCGCCTAGGTTATTTACAGCGTTGGAAGTGGCCGAAGCAGCGGCATCGGTGGTTGGTTGGGTGGTGGCAGCCGCGCAACCTGCCAAGCCGAGGCTCAGCAGCCACGCAGCGTGGCGGAAAAGGGTATTTTTCATGGATGAGTTGGGAAGGGCAAAAAAGCCGGCACAAAGCAACGCATTCGGCCTGCTAAATCACAATGCAAATACGGCGCCGTAATGGCGTAGCAAGCAGTGTAGTATTCTCAGTCGTTGCGCGGCTTGGCATGATGTAGCGTGGGCTTGGCTACGCTACATTTTCCTAGGTACAAACAATACAATCCGCGGACGCGGACTACGGAGTCCGCGCTACACGCAATTACAGGTCTAGCTGCTGCAGGGTGCCGCGCCGATCGAGCTTGCCGCTGGCGGTTTGGGCAAACGCGGGCACGTAGTGCACGGCACGTGGCACCTCGTAGCGGCCTAGTCGTTCGCGCAGCTTGTCGGCTACTTCAGTCCACTGTGCTTCGGCCAGCGGCTCGCCCTCGATGATGGCCGTTACCTGCTGACCTAGGCGCTCATCGGGCAGGCCCGTAACAAAGGCGCGGCGGCCCAAGTGGTTTAGCTCGGCCAGGGTTATTTCGAGCACCTGCTCTACTTTTTCGGCGGGCACTTTCACGCCGCCCGAATTGATGATGAAATCGGCGCGGCCAAGCCACTCAAACAAGTGGTGGTCGTTTTCGGCGAAGCGCACGAGGTCGTTGGTTTGGATAAGCTCCTGGTTGGTTACATCGCCCCGGATGGCGAGGCAGCCGCGTTCGTCCTGCTCCACGTGCAAGCCGGGCAGCACGCGGTAGTAGGGCGAGGCATCGGGGCCGTTGAGGCGACGCAGGGCAATGTGCGAGCAGGTTTCCGTCATGCCGTAAGTGTGGTAGAGCGGCACTTGTAGCGTGTCGGCAAGCTGCGTAAGCGAGTGGTCGACGGCCGCACTGCCAATCAGAATGGCTTTCATCTGCTCGAGCCTCGAGGCATGGCCCTGCTCCAGCACCGCGCGCAATTGCAACGGCACAAATGAGGCGAAATCAAATTGGGCATCGGGCGGGAGCAGGGCAAACGGGTTGGCCACGGGCTCGGTGATGGTGAGGTGCAAACCGTGCTCCAGGGCCCGAATCAGCATCATCAGCCCACCGATAAATTCGCAGTTGAGACACACCAGCATGCGGTGGCCCAGGCCCAGCCCTAGGTGGCTCATGGTACGCTCGGCACTGGCAACCAATTGGCTGCGGCGCAGGGTAATGGGTTGAGGAGTGCCCGTAGAGCCCGAGGTGGTCAGCACAAATTCCTGGGCCCCGTTCAGCCACTGGCGGCAGTAGTCGAGCACGCGCGCTTCGTAGCCGTTTATTTCGCCGCCCGCGTGGGCAGGGTACTCCTGAATTTCGGTGTAGGTGTAGCGGCGGCCGTTGAGCAACAGCGAATCGGGGAGGGTGGTAGCGGGCATGCGGCGAAGGGTACGGGGCGAAAAAACAATAGCCGATAGCTGATACCGGCAACGCAAAAGAAAGGATGCACAGCCAATGCCCGTGCGACTGCCAAGAGCAACAGCGCCGACGGCCACCTAGGGTGCTGCTAAGTCGTTTGCGGTTGGTGGTTAAGTGCTGGCTTTTTGTAACTTATAATCAGCACCTAATCCTCAGCACTATGAAAGCTCCTCAACTTCGTGCAGGCGGTCCGGCACCAGTGCCAAGCGCAACTGCTCCTTCGGTGCAAAGCGGCAGCCAGGTAACTCAACCGCAAACCCAAGCCCAACAATCCGACGAGGAAAAGGAAACCGAGGATGACGCCCGGAAGCGCGACTTTTACGCGTGGGTGGCGGGTTGCGAAGGCTACGGCTCTATTTTCTGATGTGATCGGGCGGCGTCTACGAAATCAGCCATTGCTGGTAACCGCGGGCAGTGGGCCAGTTGAGGGCCAGCAAGCCCGCAAACATTACTCCGTAATACAGCAGATCGAAAAACTGCCCGCTCGATTGGTACAGCAGCAGCGGCGGCAGGGCCAATAGCCCAAGCAGGCTGTTGCGCAAAATCAGGCGGCTCCGGAATACGCGGTGATTTTCGGCGCTGGGCCTCCGCAAATTGGGCCGCAGGTAGCGCGACATGGTGTAGAGGCTGCTGCCCACCATGAGTACCAGTAGGGCAGCCAAAATTACGTACGGACCCAGCGCGGGCGGCGGACCGGCGCCGGGCGAGTTCAGCCCACCGCCGGCCCACATCACCAAAGCCCCCATAAGCAGGGCTTGCAGCAGGTATTGCACTACGTGGATGGTTTGGGTAAGCCGAATTGGGTCCATGCAGGCACTCGGGCGGTAGTTCGTTTCAAATCCTTACGAGGATTGGATAAGTTATGGCGAACTACGGCACGGTGCCAAACGAATGGCTCAGGAACGCTGCACAAATGCGAAGCACAGCGGCATGCCTAGGTGTGGTTCGTGCGGCGCGCCTTTAAAATCGGGCTACGGAGCCACCGCAAGCAGGGCTATTCCGGATTCGGATGAAAATCGGCTAGTGAGGAGGTGCTCAGGAGGTAATCTAGCGGGAAGCGCCGCTGAAACACCGTTGGCGGCTTGCTGCCTGCCGGTACCAGCATAAGCCTCGAGTTGCCGCCGAAGCGCACCGGCGCGCCGGGCAAAGGCGTCTGCCGTTGGTCGAAGGCTACTTCGTAAAAGTGAAGGTAGCGCTGCACAAAGCGCCGATAGGCGCGTTGCTGGGCGGGAGCAACTGGGCCGCAGGCCCGGATTAAGCTCACGGGCTGGCCTTGCGCCCAGGCTGCCTGCAGCTCCACGGCGTTCAGCGGTACCTGGTGCAGCGTGGGCATCAGGTCGAACTGGGCATCGAGCATGGCCCACTTGCGGTGTTCGGGCAGCCATACCTCCGTAAGCACGTGGCCCGCACCGGCGCGCCGGGTTTTGGCATCCTGGGTTTTCAGCGCCAGCACGCGGGCTTTAAAGCCCAGGCCAGCAACGCGTCGGTAGTAACTTTGGCATACTCCACGCACCGAAAGTTTTTGCTTGCCTTGGCCTCGCTGATGATGGTGAGGACATTGGGGGCGGAGGGCTCGTTGCGGCCGCTGTGCTTCCAGAGCCGGTGCACCCATTGGCCCACCAGCAGGGCTTTGTCGCGAGCCAGAGGGGCGTGGGCGGTGAGATGCTGCAAACTGTTTTCGCGGCGCAACTGCCGCAGGTACGCATCCTGCGCCGTATCAAGGTATGCAAAGCCGGTGGCGGAGTTAGCCGTTTGGCTGCTGTACACCAGCGGTTTACTTTGCGCCCATCCGACCTGGGGCGCGAGCAAGAAAGCCGCTGCCAATACGCCTGCTTCTAACGCTTTGCGCATGGGGCAAGGTGAAATGAAGAGTTCGAATCACACACGCGGTAGTGCAAGCCGCTGCTCGCCGTAATCGTGCCCCCTCAGGAATGCTGCACTATGGCAAAGTACAGCGGCATACCTAGGGTAATGTTAATAGGGAAGGTAACGCCCAGTGCCATGGGTATGTACAAGCCTGGGTCGGCCTTGGGAGCGGCCAAGCGCATGGCCGCGGGTACGGCAATGTACGAGGCGCTAGCAGCCAGAATAGCGAAGATGAAGCGGTTGCCCACGTTTTCGGTAACCAAGTGACTGGCGCTGGCTACCAGGCAGCCATTCAGCAGCGGAACAAGCACTGCGAATACCGTTACAAAGCGCCCGTAGCGCGTGAAAGCGGTAAAGCGGCGCGCCGTAACCATGCCCATCTCGAGCAGGAAAATGGCCAAAAAGCCTTTGAAGATGTCGGTGGTGAAAGGCTTGATGCCATCGGCTTGCTTGGTATCGGCAATCAGGCCGATGAGCAAGCTGCCGAGCACCATCAGCACGCTGCCGTTGGTGAAGGAGTGCTGAATAATGGAGCGCAGGTTGGATTGGGTTTCTTCCGGGGCGGTTTCGGTGCGCATCATCAGGATAACCCCCACGATGATGGCCGGCGACTCCATCAGGGCCATTACGGCTACCATGTGGCCGCTAAAATTGAGCTGCTGCGCTTCCAGGAAAGATACCGCCGACACGAACGTAACGGCGCTAACCGAGCCGTAGGCCGCTGCAATAGCGCCGGCGTCGCTGGTGCTCAGGCGTCGCTTCAGGATGAAGAACGTGTACAGCGGAATCAGTGCGGCAATCACCAAGCCGAAGAGCAGCGAGTACAGAATTTCGCTGCTGAAGGGGCTATGCGCCAGCTCTTGCCCACCTTTAAAGCCGATGGAAAACAGCAAGTACAGCGAGATGAACTTGCTGGTGGTTGGCGGAATCTCCAGGTCGCTTTTTACGGCCGTGGCTACAATGCCCAGGGCAAAAAACAGCAGGGTGGGGTTGGTGAGGTTGGAGATGAGTAGGTGTGAATCCATGCGGCGGCAAGCGGTTTTGCGGAACGGTTTATGTTTTGGAATGCAGGCTGGCGTGTAAAAGCGCTCTGCTGGTTTCGGCTGCTGTGCTGGCAGCGCAACCCGCAGCAGCTTGCTTGCAAAGCGGGCGCAAGTAAGTAATTAATAGTAAAACTATCATTTGTGATTATGTTACTTTTTAAAATACGGCAGCCTAGGTTGGTACCACTAGATGGCATACAAGCGAGCGAGCCCGCACTGTGGGTGCGGGCTCGCAAAAAGTTGAAGCAAGGGCGTTGTTACCTCCTGCAGCCGGTTAGGCAAGCGGCAGTAAGGCGTGGCTTGCGAAGCTAGCTGCAGGAGGCTAGGTAAAACGTGCACTTGGGCACAAGAGTGCCGCTTTGCTTAGGCAGTGGGCTTTTGGCCGCACACAATGCGGGCACCAAAATCAATGGCGGCTTGGTGGTCGGGGTACTTCTGATCTACCAGCTCCAGCACCTCGCTTTTGATCTTGGCCTGGGTGCTGCCATCGGCTTTGCTCATGGCGGCCACTACGGGGGCCGCTACTTCGTTCATAAACGTCCAGTAGTTGTCGCGGCTACCGGCCCGAAGCTTACCGGTAACTTCCTGCTCGCTGATATTTACCAGCCCGGCTTGCTTAAGGATATCGGCCAGCATACCTGGATTGCCGCACCTGAACATGCCCGGCGCGCCAGGCGGCGGTGCCGGCAGCTGCATGTTTTTGTTGATGGTACCCATAATCATCGTCACCCAGGGGTTTTGCTCGGGCCTGCCCCACACAGCGGCGGCAATGCGCCCGCCGGGCTTCAGCACCCGTCGCATTTCCTGCGCGGCCAGCTGCATATCGGGAAAGAACATAAAGCCCATGCGGCAGCTAACGGCATCGAATGTGTTGTCGGCAAAGGGCAGCTCGCACACGTCGCACGCCACGGTTTCGTAATTGCGAATGCCGCGTTTGGCGGCGTTGTCGCGGGCTACTTCCAACATGCCTTCGGCCAGGTCGGTAATTACCACGTGGCCATCCTTCACCATTTTGGCTATGGTAAGGCCTGGCTCCCCCGTACCGGCGGCAATATCCAGCACTACATCGGTGCTGCGGAGTTGCAAAGCGCTGATGATTTCGTCGCCCATGGGCTTAAGCCAGTTCATGGTAAAATCGTCCCACTTGCGCCAGCCTGGCGAAAACTTGTTCCAGGTTTCCTTCTGCTGTTCCCTGATTTGTTCCAGTTGAGCTTCCATGGAGTGTGGCTGTTAAAGGTTGGGGAAGTTTAGGTCCACTGATCCAGGTATAAGATCTTATCTGCCAGCACGAAGCGCAATCACATAAACATGCGAGCGGGCCGCCGTAGCCTCAGCCACTTCAGCCAAAAACAAAGCCCACGCACCTTGCAGTTATGAACTCCGAGAAGCAACGCCGCGAAAGCGACCTAGGGCAGCTTACGCCCTGATGGGCTCCGGTGCGTCCTTTAGATGCTCATACTTACCAAGCAGCTTGCCTAGGTGGTAGGTGGCCGGAATGATGGTTTTCTTCACAAACCCCGGAATCTCGGGCAGGTCGTATTCCGAGGCGTAGCGTTGCATCAGGTAAGCCCCGTCGAAACGCTCGGGCTCGGCGGTGCCGGTTTTGTTTTGGGCCGCGTAAATGGCCGACAAGAAAAACACGATGGTGTTGGCTGGCTTGATCCAACCTTCGCAGTGCAACACGTCGTCGCCGGCGTTCCAGAAGCGGTGGGGCGTGCCCCGCTCAAACAGCACCGTTTCGCCAGGGCCGGCATACTGCTTCGGCTGCCCCAGCACTTGGTAGCCAATGCGGCCTTCCAGTACCGTCAGCAATTCATCTTGCAGCCAGTGGGTGTGCATAACCGGGCCATGGCCAGGCTGCACAAAATTCTCTACCAGCACTCGGTCGCCGTCGGGTTCGGGCTGTACTCGTTGGAAGATGATTTTTTCGCCGATGCAGTTCTCGATGACGTGCGGGTACGTGATGTTCATCGGGGGTAAAAAGGTAATGGGTTGTACCATGCCAACACCGCCGAGAGCATACTGCGTATACGTTGTGCTTCAGTAGGTTAGCTTGATGCAAAGGTGCCAGGCTTTGTTGCCTGTATCAATCGCATAAGTATGTGGCTACGTGCTCGTTGAGCTGACGACAACGCTCGGCACTAACTTAACCGAGCAAACAAAAAGGCCCGCCCAACTTCGGTTGGGCGGGCCTTTGCTAGGCCTAGGTGGCGTGAGGTTAAGCTGAGGAAATAAACAGAGTTGCCTCGTTGGTTTGCTTTAATAGGTAATGCAGCAGAGCACTGGGTCTGGCTTATCGGCCGGTTGCTACCGAATCGGGGAGCAGCCGGAATGAGGTAGCCACAAAACGGCTTTTAACCACCTTTCCGCTGACCTCGGCTCGCCGGATGGCGTTGCAAAGCCCATCGTTAGCGTGGGCGTCGCCGTGCGAGTCGATAGAGGTGCCATCAACGAAATATGCTTTGTCTCCGATACGAACGGCCAAGTCGCAGCCCTTGCCGGGCAGCCCTAGGCGGCATTGCCCGCACGATGCTTCTACCACCTGCTTGGCCGGTGCCGGCGTGGTTTGGCCTAGGGCCGGAGCTGCAAGCCCAGCCAACAACGGAAGAAATGCCAACAGCTTCATGGGAGCAGGAGAAATAGGCCGAAGTACAAAGTACGTGTGAAAAGCCAAAAAGGCCCGCACAACGCAGGTGTGGGGGCCTTTGCGGTGCCCAGGTGGCGCAAGGCTTAGGGGAATTTGGGGTACTTCGAGAAGTCGGGCTTACGCTTCTCCATAAAGGCATTTTTGCCCTCTTTGGCTTCCTCCGAAAGGTAGTACAGCAGCGTGGCGTTGCCGGCCAACTCCTGAATACCAGCTTGGCCATCGAGTTCGGCGTTGAACGACGACTTGAGCATGCGCAGCGCCAGCGGGCTTTTCTCCAGCATCTTGAAGCACCACTCCAGGGTGGTGGCCTCCAACTGCTCCAGCGGCACCACTTTGTTCACGAGGCCCATGTCGAGGGCTTCCTGGGCGTTGTACTGGTCGCAGAGGTACCAGATTTCGCGGGCTTTCTTCTGGCCTACGATGCGGGCCAGGTACGAAGCGCCGAAGCCACCGTCGAACGAGCCTACTTTCGGGCCGGTTTGGCCAAAGCGGGCGTTTTCGGCGGCAATGCTTAGGTCACACACCACGTGCAGCACGTGGCCGCCGCCAATGGCCCAACCAGCCACCATAGCCACTACCGGCTTCGGAATGGAGCGGATTTGCTTTTGCAGGTCGAGCACGTTCAGGCGCGGAACGGTGTCCTCACCCACGTAGCCGCCGTGGCCGCGTACGCTCTGGTCGCCGCCCGAGCAAAAGGCTTGGCCGCCTTCGCCGGTGAGGATGATAACGCCGATGTCGGTGCGGTTGCGGCAAATGTCCATTGCCTCAATCATCTCCTGCACCGTGAGCGGGGTGAAGGCGTTGTGCACCTGCGGGCGGTTGATGGAGATTTTGGCAATGCCTTGGTAGTAGCTGAACAGGATTTCCTTGAATTCCTTGATCGGCGTCCAGGTAACTTGCTGGGACATAGAAGAAAATTAAGCAGAGAAAGCACGGCGCACGGCCGCACGGTATTGTTCGAAGAAGGCCGCGTTGGTGGCCGAATCGGTAGTGATTTCGAGCACAGCGGCGTTGCCTTTCTTAGTGGGCGCAAAGAAAACCGGCAACGCCTTATCTAGTTCGGCAAAGGTGCGGGCGGTGTAGTAACCTAGGCCAAAATCGCGGGCCGTGTTTTCGGCCGTCAGCTGCTGGCGTGTCTCGAAGAACTCCTCCAGCTCGGGCTGCTGCCGCGGCCCGTCAATCAGCCGGAAAATGCCGCCCGCATGGTTGTTGATGAGGATGATCTTGAGGTTAGGCGTGGGGTAGTTGTGCCAAAACGCGTTGCGGTCGTAGAAAAACGCCACGTCGCCGGTAAGGAGCACCACCGGGCGCTCGGGGTTGGCGAGGGCCGCGCCCACGGCCGTGGAATTGCAGCCATCGATGCCGCTGGTACCGCGGTTGGCAAATACCTCAATTGCGCGCTCGGCCGGCACACCTAGGATGTTGGCGTAGCGCACGGCCATGCTGTTGGCCAAGTGCAGCGCGGCGCGGTCGGGCAGCTGCTGCAGAGCGCGGTAAATAGCCGTAAACTCGTTGAACGGCTGCTGCGACTGCTGCATGAACTCCGCCAGAAACTGAGTAGCCCAGCCGTTGGCACGTTGCCAAGGCGTGCTGAACGCATCCTTGGGCGCCGCGGCTTCGTCGCGGGCCGAGCCGGGGCCTTGCCACGTAAGGCGGGGAGGTTTGCTGCCACCCATAGCAGTAGCCAACTCGGCTTCGGTAGTTTTGGGTTGATCAGCCAACAGCGCCTCGAAAAAGGCAGCTGGCTCCATGCGGATAATGCGCGTGAGCGAGCGGAACGTGTCGGCCACGGCGCCGGCTTGCTGCACGTGCCAGTGTTGCTGCGGAGCGTAGTCGCGCAGGTAATTTTTAAGGGCCTTCGAGATGAGCGACTGCCCAAAGGTGATGAGCAGCTCGGGGCGCAAGGCTTCCTTTAGTCCTTGCTCCGGCACAGCCATAAACACGTCCTGCCGACCTAGGGGCGCGGAGCGCACGTCGTAGTCGGAGCCCACGGGTAAGTGCACGTTGGCAATCAGGTCGCCCACCACAGGAATTTGGTAAGCCGCACCTAGGCGGCGCAGCGCCAGCAGCAAAGGCTCGTCGGCGGGGTGCTGGCCGGCTACGATAAGCACGCGCTTGGTTTGGCGCAGCTGCGTGCGCAGCACCTCCAGCTCGCCAGCGGGCAGTTGCGGCGCGCCGGCCACCTCGCGGTTGATCTTAACGGCCTCGTACTTGATTTCCTCGCCCGCGGCCGGGTAAAAAGGCTCGCGCAACGGCACGTTCACCTGCACCGGGCCCTGCGGAAACTCCTGCGCTAGGTTGATAGCTTCGTTTACCAACCGTGTGGCGTGCCACTCTGCATCGCGGTGCGCGAAATCGACGGGCAACTCAAAGGCCGCCTTGGCGTGGCGCCCGTACAAGTTGGTCTGCCGAATGGTCTGGCCGTCGAGTTGATCAATCCACTCCGGCGGGCGGTCGGCCGTGAATACCACCAAGGGCACCCGCTGAAAGTAGGCCTCGGCCACGGCCGGCGCGTAGTTCAGGCCTGCCGTGCCCGAGGTGCATACCAGCGCCACCGGCCGCCCTTGCGCCTGGGCCAGCCCTAGGCCAACAAAAGCCGCAGCGCGCTCATCGGGCACCACGCGCACGCGCAGCTCGGGGTGGCGGGCAAAGGCAATGGTAAGCGGCGCCGAGCGCGAACCGGGCGACAACACCACATCGGTGATGCCGTGCTGGGCACAGATCTCGGCGATGTTGTGGATGGGCTGGAGCGTTGACAAAGGCAGAATGCAGTTTGGCGCGGCAAAGGTAAACCGCTGACTTTACTGATTCCGCTGCTTACGCAGATTCAGCCGTTGCGGTCAGCTTACCACCTAGGGGCCAGGCGCATGAAGATGCAGCTAGGCATCCAGTACCGAGCCTACGGTGCGCAGCTTCAACTCCGTCTCCTGCCACTCGCGGCTTGGGTCCGATTCGGACGTGAGGCCCGTGCCGGCGTACAGAATGGCCTCGGTGGGCCGCAGCTGCATGCAGCGCAGGTTCACGAACAGCCGCGAAATGCCCGGCGTAGGCAGGTTTACCGGACCTAGGAAACCGCTGTAATACGTGCGGTCGTAGCCTTCGTGGCGCTGCAAAAAGCTGAGCGCCGCCTCGCGAGGCATGCCGCCTACGGCCGAGGTGGGGTGCAACAGGCGCAGCATATCGGTGCCCAGCGTCGGGAAACGGTTGCGCTTCAGATCGACGCGGAAGTCGGTGCGCAGGTGCAGCAGGTTGCCAGCGGCCACCGTGCGCGGGCCGGTTTCGTCGTAATCGCGCAGGCGCAGTTGCTTGAAGCAGCCCACAATATAGCGCGCCACTAACGCTTGCTCCTCAATGTCTTTCTGGCGCCACACAGCCGTTTGCGCGGTCATTTCTTCCGTGATGGGCTGTGTACCCGCCAAGGCCATGGTACGGAACTCCGAACCATCAATCTCCACCAGAATTTCGGGCGTGGCGCCCAACCAAGTGCCCGCCTGCGGCGCACTCACCAGCGACACAAACGCCCTAAGGTGCTGGCGGCAAAGCGCATCAAAAGCACCTAGGGCATCGAAGCCAGCGGGCAGCGGCCGGCGCGCCGCGCGGCTCGATACTACCTTCACTACCTCGCCCGCCCGAATGGCAGCCACGCCGCGTGCTACTAAGGCTTCGTAGGTTTCGCGGTCGGCAGTATTGGGCAGGGGTTGGGGGCTTACGTGCCACGGTAACTCTTCGGGCGCGGTGGTATCGTGCAATACGCGTTGCACGGCAGCGGCGGCTTCGGCCGGCAGGGCATGCGAAAGCGTTAGCTGTTGGCCGGCCGAGAGGTCGAGCACGGCATCGGCAGGCAGCAGCATGGCCTCGGCCGTGTCGCTGTCCTGAAAAGGATAAAAGGCAAAACCGGCTTGCGCCGTGGGCTCGAGCGAAGGCGGCAAACCCGATAGGTGCAGGGGACGCAGGCTGAGCAACAGCACGGGGGCCGCGGCGTTGGGCAGGCGCCACAACGCCACCGAGCCGCCGTGGCGCAAAGCCAGCGCTGCTAGCCGGCGCACGGTGGCGTGCGCAACTGTTTCGGCTACCGCGGGGCTGCTCACGATTGCGGAGCTTTAGCGGCCGGCAAGTCAATCACGGCCATAGTTATGCGGCTGATGCACACCAGGGCGTCGGTTTCTTCGTGCCGAATTTTTATTTCCCACACCTGCGTGGAGCGGCCCACGTGGATGGCTTCGGCGCGACCCACTACGTAACCCGAGCGCACCCCCTTGAGGTGATTGGCGTTGATTTCCAACCCCACACAAGCCTGCCGCGTACGGTCTACTTGCAGCACTGCGCCAATACTACCCAGCGTTTCGGCCAAGGCTACCGAGGCGCCGCCGTGGAGCAGCCCCATGGGCTGGTGCGTGCGGTGGTCAACGGGCATCCGGCCTTCAATCATTCGCTCGCCCACCGCCGTGAGCTCAATGCCAAGGGTTTCGCCCATGGTGTTGCGGCACCACGCGTTGAGTTCGACAAGGGTAGGGAAGGAAGCAGGCAGCATCGCGTATCAGCAAATAGGTGTTCATCGGCCCGCAAGCACTACTTTCGGGCCCTTATTCAGCAAAACTACGCCCCGAAACTGCGTGGTCAAGAAAATCTATCTCATTCGCCACGGCCAGACGTACTTCAACGTGCGCGGCATTGTGCAGGGCAGCGGCGTCGATGCGCCCCTCAACGAGCAGGGGTTTGCGCAGGCCGCGCAATTCCACAGCGCCTACCACGATGTACCCTTCGACCGGGTGTACATCTCCACGCTGATGCGCACGCGCCAATCGGTGCAGCCTTTCCTCGACGCTGGTTTGCCCCACGAGCAGCACCGCGCCCTCGACGAAATCAGCTGGGGCCACCGCGAGGGCACGCGCATTACGCCCGAAGAAGACATCGAGTACCACGGCATCCTGAAAGCCTGGCAACGTGGCGAAACCCACCTGGCTTTTGCCGGTGGCGAGAGCCCCGAGCAGGTAGCCGCGCGTCAGAAGCCTTTTATAGAAGAAGTGCTACGCGGCCGCCCCGACGAGGAAACCATTTTGGTGTGCATGCACGGCCGCGCCATGCGCGTGCTGCTGTGCCAACTGCTCAATTATCCGCTCAGTGCCATGGACCTTTTCGACCATCGTAACCTATGCCTGTACCGAGTGAATTATACGGGCTCCATGTTCAGCGTACGCTCGTATATGGATACGCAGCATTTGGGCTGACAACGATTGCATAAATTCTGGTTTGTGCCCGCGAGAAATACGGTCTATTTTTGGCGGCTTGAACCCAACTGACGACTTGAAATGGCCGAAATCATAAAAATGCCCAAGATGAGCGACACGATGACCGAAGGGGTCATTGCTGCGTGGCTCAAAAAGGTGGGCGACAAGGTAAAGTCTGGCGATATCCTGGCTGAGGTAGAAACCGATAAGGCTACCATGGAGCTCGAGAACTACGAAGACGGTACCTTGCTCTATATCGGTCCGAAAGAGAAAGAAGCCGTGCCGGTTGATGGCGTACTCGCCATTGTAGGCAAAGAAGGCGAAGATATTTCTGGCTTGCTAAGCCAAATTGGCGGCAACGGCGGTGCGGCTGCACAGCCTGCCCCGGCACCCGCTCCGGCCGCTGCTCCTGCGCCTGCACCCGCGCCGCAGGCAGCTGCTCCGGCCCCGGCTGCAGCCGCTACCACTACGGCTAAGCCCGCTGCCGGCAACGGCAAAAAGGCTACGGTGGTACGCATGCCCAAAATGAGCGACACCATGACGGAGGGCGTAATTGCCTCGTGGCTCAAAAAGGTAGGCGACAAAGTGAAATCGGGCGACATTCTGGCCGAAGTGGAAACCGACAAGGCTACCATGGAGCTGGAAAACTACGAAGACGGCACCCTGCTGTACATTGGCCCGAAGGATGGCGAGTCGGTGCCCGTTGACGGTGTGCTGGCCATCATCGGCGAAGAAGGTGCCGACGTTGATGCCCTCCTAGGTGGTGGCTCAGGCGGCAGTCAGCAGGGCGGGTTTACGCCTACTGCGGCTGGCGAGACCGAGCAGAACGATGCCCGCGCCAACTCGGAGCTGGAAGAAGCAAAAACCGACCGCGACATTCAGGCCCGCGCCGAGGCTACCGGCCAGTCGTCGGGTGGTGTTGCGGTGCCGGCAGGCTCGCAAGGCCAGGCTACCTCGCAGGGCACGCCGCAAGGTGGTCGCGTGTTTGTTTCGCCGCTGGCTAAGCGCATTGCGCAGGAGAAAGGCATCGACCTGAATACCGTGAAGGGCTCGGGCGAAAACGGCCGCATCGTATCGCGCGACCTGGAGAACGTACAGCCCGGCGCTCAGCCCCAGGCTGCTTCGGCTCCGCAAGCGGCTCCCGCTGCCGCTCCGGCACCTGCTGCCCAAGCTGCTCCGGCCCCGGCCGCTGCGCCTGCTCCGGCTGCCCCCGCTGCTGCCGAAGGCACCTACACCGACACGCCCGTGTCGCAGATGCGCAAGGTTATTGCCCGCCGCCTGGCCGAAAGCAAGTTCTCGGCGCCGCACTTCTACCTCACGATGGAAATTTCGATGGACAAAGCCATCGAAGCCCGTCAGCGCCTCAACGAACTGTCGCCGGTAAAGCTGTCGTTCAACGACCTCGTCATCAAAGCTTCGGCGGTGGCTCTGAAGCAGCACCCGGTAATCAACTCCTCGTGGCTGGGCGACAAGATCCGCCAGAATAAGGTGGTGAACATCGGCGTGGCCGTGGCCGTGGAAGAAGGCTTGCTGGTACCGGTAATTCGCAACGCCGATCAGAAAGGTCTGTCGCAGATTGCCAACGAGGTAAAAGACCTAGCCGGCAAAGCCAAGAACAAAAAGCTGCAGCCCTCGGAGTGGGAAGGCAACACCTTCACCATTTCGAACCTAGGCATGTTCGGCATTGAGGAGTTCACGGCCATCATTAACCCGCCCGATGCTTGCATCCTGGCAGTGGGTGGTATCAAGCAAACGCCGGTAGTGAAGGATGGTCAGATCGTGGTGGGCAACATCATGAAAGTGACCATGTCGTGCGACCACCGCGTGGTAGACGGTGCCAGCGGTGCCGCCTTCCTGCAGACGCTGAAAGGCCTGCTGGAAGACCCTATGCGCATGCTCATCTGAGGAAAATAACGCTCACTTGTCATCCTGAGCACAGCGAAGACCCTTTTCCCTAAGGGTCTTCGCTGTGCTCAGGATGACAGTTTTTAACTGGCTTATGACTCGCATTAGATCAACAACCGTCCTAGGCATTCGGCACAACGGCGAAATTGCCGTAGGAGCCGATGGCCAGGCCACCATGGATAAGCACGTAGCCAAAAACAATGTGCGCAAAATTCGGCAGCTGCACGGCGGCAAAGTCGTGACGGGTTTTGCTGGCTCCACGGCCGATGCCTTCACGCTGTTGGAGCGCTTCGAAGAGAAACTGGGCCAGTTTGGCGCCAACCTTAAGCGCGCTGCTATTGAGCTGGCCAAGGACTGGCGCAAAGACCAATACCTGCGCAAGCTGGAAGCCATGATGGTGGTAGCCGACCGCGACGAACTGCTGATTGTAGCCGGCACCGGCGACGTGCTCGAGCCCGACTCCGATGTGGCTGCCATTGGCTCGGGTGCTATGTATGCCCAAGCCGCCGCACTAGCCCTCAAAAAGCACGCGCCGCACCTCACGGCCCGCCAAATGGTAGAAGAAGCCCTGCACATTGCGGCCGATATCTGCATTTACACCAACCACAACATCATCATTGAGGAGCCAAGCCAAACGGCCTAACACTCATGACTGAGGACCTGATTTACTACAACTCTCGCTGGCGCTACGCACTGCTCACTTTTGGTGGGCTCGTGTTTGTGGCCATGGGCGTATGGTTGCTGGTGAAAACAGAAAATGGGGGCGCAGGCCTGATTACCATCCTGTTCTTCGGCACTGGTGTGGCCGTTGGCATTTGGCAACTGGCCGATACTCGTCCGAGACTGCGAATCACCGACGAAGGCATTCTGGATCGAACGCTAGGAGTGGGCCTGATACATTGGGCCGACATTGCTGACGCGTACGTGAATGCCGTAAATCACGAGTACTTCATTTGCCTGCACCTGTACAACGAAGAAGAGTACACCAGTCGGCTGTCGCCTTTGCGGCGCAAGCTGGCAAATGCCAATCAGGCGCTTGGCTTCACCACAATTTCCATCAACCTCAGCGGCGTTGACCTTAGCCCGGAGCAACTCTTAGAGTACATCCTAAAGCAAAGCGCCGCGGCGCAGCTTCAGCGCCCTACAACCTAAAGTACTGCCCCGGGCGAGTTGCTTTTGTTAGCAACCTAGGGGCAATAGCACGCAGTTCAGAATCGTCGATGTCACGTATGCTGGTTGAACGATTCCGGGCTGCATTTTGATTGTACACCGCACACTCTCTACTACCGAACTCTGACTCGATGAACGTAACCAACTTCCTCAAGCACCATTACCGCCACTTCAACGCTGCTGCCCTGATCGACGCAGCCGAAGGCTACAACAAGCACCTCGCCGAAGGTGGCAAGATGATGATTACCCTGGCTGGCGCCATGAGCACCGCCGAAATGGGCATTCAGCTGGCTGAACTCATTCGCCAGGACAAAGTGCATATCATCAGCTGCACGGGTGCCAACCTCGAGGAGGACATCTTCAACCTAGTAGCGCACGACTTTTATGAGCGCGTGCCGAACTACCGCGACCTTACGCCGGCCGACGAGCAAGCCCTGCTCGAGCGCCACATGAACCGCGTAACCGACACCTGCATTCCGGAAGAGGAAGCCATGCGCCGCCTCGAGCACTCGGTGCTGAAATTCTGGGAACAGGCCGACAAAGCCGGCGAGCGGTACTTCCCGCACGAGTTTTTCTACCAAATCCTGAAGTCGGGCGAGCTGGAGCAGTACTACCAAATCGACCCCAAGGACTCGTGGATGCTGGCTGCGGCCGAAAAGAACCTGCCGATCATCTGCCCGGGCTGGGAAGACTCAACCCTAGGTAACATCTTCGCCGGTCACGTAATCTCGGGCGACATCAAGAACGTGCACACCGTACGCACGGGCATCGAGTACATGATGTACCTGGCCGAGTGGTACACCAAAAACGCGCAGGAGGAAAGCACTGTGGGCTTCTTCCAGATCGGCGGCGGCATTGCCGGCGACTTCCCGATTTGCGTAGTGCCGATGCTGCACCAAGACTTGCAGCGCACGGGCGTGCCGCTGTGGGGCTACTTCGCTCAAATCTCCGATTCCACTACCTCGTACGGTTCGTACTCGGGTGCTGTCCCGAACGAGAAAATCACTTGGGGCAAGCTGGGCCAAGACACGCCGAAGTTCATCATCGAATCGGATGCTACCATTGTGGCGCCGCTGATCTTCGCGATGGTGCTGGGCCAGTAATTGGCTTAGCCTGCAACGCAAAGCCCGCTGCGGAAGCTTCCGCAGCGGGCTTTGCGTTTTTGAGGTTGGGCTATTTTACCAGAAAGTCAGCAACAGGAAAGTATTCGTCCGCTCTGAATTTATCTCCTTTACTTAGGAATTGATCATAGTGGTCGGGTGGTAACTGTCGGTCCTTCCGGCCGCTAATAAATGCTTGGACAAACCTGCCGTATTCTGAAGATGCACCTTGGGCACCTAACTGCCAACGTGTTGTATCAAGAGCTACTTGGCCCACCAACCGAAACTTAGCAGCATTATCGGTGAGGCAGTCGTTTCGCACCGACTCTATGTCTACGCAGGTAACGTACCCTGCCGGATCCAGAGAACTTGCCACCTTACGGCCGAACAGGCGGTGTCTTTTAACCTCTGCTATAGATGGAGCTTGTTTGGCTGCGTAGTCAGTGAATACCAACTCATACCAGATATGGGTTGAATCCTCAGTCTCTTTTACGTAACCGCTTACGATGGCTGCGCCGGTCGTAACGCTGTCTACTTCAAAAGCTAGGACATCACCTCGCCGATAAATCAGTTCGTCGGGATTGATGGGTAAGTACTGTACAGCTTTGTCTTCTTCGAAATCACAGTTTGTCAATAGAAAAGCAAGCGGTAAAAAGCAAGCCCTAACGATGCGCATTTATTAAGTTGTTAGCTGGGAATAAATGTAAGACTGATCTTTAGTTTGACCAGCGCGTTGGCCTAACGGCCTCGTTTCAACTTTGTGAACTCACCGTACCGGTGCCGCTAGCTCGGAGCGTGATTTGGGGGCTGTTTTCTGTCGGAAGTCTTCGAGCAGGCTGGGGTCTTGGCGGATGAGCGAGAACATGATGACTATTTGCACTGATATCAGGCTCACCACAAGCACCATGGTTTGCAGCACCACGGTGCCAATGCTGCGCACCCATTTGTCCTCCACAGGCATGCGGGCTGGCTCGAGCAGTTGGCGGAACACCCACGCAGAATAAGCCATGTAGGGCAACATGGTAAGCATCATCCAGGACTGCAGCGCCGGGAAGTAGCGTATCAGCAGCAGCAGCGGAACCATAAATACGGTGGAGATGATGGTGGTGGTACCGGATATGAACGCCTGGCTAAGCAGCATCTCCGCGAAGTTGAATTTTGAAGGCCGCAGCAGCCACACGGCCAGCGCCGCATTTGCGGGCAGAATGATCAAGTAAATCAGCGTAGGATACTTGGCATAGAGCTGCATGTAACGCTCCATTACGAGTTGCACCAGCCGCGGCATTTCGGCTTGCTGGGCAGCTGGTACGGGGTTTATGCCCACTGCCGAGAGCAGCAGCATGCTCACGGCGGTAATCAATAGCAAATAGGTGATGGGCCGGAAGTGCTGGGCCCGCCGGCCGGCCATGTACTCGTGCAGGGTGGCGCCGGGCCGCGTTAGCATCTGGCGTAGGGTGTAGCCAACGCCCTTATCGACGTGCCAGATGGAGTGCGGCAGATCGTGAAACAGCAGGAAGCGCAGGGTGAAGCGGTGCGTGTGGTGCGCATCTTGCCCACAGTGGGCGCAATACCGATCGGTGATGGCGGTGCCGCAGTTAAGGCAGGCGGTGGCGTGGTGCGGTGCTTCGTCGGGGCCAACGGCTGCCAGGCTTGGGGCAGGCGCTAAGTTAGCGGTGGTATTCATGGCGGTTGGTGTGGTGCTTAAGCCTGAATAATAGAAAATTACCCGACACTTGAAAGCTCGCCCGAACGCCGGCCTAGGTGGTACGTAAGCAAGGCTACGTCACCACCGTCCGGAATGAGCTATATGACAACATCTATCCGATGCTTGCGGGCCGTTGCGGCCGCCTTGCCGTTGCTGCTTAGTGCCTGCGGCGACCAAAACACCAAGTCGCCGGTGCAGGCCCCAGGCGCCGAGAAATCAGCTAAAACCAAGGTGCTCGAAGTTGGGGCCGATGTGCTCCAAGGCAAAGCCCCGCTGCGCCAGCTCGACATGTACCTCGACGGCTTTCACTTCTACAACGGCCGCATGAACGAGCAGATGGAGGCGCACCACTTCTGTCAAAAACTTAACGAAGACGTAACGCAGTGCGTGATTTACGACGGCAACGAAGCCGGTGCCAAAATCATGGGCATCGAGTACATCATTTCGCGGCGGTTGTTTGAGAAGCTGCCGGCCGAAGAAAAGAAGCTCTGGCACAGCCACAGCTACGAGGTAAAATCGGGTACGCTGGTAGCGCCGGGCATACCTGAGGTAGCCGAGCACGAGCTGATGGAGCAGATTGTGAGCACCTACGGCAAAACTCTGCACACCTGGCACACCGACAAGGACAAAGAACTGCCCTACGGCGGTCCGCAACTGATGATGGGCTTCACCAAAGATGGCCAAGCCGACACGGCCATGATAGCCCGCCGCGACCGACGCCTAGGTATATCGAGCAAGGAGAACCGCGAGCGGCGTGCCGACATCCAAGCCCCACCCGTGCTGCCCGGCGCCAATGCTTGGGAGAAAGGCGAGGTGCGGCAGTTCAGCATCAGCAACCAAGCCGGCAGCCACAACCACTAAGTGAAAGAACGAAGCTCCCCTCCTCAGCTGAGGAGGGGACGCGGCGGTTTACCGCCGCTGGGGTGGTTGACAATCGTTGCTGACGCCCGCACCATCCGCCTGCCAGGCCTGCCACCCGCTCCACCCGCAAAACCACCTAGGGGCCCAAAGCACAAGCGCCTGCCCCAGTAGCTGGAGCAGGCGCTTGGTGTTGTAGCTAACTTAAGTCAGAAACCTAGAAGCGGAACAGCGGACGAGCCGGGTTCCAGATGCCCCACGGAATCATGAGCAGCACCAGCAGCAGGGCAATGCCGAAGTAAATGGCGGCGCGGCGGTGCTTGGTTACGTCGTCGGCGGGCTTTTTGGAAAGCGAGCGGCCGATTTGGGCAAACACCACGGCCAGAACCATGGTGGTAATGTGCTCAACGCCCCAGAAACGGGCCGCGGGGTCTTTCATCACGGCACCCATGCCGCCGGCAGCCTCCATGCCTTTCACGCCGAAGGGGCTGAGGGCAAAGTACAGAATCAGGCCAAGCAGCAACTGCAGGTGCATCGAGCCGATAAAGGCAGCACCCATACCGTTGTCGGCACCGGTGTAGGGTTTGCGGCCAAGCCAGCCCGAGAGGGCGCGGAACAGCGCAATCAGGCCAAAAATCAGCACAAGCCAGCGCGACCAAGAGTGCAGCAGCAGTACGATGGAGTAGGCAGAGGTCATAAGTAGCGGGTTGGTGAGGCGGTAAAGGTCGGGGGCGCGGCCGAAAATGCCGCACGCCGCGGCAAAAATCAGCGGTGCAACTCGCCCTCGAGCGGGTACACTTCCTCCGGAATAAATTGCTCGCCCTCTTGCCGCAAAATGGCCAGGTTGCTGATGCGCAGCTTCAGGTTGTAGGTTTGCTCGTTGAGGTACTGCAGCACGGGGCCCAGCAGTTCGGGGGTGGTATCGTGCAGGGCCAGCGAAATGTGCGGCAGCCACAGCTCGGGCGTGCTAAACTTATCGGTGCGCAGGCACAGCGGGGCCGTAGCCGCCAGCAAGCGGGTGTGCAGGCGATTTAGCTCCTCGGAGCGCAGCACCGGGATGTAAATAACCGGATTGGGCCCCGGAAACAGCCCCAGCCCCGTGGTGTAGGCCTCGAAAGGCGGGGTAGTGGCGGCTACGTCTTCGAGTACTTGCTTTAAGGATTCGTGCTGGCTTACGCCGGCCAGCAGGTAAGTAATGTGCGGGTCGGGGGTGTCCTGCACATCGTCGAGCCCGAACTCATCTTCCAGGCTCTGAATGATGCCGTTGATCAGGGACGCGTTCTGCAGGTTCAGCAGGGAAGTAATAGCTAGCATATGCCGCGCTTAAACTGCCGAAGGGCTCTGAAGGTTAAGGCCGGGATTGGCTTGCTGGCGCATGGCAGCATTAAACTGCTCGCTCTGGCCGCGCGGAATGCTGAGGGTTTGCCACTCCTCGCCGCGAAGGTGCTTGGCGAGTTGAACCAGCTGGCCGGTGTGGTAGGCATAATGGGTTATTTGCCGCTGCAGCGCACCTAGGGCGGTGTAAGGCTCTTGCCTGATGTATACGGTGCGCAGCCAATCGGCGGGGTGCTGCTCGAGGTGGTCGAGCACAGCCCAGAGCACGGGCCACGCTTGCTGCCACTGCTGCTGCAACCGCGCTACGGCCGCGGGCGAGGTCGGCTCCTCAAATTCTTGGTCGCGGTGGCGGTCGGGCTTTTCGCCGTCGGTAGTCCAGAAGTCGGTAAAGCGCGAGCGAAGATTGCCCACGAGGTGCTGCACCAGCACGGCCGCGCTGTTCGACTCGGGCCCTGGGCGCCACAGCCATTGCTCGGGCGTGAGCTGGGCCAGGGCCTTATCGGCAAGTGCTTTGTATTGCTGAAAGCCATGGCGAACGGTGGCCAGCAGGCCGGCCGCCAACGCATCGGGAGCTGACATAAGCAGGGGCAATAGGGTGGGAGATGGTGCTGCTAAGGTAAACGGCCGCCCGGCATTGCGGCCCAACATCGGCCACGGCAACGGGTTTTTCGTTTACGCACTGGCCAACTAGCCCCATCAGCAATGCCTAACGTTCCGACTACCCAACCCGAAGTTGCGGCCAGCGCCCCGCCGCGCCGGCCGCGGCGTTGGCTGTGGTGGGTGGGCGGCGCGGTGCTGCTGCTGGTGGGGCTGGCAGCCCTAGGTTTGCGCCTGCTCGACCCCTGGCTGCAACGTACGCTGCAGGAGCAGGTAGCCCGCAAAACCAACGGGCAATATGAGTTGCGCATTGGGGCGCTGCGCACCAGCTTGCGGCAA
This sequence comes from Solirubrum puertoriconensis, assembly GCF_001483135.1. Classification (GTDB taxonomy): domain Bacteria; phylum Bacteroidota; class Bacteroidia; order Cytophagales; family Hymenobacteraceae; genus Solirubrum; species Solirubrum puertoriconensis. The sequence goes on from NZ_LNAL01000006.1 coordinate 591,197, forward strand.
GGCTCGCTCACGCTGCGCAACGTGTGGGTGCGGCCCGCTGGTTGGCCCAAGCACAAGCAGGCAGCCGGCCAGCCCGCGCTGTGGCTGCTGCTCACCGTCGACCACGTGCGCGTGGGTGGCGTAAGCTTAGGCGCGTTGCTGAAGGGCGAGCTGGTAGCCGTGGATACCGTGCTGATTGAAACCGTGCGGGCGCAGGTACTCAGCACACCCACCAACCCCGCCGGCACCAAACCCCTGCACGAGCAATTGCCCAAACGCATACCGGGTATTCGCATCGGGCATTTTGCGCTGCGCGATGTGCGCGCAGCCTCGGGCCTGCAGGGGCAACGCTCCCAGTTGCGGCAAGGCAACCTCGTGGCGCAGGATATCCTGATAAGCCGCGGCGGTGCTTCCGACTCAACCCGCCTAGGGTATGCGTCGGCCTTCGAGATGAATGCCACCGGGCTCGAGGCGCAGGTGCCCGGCCACCACGTGCGCTTGGGGGCGGCGCGCTTCAGCAGCCGCAGCCGGCAGCTTCAGCTCGATTCGTTGCGTGTGGTGCCCGTGGCTGATAAGCAGGCCAAGCCAGGCAGTACCAAGGCCGATCTGTGGTTGCCGCAGGTGCGGCTGAGCGGCCTGCAACCCAGGTTGCTGCCGCGCCGCGTGCTGCAGGCCGATTCGCTGCGCGTTGTGGCTATGCGCCTGCAGTTGGCCGCTCCCGCAACACCGCCCCCGCCGCTGCACAAAATGCTGGCTCCTTACCTGCAGCGCGTGCAAGTAGGCCATGTGCACCTAGGGCAAGGCCAGCTGCGCGTAACGCGCGTATCCATGATGCCAGAAGTGCGCGACCTCAACATTGTGGGCACCAACATCCGCATCGACTCAATTGCTGCCAAGGATGCCCAGCGGGTGCTGTACGCCCGCGACTGGCAGGTACGCACCGGCCCCACCCAGCTTCGCATCGATGCTCCTTACTACCGCGTGCGCACCGAGCACCTAGGGCTGAGTACCCGCGGGCGGCAACTGCGCATTACGGGCTTGCTGATTCAGCCGAACATGGGTCCCGAAGCCTTGGCCCGCGGCAAAGGGCACCAGGCCTCGCACGTCACGTTCCGGCTGCCCGAGCTGCGCGTAACCGGGCTCGACTTCGGAGCTCTGGAACGACGAAAGGCCGTGCTGATGCGGGAGTTAGAGCTGCGCAACCCGCGCCTGCACATCATCAGCAACTCCAAACACCCCATCAACCCCAATCTCTCGGTGGTAACGCCCGAAAACGTGGGCAAGCTGCCGTTTCGGCTCGATGTGCGTACGCTGCGCGTGCGCAATTTCGATATGCGTTTCACCTTCACGGGCAAGCGGGCGTTGCGGCCGGGGCATTTTACCATTACGCGCCTCAACGGGGTAGGCACCAACATCAGCAACGACCCCAAGCGCATGAGTGCCGCTCGCCCCGCCGTGCTGCAAGCCACAGCCTACCTAGGAGGCAAGTGCCGCCTGCAAGCCAAGGCCTGGGTGCCGCTGCTCGATGCCAACGGAACGCACCGCGTGGAGGGCACCTTTGGCCCCACGCCTTTTGCGCTGCTCAACCCCGTTACCGAGCCTACGCGCTTTGCCCGCTTCGAGCGGGGGCAGCTGCACGGGCTGCGGGCCACGCTGCTAGTAAACCGCCGCGAGGTAACCGGCACCGTATGGGCCCGCTACTCCAACCTGAAAGTGGATTTGCTGAGCCGGCGCGGCGGTGGCCCCGACCGGCAGAAGCTGCTGACCAAAGTGGTGTCGAAGGCGAGCAACGTACTGGTAGTGCGCGACGACAACCCGCGCAGCAAAGGCAAGCCGCTGGAGCCCGGCAAAATTCGCTCCGACCGCAACCTGCACTACGGTGTGTTTTCGGTGTGGCTGCAGGGCATGAACAGTGGCCTGCTCAACAGCGTAGGCGTGCCCAGCAAAATGGCCGAAGAAATCAGCGAGCTGTAGCGCTTTGGTGCCCAGCGGTACAGGCGCTGGCAGGACCTAGGGCGCAAGCATCAGGCAGAAAAAACAACGGCCCGGAACACGCGTTCCGGGCCGTTGCAGTAGGCGAAGCAATGGTGCTTAGCGCGTCAGGATAAGGCGGCCGCTCTGGGTTTTGGCGCCCGTCGAGAGCTTGTAGAGGTACGTACCGGCAGGCAGCTTGGCGCCATCGAAGGTGTGCTGATGGAAGCCGGCGCTCTGCTGGGCATTCACTACGGTTTCAACCTTGCGGCCCATCACGTCATATACCTCCAGCCGTACGGGTGCGGCTTCGGCCAACTGGTAGGTGAATACCGTGCGCTGTGCGAAGGGGTTGGGAGCAGCGTATACCGGCGCATCAATGGGCGGAGCAGTTTCCGTTACGGTACTAGCAGCGGTGGCCGAGGCGGTGCTGGCAGCAGCATCCACGGGGGCAGAGGTCCACTGATCGTGGGTGCGCGTTACGATTACGGCAAAATCGGCCCGCTTTACTTTTTGCTGCGGCTTGAAAGTGGCGTGCAGCGTGGGCTGTAAGTCGTAGGGGCCTTGCATCACGCTGTAGTAGGCGTTGATGAGGTTCATATCCAGAGCTACTTGCACGTAGCCCTCTAGGCCGGCCGGAATCTGTGCCGCATCGTCAATGGCAATGCGCTGGCCGTTTACCTCCACCGTAACGGGGCCGGTGGCTTGCTGCGCTTTGTTTTGCAGCCCTAGGCTTTGCACCAGCGAGTACGCCAGGCTAGCCCGCGTAACGGCGGCGTTCGGAGCAAATACACCGGCCGAAACCGGCTGCATCACGCCGTTTTGCACGTGGTATCGGTCGCGCAGCGCCGCACCGCGGGCCGTTACCGATTCGGCCAACAGCGCCTGCGCCCCCGATACGTCGCCAAACGAGTTGGTGCCGCTTACGGGCAGGTACTGGCGCACGGCCTGGCCCATCAGCAGGTAATCGGCCAGCTGAATGCGGCTGAGGTCTTGGTCGGGCTTAAAGCCGTTGCTCAGGCCATCCATCAGGCGTTTGCTGATGGCCAGCTGAATGGAGGCTTCGGCCGGGTGGCCCGCAGCGTCGCCCAAGCCCGTCGAACCTAGGGCTTTGTTCAGGGCAATGGTGCCCGAAACGGTTTCGGGTAGGGCAGCGCCCTGCAGGCCATCGAGGCGCACCGTCCAGGTGCCGGCCTCGGGGCTTGCTACGGCTACTGCACGGCCGGGGCTGGTGGCAAACAGCACCGAAATGCCCGATGCGTAACGCTTACCGCTCGGCGACAGCAGCACCAGGTTTACCGGGTTGCCGGTTTCGCCCAGCAGGCCAGTTACTTTGCAGCTGACCTCCAACGACGAGGTGCCGGCCGGTACCGCAAACGTTTGGCTGTTGGTGGCCGTGGTAGCCGGGTTGAAATTAATGGTGAACGGCGCGTTCGAAACGGCCGAGTTCACACTGCTGTTGAAGGTGCGCTTGGCGTTTACCGTGGGGCCGTAACCGGCAGCTCGGAAGGCGCGGTCGACGGCGGCGTAGGCGTTGGCCATGCCGTGGCCTATTTCCCACGACTCGCGGTTGGGCAGGTTGGTAGCGGTTTGCTCCAAAATGCTCTTCACCTCGGCCGGCGTCAGGTTGGGGTTAGCGTCCAGCATCAGGGCCACAATACCAGCTACATGCGGTGCCGACATGGACGTGCCGGTCAGGTGCGTGTAGAAGGGTACGTGGGCTGGCTCCAAGTTTTCAACGTCCTGCTGGCTGCTTAGCAGCCCAATGGGCGACACCGCGCGCGTCGACACGATATCGGTGCCGGGGGCAGTTACAGTCGGCTCGTCGCGCCACGGAAAGGTTTGGCCATCGATGGTTACCGTGCCGCCCACGCCCTTACGGCCGCGCGACGACGAGGGCGCCAGCACACCCGCTTTGTCGGAGTTGGCTACCGTAATTACCCACGGGGCCTTTTTGTAGTTGCCCGTAATGGTGCCCGAGCCCGCCCCCGAGTTGCCCGCCGAAAACACCACCACAATGTTGCGGTCGACGCAGCGCTTGGTGGCAATGGTAATCGGGTCGTTCGGGTTCGGCTCGGTGGCAATGTCGGAGGTGGTGCCGAAGGAGTTGGTGATAACGCGGATGTTGTACTGGAACTGATTGACCAGCGCGTAGTCGAAGGCGCCTACCACATCCAGAATAAACAAGCCCGCGCCCGTTCCGTAGCCGATCAGGTCGGCACCGGGCGCTACGCCGGCGTGCTTGCCGTTGGAGGCCGCACCCGTGGCCCCCACAATACCGGCTACGTGCGTGCCGTGGCCACCGGTTTGGTCGGTATTGGGCACGTTTTCGAGGTAGGTAATGGGCAGCAGTGCGTTTTGGGTATTTAGGTTGGTGGTGCCCAGTACGTTCTGCTTCAGGTTTTTACCTAGGGTGTGGTCGGGGTGCGTGCCATCAATACCCGAGTCGTTCACTACCACGCCAATGCCCTTGCCCGACACCGGCAAACCGCCGTTGCGCTGCGTAAACAAAGGCTCGAGGCGGGCGCGTTGCGCACCCGTCAGGGCGGTGGCACCGTCGTTGTCGCGCACCAGCGAGCGGTTCAGGTAAATAGATGCCACGTTGGGATCCTGCGCCAAGCGGTTGATTTGCGAGCTGGTGGCCAGCACACCCGCCACCGGCAGCGCGCGCATGGTTACGCCCTGCAAAATGCCCAGCTGCTGCAACGAGAGCTTGTTGGCCAGGGTAGGGGCCGAGTTGCCCTTAAAAGTCACCACCACCTGATGCAGATCAAGCGGATTGGAGAGAAGAGGCTTCAGGTGTGTGTCGAGGTAGGCTTGTGCGGAAGCAGCCCCGGTGCTGCCCATCCAGAGCAACACACCGAGTAAAGTTTTCTTCATAGAGTACTGTGAGGTAAGGGTTGTGCCCACATGTACGAACAAGCCTGCCGTAACGGTTTTTACACCATTGAAGAATATTTATTGAAAAATGAATAATAATCGCAGGCGAATATTATGCACGCCTCATAATTGATAGTGTTTTCTTGCGAAGATTATTAATCAGTTCTATAGGACTTAAGCTCGAATTTAAATAGTATAATTCATTAAATCATGCAATTGCCCAGTGCGGCTACAGTGTTTAACCAATACCTGAAAGTTAGCTTTTCAGGCCTGTCAAGCTATCGAAACCCCGCAGCCTCAAGCTCAAAAAAGTTACCCAGGCTATAGCCTGCGTATGCATTAGCGGCAGTCTCGGCTAGCCAACGGCAAATCCTTGCACCAAAAGGATGGCTAGTTCGTTTAACAACTACCGCCAAGCCATGCCCGGCGGGGCAACGCCAAGTCCAATGTCGGGGTTGTTGCGTAAGTTTCGAAAGCAGCAACCGAACCGAAGCAAGCGGACTTCCTCCCCAGAGGTGCCCAGGTTTCTTTTAGGGCCTGCATACACGCACCTCTTACCGCTTGGGATAATGATTATTTGGGCCGCTTTTTTTGCGCACTGGTACCTGTCACTGTTTGCGCAGTCGTTCTTTCAGCACCGCTACGCCGCGCACCGCATGTTTAGCATGCACCCGCTGTGGGAGCGGTTTTTCTTTGTCTTTACATTCCTGGTACAGGGCTCAAGCTTTATGTCGCCGCGGGGGTACGCGCTGCTGCACCGCATGCACCACGCCTACTCCGATACCGACAAAGACCCGCATTCGCCGCACAACTCCACCAATGCCTTCGGGATGATGTGGAAAACGCGCACTGTTTACCAGGAGGTGCTGAAGGACGAACACCCCAACGCGCGCCGGTTTGCAAGCGGTGACTACCCCGAGTGGGTAGCCCTCGAAGAGTTTGGCAACAAGTGGTACACGCGCGTGGGTTGGGGCGCGCTGTACGTGGGGTTCTACGTGGCGTTTGCCACGGCGTGGTGGCAGTACCTGCTGCTACCCGTGCACTTTGCCATGGGGGCCGTACACGGCGCCATCGTCAACTGGGGCGGGCACAAGTACGGCTACCAGAACTTTGATAACCACGACAAGTCGCGCAACTCCTTGTTCTTCGACTTCCTCACCGGCGGCGAGCTATTCCAGAACAACCACCACAAGCTGCCCATGCGCGTCAACTTCGGCGTAAAGTGGTGGGAACTCGACCCCACTTACCCCGTCATCTGGACATTGGATAAGCTTCGGATTGTGCGCATCAAGCGCAAAGAAGGCCACAGTACTGTACCAGTAGCGGCCTAATTGCAGATGCAATTCGTAAGCAAAGCGGGCTGCCACCTCTCCCAGGTGGCAGCCCGCTTGCGTTTGCAGGGTAGCTAGTCCTAATCAGGTAAAGAAGCCAAAACTGGCAGCTCGATCCGGAAGGAGGAACCTTTGCTTTCCACGCTCTCAAAGGTGATATGACCGTTGTGCAGGCCTACAATCGTTTTAATAACCGACATACCTAGGCCGGTGGTTTTCTCGCCGCGCAGGCCTGGGCGCCGCGCTTTCGTAAACTTATCAAACAACACCGGCTGCAGCGCCTCCGGTATGCCAATGCCGTCATCTAGTACGCTGATGCCCACGCCTGCTGGTAAGGGCTCTACCTTAATGGTGATGTTGCCGCCATCGTGCGTAAACTTGATGGCATTGGAAATTAGGTTGTTGAGTACCTGCTCAAACTTGTTCTTGTCGCAGTTGACGTAAATGGGCTCGTTGGGGGCAACAAAATGGAAGTGTTTGTCCAGTTTTTGCGCCGAGCGTTGGTATTCTTCCACTAAGGTGTGCGCCCACGCTACCATATCCAATCGTTCGCGCTTCAGCACTACGTTGGCGGACTCCATAAACTCCTGATCCACAAAATCCCGAATTAGATCGACGCTATCCTTGCAGGTTTCGTGCAGTAGCCGAACCAGCTCGTTCAGGGAAGCATCTTGGTACGCCAAGGATTGCTGAGCAATGTGCTCGGCTAGCTGTTGCGCTACCACCAGCGGGCCCGCCAGGTCGTGCGACAGAATTTCGAGCGTAGCGTTCTTTTTGGCGTTGTACTTGTGGGCATTATCCATGTACTGCTTGGTGCGCGTGATGTCGTGCGCGGTGCCGCTGAGGTACGTTTCGTTGTTGGGGCCATTAACGCGCATAAGGGTGAGGCATAGCCATTGTCGGCTTCCGTCGGGGTGTTTGAGCCGTAATTCCACATCCTCAATAAGCTCGCCGCTGAGCGCGCGGGCGAGCTTATCGGCCAAGAACTCCAAGTCGTCGGGGTGCATGCAGGCTTTGAGCTGGGGTAGCTCTTCGTTCACGTACTCCACATTACCACCTAGGATACGCTCGTAGGTAGGGCTCACGTACAACACGCGTCGCGAAGCAATATCGTACAAGAAGTAAATGGCTTGGCTACTCTCAATGAGCGGCCCAAATAGTAGCTCAAAATCGACCATAGGATCGGGTACAATGAGTAGTAGTGTACCACCGTGCTGTGCATTTAGTTGTGCAAAACCGCCTGCTCTGTCGCCCACAAATCCCTAGGGCCTTGGTGTTACTACTGCTGTGCCACAGTGCGGGTACGTAGAGAAGGCAACCCAAAATCAGCAATTGCCCTATGGCTAAACCCGTATTAATCCAGGATCAATAGGCAAGGCTGCTCCGTTAAAGGGCAAATAATCGGACAATCGACCGATCGGTACACATTCCTCATCTGTCCTTTCTAGGCACCATTTGCCGTGTTACAACCAGTTACTGCCAATCACCTACACTTGCACCTAGTGCCTGCCGGGCGTCGTCTCGATTTCGATACCAGCCCCGGCAGCTACGCCTACGTTTACCGCCGCTGCCGCAACCAGCAGTGGCAGTGCGTAGCCCAAAACGCCTGCAGTCCTTACCTGGATCAGGCCGTGCTCGAGCCGAGCGCCGCACCCGAATACATGGTGTACTACCGCAACGCCGATGGCACTACCACCGCCGAAACCACCGTGGTTCGTGCCGACCCCGCCGGCATGCCAATCAGCCCAAGCTGGATTAATTTAGCCTAGGCGCAGGCAGCACGAGCTGTAATAACCCAAATGCATAGCTGGATCTTCGCTTTCGCCATTAACACAAAACGGGGCAGCATTGCCCCGTTTTGTGTTAATGATAAAACCGTTTTTCTTCCTTCGTGATGCGCCAGTAGTGAAGCATTTTGCCTTGCTCCTCGGAGTATTTCGAATCGGTGATGGTTCCCCAGTTCATAATGGAGCAATCGGATTCGAGATGCACCACCTTTTCCTTTGATTGGGCAATTGTTTGCAACGCCGCTACTTCGCAGTTATTCTCGCGTAGGTTGGAGCGGTCGGTGGCAGAATAAAACCACACCAATGCTGCTAAGGCTGCTATGTATGCGTATTTATAACCGTTTGCAAAACGGGAGAGTAGATAAATACTTGTTGTAGAGAATAAATAAATAAAGCACAGCGTGACGGGAATAATAGTATCCCGTCTCAAAATGTACGGGCGAACATCCCGGTAGCCGCCCAGCGGCAGCAGGGCTAAATACAAGGCAGCAAGTGCCAGCAGCCACAGGGCTGTTTTGCGCAGCGCTTTGGCCTTTTCATCCTTGAAGCCAAACGCTACTACAGCCACATTAAACAACGTAGCGAAAAAAAGCAGCGGAAAAGCCCAAGAGCCGCCCAGCATTATCGGAATGCCCAACCAAAGCTTCTCGTACCGTTGAGCTAAGGTGTAAGTAGTTATATTCTCCGAATTGTGCGTGCCGATGTACAGTGAATAGGCACAAACCAGAATCAAGAAACAAAATTGCGCAGTTACACCCCAGGGTAAATTTCTGATTGCGCTCCAGGCCTTGATAACAAACGTTTCGGAAGAGTTGCTGCGTTGGCTGTAGTTGCGTTGCCACAAATACAACAGCATGGCGCCACTCATCAGGCCGGCCACCGCCGGAATGAGCGGTCCGTTCAGAGCCAATACCACTGCAAATGCTGGCAGAATAATGTGCCATATAACTGACACTTGTTTCTGCGCTTGTGCAAAAAAGCGCCGGTAAAAAGGCAGAAAGTATACCAGCAACAGTGCTAACGGCAAGGCGTAGAAGATAGTGTAAGTGATAGACCGATCGATAATGCCTATTTCCTCGTGAAACCCTGCCGTTTGGAAGAAGGGCGTGGCCAACAAGGCCGCTATCAGAAATACTTTTGCCGATAACGAAACCCGCTCGCCAGCATAATAGGCGAGTAAGCTTATCAGTGCCGCCTGAATGATTGTCTTCGCAATGGCACAGGCCATGTAGGTGCTGTAAATAGGATCTACAAACGCTTGCAGCCAGAGCGGCACATTGTGCATGTACTGGTAGAGCGTTGCGAAAGCAAAGTATCGGTTGGGGCTGCTGTAATACTGATTTTGCAACAGAACCTTGAGCCCCAGCGGATCATCCAGGATTAACGTGTACCAAGGCCGCGGCAGCACGTGAGCAACCATGTCGCCATCGTGCGGTACGTTGAGATGCTGAACGTAAGAGTATCCTAGGTCGAGCAGTAACGGGAGGAGCAGCAGCCAATGCGCCGAGCGCAAGAATTGCTGCCAAAGTGAGGCAGTTTTGGCAGCGGGTGCCTCTGAAATAGAACTAGGATTAGCAGAAAGGCTTGGTTCCGACATTCCGAGCGGGAGTACTTGAGATTCTGGGAAAGCCAAACCAACCACTTGCGGCACTGGGGATATAGAAAACCGAAATGGCGCTTGGCTAATGCTGTAGGGCATTGAGTGCGTCTACAAATATCCAACAATGTTGAGGGGATATCCTTGAAGCCCATCATTATTCGTGCAGCAACCCACGCTAGCCGCCGGGGTAGCACCGCCACACGCGAAAAGGGGTGCCCACATCCGCAAGCAGACGTGGGCACCCCTTTTTGTGCAGGCAAGTACTTCTTAAAGCCTACTGCACCTGCGATACGGCTCGCAAAGCATTCAGGCGGCCGTAGCCGTAGTATGGGTCGCGGCCGGGTTTGCCTAGGTCGTCGGCGGAGGCCCGAAGAGCAGCCTCTACCTGCGCCGGAGCCAATTGCCCGCCGTGCTGACCGATGATGAGGGCCGCAACGCCTGCCGCATGCGGGGCCGCCATGCTCGTGCCAGCCGACCAGGTGTACCCGCCGGCGCGGTTGGTGCTCAGTACCATGTCAAACGCCCATACATTCGAGCGGAATCCGCGGAAGTTCACCAGCTCGTTGGTGGGGTAGGCAAAGTCGCCGCCCGGGGCCGCAAAGGAAACATCGGCCGTACCGTAGTTGGTGTAAGAGGCTACCCGGTCGAGGCTGGTGCCGGGGGTGTTGGCCCAGCCCATAGGCCCTGTGGCCGAAATGGATATAACGCCGGGCGAGGTAGCAGGTATGTTTACGAGGTTGCCGTCTTTGTTGCCGTTGTTGGCATCGTTGCCGGCAGCAGCAATTACCGTTACGCCTTGTTGGCGGGCGTAGGTAGTGGCTTTGCCAATAGCAACCAGCAGTTCCTGAATTTCGCGGGTTTCGTTCACGAGCACGTCGTCGGCGGGGTTATCGGGCGTGCCGTTGTCGTCGAGGTAGCGGTTGTTGTGCGGAATGGCCGCCCCCAGGCTCAGGTTAATTACATCGGCCTGCTGCGCCACCGCATAGTAGATGCCATTGATCATCCAGGAGAAGGAGCCTGACCCGTTGTCGTTCAGTACTTTCACCAGTATCAGCTTGGCTTCGGGGGCTACGCCCACCACCCCTAGGTTGTTATCGAGGGCGGCAACGGTGCCAGCCGTATGGGTACCGTGGCTGAAGGCCATTCCCATGAACTGCGCGGGTTCGGTAGGCACAAACGAGCGGCTAGCCACAATGTTGGCTTTCAAATCGGGGTGCTCCAGGTCGAAGCCGCCATCGAGCACGGCCACGCGCACGTTTTGGCCACGGGCTCCTTTGCTCCAGGCCTGTGGCACCTGCAGGGCCTCGAAACCCCACTGCAATGCGTAAAAGGGATTGGTGCTACCTAGGGCAGCGCCGCCAGCTGCGGCAGCGGTGGCCGCGTCGGCATCGAGCGTACGCGGTTGGGGGTTGTAGCCTTGGTAACTGAAATCGTGGATAACGGAGCGTACGCCCGCTATTTTGGAGGCTTTGCTGGCAAAATCGGGGTCGGATGAAGTAGCCGTTGCCAACCCTATTTCGTTGAGCTGCGCCGTGAGCTGGCCGTTAGCCGAAGTCGTCTTGCTTTCCAGGTCGGCGGGCAGCTTATCGGTTGCTGAGATGATGATGTATTGATGGGCCCGCCGTACAAATGCGGCCGAGCCCGAAGCTGCAGAAGCGTTATTGACTTGTTCGGCTGCAGTGGAGCTGGCGGGATTTACATCCTGCTTGTTGCAACCAACGGTAAACAGCAGACCTAGGAAGGCCGAAGAAATAGCAGTGAAGTTGAATAGGTTGTTTTTCATGCTCAGAGGCTTGGAGTTTGTATACCCCAAGTGAGGCATTTGTCTAATTATATCAAAACAGTACAATCAACTAGTTATAAAATCACAATAATGTTTTACTATATAGTAGCTCATCTCTTTTAACGATTTGAAGACCGATGTAGCCGCTGAGCATGAATCGACGGTATTGTTAAGGCTTATTCCTGTCGGGCTTATTATGGGCCTTTTGTTAAAATACAATTGCCCAATTAAGGTTATGTTGCTGATACATAAAATGAAACATCAGCAGTAAGCAGGTTGGGTAGCCAAAGCCAACGTGCAGACCAGTCGTAACAGCGCGCTTTCTACACCGCGGCAGAGCGACAATAGGGGCCAAGCTATCGACCAGCTCGTCAATTGACCGTATAAGGAACTGCCAGTAGCGTGGCCCGCCCCGCGGGCGCTCTGGAACCCTATTCATTACCAACCTCCGGCCTTATGCCTACCACACCCAACTTCCCGCACCAGCCCAACGACGAAGCTCCACGCAAGCCCGGTACTGACGCCCGCGTAAACGACGGCTCGAACGATAACCCCGATGAGTTCAGCGAATTCCGCAAGTCCGGCTCGTCGCCCACCGAAGATTACTCCCGCGAAAGCCGCCAGGCCGACCCTGCTCAGCAACCCGGCCACGCGGAGCAAAACCAAAACCCCGAAGCCGTGCGGGCTGCCCAAGACAGTTCGTACGACGAGCAGCGCGAAGCTTGGGCCGATGATGACCCGCGCTACGGCAGCGGCCCCCGGCCAGTGCCTACCGACGGGCAACCAAACGAGTAGCTAGTTGCCTAGCATACCTGGATAGTAAGTAAAAAGGCCGCGTTCCTCCGGTGAGGAACGCGGCCTTTCGTGGTTTTTACAGCAGTAGCACAATCCTGCTAATGGGCTAAACTCTTAAAGAGTAAGGCTAGGGGCTATCAATCTGGCGTCAGGTGCGGCTTGGCCTAACGCGCAGCACCCGGGCGAGCCAGGTAGTAGGGTGTGTAGCCTTGCCACGCAGTAGGGGTAAACTCATCGGCAATGGTAAGCCGCAGTAGGCTGCGGAAGGCACTTTCGGCATTGTCGCTGTTGCTCATCAGTAACACCCCAATGCCGCGCTCAGGAAACAGAATGGAGTAGTGCTGAAACCCATCGCCGTGGCCTTCCTTAAAGGCGCCAACCCCATGCGGGGAGTGCAGCAAGCCCCAACCCAACCCGTAGGCCAGCTGTAAGTGGTCGTAAGCGGTGGTATCGCGGCGAGCCAGCGGCCCCATTTGCTGCACCGAATGAATGGTAATTTGGGGGCGTAGCAGCTCGGCCCAGGATTCCGGCCGCAGCAAGCGCCGTTGCAGCACGGCTTCGAGAAACCGGGTATAGTCGGCAGGTGTGGTTTCGAGGGTGCTGGCGCTGCGGGGTTCGTTGTCCTTGTCTTTGGGTAGCACCTTGCCGGCCGCATCGTGGCCGTGGCAGTAATGCGCCTCAAAACGCGGTTGCCACTGGTAGCTGGAGGTGCTCATACCTAGGGGGCCAAATACCTTCTCTTGCATCAGCTCCTCCAATGAGCGGCCCAGCTTGTGCTCGAGCACCACTTGCAGGTACACCAGGCCCTCGCCCGAATAGCTGTAGCGGGCGCCCGGTTGCCGGTGTACCCGTAGTTGCTCGTCGGGCTCATCCCAGCGCCAGTTAGCCATGCCCGTGGTGTGGCTGAGGCACATTCGAGCCGTAATGCGTTGGTAAAGCGTATCGTGGCGTAACGCGCTGTAATCGTCGTGCCAGCGGGTGCGGGGCTTGTACTCGTATATGGGCCGGGGTAGGTACTTCTGCAGGGGTTCGTCGAGGCTAAGCTGGCCTTCTTCCACCAACTTGAGCACGAGCACCGCAAAAACGGCTTTGCTGAGCGAGGCCCCGTAAAACTCCGTGTCGAAGCGCAGCGGCTCTCCGGTTTCGGCGTTTCGTACCCCAAACGCCTGTTGGTATACCGCCCGACCATCGTTAAACACAGCTACTGCCAGCCCCGCCACCCGAGCCGAATCAACTACCTGCTGGATGCGCTGGGTTAGCTCGGTAGTGCGAATGCGCGAGCCGTTAAGCCGGGTAATGTGCCCCGAAGAGTTGCAGGCACTTAGCAGTAGAGTAATGAGCAATAGTCGGGATAACACATTCATAATACGGTTATTGAGGAGGCCAATGAATGTAGCGATTATCACAGCGTTTCCCCGAAGCTGGCGCGAGTTTAGCGCAACGTAACTCGTGACCAGTCATGACGTGAAACTCGGCCCCACTGCCGCTGTTAGCGGCGCGCGATTTGGAGACCATTCTATTCAAACGCGTTGGTCGTTTTGATGAGGAGAGGCGACAGAACTAAGTTTCAGACGATGCTTCTTTTAAATCTGTAGCTTCTACTATTTCAATATTTTCTTCTATGTCACATTCACAGGTCAAAACTTGCCAACCACACTTGGGACATTGTTCTTGGTCACATCTAAAGGTGTGATACATACCTTCCTTTACCCCACAATCTCCACATGTATCCTTAGGGATTAAAGCACCGGATATAAAAATTTCTTCTTCACCGAAAGGAATGCGATTAAATTCTTTGCTTTCTATTTTGTATCCGTTTAAGAACTGAGCTTCTATTATTGATGATGGATGCTTTCTATCCATTTCTTCACCATGATATATAACAAATTGTTAATTAAATTTACTTAAAAGCTCAGCTTCAAGATACCATAGTTCTTGATCAATTATGTTCTGTAAATCAGAATTAATGTGCTTTCTGTAGAAGAAATGAATAAATTCGAATAATTTGCAATATATAGACTCTGCTTGTTTTTCATTTAAATTGTATTCGTAGTGAACTATATTATTACGAAATTTTATTGCTCTGATTATGATTTGTTTTTCTTTAATATCAATATTGACAGAATCAAGTGCAATTAATCTATCTAATCCTTGTTGTAATGATACAGTGTTTTTGGGGTTGTCAATATTTTCATACACTAAAATTTTGTGATGAGATGCTAGTAAGTGTTTGATTAATAGTTCTAGTCCTTGTATAAGATGAAGAATTGCGAAGGGCCATTTATTAGGCTTGTCTCTAGCTCTCTCAACATCATAAATTGACTCTTCTATAAAATTGCTAGCATTTTCTAAAAGGTCAAATTTTCGTTCAAATACATCCATTTTTTGCTGAGTATTGATAGTTCGAAGTTGGCTGCTTAAGTGAGGTAAGCCTAAGGTAATAGCCAAACGCCGTACCTTTGCAGTTCCTGCGCTGCAAGGTACTTCCATGATTTCCATCTCCGACCTCGACTTTCACTTTGGTGCCCGTACGCTTTACGACGGTGCCAACCTGCACATCAAGCCCAAAGACAAAATCGGCCTTATCGGGCTGAACGGCCAGGGCAAATCAACGCTGCTGCGCCTATTGGTGGGGGAGTACCGCCCCGATGGCGGCTCCATCTCGATGAGCAAAGACGTAACGCTGGGCTTCCTGAACCAGGATTTGCTTAGCTACGACTCGCACGAGCCCATTCTGGTAGTGGCTATGCAAGCGTTCGAAGAAGCCCTAGGTCTGCAGAAGAAGATCGACGAGGTGCTGCTGGAATTTGAAAACAACTACACCGACGACCTCGTGGATAAGCTGGCTGCCTTGCAGGAGCGTTTCGAGGCCCTAGGTGGCTACACCATGCAGGCCCGCACCGAAGAGATTCTGGAAGGCCTGGGCTTTACCACCGAGGAGCTGCAGAAGCCGCTGAAGCTGTTTTCGGGTGGCTGGCGCATGCGCGTGATGTTGGCTAAGATCCTTTTGCAGGAACCCTCGCTGCTGCTGCTCGACGAACCAACCAACCACTTGGACTTGCCCTCCATTAAGTGGATTGAGAATTACCTGGCCGACTACGAAGGCGCGGTTATCATCGTGTCGCACGACCGCGAATTCCTCGACAACACCACCAACATGACGGTGGAAGTTACGGGCGGCAAGCTGGTGCCTTACGCGGGCAACTATTCTTTCTATATGGAGGAAAAAGCTCTGCGCGACGAGATTCAACAAGGGGCATTCGACAACCAGCAGGCCGCTATCCGGCAGGCCGAGCGCTTTATCGAGCGTTTTAAGGCCAAGGCGTCCAAGGCTAAGCAAGCCCAGAGCCGCCAAAAGATGCTCGACAAAATGGAGCGCATCGACTCGGTAGCGCCCGAGGCAGCCAAAGTGAACTTCTCGTTCCGCTTCTCGGTGCAGCCCGGCCGCCACATCCTGCGCATGGAGCACGTCACGAAGAAGTACGGCGAGAAGCTGATCTTCCGCGATACCAACGTGCACATCGAGCGTGGCGACAAAATTGCGCTGATTGGGGCCAACGGCAAGGGTAAATCGACGCTGATGCGCATGGTGTCGGGCTCGGAGGGGCCAACCTCGGGCACGCACCAGCTGGGTCACAACGTGATTATGGCCTTTTACGCCCAGCACCAGCTGGAAAGCCTGAACGTGGACAACGAGGTGCTGCAGGAGATGGTGCAGGCCGGTTCCAAGCGCACCGAAATGGAATTGCGCTCGGTGCTGGGCTCGTTCCTGTTCACCGGCGACTCGGTTTTCAAGAAGATCAAGGTACTTAGCGGGGGCGAAAAAAGCCGCGTGGCCCTGGCCAAAACGCTGATTTCGGAAGCTAACTTCCTGCTGCTCGACGAACCCACCAACCACCTGGATATGCAGTCGGTGGGCATCCTGATTCAGGCGTTGGAGCAGTTCGAGGGCACTTTCCTGGTCATCAGCCACGACCGTTACTTCGTGGAGAACGTGGCCACCAAAATCTGGTACATCGAGGATTACCAGCTGAAGGAATACCCCGGCACCTACCACGAATACGAGCAGTGGCAGGAGGAGCGCGCCAAGGAGGCCAAGAAGCTTGGCCTAAGTGCCCCGGCTGCCCCCAAGGCCAAGCCGGTGGAGGTGAAGAAAGAGCTTAGCCAGTCGGAGCGCGAAACTGCTCAGCGCGAGTTGAAGCAGGTAAGCAAGCAGCTACAAGAGGTGGAAGCCCGCGTAAGCAAGCTGGAGCATGAGCTGGCCGGCTACGAAAAGCAGCTCGCCGACCCCAACATCTACAACAACGCCGCGCAGCTGAAAGACGCCACGGTGAAGTTTGAGCAGGTGAAGAAGGAACTGGGCAAAGTAAACGACCAGTGGAGCGAGTTGGCCGAAAAAGTTGAAGACCTAGAAGGTAAGCTGTAAGACGGCTAAAGCTAGGAAGGAGGGAGCCAGCGCCTAGGTGCTGGCTCCTTCTTTTTTGTATCTAATCCTTTAAGCTAGGGCTAAGAAGCTAGTTCCCCTCCTCAGATGAGGAGGGGCTAGGGGTGGTTGAAAAGCTAGAGTTACAGACTAGATATAAAGGTCGTTCAAGCGTCAAGGTCAACCACCCCTAGCCCCTCCTCATCTGAGGAGGGGAACTAGCTTCTTGGCCCTAGCTTTATAAAGTGACTGTTTATTTACAGCACAAATAATTCAGCTTTTCAGCCTTTCAACAGTTGAGAAGAGAATCGAGCATTTAGCCCTAGTTTTGGCCGAATCGTACTTGCTAGTATGCTCCGTAGCTCCGCCTCTATTTTACTGTTACTTGCCGCCACTGCCTGCGTGCCCCTGGGTACGCCCATCACCGACCCCAACGCCGGCCGCCCCGGGCAGGGTAGCGCCGTGCAGGCACCTAGGGCCAATCAGCAGCTGCGCTTCGAGGATGCCATTT
Organism: Solirubrum puertoriconensis; assembly: GCF_001483135.1. GTDB lineage: Bacteria > Bacteroidota > Bacteroidia > Cytophagales > Hymenobacteraceae > Solirubrum > Solirubrum puertoriconensis. Next base: position 608,257 of record NZ_LNAL01000006.1, read on the forward strand.
ACGACCCCGACGTGCTGAGCGTGCAGTGCTACGCCGCCACGGGGCAGCCCACCGAAATTTTCAGCCCGCCGGTGGTGCCGCTGTCGGCCAGTGGCAGCATGGTGCTGGAGTTCGATATTTTGGGCAGCCAGAGCCGCCGCCTCACCGCGCGCCTTGTGCACTGCAATGCCGACTGGACGCCCTCCGTCCTCACGGATCTGCAGTTCCTTAACGAAATCAACGAATTCAACCTCATGCAGTACCGCACCTCGGTGGGTACGCAGGTGCCGTATTTTCACTACCGCTTGCCTGTTCCGGCGGTTAAGCTGTCGGGCAATTTCCTGCTGGTAGTGCAAGATGGCACCACCCGGCAGCCGGTGTTGTCGCGGCGTTTGTTGGTGTTCGATAACCTGGTAGAAGTGGGGGCGCAGCTGGGCTTGGCGCCCGGCGGCAACGCCCGCTACACCATGCAGCAAATTGACTTCGTTATCCGCTACGGCAACTACCCCCTCGTGAACCCGGCCGTGGAAACCAAGGTGGTGATGCGTCAGAACTTCCGCTGGGACAACGCCAAGTACAACCTGCGGCCCACGTTTGTGCGCGATGCCGAGCAACAGCTCGATTACCAGTACTTCAACTTCGAGAATGCCTTTCCGGCGTTCAACGAGTTTCGGTTTGCCGATTTGCGCTCCTTGCGCACCATGGGGGTAGGCGTAGCTCAGCTCAACATCCAATCCTCGCCGCGCGAGGTACTGCTACTGCCCGAAGAAAGCCGCGCCGAGCGGGCCTACACCCAGTACGAGGACGCCGACGGGCAGCGCGTGTTCGAGAGCCGCGAATACGGCAACGGCGCCACCAACGCCGATTACGTCTGGACGACCTTTCAGCTGCGCGCCCCCAGCGTAGCGCCTGGCCCCGTGTACGTGTTCGGCGCCCTCACCGATTGGAAGCTCAAGGAGGACTTCAAGCTAACCTACAACGCCGCCCAGCAGCTTTACACCGGCCGCGCGCTGCTCAAGCAGGGCTACTACAACTACTACTTTGTGGTGGGCCAGCCCGGCGCCGTGCCCGATGCAGGCTACTTTGAGGGCAGCTACCAACTCACCCAAAACCAGTACGATATTCTGGTGTATTACCGCCCGCCCGGCACCCGCACCGATTTGCTTGTTGGTTACCGCCCGCTGGTAGTAAACGGCGCCCAAGTGCGCACCTCGCAGCCCAGCCCTTTCCGCCGCTGATCGGCCGCGCACCCAGGCTGTGCCTGGAAAGGATGAAACGGGTCATGCTTCATCTGGCGTCCGTTTGCCGAAGCATCTCTGCCGCTTCGCTGGATAGAAGGTTACTATCAGGAGAGATGCTTTGGCTGCGCCTCTGCATGACGTTCAGTTACCACCTAGGGCACAGCAGCAGCAGGGGCAACCCTAGGATGGAGTAATTAAGCCCATTCACTCGGAGGCCTGCCCCAGGGCGCGCTGCGTGTCGCGCACTACCGTGGCCCAGGTTTGCTGCATCAGCTCGGCATCTACGCCGGTGCGCTCCACGTACTGTTGCTGGTATTGTTGCAGGCGGTTGTGCAGGGCCCGCGCCCGCGCCTGAAAGCCTGCAAAGTCGGCTACCAGCTGCCCTTTGTGCTCGGGCTGCAGCAGCCGCTGGGCATGTACCTTGAAATACGTGTCGGCCAGGTATTCGCGCAACATTAAAACTTGCTGCAGCTCGTCGCGGTCGGCATCGGCTAGCTGATAAGCCATTTGCGTTTCGATGGCCAAAATACCGGCGGGCTTCGCGGCTGCGGCGTACTCCTCAAACAAAGCTGTGTATTGCTCCGGCGTTTCGGGCTTCACCTGAAACAGCTTATCAAAGATGAGCATGTTGGCCAGCTGCTGCTCCACGGCTTGGCCGAAGTACACGGCCAGCCCGAAGTGCGCGTATACTTCCTTGGTTTGCTCTTCGGGGCTGAGCTGCTGAAAATGATCGAGGATGGGCTGAATGTTCATAACGATTGTGGAGCAGCCTGCAAGTACGGCAAAAAGCAATTGGCCCGGTATTGGCAAATGCCCGGGTACCTAGGGCCATCTTGCTGCTGGCGGAATACCCCGGCGTAGGCCAACGGTTGTACTACTCGTAACCTTAGCCTGCATCTGAACCGTTGCAGGCATAGTTGCTCTCGTAACAACTTTCCCACCCCGACACTTCTTACCATTCATATGCATACCAACTTGCTCCGCCGACTCCGGCCTTTGGCCCTGCTTGGCCTGCTGCTCCCGCTGGCTGGCTCTACCAGTCCTGCCTTTTACGCACCAGCTAACCGTGCGCCCGTGCAAGGGGCGCAGCCCGATCCGCAGGTAGTTGCCATGTTTGGCCTGCTCGACAACGCCAAGCTGCAGAGCTACATCGACGAGAAAGGCCTGCAAATGGGGCGTATTTCCGACCGCCCCGCCGATGTAAAAGGCTTCACCATCGTCGATTCGCCCATCATCAACGCCTTCGCCACCCCCGATGGCCACGTGTACTTTACGCGCGGCATTATGGCGCACTTCAACAACGAAGCGCAGTTTGCCGGTGTGCTGGGCCACGAAATTGGCCACATTACGGCGCGCCACGGCCAGAAGCAGCAAACCCGCTCCACCATTGCCAACGGGGCGCTTATCCTGGGTTCTATCTTGTCGCGGCGCGTGGCCTCGCTGGCGCAGCCCTTGTCGCAGGTGGCGGGCCTGGGGCTGCTGAAGTACGGCCGCGACGACGAAAACGAATCCGACCAGCTCGGGGTGAAGTACTCCAGCAAAATCGGCTACGACCCGGCTTCCATGGCCGATTTCTTCCTGACCTTGCAACGCACCGAGCAAAGCAGCGGCGCTGCCACGGTGCCCACGTTCTTGTCGTCGCACCCGAACTCGGCCGACCGCTACCAGAACGTGAAAAAAATGGCCGTGCAAGCCGAGCAGCAAGCCGGCCGCCAGCTGGCCGTAAACCGCGACCAGTACCTACGCATGATCGACGGCCTGGCCTACGGCGACGACCCGCGCCAGGGCTACGTAGAATCCGGCGCCTTTTACCACCCCGAGCTGAAGTTTCAATTTCCGGTGCCGCAGGGCTGGAAAACCCAAAACTCGCCGCAGCAATTTCAGATGGCTGAGCCCAATGGCCAGGCCGTGCAAGTGCTGCTGCTAGCCCCCGGCAACTCCCTCGACCAAGCCGCCCAAGCCTTAGCTGAGCAGCTAAAGCTGCAAAATGCCCAGGCTTCACGCACCACCATCAACAGCTTCCCGGCTATTGCCGTGCAAGGCGACCAAATCGGCCAGAACCAGCAGGGCCAACAGGGCATTACGGCGCGTACGCTGTCCTATCTTATTCAGGATGGCCAAACCATTTATGCCCTGGTGGGCATGAGCGCACCCAGCACCTTCAGCTCCTATGGCCCCACGTTCCAGCGCGTGGCCCAAGGTTTCCGCCGCCTCACCGATGCCAACAAAATCAACCGCCAGCCCGAGCGCGTGCGCATCAAAACCGCCAAAGCCGGCCAAACCCTAGCTTCGGCGCTGGCGGCCAACGGCGTACCTAGCAGGCGCTACGAAGAAATGGCTATTTTGAATGGCATGAAAACCACCGATAAGATGACGGCTGGGCAGCTGTTTAAGGTGGTCGGCAAGTAACTCTGACGGCCATACTTCAAAGGGCTAGGCTTCGAGTTTGTCAAGGCTTAGCCCTTTTATGTGTCTTTCAATTTCTGCTGGCTCAAACAAGATCCACACGTCGTCGCCGATCGGTAAGCGTGGCACGAAATCATCTTCAGCGTACCAGTTGGCGATGCCCACTTGGTGCTCGCCGAACGTCAGTACTACCAAATGCGGCTCGTTGAAATACGTTACCGACTTCTTGCCCTCAGTTCCTTCTTCAAACCACGTTTCTTCCTTGAGCCCGTATACGGAGAATGTGGTTAAGCACTGGCTTAGGCAACGCTGCCAGTATGCTGAACTGGGTTCGTAACGCTCGAGAGCCTGGCAAAAGGACTCGTGTGATATGCCTAGGCTGTAACTCATCCAGCCTTCTACGTTGGTCCAACTGAAATACAACCTAGGCCCCGCCTTCAAAGGAAAGCTCCAGTTGAAGGGCAATGATGTCGGTGCCATGTTGATTGTTAATAAGGTCGTGTTCCGGATAAATGTCGTGGTAGCACACGGCCTGCAGCTTACGGCCACAGGCTGAATTTAGTGGCTTGATAATATGCTGATTTAGTGATTCCTCCATCATATGTTGGTGCGAAGACCGAACAGAAAACGCCCCGGCCGAATTCCGGCCGGGGCGTTGAAGTTACTATTCAGCGAGATGCTTCGGCTTCGCCTCTGCATGACCAGCTAGAATAATCCTGATTACACGTTGAAGCGGAAGTGCATGATGTCGCCGTCCTGCACCACGTATTCCTTGCCTTCCACAGCCATTTTGCCGGCTTCTTTGATCTTGGCTTCCGAGCGGTACTGCTCGTAGTCGGCCAGCTTGATTACCTCGGCGCGGATGAAGCCTTTCTCGAAATCAGAGTGGATGACGCCGGCTGCGGCCGGGGCTTTGTCGCCGCGGTGGATGGTCCAGGCGCGTACTTCCTTCACACCGGCGGTGAAGTAGGTAATCAGGTTCAGGATGTCGTACGAAGCGCGGATGAGCTTATCCAGGCCCGACTCCGTGAGGCCGTACTCACCCAGGAACATAGCTTTTTCCTCGGGGTCGTCCATTTCGGCAATCTGCGATTCGATGGCGGCCGAAATCACCACTACCTGGGCGTTTTCGTTGGCAATATGGGCGCGCAGGGCATCTACGTACTTGTTGCCGCCGGCTGGGATGCTAGCTTCGTCAACGTTGGCAGCGTAGATAACCGGCTTGATGGTGAGCAGCTGCAGGTCTTCAACGGCCGCCAGTTCTTCTTCCGAAGCATCGAGCGAGCGGGCGTTGTTGCCAGCCTCCAGGTGCGCCTTGAAGCGTTGCAGCGCGGCAACCTCTTTCTTCGCTACGGCGTCGCCGCTCTTGGCCGAGCGCTCCGACTTCTGCAGCTTCTTGTCGATGCTTTCGAGGTCTTTCAGCTGCAGCTCTGTGTCGATTACGTCTTTGTCGAACACGGGGTCGACGCCGCCGGCTACGTGCACGATGTTGGGGTCGTCGAAGCAGCGCACTACGTGGATGATGGCATCAACCTCGCGGATGTTGGCCAAGAACTTGTTGCCGAGGCCTTCGCCCTTGGAGGCGCCTTTTACGAGGCCGGCAATGTCGACGAACTCCACGATGGTGGGCACCACGCGCTCGGGCTTCACAATCTCCTCCAGCACTTGCAGGCGCGCATCGGGCACGGTTACCACGCCCACGTTGGGCTCGATGGTGCAGAAGGGGTAGTTGGCCGACTCGGCCTTGGCGTTCGACAACGCGTTGAACAGGGTAGACTTACCTACGTTAGGCAGCCCGACAATACCGCAGCGAAGACCCATGTCTTTCTATAATTCTGAATGTTGAGTTCTGAGTGCTGAACTAGACCTAGGGCCTAATGCGGGGGCAAAGGTACGAAGCACCGACGGGGTTAGCACAGATGAAACAGAAGTGGGCCGAATGCTAGGCTCCTCTCCGTTGTGTTTAGCCGCTTAGTTGAACGCGTAGCGGTAATACGCCGGAATTTCGCGCAAGAGGCTGTACATATCCCGAAGCTCGAAATAGTCTGCGTGTGCTCCGTATACCTGATGGTTGCCTTGTTGCTTTAGGAGCATTTTGGTGCGGGTAATATGGTAGAATTGCGACACAACTAGCACCGAGCCCAATTGCTGGCGTTGCGCCACAGCAGCAAAGTTTTGGGCCGTAGCCCGCGTGGTGTTTCCTAGGTTATCCTCGATGATGGCATCGGCAGGGACGCCAGCAGCTTCGAGATAAGCAGCCATAGCCCGGCCTTCGTAATGGCCCTCTTTGCCGAGCCCACCGCTCACCATCACAACGGGAGCCAGCTTTTGCCGATACAACTCCAAGCCTTTGTCGAGCCGCGCCTGCAAGCGAGCCGACAGCGTGCCATTGGGATTAACTGTGTTGCCTAGGATCAGGATGCAATCGGCCGGTTGCGGATTGTCGTCGAGGCCATCCAAAGTGGTGAGGATAGCGTGAGATACGAACCAGAAAACCAGGAATTGAGCAAAGAGGCGTAGGGCCGGTTTCATAATCACACTGCGTATAAACTGGCTACTGCAAAAGCAACAACGCGCCACCACCTAGGCCGGAGCCGCGGCGGAAGCGCGTTGCGTAAGAAGGGGTGCCGTAAAGCTTAGTAATTGTCGGGCGTATAGGCAGGGCCGTCGTAGCGGTTAGGATCCTCGAAAGCAGGGCGGGGGCGGTCGAGCTCGGCCACTTCCTCAGGCGTGAGCAGCTCTTGGCGCACGTAGTCGATGGCATCTTGCAGCGCATCAGCAAATTTCAAGAAGTCCTCTTTGTACAGAAAAATCTTGTGTTTCTCGTAGGAGAAAGTGTCGTCGTCGCGGAGGCGGCGCTTGCTTTCGGTAATCGTCAGGTAATAGTCCTGACCGCGCGTTGCCTTCACGTCGAAGAAATACGTGCGCTTGCCGGCTTTAATGCGCTGGGAATAAATCTCGTCCTGTTCGTAGCGGTCTTCCACGGGGTCCAGCTTAAAGATGAAGAAATGGAAACTTGATTGGGTTATTCTGAGAAGATTGAAAAATCTCCGGCTAAAGCTACCGGTTAGGCGTGGTATATGAAAATTTATTGCAAAAAATAGTGTCTAGCTAAGTTTGGGTCCAATTTATTGACGTAAGCCTGGCACATTTCCGCGGTAGCTCGGCCGTCGGGGGCACTTGCCCGGCAACTTGCGCGTTACTTTCGCAGTCTGTATTGGTGCACACCTGCCTTATCCGTTGCCATGCCTCCCCAGCCACTCGACCTAGCCGCCGTCCGCTCGTTTGAAAACCTGGAGTTTTTGGCGCGTCAGCTGGTCGATGGTTTTATCACGGGCTTGCACCAGTCGCCGTACCACGGCTTTTCGGTGGAGTTTTCGGAGCACCGCCTCTACAACCCCGGCGAAAGCACCCGCCACCTCGATTGGAAAGTGCTGGCCCGCACCGATAAGCTTTTTGTGAAGCGCTACGAGGAGGAAACCAACCTGCGCTGCCACATTCTGCTCGACGTGTCGTCGTCGATGTACTACCCGCGGCCGAGCAACGACAAGCTGCACTTTTCGGTGCTGTGCGCCGCGGCGCTGGCCACGCTCCTGCAAAAGCAGCGCGACGCGGTAGGGCTCGTCACGTTTTCCGACAAAGTGGAGATACAAACGCCCGTGCGCTCTACCAGCACGCACCGCCACACCTTATTGCTGCAGCTGCAGCAGCTAATGGAGCGGCAGGCACCCACCGAGCGCGGCGGCACCGAGGTGGCCAGGGTAATTCACCAGATTGCGCAGCAAATCCCCAAACGCTCGCTTGTCATCATCTTTTCGGATATGCTCGGGCGCAGCCAGCAAAAGCAAGCCGACACGCTGGCCGCCTTGCAGCACTTGCGCCACCAGCACCACGAGGTGCTGCTGTTTCACGTGATGGACCGCGCCACCGAAGCCGATTTCGATTTTGCCGAACGCCCCTACGTGTTTGAGGACGTTGAAACCGGAGAGCGGGTAAAGCTGAGCCCGGCGCAGGTGCGCGAGCAGTACCGCGCCGCTATGCAGCAGTTTACGCAGGAGCTGGCCGAGCGCTGCGGCCAGTATCGCATCGATTTTGTACCCGTCGATATTCGCGAACCATTCGACCGGGTGCTGTACGCTTACCTGGTAAAGCGCGGCAAAGTGCGCTAGCCAGTTTCCTCTTTTGAAATGATTGACTTCCCGTTACTGATTATCTGCGTTGTTCTCACGTTTTTCAGCGCGCTCATCACCACGTACATAGCCCAGGGCAGGCCGTTTTGGCGCTGGTTTATCATTGGCATGCTGCTGCCCTACGTGAGCATTTTCATTGCCATGATCGTGGCATACCTCGATCAGAAAAAAGAAAAACAGGCGTAGAAGTAGCGTTGCTGCCTAACGCTAAGGCTTAGGCTCGTTGTCCAAAGACTGCCACAGGTACTTGCATGCTACTGAGCGGTAAGGGCGCCACGGTTCGGCCAATTCTGTCATGCGGCGCAGTAGCGCGCGGCCGGCTTCCTCGAGTTGGTAGTGGCGGCGCATGGCGTTCTGAATTCCTAGGTCACCTTCGGCGAAAACATCGGGCTGGTCGAGGGCGAACATCTGCAGCATTTGGGCCGTCCAGCGGCCTACACCTTTTATTTGGATGAGGTGCTGAGTAAAGGCGTCCTCATCAAGCTGCGAAAGGTGGGCATGGTCGAGCTGACCTTGCAGGGCAAACTCGGCAATAGCCCGCAGGTAACCGGCTTTTTGCTTCGAAATGCCCACGGCACGCAGCTCGTCGTCGGAGAGGTGTACCAGCACGTTGGGCTCGGGGTAGCCGTCGGGCTTAAACAGGCTTTCGAGCTTGCGCCAGATGGCAGCGGCGGCTTTGGTCGAGATCTGCTGGCTCACAACTGCCTTCAATAAGGCTAGGTACAGGTCTTCGTGCGCTGAGGGCTTAATAGGGCGGCCTTGTGCAATGAGGGCGGCCAAGATGGGGTCGGCTTGGCTGAGGTGCTGTAGGGCAGCGGCCATTTCGAAGGAGGTGGGAGCGGGCATTTACAGTTAATTATCAGCAGGATAGGAGCCTAGTCGATATCGTGCGCAATGGTAGGCACCGAAAAATGCTCCAGGATTTCGCCCGTAGGAGCAAGGCGCACGCCCGTAAGGCATGACCCAGTGTAAGCCCCAGTATCGATGTAGAGTGCATCGTGAGCTGTATCGTGGTAATAGCGGCCGTTGTCGGTGGGGGTGTGGCCTAGCACTTGCCGCTTGCCTAGGTGCCGCAAGGGGCCGCGGCGCCACAGGATGCCATCAGTATTATCAGGGTCGAAGGGGTCGGCGGTATCAGCAATGCCGGCGTGGCTTACTACCACGTGGGCATTCTCCCAAGCCATGGGGCGCTGGGTTATCCAAGCCAGGTGCTCGCGCAGCAAGTCGTCGCGGCCGTTGTATTGCGCCACGGTGCTTTTGCCGCCCCAACTCAGCCAGTTTTTATTGGGCCCATCGGGGCCGTAGTGAATGAGCATTTCGTACTCGTGGTTGCCGAGCAAAAAGGCCGTGCGGCCGGGGTGCTGCGCTTCCAGCTCGCGGGCCAGCTGCACGCACTCGGGGCTGTAGCGGCCCCGGTCTACCAAGTCGCCAACTTGGATGAGCAGCTCTTCGGCTGGCTTCCAATGCCGCAGCAAGGCCTCGAAGGTGTGGTAGCAGCCGTGCACATCTCCAACTACAAACAAATTCATGCGGGGCGGGTGCTTGGGGCTAATGGTTGAAGCCTGCGGAATACGGCAGCGAAGTTACTTGCCAAGGCTTTTCAGCACTCTTTGGATAAGGCCGTCCATGGCTTTGTCCTCGATCCAGCGGGCAACAATCACGAGGTCGTTTTCCTGATCCACGTACACGATGTTGGCACCGGCTCCTAGGTGAGCAAAGGCCGTAGCAGGCGCACTGGGGTACAGCTTGCGGTCGGTGTTCAGGAAGTAGTTCATGAAGCCGTAGGTGGGCTGCGCGGGTGTTGGAGTGCGGGCCAGTTTCAGCCACCCAGGGGCAATCAGCTGCTTGCCGTTCCACTGGCCACCGCGCAATGTGAGGTAACCGAAACGGGCTTGATCGAGCGCCGAGATAAACAGGCCACCGCCCCAATGCGAACCGCCACTTACGGCCTGCATGGGCACGCCGTCCATCACCACCCAGGAGTTTTCGTAGCCCGTCCAGCGCCACGAGCTGGAAGCGCCGATGGGGTCCATGATGCGCTCTTTGAGCACCTGCGGCAGCGGGCGGCGCCACACATTCATGATGGCCAAGGCCAGCACGTTCACGCGGGTGTCGTTGTACTTATATACCGAGCCCGGAGCGTTGCGCGGCCGCGTGCGCCATTCGGTGGCGGGGCCCTGCGGGCGGTCGGCCCAATCGGGTTTGCCCCACAGCGTGCCTTCCCAGTCGGAAGTTTGGCGCAGCAGGTGGTCCCAATTAATGAGGCGGTTGTGCTCGGTATCGAACAACTCAATTACATCCTGCTGGCCCAGCTCGTCGGCTTTGTTAGCCGGGGTGTTCCAGGGGTTGAAGGTAATGATGGGCGCCATGTAGGGCGCTACTTTGTCGTCGAGGCTGCGAATGAGGCCATGCTGGTGGGCTAGGCCCACCATCGTCGAAACAAAGCTTTTGGCTACGCTGAAGGTGAGGTCGACGCGCTGCGGCTCGCCCCATTGCGCCACGATGTAACCGTTTTTGATGATGAGCCCGGTGGGGGCGCCGCGCTCCTTCATGGGCCCGATGGGGTAGCCGAAAGGCTCGCGCCCGAAGGCGCTCTGGTAGTGCGCATCACGCAGGTCGCGCGGGGCTTTGCTTTCGTTGGCAATGGCGTACTGCACGGCCTCTTGCAGCGCGGCGGGGTTCATGCCCATGGCTTCGGGCCGGCGTTGCTCCCAATTGCTGGCGGGCGGAAAGTAGGCTTTGGTTTTACGCTGCGCCTGCGCTTGGCCTAGGTGCACGAGGCAAAGCAGCAGCAACAGCAACGAGCGGGCAGAGGGGGTGGAGCTAGGCATAATGACAAACCTAGTGTTTTCAGGCGCTTCGGCGGCGGTGTATGCCAAAGATTACAAACCCGCCAAAAGCCGCTCAGAACAACATTATGCAAGCTATTGCCCCACTAATAGACCCTTAAATTGCAAATCGGAAAGATACTTTTTGTAGAGTATGCTTAAAATTTGAGCCGTAATTTTGCTTTGTTTTCGTAGCAGCAATAGTGCTGGAGCCGTAAGCAATGAATAGCCAACCGGCCGACGCATAATGTGCCAATTTTGCCAGCATCCGGGCTTGTGCGCCCGGTTCGTGGCTCGAGTTTATTTGTTCTATGCCCCTCCGACGCATCATCAGCCCCATTCGCGAACTCTCGGAGAGCGGAAAACTTGCCGGCTTACTACTGTTGCTAGCCACCGTGGTATCGTTGGTGCTAAGCAACACGACGGCCGGCCCTGGCTACCTAGCATTCTGGGAAACCCACGTTGGCTACGGCCCGCTCGATAAATCCGTGTCGCACTGGATCAACGACGGGCTCATGGCCATCTTCTTTTTTTTGGTTGGCCTCGAAATCAAGCGCGAGGTGCTCTACGGCGAGCTGGCTGAACCGCGGCAGGCCTTGCTGCCAGCCCTTGCGGCCATCGGAGGTGTGTTGTTTCCGGCTATTATACACTTGGCGTTTACGCGTGGCACCCCGGCCGCATCGGGCTGGGCCATTCCTACGGCTACCGATATTGCCTTTTCCCTAGGTATTCTGTCGTTGTTGGGCGATAGGGTGCCATTTGGGCTGCGGGTTTTCCTCACGGCGCTGGCTATCATCGACGACCTGCTGGCTGTTATCATCATCGCGGCGTTTTATACCAGCGGCATACACACCGGCTTTTTGCTGGGGGCAGTCGCCATTTTCGCTGTGTTGGTAATGCTCAACCGCTTTAAGGTGAAGCCGCTTGGAGTATATATGCTGCTGGGCTTGGGGCTGTGGTTTTGCGTGCTGAAATCGGGCGTACACGCCACCATTGCAGGTGTGTTGCTGGCCCTAAGCATCCCTACCGATCGGCTCGAAGACCTGGAGCACGCCTTGCAAAAGCCCGTCAATTACCTGATTCTGCCGCTGTTTGCTTTGTGCAATACGGCCATTGTGCTTTCGGCTGATATCGTGCCTGAGCTGTTCTCGGGTTTGGCCCTAGGTGTTGGGCTGGGGCTGCTAGTTGGCAAGCCGCTGGGCATTGTGGGCGTAACGTGGCTGGTGGTGCGCATGGGGCAGGGCCAACTGCCTACCAACGTCGACTGGCGCCGGTTTATCGGGTTGGGCTTTACGGCGGGCATCGGTTTTACCATGGCCATTTTCATTGCCACGCTCTCGTACCAAAACCCAGCCGCTGTTGATTTGGCCAAGCTGGCTGTGCTTATTGGGTCGGCAGTTTCAGCCATTATCGGCATGACCATTCTGGCGCCAGGGCAGCTTGAGGAAGAACCCATCGACACAGTAGAGTTTCAGGAAAAAGCCAGTTAGGGTATTCGCCCCAACAAACAAGGCCCCGCAACACTGGTTGCGGGGCCTTGTTTGTTGGGGCGGCTCTTTGCATTTAGGCGTACTGCGGTACAGCGCGCAAAGCTTCGAGCACGCGTTCAATGCCAGCGTCGTCCACATCGAGGTGGGTTACGAAGCGCACCATCTGCGGACCAAAGGCCGAGGCTTTAACGCCGAACTCGCCTAGGTGAGCCAGGAACTGGTCTTCGGTAAGACCCTCGCGCAGTCGGAAAATGACCAGGTTGGTTTCGGCCGGCAATACATACTCGACGTACGGCGCCTGCTCCAGCGCTTCGGCCAACTGGCGGGCGCGGCGGTGGTCGTCGGCAAGGCGCTCCACGTGGTTTTCGAGGGCGTAGAGACCAGCTGCGGCTAAATACCCGGCTTGGCGCCAGCCGCCGCCCATGGCTTTCCGAATGCGCTTGCACTTACGAATAAACTCCTGCGTGCCCACCAGCACCGAGCCCACGGGCGTACCCAGGCCTTTGCTCAGGCAAATCGAAATCGAGTCGAACAGCTGGCCGTAGTCTTCGCTGCGCTGGCCAGTGGCTACCAAAGCGTTGAAGATGCGGGCCCCATCGAGATGCAGCGGAATGCTTTTGCTTTGGGCTAGCTCGGCAATTTCTTCGAGGGCCTGCCAGCTGTAGCAGCTGCCGCCGCCGCGGTTGTGGGTGTTTTCGAGGCTGATGAGGCTGGTATTGGGGTAATGCACGTTTTCCGAGCGAATGGCCGCTGCCACTTGCGCGGCCGTAAGCCGGCCCCGGTCGCCGGGCAGCAGCGCCACCGAGGCACCCGAGTGAAAGGCAATGCCGCCCACTTCCCAGAGGTAGATATGCGAGGTTTGCTCGCACACCACCTCCGACATCGGCTGCGTGTGTGCTTTGATGGCAATTTGGTTGGTCATGGTGCCGGAGGGGCAGAACAAGCCGGCCTCCATGCCGAAGCGGCTGGCACATTCGTTTTCCAGCTCCCGCACGGTGGGGTCCTCTTCGTACACGTCGTCGCCTACCTGCGCGCAGAACATGGCCTCTAGCATGGCAGGGGTAGGGCGGGTAATGGTATCGGAGCGTAAATCAATCATGGTTATTGAGGTAGAAGCACCTAGGGTGCTGTTACGGTTGCTGATGAGCTAGCCAGGCCGCTTGGCTTGGCCATTTGTGGATACCAAACTACAGCCCGGGCGCGAACTTGCTGCTATATTTGCCGCCCGAATTGGCAACAATCACTGGGCGAGGAGCAAAACGTGTCGAACTTTTGCTTACCTTTGCCCCCTCATTCTGCAGAATAGACTCAAACCGACCGCGTCATGACCGTTACTCGTCTTAAGCGTAAGCACCGCAAGAACATCGCCCGCGCCAACAACAAGGTGCAGGAAATTAAAGATCTGCTCCGCACGCCCGTTCTGAAGAACGTGGACATCGAGGAGCTGAAGGCTAGCTTCAAAAAGAACGAAGCTGCTGCCTAAGTTTTAAGCCGCGGCTTCCTCCGCGGGAAGCCGAAACGGCATCCCGGCCGGTCGGCTGGTAATAGCAAAAAGCGCCTTGCGTGGCCACGCAAGGCGCTTTTGTTTTTTGTGTAGCGCGGGCTGAAGCCCGCGTTTGCTAGAGCGATAAGTATTAAACGGAGTCTGAGGATTACGCTCACGCCAACGCGGGCTGAAGCCCGCGCTACAGCGTACTATACCCGCGGGCCGAGCTCCACTGCCTGCAACTGCTCCACTTTGCCATTCTCAACTTGGAATTTGAGCAGGGTGCGCACTTTGTGAAAGCCGTGCTTGCCGGCCGCGCCCGGGTTGAGGTGCAGTAAGCCCAACTGGCGGTCGGGCATGACGCGCAAAATGTGCGAGTGGCCGCAGATGAACAGCCCTGGCCGCTCTTGCTGCAGCAGCGGGCGGGCCGGTGGCGCGTAGCGGCCCGGGTAGCCGCCAATATGGGTGATGAGCACCTTTAGGCCATTCACCTCAAAAATCTGGTGCTCGGGGCAGCGCAGACGAATGGTACGGTCGTCGATGTTGCCGTACACGGCGCGCAGGGGCGCTACTGCCTGCAACTCGTCAAGAACTTTCTCGTGGCCTACGTCGCCGGCGTGCCATATCTCGTCGCAGCCTTGCAGGTGGTGCAAAATGCGGTCGTCGAGGTAGGTGTGGGTATCGGAGAGCAGGCCGATTTGCATGGCGGTAGCGTTGAGGTTGCAGGTGCAAAGTACGCGCGCAACAAACCTAGGGTGCCACAATGAAGTGAATATTCGGGGAGCGTGTTACCTTTCTCGCTCATAACCGTATTCCGCCTAATTGGCCGTCACACCCGGCTACTTCAGCTGGCCTTTAGCACCCACGCACCTTTCGTAATACCGAAATTAATGCTGTGTTTTGCAGCCTGCCAGACGACCATCTGCTCCCATTTTCCTTCCGACTTGCCGCGATGAACGTTTTCATCAACGACATCCCAATAATCATTAAGAAGACCTCCGAAAAGGTCTACAAGCACCGCTACGACCTCATCCTGGGGCCCGAAGACGAGTTCATCTCGAAGGACCTGGTGGGTGATGTGCTGGTGCGCGACGTTACGCCGGCTTTTATCGACCGCATGCTGCGCCTGATGGAGGTAAAAAAGCTCAAGAAGCTTACCTCGCTCACGCTCATGACGAAAAAGAAAAAAGCCCTCATCCTGCACCTCAAAGACCAGTTTAAGATTGCGAAAGCCGCTGGTGGCTTGGTGGTGAAAGAGGGATTGGTGTTGATGATCTACCGCTTGGGCAAATGGGATTTGCCCAAGGGCAAGCTCAAGAAAGACGAAGACCCCGCCGAAGGCGCACTACGCGAAGTGGAGGAGGAGTGCAACATTAAGGTTTCGTTGGGCGACAAGCTGCCCAGCACGTGGCACTCTTACGCCTACAACGGCAACAAGATTCTAAAGAAGACCAACTGGTACATAATGCAGTGCCTCGATGATACATTGATGAAGCCGCAGGCCGAAGAATACATCGAAGAAGTGCGCTGGATGCAGCCCCAGGAGGCGCTTAAAGCCCTCGATGAGTCATACGCCTCCATTTCGTTGGTGGTGCGCCACTACTTAAGTGAGGTGGCTGGTGCTGCTACCGTCAGTAACAAGTAGCGTAAGCTTGCCGGGGCGGCCGCATTGGCCCCGGATTCCTGCGTGTAGCGTATGCGTTTGAACCGATCGTGCCTGCTGTTGCTAGTACTGCTGGCTTGCGCGGGTATTGCTTGTACCCGCACTACTCCTGCCGTCGAAGTTGATGCCTTACCGCCCAACCGGGCCAAGCGTGCGGCACCTCCAGTACTTAATGTACCGGATCTGGTAGGCCGCAACATTGACGAGGTGCGCAAAGCCCTTGGCAAGCCGCGCGAAACCCAAGCGTTGCCACTGGCTGCCGAACCTACTGCCGTGCAGTTGCGCACAAGCCAAGCCGAGGAGTGGACGAATACCTTCGACTACCAAGGCGCCACCATCGTAGCCACCTTCAATGCCCACACCCGCAAAGTGCGCGATTTGGTGCTGCTTGGTACCAACGAAGACGAGCTAATGCGCCGCGGCAACCTCGATCTGGTAGGCGACACTTACTTGGTGCTGCCTGTGCCGAGCCCCGCCGAACCGTCGAAAATTATGGGAATCCGGGTGCTAGCCCGCAAGTAACTTGGTCCCGTAAACCCCGAACGCGGAACACCCTAGGGTGCTTCCGCGTTCGGGGTTTGCTAAGGGTTGCTGAGCACCTAGGGCTGTGGGGCCGGAGGCATCTGAAATGGCACGAAGTCATCGACGTTGCCGCCAAAGCGGTGAATCTCGCGGATGATGGTGCTGCTGATGGCGGCCAGAGCAGGGGAGGTAATCAGGAAAACGGTTTCTAGCTCGGGGTTTACGTGGCGGTTTGCTTGCGCAATGGTGTTTTCATACTCGAAATCGGTGGTATTGCGCAGGCCGCGCAGCAGAAACCGTGCACCCGTTTCGCGCGCAAAATCGGCCGTAAGGCCTTTGTACGCCTGCACCGAAACACGCGGCTCGTCGCGAAACACCTCGTTTATGATATCAACCGTGTGCTCAACGGACAGGTAACGCGTTTTGCTGCTGTTGTTGCCGATGGCAACGATGATGTGGTCGAATAGCTCGGTGCCGCGGCGTACCACATCGAGGTGGCCGTTGGTAAACGGGTCGAACGAGCCGGGAAATAAGGCAATGCGCATGCGCTAGGGTAGAGGTTACTCGCAGAGGTGCAGGCTGTACAACTCAAAGTAGCGGTACTCAAACACGTCGTTGAGGCGGTAGCTATAGCTGAGGTCGTAGGGGCGGTTGCCGAAACGCACGTTGCGGATGTACTTGCGCAGCACCGAAAACAGCTCCGAATCGTGCATCAGGTCGCCGTACACCGCTACGGGGTCGTCGTCGGGGTTCAGGCCAAGCTCCTGCATCACCAAGATGACGTAGTAAATAAAATCCTCGGGCGTGCTGAAGTTGAAAACGTTGCAGAACAGCGGGCGTTTTTCGCGCACCACGGCAATGGTAAGCTCGTGCGGGCCCACGCTCAGAAACAACCTAGGCGGGCCCTGCCGCTCGCTTTGGTGCACCACCCCCTCGAGCAAGGCGCTGGTTTGGTGCAGCAGCTTTTGCTGCGGATAAGTGCGCTCAAACCACTCGGCCAAGGCCTTTTCAATCGAGAAAACGCTTACTACCTCGCGGTTGGGGTGCAAAAAGCGGCGCACCACCTCGTGTTGCGGATCGAGCTGGTGGTGCAGGCGCAGGTAAGCGGCCTCGTCGCCATCGCGGAACAACGGGGCGGGCAACAGCGTGAAATTGCGGTTTTGCACGGCCAGGCGCACGCGGTTCCACCCGGGTCGGCCCACTAGATCGTGGTGGCTGGCCAAGGCTTGCAGTTGGCCGGCTAAGGAGGTAGCGGGCTCAGGAGCATAGTCTTCGAGCACCACAAACTTGTTGCGGCGCACGTCGGCTACGCCCACGCGCAAGCCGTGGGCACCCGCGGTTAGGTACAGGTTGTAGCCCGCGAGGTTGGCGGTATCAAGGGTTTCGTCGCGCAGGCGGTGCAAGGCGGTAGGCAAAGCCGCAGTGGCAACGAAATCGGCAGAATCGGCGTGAGACACAGGCAGCACAGCAGAACTAATATCCGCTAAAGGTAAGCAGGCCGCCGTTTTATGCCGCTATTAGCGCAGCCGGAGTTGCGGAATATACGCGTCGTCGGCGCTGATGAGGTCGCGCAGAATGGGGTGCACTTGCCGCGGCGGCAGCTTCACCAGCTCGCGCGGCGAAAGCCAGGCCAGCTGCGTGAGCAACTGCTTATCGGGGTGATGCTCGGGGTCGGAGCCTAGGCGCGGCAGCGCTTTGGGGTCGGTGGGCAGTACTTCAAAAAACATTTCGAGGGCTTGCAGCCGGTCGCCGTGGTACTCGTGCAGGTGCAAAAAGCGTCCAACTTGTACTAGCAGGCCAGTTTCTTCTTGAAACTCGCGCGCCACGCCCTCGCGCAGGGTTTCGCCAAACTGCCACCCGCCGCCTGGCGGCGACCAAAACGGTTCGTCGTTGGCCAACAGGCCCCGATGCGCAGTCAGAAGCAAGGAACCATCGTGCACGAGCAGGCCGCACACGCGCACGCGGGCACGTTCGGTGTAGGCTTGCAGCAACGATTCGGGTGAGGCGGAGGAAACAGGCATAGGTGTGGTAAGCGGAGCGGTAACAGGCCCCTAAACCTATTAAATGCCGCTATGGTTGGGGCTGCTGGTCGAAAAATTTGCTTGCCGGCGCTGCCGCCAACGCCGCAACCGTCTGCCGATGAATACGATAGCAGCTATTGCTACACCGGCTACCAGCAGCGGCAAAAGTAGGCCCAATACCGAGCCTACAATTGCCAAGGTGTTCTCGATGGTGGCCAGCACGGGGTTGCCCAAGCCGCCAGTAGCAGCCGTTGAGCCCGTCCGTAGCACGGCCGTGCCAGTTTGGATAAGCCCCGCCGTGCCGCCGCCTACCAACACGCCCAAGCCCCAGCGCAGCACCGGGTTTAGCTCGGGCAAAGCAGCCGTCATCAGCAACGTGCCCGCTACAAACGAAGCCGGCGTGGTAAGCGAATCGAGCAAATTATCGACCACCGGAAAGTAGTAGGCCAGCATTTCGGCCAGGGTGGCGGTGCCCAGCACACCTAAGGCGGCCCAAGTGCCCAGCCACGCAAAGCCCGGCGAAGGCGCCAAGTAGCCGGTGCGGTAAGCAATGCTGGCCGCCAACAGCGGCACAAATACCCGAAAGCCGCTGCACGCTGCCAAAGCCAAGCCCAACGCGCCCGAAATAAGATAGTCCGACAGGTTCATGATTATCAGGGATGAAGCCTGCGAAAAGATACGTGCTTTGGGTGCTGATTGGCGAAGGCCGACCTAGGGCGGTACCTTTGCGGCAATGTCTACTTCGCATACCACTGCCCCCACCGACGAACTCACGGCGCGTATTCGTCGCAAGCTGGAGCGCCAGCACTTTATGCACCTCATCGGTGCCGACCTCACCACCATCGAGCCCGGCCGCGTGCAGGCCGAACTCGACCTAGGCAAGCAGCACCAGCAGCAGCGCGGGTTTGCCCACGGCGGCCTCGTAGCCACCATGGCCGACCTCGTAGCCGGCTTTGCCGGCGTTACGCTCATCCCCGACGACCACGGCCTCGTAACCGCCGAGCTGAAAGTAAGCTACCTGCACCCCGGCCTAGGTGATAAGCTCATTGCCACGGGTTGGGTGCTGAAAGGCGGCCGCCGCTTGCAGTTCTGCGAAGCTGAAGTGCGCGCTTTCGGCGGCAACAACCCCGAAGAAGGCTTGCTGATAGCGAAGGCTACGGCCACAATGGCTATCATCGAACCTGCTGGCTAAACCATACCAACGTGGCAATTAGCGGCGCCGAATACTGGAAGTATTACATCTCCTGGATACGCTATCAGCAGCGAGATTGGTACTTTCTGTGGCGTACTGCTGAAAACGAAGATGCCGTGTGGGCCAACGAAGCAGGGCAGATTCCTGGCTTTGGCAGTCCTGCGGAGTTAATCGCGTTAGCCGGCAACCTAGGGGTAGAGGTGCAGGAGGAAGAACCGCGGTGCCAAAATTTGGATGCTGCGCGGAATTGGATAGATGCACCGCACAAAAAAGTGCCTTGTCATGACTGCATGCATGCTTGGCACTTCTTCGACGACTTAGCCAATGGTGCAGGCGCTGAGTTTAGTGGCTGGATGCGGCGCGGCCCCGTCCGAAACCGTGTTTTCGATAAGCTATACGATTGCATAGGTTCTGGCAGATTTCAGCTGAGCGCCAACGGCAAGCCCAACATTGGAAACGCGAAGAGCGAAATACCCTCCGCCGTGTGCTGCAGCAAGGTTTTCGGCTCTGGGATAAATATGTGTACCACGCGTCGAATAAGCCTGCCTAACTTGTTGTTCTAAGAGCTGAGCTCAGCCACGATGATAACTACCCGCATACCCTCCGTTCGCAACTATTTCCCCTACGAGCCCACCGAAGATCAATCGTATCTGTTTGGGCAGCTCGATGGTTTTCTGAAAGACCAACTGCCCGGCCGGAAGGTGTTTTTGCTGCGCGGCTACGCCGGTACCGGCAAAACCACGGTGGTAAGCGCCTTGGTAAAGTGGCTCGATAAAATGGGCCGGAAGTACGTGCTGATGGCGCCCACGGGACGCGCGGCCAAGGTAATGTCGCAGTACTCGGGGGTGCCGGCCAGCACCATTCACAAGCGCATTTACCGCAAATCGGGTGGTTCGGAGAGCATGGCTTTTGCGCGGCAGCCCAACCGCTCCGGCGAAACCATCTTTATCGTCGACGAAGCCTCGATGATTTCGAACGAGAAGTCGTTTGGCGAAAGTGCTTTGCTCGACGACCTGCTCGGCTACGTGTTCGAGAAAACCACTAACCGCCTGCTGCTCATTGGCGATACGGCCCAGCTGCCGCCGGTTGGCCAAAGCATTAGCCCGGCCCTCGACCCCGGCGTGCTGGCCAGCTCGTACCGCTGCCGCGTAGAGGCCGCCGAGCTGCGCCAGGTGATGCGCCAGGCCGAGTCGTCGGGTATCTTGATGAATGCCACCGTGCTGCGCGAAGAGCTGCGTGATGCGCAAGAAGCTACACCGGGCTCCGCCGAAGCCAACCCCAACATTCAATTCGTCACCAAAGGCTACCCCGACATTTACAAAATGGGCGGCGACAAGCTGGAGGACGGGTTGCGCTGGGCTTACCGGCACTACGGCCACGAGAATACCACCATTATCTGCCGCTCTAACAAAAACGCCAATCAGTATAATCAACTGATTCGGCGCACCTTGTTTGATGCTGAAGATGAGATTGAAGCCGGTGACTACCTGATGGTGGTGCGCAACAACTACACTTGGCTGCCAGCCGAATCGGAAGCGGGCTTTTTGGCCAACGGCGACTTTGTGGAGGTAACCAAAATTGTGCGCCGCATCGAAGAATTTGGTTGCCGCTTTGCCGACGCCCGCCTGCGCCTCGTCGACTACCCCGACGAGCCCGAGCTGGAGGCGCGCCTGCTGCTCGATACCCTACACACCGAAAGCCCCGCTTTCCCGGCCGACCGCTCTAAAGCGTTGTACGAAGCCGTAAGCGAGGACTACTCTCACCTAACTACCAAGAAGGAGAAAGCCGCCGCCATGCGCGCCGATCCGTACCTGAACGCCCTGCAGGTAAAGTTTGCCTACGCGCTTACCTGCCACAAGGCGCAGGGTGGCCAGTGGCCCGCTGTGTTCGTTGACCACGGTTTTCTGAAGGAAGACATGATCAACGCCGAGTTCACGCGTTGGCTCTATACGGCCGTTACACGTGCTTCCGAAAAGCTCTTCTTGCTGAATTTCAACGCCAAACTTGTTGACGGCGGCGCGGAATGAATCGGGCAGAGGCGGTGTTGCGGTAGCAACTTGAAGCTGCCGCATGAAGCTTGTCTGCGCCCTAGGTATTGGTTGTTGGTTGTGGCTGGGCAGCGCCCAGTTGGCAAAGGCGCAGGTGCTGCCCGCTAAGCCGCAGCGCCGGTCCACGCCGCCCACCGATGCCAGTAGCAACAGGCCCTCGGTGTGGCGCAACCAAACTGCCCCCGAAGCCCGACAGCAGCTGCCGCTTTCGAAGCAGGATAAGCAAGCCTACGAAAACTGCCCCGACCCCAAACGGTACTCCCGCAAACACCGTCGCCGAATGGTACGCATCTGGTAGCTTTGTTCATCGCGGCTTCACGCAATTGGTCCGATTGTTGGCAAGCGGCGCGAAAGGCATAAATTGAATTACTCTCCAACTCTAACAGTCACCCGCACCATGAAAAAGGCACTTGTACTGGCGCTGTCGCTCTCGTTGGCCGGCTTCGCCGCTCAGGCTCAAACCCCCGCGGCTCCCGCACAAGCCGCTACTGCCAAGGCCAATGGCCCCGCCATCAGCTTTACCGAGATGAAGTATGATTTCGGCAAAATCAAGCAGGGCGACGTGGTAGAGCACACGTTCAAGTTCAAGAACACGGGTACTGCTCCGCTGGTAATCTCGAACATCGGCACCAGCTGCGGCTGCACCACGCCCGACTGGACGAAGGACCCCATTATGCCGGGCAAAACCGGCAGCATTACGGCCAAGTTTAACTCGGCCGGCAAGCTGGGCATGCAAAACAAAGTCCTCACCATCGAGTCGAACGCCGCCGGTGGCAGCACCATGGTTTCGCTGGTAGGCGAGATCCTCGACCCGGCTGCCGCTCCGGCTCCAGCAGAGGCCAGCGTTGAGGCTAAAACCAAAACCAAGGAAACCGAGACCAAAACCAAGGTAAAGGCCAAGAAGTCGTAATTACGGCTTAGCTGATAAAGCAAAGGCCCGGTTGGCAGCTGCCAACCGGGCCTTTGTGTTGTTGTGCGTTGCGGCTACCTAGGCGAGGCGCATGGCTGCCACGGCCAGCATCACCCACCCGATGATAAACAGCACCCCGCCAATAGGCGTAATGGCGCCCAGCCAGCGCAGGCCCGTGAAGCACAGCAGGTACAACGAGCCGCTGAAGATGATGATGCCGGCGAGCCACAACCAGGCCACCGTGCCCAGGCTTACCGCATCGGGGCGTACCAGGCGCAGTACACCTAGGGCCATGAGGGCAAGGGTATGGTAAAACTGATAGCGCACCGCGGTTTCGAAAGTCTCGAGCCGGCCGGTAGCCTCGAGGTGAGCCTTGAAGGCGTGGGCCCCAAAAGCCCCCAGCGAAACACCTAGGGCACCCAGAATGGCAGCGGTAATAATGATGAGGCGAGCAGTCATGCAGCGGAAGTAAAAGCTGAGCAAACGGTGGGGAGCATTGCAAAGGTAAGCGGCTTTTGGTGGGCACGGCCAAAAGCCATGCCACAGCCGAGGTGCTCCTAGGCTGGGTAGGCGCGGCTGCCGAAGATGGCGCTGCCCACTCTGATGAGCGTGCTACCCTCCTCAATGGCCAAGCGAAAGTCACCGCTCATACCCATCGATATTTCGCTGAACTCCTGGTTGTTATTGAAGAACTCGGCTTTCAGCCGTTCGAAGTAGCCGCGCAGCGTACCGAACTCTTGGCGCAGCTTGCTTTCGTCGTCGGTGTTAGTGGCGATGCCCATTACGCCAGCAATGCGCACGTGCTGCAGTTGTTGCACCGCCGCATCACGCAGCATGGTTTCGGCCTCTTCCCACGACAACCCGAACTTGGTTTCTTCGTCGGCGATGTGGAACTGCAGCAGCACGCGTATTTGGCGCTGATGCTTGGCCGCTTGGCGCTCCACTTCGAGCAGCAGCTTCAGGCTATCAATGCTCTGAATGGTGTGCACAAACGGGGCGATGTACTTTACCTTGTTGGTTTGGAGGTGCCCGATGAGGTGCCACTCGATATCGGCGGGTAGCTCGGGCTGCTTGGCCGTGAGCTCCTGCACGCGGTTTTCGCCGAACAGCCGCTGCCCCGCGTCGTAGGCCTCTTGAATTAGCTCGACGGGGTGCGTTTTGGACACGGCAACCAAGCGGCACCGGGTACCGGCCAACTCCTGCTGGAAAGCACGAATGTTATCTGCTATCGACATGGCGGCAAAGGTAGCGGCTGGCAGCGTGCCGCACCTTATGCGGCACTTAGTCCTCCATGGCGCTTACCATAAAGGTATTTTTCAGCCCAAGCCACAGCAGCCACAAGCCAAGGCACCAATACAGGTAAAAGCGGTAGTAATCGTGGGTGTTGCGGTAGCGCGTCAGCTTTACCTCGGTTTTCTCGAGCTGATCAATCTGGGCAAATACGCGCTGCAAGGCCGAGTTATCGGTGGCCCGGAAGAACTGGCCCGCGCCGGCTTCGGCAATCTGGCGCATGGTGGTTTCGTCGAGGCGGGTTTCCACAAACCTAGGGCGGCCTTGTTCGTCGCGGCCGTAGGGCACGGTGCCGTCCTTGCCCAAGCCGATGGTGTAAAGCTTCAGCCCGAAGGCATGGGCGAGCTGCGCGGCCGTTAGCGGGTCGAGCGAGCCAGCGGTGTTTTCGCCATCGGAGAGGAGGATGCACACCCGCGAGCGGCCCGGCGAGTTGCGCAGGCGATTGGTGGCAACACCTAGGGCGGTGCCAATGGCCGTGCCGTCGGTAGGGATGAGCCCTAGGCGCAGGCCTTTGAGTTCTTCGGTGAGCAGCTCATAATCGGTGGTGAGAGGCAGTACCGAGTAGGCGTCGCCGGCAAATGCTACTACGCCGATACGGTCGCCGCGGCGGCCGCGCACGAACGCCTGCGCCATGCGCTTGGCCGCTCCCAAGCGGTTGGGCTGAAAGTCTTGCAGCTCCATGGAGGCCGACACGTCGACGGCCAGCACGATATCAATGCCGCGGCCCGATTGCTCCACGCGCTCGTCGGTGCGTTGGGGACGGGCCAGGGCCAGCAAGCCCATCATCAGGCTGAGCGCCAGCACAAAATCGGGCACAAAACGCAGCAACGAGCTCCAATGGCTGCGGGCCTGACCGCGCACAAAGGCTACGCCCAGCTTGCGGCGGCGGCGCTGGGCCAACGCTTCGCGCAGCAAAAACAGCAGCGGTACGGCGGCCAGCAGCAACAGCACCCGGGGGTGCGCCCAAGTGTAGCTGGTAAGGGTGGAGTAGCGGAGCCCATCGAACGCCGGTACTACTACTTGCTGCCAAAACTGCTCCATGCAGGTCGAAAGTTAAGCAGAAGCATTGGGAGGGCCGATCATGAGCCTAGGTGCAGTAGCATGCATTGGGGCGAGACAAGCTACTTGCTGGCGGCTTGGCGGCGCAGCGACGCGGTGCGTACCAACTTGTAGCGGCGGTCGGCAAAGCGGCGGAGCAGCTCCAGGGCATGGTCGGTTTGCTCGGCGGCTTCGTCGGGCAATTGGTTGCCGTAAATCATGCGGTCGGAGAGACGCAGGGCCGTGGCTACGTCGGAGTCGCCCTGGTAATGAGCTACAATCTCGCGGGTGGTTAAGGTATTCAGCGAGTTGCCCTCGAGGCGGGCCAGGTAGTTCTTCCAGAGCGTGATGGAGCGTTCCATGTTGGCGAGCGAGCGGCTCAGCTGAAAACGCTCGAAGTGGCGGGCGTACTGTGCCATAAAGTACACGTGGTTGCGGGCCATGCGGTAGCGCCGGTAACGCTGACGCAGGTTGCGCCCAAACGTCCACCAGATTACTCCCGCCGCCGCCAGCAATGCCAGCGCACCGGCAATCCAGTACGGGTAGTTGAACAGCGGCTCCACGGGCAACGGGCGCAAATCCTGGCGCAACGGGGGCAAGTCGGCGCCGGGGGCCACGGTGGGGGCCGTGCGCACCAACTGAACGGCCGCAGGCGCGGCATACAAAAGCACGGTGTCGCGGCCGCGCAGCACCGTTACGGGCACTTGCAGCTGTTGTACCGAGTCGAGGGAGAACGTGCGCAAGGTGTAGCGGCACCGATCGAGGCTGATGCCATTAGTGGTGCGCGTAGGCCAGTACTCGCGCCGCACATACTCAAACGGTTTGAACTCGGCGGTGGAGTCGGGAAAAACCACATTGAGAGCAGGTTCGTGCCGGAACGTCAGCTCAAACTCCACCAACTCGCCAACCCGCACCGAGGGGCGCAAAAAACGGCCTTTCGGCAGCGAGTCGGGCACGGCTGCGGGTTGAGTGGCAGGTGCCTGCCTTGGGGCTTGGGCACTAGCACCTAGGGCGCCGAGCAGCAACACCAGCAGCCACAGCCAACAGAGTAAGCGAAGCTGCATTAGGTAGTAGCCGATGACTGGGGTTGGGCACCGCGGCGGTTGCGCAGGCGAAACAGGTTGAGAAGCTGGGGCACGTAATCGACATCGGTGGCGATGCTGAGAAACGACGTGCGGTGGCGGCGGCAAATCTGGCCGATTTGCTCGCGGTTTTGCTCGTAAGTGGCACGGTAGCGCGCCCGCCATGCCTTGGAGGAGGTATTTACCCACACAGTGCGGCCGGTTTCTTCGTCGCGGAGCGGCACAATACCCAGGGGCGGAAATTCCTTTTCGCGCCGATCAAGCAGCTGCACCACAATCAGGTCGTGCTTGCGGGCCAGCATGGTTAGCTCCCGTTCGTACTCGGTATCGATGAAGTCGGAGAGGAGCAGCACCAGGCTGCGGCGCTTCAGCAAACCTAAGGCCTGCCGGATGCCCGCGGCCACGTTGGTGCCGGGGCTTTGCGGCGCCAGTGAGAAAACCGATTTGATAAGCGCGTAGGCGTGGCGCAGGCCTTTGCCGGGCGGCAGGTACAACTCCTTCTGATCAGAAAAAGCCAACACGCCTAGCTGTGCATCTTGGCGCGCCGCCGAAAGGGCCAGAATACCGCAGATTTCGCGGGCTACATCGAGCTTGCGGCGGCCCTCGGCCCCCACGCGCTGCGAGCGGCTTACATCGAGCAGCAGCAGCACCGATTGCTCGCGCTCCTCTTTGTAAGTTTTCACGAAAGTGCCGTGCCCTTTGGCCGATACCGCCCAGTCGATGGCGCGTACCTCGTCGCCGTACTGGTACAGGCGCACCTCGTCGAACTCCAGCCCGGTGCCTTTAAACACCGAGTGAAAATCGCCCTGCAGCTGGGCATCCACCACCTTGCGAATGCGGATTTCGAGCTGGCGCAGGCGCCGTAAAATGCTTTGCAGGGAGTTGTCGGGGGTGGGCTGACTCATGAGCGGTGGCTAAAATAACGCGTTGGAACCGCAGCTGTTATTTTTGTGCCGTGAAGCATCCTCTGATTGTATTCGTTTTGCTGCTGAACACGCTGCTGTTCAGCCAGTGCGACCGGCCCGAAGAGCCCGTGCGCCCCGCCCAGTTGTTGCCCCGCGACAAGATGGTGCGCGTACTCGTGGATTTGCACCTTACCGAAGCCCGGGTAGAAAACGCGGGTACTTCCCCCGATTCGGCCCGGGCCCTGTTCAACCGCGAGTCAAAGGCTTTGTACCAGCGGCACAACACCAGCGAAACATTGTTTCGGCAAAGCATGCAGTACTACGCTATCCACGGCAAGGACTTGGAGGAGATTTATGGCGTAGTGATTGACAGCATTAATGCCCGCGAGGTGAAGCTGCCGCGGCAGTAGCACCTTCAGCAGTGCATTTGTAGCGCGGCGTAGCCAAAGTCCGCGCTACTGCCTTAGGTGCTAAGCCAAGCGGTTGCCGTTGGGCACAGGGCCGGCCAGCGAAGCCAGCACAATATGGCCCTCGGCATCGGGGGCGCCGGTTACCAGTACCTCGGAGCGAAATGGGCCTATCTGCTTTGCTGGGAAGTTGACCACGCACAGCACTTGACGGCCCACCAACGTTTCGGGCGTGTAATGCCTGGTGATCTGGGCGCTCGATTTTTTCAAGCCTACCTCGGGGCCTAGGTCGATGAGCAGCTGATAAGCCGGCTTGCGCGCTTCGGGAAAGGGGCGGGCTTCCACAATGGTGCCCACACGAACGTCGATGCGCTCGAAGTCGGACCAAGTAATTACAGGAGATTGTTCGGCTGACATGGCCGCAAGGTACGCGGTGCGGTTGGTAGCGCAGAACGGATTTCTGCGCTGCAGCTGCTAATAACCGGTATTTTGGGCTGTAGCCTCGGGCGCAGCAAAGGCCTGCAGTTGCGTGAGGCGCTGTTGTACCTGCTCGTGCCAGGCTTTTTGCTTCACCAGGTTCAGGCCGTGGTTGGTTTCAACGTCGTAGCGTTGCTGCTCGCGCTGCCAGGCCGTAATGGCTACCTTCATCAGGTTGTTGAATGCCGGCTGTAGCCGCTCACAATCGAATTTGATGGTTTGCAGGCGTTGGCGCAGCATGCGGGCGTGCACCTCCGTGAGGTCGAAGTGTACTTGCTCGTGGTGGAGCAGCGCGGCCGAAGCGGTTTGCGGCGCCTTCACCCACGATTCGGTAGGCGTGAAGGTGGCCTGCACGTTGGCCGAGAAAACGTAGTCTTTGCAGCCAATTTGCGCGCCGATGTTGGCCGTGGTGAGGGCGTGCAACGGGTCGGCGGTGTTGGGGCGGGCTTTAAAATCGGCCCAGGTAAGCGGGCGTTTGGCCGACCAAGCCAGCAGCTCGGGCTTTGCTTGGGCGGCGGGCTGTTGCTGCTGCACCGCGGGTTTGGGAGCTACCTGCTGCTGGGCAGGTGCGGTAAACGGAAGCGCCAAAAAAGAACGCAGAAGCAGCGGAAAGAGCAGCAGATCAAGCATAAATCGAAACCTAGAAAAGCGAAGCTACGTACTGCCGCGCTAACGCGCGAGCACGGCACTTTCGTTCATTGCCGAGCCGGCCACGGTGGTACTCTGCGTTTCGCGGGCGAAGCGGCGTAATAAGATAGCAGCTACCGACGAAAGACCCACTAGCAGGCCCACCCAAACACCCTGCGCACCCCAGTTAAGCCAAAAACCCAGCACGTAGCTGAGCGGCAGCGCTACCACCCAATAGGAGAGCAGGGCTACCAACGAAGGCACTTTCACGTCTTCGAGCCCGCGCAAGGCACCTAGACCTACTACCTGCAGGCCGTCGGAAATCTGGAACAAAGCCGCAATCAGCAGCAAGCTAGCTGCTTGGGCTACCACGGCGGGGTCGGAGTTGTAGAACAGCGGAATGTAGTGGCGGGCTATTACCAGCAGCAGCCCGCAGGTAGCCATGAAGCCAAACGTGAGCAGGTAGGCCGTAAAGCCCGCTCGGCGTGCGCCGGCCATGTCGCCAATGCCGCGAAGGTTGCCCACCCGAATGGTAGCCGCTGTGGCCACGCCGCTCACGGCCATAAACGTTACCGAGGCCACGTTGATGGCAATTTGGTGAGCCGCCTGGGTGCTGGCCCCCAGCCAGCCGGCCATGATGGCCGAAACGCTGAACGCGCCTACTTCAAACACCAGGTGTGCTCCAATGGGCAGGCCGATATCGAGCAGGCGGCGCTGAATGTGCCACTCGGGCCGCCAGCTTACGATGGCCTCGCGGTAGGGGCGCAGGCGCTCGGCGCGCAGTACGTACGCCGCCATGAGGGCCGCCATGATAACGCGGGCAATTAGGGTGGCCCAGGCGGCGCCCATCATGCCCAGGTTGGGAGCACCTAAGCGGCCGTACACAAAGGCGTAGCACAGCACGGCGTTTATCACGTTGGCCAGTACCGACAATATCATGGCCTGGCGCGTGAGGCCCAGTCCTTCGGCGAATTGGCGGAAGCCCTGAAACACCATCAGCGGAATCAGCGAAAGGAACATGA
Source organism: Solirubrum puertoriconensis (assembly GCF_001483135.1). GTDB lineage: Bacteria > Bacteroidota > Bacteroidia > Cytophagales > Hymenobacteraceae > Solirubrum > Solirubrum puertoriconensis. Next base: position 637,081 of record NZ_LNAL01000006.1, read on the forward strand.
CGCGCACCCACGGAGCGGCCAGCGCTACTACCTCCGTCGGTTGGTTGAGGTACCTCAGCAAAGGCGTAATCAGCCAGCCCAGGCCCGCCAACGCCACCCCCGCAAACGTGCTCATGATTACGCCGCCCGTAAGCAGCTGACCTAGGCGGGCAATGTCGCGCTGGCCATCGGCTGCGGCTACCAAGGGCGTAATGCCCATCGAGAGGCCCATGCCCAACACCATCAGCAAGGTGGTAACGCTAACGCCCAACGATACCGCCGCAAGCGGCACGGTGCCGGTGTGGCCCACCACCATACTGTCGACTACGTTCACGAGCACGTGGCCCAACTGGCTCAGCATTACGGGGTAAGCAAGCAACAGAGTAGGACGAATGTGCGGGCGCAACGAAGCCAGAGCCATAACCAAATCGAGTAAGCGAACCACAAAGGTAACCGCCCGGCCCGCTCCCTAGGTGGCGAGCGGGCCGGGCGGCAGGCGGCTGATGACTAGACGTAGGAGCTAAGCGCTTGGTTATCTATGCGGAGCGAAGAGCACGTCGGCAAACCAATTTTGCTCGTCGGTGAACACCTGCTGCACCGCCAACCCGGCGGCCGCACCCAGGGCCTCGATTTGGGGCAGCGTGAACTTGTAGGAGTTTTCGGTGTGAATGGTTTCCCAGGCCGCAAACGCGAAGCTGCGCCCTAGAGCGGCCACATGCACCTGCTGCGCCCGGCGGCTTACGAGGTAGGAGCGGATTACGCCCACTTGCGGGTCGTAGTCGGTGAAATGCTCCCACTGCCCTAGGTCGAAATCGGCGCCCAGCTCACGGTTAAGGCGGGTGAGCAGGTTCAGGTTGAAAGCAGCCGTTACGCCCTGGGCGTCGTCATAAGCAGCGCGAATCTGGCGCGGGTTTTTCTGCAGATCAAATCCGATAAGCAGGCGGTCGTTAGGGGTGAGCTGCTTGCTGAGCGCGGCCAGGAACTGTTGCCGGGCTTCGGGGTGAAAGTTGCCGATGTTGGAACCTAGGAACAGCAGCGCTTTGCGCCCCGCCTGCGTGCGCATTTGGGCCAGAGCCGCTGCATACTCGGCTACTAGGGGCTGCACCTGCAACGTGGGCATTTCGTGGCGCAGGCTGCTGGCTAAGCCCTCCAGCGCCGAGGCCGAAATATCAACCGGGGCATACACCACGTTGGCCTGGGCCTCAAGCAGCTGGCGCAGCAAGATCTTGGTTTTCAGCCCGTCGCCGGCGCCAAGCTCCAGCAAATGGAAAGCGGCTTGGTTTTCGGGCACCAAGGAAGCGCAAATAGCTGCGCGGTGCTGCGTAAGCACCTGAAACTCGGTGCGCGTGGGGTAATACTCCGGCAGCTCCATAATCTGCTGGAACAAGCGGCTGCCGGCATCGTCGTAGAAATACATAGACGACAACGCCCGCTGCGGCCGGCTTAGCCCCTCGAGCACGTGCTGCGCCAAGGCTGGATCGGCGGTTTGTGCGGCGCCAGCGGCCATAGTTGCAGATTGAGCTTGCTCCGGAGGGGCAGTATTGGTGATGGGCATGGTGCGGCAGAAGGAGTGGTAAGAAGCCCGCACCCTAGGTGGCGGGCACCCAATAACAAACAAGGGCAGCGAATGGCTATTTCACCAGCCTGATGCCGGTGTACTGCCAGCGCTTATCGGGGTGGAAGAAGTTGCGGTAGCTGAGCCGAATGTGGCTAAGGGGCGTGGCGCACGAGCCCCCGCGCAGCACCATTTGGTTGATCATAAACTTGCCGTTGTACTCGCCTAGCGCGCCGGGTGCTTTCTGGTAACCGGGGTAAGGGTGGTAGGCCGAGTACGTCCACTCCCAACAGTCGCCGAGCAGCTGGTGGCACTGCGTCGGGTCGGCAGAGGCAGGCACAGGCGCCGGGTCGAAGCGGTTGCTTTCCAGGAACTGGCCCGCCATACCCTCGGGCGCAAAGTGCCGGGCCGCCACTTCCCATTCTTGCTCGGTGGGCAGGCGGGCACCGGCCCAGTGCGCGTAGGCATCGGCCTCGTAAAAGCTGATGTGCGTAACGGGCGCGGCGGGGTCGAGGGGCTGCAGGCCGTGGTGCGTAAAGCGGTGCCAGCTGCCGTCGGGCTGTTGCACCCAGTACAGCGGCGCTTGCCAGCCTTGTTGCTGCACCAAATCCCAGCCTTCGCCCAGCCAGTACCGGAAATCGGCGTAGCCACCGGCTTCCACAAACTGCAGGTACTCGGCATTGGTGACCAAGCGGTTTTGCACCTGAAAGGGCTCCACGTACACCGTGTGCGCCCCAAGCTCGTTATCGAAGCAGAAGCCCGACGGGTCGCCGGTTTCGGGTTGGTAACCAATGGTGCTTAGGCCGCCGGGTACTTGCAGCCAGGCTGGAGCTGGCGCGGCGGCCGTGGTGGGTACAACTACGTTCTGCTCGCCCCAGTAGGAGGGCGCCAATGGGTTGGTACTGAGGATGTACTTAATATCAGTAACGAGTAGCTCCTGGTGCTGCTGCTCGTGCTGCAGGCCAAGCTCCAGCACTTCGGCAAACGGGGCATCGGCTACGGCACGGTAGGGCGCAAGCAGTTGCTGCATGTGCTCATCAACGTAGGCCCGATAGGCGTACACATCGGCCAGCGGCGGGCGCGAAATGGTGCCGCGGTCGGCGCGATTTACGCGCGAGCCCAGCGAGTTGTAATACGAGTTGAAGAGGTAGGCATACTGCGGGTGGTACACGCGGTAGCCGGGCAGGTGCTCCTTCAGCAGAAAGGTTTCGAAAAACCAAGTGGTGTGGGCGAGGTGCCACTTGGGCGGGCTCACATCAATAATAGGCTGCACTACCGTGTCTTCGGGCAGCAAGGGGCGGCACAGCGCCTCGGTTTGGGTACGCACGGCGGCATAGCGTTCGGCAGCAGTAATGGCGGCCATAACCGAAAGTGGGGCAGGAGCAGCAACAGTGGGCATAAGCGGCGGAAGCAGAAAACGTGGGCTAGCTACGAGAATGCGGCTAGTTAAGGCTTAGTACATAAGCCGAATACCGGCTGATTGTTGGGGTTAAATATCTGATTTTATGTATGTAGTGGCTGATAAATATATCCAGAAAATACTTGGCAAAACTCAACCCTGGGCAGGGGTGGGCGTACACAAAAGCCCGCCGCAAGGCTCTCGACTGGCCCGCTTAGGGCCGCCGTTGGTGCGGCGCCCGCCTAGGTGGCAACTGCGGCATCCGGCTGCGGCAGCGCCTGGCATCGGGGCCGCATTTGTGTATCACAACCATCACCTAACCGCATTTCCCATGGCTAATAATCAGCAAGGCAAACGCAGCCAGAACGACCCAAACGCACCGCAAAACCAAGGCGATAAACAAAGCATCCAGTCGTCGGACCAGGCGCAGCACATGGGCTCCACCGACCAGAACAGCTCCATCCAGAGCGGGGTGTCGGGCATTCCGAGCCAGATGCACGTAGGCGCCGACCGCGGCGATGACCTCGAGGATCAGGTAAATACCACCATGACGAGCGGCATGGGCCAAAACCGCGAAGGCGAAGGCCAAAACCAGAGCCGCCCCGGCAACTTCGGTACCAGCCCCACGCAGAAAGGCGGCGAAAGCCGCAGCGGTGGCGACACCGGCAGCGGCATGGGTACGCAAAGCGACCAAAACGCCTCCAGCGGCAACCGCCGCAATGGCTAAGCCCTAGGTGGCTACGTACAAAACTGCCAACTGCCCCTGCAGGCCCCGGTTTGCAGGGGCAGTTGCGCAACCGTTGGGTTCCGAATTGGCGTATGCCCATCAGCACCCGATGTTCAACTACACTCCCGACAATTATGGCAGAGCAACAGGAGCCCAACTCGCAGCAGCAGAACCTGTGCGAGGATAAAATAGAGCAGAACACGCCCGGCAGCCAGAGCAGCAGCGGCATGAGCGACCAAATCAACGATTCGTTGGTGGATGCCATGGAGCGCGAAAAGCTGCAGCGCGGCGAAGACCTCGACGTGTCGGCCGATGCCCTAGGTGGCTTGGCCAACAACCAACCCCAAGGCAGCGTCACCGAGCAAAACCGCGACGGCCAGCAACCCGGCTCGCCCATCAACCGCGACCCGGAGGCCACTACCGGCCCGGTAGTCGACTAAGCAACATGCCCCTAGGTGGTGCCCCGCCGTGGCTGCTTTGGCGGCTGCGGCGGGGCACCCTACTTTTGGAGCCACCCACATTTGCCTGCACTCATGGCTTTGCGTCTTCGTTACTCGCACCGCGCGTTGCGCTTCAACTTTCCGGCCCGCACCTCGCGCGGGGCGCTTACCGAGCACGTAGCCTGGTACCTGCACCTCTCGGATGATGCGGCGGGCATTGAAGGCATTGGCGAAGCGGCGCCGCTGGCCGGGCTCAGCCCCGATTACCGCCCCAATTTTGAGACGCGCCTGCAGCGCCTGTGCGAGGAATTCAACCACCTAGAGCTTGCCGAGGTACCCGCCAACTGGCTGCAGCTGGTGGAGCCCGAATGGCCCGCGTTGCGCTTCGGCCTCGAAACGGCGCTGCTCGATTACCAGCGCGGCGGCCGCCATCAGCTGTTCGACAACGCCTTCAGCCGCGGCGAAGCAGGTGTACGCATTAACGGTTTGGTATGGATGGGCGATGCCGCGTTCATGCAGGAGCAAATTCGGAAAAAACTGGCCGACGGTTACCGCTGCCTGAAAATGAAGATTGGCGGCATTGATTTCGAAACGGAGTTGGCCTTGCTGCGCAGCATCCGCCAGGTTGCCAGCCCCGCCGAGCTGGTGCTGCGTGTGGATGCCAACGGCGCGTTTGCCCTGCCCGATGCCCAGCGCAAGCTCGAGCAATTGGCCGAGTTTGCGTTGCACTCCATCGAGCAGCCCATAAAAGCCGGGCAGTGGCAATCCTTGGCCGCGCTGTGCCGCACCTCGCCCGTGCCCATCGCCCTCGATGAGGAGCTGATTGGCGTAACCGACCTAGGGCAGCAGCGCATGTTGCTCGAGCAGGTGCAGCCCGCCTACGTGGTGCTCAAGCCCACGCTGCTGGGCGGCTTGTCCGCTGCGGGGCAGTGGATTGCCGAAGCTACCCGGCGCAACATTGGCTGGTGGATGACCTCGGCCCTGGAGTCGAATGTGGGCCTGAACGCCATCAGCCAGTACACGGCCGAGTACCCCGTGGGCGATTTTGCACAGGGGTTGGGCACTGGCCAACTCTACCACAACAACGTGGCCAGCCCGCTGCAGGTGGCTGGCGGCCATTTGCACTACAACCCGATAGCGAGTTGGGAGCAGCCTAACTAAAACATGTGGTTGCGGGGCGGAAAATTTTGTATCTTATTTCGCTCAAATTCATCAGCCCCATGGCCTCGTCAAGCCCGTGTCGTTGTCCGTTGCTTGGCCGCGTGCGGCTTTGGGTGCTGGCATTAATGGTGGGTTTGGTAGTGGGGGCATGGGCACCTAGGGCTGGCGTGGCGCAAACGGTACCTTTTCGGCTAGCCCATAGCAAAAGCCCCAAGTATCGCATGCCGTTTATGCTGCAGCGCAACCTTATTGTAGTGCCTGTAATGCTCAACGGCCGCGGGCCCTACTACTTCATGCTCGATACGGGCGTGGGCACTTCGCTTATTACCGACCCGCGCCTGCGCGATTCGCTGGGTTTGCGGCTGGGGCAGCGTTTTTTGGTAGCCGGCGTAGGGGAGGAGGCGCCGCTGGTCGCTTTTCAGACCGACAGCGTACGCGTGCAGCTCGGCGACAAAGCTTCTTCGCCTAGCATCACGTTTCTGCTGCTTTCCGACGATATTTTCGACCTCTCGAGCTACGTGGGCCAGCCCATACACGGCATCTTGGGGGCCGATGTGTTCCGCAGTTTTGTGGTGGAGGTAGATGCCGAAGACCAGATGCTTATCCTGTACGACCCTGCCCGTTTTCAGGCGCCGCGGGGCCGCCGCTGGACGTACTTGCCCCTCGATATCGAAGGCGACAAATCCTACATCAACACGGAGGTAGCGCTCAACGACTCGGTGCGCATCCCGCTGAAGCTGATTCTGGACACTGGCGCCGGCCACGCGCTATCCATCGAAACCGGCTCCGACGCCCGCCTCACCCTGCCGCCCAAGCGCCTGCGCACCCACCTAGGGCGCGGCCTGAGTGGCGATGTGCACGGCTACCTGGGGCGCGTGCGCGGCATGCGCTTGGGGCGCTACTACCTCACGTCACTCATCACTTCTTTCCCCGACGACCAGGCCGTGCGTGCGAAAGTGGAGGTACCGCGCAACGGCAACGTGGGCTTCGAACTGCTCAAACGCTTCAACGTTATCATCGATTATCCGCACAATAAGCTGTGGCTGAAGCCGAACGCCTTGTATCGCGACCCGTTTGAGCACGATATGTGCGGCCTGGAGCTGCTGGCCACCGGGCCGCAGTACCGCCGCTACGTGGTGCAGCGCGTGGAGCCCGGTTCGCCGGCCGACAAGGCCAAAATCAAGCCGCGCGACGAGATTTTGTCGCTGAACCTGGCGCCGGCCGAGTCGTTTTCGCTTACCCAGCTCAGCCGCCTGCTTCACTCGGCCGATGGCCGCGAGCTGATGCTCTTCTTGCGCCGCCCCGACGGCGAAATCTACGTGGCGCGCATCACCCTGAAACGGCAGATTTGAGGCGCCATGATCAGGAATCGGCCAAACGCGTATCTTGGGTTCAACCCCGGAGCCCACGGGGGCTTCCACCAGCTTCGTAGTGCCCCCGTTCCGATGTCCTCGGCCACCGTACCTGCAGCCTCTACCCAGCCGCCCAACTCGGCCGCCATTCGGGCCAATCAGCACATCTACTACGATTACTACGACCAGGACTTCGTGCGGGCCCTCGACGAAAACATCCTGCAGCTGCTCGACCGCGTCTGGTTTCGTTCCGAATTGGTCGGCTTCGAGGAAAATTACCCCGAGCGCAACAACCCGCACCGGCCGCTCATTTTCTGCTCCAACCACTCGGGCATGGCTTTCCCCTGGGACGCCATTGTGGCCCTCTCGCACCTTTACCGTCGCGTACCGCACGAGTCCGATTTGCCCCGGCCGTTGTCGGCGCCCTTGCTCAGCCAATCGGCCCTGATGAACCCCTTCCTGCTCCGCGACTTCTGGAAGCGGGCCGGCTGTGTGGATGCCACCACGCTGAACTTCGAGACGATGATGTACTACAACGAACACAACCTGATGCTGTACCCCGAGGGGGTGCCCGGCATCGGCAAGGGGTTCAACCGTAAGTACCAACTGCAGCGCTTGGCTAGCAGCATCGTGCGCCTCAGTATTCAGCACAACACCGATTTGGTGCTGTTTTCCACCGTCAACGGCGAGTACCTCAACCCCGGCGCCTACAGCTGGGATTGGCTCAACAACCTGAGCAAGAAAATCGGCATTCCGTTTTTGCCCGTTACGCTGCTGCTCATCGGCATCATCCTGCAGCCCTGGATGTTTTACATGGCTTTTCCGGCCAAGCTCACCTTTGTGCTAGGTAGCCGCATACGCCCCGCCGATTGGGTAGATAAACCCTTCGACGAGCTTACCCGCGAAGACTTTGTAGACCTAGCCGAGCGCGTGCAGAAACAGATGCAGCTAGAGCTTGATGACGCCGTGGCACGCTACGGGCAGCAACCCTACTGCTTGGGCGAGCTGTGGCAGCGCATCAAGCAAAACTGGCGCTACTTTCCGTTCTTTCTGCCGCCATTCTGGCCCATGTTGTTTCATGAGTTCGAAAGGCAATATTCCAAGAAGGGGCGTAAGCATTTTCGCCTGAAGCTCATGGGTTTTGGTACCACGATGCGGCTGCTGTGGCGTAACCCGTTTGTTATTAATTTCTTTATACCGATCCTGGGCTGGATACCCATAGCTATCCGGGGATACTACAAAAACCGCATTGGGCAAAAGCTACCCGGCCAGCGGTAGCGGCTGCATGTAAGCAGGGAGGGGCTGTTAGTAGAAAATTTCTAAGAACGCGGGAGAGTACAATACCCTCCAAAAGCACTATATTTTCAACTCAACACGAGCGGGTTGCGTACTCAGGATAGCGTTTGCTTTTGAGTGCACAAGCGCAGTTTCGAGTTAATTATTAGTCAGTTAAGCTCTTCGAATGCAGGCCCGCATAGCTGGTCTGCTCGCCCGCCCTGCGCTACCCACCTGCTTTTTCTTCCCATGCCTTCCTTTCAGCATCAGCTGGTCAAAACCTTGCTTTCGGCAGCAGCCGGGCCCATTGCCCGTCGGCGGCCTACCATCAATACCTTGCGCCTAGGGCTAGAGCTCAGCACCCTGCTGCAGTTTATGCCTTGGAATGTGCACTTCGAGCGGGCCGACACGGGCACTACCGGCGTGGTGGCCGAGTGGATTGAGCCCGACGGCGCCGACCGCAGCCGCGTGCTGCTGTACCTGCACGGGGGCGCCTATGTAATGGGTTCCCTCAACACGCACCGTGGTTTTATTGGCGCCTTGGCGCAGCACTGCGGCCTGCGCGCCCTATCGGCCGATTACCGCAAAGCGCCCGAGCACCCTTTTCCGGCCGCGTTGCACGATGCCGCCGCCGCTTGGCAATGGCTGCTCAGCCAAGGCTACCGCCCACAGGATATCATTTTAGCTGGTGACTCGGCCGGTGGCGGTTTGGTGCTGGCCCTGATGCTGCACCTGCGCGAAGCTGGCTTGCCCCAGCCCGCAGCTGCCTTGTGCCTTTCGCCCTGGAGCGACCTAGCCATACCAGGTGGCGCCGCTTACAACTCGGGCAAATTGCCCGATGAGGCCAAGCTGGTGGAGGCACTCGAAATAAAAGCATGGGGTCAGCAGTACGCCGGCAACACCCCGCTTACGCACCCCATGCTCTCGCCCTTGTTTGCCGAGCTGCACGATTTGCCGCCGTTGCTGCTGCAAGTATCCGATGGCGAATTGCTGTACCCCGATACTCTGGCTTTGGCTGCAAAAGCGCGTGCAGCCGGTGTGCCCGTAACCCTGCAAACCTTCGAAGGATTGGTGCACTGGTGGCACTTGTTTTGGCGCACCGTGCCCGAGGCGAAAGTGGCCTTGCAGCAGGCCGCCAATTTCGTGCAAGGCGTGTGGCGCGCCCAGACCGCTGCTGGGCAATTGCTAACCCCAAAACACCTAGGCGCACGTCGGCCAAAAGCCGTTCGGACGGTGGCCAGAGCGGCGGCTTAGCTGGCGCCAAATACACGAGCTAATGGTTGAGAAAAATCATGCAAAAAATTGGTGCTCAATCATCCGCGAATATTTACCTTTTCGTAGGTTTGTGACAGGTAGTCGGCATGCATACTATTTTGGGTTTGCCTCACCAGCCGCGCCGGTTTTAGTTAACCTCAACCATTTCTCAAGTCATGGAAGACCTGTTTAAGAAGTTCATCTACGCTGGCGTTGGGTTTGTTTCGCGCACCAACGACCGGGTGCAGGACACTATCAACCAGCTGGTGCAGGAAAACAAGCTCTCGCAAAAAGAGGGGCAGAAAATCCTGAATGAGCTGCAGAAAAACACCGACACCAAGCGCAAGGAGTTCGAAACCCAAATCAACAGCATTGCCAAGCGCGTGATGAAGGGCATGGGTGTAGCTTCGAACTCGGAGGTGGAAGAGCTGAAGAAAGCCGTGAAGGGCACCGGCAGCAAAACCGCCAGCACCGCTACCAAAGCTTCGGGCACCACGGCCACGGCCAGCAAAACCAAGAGCACTACGGCTAAAAAAGCTGAAAGCACGACAACTGCTGCTCCTGCTAAAAAAGCCGCTACGGGCGGTAGCAAAAGCAGCTCGAGCAAGAAATCGAGCACTTCGGCTGCTACCGGCAGCACCGCTGCTACCGCTACCGACAACGCATAAGTTTGCACATGCACTTGCATAGCCCCGCCGGCCCTAGGTCGGCGGGGCTTTCTTTTGCGCAATAGCAACTGGACCGCGCCCGATTTTTTCCGATTTTGGCGACAATGTTCAAAAACACGATTACCAACCTCGGTCGCATTAGCCAAGTGGTGGAGGTGCTGCTGCGCTATGGCTTCGAAGATGCCGTAACCACCACCGCACTGCGCCGGCTGGTGCCCGAGCGGCAGCGCCGCAGCTGGCAGCACGGCTCGCAGTCGGTATTCGAGATGTCGCGGTGGGAGCGAGTGCGCATGGTTATAGAGGAGCTGGGCCCCACGTTCATCAAGCTGGCGCAGGTGCTCAGCAACCGCGCCGATTTGCTGCCCCAGCCCTTGGTTGATGAATTTGCCAAGCTGCAGAGCAGCGTACCACCCTTCGACAGTACCGTGGCCCGCCAAATTGTGGCGCAGGAGCTGGGCCGCCCCATCGAGGAGGTGTTCAGCGAGTTCGACGACGTGCCCCTAGGTTCGGCCTCCATTGGGCAGGTGCACCGCGCCCGCCTGATAGAGGGCGACGAGGTGGTGGTGAAGGTGCAGCGCCCCGATGCGCGCGACAAAATCACCACCGACCTCAGCTTGCTGCGCGAGCTGGTGCGCCTAACCGGTGGCTACTTGCGCCGCCAAGGCATCAGCAACCCGCAGGACATTGTGGAGGCCTTCGAGCGCAGCATGATGCAGGAGCTCGATTACACCTCGGAGGCGCGGGCCATGGAGCAGTTCCGCAAGCTCTACGCCGAGTACCACACGTTTTACGTGCCCGAGCCGCACCGCAACCTCAGCACGGCCAAGGTGCTCGTCATCGAGTTTATCAGCGGCTGTAAAATCACTGATAAAGACCAGTTGCTGCGCTGGAACCTCGACCCCGCCACGGTGGCCGAAACCGGCATGGATATTTACCTGACGCAGATTTTCGAGTTCGGGATTTTCCACGCCGATCCGCACCCCGGCAACGTGCTGGTGCGCCCCGATGGCAGCATTGTGCTCATCGACTTTGGCATGGTGGGCCGCCTTACTAAGCAGCAGAAGTACGCGTTTGCGGGCGTGTTCATTAGCATGGGGCAACAAGATGCCCGCGGCATGGCACTCAACTTCCGGCGACTAGCCCTTACCTCGGATATCCGCGACATGCGCTCCTTCGAGGCCGAGTTGCAGCAGCTCATCGACGACTTTACTGGGCTCGATGTGAAGGAAATGAGCATGAGCGCCCTAGCCGAGCGCCTGCAAGGTGTCATCTACCGCTACAAGCTGCAAGTGCCCGGCTCGGTGTTCTTGATTTTGCGGGCGTTGGTAATCCTCGAAGGCATTGGCAAGGTGCTACACCCGGCTTTCAACACCTTTGAGTTTGTGCGCCCTTATGGCCGCCGGCTGATTTTGGAGCAGTACTCCATGAGCAACATCAGTGCCGAGCTGCAGTACACCGGGCAGCAGCTGCTGGCCCTCATGTACACGCTGCCCACCGATTTGCGCCAGATTGTGCGCAAACTCTCCAAAGGCGATTTGCGCGTGCAGGCCCAGCTTTCGGGCTACGCGCCGCTGCTCAGCACCGCCGAGAAGCTGGTATCGCGCACCATAATCACACTGCTGGCGGTAGCGTTTCTGTTGTTCTCGGGCTTGTCGTTGCTTGGTAATTACCCGACTGGACAAATGCCTTATTATCGCGGCCTGCCAGCCGTAACGTGGTTTGGATTAGGTGCCACGGCATTTTGGCTGATGGTGTTGTTTATCATAACCATCAGAAAGGAAAAGTAGAACTGTTCCGCCCGCCGATGCTTTTCACTTTTTCAGGAGCATTTCATTGCAGCAACGCCGCAGGGCCATGAACTTTGCACCCGTATAGCCCGGCCGGATACATCGGCCGCGTTTGGGATCTGCACTGTGCGTTTTTGTACTGTTTTTCGTTTGCTCGGCGCCCTGTTGGGGCTGTTGTTCTTGACTCCGGTTACCGCCAAAGCGCAAAGCGCGCTGCTGCGCGATGTAATCATTCGCACCGATACGGCCTCGTACCAGCTCAGCCGGAACACGGTGAACGTGCAAGGCGAACCGACACTGTTTTTCTGGTTTCGGCGCGACGATGAAACCGTGGAATTGCGCTTGTTACCTGAGAGCAAGCTGCCTGGCCAAAAACCCTTGCGCCTGCGCCGCTCCGCTGATTTTCAGCAGCTCGATTCGCTCACGCTCGAAGCTGACGGCACGTACCGCACCCGCCTGAAATTTCAGGACCTCACGAGCAGCCAGTTCATCCGGTTGGTGGTGGAACAGCCCGCCGATGCACCGGGCCAGGAGCCTTGGCGTGATGTGGTGCCTTTGCTGCCCGTGGCACGTACTACGGTATCTGTTCGCCGCACCGATGATGAGCTGTACGTTGGCGAGGAGAAGGTTTTAGAGCTGAACAGCTCAAACCCACGCAACGTGCGCGCTACCGGCGAATGGGTGCGCGGCGAAGATTTCGATTACCGCATCGTGCGCGAGCAAAACGGCACTTTGCGCCTGCACGTGCTACCTAACCAGCTCGGCCGCAAAGCCCTAGGTGTGCGACTGCAAACCGAGCGCCCGCAGCTGCTGAGCGGTGGCAAGCTCAGCTACCAGTTGCCACTGCTGCGCCAGGAGTTTACAGTAAAAGCCTCGCGCCTGCGCTTTTTGTCGCCCGATAAGCGCAGCATTACGCTCGACGACCTAAGCCGCCGCCGGGGGGTGGAGCTGATTTTGGACAACGGCCGCGCGTTTGAGCTGCGCCGTACCTACCGCCTCGAAGACCAGGAAGAGCCCGGCGGAGCACTTATCGCCGAGCTCTACACGCGCCAGTACCTCAGCAACGACCGCGTGCTCTGCTACCTGCGCCCTTACAACACGCACCGCCAAACCGAGGGCTACCTCTACATCAAGCAAAACGACCAAGCGCAGTACGTCACCAACCTCGATATTACGCCCAAAACCACCATTACCAGCGTGCAGGTGCTGCACCGCGGCGGCGACTGGACGTCGTCGCTCAACGTGAGCCCCGGCGAAACCGTGGACGTGCGCCTGGAAGGGGAGGGGCTGCAGAAAGCGCGCTTTCACCTCGAAGATTTGCAGGTAATTCCGTCCGATTCCTCGGTACGTACCGAGTCGAGGGTAGTGCTGCGGGTGCAGGTGCCCGTAACGTTTGATAAGCGCAAGAGCACCATTCTGAACGCCGGGCAGCCCACCGGCTATGCGCTTACGGTGCGCGAATTTCAGCGCCCGCACCCGCTCGATTTTGTGTCGGTGAGCTACGGCGAATCGTCGCGGCCGATTACGCGCCTTAATGGCCCAGTGCTGTACGAGCATACCATCCGCGACGTGGTGTTCAACTTCAACACAAATGGCATCGATACCGAAAAGTCGCTCTATGGCAAGCAGTTTCTGAGCTTTGAAATACGCACGCTCAACAGCAAAGGCGAACTAATTGAAATTCGCAACGTCGAGAACGTGGTTATCTGCCCCGGCGACAACTCGCCCCGCGCCGCCTTTTACCAGGATAAACAATGCCGCACCGACCCGTTGAGCCTCAACAGCCTCCTAGGTCGCAAAACCTACGACCTCGACGAGTGGAGCCGCATTGTGGTTGTGGTGCGCCACCAAGCCGCGCAGTACAGCGAACCAGTTTCCACGCAAACGGTTGAGCTGGTGCTTAAGCGCAAGTTCAAGTTTGACATCGACGTGAGCTTCCCGGCCGGCTTGCTTACTAAGCGGATGAAAGAAACCGGGTACAGCTCGTTTGGCGGTATTTCGCTGGCTACGCTGGCGCAGTTTAGCTTCTATCACCCCGAAAAAATCAACCGCCTGCGACCGTACAAAGTGGGTGCGGGCTTTGTGGCCATCAACGCCTTCAACCTCAGCTCCGACCCTAATGCCTACCGCGACCTAGGGTTGGTGGTGTTGGGCTCGGTGTACCCCACGCGCCGCGAGGCTAAGCTCACCTTCCCGTTGTACCTAGGCGGTGGTTACCTGCTCTCGAAGAAAGACTGGTTCTTCCTTCTGGGGCCGGGTATTGGGGTGCGACTATAATTGCCTAGTTAGCAATAAACTGCAACAAAAAGGCCAGCTATACAGCTGGCCTTTTTGTTTGATGCTACACTGCTTACTGGAGTTGCATTTCCTGAATGATCTGCTTAATGCGGCCATCCAGCTGCTGCTGGGCTTGCTCGAAATCGGCGCCGTTGCCGAAAGGCTGCTTCAGGCTGAAGTAGAACTTGATTTTAGGCTCGGTACCCGAGGGGCGGGCCGACACCTTGGAGCCATCTTCGGTGAGGAACTGCAGCACGTTGCTACGCTCCAACTCAATGGACTGCTCTTGGCCGGTGCGCAAGTCGCGGGCAACTTGCTGCTGGTAGTCGAGCAGCTGCACCACGGGAGAGCCACCTAGGGTGGCGGGCGGGTTCTGGCGCAGCTGGGCCATCATTTCCTGAATTTCCTCGGCGCCGCGCTGGCCTTTCTTGGTCAGCGAAATCAGATCTTCTTTGTACAGGCCGTAGGTGCGGTACATCTGCACCATTTCCTCGTACAGGGTGCGGCCTTGGTCTTTGGCAACGGCGGCCATTTCGGCAATCAGGCAGCAAGCCGAAACGGCGTCTTTGTCGCGTACGAAATCGCCGATCATGAAGCCGTAGCTTTCCTCGCCGCCGCCGATGTAGTAATGGCCTTCGTTGCGGGCCTCTAGGTCGCGGATGATGCCGGCGATGTACTTAAAGCCGGTGAGCGTTTGGTAGGAGCGGATGCCGTAGTGCTTGGCCACGTCGCCGAGCACGTCGCTCGTCACGATGGTGTACACAATGTAGTCCTTTTCCTGATCGAGCTTGCCGGCTTGCTGGCGGGCCGATACGAGGTAGTGCGTAAACAGCGCGGCGGTTTGGTTGCCGTTCACGAGCACCCATTCGCCCTGCGTGTTCTTCACGCCGATACCCACGCGGTCGGCGTCGGGGTCGGTGGCAATTACGATGTCGGCGTCGAGCTGCTTGGCTTGGTCGAGGGCCATTTGCATGGCTACTTTCTCCTCCGGGTTCGGCGACTTTACGGTGGGGAAATTGCCATCGGGCGTGGCCTGCTCCTGCACAATGTGGATGTTGTCGAAGCCGAAGCGCTGCAGCGCCTTGGGCACCATGGTAATGCCGGTGCCGTGCAGCGGCGTGTACACGATTTTGAGGTCGTGCTGGCGCTTAATGGCATCGGGGTTGATGCTCAGCTTAGCCACCTCGCCTAGGTACGCGTTGTCAAGCTCTTCGCCGATGATGTGAATGCGCGATGAATCGGCCGCGAACTTCACTTCGTCCACGGAGTGGATGGCGTTTACCTCGCGGATGATGTTTTTGTCGTGCGGAGCTACTACCTGAGCGCCGTCGTTCCAGTACACTTTGTAGCCGTTGTACTCCTTGGGGTTGTGCGAGGCCGTAACCACGCAGCCGCTGTGGCAGCCTAGGTGCCGGATGGCGAAAGACAGCTCGGGGGTGGGGCGGAGTGCCTCGAATAGGTACACCGTAATGCCGTTGGCCGAGAAAATGCCGGCTGCGGTTTCGGCGAAGGTGCGCGAGTTCAGGCGCGAGTCGTGGGCAATGGCCACCTTGATTTCTTCGCCCGGAAACTGCTGCAGCAGGTAGTTGCACAGGCCCTGCGTGGCCATACCTAAGGTGTAGCGGTTCATGCGGTTCGAGCCCACGCCCATGATGCCGCGCAAGCCGCCGGTGCCAAACTCCAGGTCGCGGTAAAAGGCGTCGCTCAGGGCTTCGTCGTCCCCGGCTTCTTGCAGGCGGCGGATTTCGGCCTTGGTTTCGTCGTCGTAATTGCCGCTAAGCCAGGTGCTGATTTTTTGCTGGATGTCAGAAGAGAGAGGCATAAATGCGAAAGTTCGGGTGGCGTTTGTACGTCAAAGAAAAAGGAAGTTTGAATACAGAGAAGCTTGATTAGGATAAAGCTCACATTATCATGCGATTGAACTAGGTTCGGTTTTTTGCGCACTTGCAGTAGTCAAAGCAGCAACGCCTAGGCATGCTGGCTTGGCTGCTCCGCCGCCGTTCAGTTCTTTTTCCATTACCCGCTATGAAAACAATTCACCGCCTGGTTAGCCTGCTCATGTTTATGTTGCTGGCCTTGCTCGTAGCCCTGCCTTTTGCCGTGGCATTTGCCCAAGCACCTGCCGAGCGTGGTCAGCTGGCCGTTCAAGCTACCACCGAGCAGCAGCGTGTCATTGCCCAAGCTTCAAGTGTGTCTGATAAGCAGTAACCGCTTGCTGCAGCCCTAGGTAAGGCAACTCGGTAGTAACACCAACGGCGCCGAAGCAAGTAGCTCCGGCGCCGTTGTAGCTTGCTTTGCTGTGCTGGAGCTTACTGCACCACCATGGTGCGCGAAACGGTTTGCCCCTCGGTAGTAAGTTGGTAGCGGTACAGGCCGCTGCGCAACGAGCCGCGGAATGGCACCGTGTAGGTACCGGCGGCGCGTTTCTCGTCGAGGAGCGTGGCTACTAGCCGGCCGGTTACATCAAGCACGGTTAGGCGTACCGGGGCGGCGCGCTGCAGCGTGAAGGTGATGTTGGTTTCGTTGCGGAAAGGGTTGGGGTAGCTGGGTTGCAGCGTAGCCTGTGCTGCCTCTGTGTTTTTGCGCGAGCTGGTAACAACTGACGTTACGACTGTTGGGTCGCTGTCGTCGGCAGCGGCGCTGGTACCTAGGGTGCCAACGGGGCCGCCTGCCACTTGGTTGGCTACGGTTTGGCCCGTTACGTTTTCGAATTTGTAGTAAGCCAGCAGCGTGGCGGGCGCAGTGGCTACCCCGCTTTGCATATCGTTCAGGATTTGCCCGCTGCGGTCGTCCTTCCACACCATCACCTCGTCGATGTAGCCTTGCCAGCCCGTGTCGCCAGTATTGTGGCCAATGCCGAGGGTGTTTACGGTGGGCAGCGTCCAGGGAGCTTTCGTGGAGGTGCCTACTTGGGTGCCGTTCACGAATAAGGCGCCGTTGGTGCCGTCCCAGGTGTATGCTACGTGCGTCCAGGCGCGCATTGGCACGCGGCCACCCGAAACCACGTTGTACAACTCCAACTGGCCCTGGCTATTTATGCCAAACCACGGGGTGTCGTCGCCGAATTCCATAATGGTAAACCGGCCGGTGCCACCCGAGTACGAGGTGCCGGTGTAGTACACCCATGCTTCCATGGTTACGGCGCCGTTGGGAGCCTGCAAGGGTACGGTTACTTTCGAAGATTTGCTGCTGGTAAAGCCCAAACAATGGCCGCCTTGTTGAGCGAATGCACCGAAGCTAAGGCCGCTACCCAGCAGTATGCCGAGGGCGGTGCGGAGAACTGTTTTCATAGTGGTGGAGAGCTGTATTAAGAAATGACTGATGATACTGAACTCCACAGAATAAAGTTTAATGTTGTCTTATAATAATATAAAGCCTCGTTGTACAATCCCTCGTTTGCAGCACGAAATCCACTCACTATTTTCTGAAAAGTACCATACCTATCAAAAAAGGATAAACCCCGACCATTGCTGGCCGGGGCTTACCCAGTACGGAGAAAAGGTGTTTACTGAACTACCATGCGCTGCGTGTGGCGCTGCCCATCAAAGGTTAACTGGCACATATACACCCCCGCCGATAAGTTGCCAAGTGGTAGCTGCGCGGTATGGCTGCCTGCGGGTTTTACTTCATCAAGAAGGGTAGCTACTTCTTTGCCCGTAGCATCGAGCACCGATAAGCGCACGTGCCCACTGCGGGTAAGAGAAAAAGGGACGGAACCTTGCCCCACTACGGGGTTGGGGAAAGTGGGCTGCAGCTTACCTAGGGCCACTTCGGAGCGCGGCCGGGTGCTGTTTACCACCGCCGAGGTGAAGATGGGGTCGTTCGGTTCGGGAGCGTTGGTGCTGCCCAATACCCCGTGGGGGCCCAACGTGGCTTGGCTCATAGCCGCCTGCCCCGTGCTTTCATCAAACTTAAAGTAGGCCAGCAGGGCCGGGCTACTGGTGTTGTTGCCGTTTTGCCGGTCGCTCTGGATTTGGGCGGGCGTGCGGGCCACGTTCCATATCATCACTTCATCCAAGTAGCCTTGCCAGCCCGTGTCGCTCGAGTGGTATCCTATGCCCATGGTGGTGCCGGTAGTGGGCGGCGCAGTGGTGGAGAATTTTACCTCGTTGCCATCAATATAGAGGCGGCTGGTGGTACCGTCCCAGGTGTAGGCCACGTGCGTCCAGGTGCGTACGGGTACGGTGCCGCCGATTACGGTATTGTACACCTGCAGCTCGCCCGTCTGATTCACGCCAAACCACGGCGCATCGTTGCCGAACTCCATAATGGTGTTGAAGATACCGCCGTTGACAAAGGCAGTGCCGCTGTAGTACACCCACGCTTCCAGGGTAAACGGGCCCGCAGGCGCATTCAGGTTCACGGATACTTTGTCTGATTCGGCGCTGGTTAGGCCCAGAAAGTTGCCGCCGCGCTGGGCCTGGCTGCTCAGGCTGAGGCCAGTACCTAGGACGGTAAGCACACAAGCTTTGCGGATAAACTGCTTCATGGAGTAGGTTGAAATAGGTTGGTCGAATTAGTCGGGATGTGGGGCCGCGCTTGCCCTATATAGAAGCTGTAAGTGCGGTTACCTAGGGCCAAAGCACGGGGATAGTCGCCTGCTCGTCAATAACATAATTGTGTGGTAGGGCGCTTGCCGGGCACAAAAAAGCCCCGGCTACCTAGGCAGCCGGGGCTTGTTGCGTGGGCAAAATGCCCTTATTACAGGTTGCCGCGCAGGGCTTGTTCGCGCTCAATGGCTTCGAACAAGGCCTTGAAGTTGCCCTTGCCAAAGCTCTTGGCGCCTTTGCGCTGGATGATTTCGTAGAATACGGTGGGGCGGTCTTCTACCGGCTTCGTGAAGATTTGCAGCAGGTAACCTTCGTCGTCGCGGTCGACGAGCAAGTTCAGCTCTTTGATGGACTGCAGGTCTTCGTCGATGTGGCCCACGCGCTCAAGCAGGTCGTCGTAATAGGTGTCGGGTACCGTCAGGAACTCCACGCCGCGGCGGCGCAACTCCGTTACGGTGGTCCGGATGTCGTGCGTAATCAGCGCCATGTGCTGCACGCCGGCATCGTGGTAGAAATCGAGGTATTCCTCAATCTGCGACTTTTTCTTGCCTTCGGCGGGCTCGTTGATGGGGAACTTCACGAAGCCGTTGCCATTCGACACCACCTTCGACATCAGCGCCGAGTACTCCGTCGAAATGTCGTCGTCGTCGAAGGTGATGAGCAGTTTAAAGCCCATCACGTCCTCGTAAAACTTCACCCACTGGTTCATCTGGCCCCAGCCCACGTTGCCCACGCAGTGGTCGACGTACTGCAGCCCCACCGGGTTGCCCTGCGGAACGTTGCTCTTGCGGGCTACAAAACCAGGCAGGAAGGGCCCGTTGTACTTGGAGCGCTCCACGAAGGTGTGAATGGTTTCGCCGTAGGTGTAAATGCCCGCTAGCGTAACCTCGCCGTTAGCATCGGAAATGGTGTACGGCTCGAAGGCCGGCTTGGCGCCGCGCTTGGTGGTTTCCTCGAATGACTTGCGCGCGTCGTCAACCCACAAGGCCATTACCTTCACGCCGTCGCCGTGCTTGGCTACGTGCTGGGTAATGTCGGAGTCGGGGAGCAGCGAAGTGGTAAGCACCAGCCGGATTTTATTTTGCTGCAGCACGTACGAAGCACGGTCGCGTACGCCCGTTTCGGGGCCGGCATAAGCTACCAGCTCAAACCCAAACGCCGCCTGATAGAAATAGGCCGACTGCTTGGCGTTACCGACGTAAAACTCAATGTAATCGGTGCCGTTTAGAGGTAGGAAATCAGCGGTAGCGGGAGTGGCCGCGGCGGCCGGTGTCATCGTTTCCATACGCAGGAGCGGGGGGTCGGGTGGTAAAACGGGTGTCGGGAATACTTTCGTAAAAATACTGTTTCAGGGTAATTTGTGCCCGACGGCTCCGTTTTCTTGAATCTTTCACAAATTTGCCAATGCAGCCGCGCACCAGCGCCGCCGTCATTTTTCGACTATGGATACCAACGCCCTCAATAAAGCCCTCGCGGCTCTGCTGAAGAAAAAGCACGAATTGCACCAACTCGCTTACAGCGACGCCCGCTACGACGACGTAGAGGAAGAACTGCACGACCTCGAAGACGACTTCAACGAGGAATACGGCGAATTCCTGGAAGCCGCGCTGGAAAAAGTACACGGCGAGCTGGGCTCCGATACCGATGTGTTGTTGCCCACTGCCTACTTGCCCAACGGCCCCGAGCCCACCGCCGAAGACGGCGTCTGGATCGACTCGGAGAAGTACCCCGGCAAGGTACGCTTGGTGCTGCTGCCCAGCCCCACGCGCCTGGTGCTCAACACCAGCAAAGGCCAGCAGCACGAGCTCTGGAAAGCTTAGTTAATCAGTTGTTAGGTAATGGTTGCCAGTTGTCCGCCGCGTATGGCGGATAACTGGCTTCTGTTTTTTACCCCGCACAGGTAGCCGACGTCGCCAACGCCAAAAACCAACTTACATGCTCTACCGCGTAGCCGAGCTAGCCGATTGGCAGCAGGCCCAGCAAACGGGCTTTTTCGCCAGCGCCGATTTGCAGGCCGAAGGGTTCATTCATACCTCCGAGCTGCACCAGCTCTTGGAAACAGCCAACCGTTACTACCTAGGGCGCACCGATGTGGTGCTGCTCGAGCTCGACGAAGCGGCCCTAGGTGCTGCTGGGGTGGTGGTAAAGCGGGAGTGGGCCGAAAGCCGCGGGCAGTACTTTGCACACGTGTTTGGGCCCATACCATTGGCGGCCGTTGTGCGGATCATTGTTATGCAGCCTGACCCCGATGGCCAGTTCCGGATGCCAACTCCGCTGCAGGGTTAATTTCGTGGCAAGTTGTTGAGGTACCCAGGGCCAAACGTTTACCAACTGGCTCCTGACGGCAGCAACTTGGCTATGTTGGAAAAAACGAAGAGATAACCCTGTTGAAATCAAGTATTTTAGGTTGTTATTTAACTATTCTGATGTAATCCAATGTTATATAACGATTAGTCGAGGCCAGGTAAACGCTGTGGCGTAATCTTGCCGCTGTGGAGCTTCGCTTGGCCTGTAGCGTGCCCGGCAGAGCCGCACACTGCTCTACCTCACGACTATGATACACAACTTACTGAAGGCAAGTATCCTAGCTGGTGTTTTGCTTGGGTTGCCGGACATCGGCTACGGGCAAATCACCAACGCCCTTTGGCAAAAGGTACCCGCACCCGATGCGCTTCGGGCAACAACCCCGACCGGCCAGTGGTACACGCTCGATGCAACCCAACTTCGCTCGCGTTTAGCACAGGCTCCACCCGAAACACGGCCGCAAGAGGCCGTGCCGCTCGAGCTGCCGTACCCCGATGGCACCCTGCACCGCTTTGCCATTACCCAAGTGCCCGTGATGGCGCCGGCGCTTGCTGCTCGTTACCCGCAGATACAGGCCTATGCGGGCCGCGGCATCGATGAGCCGGCCGCTACGGTGCGACTGGAGTGGCTAGCTACCGGACTGCACGCGCAGGTTACCACCCCCCAAGGCGTGCTGGCCATCGGCACCGAAGCCCAGGCGCCTGGCCGCTACCAAAGCCGCCAGCAAACTCCTACTGATTTTAACTGCCAGGCCATTGAGCTTACCGGCAACGATGCCCGCCCCATGGGCGGTACGCCCCCAACTGCGCCGGCTCCGTACGGAACGCAACTGCGTACGCTGCGCTTGGCACTGGCCGCCACCGGCGAATACGTGCAAAGCCTAGGCGGCGGCAGCGTTGCCGGTACCTTGGCCAGCATGGTCACGCTCGTCAACAGCATCAATGCGGTGTATGAGCGTGACTTATCGATGCGCTTGCAGTTGGTAGCCGATACCGATAAGCTCATCTACCTCGATGCCAACTCCGACCCCTACGACAACAGCAGCCCTTCGGCGCTGATGAATGCCAACGATGCGGTGGTGAATAATGCCCTAGGTGCGGGCACGTACGATATCGGGCACGTGCTGGGCTACCGCTCGGGTGGGTATTCCGGCGTGGCTTACGTGGGGGTAGTGTGCTCGTCCACGCGCCCGGCGGGAGGGTCGTCCACGGGCGCATCGGCCGCGCTGATGGCCACAGTTGTAACGCACGAAATCGGGCATCAGCTGGGCTCTGGCCATACCTTCAACGGCGACAAAGGCAACTGTGCGGGTGGCAACCGCAGCGCAAACCTGGCTTACGAGCCTGGCGCTGGCAACACCATCATGTCGTACGATTCGCGTTGTGCCCCCGATAACGTAGGTAGCGCCGTGCGGTACTTTCATGCCGGCAGCATCAGCGCCATATGGGGGCGGCTGCGCTGCGGCACCCTTTCGGCCAATGGCAACAGCGCGCCTAGCGTGAGCGTGCCGCCCAGCGGCTATGTCATCCCGAAGGGCACCCCGTTTACCCTGGAGGGCAGTGGCTCGGACCCCGACGGCGACGCCCTGGGGTACTCGTGGGAGCAGCTAGACCTAGGCGAGCCCAGCGGCCTGGACGGCGCAGCTACCGATGCTTCGGGCCCACCGCTGTTCCGCAGCTACGCACCGCAGGCCAGTCCTGCGCGCACTTTCCCGAACATGGCGGCCGTGCTTTCGGGCAGCTCGTCGCTAGGCGAAATACTGCCGCTGGTGGCACGCACGCTCAACTTCCGACTCACCGCCCGCGACAATCGGGGCGGGGTAGCCGCCGCCAACACGGCCCTAACCGTAGCCGATGCCGGGCCATTCAGTGTAACAGCCCCGAATACGGCCCTGACGCTGGCACCAGGTAGCACCTATACCCTCAGTTGGGACGTGCTGGGCACCGACCAGGCACCCGTAAACTGCACCAACGTGCAGGTGCTGTTTTCGGCCGATGGGGGCACTACTTTCCCTACGGTACTGCTGGCCAGCACGCCCAACGATGGCAGCGCCGAAATTCAGCTGCCCCGGCTCAACACCACGAAAGGACGCTTGAAAATTCAGGCCGTTAACAATGTCTTTTTCGCTGTCAACAACGCCAACATTACGCTGGCTGGTACGCTACCGGTGGAGCTAACGGCTTTTCGGGCCGAAGCGCGGGGTGCCGTGGCGCACTTGTCGTGGACGACCGCGCTGGAGCGGAACAACCAAGGCTTTGCGGTGGAGGCTGCCCCCGACGGCATCAACTTCCGCCGGATAGCGTGGGTGCCGGGGCGGGGCAACAGCACCGTTACCACCTCGTACCATTACGCCGATAACGGCCTGAGCGGCTATGGCGCTACCACGGTGTACTACCGCTTGCGCCAGATCGACCAAGACGGCACCGAAATCGTTTCGCCGGCCCAAATCGTGGTTATAACTCCCGATGCCACCTCTGGTTTGCAGCTCTGGCCTAACCCCGTGCATGAGCGCGTAACGGTATCTGGGCCCGCCCCCGGCCAACTTCTGTACTTGCTCGATCTTGCCGGGCGAGAAGTGCTGCGTACCACGCTGCCCGCTTCCGGAACCTTGGAGCTGCGCTTGCCCGCCGGCTTGCCACAGGGCGTTTACATGGTGCGCAACGGGGCAGCGTCGGGGCGGCTTATCGTTCAATAACCTGCTGCGTTCCTCGACGCTGCTAAAATTAGCATGTCAAGAAAAAGCCCGCCAGCAGTGCTGCTGGCGGGCTTTTTCTTGATGTGCTTCGGAGGACTAGTTACGCTACCAGGCGCCGGCCGCGTAACCGATGGCTGATTGGGGCAGCCAAACCGTTATTTAATGGCAATGGGCAGCTCCATGGTTTCCCAGCGCAGCACCACGCCGGGGCTGGTTACGGTGTAAGTAAGGCGCTCCATCATGGCGGCTTTGCGGGGCGTCACGGTTACGCGCAGGGCGTCCTGGGCTTGGTCGTACTTAAAAGAGCCCCACTGATTGGCTGTTTTGTTGAAAATAGCCGTCCAGGCTTGCTCCGTTGGAATTACGAAGAATGCATACGTACCAGCGGGCAGCTGCTTGCCCTCTACGGTTACGGGCTTATCGAAGGTGATGGTGGTAGCCTCGTTGGCACCGGCACGCCACACTTGGTTGTAGGGTACCAGCTCGCCCCAGATTTTGCGGCCTTTTACCGCCGGGCTGCTGTACTTAACGGTGACGTTGGCATTGCCGGCTTTGCCGGTGGCGGTGGCCGCCGGGCTGGGCTTAGCCTGGGCCTGATCTTGGCTGGGAACTATGGCCCCAATCGGCTTAACCTTGGGCTCGGATTGGGTTTGTACCTGCGCTTGTGTGTGCAGAGCAGCCAGTGTGCCTAAGCCGAAGAGTACAGGAGCGAAGAATGGTCGGAGGGAGGTTCGCATAGCTTTTGGGTAAGAAGAAAGGTGAATTGGTAAACAGAAGCATGAGCAAGATAGAAGTTGCTTCAGTAGTATAGAATGGCACGAATATTTGTGCCAACGGAGCTACTTGGTTTCTGCCACTTTACCCAGTCAACCTTATGCGCTTTGCTACTCCATTGCTATTCCTAGGTACCTCTCTAAGCTTAGTAGGGTGCGTGCCGCAATACTATGTTTCTATTAAGCCCGCCGGCAGCGCTGCGCGTTGGGAAAACGGGCTGGAGCTGGTAGCCGCCCAAGTCGATAGCGTAGAGGCAGACATGGCCGTAGCTGCCATGGCCGGCAATTACCTGGAGTTCGACGTGACGGTGCGCAACCGCAGCTCGCGTGCCGTGTTGGTAGCGCCCGAGCAGTTTTACCTAGAGGCCAGCTTCCCGCCGAGTGCAAGTCCCAACACACCTGCTCCTACGGGTGCGGTGCGCGTTCCGGCTGTTAATCCCGAAGACGCCATTCTGAAGCTGCAGTAGGACGCGGCGTACCACGACAAGAAATCCACCGCTGTTTCGGCTATCGAAATTTTATCTGGCATCAACGAGGTGGCCCAGGACCTGAGCAGCCGCAAACGAAAGGAAACCGAAGCGCAGCGCAACGCCCGCAACACCGCCTACCAAGCCGAAATGAATGGCTACCAGCAGGAGCGCACCGACCACGCCGTGCGGGCTGCTGCCGTGCGCGATGAGCTGCGGGCCGCTGAAGAGGGAATGCTGCGCAAAACCACCCTCGGCCCGGGTTTTGCCCTCCGCGGCCGCGTACGCTTTCAGCGCTCCGCCGACGCGGCCGACCGCCTACGGGTGGTAGTGCCCGTAAGCGGCCGCCAATTGGCCGGCGAATTCACCCAATTCCGCTACCGCCCCAACGCTTCTCAGCCCGCCATGGCGCAGGCGGCACCTAGGGCGCTGCCGGCCGCTAGCCAACCAACTCAGCCAGCTCCAGCCACCGTTCGCCCTTAGCATCGAGGTCGGCATCGAGCTGTTGCAGGCGGGCGGCCCACTCGGCTAGTTGCTGGTGGGTGCCGCTGCCGCTGTTCATCTGCTCCACGAGCTGCTTTTTTTCGTCTTCGAGCTGGCCAATGGCGGCTTCCAGCTGCTCGTATTCTTTTTTCTCGGCAAAGGAGGCCCGGCGGGCTTTGCTAGGTGCCGAAGCCGGAGTGGCCGCTACCGCTGCGGCATCCTTGGCTGCTTTGGCCGCGGCCGCGGCGGCTTCGGTAGCCTGCTGATCCTTGAGAAACTGGCGGTAGTCGGTGTAGTTGCCGGGGAACAGGCGCACGCGCCCGCCGGGCTCCAGCACCAGCAGTTGCTCTACCAGCCGGTCCATAAAGTACCGGTCGTGCGATACGAGTACCAAGCACCCGGCGAAGTTGAGCAGGAAGTCTTCCAGAATGTTGAGCGTCACGATGTCTAGGTCGTTCGTGGGCTCGTCGAGAATCAGGAAGTTGGGATTCTTGATGAGTACGCGCAGTAGCTGCAAGCGCCGCTTTTCGCCCCCGCTGAGCTTGCCCACCAAGGTGTATTGCTGCGCCGGCGGAAACAAGAAATGTTGCAGCAGCTGCGACGCGGTGAGCACAGAGCCATCGGCCATTTCCACCACCTCGGCTACTTCCTTCACCACGTCAATCACGCGCTGATCGTCGGTGTACTGTAGCTCTTGCTGCGTGTAGTAACCGAACACGGTGGTTTGGCCGGCCTCCACTTCGCCGCTATCGGGCTGCAGGCGCTGCGTAAGAATGTTGAGCAGGGTGGTTTTGCCGGCGCCGTTGGGCCCCACAATACCTAGGCGCTCCTTCTTGCGGAACACGTGGCTGAAATCATTCAGCACGGTTTTCTCGCCGAAACGCTTCATCAGGTGTTTGGCCTCGAGCACCTTGTTACCCTGGCGCGTCGATTTCACCGACAGCTCTACCTGCTGCTGAGGGCCGCGGCCTTTGGCTTTTTCTTGAGTGTCGTAAAACGCCTCGATGCGGGCTTTTTGCTTGGTGCCGCGGGCTTGCGGCTGGCGGCGCATCCACTCAAGCTCCTTGCGTAACAGGTTGCGGGCTTTTTCTACCTCGGCGGCTTCCATTAGCTCGCGCTCGGCCTTTTTCTCTACGTAGTAAGCGTAGTTGCCTTGGTAGCGGTGCACCTGGCCGCGGTCGAGCTCCACAATTTCGTTGGCCACGCGGTCGAGAAAGTACCTGTCGTGGGTTACCATCAACAGCGTGAGGGTGGGGGAGGCCAAGCGGTTTTCGAGCCACTCAATGGTATCGAGGTCGAGGTGGTTGGTGGGCTCGTCGAGAATGATGATTTCCGGTTCCTCAATCAGCAAGCGGGCCAGGGCCACGCGCTTTTGCTGCCCACCCGACAGCGAACCTACCCGCTGTTCGAGGTCGTGGATGCCCAGCTGACCTAGGATTTGCCGCACCTGCGCCTCGTAATCCCAGGCATTCAAAGCATCCATGCGCTGCAGAGCGTGCTGCAGCTCGGTAGGGTCGGCGGCGTCGCCTTTCAGCATCAGGCGCTCGTAGTCGCGCACGGCCTCAAGGGTGGCGTTTTCGCCCGCGAAAATGCTCTGCTGAACAGTGAGGTTGTTATCGAAGGTGGGTTGCTGCGACAAAAAGCCCAGGCGCATGCCGTTGCGCATGCTCACCAAGCCGGTGTCGGGCGGCTCGAGCCCGGCCAGCACCCGCAGCAGCGAGGTTTTGCCCGACCCGTTTACGCCCACCAGCGCCACGCGCTGGCCTTGTTGCAACCCAAACGACAAATCGCGGAACAACCAGCGGTCCGCGTAATTCTTCGATATATTCTCAGCCGACAGCAGATTCATACTTGCAAAGGTAGATCACGAATCCGCACCGATTTCTGAGGGGCCGCCGATTTCGGCGACCGAGGCTGCACCATGCCAAGCCGCCGTAGCCGACCAAATGCCTTCGCCGCCCTCAAATACGATGCTTCGGATACAAACCGCTTGCCCCGGCAATTTGTGCCACCATATCGGCGCTAGCCCAAAACGGAAAGCACGCGCTGGCACCGACCCCCAATGAGCCGCTACCGACGCGTGCTGTGCGTCCGCTCCAAAAGAGGCAGTAAAAGCCAGGTCAGATAACGCGCACCCGATCTACGTGCACATCGTCGCGCAAAATCTCGAGGCCTTTGTAGGCTAGGGGGCGGCCCGTGTTGGTGGTTAAGTCGCCACCGTCGGCGTGCAAGCCGGCTACATCGAGCACTAGCTGCGTGTACTTCCGCTCACCAAGTTCGATGGCTACCGGACGGCCTTGTTCAGTATTGTAATGAGCAAGCGCCTGGTCGATTTCCTCCAGAATGACGCTTCGGTTCATATAAGCAGAAGTAGTTTGCTGAGCAACATACACAATTGCTGCGAAATGCTATAGGGGCAAAGTAGCCAACCCCGTAAGCAAGGCTGCGCTAATACATCTACTGCGTAGCACGTAGGTGCTGCCACGCACTTTGCTGGCCTAGGTAACAGGAATTGCGGGGTGTTCCGCCTCAATGTTCAGTTGCTTGCTGCAAGGCTATTGGGCCAGAGGCTACCTAGGGCAGTTGCACTGCAAAAGCGCTGTAACTTCGGGCCCATGTCTGTACTTGCATCCATGCCCGATTCGCGCCCTATTGGAGTATTTGATAGCGGTATTGGGGGCCTGACGGTGGCCCGCGCCGTAAACCAGTTGTTGCCCCACGAGCGGCTGGTATACTTTGGCGATACCGCCCACTTGCCCTACGGCGACAAATCGACAGCGGCTATCCAGGCTTATAGCGTGAAGATTTGCGATTTGCTGCTGCGCCAGCACTGCAAGGTTATTCTGATTGCCTGCAACTCGGCCTCGGCGGCCGCCTACGAGTTGGTACGCGAGTATGTAGGCTCCAAGGCCCGCGTGCTGAACGTTATCGACCCAATTGTGCAGCAAGTAGGCTTGCACTACGCCGGCCGCGAGGTAGGCCTTATCGGCACCAAGCAAACCGTGGGCTCCAACGTGTACCGCAAAAAGCTCGATCAGCTCGACCGAGACATCCGCTTGCACGCGTTGGCCACGCCCTTGCTGGCCCCCATGATTGAAGAAGGCTTTGTGCGCGGAGCTGTTAGCCAAAGCGTCATCAACACGTACCTCTCCGACGGTGCCCTGGAGGGCATTGAGGCACTGGTGTTGGCCTGCACACACTACCCGCTTATTCGGGAGCAAATAGCGGAGTATTACCAAGGGCAGGTTGATGTGCTCGATCCGTCCGACTCGGTTGCGCTTGCCTTGCAACACCTGCTGCAAACCCATGGTTTGTCGGCTTCGCCAGCCGAGCGCCCGCCGCAGCACCACTTCTACGTGTCCGATTTTACGCCTTCGTTCGAAGAAAGCACCCGACTATTTTTTGGGCAGGAGGTAAACCTCGAGCATTACCCGCTTTGGGAGTAGGGGCCGCAACCTAATTCATTGTATTACAGTCCGGCTTCGTCTTCAGGCGGGGTCGGGCTTTTTGTTTGAAGTTGAGACAGCCAACTGCCGAGCTTGCACTTTACGGTTAGAGTTTAATCTTTTTAGGAAAATACATTCAAAATGTTGAATAATTAGAATATTCAATTACGTTTACACAATAGCATTTATCTTATTTATTGATGGATGCTACAATGAATGATTGTCAGTTTTAGCTGCCCCGCATTGGGGCCTAACCCTAGGTGTTATGAAAGCACCCGCTGCTTGGCCCATACCTCCGGTACCTACCGTTTGTTGGTGGCGCCCGTGGTTGTTGGCAGTAGCTAGCGTAGCGCTGTTTTGGTCGGCCGCATTGCCTGCCCACGCCCAGGCCGAGAAGAAAGTACCTACCCGCACCGATGCCCCCAGCCAGCGGGCCGCTGTGCCCGCTCGCGAAAACAAATCGGCGCCGCTGCCGCCCAAAAAGCTCGAGGAGGCTTTGCAGTTGCTGCTCAGCGCCGACTCGGTGCGTAAGAGTGCGCCCAGGGCCCTAGGGCCTGAGTCGGCGGGCTTGGTTATCGACCAAACCATCACCAAAATCGGCCACGACTTCTACGATGCCTTTTATGCCGTGTTCGAGCCGCCACCCGGCGTAAGCGAGTACTCCGTGGTAATTGCCGAGCGCCCCGCGCGTATGGGCAACTCCGCCTTGGTGGTCGTATCCGTCGACAACACCGAACTGCTGGAAATGCCCATGCAGGCGCGTTACGACGTGATTGAGGCCTCGGCCGCCGATGCCGCCGCATCTGTGTATGGCTACCTCGAATCGGTGCGCAACCTCAGTCAGCAACTCGAGCAAGGCGAATTGCGCGGCACGGCGCAGTACTAGGCTGCTACCCCTTTTATTCTTCCACCTTACCCCACCTGATGTTTATGAAAATATGGTTTACCGGATTTGTGTGGTTGCTACTGGGGCTGCTGGCTCGCCCCGCCGCTGCCCAGGACTTGGTGTATGAGCCTAAAAATCCTTCGTTTGGGGGCGGCAATACCTTCAACTACCAATGGTTGTTGAGTTCAGCCTCGGCCCAAAACACCATTGAGGATACCAACGCGCGCAACGGCGGCCTAGAGCGCGAAAACGCCGATCCGCTCACCAGTTTTGCCGACAACCTGAACAAGCAGCTGCTGGCTCAGCTCACCAACCGCTTTATTACCTCGCAGTTTGGCAGCGGCACCGGCCCCGTGAAGCCGGGCAGCTACACCGTGGGCATTTACCAGATTGAAGTGGTACCCGGCTCCAACGGCGTCACAATCAAAATCACCGACTCGGGCACTGGTAACCAAACCACCGTTACCATTCCCAACGTGCCCTAGGTGGCGCATTGCCTGCGGTTTCTCTCTACCTCCCAGCTTTATTGCCCGCCAAACGTATGAACACTTTGCTGTTGCGCCCTGCGCACCGGCTGGCACTGGCGGCCACGCTCGTGGCCGGCGGGTGCGCGCCGTATTTTCACCAGCCCCTCGGTACCCAACCCGCCCGCCTAGGTGCCGAAGTAAACGCCAACGCCGAACTACGCGACCTGCCCCAACCGCGCGAAAAAGCCGTAGTGGCCGTTTACAAGTTTCGCGACCAAACCGGGCAGTACAAACCCACTTCCAGTGGCTCTAGCTTCTCCACAGCCGTAACACAGGGCACCACCACCATTCTGATGCGGGCCTTGGAAGAATCGCGCTGGTTTGATGCCATTGAGCGCGAAAACTTAAGCAACCTGCTGAACGAGCGTAAAATTATCCGCTCAACGCGCGCCGAGTATTCGGAGCAAACCGGCCAGCGCCAACCGCCGCTGCCGCCGCTGCTCTTTGCGGGCGTAATCCTCGAAGGCGGCATCATCTCATACGATGCCAACATACTGACGGGCGGCGCCGGGCTGCGCTACTTCGGCGCCGGGGCCTCGGGCCAGTACCGCCAAGACCGCGTAACCGTGTACCTGCGTGCCATCAGCACGGCCAATGGGCGCGTGCTCAAAACCGTGTACACCAGCAAAACCATTCTGTCGCAGCAGGTCGATGCCGGCTTGTTTCGCTTCGTGAACTTTAAGCGTCTGCTCGAAACCGAAACCGGCTTTACTTACAACGAGCCCAGCGAAATGGCTGTTAAGGAGGCCATCGAGAAATCGGTGCGGGCCATGGTGTTTGAGGGCATCAAGGACGGTTTGTGGGCGCCCCGCAACCCCGAGGAAGCGAACGGCCCAGGGATGCGCGCCTACCTGCAGGAAAAGGAAGAGAACCTAACCGTTGATGTGCTCGGCCGCGACATGCGCCCGCGCCGTAGCACCTTGGGTATTGGCCTCTCGGCAGGCCTGCAGCGTTACAGCGGCGATTTTGCCAACCCGCTCATTCGGCCGCAAGGCGCGCTTACACTGCGCTACCAACTGGGCACGGGTCGCTGGAGCGCCTTTGCAGCCGTAGGTCGGGGGCAGCTTTCAGCCGAAAAGTACCTCGATCGTACGCTTAATTACACGGAAGGGGGCATCAGCTACCGGCTGTTCCCGCTTGATGCATTTACACCTGTGGTGTTTGCGGGCGGCGGCGTAACGCTGCCCTTGCGCGTGCGGGGCGGTGCGCCAACCTCGCCCGTGCCGCATACCTTATTTGGCCTAGGTGCCGAACTGCTTCTGACCAAGCGCTTGGGGCTTAATGCCAGCTTGGAAAACCGCTATTTCCTCAGCGATAAGCTCGACAATATGCCCCATGGCTCTTACAACGACTACACTTGGGGGGGGCGCGTAGGGTTTACGTACTACTTAGGAGCCGCCACTTCCGCACGCAAAGACAAATAGCTCCACTATCAATAAACTGATAATTAATAACTTAAGCGTTAATTCTAGCTATTAAACAATATTGAGAAAAAATTGAATAAAAAATTTACTCGACAGTATTTGAATATTAGGAAAGCTTCATATATTTGAACTGTCTATCCGGAAAAGACAAAAACTACTTACAAAATTTATAGTACAACACATCCCCAAACCTTCCAACATCATGAAAAAAATTCAACTTCTTGCTGCTGCATTGCTGATCTCGGGCGCTGCTTTCGCTCAAACTACTCCTAACGCTAAACCCGCTGCTCAAGGCCGTACCGCTGGCATCCGCGCGTTGCCTGGCAACGTACAAATTGGTGCCACCAGCCGCAACAGCGTCCTCGTTGACAATGATTCGTATCTGCAACAAATTGGCACTAATAACTACGGCAGCGTAAGCCAGATTGGTACCGACCACAGCGCCGATATGTATCAGAACGGCACGGGCAACGATGCTTACCAGACGCAGCGCGGTGTATCGCCAATCAACGGCGGCAATGTGGCTTATTCTTCGCAATACGGCACCCGCAACTACGTTGACCAAGATCAGAACGGTTACCGCCAGGAGGCTATTGTAGAACAAGGCGCTGCAGGTGCTAACGTAACCGAGAACTACGCAGTACAAGAGCAAGACGGTGATTTCAACTACGGCTTCATCGACCAAGACAGCGACCGTAACTTCGCTCACCAGAAGCAATCTAACACTGCTTTCTCGGGCGATGGCAACTTTGCCGACACCCGCCAAGGCAACGGAGTTGCCGGCTCGGGCAACGCCGACCGTCAGTGGAGCCAAGTGGTACAGAGCGGCAACGGCAACGCCGCTATCGTTCGCCAAGACCACGACTAACAGCTAAGCGCGGGTGCGCTATAACACCCTTAGCACCGGATCCGCTTGCTCGGCAAGCGGGTCCGGTTTGCTAGGTTACGGCGTACCCATTAGCCAAAGCCATGAGCAAATTATTGGCACTTTTGACCGGGGGCTTGCTGATGATCGGCACAGCCCCGGCCTGGGCCCAGCAACGGGCAAGCGAAGCAGCCGGCGCCGAGCAACGCTTGGCCGAGGAAATCGGGCTGGAGAGGTTGCCCGCGGCGGCGCCGAGCCCTCTGAACGCCAACAACGTGGCTACACTGCAGCAGCAGGGGGTAGAAAACCGCGCGCAAGCCGTTCAAAATAACCCGGGTTTACTCTCCAACCTAGCCTTAATTCGGCAGGTAGGCGCCAGCAACGAAGCTCAGCTTAGCCAAACCGGCAGCGGCAACCGATCCACGGTGCAGCAGCAGGGCAACCGCAACCACGTATCGAGTTCGGTGGTCGGCAACGACAACGAAATTGAGGTAGTGCAACGCGGTAGCCAGAACGTCGTCAGCAGCGAAGTAGTGAACGACGGGCGGCAGTACACCATTCTGCAGCAGGGCAGCAACAACCGGCTGAATCAGGTGGAAACTTCGCCTGCTTCGCCCAAAGGCTACACCGTGGAGATGCGCGGCAACGGCATCAACATCACGATTGAGCAGGGCAAAGCCTGGTAGCTGTTAGCCACCGGCCGCCCGGGCTAGCGCAACATAAACGTAGCGCTAGCCCGGGTTAGGCGCGGCAGATGCAGTAAATAAATACATATGAATAATCGAATTTATATTTTACCTTACCTCATCCGTGCCGCTCAGCCGAATGTGGTTCGCGTGCTTTGCTTTGTTGGCTTGCCCCCGTTGGGCTAAGCCGTGCCGATGTGCGCAAAATTGCATTGGGCGGTTGGTGCCGCCCTTGGCCAGCACAGCGTTGGCTACCAGGGGAGCCGTGCCCTAGGTGCCAAGGCAACTGGCCTGCGTGGGCCGCAACTTGCCCCCTTCTTGCATAACCCGCAGTATTGCTACTTCTACTACATCCTCCTTCCACCATGCTTGTTTGTTTTACCCGCTTCGCCTTAGCCTGGCGCCCGCTCCGCCTGTGGGCATGGCTGATTGCCCTGCTACTGACAGCTTGCACCGAAGACCCCGTGGAGCCCCTGCTGGTCGGCCACATTGAAGGGGTGGTACGGGACAGTCGCACCAACGCGCCCATTCCCAATGTGGCTATCAGCACCAATCCGGCCTCTACTTCGCTTACCTCCGATGCCGCTGGCCAGTTCAGCTTCCGCGACCTAGAGATTGGCAAGTATGCCCTAAACGTACGCCGTGCCGGTTACCGTACCGAAACCGTGAACGTAACCGTCAGCGAGGGCAAAGCCACCTCCGTAACGGTGGTGCTCGAGCAATCGACGAACAACCAGCGCCCCAACGCCCCGGCCAAACCTTTCCCAGGCAACACCGCCACCAACCAAGAGGTAAACCTGAAGCTGAAGTGGAAGGCCACCGACCCCGACGCAGGCGACTCCCTGCGCTACGACGTGGTGCTGTACCAGAGCAACTCTAGCCAGCAGCAGGCATTGCTCAGCAACAGCCGCGACACCACGGTGCAAGTGACTGGGCTGAAATTCAACACCACGTATTTCTGGCAGGTAACCGTACGCGACAAAGCCGGCGAAACCGTGCGCGGCGACGTTTGGACGTTCACGACCAAACCCATGCCCGAACTGCGCTATTTGTTTGCCCGCGAAACCAACGGCAATACCGATGTGTACGCCTCCGACGGAGCGGCCGATGGCGTTACAATTCGACTCACCAGCGCGGCCAGCATCGAAACCGCCCCGCAGCTTAGCCCCACCCGCGACCGAATTGCCTACGCCAGCAATGCTACTGGGCAGTTTCAGCTCTACACCATGAACCGCGACGGCTCCGATGTCCGCCGTGTTACCAACATTCCGCTCGATGGGTACCACACTACCGGCAATGCCTACCGCTGGTCGCCCGACGGAGCGCAGCTGATTTACGCCAACTACGACCGACTGTACCGCATCAACCGCGACGGCACCGGCCTCACGCTCCTGGCTACGGCACCCGTAGGGCGCCACTTCGGTGAGATGGATTGGTCGGAGTTGCAAAACGAAATTATGGTCCAAACCATCGGGTCAAACGTATTCGATGCGGAAGTGTATGCCTACCGGGCCAATGGCATCTTGCTGGGCATGTCCCTGGGTAATTTGCCCGGCCGCACCGACTCGCCTTGCTACAGCTTAGATGGTAAAAATTGGTTGTATACCCGCGATGTATCCGGCGTTAACAATATTACTGGCCGGCAACTGGATGCGCGCATTTTTGCGGCCAAGAGCGACGGATCGGGAGTAGTTGATTTATCTGCCAAAAAGCCCGCCGGAACCAACGATTTATACCCACGCTACTCGCCCGATGGCTCAAAGATCATCTTTGTAAATCGGGTGAACGACAACATTACACCCCCTGAAGTGTGGATAATGGATACCGATGGAAGTAACCGGAAGCTGCTTTTTCAAGCCGCTACGTTGCCCGATTGGAGGTAGAGTGTGAAAGGTCAAACCCTTCCGCAAACAACCGGGGCGGCTCCTTGCATAAGGAGCCGCCCCGGTTGTTTGCGGAAGGGTTTCAATTCTAATGACTTGAATATTAAATATCAATATTTGTTTATTCTTTGGCAATGCCAAGAAATGTTTGAGGCGGAAAGTAGGTACTTCAATTTATGTTCCTGAATTTCGCGTGTGATTGAGTTTGGATGACAACAAGTAGAATGCGACGTTTCAAATGTTTGCAAGCTTCTGTGCGGGATAGTTGGCTGAGGAACATATTATTTTTACTGTAGAGGTAACTGAAAAATGGAGAGTGGCACAAGATGTGAGGGTATAGCTGCAAAATGTGCAAACTTCAATTTGAACAAACCTGGTAAGTTGAAATAAAATCTGAGAAAAATCAAGACCCTTTTGAATGCTTGAGCGTATTTCACGCCGTAACCGCATTCTTCAACCCTTTGTAACCCTTTGTTTTCTATATATGAAAAACGCTTACTTACGCGCAGTCCGGCGAGATAGTAGCTGGCAATTTTGCGCGCTTTTGTTCATGCTGTTAAGCATGTCGTTTGCCAGCTTTGCGCAGACGATTTCGCTGACACCGAACGAGGCTGGTGACCCCCAAAACTTCGGCAGCGTTACCGTTGGCCAGGTTTCGACTAACAGAACATTCACACTTTCTGCTAGCGGTCTAAGAAACTCGTTGCAACTAATAGCGCCCGATCAATTCGAAGTAAGCTTAAGCGCTACTTCTGGTTTTTCATCTACTCTTACGTTTACACCAAATGCCGGTAACGTAAGCTCAACGACTATTTTCGCCCGTTTCCGACCAACCCAAGCTGGTACGGTGAATGCGGATGAAAATTTTCTGTTTGCGCAGTCAATCGTTCGTTCAACGCCTCCCCCTTCAATTGTTTATTCTGATTTCATCCGTGTAACGGGTGTTGGGGTAGCGGCGGCTCCCGAAATTCAGGTCAGCCCTGCAGCGCTTGGTTTCGGCAATCAGACCATCAATACCAGCTCGGCGCCGCAATCAATTACTGTTACGGGCTTGTCTCTTTCAGAGCCCATTTCGGTTACTGCTCCTGCCGGCTTTTTGGTTAGCAACGGTGGTGCCTTTGCAGCCACCACCACGCTTCCTGCTTCTGGCGGCACCGTAGATGTAGTATTCAATCCTACGGTGGTGCAGAACTACGTGGACGTAGTAACGTTCAGCAGCGCTGGTGCTGCAAGCAAAACAGTTTCGGTATCGGGCACAGGTGAGTTCCCGCAGGCTGTACTGAATGTAACTCCGACCAACATAAATTTTGGCACCATTGATCAGGGCTCTACCAGCCAAGTACAGTCCATTCAGGTAAGCGGTAGTTTTCTGTCAACAGATGGCAGCGGCACGGTTTCGGTTAGCGCCCCCAACGGTTTTCTGATCCGTACGGGCAGCAACAACTTTGGTCCTGGCCCCATAGCCCTGCCGATCGTAAACGGCAGCTTAGCGCAAACCACGGTTGACGTAATCTTTGCGCCCAACACTTCCGGATCGTTCAGCGGCAATGTGTCGTTTGTGGCGCCGCGCATCACGCGCGATGTAGCTGTTCAAGGTCAAGCCAATGCTGTTACCACGCCCACCATTACGGTTAACCCCGACAACCTGAACTTCCAGACAGTTTCAAATTCGGGTTCGGGCCAGACGCTTAGCTTTACTGTGCGCGCCATCAACTTGACCGAACCGTTGGTGCTTACGGGTTCGTCGAGCAACATAGTATTCCGCGATGCTTCTTCTGGAGGTGGTTTTGTAAATGGTTCGCTCAGCATCAATCCAGAGGCTGACAAATCGTTGGTACGCGTAATTGAGGTGAGATTGGCTGGCCCGTTCCCCAGCGGCACAACCAGCTTTGAAGGCACCATCGCAGCCAGCAGTGCTGGAGCTGTCACCCGCACAATTACAGTTAGAGCTTCTCCGGTTTTGGCAGGTAATTCAGTTATCAACGTATCCGGCGACCTAGTTCAGTTCTCGACGGTGCCCGGTGAGCCTTCGGCTACGCAGAGCTACACGGTTGAGGGCTCGAACCTGCTGCAACCCGTGACGGTGCAAGCTCCGCCTTTCTTCCAGATTAGCACAACGCCTAATTTTGATTTCCTAAACGGAGCCACCGGTAATTCGCTACAGTTTGTACCGGATCGTGGTAATGATTTGATTACCAAAACGGTTTACATCCGCTACCTGCCGCCGAATGCGCGCGACGATGCCGAAAGCATTTTGCACTCAAGCGACCCTGCGCAGGGCGTGGCTAAACCCGTGACAGGTACCAGCCAGCCGACGATATTCCTGGCCAATGCTTTCAGTGAAGTTCGTCAGGTAGTAATTAATACTACTTCGGCTGCGCAGCAAATAACGCTTCGTGCTGAGCGCGTGCGCCGTCCGATTACCATTTCAACCACGGTTGAACCCAATACCTTCAACCCAAGCAATACTCAGCAATTCGAGTTTTCGCTAACGGGCGCCGAAGGGTCCTACCAGAACGCGGTGACGATTAATCCAAATGCCACCACGTTCAGCGTAAATCAGCAAATTTTTGTGCGTTACAAACCCACTTACCTGGGTAGCGCCCTAGGTCAGCTGCGTTACCAGAGTACTGACTTCACAACCTCTGGCTTGCAGTTCTTCCAGAATAACGGTCTGCTATCGGGTCGTTCTATCGACACCCAGCCGACCAAAGAGGTTACTCTGCAAGATGGCACGCTGCGCGTTACGCGCTCGGGTAGCAATGCTACGGTTGAGTTCCTGTTGCCCCCCAACTACGTGGCTGAAGGATACGGCGAGGGTCGTCTGATTGTAGCAAGCGAAAGCGCCGCTCTGCCACCCACAAATCAGCCTGTCGATGGTACCTCTTACCAAACGGGTAACCAGCGTTACGGCGATGGTCCGCAACTAGCACCGGGCTACTTCTCGGTATACTCTGGTCCGAACTCGGTAGCAGTAATTGAGAACCTTGATCCGACCAAAGACTACTACTTCTACATCTTTGAGTTCAACAACGTATTCCGTTTGGGCAACACCGACTTCGCTGTGCAAACGGCGGAGAACTACAAGACCCCAACCATTCCGGATCCCATCGTTGGTATTCGCGTACCTGGCCAGCCGCAGCCCCCGCTGCCTGTTGAGCTGGTTTCGTTTGAGGCTAAACTGCGCAATGGCAAGGTGTACCTGAACTGGGCTACTGCTCAGGAGAAGAACAACCGTGGTTTTGAAGTGGAGCGTAGCCAGAACGGTAACGAATTCGCTAGCATCGGCTTCAAAGCAGGTCACGGTACCTCGGCCCAGCGTCATGAGTATAGCCTCGTTGATGAGCAGCCCTTGGCCGGTGTTTCGTACTACCGCCTGAAGCAGATCGACAACGACAGTAAGTTTAACTACTCGCCCGTGTTGACGGTGAAGAACGGCCGCGTTGCTGACGTAGCTGTTTACCCGAACCCGGTAGATGATGTACTAAACGTACGCTTGAGCCAA
Source organism: Solirubrum puertoriconensis (assembly GCF_001483135.1). Classification (GTDB taxonomy): domain Bacteria; phylum Bacteroidota; class Bacteroidia; order Cytophagales; family Hymenobacteraceae; genus Solirubrum; species Solirubrum puertoriconensis. The sequence goes on from NZ_LNAL01000006.1 coordinate 675,449, forward strand.
GGCGGAACCGATGCAGAGGTTGTCGTATCTGATTTGCTTGGCCGCACGGTACTCCGTGGCAAGCTCTCGGCTAATGGCACCTTCAACACCAGCAGCCTGCAACCCGGCAACTACGTTGTAACCATTACAAGTGGTGCTGAGAAAGTAACCCGCAAAGTGACGAAGCGCTAAGAAGCCTTCGGCATGATAACAAAAAGCCCCTGCCAATCGGCAGGGGCTTTTTGTTTGGTTATCAAGGTGAAGCAGCTCAACAATAGAAGAATAATGCAATTGTGTTGAACTCTGTTTAACGGCAAGTGTTAGGGCTGCTATCCAGAGCTAGTCGTAACTCATTAGTCGTTCTATGATTTCAACTTCTTCTAAATTTCTGGTTTGTGGATTGATGCTCAGGGTGTGCTGGCTTGTGCTACTTGTAGGTAGCAGCAGCGTTGCATTAGCCCAAACCTACATTACCCCTCTGCATACCGGGCGCATCGCTGATTTTGCTTCGTGGTCGTACAGCCCGGAAGTAAACACTCAAACAGTAGGAAGCAACGACTATCTGCGACTTGCACATGCCGCGGCAACTGTAGTTACGCCCACGCTCAACTTTGCTAATTACACTACCAAGTCGCTTAGCTTTCGGGTGCGCACCTTCAACGGGGTTGATGCTACGAAGAACACCATAACGGTTTCAGTGTCGGCGGACAACGGTGCTACCTGGTCGGCCGGCACTTACACCCGCACCCCAAGCTCCAGCACACTCACTGCGGTTAGTGCCATCGACTTATCAGCCATCAACGCTGCTCAGGTCAAAATTCGCTTTCAGAGCCTAGGTGCCGATGGCTCGGTAGGTGCGGGCATTGATGACATTGCTATAACTGGCAACGTAAACACCGCAAGCGTTAGCATCGGAGCACCCGTGCTGGCTGAAACTACGGTGTGCGCAGGCGCTAACTTGAGCGTATCGTTTGCCACTACTGGCAACTTCGGCAGCAACAATGTATTTGCGGCCCAACTCTCCGACGCTGCCGGCAACTTTACCAACCCAGTAATAATTGGTAGTGGTAGCAGCTCACCCATTGCGGCTGTGGTGCCGGCTACTTCAGCAGCTGGCACGGGTTACTTGGTGCGAGTGGTATCGAGCAACCCCAGCGTTAGCAGTGCCAATTCGGCTACGTTGCAAGTAGTGAAACCTGGGGTGAGCGTTACGCCAGCTAGTGTGCAAACGGTTGCCCTAGGTAGCAGTGGATCAACGCTGACCGCTACCGAAACAGCAGGAGCAATTCGGCGGCAGTGGGCAGTAGCTACAAATGCTGCTGGTCCGTTTACGGCCATCGGCGGAGAGGTGGGAGCAACTTACACACCCAATTTCTCGGCTGCCGGCTCGTATTATGTGGTTGCGCAATCGGAGTTTGGTACACCTTGCAATTCCGTCGTGCGAAGCAACGTGGTGCAGGTAAACGTAACGCTACCTAAAACATTGCTGCGCTGGGATGGAGGAGGAGATGGTGTATCATTTGCCGATGCCAACAACTGGAGTCCTGACCTAGCACCCGCTGATGGTTACGATCTGTTGCTTGACCATACGTTTATAGCGTCGGCCTACCAAGTGGTGCTGCCGGCTGGCACCCCTATTCCTTTAAGCTTGTCCTCGTTGATTGTGAACCCGAGCGGCGGTGCTGCCATTACGGTGACGTTGCCGAACACCAACACCACCGACGACTACTTGCGGTTTACGCGCGCTACCGATGCATTGGTGCTGTACAACGGTGCAACCTTCGTGAACAACTCAGGCTCGGGCAGCGGTACCCCCGTTGATGTAAGTACTGCGGGTAGCAACTTTATTATATACAACGGAGGAGCGTACGTGCACCGGACCAACCGCTCGGTTTCGGTACTACTGGATAATCTATCGGCCGCTGAGGGCACCGAAAACGGGCTTTTCGCTTTCGAAACTATCGGTACCAGCAGCTCTACCGTGTCGCTTAACGGCCGCACGTTTGGCGTTTCGGGCGGTTAGTGGCAACATCAGCTATTCATCCTCAGGAACTAACCCGCTAACCATCCGAGGTAATTTAGAGATTGAGCAGGGGGCTACGCTGGTTATAAACCTCAACGCCGATGTTACCCTGCGCGGAAACCTTATCAACAACGGCAACTTCCGGTTTTCGCCCAGTAGCAGTACGGCTCGTCCGCGGCTGGTTTTTGCCGGCAGCATGGCTCAGATCATTAGCGGCACGGCCCTAGGTAGTACCACTGGATTATCGTATTTAGGGCCAAACGTGGTGCTGCAACTCAACAATGCCAGTGGGTTAACGCTAGCAACTTCCGTAACACTGAATGCAGTTTCGGCCTCTGCCTCCAACAATGGGGGGCTGGAGTTGCTAAATGGCAAGCTCACAACCGCACCAAGTAGCGTGCTTACGCTGGCGGCCAATGCTGCTTTGCTAGGTACTGCCACCGCTAACAGTTATGTAAGCGGGCCTATGATCCGCGAAGTGACTCTGGTAGCGCCCTCGGGGGCAGAACAGCCTGCCAGTAATACTGTGCTAGAGTTTCCGGTTGGCTCAGGAACACGCTTACGCACAGCAGCATTAGCGGTGACGCCAAGCTCTTCGGGAACTGCTACGTACTCCGTGGAGGTGGTTGAACAGGCTGCTCCCGCTCTGGCCTTGCCTGCATCGTTGGAGCGAGTATCGGGCGTGCGCTACTACCGAGTGCAACGCCTAGGTGGTTCGGCTTCAATTGCCCAAGCCAGCATTACGCTGCCAGTGGCGGCCGATGATTATGTAAGCAACCCCGCCGGGTTACGGGTAGCAGCCGTAGGTAAAGAGCAGAATGCCTATTCCGATTTGCAAGGCACAGTTAACGGCAATTTCATTACTGCCCCGATTCCAGTAACACTCATTCCGCAGCTCAGTGTATTTACGTTGGCTAGTGCCCTAGGTGCCAACAACCCATTACCAGTTGAGCTAACATCATTTGCCGCAACAAGGCAGGGGCAAGGTGTACAGTTGCGTTGGCAAACGGCACAGGAGATGAACAGTGCTTGGTTTGAAGTGCAACGCAGCACTGATGGTAAGCACTTCGTGGCTATTGAGCGGCTTGCCGCCGCGGGTACTAGCAGTTCGCAGCGTACCTACTCTTGGAACGACGTGGCAGCACCGACTGGGGTACTTTACTACCGCTTATTGCAGATGGATTCCGATGGTGCATCAAAGTATTCACGTGCGGTTACCGTCGCTTCCGTAAACCTGCATTCTGTGCGAATATTCCCAAATCCTGCTACTGATGTAATCAGGCTAGATGCTACACCGCAACTTGTTCGCTGGCAGGTGCACAACAACCTAGGGCAGGTACTGCGGCAAGGCACCGCCACCGGGTCGGTTAGCATACCGGTAAGTGATTTGCGTGCCGGAACGTACTTTCTGCACGTCTTCAGTGGCGCGCAACACTACAAAGAACGTTTTGTCAAACGCTAATCAACAACGGTTGGCCCCAACCAGCAAGGGCCGCTGCAAACACTGCGGCCCTTGCTGGTTGGGGCCAACTCAACATTGATGTGTGCTCAATATATTCTTGCTCGATCTTGTAAACTGCAAGGCGTGCATACCCAATTCTAAATCAACAAAGCAAAGAGGCCGCCCATCTGGGCGGCCTCTTTGCTTTGTTGGCATTACCCGGTGAATTATACCGAGAAACTCTCGCCGCAACCGCAGGTGCGCGAAGCATTGGGGTTGTTAAAGAAAAAACCTTTGCCGTTGAGCCCATCAGAGAAATCGAGCTCGGTGCCGGCTAGGTAGAGAAAGCTTTTCATATCGACTACTACGCGCACGCCCTTATCCTCGAACTCTTGGTCCATGGGCTTTACTTCGTCATCAAAGTCGAGCTTGTACGAGAGGCCCGAGCAGCCTCCACCAGCTACCGAAGCACGCAGGCGGAAAGACTCATTCAGCCCTGCATCGCTGCGCAGGCGCTCGACTTTCTCCTTGGCTTTATCTGAAACGGTAATCATGTCAATGAATGATGGTCAGGTGTTGGTTGCAGGACAGTGGCCCGGCCTAGGTGAATAACAACCAACTAGGAAGAAGGATTCAGCACAACGCTGAAGACCGTAATGGTGTTCAAGTCGCGACCGTAGTAGAGCTTATCCAAAGCTTCGTACACGTTGTGCGCCCGGAAGTAGGAGGTCTGCAACTCTTTATCGCCGCGGGCCCGCCACTGCAGGGTGTAGGAGCTTTCGTTGTCGCGAAAGTTCTGTACATAGGCCAGCATCTTGCGCAGCGCGTCGAGCTTGTCGTAACCTACTTCGTAGCGAAACAAGAAGCTTTGGTGGTGGCGCGGATTCACCGTAATCAAATCCAAACGCACCTGCCCATCGAGCTGGCGAAAATCGAAGAGCAGATTACCGGGCTGCATGCCCAGCGTGTCCTCAATCAGCCGCTGAATGCGGGCGCTTTCAACGTGTACGTCGTTGGAAACTTCCATGCGGTAGGTATTGGCATGTTAGCCATTAGGGCTTAGGCTTAGGAGGCGGAGATATATTCCGGCCAGCCTAATACCTAAGCCCTAATGCCTGAACCCTATTAGTGGTGCGACTTGGCCTCTTCCAGTGCCGGAAGACCGTTCTTTACACGGTAGTCGTTGATAGCAGCTTTGATGGCGTCTTCGGCCAACACCGAGCAGTGGATCTTAACGGGCGGCAAGGCCAACTCTTCCACAATCTCCATGTTGTCGATGGCCAGCGCTTCGTCTACTGACTTGCCCTTCAGCCACTCGGTAGCGAGCGACGACGAAGCAATGGCCGAGCCACAGCCAAACGTCTTGAACTTGGCATCGGTGATGATGTTGGTGGCTTCGTCAACCTCAATCTGCAGGCGCATTACGTCGCCGCACTCAGGAGCGCCTACCAGGCCGGTGCCTACAGTCTTTTTGCTTTTATCCAGCGTACCCACGTTGCGCGGGTTGCTGTAATGGTCGATTACTTTATCGGAGTAAGCCATGACGGACTTAAAGTAGTTTAAGAGTTTTGAGTTTAGGAGTTTGTGAGTTCAAGAGGGGGAGAAGTGCTGCTATAGCAATTCATGCATTCCCAAACTCAAAAACTCACCAACTGATCTTAGTGTTCGGCCCACTCGATAGAGTTGAGGTCGATGCCTTCTTTGAACATCTCCCACAGCGGCGACATCTCGCGGAGCTTTGTTACAGCTTCTTTTACGTGGCCGATGGCGTAATCGATTTGCTCATCGGTAGTGAAGCGCGATAGACCAAAGCGCAGCGAAGAGTGCGCCAGGTCGTCGCTCAGACCCAGGGCCTTAAGCACGTACGAAGGCTCCAACGAAGCCGAAGTACAGGCCGAGCCCGACGAAACGGCTAGGTCTTTCACACCCATCATCAGGCCTTCACCTTCCACGTACTTAAAGGAGATGTTGGTAGTGTGCGGCAGGCGGTGTTCGCGCGAACCGTTTACGTAGCTTTCTTCCAGCGTCAGCAACTCGCGCTCCAAACGGTCGCGCATCGCAGCGATGCGCTGGGTGTCGGCGTCCATATCCAGGCGGGCTAGCTCGCAGGCTTTGCCCAAGCCCACAATGCCGGGCACGTTGAGGGTGCCCGAGCGCATGCCGCGCTCGTGGCCGCCGCCGTCCATTTGAGCGGTTACCTTCACGCGCGGGTTCTTGCGGCGTACGTACAGAGCACCGATGCCCTTGGGGCCGTACATTTTGTGGCCCGAAAACGACATCAAATCAATGCCGTCGGCGATTACGTCGACGGGAATTTTGCCCACCGATTGGGTGCCGTCGGTGAAGAACAGCGCACCGTGCTTCTTGGCAATAGCCGAGATTTCGCGGATGGGCTGAATCACGCCGATTTCGTTGTTGGCATACATGATGCTCACCAGAATGGTCTGGGGTGTCATGGCTGCTTCCAGCTCGTTCAGGTCGATGAGACCCTCGGCGTTAACAGGTAGGTAAGTTACGCGGGCACCCAGTTTCTCGAGGTGCTTGCAGGTATCGAGCACGGCTTTGTGCTCAGTAGTGGCGGTGATGATGTGGTTGCCCTTCTGAGCATACATCTCGAACACGCCTTTGATAGCAAGGTTATCCGACTCGGTTGCGCCCGAGGTGAAGATGATTTCCTTGGGGTCGCAGTTGATTAGCTGCGCAATTTGCTCGCGGGCATAATCCACGGCTTCTTCGGCTTGCCAGCCAAAGGCGTGGTTGCGCGAGGCAGCGTTGCCGAAATGCTCGGTGAAGTAAGGCAACATGGCCTCCAACACGCGCGGATCGAGCGGGGTGGTGGCGTTGTTGTCGAGGTAAATGGGCAGCTTGAGCATAATGCTTTCTATTGTCGGCGTAAAGGTAGCTAGCGGAGAATGATTCGCCACTAGAACAGCAAAGTTGACGCGTAGGTTTACTTTTGCTCCACAAAAGTAGACACAATCCAAATAAGCTCGGCATAGCGGCCGCAGCCTTTATCTGAACCCTCATGTTTACCAATCTGGAACACCTAGGCTTAGCCGTAAACGACCTCGAAGCGGCCACTACGCTTTACACTACGTTGCTCGGGATGGAGCCTTACAAACGCGAAACCGTGGAAAGCGAAGGCGTGGATACGGTGTTCTTTAAAGTAGGCGGCTCAAAGATTGAACTGCTAGGTGGCACCACGCCCGAAAGCGCTATTACCAAGTTTGTGGCCAAGAAGGGGGAAGGTATTCACCACGTGGCGTTTGAAGTGAGCGACATCAGGGCTGAGATGCAGCGCCTGCGCGAAGCGGGGTTTACGTTGCTAAACGAGCAGCCCAAACGCGGCGCCGATAACAAGCTGGTGTGCTTTGTGCACCCCAAGAGCGCACACGGCGTATTGGTAGAGCTCTGCCAGGAAATTACCTCTTCGGATCTGGAGGTCGACTAACTTCTTTTATGAACTACTTTCAACAGGAGGTTGAAGCAGCCGTGGATGCGCTGCTGATGCAGCTGGTCATTTTGTACCCCTCCGATACGGTATGGGGGATTGGTTGCGATGCGGAGGTGCCCCGAGCGGTTGAGAAAGTGCATAAACTAAAGCAACGACCAGGCGAAAAAGGCTGTATTATATTGGTAGCCGACGAAGCTATGTTTGCTCGCTACGCCGAGCAAGTGCCCGACAACCTAGGCCAACTGCTAGCCGAGCAGCAGCGCCCTACTACTTACGTGGTGAAGGGCAGCCGCTTGGTGGCGCCCAACCTTCTGGCTGCCGACGGTACCATTGGCCTGCGCGTGGTGCGCGGCGACGAGTTTACCCACAAAGTGGTGCGGCGGCTAGGCCACGGACTGGTCTCTACCTCCGCGAACATCAGTGGGCAACCCACGCCGGCTATTTACAAGGAAATTGACCCTGCCATTGTGCGCGGAGTCGACCATGTGGTAAACTGGCGGCAAGACGACGAAAAGCGCTCGGAACCCTCACGCATAGTACGTGTACTGGCCAATGGTTCGCTCGAGTTGTTACGCGATTAGGACTCGGCTACAGCAGCATGCGCATAGTTTCATAGCTATGCCTTGAGCAAAAATGCTTCTCACCGTTAGCAACGCTGACCGTTGGAATTGCGGGGCAGAGCACGTACAGGCGGCAGGTGCGTACTTGCAATTAGTCTCCTTTGCACTTCAGCATAGGTATTAAGCCCACCAACAGCGTCGCTACGCGCAAACCGAACAGCAAACGGACGAGGAAGGCTGCTTCACAAAAAGTCAAACGGCACTGATGAGGGAAGGCTAGGATCATCTCACACGTGTTTTGAACCGACCCGTGCAGGCACACAGCACTCTAGCGCTTGCTTTAACTGCCTGAAGTCGAAACGTACAAGCCGCCGGATGGATTGCAATGCAAGCCCGATAACAAGCGGCCCTATAGAGCAGGGGTATGGTTGCTAAACCGGCGTTGCCGAACTTTGCGGCATGAAACACCCCCAGTTACCCGACCTTTTTTTGTTTCGCACCATAGCCGAAGCGGCTCAGGAACTGGGCTACCCAGCATTTGTAATCGGCGGTTACGTGCGCGACCTAGCGCTGGAGCGCCCCAGCAAAGATGTGGACGTGGTGTGCGTGGGCGATGGGATTACCCTGGCGCAAGCGGTCGGCCGTAAGTTACCCAACCGCCCCCGCGTAACCGTGTTCAAGAACTTTGGCACGGCCATGTTGCCCACGCCCGAAATAGTGCTGGAGTTTGTGGGTGCCCGCAAAGAAAGCTACCGGGCCGAATCGCGCAAACCGGAGGTGCAGGCCGGAACCCTCGAGGAAGACTTGGCTCGCCGCGACTTCACCATCAATGCCCTAGGCCTGAGCCTGAACGCCGACGACTTCGGTACGCTCGTTGACCGCTATAACGGCATACAGGACCTGCAGGATAAGATTATCCGCACGCCGCTCGATCCGGATATCACTTTTTCCGACGACCCATTGCGCATGATGCGGGCCGTTCGGTTTGCCACGCAGTTAAACTTCGACATCGACCCCGATACTTTTGATGCCATCGGTCGAAATAAGGAACGCATCAAGATTGTATCGCAGGAGCGGATTACCGACGAGCTGAACAAGATTATCATGGCGCCGAAGCCGAGCTACGGCTTCAAGCTGCTGTTTGCTAGCGGCCTGCTGCAGCTCATTTTTCCGAAGATGGCAGCGTTGTACGGGGTGGAACGCCGTGGACAGCACGCACACAAAGACAATTTTTACCACACGCTGCAGGTGCTCGACAACGTGGTAGCTGCCGGTGCCGACTTGTGGCTCCGTTGGGCTGCCATTCTGCACGACATTGCCAAGCCGCCCACCAAACGCTTCGACCCCAAAGTTGGGTGGACGTTTCATGGGCACGAGGACAAAGGTGCCCGGTGGGTGCCCGGCATCTTCGCGGATTTGAAGCTGCCCCTAGGTGAGGAAATGCGCATGGTGCAAAAGTTGGTAAAACTGCACCTGCGCCCCATTGCGCTGGTAAAGGAAACCGTAACCGGCTCGGCCGTGCGCCGCCTGTTGTTTGAAGCCGGCGACGATATCGACCGCCTGATGACGTTGTGCCGCGCCGACATCACCAGCAAAGACCACCAGCGTGTGGCCCGCTACTTGCGCAATTTCGAGCGGGTGGAGGAGAAGCTGAAGGAGGTAGAGGAAAAAGACCACCTGCGCAACTTCAAGCCCGTGATTACCGGCGAGGTAATCATGCAAACCTTTGGCCTCTCGCCCTCCAAAGCCGTGGGCGAGCTGAAGGATGCTGTGCTGGAGGCTATTCTTGATGGACAGGTGCGCAACGAGTTTGCCGAAGCGTACGCACTGCTACTCGAGCTTGGGCGCCGCAAAGGCCTCGAACCCAAATCGACCGACGCTGCGGGGGCTCCTGCGGTACCCTTGCCATGAGTATTGGCCGGATCTAACTGAGCACCTAGGAAAAACAAAGCGACGCGCCAGCACTGGCGCGTCGCTTTGTTTTTCCTCTGGGCAGCAGCCGCTGCGAGTTCGAGGAAACCGTCACCTTCCAGTTGCAGCGCGAAAGGTTGAAGGTCTCCTCGGGGGCAACCATTCACTCACCAAGGAGCCCCTAAACTCGTAGAGTTGTAGCGGAAGGTGTTAAGTCCCATGCTCCTGCTTACGCAGTTATCGCGCGAAGGATACACCTGTAAGATAAGCAGTAGCGCAGTAGATTAAGTACTTAACGCAAGGCTTTGTTTTCAAGAATTACTCCTGAACGCGGGATACCTTGGAAGCACCCGATTTGCTGTTGCGCACGTTGGAGGGGTTGCCGCTGTAAGCTACCTGGCTGGCTCCGGAAACATCGGTGCGTAGCTGCCGAACCACTGCTAGGCGGGCTTTGCTTACACCCGTTAGCTCCACCTCGGCGTTGTTTACCGGAAACTCGCTGGCTTGCACCTGGCAAGCGCCGCTGCCTTCGAGGCGCAGTTGGTCGGCTTGGCCCGTCAGCGACGATTTGCAAGCGCCGGCCAAATCGAGCGACAGTGCCTTGCAGGTGCCGGCGAAGCGCAGGTGGCTGGCACCTGCTTGCTCCACATTCAGGGTATTCAGGTCGTTGAAGCCCGTAGCTTCAGCCTTCACGGCACCGGCTAGCTCGAGGCTGCTTAGCGTGGGCAGGGTTACTTCTACCAGCACTTCGTCGCCATCGTTGCGGCGCCAGTTGCCGAAGAGGTTGCTGCGGCGGGGACGTACCACTAACTCGTCGCCGTTGCGATGTACATCCAACTGGTTTAGCTCGCGGTCGGTGCCGTAGGCTTGCACCTGGTACTGGCCGCCTTGGCGCAGCACCACGTGGTAGGCGCCGTTCACTTCTACTTTGCTAAAATTGGCCTCGTTGTAGCTGCGGCGGGCGTCGCCATAATCGGCGGGGTCGGTCGAGAACTCATCCACGTCGCCTAGGTCGACTTCGATGTTCACATCCTCGTCGTCCGTGTCTACATCAATGCGCACGCCGTCGCTGTTGAACTCGCCTTCGTAGCCTTCCTCGTCTTCGCCCTCGGGCTGTGGGAAATCTTCGGCAGAGCAGTCGATGCACTCAAGCTGATTGCCGCGCAGGCGGTAGAGGTGCTTCGACGCATCCTCGGGGCGCTGATCGTTCAGGAAGTTGTAATCGTCGAGCAAATGGGCAAAGTCGCGCGTGATACGGAACTGCTTGTTGCGGGGCAGGCGCAGGGTTACGTCGAGCTCCTGGTCGCGGAAGATGGCACCCGGGCGGAACGAGAAGCGGTTATCGAGCACCACGCTCGAATCGCGCAGCACGGCACGGTAGGCAATGGAGTTACGCGCGGTGTTCGTTGCGTCTTCCAGGGTGCGGCCGTGGGCGCGGGCTTCTTGCGTCATCACGATCGTGTTTCCGCTATCTGCCGGTGCAAATAGGATTTCGGGCTGCATATTCCAGTCGTAATCCAGCTCGCGGGCGTCGAGCGTAATGGTGTTGCCAGCCAACGTACCTAGGGTGCGGTTAGTGGTGTAGCTGCCTTCTTCCTGAAACTCCTGCGAGAGGCGCACGCCACCGGCAATGGAACCCACAATACCCAGCATCCAAAGGCCCAGCAATAGGAGCGTAAGCGTACGGTTCAGCAACCAGCGGCGCACCAGCAGGCCAACGCCCGAGAACAGCAGCAGCAACACCGGAATACCAGCCGCCAGGAAACCGCTCACCACAAACCACCACGGCACACCGGCCAGCACGGCAAAGGCCGGGGCATCGCCCAGCTGAATGTTTTGCGACTCGGGCAACAGACCAATGGCCACACCAGCCACAATCAGCAGGCCCATGAGCAGGCCAAAACCAATCAGGATAAACATCAGGCCTACGAATACGCGCACTACCGTGCCCAATACCCGGGCTACCGGCCGAATGGCGCGGCCCAGCTCCTCAATAAAAGCGCCTACGGGGCGATTACTGACGGGCGTAGTGCCTTGGTTGCGCAGGCTTTGCTCGAGGCCCGAAAGGGTTACGGCTTCGCCGCGCATCTGGGCTTTCTGGGATAGGGTGCGCGCTGGCGGCACCACCATCCACAGAATCAGGTACAGCAATAGGCCCGTGCCACCCAGGAAGATGCTAAGCACAAATACGATGCGCAGAATAGCTACCTCGATGCCCATGTAGGCGGCCAAACCAGCGGCTACACCGCCAATCGAGCCACTATCAGTGTCGCGGAAGAGTTTGCGCGTCACGTCATCGTCAGGCATGGGGCGGTCATCGAAGCGCTTGGGCAGCGCAATCCAGAGCACCACGTAGGTGAGCAGGCTAATGGCTGGCAGAGCACCTAGGATATCGCCGATGATGGGCGAGAAAAGCGTGCCGATAAAAATAAGGCGCACCCACAGCGGGTTGATGTTGAAGTAGCGGGCCAAACCGGCTGCCACACCCGCTACGCGGCGGTTCGTCATGTCGCGGTAGAGGCGGCGGGGTTCTTCAACCACCGTAGGAGCGGGCGCCGTGGCGGTGCTAGTGCCAGCGTAGGCGCCACCACCTAGGGGCTGGCCGTAGCTAGCGGTATCCGCTACGTCGTCGTCATCGTCGAGCTGGCCATCCTGCTGAAAGTCCTGCACGCGGCCCATTTTCGCCACCACGGCTTCCACGTCTTCGAACGTGATAACCTGCTTGGTGCTGGAGAGGCGGGCGGCAAAGATTTCGGCAATGCGTCCTTCGATATCGGCCACAATTTCCTCGTGTCCGCGGTAAGTACTGAAGTACGCCTTCACGTCCTGCAGGTAGCGCTGGAGTACTTCGTAGCCGTCTTCCTCAATGTGGAAGATCAGGCCCTGCAGATTGATGCTGATATTCTTTTTCATCGCAGTGCTGCAACTGTAGGGGTGGTGAGTCAGATGGAGGCGCCGGCGGGCGCGACGCTGGCAGAGGAGTTGCCGTTGGGGTTGGAGCGGATGATCTGGATCGAGTCCTCAATCTCCTCCCACGTTAGGCGCAACTCGTGCAAGAACTGCTGCCCCACCTCGGTAAGGGTATAGTACTTGCGGGGTGGTCCACTGCTCGATTCCTTCCAGGTATAATCGAGCAGGCCGGCATTCTTCAGGCGGGTTAGCAGGGGGTACAGCGTACCCTCCACCACAATCATGCGGGCTTGGGTTAGCTCCTCCAGCATGTCGGAGGCATACACCTCGCCCCGCGCAATGATTTCCAGGATGCAGAATTCCAGAATGCCCTTCCGCATCTGCACTTGGGTGTTTTCGACTTTCATAGGCTTTGCGGGCAGTAGTCGGTGAAGTATGGTACAAATATAAAAGCAGGTACTTTGTAAAGCAAGGTACTTGGTTGAAATAATTTTTGTTTCAGAATATCCCAACAATCATTTAGTTGATTGACAAAGCGTTGATGAATCAGCCGTGAGCTATGCTTATAGTAATCAGCGGCTGATTGTCGCCCGAGGGGCTGATGCAAACCAGCTGCCCCCGAGACTTCGTACCCTCATGTGGGTTTCCGCTAAAGCTAGGCCCCTGCATAAAGCTGAGGCAAATGAGCTGCCGCGTGCTGCACTATTAATAAGTAACTTGCGTTGTGAAAGCTCGTTCGTAACCGGGTGTTTTCGTTACTCTATGACACACTTCTTCCGTCGCTCTATCACCACGTTGCTGGTTGCTCCGCTGTTAGGAGTGGTAGCAGCGCAGGCACAAACCAATCCGGTGCCTAAGGACAATACCCCTAAGTATAGCAACGACTTTCTCTCGATTGGCGTGGGCGGACGGGCCCTGGCCATGGGTAGCACCCAAGTAAGCTTGGCCGATGATGCCACCGCCGGCTACTGGAACCCTGCCGGCCTGCTGCGGCAGAAGTCGAAATACGATGCCGTGCTGATGCACTCCGAGCTGTTTTCGGGCATTGTCAAGAACGATTACGCCGCTTTCTCGATGCCGCTCGACGAGCGCAGCGCCATTGGGGCCAGCATCATCCGGGTTGGGGTAGATGACATTCCGGACACCCGGGCTTTGGTGAACGAGTACAATCAGATTTCCTACGACCGAATTACCTACTTCTCGGTAGCCGATTATGGCCTGCTGCTTTCGTATGCCCGCAAGCTGGAAGCCATTGAGGGGCTGCAGCTAGGGGCCAACGCCAAAATTATTTACCGCAACGTGGGCGACTACGCCAATGCTTGGGGCTTTGGGATTGATGCCGGCGCGCAGTACGAGCGCAACAATTGGCGTTTTGGGCTGATGGCCCGCGACATTACCACCACCTACAACACCTGGAAAATCAACGCCGAGAAGTTTCAGCCTACCATCGATACGCTGGATTTCGTGCCAAGCAACAGCACGGAAGTAACGCTGCCTCGGTTTGTGCTAGGCGTGAGCCGCTCGTTTAAGCTGCCCGGCGAGCTGACAGCCGTTTTGGCTACTGATTTGGAAATCACTACCGACGGTAAGCGCAACACGCCGGTTTCTACCAACTTCGTGAGCATTGCGCCCCACATTGGGGCCGAAATTGGGTACCGCAACCTGCTGTTTTTGCGCGGCGGTGCTACCAACGTGCAGAAGATTGAGGCATTCAGCGGCAAGGAGGAGTGGAAGGTGCAGCCAACCCTAGGTGTAGGCGTGGCCCTGAGCGGCCTGCGTCTCGATTTGGCACTGTCGCGCTTGGCCATCGAACGGCTAGGACAAAGCTCGCAGGCCAATTCCATTATGGTGTCGTTGGGTTACGCCTTCAAATAAAAGTATTGGCAGATGGCGGTGTCCCTAGGTACCAACCGCCGACGTTATAGATAACAACGTTATGAAGAACCGATACGCACCTCGCATGTGGCGGTGGAGCATATTGCTGGCAGTACTCCTGATGGGGCTGGCCCAATCAGTTGGGGCACAAACCCGGCAGTACGGCAACGAGTGGATCAACCACAGCCAGACGTATTACAAAATCAAAATCATCAAGGACGGCATCTACCGCCTCGATCAGGCCTACCTCTCACGGCTTGGTCTGAACGGGGTAGAGCCCCGGCGCCTGCAGTTGTGGCGGCGCGGGCAGGAGGTAGCCATGTACGGCGGCGGCAACCAGGCACAGCTTGATGCTACTACTTACCTCGAGTTCTTCGGCCAGCGCAACGACGGCAAACTCGACCGCGACATGTACAAAACGGCTGCTGAGCAGCCGCACCAGCTCTACAGCCTATTTACCGATACGGCAGCGTACTTCCTTACCTGGTCGCAGGCTACCACGGGCAAGCGCATGGCCGAGCCGGCAGTTACGGCCAGCGGCCACCACAACAACTGGCTGCAGCCGCGCCTACTAATTGATAACGGCGACTACCACTATGGCCAAACCGATGCGCAATTAGCTTGGATGCCCTGGGCCGACAGCGGCGAGGGTTTCCTAGGCGGCGCGATTGGCAGCAGCTGGACTTACCAACTCGACGGCATTGGCCGCCGCTCGGCGCAGGGTGCCATGCCATGGGTAGAGGTGCTGTTGGTAGGCGCTTCGCCTTCGATGCACAACACCCTAATATCGGCTGTGGCAGGGGGCAACGGTGCCGAACGCGTGCTCACCTCTACACCTGTTAACTATGGCCCTTACGCTGTACGAAAAGTGCAGTACCAACTGCAGCGCAGCGACATTGGCGCCAATGGTCGGGTGGGAATCAAAGTAGCCGTTAGCAACCCTACAACCCCCATTACCGACAAGTTTAGGGTTGGCTACATCCGGGTGGTGCACCCGCAAACGGTTACGTGGCAGGCGGGGCAGGCAGCCCTGCAAGTCCTGAACGACTCTACCTTGGCCGAGCCGGCCAGCTACCAGCTCGATAGCATTTCGGCCTCGGTAGTTGGCTACGATGTAACCGACCCCGCCAACGTGCAACGGATTGCCGGCGCTGGTACTAGCAACTCGCGCGTGTTCACGTTCCCATCGGCGGTTGGCCGCACGCGCCAGTTGCTACTGGCCGATGCAGCGCAGGCCGAAGTACCCGCGCCAGCCGTGCGTGTGCGTTTTCGCCCCATCTCGCCCAGCGCCCATAATTTCTTAATTGTAAGCAGTGGAGCACTGATGCGCCCGGCAGGCAACGTAGCCAACCCAGTGCGCGAGTACGCCAACTACCGCGCGTCAAACTCCGGTGGGCGCTTCGACACCCTGGTAGTCACCAGCGACTTGCTCTACGACCAGTTTCACTACGGCGAACGGTCGCCGCTGGCAGTGCGGCGCTTTGCGCAATATATGCTCACGGCGCCGGTAGCCAATCGCTACTTGTTGCTGCTGGGCAAAGGCGTAATGATAACCGAAGGCTGGGGCGGTACCTTCTACCGCAAAGCCTCTACGGCTGCTCGGGCCACATTCCCGGATTTAGTGCCAGCCAGTACCCGCGGCGGTTCGGACATTTTCTTTACCGCCGATTGGCAAAACGACTCTTACTTCCCGCAAATACCCACGGGGCGTTTAGCTGCCCAAACTTCTGCCGACGTCCTCGGCTACCTAAACAAGCTGAAGGACCACGAAGCCCTAGGTGTTGAGCCGTGGCGCAAGAACGTGCTGCACCTAGGGGGCGGCGTCCGGCAGAACGAGTTCGATCAGTTCCATGGCTACCTGCGTCGATATCAAAGCCGCGCCGAAGCGCCGCTGTTCGGGGCTAACGTTGAGAGCATCTTCCGCAGCAACTTAGGGGCGTACCCTGTTGAAACCGACATTGCGCCTAAGCTCAATCAGGGTGTTTCGCTGATTACCTACTTCGGGCACGGCTCCACAACCTACCTCGATCTGAACCCCAAGGACATTACGCTCGCCAGCAGTGGTTACGCCAATAAGGGTAAATACCCCGTATTCATGGCTTTTGGCTGTGCAGTAGGCAACAACTACACCCCTTATGGCTCCTTCGGCGAAACCTGGGTATTGGCACCCGAAAAAGGTGCTGTGGGTTTTATGGCCACCTCTGACTTTGCCGTCGACAACGAGCTGAACGATTACGCCGACCGCCTGTACTTGTTGATGTTTAACGATCCGCAGTGGTACGGCAAGCCGCTTACGGTTATTCAGGCCGAGGTGAACAAGCGCTTAATGGCTATTCCGCAGTACACGAGCAGCCGTTATGCCGTGAGCATGATGATGAACACCACGTGGCAGGGCGACCCGGCGCTGTCGTTGTTCGCGCCGCCAAAGCCGGATTACGCCGCCAACAGTGCGCAAATACTGCCGCTCGATCCGGGCCCGGTGTTGGCTTCGTCGCAGCGGTTCAACTTGCAAATTACCGCAAGCAACTTCGGCAAATTCATTTCCGATGATGTAAAGGTGACGGTAGAGCGCCAGGTTGGATCAACGATTACGCGCACCTCCAAAACCTTTGCCGGCTGGCGCAACAACGCCGTGCTCGACTTTGAGCTGACGAATACCGGCAACGTGTTTGGCCTCAATACCTTCACGGTACGGATCGATGACCCCAATGCAATCGACGAGCTAAACGAAAACAACAACTCGGTCACCACCACGTTCAGCTTCCTGCAAGGCGGGGTAACGGCGCTCAACCCGCACAACTTTGCCATTGTGGGCAAGCAGAACGTGCGCTTGGTGGCGCAAAGCAACTTGCCACAGGCCCAGCTGCGCACCTACGAGTTCCAGCTCGACACGGTAGCTACTTTCAACTCACCCTTTTTGCGCAATAATTCGGTGCAAGCAACGGATGTGGTGGAGTGGCGCCCCAACCTGCCGGCACCTAGTGCGCCGCGCGATTCGGTGGTCTACTACTGGCGCGTACGTTTCGGGGCCAACCAAGGCCTCGACGAAAGCTGGGCAACCAACTCGTTCCGCTACATCAACAATAGCCCCGGGGGGTGGTCGCAAAGCCACTACGGGCAAATGGCCTCGAACCAGAAAACCGGCTTGGTGCAGGATGCTCCATCGGGCCGCTGGCAATTTGAGGAGCGCACCCGGCAGGTGCAGTTGAAAACCGCCGGTGGCGGCAGCGGTGGCAACACCTTCCGCCCGGGCTACGGCGTACTCACCGACAACATCTCTACCCAAACCGATAACTGTGGCTCTATCCGTACGGGTACGCCCAATATCATTGCCGCTGTGTACGATGGCCGTACGCTTAAGCAACTCAACAACATGGGCGGGGCCTACTTGCTTTGCGGCCAGAACGGTGCTCCGCTGTACCACTTCTACGCCGATGGCAGCGACAACATCAACACGGCTAGCGGGCAGGCAAAGCTGCTGCAGTTTCTGCGCGATGTACCAGCCGGGCATTATGTAGCGTTGGTAAGCATGAATACCGTGCGCTTCGGCAGCATGGATGCGGCCCTGAAAAACGAATTGGAAGCCATGGGTTCGCGGCTAATCAAGCAAGCTCAGGACGGCGACCCGCTGGTAATGATGCTACGCAAAGGTTTCCCCGGCCAAGTGCAGGAGCGTACGTTTGATGCTGCCAGCACTACACCGCGCCAGAATCAGGAAATCAGCCTAGGTGCCGCCGTAAATGCGCGCGCAGGCACTGGTACGGTGGTGAGCACGCGCGTTGGCCCCGCACAACAGTGGCAAACACTTTACCACACCATCAAGAAAACCGATGCTGCTGATGCGTACACGCTGCGCTTGGTAGGCTACGACGCCCAGAACAACCGCACCGTGCTGGTGCCCAGTGTTACCAATTTGGCTCATTCGCTGTCGGGTGTTAGCGCCCAGCAGTACCCGTACCTGCAACTTGAGGCGGTCCTCATCGACTCGGTCAACCGTACCGCTCCGCAGCTTAAGCAGTGGCTGGTAACCTACACGCCGCTGCCCGAAGGCGTGGTGCGCCGCGACCATCCGTCGTTGCCGGCCAATGTGTACGCCACCGCCAAGCTGAACGCCGACGCCGCCAGTTCGGGCTTCCTTGATATCCCGGTGAAGTTCGAGAACGTATCGGCTGTTGATTTCCCGGAGCGCCTGTGGGCCAAAGCTACCGTGCGCGAAACCGCCGCCAATGGGCAAAGCAAAGAAGTGGAGCTGCAGTCGGCCCGCATCCTGAAGTCCGATTCGGTGGCCACTTATGTATTCCGCCTCGATGTGCGCACGTTCAAAGGCGAAGGCGCCGTGCGAATTCAGGTGAACTCGCGCCAGGTGCCCGAGCAGTATTACTTCAACAACGAGCTAAACCTGACCTTCCAGGCACCCAATACTGCGGTACCGCCCGTGCTCGATGTGGCCTTCGATGGCGTGCACATCCTGAACGGCGACATTGTATCGGCCCGCCCCGAAATCCTGGTTGATGTGAAGTACGAGGACAAGCGCCGCCCCATCGACGACCCAAGCAAAGTGCAGGTGTTCCTGACGCGCCCCAACCAGGCGCCGCAACAGGTTTCGATGACGGATGCTTCGCTGATTCGGTTTGCGCCCGATGCGGCCTCGGGCCGCACGCGCGTGTACTACACACCCGGCACCTTGGCCGATGGGGTGTACAAGCTGGAGGTGCAAGCCCGCGACATGGCCGATAACCAATCCGGCGCGCAGCGTTATGCCGTGAACTTCGAGGTAATCAACACCTCGAGCATCACCAATATCTTCCCGTATCCGAACCCCGTTACCAGCCGGGCGCGCTTTGTGTTTACGCTTACGGGCAGCGAGCTGCCGCGCAACATGAAGATTCAGATCCTGACGCTCTCGGGAAAGGTGGTGCGCGAAATCATGCAGGCCGAACTAGGCCCGCTGCACATCGGCAACAACATCACCGAGTATGCCTGGGATGGCACCGACCAGTACGGCGATAAGCTGGCCAACGGTACGTACCTCTACCGCGTGGTGATGGACGACCCGCAAAACAAATTCGAGCACCGCACCACCAACTCCAAGGCCGAGCAAGCCTTCAAGAAGGGGTGGGGCAAGCTGGTGCTGCTGCGTTAAGCAAGGTGCCAAGCAAGCCGAAGCAACCGGGGCCGCGACTAGCAAAGTCGCGGCCCCGGTTCTTTTTACAGAGTAGTGGGCGGGGTTATGCCGTTACCTTTGGCCTGCCTTGGTGTTAGGCACGTTTCGGCACCTAGGGCAACTGCCATGCTCCAAACTACCATGCACGCTTTATGCTTCGATGAGTTCGGCGATGCCGAGGTACTGCGCTACGATGTAATGCCGGCGCCGGCGCTTCGGCCCGGACACATTCTGCTGCGCACCGAAGCCATCGGGCTAAACTTTGCCGATGTGTACCGCCGCAACGGCAACTACCACCTGGTAGGCAAGCCGCCGTACATCTTGGGCTACGAAGCGGCCGGAGTAGTAGAGACCGTGGCCGACGACGTAACCACCCTGCGCGTAGGCGACCGGGTAGCCGTAGCCGATGTACCCCACGCCAACGCCGAGTTGATGCTAGTGCCCATAACGCATGCCCTGCCCGTGCCGCACGACATCACAAGCAAACAAGCCGCGGCCGTGCTGTTGCAGGGCCTCACGGCGCAGTACCTTAGCTCCGATAGCTACCGCGTACAGCCCGGCACTTTGGCTGTAGTGCACGCAGCGGCGGGCGGGGTAGGGCAGTTGCTCACCCAGTTCATCAAAGCCCTAGGTGGTACCGTTATCGGGCTAACCTCGAGCGAGGCTAAGGCTGCTGTCGCCCGCGCGGCTGGGGCCGATGAGGTGCTGTTGTATTCGCAGGATTGGGTAAGCGCCGTACGCGAGTACCGCAACCAGCCTACCGGCGCCGATGTGGTATACGATTCGGTGGGCAGCACCGTGCCCGATAGCCTACGGGCAGCGCGTAGTGCTGGCGGAGCGGTGGTGTTCTACGGCATGGCCGGCGGCGACCCCGCACCCGTTGATCCGCGCATGCTGATGGACGAATCGAAGACCCTGACCGGCGGCGACTTGTGGAGTTACCTGACCACGCCGGCCGAACGGCAGCGCCGGGCAACTGCCTTGTTCGAGCTAATGCGCCAAGGCAAGCTGCGCGTCGATATTTCGGCCACGTTTGCGCTGGCCGATGGCGCCGCAGCCCACCGCTACCTCGAAAGCCGCCAAAGCACAGGCAAAGTGCTGCTGATTCCGTAGCCGCTCCCTAGGTGCTTAGCGTCGGCGTTGTAGCGTCACGAAACTGTAGGCGTAGGCGTGTTTCTCGTCGGGCTCGTGCCGCTCGCGGCTGGTTTCGCGCCAAGTAGTATCGGCCTTAAAGTCGGGCAGTACGGTGTCGCCTTCGGCCTCGTGGTGCACCTCGGTTAGGTAAATGGTGTCGGCGGCGGGCAGGGCTTGGCGGTAGATTTCGGCGCCGCCAATCACGTACACTTCCTCGGCGGTTTGGCGGGCCAGCTCCAGCGCACCTAGCACCGAGTGTGCTACTTCTACGCCCTCAACCTGCCAATCAGTCTGGCGCGTTACCACAATGTTGCGCCGGTTGGGCAGCGGTTTGCCAATGCTCTCGTAGGTGCGCCGGCCCATCACGATGGGGTGCCCCGTCGTCAGCTGCTTAAAATGCTTGAGGTCGGCGGGCAAGTGCCAGGGCAGCTGGTTGTCGCGGCCAATTATGCCGTTATCGGCCCGGGCTACTACGAGAGCAATCATGGGTAATTACTAATTATGAATTGATAAGTGACTGGGCGTTGAAGCCGCGCAGGAAGTCGCCCACGGGCATGCGTTTTTTGCCTTCGAGCTGCACATCAAGCAAATCGAGCTGGCCATCGGCAGTTTGTACCCGCAGGTAGTTGCGGCCATCGGTTAGCCAGGCACCTAGGGGCGTGTCGGCAGTGGGGGCAGCCGGGTGCGCTTGCGCCCGAAACACCTTCAGGCCGCGGCCGTCGGGCAGGTTGGTAAAGGCCGTTGGTATGGGCGACAGGCCCCGAACCAAGTTCACCAGTGCGTGTGCTGGCTGGCTGAAATCGAGGCGGCCGGTTTCCTTTTGGAGTTTGGGCGCGGGGCGCAGGTCGCCGCGGTCAGCTTGGGGCGTGCTGGGAGCTGTACCAGCGGCTATGGCCTGCACCGTTCGGAGGGCCAAGGCAGCACCGGCTTGTTTCAACTTGCCGTACAGCGAGCCGAAATCATCCTCCGGCTCAATGGCAACTTCGTCCTGGTAAATTAGGTCGCCGGTGTCGATTTCGTGCCGCAGAAAAAACGACGTAACGCCCGTCACCTGCTCGCCGTGTATTAGCGCCCAGTTGATGGGAGCCGCGCCGCGGTACTGCGGCAGTAACGAGGCGTGGATGTTGATGGACCCTAGGCGCGGCATGTTCCAAACAGCCTCGGGCAGCATCCGAAAAGCCACAATCACTTGCAGATCGGCCGCGTAGCTGCGCAACTCATCCTGGAACTCCGGCGACTTAAGGTTGGTAGGCTGCAATACGGGCAGGCCCAACTGCACCGCTACCTGTTTCACAGCCGATTCGTTCAGCTTCTGGCCGCGGCCGGCGGGTTTGTCGGGTGCCGTTACCACGGCCACCACTTGGCAGCCCGACCAACCGTGCAAAGCTTCAAGGGTGGGCACCGCAAAATCGGGTGTGCCCATAAATATTATTCGGAGCATGTTGATTCTGGAAATTTCAGCCCGCAGCAGGCACAGAGGCTTGCCGCTGAAGACGCTGCTGCACTCTGCGCGAGAACCTGCAGCGCCTTGTGCGGGCTATACGAGCGGGTTATTTAAAGTCGGGGTACAGCAGGTACTTCTTGCGCATTTGCTTGTACTGACCTAGGGCCGGCTCCCACGCTTGGCGAATTTCCTTTTCCGATTTACCCGCAATAATCATCTGGCGCACGGTGGGCGTGCCGGTGAGCTGCTCGAAGTACTTGCCGAAGAACTTGTCTTTGGCGCTGCTCTTCTGGTAGTAGTCGATGAGGTAGCGCAGGGTAAAGCCCATGTCGTTGCCGGTTTTGCGGAGGTCTTCGCCGTAGCAAAGCTTGCCGTTTTGGGGCGGCGAGGTGGAGCCCGGATTCGGCTTGGGCGTGAAGCTAAAGGGGCGAGTGCTCGGCTGCGTAGGGGCGCCAATCACTTCGAATGGAAACTCAGTACCGCGGCCTACGCTCACATCGGTGCCCTCGAACAAGCACAGCGTAGCGTACAGCGACACCGCGTGCGGATTGGGCAGGTTAGGAGAGGGGCGCACAGGTAGCTCGTAGCGGGTGGCGTGGGTGTAGCCCTGCACGGGTATCACCGTAAGCTGACACTGCTTGCCGCCGGCCAGCCATTTCTCGCCGTTAATCATTTGGGCCAGCTCACCTACCGTGAGGCCGTGCACAATCGGAATAGGGTGCATGCCCACAAACGATTTGTGCTGCGGCTCCATAATGGGGCCATCCACGTACCAGCCGTTGGGGTTGGGGCGGTCGAGCACAATCACGGGTTTGCCCTGATCGGCGGCGGCCTCCATCACGTAGTGCATGGTACTGATATAAGTGTAGAAGCGTGTGCCCACGTCCTGAATGTCGAAAACAAGCACGTCCACATCCTGCAGCATTTCGGCTGTGGGTTTCTTGGTGGCACCGTAGAGGCTGCGCACTGGTTTGCCGGTGCGCTCATCCTTGCCGTCTTTAATGGTCGCACCGTCGGCCGCTTCGCCCCGGAAACCGTGCTCCGGACCGAAAATGGCCGTGATGTTGACGCCTTTCGCCAGCAGCGTATCGGGAAGCAGCGCCCGGCCTACCGTAGAAGTTTGGTTTACCACTACGCCCACCCGCTTGCCTTGCAACAGCGGTAGGTACTCGCCAAAGCGGGCAGCGCCCACTTGCAGCCCGGCCGGAGCGGCAGGCGTGCTGGGTGCGGCGGCTACCGTCGGGGCTGAACTTGGGACAGCCTCAGCGGAGTTATTTGCCGAGGTTGGCAACGTTGTAGGCCGTGCCGGCGTACAGGCCGGACCTTGCAACAAGAAAAGCGCGCACAGCGCCGAAAGGCTGTTGGGTATCATCGTTGGCACTCTAGCGGTGAAAAGGGTCACAAACTTAGCCTGCTTCGCGTAGCTTTACGCCCAGTGAACGTTTCGCGGTACATATCCCAGAAGATTGAAGGCTCCGATTCGGGGTCGTTCACCTCATCGGTGACCAAGATAGCCATCATTAGCATTGCCCTCGGTTTGGCGGTAATGCTAGTGTCGTTTGCCATCCTGGAGGGTTTCCGCAACGAAATTCAGGCCAAGATATTTTCGTTCGGCGCCCACCTCACCGTCAGCAAGTACGACAACAATAACTCGCTCGAGGTAGAACCCATCAACGGCGCCGAGCTCACGCGAGACTTGCGGCGGTACCCACAAATCAAGTCGTCGCAGCCGTTTGCCCGCAAAACGGCCATCATCAAAACCCGCGACGAGGTACTGGGCGTGGTGCTGAAGGGCATTGATGAGGAAAACGGCCCATCGCCGATGCGGCAAAACTTGGTAACGGGCAAGTTTCTGACCTTCCCCGATACGGCCGCCGCCGAGCAAGTGCTGCTGTCGCGCAAAATGGCCGATAAGCTGCGCCTGAAGGTGGGCGACGATGCCTTGTTTTACTTTATTCAAAACCCACCTAGGGTGCGCAAGTTTGTAGTGGCCGGCATCTACCAAACTGGCCTCGACGAGTTCGACGAAGTGTACGTAATTGGCGACATTCGGCAGGTGCGCGAGCTAAACGCTTGGGCCGACTCGCTGGTAGGCGGCTACGAGGTAGTGCTGAAGGATTTCCGCCAGCTCGACCCCGTGTCGGACAACCTCTACAACTCGCTGCGCTACGACCTGAAGCTCGACAAGATTACCGACCAATACGCCCAACTGTTCGATTGGCTGCAGCTGCTCAACCGCAACGTTATCATCTTCCTGGTGCTGATCATCTTCGTGGCTACCTTCAACATGGTGGCTACGATCTTCATCATGATTTTGGAGCGCACCAACATGATCGGCATTCTGAAGGCCATCGGCGCTACCGACAACCAGATTCGGCGGATGTTCTTCTTCCGCGGTCTCAACCTCACCGTTAAGGGTATGCTGTGGGGCAATCTGGTGGGCTTGGGTTTCTGCGCGGTGCAGTACTTTTTTCACCCCATTCCGCTCGACCCCGAGAACTACTACATGGACCGCGTGCCCATCTTCTGGGACCCGCGCATCATCCTGTTACTCAACGCGGCGGTATTCATTACGTCGCAGCTCGCTGTATTAATCCCCACCTACTTAATTGCCAGAATTAAGCCCGTAGTGGCAATTAAGTTTGACTAGGTCCTGCAATGAAAATCAAGAACGTCGAGGGCATGACCTTGGGTCAAGTGGAGGCGGAGATTGAGCGAGGTGGCAAGTTTGTGTATTACCAATACTGCGTCTCGCTGTTGGTGCTGACGTTCCGCCGTCCATCTAATATCTATCTGGTGCGAGCAGGCCAGAGCGACATCCTGCCCGGCTTAGGCTTTACAATACTCTCGGCGCTACTGGGTTGGTGGGGTATACCTTGGGGGTTTATTTACACGCCCATGGTGCTGTTCAACAACCTGCGCGGCGGCAAAGACGTGACCGAGGAGGTGCTGCACGACATGCGTATGCGCCTAGTTGGAGCCGCCAAACCCGAGGCGACAGAACTGCATTCAACGCAATCTTAAGTTTGCTAGCAAGTACCAAGCAAAAGGGGGGCTGCCCATAGGCAGCCCCCCTTTTGCTGTAGCGACCTAGGTGCTAGTTCAGCCAGCGGCTTTGCAGTACCAAGTTGGGGTTGGGGCACAACTCAGCCCAGTATTCTTGCTCCTCAAGCAGCGCCACACCAGGGAAGTCGCCGCGGCGACCTTGCAAATCGGCCATTAGCTGAAAGTGCAGGTGGGGCGGCCAGTCGCCGTTTTCGGGCCAGGGGCCAACGGTGGCAAACGCTTCGCCTTTTTCGATACGCTGACCTTCTTGCAGGTAAACCAGCTCGGCTCGACCTAGGTGGCCGTAGAGCGAGTAGAACGTGGTGCCCTCCAACTCGTGCTGCAGAATTACCGTGGGGCCGTAGTCGCCGAAGTTGTCGTTATCGGCGAGGCTGTGCACGGTTGCTGCCAGCGGAGCTAACACTGGCGTGCCGGCAGGCAGCCACACATCAACGCCTAGGTGCAAGGAGCGAGCTGGCAAGGCAACATCGCCGAAGAGAGTAGGACTGCGGCGATAGATAACACGGTTTTCCAAGTAGCCGCCTACACCGATGCGGGCATTTTGCGCCGCGAGCAACTCATTCACGAGCGCATCAAATGCTTCGGTATTGCGCAAATCGGCATCTTGCAAGCGCGGATTGCTGACCGTAAAATCGAGGCTGGTTACGTCGGTCCCGTTAAGGTCGACGGGCAGCACGGGGCCAAATTCGGCAGCATGGCGCTGCAGTAGCTTGGTAAGTGAAGTAGTAGTCAAGGCGAGCGAAAAATTGTCGGATAAGAGCGGCTACAAGGTGAGTAACCTGACTGCTGAGGCTGCAACTAACAACATCCAACGCGTAACTAACAACTGTTAGGAGCTAACTGTGAACTAACATTGGCTTTTGACGTACCTTGCACGCCCGTTGCCACAACCTGTGGCCGCGCTGCTTGTTGTTCCACCGAACCTTGTTTTCGAACGCCGACCACTGGCCGAGAACCGCATGAGTACAAGTCCTTATCTGACCCTGAACGTTGTCGAACTCACCCGCGAAACCGACGACGCCATCACCATCCACCTCGAGCGTGCCGACCGCCAGGCCGTGGCTTGCCAGCCCGGGCAGTTCCTCACGCTCATTGTGCCCTGTGGCTCGGGCAGCCGCCCCGAGCGCCGTTCTTACTCGCTCAGCAGCACGCCGAGCGAAGCACCGCGCCTGTCGGTAACCGTAAAGCGCGTAGCTGGTGGCCTCGTGAGCAACTACCTGCTCGATAACGTGCAGGTAGGCCAAATCATGGAGGCCATGGTTCCCATGGGCAACTTCACGGTGCAGTGCAACCCCGGCAAAGCCCGCTCGTTGGTGCTTATTGGGGCTGGTTCGGGCATCACGCCGCTCATGTCCATCCTCAAAGCGGTGCTGCAACAGGAGCCACAAAGCCAAGTGCTGCTCGTGTACGGCAACCGCAATGAGGAATCGGTCATCTTCAAGCAGCCGCTAGCCGACCTGGAGCAGCAGTACGCAGGCCGTTTGCAGGTAGAGCACGTGTTCAGCCAGCCCACCAAGCCGGTAGCCCCGCACCAGCACTCGGGCCGCCTCAACCGGACAATGATGCTGCGTATTCTGGAAAAGCGCCAGCAGCAACCTGCCGACAAGGCCGAGTACTACATGTGCGGCCCCGAAGGCATGATGACCGAGGCCAAAGCGGCGCTTGAGTTGCTGGGCGTACCGGGCAGCCAGATCTTCCGCGAAAGTTTTGTAGCCTCGGCCGATTCGGCCGAAACCGCTGCTGCCCAGCCGGGTGGCCACGGCACTGTTTCAGCCGACGATTCGGATGAAATTGTGTCGCGTAAGGTGACCATTCAGTACGAAGGCACCGACTACGAACTGGAAGTGCCCCCCGGAAAAACCATTCTCGAAACTGCCCTCGATCAGGACATTGACCTGCCTTACAGCTGCCAGGCCGGTTTGTGCACGGCTTGCCGCGGTAAGTGTTTGTCGGGCAAAGTACACCTCGACGAGCGTGAGGGCCTGTCCGACTCTGAGCTCAAGCAAGGCTACGTGCTGGTGTGCGTGGGGCACCCACTCACCAACGACGTAGTCATCGAAATCGGGTAATTACCTGCGCTTATTTGGTGGCCGGGCGTATAAGTATTTTCACGCCCGGCCATCCGACCTCAAAGGCGTAATCTGCGTAGGTACATAATTTGTTGCTGCGAAACTTTTGCTGCTGCTTTCTCGCCCATGATTCACTCCCTTCCGGAAATCTCCGCCGACGTAACCGCGCCCACCCGGCCGCCCCGCCGGTATTTGCCTGAGGCATTCACCGTAACCGACTGGGCCGCGCTCGAACCGTATTTTATAGAGCTACGCGACCGGCCAGTAAACAATGCCGAGGAGCTGGAAGCGTGGCTGCTCGACCGCTCCGAACTGGAGTCGGTGCTGAGCGAAGACTTGGCGTGGCGCTACATCCGCATGACCTGCGACACGCAGGATCAGAACCGCGCCGAAGCTTTTCAGTACTTCGTGAGCCAGATCGAGCCGAATGCGGCGCCCTACGACCACGCACTCAACGAAAAGCTGGTTGCCTCGCCCTACATCGACGAGCTGAACCAGGACCGCTACCGCATCTTCCTGCGTTCGGTACGCCGCGCCCTAGAGATTTACCGGGCCGAAAACATTCCGCTTAAAACGGAAATCAGCACCAAGCAGCAGGAGTACGCTGCCACCGCGGGCGCCATGACGGTAACCCTCGACGGCGAAGAAATGACGCTGCAGCGCGCTGCCGACCGCCTTAAAGATCCGAAACGCGCTAAGCGCGAAGAAGCATGGCGCGCCGTGCAAGACCGCCGCGTGCAGGACGCACAGAAGCTCGACGGGTTGTTTACGCAGCTGATCGGCCTGCGCCATCAGATGGCGCTGAATGCCGACTTCCCAAACTTCCGCGACTACATGTTCGCGGCCCTGGGTCGCTTCGACTACACCCCGCAGGACTGCTTCAATTTTCATACGGCCATTCGCGAAACAGTGGTGCCCCTGATCGACGAAATCGACCAGCACCGCCGCCACGACCTAGACCTTGCCGAACTGCGCCCCTGGGACCTCGACGTAGACACCTCGGGCAAAGCACCATTGCGCCCCTTTGAAACCGGACAGGAGCTGCTGGGCAAAACCATTACCGTATTCCAGCGCCTCGACCCCTTCTTGGGCGACTGCCTTACCACGATGCGCGAAATGGGCCACCTCGACCTAGAGTCGCGCAAGGGCAAGGCCCCCGGTGGCTACAACTACCCGCTCGACGAAACCGGGGTGCCGTTCATCTTCATGAACGCTACTTCGTCGTTGCGCGACGTAATTACTATGCTGCACGAAGGCGGCCATGCGGTGCATTCTTTCCTGACGCGCCGCCTGCCCATGGGCGCCGATAAGCACCCGCCGAGTGAGGTAGCCGAACTGGCATCCATGTCGATGGAGCTTATTTCAATGGACCACTGGGACGTATTCTTCGGCAACGAAGACGAACTGCGTCGGGCCAAGAAAACCCACCTCGAAAGCGTGCTCGAAACTTTCCCGTGGGTGGCTACCATCGATAAGTTTCAGCACTGGATTTACGAGAATCCGCAGCACAGCCCGGCCGCGCGCCAAGCCAAATGGGTTGAAATTTTCGACACGTTCAACCAACGTACGGTTAGCTGGGAAGGCATTGAGGCATACAAGCCATGGCTGTGGCAAAAGCAGCTGCACCTTTACGAAGTGCCTTTCTACTACATCGAGTACGCCATGGCGCAGCTGGGGGCCATTGCGGTGTGGCGCAATTTCCGCCTCGATCCGCAAGCCGGCCTCGAAGCTTACAAGCGTGCATTGGCCCTAGGGTACACCGCTACCATCGGCGAAATTTACGAAGCAGCCGGCATCCGCTTCGATTTCAGCACCGAGTACCTGCGCAGCCTCGCCGACTTTGTGCGGCAAGAAATGGCGCAGCTCTAGGTTGGGAACAAGCCAAAAGCCGCGGCCCGGATCAAGGCTGATCCGGGCCGCGGCTTTTGTAAGCGCACGGGGCAGAACTGGCGCGGCAGCTACTTATTTGCTCGTGGAGTTCATGGAGCGCAGGCACGTAACGCGCACAGTTTCGCCCACCATGCAAATGCTGCCGCGTGATTCGGGCTCGTAGCTGACCTTCACTTTTGCCCCGTCTGTTTTCACCAACTCTTGCCACAGTTTGCCTGAGGGCTCCAGGCGTTTGCCATCGGGCAACTCCAGTACGTAGCCGCACCCATCGAGTCCCGTAAGGTTGCGCACAGTGGCAATGGTTTCGCAATCTTCGCAGTTGGTGGGCTCCGGGTCGTTCTTGTCGCAGGTAAAAGCGGCTTGGGTAAGCAGCAAAGCAAACATCCAAAGGGCAGGTCGGCGCATGGGTAGGATGGTTTGAGTTGGAATATGTGTGTACTTAAGAGTACCTCATATGCCGTTTGGTTGCATAGCGGCCTATGAATATTTCAGCCGCAGTAATGCGCAAACAAAACAGCCGCTCAAGCACTTGGCAGGGGCGGCTGTCGTAGGCTATAAGCAGTTTTGATGGGTTAGTACTTGAGCTCGAATAGGGGCAACGGTTGGAGCTTGGCGTACTTACGGCCTGCTTTTTTGAGGGCTGGGCCGTGCATCTGAATGTAATTGTTGTAGAGCTTCACGGCTTGGTCGTAACGCACGCGGTAGCCGGCCACTTCGCTGTCGGCCACCTTAATGGTTTCGGTGAGGGCCTGCACATCCTGGTTCTTGTCGTAGTGCGGTTGGGCTAAGTCATACACGGCGCGCAGCACCGAGTCTTGGGCTACGTCGTAGGCATCGATGCGCTCCGATACCGACATGGTTTGCTGATCGTAGCGCAGGCCCAGCAGCCGCTCGTTGGCTTTGGTGAGTTGCTTGGCCTGATCGGCGTTGGCACCCGGTAGCCGCTGTAGCTCAGACAGCACGGCGGTGGTAGCCACTAACTTCTGGTTGTCGCTGTTCATCATCTGCTTCCAGCGCGAATCAACCGTGTCGCGCAGCACCTTTAACTGGGCGCGGGCAGCCGAAGGCGAGGTCGGGTCGACAACCGCAGCAGTTGGGTTATCGGCAGTTTTGCGGCACGAGGCCGCCGCCAGTAGCATTACCAGCGGAATAAAAATCAGCAGTTTACGCATAGGGGCTAGAACGCAAGAATTGGCCTGAATATTCCCCAAAACCACCCGCTCAGAGGTAAAATGGCAGAATTATACCGGCTTGAACTGCTCGAAGCCCTGGCGGCAATCGTTGCAGTAGTGCAAGGCACGACAAAGGGTAGGGCCGAAAGGACTGCGCAAGGTGGTGTTGCGGCTGCCGCAGTTGGGGCATTCGGCGTACTCTAAGATATCTAAATCGACGATGCCTTGGTGTACGGGCGGCGGCGATAATCGATGCGCCTTGAGGGCGGCACGCCCGCGTTCGGTTACCCAGTTGCTGCTCCAGGCTTCCTCAAGCGACATCTCAACGGCAAAGCGCTCCACGCCATGCTCGCGTAGTACACGCTCCACGTCGCGCCGCATGTAGTCCATGGCCGGGCAGCCCGAGAAGGTAGGCGTCATCCGCACGGTAACATAGCCGTCGTCGGCCACGCGCACGTCCCGAATCACCCCTAGGTCGACGAGCGACACCGTGGGTATTTCGGGGTCAGTGACTACCTCGAGCCACGTCAGGATGGTGGCTTTGTCGGGAGCCGATAAGCTGTGCTGCGACTGATTCATAACCGTATGCAGAACGGAGAATGGCTAAGAATTAGTTGCCCTAGGTAGCTGGGCAAACAGCAGGAGCAAGTTGCGGTGGGGCTTACCAGTCGGCAGTGGGGTCGAGCCGGAAAACCTCGGCCATTTCGTCGAGCAGGGGCTGCAGGTGCTCGGTATGCTCGCCGTGACGGCCGCCGTACACGGGCGCAACCGTGCTGAGGTCGGGCAGCTCGAGGTTGGTTTGCGCCAACACTTTGCTGATGCTCTCCAGCCACTGGGCTTTCAGCTCGTCTTCGCCGGGGAAGATGCCATCGGCAATGATGGCCTCCTCGTGTTCGGTTTTCTCGAACAGACCTAGGGCGTAGGGGAGGGTTTCGTTCAGCGCCGTTTGCAGCATTTCAATAGCTTCCTCGGTGCTGGTACCTAGCTGCTTCACCCAGGTATTGGCGTGCAGCACGTGGTACTTCAGCTCGCCCTTCAGCTTGCGCGCAACCTGGGCTAATGGCTCGTAGGAGCTTGTGGCCAGCAGCTGAAAGCGCAACAGCTCGGCGTGGTCGTAGAGGAAGTGGCGGATGAGGCTGAAAGCGTAGTCGCCGATCGGCAGCTCTACCAACTGAGTGCAGTGGAACTGCGGCGCGTTGCGCGTAAAAGCCACCGTGTCGGGCTCAGCCTCGCCTAGGTTGTGCAGCAAGGTATAGAGCTGCAGCGAGTGGCCAAGCTTGTCCTGCGCCATCGACGAGAAGGCAATGTCCTCTTCCAGAATCGGACCTAGGCCATTCCACTCGGAGTTGCGATGACCCAGGATGAGCTGGTCGTCGGCGAGGCGGTAGAGCAGGTCTTTGAGCGCGGTGGTATTCATGGGCGGTACCGCAAACGGGGATTCGCGGCAGGGTAGGTTGGGTACTTTGGTTTGCTACTGCTGTTCTTGCTTGAAGCGGTCGATGCGGTCTTGCACTTTGTAGGCAATGGCATCGCGGTACTTCTTCTCGGGCGTGGTGCTCCAAATGTCGCGGTCCTCGTCGTCGGAGGTTAGCACATCGGCCCAGCGCACCACCCACACGTTTACCACGGGACGTTGCTCACCGAATACCGCCTTGGCTTGCAGCAGGGCCTCATCAGGCGAGGCGGCGCGCACCATGCCTACGTGCACGTGTGCTTTGCCGCGCTTTTTCAGGTGGAAGATGGCGTAGTCCTCTTCGCCGCGGGCGTACGCTTCGGCTTGCTGCACGCTCTCGTCGGGCTCGGCACCAGTTTGCGCGGGCAACTGCTCGGTTACAAAGTCATACACCGACTCCGTATCGCCCACGTAGCGCGTGAGGCTAATAGCCCGCGTGGGCGCTACCCACATACCCGTGCACGGAAAGCGGCGGCTGTACTGCTCTTTGGCAAACAGGAAGGCCACATCTGCTGTGGGAGCGTGTACCGGGCCTACATAGGTGTAGGCGGTGCCTTCTTTTTTCTGGTGGAACGCCTCGTACGTTTCAAACTGGTCGAACGCTTCTTTGGGCTCGATGGACGGGGGCGCATCGGGCAAGTGCAAGCGTGTAATACGAGGGTCGAGAGAGGTCAGCATAACGGGGAGAAAGGTGAGTAGCGGAATGGCGAACTAAGCTTGGCCCGGTAGTAGGCACTGTGGTTCACCATCCCGCTAGTTCACAAGTAGAGCAGAGCAGCAGCAGGGCTCCCAAGTTCGGGGAAATGCTGGGGGAATGCAGGTTTGGGTTCCCCGCCGCGCTCATGGCAGCGAACATCTACCGTTAATCGTTTACCGGCTCGGGCGGGATGTAGGAACGGGAATGCAGCCCGTAAACGATCAACGACAGATGCTTAGGCCAGAGGCCGCACGTGTTTGGCGGCTTGCTGCTTGGCCTGCAAAGCCCGGCGAACCCAGGCTCCGTTTTCTTCGGCGGCGCGGCGCACCGCCAAGCGTTCTTTGTTGCAGGGGCCGTCGCCGTTAATCACGCGGCGTAGCTCGTCCCAATCCGGCTCGGTGTATTCCCACTTGCCGGTTTCTTCGTTCTTGCGCAGCTTGGGGTCGGGAATGGTAAGGCCGATTTCCAAGATTTTCGGCACATACATGTCGAGAAACTGCTGGCGGCAATCGTCGTTCGAGGCCATCTTCACCTTCCAGCGCATCAGAATTTCGGTGTGCTGGCTCATCTTATCGGCCGGCCCGAAGAACGTCATGATAGGCGGCCACCAACGGTTCAGTGCCTCTTGCATCATGCGACGCTGCGTGGGCGTGCCGGTGGCCATGTGCACCACGGCATCGTGGCCGTACTTCAGGTGGAACGACTCCTCGGCGCAAATCCGCTCCAGGGCGCGGCAGTAGGGGCCGTACGAGCCTTTGGCGTTGGCCATCTGGTTTACGATGGCGCCCGCGTCGATCAGCCACGAAATCACGTTCGAGTCGGCCCAGGTTGGCGTGGGGTAGTTAAAGACGTTAGAGTACTTCGACTTGCCGTTGATCAGGTCCGTAATCATTTCCTCGCGCGTCTTACCTAGGGTTTCGGCCGCCGAGTACAGCAGCTGGGCGTGGCCCACCTCATCCTGCACTTTGGCCATTTGGGCCATTTTGCGGCGGAAACCCGGCGCGCGGGTAATCCAAGTACCCTCCGGCAACGAACCGATGATTTCGGAGTGTGCGTGCTGCTCAATCATCCGAATGAGCTGCTTGCGGTACAGAGCCGGCATGTAGTCGTCGGGCTCGATTTTCTCGCCGCGGGCAATACGGGCCTCAAACTCGGCCAGCAGTTGCGGGTCTTCGTTTTCGAGGCCAGTCGGAGCCTGCGCCGGAATATCGTGGGTGCTGACGGAACCGTACATGGTATATGAAATGAGTGGTTACAAAAGGAATTACTTGGCCAAACCGCCCAGCAGCTGATCGGTTAAGCGCTCGGCAATTTGATCGGGCCCGAGCTTGCCGTCTTTGCGGTACCAGTTGGGCAACCACGTTAGGCTGGCAAACAGGGTAAGCGCCGCAAAAGCGGGGTCGGGAGTTTGCAGCTCGCCGGCTTCTACACCACGCGCAATCAGCTCGCGGTAAGCAGCCTCGTAGCTGTGACGCAGCTTCAGAAATTCCGAAAGGGCCGGCTCGCTGAGGTGGCGCCACTCGTGCAGAAACACTACCGAGGCATCGGCATCGTGAATGAGCACGCGCACGTGGCTTTCGATGGCGCGGCGCAGCTGCGTAGCCGCCGAAGCCGAGGCATCGGCCGTGGCCTGGCGCAAGCCGGCCATAAATTCATCGGCCAGCCGGAAGCAAATGCGGTGCAGGATTTCCTCCTTCGAGCGGATGTGCGAGTAAATGCTACCCGCCTCGATACCTAGGGCCGCTGCCAACTCGCGCATGCTGGTAGCAGCATACCCACGCCGACGAAACAGGGCCGTAGCCGTTTGGTCGATCTGGGCTTTGCGCGAAAGGGTAGGAGCCGTAGTTTCCATATTTGCTATATGCTAACAAATGTATGGTTCCTAACGTTCGTTAGCAAGGCTGGGTTGCTTTTTTTGCAAACGATTGCAGAATGTGCTGCCGAGGTGCACTGAGCGTAAGGTAGGAAGTAATACAACCTGAACAATTATGTCCTAGGTGCGGCTGCTGGTTTTGCTGATTCTTCCTAGATAGTTCATGCAGCCAGCGGCTCAGGAGGGCTTTGCTAACACGTTTTCGCGCAAAACTGCTTACTCAGGCTACCTTTGCGGCCCTTGCACCGTAGTGCTACCGTTATGTCAGAACAAGTCACCCCGCTTAATCAAGTCGGCGAAATCGGCCTGATTCGCCTGATTCAAGATACCATCACCCTGCACCAGCCCAGCACCGTGCTCGGCATCGGCGACGATGCAGCCATTATTGCGCCGCCCGCCGAGCACGAAGTGGTCGTCAGCACCGATTTGCTCGTGGAAGGGGTGCACTTCGACCTGATGTTCTGCCCGCTTAAGCATCTAGGGTACAAGGCCGTGGCCGTGAACGTGTCGGACATTGCCGCCATGAACGCGCTGCCTACCCAAATTACCGTGAGCCTGGCTTTACCGGCGCGCTTTTCGGTTGAGGCCGTGCAGGAGTTCTACGAAGGCGTGCGCTTGGCCAGCGAGGCGTACCGCGTGGATGTTATCGGAGGTGATACCACCGCTTCGCGCGCCGGCTTGGTTATTTCCGTAACCGCCATGGGCACGGTGGCCCGCGGCAAAGCCGTGCGCCGCAGCGGGGCTAAGGTCAACGACCTCATCTGCGTAACCGGCGACCTAGGCGGCGCCTACCTTGGCCTGCAAATTCTGGAACGCGAAAAGCAGGCCTACCTAGCCGACCCCGAAACGCAGCCCAACCTAGCCGCTTACGAGTACGTGGTGCAGCGCCAGCTTCGGCCCGAAGCCCGTATGGACGTGGTGCACATGCTGCACGACATGGAGGTAACGCCCACCAGCATGATTGATATTTCCGACGGGCTTGCTTCCGAAATCATGCACCTGTGCTCGGCCTCGGGCGTTGGCGCCACCATCTTCTCCGACCGCTTGCCCGCCGACCAGCAGGTGTACGACGTAGCCGACGAGTTCCGCCTCGATCCGGTGATGTGCGTGCTCAACGGCGGCGAAGACTACGAGTTGCTCTTTACGGTACCGCTCACCGATTTCGACAAGATCAAGAACCACCCCGACATTACCATTATCGGCAAAATAACCGAAGCCTCGGAAGGTGCGATTTTGGCTACCAAGGGCGGCAACGCCGTACCGCTGCGGGCGCAGGGTTGGTCGCACTTCGGCAAGCAGCAGTAACACTTGAATAATTACAATGAAAAAGCCCGCGGCAGCTGCCGCGGGCTTTTTCATTGTTGGGTACCTAGGGTTAGTCTTCGGGGTAAGGCACGAACACGAACTTCGTGAACTCGCCATCGACCACGAACAGACAGCAGAACTCGTCGGCGTCTTTGTACGCGCGCTCAAAGTCGTCGATGTGCTCGGGCGAAATGACGCCTTGCTGCACAAAAATGTCGAGGTACGAGGCCAGTACGTACCACTCGGTTTCCATCTCGTCGGGCGAGATGAGCAGCGAACCGAAGGGCACCGGGATGCGCGCAAACACGAAGATGGGGTGCTTCGAAATGTCGCGGCGGCGAATTTGGTACGAGGCTTCTTTGAGGGTGTCGGCTACTACAGCAAAATCCTTGGTGATGGTGCCGAGGTATTTGCCGCTCAGCTCGGGGTCGTTGGCGTAATCCATGGTCAGTAAAAAAGCTCGGGGCTTGAGGTTCGGGTTAAACAGCCTTTTGGTACGCAGGCTTCGGGGCAAAGCGGTCGGCCACTTTTTTGCCCAGCCGTATGGCCGGCCGCTCCACCAAAATGTTAAAGATGGTAGATGCAATCAAGGTTCCGACCACCACAAAGGCCAGCAGCACCCAGTACACGCGCCGCTCGCCGCCGATAAGCGAAGCGAGGTAATCCCAGCGGTCCATCACGAAGATGACGAACAGCCAGTGCAGCAGGTAAAGGCTATACGAAATGCGACCTAGGAAAAGTAGCGGCCGGATAGTGAGCCAGCGCTGCAGCAGCGGTTGGTTGATGACAAGGGCCAAAATAGCACCCGCAGCCAACCCCGTAAAGTGAAACAAATCGAGGCGGAACAAGCCCAGCCAGTAGTTTTGGATGTCGCCCAGGGGGTAAATGCGCGTAATGTGCCGGATGGAATACAGCGCGAAAATCAGCAGATAAATGCCGTAGCGGTAGGGGTACCAGCGGGCTTTTTTGATGTCGTACTGCTCGATGTTGCGGAAATAATACGTGAGCAGCATGCCCAGCCCAAAGTGCAGTACGGCCCAACTAAACGCGCCGGTGGCAAGGATAACCAGCAGTAAACTCACGAACATAACGCGGCTGTTGCGGAGCAGCAAGGCCAGGAAAGGCACAAGCAACGACACCACCATTTCGACCTCG
The DNA here is from genome assembly GCF_001483135.1 of Solirubrum puertoriconensis. GTDB lineage: Bacteria > Bacteroidota > Bacteroidia > Cytophagales > Hymenobacteraceae > Solirubrum > Solirubrum puertoriconensis. The sequence goes on from NZ_LNAL01000006.1 coordinate 712,024, forward strand.
AGCGTCCAGGCCGGCAGGTACAAATCGTGCTTGCCCCTGATCAGCAAAGCCTCTTCAACCCAATGGGTTTCGTTGGTAACAAATTGGCGCACCAGCAGCCCTAGGTCGTCGGCGCGGTGGTTGTAGAGGTAGTACAAACCCAGTGCGGCCAGAAACGGCACGTACAAGCGCACAACGCGGTTGAGCACGTACTGCCGAAAGTGGGCACCGTCGATTTTCACCGATTCGTCGGGGTGGAAGTATTTCCACGAAAGCACCAAGCCGCTGAGCACGAAAAACAGCGAAACCGCATCGCTGCCGTTGAACACCATCGAGCCCAGTTTGTAACCCAGGGTTTCGCCCCAGCGCCAACCAATAAAGTGATAAATCATTACGGAAAAGGCAGCTAAGCCCCTCACGCTATCCAGATACTCAACTCGCCGCATGTAGTAGCGCCATTCACGATTACAGCCAGCAACTAACCACCGGCAGGTTTATTCAAACAAAACTCGTGAGAATTTTCGGCATCCAACGAGTGACGCCGTGCACTGCATACGCTCTCAGAATGCCCGATAGGTAACCGGCGCTGTAACCGGGGCATGCGTGGTGGTTTCGGCTAGTACAGCGTTGATGGCCTGCGCCACCACGTCGGGGTGGTCTTCGGGGGTGAAGTGCCTGGCGCCGGGTATGCAGGTAAAGTCGGTTTTCAGATCAGTGGCCAGCCGCTGGCCCGAGTCAGGACTTAGTATGTCTTTTTGGCCCCAAACCACGCGGGCGGGCACGGTTACCTGCGGCAGATCGGAGGCAATGTTGAGCGTGTCGAGGTTGTTTACGCTGCGTACCTGGTCGGCAAAGGCGGCTGGCCCAAACGGTTGCCCATAGGGCTGTGCGTGCAGCCTGGCCGACTCCTGCCGGCGCCACTCATGCTTATCACCTAGGGCCAAAATGGCCTTGCGTAGCCAACCCTTGACGATGACGGGTGGCATTTTCTCAATCAAACCGCTTGACTTTTGCGCCGCCAAAATGGGCGGCACAGGCCAGTTGTCGTATGCTACGCAATCGGCCAGCACTATGCCAGCACACACTTCGGGGTAGAGCGTGGCCATGCGCTGCACCACGCCACCGCCTAGGTCGTGTCCCACAAAAACGGCCTTGGTAATCTGCTCGTGCTGCAGCCACAGGTACAGGTACTCGGCCTGTCGGGCCACCGAAATGTTGCGCCCCAGGCCCGCTTGCATCGACCAACCGTAGCCCACCATCTCCCAAGCCAAGCACCGAACACCCGGGCGCACTACCTCGGGTATCACATAGCGCCACAACCTAGGGTTCGTGGGCAGCCCGTGCACCAGCACAACGGTATGCTCCGCGTTGGGCTCGCCGTGTTCTTCCCAGCGCATCTGCATGCCGTTGATGTGGGCGGCGCGCACCAGCTCGGGTGCTGCGTGCGGATCGGGGTTGAGCAGGTGCCGCTTGGGCTTATTGCGCAATGCCTCCACAAATTGCCAGCCGGCTGCAGCCGCAAATGCCCAGCGCCAGCGGTTGTTGCGGGGCAGCAGCAAAGCGGAGGCTGCGGCGGCGCCAGCTAACAGCACATGACTAGTGCGGCTCGAAGAAGTAGTGCGCTTGGTCATAAAGGCATCAACGTTTGGGTGGCACACGCTTCGCGGCATCAAAGCATTTGCTGATGTACGCCAAGATGGATGCGTAGTTGGTGCTTTTAAACCTTGTCTGCATTTCAAGCAAAAAGCCCGGGCACTTCTGAAGAGGTGCCCGGGCTTAAGCTATTGGTAAGTCGAAAGAGAGCTAGTCTAAGGCCTGGAAAACTTCCACATCCTAGGGAATAGTAAGCCAAAGACAAGCCCGATTATGGCTGATTCGGCAAACACCACAATGGTGAAAGTGCCCGACCCTAAAAGAGCCCAACCTATTAATAAAGTGAAACTGCCTAAAGCATACAGTACTGACGCTATTGCAAACCTCATGAGACTCGAAGAGCGGCAGAACCTGCAAATGAGCTTTTCCGGCAATTGGATGAACAAGCCATTGGCCAACATCACAAAAATGAAAGACCAACTGGCTACGACAACTGTGTCAAGTGACCTTAAGTTGGCATAACAAACCAAAGAGCTAGCCCCATGAAAAAAGATAGCAACGGCCCAACCTGCTACTAGTGCTAAGGTTGAAGCCAGTGTATAGCTTTTCATAGTGCAAGCCAGCAGTTGACTACTTCAGCTCCAGCAATACCACGTTCTCCACGTGGTGGGTGTGCGGGAACATATCCACCGGCTGCACACGGGTTACCCGGTAGGTGTCGGCCAGCAACTCTAGGTCGCGGGCCTGGGTGGCGGGGTTGCAGCTCACGTACACGATGCGCGGGGCGCGCAGCTCAATGAGGCGATTTACCACATCCACGTGCATACCGGCGCGGGGCGGGTCGGTGATGATGACGTCGGGGCGACCGTGCTCGTCGGTAAAGTCCTTGGTCAGCACGTCCTTCATGTCGCCGGCGTAGAACTTGGTGTTCCGCACGCCGTTGATTTCCGAGTTCAGCTTGGCGTCTTCAATGGCCTGCGCCACGTACTCTACACCAATCACCTCGCGGGCCTGCTTGGCTACGAAGTTGGCAATGGTGCCGGCGCCGGTGTACAGATCGTACACTAGCTCCGAGCCGGTAAGACCAGCAAAGTCGCGGGCAATCTTGTACAGCTCGTAGGCTTGCTCGGAGTTGGTCTGATAGAACGACTTCGGCCCCACCCGGAAGCGCAAGCCTTCCATTTCCTCGTGGATGTAGGGCAGGCCCTTGTAGCACACCACCTCCAGGCCGTCGAGCGAGTCGTTGCCCTTGTCGTTGAGCACGTAGTTCATCGACGTGATTTCGGGGAACAGCTCCAGCAGGTGGTCCAGGATTACCGGTATCATCTGGTGCTGGCGGTAGAACGCGGCCACCACCATGATTTCGCCGGTGCTCTTGGCCGTGCGAATGGTAAGGGTGCGCAGCAGCCCGGTGTGCTTCATCAGGTTGCCGAAGCGCAGGTTGTTGGTGCGCGCATAGTCGCGGAACGCCAAGCGAATCTGGTTGCTCGGGTCGGGCTGCAGCCAGCAATGCTGAATGTCGATGATCTTATCGAAGCGCGAGGGCAGGTGGTAGCCCAGCACGCGGCGGTCGTACTGCTGCGATTCGTCGGCAATCTGCTCCGAAGTCAGCCAGCCGTTATAGCTGAAGGTGTACTCCAGCTTGTTGCGGTAGTAGGTGGTTTCCTTCGAACCTAGGATGGGCATAATCTCGGGCAGCTCAACCTTGCCGATGCGCTGCAGCGTGTCCTCAACCTGCTGCTGCTTGTACTGCAGCTGGGTTTCGTAGCCTAGGTGCTGCCACTTGCAGCCGCCGCAGGTGCCGAAGTGCAGGCAGAAAGGCTGCACGCGTAGCTCCGAGTACTTGTGGAAGTGTACGGGTACAGCCTCCAGAAAGCTCTTTTTCGACTTGGTGATGCGCAGGTCGACCACGTCGCCGGGCGCCACGCCCGACACGAAAATGACGAGGTTGTTGTGGCGCACAAGGCATTTGCCCTCGGCTACCATGTCTTGTATTACCACTTCGCGGAGGTCCTCCGCGGGGATCTTCTTCGGATTGGGCATTACTTGATTCACAATGCAAAGATAGACCAAGCAGAGCTGCCGATTTTTGGCGGAGCTACGATTTCCTAGCTAACACATGCACTGTTATTTAGCTATGGCCAATGAGCCTCTCATGCTTCATGCTACCTAGGCTCTTGCTACCAATAAAAAAGCCGCTCCGGTTACGGAGCGGCTTTTTTCCTGATGAGCAGTAAATGCTAGCGAACCACCTCGAACCAGCCTTTGGTAATTTGGCCGTTGCTCTGCTTGAACTCGAAGTAGTAGGTGCCGGCAGGCTGTTTATCGGCGCCCCAGGTATTGCGGTAGTTGCTGGTGCGGTACACCTCTTTGCCCCAACGGTTAAACACCGCGAAGCTGTTGCCTGGGTATAGCTCCACGCTTCGGATGAAGAACACGTCGTTCAGCCCGTCGCCGTTGGGCGTAATCACGTTGTAGAAAGCCAACTTGTTCTCAAAGGCAGCATCGGCCTGGTTCGACCACGCCGAGCGGGCTTGCGCCTCGGAGCTGATGGCCTTGATGCGGAAGCCTTGGTTGAAGCCCGCCAAGCTGCTGGCAAAGCCGGCCGAGTAGGTGCTGTTGGCGTTGGCCGGCACGGTGGTCAGCAGTTGCAACTGGCCGCCATCGGCGGTGCGGTATACCTCGTAGCGAGCTACCGGGAAGCCTAGGTACGCGCTCCAACGCAGGGCCACTTTGCCTTCGGTGCGGCCTTGGCCGGGCTCCGAGTTGGTAAGCTCTAGGCGGATGGTGGTGTGATTAGTACTGCTAAGTGTAGTGCCGCAGGCATTCACTAGGTCGAGGCGGTACTCGTAAGCTTTGTCATCGGCATTAACGCCGGTGTCGCTGTAGCTGGCGGTGGTGTTGGCTACGGTGCCTACCTGCACAAAGGCGGTTGTGCTGCCAGCGTCGCGGCGCATAATGCGCACTTGGTTAGGCGAGTTGGCGTTGTTCGGTACGTTCAGCGCGAGGATGATGCGGCGGTCGTCCTGCAAATCAACGGATGCGGTGTTCAGGGCAACCGTAGCGTTATCGAGCACCACGTTGAAGGTGGCCGCGCAGCCCACCGCCGACGACTCCGTTACCGAAATGCTGCGGGCAGCGGCGTTGGCGTCGAAATCCACCTGCACACGTTCGGTGCCTTGGCCGCTTACCACGGTGCCACCCGTTACCGACCATTGGTACGTGCTGCCCGCGGTGCCCACCAGCGAGTAACCTAGGCCCGTAAACGAGCCCGGGCACACGCTGCGTGGGCCCGTAACCGCTGCGGCCGTAAGCTGCGGCACCACCGTGAACTGCATGGTAGAGGCCGCACCTAAGCAGCCCGCCGAGTTGGTTTCGCGCACCGTTAGGGTGTAGCTGATGGGAGCCGTTACGGCACCAGGAGCAGGCACCGCGAAAGTAGCCGTAGCACCCGTAGCGGCCAGCGCAACCGGGGCGCTGGTGCCTTGCTGCACTGCCCACTGGAAGGTAGAGCCGCTGGTACCCGGCACCGAGAAGCTTACGGTGCCAGCGCCTGCGCACACGCGCCTAGGTCCGGTAATAGCAACCGGGGCAGGGGAGGGCAGCACCGTTACGTACAGCGTATCGGAAGTGCCGAGGCAACGAACCGAGCCTGGTTGGCTGGTTTCGGTTACCACAATTTTGCCCGTGCCGGGGCGCGTCCACTGCACTTGCAGGCTGGCCTGGTTGGTGCTTACCTGCGTACCGCCGATGATTTGCCAAGCGTAGGTAGAGCCGTTGGTGAACTGTGTTTGGTACGTGAACGGACCATCGGCCTGGCACACGCGCGCAGGGCCGGTAGGCCGCTCGGTAGCCAGCAGCTGATTGATGCGCACCGGGAATACCACGGTATCCGACGAGCAGCCTTCCTGGTTTAGGCGGAACGCTTTCAGGCTAGCATTTGCATTAGTGCCGCCCCAGTTTACGATAACGTTGCTGGTACCTTGGCCACTGGCAATGGTGCCACCCTCAATCAGCCATTGATAGGCCGTGCCGCGAGGGTTACGGATGCTGTACGCCACGCCCGCTACCTGCGGGCACACCGAGGCACTGCCCTGGATAGGATCGGCTTCGGGGCGTGGGTTCACGCGCACCAGCACCGAGTCGCGGGCCGAGCAGCCTTGGGCGGTGGTTGCAGTCAGGTAAAGCTTCAGGGTTTGCGCAGCACCAACCGGCGGAGCGGTAAAGGTGGGCTGCGCCACCGTAGCGTTGCTGAGGCCCGTTGCCGGGCTCCATTGGTAAGAGTAGCCAGCTAGGGCTGTCACGCCCAGGCGCACGCGCTGCCCGGCACAAACGGTTACGTCGGGGCCGGCATCGGCAGCGGCGGCAGGATTAAGGATAATTACTACCTGGCTTGTGGCGCTGCAGCCTTCCGGCGAGGTGGCGGTTAGGGTATACGTTAGGGTTTGCGGGGCCGAGCCCGGCGCTAGGGTTTGGCTGAGTTCAGGTTGCGCAACGGTGCTGCTGCTGAGGCCGGTTGCCGGGCTCCAGCGGTAGGTGTAGCCGGCAAGGGCTGCCGTACCTAGGGTAGTACGCTCGCCCGAGCACAGCGCCCGGTTGGCGCCTGCATTGGCCACTACCGCTGGGTTTACCGTAACGGTTACCCGACCGTTGGCGCACGTACCATCGGCTGCTACCACGGTGTACGTGGTGGTTTGGCCCGGCGACACGGTAATGGACGTGCCGGTGTATGTTTGGCCGCCGCCCGTCCAGGTGTAGGTGGTACCTCCGCTGGCCGTGAGCGTAACCGATTGACCGGCGCAAATGGTGGGTGCCAATGGCGTGATACCAAGCGCTACCGTCGGCTGAATGCTGACCACACTGCTCACGGAGTCGCTGAGGCAACCTAGGGCCGAGCGGCTACGCACCGTTACGCGGGCCTGGGCGCTGCCGTTCCAAAGCACCTGCACCGAAGAGCCGTTGTTGGCCCCCTGAATGGTACCGCCCTGCACGCGCCAGTTGTACCCACCCGCCGGCGCTGTGCCCGATGCGGTGTACGTGTAGGTGCGCGAAATATCGCAGAGCTCCAGGGTGCCGGTAAGGCCCGTGGGGGCAGCCGTGCGGGTAACGAAAATCTGGAACACCTCGGCCACGGTTTTCGAGCCGCAGGCGGCATCAGTGGCTGTTACGGCTACGTCGTAGGGGTTGGGGCGGGCGTCGCCGCAGCGCGGTGTAAAGCTAAACTGGCCGCTTGCGCTTCCGTTGCCCGATACCGTAACGGTGCCCGTGCTGGCGCCGGGAGCCACCGTGCCCGGCTGGCCCGCAAACGAAGCATTGTAGCCGCCCGTGCCATCGAGCAAACCGCTGTTTACCCGCAAGCTCACGGGGTTGCCATCGGCATCGGTAGCGGCAAGGTTAAAGTTAAGGGCTTGGCCCTCTTCGATGGTGAAGGTGCGCTGACCTAGGGTGGCTGGCGTAAACTGCGGACTTCGGTTGGGCGCGCAAGGCCTCACAACCAGCTGTACATCGCGCCGGGTGGTGCCTACTTGCACCTCGGTACCGTTGATGCGCCTGTACTCTTTTACATCTATGGCCACTACGTACTTGCCCATGTTGGTAGCTGCGTAGCGGGCAATGCCAGTGCTGGCATTCAGCGAGGCATAGTTGCGCGCACCCGGCCCAAACGGATTGACGGCGCTAAAGCCCGGTAAGTAGGTTACCGGTACAGGAGGCAGCGTGAAGGCAGGGAAGGGCGGGTTGCCGGCAGAGGGCGTGCCAAAGGTGTAAATCAGTCGGTCGCCATCGGCATCAAAAGCGTTGTTGATGATGATGGTTGTGTCGCCCTGGCAAACCACTACCACGGCCGTATCCGAAAACACCGGCGACGTGTTCGGGATCAGCGGCGGGGCCATTTCCGTGTATAGCGACATGTTGGTGTTGCCCGGATTCGTGATGTTGTTCACATCGTTGTTGCGGGCAATGTCGCTGTAGAAGGCGTAGTAGCCATCGAAGGACACGGGCAGGTTGACAACCGCAGTGTACTTGGCCAGCGTAACCGGCACGTTACCGCCCGGGATGGTGCAGCCCCCCGGCAAGCTGGGGTTGATGCGAACCGTGCTGCTGCGCGGTATCCGCAACAAGCCGCCGTTTGCCAACGGGCTGTTTACGCTGGTAAGCGGAATGCGCGTGTTGTTCTGCGACTTGTTGTAAATCGAAACATCAACGTCGGGCCGACCTAGGCCACCCGGAGTTGCAGGACTATCGGAGTTCACGTAAACCACCACCGTAAGCTCGTAGCGGAACGGGGCTGCCTGTGGTCCGTTGGCATCGAGGTACTTATACTGCATTTCGCCACCTAGCAAGTGCGACGCCAACGCGGTACCCTTGCCGAGTAAGCTCAGAATAACCCACAATGCTCCAAAGCGGAGTAAAGTTTTCATCATATAGTGCCGAAGAGAGAAGCGGAAAAAGTATAGGCGGCCGCACACGGAGCCGTGCGGCCGCCTACGCAGGTTAGTTGCGCACCACGCGGCGAGTAATCTGGTCGCCGTTGGGTGCAGTGAGGCGCAGCAGATAAACTCCTTGCGCCAGGGTGGTTAAATCGAGGCTAGCCTGGGTGTTCGCGCCCAACTGCACCGCCTGCTGGCGTACTTGGCTACCCAAGAGGGTTTCGATAGTCGCCGTGTAAGTGCCTACTGGAACAGCGGGCAGTTGCAGCTTCAGCAGGCCGTCGTGGGTGGGGTTCGGAAACACAGCCAAACCTGCCATGGCTTTCGACTCGCGCGTGGGCAACGGCGAGCTGATGTTAACGGAGTAGTCCTCCGTTTCTGAATTCATCTGGTTGGTTTGGCAAGCGAAAGCGAAGTTCGTATTCAGTCGCATCACCACCCGCATGCGCGTAAGCCCTTGGAAGGAAGCAATGCTGGGTACCGTAAACGTGCTGGTGGTTGTACTGTTGGTGGTTGCGTTCAGCACGATTTCGCTCTGATCGAAGAAACCGTCGCGGTTGTAATCAATCCAGGTTGTAACCGTGCGCCCAAAGTTCGTAGCTGCCGCAACGCTTAGGGTGTAGCTGATCCCGCTGCGCATTTCCAATACCTCGCGGGTGTAATCGCCGTAGCCACCGCTGTTTGCACCCGAAGAGTTGCTGTACGGCGTGGTTAAGTGGCCGCCGCCCAGGCTAACGTTGGTAATCCATACGCCTTGGTTGTTGCCCGACGAAGCACAGTACTGCACGCAAGGCACCGTTAGCACGATGTAGCGGCGTTTGGTAGTGGTTTGGGCGCCAAATGCGTTGGTCGCGGTCAGGCTTACATCAAACACGCCCGATTTGGTATACGTGTGCGTGGGGTTTTGCTGCGTGGAGGTGTTGCCGTCGCCAAAGTTCCACAGCCAGCTCGTCGGCACATTTTGGCTTTCGTCGGTGAAGCGCACCGTCGTGGAGCACGTGGTGGCATAATTGGAGCTGAACTCTGCAGCGGGCGGTTGCGAGTTGGTTTGCACAATCACGCTGTAATCGAGGGTTTGGCCGTGCTGTAGGTCGCTGCAGGGCCCAAAGTTCGAGCCCACGAAATCAGACATGATGCGCAACCGCAGCGGTACGTTTTTGAAGGCGGAGCCAGGTACCACAATGGTGCCCCGAACGGGCGAAGGCTGATTGAGCGTCGTGAGCAGCAACTCCGACGCGGCAAACTGCCCGTCGTTGTTGGCGTCCAGCCACACCCGGGTATCTTGGTTGTTGGTACCGGTTTGGATTGTAATTGGGTAGCGGTTGCCTTCGGTGAGCGTAACCTTGCCAGAGCAAGTAAAATCCTGATAGCCGGTGGAGGAGTTGCTGAATGTGTTGTTGAGGGTGCCCAGCTGCACTTGGGTGATGCCGTAGCCGCAGCAGAAATTCAGGGTTTTGGGCGCGCAAGTGGCCGCAACCGGTATTTGGTTGTCGTAAATGATGTAGTTGGTGCGCGTTACCGTATTGGTGCCGGCGCTGTTCGTAACCGTGAGCGTTACGGTGTAGGTACCCGGCTGGGTGTAGCACTTATTTGGGTTTTGCTGCGAAGACGTGGTGCCGTCGCCGAAGTTCCATTGCCAGCCGGTGGGCGCATTGGTGCTCTGATCGGTAAATTGCACGCAGCCCGAGCACGTGGTGGTGCGGTCGGCCACGAAAGCAGCAACCGGAGGCTGCGAGTTGGCCTGTAGCGTTACGCGGTAATCCTCGGTTTGCGAGTACTGCGGGGTGGAGCAGGGCGTAGGCGGGGTGGCATTCACATAATCGGCTGCCACGCGCAGGCGCAACGGCGTGTTTAGGGTTGCCCCGGCCGGAATACGAATGGTGCCGTTTTGCACATCCTTGCCCGATGCCGAAAACAGCAGCTCGCCACCGGTGCTCGTGGGCGCGTCGGTAAACTGCCCGTCGTTGTTCAGATCAAGCCATACCCGCACGTTTTCGTTGGCAGCCGGGTTGGTGCGCACCGAAATAGGGTAATCCTGGCCTACTGTCAGGTTGGTGCCGATGGTGCATGCGTAGTTGCGGTAGCCATCTTGCACGCCCGCCGTAACATTGCTGATGGAGCCCAGCGTTACGCTGAAAATGCCCATGTTGAACGGATAGGAAGTGCTAGGTGCCGAGCCCGGTGTGCAGTTGCTCGGGGCGGTTGGGCACTGGGCCAGCACATTTGAGGCCCACAACAAAGCAATAGGTAAAAACAAAGCCGACGACCAGCGTCGAAGGCGTAGAGGTGTTGCCATACAAGAGCCTAAGGAGCAGGTATAATCTACTGCCTAAATGTAGCGACTAAATGCAAGGAGGCGTAACATTAGTGCAAGATTGGCGTAGCAGATGCGCCATTGCCCACGCGCCTCACGAAAAGCCCGTAGCTTTGCTCGTACCGGCTCTTGCCAGTAAGAGCCGCGCCATTAAGCATGCAAGGAAAAGTAGTACTCATCACCGGTGGCACCTCTGGTATTGGCCAAGCGTGCGCGGTGGTATTTGGGCGAGCCGGCGCCCGCGTAGCATTTACCGGCCGCGACGAAGCCCGCCTTCAGCAAACCAGCCAGCAACTCCAAGCCCTAGGTATAGCCAGCCTAGCTATTCGGGCCGATGTAGGCGAGGAGGCCGATTGCCAACGGGCCGTTGAAGAAACAGTGAAAGCCTTTGGGCAGCTGGATGTGCTGATCAACAATGCCGGCATTTCCATGCGTGCCACCTTTGCCGACGCTTCGCTGGATGTCATCCGCAAGTTGATGCAAACCAACTTCTTCGGCACGGTATACACCACCAAATACGCCTTGCCCTACATCCAACGCACGCGCGGCAGCATTGTGGGCATTTCCAGCATTGCCGGGTACCGCGGTTTGCCCGGTCGCACGGGCTACTCGGCCTCGAAGTTTGCCATGAATGGCTTCCTCGAAACCCTGCGTACCGAGTTGATGCCGCAGGGAGTGCACGTGCTCACGGCCTGTCCGGGTTTCACGGCTTCCAACATCCGCAACACCGCCCTGGCTGCCGATGGCTCGCAGCAAGGCGAGTCTCCGCGCGACGAGGCCAGCATGATGACCAGCGAAGAAGTGGCCGCGCACATTATGCGCGCTGTGCAGGCTCGTCGTCCAACGTTGGTACTTACCGGCAAAGGCAAGCTCACGGTGTTTCTCAACAAGTGGCTGCCCGCCAGCATCATGGATAAGCTGGTGCTGAATGAGTTTAAGAAAGAAAAAGACTCGCCCGTAAGCTAAGGCCAAGGGTGAGCTTTACAGCAGCAAAGCCGACGACTCCGCAATGGAGCGTCGGCTTTGCTGCTGTAAACAGGTTGATCGTGTATAAATAACGTGTTATGATCCCTAGGTGTCCTGCCTTTCCCGTAAGGCAAGCAGCACCTAGGAGTTGTGGCTCAGGCTAATTCACAATTACCAAATCGTGTTGCCGAATGTAGGCTGTGCGCCCGCGCCAGAGTACTTTAAACCAGATGTCCTCTTGCCCTTGTACTAGCAGCCGGTCGCCGGCGGCGGCGGTGCTTAGCCAACTGGCGCCGGCGCTGGGTGCCGTCATCAGCACCGCCCTAGGCCGACACACCAAACCCGTAGTTGGCGTGTCGAACACATTCAGAAACGCACCAACCAGCGCCAGGTATACCCCATAAAGTAGCCACCAGCCCCGCGCCGTACCCCGCCGCCGCAATACCAGTAAGGTACCCGCCGCCACAGCTACTCCCAGCAGCGTTTGGAGCACCGTAGGGTAATAGCGCCGGAAGGTAAGAGCCACCTGCTGGCGCCATGTATTGGGGTAGCCCGTAAGCCGGTGCGTTACCGAAAGCTCCGTCATTTTGCGCCACACTGCGGTGCTGGGGTAATGCGCTTGGTACAAATTGAGGTAGTACAGCGCCGAAGGGTATTGGTCACGGCTCTCCTGCACGGCGGCAAGGCGCAGCAACATCTGCGGACTGGCTTGTCCGTTTGCTAGTACCTGTTTGTAAAGCTGGTATGCTTCTGCAGGCTTACCCGCGTTGAAGAGCGAGTCGGCTTTTTTTGTGAGGAAAATTTGCTCCTGAGCCTGAGTTACTTGGATGGAAAAAGCCCACAGGAGCCAAAAAAGTACGACTTTTTTTGCCGAAAAGTTTGGCATCAATAAATCCGACCTACTACTTTTGTGCCACAATCAACGACAGCAGGTCGCTGAAACCACAAAGAAAACGATTCTGTAGCTCAGCTGGTAGAGCAATACACTTTTAATGTATGGGTCCTGGGTTCGAATCCCAGCGGAATCACAAAAAAAGCCTCACAGAGATGTGAGGCTTTTTTGTTTACTGCTCATGCTAACTACAAAGCATAGTTGGCGCGCTGCTCGAATGCTATCCTTGAGAATGACCAAACGACCCAAGCAGCATTACTGGATGGGTCTTTTCGTGTAGCCGTAGCCGTTGTAGAAGTCCCGAAATGTGTAGTAATCCGAGTCGCTATTGGCGTCGGAAGAAGCGTATTGCGAGGGGCCTGCAGGTACAGTCGCTAATGCTTTGTACACGGCAAGGGCGGCAAGTGCCACAAGCACTATAATAGCTGATAGAAGGAGTAGCATAGGTGGGTGGGGAGAAAAGCTTGCTACTGCTTTGTACGCGGTTTGTTATTTGATGTTGAGACGATAAAGCGGAAAGAAGCTAACCTTGTACGAGCTAAGTACACCCTTGAGCTATTAGAGAAACGAGGCTTACGCAGCTCTGAACTCTAGACGAAACACGCTGCCCTGCTTCTCGGCTGATTGCACCTTGATGCTGCCTTGGTGTAAGCGCATAATTTGCTTGGCCAAGCTTAGCCCAATGCCGGTGCCGTTTTTGCGCGTAGTGAAAAAGGGAATGAAGATGCTCTCGAGCAAATCAGCCGGAATGCCGTGGCCATTGTCGGCCACCTCGATAATGGGATGCCCGGCTTCACCTAGGTAGGCCGATACCTGAATGCGGGGCAGTGGGGAATTCGACACTGCGTGCGCGGCATTCTGGATAAGGTTGATGAGTACTTGCTCCAGCAATTGCCGATCGGCTTGCAGCGTTAAGCTTTCGGGTACGGTAGAAACGGAGCAGGCAATACCTTGCTCCGCTAATTGGGGCTGCAGCAGGCGGTACGTGCTGCTAAGCAGGTCGTGCACCCGAACTTCGGCAAGCTGAGGTGTGGTAATTTTGCTGAAGTTGCGGTACACCTCGGCAAAGCGCAATAGCCCCTCGCTGCGGTTCTGAATGATGCTGATGCCCTCTTCCACGTCGTCGAGCAAGGCGCGGTCGGTGCCAATCGGCTCGGGCACTTGCGCTAGCGCATGGCGCAGGTGCCGGCGCAGCGAGTCGGCCAACGAAGCAATGGGCGCCACCGAGTTCATGATTTCGTGCGTCATCACGCGCAAGAGCTTCTGCCAGGCTTCGGTCTGGGTTTCGTCGAGGGCCTGGCTAACGTTCTTGAACGCCACGAGCGTAAACTGCTGATTCTGCAGCCGAAACACAGTGGCGGAAAGCAGCAGTTGCAGGCTGCGCTGCCCAACGGTTATTTTTACGATGGCCGAAGCACCGGGCTGCAGCTTTTCAATTGCTTCGTAAAGCACCGGTTGGCGCCGCTCAAGGGCCTGAATGTTATGGAGGTAGGGCAATTCCAGAGTTTGCTTGAACGAGTCGTTGAGCCACTCCACTTGCCCATCGGCATCGTAGGAAATGATACCAGAATCTATCAGCTCGAGTAGGGTTTGCAGATAAGTGTACTGCGCCTCGCGCTCGGCGCTGAGCTGCCGGAAAGTGCTGTTTAGCTGATTGAAAGCCGCGTGCAGCGGGCGTAGGGAGCGGTCGGGGTGGGTTTCGTTGTAGTACTGCGCAAAGTCGCGGTACTTCACGGCCAGCAGGAAATCGGCCAACGCTTGGTTGCCACGCGTTACGTAACGCGTCAGCTCCCAGAATACCAGGCCTACCAGCAAAACCAAACCGACCACCCACGCCGGCCGGCCGTGCACCCCGGCCAGCACGGCACCTAGGAGCAGCACGGCCAGCCCAAGCAGCCGCAGCAGTATGCCAACTTCGAGGCGCTTAAAGGTCATGTTTCTCGAGGCGGCGATATAGGGCGGTGCGGGTAAGACCCAGCTCTTTGGCGGCTTTGGTAATGTTGCCGTTGTGGCGCTCAATCACGCGCAGAATGGTGTTCTTTTCTACCTCGCTGAGCTGCAGCGGGCCTTCGGGTGGGTGCGGTTGTGCAGCCACGGCAGCGGCTGCCTGCTCCATCGGCGAGAAGGTGAAATCGTGCGGGCGGAGTACGTTGCCTTCGGCCAGAATTACGGCGCGCTCCACAGCGTGCTGCAGCTCGCGCACGTTGCCGGGCCAGTGGTGTTGCTTTAGCTTGTGCAGCGTGGTAGGCTCAAACTCGGGCGCGGGCTTGCGGTTGCGCTCGGCGTAAATGCGGCTGAAATGCTCGGCCAACAGCAGCACGTCGTCGGCGCGGGCGCGCAGGGGCGGCAGCGTAATCTCCACGGTGTTGAGGCGGTAAATCAGGTCGCGCCGAAATTCGTTGCGCGTGGCCATTTCGTACAGCGGTGCGTTGGTGGCCGATATCAGCCGGATGTCGACGGGCACGGGCGTGTTGCTACCTAGGGGAATTACCTGGCGGTTTTGAAGCACTGTGAGCAACTTGGCCTGCTGCGGCAGCGAGATGTTGCCGATTTCATCAAGAAACAACGTGCCGCCCGAAGCGGCCTGAAAGCGGCCAACGCGGTCTTCGCGCGCATCGGTAAACGAGCCTTTCTTGTGCCCGAACAGCTCGCTCTCGAATATGCCTTCGCTCATGGCCGCTAAATCGGCCGTAACAAAGGGCTGCGCCGCGCGGTACGACTGCTGGTGCAGTGCTTTGGCGATGAGCTCCTTGCCGGTACCGTTTTCACCTAGGATGAGCACGTTGGCCTCGGTGGGCGCAATCTTTTCAATCTTATAAAACACCTCCTGCATAGCTTCCGACTGGCCCAGAATGTCGGCCCCGGAGAAGGAAGCGGGGCGCTTGGGCGCGTGGCTGGCCGGAGCGGTTTTGTCGGCGGAGACGGCGCGTTGTTGCAGGGCGGCTTCCAGGGTTTCGAGCAGCTGGGCGTTGTGCCAGGGCTTCACCACAAAGTCGCTGGCACCGGCTTTGAGTGAGCGAACGGCCGTGTTGATTTCGCCGTGGGCGGTAATCATGATAACCGTGGCGGTGGGGTCTTTCTCGCGAATGCGCCCCAGCCAATACAGTCCCTCGTTGCCGGTGCCTAGGTTGCTCTTGTAGTTCATGTCGAGAAAGATGACGTCGAAGCGCTGCTTGCCCAGGAGCGAGAGTAGCAGTTCGGGGTTCTTCTCCGTTACTACTTCCTGCACTTCGGTTTTGAGCAGCATGCGCATGGCGAACAGCACGTCCGTGTCGTCGTCGACTACCAACACGCGGGCTTTCTTCAGGACCATTGAACCTAGGAGTATAAAGGGGAGGGTTGAGCCAGCGGCAGCTGGGTGCTGCCACCGCCCTCATAAACTGTACTAAGTTCCGAAAAACTGCGGCAGCTGCCCAGGAAAGCCGTTTTTAAATTCCGGAAGCACCTAGGGGTGTATCACTTCCGAACACTGAGGTGTATCAAAACCGAACACTTTTGGGGCCTTATTGCTGCATGCTGAAGTTAACAAGCTGATAAACAGAGTTTTATAAAATTGGCATCGTTCTTCGTGAGCATTTGGCAGTCGTATTTCAGGCGGCTTCTCAAGTGCCATGGACGTTATCATCAAAAAGAAAACCTGGACGCCAACCCGCATACTGCTCCTAGGTGGCGCGGTGCTGGTGCTTGTGTTGGTAGGCGTAGGCTTGTTCTCGACGGCGGGCGCTGCCAAGCTGAACGTTGACCCGGAGCGGCTGACAATTAGCGAGGTTACGCGCGGTCCTTTTCAGGAGTTTGTGCCCGTCGATGGCGTGGTAATGCCTATTAAAACAATTTACCTCGATGCGCCCGAAGGCGGCACGGTGCAGCGCATTTTGGTAGAAGACGGCGCCACGCTGCAGCCTGGCCAGCCCATCATTCAGCTCGCCAACACCGATTTGCAGCTCGAGATGGTGAACCGCGAAACAGCCGTGTTCGACCTGATGAACAACCTGCACAATACGCGCAACCTGCTGCAGCAAAACCGCATCCAGCAGCTCAACCAATTGGCCGACATCGACCACCAGCTGCAGGAGGCCAAGCGCGTGCACGACCTGAACAAGACGCTCTACGAGCAGAAAGTGATTTCGCGGCAGGACTTTCTGCAGACGCAGAACAACTACCAGTATCAGCAGCGCCGGCGCCAACTTACGCGCCAGGCCCTGCGGCAGGATTCGGTAACCATGCGCCAGCAAATCAGCCAAATGGAGCAGTCGGTGGGGCGAATGCAGGCCAACCTGGCCCTGATGCGCCGCAAGCTCGACGACCTCACGATTAAGGCACCCGCCGCGGGCCGCATTACCTCGCTCAACGCCGAAATAGGGGAGCTGAAAACCCGCGGCCAGCGCATCGGCCAGCTCGATATGCTTAGCGGCCTGAAGGTGCGCGCCACCGTCGACCAGTACTACATTTCGCGCATCTTCCCCGGCCAGAAGGTAGAGGCCGCCGTGAACGGCAAACCCTACCAATTGCAGGTAACCAAAATTTACCCGCAGGTAACCCAAGGGCTGCAGGTAGATATGGAGTTTGTGGGCGCCACGCCCGCCGATATCCGGCGGGGCCAAAGCCTGCCCGTGCGCCTCGCCCTCAGCGACCAAACCCAGGCCGTGCGGGTGCCCAAGGGCGGCTTTAACCAGAAAACCGGCGGCAACTGGGTATTTAAGGTGAACGAGAACGGCACCAAGGCCTACCGCACCGACATCCGCCTGGGTCGGCAGAACCCCGATTTCTACGAAGTGCTGGAAGGCCTGAAGCCCGGCGACCGGGTAATTACCTCCAGCTACGAAGGCTACGAAAACATGGGCGAGCTGGTGCTCGAAGCCAAGCAGGAATAAGCCCACCAACCCACAACCCTAGGTGCCGAGCGGCCCGCAGCGGCGGCAACAGCAACCCAACGCCGGATGCTTTAGTGAGTGAGTGACAACCAACCGCACTGCCTTGCCGCTGCGGCGCTGCTTGCACCTAGGGCCAATACCACACCCCAATACCCGCTTCTTTTCCACAGCCTCTCTCACGCCGATACCCTCAACCACCATGATCAAGATTGAGAACCTCGAGAAGATTTACCGCACCGACGAGGTGCAAACCAAAGCTCTGAACAACGTGTCGCTCGCGGTAAACGAGGGCGAGTTTGTGGCCATTATGGGTCCTTCGGGCTGCGGCAAATCGACGCTGCTGAACATCATCGGCTTGCTCGACGAGCCCGACGGCGGCAGCTTCCGGTTTGGCAGCACCGAGGTAGCGCACGTAAGCGAGCGGCAGCGCTCCAAGCTGCGCAAAGAGCACATCGGCTTCGTATTCCAGAGCTTCAACCTGATTGATGAGCTGACGGTGGCCGAAAACGTGGAGCTGCCGCTGATTTACCTGGGCATGGGCGCGGCCGAGCGCAAGCAGCGCGTGGAGCAGGTGCTCGAGAAGATGAAGATTATGCACCGCCGCAACCACTTTCCGCAGCAGCTTTCGGGTGGGCAGCAGCAGCGCGTGGCGGTGGCCCGGGCCGTAGTAAACAGCCCCAAGCTCATTCTGGCCGACGAGCCCACCGGCAACCTCGACTCGCGCAACGGCAACGAGGTAATGGAGCTGCTTACGGAGCTAAACGAGGCCGGCACCACCATCGTGATGGTGACCCACTCGGAGCACGATGCCCGCTACGCCCACCGCGTGATTCGGCTGCTCGATGGCGAAGTAGTGCTCGAGAATGTGCAACAGCCTTTTACGGTGTAGGGCAGCCGCGCCCCAGGCTTCGCTAACGCATCAGCTGCTTAACCTCCACAGCCATGTTCAAGAACTACCTCCTCGTGGCCTACCGCAACTTGGTACGGCACAAGAGCTTTTCCCTTATCAACATCTCTGGCCTGGCCCTAGGTATTACGGCCTGCTTGCTGATTGGCCTGTTTGTGCACGACGAGCTGCAGTTCGACAAGAACGTGCCCGACGGCGAACGGATTTACCGGGTGTACACCCAGCAGACCAAAACCGATGCACCCGAAACGTTTGCGCCGGTTGCGCCCATGTTCGCTACCACGCTCAAGCAGGAGTTTCCGGAAGTGGAGCAAACCATGCGCATACTGATGCAGAATTCGGTGAATCTGCTGGAAGTAGGCGACAAGAAGATTTACGTGGGAGACGACCTGATGGTGGACTCCACGTTTTTCGATGTGTTTCAGCTGCCCTTTAAGTACGGCTCGGCGGCCAAAGCCTTGAATGCGCCCACCTCCATTGTGCTGACGGAGGAAGTAGCCCGCAACTTCTTCGGCGACGAAAACCCCATTGGCAAGGAGATTAAAGTAGATAAGTCGACCTTCAACGTAACGGGCGTGCTGGAAAACAGCCTGGATAAGTTTCACCTGAAAGTCAACTTCATCGTACCGTTGGCGGCGGCCGAACTACCGGCCGAGCGCATGAAAAAATGGGGTTGGCAGCAGTTCTTCACCTACGTGAAGCTCCGCCCCGGCGCCGATGCCAAGCAAACGCAAGCCAAGCTGCGGGCCTACCTGAACGATAAAGTACAGCCCACGCTGCCCCCCGACGAGAAGCTGACGAGCGTACCGGTGTTGCAGCCGCTGCACCAAATCCACCTGTACTCCTCCAACTTCAAGTACGATTCGTCGGTGAAGGGCAATATCACTTACGTGAAGGCGCTTAGCCTCATAGCCGTGTTCATCCTGCTCATTGCGGGCTTCAACTTCGTGAACCTGGCCACAGCCAAATCGATGCAGCGGGCCAAGGAAGTAGGCGTGCGCAAAACCATTGGCGCCAGCCAGCAACAGCTAATGCTGCAGTTCCTGAGCGAAACGGTGCTGCTTACGCTGGCGAGCGTGGTGCTGGCGGCGGTATTTACCTCCTTGCTGCTGCCCGCCCTCAACGCCTTCACGGGCAAAACCATGGAATTTGATTTGCTCGCCAACCCTGCGCTGCTAGGCGTGCTGGTGCTGCTGACGGTGGTGGTAGGTCTGGTGGCTGGCTTCTATCCGGCGTTGGTGCTATCGAGCTTTAAGCCCGTAAAGGTGCTGAAAAGCGCGGTGGTTACCGATGGCATTTTTGGCCGAGTGCAGTGGTTGCGCCACGGACTGATTGTGGTGCAGTTTGCCTTGTCGGTGTTCCTGATTATTTGCGCCTTGGTGGTGTTCGGGCAGGTGTCGTACCTGCACAACAAGGAGCTGGGTTTCAACCGCGAGCAGATCATGTTTTTCCCGATGCGCGGCCAAAACATGAACCAGCAGCACGAGGCGTTTAAGAACGAGCTGAAGCAAGTGCCCGGCGTGGTGTCGGCCAGCATTGGCTACGGATTCCCCGGCGACCAAGTAGCCGGCGACGGCATCATCGTACCTGCCAACGGCGAGCGGAAGGATCATCCGGTAACGCAGCTGATGGTTGATTACGACTACATCAAAACCCTAGGCCTGCAGCTGGTGGCCGGGCGCGATTTTTCGAAAGAGCTAACTACCGACAAAGACCACGCCTTCATCATCAACGAAACGGCCGTAAAGGAGCTCGGCTTTGGTACGCCGCAGCAAGCCCTAGGTAAAACGGTGGAGTGGGAGGTGTGGAACGACCGCAACCCCGACTCGCTGAAAGTGGGCAAGGTTATCGGGGTGGTTAAGGACTTCCACTACAAGAGCCTCTACGACAAGCTGGAGCCGGCCGTGCTGCAAATCTTTCCTGATGCATACTGGAAAGTGGCCGTAAAAATGCGAGCCGACAACCTCGGCAGCTCGGTGGATGGCGTGAAGCAAGTGTGGGCCAAGTTCAGCCCCGAAAGCCCCATCGAATACAAGTTCCTTGACGACAACTTCGAGGAGATGTACCGCGCCGAGGACAAGCTGAACACGCTGCTGTGGGTGTTTACGGGCATTGCCATTTTTGTGGGCTGCCTGGGGCTGTTTGGCCTGGCTACCTACGCCGCCGAGCGCCGCAAAAAGGAAATCGGCATTCGGAAAGTGCTCGGCGCCGATGTATCGACTATTGTGGGGCTGCTTTCGAAGGAGTTCCTGAAGCTGGTGCTGGTGGCGGCCATTATTGCCTTTCCGGTGGCGTGGTACGTGATGCACGAGTGGCTGCAGGACTTTGCTTACCGTATCGACATGCCGTTGTGGGCCTTTGTGGTGGCAGCCGTTGCTGCTGGCACGGTGGCTTTCCTAACCGTGAGCTACCAGGCGGTGCGCGCCGCTACGGCCAACCCTATCAAAAACCTGCGGGCTGAGTAGCACCACCCCATACACCCCAACGCACACGCGGCGCCCCTAGGTACCTAGGGGCGCCGCGTGTGCGTTGGGGCCATAGTGCCGTTAGGCTTCGGGCATGAGCAGGCTGTTGTTGTTGGGTTGGTAGGCTGCGGGTTGTGGCTCGGCGGGCTGTGGCTCGGTTACGGGCACCACCAGCACCGGCACGGGCGCAGTAGCAATTACCTGGGCCGTTACGCTCCGATGAAAAACCTCGCCTAGGTAGCTGCGGCTGCGGGCAAGTAGCAGCAGCAAATCGGCACCGGTTTCAACTTGAGCCTCCAGCAAACCCTCGGCGCAATTGCTGTTGAGGTAGCCCCGCAAGTACAAGGTGTGGCCATCGGCCAAACCGCTGTGCTGCACGGCCCGGAGGGCGCTGGTGCAGCCGCCGTCGTCTTCCACCTCCGATACGTACGCCACCGTAAGCTCGGCGCCGAGGTTGCGCAGCAGGGCTGCCGTGCCAGCCGCCGCACTACCCAGGGCAAAGGCTTCGCGGTCGGCAGCTACCAGCACTTGCTGCGGCGGTATTGCCGGGGTGCCCACGGGCACCAGCAGCAACGGCAACTGGGCTGCCCGCAGCAGCTCGAGGGCAGCCGTGCCTACCGGGGTGGTGTTTTGGTTGGCGGCGGGTAACCCAAGTACAAACACGGCTGGTTGGTAGCGCACGGCCAGGTCCTGGGCTAGCTCAGGCAGCAAATCGGTGGTGAGCTCCACGGTGGCAGGGCTACGCAGCTGCGCGGCCAGTTGGTTGAGCAGCGCGGCCGTATCGGCCGATTGCTCAAGCTCGTTGCGGCGCCAGGCCTCGCCGGCAAACACATAAGGATCGTAGAGCGAGGCGCGGTTGATGTGGAGCAGCACCAGCCGGCCGCCTTGGCTGCTTGCCAAGGCATCGGCGTACTGTAGTGCCGTGCGGGCCGCCGGGTAAAAGTTGGTAATTACGATGAAGGTGGGGCCCATAGCAGTGTGCGTAACAGAAGTGGAGAAGACACGAGCCGCGCCGCAACCAACCAGCGCTTCCCTAGGTGCCAGCGGAATAAGGAATTAGAAAGAACCGCCGTACAAGCCGTTGGCGTATTTGTTGCGCGCCAGGCCTTCGGCTTCGGTCAGGGTGTCGTTGAGGTGGTGGCCGTGCGCCGAGCTGTAGCTACCCGCCGCTTGCCACAACTGGCGGGCCGGCAAACCCACGCGCTGCCCAGAGTTGTTGTAAACCGATTTGGCGTAGTGCTGACGCACTTTGCAGGTGCTGCGATAAATCATGCGAAATACTCTTGGTGAGTAGAAACTGCCGAGTATCAAAACGTTGCCCGGCGGACGGCGCAACAGGTGCAAGCGCGGCAACCCAGGTGCCAAAGCCGTACGCTGCGTGCAAGTTGAAACTAAGTGCGGCGAGCCCGAATGACGGCCGTCAATGACTTAGCTGATAAATATCATATTAGAAGTGGGTTGCACCATATCCTGTTCAGGCAAGCGTACCCCTGGAAGCATGGTTCCTGAGGCTACAATTAGGCCAAGGCCTAGGTGCCGCTGGCTGTGGTGCAGGCCGGCAACACCTAGGGGTGGGAGGGGCTAGTACACAAACGGGCCGTTGTGCGACGAGCGGTACTGATGCCAGCCAATGGCCGCCAACATCAGCACCAGCAGGTAAAACCAGAGGGTGGGCGTAACCATAACTGCTAGTACAAGGCAAGTGGTTGATCTTCAGAAAAACGGCTGCTCAGCCATCCTTAATATGCTACAGCGCAACGCCGAAAGCAATGATGATGATCAATGCGACAAAGCTTAGGCAGCAGGGCCGATGTGCTTTTTAACGCAAGCGCCACCGTACCAAAATCGGGTTGGATGGTACGCCGCTAGCTGGCTTTCTGCTCGGTCTTAATCAGGCAAGGGAAATGCAGGTATGATGCTCGGAATAAGCAGTATACAGATGTTTCGCATCCTAAAATTTCCGATCTTCTTAGGTGTTACCAACCCCAACGCCATGAGCTCGTTACCTGCCGCCGCCCTGCCCCGCACCCAGGTTTGGCCTGCACTGCCCGCCGCCTCCTGGACCGATACCCGCGAAACCCTGCACCGCTGGACGCAGATTGTGGGCAAAACGCGCCTGGCGTTGTGCCCCATGCTCAACCACTGGTGGCAGGTGCCGCTTTACGTCACGCCCAGGGGCCTATCAACGGGCTCCATGCCATACAGTGGCGGCGCTTGCGAGGTGGTGTTCGATTTTCGGCAGCACCGGCTGCGGCTGCACACCAGCGCTGGCTCAACCCTGGAGCTTCCCCTCGAGGCCTGCTCGGTAGCCGAGTTTTACCGGCGCTACCGGGCGCTGCTGCGGCAGGCTGGCGTGGAGGTGCAAATTTGGCCCGTGCCGGTTGAGGTTGAAGACGCTACGCCTTTTGCCCTCGATGAGTACCACCGCACCTACGACACCGCTGCCGTGGAGCGCTTCTGGCAAGTGCTGCTCCTCAGCGACGAAGTGCTGAACGAGTTCCGGAGCGGGTTTGTGGGCAAGTGCAGCCCGGTGCACTTTTTCTGGGGTTCGTTTGATATGGCCGTTACGCGGTTTTCGGGCCGGCCCGCTCCGCCGCACCCCGGCGGGGTGCCCAACCTGGCCGATTGGGTTACGCGCGAAGCCTACTCGGCCGAGGTGAGCAGCGCGGGCTGGTGGCCGGGCGGCAACGGAGCCGAAGCCGCCTTCTACAGCTATGCGTACCCCGCGCCTGCCGGCTTTGCCAACGCTCCGGTGCAGCCTGCGCAGGCGTACTTCAGCACCGAGTTAGGCGAGTTTTTGCTACCCTACGAGGCGGTGCGCACGGCAACCGAGCCGCGGCAGTTGGTGCTCGAGTTCTTGCAAAGCACCTACGAGGCCGCCGCCGAGCTGGCCGCTTGGGAGCGGAGCAGCCTGGAGCGCGTGGCCTAGGTGCTTTGGCTTTGGTAGCTAGGCTCGTGGTTGAGGGCCAGGATTTGGGCGCGGTACTCGGCGGGCAGCAGGCCGGTTTTGGCCCACTGGCTAAGCTTAAGATGCTGCGTGTGGCGGTACAGCGGCACCACCGGCCGCAGCCACGGAAGCTTGCCCAGCGGCAGCAAGCGGCGCACCTGCGGGGGCGTTACCATCAGCTGAGCTTGCCGCAGCAGCTGGTAGCGCAAAGCCCCTAGGTGACGGCGGTACTGCCGGTACAAGTCAGTACTGAAGCGGCTGTGCTCGAGGTGTTCGGCAAGGTGCTGCGCGCGCATGGGTACCCACGCCTGGTAGGTAGCCGGCAGGCCAGGTATGCCCATGCGTTGGCCTACGCGCCCGAATACGTCAAACACTTCTTGTTTCTCGGGCAGGGTAAGGGGGCGCTCCAGCAACTCGTAGGCCCTGATAGAGTAATCGATGAGCATGAACAACACGTCGCGGTAGGCCCAGTCGGGGATGGCCGCGCCGCGCTTGGCCTCCACGCCGGCATGTATGGCGGCAATGGTATCGATGGCACGTTCGGCGGCGTCGCGCGGAGCAAACACAATGCGGCGGGCATACTCCACCGTCGAGAACAAGCGGCCCAGCGGATCGGCGGGCAGCTTACCCGTGAAATACAGCCAATCAACGGCCTTGTTCAGCGCAAACTCGGCCGCTGAGCCCGCAAAAATGAAAAGCACCGTATCGGACTTGCCCCAGATGGTGCGCACTACCGAGTTCGTTGCAACGAAATACTCCATACGAAAGCAAAGCAAAATGCCGCAGCTGTGAGTTCGATTTGACCTAGGTAAACTCGCCTATTTCAAGCAGTTTTGCATGTTTGCATCCGCGGTGCGATAAAAAAACTATGCAGGTTTTATCTTGTATTCCGGCTTGCGTGTTTCCGAACCGGCTGCAGGTTATGAATTTTGCATAACCGACGTGCGGTTTCCTATTGCTTACCCCGTCCTCCTATGTCAGCCAAAAAGCCTCACGCTTCTATCCGGGATATAGCCCGCCAGCTCAACCTCTCTACCTCCACGGTTTCGCGTGCGTTGTCCGATCACAAGGACATCAGCGACGCAACCAAGGCACGGGTGCAGCAGTTGGCGCAGGAGCTCAACTACCGGCCCAACCAGCTGGCCGCTGCCCTGCGCAAGGGCCGCAGCCAAACCATTGGGGTAATTGTGCCCCACATCAAAGGGTACTTCTTCCCGGCCGTGATGAACGGCATCGAGAAGGTGGCTACGCAGGAGGGCTTTAAGGTGATGATGTGCCAGAGCAACGAGGACCTAGGGCGTGAGCAGCAAAACGTAGAGGCCCTGCTCGACGCGCAGGTAGAAGGCATTCTGGTTTCGGTATCGGCTACCACATTCAAAGAGGTAGCGCACTTCGAGCAGGTGCGGCGCCACGGCACGCCGCTGGTGTTCTTCGACCGCGTGCCCGAACTGGAGCAAAGCATGGCCGTCATCCTCGACGACTTTCAGGGCGCTTACCAGGCCACCACGCACCTCATCGAGCAAGGCTGCACGCGTATAGGCCACTTGGCCGGTCCGCAGCACCTTAACACCAGCCATAACCGCTATTTGGGATACCGTGAAGCCCTGCGCGCCCACGGCTTGCCCTTCGAAGAGCAGTGGGTGTTTTCGCTGCCGGCCCTCACGCACGAGGCCGGCCGCGAAGCCATGGAGTATCTGCTGAGCCTCAAAGCCAACTTCGACGGTATTTTTGCCGCCTACGCCATTCCCACGGTAGGTGCTTTGGAAGTGCTGCGCGAACACGGCCTGCGCGTGCCGCAGGACGTAGCCCTCGACTGCTTCAGCAACGAGCCCTTTACCCTGATGACGCAGCCGCGCCTGACTGTAGTAGATCAGCGGGCCGAGCAAATGGGCGAAACCGCCGTACGCCTGTTTCTGCAGCTGCTGAAGCGTGGCCCCGCTTACACGCCGCCGCACGTTATCCTGAAGCCCGAACTGATTGTGCGCGAGTCGTCGTTGCCCCGCACGCACGAGCAAGTGCTGGCGCAGGTGTAGGTCAGGCCGTAGCAAACAGGCAACCCCAACTGCAAAACACAAACGCCTAGGTCGATACCTAGGCGTTTGTGTTTCGAGCAACATCAAAAGCTAGTACCTGTGGACGCGCACTACCAAGTTCGCGCTACAGGCATGACTCAGTCGCGGTAGTTCAGCGCGGGCTTGCGGTTGCCGAGCAAAGGCTTGTACTGGTAGCTGCCAATGTCCTGCTTGAACTCCTCTTTAGCTTGGCTGAGCAAGGCAGGATTAGTAAGCAAATCGAGGGCCGTAAGGGTCATGGTTTTGGCCGCAACGAGCATGCCTTTGGTGCCGATTTCGGTGCCGCCGCACGCCACGGCCTGCCAGCTGTGCGCGGCGGTTCCGGGTACCCACGTGGCCGCCTCCAGGCCAACGGTGGGCACGGTGTAGCTTACATCGCCCACATCGGTGCTGCCACCGCCCTCGTGCATGGTGTAGGGGCTGATAGCTGCTGCGGCCTCAAGCGGGGGCGCCGGAAACCCAAACGAAGCCTGAATTTTGCGGCCGAACTCCTGCTCCTGCGGCGTGTACTGCACACCGCCCACGCGCGTGAGGTTTTGCTGCAGTGCTTTGGCCAGGGTTTCGTTGAGCAGCAGATCGTGGGTCCCGCCAATGACTTCGTACTCCATGGAGGTGCCGGTACCTAGGGCGGCGCCTTCAGCCGCTTTCACCACGCGGGCAAAAATGGCGGCCACATCGTCTTTTTTGGGGTGGCGCACATAATAATACACCTCGGCATAATCGGGCACTACGTTGGGGGCCTTGCCGCCGCTCGTAATTACGTAGTGAATGCGGGTCTCCTGCGGCACGTGTTCGCGCATCAAGTTCACCATGTGGTTCATGGCCTCCACGGCATCGAGGCCGCTGCGGCCGCGCTCGGGCGCCATGGCCGCGTGCGCCGATACGCCCCTGAAGCGAAACTTAGCCGATGAGTTGGCCAAGTAGTTGTTGAGCATGGCGCGGTTTTCGTTGGCGGGGTGCCAGTGTACCACGGCGTCAACGTCCTTAAAAAGCCCGTCGCGCACCATGTACACTTTGCCGCTGCCGCCTTCTTCGGCGGGCGTACCGTACACTTTTATGGTGCCTTTTAGCTTGTGCTGCTGGATAAGCTTCTTCAGCTCGATGCCCGCCGCCACGCTGGCCGCGCCAAACAGGTGGTGCCCGCAACCGTGGCCGGCATCTTTGCCCGCCACGGCTTGCTTGGCCGGCGCAGCCTGCTGCGACAAACCCGGCAGGGCGTCAAACTCAGCCAAAATGCCAATTACCGGTTCGCCGCTGCCGTAGGTAGCCACAAACGCCGTCGGTATTTCGGCCACACCGGCCTGCACGTTGAAGCCATTGGCGCGCAGCGTTTTCTGCAGCAGCGCCGAGCTGCGCGTTTCTTTGTAGCCTACCTCGGCGTAGTCCCAAATTTGTAAGGCCACCTTGCGGTAATCGGCGTAGTTGCCTTCGAGGTCTTTCAGCGCCTGCTGTTTAAGTGCCTCAACCGGGGTGGTATCGGTGGGGCCTGCAGCCGCCGTCAGCAGCAGAGTGCCGAGCAACAACGAGGCAGTAAGGATTCGCATTCGGGTAAGATAAGGTTGTGAGCTGAACGATGCTGAGGCCAAGGCTAGCCGCAGGCGCTCAAATTAGCGGAAACGCAGCATTGGGTAGCTACCGACGCACCGCTACGCTGCAGGTTGTTTGAGCGCGGTGTATGCTGACCTAGGTGCTACTCAGCCGACCACCAAAACCCACCTAGGCGCGCACGCATTGACAGCTAGCGGAGTGGGACCAAGCCCGCCAGTTGACCATTGCGCCCGGAAGTACGTAGGCAGTAGCGTCGCCTTGCTACCGCAAAGTGGCTCTACCACACCGCTGCCGATGTCGATTTACCCTGTAATGCTGGCTGTGCTCGGCATAGCCATTCTGGGCGTGTCTTGGTTGCCTTCGTTGCTGGCCAAGTACCCGCTTTCGTACCCCGTTCTGTTTATCGCCTTGGGTTTAGGCGTGTATGCCTTGCCGCTCGATTGGCCCGCCGCCGAGCCGCTGCTGCACAAAAAGCTGGTGACGCATCTGTCCGAAATCTGCGTAATCGTGGCCCTCACTGGCACTGGGCTCAAAATCGACCGGCCGTTTTCCATTCGTACCTGGCGCACGCCGCTGCTGCTGGTGTTGGTGCTGATGACACTTACCATCGGGGGGCTAACGGCCGCCGCTTGGGGCCTGAGCAACTTAAGCATAGCCTCGGCGGTGCTGCTGGCTGCGTCGCTGGCACCCACCGACCCCGTGCTGGCCGGCGATGTGCAAGTCGGCGACCCCGGCGAAGGCCGCGAAGACAACGTACGGTTTGCCCTAACCGGCGAAGCGGGCCTGAACGATGGACTGGCCTTCCCGTTCGTGTACCTGGCCATTGCCTTGTTGCCGGCCGCCGAGCCGCTCTCCGATCGGGTGCTGCAGTGGGCTTGGTACGATGTGCTGTACCGCACGGCGGCGGGTATTGGGCTAGGCTGGCTCTCGGGCAAGCTGCTTTCTTATCTCATCTTCAATCTGCCTAAGCGCATCAGCATTAGGCCCAGCGGCTACGGCTTTGTAGCGCTGGCTATTACGCTTATTAGCTACGGTGCCACTGAGCTTCTGCACGGTTACGGCTTCTTGGCAGTATTTGTGGCCGCCATTACGGTGCGTAGTCGCGAACGTAAGCACGAGTACCATCGCCACATGCACGCCTTTACCGACCAGATGGAACGCGTGCTGATTGTGGTGATTCTGGTGCTGTTTGGCGGTAGCATAGCAAGCGGTTTGCTGAAGCCCCTTACCTGGGAAGGCGCGGCCATTGGGCTGTTGCTGGTGCTGGTACTGCGGCCGCTGGCAGGCTACCTCACGTTGCTGGGCGACAAGCAGGTAAACAACGCCGAGCGCTGGGTTATAGCCTTTTTCGGCATCCGGGGTATTGGCTCGGTTTTCTACCTGAGTTTTGCTTTGGAGAAAGGCAACTTCGACAATGGCGAAGAACTGTGGGCCATCTTGGGCTTCAGCATGCTGTTGTCGATAACCTTGCACGGCGTACTGGCCACGCCCATCATGAATTGGCTGGACCGCAAGCATGGCCGCCCCACCGCCGAGGAGCACGAGCAGCAGCTAGAAGAAGCCGAAGCCAAAGCTGCAGACTAAGCTTTTTGTGGGCACCTAGGGCTCAGGATAACGGCTCGGGGGCTGCGGTGCCGGCGGGCTTGCTGCGGTCTTGCGGCAGCGGAATAAACTCGGCGTTGTCGTTGGGCGGCAGGGCAATGCGGCCGGCTTCCCAGTCGGCTTTGGCTTGCTCAATCCGCTCGCGCCGCGACGACACAAAGTTCCACCAGATAAACCGGTCGCCGACGTGTTCGCCGCCCAGCAGCATCAGGGTGCTGGCCTCGCGGGCCAGCAGAATGGGGTCTTGGCCCGGCGTGAAAACCAGCAACTGCCCCGCCGTGTAAGTGCGGCCGCCTACTTCCACGCTTCCCTTTGCCACGTAGGCGCCGCGCTCGGCATGGCCCTGCGGAAGCCCAAATCGGGCGCCGGGTTGCAGCACCACGTGCAAGTAAAACAGGGGGGAGTGCGTGCGCACGTCGTTGCGCAGGCCGTAGGCGTTGCCGGCAATCAGGCGCATCCATACGCCCGTATCGGTAAACACAGGCAACTCGTGCGGCTGGTAGTTCACGAAGGAGGGCGCGGTTTCCTCGTCGGCCTCGGGCAGGGCCACCCACGTCTGAATCATCTCGAGGCTGCCGCCGGCCAGCGTGGCGGGGTCTTCGAAGCGCTCGGAATGGGCAATGCCGCTGCCGGCCGTCATCCAGTTTACCTCGCCGGGCCGGATGATTTGCTCCACACCCAGGCTGTCGCGGTGGGTAACTTGCCCGCCAAACAGGTAGCTAACCGTAGAAAGCCCAATGTGGGGGTGGGGCAGCACATCGAGATTGGTGAGTTGCTCGGGGGCGAGATTTACGGGCCCGGCGTGGTCCATAAAAATGAACGGCCCCACCATGCGGCGCATGCGAAAAGGCAAAATACGGCGCACGTTGAACCCGGCACTAATAGCAGCCGGCCGGGCATCAATTACTAAATCGAGCATGGCGGTAGGTAATTTGGTTGCGGCTAGGCCAACTCCCCTACAGGGCGGCGGCTTAATCTACAAATACTTGCGGTTGCTCAGGTAGGCAAAGAGCCGAACACCCAGAAAGAGCAAGCCCTAGGGGCTAGTAGCCAGATTAAAACCGGCAGCCAACTGCAGGCACTCGGCGTGGCGCGGGCAACTCAGCAAGTGGTCGTTTACCAGCCCAGCGGTTTGCATAAGGTTGTAGCAGGTAGCGGGGCCTGTCATCTTAAAACCGCGCCGTTTCAGCTCTTTGCTGAGGGCTTCGCTGGCAGGGGTGGAGAGCGGCGGCGGGTTGTCGGGGCTGCGTTGGTTATTGAGCGGGTATCCGCCCGCAAAGCCGTAGAAAAAGCGCAGAATCCCTAGGTCGCTGCCAAGTGCTTGGCGCAGCTTTAGCCAGGCCTGCGCGTTTTGCACCGTAGCCTCCAGCTTGCGGCGGTTGCGCAGGATGCGCGGGTTTTGCAGCAGTTCCTCAACGTCATCGGGCGTAAAGCGGGCAATGCGTTCGGGAGCGAAGCCAGCCAGCAACTCCCGGAACGCCTCGCGGCGGCTTAGCACCACCGGAAAATCGAAGCCGATTTGGAAGGAGTGCAGCACTAGGTACTCAAACAGGATGTCGGCGTCGGTAACCGGTTCGCCCCATTCGTGGTCGTGAAACGCGCGCAGTAACGGGTTTTTATCGGCCCAAGGGCAGCCGTTGGTAGCCATGCAGCAGGGTGGAGGAGGTGCAGGTGTGTAACCCAATCGGGCGCGAGTAGTTTGCTTGCGGTGCCCTAGGTGCCAAAGCAGCCGCCTAACCTAGGGAGCAAGTAAGGGCACGCCTCTTTGTGGGGTATGGCAACATTGGCCCGCCGCTTGCGCCTGAGCCTACATGGGGCCGCTCGGGCAGCCTTTTTTGCCCTGCTGAGGCTAGCTGATATACGCTTTCCGAATGAAAGCGGCTCATTGCCTGTGTGGTAGCTTGCGGGGCTTGGTGGGGGAACCTATCTGTCGGCAGAAGGCTTATCTTGCCGTTATGTCTTACGAAGTAGCCAACCTCACCCTGGCCGAAGCCACGCGGCTGGAGCCCGTTCTGCACTACGCCATTTGCATCGACGCCGACAACCGCCCCGGCAACCACGTGGGCGATTGGCCGGAGGAAGGCAAGGTGTACCCCGTGCGCTTGGTGACGAGCAAGCTCGAAGGGATGGAGCTTGTGCATGTGCTCGGCTTTCGGGCCGAAGCGCCTTACTACAACGCTTTTGCGCCGCACCGCTTTGCCGTGGTGGCCGAGGTATTCCTGAACTAACCATACCGGGCAGGCCGGCGGCTACCTAGGCCGCTGGCACCCGCTCCGACGACCCCCGAATCAGCAGCTCGGGCTGCAGCGTAATCTGCCGCCCAACGGCTTTCTCCTCGTTTTCGTGCTGTGTCATCAGCTCGAGCAACAAGTGCACGGCCGTGCGCCCCATCTCTTCGCACCGCTGATCAACCGAAGTCAGCTTGGGCTCGGTAAGCGACGAAAATAACTCGTTGCTGAAGCCCGCCAGTGCCACATCATTGGGCACGCGCAAGCCATACCGCTTTAGCACCTGCATGGCACCCACCAACGACAAATCATTGGCCGCGAACACGGCATCGAGCTTGGGCGCCTGCTGCAGCAACTGCTCCATGCCGTCGAGGCCGTCTTGCATCGAGAGGTTGGAGAAGTGTACCAAGGCCTCGTCGTAGGCAACGCCGTGGGCGCGCAATGCATCCTGGTAGCCGCGGTAGCGGTTCTGGCAAATATTCACGTGCTGCGGGCCGCCTAGGTGCGCAATGCGCGTGCAGCCTTGCTCAATGAGGTGCGACACGGCCTGGTAAGCGCCCTGGTAATCGTCGAGCACCACGGCGCTGGCATCGGGCGTTTCCATCACGCGGTCGAAGAACACCAGCGGAATGTTGCGCCGGCGCACCTCCTCAAAGTGGCTGAAGTCGCGGGTAGTAAGCGACACCGACACCAGAATGCCATCAACCTGCGCGTTCAGCAGGGTAGCAATGTTTTTCTTTTCGTGGGTTTCGTTTTCGTTCGATTGGCAGATCATCACGTTGAAGCCCGCCAGGTTGGCAATGGTTTCGATGCCTTTGAGCACCAACGCGAAGAAGTGCCCATCGATGTGCGGCACCACGACACCTAGGGTGTTGCTGCGCCCTTTGCGCAGAGCGGCCGCTAAGTGGTTGGGCTGGTAGTTGAGCTGCTTGGCCAGTTCCCACACCCGCTTTTTGGTAGCGTCGCTGATAGCGGGGTGGTTGTTTAGCACCCGCGAGATGGTGGAAACCGACAGGTTGAGCTGCTTGGCGAGGTCTGATATGGAGGCGCGACGAGTAGCCACTGGGGAGTGCTAAGTAAGAAATGAGCCTGCAAGTTCGGCTAAAACGAGCACTGAAGCGGCATGACTTCGGTACCGCCTGCTTTGCAAGTAATAACAAGTAATACCCGCGACTAGGTTTTCGCAGCAACAGCCAGCATTAACGCCGCCGCCCGCCGCTAACGGGAGCTGGTGCAAGGAAGAAGCTGACGCATGATTTATGCAAACGTTTGCACAGAAAATTTCAGTCGCCTACATTTGGCAAGTGAGCAGCCGCTAAAGCGCGAGGCATGGGCCGCGAATGCCTTGTAGCGAGTGGGTGCTTTTGCCAACCGACCCTGTGTCTTCCCCACCCAACACACATCGTTAGCTCTTAGTCATCCGTTACCAATGGGCCGTCACCGTTACACCCTACAGCTTACTCGCAAGCAACAGGCATACCTAGCCGACTTTATCAACTCCGAAACGCTCTCCAAACAGCAGCGCAACCGCGCCATTGTGCTGCAGCATTGGCTGGCTGATTTCTCCGCGCAGGATTCGGCCGACATCCTGGGGCTCAGCATCGACCGCGTGTACAGCATGCGCCGCGCCTACTCGCAGCAAGGGTTCCGCGGCTATCTGCACGAGGTACCCCGTTGCGGTGCGCCCAACAAGCTCACGCCCGAGCTCGAAACCCTGTTGCGAAAACTCACGCAGGGGCAGGCCCCGGCCAAAGGCAAACGCTGGACGCTTGCCTTGCTGGCGCAACGCATCGTGGAACTCGGCCACACCGACCGAATTTGCACGCTTACGGTGCACAAAGCCCTGAAGCGCATCCGGAGCACTGCGGCCACGCCGCAAGCCACCCACATGAGCCAAGCAGCCTAGCTTGTGCTAAGCGCTTAAGTTGCTACAGCCGTTGCAGTGCCTCCATTACGAGGGCAATCAGTGGTATTAGCATGCCTACGCCCACAGTTGCAATGCTAACCCAAGCTGGGAGTATCCGATCGGCGGCCTCGTGGCGGCGCAAACGGTACCGCTCTACAATGAATGTGTGGTGCATAGCGATGGTGGCTGATGTTTTAACGATATGATAATATAAACATAAAATTTAAATATTGCCATAGATCTGTAGTTTCTAGTTACCTCATGTGTACAAGAAGCCGACTGACCATACACTAACGCCCCAAACACCCGATGCCCTAGCGCCTGCACGTGCAGGCGCTAGGGCATCGGGTGTTTGGGGGCAATCAGAATCCGGAAGTACCGCTAGGAACGCAGCATATGAATGTGCTCTATGCCATCTTCCAGGTAAATGTCATCGAGCTGCTCGAAGCCGAAGCTAGTGTAGAAGGCGCGCAAGTAGTACTGCGCCCCGATTTTTATGGCCTGCGGGCCAAACAACTGTTCGCACTGGGTAATGGCCTGTTGCATCAGCTCGCGGCCTAGGCCGTAGCGCCGGTACTTTGGGCTCACTACCACGCGCCCGATGCTGGCCTGCTCGTAGGAGCGGCCCGCCTCAAACAAGCGGGCGTAGGCCGCCAACTGGCCTTCGGGCGAATAACCCAGCAGGTGGTAAGCTTGCTGATCCATGCCGTCGATGTCCTGGAATGCGCAGGTTTGCTCCACCACAAATACCTCGCTGCGCAGTTGCAGCAGGTCGTACAGTTCGGCTAGGGTAAGCTCGGCAAAGGGCTTGGTAATCCAGGTAAGCGTCATGGCAAGAAAATGTGAGCCCAAAGGTAGGTGGCCAGCCGTGGTTTTGTCACGCTGGCTACCTGCGGCACTACATTCTCTTTTGCTCAACCGCACGAAGCGCCGTGTTTGGGCTTAGCTATTGCACGAGCAAGCTTCGGGTAAGCCGCTGCCCATCGATGCTGAGCTGGCACACGTACATGCCGGCTGCCAGCCCCGCCCGTTCGAAACGTATGGCGTGGCTGCCTGCGGGGCGGGCGGCATCGAGCAGCACGGCTACTTCGCGACCTGCCAGGTCGAGCACCGAAAGGCGCACATGGGCGTTGCGGCTAAGCGAAAAAGGCACCACCGCGCCATCGGCCGCAATGGGGTTGGGGTAGGCGGCCTGGAGCTGCATGCCTGCCTCGATGCTGCGGCGGTTGCTGGTTATGACCGAGGTAGTTTGCACGGGGTCGTTTTCTTCGGGCGCATTGGTAGAGCCCAGTACCCCAGCAGGGCCGGTTCTTACCTGATTGGCCACGGTTTGGCCCGGCGCATCCTCAAAGCGGAAGTAAGCCAGCAACTCGGCTGGCGGCACGGCCACACCGCTTTGCATATCGGTCAGGATTTCTTCGCTGCGGTCGTCCTTCCACACCATCACCTCGTCGATAAAGCCTTCCCAACCGGTGTCGTCCACGTTGTAGCCGATTCCTAGGTTACTGGCGGTGGGCAGCGTCCAGGGGGCTTTCTTGGAGGAGGCTACTTGCGTACCGTTCACGAACAGGGCTCCATCGGTGCCGTCCCAGGTGTAGGCTACGTGCGTCCAGGCACGTATGGGCACCGAGCCGCCCGCCGTTACATTAAAAAGCTCCAGCTGCCCGAAGCCGTTCACGCCAAACCACGGCGTGTCGTTTCCGAACTCCATAATGGTATGGTGACTCTTGCCGGAGGTGTAGCTGGCGCCCGTGTAATACACCCACGCCTCTAGGCTTAAAGCGCCGTTGGGAACCAGCAGTGGCACGGATATTTTCGACGACTTAGCGCTTGAGAATCCGAAGAACCGGCCGCCCTGTTGCGCGTAGGCAATGCAAGGTAAAGTTGCACTTAGCAAGACTATGAGGGTAATGCGAAAAAGTGTTGGCATAGGATAGTATATAGGTGTGCAGATATACTCTAAACGGAAACTTTACTGTTGGGTTGTTGTCATAAATATATTATTATCAATAGTAATGTGTTATGCCTATATTTATACTCAACAGCTTGGGTGCCGATCCTCTCTGGTTAAGATCTAAGGCGCCTTGTAGCGGTAAGGTGATAGCACTATCCCGCGTTTCGGCGCGTCTTGAAATGCCCTGAGCTTTTCGGGGGTTGGGCAAGCTATTTTTGCTTTTGCGGCGAAAGCGAAGCCAGGTAGGTCGCAAGCTCCTCGGATGATTTTCCTTCGAGTGTCAGAAGTGCCTCGTATGGGTCGCCGGGCAGTTGCAAAAGCTGCGCAAACGCTGGCTCTGTTTTCAGACCCTGCAGCTTAAGTGCCCGCACAGCTTCAAGCCACGCTGCTCCACCGGCTTGCAACAAGGCATGCTCCACTATCAGATGCCGGTAGGCATACTGCTGCCGTACAGGTCGGCCCTGCCCGAAGACCTCCACGGCAAACCCGCCGAACTCAAACCCGCACACCACTGATGACTGCCCACGCACAGATTTGTGGCGCAGGCTATACCCGGCAAGGTGTGCGTAGGCACGATGCAGCAGGGCCGCAAACCGCGGCTGCTCGTTGTCGGGTACTTCGCAAATCACGTCCAGGTCGCTGGTGGGCGTATCGATACCTAGCGGAATGGTGCCGGCCAACACGGGCGAGTAGGCCCGGAGCGTGTGCCACACACCGAGCTGCAGCAACACCGCATAGGCTTGCTGTTGACGGGGGCTGCCGGTGGCCAAGTAGCGGTGGTCGTGCCAATTCATAAGCCAGTACCATGACTAAGGGCCGATAATCCGGGCCTAGGTGAATAACGTGAGCCGGACAGCAAAGACCTGGCGAGGTACCGCGCGTTGCCTAACTTTGGGGCAAATCTAGGTGCGACGATGCGTCGCTGGCAGGAGCATGCGAAGAAGATTGCGCGGGCACGCCCGCCGGGTAAAGCTGATTGTATACGAAGAAACGCTGTTTGACTACCGAGAGCATTTCTGGACGTTTCTGGGCGCTTTTACCGGTATTGCCCTCATTGGTTTGCTCAACCGCCTGCTGCTTGGCCCGCACGATACCTTGTTGCTGGTGGGCTCGTTTGGGGCTTCGGCCGTGCTGATTTACGGTGTAATCAATAGTCCGCTGGCGCAGCCGCGCAATCTGCTGGGCGGGCATGTGCTAAGTGCCATTGTGGGCGTTACGGTGCACAGGCTAGTGCCCCACGAGCTGTGGCTGGCAGCGGCGCTGTCGGCCTCGCTGTCGATTGTACTCATGCAGATTACCAAAACGCTGCACCCACCCGGCGGAGCCACCGCGCTTATTGCCAACCTGGGCTCGGCAGAGGTGAAAGCCCTGGGGTATTGGTACGTGCTGATGCCGGTACTCACGGGAGCTGTGCTACTCCTTGTGGTGGCACTCATCTTCAACAACCTCACTAGCGCACGGCACTACCCCGCCAATAAGCACTGGTACAAAATCTGGCGGCGTCGGTACCCGGTGCGGTAGTGGCCGAGCCTGCTTTTGCCACATGCTAAAGCCCCTTGTAACGGGGGCTTTCTCTTTTACGCTGCATTAGCGTGCGCCTGAGAAGTCGTAGTTACTTTTTCTGAATATACTGCTTCAACTTACGTCCACTGACCGAACCGAAGGTCGGCGCAGCAGGACCGTTTCATCCGCTTCAGTCACTGCCTGGCCAATACCCGCCTCCGAGCAGCTTTCGCCTAAAAACCAAGTCATGGCTGGCTGTTAGCCATTGGTGGTTGGAGCAGCCACAAGTTCATCATAGGTGTGCACATCAAGAGCAACATTGCTCCCCGTCAGGTTTGGTAAGGCCAGTGCCAGCCTACAACGTCCCCAATTCAGATGCGCTCATTGTTCTGCGCCAGCGCAACCGCGAGGAGACAAAAGGCCGCAACAGCCACAAGAAGGAAGAAGGCAACCCGCCTTAGGTAAAAAATAGCGCCCACCTCGACAGCCGCAGGCAGGGCAAGGCCGTATGCAGGCGTATATAAACATTCCTGCATATGCCGCTGCGCAACCTCTCGTTACGCCACACCAACCAAGTATTGCTGCTCCTCGTGCTTAGCGTGGCAGTGCTGTACTTCGGGCGGGTTTTCCTGATTCCGCTGGCGTTTGCGGCGGTGCTGGCCATGCTGCTGGCCCCGGTAGCGCGGCGGCTCGAGCGGTGGCACCTAGGGCGGGTGGGCGCGGCGTTAATCTGCCTGTTGTTGCTGCTCGCATTTGTGGGCGGCTGCATCTTTATCGTTGGGGCGCAGGCGGCCAACATTTCCGAGCAGTTACCGCAAATTCAGCAAAAGCTGCAGCAACTACTGGCACAGGCGCAGCAATGGATTCAGCAGCAGTTTGGCGTGGCGCCCGAGCAGCAAATCCGGTTTGTGCAGGAGCAGGTAGGCAAGCTGGCGCAGTCGGCCAACCGCTTCCTTACCATGTCGCTTAAGGGCATTGGCGGGCTGCTCAGTGGTTTTATATTGGTGCTGCTGTACTTGTTTTTCCTGATTTGGGGCCGCGACAAACTCCGGAAGTTCTTCCTGCAGCTGGGGCCCAACGAGCGTCGCGCCGAGGTGGGCCAGATGCTCGACGAAATAACCAAGGTAGCCGGGCAGTACATTTCGGGGCGCTTGCTTTCCATGTTGTTTCTGGCCGTGTTCTACTTAATCGGCTTTTCCATCGTCGGCCTGAAAAATGCCTTGCTGCTGAGCCTGATTGCCGTATTGCCCACGCTCATTCCGTACGTAGGGGCGTTTATTGGGGCGTTTTTTCCGCTTACCATGGCATTGGTAAGCGGCTCGTCGGGGCAGGTGCTGCCGGTGGTAGGCGTGCTGGTGGCCGCGCAGGTTATCGATAACAACATCATCGAGCCCTTAGTAATGGGCTCGCGCCTCAACCTGAGTCCCATTTTTACCATCATTGCCATTGTAGCGGGCGAGCTGCTGTGGGGCATACCGGGCATGATATTGTTTGAGCCATTGCTGGCCGTTATCCGCATTGTATGCTCGCACGTGCCGGCCCTGCACGCCTACGCTTTCTTGCTCGAAGACGAAGTGCAGGAGCCGCGTTGGGTAGAGCGGATTAAGCAATTGGTGAAGCAAAAGTAGGTAGCAGATGAAAGTGTATGCTTTGCCAAGTAGTTGCAGCAAAGCCTAATACAAGCTGCCCTGTGGTAATTCTGTTGATTGATAAGTTTATATAAAATATCGACAATGTTATAAAAATTGCAATTATTTCATGGCTAACAGCAACTTAGTAAGGTTATTATAGTACACATGCAATAAAAAATTGTGTTGTTTGAAGCTTTAGCAATATGCCGCGGTTGCTCCAGGCCACTACAGCACTACCACCTATTTTCCAATCAACCACCAACCACATGAGAAATTCTCTATTGTTGGGCGTGGCTACATGCGCGCTTTCCGTTTTTAGCTGTCAGAAACACGAAGTTGAACCGAGCGGGCTTGCTGCCAAAGGTGCAGCTGCAACAGCCGCAGCTACCAGCTGCGTAAGTGATGTCATCAACTTTGAAAATGCTTCGGGGTTGTTGCAGCAAGTAACCACGGCCAATGGGGTAGTAGTACCGGTTACGAGCTATAACCCGCATTATGCCGAGCCGCAGCGCTCCAACGCGGCTATTGTGTTCAATACCAATCCGCTTTCCAGTCCCGAAGACAACGACCTAGGTACGCCCAACTGGGTGCACGGTGGCACCGGCACCGGCGACGCGGGCATCAGCGGGCCGTACATCAACGACAAGGCGCTGGGCAAGCTGGCCGTGCTGCACAACTACAAGGAGTACCCCGTGTCGGAGCCCAACGACGACGACTTCCGAACGGGTGAGGAGGCCGGTTGGATGCGCTTTAACTTCAGCAATATTGGCACCGTAACGGCTACCTCCATCACTGTAATTGATATTGAAGGTGCCGAGGCGGAGTACGGCAAGGCCGAGCTCTACAACAGCAGCGGAGCGCTCATCAGCACCGTCGACTTTCCATCGACGGGCTCCAACGGGGTGGCCGTTGTTAGCCTAGGTAACGTGGCTGGCGTTAGCGCCATTCGGGTAATCGTAGGTGGGTCGTTCGGCGTGGATAATTTGCAGTTCTGCCGCAGTACCACACCGCCGCCCACCAACCAGTGCACCTACACCCAGGGCTACTGGAAAAACCACCCCAATGCATGGCCGGTTAGCTCGCTCACGCTCGGCTCGGTTACCTACACCAAGGAGCAGTTGCTCAGCATCCTGAAAACGCCGGTAAAAGGCAACGGCTTGGTTTCGCTGGCGCACCAGTTGATTGCCGCGAAGCTCAACGTGGCCAATGGCACCAACCCGGCCGCTATATCTACAAGCATCAACCAGGCCGATGCGCTAATCGGCAACCGCAACATCCTGAACGGTGGCTACCTGGCTCCTTCGGCCACCAGCACGCTCACCGATAAGCTTGACGCGTACAACAACGGCAAGCTCGGCACACCGCACTGCGGGTAAAGCAAAGCCGTTTGCTACAGCAAAAAACGCCCGGAGCAATCCGGGCGTTTTTTTTTGCGCGGGCGGTTGTCAGCGGGCAGGGGGTAAGCCAGTTTAAGCAAACCGCTGCACGGCGAGGTTGGCTACAAATAGGAGCTAATGCCTTTTCCCCAACGCTTTGCAGGTTGGCCCATCACGCCGATGTGGCTCACTTCCTAGGTATATGTCAAGGCAGTCGGCACAGCCTTACTTCGTTCCATCAATAGCCTTTTGCATGAAGCCGGCAATGTTGGGGTGCGAAAGGGCATGGAACACCACCTTGCCTTCTTTGTCGAGCACCACATTGGTAGGAAAGGCCCTGATGCCGTACCGCTGCGCCATAGCCCGGGCACCGGGTATTTGGGCGTAGGCAAACGGGTTTTCCTTGATGAACTTTTGAATGGCGAATTTCTCGTCGAGGGCCACGGCCAGAAACACCACGTCCTGGCGTTGCGCGTTTTGCTCTACCAAGCGGTTGAGGTCGGGAATTTCGCGGCGGCAGGGCGGGCACCCGATAAACCAAAAGTTGAGCACCACCACCTTGCCGAGCAGCTCTTTGCTGTCGTACTTCTTGCCGTTGATGTCCCACACTTTGAAAGGGGCCATGGCTTGCCCGGTCTTAAAGAACGGGCTTTCCTCGGGTGCAGGCATGCGCGCCAATTGGGCAGCGCGCTCTTCGGCCGTTTGGGACACTACCACGAACACGGGGTTGGCCGGCGTATAATTGGGCGCACTCGTCAGCTTGAACGTGCCCGACGCCAACATGGCACTCCACACCGCGTACGGCAAGCGCTGGCCTTGCTCATCGTTTACTACAGAATTCTGATCAACTCGAACGCGCTGCTGCGCGGTAGCCGGAGTAGGCGGGGTTACTTGCGCAGCTGCCATGCCGCCAATGCCCAATAGCAGGCCGAGGGTAAGTACCAGTTGCTTCATTGATGCAGTAGTAATGATTGAAGTACAAAAATTGAGAACAGGCAAACGCCGAAATGGCGGTACGGGCATACCAGCTACAAATGAGGCTGCTAGGCTAGCCGCGGTGATGGCTTGGGTGTACTTGGCTCAGGACAGCAGGCGTGCCTGCTGCGCCGCTTTTATAAGAGCCGGCGCGTTTCTGAGTGTAGCCAGAGCCACCTCCTTGGCGGCTTGCTTCACCTCGTCGCGGTGGATGTCGCGGATTTCCTCCTGCACCAACTCAGTAAGGGTATGAATGGCTTGGCTGAGCGCCTCGCGTCGGGGCCGCTCGGCCCGTAGCTCGGCGTAGGCTTCGGCTAAGTGGGCCTGCATGTTCTTGCGGCGGATGTGAAACACCGACTCCTGCGCCAACTGCCGCTGCACCGAATCGAGCAAGTTTACCAGCGGCAGCAGTTTGCTGGCCCCGCTAATCATCACCCGGTTGAGGCGGTCTGGGTGTTGCGAAGCTTCGGTAGGCCCTGGCAGCTCAGCAGCATGCTCCGGCGTGGGCAGATGGGTAACATACGAATCGAAGTAATGGGGCTTATCGGCGGAGAGCATGGCCTAGGTGGCAATAGCATAGTGCAGCTACCAAGGTAGTAAGCTCGTGCGGGTTTATCGACTATCGCAACGCCAAGTTGCCTGATACCAGCACTCTGTATTACACGACCTGCCGTGTGCCCTAGGTTGCCAACCAGGCTACCAAGCACAACACCTTCACTGCTCCGTGCTAGCACGGATTTTAGTATATGTGTATTGCAATATTTGTTGATGATATGGCGAATCCCTAGGTTGGCACTGCCGCACCGATGTCAACCGCCCAGCTCCTCATTTATGATCAAAGCTTTACTCGTAGCCAGTTTGCTGTGGGTGGGTGCACCCGTGCCGGTTGTTCGGCAGATGCTGCAGGCCCGCGCTACTGCCAGCGCGCAAACCGTTTATGTCTGCATCAGCAAATCATCGGTAGCCTACCACTCGTCCGACGGTTGCGCGGGCCTGAACCGCTGCACCCACGAGGTGCGTGCCATGTCGGTGAGTGCCGCGCAAGACATGGGCAAACGAGCTTGCCAGAAGTGCTACTAACCCGAGCCACCTAGGCCTGCTGCCGCCATTTACTGCTTATCTCTCAACCTTTTTCATCCCCACCTTATGAGCAAGTTTCAAGTATTCAAAAGCACCGCCGATGGTCAGTACTACTACCATCTGAAGTCGGCCAACAACGAGATTATTCAGTCGGGCGAGGGGTATACCAGCAAGGCCAACTGCCTACAGGGTATTACCTCGGTGCAGCGCAATTGCCAGCCCGAGCGCTTCGAGCCGTACTATGCCTTGGGGCAGTACGGCTTCAACCAAGTAGCCACCAACGGCGAAATCATCGGCCGCAGCGAAAAGTACACCGCCAGTGCTGCGCGCGACCACGGCATCGAGGCGGTTATCCGGCTGGCACCTTCGGCGCTGATCGAAGACCTGGCCTAGGTACTGTTGGCCCTTGGCTGCCGCACAAAGGGCATACTTTAGAGTGGGCTGGCACCGCGCTGGCCTCAGTCGTCACGCCGATTTTTCAGCAACGCTATGCAGCCCAAAACGTGCAGCCACCTTCAGGCCCTAACCCACATTACGCCCCCAGCCGAATATGCGTGCGCCGAGTGCGTAGCAGCCGGCGACACCTGGGTGCACTTGCGCGTGTGCCAGGAGTGCGGCCACGTAGCCTGCTGCGACGACTCCAAAAACCAACACGCCACGCGGCATTACCACGCCACACAGCACCCCGTAATAGCCTCGGCCGAACCGGGCGAGCAGTGGCTCTGGTGCTACCCCGACGAAGTGTTTCTGCAATACCGCTAAGCACCTAGGGCGGGCAACAAAAAAGGGCGGACCCAACGGTTCGCCCTTTTTGCGTGTAGCGCAGCGGCTGCTTACATCACCAGCTTCGGCAGCTGAGCATCGAACAGCTTGGCAAACTCTTGCGGGCTCAGGATATGGCCTTGCTTTTGAGCGTTGTTGGCCAGGTTGTAGCCCCATTCGGCAGCGGCCAAGCGCTGCGTGGGTGTGCCGTGGTGCCCGTCGCTTGTGAAGGAACAGTCGCCGATATTGAAGAACACCTCCAGGAACAGGCGCACGCGCTTCCATTGCATGGCAGCGCCGCGGGCGTGCGAGAGGTAATAAGCCGAGTAAGCATCGGCCATCAGTTCGGTGCGGCGGGTAGCCTCGGGGCTGTCTTCTTCGCCGAACAGGTTGAGCTGAAACTGAATTTGGTGGCCAAACTCGTGGGCCAAAATGGCTTGCGGAGCTACGTCGCCGAAGCCAATGGCCGTAAAGCCTTCCATGATGCCGTCGCCCATCACGATTTTATCCGGAATGTTGGCGTAGGGCGGGTAGTTGAAGCCTTGCAGCGCAAACGCGTTGAAGGTGAAGATGGGGTGGCTACCATCGCGGTACTGCGGAATTTGGTCGGTGAGCAGCACCACGATCTGCGCCAGGGTATTGGCAGTGGTCTTGCTCAGGCCGTAAGCGGCTTCGTAGGTGCTGGCAATTTTGGCTTGGTCGAGCATCACGTTGCCGTGCATGCCCACCATCACCATCTGGCCCGATTCAATCGTCCAGAAACGTCGGAGGTCTTTAAACGTTTTGGTGAGGCGCTGGCTGTACTCGCCGTTTTGGCCAAACGTCT
Organism: Solirubrum puertoriconensis; assembly: GCF_001483135.1. Lineage (GTDB taxonomy): Bacteria > Bacteroidota > Bacteroidia > Cytophagales > Hymenobacteraceae > Solirubrum > Solirubrum puertoriconensis. The sequence goes on from NZ_LNAL01000006.1 coordinate 754,849, forward strand.
GATTAGCCGAGCTGTTCTCGAACACCAACGTGTAGTAGGTGGGCAAGTTCAGCATATCGTAATTCAGCACGTACGTGATTACCTGCGAGTTCCAGTCGGAAAGCTGCTCGTCGAGCCACAGGTTTATGGGCGTGCTGTCCTCGCAGGGGGTGGGCGTAACGGCCAGCAAGCGGCGGGCCATTTCCTGGTACTGCGGGTCGGTTTGCAACAGCTGCGCCGAGCGCTGCTTCAGCTTCTCTTCGGTGCCGGCAGGCAATGTAGCCCGGAGCTGCTCGATGCGCTCGATGGTGGCAGCAGTGGAGAGCTGTGCCGATTCGGTAGCTGCAACTGGCGCAACCGTGTTATCTGCTTCTTTCTGGCAACCCGTGAGCAGGGTAAACGAAGCGGCAACGCAGGCCAACAAAAGCTTTACGTGTTTCATACAAGCGGTTGGGAGGGTGAAACAGAGAGGTATAGAAAGGCCAACCCATATTGTATTAAATCAATACAATATAGGTGTGTGCTTATCCGGTGCGGCCAGCTGGGCTCTGTTGAAGAGGTGTTCTAAAGTATAATTACATCTTAAAATATCATAATAAAATCATGAATTAATTTACTGTTGGGCTTGAGATGGACGCCTCAACAAATGATTATTGCATAATATTTTATTGATAAAAGAAGAAGCTATAACGGCTCAGGCACACGGTTGCGATGGCTGCACCGGTATTATTGTATCCCAAGGTGCGTGCCTGATTACCGTTGGGCTAAGCTGTTCGGGCATCATAATTGCAACGGAAGTATGGGCGGCTTGTCCGCCTCCATAGCTCCATCTAAAAGCCCAGGGTTTTGCCCTGGGCTTTTGCTCGGTTGGGTAAGCCAGGCGCAACCGCTCTGGTAGCCGCAGGGTTAACTACGCACCAACACAATTGAGCCAATGTGCCAACGAACACGGGGCCGCAGCAGTGCTGCGGCCCCGTGTTCGTTGGGCTCGTCTGCGGGCGAAATGTTTCTCACGGCATTTCGCGCTCAGCACAGGAATGCCAGCCTTTGTTTTCCATACCTAGCAAATACATTCCTGTGCATTAACTACAAGGCCCCTAGGGGTGCTGCGTTTGCAATCCGCTCTCAACGCAAACACCTAGCAAGGCCTTGGCCAGTTGGTTTCCGGTAACCGACCAAGGCCTGCTACCGAGCTGCGCTCGGGTAAGCACCCCTTACGGATGTTGCAAAGCTGCATGCCTAGCATTAACCGCAGATTAAGTTCAAATTAGAAAACATTAACACGGCCAACATTCGGCCCAGGACGACTCGGTACCTGAACAAAAAGCCTGCAGATTAGCGGTTGCCAGGCAGCACCGAAACCAAGGTATTGTAGAGCAAGTCCTCGTCGAAGGGTTTGGCTACGCAGGCGTTCATACCGGCGGCCAAGTACTGTTGCGCGTCGGCCTCAAAGGCATTGGCTGTTAGGGCTATAATGGGCACGCCGGCGCGAGCAGCATCGGGCAGGGCCCGAATGGCGGTGGTAGCCTCAAGCCCACTCATGCCCGGCATTTGTATATCCATCAGCACGGCATCGTAGGAGTACTGGGCGGCCATCTGTATACCGGCCCGGCCGTCCTCAGCCTCGTCGAGCACCACCCCCCATTCTTCGAGCAGCATGCGGGCTACCAGGCGGTTTACCTCGTTGTCTTCAACCAACAGCAACCGCTTGCCTTGCAGAGCGGTGCGCTCGGTAGTGGTGGACTGCGGCGCGGCGGGTAACTCCGGTGCCTTGGCGCGCGGCAGCGTTATCCGCACCGCAAACGTGCTGCCTTTGCCCAGCTCGCTTTGCACTGTTAGGGTGCCGCCCATCTGCTCTACCAAGGCTTTGGTAATGGTAAGGCCTAGGCCCGTGCCGCCAAACTGCCGCGAAGTATCGGCATAGGCTTGGGTGAATGACTCAAAAATCCGGTCGATTTTATCGGGCGCAATGCCCACACCGGTGTCGCTGAAGCGAAACTCAACGGTGAGCGTGTCGTCGGTTTCGGCAATTTGGTAACCGCCCGCGTCGATGCGCCCACCCGCCGGCGTAAACTTGATGGCGTTGCTGAGCAGGTTGAGGATAACCTGGCTGAGGCGGTGCGAATCGCCGAGTACCTGCGGGTTGGGGCACGAGTCGTGCAGGCGGGTGGCCACCACCGTAATGCCTTTTTCCTCGGCTTGCATCAACAAGGGCTCTGCAGCGCGGTACAGCACTTCGCATACATCGAACGGCTCCTGCACTAGCTCCAACATGCCCGCGTTGATCTTAGTCATGTCGAGCACGTCGTTGATGACGGTGAGCAGGTGCTGGCCCGAGCTACGAATAATGCCCAGCAACTCCTGCTGACGGGCGTTGAGCGGAGTTTTGGAGAGCTGGTTGGCAATACCCAATACGCCATTCAAGGGGGTGCGAATTTCGTGGCTCATGTTGGCCAGAAAGTTGGCACGCGAGGCCGCGGCGGCTTCGGCAGCCAGGCGGGCTTGTCTCAGCTCGGTAACTTCCGTTAGGTAAAGCGTGGCGGTTTGCTCGCTGGGCTCGGGCGTTACGCACACCTTAAAATGCTGCTCGCCAATTGATAAATATTGCCGACGCACTGCGTTGGTAGCCAAGGCTTCGTGGGCCCACGCAAGCGCCTGCGTGCGTAATTGCTGCTCCAACTCCGATCCTTGTTGGCGGCGGAGTTCCTCACCGGCCTGGTTAGTGTATATCACTTGGCCGTTGGAGTGCAAGCGAAATACGGGGTTTGGGTTACGGGCCGGGATGCGAAGCAAGGATTCCTGCGCGGCAAGCTTCGCATTCAGCTCCTGAATGCGAGCGTGCGCATCGGCCAGAGTAGCAGGCAGAACGTTGGTGGAGAAGGTAGGCTCAGTCATAGGAAAACGCACGCAGGAGTGGGGGCAACTCTTGCAATACGGAAATGCAAAATCCCGTGATAAAAATACTGGGGTGCCAAGTACGTAATTACCACAGCCTTCGGTTTTAGTAGGTAAGTACCATTTTTCGAAGAAAAAAACAGCCCGACCACCAAAAGGCAATCGGGCTGTTCTGGGCGGAAAACCGGGCTGTGCTATTCTACCAGCAAGCGGCAAGCACCCGTGCCGCTGCGCACAAAGTACACGCCGCTGGGCAAGCCGGCGGGAAGGCGCAACGCGCTCTGGCCAGAGGCATCGGCGGTGGTACGAAGCAGCAGGCGGCCGGTGGCATCGTACACCTCAACTGGCGCATTGGGCTGAGCCCCAGCTACGCTGGCTTGCGTGCGGGCCGGGTTGGGCGTTACGCGCAAGGTGTGGGCAGCCCGATCGAGCACCACCGTGCGCACGGGCGAGTAGTTGGTGGTGCCGTCCAGGTCTGCCTGGCGCAGGCGGTAGTAAAGCACGCCGGCCTGCGTAGGCAGTTGCGCATCGGTAGTGGCGTATGCGTGGGTACGGTTGCTGGTGCCTTGCGCCGCTAAGCGTTCTATCTCGGCAAACTGGCGGCCATCGGTGCTGCGCTCCACGGCAAAGTATTCGCTGTTGCGCTCTTGGGCGGTAGTCCAGCTTAGCTGCACGGCAGCGCCCAGCGCTTCGGCCGTGAAGCTTACCAGCTCCACCGGCAGCGGGTTGGCCGAAGAGCCGAGCGTCCAGACGGAGAAGCCCGTTACGCCCGTGGCCGTTACGGTGTTGGCGCTGGCGTTGCGGTTGTTGGCAGCTACGTACTGCCACGGACCGGCCGTGCCGGTGGTGGAGCGGAACAAACCTAGGGAGTTTTCAGCCAAGCCGTTGAGCTCGGCCTCGGCGTAGCCGAACTCCAGCGTTACGTTCAGGCCGCTGTTGGTTTGAGCCGTAATGTCGTAGTAGCGCTTGATGCTGGTGCTCGTGCCCTGGCCCGACAAGGCCGTGCCCGTTACGCGGCGCACGGTGGTGGTGCCGGGCAACGTACTGCCGCTCGGCGTGAGGGCCAGCCCTAGGTTGCCAAAGGCCTGGCGGGTGCCGGCAGCGTTGAGCTGGCGGGTGGTTTCGACGGTGCCCGTAACGTAGCTGGCTGCCGACTCGCTGATGGTGGCCGTAGTGCCCAAGGTTACTTTGTTGGCCCCCGTAAGCAGGGTGCCGGCCGTCAGCGTCAGGCTCTGGCTCACGGTTGCGTTGGTTTGCAGCGTAAGCGAGCCAGACGTTTTGTTTACTGTCAGGCCCGTAAAGGTGGTGGCGCTGCTACCACCTAGGGTTTGAGCATTGCCACCGCGGAACACCACCGTACCGCTGAGCGTGGTCGTGCCATTGTTCGTCCAGTTGCCGTGCACCTCCAGCGTGGCGCCCGAGGCTACTGTTAGGCTTGAACCCGAAGCTATTGTTACGTCGGCGGCTGTTAGCGTGCCGCTGCTCAGGGTTGGGTAGCGGCTTAGGCCAGCCGGAATAATTACGTGCGTGCCGGCGTCGGGCAGCTTGCCAAAGCTCCAGTTGGCGCAGTCGCTGAGTACTGCGCTGGCGTTGCCGGTCCAGGTAGTAGTAGGGGTGGTGGGCACGCTAACGGTAATGGAAACCGGGGCGGTGCTGCGGTTGCCCGCAGCATCGGTTACCACCAGCTGAAAGGCGTTGACTCCCACGTTGGCGCAGGTAAAAGTAGGGCTGCTGCTAGGCACCATGCGCAGGCTCAGGTTGTCCAGGGCTGCATCCACATCGGCACCGTTGATTTCGCTACGGAATGCGAGCGTGGCGCTCGTAGCCGGTGCTACAAAGTTGTAGCTGAAGCTCGCCCAGGTAGTGCCGGGGTTAGGGAAGGTCGTTTGCTGAGTGCCGTTCAAATCAAACGCCAGCAGTGCCACCCCAATCGGAGGGTTGCCGTAGCCGGTGCCATTGCGCAGGCTGCCGCTAACCGTGTACGTGGCACCAGGCGTGAGGCCCGTTACGGTTTGCGCAATGCTGGGGTCGGTTGCCGAGGCTCCATTACTGTTCAAAATGACATAGCCACCCGGGTTGCCGCCCGTGTTGCGCCAGCCGCCGTTTGCATCCACGGTGCTTATTGTCCAGCCATTGGTGTTCGAGGTTAACTCGCCGTTGCTGATGCGTTCGGTGAGGTCGGCAATACTCAGTGTAACGGCACCGCAGGTAGAGCTACTGCCGTTGTTGATGGAAGCTACCGGCACAGTTACCGTGCCGTCGGCACCTAGGGATACGGCTACATCGCGCGACACAGCGGTTACGGTGCAGGTGCGGGTAACGGCTACCGAGTAGGTGGTAGTGGTGGTGCCGTCCTGGGCCGTTACCAATACGGTAATGGTGTTCAGCCCTGGGTTGAGGTTAATCGTGCCCGAAGCGGCCCCATTTGCCACAACCGTACCGTTTACCCTAACGGTAGCATTGGCCTGCAGGAGTGTTGGGGTTACCGTGGTAGTAGCGGCAGCGGTGGAGAGGGTGTAGCTGGAGGTGTTGCTCGCAAAGGCCGGGGTGAGCGTACCTGCGCTGAGCACTAGGTTGCTTAGGCGCGACTCGTTGGAGGGCGTGTACACCGAAATGGTGTTCGAGTAGTTGCCTTGCCCCGTCACCGAAGCTTTATCAGCCCGCACGCGGTAGTAGTACGTGGTGGCACTGGCCAAGCCGGTAATGGCGCGCGAGGTACTGTTGCCCGCTACCGAGAACGGCGAGCCGCTAATCTGGGAGGCAAACGTGTTCGAGGTAGATACTTCGAGCAGGTAATTGGTTACGCTGCCCACTGCCGGCGCCGTCCAGTTGGCTGTAAAGCCCGTGCTGCTGATGGCCGTAGCGGCCGTGGCCGTTGGCACCACCATGGCGTAGCTTTCCACCCAGTTGGAGGTGCTGCCCGTGAGACCAAAGTTGGTGAGCGTACCGAAATATGTATTAGCAGTTACGTCATCTAGCAGGTTCTGGCTGGTATTGGTACCGTTGGCCATACCATGCTCAAACGTGTAATAGGCAACCAGTCCGGCTTGGCTTGGGCTTAGCGGAGTAGCGTAGTTGGCCTGAATTTCGGCCGCCGTGCGAGCTGTGTTCCAGATGCGCACTTCGTCGAAGCGGCCGCTGAAGTAGCCATTTACCAGGGTTTGCATGGAACCCAGTACCAGTCGGTTGGGGACATTGCGTGGAGCATTGCTGGCCGAGGAGTTACTAGCTTCCAACTTCCCATCGATGTACAGTTGCATGGTGCTGCCGTTGCGTACAGCGGCCACATGGTGCCAACGCCCATCGTTCACGGCCGTTGCCGACTGAATGGTGATATCGGGGTTACCCATGCCAAAGGCTACTTTGTTCTCGAGCAGCGCCGTACCAAAGTCGTTGGTTACACCGCCGACTTCGGCATCGAGCAGGCCAACGCCTTGGTACCACTGCGTGCCTTGCGGGGCCGTTTGGGTGGTGTTCAGCCAAAATTCCAGGGTAAAGTTGCCTTGAACGGTTTGGGGCAGCACCACGTAGTCGTTGGTACCGTCGAAGTGCAGAGCATTGCCGGGCTGGGGTTGGGTAATGGTGTAGTTGCGGGTTACCGAACAGCCATTGGCATCGGTGGCCGTTACGGTGTAGTTGCCGGCGCGCAGGCCCGAAGCTGTGGCGCTGGTGCCGCCGCTTGGTGCCCAGCTGTAGGTGTAAGGAGCGGTACCGCCGCTAAGCCCAATGGTGGCCGAACCATCGGTGCCGCCCGAGGTGGTTACGTTGGTTTGGGAGGAAGTGGTGACAATCGCCGACGGCTGCGTGATGGTGACGTCGCGGGTAATTTCGCAGCCGTTCGCATCGCGGATGAGTACAGAGTAGGTACCAGCAATAAGTCCGGTAATGCGGTTGGTGCCGTCGCCGGTAGGGTTGCCAGGCGACCAGTTATACGTGTAACCCGGTGTGCCGCCGCTTACCGTAACCGTGGCACTACCACTCGCCACGCCGTTGCAGCTTATGTTGGTTTGCGCCATCGAAGCTTGCAAGGCGGGCGGCTGCGTGATGGTGACTTGCGCCGAAGTTTGCAGGCCGTTTCGGTCGGTTACCCTCACGAGGTAATTACCAGCAAAAAGGTTATTGGCAGTTGAACCGCTGCCGCCACTCGGTTCCCACACGTAGGTGTACGGGGAGGTGCCACCGCTAACCGATACGGTGGCCGAGCCGCCCCGGCCCCCGTAGCAGGTTACGTTGGTTTGCGAGCTGATTCGGGCGCTTACGTCGGGTTGGTCAGTAACGAAAATGGTAAACGTCTCCTCGAAGCTGCCTACTGGCACGCCGTTATCGGTAACACGCACCCGGATGCTGTAGCTGCTCTTGGTTTCGAAATCGAATATCGACGCCGTGCGCAAGCTATTGCCTACGATGCTGAACGAGCCGTTGTCCGCTGAGCCGGTGCCGCTTACCAGTTCGTAGGTGTGCGTTTGACCCGCTCCATCGGCATCGGTAGTACCTAACGTACCAACCGTAGTGCCTGCTAGCTGATTCTCAGCCACTGAAGAATTGGTGAGCGAGATGTCGGTAGGAGCTAAGTTGGGCGGCGGGGGGGCAAAGCGGTAGGAGCGGCCGTTTGTGAGCGTTACGCCGTTGGCAGGCTCTATGCTACTGCTGCTAGCCGTGTGCGTATTGGGATTTACCGTCAGATACTCCGTAGCTGAGGTAGCAATACCAATAGTGGTAGGCGTGCCGTTGCTGAAAGTATTGGGGCCATACACAAATCGTACAGCATTGGAGCTTTCGTAAAGCCACACTTGGTAGCGACGGGAAGAAGGACTGTTGAACGTGCTTGCGCCTCCCCATTCTACCACCAGCCTGCGGTTGGGGCTTACGCCCACCAGCCGGTAATACACACCTCCATCTGAGCCCATGGTTTGCGGAGTGGCCAGGGCTGCCACAGCTGGAGTGTTTTCCGCGGTCGGAAAATCGGACCAAGGGCTAGGGGCGGTGTTCCCGAACCGTAGCACGCCGCTGCCGTTTACCCAGGCCTGCGTGTAGGTGGTCGCGCCAAACTTAAAAGCAAAGCTACTCGGGAAGGTGAATGGTGATGGGGCTACTGAACCAAACGAGGAGTTTGGCGCAATGAGCAGCGTACCGCCGCTCATTGATTCTAGCGAATAGCCTGTTTCGGTGCTAAACGAATAGCTAGCCGCCGACTGGGCGAGTGCCGGATTCCACTTTACCGGAAACAGGTTTAACAGCATGGTGGCCAGTAGCAACAAGCCATAATTAAGCGGCCGACTGCGCGCTGCAGCCGGTACAATAGGGTAGCAATGGGGCATATGTTGAGAGAAAGTGAGAGAAGGCGGTTCTAGCCAGCGCAAAGGTCGCTGAAAGCTTGAAATATTTTACTCGCTATATGCCTTTATCTAAGACAATTGCACATAACGAGTACAAGCCCGTGCGTACACGCATGCAGTGCCAATCTGTGCCGCCAAGGCCTAGGTGCCAATTGGTATTTAGCTAATAATGAGCAAGCCGGTTAGTGGCACGTTGGGCCACCAACCGGCTTGTTTTCCGGAGTATTTTGGTTTTTGCGGTGCCGCTTTAGCTGCCAGCCCGATTAAGCTCTTCCAAGTTGGTGTTTCGGCGCTTGGTATCAACCTTGGCGCCCTGGCTGAAGTTGTAACGGACCGTAAGGCCCACGCTACGCCAGCGGAAGTACTGGTTGAAGTCGTTGATGTTGCCGTTGATGTTGGTGCTGAAGCGGTACCGATAGCCTTTGAAAATGTCGTTCACGTTCACGCTCACATCCAGCTTATCCTGCCGGAAGCTGCGCTTGAGGGCCACACCCACCCAGTGCATGGGTTCGATCTGGTACAAGCCCGAGGCCGTGGGGCCTAGGTACCGCGCTTCTATTTCAAGCCGCACTTTCGAAGGGAGCAGCAAGGTGTGGTTGCTCTGTAGCATGTAGTACAGCTGCTCGTTGGTCAGAAAGCCATTGAGGTCGTTGGTGCTGAACTTGCGGTACGACACCACCACGGTGTTTTGCGTGTCCCACCACTTAGCCAGTTTCACCGGGGCCACGCCCGTCATGCCGATGATGTGGCCGGTATCGAGGTTGTCGGTGGTGTACGTGGTGGTAGCTGCTTCCACATCCAGGATGGGCACTTCCGAAATTACGGCCGTTTGGTAATCGTAGTTCAGCGCGAGGCTGTACACCTTTTTGTACGTGTGGGCCACCCGGAAGGCGTGGGTGTACTGCGGCCGCAAAAACGGATTGCCTTCCTCCCAGGTGTACGGGTCGCGGTAGAAGCGGAAGGGGTTGAGGTTGCCGTAGTTGGGGCGCGTGAGGCGGCGGCTGTAGCTGTAGCCGATGTCGTAATCTTTGGTTACCTGCTGTTGCGCGAACAGGCTCGGGAACAGGTTCAGGTACTGGCGCCGCGTTACCTGCCCCGTGGTGTACGACTCACCTAGGGAGGTAGTGTTTTCGAGGCGCAGGCCCGCCTGCAGCTTCAGCCGCTCCGAGGCCTTTCCGCTCCAGTTGAGGTAAGCGGCCTGAATGTTTTCGCGGTAGTTAAAGTGGTTGGTGCGCAAAGGGTCGAGCACCAGCGCCCCGTTGTTAAAATAAAAGCGCGAATCGTTGTCGGCCGTTACGCGGCTGAACTTCGTGCCTGCCTCAATTTTGTGCCCGTTGGCAAGCGGCTTCGTGAAATCGACTTTGGCAGCGTAAATGCTGAGGTCGGAGAAGGTGTTTGTGAACAGGAAATCCTGGGTGCGGTTGTTGGTGCCCAGGTCGGTGAAGAAATTGAAGAAATCGGCTTTGCCGCGGTTCTTGATCTGCACCAAGTCCAAGTCGGCGGTAAGGGTGGTGCCAGCGCTATCTAGGTTGCCGATGTAGTGCAGGTTGCCGGTGTAGTTGGCGTAGGTGTTGCGGCTAATGTTGTCGGCATCGATAAAGCGCGTAGGCTCCTGCGGCGAGGCGCCTAGGTAAGTGTCCGTCAGAAAATCCGACTCGCCGCGGCGCGGAGTGTAATTAGCCATAAAGCCGATGGTGTGTCGTTTGCTCAGGCTGTAATCGGCACCTAGGCGCACCACGGCCGGGCTAATCGAGGTGAAGTTGCCAGTTGCTTGTTGATTGAAATACGTGGTGTTTTGCTCGCCGAAAAACACCCGCGTAAAGGTGGCGTCGCGGCCCCCCACGCGGCGCGAGCCATCCACCGTCAGGAAACCGTTCCACCGCTCGCGCTTTAGGTTGAGGCTGGCACCGTAGGTATGGCCAAACTGCTTGAAGTTGTAGTTGCCGCTGGCGTACACGCTGCCGTTGAGGCCGCGTTGCGTGTTCTTTTTTAGGTTGAGGTTGAGAATGCCCGAGGTGCCTTCGGCGTCGTAGCGGGCCGGCGGGTTGGTAATGATTTCGATGTTCTTGAGGTTGGCCGCGGGCATGCTCTCGAGCAGGTTGCGCAGGTCGCGGCCCGAGAGGTACGTCAGGCGGTTGTCGAGCATTACCGTTACGCCGGTTTTGCCGTTGAGCTGAATGTTGCCTTCCTGGTCGATGAACACGCCGGGCGACTTGGCCAGCACATCGTAGGCGGTGTTGCTGGCTGCCATGGCCGTGCCCTCTACCGAAACCACCATGCGGTCGGCTTCCTGCACAATCGTCGGCCGTAGTCCCTCAATTTTCACCTCCGCCAGCTGCTTGGCATCCGCTTTCAGGGTAAGCGTACCAAAATCTTTGCCCGGTGCGGTGGCGCTTAGCTCGAAGGCGGGCGTTTCCAGCATTTGATAACCCACCGACGTGATGCGCAGCCTGTAGGAGCCAGCCGCGGGTGCTTGCAGCTGAAAGCGGCCGTTTTCATCGGCAACGGTGCCGGTAATGCTACTGGTGGCACCGGCTGGTAGCACGGCCACCGTGGCAAAGCCCACGGCCGCGCCTTTTTCGTCGGTGGTAGTGCCCGTGAGCACGGCGCTTTGCTGCGCCCAGCCCGCCCGGACGACCAGCAGAAGGCAGAATAGCAGCAAGTGAGCGGAGAAGTTCTTCATACCTAGGTGCTGTTGGTTGTGGAAAGAAGGCAGAAACCCGAAGAGCGTTGCACTAATCGGGCGCGGAAACCGAGGTTTGTAGCAATAGTTACACGTGCCACTCAAAAAACTTTTGCCGTGAGCCACAAGCCCGAGCAAGGCAAAGCGGCAATGGTTCAGCAGCCGGGCTATATCTTCCGGCCATGAGACCCTTGCTTGAGCTTGTTTCCGTACTCGTGTTTCTTGGCCTGGGCATGGGCTACAGCTACCGGGCGCGTAAGCTCACGGGAGCGGGCGTATGGGCGGGCGGGGTGCTCGGCCTGTTCATCTTTTTGGGCACCGGCTACCTAGGGATGAGCTTGCTGGCGCTGTTTTTCGCGCTTGGCACGGCGGCTTCGGCCTGGCGCGTAGCCGACAAACGCCGACTGGGTCTGGCCGAAGAAAACCGCGGCCAGCGCACCGCCGGGCAGGTGCTGGCCAATGCCGGCGTGGCGGGCGTGCTCGGGTTGCTAAGCTGGGCGTTTCCGGCGTTTGCGCCCCTGGGTAGCCTAATGCTGGCCGGCGCCTTTGCCTCGGCCACCGCCGATACGTTGGCCTCGGAGCTGGGCAATGTGTACGGCAGCCGCTACGTCAACGTCCTCACCCTGCGCCCCGACACGCGCGGCGAAAACGGCGTGGTAAGCATCGAGGGTACTTTGCTGGGGGTGGCCGGGAGCGGCGTAATTGCCCTAACCTACTGCCTGGCCGAAGGGTGGGGGCCGTGGGCTTGGTGGCTGCTGCTGGCCGGCACCGCCGGCAACCTCGCCGACTCTGTACTGGGCGCCACGTTGGAGCGGCGCGGCACCTTATCCAACGACGTGGTAAACAGCCTCAATACGCTGGTAGGCGCCCTCGTGGCAGCAGCCTGTGCACTAGCCCGGTAATGCATTACTTCCACCTTCGAGCACAGCCGGTGACCCAATACGTAGGAAAGGCGCAGCGTACATGGCGGCTGCAGGTAGTTGGGGTGCTGCTCGGCTTGCTCTGCGTATGTGCTTCGGTAACCTGTGTGGCCCAACCGGGCCGCTTGTCCGAATCCGCCACCGTAAGCTTGCTGACGTGCGCCCCCGGCTCCGAAACCTACGCTTTGTTCGGGCACTCGGCCCTGCGCATTACTGACCCCGTGCAGGGCATTGATCAGGTGTATAACTACGGCACGTTCGACTTCCAGACCTCGCACTTCTACTGGCGCTTTGTGCGGGGCAACTTGCGGTATTACCTGTCGGCGGTACCATTTGCAAGCTTTAGCCAAGCCTACGAGCAGGAGGGCCGCGCCGTAGCGGAGCAAGTGCTCAACCTGCAGCCGCAGGAGGTACAACGGCTGTACGCCCGCCTGGAAAGCACGCTGCATTCGGAGGCACGATACTACCGCTACCAGTTCTTTTCCGATAACTGCTCCACCCGGCTTTTCACCCTCATCAACGAAAGCACCAATGCGCCGCTGCAGCTCGATTCGGCGCGGGTGGCCGCGGCTACTTACCGGCAGCTGCTCAGGCCTTACTTAGCCCCGGCGCCTTGGGTAAAGCTCGGCATGAACCTAGGCCTGGGCTTACCTGCCGACCACCAGACGCACTACCGGCAACGGCTGTTTCTGCCGCTGGAGCTGTTTCAAGCAATGGCCCGAGCAACCCATCGCGGCAAACCGTTAGTTGCCAGGCAACAACAGGTTGTGGCGGCAGATAGCGCCGGCGTTCCAGCGCCTGCAGGCATTGTGCCCATGCAGGTACTGCTCGGCTGGCTGCTGGGGAGCGTGTTGGTGTGGCGCATCAAACCCCTTAGCTGGCTGCATCAAGTAAATATGCGCGTGGTGTTTGGGGTAACCGGTGCTTTGGGCTGTTTGCTCGCGGGGCTTGCTTTGGTTTCGCTGCACGAGCCAGTGCAGGCTAACTACCAATTGCTGTGGCTGCTGCCGAGCCATATTGCTTTGGCCCTAGGTCGGCGGCGCTCGTGGTGGCTGCGTTATGCGGCGGTGGCCATGTTGCTGCTGTTGCTCGGGGGCATAATTGCGGCTGTGTTGGGATACGGGTTGCTCTTGCCCGAGGTAGGCATGTTGCTGCTCTTGCTACTAGGTCAGCTGCTGCTGATTTGGGCAGGGCAGCGTAGGGAAGAGGAGCATCAGGGTTGATTTGCGCTTTCCTGGGTTGAGTACGTGAGCTTAATAGCCAGGCAGCAAGCCATCGTGCGTCAGTTACCTAGTAGTACCTGTGTCGGCTGAAGTACGCTGGTTGGTAGCAATACCTCGCTTGCGCGAAGCACTCATCGACCTGCCTTACGAGCCGAGCCAACCAGCAAGTCAAGTGTGCTGAGAAATCGTGATAAATGAAAAAACATAGCACTTTGTATTGCAAAGTATCCGCTGAACACATTGCTTTGCAATACAAAGTTCTTTTTTGGTTGCTGTGCAGTTCATGCTACTCAGAATTCTCAGCTGAGGGAGTTTCCTTAAGCTCTGCTGCCTGCATCTGCCTTTTCTTCCCGCATCGTCTTCTTCACTTGCCTGCTGAATTGTTATGGAATTACGGATACGCAACGTCTCGAAAAGCTACGGCAACGGAGTGCAGGCCCTGCAGGACGTGAGCCTGACCATCCCGGCGGGCCTGTACGGTTTGCTGGGCCCGAACGGGGCGGGCAAATCGACGCTGATGCGCACGCTCGCCACCCTGCAAGAGCCCGATTCGGGCAGCATTCACCTAGGTGATATCGACGTGCTGCGCCAGAAAGAGGCCGTGCGCCAGACGCTGGGCTACTTGCCCCAAGAATTTGGCGTGTACCCCAAGGCCCGGGCCGAAGACCTGCTCGACTACTTCGCTATTCTCAAGGGCATCGGCAACCAACGCGAGCGGCGGGCAACGGTCGAGCATTTGCTGCGGCAAACCAACCTCTGGGAGGTGCGCCGGCAAAAGCTGGGCGGCTTCTCGGGCGGCATGAAGCAGCGCTTCGGCGTGGCCGTGGCCCTGCTCGGCCAGCCGAAGCTGCTGATCGTCGACGAGCCCACGGCCGGCCTCGACCCGGCCGAGCGCGTGCGCTTCCTCAACCTGCTGAGCGAGCTGGGCGAGCAGAGCGTGGTCCTCCTCTCCACCCACATCGTGGAGGACGTGGCCGAGCTCTGCACGCGCATGGCCATCATCAACCAGGGCCGCATCCTGCTCGAGGCCGAGCCGCTGCGGGCCGTCGAGCAGCTGCAGGGGCGCATCTGGCGCCGCATCGTGGAGAAAAGCGCCTTGGCCCAACTCGAGCAGGAGCATAAGGTGATTTCCACCAAGCTGCTCAGCGGCCGCACGCTGGTGCACGTGTACAGCGACGAGGCGCCCGGCCCCGGCTTCGAGCCCGTCGCCCCCGACCTGGAGGACGTCTACTTCTGCACCATGGCCGGGCACTTCGGTCCGCACGTTGCTCAACCGCTGCAGGCCGTACGCTCATGAAGTTCTGGGCGATTTACCGTTTCGAGCTAGCTTACCAGCTCCGCCGCCCTTGGCCTTGGCTGTTCGTGGTGGTGCTGCTCGCGCTCAATTTTCTGATGACCCGCGACGGCTCCGTAGCCGAGGTACTGTACTCCGAATTTTACCTGAACTCGCCGTTTGCCGTGGCCAAAACCACGGTGTTCGGCAGCTTGGTGTGGCTGGTAATGGCCGCCGCTATTGCCGGCGACGCCGCTGCGCGCGACGTGCAAACGCGCATGCACCCCTTGCTCTACACCACGCCCATCAGCAAAGCGCAATACCTAGGGGGTAAGTTTTTGGCCGCGTTGGTGCTCAACGCACTGGTGCTGCTGGCGGTGCAGGCCGGTATTGTACTGGGCGCGTACCTGCCCGGCGTCGATGCTGAGCTGATTGGCCCGTTTCGGCCGGCGGCTTTCCTGGGGGCGTACGGCATCATTGCTTTGCCCAACGCCTTGGTCGCTACCGCCATTCAGTTTGGGCTGGCTGCGCGCAGCGGCCGCGCTATGGCCAGCTACTTCGGCAGCTTTCTGATCGTGTTCATGGGGTTTTTCGTGGCCTCCATGCTGCTGTTCAAACGGAGCCTCGGAACCCTGCTCGACCCCATCGGCATTCGCTTCGTGGTGGAGGATATGGCGCATCTCTGGACGCCCGCCGAGAAAAATGGGCGCCTGCTCGCGCTGGAGGGGACACTGCTCACCAACCGCCTGCTTTGGCTCGGCCTTGCGGTAGTTGTTGGCATGGTTACCTACTTAAGTTTCCGGTTCGCGCACCGTGCCGAAAGCAGTTGGCTGAGTCGGTTCCGGAAACGCCACAAGTCAGTGAATTCGACCAAGCTGGCCCGCCTCGGCATTGCCGCAAGCACGCCGGTAGTAGTGCCGCCGGTGCGTCAGCAATTTGGCCTGGCTACGCACGTGCGCCAGCTGCTGGCCGTAGCCTCTGATTCGTTTCGGATGATCGTGACGAGCTGGGCCGGGCTGGCCATGCTGGTTGCACTTCCGCTCCTTACGGTGCCCGTAGTGCTCGATCAGATGTCGTCGAACGGAGTGCCGCTGGTGCCCACCACGGCGCTGGTGGTTAAGCAACTAACAGCCTCGCTGGCCGATGAGCTGAGCCGTTGGGTTGTAGTGCCTTTTCTAATCGTGTTCTTCGCCGGCGAACTGATGTGGCGCGAGAGAGATGCCCGCGTAAACGAAATCACCGACGCCATGCCCAGCTCCGAGTTGACGTCCTTCCTCGGCAAATACCTAGGACTTGGTGGTGTGCTGCTCGTGTTTATGGCTTTGCTGGCCGCAGCCGGCATGCTCGCCCAGGCCACCCAGGGCTACCAAAACTTTGAAGTTGCGCTGTACCTGAAAACCATGCTCGGGCTGCAGCTGCCCGAGTACCTGCTCTTCGCCATGCTGGCCTTGGTGGTGCACGTGGTAGTTGATCAGAAGTACGTCGGGCATTTGGTAGCCATCCTGGTCTTTGTATTCATCACGCTGGCCTCGCTGTTCGGCATCGAGCACAACCTGCTTATTTACGGGGCCGGGCCGGGGTGGTCGTATAGCGAGATGATCGGTTTCGGCAACTCGCTGGGGCCGTGGGTATGGTTTAAGCTGTACTGGGCCGCCTGGGCATTGCTGCTGCTAGTAGCAGCGCGGCTGCTGTGGGCGCGGGGCAAAGAAAACAACCTAGGGCAGCGGCTGCAGGTAGCGCGGCGCCGGTTTACGCGCGGCACGGCCGTAACGGCCGGTATTGCCGCGGTGCTGGTGCTGGCCCTAGGCGGATTTATCTTCTACAACACCAACGTGCTGAACGTGTACAGCACCGCCGCCGAAGGCAAGGCGCGCAGCGCTGAGTACGAGCGGCGCTTTGCCCGGTACGCCAACCGCCCGCAGCCACAGCGCAGCGCCGCCAACCTGCGCGTGGAGATATACCCCGAGCGGCAAGCAGCCGACATTCGGGGTAGCTACCGCCTCGTCAACCGCAGCGCCGTTGCCATCGATTCCGTTCACGTGGCCACTGCGCCGGGCGTCGAAACGGATGCAATTACCTTCGACCGGCCCGCCACCCGCGTGCTGGCCGACAAGAAGCTTCACCAGCAGATTTATGCCCTGCAGAAACCGTTGCAACCCGGCGATTCGCTGCAACTTAACTTCCGGGTGCAGGTGGCGCCGCGCGGCTTCCGCGAAAATGGCGTGGACGGTTCGGTAGTTACCAACGGCACCTATTTCAGCAACAGCTGGCTGCCGACTATCGGCTACCAGGCAAGCCGCGAGCTTACCAATGCCGGCGAGCGGCGGGCACACGGCTTGGCACCGCGCCCGGTAATTGCCTCGCTCTACAACACGGCGGCCCGCGGCACACACGGCGTAGGTACTGCCTTCGAGGCCGTAGTGGGTACCGCCGCCGACCAAATAGCCGTGGCGCCAGGGGCGTTGCGCCATACCTGGGCCGAAGGCGGGCGCCGCTACTTCCGCTACGCAACCGATGCCCCAATCAGCGGCGAGTGGGGCTTTTTCTCAGCTAAGTACGCCTTGCACCAGGAGCAATGGCAAAACCCCGATAAGCCTGGGCAAGTGGTTACCATTCAGCTCTACCACCACCCCAAGCACACGGCGCACCTAGGGCGCGTGCTGGCAAGTGCTAAGGCTTCGCTGGATTACTACACCAAACAGTTCGGGCCGTACCGCTACAAGCACCTTAGCATTGTGGAGCGGCCCGGCCTGGGAACGGGCATGCACGCCGATGCCAGCATGATTTCGCACGGCGAAGGATTCACCTTCTGGAACCCCGAAAACACCCCCGGCAGCCACGACCACCCGTACGCTATCGTAGCCCACGAAATGGCCCACCAGTGGACGGTGCCCTACGCCGCCGTCGAGGGTGCCCCGGTGATGTCGGAGAGCCTAGCCTGGTACTACGGCCTGAAGCTGGTGGAGCACGCCAAAGGGCCCGAGCACCTGCAGCACCTGCTGGATTACATGCGGCAGCCCTACCCATACCCGGTTATCCGGCGCGGCGAGCCACTGTTGCGCGGCCTCGACCCGTACATGTCGTACCGCAAAGGGCCCTTTGTGCTGTACGCACTGAGCGAGTACCTAGGGGAGGAGCCGGTGAATGCCGCGTTGCGCCGCCTGCTCGAAAAGCATCGGCAAGCCGATGCCCCGCTGGCTACCACGCTCGATTTGTACCGCGAGTTGCGTGCCGTTACGCCCGATTCGCTCCGGCCGCTGCTGCACGATTTGTTTGAGGTGAATACTTTTTGGGAGCTGAGAGCCGAGCGCGCCACCGCCAGGCAAACCCTGGCCGGCACTTGGCAGGTAGCCCTCGAGGTACGCGCCCGCAAAGTGGTGGTGGATAGCGCCGGCACCGAAACCGAAGTACCCCTGAACGATGTGGTGGAAGTTGGCGCCTCCGCGGCCGGCAACAAGCCGTTGTATCGAGACAAGCACCGCCTGCGCACGGGTCGGCAAACCATCACGTTCACGGTACCTCGCCAGCCCCTTCGCGCCGGCATCGACCCGAACCACCTGCTGCCCGACCTGAAGCCCGAAGACAACACCGCCGACATCAAGCCATGAAGTTCCGGAGCATCTTTCGCTACGAGTTCCGCTACCAGCTGGGGCACGTAACTACGTGGCTGTTCTTCGCGGTTCTGCTGCTGTTTCCGTTTCTGCTGACCAAGCTCGGCACTCCTTCCGATGGCACTTACAACAACGGACCGACATCCATAGCATTTCTCACCGTATTCAGCAATGTGGTTTGGCTGCTGATGGCCGGGGCCATCAGCGGCGACGCTGCCGCGCGCGACGTGCAAACGCGCATGTACCCCTTGCTCTACACCACACCCGTGAGCAAGGTCAAATACTTGGGCGGGCGCTTTCTGGCTGCCTTCGCGCTCAATGCACTGCTGCTGCTGGTGGTGCAAACCGGCCTGATCCTGGGTTTCTACACGCCCGGTTGGAAACCCCAATTACTCGGCCCGTTTCTGCCCGAAGCCTACCTCACGGCCTACGCCTTTCTGGCCTTGCCCATTGCCTTGGTGGGCACTTCGGTGCAGTTCTGCCTGGCTGTGCTCAATGGCCGCGGCATGGGCAGCTACGTCGGCAGCGTGCTGCTGTTCATCACTTCGCATTTCATCGTGATGATTGCCGCCAAAGCCGTAGGCTGGTGGGATTTAACCAAGCTGCTCGACCTCGTAGGGTTTGCCAGCATCGTGAGCGGCCAGCTTGAAACCTGGACGACCGCAGAAAAGAACACGCGGCTTATTGAGCTGGCGGGTTTGTTCGGCTGGAACCGCATGCTGTGGCTTGGGCTTACCGCGGGCGTGCTGGCCTTTACTTACCACCGCTTCGGGTTTGGTAACCCCGCCACTAGCCGCGGTTGGGCGCCCTTCAAACGCCGGGCTGAAGCTACAAGCGCAACGCCTGCGGTAGCCCCGGCGCTGGTTAGCCACCCAGTTACGGTGCCGCAGGTTAGCCGCACGTTCGGTTTCGCCACCGACGTGCGCCAAACCCTGGCCGTGGCGTGGTCGTCGTTTGGCAGGGTGGCCCGCAGCCGCATTGGCCTGCCGGTGGTAACGCTTATTGCTCTGGGCTCGGCGCTGGTTGGGTCGGAGTTTATGGAGCAGAACAGCATTCCGATTTTCCCAACCACCCAGCAGGTTGTTGATTTTCTGACCACACCGCTGGGCAATGTCAAAACGCCCTGGATTGTGCTGCCGCTGCTCATCATGTACTTCGCCGGCGAGCTGGTGTGGCGCGAGCGGGAGGCCGGCCTCAGCGAAATTGCCGACGCGGCCCCCGTATCGGAGTGGGCCTTGCTGGTGGGCAAGTTCCTGGGCCTTGGGCTGCTGATTGCCACCTGGATGCTGCTCTTGCTGCTGGGCGGCATGTTGCTGCAGCTCATCCTTGGCTACGATAAGTTCGAAGTAGGCTTGTACCTGCAGGCACTGTTCGGGCTGCAACTGCCCGAGTACCTGCTTTTTGCCATGCTGGCCTTGGTGGTGCACGTGGTAGTCAACCAAAAGTACCTAGGGCACTTGGTGTTGTTGCTCGTGCTGGGCTTTATGGGCTTTGCCGCCAAGCTTGGGGTACACCACCACCTGCTGGTTTTCGGCGCCGCTCCCGACTGGTGGTACACCGACATCCGTGGCTTCGGCAGCTCCCTCGGTCCGTGGGTGTGGTTTAAGCTGTACTGGGCGGCCTGGGCATTGCTGCTGCTAGTAGCAGCGCGGCTGCTGTGGGCCCGAGGTAAGGAAAACAACCTAGGCGCTCGAAAGCAACTAGCTCGTAGCCGCTTTACGCCCGCAACCGCCGCCACAGCCGCGGTAGCAGGCGGGCTGGTGCTAGGCCTAGGTGGGTTTATCTTCTACAACACCAACGTGCTGAACAAGTACATAACCACTGCCGATGCAAGCAAGCAGCGCGCTGAGTACGAACGGCTTTATGCGCGGTACGCCGATGCGCTGCAGCCGCAAGTGGCTGGTGCCAAGCTGCGCGTGGAGCTGTACCCCGAGCGGCAGGAGGTAACGATACAGGGTACCTACCGCCTTGTCAACCGCAGCGCCGTTGCCATCGATTCCGTTCACGTGGCCACCGCCCTAGGTGCCGAAACCAATGCCGTTTCGTTTGGGCGCGCAGCTGCCCAGGTGCTGGCCGATGACCAACACGGCCACCGCATTTACATCCTGCGGCAGCCGCTGCAACCCGGCGACTCGTTGCAGCTCAGCTTTCAGGTGCAGAAAAAAACCAAAGGTTTCAGCAACAACGGCAGCACAGCCTTAGTGGAGGCCAACGGTACCTATTTAATGAGCCAGGATGTGCTGCCCGCCATTGGGTATCAGCCCCTACGCGAATTGCGCGAGGCAAGCGCCCGCAAGCAATACGGGCTCAGCCAGCGCCCCGAAATTTCATCGCTCTATGATGTAGCCGCCCGCCAGAAATCAACGCGCGGCGATTGGATGGCTTTTGACGCCGTTGTGGGCACCGCTGCCGAGCAGGTGGCCGTGGCGCCCGGTAAGCTGCGCCGAAGCTGGCGCGAAGGCGGGCGCCGTTACTTTCATTTCGTTACCGATGCGCCCATCCAGAATCAAGCGGCCTTCTTCTCGGCCAACTACGCGGTGCGCAACGCGCAGTGGCACAACCCCAAGCAGGCCAACAGCAAGCCCGTCGTCATCAGCCTTTACTACTACGCGGGGCACGCGGCCAACGTGGAGCGTATGCTGCGCAGCGTGCAAGCCTCGCTGGATTACTACACCGAGCAGTTCGGCGCCTACCCGTACGGCCACCTCACCATCATCGAGAGGGCCGGCACCGAGGGCGAGCTGAACGCCGAGGCCAGCACCATCGACTACGGCGAGCAGTTTGCCCTGATGAACCCCGACGACAGCCCGCGCGGCTTCGATTTGCCGTACTACGTGCTGGCCCACGAGGTAGCGCACCAGTTTGGCATGGGCTTCGCAAGCGTAGAAGGCGCGCCCTTCCTGGCCGAAGGCCTGGCGGTGTACTCGGGCATGCAGGTGCTCGAAAAAAACTACGGCTACGGCCACTTGCGCCGTTACCTAAGCTTTTTGCGCCAGTCCTACGAGGTGCCACGCTCCCGCGCGATGGTGCCCTTGCTGCGGGCCAACAATGCCTTTATGGGCTACCGCAAAGGCCCGTTGGCGCTGTACGCGCTCAGCAAATACATCGGGCAGGAGAAGGTAAACACCGCGCTGCGGCAACTGAAACTGAAGCATAGCCCCAAAGTGCCGCCGCTGGCTACCACGCTCGATTTGTACCGCGAGCTGCGCGCCGTTACGCCCGATTCGCTCCACTACCTGCTGCACGACCTGTTCGAGGCCAACACCTACTGGGAGCTGCAAACCAAGCAAGCCACGGCCCGGCAAACCAAAGCCGGCAATTGGCAAGTGAGCCTCGAGGTGCAGGCCCATAAAGTAGTAATCGACAGCACTGGCGCCCGGCACGCGCAGCCCATGAACGACTGGATAGAAATTGGGGTAATTGCCCCACGCGAGAAGAACGAAGACTATGGCAAGCCGCTGTACTTGCAAAAGCACCGCATCCGCTCGGGGCAACAAACCATCAGCGTAACCGTGCCCCGCAAACCCGCCCGCGCCGGCCTCGACCCATACCTGTTGCTGGTTGATTTGGATGGGGACAATAATGTGAAGGATGTGCAGACTGCGGCAGCCATGGCAACCGCTAAAGCAACCCAACGATAACGGAGCATTGTCAACAAAAAAGCCCGGCAAGGGTTACTTGCCGGGCTTTTTTGTTGCCTTCGGGACACTGGGTTTAAGCAGTCAGTTAATACAACTGTAGTCTTTGGTCGTCATGCTGAGCTTGTCGAAGCATCTCTACCGCTTCGTTGAATAGTCTCTGACGAAGCGGTAGAGATGCTTCGACAAGCTCAGCATGACGGTGTTTTGGGTATGCGTACTTAAAGCACCTAGGCTTTCTTCTTCCACTTAATGGTGCATCCAATGGCTTTCGTCGAAGTAGTCTGCACGGGCTTACCGGCCATCAGCTGCGTCATGGCCGATTCTACGTAGCGCTCCGTGGCGGCGGTGCCGTCCTCGGTGTTGTTGTCGATGGCGCCGATGTACGCCACCTTAAAGTCCTGGCCCGAGCGCTGCAGCACGTACACGTGCGGCGTGCGGGTGGCGCCAAAAGTACGGGCCACGCTCTGGGTTTCGTCGAACAGGTACGGGAAGGCGTACTTCTTCTCGGTGGCGCGTTCCTGCATTTTCTCAAACGAGTCGCCGGGGGCAATTTGCGGATCGTTGGGGTTGATGGCAACTACCGGGTAGCCCTGCGAGGCATACTTTTGGTGCAGGGCCATAATGCGCGATTCGTAGGCCTGGGCGTAGGGGCAGGTGTTGCACGTAAACACCACAATGTAGCCCTTGGCGCCGGCGTTGCTGCTCAACGAAACGGTTTTGCCATCCACGTTCTTCAGCTTGAAATCCATGGCTTTGTCGCCCACCTTGTAACCTTCGTCGGGGCTGGGGCCTGGGCCGGGGGTGCGCATGTAGCTGCTAAAGCCGACTATCAGGGCCAGCACTAGCAGCAGGGGCAGGAGGTACGCTGCTTTCTTCATGGGTTGTTTGGGTTGTGAGAGGTGAACAACAAAGACGGACCTAGGGCCGCACAAACGGGCGGAGGGCCTGCGTCAGTTCGGCTTCGGTAAGCGGCTGCTCGAACGACGTGCGCAGCTTGCGCCGGTTGTTGATGAGCAGCGTAAACGGCAACGCACCCGACCACTTCGGGTCTACTTTATCAATGTAAGCATTAGCGTCGGTTTCGTTGAGCAGCCACACGGTGGAGGCCAGGCGTTGCTGCTTCACGAAGGGTTTTACCTTTTGCTCAAGCTTCGACGGAAAGTCGAGGCTCACGAGCAGCACCCGCACTTTTTGGTTGGCGTAGCGTGCCCGTACCTTCTCGAAGTGCGGCAGCTCCTCGATGCAGGGTTTGCACCACGTAGCCCAGAAGTTGATAACGTAAGTAGTATCGGTGGGCCGGGCCAGCACCCGCTGCAGCGCGGGCAGCTTCACCACCGAAACCTTTTGGGCCCAGGCCGGAGCGGCACCTAGGCACAAAAGCATTAAAACCAAAATGCGCAAGTGTTTCATGGGCAAGATCCTAGGTGGCGGCAGGAGTTAGGGCAACGAACAAGACACCGCACCGACGAAAGCGTTGCGCGGATGCGGGTATGCATATCCTTTCGCAATAATATTAATGCATTAGTTGCCTACACAGGCCACTTAGTCACGGCCCTGCAAACCGATGCGCGCACCTAGGGCGTATAGCTGAGGCGGGTCCTAGGGTGGACCCGCTGCTTTCAGGTTGTATTTATGCGTGTAGTTCGTTGGTTGAAGATGCTGGTTGCGCTAACCGGCACCCTGTGGTTGCTGGTAGCGAACAATGAGGCCCTGGCCCGGCCCAGCCGCCGCACCGCCGACGTGGCCTACGTAGCCACCAACGCGCCCGATTACGATGCGGAGCGGCACCGGCTGGATGTGTACGCCCCACGCCGCAAGGCCTTGGGCGGGCATCCGGTGGTGGTATTTATTCATGGCGGCAACTGGAACAGCGGCCGCAAAGAGATATACCGCTTCGTGGGGCGGCGCTTGGCCAAGCAGGGTGTTGTGGCGGTGGTTATTAACTACCGTTTGGCGCCGCAGGTGCAAGTGCCTGCCATGGCCAACGACTGCGCCCGCGCCGTGCGCTGGACGCGGCAGCACATTGGGGAGTTCGGCGGCGACCCTGGGCGCATTTACCTAATGGGCCACTCGGCCGGGGGCGGACTGGCCGCCCTGCTCGCTACCAATGATGCGCTGTTTGCCCAGCTCGGCCTGCCGCAAAACCCCGTGCGCGGCGTCATCCTGAACGACCCCGCCGGGCTAAACATGTACGCGTATCTACAGAAAAAGCAGTACCCCGACGATTCGCAATACATGGTGGCCTTCGGAACTGCACCCGCGTGTTGGCGGCAGGTGTCGCCGTACTACTACCTCACGCCCAAAAGCCCGCCATTTCTCGTCTTCGTCGGCGGCGAAACCTATGGCTCCATTGCCAGCAGCAGCGAGGAGTTTCGGCAACGGCTAACGGAGCTGGGTCACCAACCAGGCTTTACCGTGATGAAGGGCAAAAAGCACGTGCCCATGGTGCTGCAGCTGTATTGGAAAAACAACCTCATTTACCGGCAACTGCTGCCTTTTGTAGGCGCTAAGCCGCAGCCCGAGCACCTAGGCACTGCCCAAGGTCAACCCTAGGCGCTCGATGCATTACTGCACCAGCTTCTCGGCCCGAAACACGTCGTCGGCGGCTTGCAGCAGCTTGGCGCGCAGCTTGGGGTTGAAGTTGGGGTGCGCCTGCAAGAAGCTACGGACCGTGGCCGCCGCACTGGCGCTCTGGTAATTACCTAGGGTGGCCTGCAGCCAGGAGTAAGGGAAGAAAATGTCGCCGGTTAGCTGAATTTCTTCGAGCAGCTCGAGGCTCTGGGGCAAGTACTTCTCGGAGGTGCGCTGGCGCAAGGGGTGGTGCAGCGCACCTAGGGCGGCCAGCACCCAAGCTTCTTTTTCGCGGTTCTGCTCGTCGCGCAGCGAGGCGAAAAACGCGTCGCGGGTGGCTACGTCGGGCGAGAGGGCGGGCATCAGAAACTGCAGGCGCTTTTGGCGGTCGGGGTTTTTGATGCGGGCCAGTTGCTTGGTCAGGATTTGCGCATCGGCGGCGTAGTCGCGCACGGCCAGGGCTTGCGCCAGCGAGGTGTAGTCGTCTTCGGTAAGCGTAACGCCAGTAGGGGCCTGCTGCTTGTCCCAAATCTGGTACAGACGCTGCTGGGCCGCTGGCGTGAGGGCAACCGATTGGTAGCTCTTGAACAGCAGCTTGCGGATGTTGGCCGAGTTGTTCTGCTGCATCGTGCGCCACAGGTCAGCCTCGAGGGCCGGAGCTAGGGCGGTGCGCTCTTCGGGCTTCAGCAGACGCCAATACATGTCGGAAAGCTGGCCCGTAAGCAGCTTCAGGTTCAGCTCCTCGGTTTCGAGGGGCAGCTGTTGGCGGTACAGGTCGAGGAGCTGGCGCGGGGGTAACACCTGGCCGTTGAGCATGTTCTCGTAAAGGCTGATGTAGGCTGAGGCGCGCGCCACCGGATTCGGAAGTTTGCCTAGGTTGGGCAGCAGCAGCTTATCGATGGGGAACACCCCATAACCCAGGCCCGAAGAGTTGAACAAGACGAACGCCGGGACTGGTTGGTCAGCCGCTTCCGCGAGTTGCACTTGCCGCTCGTTCATGTTGACGGTCAGCTCCTTGCTGGTGCCGTTGGGGTACACCAGCAGCACCTCAAACACCTGCGGCCAAAGACGGTCGGAGTTGTCTTCGGCGCGCTGCCTGAGTTCGAGCTGTGTGATTTTGTCACCTTGGGTTTGCAGTTGGTAGTCGATGACGGGGCGGCCGGGTTGGTTTACCCACACTTGGTTCCAGGCCTGCAAATCGGCGGGCGTGCGGCGGTCGAGGATGCTGATGAGGTCGGGCCAGGTGGCGTTGCCGTGGGCGTAGCTGCGCAGGTACTCCTGCAAGCCCTGCCGGAAGGCCTCTTCGCCCATCAGCCGCTCCAGCTGCCGCATCATAATGGGCGCCTTGTGGTAGATAATATTGCCGTAGAGCGAGCCGGCATCCTGCAGGTTATCAAGCTGCTGCCGAATGGGGTTAGCGCCCTGGGTGCGGTCGATGCCGTAGGCGGCCGGGAAGTGGTCGGTCACGAACTTGAGGTCGTAGTTGGAGTTGGCTACGGCCACTTGCGTGATTTTATCGGCCATGAAGTTGGCAAACACCTCCTTCATCCACACGTCGTTAAACCACTGCATCGTCACTAGGTCGCCAAACCACATGTGGGCGGTTTCGTGGGCGATGAGCGAGGAGCGGGCAATCTTCTGGTCCTGGGTGGCGCCTTCGTCGAGGAACAGCGTGCTGGCTTTGTAGTCGATGGCGCCCACGTGCTCCATGCCGCCGTACTGAAAGTCGGGAATGGCCGCAAAATCGAACTTGCGGAAGGGGTACGGAATGCCCGTGTACGCTTCCATGAACTTCAGCGCATCGGCATGAATCTGGAAGATCGGACCTAGGCTAAGCTGCAGTTTGCTTGCATCGGTTTCGCGGTGCAGTAGCTGCATGGTGCGCCCGCCCGCCTCGCGCGACAACCGCGTAAACTTGCCCGCCACAAACGAGAACAAATAGGTGCTGATGGTGTCGGAAGGAGCGAAGCGGTAGGTTTTGGTGTTGCCCGCAACGGTCGAATCTTGCACCGGTCCGTTGGCCAACGCCTGCCAACCCTGCGGCACCGTAAGCTGCAGCTGAAAACTGGCTTTCAGGTTGGGCTGATCGAACACCGGAAACACCGTGCGGGCGCGGTCGGGCACCAGCAAAGTGTACAGGAAATCGTCGGAGCGGTTCAGCGACAAATCACCGGCTACAAAGTCAATCTGCACGGTGTTCGGGCCGCGCTTAAGCGTGCTGGCGGGTAGCACCAGGTGCTCCTCGTGGTGGTCGATGGCAACCGCTTTGCCGTTCACCACCACGCGCTTCAGGTGGTCGGTTTTCTCTTTGAAATCGAGCTGTACGGGCTGGCTGGCGTCCTTCAGCTTAAACGACACCACCTCCGACGCAACCACCGGCTCGGCTTTGCGCTCGGGTATACTTAGCTGCAGCTGGTACCCTAGGTTGCTGATGAGCTGTTTGCGTTGCTCGGCCAGTTGCAGCGAAACACCCTTTGCCACGGGCACGGCCGTAGTGGTGGTAGGCGCCAGGTTTTTTTGGCAGGCAGTAGCAAGCAAGGCAAGCATAAACCAGCTTGCCTGTTCATATTTACCGAAACGCGTGTTCATCGGGCCAGATCAGTACCTAGGGAAGAAGTAAAAGTAAGTTGCAGGGCCGATGAAACACACCACTCCCGAGCCGCATCCCTCCGTTCAGCTGTACCCGCTGGGCGATGCGGCCGTGGTGGTTGAGTTCGGCAAGAGCATAAGCCCCGCCACGCACGAGCGCGTGCAGGCGTTTTGCCACCGGCTAGAGCAACAGCCGTTTGTAGGGTTGGTGGAGTACGTGCTTGCCTTTACGACCGTAACCGTGTACTACGACCCGTGGCTGCTCCGCCACCAGGCCGCCACGCCCTACGATGCCGTGCTGCAACAACTGGAGCAGCTGCTGCGCCGCGTCAGTATTGCAACCGAAAAGCCGGCCCCTCGCGTGGTTGAAATACCCGTGTGCTATGGCGGCCCGTACGGCCCCGACCTCGATTGGCTTGCCGAGCACCTAGGCCTGCTGCCCGAGCAAGTAATAGCCCTGCACGCCGCCTCCGAATACCTGGTGTACATGATTGGGTTTGCGCCGGGCTTCCCGTACCTGGGCGGGCTCGATGCGCAACTAACCGCCCCGCGTAAAGCGCAACCGCGCCCGTTGGTGCCCGCCGGCGCGGTAGGCATTGCCGGCCAGCAAACCGGCGTGTACCCGCTGGCCACGCCGGGCGGTTGGCAGCTGATTGGCCGCACGCCGTTGCGCTTGTTTCGCCCCGAGGCCGAGGTGCCCAGCCTGCTGCAAGCCGGCGACCGGGTGCGCTTTGTGCCGATATCCGCCGCCGAATACCAGCGCCTCCAGCAGCATGAGCTTTAGCATCCTCAGCCCCGGCCTGCTCACCACCGTGCAAGACCTAGGCCGCGTGGGGTACCAAAAGCAAGGCATCATCGTGAGCGGCGCCATGGATGCCACGGCCCTGCGCCTGGCCAACCTGCTGGTGGGCAACCCCGAAAACACCGCCGGCCTGGAGCTAACCTTACTGGGGCCCAAAATCCGCTTCGAAACCGACCAAGTAATTGCCCTTGCCGGCGCCGATTTGTCACCTGCCGTCGATAGTGAGCCGGTGCGCATGTGGCGGCCGGTGCTGGTACGTGCCGGGGCCGTGTTGTCGTTTGGGGCACCTAGGGAGGGCAGCCGGGCCTACCTGGCCGTGGCCGGGGGGCTGGCGCTGCCGCCGGTGCTCGGCAGCCGCTCCACGTACCTACGCGCCGGTTTGGGCGGGCTGCAGGGCCGGGCTTTGCGCAAAGGCGATGCAGTGCCGTGTTCCAAGCCAAACGCCCTAGCTGCCAAGTTGATGCAGGTGCTGGTAAGCAATGCCGATGCCTTAGGTCGGCGGTGGGCCGAGGCGGCGTGGGCACCCGATCCGGCCCTGCTGCCGCGCCACGAAAGCAGCCTCGAAATACGCGCCACAACGGGCCCCGAGTACCACCTGTTTTCGGCCGAAAGCCAAGGGCACTTGTGGGAGCAGGAATACAGCCTGAGCACCGAATCGGACCGCATGGGGTACCGTTTGCTTGGGCCCCAGTTAGGGCTCGAAAATCCCCAGGAGCTGCTCTCGAGTGCCGTTACGTTTGGCACGGTACAAGTGCCCGCGGGCGGCTTGCCTATTGTGCTCATGGCCGACCACCAAACCACCGGCGGCTACCCGCGCATTGCCCAAGTCATCACGGCCGATTTTGCGCGGCTGGCGCAGTTGCCCCTAGGTGGTAAAATCCGATTTCGGGAGGTTACTTTGGCCGAAGCGCAGCAGCTGTACCTGCAGCACGAGCAGCAGCTACACGCTCTGCGCGAGGGCATCCACCTGAAATTGCAGCATACATGAGCGCAAGCTTTACCGTTGATCTGAACTGCGACTTAGGCGAAAGCTTTGGCGCCTATCAACTCGGCACCGACGAAGCCATTTTACCCTACGTCACCTCGGCCAACATTGCCTGCGGTTTTCATGCCGGCGACCCTGCCGTGATGAAGCGCACCGTGCGCCTCGCCCTGCAGCATGACGTAGCCATCGGCGCCCACCCCGGCCTGCCCGACCTCGTAGGCTTTGGCCGCCGCGAAATGGCCGTTTCGGCCGAAGAAGCACACGATATGGTGGTGTACCAATTAGGGGCGCTCGAGGCGTTCGTACGGGCCGAAGGCGGCCGCATGCATCACCTGAAGCCCCACGGTGCGCTCTACAACATGGCCGCCGTAAACGCCGCCCTCGCCGAAGCCATTGCCGAAGCCATGTACCGCGTAAACCCCGAGCTGGTACTCTACGGCCTGGCCGGTAGCGAGCTGATTCGGGCCGGCGAAAAGTTAGGCCTGCGCACCGCCCACGAGGTGTTTGCCGACCGCACCTACCAGCAAAACGGCACCCTCACGCCCCGCCGCCAGCCCGATGCGCTCATCACCGATCCGCAGCTGGCCATTCGGCAGGTGGTGCGCATGGTGAAGGAGGGCAAAGTGCGTGCCCAGCAAGGCCCGGATGTGGCCATGAAAGTCGATACCGTGTGCATTCACGGCGACGGGGCGCATGCCGTGGCGTTTGCGCAGCAAATCAGGCAGGTGTTGCAGCAAGAGGGCGTACAAGTTCGGGCCGCGCAGTACCCCGCCACCGTATGAGGCAGCAGCACAACTGGGGCGTGCTGCTAGGTGCGGCCTTCCTGATGGCTACCTCGGCGGTGGGGCCGGGCTTTCTCACCCAAACCACCGTTTTCACCGAGTCGTTAGGCGCCAGCTTCGGCTTTGTCATTCTCACGTCCATCCTCATCGACCTAGGCGTGCAGCTGAATATCTGGCGCGTAATTGCCGTCTCGGAGCGGCGCGCGCAGGACATTGCCAACGCCGTGCTGCCCGGCCTAGGTGCGGTTATTTCGGTGCTGATTGTGCTCGGCGGCCTGGCCTTCAACATCGGCAACGTGGCGGGCGCGGGCCTAGGTCTGCAGGTGCTCACAGGCATGTCGGCCGAGGTGGGGGCGGCTATTTCGGCGGCGCTGGCAATCGGTATTTTTCTGGTGAAAGAAGCCGGAAATGCCATGGACCGCTTCGCGCAGCTCATGGGCTTGCTGATGATTCTGGTTATCATTTACGTAGCCGTTACCTCAGCCCCGCCGGTTGCCCAAGCGGCCCTGCACACGGTGGCACCTAGCAAGATCGACCTGATGGCCATTGTAACGCTGGTGGGCGGTACCGTGGGCGGCTACATCACGTTTGCGGGCGGCCACCGCCTGCTCGATGCCGGCGTGAAGGGCCAAGCCGCCTTGCCGCAGGTTACGTCCAGCGCCGTGTCGGGCATCACGGTGGCGTCGGTTATTCGAGTGCTGCTGTTTTTGGCTTCGTTGGGTGTGGTAAGCAAAGGGCTGGCGCTGGGTGCGGCCAACCCGCCGGCCTCGGTGTTTCGGCTGGCAGCGGGCAACCTAGGGTACAAACTATTTGGCGTGGTGATGTTTGCGGCGGCTATTACGTCGGTTATCGGCTCAGCTTACACGTCGGTGTCGTTTCTGAAATCGTTTCATCCCAGCATCGGCCGCCACGAAAACCGCGTCATCATCGGGTTTATTCTGCTCTCCACGGTGGTGTTTGTGCTCATCGGTAAGCCTGTGAAACTGTTGGTGTTGGCCGGCGCCGTCAACGGGTTTATTCTGCCGATTACGTTGGCTACCATTCTGGTAGCTGCTTACCGCCGCAACGTGGTAGGGGAGTACCGGCACCCGTGGTGGCTGACGCTCTGCGGCGTGCTGGTGGTATTGGTGATGAGCTGGATGAGCGCCGCGGTGTTTGTGGAGCAAGTGCGCGGCTTGTAGCCGCGTGCGCAGGCATGGGGCGCAGGTTTTTTGGCCAGCCGGTGTAATCTTTTTTCGCAGCGGGCGACTAATGAGCTAAACTACACCGCCATGCCGCTGGTAGCCCCTCCCGATTTCGTCGACACAATAGCCCAGTACCGGCCCATGCTGTGGCGCGTGTGCCGGCTGTACTGCCCCGCTTCGCCCGACGACCAGCGCGACTTGTACCAAGAGATGGTGCTGCAGCTGTGGCAGGCCTGGCCGCAGTACCAGGGCCGCGCCAAGCTCAGCACCTGGCTCTACCGCATTGCGCTCAACGTGGCCATTTCGGCCTTGCGCCGCGAGCAGCGCCGCCCTGCCTCCAGCGGGCTGGATGATGCCGCTCAGGAGCTAGCCTCGCCGGGTGCCAGCGGCCCCGAAGCAGACGAGCTCGAACAGCTTTACGCAGCAATCGAGCGGCTTTCCGATGTCGACAAAGCCTTGGTGCTGCTGCGTCTCGAGGAACGCCCCGACGACGAAATAGCCGACATCCTGGGCATCACCGTGAACAACGTGCGCGTGAAAATGCACCGCGCCCTGCAACGCCTCCGTCAACTACTACCCCCGCAGTAACCATGGACCTCGACCGCCTCAGCCGCAACTGGCAGCAACAGCACGTAGCTGCCCCAAACGCCGCCTTACCCACTGCTGCCGCGGGCAGCGCACTTAGCTTTCCGGTGGCGCAAATGCAGCGCAATGCTTGGGTCGAGCTAATCGGCGCGGTGCTGTTTGGCGTGCCCATCGTGCTTTGGGTTTTCTCGCTCGATTGGCGCTACGCAGCCTGGGCCGGCGGCTTACTGGCCGGTTTGCAAGCCATTACCCTGCTCTACCATTACCGCCAGCTTGCCTTATTGCGGGGCATGCGCCAGCCGCTGGGCTCTTTGCGCCAAATACTGCCGCCCCACATCGCGCAGCTACGCCAACTGTTGCGCCTGAACTACCAACTGAGCCTGTGGCTCACGGCGATGATAGCAGTAGTGGTGCTGGCGGGCATGGTGCACTACGTGTTGCCAGTGCTGCCGGCAGAAACGCACGTTCAGTTCTGGACTTGGCTCGTGTCAACGATAGTGGTGGGCCTGACCCTGGTGCACCTATGCTTGCGGTGGCACTTCAAGCATTCATACGGCAAGCACCTCGCCCGCCTCGAAAGCACCCTGCACGACCTAGGCAACGAAGCTTAAAGCCGCGCTGCTCAATGATCCAACCTCTTTAACTCACCATCTGTTAGTAGCTACCCGTGGCGCCACCGCCGCCAGAGTGCCCGCCTCCGAAGGCGAAAGCCGGCTCCGCTGGTGCAGCAGGTTTGTTAATCTGCACCGTTACCAACGCCTCTAGGTTGAGCGGGTCGGCTTCTTGGATGGGGGCTGCCGTGAAACCGTGCTTGGGTTTGCGCAAGTAGCGCAGGCAGATGGCCGTGAGCAGCACCAGCGCCGCGCCACCTAGGGTAAGGGCCGCCTCTACAGGCAACACCGAACGGTAGTGGCGCACGGTGTACAGCGAAAATGCGAACGTGAGCAAGCCTACGTACAGCAAAATGCGGTTGTGCTTGCGCAGCCCCAGCACCACGTACGCTACCGGAATGCCCGCCGTGAAAAAGTAGAACAGCGGCGCAAAGGCAATTTGTACAGAGGTGGGCAGGTTGTTGAGCGCCGCGTTGGCCTCGCGCACCACCAGGTAGTTGCCGCCTAGGTAAGCCGTAACGAGTGCCAGCGCCGAAGTAAGCTTGATGCAGGTGCGGTAGTACAGGTAATCGGGGCGGCGCTTAAGCCGCTGCAGCACCACATACGCAGCGCCCGAAACCAGCATCAGCACGAAGGGCAGGACCACTTTACCTAGGGCAAGCTGCAGCGCGAACGTAGCCACCATCAGCAGGATGGTGAGGTAGCAAGCCGCGGCTACCAGGGCATCGGCGTAGCGCACCACGGCGGCAAACAGCAGCGCTACTACCGGCACGAGCAGCAGCCAAAACAAGCCTCGCCCGATGAGCACATCGTCGAAGATGGGCAGGCCGAGAATATGGTCGTAGAACAAACCTAGGGCCGTGAGAAATGAACCCAGGGCAAAGTAAAGCAGGGCATTGTCGGAGCCGGAGTGGTAGAGGCGGGAGTTGCGGATAAAAGCATCGAGCGCCACGATTGTTACCGCGCCCATGAGCAACGAATCGACGAGCAGCACGCTTTCAAACGTCACTACTCGTGTATCGGCCAGGCCGCTGCCGAACATCAGTAGAAACAAGCCCCCGGCCATAAAGCAGCCAAACCACGTAAACAGAAACAAGCCAACCTTGATGAAGAAGTTGGGCTGATAGAAATCGAGCGGATAAGCCTGCACAATGGCCTTGGCCTGCGCCTCGGTAAGCAGGTTGGTTTTCAGCCAGCGGCGGGCGCGGCGGCGCACCTCCTGGTTGAAACTCCACTCGGGGTTATAAGCCTTCGGATTCATGGCCGCGTACGATTTTCTTGAGGTTTTTCAGCAGCCAGATTACCGCCGCTGCCGAAGCCGGGAAGTAAACCATAGCGCAGTAAATGGCCGCAATAGATAGGATGGTGCTGTCGAGTGCGGCAATCAGCTGAATAAAGGTGTAGGTAACGGCCACATAGCCGTAGAGTGCCGCCAGCAGTACGAACAAGTAAGAGTGGCTGTGGCGGCCGTACCACCACAACACGGCGCTGAACGCCAACAGCATAATCACACCCAGCGCCGCTGGCAAATGCGCCGTATCGTCGCTGCGGAACAGCGAAGTAAGGGCAGCCAGCAAGGCCAGGTTGCTGCCCATCAGCACGTAGGTGTAGGCAAAGTGCGGCTTGCGGTGGTAGCGTTCCGAGGCCAGGCCGGCCGCCATCAGGGCCATGCCCAGCAGCACGGCAATGACATCGAGGTAAGGCGCCGAAAAGTCGTTTTGCTTGAACACGTCGGCCGGGGCGGCGGCAATGCCTACCCAGGCCGCCAGCGCCGTGATGCCCATGGCCAGCACGCCCCGATGATCGAAGCGGTAGGCGCAGTAGAAAAACAGCAGCGCGGGGAGGAGCGGCATCAGCCCGTAGCGCGAGCCAAACACCGTGTACTGCGCCTGCAGGTAGCCCTCGAGCGTGAGGAAAGTAAGGCAGCCGAGCAGCAGGGCGTAGTCGGCAAACACCGAAACCCTAGGTGCTTCGGCCCAGGTAAATGGCTGCCGGCGCCAGTAGGCATAGCCAAACCCCGCGGCCGATACCGCCGCAATGGCGCCTACGATTACGGCGTGGCTGATGCTATCGAGGTTTTGGTAGATGTAGATACCTAGGCCCGTGCTGAGCAGCGTAACGCCCAACGACAAGAGTGCCCGCAGCTCGAAGTACAGCGAAAAGGGCTTGGTACGCTCGTGCTCGGCCAAAGCCCGGGCGTGTTCCGGCGTTACGATTTGCCGCTCTTGCAGCGAGGCTAGTATGTTGGGGTCCATGAATAAGCGACGTAGTAAGCTGCCGATGAGGGAAGCAAATTGGGTATAATATAGGCGCTTTTGGATGCTTTGCCGATGTAGCGGCGCTTGGCCCGATTCAGTAACTTCGTAAACTCGACAACAGCACGTGGAAGCGGCCGAAGCACAGCGGAAGATTATTCACTTGGACATGGACGCGTTCTATGCCTCGGTGGAGCAGCGCGACAACCCCGCGCTGCGCGGCCAGCCCGTGGCCGTAGGCGGCTCGCGCCAGCGCGGCGTGGTGGCGGCGGCCAGCTACGAGGCCCGGCAGTTTGGTGTACGCTCGGCCATGCCCTCAGTGGTAGCGCAGCGCAAATGCCCGCACCTCGTCTTCGTAAAACCACGCTTCGAGGTGTACAAGGAAGTGTCGCGGCAAGTGCGGGCCATTTTTGCCGAGTACACTCCGCTGATCGAGCCCGTGTCGCTCGACGAAGCCTACCTCGACGTGACGCACAACCTCAAGCAAATGGTCTCGGCCACGCGCATCGCCGAGCAAATTCGGGCCAAAATCTTCGATCAAACGCAGCTCACGGCCTCGGCGGGCGTGTCGTACAACAAGTTTCTGGCGAAGCTGGCATCGGATTACCAAAAGCCTAACGGTTTGTTCGTCATCAAACCGCACGAGGGGCTGGCCTTTGTGGAGCCGCTGAAGGTGGGCGACTTCCACGGCATTGGGCCCGTTACGGCCGCACGCCTCAACCAGCTAGGCATTTTTACCGGGGCCGATTTGCGGCAGCAGTCGGAGCAGTGGTTGCGGCAGCATTTCGGCAAGGCCGGCTCGTACTACTACACCATTGCCCGCGCCATCGACCACCGCCCCGTCGTGGCCGACCGCGTGCGCAAATCCGTAGGCTCCGAAAATACCTTCGAGCAAGACCTAACGGAGTACGAGGAGCTGGTGGCCGGTTTGCAGCCTTCCATCGACGAAGTATGGGAGTACTGCCAGCGCACCGAGGTGCTGGGCCGCACGGTTACGCTCAAGGTTAAGTACGCCGATTTTCAGCTCATCACGCGCAGCCGCACCAGCTTCGCGCTCATCAGCTCGCAGGCGTTGCTGGAGCGCATTACGCTCGAACTGCTCGCGGCCCTGCTGCCCATGCCCAAAGGGGTGCGCCTCCTAGGTGTGTCGCTTTCCAACCTCGACAACACCGACGAGCTGGTGGGGCGCCAACTGGTGCTGGAGCTGTAAGCCACCTAGGGCGCACCAACGCTCGCGGAAACAGTTACTGCACCAAAATAAGGGCCGAGGTAGCAGGCAACTGCACCGGCGCTTGCTGCACTTGCAGTTGCCCAAGGCCTTGCTCAGCGTTTAGCTCGCTGCCACGCAGCACCACCGTGTAAGCCCCCGCCGGAATGCTCACCGGAGCAGCCGTGCGGTTGCCGTTGAAGAGCACCACAATGTTCTTCCATTTGTCGCCGCCCGCATGGTCGCGCAGGCGGTAGCCGATGGTGCCAGCGGGCAGGTTTGGTAAGAACTCCAGGTGCTGCTGAATGAGCGCCTGCGTGGGCAGCCGGAAGGCGGGGTGGTTGCGCCGCATGGCAAGCAACCGCCGATGAAACTCGTAAACGGAAGCATACCGGGCTTTGCGGCTCCAGTCGATTTGGTTTACGCTATCGGGCTGGTTGTAGGAGTTGTGCGAGCCACCCTTAGTACGCAAAAACTCGTCGCCGATGGGCAGAAATGGCACCCCTTGGGAGGTCAACACAATGGCATGGCTCAGCAGGGCCATGTTGATGCGCTCGGCCTCGGTGGTGCCGGGGTTGGCTACCTGCAGCTTGTCCCAGAGCACGCGGTCGTCGTGGCAGGCCACGTAGTTGATGCTTTGCTCGGGTGCAGCGGCCCAGGGCGCCTGGGAGTAGTTTACCAGGGCGTAGTTTAGCTGCGGGTGGCGTGTGGCGGCCACAATGCCAAACTTCACGCTTTCCTCGAGGCTTGGTTGGCCGCTGGCAAAACCGCGTTCGGCTTGCCGGGCGTAGTGGCCCTTCACGCCGTCGCGCAGCTCATCGCCGAAAGCGGCCACGCGCTCAAGCTGCAGCACGTTGGCTTTCACGGCACGTTGGCTTTCGGGCAAGGGGCTGGGCCCAGCGGTCCAGCCTTCGCCGTACACGTAAATGCTGCGGTCTTGCGTATCCAAGGCGGCGCGTACGGCCCGCATGGTTTCCAAGTCGAGAATACCCATGAGGTCGAACCGGAAACCATCGACGTGATACTGCTGCGCCCAATACGCCACCGACTCCACAATCAACTTGCGCACCATGGGGCGCTCCGAGGCTACCTCGTTGCCGCAGGCGCTGGCGTCAGCAAATTTGCCGTTGGCCGTTTGACGGTAGTAGTAGCCGGGCACCAGTTGCTCGAAAGGGTGACGGCCCGCATCGGCCGTGTGGTTGTACACCACATCGAGCACCACGCGCAGGCCCTGCTGGTGCAGCGCCTGCACCATTTGCTTCATTTCGAGAATGCGCGCCGTGGGCGCGGCTGCCGCCGAAGCATAAGAGCCCTCTGGCACCGTGTAGTGCAGCGGGTCGTAGCCCCAGTTGAAGGGGCGCTTCTCGGCGGGCAAGCTTTCGTCGATGGAGGCAAAGTCGTTGGTGGGCAGCAGGTGCACGTGCGTAATGCCGAGCTCGGTAAGGTGGTCGAGGCCGGTGCGTACGCCGCCGGGGCCGCGGGTGCCGGTTTCGGCAAAGCCCAGGTACTGCCCTTTGCGCCGCACTCCCGATTGCGGATGCGTGCTCAGGTCGCGCACGTGCACCTCGCCAATTACAATGTCGGTGGCTTTACTTAGGGCCGGGCGCTGGTCGCGGCTCCAGTTGGCGGGGCTGGCTTTGGCCGGGTCGAGCCAAGCACCGCGTTGGCCGTTCAGCCCAACGGCATGTACATACGGGTCGGCCACCTCGGCCATGGTTTTGCCGGCAATGGTGGCTTGCACGGTGTAAAAACCAGTGGTGTTGGCCGGCAGGGTATAGGTCCAGGTGCCGCCCTCGGCTTTGCGCATGGCATGGGTAGCGCGTGCTTTGCCGCCGGTGCCCGCATCGTAGAGGCGCAGCTGCAGGCTTTGGGCCGTGGGCGCCCATACCCGCAGGGTGCCCTGGCCTTTGCTGAAGGTGAGGCCTAGGTCGGCGCCGTTGTAGGTAGGGTAGTGGGCGTAGTCGGGCACAGACTGAGCAACCACGGCTGGGCCGCTGCCGAGGGCCAGCAGCAAAAACAACAAAGGGCGAATCATGGGGCCAAGGTCGGGAGTTGGCCGCACGAATCACAACCCGGTATACCTAGGCCTTACTCGCGACGCGGCGCACGCGGCCTTTGCTAGCAGTAGCGCGTTTTGTTTTGGGCTTTTTGCGCCGCCGTACGGGCCGGCTCAGGCGTTCGGCTTTGCGCACGGCTCGGGCCTCAAGGCGCTGGGGCATGCGCTGCATCAGCCGGGTACGTACAAACTGCGCTAGCTGCGAAAGCGGGATGGAGTGGGCCGTATTCAGCAGCTTGGTGATGTCGCGGCGGCGCAGCAGGCCTACGTGGTACAGCCCTAGGTCGGTAAGAAACTCCTTTACCTCGGTAAGGCGCAGCAAGCCCGCCACCGCGCCGCGTTGCACGGTGGCGTTGTAGCCGGGCGCCCGGTGCTGGCGCAAGCCCTCGGGCGTAGCTACCAGCACGCCTACCCACTCGGGCACCAACGGCAACAGCTTCTCGAGGTGCTTTTCGGTGACAACGAAGGTTACCAGATCGTAGGCGTTGGCGTAGCAGGGCAGCTGCTTGGCCACGCGCTGCAGGGTATCGTTGTCGCCTTTTACCTCGAAGCCGTGCATGTAGTGCTCCGTGATGTGCACCACATCGGCACGGGTGGTGCTGGTGGGCAGTTCATCCACGTACACGCCACCTTGCAGCAGCGGGTAAAGCAAAGCTCGGATATCGGGGTCGTTCATTAGTAGCTGGCACCAAAAAAGCGGTGCACCTTCGGCAACACAAAGGTACTAGCTTGTGCCTCAACGCTGCTGAAGCAGCATTAAGCTAAATAGAATATATCTAACAAGTGCTATGTTGGACCTTGTACGAATAACCAGCGCATCCTCCTTGCATTTAAACTCGCTTGCAGCTCGGCAATTTGCAGCGGCCAAGAGAGCTAACTTAAGCAGTTGTTTTGATAAATAGTCAGCTTTATGGGTAAATAATTTTATTTCGACAAAATGAAAACCAAATACATTGAAGGATTCGTAAGTACCCTCACAACTGAAAAACAGCTGATTTTACCGAGGTACATAGCATACCTGTGTTGAGCAGTGGGGTTGGATAAAGTTCTGCGATTCGCCGCTAGTAGGACTTTGTGTGGATGCGTTGCCTTGGGATGAACAGCCAGTTTCGGTTATCTATTCACTCCAACCAACACCTTAATGACCAAATCTTTATCTGCGTTGCTCGTGGCTGTGCTGGCGAGCAGCACCTCCTTTGCCCAAGCCGTGGTCGACCCCGAAATTCGGGCGGCGTTGCAGTCGAACCCCGTTGCTCAGGTAATCATCACGTTTAAAGGCGATGGCGCTCCACAAGTGGCCCAGCTAAGCCTGTTGCAGCAGCTGGGCCTCACCAAGGGCATAACCCTACGCTCGCTGCCCATTGTGGGCAGCCTCGCTACCGCAGCCCAGGTACAAGCCCTGGCCCAGCGGCCCGAAATCCGATCTATCTACTTAAACAAACGCCTTCAGTACTACAACTACGACGCAACCCACCTCACGGGCGTGAAGCGCCTGCGCACCGATGCCAACCTGATTGCCCGCAACAACGGCATGCCGGTTTCGGGTAAGGGCATTGGGGTGGTCATTAACGACAGCGGGGTCGACGGCACCCACGAGGACATTAAATCGGGCACGCACCTGGTGCAAAACGTGCTCGGCTCCATCAACCTGAACGCGGTTGATGCCATGCTGCCCGTAACTTACCTCGAGAACGTGCCCAACACCGACACCAACTCGGGCCACGGCACGCACTGCGCCGGTACGGTGGGCGGCAACGGATCCAAATCGGGTGGCAAGTACGAGGGCGTAGCGCCCGGTGCTTCGCTGATTGGCTACGGCTCGGGCGCCGCGCTGCTGGTGCTCGATGGCATTGGCGGTTTCGACTACGCCCTCACGCACCAAGCGCAGTACAACATTCGCGTTATCAGCAACTCGTGGGGCTCAACGGGTGATTTTGACCCCGAGCACCCCATCAACCTCATTTCGAAAAAGGCCTACGACCGCGGTATCGTGTCGTTGTTTGCGGCCGGTAACGAAGGCCCCAGCTCCGATACGCACAACCCCTACGCTGTTGCGCCGTGGGTAATTTCGGTAGGTGCCGGCGACAAGTTTGGCAAGCTGGCCGATTTCTCGTCGCGCGGGGTGAAAAACGAAGGCGGCTCCTTTGCCCTTGATGGCCAAACCTGGACGTACCAAAACCGCCCCACGCTGGTAGCCCCGGGCGTTGACATCGTATCGACGCGGGTAATTGGCCCGGTTGCCAGCCTAGGTATCCAGACGGATATTGAGCAGCTCGACCCCGCGCACGTGCCCTTCTACACGCACATGAGTGGTACCTCCATGGCTACGCCGCACGTGGCTGGCGTGGTGGCTCTGATGCTGGAAGCCAAACCCTCGTTGTCGCCGATGCAGGTAAAGCAAATCCTGGAGAAAACGGCCACCAACATGCCCAACCGTGAGTCGTGGGAGGTAGGCGCCGGTTACGTAAACGCGTATGCTGCCGTCGACCACATCTTCCGCGGCTCGGTGTTTGGCGCCCCCGTTAACCTCACGCGTACCTTCAACAGCAGCGTAAACTCGCAGCTAAGCTTTACGCCCTTCAGCATCAACTACAACCCGCTGATTACGGCCAACAACCAGCAAACCTTCCAGGTAGGCTCGGGCGTAACCAGCATCGAAGCTAAAGCCCTGGCCGGTGGAGTATCGGGCCTGACGGGCAACTCCATCAACCTCGTGCTCATCGACCCCAGCGGCACGCGCTACAGCTCCGGCATCAGCGCCTTGTTCGCGTTGTATCAGGACAGGGGCATAGCCGTAGCCTCGCCCAAGCCGGGCACCTGGACGGTGCTGCTCGAGGGCCTGCGCGGCGTAGCCTTGCCCGAAACCATTTCGGGTACCATTAGCATGCTGACCACCTCCGGCACTTCGGGCCTAGGTGACATTGCCGGCCATCCGGCCGAGGCATCCATTAAAACAGCCGTAGCGGCGCGCCTGGTTGATGGCGTGAGCGGCGGCTACAAACCCAACGATTTGCTTACGCGCCGCCAACTGGCCGACTACTTGCTGATGGGCCAGGCCGTGCGTCAGTATCTACCCACCACGGGTACCAGCAGCTTCATTGATGTGCAAGGCACCGACCTGCTGCTGGCCGAATCGGTAACGGCACGCGGTGCTGCCCTACGCGACCGGGAGCACAAGTCTCGGGGCGTAATGCTGCCGACCGCATCGGGCGTCTTTGCACCTGCTTCGTCGGTAAACCGTGCTAGCTTGGCTTACTCGCTCGTGCAGAGCCTAGGGCTGGAAGAAGCTGCCTTGGCTCGCAACGGTAAGGCCGTGACGGTAACCGCCGATGGCAAAACCATTCCCGTGGATGATGCTTCGCAAATCCCAGCCGGCTTGGAAGGCTACGTGAGTGTGGCCCTCGAACTGAACCTGATAAACGCCTACTACAAGGTAACCCAAGGGCCGTTCGATCTGGTGCCGACTTTGCACGCAAGCTTCAAACCCGCCCAGGCTGTTACTCGCGGCGAGTTTGCAGTTATCGTAACGCGCACCTTTACGCAGTGGGATGCCGTAACGCAGCCGGCTGCTGCCCGCAGCACCGCAGCTACCGCGGCCTCGCAGCCCACCGAGGAGGTAACGGCTTACCCGAATCCCTTCTCCGGCAGTACCACCATCAGCTACACCGTAGCCGAGCCCGGCCTTGTAACCGTGGAGGTGTACAACGTGCTCGGCCGCAAGGTGAAAACCCTGGTGTCGGAGTCTCAGCAATCGGGTATTCACCAAGTGAAATTCGACGCCAGCAGCCTAACGCGTGGCTCGTACGTGTACAAGGTGAAAGCCGGCGGCAAGCTCACCTCCAAGCAACTGCTGGTGCAATAGCCGCGAGTAGTTTGCCTACATACCGAAACGCCCTGCTCCAGATTGGAGCAGGGCGTTTCGGTATGTGCTTGCCTAGGTCGCTTGGCGCTGCGCTACGGCAGGCGCTTAGGCCGGAAGCGTAATTACAAATTCGGTGTAGTGGCCTTCCTTACTGTCTACGCTGATGCTGCCGCCATGGCCTTTGGTTATAATGTCGTGGCTGAGCGAGAGGCCCAGCCCCGTGCCTTCGCCCACGGCTTTGGTAGTGAAGAAGGGCTCGAACACGCGCTGTCGCACGGCCTCAGACATGCCGGTACCGTTGTCGCGCACGCGCACCTCCACGCCGTTTGGCGTGCGCCGGGTGCTGATGCGTACCTCGGGTTGGTAGCCGTTGAGGCTAAACTGCTGACGCTGGCGCACGGCGAAAAAAGCGTTGGTAAGCAAGTTTAGCAGCACACGGCCCAGGTCCTGCGGCACGGCCTGCACCTCGCTTAGCGTCGTGTCGAAATCGGTGTTGAGCGTAGCCCGGAAATTTGGGTCTTGGGTCTGAACGCCTTCGTAGGCCAAGCGTAGGTTTTCGGCTGCTAGAGCGTTCAGATCGGTAGCTTCGCGTTGGCCAGTGCCCGAGCGCGAGTGCTCCAGCATATCTTTGATGATGGAGGATGCCCGCAGGCCGTGTTGGCTGATTTCCTGAAGGTTTTGCTTCAGGCCAGCCAAAATCTCCTGCTGCAACTCCTGCCCGTTGTGGGCGTGGCTGGTTTGCTGCGGCATGCCATCAATCATGTTGGTGCTCACCTCGGCAAACCGCTTCATAAAGTTGAGCGGATTTTGCAACTCGTGCGCAATGCCCGCCGACACTTCGCCCACAAAGGCCCACTTTTCGGCGGCCACCAGTTGGTTTTGTGCCTGGCGCAGCTGGGCCAGGGTACGCTTGTTAATTTGTAGTTGCCGGTACAAAAACACTCCCAAGCCCGATACTGCCACCACCGTAAACAGCGCAATAAAAAGCAGGCGGTTGCGCTGCCGCAACTGCAACTCCTGAATGGCGCGCGTTTGCTGCAGCGCGGCAATGCGGGCATTTTGGGCTTGCTCTATTCGCTCGCCCTCGTACTGCGCCACCAAAAAAGCACTTTGCTCTTGGTGCATCGAATCGGTGAGGGCCATGTACATGCGGGTGTACTGCTGCACTTTGGCCGGCTGCTGGCTCTTAATGTAGAAGCCAATGATGTCGCGCAATACCCGGTAGCGCAGAATTTTGAGCCTGCCCGAGGTAGCTTTGTTATAAGCCTGTTGCCAATACTGTTCGGCTACGTT
This sequence comes from Solirubrum puertoriconensis, assembly GCF_001483135.1. Classification (GTDB taxonomy): domain Bacteria; phylum Bacteroidota; class Bacteroidia; order Cytophagales; family Hymenobacteraceae; genus Solirubrum; species Solirubrum puertoriconensis. The sequence continues at coordinate 797,192 of NZ_LNAL01000006.1, forward strand.
GGGCTGGCGTACGGCCTCGTAGTACTTGGCCCAGGCCGCATCCAGCAGAAACTCGCCCGGGCGACCCGAAACACGCAGTTGCAAGGAGTCGGCCAGGTGCTGGGCTCGGGTAAGCATGGGCCGCACGGGTTGCGTTTGGCCCATACCCAGCAGCACAAAGCTTTTCTGCACCAAGGCGTAGGCCTTGCAAATATGCTTGTGCACTGGGTTTTGCTTTGTGCCTACCTCCGCAAGGTTTTGATTGGCATACCGTAGCGCATTGGGCATATCGCCTTCCTGCAAATACACCCTCGAGAGCGTCTGCAGGGTATAAAACCGCTGCAGGCCCTCCACGTTGTACTTGTCTTCGAGCACCATGGCTTGGCCTAGGTACTGCAGCGCTTTTTGCGGGTTGCCCCAATCGGCATACAGCGAGCCGGCCACCATCAGCTCGTTCACATAGTATTTGGGGTCGAACTGCTTAAACAAATCAGCAGCGCGCAGGCAGTAGCTAATGGCCTGATTGTAGGCTCCCATGTGCCGGAAGTAGCCGCTGATTACCAAGTAGCAGGCGGCGGTATTCTCGAGGGAGTTGTGTAGGCGGTAGTAGGCTAGCTTATCCCGGAAATAGGCGTAGCGCTCCTGCGATTGGTGCAGGCGATTATAAAGCGGAGCTAGGTCGATCAGCAGCCGCGGAATAGGATGATCGAGCCGGTCGAATTCGGCGATGGCCTGCTTGATGATTTCGAGTGCCTGCTGATCGTTGTGCCCTTTATGCCACAAGGCTACCCCGCGGCGGAGCAACCGATAAGGCGTTTCGTCGATTTGTTGGGAGCGGGCATTCAGCTCCAGCAGCTCGTCGATTAGGGGCAACGATTGTTCGCGGCCGGAGGCCTCGGTTAGCTCCAGAATGTCAAGCAAATGCACCAACGTGCGAATGCGCGCACTATCGCTCTGTTGCCGCGGCAAGCTTTTGCGCAGCGAATCGTAGTCGGTTGTCCAGTAGCGTTGATTTGCACGGGCAGGAAGCGCGCAAAAAAGTTGGATTAGCAGACTGCTAAAGAGGCAAAATGCAATAGTGCGCACAAACAGGTGAGGTAGCTGGATTGGTCGCCGAACTCCTAATTAGCTCTGTAATCAGTTGCTAAGCAATTGCTTGCAAAACAATGGTTGCAGTTAAGAAGATCGGAAGTAAGTACTGAGAGCAGAATCGTGTCCAAAATAGGAGTAATTGCCGATAATCATGTTCTTTGCTCGCCCGGGCCTTCGGCATACCAACGCAGCTGAGCAGGCAACCCAGGCCGTGCGGCTCAAGCGGCACAATGCCTAGGCAATCAGCCTTAGGCCTGTTCACAGAAAACACCAGCCTACGGGAAAGATGGCACTACTTTTTCTCCCGCCGCCAGATGAAACCATCGAGCACGTAGTGTGTGGTTTGCGGCAGTGCCAGTAGCGGCACCAGCCACGCAAGGGTAGTGGCATCAGCTACGCGCGGCAATTGCTGAAACCAGCCAAATACGGCCGCATGCTCGCGCCACACCAGCCCGTCCCATATGCCTTCCTCAAAATACGCCAGCATCACCAGCACACCTAGGAAAACCGCCGCCCCGTACTTGCCCGCCCACAACCCGCTGGGCGAGGCCCTAGGTGCTACGGAGGAAGGCTGCGCCCCGGCAGCCCAAATCAGGGCCAGATAGGGAATGCCGTGCGACACCACGTTGAGCAGGGTAAACGCCAAGTCGCCGTTGAAGTACACAATGCCGAAGTACCACGACAACAAAGTGCCGATGACCAGCAAATTGCGCGGTAGGTTGAAGCGGCGCGTTTGCAGCCATTGCTGCAACTCCTTACTCGCATACAACACCAGCAGCACGGCGTAGGCAGTTGTAGCCAGCAGCCGACCTAGGGGCCAATCCAGCTGCACAAAGTCGCCATCGACAAACCAGTTGAAGTTGCGGGCAGGCGAAAAGTGCCAGTAAAGCAGCGGGTAAATCGTAGCGTAGTAGATAACGGCCGTATCGAGCCAGCGGTAGGGCACAGTAGGCTCGTGGCGCGAGTACAGCCGCAAAAAGCCGTACTGCTGCCGGATGAAATGAAAAACTGCCAGGTACGCCAGCACGCGCCAAAACAGTAGCCCGCTTGCGAGGTGCAGCGCCACGCCCGCGGCGTAGCACAGCACCGGTACTACCACAAACAGCCCCAGCTGCCGGCGCCGGCGCTGCGCATCGAGGTAGGTGCGGAACAACGTACTGTACACGTGGCTTACATCGACGAGCAGCACCAGGGCCACCCAACCGAGCAGCGGCATGTGTGGGGTGTTGCGGAACGCCGCAGGCAGCAGCAACACGATTAGCAGCGACACAAAAGGCGGGGCCAGCACAAACAAACCATCGTACCAAGCCGAGCGAATCCAAGGTTGCTTCATGCTGGTAGCAGCATTTCGGTTGCCGCCCTGATGCCTTGGTAAAAGGCCTCCTCAAATATGGAAATGCCGCTCAGGTCGGTGTGGGCGAAGTATAGCTTATTGCGGAGCGGTTGGGCTGCCGCCTGCCGGTTGGAGCCCCACAGGTAGCCCGGTGTGGGCGCCACCATGCCGTGGCCCCACACCCAAACCTCGGCGTGTTGGATGCGCGGCGTGATGCCCGGGTGCGCCGTTTCGAGCTCGGCCACTACGCGTTGTAGCCAATCGTTGTAGCTGGTTTGGTAAGCTTCGCGCCGGGCCGCGTTGGCATCGGGGTGCGAGAGCGGCCAGTACAGGGTAATAACCTGGGGACCTATTGGCTGCGTTACCTGCTGGTGCGTAGCGCTAATGTAACCCACCGACTGGCTGTTGTAGAGCACATTATCCCAGCACAGCGGCTGGCCGGGGCCCTGCGGCAAACCATCAACCGTGAGGTTGGCAATAACCCAAGGGGCGTGGTGGGGCGCGGGCGTGAGTTGCGGAGCATCGGCAAGGCCCGCTAGCAGCCGCTGCGTTACGAAGTGCGGCGTAGCCAGCAGTACCTTCCGGGCTTCGAAGCGGGTGGTTTGCTTGGTGGTGCCGTCGTAGGTGAGTACCTCTACGCCTGTTGCGGTTTCGCGCAGCTGGTAGGCCAGCGTGTTCGGGCGAATACCTTGTGTGGTTTGCCGGCGTAGCTGCTCTACCAAGTAGCCGTTGCCCTCGGGCCAGGTAAGCACGTCGGCTTGTTCGGCGTTGTGGGCGCGGCCTTTGCGGGCGGCAAAGTAGTGCAAGCCCGCCCACGCCGATACTTGCTCGGGGGTAGCGCCGTAATCGTCGCGGCAGCTGTACGCCAGAAACCAGCGCAGATACGGCGAACTGAAGCCTTCGCGACCTAGATACTCGGCAAACGTAATGGCGTCGAGCTGCCGAAACTGCTCGTCGGCGGAGGAGCGGTCGAGCGGAATGGCAAAGGCATCGAGGCCGTCCGTGCCCTTGGCGTGGCGCAGCTCCTCAACCAACGCCAGAAAGCGGGCAATCTGTTGGCGGTCGGCATCGGGCACGCCAAACTCGGGCACCAAGCCCTGCTGCCAATGCCCGTTGATGTACAATCGCTCTTCGGGGTCGTGGCACAAGTGGTACTCGTTGTAGATGGGCAGCCCATCGGCCGAGTAGCCGGTAATCACGTTTGCCTCCTGCAAAAACGCGAGCAGCTCGCGGTTGCGCACATCGGGAATGGGCAGGTAGTGCGCGCCCCAGGGATAAGCCGAAACAGCGTTCTGGCCGCTGGCTGCGTTGCCGCCCACGTGGTTTTCCAGCTCCAGCAGCACCACATCGCTGAGGCCGCTGCGCTGCAACCAGCGTTTGGCCGAAAGGCCCGTTATGCCGCCGCCAATAATTAACACCTCCGCACGCTCGGTGCGGGTGGGTGCCGGCAGTTTGCCCGGCTGGCGCAGCAAATGACCTAGGGAGAAATCGGCGCCGCGCATCCCGCCCTTGATATGCGCCAACGAGGCCGCCGGCGCGCACGAATGCAGCAAGGCAGGACTTAGCATCAGCCCGGTAAGCGCCAAGCCCGTGCGGCTGATAAACTCGCGCCGGCCAGACGCAAAATTACCGTAGGCGTTTCCTTCTTTGCTCATCTTCAGCTCGGCCACTTAGTGGGTGTAGGGGCCCCAATCTTCCTCGAAATAGCGTACCAGCGCTTGGTTGTTGAGCTGGTTGATGTCGGTGGGCAGCTCGGCCATATCCGGCGGAAACACCAGCATTTGCCGGATGCTCTGCGGCGTTACGTAGCGTAGGCCCTTGGGCAAGGGGCCCGCATCGGGGCGCCAGTGGCCGTTTCGGCCGGCCAGCACGTAGCCCCACTCGCCAAACGAGGGCACGTAGAGGTGGTACGGGATGGTATGGAAGCCCGAAGCCTGCAGCGTGTGGGTAATGCACCAAAACGAGCGCCGCGCCACGTAGGGCGAGGTACTTTGTACCACCATCAGGCCGCCGGGCGCCAGTAGCTTGTGCAGCTCCTGGTAAAACGAGGTGCTGTACAGCTTGCCGATGGAGTAATTGGAAGGGTCGGGAAAGTCGACCACGAGCAAGTCGTAGCGGGTGGTGTCCTGTCGTACCCACTGGTAAGCGTCGCCGTTGATCACCTGCACCTTGGGGTGCAGCAAGGCCCGTTGGTTGAGCGCCACCAGCATTTCGTTGCGCCGGAACAGCTCGGTCATGCCCGGGTCGAGGTCGACGAGGTGGATTTGCTGCAGCTGCGGGTAGCGCAGCAACTCGCGCACGGCCAGGCCGTCGCCGCCGCCTAGCACGAGCACGCGGCGCGCCCTAGGTAGCGCCTGCATGGCCGGGTGCACCAGGGCCTCGTGGTAGCGGTACTCATCCGAGGAGCTGAACTGCAGGTTGCCGTTCAGGAACAGGCGCAGCTCGCGGCTGTTTTTGGTAAGCACGATGCGCTGATAAGGCGTGCTTTTGCTGTAAATCACCTGATCCTGAAAAGCCAAGGTTTCGGTGTAGACTTGGATGCGCTCGGCGTACACAAATCCGGCTCCCAGAAAAAGCAGCGAGGCGGCTACCACGCCCAAAAAGGACCGGCGAAAGGAGCGGGTTTCTTCGAAACGAAGCAGCAGCACCGCGGCCACCGCCACGTTGAGCGCCCCGAAAAACAATGAGGTGCGTACCAAACCCAACTGCGGCACCAGCACCAGCGGAAAGATGAGCGAGGCCAGCAGCGCGCCGATGTAATCGAAGGTGAAAACCCGCGACACGAGGTCTTTGAACTCGAACCGGTTTTCCAGAATCCGCATCAGCAGTGGAATTTCCAGCCCCACCAAAATGCCCGTGAGGCCCACCAGCGTGTACAAAATCAGGCGGAAGGAGCTGACGTACTCGAACAGCACAAACAGCAGCGGAGCCGAAATGCCGCCCACCAGCCCCACCATGATTTCGAGGCGGATAAACCACTTCAGCAGCTGCCCATCGAGAAAGCGCGAAAGCCACGAGCCGATGCCCATGGAAAACAGGTACGCCCCGATGATGGTGGAGAACTGCGTAACGGAGTCGCCGAGCAGGTAGCTGGCCAGCGTGCCCGCTATCAGCTCGTAAATCAGCCCACAGGTGGCAATAACGAAAACCGAACCTAGGAGCAGGGCCGGTAAATGATCTGGGCCTGCCCGGCGCGGGGGCGCCGGCAGCACCGGTTGGTTAGCCATGAATTGCGGAACTGATAATCAGGGCTATGGCGACGATAAATGCGGCCGACACAATAGCCAAAGCGGTGTTGTGCTCCTCAATAATCTCTTTCCAGAGCGTGCGCGGCGTAATCTTCTCGAACACGAAAAAACTGATAAACAAAATCGCGATGCCGATAACCGAGTAGATAACCGACGCCGCGATGAGCTTGAAGTTGAGGTATTCCATGGGGAGGGATTAGGATCAGGAGTTAGGTTGTGGGTTGGGTTGCGCTTATTGAAGTCGCGCACCAACTGATGACGCGGGCTGTAGCCCGGCTGCAGTTATTTATGATAAAACCGACCTGTGCGGGTACCAGAGCCACCGCTACCGCCGCTGCGGTAGCCGTTGATGTTCTCGGTGCTTTCGTTGTCGTCGCCGAGCAGGCGGTTGCCGCGCAGGCCCGCCCACACAAAACCCGCGAAGGCCAATAAGGCCACCACGATGTAATAGCGGAGTTGGTAGAATTGGCGAAACATAGACAAGTACAGTTAGGCGCCTTGGGGGCCGTAGTCGCTGTTTTCCCAGCGCTGCTGCTCGTGAAAGCGACGCCGAAGAAACAGGATGGCGGGGTACACAAACAGTGCGCCCAGCAGCAGAAACAGATTCGACTGCAGCGTAGCGTTTTCGGTTACGCGCAGGCTGAAGGTGGTGGGCATGCCGCCCTGCGACGCGGGATAGATGTTGATGTGGTAGCGGCCCGATGGAACTTCGGCCAGCACCGCATCGGCCGAGGTGCTGCCTTCGCTCCAGCTTTCGCCGCCCTCGTAGCCGTGGTAGTACTCAATGCTTTTGGTGAACTCGTAGCTCTGGCCGGTTTTCTCGTTAACCAGCGTCACGGGTAATTCCAGCCAAGCGTTGTCAACATAGGCGTTTATATCAACCGCAATGGCGGTGGGGCCGTGCACCTCAAACGAATGCGTTACAATGTTGGCGCTGGGGCCTGCCGTGCTGCCACGAGCGGTATCGGGCTGCGTCGAGAAGTTTTCGTTCACGAGCAGATTGCTCGGGTTGGTCGCCGACATAAAGAACTGCGCCACCACCGTCAGCATGCACATGAACAGCGTGAAGCGCAGCAGCGGGAGCCAGGTGTCTTCGCCCGGCGCCGGCTGAACAGCCCCCGTGCCGCTGCGCCACGGCATTTCGTGGCTGGGCACGCCAAAGGCTTTGGCTACGGCCTTGGGCTCGATGTGCTCGGCGCGGTACCACTGCTGCTTTTTGCCGAACCGTTCTTTTTCCTCCACCAGCATGTGCGGCGGACTGATGTATTCGGCTACGAACAGCTTCTCGTCGTCGAAAACATCGTAGTCGTACTCGCCCACGGCATAGAGCACCTTGGGCTGGTACTTGTTGTACAGCCGGTAATCCAAATCGCCACTGGCTATGTAGGCGCTACGCGAGTTCGGAAACTGCACCTTGTAAAGGCGCTCGGTAGGTTGAATAAACGTCCAGTGGCCCTCGTACACGGCCAGTTGGGCGTACTTATCGGGGGCACTGAACAACGTGTACTCGCCCCAGCGGTACTGCTGAGCGTTCAGCTCGCAGCGCACCGAATAGCCCGCCACCACGTAAGTGCTGCCATCGAGCATAACACCCGAAGCACCTAGGGGAATAACTTGCTTCGGTTGCTGGGTGCTAGCCTTAAACTCCCCGATGACGCGCGGCGGCTTTGGGTCTTCGTACTCGAAATACGTATGGCACGCCGGGCAGCCGTAGTGCGTGCTGTTTTCGGTGTCGTAGTACGCGATGGTGGTATGGCACTGCGGGCACTCGAGCTGCGCCGTAGGCACCGATGGGGTAGCGGTTTCGCTCATCGGCACACTTCGGTTTTGCTTTGCTCGGTAGCCTGAAAGTAGCGCAACGTGGCCGCGTACAGGGCTTGCACGGTGGCTGAGTTGTCGCGCTGAAAATTCGACAAAAATACGTCGAACGTAGCCAGGCCGAACTCGGGCCAGGTATGAATGCTTAGGTGCGACTCGGTAAGCGCTACCACGGCAGTGAAGCCCCCATTACCCGGAAAGCGGTGGTAAGCTTCGCCTACTTTGCTCAGGCCCAACTGGTGTATCTGTGAATCGAAAAACACCCGGCAGCCTACCATATCGGTTAGCTGCGGCACGGGTGCGATAAACGTGGCCAGCACGTGCAGGCCCGGGGTATAAGTGCTCATCGGATAGAAGCGACCGGCTCGGCAATGGAGCGGGCCAAATGAAAGCGGCTACAGCTCCAAAACTAGCGCCCGACGAGCTTCGCTCCAACTCCACCTAGGCCCGAAACTGATCAGCTAATCAGCTTGTAGCCCACGCCGCGCACGTTCACGATTTGCACCTGCGGATCGTCTTTGAGGTAGCGGCGCAGGCGGGTGATAAACACATCGAGGCTGCGGCCGTTGAAGAAGTTGTCGTCGCCCCATAGCTCCTGCAGCACGGCGGTGCGCTCCAGCACTTGGTTGCGTTGGTCGTAGAGGCGCTTGAGCAGCTCGGCTTCGCGGTGGGTTAGGGCCTCTTCGTGGGGGCCTAGGTGCAGGCGTTGCTTCAGGTGGTCGAAGTGATACTGGCCGATTCGAAGGGTGGCGGGCTCATTGGGCGCAGCGGCAGGCGCCTGACCTAGGCGGGCTCGGATGCGCACAATCAGCTCATCCATGCTGAAGGGCTTTTTGAGGTAGTCGCTGCCGCCCAGTTCAAAGCCGCGCACCACGTCGGCAGGTTGCGAACGAGCCGTCAGGAAGATGATGGGCACGGTGCGGTTTTCGCGCCGGATTTGCTCGGCCAGCGAAAAGCCATCGAGCTTGGGCATCATCACATCCGCCACCACAATATCGGGACACTGCTGCCGAAACAACTTCAGGCCCTCTTCGCCATCGGCGGCGTATTGCACCGCGAAGCCTCGCACCTCCAGGCTGTCTTTTACAATCATACCTAGGGCTGGTTCGTCTTCGATTAGTAGAACAGAGGGCATGTTGTTGGAGGAATTGAGAGCGGAAGGTGAGAAGCTAAAGTTATAGTTAAGGCTAGCTCCCCTCCTCAGATGAGGAGGGGTTGGGGGTGGTTGATTAATCGTTGACCGGCAACTGGTACCAGCTTTCTAGCTCTATCCTTTCAACCACCCCCAACCCCTCCTCATCTGAGGAGGGGAGCTAGTATTAGCCTCGAACTAGTTGGGCAGCCACAGGCTGAACTCGCTGCCGCGGTTTGGCTCGCTGCGCACGGCAATGCGGCCGCCGTGGCGCTCCACCACTTGCCGCACGTAGTACAAACCGAGGCCAAAGCCTTTAATGGGGTGCAGGTTGCCTGTGGGCACCCGGAAGAACCGATCGAAAATGGCATCCTGGTAGTTCTTCGGAATGCCAATGCCGTCGTCTTGCACCGTGAGGCGCCAGCCGCCGTTGTCGTCGTGGTGGCCCCGTATGGCAATGCTTACCTGCTCGCGCGAGTACTTAATGGCGTTGTCGATGAGGTTGTTGATGACGTTGCCCACGTGCAGCGGATCGAGGTGCACCGAGTCAGAGGGGGCAATGTCGACGGTGAAGTGCACTGGTTTGGTGGCCTTCAGCTGGTGGCGCGTTACCAGCTCGCTCACCAGCTCGGCCGGGCGCACAGGCTCGGGGTTGATGGTAAGCGTTTGGCGCTCCTCCACGGCAATGTTTAGCACTTTCTCCACCAAATCGGAGAGGCGCTGCAACTCGTTGCGCGAAATGCTGAGGTAGGTTTGGGCCTTTTGCGGATCGTTGAGGGCGCCGAAATGCTGCATGGCCTCCACGGCTGCCGATACCGTTGCCAGCGGCGTCTTCAACTCGTGCGTCATGTTGTTGATGAAGTCGTTCTTCACCTCCGAGAGCTTCTTCTGCTTCAGGATGGTGCTCAGCATCAGCAGAAAGCATCCCGTGGTTAGGCCCAGCAGCAACACCGAGCCACCCAGCAGCCCGCCCATTTGCCGCAAGATGTAGTACGTGGGCGTCGGGAACGACGCCTGCACGTACAGCGAGCGGAGCGGATTAAGCGGAACGGGGGGCGTTTGTACGGGGTAGCCCACCGGGGCGGGTTTGCTGGGCGGCAGGGCACCTAGGCCAGCGGCGCGCGGGACCGAAAGGGTATCCAGCTTCAGGTCGGAGTCGGCGCCGCGCAGGCGCAGCTCGGCGCGGTAAGCCTTGGTTAGCTTCTGCAGATCGACATTGCGGCCACCGGCCCAATCGTCGATGATGATACGCGAAATATTGCGTGCCACCGTATCGGCCTCGGCTGAAGTACGGAGGGAAGGCCGCCGCTTGTGAATCTCGATGCGCTTGGTAGCAGCAAAGCGGCGTTTGCCTTGGCGGCGGTTGGTATCGGTAGGAGAGGCACTGTCGGGCGACACCAGCACGATGCGGTTGACGCTGCCGTTTTCGGAAGTGAACTGCCGTACAAATAGCTTGTTGGGCACGCGGCCGGGCTCCATCACCAGCTCGCGCGCACCGGCCAGTAGTTGGCGCTGCGCGGTAGCCAGCAAGGCCTCGCGCACCGTGCGGTTGAACTGGGCCGTGGTGAGCTGGTAGGTATTGTAAAGCCAATACGCCTGAAAGCCGTTGATGCCCAGGATGCAAACCGCCATGAGCCAGAAGATAGAGCGGATGCGGCTTTTCATGAGATGACGAAGCAAGTGTGCACCAACGAAAATACTACCCCCCGGCGGGCTGTAAGTGGCCGTTAACACACTTTAACACAATATAACAGTGCTTTACACGGCAGCATCGGTGCTTTGCAAGCGTCAATCAACCCAACTCTCTTGCTGCCATGAAACCCTTGCTCATGTTCCTGCTCCTGCTGCTGCTCACCGGCACCAGCGTGTTTGCCCCGGCCAATGCCCAAACCACCTCGGGCCGCATTATGTACGAAGGCACCCGCCGCATCGACCCCAACTCCATGCGCGTGGTGATAAACGGGCAGGAGATAAAGCCCGGCAGCCCCGATTTCCCCTCCGACATACCCGACGTGCGCAGCTTTGCCATGACGCTGAGTTTTGCCAACGGCTACGCCAAGGAGGAGCGCGAAGGCGGCGCCGTGATGCGCACCATGGTAAGCAGCTCCGGTGCAGCCCCGCAGGTAACCAACATCGGCCGGCCGTTTGAGGAAGCCGTGTACCTCAACCTGAATGAGCGGGCCACCAGCACCGTGCTCACCCTGAAAAAGGATAACGCCACCACCGTGTACCGCGCCGATGCGCCCATGGCCAAGCAACCCACCGGCTGGCAAACCACCGAGCAAACCAAGAAAATTGCGGGTTACACCTGCCGCAAAGCCACCGTGCCTTACCAGAAGGAAACCTACACGGTGTGGTATACCACTGAGCTGCCCTTCACCTACTCACCCATTCGGGACCTCACGCCGGAGAAAGGCGTGGTGCTGGCCATTGAGGGCTCGAAAGAACAGTTTCGGGCCAACAAGGTGGAGCTGAAGCCGGTGAAAGACGCCGACGTGCGCCCCAGCGAACAAGCCAAAACCGTTACGGCCGAGGAGCTGAAAGACCTGCGCGACAAAGCCAGCGCCGACTTCCGCCAGCGCATGATGGACGAAGTGGGCACCCGCGCCAATTAGGGCGGCGGGGCATTGCCCCGCCGCAACCCGCCTGTTGCTTACCCATTGCACACCTGGTTTGCACCTAGGGCTTGGCCGCGCCTTGCCCATACTCCGGCACCTTATGCGCTACTGTATACTTTTGATGATTAGCTGGCTGAGCTGCGTGGCTGGCACGTTCGCGCAGCAGCCGGCAGCTCCGCGGCCCAGCAGCGGGCAAGTGCGCGGCGCCGTGGCCGACTCGCTCACTGGTAAGCCCTTGCGCGAGGCCTCGGTGTCGTTGCTGGCGGCCAAGGATTCGTCGTACCTGAGCTTTACGATAACCGATGGCGACGGCAACTTTACGTTGCGCAACGTGGCTCCCGGCCGCTACTTTCTGCTGCTCACCTTTCTGGGCTACAAAAGCAAGCTGCAGCCCATTAGCCTGACGGCTGCCAGCCCGAGTTTGGAGATGGGTACGCTGCGACTGCGCGCGGTTTCGCAAACCCTAGGTGAGGTGGTGGTGCAGCAGGAGCGGGCCCCCGTAAGTATGCAGGGCGATACGCTGGCGTTCAACGCCCGAGCTTTCAAAACGCAACCCAACGCCGCTGTGGAAAGCCTGCTGAAAAAACTGCCCGGCGTGGAGGTAGACCGCGACGGCACCATTCGGGCCCAGGGCCAACAGGTAAACCGCGTGCTGGTAGATGGCAAACCCTTCTTCGGCGACGACCCCAAAATGGCTACACGCAACCTGCCGGCCAACATCATCGATCAGGTGCAGCTGTACAACCAGCAGAGCGACCAGGCGCAGTTTTCGGGCATCGACGACGGCTCGCAACAGAAGACCATCAACCTGGTAACCAAGCGCGACAAGCGCAAGGGATACTTCGGCACCGAGCAACTGGGCTTGGGTACCGATGGCCGCTACCGCGCGCAATTGGGCCTGAACCGCTTCAACAACGGCCGGCAGATTTCCGCCCTGGGTCAGGCCAACAACGTCAACCAACTGGGCTTTTCCGACGATGGTGCCCCCGCGGCCGGCGACCTAAGCAGCGGCCCCAGCGCCCTAGGTGGTGGGCTGTCCGGCGGCTTTGGGGGCGTAGGTGGGCCCATGGGCGGTGGCGCTACCATGGTGATGCAAGGCGGGCGCGGCGGGGGAGGTGGCTCGGCGGGCGGCATCAACAACCAGCCCAGCAGCATTACCGAATCGATGGCGGGCGGGCTGAACTACCGCGACGCCTGGGGCAAGCGCGCCGAAGTGGCTACCAGCTACTTTGCCAGCCGCACTACGGTACGTACTGAGCAGCTGAGCCGCCGCGAAAACGTGGCGGGCATCACCCGGCCCAACGGCGAGGCCGGTCCGGCGCTCATTACCGACTTGGATGCCGCCGCGCGCAACCGCACGCTTAGCCAGCGCTTCAACTTTCGGCTCGACTACAAGCTGGATTCGCTTACCTCGCTGCGCTTTACGCCCAGCCTGTGGTGGCAAAATACCGAGCAGCGGCGGCGCAACAACCAACAAACCAGCTTGGGTGAGCGGCTGCTCAACACCAGCCAGAACCACTACGATGCCACGGCCGATAACCTGTGGGGTGGGGGCAACCTGTTGCTGATGCGCAAATTTGCCAAGCCGGGCCGCACCTTTTCGGCCAACCTGAATGCGGTGCTCAACAACCAAGAGGGCGAAGCCTTTAACCGCGCCAACAACACCTTCTTCGGCCCCGATGGCACGCCGCGCAGCAATGTGCTCGATCAGCGCATCGGGCAGGATTACCCCGCCCGCTCGCAGGCGCTGAACCTCTCGTACACCGAGCCGCTCAGCCTGCAAAGCAAGCTGGAGCTGCACTACAACCTGGCCAATTCGCGCAGCAGCGCCATGCGCTTACTGGATGATTACAACGAAGCCACCAGCCGCTACGACTTGCGCAACCCCCTGCTCAGCAACCAATTCGAGAGCGGGTTTCTGACGAACCGCGCCGGCCTTACTTGGCAAACCCGCCGCCTGCGCTACGGCTACTCCCTAGGTGTGGATGCCCAGCAAGCCGAGCTAACAGTTGACAACCAAAGCCTAGATACTGAGCTGGCGCGCCGCTACCGCACGCTGCTGCCCAATGCCATGTTCAACTACAATGGCACCCGCAACCGCAGCCTACGCCTCAACTACCGCACGCGCCTGCAGGCACCCACCGCCACGCAGCTGCAACCCGTGCCCGACAACACCAATCCGCTGTTCGTGCGCCTTGGCAACCCGGCGTTGGCGCCCGAGTATTACCACACGCTGTCTGCCACCTACAACCAGTTCAATGCCAGCAACAACCGCAGCATCTTTGGCTTGCTCTCGGGCAACCAGGTGCAAGACCGCATCGTGTCCTCGACTGCATTTGACGCCAACGGCGTGCAAACAACCCGCCCCGTGAATGCTAACGGATTTTACAGCCTGAACGGGTTTATGTCTATGGGTCAGCGTTTAAGCTGGCATAAGCTAAACCTGAACCTGAGCACCAACGGCAACTACACCCGCAGCATCAGCTACGTAAACGAGCAAGCCAACGAGGCCCGCAACTGGAGCCTGGGGCAGGGCATTAGCCTCAATTCGGCCTTCAACGATGCGCTGGAATTTGGCCTTTCGGGCAACGTTACGTACCAGCGGGCCAGCTACTCGCTGCTGGCGCAGCAGAACACCTCGTACTGGACACAAACCCTCAGCGCCGACGTGCACTATCAGCTGCCCAACCGCTGGGTCGTTACTTCCGATTTGTGGTTTACCAACTACGCCGGGCGCTCAGCAGGCTTCAACCAGGCCGTAGCGCTCTGGAACGTGGGCGTGGCGCGGCAGTTTTTCGCCAACAAGCAAGGCGAGCTGAAGTTGCAGGCCTACGACTTGCTGAAGCAGAACCGCAGCCTGGTGCGCAACGTGACGGATACCTACCTCGAAGACGTGCGCAGCCGGGTGCTCACGCGCTACTTCATGCTAAGCTTCAGCTACAACCTGCGCCAGTTCGGTAAGTAGGCGCTGCAAAGCCACGGTATTAAGCCCTGGGTGCCGAACGCATTTTCGATACCCAGGGCTTATTGCTGCCCGATTGAACCCGCAGCCCGCGGCCTGCGTTCGAGGCCTTAAGTTTTGGCTGATGCGGCTTAACCTCAACAATTTAGCTGCAAACTTCTGGCCCAAACCGCCGTACACGCACACCTTTGCTTACAACACACTCCGTACCATGCGCATGAAAAGCCACTACCTGTTGCTTGCCACTTTGGCCACTGCCGTTGCCTGCACCCGTACCGATCAGGTGCGCTCGAATCCCGAGCGCGTGATTGATCGGGATAGTGCCTCGACCGATGTGGCCATTGCGGCCGATACGGCTGCGCTTGCTACTGCCGCGCCCACCGCTACTCCCACCGCAGCAACGGCGGGCGCATCGGGTAAAAGCACCCTGAACCCTGCCGTGGTAGAGGCCGCTGCCAACCTTACCGTGGCCCTGAACCGCGACGCGCAGCGCCTCTCGGAGGTGCGCGCCACCGGCAACACCGACCACGACTTTGCCGCCATGATGGCCGAGCACGCCCTAGGTGCCGTCGACCTGGCCCGCGTGGAGCTGCGCGATGGCAAGAACCCCGAGCTACGCCGCATGGCCGAGCAAATAATTACCGAGCGCCCGGCCCAGGCCGAGCGCCTGAGCGTAACGGCCAAACGCTTGGCGGGCGCCAAAGCCAACTACAACACCCTCGATGCCACCGACCCCTACAAAGCCCGCCTGATTGGGGTGATGCGCATCATGAAACAACCGCTGGTTTCGTCGGAGAAGATTGACGTGGACTTTGCCCGTTTGCTGCGCATTCACACGCAAAGCGGCATTGCGCTTACCAACGCCGTAATTGCCCACGGACGCGACGCCGAGGTAAAGAAGCTGGCCCAGCGCCTAACTACCGAGCAAACGGCTTCTTTGGCTCAGATTGATACCTGGCTGCAGCGCAACGAGCGGTAAGGGAGCAGCCCTAGGTTGCTGCGGGCGGTAGCTCGGCCGGAACATTGGGCCAGCGGTGGCGTAAGGGCAGGTAGCCGCACGCCCGACTGATGTTCTCCTTCATTCCTTCGCCAACGCCATGAAACGTACTTTCTTGCTGCCGGCTGTGCTGCTCACCTTGCTATTGGGCGCCTGCAACAGCGGCTCTAACCAAGCCAGCACCGACGCCGACAATCCCAATACCGAAGCCGCCGCCAGTGCCAACTCTACCAGCGGCACCGGCACGGCCGCTACCGCCGCCGAGGGCGTAACCCGCGACTCGACCTCGGCCGATGGCTTGGCCGACGAATCGGCCAGCGGCAACAAAAAAACCGGAATCGATCCGGAATAGCCTACCCGCATACAAAGCCCGCCGGCAGCTCCCAACCTAGGGTCAGGAGCTGCCGGCGGGCTTGTGTTTGGAGCATGGGTTAGTCGTGGGCCGGCAGCACCAACACGGGCACGGGGCACAGCTGCATCAGCCGATCGGTAACGCTACGATGAAACAGCTCGCCCAGCACGCTGTGGCGGCGGGCAATAACTACCAGCAGCTCGGCTTTGGTGTCCTCCACGGCTTGCAGCAGGCCGTGCGCGGTGGAGAGGTGCTGAAAAGCGCGGGTGTGCACCTGCCGGGCTCCTTCGCACAGGCCGCTTTGCTCCACCTGATACCGCGCGGCCAGGCAGTAGTCGTCGGTTTCGAGTACGGATACGTTTACCACCGTCAGGTCGGGCTCGAGCTCGGTGAGCAGCAGCCGGGCGCCCGTGGCCGCATCATCGAGCTGAAACGCGTCGCCATCGGCGGCTACGGCTACGTGGCTGGGGCAGGAGGTGCCGCGGTATCTTTCGGGCACAAGCAGCACCGGAAACTGCCCGGTGCGCAGCACCTCCAGCACAGCGGTGCTCAGCTCGGCCTCCTGCGCGGCCGAGCGGCCCACCACAAACAGCGCCGGTTGGTAGCGCTTGGCCAGGCTTAGGGCTACATCGGACTGCAGACTGGGCACCAGCTCCACGCTGGTAGGCACGTACACCTCGTCGGCCAGCGCGTTCAGGGCCATCAGCAGCTCACCGTCGCGCTCGTGGGTGTCGCTAAGCCAAGAGGCATCGGTAGCGTCATCTTCGAACACGGCAACCTGCCGCACGTGCAGCAGCACCAGTTGCGCACCTAGGGGCGCCGCCAGCTCGGCCGCGTACCGAATGGCTCGGTGCGCGGCCGGAAAGAAGTTGGTGAGCACAATCAGCGACAGCGGCGTGCCGGGAGGCGCAGCCAGCTTCGCCGGCTTTGGTTGGGCGGTAAGTTGTGGCATGGCAAATATGGCTTAGCTGTGGCTGATGTGGATGGGCCTGGGTGCTTACTGCGTGTGCAGCACCAGCACCGGCACGGGACTGTGGCTCATTACCTGCGCCGTAACGCTGCGGTGGAACAAGCCGCCGAAAAAGCTGTGGGGCCGCGCCAGCATCACCACGGCATCGGCCTGCAAATCGGCCACGGCTTGCACAATGCCCTCGGCGGGGTCTTCGTCGCGCACTTCGTAGAGGCGGTTGTCGGGCACTTGCTCGAACAGTCCGGCGCGGCGCACGTGGGCCAAGGCTGCCTGCGCATTGGCGGCTGCCAGCGGCCCCTCCGCCGACACGTGCACCACCGCGGGGTCGGCTTTGAGGGCAGCAAACAACGGCTTGGTATTGGCCGAGGCCGCGTTGAGCTGAAAGGGGTGTCGATCGGCCGCTATCAGTACCCGCGTGGGCAGCTTGGCCTGGCCGGGTTGCTCGGGCACTACCAACAGCGGAAAATGCACCGCCCGCAGCGAAGGCAAGGCTAAGTTGCTCACCAGCCGATCGAGAAAGTTATCGGCGTGCTCGCGGCCTACCACCAACAGCAGCGGGTGGTAGCGCTGCACAGTATCGGCTACCACCTCCGATATACTGCTCGACGACACGGCTACCTCGGCAGGTACCGGCAGTTTTTCGGCCAGCTGCTGCAGGTGCTGCGTTACCTCCTGCTGGGTTTGGTAATAGGCCTCCACGGGCACCGTCACCAGCGCTGTTTCGGTTACCAGCAAGGGGTCTTGGTAGAGGTGCAGCAGCACCAAACGCGCCGAGAGTTGCTCGGCCAGGCTGGTAGCGCAACGCAAGGCTGCCTCAGCGCCCGGCGAGAAGTCCATCAGCACAACGAGGGAGGGAGACATGGGTGTGATTGGTTGGGAAGAGAGGGAGAACAAGGAAGGAGCAACCAAGGGGCCGCTTATTCGGCGGCGGGCAGCAACAGCACGGGCAGCGGGCTTTCGGCCACTACCTGCGCCGTTACGCTGCGGTGAAACAGGCTGCCAAACAAGCTGCGCCGCCGCGCAATGAGCACCAGCAAATCGGCCTTTACCTCGTGGGCAGCTTGCAGAATGCCAGCCGCCGTTTCGGCTTGGTGCACGGTGTGCACGTGGGTAGCGGGTATTTCGGATGATATTCCGGCCGTACGGGCCAGTTTAAGCAAGCTTTCCGGCGTGGGTTCGGGCTCGTTGGTGGGGGCCACGTGCAGCAAGTTGAGGCTGGCACCTAGGCAGCCTTGCAGGCGGTGCAGCAGGTCTTCTTGCTGCATAATGGTGAAGGGATTGTCGTCGATAGCCACGGCTATGCGGTGGGGCGGCACGGTACCCCAGCCCACGGTGGGCACCACCAGCAGTGGCCGGTGCACGGTGCGCATCAAATCAACGGTGGCTCCGGTTACCAGGTCGGAGGGTGAGTAGGCGGTGCCGGGGCGGCCCAGCACCAGCATCAGCGGGTGGTGGTGCTCCACCGATTCGCGAATGGCATCGGGCAGAAACGCGTCGGAAATCTCGGCCACGGCGGGCACGGGCTGCTGCTCGGCCAACTGCACGAGCTGGTGAGCAGCTTTCCGTTCTTCGCGGTGGGCGCGGTAGGTGCCGTGCTCGGCCGGGTCGAGCAGAGCATCGTGCTGCACGTGCAGCAGCACCAACTGGGCACCCAGGGGCTCGGCCAGCTCGCCGGCATAGGAAAGCGCCCGGTTCGACACGGCAAAGAAGTCGGTAAGTACAATAATGGAAGGCGTCATGGTGCTTAGGTGCTTGGTAAGCCGGCAGCCCGGCCGAGTAGGAGTGGGGGAGGCAGAATTGGGCGGGTATTCAGGAGCAGGTGCTTGGCTTTCAGTAGCGTATGCGCTACCGGGCAGCCGAGCCACTAGGGTGCGCTGATGTCGCCAGCCGAATGCTCGGGAGGCAAATGAGGCATACTGCCCTAGGTGGAGTAGCCGCCGTTTCGGCTAGTGGGCAAAAGCCGAGCGGGTAGCCGGCTCGGCCACGCGCCAGGCCGTGTGCCGGCGTGGGCGCTGCACCGCGGGTTGCGGGCGGTGCAGATTGTGGTGCTGCAGCATCACGGCCAAATTGGCGGTTTTGGCCTTCAGCTCCTCGGCTTGGTGGCGGGGGTAGTGCGCATCAAGGGTTTCGGCCAGCACCTGTTGCCACCGCCCAAACGCGGCCAATAAGTGCGATATAGGCTGCTGGCGCGGAAAAGGCCGTCCTTCGTAACAGGTGCCTTGCATTACGCTCTCCCAAAAAAGGTACACCACGTCGGGCTGCGGCACCCGGGCTAGGCTGGCCTGGTCGCCAAACAGGGGGCGCAGCATGGCATCCAGGCTGATGCGCCGGTACAAATCGTGCACGAAGGCTTTGGGGTTGGCCGCGGGTCGCTGGGCCATGAGCGAAGCTAAAGCAGGCATGGTAACTGGTCGAGAGGAACAACACGCGGAAGCAAAAGCAGCGGAACCCGGGGCGGAGTCAGGCTCGCGGCGGCGCAAAATGGGTGGAGGCGCCGCGCAAAGGATCAGTAAGCCGGCTGCAACCTGCGCAATGGGGCGCAGGTGCTATTCGGCTCTCTACAAATATGACATTTGCAGAATGCCAATGCACTGATTTATGTCATTTTTTTGACAAAAACTTTACCGGAGGGTGCGGTGTCGCAGCCTGGGCGGCAACGCTTGCGCCTAGGTAGGCCACGCATGGTACATGCTCCACACCCTTCGTCGTCATTCTGCTGGTCGGGCCTTGCTTCGGTCTTGATGCTGCTAGCTGCAGCCGCTGCCCTGCTGGCCTTGCGCAGCACCCTTAACCCAGCAGAAATAATGGTGCCCGGCTCAGCCGCAGCTATTGCCATCAGCCGGCCCGATACGGCCCTGCAACACCAATTGCGCTTGCACCTGAGTGACTCCGCCAACGCCCTGCCGCGCCTAGGTAGGCACGCGTTGGTGGAGGCATTTTATGCAGAGCGCAACTACGCGCCCGCCTGGCACAATGCGGCTGGCCACGCGTTGCCGCTGGCCGATTCGGTTTTGCGGGTGCTAAGCCGCGCTGCTGCCTTCGGCCTCGACCGGCGTCCGTACCACTATGGCGCCCTGCTAGCCCTCCACGACTCTTTACAAGCGCAGTCCGCCGCCCACCTAGGGCAACAATCCCGCGACGAGGCGCTGCTTACCGATGCGCTGTTGCAGCTCTTTGCGCACCTGCAGCACGGGCGCGTGCGGGCTTCGGTACTCGCGGCTGACGCTACCGCGCCCACTGGCCCGGTAGCATGGCTGCAGCAAGCCTTGCAGGAGCAGGCCTTAGCCAATGCGGTGCACCACTGCCAGCCTGCCAGCCGGGAGTACCGGCAGCTACAACCGGCTTTGGCGGCTTGGCTGCAAACGCAACCCGACTGGGCGCCCGATGCGCTTTGGCAGCAGCCGCAATTCTGGAGTGCGGCCTTTAGTCTGGAGCGTTGGCGGCAAGCACCCGTTGCCGATACCGCTTACGTACTTCTCAACCTGCCGGCGTATGAGCTGCAGGTGCTGAGCCAAGGGCGAGTTGTAGCCAGGCACCGCGTGGTAATTGGCAAGCCGCAAACGCCCTCGCCCACGCTAAGCAGCCGCATAAGCTACTTTACCACCGCGGCCGATTGGCACGCGCCGCGTTCCATTCCCGTCAACGAAATTCTGCCATGTTTACGGCGCGAGTCTGGTTACCTGGCTCAGCATAATTATGCCCTGTACTCCTAGCAAGGCGAGTGGCTTGATGCTTACAGCATCAATTGGCAGCAAGTGTCGGCCAAGCGGTTTGTTTATCACATTCGGCAGAGTGCCGGCTGCGACAATGCCCTTGGCAACGTGGTGTTCCGGTTTGCAAATCCTTACGCCGTGTACTTGCACGATACGCCAGCCCGCGAAGCTTTTCGGGCTCCGCAGCGGGCGTTCAGCCACGGCTGCATTCGGCTTGAACACCCCATGCAGTTTGCAGCCTATCCGCTCCGGCGCGAAGGCCGCCTTGCTTAACTGCCAGCCGAGGCTGCGTGTGCTCGGCAAACCAGGCCTCGGCACTACCAGCTGCGCCAGCCAACGCCCTTTCATATTCGCTACGCTACCAGCACCGGCGAAGGGGGCGAACTGCACACTTACCCCGATGTGTATGGCCGCGACTCCGCGCTGGCGCGCCACTGGGCAACAATGCCTCTGCAGTAAAAGGTAGGTACGAGGATTTAGCGAAGAAAGTAGTTGATTTTCAGTAATTCAGCTCCTATCTTTTAGGTAGTTGTTCAACCCAAAAGCACCTACGGCTATGCAAACGAATGTGGGAACTTTGGATCGGGAAATTCGGCTGGCATTGGGCGCCGCCCTGATACTAATTGCCTTGCTGCCCATTGGCGCCAGTCAGCCGGTATTGGTGCTGCTGCTGGTGTTCGGTGGTCTTTTCTTGCTAACGGGCGGCGCCGCTTACTGCCCCATCTACGCCATCCTCGATATTTCGACGGAAGATGGCCGCGATGAGCTGGAGGTGACGTCCTAGGTAGGCCGGCAACCAACCTAGGCAAACAGGTATGCGGCAGGCCGCTTAGCTAGGGGCGCGCCTGAGTAGGCCCCTGCGTGCCGGCTTGTTTACCGCTGCTGCTGCAGTTTGCGCAAAAACTTCAGCATGGCGGGGTTATCGTACTGCGCCATGCCTTCGTGCCGCGATACAATATCGCCGTTGGGCGCGATGATGAACGTGGTGGGTATCGACTGCGTATCAAACACCCTAGGTACGTTGCCGTTGAGGGTGTAGATAGGCATGCTAAACCCGCGCCGCGCCACAAACTTGCGCACTTTCTCGGGGCTATCGTCAACAGAAACCAGGGCCAGCGAAACGCGGTCGGTGCCGGGTTGCAGTTGCTCGTGCAGGCGCTGCAGGCTGGGCATTTCGGCTACGCACGGCGGGCACCACGTGGCCCACAAGTTCAGCACTACCACTCGGCCCCGCAGCTCACCTAGGGTAATGCTGCGGCCATCGAGCGTGCGCAGGGGCAACGAGTAGTCGGCTTTGGCTGCGGCGGCCGGCGGGGCGTCGGGCAGGGTAGGCGCAAACAGGCCGGTGGCCAGCACCACTTGCTGCACCCGCCCGATCACCTCGGTGTGCCAGCCGCTTAGGTACAAAGCCAGCGGAATCGTAACGAAAGCCGAGCGGCGCAGCTGCCGCCAAAGGGTAGGGAGGAGGTTATTCATTGTTTCTTAATTGATGTAGCGCGGAAATCCGTTCCGCGACGTGCCTTGAAGCGCGTCTGTGGTGCTGCATGGTACCGGATACGCTCCTGCGGCGCGTTGCGGAACGGTTTCCGCGCTACACATGCGCCAGCAACTGCTGCACCTGCGTTTGCAAATCCTGCAACGAGCCCGTGTTGCGCAGCACGGCATCGTAGTGCGTGTAATTATCGAGGGCGGTTTCGCTGGGGTGGTTGTCGTCGCGGGTGCCGTCGCCGCGTTGCTGCAGCGGATCGCCCTCTATGCGCCATACCACGCCGCCGCGGCTCCTAATCGCCTCGGCTTCGTCGGGGAAGCGCAAGTCGGCTACCACCACGGGCTTGTCGGCTGGCAGCGCGGCCAGTAGGGCTTCAATCCAAACCTGCGGGCGCCACGCGCGCAACGCGCCGCCCACTTGCTGCAGCAATTCGCCGCGCGTTAGGCCAAATACCGGCAGCAGTTCGGTTTTGCCTTCCTGGCTGTAGTAAGGCTGCGTAGGCTCAGAAGCCAGTGCAGCGCTAACCGCCTTTATACCATCGCCAAAGGCCAGAATTTGCCAGTTGCGCTCGGGCTGCATCGCCTGAACCAGTTCGGCCACGGTGTTTTTGCCGCTGCCACGTTTGCCCGCAAGGCCAATCAACTGAAGCATAGGAGAAGTAGGGGAGTAGTGCTGAGTAAACAACTGCATTGGGCAGTTGGCCGGGCTTTATTCCGCGGCGCAAGCTGCAAAGTTGCGCAAGCCCGACTGAAATTGCCTTAGCCCGTTATTCGGGCAGAACGCCAACACAACCCAGCCGGCGCAAGCGTAGTACATTGCACTACGCTATGCCCGAAAACACCCCTTACCGCCGCCCCGATCTGCTGCGCCTTTCGTACGACGATTACCGCGCCTTACCCGCCATTGCCAACTCCGACCTCTCGAAGTTGCGCGATGCCCTAAACGGCCGGCCGCGGCGCGAATCAGGCGGGAACTCGGCGCTTAGCTTCGGTACGGCTTTTCATACGGCCCTGCTCGAGCCCGACCAGTATGTGCCCAGCTACCCCGTGGTAAACGACACGCTGGTGTGGTGGCTGGTAGAAGGCGTACGCCTGCGCGACGACATGCGCGAAATGATTGATAACGGCGTGGCCGAACCCAGCTGCGTGTTCACGGAGCCCATTACCGGCACCATGTGCAAGCTGCGCGCCGATTTGGTGTACAACGTGCCCGGGCAGCCTTACACCATCATCGACTTCAAGACAACCATTGCGCGCGACTACCACCACTTTGTAGCGCAGTGCTCGGGTTACGATTACGACCGCCAGGCCGCCTTTTACTCCGACGCGCTGCGTGCGGAGCGGTTCTTGCTCGTAGGGGTGCAGAAGGTAGAGCCCTTCCACGTATTTGTGTACGAAGTACCGCCCCACATGCTCGAAGAAGGCCGCGCCAAGTACCTCCGTTTGCTGCGCCTGCTCGACCCCAGCAAGCTGCCCGACTACCTGCACCCCTCCGTGCGCGATGTGGTGCTGGAGCTAGGCCATACCCCGCCCGAGCAGGAAGACGACCCTGCTACCACCCCCGATACCCCCGCCTAACCCGCTGCCCCGGCAGCGGTTATAGTTGCCCAACCTCACTGTTCACCTCCACATCCGTATCACGATGCTTAAGCGAGATTTCCTGAAGAACGGTTTGCTGACGATTGTTGGCGCCATGGTAAGCCCCAGCCTCCTGGCCTACGCCCGCGACGAAAAGCTGCTGCGCGAAGCCCGCGCTACGCCCATTGCCGATGGCCCCTTCACGCTGCCGCCGCTGCCGTATGCCAACAATGCGCTTGAGCCGCACATCGATGCGCGAACCATGGAAATCCACCACGATGCGCACCACAAAACCTACGTTTCGAAGCTGAACGAGGCGGTGGCCGGCAAACCGCTCGAGAAAATGTCGCTGGCGCAGCTGCTGGCCTCGGCCAGCAAGCAGCCCGATGCCGTGCGCAACAACGCCGGCGGCCACTGGAACCACTCGTTCTTTTGGCAGCTGATGGCCCAAAAGGCCGGCGGCCAACCCACCGGCGAGCTGGCCGCGGCCATCACCAAGGATTTCGGCTCGTTCGACAAGTTCAAGGAAGAGTTTACAAAGGCTGCCACGGGCCGCTTCGGCTCGGGCTGGGCCTGGCTCATCCACGATCCTAAAGCAGGCAAGCTGGCCATTACCTCCACGCCCAACCAAGACAACCCGCTGATGGACCTACCCGGCATTCAGCGCGGTACCCCGCTCATCGGCCTCGACGTGTGGGAGCACGCCTACTACCTCAAGTACCAAAACAAGCGCCCCGACTACGTGGCCGCTTTCTGGAACGTGGTAAACTGGAGCGAGGCCGGCAAGCGCTACGACGAAGCCCGCAAAGCGAAAGGCTAATTCGCTTTGCTGAATTGCCTAGGTAAAATGCCGCTCCCGAACCATCGGGAGCGGCATTTTGCTTTAGAAGTCTCATTATTAGCAGGGATTAAAGATGCCGCGATGCTTTGCGCAACGTCCTGCTGAACTTGTAGAAGCATCTCTGCCGCTTCCTAGGTCGTCATGCAGAGCCGCGGGCGAACCGCAGGTCAGCGTAGCTGAGCATCTCGCCGTATGGTGACTTCTATCGGGCTTCAGCACGCGAGATGTTTCGCTTTAGGCTCGACATGACGGGCCATTGTAAATGCCACGAAGCGGGAGAGGTGCTTCACCGGAGCTTACTACAAAGTTTTTGTGTCTACCGCTCACACAACCTTGAGCAAGACGACTAATTAAAATGCCTAATTTCTTCTCTTGAAAAATTATTTACACGAATTATTTGCATTAGAAATTATACTCTTTACTTTGGCAATACCAAACGCCCTTAAAGCGCTTATCATGTTTCAGTTCGCCAATAGCCTCAATAATCAGAATCGGAATAATCAATTCCGACGAGGAAGGCTATTGGTCTGATCGACAGACGTAAAATCATAAACTGATTTCAATAAGCCTTCCGATTTCGGAAGGCTTTTTTTTCGCCTATACACGGCCGTTACCGGGCTTTGTGCATCGAAAAAACATAGTGTTTTCTCGGTTGG
Organism: Solirubrum puertoriconensis; assembly: GCF_001483135.1. Lineage (GTDB taxonomy): Bacteria > Bacteroidota > Bacteroidia > Cytophagales > Hymenobacteraceae > Solirubrum > Solirubrum puertoriconensis. Next base: position 821,969 of record NZ_LNAL01000006.1, read on the forward strand.
GCGGAGCCTTGTCTAAATATTTATAATTCCGAAATCCAAACACAATTCTTTAATCCAAAACCACACATTTCGCATGGAAGCAACCCTTGCCCCCGCCAAAGCCCTGAGCCCCGCCGAACTGCTCAAAACCGAAGAAGCCATTGGCTTCGTGAAGGACACGTTTGCCCGCGAGCTGGCCCGGCAACTGCAGCTTACCAAGGTGTCGTCGCCGATAGCAGTGCTCGACGGCACCGGCATCAACGACGACCTGAACGGCGTGGAGCGCCCGGTGTCGTTTCCAATCAAAGCCCTGGCCGAGCGCCGCGCCGTGGTGGTGCACTCCTTGGCCAAGTGGAAGCGCCTGCGCCTAACAGAGCTTGGCATTCCGGCAGGCCGCGGCATCCTGACGGACATGCGCGCCCTGCGCCCCGACGAGGACTACTCGCCCATTCATTCGATTTACGTCGATCAGTGGGATTGGGAAAAGCACATCTTGCCCGAGCAGCGCACCGTGGCTTTTCTGAAAGAAACCGTGGAGAAAATTTACGACGCCTTGCGCACCACCGAGCTGCGTGTGGCCGAAGAGCACGCGGACATCGTGCCCGTGTTGCCCGAGCAAATCACCTTTATCCATGCCGAAGAGCTGCTGCAGCGCTACCCCACGCTATCGGTAAAGGAGCGCGAAACCGCCGCGGCCCGCGAGTACGGTGCGGTGTTCATCATGGGGATTGGCGGCGAGCTGAGCCACGGCGAAATCCACGACGGCCGCGCCCCCGACTACGACGACTGGAGCACCGCAACCGAGCCCGGCCTGCGCGGCCTGAACGGCGACATTGTGCTGTGGCACCCCGTGTTGCAATCGGCCTTCGAGGTATCGTCGATGGGCATTCGGGTGGATAAGGCGGCTTTGCTGCGCCAGCTGGCGCTGCGCGGCTGCCCCGAGCGGGCGGCCCTAGGTTTCCATAGCCTGTTATTGGCCGGGCAGCTAACCGAAAGCATTGGCGGCGGCATTGGGCAGTCGAGGGTGTGCATGTTTATGCTGCGCAAGGCGCACATCGGGGAGGTGCAGGTAAGCATCTGGCCCGAAGCCGTGCGGCAAGAGCTGAGCAGTGCTGGTATAGCGCTGCTGTAGGCAACCCAAAGGTTGGTGGGTTGGTGAGGCGAGGGTGGGCCGGCGTAGGCTGGCGCACCCTCGTTTGCTGCCACCGATATGGCCACAAACCTAGGCGCAAATGGGCAGGCAAGCAGCGAAAGAATGGCCCGCCCGGGCAAGTTAAACTAAACGAAGCGTAGCCTTTAGCCGTAGTAGGCAGCCAAGCTAACCAATACTACCATGGCTATGAACCAACCTCAGTCCTCCTCGAACCAAGGTGCCCAAAATGGCACCAACGCACAATCCGACAACAACACGCAAGGCGGCGGCTCGCTGCTCAACCAGGCCCAAAACTGGCTTAGCCAAGGCCGCGACCTAGTAGGCCAACTGCCCGAGCCGGTACGCAACGTGGGTACCAATCTGGGCTCTAGCATCGGCCGCCTCAGCACTACGCAAAAAGTAGTAGGCGGTGCGCTACTGGCCCTAGGTGTGGGCTACTTGGCCACCCGCGGCCGCACCGGCGGGCAGCGCGGTACGGCAGCTACTTTGCAGGAGCTGCTGCTGTTCGTGAACGACCGCATCGAAGGCTACCAGCGCGCCGTGGACGAAAGCACCGATGCCGAGCTGCGCGGCTACTACAAGCAGCTGGTAAGCCAGAGCCAGCGCTTTGCGGGCATCCTCAACGATTACCTGCGCGAAGAAGGCGGCGGCCGCGAAACCAAAACCACCATCAAGGGCAAGTTCTACCGCGCGTTTATGGAGGCCAAAGCCGCCGTAACGGGCTACAACGAAAACGCCATCCTGGGCTCGAACATCTACGGCGAGGAGTGGGCTATTAAAGCCTACAAAGAAGCCCTGGCCGACCGAACCCTGACCGGCGAGTTGCGCCAGGAAGTGCAGCGCCAGTACGATCAGTCGCTGAAAACCTACGAGCGCCTTAAGCAGCTGAAGCAGCAAAGCAGCAACAGCGGCTCGGGCCAGGCCTAAGCCACTGCCCATAGCACCCTAGGTGCACATGAGCGCAACGCCCCACCTGCTACCAGCAGGTGGGGCGTTGTTGTTTTAGTTAGTCCGGTGCCGAGTTAGCCGTTGCCGCCTTCGCCTTGTTTCTGGTCGTCGTTGCGGATGCTCTTTTTGGGCTTGGCTGGTTTGGTATCGAGCTTGCCGAACTGGTAGTTGAAGCTGAGGCGAATTTGACGGTTGTAGAAGTACGAGTTGTTGGTGTAGTCGAAACGGTCGGTTTCGAGCTGGCTGCGGAACACTAGCTTGCGGTTAAAGGGGTTCACTACGCCCAGTGTCAGGCTGGCTTTTTTGTTAAACAGCTCCTTTTTGGCGGCAATAGTGTAGGTACGGTAGCCGGGGGTTCGGCCCTGCAGCGCCACGCGCCGCGAGTTGAAGAAGCCCGAAAACTGCGCGCTCCAGCCCTTGTCAAAGGTCCAGCTGCTGGTAAGGTTGCCGTTGTACATCACCCCGCCGTTCGTGAGACCTAGGGCCTGGCTACGCAGCTGCAGGTAATACGCGTTGATGTTGCCGTTGAGGCTCCACTTGGGCGTAATCTTCGTCGAGCCGAACGCGCTGAGGCCGTAGGTGGCGTTGCGCGCCACGTTCAGGAAGGTGCTGTAAAGCACCCGCGTGGTGTCGTCGGTGGGCAGTACGGTGTTGCTGGGCACCAACCGCGACACGCTCTCGATGGCGTTGTTGGTTTGGCGGAAGTACCCCGAAAAATTGATGGTGCTCTTGTTGATGTAAGTGCTGTAAGCCAGCTCGTATGCGTCGGTCAGCTCCGGATCGACTTTGGGGTTGCCCGAGGAGATATTGCGCCTATCGCTGAGGTTTACGTAAGGGTTCAGAAACCAAATGCCCGGGCGCTGAATGCGGCGCGTGTAGCTCAGCTTCAGCTTGTTGTCCTTGTTGATGTCGTAGGCCGCTTGCACGCTCGGCACCACGTTGGTGTAGTCGGTGCGCAGCGAAATGTTGTCGGTAATAAAGTCGCCGTCGATGCGGGTGTGCTCTACGCGGGTGCCGGCTTTCAGCGTCAGTTTTTTACCTAGGCTGAAGCTGTAGGTAGCGTAGGTAGAGTACACGTTTTGGTCGTAGCGGAACTCGTTGGAGCGCGAGGGGATGGGCAGCAGCCCCCGGCCATCGAGGCTATCGGCCGCCACCAGGTAGTCGCTCGATACACGGCGCAAAATGCTCTTCAGGCCGAGCTCCAGGGTGCCGGTGCTGTCGACGGGCTGAATGTAATCGAGCTGCAGCGTAGCCTCGCGGTTGCGGTTGTCGTTCGAGCTGGTTTCGCGGTAGTCGATAAACTCCTCGCGGCGCTGATCGAGGTCGTAATCGGTGTTGCCTTTGTTTTGGCTGTAAAGGGCCAGCACGCTCAACTCTTGCTTGGGCTTGGCCATGGTGCGCGTGTAGCCAAAGTTCAGGTCGAAGTTGGTGTTCTGTTCCTTCGTCACGATGTCGCGCGTAAAGATGTCATTCACCTTCGGGCCGACGTAGGCCGTGCGCTGGTTGCGGTCGTTGGTGTAGCCAAACAAGTTGCCGCGGCCGCTGAGGTTAAAGGCGTCTTTGGGGGTGAAATCGTACTCGATGCCGAGCTGCGCAAACGCTCCGCCGCCTAGGTTGGTGAAGTTGCCGTTTTGCTGCAGGGTGCTGCGTCCTTCCTCGGGCAAAAACTCGGTGCGCATGGAGGCGTTACGCGCCACGTTGTAGAACATGTTGGTGCCCGCGTTGGTATTCAGGCCCAGCTTGCCGCGGCGGGTGTTTACGGTGCTGCTCAGGAAGGCGCCCCGGTTGGAGCCCGCGCCGTTGATAGAGCCGTTTACGCCCTCCAGATTGCTCTTTTTCAGGATGATGTTTACCACGCCGGCCGTGCCTTCGGCATCGTACTTCGACGAGGGCGAGGTAATCACCTCCACCGACTTAATCTGATCGGCCGGAATCTGACGCAGCGCATCGGCCAGGTTGTTGGCCAGGATGGTGGATGGTTTGCCGTTCACGAGTACCCGAATGTTGCCCGAGCCGCGCAGCTGCAGGTTGCCATCGATATCGACGCTCAGCAGCGGTGCTTTTTGCAGCACATCGGCGGCGGTGCCGCCGTTGTTGGTAATGTCCTTGTCGGCGTTGTACACAATGCGGTCGACCTTGTTCTCCACCAACTCCCGTTCGCCCACCACTTTCACTTCGCTGAGCTGCTGGGCCGCCGCAGCCAGGCTGATGTTGCCTAGGTCGACGTTGGCATTGGCGGCAGTAAACACCACTTGCTCCACCACTTTGGCCTGAAAGCCCACAAAGCTGACGTTGAGCTTGTAGGTGCCCGCGCCAATGTTGCTCAGGATAAAGCGGCCTTTCTCGTCGCAGGTGCCGCCGCCTATCGCCTTATTCGTAGCCACGTCGATAAGTCCAACATTGGCAAATTCTACGGGTTGGTTGGTGGCCGCGTTTACTACCGTGCCGGTCAGCTTACCTGTGCCTCTGTTGGGCTTGGCTACCTCGGCAGTTGCGGGGGCATTTTGGGCCAATAAGGGCCGAAATAGCGGTGTTGCCGCAAGCAGGCCCAGCATCAGCAGCGAACGACGGGGGGTAAGAAGTAGCTTCATGTTTGGCTGGCGTAGGGGTGTATCGGTGCAATTCAGGCCAAGTGACAGCAGGTGCTTCTTCCCGGTTGCATACAAATACGAAATATTTCGTAAATATTTTTTAGCACCTCCCAACAGTCAGCTTAGCAAGGCTGAACGCAGGTGAGGGCACCTACAAAAGGGAGGAAGGAGGGGTGTGCTACCCTAGGTGGCAAGCCACCGCCCAGGCACACAGGTGCTGCTTGGCAGTACCATCAGGTCGGGAGTAAAAGTAGAAGCGTTGCATTCAGTCTTCAAGTATATATTTTGCATCGATTGATATAATGTAGATATGAATGAAAAGCGGCCCGAGCTGGAGCTACGGTTGTTGTGGTACTTCGTAACGGTGGCCCAGCACCTGCACTTCGGGCGGGCGGCCGAGCAGCTGGGCATTGAGCAGCCGCCGCTCAGCCAGCAGATTCGCCGGCTCGAGGAGTTGATGGGCTGCCGCTTATTTGAGCGCACCAGCCGGCGGGTGCAGCTGACGGCCGCCGGCGAGGCGCTGCTGCCCGAGGCCCAGCGGTTGCTGGCCCAAAGCCACGCCTTATCCGAGGCGGTGCGCACCGTTGGGCAGGGCCGCTCGGGTTTGCTAACAGTGGGCTTCGCGGCTTCGACGCTGTTTACTACCGTGCGGCAGATTATTCAAACGTACCGCACGCGCTACCCTGGCGTGGAGCTGCGCTTGCGCGAGCTTTCCACGGCAGCGCAGGTAGAGGAGCTGCGCACGGGCGGCATCCATGTGGGCTTTTTGCGCGAGCCGCCCCATATGCCCTGGTTTGTAGCCGAAGATGTAGTGCGCGAAGCATTTGTAGCCGTGTTGCCCGGCGCGCACCCGCTGGCCCAACAGCCTACGTTGGCGTTGGAGCAACTCAACCAAGAGGATTTCGTGCTCTTTCCGCGGCAAGTAGCTCCGGCCTTGCACGGGCAGGTGCAGCACCTGTTTGCCACGGCGGGCTTTACACCTAGGGTGGTGCAGCAAGCCTTGGAATGGACGACCATTGTGGCGCTGGTGGAGGCTGGCCTAGGTGTATCGGTGGTGCCCGCTTCGTTCGATATCCTGCGCCTAGGCCACGTGGCGTACGTGCCGCTTTCGGCACCGGTGGGCCACACGCGCATTGCGGCTTGTTACCCAACTGGCCCCGTTTCGCCGCTGGTGCAAGGGTTCTTGGGAGTGGTAAGGGATTTGACCACGACCTAGCCAAAAACAACCGGCGTTGCGGCTACGGAACAGTATTCCGCAACCGCAACGCCGGTTAGCAAGGCAGTGTGCTTGGCAGCCTAGGCCAGTACCTGAATTACCGCTTCCGAGAAACGCTCCATTTCCTCGAGCTGCGGGCTGCACTGCAGCAGGAACAGGTCGACGCCCACGGCTTCGAACTGCGCCACACGCTCAGCAATCTGATCTGGCGTGCCCGTTAGGCCCGAGCGCAGGCCGCGGTTCGAAACCGAGTAATCCTGCAGCGAAACTTGCTTTTCGAGCTGAGTGCCGGCTAGCCACTGCTGGTAGTTTTTGTAGCCGGCAGCCGAGCCGTTCACGTTGGTGATGCGCTCCAGCTCTTTCTTCACCTCCTGCTCGGTGTTGCGCACAATGCTGTACGCCGCCACGCCGAACTTCATCGGTGGTAAACCGAGCCGGTCGCGGCGCTCCTGCAGGTCCTTAATGCGGCGGCCGATGGCCTCGGGCTCGTCCCCGTGCATCACGTAGCCGTCGCACTGGGCCGCAATCAGGTTTTTGGCCGCTTCCGATTCGCCGCCGGCGTACAGGAACGGGCGCGGGCGCGACACCGGCTTGGGCTGCAAAATGGAATCGGTAACCTCGTAGTACTTGCCCTTGAAGGAGAAGTGGTCTTGCTTCCAGAGGTTGTCGACAACGTGCAGCCACTCGGCCGTGCGGGCGTACCGGTCGTCGTGCTGCTCGAAGTGCACGCCGTACTTCTTGGCCTCGTCCTGCCACCACGACGACACTACGTTCAGCGACAACCGGCCGTTGCTGATGTGGTCGATGTTGGCGGCCTGCTTGGCCAGCAGCGCCGGTGAGTGGAATGTAGGACGCACGGCCACCATCAGCTCGAGCGTTTTGGTAACGGCTGCCAGCGCCGCGGCCGTGCTCCAGGCATCCAGCGAAGGCGCTTCTTCGCCTTTGATGTCGTTGAGGTTCAGCTCGGCGATAAGCGAGAGGTCGTAGCCGAGTTCCTCGCTGCGTTGGGCCAGCGTTTTCACGTAGTCCCAATCGGCGCGCATGTTTTCATCTTCAACATTGCGCAGCCACCCGCCAAATACGGGCATCCAATATCCGTAACGCATTATGCCAGGGCTTTTTCGGTGGCCAGTTTCAGTTCTTGCTCGAGGTAGTCGACAAACAGCGCGTAGGGGTCGAAGCCCACCACGTTCACGGCATCGGCCACGAAGTTGGACAGCGCGTTGATGTCGTAGAACAGCACGTCGCCGGTGCGGTCGTCAACCAAGTACTCAATGCCGCCCACGTCGATTTTGGCTGCGGCTACCAAACGCTCTACTGCCTCAATAACCTCGGCGGGCGGCGTGGTGGCCTCTACCTGAATTCCTTTCTTTGGCGCCGTGGTAAGGCAGAACTCGCCTTCGGCAGCTGGCTCGTCGGGAATCTGGCAGATTTCGGCCGGGCACAGGTTGAAGCTGGTGCCGGTAGTGTACACCTTCATGGCGTACAGGAATTTGCCGTTCAGCGTCTCCACGCGGGTAATGTGGCCGCCGCGCGGCGCCACAAACTCCTGCACCAACGCGGTTTGGTCGATGCCTAGGTCAATCTGGCCGTTATCAACGGCCGCCTGCAGGCCTTCGGGTGTATCGAAGCGCACAATGCCCGCGCCGCTGCCGCCGATGTTCACCTTCACCACGAGCGGGAAGCTGAGCTCCTTAGCGGCATCCGGAATGCGCGACACGTGGTTCACCACCCGCGACTTCGGAAACTTCAGCCCCAAACCAGCCAACAAATCGAGCTGGCGCGCTTTGTTGGTTTCGATGCCCGAAGCCACCGTGCCGTTAATAACGCGCACACCCAGGCGCTCCAAGTGCGTGAGGAAGCCCGCCGTGTGGAATATGCCTTGGCCGTGGCCGCGCAGGTAAGCCGAAGAGCTCATGCGGTTGATTACCAGCCCGTAGCGGCTTTCCGACTCTGATGGATCGAAGAGGTGGTGCGCGGCGTCGATCTTCTCGTAGGGCAGCCCACGGCGGTCGAGCTCGGCGAAGAGCGGCTTAAACCACTCGGGGTGTTCGTAATAAATTCCTATGGGCTTGGGGTAATGTGCCATGTTATGCAGAATTGAAAATGTATGTCGGGGGAGGGAAAAGGCAGCTGCGACAGAGCTGCAAAGCTGATTATCAGTTGAAAAGCCTAGCTTGGTAAGCTCTAGGTGACTGCTGACATGCGGACCAGCAAACCAGCACGTGCCCCAAACCAGAGCAAGAACAGCGTAGCACATTGCCGGCACCGCAGCGGCGCCAGCCAGGCACGAAAACAGGTTAGGGACACTGCGGCGAAGCTCGAACGCCGAGCGCGCAATTGCTTAGCCATCAAGTAGCTGGGTTACGCATCAGCAACGCCGAAACCGGAAGGGCAGCGTAACTGAGCACCATGCCCTAGGTGCCAACGCACCTAGCAGCTAAGCAGCAGCAAGGGAGGGGGTATAAATCCGGCTCAACAACAACAAGCCGCAACTGCCATGCCCATACAGCAACACTGCGCACGGCGCAGGTTGAGGGCGGTGGTAGCAGAACGAAAAGCGGCGGTGCGGGTAGTTGAAGCCACGGCTACTTGTTTTTATATGGTCAGGACTTGGCACCGTTCCCGGGAGTTACCCCGCTGGTGGTTGCCGGCGTTTCGCAGAGCCTGTCTCTCCACGCCTCTGTATAAAAACAATCCTTTGGTCGGAAAGAATTGGTGCTGCAAAGGTATAGCAGCTTACGGCAGAAACACAAACATTCTTGTCAAAGAACAAGCACAAATGCTGCGTAATAGGCAACGAAAAAGCCGCGAAACGACCGGTTGCCCGGCGCGTTTCGCGGCTGAAAAGGGTGGCTGAAAAGCCTTAGTTGGCCGGAAATTCGGCGAAAGAAGAGAAATCGACGAGCTTGCCCTTCTGAATCAGTTTCAGCTCGGCCTGCAGGTTTTTCTGGTTGCTCTTGGTGGTGTATTCGGTATCGAGCTTGGTGAGGTCGGGCTTGCCGGCGTTTACCCAGGCCGTGTACCAGAAGTTGGCAGTGGTTTGCGCGGCGTTGCGCATCTGCCGCTCAATCATGTTGTTGAGCGCCTTGTGGTAAGCGGCCGAGTAAGCGGGGGTATGTACCCAGCTGTTGAACACGTTTTTCTTTACCTGGCCGTCGGCGTTCAGCACGTAAAGCGCCTCCTTGGGCGTTTCGCCGGCTAGCTTCTTCTCAATGGTCAGCATCGAGTCGATGGCAGCATGGCTCTGGGCGATGATGCGCCACGATTCGGCCACGGGGTCCTGAATCAGCTTGGGTTCGGCGAGCTTGAAGTTGTAGTTCTTGCCAAACTGCTCGGGCAGCTGCGACTCGTAGAAAGCGTGGATGCCGCGCTGGCCGGTGCGCTGGCCGTCGTGATTGGAGGAGGTGTGCAAGGGCTGGTGCGCATCGCCGATGTAGTGACCCAGGTCGGCCGCCAGAAACAGGATTTCGTCCTTGCGCTGGTTTTTCATGGCCTGCGTCAGCTTGCCCAGCATGTCCTGCATGTACCAGGGCAGGCGCCCATGTTTGTCGAGTGCTTCGGCGCCGTATTTCTGGTAAGCGTCGGCAGCGGCTTGGGGTATCTCCGCCACGGGGCCGTACTCCTCCAGGTCGATGTAGTGGCGCGGAAACTCGGCTTTGTCGTTGATGCTGTACTTGCGCGAATCGGGAATTACCGACTCCGTCACCACATAATCGATGTGGTTGTAGAAGAAGGTGCGCATGGCAGCGGGCAAGGCCAGCACGGCAGCGCGATTGATGCGTTGGTGGCCCCAGTTGCCCCAGGCAAACAGCAGCGACGGAGCAGCGAGCAGCAAAGCCGTAGCCAGCACCAGGCGGCGGTTACGGCGGCTAAAGTTGAACATACGTGGCGTAAGCGTAAGAAAAAGAAAAAGCAAAGTTCAGCCCTTGGAAGGCGCCCGCAAAATATCACCCAAATTTATGCACTGGTGTTTGTTCAACATGCTTGTATACAAACGATTAAGCGGGTGTGCGCGTGGCTGATTGTTGCCGAACGGTCAAATGAAACAGTTGAATTAATCCAAGAAACATCTGGCAAACCGTAAACGAGCGTTGGGTGCTTGGCCCGGGTATGTGCTAGCGCAACCTAAACGATTATAACGGCGCGGGCTGTAATCGTTGGCGACAAGCAACCATTAATCAGGCCTAGCAAAAGGCAGGCTGCAAAGGCTGGTGCTACTTGCCGGCAGGATACAATGCAAGGCGATTTGGTCTTCTGGTTTGGACTGCGATACGCTGAAGATCAGTGTGGTTACAATTGTGGTGATAAAAAATATTGCCGAGCAGCCTACTACAGCTAGGTGATTTTCGTACGCGGGGCGTGGCCAAGCTCTACCGTTGGCGTTTGGCAAACCCCCAATGGTCTTGCCGAACGCCAAGCCCAAGGCCACGCGCCGCCAAATTCCTCACCACTCTCCACCGATGCAGATTGTTTTTCCGGCTAAAATCCTGATGACTGCCGACGCTGTGGGCGGCATGTGGACGTATGCGCTAGAACTTGCCAACGCCCTAGGTGCTCACGGCACGCACGTGCACTTGGCAACAATGGGCACGCCCCTGAGCGATGCCCAAAGCCAAGAAGCTGCCGCCATCCCCAACTTAACGGTACACGAAAGCGCCTATAAGTTGGAGTGGATGGAGGAGCCGTGGGAAGACATAGCCCGCGCCGGCGAATGGCTGTTGCAACTGCGCGACGAAATTCAGCCCGACCTGATTCATCTAAACGGCACGGTGCACGGCAACTTGCCGTGGGGCAAGCCTGTGCTGGCAGTGGTGCACTCCTGTGCACTCTCGTGGTGGCAGGCGGTGCGCGGCGAGCAGGCGCCCAATAACTGGGCTACCTACCGCCGCATGGTGCAAGCGGGCCTGCAGGCAGCCGATGTGGTGGTGGCGCCGACCCACAGCATGCTCAGCCAAGCCGAAGCGTTTTATGGGCCGTTTCGGCAGCAGGCCGTAGTGCCTCACGGCCGTACGCAGGAAAATTTTCGGGTGCGCGTTAAGGAGCCGCTGATCTTCGGCATGGGCCGCTTGTGGGATGAAGCCGAAAACCTGGAAGTGCTGGCCCGGGTAGCTTCGTTGCCGTGGCCGGTTTACCTGGCCGGCGATGCGCAGCACCCTGTTACCGGCGAAACGATGCAGCTGGATAACGTGCACTTCCTGGGCTGCATAGCGCCCGCCGAAGCAGCTGACTGGCTGAGCCGCGCCTCGATTTTTGTGTTGCCGGCAAAGTACGAACCCTTTGGCCTGACGATTCTGGAGGCGGCAATGTCGGGCTGCGCGTTGGTGCTCGGCGATATACCAAGCCTGCGCGAAGTGTGGGGCGATGCGGCACAGTACGTAAAGCCCACCGAAGCCAAGGGCCTGGAGGCGGTTATTGAGTGCCTGATGATTGACGAGATGGCGCGCAACCGCTTGGCGCTCCGCGCCGCTGCTCGCTCACAGAACTACACCACAGCCCGGATGGTGGAAGCCTACGGCGCCCTCTATGAACAACTGCTTGCATCGGCTGCCGCGGTAATGGAGGCTCCGGGCCTAGGTGCTGAGGCCAGCAGCACAAGCCAGCAAACCGCTGCCAAGCTGCTTAGTAGCTCCCTTGCTTCGGCCTGAATTAGCTGACCTAGGCATGCCCTGAGTTACCGCTATTCACTTAATGCTTGTTTCAAACCGCACAAAAGCAGTAGCTTTTCTACCACTCCATCTTATTCGACTAAAGTCACGGCCACGCTGCGGCAGCTAGACAAAGCCGCACATTAACCCTAGGTGCCAAATGCAGCGGCATTAGCGCAACACCGGCTCGGGCGTGGCGGCTTCTTTGTGCAGCAACGACGAGGCCCTAATCAGTACATCGGGTGGCAGCACAATGCGGCGCGGTAGAAAGTCCTTGGGCTTCTCGTGCATGATTTCGAGCAGCAGCTTTACGGCGGCCTGGCCCATTTGCTCGCACCGCTGATCGACGGAGGTAAGCATGGGCTCGGTGAAGGAGGTGATGGGCTCGTTGCTGAAGCCGGCGAGCAGCATGTCGTCGGGAATGCGCAGGCCCCGTGCTTTCAACACGTGCATGGCACCTAGGGCGCCCATGTCGCTGGAGGAGAACACGGCATCGGGCGGATTGGGCAAGGCTAGCAGTTTTTCCATGGCTTCCAGGCCCTCGGCGTAGGTAAGGTTGCCGTAGTGAATCAACTGCTCATCCACCTCCAGGCCGTTGCTGATCAGGGCATCGTGGTAGCCGCGGAAGCGGTTGTTGTAGATGTTGAGGTGGCGCGGGCCTTCGAAGTGCGCAATGCGGCGGGCGCCCTGGTCGATGAGGTGCTGCACCAGCTGAAAGGCCCCAAGGTAGTCGTCAATCACCACGGAGCTGACGTTGACGTGCTCCAAGGTACGGTCGAACAACACCAAGGGAATTTCGCGCCGCCGGATTTTCTCAAAGTGGCGGAAGTCGCGGGTGGTGCGCGCCAACGATACCAGAATGCCCTCCACCTGGGCGCTCATCATGGCCTCGATGTTCTGCTTTTCGCTGTTCACATCTTCGTTTGATTGGCAGATCATCACGTTGAAACCGGCCTTGCGGGCCACCGTTTCGATGCCGTGCACTACGGCCGCAAAGAAGTTGCCCTCGATGTGCGGCACCATCACGCCAATGAGGTTGCTGCGGCCTTTGCGCAGGGCCGCGGCCAGGTGGTTGGGCTGGTAGTGAAGCTGCTCGGCCAGGGCGCGCACCTTCTTTTTCATGGCCTCGCTGATGCTATGATGCCCGCTGAGCGCCCGCGAAATCGTGGACGGGGAGACGTTCAGCTCCTGCGCCATATCTGCGATGGATGCCCGTTTCTGTGCCAAGGCAGTAAGGTTGTGTTGGTGTGGAGAAAGAGAATGATAGGCTGGAGCCTACGGCAAAGGCTAGGCAAACTGCTAAGGTATGGGCTGAGGCGTGTACGTAGGGCCTTGGCAACGCGGGCCCTGCGCCGTCCAGAGCAGTTTATCGATGCACATTTGCCGTTCCTTCATGCCCGCATCCCAGGCATGATACACGAGGTACTCGGTTTTGCCGTCGGGCCCCATAACGTGCGAGTGATGGCCGGGCCCGCGCACCTTGCCGGGCACGTACTGCAGTACGCGGGCCCCTTTTTCGGCCCCGGCATCGGAGTACGGCCCCAGAATGTTGTCGGCCACTAAATAGTCGACGCCGTAGTTGGTGGTGAGAAAGTTGGAGCCGCTGTAGAAGCAGTAATACCGGCCGGCACGGCGCCGCACAAACGGGCCCTCCAGCGTGTGCCACTGCGCAAAGGTGCGGTTCTCGTAGAGCGGCATGGTGCGGTTGGCCTCAAACAACGTCCAGGGGTGGCGGGCCCGCATTACGGTGCGCTCTTCGCCGGCCAGCTTGGTCATGTTTATCAGCCGATCAACGGCCAGGCCAGTGCCAGGGTAAAAGCCGTTGTCCGAATCGATGAAGTCGCGGGCGTAGAACAAGTACCATTTGCCGTCGGTGTCCTGGTAGGGGTGCGCATCAATGGTAAAGCGGCTTTGGGGCACCTCCAGGGTAGCCACATCTTCGTACGGGCCTTCGGGTTTCTTGCTGGTGGCTACGTGCAGCTGGTGGCCCACAGTGGCGCCAATTGCCCCACCGCCCCGCGAGTAGTAGAGGTAAAAAGTACCGTTTACGTACACTACCTCGGGCGCCCAATACTCCATGTTTTCCGCTCCCTTGGGTGGCACCAGCGCCCCGCCCACCTCCTTCCAATCGACGAGGTTTGTGGAGGTAAGCACCTTGAAGAAGCGGCCCGTGCGGGTGTCGCGGTTGGTGGTGCCAAAAGCGTAGTACTTGCCTAGGTGCCGCAGCACAAACGGATCGGGCATGGAGCCGGGGTACACCGGGTTGGTGTAGGTGCGCGGGGCGGCAAGCAGCTCGGGCATAAAGGGCAGGGCCGCCAAACCTAGGGCCGTGTGCTTCAGAAACTCTCGACGGGTGGGGAAGGGGAGCATGAGGAGTGGGGCTGATGAAATTCGGGGATGTTGAGGCGGCAGCGGCGCGCGGTGGCTACGGCCGCCTAGGTGCCCAGCGTTGTTCGAGCATCTTGATGAAGTAGCCACCCACTACCGAGCGCGCCCGAAAGCCTACGGCCTTGCCAGTAGTGGTTTCGTGCCAATCGCTGAGCGGAATGCGGTCGGGCGTTTCGTTGACGAAGCGGTAGAGCGGACCAATGAACTGCTGAAATTCCTGCGGCGAATCGGCCAGCGTAGCCGTCCACACAATCCAGTCGGATTTAGTGTAGGTGCGGCGGCTATCGAGCGGCAACCCGTAGGGCTGCTGCTTGCCTAGGTAGTAGCGCACCTCGGTGCGGGCCACTTCGGGCGGAAACACCTCGAGCCGCAGCAGCTTATCCCACACTAGGTTATACTTCTGGCTCCAGGTGTTGGCGTTGTCGAAAGTGAGGCGGTAGTGGTCGTTGCCGTCGCGGGCTTTTTCCATCCATTGCCGGGCCATGTCGCGGGCCAGTTTTTGATATGCGGCGGCCGTGGCTTGGTCGCCGAGCATGCCGGCCAGGCGACCGTAGCTGGCCAGTCCCAAAATGGCTTTCACCGAGAGGTTGGCGTTGTGCGCCAGGTGGCCGGCAAAGTCGTCGGTGCACAGCTGGTTGTCGGGGTTAAAGCCCTCTTTTTTGAGGTAGTCCGCCCACTGCGTAAGGGCGGGCCAGTGCTGCTTGGCGTAGCTGGCGTTGCCCTCGGCCGCGGCAATGGCAGCCGTGAGAATGAGCATGTTGCCACTTTCCTCCACGGGCATGTCTTCGCCGTAGGTTTGGCCGTTGGCAACGGGGTAGGTGCCTACGTCGTGCGCCGCAAATTCCTTCTTCCACCTGCCGCTTTCGGTGTAGTAGAAAATGGGGTCGAGCATGCCCTTGAGCAGCGTGGGGTTGTAGCGCAAAAAAAGCGGGGCCGAGGGGTACGTTACGTCGACGGTACCAATCGAGCCATTGCTGAAATTCTCCTTCGAAAAGAACAGCGGAGTACCGTTGGGCCCGGCCACCGTTTTGTGCGCGGCTATGGCTTGGCGGTAGGCCAAAGCGCACAGCTCGGCGTATGGCTCGCCGCCGGCCGCGCGGGCTTCCTGCGCCAACTCCGTATCAAAACGGTTGCAGGCCTGCATCAGGCGTTCGTAGTCCTGCTCGGCGGCTTGCAGTATTTGCTCGGCCGAGGCGCCGTTGCGCCGCCACCATGGCCGCAGCCGTTGCCCGAAATACTCTACCGAGTACAGGTCGTCGTAGCCAAGCAAGGCGTGCCGGCTTGTGGCGGTGGTAGTCAGCTTGCCTAGGTCCCAAACCAACGCCAGCTCCACGGGCTGCTGATTGGCAGGGCGCGGCATGCGTGCGTCGTCGGTTTTGGGCAGGGTGCCGCGCCGCTTAAAGCTGCTGCGGGTACTGGTGTTTTCGGCGATGCGGGCAGTAGCGGCGTTATCGGCAGCCAGGAACAAGTAGCCCCAATCAATGCGCACGTTGTCGCCTTTGGTACCCAGTACGTTTTGCTGTTGCGTGCCGGTGCGCAGCAGCGTAAGTGGGCCCGCAATGCTGCGCTGCCACGCCACGGCCTGGTCGGGGAAATTTACGGCCAACTGCGGCGAGGCCCCTAGGTACAGCTGCACCGCATGCGGGCGGCCATCGGTGGCCTTGGCTCGCATGGTGATGTAGGAAACCGGGCGGCTCAGCACCTCTAGGTCGTCGAGCAGCAGGGGAGAGGTAAAGGCAACCTCCAGTTGCACCGGGCCGCAGGCAAACTCATATAGCGTTTGGGTGGCGGTAGTGCGCACGCTGCGCTGTGTAGCAGTAGCAGCGGTGCTTGGGTCGGGCTCTTCGAGTAAGCCCACGTCGAGGGTGCCGGGGCCGCCGGTGTTTTTACAGTGCACGGCCAGCGTGTTGGCTCCTTTGCGCAAGGTGGCCGCGGCAGCGGGTGCCACCTCAAACTCCAGGTAATCGGGCGTAAAGCACGGCGCGCACGAAAACGCGGGCACGCCGTTGAGGTACACTTCCACGTCGTCGTCGTGGCGCATGTACAGCTTCAGCTTTTGGCGCGGCACTTCCTTCAGCGTAACGGTGCGCCGCAGCCATACATCGGAGCCTTGCCAATGAGTTTTGGCGTTGCGTTCATCCTTTTCGGTTGCCAGCAGGCCCGCGCCTTGCTCCCAAGCCTTGTCATCGAAGTTGGGCTGCATCCAGTTGTCGGCGGGCTTGTTGGTGGTGAAGCGGTAGGCTTGCGGCACGGTTTCCGAAGCAGCCGCAAGTACCTTTTGGGCATCTTCCGGTGAGCCCAGAAAGGTGAAAGTGCGGCCATCCACGCGGGCCATGCCCAGTAGGTTGTGGTTGCGCCCGGTCCAGTGCTTGGTAGGTTGCCCGTATAGCTGGTCGCCAAATGCCCACACGCTGGTGTAGGGGTCGATGGTGACCAGCGGATAAGCCGGTGCGCGCAGCCCTTGCCCCAAGGCAACGTTAGCCCAAACAAGAACCAGCAGCCACAAGCAACTATTGCGTAGCGTTTTAGCACTCATAGGCAGACCGGTGTAGGGTTGAGAAATAACCGCCAACAGCATGTTGTCGGGCTACGCAATCGTTAGCGCATGACTGCAGATGCCTTCAGGAGCCAGTGTGGGCCTTTTAGAAGGCTCCAGCAAGCAGTGTTAGCGCAAATAGTGTGCTGAATCAGTACTTTAAAAGTATGTTTTTTGCTTATTCGAAGTCAAGTCAGCGTAAAAATCTTGTTAGCGCGACTTAACTGGAGTAAGTGCTGGTCAGCTTAGGCAGGTATTTTCCTAAGTACGCGCAACAATTGCTTCGAATGATTCGCAAACGATTGTTTGGTGCGTTGCAACAACCCTACGATTGAGCTGCCCGTATTGTTCGGCTTGTAAGGTCCTCCGGTCATGATGCACGGTAGCAGAATTATTTCTGCCTATCGTAACACTTGACATTGATAAAATTACTTTTTATCCTTACTTATACTAACTTTCAGTAGGGTGTTGGTCGCTTTACTCACCCTGCCCAGCGCGTCCGCTTACCGCTTCGCTTAGCCCCTGTTGCCGCCCGCTTACCTGGGCTTTTTTTGTCCAAGTGCGCGCAAACGATTGCGCACCTCCGGAGCAAGCCCTTTATTCTCACTTGTGTTGCTCACCATTTCCCACTTCTGCTATGAACAAAACTGTACTAAGCAAGTATGGGCTAGCCTTCCCTACGTTGCTGGGCTTGCTGGCTGCGCCTCCTGCGCCTGTGCATGCTGCCAACCCCGAGGCAGCGCCTCGTGCCCTGCAGCCCGACATTACGGTGCGCGGACGCGTAGTTGACGAACAAGGCCAAGGTCTGCCGGGCGTAACCGTTTTGCAGCGCGGCAGCACCAACGGTACCTCTTCCGATTCGGAAGGGCGCTTTACCATTACAGTGCCCGACGATGCCACGCTGGTGTTTTCGTACGTAGGCTACACCACGCAGGAAGTTGCCGTAGGTGGCCGCGCTACCCTCGATGTGTCGTTGCGGCAGGATACCAAGGCCCTGCAGGAACTGGTAGTTGTAGGCTACCTCACCCAAAACCGCCAGGATGTAACCGGTTCGGTAGCTTCGGTTAGCGGCGACGATGTGCGCCGGGCGCCCGTAGCTACCTTGGCCGAGGGCATTCAGGGTCGCTTGCCGGGCGTGCAGGTTACTAACTCCGGCGCGCCGGGGCAGGCTCCCATTGTAAATATTCGCGGCATTGGTACCCTCACCAGCGGCAGCGGACCTTTGTATGTGGTTGATGGCTTGTGGGTAGAAAACATCCGCGACTTCAACCCGCAGGATGTGGAATCGGTGCAGGTGCTGAAAGACGCCGCTTCGCTGGCACCCTACGGTTCGCGCGGGGCCAACGGCGTTATCATCATCACCACGCGGCGGGGCAAAGAAGGCACACCGGCTATCAACGTAAACGCCTACGTGGGGGTGCAGAACATCACCCAGACTTACGACCTGATGAACGCCCAGCAGTGGGCGGCCGTCAACCGCCAAGCCTACGAAAACGCGGGCCGTGCACCGCAGCCCTTTGCTGCCAACCCGCCAGCCGGCGTTGATACCGACTGGCAGGATGCGCTAATCAAGCAAGGCACGGTGCAGGATTACAACGTTGGCTTTTCGGGCGGCGGGCCCAACTCCAACTTCCTGATTTCGGGCGGCTATTTTACGCAAACCGGCACCATCGTGGGGCCGCGTTTCGACCGCTACAGCGTGCGCCTGAACACAGGCTTCCGCCGCGGCAAACTGCGCGTGGGCGAAAACGCATTGCTTACTCGCTCCAACCAAGTAAGGGTAAACGGCGCGCCCTTCGTGGATGTGCTGCGCATGCTGCCCGTAATCCCCATCCAAGACCCGGCCAACCCCGGCGGCTTTGGCTTCGGCAACAACAACGCCAGCACCTTTGGCACCAACCCCATTGCGCTTCAACGGCTGCTGAACAACACCAGCGTAAACAATCGCCTGCAGGGCAACGTGTTCGGCGAGTTCGATATCCTCAGCTCCCTGCGCTACCGACTCAACCTAGGTGTCGATTACCTGGCTTACCACGACCGCGAAAAGCGGCAATTTGGCCAATGGCGCCAAAACGACCCGCTGAACCCCTCGTACTACGCCGAAAACCAGGGCAACGACTTCTTTACGCTGGTAGAGAACACGCTAACGTTTGATAAGAGCTTCGGCGACAACAACGTAACGGCCGTTGCGGGCTACACCGAGCAGCGCCAGCACAACGAGTTTACGCGCGGCCGCAACAACGGCTACGGCACCGGGCCTATTTATTACTGGTCGTTGAGCGCGGGCAGCACTACGCCCTCGGTTGAAGGCAACGAGTACACCTGGACGAAGCGCTCCTACCTAGGGCAGGTAACCTACGACTACAAGCAGCGCTACTTGCTTACGGGTGCGGTGCGCCGCGATGGTTCGTCGCGATTCGACCCCGACAACCGCTGGGGTACTTTCTGGGCCGCTTCGGCCGGCTGGCGCATTTCAGAAGAAGGCTTCTTCGATGCGGTAAGTGCCGTAAGCAACCTAAAGCTGCGGGCCAGCTACGGCTCCCTAGGTAACGAATCATTGAACGGGCCATTCGGGGGTTCCTACTTATGGCAGGGTGCCGTGAACCCCAATGTAAACTACCCCTTCGGCGGCGACAACATCCAGAACGGCAGCATCCAAACACAGCTCGTGAGCAATAACATTGCTTGGGAAGAGCGCCGCACAACCAATGTAGGCTTCGATGCCGGTTTCCTGGAAGACCGCATCACGTTTTCGGCCGACTACTACGTGTCGCAAACCCGCAATGCGCTGGTGCGGCCGGCTACGCCCATCATTTTAGGCAATGCCGGCGAGGAGCCGTACCGTCGCGTGGGCCGCATTGAAAACCGCGGCTTCGAGTTTCAGGCGGGTTACAACGAAAACCGCAACCCGTTTAAGTATGGCGTATCGGCCAACCTTACCACCATCAAAAACGAGGTGCAGCGCCTGAGCGACGACGGCAGCAGCAGCTTCTTCGTGGCGGGGCCCGAGGGCGGCGTTACGCGCACCGAGGTAGGCTACGAAGTGGGCTCGTTTTACTTGTTCCAGTTCGACGGCATCTTTCAGCAGGGCGACAACATTGCCAACAGCGCGCAACCCAACGCCCGACCGGGCGATGTGCGGTACCGCGACATCAACAACGATGGCCGCATCGACCAGCTCGACCGTACGCACGTGGGCCGCGTGTTCCCGAAAATCCAGTACGGCGTCAACCTGAACGCCAGCTACCTAGGGTTCGATGTGGCAGCCTTCTTCCAAGGGGTGGCCGGCAACGACATTCTGAACACCACGCGCTGGTGGCTCGACCGCACCGACGACAACGGTAACTACCGCGCCGACTTCAGCCCCTGGACGCCCAACAATCCTTCGAACACCACACCTAGGGCCCTCATCTCGGGTGGGGGCGGGCAGGCCGGCGAGGCTGCGGGTATCAACTCGCGCCTGGCTTCTACGCGCTGGCTCGAAAGCGGCTCGTACATGCGCCTGAAGAACATTCAGATTGGCTACACGCTGCCGAAAACACTTACCGAACGCTGGGGTGGCATTACCAACGTGCGCGTTTACCTGACGGGGCAAAACGTGTTCACGATTACCGATTACTCTGGCTACGACCCCGAAGTGGTGAACGTGAACACCGTAACGCGCTTTGCCGATCCGCTGCTGCGCGGCGTCGATGAAGGCTACTACCCCAACGTGCGCACGTTCACGGCGGGCTTGCAAGTGGGGCTCTAACGTCAGCGGTAAACGCCTATTCTCACTCCACGTCGACTTCCCATGAAAGCACATACCCTTAAACTTTGCGTGCTGGCGGGCGGCCTAATGCTCGGCGCCACGGCTTGCGACAAAGATTTGCTGGACCAGGTAAACCCCAACCAGCCCACCACCGAAACCTTCTGGCGCAACAGCGACGACGCCATTAAGGGCGCAAACGCGGCCTACAGCGGCTTGCAGCAGCTGGGCACGTACCGCCGCTGGCTCAACTTCGCGTTCGATTTGCGCTCCGACGATAGTTTCAGCTCCAGCCCCTGGGGCGAGCTGGCCGACTTCACGCGTTTCACGCAGCCCAACTACAACTTTGAGGTGTCGCGCGATATTTGGCGCGACCATTACCGGGCCATTTGGCGCACCAACCAGGTGCTGGCCAACGTGCCCAACATCGAGATGGACGCAGCCCTGAAAGCGCGCGTGCTTGGCGAGGCGCGTTTCCTGCGGGCCTTATACTACTTCAACCTGGTGTCGCTCTACGGCAATGTGCCACTGGCGCTGCAGCCCGCCGACCCCACCAACCTGCCGGCGCAGGCTACCGAGGCCCAGGTGTGGGCGCAGATTATCGAAGATTTGCAGGCTGCCAAAGGTGCGTTGCCGGTGTCGTACACGGGCAGCAACGATGTGGGCCGCGCCACCAAAGGCGCTGCCACCACGCTCCTGGGTAAGGTGTACATGCAAAACCGGCAGTGGGCGCAGGCGCAGGCACAGTTTCAGGAGGTAATCAGCTCCAACCAGTACCAGCTGGCCGCCAACTACACCGATAACTTCCGCCACACCACCGAAAACAACCGCGAATCTATTTTTGAGGTGCAGTTTTCGGATGCCAAACTGGGCGGCAACGACCAGGACGACGCTACCTCCTCGGAGGGCGGGCAACGCTCGCAATTTTGGGGCGTGCCGGGCGCAGGTTTTGTCGACGGCGAGCTGCGGCCGTGGGTGATAAACGAGTTTTTGCAGGAGGGCACCACTGCCGGACAGCGCGACCCGCGCCTCGCCGCAACCGCTTTTTACAACCGCCGCAACTTTACCACGGCGCTGCCCGTGGATGCCGACACGCTGGTGTACGGCCGGGGCTTTCTGACGCGCTTCAGGGGCAACGCCCGCGACCTGAGCCGCATTTACTGGCGCAAGTACCAAACCGATTACTACCGCACATTCGAGAACTTCGACTCGCCCATCAACCACCGCGTGATGCGCTACGCCGATGTGATGCTGTTGCAAGCCGAAGCCCTGAACGAGCAAGGTCAAACCCAAACCGCCGTGCCGCTCATCAACCAGGTGCGGCAGCGTGCTGGCCTGGCGCCGCTGGTAGCTGCTACTTTCAACCAGAATTCGTTGCGCATGCAGCTGATGCACGAGCGCGTAACGGAGCTTACCGGCGAAGGCTGGCGCTGGTTTGATTTGCGCCGCTGGGGCCTGATTGAAAACCAAGCTGGCCTCGACCAGCTCCGGCAGCGCGACCCCGACTTCGTAAACTTCCAGTTGAATAGGTCGCGGCTGCTGCCCATTCCGCAGAACGACATTGACTTGGCCCGCCTAACCCAGAACCCCGGTTGGTAAGCCCTAGGTTAGCCTCGGCACCCTGCACCCCCACAGCCGTTCCGGTGCCCGCCGGAACGGCTGTTTTTGCTGCCATTCCTTGTACCTTCCGGCCAGTGCCTGCCGCTGGTTCGTGCTCCACCCAAACCTAGGCTCATGACTGCAAACTCGTCGCGCTGGCTGTTTCTGCTGACGGCGCTGTGGCTGGCTTCGCCCGCGTGCAAAAAGGCCGACCCGGTAATTCCGCCGCCGCCTTCGCCCGTAAACGACGCCACCACCTACACCAACCCGCTGCTGCCCTCGGGCCCCGACCCGTGGGTGTACCAGAAGGATGGCGTGTATTACTACATGCACACCACCGGCAACAACCTGCAGCTCTGGAAAACGGCGAAGATGTCGGAGCTGGGTTCGGCCCCGAACAAGATTATCTGGTCGCCACCGGCGGGGGGCAGTGCCTCGCGCGACATTTGGGCGCCGGAAATCCATTACCTGGATGGCAAGTGGTACGTGTACTTCACGGCCGGGCCGGGCAACTGCTGCGGCGGCCAGCGCACCTGGGTGCTCGAGAACTCCGCCGCCGACCCCACCACCGGCACGTGGGTGGAGAAAGGCCGCATCTATAACCCCGCGCAGGATTACTGGGCCATTGATGGCACCGTGCTCGAGCAGGGCAGTAAACGGTACTTTATCTGGTCGGGGCAAAGCGGCGGTACCGGCGCCGACAAAGACGAGCAGCGCCTGTACATCTCCGAGATGAGCAACCCCTGGACGCTCATCGGACCTAGGGTGGAGCTTTCGCGCCCGCAGTACAACTGGGAAACCAGCGGCACGCCCGATGTAAACGAAGGCCCGCAGGTGCTGAAGCACAACGGCCGCACCTTTATCGTGTACTCGGCCAGCCACTGCAGCACCGACGATTACGCCCTAGGTCTGCTGAGCCTCTCGGGCACAGGCAACCCCATGGACCCCAACGCCTGGACGAAATCGGCCGCGCCGGTATTCACCAAAGACCCTAACAACAAGGCGTTTGGGCCCGGGCACAACAGCTTCTTCGTATCGCGCGACGGCACCGAAAGCTGGATTTTGTACCACGCCAACCCCAACCCCGGGCAAGGCTGCGGCGATGCGCGCACCCCCCGTATGCAGAAGTTTACCTGGAACGCCGATGGCACGCCCAACTTCGGGGCGCCCGCGCCCATCAACACTCCTTTACCCGAACCGGCCGGCGAGTAAGCCGCGCTGGGTGTAACTACACTGTCGAACCAAAACCTGTCAGCCCGCGTGTTCTCTACCTTCCACCCGCACACCCGCCAAGCTGCCCTGTGGTTGGGCCTAGGTTTAAGCCTGCTCGGCACTGCCTGCAAGCCCGGCGTAACTACCTCGCAAAAAGCCGCGGCCCCACCCGCCACGGCGGCCGCGCCCATCACCAACCCCATTTTGCCCGGCGACTACCCCGACCCCTCGGTGGATAAGCTCGGTGACAACTTTTGGGCTACTGCTACTACCTCCAACTGGGGGCCTATTTTTCCGCTGTTGAAATCGAAAAACCTGACGGAGTGGGAGCTGGTAGGCCACGTGTTTCCGGATAAAATGCCGGCCTGGGCCGACTACTACTTCTGGGCGCCCGAAATCAGCTTTGAGAAAGGCAAAACCTACATCTACTACACCGCCCACAAGCGCGGCGGCAACTTGTGCGTAGCCGTGGCCAGCGCCGACAAGCCCGAAGGCCCCTATACCGACCACGGCCCGTTGATAGGGCAGGAGGTAGGCTCGATCGACGGCTTTCCGATGCGCGACGAAAACAGCCGCCTGTACCTGATTTGGAAGGAAGACGGCAACAGCGTAGGCAAACCTACCCCCATTTG
This sequence comes from Solirubrum puertoriconensis, assembly GCF_001483135.1. Taxonomy (GTDB): domain Bacteria; phylum Bacteroidota; class Bacteroidia; order Cytophagales; family Hymenobacteraceae; genus Solirubrum; species Solirubrum puertoriconensis. The sequence continues at coordinate 845,619 of NZ_LNAL01000006.1, forward strand.
GGCGCAGCCCATGAATGAGGAGCGCACCGCCTTGGTGGGCGAGCGGGTGGAGCTTTTCCGGAACGACAAACCCTGGGAGGGCAACCTGGTAGAAGGCGTGGCCATGGTGCGCCACAACGATTACTACTACGCCTTTTATGCCGGCAACGGCTGCTGCGGGGGCGCCTGCACCTACGGCACCGGCGTAGCTCGCTCGCGCAAGCTCACCGGCCCCTGGGAGAAGTACGAGAAGAACCCCGTAATCCTGAGCAACGAAACCTGGAAGTGCCCCGGCCACGGTACCGTGGTGCAGCGCAACGGGCAGTGGTTTTTGCTGCACCATGCCTACAGTGCCCGCGGCCACGAGTACGTGGGTCGGCAGGGGGTGCTTACAGAGTTTCGCTGGAATGCCGAGGGTTGGCCCGAGTTTATCAACCAAAGCACGCCCGGTACGCCCGGCGTGCCCACTGCTCTCAGCCGCAAAACCGTTACCGAAGATTTTAAAGGCAAGGAGCTGCAGCCCTCGTGGCAGTGGCCCGTAGAGGAAAAACCCGCCTTTGCCCTGCGCGATGGTAAGCTGATGCTCACGGCGCGCCCCGATAAAAGCGGCGCCATGTTGGGCCACCAGATTTACACCCCTGATTTCACGGCCACCACTACGCTGCTCGAGCCGGGCACCTTGCCCACCGGTACCGCTGCCGGCATTGCCGCCCTAGGCGACCCCGACAACACAATTGCCCTAACTGCCGGCGACGGAAAGCTGCGCGTGTGGCAGCTCGAAAAAGGCAAGCGTAAAGTACTCGGCGAAACCGCCCTGCCCACTGCTAAAGCCCTGACGCTGCGCATGAATGCCCAAGACGGCAAGCAGTATAGCTTTCAGTACAGCACCGATGGCGGCAAAGCCTGGCAGAGTCTGCCCAGCCTGACTGCGCCCGTTAATGGTGGCTATCTGCCGCCTTGGGATCGGGGCGTGCGCGCCGGCGTGCTGGCCCTAGGCCCGGCCGCGGCCACTGCCACCTTCGATGACTTTGTGCTGGATAGCAAGCCCTAGGCAGCAGCCGAAAAACCACCGACTAGTCGCTTATTCCCGTTTTCTGCCTTTTTTACCGCCCCGTTATCCTGTAACAACGCTCCACCATGACCAAAACCTACCGCACTGGTGTGCTGGCCGGGAGTATGGCTGCTCTGCTGCTGGCTGGCTGCAACCAAAACGCCAGCAACACCGAGCAGAATGCTGCCGATGCAAACACCGCCAGCACCTCGGCCGATACTACCCAAACCACAACCAGTGCTATGCCTACGTCTGCCTCCTTCGGCAAAACCAAGGACGGCCAGGAGGTGCAGCTCTTCACGCTCACCAACGCCCACGGCCTCAAAGCAACCATCACCAACTACGGCGGCATCGTTACCAGCCTTACCACGCCCGATAAAAACGGCCAGCAAGGCGACATTGTGCTGGGCTTCGACAACCTGGCCGACTACCAGCGCGACGCGCCGTACGACTCGCCTTACTTCGGGGCGCTGATTGGCCGCTACGGCAACCGCATTGCTAAAGGCCGCTTTACGCTCGATGGCAAAACCTACCAGCTGGCTACCAACAACGGGCCCAACCACCTGCATGGCGGCGTGAAAGGTTTCGATAAGGTGGTGTGGCAGGCGCAGCCCGGCTCCTCGGCCGATGGGCAAAACCTAACCCTCACGTACCTGAGCAAGGACAGCGAAGAAGGCTACCCCGGCAACCTGAACGTGAAGGTGGTGTACACGCTCACCAACAACGACGCCCTGCGCATCGACTACACTGCCACCACCGATAAGGCCACGCCCGTAAACCTCACGCACCACAGCTACTTCAACCTCAACCACGGCAAGGCCCAAAATGCCCTAGGGCACGAGCTTACCCTCGACGCCGACCGCTACACCGTGGTAAACGACCAGCTGATACCTACCGGCGAGCTGCGCGCCGTGGCAGGCACACCCATGGATTTCCGGCAGGCGCATACCATCGGCGAGCGGATTGCCAAAGTGGGCGGTGCTGCGCCTGGCGGTTACGACCACAACTGGGTGCTAACCCAAGCCAATGCTGCCGGCCTGCGCCGCGCCGCCGCAGTGTACGAGCCCACCACCGGCCGCACCATGGAGGTGTTCACCGATCAGCCCGGCATTCAGTTTTACTCGGGCAACTTCCTCAACGGCAACCTCAAAGGCAAGGGCGGTGTGCAGTACCCGCAGCACTACGGCTTCTGTCTCGAAACGCAGCACTTCCCCGATTCGCCCAACCAGCCCAAATTCCCGAGCACCATTTTGCGCCCCGGCGAAACGCTGCACACCGTTACGGAGTACCGCTTTGGCGTGCGCAAGTAGGCCAACGACCGATACTCTGCTTCGGCCCAAAAAACGGCTGCCGCATCCCCCTGAACTCTCCACCTTCCAAGCCGCTTTATGCGCAACGATCTTGCTTTAATCGACCTGCTGGTCTTTCTCGTCTACATCGTGGGCGTATCGCTGTACGGGTACTACATCTACCAGCAAAAAAAGCGGGCCCAAACCGATTCGAAGGACTTCTTCTTGGCCGAAGGCTCGCTTACGTGGTGGGCCATTGGCGCCTCCATGATTGCCTCCAACATTTCGGCCGAGCAGTTCATTGGCATGTCGGGCGGAGGCTTTGTGCAGGGCATTGCCATTGCGGCCTACGAGTGGGTGGCGGCGCTAATCCTGATTTTCGTGGCGGTGTTCTTCATGCCCATTTACCTGCGCGAGAAGATTTACACCATGCCGCAGTTTTTGGAGCAGCGCTACAACGCTACGCTCAGCCTGATCATGAGCGTGTTCTGGCTGTTCCTGTATGTGCTCGTCAACCTCACAGCCATTTTGTACCTAGGGGCGCTGGCCATCAACAACATCGTGGGCGGCGAGAGCTTCCACCTGATACTGCTGGCCTTGGCGGTGTTTGCCCTGCTGCTTACCCTAGGTGGCATGAAGGTGGTAGGCTACACCGACGTGGTGCAGGTAACGGTGCTCATCATTGGCGGCTTGGCTACCACGTACATCGCCCTCACGCTGGTTAGCCAAAAGTTTGGCCTCGGCAACGATGTGCTGGCCGGCTTTAAGGCCATGATGAACGACGCCGACGACCACTTTCACATGATCTTCGAGAAGCCCGGCCCCAACGCCTCGCAGGCCGAAACCGCCCGTTACCTGGCCCTGCCTGGCCTGGCCATGTACGCCGGTGGGCAATGGGTTGCCAACCTCAACTATTGGGGTTGCAACCAGTACATTACGCAGCGCGCCCTAGGTGCCGACCTCAACACGGCGCGCACGGGCATTCTGTTTGCGGGCTTCCTGAAGCTCATCATGCCCATCATCGTAATGCTGCCGGGCATTGCAGCCTACGTGCTGCACAAAAACGGCGGCCTGCAGGCCGAAATGGCCTCCACGGGTTCCTTCAACCCCGACAATGCCTACTCGGCCATTCTTACCTTCTTGCCCAACGGCCTGAAGGGCATGGCGTTGGCCGCCCTCACGGCCGCCATCGTGGCCTCGTTGGCCGGCAAGGCCAACTCCATTTCCACCATCTTCACGCTCGATATCTATAAGCGTTACCTCAACAAAACCGCCGACGAAAAGCAGCTGGTGTGGGTGGGCCGCCTCACCATTCTGGCGGCCATGCTGCTGGCCATTTTCCTGACCTGGAAAGACGTGCTCGGCATCAGCGGCGAAGGCGGCTTTACCTTCATTCAAAAGTACACGGGCTTTATTTCGCCGGGCATCGTGGCCGTGTTTGTGCTGGGTATGTTCTGGAAGCGCACCAGCGCCTCGGCCGCCGTGGTAGGCATCCTGGCGGGCTTTCTGCTGTCGGTGCTGTTCAACAACTACGCGCCCACGCTATTTGGGCCCGAAACCGTGCTCTACACGGCCTTCCGCAACGCCCAAGGCTTTTACGAAATACCCTTCCTGGTCAGCATGGGCTGGTCGTTCTTCTTCACGGTGGCGCTCATGGTCGTTATTAGCCTCTTCGGACCTAAGGACAACCCCAAAGGCCTGAACCTGAACACGGCCATGTTCCGCGTAAGCCCGCAGAATACCTTCCTGATCGTGCTGATTTTGCTGATGGTATCGGCGCTGTACATCAAGTTCTGGTAGGCCCGGGTGTACCTCATTTGCCAGCAAGGCCCGGAGTATTCCGGGCCTTGCTTGTTTACAGCGGCTAGGCGTTGCGCCCGATGACCCAGTACCGGATTGCCTACCTTGCGCCCTCACCTCAGTATGTTGCTAGAACGTCTCAGAATGGAACGGTGGAAGATTTTGAAATCGGAGCTGGTGGTAAACCACCGCTGGTACAAGTTGCGGCGCGACCACGTGGAGCTGCCCACCGGCCAGGTGCTCGACGATTATTTTGTGAGCGTGCGGCCCAACGTGGTGCTGGTGTTTCCGCTGACTGCCGATAACCAGGTGGTGCTGGTGCGCCAGTACAAGCACGCCGCCGCCGATGTGTTTATCGAGCTGCCCGGTGGCGTGGTTGACGAAGGTGAGAACACTCCGCTCGAAGCCGCCAAGCGCGAACTGCTCGAGGAAACCGGCTACGCCTCCGACGATCTGGAGCAGCTGCTGGAAGTAACCGACAACCCCACCAAGGACACCAACCGCATTTACTTTTTTGTGGCCCGCAATGCCCGGCGCGTAGCCGAGCAGGAGCTCGACGATACCGAAAACATTGAGGTGCTAACGGTGCCCTTGGGCGACATTGAAAGCATGATTTTGAGCGGGCAAATCCGCGTGGCCGGCTCCATTGCGCTCTGCCTGCTGGCCCTGCGCAAGCTGCAGCCCGTGCGCACCTAGGCTGAATGGGGATTAATTGGGCAAGCGAGCAGCTTTTGGGCCGTTTGTTGCCCGCTGGCCAAAGCCGCCTCTACCGTGCCCATGGCGTGTCCCTCGTATAAGGCTTCGCCGGCGAAAAACAAGGTGTTGGCTACGGGTTGGGTTAGCACCGCCCGCGCCTCGGCTGCCCCTACGGTGGCATAGGCGTAGGCACCTAGGGCAAAGGCATCGGCGCCCCAGTTTACCACCTTGTGGGCCACCAGATGCTCGCGCACGGCGGCCGGGCTGCTACCAAGCAAGTACGCCACCGATTCGAGGGCTTGCTGCAGCACCTCCTCGGGCGCAGTGTGGCGCAGCCGCTCGGCAGCGGGGCCGGCAACCCAGCCCGTGAGCAAGGGGCGTTGCTCGGGCAGCTGCGACCACCACGTGGGCACCGGCGCATCCGAAAACAAGAAGCCCATATTGGGCAAAGGCCGTTGCAGCGCGGGACCAACGGTTTCCCAAAACGAGGTGTCAAACTCCAGCAGCACTTTGATGACGGGCCCAAACCCCAAAGCCTGAGCAGCGGCGCGTTGCGTTGGCAGCTCGGGCTGAAACCGCACGTAGCCGGGTTGCCCGTCCCGGGCTTGGAGCACACCTAAGGGCAGGGTAAGCATTATTTGCTTAGCCATGAATTGGGAGCCGTTGGTACAAAGCACCTGCGCTCGGCCGGGTTGCCACTGCACGGTTTGCACCACGTGCCCTAGGTGAATTTGGCCGCCCGCAACCCGGCAGGCCGCAGCCAGGTGCTCAATTAGCCGGCTGTAGCCCCCGGCAGGGCGGGGCGAGTCTTCGGCGCCGCCAGCGGCCCATTCTTCGCGCAGGGCAAACACGCTTACGCGCTCGGCATCGGCGGCGTCGTAGCCTTCGGCAAAGCGCGTTACCCAGGTGCGCAACCCGGCGTATTGCTCGCCGGCAAAGTACTGCGCCAAGTAGCTAGCCAGCGTCATGTCGTGCTCGAGGGTTTGCAAGTGTTCCAGCAGCGTGGGTAAGTCCTCAAACATGCCTTCCGACGCCTGCACCTGGCCGTTTTCAACTTCGTACATCTCACCAGCCGTGTCGTGGTAAGCAATGTTGGCTTCGGCCAGCAGGCTTTGGGTCAGCGGCACTTCGCCGTGCATAAACTCGGCGCCCGCCTCGGTAGGGGCGGTAAACCCTTCGCCGCTGAAGGTGTAGATGCGGCCACCCAGGCGTTGGCGAGCTTCCAGAACTACCACGCGCTTGCCGGCTTGGCTTAGCTCGCGGGCAGCCATTAGCCCGGCAGCGCCGGCACCAATAATTAATACTTCTGCTTCAGTCATGTCAGGCAACCCTACAGTTGGCGGCGCCGAAAAGTTTTCGGCTGCGTGTCGGCCCGTGGTTTGGCGCACTGCCCGGAGGCTATGCACGTGGCCCGGGGAATGCCGTTGCCGGAATAAGCACCTAGGTGGCGGCGGTTGTGCTTACTGCAACAGCCGTAGCGTAGTGTCGAGCGGCTGCGCCAGGAGCAGCTGGCGGCACTGCTGCCGAAGCAGCGCCTGTTGCGCGCGTTTCTCTTGGCCCTTGAAAAGGCGAAGGTTGTTGCGGCCACGCGGACCACGGCGCAGGTTTACGAATGTTAAGTTGCGGGTGGGCCGGCGGGCGGGTTCGTCGCGCAATATCCGGTCGACGCGCTTGGTGTTGTTGCCTAGCAGCGCCTGAAACGGACTGAGCCCTAGGTACAAATTGGCCTGTCCGCTGAGGTTGTAAAAGCCGCTGACATCGAGGTCGGTGAGGTTGCTGTTGAGGTGCAGCGACGGGATAAGCACGGTGCCCCGGTCGAAGAAGAACCGCGAGCTAACGGGCTCGAACACCAAGTGGCTGGTGCGGCGGGCGCCGGCCAGTTTAAACGCCTGCTCCAGGGCAGCCACGTTCAGCAGCTCCAGGTTGTTGATATCGGCGCGGGTGTAGCCCACGGTGCGGCCGGCGGCGGGCAAAAAGTTGGCATCGAGGGTGGTGTGTACGTCGGCATTGCAGTGCAGCGTACCCTTAATGTTATGGCTACCGAGTACATCGAACTGCAAGGCATCGGCCAGGCGGAAAAGCTGGGGCAGGGCAATATTGCGCAAATCAAGTTGGGCGTGCAGCGGGTGCAGGCCGCGCACGGCCGTGGTTTGCAGCCTCCCGCGCAGCCGGAAGAAACCTCCGAAGGCATTAAGCGCGCACTCCTCGAGCCGGGCCGTGCCGGGTTGTAGGGTAGAAAGCGCCCGAAAGTTGGAGCCCGTGAGCACGCCGTATTGCACTTGGTCGGCGCGCACGCGCAGGCGGGCACTCAGGCGGCCGTCGGTGAGCATGCGGCTGGTGCCGTTGCCACCGGGTTTGGCCGTACTAGGCGCCTCTTCTTCGTCATCGGGCGCCAAGCTGGCCAGTTGCAGCAGCAGGCGTTGCACATCGAGGGTGCGGTAGCGCAAATCGAGGTTGGCATTAGCTGCCGCTAGCTTACCGCTGGCCAGGCGGGCCGTGGCCGTAGCCCGCCCCACACCGCCGCCCGACGCGCTGAATAGCAGGTACGGCATCCGCAGCGAGGTGCCGGTTTTCAGCACCCGCAGGCGCAGGTTCTTCACCTGGCCATTGGCGGGTAGCCGCAGGGTTTCGATCTGGCAATTGGCTTGCCCGTTGGCCTCGAGCAGCATCTCGGAAAGGGCAGTAGGCTGAGCCGCTGTGCGGCGCTTGTGCTTGGCCGTAAGCAAATGCACCATGCGCTGGTAGCTTAAGGTGCCGAAGCCGACATCGAGCCGAAAATTGGCCGGAGCAGGGTTAACGGCCTCGGCTGCAGGCCAGGAGGCTTGGCCGCGCACTTTGCCGCCCCATACCCGCGCCGTAAGGTTGCTTAGTGAGGTACGCCGGCTGTCGTGCTGCACCGCGGCGGCCATGTCGGATACCGTATCGGTTGGTAGTACCAAGCGTTGGCAGCTCAGCTCGATGTTCAGGCGCAAGCCCGGCGGTATCAGGCTGGTATCGGCAGGGGTGGTGCGTGGGGCGGCTGGCCTGGCCTCTGCTACCCTAGGTGCCGCCGGCTGCAAGAGCCGGCGCAAGCGGGCAGTCCGCAGCTCTTCCACGGCAAAGCGGCCTTTCACGTGGGTAGCAGGAGCAAGGCCGGTAAAGTAATCAAGCAAATGCGTAGCCGTAGCCGTGGCCCGAAAGCGCATGCCATCTACCTCGCCCGCGAGGTTGTTGAGTTGCCACACGCTGTCCTGCATGCCTAGATGCACGTTCAGGTTGCGTACCTCGGCATTGCGGTCGGGTAGGCGAAAGGCCGCATTGTGCAGCACTACCTTGCCGCGGGCCTGTAGGTTTTCGGCGGCATGCCTGGGGCTGATTTGCCCGGGCGGAGGGGGCAACAGGCCGCGCAGGGCTATATCGAGCTCGGCACTGCCCGAATGTGCCTGCCAAAAGCCTGGCGCCACCAAGGCGGCCAGGGCCGGCAAATCGGTGCGGCCGCGCATGCGCCCCACCACGTACGGTCGCCGAAAATCGCGCATGGTCAGCTGCACATCCAGCTCGCCCACCGACGAAAAAATGCGGCACTGCTGCAGCCGCAGCGTGGTGGTGCGCGGGTGGTGGGCCGCTCCGTTATCGAGCACGGCCAGCATGTTCCAGCGCCGGATGCGCCTGGCCGAATCGGGCCAGGTGATTTGCGCATTGCGCAGCTGCAAGCGCGTGATGCTGCGGGGCCACACCGTGGGCCCCACGGTGCCTTGCATTTGGTAGTTGATAAACGCCTTACTGGGGCTGCGGGCTGCGGCTACGTAAGCGCGCAAACTGTGCGGCAGCATGGTAGGCAATACCCGGCTAAGTGGCTGCTTGCCCCGAACGCTAAACTGAAGGCTATTGCTACCTAGGCGGCCAGCGGTATGGGTGCCGGCTACGTGCAGGGTGTCGCCGTGCAGGGTAAGGCCGCTTTGCCAGATGGTGCCCTGCCGGCGGCTGTGGTTGTAGCGGTAGCGCACCCAGGCACGTACTGGTTGGCGGGCTACCATGGTGCCGCGCCGGGCGCGTAGCAGCTCCATGGTGCCGGCCAGTTGGCCTTGCACTTGCAGCAAACCATCGGCCTGCCGGGCGCTAAGGCGCGCATCGGCAATTATTGCCGTAAAGGCGCTGCGCTTGTAATCGTTGCGGAACTGCAGGCGCACGTTGCTGAGGCGCAAAGTCTTTAGCTCGAAGGGAACGGGGTCGGCGGTTTCTGCCGCATCGGGTCTGCGGCCGTGCACGCCCCAGCGCCGCCCCACCGAATCGACGTAGCTGCTCAGTACCACATCGGAGAGGTGCAGGCGGCGTACTTGCACGCGGCCCCGCAGCAAGGCCAGCACTTGCAGGCGCAAATCGGCGCGGCCTACTTGCAGCACCTGCCGCGCCCGGCCGTGGGCGGTATCGGTAAGCGCAAAGCCCCTAACCGTGGCCGTGAAGTGCGGAAAATCCTGCCAGGTAGAAAGGCGTACCTCGTAGGGGCTGACGACCAGATCGGTACTTTGCCGTAGTTGCTCGCGCAGCTGTTGCTCCAGCTGCTGCCGGCCCGAGTGGGTGCCCAGCAGCAACAACACCAGCCCGCTCCCTACCGCACCTAGCAGCAGAGCCAGCAGGGCGGCCCGTCGGAAATGTTTCAGCAACATAGCGCAATGCCGGATATCCTACAGGTAAGGAACTGAGCGGCATTGTTAGCTCCACTGTAGCACCCGCAATGGGCAGTACGCAGATGCGCGGGCCTTGGCTGCGATGGTGCCTGGCTAGTTGCCCTGGGCAGGGCGGTTACTGAACAGGGGCGGGGCTGGGGTGCGGGGCCGGCTGGGCCGCTTTCAGCCACTGGGTAGCCTCGCCAAGGCTGCCGAACAAGCGCATCTCAAAACGGCCATCCACGCGGTGCAGCATTTCCTCTACCGATTGCTGCGCAAACAAGCCTGGGGCCAGAATGTGGGCAAAGCGGCGGAGCCCCAGGGCTTTGGCCTTCGGCATCCATTGCTGGGCAATGTAGTCGTTGGCTTGGCTCCACGAGCCTTTTACCTCACGGTTGTCGTTGAGCAGTAAGCGGCAGCCGGTGGCTTGCATTGCCTCCAGCACCTGCTCGCCACCTTTTTCCACGTTCTCCTTTGAGAGTAGGCCTTCCCAGCGGCTGTAAACCCAATTGTTTACCTGGTCCCACTGAATGGTAAGGAAGGGCTTGCCGAAGGAGTTTTGCAGAACAACTGTTTGCATACTAGTAACCCCAAGTGGGCGTAATCAGCGGTACTCTACTTAAGCCAACCTAGTTATTGGCGCAGCTACAGGCGACAGGTGAGGCACGAACGCATTGCTCTACAGCAATATATAGACTTGGTTTTTTACTACCAAAGGTTTGCGGGTGTAGCCCACTGCTGAAATGTAAAGTGCAATCCGCTGCTGTATAGTGCAAACCCGCTCTTTTCTGCTTATTCTTACCGTTCAGAAAGTACCTACCTCCTCGAACACGCCTTGTTATGAAGTCTTATTACCTGGGTATGGTGGCTGCAGCGCTGCTCGTGGCCGGCTGCAACCAGTCGGCACCTAGCACCGAGCAGGCCAATGCTGCTGCCGGCACAACCGAGCAAGCAGCCGCTGCCGATAGCACCAACCCCGCCGCTGCAACCGAGGGCAGCAAGCCTGCTGCGGCACCTACCGCCCCGGCTCCCGTAGCCGCCCAGTTGTCATTCCGCTTCGAGCCCGTGAAGGATGCCGATAGCGGCCCAAAGAAAACCACTGCCTACCTCGTGATCAAAGGCAGCGAAACCAAAGAAATTGACCTGGGTCGATTTGCTGGCAAGCCCGATGTGATTGATGAAGCCAAGGCCAAGCGCGCCGAGTATCCGAGCAATACGCTGGTGGGTTTTCGCAGCTACGACCCCAACACGGGCACCGGCGAGGATGTATCAGTAACCCCGGGCGATGGGGCCCGCCTGCGCATTCAGCAGCGCCGCATCGACGAACAGGCTGACAAGCCGTTCACCTTCCAAATCGCCCGCGAAATTCCGCTGCCCGACAACACGGTGGTGCAAGTGGCTCCGCTAGTCAAAAAGTAGGCTAGCAGCGCAGCACAACGGCCCGCAACGTGGTAGGTATATCCTGCTGCGCTGCGGGCCGTTGGCGTATTTAGTAGCATTGTACTAAGCTAAAGTTGGTTTCTAATAGGAATAGCAAGAGTGCATTTATACAGCGCGATAACAGCTTATTAATTAAGTTTTTAAAAATATATAGTGAATAATAGCTTGAAGTAATTATATCTTGTTCTGTAGCTGTTGTAACGTCATGTTCAAGACATTCAGCTAATTGCCACAGCCTGCAGTTCGAGCTTTTGCTTGCCCTAAATCCGGCTAGTGCACTGGTTTGCTGAATGCCGAATCAGTCGACTGGCGCCGCCGTGCAACGGCGTACACCCCAGCCGCTAAGCCAGCCGCAAAAGCAGTACCCAACCAAGCAGCCAAGCCGGGCTTGCGGCTGCTGCCCCAGCCGCCCACAATATCGGTGCCGTGCGGTACAGAGGCAGGTGCCAACAAGCTGCCGGTGCTTATCGGCGCGGGTTTGGCTTGCTTAAAATAGAGCTTGAAAAACCTCGCCAACATGGAGCGGGTAGCATCGGGGGCAAAGGCGTAGGCGTAGCGCATAACGCTAGCCGTCCAGCCAACCATGGTGGTGTTGCGCGGGTGCTGGGCAAGCGCTACCAATGCATCGGCTACTTTGTGCGGACTAAACACCGGCGACGAAGGCTTGATGAGCTTGCCCGTGTAGTTGGCACCGTGCTGAAAACCGGGCGTATCAACAAACGCCGGGTATACATCGCAAATCCGAATGGAAGGCGTATCGATGAGCTCGGCGCGCAACGATTCGCTTAGGCCGCGCAAGCCGAATTTGCTGGCTGTGTACGAGGCCGTGAACGGCATTGGTACCCACGCACCCAAGGATATCATGTTGATCAGGATGCCGCCTCGCTGCCGCCGAAAGCGCGGCAACACCGCGTGCGCGCCGTAGAGGTAGCCCAGCAGATTAAGTCGCAATACCTGCTCGTGTGCGGCCACCGGCACCTCATCAAACGCGCCCACGGCGCCGCTGCCGGCGTTGTTGATCCACACATCTATTCGCCCGCCAAAGGTTTCGGCGTTCTGGGCAAGGCGCTCCACGGCTTGCGCATCGGTGGTATCGGTGGGTACGGCCAAGGCTCGGGCGCCTAGGTGTTCGCACTCGGCTACTACCTCGGCCAGCACATTGGCCCGGCGGGCAGCCAGCACCAACCGCGCACCGCAACGCGCAAACGCCAGCGCCGTGGCCCGGCCAATGCCGCTGCTAGCGCCCGTAATTACCACCGTTTGGCCCTCTAATGAATATTTTTCCATGGCCCTCTCACGTTTGATGAGGTAGATTTAACGCGTTAGTGCCGGTGTGGTTCGGGAGCTGCAACGGCCGATGGTCAGAGCGTTTGGCCTGGTGCTCGGTGCCAGAGCAAAGCGCTTACAAAAGCAGGTAAGCAGCGTCAGGTTTCGGGCTGATTATTGTCATTTCTACACCTAAGGCAGCAGGGTAGCTTCGGCGCATCAATTGCGCTGTTAAGCTTCTTCCCTATGAACTCAGTTGCTTCTGCTGCCTTCCGAACGGGTAGCTTACTTGGTGGGCGCCACGCTACCGTTGGCGAAACCAAAGCCCAGGTGCTGCTCGATAAAAACGGGCAAAAAGTCATCTTCAAAACCTTTCGGGCGGGCGAAACCATGCCCACCCACGATGCCCCGGTTGAGGTGCTGGTAACCGTGCTGACCGGCCGCCTCAACATAACGGTAGAGGGCGCTACCACCGAGCTGGGAACCGGCGACTACATTGTGTTTCCGGCCGGTGCGCGCCACTCCTTGCATTGCCTCGACGATGCGCGCATTCTCATCTATCGCTAGCAGTTGGGCACATGGAGTAAGCCCTAGGTAACGAACCGGCCGGGCCGGTTGCGACATTAGCAACCCGCCCGGCCGGTTCGTTATTTACGCTCGAGTACCTCATCAATAAGGCCGTAGGCTTTGGCCTCGTCGGCCCGAAGCCAGTAGTCGCGGTCGGAGTGAGCATGAATCTGCTCGTAGGTTTGGCCAGTGTGCTTGGCGAGGATTTCGTACAGCTCCTGCCGCATTTTCAGAATTTCGCGCGCCGTAATCTCGATGTCGGCCGATGGTCCTTGTACGCCGCCCGAGGGCTGGTGAATCATGACGCGGGCGTGGGGCAGGGCCGAGCGCTTGTCGCGGGCACCGCCCGCGAGCAGCACCGCCGACATCGACGCCGCCAGGCCGGTGCAGATGGTGGCCACGTCGGGGCCCACGTACTGCATCGTGTCGTAAATGCCCAGGCCGGCGTACACCGAGCCGCCCGGCGAGTTGATGTAGAGCAGAATATCCTTTTTCGAATCCACCGACTCCAGGAACAGCAGCTGCGCCGTGAGCACGTTGGCAATCTGGTCATCAACAGCCGTGCCCAGGAACACGATGCGGTCCATGATCAGGCGCGAGAACACGTCAATTTCGGCAAAGCGCGTGGGGCGTTCTTCGATTACCGAGCGCGTCATATTGGTAACAAGCGGCCGCGCCAAACCTGCGACGTGTTGCAGGTATTGGTGGAGATAAAGGCTGTTAAGTCGTTGATCTTTAACGGCAAATTGTGTGAACTCGTGGGCAAAGTGCATGGCAGTATCTTAAGGGTGAAACGCAGTGAGGCGAGGCACCCAAAAGGCAACACCGAGCTACCACAAGCCGGAGCCTGCGCAAATCGGAAGTAGCCAGAAGTAGCGGGTGCCCTAGGTGGCCGCGGCTAAGCGGAGCTTTAGGGCTTGGGCCGGAGCCGCGGCCAGCGGCTTAGTGCTTGCTGCAGGCGGGCAGTGGTGCGGCGCAGCCAGCCTGCCGCCACGGGGCCGTACAGCCCCGAATGAATGGCCTCGAGCTCGTGGCGCAGCTGGCGCCTGCCTGCCAGTTTGAGGCCCGCGTAGAGTTGCTGCTGGGCGTGGGCATCGGCAGCCAAGCCGGTATCGAGCAACAGCATTCGCTGCCATTCGGCCTCGGGCACAGGCGGCTGAGTACCTAGCAGCTGCTGCTCGAGGTTGGCAAGGCGGGCGAGTTCGGGGCGCATGGTTTCAGGCGTATAGGGCTTCGGCGATAGCATGGCGCACCGATTGGCGCAGGCGTTCCAGGCACTTAAACTTTTGCACCGTAGCCGAGCGGACACTCCGGTATTGGTGCGTAGCCGCAATCTGCTCGAGCGGTTGCCGGAAGTAATAAAACGACAGCAGGATGCTCTTGCACCGCTCGCCCAGGCGCTCTACATACTCGCGCACTGCTAGCGCAGGCAGTTCGTTGGCAGCCGCCTCGGCATCGGGCAGCTCGCAGTGCTCGTCGGCGAGCTGAGTAAGCGGCTCGCCGCGGCGGCGAGCCAGCTCGCGGCGCCACAAGTTGCGGCTTACCCCAACCAGGTAGGTGCTGGCCGAAGCCGTGAGGTGCAGTGTGCCCGCCACGGCTTTTTCGTAGAACACCACCAAGGCATCCTGAAACACATCTTTGGCATCTTGCGCCGAGCCGCCGTGGCCCAGCACGTAGCGCTGCACCATGGGGTAGGTGCGCTGGTAGAGCTGCGCGAGCACAGCCTGCCTGTTGGTAAGCAATGCTTGCCGAAGTGCGGCGCCGGAGGTTGGCTCGGTAGGCGAAACGGGGTGGGGCAGTGGTGTCATCGGATTGAGGCGTCTTCTACTCATTAATCATCCGGCGCGCCAACTATCACCCTAGGTGCTGCAAAAAAACTGATGGCAGGCAGCGGCAAGAAAGTCGGGCAGCTGCATACATAACGGCTTAACGAGCCGCAACGCTGCACGCAACAGGCTGTAAATGCAGCGAGGCACCCCCGTGGGGTGCCTCGCCGATCCGATTTTACGCGTTAGGCTTAGCGCTGCTGCCTAAGCCAAGCCACCGCGTCGGTTTCGCTGTCGAACATCCGGTAGGTGAGGGCGGCTGCCTTGGCCTCGTGCATCATGTTGTTTACCGATAAGCGGGCAAACACATCATTGGGCAGCAGCACGGCGCCGTAGATGTTGCCATTCTGCTGCTCCTGCGACAACCAATAGCCCACAATCCATTGGCTTTCTTCCTCGGTAAAGGGCGACATCAGGCGTTGGTCGCCGAGCAGTTTGTTCCAGTTGCGCAGCTGCATTAAGCGGCCGGTATGGGTCAGGAAGGCTTGCAGGTGCTGCAGCTTGCGCTTGCCCGCGTGGTACTGCACTACGGCGTAGCCATCGGGGTGCTCTAGCACGCGGCCCACGGGGTTTTCGAAATACAACCGCAAGGCGGAGTCAGTCATTCGGATAGGAATGTATTGTAGGCGGATACGCGGCAACGTTCCATAATGCAGCTTTACGGCAATCAGTTCCGCCGCTGCCAGAGGTGTGCACTGCAAAATTACAACAACTCGAGCGTGGCCGCTAGTGGGTGAGCCGTGCCCTGGGTGCTTGCACTAAAGCGTATCGAAGTAAGCCAGGAGCTTTGCCACGTCGGCTTCGTCGTCGAGCTTTAGGCGTTGCTGGTTGATATACGCCTGCAACGCTGGTGCCTGCGCTTTGCCCAGGGCTTCGAGCACGGAGCGGGTGTTCAGCCGCACGGGCACGAGGGTGTTATCGGTGCGCTTGATATAATAAGCGTACGTATCACGCCAGGCCGAGCCCGTAGAGCCCGCCAACGACGGCGAATTGCCGTAGCTATACACGGTGCGGGTACGTTGGCGCAGCAGCGCGGTGCTGCCGGCATCGTAGCGTACATCCCAAAGCGTGCTGCGCAGGGTTGGCTTTTCGGTCTTTACATCGGGGTAAAGTCGGAAGGTATACCGCTCGCCCCGGGCCGAGTCGCCGAGGGTAAACTCCTTCACCTGCGCCATCATTACTTCCACTGAGTCGCCGTTGGGCTTGCGCACCAGCAGGCGGTTTTGGGCTAAGTCGTACTTCAACAACGCACGCCGGGGGCCGCTGACTGTGCTTACTAATTGGCCGCTTGTCCAGTTGTGGAACAGAAACGGGCTACCTGCCGTGCTCGAGCGCGTAGAAAGTCCTTTGCCTTTACTCAGCTCGGTGTTAATGTAGTCGGCATCGGTAGCGGCCGTCATGCTGGTGCGCGTTTGCGCCGAAACGGCGGTGCAGGCCAGGGCAGCAAACGCCAGGAGCGGAAGTGCGCGTTTCATCGGGGGCTAAGTTGGAATTGGGAGAAGACGGATAATGCGCGTAATAGCCTTAAAGTAAAGAATAAATAGGTTTGTTAATATAGTGGCCGAATGCTCCTTGCGCGTCATTTCCCTGAGGGTGCCTACTGCCGGGTTTCACTTGGGTGGGCAGATGCTCCCTAGGTAAAAAGTAAGCTTCAGCAGCCTGCAATCAACAGTTGTATCAATGGTATTTTCCGATCAGAACTTAGCCCGGCGGCTCGAGCGTGCCGAATCGCGCAGCAATGCCAGTTTTGTTGAGGCGCGCGCCAAACTGCACCCAGAAAGCGGCGCCCAGTGGCTGGAGGTAGCTGGCACTTACGCCATGTTCGACGGGCCCGATTCGCCGATTACCCAAACCTTCGGCCTGGGCTTGTTTGAGGCCGTGGGCGAAGCAGAACTGGTTAAGCTCGAGCAATTCTTTGCGGAGCGCGGAGCACCCGTGTACCACGAGGTAAGTCCCATGGCAGATAGCGCTTTGCTAGCGTTGCTGCCTATCCGCGGCTACGTACCCTTTGAGTATACCAGCGTGCTGTATCTGCCGCTCGAGCAAGCAGCATTGGCCACCAGCCCCGCACTCAACCCCAGGGTGCATACCCGCGTGGTGCCGCCTGCCCAAGCCGATTTGTGGGCCCAAACCTTAGCCCAGGGCTGGAGTACCGAAATGGACAACGCCGAAGCCTTTATGCGCGACTTTGGGCGCATTAATGCTCACAGCGCAGGCTACTCGGCTTACCTAGCCGAACTCGACGGCACGCCCATTGCGGCCGGCGGCATGTTCGTGCACGATGGGGTAGCCCTGCTGGCGGGAGCCAGCACCGTGCCGCACGGCCGCAGGCAAGGCGGGCAACAGGCCCTGCTACACGCCCGCCTGCGCGATGCCGCCGCGCAAGGCTGCACGCTGGCCCTGATGGGCGCCCTGCCGGGCAGCCAATCGCAGAGCAATGCCGAGAAGCAGGGCTTCCGGATTGCGTACACCCGAATTAAGTGGCAGTTGCAGCCCCGGGCCTAGGTGGTTGCCTAGGTGTGCAGGGTAAGCACGGGCGGGGCAGCATGCACAGCTACATTTTCGGCCGTGTTGTTGTGCAGCAGGTGGCTGAGGCCGGTGTGGGCGTGCGTGAGCATCACCACCAAATCGGCGTGGGCTTGCTCCACAAAGCGCGGTATGCCAATGCTCACCTTGGGCGCATCAATCACATCGGGCTCGTAGTGCTGCAACTGGTGGCGGCGGGCAAAATCGTTGATGCGCGCCAGCACGGCATCGTCGCGGTCGTGCGAGGGCACCACGTCGAGCAGGTGCAGGGTAGCTTCCGGAAACGCCTGCTGAATTTGTTTGAGGCTGGGCACCACGCGGTCGGCCTCGGCCGAGAAATCGGAAGCAAACACAATGTGCTGCACCTTAAAATCGGGGGCGGGCTGCTTTACGGTAAGCACCGGGCACGGCGCCGTACGAATCAGGCGCTGCGAGGTTGATTCGGTAAAGAAGCGCGTCCAGTCGTGCGGTTCCTCGGCGCCCATCACCACCAGATCGATGTTGCGTTCCTCGATTACCTCCATGATAGCATCCTCGAGCGAGGAGGTATGGATAAGGTCTTGCACCTCCACGCCCTCCACGCGGCGCTGTGCCTCGGCAATCAGCTCATACATGCGGTGTTTTACCACCTGCAGCAACTTAATGGCATACAGGTCGTTGAGCGTGCCGCCGCCTGCCGGGCCGCCCGACGACACCACGCCGCCACCCGTCGGCATATCAACCACGTGCAGCAGGGTAACATGGCCACCCGTGCGGCTGGCGAGTTGCAGCGCCACCTCAAAAGCATTGTGAGCTTTGGGCGTAAAGTCGGTGGGTACGAGGATTTTCTTCATGGGCCAAGGGAAGCTTAGTGGGAAGGTGCCGCGTCCGGAACGCCCACGCCGAGCGTACTGGATTTCGTGTATAATATAGTTATTTATTTGGATATTAAAACGGGTTGCGAGCAGCTTTTCGCAAGCGCCTGTGCCCTTGCTCTTCGGGCTAATGCTTCGGAAGTAAGCCCTAGGTGCGCAGGCCAAGATCAAAAAGCAGGAGCTGGCCTGAAAAAAATAGGTGTTCAATTTCCGGTTGCCTGCCCTAGGGCAGCGTGTCTACTTTCGCTCAAAATCCTTTGAGCATGACACCACCCAACGCGCAGCTTTTCCGGGAGCTGCACCACCACGCCGAACCCCTGTTGTTGCCCAACGCCTGGGATGCCCGCAGCGCTGCCACCTACCAGGAGCTGGGCTTTCGGGCCGTGGGTACTTCGAGCGCCGCCATTGCCAGCACGCTGGGCTACGCGGATGGCGAGCAAATGCCCTTTGCCGATTTGCGTTTTGTGGTGGCGCGCATTTGCCAGGCCGTGCAAGTGCCCGTTACGGTTGATGTAGAAGCCGGCTACAGCCGCGACGCCGCGCAAGTGTGCGCCAACGTGGCCCAACTCGCCGAACTCGGTGTGGTCGGCATCAACATCGAAGACTCGGTGGTGCGCAACGGCCAACGGCAACTGGTGCCCGCCGATGCGTTTGCCGAGCTGCTGCACCAACTCAAAAGCCATCAGGCAGCGCGCGGCTCGGACGTGTTCATTAATGCCCGCACCGATACTTACCTGCTCGGCACTGCCCAGCCCTTAGCCGAAACCCGCCAACGCGCCGAAGCCTACGAGCAAGCCGGCGCCGATGGTTTGTTTGTGCCAGGCCTGACTGACCTAGGGCATATGCGCGAACTGTCCGCCGCCACGTCGCTGCCCCTAAACGTGATGTGCTTGCCCAACTTGCCCAGCTTTGACGAGCTGCAACAAGCCGGGGTGCGGCGCATCAGCATGGGCAACTTTGCCTTTGAGCACCTAGGGCGCGTGCATGCAGCGGCCATGGCTAAACTGCGCTCCGAAGAAAACTTTGCAACCTTGTTCCGATGATTGCCGACCCCGCGCTTACTCACGAATACTACCGCGCCTTGGTTGCCAAGAATGTAGCCTACGAGGGTACGTTTATCGCGGCCGTGAAAACCACGGGCATTTTCTGCCGGCCTACCTGCACGGCCCGCAAACCCAAGCCCGAAAACGTGGAGTTTTACGGCACCACCAAAGAGGCCTTGGTGCGCGGCTACCGGCCCTGCAAAGTGTGCACGCCGTTGGGCAAGCGCGGCGAGGCACCGGCCTTTATCGGCGAGCTGCTGCAGGAAGTACACGCCCAGCCCGCCGCCAAAATCAACGACCGGGAGCTGCGCAGCCGCGGCTTTGAGCCCAGCATGTTGCGCCGTTGGTTTCTGAAGCATCACGGCCTCACGTTTCAAGCCTACCAACGCATGGTGCGCATTAATACCGCATTCAAGAAAATACAGGAAGGGGAGTCGGTAACGGCTGCCGCTTTCGATGCCGGCTACGAGTCGTTGAGCGGGTTTCAGGATTCGTTTAAGGCGGTGTTTGGCGTGGCGCCTTCCAACAGCCGCGAGCAGCGGGTTATTGATCTGCTGCGTTTCGAAACGCCCCTGGGCCCCATGATTGCCTGCGCGGTGGAGGAGGGGGTATGCCTGCTCGAATTCACCGACCGCAAAATGCTCGAAACCGAGCTGAAGGCCTTGGCCAAACTACTGAATGCCTCCATTGTGCAGGGGCCGAACCCACACTTTGCCGTCTTGCAGGCCGAGCTGGAGGAGTACTTTGCCGGCCAGCGGCGCACCTTTTCGGTGCCGCTGTACGCGCCCGGTACGCCGTTTCAGCAACGCGTGTGGGCGCAACTCCAAACCATTGCCTACGGCAGCACGCGCGCGTACCAGCAGCAGGCCAACGCCCTGGAGCAGCCGGGTGCGGTGCGCGCCGTGGCCGCGGCCAACGGCATGAACCGCATTTCCATTCTCATTCCGTGCCACCGGGTTATCGGGGCCGATGGCAAACTCACAGGTTACGGCGGAGGTTTATGGCGCAAAAAATGGCTGCTCGAGCTGGAGCGGCAAACTCCCCAACTGGCCTTGTAACTTGGCGCCCATGAACTACCGCACCATCCGCCCCGCCGCTACCGAGTACGGCGCCTACTACCAGCGTTACATCAGCCTAATTCCGGACGGTACCGACCCGTTGCAGCAGCTGCGCAACCAGCAAACCGAGCTGAAGCAAATGATTGGCACCCTCACCGACGAGCAGGCCTTGCTGCGCTACGCGCCCGGCAAGTGGAGCATCAAGGAAACGCTGCTGCACGTTATCGATACGGAGCGCATTTTTGCTTATCGCGCCCTGCGCGTAGGCCGCGGCGACAAGCAGCCGTTGCCCGGTTTCGAGCAAGACGAATACGTGGTAACCTCCGGTGCCGATGCCCGCTCGCTCGCCAGCTTACTAGCCGAGTACGACGCCGTGCGCGCCGCCACCCTGGGCCTGTTCGAGTCGTTTGGCCCAGAGGCTTACGAACAGAAGGGCACAGCCAGCAACCAGCCCGTAACGGTGCGCGCCTTGGCCTACATTACCGCCGGCCACGAGGCCCACCACCTGCAGCTGTGGCGCGAGCGTAGCCTGCCGTTGCTGCAACAAACAGCACACAGTTAGTATTAAAGGTGTTGATGCTCAAGCCACGCCACGCTGGTGCCCTAGGTTGCTTGCCTTGCGCGGCTTGCTTGCCGTTGTCAGCAACCACGGCAGCACCCCTGACCTAGGGCAATTTTTCAGCTAGGTACATATACGGCAAGAACAAGTGGTGCCCGAATATGCGCTTGGGGTCGTCGGGGAAGCGGCGGTAATACTCGGCGGTGGGCTGCAGCACCACCGGCCGGCCCGTGCGCACGTAGTTATTGCTGGCGTAGTAGGTGCCCGGTTGGTATTCGGGCAACGTTTTGCGCACTTGCCGCGAGGCAAACGTGCCTAGGTAGCGCTGGTAGTTGCGCTGGGCCTTGCGCGTGGGCTTATCGAGCTGCCGGTACACGTAGCCCAGCGCGAGTCGCTTGGGCAGGGTTTGCTTACGAATGATGCCGCGGGCACCCACAAACGGATTGGTGGGGTTGAAGTCGGTGAGGGTTTGAATGGAAATGGGCGTTTCTGGCACCCAGTCGGCGGCGTTTACCACGTTGAAGCCCCAGCCGCCATCGGGGCCGTGGGTTTGCGCCTCGTACTCGTAGGCGTACTGCAAGTTGCCGGGTTTGGGCGCGGCGCTGCAGTAAGTTTTCAGGCGAACATCGGCGGGCAGCTCGCCGCGGCTTTGCAGGTTGCGCAGGTGCGAGGTAAGCAGGTAGGCAATGGCTCCGCCTTGGCTGTGCCCCAGCACCACCACGTCTTTGGAACCGCGGCGGTAGCACGAGTCGATTTTGCTCACGATGTCGTCGGCCATCGAGGCCATGCCCAGCAGCCAGCCCGCGTGCACTGCCGCCTGCGGGTGCCGGGCCAGTTCGTACCGAAACGCGCGCTCTTTGCTGAGCCGCAGCTCGCCTTTGGCGGGCAGCATGGCCGCGTAAAAGTTTTCGAGCCAGCTCTCGTTGTTTTGGGTAGTGCCCCGCAGGCTTACCACCACCATGCCGCGGCCGTTGCTCCACAGGTCCCAGCGGTTATCGAGGCCCACCACGGGCGAGCGGTAAACCCGCCGGAACTGCTTGGGCGCGGCCACGCCGGCGTAGTACACCGAGTCGCCCGCTTGCCGCGACGACACCCGCAGCAGCTCGATGTACTCAGCTTTATCAAAACCGGGTTGCAGGCGCTGCCCTAGGGTAGAGTAGGCGGGTAGCGCAAACAAGCAGCACATGAGCGGGAGCAAACGTTTCATGGAGCACAAGAGTAACAGCGTAATGCAATCATTACCCGCACCACGGCAATAGGTTTGCGCGCAGCTGCCCTAGGTGCCTTGCAGCCTGTTGCAACAGTCGAGCAATGCCCAGTGGGTAACCCGTTGTAGGTCAGGCAACAGCTGGTGTTTCGGCTCCTAGGTACGACTTACCAAGCACCCATTGCCGTAAATGAATCCTGAGCAGCGACCGTGTGTTGCCGACATTGCGGCGTCAAACCTAGGGCGGCCGCTTACTCCTTGCGCTTTTCTGTATGTCAGCAAATAGGTTTTCCATTGATCAGGCCACCTTCGAAAACTCCTTGGTTGAGGAGTTGCGCGGCGAGGCCACATTTGATAAACAGCCGCGCCAGGTGCCCGGCTTTGCTTACTCGCGCGTGCAGCCCACGCCCGTACCCGATCCGCACCTGCTGGCTTGGTCCGATGACCTAGCCTGGTACCTAGGGCTCGAGAAGCCCGCCGAACGCGGCCCTGCCGTGGAGGTGCTGGCCGGCAACCGCGTAACCGAAACCATGAAGCCTTTTGCCGCCCGCTACGGCGGCCACCAGTTTGGCAGTTGGGCCGGGCAGTTGGGCGACGGGCGCGCTATTTCGCTGGGCGAGCTGCGCGCCACCGACGGCACCACCTGGGAAATTCAGCTGAAAGGCGCTGGCATGACGCCGTACTCGCGCCGCGCCGATGGCCGCGCCGTGCTGCGCTCCTCCCTACGCGAGTTTTTGTGCAGCGAGGCCATGCACTACCTGGGCGTGCCCACCACCCGCGCCCTTAGCCTGGTAGGCACTGGCGCCAAAGTGGTGCGCGACATGTTCTACAACGGCAATCCGCAGGAGGAGCCCGGCGCCATTGTGGCCCGCGTAGCGCCTACGTTTGTGCGCTTCGGCAACTTCCAGATTTTTGCGGCCAACGGCGAGATGGACAACCTGCGCGAACTGGCCGATTACGTCATTCGCCGGTACTACCCCGAGCTGGGCGAGCCGTCGCCGGAGGTGTACCTGCGCTGGTTTGCGGAGGTGAGCCGCCGCACTGCCGTCATGATTGCGCACTGGATGTCGGTGGGCTTCGTGCACGGCGTGATGAACACCGATAACATGTCCATTCTGGGCCTGACCATCGACTACGGCCCTTACGGCTGGCTCGAGCCTTACGAACCCGACTGGACGCCCAACACCACCGACTTCAGCTACCGCCGCTACGCCTTCGGGCAGCAGCCCCAAGTGGCCCTCTGGAACCTGGTGCAGCTGGCCCGCGCCATTGCCCCCCTCGTAGCCGACCCCGAGCAGCTGCGCCCCGGCCTCGACCTCTACGGCACTACCTTGGCCGAAACCATGCAGGCCATGATGCTGCGCAAGCTCGGCCTCACAACTCACGAAACCGCCGACGATCAGCAGCTGATCGAGGATATGCACCAGGTTTTGGTTGATGCCGTGATGGACATGACGCTGTTCTTCCGCAACCTCTCGCACCTGGCCCCCAAGCTGCTGCACGATGCCGCCAACGAAGAAACCCAGCTGCTCGAGTTTGTAGAAGCCAACTCCTACGCCCAACCCGGTTACGCCGGCCATATCGTGCTGGTGCAGTGGCTGCAACGCTACCTAAAACGCTTGCGCCAAGAGCCGATTACACCCGAGGCCATTCGCGAAAGCATGTTGGCGGCCAATCCCAAGTATGTACTGCGTAATTACTTGGCGCAGAAGGCTATCGAAGCCGCCGAAACCGGCGACCTATCGGTGCTGAGCCGCTTGATGGAAGTGCTGAAAACGCCCTACGCCGAGCAGCCCGAGCACGACGACCTGGCCGCCATGCGCCCCGATTGGGCAGCCTCCAAGCCCGGCTGCGCTACGCTTTCGTGCAGCTCCTAAGGCACCGTTCCCTTAGCTGTCATTGCGATGAGGTACGACATTCCGCGCATCGAGCGGCGGCAATCGGTCCTCTCGCGGCATAACTCCTTGGTGAGCAGCAACCGAAAACCAAGTAGCGCGGACTTTGTAGTCCGCGTCCCCGGATAGTAACTCTAATCAGCTGAACGCTTGAGAATACTATCCGGGGACGCGGACTACAAAGTCCGCGCTACATTGTTCTGCGGCGCCCTAGGTCGGTTGCGCTAAGTGCTACCTGAACGGTTGTGCCCTGCTCAGGACCGATTGCCGCCGCTCGATGCGCGGAATGTCGTGCCTCTTCGCGATGACAGTGGCGGGAATGGTCGGTGCTAAGCTCCACTGTTGCCACCCATTGCCGCCCAATTTCGTTATCAGCAGAGAAGCTTGCTGCCTCTTTGCCCTGCAACTAGTGCAGCCACCTAGGGCGCAAGCATCGGCCACCAAACACCAGGAGTATGATAGCAGAGGAGCGTAAAACCCAAACCAGCTACGACATAGCCCAAATCATGGGCGGCCTGTACGGCGACGGCATCATTGGCCTGAAGGGTGCTTTCAGCCGTGAGTGGGCGCAGCAGCTAGGCGAAGACATTGCCGTGCTGTACCAAGATGCCCTGAAGCGCCCGGGCGGCGCCATAGGGCGCGGGCCCAAGCGCCACTATGTCGAAATTCACCCGGAAGGCATCCGCGGCTTTGTGGAGCTGTGCACGCACCCGTGGGTGGTGGCTGTGTGCGAAGCGGTGCTTGGGCCCGAGTACAAAATCGTGGAAATCGGCTTTGATGTGCCCAACCCCGGCGCCGTACACCAACCTTGGCACCGCGACTTTCCGGCCCCCGACGACACTATTGTGGGCCGGCGCCTCAACTCCTTGGCTTTCAATCTTACCACCGTCGACGTTACGCCCGATATGGGGCCGTTTGAGGTGGCGCCGGGCACCCAGTGGGACTTGCCCGACGGTTTCGAGCACGGCATGTTTCCGCCTAGGTCGTTGTACCCGCGCTACGAGGAAAGAGCACAGCAAAAAATGCCGCAGATGGGCGACATCTCGGCCCGCTCGGCGCTTACCATCCACCGCGGCACAGCCAACATCTCCAATACGCCGCGCCCGGCATTGGTACTAGGCGTAGATGCCCCCACCGCCAACAACGCCGAGCGCCACGATCTGCAAGTAACGCGCGCCTACTACGAAGCCCTTCCCGAAAGCCTGCGCCAGCACCTAACCTGCCGCGTAGTTGATAAGCTCGAGCCCATCGTGCAAGCGCATACTATCGAAGGGCTGATGATGGGCGAAGCTTAGCGTATGTGTGAGCTACTAGAGCTGCTAATAGCTAAGGCCAGGTGCTAGTTCCCCTCCTCCTCTGAGGAGGGGTGCCCGAAGGGCGGGGTGGTTGATGGTCGTTGGGCTGACGCTGGAACGATTACCCTAGGTCAAATAGAACGTCATGCAGAGCAAAGCGAGACATCTCGCCGGATAGTGATTACTACCTGCCATCAGCACGCGAGATGCTTGGCTCCGCTGACCTTCGGTTCGGCTCACGCCTTTGCATGACGTTCAATGAGGAGTGCAACGAAGCGGTAGAGATGCTTCGGCGGGGCTCAGCATGACCGTTCCAATATCCTTACGCAAACAGCATCAGCTCAACCTACATTCTACCCAAAACCCACCTCATGCACACGCCTGACGACCACATTTACCAGGAGGCGCACCTGGCCCCCATGACGGTAGATGAAATAAACGTGATGACGGCCCGGGCGCGGGCACAGCCGCCCAGCGGCGACCAAACCCACGTGCTGGTGCCCGATGGCGAAGATCCGTGGGTGATTTCGCACGAAAATCAGCTGTACTACTGCACCGTCGATCGGCTGAAGCAGAAGATCCTGATCAGCCGGTTTTCGCGGCTCGCGGAAATGGCTACTGCCGAGTTGGTGCAGGTGTGGCCCGGCAACCACGGCGCCGTGCCCGAGTACCGCGAAATTTGGGCACCCGAGCTGCAGCGCATCAACGGCAAATGGTACATCTACTTTGCGCTTTACAATGCCCGCAACGGCGAAGAACGGCTCTACGCCCTTGAAAGCCTCACCGACGACGCCCTAGGTGAGTACGCGTTCCGGGGCAAGCTGGAGGTGCCCACCGACCGTTGGGCCATCGACGGCACGGTGCTGCAGCTCGAGGGCGAAATGTACTTCCTGTGGTCGGGGTGGGAGGGGTTCAGCAACACCAGCCAGAACATCTACATCGCCCGCATGAGCAACCCCTGCACCATTGCTTCGGACCGGGTGTGCATCTCGAGGCCCGAGCATGATTGGGAAAAGCAGGGCTATCCGCACGTAAACGAGGGGCCGCAGGTGCTGCAGCATGCAGGGCGCACGTTCATCATCTACTCCGCCAGCGGCAGCTGGACGGACGATTACTGCCTTGGCCAACTTACCTACCTAGGCGGCTACCCGCTCGAGCCCTCGTCATGGCGCAAGGAGCCGCAGCCGGTGTTCTCGAAAACCGATACCATCTTCGGGCCGGGCCACGCTTCGTTTGTGGTGATTGACGGGCAGCACTACATCATCTACCACGCCGCGCGCAGCAGCCAGGCCGGCTGGGCGCGGCAAATCAGGGCCAAGCCGTTTGAGTGGCACCCCGATGGCTCGCCCAACTTTGGGCGGCCTTTGTAGGTTAGCAGGCAATAAGTTGCGCCGCGTGCACCGGCCACCCGCCCGGCCCAGCGCACGTATGTATGCTTAATCAACCTCTCTGAACCCGTTCGCCCGCTGGTATGAAGTTTCCCGGATTAAAGCGTCGACCCCTCCGCGACGAATCGCCCGATGACAAATACATCAAGTGGGGGTGGTACATGATGGGCCTGCTCGCCGCGGCCTGGGTTATCTACAGCTTGTTCTTCGAGAAGTAAGCGCCTAGGTGGCCGCCGCCCGATGGGTTGCTGGCAAGATATGCTCCGCCTATTGCCGACCTTTGCGGCATGCATACCCTCGAACAGCTGCGCACGGGGCAACTGGCTGGCGCTACCCGGCTCGATTTATCGTGTGGCCTCACCGAGTTTCCGCGCGAGATTTTTGACCTAGCCGACACACTCGAAATCCTCAACCTGTCGGGCAATGCCTTGTCGGCGCTGCCCGCCGACCTAGGGCGCCTGCACCGGCTGCGCATCCTGTTCTGCTCCGACAACCAATTTACCGCCGTGCCCGAGGTGCTGGGCCAGTGCCCGCAGCTGAGCATGGTGGGCTTCAAGGCCAACCGCATCCGTACGCTGCCGGCTGCCGCCTTGCCGCCGCAGCTGCGTTGGCTGATTCTGACCGACAACGAGCTGGAGGAGCTGCCCGCGGAAATCGGCAATTGCACCCAGCTGCAAAAGCTGATGCTGGCCGGCAACCGCCTGCGGCACCTGCCCGAAACCCTCGCCCAATGCACTGGCTTGGAGCTGCTGCGCATTGCCGCCAACCGCTTCGAGGCCTTGCCCGAGTGGCTGTTGCAGATGCCCCGGCTTGCGTGGCTGGCCTACGCCGGCAACCCCTTCGCCGACCGCATTGAGGAGGCAGCCGTGGCCCGGCGCCCCATCGTCGGCATCGATTGGGCCACGTTGCAGCTCGAGCAGCAACTGGGCGAAGGCGCTTCGGGCATCATCCACCGGGCGCGTTGGCAGCCCGAGCTGCCTGCGCCCCAGGCCGAAGTAGCCGTGAAGCTGTTCAAAGGCGCCGTTACGAGCGACGGGCTGCCGCACAGCGAAATGGCCGCCTGCATCAGCGCCGGGGCGCATCCCAACCTGATTGCCGTGGCCGGTAAAATTCAGCAGCACCCCGCCGGTGCCGAAGGGCTGGTTTTGCAGCTCATCGAGCCAAGGTTTGGCAACCTGGCCGGGCCGCCCAGCTTTGCCACCTGCACCCGCGATGTGTACGCTGCCGGCACCCGCTTCTCGTTGCCCGAGGTGCTGCGCATCGCCCTAGGTATTGCTTCGGCGGTGCGGCACTTGCACAGCCGCGGCATCTTGCACGGCGACTTATACGCCCACAACATTTTGGTAGCCGAAGGCGGCGAATGCCTGCTCGGCGACTTTGGCGCCGCCTGCTTTTTCGACCCCTCCGACGAAGCCACTGCCCAAGCGCTACAGCAGGTAGAGGCCCGCGCATTTGGCTGCCTGCTAGAGGAGCTGCTGGAACGTTGCCCCGATTCCAACCACACCGAGGTACTGCAGAACCTAGGTGCTTTGCAGCAGCGCTGCGTGCAGCCCGCGGTAACTAGCCGGCCGCTATTTGCCGAAATAGAGCAAACCCTGGCCGGGTTGCAGGGATAGGGCTACGCGTGCGGTTTTAAGCCGTATTGTGCAGTATGCTTCGTTGGTCCGACGTTATTAAGTACGCCAAATACAGCAACCCCGAGCCGCCGCGGCGGGTGGAGAAAACCGATGCCGAGTGGCGCGCGCAACTTACGCCGGCGCAGTACCACATTGCCCGCGAAAAAGGCACCGAGCCGCCCTACCGCAACGCGTATTGCCGCTCCTATGAGCCGGGCGTGTACGTGTGCATCGGCTGCGGCAGCCGGCTGTTCGATTCGGCTACCAAGTACCACGCTATTTCGGGGTGGCCCAGCTTCACGCAGCCCGCTGCCAAAAACGCCGTCAAATACGCCTTCGACGACAGCCACCACATGCAGCGCATGGAGGTGCGCTGCAACGTGTGCGATTGTCACCTAGGGCACGTATTCCCCGATGGGCCGGAGCCACACGGGTTACGTTACTGTATCAACTCGGAGTGTATGCGTAGGGTAGATGAATAGAAGCGAAGCACACCCAGTGCTTCTCAGCGGAGTCTTAATAAACGACACCTAGGGCTTAATGCACCGGCTCAGCCACCGCGGCCTCGGCCGTAGCGGGCATGGGCGTAACATTGCGACGGCCCACCAGCAAAATCAGCAAGGCAACTACCGAGGTTACCATCATGATGGCCACCATGGGCACGGCCGTGTGGTTGTTGAACACGCTAACGGCCGCCGAGGCCATAGCGCCAATGCCCATCCGAATGGCGCCCATCAGTGAGGAGGCGCTGCCGGCGTTTTGGCTGAACGGGGCCAACGACAAAGCCGCCGTGTTGGGGCTGCTGAAACCCAGGCAGCACAGAAAAACGAAGAGCAGCGCGATGGTGCCGTAGAGGCCGATCAGTCCGTTTACCGTGAGCACCAAAAACACCACGCTGGTAGCTACCTGGCAGCACAACGCGCCATACACCAGTTGCTCGCTCCGGAAGCGGCGCAGCAGCACGCTGTTTACCTGGCTGGCGCCAATGAGGCCAATGGATAGGAAGGCGAAAATCCAGCCGTACACTTTGCTGTCGACGCCGAATATATCCATGAACACCAGCGGCGAATCGGCCACGTACACGAACAACCCGCAGAACGACAACGCCCCCGTGAAGGTGTAGGTGTAGAAGCTGGGGTCGCGCAGCACCCGCCAAAAATTGGTGAGGATGGGCCTGGGTTTCAGCGACAAATTGGGATTGGGCTGGTACGACTCGGGCAACCACAACAAGCAAGCGAGCAGCAGCGCCACGCCCATGAGGGCAAGCGTGCCGAAGACCCCTTGCCAACCAAATGCCGCCGTAACGTAGCCGCCCACGGTAGGCGCCAGCATGGGCGAGAGGCCCACCACCAGCAGCAGCAAGGCAAACACCTTGGCGGTATCCTGCACCGGAAACAGGTCGCGCACCATGGCCATGCAGGCTACCGCTGCCGCGCAGCTGCCCACCGCCTGAAAAAAGCGCAAGGCGATAAGCGAATCGATGGAGTGAACGGCGGCGCAGGCAATGGAGCTGATGATGTACACCGCCAAGCCAATGTAAAGCGGCTTTTTGCGCCCGAACCGGTCGAGGAGCGGCCCATAGAGCAGCTGCCCCGCCGAAATGCCGATAAAGTAGCTCGAAAGCGACAGCGCTACCCGGGCGGGCGTGGTCTGCAAATCCTTGGCAATGGCCGGGAAGCCCGGCAGGTACATATCAATAGTGAACGGACCTAGGGCAGAGAGGCTGCCCAGGATGAGGATAAGCGAAAAGTATCGTTGCTTCGTCATGGAGAAAGTACCTAGGAAAATGCCGGCGGCACTTTGGGCGGGGTAAGCCGAAACGGATGCTGCACCAAGAAATGCCTGGGGCAAAAAGGCCGGCTAGGTGGGTGGCAGAATAAGCCGGTGGGAGAGGGGCAAGCGGTGCGGCGCCTCAATCAACCAGCTGCTACCTGCGCGTTGCCGGTGCAAAGTAACGGCATTGCGCGAGGATGGATGCGCACCTGCAGGTGAATTGTAGGTAACCTTTTGCCACACGCCCGAGCTTGTGGCTGCGTGTACAGCGCCGCATCAAGCCGCGCAAATGGGCCTAATCCCGTAGCCACGCACAGCCTTGGCAAGCAGCTGTTCCAGCTAATCGGGGCCGTAGCTACGTATGAGTGCGGTGTTGGCCATTGCCTAGCTTTGGCCGCGCATCAGACACATGGCACAACACACCCCACCTGCTTCGGCAGCTCCTGATTTCACCGGCTTCGTGCACGTGCGCGGCGCCCGTGAGCACAACCTCAAAAACGTAGACCTCGAGATTCCGCGCGATGCGCTGGTGGTGTTTACCGGCGTGTCGGGCTCGGGTAAATCGTCGCTGGCATTTGGTACGCTCTACGCCGAGGCGCAGCGCCGCTACCTCGAGTCGGTGTCGCCGTACGCGCGGCGGCTGTTCCACCAAATGGCCGTGCCCGAGGTCGATAGCATCGATGGTTTGCCGCCCGCCGTGGCCCTGCAGCAGCAGCGCGGCACACCCACCACGCGCTCCTCGGTGGGCTCAGTGACCACGCTTTCCAACCTGCTACGCATGCTGTACTCGCGCGCCGGCGACTACCCCACCGGGCAGGGCATCATCTACGCCGAAGCGTTTTCATCGAACACGCCCGAGGGGGCTTGCCCCACCTGCCACGGCCTGGGTCGGATTTACGAGGTAACGGAGCAGAGCATGGTGCCCGACCCCTCGCTGACCATCCGCGAGCGGGCCATTGCCGCGTGGCCGCAAGCCTGGGGCGGGCAAAACCAGCGCGACATTCTCGTGACCCTAGGTTACGATGTCGACATTCCGTGGCAGGAGCTGCCGCAGGAGCAGCGCGACTGGATATTGTTTACCGAGGAACAGCCCGTGGTGCCCGTGTACCCCGGCTACTCGCCCGCCGAAACCCAACGCGCCCTCAAGCGCAAGGAGCCGCCCAACTACATGGGCACCTTCAGCAGCGCCCGGCGCCACGTGCTGCATACCTTCGCTAACACCCAAAGCCCCCTCATGAAAAAGCGGGCTTTGCAATACATGCTCAGCACCGAGTGCCCCTTGTGCCACGGCAAGCGCCTGCGGCCCGAGTCGTTGTCGGTTACGTTTGCCGGGCTCGATATTGCCGAGATGGCCGCGCTGCCGCTCAAGCGCGTGGCGGCCTTGCTGCAGCCATTTGCCGAGGGCACCGCCAAAGGCCGCAAACGCCACGATGCCGAGCACCCCGAACAGGCCATTGTGGCCCAACGCATCGCCCACGACTTGGTGGCGCGCCTGCGGGTGCTGCTCGACCTAGGGCTGGGCTACCTTTCCCTGGAGCGCAGCACACCCACGTTGTCGCCGGGCGAGCTGCAGCGCCTGCGGCTGGCCACGCAACTGTACTCCAACCTATTCGGGGTGGTGTACGTGCTTGATGAGCCTTCCGCCGGCCTGCATCCCTCCGACACCGAGGCTCTGCTCAAAGCCCTCCACAGCCTCAAGCAAGCCGGCAACTCGCTGTTCGTAGTCGAGCACAACCTCGACGTAATTCGGCAGGCCGATTGGCTGGTGGATGTGGGCCCCGCCGCGGGCGAAAAGGGCGGCGAGGTGCTCTACAGCGGTGCTCCGGCTGGCCTGGCACAAGTGCAGGCTTCGCAAACGCGCCGCTACCTGTTTGCCGAAACCGACAGTCGGGCACCTAGGGCGCCACGCACCTCGGCGGGGTGGCTGCAGCTAGCGGGCATCACGCGCAACAACCTGCAAGCGCTTGATGTGGCTATACCGCTCGGCGTGATGACGACCGTAACGGGCGTGTCGGGCTCAGGCAAATCGAGCTTGGTAAGCCAAGTGCTGGTGGAGCTGGTGGCCGAGCACCTAGGGCAGGAGGTAGAGGCCGAAGAAGAGCAGGAAGGCGACCCGCTGGAGCGTACGGCCCCCGTAACCACCGGCGGCCGCATCGTCAGCGGCCTCGAGCACATCAGGCGCCTGGTGCGCGTCGATCAGAAACCCATTGGCCGCACGCCGCGCTCCAACATGGCCACGTACACCGGCCTGTTCGACCACGTGCGCAAGCTTTTTGCCGCCACACCCGCGGCCCGCAAGCGCCGCTACGATGCCGGCCGGTTTTCCTTCAACGTTGCCAAAGGCCGCTGCGAAAATTGCCAGGGCGAAGGCTTCGTGATGGTGGAGCTGCTGTTTTTGCCGAGCGTGTACGCGCCGTGCCCCGTTTGCCACGGCGCCCGCTACAACGCCAAAACCCTCGAAATAACTTACCGCGACAAGAACATAGCCGAGGTGCTGGGCCTGACGGTGGACGCCGCTTGGGAGTTTTTCGACGAGGAGCCCGCCGTGCACCGCGCGCTTACCGTGCTGCGCGAAGTAGGCCTGGGCTACCTGCGCCTGGGGCAGCCGGCCACCGAGCTTTCGGGCGGCGAGGCGCAGCGCATTAAGCTGGCCACGGAGCTGCAGCGCCAAGGCCGCGGCAACACCCTGTACGTGCTCGATGAACCCACCACCGGCCTGCACCCCTCCGATGTGGAGAAGCTGCTGGTGCAGCTCGAGGGCCTGGTAGAAGCCGGCAACACCGTGGTGGTAGTGGAGCACGACATGCGCGTGGTAGCCGGCAGCGACTGGGTTATTGACATGGGCCCCGGTGCCGGCGACGAAGGCGGGCACGTGGTAGCTGCCGGCCCGCCCGCCGAGGTAGCCCGGCACAAGCAAAGCCGCACGGCGCCGTACCTGCGGCGGTTTTTGGGCTCGGCCAGAGCCTAGGTACGTGTCGGCAGCAGGCAGGCGAATAGCTCGGCTTTGCGCCAACCAATGCTACCTAGGGCAATACCCGCCGTACAATTAGCAACCATCCGCATCAAATTTTGTAGGCCTATGGGCTCGTTTCTCGAAGAATTTATCCGCAACCCGGCCACGGTGGGCTCAATGGTGCCCAGCTCGCGCGAGCTAACCGAGCAGGTTATGGCCCCCATCGATTTTGCTACTGCCAACTGCATTGTGGAGTACGGCCCCGGCACGGGGGTATTTACCGAGGCCCTGCTGAAACGCCGGCGCCCCGAAACCGTGGTGGTGCTGGTTGAGGTAAACCGCCGCTTCAGCGAATTGCTGCGCCAGCGCTACGCCCAGCACGAAAACGTGCACGTCGTTCACGGCTCGGCCGATAAAACTGCCGAGTACCTGCAGCCGCTGGGGGTTAAGCAAGTCGATTGTGTGGTGTGCGGCCTGCCGTTCTCGTCGCTCTCGCGGCGCTTGGGCTGGCGCATTCTGGAGCATACCCAGCAACTGCTCGAGCCCGACGGCAAGCTGGTGCTGTTTCAGTACTCCATGCGCAACAAGCGCTTGTTTGAGCGGTTTTTCCGGCCGGTTAGCCACGAGCACGTGCTCCTGAACCTGCCCCCGGCGCACGTGCTGGTGTACGCACCCGCGCCGGCCGGCCGCAAGCAACAGCCGGCACAAGCTGCCTAGGTGCTTTACTCGGGCCTACGTATTGGTACCTAGGGCAAGGCAGGCGGCACAAAATACGTACGCCAAATTACCGGCATCGCGCAGCCCAAATCCCGTAGTTACCGGCCCTACTCGCTGCTCCCACCAACGTTTAAGCTAGTGTGGTTCGGCGCCTTAATGCGGCAACTCGCGTAGTTTCTGGTGTGGTACTACGTGTGGCGCCGAATCAATTAAAAACGCCCCCTCGGCAGACGGCCGGAGGGGCGTTTTGTTT
This sequence comes from Solirubrum puertoriconensis, assembly GCF_001483135.1. Taxonomy (GTDB): domain Bacteria; phylum Bacteroidota; class Bacteroidia; order Cytophagales; family Hymenobacteraceae; genus Solirubrum; species Solirubrum puertoriconensis. The sequence continues at coordinate 879,316 of NZ_LNAL01000006.1, forward strand.
TTTGGGTTACTGAATTTAAGGTTCTGTCAATCAGTCAGAAGACCTTCTTCTCTTCGGCGGCTTGGGCGGGTTTTTCATCTTCGCAAATAATGCTGATGCGCCCTGAGGGCTCCATGTAGGCTTCGCGTATGGTCGTTAAATCGGCAATGCCGTTGGCGCGCACTTCGCTCATCAGCTCGCTGTGCGTGATGAGCTCCTTGCGCATGTTTTCGCGCAGCATCACGCCGTCTTTTACCAGCAGCAGTTTGCCGGGCTTCAGCAGCCGCTGAAACATAGGAAAGTGAAAGCCCAACCAGTTGAGCACGTAGCTCCAAGCAATGATGGTGACTACCAGAATCAGGCCCTCCGTAACGGAGGTGTAATCGTGGGTCATGCCGTTCTGCGAGGCGTCGGCAATCAGCACCACCAGCAGCATGTCGCTGATGCCCAGCGTACCCGATTCGCGCTTCAGAATTACGCGCATCAGCAAAAACAACCCGAGGTAAATAAGGGTACCCCGAACGAAGATTTCCAGGATGGGTATTTTCGGCACGAACATGCTGTGCCAATCTACCTGCTCGAACATGGCGTAGCGGTTAGGTTCGACGTAAGCTCCACCAAGGCCAACCAAGGCGACCAGCATTGTACGCAACTCGCAGCCCAAGCAGCCAACGCCGCATAACAAACAGGCCTGGCCGATGTTTCGGCCAGGCCCTAGGTAATTACCGACGTGGTCAGTAAGGGTACGGGCAGCCTACCCAGCCGAGCTGAGCTTGGGCGCCTCGTGCTCGGCATGTAAGTGAAACACAGCATCGAGCTTCAGCAGCTGCAGGCACCTGCGAAGGGCCGGGCTGGCGTTGCGCAGCCACACATCGGCGCCCGATTGGCGCAGCACCAGCAGTTCCGATACCACGTGGCTTACGCCAAGGGTGCGCAGGCACTGCAAGTTGGCGGCATCAACTAACAGCAAGGGGCGCGGCTCTTGCGCGCAGCGCTCCAGCGCCCGCACCACCTGTACGGCGGGTACCGCGTCCAGATCAACCGACGCAATGTTGGAGGCATTCTGCCGGTTGGGCAGGAATTCCTGTTGAATGATTCTCATGGCCGGGGAAGGGTTTTGGTTGTTCGCAACGAAAGAGGATTTGCTCTCGCGGGTCGCTTTGCGCTCTAGCTTCGATCAGGTTCTTATTTGCAAAGCTACGGCACTGAAAATGAGGATGTAAGCGTTTAAATGCTGAAAATCAAGGTGCGTGTTTGCTCTTTCTGCCCTGGGTATTTATGCCGAAACCATCTGCAAAGCACGGGCGCGGCGGCCAGTATGTGGGCTTACCGCATACCCCTGCCTGCGCAGCCAGTATAAACCCGCAATACAGGGCAGGCGCATGGGGCAGAATCTTTGTAAGTGCTACATTAGAGAGGCGAAATGACTGCAAAAGGTCGATAGCACGGCCTTCTTGCCTGCAATAAGCCTTGGGCTAGTGTCACAACGATATGGAAGTTCTTAAGCGCAACAACGTTACGGTATCGGGTGCTGCTGATAAGCAACCTATGGTGTTCGTGCACGGCTTCGGCTGCGACCAGCGCATGTGGCGGCTGGTGGCGCCGGCTTTCGAGGCCGACTACCGCGTGGTGCTGCTCGATTTGGTAGGAGCGGGGCAATCGGACCTGAGCGCTTACGACCCCGAGCGCTACCGCACTCTCGACGGCCACGCCCTCGATGTGCTTGCGGTTATCGAGGCGCTTGGCCTGCGCGAAGTAGTGTTTGTAGGCCATTCGGTTAGCGCCATGATTGGGGTGCTGGCGGCTAACAAGCAGCCCGAACGGTTTGCCCGTTTGGTGCTGGTGGGGCCTTCGCCGCGCTACATCAACGACCATGGCTACCAAGGCGGCTTCGAGCGGGCCGATATCGAGGAGCTGCTCGAGGCCATGGACAGCAACTACCTGGGCTGGTCGGGGGCAATTACGCCGGTCATCATGGGCAACCCCGAGCGGCCCGAGCTAACCGAGGAGCTTAACGACAGCTTTTGCAGCACCGACCCCGAAATTGCCCGCCACTTCGCCCGCGTCACATTCCTGTCGGATAACCGCGCCGATTTACCCAGGGTGCAGGTGCCCACGCTCATTTTGCAGAGTGCCCACGATGCCATAGCCCCCCGCACGGTAGGCAGCTACATGCAGCAGCACATACCCAGCAGCCAACTGGTACTGCTCGATACCTCGGGCCATTGCCCGCACCTAAGCGCCCCGGAGGCTACCATCGCCGTCATTGAAAATTATTTGGCTGCCGAGCGTATGCATTTGGTATGAGCCAACCCGACGACGAGCTGCCCGAGCTGGACTTGCGCCTGACGCAGGAAAATCTCGACGACTTATACGAGAATGCTCCCTGCGGCTATTGCTCGTGCCTGCCCGATGGTACGCTGGTCAAGCTCAACCACACATTGCTGCATTGGCTGGGTTATACCCGGCCCGAGCTGGTGGCCAGCCAAGGCTTGCAGCAGCTGCTCACGGTGGGCAGCCGGCTGCACTACGAAACCCACTGCGCGCCCATGTTGCTGCTGCTCGATCGGGTACGCGAAATCAGTTACACGCTGCGGTGCAAAAACGGTGCAACGCTGCCCGTGCTCATGAACGCCGAGCTACGTCGCGATTCCGACGGGAACCCCTTGGTGCTGCGCTTTACTTTTTTCGACATCACGGAGCGGCGCAAGTACGAGCAGGAGCTGCTGCGCGCCAAAGCCCAGGCCGAAGAACAGCGCGAGCAGCTGGCCCGCGCCAACGAGCTGCTAACCACCAAAAACGAACAGCTCACGCGCATCAACGCCGACCTCGACAGCTTTGTGTACACCGCCTCGCACGACCTCAAGCAGCCCATCAACAACATGGCGGGCTTGTTTGGCGAGCTGAAACGCGTGGCCTCCTTCCACGACCCCGAGGCCGAGCCCATGATGCAGATGTTTGAGGACGCGCTGCAGCAAATTTTAGCTACCATTAGCGGCCTTAGCGAGGTAGTACAGCTCCAACGCCAGCTGGAGCGCGTGCCCGCCGAAGAAATTGTGCTGCAGCCCGTGTGCGAAGAAATCATCCGCAGCCTGCAGCGCTCCGACGAAGTAGCGGCCCAGTTCAGCCTCGACTTTGCCGCCGCGCCCACCTTGCGTATGGCCCGCCCCGGCCTGCACAGCATGCTCTACAACCTGCTGAGCAACGCCATCAAATACGCCCACCCCGAGCGCCCGCCCCGCGTGCACCTAAGCACCCAACCCAACGGCGACCAAGTAGTGCTGCGCGTGCAGGATAACGGCCGCGGCATCAACCTGCAGCGCCATGGCCACGAGCTATTCCAGCTTTTCCGCCGCTTCCACCCCGAGGTAGTTGGCTCGGGCATGGGCCTGTACCTGGTAAACCGCTTGGTGCACCAAGCCGGCGGCCACGTCGAAGTTGATAGCACCGTAGGCGAAGGCACCACCTTCCGCATCTACCTACCTAGGTAGATCAGAGGTAACAAAACCAACACCCGGGCTACGGCTAGCTACAAGCTAAACCCAGCCGTGGATAAGGCTATAAAAAAACTAGTTCCCCTCCTTCTAAGGAGGGGCTAGGGGTGGTTGATTGGCCGCTTGAACTTTCTCCCTAGGCCGTCCTGCTGAGCATGCCGACGCCTCGTTGCGCGGTGTAGCGCGGACTTTGTAGTCCGCAGCCCGCAGATACATTTCTCAATCGTTCAGTTGATAAGAAGTTACTATCTGTGGACGCGGACTACAAAGTCCGCGCTGCAGTAGCGCCGTTCGTTCTGGCAAATGCGGACTGAACTGAAAGTCGGCGTAGCCAAGTCCGTGCTACACCGCGCAACGAGGCGGAGGTGAGGCGTCGGCGGAGCTCAGCAGGACGTTTAAACGTAATTATTAACCTCAAAAAGAAAACAGCCCCAGCTTCAGATCGCAACCGGGGCTGTTCGCTCAAAATCAACCTAGGGAAAAGCGCCAATTAGTGCGCCACCACCAGTCGTTGCACCGAAACCGCGGTACCCGACTGCACCCGCAGCAAATAAGTGCCGTTGGCCCAGGCGTTGGTATCCAGCTGATAGCCGTTGCCGTTGAACGATACAGTTTGCACCAAACGGCCCTGCAGATCATACACGCGCAACTGCGTTTCGCCGGTGGGCTTGCCGGGCAGCTCCAAGCGTACTGCCTGGCTTGCCGGGTTGGGGTACAACCTAGGGCTGAAATCAGCTTTACCAGCCCTTACCGGTGTAGGCTGAGCTGGTGACAGACGCAGCACCCACGTTTGGTTCGCGCCCAAAGCAGGCAGCCCCACGCGCCAGTTGCTAAAGCCACCCTGTGCATCGAGGGTAACCATGCCCGCTGCTTGCCCTGTAAGCAAATCGGTAACCTGGTAATTGCCCGCCGCCAGCGTGGAAAGTTGCACCGAAAGCGCCGTGTTGCTGGCGGCCGCGCTGCCCAGGTTGGCTACCGTCAGCACCGCCTCTTGGTTGTGCACGCGAGCATAGCCCAGCACCGAGCTGGCCGAAGCCGTAACCGGCAGCAAATAGCCCTTGCGCAGCGCCTCGTGAGTATTGCGCAGCCGAATGAGCTGCTTGTAGTGGTTGAGCAACGAACCGGCATCGGCCTGCTGCGTGGCCACGTTGAACTGCGCGTAATTGCTGTTGAGGCTGCGCCACGGCGTGCCGCCGGTAAAGCCTGCGTTCGAGCCGGCCGTCCACTGCATGGGCTTGCGCTTTTCCTCGTCGGCGCCGGCACCGAGCATGCCTACCTCTTCGCCGTAGTACAGGAAGGGCACGCCGGGCATGGTGAGGTACAAGGCGGCTGCCTGCTTCATGCGGGCCATGCCGCCACCTAGGGTGCCAAGCACGCGGTTCTGGTCGTGGTTGCTCAGGAAGGTGGCGTACTGCAGCTTGGGGTAGCTACGGTCGACCAGCTCCAGCTGCGTGCGCAACGCGGCCGGGTTGCCGCTGCTCAGGCTGCTGATAATGGCTCCCTGCAAATCAAACTCAAAGCAGGCATCGAGGCGGTTGTTCACCACGTAAGGCACCACTTGCGGCGTGGTCGACCACGCCTCGCCCACGGTAAAAGCCGCCTGGTTTACGGCCCGCACCGAGTCGTGAAATTCCTCCAGTACCCCAAAGGTTTCGGGCGTGTTTTCGATGGTGCTGCCGTTTTCCACCAAGTACTTCACGGCATCGAGGCGGTAGCCATCCACGCCCTTCTTCAGCCAAAAACGTGAGGCATCCCACATGGCCGCGCGCAGCTGGGCGTTGCGCCAGTTCAGGTCGGGCATGCCGCTCCAGAAGTAAGCGTAGTAGTAGCTGCCGTTGGCGGCGTGCCAGCCCAGGCCGGGGTTGGTGGCCGACCACCGGAACCAGTCGCGGTAGGGGCTGCTGGCGCTGTTGGCCGCCTGCCGGAACCAGGGGTGCTCGTTGGAGGAGTGGTTCAGCACCAGGTCGATAATGACCTTGATGCCACGGGCGTGGGCAGCGGCCAAAAACGCCTCAAACTCGGCCATGGTGCCGTAGTCGGGCTCGGTGGCTTTGTAGTTGGTTACGTCGTAGCCGTGGTAGCTCGGCGACTCCATCATGGGCATCAGCCAAATGCCCGTAATGCCCAGGTCGGTGGTGGTATTGGGGTTGCCGTCGTTCAGGTAATCGAGCTTCTGCGTAAGGCCGGCAAAGTCGCCCTTGCCATCGGCGTTCGAGTCGTAGAAGCTGCGCACAAAGATTTCGTAGAACACGGCGTCGTTCCACCAGTGGGTGGTGTAGCCGGTGGGCGAGGCTCCACAATCCTGGCAGGTGCCGAAGCACGCAGGCGGAATGGTGTTTACGGCGGCCGTAGCATCAAAAACGCGGGCCAAAGTGCCGGTGCCATCATCAATGCCGCAGGCGGCGGGCACCTGCTCGGCACCGGCCAGCGTAGCGCCGTTCACGAAACGGTACTGAAAACGCATAGGAGCCGGCAGGGCTACCTGCGCTTCGTAAATACCGTCGCCGTTGTTATCGGTTAGCGGTATGCTGGTGGGGTCCCAGTTGGTGCTGTAGCCCGCCAGCGTCTGAAAGTTGCCCACCACGTGCACGCCGGCCCGCGTTACGGTTTGGCCGCGCATGTTCACCTGAAATTGCACCAGCGTGGCGCACCCACTGAATGGCACCGCCGGCAGCCGGTAGGCCGTGCTACCTAGGGAAACCTGGCGGTTGACGTTGCCCGAACCATCGGCCACGCCGCAGGCCGCGCTGGGCTGCTCGGCGCCGCTCCAGCTGTTGCCGTTCACAAACTTGTAGAGGTACTGGCCCGCGGGCACGTCAACGGTAGCCTCGTAAATCTGGTCGTTGTCAGCGTCGGTGAGGCGGGTAGTGGCGGGGTTCCAGTCGGAGCCAAAACCTGCCGCCGCCTGAAAGTTACCGGCCACGTGCACGCCGCTCGCGGCCACGGTTTGCCCGCGCATATTCACGCGGAAAGTAAGCTGCACCGCCTGCGCCCAAAGGCCATGCAGGAGCAGCAAAAGGAGTAAACAGTATTTCATCAGCCGCCTAGGTCAGGAGTAAGTCAACAAAGATAAGAGCCTGCTTGGGGCAGCCCTCGGTAAAATGATGCTCCTTGACCTAGGGTTAAGGTTAGAACCAGGAGCTAAGCGCTAGTTCCCCTCCTCAGATGAATTCCGCGCCTGGAGCGGCGTGGGCTAGGGGTGGTTGATGCTCGTTGCTAACAAACACAGCCTCAATAGCCGCCAATACATTCTCCACCTGATGCATCACCGTTGCATTCTCGAACCGCAACACGCGCAGCCCCAAGCCCTGCAGGTAAGCCGTACGGGCCACATCATGCGCTTCACCGCTCACAGTGAAATGCCCGGCCCCGTCCAGCTCTACCACCAGCTGTTCAGCGGGGCAGTAGAAATCGACGATGTACGGCCCTATGCTGTGCTGGCGCCGGAACTTGCGCCCTCGCAGCTGGCTGTTGCGCAGGCAGCGCCACAGAGTAGCCTCGGCAGGGGTAGCGTTGTTCCGCAGGTCGCGGCGGTGTTGCTTTCGATGAGGTAGGTTATGCAGATGTTCGGTAGCCATAGTTTGCTTATAGTTAGAGCTAAACAGCGAAGGAGCTAGCGACTAGTTCCCCTCCTCAGATGAGGAGGGGTTAGGGGTGGTTGAAAGCTAGCGTTAAGAGCTAGGCTAAACGTCGTTCATACGTCAGGGTCAACCACCCCTAACCCCTCCTCATCTGAGGAGGGGAACTAGCTTTATCCTTATACTTAATTTACCCTAACCTTAGCCTTCATCATAGCTTGCCATGCCTGCAGACTTAACTCTAGGTTCAACCCTAACCTTAATCCTAGCAGCAACCTTAGCTCTAGCCCTAGCCTGTAGCTCTTACCCCTAGGTCATCAACCCAACCAAAGCGCCAACACAGCTGTGCGTTCATCGCCTAAACCGCGTTACATTTAGGCTCCTCCACACTACAGCATTTCCACCTCCGTGAAGCACCTTTTCCTGTCGGCTGCGTTGGCCACTGCCTTGCTTGGTACGCTGATGAGCCACCGCGCCGCGCCCGTGGCGGCCGATTCGCCGCAGCTGGCGAGCATGTTCGAGAAGTACTGGGACGAGCGCGCCCAGCTGTTCCCGCTCGAAGCCACCGCGCAGGGCGACAACCGCTACAACGATCTGCTGCCCAACGACGGCACCCAGGCCTACCGCGAAGCCCAGCGCCAGTTCTTTCAGCAGTACCTCGACGAGCTGAAGAAGTTCGACCGGGCCAAGCTCTCCACGGTCGACCAGGTGAGCTACGACATCTTCCGCTACGAAATGCAAATGCGCCTCGAGGGCCTGAAGCAGCTCTCCTGGATGATGCCCTTCTCGCAGTTCAACGGCCTGCCTATTTCGCTGGCGCAGTACGGCGCGGGCACCGGCAACCAGCCCTTCAAAACCACTCAGGACTACGACAACTGGCTCGGCCGCGTGCGCGCCTACCCCGTGTGGGCCGATACCGCCATCAGCAACATGCGCCGCGGCATGCGCGCCGGCGTGGTGCTGCCCAGGCCCTTGGTCGAGAAGATGCTGCCCCAGCTGCAGGCCATGGTTACTGCCGATGCCAGCAAGAGCATCTTCTACGGGCCCGTAACCAAGTTTCCGGCCGCGGTTTCGGCCGCCGATCAGCAGCGCCTCACGGCCGCCTACCAGCAGGCCATCAGCCAGCAGGTGGTGCCCACCTACCAAAAGCTGCACGACTTCCTGAAAAACGAGTACCTGCCCAAGGCCCGCACCACCACCGGCATTTCGGCGGTGCCCGGCGGCGAGGGCATGTACCGCTACGCCGTGAAGTACTGGACCACCACCGACCGCACCCCCGACCAGATTTACCAAACCGGCCTTGCCGAGGTAAAGCGCATTCGGCAGGAGATGGAGAAGATCAAAAACGAGGTGGGCTTCAAGGGCGACCTGCAGGCCTTCTTCACCTACCTGAACACCGACCCCAAGTTCATGCCCTTCAAAACGCCCGAAGAAGTGCTGAACGTGTACCGCGGCATTCAGGCCCGGATTGATCCGAACCTGAAGAAGATGTTTGGCCGCGTGCCCAAAACCGGCTTCGAGGTGCGCCAGACGGAAGCCTTCCGGGCGGCCACTGCCTCGGCGCAGTACAACCGCGGCCTGCCCGACGGCTCGCGCCCCGGCATCTTCTACGTGCCCATCGTGGATGCTACCAAGTACAACGTAACGCGCGGCATGGATGCGCTTTTCCTGCACGAAGCCATACCCGGCCACCACTACCAAATTTCCCTGCAGCAGGAAAACACCGCCCTGCCCAAGTTCCGTCGCTTCAACGGGTACAGCGCCTTTAGCGAAGGCTGGGCCCTGTACGTGGAGAGCCTCGGCCAAGACCTAGGCGTGTACACCGACCCCTACCAGCGCATGGGTGCCCTGAACACCGAAATGCACCGCGCCATCCGGCTGGTGGTGGATGTGGGCATGCACCACAAAGGCATGACGCGCGAACAGGCCATTCAGTACATGCGCGAAAACCGCTCCATCGACGAGCAGGGCGCCACGGCCGAAATCGAGCGGTACATGGCCATGCCCGGCCAGGCGCTTTCCTACAAAACCGGCCAGATGCACATCCTCGGCCTGCGCAGCAAGTACCAAAAGCAGCTCGGCCCGAAGTTCAAGCTCAGCGCCTTCCACGACGAGCTGCTGGCCAACGCCGCCATGCCCCTAGCCATTGCCGAAAAGACGATGGATGCTTGGGCGGCGCGGCAGAGGTAAATGGTTAGATACAAATTGTTTATGAACCTAATAGTCAGCGTAATGCTAATGTTGCGCTGACTATTTGGTTCATATTACTTTGAGTTAATTCTTCAATGGTTTTACATTTTATCAGTATGTCAGAGCAGAGGTTCTGATGCTTGAGTTATGGTGAATTGGATATTTGATGATAAGATTAGAACTGATATGAGCTTTGCGCAGCACTTGGATGATACATATGACTTCTATGACAGAACTGCTCTGCCTGAGTTTGCCTCGATAAGAGAGACTATAAACTTATAGTTTAATGATTATCCGGATAGTGAAAAGTTTGAGTTAAGCAGACGGTTTCGAAAGACCTTCTCTTCTGCTTTCTTTGAATTGTTTATCTGTCAAATATTCAAAAAGCAAGGCTTTGATTTAGTGCCTCATCCAATAGTTAAAGGAACATCAAAAAGGCCAGACTTCCTGGCTGTGAAAAACGATTTTGAATTTTATATTGAGGTTAAAGAAGCTAATTACGTTACCGAAAGTGAAGTAGCTTCATCGAAGAGAGAAAGCGCTATTCTTGATGCAATCAATAGGCTAATTATTTCTGACTTTTGGTTGGTCATAAAAGAACTTACAATAAAGAGTGCAGCTCAGCCAAGTGGAAAGAGTATAGCTCGTGCAATCAAACTAAAGATTGAAGAATTCGCTTCTGGCTGTTTGCCTATGCCAATGAATAGCAAAGAAAACGATGAGCTTGGTTCTGTTATTGGTGATATTGTTATAGATAATGATGATGTACGTGTTGTAATAGATTTACTGCCTCAGTCCAAAAAGGCTATCAAAGGTGAAGGGTCAATTGGAGTTTACCCAATGCAGACTTTTTGGGGTGGTCCAGAGGATTCAATTCGGACATCTATCAGGAAGAAAGCAACTCGATATGGAGAGTTGGATAAACCTTATTTAATATGTATTAATGCCTTAAGTACAAAAGGTGTTTCAAGAGAAGGAGTTGAATTTGCTCTACTTGGTTCTCCAACAGTTATCTACTCGGCTGATCCAGGAGCATGTGAAGGAAAGTGGAAATTTGAGAAGGATGGAGTCTTTCTATCTGCCAGAGGTCCTCAATTAACCAGAGAGAGTGGTGTGCTGGTTACAAATGTGTTCCCTTCTAACATTCATGTGGCTCCACATTGGTTTTATAAACATCCATTTGCTAGAAACGAGTTATACTTTTCAGAATTCGACTTAAGCTACCATCATCTCGTAGGAAGTTATTGACAACATGTGCCAGGAATTAGCTTGAATGACATAATAAATAGATAGTCATTGTTTGGTAGTACTATCATTTGGAGTACATGTTTATTAGGTAGTGTTTTGATAATGGGGTGTCTTATAAGTTTATATGACTATAAGAACCAAGCTGAAACACTAAATAATATTGCTGCAGCACCAACTAACATGAAGCTTAAGAGCCAATCCTCTACTTTCTCTTTGTGTGCCACCAATCGAAATTCCTGCGGCTTATCTACTAGATATCGCAGCATCAATCGTTGGTCTATTTGCCATTGTGTAAGGCTGCTAGATTCATAATGAACTGTCATCACAACTTCTTCTAGCGTCACAAACTGGATCAAGGGCTGGTAGCCAATTGGCTCGTGTGAATCGGGATACTCCTCGTCTCTAATTGGAATTAGGGAAATCACTCTGCCTTCAGCTTCTTCGCCGTGCTGCATGATGAAGCGCGTTAGGCGGTACTCATTTAATGCCCAAAAGAAAACGATAGCGCCGACTACAATGGCAATAATTTGGACTATCAGAGTATCATCAAACTGAATCATAGATGTGGAAGCCTCCTAAGTGCTGTTAGAGGTTCAGGGCTTTTTTAGCCCACGAGCTCCTGTATGGTGGAAGTTTATTAATGTAATAATCAACCTGTACGTCTTAAAAACAAAAATCCCGGCAGTGAAGCTGCCGGGATTTTTGTTTTGTACTAGCTCTGCACCGCTAAGCCTTCTTGTTGCTGGTTTTCGGCGCCGGCTTTTTGTTGCTGGGCTTGGCCGTGGTGGCCGGGAAGCCGCGTTCCTTCATCAGCGCATCCACTTTCGGGTCGCGGCCGCGGAACTTGCGGTAGGCTTCGGCGGGGTCAACGGTGTTGCCTACCGAGAACACGTGCTTGGTCAGGCGCTGGCCCACGGCTTTGTCGTAGGCGCCACCAGCTTCGGTGAAAGCGCTGAAGCCGTCGGCCGCCAGCACCTGCGACCAGAGGTAGCCGTAGTAGCCGGCCGCGTAGCCTTCGCCCGAAAACACGTGGCCAAACTGCGGCGTGCGGTGGCGCATCACAATCTCCTTGGGCATGCCTAGCTCGGCCAGGGTTTCGCGCTCAAACTTGTCGGGGTCAATCTTCTGGTCGCCAGCCAGGTGCAGCTTCATGTCGATGAGGGCGCTGCCCAGGAACTCCGTGGTTTCAAAGCCTTGGTTAAAGGTCGAGGCCTTTTCAATGCGGTCGACGAGCTCCTGCGGAATGGGCTTGCCGGTTTTGTAGTGCAGGGCAAAGCGCTGCAGCACCTGCGGGGTGGGCAGCCAGTTCTCGAGGATCTGCGAGGGAAACTCCACGTAGTCGCGCAGCACGCTGGTGCCCGAGAGCGAAGGGTACGTAACGTTCGACGACAGGCCGTGCAGGGCGTGGCCGAACTCGTGGAACAAGGTGCTGGCGTCGGTCCAGGAAATCAGCGTCGGTTCGCCGTCCTTGCCCTTCACAAAGTTCGAGTTGTTCGATACGATGGTGGTAACCTCGCCGTCGAGGCGCTCCTGCTTGCGGTAGGCGTTCATCCAGGCGCCCGAGCGTTTGCCGGGGCGGGCGTACGGGTCGAAGTACCACAGGCCTACGTGCTTGCCCGAGGTCTTGTCTTTCACCTCCCACACTTTCACATCGGGGTGGTACACGGGCACGTTGCTCACGGGCACGAAGGTGAAGTTGAACAGCTCGCCGGCCACCCAAAACATGCCCTCGCGCATTTTATCGAGCTGCAGGTATTGCTGCACCTCGTTCTGGTCGAGGTCGTAGCGGGCTTTGCGCACTTTCTCGGCGTAGTAGCGGTAGTCCCAGGGCTCAATCGTGATGTTGGCGCCCTCTTTGTTGGCTACGGCTTGCATATCGGCTACTTCCTCGCGCACGCGAGCCACGGCGGGCTTCCACACGTCCTCCATCAGCTTCATGGCGGCTTCGGGCGTTTTAGCCATGGTGTTGTCGAGGCGCCAGTGGGCGTAGGTTTTGTAGCCCAGCAGCTTGGAGCGCTCGGCCCGCAGCGGCAAAATCTGCGAAATGAGGGCGTTGTTGTCGCGGGCTCCGCCGTTGTCGCCGCGGTTGTAGAACATGCGCCAGGCCTTCTCGCGCAGCTTGCGCTGGTCGGAGTAAGTCAGGAACGGCTCCACCGAGGAGCGGGTGTTCACGATGAGGCCCGCGCCCTGAATTTTGCGCGCCGCGGCGGCGTTGGCCGCGTCGGTTTGCAGCGAAGCGGGCAGGCCCCCTAGGTCGGCCGCAGTTTTCAGCACCAGCACCGAGTCGGTCTCGTCGGCCAGCAGGTTCTGCGAAAAGCGGGTGTAGAGGTTGGCCAGCTCCTGGTTGATTTTGGAGAGGCGGGTTTTGGCGGTGGCGTCGAGCTTGGCACCGGCTCGCACAAAGTTGTTGTAGTACACCCAGGTAAGGCGCTGCTGCTCGGGTGTCAGCTTCTTCTTGTCGGGCGAGTTATAAACCGCCTCAATGCGCTTAAACAAGGCTGCGTTCTGGTTGATCTGGTCGCTGAACGCGGCCAGCTTCGGGGCCATTTCGCGCTGCACGGCCTGCACCTCGGGCGTGCTGAGCGTGCCCGACCAAATGCCGTAAACCGTCTGCACTTCATCGAGGCGCTGGCCGGCGCGCTCCAGGGCGGCAATGGTGTTGTCGAAGGTGGCGGGTTGCTTGTTATCGGCAATGGCCTGAATCTCGCGCAGGTTTTCGGCCATAGCACCTTCGAGGGCGGGCTTAAAGTGTTCCACCTTCACCTTGTCGAAGGGCGGTACGCCGCCGTAGGGGCCCGCCCAGCCCGCCAGCAGCGGATTTGCTGACGTGGTGGCTGAGGCGGTAGGTTGGGTAGTTTGGGCCGAGCTGGACATAGGCACGACAGCCGTAAGCTGTAGGGTAAGGAGGGAGCCGGCTAGCAGCAGGCGAGTGGGGAAAGGTCGGAAATCGGGCATAGGAGTGAGGCCGGCATTAAGGCCAGCCTAGGCTAAAGTACAGGAAAGCAGGAAAAGCAAGCGCCCTAGCAAGCAGCTGTCGGGGCAACGCGGCACGCCTGGGAGGATTGTGGGTTTTCTAAGTCAGGCACACAACGCCTTAATGCTGCCCCTAGGTGCTATTTGCTTGGAATGCCACGCAGCTTAACCCGAAGCGTGCCACTACCAGAGCTACAACTAAGACTACAGGCTAGCTCCCCACCTCAGCTGAGGAGGGGCTGGGGGTGGTTGACCAATCGTTGCCTCCTATCTATCATCTTGCGGGGCAAGCCGAAGGCTCCTACCATTATAGGGCTACTTATATAAGAACGTCATGCTGAGCGAAGCAGAAGCATCTCTACCGCTGATGTTGGATAGTAACCTCGTACAATAAGAAGTTGCTATCTGTGAACGCGGACTTAAGTCTTCGTTACATCGCGCTAATTAAGCGGGCGAGACAATTCGACGGGGCTTAGCATATCCTTCAACGAAGCGGTAGAGATGCTTCGACAAGCTCAGCATGACCTAAGCTTAAATTTTCACTCTGTTGCTGGGGCCGGTTGGACGGGACGCTGTATGCCCCGGCGGGTTAAAGACCTAGGGCCTCGGCCTTTCGGCAAGGTCTCGGGGTTAGCCAGTGTCCGAAATACCTACACCGTCCACAGGCGTAGGCTCAGCCAGCCATGCGCGGCAAGGGCATAGGCTAGCCAACCCAGGGAGGCGTAAGTGAACAACAGGAACCAGGCCACCGGGCGGCTGCGGAACTGCTGGAAGCGGAGCACCGTGAGCAGCAGGCCGGCCAGGGTGAAAACGGCAAAAGCCAGCGGCCCCAGGCTGGCCAGCACGGGGGCGGGCTGCGGGGTGCCGCTCAGCCAGAGGTGGTCGGCGAGGTACGCAAAGGCCGCGAACGTAGCGACAAGGGCCACGGTGGCGAGCAACGGCAGCAGCCGGGGCAGCACTTGGCCGCGGGGCACCAAGCGGCGCAAGGCCAGAATCAGCCACACCAGGCCCGCCAGGCTGCTGCTTACGATGAGCAGCAGGCTGAGCGCAAACAGGGCGGGGCGCACCCACCACCAGGTGTTGCTAGCTTCGAGGAAGTAACCCGTGGAGGAAACCAAAGCGCGGCGGCCGTCGCGGTCGTGGGTGAGGGCGAAGGACGCCACCCGCTGGCCCGGCAGGCGGAACGTAAGCGGGCCGGTGGGCAGCAGCGTGTCGGCGGCGCCCACCAAGGGCTTAAGCAGCAGCAGCTGGCCTTGCCGGATCAACTGCCGGTCGCCGAGCAGGTAACCGTTGATGCCGGTTAAAGCGTTGCGCGGCGCCGCGCCTTCGTAGTGACCTAGGAAGGGCGCCACCGCAGCGGCATCCAGCGCAACCGGGGCAGGCTCGGCGGGGGCGGATACTTGGCGCAGCAAGAACTCCTGAATCAGCTTATCGAGAGCCTTGGTGCTTTGGTCGCCGTTGTTCGACAGGGCGTAGCCCAGGCCCAGCTCGCGGTTGTAGGCAAAAGTGGAAGAGAAGCCCCCGATGCCGCCGCCGTGGCCCCGGAACGTAGCCTTTCCCTTCCGGTTAATCACGTGGTTAGCCAGGCCGTAGTCGGCGGGCAGGCCGGCCCGGGCGGCCAGCGACGAATGGGTGGTTTCTATCTCGCGTAGAAAGTCTGGCTGCAGCACCACTGCGCCGTTGGCGGGACGGAAGTCGCGCAGGAAAAATTGCACCCAGCGCGTCATATCGGCCGCCGAAGCGCTAAGCGAGCCGGCGGGGCCGCTGTAAATGGGCAAAGCCTCCACGCGCCGGTACCGGCCCTCGGCGTATGCGTAGCCGCGGGCCAGCTTGGGGTGGGCAGCCGGGCGCAGCGCAAAGGTGGCTTCGGGCATGCCCAACGGACGGAGCACGCGCTCGGCCAGGTAGGTTTCGTAGGGTTGGCCGCTCAGCTTTTCGAGCAGGTAGCCGGCCAGCTGGTAGCCGGGGTTGGAGTACGACATCCGTTCGCCGGGGCGCCAGCGGCAGCGCAGCTCCTCGCGAAACACCTGCACGGCGGCGGGGCCGCGCGGGTCGGTGGCCGTGGGGTTGTAGATGTGGTTCAGGTGCATATCGTCGAAGCCGGCGGTATGCTCCAGCAGGTGCACCACCCGCACCGGGTCGGTGGCTTCCCAAGGGTTTTCGAGGGGGATTTCGGGGGCCAGCTTGCGCACTTCGTCGTCGAGGCGAAGCTTGCCCTGCTCCACAAGCTGCAGCAGCCCCACGGCCACGAAGCTCTTGGTAACGGAGCCCACCCGAAACAGGGTGTGAGCCGTGACGGGCTTGCGGTTTTCCACGTCGGCCAGGCCCAGCCCACCTTCGAAAAGCACGGAATCACGCGCGACCAACGTGAGCAGCAGCCCAGGCATGTGCTGCCGGCGCATAATGCTCTCCAGCGAATCAGTTAGTTCGGACACGGTGGTAACAGGCCGGCGCTGGGCGTGGGCCGCAAAAGCGGCAAGGCCCACCAGCAGCGGCAGAATCAGCAGTAATTTCTTCACGATAGAGGAGGTTGGCGGCTATAAGATTTTACGGAAAATATAGGAGGTTTAAAAAGAATATGAATTTGTTAATATAATGATCGAGATGAGAAGATGGGCGCGATAGGGCCCGGCCGCTTAACAGCGCCGAGAGGCTTGCACCAGTGATGGTCGTTTGAATCAGAACTTCGGCGGTAGTGGTACCTGCACCAGCGAAAATTTCTGGTAGGTAAACGCACCAGGGCAGACCCTTCTGTTGCGGAAGCACAGGCATGAGCGCCTCCTTGCCCAACCCGAAACCACCTGCGCTGGCACACCACGAAGTGGCCGCCGAGAATATATGTTGTAACTAGCTGAACTTAACTGACCGGGAGCCGCTTGCTCTTGTATCAGCATCGGGAGTTGCAACCGAGCAAATAAGGGCTAAACTGGGGCAGTGCGAACGGCCCGCCCGGCGCCCTGCTCAGCTTTGCCGGTTTTGCATCCCCAACAAGCCTTGCCAAGGTAGGCAACAGGCACTTTACGGTTTAGCGCGCCGCCATCCCAACGCCGCTGCAATCATCCTGAAGGGTGTGGCAAGAAACCGTACTGCCGCACGACCTAGGAGACAAGCACCCCGCATCTTTTCGCTGCTGCCTTTCGGGGCGGTATTGGCATGGCGTAGCGGCCATTACCGGAGCGGCCCATCATCAGGCCGGCCGATGTATTCCTCCTTCTGCAGTTCTTCTATCGACATGACCGATACTTACCTGCGCAGCCTCGGCTTTGCGCCCCTCGACCAAAACGACCTAGCCGGCCGCCGCGCCTTCGATACTTCCTGGCGGTACCAGCACGAGTGCCGCGCCCTTGATGGGGCTTCCTTGTTCATCGAGCATCCGTTGGGCGTAGCCAGCTGCCGCCTAAGCGCACTGGCCGCACCCCTGGCCGCCCAGGATGTCTTTGCCACCACCACGCTCCACGACCGCCCCGGCCTGGAAACTGCCATCGAAGCCTTCTACAGCGCGCACGGTGGCAAGGGCGAGGTGGTGCCCCCCTTTGTGCCTTATGTGTACCGGCCGTTCCGCCGCCGGCACTAGCCGACTCCCTTTTCTGCTTTCAAATCAACGTTTATATGAATCAAGACCTACAAGACAGCCTGGCCAACAACGCAAAGGAGTGGTTGGCGTTGTCGCTGTCCATTTCCTCGGCCGAGAAACAAGCCTTCAACAAAGTCCACGACGGCTTTTACACCTCCTACGGCCCCGCGTTTATGGCGCACGTGTACCGCAGCACCATCGAGCAAGCGCTGCAAAGCATGCCCGATGCCGAGCGCACCAAGCTGCTGGCGGCTTTTCAGGATGCCATGAGCAAAGCCATCGACGAACACTACGCGCAATCGGGCAATTAATCGTTCGGCGCCCTGCAAAAGCAACGACCCCGGCCAATGGCCGGGGTCGTTGCTTTTGCAGGGGTGGCTACATCAAGGGTTCAGGTATTTGAGTAGTCCGTACACACATATGGCAACGCCGCCTAGGATTGAAATCCAGAGGTTGACGCTGGAGCCGCCCGTATTGATTGTAAAGTGGCTTGGGTTGACTGGGTCGAAACGCACCCGCACGGTGTCGCCGGCTTTGCAGCTAGGTACGTCGGTTCCGTAAGCGGCACGAGCGGTTACTTATTCGCACTGCGGAGTCCAGAACCGGACCACGGCGTGGCCGCTGCTCAGAAAAACGAGCAGCGGTTAAGATCCTATAGGTGCAAACAGGCCGGCCAGTATTAGAATGATGCCAATACCTATAAACACCAGCGGGCGTGCATTTAGGAGGTAGTAGTCGGCTAGGGCAAAGTTGTGCTGCGGATCTCCAGGGTTGTAGTATAGTGAGACAACCGCGCCGCGAGCAAAGTAAGACTTGCCGCCAGTTTCGGGCTTGATGCGCACTAGGTGGCCGGCTTCGGTGTGAAACTCCACGATGGGGCCCTCGTCGTGGTCGACGACGAGCCCAGTGGTGAAGTGGCCGTGCTGGCAGAGGCGTTGGTGACGCTGCCGCAGCGCGAAGCCGTAGATGATGGGCACGGCGCTGAAGAGGATAACTAGAAGGCGCTCGTTGAAAATAGGCCTAAGCTCATAAGGATGTGACAATAGAAGGAATGCGGTTGCATAACGTAAGAATGAACATCGCCTGCAAGCTTTCAACCACCCCCTAACCCCTCCTCATCTGAGGAGGGGAACTAGCCTTAGTTTTAGTTAGTGGATGGGCCTTTCAGGGCCTCCCGAATCCCGCTTAGGTTGCCCGCAATGGCTTCGAGCTTAGTGAGCACCTGCAGCACCTGCCCGGCTTGCGAGTTGCGCAGGTTGTCTTGGTAAGTTTGCTTGATCTGCTGCCAGCGCTGCTGCTGCTCGGGCGTGAGCCAGCCGAGCAGCTCGCGCAGCTTAAGTAGGTTGGCTTCGGCAGCGCTGGTTAAGGTTTGGGCTTCGCTTTCGTAGTGGGCGGCCAACAACTGCTCTACTTCCTGCTCGTTCATCACCGGGCGCACCTTTTCGGCCAGTTTGTTCATGTTGCGGTACGAGCCCTGCAGCTTAAACGGCGGCTCGGTGCGGTATGCGTCGGCTTGGGCGGCGCTGGCAATGTAGGCGGCGTTTACGCGGGCCACCACGTCGCGTAGGCGCAGCAGCTTTTGCAGCACGGCCACGTACTCGCTGAGCTCCTCGGGAGCGTGGTTGCCCTCGAAGGTTAAGCCGTCGGCTTGGCCGGTTTCGGCGAGGCGAATGAGGGCGGGCACGTCCTGCGGCGCCTGGGTGGCCAGGCGACCTAGGGCGGCGTTGCTGGTGAGGGCGTTTTCGAGGTAGGAGAGGCGGAAGGCTTCTTCGGAGCCGGCCGTCAGGATGTCGCCGAGGTTGTAGATGTCGGCGCGGTTGGCGAGCATGTCGGGCAGCTTAAACACGTCGCCGGTTTCGGTGTAGGGGTTGCCGGCCATTACCACGCACACCTTGCGGCCGCGGAAATCGTAGGTGCGGGCGCGGCCCTGGTACACGCCTTCAATCTTGCGCTGTGCATCGCAAAGCGAGATAAACTTCTGCAGAAACTCGGGGTGGCAGTGCTGTATGTCGTCGACGTAAATCATCACGTTGTCGCCCATCTCGAAAGCCAGGTTCAGCTTTTCCAGCTCCTGCCGCGCGCCGGCATTCGGCGCCTGTGCCGGGTCGACGCTCGTAACGGCGTGGCCGATGGCCGGCCCGTTGATCTTCATGAAGATTAGACCTAGGCGGTTGGCCACGTACTCGAGCAGCGTGGTTTTGCCGTAGCCCGGCGGCGAAATAAGCAGCAGCAAACCCATGAGGTCGGTGCGCTTGCTCTCGCCGGCGGTACCAATTTGCTTGGCCAAGTTGGCTCCAATCAGCGGCAGGTACACCTGGTCGATGAGGCGGTTGCGCACAAAGGAGGTGAGCACGCGCGGGCGGAAGTCGTCGAGGCGCATGGCGTCGGCGGCTTGGGCCAGCAGCTGCTTTTTCAGCTCGGCAAACTGCTCGAACTGCGGCTGCGTGTGCTGCACGTAGTCGTGCAGCCGGCGGCGGAAGTGCGGGAAGTTGAGCGCGTAGCTGTGGTCTTCCTGGATGCGCGGGTGCGTACCGCGCAGGCCGGGCAGCACCTCCGTAAGCGGCGTGCGCACCACCTGCGCGGGGTTGTAGCTACGCGTAACGAGAAGCGCGGCGGCCTCGTCGCCGTACTCAACCCAAGCGGTGTGGTTGGCTTGCTTGAGGAAAGCCTGCAGCCACTGCCGTACCAGTTGGTACTGCGCCGTGGGTTGCTGACCTAGGGCCGCTACCGAAGCCTCGAAGGTGTCGGTGGCGCGGCGGTCCTTCAGTTGCTTCAGGAAGGCATCGTGCAGATCGGCGGCTTCGGCGGAGGTGGTGAAGGGGGTAGCGCGGGGTTGATACTGCTCAACCACCATGCTGCCGCGCCCCTCAACCAAACCACCTTGGTTGATACTTGCCGGCAACTGTCGGTTTTCCGAAGCCGAGGCTTGCTGAATCAACTCGTGCAGTAGGTAGTTGCCTGCTTCGGCCACTTCGGCTTGGGTAAACAGGCCACTTTCTTGCGCAAACTGGCTGATGGCAGCCTGCAACTCGGCGGCGAGCTTGCTGGTTTCCAGCGCGCCAGGGAATACCTGCAACAACAGGGCAAGGCCCCGAATCTGGTGCAACCAGTGGGCTTTTTTATCGGCTGGGGCAAAGCGGTGCCAGTACAGGCTGGCGGCGGCGCGGGTTTCGGTGGGGTAGCGCAGCAGGCCGGTGGTGCGGGTTAGGCGCACAAGCGCAGCCAGGATTTGCGCCGCGTCGTGGTCGTGTACGCCTTTGAGGTAGCCCTCGGCGTAGCGCGGGGCCATGTGCTGCTGCACGTAGCTCAGCAGCTCGGTGGCACCTAGGCGCTCCAGCTCCGCCACCTGCAGCGTGGCCGGTGCACCCTCAGCGGCCGGTGCTGGATGCTGGGCGGCTGCGAGCAGCTGGTAGGCCAGAAACTCGGCGCGGTACACGTCGTGGTTTTCGGAGGGCAGCGTTTGCTCCCACACCGGGCGGGCCTGCTCCACGGCGGCATCGGCCACGGGCCGGAAGAAGTTGGTGCCGGTGAGGTGGTAATGCAGCTGCCCATCGCGCAGCACCAGAGTCAGCTCCAGCGGTTGGGTATTTACCGTGAAGGTGTGCGGGCCAAAGCGCACGCCCTGGCCACCGTCCACGAATAAATCGGCGCGGTCTTTCAGCTGGCGCACGGCGTCTTCGCGCACAGTTTTCAGGCGCGATTGTAAGTCGTCGGCCTTCACGGCGTCGCCTAGGGCCAGCAGCTCATCCACGGTGCGGCGCACCTTCTCCACCATCACGTCGGCCGCGAAGTAGCCGTTGATGTCGGCCACCGACGTGAGCTTGGCTACGCGGTTGTGCACTGCCTTCAGCATGCGCTCGGCCGATTGCAGCAGGGCCGTGGCGCGTTGGTTGCGCGCGGCTACCAGGCTTTGCTTGCGGGCCTCGAAGGCTTCGTAAGCTTCTTCGCGGCGGGTAGCCAGCTGACTCAAAAACTGGTCGAACTCCGGAAACTTGCCCTCCAACTCCTCCAACTGCACCATCAGGCGCGAGAGGTACTCGTCGCACTTGGCAGGCGTGTCGGAGAGGTCGAGGTAGTTTACCAACGACTGCTCGAGCAGCTTCAGCTGGGCAGCAAACTCGGCTTGGGCCTCGGTGCCGGCCAGGGCCTGGCGGCGTTTCTTGAGGGCGGCCCGCAGCTGATTAAAGCCGGCGTAAATCCCCGAGATGTTGTCGATGATGCGGGTGGTCTGCGTGGGGTCGGCAATGGGCAGGTTGCCCACTACTTCAATCAGCAGCTCTAGCTCGGCGGCCACGGCGTTCATGTTCTGCTCGAGGCGGTTGGCTTCGGTTACCGTGGGCACCTGCTCGATGCCCGCACCTAGGGCAGCCACGCGCTCGGCGTAAGGGGCCAGGGCATGGTCGCGCAGCAAGAAGTCGACCGTACGCTGGGCAACTTCCTGCGACAAACTTTGCAGCTCCTCGGCGGTGCGCTCTACGACTGCGGCGTCAACGTAGCGCAGTTCTTTCAGCGAAATAACCTCGCCGCGCACTTGGCGCAAGTTGGCCAGTTGCTGTACGTATTCCTGCACCTCGGTAGCATCGGCCGTGCGCTTGATGTAGTCGCGCAATTCGGCGGCGCGGCCGAGCACTTGCTGGGTTTGCTCGTGCGTGCTGCGACGAATGCGCTGCACCTTATCAAATTCCTCTACCGCCGAGGTAGCAGCCTGGCGGATGTCCTGCAGCGGCTCGGCCAGCTTCTCGGCGCCGGGCTCGGCCAGCCAATGGTACGAGTCGGAGAGTGTAGTGGTGCGGCGGATCAGGTCGAGGTACAGGCCGGTGTAAGAGTCGTCCTTGCCAATGAGCGTGAGCACCTCCTGGGCCTCGGCCATGGCCCGCACAATTTCCTTGTTGCCCAGTTTCCCTAGGTAACCATCCTGCACGGCAGGCAGCTGAAAGTTGGGGGCGGTGTAGGGCGTTTGCCAGATCTGTACGGCGTGGTGCTTTTTGGGCTCCTCGTCGGCGCGGAAGTAGCACAGTTCGCCGTTCTCGAACAGCGCGTAGCCGTGGCACACGATGGGCGCGGCCACCTTCTGGCTGATCAGGTTGTAGCTCAGCAGCAGGTACAGGCCGTTGTCTTTCTGAAAGAACACGTACAGGAAATCCTCGCCGTTGGGCGAGGCCACACGCTTCTCAAACACCAGTTCGGTCGGCACGTTTTCGAACTGCTTGCCGTCGCCGGTTTGCAGGTAATAGCCGTGCGGGAAGATGAGGCCGTGGCCGTCGGGCAAGAGCACGCAGGCGTCGGCCAGGGCATCGAGGCGTTGGGCCTGGCGCAACTTGGTGTTGTAGAGGAAGTAGCGGAACTGCTGCTCCTGGTACGGCCTAATCTTGAGCAGTACCAACTGGCCCACCACCGCATAATGAATTTCGGCGTCGTCGAGGGTCTGGTCTTTGTTGTCGACGGGCTCGGAGTAAATACCTTGTCCCGTCTTGGTGTTGTCTTCGACCTTGATGGTAAGGTCGCCGCCCACCGTCTCTACAAAAACTTTGTCTTCGATGCTGATGTGCGGGTGCTTGCCAGCCCGTTGCATGTCGCGGGTGGCACGCTTCCAGCTGAACTCGTGCTGGGGCGGAAAGGTGTACTCGTGGTCGGAGCGGTTGTCGAGGTACGTCAGCGCCTCGCCCTGCACCAGCCACTTAAATGTCTTGATATCATTAGCCGTTTTGCCCACCCGAAACACCATAAACAGGTGCTCGCCGCGCTGGGCAAACTTCACGAAGCGCGCATTTTTGTAGTAGCGGTACAAGTTGCGCAGCTCCTCCAGAAAACCCTTGTCCCGAATGATGTCAAGCCCCACAGGGCGGAACTCTGGCCGTTGGTATGCATACACGCCAAATACATCATGCAAATCGACCTCGGTTTTGAGACCTAGGAGCACGTTGAACCCGAACAGGAACTTGTCGCCGAGCGCCACCATGTCCATGGGCACGCAGTTGTGCTCGGTGGTGATGCGCCCGGTGCCGAGCAGAGCCCAGTCCAGCGCTCCGAAAACTTGCTTGCGGGCAGTGTTGAGCTTGTCGAGGCGGATGCGCAGGTCGGTGCCGCCCTTGGTAAGGCGGTTGCGCAGGATTTCGTAGGTGCCGGTTTCGAGTTGAGGAGCGGCGGTAGTTTCCATATCGGTCAGCCCGTGCGGGCAGTACTAAAAGCTGGAGCTAGCTTAAAGGAAGAGGCTAGAGCTAGTGCTAAGGCTAGCTCCCCTCCTCAGATGAATTCCGCGACTGGAGCGGCGTGGGTTGGGGGTGGTTGAAAGGCTAGAATTAAAGACTAGGTTTAAAAGCCGTTCAACGAACAGTCAACCACCCCCAACCCACGCCGCTCCAGTCGCGGAATTCATCTGAGGAGGGGAGCTAGCTCTAATCCTAGCATTAGAGGCTAGTTTGCCCTGGGGCTAGGAGGTGAGGCCCCTAATTCAGCGTGCTCACCACCTTGTCCGAAATACCCAGCATTTTGGCGGTGCCGGCTAGTTGGGTAATCGTGTTGCGGGTGGCGTCGTCGCCGGCTTTGTTCATCATCTGCAACAGCAGGGCCGAGATGCTCAGGTTCTTTACATCATCCGAGCTCAGACCGAACTGATTAACGAACTTGGTTAGGTTGGTTTTAAAGTCTACGCCTCCAGCGGCATCGAGCGGGAAGAAGGTATCCTTCACGGTGGTCAGCACCTGGGAGTTGCCCACGGCACGGTCGATGCTCTTGCCCTTGGTGATGGAGCCGATGATCTGGTCGAAGAACATGGTTTCGCCGCCCACGATGTCGATTTTGGCGGCTTTCAGAGCCTCGGCAATAACGCCCGACTGCGCGGCCGCAATGTCTTTCTGGATGCTGATTTCGGCCAGCTCCACGGCTTGGTCTTTGGCCAGGCGCAGCTTGAACTCCTCGTGCTCTTTGCCCACGCCGTCGAGCTTTTTCATGGCATCGGCTTTGGCTTCGATGCCTTTGGCCTCTACCGCAAACTTTTCTTCGTTCACGCGCACTTCGGCCAGGCCTTTCTTCTGCTGAGCGTCGGCCATGGCGTCTACTACTTCCACTTCTACCATCGCCTTCTCGCGATTCACTTTGGCAGCTACCACCCCCAGTTTCTCATCGGCTTCGGCTTGCGCTGTGGCTTTGGCCTGAATGGCCTGGGCTTCGGCCGAGGCGGTAAGCTGCAGCACGTTGGCTTCGGTTTCGCCTTCTTTCTGGCGGGCAACGGCTTTGGCTTGCATCACCTGCGCTTCGGCCAGGCCTACGGCAGCGGCTTTCGAAGCCTCGGCTTCGGCCAATGTGCGGATGGCTTGAGCCTTAAACTCGGCCGAGGCTTTTTCGGCTTCGGCATCAATAAGGGCTTGCTTGGCGCGCAACTCGGCGGCTTGCTTTTCCATGTCGGCCGAGCCTACGAAGTTGATAGTCTGCGCGTCGGTTTCCTGCTTGGCTTTGGTAAGCGCCACCAGCTTCAGGCGTTCGGCTTCGGCCTGAGCGCGAGTGTCTTTAATGCGCTCTTCTTCCTGCACGGTGGCTTTTTCCACGGCAATTCGCTCGCGGATGATGGCCTGAATATTCTTGCGCTCTTCTTCCAGCGCCTTTTCCTTTTCAATCTGGGCCAGCGCCACAATACGCTCCCGCTCGTTGGCCTCCAGGGCCTGGGCCTGCGCCACGCGCTCGGTTTCCACGGCGTCGGTACGTTGCTTGTTGCGCTCGGCCACCAGCACCTGACGGTCGCGGTTTTGCTCGGCCACTTTTACTTCCTCCTCGGTAGCTAGGCGGGCGCGCTCCGATTTGAGCAGCTCTTCCTGCTGCACCTTGGCAATTTCGGCGGCTTCGCGGGCCTTGATGCTGGCAATTTCGCGGCGCTGCTTTTCCTGGTTTTCGGTCAGTTGCTTTTCCAGCTGCAGAATGGTTTCCTGCGCTTCTACGTCCTGCTTCTTGATGGTCTTCTGGGTTTCCCGCTCAATAGCGTTGGCCTGAATCTTCTGCTCCGAGGTCAGGGCAATGATTTTCTTGATGCCCTCGGCGTCCAAGATGTTGTCGTGGTTCAGCGACGTAAGCGGCGTTTGCTCCAGGTAGTCGATGGCGCAGTCGTCGAGCACGTAACCGTTCAGGTCGGTGCCGATGATGCGCAGGATTTCCTGCTTGAACTGCTCACGGGAGTTGTACAGCTCGATGAAGTCGAACTGCTTGCCTACGGTCTTCAGCGCTTCCGAGAACTTGGCATCAAACAAGGCCTCCAGCGCGGCGGGGTCCGAAGCACGGCGCGTGCCGATGCTCTGGGCTACCTGCACCACGTCGTCTTGGGTTTTGTTGACGCGCACAAAGAAGTTCACCTTCACGTCGGCGCGCAGGTTGTCTTTGCAGACGAGGCCTTCCTTGCCGCTGCGGCTGATGACGATGGTTTTCAGGGTGATATCCATCACCTCGAGCTTGTGCAGCACTGGTATAACGAAGATGCCCGAAAACGACACGCGGGTGTCGCCGAGGCCTGTGCGCACAAGGGCTTCGCCCTGCACGGCTTTCTGGTACATCTTCACCACAATGGCGATGATGCCGAGCAGGAACAGGCCGGCAATAACCAGCACTGCCAAGGATAATTGTTCGATCATGGAAGTAAAGCGTAGAGTTGTGTCAGAGCTAAAAGGGGTAGGGTGGTTGAGAAACCTTGCCTAGGTTGGCGAAGCCAAGCCCGGGCTACATTGTTCTAACCGAGCTGGATGCTGGGGTTGATTTGCTGCAAGGCAGCGATGAACTCCGCTTTGTCGCGCGGCGAAATCATCACTTGGCCGAACTGGTTGTAGCTGATCTTCAGTCGGTCGAGCGACGGGGCCGGCGAGCTGAGCGGGTTGTTGGTGGGCACAATGCGGGTGATTTGCTGCACCGGCACCTGCCACGTAAATGGGCCCGATTGAATGTGTAAAGTGGCCTTGTCGGTTAGCTCGTAGCGGGTGTAGAGCACCACGTAAGCCACAAAAGCTGCTACTGCCAAGCACACCAGCGCACCCATAAGGGCACCGTAGAGTAAGTTGGCAACAGCGCTGCCAACGATAAGAGCCAGGATAGGGCCAAAAAGCCACCAAGAAACCTTGGCAGGAAATAAGCGCGGCATTGGTTAGTGAATTGAATTAGAAAAGCTCGAAGAAGAACTCGAAGGCAAACACGACGACGCGGCCTAGGACTTTGGTGCTTCGGAAAAGCAGCTGAAACGAAAATTCGAGAAGAAATTCGAACAGCACCTCAAATTAAAGCGGATCGTCGGTGCGCTGCGAGCGAGGGGGATTAGCAGGCGGCATCGAAGGGCTCGATGAGGTAGCAGCGGCGCTGGGCGTCGTAATCGATTACCAAAGCCGTGTCGCCTTTGCGCAGCTCGGCGTTGGAGGCCGCGCGCACATTCAGCACCAACGCGGCGCCCTCGGCGCGCAACGTGGCCTGGCCGAGCTGGTCGGCGGAGGTGGGCAGCAGCACCGTGCATACTTTGCCCAAGGGTTTGGCACCGGCTGCGGCATCTTGTTCGAGCGTAGCAAAAAGCCGTACAAATGGCGTGGTAAGCACTTTAGCCACGAACAAACTGGCCAGCAGCAGCGGCACCAAAAACAGCAGGCCTAGGGCAAAAGAGCTGTTGTGGGTGTAGTGGTTGAGCAGGATGCTGCCTACCCACAGGGGCAGCGACACAAAGCCCACGAACACCATCAGCGGCACGCGGCCCAGGTTGAAAAAAGCCAGCGCGTTGTTGAGCCAGTCGACGCCTAGGTGAGCGTGGTGGCCGTGGTGCAAATCGGAGTTGCCTAGGTGCGCATCGGCAGGGTGGGTGCTTAAGTCGAGCGTTTTAAAATCGAGTAAGCCGATAATTACAGTAAGCCAGTACAGCAGCACAAAGATTAGCAGACCGGTAGAGAGCAGATTAGGCGGAGAAACTGCAGCGCGTAATAGTTCTGTCATAAGCATAACGAGGGTAGCTTAAAAGTAGAAGAATTACCGTGGACCAATACGCTGCCATCCGGCAACCGAAGTGAAGAAATTGTTACGCCGCCTAGGTCGAAAAGCCGAGGCTTATTCCGTGGCGTGCAGCCTACGAACTTCCGCTTCCAGCTCTTGCACCCGCTGCTTTAGCCGCCGCATGTGGCGGTGGTTGGCAATGCCGAACAAAGCCATGCCCGAGGTAAGCATCATTACCGCCTGGCTCGCCCCGATGATGTGCACAATGTGCAAGACCACCGCTGCATAAAGCATGGCCATGGAGGCGTAGTAGAAAGTTTTCTCGTAGGCGTTCATCGGGGTAAAATGAGGCCAGAAGCGGTTGCTAGAGGGCGGCCCTAGGTCGGGCTACTGCCGCTCAGGGGCGGACGGCAAAGCCTGGGGTGGCTGGTTCTGGTTAGCCGCATTCGTGCGGCGGTTATAACGCGAAATCGCCGCTATGGCAAAGGTGAAGCTAAACAACACCAGGGTGGGCGCCACCCCTTTGTGCAGCCAATGCCCCGCCCGGCCCGCAATGCTGATAATGATCATGCAAAGCGCCAGCACCAAAAACCGTTTTTCTTCGGGGTTCATCTGTTCGAGTCTCATGGGATGCTGTTCAAGTAATTGCCTAGGTGCGCTATTGCTGCGGCTGCTCGGCGAGGCCCAGCTTCTGCTTCAGGGCCTGCAAATCGGCGGCCGCTTTGCCACCGGCGCTTTGCTCCAAGGCCTTGTCAATTTCCTGATCGACGGTGCGGCTTTCCTGTGCGATTTCGCCGTACGATTCGGCCAGGGCTTCTTCCACGGCCACCTTCTCCTTCATGCGCTCGAGCAGGGCCACCGTGCCCGACGAATCGAGCTGGGCCAGCTGCTTGTTGATGGTTTTCGTAGCCGAGCTCACGGCGGCGCGGGCCTTCAGCGTTTTCAGCTCGTTTTCCCAGGTGCCAATGGTTTGCTTCAGGGTTTGCACGTTGGCATCGAGCTGCTGCGCCGAGACTTCAAACTTTTGCTGATCGGCGGCGGCCCGCTCGGCCTGGGCTTCGTTTTCGGTTTTCTTACCTAGGGCTTCGCTGGCGAGGCGGTCGGCCTCGGCGGTGGCCAGGTCGCCGCGGTGGGCGCGCTGTAGCAGCAGCACCGCCTTGGTTTCGTAGTCCTGGGCTTTGGTGCGGAAGCTTGCGGCCTCGTTGCGGCTCCGGATGGCCATGGCTTTCACCTCGGCTAGGGCGTGCAAGCTTTTGTCGAGGTCCTGGCGCAAGTCGCGCAGGCCTTGCTCGGTCATCTTGATGGGGTCTTCAAGCTGATCGACTGCGGAGTTGGCTTCGGCCTGACCAATCTTAAACAAGCGGGAAAAGATGTTCATGGCGTTACTGGGGTTGATAGTTCGAAGAGAAAATGAGGTGACAACAAGGGCAAAGGCGCGGCCATGCCCCGGGCACCTAGGGCTGTTGGCAAACCGGCTGCGAGTAAGCTGCAGGCAGAAATTAAGAGGCTAGTACGGGCGCGGCCACGCCGCGCGAAAACTCAATCAGCTCGTCGGAAAACTCCGTGAGCAGCAGGCTAAGCGAGTTGAGCACGGCTTCAAGCTCCGATTGGTCGAGGGTTTCGATTTGCAGCGTGTCGCGGAAAATCACTTTGCGGCCCGATTCGTCGAGGGCAAAAGCCCCGTGAATGATGTCGCGGTTTTTCTGCAGCAGGCGTTGGTACACCTCGCACGATGGGGCCGGCAGCTCCAGCAGGTATTGCTCCATAATCAGGAGCGGCTCGCCACAACCCAGCACCAGGTTGCGGATGCCCAGCGCCGGGTTGTCAACCACCAATACGCCGTCGTGCTCGTCGGCGTGGCGGATATCGAAACCAAGCGCCAGCAGGTAGTTCTTAACAGTAGCGAAGTAGCGGTTGGGCATATGCGGCAGTATTGGCGGTGTGGTAGTAGCGGAAGGTAACCAAACTTAGCTGGGTTGCCAATGCTCAAAAAAGTAGCGGTGGCAGGTGTTGGTTGCGGTGTTTGTGGTAGATTTACGACACAACATTACTGAAAGTTTTAGATGTGCTCAAAGTTTGAGCGTAAAATTTTTTCGGCAGAATGTCCTACATCGGAAATAATATTCGGAAGATTCGTGCGGTTAAAAAGCTGAGCCAGGCAGCTTTTGCTGAATTGTTTGGTTTGGCGCGACCAAGTGTTGGGGCCTACGAAGAAGGTCGCTCTGAGCCAAAAATGGAGACGCTCATTCAGATTGCTCAACATTTTGGCTTATCGGTTGACTTGCTACTAACAAGAGAGCTTACCGTAAACGACCTCTACCGCTTCGATATATTTCAGCAGGAGTTGAAGGCTGCACCAGCGCCCGATGTGAAAGCCGAAGCCGACAAACAGGCCCACCTAACGCCGCTAGTGCCCGCCGACCGGGTGCTCGAGTACATTGTGCACCACCACAACCCGCAGTTCATCGACGAGCTAACTGCCCTCACGTTTCCGCACCGCCTCGGGCCGGCCACGCGGGCTTTCGAACTTAGTGGGGCCGATATGCACCCCACGCTGCGCCATCACGATGTGGTGCTGTGCTGCCCCGTGGATAAGGCCGCGCCCGTGCTGCGCGTGGGCGAGGTGTACGCATTCGTGATCCAAAACCGCTTGCTGGTGCGCCGCCTGGCCGAGCGCCTGCCCGATAGCCCCGTGCTGCGCCTGCGCGCCGACAACCCCGATTACCCCGTGCAGGAATTTGACCTGGGGCAGGCCCTGGAAATTTGGGAGGTAAAGGCCGTATTCAGCACCCACCTGCGCCCGCCGGCCGTGCTCGAAGACCGCGTAAGCAAGCTAGAGCGGCAAGTAGAAGAACTGCTAACGCGGTTGCAGTAGCCCGGGCGGCTGTATATTTCAAGCCGCAAAACGCGCGGGCAACACGTCAGCGGCCCGCGTGCTACTCCCCACAACCGCATGAGCCAACTTACCATCAGCAGCCTCGCCGACCTCGAGCAGTACGAGGGGCAAATGCTAGGCACCTCCGAGTACCACACCATCAGCCAGGAGCAAATCAACAGCTTTGCCGCCGCCACGCTCGATTTTCAGTGGATACACACCGACGCGGAGCGCGCCCAACGCGAGTCGCCGTTTAAGGCCACCATTGCGCACGGCTACCTTACGGTGGCGTTGTTGCCTTACCTCTGGCAGCAGATTGTGCGCATCGAGAACCTGAAGATGCAGGTGAACTACGAAATCGAGAGCCTGCGCTTTAACCAGCCCGTGGCTGTGAATAGCGAGGTGCGCTTGTTGGCCAAGCTGTTGTCGGTGAAGAACCTACGCGGCATTGCCAAAGCGAGCATCGAGGTAATTTTGGAAGTGAAGGACAGCAAGAAGCCCGCATACACAGGTATTGTCACCTTCCTGTACCACTTCAACGACTAGGTAGCTGTAGCTACAGCTAAATAAAGCAAACCGCCAGCACTTGCCTTTCGAGGTGAAGTGCCGGCGGTTTACTTTTTGTAAGAGGTGCCAGTAGCGTAGCGCGGGCTCCAGCCCGCGTTTTCCAGCACGAAATCGTTTGGCTAGACCTGCGCGGTACCTGCTGTTCTGGCAAACGCGGGCTAAAGCCCGCGCTACATCCATTTACCGCAAAGGTTATCCCGCTTGAGGCGCGTTGGCTGAATAGACGCCTTCAGATTTTGCGTGTTGCACAGCCCTAGGTGCCGCGCTACTCTTGCTCGAACAGGGGCAAGTAGCCCAGTATCTGCAAAGTCCCCACAATGAGAAAGCCCAACCCAATAACTACAGCGAAGCCAATGCCGGTTGGCTTTTCGGTGGCGAAGTCGGCATTTTCGGGGTTCTGCGGATCATAGATTACTTCTACCTCTTGGCCCACCGTGTACCTGCCGGCTTCCACGAGCGACTCGGTATCGGTGGTGATTTGGCCGCCACCCCGGACGGAAAACTGCACCATAGAAGTAAGCAAGCCGCTGCGCGAAGGCGTTTGCCCGATGAGGGTAGCCTTGCTGCGCACGCCGCGTTGCGCGCGCGTTTGCTGACTGCGCCGGGCGTACAAGCCCGTGAACATGAAGAACAGCCCCATGGCAGCGAAAACAACGGACTCGACGTGGAAAGAAGGATTCATGAGGGGGAGGAGCGGAGTCAAAAACTCCGAAAGCTAGTGCCCGTCAGCAAATATTCAAGCACTCAACTATTGCTTACTTACTAGTAAGTAAGTACGTTTGGGCGTTATGTCTGCTCAAGCAACGTCCTCCGCTTACGATACCCGCACCCGCATACTTGACCTAGGCGAGCAGTTTATGCTGGCCCGTGGGTTTAATGCGTTCAGCTACCAGCACATTGCCAAGGAGTTGGAGGTGAAGCCGGCGGCCATTCACTACCATTTTCCGAGCAAGGAAGACCTAGGCGTGGCCATTATTCGGCGGCAACTCAACCGCTTGCACAAATGGCGCGGCTTACCGCGCGTAACCGAGCTTACGCCCACGCAGCAGTTCGATGCTTTGCTCGAGGTGTATCATGGCCGCGTAACCGAACGGCAGCAGGTGTGCTTTTTCGGGGCCTTGGCCGCTGATTTTCAGACGCTGCCCGAAGCCATGCAGCAGGAGCTGCGCACCTTCACCACGGAGCTAACCGAGTGGGTAGCTGGGGTGTTGGCCGCCGGGCGCGAAGCAGGCACCATGCACTTTAGGGGGCACCCGGTTTCGAAGGCCTCGCAGGTGCTCACCACCTTGGCCGGTGCGCTGCAGGTAGCGCGCGTGTACGATGCGCGCCAGTACGAACGCATTGTAGCGCAGCTACGCACCGAGCTGCTGGAGCCCGCCTGAGCGCCGGCTGTGGCTTAGTAAGTAAGAAAGCGGCGCCAATGCGGCGCCCCATGTGTCACCTTATAACATTACCCTAGTTATGGTGAATACGTATTCGCCCGCGTACGACCGCGCCGCGACCCTCATGCCCCCACTTGTTTCGCCTTCGGAGTTTCGGTACGCCGAGCCGCCCGGCATTGGGTGGGTGCGGCTGAAGTTCCGAGTGCTTTCGGCTATTTCAACCGAGCTGGCGTTTCGCGAGGCGTGGCGCATGTTCTGCACGCCGCGGCGGCTACCTCGCAAAAAGTGGGAAGAGGCCGCGCTAGCCACGGCCCGGGCTTTTCGGGTGCCGTTTGAGCGGGGCTCGTTGGCCGCTTACGAATGGAATCCCAAGGGCCAGCGCACCGTGCTGATGGTGCACGGCTGGGAGCACCGTGCTGCTTTTTGGGGCGTGTTTGTGGATGCGCTGGTGCGCGCCGGCTACCGCGTAGTAGCTTTTGATGGGCCCGCCCACGGCGACTCCAGTACGGGCCGCCGCACCAACCTGCCGCAGTACGGCCGCGCCACCCAAACCGTAGCCAACCACCTAGGCGAGGTGTGGGCGGTGGTTAGCCACTCCTTCGGCGCGGCTACCACGGCGGGGCTGCCGGTGGTGTTCAACCAGGGCCAAGGGCTGCCTAGGTTGGTGCTGATGAGCGCCCCCGGCAACACGCCCGCCGTGGCCCAACGCTTCGCCGATTTGCTGCACCTATCGCCCAAGGTGCTGGCCCGCATGGCGCGCCACGTGCGCGAGCAGCACGGCCGCGATGCCGAGAGCTTCAGCCTAACCCAAGCCGGTCCGCGCGTGCAGGCCGAGCGCGTAATGCTGCTCCACGACTGCAACGACGACTCAGTGCCGTTTACGGAGGCGCAAGAAGTTGCCCGCAACTGGCCCGGCCTGGATTTTCGGCCCACCAATGGCCTAGGTCATAACAAGATCATGCGCGACAAAGGGGTGATTCGGCAGGTGGTAGAGTTTTTGGGGTAGCCGTTCCCCCGGCTGTCATTGCGAGGACGAAGGACGAAACAATCGGTCTTGGGCCGGGCACAACTCTTCACCCAGCACTAAGCGAAACCGACCAAGGGTGTAGCGCGGACTCTGCAAGTCCGCGTCCGCAGATAGTAATTTTTGTTTTCCGGACCTAGGGATGCAACGCGGTGTAGCGTGGGCTTGGCTACGCCTTCCTTCGGTTCAGCCCGCGTTTGCTAGAACAAGCGGTAGCGCCCGGTTGCGAAACAACGGCATCATGCAAGCCTGCGCGGACTGAAGTCCGCGCTACACCGCGCAACGATTAAGATTACTATCTGCGGACGCGGACTTGCAGAGTCCGCGCTACAGCAGGCGGCGCTTTTTGGTTACTACGGGAACAGATCTACCCAGCCCAGGACCGATTGCTTCGTCCTCGCAATGACAGCCGGGGGATAGAGGTTAAATCTCCTCGTGGCCGGCTTCGTCCAGCTCGCGAATCAGCTGGCGAAGGTTCTCCGGGTCTTGCACGGCTTTCTGCACTAAGTCCAGGTACTCAGCTTCGCCGCGTAGGCTGCGCTTTACTTGTCGCAACTCGGCTTCCTGTTTTTTGCCGGTACCCATAAAGGCGTTCCGGTCGCCGAACTTTAGTTGTTGCAGACGCAGCTTTAGCTCCGTTTGCTGTTGCTGCAGCGCCCGGGTGTAGCGCATCAGCAGCTCATCGGATTCGGCGTCGGAGTCGCCTTGGCGGTGCTCGGCCAGGAGCTGAAGCAGGGCGTAGAGGTCGTCGGCTTCGTAGGCGCGGGTGATGCGCTGCATGCGTTCGGTTTTCTGGCGGGCCAGCTCCGGGTCGCGCTCCAGATCGGGGTGGTTGGCGCGGGCCAGCTGGCGGTATACGGCTTTGGTACCGGCTTGCAGGCGCTTCTGGTCGGCCGCGAGTGCTCGGGCAGCAGCTTCCTGCTCGCGTTCTTGCTTTGATTTGCGCTTGCCGCGCTGGTGCGCGTGGTGCTCGGCGTGGTCTTGCCAAGCGTCGGGCGCGGTCTTGCGCTGCTCTTCCGAAGCTGTAGGCTTGGGTTCCGCTGCGCGTTGCTGCGGGGCGTAACGGCGGATGAGTTCGGCTACGTCTTCGCCGAAACGGTTCTGCAATGTAAGCGCATTGCGCAGCAGCAGCTCCTCGATGCGCTGCTCTTCCAGGCGGCTGAAGTAGCCGGTGGTAAGCGCGGCTTCCAGGGGTTCAAACAACGAGCGGCGGGCGGCTACCACGGCATCGGCCAGCGGGCCTACCTGGCGCCAGTACTTGTTTTTAGCTTCGCGTTGGGCCTGCTCCAGCTCCTGCACTTGGTTGCGCAGGTTTTCTACATCCTGCACGGCCTGCCGAAATGCCTGCTGCGCCGGGGTGCCGGTGGGTTCGGGGGCCTGACCGTGCCGGCCTACCTCGCGCTGGGTTTTGGGCGTGTGGCGGGCATCAAACTCTTCAAACTCGGGTAGGGGCATGGACGTTGGCAGCGGTAATGGGGGACGAAGCAGCGGGCAAAGGTCGGCAAGAAGCGGCGCCCCACAGCTCGTAGGCCACGGCAAAGGTGTTGCAGTGGGCATTCACGATGTCGGCAGTACGCTCGGAGTAGCCGCCGCCCATGCTCACGGCCACCGGCAAGCCCAGGCGGTGGCACAGGCCAAGCACGTACTCATCGCGTTGCCGACAACCGGCGGGAGTAAGGGCCAGCTTGCCGAGTTTATCGGTAGCCAGCACGTCCACCCCGGCCTGGTAGAAGATAAAATCTGGCTGCACGCGCTCGATGAGGCCCGGCAGCACCGCGTGCAGCTGCCCTAGGTAAGCAGCGTCGTCTGTACCTAGGGGCAGCTCAATGTCGAGGTCCGATTGCTCCTTGCGCAGCGGGTAGTTGGCGCCGGCGTGCATGGAGAAGGTAAACACCCGTGGCTCGTGCCGGAAGATGGCAGCCGTGCCGTCGCCTTGGTGTACATCGAGGTCGACAACCAGCACCTGCCGCGCCAGGCCGTGGTGTAGCAGGTGGGCGGCGCCGATGGCAATGTCGTTGAGCACGCAAAACCCTTCGCCGCGGTCGGCAAAGGCGTGGTGGGTGCCGCCGGCGCAGTTCAGGGCCACGCCGTCGCGCAGGGCGCGTAGCGCCGATTGCAGCGTTCCTGCCGACGATGACAAAGAGCGCAGCACCAGCTGCTCGCTCTGCGGCAACCCCAGGCGGCGCACCTCGGCAGGGGAGAGCTGCAGGTCGCGCACCTTGTGCCAGTATTCTGTTGTGTGCACGCGCAGCACGTCTTCTTCGGCGCACAGGCCGGGGTCGTAAAAGTCTTCGGGCGGCGCAATACCCTGCCATAGCAGCTGTTCCCGAATCAGCTCGTACTTGGCAATAGGAAAGCGGTGGCCCTGGGGTAGCGCAATGGTGTAGCGGTCGGAGGTAGCGAGGCAGGGCATGCGAGTGAGCCAATGAGACAATTCTAGAACGCAAAGCTGCTCGTTTCAGATGAGAGCAGTCGAGCGGTAGCGCCGAGCAGTACGCGTTAGGAAACAGTCGCCCGCGCCAACATCTTTACGGCAGTACATCAATCCTTATCCGGCTTTTATGAAACCCGCTTCTTATCTGACTACAGCCGCCTTGTTTGCTACCCTGGGCGTAGCGGCGCAAGCAAAGGAACCCACGCTCGATTACAAAGCCCTGCGCATCGACGGTTTGCTGTTCTACACTTCCAAGGCCAGCATTCTTAAAACCTACGGCAAGCCAACCAAAGTAACCGAACCCAATTATGAGTGCGGTTTTCACGCCGCTCAGCAGGGTAAACGGTATTATTTGCTGCACTACCCCGGCCTGAAGTTTATCGGTAATGCGGCCGAAGGCTACGTGCTGGAGGAAGTTGACCTAGGGCCGCGGTACCCGCAGCGCACCATCTCGTACCGCGGCAAGCGCCTTTCGCGCCTCACCACCACCGCCGATTTTCAGAAGCTGTTTGGAGTGAAGGTAGAAGGCAACGAGAAGGGCCTGTTCAACACCAATGCCGATGATGCCTTCCGCTTCCATTTTGTGGGCGGGCGCCTGGTGAAAATTGATTATTGGTCGCCGTGCTAATCGAAACGAATTACCTAGGTTGTGGTATTGCGATATGCGCTATTCATTGAAATGAAATTGTAAATGAGTTGTGTTAGTTGGAGAAGTCTTGCGAATGGAGAATTGCTGCATAGTGGAAAAAAATATTTTTTGAAAAATAATTGCTTTGCAGAAAATAACCTTTCTATCTTTGACCCGTTCAAAGCACAAAACACAAACGCCTTACCCGACTTCACTCGTCATGCGCTGCCACTTCAACCAATACCTAGGGATGCCAACCAGCTCGGTGAATAAGATCCAGCCGGGGTTCGGCGCGCACGCAGCGAGATGAGGTTTTAGAGATAGAAGCCATCCATTGCAAAACGCCCGAACCCCGCCAGGTTCGGGCGTTTTGCTTTCCCAATCAGTTCCTTAACTGCTCACGCTCATGCTGTCGAATCAATACACCCAGCTTCTAGCCCTGGCCCATGCACCAGCCGCCACAATGCTTTGGTATTTCGGCAGCGTAGCAGATATACAGGCTGATTTTGGCTGGCGAAAACGGGTTAGCCCCTGCTGGCAATATCCGGGCCTATAGGTAACCACCTAGGGTATTTTTCGAGGTATTTATTTCTTGAGCATCGCTGATAATAATTAGCGGTTTCGAAAACTATTGCCTTTGCAAAACGGTAATTATTTTACTTGATAACGGCAATAAATTCCGTAGGAATTGCCGAACGAATTTCTACACCCTTTACGCAACGGTAACTATGCGCTTCAACTTTACTTTCCGCAAAAACAAGCCGGCGCAAGTGATAAACCACGAGGGCGCGCAGGCCTTCCAACTCACCCCGGCTTTGGAGCTGTACGCCGCCGTGGCAACCGCTGCGCTGAACGACCAGTTCTACGAAAATGCCGGTACCCGCCTGCAACGCTTGCGCGAGCTGGTGGCCCAAAACGATCCGCGCTTCGTGGCCCAAATGGCGGTGTACGCCCGGGAGCGGCTGTACCTGCGCTCGGTGCCGCTGGTGTTGGCCGTAGAGCTGGCCCAGGTACACCGCGGCGACGACCTCGTGAGCCGCATGGTAGCCCGCGTGGTGCAGCGCGCCGACGAAATAACCGAACTGCTGGCTTTCTACGCCTTGGCCAATCAGCGGCAAGGCCCGAAAACGCTTAACCGTCTCTCGAAGCAGCTGCAGAAGGGTTTGGCCCTGGCCTTCAACCGCTTCGATGGCTACCAGCTGGCCAAGTACGACCGCGCCGGCCAGGTGCGCCTGCGCGATGCCTTGTTCCTGGTGCACCCCACCGCCAAAAGCACCGAGCAGCAAGCCTTGTTCGACCAGCTGGTGCGCGGCGAGCTGCCCACGCCCTACACCTGGGAAACGGAGCTCTCGGCCCTAGGTCAGGAGTCGTTTGCTACGGCTGAGGAGCGGCAGGCAGCCTTCCGCAGCAAGTGGGAGGAGCTGATTGCGAGTGGCAAGCTGGGCTATATGGCCTTGCTGCGCAACCTGCGCAACATCCTCGAAGCCGAAGTGTCGGCGGCGGCGATGGAGCAGGTGTGCACCAGCCTTTCGGACCGCTTTGCCGTGGCGCGCAGCAAGCAGCTGCCGTTCCGCTACCTGGCCGCTTACCGCGAGCTGCTGCAGGTGCGCTCGGGCCACGTGCCCCGGGTGCTCGAAGCCTTGGAAACAGCTATCGGACACTCCATCCAAAACCTGCGCGGCTTTGAGGCCAACACGCGGGTGGTGGTGGCCTGCGACGTGTCGGGCTCGATGCAGCAGCCGGTATCGGCGCGCAGCAAAGTGCAGCTCTACGACGTGGGCCTGGTGCTGGGTATGTTGCTGCAGAGCCGCTGCGCCAACGTGGTAGCCGGCATGTTCGGCGACCGGTGGAAGCGCATTGCGCTGCCCCGCAACCAGGTGCTCAGCAACGTGCAGGAGTTCTACCGCCGCGAAGGCGAGGTAGGCTACAGCACCAACGGCCACTTGGTGGTGCGCGAGCTGCGGCAACAGCGCGAGGTGGTAGACAAGGTGATGCTTTTCACCGACTGCCAGCTCTGGGACAGCCACAACCACGGCGCCACCTTGGCGCAGGAATGGGCCGAGTACCGCCGCTCGGTGGCACCTCAAGCCCGCCTGTACCTCTTCGACCTGGCTGGCCACGGCAACACGCCCGTGGAGGTACGCCACAACGATGGCGTGGCCCTCATTGCGGGCTGGTCGGATAAGGTGTTCGACGTGCTGCAGGCGCTGGAAAATGGCGGCTCTGCCTTGTCGGAAATTGAGCAGATCGAGCTGTAGGCCTGCCTGGCAGGCAATCGGCTAGCAACTACAACTACCATCATCTGTGCCCAATTCTTACCCACAATTCTGCTAAACCAAAGCTGCCGGGGCGGCGGCTAATCCGAGCCGCTGCCCCATCATCCCGGACACCTTTTTAATTCTCTACTGCCATGAATTGCAGATAA
This sequence comes from Solirubrum puertoriconensis, assembly GCF_001483135.1. Taxonomy (GTDB): domain Bacteria; phylum Bacteroidota; class Bacteroidia; order Cytophagales; family Hymenobacteraceae; genus Solirubrum; species Solirubrum puertoriconensis. Next base: position 917,629 of record NZ_LNAL01000006.1, read on the forward strand.
CAACATCAAGCATCAGCCCTGGTAGCTGATGCCTCCGCCGCGGCCAATCAACTTGCAAGGTGCCGTAGACGGGCGTTACTTCGTGGTATAGTTTTCGGGTGCGGCGCAATGGTCGCCGCATCAACGCGGGTTCGAATCCCGTCCTTGGCCGGTGGCCAGGTGGTGAAAACATTTCGCTTGTCGCCTGTAGCCCTTGCAGTTGGTTGGGCCAGTGGATACTAGCTTGCTGAACGGGTGCCGTAGCTCGGCCATCCTTCGTACCATTCAAACAGAGTCTTGTCGCGGGTTCGACTCCCGAAGTGGCACCCTAGGGTGCTGCGCATACGTGAACGGTAGGGCAGACTCGTTGGCCGGGCACCAGTTGCCCCGTTTAGCCTAAACCCTTGTTGGGTGCCGTAGCCGAGCCATACTTCGACTTTAGTTCGCCGTGTCGCGGGTTCGATTCCCGCTCGCCTGCCCTAGGTGGCTGGCGGTAGCTCAGTTGGTAGAGCAGGATATGTAGGCTTGGCGCCTGTTGCCCCAACACTTTTTCTTAATGCTGACCGGGTGCCGTAGGACGGCGTTACTTCGGTAAGATCTAACGATCATGCAGGTTCAAATCCTGCAGCTTGCCGCCTAGGTGGCAAGTGGCGCACTCGCCTGCGGGTGTGCCGGCAACGCCTGCCGCTTGTTGCCCTTGGTCAGCAGCTTGTTTACCTGTTTGGTGCCGTAGCACAGCCCTACTTCGCAACCTGTAATAGGCTGTGCGGCTGGTTGCCCACGCAGGTTTGGTGCCGCCAAAGGTGTCGTTGGGTAGCCTTACTTCGACTGAACACGCGCAACAGGCTACTCGCATTGTAACCCTTCGGCTGCACCGCCCAACCCGCCCGATGCCGTAGGCCAGCGTTCCTTCGACCTGTTAAGTCGCCTTTGGCCAAACGCTGGCCGCTTGTTGCTCGGGCTTTGGGTTTATGCACGTCAAAAACTCCCCTCCTCAGATGAGGAGGGGACGCCGCGCCGCAGGCGCGGCTGGGGTGGTTGACGGGCGTCCGCGCCACTTGCACGGCCTGCCTCTAAAACAGCCTTGTAGGGCTCAGCTATGCACGGCCTGCTAAGTGTAACCTCACCATCAACAACCCCGCCCTTCGGGCACCCCTCCTCATCTGAGGAGGGGAGTTCGTTCTCACTTCACAACATCACTTTTATGGCTAATCAATTACGCGGCAACGACCTTCGGCAGCTTGGCTTCCCCGAAGGGCGTGCCATCGGGCTGGCGCTGGCCCAACTGCAGCGCAAACACCTAAAACGCCTGTCGCAAACCGACCAGCTCGCCTTGCTGCAGGCCCTCATCCGCAACCCGCACAACTTCCTCACTGACCTCGACTGGAGCCACACCGCCGCGGCGCTGTTGCCCCCGCCCAGCCGGCACATTGCCTTGGCCGAGCGCAAAGAGTACGTCACGTTTGGGGCCGAGTACATCGACCCCAGCGCCGTGCACCAGATGGAGGTAGCCATGAAGCTGCCCGTGACGGTAGGCGGCGCCCTTATGCCCGACGCCCACCACGGCTACGGCCTGCCCATCGGCGGCGTGCTGGCTACTGATAACGCGGTGATTCCGTATGCGGTGGGCGTCGACATCGGTTGCCGGATGGCCTTGTCCATCTTCGCGCTGCCGCCGCAGTACCTCACGCAGCGCGTGCAGGAGCTGAAGAATATCCTGCTCGCCAACACCAAATTCGGCAACCGCGACGTGTTCCGGCACGGGCAAAAGCTCGGGCACGAGGTGCTGGAGCGCGACGAGTTCAGCACGATTCCGTTTTTGCGTAACAAGCAGGAAACGGCCGCGGCGCAGATCGGTACCTCCGGCTCGGGCAACCACTTCGTGGAGTTCGGCTTCGTCGAAATCACCGACCCCGCCAACGAAATGGGCGTGCCCGTTGGCCAGTACCTAGGGCTGCTCTCGCACTCCGGCTCGCGCGGCCTGGGCGCTAGCGTGGCGCAGCACTACACCAAGCTCGCCAAGGATACCTGCCAGCTACCCGCCGAAGCGCAGCACCTAGCGTGGTTGTCCCTCGACTCGGAAGCGGGGCAGGAGTACTGGGCCGCCATGAACCTGGCCGGTGATTACGCCTCGGCTTGCCACCACCAGATTCATCAGCGCATTGCCCGCGCCCTAGGTGAGCGGCCCCTGGCTAAGGTGGAGAACCACCACAACTTTGCCTGGAAGGAGCGCCTCGCCGATGGCCGTGAGGTTATCGTGCACCGCAAGGGCGCCACGCCGGCCGGCAAAGGCGTGCTGGGCGTGATTCCGGGTTCGATGACGGCGCCCGGGTTCATTGTGCGCGGTCGGGGAGTGGCCGAGTCGCTGGCGTCGGCTTCGCACGGGGCTGGCCGACTGATGTCGCGTACCCGGGCCAAGCAGGAGCTGGGCGAAGCCGACGTGCGCCGCCACCTGCAGCAGCACGGCGTGGAGCTCATCGGCGGCGGTGTCGACGAAGCGCCGCAGGCGTATAAGGACATCTTTTCCGTGATGGAAAGCCAGCACGATTTGGTGAATGTGCTCGGCACCTTCACGCCGAAAATCGTGCGCATGGATGGGGCCTGATCGGCCTAAGTGCCGCCTAGGTGCCAAGGCCTTTCTGAGCCGAAAACAAACAAGCGGGTCCGACGAACAGCCGTTCGTCGGACCCGCTTTTGTTGTATGCACCTAGGGCGCTGCTATTCCACGAACAGGCGCTTGGTCAGCTGGCCTTCGGCGGTGTTTACTTGCACCAGGTACAGGCCGGTTTTTACGCCCGCCAACGAAATGGCTGCCGGCTGCGCACCACGCGCCGTGAGGGTTTGCTGGCTAACCTCCTGGCCCAGCGCATTCAGCACCCGTACGGTGAGAGGCTGCTTGGTGAGTTCGGTGGGCAGTACCAGGTTGGCCGTGCCTTGGGCCGGGTTGGGGTACAGCGACACTTGCGCGGCCAGTACGCTGGGCAACGTAGCCGTGGGCAAGCCAGCCTGCGAGTAGGCCGCCATGCCGCTGATGTTGATGCCGCCGCCAACGGGGCCCACCAGCGTAGCGGCGCCCGTAGTCAGGTTCACGGAGTAGAGGTTATCGACGGTGCTGGTGCCGGTGCTGGCCGCCAACAGGGCCTGGTTGGTGGTACCGTCGGTGATGATGTCGAACTCGACGGCGTTGGTGGTGCGGTTCACGGTGATGCCCGAGCTGCCCACGGTGTTCAGCACGCCGTCGTTGGGCGGGGTTTGGGTCACCAGCACGTTCAGGGCGTCGTCGTAATTGAAGAGCGTAGTGCTAGTGGCGTTGCTCAGGTTGTTGGTGTAGGCCGAAGCCGAAACCGACGGGGTGGCGCTGGCATTGGCATCGGTAGCGGCGTAGTTCAGCTGCCCATCGGTGGCCGCAATGGTACCGTCGTTGGGGTTGAGGCGGAAGTTGCCGCGGCTGGTACTGGTTACGCGAATGCGGTCGACTGTCGGGTTGAAGTCAAAACCGATGCGGTCGGTAGCAGCCCCTAGGTTGAGGGTGAGGGCCGAGCCCACGGCAGTTGCGGCGCCGGTGGTCAGGTTGAGGCGGTAGAGCTGCGCCGTGGTGTTGGCGGCGCTGTACCCTAGGGCAAACAGCTGGTTGGTAGCGGGGCGGAAATCAACCCCTACCAAAGCTTGCCCGGCCGTAAGGCCCGTGATGGGCGTGAGCGTGCGGATGGTACCGGGCAGGGCCGAATCAAATGACAACAGGTTGGTGCCCGATACGGCGTAAATCAGGCGGCCCGTAAGCGTGGCCGGCACCGTGCGGTCGATGGCCACGGCAATGTCGGTAACCATGCTGGTGGCCGTGCCCACGGCACCCGCCGCGGTAGCCGCGCCGGTGGTCAGGTTTACGGTGTAGAGCGTGGTGCCCGTGGAGGTACCCGCCATTGTTACCACCAGGTAGGCCGTATTGGTTTGGTTGGTGGCGTTGTAAGCAATGTCGAGGTCGGCGCTCTGGGTGGCGCCGCTGGTGGTTACCCCTAAGGCGCCAATGGTGTTGAGGGTGCCGTCGTTAGGCGGTACCTGCGATACCAGGCGGCTGTTCACCTCATCCACGTTGTAGAGCGTGGTGCTGCCCGTGCCGATGTAGCTGTTGGTGTAAGCCGAGGCGCCTACGCCGGGTGTTTGGCCCGAGTTGGCATCGGCGGGGGCGTAAGTAAGTTGCCCGTCGGTAGCGGCTAGGGAGCCATCATTCGGGTTGAGGCGGAAGTTGCCGCGGTTGGTGCTCGTGACGCGAATGCGGTCGACTGTCGGGTTGAAGTCGAAACCGATGCGGTCGGTAGCGCCGCCCAGGTTCAGCGTGAGGGCCGAGCCCACCGTAGTAGCGGCGCCGGTGCCCACGTTGATGCGGTAGAGCTGCGCCGTGGTGGTGGCCGGGTTGTAGCCCAGGGCAAACAGCTCGCCGGTGTTGGGGCGCACATCCATGCCTACAATGGTTTGGCCGGCGGCTACGCCCGTAATGGCCGCAGTAGCCGTGAGCGTGCCCGGGGCCGAGGCCTGGAAGGTAACTAGGTTAGTGCCCGATAGGCCGTAAATGGTTTGGGCCGCGGCGGGCGCTAAGGCAGCCAGGCTCAGCACCGAGCCTAGCAGGGAGGCGCGGCGCAAACGGCGAGCAATCGGACTAATAGTGGGCAACAGTACTGGTGTTTGCATGGGATATGGTAAGAATGAAAATGGCGTGCAGCTACGCTGGCTTACTCAGCCAGTGATGTAGGAGCTACGCAGCGCCCGTGCCCGGCGGATTGCCAAAAGGCATTAAATCCACATTAAATATTTAAGATGGACTATACACAATCGGTTAAGCTGAGCTAAAAAGTGGATCAGATACTGCTCACCGCGAATAGACAAACTACTAACTACTAGTGCGATAGATGATGATGGTCTTGCCGTCGCGAAGGAATCCTACAAACTTGTAGGGCCGGTAAATACTGGAATACGCCGCACTGCAGGTTAATTTCACATCCACGCCGGGATTCACGTATTCGAACGTGTCGGAGTGGATAAAGAGAAATTTCGGGCTGCTCAAGGATTGAAACGTAGTATCGCGGCGAAGCCGGAGCAACAAATTGGTGTAGTCGGCTGGTGCTAGCCTGATACGCGCACAAGCTGCATAAGCACCGTGTTGGTCGGGGTAGCTGGCATCCTTGCGTTGGATATCGGCCGAAGCCGGTAAGGGAACTCCGGTGATGCTGCGGAATTCGTCGTGGTAAAAAGCATCGTTGGGGTAAATGGCAAAGTGTACGCAGTAGCCAATGCCCGACATCAGCAAGCCCGGCAGCAGAAGAGCTAACCGGCGGTTGCCTTTGCGGCGTTGCCAATGGTACAGCGCCCAACAAACAAGTACAATTGAGCCCACAAGCAGGAGGGCGCTGAACAAAAAGAGCAGGACTAATTCCATGGAGAGCCAAAAGTGTTTGCCTTCACTGCTTCAAAAGTATAGCAAGCTAGCTGACATCAAGTAGCGCAAACCGAAACCTAGAGATGAGCGAAGTCGGTAAACCCACTACCATCCTTCCCATCCGCATCATGGCCAAAAACACGAATAAGCTGCACGGCAAAGACCTGCGTCAACTCGGTTTCACCGACGACAAGCAGATCAGCCTGGCCCTCGACATACTCGACCAACGCGAGCTGCGCAAGCTCGATAAGGGCAGCGCCCTGGCGCTGCTGCGCGAAATAAAAGCCGACCCCTACAAGTACGTGCGCGACCAAACCTGGCGCCCCTTAGCCCAGGAGCTAGTGCCCCAACCCAGCCGCGACGTAAAGCTGAACCCCGAAATAAAAGACTACCGCCGCTACGGCGAAGCCTTCATCGAAGACGGTGCCCGCAAGCAGATGGACACCGCCATGCAGCTGCCCGTTTCCATCGACGGGGCCCTAATGCCCGATGCCCACCAAGGCTATGGCTTGCCCATCGGCGGCGTGCTGGCCGTGGATAATGCCGTAATACCCTACGGCGTGGGCATGGACATTGGCTGCCGCATGGCCTTGTCGGTGTTTGAGCTGCCGCCGCGCTACCTCGAGCAGCGCCGCGACGAGCTGAAAAAGCTGCTGCACAACCACACCCGCTTCGGCAACAAAGAGGTGTTCAAGAACCCCGCCGACGACCCCGTGCTGGAGCGGCCCGAGTTCAAGGAAATAGCCGTGGCGCGGGGCAAACACGAAGCCGCCGTAAAGCAGCTCGGCTCGTCGGGCTCGGGCAACCACTTTGTGGAGTGGGGCATTGTCGATATCACCGAGGAAGAAAACGACCTGAACTTGCCCCTAGGTCAGTACCTCGGGCTGCTCTCGCACAGTGGCTCGCGGGGCCTAGGTGCCGCCATTGCCCAACACTACACCAAGGTGGCCATGAACAAGTGCCCGCTGCCGCCCGAAGCGCGCTACCTCGCCTGGCTCGACCTCGACTCGGAGGAAGGGCAGGAGTACTGGCGCGCCATGAACCTGGCCGGCGACTACGCCTCGGCCTGCCACCACGACATCCACCGCCGCCTCAGCAAAGCCCTAGGTTACAACCCGCTTGCGCAGGTTGAGAACCACCACAACTTTGCCTGGAGGGAAACCTTAGCCGACGGCCGCGAAGCCATTGTGCACCGCAAAGGCGCCACGCCGGCTGGCAAGGGCGTATTGGGCATTATACCTGGCTCCATGACGGCCCCTGGCTTTATCGTGCGCGGCCGCGGCGAACGTGACTCTATTCAGTCGGCTTCGCACGGGGCGGGGCGGCGGCTTTCGCGCACGCAAGCCAAGCAGCAAGTAACCGAAGGCGAGCTGCGCCGGCTGCTGCGCGACCAAGGCGTGGAACTCATCGGTGGTGGGCTAGATGAGGCACCGATGGCTTACAAAGACATCCATCAGGTAATGGCACACCAGCGTGACTTAGTAGATGTGCTAGGCTCCTTTACGCCGCGCATTGTGCGCATGGATGCCGGCGGCTCGGGCAAAAGCAAGTACGGCGGCGAGTAGCTACTTGCTGTGTTGAGAATCGACAAAATACGGGGATGCTATTTCAGACAGCATCCCCGTATTTTTAGCTTTTGCCCGGTTGAGTACAACGTTTTGACAGGCGCACCTGACCTGGTGAAAGGTGTTTTCGTTCTCCTCATTTCGTGACGAAAGAAGCTCAGGTGCCTGGCCTCAACTACTAGAGGTACATCTGCCTTGTTAACGATGGATTAGGAGTTGCCTAAGGATTTGGCTTGTTGAAGCATAAATTCAGAATAAAAAACCAATGAATTGAATAACAGAATGTTATGTATATATTAAACTAAATATATTCGCTGGGCTTGCTTAGTTTCGGCTATTACTATTGGCTACCGCCTAGTGGGCCCGCTCCGACATGCGCCGTACCAAAGCCGTTACCATTCTGCGAGGCGCAAAGCGTACCGATTGTGCCATCAGCGAGTTCATGAGACCATGCACCGCTACGGTTTCGCCCTGCATAAAGGCACGGTAGCCGTACTCGGCAACTTCGGCCGAAGTCGGTAGCTTTTTGCCTTTCACCAACTTGGAGTCGTTGAGGGCCGCCGCATCCTGAAAGCCCGAGGCGGTAGGGCCGGGGCACAGGGCCGTTACGGTTACGCCCGTGCCTTGCAGCTCGTTGGCAATGGCCTCCGAAAAACTGAGCACGTAAGCTTTGGTGGCGTAATACACCGCCATCAGTGGGCCGGGCTGAAAAGCGGCTGTACTGGCCAACTGCATAATGCGTCCCGAGCGGCGCTGTACCATGCCGGGCAAAAAGAGTTTGGTAAGGTGCGTGAGGGTCCGAATATTCACATCAAGCATTTGCTCTTCCTTGGTCCACTCGGTTTCGGCGAAGAAGCCAAAGTCGCCAAAGCCGGCGTTGTTGATGAGGTAATCAACCGCAATGCCGCGGCGCTGCAGCTCCTCAAACAGCTGCTGGGGTGCCTCGCGTTGGCCTAGGTCGGCGGGCAGCACTAGGGCCTCGATGCCGTGCTGCTGCTGCAACTCTTGCTGCAGTTGCTCCAAGGCTTTGCGGTTACGGGCTACTAACACGACGCGATGCTTCTCGCGGGCGAAGATGCGCGCTAGCTCAAGGCCAATGCCGCTGCTGGCGCCGGTAATCAGGGCAGTTTTCATGGGTGTGGTTTTGGGGTTGCGTTGATGACCTAGGGCCTCGGTTTGTTGAGCAGCAGCTTAAGCTACTTCTTAAGGCCGTTCAGGAGGAGGGTGAGGGTGTAGGTAAGTTTCTCCTGCACCGGGGCGTAATCTACCTCGTGGGCAAAGCGCGTGCGGGAGCGTTGCACGGCTTCGTGCTTGATGCCATCGGCCACGGTGAGCAGGGCATCGGCCGCACGCTCGGGCTGCAGCTTCAGGAACTCGCGGTCGGCTACGCCTTCGCTTAGCAGTTCGCCCAAAAAGGCCAGCTCCTGGCCGCGCACGGCCTGGTACACATCGTCGAACATCGGCTCGAGGCGCTGCAAGTTCTCGATGCTGAGCTGGTGCAGGTTGAGCACCTGCCGGTAGTACTCGAGGCGCCCCGTTAGGTACGCCACAATCTTATCAGTGGCGCGCATCAGCGGCTTCACTTGCTCCTGCAGCGCGCCTAAGTAGCGCTCGGCCTCGAGCAGCACTACCTGGATAAACAGGTCTTCCTTATTCTTGAAGTAGTAGTAAAGCGAGGCCTTGTTTAGTTTGGCCGCATCACCAATGTCCTGCAGCGTGGTTTTGTCGTAGCCGAAGCGGCTAAAACATTGGGCTGCTGCCTGTAAAATCAAGTCGCGCTTGTCGTCCCTTTTGGCTGTCATGGTGCCACAAAGGTACGCGTTTTCTGAATTTTCAAACAAATAACTTCAAAGTTTGAAAATTAGACTCGTCATCTAGGCTGACTTCTAAAAGCCATGGTAAACAAAGCTACTTATATCTAAGCCGCACATAACCAATGCTCTTGCGTTGAAAGCGAGCAAATGGGTAAGTACACCGGCGCCCGGCAACAAGCAAGTGCTTGTTGCCGGGCGCCTAGGTTAAATAAAGATGATTGAAAGCTCGGCTTACTTTTCCTGCAGCACCTGCACAGCGTCGCCTACACGAATTTGGCCGCCTTGCAGGATGCGGGCCGTGAGGCCGCCGTGGCCGCGCATGGCGTTGTAGCCGCCCGGGCCGAGCTCTTCCTCCATGCGGGAGCAGGGGTGGCATTCGCCGGTAATCTCCAGCACCACTTGTTCGCCAATGCGTACGCGCCGATTTTTTAGTGCCAACAAATTAAGGCCACTGATGCTGAGGTTGCGACGCAGCCGGCCAGGCTCAACGGGCTCGGGCAGGCCCAGAAAGCCCGCCACCGATGCCAGATGCTCGTGCTGAATGAGCGTTACCTGCCGCCTTCCGCCGGGCTTGGGCCGCGCGTGGTCGCCGGTTAGGTGGGCGTCGGTTAGGGCCTCCACTTCGGGCACCGATAGCAGGGGCTGGCGCCGGGCGGGGCGTACCCCAATCCACTCCACGCGGCCAGTTTGCGGCAGGGTAGCCAGCAAGCGGGCTACCACCGATTTTTCATCGCTGAAGGAAGGAAAGGCCATGGTGGAGCGGACTAAAGTGGCTAACTCAGGAGAAGATCCTAGGTGTACGAAGCTAGCAAAACAGCAGCTAAGGCATGGGTTGAGGCGCCTCGGCCGCGGTTTGAGGCTCTGTTAATTCGGGGTGGTTGATTTTGCCGCCCTCCCAACCCGCGTACGCCATCAGGGCAAAGCTAAGGGCTGCGCCACCTAGGGTAAGCAACACCAGCAGGCGGGCGCGGGCGTGTTGCCACAGCATCAGCGCTACCAAGGCGGGAATGGCCGTAAGCTCGAGCATCCAAAACGCTAGCTCGGCGGCATCCTCGTGGGCCTCAATCTGCGCGTGCGAAACGGTGGGCCGGTGTTCAATCAGCTCTTCGGCACCTTCGCCGGTAAGTTGGGTAGGCAGAGCAAAGGCCGCGGCTACAAGCAGCATGATCAAGCCGGTTTTCGTGACGCTGGCATTGTGGCGCAACACGCCAACCAGCAGTATCACAAAACCGGCGAGGCTGCCCAGTATGGGTACGTGGTTGAGCAGCAGGTGGAGGTGGGCTTCGTTCATGGCAGAGCACCTAGGCAAATAGTGCCGAAAGGTACGTGCCCGAAGCTGAAGCACACGCGGCGGGCGGTGGTTCTACAAGCTTTCGACCAGCCGGGCTACCCCAAAGGCGGCCGCTGCTGCCAGTGCTCCAATGGCTGCCATTTTAAGAGCGCCTAGCACGGGTGGCTGGCCGGTAAGCCGGCTCTTGAAATACCCAAATACGAGCAGGCACAGCAACGTAATCAGCGCCGACCAGGTCAGCCCCTCGGTGGGCGTTGCCGCTACAAAATACGCACTGAGCGGGATAAGCCCACCTAGGGCGTAGGCCAGCCCAATGGTGGCCGCGCTATTGCGGGCCCGCTCGGGGTCGGGCTGCTCCAGGCCAAGCTCGTACTTCATCATGAACTTAACCCACTGGTCGCGGTCGGAAGTAAGCTCGCGCACGGCTTGCTCTTGGGTAGCGGGCGAGAGGCCCATGTCGGCGAGCAGCTCGCGCACTTCTTCGCGCTCTACGTGCGGCACCTCGTCTACCTCGCGGTACTCGCGCTGCAGCTCCGATGCGTAATGATCGAGCTCGGTGCGGCCCGAGAGGTAGCCGCCCAGGCCCATAGCAATGGAGCCGGCCACGATTTCGGCTAAGCCAGCCGTTATTACCAACTCCGACGATTGCACCGCGCCGCTTAGCCCGGCGGCCAGGGCGAATGGCACCGTAAGGCCATCCGACAAACCAATTACAATGTCCTGCAACACGGCCGAACTGGTGAGGTGTTCTTCGGGGTGGGGGTGCTGATGATGCGCTGCCATGGTGGGTAAAGATAGGCGCGGGTGCGAACCTGCAGCCGCGCCGTGCGTAAGCCAAACCGAGCAGCTGCAAGGCTGTTTCACTTGAACACTCGAATTCACACCACACCCAATGGCTACTAAAACATCTGCTAAGTCTTCGGCTGGTAAGGCCACCAAAACCTCGGCCTCGGCAAACGGCCGCGCTGGTGGCAAATCGGCCCAAGGCCTCTCGACCAAAGCAACCGCTACCCGCGGCGACATCGACTCGCCGATTACGCTGGCTAAAAACGGTACCGATGCCGTGCAGCCCGTGCTCAACCAACAAGAAAACTCGCCCCGCGTGCTGCAGCGCTATGGCACGGTATCGCAGCGTTTGCCCATCGGGTTGGATGATGCTACCCGGCAGGAAAGCGTGGACATGCTGAACCAACTGCTGGCCGACACCATAACGCTGCGCGACCTTTACAAGAAGCACCACTGGCAAGTGGTAGGTCCTACCTTCTATCAGCTGCACCTGCTCTACGATAAGCACTACGAGGAGCAGAGCACCCTGGTGGATACCATTGCCGAGCGCATTCAGATTTTGGGCGGTATTTCGCTGGCCATGGCGCCCGACATTGCCGAGGCCACGAGCATTCCGCGCCCACCGCGCGACCGTGAAGAAGCGCCCGTGCAGGTTTCGCGCTTGCTCGAAGCGCACGAAATCATTTTGAACGAATGCCACGAGTACGCCAAACGCTCGGCCGACTCGGGCGACGACGGCACCAACGACCTGGTGGTAAGCCAGGTTATTCGCACCAACGAAATGCAGGTGTGGTTCCTGTCGGAGCACTTGGTTGACACGCCCTTGGCTCGCTCCTAAACGGCACTGCAACCGAAGTAAAACGGCCCGGCCTGCACCTGCAGGCCGGGCCGTTGTTTGTTTACCGCGTCATTAGCTTACCGGGAGCGGTGCTTCACCATCTTCTCGGCGTGGTTTTCTTCGGCCTCCTCCACGGAATGCGTGCGCCCTAGGTCGTTGTCTTTTCTGGCTTTCTCAGCCAACAAGCAGTAAAACCGGTGCAGCGTGTCTATCTCTTCCTCCGTGAAGTCCTGGGCGTTGATGAGGCGGTTGCTGGCACCCTTGGTAGCGGCAATCAGCTCGTTTAGCTTCAGGTGCAGCACCAGCGAGTCTTTGTTTTGCGCCCGCTGAATCAGGAACACCATCAGAAAGGTAACGATGGTAGTACCGGTGTTGATGACGAGCTGCCAGGTTTCGGAATACTTAAACATAGGTCCGGTAACCGCCCAGCCCAACACAACGCCCAGCGCCAACATAAAGGCCGCCGACGAGCCCGACCAAACGGTAATGGCGTGCGCGAAACGCTGGAAGACGGAGCCTTGGTGCTGGCTGCCTATTTCTTGCAAGGCTTCTTTGGTAGTCATGGCGACAGGTGTGGCTAGAATACGACGTAAGCCTAATTTACGATGGGTGAGGAACGCATGAACTGCGCCACCCGATAATTTTTGTCGCTGATAACCTTGTTAGTACAACGGTAAAGGGCAAAAATGCCCGGGCAAGGCTTGCACCAACCAAACCCACCTACTACTTTTGTCGCCACTTCGCCGCCCTCTACGGCGGAGCGGGCGCAACCAAAGCGCCGATACAATGTGACCTGCGCACATGGTGAAATTGGTAGACACGCCATCTTGAGGGGGTGGTGCCTTCGGGTGTGGGAGTTCGACTCTCCCTGTGCGCACACCAGCTGAGTGGCTCGCTTTCTTCGGAAGGCGAGCCACTTTGGTTTTTCAGCGCTGCAACCACCCAGTCAAAGCTGTCATGCACTTAAGCTTCACCTAGGTGCTAGAGGCGCCAACCTGAGCGGGCACCTAGGCGTGGCGCTCGTACGGGTTGGCGGGCACTACCAGCACCACCTTTTCGCGCTCCACTATTACTTGGCCGGCTGCGGCGCCTTTGGGCTTGCGCACAAACTTTTTGGGCGTAACCGTTACGGGGCACAGCGAGTCGTTTTTGCGCCGCGAATACCACGCCGCCAGCTGCGCTACCCGCTCGAGTACGGGCTCGGGTACGGTTTGGCCGGGTCGCTGCTTAATTACCACGTGCGAGCCGCTTACGTCTTTGGCGTGCAGCCACAAGTCGTCTTTGTGGGCGTAGCGTTGGGTAAGCAGGTCGTTGTTTTGGGCGTTGCGGCCCACCAGAATGGTAAAGCCACCATCCTCGAACACCTTAAAGGGTAGCTCGTTGGCGGTTTTGGTTTGCGCCGCGGGGTCGAGGCTGTGCTGCTTGCGCCATTGGCGCAGCGTGCGAAGGTCGGCGAGGCCAGGGAGTTCCTCGAGGCGCTCTAGGCACCATAGCGCTTCGGTTTCGCGCTTCTCTACGCGCTCCTGCAGCTGCTGGGTTTCTATCTGTTGATTTTTGGCCTTGCGGTAGAGGTTTTGAGCGGTGCGCTGCGGCGTTTCGCTTGGCTTCAGCTTGATGGTGCGCGGCTGGTCGTGCTGGTAAAAATCGAGCACCTCAACCTGCTCGGCGCCGGCCGGTATCTGGTGCAGGTTGGCCATAATCAGGTCGGCGGTTTGGCGGTAGCTGGCCTCGTGCTCGAGGGCGTGTAGGCGGCGGCGGGCCAAGGCGGCGCTGGTGGTGGCTTCGTCGGCGCGTTTTTCCAGCTGCTGCCGCAGTTGGCGCAGCTCGGCCTCGTAAGCCCCGCGGCCCAGCAACAACGGCACAAATGCCCGGAGCGCTACAACTGGCTCCGGAGCCAAGGTTTGCTCTACGGCGCCTACCGGCAGCAAGCTAAGGCGCGTGCGCCCTTCCAACTGAATTATGTAAAACGCGTCGGGTGCGCTAAGCCGCTGCAATACTTCGTGCACCAACTCTTTGCGCCTAGGTTGCGGAGCCGTGTCGTAGCCTTGGGCACGCAGCCACAAACGGGGTACTTCGCCGAGGGTTGGAAACAGCCGCGCCGGGTCGGGGTGCGCGCTTATTTCCTCGTCGGTCGGGGTGGTATTAGGTTGTCGGTGCAGCAAGCCAGCATCCTCGGTTACGCGCTGCTGAAACAACTGCCCCGGCGCCTCGGGGGCGGGGTAGAACACCGCATTGGGCCTAGGTCCGAACAGCTTCAGCAGCAGCACGGCACCATCGGCAAAGCCAATGCGCAGCACCCGGTCGTTGGGTACGGTACTTACTTCGGCTACTGCCCGGCCGAGCATGTCGGGCAACAAATCGACGGAGTTCTGGCGGGCGCGGTGGAAGCTCTCGGGCAACGACAACAGCGGCTGCGTACCGGCCAAATGGGCCTTCAACCAAAACTCCGCCGCGCCATTTGTCAGCCCGATTACCAGCTCATCTTTTTCCTGCGAAAAGCACGCCACTACGCGGTAGCCGCCTAGGTGCTGGGTGAGGGCCGGAGCCAGCAAACGCAGAAAGAAGTAGTTGTTGTGCATGCCCAAAAGCGTCGGGTTCAGCAGCCCCGACGCAGCCAGAAAAGTACCTGTTCGGAAAGATATTACAGCTGCACCCGCAGGCCATCGTAGGCCAGCTTTACGTGCGGCGGCAGGGTGGCCTCAACTTCGCGGTGCTTGCCCAATAGGTGGCTTATGTGGGTAAGGTATGCACGCTTAGGTTGCACATCCTCAATTACTTCCAGGGCTTCGGATAAACTGAAGTGTGAGATGTGCGGCTCGTGGCGCAAAGCGTTTAACACCAGCACATCGGAGCCACGCAGCCGCTCGCGCGACTCGGGCGAGAGGTGGTTGGCGTCGGTAACGTAGGAGAAGCGCCCCACCCGAAAACCCAGCACGGGCAGCTTGTAATGCAGCGCCCGGATGGGCTGAAACTCAATGCCCTCGACCTCGAAACCGGCCGTATCGCTGAGGATAGGAATGGTTTTTACCTGCGGTACGCCGGGATATTTTTGGTCGGCAAAAATGTAGGCGTACTCGCGCTTTAGCTGCTCGAGCACGCGCGGTTCGGCGTACACGGGCATGTCTTGCCGCTGCTTGAAATTGTACGCCCGGATGTCGTCCATGCCGGCCGTGTGGTCTTTGTGCTCGTGCGTGAACACCAACGCATCCAAGTGGTCGATTCGATCGCGCAGCACCTGTTGGCGAAAATCAGGGCCCGAGTCGATGATGATGCTGCGGCCCTGCACCTGTAAGTGCACCGACACCCGCAGGCGCTTGTCGCGGAAGTCGACGGAACGACACACCGCGCAGTGGCACCCGATTACGGGAACCCCCTGCGATGTGCCAGAACCTAGGAAAGTGACCTGCATGCGCTAGGGCTTAGCGAATTAGGGCTTAGGTGCCGGGTGCAGTTCTCCGGAACGGAGCTACTAAAACCCAAGCACCCAAGCCCTAAAACCTATCCGATGTGCTGCTTTACGGTGCGCACTAGGGCGTCGAAATCGAGCGGTTTGGGCAGGTAATCGGTAATGCCGGCCTCGCGGAAGTCGTCCATGGTGTAGTTGTTGGCGTTGCCCGTAATGGCGATGATGGGCACCTGACGGATCTTGTCGTCGCCGTGCTGGCGAATCTCGCGAGCCACCGTCATGCCGTCTTTCACCGGAATGTTGATATCGAGCAGAATGCAATCGATGGGCTGCGCCTCGAGCTGCTTTACTACCTCGCCTCCATTTTTCGCCGACACGATGCGGTACTTCTGCAGCTCCAGGATCTTCTTGGTCAGGTTCAGGATAACGGAGCTGTCCTCCGCAATAAGGATGGTTTTCGAGTCGGACATGACTGACAGCTAGATTTTTTGGAGTGAGTTGGAAGGGGCGTAAACTAACGGCAGGACGTCAGGTAGCGCTGGTTTGGGCCGGGTAAGTAGCCACGAACTGCGCGAAGTAATGCAAAAGCTTCTGAAAATCCTGCACTGCATTCTCCGTACGGCCCTGCTTTAAGTCATGTTCCAAATGTTTTGCTTGTTCGGCAAGGCGTGTGAGGCCAAGCGTGAAACCAGTGCCCTTTAGCTGGTGCAGATGGGGGAGAATGTCGGCGTAATTTCCGGCATCTACCAGGGTTTTGGCTTCCTCCAGCAAAGGCCCGGCTTCGTGCTCAAAATCGGCAAACAAACCGGCCGCAAAATCGGCGCCGCCCAACTGGCGCAACTGCTCCACCGTGTCCATATCAATGATGGGCCGCGGGTCGTTGTCGGCAACGGGGCCGGCCTCAACCACGCTGTCAACAGGCGTTTCGGCAGGGGCTTGATCCGGAGTTGCGTTGGCCGAGGCCGACAGTAGTGCTGCCTGCGGACGCCAACGGCACAACACCTCGTACAGGTCCTGGCTTTTCACGGGCTTAGGCACGTAGTCGTCCATGCCTTGCTGCACAAACCGCTCGGCGTCCTCCTTCATCGAATAAGCCGTCATGGCTACCACCGGGGGGCAACCCGGACCTAGGCGCCGCCGGATTTCGCGCATGGCCGTAACGCCATCCATCTCGGGCATCTGAATGTCCATGAAGATGACATCGTAGCGCAAGCCGCTGGTGGCAAGGCCAATGGCCTCAAATCCGTCGCCGGCCACATCGGTGCGGCAGCCCAGCTTATCGAGCAGGCGCACGGCTACTTTCTGGTTGATGGGGTTGTCGTCGACGAGCAGCACGCGCGGGGCTTGCTCGAAGCGCATCACCTCAGAGCCCGAACGGTCGCGCGAGGCTTGGCGCTCCTGCAAAATCTCCATCTCGTTGGTGGCCACCCGGCACCGGATGGTAAACCAGAACGTAGAGCCTTCGCCCACGTTCGAGTCGACGCCGATGCTGCCGCCCATCAGCTCCGTAAGCTGCTTGCTGATGGCAAGACCTAGGCCCGTACCGCCAAACGATTTGGTGGGCGTGGTATCGAGCTGCGTAAAGTTGGTGAACAGCAGCTTCGCGTTTTCCGACGAAATACCGATGCCGGAGTCCTGCACCTCGAAGCGCAAGGTATGCTCCACGCCATCGGTGAATACCGACGTGACGCGCACCGTTACGGAACCCTGCTGCGTAAACTTGATGGCGTTCGAGGTGAGGTTGCTCAGCACCTGCAGCAAACGCGTTTCGTCGGTGATGATGAAGCGCGGCGTGTGCGGCGTGATTTCGTAGGTGAAGTTGAGGTGCTTTTGCTGCGCCCGGTTGGCAAAAAGCGAGTGAATCTTGTCGAGGGTGTAGTGCAAATCCATGCCCTCCTCGTTCAGCTCCATCTTGCCCGCCTGAATCTTCGACAAGTCGAGGATGTCGTTCAAAATAGCCAGCAGCGCATCCGACGACTTCCGCAGCGTATCAATGTACTCTTCCTGCTCCTCGGAGGCCACCGTTTGGTGCAGCAGGTCAATCATGCCAATGATGCCGTTCATAGGCGTGCGCAGCTCGTGGCTCATGTTGGCCAGGAACTGGGTTTTGGCATGCAGCGCCTGTTCGGCTTCGTCCTTGGCGCGGCGCAGGTCGTCGTTCAGGGTTTTCAGCTCCGTAATGTCGCGGGCAATGCCCTCGGTGCCGGCCGGGCCATCGTGCACCATGCGCGCGTTGATGAGCACACTTACCGGGTGCCCATCTTTGTGGCGCATGTCAATCTCGTAGTTACGCACTTCGCCGTCCTGCTTGATGGCTTGCAACAGGGCGTCGCGGTCGGCGGGGTTCACATAGTAGTTCACGATGTGCGTACCAATCACCTCATGCGGCTCGTAGCCCAGCATGTCGTGCACCGAGGGGCTGAGCAGCGTGAGGATGCCCTGGCCATCGGTGCGGTAGTACACGTCCTGGAACGACTCGAAAATGGCCCGGAATTTTTCCTCCTGTGCGGCCAACTCCAGCTGCCCGCGCTTCTTGTCGGTAATGTCGTGCGCGATGCCCGAAATCTCTTCAAACGTACCGTCGTCGAGGTAAATGGGGTTGAGGTAGATTTCACGCCAAGTATCGTGGCCGCGCACGTCGCGCAGGCGCACCTCAAAGCGTTGCGGTACGCCCTCAAAGGCCCGCGTGTAGTGCTCGATAAACAACTGCCGCGCGTCCTCGTCCATCATGGCTAGGTCGGCGTGCCACAGGTTGATGTTGAGGGCTGGGTGCACGCCATTGCGCCGCAAGAAGTAGGCCGCGTAGTTGCGGTTGAACGAGGTAAGTCGCGACTTCAGATCGACGGACCACATCAAGTGCGTACCGCTCTCGAAGATGGCGTTGAGGCGTGCGTTCTGCTTGTTGATCTGAACCTCGTTGCGCTTCCGCTCGATGGCCAAGGCCACCTGGTTCGAGATGAAGTGCAGAATCTCGAGGTCGGAGGGGGCATAGGCTTCGCGGTTGGAATAGTCCTGCACCGCAATAACCCCGATAATTCGGTCGCCGATGCTCAGCGGCGAGCAAAGCATAACTTCCGGCATCAGCCCGTAGGCCGTAATGGTGCCGTCCGCAATCAGCGTCTGCAAATCCTCGCGTACCAGAATTTGTGGCTTGCCCGTGCGGATGATGTACTCCGATACGCCCGAGGAGAACGGGCGCGTTACCATCGCCTTCTCGCCCTGCGAGTTCTGATCGACGAAGTACGCGAACTGCAGGTGCGTGCGCGCTTCGTCGCAGAGCGCGATGTAGAAGTTGTTGGTTTCGATGATCTTGCTCAGCTCGCGGTGGATGGCACCGTACAACGAGTGCAGATCCTTGGAGCTGATGGCCAGGTTGGCAATGCTGTAGTAAACCTTCTGCAGGCGCTCGGCCTTGATGCGGTCGGTGATGTCGTGCAGAATGGCGCGGGTGCTCACCGGCTCGCCCTCGTCCCAATGGCAGGTGATGGAGCCAATGAGGTGTACCGGCTTGCCCGTTTTGGTCAGGAACACCGTTTCGAGCTTGTTCACCTTTTCGCCCTTATACAGGTTGCGCAGCTGGTACAGCAGCTTGGCCTTGTAGTAGGGGTGTACCACATCACCTAGGGTCAGCTCCGAAAGCTCGTCGTCGTCGTAGCCCAGCTTTTCCTTCCAGGCCTTGTTCACGAACAGAAAGCGGTTGTCAACCGACAGGTTCTGAATCAGGTCGTGGGCGTTGTCGAGGAAATCCTGCAGGCGCGAGCGGTTGTCGGTAAGGGCCTTGGCCGTTACCTGCCGGTCGGTGGTATCGTAGCCGATAAAGAAGATGCCTCGGATTTCGCCGGTAGGCGTGTGGGCAAACTCGGAATGCCAGAACAAGGTGCGCTTGCTGCCGTCGCGGGCCTGCAAGGAGCGCTCCACAAAATCGTAGAGCTTTTGCTGCTCCAGCGACATACGAAAGGCATGACGGCGCGGCTCGCGCTCGGCTACCGGGGCAAACGTATCGAAGTATTCGTGGCCGATAATCTCCTCGCGGGTGTAGCCCGTGAGGTGCTCAAAATGCTCGTTGAAATCGGCAATATGCGCGTTAAGGTCGAGCTCGAGGTAGCACATGTTGGCCCGGCTCAGCACATCGCGCAGCTGGTTGTGCAAATGCTCTACAGCTAACCGTTGCTTGTTGGTTTCGTTGGTGCGCTTCTGCGTGGTTACGTCGCGTGCGGTTAGCTGCACAATTTTCCGCTGATCGGGCAGCTCCAACCGGTGCAGCGTGAGCCACACATCCAACTCGGTTTTGTTGGTGTGGGCGGCGTACCAAATCCGCGATGCCTGCTCGCCGGTGGCGGCACACTGCCGAATGGCCTCGTTTAGCTCGCTTTCGGTAGCCCAGTGCGGCTCGGCCGTTGGCACGGGGCGCGTAAAGCTGATGATGCCGGTTTCGAGCAGTTGCTCGCGGGCAGTACCCAATAAATCGAGGGCGCGCTGGTTGCAGTCGAAAAGCCGGCCTTGCTCGTCGTATAGCAGGATGGCATCGAAAGCGCCATCGAAAAGAGCGCGGTAGGTTGCGTAATCGGTAGCCGATACGGCCTGATCTGTTTGGAATGACATCGCAGAAACTACAGCTGCAGCGGCCCCTAGGTTGGGCCGTAGCCGGTGATAAGCAGGTTAACCGCTTAAATTTGTCAAATATATCCTAACCGAACACCCTATTGGGTGTACAGGAGAAGGATGAATTTATGCATTGCCGTGCGCCGCCTGCTCTTCGCCGTTACCTCCGACCTCACCTACGATCAGCGCATGCAGCGCATTTGCACCTCGCTGGCGCAGCACGGCTACCGTGTGCGGTTGGTTGGGCGGCAACTGCCCAGCTCGCGGCCACTGGGTACGCAACCCTTTGAACAAGTGCGGCTTCGCTGTTGGTTCAACAAGGGCAAGCTGTTCTATGCAGAGTACAACATCCGGCTGATACTGTACCTGCTCCGGCAGCGCGGCTGGCACGCCTACGGCGCCGCCGACCTCGATGCAGCGCTGCCTATTTGGCTGCGCGCCAAGCTAGGCGGCCAGCCTTTTGTGTACGATGCCCACGAATTATTTACCGAAGTGCCCGAAGTAGTGCAGCGCCCCCTGGTGCAGCGCGTGTGGCGCGGCGTAGAGCAATGGGTGGTGCCTAGGGCTAGGCTGGCCTACACCGTAGGGCCCGCGCTGGCGCAGTGGTTTAGCCAGCGGTACAGCCGGCCGTTTGGGGTGGTGCGCAACATCAGCCGCCTAGGTGCCGAAACACCTAGCACCTCCCCGGCAACTGGTTACATCCTTTACCAAGGCGTGCTCAACGTGGGCCGCGGCCTGGAGGCTTTGATTGATGCCATGCCCGCTGTGCAAGGGCGGCTGGTTATTTGCGGCGAAGGCGACCTATCGGCCCAACTGCGCCAACGGGCTGCCGACCTAGGGCTAGTGGCCAGCGGCAAAGTAGAATTTCGGGGGTACGTGGTGCCTGCCGAACTGCGGCAGGTAACCCTGGGTGCTGCCGTGGGCATTAGCGTGCTTGAGCACCTAGGGCTTAGCTACTACTACTCGTTGGCCAACAAGTTTTTTGATTATCTGCACGCCGGCGTGCCGCAGCTCATCTCGCCGTTTCCGGAGTACTTGGTCCTGAACGACGAATTCCAAGTAGCTGAAGTAGTGCCGACGCTAACCCCCAAATGCCTGGCCGCCACGCTCAACCGCCTGCTGCGCGACGCGCCCGAACGCCGCGAGCAATTGGCCCGTAACTGCCAGCGCGCCCGCCAAGCCCTGAACTGGGAGCACGAAGAGCAAGAACTGCTGCGCCTGTACGCCGCGTTGTGAGCAGCCCCAAGTACCCAACCTGTTTTGGCATGAGTAAACAAGCAACCGCACGGCCGTTGCTGCTGGTAGTAGCCGGCCCCACGGCCGTGGGCAAAACGGCCCTGTGCGTGCGCCTGGCCCAGCACCTAGGCACCGAGGTAATATCGGCCGATGCGCGCCAGTTCTTCCGCCAAATGAGCATTGGCACGGCCAAGCCCACCGCTGCCGAAATGCAAGGCGTACCACACCACTTCATCGACTCGCACTCAGTGGAGGAGGAGTACAGCGCCGGCCGCTACGAAGCCGATTGCCTAGCTTTGCTGCAGGCGTTGTTTCAGCGGCACCAAGTGGTGATTCTGACGGGGGGCTCGGGCTTGTACCTGCAGGCCATTACCGATGGGTTCGACGACCTGCCGCCCGCCGACACGGCCGTGCGCGAGCAACTGCAGCAACAGCTAGAGGAGCAAGGCCTACCCGCACTGGTAGCCCAATTAGCCGAACTCGACCCCGTGTGCCACGCCCGCATCGACCGCCAAAACCACGTGCGCGTGTTGCGTGCTTTGGAGGTAACGCTAAGTACCGGCAAGCCCTTCAGCTCCTTTCATGGCAGCAGCGCTAAAGCCGAACGCCCCTTCGAGGTGCTCAAAGTGGCCCTTGCCCGCGAGCGGGAAGAACTGTACCAACGCATTGACATGCGGGTAGATCAGATGCTTGCCGAAGGTTTGCTCGAGGAAGTGAAAGCCTTGTTGCCCTACCGCGAAAAGCAGGCGCTGCAAACCGTGGGCTACCAAGAGATTTTCGGGTTTCTCGATGGCGAGTATGATTGGGAAGAAGCCGTGCGCCTGCTCAAGCGCAACACCCGCCGCTATGCCAAGCGCCAACTTACCTGGCTCCGCCGCGACCCGGCCTACCATTGGCTACACCCCGATGCCGCTGAAGACTGGATTCGGGAGCAAATAGCGTCGCGGGCGTTGTAGGCCATTGCCGAGCTTGTTCTCGCAGTATCTAAATCATAAAAAAAAGCCGGTGCCTGCCGCCAAAACGGTAAGCACCGGCTTTGCTTGCAAGCGAACCGCTTACACCGACAGAATCTCTACCATGCGCATGAAGCCTTGGTTGATGAGCTTCTTCTTGTAGATGGTATCGTGGAAGGGGGTGTACACCAACTTTCGGTCGACGATGCCGGCCATCACGTTGCGCATGCCGTTCACGAGGCCTTCAACAGCCGCAATGCCGATTTGCGAGGCCAGCAGGCGGTCGGCAGCCGAGGGGGCGCCCCCGCGCTGAATGTGGCCGATTACCGTTACGCGGGCGTCCATCTCCGGAATGGCTTCCTTCACCTTGTTGGCCACAATGGTAGCGTTGCCTTCTTCGTCGCCTTCGGCCACGATAATCAGGAACGACGACTTCTGGCGCTTACGTGCGGTTTGGAGCGTTTCGATAACGGTATCGATGCTTTGCTGCTGCTCGGGCACCAGCACAATTTCGGCACCGCCGCCAATGGCGCACGGAATGGCAATGTAGCCCGAGTCGCGGCCCATTACCTCCACGAAGAAGGCGCGGTCGTGCGAGTCGGCCGTGTCGCGGATTTTGTCGATGGCGTCGAGGGCGGTGTTCACGGCCGTGTCGTAGCCGATGGTGTAATCGGTGCCGTACAGATCGTTGTCGATGGTGCCGGGGGCGCCCACCGTCGGAATGCCAAATTCCTCCTCAAATTTCATGGCACCGGTGAAGGTACCGTTGCCGCCAATGGCTACCAACCCTTCGATCTTGTGATTTACCAGCTGATCGAACGCCTGTTGCCGCCCTTCCTTGGTCATGAACTTCTGCGAGCGGGCCGACTTCAGAATGGTGCCGCCGCGTTGTACGATGTTGGCCACCGATGTCGTGTCGAGCCGCACGATTTCGCCTTTGATCATGCCCGAGTACCCGCGCATAATCCCGTAAACTTCGATACCGTGGTAGAGGGCCGTGCGTACAACGGCGCGGATGCACGCGTTCATGCCGGGCGCGTCGCCTCCGCTCGTAAACACTCCGATGCGTTTCATGCTAGTAAGAAGGGCAGAAAAACGGGCCGACCGGCGGCCCGTTTAGGTGTGGCAGTTTAGGACAACCACTAACCGTTACGGCGGGTTGCTGATTTAAGCCTGCAAATATGCGCCATTATTTGACAGTTTTTTTTCAAGTTCCGTATGCAAGCCTAAGAGGGAAAGGATAAATTAACATCACCCTCATTGCCAGCCGGCTTGGCCGCGGGTTGGCATTAGCCAATTTGGCTTGTGTTGCGGCCGCTGTCCTACACCGTTTCCCTTCCCACCTCTATGTTTGGTTTCTTCGAAAGCGAACAATGCAAGAAAGCACGCAGCCACATTCATAACCTGGCTTCGCTGGCCCGCGTCGATGGGCACATCGACGAGCGGGAGATGAACTTCCTGGTGTCGGTAGGAAAGAAAAATGGGTTGAGTGCCAGCGACGTACGCAACGTAGTGGCGCAGGCGCAGCAACACACCCTCGCGTTGCCCGATAACGACTCCGAACGCTTTGATCAGATCTTCGACCTGGTGGATATGATGCTGGCCGACGGTGTGGTGGACGACAACGAGATGGACTTCTGCATTGACATGGCCGAGAAGCTTGGCTTCCGCAAAGCCATTGTGGGCGTGCTGGTGCGCAAGATTTCCATGGGCGTGCGCGATGGCTTGCCCCGCGAGCAGATCAAGAACGAATCAGAAGCTTTTTTAAACTTCAAAGGCGAAGGCACCGCAACCCACGGCCGCGGATTGTAGCACCAAGCAAGCCTCGATAATTGCACCGCCCCTAGGTCGCCGGAAGCTCCCGGCGACCTAGGGGCGTGCTTTTTGTTTGGGGCAGGAGCCTTGCACTCCCAAGCCAATGGGCACCCGCGTTCTGAGTTTGCGGCCGTAGTATCCGGTGCCTTACGCGGCAGCATCAATGGCCCGCAACAAAGCCGCGCAGGCGTAGTCGATTTCGTCGTCGGTGATGGTGAGGGGCGGAGCCAGGCGCAACGAATTGTCGCAGAACAGGAACCAGTCGGTAAGAATGCCTTCGTGCGCGAGGGCGTGGTCGATAATCGGCTTCAGCACCGCAAACGATTCAAACTCCACGGCCATCATCAGACCTTGGCCGCGCACCTCGCGAATGGCCGGGTGCACCAGCAGCTGCCGAAAGCGGGCGGCTTTGTCGGCTACGCCGGCCAGCAAGTTGTCATCCAAAATGGTGCGCAGTGTAGCTAACGAAGCCGCGCACGACACCGGGTGCCCGCCGAAGGTGGTGCAATGACCTAGGATCGGGTTACTCTTGAAGCCCTGCATAATCTCCTGGCGCGAAATAAAGGCCCCAATGGGCATACCGCCGCCCATGCCTTTGGCTGTCAGGAGAATGTCGGGCTCGATACCAAACTGCTCGAAGGCCCAGAACGTGCCCGTACGGCCAAACCCGCACTGGATTTCATCGAGGATGAGCAAAGCCCCGACCTCCGTGCACCGGCGGCGCAAATGGCCTAGGTAGTCGTTGGTGGGTACGCGCACACCGGCTTCGCCCTGCACCGTTTCCACAATTACGGCGGCCGTGCGGGTTGTAATCTGCTCCAGATCGGGCAAGTGGTTGTAGCGGATGTGGCGCACATCGGGCAGCAAGGGGCGGTAGCTGCGCTTGAAGCTCTCGGAGCCATTTACCGACAGCGCGCCTTGCGTGGAGCCGTGGTAGGCATTGTAGCAGCTAATGAGCTCGGTGCGGCCGGTGTGGCGCTTGGCCAGCTTTAGGGCGCCCTCCACGGCCTCGGTGCCCGAATTCACGAAGTATACGTTGTCGAGAGCCGAAGGCAAGGTTTGGTGCAGGGCATGCGCCAGCTCGGCCGGCGGCGCTTGTACCAGCTCGCCGTACACCATCAGGTGCAAGTACTTATCGAGCTGCTGCTGAATGGCCTCTAGCACACGCGGGTGGCGGTGGCCTACATTGCTCACGCCAATACCCGAAATCAAATCAAGAATCCGCCGGCCATCGGGCGAGTACATCCATACGCCCTCGGCGCGCTCAATTTCGAGCAGCAGCGGGAAATCGGAAGTTTGGGCCTGGTGGCGCAGAAAGAGCTGGCGAGGAGTAAGCATAAGCGTGCAGAACGAGCCCACAAAGTTACCACCTAGGCGGGGAGTGCCGCTGTGGCAGGCCAATGCACCTAGGGCAAACAACAAAGGCTGCCCAGCAGGCAGCCTTTGACAGGTAGTGGCAAGGGAAGTTAGTCGTTGGTTGTAGTGGCCTGAGCGGGGCGGTTATCCAGGCGTTTGATGAGGGCCTTGGTAAACTCGCGCTCGGCTTGTTGCAGCTGCGCTACTTGGCGCAGGGTAATCACCTTCTCGAATTTGCCCACGTATTCTTTCTCGAGGTTCAGCTCGTTTTGGCGCATGGCGAACTGTTGGTTAAGCGCCGCCCGAATTTCTTTGTCGCCCATAGCGGAGTAATCGGTGCCGCGGCGGGCCTCACCGACTTGCCGGCGCAAAGCCCGACGCTTTTCGGTGTACTCGTTGAACAAGGGCCAAAAGCGCTGCGACTGTTCGGGCGTGAGGGCGAGTTTTTCGGTAATGTAGGCCACGCGGGCACTCTCAAGGCGCTCCATGCGGGGGCCGCTGCCAGGGCCGCCGGGGCGCTGGGCCATGGCCGGTGCGCTGGCACCTAGGGCCAGCAGCACAAGCAGCAGCAAGTGGGGCAATCGGAAAAGCTTCATATCAGAGGGAGGAGGTTGCAAAGATGGGCTTACAGGTAAACATCCACGCTGGGTTGTTCGTCGAGGGCGGCCTCCAACTCGGCGCGCGAGGTGCCGGGCAAGAAGGTGGCCGTAAGGTCGCGGTCGGCGATGGGCGTTTCCGAAAAATCCTGCAGGGTCAGGCGCTCATCGTTGGTGAGCAGGTATTGTACTACTTCGGCGTGCGGCACGGCCGCCAAGGCCCGCTCCGATGTAGCAGCCGGCACAGTAGCCACGGCCCCGGTTGGGGTGCGGTAGCGCGCAGGGCTATCGGTAAGCCAGTACGTACCCACAAAAGCTACCAGCAGGAGCACCGAGGCCAGGGCGGTGCGCAGCGGCGCACTCAGCGCCGCCAGCCAGCCAAACAGCGGGGCAGCTTCGGGCTCGGCGGGGCGCACGCGCTGCATTACACGCAGCGGCAGCTTATCAAAGTAGCCATCGGGCGGCGAGGCCAGCGGCTGCTGGCGCCGCGGGTGGTCGTCCAAACGAAAAGGCGTTTTCATATCGGTTAGAGGGCTGCAAAGCCCAGAAGTTTAATGGCTGGCTTCGTTTACGTATTGCTCGATTTTCTTGACGGCGTGGTGGTACGAGGCCTTGAGGGCGCCCACGCTAGTGCCGGTTACTTCGGCCATCTGCTCGTAGGGCATTTCGTCGTAGTAGCGCAGGTTGAACACCATGCGCTGCTTATCGGGCAGGCGCAAAATGGCTTTCTGCAGCTTTAGCTCCACTTCGTCGCCGGCGAGGCTGTCGTCGGCTTCGAGCTTGGCCGAAAGCTCGGCACCCACGTCGTTGAGCGGCAAGAAGAATTTCCGCCGTTTGCTCTGCAGAAAGTTCAGGCATTCGTTGGTGGCAATGCGGTAAATCCAAGTGTAGAGCGAGGCATCGGAGCGGAAGTTCTCGAGGTTGTTCCACACCTTCACGAACACATCTTGCACGAGGTCGTCGGCATCGTCGTGGTCGATTACCATCTTGCGCACGTGCCAGTACACCTTCTGCTGGTACTTGCGCACCAGCTGGTTGAAGGCCACATTGCGAGCGGCGGGGTCCCGGAACTTGAGGAGGATTTCCTGGTCTTCCAAGCGGGCTAGGAGAGAGGTGGTAGAGGCGGTTGGCGTGGGGGTTAGACGCTGGCGCAAGCGCAAGGTTTAACACGCCACCGAAAAAACTACCGAGCTTACAGAGCCGCTTTTTCAAAATGCTCTGACGAGTCGGTGCAAATCACATGTACATGTTATTGCTATGGGTAAAGTGCCACGAATATGCCTTGCGCACCTCGCTGGTGTACAATTGCCTACTGTACGGCTAGCGCAGCTACCTACGAAGCCATTACTTTGGGGCTGATACTCGAAAAATTTACCACCGTGAGCACAATGATCCGCTTCGTGGCCAACCACGATGACTTATCAACCGACAAAGGATTTCAGTTTAAGTTTTACTGCGACAAGTGCCGCAACGGGCATATGTCGCGGTTTCAGCCCAACGCCGTGGGCATTGCGGGCGAGTTGATGCGCGCCGCCGGCAGCTTGTTTGGCGGTTACTTTTCGAGTGCCGGCAACGCTGCCTACCACGTGCAGCGCGCCATCGGGGGCAAAGCCCACGACGAGGCCATGGAAAAAGCCGTAGCCGAGGGTAAGCAGTACTTCAAGCAATGCACCCGGTGCGGCCACTGGGTGTGCCCCGATGTGTGTTGGAACTCCAAAGCCGGCTTGTGCGAAGATTGCGCCCCCGACGAGCACGAGGAACTGGCAGCCCAGCAGGCCTTGGTTGCCCGCGAGCAGATCTATGAGAAAACGCGCCAGCAGAACTACACGCAGGACCTCGATTTTCTGAACCGCGCAAGCGTGGTGCAATGCAACAGTTGCAACGCCAAGCTGAATCCTGACCAGAAGTTCTGCCCCGAATGCGGCTCACCCAATGCCGCTGCCAAAAATAAGGAGCGCTTTTGCGGCGACTGCGGCGCGAGCATGAAACCCGAGCAGCGCTTTTGTGCCGAGTGCGGTGCCAAGCAAGGCTAACGCACCGGCAGCTACCTGGGCAACGGCCGCCGCGCCACCCGTGCGGCGGCTACAAGGACTTATATGCTGTTCAGGTTTACTAAGTAGTTAAAAGCGTGTATATTGATAGTACCTGCAAACCAGGCAACCGAGCTGTGCCGCCATAGCTCGAGCGTACGGATCGGTTGGCAGGCTTATGGTTTCGGAAGAATATTCAGCTTGGTCTTATGCTCCGATTCCGCCTTACCTCCGGCTACGCGGTAGCACTGCTGGCCCTCATGTTCCTCACCCAAGAGGTACGCATGAGCCTGCGTATGCTGCTGATGCGCGCCGTGTGTGGCTGCTGGGGCAACCGCACTTTTAGCGAGTGGGAAAGCTGCGCTACTTGCGCCGCCACCGAGGCCGGGCAATTAGGCGGGCAGGCCCTGAGCGCAATACTACCCTATGCGCAAATGTGGGTGGGCTACAAATTGCTCGACGAGGTAAACCAAACGCGCACGCGGGCGTTCGGGCTAGCTTTGGTATTTGCCGGGTTGCCATTAGCCCGGCTCAGCTCGGCTACCCTGGCCGCCGGCCCCGAAACCTACCTGATGCAGCAGCTCATGGGCGAATGGGGGGCCAGCTGGCTGGTTACCATCATACTGGTGCTGTTATTGGTGGTGCCGCCTGCCATTCGGGCCCACGATGCGCTAATGCACCCCAAGCGCGGAGCGGTGTTTCTAGGAATGTTGCTGGTGCCGCTGGCGGCCAATGCCGTGGTGGTTACGGGCGTACTAAACCCGTTGCTGCACTCGGGAGTGTTGGTGAGCCATGGGCCGCTGCACATGCCTTGGCTGGCCATGCTCTGGCTGGCTGTGTTAGGGGTGGTGCTGGTAGCCACATGCCGCTGCCTGAACCTAGGCGAAGAAGCGAACAGCATTTCCTGGTTGCGGCACCAACGCACTCCTGAGGTAACCTAGGTGCTGGAGCTTCTGCAACAACGAAGGCAGTAATCAGGCCCAGTGGAAGCCAGCAACCACTAAAAAAACGGGGCGCTACCGAAAAGCCACACGAGTAGGATCAACTTCATGCCCACAGCTATGCCAAGGTTTGTTATTGAAAGAGACCTACCCGGAGCCGGTAACCTGTCGCCCGAGCAGCTTCGGGGTATTTCGCAAACTTCCTGCGACGTACTGCGCGGCATGGGCCCCGAAATTCAGTGGCAGCAGAGCTACGTCACCAACGACAAAATTTATTGCGTGTACATCGCGCCCAACGAGGATATGATACGGGAGCACGCCACCAAAGGGGGCTTCCCGGCCAACTCCATCAGCAAAGTGGCCATGGTTATCGATCCGACTACGGCCGAGTAAGCTGCAGCTCTCCAACGCTTCGACAACAAAGCCCCGGCTACCTAGGTAGCCGGGGCTTTGTTGTCGAAGCGTTGGAGTAGCCTAACCGCTTACTTGCGGCGGCTCATTACTTTCTCAACGGCCGCTACAATGGCCGCTTCGTTCAGGCCGTACTTCTCCATCAGCTGATCGGGCGTGCCCGATTCGCCGAACGAGTCGTTTACGGCTACCATCTCGAGGGGCAGGGGCTCCTCGCGGGCCAGTAACTGGGCAATGCTGTCGCCGAGGCCGCCGTGCATCTGGTGCTCTTCGGCCGTTACTACGCAGCGGGTTTTGCGCACCGATTGCAGCACGGCTTCCTCATCAAGCGGCTTGATGGTGTGGATGTTGATGATTTCGGCGTTAATGCCTTTTTCAGCCAGCAAGTGCCCAGCCAGGATGGCCTTCCACACCAAATGGCCCGTAGCGAAGATGCTCACGTCGGTACCTTCGTTCAGCATCAGGGCTTTGCCAATTTCGAACTTTTGATCGGCCGGGGTGAAGTTCGGTACTACCGGGCGGCCAAAGCGCAGGTACACCGGGCCTTCGTAATCGGCAATGGCGAGGGTAGCGGCTTTGGTTTGGTTGTAGTCGCAGGGGTTGATGACGGTCATGCCGGGCAGCATCTTCATCATGCCCACGTCTTCCAGAATCTGGTGCGTAGCGCCGTCTTCACCTAGGGTGAGGCCGGCGTGCGAAGCACAGATCTTCACGTTCTTGCCCGAGTAGGCAATGCTCTGGCGAATTTGGTCGTACACGCGGCCCGTGCTGAAGTTGGCGAAGGTGCCCGTGAACGGAATTTTGCCACCGATAGTGAGGCCCGCTGCAAGGCCCATCATGTTGGCCTCGGCAATGCCTACCTGAAAGAAGCGCTCCGGGAAGTCCTTTACGAAGGCGTCCATTTTAAGGGAGCCAATCAGGTCGGCGCACAAGGCTACTACGTTGGCGTTGGTTTTGCCCAGCTCGTGCAGGCCGGCGCCAAAGCCGGAGCGGGTGTCTTTCTTCTCGGTGTACGGGAAATCTTTCATGTATAAGGTTGGGAGAGGGTTTCAAAAAAGAGGTAGAACAAACTCCCCTCCTCAGATGAGGAGGGGATGCGGCAGTTTACCGCCGCTGGGGTGGTTGACGGACGTTGCTGACGCCCATACCACCTAGGGCAGACCATTGAACAGATAATGCTTTGCTGCAAGTCTGCATCAGCATTACGTTTGCGCATCAGGCACGAGATAAATGCACGAGCGAAGTTGGTTCTGGCGGCGCGGGCGCCCGTCAACCACCCCGCCCTTCGGGCACCCCTCCTCATCTGAGGAGGGGAGTTGGTGCACGTCGACTACGTTCATCACTTTCCAAAAATGCTGACCGAGGTGGTTTGCCCACTGCGGATGGTAAAGCTGCGCACGTCGGTGAACTTGCTGCCGGTAGCGGTGCTGGTGCGGAATACCAGGCGGTAGTTGCCGGGCTGCATCGTCAGGTTGATTTTGCTGCTGGCATTATCGCCCAGGGTGTACACCCAGGTTTGGGTGTCGTCCTGGTTCAGGCGGTAAATGCTGCCGTAGCCTTTTAAATCCGAGAGGATATTGAGGGCACCGGGGGCATCATACGTCACCACGGTTTCTTGACCTTGCTTGATGCTCACGCGCCGAAACTGCCTAGGTAGCGTCAGAATTTCCACCTCGTAATTGCCTGCCAGCAGCTTTTGCTTGCTGCCGAAGGGCCGCGACACCAGCGTAGCCGGGTTGCCCTGTTGCCGCACCACGGCGTGCATGGTGCCGTAGGGGTTGGGCGTAAGCTGCGGGTTTTGCAGGTTGAGGGTGCCTTGCGGTGTTTTGAAGCTCAGTACGTTGGCCTTGCCCGGCTTAATGGGCAAGTTGGCCTGCCGCACCGGCGGCACCGTGTTAATTACGAGGTCGTAGCTCTGCAGCGGATCTACGTCGAGCACATCGGCCTGGCCTTTGGCGTCGCGCCAGTGCACGTAGTTGTACTCGGGCGTGTCGGTGAGGCTGTTCAGGAAAGTCAGGTTCACGTTCGACTCCACGGGCCGGCCGTTCTCATCCGTCAGGTTTACCGCCACCGTGGTTTTGGCCAAGGTTTGGGCAATTACGTCGTTGAGGATGGTCCGGAAGGTCTTCACATCGGCCGCGTTGTAGTACTGGCCTAGGCACTCCAACTGCTTACCAAAGTCGCGCTCAGCCCCAATGCCAATTACAAACGGCTTCAGAAAGATGCGCTTGCGCTGCAAAGCCAACGAGGTAGCACACGGGTCGCCGTTGCACGATTCCAGCCCATCGGTAATCAGAATGAGTACGTTGCGCGAGGTTTTCTCCGACGGAAAATCCGAAGCCGATTGCATCAGCGAGTACGTGATGGGCGTGTTGCCTTGCGGCTTTAGCTCCTGCAGTTTTTGCTTGATGGCGGCCGCGTTTTTGCGCGCAAAGGGTACTTCCAGCCGCGAGTCTTCGCAGTTGTTTTCGTCTTTGTCGTGCATGTGGCCGTAGGCGCGCAAACCCAGCTCGAGGTTGGGGTAGGCGTTGAGCGAATCGGCCATGCGGGCCAGCAAGCGTTTGGCTACGTTCCAGCGCGGCTCGCCCTCCCACGGCGCCAGCATCGAGCCCGAGGCATCGAGCACAAACAAGATGCGCGTGGTTTTGGGCTGGCTTTGCGGCCCAGCTTGCTGGGCGCACAAAGGCCCGCCGGCTAGCAAGCCGACGATTACTAAAAGCCAGAAGGGGAGCGTGCGGAGTAACATGCGGTGGAGGCCGGAGCTGCTCCTACAAAGTACAGGTTAGGAGCAGCTTAACCTAGCATTGACAAGCGCAGAAAGCAGAACTATTAACTAACGCCAAGCGCCCGATAATCGTCTGTGCCGATGCCTTTCGGAGGCTTAGTAGTCGGAGTTCTGCTCCACCTCGAGTTGCTGCAGGGCTTTCTCCAACTGCTCGTCGTTGGGGGCTACGCCGTGCCACTTGTGCGAGCCCATCATGTAATCGACGCCGAAGCCCATTTGGGTATCCATCAGCAGCATTACGGGCTTGCCTTGGCCAAGCAGCGACTGCGCTTCTTCCAAAGCTGGCAGCAGCGTTTCGAACTGGTTGCCATCGGCTTCGATTACTTGCCAGCCGAAGGCCTCGAACTTGGCGCGCAAATCACCTAGGCCCCCCACTTTCTCGGTGGGGCCGTCGATCTGCTGGCCGTTGCGGTCGACTACGGCAATCAGGTTATCCACCTTGTGATGTGGGGCGTACATGGCAGCTTCCCAAATCTGGCCTTCTTCCAGCTCGCCGTCGCCCATCAGCACGTACACGGTGCGGTTGTCGTTGTTCAGCTTTTTGGCTTGCGCCGCGCCAATGGCCACGCTCAGGCCTTGGCCCAACGAGCCCGAAGCCACGCGTACGCCGGGCAAGTGCTCGTGCGTGGTAGGGTGGCCCTGCAGGCGCGAATCGAGCTTGCGGAAGGTAGCCAACTCGCTAACCGGAAAATAGCCCGAGCGGGCCAGCACCGAGTAAAACACCGGCGAAATGTGGCCGTTGGAGAGGAAAAACAGGTCTTGGCCCACGCCATTCATGTCGAAGGGTTCGGGCGTGTGCTTCATGAACTTGAAGTACAAGGCCACCAGCAAATCGGTGCAACCCAGCGAGCCGCCGGGGTGGCCCGAGTTAACGGCGTGCACCATGCGCACGATGTCGCGGCGCACCTGCGCGGCAATTTGCTTGAGCTCGGTGATGGAGCGGGTCGCCGTGGCTTCGGCGGGAGAAGAAGAAGCTGACATATGGGGTAAGTGAGGAGAATCGGTGGGTAAGTGGCCGTTTGCGGCGCCTTATGCGGCAACGCACTAGCTAAGGTTACAGCAGAGCCTAACGGGAAAGCCCTAGTTGCCAGCAAAAATCGGCAGTGGCTGGCACCTCGCCAAAACCAAACCGGCGGGCCTACAAGAGGTCCGCCGGCGGCTGAAATTACTTGAGCAATTGAGCAGCGTGGTTCTTTGTATCGGGTCGGCGGATGATGCGCTCCACGCGGCCCTCGGCATCGATCAGGAAAGTGGTACGCACCACGCCCCAATACGTGCGGCCGTAGTTTTTCTTTTCCTGCCACACGCCGTAGGACTGCGCCAACTGTTTATCGGGGTCGGCCAGCAGCTGGAAAGGCAACTCATACTTTTGGGCAAAGCGCTGGTGCGACTCTTCCGTATCGGGACTGACACCCAGAACGGTGATGCCGGCCGCTTTCAGCTCCGTCTCGCCATCGCGCAGCGAGCAGGCCTGGGCCGTGCAGCCGGGGGTATCATCTTTGGGGTAGAAGTACAGGGCCACGCGCTGGCCGCGCAAATCGGAAAGGCGCACGGTCTGGCCGTGCTGGTCTTGCGACGCGAAGTCGGGGGCTTGGTCGCCGGGGTTCAGCGTAATCATCGGGGCAAAGGTAAAAGCCTTAGCCAGATGTAGCACCTCCTAGGTGCCTAGTTGCCCCAGCGGCAGTGGCACCTAGGGCAAGTTGGTTTCGAGCTGCTCGGTGTAAATCAGCTTCTCGACGGGAAAACCCTTTTGCCGGGCAATTTCGACGAGGTTGTGCAAGGTGGGCAACGAGAGGTGCGGCTTGCGGGCCAAAACCCAGAGGGCTTTGCGGTTGGGCGTACCTACCAAGGCAAACTGGTACTCGGGGTCGAGCGTCAAGATCCAGTAATCACCCTCAAAGGGCCACTGAAATTGCACCTTCAGCTTGGCATTGGTTTCGGAATCGGCTACGCGGGCTACACCATGGGCTACCTCGGTGGGGCCGTACACCGAGTTTTTGTGGCAAGTATTTGTCACCTCGATGCGGCCATCGGGCAAGGGGCGGTACTCGGCTGTTACGTTGGTGCAGCGGCGCTCGAAGCGCTGCGGCAGGCGCGCTATTTCGTACCACAAGCCAGCGTACCGATGCAAATCGACGTGCGAAACGGTAACGAGCTCGGGTTTTTTGCGGCGGGTAATGGCGTACACGGCCGCTCCGGCAGCCACAGTAGCCGCAGCGGCAGTCCACAGGCTAGGCTTACGGATGTTGGGAGTAGGCATAAAATCGAGGGTGTGGTTGGGGCCCTAGGTGTTAGGTGCCAGCCCTAGGTACGTTAAGCCCGCGTTAACCGTTAGCCTTTCGGAGCCGCTGGTTTAGCCACGGCTACGAGTTGGCCCACAAGAAAAAAGCGAAACCGAGGTTCCGCTTTTTTCTGATTAGAGCTGGAAGGTGAGCGTCTTTTCGTTGCCGGCCTGATCGGTAATGTGCAGGCGAGCGGTGCCGCGCAAAGGTGGCCCAAGGGTGTCTTCGCGCTCGGTATAGAGCGTGGCGTTCTTGTGCTCGAAACGCAGGCGCTTAAACTGCCCGTTAATCTCGAGGCGGTAGCTGGCCAGGCCCGAAAGGTCGTCGCCTACCTTGAACACGAGCCCGCCATAACCTTTGCTTACAAGCCTGGCCGATGGCGCCGTGGTATCCGTGAGGATGCGGTACTGCCCCAGGATTTTGGTGGAGAACGACACGGCCTCGCCTTCCCACTTGCTGCCTTGGTAAATGCTTCCGTTGCCGCGGATAAGGTACACCGCCGAGCGGCGTTTATCGGCCACGGGTACTTCGGGCTTCAGGGTCACGCGAATGGGGGCCAGCAGCGGCGTACGCGGATTTTGCACCGTCCAGAGGCCGTTTTTGTAGCTGGTTTGCAGGTACAGCGTGTCGAACAGTGTGGTAGGACCGAAGGCGATGTTCAGGTGCTGATTGGAGAACAACTGCTCGGTTTGGGCCGGAATGGCCGCCACCCGATCGAAGCGCTGCGCCAGGCGGATGCCGGGGAAACGCATGGAGTCGGGCAGGCCGGCGCGCAAGTCGTACAAGTACACCGAGCGGCTTTGGTCGGTGTAGCTTGGCTTCAGCTGCAGCTGGCGGTTGCCACGTAGCAGCGTCAGGTTGGGCGCCTGGCGGGTGGTGTCGTCGCAGGTTACGCGTAAAATGTTGCGCAGCACATCATAGCGCAGGGTGGGCTTGCGCACCGCGGCCGAGCGCGTTTGCCAGTACTCGGGCGCCACGCCACGCAGCACCATGCGCAGGGGCGTGGTGTTGCCATAGGAGTCGGAAAGGCGCATTTCAACGGTGTACACCTTGCCCGGCTCGGTGCGCAGGCGGCCTTTGCTGGGGCCGGTTTCGTAAATCGGCAGGGTGTTGCCCTCGTCGACCCACAACTTTTCCATGGTGCGACCGGCACTCATCATGTACTCGTAGTCGGTGTGGTGGTTTACCTGCCGGGTTTCGTCGGGGAACCCAACACCGTTGATGGCGTGCGTGTAGTGCGGCTCGCCGTTGACGCGTACCTCCACCCGCTGAATGCCGTTCTTGTTCCAGGCGTTATCGAACCGGTCGAAGCCCTGTAGCAGCAGCCCCACCGTACCCGCCACAGGAATGGTATCGGCCACGGCAAAGCCCGTGGTGTTGGTGCCCTTGGGGGCAAACAAGCGTTTCTCAAAACGGCCCTGCACGCGGCCGTCGATGCTCAATGGCTCCACGGCTGTCATCACGGCGGTGGGCGGCACGTGGTCCTGAATTTCGGCAAAGCCACCCCACTGCAGCGGATTCAGCTGGGTGTCTTTGGCGTCGCGCACTTCCCAATGCAGGTGCGGGCCGGCCGAGCCGCCGGTGTTGCCCGAAAGGGCCACCACGTCGCCGCGCTTCACCTCAAACTCGCCGGGCTTGAAGAACAGCTCAAGCTCGTAGGTCTGCTTTTCGTACTGACGCTTCAGCAGCTCTTGAGCTACCGGACCTTTAAACTGGTTGAGGTGGCCGTACACCGTTACCAGCCCGTTGGGGTGGGTGATGTAGAGCACGTTGCCGTAGCCAAACGACGACTGCTTAAGGCGCGAAATGTAGCCATCGGCCGAGGCGTACACGGGCAAGCCCACCACGCCGTCGGTTTTGATGTCGAGCCCGCCGTGGAAGTGGTTGGGGCGCAACTCACCCATGCTGGCCGCCAGCAAGTTGGGCTTGCCGGGCTTGATGGGGAACAGGAAATAATCTTTCGCAACTGCCACCGTGTCGGGGGGCGCAGTAGCGGCTTTTGCAGCGGGTTTTTCCGTTTTATCGGTATCGGTGGTGCAGGCCGAGGGGGCTGCGGAGGCAAGCAACAGCATGGCTGGGCCAGCCAGCAGCCAGGTAGAGAGCAGGCTATTCTTCAGCACAATCAACAAACGACGATCAACCAACTACTCCTTACTTCACGGCTACTTCGAGCAGCTTCTCGTCTTCGATGTAGCCCACAAGCTGGTCGCCCACTTGTATGGGGCCTACACCGCTGGGCGTACCGGTAAAAATCAGGTCGCCCATTTTCAGCGTAATGAACCGCGACACGTAGCTGATGATTTTGTTGAAATCGTGCAGCATCATGGCGGAGCTACCTTGCTGGCGCACCTCGCCGTTTACCTCCAGCCGGAAGTTGATGTTCTTGAGGTCGGCAAACTCCGATACAGGTTTGAAGGTGGCACCTAGGGGCGCCGAGCCGTCGAAACCCTTGGCAAGGTCCCAGGGCAGGCCTTTGCTTTTGGCTTTGCTTTGCAGGTCGCGGGCCGTGAGGTCGAGGCCCAGGCCAATGGCATCGTAGTAGGTATCGGCAAACTGCTCCTCGATGTGGCGGCCGTTTTTGCACACGCGCAGCACCAACTCAATCTCGTGGTGAATGTCCTGGGTGAACTCGGGGTAGAAGAACGGCATGCCGCGCTGCAGCAGGGCCGTATCGGGTTTCTGAAAGATGACGGGTTCGTCGGGTACTTCGTTATTCAGCTCGGCAATATGTTCGGCGTAGTTGCGGCCGATGCAGAGAATCTTCATGAGAGGCGGAGTCGGGATGGGGAGGAAACCGGTAAACGACCGGCCCTAAGCAAAAGTACACCATTGCGGCCGCGCAGAAAACGACGCGCGCAATGCGGCACCTTACGCAAAAGCTGCTGAGCGCGTTAGGCCGCGGCACAACATTTGGCCTAGGTGCCGACGTATAGCAGCCATACCGCTGAGCTGGGCTGAAATGCGTATTCTAGCTGTCAGAAGCGGATTTTGCCGTCACCGCATTCCGAAACGCACACCTTTAGCATGGTAAAAAAACTGATGGTAGCCGCGGCCATGTTCGCGGCCGTGAGCTGCTCCACGGTGCCCATCACCGGTCGCTCGCAGCTAAATCTGGTATCCGACCAGGAAATGAACGCCATGGCCGCGCAGGAGTATCAAAAGGTGTTGCAGTCGAGCCGCCTTTCCGCGGACGCTGCCCAAACCGCCATGGTACGCCGCGTGGGCCAGCGCATACAGCAAGCCGTAGAGCAGTACTTCCGCCAAAACAACGCCTCCGCGCAACTCGAGGGGTACCAGTGGGAGTTCAACCTGATTCAGGAAGATCAGCAAAACGCCTGGTGCATGCCCGGCGGCAAAGTAGCCGTGTACACGGGCATTCTGCCCGTTACGCAAGACGAAGCCGGCCTGGCCGTGGTAATGGGCCACGAGGTGGCGCACGCCGTAGCCAAGCACAGCAGCGAACGGATGAGTCAGCAAATGGCCACCCAGGGCCTAGGTGGGGTGCTCTCCACGGCCGTGGGTCAAAATCCCTCCGCCACCCAAAATGTGTTTCTGCAAGCCGTGGGCGTAGGCTCGCAGTTGGGCCTGCTAAAATATGGTCGCAACCAGGAGTCGGAAGCCGACCACCTAGGGCTTATCTTCATGGCAATGGCCGGCTATAACCCTGATACGGCCGTTTCGTTCTGGCAGCGCATGGCAGCCCAAGAGCAAGGCGGCAACATCGAGTTTTTATCAACCCACCCCTCCAGCTCTACGCGCATAGCCGATATCCAGCGCGATTTGCCAGAGGCGCGTAAGTATTATACTGCCCGCTAACGCGGCCCACACCTGTGTTTACAACCCGCTTTTCTCGCCTCTTTACTGCCGCCGCCCTAGGTGTTGCGTTACTATCAGCCTGCGAAACCTCCAGGCAAAATTTTCCCGAAGGCAAAGGCCCCAACCGCAAGGTAGAGGAGAGCCTGCGCGTACTCGATTCGCCCAACCGGTTGGTAGCGGTGGTAGAGGCCGGAAAAGTGGAGTACAAAGTGCCGCGCCAGCAGCTGATGGTAAACTTTACGCGGCAGTTCGCCGACGGCACCGTGGTGAACAACGCCCAAGTGCGCAAGGTGCAAAGTTCGGCTAAGGAGAAGCCCTCGTACTTTTTGGTGGGCATGGGCCTGCGCAACGGCATGTTCCGGGCCATGGCCATGCCGCTGGAGCTCACCACCGACAACGAGCTGTACCTCAGCTCGGCCACCGAGCGTTACCTGCTGGAGGGCCGCGGCTGCCAAATGTGCTACTTCAACTTCAACCGCAGCGCCATTACCGGCTCTACGTGCGAAGACAACTCGGGCGGTGGCACCTGCGACCTGGAAATCATGGAGAAGAACTCGTTTTTCGCCACTTCCTCCAACAGCAGCAGATGAGCCGAAAGTGGATTTTGCGCCTGACGCTGACGGCCTTGGCTTTGCTGCTTACCACCGACCGGCGTAAGAAACCCAGCGCGCCGCCGTCACCGCCCAAACCCGCCGACGAATAAACGCACGAGCGGCCTGCCCTAGGTGGTGCAGGCCGCTAGTGCGTTGGGGGCTGTGCTTAAACAGTAGCCGTGGCTTGGGTAAAGGCCCGAATGCGTTGGGCTAGGTCGTCGAGGTTGGCGCGCTCGAAAGGATGCGGGGTGTTGGGCAGCACATCGAAGCTGGCCGTGGGCAAATACATGGCAAACTGCCGCGAGGGCTCCACGCCCGCGGTTTTGTCGCCGTCGCCCACGAGTACCTGCACCGGAATAGCCAGTGCCGAGAGGTTCAGCTCGTGCAAAGCCGGGGCGGTGCCCAGCTCCTGCATCATGGCGGCCGTGGAGGTTATTACCGCTTGCCAGTTGCCTTCGCCGTGGGTGCGCTGGAGTTGCGCTACAAACTGCGGCACTTTGGCTTGCATTTTCTCCGCATCCAGCATCTGCACCTCCTGCGCCGCCACCTCCGGCGACCAGTCGAATTTGGTACCTAGGGTGGTGATGGAACGAATGCGGCCCGGATCGGACACGGCGCTCAAAATGGCCGCGTAGCCACCCATGCTGTACCCAAACACGTGCACATTGTCGAGCTGGTGCTCGGCCAGGAAGTAGCTTACCTCGGCGGCAAAGTGCGTCATGTTGAACTGCTCGGGGTGCAGCTCGCGCCCGCCGTGGCCGG
The DNA here is from genome assembly GCF_001483135.1 of Solirubrum puertoriconensis. Taxonomy (GTDB): domain Bacteria; phylum Bacteroidota; class Bacteroidia; order Cytophagales; family Hymenobacteraceae; genus Solirubrum; species Solirubrum puertoriconensis. The sequence goes on from NZ_LNAL01000006.1 coordinate 956,917, forward strand.
TAAACGAAAAGGAGTGCACCTCAAAATCAGCAGCAAGCCGCTGGGCAAGGGGCTCGAGTTGGGCCGCCGAACCTAGGGCGCCGTGGAGTAGCAGAAGAGTGGGTTTCATAGCACGTTAAATGTATGTAGCGCGAACTTCAATTCGCAGCCCGCGGGTCGTAATTTCCATTCGTTCGACGAATCAGAAGTTCCTGCCTGCGGGCTGCCGAATGAAGTCCGCGCTACAATTGCGCCAAACTTGCGGGCTAGGTGCTAAGCGTTGGTGACTTCGCTGGCTAGCTTGCCTAGGTCGATGCCATCAAAGGTGCCCGATGTCATCATCAACAGGTTGGTATTCTGCCAGTTCTGCTCTTGCAGAAAGTCGGCCAGCTTGCGGCTGTCGGTAAACACGCGCAAATCGGCTCGGTGGAACGCCTCGGCCACTTGCAGGTCGCTGAGCGGAGGCAGACGCTTGTGGGCCAGCACCTGCGGGTTGAAGTACACCACGGCCACATCGGGCGAGTCGAAGGTGCCTTCGTACTGCGGCAGAAAATCGGGGTTGAGCGAGCTGAACGTGTGCAGCTCTAAGCAAGCAATCAGGCGGCGCTGCGGGTACTGCTTCTTGAGCGCGGCTGAGGTAGCTTTCAGCTTGGAGGGAGCGTGGGCAAAGTCTTTGTACACCACCGAGGTAGCGCCTTGCTTTACCAGCTCGAGACGGCGGGCCGCGCCCTTAAACGTGGCCACTGCTTCGTAAAAATCTTTGCCTTTGATGCCGAGCTGCTTGCACACCTCTTTGGCTGCCGAAAGGTTGCGCAGGTTGTGCTCGCCGAACACCTGAATGGGCACCAGCTCATCTTTTTTGGTAACAAGCGAAGTGACGCCGTTTTTGATGACGTGCTCGTGCGGGCCGTAGCCTACGTATTTCACATCGGGGTTCGAGGGCACGCTTACCAGCTGCGCCTGCTCGTCGTCCTGATCGTAAATCAGTACGCCGGCTTTGGGCGTCATGCGGGCAAAGATGGCAAACTGCTCGCGGTAGTTTTCCTCCGTCGGAAACACGTTGATGTGGTCCCAGCTGATGCCCGAAATCACCCCGATGTGGTGCTGGTAGAGGTGAAACTTGGGTCGACGATCCACGGGCGAGGAGAGGTACTCGTCGCCCTCGATGATGATGATGGGCGCGTCGTCGGTCAGCTTCACCATCAGGTCGAAGCCTTCGAGCTGGGCCCCTACGGCGTAGTCGAACTTGCGGCCGTGGTGGCGCAGCACGTGCAGAATGATGCTGGTGATGCTGGTTTTGCCGTGCGAGCCGCCGATTACAATACGCTGCTTATCCTTAGAGGCCTCGTAAATGAACTCGGGGAAGGAGAAGATGCGCAAACCTAGCTCCTGCGCACGGTGCAGCTCGGGGTTGTCGGGGCGGGCGTGCATGCCCACAATTACCGCGTCGAGTTCGTCGGTAATGCGGGCGGCGTCCCAGCCCATCTGCTCGGGCAGTAGGCCGGCCTGTTGCAGGCGAGTACGCGCCGGATCGAAAATCTCGTCGTCGGAACCAGTGACGTGTACGCCTTGGCGGTGCAGTGCCAAGGCCAAGTTGTGCATAATGCTGCCGCCCACCGCAATCAGGTGGACGCGCCGATAGTTTGGTAAAGCCATGCGGGCAGTAGGTGGTACGCTACACAGGGGCGGCTCAAAAGCCGAGCCACAAAAGTAACAAAGGCCGGGCGCGTCGGCCGCTACACCTGAGCTAATTGGGCCAAAGTAGCGAAAACTCTGTCGGCAATCAACGTCGACAAATCACGCTGGCGGGCGTAGTTTTGTAGCCCTTTTCTGGTACTTTCGGAATAAGTGGATCTGCCGCACGATGATGGACGAAAGCAACAGCCGCGTTAAACAATTGGCCGCCAGGGCCCATAAGGCCTGGAACAAGCCCGTGGTAGCCACCAACCCAACCGGCAAGCTCCCTCCGCAGGCTCTCGACCTAGAGTCGGCTGTGCTAGGGGCACTGATGCTCGAAAAAGATGCCCTCACCAGCGTTATCGACATCCTAAAGCCTAAAAGCTTTTATAAGGAGGCGCATCAACAGATTTTTCAGGCCATTTTGTCGCTTTTTGACAAAACCGAGCCCATCGATATCCTGACGGTAACGCAGGAGCTACGCACCATGGGCGCGCTGGAAATGGCCGGAGGCCCCCAGTACGTAGCCCAGCTCACGTACCGCATTCAGTCGGCCGCCAACATCGAAACGCACGCTCGCATCATCACGGAGCATGCGATTAAGCGCGAGCTGATTGCCATTGCCTCCAACGTGCACCGCGACGCGTACGAGGACACGATGGACGTGTTTAACCTGCTCGACCAAACGGAGCAGGCCTTGTTTGAAGTGTCGGAATCGAACATTCGCAAGAACTTCGACGACATGCGCAGCCTGATGGGTAAAGCCATCAAGGAGCTGGAGGAGAAGAGCAAGCAAACCAGCGGCCTCACTGGGGTAACCTCGGGCATGGTGGCCCTCGACCGCGTAACGTCGGGCTGGCAGAAGTCGGACTTGGTTATCATTGCGGCCCGTCCGGCTATGGGTAAAACGGCATTCGTGCTGTCGTGCATGCGCAACGCGGCCGTGCTCGATAAAAAGCCGGTGGCGTTCTTCTCGCTCGAAATGTCCTCAATTCAGCTCGTAAACCGTCTTATTTCGGCGGAAGCGGAGCTGGATTCAGAAAAAATCAAGAAGGGCAACCTGGCCGATTACGAGTGGCAGCAACTCAACCACAAAATTGCTACCCTCTCGAACGCGCCTATTTTCATCGACGATACGCCCGGCCTGAGCATTCGCGAGCTGCGCACCAAGTGCCGTCGTCTGAAGTCGCACCACGACATTCAGATGATCATCATTGACTACCTGCAGCTGATGACCGGCAACGGCGACGGCAAGCCCGGCGGCAACCGCGAACAGGAAATTGCCTCGATTTCGCGCGCACTCAAAGGCATTGCCAAGGAACTGAACATCCCGGTAATTGCCCTGTCGCAGCTCTCGCGTTCGGTAGAAACCCGCGGCGGCGACAAACGCCCGCAGCTGAGCGACCTTCGCGAATCGGGCTCGATCGAGCAGGACGCCGACATGGTAATGTTCTTGTACCGCCCCGAGTACTACGGCATTACCGAAGACGAAATGGGTAACCCCACACAGGGCGTAGGCGAGGTAATTATTGCCAAGCACCGTAACGGCGGCCTCGATACCATTCCGCTGAAGTTTATCGGCCGCTTCACCAAGTTCGCCGACCTCGACAGCGGTGGCTTTGCACCTGAAGCAGCTAACTACAATACTGGCCAGCTACCTGCCAGCAACTTCGATAGTGGTTTCGACGACGACCCGGGTTTCGCGCCGAACACCATCCGCTTGGGTTCGCGCATGAATGACCTAGGTGCTTCGCCGCAACCTTTCCCGAAGAGCAACTTCGGCAACGAGGATCCACCGTTCTAGTCAGGCACAAACAAGGAAAACGACGCTCAGGAGCTGCTTCTGCGCGTCGTTTGCTTTTTCGGGACCTAGGGACCATTTAGCCGTGTAGGCACAATTAAGGCTGGCGCATATATGGGCACTGGTATGCCTGTTGGTCGTGAGCTTACAGTACATATGTAGGTTGTTGGATTCGCGACAGGCTCGGATTAGAATCTGGCCGTGTCGTGGAAATCACATGTGCACGTGTACCTCAGCAGCAGGCATAACGCTTAAACACAACAGCGCCTAGGTTGCTCTGAGCAACCTAGGCGCTGTTTATTAATCCGACGGTTTAGGATTATGCGGCGGCAGTGGCCACTTGCTTGCGTTGCTTCTTACGTTCCTTCTTTAGGCGGTTTAGCCACAGGATTACGCCCGTAACCGGGAACGTTACACCCAGCACGCACACTACCAAAGCAATGATTTTGGAGGGCATGCCGTAAATAGCGCCGGTATGCACGGGCTTGAAAGTGCGCCGTACACGCTGGCCCAAGTTGCGGTCCTCGAAGGCCAGCTTACCTAGGGGCCGGCCGGTGTATTGGTCGAGGTAGAGCTCATCGGTAGCACCTTCGTAGGCAGCGTTAGCCGTGGTAGTCATCACACGTACGGCCTCGGCCGAGTCTTTGGGCATCGCAATGGCGTACGACAGCGCATTGGGTACCTGCTGCTGCGCTACAACGTAGGCCTGGTTGAAGCCCAGCTTGCCGCCAGTCAGCACTACCTCCGATTTGGGTGCTTCGGGGCCTTTGGGATCGGAGTTGGTAACGGCGAAGATGCCGTTGTTGAACCACTCAAACGACCACGCCAAACCCGTGAAGGCAAACACGAACAGGAACAACGCCGAGTAAAAGCCGAGCACAATGTGCAGATCGTGGTTGAGGCGCTTCCAGCTGGCATCCCACTTAACGGTGAGGCGCTGCTTCAGCACTTTGCCGGTAGCCGGGAACCACAGCACCAAGCCCGTAACAATGATGAACAGGAACATCAGAGTGCTTACGCCCACAATCATCTTGCCCACGGGCCCACCCACCATACCCCGGTGTAGCGCCATCATGGTGTAGAAGAAGGTTTCGCGGTACACGTAAGGGCCTACTACGGCACCGGTGTAAGGATTCACGAAGTAAACCGGGCCGCGGCCGCCTTCACCACCGCCTTTGCCGCCTTTCTCGCCCTTGCCTTCTTTACCGCTTTTCGCACCTTGTTCCTTACGGGCACCTTCGGGCTTCTCGCCCCCCTGGCCGCCGCGCATTGCAGCTTCCTTACCGCCCTCTTTGCCACCGGGGCCTCCGGCCAGGTTTACCTCGGCCGTGCGCATGGGGTCGGCGTAGAGCTTAACGCTCGCCACCTTGGCCTTGGGTACTTGGGCCTGCACGGCGGCTACCATTTGCTCGGGCGAGAGGCGCTGCGTACCTGGCTGCGTTACAAAGTAGCGTTCGGGATTAAAGGCCTGCTCGAGTTCTTTCTCGAACACGAGCACTGCGCCGGTAAAGCACACAACGGCAATAACCAGCCCCGAAACAAGGCTCAGGTAAAGGTGAATGTTGCGGAAAAGAACCTTCATGGTAGTAGGGCACCTGATATGCCGAACCCACCGAACCAATGTGGCCCGATGGGTTGGCGGCAGAAAAAAGGTTGAGAGGATTAGAGTTTGTAAGAGAAGGTTGCCGAGTAGTTACGCGGCGCGATGGGGTTCACGCTGTTGTCGTCGTGCATGTTGTAGCTCAACTCATTCAGCAAGTTGGCAAGTTTCACGCGCAACGAAAAGCGGTTGTAGGTGTAACCCAGCGAAGCGTCGAACAAGGTGTAGTCGGGGATGGAGATGAACTTGTTGGCATCGGCACCGGTGCGCCAAGGTTGGCCAGTCGAGGGGTCGAGCAGGCGCGGGTTGCGGCCGGCGAGCTTGTCGCCCACGTAGTAGCCCGTTACGCCAGCGCTCAGGCCCTTCAGAACCGTGTTGTCGAAGGTATAGAACACGCTCATGTTGGCGGTGTGCGCGGGGTTGTAGCGCAGGCGGCTGCCGTTTTCGTAGATGTTGCTGTTGGTGTAAGCGGTGTTGTTGTAGCTGTAGCCCGCAATTACCGACCAGCCCATCATAGGCTTGCTCTGAATGTCTACCTCCAGGCCTTTGCTGGTTACTTCGCCCGCCAACTCCTGCGGGTTTACCGTGTTTATAGCACCTTGAATACGCGGATCGGTGGGCAGTACGCTCTGGATTTGGTTGCTGTTGACGATGCGATAAGCCGTTACGTTGGCCGACAGAGCACCATTAAACAGGTCGTTTTTCACGCCTACTTCGTACTGGTCAATCACCGAAGGAGGCAGCGGTTTGCCGTTTAGGTCGGTAGCGGTGTTAGACTGAGGCGTGAACGAATTGGAGTACGAAGCGAACAAGGACATCGTCTTGATGGGCTGATAAATCAGGCCCAAGCGCGGCGAAAATGCATTGTCGAAGCGGCGGTTCAACGCAAGCGTGCCGGCCGTACGGTTGGCATTGGTGGTTACGTTGGGGTAATAGTAAATGTCGCTCGGGGTTTCCTGGTAGCTCCAGCGCAAGCCAACCAGGGCTTTGATCTTCTCGGAGAAAGTAAGCAGATCCTGCGCGTAGAAACCGGCACGGCGGGTGTTGGCCTGCGTGCGGGTATTGCGCACTAGGTCGTTGAAGCCGCGCAGACGTAGGGCGGGCTGCGTAACCTCCTTGTTGAGGTCGATGAGGTTAATGACGTCGTAAGTCGAAACAGCCTGCGTGGGGTTGTTCGGGTTGGCTGGGTTGGTGTAAGCAAGCGTGGTGGTCTGGTACTGGTCGGCATCGGCGCCCACCAGCAGCGTATGACCTAGGAAACCGGTGTGGAAGTTGCCGGTAAGGTCGAGCTGACCCAGGAAGTAGTTTTCATCTACCTGCGTGCGCTGCAAGCCGCGGTTCCAGTTGCCGTAGGTGGCACCCGGTGTAATAACACCTACTGGGCGGGTGGCGGAGCGCAACTCGTTGTCGTAGCGTTGGTAACCCGCTACGGCGCGCAGTTGCCAAACATCGCTCAGGCGCGAAGTGAGGGTAGCGGTAGCGCTTGTTTGCGTGGTAGCGTTGCGCGCATCGGCTACGTTTAGGAAACGGCTGCGTGAAGGCTGAAATACGTAATCAACTGCCCCGATGCCGTAGTCCGGCGTGCGACGGTCGCGCAGGTAGTCGCCTTCCACCAGCAGATCGGTTTTGGGCGTGAGTTTGAAAAGCAGCGAAGGGTTAACGTAGAAGCGGTTCGACTCTACCTGGTCGCGGAAGCTGTTGCCTTGCTCATAAGTAGTGTTCAGGCGATAGGCAACTTTGTCGCTGTTGCCAACGGCGCCGTATACATCCACCATCGGCTTCCAGAAACCAAAGGAACCGGTGCGCAGCGCTACCGCGCCGCCGCGCTCAAACTTGGGCTTTTTGGTTACGAGGTTCAGCACGCCGCCGGCAGCTACGTTGCCGTAAAGAATGGCCGCGCTGCCCTTCAGCACTTCCATGCTTTCGAGCGACGAAGCCTCGGGCATCACGCCGTTGTTGAAGCGCACACCGTTTTTGAAGGTGTTGTTGGAGCCGTACGCAAAGCCGCGGCTGCCTAGCTCTTCCTGCGTGCCGCCGGTGGTGCTGGTTACGTACAGGCCGGGGGTATTCACGAGGGCTTCGCTCAAACGCAGTACCTGCTGTTGTTCCAAGGTTTCTTGGTTTACAGTAACTACCGCCTGAGGCAAATCGAGCGGGCGAATGGGCATCTTGCTCACGCCGGTGGGGCGTTGGTTGATGGTGCGCGTCTCGGTGATTTTTACCTCCGTGAGCTGCTGCGAGCTTTTCGCCAGGGTAATGGTGTTCAGGCTGATGGTGCTGCGATTGGGCACATCTACCTCAATTTCCTGCGTAATATAGCCCAGGAAGGCAATAGCCAGGGTTTGCTTGCCGCTTGGCAGGCGTAGGCGGAATGAGCCGTCAGCTTCGGTGCTGGTACCGATAGTAGTGCCCTTTACCATTACCGAAACCTGCTCGGCGGCCTGCCCATCGGCCAGCACTACGCGGCCTACTACTTGGCCATGAGCTACGTATGGCGTAGTCGTCGGCTCGTCGGAAGGTTGGTTGTTATAGGCTAGTAACGATTGGGCATTAACAGCTACCGGGGCAGCAATCAGAAGCAGGAGGGGTAGGGTACGGCTCATTCAGTTATTTAGACTGATTCAAAAGTGATGCAAAGCAACAACCTGTTTAGATCTAGTCCAAATAAAAATAAGCTGGGCAGTAACTTTTTTTGGCTTAACTGATAAAAGTCATCTTTCAACGTCTTGGAAGTCAAGTTGCTTGGCCTCCGCTGGCATCATAAAACAGGGGCCTAGGTCAGCTAATCCAGGCCCCTGCTCGGAGCATAGAGGGGATTGTTCGGTAGCTAAACTGCTACAGCTGGGGTAAGCTCAAATGCTTCGGCCAATAGTTGGTACGAACGCAAAAGGTCTGCAAAGTCCGCCGTGATGGTCACGATTACCAACTCGTTCACGCCATAGCTAGCAGCTAGCTGTTCGAGTTGCTCTCGCAACTGTTCGGGCGTGCCGCTGATCATGCGGTGGCGGTTGAACTCGAGACGGGTTTGCTCTTCGGGCGTGTACTGGTAAACCTTGGCTTCTTCGTAGGTAGGGAAAGGGCCGCGCTTGCCTTGCTCGATGCGCAGCATCTGCAGCTCGAGGGAGGCGCGCAGCTGCTGGGCCTTTTCGTCGGTATCGGCGCAGAGTACGAATAAGGCAACATTGGCCGTGGGCACCTGAAAGAACTCCGAGGGCCGGAACCGCTCCTTATATAACTGTACCATTTCAGGCCCACCTAGCGGATTGATGAACTGCGCAAAAGAAAAGGCCAGCCCTAGGTGCGCCGCAAACAAACCGCTCTGGCCACTCGAGCTCAGCAGCCAGGGCTCGGGCACGGTATCGGCCTGGGGCATGGCTTTTACTTTGGCGTGGATGGTGTCCTCTACTACTTCGTCGCGCAAAAAGGCTTTAAGGTCCATCAGCTGCTCGGCAAAGTCTTCGTCGCGGAAGGTGTTGTTGGGGTTAAGCACATGTGCCGTAAAGCGGTCGGAGCCGGGGGCGCGGCCAATGCCCAGGTCGATGCGGCCCGGGAACAGCGTTTCGAGCATGCGGAAGTTCTCGGCCACTTTCAGGGCCGAATAATGCGGCAGCATTACGCCGCCCGAACCCACCCGAATGCGCTCGGTTTGGCCGGCCAAGTGGGCAATAAGCACCTCGGGCGTAGAGCTAGCCAGTGAGGCCGTGTTGTGGTGTTCCGATACCCAGTAGCGGTGGTACCCCAGGCGGTCGGCAAGGCGGGCTAGCTCGATGGTTTCTTGTATGGCTTGCCGCGGCGTAGCCCCGGCCCGGATGGGCGACTGATCGAGCACGCTGAGGCGGAGGGGCGAATTGCTTTCCATGTCGGAAGAATGCAGATGAAAGTAGGCTAAACCAGCGTGGCGCGGCTTGGGTTTGCGTGCCTAGGTACCGGCAGCTTGCGCACGGGCTTTGCTGCCGATATTGCTGGCATGAACCTAGGTCAGCGGAGGTATTACGAGCCTACTGTGCCGCGCGGCTGCTACTCAGCGAAACGCAGCTTACGGCCGTGGAGGCGTTGTTTGAGCCGCGCCTTTGCCTTGGCTGTCCAATTGCAGGAGCTGCGCAAGCGCGGCGTACTAATTGTGGGCTCGGGCAATGTGGTGCACAACCTCCGCCAGAGCATGCCTAAGCTAATTGCGGGCGATGCACAGCCGTTCGCCTGGGCCACGGAGTTCGACAAATGCGTAAAGCAGCGCACCGATCGGCGCGAATTCAGCACTCTGTTGGATGTACAGAAGGCCGGCGCCAGCGGTGCACTGTCGGTGCCCACGCCCGACCACTACTGACCACTGTTCTACACCTTGGCCTTGGCCGACCAAGATGAACCCATCACGCACTTGTTCGAGGAGGTGTCGTAGGGCGGCATTAGCATGCGCACCGTGGCGGTGGGGTTAATACCCAGTGGCTGGTACATACAAAAGCCCGCGGCTACTGCTGCGGGCTTTTGCTTTTGGTGTTTTGGTTGCAGAGATGAACAGAGAAAGGAGCGTAGGGGGAGAATTAATTGGTGCGATTAGCTAAGTAGCGCAGCTGCGCGGCTTCGGCGGCAGGGCCACGGTACACCAAGCGGCCGTTCTTCAGGTCGCCGGCGTACACCTCTACCTCCAGCGCATCATCGGGCAGAAATACCCGCACCGACTCGCGCACGCCGGGCCGTACGTAGGTTACTCCGCCCACCACTTCTGTGTTGGGCCAATTTACTTCGTAAAAACCTGCCCCACTCAACTGCACCTGTAGCATATTCTTGTTTCTATGTTTGACGGGATAAGGCAAAATTAGCTTAGATAGTTCATGTTCGTGGCTGCGAATTTTACTGAGATTCGTCATGTATAAACACGGATTTATTCTGCGGTTAATCATTGCGTATCAGGAGGTTGATTATAAGCTGGGACTATAAATCGGCGTTTAGATGCGCCCAAGCAAGGTTTGATTAGGGTTTGCCAACCGCAGGAGGCATTAAGAGGGCGCAACCCGGTTCCGATTGGCATAGTTGGGCTGAAGTCGGCTGGGCTGCTCAACTCGCCGTAACTTTTCGCCGTTTTTGCCTTAGCTAACCTGCTGTATTGGGTTAACTCCTTTTGTTCCGCATTCTCCCGACACACCGATGCGTTTTCATCGCACTTTCGAAATCCTGAATCAGCGCGCTGCCGAAGCACCGCAAGCTGATTGCCTCGTGGCCAAAACCGGCGGCAAGTGGCTGCCGCTCAGCAACCAACAAGTGCAGGAGGCGGCCAACGCTTGCAGCCTGGGCCTGCGCCACCTAGGGGTAGAGCGCGGCGATAAAGTAGCCATCATCTCAAACAACCGCCCCGAGTGGGTGCAAGCCGACTTCGGCATTTCGCAGCTGGGAGCCGTGAGCGTGCCCATGTACCCCACCATTACGGTGGAGGATTACCGCTACATTTTCCAGGATGCGGCCGTGAAGGTGGTGCTGGTATCGGACCGCAAGCTGCACGCCCGAGTGAAGGAGGCCCTAAAGGACCTAGACCAAGCCCCCGAGCACGTTTTTACCTTCGACCAGGTGGCTGGTGCCCACCATTTCGACGAGCTGCTGGCCCTAGGTAAGCAGGCCAACGCGGCCGAGCTGGAGCCCTTGAAAGCCGCCGTGCAGCCCGATGATTTGCTCACGCTCATTTACACCTCAGGAACCACGGGCCGGCCCAAAGGCGTGATGCTCTCGCACGGCAACATCCTGAGCAACTGCCACTCGTTGCGCGAGTTTATACCCGTAGTGCCCGGCGAAAAGGCTTTAAGCTTTTTGCCGCTGTCGCACATTTTCGAGCGCACGGCCACGTTCCTGTACCTCAAGCTGGGCTTGGCCGTGTACTACGCCGAAGGCCTGGAGGTAATAGCCGATAACCTGCGCGAAGTGCAGCCCCAGGTATTTACCACGGTGCCGCGCTTGCTCGAAAAGATTTACGATAAGATTGTGGCCAAAGGCCAGACGCTTGAGGGCATTAAGAAGAAGCTGTTCTTCTGGTCGCTCGACCTAGGCTTGCGCTACGACCCGCAGCGCAGCCTCGGGCCGGTGTACAACGCGCAATTAGCCTTGGCCAACAAGCTGGTGTTTAGCAAGTGGCGCGAGGCCCTGGGTAGTAAAGTGAAATGCATTATCTCGGGTGGTGGGGCGCTGCAGCCGCGCCTGGCGCGGGTGTTCTGGGCCGCGGGCATCCACGTAATGGAGGGCTACGGCCTGACGGAAACCTCGCCGGTAATTGCCGCTTGCCGCTACAACCGCGAAGACAACATGCCCGGCACGGTGGGCCCCGTAATTCCGGACGTGGAGGTGAAAATTGCGCCCGACGGGGAGATTCTGACCAAGTCGGCCTCGGTGATGAAGGGCTACTACAACCGGCCGGATTTGACGGCGGAGGTGATTGACCAGGAAGGCTGGTTCCACACGGGCGACATCGGCGAGTTTGTGAACGGGCGCTTCCTCAAAATCACCGGCCGCAAGAAAGAAATGTTCAAGACCTCGGGCGGCAAGTACGTGGCCCCGCAGGTCATCGAAAACAAACTAAAAGAATCCCCCCTCATCGAGCAGGCCATGGTCGTCGGCGACGGGCAGAAGTACGCCGCTGCCCTGTTGGTGCCCGCCTTTGAGGAGTTGCGCAACTGGGCCAAGCAACAGCAAATCAGCTTTGCCAACGATGCCGCCCTGGTAGCCCACGAGCGGGTGCAGAAGCTGTACCGGGAGCTGGTAAGCCAGTACAACGCAGCGTTTGCGCAGTGGGAGCAGGTGAAAAAAGTAGCCGTGCTGCACAACCCCTGGACGGTAGAAACCGGCGAGTTGACGCCCACCATGAAGCTCAAACGCAAGATCATCAGCGCCAACAACGAGCAGCGCATTGCCGGGCTGTTTCAGTAAGCAACCCGATTAGCCACCTAGGCGCAGCGGCGCGGCCATTTGGTCGCGCCGTTTTGTTTTACCACCGAAAGCGCCACACCGGCAGCACCTCGCCGGCCGCAAACTGCTCGCGCTCGGCGGGCAGCTCCAGAAAACCGTCGCTGGGGAGCAAACTGGCTAAGTCGCCCGAGCCGTGCGCCCGCTCGGGGTAGGCGAGCAGCTGGCCGGTGGGGCTGCTCTGCAGGCTTACCAGCAGAAAGTGCGTGAGCTTGGGTTTGAAAACGACATCGGTGGCCAGCACGGCATAGGTGGGCGCTGCGAATGTGGGTTCGGGCAACTGCACGGCTCGCAGCCATGGCGCTGCGTAGCGGAAGTAGTTGACGAATGTAGACACCGGATTGCCGGGCAAGGCAAATACCACCGCGCCCTGCGGGTGCCGCCCAAACCAGAACGGCTTGCCCGGGCGCTGCTGCACCTCATGAAAAATCTGCTCGGCGCCGCTTTCGCGCAAGGCCTGCGGCAGGTAGTCGGCTTTGCCTTTTGATACACCGCCGCTGAGCAGCACGGCATCGAACTGCTGCAGCAAGGCAGGCAGGCCCGCGCGTAGGGAGTCGAGGTCGTCGTTGAAGTGGAAGGCCTCGGCTGTGGCGCCAACTTGCTGGGCGGCCGCTTGGAGCATTTGCGCGTTGGAGCGCCGAATCTGGTGCGGCAGCGGCGTTTCGGTTACTTCTACCAACTCGTCGCCGGTGCTTACTACCGCTACCCTAGGTGCCCGCGACACGAGTAGCTGCGCGGCACCAATGGTGGCTGCTACGGCTACTTCGGCGGGGCCGAGCAGCGTGCCGGCGGGCAGCAGCAGCTCGCCCTGTTGGCGGTCGGAAGCGCGGCGATGTACATTAAAGCCGGGCCCGGTGGGCGGCACTTGCACCGTAACGGTGCGGCGGCCGTTGTTGTCTTCGGCAATCAGCAAATCCTCGTAGCGCACCACGGCATCGGTGCCGGGCGGCATGGCCGCACCCGTCATTATCTCGATGGCCGCTTGCGGGTTGTGCAGTGGGCGAGGCGCCTGGCCGGCAAACTGCGTGTGCTCAATCTCAAACACCTGCTGCCCAGCGGCTACGGCGGCGTAGCTCAGGGCAATGCCATCCATGGCAACCCGGTCGAAGGGCGGGAAGTCGCGGTCGGCGTGCAGGGGCTCGCGCAGTACCCGCCCTAGGGCTTGGGCCAGTGGAACAGTTTCGGTGTGCAGCGGCTGGGCGGTGCTCTGAACAAGGCGGGTAGCTTCGTCGACGGAAAGCATGCGGGTTGCGTAGCAAGCTAGTAGGAGAGAGGCCGCCCTAGGTAGCTAAACCCCGGGCAGCGCGCTAAGGTAAAGGGTGACGGGGCAGTAGCCGGTTGGCCGCCGTAACTTGCCAGCCGCGGGCAGCACTACGCAACTCGGGGCGCGGCGGTCGGTTTGTAAGCTGATTGCAAATGCCTGCCCTGCCTGTATTCGACTTCAGAACATGTCCGATTCAAACTCCAAACTCACGCACCTCAACGACGCCGGCCAGCCTGCTATGGTTGATGTGGGCGGCAAGGCCGTAACGCGCCGCGTGGCCCGCGCCCGCAGCCGCGTGGTGCTCGGAACCGATATTCTGGCCCTGGTGCAGCACGGCGACTTGCCCACGCGCAAAGGCCCCGTGTTCCAAACGGCCATTTTGGCGGGAATTATGGCCGCTAAGAAAACCGCCGACCTCATTCCGCTGTGCCACCCCCTAGGTCTGGACGACTGCCAGGTTACCATACAGGTGGCGCCGCCCGAGGCCGTGGTAATTGAGTGCACGGCCACCGTAACGGGCAAAACCGGCGTGGAAATGGAAGCCCTGACGGGTGCCTCCGTGGCGGCCCTTACCATTTACGATATGTGTAAGGCCTTGTCGCACAACATTGTGATTGAGCATACGCGCTTACTGTCGAAAACCGGCGGCAAAAGCGACTACCACTACCAGGATGAATAAGCCCGCCCACAGCAAACACGCTGCCTTGGCCCGGCCCGACCTAGGCGAGTTTGGTCGCCATGAACTGGCCGTGCTAGGTGCCCCGTGCGGGGTTATCAAGGACTTAGTAACGCGCCTGCTGCCCGAGTTGGGCACTGCTTTGCGCGTAGCCTACGTAGATGCCGACCACGCCGCCGGTGACGATGCCGAGCAGGGCGGTGCGGGCGGGGCTGATGCCATTCTGCAAGCCGGAGCCGCTGCCGAACTGACCGACAAAATCCATTTTAGCCGGCTTGATGCGCGGCAGGGCATGGACAAGTTCAGCCAGCAACATTGGCTGGCCGGGCAAAGCCTGGTGCTGGTAAACGGCAACCACTTCCGGGCTAAGCAGCAGGCTATCATTCTCGATCCGCGCAAGCCGCTGGAGAAGAAGCTCGACCGCCTGACCGATGTGCAGTTGGTGCTGACCACTGAAGGCCAAACCGAATTGCCCGATTACCTGCGGGCGCACTTGCCCAATGCCGCCGATCTGTCCGTGTTGGCCCTAGGTGATACCGCCGGCATAGCCGCGTGGGTGCGGCAGTGGTGGCAGCAACGCGTGCCGTTGCTGCGCGGGTTGGTGCTAGCCGGCGGGCAAAGCCAACGCATGCAAACCGACAAAGGCCGCTTGCACTACCACGGCCGCGAACAGCGCGAACACGCCGCCGCGTTGCTGGCTCCGTGGTGCCAGGAGGTATTCGTATCGTGCCGGGCAGAGCAGGCCGCCGAGTTGCCGGCCGGCCTGCAGCCGCTGCCCGATCAGTTTCTTAACCTAGGGCCGATGGGCGGCATTCTGTCGGCACTACGCCACGACCCTAATGCGGCGTGGCTAGTGGTGGCCTGCGACCTGCCTTTCCTTTCCGAAACCACGTTGCAGCACCTGGTGCAGCACCGCAACCCGGCCCGCGTGGCAACCGCCTTCCAAAGCCCCGAAAACGAGTTTCCGGAGCCGCTGATTACCATTTGGGAGCCGGGCAGCTATGGCGTGTTGCTGCAGTTCCTGGCGCTGGGGTATTCGTGCCCGCGCAAGGCGCTGATCAATTCCAATGTAGAGCTGCTGCAGGCCCCGGTACCGCAGGAGTTGCGCAACGTAAACACACCTGCGGAACGCGACGCTGCGCAGCAAGAATTGGCGGAGCACCCTAGGTAAACTTAGCCTAGAGTCGGTAATCCGTATTGGCTGATTTGGCAGTTGGTTACGCGCAAGTAGCTGGCTACCGAATCAGCCAATTGTGTTTTGAGGTGCGTTGGCTTTCGGATGGCTACTTCATGCGATGTGTGATAAAGATCTGATAAACAAATAATAATGATTTAGGTAACTGAGCCGAGAGGCCAGCGTTATGGCCAACCGAATAGTACGCTAAGGCCAACGTAGGCCAGGCAAAAGCGTAAGTCCCACTATTGGGCGCTGGTAGTTAGCCTGCCAAAGCGCCCGGGTATCAAGCCGCCTAACCCTAGCTTGTATGAGCAACTCAGCCACACCAAACACCACCGACAGTCCAGCGCTGGCACCGCCCGCTACCTCGCCAGTCACGTTGCGCATCAACGGCAGCGACATGACGCTACAGCTCGCCCCTTGGACGACGCTGCTCGACGCCCTGCGCGAGTATGCGGGCCTAACGGGCACCAAGAAGGGCTGCGACCACGGCCAGTGCGGCTCCTGCACAGTACTCGTTGATGGCAAGCGCATTAACTCGTGCCTTACGTTGGCCATGCTGCACGAAGGGGCCGAAATAACCACCATCGAAGGCCTAGGCCAAGAAGATAACCTGCACCCCTTGCAGCAAGCTTTCCTCGACCATGATGCTTTCCAGTGCGGCTACTGCACGCCGGGCCAAATCTGCTCGGCGCAGGGGCTCATCAACGAAGGCAGAGCCCACACCGAAGATGAAATTCGGGAGATGATGAGCGGCAACCTGTGCCGCTGTGGGGCCTACGTGGGCATTCTGAACGCCGTGAAGGAAGTAGTGGACGCCCAAACCGCCCGTCGCCAATGAACCCGTTTACCCTGACCCGCGCCGAAACGGTGGAAGGAGCTGTGCGCGATTTCCGCGACAGCGACAGCCCGGCCTTTATTGCCGGCGGCACCAACATCATCGACCTGATGAAGGAAAACGTGGCGCGGCCCACGCACCTCATCGGGCTGAACAAGCTGCCGCTCAACACCATTGAGCCCACAGCCGAGGGCGGGCTGCGCCTAGGTGCCACTGCCACCAACGCCGACACGGCCTGGCACCCCGAGGTGCAGTGCCGCTACCCCTTGCTGAGCCAGGCAATTTTGGCCGGCGCCTCGCCGCAGCTGCGCAACATGGCCACCAACGGCGGCAACCTGATGCAGCGCACCCGTTGCTACTATTTCTACGACACGGCTACGCCCTGCAACAAGCGCGAGCCGGGCTCGGGCTGCGGCGCCATAGGCGGCTACAACCGCATTCATGCCATCTTGGGGGCCAGCGAGCAATGCATTGCCACGCACCCTTCGGACATGTGCATTGCCCTGGCCGCGCTCGAAGCCGAGGTGCACGTGGTGGGCCCCGGGGGCAGCCGCGTTATCAAGTTTGAAGACTTTCACCGGCTGCCAGGCAACACGCCCGAGCGCGACAACACCCTGGAGCCCGGCGAGCTGATTGTGGCCTTGGAGCTGCCCAAAAAAGGCTTTGAGAAGCACTTCAGCTACCTAAAGCTGCGCGACCGAACCAGCTACGCGTTTGCGTTGGTGTCGGTAGCGGCGGTGCTGGAGCTCGATGGTAGTACCATCGAAGATGCCCGGCTGGCCCTAGGTGGCGTGGCCCACAAACCCTGGCGCGACAAAGCCGCCGAGGCCCTGCTGATTGGCCAGCCCGCTACCACCAGCACCTTCAAGAAAGTGGCCGAAGCCGTGCTGAAAGACGCGGTAGGGCAGGGCACCAACGATTTCAAGATTGAGCTGGGCCGGCGCGCTATTGTGCGGGCGCTGCAGCAAGCCACCGCAGGCGGAAAAGCATCCGACGTATTTCTGAACAGCAACCCATGACCATCAATACCAAATACGTCGGCAAAGCGCCCAACCGCGTGGAGGGCCCGGCGAAAGTAACCGGCACGGCTAAGTATTCGGCGGAGTTTGAGGTGCCCAACCTGGCTTACGGCGTGGTTGTCAGCAGCACCATTGCCAAGGGGCGCATCAAAAGCATTGGGGCCGATAAGGTGCTGGCGCTGCCGGGCGTGCTGCAGGTGTTCTCGCACGAAAACGTACCTAGGCAGGCCTGGTTCGACCGCGCCTGGAAAGACGACATTGCGCCCGGCGGCTCGCCCTTCCGGCCCCTGCACGACGACGAAGTAAAGTTCAGCCAGCAGCCCGTGGCGCTGGTAGTAGCCGAAACCTTCGAGCTGGCCCGCTACGCCGCCGGCATTCTGGAGGTGGAGTACAAAGAGGAGAAGCACGAAACCGACATCGAGCAGAAGCGCGACGAGGGCCACGCGCCGGGCAAGGGCAAATCGGGCTATAAGCCACCCAAAAGCCGCGGCAACGCCAACAAGGCCCTCGACGAAGCCGAGCACCGCATCCGGGAGGAGTACATCCACGGCACGCAACACCACAACCCCATGGAACTGTACGCCTCCACGGTGCACTACCACCCCGATGGCAAGCTCACCATCTACGACAAAACCCAGGGCGTTTACAACTGCCAGCAGTACGTGGCCAAGGTGTTCGGGCTGAGCAAGGACGACGCCCGCGTCATCAACCTCTACAACGGCGGCGCCTTCGGCTCGGGGCTGCGGCCGCAGTACGAGCTGTTTTTGTCGGTAATGGCAGCTTTGGAGCTGAAGCGTTCGGTACGTGTCACGCTCACGCGGCAGCAGATGTTTTCCATCGGGCACCGACCGCACACGCTGCAAACGCTGGAGATGGGCACCAACCCCGATGGCACCCTGGCCGCCCTAAAGCACTATTGCCTGCACGAAACTTCGCGCTTCGAGGAGTACACCGAAAACGTGGTGAACTGGTCGGGCATGTTGTACCAGTGCGACAACGTGCACCTGAGCAACCAGGTGGCCGCCTTGGATGTGTACACCCCGCAGGACATGCGCGCCCCCGGCGCCGCCACCGGCTCGTTTGCCCTCGAAGTGGCCATGGACGAAATGGCCTACGCCGCCGGCCTCGACCCGCTGGACTTCCGCATTCGCAACTACGCCGAAACCGACCAGAGCGAGAACCTGCCCTTCAGCAGCAAGCGCCTGCGCGACTGCTACCACCTAGGGGCCGAGAAGTTTTGCTGGAGCAAGCGGCCCATGGCCCCGCGCTCCATGCGCGAGGGCAACCGGCTGATTGGTTGGGGCGTGGCCGGCGGCGTGTGGGATGCGCAAATGAATAAGGCCTCGGCCAAAGCCACCATCACGGCCGACGGGTACCTGACCGTGGAAAGCGCCGCGGGCGAAAACGGCACCGGCACCTACACCATCATGACGCAGATTGCGGCCGAAACCCTGGGCCTGCCGCTCGAAGCCGTAACCTTTCGCCTCGGCGACACCAACATGCCCGAAGCGCCCGTGCAAGGCGGCTCCTGGACGGCCGCTACCGTGGGCACCGCCGTGCAGAAGGCTTGCCAGGCCCTAGGTGAAAAACTGCTGAAGCTGGCCCAGAAGATGGACGACTCGCCCCTGAAGGGCGCCAGCCTCGACGACGTGGAGTTCGTAAACGGCCAGCTGCGCCTGCGCACCGCTCCTGAGCAATCGGTGGTGCTGCGCGATGTGCTGCAAACCAGCGGCGAGCGGGAAATAGCGGCCGACTCCACGGCCATTCCCAACCTCATCAACATGGCCAAGTACTCCATGCACTCGCACAACGTGGTGTTTGCGGAGGTGATGGTGGATGAGGACCTAGGCACCGTGCACGTGTCGCGCGTGCTCAATGTGTGCGCCGCGGGCCGCATCCTCAATCAAAAAACGGCCCGCTCGCAGGTGCTTGGTTCGGTGGTGTGGGGCATCAGCATGGCCCTGATGGAGGAAACCGTGCCCGACCACCGCTTCGGGCGCTACATGAACCACAACTATGCCGAGTACCACATTCCCGTCAACGCCGACATTCACAATATCGAGGTGCTGTTTGTAGAGGAGGAGGACCCCTACGTAAATCCCTTAGGTGTGAAAGGCATCGGAGAGTTGGGCCTGCTGGGCGTAGCTGCCGCCATTACCAACGCCGTGTACCACGCCACCGGCAAGCGCGTGCGCCGCTTGCCTATTTATTTGGACAAGCTGCTGTAGAGGAAACCTTCCTTGCACGTCATGCTAGCCAGGCAAAGCATGACGTGCAAGGGAAATTTTAGCGAAAGAGCTAAATCTTAGTCCTCAATGGCTTCAATGCCTTGCTCTTTTAGCTGCTCTAAGTGCGCTTTCATAGCGTTGAGGTGTTCGGGAGAATGGCCTTGCCAATTGGTAACTTCCCCAACCACTCGCAGCGGGTGTTGCGTGCGGTAGGATTTGGTTGGGTTGCCCGGAAACTTCTTGTCCGTCAGGTTCGGGTCGTCTTCGAAAGGGCCGGTTGGCTCCACTATGTAAATGCGGCCGGGCCCGTCGCCTAGGGCAAGTTCAGCGCCCCAAGTGGCCGCGTCCAGGGTGGCAGTGAGGTACACGTACGCTGCCTTTTTGCGCTGCCCATAGTTCGAGTTGAAGCCGGGCTGTATCAGGTCGCCTAGGTGCAGGTTGGCCTTGGTGCCATGATAGAAGGGCGGCTCGTTCTGGTTGTGGATAGCGGCTGTGCTCATGTCCTCGTATTTGCTCATTATGATTGTAGCCTTGGCTTCTGTTGCGCTTACGGATAACCGCTGAACAGCTGGCATATATGTGCCCAACGACGGTGTTGATGCTTCAAGGCAAGCATATGTAACCCGGCTACTGCGCGTTATCTGCTACCTCCACACCTAGCGGGGAACCGTGCCGATGCTGCCTTAGTGCACAACCGCTAGCCTTGGACCGGCGTACTGCCCAAAGCCGCTTTCTTTACCAAGCTTATCATGGCAACAGGCACCCGCGGCGGGCTTTTGCCGGTACCTGTCGCTTTTTATCACCCGATGACCGAACTTCAACGTCTGCTTGCTGCCTACGACGACTACCTTGCCGCCGGCCGCGCCTGCGCCCTGGCCACGGTGGTAGAGGTTGAGGGCTCGGCCTACCGCCGCCCCGGTGCCCGCATGCTCGTTACCGACGACGGCCAGCTTACCGGTGCCATCAGCGGTGGCTGCCTCGAGGGCGACGCCCGCCAGCGCGCCCGGCAGGCGTTGCAGCAACAGCGCCCCACGCTTGTTACCTACGACACCAGCGACGAAGACGACCCGCGCCACGGCCTCGGCCCCGGCTGCCAGGGAGTAGTGCGCATCCTGCTCGAACCCCTCGATTTCACCGACCCCGACAACCCCTTGGAGCTGCTGCGCGGCTTCGCCCTGCACCCCGAGCCAGCCGTACTAGGTACGGTTGTCAGGTGCGCCGCCGGGCAGGCCGTAGCCGACCTAGGCCAACGCCTGCTGCTAATGCCCGACGGACAGGTGCGCGGCTCGGCGCTCGATAATCTTCCCCTTACGGCCCAATTGCGCCGCGACGCTGCTCAGGCCCTAGGTCAAGATCAATCACTGATTCGCGAGTACCCAGCACCGGCGGGCGGCACCGTGCGCGTGTTTCTGGAAGTGCTGCGCCCACCGTTGCGCCTTACCGTGTACGGCGCCGGCAACGATGCCCAGCCGCTCGTTCGGCTGGCGGCTTCCCTAGGTTGGCAGGTAAGCGTAGTAGATGGCCGGCCCCGCCAGGCCGCGCCGGAGCGCTTCCCCGAAGCTGCCGAAGTGCGCGTGGTGCCCCTGGCCGAAGTGCCCGCATTGCCGCTTTCGGCCGATTACGCCGTGCTACTTACGCACAACTATGCCTACGATTTGGCCGTGCTGCAGCGCCTGCTCGAAGCACCCACGAACTATATCGGCCTACTAGGCCCGCGAACCAAGGCTGCCCGCCTACTCGAGGAGCTAAGCCAGGAGGTAACCGACGCCGAAACCCGTTTGCAAGGTCGCCTCTACAGCCCCGTTGGCCTGAACCTAGGGGCCGAAACCCCCGAAGAAATTGCCTTATCGATTGTGGCTGAGATACAAGCCGTGCGGCAAGGGCGGCCGGGCGGTATGCTCACCCACACCACCGACCCAATCCATGCCCGGCCAACCAACGTAGCCAGCCCCGATTCTGAGGAAGCTTCTGACAGCAAAGCCCGCTACCGCCACGTGGTGGTTACTGAACCCAGCTGCGGAGTGTAACCTCGGTTAAATTGCTCGCCTAGTGTTACCAGGCGTAGGGGTGGTATGAGGTGATGCTACCTGACCAACTCCTGCACGCATGCACCTAGGGGTGCGCTGCTACCCACACAGTGCCGTCTTCGTACTCCTCTTTTTTCCAGATTGGCACCACTTCCTTCAGCGTGTCGATGATGTACTGGCAGGCGGCAAACGACTCGGCGCGGTGCGGCGTCGAAACGGCCACTACCACGGCCACATCGCCAATTTCGAGGGTGCCTTTGCGGTGTAGCACGGCCACTTGCTGCAGCATCGGCCAACGCTCCTGAGCTTGCTCGGCCACGCGGCGAAGTTGGTGCACGGCCATGGCATCGTAGGCTTCGTAGTGCAGGCGCACCACGCGCCGGCCCGTGCTTTGGTTGCGAATAGTGCCGATAAAGGAGTTTACCGCGCCGGCGCCATCGGCTTGCACGGCCTGCAGTACGGCCGCAACGTCAATGGGCTGGTCGGTGAGCTGGATGAGCATGTTGTTGATTCTGGATTGGGAATTCTGAATCAGGAAGTGGGCGTAGCCACTGGTTGAAACCTAATTCATCAGGAGCAATTGTCCGTTAGCCACCACTCACGGGCGGAATCAGGGCTATTTCGTCGCGCTCCTGCAGCAGGGCGTCGGCGGGGGCGTACTCATTGTTCACGGCTACGGCCAGGCTGCGGAGCTCACCTAGAGCCGGGTAGGTTTGGTGCAGCTGCTCGAGCAGCTGCTGCACCGATTGGCCGGGCTGCAGCGCAACCTCGAGCGTAGGCGCGCCAACGATTTCGCGGGTAATGCCGAACAGGGCAATGGATAAGTTCATGAGTGCAACGGAAGAAATGCGCGGCAAATGGCAAAGAAAAAGAACGGAAATGCCAGCTTTACGTTTTTCTGACGCGGAGCCGACAAACCCAGGGCAACTGGGGGAGCGGCTCGTGCCTGTAGTACATGCCTAACTCTGCCACACCGGTGCTATACGACAACCACGGGCGTCCGCTCGAATACGTACGTGTGGCCGTTACCGACCGGTGCAACCTACGCTGCTTTTACTGCATGCCCGAAGAGGGCATCAATTACGTACCCCGGCAGGCGCTGCTAAGCTACGAAGAGCTGGAGCGCGTGGTGCGGGTGTTGGCGAGCTTAGGCGTGCGCAAAGTACGCCTAACCGGCGGCGAACCGTTTGTGCGCCGCGGGTTGCTCCCGTTTATCGAGCGCCTCAGCAGCATTGCCGGCATCGATGATATTGGCCTGACCACTAACGGTGTACTCACGGCGCCCCACGTGCCCGAGCTGGCGCGGCTGGGCGTGCGCTCCGTCAACCTCAGCTTGGATACGCTTGATCGGGAACGGTTTCTGCGCATTACGCGCCGCGACGAGCTACCTCGGGTGCTCGAAACATTCCATGCCCTGCTGGCGGCTGGTATCCGCGTGAAGATCAACGCCGTGGTGATGGACGGCCAAAACATCGAAGACCTGGTGCCCTTGGCCGAGCTGACGCGCGAACTGCCTGTGGAGGTGCGCTTCATCGAGGAAATGCCCTTCAACGGCGGCAGCCACGCCACCCCGGCTTTGCTGCCCTGGAACCACGTGCGCATTCGCGAGCATTTGGCCGCGCATTTTGGCCAGTTGCTGCCGCAAAACTCTGCTCCGGGCGCTACCGCCACAAGCTACCTTGTGCCGGGCCACGCCGGGCGCCTTGGCATTATTGCGGCGTACACGCGTACGTTTTGCGGCACCTGCAACCGCATCCGCCTCACGGCCGAAGGCGGCCTGAAAACCTGCCTTTACGACCAAGGCGTGCTTGATGTGCGGGCTTTATTGCGCGGTGGCGCTTCGGATGCCGAACTGGGCGCGGCCCTCGCCAATGCCTTCCGGTACCGGGCAGCCAACGGCTTCGAGGCCGAGCAGCGCCGCCCGGTGCACCAAATCAGCTTTGAATCGATGTCGACGATAGGCGGCTAAGTCAGCTGGGCAACCTGCTGTCAGTATCCCCGGGCCTAGGTCAGGAGGACTGCTCGAGGCGTTGTAGCACCTCATCCAGCGTAAGCTGCCCCAGGATAAACCGCGCCAGCAAGCGGCGCTCCTGCTTATTGGGGTCGAGGGCGGTTTGCCGAGCTACGCGCAATGCCCACAACACCGCCCGTCGGCGTTGCTCAGCACTTTGCAAGGGGGGGTAGTTCGGGCACATTGCAAACTAAAAAGCCTAGCCCCTTGCCCGCAACCGAGGAAATACTGCTTTTAGCGACTACGAGTACGTATAGATAATTACGAATATACCTGCGTGATTAAGTACTTATGCAGGCCTTGGTATGGCACGCATGAGCTTGGCAAGTCGTGCGTTATGTTATGTAAGCACCTCACTAGGTTGCAGCGACCCAAAGTTTTGCGTAGGCTTTACCAGACTATTTGCAGGTGCTGCTATGAAAGCTTTGCTGATTACCCTAAGCGTAGCCGCGGGGCTTTACGCGCTGGTGTGCTTACTGCTGTACTTCGGGCAAGAGCGCATGCTTTTCTTTCCTGATAAGCTGCCCGCCAACTTTCGGTTTTCCTTCCGCACCCGGTTTGAGGAACGCTGGATTACCGCGCCCGATGGGGTTCGGTTGCACGGGCTGCTCTTCCGCGCCGCGGCACCTAGGGGCGTAGTGTTTTACCTGCACGGCAACGGCGGCGCCCTCGACAATTGGGGCTACGTGGCCGATGCTTACACGCGCTTGGGTTACGATGTGTTTATGCTCGATTACCGCGGCTACGGCAAAAGCCAGGGCCGCATCAGCAGCGAGCAGCAACTACTCGAAGACGTACGGGCCGCCTACCAGCACGTGCTAGCCGAATACCCCGAAAACCGCACGGTTGTGCTGGGCTATTCGTTGGGCACCGGCCCTGCGGCTTGGCTGGCGGCCAATTACCAGCCCCGCCTGCTGATTTTGCAGGCGGCTTACTACAGCCTCGAGCGCGTGGCGCGTCACCATTTTCCGTGGGTGCCGGGCTTCTTGGTGCGCTACCCGCTGCGCACCTATCAGCTGCTGCCGCGCATCAAAGCGCCCATTGTGCTTTTCCACGGCGACCACGACGAAGTTGTGCCCTACACCTCGGCTACCGAATTAAAGCCGCTGCTCAAGCCCCACGATCAACTGATTACCCTAGCAAATGCTGGGCACAACGGCATTACCGAAAACCCGAAGTACTTGCGCGTTCTGGCCGAGGTGCTGTAGCTAATTTGGGCATGGCCATACGCCGGCAGGCGCTACTTGCCCAAGCCTACCCAGCCCCGCTGCATGGCATAGTAAAGCGCCGTGCCCACCACCAAGCCAACCAAGTAGCCATAGGGCAAACCACTGCACAGAAGGCCCACCAACAAAGCTACCAGTAGGTTGGCTTTCGAATCGGCGATATCGCGCAACAATCCGGCCAGCGCTAACGCCTCAAACAACAAAATGACACCTAGGATAGGCAGCGGAAAAAGCTGCACCACCTGCTGAAAACCCTGGCTGAAGAACAAGCCCATCGTGAGGAACAGGCACCCGTAGAGCACCGCCGAGCCTCCGGTGCGGGCCCCAAAGGCGTAGTGGCCCACCAACCCGCCCGAGCCGTGGCACACCGGAAAACCACCCAAAAAGGGATTCACGATATTCATGAGGGCGTAGGTAAAGCTGATTTGCCGCACGGTGATGTTCCGCTCCGGAAAGTGGTCGTGCAGCACTTGGCGAGTGGCCAGCACCGAGTTGCCCAACGACAAGGGTATTTGGGGCAGAGCCAACAGCACCGCCCCGGTAAGAATATCGGCCGTGTTGGGCAGGTGCCACGTGGGCAAACGCAAGCCAAAGGCCTTTTGGGCCGTGGCCAAATCGAGCTTGAAGAGCAAAGCATAAGTGGCACCTAGGGCAATTACCACCAACGCCGCCGGCCAGCGGCGGTTGCCCAGCAGCACCACCGTAATCAAGAAACCCGCCGCTGCCAGGGCGTAACCAGCGGCGCCGTCGGCGGGTACGTACTCCTTAAGGGCCAGCGTAGTTAGCTGCATGGCAAGCCCAAACTGAATGCCGCGCACCACGGGTTTGGGCACCAGCCGCGCCAGCGCATCAATCAGCCCCGTAACCGACAGCAGCAGCATGCCCAGGCCCACGGCCAACCCGCCGCCCAAAATGGTGCGCTCCGGAATTTTCTGGGCAATTACCAGCGCGGCAAAAGCTTTCAATGGTTGCACGGGCATAGGCAAGCCGTACCACAACCCCGAGAAAACCTGCATCAGCCCGAACATGACCAGCACGCCCGCGCTATCGATGCCCGAGGCTGCAATAATGCCAATGAGCAGTGGCAGATCGGTGCCTAGGTCGCCGAAGGCCCCGGCCAGCTCGTTGCGGTCGAAACGCAGGCGGGGGCGCGATGGAGAAGTAGCGGTAAGCGGCATTGGCAGAGGTATACGCAGTCGGCTAAGTAGCAGCGAAATTGGTTTGGCAACAAGATGTAGTTGGCGCTGCCCGAACCCTGAGGCCGCGAGCGGATTAGCCAATACGAATGGATGAAGGTAAGCGGTAGGGCTGTGTTTGTACGGCTGCTTCGCCGCCGTGCGTGCAAACCGGCGTGCCTTGGTGCGGTTATAAGCTGAGACTTTGAAGCACATCTTCAGCTCGAAGCAAAAGCCTAATCCCAACACTAGCGTACTTTGGTGCAGCAGGCAAGTAAGGTCGTATCGCGCACCAGCGTTTAGCATTTCACGCCCATGTCCATCACCTCCCAAGCCGATTTAGCTGGGCTTCAGCTTATCAGCGAAGCCGTTGGTACCACCCTCAAGCAAATGCGCGAGTATGCCAAGCCGGGCATGAGCACCAAAGAGCTGGACGAGTACGGCGGCAGCATCCTCAATGCCTTAGGTGCCAAATCGGCCCCGCGGCTAACCTACGGTTTTCCGGGCTGGACGTGCATCAGTGTGAACAACGAAGTGGCGCACGGCATCCCGTCGGCTCGCAAGGTGCTGCACGAGGGCGACTTGGTGAATATTGACGTATCGGCCGAGTTGGGCGGCTACTGGGCCGACAACGGCGGCTCGTTCGTGCTCGGGGCTGATATCCATAACCACCAACCGCTGGTTGATGCTTCGCGGCAGATCTTGCGCACGGCCCTCAGCCGCATTCGGGGCGGCGTACGCATTGCCGATGTGGGCGGGCTGATTGAGGCCGAAGCCCGAAAAGCAGGATTTCGGGTGATTAAGAACTTGGTAGGGCACGGTGTGGGGCGCAGCCTGCACGAAGAGCCCACCGAAATACCCTGCTACTACGACCGACACAACTTAAAACGCTTCAAGAAGAACTCGGTGGTGGCCGTCGAAACCTTCATTTCTACCCGCGCTACCCTGGCCCACCAGCTCGGCGACGGCTGGACGCTGGCCACCAAAGACGGCTCGTTCGTAGCTCAGCACGAGCACACCATCGTCATCACCGATGGCCAGCCGATCATCCTCACGGAGGCAAATAGCATTTGGGCGTAAGCCGCGGGCACTAGCGCCATGTGCTTGCCCTAGGTAGCAGCTGAGCTGCCAGTCAAACAAAGCAAAACGCGACGCCCTAGTACCTAGGCATCTGCTTGTCGACCTCGGTAGCCCAGGCATCAATGCCGCCTTCGAGGTTGAGCAGGTTGCTGAACCCTTGCTGCTCGAGTTGCTGAATGGCGCGGGCGCTGCGGCCGCCGCGGTGGCAGTACACCACAATAGTGCCTTGGCGGGGTAGCATGGCTACGCCATCGGCAAGGTGCGAGAGGGGGAGCAGAGTGGCTTGGGGCAAGTGGCAAAGCTCGTACTCGTCGGGCTCGCGCACATCGAGCATATAAGGCGCTTGGCCGGTTTGCAGTAGCTGCTGCAACTCGCGCGGTTTGATGCTGCCCATAGTGGGGGCGCACACCTGCTGGTAGGCCGTAGCGTCGGCCGTATCGAGG
Source organism: Solirubrum puertoriconensis (assembly GCF_001483135.1). GTDB lineage: Bacteria > Bacteroidota > Bacteroidia > Cytophagales > Hymenobacteraceae > Solirubrum > Solirubrum puertoriconensis. The sequence goes on from NZ_LNAL01000006.1 coordinate 984,080, forward strand.
TTGATGAGGCTGCGCTCGGGGTGCCGCGCGAAGCGCAAGGTGCGCGTTTGAAACGTGAGGGCATCGAGCACCCACAGGCGGCCGCTTAACACGTTGCCTAGGTGCAAAATCACCTTCAGGGTTTCGAGGGCTTGCGTGGTGCCTACTACCCCGGGCAGCACGCCCAGTACGCCGGTAGTATCGCAGTTGGGGGCTTCGTGGGGGCCGGGTGGCTCCGGAAACAGGCAGCGGTAGGTTGGGCCTCCTTGGTAGTTGAAAACCGACACCTGCCCCTCGAACTTGTAAATAGCCCCCGAAACCAACGGCTTGCTCAGGCTTACGCAAGCATCGTTGAGCAAGTACCGGGTGGCGAAATTGTCGGAGCCGTCCACCACTACATCGTAGGCAGCCACCAGCTCGCGCACGTTGCCGGGGCCAACGCGCAGGGTATGCACCTCGCACTGCACCAGCGGGTTGAGGCGCTGCACCTCGCGGGCGGCCGTGGTGGCTTTGGGTTGCCCTAGGTCGGCGGGGCCGTAGAGGATTTGCCGTTGCAAGTTGCTGAGCTCCACTTGGTCGGCATCGGCAATGCCTAGGGTACCCACGCCTGCCGCGGCCAAGTATTGCAGCACGGGGCAGCCCAGGCCGCCGGCGCCTACCACCAGCACCCGGGCCGAGCGCAGGCGCAGTTGGCCGGCCTCGCCAATTTCGGGCAGTTGCAAATGGCGGCGGTAGCGGTGGCGTTCGTCGGGAGTAAGCACGGCAGCTAAGGCAGATTTCTGCCGAATACGTGAGAAAACAAGGGTAAGCTAAGCGGCCCGCTGGCCTTAAGGCCGGTGCACCAACCTAGGGCTGCACAGCGGCCAACACCCTCAGCAAAGGTAGAAGCACGGGGCTAGCTGCTGGCGAGTAGCGCGGCGTACTGCTCGGGCGTATCGATATCGAGGGCGGCGGGGGCAAAGTCGATGGTTGCTACCTCCGGACCTAGGTGCTCGAGTAGCTTTTTGGCGCCTTGCTGCGGTGGCAAGCTGGCCAAGCGCTGCAACTGACTACGGGCGAATACAGCGGGCACGCCAATGCTGCCCGCGTACCGCGTAGCTACCGCCGGGGCATCGGTTGTGCAGTGCAAGGCTATAAGGCTTTGGAGCAGCTCGGTAGTTACCAGCGGCTGGTCGCTGAGCAGCACCAGCACGCCGCTAAGCTGCTCGTAGGCGGTATGCTGGTCCAATGCTTGCAGGCCAATCCGCAGCGAGCTGCCCATACCTAGGGCCCAAGCGGGATTATGCACGCTGATGATGGGTAAGCCGTGCACCTCGCTCAGCAGCGGCTCGTGCAGATGGCCCGTAACGAGTACTATCGGCGCGCAGCCCGCTGCCACCGCCTGCTCCGCCACGCGGCGGAGCAGGGTAGTGCCTTGGTAGTTAAGCAGCTGCTTGGGCTTGCCCATGCGCGATGAGCTGCCGGCCGCCAGAATGATAGCCGCAACCGCATGCGGCGCCCTAGGTGAAAACTCGCTCATGAAGTGGAAGGCGCCATCAGATCAGCTTATCGGGCGTAATGGGCAGCTCGCGGATGCGCTTGCCGGTGGCGTTGAAGATGGCGTTGGCAATGGCGGGGGCCACGCCGATGGTCGCAATTTCGCCGATGCCTTTGGTGCCCAGCGCGTTCACGTGCGGGTCGGGTTGGTTCACGAAGTACACCTCCACGGCCGGCGCGTCGGCGTGCACGGGCACGTGGTATTCGGCCAGGTCTTTGGTTACGTAACGGCCAAACCGGTCGTCAATCACCGCCGCTTCCGTAAGGGCCATGCCAATGCCGCCCACGGCGCCGCCTTTCATTTGGTTGCCGGCCGTTTTCTCGTTGATGATGGTACCCGCATCGGCGCACGACACCAGCTTGCTCACCCGGACCTCACCCGTGAGTTGGTGCACCCGCACCTGGGCAAAATGCACCGAGAAGGAATACATCGAGTACTCGCGGCCCTTGTCGCTGGGCTTGGACTCTACGGTTACGGCCTGCCCGCCCGCTTGCTTTACTAGGTCGGTGTAGGTAACGCGGGCGGTAGCGTTGCCGGCCAGCGTGAGGTAGCCGTCGGCAAACGTCACGTCTTCCTTGCGGGCCGCGGCAAAGGCGCCGTTGCCGGCTGCGGCCAGCTCGCGCAGCTTATCCTTGAGGGCCAGGCAAGCTTCCTGCACGGCCGGGCCCACGGTATTCACAATGGCCGAGCCACCCTGCGTAGGAGCCCGTGCGAAATCGGAATTGCCCCATTCAAACCGAACCTTTGCGGGAGTTACGCCCAGCGTGTCGGCGGCAATTTGGGTCATGGCGGTGCCGGTGCCCGGGCCAATGTCGGTTACAGCGCTTTGCAGCAGCACGGTGCCGTCGGGCAGCAGCTTAGCGGTGGCTTTGGAGGTGCCGCGGTGCGCCCCGAAGGTGCCCACACCCATGCCGTAACCAATCAGCCAGTCGCCCTCGCGTACGGAGCCGGGCTTGAGCTGCCGCTTGTTCCAGCCGATGCGCTCGGCGCCGGCCTGGTAGCACTCTTTCAGAAACTTGCTCGACCAAGGCTTGCCGTTTTCAGGGTCCTTATCGGTGTAGTTGCGCAGCCGAAACTCCAGCGGGTCAATGTTCAGCAGGTAAGCCATTTCATCCATAGCCGACTCCAAAGCAAAAGCGCCGGTGGCCTCGCCGGGGCCCCGCATCCAAATGGGCGAGCCGATATCCAGCGCCGCCAGCCGGTAGCGCGTCGTCATGTTCGGGGCTTGGTACATCATGCGCGTCTGGCCCAGCGTCGCTTCGGTAAACTCCTCGTAGGTCGACGTCTGCCCAATGGCCTCGTGCGTGATGGCCGTGATTTTGCCATCCGGCGTGGCGCTCATCCCAATTTTCTGCCAGGTGTGAGGCCGGTAGCCCACCATCGTAAACATTTGCTCGCGGGTGAGCATCAGCTTAACCGGCCGGTTTACCACCTTGGCCGCGACGATGGCGGCCGACTCGTGCGGCCAGCTGTGCAGGCCGTTGCCGAAGGCGCCGCCCACGTAGGTGGCAATTACCTTCACGTTTTCCTCGGGCAAGCCCCATTCCCGGGCAAAGTCGCGGCGGGTGGCCATGGTGCCCTGAGTTTTATCGTAGAGGGTGAGCCGGTCGGGTGCTTCCCAGTGCGCCGTGATGGACTGCATCTCGATGGGGTGATGCACCTCTGTTGGAATCACGTACTCGGCTTCAAGTTTGAGCGCGCCGGTTTTGTAGGCATCCACTTGGCCGCGCTGGTAATCGGCTACCGGCGACTTGGGATTCTTTTTGGCTTGGGTGGGCAAAAAGGCGTTCGGCTTGTTGGCCTCCAGGTTGGTCTGGTGCGCTTCCTGCGCGTACTGCGCCTTCACCAAACGCGCCGCGTAGCGGGCCCGCTCCCACGAATCGGCCACCACCACGGCAATGGGCTGGTCGTTGAAGCGGATTTTGTCGTCGGTAAACACGCGCAGGGCGCTGCCTACGGTTTGCGGCTGCGAGGGGTCTTTGCCTACCGGCTTGTGGCCGGGCAACTTGGGCCCGTTTTGGTGGGTTATCACCGCCAGCACGCCAGGGGCGCGTTCAGCCGCTTTCGTGTCGATGCTGCTGAGGCGGCCTTTGGCTATGGTGCTGCCCACCAGCACGGCGTAGGCCATGTTCGGCAACTGGTACTCAGCCGAGTACTTGGCCGCACCTGTCACTTTCTGCCGGCCGTCCACCCGGTTCATCGGGGCTCCGATTTGCTTCTGTGGTGTATTCATCGAAAATCGGGGGTTAGGCGGCAGCGGCGTTTTTAAGAGCCTGCACGATGGAATTCGGGCCCAGCTTCAGCTTGTAAGCATTGTGCTGGAAGGCTTTGGCACCGCGCATGGCTACCTCGGCCGCCTGCCGGAAGGTTTCGTCGGTGGCGGGTTTGCCTACCAGCGTCTTTTCGGCATCGGCGAGGCGCCAGGGTTTGTGGGCCACGCCGCCCATGGCTAGGCGCGCATCTTTGATGGTGCTGCCGTCGAGCTGCAAAGCCGCAGCCACCGAAACCAGTGCAAAAGCGTAAGAGGCTCGCTCGCGCACTTTCAGGTAGTGCACGTGGCGGGTGAAGGCGTTGTCGGGCACCTCCACGGCTGTTATCAGCTCGCCGGCACCTAGGGTGGTGTCGATGTGGGGCTGGTCGCCGGGCAGGCGGTGCAGCTCAGCAAACGGAATGCGCCGGTCGCCTTTAGGGCCGCTTACCAGCACGGTGGCATCGAGGGCAGCCAAGGCCACGCTCATGTCCGAGGGATGCACGGCAATGCACTTGTCCGAGAAGCCGAAGATGGCGTGCATGCGGTTGTAGCCCTCGAGTGCGCCGCAGCCCGTGCCGGGTTCGCGCTTGTTGCAGGGCATGGCTGTGTCGTAGAAATACGGGCAACGCGTGCGTTGCAGCATGTTGCCGCCCACCGTGGCCATGTTGCGCAGCTGCGCCGAGGCGCCAGCATTGAGTGCCTGGGCCAGCAGCGGCAGTTTTTCGAGCACCAGCTTGTCCTCGGCTACGGCGCCGTTCAGCGCCAGGGCGCCAATCCGGATGTTGCCTTCCTGCCGTTCAATCTTGTCGAGCGGCAGCTTGTTGATATCGATGAGCTTTTGGGGCGCCATTACGCCGCGCTTCATCAGATCGAGCAGGTTGGTACCGCCGGCAATAAACTGCGCGTTCGGGTCGCGGGCCAGGGCCTCGATAGCCGCCTTGGGCTTGCTGGCCCGCACGTATTGGAACTGGTTCATACTCGTTGGCCTCCGTTTTTCACCTCCTGAATGGCCGCCACGATGTTGGTGTAGGCCCCGCAGCGGCAGATGTTGCCGCTCATGTACTCGCGTATTTCGCCTTCCGAATCGGCGTGCCCCTCGCGGATGCACGCCACCGCCGACATAATCTGGCCCGGCGTGCAGTACCCGCACTGAAAACCGTCGTGCTTAATAAAAGCCTCCTGCATGGGGTGCAGCTTGTCGCCGCCCGGGGCCAGGCCCTCGATGGTGGTAACCTCTTTGCCTTCCTGCATCACGGCCAGCGTAAGGCACGAATTAATGCGCTTGCCATCGACGTGCACCGTGCAGGCACCGCACTGGCCGTAGTCGCAGCCTTTTTTGGTGCCCGTAAGGTGTAGTTGCTCGCGCAGCAAATCGAGCAGGGTGGTGCGGGGCTCTACTTGCAGCTTGTAGCGCTTGCCATTCACGGCGAGCTTCAGCGGCACCTTCTCAAAAGCCGCGGCCACTTTCTCATCCAACTCGGCTGCGGCGGCGCGTACCACGGGCCCAGGCGTGAATGCAAGCGCCGTGAGCAGCGAGGATTGCTTCAGGAAGGTGCGGCGGGCCTGGCTGTGCTCGTCGTGGTCGAGCGAAAGTCCTGGTTGTTCGTCTGCCATGAGTTGATATTGGAGTGTCCCCGGCTGGGCAGGCCAGTAGGGTAGTGGTCGAAACGTAAGGTAGCCAAAACAGCGGCCCTAGGTGGCGGCTTCGCGCGGTAGGCAAAGGACCTGGACGCGCCCGAGTGTAGTAGCCTGAAGCTAGTATGTACGGCTAAAAAAACAAGTCGTTGGGGCGGTGCTGGCTGTTTCTTGGATAGCTGCTGGCATCTTGGGCAGGCGGCGGCCCTGCACCAATAATGTTACCTTGCCCGCAGGGTTCGGCCTTGCGTAAACTTGGGCCACAGGGGGCCAGATTTTCCCTACCGCAACCTTCACCCTACAACTGCTTACTTGCTCGTGATGGATGTTTTTTTGCCGCCCACCAGCTACGAGTACGCCACCGTGCATAAGGTGGTAGGCGGCACTATTGCCCCAGCTACCGACGTGCTGGCTGCCGAGGAGCCGCTGGAAATACGGGTGGGCTTTGGGCCGGCTGCTGCCCGTACGCACCGTACCCTGGCCATAACCATGCGCACCCCCGGCCACGACATGGAGTTGGCCGCCGGCTTCTTGCTCTCGGAAGGCATCATCAGGCGGCGCGACGACCTGACCGGACTAGTTTATTGCCCCGACGTGCAAAAGCCCGAAGAGCGCGAAAACGTAGTGCGGGCCGAGCTAGCTGCTTCCGTACCCCTCGATTTGCCTAGGTTGGAGCGGCACTTCTATACCTCGAGCAGCTGCGGCGTCTGCGGCAAAACCAGCATCGAGGCAGTGCATGCGGCTGCCTGCCCAGTACTGCCTACCACTGGCCCCAGGGTAGCTGCCGAGGTAATCCACGCCTTACCCGAACGGCAGCGCGCTGCGCAGGCCGTGTTCGAGCAAACGGGCGGCTTGCATGCGTCGGCGTTGTTTGATGCCCACGGCGAGTTGCTGCTGCTGCGCGAAGACGTAGGCCGCCACAATGCTTTGGATAAAGTAATTGGTGCCGCCTTGCTCGCCAACCAGCTGCCCTTGCACCAACACGTGCTGCTGGTAAGTGGGCGTGCTTCCTTCGAGCTGGTGCAGAAGGCCGCTGTGGCGGGTATACCCGTGCTGGCTGCCGTGGGCGCCCCTAGCAGCCTGGCCGTGCAGGCTGCGCACAACTTTGGCATGACGCTGCTGGGCTTTGTGCGGCAGCAGCGCTTCAATATTTACACGCATCCGTGGCGCATCCAGCCCGAAGCCACTGCGTTATTCTAGGTTCATGAAGCTCCGCCTCGAAGACAACACCTTGCGCTTGCGCCTCTCCGATGAGGAAGTGCAGCAGTTTGCCCAAACCGGCCACTTGGCCTCGGTAGTGCCGCTGGCGCCCGGCCCCGATGGCCGCCTGACCTACGCCCTGCAAGTAGCCGACGACGACTCGACGGCGGCCGAGCAAACCTTGCGAGTAGCCTACACGCCGGGTACGCTCTCGGTGCTGGTGCCGGCCTCGTTGGCGCAAAGCTGGCTGGCGCCCGACCAGATTGGCCTAAGTGCTACCATGCGCCTGACCGACGGAAACGAATTGCGTATACTGGTGGAGAAGGATTTAGGCTGCCGGCATTGAGTGGGGTGACAGGTTACACGTAACACGTAACACGTCTTCATCAGGTGAGCACAGTCCAGTTCTTGCTTTTGTATCACAATAAAAACCTCCCTAGGTCGTCAGGCTCCCCTCTCCCTCGGAGAGGGGGTTGCGCCCCGGAGGGGTCCCGTGAGGCCACCCATGGAAAAATCACCCGCGCACGAGCCCGATAAAGCTGGCCAAATGCCCGAGCAAACCGCCAGCAACAACATGCCGGTAAGCGGGCAGCGCCCCGACCAAGGCGCCGCGCCCACCAACGACCACTACGACAACGGCGGCAAGCCCAACGCCGATACCCGCCCCATGCACGCTCCCGATACCTTAGGTGCCAAGCACAACCACCCGGTGCTGGCCCAGCCGCCCGAAGAGTTTACCGGCCTCACCATTACCGAGCCCAGCAAAGTGGCCGCGGGCATCACGGCCGTTATCAAGTCGATGCAGTTTTCTTGGGGCGAGGCGGGCCTTACGCGGGGCACGCAAGCCCTGCTGAAGCTGAACCAGAAAGACGGTTTCGACTGCTCGAGCTGCGCCTGGCCCGACCCCGACGACCACCGCTCGGTGGCCGAGTTCTGCGAGAACGGCGCCAAGGCCACCGCATCCGATACCGACCACCACACCATTGGGCCCGAGTTCTTTGCCAAGCATAGCCTGGCCGACCTCTCGCGCTTTACCGACCGCGACCTGAACAACGCCGGCCGCATTACGCACCCCTTGGTGAAGCGCCCCGGCGACACGCACTACCGGCAAATCTCCTGGACCGAGGCGTTTCGATTGGTAGCCGATGAGCTGAACGCGCTGCACTCGCCCGATGAAGCCGCATTTTATACCTCGGGCAAAGTGCCCAACGAGCCGGCGTTTGCCTACCAGCTGTTCGTGCGTGAGTTTGGCACCAACAACCTGCCCGACTGCTCCAACATGTGCCACGAGAGCAGCGGCACGGCGCTGACCAACACGGTGGGCTTGGGCAAAGGCTCCGTTACGCTCAACGACTTCTACGAGGCCGAGGTCATCATCATCATGGGGCAGAACCCGGGCACCAACCACCCGCGCATGCTCACGGCCCTGCAGCAAGCCAAGCGCAACGGTGCCCAAATCATCAGCGTGAACCCGCTGATGGAAGCCGGCCTCAACCACTTCCGCAACCCCCAGGATTTCATGAACCCGCTGCGGGCCCTAGGTGCCTTGCTCGGCGACGGCACTCCCATAACCGACCTGTGGCTGCAGGTGAAGGTGAACGGCGACATGGCCGTGCTGCGCGGCATTATGAAGTACCTGCTCGAAGCCGAAGAGCTGAACCCCGGCATGGTGCTCGACCACGCCTTCATTCGGGAGTACACCGCGCACTATGAGGAGATGATTGCGGAGCTGCGCAACACCTCCTGGGAGGATATTGAGGAGATGGGCGGCGTGCCGCGCGAGCAGCTGCGCGAAGCCGCGAACATGATTGCGACCAAAAAGAAAATCATTACCTGTTGGGCCATGGGCCTCACCCAGCAGAAAAACGCGGTGTACAGCATCGGCGAAATCGTGAACCTGCACCTGCTGAAGGGCGCCGTGGGCATACCCGGCGCGGGCCTGTGCCCGGTGCGCGGCCACAGCAACGTGCAGGGCGACCGTACCATGGGCATTTGGGAGCGGCCGCACAAGGACTTCCTCGACGCCCTAGGCAAGGAGTTCAAGTTCAAGCCGCCTTACGAGCATGGGCTCGATTCGGTGGAAACCGCCAAGGCCATGCACGACGGCCGCATTAAGGCTTTTATCAGCATGGGCGGCAACTACCTCTCGGCCATGGCCGATACCGAGTTTATTGCCGAAGGCATGCGCAAGCAAAACCTCACGGTGTTTGTGGCGCCCAAGCTCAACCGCGGGCACTTGGTTACGGGCCGCACCTCGCTGCTGCTGCCTTGCCTCGTGCGCTCCGAGGTGGATATGCAGCGCGCCGGCCAGCAGTTTACCTCCTGCGAAAACTCCATGGGCGTGGTGAGCATGTCGAAGGGTATTCTGAAGCCCATCGGGCCGGAGGTGCTGAGCGAGGTAGCCATTGTGTGCGGCATGGCGATTGCCACCCTGGGCAGCCGCACCCAAACCGATTGGGTAGCCATGACGGAGAACTACGACGTAATTCGCGACCATATTGCCCGCGTGATTCCGGGCTTCGAGAACTTCAACGTCAAGGTGCGGCACCCCGGCGGCTTTTACCTGCCCAACGGACCTAGGGAGCGAAAGTTTACCACCACCAACGGCAAGGCCAATTTCACCGTCACCGAGTTCAAGAAGCACACGGTAGCGCCCGACCAGCTGGTGCTGATGAGCCTACGTAGCCACGACCAGTTCAACACCCAGATTTACGACTACAACGACCGGTACCGCGGCATCCACGGCGAGCGGCGCGTCATCTTCCTGAACCCCGACGACATGGCCGCGCGCGGCATCCGCAAGCGGCAGCTCGTCAACATCACCAGCCACTTTGAGGGGCAGCAGCGCATGGCCGAGCGCTTTGTGGCCGTGCCTTACGACATTCCGCGGGGCAACTGCGCGGCCTACTTCCCCGAGATGAACGTGCTGGTGCCGGTGGCCAGCGTGGCCGATGTTAGCAACCAGCCTACCTCCAAGTGGGTGGTAGTTACGGTTGCGCCCCTGCCCGAAATGTTGCCCGAAGGAACCACCCAACCCGAAAAGCTGGTAGCCACCACCTAGGGCCGAACGAGCGCCGCTTGCAGCCACCGCGCCGCCAATTAACCGGCGGCGCGGCTGGCCTTACTTCTGGCTGCGCTTGGTGCTGTATTTTGAGCTGGCAGGCGGCACCTGCTCGAAGAACTTGTGCTGGTGTTCGGAGACGGGCCACACGTATTCGCCGTATTTGGCCGCTACCAGCCCGGTGCCAGGACGGTAGATAAAATCTTCTGCCCCGCTGAAACCCAAGGGTGGGTGCGAGTAGCCCGTAGGTACGGTGGAGAAGTGGTAGTCGGCCGCCGATTGGCGCTCTAGCACTATGCACGAGCGCATCAGGTATGCCAGGTCCCGGGGTTTGGAGCCAAAGTAGTCGGACATCTTGCTTTCGTGGGTCCAAAGCTGCCGCTGCGGAAAAGGTGTGGCGCCTAGGTTCAAGGTTACGTTATCCGAGTCGAAGGGCAGGCGGGTGGCAAATTGCGTAACGACGAAGCATTCCGTTACCGTCAGGTTTGGGGTCGTGTAATAGTGGGTACCGTCGAAGAGCACAGGCTGCAAATCGAAGCGCCGGGTAATGTTGTTGTTGAGGTCGGAGCTGCGTTTGTAAGCAACGATGCGATGCTCGGTTTGCTGGCGCAGATCCGGCAGGCCCAGAATAGCCTCGGCGGGCAGGCTTTGGCGGTCTACTTTAGACCATTCCAAGGTGCCTGATTCTTTGTTTGGCAACACGGCCAGGGCAATCAGCACCCGGTCGTCGGGGCGCATAAACCGAATGCTGTCGTTTGGTGCTGGCCATAGCGCGGGCGGCACGTAGCGGAAATCGACCGGGCCCGTGGGTTTCTGCATGGCTGCCAAGCGCGGCGTAAACTCCAGGTTGAAAATCTCGAGGTGCTGCGTGCCTTTGGGCAGCGTTCGTTGCAGGCGCACGCGCTTAAACTGCGCCGCATCGACGAAGACGTACTTTTTGGTTGGCAAGCTCAGCGTTTGAGCGGCTACCACCCACGGCAGCAGACAAAGTAAATAGGCCAATAAACAGGAGGCGGCTTTCATGCGGTCAAGGTTACAAAGAATCGGCTGTGGCGCCTTGGTGCTGAGCCCTACAAAAGCACCGAGGTGGCCAACGTGTGAGTTAATTCAGCGCAGTCGTCAAAGTTGAGCTTCAAAACCACCCAAATCACTGTGCGACTTAGGCAAGCTTTAGAAAAGTCAGTGATTTATTTCATTGCCAGTGTCTTATGCAACCGTTTGCACATTGCCCCGGCCCAAGCACCTAGGTAACTGTTTGGCCGAAAAATCAGTAGGGGCATGTGGTTGCCGCCAATACTGATGAGTTCTGCGAAACAGTTACCCATGTATGTCTGATACTTCTGCAAAGCGCCTGGCCGGCCAGGTGGCGCTGATTACCGGCGCTAGCTCGGGCATTGGCCTAGGTGTGGCGCTGGCCATGGGGGCGGCGGGCGCATCGGTGGTGGTAAACTACCGCTCCGATGCCGAGGCCGCCCAACAAGTAGTCGAGCAAGTTCGGCAGGCCGGCAGCCAGGCCGTGGCTATCGAAGCCGATGTAAGCAAGGAAGACGAGGTGCAGGCCATGTTCCGGCAAGCCAAGGAGCACTTCGGCACGGTCCACATCCTGGTCAGCAACTCCGGCATTCAGCAAGATGCCCCGCTGATTGATATGAGCCTGGAGCAGTGGCAACAGGTTATCGATGTAAACCTGACCGGGCAGTTTTTGTGCGCCCGCGAGGCTGCTCGCGAGTTTATTCGGCGTGGCATCGAGCCCCGCTTGTCCAAAGCCGCCGGCAAAATCATTTGCATGAGCTCGGTGCACGAAACCATTCCGTGGGCCGGGCACGTGAACTACGCCGCCTCAAAGGGCGGCCTGATGCTGCTGATGAAATCGATGGCGCAGGAGCTGGCCCCGTACAAAATCCGGGTCAACAGCATTGCGCCGGGCGCTATTAAAACCCCTATCAACCAAGAGGCCTGGGAAACCCCCGAAGCGGCCGATCGGCTGCTCAAACTGATTCCGTACGGCCGCATCGGCGAGACGGAAGACATTGGAAAAGTGGCCGTTTGGCTGGCATCCGACGAGGCCGATTACGTACACGGAACTACCCTGTACGTTGATGGCGGCATGACCTTGTACCCCGGCTTTGTTGGCAACGGGTAAGGCACCTAGGGCTTAGGCGGCCGCGGGCCGTATCCCTCATCATACCCGCTACAACCCGGGTATACTTTGCGAGTACTTTATGACGCAGGAACAACTACGTTTGGCCGAAGCCAAAGCACAAACGGCGCACTGGCAGCGGTTCGGGCCATACCTTACCGAACGCCAGTGGGGCACCGTGCGCGAAGATTATAGTGCCGAAGGCAACGCCTGGGACCATATCACCCACGACATGGCCCGCAGCTACGCCTACCGCTGGGGCGAGGAGGGCATCGGCGGCATTTCGGACCACCGCCAGCTGCTGTGCTTTTCGGTTGCGCTCTGGAACGAGCAGGATAGCATCTTGAAGGAGCGGCTGTTTGGCCTCACCAACGGGCAGGGCAACCACGGCGAAGACGTGAAGGAGAGCTACTACTACCTCGACAACACGCCCACGCACTCCTACATGAAGATGCTGTACAAGTATCCGCAGCAGGAGTTTCCGTACCTGGAGTTGGTGGAGGAAAACGCCCGCCGCACGCGCCAAGAGCCCGAATACGAGCTGCACGATACGGGCATTTTCGACGAAGGCCGCTACTTCGATGTGTTCATCGAGTACGCCAAAGCCGACCCCGACGACATCCTCATTCAGGTTACCGCTTACAACCGTGGCCCCGAGGCCGCGCCTTTGCGCTTGCTGCCGCAGCTCTGGTTCCGGAACACCTGGGCCTGGGGCACCGATGACTACCGCCCCGCCATGCGCCAGGCTGCGCCCGGCGTAGTGCAGATCGACCATAAGGAGCTGGGTACCCACTGGCTGTACTGCGACGAGGCGCCCGAGCTGCTGTTCTGCGACAACGACACCAACGGCGCCCGGCTGTACGACCTAGAAGCTACTGATTTGTACTTCAAAGACGGAGTAAACGACTACGTGGTGGATAGCAACTCCAAGGCCGTGAACCCCAAGCGCGAGGGCACTAAAGTAGCTGCGCATTACTGCGCTTTGGTGGAGCCGGGCAAGGCGCGCACCGTGCGGCTGCGCCTAAGCAAAACCGAACACGCCAAGCCCTTCGCCGACTTTGCCGATGTTGTAGCCCTACGCCTGCGCGAGGCCGACGAGTTTTATGCCGAGCTGCAGGAAAAGCTGCCCAGTGCCGATGCCCAAAACATTCAGCGGCAAGCCCTGGCCGGCATGCTCTGGAGCAAGCAGTTTTACTACTACGACGTAGCGCAGTGGCTCGACGGCGACCCCGCCATGCTGGCCCCGCCCACTGAGCGCCGCAACGGCCGCAACAACAACTGGCGCCACCTCTACAATGCCGACATCATCTCGATGCCCGACAAGTGGGAGTATCCCTGGTACGCCGCCTGGGACTTGGCCTTCCACTGCGTGCCCTTGGCTATGGTCGACCCGTACTTTGCCAAAGGGCAGCTGCGCCTGCTCACCCGCGACTGGTACCTGCACCCCAACGGCCAGCTGCCCGCCTACGAGTGGAATTTTGGCGACGTAAATCCGCCCGTGCACGCCTGGGCCACCTGGCGCGTGTACAAGATGGACAAGAAGCAGAACGGCGGCGAAGGCGACCTGCACTTCCTCGAGTCGGTGTTTCACCGCCTCACGCTCAACTTCACGTGGTGGGTCAACCGCAAAGACCGCAACAACCACAACATCTTCGAGGGCGGCTTCCTGGGGCTCGATAACATCGGGGTATTCGACCGCTCGGCGCCGCTGCCCACGGGCGGCTATATCGAGCAGGCCGACGGCACCTCCTGGATGGCCATGTACGCGCTTAACCTGATGCGCATTGCCCTGGAGCTGGCCAAAACCAACCCCGTTTACCAGGATATAGCCAGCAAGTTCTTCGAGCACTTCCTGTACATCGCCGAGGCCATGACCAAGGCCGGCGACGGCAGCTTCAACCTCTGGGACGAGGAAGACGAATTCTTCTACGACGTGCTGCACCTGCCCGACGACCAGCGCACCAAGCTAAAAGTGCGCTCCATCGTGGGGCTAATTCCACTGTTTGCCGTGGAGGTGCTCGACGAGGAACTGCTCGAGGCCATGCCCGATTTCACACGGCGCCTGCGCTGGATGTTCGACAACCGCCCCAACTTGGCCGACTTGGTTTCTAGGTGGCAGGAGCCCGGCAAGGGCGAGCGGCACTTATTGTCGCTGCTGCGCGGCCACCGCATGAAAAAGCTGCTCGAGCGCATGCTCGACGAATCGGAGTTTTTGTCGGAATACGGCATCCGGGCCCTGTCGCGCTGCCACCGCGACAATCCCTACGTGTTCCGCACGCTCGAGGCCGACTTCACCGTGACGTACGTGCCGGGTGAGTCGGAATCGGATTTGTTTGGCGGCAACTCCAACTGGCGCGGGCCCATCTGGTTTCCCATCAACTACCTCATCATCGAGTCGCTCAAGCGCTTCCACTTTTACTACGGGAAAGAATTTAAGGTGGAGTATCCCACCGGCTCGGGGCAGCACTACAACCTGCTCGAAGTAGCTGCCGCGCTGGCTGGCAGGCTCAACAAGCTGTTTCTGCGCGATGCCGCGGGGCGCCGCCCAGCCCTCGGCAGCTCCGAGCTGCTGCAGCACGACCCGCACTTCCGCGACTACCTGCTCTTCCACGAGTACTTCCACGGCGACGACGGCCACGGACTAGGTGCCAGCCACCAAACCGGCTGGACGGGCCTCATTGCCCGCCTGCTGCAAATAAGCCCCACGCCCGAAGAAACACCGACGCAGCAATCAGCGGTGGCAGGTGGTGCCGTAGGTAATTAGATTCTTTTCGGCGTTTGTCTGCCCATAAAACGGAAACCCGCCTAGGCACCTAGGCGGGTTTCCGTTTTATGGGCAGCATTGTTACTACTAGGATGCCACAAGCTTGTTAATGCGCGGCTGAATCAGCCACACACCCACCGGAAACAGCCAAAGCAGCAGAAAGTCGGCCACTACTTCACTAAACCCTACAGGCCGTTGTTCCTCAGCAGCCTTCAGGACGTGGGCCACTTGGTACACGCTGTAGAAAATACACCCCATCGACAGCAAGTGCAGTGGCGCTATGAGAGCAAACCAAGATGGGTTTATATCTGGTTGATGAATAAAGCCAGCTATTAAGGCCATTACCGCAACTGCATACAGGATTGGGAGCAGCAAGGCGAAACGGATACGGTTAGGGTACGCCTTCACTGTTTCGGGAAGCAGCCTGGGTAACGTGGTGCTTGCTGCCCAATACCATGCGAACAACACGCCCATCATCAGCAAAGTAGAAACCGCAAAGCCAACGATGAAGAGAGACAAATTCGGGGTGGAACCGCTGAACAACAGCGTTGTAGTTACTCCCTGTATGAGCATGGGAGCGACAAAGCTTACTAGGAAGAGTTGCCAGTGCTTTAGGGAAAGTAGAAAACGCGCCATGCGGATAGCAGAACTGAGATTGTATCAGCTTGCAAAATAGCTACGAAAGCAGCCGTTTTGTGGCTCCAGGCACCTTAAGCTGCGGCAAGTACCCGTTATTCAGCAACTCGCTGGGCGAAATGCCCAACCTTTGCAAGAACTCCAGGCATTCGGCCCTGAGCTGTTTCAGTGTGCGCTGCCCTAGGTGGTCTTGCACTTCAACCTCCACAAACTGCTCGCCCGTGGCGAAAGAGTCGAGGTGAATTTTGATGTGGCCCAGGCGGTAAATGCAGCGCGTTTTCTCCACAATGCCCAACACGGAGCGGTTGGTTAGTACCTCATTCAGCAACTCGGGCGAGGGGTGCTGGTCGTAGCGGTACACGTGGGTGCGCTCGAGGCCGTGTGCGTCGGGGAGGCGCTCGTAGTGGATAAGGATGTGCTCGATGTTGCCTTCGCGCAGTTTGAGCTTCCCGCGGGAGGTGGCGTAGTACGTATCGCGCTGGTGGTCGGTGCCTATAAAATGCGCGCCTAAGTGGGCAAGCACTGCCGCAAGGGGCGCCGCATCGAAGCAGCGTGCTTTGGCCGAGAAATCTTGGTAGCGGTGGGTAGGCTCAGTACTACACATTTGGCGGACGAGGTTAACCTAAGGCCCTTGCCAAGGCGAGTAGGCAACTGGGTGCTTGTGCGAAGCTAAAAACAAAACGGCCAGGCTTTGAGCCCGGCCGTTTTAATGCGGATGAAAGCAGGAGCGTGTTACTACTTCGATTTCTGCTCCAGCAGGCTGATGACTTCTTTGTTGCCACCTGCCTTGGCCGAGTTCAGGGCCGTGTTGCCTTGGTTGTCGGTGGCTTTGGCATCGGCGCCGCTGGCCAACAGAAACTCCACCATGGCTTTGTCGCCTTTGGCGGCTGCAGCCATCAGGGCGGTTTCCTGACCGGCGTCTTTGGCGTTTACTTGCGCCTTATATTGCACTAGCGTCTTTACAATATCCAAATTGCCGTTAGTGACAGCGGTAATCAGGTAAGTCGTTTTGAAGCCCGGCATTACCTCGATGGCTGCGTTGGCGTCGGCGCCGCCTTTGAGCAGGGTTTCCACCGCGGCAGCGTCGTTTTTCATCACTGCCTTAAACAAATCCTTGCTGGGCGCCTGGGCAGCACTTGTAAATACCACGCCTAACAGAAGGCCGAAAAGGAGTAAAAGCTTTTTCATTGCAATAAGAAGAAGTACAGCGGCGGAAGCCGTAAAAATACTACTTCCTTGGCATAGCGCAATTTCTTAATTGCGCTATGGATTTAACCCGCAATGCTTCAGCCTGAAATATGTAAGCTCTAAGGCTTACTGTTTCTGCAAGCGTTGCCGTACTACCTGGCCGTTGGCCAAATGAACGGCCAGTACATACATGCCAGCTGCTTGGGTGCCTAGGTTGAGGCGCAGGGTTTGTTGCCCAGGGGCAGGGGCGTAGCTGCGTACTAAGCGGCCTTGCACATCATACAACCTTAGCTGCTGCACTGGCCAGCCTGTGCCAAGGCTGACAAGCACGTACTCGTTGGCCGGATTGGGGTACAAGCTAACCGGAGCAACACGCTTTGAGCGGGGAGTGCTCGTGATAAGCCCAACGTTGGTGCGGTACACGGTTTCGTCGAGCAACTGCACCATAAACACTTGCCCGTCGGGAAATTCGGCGAACTGCTGATGTTCACGTACTCCATTAATGCTGGTGCCCAGCCCACTCGTAACCAAGGCCCAAGTGGCGCCTTGGTTTTGCGATACCAGCGTGCCGCCCGAGCGCGGGGTGCCAAACCGCGAGCTGTACCAATAGCCGTTGCGGGCAAAATGAATAAGCCCTAGGTCCGTATCCACCCACCACATGGGGGTGCTCGGGTTGGCGTGTACCCGCCACCGTATGCTGGGGTCGGTGGCATCGCGCAGGTGTTTGCTCATGTTCAGCACCACGCCCACTCGCCCCGAGGAGCCCGATACCGAAGCAACAAGCGAATCCTGGGGACTGATGGCCAGTGCCGTGAACTCGTAGGTATTGATGTCG
Source organism: Solirubrum puertoriconensis (assembly GCF_001483135.1). GTDB lineage: Bacteria > Bacteroidota > Bacteroidia > Cytophagales > Hymenobacteraceae > Solirubrum > Solirubrum puertoriconensis. The sequence continues at coordinate 1,001,306 of NZ_LNAL01000006.1, forward strand.
TCGAAGATGGCGTTGCGGCCGTTGATGCGCACGGGCAGCCACCGCCAGCTGAGGCCGTTATCGGCGGAGGTGTAGAGGCCGGGCTGATCGTTGGTGGTTTCGCTGAGCGCGGCGGCGAACAGGCGGCCGTGGCGGTCGGAGGTGAGCTGGTTGATGTAGCGGGCCGGACCAAACCCCGTGCTCCGCTGCTCCCAGGTGCGCCCGCCATCGGCTGAGTAAAATACGCCGTCGCCGCGCTGTACGCCTTGGGCTGCGTACAACCCCGTGCCCGCCAGCAGTGCGCCGGTAGTGGTTTCGGAAAGCACCGTAACGGGGTAAGCCGTGGGCAAGGCCACGGAGTCCCAACTCAGACCGGCATTCAGGCTGCGGTACACTTTGCCCAGGCCACCAGCCAGCATTTGCCCACGGCGCGCGGCGTACAAGCCGCCTACCCCGTGGCAGCGCAGGGCCAACTGCCAGGTGCGGCCGCGGTTGTTGCTCACCAACAGCCCTGCCTGCACGGTGGTGAGCAGGGTAGAGTCGCCGGTGGCGACGAGCTTGTCTTTGGGACCGTAGGGTGCTAAGCCCGGTATCCAGAAGGTTTGCGCGTGCAGGGCTGAGCCGCTACCGAATAGCAACGCCAGCAGCAGTAACAAGCAACCCGAATTTTGGAAGCGAAGGGGATTAGCTGATTTGTTCATGGTAGGGCAGGAGCAGTGCACCAAAACTACTGCCCACGCCTCAGCACCACTATCGCATGTATATGTGGTGCAAGGCCCTAGGTAGCCGATTGCAAGCGGGCAGCCATGCGCCGGCCAATGGCCTGGGCAATTACGCTGGCTAGCAAAATTTGCAGGGCATGGTAAAGCATGGTGGGCAGCAGCAGCACACCCGTAGCGGCTGTGCTGGCAAACAGCACCTTAGCCATAACGGTACCGTGCACCAGCGACTTTTTGGACCCGCAGAACAAGGCGGTAACTTGGTCTTCGGCGGAGAAGCCCAACAATTTGCTTACCCCGATGATGATGGCATACACTACCACGAACAACGCCACCATACCTAGGGCAAGCAGCAGCAAATCGGTAGTGCGAATGTCGCGGAACACGTTTTCGGCAAACGACTCGCAGAACGAGGTGTACACCATCAGCAGAATGATGCTCTGATCGAACAAGCGCAGGCCCTGCTTGTGGCGCTCGGCCCAGCTCCCGAAGCGCCCGTGCAGCAGCACCCCTAGCACTACTGGCAGCAGTACTTGCAGGGCCAGATCAGTAGCCATGCTGCCCAGGTTGGTGCCGCCCGCATCGCCGGTATGCAGCACCGCACTTACCCACAGCGGGGTGAGTACAATGCCCAGCAGGCTGGAAATACTGGCGTTGAAAATGGCGCCGGGCAAGTTGCCGCCCGCGATGCTCACCATTACCACCGAAGTGGAAACGGTACTGGGTAAGGTGCACAGGTAGAACACGCTGGCCCATAAGGTCTGGCCGGCTTCGCTGCCAAACCACGGGCGAGCTGCCAAGGCCAGCAGCGGAAATGCACCAAACGTGGTGAACTGCACCACGGCGTGGAGGCGCCAGTTGCGCATGCCGGCTTTAAGCTTTTCGGGGCTGAGGCGCAGGCCGTACAGAAAGAAGATAACCGCCACCCCCAGGCTGGTAATGCGGCGCCAGGGCACCGGACTGCCGGCACTGCCAATGCCCGGCGCCAGGTAGGCCAGCACCACCACACCAATCAGCCCGAAAAAAAACCAATCGAGCCCGACGCGGCTGAGCAGGGCGCTTAAGCGGTTTGATGACGCAGTGGTGGCAGGAGTAGCGGGCATAGCAACAACGGAGCGGCAAGGGGCCGGGCTGCAAGCTTACGCAGAACCCTGGCAACTCGCCTAGCAAGCCACTTACACCAAGCGGCCTGTTACGCGCAAAATCAGCAGCACAATGGCAACCCCCAGCATGCCCAGAATCAGCACCCGGGCCCAAGCCGGGCGGCTGTGCGTGGGGTAGAGGCCCATAAGGGCGAAACCCGTGAACAAGGCAACAGAGCTGGCGATGCGCGGCCAGGTAGTGCCATCCTGAATGCTAAGTACCAGGGAAATAGCAATGGCGCCGGCAGCAAGCCAATACAAATAGCGCGTGCGGGAGGCAGGGGAGAAAGCCATACAGATGAAAGAATGCTAAAGCGAAGGATGAAGCTGGGCAGTACGGGGTTGAGTCATCAGGCCCAACCGAAGTAAGCGAGAACGGTGCTGGCGCTGCAGCACAATGGGATAAAAGTTGCCGAACAAGTTGCCCACTGCGGCTCCGGCCGCCAAATCGTAGCGGCCTAGGTGCAGAAAGTACGGCAGCAGCAGCAACTGGGCTACAAACGCCAGCACGTGACAGATTTCGGCGCCTTGAGTGTTGTGGAGCAGTAATGCCAGCCGGGCTCTGCCGCCGCCGTAAAAGGCTTGCCGAGGTTGGGGTTTGTGGTAGTGAATCCAGCACAGAAAGCGCCGCAACCACTCCACGTGCAATGCGCGGTACAGGCGGCTTACCAGGTTTGCTTCGAGGCAATTGTAGAACCTAGGGCCCGGCAATTTGTGCAAGGGTACAACCAGGCCCAGCATGCCAAACACCCCCGCCACGGCCGTGGTGCAGGCAAAGCCCCCGAGCCAAAACGCGGCCGCTACCGAGGGCTGCCCCGGATGCTCCTGCAAACCCTTGAGTGTGCTCCAGAGCGTAAGCAGCAGCAGGCCCGAAGTGCCAAGGTAAAAAGCCGATTTGCCGAGCTTCTTCATGGCCGGAAGCTAATGATTTAGCTACAAGGATTATTCTGCCAGCACTGGCGGCGCCGCGGCGTTGGTTTTGCGCAGCGGCAACTCCGGAATAAGCAGGGTGGCGCCTAGGCCCAGCACCACCAAGCCCATCGTGATGAGGTAGATGTTGCCGATAGCATTGACGAATGCTTGCCGCACCGCCGGCTCGGGCTTGTTGCCCGTGGGCATGGCGGCTGCAGGCAGGGCTGGGCCTTCGCTGATGACGGCCTGCTCGGTGGTGGACGGTCCGGCGGGTGCGGCGTGGGCGGGCAGCGCTTTTGCGAGTTGCAGCGTCAGCACCGTGCCCAGTAGCGCGGCCGCTACCACGCCGCCAATCTGTCGGAAAAACTGACTGGCCGAAGTAGCTTGCCCAATCAGGCGCGGTTCGGTAGCGTTTTGAACGGCCAGGGTATACAGCGGCATGCTGGGGCCCACGCCCACCCCGCACACAAACACGTACAGCAGCACCTGCCAATAAGTGGTATTGGCGGTTAAGGTTGTCATCAGGCCCAAGCCCACCAATAGCAGCGCTCCGCCAGCCAGCATCCAGCGTTTGTAGTGCCCGCCCCGCCTCGATACCATTTGCCCCGCCACGTTGGAGCCCGTTACCACACCTAGGGAAAGCGGAATCAAGCTCATGCCGGCGCGCGTGGCCGAGGTGCCCAGCACATTCACCATGAACAACGGCTCGAAAATGATGATGCTCAGGAAGGTGCCGCCCAGCAGAAACAACGCCGCATTAGCCGAGCGAAATACTTTGTTACCGAACAAACTAAAATCGAGAATGGGGTGCTCGGAGCGCACCGAGCGCAGCACAAACAAAGCAAGCAGGAGGGCGGCCATGCCAATTAATCCAAGGGTGGTAGCCGATGTCCAGGCGTATGTAGCTTTGTTGAGCTGAAGGGCCACAATGAGTGCGCCCACCCCGCTAATGAGCAGCAAAGCCGCCAGGACATCGAGCCGGGTGCTGGCCCCGGTAGGGCGCAGCTTGGGCATGTTCTTCAGGATAAACCACAGGGCCACGGCACCTAGGGGCAGGTTCACGTAGAAAACTAGCCGCCAGCCGGCCACGCCGGGCAGCAGGTCGTCGCCTAGGTCGGTGAGCAGCCCACCCAGGAAAGGACCCAGCACCGACGAGATGCCGAACACGGCCCCCACGTACCCTTGGTACCGCCCGCGCTCGGCCGGCGGAAACAAATCGGCGATGATGATGAAGGCCAAGGCAAACAGGCCGGCACCGCCAAAGCCCTGCACTACCCGGAAGATGATCAGCTGGCTCATGCCGTCGCCGAGCAGGGGCAAGGAGCCAAACTCGCCGGCTAACCCGCACAGCGCCGAGCCCAGCAGAAAAACCGATACCGCCACGATTTCGATGTTGCGCCGCGGGAAGGTATCGGCCAGCTTGCCGTAAATGGGCACGAAGGCCGTGCTAGCGGCTAGGTACGCGGTGGCTACCCACGTAAACCGGTCGAGCCCCTGCAAATCGGCCACAATGCGCGGCAGCGCCGTTGATACAATGGTTTGATCGAGCGCCCCCAGAAACATGGCAATCAGTACGCCGGCCAGGGTAAGCATTCGGTCGCGGTGCGTAAGCGGGTGGTGCATGGGCCTTTTTGTTGCGGAGCAGGGGTAGAGCTCTGCATACGTAAAAGCACCTCGTAATAGTCTAGCCGGTGTTCTTGCGGCGCTCAACCAGGCAGGGCATACCGCTATCTTTACGGCCTTTTATGGAACACCTCGACGCGACGTTGGCGCTGCTTTGCGCTTTTGCTTTTCTGGCTGGTTTTATCGACTCAATTGTGGGCGGCGGCGGGTTGATTCAGCTGCCCGCTATGTTGCTATTGCTCAAAGGAGTGCCGGTGCCCACGGTGCTCGGCACAGGCAAAGTTTCATCGGTAGCCGGCACGGCTGCGGCGCTGCGGCGCTACGCCGGGCAGGTGCCCATTCGGTGGCGGGCAGTTGGCGCTGCGGCCGTTTCGGCGGGGCTGTTCTCGTTTTTGGGGGCGCGCGTGGTATCGCTGCTGCCCTCGGAGCTGTTGCGGCCGCTGGTGTTGGGTTTGCTGGTGGTTATTGCCATCTACACCTTTTGGCGCAAAGATTTCGGCTCCATTCATGCGCCGCGCCTGCCCGAAAGCCGCGAGCCGTACTACGGCGTACTCATCGGTGTGCTCATCGGGTTCTACGACGGTTTTTTCGGTCCCGGTACGGGTAGCTTTCTGCTCTTTGCCTTTGTGGGGCTGTTTGGCTACAATTTTCTTAGCGCGTCGGCTTCCTCAAAGGTGGTCAACGTAGCTACCAACCTCACGGCACTGGCTTATTTTGCTTACACCGGGCACATTATGTGGCAAATAGCCCTGCCCATGGCTGCCTGCAACATGCTGGGCTCAACCCTAGGTGCGCGCACTGCGCTTAAGCAAGGGGTAGGCTTTGTGCGCGTGCTGTTTTTGGTGGTGGTCGGCGGCATTATTCTGAAGCTTGGCGCCGATACCCTAGGGCTGCACTTTTAGCCAACTGCACCCAACCCAAACGCTCCGGCCCGCCTGCACACACGTAGTACAGGCGGGCCGGAGCGTTTAAGTACAGTCCTGGGCTACTCTTCGCCGCGGCCCGGCGGGAGGCCCGGCACGGCGTTGCCCTGGTTGCCTTGGGTATTCGGAATGCCCATCTTCTTTTCGCGGGCCTTCTGATACTTGTCGAACTGCGCAACGGTCAGCACGTCTTTAAGAGCAGCCATGCGCGACTGGCCGATGTCTTCAATAATCCCGTTAAGCTTGCGCAAATCGGCCCGGTGCCGAACGCGGGCTTCCTCCACCTGCCGTACGCTGCGCAGGTTTATCTGGCGTACTTTTTCTTCCTGCTGCGGGCTCAGGGCCAAGGCCTGCTTTAAGCTTTGGGTAAGGCCATTGGCCTGGGCTTCAATCTTGGCGTCGTCGAGCTTGGGTGCCGGAGCCGCCTGCGCAGCGGTGGCCTTTGTTCTGGCCTCAGCAGGCTTTGTTTTAGAGGCGGCAGTTTGGGCCCAAGCGGCAGGAGCAGCTAGTAGCAGCGCCGCAGCTAGCAAAATCGATTTCGTGGGAGTGTTCATCTCGTTGAGTAAGCAAGGAGGCCAGCGCGGGGCGCCGGCACTCAGCACTGCGAAAATAGCGTGCCAGAGTTCATCAGCTGCTCAACGCTGCCACAAGCACTTTTATTCCCGAGCCTAGGCCCAATGTGAGCAATTCGCCTAGGTGCCTGTAACCTTTACTGCAGCTAAGCAATAGAAGGAGGCATGAAGCAGCAATCCTCTCGCAACACCTGGCTGAAAGCCGCCGGCATTGGTGCCGCCGTAGCAGCCGTTGCCCTTTGGGCTAATCGCCGTGGTTCGTACGACTTGCGCGGCAAAGTAGTGTTGATTACCGGCGGCTCGCGCGGCCTAGGGCTGGTGCTAGCCCGCCAGGCCGCAGCCGAGGGTGCCCGGGTGGCCATCTGTGCCCGCGACACCGACGAGCTGGAGCGCGCCCGCAAGGAGTTGCTGACTGAAGGAACCGAAATCCTGACCCTGGCGCGCGACCTCAGCGACGAAGCCGAAGTGCGCACCATGGTGGCCGAAGTTCGCAACGAGCTAGGGCCCATTGATGTGCTCATCAACAACGCCGGCATCATCACGGGCGGCCCGCTTGAGCACATGGATGTGCGTGACTATCAAGAGTCGATGGATATTCACTTTTGGGCGGCGCTCCACGCCATGTACGCCGTGCTACCCGACATGAAGCGCCGCCGCGGCGGGCGCATCATCAATATTGCCTCGGTTGGGGGCAAAGTATCGGTGCCGCACCTTGCGCCTTATTGCGCCAGTAAGTTTGCGCTGGTGGGCTTATCAGAAGGTTTTCGGGCCGAGTTGCTGCGCTACGGCGTGTATGTTACCACGGTGTGCCCCGGCCTCATGCGCACCGGTTCGCCGCGCCAGGCCATCGTGAAAGGGCAGCACCTGCTGGAGTTTGCCTGGTTTATGGTGGCCGATTCGCTGCCCGTGCTTACCGTGAGTGCCGAGTACGCTGCCCGGCAGGTGTGGAACGCCGCCCGCCGCGGCGATGCAGAGCTGATTTTGGGCATGCCAGCTAAAATCATTTCGTTGCTGCACGGCATTGCGCCCGGCACCGTGGCGAACATGCTCAGTATGGTAAACCGAGCACTGCCCGGCACAACCGGCGAAATCGGCGACGAACGCCGCCGTGGTTTCGAAAGCGAATCGCCGGTGACCAAATCCTGGCTTACAACGCTAACGCGCAAAGCAGAGAAAGAAAACAACGAGCTAAACAACCATTCGCCGTACCCGGCCTAGGAGGCAAGGGTGGGTTGCGTACCAAAAAAATAACCCAAGGGTAGACGGTTCATCCCGAAACTCTTCCCATATTTACCCCATGCACCTGTTCAGCCAGTCGTACTATTATTATTACCCGACCTGCCAGCCCACCGGCTTCGGCAACGGTCGTGTATGTACGACGGCATCCGAGCAGACCCAGTAACGTCTCCGCGAAACCGCTTCATACCGCCCCCGTCCGATAGCCGGACGGGGGCTTTTTGTTTTTACCTCTTTCAAACCCTAGGTACCATGAAAGCTCTCCAGCAACACTACGACCAGTACACCGACGAAGACCGCCAAGTGTGGCAACTCCTTTTCGAACGCCAGCTGCAGGCCTTGCCGGGCCGCGCGGCACCCGAGTTTATGGAAGGGCTGGCCCGCATTGGCTTCACCGCCGACCGCATTCCCGATTTCAGGCAAGTAAACCAAGTACTGCGCCGCCTTACGGGGTGGGAGCTGGTGGCCGTGCCCGGTATTGTGGATGATGCCGTGTTCTTTGGCATGTTGGCGGCCAAGCAGTTTCCGGCTACTACCTGGCTGCGCAAGCTCTCGGAGCTGGATTACCTGGAAGAGCCCGACATGTTCCACGACGTGTTCGGCCACGTGCCGCTGCTGGCTAATGCCGAGTTCTGCCGGTTTTTGCACCAGCTAGGCCACATTGGGTTGCGCCACGCCTCCGACGCGGCCGCCGTGGAGCTGTTGGCGCGGCTGTACTGGTTTACCGTTGAGTTTGGGCTGATTCGCGACGCCGGCAGCGGAGAGGCGCGCATCTACGGGGCGGGCATCTTGTCATCGGCCGGCGAAACGCGTTACAGCCTCGGCGAAGTACCAACCCGTTTGCCTTTTAACGTAGCCACCGTTACCGACACGGCCTTCCGCAAAGACGAATTCCAAACAACCTACTTTGTGCTGGAGTCGCTCGATCAGCTATACGCCACGTTGCCACAAATGCAGCAGCTGTTGCGCGAAGCCATTGTAGCCGAGCTGTAGAAGAAGCTACCAATGGGTAGCCATCGCCCCTAGGTGAACTACCACCTAGGGGCTTTTTGGTGCTGAATACCACAGCACCGGCCAAGTGCTGAAAACAAAAACGCCCGACCGCGCAGCGGTCGGGCGTCCCCATTGGGTGGAGCCAATGGGACTTGGGAAATCGTTATGGCTTAGTGAGCGAAGGTGCTCACGTAGCTCGTGGCGTTGGCACCTTCGCCTTCGGTCATTTTCAGGCGGAGGGTGTTAGCCGAAAGTTCTTCTACTGCGAACTTGCGCTCCGAGTCGCCAACCTTTACGGTCAGGGTTTTAGCGTCCTCGCTGAGCGTGTAGGAGCCGGCTTTTTGCTGCTCGGCTTGGGGGTTGGCTTTGGTAGCACCTTCGTCGAGCACGTAGCGGCCGTCGGTGGTGAACTGGGTGAGGTTGTCGCGCAACGTGGTCTTCATGTGCGCAAACATGCTTACGGTTACAGCCTCATTCGAACCAGCGGGGGTTGATACGGTGGCAAGGTCCGTCATATGCCATTGTCCTGCTGCAAGTAATTGCTGCGGGGTCTGCTGCACCTGTGCTTCGGCTTTAGCGGTGGGCTGCGCTACTTCTTCCAATTCTTTCTCACACGATGCCAGGCCAGTAAGGGCTAGCGCCAAGCTCAGGTAAACGGGCAGTTTCTTCATGAAAACAGGTAATGGGTTTGGTGAAGAAAAATGAGCAACTACACTCAGGCGTTTTTGCATTCTGTACACTTTCCAACTTCACGCCTCAAGGGGTTTCTACCGCCCTTCGTCGCCGTTGACAATGCTAAACTAGAAAACGTTTTTCACACTTTCGCGGAAAAAGTCAATAATTCAAACATTATGTTCGGAAAGTGCCATACAATTTAATATTGTACTTTAACATGTCAGTAAAATACAAAAGCTGCTTGCGTAAAACGCTAAGCAGCTTTTAGTTGAATGCTGTTTGTAAACTTACTTCTTAAGTCTCTTTTTGGCAAATAGGGCAGAAGTAGGTAGCACGGCCACCTACATACTTTTTTACTATTGCTGTTTTGTCGGTGGGGCAGTACTTATAGGCGTCGGAGTTGGGGGTAGGGTAAGCGTCCCATTCGCGAGCATGTATAATAAAAGAAAGAGGGAAGCGTTGGTAGCTGGCTTCGTGCTCAATGGCTGTGCGCAGCACTAGCTGTATAGCAGCATGTAAGCGGCCTACCTCGTCGGGGGTAAGCGAAGAAGCAACCCGCTCCGGATGAATGCTAGCTTGGAACAGCACTTCATCGACAATCCAGTTGCCCAAACCAGCCGTGAGGCGCTGATCGAGCAGCACGGGTTTAATCAAGGTCTTCTTGCGCGCCAGAGCTGCAGCCAGCTTCTCAACGGTAAGGTCTAACGCATCGGGCCCTAGGTGCTTTTCGTGCTGGTAAGTAGCCACGCTAGCAGCCAAGCGGATCCGGCCAAACTTGCGCGGATCGATAAATGCCACGCGCAGGCCATCTTGCAGGTGCAAGGCAACGCGGGTAAAGCGGGGCCGGTCGTGGTCGTCGCGGTAGGCGCCTACGTCGCCAGTCATACCGAAGTGTAGCACCAACACTTGCTCGCCGGAGAGTTCCAAAAAGCAGTTTTTGCCGAGCCGCTGGGTAGCCGTAACGGTAGCTCCCACAAGGGCCGCGCGCAAGGCATCTTCTTTTAAGGCCAGTACGTGTGCATCGAATACCTCAACGGCAACAATGCGCTGGCCAACCACGAGGTCGTCCAGAAATCGGCGGTAGGTTTCTACTTCGGGTAATTCGGGCATCGGCTTGCGAAATGGTAAAGGCGCAGGTAATAGTCATTCCGGAGGCTATAACCATTGTGCCTAGGTGCCAAGGGGCACAACAGGGGCAGAGCTTAGTAACCTCGTCGGTTACTAAACCCAACAGTTCGCAGAACGTTCCCGCGTGTCATAGCTGAAGCGTGCCCTCTACCACCACCACGGCACTGCCACTAATCTGTACCGTTTCGATGGCGTCGCGGCTACCCACTACGCGCACTTGCACATTGCCGGGGCGGTTCATCCAGTGGCCCTGCTCGGCTACAAAGTCGGGGCCGGGCAGGTAGTTGTGGTGCCACAGGTATGCTGCCATAGCTCCCGTAGCCGACCCCGTTACCGGGTCTTCCGTGATATCGGGCGGCGTGCCAAAGTGGCGGGCAAAGGTGCGGCCGGCTGAGGTAGCACCACCTAGGCAGAACAAGTGGGGGCTGAAGAAGTCGCTGCTGCTTCGATACTTATTATACGTGTCAGCTTCAGGGGCTTGGGCGCGGCGCAGGGCGTCGTGGTCGCGCAGCAGGATCATCAACTGCGGTGTGCCAGTGCTTACCGTCTGTATAGGAGCCCCAGGCAGTACGTCGTCGGGCGTGAGGCCAAACAACGGCATTACCACTGCGGGGTCGTGCAATGCGCCAAACACGGGGCGGCGCTGGGTCATGGTTACCTGAAGCGCGTGCGTGGCCGAGGCCGGGGCAATGTCGACGCCAATGGGCCCGTCGCGCAGCTCAAACTGTAGCGAAACTGGCCCACCCGTAAGCGAAACTCGCCCGGCATGTACCAGCGCGGCGGCAGTAGCTATGGTAGGGTGGCCGGCCAGGGGGATTTCCTCGGCTGGGGTAAAGTAGTGCACGGCAACATCGGCCAGCGAAGAGCGGCGCACAAAGGCGGTTTCGGATTGATTGAACTCGCGCGCCAGCCGTTGCATGGTTTCGGGCGTGAGGTCGTCGGCGTCGAGAACCACGGCGCAAGGGTTGCCGCCCATAGGCCGCGTGGTAAATGCATCGACGAGCAGAAAAGGATAAGCAGGCATAGCAGAGCGGAAAGTTTGCTGTGGAGCAATGATAACCCTCGGCGGCGAGATTGGACGTGTGCGTTGTGGGTGGCGGCGGGTCAACGAAAAAAGCCAGCCTCTAGAGCAGAAGCTGGCTTTCGGAGAAAGGAGGAAGAAATGATACCTAGGAAGGATCGGTGAGGCGGCCGATTTGCTGACCCTGCGGGTTGTAGATGCCGCCCTGCGCGCTTACGTAAAGCATACGCTGCTGCGCATCAACCAGCACAAAGGGGAAGTCGGCGCTGCTAGAGCGCGTAAGGCGGCCCACAATTGCAGCGGTGCGCTCTTGCGAATCGAGGCGTACGACACTCAGATTGCGCGTAACGTAAAGCGGATCGTTGGGGCTGTTGCGGAAAGTGAGCTTACCTAGGAAACCCGTTGAAGCAGGTTGCACCACCGCAGGGCGCGGCGTAGCCGGCCGAGATGCCATGGCTACCGGCTGCGCCGAAGGAGCTACCACGCGGGCACTGGCCACAATCTGCTGATTGGCTTGCTGCCAACCCCGGCCAATTGCCGTGAGGCGGGTGGGGCGGCCCGGGTGCGTGGGCGAGTCGTAATCCTGCGCTACCATAGCCATAGCGGTTTGCGCTTCGGCAAGGCTGGCGCCCATCTTGCGCAATACAAAGCCCGAAAACTCATCGGCCTCCAGCTCGTCGGCGGGGTTGGAGCCGCCGGGCTTAAGCGTGTGCCCGTTGAGGTGGTGGCCCATTTCGTGCGCCAGAATGCTGATGCCGGCCCAGTCGGTGCGGCCCGCACGGTTTACGGCGCCCACAAAATTGGGGTTGTATAGCAAAAATCGCTTGCCCCCGTACACCACGGCGGCGGCGTTTTCAACTTGTGCAGTGGCGCGCAGTTCAAAACGCGGTTTCAGGCCCACGACATCCGTGATTTCCCGCAGCACATCGCGCTGCGGCGCTGGCTGAGCAGCCGTGGCCTGCCCACCCGTAAGCAGGCTCCAGCTTAGGAGCATACCCGAAAACAGGCGGCGAAAAATGCGGTTGTGGTTCATGAAAAAGTCCTTTAAGCCTTTGCCCAGTGGTGCAATTTTGTTGCCAATTTTTGAGAGCGGCAGCCAGGCTTGCCTACCTCAACTATAACGCGTGAGCGGGGTGTTTTCGTTTGATTATGCCTAAAAATTTGCTACCAGGAATTAAGGCGAGCTGCTAAATGTTTGCACCGGACCGACAACCTCGGCAGATGGTTGTCTCGGACAAGTACAAAGCAGTGCGTATGACCAAACACCAACCGTTCGCGTTTATTCTGTTTTTATGGTTTGCGGCAGCTACTGCCGCCCAAGCACAAGAGGCGTGTATGCTCGAGCCGGTTGCATTGAGCCGCCGAGCCACCGAAGCCTCGCTGGTAGTTGAAGCGCGTATTGTTGGGCAGCAGGCCGTTACGGATGCGGCAGGGCGGATTTTTACCCTTAATCAGCTTGAGGTATTTAAGGTGTTTCGGGGGCAGGTGCCGGCTGCCGGAATTCAGCTGGCCGAGCCCGGCGGAACACTAGGGCTGCGCCGCGAAGATGTAAGCGGCACCGCCGGCTTGGTGGTAGGCGAGCAGGGCATGTTCTTTCTCGAAGCCGATCCGGCTGCACCCCAGCCAGGCGCACTACGCTTGTTTGCCGGTCCGCAAGGTTTTGTACGCTACGATGCTGCTAGGCATGTGGCAGCCGAGCCGTTTGCCCGCTACAACTCCATTGAAAACGAACTGTATCCAGCCGTAGAACGCCACTCCGGGCGCCGCTTTCTGGAGCTGCGGCGCAATGCCGAGCTAAGCGCCCCGGCAGTGGTAGCGCGAGGCACGGCGGCCCCCGTGATTACGGGGTTTTCGCCGACCAGCTTGTCGTCGGGCACGGGGGCTGTACTAACCATTACGGGTTCGGGCTTTGGCAGCACCCGCGGTACGGGCAAAGTTGAATTTCCGAATGCCGACCAAGGCGGCCTCAACAAAGTTGCCGCTAATAGTAGCGACTATGTTTCCTGGAGCGACACAAAAATTGAAGTGCGCGTGCCCTCCAGCGCAAACGGAGGCGGTGCGGGCTCCGGTAAGTTTGTGGTGTACGCCGACGGCAGCGCCAGCATAGCTAGTGCCACCAACCTAAATATCGTTTACTCCTACAGCAACATTGGCTCCACACCCGCTCGCCCGCGCCTGATCAACAAAGACCAGCAAGGCGGCTACACGCTGCAGTACAACCCCACTTTTGCCGACCGCCCCGCCGCACGTTCTGCGTTTGAGCGGGCCCTAGGTACGTGGGCTGCTGCAACCCGTCTGAGACGCTTCGTTGGTAACACTGTAAACATCAATACTGCTGCCTCCGACAACGTTAACGTAGTGCGTTTCGATGTAGGTGCCGAGCTGCCCGCCGGGGTGTTGGGGCGCACCACCTCGTACTACAGCGGCTGCTCTACCGGCGGTGTAACGAATTGGTCGGTGGCCGAAACCGACTTCACCTTCAACGACGACACCAACTGGAACTTCAACGCCACGGCGCCGGCTTCAACGCAATACGATTTCGAGAGTGTAGCGCTGCACGAGCAAGGCCACGCTCATCAGCTAGGGCACATCATTCGGCCGGGGGCGGTAATGCACTATGCCATTGCCAACGGGCAACAATCGCGCACGTTGAGTGCTGAAAGCGACATTGCCGGTGGTCTTGGAGTCATCAATTTTAGCCTCACCAGCCCCAACCCCTGCGACTTTGCTCTGATTCAGCTGCTGGCGGCCGCTACTCCGCTACCCGTTGAGCTGGTAAGCTTTACTGCCCGCTACGAGGCTACCCTGCCGGGTGCAAAAATTAGCTGGGCCACGGCCAACGAACTGAACAGCAGTTATTTTTCGGTGCAGGCCGCCGACGAGCAAACGGCTAGCACCTGGCAGGAGGTTGCCCGCGTAAATGCAGCCGGCCAAAGCAACATCCGGCGTACCTACGAAGCCACCGATACGCGCCCCCTAGGTGCCGGACAGGTGCGGTACTACCGCCTACGCCAGGTAGACACCGACGGCTCGGAGCATTTTTCGAGTGCAGTAGCGGTTTCGGGGGGCGATGCGCCGCGCGAGCTACAAACCTTCCCGAACCCCGTGGCCGATGTGCTGCAGGTGCGCGGGCCGGTTGTGGCCTCCACAACAGCGGTTCGTATTTTGCTGATCGACGCCGCTGGCCGCACGGTAAAGGAACTGCGCTTGCCCACGGGTACCAGTGCGGCTGCAATACCCGTAGCCGATTTGCGCAATGGCTTGTATACCCTGCAGTGGCAGGCTGAGGACAGCAAGGCGCTACGCGGCCGCGTGTTGGTGCAGCATTAAGCCAATAAGCACCAAAAAAAGGCCCCGCAGAGCTATCCTCGGCGGGGCCTTTTTGCTTGATGCCTGCAGTGGCACCTAGGCAGGCTGCTTGTGTGTGGTTGCCTCGGCTCCGTTTGAGGCGGCTTTGGCGGTGGGGCGCTGCCGCTCGCCAATTTGCTGGCGCCACATGGCGTAATACAGCCCTTTACGCTCGAGGAGTTCATCGTGGCGGCCGGCCTCCACAATGCGCCCGCGCTCGAGCACGAAGATGCGGTCGGCGTGCAGGATGGTGCTGAGGCGGTGCGCAATCAGAATAGTAAGGTGCTCGCGCGTAGCCGATAAGTCGCGCACGGTGCGGCTGATCTCCTCTTCGGTAAGGGAGTCGAGGGCTGACGTAGCCTCGTCGAACACGAGTAGGGTGGGGTGGCGCAGCAAAGCCCGTGCAATGCTCAGGCGTTGTTTTTCGCCGCCCGATACTTTTACGCCGCCTTCGCCAATCACCGTATCCAAGCCTTGCGGGGCGCGGCGCAGCAACGAGTCGGCAGCGGCTTGCTGCAGGGCTTGCAGGCACTCTTCGTCGGAAGCATGCGGCGCCACAAAGCGGAGGTTGTCGCGAATGGTGCCTGCGAACAACTGCGCATCCTGCGTCACAAAGCCAATCTGCTCGCGCAGAGCGTCTAGGTCGAGGTCGGTGCCGGGTACATCGTTGTACAAAATGCGCCCCTGCGCCGGCGGGTACAACCCAACCAGCAGCTTTACAAGCGTGGTTTTGCCCGAGCCCGAAGGCCCCACAAAGGCAATGGTTTGGCCTAGGTCAGCCCGGAAGGAGATGCCGTCGAGAGCGGCCGTGCTGGCCGAAAGATGCCGGAAATGCACCTGCTCGAACTCAAGGGTACGCAACTGGCCAATCGACCTAGGGGCGGCTGGTTTTACTTCGCGAGGAGTATCGAGAATCTGTTGAAAATTAGCCAGCGACGCCTCCGTTTCGCGGTAGATGTTGATGATGTTGCCAAGCTCTTGCAGCGGCCCGAAAATGAAGAACGAGTAGATGAACAGCGAGAAAAACTCGCCCACCGTAATGCGCCCGTCGAACACGAGGTAGAGCATCAGCAGCAGTATGCCGTTGCGCAACAGGTTTACGCACGTGCCCTGCACAAATGCCAAGGAGCGGATATAGCGCACCTTTTTCAGCTCGAGGGCTAGTATGCGGCTCGTGGTGTCGTTCAGTCGCTTGGTTTCCTGTTGCGCCAGCCCTAGGCTTTTCACCAACTCAATGTTGCGCAAGCTTTCGGTGGTGGAGCCCGCCAGCGCCGTGGTTTCGGCCACGATGGTTTTCTGAATCACCTTGATCTTCTTGCTAAGCACCGACGATAAAATGCCGAGCACCGGAATGGTCAGGAGGTAAATCGGGGCAATCAGCCAGTACACCGTAATGGCGTACACCACCACGAAGATGATGCCTACCAGCGAAGTGAACAGCACGTTGACAAACGACGAAATAAGCCGCTCGACATCGGTGCGCACCTTCTGCAGCTTACCCAGGGTTTCGCCGGAGCGCTGATCTTCGAAAACCTGATACGGCAGATCGAGCGAGTGCCGCAAGCCATCGGAATACAGCTGCGCCCCTAGGCGCTGCGTAATGACGTTGACGTAGTAGTCCTGGAAGTTTTTGGCGATGCGCGACACCATGGCTACGCCCATGGCAGCCACAATGAGCAAGCCTGCGCCCTCCATAAAACCCGTGGCCCCAAGCTCTTGCTTGCGGCCCACCGGCAACACCACGTACTGGTCAATTACCTTCCGGAAAATCCACGGATCGAGCAGCGAGAAGATTTGGTTGATGGCCGCCAGCAGCAATGCCAACGCCAACAAGCCCCAGTACTGGCGCAAGTACCCATACAGTAGTTTCATGCAGCGGAAGGTAGGAGGAAAGACTCCTAACAACTACGCCACCGCTGCTAAGTTTAGCTTCTACTCGGGCTGAGCCTCGGTTGTCCTGATTTCAGGCCGAGCATCGGGAGCTACGTCCGCAAAGGCGTGTTGCACTTCGGCGTTGGGTTTGCTGAGCACCAGTTTAACCGAGCGCCTACCTAGGCGCTTCTGGTAGCGCAAAAGCAAGTCGCGGGCATTGGCTGGCAAGTGGTGCAAGCGGCTGCAATCAACCCACACGCTGGTTTTGCCACTGCGCCAAGCCTGCAGCAGGCAGCGTGCAAGGGTATCGGCAGCGGTTCCGTTGGCCGATACGGGGCTTTCGGTAAGCAGTAGTACGTACCGATCGGGCAGGATTTCGTGGTACACGTCCATGGCTGAGTGCAGCATATTTTGCGCTGTTGCGCTGCTATACGCACTTAGGGGCTGGAAGGATGAAGCGGCGTGCGTAGCCAGATTAAAACCTTTCTGGGTGGCTACCATGTTGCAATGCTCGCTCACTTAGGCGAATGCACAGCACAAATAGCCTAGTTGCCGGGCATAAGCACCTTATAGTTGTTTTGCTGATTCCAATCGATGAGCAAACTGCGTGGGTCGACGCCAATCTTGGCGGGGCGGTCGGCAAGCGTCAACGCAATCGTCTGCCGGCCGGATTTAATCAGGTGCTTTTGCCGGTAGAGCTGCTTGCCCGTTTCCTGCCCTTCCTTGGCGGGCGCGAATACGCCGATTTCCACCCAATCCTGCATGGGCCGCTTGGTTTCGGTGCCGATGCTATCCACCACCAGCTTGCTGCCCTGCAAAGTCAGCGTCACCTGCCATTTGCCGGCGTTTGTTTGGTTAACGACAGCGCTTTCCGCCGCCAGCTCCCAAAACGTATTGGTCTTAAACAAATCATGTAGGAGCGGCTGGAGGGAATCGGGCGTAACCGCCTGCAGCTCCCGGTACAGATCTAGCGAGGTGGGCCGCGGAACGGTGCCGGGGCGGTGGTTCACGAGTAGCTGCCGCAACGCTTGGTTGACGCGAGGCCGACCCATGTATTGGCTGAGCGTGTACAGCGCTAGTGGGCCTTTGCGGTACGTCTGGTACCAGTCGTCGGCCTGCAGCAGTGGTTGGGCCGCCCTCGTGCGCGGGGTTGCATTTTCTTCCCGCAAAAAACTCAGTAGCCGGACTAGGTGCTCGGCGCCGTAATTGTCCTCCACTACGCCCATGGCCGAGTACCACGCCAGGCTTTCGGTTATTAGGCCGGCACCCGCCACGTAGGCTTGCTTCAGCTGATTGCCCCACCACTGGTGCGCCACCTCGTGCGCCACCACGGCCGTCACCAGATCGAAGCCCCGCGGGTCGGCCTTGGGGTTTAGCAGAAAAAAGCCCTCATCCGCCGTGATGTCGATGGGCGCGGCGTGATGGCCGAAACCGGTGCTCGGGTGAGCTACAAAGCGCAGCTGCCGGTGCGGATAAGGCCCGAACTCCTTGGTGTAGTAATCCAGCGAAGCCTGCGCGCTCCTAACCATTCTCGCCGGGTTTTCCGTGAGCCCCGTAGGGTAGTAAATCTGAATGGCAACTTCCTGGTTCGAGCCAGCCGCCGGGTTGCGCCACTTGCTTTCCTGCACCGCGTAGTTGGCCGAGAACAGGGCGTACTCATTGCGGATGGGCGCCTCCGTGGCGTAGTGGAAGTAGCGGCGGTTTGCCTGGGTCCAGGCTCGGCGTAGGCGGCCCGGGGCAACCGCCTGTTGGTCGGCGTCGGTACCTACAATGGCCTCGAAGCGGATTGGCTCGGCAAACGGTGCGTATCGCCGGGCCGTCTTGTCGTAGAGCGAGGCGGTGGCGGGGCGCGGGGGGAGGCTGTAGGCCTTGCGGGAGCCGGCTTCGTCCAGTTCCCGGTAGGGTTGGTACCCGATAACGGGCAACCACTCCATGTTCCGGAAAGTGCTGCCGTTGGCTACCACCTGCGCATCGGCTCCTTCGTTAGAGAAGCCCTGCGGCCTGTAACGCACCTCAAAGTGCAGGCGGAGCGAATCGCCGGGCAAGAGGGGCCGCGCCAGGGCGTACAGGTGCTGGCCGTGCTTCGCATCCACGAGTACGGCTTTGGCCGGGCGGTCGAAGCGAAGCACGGTGGTTTCCCCGCCGCCCCAACCCGAGGCCAGCAGCACCGAGTCGATGGGCATTTGGGTGTTGTTTACCAGTTGGTAAATGCCCAGGATTTCCGCTGCCCGCTGCTGGGGGTACAGCTCTATTCCCAGGCTTACGCCAGTGAGCAGGGGCTGGGGCAGCTCGTGGTAGCGCCGGAAGCGCTGCTCGTAGGCCGCCCGTTGCGCCAAAGTGGCCGAGGCACTGGTGTAGTTGTGCAGTACGTTGGTGTTATAGAAAATGAAGCTACCGGCCGCCAGAATGCCAACCGTTGCCGCGGCCGCCACCCGCGGCAAAGCGCCCGTAAAGCGCTGCCGGGCCAGCTGCAGCCGGGCCGCGAGGCCGACGTCCCGGCCCCGCACCCAGAACAGCACCGCCACCACTCCCAGCAGCAGCGCCCACGCGAGCCAATAGCCTTTAAACCATAGCCAGGGCGCCAAGGAAGGTCCGAAGCCGGCCATATCGGTATAAGTCCAGGCCGGGCTAGCGCCGAAAATGAGCAGCTTGTGCTCGAGGCCCAGGGTGGGAGCAAACACGATAGCCCCGTAAGCCAGCAGCGCCACCAAGTGTCCTAGGTATTTTTGGTTAACGAGCACGTGCACTACCAGGGCCAGCAGGGCAAACAGCAGGCCGTCGATTAGCTGCAGGCCAAAGAGCACCGGCAGGTACAGCCCCAATTCCGCCGTGGCGCCGCCCATCGCCGCCTGCGCACCCAGGCCCGCCGCCAGCAGCAGGGCCAGCCAGGCTACCAGCACCAGCCCAAGGGCTAAAAACCGGCCTAAAAACTGCACCCACTCCGGTACGGGCGCCGCATTGACTACCTCACTCACGCCGCTTTCGCGTTCGCGCCACACCAGCTCCCCGGCGTAGAAGATGGTGAGCACGGCAATGAGAATCCAGAACCGCTCCGGCTGCGCTAGCGGCGCGGTCAGGTAATCCAGCACGAAATCGGTGCGGGGCAACAAGGGCACACCTTTGCCACGCAGGTTATTGGGCAAAAGCGCCCCAATCAGCACGGCCAGTGCAATCAGCAGCGGCAGGCCGGCCTTGCTGCTGGCGAGTTGCCACAAGGCGCGGGTGGTAATTACGCGCACCTGGCGCAGCCGCGTGGCAAGGTTATGCTTGCCGCAAACGGGCGGCAGCGGCTGCCCGGTGGTCCAGTGCAGGCTTTTCTGAACAGTCTCGGTTACCAATTGCTGCCGAGCGGACTTTGATTTACGGCTGGCCTCGGGTAAAACAAACTGAAAGCGGCGGTAAGTAAAGGCCAGCAGGCCCAGTGAGATGCCCAGCCACAGTAGGCGGTTGAGCAGAAAAGGCCCCTCGAGCAAAAGCAGGCGGGTGTTCTTCTCCAGTGGGCTCCAGTCGCTTGACAAGTGGTTTAGCACCGGGCCGAAGCTCATCGGATCGGCCAGGTTCACCCAGTCGCCGCCCTGCTCCAGCACCGGCCAAATAAGATAAGCCGCCGCGAACAGGGCCGCCCCCACCACGTAACTGGCCAGGGCCCGGCGGCTGAGCGCCGCCAACGAAAACTGAATGGCCGTAGCGAAAAAGGCGTTGGGCAGTGCGATGAACAGGAAGGTTGTCAGGTAGGGCGCTACCCGGAACGGGCCCAGAATGTCAGCCTCTATCCCGGCGAAGTGATTAGCCACCAGAATGCCCGTTGGGACGGCCAGCAGTACTAGCACGCTCAGCGCAAAGGCTGCCAGAAACCTGCCGCCTAGGTACGCCGCTTTGCTAGCCGGGGCCGGGTAAGTGAGCAAATGCATGCGCGTCTGCACGTCGCGAGCGGCCGCATCGCCCGCCACCGACGCGCCAATCAGCAGCCACTTGACGCTGCAGATAACCGTAACGGACGCCATAACGATAGGAGCGTTGAGCAGGAAATACCCGTCGCGTGCATCGGAGGCGTAATTGGCAATAACGATCAGAAAAGCAATGATCAGGAGAACTCCGAAGTAAAGCCAGGTTGTAGCCCTTTGCAGCTGATAACGGAATTCCAGCGCAAAAATTCGTCTGAACTTCATAGGGCTACCACCGTTTTGGGTTGCTGATTGACCTCGCCGAAGCAGCCTTTAAGTGCACTGAAATACACATCCTCTAGGTCCGGCTCAGCTGGCTCAAACCCGGAGCCGGGAGCCTCCTCACTGTACACGTGCACCAAGGTGCGGCCGCTGAGCAGCTTAGCCGAAACAATCTGGTGCTCCTGCTCCAGCGCGGGCAGCGCCTGCTTGTCGGTAAGCTTGCGCCAGATGCGGCCGGTTAGTGCAGCCACGGCACCTAGGGGCGAGGCTTCGAGCAGGATGCGGCCCTGGTTGATGATGGCCATGTTGGTGCAGAGCTCGGCCACGTCCTCCACGATGTGGGTGGAGAGAATCACGACGCTGTTTTCGCCCAGCTCGCTCAGCAGGTTGAGGAAGCGCACGCGCTCGGCCGGGTCGAGGCCGGCCGTGGGCTCGTCGACGATCAGCAGCTTCGGCTGGCCGAGCAGGGCCACGGCCACGCCGAAGCGCTGCTTCATGCCGCCCGAGAAGCCGCCCAGCTTTTGCCGGCGCACCTCCCAGAGGTTGGTTTGCCGCAGCAAATGCTCGACCGTTGCCCGCCGCTCGCTTTTGTTGCCGATGCCCTTGAGAATAGCGAAGTAGTCGAGCAGGTCTTCGGCCCGGGCCTTGGGGTACACGCCAAATTCTTGGGGCAAGTAGCCCAGCGTCTGGCGCACGGCTTCTTTCTGCTTGACCACATCAATGTCGCCCAGGTGGATCGTGCCCGCGTCGGGCGCCTGCAGCGTGGCGAGCGTGCGCATCAGCGTCGATTTGCCCGCCCCGTTCGGGCCCAGCAAGCCGTACATGCCCGGCGGAATATCAAGCGACACATTATGCAATGCCTGCACGCCATTCGCGTACCTTTTCGAAACGTTGCGGATGCTCAGGCCCAGCGGGTGCTTTCCCATGATAGCGGATTTGCTTCGGTGAATCTTCGAAAAGGAGCAAGCACTTAGGATAGGGCCTGCTCCAATTCAGTTCGAAGCAATGAGTACCCGCTTGGAAAGCGAAACCAGATATGCTAATGCGGGGAAGTAATCGACCAAAATCGGTTTTGCTGCCGCAAACCAACGGTTGGCCGCCTGGCGCCTTTCGTAGAGCAGAAAAGGCAGCTAGTCGAGCGGGGCGTGCTAGGTAAAGCCTGACAAAACACCTTTGTGCCATGGAGCGCGTCAAAAGAATCTTCTGGCTGATTCACCTGGTGGTGTGGGTTTTATTTGCCTTGTTGGTTGTGTTGCAACTGAGCAGTGACACCGACGCCAACTGGCGCAGCACTACAGCAGGGTTTATAGCTACCTGTGTGTATGTATTTTACGCTCATTTCTACCTGTTAAGCCAACACGCAGGCCAGAAGAAGGGGAAAGATTATTGGCTGCAGCTAGGGGCCATTGTGTTGACCGGGCCTCTGCCGTTTCTGCTTTTCCAGCAAAAAGCGTTCGATTTCGGGTTATACAGCATGCACCTGATCACTACGGTGCCCATCTTTCTCTTTCTGAGTTGGCTGGCTCGCACTACCGAAAACTTGGTGCTAAACACCATCCAGAAGGAGCAGTTGGAGAAACAAGCCGCGGAGGCCGAGCTGCATTATCTGAAAGCCCAGATCAACCCGCATTTCCTGTTCAATACGCTCAATAACATCCACACCCTGGTGTATAAGCAGGCACCGGCCGCCCCGGATGCGGTAATGCAGCTGGCGTCGTTGATGCGCTACATGATTTACGAGTCGAATGCCGCCACGGTGCCATTGACTAGAGAGCTGGACTACCTGCAGGATTACGTGAATTTGCAGCAGCTTCGCTACAAGCACAGCCCGGTGGTTGAGCTACAGGTAGAAGGCAACACAGACGCTTGCCACGTTGCGCCCTTGCTATTCATTCATCTGCTGGAAAACGCCTATAAGCATAGCCCTGCCCGCCTAGAGCCTGGCGACCTGAAAGTGCAGGTGGAGGTGCGAGCCGATGTGCTGACTTTCAGGGTGCAAAACCCAATCGCCACCAAGCCGGCTGCTACCCTCGACGAGCCGGGCGGCATTGGGTTGCCCAACGTCCGGAAACGACTGGCTTTGTTGTACCCCGACCAGCATACGCTCACCATTCAGAACACAAGCAACATCTTTACCGTCACGCTTATCATACACGGCCTGCACGTACCGGCGCATGAAAGAAAAGCTCAGCTGCTACATCATTGAGGACGAGTACCTGGCCCAGGAGATTCTGGAGGAATACATCCGAAAAGTCCCCTTTTTGGAGCTGAAGGGTACCTACGTAAGCCCCCTGGAAGCTGCCGCTCAGCTGAAGCACGACCAACCCGACCTGCTGTTTCTGGATATCAACATGCCCGATCTGGATGGGCTCAGTTTTATTCCGATGCTGAGCCCCAAACCCATGATCATTCTAACCACCGCCTACGACCAGTATGCGCTCAAGGCCTACGATTTGGAGGTGAAGGATTACCTGCTAAAACCCTTCACCTTTGAGCGGTTTTACCGCAGCGTGCTGCGCCTGTACCAAGAGCAAAGCCCTAGGTACAATCAGGACAAGCCGGAAGAGAGAGTGCAGCCCCAAAGTGAGCCGGGGTACATCTTCCTTAAGGTAGGCCACCGCATTCAGAAGGTAGCCATTCGGGACATCCTCTTCGTGGAAGGAATGAAGGACTACCTGCGCCTGCATACCCCGACCGAAAAGATCATGACGCTGTTAAGCTTCGCTAAACTAGAGGAGCTGCTGCCCCCGCAGGACTTTGCGCGCGTGCACCGCTCGTTTCTGGTTGCGGTGAATAAAATCGACCACATCGAGAAAAACAGAATCCAGATTGCCGACCAGATCATTCCCATCAGCGAAACCTACGCCGAGGGTTTTTACCGAATGCTGAAGGGGCTGCAATAGAGTAGGGCAGCAGTTTAGCTGATCCTTTATACCGAGTTGGGTAGCGGCGAAAAATTGGAGCCAGCTCACCTAGGGGCTGCCCCTGCGCGGCAGCGAAAAGATTGCTGCGTAAGAGGAGGTGATAATGCGCCGGCAACCAAGCGGTGCTCACTCCATGAGTTATTCAAACGAAGCAGCGCCAACCAAGGCCCGCAGCTGAATTCAGAGTTAGGCAGGTTAGTAGAAAGAATGCACGAACTTATAGCAAGGAATTGGGTTATTGCCCCGGCTTCATGGGCTAAAACGGGGCAACCTGCTGCTCTAAACCTGAGGCTTCCACTCCAACGAATCCTATACCAACACCAATGAAGTTTACCACTATGCTCTCGGCCGCGCTGGCGGCGTTAACAGTGCCGGCTCTGGCGCAAACCACTGCCCCTAGCGCAGCCACGCGCGTAGCCGCCGACCAGATTGCCACTAAGCAGGGGGCTCTAACAGTGCAGCCCATCACCCACGGCAGCGTGGTGTTTACCTGGAACGGCAAAACCATTTACGTCGACCCTTACGGCGGAGCCGAGGCCTATGCTGGCCTGGCCGCGCCCGATGTGGTGCTGATCACCGACATTCACCCCGACCACATGGACGCCAAGACACTGGCGGGCCTGAACGTGAGCAAAGCCCTGATGGTAGTGCCGCAGGCGGTAGCTGAAAAGCTGCCGACGGAGTACAAAGCGCAGGTGCGCGTGCTGCGCAACGGGCAGCGGCTCGATACGCTGGGCATGACGGTAGCAGCCGTGCCGATGTACAACCTGCCCGAAGCGGCCGATGCCATGCACCCCAAAGGCCGCGGCAACGGCTACGTGCTCACCCTGGGCGGCAAGAACGTGTACATGTCCGGCGACACCGAAGACATTGCCGAAATGCGCGCACTGAAGAACATCGACGTGGCATTTGTGTGCATGAATCTGCCCTACACCATGGACGTGCCCCAGGCCGCGCAGGGGGTGCTGGCCTTCAAGCCCGGCATTGTGTATCCCTACCACTACCGCGGCCAGAACGGCCTGAGCGACGTGGCTACCTTTCAGAAAACCGTGAACGCGGCCAACAAGAAAATTGACGTGCGCCTGCGCAACTGGTACCCCGCGGCTAAGTAGAAGCACCAAAGCCATACCAACGGGCCCGGCCAGGCACACAAGCCCGGCCGGGCCCGTTGGCGTTGTTGCCCGGCTTGAAATGCGAGCAACGGCTGGCACTCGGCAGGAAATCGTCCAGCAAATAAAAGCGACCTGGCCGATGTGGTCCTTGGAGTTGGCAACAGAAAATCTCCAACGACCGAGTGCTTGGATTCCGTCGCTCGCGCAAATACTTCAAGTCCTCGGTGGCGTCTCACGTCCCTACAAGTGGCTGCCAACTCAGAGCTGTTGTTCTCTTGTGCCATTGAATGACAATGGCTTAGCTATTGACCTAGGAGCCCCGAGCCCACAAAATGCAGAGCGGCAAAGCGTGTGTAGTTCCCACTAGCCAGCCCCCTTTTTACAGATTCTCTAACTAACATTCGTTAGATTTTCCTGAAACTTCAGAGCTTCACGGCCCGTGCGGCTGCCGCTTCTGCTTCCTGAGTGCTCTTGCACGCGGAAGTACTCAATGGCCAGCTACGGCCTCCGGACCGGGAAACCGGCCACTGCACCGCTCCGCAATTTTTTAGCTTTGCCCATGAACCAAGCCTATCTCGTCGACGGAATCCGAACCCCCATCGGCAACTTTGGCGGCTCGCTGGCGCCCGTACGCCCCGACGATCTGGCGGCGCTGGTAATCCAGGAGCTGCTGCGCCGCAACCCCACGGTGGACCCCGCCGGAATTTCTGACGTGCTCCTAGGTTGTGCTAACCAGGCCGGAGAAGACAACCGCAACGTGGCCCGCATGGCTGCTTTGCTGGCCGGCTTGCCGGTGTCGGTGCCGGGCGAAACGGTAAACCGCCTGTGCGCCTCGGGTTTGTCGGCCGCGATTGGCGCGGCGCGCGGCATTCAGGTAGGCGACGGAGACCTGTTCGTGGCCGGGGGCGTGGAAAGCATGACGCGCGGTCCGCTGGTAATCAGCAAGGCCAGCACTGCTTTTGGCCGCGACTCCGAGATGGTGGACTCTAGCTTTGGCTGGCGCTTTGCTAACCCCCGCATGCGGTTGCAGTACGGCCTCGACGCCATGGGCGAGACGGCCGAAAACCTGGCCGAGCGCGACCAGATTAGCCGCGAAGACCAGGACCGCTTTGCCTTTGCCTCGCACCAGAAAGCCACCCGCGCCCGCGACTCCGGCCGTTTTGCCGAAGAGATTGTACGGGTGCCCATTCCGCAACGCAAAGGCGAGCCGGTGCTTTTCACTCAGGACGAGTTTATCAAATCGAACACCAGCCTGGAGGGCCTGGCCAAGCTGCGCCCGGCCTTCCGCGAGGGAGGAACCGTAACGGCCGGCAACTCCTCGGGCCTCAACGACGGCGCGGCCGCCTTGCTGCTGGCCTCGGAAGCCGGCATCAGGCAGCACCAGCTCACGCCGCGGGCCCGCATCGTCTCAATGGGAGTGGCGGGCGTAGAGCCGCGCATCATGGGCATCGGTCCGGTGCCGGCCTCGCAACTCGCCCTGAAAAAAGCGGGCCTGACCCTGGATCAGATTGATTTAATCGAATTCAACGAAGCTTTTGCGGCGCAGGTGCTGGCCTGCATGCACGGCCTCGGGATCGAGCAAGGCGACGAGCGCGTGAACCCCAACGGAGGTGCCATCTCCCTAGGTCATCCGCTGGGCATGAGCGGGGCCCGCATCCTGAACACGGCCGCGCTGGAGCTGCACAAGCAAAACAAGCGTTACGCCTTGGTTACCATGTGCGTAGGCGTGGGCCAGGGCTACGCCGTCGTTCTCGAGAAAGTATGATCTACTCGTTTAACGGCATCGTACCCGTCGTGCACGTATCGGCTTTTGTGCACCCGCAGGCTGCAGTAACGGGCAATGTCATTATCGGCCGCAACGTGTACGTAGGTCCGGGCGCCGCCATTCGTGGTGACTGGGGCCAGATTGTGATTGAAGACAACTGCAACGTGCAGGAGAACTGCACTGTGCACATGTTTCCGGGCACCACCGTTCGGCTCCGCGAAATGGCCCACATCGGCCACGGCGCCATCATTCATGGGGCTACCATCGGCCGCAACGTGCTGGTGGGCATGAACACCGTAATCATGGACCGGGTTGAAGTAGGTGACGAAAGCATCATCGGCGCGCTTAGCTTCATCAAAGCCGACGAGGTGATTCCGCCGCGCAGCCTGGTGGTGGGCAACCCGCATAAGATTATCCGGCAAGTCAGCGACGAGATGCTGGCCTGGAAAACCGAAGGCACGCACATTTACATGCAAATGCCGGCCGACTTGCACCGCACCTTGCAGCCCTGCGAGCCGCTGCGCGAAGTTCCAGCCGACCGTACGGTGCAGCAGCCCAGCTACCAAACTTGGGCCGAGCGCAAAGCCGACCGTTAACTTACGTTTGAGCCGACCGCACTTTGCTTCCTGGCGGGCACCCCCGCCGGCTCACCCCCGCACTTCCCCTCTAATCATTCCCTCCCTTTCTTATGATTCCTACCCTTGAAAACTACGCCCTAGGTCGCTGGATGGCCGGCTCGGGTGATAAGCAGGAGCTCTACGACGCCTCCACTGGCGAAGTCATTGCCATTGCCGACGGCGAAGGCCTCGACTTTGCCGCCATGCTGGACTACGGCCGCCGCGTGGGCAACCCCGCCCTGCGCCGGATGACCTTCCATGAGCGCGGCCGGATGCTTAAGGCCCTTGCCTTGTACCTGTCGGAGCGCAAGGAGCAGTTCTACACCCTTAGCTACCGCTCCGGCGCCACCCGCGCCGACTCGTGGATTGACATCGAAGGCGGCATCGGCAACCTGTTTGCTAATGCTTCGCTGCGCCGCAAATTTCCCGACAAGCCGTTCTACGTTGATGGGGAGCCGATTGGGCTGTCGAAGGGCGGCTCCTTTATGGCTCAGCACATCATGGTGCCGCGCGAGGGCGTAGCCGTGCACATCAACGCCTACAATTTCCCCATCTGGGGAATGCTGGAGAAGATTGCCGTTAACCTGCTCGCGGGCATGCCGGCCATCGTTAAGCCGGCTGTACCAACGGCTTACCTAACCGAGGCCGTAGTTCGGGAAATCATTCAATCCGGCATTCTGCCCGAAGGCGCCCTGCAGCTGGTGGTGGGCTCAGGCATCGGCATTCTGGATAACGTTGACTACCGCGACGTAGTCACCTTTACGGGCTCGGCCGAAACCGGGCGCAAGCTCAAGGCCCACCCGCGCGTAATTGCCGAGGCCGTGCCCTTCAACCTGGAAGCCGAC
This sequence comes from Solirubrum puertoriconensis, assembly GCF_001483135.1. Taxonomy (GTDB): domain Bacteria; phylum Bacteroidota; class Bacteroidia; order Cytophagales; family Hymenobacteraceae; genus Solirubrum; species Solirubrum puertoriconensis. The sequence goes on from NZ_LNAL01000006.1 coordinate 1,028,878, forward strand.
TCGCTGAACGCCGCCGTACTCGGCCCCGACGCCGTGCCCGGCACCGCGGAGTTCGACCTTTTCATTAAGGAAGTGCGCAAGGAAATGACGGCCAAGGCTGGGCAGAAGTGCACCGCCATTCGGCGTGCCATTGTGCCCGAGCACCTGGTGGAGGACGTGCAGATTGCCCTAGGTAAAGCTTTGGCCCAAACCACCGTTGGCCACCCGCTGGCCGAGGGCGTGCGCATGGGGGCGCTGGCCGGTCGCGAACAGTTGCAGCGCCTGCGCGAAAAGGTGCAGCAGCTGGCGAAAAACACGCCCATCGTGTACGGCGACCTGGACAACGTGCAGGTAATTGGCGCGAACTGCCAAACCGGGGCGTTTATTTCACCCATCGTGCTGCTCAACTCCGATCCGTTCCGGTTTACCGATTCGCACGAGGTGGAAGCCTTCGGGCCGGTAACCACGCTGATGCCGTACAACGATGTAACCGACGCGGTAAAGCTGGCCAACATGGGCAAAGGCTCGCTGGTGTGCTCGGTAGCCACCAACGACCCGCACGTGGCCCAGGAGTTTGTGCTTGGGGCGGCTACGCACCACGGCCGCATTTTGGTGCTGAACAACGAGGTAGCCAAGGAAAGCACCGGCCACGGCTCGCCCATGCCGCTGCTGATTCATGGCGGCCCGGGCCGCGCCGGCGGCGGGCAGGAGATGGGCGGCACGCGCGGGGTAGAGCACTTTATGCAGCGGGTAGCCGTGCAAGGCTCGCCCACCATGCTGACGGCCATTACCGACGTGTACCAGCAGGGCGCCAAGCAGTTTGAGCGCGACAAGCACCCCTTCCAGCACTACTTCGAAGAGTTGGAAATCGGGCAGACCTACACCACGCACCGCCACACCGTAACCGAGGCCGATATCACGAATTTCGCGCAGGTATCCGGCGACAATTTCTACGCCCACGTAGACGCTACCTCGCTCGAGGGTACGCTGTTCACCGGCCGCGTGGCCCACGGCTACTACATCCTGAGCAAGGCCGCCGGCATGTTCGTGGACCCGCGCAAAGGACCCGTGCTGCTCAACTACGGCCTGGACGAATGCCGCTTCACCAAGCCCGTATACCCCGGCATGACCATTGGCGTGCAGCTGACGGTGAAGGAGAAGATTGGCCAGGAAAAACGCTCGGAGGACGACGTAGCGAAGGGCATTGTGCGCTGGCTTGTGCAAGTGTCCGACGAAACCGGCGAGACCGTAGCCGTGGCTACCATCCTAACGATGGTTAAGAAGAAAAATCAAGAATAGTTTAGCCCGCAGAGGAGGCAGAGGTTTGGCGCAGAACGGCGCTGAGCTCTGCCTCCTCTAAGCTTCCCTCAGCGCCCACTGCGGGCCAGAAACACCAGAACAAACCGCATGAACGATACCCTCACCGCCGGCAAAGTCGAAACCAGCACCGACGCGCTCGGCGTAGCCACCATTTCTTTTTTCCACCCCTCGCACAACTCCTTGCCCGGCGCCCTGCTCACCGAGTTGGCCCAAACCATTACCCTGGTAGGAGCGGATCCGCGCACCAAGGTTATCATCCTGCGCAGCGAAGGCGAGAAAACCTTTTGCGCCGGTGCATCCTTCGACGAGCTGATTGCCATTGAAGACGAGGCACAGGGGCTGGAGTTCTTTTCCGGTTTTGCCAAGGTCATCAACGCCTGCCGCCGCTGCCCGAAAATTATCATCGGCCGGGTGCAGGGCAAGGCCATTGGTGGCGGGGTGGGCGTAGCCGCCTCCACCGACTACTGCTTTGCCACCACCCAAGCGGCGGTAAAGCTCAGCGAGCTGGTTGTGGGCATTGGGCCGTTCGTGGTAGGGCCGGCCGTGGAGCGCAAAATCGGAGCTGCGGCTTACGCCCAGCTTGCCCTGGACGCAGGCGAGTTCCGCTCGGCTGCCTGGGCCCGCGACCGGGGCCTGTACGCCGACGTGCTGGAAACCGCCGAGCAACTCGATCTGGCCGTGGCCGCCTTTGCCGCCAAGCTAGCCGCTTACAACCCCGAGGCCCTTACGGAGCTCAAGCAGGTATTTTGGCAGGGCACCGAGCACTGGGACCAGCTGCTGGTTGAGCGCGCCGGTATCAGCGGCCGGCTGGTGCTGTCCGACTTCACCCGCGAAGCCATTAAGCGGTTTAAGAGCAAATAGTGGCATGATTGCCGCTTTCCCTAAATAGAGATTGATAAGGCAAAAGGCGCCTAATCCGACCGGGTATGCATTACTCAACGGGCAGCAGCCAACCGCAGCGGTTGGTTGCTGCCCGTTGTTGTAAGCAGCCACAACCGGAATGGTTGAATGCACTGACGGCAGGGCGAAAGCAAACTGCTGCTTCAGCCTAAAAATTACTTTCAGCAACCTAGAGAAGCGAAACAAAGTTTGTTAGCTTTGATTCGCAAAGTACTTTAGTTAGCTGCGCAGTAGCGCGTACTTCCCGGCCGTATGAAAAACGCCATTCTTGCCAACCTTGACAACCCCGGGCAGCTGGAACGCTTGTACCGGGAAGACAAACCGGGCTTTAAGAGGGCCTTTCAGGCGGCTTACCCCGAGCAGCCGGACAACCCTCTGCTCGGCTTCTGGCACGCTCGCCTCACCTACGCCAGCGAGGAGGTTTCCGGGGGCAGCCGGCAGGAGTTGGTGTTTGTAATCATCGCCTCGCTGCTGGCGGGGCTCATTGCCAAGCTGCCCGCCATCTTCGCGCTAAACGAAGAGTTCTTTTACCCACGCAACGTGGGCTTCATTGTTTTCCCTCTGCTCTCGGCCTACTTCGCCTGGAAAAACCGGCTAAGCCCTGGCAAGTCGGCGTTTGTGGTGGGAGCCAGCCTGGCCGGCCTGGTCTACATCAACCTGCTGCCGGATGTGAAAACCAGCGATACACTGCTGCTATCCTGCGTGCACCTGTTGCTGTTCCTTTGGTCGGTATTGGGCTTTACTTACGCCGGCGGCATCAGCCGAAGCCCCGAGCCGCGGCTGCGCTTTCTGAAGTACAACGGCGACCTAGTCGTAATTACCACGCTGATTCTGATTGCAGGCGTGCTGATGACCGGGATAACCATTGGCTTGTTTTCGCTGATCGGCATTAACATCGAGCAGTTCTACGTGCAGTACGTGGTGGTTTTCGGACTGGCGGCCGCACCCATCGTCGGTACCTATCTAACGCAAGCCAATCCCCAACTGGTGGGGCGGGTGTCGCCGGTTATTGCCCGCATTTTCTCCCCGCTGGTGCTGGTAATGCTGGTGATTTACCTGGTAGCCATGGTGTACTCCGGTAAGGACCCCTACAACGACCGGGAGTTTCTGCTGATCTTCAACGCGCTGCTGATTGGCGTGATGGCCATCATCTTCTTTTCGGTTTCGGAAAGCTCCCGGTCCTCCAAAACCCGTCCCGAGGTGTGGGTGCTGGCCTTGCTTTCGGCCGTCACCATCGTTGTCAACGGCGTGGCACTTTCTGCCATTTTGTTCCGTATCTCCACTTGGGGCATCACTCCGAACCGGGCCGCAGTGCTGGGCGGCAACGTGTTGATTCTTATTAATCTGCTGCTCGTGACAACCCAGCTTTTTCGGGCCGCCTCCCAAAAGCGCAGCTTAGGCGGGGTAGGTGAGGTTATTGCCCGCTACCTGCCGGTATACTTTGTCTGGACGGTAATCGTCACCTTTCTTTTCCCTCTCTTCTTCAACCTCAAATAGCGCCTAGCTGCACACTAATGCAGTTTGCACCCGTTACTCGGCTGTGTTTGATTTAGTGTAGTAGTTGTTGGATGCAGTGAGGATGGACTTGCTAAGCCAATCGCCCCGCTAGGCAATAAGCCAGGCGGGGCGATTGTTCTTAATGTGGATAGTTGTGCGCGCTTCAGTGGTGAAACTGAGCCCCTAGGTCGCTCACCAGCGCCTAGCCCACGGCGGCTTCGGTCAGCACGTGTTGCTTTATTTCCCAGCCATCCACGGTAAGCGCAACGCCTAGGTCGGGCCAACTGATTACGCTGTCACGTTTTTCCAGCGTCCAGTTGGCGCGCTGTTGCGGGGTAGCGTGGTAAAGAAAGGCGGCGCAGGCTTGGGTAAACAGGCAGCTGCGAAAGGTACCATCCGACAAGTGCAGGTAGATGGCCGTGGCGGTGAACTCGACGCGGTTGATGTTGGGCATGCTGCAAAAATAGCGGCGCTTACCTGTCCGCCGCGCTTATTATTTCCTCCGGTTTTTCTTTGGCCACAATCCTCAACCTCATTGGTTGAGCAAGTAAGGGCAGAAATAGCAGAGTGGCTTGATCTGCTATTCCGTTGGAGTTAAGCAAGGGAACGTAGCCCAAACCGAGGGGCACTACCGGTGGTACTCCACTGGCGCCAACGCGGGGATGCGCAGGCGGCTGCAACCGCGACTACGACATGTCTGTGACCTGTGAAATGTGTCGCGTGCAGGCCAACCTAGGGGCCGCAACGACATCCTGCACGCGACTACTACTTGCTCGAGGCGGCCCGCTAGCCCGGGCGGTACCTAGGCGGTTAGCTGACTTGCGCGCAACTCGTTTCCAGCAGCCAGCCTAGGGCCTTGGCTTCGTCTTCGAAAGACTTGTTGATTAACGCAATGGTACTGGCCATGGCGAGCAGATTTGCGGAAGCCAGCCGCGCCAGGCTCGACAACGGCATTAGGGTAGCCCGGTACAGCGGCGGGCGGTTTTCGGCCAAATGACGCCAGTACTCAGCAATCCAAGTGCATTCGCGGGGCGTAAACTCGCGCATCTGCCGTTGGTCAACCAGAATTTTGTGGTAACCGGAATGCTCAAAGAGGTTGCGCAAGTGCCGCACCAAGGCTTTTAGTTCTTCCAGCTCGCGGAGGCCGGGCTTGTATTCGAGACGTAGGAAGCCTTCGGAGTAGGAGTATATGCGTCCGACGGGGTTTTCGAAGTACAAGCGCATTCAGGTGTGGCGGTAGGCTATGGGCAAAGTGCTCCTCTTACGCACTTAAAGGAACGAGGATGCATTGTCTCGGCAAAACGGCGTCCGCCTAGCCTCCGGATTGGCAATCAATAGCAGCGAAGCTCGCTTGAAATATTGGGGCTGCAGCCAGCAACAATTTCTGTGCATCGGGGCCTGCTTAAACCAACAACCGTTGGCCGGATTCGCTGTTTTCGCTGCGCTTACCGATGGTTCGCAGCGTTTGAGGTGGCACCGACATCTACCAAGCAAACCCATCTGCGTACAGGCCTGTTACGCACCTACGTAAATGTGCGCCCTAGCATGCGATTCAAAAACAAGGTTTGCCTGGTAACGGGCGGCAGCTCCGGTATCGGAAAAGCAACGGCCCTGCAGCTAGCCGCCGAGGGCGGCCGGGTGGCCATATTGAGTCGGACAGAAAAGGACGGCAACGCCGTGGTGGCCGAAATTACCAACGCGGGTGGCGAGGCCGTGTTCATCGAAACCGACCTAGGCCAACCCAAGGACATTGAGGCCGCGGTAGACGAGGTGCTTCGCCGGTGGAAGCGCGTGGATGTGCTGGTGAACGACGCGGCCATGATGACCTACAAACCGCTGGCAGAACTCTCGCTTGAAGAGTGGAACCAGCTGATGCAGGTGAACTTGCAGGCCGTATTTCTTCTGTGCCAGCGCTGCATTCCGCACATGCAAGGCGGGGCCATCGTGAACGTGAGTTCGGTGCACGCCTTCGAAACGACGCCCAACCTGATTCCTTACGCAACCAGCAAAGGGGCTTTGGAGGCCTTTACACGCGGAGTAAGCCGGGAGTACGACCGCCAACAAGTGCGCATCAACAACGTGGCCCCGGGAGCAGTGGATACGCCCATGCTGTGGGACAACCCCAACGTAAAAAACGGGCAGGAAAAAGTGGAAGGGGCCGTGGGCCAGCCCGCCGAAATTGCCGCCGTTATTTGCTTTCTGGCCTCGCCCGAGGCGTCGTTCGTGCACGGCACCACCGTGGTGGCCGATGGCGGCCGCCTGAACATCCTTTAACCTCGCCTTGAGCAAGCGGAGCGGCCAGGGCTTTTGCTCCCCACTTTGAGTAGGTACTTGGACACCTAGGACCCTGGCCTGCTACAAAGCAGTAATTGGTGCTGGGGGTACTTGGTTGCGGGTACCCGCATGCGTTTGGGCATCAGCCAAGCAGCACAGTTCAGGATGCATACGAATAGCCGAAATGAGTTTGTATCACGCCAGCCAACTTTTCACGAGTCAGGGGCTTGGTGAGATACCCCGCAATCGGAAGGTTTTGCAGGCGGGCTAGGTCATCGGGGTTGTGCGAGGTGCTGAGCACAATGATAACGGGAGCAGGATGGATGGGCGGCCTTTGCAGGTAAGCATGCAGAAACTGTACGCCATCCATAACGGGCATCTTCAAATCCAGCAGAATCAAGGCTGGGCATTCGGAAGCGCGGGATTGGTCGCAAACGGTTTGCAGCAAGTCCAGGGCATCCTGCCCATTGAGGGCAACCTGCGTATCGGTGATGCCCATCTGTTGGAAGAGCCGCTGGTTGAGAAAATTGGTGATGCCGTCGTCGTCAACGAGCAGGGTACGGGGAAAGTCCGGCATGAAGCAAACGGAAAAGGAGTAGGAACCAACCTAAGCGGTGGGTCCGGGCATGTTCGGCAGCGATACGGTAAACGTTGTACCAGCCCCGAGTTGGCTGCGTACGTTAATTTGACCGCCCGCGTTTTCAACAATGCGCTTCACCATGAACAGCCCCACGCCCGTGCCCTCTACGTGGTCGTGGAAACGTTGGAACATGGTGAACAGCTTGGACTGAAAGGCCGGATCGATACCTAGGCCGTTGTCTGTTACCTCGAGCACGGTAAATTCATCCTGTACGCGGGCCCGCACCCGAATGTCTGGTTCGCGCTCCGGGGCCCGGTACTTAAGCGCGTTGCTGAGCAGGTTGAACACCACCGAGCGTAGGTTCTTTTCTGAAATCAGCACGGCCGGCACTCCGGCTACATCGATCTGCAAGCGGGCCCGGCTTTCCTGCAGCAGCGGGCCTAAGTCAAGGCGTACTTCCTCCACCACTGGCGCCAGCTGAACCGCGGTAGCGGCTTGCGAATGCTCTTTCTGCAGTTTCGAAACGTCCGTTAGGTTTTCAATGGTGCGTTTAAAGCGCTCCACCGATTCCATCATGCGCGTCAGGGTTACTTCTACGTATTCGTTCCGGAGCGCTTCAACGGGCAGCTCGTCGCGCAGCAAGTACAGCAGCCCTTCGATATTGGTGATGGGCGCTTTGAGGTCGTGGGAGGCCGTGTAAATGAAGTTGTCGAGGTCGATGTTCGTGCGCCGGAGCTGTTCGTTGGTGGCCTGCAGGTGCTGCTCGGCTTGTTTGCGAACGGTAATGTCGGCCGTAATTGTCACCAGGCCATCGCCCAAGCGCACCGCCGATTGCTCAAACCACCCGTTGAACTGCTCGTGCCGGTACTCCAATTCGTAGCGCTGCGGCTCACCGGTTTCCATCACCTGCACAAACCGCTCGAAAACACCGGATTCTTTCACCCCCGGGTGGTACTCGCACAACCGGCGCCCCACCATGTCGCCTCCCAAGGAGCTGGTAGCCACGGCATTCAAGAGGCGCCAGCGGAAATCAATAATGCGGCCGTTGGCATCGCGTACCGCATCCAAAACCTGAATCATGTCGGCCGAACTATCGAGGGTGGCGCGCACCAGCTCCCCAGCCCGCGCCAGTTCTTGTTCCTGGTGCCGTCGCTCGTCGATGTCGGTGTTGGTGCCAAACCAGCGCAAAATGCGTCCGCTGGCATCGCGCAGGGGTTGGGCCCGAATCAGAAACCAGCGGTACGTGCCCTCGGCGTCGCGCAAGCGGGCTTCTAGGTGATAAGCCGTGCCATTCTGCTGAGACTCTTTCCAGAGCTGCTGCAGCAGGGGCAAGTCGCTGGGGTGATAATAAAGAGTCCAGCCAGTACCGCGGCTTTGCTCCCAGGAGCTGCCGGTGTAACGATACCATTGTGCGTTAAAGAACTCCAATTCACCGGCGGGGCTGGCCGTCCATACCAGCTGATCAATGGCGTCGGTGAGCGTGCGTAGCTCCTGTTCGTTACGCTCTACGCGGCGGCGCGCAGCTACTTGCTCACTAACATCCACGGCCACGGCCGCTACCCCGTTTACCAAGCCCTGCAGGTCGCGGAGCGGTTGGTACACAAAGTTGAGGTACACGGTTTTCATTTCCCCATCGCGGGGCAATACGGCCGTTACCTCCTGGGCAACAAATGCTTCGCCGGTTGCTGCCACCCGATCGAGCAGCTCCTTAAATCCTTGGTCGCGCACTTCGGGCAGCGCTTCCAGCAAGGGCTTGCCCAGTACTTCCTCCTGGGTATGTCCCCAAATCTGGGCCGCCGGCGGGTTCACCACTTCAATGCGGTGCTCCGGGCCTTGCATCACAACAATGGCAACGGGTGCCTGCTCGAAGAGCTCGGCCAATTGGGCTTGCTGAGCCTCGCGCTGTCGTTTGGCCAGTACTTGCTCGGTTACGTCGTAGGCAAAAATGGATATGCCAACGGTAACGCCGTTTTCCTGGTAAGCCTGGTAGGTAAAGGTGAAGTATACATCCTTGGCGGGCCCGCCATCGAGCTGCTCCACGGTAAGCAGCACCTCATTGCCAAAGAAGGTTTCTCCGGTTTGGTACACGTTGTTCATCCAGGCTACAAAGCCCTGCGCGGCGGTTTCGGGCAGTGCTTCGGCCAGCGGCAGCCCCACCAATTGCCGGCCCGGAAACAGCTGTTGGTACGCAGCGTTTACATACTCGAAGCGGTGCTCCGGACCCCGCAGCAGCGCAATTGAAGCCGGCGTTTGCTCGAAAATCTGGAAGAATGTTTCTCGCTGTTGTACCTGGCGCTGAGCAGCGGCAAGCAGGTCGGCTTGCAGGGCCAGCGCGGCCTGGGTACGCTCCTGCACCTTGCCTTCCAGCTCTTGGTTCAGCTCCTGAACCTGCTGACGCGCCAGCACCTGGCTGGTAACGTCGGTGGCTACTACCAGAATGCCTACCGTTTCGCCGCCCTGGTTGTACTGAGGTTGGTAAACGAAGTTGAAGTACACCGTTTCCAGGCTACCGTGGCGCAGCAGCTGAATGGGCAGTTCGGTGCCCACATACGGTTGACCGGTGCGCAGCACGCCTTCCAGCAGCTCCTCTAGGCCTTGACCCCGCACTTCGGGCAGCGCATCGAACAGGGGCAAGCCGACTACCTGCGCCTGCGGACGGGCCCAGATTTCGCACACCGATGGATTGGCCAAGGCAATGCGGTACTCCGGGCCGTCGAGCAAGGCAATGGCTACGGGCGCTTGGTTGAAAATTCCTTGTAGCTGCTGACGCTGCGCCTCAATCTCGGCCCGTGCCGCCTGCTCCCGAGCCTGGCTTTCGCGCAGGGCAATTTCAACCGGGGAGCGGGGCTGATCGGCCGTGTCGGTAAAGCTCACCAGCAGGCCTTCGCCCGCGCGCCGGGCCGTTAGGCGGTAGTAGTTGTCGTAGCCGTCGGCTTGGTAATTGATGTTGTAGCTCCGCGGCTCGCCCGTGAGGTAGGCATCTACGTGGAAATCGAAAGTGCCGTGCTCTTTGCTGTGGGGCCATTGCTCCATGTGCGTCAGCGTAGGCCGGGCCGGCATGCGCATCATCCGCTGGGCAGTTGGATTCAGGTAAACAAAAGTGAAATCCACAATCGTACCTGAGCCCGCCGGATCATATATGGGCAAGTAAAAAATCAGCCCGGTCATCGATACGTTGAGCACCTCACACAACAGCTCGTCGTAGGGCAGCCAGGTAGGCAAATCAGCGGGCTGGGTAGCCTGGACAGCAGAAAACGACATTGAGGCGGGGTGGAGCAAAAAGAAAGGTGGCAGAGCAAGCTACAACGTAGAGTCAATGGTACGCATTTCTGTGGTCGGGGGCCACGCTCTGCCTCCGGCCAGGCCACCTGCCAAAAAGCACCTAGGGCATAAAGGCAACAGGCCAACGGCAATGCTCATCGATTCAGTCAGCATTTGCCTGCCTGTACCGGATCAAAATGTGCTGTTAGTGCAGCCCGCTTAGCTAATACCTGATGTGCAGGATCATTTCCTAATCGAATCGTTACATAAGCCCCATTTGGGTTGCGCCTGTGCCTAAGCAGGGCACTTCGCTCAACTGCTAAACGAGCATTTTCACGCACGTGGTTGCGGATGCCGCGTTACGGTTGGGCAGACCTTCCAGAACCGCCTAGGTATTATCTCTGCGGCTCCGTTGCTTGGCGGAGCTCCCGCATGCTCGCGCTCCAGTCGGCAATCCAAGCTGGCAGCTCGGGTGAATGCTGCGGTTCGCCGGCGGTTTTCAGGACCTCGTGCGGATCAACCGTGCCGCCCGTTCGGCGCAGAAACCGCAATGCCACCACCGAAGTGGCCACGGCCTGCTCGCCCCGCAGAAAGCGTTGTTGTAAGTAAAACAGCCGGTCGTCCCAGCCCAATACGGTAGTTTCGATGCGAAACCGCTGGAACAGATTCAGCGACTTGCCAAACTGTATGGTCTCGGCTGCTACTACTGCAAATGGCATGTCTCGCTTAAGCCGTGCCCACAGGCCCGAGCGTAAAAGCAAATCCATGCGCCCCACATCGCCCATTGACAAGTACACCCCGTTATTGACGTGGCGCAGCACATCCAAATCGGTTAGCCCCACCCGCATGCTGGTGTAGCAGGGGCCAAGCACGGGGCAAGCAGGCCGAAAGCGGGCCGTGAAAAACACCCAAAGCAGGCGGAGGTACTGGTTCAAAATGAAATTGTCGTTACGGATGAACTACCGGGCGGCCATAAGCAGCCAACTTCGAGCTTCTTTCAACGGCCCGAAGCTACGGCTGATGCGCTTAATGCCGGGTTTGGCGAGGCACTTCCGTGAACGTACTAACCATGGTTCCCAAACCCTGACGGACGCTAATTATGAGGAGCGAACAAAAACCTGCTGAGCAATCGAATAAGGATTAAGCATCCACCGGCTTATTTTGGATCTTAAGGCACCGCCATTAATTAGGAGCTTAAGCTGAGCCAACGCGCAACGTGCATTGCTTATAGACTGACGGACGTGAAACTTGAGTTTGAAGCCATAGCGCCTCCGGTAGGTAGCTCCTTTACCTTGCTCCACCACACGGATGTGGAAAGCACCCGCGTGCTCTGGCATTACCACCCCGAATATGAGCTAGTTTACTTACCCCACGGCCGCGGCCGCCGCCATATTGGTCAGCACGTTTCCCGTTATCAAGGCGGGGAGCTGGTGTTTATCGGACCCAACCTGCCCCACCTGAGCTTCAGCTATGGCCGGCAAGATGATTTTGAGCAAATTGTTGTGCAGCTGCGCGCCGATTTTCTGGGCGAAGCCTTCCTGCAACGACCGGAGCTGGCGGCCATTCAGCAGCTGTTTTTGCGCGCCCACCAAGGCCTAGGCTTTGGCCCCACTACTCGCCGGGTGGCGGGCGAGAAATTGCAACTACTACCAGAGGCGTTGCCGTTTGAGCGCCTGCTGCTGTTACTGGAGGTGCTGCAGCAACTAGCTTTGGCTGAAGATGCATTTACGCTGCACGCCGGCAGCCCAGGACAGGGCTTGCGTGGGCAGGAGCACGAACGCCTGAGTCGGGTTTACCAATTTGTGCAGGAACATTACCAGGCAGAGGTGGCTGTGGAGGAGGTTGCCGGCTTGGTGCACTTGTCGGTGCCGGCCTTTTGCCGGTTTTTTAAGCGGGCTACCGGCCAAACGCTAACGGAGTTTGTGCAGGAATACCGCGTCAGCCAAGCCTGTTTGTTACTGCTCGAAGACAAGCCCATCACGGAGGTAAGCTACGCCAGTGGGTTCCACAACCTCTCGCACTTCAACAAAACCTTCCGCAAGCTCACGGGGCAAAGCCCATCTGAGTATCGCCGGCAGCAGCCTGGGTAAGGTTAAGTAAGCTAGCCCTAGGTCAATACAGCATCGGCAATGGCTAATAGGGTAGTAGTGCACGGAGGGCGCTGGCTGTAATTTTGCAACAGATAATCCAGAAATGCTGGATGATAGTTTTCGAAACGGACGCCTTCGTGGAGGGCGGCCTGGTATTCATTTAACCATACCTTACATGATGTACATTCCTTATGTATGGCAGCTTGGCGGCGACGACACGCAACGCTGGCTGCGCCACATTCGAGTCATGGTGCTGCGCCGCCTACCGGTGCTGCACATTCCAAGGAAAGCCTGGTCCTAACTGACCAGGCTTTTTTGTTGCTACAGCCCGTCCTGGGTGCGTTAACGGCACTAGGTAGGTTATCAAATATTAACAAAGAGTTATTGTGTTTATTCGCGAAATTGCCTGCTGCTTGCCCGCGACGAGGAATAACCCTCGTATCTTCTTCCTGATTCGTTGTGCTTGGTTCTTTCGTCGATTTTCAACTAGCATTCGAAGCCCAACCCGGTCGCGCCTTATTGCTGGCCGCCGACGCGCCTCATTATACCATCCTGGCCGTTAGCGACGAACTACTGCGCATTACCGGGCGCACCCGCGTAGAAGTAGTAAACCGCAGCCTCTTCGACTTTTACCCGGAAACCATTTGGGCCGCTGCACACGGAGCCGTGGCCTTGCGTGCTTCTCTGGATGAAGGCTTGCGAAGCAAGCAAAGCAACCGGATGCCGGTGGTTCGCTACGAGGTACAAAACGCGGCGGGCGAGTTGGAGCCACGCTGCTGGGCGGCATGCACCAAGCCTCTGCTGAATGCGGCTGGGCAAGTGCAGTACCTGTTGCACACCGGTGAGGATATAACGGCGCAGGTACTAGCGGAGGAGCAGCAAAAACGCGTAGCTGCCGAGCCCCACTATCGAACTTTGTTGGAAGAATCGCCGGTGGCAACGGCCTTATACCTAGGTCCGGAGCTGCGGATTCAGTACGCCAACGCTTTAATGCTCAGCTACTGGGGTAAAGACGCTGCCATTATCGGGTTGCCCTTCCGCCAGGCCTTACCGGAGTTGCAACACCTGCCGCTGCCCATTCTGCTCGAGCAAGTGTACGCCAGCGGAGAAGCGCATGCCGGCGTGCGCGAACGGGTGATACGAAATGTGGATGGCCAACCGCGGGCGAGCTACTTTAGCTATACTTACAAACCCTTGCGCGACGCGGCCGGGCGGGTGTACGGGGTGCACCACACCGCCGTCGACGTTAGCGCCGAAGCGCAGGCCCTGCTGCAGATCGAAGAAAGTGAGCAGCGCTTCCGCACAATGGTAGAGCAGGCCCCGGTAGCAATTACGCTAACCGAGGGTCCGGATTTGGTGATTCAGAGCGTCAACGGCCCGATGTTGCGCATGATGAACAAAACCGCGGAGGCGGAGGTGCTCGGCCTGCCCATTGCCGAGGTGTTGCCCCGGGTGGCTGCGCACGGTATTCTGCAGGTTGCCCGGCAAGTGCTGGAAACTGGGCAACCCTTCCGTGGCGATGCCGTGCCGGCGCAAACTATTGGAAGCTCCGGCGCGCTGGAGTGGCGTTACTACAACGTATCCTACACTCCTCTGCGGCAGGGTGGTCGGGTAACCGGGCTGATTCACGTGGCTATTGATGTGACCGAGCAGGTATTGGCCCGCCAGAAAGTGGAGGCGGAAAGAGAGCGGGCGCGGTTGGCTATTGAGGTAGGAGGGTTGGGGGTGTTCGAGACCAACCTGCTCTCCGGGGCCATGCTCACCGACGCACGCTGCAACGAGATATTCGGCTTTGCCACTCCCCAGACTTGGGCCTGCTACGTGGAAGCCATTCTCCCCGACGACCGGCCTATTCGGGACAAAGCCCTGCAGCAAGGCCTTGCGAGCGGTTCCTTTGCCTACGAGGTGCGCATTTGCCGGCCCGATGGCCAAGTGCGTTGGGTGCGTGCGCGAGGCCGGGTGTACCACGATGCACAAGAACGCCCCGCATCGGTACTGGGAGTCATTCAGGATAACACGGAGCAGCGCACCATAACCGAGGCACTGCGGGAAGGCGAGCAGCGCTTCCGCATTATGGCCGACGCCGCACCTAACATGGTGTGGGCCGTGTATCCCGATTCCACCATCCGTTACCTCAACCAAGCGTTCCTGGAATTTGTCGGCGTAAACTTCGACGAGTACCTGCGTACGGGTTGGGGCCCATACATGCACCCCGACGAGCTGACCGGAGCCCAACTCACGCTGGAGCAAGCCATTGCCGAGCGCCGCATGTACGTGCTGGAGCATCGGATGCGCCGCCGCGATGGGCAGTACCGCTGGCTGTTGGCGCAGGGGGCACCAAGTTACTACCCCAACGGAGAACTGTACGGATACGTGGGCTCGGCCATCGACATCACGGAGCTCAAGCATACCAATGAGCAATTGCGGCGCACGAACCAGGATCTGGATAATTTCGTGTACGCTGCCTCGCACGACTTAAAGCAACCGGTAAGCAACCTTACCCGCTTATTGGAAGAACTCCGTTTCGCTGTACGGTTTGACGATCCGGCCGAAGAAAAGCTGCTGCTGCCGTTAATCCAGAACACGCTGCACCACCTTACCGTCACCATCGACGACCTAGCCGCGCTGGGGCAAGCCCAACGTCCGCTGGCTGTCGAAGCCGAGGAAGTGCGCCTTGCCGATTTGGCCTCCGAAGTCCTGTCTACTTTGTCGCCGCAAGTGCAAGCTGCCCAGGCATTGGTATACCTTGACTTCAGCAGCTGCCCAACCATTTCGTTTGCCCGCGCCAATCTGCGCACCGTGCTGCTTAACCTGGTAGGCAACGCCCTAAAGTACGCCGACCCTCAAAGGCCGGCTCGGGTACACTTAACCGCTTGGGCAGAGCGCGGCCAAGTGGTGTTGGAAGTGCAGGACAACGGCCTGGGTTTTGATGCAGATAAGTACGGCCCCACGCTATTCCGGCTGTTTCAGCGCTTTCACCAGCATATTCCTGGTACTGGGGTGGGTCTGTACCTAGTGAACCGCATCGTACAAGCCAATGGTGGCCGCATCGAAGTGAGCAGCCGGGTGGGGGAAGGCGCCACGTTCCGCATCTGGCTAGGGGCAGCGCAGCCGAGTGGTTTAGGCTGATGTTTAGGTTGAAAGCACTTACCCGTGGATGCTCAGCGCTGTGAGGCTACTACCGAGAAACGTAAGTGCCCACAAAGGCGAAACACTCATCCACCGCAGGCAAATTTTCTAGGTGATTATTATAAACGCATTGGCTTAGCTTCGGCCATTTTAAGCCCGGATGGCATCAGGCGTGCTGCAGGCTGACCAGACGAAACTGCCCGCTCTTGGCAGAAAAACGCCTGTAATAGCCAGAGAGCAGGTGTCGGCAGAGGCAAGCACAGTTTGTAAGTGAGGGGCGCTGCTACCTTCTAACCGAAACGAGATGTCATCTGATTAAGGGCAGTAGCGGCAACAAGCCGGCACGCTGTTTGGGGTTAGGTATGGGTCTTGTTCGCACACCTCTTCCTTTCGCCATGATTGTCTCCGCCACAAATTCCATCAACCGGCTGCACCAACTGCAGGCTGAGCTTCAGACCACTCCCGAGTTAACTCTCAACGAACTGCAGCCCGTACTACGGGAAATGTCTTCGTTGCTGCAGCAACTGCCCGGTGCCAGAGCGCAGGTGGGCTTGGCTGTACTCTACGACCTACAAGCCGAGTACGCCGCTGCCTACAGCCGCACGCCCGGTGAGCAAGGGCGGCGCTGGCTAAACCGCGGCATGCAGGCGGTGCTGACGCAGGTACTTAAAAAGTAGAGTGCTAAGCGTGAGAAGAACTGACGCGTGGTGAGTGTATCTGACTCGATTGGCCAGCTACTGACCTAGTAGCCCGGCTGCTACACGTCGGGAGCGTGGCGCTCGGTTAGCCCCGGCCAGCCAGTTCATCATGTCGGCCCAGGCTACGTTGCCGTACCAGCGGGGCGGATCCTGCGGGGAGCGGCCAGTAAGCAGAAAACGCTCATCCAAACCGGGGTAAGGGCGCAACGTTAGGTTGCGTTGTCCGCGTCGGGCAAACTCCAGCGGCAACTGATCGAGCAGCCACGCACTGGGCTCGGCCGTGCCATAGGCAATGAGCATGGGCACGCGCACCTTGGGTAGCTCATCTACAGCTGGGTACCGAACCAGCGAAACGGTATTGCGCCATGCTGCACCCGATACGGCAGCAGGGTCGCGCAGTTCCATCAGGCTTTGGTAAGCGGCGTATACCGAATCGATGCGTCGTTGCGCGTCGGTAGGAGTAAGCCGGTGCTGCAGCTGGGCAGTGCGCAAATCGTGAACAAGCTGCGGCAACGGGCCCGATGGAATGGCTCCGTAGAAAGCCAAGTGGGTTACGTGGCGGTCAGCGGTAGCAAGGCGGGTAGCTACATGGCAGCCCTGTCCGCCGCCAACTACTGCCATCAGCCGGTCGTCAACCCACGACTGACGGCGCAGAAAGCGCAATACCTGCCGGGCTGCTTGCACGTGGTAGCCTCGGGTATCGTTCTCCAGATACGTTGTTGGGGGCGTATCGGAGCCTGTTTCCAAATATTCCTGTTCTTGGCTAAGGCGCCGGCGCTCTGCAACCAGCGGCACACCGGGCCGGGCCAAAATAACAAAGTGGTACCGACCTTGATAGGCCTTTAGGTCGAAAGGCCAGCCCACGAAGGCAGCGCCTGAGTTGCCAGTTGTTATCAGTGGCCTTGCTCCGCCGCCCTGGCATAGCAGCACCACGGGCTTGCGCGGCTTTTGCGCCAGGTCCACGCCGCTTACCAGAAAAGTCAGCGTAGAGTCCTGAAAGGGTATGCGAAAAAGGGTAAAGCCCAGCTCCCGCGCCAAGGCAGTGTCGTGTTGTTGTCCCCGTGATGTAAAAGCCCCCAGCACCAAGCCCCCCAGCAACAGTAAGCGTACGAAAAGCATAATAGATAGCGTCCCTGCCAAGATATTCTAAATGCCTAAGCACAACAATAGGCAGGGGTGCTTCGGTCGAATTATTTGCAATTATTTAACAAAGAAGGAGTCGGCTGTGATAGTCAAATGGCTGATCTGATGAAGAATTTTTAAAGTTCACATGCTAGGCTCTTGTCACTACCTATTCAATTCGAAAGCTCTGCATAACTTCTATATACCATTCATTGTTATAAACGCAGCCATAAAATCAGTATTTCACACCAGTAAAAATCCGTATCAGCCCTGCCCAACCCGACTTTTGGCCGCCGTTACTTTGTGAGAGTGGGCTGCCTGTCAAATGCGGCAACTGGTACGACTTCAGGTGTGGTGTCGTGCCATGACAGGCGGCCCGCTTTTTTTGCCCTAATAGTTCGTTGCTGAAATGGGGATCTGCACCCTAGGTTGTGCACTTTGACCCCAGCCGGAAGAGGAAGAAACAATCCGTAAAGGCTGTGCAAGGGCAAAAATTTTGCTTTGATTATCAGTTTAATCAGCCTGCTGACGAGTTTTTTTTGAGTCGAGGTATTGCCTTAAAAACTCGGTCAGCTATCTTTGCATCATCAAACGACAACGGCGCTGCGCAAGCAGTCAATTCGCTCCGTTCGTCTAGGGGTTAGGACTGCAGATTTTCATTCTGCCAACAGGGGTTCGATTCCCCTACGGAGTACACCGCTTGTCGTTTGAAGCTTACAAAACCCGCTCGGAACTGCTCCGAGCGGGTTTTTTGCTTTTCCCCCGCAGGCGCGTACCTTCGCCGCGCATTCTCACTCTGGCCCGGAGCGCGGGCCACTAACCCGTTTTTCTTCCCCTTATGGCTAAAATTAAAGTTGCCATCAACGGCTTCGGCCGCATCGGCCGCCTGACGTTCAAGTCGCTGCTGGGCCGCCCGGACGTGGAGGTAGTCGCCATCAACGACCTGACGGATAACAAGACGCTGGCTCACCTGCTGAAGTTTGACTCGGTACACGGCCGCTTCGATGGAACCGTTGAGTACGACGAAACTAGCCTGACCGTAAATGGCCAGCGCATCGCGGCTCTGGCTGAGCGCGACCCGAAGCAACTGCCCTGGGGCGAAATGGGCGTTGATGTAGTGCTGGAATCGACTGGCCGCTTCACCGATGAAGCTGGCGCTGGCCAACACATCACCGCTGGCTGCAAAACGGTTGTTATCTCGGCTCCGGCTACCGGCAACATCCCGACGGTAGTACTGGGCGTGAACGAAGACATCCTGACCGGCTCGGAAACCATCCTGTCGAACGCTTCGTGCACCACCAACTGCTTGGCCCCGATGGCCAAGGTGCTCGACGACGCTTTCGGCCTGGAGAAAGGCTACATCACCACGGTGCACGCCTACACTTCCGACCAGAACCTGCAAGACGCACCGCACAAAGATCTGCGCCGCGCCCGCGCCGCTGCTTACAGCATCATCCCAACCAGCACCGGCGCTGCTAAAGCCGTAGGTCTGGTACTGCCCCACCTGAAGGGCAAGCTGGATGGTGTGGCCATGCGCGTACCCGTGCCGGATGGCTCGTCGACCGACTTCGTAGCTATTTTGAAGCGCGAGGTTACCAAAGAAGAAATCAACGCGGCCATGAAGGCTGCTGCCGAAGGCCCCATGAAAGGCATTCTGGAATACAGCACCGATCCGCTGGTAAGCATCGACATCGTGGGCAACACGCACTCGTGCATCTTCGACTCGGAGCTGACTTCGGCCAACGGTACGCTGGTGAAAGTTGTTGGCTGGTACGACAACGAGGCTGGCTACAGCACCCGCGCTGCCGACCTGATCGAGAAGCTGGGCAACTTCAACAAGTAATTTGCCATTGCTAGCGCCCAACGCCCGCTCCGCCGCCCGGCGGAGCGGGCGTTGTTGCGTGTAGCTCGTACCTTGCCCTGCCATGACGCCCAACTACTCGCGCCTGTGCTTCATTTTTAACCCCATTTCGGGCACCAACCGGCGCTTCGATTTGCGAGGCCTGCTGCACCGGCAGCTTGGTAGTATTTCTGGGCTTCACTACGAGGTGCGGCCTACCGAGTACGCCGGCCATGCCGAAGAATTGGCCCGCTCGGCAGCTACAGAGGGCTTTGGTGTGGTAGTGGCTGTGGGCGGCGATGGCACCGTGAACGAAGTTGGCCGGGGCCTACTAGGTACCGGGGCTGCCATGGGCGTGCTGCCCAGGGGCTCGGGCAACGGGCTGGCTCGCCACCTAGGCATACCGCTTACGCCTGCCGCCGCTGTTGATTTGCTGCGCAAGCCGCGGGTGCTGCCCATTGATGTGGGGCGCCTGAATGGCAAACCGTTTTTTTGCACAGCTGGCCTGGGGTTTGATGCGCACGTGAGCCGCTGCTTTGCTGAGGCGGGCACGCGTGGGCTGGCAACCTACGTGCGGGTAGCGCTGCGCGAATACGGGCGTTACCAAGCAACACCAATCGACATCGAAGTAAACAACCAACACATCAGCACCGACTGCTACGTGCTGGCCTTTGCCAACGCAGCGCAGTACGGCAACAATGCCTACATCGCCCCGCTGGCTAACATCCGCGACGGGCTGCTCGATTTGTGCCTGATTGATCAGATGCCGCTTAGTCGGGCCATGCGCGTGGCCTACGGGCTGGCCGCTGGCGACCTACCCACCTCCGGTGCGGCCACTTACCACACGGCGCAAACCGTGCGCGTGAGCAGCAAGCAGCCACTGGGCTTTCACCTCGATGGTGATTTCGCAGGCGAGGCTACCAACATAGCTGTGGTGATCGAACCGTTGGCTTTGCCGGTGGTTGTCGGCACTTCGTTTAAGCAATAACAACGAAGGGATTCAGCTGTAGCTGCTTGTTTAACCTGGAATTAACTACTGATATGGCCAAAAACCACCGCAACCGCGATGGGGTGGTGTACTCCACCAACCCCGATTTTGAATACCAAAACCAAGAAGACTCGGCCGATCAGCAAACCTTGCCGCCGCAGCAACAGCAGTTACGAGTACAACTCGACCGCAAACAACGCGGTGGTAAGCAGGTGACGCTGATTACGGGCTTTGTAGGACGCGACGAGGATTTGCAAACCCTAGGTAAGCTCTTGAAAACTAAGTGCGGCGTGGGTGGCAACGCGAAGGATGGCGAAATCTTGATTCAGGGCGACTTCCGCGACAAAGTATTGGCCGAGCTGATTAACCAAGGCTACAAGGCCAAAAAGGTGGGTGGCTAACTCCTAGGTGCCACCCAACGCAGCAGGCCAGCCGTATACGGGGCACCTCAGACATCCCGTATGAACCTAAGCATTACCCTATTTAACTGGTTATCTGCCCATCCTCCGCAAAGGCTAACCAAGTTGCCGCGCTTTCAGCGCCCCGAACTGAGTGCACTGGCCCTAGGTTCTGTCAACCGTAAGCAACCGTGGATATGAGCAAGGGGTTCGAGCTCGTTGAAGGCCACGTGCGCATATTGGCGCAGTGGCTCAAGCTTGGGGTAGAGGCGGTAGGGGCGGCTGTAATCGGCATCGGGGTGGCGGTAGCATTGGTGCGCTTGGTGCCGATGTTGTTCCGGCAGCAACCGGCCAACTTCACGGCTGTACGCTTGTTGCTGGCCCGCTACTTGGCGTTGGCCCTGGAGTTTCAGCTAGGTGCCGATATTTTGTCGACGGCTATTGCGCCTACTTGGGAGCAAATTGGGCAGCTGGGTGCCATAGCTGTTATTCGTACGCTCCTGAACTACTTTCTTTCGAAAGAGATGCGCGAAGAACAAGCCTCGGTGGCCGAAGAAGCCGTCGACCGCAAAAGCCAAGCAGGGTTGAAGCCTTAATTGTGGATATAGGAAAGCACTTAATAGGCAGAAAACAGGCCCATACGACGTGCATCTAGCTTAGGTATAAGCTAATTTGCATACTTAAATCAGGCTTATTCAGCACCTCTACTTTTCTTTTTCATGTTTAGGGTTAACCGCACTGCCCGGGTAGTGCTGCGGCTTTGTGTAGCCATATTAGGAGTATTGCCCTGGCTTGCTGGCTGCGGCGGGCCCGATGTCAAAGTGCCCCAGTACATTGTTACTAATGCAACGGCTAAGCACAAGCGCATACCTGGCACGCACGTGTATTTGGCGTTGCCGCAGGGTTATCAGCCTCAATTGCAACAGCACATGCTCTGGAAATCGGAGCGGGAGTTTGTGCAAGTTGTAGAGCTGCCCGATAGCAGCTTTGCCGACTACGTTGCCAACATCAAGCAGGAGTTAAGCAAAGCCGAGGGGCTGTCGTTGCAGGATCTGCAGCAAACAACCTTCAACGGCCTGCCCGCCATATTTCTGAAGCAACCGTACCGTGGAGGCCTAGGGCTCGAATCGGTACTGCTGGCCTACGGCGATTCGTCGCACGTGACATTGGTGCTTGGGGTTTACTCTAGGCTGGATGGCAAAGCCCGGGAGCGGGTGCAGCAGGCCTTGCTGACGGCCTATGCCAACCCGCAGGTCCCGGTAAGCCCTTTCGAGGACCTAGGGTTTAAAGTAAACCAACTAGATACCAACTACCAGTTGTTGGCGCGCGATGGTATTTGGGCCGTTTACTCGCCCAAGGGCCAGCCGCTGGCCGACAGCTATGCGCCACTGTTTCGGGTGGCGCTGTTGCCGCCCATGCCTAACCAAACGGCGGTGCAGGATGCCGGCTTAGCCCTGATTCGTGTGTACCGGCAGGAAGCCGATGTACAGAACGTGCAGGAAGCCAACACCGAAATGAACGGCTTCTTCGCCTACGAAAACGTGCTTACCTACGGCTACGGCGGCCGCGAGGGCAAAGCCTTGGTGCTGTTGATCAGCACCCCACAAGGCCTGTTAGCATTCGACGGCCGGGCGTATGCCGACCCCTACGATCGGCTAAAGGAGTTTGTGCGCATCGCCAAGGCCATTCGCATTACTGCTCAGCCCTCAGTATAATTTTGTGCTCAGCACTTAGGCTTGCAGGTAGGCCAGTGCGCGTTGCACGTCTTCGGAAGTGTCAATGCCAATGGTTTCCAGCTCGGTTTCTGCCGTGTGGATGCTATAGCCGTGCGTAAGCCACCGCAGTTGCTCCAGCGACTCGGCCAGTTCTAAGGGGGCGGGCTGAAGCTGGGTTAGTTGCTGCAGCACGGCCGGGCGGTAAGCGTACAGGCCAATGTGCCGCAGGTAACGGTGATGCTGCAGCCAATCCTGCTGCGGATACTGGCGCAAATAAGGCACAGGGTGGCGGCTGAAATACAACGCTTGCCCATGCGCACCTAGTACCACCTTGGGCAAGTGCGGGCTCAGCAGTTCCTCCTGCGTTAGCACGGGTTTAACCAGGGTAGCAATTTGAGTGTTGGCATCGGCAAAGAGTTCGAGCAACGCATTTATTTGCGCAGGATGCACAAAGGGCTCATCACCTTGGATGTTGACCACGCAATCGGCAGGGGTTCCTAGGTGCTCGTAAGCCTCCCACACCCGATCGGTGCCGCTGGGGTGGTGGGGGTGGGTGAGCACGGCCTCGCCGCCAAATGTCAACACGTGCTCCAGAATGCGTTCGTCGTCGGTTGCCACCACCACGCGGCTTAGGTTGGCCTGGCTAGCCTGCTCCACCACCCGCCGAATCATCGATTTGCCGCCTAGGTCCACAAGCGGTTTGCCTGGCAAACGGGTAGAGGCGTAACGAGCCGGAATAATGCCAATGTTGTGCATGAGTAAGCCGAGAGGTGATGAATTGAAACCCTGATTGCCCCGGCGGCAGTAGCCGAGCTTGCCGAGAGCGGTAAAATTGGCACGATCATAGACAAAATCCCGCTCAGCAGGCATAATTCCGTATCTTTCGCCGGCGTAGTCACTCGCGGGCAGCGCCTTACCCCGTCGACTTAGGCTGTGCTTGGCGCAGTACGACACCCTCCTTATGAGCCGAATTTCGCATACTCTCTCCGCCTTCTTTTTATTCTGCCTACCCGTTGCCGCGCTAGCCAACCCCGTACTACCACCCGACTCGGTAGGCGTAGTTACGCGCCAGAATAAGACTTACGTACGCCACCGGGTAGCCGCCGGCGAAACTCTCTACGGGTTGTCGCGCCGTTACCATGTAAGTGTGGAAAACATTATGGAAGCCAACCCGAGCATAAAGGGGGCGCTGGTTTCGGGGCAGGAGGTGCTGGTGCCCCGCGTTCGGGCCGTGCTTCCGGCGGCAACGCCAAAGGCTACGGCCGCGGCTAATGCCGAGGCTCCTACGGCTGCCGCCCGCAGCTTACCCACCGACGCCAAGGGCAACCGCGTGTACAAAGTGCAGCCTGGCCAAACGCTGTTTGCTATTTCGCGCAAGTTTGGCGTGGCACCGGCTACGCTGCAGCGCTACAACAAGCTGCCCGCTAGCGGCGGCGTAAACGTGGGTCAATCCCTGATTATCGTTCCGGCGGGCGGGGCCGCAGCCCCGGCTGCTGAGCCAGTAGTAGCTGCCAAGCCCGTGCCCACGCCGCCCACTGCTCGCCCCGAGCGCGACGACGAAGCAGAGAAGGAGCGTGCAAAAGAGCGCGAACGGGAAGCAGAACGCGAAGCCGCCAAAGCCAAGGAGGCCGAAGCCACCCGCGAGAAGGACGTAGCCCCGCCTAGCCCCACCGCAACACCCGCCGACGAACCTACCCGCGCCAGCGAAGTGGTGCGCAAGGTTACCGAAAGCGGCTTGGCTGCAGTGATTGAAGGCGGCAACTCCGAGAAGTACCTGGCTTTGCACAAAACCGCCCCGGTAGGCACTATCATGATGGTGCGCAACATCATGAACGGCCAGGTGGTGTACGTGCGCGTAATTGGCAAGCTGCCCGACACCGGCGACAACTCCACGGTGCTCATTCGCCTCTCGAAGAAGGCCGTGGCCAAACTGAATACGCCCGACCAGCGCTTCCGCGTCGAAACCTCGTATTTGCCCGATTAACGCCGGCGGCTTACCAGCTTTGCCCAAATTCGTATGATGTGTAAGCCCGGCTTTTGTCGGGCTTACTGCTTTTCAACCGCCGCCCCGTGACGCACGCTCAACTTTATGCACTTCTCAACGACCGATACGACCGGTACGATCAGCCGTCGTTCATCGCGCCCGATCCGATAAGCCTGCCGCACCGCTTCAGTCAGCTGCAAGATATTGAAATCAGCGGACTGTTTGCGGCACTTTTGGCTTGGGGCAAACGCAGCATCATCCTCAAAAAAGGCCACGAGCTGCTGGAGCGCATGGATAATGCGCCTTACGATTTCATTCGGAACCACCAGGATGATGACTTGCGCGGACTGGAGCGGTTTTGCCACCGCACCTTCTGCGACACCGACCTGCTGTACTTTGTGCACTGGCTAGGCTGGTATTATCAGCGCAATGAGTCGTTGGAGGATGCTTTTTTGCACGGAAGCTCGCAGCGCGAGCGGCTCATCAACTTCCACAACTTGTTTTTTAGCCTGCCCGATGCCCCGGACCGTACGCGAAAGCACGTGGCTACGCCGGCGCGCAACTCGGCCTGCAAGCGGGTGAATATGTACTTGCGCTGGATGGTACGCCGCGACGACCGGGGAGTCGATTTTGGCTTGTGGCAGCGCCTTTCGCCCGCCGATTTGGTGTGCCCCTGCGATGTGCACGTAGAGCGCGTAGCCCGGCGCCTCGGGTTGCTACAACGCAAGCAGCTCGATTGGCAGGCCGCCTCGGAGCTTACCGACAACCTGCGCCAGTTCGACCCCACCGACCCCGTGAAGTACGACTTTGCCCTTTTTGGCCTAGGTATCGAGGAGAAGTACTAACTGTGGCACCTAGGCGCACGAATTAGTTCTGAGCCGATTTTAGAAACCGCTCAATTGCTGATATGGTGGCAACCGGGGCGCTCAGGTGCGGGTAATGACCGGCCGTATTCAGCACCGATAATTGACTTAACAGCAAGTGCTGGTGCAGGTATTCGCCTACGGCCACCGGTACCACAAAGTCGTTGGCCGATTGCACAATCAAGGAAGGAACTTGCAGCTTAGGCAATTCTGCGCGCGTGTCGCTCAGGAAGGTAACGCGCCCAAACTGACGGGCTACATCCGGCTTGAGGCATAAAAAACTGCTGATTAACTCTTCGGTTAGTTCGGGCCGATCGAGGTTGCCCATTACCTGCGGGGCCATCGAGCTGGTCCAGGCCCGGTAATCACTATCCAGAAAAGAGAGAAGGTCTTCGACTTCGTCGCGCTCAAAGCCTCCTATGTAATCGGCATCGTTGATGTACCTAGGCGAGGCCCCAATCAGCACCAGCTTCGAAAAAAGTTCGGGGTTCTGAATGGCTGCCAGCATGGCAATCATGCCGCCAACGGAGTGCCCAACGCCTACTACTTCGGTTAAATGCAAGGCATGCAATACCTCTGCCAAGTCGGATGCGTACCCTTGCAGATTGGCGTAACGGTCGGGGTTATAGGCCGAAAGATCGGATTGACCAGCACCAACGTGGTCGAAAAGAACCAGCCGATAGTCACTGGAAAATGCCGGCGCCACAAAGCGCCATGCTTGCGTGTCGCACCCAAAGCCGTGGGCAAACACCATGGCGCGGCTGCCGCTGCCAAACGTCACTACATTGTTGCGCTTAAGGATATCCATAGTGTAACGAGTATAGTTGAGTAATGAGCACTTAAAGTACAAGAATCTGGCAATATTTCAAGGTTGTGCTTGTGTTCGCTCAACACAAACCAAGCCAGTAACCGACACTGATTGTGGTAGAGGTTATTGGTTGCTGACAGCCAACTTGTTATTCTAGGTGGTAGTGAGCTTCGCAACTTCAGCTTTGGATGCAGCCGCGAGTACTTATTGGTGAAGCAGGCAGGGCTTCGCCGGAGTCGCTCAGGATGAAATTACCTCAGCCCTAGGTCCTGAACCTGTGGGAGCAGGACAACAGGAGTGCTAATACCCGATTACACTTTCCTTTTACTATCGTATAGCTTTGTCTGAATCTTTCGGGCCGCTGGCCTGTTAAGGAAGGCTGTCGGTGCCGAGCGCCATGGCCTTTACATCTGACTACGGACTACTCAGTACCCAATACCATTTGATTTACCCGCAAACATTCGAGCAGAAGATTGGCTTTCAGCAAGTGCGCGAGCTACTTGCCGAGCTGTGCCTCAGCGCCCTAGGTCGGAACTACGTGCAGAAAATGCAGTTTCAGCCAAGAGCCGACGAGCTGAAGAAGCTGTTGCTGCAAACCGACGAGTTTCGGCAGCTGCTGCACAGCGGCGCCGACTTCCCTAGCCAATTTTACCACGATGTAACCCCGCACCTGCTGCGGGCGCAGCTGCCCGGCGCGTTTCTAGAGGTTTCGGCTTTTTACGAGCTGAAAATGTCGCTGCGTACCATTCGGCAGGCGCTGACATTCTTTACGCAGGCTCCGGAGGGAGCGTACCCCACGCTGCGCTTGCTCGGTATTGGCGTACAAGCCGACCGCAACCTGCTCGCCGCCATGGATAAAGTGGTGGACGACGAAGGCCACGTGCGCGACGATGCCTCGCCCTTGCTGCGCCAGCTGCGGCAGGAGCTCATCAACCGCCAAGGCATTTTGCGCCGCCAAATTGCCGACGTGCTGCGCAAGGCCCGCTCCGAAGGCTGGACGCCCGAAGGCGCCGAACCCACCATTCGGGGTGGCCGCTTGGTGCTGCCCATAGTGGCCGAGCACAAGCGCCGCATCAAGGGCCTGATCCACGACGAATCGGCCACGGGCCAGACTGTGTACATCGAGCCCGAGTCGGTGTTCGAGCTGAACAACGATATCAAGGACCTAGAGAATGCCTGGCACCGCGAACTGGTGCGCATTCTCACGGCCCTTACCGATCAGCTGCGCCCGCACATTCCGGACCTGCGCCGCGCGTACCATTTCCTAGGTCTGCTCGACTTCATTCGGGCCAAGGCCCGCTTTGCGCAGCAGCTCGAAGCCACGCTACCCAAGCTCAGCTCGCGCCCCTTGCTGAACTGGAAAGCCGCGCGGCATCCGTTGCTGTACCTCAATTTTAAGGAGCAGGGCCGCGAGGTGGTGCCCTTAGATCTGGAGCTCAACCCCGAGCAGCGCATCCTGGTAATTTCAGGCCCGAACGCCGGCGGTAAGTCGGTGGCCATGAAAACGGTAGGCTTGGTGCAGTACATGCTGCAGTGCGGCCTGCTAATTCCGGTAGAAGACGGCTCCGAAGCCGGCGTATTCGACGACATTTTCCTGGACATCGGCGATGAGCAAAGCCTAGAAAACGACTTGAGCACGTACTCCTCGCACCTCACGCACATGAAGCAGTTCTTGTTGCTGGCCAACAAGCGCAGCCTGGTGCTCATCGACGAGTTTGGTACCGGCACCGAGCCCGTGCTGGGCGGCGCCATTGCCGAAGCGGTGCTGAGCGAGCTGAACCGCGTGCGTGCGTTTGGCGTCATCACCACGCACTACACCAACCTGAAGAACCTGGCCGAGCGCACGCCGGGCCTCGTGAACGGTGCCATGCGCTACGACCCCAAGCACCTGCAGCCGCTCTACCGTTTGGAAATTGGCAAGCCGGGCTCGTCGTTCGCCTTGGAAATTGCCCGCAAAATTGGCTTGCCCAAGAACATTGTAGAGCGGGCTTCGCAGCTGGTGGGCAAAGAGAAAGTGCGCTACGACCGCCTGCTCGAAGAGCTCGAAGCCGAAAAAGCCCAGCTTGAAAAGCGCAGCGCGGAGGCCGAGAAAAACGAGCGCCGCATGAAAAAGGCCGCGCAGGAGTATCAGGACCTGAAGAACCACCTCGAGGAAACCAAGCAGGAGGTAATTCGCGAAGCCAAGCAAAAGGCCAAGCTGTTGCTGAAGGATACCAACGCGCAAATCGAAGCTACCATCAGCGAAATCCGGACGGCGCAAGCCGAAAAAGAGCAAACCAAGGCGGCTCGCCAGAAGCTCGATGCCTTTGTGCAGACGGAGCTGAAGGTGGAAGCACCCAAGCCCCGCGCCCACCGCGAAGCAGCCGACCCCAACGGCCTCAAGCCCGGCGACAAGGTAGCCCTGATAGGGCAGGAGGGCCACGGCGAGTTGGTGAGCGTGAAGGGAAAAACCGCTGAGGTGCTGTTTGGAGGACTGAAAACCTTGGTGAAGGTGAATCAGCTGGAAAAACTGACGCGCTCCGAAATTCGGGAACGGGAGAAAGAAGCTGCGCGCAAAGCACCAGCCACCGAAGCCCGAGCTACGGGCGGAATGGACGTTACGGGCCGCATGGCTGGCTTTAGCACCACCCTCGACCTACGTGGCGAGCGGGCTGAAGACGCGCTACAGCGCATCATGAACTACGTTGACGATGCCGTGATGCTGGGCGTGCCCGAGCTTAAGTTTATCCACGGACGGGGCAACGGCGTGCTGCGCCAAGTGGTGCGCGACTACCTGCGCTCGGTACGAGCCGTTGCCAGCGTGGCCGATGAGCACGCCGACCGCGGCGGCGACGGGGTAACCGTGGCGGTACTGAAATAGCGTACCCCGCAACAAGCAAAAGAGGCTGCTCCGGTACCGGAGCAGCCTCTTTTGCTTGTGCTTACCTAGGGTTTACTTCTTGGCCTTAGGAGCTACCCGGTTTTTGGAGTCGGTAATCATCGGAACAGCTTCCGATACCGACGTGCCTTTGGCGTTGGTAGAGGAAACGCGCACGTAGTACACCGTAGCGGGCTCCAGGTTGCTGAGCGTGATAACGTGGTCGGTGGTGATGTCGGCGTTGGTAATTACGCTGCCTAGGTTGGAACTAGTGCCGTACTCCACTTTGGTGCTGCCAGGATTGATGGTGTTGAAGTGCACCGTAAAGCCTGTTTTGCCAATCTCCGTCGGAACGGGCGTGCCAACAATGCTGGGCATGCCGCCGTCAACCTCCATGTCCGATTTCAGACGGGGCAGCAGCTGGTAGCCTGTGGGCGTGCCGCTGGGCGAGTGCTGCCCGATGATGCCGATCAGATCAAATTTGCCAGAGGGCAACGCTTTTCCTACAATGCCATCGGGGCCAACCGATGCGCTGTTGATGCGCACAATGGCACCTGCCTGGCCGTTGATGAGGTAGTTCATGTTGCCAGCTATTTCGCTGGTGAGCGGGTTGCCGCCGGTAGTGGTAAGCGTGTTCACGCCCACGATCTTTACCAAACGCCCCTCGTTGGCTTCGTTGTATACCGAAGTCAGCGACGCTGCCGGCACCTCAATAGTGCGCAGCCGGCGCTTCGAAGCCAACTTTGTTACAGCCGTAACGGGGTCTACCTCGAGCAAGCCGTTGTAGTTTTTGAGGGTGCCCGAGAGCTGTACACTGTCGCCAGCAACAAGCGTAGCAAACTCCGGAATCTTATTGGTAAAGGCCGCAATGCCCGCGTCTTTATCCTGGATATAGCGTAACGAGCCCAACTCTGCGCCGTTGACTACGACGCCGCGAATGGTAACCGAAGCCCCTGGGCCAGCCGCACGGGCTGCCGAAATGGAGACTACCGATTGAGCAGCGGCGAAAGTGCTGCTCCCAAGCAGCAATGCCAAAAGCGTAAACGTTTTCATGTGCGGTTGCAATAGGACTATTGAGAGTTTGGCAAAATGAGGGTTAAATATCCACACTTTCTCTTACAGTTGCATCTATATGCCCCTCAGAACATTCAAATTACGTGTTGCTGAAGCGGTATTTGGCCTTCGCCTAAGCTTCACCCGAACCCCAAGACTATTCGATCTAGAGAATGTTCACTTCGGGGTGCAGCTCGATGCCGAACTTTTCGCGCACCGATGCAATGATTTGCTGGGCTAGGGCATGCACCTCGGATCCGTTGGCGCCGCCTAGGTTCACGAGTACCAAGGCTTGTTTATCATGCACGCCATAGGTGCCGGCGCGGTGCCCTTTCCAGCCGCACTGCTCAATCAGCCAGCCCGCAGGTACCTTTACGCCGCCGGGCACGGGGTAACCGGGCATATTGGGGTTGTCGGCCTTCAGGCTCTCGTACTTCTGTTGCGAAACCTCGGGGTTTTTGAAGAAGGAACCGGCGTTGCCGATTTCCTTGGGGTCGGGCAGTTTGCTGCGACGGATGCTGATGACGGCCTGGCTAACCTGCTGCGGCGTAGGCTCGTCGGTTACGCCCATGTCTTCGAGCGTCGAGCGAATGGCGCCGTACGACACGTTGGGCTGGTAGCGGCGGTGCAGGCGCAGCGCCACGCTCGTTACGACGTACTGGTTTTTGAGCGGGCCTTTAAACACCGATTCGCGGTAGCCAAAACCGCATTCTTCGCGGGTAAAGCGGCGTAGTTGGCCGGTAGCAATTTCCATGGCTTCGAGGTGGTCGAAGGCATCTTTCAGCTCCACACCGTAGGCACCAATGTTTTGCAGCGGGGCCGCGCCCACGGTACCGGGTATCAACGATAGATTCTCGATGCCGGCCAAGCCTTCGCCCAGGGCAAACTCCACCAAGCCGTGCCACGATTCGCCAGCACCGGCGTGCACCAAGGCCGTTTCGCCATCGGCCTCAATCGTGCTTTCGAGCCCCCGAATTTCGTTTTTTAACACAACGCCGTCGAAGTCGCGGGTAAACAGCAGGTTGGAGCCACCGCCCAGCACCAGTTTATCGGCCTGCTGCACTTCGGGTAGTTGCAACAGTTCGCGGAGTTCCTCTACGTTGCCAAACGCCGCAAAGTAGCGGGCCTTCACATCGATACCGAAAGTGTTGTAGGGAAGAAGCGAAACGTGGTGCTGTAACTGAGCCGACATACGGAGTAAGAGTAATGCGGCGCAAAGGTAGTGTACACCGCTTGGCAACTGGCGAAAACAGCAGCGCCCGCAACCAAATTGGTGCGGGCGCTGCCCCAAGAACGTGCTGCTAGGTGCTTAGCGTACGCGGTAGCCGCTGAGCGAGTAGTACAGCAGGTATGCGTAGCACAACGCCGGCAGCAGGAAAGCCACGCGCAAGCCGCCGCCGTAGGTAGCAAGCAGGCCCATCAACAGAGGCACGATAGCACCGCCTACAATGGCCATAATCAGGTACGACGAGCCCTGCTTAGTGAACGGACCTAGGCCTTTGATGGCCAGAGGGAAAATAACCGGCCACATAATTGAGTTCATCAACCCGCACAGCACGATCAGCCACAGGGCCGTTTCGCCCTGGGTGGCAATGGAGGCCAGCACGAAGGCTACCGCAGCGGCGCACACAGCAACCAAAGCCTTCCGGTCGTTGATGCGGGTGAGCAGCGGAATGCCAACTACCCGGCCAACCAACGAGCCAAACCAGTACGATGCCACCATTACGGCCCCTACAGCTTTGGTGAAACCGGCTGTGGTGTCGATGGGTGCAGGCGGCTGCCCCAGTAGTACGGCAATGAAGTTGGTGGCCACATTGAGGCCGCGTACCAAGCTTTGGGTAAAGGCACTTAGCTGCGTAATGCCTTGCGCCTCGCCGTAACGGATGAGGAAGGAGCCAAGACCCACCTCAACGCCTACGTACAAGAAAATAGCAACGACACCTAGGACGAGGTGCCGGAAATCAAGGGCCGAACGCCGGCCACTTGCCGCTGCCAAATCATTCGTGCCGCTTTCTTCATCAGCTTGCATGCCTTCGATCTCGGGCAGCTTAAGCATGAAGAACACGCCGGCTAGTACCGCTAGAAAGATAGCCAGGCCCACGTACGGAGCCTTTACCAGTGTAGCTTCTTCCGCTAGGCGTTGCGCCTCGGGCAGCGAGGCCAAGCGGGCTTTCAGTGCTACCGAGCCACCAAACAGCAGCATGCCACCCAACAGCGGCGAAAGTGTACCCCCAAAGTTGTTGGCCACGCCTACGATGCTTACGCGGCTGGCGGCGCGACTAGCCGGGCCCAGTACCGAAACGTAGGGGTTAGCCGCTACTTGCAGCAGCGTTACGCCGGCGCCCAGTACGCTCAGGCCAAGCAAAAACACGCCAAAAGTGCGCGTATTGGCAGCTGGCACAAACAGGAGCGCACCAGCGGCCATCACCAGCAAGCCAACTACAATGCCACGTTTGTAGCCCAGGCGCTCAAGCACTCGGCCCGCTGGCAACGACATAAGAAAATAAGCCCCAAAAAACGCGAACTGTACCAGCGACGACTGTAAATCAGTTAGCTGGCATACGTCCTTGAGGTAGGGCATCAGCACGTCGTTGAAGTTCGTGACGGCCCCAAACAGGAAGAACAGCGAAGTCATGGCCGCCATGGGCAGCGCGTAGCTACGCGCGGTGGCTGGGCCAGTAGTGGTAGTTGAAGTAGCCTGCGAAACGGGTGTCGCCATGGATGATTGGGAGCTGACGGGAAAAGGAGGCTTTAAAGATAGGAAAAGGAGCACGCGGCGCCGCGCCCCTCGAGCTGGGTTACAGCGGATACTTTTGGCGTAGCTGCTTGTAGCCGGGGTACTCCGTCAGGTCGGTTATTGATTCGAACATGCTGATGAGCGTGCGAACCAACTCGGGGTCCGTGCTGCGCATGGCCCTGGGCTCCGTAACGCTCTCGAGGTTGTACTGACCTAGGAACGTGACCATTGCACGGTATGGGTTGGCGGCTTTGCTATCGACGCACAAAAACAGCTGCAGCGGCAAAGAAAGCAGGGTAAGGCAAGGCGGCACCTTGGCCTGCTTCTGTTCCTCGTGTTCCGCGAACAACTCAAACGATTCCCTAATCTGCCGCAGGGTGGTGAGGTGCAGGTTTACATGCTCCAGCCAAATGGCTTCAGTAAGCGGTTCGTTGCTTCTGAACTGCATCCACAGCCCCAAAATGTAGTGATAGTAAAGCATGTTGGAGGAAGGAGGCGGGTAGTGTGTTTGCGTCTCATCGACAGCCAACGTAGCCAGATAGAACTCGCGCGTATCGTGCGAGCGAAGCAGTAATTGCTCGTGAATTTGCCCGGTGATGCCACGCATCTCGCCTTGGTTGAGCGGAGGCACGTGGTACTTGGCGTAAAAGGTGCCAATGGAAGCGGTAGGCACCATTACACCCAGGAACTCGGCTCCGGCGGCCTCGGCCAAGAAGTCGCGGATTTCCTTTTGAATATTGGCGAAGCCCTTGTACAACTCGCGCGTCGAGTCAGAAATGGTGGTTACGGCCGTGCGTATTTGCTCTTCTACTTGGTTGCTAGTGGCCACTAGGCGGCGCGTTTCGTCGGCCATTTGATGCATTTGCACCAAGGTTTCGTCGGTTTTGCGTGAGGCCGCATCGGCCGCCAGCCAGCTCTGAAAAGCCACAAACAAACCCAAGAACGAAGCTACGCTGCCAATGATGGAGTACTGCACACCGAGGCTATGCGCGTACAAAACACCCGCCAAGGCAAGCGCCGCAAAAATGACGAGGTAGAACAGCCTACTCTTATTAGGGTCGAAGAAGAAGGGTTTCTGCATAGCTCCGATAAGATAGAGCAGAAGAGGCAAAGTGACACTTGGTTGGGCTCGCGCGAGCTGCCTAGGTACTGAGTATTGATTGCCACCGGATGCCGCACCATTTTAGCATTTTGGTAGTTTCATTAGCCTAGAACTCCCGCCAAACAGCCGTATTTTTACCGAATGTTATTTGCTACCGAACCCCTCGCACCTTCGCTCGAATCGGCCCGCCGCGTACTCAAGCAGTACTATGGCTACGACACGTTCCGGCCCATGCAGCAGGACATCATCCAGAGCATCTTGGGTGGGCGCGATACGGTGGTGCTGATGCCGACGGGCGGTGGCAAATCGGTTTGCTTTCAGGTGCCGGCTATGGTGCTCGAGGGCGTATGCGTGGTCGTATCACCGCTGATTGCGCTGATGAAAGACCAGGTTGAAGCCCTAAAAGCAAACGGCATTCCGGCTGCGTGCATCAACAGCAGCATTGGGCAGGCCGAGCAAAACAGCATTGGCCGCGCTTGCCAGGCCAGCGCCCTCAAGCTGTTGTACGTATCGCCCGAAAAGCTGCTGTCGGAGGGCTTTCTGAGCTTTTTGAAGCGGATTCGGGTAAGCATGTTTGCCATCGACGAAGCGCACTGCATCTCGTCGTGGGGCCACGATTTCCGGCCCGAATACACGCAGCTGCGGGTGTTGCGCGAGCAGTTTGCGGAGGTGCCGATCATTGCCCTCACCGCCACGGCCGACCGCCTTACGCAGCGCGACATTCAGCAACAGCTGCGCCTCAACGACCCGCAGGTGTTCCTGTCGTCGTTCGATCGGCCCAACCTCTCGCTCAACGTACGACCGGGGCAAGACCGCGTCAACAACATCATCAGCTACGTTAAACAGCGCCCCACCGAGCCGGGCATTGTGTATTGCCTTTCGCGCAAGCAGTGCGAAACCCTGGCCGGTAAGCTCAAAGAGAAAGGCTTCAGGGCAGGCTTTTACCACGCCGGCATGACGGACCGCGCCCGCTCCGAGGTGCAGGAGCAGTTCTTGCGCGACGATCTGCAGGTAATCTGTGCCACGGTGGCCTTCGGCATGGGCATCGATAAGAGCAACGTGCGCTGGGTTATTCACTACAACCTGCCCAAGAACATCGAAGGGTACTACCAGGAAATTGGCCGCGGCGGCCGCGACGGAGCCGCCGCCGAAGCCGTGTTGTTCTACAGCTACGCCGATGTGGCCCAGCTGCGCGACATGATTACCAAGGATGCCGACCCGCGTTTGGCGCAGCTGAACACCACCAAGCTCGAGCGCATGCAGCAGTTTGCGGAGGCTGCCTCGTGCCGCCGGCGCATTTTGCTGGCGTACTTCGGCGAGGTGCTCGATAAAGATTGCGGCAACTGCGACATCTGCCGCAATCCGCCCGTAACCTTCGATGGTACTGAGTTGGCTCAGAAAGCGTTATCTGCCGTGGCACGCACGCGCGAGCAGGCACCGCTCACGCTCATTGCCGACGTGCTCCTGGGGCGGCGTAACCAAGCCGTTATCAGCCGCGGCTACGACCAGATTAAAACCTTTGGTGCGGGCGCCAACCTCTCGTTTCTGGACTGGCAAAGCTACCTGCACCAGCTCCTCAACGACGGCCTGCTGTACATTGCCTACGAGCAAGGCTACGCCTTGAAGCTTACTGACCTAGGGTGGCAAGTGTTGAAAGGGGAGCGGAAGCAGCAGCTGAAGCAGTTCCAGGTACCGGCCAAGGCCGAAAAGGCACCGAAGGGCCGTGCCGCCAAAGCCGCAGCTGGGCCGCGACTCGTGTCGGTTACCGACGACCTGTTCGACCGCCTGCGCCAGCTGCGAAAGCGCATTGCCGATCAGCAAGGTGTGCCGCCTTACGTGGTGTTTTCGGATACTACGCTGCAGGAAATGGCTATTGAACGGCCGCGCACGCGCACGGCCATGCTGGCTATTTCGGGTGTGGGCATGAAGAAGTTCGAAACATACGGCGAGCAGTTTATTCAGCTGATCAACGAACAAGCCGGTGCCCCATCGCCCGACGACGTGCCCGACCTAGGCGAAGACGAAGTGCCTGCTTCGCCGAAAAAGCGACCCGCTGCGGGCAGCACTTTCCTCGATTCGTGGAAGCTGCACCGCCAAGGCCTTTCGGTTGAGCAGGTTGCCGAGCAGCGCGGCTTGTCGCCCAGTACCGTAAAGTCGCACCTCGAAACCCTGTACGAGAAAGGCTACCAGTTGCGTACCGAAGAATTCCTGACCATGGATGACTTCGCCCAGATTAAGATGGCGGCGCAGGAGCTCGGCCCCGAACTGCGCCTGCGCGACTTGTTCGACCACCTACGCGAACGGTACGACTACTTCCAGCTGCGCATTGCCCTGATTTACGACAAGCGCATGCGCGGCGAACTGCCTGCCCAACCCGTTGAGGCTTAGTTCGCCACCTTCCGCAGGTGTGCACCTTAGCAATAACTAAGGTCTGCAGGTTGTCAGCTGCACCACCTGTTGCCTAGGCTTAAAGCAAGCTGGGTAGCAGGTGGTGCAGCTTTTTATCACACACATTGTTTAGCCAAAATAGCCTGCCTTAAATATCTTCTCTCAGTGCATATTTGAGCTTAGCAAATTGCTACTTTGTAGAGTCAAGCAATTGCTGTTCTTCATGCCTAGGTTTTCGCCCGTTCTCCGTACCCTGCAGGTGCTCATTGGCCTTGCGGTGTTGCTGTTTGCGGGGCGCATGTTGGTGCTTATTGTGCCGTACTTAAGCTTTGAGCCAGGTATCGAATTTCTTACCACCAAAACGGCCGCAACCAACAGCAACCTGCTGTTTAGGGTGGGGTTTTACGTGCACATCACCAGCAGTTTGGTGGCTTTGCTGGTAGGGCTGCCGCAGTTCTTTCCGCAGCTGATGCGGCACCGGCGGGTGTTGCATCGGCAGTTAGGCAAGGTGTACGTAGCCACTATTCTGGCCTTGGCAGCACCCTCGGGACTCGTTTTGGCCTTGTATGCCAACGGTGGGCTGGTAGCCAAAGTAGGCTTTACCATGCAGTGCCTGGTGTGGTGGCTGGCCACTTGGCAGGCCTACCAATTGGCGCGCGGCAGGCAATGGCAAGCCCATACCGAGTGGATGGTGCGCGGCTTTGCCATCACTTTAGCGGCTATGAGCCTGCGCCTCGAAAGCTATTTTATGTACTATTTCTTGGGCACCAAGCCTATGGAAACTTACCTCACCGTAACGTGGCTCTCCTGGACGGGTAATTTGCTGTTGGCCGAAGTGCTGTTGCAAGTCGGCTTGGCCAAACGCCTGTTGCGCGATTTTGCTGCTCCCAAACCTTCTCTCAAAGCTCAGCCTGCTGTACCCGCATGAAAAAATCTGTGTACCTCCTTGCCGTGGCCGCTTTATGCCTGGGTGCATGCCAGCGCCAGCCCGAAGCCAGCCGCCCCGTTGCAGCTGCCAAGCGTACGCAGCCCGCGCAAGCTCCGGTGGCTGTAGCAACCAGCAACAAAAAAGCAGCCCCCGCGAAAGCGGCCGAACTGCCTGCAAGCCAGCTAACGCCCGAGATGAAAGACTTTCTGCGGGAACACGACTTAACCAAAGTGTGGTGCGTGGCCACTGCCGAGGGCCCCGTGGCGTACCCAAACAACGGCTTCTTCGGTGCCGAGCGCTACCGCATTGAGATGGTGTTTCTGGAAATGCACCGCGACGAGCAACGGCCCGAAGTAATGTACGTGCGCGGCAAAAGCCGCTACAAGAAAATTATCACGCCGTTTGAGGGCACGCTTACCGTCAGCGAAATTCATAACCTTAAGGCCGACCCCGAAATCCTCATTCGCGAGGGCAACCCCGCCTACTCGGTGGTGGGGCGCTTTGAGCTGCGCGAAGACCCAACCACCAAAGGCGCCGGCGTGTACCGCGGCCACTTCGGACTCGATTTTCAGCTCGATACCGACGAAAGCTTGCTGCTCGTGGATTCGGGCGAGCAACTGGCGGCGCGGGCGGCAGGGACGCTGTTCGAGGGCGAGTGGATCAGCAACAAAACCGGCAGCCGCAAACCCATTTTGTGGGGGCAGGATTTTACGGCTATCGGCAATGAAATTCTGGAAGAGTTTAGCGTGGGTATGCGCGAGGTACAGATCAACCCTAGATACGCCAAGCTCGGCTGGGACAGCTACTGGGAAAACGACGAGTGGTGGGTTGATGCCAAAGTGGCTCGCCTTTAGTGCCTGATGCCTATACCCAAATTGTGTTCGGTTACTGATTAACAGCGACTACGTAGGCCTTATTGGTAACTCGATACGCATTAGCTAATTCGGAAGTAGCTTGATTGCCAATGTCATGAGCGTCAGATCAACAGCCTTGCTCGCGTGGCGCGACTACCGATGATTATTCCTGAATTTTTAGAAAAACTTTCTGCTAATTGAATTAGTAAATAACATTGGCTGTTGCTACCTTCACGAGCCGGTAAGCCACTGAGGGCGAATTCCGTTAGCCGGCCACCCCGCCCCATGATCAATACGAACCTCAAATTCTGGCGCCGCGAATTGGGCCTCACCCAAGCGCAGCTTGCTGATAAACTGAGCATCAAACGCTCCCTCATCGGAGCTTACGAAGAAGGCCGCGCCGAGCCCAAGCTCACCACTTTGGTGAAGATGGCTCGTCTGTTTGGTATTTCGCTTGATGCGCTGGTAACCACCGATTTCTCGAAGAAACGCCAAGCTGCTGCCGTAATGCGCCAGCTGCAAAACGTGCCTGCCCTAGGTGCTACCGGTACCGATGGCGCCGATGTAACGAGTGTGGCCGAAAAAGCCAAAGGCGACAACCTGCGCGTGCTGGCCTTTACCGTTGACCAGAACCAGAACGAAAATATTGAGCTGGTTCCGCTGAAGGCCTCGGCCGGTTACCTGAATGGCTACGCCGATCAGGAGTTTATCGAGGAGTTGCCTAAGTTCCGCTTGCCCATGCTGGGCCAGAACGGCACGTTCCGCGCGTTCGAAATTTCGGGCGACTCGATGTTGCCCATTGCCTCAGGTACCGTGATTGTGGGCCGCTACGTGGCCGACTGGAACGAGGTGAAAGACGGTACGCCTTGCATCGTAGTGAGCAAGAAAGAGGGCATCGTATTCAAGCGCGTTTACAACCGCCTGAAAGAAGCCGCTTCGCTCACGCTTCATTCTGACAACCCCGTGTACTCGCCCTACGAGATTGACGTGGAGGACGTGCTCGAAATCTGGGAAGCCAAAAGCTACATCAGCAGCACCTTCCCGATTGCCGACCTTTCGCTTAACCGTTTGGCCAGCATCGTGCTCGACTTGCAGAAGCAGGTAACCACCATGAAGAAAGCGTAAGTGAGGCCTTAGCCGACACCGTACAGCGCCACAACCTTAGCGGGTTGTGGCGCTTTTGTTTTGGGCCTAGGTCGGTTATGCACGCTGTAAGCCAAGGGTTGGCAAGCACATGCAAACACCACTGGTCGAGGTACAAATACCTAGTGACACAGGCCGCAAAGCAGAAAATTGGTGAAATACCACGCGCCGCCTGCTAAGCGGGCTCTAACTTAACGCCGCCGAGCCGCGTATGCGGGGCAGCTTATATTGTATCCTTACCGCACAGGAACCCAAGCCCGACCACGACCATGCTCACTTACATTCCGGCTACCGAACGCTACCACGCCCAGCCCGTTGCCTGGCTCAGCAGCTTCCACTTGTTCAGCTTTGCCGAGTACTACGACGCCAAGAACATGCACTTTGGGCCGCTGCGCGTGTTCAACGACGATACGGTAGCCCCGAACGCGGGCTTTCCGCAGCACCCACACCACGAAATGGAGATTGTGAGCATCGTGCTCGACGGCGAAATCATGCACGAGGATACGATGGGCAACAAAACCACCATTAAAGCCGGCGAGGTGCAGCGCATGACGGCCGGCACTGGCTTGGCGCACTCCGAGTACAACCGTACCGATAAGCCGTTGCACTTCTACCAGCTGTGGTTTATCCCAAACATGAAGGGCCTGTCGCCGAGCTACGAGCAAAAGGATATTGACTTCTTGGACAGCAAAAACGAGCTGATTCCATTGGTTTCGGGCCAAAAAGTGCTGGAAGACGTGGTGTATATCAACTCGAACAGCACTATTTACTGGAGCAACCTGCGCGCCGAGAAGGAAATTGAGTTCAAGACTTTCCCTATCCGCAACACGTTTATTTACCTGAAGGAGGGCAGCATCTTCGTGAACGGCACCGAAATGGGCCCCGGCGACCAGGTGCGCTCTACCGACGAGCACGTCATTCATATCCGGGCCGAGCGCGACGCGCAGTTCATCCTCATCGACCTGCCCGCGGCCGAAGCCAACTACTAGGCGGGTACACCACCTAGGGACTGATAAGAGTGTACAAAAGCCGGCCCTAGGTCGGCTTTTGTATTGTAGGTAACCGGTGCCTCGGTACACCTACTTTGCCAGAACTACTTAGCCCTAAGCTGAGGTTAACGCTTGATTTATTACGGGTTTATCGGGCCTTAATTACGTGTGGCGCAGCGCAACAGTAGGTAGAGCGGCCGAGTACCAACTAGCAGGTGCCCACCCTAGGGCATTTGCTTACGCTCCGAGCTGATGCTGACAATAAACTACGTGGCTAAATGGTTGACGGTGTTGCTTTTTGGGGTACACGCACTGGCTTGTAATACCCGCGAATCAACTGTATTGGAGCACCGCGCCAGCCAAGCTTTGGGCTCGGGCTTGCCAGTTCGCCTAACCAGCCAAACACCGCAAAAGCCAGTGCGGGTGCAGATACCGCACTACCCGCTCCGCCACGAAAAAGACCTCGACCGGCTGCTGCAAGAAATTGACGATGCGCGCGTGGTGCTGTTGGGGGAGGCTTCGCACGGCACCCACGAGTATTACACCTGGCGCGCGGCCTTGAGCAAGCGCCTGATTCAGGAGAAAGGCTTCGACTT
Organism: Solirubrum puertoriconensis; assembly: GCF_001483135.1. Classification (GTDB taxonomy): domain Bacteria; phylum Bacteroidota; class Bacteroidia; order Cytophagales; family Hymenobacteraceae; genus Solirubrum; species Solirubrum puertoriconensis. The sequence goes on from NZ_LNAL01000006.1 coordinate 1,068,971, forward strand.
TATTGCCGTGGAAGGGGAGTGGGCCGATTCCTACCGCGTCAACAACTTCGTGAAAGGACCTAGGCGCGACAGCATGGCGGCGGTGCAGGTGCTGCGGCACTTCAACCGGTGGCCCACCTGGATGTGGGGCAACTACGAAGTGGCCTCGCTGGTAACCTGGCTTAACCAGCAAAACCAACAACGCCCCGCCCCCAACCGCACCGGCTTTTACGGCCTCGATGTGTATTGCTTGTGGGAAGCACTGGCCGACATGCAACCGCACTTGCAACGCACTAATCCCGAGCTGTTGCTGGCAGCCCGTACAGCCCATAAATGCTTTCAGCCCTTCAGCCGCGATGCGCAGGAGTACGCTATGGCCGTAGCCCGCGCCGACAAAACTTGCTACTCCGAAATCAACCGCCTCTGGAGAGGCATGGAGCGGCTAACCGGCGGGGCCGTGCCGAAAGATGAAAACCTGTTTGTGGCCCAGCAACACGCCTTGGTTGCTTACAACGGCGAGCGGTACTACCAAGCCATGACGCGCAGCAGCTCTGAGTCGTGGAACATTCGAGACCGACACATGATGGAAACCCTGCGCCGCTTGCTCGAGCTACACGGCCCCAGTAGCAAAGCCATTGTGTGGGAGCACAACACGCACGTAGGCGATGCACGCTACACAGACATGGCCAGCAGCGCCGAGGTAAACGTGGGCCAACTGGCCCGCCAACAGCTCGGCCGCGAAAACGTGTTCATCGTGGGGTTTGGCTCGTACCAGGGCTCCGTAATTGCCGCCGATGCCTGGGGCTCACCCATAAAGCACTTGCTGGTACCCGAAGCCAAAGAGGGCAGCTGGGAACAGCTACTGCACGCCGCCGGCCCTACGGATAAGCTGCTGCTTTCGAAAGACCTGCGCGATATCAGCTTTTTCAAAAAGCGCCTAGGTCACCGAGCCATCGGGGTGGTGTACAACCCTCGCTTGGAGCGGTTCGGCAACTACGTGCCGTCGGTAATTCCGCAGCGCTACGATGCCTTTATCTACCTGGACAAAACCACTGCACTGCACCCAATCGAAACGCCTGTAAAAGGCAACGAACCGCCTGATTTGTATCCCTCAGGCACTTAGGCTCAGATGATGCGTAAGGTGTAGAGCCAAAACGAAGCCCACGCAACTCCTAACGAATTCAGAATTAATAAGCCCAGGCTGTGACGGTACCTACTTCTGAAGACAAGAAATGAGCTTACCAATAATAAATTAATTGGTACAGAGATAGGTAACGCGAGTAGTCCATACCCCATAGGACCACCTCCTGATTGTAACACAACGAAGGTGAGCTTAACAAACCATAGGGCATTTTCAAGCAAAATAATCGCCGCTACAAGTGGGTTTGCATATTTCATAAGAAATTCTTCAAGGCACTGCAGAGCGGCTCACCTTAAACTGCGGAAATACACTTATTCGAAAGCAAAATAGCGCCGCCCGATCTAAGGGGATGGGGCGACGCTACTCACATTAAGTTCAAATGTTCCAGATCTACATTGCGTATTTCTGCTTTTATTATGCTGCTTGAGGCAGGTAGTCAGTATTCGTAAGTAGTTGCGTTACATGCAGACTGCTGCCTATTTCTACTACCTAGCAACGTTTCCTACTGCCTTCTTTCGCAAGCCAATATTCTTTAGCTTTTACTAAACTTTTTGCCTTTCTAGCGCTAATGGAGCCGTAGTCCGTCCAAAGTATTTCGGTGCCATCCTCAATGTCCTCGTAAACCGGTAAAAGGTCGCCATTACCAATGAAGAAGTTGGTTAACTCAACCCCTTCTTCGTTTCTGAATGTATAGTTGTATTTCTCACCAAGGCTTGCAGCTTTATCGTATGCTTCGGCCAAAGTGCCGGCTTTAATCAGGATGTAATTTCCCCAGACAGTACAAGAGCTTTTTTCTTTAAAGTCGTCCGCTCTGCTCGGTTCCGTCCGTTCGATTATTTCGGCGATGAACCAGTTTCCATTATTGGTAATTTTTTCTACTAGTTCCATAGCTGTACTCTGGCAACCTAATGGCTGATGTGGTAAAGTGATTTATCTATTGGCTGCCCATCCGCTGTCGAGAAGCAGATTGGGCAGCCAATAGGTCGGGAAATTACATCGTGTATTTCCGGCCTTTGTTCTGCTGCTTCAGGTAGGTCATCAGCGGCTCGAAATAGGCTACCATGGCGCGGGCGGATAGGTCTTCGCCGGTTTTCTCGCGCAGGAGCTGGCGCCAATCGGCGGAGGCGCCGGGGTACATGATGTCGTGCAGGAACTTGCCTACCTCCTTGTTACCGTAGTAGTTGGTGGCGTGCGGGTCCTGCTTCAGGATGTTGCGCGAAATGTGGTCGTGCAGTTGAAACAGGATGACGTAGGAAAGGGCGTAGTCGTAGTACTGCGCCGGGTCGTCGTTGATGTGGGTTTTGGTAGCGGGGTCGAGGAAGTTCTCGCCGCGCGTGCTGGGCGGCACAATGCCTTGGTATTGCTTGGCCAGTTCCCACCAGCGGGCGTTCAATTGGTCTTGCGACAGGTTATCGGCATAGAAGCTGTTTTCCCACTCGCTCATCACGCCCGAAGCAAACGGAATGAATACTACGTAGTTGAGGGCCTCCTTTAGCAGCGTCTGCGTTTCGTTGGTCTGCGTTTTGGCATCAACCAGACCTAGACCAGCCAGGAAGGGCTTCTGCGTAGCAGCCAGGCCCATCAGGGAGCCCATGGCCTCGTGGTAGCCGCGGTTGGCACCGCCGCGCAGCAACACCGGCACATCGGGGTTGGTGTAGGTGAGGTAGTAATAAATGTGACCTAGTTCGTGGTGCGTGGTTTCGTACCACTCGGTGTTGGGCTCCACGCTCATCAGGCTGCGCACGTCCTGGTTTAGGTCCATGTGCCAGGCCGAGGCGTGGTTGTTCTTCTTGTAGTTGGCACCGGCGGGCAGTGGATACAGGCTGCTCTTCTCGTAGAAGCTCTTGGGCAAGGCCGGAAAACCCAGGCTTTGGTAAAAGCGCTCTGCCTGTTGCACCTGCCACTCGGCGCCTTTCTTCTGCAGGGTCGCGTCGAGGTTCAGGCCTTTCACATCAACCATGGCGCTCCAATCCTGGCCCCAGCGGTTGGGCAGCCAGTGCGCGGGCAGGTAATCGGGCACCTGTTTCTGGCCGTATTTTTTGGCCAGCTCGTAGCGGGCGTAGGTGTGCAGCTCGCGGTAGAGGGGGCGCAGCTCCTGGTTTACTTTGCGCACCAGCTCCATCATCTCCTCCCGCGTCATGCCGTAATCGGATGCCTGGTAGGTGAAGTAGTCGGGGTAACCTAGGGCTTTTACTACTTGGTTGCGCAGGGTGCGCAGGTTCAGCAGGCCTTCCTTCAGGGTGGGGCCAACGGCTTTCGATGCCTCCCAAGCCGCAAGCCGGCGCTGCGGGTTTTTCTCGTCGCGCAGCACACGGTCGAGGTCGTTGGTAGTTACCGATTTGCCGTTGTACTTGTAGTCGTAGCCGTAGAGTTTTTCGGTTTGCTGCGTTTCAGCCTTGATGCGGCGCTTTACAACCTCGGATACGGTTTGCGGCGAGCCAGCTGCGTTGTACAAGGCGGTTTGCAGTTGCTTTACCTGAATGGGCGTCAGCTCCGATTTGTGCTCGAGCAGCTCACGCAGGCGGTTGATGTTTTCGACCGAGCCGGTGAAGGCAGCCAGCGCTTCGTTGGCGCGGGCCGTGGCCGCGGCGTTGGTGGTGTCGCCGGCTACAATGCGCGTGTTGGAACGCCACTCGGCCTCGGCCGATTGGGTGTATAGCTGCTGGTACTTAGCCGAGTAGGCTTGCAAGAACTGATCGGCTTGTTCGCGCCAGTTAACCGGGGCGGGAGCAGGCGTGGCAGGGGCTGCTTCGGTAGCCGAAGTAGTAGCCGGGGCCGACGCTTTTTGCGCGCAGCCCGCCAGCAGCGTGGCCGCAAACAGCGGAAGAAGGTGCTTTTTCATAGGTACAAGTGCGTGGGAGTGCCAGCCAGTGTACTACTGACTGCGGAGTGCGCCCAAAATAATCATCCGGCAGCGAACGTGCCCTGACGATGTGGTCGCGCTACTGCGCTTCGGCAACCTCCTCCAGCTGGCAGCACTGCTTAAACTTCTTGCCCGAGCCGCAGGGGCAAGGGTCGTTACGACCTAGGCGCTTGGGCTGCTTGCGCAGTAGGCGGCGCGGGTCGAAGCGCGAAAAGCGCAGGCCCGGGTCTTGGCGAAAGGTGCGGGTAAGTAGCTGGTATAGTTCGGGGTGGTGACTTTCCAGCTGCTCAGGCTTCTCGAAAAAGTACTCCAGCACTACGGCAAAGAACTCGGCCGGCGAAGTGCCGGCGTAGTCGCCGATGCTCGATTTGCCAGCATGGATCTGCTCCATTTCGGCTTGCATCAGCTGTTTCCACTGCGGCACCAGCTCGCGCGGCAGCATCAGCAAGGGCACCCCGTCGATTTGCCCATCAGCCTCGTCGAGCAGGTGCGCAAACTCATGAATGCCCACGTTTTGCTTGTCCTTGGCGTCGCGGAAACCCTGCTCCAGCGCGGCTTTCGACAGGCGCATGTAATGGTCGGTTTGGAAGTTTTGCACCGAACCCAGGAGCGTGCCTTCAAGCGGAGCTACTTCCTTGTCCTTATCGGACGGCAGCTGCCAGGCATCCGGAAACACCAGCACCTCGCCTAGGTTGTCGTACTCCCAACCGCCCCGAAAACCGAAAATTGGAATGATGGCTGAGGCAGCAACCAACAACCGGGTAGCATCATCGATGCGGGTTTTGATGCCCGTAATGCGCGTTTGCGCCAGAAACAGCTGCACCTGCTTTTCGAAGCGCACCTTTTCGGTATCCGTCAGGGCGATGTAAAAGGCTACTCGCTCAGCTAGGATGTCGCGCCAAGCTTCAGGGAAAGGCTGCGCCAACGCGCGGGCCCGCTCGCGCGTGCCGCTTGTGAGGTAGCGGTAAATCAGGAAGAAAATGCCGGCCAATACGGCTAGGCCAATCAAGTAATTCATCGGGCGCACAAACGGCAGCGCCGCACTTTGGTTGCGCCCAGGTATACCTAGCTATTGGGGGTAGTTGCGGGTAAGTCTAAATCCGGAAAATGCGCCTGTATGCGCTCCTGCAGCAACGCCACCAGCTTGGCATCTTGATACTGATACTTATCGGGTATGCGGAGGCAAACCACGGGCTTGCCCACCAGCGCATCGGCAAACTTCTGGCGCAAACGGTCGGCGTGGCGTTTTTCCATCACCACTACCACATCGGCCCACCCTAGGTGCCCGGCCGTAACGCGCACACGGGCACCTGCCTCGGTACCCGCCGAGCGAGCCTCTACTTGCGGAGAATTCTGAAACAGATGCTCGGCCGTGAGGCTGCGCCAACGGTTTTGGCTGCAGATGAAGAGCAGGTGTTTGAGCAAAGCAGTGCTAATGGTGAAGATTGGAAAGAGCCTTAAGCTGAAGGCAAAAGAGAAGCGCTGCGAGTGGTTGGGGTTCTTAATTCCACAGCAACCATCCGCAGCGCTTCTGTTCAGGTACAGTAGAGCCCTACTACTAGCGCACCTCCGTAACACGCACTTTTTGCCCCTTGATGCGGGCGCCGCTCATGCTTTGCTGCACGGCTTTGCCGGCCTCGCGCGGCACAGTGATGTAGCTATAATGGTCGAACACCTCGATGCGGCCTACATCTTCGCGCTGCAGCCCGGCTACGTTTACCAAGGCGCCAACCAAGTCGTGGGCTGATACCTTTTCCTTGCGGCCAGCCGATACGTGCAGCGTAACGGTAGTAGGGCGAATGGTCTTCTCGGCGGGCGGCAGCGAGGGCGCATGCAGCGGCTGCCAGCTCACGGCTTTCGGCATCTGCCAGCGCAGCACCTGTTGCTGCTCGGCCGGGGTGGCCAACACGTGGGCGGTACCCGTTGCACCTGCACGGGCGGTACGGCCGGCCCGGTGCTGGAAAGTGTCGGCTTTGTCGGGTACTTCAAACTGAACAACCGTGTCGAGGTCTTGCACATCGATGCCGCGGGCCGCTACATCGGTGGCTACCAAGGCCAGGGCCGAGCCGTTGCGCAACTTTAGCAGGGCTTTGTCGCGCTCGGGCTGCGGCATTTTGCCGTGTAGCGCTTCGGCGGCCACGCCGCGGCTGCTCAGAAAGCGCGCCAGCTCTTCGCAGCGCTGGCGCGTGTTGCAGAAAATGAGCGCACGGCCGGTTTCGGGCTTTTGCAGCAAATGAAACAGCGCGGCCGGTTTTTTCTCGGCTGGCCCAAATTGCCCCAGCAAGGTAAGCGACTCGGGCAGCGACTCGCCTTCGGAGCCAGCCTGCACGTGGCGCGGGCGGGTGAGGTTGCGGCGTACCAGCTCCAGCACTTTATCGGGCATGGTAGCCGAGAACAACAGCGTTTGGCGCCGGCGCGGCAGGCGCTGCACGATGTTGGCCAACGCCTCCTGAAATTTCAAATCGAGCAGCTTGTCGGTTTCGTCGATAACGAGCAGCTGCAGCTTGTTGGGAATGAAAGTGCGGCGGTCGAGGTGGTCGAACAGGCGGCCGGGCGTGGCTACCAGTACGTGCGGCGCCTGGCGCAGGCTTTTGGTTTCTTCCTGAAAGCCGTGGCCGCCGTAGAACGCCGCCACGCGTAAGCCCGGCAGGTATTTGCCCAGGCGCTTGAGCTCGTCGCGGCCTTGCAGGGCCAGCTCGCGCGCGGGCACCAGCACGATGACTTGCACCGCATCGAGTTGCAAATCGAGCTTTTGTAGCAAGGGTAGGCCGTAGGCAGCCGTTTTGCCCGAGCCGGTAGGCGCCTGGCCGGCAATGTCTTGCCCTTCGAGCACCAGCGGTATCACTAGCTGCTGAATGGCAGTGGGTTGGGTGTAGCCAAGCTCTTGCAAGGCTTGCCGCAACGGCTCGGCCAAACCTAGGGTAGCAAAGTCGGGAGCGGCGGGGGCAGGCGTATTCGGAGCGTCGGACATCGGCTAAAATTCAAAAGCGGGCCACGAAGGTACAAAACGTTACTGCGGCGGGCAGGTTGAGCTGCACTTAGTGCCTTGCGCAGGTTTACTCGGTAGCAGGGCTTGGCAGTGGAGCAGGCGCTGGTTCGGGGTCAGGCACATTCACCAAGCGGTAACTCACGCCCGAGGGCTTGGGTCGCAGTGGGTGGCCGGTATACTGGGCGTACACCTTGGTAAAGCTGGCGCCGAAGTAAAAAATCATGGCCGAGTAAAACACGAACAGCAGCAACAGCACCACCGACGAGGCCGGCCCGTAGATGGGCCCTAGGTTGCGCGGGCGAAGCAACAAGTGCAGCACCTGCTCGCCGATTTCGAACAGCACGCCCGTGAGCAAAGCGCCTCGCCATAGGGCAGGCCAGGGTACATGTGCATGGCTGAGGTTGCGAAACACCAAGCCAAACCACGCCGCAAGTATCAGCAACGAAACGAGGCTGTTTAGGCCTTGCACCAGTATCAGCAGCAGGTTTTGCCCGAGGCCGGCTACCATTTCGCCAAACAAGTGCAGGCCCGAATCGGCCATTACGGCCACTACCGACAGCAGGGCAGTTGCGGCCAAGGCGCCGCCCGAACGGCTTCGCTCGCGCAAAACTCGCCCGAACCGGCCTTTTTGCGGGCGCGGTCGCACCTGCCACAAATCGTTGAGCGAGTTCTGGATGACCACAAACAACGTGGTTGCCACGAACATCAGAAACACGAAACCCAGAGCCGTGACAATCAGGTTGCGCTCGATGTTGACTACGTTCGTCACGATTTGCGCGAGCAACTCGGCGCCGGTGGTGCCCACCAAGTCGGCAATTTTGGCCAGCAACAGCGTGCGTATCTGCGAGGCCGGATACAAAGCTCCGAGTACGCTAATAAATAATATCAGAATGGGCGGCAGCGCAAACGTGGTGAAAAAAGCCGTTGCTGCCGCTAGCCGCAGCGGATCGTGGGCCGACAACTCGCGGCCCGCGCGGCGCAGCAGAACGAGTACATCGGGCCAACGTTGGTGAAGCCGACCGGTAGGGCGTATTTTTGTCATAAATAGGAAGCCGCGCTGCAACCCTGGCCGGCCACGGCGCGAAAGTTGTTAGAACGCGGCGGCAGGGTTGGCTGTTACCTACCAGCTCATCCTAGGTATTCGCGCTGCTTTACTGCTCGGCATGTCATCAGTTGTTACGCCCACTCGTTCCGGTTTCTTTCGTCGTCGTGTAATTGAGCCGTTGCTGAGCCAATTGCGCCAAGGACTTTCGCCCACGCAGCTAGCCCTTACCATTGCCCTAGGTACCGCCTTTGGCTTGGTGCCTCTGCTGGGGATTACCAGCGTGCTTGGCACTGCTGTGGCCGTGTGGCTGCGTCTTAATGTTGGCGCTATGCTGCTGATTAGCCACTTGCTGAGCCCAGTGCAACTGCTGTTGTTGCTGCCTCTGTTGCGGCAGGGCGCCAGCTTGCTCGGCGGGCCCAGCGGTTCGCAAATAACCTTGGCCCGGGTACAATACCTACTTAGTCACGACTGGGCAGCTGCCCTGCAACTGTTCTGGCGCGCCGAGCTGGGGGCCCTGATTCTGTGGCTGCTTGGCTCGATACCGGTGACGCTGGCGCTTTACGCAGGCTTGCTGCCGATTCTGCGGCGCGTAGCACGCCGCCAGGCAGCTGCACAGGTGGCAGAGTAAGCCTAGTTCTGTACTTCAACAAAAAGCCCCGCAGCCGTTTTGGCGCGGGGCTTTTTGTTGAAGTAAGCTCGGTAGCAAGCTCAGAGGCCTGAGCCCCTAGGGCTACACTAGGGTGCGTTGGTACACCGGCTCTTGCTGGTTAAAGTACTGCGTGAGCGGTTCGTTGGGGTCGGGGCTCAGGCGGGCAACATCCATGGTATCCTGGCCGGGCAGGTGGGCTTGCAAAATCGGGCCTAGCTCCTGCAAAAACTCCATGTCTTCGCCATCAACCTTGAAGGCCAGCAGCATTCGGGTTGGAGCTTCTTCGCCTTCGATCAGTACGTCGGAAAGGTAAACCGCTTCGATGTGGGGGTGCTGGGCGCAGAAATCTTCCAGGGCAGCTTTCAGCTCGGCGGGGTGTTCGGCCATGGGCACCAGCTGGGCCTGCGGGCCTTGCTGCTCTTCGGCGGGCGGCGAGAAGATGCGGCCGCTCAACAGGTCTTCGATTTCGGGCAGAACCAGCAGCTTGCCGTAGGGCGAAAAGGGGTTGAGCACACACTCGGCACCGTGTGTCATGTGCAAGAAACCTTCGCCGCGTACGCGCAGGAACGCTACCTGCTCGGGTTGGGCACCGCCTTCGTAAATGCGCTCTTCTGAGGAGAACATGGGAATGCGGCCGTCGTGCAGCACCTGCAGCTGTACTTCGGTACCTTCTTCAACCGTCATTTCGCCGGGTTGGCCACCCTCCGGAATAGCCGTGAGCACCAATACTTCGGCGTTCAGCAGCTCGTGGTAAAAGGCTAGGCGGTACTGCGGATCCTGCGAGGCCATCAGCAACGCACTCTCCAGGTTGTTTTTGGGGTCGAACGGCGGCATGGGCGGCAGTTCGGGCATCGGCGGAATCTCCGGCATCGACGACATGGCCGGAGCGGCCGGCTGCATTTCGGCTGCCGATTTGGCTGCGAAAGCGGGGCGCTGGTAGCGCGGCCCGCCCGCCGTTTTGGAAGCCTCCGGTTCGGGAGTGGAGGTAGCAGGAGAGGTAGTAGCAGGTTGCGACGGGGCCGGCGTTTCGGCGGCTTCGTCGGCAGGCTTTTTCTTTAGAAAGTCAAACAGACCCATATTTCGGTATGCGGATGAAGATGCAAACTAATGAGGATTGGCCGAAGAACCAGCTGCCGAGCCACTAATCGGCCGAAAAGCTTGTAGCCCTTGTCCTAGGTAGCTAAAGCGAATTGTGGTGGCAGGAGCTACTGCCCATCGGAACCCTGGCAGCGGTCGAGCAGCTCGCTTACTTCGCGAATGGTGTATTTCTCGCCCTTGTTGCCCCACGCCGACTGCACGTAGTTCAGCAGGTTGGTAATCTGCGAATCGGTGAGGTCTTCGTGGCCGGGCATCACTTGGTTGTAGTGCACGCCGTTTACGATGATGGGTCCCTGCTGCCCACGCCGTATGAGGCAGGGCAAATCGTCGCGGTATTTGGTCAGGTAATCGGCGCCGGCCACGGGCGGAATCAGGCGGCGCAAGCCCTGGCCCTGGTCGCCGTGGCAGCTGGCGCAGTGGTTGGCGTACAGCTTCTGCCCCTCGTTCTGGCGGTCGGTAAAGCAGCTAGGCAAAGCCAAGGCGGCAGCGGCCAGCAACACCGCCGAGCGCAGCAAAGCAGAAGTGGGGCGAAGTGCCATCGGGTTCGGGTAAGTGAGAAGAAGGCCAATACTTCGCAGCCAACCCTAGGCAACGATTTACCTAGGGCTGGCTGCAAAACCACTAAATGAGGCGGTTACTTAGCGGCCGTGGCTTTGGTGGGAGCTACCTCATCGAGCAGCACCGGCAAGTCCTTCAGCAGGCGGTCGACTTCTTGCGGGTTGATGCCGTCGTAGAGGCCGCGCACGTGGCCTTGTGGGTCGACGAGGGCGAAGGCGCCGTTGTGCACCGCACCGCCGGGCGCGGTTTTATCGCGCTGCACGGCCGCCATGTACTTACGCGCCAGATTGTAGATGGTATCGCGCGGGGCGGTTACAAAGTGCCACTGCTGCGCGTTTTGCACACCTAGGCGCTGGGCGTAGTCGCGCAGCACCGGCAGGGTGTCGTGCTCCGGGTCGATGGTGTGCGACACGAAGCTCACGCGCGGATCGTTCTTGTACTTCTCGTACACGCGCAGCATCTCGCTCGACATTTTGGGGCAGATGCTGGGGCAAGTAGTGAAGAAGAAATCGGCCACGTACACCTTGCCGGCCAGCGTGGCCGGCGTAACGGTTACGCTGTCCTGGTTGAGGAGCGTGAAGCTCGGAATGCGCGGGTAAACCGTGTCGCCGGGGGCTGCTACCTCTGGTTCGCCTAGGTAGGGCAGGCGGGCGGCAGTTTGCTTGTTGGTGGCCGATTGGCAGGCGGGCAGTAGCAGGGCGGCCGTAGCCAAGCCCAGCAGCGAGCGGAAAAACGAGAAACGAGACATCATTAGCGGGAAGAAGTAGCCGGCTTAGCGGCCGAGCCCAACAGGGCTTGGGCCGAGTCGATACTCTGTTGCATTAAAACACCCACGGAGTCGATCTGGTGCTGCTGACGCTGAAAATATACCATTACGCGTTCGTGCCGCACGGTGTCGGCAGGTTTGCGGTACTGGTGCATCCAACTCATCATGGCATTGTCGGCGGCCAAGAGGGAGCGGCGTTGCCGGCCGGCAGCCACGGTATCGGGTACCTTGGTTAGCTGCTGCCGCAGCTGGTACAGCTCGTCCATGCGGGCCATTAGGGCATCGTGGCGGGCCATGAGCTGCTGCTCGGCGTACGCCTGTTTTTCTTCGTCGCTCTGGAGCTGCAAGCAGCTCGAAGCTGCAATGGCCAGCAGCGGCAATGCCCGCAGCCAGCCCGGGATGCTACGTCGGGTGTTCACGGGTGCAAAGGTAGTCTGCAGTCGTGTATGGAATGCGCTGCAAACAAAGCGGGGCTGAGCAGTGCTCAGCCCCGCCAATGGGTGTTACAACGTCCAGTGTTGCTCGCCGTATTGCCACAGCCACAGCAGCACTTTCCAGAGGCCCCAAGCCACCAGCCCGAACATCAGCAGCAAGCCTACAGCCACGGCTACGATGATGCCCGTGCCGCGGCCTTGGTGCCGGCCCTCGGCGTAGTGGCGGCGCAAGAGGCGCACGTTGCGTTCGTTGCTCTTGTAGGCGAAGTCGAACAGGTTGCCGATGATGGGAATGCTGCCGATAATGGTATCGAGCAACACGTTCAGCACCATCAGTACGATAACCTTGCGCGAGGCGCCGTGGCGTACCATCGTCATGATGAGCGTGGCCGAAACGGCAAACGTGCCTAGGTCGCCTACCACGGGGATAAGGCCCAGCAGCGGATCGAGGCCGAAGCGGAAATTGGTGCCGGGCAGCCGAAACTGGCTGTCCATGAGGTGCGCCACGTGGTCGACCCAGCGCAGGCGGGCGTCGGTGTCGGCGGGCGAGCCGGCCCGCACGTTGGAGTAGCGGTGTGGTATGGAAGCAGAAGAAGCCATAGGGTTTGCAGTGAGCCAAGTAGCTCATCTGTTTACTTGTACGCAAACCCTAGGTGCTCGGATAAACTTATACCAAGGCAGGCCGTAGCGGAGTAGCTGCGTACATCCTCCGTTGCGGTCGGCGCGTTACCATCTGTTCAACCAACACCTAAACTTGCTGCTGATGAGTACACTACCAACCCGCGAGCTGGGCCGCCAAGGCCTGCGCGTTTCGGCCCTGGGCTTGGGCTGCATGGGCATGTCGGATTTTTACGCCGGCCGCGACGACGAGGAGAGCATCCGCACCTTGCACCGGGCCGTGGAGCTGGGCGTTACGTTTTTCGATACGGCCGACATGTACGGCCCATTCAAGAACGAAGAGCTGTTGGGCCGCGCCTTGCGCGAGCACCGGCAGCAGCTCATCATCGCTACCAAATTTGGCATTCAGCGCGACCCCAACGACCCGAGCAAGCGGGGTGTAAACGGCCGGCCCGAGTACGTTCGTCAGGCCTGCGAAGGCTCGCTCAAGCGCCTGGACGTCGAGCACATCGATTTGTACTACCAGCACCGCGTCGACCCGAACACGCCCATCGAGGAAACCGTGGGGGCCATGGCCGAGCTGGTGCAGCAAGGCAAGGTGCGCTACCTAGGGCTGAGCGAGGCCTCGGCCGATACCATTCGGCGGGCGCATGCCGTGCACCCCATTACGGCGTTGCAGTCGGAGTACTCGCTCTGGAGCCGCGACCCCGAAGACGGCGTGCTGCAAACCTGCCGCGAGCTGGGCATTGGCTTTGTGCCGTACTCGCCGTTGGGCCGCGGATTCCTGACGGGCCAGATTCAGAAGTTTGAGGACCTGGCCGAAGACGATTACCGCCGCTTCACGCCCCGCTTTCAGGGCGAGAATTTCCAGAAGAACCTCGACTTGGTGGCGCGCATCCGGCAACTAGCCGAGCAGAAAGGCTGCACGCCCGGGCAGCTGGCCCTGGCGTGGGTGCTGGCCCAAGGCAACGACATTGTGCCCATACCCGGCACCAAGCGCGTGAAGTACCTCGAGGAAAATGTAGGAGCGCTTAATGTGCAGCTCACCCCCGACGACCTACGCCAGATAGAGGAAATAGCGCCCAAGGATGTGGCCGCCGGCCAGCGCTACCCCGCCGAGATGATGCAGGCCGTAAACCGCTAACGCTTTCTGCCCCTAGGCTCGCCGCCCGGCATGGGTAGTGGGCCTAGGTGCATTGTGGTTTTGGCGGCCGAGGGGCAGCAAAAGTTGCGGGGCTATTTTTTCGACGAGAGCAGATCAATCCAGCCGTCTTCGCTTACCACCACGGCCAGCGTGGGGTACCGGGAGCTTTCAACGTAGCGCACGGCCGAGTTGTAGCGCGAGCCGCGCGAGGAGTCACCTTTTTCGGTGGCCAGGCCATCCAGAATAGCCCCGATGGCAAAGCAAGTGCCTAGGGGGTCGATGAGCACGGCGCCGTCGATGTTGGTGACCAGGCACAGCACCGAAGGCGTGATAAACCTAGGCGCCACCCGAAAGCTTTGCCGAGTGAGGCGTTTGGCCTCGGCGGCTGCGTTTTCCGAAATCACCAGGATGGTACCCGTGCGCTGGGTAGTGGCTTTCATGGTAAGCTCCCACAAATTCTCGACGGCGCTGCCATCGAGGGTGGGCCACAGGCGCTGAATGGTGGCGGCAAAAAACTGCTCGTTGATGCGGGCCTGCGGGAGCCTCGGCGTGCCCGATATCACGCGCATCATCAGCTGCTTATCGTGGCTGAGCTCCCAGTTGTGGTGGGTGGTAAAGCGCACCATAAACAACGGCTCGTACTGCTCGTCGGGGGATTCGGCCAAATGACCTAGGCCAAATACCTGCGTACCATCGGATATAAGCGAGGTGCGGCCTTCGCTCATTTCAAGCAGCTTGCGCACGGAGCGGTGGTCGCGCAGGGGCACCGGTGCCTCAAGCATCAACACAGGCACTACGGCCGCATGATTGCGGCGGGCAATGAGCATGGTGCCTTTGCCCTCGATGCCCTCGTGGCGCAAGCCGGCAATGCCGTTGCAGGCATCGTAGAGGCCGTGGTTGCCACTCGAGGGGGCGTGCATAAAGCGGCGGCCGGCCGCGCGCAGCAGCTCGTTGTAGTCGCGGTCGAGGATGGGGCGGTCTTCTTCCTGGTCGAGGTCGGTGCCGCGCAGGGCCTTGCTGCAGTCGAGCAGAAACTCGCGCACCACCGCGTGCAGCAGCGACACCGGGCGGGCGTCGGGGGCTTTGGGGTTGGCCGGCAGGGCGTAGTAGCTGGCAAAGGGCTCGGCCGATAGCTGCAGCACGGCCATAATCAGGTAGCCGTTGAGGAGCACGGGCATCGAGCAAAATACCCGGCGGCCGAGGCTGGTGGCTTTGCTATCGAGCTCCAGCTCTAGGGCCCGGCGCAGCAGCAAATACCAGCGTTGTTTTTCGAGGCGGTCCTGCTCTTCGTGGTAGAGGTGGTACACAGGTTCGTAGGTGCCTTCGCGCTCGAGCGAGTTTGCGCGTTCCTTTACGCGGGCAAAATCGGCGGTCGAGTAATCGTGCGAGGCCGCTTCGAGGCGCACCGCATCCGGCGACTCGGCACCGCGCGATACGGCCAAGCCAACCAAAAATACCTCGGGGCGCAGCGTACGATCGAGCAGGTTAAAAATGCCCTCGGCGAACAGCTGCGCCGAGACCCGGAACAAACTTTGGTATTCCCACATCAGGAGTAAACAAGCAGGTAGCGGCGGTGCAGCCGCCAACATGAGGCAACGTACGTGCAAACCGCCAGCGGGTATACGCAAGCATAGGGCGCAGGCCATGGAAACACGCTCCCGCACGGCGCAACAATTTGGCATTGCGGGGGTTGAAGCACTATGCCGGGAACGTGTATGTATTGCGTGCCCAGCAGAATTGGCTTAACTTGGGTAACAGGCACGAGCCTTCATTTTTTGGCCTTGCGTTGGTATGCTGGTGGATCTACTCTTAGGTGGCATTTGTGCGTTGATGTGGCTGCCGCTGGTTACGGGCTATTGCGCCCAAAGCTATGGTCGCTCGTTTTGGTTGTGGTTTGCCCTGGGCTGCTGTTTCCCTATTGTGTCCTTCTTTGTGCTCTTCGGCTTGATTTACCGTGACGAGCGCAACCCAGGCAACCAGTTGCTGGAAGAAGCGCGCCGCATATTGGCCGAAGCTGAAACCCACGAGGTGGAGCCCTTCGGCGAATAACCACACCCACTGCGCACTGTCGGGCTGCAAATGCGGCCTAGGGAGCCGTGTGTTGTAGCCACTGCGCAATACCCTTGGCTGCCCACGCGCCGGTGCTGAAGCAGCCCTGCAGCAAGTAGCCGCCGGTGGGTGCTTCCCAATCAAGCATTTCGCCGGCCACAAATACGCCGGGCCGGCGCAGCAGCATCAGGTGCTCGTCTACTTCCTCAAACGGTACACCCCCAGCCGTGCTGATGGCTTCCTCCAAAGGCCGCAGCGCCACAACAGGCAGCGGCAGGGCTTGTATGAGCGAAGCCAACTGGGCCGTTTCAGCCAGAGTAACCGTAGGCGCTACTTCGCGCAGCAGGGTGGGTAGGGGCGCGCCCAGCTTTAGGGTTTGGCGCAGTACATCAGGCAAGGAGCGGCCGCGGCGGGCTTGCTGCAACCGCTTTAGCACCTCGGCAGGCCCTAGGTCGGGTTTGAGGATGAGCAGCAGTGGGGCTGGTGATTGAATATCCAGGGCCTGCCGGATGGCCGGTGTGAGGGCGTATACCGGTGTGCCTTCGAGGCCATACTCCGTCAGCATTACTTCGCCGCGGGCCTCCTGATTGCCGCAACTCAGCGCCACGTTCTTTAGCGGTGCCCGCCCAACTTTCTCCCGGAAAAACGCCGACCAAGCCACCTCCACGCCGCAGTTACTGGGCCTGAAGGGTACGCTCTGCAAACCTAAAGACTGTTCCAACACAGGCAGCCACTGGCCATCGGAGCCGGTTTTGGACCAGCTGGCACCCCCAAGGGCCAGCAATGTTGCCCGCGGCGCTACCGAAAACTCGGTGCCGGTGCGCTCGTCGCGGAGCAGCAGCCCATCGGGGCCGAAGCCCAGCCAGCGGTGGCGGATGTACAGCTGCACCCCTAGGTGTTCGAGGCGCTGCAGCCAAGCCCGCAGCAGGTGGGCGGGTTTGTGCTCGTCGGTAGGAAACACGCGGCCGCTGCTACCCACGTAGGTGGCAATGCCTAGGTCGGAGGCCCAGCGGCGGAGCGCGTCGGGCCCGAAATGCCCTAGGTACTGCTCGAAAGCCTGCTGCCGGTGGCCGTATCGGGGGCCAAAAGCCGCCACCGCTTCGCCGTTGGTGAGGTTGAACCCGCCGTGGCCTGCCACCAGAAACTTGCGCCCGGCTGTGGCCTGTGCCTCAAACACGGCCACGCCCTGCACCCCGGCTTCGGCCAGGCGTTGGGCGGCCAGCAACCCGGCTGGGCCACCGCCAATGATAGCTACTGAAGGATGCTGTTGCATGGGCATGTAAGGTGCAAACTTAACCATGCTACGGCAGCCAAACCCGCCAAATCCGGGTCGGCTGCGTATGTTGAGCGCATGGGGCCGTATTCCATTCTGATATATCTGAGCATTGCCATCATCCTGTCGTACCTCTTCGACATCATTGCGCGAGCCACCAAAATCCCGTCGGTGCTGATGCTATTGCTCACGGGCATAGCTATTAAGCAGGCCGTCGACTACAGCGGTGCTGCCGTGGTGTTGCCGCAGGTTACGCTCCAACTGCTTGGTATTGTGGGGCTGATCATGATTGTGCTCGAAGAGTCGTTCAACCTGAAAGTAAACCCCGAAAAGGGGCCGCTGATCAGGCGGGCATTTATTGCTGCGGCCGTAATGCTGCTGGTGCAGGCCCTGGCCATTGGCTGGTTGCTGCAACTATACCTAGGCATGCCTTTTCAAACGTGCCTGCTCAATGCCGTGCCGCTGGCCGTTATCAGCAGTGCGGTGGCCATACCCAGCGTAGCGGGGCTAGGAGGCGAAAAGCAGGAGTTCATCGTGTACGAAAGCACGTTCTCCGACATCCTGGGCATCATGTTCTTCAACTTCGTAGCCCAAGACAACTTTGCGCAGGGCATTTCGGTGCTCACGTTCGGCCGCGACCTGATTTCCATCGTGCTGGTGTCGGTGCTGAGTACGGTGATACTGGCCTTTTTGCTTGATCGGATTCGCCTGCACGTCAAGTTCTTCCTCATTCTGGCTTTTCTGATTCTGATTTACTCGCTAGCCAAAAAGCTGCACTTGTCGTCGTTGCTGGTGGTGCTGGTTTTCGGCCTCACGGTAAGCAATGCCGAGCTGTTTTTGCGTGGCCCCGTGCGCCGTTGGCTACGCCTCGAGCGCCTGCAGGAAGAGTTGCACCAGCTGCAAAGCATCACGGCCGAATCGGCTTTTCTGATTCGCACGTTCTTTTTTCTGCTGTTCGGCTTTTCCATCACGCTCAGCAACGTGCTCGATATTCGGCTGCTGCTACAAGGGGCGCTGATTGTGGCCGTACTCACAGTGATTCGCTACTTCTACCTGCGCTACGTGTCGCGCTCGAGCCTAGTGCCAGAGGTTTTCATCGCTCCCAAAGGCCTCATTACCATTCTGCTGTTCTACAGTATTCCGCAGAAGCACCTCATCGGCGAAGTCAGCGAAAACATTCTGTTTGTCGTAATTCTGCTCACGGGCGTGCTCATGCTCATTGGGCTGCAGCTACCCAGCAAAGAACCTGCGCAAATAGGAGAGTACAGATGCAGCTTCCGGGCTACTCGCTTTCTTTAATGAGCTGCTTGCGGTAGCCAGCGAGAATTGCCGATTTCAGCAAGAAACCCACGTAGCGGCCGTTTTTCAGTACGGGCAAGGCCCATACGTTGAGCTGCTCCATGCACCGCAAAATGTCGAGTAATGTGTCGTCGACGTTGACAGTGGCGGGCGGCTCGGTCATCAGGTCGCTTACGCGGGTAGTATTGTAGTGCTGCTCGTCGAACAGGGCATCGCGCACTTGATCGAGCGAGATGATGCCCACCAAGGCGCCGTCGTTATCGACCACCGGGAAGAGGTTGCGGGTGGCATGCCGGAAGATATCGACCAGCTCACCTAGGGTGGCATCGGGCTGCACGGGCTCGAAGTCGGTTTCGACGAGGCGCGGCAAATCGAGCTGCGCGAGCAGGCCCCGGTCGCGGTCTTGGTGCACGTACACGCCGCGCTGCACCAGCTTGCGCGTGTATACCGAGTAAGGCTCGAAATAACGCGTGATGATGTAGGAGCAGCTGGTTACAAACATCAGTGGCACGAAAAGCGCGTACCCACCCGTGATTTCGGCAATCAAGAAGATAGCTGTGAGCGGCGCGTGCACCACGCCGGCCAGCGTGCCGGCCATGCCTAGCACCACAAAGTGTACTTCGGGCACCACAAACAAGCCGCTGAGGTTAATCAGCCGGGCAATAACAAAGCCCAGCAGTGCTCCCGAAAACAACGACGAGCCAAACATGCCGCCGTTGCCGCCGGCACCAATGGTAACGCAGGTGGCAAACACTTTCAGGAGCATGGAGCAGCCGGCTACCAGCAGCAAAATCCACACATTTTCGTCGCGGTACACTGAGAAGATGCTGGCATCGAGCAGGTGGCTCGGCTCGCCGCTCAGCAACGACTGCACAATGTTGTAGCCCTCGCCGTAGAGCGTCGGAAAAATGAACACCAGCACGCCAAGGGCAGTACCACCCAACGCCACTTTGCGGTAGGTGCCGCGCCACCGCTCAAACAGCTTTTCGGCCGCAAAGTAGATGCGGATCATGTACACCGAAAGCAGGGCGGCACCTAGGCCCAGCAGCAAGTAAAAGGGTACCGTATCAACCGACCAGCTGGTAGTAATCAGCACGAAGGGCTGGCCCGAAAACAGCAGCTTTGAGACCAGCGTGGCCGTGGCCGAAGAAATGAGCAGGGGAATGAAAAAAGGCGCCGATAACTCGCTCAGTACTACTTCAACGGCAAACAGCACCCCCGCAATGGGCGAGTTGAAGATGGCCGCCACGCCGGCCGCCGCACCGCACCCTACCAACAGGCGCCGCTCGCGGCGGCTCACGCGCAGCACGCGCG
This sequence comes from Solirubrum puertoriconensis, assembly GCF_001483135.1. Taxonomy (GTDB): domain Bacteria; phylum Bacteroidota; class Bacteroidia; order Cytophagales; family Hymenobacteraceae; genus Solirubrum; species Solirubrum puertoriconensis. The sequence continues at coordinate 1,088,190 of NZ_LNAL01000006.1, forward strand.
CCAGGTTGGAGCCAATGGCCGAGCCCGTAACCGAAATAGGAGCCTCCAAACCCGCCGAGCCGCCAAACGTTACCGTCAGAAAGGAGCTAACCCACTGCGAATACATGCGCGAGCGGGGCACCACGCTGCCTTGCCGCGCCACCGAGTAGATGATGGGGCCAATGCCGCGCCCAAGTTGCCCTTGCAACACGTAACGCGTGAACAGCACCGTAAGGCCGATGCCAATAATGGGGTACAAAAACAAGGCAAACACCCGTTTTTGCTCAGGTATCCATCCGTAAAGCAGCTCTTGGCCCCAGTGCACACTGTTTTTGAGCAGCACAGCAGCCAAACCCGCCAACGCGCCCACCAAAATGCTCACCACAATTAGGTACAGCCGGTCGCTGACGTGGCGCAGGCGCCAGAGCAGCAAAGGGCTAAGCAAACGGTGAACTACGTTTCTGGGCATGCAGGAGGCGGTACTTGGCAGCGGGGTGGGTGCGCCGCAAACATCCGGCCGTTTTGGCTATTCGCATGATACGCAGAAAGGATTATTTGGCAATGCTCCGGTAGTACAATTGGCTGAATTGGCTATGACCCCTTTGCATAAAGCTGCAAACCCACCCCCGAATAAGGCTGTAGCTAGTGCCTTATACCCGGGGGTGGGTTTGTACCTAGGGCGGCGAATGTACTTACTGCACAGCGGCCGGCTCGGGGTAGTTTTGTTGCAGCAAGGTGTTTCTGATCGACTGCATCAGCTCGCTCTTGAGCTCTTGGGTGCCGCGTCGGTAATCCTCAGAGTACGTCCAGAAATACACGTGAAAAGTAGCCACCATACCCTCGGTTTTTTCGAGGATGATGTACGGCGTGTGCGGCTCTTCATTCTCAACATCTTTATAACCGCGCACAAAGGTTAGCAGCATTTCGCGCACGCGCTCGGGGCCGTGGTCCTGGCCTACATCCACGGCAACCTGAAAATCCTGCCGGATGTGCCCGTCGCGGGTGTAGTTGATCAGAGGCTCGCGCAGCACCATGGCATTGGGCAGATAGATGTGCTTGCCATCGAAGGTTTTGATGAGCGTAGTACGCAGGTTAAGTGCCTCAACGCGCCCCATAAGGGCTTGATTGTCGCGAATCTGAATGGTATCGTGGATGCGAAACGGCCGATTGAAAGCCAATACTACGCCAGCCAAAAAATTCTCCGCAATGTCTTTCAGGGCAAAGCCAACCACAAACGCCGTAAGGCCAGCACCGGCAATCATGCCACCCACTAAGCCCGTCATGCCCAATACTTGCAGCACCACAGTGAGGCCAAGGAGAATCAGCGCCCACCTGGTCAGGCGGGTCAGAAAAGCCGCTAAAAGTGGGTCGTGCGAGCGGGCGTGCAGGCGGCCTCCTACCAGGTTGCTGATGCGGTTGGATAGGAAAATCGCAATTACCAAGAGCACAATGGCCACTGCTACCTTGGGCAGTAGCTCGAGCAGGTGCGCCCAGTAATGGGCAAAGACGCGGTTGATGTCGTCTAGAATCATAAGCAGGAAAGTCGGTGGAAGAAGTGGGCAAGCAAGATTACAAGCCAGCCCAAACTTAGATTACGCACCAATCTGCCCGCAGGATTTTTCACGCCATACTGAAACTGTGGATTACAGGACACAAAAGCAGCGCCCACGCCGACTTACAGTTAGTAAGTCGGCGTGGGCGCTGCTTTTGCCGGCTTGCTCCTAGCTACTCTGCGATATCCTCGTTCCAGAGGGTGGGTTCAGCTTCGATAAACTCCTCCATCATCTGCACACATTCAGGCAGGTCCAGGTCGATTACTTCCACGCCATGGCTTTCCATGAATTCGCGGGCGCCATCGAAAGTGCGCGATTCGCCCACAATCACCTTCGGAATTTTGAACTGCACAATGGTGCCGGCACACATGTAGCAGGGCATCAGCGTGCTGTAGATAACGGTATCGCGGTAAGTGCTTTGGCGGCCGGCGTTAGTGAGGCAGTCCATTTCGCCGTGCTTGATGGCGGAGCCCTCCTGCACGCGCTTGTTGTGCCCGCGGCCTACAATTTGGCCGTTGCGCACCAGTACCGAGCCAATAGGAATACCACCTTCCGAACGACCTAGGCGGGCTTCGTCGATGGCGGCTTGCATGAATTCGTCCATGAAAATGAAATAGGGTTGTGGGCGCAAAGGTAGCGGGAAGCCAAGCTCGTGCGGTCAAATGCCCTAGGTGGGCAAGCAATATCGGGCAGGCAGCAGCCCACTAACCAGACGAGCCACGCTAAACAGCTTGCCCGCGGGCCCAATCCTCGGCTGATTGCTTTTGCTGCGGGGTAAAGTGTTTGATGAGTGCAGGCGAGAGGCTAGTGCCCAGACCAACGGCGGCGTTTACCAGCGCGCTTTCCTGGCTAATCACGGCTACGCGGTTGAAATCTTTGTAGTGCTTAATGTCTTGCCTGATTTCCTCCCAAAGGGCCCGCAGCGAAATGCCATCGAAATGGCGCACCTCCACGCACACGTTTACTTTGTTCCAACGGGCAATTTTCTGCTCCATTACAGGCACCACCTGGTCGTAATCGGCCCGGCTGATAGGGCCATCGATGATGAAGGTGAGCAGATTGTGGTCGGGATGATCAACGGCTCGGAGCACTGGCGCAGACAATTAGGTTTACGGCATTTGTTACGCGTCTCTGGCAGCAGGGTTGATAACAAGCTACGAGGTAAAATAAAGCGACCAGAACACCCAGTCCCAGAAGGGAGGTAACACAAACGGGCTTATGATTAAGCAACCGTATAGTATGGCTGATTGCTCATCGTGTTGCGAAGCGAAAAAGAAGCACATACCGAAATAAAGGACAGCCTGGCTAGCCAAACTTGCGCTACACGTCACCGCGAAAAAAGACGAATATGGACGCTTGCGCTTGGCAGGTGTATTACTTAGCCTTATGCAACCGACTAAGCAGGCCGCTACCAAAACGCCAGCCAACGCCGGGTACAAGTAGAGCAAAGCGTATTGCTGAAGGGCGATTTGCATTCTTGCCTACCGTGCGCAAATGCCTTTGTAGGGGCACCACTGACACACATTCAGGTCGTCGGTTTTGCGGATGGGCTCCTTGGGGTCGAGCATGCGGTCGACGAGGCGGGTAAGCACCTGCTGGCTAGTTTCCTCGAATAACTGGCCTTCGGCCGTAAGAAACCCTAGGTCGGCAGAAAGCGGGGTAGGGTCAGGGCTGCGCAGGGGCACAATGGCGGCATCGGCAGCGGCGTAGCCGCGCTGGGCCAGCATCAGCCGGTAAAGCCAGAGCTGCCGCACCTTGTCGGCGCCGCCACCAGCTTCGGTTACCATGCGCTCCATAGCCTCTTGGGGGGTGCGCTTGCTGCGGCTGCCGCCCATCAGGTTGAGCGAGGCCGCGTGCACCGAGCCGGTTTTGTAGTCGATGATGCGCCGGCGGCCGTCGGGCAGCTCGTCGATGCGGTCGGCAAAACCGATTAAGCGCACGGCCACCCGGTCGCCGGCTTTGGTTTCCACGAACACGGTGCCGTGCAGCTGCTCCTCCAGGCCCACTACTTTCAGCGGACCGTCAGTGTGAATTTGTGCAATCAGCGAATCCAGGTAACGCTGTACCAAGTGCCGGCCCACGCCGCGCAGCACATGGTTGAGGCCTTCGTCGGGGAGTTGCTGGCGCGGTGTGGTGGTTTCGCTGCCGTCGTCGAGGGCTAGGCCGCGTTCTAGCAAATCGGCTACGCGCGGCTTCCACGATTCTACGTCGTCGGCCCCAATGGCGCGGCCGGCCGTCACATAAGGCCGCATCAACTCCTCCAGCACGTAGTGCACAGCGGTGCCGAACACGTCGGCGCCTAAGTCCTCGGCAACGGTTTCCTGCTCCTGAAACTTGGCCACCCGCGAAAAGTAAAACTGCAGCGAGCAGGTGAGAAACTGGTTGAGGCCCGAAGCCGACAGGCCCCGCTCGAGCAAGCCCCGGATGGCCCCCAGCATCTCCCAGTCTTTCTCCAGCACTAGGTCGCCTTCGTACTTCTGGTTGCCTTCGGAGCCGCGGGCTATTTCGCCGCCAACTTCAAAGCCCTCGGGTGTAACCGTGGCCGAAGCGGTCAGGTCGAGCACTTCGAGGTTGGGGTTCTGAATCTTGAGGTCGTTCTCAATCTGCAGCAAAAAACGGCTCCGCTCGCCCGCCTGCACGCCCTCCGAACCCGGCAGAATATGCACCAGATCGACGCGCTTGGCCCGCTGCAACAAGCGCCAGAATTGATGCGAAGTGGCAGCTTCGTGCTCGGCGTAGGTGGGCATGCCGTACTTGGTGAGCACGTCATAGGGGAACAACGAGGTGTTGCGCTTGGGCGCGGGCAGGATGTTCTCGTTGCAACTCAGGATGATGATGTGGTCGAAATCCAGGGCGCGGGTTTCAAGCAAACCCATCACCTGCACCTGCGCAATCGGCTCGCCCGAAAAGGGCAGGCGCGTGCGGCCCATCTGCTCGTACAAAAAGCGGCGGAACGAGCGTACCGAAGGGCGCTGCTCGCGGCAATCGAAAGCCGAATCGAGCTGGCGTACGAGCGTGTAGAACAGGTAAAGGTACTCGGCCTCGATGGCGGTGTGCTCCTGGCGGTACACATCGCGCAGCAAATCAATTACTTCGTAGCAGGCGCGCACCACGTCGTCGCAGTTGCGCCAGGGACGGAACAAGGCCTCCACCAGCGGGTGGTGCCGCCCTAGGTCGCGCAGCTCGTCTTCGGAGAGCAGCACGGCGTTGCGCTTCACAATCTGGCGGCAAATGTCGTCGAGCACGCCGTGGAACTGCTGCAGCTCGGGCTGGTGGTCGAGCCACTGCTCGTAACGGCGCAAAAAGGGGTGCGCCAGCAGCTTGGTTACCGTGAGGTGGTGGTAGCGCCGCACGCCGTAGTCGGGGCCGGTTTCGCCCTCGCGCACGCCCGTGAGGTGCACCTCAAACAGCAAGTCGATGAGGTTGAACAGCGGGGTGCTGCGGAAGCTCAGGCCCATGGTTACGTTGAACTGCGGCACCTGCTCGGGGGGCAAGCCGTGCAGCACGGGCAGCAGCAAGGTTTCGTCGGGCAGTACCACGGCCACCGAGGCGTTGGGCGCGGTGTGCAGTCCTTCGGCCACCAGTTGGCCAGCTACTTTGCCTTGCATGGAGTTGTTGGCCACGCCAATCATGCGAATCTGGCGGGGCAACGTGCGCAGCAAATCCTCGGAGCCGGTTTCGGCAAAGCCAAATGCCGCGGGCCCTAGGTCGAGGTAATCGGCAATGCGGCGGAAGGGCAGGCCCGCCCGGTTCGGCGACTCGCCATCGAGGTAAAACCGGTCGGTATCGAAACGTACTTCGGCCTTGGCTTGCTTGAGCAGCAAACGAATCAGGTACTGCTCGGCACGCGACAACGTGCCCAGACCTAGGAAGATGTGTTGCGGTACCTGCGTGGGGTCGTCCTGCAGGCGCTTCTGCATGTGGTCGACAGCCAGGCGATACGCCAAGCCGGGGTAGGCGAGGGCCTGGTCTTTGAGGCGCCGGCGCAAACGACGGTACACCTTTTCGAGGTCGTCCCAAAAACGAAACCACGCCGCCGTGGCCGAAGCCGGGGTGGGCGTGTCGGTAAGGTCCCAACGCTCCAAGGCTTTGGCTTCGGAGAGGTACTCGAACAAACCGGCCGGGTCGGCCAGGTTCTGGTCGAGGGCCGAGAAGTCGTCGAGCAACAACCGCGACCAGCCCGTGAACAGGTCAAAATCCAGCTTGGGGTCGAGCTCCCGCAGAATGTCGAAGAGCATGAGCTGCAAAGCAATGGGCTCTTCTACCTGCACGCCGGCCAGCTCCACCATGTAGTCTTCCATGGAGGCTACCCTAGGGCTCCAGATGGCCTCGCCCTTGGGGGCCGCCAGTGCCAGCTCGTTTTTCAGGTACACCACCGCGCGGCGAGTAGGCACCACCACCACTAGGTCCGAGAGTTCGTTACCCGAAAATCGGCCAAGCAAATCCTGAGCGGCCTGGCGCAGAAAAGGTTGAAGCGCAGTGGCGTGGGGGGCGGAAGCGGAAAAAGGCAGCGTAGCGGCAGAAGCAGAAGAACTCATTAAGCGTAAAAATAACCCAAAGAATAAGGTTCTGAGCCGGCAGCGGCATTAATAATGTGCCCGCGCCAAGGGCCTGGCCTGCGGCCTAAAGTTGATTTTCAATGGTGTAAAACCTCACGGGCCCGCCGTAGAACTCCGCCATGTGCCGATAGCGCATGCCGCACTTTTCGAGCACGTGCTGCGAGGCCACGTTTTCGGGGTTGGTGACACCTACGATTTGCTGCAGGCCTAGGTCCTCGAAACCATAGCGCAGCAGGGCTTTGGTCATTTCGGTGGCATAGCCCCGGCCCCAGTATTGCCGAAAGAAGCGGTAACCCACCTCGATGTGCCCCGATGCCTCTAAGTGTTTCAATACGTGCACGCCCACAAACGCGCCGGTGCTTTTCTCGATTACGGCCCAGCGCCCCAGGCCTGGAAACTTCTCGTAGTTGGCAATCAACTCCTCTAGGTACTCGCGGGTGCCGTCGTAGGTGCGGGGCGGAATAATGTAGCGCATCACCTCGGGGTCGGAGTCGAGGCGGTACAGGGTATCGAGGTCGGTAAGAGTAAGTTGGCGCAAGGCCAGACGCTCGGTTTCGGGTAGCGCGGAGGGTTGCAACGTGAAACGGCTATAGATTGTAGATGTCGGCCCAGGTTTGGCTTAACCACACCGCAGTACCAATGGGCAGTTCGCCGACGCTGTCCGATTCGATGAGCAGGACGTAGTCAGCCTGCTGATCCGTTTCTGCGTCGTCGGCGGGGCGCTGTAGTTCTTCTACCGATGCGGGTACCGTCAGGGCTTCGTCGTTGCTGAAGCGGATTTCTACCTCTAGATTGGCGTGGATGGGAAAGCGCCGCAGGCTTTGTTGGTGCCGCCGCGACATAGCCAGCATGCCCAGCCCTGGCAAATGCAGACTGTTCTCAATAATCATAAGGAGCTGGCTGGGCATAGGCTGGCGGCAAATGGTTATTGGGCGGTAAGGTTGGGGTTGTCGGCGGAGTAGAAGCGCTGCTCAGCGCCGTAGTAGAAGGCTTTGCCCTGAAAGCGCAAGCCGCACTTTTCGAGCACGTGCTGCGAGGCCACGTTCGCATCCGTTGTGATGCCTACTACTTGGGGTAGGTTCAGTTGCTCAAAGCCATACTGCACCAGGGCTTTGGCCATTTCGGTAGCGTAGCCGCGGCCCCAATAAGCCGGCAACAAGCGGTACCCTACCTCAATCATATGCGTCTGATCGAGCGGCTTGAGCAGGTGCAAGCCAACCACATTGCCCGAGGCTTTTTCTATCGTCAGAAACCGGCCCATGTTTGGCCAACGCTGGTAGTCGGCCTCCATGTTATCCAGGTATTGCCTAACCACCTCGGCGCTTTTGGGCGGGCCGATGGTAGCCATGATCTGGGGCTCGGTATTGAGCAGGTAGTAAATATCGAAATCGTCGGGGGTGATGCGACGCAAACGCAGGTTCTGGGTTTCGGGCAGTGTATGCATGGCGGCAAGTTAGCCCCGCGGCACCATAAGCCGACTACTTGCTCTTGGGCGCACGCACCGGGCCGCTGGTAAGGGCCTTATCGGGGTTGGTGCGGCGCAGGGCCTTCATGTACACCACGAGGTCGTCGAGCTGCTCGGGCGAAATTTCGTGTTTCTTGAAGGATGGCATGCGCCCAACACCTGCGAAAAATGCGCGACTACGAACCCGAAAACGGAGGGCGACGCCCGGCAAAGGCACGTTGTTGACGGCCGGGCCTGCACCCGCCTCGCCGCCGGGGTGGCACTTTTGGCAATTCTGCATGTATACCAAGTGGCCTCGTTGCACCCGGGCATTGCCGGCCACATCGAGCGAGCCACCTAGGGGTTCACTGCGGCGGGCAGTGCTGCAAGCGGCCAACACCAAGCCGAGCATGGCCGGCGCCCACAATTTGTTCAACACTCGTTTCATGGCTTGGGTGCAGGTTAGGTGCGCTTCAGGGTTCGACTTACTGCTTGGTAATCTTCCAGACCACACCGGTTTGCTTGCGCGGGCTGGGGCCTTGTTCCGTCATGGGCATCACGCCAAAATCAACGACGTACAGGGCTTTGCCGCTAGGGTCGAAGCGGGCCGTAACGGGGCGCTCCAAGCCCGCGCTGCTGATTTCGGAAGCCGGCCCGTTGGTGCGCCCTTTGTTTACCACAAAATCTTCCACAGCGCCGGTTGCCGGGTTAACGCGCACCACCTTGTAGCCCACCGGCCCATACACGCGGCCTACCTCGGGAGCCATGTCGCCGAACTGGGCAATAAACGCTTCGCCTACGTGGCCGAAAGCCTCGGCACGCGAAAAATCGAAGCCGTTGGAGGATGAATGCACGCCCAAGATGGCAGCGGGCTTCGGGGGCTTTTGGGGGTGCGAGGCCAGCAGAAATTTTGGGTCGTTTTTAGGTGTTTCGTAGTCGGAGGTGTTCATGGGCTGGCCCGCCGAGTAATCGGGGAAGCCGTACCACGCGCCGGGCTTTATCTCCCACAGCACGTCGCCGCAGCCGTAGCCCGGCCGCGAGCCGCGGGTATCGTAAGCGTTTTCGGTAGTAAACAGGCGCCCGTCGGGCGAGTAGGCCAAGCCAAACGGGTTGCGCAGGCCCCAAGCCACGAGCTCGGGCTGCCCGCCGCGCAACGACACGCGCATAATGGCTCCGGTACACGGCAACTGGCCTTTTACCACTTGCCCTTTGCTGGTAGTGGTGCCAAACGGCACGAAGGCGCCGGTAGTAATCTTGTCATCCTTGGCTTCGGTCAGGGGGTTGTCGGACTGAAAGTTCTCCCCGCTGAGCGTAATGTCTTGGCACGGAATGTCGTGAAACTCGCGGCGGCGCGTCAGCCAGCCGTAATCGGCATTGTCGGGGCCTACTACGCCCGAGTTGGTGGCCGTACCCTGGCCGAAGTAGATGTAGCCATCGGGGCCCACTACGGGCATGTTGGTGTGGTGGTCGCCGTAGCTCGGCAGCTTGTCGATGACGACACTCATCTGGCCTTGCGGCGATACGCGCAGGATGCGGCCGCCTTCGAGCTGACCGCCCTCCGAGATGTAAAAAGCGCCGCCGTGGTAGGTTACGCCCGTCCAGGGGCCGTTTTTGCCCCCCACGTATACCTCGCTGCTGCGCCCGCCGGCCTCAATGCGTAGCAAGCGCGGGGCCGTCCATACCTCGCCGTATGAGTAACCGGCCTCCAGCACGTAGGGTGTGCCGCGCTCGTCGAACGCAATGCCGGTAGGGTAGGTAAGGCCTTGCGCAACTACCTCCACGCGGTAACCGCTCGGTACGGCTACATCCGTAGCTTCTACGCGCCGGGCCAAGGGCTCAAACGTTTGGGCACCGCCATAATGGCCGCGCAGCTTGTAACAACCGCTAAGCGAGCTTGCAAGTAAGAGCGCCAAAGGCCCAAAAACGAGTTTGGCAGGAGTAAAAAGCTTCATAAACAGCGCTTCACAAGGTTAAGGTAACGGAGCAATTACTGGGATATACTCCTTGTACACAGCCGATGTTGTGCCCAACCGGTGCGGGCTGCATCCTTGCTTCGGCGGCGAGCGTACTGCCGCTGTACCAACCTCGCCTTGCTATGCGCCACCGCTACATATTTGGCACCCTGTGCTTGCTGCTTGTGGCCTTTGCTGGCCTGCAGCTGAACGACCCCGACCCGCTGCTCTGGGTTACCCTATACTTGCTACCGGCTGCCACACTTGCCTGGGCTGCTGCGCGCCCGCTGCCGCGCTGGGTGCCGGCAGTGTTGGCCTTGGCCTACCTAGGGCTGAGTGCTTGGTGGTGGCCAACCAGGTTCGATGGCGTAACCGGACCAATGAACCCCGGCACCACCATCGAAGACGCCCGCGAAGCCCTGGGCTTGCTTATCTGTGCCAGCTGCTTAGGCTTGGCGGCGTGGCTGGGGCAACACCGGCGGAGCAGCTATTCATCCATGCTAAAGCCACAGCCAAACGCCTGATGCAGTCATCAGTACGTTATGCTGCGGTTGTAGCCCTGGGGCTAACCGGGTTGTTGCAGGCTGGCTTTGCCCATGCTTCAAGTCGGATGGCGCCAGATTCGGCAAAGGTTCGGCGTGTGGGTGTGTTGCCGGTGCCGGCCATTGGCTACTCGCCCGAAACGCGTGGGTACCTAGGCGCGGTGGCTTTGTTCACCCTGCGCTTGTACCCCCAAGACACCCTTACGCGTACCTCCAACGCCAAACTCGAAATCAATTTTACCCAGAACCGGCAGCGCATTTTTAGCGGTGAGTGGACGGTGCTGTTGCGGCGCGAGCAGTACCTAAGCCAGGGTGCGGTGTCGTACCTGCGCTTTCCGGAGTACTTCTGGGGGGTAGGCAACGATGCGCCCGAATCGGCCAAAGAGTTGGTAGATAGCCGCCGGGTAGAAGTGCGCGCCACCTTGCTCCGAAAGCTGCGGCCTTACGTGTTTGTAGGACCGCGGGCGCAAGTGCAGCACTTGTATGGCGTGCGGCCCGCTGCCGGAGGCTTGCTCGAGCATGGCCAGGCCGTAGGGAGCCGCGGGGGTACCTCCAGTGGGGCGGGCTATGAGGTGGTATACGATGGCCGCGACAACCTGCTAAACCCGCAGCGGCGCGGCTACGCGCGCTTGGCTCAAACGTTCTTTGGCGGTTGGCTTGGCAGCGACTTCCGCTTTACTCGTTACGAGCTCGATTTGCGCCGGTACCTGCCTTTGGGCAAGCGAGTAGTGTTGGCCGGGCAATTGGTGGGCGTGCTCCACTCCGGCGAGCCTCCCTTTCGGATGTTGGCCCTGCTGGGCTCGGAGGCTGATATGCGCGGCTACTACCGGGGCCGTTTTCGCGACCGGCAGTACACCGCCGCGCAGGCCGAGCTGCGGTTTCCGGTATACAAGCGTTTGGGCGCCGTAGCCTTTGCCGGCGGGGGGCAAGTGGCCCGTACCCTAGGTGACTTTGGGTTAAGCGAGCTGAAGCCAACCGTGGGCGGAGGACTGCGCTTCCTGATGGACCGGAAAGAGAACATCAACCTGCGCCTCGATTACGCCATTGGGCAGGATGGCAACAGCGGCTTTTACATTGCCTTCGGTGAAGCATTCTGATGGGCTGACCTAACCCTGTAAGCTTACCGCTTATGAGCTGCCGCCCCATCAAGTCAGCGTTAGTTGACTTCCGCTTCAGTGGCAGCTACAAATGCTTGAGCGCCACTGAACCTAGAGAGGGTTGGTGCGTACCGCATTCAGGCACGCTATTGTTTTCACCTCAATCTTTTAACTCAATGGACCCGCACCAACTAAGCAAGGAACTACGCCTCGAGAAAACCCCCGACCTTACGCGCCGCCGCTGGATTATCGGTTTGTCGTTGTTGGGTGCTGCCCTAGGTCAGATCGTAACGTTGTACCAAACCGGTATCATCAAGCACCTGCCCGATCCGCCCCTCGATGTGTTCGATTCCGATAAAGTTGATGCCTCCAATTACGCCTACAAGCGCCTCGATACGCCCGATGCCGCCGGCATGATCGTAACCTACGGCATCACCACCGCACTGGCCTCGGCCGGTGGCAAAAGCCGCGCCCTCAACAAACCTTGGCTGCCGCTGATGATGGGCACCAAAATCCTGAGCGACGTGCTGACGAACATGAAATTGGCGCAAGAGGAGTGGGCCGAAAACAAGAAGCTGTGCTTCTACTGCCAACTGGCCAACGTGGTGTCAGTGGCATCGTTGGCTTTGGCTGTGCCCGAGATAATTCGGGCCGTAAAGAACCTGCAGCAAGGCACCGGCCCAAACAGCGTGGCACAGGTGTGAGCGGAAGATGAGCTCAAACGCAAAGCGGCGGCGCGGTTTTAAACCGCGCCGCCGCTTTGCGTTTGTACACACATTTTGAGGATCAGCTGAGTATTAGCACGCAAACTCCACGGCCTCTTCCGTTTCGAAGTAGTATATCAGCCCACGCACATCGGTGTAGCCAAGGCGCTTAAACAACTGGCCGTACTGCTTCACGAGGTACTGATGGCGGTCTTCGGGTGGGGGTAGCCGAAAGTCGATAAGCGTAACGCGGCCGGGTGCGGGGCCTATTTCGGGCTGAAATACTACGCGGTCGGGTTTGTAGTCTTCGCGTGGGGCGCCCCCAACCAGTATTTCGCGCTCGGTTTCGGCCGCTACGCCCGCTCGGAAGTACTGCACCAGTTCGGGGCGTTGAACCAAGCGGTGCAGGCGCTGCAAGAGCTCAGGCTGTTCGCGGCGGCTTACCAGGCCTTCGGCCGTGAGCTGGCCGGCCACGCGCTCCACATCTTGCGCCGAGAGCACGCGACGCAACGCAAAGTGCAGCTTGCGGTTCCAGTCGCGCTGCTTTTCTTGCTCCGAAAAGTCGAATACCGTGGTGGCATGGCGGCGCAGGCGCAGGCGCTGCTCCCAATCGGCCGTATCGAGGTTGAGCAGCGGCAGCAAGGCATGCTCTGGGTTGTTCGGCTGTTTGGCAGCAGGGGCAGGGGCCGGAGCACCTTGGCTAAGCACGTAGGTAAGCTGCTCCTCGTTCCACTGACCTAGGTCGAGCAGGTAGCGGTGCAGCAACTGGGCTATATTGGTAGCAGGCCCTAGGTCGGCCTTGGCAGCTTTGGCGCCATCGGGCCGGCGGCTGATGATGTAGAGCCGGTTGCGGGGGCGGGTGAAGGCGACGTACAACAGGTTCAGGGCCTCAACAAACGTTTTTTCGCGCTCCACGGAGTACTGCGCCCCCAGCGTGGTTTGGTACAGTGCTTCGCGCTGCGTTACTACCGCCACGGGCGGCATATCGGCAATGGGGCGGTCGTCAACGTCGGGGAGGCGACCCCACAGGTATTCGCCGCGGCGGGGCTCTAGGCTCCAATCGGCAAACGGTACAATTACCACACCGTAGGCCAAGCCTTTGGCCTTGTGCACGGTGGTTATGGTAATGGCGTCGCGGCCGGCTGGCGCATTGATGCTCAGGTTGCTCTTGCGCTGATCCCAGTAGGCCAAGAAATTGCCTAGGTTGTTGCCAAAGCGCAGCGAGTACTCCAGCGTGAGGTCGAGGAAACGGAACAGGTACTCGCTTTCCTCGCGGCGGTGCAGCAGGCCAAACAAGCCCATGAGCTTTTCGCTGAGCTCGTACAAATCGAGGTTGCCGGTTTGGCGCTCCTGCACATCGTACCCCAGGCGGCGCAGCTCGTCGAAAAAGGGCAACGAGCGTTTCTGGTGCGCTATGTCGGCAATCATGCGGGCGCGGTCGGGGGTGGGCGGCAGGCCGCGCACCACCTTATCCACGAGCAGCAGTGCCTCCACGCGCGACAAGGAGTCGGCGGGTTGGTGCAGCACCCGCAAAATGGCCACGAGTAGGTTTACTACCTCGGCAAATTCCAGCGAAAGCGAATCGGCCGAAATAATGTCGTAACCACGTTCCTTCAGGAACTTTGCCACGCGGCGCGATTGGTCGCGGCGGCGGCACAGCACGGCAATGTCCTTGGGCCGGAAGCCATCAACCAGCGCCTGCTCTATCAGGGCCAGCGCTAGGTACAGCGTGCTTTCTTCGTAGTCAAGTGCATCGGCAGGGGAGTGGCCGGGCAAGGGCTCCTCGGCGTACACTCCGGCCCTAGGGTTGTAAATGCGCGCTGGGGCATCGGGTTGGGTAAACAGCAGCTCCACATGGCTCGGAGGGGCGGCATCGGTAGGTGCGGGCGAGTTCTGGCCGAAATGCTCGTCGTAAATCGACTGCACCAGCGGTAGTTGCGGGTGGCCCTGGCTGACGTGCGCGAAGAAGTCGTTGTTGAACTGGATGATTTGGGGGCCTGAGCGGTAGTTGGTTTGCAGCGAAGCTGGCTCCAGCGCGTGCTCCAGGGTAAAGTAGCGCCCGGCCAGCAAGTCGCGGGTTTCTTCGTCTTGGGCTTTATCAACTAGGGCACCAGTTTGGCCTTGGTACAAGCGCAGAATCTGCTCCATTTCGCCGCCACGCCAGCGGTAAATAGCTTGTTTGGCATCGCCCACGGCCAGCGACAAAAAACCGTTGGCCACGGCGTTTTCTACCAAGGGCAGCAGGTTGTTCCACTGCAGCTCCGAGGTATCCTGAAACTCATCGATCAGCAAATGTTGGTACCGCTCACCTAGGCGCTCATACAAAAACGGCACCGGCTCGCGCAGCACAATACTAGCCAACCGGCGGTTGAACTCGCTAATGAGCACTACGTTGCGCTCCTGGCTTACTTGCTGCACGGCCTTGCTCAGCTCGCTCAGCAACGACACGTGGAAGAGGTGCGGCAACAAGCCCTCGATCAGTAGAAACTGACTTAGGTAGCGCAGCCTGATAAGCGTCAGCTCCTCAAACACTTCCTGCAGCACAGGTTGCACGGCTTCCACCCGGCTTTTGCCCGGTTCCTTTTTGCCCGTGGCGCTGCCCCACACGCCGCTTTCGGCTACTTTCTGCGCAGTAGCGGTGGGCGTATCGCCGTCTTCGAGCCAGCGGCGCCAGTTTTTGAAGTGCGTGTACACGCCTCGCTCGCCACCGGCCAGCAAATCGGGCGTTACGCCGTGCTGCTCCATGGCCTCCAGGGCACGCTCAGCAGTGGTTTTTACCAGGTTCTCGAGTTCGTCGCGGCGTTGGCGCAGGGTTTTGTGCAGCGTCCGGAATTCCTTCAGCTCCATTTTCTGCAGCTGCGCTACGGCCTCGTGCACCGATTCGTTCAGCAAAAACTTGCCGAAGCGCATCAGCTCGTCGGGGAGGGTGTTCCAGCTGCGGCCGTCTTCGGCTTTGCTCAGGGCATAGTCCTGCAGGGTGCGCGTAAGCAGCTCGTGGCCCGAGCCACGGTTTACTTTATCGAGCAGCAGTGCCACCGCTGCGTGCAGCACCGATTCATCGTCCATCTCCACCTCGAACGCGGCGGGCAGGCCCAGCTCGCGCGTAAACGACTGCACTACCCGCTGCACAAACGAGTCGATGGTGCTCACGGCGAAATCGGCGTAGTGGTAGAGCACCAGCTTAAAGGTGCGCTGGGCCCGGCTACGCAGCAGGGTTTGGCGCTGCTCGGGCGTTTCGAGCACGCGCGGCAGCAGGCCATCAGCGGCTAGTTCTTCGGCCAATTCGGCCAGCATGCCGTCGGCTTTGGCATCGGTGCCGGGGTAGGCAAAGCCGCGCAGTGCGCCCACAATGCGCTCCTTCATTTCGGCCGCGGCGGCGTTAGTGAAGGTGATGGCCAGGATAGTTTTGTAGTAGCCCGGGTCTTCCGAACCTAGGGCCAACCGCAGGTATTCTTTGGTAAGCTGATACGTTTTACCAGAACCGGCAGAAGCGGAATAAATGCGGAAGGTGGCGGGCATTGCGGGAATTAAAGGGGCGCTACGGGAGTAGTAGTGGAGGCAAAGGAGCGGTTATTCCTCCTGGGCTTCAGTCGTGGTCGATGAAGTTGCTTTGGGCTGCTCTACCACAATACGCGAAGCCCCGGCGCGCTCCACCATCACTTGCTTGCCTAGCTCCGTGAGGTTGCGGCTTTCGTAAATCTTCATGGCCGTCGATACGTCGATGGCTTGGCGCGTCTGCTCGTCGAGGTCGAAGGTGAGCGTGATAAAATTGAGCTGCACACCTAGGGGCAGCAAGGCTTTGTTCGACAGCAGAAGCAGTTGGCTTTCTAGTTCGGCTTGATCCAGCTCTACAATGTCTTCGCTGAGAAACAAAGCCTTACTAACGTCGCGAATGCGCTTATCAATTACCATGTTTTCGGCCCCCTCGAAAGCCGAGGGGTGTAGCGCCTCCTGGCTATCGGCATGGGCGTTTGCTTTGCCTAGGTACTTAGCCTGACGGATAAACGCCAGCGGATCGACAATGGTGTAATCGTAATCAATCTGCACGGAGGCGCGCACCCGGTCTTTCAGATTGGTGATGAAGCGGCTGTCGCCCTGCATCGGAAAGTTCGGAATGACCACTTTCATGTGGCAGGGGTTCATGGTGCCTTTGGGAACTGCTTCACCAGCGGGCACCCGTTCCCAGTTCATGCCGCAATCGGAAGATATGAGCACTTGCTGGTTGGATTTAGCATAGCTGCATCCCGAAAGAATAGCAGCGGCTGACAGAACGTGGGCAAGGTTGCGTACGCGGCGAGAAGTAAACATAGAGCTACCGAAAGGCCGAAAGTTAAGGCCTAAAACGGGTTCATTCCACTGGTCCTTGCATCCGTTCAACCACGCTCTGCTCGATGCGTTTGGGCCGCTGCGTCTGCGGATCGAGCATTACCCACTTGGTTTCGGCTTCGCAGAGCAGGGCGCCATCGGCTACGCGTTCGATGCGGGTAAAGCGCTGCGAGGTAGCACCTTTCATCTCGCCTACCCAGGTAGTCAACAGAAGTTCATCGCCTAGGAGCGCGGGTTTGTGGTAGCGCACGTGGTGCTCCATTACTACCCAAATGTACTGCTCCCGCTCGCCCACGGGGTAGGCCGTTAGCCAGTGCCAGCCCGCAATATCCTGTATCCACTGCACGTACTGCACGTTGTTCACGTGGTTGAGCGCATCTATGTGCGATTCGACAACCGTGACGGGCCGGGTGAAGCGGAAAGCTGAGGCAGTAGGAGGAGTTGGTTGCATAGCTGAAAGTAACGGAAGAACACTCTACGCAGAAACCTTCGCTTTGGCAGGCCAGTACACCTAGGCACCAACCATTGCACCACACGTTCATGCCTTACGAACAGAACTTCGATTACCGGCCGACGCGCGGCGAGCGTGATCAGCACCGCAACGAAAACCGGAACAACAACGACCACCGCAACCAGGATAACCGCCGCAACGACAACGACCGTTGGGACGGTTACGAGCCGCGCGAACACCGCGGCCCCGATGGCAGCCGCTACGACCACGACAACCAAAACCGCGGCGACCGGCACAACGACTACGACCGCAGCCAACCGCGCGGCGACTACGGCCGCGACCAAGGCAGCTTCAGCTACGGGCGTCAATCGGAATACTACGATGGCCGTTCCGACCGGTCTTCCTTTAGCACCTCGCGCGAGCGGCAGAACCCCAGCGCGTTTCAGGGTGGTCTAGGGCCGGGCTCGAACCGCTACGAAGGCGACTACCGCGGCGGCCGTGGCTACTACTCCGACGAAGACCAGCGCTGGCGCCGCGGGCACGATGCCGACCGCCCCGACAACCGGAACTTCCGTGACCCCTACGACCGCGACGACCGCCCCGCCCGCGAGCGGCCCTCGGGCTACGGTGCCCCCGGCGAACGAGTACGCCAAATCAACGACCAATACGGCCACGATAGTTATGACGGTAGCAGCCAGAGCGGCCGCTACCGCGACGATGAGCGCCGGTACAACGACGACTACCCCGGCCGCGACCGGGCCCGCGACGACCGCGACGGCCGCTACCATTACGATGACGACAACGACCGGCGCAACAACCGCCGGCGCTAAACCCCACAACTCACAAGCGGCGCAGAGGTATACCTCTGCGCCGCTTGTGTTTTAGAAGCCCTAGTTAATGGTAGCCAACTTATATTTTGGAAGCTTTACGGGCCCACACCTTTTCGAGGTAGGGCCGAATAACAAAGGTTTGGCAAGCGGTGTCGCCGTGGTCGATGACAACGGGCCCGAGGCGGTCGGCTGCAGCTTCAACCATGTGCCGTAAAGTTTCGCTGCGGCAACCAATAGCAATGAGCGCATTGTTCATGCCCTCCTTGGCCCGGTTGGCAGCCTTGGGAATGTGGTTCTCTATTTGGCTGATATAAGCTTCGAGACACGCATCGGATAAGGCTGATTGCTGAGCTTGCTTAGCTAGTAGGGCGTAGCCTGTGCGCTGCACGAACTCGGCCGATTGGCTAGTCCATTCACCGGCTTTTTGCTCCGCGAAGGGAGTAGCAGCAACCAAGCCGGCAAGCGTATCCGCCAGTGCATGATTGCGTACATCGGCAACCCAAGCTTCTGCCTCGGCAGGGGAGAACTGCTTCGGATCGGCAATCATGGTAGCCAAGGTACGCGCTTCAAAATTGCCGCTTTGCCAGAGTGCCAAGGCAACTTGGTGAGCTAAGTCTTTGTCTTTGCCGCGTCCCACAAAGGCTTTCTTCAACTGCCCTAGGTGGGCATAGCTCACCCCGAATACATTGGGGCCTAGGCCATGGCGCAGGTAGGTGTTGCGGGTTTGCTCGGTGCCTAAGCTGCGCAATTGGTCCAATGTTTCAGAAACCATCATGAGTGGCTGGGTTAAATGTAAATAGTTGATTAACCGAATGTAAGCTACGGTGGCTGATGCCTAAGCCTGCACCAACGCGTTATAGCCCAAGCATCTTTCGCTTTGTCGGCAAATAAATAAGCATATCTTTACCAGCGTTTAAGAATAATTGCTTCCGTTTCTCTGTGTAGCATCTAGGTGTTTTCACAGGCTGCTGTTGCCGTTCAGCTTAAATAATTTATTCATCACCTCTTTACCATGCAGACAGGAACGGTAAAATTCTTCAACGAGACCAAAGGATTTGGTTTCATCAAAAACGATGCAACCGGCCAGGACATTTTCGTCCACGTAACTGGTCTCATCGACGAAATCCGCGAAAACGACAAAGTGCAGTTCGAAGTGGCCGAAGGCCGCAAAGGGCTGAATGCCGTGCAGGTGCGTCGCGCCTAGTTAGCCGACGTATCCTACAAGGATATAGCGTGATCAAAGCGGCCTGCTCCCTTGGGGCAGGTCGCTTTGTTTTTATGCTCAAAGCAAAAGATAGGCACAGTAATTCAAGAATAAAGCGTTTCGTATTTGCTGATGACTCGCTATTATGCTATAATTTAAGTATCTTTGCACCCGCAATTGTAAATCGGTCCGCGTCCCGGCCGTGGCGGTTAGTGTTGTCTGCCGCTTTCATTTAAGAATAAGAAGTTCGTCTGCTGTCGTCGTCCGTTGTCCTCTCGTGTTGCGTAGGGAAAGGAACGCGCTGGTTTCGATTGCCGTTTCTATCACTCCCTACTAAGACATGGAGAAAGTAAAATTTGAAGAGCTACAGCTCTCGGAAGAGCTGCAGCGTGCTATTACCGAAATGGGCTTTGAGGAAGCCTCGCCCATTCAAACCGCCGCAATTCCTGTACTGCTCGAAGGCAAAGACGTGATTGGCCAGGCCCAAACGGGTACCGGCAAAACGGCTGCGTTCAGCATTCCGGCCATCGAAAGCCTCGATCTGAACTCGCGCGAAGTGCAGGTACTCGTTCTGTGCCCCACGCGCGAACTAGCCGTACAGGTATCGGGCGAAATCCAGAAGCTGGGCAAATTCAAGCGTGGCCTCTCGGTAGTGCCGATCTACGGCGGCTCGTCGTACGACCGTCAGTTTAAGGCGCTGGAGCGTGGCGTACAGATTGTAATTGGTACCCCTGGCCGCGTGATGGACCACCTTGAGCGTGGCACCCTGAAGCTGGACAACTGCAAAATGATCATCCTCGATGAGGCCGACGAAATGCTCGATATGGGCTTCCGCGACGACATCGAGACGGTTTTGAGCCAGATGCCCGAGGAGCGCCAGACGGTGTTCTTCTCGGCCACGATGAGCAAGCCCATCATGGATCTGACGCGCAAGTACCAGCGCGAGCCGCAGATCGTGAAGGTGAACCACCAGGAGATGACTGTTTCGAACATCGAACAGGCATACTACGAGGTGCGTGGCCCGCAAAAGAAGGACGTTCTGTCGCGCGTAATCGACATGTACAGTTTGAAGTCGGTAATTGTGTTTGCTAACACCAAGCGCATGGTCGACGACATCGTGAGCGACCTGCAAGCCCGCGGCTACTTTGCCGATGGCCTGCACGGCGACATGAGCCAGCAAGCCCGCCAGAACACCCTCGACAAGTTTCGCAAGGGTACACTTGAGATTCTGGTAGCTACCGACGTTGCTGCCCGTGGCATCGACGTTGACAACGTGGAGGCTGTAGTAAACTACGACCTGCCCACCGACGAAGAATACTACGTGCACCGCATCGGCCGCACGGGCCGCGCTGGTAAGTCCGGTAAGGCCTTCACCTTCGTGAGCGGACGCGACATCTACAAGCTGCGCGACATCATGCGCTTCACCAAGGCGCAGATTAAGCAGGAGCGTATTCCGTCGTTCGAGGATGTATCGGAGGTGAAAACCACTGTGCTCCTAGGTCAGATCAAAGAGGTTATCGAAAAGGGCAACCTCGAGAAGTACATCGGCCGCGTGCAACGCTTGATTGATCAGGAGGAAGAGGTAACGTCGCTCGACATTGCCGCTGCTCTGCTGAAAATGGTGATGAAGGAAAGCAAGCAGGCCGAGAAAGGCCTGGAGGCCGACCGCCAGAAAGGCACGCCGCGCGAGGGTTATACCCGCCTGTTCGTGACGATGGGTAAGAAGGACCGCTTGCACCCGCGCGACCTCGTCGATCTGATTGTATCGTCGTCGAACATTGCTCCCGGCCGCGTTGGCGACATCGAGCTGTACGACAAGTTCAGCTTTGTGGAAGTACCCACTGAAGATGCCAACGACGTAATCGAGCAGCTGGGCCGTACCTCGCTGTATGGCCGTCCGGTATCGTTTAGCCTGGCTACCCAGCGCGACGGTGCTGCCGAAGGTGGCGAAGAGCGTCGTCCGCGCCGCTCGGGTGGCGTAGGTGGCTTTGGCGGTGGCAACCGCGAAGGCGGCTTCCAGCGCCGTGAAGGTGGTTTCGGCGGTGGCAACCGCGAAGGTGGCTACGGCGGTAACCGTGGTGGTTACGGCGGTGGTCGTCGGGAAGGTGGCTACGGCGGAGGCCAGCGCCGCGAGGGCGGTTTCGGCGGTGGCGGTGGCTACCGCGGCCGCCGCGACAACGAGGGCGGCTACCGTCCGCGTCGCGACCGTAGCGAAGGCTTCGACGATTAATTCAGCCCTAGGCTTATAAACAGAAAGGCCGCCTCAGTTGAGGCGGCCTTTCTGTTTATTGGGCTTCTCTGTTGCTAGGGGCAGATTCGAGCTGCCAAAAAGCCCAATGAAGCTATGCGGCACTACTTAGAGGTTTCGCGCAGGCTGCGAATCTGCTGCTGGGCTTCCTTGATGCCGTTGTATTGCTTTTCAACAATCGACTTGATTTCGTTCGGCAATCCTTCCGACTGAATCGCCTTCTGGAATGCTTTTACGGCATAGTCTTCGCCACGCTCGCATTCGTCCAGGATGGCTTTGCGGTCGTTGCCGGTCACTACCGATTTGATGTTGATCCAAGCACGGTGCGCAGTGCCAACTACCGAGTCAAGCTTGTCTTCCTTGGCTTCGGCGGGGCGCATATTCAGGTTATGCATCGCGTTTTCCAGCTCGGTGAGGTAGCCGTCGCGCTGCACAGCATATTCCTTGAATACCTGTTTAAGGTCCTGATCTTTCACATCGGTAAGCGCCTCGGAGTAGCCACGCTCACCGTCTTTCAGGGTCTCTACCAGTTCGTTCAGAACGCCGCGGAGGGCGCTGTTGTGGTTGTCAGTAGCCATGATGTTTTGGATGTAAGGGTTAGAGCAGATGCAGGAGTATCTCTCTACTGACCGCAAGCGCGTAAGGTTGCGCTACAACCCTAGGTGGCAGCTACTGCTAGCTGCCAAACACCCAGTAAATCATTAAGCTAAGTATCCTTTTCCCAATAGCTGTTACTCTTGAGCAGAGGCGGCGATGGCGCGGCCAGCAAGGTAGCCGGTAGTCCAGGCCGCCTGGAAGTTGAACCCGCCGGTGATGCCATCAATATCAAGCACTTCGCCGGCGAAGTGCAGGCCCGGTACGCGCCGGCTCTCCATGGTTTTCAGGTCGACTTCACCTAGGGGCACGCCGCCGCACGTTACAAACTCTTCCTTGAAAGTGGTCTTGCCGCGCACCTGCAGAGGGGTGCGCAACAGCAACTCAATCAGGCGGTTTTGCAGCTTGCCCGCTAGCTCGCTCCAGCGTACCTCGCTGCCTATGCCGACCTGCTCTACCATGTTGCGCCAGAGGCGTTGCGGCAACCCAAACAGCGGGTTAGCTGCCACGATCTTCTTGCCGTTTTCGGTACGGAAGGTTTGCAGCCACTGGCGCATGCTTTCCTCGGTGTAGGTTGGCACCCAACTAATCAGGGCTGTGCCGGTGTATTGCAGCTCGTGCAAACGGCGCGCCCCCCAAGCCGACAGCTTGAGCACCGATGGGCCACTAACCCCCCAGTGCGTTACAAGTAGTGGCCCTTCGTATTCAAGCTTTTCGCCGGCCAGCACCACGCGGGCATGCGGAACGCTAACGCCCATCAGCTCCTTAAGGGGCGAATTAGGCACGTTGAAGGTAAACAACGAAGGTACCGGCTCGCAGATGCTGTGCCCTAGGTGGCGCAGCCAATCATAGCCCGCCGACTTAGGGTTGCCACCGGTAGCTACCAGCAGCTTCTGCACGCGCAGCTCTTGGTTGCCGCTCAGGTGTAAGCAAAAACCACCGCCCGAAAGCGGCTCAATGCGCTCGGCTGCGGTGCTTGTGAGCACCCGCACGCCAGCGCGTTGGGCCGCCTGCTCGAGGCACCGCGCAACGGTTTCCGACGAATCGGTGGTCGGGAACATACGGCCGTCGGCTTCGGTTTTTAGGCGCACGCCGCGCCGCTCAAACCACTGTACTGTGTCCTGCGCACCGAATTGCTTGAACGGCTCCTTCAAGTGCTTGCCGCCTCGGGGGTAAAACTGTACCAGTTGGGCTGGCGAAAAGCAGTTGTGCGTAACGTTGCAGCGCCCGCCACCCGAAACGCGCACCTTGCTCAGCAGCTTGGTGGTTTTTTCGAGCAGCACTACGTTGAGAGCAGGGTTGGCTTCGGCGCAGGCAATAGCTCCGAAAAAGCCCGCCGCACCGCCGCCCAGTACGGCTACATTGGCAGCAAAAGAGTTTTTCACAAGTGCAAAGGTACAGCTGCTCCTCGGTTGAGGGCGCTGGCCAGTTAAGCCTGCGGCGCTAGCAAAAGTTCAGCGCCGCAATGGGCTCGGGGTGTAGGAACTGGTAGGAGAGAGTTTGCTGCAGCTTGGCCGTGTCAATGAGTTTGCCACTGCGCTCATCACGTGCGTTGAAGCTGGGTGGCTGCAGCCCTAGGTGCGTAGCAGCCGCGGTGTAGAACACCATACGTGAAGGGTGCTCAGGAGCACAAACATTCAGCGTTTGACCCCACGTATTTAGCTCGATGACGGCTTTAATCACGCCCACGGCATCATCGAGGTGCAGCATGTTGACGGGGGCGTTAGGTTGGGGCACATCGGTACGGCCCGCTAGAAAGCGGCCGGGCGCACGGCCGGGGCCCATCAGGCCACCCAGGCGAAGCACAGTGGTTTGACACGCTTGGCCAGCTTGCCGAAACAGGGCCTCGGCCTGTAGCAAGTGGCTTTCGGCGTCAGCGGTTGCCGCAGCATCGGCTTCCCTCATGGTGCGGGACTCGTCGGGGTACACGCCGGTTGAGCTTACGAACACTACGTGCTGCACGGGCGAACTACCTAGGGCGACTACTACCGGAGCCAGGGCCGCCGTGTAAGCTGCGCGGTCGGTGGCAGTGCGCGAAGGCGGCACATTGAGCACTAGCACTTGCGCACCGGCTAGCAGCGGAGCTACCTCGGCAGGCTGGGTGGCAGTGCTGAGCTGCAACAGATGAGGGCGAATGCCAGCTGCTTCAAGCCGAGGTAGTTTTTCGGGAGTGGTGGTGCTACCGGCAACCTGGTAGTCTGCTTGGGCGAGGGCACTACCTAAGGGCAGGCCCAGCCAGCCGCAACCGAGCACGGCAATGGAGGTGGTGTTCATAAGTAGCGGCAAGTAACAACCTAGGTCGTCAGCAGCCTAGCAAGTTTTTTGGGTTAAAAATACGCGGCATGCATACAAAAGCGGGCAATTGCCTTTCTTGCAGCATTGCATTTGCCACCCCAACTTTTTTACCATGCCATCACCCTACGCCCAACCCATGCTGCGCGACGGCGCCCTCGAAGGAAAAACCATCATTGTAACCGGCGGCGGCACTGGCCTGGGCCGGGCCATGACGACGTATTTCCTCCAGCTCGGGGCCAACGTCGTTATCAGCTCGCGCAAACTCGATGTGCTGGAAACCACCGCCAACGAACTGCGCGAGAAAACCCACGGCAAAGTGCTGGCTGTGCAGTGCGATGTGCGCAAGTACGATGAGGTAGAAGCCATGATTGCGCGCACGGTGCAGGAGTTCGGGCGCGTGGATGTGCTGGTAAACAACGCCGCCGGCAACTTCATCAGCCCCACCGAACGCCTCACCCACAAAGCCTTCGACGTAATCGTTGACATTGTGTTGAAGGGTACTTACAACTGCACCCTGGCAATTGGCAAGCATTGGATTGAGCAGCAGCAAACGGGCACCATCCTGAACATCGTAACCACTTATGCCTCGGTAGGCTCGGCCTACGTTGTACCCTCGGCGGCGGCCAAAGCAGGCGTGCTGGCTATTACCCGTTCGCTGGCGGTGGAATGGGCCAAGTACGGCATCCGTTCGGTAGCTATTGCGCCAGGCCCGTTCCCGACGGAAGGTGCCTGGAGCCGCCTGTTCCCCGAGCCGTTGGCTTCCAAGCTCGATCCGGCCGCGTCGGTGCCGCTCAAGCGCGTAGGCGAGCACCAGGAACTGGCCAACTTGGCGGCTTACCTGGTGTCTGATTTTGCGGCTTACGTCAACGGTGAAGTCATTACCATCGACGGGGGCGAGTGGCTCAACGGCGCTGGCGAGTTCAACAAGCTGGAGCTGCTGACCCCGCAGATGTGGGACCAGATCGAGAAGACCATGCGCCGCTAAGCAGCAACGGTTCCCCCAGTTGTCATTGCGAGCAAAGCGAAGCAATCGGTCCTGGGCAGAGTACCGCCGTTCAGCTAGCACTAACCGAAAACCGCACCGCCCGAGCCCCGGAAGCAGGATTCGGGCGGTGCGGTTTTGAACCTACTAGGTTCTCGCTAAGTGCTAGGTGAAAAGTCGTGTTTTGCGCAGGACTGCTTGACGGCGCTTAATCTGCGGAATGTCGTGCCTCCTCGCAATGACAGCTAGGGGAACGGTAGTTAAAACTTGTAGTCCTTATAGTCTTTCGTGAATTCGGCAGCGGCGATGGGCTGGTTGGCCACTACCTGCGAAAACTCGAACGACTCGAACAGGCCTTTGTCATCCCACACGGCCACGGCCAGTGGGAGCATGCTTTTTTGCTCCACGCACAAAATGGTGCGGCGGCCGTAGGCATTGGGTAGCTGAAGCACGCGTCCCGCGGGTAGCGGCGTGGTGTAATCTACTTTGTTGCGCTCCACAATGCGATACTCGCCGCAGCCGTAGCGCTCAGCAATTTTGCCCACGGTTTCGCCGGCCGAGGTTTTGTGGCTTATGTAGCGGAACTGCGGAAAGTCGGAGCGAAGCAGGTAGCACGGGCGCCCCTGAATGGTGGTGTCGCCGGCGTAGCGGAACGAGCGGCGGTAGGCATCGGAGCGTTGCGGAGCGGTGCGAATGAGGTCGGCAATGGTACCGTAACCGGCATCGGTTACCGCGTGGTGCTGCGTGCGGCGCATCAGCGTGCCGTTTGGATCGAGGCTGAGCGTGACGTACGGAAACCGGTTGGGGTACACCCACGCGTCGCCGTCGTTCTGGCCCTGCACCCACAGCACCTCTATGCCGTTATTGTTGCGCACATACACCCGCAGCGGCGAGCTGGCCACTTTCATTTGCGACTGCACTTGCTGGTATTTGCCGCCGTGCCGCTCGCTGGCTTTTACGTTGCAGCGCAACGTTTGCAAGCGGCTGATTGCTGCCGAAAGCCGGGTGAGCAGATTATCGATGGAAGGAGCATCGGCGCTGATGCCAGCCCTAGGTGGTACGGCAGGCGCTGGTGAAGGAGCAACGGGTGCCAGAAGCGAAACCACAACCGGCAACCAGTTTAACGAAAACAACATGTGAGCAACGGTAAGGTGGAAACCGGATACAGCACGGGTGCGCAGTAGCAATTAAGCGTTAGTTGAGGCTGATTTTGGGCAAGCGCGAAGCCGAGCTGTCGAACACAAACAGTTCATCGATTTCAATTTGCTTCAGAAATCGGTAAAGCGGAAACTGTTCTACCACAGCCCGCACGGTTTCGGCGTTGGGCCCCTGCATGGTAACCCACCCACGCGAACGGTCGGCGCTAATGGCGTACGATACCACGATGTTCTCCTCGATGAGGTTGTTGATGAAGGCCCGGTGGCGCGGGATGAGTGCCACAAATTCTTCGTCGAAGAAATCGGGTAAGCGCAACGACACTACGTAAATGCCCATGGATAAATCGGCAACTGAGCCTTGCCGCGTAAACGCCGCTCTGAAATGGAAAGTTGGGCTAAACCGGCCTCGGGTAGCAACTTTTTTCGATGGCAGCCGAACAAGCGGGCACTATGCATTTTGCTGTAATCACTCCTACGCACAACCGCGCCGCCTACCTGCCCGAAGCCGTGCAGAGCGTACGCGCCAGCGTGCTGGCCCCGTTACCTGAGGCCAGCTACGAGCACCTAATTCTCGACAACGCCTGTTCCGACGATACAGCTCGCTTTCTGCGCGAGGCTACCGGCTGGGAGGGCCCAGCCATCCGGAGCTGGCAGCACTCCGGTACCAACGCCATGGCTCCGGGTGCCGCGCGGCACTTGCTTATTGGCCACGCCCAGCCCGAAAGCTGGCTCGTTCCGCTCGACGACGACGACCTAATGCTGCAGCGCACGCTCTACCATTACGGCGCTCAAATTGAGGCTAATGCAGGCAAGCAGTGGTTTGTAACTGACTTTCTGCGGGTAGATGAAGAGCGGCGCTACCTACCCGGCGAGGATTACTACACCTGGCGGTTCGACACCCCCGCCGACATGCTGCGCGCCATTTTCAAGGCCGAGCACTTCATCCAGGGCAACGTGTGTTTCAGCCACGCGCTCTACCGCGAAGTGGGTGGCTACGATGAGCAGCTGCGCATGGCCGAAGACCTTGATTTGTACGTGCGCTTTCTGCTGGCCAACCACTTACCCGTGCTTTGCCCGCACATCAGCCATTTGCACCGCTTCCACAGCTCCAACGTGAGCATTGGGGTAGATGCCGCGCGCCACGGCGCCGACTTGCAGGTGATTTACCGCAAATACGCCAATCAGTTGCAAGCCCTAGGTGTTCCGGAGCCGGAGTAGTACCTAGGGAGCTACCGCTTTCCCAAATTCCTGCCTGGGCAATATGCCCAACGCTTGGGTTGTCAAGTCGAATACCGAGGCCACATCGGCACCCAGTACTAGGTGCTGTGCGTGCCCGGATAATAGGTCATTGAGGTAAAGCAATAAGGTTCAGATGTCGGGGGCAGTAATGAGTGCACCAGAGCCCATACGTGCGTGAGCATACTGGCATGCACCGCAGCGTCTTCGGATGATGGCGTTATGACCTAGTGTATGGTATGCGCTCTGGCGCGAGCCCGCTTTGCTTGTGCTACTGCTGTTGCGCCTGACGGTAAATGGTACCACCTTTCATCACCCATTGCACCTGCCGCAGCGCCTGCACGTCCTGTGTCGGGTCGCCGGCTACGGCTACAAGGTCGGCAAGCAGCGTGGGAGCTACGCGGCCTCGGTCGGGGAGGTGAAACAGCTTGGCGTTGCCGCTGGTAGCACCCCGCAGCACCTCTAGCGGGGTAAAGCCGTGCTCGCGCACCAGCAACTCTAGCTCGCGCACGTTATCGCCGTGGGCAAACACGCCTACGTCGCCGCCAATGGCCAGCGCCACTCCGGCTTTGCGCGCTGCTTGCATGCTCTGGCGTTTGTGGGCAATGCGCTCGGGCTCGGGGGTTTGGCCTTTGCGCCAGCCGCGGTATTGCGAAATGGCGTCGCCGGCGGCCACGGTGGGGCACAGCGCAACGCCGCGCTGGCGCATCAGCTTAAACACTTCGGCCGTACCATCGTCACCGTGCTCTATGGTTTCGACGCCGGCCAATGTTGCCCTGCGCATGCCTTCGGGGGTTGAGGCGTGCGCCACTACCGGCTTACCTAGGGAGCGGGCAGTGACTACCAGCAGGTTAAGCTCGTCTTGCGAAAACGTGGGTACCGAAGGGCTGGTGGCCGAGAGGCGGTAATCGGCGTACACTTTAACGATGTCGGCGCCTTTGCCAATTTGCTCGCGCACGGCCCGCACAATTTCATCGGGGCCGCTTACCTCTTGTGCGCCTTGGGGTACCTCCACATCAACCGAAAGCTTGGGGCCATAACAGCCCGTAGCTACTATGGCTCGGGTGGCAATCAGCAACCTAGGGCCCGGTATCAGGCCCTGCTCAATGGCTTGCTTCAGGCCAACATCGGCGTAGTCGGCGCCTTCGGTGCCTAGGTCGCGGGCGGTGGTAAAGCCCGCTTGCAGCGTACGGGCTGCGTGTGCGGTGGCCCGTGCCACGCGCAATGCCTGCGACTCAAGCAGTACCTGATCGTTCCAGGTAGTTTCGTTGTAAGGGTGCAGCAACATGTGCGAGTGCCCTTCGATAAGTCCTGGTAGCAACGTGAGGCCCGGCAACGCCACGGTGCGCGCCCCGGCCGGCGTTGGCAACTGATTGGCCGGCCCCACAGCCCTGATTCGTTCTCCCTCTACCAACACCGCCCACCCGGGGTGCAACGCTTCGCCATCGAACACTGCCGCCGGTTGCAACACAATAAGCTGCGGAGTAGAAGTGGGCGTTTGGGCCTTGGCGTGCCCGAAGTGCAGCAGCAAAGCCGCTCCGACAACCAGCTTGCCTACGTGCGAACAAAGAATCATTAGAGGTATGAAATGGAATATTCAGCAGCAGATGAGCTGCAAGAGATAATAGCTCAAGTAAGCTAGGGATGTTAATGCTATTCAAATGATCATTAGATAAATTTAAAATATTATAAAAATTATGTAAATTATATGATAAGCACCTTGCTTGGTTGGTATGAGGTATTTCGGTGTATTCGAGCGGCTTTGCAGGAATGTTGGGCTTGCGCTTTTGTTGTTTGGTAGTAGCATAATGTGCTGTGCCCAGCGTTTTGCCTGCATCGGCGACTACGGCTTCGAAGGACAACCCCTGCGCGATGTTTCCAACATGATCAAAAGCTGGAATCCTGAATTCATCATCACCACCGGGGACAACAACTACGAATCAGGCGAAGCCGCCACCATCGACCGCAACATCGGGCAATACTTTCACGACTATATCTTTCCTTATGCGGGAGCCTACGGTACGGCCTCTCCCAAGGCCGAGAACCGATTCTTTCCGAGCATCGGCAACCACGATGTATACACTGAAAACGGCAAACCCTATCGCGACTTTTTTACGCTGCCCGGAAACGAGCGGTATTACGAGTTCACGCGTGGAAACCTGCACTTCTTCGTTCTGAACAGCGACCCAAGCGAACCTGACGGCACCAGCAGTACTTCGGTGCAGGGGCAGTGGCTAAAGCAAAAGATGGCCGAATCGAAGAAACCCTGAAAGATAGTGTACTTCCACCACGCGCCATTTTCGTCGGGCCATTACGGCGACATTGCCTACATGCACTGGCCGTTTAAGGAATGGGGAGCATCGTTGGTGATGGCCGGGCACAACCACCACTACGAGCGGATTATTGTAGATGGCCTGACGTACATTGTGAACGGCTTGGGAGGCAAAAATATCTACGGCATAGGGCCGAAGAAAGCCTATTCGCAGTCTTTGTACGCCGGAGACTACGGAGCAATGCTGCTGGAAGCGTCGGCAAACACCCTGAGCCTAAAGTTTATAACCCGGTCCGGCGTCGAAGTTGATGCTACAACGCTTATCCGGACCGTATTGCCCGTAACGCTGAGCAGCTTTCAGGCCACGCGGCGCGGCAATGAGGCTGTGCTGCAATGGGCCACTGCCAACGAACTGCGCAACCGTGGGTTTGGCATTGAGGTTTCCATGGATGGCAGTGCTTACCGCACCCTCGCCTTTTTGCCGGCCTCGGGAGGCACCACCCAGCAGCCACAACACTACCAATACCGCGATGCTGAGCTCAACAAGAGCGGTATGCGCTACTATCGCTTGCGACAGGAAGATGAAGATGGCAAGCACACATACTATGGCCCGGTACCGGTGCGCTTCGACGCGGTTGCGGTGGCTCTTAGTACTTACCCCAACCCGTTTGAGGAAGAACTAACCCTAGAAATCCAATCTGAAGCCAGTGCTGCCGCTACCATCACGCTCACCGATAACCTAGGGCGCGTGGTGTGGCAAGGCATACGCACGGTACAGCCCGGCTCCAACCGGGTGCAGCTAGTGCCGGGTCTAAGCAAAGGGCTCTATCAAGCTACGGTATTGCTCAATAGCAAAGTGATAAGCCAGCGCGTTGTGAAGCGGTAAGCAAGCCGGACCATAATGAAAACGGCCGACGCTTCTGTATTGAAGCAGCGGCCATTTGGTTGTAATCAGCGGATGGCAGAGCCGGCGTGCAGAGGCGCGACCTAGGTGCTATTGGCGGCTTTTCATCATTCTGTCGAAGGCCTTCTTCTCCATAATCAGCACCTGCTTTTTGGGCAGTTCAAAAATGGAAACGTACTTCTGGCCAATTACAAAGTGAGCATCGACAGGAAACGTATTGCGGTAGAGCAGCAGCGAACAGATGTCGGTTGGGGTGATGTAGGGGTGAGCGGGCAAATGCGTATGCATGCCGGCCTCAACGGTTTTACCCTTTTCCGGCATGCGCATGGCAACGTAGGAGTTGTGCAGGCGCTCTACTTCTTCCAAACGCCCAGCGGGCGAAAACGTCATCAGCAAATCGTTGCCAATGGGTAAAACACCTTCTTCCTGCGGCCCGATTAGTACATAGGCGCGCGGTTTGGGGCCATCGTCGAGCAGTACCACGTTGGGCTGGGTTTTGTCCGGAAACGTGTACTCTTTGCCCTTTTTTGGCTGCATCAACTCTTCAAACACCTGCTTGCGCATCGCAAACAAACGCCGCTCGCGCTCGGTGGTTGGCCGCGCGGCAAGTAACCGGCCAGAGGTTGGCGTAATTTCGGAGTTGCGCGGAAAGCTGAAGGCATGGCTTACCGGCAGCGGTTCGGCGGCTTCGCGGGCTACGAATACGGTGCGAATGGAGTCGCCATCGGTATAGGTAATGTAGCCACCTATGGTTGCCATATCGGTTTGCCGGGTTATCAGCAAATCAGTCGCAACCCAGGAAGCACGCTCCGACTCGTATAGGGCAAGTCCTTCTTTCAGAATGGCTTCTTGTTGTTTGGCAAAGCGGGATTGGGCTTCGGCCGAAAGCTGGGCCAGCACCGTCAGCAAGCCGCCGAGGAGTAAAGTATGCTTCATGCAAATGGTGGATAGAAAAGCGAAAAAAAGACGCCCGCCGGAAGTTAGGTATTCCGGCGGGCGTCGTTGCCATCGTTGCTTTGAGGATCAGGAAGTAGCCTTTTCGCGCTTCACTTTCAGCTTTTGCTTTTTCACCTTTTTGTCGGAGCCAGCGGCAGGGGTAGGAGCTTGCCCAGCGCCGCCCACCAGGTTCATTTCCTTGATCAGGTGCGAGGCGCCGGCGTATTTATCCACCACGAACAGCATGTAGCGCACATCCAACGTGATGTTGCGCACGCGCTCCGGATCGTACATAATGTCAGACATGGTGCCCTCCCAGTTGCGGTCGAAGTTGATGCCGATCAGCTCGCCGCGGCCGTTGATAACGGGCGAGCCGCTGTTGCCGCCGGTGGTGTGGTTGGTAGCGGTAAAGGCTACTGGCACCGTGCCGTTTACGGCGTACGGGCCGTAATCTTTTTGCTGGTACAACTCGGCCAAGCGCTTGGGCACCTCAAAATCGGGGTTGGTGGGGTCGGCTTTTTCCATGATGCCGTCGAGCGTGGTGTAGTACTCGTATTGCACGCCATCGGCGGGCTCGTAGCCGGCTACTTGGCCGTAAGCTACACGCAGGGTAGAGTTGGCATCGGGGTAAAACTTACGCTCGGGCTGCCACTGGCGCAAGCCAGCAATGTAGGTGCGCTGCAGCAGGGTAATCTGGTCTTGGGTTTGGGTGTAGGTAGGCAGCACCTGCTGGCGGTACGTAGCCACAATGGGCGCGGCAAGTTGGTAGGCCGGGTCGTTGAGCAAGGTCGCGGCATTGCCTTTGGCCAACTCATCGAGCACCTTTTGCGCGTCGGCATCCGAGGCAAGCTTGGTTCGGCTGTACAAAGAGGCTGCAAAGCGCTGCCACGCATCCGGCGAAGTGTGCTGGGTGCGCAACTGCTTCACGTAGGCGGGCAGCAAGTCGGCCGGGGTGCCCTCGGCATACAGCGGCAGCAGGGCGGCGGCTACTTTTTGATCGGTAGTGGCCGAATAGTTTCGGAAGAAGTTGCTGGTGCCTTTACGAGCCTTCTCAATAGCTGCTTGTAACTCCGCTTGGGGTGCTTTGGCCTGAATCAGGTCAACTAGGTTTTGCAGGCTGTTGGCATAGGCAATCAGCTCCACACCTAGGGCCGCTTCGGTTGCGTAGTCGCGGGCTACCACGTAGGGGCGGGCTAGCTTATACTGCTGCTCCACCTGGCTTAGTATCTGGCCGTAGGCCGCTTGGCGAGTAGCGTCGCCTTGCTGAACCCACTGCCGAAACTGCTGCTCCTGCTGTTGCTTGCGGCGCACGGCATCGAGCCGCTTAAGGCCGCGCATCTCGCCTTGCCATTTCTTCCAATAATTAGCCAGCGAGGCGTATTTGGCGGCGTACTGAATGCGCACCTTGTCGGAGGCTTTCATGTCCTGATCGAGCAAACGGAGCTTGGTGTCGCGGATCTTCACCCTGGCAGGGTCCGAGACCGAATACACTTCATCAACGCCCCACGAAGTAAGGTATTCATTGGTGCGGCCCGGGAAGCCAAACACCAGCGTGAAGTCGCCGGGTTGCACCCCGCTCAGCGAGATGGGCAGCGAGTGACGAGGCTGGAAAGGCTTGTTTTGCGGCGAGTAGGGGGCCGGCTTGTTGTCAGGGCCAGCGTAGATGCGGAAGATGCTGAAGTCGCCAGTGTGGCGGGGCCACATCCAGTTGTCGGTGTCGCCACCAAACTTGCCGATGCTGCTCGGCGGAGCACCTACTAAGCGCACATCCTCGAATACCTCTGTTACAAACAGGTAGTACTCGCCGCCGCCAAACATGGGGCGTACAAAGGCTTTATAGTGCGTGCCCTCAACCGCTTTTTGTGCCACTTGCGCACTGCGCTGCTGCACGGCTTTTTCGCGCTCGGCCTCCTGCATGTTGGCCGGCATACCCTGCAAAATCTGGCCCGTTACGTCTTCCATGCGCACGATGAAAGTGGCCGACAGACCCGGGTTGGGCAGCTCCTGCTCGCGCGACATGGCCCAGTAGCCATTCGTGAGGTAATCTTTCTCTACCGAGGAGTGCTGCTGAATTTGCCCGTAGCCGCAGTGATGATTCGTCAGCAGCAAGCCTTCGTTGCTGATGATTTCGCCGGTGCAGCCCCCGCCAAATTGCACGATGGCATCTTTCAGCGAGCCACGGTTTACGGAGTAAATATCTTCGGCCGAGAGCTTTAGGCCTTTCTTCTGCATGTCGGCCTCGTTAAGCTGTTTTAGCAGCAGCGGCAGCCACATGCCTTCGTCGGCGCGGGCAACGGCTGGCAACAGCAGCAGCCAAAACGCCGCTAATCGGCGCAATAAGGAAATCGGTACAATACGTTTTGCCACTAAGCAGGAGGCTTTGGTGAGTGATGATGCAAAAGTAGGCCGCCCGCACTAAACCCTTGGCGGCCTACCCGGCCGAGCGACCTTGCATGCCAAACGCCGTATGTTTGCTGAGGGTGCCCCACCACAAGAGCTCAGTAGTACGCAATGCCATTTACATTCAGTCATCCGGCTGCGGTAGTGCCCCTCGTGCGGGTATTTCGGTTGCCGCTTTCGGCCTTGGCGGTGGGTAGCCTCAGCCCCGATCTGATTTACTTCATGGAGCTGAAAGCCACCGGCAACATTGGGCACACCTTACCAGGGCTGTTCAGCTTTTGCCTGCCTGCTGGCATGGTGGTTCTGTGGCTCTGGCACCGATTAGCCAAGCCAGCGGCGGTGGCGCTGCTGCCGCCGTGGGTGCGCGAGCGAACTTTGTTCGTAGCCCATGAGCCCTTTTGCTTTGGGCCTGGCCTACGCATGCTGCAGGTGGCAGTTGCTATTTTGCTAGGTGCCGTTACCCACATCGTGTGGGATGCATTTACCCACGTTGATGGTTGGGTTGCTGAGCGGATACCGTTTTTTCAGCGGGTAGTTCCTTTCCCAGGCTTCGGCACCATGCCCGTGTATAAGCTAGGGCAGCTAGCTAGCACAGCCCTAGGTGCAATTTTGCTGGCGTGGTGGGCATGGCAGTGGGTTGTTCGGCAGCCCGCCTACAGCACCACCGTACCCAAGCTGCAGCATCGGCGCGCGTGGGTAACCGGGTTGGTGGTTATGGCTGCAACGTCGGCCGTGCTTTACGCCCGGTGGCACGCCGCTCCGCTGGTTTCGTACTCGGAGCTGCGCCTGTTTGCACTGCGCATCATCCTTTGCAGCTGCACAGCTTTGTGGGTTGAGCTACTGGTGTTTGCCGGCTGGTACCGGTGGCGGTACCAGCCGCACCTAGGGCGCTTGGTGCCCAATACTACGAATGACCCAACTCCGATACGGCCGCAGCATTCTGTGCCGAAGTAGCAGAGGCTTCCAACGGCAAGCCAACAGCAGGGGCTTCGGCAACCGCGCTGGTGGTTTCCCACTCCCGGAAGCGGTTTAATTCCGTCTGAAATTTGCCAATAAACCAGCTCAGCAGACTTAGGTCATCCAAGAAACCCAGCACCGGAATAAAGTCGGGCACCAGGTCGATGGGCGACAGGGCGTATAGCAATACCGCTAAGCCGGCCATAATGGTGCTGGTTTCTATCTGCCGATACGAGCCATTGATGTAGGCCCGTACCAGGCGTATTAAGGAGCGGCCTGCATCGATCAACTGCTTGAACTTGTTGTCTTTGCTTTCCTGGCTGGCAAGTTTGTCGGCTACTTCATTCAGCACCAGTACTACTTTAAACGGCTTGCCCAGCAGCTTGCCGGCGCGGCTCATGAACAAGCTAAATACCGCGTTTTTCGAAATCTGGAGGCCTTTATCAGCAAGTGAGGACATATTCAGTAAAATGCTTGAGTGTGCCCCGTGTACGCACAGCCTCGCGCAGGCGTTGTTGCCCGAAGGGGTGGCATGTCAGCCGAAAACGCAATATGTTGCCATACCTAGCTCGATGTTGCCATGCAACTACAAACCCTTTGCCTTTTAGCGCCCGACTTGCCGCAACAGAAACACTTTTATGGCGAGGTGCTGGGTTTGCCTACGCAGTTGCTCCCGACGGAGGAACTAGAGGTGCACCTAGGCTTTTCGCGGGTAGTGTTTCGGCAAGCAGTACCTGGCACTAAACCCTACTACCACTTTGCCCTTACGGTACCGCACAACCAGTTACAGGCGGCCTATGGTTGGCTGGCGGCCCGCACCCCCTTGCTGCCTTTCCTGAACGGGGAGCCCATTGCCGATTTTCCTAATTGGCAGGCGCAGGCCTTTTATTTCTACGATCCGGCCGGTAACATCCTCGAGTGCATTGCGCGCTTTGAGCTGCCCAATGCCACCGCCGAGCCCTTTGGGCCAACGCACTTTTTGGGCCTGAGCGAAGCAGGCATCGTTACGGATAACGTGCCCCGCACGGGTGCTACGTTAGCTAAGACCCACGGCATTCCCGATTTCTGCCGTGGACCTAAGCTGCCCAACTTCGCCGCCATGGGCACCGACGAAGGCTTGCTGATTTTGACGCAGGAAGGCCGTGGCTGGCTGCCCACCGGCCAGCCGGCCGAGCAGCATTGGCTGCGCCTCGAAGGCAGTCACGCGGGCAAGTCCTTTACCATTGAAGTAGGCCCAAACACCTAGGTTGATTTTGGAGTAGCACAAACAAAAAGCCCGGCCAAGTTGGCCGGGCTTTTTGTTTAAGCGGGTTGGTGAGTTTGCTTATTGCTTCACAAAGCGCTCCACGTAGGTTTGCTGCTCGCCCACGATGCGCACCGTGTACATGCCAGCGTTGAGGTTACCAACTTTCTGGTTCAACTGCTGATTCAGCTGCTCCAACGAACCTTTGGCGCTGATGGCTACGCGGCCATCCGAAGTGAGTACCTGCAGCTGCAAGTTCTGGCCACGCTCCGGCACCTCCACGCGCACCGATTTGCTTACCGGATTGGGGTACAAGCCCAGTTTAACAGTTGCCAGGCTAGCCTTACCGCTGGTTACCACGTTAGCACCCAGGTTAAAGCGAGTTTGGATGGGGTAGTGGTCAGAGGTGGTGGAGCCATAGTTGGTGATGGTGCCAGCCACGTCGGTACGGATGTTGGCCGAACCCTCAAGGTAGAACGTGTTCATCTCGTTCGACACCACTACGTGGTCAATCACATCGTTAAAGCCTACCGTCGACTTCAGCCCAGCCTGGCTTAGCGGCAGCGTAAGGGCCGAGTACTGAGCGGCATCAGCCGTGAAGGCTTGGTACGACGAAGCCGTTACGTTCGGAATGTTGGCAATGGTAACGTCTAGGTCGTCGTTGAAGTCACCCATAATCAGCACGTTGCTCGTGCCATAGCGGGCGTCCAGCTCAGCCTTCAGCGCTTCGGCACCTGCCTTGCGGCGGTTGTACGAATCGCCGCCGTCATTGCTTTCGTTGGCTTTGGCATGAATGAGCACGAAGGCTACCCGGCGCGTTTGGCCATTTGTGAGCTTCACATCGGCCTCCATCAGGTAAGGCACGCGGCCCGTCGACCAGTTCGTCGACCAGTTATTCGGGTCGGTGCAGCTGGTGCAGGTAGAGAGCGTGGTAAAGGTGGCGTTGCTGAACGAAGTAGAACGGTACACGAACACCAGCTTCTGAGCGCTGCTAAATGCCGAGCCCGATACGCCGGTGGATACACTGTAGCGGTAACCGCCGGGCAGCTGGCGCACCATGGCTCCTAGCTTGGCCGTATCTACGATTTCGGCCAGGCCGTACACATCAGCGTTCAGGTCGGTGAGTACCTTTTTGGCGTTGGTTTCCTGCAGGGCTTCGTCCGTGGGGCCGTTGCCTGTAGCGCCAAACCACTCGATGTTCCAGTTCACTACGTCGAGCGTAGCGTTGGGAACGTACGTGTTGCCGGCTAGGGCTACCGGTACGGCCGTAGCACCCGGCGAGGTGATGCTAAGCGACGCGGTGTAGTTGGTGTTGGCTGCCGTGGGGGCAAACTCTACCGTTACCTCTTTGGGCGAGGCCAATGCTTCGGCAGCCGTGAAGGTGACAGAATTGCTGAAAGTAGTGCCGTCTTTCGAAACCTTAAAGGCAGTGCTCGGTGAGGTAATGGTTACGTCGCCGGTTACGTTGCGCGAGGTCGTTACAAACTTGCGCGTAGCCTTTTCGTTTTCCTTTACATAGTCGAAGTTGAGGCGGTTCGGTACCGCGCGAACAGCTACCGGAGCTGGAGTGCTCGAGTTGGTTACCTGAATGTCGTCGATCGTCCACTGGGCAGCGCCGCTGGCAGCCGAAGAGGTGTACACAAACGCTACGTATACCGGGCTACCCTTGTAGGCGCTCAGGTCTACGTTGGAGGTCTGCGTCCAAGTGTCGGTGTTAGCCGCTGGCAGGTCCACGTCGATGGTCGTCCAGGTTACGCCCGCAGCGGTGGGTGAACCAGTGCCCGAGTAATTCGTCGAAACCCGCAGTTGCACGGCTGGGCCGTTGAAACGGGTACGCGACCAGAACGAGAGCAGCGGCACATTCATCGACGAAATGTTCAGCGACGGCGAAATCAGCCAGTCTTCGTTCGTCTGTGCGGTGCCTGAAAAGCCATTGATTTGCACAGCATTAGGCGAAGTGCCTTTGCCCGAAGCGTCGTTGGCGTCGCGCCCGAACGTAGTGCAGCCCCATACCTGGGCGCCTGTTACGCTCACCTGCGTCCAGCCATCGGCCAGGTTGTTGCCGCAGTCGTTAAAAGAGTACGTTGGGTTAGCAGGGTCGAAACCAGTGCCGCGTAGCGCAACCGTTTTGGAGGCAGCGCCCTGGCTGGCAATAGCAATGCTGCCCGTAGCCAATCCGCTGGCCGTAGGAGCGAAGCGTACGTAAACAGTTTGGTTGGTTGCCAGCTCGGCAGGTGCGTAGCTAATCGAGGAGGCAAACGTGGTGTTGTCTTTCGAAAGCTGGTACGGGCCCGTTGCCGTGAGGGTAGTGTTTTCGGTGAGGTTGGCTCCGCCCAGAGTAAAGGTTTGGTTACCCGTCGAGCCAACGTTTTGCGTACCGAAGCCTAGGTCAGTAACGCTGCTGATAAGGCGAGCATCCGAAGCCGTCTTCCACGACAAATCGAAATCGTCGATGGCCGAAGTCGGGCGGTTGCCCGAACCCGTGCTAGCCGA
The DNA here is from genome assembly GCF_001483135.1 of Solirubrum puertoriconensis. Lineage (GTDB taxonomy): Bacteria > Bacteroidota > Bacteroidia > Cytophagales > Hymenobacteraceae > Solirubrum > Solirubrum puertoriconensis. The sequence goes on from NZ_LNAL01000006.1 coordinate 1,126,548, forward strand.
CAAAGCCACGATACGAATCCAAACGGGTTCGTTTTTGTCGTCGAGGGCGTTGCCAAAATCTACGTCAACCGAGGTGCTGCCGAAGGTGCTGTTGCCCGTAACCGCCGAGGTAGGCAGGGCCGTGAAGGAAGTTGGGTTAGCACCCACCGCATAGTCGACGCGCCAGTTGGTAGTGCGCGGAGAAGCGACATCGAGCGACTGCAGCTTAAAGTTGAGTTGCAACTCGTAACGGCCGGTGGTATTGGCTGCCTGAAATACGAAAGCAGCACCTGGGTCGTAACCCGAAGTGCTGGTTTGGCGCACACCTAGGGCGCGGTTGGTAGCTGCTGCTTGGTCGGTAGCGCTGGTGCTTGCCGTGAGGCCCGTGGCCGAAGCGTAGTTTTTGAAACCAACTGGGGTGCCCAGGCTCCACTCAGTTGGGGTTGTAACCAGGGTCTGGGAGGTACCGAGGGCGGTAGCCGAGGCAGCCGACCGTACGGTAAAGCCTGCGGGCAGGCCCGAAGCCAAAGCGTCAAAATTTTGTTTGTAGGGGCTGCTGCCAAGGGTTGCTTGTGCCCAAGCATGCTGCGGTGCGAAGCTGAGCACGCCTAAGCCTAACAAACCAAGAAGTAAAGGTGATTTCATCGACAGAAGTCGTAAGTGGTGGTGAAAAGCAAAAGTACTTGCCTACAAGAAAGTCAATGTTATCAGAATGTTACCAAATTGGACCAGGCGAAATTTCCTGAACACATTCATAGGCCTCCTTCCGGCTGCTTAACCATCAGCTTTGCTCAGCTATCTAGGTATTTCTTCAGTTAACACGCGGGCAGCTAGGCCTTGGTGTAATAGGGCTCCTTCTCCTTATCATGGTAGCGCAAATAGCCGTGTAACACCAGTTTGATAAGCATGCGGTACGCCCGGCGTTTCGATACATTTATCAGCTTACTGTACTGATCAAGCGTCAGGCGCGGATGCTTACGTACAAAATCCAGTGCAGCCTCTTCTAATTTGTTAAGTGGTATTTTTTCGAAGCGGCTTTCGGGCTGTTCATTGGCCAATACTTTTTCAGTGATTTGGCTGGTTTGCACGCTTTCATCGCCCACTCGCACGTACCCACGCCAGTCATCGGCGGCCACTAAAGCTTTGTGGGGTTTTCGTGAGCTTTCACTCACGGTAACGATTAATACGATGCGCGCATCATCCTCTACCTCTTCAATCCGCAATTGCAGCGGCGGCATTATATAATGTTCGGCAGCTTGCCGCAGCAGAAAAATTTCTTCTTCAGCGTCGCGTACGCCCACTATTCGGCCATTATCCTCTACGCCAATTAGCAGCCTGCCCCCCTGGCTATTGGCAAACGATACCAAAGTGCGCGAAATGCGCGTGGGATGGGTAGTTCGTTTTTTAAAATCCAGCGTTTCGCCCTCGCCTTTGGCGATTAATTCGCGCAACCGTTGTGCCGTGAATCCCATATATGTGGATGCGCTTACGTAAATCTAACGTATACGTACAGTTAGTAAAAAAGCTACAAAAATGATAGGAGCCTACCAAAGTAATAGCCAACACTTGGGTAAATGTTAAGTTAGTGCCAGCCTGCGCTGCTGTGTGACAGACGGTTACTTCATTTGGGCTGACTGTATTTAAAAACATCGAAAGAAATCTCCGAACAAGCGGATAATCTACGCTGCTCTATTTCATGGTAGATAGGGCACACGAAAAAGCCCATTGACACCTAGGCCAATGGGCTCATACAGTTCGCAGGAATACTGTTAGGCGTTGTTCGCGGCGTTTTTGGGCGGACGGCCCGGGCCACGACGACGGCCTTCACCCCCTTCAGCACCTTCGCCGGCAGGCTTGCGGCCGGGTTTTTTACGCTGGTTAGGCTCGTAAGCCGGGTCGAGGAGCTCGGCCAACTCGTTTAGGGCTGATTGCACCTTGCCATGAGCGCGACGGATTTCGCGCACCAGATTTTCATTACGACCAGCGTCTTCCAGTACTTTTTGTAGGTGCTGAATGTTAAGTTCGGCCATTGTATATAAAGATTAATGGTTCAATTTCAGAACAAAGAAACGAGAATATAAAAATAAAGTATCACGCATTATTATATTTTTTTTGATTTACCGTCCAAATCATAGGCTTTCGTTCTGAAATGACGGTTTTATTGTCTCTGAGGAGGTATTAATTCTTATTAAGACTGCTGCGAACCTTGTACTTACTAGTAGGTTTCTTACAGCTCTTTGAAACAATTAACCCTACAAACCCCACTGCATACAACGTGCGAGATTATGCAAGGGCATTTTATTTATTCTCCTACTCCTGTCTCTTCAGCCGAAATACGCCAAAGCCTATGGGCTTCGGCACGGCTTGCTGCCTTGCTGGATACCCGGGCAGGATGGCAATTTTTATAATACGCGCCGCTATTTTTTTGGTAATCATCGGCAGTTACTACGCAAACAATAGTATCGGCGGCCCGCTCGTTGGAGCGAGCAAATGGCAGCGCTAGTAGCATCATGGCGCGCATAAACCATGAGCTATGTAACCACAAATTGGAACGCACCAAACCGGGGTGCAGGCAATGGGCTGTAACTGGCGTTAGCTCAAGGCGTTCGGCCAAGGCTTTGGTAAATAAAATATTGGCCAGTTTGGAGTCGCAATAGGCTGTAAATGCGCTGCTCCGATTGGGGTCAATTCGGGCCTCTAGGTTGCTTTCTATTTCGCCTAACCAATGCGCTTCGGAAGCTACCGTAATTACGCGGGCGCCGATGCCGGCTTGCTCGAGCAAGGGCAGTAAACGGTTGGTGATTACAAACGGAGCCAGATGGTTGGTAGCCCAACACAACTCGTGGCCTTCGTCGGTGGCAATGAGCTTGTTGGGAAGCACTCCGGCGTTGTTGATAAGCACATCTAACTTCGTGTGCTTGCTCAGCACTTCATCGCACAACCGATGCACCTCGGTCAGTATGGCAAGGTCGCACAGGAACAGTTCGGGAGCAGGGTTGCCCGGAGGGCCAGCCGCTTGTACTTCGTCAAGGGCCTGCTGGCCCCGCGCTGCGTTGCGGCAAACGATTAACAGGTGCGCCCCTAGGTTGGCTAAGCGCTTAGCTGCCGCTAGGCCAATGCCCGACGAGGCACCCGTGATTAAAATAGTGCGGCCCTGCAGCGGCCGCTCGGCAGATGTAGTACGCATGGTGGAGAAGCCGGGAAGGAGAGAAGGCCTCTGGCAGGGGTGCATACGCAAAAATGCCGCTTCCGGTAATCGGAAGCGGCATTTGTAGTGTAATCCGTAACGAATGCTTAGAAGGGCAGGTCGTTGTCGTCGTCCGAAGCAATGGGAGCGGGGCGCTGGGGTTGCGCGTCGCGGCGAAGGCCGGGGTTATTGTTTGCAGCCGGGGCCGAGTAGCCACCGCCTTGCTGGCCACCAGCGCTGGCACCGCTAGCCGCCTCGATGCGCCAAGCCTCGAGGTTGGTGAAGTACAGCATCTGGCCATTTTTGTTGAAGCCGCGGCCACGCAGGTTGAACTGCACGCGTACCTCGTCACCAATTTTGTATTGGTCGATCAGAGACGTCTTGTCTTGTACCAGCTGAAACTTGATATGCTCGGGATACTGGCCGTCGACGACTTCCAGCACGAACTCGCGCTTGCGGAATTTCTCGCTCACCTGTTGCTCGTCCATAATGTCGTGCAGGCGGCCGGTAGCTTCGTAAGCCATAGTCAATGAAAGGAGGGATGTTGAAAATTTATAAGCCAAATCTACGAAAAATAATTCCGGATGGGTGGTGCTGGGGCCGGCTTGCTGCCTCACTTTTCCACTCCTATATATAATAAGGAGTAGCCACTGCTTACACTCCAGGTAAACCGCCTACTCCAATTGCCGTACTTTGGGCTCAGCAACTTCTCCTTACTGCATGTCGCACATTGCCCTTGCCCTGCACGGTGGCGCCGGCACCATAGCCCGCACCCTGCTGCTCCCCGAAGCTGAGTACGAATACCGACACGCCTTGCAGCAAGCCCTACTTGCGGGTTACGATTTGTTGCGCCAAGGAGCTCCGGCCCTCGATGCGGTAGAGCATACCGTGGTGCAACTTGAAAACAACCCACTGTTCAATGCTGGTCGGGGTGCCGTATTTACACACGAGGGGCACCACGAACTCGATGCCTCGATAATGGACGGGCGCACCAAACAAGCCGGAGCCGTAACGGGCGTTCGGGCAGTGCAAAATCCCATTAGGGCCGCTCGCCTGGTAATGGAGCGCTCCGAGCATGTACTGCTGGCTTGGCCCGGTGCCGAGGAGTTTGCCCAGCAACAAGGCCTGGCGATGCAGCCACCGGAGTATTTTTTCACGGAGCACCGCTATGGCCAGTTGCAGGAGGCACTAGCCAGCGGCCGCATTCGCCTCGACCACAGTCATGATGCTCCGCTCGAAGAGCCTAACAAGTTCGACGAAGATCCGAAACGCAAGATGGGCACGGTGGGCGCCGTCGCCTGCGACCAATACGGCAACTTAGCCGCTGCCACCAGCACAGGCGGCATGACGAACAAGCGTTTCTCGCGCGTCGGCGACTCGCCCATTATCGGCGCGGGCACGTGGGCCGATAATCGCACGTGCGCCATTAGCTGCACTGGCCACGGTGAATTTTTTATTCGGGCCGTGGTAGCGCACGATATAGCCTGCCTCATGGAGTACCGCGGCCTGAGCCTGGCCGAAGCCTGCGGGGTAGTGGTGCACGATAAGCTGGCGCCTGTTGGCGGCGAAGGCGGCTTGGTGGCCGTTGATGCTGCCGGCAACATGGCATTGCCTTTCAACTCCGATGGCATGTACCGCGCAAGCATCAGCAGCTACTCGCCGTTGTTTGTGGGTATCTACCGCGATGAGTAATGTGCCCTGCCTAGGTAGCGTAGCGGCTTCAGGCACCTAGGGGCAAACGCATTCGGTCCCGGCTGTTGGAGAACTGCCGGGACCGAAGCGAATATAATAATAAGGAGTAGCAGAAGAGTTAGGACGCCGAACGTAACTCGGCGGCTGGGCGGTGCGCTGCTATAGCCGCATCGTGGGTTGGCTTGTCGACGAAGAATTTTCGCTCGTGGATGTCGTACACGTTGCCTTTGGCCAGTACGTGCATTGTTATGTTCTCAATCGACAATGCGGTGCCCTTTGCAGCGGCAGCCGTGTTGTTGTGCCGGATATGATGCCCATCGATGATGATAACCAAATTGGAGCCGATGGTTTCGATGAGGTTGCCGTTGCGGATGAGCACACCTGTGTCCTCGCCCAAGCCTATGCCGATGAAAGTGGGGTGCAAACCGACCGCCTCGATCAAACGGCCAAAGCGCCCGCGCTTTACAAAGTGCGAGTCGATGATGACGTTCGGAATTAAGCTAAGGCCAGTTCCCATCTTAACGGCTCCTTTCATCAACGATTCCGGCACCGAGCCGCCCCGGATCATGATGTGCGACATAGCCATGGCCCCGGCACTGGTACCGGCAATCACAAAATCAGGCTCCGCGAAATAACGCTGCGTGAGAATCTCAAGAAACCGGGTGCCGCAGAACATTTCTTTTAGCCGCGACTGGTCGCCGCCCGAAAACATCACGAGGTCGGCGGCCAGCAGGCGCTCCAATATCTCGGGCTGATCGGTGTCCTGCGGGACACGAATGTCCATCACGCCCACATCGAGGCAATTCAGCATACCAAACGACGACACATAGATGCGCCCCACCTCATCCGGAATCATGGAAGCGGTGGTGACAACCTCGATGCGCGGGTCGGTTTTGCCACTCTCCAGCACAATGCGCTTCAGAATGCCGAGCTCAAAGAAGTTGAGATAATACTTCTTCTTCTTTTGCGGGTTGGGGTAGGTGCCTTTGTCCTCGTTACCCCCAACGGCTATCAATTTACCCTGTGGTTTCGGTGCGTTCAACTAGCAGAAATGTGGAGCGGTGAGTGAGTAATCGAAAATGCAGAAGGTACGCTGCTTGAAGCAACTCCCGAGCCAAAAAGTGCCGAAAGGCTACGCCAAAGTTGGCTTGCCCACCAGCGTATCCAGTGTGCTCGTCGATACGGAGTGGTAATTGCCCCGTGCTTGCGTGTAAATGTCGCGGGCACGTTCTTTCCCTTCGGGCGTAGCCAATAGGGCTTTGTAGAGCGGCACCAAAAACTTGCGCCGGCCAACGCGCGTGAGAAATGCACCTAGGGCTGGGTAGGCGCTGGAGTAGTTTGCCCCGATAGCCAGCGGGAACCAGGCCGTCAGGATTTCGGCGTTGCCCGAATTGGTGAAATCAAAGGCCTTATCCAAATCGGCTAATTGCTCGCTGCTGATGTGCTCGGGTAGGCCGTGCAGAAAATGAACCCACTCGTGCGTGCTCCACTCGGTAGTATCGAGCAAAGCGGGCGCGGCACCGTGCCGCCATGCCTGCAAGGCACCCTCTACACTGGCAAAGCGCTCCGACTGCACCGGCGGGGCCACTGGCGGAATTCCGGGAGCGTTGATCCATTTATCAAGCTGCACTTGTTCCTCGGCACCGGGTACCTGGCTGAGCAACTCGCGGCGGAGGTACGCAATGAAATGAGCAGTATCCATCGACTGGAAGGCGTGCTCGGAGAAGTACTTCGTGATGAAAGCGTCGAGCTTTTCGCGGCCTACGATGCTTTCCAGAGTTAGCAGCAGGTAGTTGCCCTTCTCGTAGGCAATTTCGTTGAGTCCCTCGTCAGGGTCGCGGCCTGCCAGCTTCAGGTGCAAGTGGGTATCGGCGCTTTCGGCGCCAAGCTCGTCGATGGTGTGGTGTAGCGCTGTGTGGCCGAGTACCTGAAGCATATCGGCATAAGCGCGCCCGTACAGGCGCTCCATGATGCGCCGCTCGAAGTAAACCGTGAAGCCTTCGTTCAACCAGAAGTCGTTCCAGGTAGCATTCGTCACGAGGTTGCCTGACCAAGAGTGCGCCAGCTCGTGCGCCACCAGGCTGGTCAGGCTTCGGTCGCCGGCTAGGATGGTAGGCGTCACGAAAGTAAGCCGCGGGTTTTCCATGCCGCCAAACGGGAAGGAGGGCGGCAACACCAACAGATCGTACCGCTCCCAACGGTAGGGGCCGTAAAGTTCCTCGGCCGCGCCTACCATTTGCTCTAGGTCGGCAAACTCATGCGTAGCCACGGGCAGGGTGGTAGGTTCGGCGTACACCCCAGTGCGGCCGCTGACGGCCTCGAACCGCAAATAGCCGATGGCCAGGGCCATGAGGTACGAGGGAATGGGCTGCGGCATTTGGAAATGGTACTCGCCCGAAGCCGAAAGTTGCTGCGGGTTTTCGGCACTCATCAGGGCCAGCAATTCCTTGGGGCCGCGCACCGTGGCTTCGTATGTAAAGCGCACCCCCGGCGAATCCTGGCACGGAATCCAGGTACGTGCCAGAATGGCTTGCGACTGGGTAAATAAAAACGGGTGTTGCTTGCCAGCCGTTTGCTCGGGCGCGAGCCACTGCAAAGCAGCTGCCTCAGGAGCGGTACGGTAGAGCACTGTAACCGAGCGGGTGGTTGGCTGCACTTGAATGCGCAATGCCTGGCCAAGTACGGCATCCGCATCGCCCAAGTTAAAGGACGCAAGCGCGGTATCGTCGTCGAGGGATACGGCTTCAATGGCTAAGTCGCGGGTATCGAGCCACAGCTCCGAAACGCCCGGTTGCACCTCGACCTGCCAAGTGGCTTTACCCGTTAAGGTGCGGGAAGCAAAGTCAACGGAGAGGTCGAGAGCGAGGTGCCGAACCACTGCCTCTTGCGGGCGGGCGCAGCTATGCGGGTCGGTGGCCAGAGGCATTTCAGCCATACTATATATAATAAGGAGTGGAAAGGTAGGACGGCATGACAGCCCAGAAGCCTACGAGTAAACGGGTGGCAAAGATAACCGCCTAGGTAGTGGGGCGGTTTTGAATGAAAGGACCTAAGAGGAAGTGTAGTGTCGGCAAAGGCAGCTAAGCCAAAAACGCAATGGCAATTTAGAAATGTGGCGGATGGCATTGTTTTACGGCTATCTTGCACCTTGGAATGCAACGGCCTAAGGCAACCCGCACTAGGCTGTTGGAGTACAACAATGCAGCTCGCACCGGGGCCCTGCCGCGCAGGATGCCACCTCCGGATTGCGGAAGTGCCGCTTTGTTTTCCACCATAGTCATGAAACTTTCGGTTAAAACCGTTTTTATATCCACCTTACGGCTGATGCTGGCTTTCTGCCTGCTGCTGGTTGCTGCTTCGTGCAGCCAAGAGCAGAAGGAAAAAGCGCAGGATGCAGCCGCTGACCTGCTCCCGGGCAATGGCAAAAAGGCCGGCCCGCAGCCGCGCATCGATACCGTGTACGTTGAAAAGTACATGGCCTCGAAGCCGGCTTTCAAAGCTGAAATTGAATGGGGTAAAAAGTTCTACAAAGAGCGCGACGGCCGCCTAGGTTGGTTTCGCGACCACGAAGTACTGCCCCATGCCGAGCGCATGCTATCGGTACTGAACAAGGCCGGCGAAGAAGGCCTTGACCCCAACGACTACAAAGTTGTCGACTTTGACAAGCTCTTTGCTCAGCTGAAGGAGGCGCCGGATACCACGGCGCGTAATGCACTCGAAAAAGAAATAGACATCGCGCTATCAGCAACTTACTTCAACTGGGCCGATGATTTTTATCGCGGCATTGTAAACCCGCGCGAAGTAAAGAATATCGATTGGAAGGTTAAGCGCAACAAAATCAAGTTGCACAAGGCCCTCATGACCATCTTGCAGGAGCGCGAGAGTACCTATCCCTACTACGAATTTGAGCCCCTGCACCCCGAGTACGACCGTCTGCGCGAGGCCCTAGCGCGCTTCCGCTCCATGCAGCGCAACGGCGGTTGGGCAACCGTGCCTGCCGTTAAGCGGCTGCGCCCCGGCGACTCCTCAGCGGTGGTGCCGGCGCTGCGCCGCCGCCTCCTAGGCTTTAACCCCGACGGCACACCCGATCCGCGGCATGCAGGCCAAGTGCAGGCAGTGCCCGTATCGAATAAGCCGGGGCAGGCTGCCTCTGGTTCGGGCGAATCGCGCGTTTACGATGCCGAGCTGGTTGCTGCTGTGAAAGAATTCCAGGAGCAAAACGGCTTAAAGGCCGATGGCAACCTAGGGGCCGAAACGCTTAAGTTGCTAAACGTTCCGCTGCAGCAACGCATTGATCAGATCATTCTGAACATGGAGCGTTGGCGCTGGATTCCCAAGCGCTTCGAGCCGAACTACCTGCTCGTAAACATTCCGGATTACCACATGTGGGTGTACGAGAACGGAAAGCCTGCTCTCGATATGCGCGTAATTGTGGGCAAGCAGCTGAACGCTACTCCCGTGTTTAGCGACAAAATGGAGTACGTGGTATTGGCCCCGTACTGGAACGTTCCTTTCAGCATCATCGACAAAGAGCTGCGGCCCGGTTTGGAGCGAGACCCGGCCGGTTACCTCGAGCGCCTTGATATGGAAGTGGTGAAAGGCTTCGGGGCAAAAGCTACTCCCGTCGATCCAACCAGTATCGACTGGGCCGGCCTTACGGAGAGCACCTGGCGCTACACCCTGCGCAAGCGACCCGGCCCGCGCAACGACCTAGGGGATGTGAAGTTTTTGTTCCCGAACTCGGAGGACATCTACCTGCACGACACGCCCAACGATGAGCTGTTCAGCCAAGCCAAGCGCGGGTTCAGCCACGGCTGTGTACGGGTTGAGCGGCCGCTTGAGCTTGCCGAGTACCTGCTGCGCAATAAGCCGGGTTGGGACATGAGTAAAATTCAGGAGACGATTGCCGGGCAGAAGGAGCAGTACGTCACGCTGCCCGAAAAACTTCCAGTGTACCTGGTGTACTTTACGGCTTGGGTTGATGACGCCGGCAACGTTCATTTCCGCGACGATATCTACGGTCACGACAAGGCCCTAGCGCGCGAGTACTTTAGCTCCTAAATTTCCTAATTGCTAAGCTGCCTCTCTAAGAGGCGAAGCATCTAAGCAGGAAAGGGCCTTACCACTTGTTCTAGAACCGCCATAGCGTTAGCCGCTGTGGCGGTTTTTTCATGCTTGTACTGTGATGCTGCTTTGCTTGCCCCCCAGGTTGGCCATGGCTCTGCTTCCAATAGTCAGGCCAGAGGATGCATAAACAACAGGACTTTAATTGCATTGAGACAGATCAAGACAATTTACAAGTGTATAATTGTAAACGATTAGTAAGCAACGTAAACACATGCTTTTAAATGTTCAGGCGATTTATGGATGTAATTAACAATGTTAATCTTGTTGCCTGTGCATGTGCGCATGTTTCCTATTGCTGTAGATTTGTAACCTATATAAATGATATATGGTCGACCGTATTCGTCAGCTCATTCAGGAGCGCCAACTTACCTCCACTCAGTTTGCAGATGTGATTGGGGTAGCACGTCCGATTGTTAGCCATATTCTCAGCGGCCGTAACAAGCCCAGTTTGGAGGTGGTGCAGAAGATTATTGCCGCCTTTCCTGACATATCAATGCCGTGGTTGCTCACTGGGCAAGGCCTCATGACTGCTGAGAGTCCCGCAAACGCTGCTCAGCCTCCTTCTGCGGCAAGCTCGTCGGCTCGGGTGGCTGCCGCACCCAAGCGGGCTCCGAAGTCGCCTACACAGCCTAATTCCCTTGAGCCTCCTGTTAAGCCCTCAACTGTGCCCGAACCAGCGTTTGAAGACCCTAGGGAGCCAAGCTTAGCAGATGCGCCAGAACGCACAGCTGGACCACCAATTGATACCCAGCGCTCCAAAACCGATGCCGCAGCTAGTTCCAATAAGCTAAACGCTGATGACGCTTTGGTTCAAGCTGTGGCGCAAAGCGCTGCCACACAACCAAAAACGATACGGAGAGTATTAATATTCTATAGCGACGGTACTTTCACGGACTACACTCCTGCAACGGAACCATTATAGTAATGTCTATTCGCTTGTGCACTGCTCCTGTGCAACTGCCGAGTAGCATGGCGAGTAGAAAAGCAAGTGCCTTCCGACGTGTGCAATTGCACCGTGTTATTGCTGTATATGGGGTGCTTCCACGTATTGGTTTGGTTACATTGCATGCAACGGTTTTGCTTAACCATGATTGTATGGTAAATACAGTTGTAAGTATCTGTTTGTCAGGCTTTGTCAAGGTTGTATTTGAAGTGATTTAGTAAGTGTTTGCGAGTGAATAAGAGGGTTTGTGTTGTATTTTTTTTGTTATATAAGTTTAGGCTCATGTGTTTTAGATTAAGAGGTATGCTACTGTGGGTGCTAGACCAGCAGAATGCTAATAATTGTAACACGGTATTTTCGATGAAATGTGCAAGGGCTAGTACCGGTTCCTCCAACTTGCAAGTGCTTGATTGAGGTGGCACGGTATAGCTAATGATTAAATACTTACGACTTGTCAGTGCGCTGCTTGCAACTGCTGCCCATTGGTAACAAGCACTGGTTTATGCTGCTGCCGGGTAGTGTGTGGTCTGAGTATTTCAGGTTACAGTTGTAATTTGTAAACAGTACGAGCAAATTGGTACACCTATCATAAGCAAGCACCTTAACTTATTCTGTTGCGTATCCTGGCTTGATGATATAACCCGGCCCTCTTACCTTTGGGGTATGAAAAAGTCCTGCCTGCTCGCATTATTTGCTTGGGTTGCTGTGCTGGCCACGTCGTGCACGCCTCCCCCTGACGCCGAAAAAGATCCGAACGCCGATGCTGCTTACAAGCGCGAACACCGGCCTGAGGGCTACCGCGAAGCGCAGAGCAGCCAGCCGAACGCTATCGAGCAGTAATCCGCTTATCGCCGAAGTTTATCGGCGGCAAAAAGCAGCAGCCCCGCCTAGGTGAACCTAGGCGGGGCTGCTGCTTTTTGCCGCTAAACGTCAGGCCTAGCGGCTGAGAATGGACTCTGGAGTCACGTGCAAGGAAGGTAACTCAATGCCCGCCACTAGTTGTTCTTCCAGCAACTGGGCCCACGTGCGCAAGTACAGCACTACATCGTCTCGAACGTTATGGCGCAAGGCGTTGCGGCGCTCAAACGGAATCGCACCCCGAATGCTAGGATCGGAGAGGCGCTCCAGGTGCGCCAAGTCAGATCGGGTGAAGCCCGCAGCCAGCATTTCATCAATGGTTTCATCGATTGGCAAGCCGCTGGTTGGGCAGTAGTCGCGTAGCTGCTGGTCCCAGTCGCCGTAGCGTTGCAGCGCACGGGCATGAATTTCGGCTTTGCTCAGGCGGGTTACGGTTTGGGCAAGGTGGCCGCAATTGCAGCTGCCCATGTGGCCCCATTGGTAGGGCGCCTGCGTGGCCAGGCGTTGTGCAGTGGTGCGAAGAGCTTCGATAACTGAAAGCGAGCAAGTAGCCATAGGAGAGGTACCGAAAGGCAGTAGGTTGCGGTGCTTTAATGAAACGCGCACGTCGGAACGTACGTGTGTATAAGCAAACCTAGAGGCAATTTGTTCGGCCGTTGCTCAGCTTTGAGGTGCTGCAAGCGCAGCAAATTCGTCTGCACCTGTGGCTACTGGCGCCCTAGGCGCCAACAAAACAGCCCCCGCGCAGGATTGCAAGGAGGCTGAAATGATAGGCTAAAAATCACTGGGCTTCTAACGGTTAGTCCCGCCGACGTCGGCGCCCAGACCGCCCATTGGGGCGAGGACTGCCCGACGAAGCACTGCCTTGCGAAGCCGCTTTAGGCCGGCTTTCTTGCTTGTGGCGTGGTGCAGTAGCCGGGCGGGCATGACCTACATCGGCAGTGCGCTTTGGCTTGTTGCCTGCACCACCTGCCGCGGGGCCGCGGCCCGGGCGTGGAGGCCGCCCAGCCGAGCCCTTGGGCTTGGTAATGTTCGGACCCTTGAGGGGTACACGAGCCACGTCGTTGCTGGCATACGAGTGGTTGTCAATCACACGAATCTCGCGATTGATCAGGCGCTGAATGTCCTGCAGATAAGCCCGCTCATCCAGGTCGCAGAACGACAAGGCAATGCCCTCGGCACCTGCCCGGCCCGTACGGCCGATGCGGTGCACGTAGGTTTCGGGCTCATTGGGCAGCTCGTAGTTTATTACGTGGCTCAACTCCTCTACATCGATGCCGCGTGCGGCCAAGTCGGTAGCAACTAGCACGCGCGTTTCGCCGCTTTTGAAGTTTTGTAAAGCCCGCTGGCGCGCGTTCTGCGATTTGTTCCCGTGTATGGCTTCGGCTCCAATGCCTCTTGCATTAAGACCCTTGGCTACCCGGTCGGCGCCGTGCTTGGTGCGCGTAAACACCAACACCCGTCGCAGCTCTGGGTCGTTGAGTACCTCCAGCAGCAAGTAAGGCTTGTCGGATTTCTCAATCATGTACACCGCCTGCTCTACCTTTTCAGCGGTGCTCGAAACGGGCGTAACAGCTACTTGCACAGGGTTGCGCAAAATGCTATCGGCCAGTTGCTGAATGGTGGGCGGCATGGTGGCCGAGAAAAACAACGACTGGCGTTGCTTGGGCAGTAGCGGCAGAATGCGACGGATATCATTGATGAAGCCCATATCGAGCATGCGGTCAGCTTCATCAAGCACGAATATTTCCAGGCGCTTCAAATCGATAAAGCCTTGGCTGATCAAATCGAGCAAGCGGCCTGGGGTGGCAATCAGCACATCAACGCCGCGCCTAAGCGCCTCCACTTGGGGATGCTGGCTTACACCGCCAAAAATTACCGCGTGGCGGAGCTTTAGGTTTTGGCCGTAGGTGGCAAAGCTTTCACCTATCTGAATAGCCAGCTCGCGGGTAGGCGTCAGAACCAGAGCCCGAACGGAGCGGGGGCCGCTGGGTTGATTAGTGGGTTTGGAGAGGTGCAAACGCTGCAGCAGGGGCAGCGTAAAGGCCGCGGTTTTGCCGGTGCCCGTTTGGGCTACGCCGAGCAGGTCGCGGGCGTCGAGCACGTGCGGTATGGCTTGTTGCTGGATGGGGGTGGGGCGCTCGTAGCCCGTGGCATGCAAAGCTGTCAGCAGCTCTGGCAGCAGATGGAGGTCGTTAAACGTCAAAATCAGCAGAAAAAGAAATGCGGCTAAGGGATAATTGGCCGAACAAAGGCCTACATATTTGGCGTAAGTGGCGGTTCAAGCCCAAACCAATAGCATCCCATGAAGATTACAAAGGTAGAAACGGTTTACGACGGCTTCTATAAAATGCGCAAGCTGACGCTAGAGCACGAAGGCAAAGAGCTCATCAGAGAACGTTTTGAGCCGGGCAGCGCCGTAGCAGCGCTGGTTTTCGATACCAACAAGCAGCAGTTTGCATTCGTGCGACAATACCGCATTGGGCCCGAAAAAGAAGTGTTGGAAATACCAGCCGGCATGCTCGACAAAGCAGGGGAGGCGGCCGAAGATGCCATGCGCCGGGAGATAGAGGAGGAGCTGGGCTACGCCGTTGATCAGCTGGAGCACATCGTTGATATGTACCCATCGCCCGGCGGCGATGCCGAGCAAATCAAGATCTACTATGCCGAAGTGAGCCGCCACATTGGAGAAGGGGGCGGGGCGGAAGGCGAGAACGAGAACATCACCGCTGTGATGCTGGGTTGGGATGAGGTGCTACAGGAAACCTTGCAAGATGCCAAAACGCTGGTTGCAGTGCAGTGGGCCCAGCTACGACGCCAGAAATAGCGCTTACTCAAAACCAAAAAAACGCATACTCTTCTCAATACTACGCTTGGCTAAGAGTATGCGTTTTTAGTTTGTTCAAATGTTAAAACTACTCTGCAACTACAATGTAGTCAAAGCGTTGCTTGAGTTTATCGTCAGTGATACTAACCTGTAGTGGGCCAGGCTGCTCAGCTTTAACAAATGGTATAGTTCGGGTGCTTAGGTACAAATCGCGGTTCCAGAAACGACCCGTGCCTGGGGTGAGCTGTTGGCTAAGCAATTGTTTGCCGTCCTTGGTAGTAACCGTAACGGTAAGCAGGCTGGGGTCGGCGTTTTTGGCGCCTTTCCGGTGCATGGTTACCACAAGCGAACCACCTGCCGGTAGATTGTTAAAGTGGCGCTGATACGTGCTGTCAGCCCAGTTATTCATCTTCTTAAGCTCGTTTATTACTACGAGCATTTCCGAATATGGACGGTACGCAATGCGAGTATACGTTCCTTCCACTTCCTGGTCTTCCTCGGTGTTTTTGGTAACGTTTTGCACGTATTGGCATTCGTCGTCCTTTTTGGGGCGCAAGTATTTTTTGCGCTCGGCACCGGGGTCGGCTTGGGCGTAGGCAGCCGATGCACCGAGCACCAACAGCGTAAACAGGGTAAAAAACTTCTTCATATCCTACTAGTTGGGCGCAGTTTAGCACCGTTCAGCTGGCAAAATTAGGCAACTTCCGACGCAGCACCGCATGCCTGGGGCTGGAGTTGCGGCTGTTTTGTACAATTTTGCTCATCGGTTATGGGCAGGCTGTGCATTTAAGGATACTGCCGACTTTATAGCTTGCTATACTCCCCTTGTTGCTCTCCTCCGTATGCTCCTGACTATTACAACCACCCGGCAGCCCGCAACCGACCTAGGCTACCTGTTGCATAAAAATCCTGCGCGTATGCAGGCGGTGGAGCTGGCCTACGGCCGAGCCCACATATTTTATCCGGAAGCCACAGCCGAGCGATGCACCGTTGCCTTGCTGCTCGATATCGATCCAGTGAGCTTGGTGCGCAACCGCCGCGGCCCGGCCGGCGAAGGATTTGCCTTGGAGCAGTACGTCAACGACCGGCCGTATGTGGCTTCCTCGTTTCTGAGTGTGGCCATTGCCAAAGCCTTTAATACGGCTCTCAACGGCACGTGCAAAGACCGACCCGAACTTCCGGAGCAGCAGTGGCCATTTGAGGCAACGGTAGCTGTGGTGCCGGCCCCTTCGGCGGAGCTGCTGCGGCGCATGTTCGAGCCCCTGGGTTACTCGGTTCAGCTGCAAGACTACCCACTTGAGCCGAACCTACCCGAATGGGGGCCGAGCCGGTATTACACCTTGCAGTTGCGGCACCCGGCCGTGTGCCTGCGCGATTTGCTAAGCCACCTCTACGTGCTCATACCGGTGCTCGACAACGACAAGCATTATTGGGTAGGGGAGCACGAAGTAGAAAAACTGCTGAGCAAAGGCGGCGATTGGCTGCCCCGCCACCCGGAGCGTGAGTTTATAACGCGACGGTACCTGCTCAACCTGGCCGCTTATACCCGGCCCGCCCTGGAGCGACTTCTGGACGGTGATACCTCGACTAACGTTGAGCTTGACGCCGCGGGCGTAGAGCTACGGTCGTCAGGGGACGGTGCTACCTTAGCCCTAGGTGCTTTGGCAAGCAGCCCTGAACAACCCACTACGGAGAAGCGCAACCTGCACGATATGCGCTTGGAGCATGTAGCTGCCGAAATCGGACGCCTAGGTGCCAAGCGTGTACTCGACTTAGGCTGCGGCGAAGGCAAACTGCTTCGGCTGTTGCTGCAAAACCGCACCATTGAGTACGTGTTGGGCATGGATGTTTCGTACCAGGCACTCACCCGCGCGCAGCAGCGGCTGGGCTTGCCGGATATGGCTCCGCGCCAACGGCAACGCCTCGATTTAATTCAGGGCTCGTTGCTGTACCACGATCCGCGCCTCAGCGGCTTCGATGCGGCCGCTGTAGTGGAGGTTATCGAACACCTCGACGAAGGCCGCCTCAACTCCTTTGAGCAGGTAGTGTTCGGTAAGGCCAAGCCGGGTGTGGTGTTCGTAACCACGCCCAATGTTAGCTACAACCAAAAGTTCGAGAAGCTACACGCTGGTGAGTTCCGCCACGCCGATCACCGCTTCGAATGGACGCGGGCCGAATTTGAGGCATGGGCTGCCGGCGTAGCCGAGCGAAATGGCTATTCGGTGCAGATTGGACCATTAGGCCCGGAGGATCCGGAAGTTGGGGCGCCTTCGCAGCTGGCAACCTTCCACAGGGCCGATCAGCAGCCCTAGGTGCGAACCGCTTGCGCTTTGTCCGCACCTAGGGCTACGGGTTAGTTGAGAAGGGGCGTGACCCTGCCTAGAGCCGGATAGGACGGAACCCAGATAAAGCCTGCTTCAGCAAAGGAGCGGAACCACGGCGACGGATTATTCTGACCGAAATACAGCGGCGCATGGCAAGCTTCCGTAATTTTGAACATTACCTACGTTTCTGCCGTCGCGTTGCTCATGAGGTTGTTGTTGTTGCTGGTTCTGGCGTTAGGCTGGATTGAGCTGCATGCGCAGGACGCCTCGGAGCCCAACGTGTTTCGGGATGCGCAAGCCGGTTACCGACTGAGGTACCCCCGGGGTTGGCAGCTGGAGCGCAAGCCCGGCAATGCCACGGCCACCTTCTACACCGGTAATGCCGGGCGCGCGGCCGAGGTGCTGGCCTCGGTGCAAGCTGCCCCCCCTGCCTGTAAGCAGTTGCTCACCGACTCGGTGTGGTTAGGTATTCGGCAGCAGCCCCAGGCGCAGGTACTACGACTTTCCGAGCACGATAACGGAGCTTCTCACGAGGTGCGGTACGATTACACCTACTCGGCAGCCCCCGCGCCGGCTCTGCGCACTCACGTAGTAGGCCGCCGAATATGGCGCAACGGTTACGAGTACCGGCTCGAGTACCAGGCCGCCATCAGCGAAGACCACGACTACCTGCCCGAAGCCCGGCAGTTGCTCGAGTCGCTGGCGTTTGTGGCTCCGCTGCCATCGGCCCCACCGGCCGCGCCGAAGCCGCAAGTGGTGCAAAGCTGCGACGACAAAATGTATGGCATTGCCGCCCTCCGCAGCCGCAATGGCATTTGGGAGGATGACTGCCGTACCATCCACGAATTTTCGGTTTCTAACCCTTCGGCGCAGCCAACCATTCATAAGCTGGTGCTGCCGTTTCAGTCGTACGCCCTGGCCAAGGGCCTCGACAACTGCTTATACTCGGTAACCAAAGCTCCCACCGATGCGCCGGAGTTGGTGTATCGGTACAACCCGGCCACCCGCGAGGGAGCTTACACGCCTTGGCGGCTGCCGGCCCAGGGCGAGGAAAACGTGTGGATTTCGGCTGCCACCGATAAGCGTGGCGACTTGTACTTCATCACGTCCGATGGCAATAAGCTGGTGAAAGTGAGCCCCACCGACAGCACCGTAACGGTGGTGTGGGACAACGACCCCGTGCGCCGTGCGCCCTACTTCACGGCCATTGGGTTTTCGGGTGCCGGCACCCACGCCAACTTCTGCATCGATGACAACAACACCGTTTACCAGGTGTACAGTACCGATGGCTCGTTGCTGAAGATTGACCTGGGAACCCGGCAACCCTCCCCCGAGCTGATTCAGATAGATGGACTGCCCAAGCGCGGCGGCTACAGCGACGTATTGCTGCAGGAAGCAGCAAGTGGCAAGCGGGTGCTGTACCTAGCCGGCCCTAAAGCCCTGTACCGCGTCGATTTGGATAACCGGCAAGCTGAGTTGGTGCGCCGTGGCATTTACACCGATTTGGCGGGCTGCAACCTGTTTGATGTAGCAACGCCCCCGGTGCAAGCACCGCCCGCAATGGCCGCTGCTGCAGCTGCGCCGGCCCCGGCAACTCCCGAGGCACCTAGGGCTAACATGTGGCGCGGGCGCATACTCGATGCTGTTACGCTGCAGCCGCTGCCGCAAACCCAGTTTAAGTTGCGCAACAGCGTAGGCGAGGAAATCAATGTGCGCCTAGGTGCCGATGGCTCTTTTGCCATCGAAGTTGAGCCAGGACGCTCCTACGTGGGGCAGGCGAAACTAGATGGCTATGTAGCGGCAAACAGCTTCTACAGCGCCAATGCAGGCTCCTACGCCGAAGATATCTTGCTGCAGCCCCTGGCTGTGGGCGTGACCTTACCGCTCAACAACGTGCAGTTTCAGCAGGGCAAGGCCATCCTGCTGTCGTCTTCCCACTCTGCGCTCGATCAGCTCGTCGGCATTCTGAGCGCCAATCCGGGCGTCAGCATCGAGCTGCAGGGCCATACCGATAACGTAGGCGACCCGCAGAAGAACCTAGTGCTCAGTCAGAAGCGCGCCGCCGCCGTCAAAACGTACCTGGTTCATCATGGTATTGCTACGGAGCGCATCAGCAGTGTGGGCTTTGGGGGCACCAAGCCCAAGGCCAGCAACGCCCGTGAGTCCACGCGCAGGCTTAACCGGCGCGTCGAGTTCAAGATTCTGAGCGTGCAGTAGCAGCAGTGGCCTAATTGGGTGGTAGCTAGCCCAACCAAACAACCATAGCACCCCGCAAGCGCAGCGGAAAAGCGGACGCAAGCCGCGGACATTCGTAGTGCCTTAGCTAACATTACTGGCTCAGCGCACTTATTTCCCGTTTGCTTCTATGCCGCTTGCTTCCCTGCGTGTACCCGAACTCTCACTGATTTTGCTGGTAGGCACTACCGGCTCAGGCAAAAGCACCTTTGCCCGGCGGCTGTTCAAACCCACCGAAATCGTGTCGTCGGACCATTGCCGGGCGTTGGTGGCCGACGATGAGAACGACCAATCAGCAACGCCCGATGCCTTTGAACTGCTGCACTACTTGGTAGGTAAGCGGCTAAAGCGCGGTTTGCTGACGGTAGTAGATGCCACCAACGTGCAGCCCGAAGCGCGTAAATCGTTGGCAGAGCTGGCCCGGCAATACCACTGCCTGCCCGTAGCTGTGGTACTCGATGTGCCCGAAGCCGTAGCAGCCGAGCGAAACCGCCAACGCCCCGACCGCCAGCAAATGGGCGCGCACGTGCTGCCCATGCAGCGGCAGCAGCTGCGCAAAGGCCTGAAACGCTTACGCGAAGAAGGCTTTCGGCAGATTTACCACCTCAACGGGGTTGAGGAAATTGATGCGGTAGAGAACATCCGCCGCGACCCGCTCTACAGCAACCGCCGCGACGATCGTGGCCCATTCGATATTATCGGCGACGTGCACGGGTGCTACCTGGAGCTGGTGGAGCTGCTTGCCGAACTGGGCTACGCCGTTGAGGAAGAACCTCGCCTCGACGAGCGCGACCTAGGAGTGCGCGTAACCCCGCCTGCCGGTCGGCGGGCTTTGTTTTTGGGCGATTTAGTCGACCGCGGCACTGCCTCGCCGCAGGTGCTGCGGTTGGTCATGAGCATGGTGCAAAGCGGCGCGGCGCTGTGTGTGCCTGGCAACCACGACATAAAGTTGCTCCGCTACCTAGGAGGTAAAAACGTATCTGCCAAGCATGGCTTTGCCGAAACTCTCGAGCAGCTAGCGGCTGAGTCCGATACGTTCAAAAACCAAGTGCGTCAGTTTATCGACGGGCTTGTAAGCCATTACGTGCTCGACGACGGCCGCTTGGTGGTGGCCCATGCAGGCATGCGCGAAGAAATGCAGGGCCGGGGTTCGGGCGCAGTGCGCGCGTTTGCGTTGTTTGGCGAAACCACTGGCGAAATCG
Source organism: Solirubrum puertoriconensis (assembly GCF_001483135.1). Lineage (GTDB taxonomy): Bacteria > Bacteroidota > Bacteroidia > Cytophagales > Hymenobacteraceae > Solirubrum > Solirubrum puertoriconensis. Next base: position 1,146,922 of record NZ_LNAL01000006.1, read on the forward strand.
ACGAGTTTGGCCTGCCGGTGCGCTACAACTGGGCCGCCGAGTACCGCGGCCGGGCCATGGTGGTGTATGGCCACACGCCAGTACCCCAGCCCGAGTGGCTCAACGGTACCATCGATATCGATACGGGTTGTGTTTTTGGCGGGCGGCTCACGGCCCTGCGCTACCCCGAGCGCGAACTCGTGAGCGTGGCGGCGCACCAGGTGTATAGCGAGCCAGTGCGACCCTTGCACCACGCCCAAATAGCTGCCGAAACTCAGCTTACCGCCCAGCAACGCCACGACGAAGTGCTCGACATTCGCGACGTTACGGGCAAGCAGCAGATCAGCACGCGGTTGGCGCACTCTGTCACCATCAGGGAAGAAAACGCTATAGCGGCACTTGAGGTAATGAGCCGCTTTGCCTTAAGCCCTAAGTGGTTGTTATACCTGCCGCCTACCATGTCGCCTTCCGAGACATCGGCCCTGCCTGGCTTGCTGGAGCACCCCGCCGAAGCGTTCGAATACTACAAGCGCCAGGGCGTAGAGCGCGTGGTGTGCGAAGAGAAGCACATGGGCTCACGCGCGGTGGTGGTGCTGGCCCGCGACGAGGAAGCGGTACGGCGGCACTTCGGAATTGTAGGCGAGGGGTTCGGCAAATGTTACACGCGTACCGGTCGCAATTTCTTCACCGATGCGAACCTAGAGCAAGCCTTTTTGGCGCGGCTGCGCGGTGCTTTCACGGCAGCAGGGTTTTGGGAGCAGTTCGGCACCGAGTGGGTTTGCCTCGATGCGGAGCTGTTGCCGTGGTCGGCGAAAGCGCAGGAGCTGATCAAAAACCAGTATGCCGCAGTGGCTGCAGCTGCAAATGGCGCTTTGCCGCAGGTGCAACACGTGCTGGAGCAAGCTACTACGCGCGGCCTCGATGGCTCCGAGGCGCTGCTAAGCCATTATACCGCCCGTCGCACCGCAGCCGAGCAATACACCGAGGCATACCGCCGCTACAGCTGGCCCGTGCACTCCATCGACGATTTGCGACTGGCTCCGTTTCATTTGCTGGCCACCGCGGGTCGTACTTACTTCGATAAGGACCATCAGTGGCACATGGAAACGCTCCGCACAATCTGCGCCGCCGACCCTAGCTTGTTACTGGCAACCAACTACCGGGTAGTAAGCCTGCAAGACCCTGCCGCGGTTGAGTCGGCTATTGCTTGGTGGAACAACCTAACCGAACAAGGCGGGGAGGGCATGGTCGTCAAGCCCTTCGACTACATCGCCCGCACCCGGCGCGGAGTAGTTCAGCCAGCGCTCAAGTGTCGCGGCCGCGAATATTTGCGCATCATCTACGGCCCCGACTATTTGTTGCCGCACAACCTCGAACGGCTGCGCGAACGGGGCATCAAAAGCAAACGTAGCCTTGCTTTGCGCGAGTTTGCCCTAGGTGTGGAGGGCTTGGAGCGCTTTGTGGCAGGTGCGCCGCTACGCGAGGTGCATCAATGCGTGTTTGGCGTGTTGGCGCTGGAGAGCGAAGCTGTCGATCCGCGTCTGTAGCCTCATGGTAATCAGGTTGTGGCATAATTTGCCACGACTGATGATTTGCTGCGTGAGGGCCACGAGTCAGTACATGCACTGAGCCGAAACCTTAAGCAAACAGCCTTTGAGCCGGAATAGGTATGCCAGGGCTAGATGAGCAGTTACAGGTAATTTGCTCCTCCGGCCCTGGCATACCTATTCCGGTTTATCCGTTACCCGCACCGCTTTAGGCCAAGCCATCCTAGGTGCTTGCAAGCGGTACAGAATATTGTAATCATGCTCCTAATTCCTGGTGCTTGCGTAGCGGCGGCTTAGCGAAACCACAGCAGGCGGGTGCAGTAAACGTTTCGGCCGTTGGCGGTGCAAGTTGGTCGTATCCGTCAGGGCATGCATAAAGGCGATTAGGTCGCGTTTGTCTCGGGCGCTGAGCGTAAGCTTATCGAACGGAAGGGTTTGGTTGGGTACCTCCAGGCCAAGCCCAGCGCCGCCGCCTCTTTCGTAAAACTCAACTACTTGCTCCAGCGTGCGATAGGCGCCGTTGTGCATGTAGGGGGCCGTAAGTGCCACATTGCGCAGCGTGGGCGTTTTAAAGGCGTGGCGTTGCCACTCGATGCCGAAAACCTGCTGCTTGCCGGGGTCGGCGTCGAGGGTGCGAGGGTGGAGGCTGGCTTGCGCCGGTACCCCTAGTACTTCGGTTTCGCTGCGCTCGAAAGCGGGGGGTACGGTGCCGTTGAATAAGGGCATAAAATGGCAGGTACCGCATTTGCCTTTGCCCATAAACACGTTGAAGCCACGTTTGGCGGAGGCCGAAAGCGCCGCAGTATCGCCGCGCACATACCGGTCGAAGGGGGCATTCAGGCGCACCAACGAGCGCACGTAGCCGGCCAATGCTGCCTTAATGTGCTGCTCACCTAGGGGCTCAGCGCGGCTATCGGGGAAGGCCGCGGCAAAAGCGCCCTGGTACGTAGGCTGGCTGTTCAGGAGTTTGGCTGCTTGCGCCAGGGAGCCGTGCAGCTCGTCGGGGTTGCTGATGACGGCCGCTGCTTGATCCTCTAAATACAGCACCCGTCCGTCGTAGAACTGGGTGCGTTGCAGGGCTGCATTTAGCAGGCTAGGCGAGTTGCGGGCTACCGTGCCCCGGCCATCAAACGTGGTGCTTTTCGCGAGGCCATCGGCAAAGGCACGCTCGGGTTGGTGGCAGGAGGCGCAGCTGCGTTGGCCGTTGCCCGAAAGCACCGGGTCGAAAAACAACTGCTGACCTAGGGCTACCTGCGCCGGAGTGGCTGCTTGGCCGGGCGTAGGGGCGTAGTAGCTGGCATCAAAGGCGGTGGCCTCGAAAAAAGTGGCCGCGTCCGGTCGCAAGGGCCGGGCTTCTTTGAAAAACGGAATTCCCAGTGCCAGTTGGGTCGCTTTCAATTCGCGCGTCAGCGGGTTGCCGTACTCCGTTATAAACGCAAGTCTATCGAAAGTAACAGCATTGGGGTCTTGCCTTAGGTACGCTTGGGCCGCTGCAAACCGCTGATTGAGAACGTGCAGTTTGGCTGGCTGCTTAGCTGCGTACAGGCGTACAACCGCTTGTACGGCTCTTAAACTAGCAGCCGCTTCGGTTACGGCATTGGGCGAGGCCGGCGTATCGAAACCCGATAGGCCTAGGGTGAGCACGCGGAACAATTGCAAGCGGGCCGCATCAAAGAGGTGTGCATCCGTAAGCTGGATGGTTGCGGCGGCTCGTTCCAAGCTCTTTACCGTGCTGCGCATCATGTCCAATTGGTCAAGAAGCTCTTGGCGCTGCGCCGTTGCGTAGGCTTGAGGATACAGGTAACTTTCTACCACCTGCAGGCCCTCCGGAGGGATTTGGCGTTGGGTTTGGTCGTATTCGGCTACCTCCATCAGGGCCGGCCCGTTCAGTAGCTTAGCTAACGAGGGACTGTAGTACTCGGCGAGGTACTCTAGCTTTTTGTATTGCAGCCGGGCCTGCGCAAACGCGGCTTGCTGTTGGGCTATGGGTTGGCCGGTGGCCACAGCCTTGCGCAGCTGCAGCAAGGCTGTATCGAATGCGGCAATGTGTCCTAGGTACTGCTGCAAGGCCTGCGTGGCCGGGGTTTGGGTGTGGGGGCGCAAGCTTGGGCGTTGGCAGGCGCTCCAGCCCACCACCAAGGCAAAAAACAGAGCTGCCACCGCCAGAGAAAATCGATGCATCGGGAGTCGGAAAAAAACGTGGGGCACTAAAAAGCCCCGGCCATTGCTGGTCGGGGCTAAGGGTAGGCAAAGGGATTAGCGGGCTAAGCCGCGCACCACCACGATTTGGCTGGCTTGGCTGTTGCCGTTGTTGGGGCGGGCGCCGCCGTTGCGGTACTTGGTGCCCGTCCAGGTATGGGGCTGAACGCACAGGGCAAAGGTGTTCGGCTCGCCAATCAGCTGCGAGATATCGAACATGGCCCCGTACTCCCACGAGCCGTTGGTGGAGGTGCGGCCCACGTTGTAGGTGGCCGCATCGGAGGCATTGCGGCGGTGGTCAAGCTCGAGCACGCGCTTCAGCTCGCCGGTGGCAATGTTGTATTGGTACACGTAGGCGTCGTGCGTTTCCTGGCCGTAGCCGTTGGAGTCTTCCTGGATATACACGTAGTTCTCCGTTGCGCAGAGGTTGTCGGGGTTCTGGAAATCGGCGGCTTTGTTGGCGACGGTGCGGTTGTCGCCGTCCAAAATCACCTCCAGGGTGCCGCGCAGCGGGTTTTGGGCATCGAGCACGAGGCGGTAGGTGCGCCCGAATTTGGTGCGCGAGCCATCGGCGTTGGCGCCGCTGCGGTCCTGGCCCGTTACGTTAAAGTAAAGTTCGCGGCTGCGGCCGCTGCCTTTGCGGTAGTCAATGTCCTCAACCCGGCCGAACTTAATGGCCTTCAGCGGATCGACTTGGGCTTGCAGCTGCGTGCCCGTGAGCGAACTGGCGTTCGGAATAGCCACAAATTCCACGTCGTAGCGTTGGCCCACCACCATGTCGGTTTCGCGCTGGTTCTGGTCGAGGCGGCGCATCAGGTACTGCTGGCCGCCATCCAGGTCGCCGGCCGCGTTGCTGCGGTACATCACCATTTGGCCGCCGGTGGCGTCGGAGGCGTCTTCGCCAATTAGTACCACTGTTTGGCCAGAATAGGCCGTTTTGGGCAGTGGCACGGCATTTTCGGCGCTCCAGTAACCTAGGCCCCTAATGCCGCGGGCAGTGCTTTGGCTGAGCGTATCCCCAAATGGGTTGATGAGGTGCGTTTGGGCATCTACGGAGCTTTCGCCAGCACTCAAAAAATACGGGCCAAATCCGTGCTCTTCGGGTGTAACCATGGTTGCCGAGCACAAGCGCCACCGGCCGCCATCGGAGTTGAGGAGGTACTCGCCGCGTACGGGCTTAAATTTTTCGTCGAGCCACACGCGCGAAATGCTCATGTTGTCTTCGTGGTTTGTAATCAGTACGTAGCCTTTGCCACCGGGAGCTTTTAGCAAACCCGCGCCATCGGCCGAGCCGCCGAACATAAACCGCGGGGAGGCGGGCAGAACGTCGTCGGAGCTAATGAGCGAGTAGATATTGAGATTTTCGAACCCGGGCAGGGCCTTTACCAAAGCCGGTGTTACCGAATGGTCTTTTAGCTCCACGGCCACGCTCTGCGGTTCCTCCTTGATGCGCTCTTTTTTGTCGCAGCTGATCAGCAGAGCCGGCGCCAGTAGGCAAGCGGCTACCCGAGCCGAAAGGGTATTGATGTTCATAACCCGTTGATTGGTTGGTTGAATTGGTGTCTTAGTTGGACGGGTCAAAACTATTTCGGCCTTGTTACGGGGGTGTAACCGGGCGTTTATCCTATCGTCATGGCTTGGTTAGGCCAACGTCAAGCCAGTATTAGCAAATGGTAAACCGGGGGCCTAGGTAACTTTGGCCCAATGCACAACCGAATTCAAGCTGAGCTCAGCCGCCTCGAGCAAAATCAGCACATCCGTATTCTGTACGCGTGCGAGTCGGGTAGCCGGGGCTGGGGCTTCGCGTCGTCCGACAGTGACTATGACGTGCGCTTTATCTACTGCCACCCTGCCTACTGGTACCTCCGCCTCGACGAAGAGCGCGACTCCCTGAACCTGCCCATCAGCGACGAGCTCGACCTAAGTGGGTGGGAGTTGCGCAAGGCCCTGAAATTGCTGCGTGGCTCAAATGCGGCGTTGCTGGAGTGGCTGCAGTCGCCGGTGATATACCAAGAAGCGCATGATTTTCGTACCCGGATCGAGGCCCTGCTGCCTGCTTGCTACAACCCGGCAGCTGCGCTGCACCATTACCTAGGGCTGGTGCGCCGCGGGGTGGAGGATGACCTCGTGGGCGAGCAGGTGCGGCTGAAGCGACTGTTTTATGCGCTGCGTTCGGCACTGGCGCTGCGTTGGGTGCGGCAGCAGCCCGGTCAAGTACCGCCCATGGCGTTTGGGCAGCTTCGGGCATTGCTGCCCCCCGAGCTTGCGCCGGAGGTAGATGAGCTGTTGCTCCGAAAAGCCGCGGCCAACGAGAAAACCACCGCTCCCACGCCCAAGTCGCTGGCCTACTTTATTGAGGGTGAGTATGAAGTTGCCCAAGCCGTGCGCACCACGCTGCGGCCTGAGCACCGCTCCGACGCCACTTCGCCGCTGAATGAGTTATTTCAGCACCTTATTCGTTCCGCGTTCTGATGCTACCTAGGGTGCGGGGAAGGTCAGCTGATGACCAACTATAACCACCCGTTCCGATTATGAATATCCCTGACCTGCGCCAGCACGGCCTTATTTTGTTTGAAGCTATCAGCGGTAGCCGGGCCTACGGTACCAACTTAGCTCACTCCGATACCGATCTGAAAGGTGTGTTTCTGCTGCCCGAGCGAGCCTTCCTAGGTCTGGACTACACCGCCCAGGTGGCCAACGCCTCCAACGACGAGGTGTTCTACGAGCTGCGCCGGTTTGTTGAACTCGCCCTCAAAAACAACCCCAACGTGCTGGAGCTGCTGGCCTCGCCGGCCGATTGCGTGGTAAGCCGTCATCCGCTGCTCGAGCCCTTGCTGCGCCCCGAGCTGTTCTTATCCAAGCTCTGCCGTCAAACCTTCGCCGATTACGCCGGGGCGCAGATTAAAAAGGCGAAGGGCCTCAACAAGAAGATCAACAACCCCGAGCCGCCCAGCCGCAAATCGGTGCTCGATTTCTGCTACGTTACGGCCGGGGCCGGCTCGGTGCCCGCCTTAAAGTGGCTGGAGCGCCAAGGCGTGCAAGCCAGCCAATGCGGTTTGGCCAACGTGCCGCATCTAAACGACTTGTACGCCCTCTTCGTCGACCGATCGGCCGACGGCCACCTAGGCTACCGCGGCCTCATTCGCGACGCCGAGCTCTCCAACGAGGTGCAGCTTTCGGCCGTGCCGAAAGGGGAGGTGCCGGTAGCGTATCTGTCGTTCAACCGCAACGGCTACAGCACCTACTGCCGCGTGTACCGCGAGTATTGGGAGTGGGTTGAAAAGCGCAACACCGAGCGCTACCAAAACACGGTGCAGCACGGCAAAAACTACGACGCCAAAAACATGCTGCACGTATTCCGGCTGCTGCAAATGGCCGAGGAAATTGCCATTGAGGGCCAACTGCAGGTACGCCGCCCCAACCGTGACTTCCTGCTTCAAATTCGCCGGGGCGAGTTCGAGTACACCGAGCTGGTGCAACGCGCCGAGGAGCTGGTAGCCCGCGTTGATGCCGCCTTTGCCGCCTCCGGCTTGCCCAACGAGCCCGACCGCAGCGCCGTAGAGCAGGCGCTAATAGATACTCGCCGTGCTTTATACGCTGCGGGGGTTGGCGCTTACCCGCGCACCTAGGGCAAACAAACCCCCCGCCAAGCACTAGGGCTTGGCGGGGGCGCATAAGTGCTCGTCACTTCACCTACTTGCACTTGTCGGCATACTGCCGGGAAAGGGTGTTAGCGGCGGGTGCTGTGGGTAGCGCGTACAAAGCGCGGAGCGGATTTGCTGGCCTTCAGCTTGCCGGCTTTGCTGCGGCGTTGGCGCTTCGAGAATTTCCAGCCTTTGTAACGTTTGTAGTTGGGGCGATGAACGTACACCCGGCCCTTCATTTTGGCCTTGGCATAAGCGCTGATGCGGCCGGCTTCGGCAGGTGCGGCGAGGCTGCTCACCAGCAGCGCAAAACACAATAGCAGGATCCTGATCATGGTACCGATGAAGGGGTTAGGTGTATCGTTCAAACTCGACTGCCCTACTGAAAAATGCGTGCCACAATCAGGCTCGCAAGCCTGCTGCTTTGTGCTGTTTAACCTGTATTTATAGAAGTACTTATATATAATATGTTGATTGTAAATAGTTTGACGATTGATAATGTGAGTTCAAAAAATGCGGAAAATATTTTTGAAGCCCAACCAAGCCTTGCTTTCGCGCTAGCCGCGCCATCGGTTTTTACCTTGCGCGCTACTATTTCAACCTATGCACGCAGCGCAATTTTCTACTGAAGCTCAAATCCGGGCCGCCTTGCTAGGCCTAGCCGTAGGCGACGCCCTAGGTGTACCCGTCGAATTTGAAAGCCGGGCCCACCGCAGGGTTGATCCGGTGGTTACAATGCGGGGCTTCGGCACGCACCACCAACCTGCCGGTACTTGGTCCGATGATGCCTCGCTAACCTTTTGCTTGGCCGAAGCCATAGTAGATGGTTTCACCGTAGGCCTGGTTGCTGAGTACAGCTGCCGATGGTACTTTGAAAACTTCTGGACGCCACATGGCTCGGTGTTCGATATCGGCATAACTACTCGCGAGGCCCTGCGGCGCCTCAAGGCAGACCCAGACCTCATCCTAGCCGGCGGCACCGACGAGTACAGCAATGGCAACGGTTCGTTGATGCGCATTTTGCCGCTGGTTTTCTACAAGCCAGAGAAATCGTTGCAATGTCGTTTTCAACTGATTGCCGATGTATCAGCCATTACGCACGGCCATATTCGCTCAGCGGTGGCGTGTTTTCTTTACTTGGAAATGGCTCACCACCTACGCGCGGGTTTAACACCACAGCAGGCTTATTCGCAACTCTGCGCTGCCGCTCCCGGTCAGCTAGCCCAACTCAATGTGCCTGCCAAAGAAGTAGCGCAGTTTGATTATCTGTTCACCGGGAACTTGGCTGATTTGCCCGAGTCAATAATCCGGAGTGGGGGCTACGTTATGCATACCCTTGAGGCGTCGCTTTGGTGCTTGTTGCGCTACAATACCTACGCCGAAACCGTGTTGGCTGCCGTGAACCTCGGCGACGATACCGACACCACTGGGGCCGTAACCGGTGGCCTAGCGGGCATTTACTACGGCGAAGCGGCCATTCCGCCCGAGTGGCTGCAAGTGCTGGCCCGCCGCTACAATATCGAAGATTTAGCTGCTCGTGTGGCCGCTGCCGTTGCCAGCTAACAACAAGGGGGCCGCACCTAGGTGCGGCCCCCTTGTTATATCACGCCTCAATCAGGCAGTAGTTCTTATTCTACCACCACACCCATGCGGCCGAACTTATCGATGCGCTGCGAAACGCGCTCATCGGAGGGAAGTGCCTCAAGTTCGTCAAGGGTTTTGACGAGGGTTTTCTTCAAGGTCTCAATCATGCGGGCCGTATCGGTGTGTGCACCACCTAGGGGCTCTTTCACAATACCATCTACCAATCCAGCCTTGAGCATGTCGGTAGCAGTTAGCTTAAGTGCTTCGGCCGCTTGCTCCTTGTAGTTCCAGGAGCGCCACAGAATGCTCGAGCAGGATTCCGGCGAAATCACCGAGTACCAGGTGTTTTCCAACATCAGTACCCGGTCGCCGATGGCAATGCCCAGCGCCCCGCCCGAAGCGCCCTCGCCGATGATGATGCAGATAACCGGCACCTTCAGCATGAACATCTCCTTCAGGTTGCGGGCAATAGCCTCGCCTTGGCCGCGCTCTTCGGCTTCGAGGCCGGGGAATGCGCCCGGCGTGTCGATCAGCGTGACGATGGGCTTACCAAACTTTTCGGCCAGTTTCATCAGGCGCAAGGCTTTGCGGTAGCCCTCGGGATTTGGCATACCGAAGTTGCGCAGCTGGCGCTGTTTGGTGTTGCGACCTTTCTGCTGCCCGATAAACATTACGGTGCGGCCCTCGAGCTCGGCAAAGCCGCCAACCATAGCTTTATCGTCGGCCACGGTACGGTCGCCGTGCAGCTCCACAAACTTCTGCGTCATGCCCTCGATGTAGTCGAGGGTGTAGGGGCGGTCGGGGTGGCGCGAAAGCTGTACCCGCTGCCAGCGCGTAAGGTTTGCGTAAGTCTCTTTCTTAAGGGCCTTGATCTTGGCCTCCAGCGCCTCTACGGCTTCCGATACATCAACCTGGCTTTCCTGGGCCAGTTTCTGCATTTCGCGGAGTTTGCCTTCGAGGGCGGCAATTGGTTGTTCGAAATCGAGCAGCATAGCCAAACGGGCGGAATGCGAACCGCCACGGAGGAAATCTTAAGGTGGAAAATGGGGGAGGGCAAAGGTAAGCGACGCGGCGCAAGCCTGCTGCGAACAAGGCCCGCAATCTGCGCTAAAAATTTTATGGCTCACAATCAGCTACAAAGCAACCCGAGGTAACATTTTCGTAAAAAACTTTGCACTAGGGCTTGCAATGAGGCAAAAACACCCCCTACCTTTGCAGCGCAATCGGGGGTAACGCCCCGGCCACTGCAAGTTGGTTCGGTAGTTCAGTCGGTTAGAATGCCGCCCTGTCACGGCGGAGGTCGCGGGTTCGAGTCCCGTCCGAACCGCACAACGCCCCGCAGCACCCCGCTGCGGGGCGTTTGCTTTTTGGCCGTATCATGGTTTGCCAATTTGCGCCCGCGCAACATCAAATGAGCACGCCCAAGTATAGATCTCGGGGAGAATGTGCCGAATGGGTTGAGCAATCAAGTTGCTAAATCCAGAGGCGAGCGTAGCCACCTGTACAGATAGCTGAGGAATAATGCCGGCCGATGAGCGGTAGCAAACGCCAATGGGGGAAGGGAGCCCGATTCCGAAGCAGGGCACTGAGGCTTGCCGAAGCAACCTACCTGCGTTGACCGTATTCAATTTGACCGCTATACACGTCTAAAACGATGAAATATCGAATGGTTGAGTATCGGTATTGTAAAATTTTCTTGTGCTGCTAATCAGGCTTTTGACGCTTGAAACGCATGATTTGAGCACATTCTTTTGCGGAGGGGTTGGCGTAATCCAAAATTGCCTCTACCTTTGCAACGCAATCGGGGGTAACGCCCCGGCCACTGCAAGTCGGTTCGGTAGTTCAGTCGGTTAGAATGCCGCCCTGTCACGGCGGAGGTCGCGGGTTCGAGTCCCGTCCGAACCGCACAACGCCCCGCAGCACCCGCTGCGGGGCGTTTGCTTTTTACCCCAGCTGCACCAGCGCCACCCAAAGCTTATACCCACTGCCTCTAAACGAGAAAGGCCTTAGCCAAAAGGCTAAGGCCCTCACCATTTGTTCCCTAGGTGCATAGGGCATGCACCAGTGCAAAAGTACCCAAGGCGACTGTTAGGGCGCTATCGCATGAAGATGTGATTGGCTCACACAACCAACTTCGACTGCTTGGCTGGTTGCTTGCTGTGTTTGCCTCCGTGTTTGCGGAAAAATAGGTCGATGGACGCTTGCAGGTTTTCCTGCTCGTTCGAGCTAAAGCCTGCTACTTGCCCACGCTTGGCGCGCGGAATGGAGATGTAGAGCCGAGCGCCGTCGCGGGCCGGCTCGGAGAAGACGTACATGGCTGTTTGCTGCGGGAAGTCACTTACCCACCGCTCAAAACCCAGCGCTAATAAATAAGAATCATCCATAACTGGCGCTGAAAATAGTAAGTACACGCCGCAGTGTAAAATAACGTAGCAGTTGAGCGGCTTGGTATCACATGATGATGTGATGCGGGAGAAGCGGCGGCTAAGCAGCCAAGCGCATGACTAGAGCTTTGAGCGGCGTTTGGGGTAGCTGCCGGGGTTTGCGCATCTTGCGACCATGAACGTCTACACCCTCGATACTGGCCTGTTTAAACTGGATGGCGGCGCCATGTTTGGCGTAGTGCCGAAATCTTTGTGGAGCCGGCAATACCCCGCCGACGAGAATAACATGTGCACTTGGGCCATGCGCTGCCTGCTGGTGCAGGATGATAACCGTTTGCTGCTCGTCGACAACGGAATCGGAAATAAGCAGGATGAGAAGTTCCGAGGACACTTCTACTTGCACGGCCACGCCACCCTGGAAGGTTCGTTACAGAAACTTGGGTTCACTTCCTCCGATATCACCGACGTGCTGCTCACGCACTTACACTTCGACCACTGCGGTGGCTCGGTGGTGCGCACTCCAGACGATAAGCTGGAGTTAGCCTTCCCAAATGCTACTTATTGGTCGAATGAGGGGCATTGGCAATGGGCTGTGCAACCGAATGCGCGCGAAAAGGCTTCTTTTTTAAAGGAAAACATCCTGCCCATTCAGGAAAGCGGGCACTTACGCTTTATTGATCCTGCTGTGGGAATACCGGATGAACTCTCGATGCTGCGGGAGATTGTATTCGCCGACGGCCACACCGAGAAGATGATGGTACCGGTGCTCGATTACAAAGGCCGCAAGCTGGCTTTTATGGCCGACCTGTTGCCCTCTACAGCACACCTGCCCATGCCGTGGGTAATGAGCTACGACGTGCGCCCGCTGCAAACGCTGGCGGAAAAAGAAACCACGTTGCAGCGCGCCGCCGACGAGCAATGGATACTGGTGCTCGAGCACGATGCCCACACCGAGGCCTGCACCGTACAACAAACCGACCGGGGCGTGCGCCTAAGCGAAACGCTGCGCATCGCCGATTTGTAACCAAACCCGCACGTACTTGGCGACGCGAAAAATAGGCCTGGCATTATCGGGCGGGGCAGCCCGCGGCATTGCGCACCTAGGTATGCTGCAGGCGCTGGCCGAAATGCAGCTGCCCATCGGGGCAATGTCGGGGGTGAGTTCGGGCGGGTTGGCAGCGGTGTTTTTTGCAGCTGGCATTCCGCCGCGGGAGGTGCTGCGCTTGCTCTCGGATACCCGTTTTCTGCGCCTGGTTCGGCCCGCCTACAAACGAGGTCTTGTAAGCTTAAACTTGCTCGAGATGCTGTTTGCAGCGCACTTGCCCGGCAACCAGACCTTTGCCGACCTAGGGCTACCCGTGACCCTTTCGGCCACCGATTTAGCCACTGGCAAAACAGTGTTCTTCAACGAAGGGCCGCTGATACCGCCGCTGTTGGCCACGGGGGCGGTGCCCGTACTGTGCCAGCCCATCGAGTACCTAGGGCACGTATTGGTTGACGGTGGCTTGCTCAACAACCTGCCCATCGAGCCGCTGCAGCATCGGCCCAAACTGGCACTGGTTGGCGCGCACACGAACATTGTTAATACCGAGGCGCCCATTACCTCAATCAGGCACGTGGCCGAGCGCACGTTTATGCTCGCTATTGGCACCAATACCGCCCCGCGCCTCAAGCAGTGCGAGCTAGTGCTGCAGCCGCCGGAGCTGCGCCGCTTTCGGGTTACCGATCTGCGATTCGCCAAAGAGCTATACGCCATTGGTTACGAATATACCCTTAGCCAAGCCGCTGAGCTAGAGGCTTTATTGAGCAAACCCGGCCCTGATTTAGATTTTGGCTAGCTTTGGCGTCCTTTTCTGCATTTCTTCACCTGCTCCTTTATGAACAGCTTTTGGCTGGCGTTTTCGAAGTTCTGGTTCAAGCTTGTTGGCTGGCGTTTGGCATCGAGTGTTCCGCTCGAAATCCGGCAAGCCATGATGATTGCCGCCCCGCACACCAGTAACTGGGACTTTTTGCATGCCCGAGCTGCGTTTTTTTTGATGCGCCGCAACGTGCGCTTCACGGTGAAAAAGGAGTGGACGGATATTCCGGTGTTGGGCAAGCTGATGATGAGCCTAGGTGCGCTGCCCATCGACCGCAGCAAGAACAACAGCATGGTAGAAGCCATGGCTGAGTTGTTCAAGCAATATCCCGATCTAATTATTCTCATCACGCCCGAGGGCACGCGCAAGTACCAGCCGCGCTGGCGCCGCGGCTATTACCATACCGCACAGGCTGCCAACGTACCCATATTGCTTGGCTACCTCGATTACAGCAAGAAGGAGGCGGGCGTAGGCCCCGCGGTGTACCCCACCGGCGACTACGAAGCCGACGAGGAGAAAATCAAAGCTTTTTACCGCACCAAGCAAGGCCGTTTTCCGGAGCAAGGCATCCGCTAGGTAGCGGAGCCAAGTCAGCAAGAAACGGGTTGAGAACCCTGCCGCGCAGACCTAGTTTTGTATGGTAACGCTAAATAGAAACTGCCATGCAAGTTGCCGTCAGCCATCCCGACTACCAGCGTATCGCACAGGCCATTCGCTTTCTGGAAGAGAATTTTCGGCGACAGCCCAGCCTCGATGAAGTGGCTGAGGCAGTAAGCCTTAGCCCGTTTCATTTCCAGCGCTTGTTTAGTGAGTGGGCAGGCATCAGCCCGAAGCGGTTTGTGCAGTACCTCACGGCCGATTTCCTGAAGACGCGGCTAGCTGAGGCTAGCAACCTTGCCGATGCGGCCGAAGCGGCCGGGTTGTCGGCGCCGTCGCGGCTGCACGATCTGTTCGTGACCTTGGAAGCCGTTACGCCGCACGAGTTTCGGAGGGGCGGAGCCGGCGTGCACATTGCGTATGGCGTACACCAAACACCCTTTGGGCCGGCCTTGCTGGCCGCAACACCTAGGGGCGTATGTGGGCTGCATTTGCTCGCACCCGACCAGCCTAAGACTTCCACCGCCTTAGCCGCTTTGCAAAAAAACTGGCCTGAGGCTACGTTCGAGCATAACGAAACTTTCACGGCGCCGCTGGTGGCGCAGGCATTCGCGCCGATGGCCGGGCAGCCGCTGCACTTGCTAGTGCGCGGTACCAATTTTCAGCTGAAAGTTTGGGAAGCTTTGCTGCGTGTGCCTGCCGGGCAATTGGTAAGCTACCAGCACATTGCGCAAGCTATTGGGCAACCGAAATCCCTGCAAGCAGTAGGCTCGGCAGTAGGTGCCAACCCCGTAGCGGTACTGATTCCTTGCCACCGGGTAATTCGGAAGGAAGGGGTATTGGGTGAATACCGATGGGGTTCGGCAACCAAAAAAGCCATTATTGGCTACGAAATGGCCCAAGCCGAGCGCCAAGCCGCCCAAGTTGTGTAGATTGAGGCGCCACCGCATCGCAATTCAAGCGCCCTGCCATGTTCGAAAAACTGCAAACGCTGCTGTTAATCCTGTTCGGGCTGATTGTGTTTGTGGTGAGCATGTGGCGTAAGGCGCAGGAAGCCATGCGGCGCGAAGCACAGGAACGCAAGCTGCCACAGCCCGATAGTCGATCTACTGCGCGACCAGTGGTGCGTCCGCCGGGTGCTCCTTCGTTTGAAGAGCTGTTGCAGCAAATGAAACAGCAAAACCAGCAAGGCAACTCAAAGCCGCAACAGGGCTCGACTCCTACGCCTGCCTCAAGGAATGAGCAACGTGCACCGGCACCCCGTACCCTGGAGGTGCCACAACCCTCGGTGCGCAATTTGGAGGAGGCTGCAACCACCCGCACCGCCCGCAGCCTCGAGGAGCCGACCACGGCGCCACGCAGAGCCGCTTCGTTACCCAGAGCAGCCGCGTCCCTGGCCGACAATTATTGGGCCCGCGAAGCCCGGCCGAGCCAACGGCCAACAGCAGCAGCCGACATTGCCGCTCGATTGCGTAACCCTGCGGATTTACGGGCCGCGTTTATCATGGCCGAGGTGTTGCAGCGCCGCTTCGAGTAATCAGCCATAAGCACAAAAGCACGGCGCCGCTCCCGAACTCGGGAGCGGCGCCGTGCTTTTACCGGTAACCTGACCAAGGCTACTCCTGCGTGATGGCGTAAGCCATGAGGTTAGCTCCCATGCGCAAAGCGGCTTCGTGTTTCTCCACGGGGTCTTTGTACACTTCGGGGTCTTCCCAGCCGTTGCCTAGGTCGCACTCGTAACTATAGAAGCACACCAAGCGGCCTTTGTAGATCAGGCCAAAGCCTTGCGGACGCTTGCCGTCATGTTCGTGTACCTTGGGCAGGCCTTTCGAAAATGGAAATTTCTGGTGGTAAATGGGATGCGAGTAGGGCAGCTCTATAAATTCCAACTCCGGAAATACTTTCTTCATTTCGGGGCGGATGTACTTGTCGAGGCCGTAGTTGTCGTCGATGTGCAGGAAGCCGCCACTGGTTAGGTAACGGCGCAGGTTTTTGGCCTCGGCATCGGTGAAGGTAACATTGCCGTGGCCCGTCATGTGCACGAAGGGGTACTGCAGCAGCTCGCGCGAGCCGGGCTCCACGGTAGCTTCTTCGGGCGCGATGTTGGTTTTGAGGACCTGGTTGCAGTAGCGAATTAGGTTGGGCAACGAGGTTTTGTTGCCGTACCAGTCGCCACCGCCGCCGTATTGCAGGCGGGCAATCTGGAAGCTGTACGACGGCCCGGCTGCCGTAACGGGCAGCAGCAGTACCAGCGCAAGCACAAGGCGGAAGATCAGTTTCATACGGCAGGCAGAAATACCTAAGGGAGCAGGGATAATAAACGAAGGAAACCAGCCCCAGGATTGTTCCCCGCGGTACGCTACCTAGGCTAACTCCTGCGCCACGTGTACGGTGTGGCAAGCGGCCAAGGCTGCTGTTTCGGTGCGCAGGCGCGTGTGCCCCAGTGTTACCGGCCGAATACCTAGCCCTAGGGCCAGCTGAATTTCCTCTGGCGTAAAGTCGCCTTCGGGACCGATAAGGATGCAGCACCCGTTGCCGGCGGCGGCTACTTGCGCCAACGAAACCCGCTCGCCCTCGGCTAGGTGCGCAATAAACGTGGTAGCGGGCTCGAGCGTGCGCACAAAGGCCGCGAAGTCAGTCAGCTCATCCATTTGCGGCAGCCACGCCTGGCCCGACTGCTTCAGGGCGCTTATGGCAATGCGTTCCAAGCGCTCCAGCTTCAACTCGCGCCGCTCGGAGCGTGCACAACGCAAAAACGACAGCCGATCGATGCCCATTTCCGTGGCCTTTTCTACCAGCCACTCCATGCGGTCGAGGTTTTTGGTAGGGGCCACGGCTATGTGCACGAAGTAGGGGCGGCGGGGTACTTGCTGCTGCTCCACAATGCGCAGTTGGCAACGTTTGGCCTCCGCATCGGCCACCGCCGCCTGGTAAATGCTGCCAGCCCCATCAATCAGCTCCACGGCGTCGCCTTCGCGGAGGCGCAACACACGCACGGCGTGCTTGCTTTCGTCTTCGGGGAGGGTGTAGGTGTTGCCGCTGAGGCCGGGCGCAAAGAAAGTATGGGGCATAAGGCAAAAGTAGGGCTGCTACCTAGGAGCTGTGTAGGCTAGTCAAGCGCCTTGTTCAGTATTTCGGCCAGCCGAATACCGGCTTGGCTGAGGCGCAGGCGTACGTCCTCGATGTGGGTGTTGTAGTACTGCTCGTCGAGCACTGTACCGGGCTGGGCTTCGGCGTACAGCTTGGTGCTGAGTTGGTACGACTGGAAAAACCACTGCTCCATAGGGTCTTGGCGCCAGATTTTAGCCTGCTTTTTATCGGGGTGGTCGAGGTTGGCGGCCATTTGCTGGTACGACAGGCCTTGCACGTTGATCAGGCCGCTGTCCCAGAGGCGGTGCAGGTTGGTGCCTTCGCCCCGAAACTGCAGCTGAATTTCGTTGCCGCCTTTGTCTTCGGCGCGGCTGATGTGCATGGGCTGGTGCAGGTCGCCCACAATGTGCACTACAAACTTGAGGGCGATAAAGCGCTTGTCCTGGGACTGCTTTTTGTCGGAAAGCACCCGCAGGTTTTCGTTCAGCGCCTGGTACGCGTTGGGCTCCGTTTTGGCCTTGAGCTCCTGGCTGAAAGCTGGAAACTCCAACCCTAGGGGCAGGTTAACGAAGTGCCACGGCGCGGTGCTCTTGTATTCGGGCGTATTGCGTACCTCGTCGGCCCACGTCGAAACGTCAACCAGCGTTTGCGTGCCCAACAGCTGCTTCACCTGGCGCTCCGCCTTGCGGGACAGGTAGCGTTCGGCAATTTTCCCGACGGTGCGGTGGCCTTCGCCGCCCCAAGCCAGCAACTGGAGTGGGCTGAATAGTAAACACAATGCAATGGCGGGCAGGCGACGCATAACCGGGATTGTTGGGATGGGAGGTGCAGGAAACGAATGAACTCACAAAGCACGCATAATTCGGGCGCATTCAATAGCAACTAGGCAAGCCCTAGGTGCGGTTAGATGCTACCGGCCGGCGAACAGGAGCAGTGCCGCAGGCTAAATGGTACATCCTCTGTATGGTTAGAATGTATCGAACCCGGAGCGCGTGCGTACAGGAAAGCTTGTGTATCATTCCTAACACCACACCCAATGACACCAAAACTCAAGAAACTTAAGAACCAAGTAATCGTCATCACCGGTGCATCGTCGGGCATCGGGCTGGTAACGGCCCGCATGGCCGCGAAAAAAGGTGCCAAACTGGTGCTGGCAGCCCGTAGCGAAGAAGCCCTGCGCCGCTTGGTAGAAGAAATCAGGCAGGAGGGCGGCGAAGCAACTTACCTGGCTATTGACGTGAGCGAGCCAACGGCGGCCCGCACGATTGCCGAAAAAGCCCAAGCAACCTACGGCGGCTTCGATACCTGGATTAACAATGCCGGTGTCAGCATTTATGGGAAAGTGGAGGAGGTGCCCCTGGAAGATATGCGCCAGCTCTTCGAGGTAAACTTTTGGGGATTGGTGCACGGCTCGCTCGAAGCCGCCAAACACCTGAAGCAAAAGGGCGGGGCTATCATCAACGTCGGCAGCATTTTGTCCGACATTACCGCTATTCTGCAAACCATTTACTCGGCCAGCAAGCACGCTGTAAAAGGCTTTACCGATGGCCTGCGCATGGAGCTGGAAATGGATGGCGCACCCATTTCGGTAACGCTTATTCAGCCAGCGGCTATTGATACGCCCTACACGGTGCACGCCAAAAACTACATGGAGCGCGAAGCCAAGCACGCGCCACCCGCATACGCACCCGAAACGGTAGCCCAGGCTATTTTGCACGCCTGCGTCAAGCCCGAGCGCAGCATTGTGGTGGGCGGCGGTGGCCGTGCGTTCATCAGCATGGAGCAGTGGACGCCGCGCTTGCTCGATAAGTTTATGGAAACCTCGTTTGTAAAGCAGGAGAAGGCCGACTACGCGCCGCGTCCCCTGCATCAAAACGCCCTCGATAAGCCCATGGGCGCCCTCGAGGAACGTGGCAACTACCCCGGCCACACCCGCGAAACGAGCTTCTACACGCAGGCGGTTACCAGCAAGGGCCCCGTATTGAAGGCCGCCTTGGCGGTGGGTGCTGGTCTGGCTTTAGCAACCTGGATCAGCAAACAACGGCAACACAGCGGCAACGGCTACCGCACCGTGTACCCCGATGACTACGACCGCAGCCGCTCTGCCAACCGCAGCCAGCTAGGCTCGGCCGCAACGGCCAGCAGCAGCCACGATTACGACCCGGCTGGCCACGACCACCGCTACTCCGAAGTACACCGCGACGATTTGCCCTAGGTGCTTATTAGCACTTCAGCGAAAAGGCCACCTGCTGCACAGCCAGCAGGTGGCCTTTTTTGTGAATTGTTCTTTGCTGAGTGCAGCTTTATTGATCTGATCATCACATAATTGGGTGATTGATGTTGGTTGGCGCATCCGATACTTTCGCCTCGGCTTAGGCCCTATCCCACACCATCACATACAGCGCATTGCTGCGCCTTATTGCCCATGTCAGACAAAAAGATCATTGCTGTATTTGGCGCTACCGGTGCCCAGGGCGGCGGCTTGGCTCGTGCCATCCTCAACAATCCGCAGGGAGAGTTTACGGTGCGTGCCATTACCCGAAACCCCGATTCCGACAAGGCCCGCGAACTGGCTCGCCTAGGTGCCGAGTTGGCTGCTGCCGATATCGACAACCCGCAGAGCCTGGGCAGAGCATTGGCCGGGGCCTACGGAGCGTTTTGCGTCACCAACTTCTGGGAGCATTTCTCGCCTGAGCGCGAGCTGCAGCAAGCGCGCAACATGGCCGAAGCCGCCAAAGCCGCTGGGTTGCAGCACGTCATCTGGTCGACGCTGGAAGACACGCGCCATTGGGTACCGCTTTCCGACAACCGCATGCCCACGTTGCAGGGCCATTACAAAGTGCCGCATTTCGATGCCAAAGGCGAGGCCAATCGTTACTTCAGCGACCTAGGCGTGCCCACCACCTTTATGCTCACCGCCTTTTACTGGGAAAACTTCATCTACTTCGGCATGGGGGTGCAGCGCAACAACGAGGGCAAACTCGTGCTGTCGTTGCCGCTGGACGACAAAAAGATGGCCTGTATTGCTTCGGAAGATATTGGCCGCTGCGCGCACGGCATCTTTAATAAAGGCGCCGCTGCCATCGGGCAAACCATTGGCATAACCGGCGGGCTGCTCACGGGCACCGATATGGCCCAGAGCTTCAGCAAAGCCCTGGGGCAGGAGGTGGTTTACCAACCCGTGCCGCCCGAGGTGTACCGCGGCTTGGGATTTCCGGGCGCCGACGACCTAGGCAATATGTTCCAATTCTATCAGGAGTTTGAAGAACATTTTGTCGAAACGCGCCGCGAAGAAGTTGCCCGAGAGCTTAACCCGGCCTTGCAAAACTTTGATCAGTGGTTGGCGCAAAATGCGCAACGTTTGCCGGCACTAAACCAAGTAGCCGAACACGTTTAACGGGTACTGACCCTAACAAAAAAGCCCCGCGAGCAGCTGCTCGCGGGGCTTTTGAATAAACTAACCTAGGGTTAGGCGTTGGCTACGGCCTCTACTTTCGGCGCGCCAGCCAGGATTTCTTCGTTGGCGAAGTCGGCAAACTTCTGGAAGTTGGCTACGAACTTCTCGGCCAGCGAAGCAGCCGTTTTGTCGTAAGCTTCTTTGTCCGACCAGGTGTTGCGCGGGTCGAGGATTTCGGTGGGCACGTTCGGTACCGAGGCGGGCACCTCTACGCCGAAGATGGGGTGCTTCACGAATTCCACATCGTTTAGCTCGCCGTTCAGGGCAGCCGTAATCATGGCGCGGGTGTAGCTCAGCTTCATGCGCGAGCCCACGCCATACGAACCACCCGACCAGCCGGTGTTCACCAGCCACACGTTCACGTTGGGGTGCTCTTCCATTTTCTGGCCCAGCATCTCGGCGTACTTGGTGGGGTGCAGCGGCAGGAACACCTGGCCGAAGCAAGCCGAGAACGTGGTTTGCGGCTCGGTTACGCCCACCTCAGTGCCCGCTACCTTGGCAGTGTAGCCCGACATGAAGTGGTACATGGCGTGCGACTTATCGAGCTTGCTGATGGGCGGGATTACGCCGAAAGCGTCGGCCGTCAGGAAGAAGATGTTCTTCGGAACGCCGGCAATCGAGGGCTCTACCGCGTTGTTGATGTAGTGGATGGGATAGGCGGTACGGGTGTTCTCCGTAACGGACTTGTTGGCGTAATCCACGGTGTGCGTGCCGGGGATGAAGCGCGTGTTCTCTACGATAGAGCCAAACTTGATGGCATCCCAAATTTCGGGCTCTTTCTCGCGGCTCAGGTCGATAACCTTGGCATAGCAGCCACCTTCGAAGTTGAAGATGCCAGCGCTGCCGGGCATCCAGCCGTGCTCGTCGTCGCCAATCAGGCCACGGTTCGGATCGGCCGACAGGGTGGTTTTGCCCGTGCCCGAAAGGCCGAAGAAGATGGCGGTATCGCCTTCTTTGCCCACGTTGGCCGAGCAGTGCATGGCCAGCGTGTTCTTTTCGTGGGGCAGCAGGTAGTTCAGTACCCCGAAAATGCCCTTCTTCATCTCGCCGGCATAGCCCGTGCCGCCGATCAGGATCATCTTCTTGCTGAAGTTGAGGATGGCGAAGTTGCTCTGGCGGGTGCCGTCAACCGCGGGGTCAGCCTCAAAGCCGGGGGCGCAGATGATGCTGAAGTCGGGAGCCCAGCTGGTGTCGGCGCCTTGCTCGGGGCGCAAGAACATGTTGTAGCAGAACAGGTTGTGCCAAGCCAGCTCGTTTACCACGCGCAGCTTCAGCTGGTAGTCGGGGTGAGCACCGGCGTAGGCATCGCGCACGTAAATCTTCTTGTCGGCCAGGTAGGCCACCATTTTCTCGTGCAGCTGATCGAACTTCTGCGGATCAAACGGAATGTTGATGTCGCCCCACCACACCGACTCGGCGGTGCTCTCGTCCTTCACCACAAAACGGTCTTTGGGCGAGCGGCCGGTAAACTTGCCCGTGTCGGCCATCAGCGCGCCCGTGTCGGTCAGGGTGCCTTCGCCGTTTTTCAGGGCTTCTTCCACCAATTCGGCGGGGGTAAGGTTCAGGCACACCTCTTTGGCCTGGCTGATACCGAGCGGCTGGAGGCGGTTCATTGCGGCGGTGGAAGCAGAGGTTTCCATCATAAACGCAGAGAAAAAAGGTAAAAAGAAGGTGGGAATGGGAGAATATGGAGCAAAAATAGGCGAAAATCCGAAGCACCCGCGCTGTGTTTGCGTATTAGCTGCAACGGCCTCTGGAGGCCGCTTTTACGCTGGTTGGCACTGTTCAGTTGGGAAATTTTGTTAGATTTACCCGTAAGCCCCCAGCTCCGTACGGCTGCTGCCGGGCTTTTTTGCTTTCCCTACCATTCCTCACCAACCTTCTTCCCTCACGCTATCATGCAAGTAGCAACCGCTCAGGCGCCGCCGCCAACCCCGACGAGCTCCAAGCACCCACCCGGCCTGTATCTGCTGTTCTTCACCGAAATGTGGGAACGGTTCAGCTACTATGGCATGCGTGGTTTGCTGGTGCTTTACCTCACCAAAACCGTTGTGCAGGGCGGCTTGGGCATTTCCGAGGCCAGTGCCACGCTTATCTACGGCTACTTCACCGGTTTCGTGTACTTCACGCCCATCATCGGTGGCTACATTGCCGATAAATACATAGGCCAGCGCCGCGCCATTCTGATTGGCGGCGTAACCATGGCCATTGCCCAACTCTGCCTGTTCATGCAGCCGGCCTTGTCTACCGAGGCGGCCATTTTTGGCATGCCTTGGCCCACCGCCCTAGGTTTGCTGCTGCTGATTTTAGGCAACGGCTTCTTTAAGCCGAATATCTCGACCATCGTGGGCAAGCTCTACCAGCAGGGCGACCCAAAGCGCGACGCGGCCTTCACCATCTTCTACATGGGCATCAACGTAGGCGCTTTCTTTGCTCCGCTGGTGTGCGGCTACTTGGCCGAAGACCTGTTCGCCACCAAAACCGTGGTAAACGGCGTGACGGAAGTAAGCAACTACGGTTTCCGCTACGGCTTCCTGGCCGCCGGTATTGGCATGATGCTGGGCCAGCTGGCCTTTAACCTGCTCGGCAAAAAGTATCTAGGCGACGTGGGCTTGTACCCCGAGGGCAAAGGTGCCGACAACAAAACCGTTGAGAAAACCCCGCTGACGAAGGAAGAAACCGACCGCATGGCCGTGATTTTCATCATCACTCTGTTCGTGGTGTTCTTCTGGGCCGGCTTCGAGCAGGCCGGTTCCTCGCTTACACTCTACACCGATAAGTACATCAACCGCGAGGTGTTCGGTTTCCTGATCCCAACTTCGTGGTTCCAATCGGTTAATCCGCTGTTTATCGTGGCTTTCGCACCCGTAACGGCTGGCGTATGGCTGGCGCTGGGCCGCAAGGGCCGCGACCTGAGCATCCCCGTTAAAATGGGCCTCGGCATGATCCTGCTCGGTGCGGGCTTCCTGTTCATGGTGGGTGCGGTGCTCGAGCGCGGCGGCGACGTGCAAGACACCACCGTCAAAGCCAGCATCCTCTGGCTGCTCGCTACCTACTTCTTCCACACCATCGGCGAACTGTGCCTGTCGCCCATCGGGCTTTCGATGGTATCGCGCCTGTCGCCGGTGTCGCTCACGTCTATGCTCATGGGCGTGTGGTTCCTAGCGCCTTTCGTGGCCCAGATTGCTGGCGGTTACATCGCTAAGTACGTCGAAGAGCTCGGCGCCCTCACGGTGTTCGGTCTGATTGCGGGCTTTGTTATCGCGGCCGGTTTGCTGCTCATTATTATTGCCAAGAAGCTGTTCCACATGATGCACGGCCGCGGCTAAGTGCCCGCGCTCATCATGGTCTCAGCTCGATAAAAAGCCCCGTCGAAGCAATTCGGCGGGGCTTTTTTATGGGCCCTGGTTAGGGGCGCTCAGCGAGCAACCCCAGCAACAGGGGCACGCTGTGCAACACCGTGCCGATAAATAAGCCAACGGTAAGCCAATGCACCACACGGTTTTGCACCCGCAAGAACACAAACTGCTCGATCAGGCGGCCCAGCCAAAAAACAATGATGCTGCCTAATACAAAACGACCTAGGGATGAAGAAAGGAGTTCGTGGGGAAAGCCAAAGCACAGCGCCGCAAACACGGCGAAAACGTACATCAGCTGCACGTTCATGATCTGCATTACGCCCCGGTTGATGCGGTCGAGCTTTTTCAGTTGCTTACGCCAGCGTAGCAAGCGCCAAAACCTGGCGTGTAGCATCACAAACAGCAGGTTGTATACGCCGCAGACGTATAGCAGAGCTTCGGGCATAATCAGCAAAGGGTAGCGCCATCGTATCTACGCAAAACGGTGCGTTGTTGTAGAAAGAGTACCAACCTAGGCGCCTTGGTCGCCCTACAAAGCAACAAGCCCCGCCGACCTAGGTCAGCGGGGCTTGTTGTTATCAGAGCTTGGTGCTCGGGAGGCCGATTACATCATGCCGCCCATGCCACCCATACCGCCCATGCCAGCAGCGCCGGCACCGGCTTTCTCTTCTTCGGCTTCTTCCGAAATTACGCACTCAGTCGTCAGCAGCAGGCCGGCGATAGAAGCAGCGTTTTCGAGAGCCAAGCGAGTAACCTTGGTCGGGTCGAGGATACCAGCAGCCATCAGGTTCTCGTAGCGGTCTTCGCGGGCGTTGTAGCCGAAGTCGCCTTGGCCGTCGCGTACTTTCTGCACTACTACCGAGCCTTCGCCACCGGCGTTGGCCACGATGGTGCGCAGGGGAGCTTCCAGAGCCGTGCGAATGATGTTTACGCCGGTGCGCTCGTCGCTGTTGATGGTATCAACGGCTTCCAACGAATCCAGAGCGCGCACCAGAGCTACACCGCCGCCGGGCACCACGCCTTCCTCAACGGCGGCGCGGGTAGCGTGCAGGGCATCGTCAACGCGGTCTTTCTTCTCTTTCATCTCAACCTCCGTCGAAGCACCGATGTAGAGGATAGCTACACCGCCCGACAGCTTGGCCAGACGCTCTTGCAGCTTCTCCTTGTCGTAATCCGAGGTGGTAGTTTCGATCTGGGCTTTGATCTGACCTACGCGAGCCTGAATCTCTTCCTTGCCACCACGGCCGTTAACGATGGTCGTGTTGTCTTTGTCAACGATGATTTTCTCGGCTTGGCCGAGGTAATCGAGGGTAGCGTTGTCGAGCTTGTAGCCGCGCTCTTCGGAGATAACCGTACCGCCGGTGAGGGCAGCAATGTCCTCGAGCATAGCCTTACGACGGTCGCCGAAGCCAGGAGCCTTAACGGCAGCAATCTTCAGCGAGCCACGCAGCTTGTTCACCACCAGCGTAGCCAGCGCCTCACCGTCAACGTCTTCCGCGATGATCAGCAAGGGCTTGCCAGTTTGCACCACTTGCTCCAGCACGGGCAGGAGCTCCTTCATGGTGCTTACTTTTTTGTCGTAGATCAGGATGAAGGGCGAGTCGAGCTCGGCTTCCATCTTCTCGGCGTTGGTTACGAAATAGGGCGACAGGTAGCCGCGGTCGAACTGCATGCCTTCAACCGTTTTTACTTCGGTTTCGGTGCCGCGAGCTTCTTCTACCGTGATTACGCCTTCTTTGCCAACCTTGTCCATGGCGTTGGCAATCATCTGGCCGATTTCGATGTCGTTGTTGGCCGAAATGGTGCCTACTTGGGCAATTTCCGAAGAGTTTTCAATCTTCTTCGACTGCTGCTTCAGGTTAGCTACAACAGCTTGCACCGCCTTGTCGATGCCTCGCTTCAGGTCCATTGGGTTGGCACCAGCGGCCACGTTTTTCAGGCCAGCGCGGTAGATGGCTTGGGCTAGTACGGTTGCGGTGGTGGTGCCGTCGCCGGCTTGGTCAGCGGTTTTCGAGGCAACCTCTTTTACCAGCTGAGCACCCATGTTTTCGATTGGGTCTTTCAGCTCGATTTCCTTAGCTACGGTTACACCGTCCTTAGTAATGCTAGGAGCGCCGAACTTCTTGTCGATAACCACATTACGGCCTTTCGGTCCAAGGGTTACTTTAACGGCGTTAGCCAGTTTATCTACGCCGGCCACCAGCTTGTTGCGGCCTTCGATGTCAAATTGAACGAGTTTAGCTGCCATGGGGCTTTGCTACGATTTTGGGCTGAAAGGGGAAACTTACAGGATGGCGAAAATGTCCGATTCGCGCATGATCAGGTAGTCCTGACCATCAACGGTAATCTCGGTGCCGGCATACTTGCCGTACAATACTTGGTCGCCTACCGATACCGAGGGCTTCACCAAGGTGCCATTGTCGGCCACTTTGCCTTCGCCTACGGCCACCACTTCGCCGCGCTGCGGCTTCTCTTTGGCCGTATCGGGAATGATGATGCCCGATTTGGTTTTTTCTTCGGCGGCGGCCGGTGCGATGATCACGCGGTCGGCCAGCGGTTTGATGCTAACAGCCATACTGCTGGTTTTGGTTGAACGGTATAATGAATGGGAAAAGACTTCAAGGGAGTCGGCAGCGGCTGGGCAGTTCTTGTGCCAGCCTGCTAAAAACTGACAGATTGAACGACCTAGGGAACTTTTCGCCGGATTTCTGCCGCCCAGCCTGACAAACCTGACAGGATGGTGGCAGATTGGGCGGCCGCAAGTATAGTCAACTAAACCGGGTAAAAAACAACCGGCGGCTTTTCGCTGCTGCGAAAAGCCGCCGGTGTAATGGCCTGGGTTGTCAAGATTACTGAGCGGGAGCCGGAGCAGGTTGCTGAGCCGGAGCCGGCGTTTGCTGCTGGGCTGGGGCCGCTGGGCCAGCTGCACCCGGTACCGGGGTAGCCGGTGCGGTGGGCGGGGTTGCAGGAAGGCGGGCTTCCATGGCTTTTTGCTGGTTGATGCTGCGCACAGGACCCGTTGATTGGTTGCTGAGCAGCATGTGAGAGCCGAGCGACAAAATAATTAAGGCAATGGCAAAGCCCCAAGTGAGGCGCTCCAGCAAGTCGCCGGTGCGCTTAACACCCATCAGTTGGGCTGTGCCACCGGCCGAAAAGCCGCCGGCCAAACCACCGCCCTTCGAGTTTTGGGCTAGCACCACTAGGGCCAGCAACACGCATACAATAAGGGCAAGTACGATAATAGCGGTGTACATCTACTCCGTCTGTTGGTTCAGTAAGTCAATTTGAGCGGCAAAATACGCCTTTTTTTCGGGTTGGCGCTGCATCAGTTGCTCGTAAATCTCAATCGCGCGTGCAATTTTACCTTGCTTCACCATGATTTTGGCTAAGCTTTCCGACGCCAAGCTGGGCGGAGCGCTGGTGCTGCGCACCGATAGGTCGGTTTGAGGCTCGTCGGTAGGAGAAGGCCGAACAGTGGCTGTTTTGATGCGCGGCTGACTGCGCAAGAACCGTTCGATAAGCACCAACGAAGATGGCAAAGCGGCTACCGAAGGTCGGTGGGCCGAAAGGTGAGCCTGATGCGCCGCATCGGGGTGCCAGCTATCGGCTAAAGGCAAATTGAATGTCAGTTCTGCATCGCGGAGCGTCAGGGCATAGCCAAAGCGGCTGCCCGCTGCGACAGCATACGCTAGGTGCTCATCGGCTCGGAAGGCCGGTATAGCGCCTGGTTTAGGTTCCTCTTCCTCTTCGAACTCCGGTAACTGGTACAAAGGAGCCTGCTCGGCTGCCTCGGCCAAGCCAAACTCGAACCGCGAACTGCCAGCCTCTACAGGCGGGCGAATGGGCGGTGCAAGCGGCGGCAGTTCGCCCGCTACCAACCCCTCTGACGCCGAGAAGGTAGGAGTTAGACCTAATTCTGATCCATCTTCAGGCTCAGAAGCTTCGGCTACATCAACTGGCTCCGACGTGAGGAGCAACTCCAGTGTCGCTGCCTCAACAACAGACTCTGGTTGCGACTCAGCATCCGTATCAACCGAGGTAAGCTCGGTTACTGACTCATCATTCGGCGAGTCAGCAGCAGCAACCTCTTCTAAATGGGAAGCAGGTTGTTCTTCCTCAACCAACGCAGGCTCCTCTACGGTGTTTTCGATAAGGACACCTAGGAACTGTTCAGTTGGCTCTGTTGCGGTAGCAGGTGCCTCTTCGGCTGCAGGCTCAGCAATCAGCTCGTCATCAGCAGCTTCAACTGACAAATCAGCTGTGGAAGCTACGCTTTCAGCAACGGGGTATGCTTCGGCTTCTGTGAGCTCCGGATCGAATGCAGGTGCCTGAAAAGGCTCGACCTGCCCAGGAGCCACTGCCGCTGGTTCGGGTTCTGCGAAAGGCAGTGCTTCGGTAGATTGAAGTTCTGCTTCTACCCGTTGCGGTTCGCTAACCTCGGGCATAGCAACGGAGCTGCTTACCTGCGCAGCTGGCTCGGAACTGGGCAGCAGGGTGCCAGCAGGAGTCTCGATCAGCAAACGCAGAAGTTCGCGGTCGGCGGCGTAGGTGGCAGCGCGGCGAAGACGCTGGCCGGCCAGCATGCTGCCGCGGTCGTGGGCCGCTTTCGCCAGCAGCAAGTGCGCTGTTTGGCAATATGGGAAAGCGGTAGCCAACTGCTCCAACTCACGAACTTCGGCTTCGGTAATGCCGGTTACGTTGTCCAGAATGTGCAGCAGCGAGGCGCGGTTCATCGATTGATGCTAGGTGCAGAGTAGGAGGTAAGTGGCTACAGATCAGGCTTGATAACAATTAAGCCATGGCGGGCTCAGGCCCCGCACAATCATCCGAACCACAACATTACAGCAATTTGAGCACTAAAGCACAACCAGTGGCAGTAGTTACCAGTTGGCAACCGACTTATTAAACACGTCGGTGATAATGCGGTCGGTAATGCGGCGGTTGGCCGTTGGGTCGTTTACAATGTTCGTCACGTTTTCAGTGGCCGTAAAGTCAGCATTGCTCTGAAACGTTTGCTCAAAGTCCTGCTTAGGGTCTTTGGTATTGGTGAACTTCACCCGAATTTGAATAGTGAGGCGGTTAATACCCGCACGGTCCTGCCCATCGGTGCTCTGAATGGCCGCCGGCGCAAAATCGTAGGCAACTATCTGGCCTTCAAACTGCAAATCTCCATCGCGAGGTACGAGCTTCAGCGTGGTGTTGCGTTGGAAGTAGTCCTTAAAATCCTCGGTGAGGCGCTGCGAAAGAAAGGACGGACCGTTGGCAGCGTTGTTTTGCAGCGTACCCACCGAAAAAGTTTTAACGGAAGGGTCGATGTTGGTACCGGTGAAGGAGTAAACGCCGCAGCCCGCAAGGGGCAGCAAGCAAAGCAATATTGCTACTACAAAGCCTAGGTGGCGGATGCCGGCCTGCTTAATCCAGATCATACTGCTTGAGTTTGCGGTACAAGGTGCGCTCCGAAATACCCAAATCCTGTGCGGCATACTTGCGCTTGTTGTGGTGCTTCTTCAACGCCTTGATGATCATTTCCTTTTCCTTGGCTTCGAGCGATAAGCTTTCTTCCTCGGTTTCGTGCGTGATGTCTTCAACGCGCTGAATCTCGTCCTCATCGTCGAAGTCGGCAGCAGGTTGGGCGTTGATGATAAACGACTCATTGGGCTCGGCGGGCCTAGCTAAGCGCGGCCCACTTTCGTAGGGGGCAACGCTTAAATTGGTGAAAAGGTGGCTGTTCTGGCGAACCAACTCCTGCGCCTGCCCGGCTTCGCCGCGGGCCGAGCCGGCGGCCATTTCGAGCACCAAACGCTTGAGGTCGGTCATGTCGCGGCGCATATCGAACAGCACCTTGTACAGCAGTTCGCGCTCCGATACGCCTTGCGGAGCCGTGCCGTCGGCCGTGGCACCTAGGAGCATGGGCAGGTTAGAGGTTTGGTCCTGCGGCAGGTACTGACGCAAGCGTCGGGCATCTACCTCCCGGTCGGTTTCCAACACCGATATCTGTTCGGCTATGTTCTTGAGCTGGCGAATGTTACCAGGGAAACGGAAGCGCTGCAGCTCCTGTACCGCATCGGGCAGCAGGGTAATGGGCTTCACGCGGTAGCGCTCGGCAAAATCGGTAGCGAACTTGCGGAACAGCAGGTAAATATCGTCGCCTCTTTCGCGCAAGGGCGGCACCGTAATGGGTACGGTGTTCAGACGGTAGTAGAGGTCTTCGCGGAAGCGGCCCTCGCTCACGGCGTTGAGCAGGTTCACGTTGGTAGCCGCAACCACGCGCACATCGGTCTTCTGCACCTTCGACGAGCCCACCCGAATAAACTCCCCATTCTCCAGCACGCGCAGTAGGCGGGCCTGGGTACCTAGGGGCATCTCGCCAATCTCGTCGAGGAAAATGGTGCCGCCGTTGGTTACCTCGAAGTAGCCTTTGCGCGCTTCAGTAGCGCCCGTAAACGAGCCTTTTTCGTGGCCAAACAGCTCCGAATCAATCGTGCCTTCCGGAATAGCACCGCAGTTTACGGCAATAAACTGCCCGTGCTTACGTGGCGAAAGGGCATGGATGATCTTCGAAAACGACTCCTTGCCCGAGCCGCTCTCGCCGGTGATGAGTACGGTCATGTCGGTAGGCGCTACTTGAGCGGCTACCTGGATGGCGTAGTTCAGCGTTGGGGCGTTGCCAATGATGCCGAAGCGCTGCTTGATACTTTGTATTTCGGAAGGGGTCAAGTGCTAGGTTGGTTTTCGGAGAGTAGACGAAAAGGGGCCGAGATTATTTTACGCCGACAAGAAAAAGGCACCCCTGAAAACAAGCTGTCATCCTAGGCAAGGTAGAGTTCCTCCCCAGAGCAACTAACAGCCAATGAGGCCGTTCGGATGGGAGAGGCGCTTTTCCGCGCTCAGGATGACAGTAAAAATTATTCTACTGCGTCGCCCAGCAAGGTAGTGCTGGTGCACTCCCGGACAAACACGTTCACGTAGTCGCCTTTTTTGTAGTGCTTGCGGGGGAAGATGACCACTTTGTTTTGGTCGTTGCGGCCGCTTAGGTGCTCAGTGCTGCGCTTCGAGACGCCTTCCACCAACACCCGGTGCACCTTGCCCACGGCCATCTGGCTGCGGATAAGCGAGTGTTTCTGCTGACGCTCAATGATTTCAGCGAGTCGGCGTTTTTTTACTTCCAGCGGTACGTCGTCTTCGAGCTTGCGCGCCGCTAGTGTGCCGGGGCGCTCCGAGTAGTAGAACATATAGGCCATGTCGTACTTCACGTGCTCCATCAGGCTCAGTGTTTCCTGGTGTTCCTCCTCGGTTTCTGAGCAGAAGCCGGCAATCATGTCGGTTGAAATGCCGCAATCTTCACCTAGGATGCGGCGAATCGCGGCCACGCGGTCGAGGTACCATTCGCGGTCGTAGGTGCGATTCATCAGCTTCAGCACGCGCGAGTTACCGCTCTGGGCCGGCAGGTGAATGTAATTGCACACGTTGTCGTACTTGGCCATGGTGTGCAGCACCTCGTCGGTAATGTCTTTGGGGTGCGAGGTAGAGAAGCGCACGCGCAACTCGGGGCTTACCAAGGCTACGCGCTCGAGCAGGCCAGCGAAGTTCACGAACTCCGTGCCGTCCTCTGATTGCCACTTATAACTGTCTACATTCTGGCCCAGTAGCGTTACTTCTTTGAAGCCTTTGTTGAATAAGTCTTGGGCTTCCTGTACTATACTGTGCGCATCGCGACTCCGCTCGCGGCCGCGGGTAAACGGCACCACGCAGAACGAGCACATGTTGTCGCAACCGCGCATGATGCTGATAAAGGCCGACACGCCGTTGGAGTTCAGGCGCACGGGCGTAATGTCGGCGTAGGTCTCCTCGCGCGAGAGCAGCACGTTCACGGCGCGTTGGCCGGCATCAACCTCCTTAATCAGACGGGGCAGGTCGCGGTAAGCATCGGGGCCTACAACCAGGTCCACAATCTGCTCTTCCTCCAAAAACTTGCTTTTGAGGCGCTCGGCCATGCAGCCTAATACGCCCACTAGCAAGCCCGGGCGCTTACGCTTGTGGGCGTTGATCTGCTGCAGGCGCTGGCGCACCGTGATTTCGGCCTTTTCGCGGATGGAGCAAGTGTTGAGCAGTACCAAATCGGCCTCGGCCAGCTCCGAAGTAGTATCAAAGCCCTCGTCGTAGAGGATGCTCGATACGATTTCAGAGTCAGAGTAATTCATCTGGCAGCCGTAGCTCTCGATGTAGAGCCGGCGCTGACGACCCGTGTGCGTCGGCTCGCTCACGCGTACGTCGGCGGGTAACTGCTCAGCGGCTGGGGCAGCAGCCTTGTCCAGAAAATCAAGCGTAAGGATGGGTTGAGACATGGCCTCGAAAAATCAGCTGAAGGAGGGCAAAGGTACGGCTTACCCAGCAGAAATGACAGTTTGGCAGAACAATGAATAACTGAATTGCTAAGCTTCTGAGCCGGTGCTGGTTCTTGCTCATGGCACAAACCAGTGCGCGGTTAGCTCTAAGCTAAATCAATGATTGTAGTGCCCAGTACTTCTAACAGAGCTCGGGCTTTCAACAGGCACTCCTGGTATTCGCGTTCCGGCTGCGAATCGTAGGTGATGGCCGAACCCACCTGAAAGCTGAGGTAGCCGGTATCGGTGCGGTACTGCAACGAGCGAATTACCACGTTGAAATCGAAGTCGCCATTGGGCCACACGTAGCCAATGCTCCCGCTGTATAGTCCTCGGCGAGCCTTTTCGTATTGCTCGATCAGCTGCATGGCGCGCACTTTAGGTGCGCCCGTCATGGAGCCCATCGGAAAGGTGGCGCGAAGTATCTCGCTCAAGGTGGTACTCGGCTGCAGCTGACTTTTCACGGTTGATATCATTTGCCACACGTGCCGGAAGGGATATAGCCCGAATAGCTCAGGCACTTGCACACTGCCGGGCTTACTAATGCGGGCCAAGTCGTTGCGCACCAAGTCAACGATCATCAGGTTTTCGGCCCGTTCCTTCTCGTCGTTAAGTAGTTGCTGCCGCTGTGCTTCGTCTTCGGGGGGCGTAATGCCACGCCGGATGGTGCCTTTAATGGGTTGCGAAAGCAACGAGTCAGCATCACGGCGAATAAACCGCTCGGGCGAAGCGCAGAGCAAATGCCGATCGTGCCACTTGTAGAAACCGGCAAAAGGCGTTGGCGACGCTTGCTGCAGCCGCAAAAAGGTATCGACAGGAGAAAGAGTTACCCCTTCGGCGTAGAACTCCTGGCAAAGGTTGAGCTCATAAACTTCGCCGTTCAATATGTCTTCGCGCACGGCTTCAACGGCCCCTAGGTAGTCGGCCTTGCTGAGGCGTGGGTGCAGCTGCGGCACGACACCTAGCGGCAAAACGTCCGAGGGCTGGGCAGCTATTTCCCCTAGGTCGGCGGGGGTTAGGCCATGCAGCTCAACGGTGCCATCGGCCAACCAGCGGAGCCACTTGCTCGGGCGAAAAAAATGCAAGTCGGGCCATTCTAAGCCATCGGGGTGTTGGCTATGTAGCAGTGGCTCAAACGCGTTCTTTACATCATAGGTCAGCAAACCGCAGCGTGGAGCATTGGCCAGGTTCTGGCTAAACCAATCATCCAGGTTTGCCAGCGAAGCAATAGCTGAAGCACCTTCGTCAGCGACAGCCAGCATATGCACGAATGGTCCGCCAGCGCAGGCACTATCGGCGGCTGGTACAAAGTAGGCGCAATACTGGTGCTGGGCTGCCCAGCGCAGGGCTTGGGCAGGAGAGATGGTAGGAGCAGCCATGCAGCAAACGTTGGCTATTTCATGCTAGCTAAGGCTACTTTGGCCTTGGCGTCGGTGCTGGTTTTGTATTCGTGCTTGTTGTAGCTCAGGGCCTTCTGAAAATACGCTTTGGCTTTCGCAAGTTGGCCAGCCTCCCGGCAGATGTACCCCATTTGCAGGGCGGCTTGCGGGGCAAAGTAATAAGGC
This sequence comes from Solirubrum puertoriconensis, assembly GCF_001483135.1. Classification (GTDB taxonomy): domain Bacteria; phylum Bacteroidota; class Bacteroidia; order Cytophagales; family Hymenobacteraceae; genus Solirubrum; species Solirubrum puertoriconensis. The sequence continues at coordinate 1,180,570 of NZ_LNAL01000006.1, forward strand.
GCATTGCCACTAAGCGCAATGGTGTGCGTGTAAAACAGGCGGGCCGAATCGAGGCGGCCCAAGCCGTGGTAAGCCCGGGCACGGCGGTACGGCTCTTCGAGCTTATCGCGCAGAGGAGTAGAAGAAGCTGCGCGGAAAGCACCTAGAGTGGCTAGAGCAGGCCGGTAATAGCCGCCATCGAGTTGTAGGCGAGCTTTGGTTAGCAAAGGATTAAGGGGTAAACGGTCATCGACAAACCGTTGCGCGTAGCGGTCCTCCTCCACAACGGTTTCGCCGCTTTTACTGATTTGCTGGCGGCATTGCTCGGCTGCTTGGTTGTTGCCGCTGAGCCAGTGGGCCAAGTACATCTTAAACCAAGCGTCCTTGCGGTAGTGCACGCCTAGGTACTCTTTAGCAAACTGCTGATTGGCACGTAGCGAGGCGGCATACTGACCTTGGTAGAGCAGCAAGTCGGCGGCCATGTGATGCAGATAGGGTGCCGGTAAGTAAGCGTTGCCTACTGGTCGGGCTCGGTAAGCAGCCAGAGCTTCGTCGGCGCGGTGCAGCTTTTTTTGTACCGAAACAGCTAAGTAGCTGAACAGTAAATTGTCGGGCTGGGCGCGCGTTAAGCGAGTGGTTAGGGCGGCCGCTTCCTCGTCGGCGCCATAGTAAGTCTGCCGGATCAGGGCCAGCAGGATTTCTGCTTCCGTCTGAAAATCGTGTGGGCGTATGGCGGCGTTACGCAGGTGCCGTAGGCCAGCTGTGGTATTGCCGGGTAGGCCTAAGAGGTTCAAGAACCAACGGTAGCCCTCCGGCACCGACCCGATCAGGAACTGGCACAAGCCCATTGTTTTTTGGGTGGGCAAGTGATGAGGCCAGCGTTTGGCATTTTGCTGTACCTGCAAGTACGCCTGCCGCAAGCTCCAGGCACCCTGCAGCTCGTGCTCGAACATGACCTGAGTAGCCGCTTGGTGCAGGCGCACTTCGGCGCGGGCATAATCGCGCAGGGCAGTGCGTGGCAGCCGATCAAGCGCTTCGAGGCAACGGTTTTGCGCTTCTATCAAGGCATCGTAGCGGCCGGCATCCTGGCTGACCACTAGTTCGGTGAAGCTGATGCCTTCATCAACGAGCAACGCGCCGGGGCTGTGTGGTTGTTGGCGCAGCTCTGCTTTTATGATGTTGCGGGCCGCAGTGGTGCGCAGCTTCAACAACTCGGCATAAGCACGGCGACTGGTGGCAGAAAGCTGATCGGGGCTGCTGGTGATTTCCGCCCGGGCGGCATTTTCGCCGGCAGTATCCTGTTTTGGTACTGAAGGACGTTGTTGCTGCTTGCCGTGGGCGAAGCTACCTGGGGCTTTCGCGGTGGTGGCAAGGGCACAAAGCAGCAGGCACAGCACGGCAAGAACACGCCTGCGCAAACTTCTGCTTACCTCAGCAACCTTCAGCATCAGATCAACAAAAAAGGAACGACACTGTGGCCGTTCCTTTTCTATAAAAATGCGGAAAAAACCTAGGCGTTGCGGCTTTCAACGTCGGCCAAGATACGGCCGCAGTGCTCGCACACAATAATTTTCTTGTGGGCAATGATGTCGGCCTGGCGCTGGGGCGGTACCGTGTTGAAGCAGCCACCGCAAGCGTCGCGCTTTACCATTACTACAGCCAAGCCGTTGCGGGCGTTGCCGCGGATGCGGCTGTAAGCCGACAGCAATCGGTCCTCTACAGGCTGAGAAGCAGTTTCGCGCTCGGTCATCAGCTTTTGCTCATCGGCCTCGCTTTCGCCTACAATCACCTGCAGTTCGGCTTGCTTGTTCACCAAGTCCTTGCGGCGCTCTTCGAGGCGCTGCTTGGTGCCACCAATTTCGATGTTCTTCTGATCGATCTGGTATTGAGCTTCGCGAACCTTTTTCTCCGAAATCTGGATTTCCAGCTTCTGCAGCTCGATTTCCTTGGCAATAGCTTCGTACTCGCGGTTGTTGCGGACGTTCTGCTGCTGGTCTTCGTAGCGGCGGATCAGGGCTTCGGCATCTTTAGCGGCTTGCTTGCGGGCTTTGATCTGCTCGTTCAGAGCAGCGACTTCTTCGTCGAATTTGGCCACGCGCACCTCATAACCGGCAATCTCATCTTCCAGGTCGCGCACTTCTTCGGGCAGGTCGCCGCGCACGCGCCGAATCTCATCGAGTTGCGAATCGATGCGCTGCAGGTTAAGAAGGGCTTCCAGTTTGCTGGCTACGGTAATATCCGAAGCGGAGTTAGAAATCATAGCGAACAGGGTTCGTGGGGGTCTCTGCTAACAAGACCGCAAAAGTACGTGCAAATTTTTCCGTAAGCAATTCCCGGAACAGTTCGTTAGTATACTGCTCGCTTTCGTAGTGGCCAACATCGCACAACATGAGCTTGCCTTCGGGAGCAAAAAACTCATGGTATTTTATGTCGCCAGTTACGTAGGCATCGGCTCCGGCGGCTACGGCTTTCTTGGTTAGGAAGGAGCCCGCACCGCCACACAGGGCCACTTTCCGGATGACGGCGTGGTGCTCGGTGTGCTTAACCACCGGCACGTGCAGCCGCTCGCGCAGTAGCCGCAAAAACTCCTTGGCCGAAAGCGCCTCGGGCAACTCGCCAACCATGCCGGAGCCCACGTCTTGATGCACGTTTTCCAGCTTTACCACCTCGTAGGCCACTTCCTCGTAGGGGTGCGCCTGCCGCAGAGCGCCTAGGGCTTTGTGTTGCAGGTGCAGGGGCAGCAATACCTCTACGCGCTGCTCAGGAGCAGTTTGCGGTTTGCCAACAGTGCCTTCGTACGGGTTGGTGCCTGGGCCAGGCGTAAAAGTGCCGGTGCCATCGAGGCGGAAGCTGCAGTCGTGGTAGTCGCCAATTTGGCCAGCGCCGGCTGCGTAGAGGGCCTGCAACACGGCATCGGTGTGAGCAGCAGGCACGTAGGTAATCAGCTTGGCCAACAAGCCGGGCTTCGGGTCGAGCACGCGCAGGTTCTGCAAGCCAAGCTTTTCGCCCAGCTTGCGGCTGACGCCGTGACGCACGTTGTCGAGGTTGGTGTGGGCGGCGTACACGGCCACATCGAGGCGCAACGCACGCATTATGGTGCGCTCTACCTCGGTGCTGCCGGTGAGACGCTTGAGGGGCTGAAAAATTACGGGGTGGTGTACTACCACCATATTGCAGCCCCGGCGTACCGCCTCGTCGATGATAGCCGGCGTACAATCGAGGGCAATAAGCACGCCTTTAACCAGCATCTGCGGATCGCCACACTGCAGGCCGGCGTTGTCGTAGCTTTCCTGAAAAGGCAGCGGGGCCCACGCCTCCAAAGCGCGGGTAAGGTCTTGAACGGTGACGGACATGAGGCGAAAGTAAGAGCTGGTTTTGGTTGCTGGCAGCAGGCAAAATGGGTTTCGCAAGCACGAGTCGTACGCCAAGCAGCCAAACCCACGTTGAGTTACAGCAACTCGGCAAGTATAGCAGTGTATTGCTGCACAAAGTCGGGTACGAGGTGGCGCTTGTATTGCATGAGGTAGCGCGGATGATCGAACACCAGCACCTGTTCGAAAAGCTGCAGCTCCTGATTAAGCGCCTGAAAGTACTCGCCATTGCGCCGGCCTAAGCTGATGGCTACATCGCGCCGCAGCCCTAGGTCGGCTTGCTGCCTAATTGACTGCTGCATGTGCGGCCACAAGGCTTTGCTGACGGCGGCTGCATCGTAGTAGTTGTAGTTTTTGCCATTGCGCAGCAACACCAGCGGGTAAAGCGAGCCTAGGTAAAAATGCTGATAAAAGATTTGAGGACCACCCAGGGCATCAACTAGCTGGTACACAAACTGGCTCGAGAGTTCGGGGCGCTGCGGCAATTGATTGGGTATGCCGCAATGGCGCTGCAGCGCTGCCGGATCGGTAAAGGCCACGCCGGTGGTGCCGGCCCCAAAACGCCCGGGGTTTATGCCTAGCAACGCCACCCTGGGTTGGTTGTCGGCATAAAATTGTTGAGCAAACTGGTGGAGTAGCTCACCAGCGGGCGACGTTTGGTACGGATTGTAGGCCGTAACCTCGCCTGGCAATGGTGGGGCAGCCGGAAAGCCATTCAGGAAAGTCGTTAGCCGTGTGCCAAAAGTATCAAGGGTAGTCATCAACGAAATCCATACGCAGTTGCACGTACAACGGACGCCCGGCCTGCATTTCGCGTATTTTTGCCGCCCGTGCTAGCCCGCTGCGCTGCACACTAATCTCCCAGATGACCCAACTTCTCACCTTGTTGTTGCTTCCGTTCAGCTGGTTGTACGCCAGCGTAGCGGCCGTGCGCAACTGGCTCTACGACACCGGCCGTTGGCGTAGTGCCGCCGCTGAGGTGCCGCTCATCAACGTTGGCAACCTGCGGGTAGGAGGCACTGGCAAAACGCCCCACGTGGCATGGGTAGTTGAGCAGTTGCTGAGTACCGGGCACAAACCAGCCATTCTGAGCCGGGGCTACGGCCGCCATACCAAAGGATACCGCCTGGCTACGGCGGCCGATACCGCCGCCACCATTGGCGATGAGCCCTGGCAGCACTACCATGCCTTCGGGCAACAGGTGCCCGTGGTGGTGGATGAAGACCGGCGCCACGGCCTTGCCAAGATGCGGCGGCAACTGCCCGACCGTACGGTGGTAGTGCTCGACGATGCCTATCAGCACCGCCGCGTGCAGCCCAGCCTCAACATTCTGCTTACGGAACAAGCACGGCCTTTTTGGGACGACCATGTGCTGCCCGCCGGCCGGCTGCGCGAAAGCCGCCTAGGTGCCCGCCGTGCCGATGTTATTATTATAACCAAGTGCCCGCCTGAGTGGCCTGAGCACGAGCAGCAAGCCGCACTGGCGCGCATCAGGCGGTATGCCCAGCCCGGAGTGCCGGTGCTTTTCTCTACCTATAACTATGATGCGCCCATTGCGGTAGTGGCTGAGGATGCCAGCGCAACGCTAGAGCCGTTGCAACCGGTGGTGGTGCTCACAGGCATTGCGCAGCCCGAGCCATTGCTGAGCGAGCTGCGACGACGTGGGCACCCGGTATTGGCCCATCACCAGTTTCCCGACCACCATGCGTTTAGCGCCGCCGAATTGCAGCGTATTGCTGCCGCGCTGCCGCGTGGGGCAGCCATTATTACCACCGAAAAAGATGCCGCGCGCCTGCGCGAGTCGGCCTTACGTACCATCGTAGCATCTTTGCCGTTATTCTACGTTCCTATTCGCGTAGCATTCCTGTCCGACGGCGCCCAGCGCCTGCAGGCCTTGCTCGCGCCGCCCCAGCTTACGCCCCGTGTCGTTGCCTGACGTATTTGCCTTCTGCCAACCTTTGCGGCTCGGCCGCTTGCGTTTGCCACTGTTGTGGCTACTGCTGCTATTGCCGCTTTTGAGCCGGGCCCAAATCGTCGACGACTCAACGCGGGTGCTGTACGGGCCGCGTACTACATTGGTAGTACGCGAGGGCAACGTACTGCGCAACCTGCCCGAGGGTACTGTTCTTGATACAACCCTTTCGGGTATTCAAAACAGCCGCAACTGGTACTACGACAGTACTTTTCAGCAGGACCTCGGCAATGTGGGCACGGCCTCGCGGCGCCTGCTTTGGGAAACGAACACCAATATTGGCATCCGGTACGGCCGCACGGTATTCGATAAGTATTTTCGTAACTCGGCCAACATTCCGTACTACGATACTCGCTCGCCCTACACCTACTTCCGTTTTGTGCAAGGCTCGCAGGGCGAACAGGTGTTCGAAGGCAGCTACAGCCGCAGCATCAAAAAGGCCGTGAACCTAGGCATTGCCTACGAACGGTTCAGTGCCAACAAGCAGCTCGGGGCGGTGAGCACCCGCGAAGGGCAGGTAACGCACACCGGGGTGCTGGTATTTGCCCGGTACCAAACCAAAAACGACCGTTACCACCTGCTTACTAACTACTACACGGCTAAGCACCGGGTAGCGGAGCAGGGCGGCATCAGGCCCGGGGTAGCCGCCGGCGTACAAGACTCGCTAGAGCAATTATTTGATTACGAGCGAGAGACTGTGTTGCTGACGCAGGCCATCAACAAGGACCACCGCGACCGTTTTCACTTGGCGCACACCTACAATTTGGTGGGGCGGGGGCTGACGGCTTTCCACGTATTCGACTGGAGCCGGCAGTACAACCGCTTCACCGACGACCGTCTTACTTTTGAAGAAGGGCGCCTGTTGTTCTACCCCGAAGCCCTCCGCGACTCGGCCCGCACCGATGACGTGGGCCTGTATCGGCAGCTCGAAAACACTTTTGGTTTCCTAGGTCGCACTAAGCTGCTGGAGTACCGTGTGTACGGGCGCCAACGCACCGGGCGCTACTCCATGGAAAGCCTCACGGCGCGGCCTGCTCCTGAGCGCAAAGTGCCTACTGTGCAGGTCGATACCACGCAGATATTTGTGGGCGGCAGCGCAGCTTTCCGCTGGAAGATTTTTCAGGTGTTGCTAGATGGCGAGTATAAGTTTATCAACGAGGCTTGGGCGCGTGGCTCGTTGCGCCTAGGTCCGCTTTCGGGCGAGCTGCTGTACTCGTCGTTTGCACCCACGCTTACGCAGCAACGCTATTCGGGCAACCACCACCAGTGGTCTACCGACTTCGACAATACCAACGTAACGCAGCTCACCGTAGCGTTCGATCAGCGAATTGGCAGCAAAACAGCCCGGCTGCAGCAGCGGGTACTGGCCTCGGGCCAAGTAATCAACATCAACAGCTTGGTGTACTATGGCCTCGATCCGCTCGCCGTCAACCGCCAAGACCTCGCCCCGCAGCAGCTAACCGGTGCCAATGCCAACCAACGCCTGCTTATCGGCACGCTGCGCCACCAGCTGCGCTACGGCGTGCTGCGCCTCGATAACATGGTGACGTTTACGGAAGGCGGCGACCAAGAAGGCCTGAGTATTCCGCAAGTGGTTGGCAACTCGCGCATCCTGGCCGAGGGCTTCCTGTTCCAAAAAGCATTGTTCAGCCAAGTAGGAGTAGAGGCCTATTATCAATCGAGCTACAAACCCTACAACTACTCGCCGGCTACGCAACAGTTCTTCGTGCAGAATTACTTTACCTCGCGCAGCTACCCGGTGGTTGATGTGTTTGTAACGGCCGACATCAAAACCGTTTCAGTGTTCCTGAAAATGGCCTACATCAACCAAGGCCTCGATGGCAATGCGGGCTACTTCCCAACGCCGTACTTCACCGGCACGCCCCGCAGCTTTCAACTTGGCCTGAAGTGGAACTTCTTTGATTAAGTAACCTGCAATGCAATAGCGGTATTAAGTGATAAGCTTAAACTGCTTCTTTAACAGAATATGAGCGACCATCCTTTCGCCCAGCCCTCGGCCGATGAGGCTGAAAAACGCGAAAAAACCATACTTAAGCTGAAGCTGAACACCGACCCGCGGTGGGTTGATATTGCCTCGAAGAATATTGGCGACATCCTCGTCGACCACGCTTACTGCGAACAGAAGGCGGCCTCCACGGGCATATCGCTGATCGTGAGCTACCCCGAGAAGACGCGCTTGGTTGATGAGCTAACCGAGCTGGTGGCCGAGGAGTGGAGCCACTTCGAGCGGGTGCTGCAGGAGTTACGCAAGCGCAATTTGCCCCTGGGTAGGCCGCGGCGCGATGAGTACGTGGTAGAGCTGATGAAGCACGTGCGCCGCGGCGGAGCGCGCGAGCGGCAGCTCATGGATCAGCTGCTGGTTTCGGCCCTGATCGAGGCCCGCTCATGCGAGCGGTTTAAGCTGCTCTGGAAGCACATTCCCGACCCCGAGCTGAGCAAATTCTACTATGAACTTATGGTGTCGGAAGCCGGGCACTTTGTCGCCTACGTTGATCTGGCTAAAGAGTATTGCAACCCGCAGGAGGTAGATGCCCGCTTGCAAGAGCTCTTGAAGATCGAAGGCGAGATTGTGACCAGCCTGCCGGTGCGCGACGACCGCATGCACTAAGCTGGATTTAACCAGGCTCTGCGTTGGCCATTGGTATTGTTCATTCAGTACAGCATAATGCAAATCGGTGCCGCAGATGCCGCGCTTAGTGCGCATCTTTGCGGCTCGAAATGCTGATAAAGAGAACATACGCCAACGGCTGCCGCTACGGTTGGCGCTTGCTAATGTGGGGAATATGGCTGCTGCTAGCGCCTGCGGTTCGGGCCCTAGGTCAGGAGGCAGTAGTTGGCCCGCCGCCTCCCGATACCCTGGTTACTTCCATCACGGCGCGCCACGTGCGGGTGCCGGGCTCCACGTTTTACGTGCGCAAAACGCCGGATTACGTGGCCGAGGAGTCGCTCAATGGCTTGGTTAAACCAAACGGCGCTTTGTTGGAGGTGCTCCGCATACCCCAAACGAACTTCCTCAACGTCAAGGATATGCTGGTGCAGCAGTACCTGGCCAAGGCCGGGCGCATTGATGAGCAGCGCCAACTGCTCTTTAATGGCTACCCAGCGGTGTTTGGCGAGGGCGAAAGCATTGAGCCGGGCAAAAGCCTGATGGTGCTTGGCTTTGGCGATACTACCTCCATCATGTTGGTGTTTGGCCTCTACGAAAACAACGACAAGCAATCGGAGGCCGAGCTGAAAAAGATGCTCCTTACGGGGTGGTATGATCCCAAGGGCACCATTCCGCCTCTGGAGCTGGCCCCGTTTGTGGTAGAGCTGGCCGGTACGCCTTTTGGGCTGCAGCAGGTTCGCAACGATGGGAAAGAGTACGTGTTTGGGCTCAATGCACCAACCAAAGGCAAAACCGACGCGCTGCCTCCACAGTTTACCATTCGGGTGCTGCCACCCACGGGGTTGGACGACCTCCGGTATGATCTGCAACGCCTTGCGCAGCAACGAAATACGGCTGGGTCAGTCCTCAAAACAGAAGAGCGGCAAATAAGTTCTCAGCCGGTGTTCGTTTATGAAATCAGCGGCACGGGTAATTTCAAAAGCCGGAAAAGCACATTCCATCAGGTCATAAAAACCGATGGCGAAGCTACGCTCGTATTCGATGGGGCGGTGTTTGCGCCAGCCGTACCAGCGCAGGCTACTACCTCCAAAAAATCAAAGACGACTACCTCGGCAAGCAAAACGGCAACGCCTGATTACGCCGCCGCCCTCAAGAAGATAGCCGCGAGCCTGCGTATGAAACGCTAGCCTACACGCTCCGTTTCAGCCTTCGGCCAAGCGAAAGCCCCTAGGTGGTTGCAGTAGTGGCAACCACCTAGGGGCTTTCGCTTGGCCAAGAGCAACGGCTAAATGCCCGAGCCTTCTTCTTCCTGCTCCCGTTCGAAGCTGTTGGAGTCGAGCAGGCCCGCTGGCACATCAAGCGCGCCGGTATGTGGGTCGATCAGGCCGTTGCGTTCGTCTTCGATATTGGTGGCCTGGGTGTACACGTCGCCGGCAATGGAGCGCTTGCGCAGCTCGCGTTTGAAGTCGCGGATGCGTGTGGCACGGTCTTCGGCATCGGCTGGGCCGCCATAGTCGACAAAGCCAAAGCCGCCCCATTCACTTACAATCAGGGGTTTTTGGCGGCGGTAGTAAAACGGGTCGCCTACTACCAAGGGATTAACGGCTACGCCTTCCATTGCGCCTTGTACCATACGGTCGAGCAGCTCGCGCCACCGTTCTAGCTCGGGCGTGTACAGGTGGGCCGTGAGCAAATCCGATTTCAGCCGTCCTTCTTGCGAAATGTGGTGCCAACCGTCGTTATCAACCACCAAAAACTGCGGGTGATGAATCTGCATGTAGTGGTACATCTCGATGATGTACTCGCGTGTGGCCGGGTTGGTGGCAATATCTTGGCAGCCCCAGTCTTCGTTGTACAAGCTCCAGATAACCACCGAGGGGTGCGACTCTATTAGGGCCAGCATGCGCAGCAGCTCGGCGCGGTGGTTTTCGCGGCTGCGCGGGGTAGAGCTGTGCGGGCTAGGTACCTCCACCCACAGCAGCAAACCCAGCTCGTCGGCAAGGTTGTAGATGCGCGGATCGACGCCGGCAATGTGCACGCGCACTAGGTTGCAGCCCAGCTCTTTCATGGCGTGCATGTGGCGCTGCATCTCCTCGTAAGTGGCCGTACCGGGTTGGTACAGAATACCGTCGATGTAAATGGGCTCGTTGTTGAGGTACACGTTGCGGCCGCGCGATTCAATTTTACGCAGGCCGAAATGGGTTTCTATTTCGGCCGTGTAGCCATCGGCATCAATTAGCTGCGCCACCAAACGGTACAGGTTGGGCGAGGCGTTCGACCACAGTTTGGCGCCGGCCAGCTCCATCACCACACGTTGCTTGCGCTGGCCTGCCTCGAGCTTCATTTCGTACTCGGCCGTGGCCAGCGGCTGCGGCGACTTGGCAAACCGCTCGAACACTTGCAGGCGCAGGGTATAGGGGCCTGGGTCGTGAATGCGGGTGGACAGGTTAAAGCGCACCAGTTGGTCTTCGATCACGCTATCGACCCCTACGCGCGAGCGGAGGCGGTTGCGCTCCACCATTTCGAGCCACACCGAGCGCACAGCCCCGGTGTAGGTTTGGTACCAAATGCCGCCGCGCTTGTACACGTGCGACTCCTGTTTGCCCCTAGGTGTTTCGGCATCCATGGTATCCATGATGCGCACCGTGAGGCGGTTGACGGGCCGGAGATGGGCTTCCTGGAGCTCAAATGAAAACGAGGTGTACTCGCCGTAGTGCACAGTTTCGCCCTCAATGGTGGTGAGCAAGTGCCCGTTCAGCCACACGCGGGTTTCGTACCCGCAGGCACCGAACGTGAGCTGAAACATGGAATGCGTACCAGCATCGCCGCGCTCGGGTAAGGTAAAGTCGCGTTCGTACCAAGCTACAATGCGGTCGTGCCACGCCGTGGCAGTGTTCTGCGCCATTTTAGCCTCCCGAATATGCGACTCCACTGAGCCGGGCCAATTAGCGGTGTGCTCGTACTTGTGCGATAGGTACCAACCGTCGCGCAGGCCACTATCGTCGGGGTCGATAGCGAAGCGCCATTCACCATCAAGGAGCAAAAAGTTGTTGGAGCGAAGCACTGCTCGGGGCAAAGGGTTTGCCGTGCGCACATCGCCGTTGGCGGTCGAAAAGCCGTAGTTCGTTTGCTCAGAATCCATAGGAGCACAGTGGTTGAGCACCTTCAAACGTGTTTTTGATTAAACCGGATACTCCTGCCAGACTAAAAACAAAATACCCGGCTACTAGCTAAGCAGTAGCCGGGTATTTGTTGAAGCAGTGCTTGAACTGACAGGCAGGGGCCCGTATCAGGTTTTCTGCTTTTTCTTTTTGGCCGCCGGAAACAAAATGTTGTTGAGAATGAGGCGGTAGCCCGGCGAGTTGGGATGCAACGACATTTCGGTGGGTTCTTCCTCCACCAAGTGCTGGTAGTCCTCGGGGTCGTGGCCGCCGTAAAACGTCCAGGTGCCTTTGCCCAGTTCGCCGTGCATGTAGCGCACCTCGCCCGAGGTTTTGTTTTCGCCCATCACAAGCACGTCGGGCTTCACGAGTGTTTTGCGGAAGGCTGTGGTTTGTCCCATAAATCCTTTCACCGTGCGGGTGTGGTTTTGGGTGAGCATGGTGGGTACCGGGTCGTTTTTGGCCGAAAACGTGAACAGCTGAAAGTAGTCGTTTTCTTCGCCTACGCCGCGCTCGTAGGGCTGCATGTCGATGTTGGAGTACTCGTACTGGTAGGGGTTGCGTTCGAGAGTGAAATTGCGAAAGGCGAGGGTGCGGTTGAAGTTCAGCTTTTGCTGCGCCTGCGGGTCGGGAGCGTCGCCGTCGTACATCACATCCACCATGTCTAGCCCGAGGCCGGCCAAAGCAATGTCGTAGGTATCGGTGGCTGAGCACATGGCAAACAAAAAGCCCCCGCCGGCCACAAACTCTTGCATTCTGGTTACGACAGCGGCCTTCATCTGCGACACTTTGCCGAAGCCGTGGCGCTTGGCTGCCGCCTCGGCGTCGCGCTGCTGCTGCTGGTACCACGGGCGGTTGCGGGACGTGGCGTAAAACTTGCCGTACTGGCCCGTAAAGTCCTCGTGGTGCAGGTGCAGCCAGTCGTATTTGGTAAGCCTGCCGTCGAGCACTTCGTCGTCGTACAACTCGGTGTAAGGAATTTCGGCGTAGTTGAGCACCAAAGTCACGGCGTCATCCCAAGGCTGCTTGCCTTTGGGCGTGTACACGGCAATTTTCGGCGGCTTCTCCAGCTTCATCAGATCCATGTTGGCGCTCGGATCGGAGAGCTGGCTAAGAATGGCGCTGTACTGCGCATCCGACACCACTTGGTACGTAACGCCCCGCACGGCAAGCTCCTGCTCGGTGCCTTGCACTGCCGGAAATGCAAAGGAGCCGCCGCGGTAATTCAGTAGCCAATCAACTTCTATTTCCTTGGTTAGCAGCCAGTAGGCGGCACCGTAGGCTTTCAGGTGTTCGCGCTGCGCCTCATCCATAGGGATGAGAATTTGGCTGGCGCGCCCAACTGCCGGCCAGAGATAGGCAAGCAGCAGCAGCCCAAAAGCAAGCAAACGACGGATAGGGAGCATGGCAGTCACGATGCAAAAGAGAGAGAAAAGCGCCGGGGCGTTGCACTACAACGGCGGTAAGCTACCAGGCGTTCCGCTTCAAGCCGAGCTTCGGCTTGCACGTTAAGTACCTTCCAACCACACGCCGGCCAATACCTTGCCCACTACCGAGTCGCCTTTGGCGGCGGCAGCGGCATCAAAACAAATGTAGTAAAAGCCCCTGCAGGTTTGTGGCAAAGCCTTACCTTTCGGCTGGTTGGTAGCAGCTAAGAAGGAAGTACGAGCAGGTAGAAGAAATTTTAGATTTGATTGTCGTCGGGCATGCACTTACTTGAAAATATCCGCGAGGCATTTCGTTCTATCCAAAGCAACCTGCTGCGTACCGTACTCACGGCTCTGATTGTGAGCATTGGCATCATGTCGTTGGTAGGAATCCTAACGGCCATTGATGCGATGAAGTACTCGCTCAATCAGACTTTTTCGAGCCTAGGTGCCAACTCCTTCGATATCCAGGCCAAGGGATATAGCAACCGCTTCCGTAGAGGCGGGGTGCGCGGTAAAACGTACCCGCCAGTAACTTACCTGCAAGCCCAGCAATACAAAAGCCAACTCGCCGACGAAGGCCGCGTGGGCATATCAGCGTTTATTGCCGGCGCCGCTAAGGTGAAGGCAGGCAGCGAGGAAACAAACCCCAATACACAAGTGGTGGCAGGTGACGAAAACTACCTGCTGAACCAAAACTATAACCTGGCCTCGGGCCGGGGATTTTCGCAGCAAGAGCTCGAAAACGGCGTAAGCGTCGCCATTGTTGGCGCAGAAGTGCGCGAGAAGTTGTTTGGCAGCAGCTCTAACACAGCCGCTTTGGGCAAGTACATCTACATGCTCGGGCGGCGGTTTTTGGTGGTAGGTACCCTCGACCGGAGCGGTAGCTCGATGGGGGGCGGAGGCGCCGATCGGATCGTGCTGATTCCGTTGGAAACCGGCAACCAGATGCCCCGACAGCAGGCGCTTACCTACGACATAAAAACGGCGGTATTGCTGCCCGAAAACTTGCCTTTTGCCATGGACCAGGCCCGGGGTATCATGCGCGCCGTGCGCCACGACCGCCTAGGGCAGGAGGATAGCTTTGAGATGGAAAGCAGCGATTCGCTGGCCAGCAAACTCGATGAGCTTTCGGGTTCCCTCAAGATTGGCGGCTTCTTGGTGGGTTTTATTACGCTTCTCGGCGCCAGCATCGCCCTCATGAACATCATGATGGTGTCGGTGACGGAGCGCACGCGCGAAATCGGTATTCGAAAAGCCTTGGGTGCTACGGCCCTGCAAATCCGGCAGCAGTTCCTTATTGAGGCCATTGTAATCTGCGTGATGGGCGGCGCCCTAGGTATTGTGTTGGGCGTAAGCATGGGCAACGCCGTTTCGCTGTTCGTGGGCGAGGGTGCGTTTTTGGTGCCATGGCTTTGGATGATGTTGGGCCTGCTGATCTGCGTAACTGTGGGGCTAGCGTCGGGGTATTACCCGGCCAGCAAAGCCGCCAAGCTCGATCCGATTGAGTCGCTGCGATACGAATAAACATCCGTGCATTTTGCATTGACCAGCTTGCCTTGCCGTGGCATCCGTACCAGGCAGGTCAGTCCTGCTGCCCAGAATGCATAGCATTTCTGCGCAGCCATGTCTTGGCTTTGTGGGAGGAGTGAAAGTCCGCAGCGTTTATTGCGAAACACGATTTGCTGTGTCAGGAGCTCGGCAATAGGGCATAGCTTGATAACGCCTAAGTGGTAAACGCAACTGATGGCTAGGTGCTGCACGGATGCAATTATCCAGCTTTGTACCACCTAGGGAAATGACGAAGCAGACCGGACCTAGGGCAAGCAAATTCAATTAAATGCGCATAATTGAGCCCTTGTCTCAACGGGCGGGAACCGAGTCAGAGAAGGAGCAAGGTGATGGGCAACTTGGATAAATGCTGCCGAAGAAAAGCTTTGCGTGTAGCTTGCTTGGCTATTGGCGGTAGGGAAGCGGTTGCAAGATGGTGGGGATAAAAGGGAAGACTTCTTTCGGCTTGATCGACAGGCTTGATTTCTTCTCTAAGGCTGTTCCCTCTACATCTTGCTAGGGGAGCAATAAATTGGACGCGGCTTTGCCAAGGTGAATCGTTAGTTAAACCTCAGTGCATCAATCAACCAAGTATACGCAACGTTGCTGTGATTCAGCTTCGACTCGGGTGTTTTGCGGCGCTACATCAGGCGTTACTCGCGCGAGCATTGTTAATCTCACTCATATATCAGCAGTGTTGTTGTTATTACCCAATTGTGTATATTTGTTCAGTTTGGTTAATCTTACACAAATGAATATATGGCAAAAGTTGAGACGGTAGGGCAGCGCTTTAGCCAACTAATACAAACCTTAGGAATGTCGAAAAACGCTTTCGCGTTATCGCTCGACAAAACGGCCACCGTAATTCAACACATTGTAGAAGAGCGAAATAAGCCCGGATTTGATCTTTTGTGCAAGGTTTTCGATGTTTACCCAAATGTATCAAAAGACTGGTTGATGCAGGGCTCTGGCCAAATGTTTAATGATGAAACTGACGTCTCTGATCAGCATCTCGATGAGGCATCGGCGACTCAAAGGATAAGCAGTGCCGAAACCAAACAGTCCAGTGCAGCACCAATCGCTACGCCTATTGCACAGGCGAACATGAATGCCCAAACCCCAACCTCTGCTGCTGGCATTCCGGGGTCAGTTGCCCAGTCATTACAAACCCAGGTGGTGGCCGAGCCCACTGTGCAAGCAGCCTCAATTGCTGCACCGATAGCGTCGCCTGCTCCTACACCTGTTGTCGCATCCGCTGCTCAGGTTGTTTCACTGGAGTCGGCACTGTATGCGCAACAACTGCAGCACCAGTTGGCTTTGGCTGAAATGCGAAATCAACACTTGCAAGAGCAACAAAAGATGTTGCAACAAATGGTTGAGCTGATGAGCAAGCAGCTGAGCCGCTAATAAGTCGTACGCACTAACGCAAAGCGCCCGCTACCTCCGGCAGCGGGCGCTTTGCGTTAATTCAGTCAGTGTTAATGATGAAACACGGGTAGTTCCGACTCCTCTACTTCCATCAGCCCAGCAGCATTTGCCTCTACCAGGCGTAGCTTCTTCAACTCGCCCACCAGCAGTGGGTCGTACTTGGCGGCTACCCGGATGTAGTTGGGCGTGTAGCCCTCAATGCGCCCGTCGGGACCTAGGTCGTCTTCAAACAGCACCTCGGTTTCGGTACCTACGTGCTGCTCGTAGAAGTAGCGCTTCTTCTTCTCCGATAAACTACGTAGCTGGGTGGTGCGCTCGTGCCGAATCCGATCCTGCACGCGGCCGGGCAGGGTTGGCGCCAAGGTGTTTTCGCGCTCCGAGTAAGGAAACACGTGCAGGTACGAAACGGGTAGCCCGTTCAAAAACTGATAGGTCTCGATAAAATCGGCTTCTGTCTCACCCGGGAAACCCACAATCACATCCACACCAATGCTGGCATGTGGCATTAGCTCCTTGATGAGCGCTACGCGGTCGGAGTACAGTTCGCGGCGGTAGCGGCGGCGCATCAGGCCCAAGATTTTGTTTGAGCCCGACTGCAGCGGGATGTGGAAGTGGGGCATGAAGCGCTTGGATTGCGCTACGGTGCGGATGATGTCGTCGGTGAGCAGGTTAGGCTCGCAGCTGCTGATGCGGAACCGCTGTATGCCCTCTACTGCATCGAGTGCATGTACCAGATCGGTAAACGTTTCGAGGCGGAGCCGGTCTTCGCCCTGCAAACCAAAGTCGCCTAGGTTAACGCCGGTCAGCACAATTTCCTTTACGCCCGTTTCGGCCAGTTTCTGCACGCGCTCAACTACGCTCTGCACCGAGCCCGAACGGCTTTTGCCGCGCGCTAGCGGAATGGTGCAGAACGAACAGGAATAGTCGCAGCCGTCTTGCACTTTTAGGAAAGTGCGCGTACGGTCGCCGAAAGAGTGGGCATCGTGAAACTCTACGGCCTCTGAAATGGGCGAGGCAAATACTTGGCCGGGTTGGCCGGCTGCCGGCTTGTGGTAAGCGGTTTCGTCGAGGATTTCGGCCAGGCGAAATTTTTCGGCAGCACCCAATACAGCGTGTACGCCCGGTATTTGGGCTATTTCCTGGGGCTTAAGCTGCGCGTAGCAACCCACAATGGTTACGTAGGCCTCGGGGTTGTGCTTAAGCGCCTGCTGTACCACCTTCCGGCATTTGCGGTCGGCGTGGTCGGTTACGGAGCAAGTATTGATGACGTAAATATCAGCCCCTTGCTCGAAAGCTACTTTTTGAAAACCCCGCTCTTCGAATTGACGGCCGAGGGCCGACGTTTCAGAAAAGTTGAGCTTGCAGCCCAGCGTATAAAAGGCAACGGTGCGCGTGTCCATAAGTGTGCAAAGATACAACACGATGCCCGGCTCAGGTTCCGGCACTTGCCATGCACTTGCTCTCTTTTGCGTAACCTAGGCGCGCAAAGCTGCTACAACCTCGCTACGCAGCCCTCTGTGGGGTGGTGTACTTCACGTGTTGTTAATTGCCTTAACCCAATGCCAATGCTATGTCGCTTCGTACGGTTCTTCAGCTGATACCCGCTACACCCACCCGTGCCGAATACCTCACTCTGTATCAGGCATTGCCTGCGGCAGGGGTAGAGCAGCTCGATCCGTTTTTGCTGCTGCACCACATCGGGCCAGTTTCTTTTCCGCCCCACAACCAAGGGCTGCCATTTGGGCCGCACCCGCATCGCGGCTTTGCAACCGTTACGATTGTGCTTCGAGGCGAAGTGCTGCACCACGATAGCCGCGGCAACCGGCAAGTTGTTGGGGCTGGCGGTGTTCAGTGGATGACGGCCGCTCGCGGCATCATTCACGCCGAAAACGTGCCGCGCCACTTTCAGGATCAAGGCGGCGAATTGGAGCTGCTGCAGCTTTGGATAAACCTGCCGGCTCGGCTTAAAATGGAGCAGCCTGTTTACCAAGGCTTAGCTGCCGAGGAACTGCCGCCGCAGCCAGTGGCGGAAGGTATGGGGCAGCTTACCACTATTGCAGGCAAGTGGCAGGATGTTGCTGGTCCCGCCCGGCCGCTGGTGCCGGTTCGGCTGGCTACTTTGCGCATGCAACCTAAGGCGAATTTCAGCTGGGAGGTGCCAGCCAGCCACAGCGCGTTGTTGTATGTGGTTGAGGGAGAGGTGCTGGTAAACGGGCAGGCGGGGGGAAGCCGCACACCAGTACAGGTCGCCTCCGATGGCGACCAAATAGTGTTACAAGCCCAAACCGCTGCATTGCTGCTCCTAGGTGCCGCCGAGCCCCTCAACGAGCCGGTAGCGCAGCAGGGTCCCTTCGTGATGAACAATGCCACCCAACTAATGGAGGCCATGCGCGACTACCAAATGGGCCGGATGGGTATGCTGCTCGAAAGCGAAACCCGATAACCTACTTAGGCGCCGAGCAAACGGGTGGGGTTAGGAGTGAGGTATGGAGGGTATTTATCAAGCCATTGAGCGTCAGATTGGCCAATGCTTCTGCTGACACCACCACCTCATATTCGTCGTGTGCCGATAAGCTGAACACGGCCGGTAGCTTGTGCGCAAGCAACTGCGGGTAGCGTTGGCTCAACTGATTGCGGTACAGAAACTTTACGGGTACAGGCAAGTTTCGCAAAAACTGCTTCCACTCGGGGCGCATGCGGGTAGCACCATACGTAACGCTGCACAAAGAGCAGGGGTAGGTGCCAGGTGAAACCAGCTTATGCACCGCATCAAACAACGCGTTGTGCAAGCCGGAGTCGGCGTTGTAAACGAACAGAAGCTGAAGGGGAGCGATATGATTTGCGTGCATTGGAGCTTACATACGGCATTCCCAGCTCAGCAGGATTCAGCGCCGCAAAAAGTCGTCGAATGATTGTTGCTGATAGGCCTTGCCTAGCTGCAACTGCTGCGGGGTGGCGGTGCTGTCGCGCTCGATGATGCGGCGGGCGTCGTTGTCGATGGTTACGGCGCCGGTGGCTTGCACCATGCCAAACCCATCGTTGAAGCAGTAGAATGCAAAGCCTGCAGGCGCGGCTGCCGGTGCGGCGGCTAGTAAGTTGCGGCCCCAGCGGTACTCTTGGGTGGGCAAGCCGAGCTGAGCGAGCAGGGTAGAGGCTACATCGGTTTGGCTGCCGTACGTGGCAATGCTGCGGCCGGCCGCGTTGGCGCGCAAAGCACCACCGGTTACTACCAACGGAATGCGAAACTTCTCAGGCTCGTGGCCACCCGAGTTACCAGGCAGATGGTGGCCGTGGTCGGCGGCAATTACCACCACGGTATTCGCCCACCACGCTTCTTGGCGGGCCGCCCTCAAAAACTGACCTAGGGCGTGGTCGGTGTAGGCAACGGAGTTGCGGAACAGAGCGGTTTCGGAAGTCCCTCGGAAGCGCGGTTGCATGGGCACCTCAAAGGGCTCGTGGCTGCTCAGGGTAAACGCTGTAGCGAAAAACGGCGCCGGTGGTTGCCGCAAGTCCTGCAGCAAGCGCGCGAATAACACGTGGTCGTGCGCGCCCCATTTGGAGTTTTGGTCGCGACGCCGGAAATCCTGCCGCTCTATCAAGCGCTTGTACCCGCCCGCCAACAGGTACGATTTCATGTTCGCAAAGGCCAGTTCGCCGCCGTAGTAAAACGACGACGCGTAACCAACCGCCCCAAGCGAACGGGCTAGGTTGGGCAGGCCCTCGGTTTTGCGCGGAAACTTGATGATGCTGGTGGTAGGCTGGTTGGGGTAGCCACTCAAGAGCGCCACAATTCCCTTCTGGCTACGGTCGCCGCTGGCGTAGATGTTGCGGAACGATAACCCCGTGCGCGCAAGGCTGTCGAGCGTGGGCGTAACGCCTTGTTCGCCGCCCAGGTGGCCCACTAGCTTAGCCGTAAAGCTCTCCAGGATTATGAACAGCACGTTGGGCCGTTGCGTACGCAGCACCCTAGGTGCAGTGGCGCTATCGGGGGCCGGGAGGTAGAGCTGCGTTACTAGGCGGCGGGCCGTGGTATCGGGTAGGTATTGATAGGGGTTTTGCTTTAGCTCCCCGAGTGGTAGCGACTGTACCACGTTCCAGGGCACGTTTATGGCCGCATGGTTGGCAAAGGGCAGCGTGGTCGAAAAGTATACGTCGCTCTGGTTTACCGGAATTTGCTGCACTCCGCCCCGTAGTGGCACTATTAATAATAAGGAGTATAGGAACGCAATGGCAACTGCCCTTAGCTTGCCAAACAGCGGTGGTTGAGCTTGCAATGGGCTCAGCAGGCGCCGATACAACGCATAGCCAAGCAGCAGCAAGCCAACGAAAATCAGCGTGAGCAGACTTAGGGGGGAGGAGCCCGCCGAGGCCGCCATTTCGGCCGGTGAGTTGAGGTATTGCAGCGGGGTGTTATCGAGCCGGAACCCCCAAGCGCGGTACAACTCCAGGTCGGCAACCGTTAGCAGGGTTACTACTGTACCAATAATACCAGTGTATATGCCAATGATGCGCCCAGCACGTAGGCGCGGAAACCAGCCCGCAGCTATCAGCAACAAAAACGGTGGCAAGCACAAGTAAGCCGCTGCCGAGCCATCGAGGCGCACACCATATATAAAGGTGCGCACGATGCTGCTGACATCAAGCTCCGCGGTGCGCGACAAATGGTAGAGCAGGAATGTTGCCCGACCTAGGGCAAACACAAGCAGCCAGTACAGGAAGTACTTCGGCTGAAAATAGAAGCGGTTTCTCACAGGTGAAGTGCGAAGCCGCAAAGGTATGCGTAAGCGTGGGGTATGTGTAGAGCACTTACTACTATGGAAGATCGGTGCGATAGATTCTTTTGAAATAGTATCTTTCTTGTGATAGGGGTATGATGAACAAAACATGTAGTTTTGAGAAAATGCCCCTAAAAATTTAGGGGGTGCTTTGTTGAAATAGTATTCGCTTCTACCTTTGGGGTATCAAAAGCAAACCTGCTTATTTCCACTAACCTTTTCTCTGTGGCAACGCTTCGCTTTAGAGCCCTGAACCTTGTTGATCAGCGCAAACCCGTGCCGGTCGCGTCTTCTGAGCGTCGCTCAGAAATCTTTGGTCGCAACGTATTTGGCCTGGAAGCCATGCGTGCTACCATGTCGGGCGATTATTTCAAAAAACTGCAGTCGGCCATTAAGCAAGGCACTCCGGTGGAGCGCAGCGTGGCCGATGCCGTGGCTGGTGCCATGAAAACCTGGGCCATGAGCAAGGGTGCTACGCACTACACGCACTGGTTTCAGCCGTTAACGGGCGCCACCGCCGAAAAGCACGACTCGTTTTTCGATTTGAACTCCGACGGTCGTCCGATCGAAAACTTCAAAGGTTCGGCGCTGGTGCAGCAAGAGCCCGATGCGTCGTCATTCCCCTCGGGCGGTATCCGCAATACCTTCGAGGCACGCGGCTACACCGCTTGGGACCCCACTTCGCCGGCCTTCATCATTGAAACTGCAGGTGCCAAAACGCTGTGCATCCCGACCATCTTCGTTGCTTACACCGGCGAAGCCCTCGACTACAAAGCCCCGCTGCTGAAGTCGTTGGTAGCACTGGAGCGTGCTGCACTGCCCATCTGCCAATACTTTGATAAGGACGTACAGCGCGTAACGACTACGCTGGGCATCGAGCAAGAGTACTTCCTGGTTGATAAGGCCCTGTACTCGGCGCGCCCCGACCTAGTAATGACCGGCCGCACGCTGTTTGGCCACGCGCCGGCCAAGGGCCAGCAGCTCGAAGACCACTACTTCGGCTCGATTCCGCCGCGCGTGCACGCCTTCATGCTCGAGTTCGAAGAGGAAGCTACCAAGCTGGGTATTCCGCTGCGCACGCGACACAACGAGGTAGCGCCACACCAATTTGAGTGCGCGCCCACGTTCGAAGACGCTAACTTGGCCATCGACCACAACCAGCTCCTGATGGACATCATGGACCGCGTGGCCGATAAGCACGACTTTAAAGTGCTGCTGCACGAGAAGCCGTTTGCGGGCGTAAACGGTTCGGGCAAGCACAACAACTGGGCCCTGAGCACCGATACGGGCGTGAACCTGCTCTCGCCGGGCCGCAAGCCCAAGGAGAACCTGCAGTTCCTCGCGTTCTTCATCAACACAATGAAGGCCGTGCACCAGCACGCCGATCTGCTACGCGCCTCTATCGCCTCGGCCTCGAACGACCACCGCCTAGGTGCCAACGAAGCCCCGCCCGCAATCATGTCGGTGTTCGTGGGTTCGCAGCTGTCACAAGTGCTCGACGAGTTGGAGCGCAACGCCAAACTGCCGCTCGATAAGGGCGACAACCTCTACCTGAAGTTGGGCATCGACAAGATTCCGCCCATTCTGCTCGACAACACCGACCGCAACCGTACCTCGCCGTTTGCCTTCACCGGCAATAAGTTCGAGTTCCGCGCCGTAGGTTCGTCGGCCAACAGCTCGTCGTCGATGACGGTGCTGAACGCCATCGTGGCCGATCAGCTGGAAACTTTCCGCAAGGAAGTAGATGCCCTAATTGAGGGTGGCCGTAAGAAAGAAATGGCCATCATCGATGTGCTGCGCCAGTACGTTATCGATTCGAAAGCCATTCGCTTTGAGGGCAACGGCTACTCGGATGAGTGGAAAGTCGAAGCGGCCGGTCGCGGCCTCTCGAACGTGCCTACCACGCCGCCCGCGCTCGATGCATTCGTGACGGAGCAATCGTCGCAGCTGTTCAGTCGCCTTGGTATTTACTCGCACGTAGAGCTGCACGCCCGCCACGAAATCCTGCTCGAGGACTACATCAAGCGTGTGCAGATCGAAAGCCGCGTTATGGGTGATTTGGCTATTAACCACATCATCCCCACGGCCGTAGCTTACCAGAATAAGCTGGTGCAGAACGTAAAAGGCTTGCGCGAACTGGGCCTCGACGATGAGTTCACTCAGGTTACTGTTGACTCCATCAAGGAGATTTCGCGCCGCGTGGCTACCATTAAGACCACAGTGGCCGAAATGGTAGATTGCCGCAAGGTGGCTAACAAAAAAGACGACACCCGCGAGCGTGCGCTGATGTACAGCGAAAAGGTGCGTCCGCTGTTCGACGTGATCCGTCGACAGGTCGATAAACTAGAATTATTGGTGGCCGATGAAGATTGGCCGCTAGTAAAGTATCGCGAACTGCTTTTCTTGCATTAAATTAGCAGCTTGCAAGCGAGGCCGGTTCGAATTCGGGTGGGAATGCAGTTCGACCGGCCCGCTCACTAAGCCCGTTGGCCCCGTGTATATGCGGGAGCCGGCGGGTTTTTTCATTTTAGCGATTCAAGATTAAGGCATTTTTTGCTAGCCTGCAAACGATTGCATAAAAAATTGCGCACGGGGTTGCTTGCTGCCGATGCCGCTCGGGGCAACACCCAAGTACCATTTTTGGCTATAAACCAGTAAGTTGGGTATCTGCAGCAGGGGGTGGGCTGGCAGCAGGCAGCTCAGTAACATATAGGTCCACCTCTTCGGCACCCGAGCCAAAATCGGGCGCTACGGCCCGCCGCAAACGATTCTTAAGCTCGTCGAGGGTGCGGCGCACGTTGGTAACGGAAGGGTGCTGTTTCAGCTTAGCGGCCGCTTCAGTTTTCATCACTAGCTGCACCACTTTCTCGAGTACAAAGGGCAGAATCCAACCGGCCACGTTCGAGGCCAAGGCTCCGCGCAAGCCCAAACGCGCCAGTAACCGCACCGTCATGCGCTCCAGCAGCAGTGCTTTCACGGCCGGAGCGGCTTTGTCGACCAGAAAATCGGCTACTATTTTGGCGTTGCCTTTCTGTACCTCGGCGCGCAACACCTCCTGTACCGACTCCACGGCAGCTAGAAATGCTTTGCGAAACAGCGGTCCGGTTTGCCAAGCGCGCAAGCCAATGGCTCGGGCCGAGTTAAGCATCGACGGAACAAATGCGGGCGTCTTCATCATCGGCAAGAAACGTAAAAGCGTCCGAAAGGTGGCCCACGGGCGTAGCGCCGGGTAAATTTTGCAGCTCTGCCACCTAGGCTTAAACAACTCTCCGCATGAATGCCATTGTAATAGCGCACCCCGGCGGCACCGAAGTGCTCCAACTACGGCAACAGCTCAAGCCCGAACCCGCTGCCAATCAAGTGCTTGTGAAGGTGCAAGCAGCCGGCGTAAACCGCCCCGATGTGCTGTTGCGCCAAGGCAAATACGGCGGTGCCGGTGATGTAAGCGGATTAGTGCCCGGGCTGGAAATTGCCGGCACCGTGGAGCAGGTAGGAGCGGAGGCCAGTCGGTGGCAACCCGGCGATGCCGTGTGCGCATTGCTGGCCGAGGGCGGCTATGCCGAGTACGCCGTGGTTGATGCGCGCCATTGCCTGCCCGTGCCCGCGGGCTGGAGTATGGCCGAAGCCGCTACTTTGCCCGAAACGGTATTTACAGTGTGGCACAACGTGTTTGAGCGCGGCGCATTGCAGCCCGGCGAAACGCTGTTGGTGCACGGTGGTAGCAGCGGAATTGGTATCACGGCAATCCAGCTAGGCAAGCTGTTGGGTGCCACGGTGTACGCCACGGCTGGTACGGAGGAGAAATGCCGCGCCTGCGAAGCCCTAGGTGCGACTCGTTGCTTCAACTACAACACCCAGGACTTCGAGGCTGAGCTAAAGCAAGTTGGCGGCGCCGATGTGGTACTGGACATGGTGGGCGGCGACTACACGGCCAAAAACCTGAGCCTGCTGAAAGAGGATGGCCGTTTGGTGTTCATCAACGCCATGCGCGGTGCCCGGGCCGAGTTTAACGCGCTGGAGGTGATGCGCCGTCGCCTTACCATTACGGGAAGCACCTTGCGCCCTAGGTCGGCTGCGTTTAAAGCCACACTGGCAGCAGCCCTTGAGCAGCAAGTATGGCCGCTGCTGGCCAACAAGCAGTTTCGGCCGGTTATTTACCGGGAGTTTGCCTTGGCCGAGGCCGAGCAGGCGCACCGTCTGCTTGAGAGCAGCGAGCATATCGGTAAACTGGTGCTGCGGGTAAACGATTACTAATTTAAGTCGTGGCGGTTTTCTCTAGGCCCGGGAACGGCGGAGAGGACAACGGCGCCTCGGCGGCGAAGAGTTGGCCGGGGTGGCGGAGGGCGTCGTACACGGCAATGGTGCTGGCGAAGGCCGTCCAGGCGCTGATTGGCGCGTACGCATAGGGCAGAAGATTGGCGTCGCCGCTGTGCGTGGCCAGGCTCAGGCTGGTTAGGGCTGCGGCAGCGTCGGCTAGCGTCCAGGCGGCACTAAGCCGTGGGCTGCAGCAAGTATCGGCCGGTACACGCCCGTACGTAGGTCAGGCCATGATTAATGCCTAATGCCGCCTTTAACGATGCACCGGGTTTGCAGGTGCATACGCTCGAAGGGGTTTTCGCGCGGGCCGAACAGGAGTAGGGTGTTGTAGTGCGTACTGCAGCACGCGCTACACGCAGCTACAATCGCCCTTCGTACCTTTGCCGCCGAGCAACTTTGCCGCCGCCAGCGCGGTTTTGCTTCCGACTACGATATCCGCTGCATGAGCACCTCCGCCTTTAAGATTTACTGCCCCAGCCTTACCGAGTACAAGCGCCGCGAAGCGCGCGTCGTGAACATCGGCGACCTGCCCCTAGGTGGTTCGTACCCCATACGTGTGCAGAGCATGACCACCGTCGATACCATGGATACCATGGGCTCGGTGGAGGAGACGCTGCGCATGGTAGAGGCCGGCTGCGAGTACGTGCGCATCACGGCGCCGAGCATGAAGGAGGCTCAAAACCTGCTCGAAATCAAGAAGGAGCTGCGCAAGCGCGGTTGCGAGGTGCCGCTGATTGCCGACATTCACTTCACGCCGAACGCGGCCGAACTCGCCGCGCGCATTGTGGAGAAAGTGCGCGTAAACCCCGGCAACTACGTCGACAAAAAGAAATTTCAGGTACTGGAGTACACCGACGCCGAGTACCAGGCCGAGATAGAGCGCATTCGGGAGCGGTTTCGGCCGTTGGTGCAAATCTGCAAGGAGTACGGCACGGCCATGCGCATCGGCACCAACCACGGGTCGTTGTCCGACCGCATTTTGTCGCGCTACGGCGATACGCCGCTGGGCATGGTAGAGTCGGCGCTGGAGTTTTTGCGCATCTGCGAAGACGAGAACTACTACAACGTGGTGCTCTCGATGAAGGCCTCCAACACGCAAGTGATGGTGCAAGCCTACCGCTTGCTGGTGCAGAAGCTCGCAGCCGAAGGCCTGCAGCCATACCCGCTGCACCTGGGCGTAACCGAAGCCGGCGAGGCAGAAGATGGCCGCATCAAGTCGGCCGTGGGCATTGGCACCCTGCTCGAAGACGGCCTGGGCGATACCGTGCGTGTGTCGCTCACGGAACCACCCGAAGCCGAGGCGCCCGTGGCCCGTATGCTCATCGACCGGTACACCAACCGCGCCGCCGAGGCTAAGCCAATTATGCCCTTGGCGGCTGATGCTACCAACCGCGCAAAGCTGTCGGGCATCAGTGAAGCTCAGGAGCAAAATATTCCCATCGACCCATTTCAATACCACCGCCGCCACTCGCACGAGGTACTGAACCTAGGCGGGCAAAACGTGCCGCGTGTGCTGGCTGATATTTCGCGCCTGCCGCAGCTGGAGTACGCCGATCTGCGTTGCGTGGGGCACCTCTACTCGGCATTCCTCGATAAGTTTCAGATGAACGACCTAGGGGCCGACTTCATCTATACCGGTCAGCGCCCGGTGCCTTTCATGCTGCCCAACGGCCTGAAGGAGCTGGTTGATTACTCGGCCTGGCTCGACGGCGGCAAACGCGAAGACCACTACCCGGTGCTCACCCAAAGCGAGTACGCTGTGGCCGCAGCCAAGCACCCCGAGGCCAACTTTGTGTTCCATAATCTGGAGTCGCTCACCACGGCAGCCCTCGAGCAGCTGCGCCTCGACCGCACGGCCGTTGTCATTCTCTACACCGACAACGCCCACGCCATGCCCGAAATCCGCCGGGCGTTCTTCCGGCTGATGAACTTCGGCATTACCAATCCGGTCATCATCAACCGCCAGTACCCCGAGCAGGCGCCCGAGCAAACGCAGCTCTACGCCGCTACCGATGTGGGCGGTCTGCTGCTCGATGGCCTCGGCGACGGCGTGGTGCTGAGTACCGAAAAGCTACCCGATGCCGACCAGGCTACTTGGCTGCAGCGCCTCGATTCTCTAAACCAGCTGAGCTTCGGTATTTTGCAGGCGGCTCGTACGCGCATGAGCAAAACGGAGTACATCAGCTGCCCGAGCTGCGGCCGTACCCTGTTCGACTTGCCCGAAACCACGGCCATGATTCGCCGCCGCACCGACCACCTCAAGGGTGTCAAAATCGGCATTATGGGCTGCATTGTGAACGGCCCCGGCGAAATGGCCGATGCCGACTACGGCTACGTAGGCGTGGGCCGAGGCAAGATTGCGCTGTACCGCGGTCAGGAGGTTATCAAGAAATCGGTGCCCGAAGAAGCCGCCGTGGATGAGCTTATCAACCTGATCCGTGAGGATGGCCGCTGGGTTGAGCCTGTGAAGCTGGAGGAGCAAGTAGGGGCGTAGTAGCAGCTATCAGAGCATTAACAGAACGTCATGCCAAGCGTAGCCGAGGCATGACGTTTTTCTTTTGGGTTTACCCGCTATGCTGGACTTTTTTCTAATTGATGATAGCCAATCCACATCCAACCGGAAATTGGTTTTGCAGCGTGTAGGGGGCATCGAGGATGAGTTGTTTTACCGCCTGCAAGCGGAAGGGATTATTGAAGCTTGGCTTGATTACTACGGTACCTTTCGCTGGGGAAGTGAAAATGTAATGCGTATCCTGCACCAGCTGTTGCAGAAGCGTGGGGCGGCTACACTGCGACCAGACGAGGCCGTTTTTGTGGCTATTCTGCAACGCGCAGTGGATGCACAATGCGGCTTGCTGGCTCGTGGCGATTAGTAGCTTGCCTTACGGCTGAAACGCAATCGTATCAGCGCTATTCTCTGGGTCAGCGCTAGCAGCCGAGACGCTACCTTTACCGCGCCAATACCCAATCTCCACTATGATCCGCACCGTCATCTTCGACATGGACGGCGTACTCGTTGATACCGAGCCGCTGCACCACGAGGCCTTTTTCCGTCATTATGCCGAGCTCGGCATTCAGGTCTCGGATGAGGAATACGCCACCTTCCTAGGTCTCTCCACGCGCAACGTGTACCAGCGGCTGAAGCAGGAGTTCGGATTGGATGGCGACATTGACGAGCTGATGAAGCGTAAGCGCGAGCTATTTGCCGTGGCTTTCGACGAATCCGAGGAGCTGGATTTGCTGCCCGGTGCGCGCGAGCTGATCTTGGACTTACGCCAGGCGGGCGTGCCGTTGCAGCTGGCCTCGTCGGCGGGCAAAGACACCATCAACCGCGTGTTCCGGCGTTTCGGGTTGTATCCGCTGTTCGACAACCTGGTAAGCGGCGAAGATTTTCCGCGTTCCAAGCCCGATCCGGCCATTTTCTTGCGTGCCGCCGAGTTGGCCGGAGTGCCACCGCAGGAGTGCTTGGTAATCGAGGACTCCCACAACGGCGTAACCGCCGCCAAAGCAGCAGGCATGTACTGCATCGGCTACCGCAGCGAGCATTCGGAAGGGCAGGACCTGCACCACGCCGATCAGGTGGTTTCGCACCTAGGGCAGCTTAGCGCAGCCGCCATTCTGGCATTGTAAGCACCTAGGGCAAGGCCCGGTGCGCTCAGATTGAGTTTAAGGCCATAACGCCATTGCCAACAATAACTCCGATTGGGCGCGGTTGCGTACTAAGGGTAAACGCTTGCCCCCACCACCCGCATGATCGTCCGCCCGCTGAACCTGCCGGAACTAGGTTTGCTTATTTACCTGCTCCGCAGCGCGCCTCAATCAGCGCGTTTGCTCGGCGAGCTGCATACCGCCGAGGTGGTCGAGCTTAACACCAGCGGCATAGGCACGTTGCGCTTTCTAAACCACATGCCCAACCGCCACCTAGGCGAGCGAATTGCCAGCACGCAGTTTCTAGACGAAGACGGTGTGCAGGTTTTTGCGGCACTGTACCTCGATCAGCACGGCGAGCTATATGAGCTCGACTGTTGGAAGGCCGACGATACCCCGGTGGTGCGTATTCCGGCATTTTAGCCGCTGCTGCTAGGCAAAAGTCCGGCTCCTGGGTGCGTATGCTGCTTTAGAAGTAGGGCAGCTGCTACTGCTTGCACTTGTCTTTGCGGCGGGTGTCAATTACGTAAGCAATTTTCCAGCCCTGGGCCATGCGTACCAGTTGAAACGAGTTGTAGCCGCAGTGGCTGAACTTGTTGCCTGCATAGAACTGATAGGGCGTCCAGACGCTGGCCAGATCAGCATCAATCAGCAGGCGCTCGTAGATGATGCGCTCATCCCATACCTCGGGGTGCGGCGTGCCAACAGCCTTCAGAAAATCGGTAGGGTTTTCGGTGCGCACCTGGGGGCTGCCGCCGCGGGTGCTGATGGTTTGCATAACCACTGCAGGAGCTAGCGTGCTGCGCACCATTGCACTGTCGCCCTTGCGCATGCCCTCGAAAAATGTGTCGATGGTCTTCTTCACGGCGTTGGCTTCGGAGGCCGATTGAGCCGAGGCTAACGGAGCAATGGCGAACAGGCAGCAGGAGAGTAGCAGGTGTTTCATAAGAGAAGAAATGCGGCAAAAGCCGGTGCGCACAACGACGTACCGTCGAGCTAAGGAGTTGCAGCTTGGACGGTAGAAGGGCGTTATTACACCGCTGCAAACTCGAAAATATGTTCGAAAAGCGGCAACTATGCCCCGGTGCCCACTGTTTCATATATAGTCAGCAACTTACGATTTGCCACAAGGAGGGAAGCCCTAGGTTGCCGATTGATGAGCCGGTGTGTGGTGGGCGACGGAGCGCCAATTGCAAGTAGCCGGCGAGGTATGGCGCCACCGAGGCGTCGTTTCATGGTAAGTTTACTTTTCCATCCGCTTCTTTGCCGAAGCCGCAACCCCAACGATATGCGTACGAAAGGTCTGTTTGATTTTGGTCCCGTATTTGGCTATTTCTTCCGCAAGAAAGATCCGAACCGCCACACCAACTTTAACCTGCGCACGATGCACATCATCAATAAAATATCGATGCTGATGTTTCTGGCAGGCCTGATTTTCATGCTCTTCAAATTTGTCATTCTGCGCTAACGCGCTTTAGTCTTTTGGCCTATACCGCAAGCCCGCTGGTATTTCCGGCGGGCTTGTTTTCTTTGGTAAGTGGCTTGCCCACGAGCTCATCCACTGGCAATATGGGCGGCAGCCGCTACCTTGCTGCCAAGCATTGCCCTTTGGTATGAACATCGAAGAACTCCGCGAGTACTGCTTAAGCAAGCCCGGCACCACCGAAGAAACCCCGTTTGGCGAAGACACGCTGGTGTTTAAAGTAGGCGGCAAAATCTACGCCCTCACCAGCATTGGCAGCTACGAAAGCGTAAACCTGAAATGTGACCCGGAGCGCGCCGTGCAGCTGCGCGACGAGCACGACTTTGTGCGGCCTGGCTACCACATGAACAAAAAGCACTGGAACACGGTGCTGGTAGGCACGGGCATCAGCGTGCGCATGCTGCAGGAGCTCATCGACCACTCGTATGACTTGGTGCGCGCCTCGCTGCCCAAGGGCGTGCAAGCCGAATTAGCCGCGGCCGAGTAGTTAGGCTTTGGGGTAAGCAAAGCGTTGCCCCAAGCGGCGCAATGGCCGCTCCAGCCAAGCCCACGATACGGACGCCACTACCAGCAGCCCCGCGGCCATCAGCAGCAACGCAAGCGGCGACTGCTCCCACTCGGCCGTGGCATAGGCAGGTGCTACGCGGTGCAACACGCGGTGCAGCAGCACGGGCATAAACAAGTGGTACAGATACAATCCGTAGCTGCGTTGGCCTATCCACACCAAAACCGGGTTGATAAGTGCGCTACGCACCGAAGCCGAGGGCGTAAGCAAAATCATGCCCAGCACGCAAGCGGCCAGCAGTGCCAGCAGACTAGGAGCCAGCAGGAGCTCCGGGCGGCCCCCTAGGTGCTTCAGCAGCACATATGCGGGCAGCAACACCGCAAAGGCCATAACCCAGTGCCGATAGCTAATCCGCTGAGGTTGGGCTACGGCTAGCCCTAGCAACCCACCTAGAGCAAATACATCGAGGTGCGCGGGCAACAGCACCAAGGCAAACGAGGTGCCGGTAGCCGCCAGTAAGTACCAACGCAGCACCGGGCCGAGCACTACCAACAGGCCCAGTAACCAAGGCAAGCGGCGGGCACCGACTAGCAATACCAGCGCGGGCCAAATCAGGTAAAACTGTTCTTCCACGGCCAACGACCACCAGTGGCCCACGCCTTCGCCCCAGGCTTGCTTGCTGAAGAACAAGAAGTTTGCGCCTTGCAGCGCAAACCAGCCTAAGGACGCGCGCACGAAGCTGAGGTTCAGCAGCCAAGCCGCTGCCAGCGCAACATAAAAGGCTGGCAAAATGCGCAGGCTCCGGCGCAGGTAGAACGGCTTCAGCACCCGCCACGGCTGCTCGCTGCGTTGCGCCCGGCGCAAAATGTTGGTTACAAAGTAGCCGCTCAGCACAAAAAAGGCCGTTACGCCCACCGAGCTGGTTGCAGTGCGCACCCATGCCACCGGCAACCAGTGCTGCGCAATCACCATCAGCACCGGCAGCACCCGAAACGCATCGAGCTCGGGGCGGTAAGAGGCGCTGGTGGTTTGGCGAACCGACAAAGCTAACATCGGGGTAAGTGCAAGAGTATGTGCAGCCGACAAACCTAGGTTAAATCAACCAGAACAATGCAGTTGGTTGGGCGCCAACGCAAACGGCCCACAGCTCCGTTGAGAGCCGTGGGCCGTGCAATAGTTCTGGTAACCCTAGGTGCTTACACCACCACGTTTACCATGCGGCCGGGCACTACAATCACCTTTTTGGCAGGCTTGCCTTCGGCGTAGCGGGCCAGGATGTCGGTGCCGAGTACGGTTTGCTCGATTTCGGCGGCCGTAGCATTGGCCGGGAACTGCAGCTGCTCGCGCACTTTGCCGTTGATGGCCACCGGGTAGTTCACCGTGTCTTCAACCAAGTAAGCCTCGTTGAACTCGGGGAACGGCGCCGTGCTCAGCGAACCGGCTTCGTGGCCGAGTTGCTCCCACAGCTCCTCCGCAAGGTGCGGAGCGTAGGGCGAAATCAGCACCACCAGCGGCTCCAAAATGGCGCGCTTGCGGGTGTTCAGGGCCGACAGCTCGTTTACGCAGATCATAAACGTGCTCACCGAGGTGTTGAACGAGAACCGCTCGATGTCCTCCTGCGCCTTCTTGATGGCCTTATGCAAAGCCTTCAGCTCGGCCGGTGTGGGCTCCTCGTCGGTAACGGCCCAGTCGCGGTCTTCCGGGAAGAACAATCGCCAGAACTTCTTCAGGAAGCCCGATACCCCCGTCATGCCTTGGGTGTTCCAGGGCTTGAATTGCTCCAACGGACCTAGGAACATCTCGTGCAGGCGCAGCGCGTCGGCCCCGTAGCGCTCAATCAGCGTGTCGGGGTTCACTACGTTGTATTTCGACTTCGACATCTTCTCGATTTCGACGCCGCACACGTAGGTGCCGTTGTCTTCGAGAATGAACTCGGCCGAGGCAAAGTCTTCGCGCCAGTTGCGGAAGGCTTCGATGTCGAGCACGTCGTCTTCGGTGATGTTCACATCCACGTGCAGGGGCGTGGTTTCGTATTCGCCCTTCTTCGAGTTCGTCACGAACTTGTTGGTGCCGTTGATGCGGTACACAAAGTTCGAGCGACCCAGGATCATGCCTTGGTTAATGAGCTTCTGGAAAGGCTCGTTACCGCTTACCAGCCCTAGGTCTTTCAGGAACAAGTACCAGAAGCGGGCGTAGAGCAAGTGGCCCGTAGCGTGCTCAGCACCACCCATGTATAGGTCTACGGTTTGCCAATACTGCTCGGCTTCTTCGCTCACAAAACGCTCGTCGTTCTGCGGGTCCATGTAGCGCAGGTAATACCACGACGAACCCGCCCAGCCAGGCATGGTGCTCAGCTCGAAATCGAACTGCCCGCGGTACTTCCAGTCCTTGGCCCGACCTAGGGGCGGCTCACCGGTTTCGGTAGGCTTGTACTCATCGATTTCGGGCAGTACCAGCGGCAGGTCTTGCTCGGCCACGCCGAAGGCCATACCGTCGCGGTAGTACACCGGAATAGGCTCGCCCCAGTAACGCTGCCGGCCGAAGATGGCATCGCGCAGGCGGTAGTTCACCTTGCCCTTGCCGATACCCATTTCCTCAAGGCGCTCAATTACAGCCTTGAGAGCCGGCTTTACTTCGAGGCCGTTGAGAAAATCGGAGTTGATGATGCGGCCTTCTTTGGCGGCGTACGCCTCGTTGGCTTCTTCATCGAAGCCTTCCACCACCGGTACGATGGGCAGCGAGAAGTGCTTGGCAAACGCGAAGTCGCGGGTGTCGTGGGCCGGTACAGCCATCACCACGCCGGTGCCGTAGCCCGCCAGCACGTAATCAGCCACCCAAATGGGCAGCTTCTCGCCGCTGAAGGGGTGCAGCGCGTACGAACCCGTGAAGGCACCGGTAATGGTCTTCACATCGGCCATACGGTCGCGCTCTGAGCGGTTTTTGGCCCACTCAACGTACTTTTCTACTTCGGCGCGCTGCTCGTTGGTGATGAGTGTTTCGAGCAACTCCGACTCGGGCGCCACGGCCATGTACGTAACGCCGAACAGGGTGTCGGGGCGGGTGGTGAACACCGTAAGCGGCAGCTCGGGGTGGTTTTCTACCTCGAAGCGCACTTCGGCACCCACGGAGCGGCCTATCCAGTTGCGCTGCATTTCCTTCACGGCTTCGGGCCAGTCGATGGTGTCGAGGCCGTCGAGCAGGCGCTGGGCGTAGGCGGTGATGCGCAGGTTCCACTGCGGCATCAGGCGGCGCTCAACGGGGTAGCCGCCGCGCTCCGATACGCCGTCTTTTACTTCGTCGTTGGAGAGCACCGTGCCGAGCTGGGGGCACCAGTTCACGTAGGTTTCGCTTTGGTAGGCCAGGCGGTAGGGGTGAACGGCGGCCACGCGTTGGGCCTCGCTCATCATCTGCCACTGGCCCGCCGAAAAGTCGTGGCGCTCGTCTTCGTCGCACACGGCCCGCACACCGGCCGAGCCCTCGGCGGCAAACTTATCCTGCAGCGTGCGAATGCTTTCGGCCTTGTTGGTGTCGAGGTTGTACCACGAGTTGAACAGCTTCAGGAAGATCCACTGCGTCCACTTGTAATAGCTGGCGTCGGAGGTGCGCACTTCGCGGCTCCAGTCGTAGCTGAAACCCAAGGAAGAAAGCTGCTCAATATAGCGGGCGATGTTCTCGCGGGTGGTTTTCTCGGGGTGCTGGCCCGTTTGGATAGCGTACTGCTCGGCGGGCAAGCCAAACGAGTCGAAACCCATGGGGTGCAGCACGTTGAAGCCGCGGTGACGCTTGTAGCGCGTCACGATATCGGAGGCGATGTAGCCTAGCGGGTGACCCACGTGCAAGCCCGCTCCCGAGGGGTAGGGGAACATGTCGAGCACGTAGTACTTGGGCTTATCAGAGTGGTTTTCGGCGCGGAACGTCTGGTTTTGTTGCCAGAAATCCTGCCACTTCTTCTCTATCTCCTGCGGACGGTAGCCGGGCATAACGGATGCGAATTCGTTGAGCCGGCGAAAATACGGGGAAATGGCGGCAAGCCCGCTTTTTTACCGAAGAAGGCCGTACCACAGCTTGCTTTGGAACCGAAAAAATGGGGCAATAAGCAACCCTGATGCTGCTTGCCGCAGCAAGGCAGCAAAACCGAAATTGCCGCCAGCCCCCGGCGCCCTAGGCTACCCAGCGGTGGGTTAGGCGTATCAGTTCGTCGATGTCCTTGATGGGGCCACGGTAGAGAATGTCGGGGTTGTACACGTCGCCCGACGAAAGTTCAATATCACTGCCGTCGGAGCCGTTGGGCAAGAACACGCGCAAGGAGCCCGTGGGAGTCATGCGCACGTATAGCTCGCCGCGGCGGTAGTTGGTGCCATCGGGCACGTAGTCGGCGTGCAAAAAGCCAGCTTGTTCCAGTTCGTCGTGCGTCATCGGGCAAGCAAAGGATTTTGGATGGGCGCGAACAAATATCGCGGCGCAGACCACTTGTAAGGGGTGCATAAACAAGCCCAAATGCGGTCTTGAAACGTGACCCAAGGTACAACCTAAACGCGCCGACGAGGCTTTGGCAACTACGGAAACTTGCTTGCGCGAATTACTGAATTGCTACTTCGTACTGGCAGCACGCAAACGCGGGAGCGGCCTTGCTGGCTGCGTTTATTGTGAAGTGTAAGGCAAAAAATCAGTACTGGCCGCCGGCCAAAACCCGTAGAAATGCTGCCACCTAGGCCAAATGCAACGGCCAACTTTGTAGCGGCAGGCTGCTCGTCGAAATGCGGCAACTGGTACGACTTCAGGTGTGGTGTTGTGCCACGACGGGTGGCCTGCTTTTTTTATGCTCCTAAGTGAGCAGCAGCGGATTTTTCCCATCCCAAGTGCCGCGCGTAGCCAGCACCCGAAAGCGGGCGAACATCTCCTCGGAGTACCAGCCTTCTTGCCGCGTGCGCTTAATCACTTCCTTGTGACGACCCTCGTGCTGCTGCCCATAAGCATACTGACGCATTTCGGCAGCCGAGCGCCACAGGCTAAAAGTTGCTTGCCGGATAACTGGCAGCTCGCCTAAGCCAATAGCCGCCAATAGCCCCGGAGCTTGCTGTACAGCCCGGCTCACTGGCGGCACCGCCCGCCAGAAGTTCCAAGACCGCAGCAAGCGGATGCTGGCTCGCGTGAGCACCGCTACCGGGGCCTCGGCCGGCGCATCGGCCCTAGGTGCGTAGTCGAAGGGATTAGTGCCATCCCACAAACCATGGCCTTGCAAGGGAAGCAAATCGGCCGTCCAGAGCTCGTGGCTGCGCTCTTGGAAAGCTCGCCAATGCTCGTTGCGTTCGAAGAAATGGCTGGCGTCGGCGGCATTGTCCCACACGGCCATTAGCCCGTAGCGAGCAAAATTGGGTTTCAGGCCAAAATCGAAGCCCGAGCCCAGCATTTTGGCGAAGCGCAAGCCCGGCACTTTGGCCAGATGCCGCGGCATGGTGCCCATTTGGGCCAGCGCCCAGCGCCGGTTTTCGGGCCGTACGGTAATAATGGAAAGCGTAGTAAGCGGCGAGGTGGGCAAAGTGGCGGATGTAGTGGAAGACAACATTAGCAAACAACAAAAAAGGGAGAGAAGTGACTCTCTCCCTTTTTGCGGATTTCGGATTAGTATGGCCCAAGTTACTTGGGCTGCACCTTGGCGTGCTCGTCGCCGGTGGGCTGGTACCGCTCGCCGGTTGCTACGGCTTTCACGTAGCCAAAGGCATGTACCAGCACGTTGCTGGGCTGATCCCAGTATTCGCCTTTGTCGATATCGATGCGAAGCAGTGCGATGTTGGGGTCGTCGGAGCCTTTCGGGAACCAGGTGCGCAGGCTTTCAGTCCAGAGCTCTTTGATTTTGGCGCGGTCGGTAACAATGCGGGCACGGCCCGAGATGCTCACGTAGAGGTTGTCCTGCGGTTTGGAGTAGCCCAGGTTTACGTGGCGGTCTTGCTGCACTTCGTCGATCTTGGGCGAGTCTTGCTCGGTAAAAAACCACAAGGTGCCATCGGCTTCCGGTTCGTGGGTGTACATGGGGCGCGAGTGCAAAGAGCCATCGGGCTCCAAGGTGGTCATCATGGCAATTTTAATGTCCTTGATGCGCTCCACGAGCTTGGTAACGTCGTGGCTTACGGCAACTTTTTCAGCCATGGGGTCGGGTGTTTGGAGTTGGTCAGATTAGAAGGAGTTTTGGGGATTACGCGCCGAGGCAGCCCTAGGTTAGCCTTTGCCGCAACCTAGCCGGGGCACTTGGCGGTACATTGCGCCTGTGAACTTCCTCGCCCACCTGGTTTTATCCGGCCCCGACCCCGACCTCATCTTCGGCAACTTTGCCGCCGAAGCCGTACGTGGCCGGGCCGCCGTGGCCGCCTACTCGCCCGAGGTGCAGCGGGGCATTCGTCTGCACCGCCTCATCGATTCGTATACCGATGCGCACCCGGTAGTGCGCCGTAGCACGGCCCGCCTGCGCGGAGCCGGCCTAGGTAAGTGGGCCGGGGTAGTAGCCGATGTGGGCTACGACCACCTGCTGGCCCGCCGCTTTGCCCAGTACAATTATCGCCCCCAAGAGCCGCTGCCCGCGTTTGCGCAGCGCATGTACGCTATTTTGCAGGCCCGCAGCACGGAGTTGCCCGAACGGTTGCAGCATATGTTCAGCTACATGCGCCGCGACGATTGGCTTACCGGCTACGCCCAGCCCGAAGGCCTAGCACGCGCGCTCCTAGGTCTGAGCCGACGGGTGCCGAACGGGGAGGTGCTGGCAACGGGAGCAGCAGCGTTTTTGCGCGAAGTAGAAGCGTACGAGAATGATTTTGTGGAATTCTGGCCTGAGCTTTCGGCTGCGGCAAAATCCATAGCCTGATAAAATTTTTGGCCTAGATCATCTGGCCAGAAGACAGGTAGTAGCTACAAAAAGGAAGGCCATTTGGCCTCCCTTTTCCATCGGCTAACATAGTTGCTACACTTCTTCTTCCTTCAACGACTGCATGTCGATAACGTAGCGGAAGCGTACCTCCTTGTCCATCATCTTGTCGAATGCCTTGTTGATGTCTTGCATCCGAATCATTTCCACTTCGGGCAGGATGTTGTGATCGGCGCAGAAATCCAGCACCTCCTGCGTTTCGGCAATGCCCCCGATGATGGAGCCCGCCACCGAGCGGCGAGACTTGGCCATTTCCATGTTGTCGAGCGGCTTTTTGTAGGAGCCCAGCAGCCCTACGGTAACAACGGTGCCGTTGAGTTTCAGCAGCGACACGTACTCGTTAACCTCAAACTCATCGGGAATGGTGGCCAGGATCAAATCGAACATCAGCTCGTTTTGTTTCATGGCTTTGCTATCGGTGGTTATGATAACCTGATGCGCACCTAGGGCTTCGGCGGCTTCTCGCTTGTCCTGGGAGGTGGTAAGCACTGCTACTTGTGCCCCCATGGCCTTGGCCAACTGCACGGCCATGTGCCCTAGGCCACCCAGACCCGCCACGGCCACACTGTCGCCGGGCTTTACCTTCCAGTGCCGCAAGGGCGAGTAAGTGGTGATGCCCGCGCACAGAATGGGAGCGGCAGCTTTGATGTCGAGCTTATCGGGGATGCGCAGTACAAAGCTTTCCTTCACCGTTATGTTGGTGGAGTAGCCGCCGAAGGTGTTGTAGCCGCTGCCGTCGGGTTTCATGTAGCCATTGTAGGTGGCCGTCCAGCTCACGGGGCCTTGGCAGTAATTTTCTTCGCCGTGCTGGCAGGGTTGGCATTGCCCGCACGAATTAATCATGCAGCCCACGCCCACAATGTCGCCGGCCTTAAACTTGGTTACGCTGCTGCCCACTTCCGTAACGCGGCCCACAATTTCGTGGCCAGGCACGCACGGATACACCGTGTTGTGCCAGTCGTTTTTTACTTGGTGCAAATCGGAATGGCACACGCCGCAGTACAGAATATCAATGTGCACTTCGTCGGCTTTGGCCGGGAACCGTTCGATTTCCATCGGGCCCAAGCTGCTGCGGATAGAGCCTTTGGCTCCGTAGGCTTTGGTTTTGATGCTTTCCATGAAGGGGCGGTTTGGTTGGGTAAAACATGCGTTACCCTTGCGGCAGGAAGGAGGCAAGGCTACCTAAGCAAACCCAGGTAGCTACAGCAGAAGGTGGAGTTCTGTACGGCAGCCCAAGGGCAGAGTTCATGCCGGTGCGGTTGCCACGTGCATCAGCACCGCTCAACGGCTACCCAGCGCGGCTACACCTAGGGCAATAAAAAACGGGGCCGCTAAGCCCCGTTTTCAAGTTCATGCCGTGTAGCGGCCTAGTGGTGGTGCCCACCTTCGCCGTGTACGTGGCCGTGGTCGAGCTCCTCTTTGCTGGCGTCGCGCACGGCCACCACTTTGCCGTCGAAGTGCATCGTCATGCCGGCCAGCGGGTGGTTGAAGTCCATCTGCACGGTGTCGTTGCCTACGAACACCACCTTGCCTTGCAAGTGGTTGCCGTGGTTGTCCGACATGGGCAGGTAGTTGCCGGGCTGCAGCATTTCGCTATCTACCTGGCCATCAACTTCAAATACTTGCTTAGGTAGGTCTACCAGGGCGTTCTGGTCGTACTCGCCGTAGCCTTGTTCGGGCGAGAGGGTAAAGCTAAAGGTGTCGCCGGCTTGTTTGCCTTGCAGCTGTTGCTCGAACTCCTCGGGCAGGCCGCTCATGCCAAACAAAAACACCATGGGGCTGTCGGCTTCGGCCTTCTCCACGAGCGTCTTTTCTTGCTCGTCGTTGGTTACGCTTAGGTCGTAGGTGATGGTGACCACCTTTTGATCAGCAATCTGCATGGGACAGGAGAGAATAATGGAAAACTTAAGGCAATTAAAGGAAAATAACGCCGCTCGGGGCTGCGGGTTGCCGCAACTTGCCACCTGAGGGCTCCGTTAGGCAGCACTACTACACCTAACTGTTGCCGCACATGACTGTTCTATTTCCTCGCTCGCTCAGCGCTATGCTGCTGAGCGCAACGCTCTTGGCTGCCTGCGGCCAGAGCGCCGACAAAACCTCTACGGCCGATTCTTCAGCCCCCGCCGATTCCGGTAAAACCAGTGCGGTTGCTACCGCCGATACTGCCCAACGCATCGGCAATCCTAAATTGCTCTTTACCCTCGGTTATACCCACAACACCCCCGATGGTTTGGCGTTGGCGCCCAACGGCAACATAATTTTATCGGTGCCGAACCTGGCCGATAACAGCCAACCAGCTTCGCTTGTGGAAATAGTGGGCGACTCGATGCGGCCCTACCTCAGCAACTTGCCCGTGGAGCCCAGCACCAAGAAAGCGGCGCCCATGGACCTGGCATTCGGGCCCGATGGGCACCTGTATTACGCCGAAAACCAGTACGAAAACGACAAGAACTACAAATCGCGCCTGATGCGCGTGCGGGTGCAGAACGGCAAGCCCGGGGCCGTGGAAACCGTGGCCGATGGCTTTGGCCTGGCTAACGCCGTGCTCTGGAAAGGCAACACCATTTACGTGACCGACAGCCAGTGGGACCTTCCCGACAACGATAAGGGCAGCGCCGTGATGCGCTTTGCCTTGGCTGAGCTAAACAAAGGCGTGGTGCACCTGAAGCCCAAAACCATGGACCCGCACGTACTGGCGTTCTTCACCACCAAAGTCAACGAAACCGGCGTTGATAATGGCGCCGACGGCCTCGACTACGACAGCCAGGGCCGCCTGTACACCGGCTCCTTCGGCGACGGCACCCTATACCGCATGACCCTGAAACCCGACGGTAGCCTCGCTAAGCAAGAGGTAGTTACCACCGCCGGCAAACAGATTTCGTGCGTGGATGGCCTTATTATCGACCGCAAAACCGATAAGCTTTACCTCTGCAACTCGCGCCAAAACGCCATTGAGGTAGTAAACCTGAAAGACAACAGCGTGACCACCCTGGCCCAAAACGGCGACACGGATGGCACGGGTGGCTTGCTCGATCAGCCCGCCGAAGTGCTGATGAAAGGCAACCGACTGTACATCTCTAACTTCGACAAGCCGGAGAAGAACTTCGTCAACAGCAAGTCCGATGCGCCGCATACGATGTCGGTGATTGACTTGCAGTGATTTTCCAGCCAGACACTCCTGTCATCCTCATCTTGCGTCCGCAAAGCGAAGGATGACAGGAGTGTGCTTACTGCTGAAACTCCCAAGCGGTGCGGTAGGCCCCTAGGTCTTCCACGTAGTTCACAAACTCGCGGTAGAAGGGGTGGCTGCTCAGCGTGGCCGAGTCGCCAATCATCAGCAGCTTGCGGCGGGCGCGCGTCATGCCCACGTTCATGCGGCGGATATCGGCCAGGAAGCCGATGTCGTTGGCGGCGTTGGAACGCGTGAGCGTAATGGCAATGATGTCGCGCTCTTGGCCTTGGAAGGAGTCGACGGTGCCGATGCTGAGCTGGCGCTTGGTGAGCAGCTCGTTCAGCTCGGGCATGTCCTCCACGCGGTCTTTCAGGTAATTGATCTGGGCGCGGTAGGGGGCAATTACGCCGATGCTCAGCGGGTGCTGCTCGTGGTCGGCCTGGTGGTAATCCTGCAGCAGTTCCGAGAGGCGGCGCAGTAGCAAATCAGCTTCCTCGGGGTTAGCCACGGAAGGCGAATCCTGCAGGCCCATTTCCTCGAACCCACAACCGGCCGTGTCGATGAACTCCACGGCCTGGCCCGGCTCAAAGCGCACGTCGTAATCGTGCAGGTCGGCGGCGCGCACGCGTTCATCGGCCAGCAGCTTGCCGCCGTAAAACTGATCCGACGAGAACTGCATGATGTGCTGGTGCATGCGGTACTGCACCTGCAGCATGCGGGCCGTGTCGGGCTGGCGCGTAATGCACTTTTCAAACAAGGTTTCGCGCAAGCCCTGGGCCGCCGCTTTTTCGCTTTTCACGGTGGGCGGCAGCTGGCAATGGTCGCCGGCCAGTACTACACGCTCGGCCTTGGTGATGGGTATCCAGCAGCCCGGCTCCAGCGCCTGCGCCGCTTCGTCGATGAACACGGTTTCGTACATCAGGTGCCGAATGGCGCGGT
Source organism: Solirubrum puertoriconensis (assembly GCF_001483135.1). Taxonomy (GTDB): domain Bacteria; phylum Bacteroidota; class Bacteroidia; order Cytophagales; family Hymenobacteraceae; genus Solirubrum; species Solirubrum puertoriconensis. Next base: position 1,221,843 of record NZ_LNAL01000006.1, read on the forward strand.
TGGCGGCGCCCACCAGCGTGCAGGTAATTACCTGCACTTTCTCCAAGAGGTCCTCGGTGATGTACTTCTCCAGCTGATCCGACTCTTGCAGCAGTTGGTGCGCCTGCTCTTTCAATGCTTGGCGCTGTTGGCGCTCCTCCCAGCCGTAGTTGCGCTTGTACTGGCCGGCCATTTGGCGGTACTGCTCGGCCGTTTGTCGCAGGCTGCGCAGCTCGCCATAGTGCTTGTGCGTCATCACCTGCGCATCTAGCGTGTGCTCAAGTAGCAAATCCGACACGCGCGAGGGGTTGCCCATCCGGATAACGTTTACGCCGCGCTCGGCCAGCTTTTCGGTCAGCAAATCCACGGCCGTATTGCTGGGGGCACACACCAGCACGCGCCGCTCGCGCCGGATGGTCTCCAATATGGCCTGTACCAGCGTAGTGGTTTTGCCGGTGCCGGGCGGGCCGTGGATGATGGCTACGTCCTTAGCGGCCAGCACGTGCTGCACGGCGGCGGTTTGGGAAGCGTTCAGCGGGTTGGGGTAGTACAGCTTCTCGGCCTCTTCGGCCGATTTGAACTCGGCCGGCCGATGGCCTAGGAGCGTATCGCGCAGCTCGGCAAGGCGGCCAAAGGCACCTTGCACTTTCTGCAGGGCCAGCTCCATCTCGCGGTAGCTTACCTCATCAAAAGTCAGATCGAGGCCCAGCTTGCCTTCGTCGATCCAGTCGGGCAGGTCTTCCTTGTTGGTAGCCAGCGTGATTTTGTTGCGGCGTACGCTCGTAACCACGCCTTGCAGCATGGGCTTATCGGAGCCGGCGCGGCCGGGTATGTTGCCGAACAACGCTGCGTTTTTGCCCACCTGAAACAGGTGCAGCTGCTGGCTTTGGCCGGCCGGGCGTTCGAGCTCGAGCACCAGCTTGCCGCCGAAGCCAATGTCTTCTTTGGTGATTTTAATTGGGTACCACGTCAGGCCGCGGTGTTGCCGCTCCGCAATCGTACTCTTCGCGTTACGAATGCGGTATTGCTCGAGGTCCTCTTGTTGCTCTACGCGCAGCAGGCCTTGTACGCGGCGCAGCTCTTCGTAAACGGACTCGGTAGGGGTGTAGGTAGCTTCAGCCAAGCTTTCGGAATGCAATAAGTGTAAACCGTATCAACAAACGTTGAACGGCAAACGTGCGGCCGAAGGTCGGGCAGAAATTTGGAACGTGGAGGCTGTGTCAGGCCGGTGTTAAAATCATGAGGTGCTATTGGCCGATTCTCGTGCTAACGGCCAGCACGCAATTTGCGGTGAATAGAAGCTTCCTCGAAGCACCCTAAATTTAATTTTTTTAAGGGTTTAAGCCCTGACTTGGTGATTCTCCAAGGAGCTGCAAGATCTGGTATGTGGTAGAGTCTATTGGTTGTTGTGTCTTTTGCCTGAATCAGGTACAAATTGTTTCCCTTGGTTGACCATACGCCGGATATTTCATCTTGACAACCCCCTAGTAAGTAAGAGTAAACAAAGGAAGAATCTGCTCTTAAATACAGGTTTGAATGCTTTTCAAATTGATTAGCCCTGGAATAGTAGCTACCTACTAAGCCGTTGTTAATGGGTTTATGACCTTGTTCTGGTGAATCAGTAAGTAGCAGGAGCAGTATTGGTAATAGCATATCAGTCAATATAAATTGAATGGCAAGTTTAAGGGGGATGTTAAAGAAAGGGGACGCAAGGTTGACGCCTTAACTAGTTCACCGCCCGTACGGGCTATCGGCTCGGTAGCGCCGCTCAAACTCCTCGCGGGTGCAAATACTTTGCACATCCACCACGCGGTCGATGGACAAGATGCCGTCGAGGTGGTCGATTTCGTGTTGCAACAGCTCAGCGAGGTCGTCCTCGGCCCCGGCGAGGGTTTCGTGCCACTGGCCGCCTAGGTCCTGGTAGCGCACGGTAATCCAGTGGTGGCGAGGCACCTGCATGAAGATGGACAGGAACGATAAGCAAGCATCCCACACCAACGAGGTTTCGGGGCTGCGGGCCACAATGCTGGGGTTGATGAGAGGCCATACCTCGCGGCCGGGCAGGCGCAGCAAAACCACACGCTCAAGTACCCCGATTTGAGGCGCGGCAATGGCGCGGCCGTAGCCGGTGGTTTCGCGCCAGTGGGCTACGGTGTCGGTTAGGTTTTGCACTAATGCCGCAACTTGGGGCGCGGTGGGGTCGGCAACGGGCTGGGCTACTTGGCGCAACACCGGGTTGCCGAGCTGTAGGATTTCGCGAACGGGCATGGCTAAGGTTTAACGATGTTTGACGGCTCGCACCATCTGGCGCAGATCGGCAGCGGTGTATACTTGGCCGCGGGCTACCACCGTGTGAATGCCGCGCAGGTTGCTAATGTTTTGCAGCGGGTTGGCGTTGAGCAATACCACGTCGGCATCCTTGCCCGCCCGGATGGTGCCGGAGCGCTGATCGGCTTTCAGGAAGCGGGCCCCGTTGACGGTGGCTGTTTTCAGGGCTTGGGCCGGGGTAAGGCCAGCTTGCACCATCAACACTAGCTCACCAAGGAGCGAGGCACCGGGGTACACGTAGGAGTTGAAGGGGCCGCTATCGGAGCCGGCCAGCAGCGTAACGCCGGCCGCTTGCATTTGGGGCACCATGCTCATAAAACGGGCGCCGAGCTGCTTGTTGAAGGCTCGCGTAGCCGCCGACTGCGCCCGGGCACTGGCAATGCGGCGGGCGTAGGTGGCTTGTATTTTCGGGTCGATGTACGCCAGCAGCGTGTCGCGGGCGTGGTCGGTGTCGGGTAGCTCGGCCAGCACTTTCTGAATGTGCAAGGTAGGCACTACGGCCGTGCGGTGCTTTGCCAGCATGCGGTAGGTACGAGCAGCGGTGGCGGCATCGTAGGTACGGTAAATGGCCGGCAGCACCGCAAACAGACCTAGGGGCTTGCTGCTGGTTTGGCTGTTGCGTATTGCAGTGGTAATACTGTCTTCTATGGCGGAGCAGGCCTTGAACACATAATACAGGTGCTCCGAGGCATCAAGGCCGCTCTCAACTGCCTCGCGCAGAGTGGCGGTGTAGGGCATGTGGCCGGTGGTGGTGAGCCCCCGCTTTTCGGCCGAGGCTATGGCACCTAGGAAGGCCTCGCGCGAAATCGTGCTTTCGTAGAGCTTCACGTAATCAACCTTCAGCCGCTGCAATGAGTCGAGGGCCTGCTCGATCTGCGCGGGCGATTCGACTACGAGCGAACCGGCCCAGGTAGCCCTAGGTCCGTCGAGCTTGGGGCCTGAAGTGTAGATGCGCGGCCCCGCCAGCTTGCCGGCGGCCATTTGCTCGCGCCAGCTAAAAATGGCTGGGGTAAGGTCGCCACCGGCATCGCGCACGGTGGTAATGCCATGGGCAAGGTACAAGGGCAGCAAGTTGCGGTTGGCAGTGGTAAGTGAGTCGCCGCCCCGGAAGTGTACGTGCATATCCCACAAACCCGGTATCAGGTATTTGCCTTGGGCATCAATGGTCTGCTTGGCGGCAATGGTGCGGGTGCCCGACTTCTGCACCCGCCTGATTTGCCCTTGCGCAATGCACACGGTTTGGTCGGGCAGCACGCGTTCGGCCTCCACATCTACTACGTTGGCGTGGGTAATTACCAGGTCGTAGGGCTGCAGGGGTTGCTGCCCGGCACAGGCACCTAGGACTAAGGCCATCGAGCTTAAGAGCAGGGTGGAGGTCGGCTTCATGAAGTGAGCGTAGTGAGGCTTGCAATTTTGCAACGCCGCGCCGACTTCCAAGCCTTGGCAGTACGCACTACGTGTTACCCCGAAAACTCCTCTCCGCAATTATGGCAGCGGTACATGGTGGTGCCGGCATAAAACAAGCGTTTGTACCACGGTTGCCGGGCTTCGGGCTCGGGCCAGGCGTTGTACGAGCCGCACCTGGGGCAGCGGGCCGCGGCGCGCTCGGTGCGTTGCTGCTCAAACTCCTGCACAATCTGGCGGGCTCCCTCTACGTCTTCTTCCTCAATCAGCAGCCGGAAATACAGCCCGTCGCCGAAGGGCAAGGTGGCAGGGCCGTAGTTCTTCACCAAGCTCACGATACCGGCCTCGCTTTGGAGGCGGTGGTACAGGCCCACGGCTTCGGTGTAGGTGAGGTATTCGGCGGCTGCAACTAGCATATTTTCAAAGGTAAAGCAGGCAACGGGTAACGGACTATGAGTATCTTACTTGTAACAGTTGCCCCGTCCTAGGTTAGTCGCACACCATTACGCCCGAGCTATGCGTGTAGAGGAGCTAGAACGCGAACTGGTGCCGCTGGTGCCGTATTTTCTGCCGATTGTTGTGCTGTCGGTGGCAGCCGAGTGGTACCTGCTGCGCCATGACCCCGACCGCCATTACGATGCCCAAGACCTGCGTTCTTCCATCGGCATCGGCTTGGGCAACGCCTTGCTGAACGTGCTGCTGAAATCAGGGATTTTTGGCTTTGGGCTTTTCTTTTGCGGGTTGGCGCCTTGGCAAGTGCCGCCCACCTGGTGGGCATGGGTATTAGCCTACGTGGTGGTTGATTTCTGCAACTACTTGGCGCATTACGTAGCGCACCGGCAGCGGGTGTGGTGGGCTACCCACGTTACGCACCATTCCTCGGAGCACCTTAACTTCTCAACCTCGTTCCGCAATTCCTGGACGCAGCACTTCAAGATTATCTTCTTTATTCCGGCCTGGCTAACGGGAATTCATCCGGTAATCCTGTTCACCTGCTACGAAATCAACCTGCTTTACCAGTTCTGGATTCATACCGAGAGCATCGGGCGGCTGCCTAGGTGGTTTGAGTTGGTGTTCGTCACGCCCTCGCACCACCGCGTGCACCACGGCCGCAACCCCAAGTACGTCGACAAGAACTTCGGCACCACGCTCATTCTGTGGGATAGGCTATTCGGTACTTTTCAGCAAGAAGACGAAAAGCCCATTTACGGCATCACCAAGCCCCTAAAAGCGCCACAAAGCTTGCTGTACCTCAACTTTCATGAGTGGGCCGATTTGTGGCACGACCTGCGGGCGGCGCGCTCCTGGCGGGCATGCTGGCAAACCTTGTTTGGCCCGCCCTAGCGCTTGGCCTTGCGGCGGGCCGGGGCGCTGCTTAGGCGTTGGCGCAGGCGCAGCACATACACCAGCAAGCCGATGCACAACGCGGCTAAGCCGGCCGCAAGCACCTCGCGGCTTACGCGGGCATCTTCGGCCTCTTTGGCGGCCGATTGGTACTCGCGCAGCTGCTTTTCGCGTTGTTTCTCGCGTAGCTGCAGGTTCTGAATCTGGCTTTCGAGGTCGTAGAAGCGCTGGCGCGTGGAGCTTTGGTCGGTTTGGGCTACGGTGGCTTGCTGCTCGGCTTGGCGCTGGCGGGCTACAATATCGGCGGTGCGGCGCAGCTCGGTGGCTTTCAGGGCTTGCACAATCTCGGTGTCTTTGCGGATGATGCCCTTCAGCGCATCCACAACCTCCTGCAAGTCTTTTTTGGAGGGCTTGTTGGCAAACAGAGCATTGCGCTGCGCATTGGCTTCTTCGTATTCGCGCACCAGCTGCTCGCGCTCCTGTATGAGGCGCGTTATCTGGTCGTTGGGCGAAGGAGCAGCAGGCTCGGTTTGGGCGGGGGCGGTGGTTGAGAGCAAAGCCATGCCCAAAACCAGAAGCAAACGGTGTTTCATAACTCAGCCCAAAAATACGCTATTGCGCTTGGGCGGGGTGTAGAACGAGGAAAGTCGGTTTGTAGCGCACAGCGTGAGAATGTAGCGTGGGCCTTAACCTGCGTTTGCGTGCACGATTTGAACTGTACCGTTGCAAACATGTCGTTCTGGCAAACGCGGGCTAAAGCCCCCGCTACAACCACGTGGAGGTCCCTATCCGTGGACGCGGACTAGTGCTGCGAAGGCGGCCCAGCCAAAGCCTGCGCTGCAGGCTGTTTACACCTCAGCTACTTCGGCCCGCAGTTGCTTGGCCTTGCCCACGCGCGGGTTTCGGTAGAACAGCAGCACCAGAATGGGCAGCAGCGTCAGCTCGGCTATAACGCCGAACAGCAGGGTGAGCCCAATGAGCAGCCCCACGTAAAATGTGCCATCGAACGAGGAGAACAGCAGCGTGCTGAAGCCGCCCACCAAAATCATCGACGTGACGATAACTGCCTTACCTGCTAGCCGGTAAGTGCGCGAAACGGCACGCTTTACGGTGGGTTCTTTGCCGAGCATCAGGCGCAACTTGCTGATGAAGTGAATGGTATCGTCGACGGCGATGCCAAAGGCGATGGTGAAAATGATGCTGGTGCTCACCTTCATGGGCACGCCGCACACGCCCATTACACCCGCCACTACCACAATAGGCAACAGGTTGGGGATGAGCACTACCGGCACCATGCGCAGCGACCGGAAAAGCACCAGCACAATGGCCGTCACCATCAGCACATCTACCCCAATGCCCACCAGCATGTCGCGCGTTAGGTTCTGGTTATTTTTATCAATAAGCAGGGCCGAGCCGGTTTGGCGGGTGCGCAGCACATTGGTGTTGGTGTGCTGAAGCTGGAAGCGACGCAAACCGGCGTTTAGCTTGGCCACGGTTGTGCTGCCGGGGTCGGGCATGCGCCCGGTAAGGCGGCCTTCGGTAGCTTGGGGGGTAGCTAACGCCCTAAATTCGGGGCGCTTGCCCAGTTTGCGCACCTGGCGGAGCAAGCGCTTCATTTCGGTTTCCGAACTGGGTAGGCGGTACTCCTCGAGTGCCCCGCCGTTCAGGGCTTTGCGTATCGATTTTACGACCGTGACGGGGGAGGCCACAAAGTGCAAGCCGTACTCGCGGCCCAGGTAGTTTTCTATCTCCTCGATTTCGCGCAGCACGCCTAGGTCGTAAATGCTGCGGCCGCCCTGGGGCAAGAGGTGCATCTCGAAGGGGCGCACGCCGGCAAACTTCTGCTCGAAAAACCGAAAGTCGAGCTGCACGGGGTCGTCGTCGGCCAGGTCGTCGAGCAGGCGCGACTCCAGCCGCACGCGGCTGGCTGCCGTAAGGCTGCCGACCAGCAACAACGCGGCGCCGGCCATAATCCAACGGCGGCGCACCAGCACTACGCGCAACAGGCGGGTAAGCGGCCCATCCCAGGAGCGCCCCGCCCCGTAGCGTTGCTGCGGCCTAGGTAGCAGCACCAGCAAAGCCGGCAGCAACGTGAAGGTGAGAACGTACGCAATCAGCACCGCCAACCCCGTGTAAAGGCCAAAGTTGTGAATGGGCCGAATGTGGCTGGTGGTGAGCGTAAAGAAGCCCAACGAAGTAGTTAGGGCCGATAACCCCGAGCCGAACATCGATTCGCGCATGCTGATGCGCAAGGCCGGTACGGTGGCCGTGCCTTCGCCGGTTTCGGTTACGTAGCGCGTGAGCAGGTGCACCGAATCGGCAATGCCCACCACGCACATCATCACGGGCAGCAGCGCCGTCATCAAATCGATGCCGGCGCCGCTCCAGCCCACTAGCGCCAAGCCGCCGATGGTAGCGCCGGCCACAACGGTAAGCGGCAGCACCACGCCCCACCACGCCCGGAAGGTGAACCACAGCAGGCACATAACGAGCAGCACCGATAACGACACGAACACGGCCATTTCTACCCGCAACCGATCCACAAACACCGATTGGGCTACCATTTTGCCGCCTAGGTGCACGCGCTCGTCGGCGAAGCCCAGGCGCTGCAGCTCGGTGCGCAGGTTGCTCATCAGGGTGTCGCCGGGCGGCTTTTTCAGGTCGGGGGTGGTTTGGAGCACCACCGTTACGGACTGGGCGTCGCGGGCAAACAAGTTGCCCACCAGCCCGGGCGTACGGAAAATCAGCGCGGAGTCTTGCGCGCGCGACGAAGGGTCGTTCAGCCGATCGAGATGCAGGTAGGGAATGTTGAACACGCCCAGGCCCTCCACTACCGGATTGCTGGCCGTGGTGGGCGAAAGCACATGCACCACGTTGTGCTGGCGCTGGGCAAACCGCGTGAATGTATCAATGCGCTGCGCAAAGCCAGGTTCGAACACGGTGCGGCCCCTAGGTGCTTCAAGGCCGATGAGCACGTAGTCGTTATCGTTGCCGAAGCGGCCCGAGTAGGTTTCGTAGTACGCGAGGTCGGGGTCGCCGGTGGGGTAGAAGTCGTTGAAGTTGTAGTTGAACCGCAAGCGCAACAGGCCGGTGGCGGCTACGGCGGCCAGCAGCACCAAGCTTAGCAGGGTAAGTAGACTTAAGGAGCGGGGAGAAAGCACGCAGATGAGCTAAAGTGAACCGGACAACTATGCCAGAGGTTGAGTACTTTGGGGCCGGCGCTCAGCCAACCACCCATTTTCCTGTTTTGTTTCTTCCGTTTTGTTTTGCCGCATGAAAAACGCCCTGCTTGCCCTCGCCCTGTTTGCCTTTGTTGGAACTGCCTCTGCCCACGACGGCGGCAAAGACGCCAAAGGCAAAAAAGCCAAGAAAGAAGCCTGCTCAACCGAAATGAAAGCCAGCTGTGCCGCTAAAGGCGCTACTGCCAGCACGCCGTCGTGCTGCATGAAGAAGGGCGCCTCGGCTGCTACCCAAGCCTCGGGGGCCAAGCCCGCTACTCCGGCCGTTAAGTCGCTGTAAGCACCAAGTATATCAGCAAGCAAAAGCCCCGGCACCACACTGGTGCCGGGGCTTTTGCTTGCTACCTAGGGGGCTGCTACTTGCGGTTGCGGTAATCGGTAATCAGGCCTTCGCAAATCCAATTGGCCAGGGCTTGGCGGTTGTCGGGTATCACAAAACGGCGCTGGTCTTTATCGTTGCGGATGTTGCCCAGCTCGATGAATACGGTAGGGGCGTGGCTGTTGCGCACTACGTACAAGCTCGAGCGCGGCGACACCGTGCCCACGTACGGCCGGTTGGGCTGACTGCGCTTGTAGCGTGCCGTAAATACCTTGTGGATGTTGTTGGCGAGGCGCTTACCCACCGGACTTTTGTCGTGGTGGTAAAAGAAAACGTCGGTGTTTAGGCCAGCGCTGCGGCTGTCGATGTGCAGCGTTATCATGCGCTGGTAGGCACCCTTGTAGCGCCCGTGCAGCCGGTTGATGGCGTTGGTGTACTGGCGCAGGCGCGCGACGTGGTTTAGCGGAATGACGAGGTTGGGCGTGGTTATCTCATCGTTATCCATCCTCAGCACTGCCTCGTCGCGGATTCCGTCGTTGGGGTCCTGCACAATCACGTGCACCTTCGCTCCGTGCTCCATCAGCACCTTGGCAAGGCGGGCGGTAATGTCGTAGGCGTACTCATCCTCGGCAAGCTGGTAGCTGCCGTATTTGCCAACTGCGCCGGGGTCGGGCCCGCCGTGGCCCGACAGCAGGTAGTACACTGTGCCACTCAACTGTTTGGAGCGTGGCGATACTTGCCCGTACCTAGGGCCAAAAAGCTGCTTGTTGCTAAGGGGCGTTTTTACCTTGGTGCTGGTGGTGCGGGCTGCGGTAGCAACCGTCTTGGTGGCCGTGGGCTTCTTTTTAGCAACAGTGGCAGCCTGCTTTGTTGGCAAGCGGTAGTACTTGCCGGCAATCAAGCTATTGCGCGGTCCTAGGCTGGCCCGGTTAAGCGCTACAAACCGGTTGTAATCGCGCACTGGGTTCAGCCCGTGGCGCTGCAGCAGTATCGTGACACCATCGCCGCGTTTTGCCCGCACTTTGCCAGTGGTTTGCTGGGCCGAGCTAACATGGGAAAGAGCAAAGGCAAGAAAAGAGGCTATGAGCAGCGGGAGAGGTCGGAGCAAGGGAGCAGGAGTGTTTGGTTGGGTAGCTTACAGCAGGATAGTGGCTAGGAATAAGGCTATTGATATGGGCCGTTGGAGCAATGCGCCCGCAGGCGCACCCGATAGAAGTGAAATCTTGCAAAAGTAGCATGGAAGCAACACGCACCGTCGGGTTGGTGCATTTTCGTAGCGCAAAAAACCGATCCGGCCTGAGTGCAGGTACTTGTATCCGATGCTTAATTGAGCCCAACCAGTACAGGGCTGGTGTAGTAGATTGCGCGTTCATGTAAGCCGCTGATACTGTTTTGAATATTAAAGCCAGCTAAACATTAGCTGGCTTTAATATTTTTTGCATTTTGAGGAGCTTATGATATAAATCTGCCCTGCAACCACCACCACCTGCCATGAACTGGATTTCTCGCATCGAAAAGCTTCCTAGGTCAGCGTCCGTTACGTACCGCTGCAACCCGCCGGTAGTCGACGAGGAACTGGCTTTTTTGGCAGCGGCGCTGGAGGTACGGTTGCCCGAGGAGCTTCGGCAGCTTTACCTGCTCACCGATGGGCTGGCCGAGGAGCTGCAGGGTATTGGCACCACCGGCTATTTGGTGCTGCCTGCTCAGGTGCTGCTGCACGAAAACCAGCGTTTGCGCCAAACGGCCTGCTACTGCGTGCACGACCTGTTGCTGGTTGCCCCAGCCTATACCGGCGACTACTACGGTTACCTCATTGCCGACGACGGCTCGGTTAGCACCGATATTTATATCTGGAGCTGCACCGATAACACGCGGGTGCGGGTGGCCGCCTCGTTGGCCGAATTTCTGGTAAGCTGGGTATCAAGCGAGCTTACGGCCTAAGCCGCGTGGGCTCCGAAGCTTCTATATTTGAGCTTCCGCCTAATACCTGTAGTTGCCATGCAGCAGTACCACACGCTTCTTCGCCATATTCTTGAAAACGGAACCCAGAAAACCGACCGCACCGGCACCGGTACGTTGTCGGTGTTTGGGTACCAAATGCGGTTCGATCTGCAGCAAGGATTTCCGTTGGTGACCACCAAAAAGGTGCACCTGAAAAGCATCATCCACGAGCTGCTGTGGTTTTTGCAGGGCGACACCAACACGGCCTACCTCAAGGAGCATGGCGTGAGCATTTGGGACGAGTGGGCCGATGCGAACGGCGACCTAGGCCCCGTGTACGGCAAGCAATGGCGCTCCTGGCCCGATGGCCGCGGTGGCCACATCGACCAGATGCAGCAGGTGCTCGACCAGCTGCACCGCTCGCCCGATTCGCGTCGCATCATGGTCTCGGCCTGGAACGTAGCCGAGCTCGATCAAATGGCCCTGATGCCCTGCCACGCGTTGTTTCAGTTTTACGTGGCCGATGGCAAGCTTTCGTGCCAGCTCTACCAACGTTCGGCCGATGTCTTCCTGGGTGTTCCGTTCAACATCGCCTCGTATGCACTGCTCACGCTGATGGTAGCGCAGGTAGTAGGCTTGGAGCCCGGTGAGTTCATCTGGACGGGTGGCGATACGCACCTGTACTCCAACCACCTCGAGCAGGCGCGTCTGCAGCTCACCCGCGAGCCGCGCCCGTTGCCCCAAATGCGCATCAATCCTGATGTGTCAGACCTTTTTGCCTTCAGCTACGAAGATTTCAAACTCGAAAATTACGACCCGCACCCGGCCATTAAGGCTCCGGTAGCGGTGTAGCAACCACTGCGGATCGATTTACTGACCACGGGCACCAGTAGTGGTGCCCGTGGTTGTTTGTGCCCTACAGCATCGAGCCACGTGTATTGGCAGCGAAAGTAAGTTTGGTCAAATCGTTAGGTGCTTTCCTGAGCGAGAGCCGATTGCTCCTAAGTCTGTGAGGGTAGCTTCACCGAAGCAAGTAAGGCATCAATGTGTCAGTTTAGATGCTGGCTAGGTCGCATCATGCTTCAATGCTGGGTCAGTGCTAATGCGGCTTATGTATTAGCATTTTGTTGTGATAAAATGATGCAAGCAGACAATCCTGGCAGTACATTAAGTATAAGAAATAGTACATTCCATTAAAGTCAAAAAACCTTATCTAGCCACGTAACCTTGGCTTCATTTCTGCGTAATCACATTTTCATGTGATTGCTGCAATGAATGCATAGGCAGTAACGTTGTTGGATAAATAGTTGACCAAGTGCTTTCGAATACTCTGCCGCTTTTTGCTCTTTTACCACTTAAAACCCCGACCTTTGTTCCGGGAAAAGTAAACCCTTCCTCGAAAATCCAATCCAGCGGTTCTGTCGTACACAGCGCCGTGTTTTCCTCTACCACACCTCCTTTGTCATCTGCCGTCGCCTCCGCTAGCGGCTGCTCACTGCCGCTTAAGCACCGCGTGCTTATAGCTATGTACGCGCTGGAAATCGGCCGCCAATCGCGCGACGAAATCCTCAGCGCCAACGACGTGACCGAGGCCGATCTGATGAAATTTCAGACCGATTGGCTTCGGATGCGTCGGCGTCGCTACAGTAACGTAGCTTAGTCTTGTTTTTCCCAATGCCGCAGAGCATCCAGCAATGGATGCTCTGTTTGCTTATAAGTGGCGCTAGCCAATTGCTGAATGTTGCGAATACCGGCTACGTTCGCCGTAAACACAGCATCGGCTGCTAGCACCTCTTCCGGTCTGTAAAGACCTAGGTGGCATCGTATGCCTTTGGCTTGCGCTACCTGCAACAGGTGCGCCTGCCGTACGCCCGCTACGCAGCCACTTTCGGGGGCTGGAGTAAATAACTCCTCGTTGCGGATCCATAACAAGGCTGCCGACACCGCCTCGGCAACGTGGCCCTTGCTATCAAGCAGAAGCAACTCGCCTAGGCCACGGGCCTCACGCTCCTGGGCTGCCAACACATAGTGCAGGGCATAAGGACCTTTGCAGAAAGATACCGCTGAATACTGCGTGCTGATGCCTTGCGCAAAGCCAGCACTGCCGATAGGGGTATCGCTCGCCACGAAAGGGGCCGCTGTGGCCAGCCACTCGGCCTGATTGGTTTTGGGGGCATACAAACCACCACCCGCCCGCCAGAACTGCAGCCGTATGCGTGCCGCCCCGCCAATGGGGGAGGCCAACGCAGCCAGCGCCTGGCCCAGGCTGGGTGCGTTACCTAGGGTTGTCGGTAGCTGCAAGTGCAGGGCGGCAGCTGCCCGTTGCATGCGCGCTAGGTGCTGCTTGCTCCAGCGCACCTGCCCATGCTCGAACACCATGGTTTCAAAGAACCCGTCGTTGAACTGCAAGCCGCGGTTGGGTAGGTGCATGTGCACCTCAGCAGCGGGCAGCAAATGGCCGTTGAGCAGGGCATAACTCATCTATACCAGCGCAAATTTTTTGCCCGGAAGTGCCCGCACCACGCCCCGAAACTCTAGCCCCAGTAGTAAAGTAGAAACCTGGTTGATTGGCAGTTGAGCTTCCCAGCTCAACTCATCAATCTGCCGTTCCTTGTGCGCTTGCAGGATTTCAACCAGCTTAAACTCCTCGGCAGAGAAGTCGGCAGGGTTGAGGGAAGGCACCACCGGGGTGTGGTGCAGCGCGCCATCCCAGTTTAGTACCTGCTCCACATCGAGCGGGCCTGTGTAGATAACGGCCTGCTGGTTGCGAATGAGATGGTTGCAGCCTTCGGAGGCCGCTTGATCGAGGCGGCCGGGCACGGCCAACACCTCGCGGTTGTATTCCTGCGCCAGCTCGGCCGTGATGAGCGCGCCGCCTTTGCGAGCTGCTTCTACCACCACGGTAGCTTCTGTGAGGCCGGCAATAATGCGGTTGCGCGCCGGAAAGTTGTACTTATCGGGCTGGGTGCCGAAAGGAAACTCGGTGAGCAAGCCGCCTTGCTCCACCATCTTCTCGGCGGTGCGGCGGTGAGCAGCGGGGTAAATGATGTCGAGCCCGGTGGCCATTACCCCAATGGTAGCCAAGCCCTCCTGAATGGCAGCCCGGTGGGCGATAATGTCAATACCGTAGGCAAGGCCACTTACAATCAACGGTTGGTGCCCAGCAACTCCCCGAATCAGCTTCTCGGTTTGCTCCCGGCCGTAATCGGTGGCTTGGCGCGTACCCACCACGGCCAAGGAGCGTGGGTGGTTGAGGTCGGCGGTGCCTAGGTAGTACAACAACACCGGCGCATCGGGTACCGGGCGCAGGCGTGCGGGGTAGTTGGGCCGCGTGTAGTACAGCAACTGCACGCCGTCCTTCTCGGCCCTACGCAGAATTTGCTCGGCTTTGCCCAGGGCGGAAGAGTTGTTGCGCAGGGCAGTTACCGTGCTCGGGCCAACGCCGGGTATCTTCAGCAGCTTGCTTTGCGGTGCTTGCAGCACCGCCTCGGCCGAGCCGCAGTAGCTTACAAGGTTACGGGTAATCAGCGGGCCTATGCCCGGGAGTAGTGTAAGGGCAACTTCGGATAGGAGGGAAGTATCGGGCACGCTGACAATTTGAAGTTCTGAGTGGCTAGAAAGCAGAAGCGGGAAAAGTCACTCACGGCAATGCTGGCTCGTGCATCGGGTTTGCGACCGACACCTTATTACTGCCCGCAAAGCAAAAAAGATGCTGCGAGCTAGGGAGAGGCCCTTTACCCGTTCGGCTGCTTGCCAGCGGAATCCAGCTCCTTGCGCAAGCTTACCAAGAAGCTCCGCACCTTTTCGAGCGAATGAATCACATCCACACGCTCCTTTAGCTGCGGGCCGCGCTGCTTCATAATCTCACGGGCACCGGGAATGGTGTAGCCGCGCTCCTTTACTAGGTGGTAAATGGTGCGGAAAATTTCGATATCCTGCGGCGAGTACAGGCGGTTGCCCTTCTTGCTTTTTCGGGGCTTTAAGTCGTCGAACTCAGTTTCCCAGAAGCGGATCAGCGAAGGGGCCACATCGAACTGCGCCGCTACCTCGCCAATGGTGTAGTACTGTTTTTCTATGTCGCGCTCTTTGTAGGGCATATGCGTAGGAGCGAGGCTGGGCCCGCCCGGTATTTAATCATGAAATGGGTGAGGGCACCCAATGCAAGGCGGGCAAGTGCCCAGGCCCTACGATTTACGAACCTAACTGGCTACTTTTGCCGGAAGGCCCATCCGTTGATCTGCAAAGACGACGGAAGCCGAAAAGTAGCCAAAAACCCGGCCGTTGCCAATTCTGTGGCCAGCAGTCGGAGCTCAGCAACGAAACCCCACATCACAACGCGAATCAGCATCGCGCTTTAGCCGCCCATGTCGCTTCCATCAGCCAACCAAGTTCGTCAGCAGTTTCTCGATTTCTTCGCCTCCAAAGGTCACCACATCGTGCCCTCGGCGCCTATCGTGGTGAAGGACGACCCCACGCTGATGTTCATCAACTCGGGCATGGCCCCGTTCAAGGATTACTTCCTCGGCAACAAGCCCGCGCCCTTTAAGCGCGTAGCCGATACGCAGAAATGCCTGCGCGTGAGCGGGAAGCACAACGACCTGGAAGAGGTAGGCTACGACACCTACCACCACACCATGTTCGAGATGCTGGGCAACTGGTCGTTTGGCGACTACTTCAAGAAGGAAGCCATTGCCTGGGCCTGGGAACTCCTCACCGAGGTATACAAGCTGCCCAAAGACCGCCTCTACGTAACCTATTTCGAGGGCGACAAGGGCGACAACCTAGGGGCCGACACCGAGACGCAGGCCCTGTGGCGCCAGTACACCACGGAGGACCGCATCCTGCCCGGCAATAAGAAAGACAACTTCTGGGAGATGGGCGACACCGGCCCTTGTGGCCCCTGCACTGAAATCCACATCGACCTGCGCGACGAGGCTGAAGTGGCTCAGCAAGGCGGCGCCGAGCTGGTGAATGCCGACCACCCGCAGGTGGTGGAAATCTGGAACAACGTGTTCATGGAGTTCCAGCGCAAAGCCGATGGCTCGCTCGAAAAGCTGCCCGCCCAGCACGTAGATACCGGCATGGGCTTCGAGCGCCTGATGATGGCCGTGTCGGGCGTGAAGTCGAACTACGACACCGACGTATTCCAGCCGCTGATTCAGTTTATCGCCACGGAAGCCGGCGTGAAGTACACCGGCGCCATGGAGCCGACGGATATTGCCATTCGGGTAATTGCCGACCACATCCGCACCATCTCGTTTGCCATCAGCGACGGGCAGTTGCCCTCCAATGTAAAGGCCGGATACGTAATCCGGCGCATTCTGCGCCGCGCTGTGCGCTACGCATTTACGTTCCTCAACTTCAAGCAGCCCTTCCTGTATAAAGTGGTGCCTATTTTGGCCGACCACATGCACGCTATTTTCCCCGAGCTGAAGCAGCAGCAGCAGTTTGTGCAGCGAGTGATTGAGGAAGAGGAAATTGCCTTCTTGAAAACCCTGGAGAACGGCCTGCGCCGCCTCGATGCGCTGGAAGAATCGTTCAAGCAGCAGGGCAACCTCATCGACGGCAAAACTGCCTTTGAGCTGTACGATACCTTCGGCTTCCCGCTCGACCTTACGGCTCTTATTGCCCGCGAGAAAGGCCTGAACGTTGATGAGAAAGGCTTTGCTGTAGAAATGGAGCAGCAGAAAAACCGTTCGCGCCGCGCCGCCGAGCAGGAGCAGAGCGACTGGGTAATTGTGCACTCCTCGGAGGAGCAGCCGCGCTTTGTGGGCTACGATGCCCTTACGGCCGAGGCTCGCATCCTGCGCTACCGCCAGGTTACGCAGAAAGGCAAAACCGAATACCACGTGGTGCTCGACCAAACGCCGTTCTACGCCGAGTCGGGCGGGCAGGTGGGCGACACCGGTTATTTGGTTACGCCGCTCTCGAAGGTGCGCGTGATTGATACCCGCAAGGAAAACGACCTCATCGTGCACACCGTGCTCGATTTGCCGCACGACCTGGAAGCACCCGTAGAGGCTAAGGTTGACGAGGCACGCCGCTTGCTGATCCGCAAAAACCACTCGGCTACTCACCTTATGCACGCGGCTTTGCGCCACGTTCTAGGTGACCACGTGGCCCAGCGCGGTTCGCTGGTGAACGACAAGCTGCTGCGCTTCGACTTCTCGCACTTCTCTAAAGTAACCGACGATCAGCTGCGCGAGGTTGAGCACATCGTGAATCAGCGCATTCGCCAGCAAATTCAGCTAGGCGAGGAGCGCAACGTTCCGCTCGACGAAGCCCGTTCGCGTGGCGCCATGGCTTTGTTTGGTGAGAAGTACGGCGACAGTGTGCGCGTTATTACCTTCGACCCCGAGTACTCCGTGGAGCTTTGCGGCGGCATACACGTGCCGAACACCGGCGAAATTGGTTTCTTCAAGATTACCTCTGAGTCGGCGGTAGGTGCTGGTGTACGCCGCGTGGAGGCCGTGACGGCCGACTTGGCTGAGCGTTATGTGGAAGAGCAAATGGACCTGCTGGCCCAAGTGCGCGAAGCCCTAGGTAATCCGCAGCACCTCATCCCAAGCATTCAGAAGTTGTCGGAAGAAGTGGCCACCCTGCGCAAGCAGCTGGAGCAAGCCGAAACGCAGCAGCTAGGTCAGCTGAAAGACCAGTTGGCCGGCCAGGTGAAGGAATTGAACGGCGTGAACTTCCTGGCTGCTAAGGTGCCAGCCCGCTCGGCCGATGCCGTGAAGAAGCTCGCCTACGATCTGCGCCAAGTGGTATCCAACCTCGTGCTCGTGCTCGGTGCCGACATCGAGGGCAAGCCGCAATTAGCCGTTATGATCGACGACGAGTTGGCCAAAGGCGGTAAGCTGAATGCCTCGCAGCTGGTGCGCGAGCTGGCCAAGGATATTCAGGGTGGCGGCGGCGGTCAGCCATTCTTCGCTACGGCCGGCGGCAAGAACGCCGCTGGGCTTGATGCAGCCATCGGCAAAGCTGAAACCTTAGTTGCTAATACGCTGGCGTAAGCAAATGCTTGGGCCCTCGAGGCCGTTTTGAGAATAGTAGCCCCGGTTGAGCTGCCAAGTATTGGTAGTTCAGCCGGGGCTGCTGCTTTTATTGGGTCGGGCTGCCGAACAGCCTGTGTTTGTAATACATAGTCACGTTGCTACATTCGTAAAGCAAATGCTGCGCGCGGTTCTTGCTCCCCGCGCGGTAGCCTGTTTTTACCTCTGATGAAGCCGACGTTTTTACGCCTAGGTGCCGCTGCACTGCTTGCCGCATGGCCAGCGTTTGTCTGGGCTCAGCAACCCGTTGCAGCGGCAAAGCCACGCGTGGAAATTGCCTACTTCGATGCCAAAAGCAACAAGCTACCCACGGCCACGGGAGCCAGTTACCGCTCCGAGGTTCAGTACGAAGACAGCGTAACGGCCGTTGAGCGAACCTTTTATGCTAATGGCGGCCGGCGCTCAGTAGCGCCTTACGAGAACTACCGCCTGCGCATTCAGCACGGTGTAAGCCAGTCGTGGTACGAAAACGGCCAGCTGAAGTGGCACGACACTCGGGTGCATGGCAAGCTGGAGGGCGAGCTGCTGTACTATTACCCCACGGGCAAGCTCAAGCGTAGCGAGCAATACAGCGCTGGTACTCGCACAGCGGGGACTTGCTTCGGACCCGATGGCAAAGCCGTACCTTATTTTGAATACCTGATAATGCCCGTGCCGGCTGGCGGGCTGGCCGGCTTGCGTAGCTACCTAGGCGCCAACATTGCTTACCCCGAAGCCGCCCGCGAAGCCGAAGTACAAGGAAAGGTACTGGTAAGCTTCGTGGTGGATACTACCGGAATGGTGAAGGACGTGCAGGTGAAACAATCGGTGCACCCGTTGCTCGACGCCGAGGCGGTGCGGGTGGTGCAGCAAACTCCGCGCTGGACGCCCGGTAGGCGCGACGGGGAACTGGTACCAGTTCAATACGCAGTGCCGGTAGTATTCCGGCTGGAGGAGTAGGCAAACTCCTGCCTGGCTTTGGGCCATTTGTATGCTTTTTTTATCCACCATTTTTCTATAACCGCATGCGCATTTCTACCCTTGGCTTCGCGGCCGCTTTACTTACTGGCCTCGTCAACGTGGCGTCGGCATCAGCCCAAACCTTTACTGATCCGGGCTCTTATAACAACTTTATTGTGGCCGAACAGCGCACCATGCTGAAGAAGAACCTGCGCTACATCAGCAAATCGGCCCACTCCGATAACGAGAAAAAGATTGATGCTCGCCGCGTTGAGTTGGTGAAGCAAACAGAATTGTCGCTGAACAAGCTGGCTAAAATGCCGGCTTTCAAAGACGATAAGGGCTTTAAGGAACAAACCACGGAAGCTTTTTATCAGCTGCTGAAGGTGTACTCCGAAGATTACAAGGCCGTGGACATGCTGGCCGCCACCCGCACGGCCACCGCCGAGAACATGGAGCAGTACTTTAAGCTGCAGGAGGTGGCCGAACGCAAGCTGCAGGCCATCAACGACTCGGTGGATGCGGCGCAGCAACGCTTCGCCAAGCGTCATGGCATGAGCATCTCAGCCGACCCGGAGGGCGAACGGCTAGCCAAGTTCATGGCCCAGGTTTCGGAGGTAAATGCCTACCAGCACAAGGTGGTATTGGCGCAGTTCCGCATCGAAAAGTCGAGCGCAAAGCTATCGGATGCCATTTCGGCCCAGGACGCAGTCAGCTTTGAAGCGGCACGCGTGAAGTTGCTGGAGGATACCAAGGTGGCCTTGACCGAGCTGGCGACTATTCCGGCATTTCGAAACAAAGACACGCAATACCGCGACGCGGCCAAAAGCTTGGTCAATTTCTACGCTGGCATGTGCCAGAATCAGTTTCCGAAATTTCATGAGCTGATGCTGCGTAAAGACCAACTCACAAAAGCTGATGTAACGGCCATTAATGGTTATATCAATCAGCTGAACACTGGCAGCCAGAAGTTTACGCAAGCTTATAACCAGGCCGGCAGCAACTTCATGGCGGCCTACATACCGGTGATGAACGACTAACCTTCGCCACCTACGACGACATTCGCAGCGGTGCCAACTTTCTGGGGCAGGGGAGTCGGCACCGCTGCTGTATCTTGGCCGCATGTGTGCATCTCTTTGTATCTCCGCTCAGCACCGCAGTTGGTTGGCCTTGGCACTGCTGTTGGCTGCTCCGGCCGCATCGGCACAGGTAAAAGTTGTATCTACGCTTGAGCAGCTGGAAGGCCAGAAAGCCGGCATCCGGTACTACGACCGCAACGCCGTACCGCTGCCCGACGCGAAAGGCGCTCATAGCTACGACATCATGCGCCGGGCCGATAGCCTAGGTGTAAAATGGCGCGTGCGGCGCTACACCGTGCAGGGGCATCAGCAACTCCTCGATGCAGGTTTCAGCAGCGATTTGCCCCACGGTACGCTGCAGGCCCGCAGCCGCGAGTGGTACCCCAATGGCCAGCTGCGCGAAGATGTGAGCTACCGCAACGGCAAGCCCGATGGGCCCATGAAAACCTACTTCCCCGATGGCAAGCTCCGCCGCGACCAGCAGGTGCGGGCTGGTACCGTGGTAAAAGGGGAGTGTTACGGCCCCGGCGGCCAAGCTCTCGACGAATGCCCCGCTTACCGCACGTTGGCTAAGCTTACGGGCAAAGGCGCTGGCCAAGGGGTAGTGTTTCAGGCAATGCAAAAGCAGTTTGTGCAGTTTCTGCCGAAGGGCTACAGCCGCGCCACCGATGCCAGCGTCCACGTGGCATTCGGCGTCGATAGCCTAGGTAATGTGCACAGTGCGCGGGTGCTGGCTTCGGATGATGGCGCTTTGAACGCTGCCGCTCTGGAAACGGTGCGCCGCCTGCCGCGCCTCGTGCCAGCTACCGAAGAAGGCCGCTCTGTGAGTAGCGCAATGGAAGGGCAGTTCTTTTACTACCCAACCCGCCGTGCCGCTACCGCCGCAGCCGACGAGTAAGCAACAAGCTTGAAGCTGGGCCGGAGTAAATATACCTTTACGGCTATGATCGAGGTTGACCTGATTAAAAAGCACGGCAAAAAAGCGCTGGGCATGGATGAACACGAGCATCACCACAAGCCCACTTGGCGCGAGCGGGTACCGGAGATTCTGCTCGAAATTGGCATCATCGTCTTTGCCATTATGCTCTCCATTCAGCTGCACAGCTGGCACGAGCATGCCCTGGACCGTAAAACGGAACGCAAGTTTCTCACCGGTTTGCGCAAAGACCTGCAACAGGACTTGCAGGAACTGTGCGATGATTCGCTTTCGTACTGCACGCAAGTTCGCGGCTACCGTTACTTCCGCAGCCTCACGCCACCAGCCACCGTGAACCCAGACAGCCTGAAAGCCTTTGGCTGGACGCTGCGCAACTCTACCCAGCTGGTTCCGAACACCTCGCGCTTCGAAGGGTTGAAGTCGGCTGGCAAGCTCGATGTCATCGAAGACGACGAACTGCTTAACAGCATCTTAGACTACTACCAGGAGCAGTTGCCGGCTCTGATCAACAACACGGCGATGTT
The DNA here is from genome assembly GCF_001483135.1 of Solirubrum puertoriconensis. Classification (GTDB taxonomy): domain Bacteria; phylum Bacteroidota; class Bacteroidia; order Cytophagales; family Hymenobacteraceae; genus Solirubrum; species Solirubrum puertoriconensis. The sequence continues at coordinate 1,242,928 of NZ_LNAL01000006.1, forward strand.
CACGGACTACAAGCAGCAAAATATGGTCGGCTACCTCGACTCGCACCTCAGCGCCGACCAGCAAAACCTGCCTGCCGTGATGGCCTCGCCTCCGATGCAGAACTACTTGAACCGCGGCAATGAAATGCGTGACATTGTAGGGCTTTATCACCAAGTGATGGAACACAGCCGCCAACTCATTCGGCAGATTGATAAGCAGCTCGCTGAATAACGCGGCTTCGGTTTACTGATAAGCAAAGTTTTGACTCAACTGACCACCTGTTCAAGCCAGGTTGCCAGCACCACTTAACTGATCAGCAAACGAACTGCTGTTCTTTGCATTCAAGAGAAAGCCGAGCCGGTACTCCTTGGCCCGGCTTTTTTGCTTCCCAGCGGCGCCGGATACTTTTTATCTTGCAGCCGCATTGCCGCCCTTGGCGCCGCAACGCCCTACCTTCTGATTTGTATGGACGAAACCATAAAAGCTAAATACCAGCCTGTTATTGGTCTGGAGGTACACGCGCAGCTGCTTACGCGCAGCAAAATGTACTCGGCCGATGAGAACGAGTACGGCGCTATGCCCAACTCCAACCTATCGGTAATTACCCTAGGGCACCCCGGCACGCTGCCGCGTGTAAACCGCACTGCCGTGGAGTTTGCCATGAAAATGGGCTTGGCCACGAACTGCCACATCACGCGCGACAACCTGTTTGCGCGCAAAAACTATTTCTACCCCGACCTACCCAAGGGCTACCAGATTACGCAGGACAAAACCCCAATCTGCACCAAGGGCCATGTTGACATCCGTTTGGCTGATGGCTCTACCAAGCAAATCGGCATTACGCGCATTCACATGGAGGAAGACGCGGGCAAATCGATGCACTTGGCCGGCGAGGTAGAAACGCTCGTCGACCTGAACCGCGCCGGCGTACCGCTCATCGAGATTGTATCGGAGCCGGACATTCGCAACGCCGAAGAAGCCTACGCCTACCTCACTGAGATTAAGAAACTGGTGCAGTACCTAGGTATCTGCGACGGCAACATGGAGGAAGGCTCGTTGCGCTGCGACGCCAACATCTCGGTGATGCCCGTGGGCTCGGAGAAGTTTGGCACCAAGGTGGAAGTGAAGAACATGAACTCCTTCCGCAACGTGCAGCGCGCAATTGAGTACGAAATCGAGCGCCAGATTGAGTTGCTTGAGGCCGGCGAAGAGGTAATTAGCCAAACCCGCGGTTTCGATGCCACCACCGGCACCACGCAGGGGCAGCGTTCGAAGGAAACGATGAACGACTACCGGTACTTCCCGGAACCCGATTTGCCGCCGGTTATTATTGATGATGCCTGGCTGCACCGGGTGCAAGCCGAGCTACCTGCCTTGCCGCAGCAGCTCTACGCCCGCTTTACCGGCGAGCTGGGCCTTTCGGCTTACGACGCCAACGTGCTGACCACGGAGAAGGACATTGCCCTGTACTTCGACGAGCTGACGCGCCTGACCACCAACGCCAAAGCAGCTGCCAATTGGATGCAAGGCCCCGTAAAGTCGTTCCTCAACGAGCGTGCGCTCACCATGAGCGACTTTCCGCTTAGCGCCCAGCAGCTTGCCGATATCATTGGCCTAATCGACGAGGGTAAGATCAATCACTCGGTGGCTTCGAAGCAATTGTACCCGCACCTGCTCGAAAACCCCGGCCAGTCGGCAGCGCAAGCGGCCGAGGCCCTAGGTCTGTTGCAGCAATCCGATGCCTCGGAGCTGGAAGCCATGGTGCAGCAAGTGCTTGATGCCAACCCCGCCAAGGTGGCCGAGTACCGTGCTGGTAAAAAGTCGCTGGTGGGCATGTTTATGGGCGAGCTGATGAAGCTGACCAAAGGCAAAGCCGACCCGAAACTTTCGAACCAACTGCTGCGCGACAAGCTCGAACAAACTTAGCCTAGGTTCATAAACCAACCAAAAACCACTGGCCGCTCGTGCAGCGGCCGGTGGTTTTTTGCTTTATTATCAACCCGAACTATTCATTTCTATGATCCTGAAAAATTACCTCATTCTGGTGGGCGCAGCCCTTATCAGCTTGCCTGGCCTGTCACAATCCAAAGCGCCGAAGCCCAACTTCACCCTGCAAGGCAACTTGGCCGGAGCAGTGGCTGGCACCAAGGTTTACCTGTTAGATGACGAAAACAACCACACCCTCGGCTCGACCACTGTTGATGCCCAAGGGCACTTTCAGCTGCAGGGTTTGGTGGCTGAGCCAGCGGTTTATTACCTCAAAGTAGACAAACACCCTCGGCGGGTGGCCATAGCGTTGGAGCCGGGAAGCAGGCTGCAACTTAAAGCTGAGGCTGCCAACCTACGCCAGACTGCAAGAGTTGCTGGTTCGAAAGATGCGGCCGTCCTGCAGCGTTTCAATGATTTAGATGAAGACTATTACATTAAAGTTCAAGGCATTATCAACCGTCGGAAAGCCGCTGGTGATGAAATCCAGCGCGCTGCTATCAATAAAGAGTGGGAGTTAGCGCGAAAACAGATGTATGCCGCGATGAAAAGCATTGCCCGGCAGCAGTCGTACGTATCACCCTTCGTGGCAGTGCAGTTGATGAGCTCACCCGATCATTTGCCGTTTATTGACTCAATCGCAACCATCTATCAGCGGCGTTACTCCCAATCGCGCTACACCATTGAACTAGTAACTTACCTGGCAAGCCAAAAAGCTACTGCCGTTGGAGCCATGGCGCCCGAAATCATGCTTCCGGCACTCGATGGCAAGACCACGGCGCTGAGTAGCCTGCGCGGCAAGTATGTCGTTGTCGATTTTTGGGCCTCGTGGTGCACTCCTTGCCGCCGAGAAAACCCAGATATGCTCAAGCTCTACAACTCCTATAAGGCAAAAGGCTTGGAAATTTACGGGGTGGCTATGGATGATAAGCAGGACAAATGGCAGGAAGCCGTTAAGCAAGACGGCATAACTTGGACTCAAGTGTTCGACGACAATAAAGCCGCTAACCCGGCGAAAAACACCTACGGCATTCGGGCGCTACCCAGCACCCTGCTGCTCGATCCGCAAGGCCGCATTGTGGCCAAAGGGCTGCGCGGCGAAGAGCTTGAAAAGAAAATAGCCGAGCTGTTGCCCTAGGTGTGTGACTGCCCATGCATCCGGTTTGCGGCGGGCCGCGTACGTACCCGGCGCCAAATGCTGTGCGCAAATCAGCACAAATCGGCAACTTGCAATGTTTCTAGCCCGACGCGCGTTTACTTGCGCCGACGCCGACCTCATGAAATATCCCATGCATAGTTTGATTTTGGTGACTTCGCTGCTGAGCCTCACCACCGCCTGCAACGACGCTTCTTCCTCGAATACAGCCGCTGGCAATGCGGGCTTCGTTGTTACGGGGCAGCTGCGCAACGCTCCCGCGGGCACGCCCTTGTACCTTGCCGAGCTGGCCGAGGGGCAATTTGTTTCGCGCGATACCGTGAAGACCGATTCGCAAGGTCGCTTTACCATCAAGGGCTCGACCTCAGAGCCGGCTATCTATCAGATCAAGCTGAATGAGGAGAACAACGTGTTGGTAGCCTTGGATAACCAAACTAAGCTGCAACTCACTGGCGACGCCAGCAAGCTTGCTACCACCTACACCGTGAAGGGCTCCAAAGATTCGGAGGTGTGGCAGCAGATGTCGCGCGCGATGACGCGCCACGGCAACTACATGGGCAGCATTATGCGCCGCTACCAAGCAAATGCCCAAGCCGGCCGCCAGGATTCGATGCAGCTGTTGGAACAGAGGTTCTACGTAGCCAAGGCCAAGAGCACAGCCGAGCTGAAAGGCATTATCAAGAAGAACCCGACTTCGGTAGTTTCGGCGTTTGTATTGGGCGAGCCGCAGTTGTTTAATGCCGACGAGAATTTTGGTTTTGCCGACTCGGTAGCTACGCAGCTGACCAAAGCTCAACCCAACTCGCGCTACACGCAAGCCTTGGTGCAAAAGCTGGAGCCGCTACGCAAAACGGCCATTGGTACGGTAGCCCCGGATATACAGCTGCCAACCCCCGATGGCAAGAGCGTGGCCCTAAGTAGCTTGCGTGGTAAGTACGTGCTGCTCGATTTCTGGGCCTCGTGGTGCGGCCCCTGCCGCCAGGAGAACCCCAACGTGGTTCGCACCTTCGACAAGTACAAGAGCAAGAACTTCACGGTGTTCGGCGTGTCGCTCGATCAGGACAAGAACAAGTGGGTGAAGGCAATCGATAACGATAAACTGGCCTGGACGCATGTATCGGACCTGAAAGGCTGGCAAAGCGCTGCCGGGCAAGCCTACGGCATCCAGTCCATTCCGATGAACTTCCTGCTCGATCCGCAGGGTAAGATCATTGCAAAAAACCTGCGCGGCCCGGCGCTGGATGAGAAACTGGCTCAGCTAATTAAATAACCTTGGTACTTACGCCCGCTAGGCTATTATAAAAACGGCCCGCAACGAGAGTTGCGGGCCGTTTTTGTTGGTAGTTGGTGTGCCGCTACGCAAGAAACATTCGTTGCAGCGCCTGCCACAACTGCTTTTTGCGGCCGTTGTCGTACTCGATCATCTCTACCTCGGCAGCGGGCAGGTAAGCTACGTCGCCGATGCGTACAGGCTCGTATGGTTGGGTACGCTTGGTAGCTACATCCAGCAAGTTCTTGCCGAAGCCAATTACCTCGCGCACTGCTAGGCCACGTGCCCGCAGATCCTCAAGACTTACCGGGTACGGCGACTTTACGTTGACAATCACGCATTCCTCCATCACCCGCTGAATGGCCTTGAGCATGTTGTTCAGGAACACGTTGCGCTGCAGCCTGGGTAGTTTAGCCGCATCCTCTAGGCGCACCAACATAACCAAACCGTTGGCATTGCTGCCCAAGGTATCAAAGTCGACGGGTAAGCGTTGGGGCGGGGCTTGGGGTATAGCAGGAGCAGGGGGAGTGGGAGTAACCGCTACCACCGGTGCCGTAGGTGCTGCAGCGGGCGGCGCTGGGGCTGGTTCGGCAGCGCTGCGGGCCGCTCTTAAATCAGCCAAGGAGGGCAACTTGCTTGGGGCAGAGCTGGCGCTTATTGCTGGAGTTTGGAGTGGCTGCTGAGCAGCCACTGCCGGAGCAGACTGCGTTACAGGCTGCAGCGGAGTAGCCGCAGCAATGGGTTCCGGTGCTGGGGTAGCAACGGCCGGAGCAGGCGCTGTCGGCTGCTTTGGGGCGCCGCCAGGTTCGGGCACTACGTAGAGCGGGGTGCCCGCGTACAGCTGCTGATAAAAGGCAAGCAGAGCTTCGTCCACAGTAAAAAGCAAGCTAGGTAGTAAACAAACTGTTCAGCTGCAGCAGGCCCGGAGGCATGTACAGCTGAACAGTACTCAAGTTAACTATTTTGGCGGAGTGCCTTACTCCATTTCAAACAAGGCCTTCAGCTCGGTGGCTTCCTGCGGCTTCATGCGGCCAGCAAGTACCAGGCGCAGTTGGCGGCGGCGCAGGGCGCCGTCGTACAGGCGGATTTCCTCTTCGGTATTCGGAACCGCTTCGGGCACATCAATAGGGCGGCCCGACTGATCTACGGCCACGAAGGTGAAAAACGCTTCGTTCGACTTGAATTTCGTGCCGCTCGGAATATCCTCCGACCACACGTTGATGTGTACTTCCATCGACGAGCTGAACGCGCGCGTTACTTGCGCCTCGAGGGTTACCACGTTGCCCAGCTTAATGCCTTCGCGGAAAGATACGTTGTCGACGGAGGCCGTTACCACAATGCGGTTGGAGTGACGCTGCGCCGAAATGGCCGCGGCAATGTCCATGAGGTGCATCATGCGGCCGCCCATTAGGTTGTTGAGCGTGTTGGTATCGTTGGGGAGTACCAGTTCGGTCATTCGCACGAATGACTCCGCTACGGGCTTTTGTTTGCGCATGCTGAGGAGTAAGTTAGGGCAGGTGCGTGTAAATCGGCCGCAAAGATAGCCGTTGGCCTGCCAGCCCTAGCGCATCCGTCGCAAAATGCCCGGGCTTCCCCAGCGGCTTCTGCTAGGGTGGTGGTGCCTAGGTGCTTTGATTACCCAGCGCCTACTCGGCCCAGCCGGCCGCCCCGCGCAACGGCACAAACCGAAACTCGTCGAACTCCTCGCGAGCAAAGCCATCGGCCGATTCGCGCGTGATGCGCACCATGCGCTGCACCTGTTCGTTGCCCACCGGCACTACAAGTACCCCGCCTATTGCCAGTTGCTGTAACAAGGGGCGGGGCAGAGCCGGCGCCGCCGCCGTCACCAGAATGCGGTCGAAGGGAGCATACGCAGGCAGGCCCAATGACCCATCGCCGCAAAACAAGTGTGCCCCGGTGTACCCCAGCTGAGCCATGCGCTGGCGCGTGCGCTCAAACAGCACCCGGTTGTATTCGATGCTGAATACCTGCAGGCCAAGGGTAAGCAGCACACTGCACTGGTAGCCCGAGCCGGTGCCTACCTCCAGTACACGCAAGCCGGGCCGCACACCCAGGAGCTCGGTTTGGTGCGCCACGGTATACGGCTGCGAAATGGTTTGGCCTTCGCCGATCGGAAACGCTTTGTCTTGGTACGCGTGCGACTCGAATGCTTGCTCGAAGAACAAGTGGCGGGGCACAGTGCCAATGGTTGCCAGCACCCGCTCGTCGCGGATGCCCTTGCGCCGCAACTCCTCCACCAGGGTGCGACGTTGGCCACGGTGGCGGTAGGAGTCGGAAGCGGATGCGGGAACTGACGACGACATAGCAGATCGGTTAAAACAGCCCTACCTTTGCGCGCGGCTGGCGGGCTTTACCTGCCGCAAAGCTACGGCGGCGCGGTATTTGTGCCACGTAGCGGCCGTTCTTTCGTCCTGTTACTACTGCATTCTCCTTGATCCGCTCTCTGCAAAAGCTCAAGCTGATTGCCGCCGATTTTGGGGCGGCGCTGCTTGCTTGGGGCTTCTTTTACCTGCTGCGCAAGTACTTACTGAGCGAAATCAACGAAGGCTACCGCTTCACCGGCGACCAGCTCTTTACCCTAACCGGCTCGGCCGTGATGATTGCCACGTTTTGGGTAATCCTCTACACGCTTATCGGCGAATATCGCGACATCTTCCGGAAGTCGCGCGTAGGTGAAATCATCCGCCTAGCTCGTATCTCTTTCATCGGTGGGGTGGTCATCTTCTTTGCCCTTCTGCTCGACGACCAAGGCGTACAGAACTACCGCAGCTACTACAAAACCATCACGGCCTACTTTCTGCTGCACTTCAGCATCACGGCCGTGCTGCGTACTTGGGCTATTACCACTATTCAGCGCCTCGTGCGCCGCCGCGTCATTTCCTTTAATACGCTCATCGTGGGCTCCAGCCCGTTGGCGCTGGAAACCTATCGAGAGCTGGAGCGCACCAATCGGCACCTCGGCCTCAATATTGTTGGCTTTGTACCCGTGAACGACACCGTTGATCCGGACTTGGCTACCGAGTTGCCGCGGCGGGGTTCGTTCCGGCGCTTGCCAGCCCTTATACGCGGCTACAAGGTGGAGCAGGTTGTCGTGGCGCTGGAGCCCTCGGAACACCAAATGATTCAGGAGGTGTTGGCCCAATTGGAAGGTACCCCCGCGCGGGTGAGCGTATTGCCCGACGTGTACCAGATTCTGCTCGGCTCGGTTAAGGTGAACCACTTGTTTGGTACGCCGCTTATCGAAATTAAGCACGACTTATTACCCGTGTGGCAGGAGGTAACCAAGCGTGCCATCGACATCGTTGGCTCGGCTTTGTTCATTACGTTGGCATGGCCGGTATACGCCTTTACGGCTGCCATGGTACGGCTGTCGTCACCGGGGCCCATTTTCTTTGCTCAGGAGCGCGTAGGCAAGCACGGGCAGCCCTTCCGTATTTACAAATTTCGCTCAATGTACGTAGATGCCGAACGCATGGGGCCGTCGCTGTCGAGCAAGAACGACCCGCGCATTACGCCTTGGGGCCGCTTCATGCGCAAAGTGCGTCTCGATGAATTGCCGCAATTTTGGAACGTGTTAAAGGGCGATATGAGCCTTGTGGGCCCGCGCCCCGAGCGTCAGTTCTTCATCAACCAAATCGTGAAAATGGCGCCGCACTACCGCCACCTGCACCGCGTACGGCCCGGTATTACTTCCCTAGGCCAGGTGAAGTACGGGTACGCTGAAACGGTGGAGCAGATGGTGCAGCGCCTCAAGTACGACATCCTGTACATCGAGAATATGTCGCTGGCCATGGACTTCCGCGTGATGCTTTACACGCTTAAAATCATCGTGGAAGGCCGCGGCAAGTAGTATTACTTGTCTTTCGATTGCCGAAGGCTGTTATTAAACTCAGCTTGTACGTAGTGGTTGTAACAGCCCAACGCATCATTCACTCAAGACTTTCAAAAGCTGTGTTTACTGGCATTATTGAAGCCCTAGGTACCGTGCGCGACGTACGGCAGCAGGGTACCAACCGGCATTTTGTAATCGAGGCCCCCTTCAACGCCGAGCTGCAGATTGACCAAAGCGTAGCCCACGACGGCGTGTGCCTCACGGTGGTGGCGCTTGATGCAGCCGCAGGCACGCACACCGTAACGGCCATCGACGAGACGCTACGCAAAACCAACCTAGACACCTGGGCTGTGGGCCGCCAGGTAAACCTGGAGCGCTGCCTTTCCGCCAACGGCCGCTTCGATGGCCACATTGTGCAAGGCCACGTCGACCTTACGGCCACCTGCGAATCGGTGGAAGACCAGAACGGTTCTTGGCTGTACCGCTTCCGCCACGAAACCGGTCCCGGACGCGTTACAGTGGAAAAAGGATCGATCTGCATCAACGGCGTAAGCCTGACTTGTTTCAATAGTACCGACGATGGTTTCTCGGTGGCTATTATCCCTTATACTTACGAGCATACCACGTTCCAGCACCTCCGGGCAGGCGACCAAGTGAACCTGGAATTCGATATTGTGGGCAAGTATGTAGCAAAGCTGCTGGGGCGTTAGGACGCGAGGCGTTTAGCCTTACTGGTTCATCAAGTATGAGTGTGAATGTGCCAGTAGTATGGCAAGTAGCCTGGGTTTCGCTCTTGTCCCAACTGCTAGTAATAGGCCTCTTAATATTTGGTTTCAAGCTTGGTGGTAGCACTAACCCACTTGTTCACGGTGCGGCTAATTTATAGTTGCCTTTGAGGTCTAGTACTTTGTAGCCTTTATTGCGTAAAACCCTACAGAACTACTAATGGCTTCTGTATGTCGAAACGCGAATTGATAGAACCAAATCCCGGCGATAAGCGCTACGTGCGCCGCAACGATAAAGGCGAATTCACCAGCAATGTTGACTTGAACCGTTCCCTGTCGCAAGACGATAAGCACAACTCCAGCGTGACCAGCAAATCTGGGCAAGGCGACCGGGGCGACGGCCATACCGGCAACCGAAAACCGGCCAAGAAATAGCTGACCTCCCAAACACAGAGCCCCCGCAGTTGCAACTGCGGGGGCTCTGTGTTTGGGAGGGGGCGAGGTGCTTAGGCGGCTACCTGCTGAGCCGGCATCCAACGCTTTACGCTTTCCTTATACAACCACGAGCAACCCCAAGCCAGCAATGCACCTAGGGTGGTGCCAGCCAACACATCGGAAGGGTAATGAACCCCTAGGTAAATCCGGCTGTAACTGACGATGGCAGCCCACACCAGCACCAGTATTTTAACGGGCCAGAAGCGCTGGGGCAGTACCAAGCACAAGAACACGGCCAAGGAAAATGCGTTGGCAGCGTGCGAGGAAATGAAGCCGAATTGGCCTCCGCATCCATTCACCAAGTTCAGCGTTTCGGAAAGCTCCGGATCGTGGCAGGGGCGCAGGCGGGCGAAGTAGGGTTTAAAGAAGCGGCTCGAGATGAAATCGGCTAAGCCCACGCATGCCCCCATGAGGGGCAAAAGCAGTACGGCCCGCCTGCCGAAATAATAACTTAGGGCTATTATTATCACCAGGTAGGCCGGAAACCACACAAGGCGGTCGGTAAAGAAAATCATGAACCGATCGAGGCCCGGGGTGTGGGCGCTGTTGGCTGAAATCAGCAGCCACCGATCCAGCTCCTGCAGTTGTTCAATCAAGTGAAATAGGCGAATTGTCGAGCCAATTTACGCCCTTTTTCAGCCACCGCTGCGTATCGGCTTCGCGCGAGCCGGGTTCGGGCTGTAGGTTGTAGTGCCACTCACAGCGTGGGGGCAGGCTCATGAGGATGCTTTCGGTACGCCCGCTCGTCTCCAGGCCAAACTTGGTGCCTCGGTCGATGGCCAGGTTGAACTCGGCGTAGCGCGAACGGCGGATCATCTGCCACTTCACTTCCTGCTCGCCGTAGGGCAGCTCGGCGTTGCGGCGCATCAGCTCACTATAGGTGCGGCCGTACACCTCGCCAACATCCTGCACAAACGCAAACAGCTCATCACGGTCGCCTTCCTTACCCACGGTCAGGCGGTCGAAAAAGATGCCGCCGACACCGCGGGTTTCTTGGCGGTGCGTCAAGAAAAAGTACTCATCGGCCCAGGTTTTAAAGCGCTGGTAGTAAGCTGAGTTGTGCCGTTCGCATACTTCGGCAATCTGCTCATGAAACCAACGCGCCTGCTTTACATCCACGTAAATAGGAGTCAGGTCGAGGCCGCCGCCAAACCATGCTTCGCCGTTGCCAGCCTCGAAGTAGCGCACGTTCATGTGCGAGATGGGCACCATGGGGCTGCGTGGGTGCTGCACCACCGATACCCCCGTGGCAAAATAGTTGGGGTCGGGCATCAGCAACTGCTTGGCGGCTCGCTCATCCATTTGCCCCCACACGGCCGAGAAATTCACTCCGCCTTTCTCCAGAATGTTACCGTTCTGGATAACGCGCGTTTCGCCGCCACCACCCGAGTGATGCTGCCACACGTCGGGTTGGAAAGTGGCTCCGCCATCGGTGGTTTCGAGCTTGGTGTACAGCCACTTTTGAAAGTAGCGCATCCATTGCTCTACGTTCTGGCGAAAAGGGGTAGGCGTTGTATCAGTATCGGTTGTCATTGCAGGGGCAAAGGCGGGGGAGAGAAGCGTAGCTTGCATGGGTTGGTTCGGCTGGTTTGCAAAGGCGAAATAAGAGCCCGGCAGTAGCTTAAATCCTGACCAATGTCAGCCACGCAGCTGTTTTTTGTCACCGCAAAGGTGGCAGTTTTTTGGTGTTTGCCTGCCTACCAATGTGCCCTGCCAACCTAGGGCTGCGCTGGTTCGACTACCTGCGAGGCTATCTGCCGTGGAGGTGTGCCCGGTATGCCGTAAATTCGGCCCTTCGCCACCGCGTTCATTTTCGATGCAAGCTCCCACCGCTCTGGAAACCTCCGAAACCGATTTTACCACGGCCTTGGCCGCCCATCCCGACCGCGCCACGTTGCTGCGGGCGTATCGCCTGATGCAAACGTCGGCGGCTATGGCCCGTTTGTACGAAGAAAACAAGGCCGTAACGGCTAAGTACGTGCACGCCACGGCCCGCGGCCACGAGGCCATTCAGCTGGCCGCTGCATTTCAGCTGCTCGAAACCGACTATTGCGCTCTGTACTACCGCGACGACGCCTTTATGCTCGGCCTAGGTATTACGCCTTACGAGCTGATGCTGCAGCTAATGGCGAAGCGCGACGACCCGTTTTCGGGTGGGCGCACCTACTACTCGCACCCCTCGCTGCGGCGACCGGGCGTGCCGGTAATTCCGCACCAAAGCTCGGCTACGGGCATGCAAGCCATTCCGGCTACAGGCATGGCCCACGGCCTGCATTACCTCGAGGGCCAGGGCCTGCTGCAAACAGCCGAGCAGCAGCCCGTGGTGCTGTGCTCGATTGGTGATGGCGCCATGACGGAAGGTGAGGTAGCCGAAGCCCTCCAGATGGCAGTGCTGCACCAATTGCCTATGGTGTACCTGGTGCAGGACAATGAGTGGGGTATCTCAGCTACTGGTCGTGAGATGCGCGCCATGGATGCCTACGAGTTTGCGGCTGGCTTTAAGGGCCTGCACCGCTTGCATTGCGACGGCGCCGATTTCGTGGACAGCTTTGCCACCATGCACGCGGCCGTGCAGCACGTGCGCCAAACGCGCGGACCGGTGCTGGTGCATGCTAAGTGCCCGCTCCTAGGTCATCACACCAGCGGCGTGCGGCGCGAATGGTACCGGGGCGAGGACCTTACTCAGCACCAGCAAAACGACCCGCTGCCGCGCTTCCACCAGCAGTTGCTCACCGAGGGCTTTACCGAAGGGGAGCTAGGCTACGCTACCGCTCAGGCGCAAACTACCGTACAGGAGGATTACGCTCGGGCATTGGCTGCTCCCAACCCCGATCCGGCTACGTTTACTGACCATGAGTTTGCGCCGGCAGCCGTTACGGAAGAGGCGGGTGAGCGTAGCCCCGCCGGCGCCGACAAAGCCATTATGGTGGATGCGGCCCTGCACGCCGTCGACGACATTCTGCGCGAATTTCCGGAGGCCCTGTTCTACGGCCAGGATGTAGGCGGCGAGCTAGGCGGCGTATTCCGCGAAGCAGCGCTGCTGGCCAAAAAGTACGGCGACGCGCGGGTATTCAACACGCCCATTCAGGAAGCCTACATAGTGGGCAGCACGGCGGGTATGTCGGCGGTAGGTGCCAAACCGATTGTCGAAATCCAGTTCGCCGACTACATATGGCCTGCCCTGAACCAGTTGGTTGAGGAACTCAGCAAATCGTGCTACCTCTCCAACGGCAAGTTTCCGGTACAATCTCTGATCCGTGTGCCCATTGGGGCGTATGGCGGAGGCGGTCCGTACCACTCTGGCTCGGTGGAAAGCACGTTGCTTACCATTCGGGGCATTAAGGTAGTGTACCCCTCCAACGCGGCCGATATGAAAGGCTTAATGCGCGCCGCATTCCTCGACCCAAACCCGGTGGTAATGCTGGAGCACAAGGGGTTGTACTGGAGTAAGGTGCCCGGCACCGAGGATGCTAAAACCGTTGAGCCTGCTGCCGGCTACGTAGTGCCCCTAGGCAAGGCCAACGTGGTGCAAGAGGCCTCAGCCGAGAAGCTACAGCAAGGCGACACCTGTGTAGTGATTACCTACGGCATGGGTGTGTACTGGGCCAAAACCGCCAGCAAGCACCTACCCGGCCAAGTTGAAATCCTCGACCTGCGCACCCTAAATCCGCTCGATTGGGAAGCGGTGCAAGCTGCTACGTTGCGGCACGGCAAAGTGCTGGTGCTTACTGAGGAGCCCCTGATGAACTCCTTCGCTGAGTCGTTGGCCGGGCGTATTCAGCGCCACTGCTTCCAGCAGCTCGATGCACCGGTGTTTACCTTAGGTGCCGCTAACCTGCCTGCTATTGCTCTGAACGTAGAGCTCGAGAAGCAGATGCTGCCCAACGCTGAGAAGGTGTTTGCTGCTATCGAGGAGTTGCTGGCTTACTAGCAGATTGGGTTTTTGTTTATGACAAGGGGCCATGCCTATTAAGGCATGGCCCCTTGTATTTCACAACATCATCTGTTGAAATGATCTAGGTTTTATGTCTGCATACACAATTAGCTAAGTGCGTCCGGTGTGTCTACTTGGTTCCGCTCATTAAGCACAGGCTTTTGGCTGGCTAAGCACCAAAAGAAAAGCGGCTGCCGAGTTCGGCAGCCGCTTTTCTTTTTCGGTTTTGCGAAGCTTACATCTTCACAAACTTCAGCACGTGGTTCTGGCCATTGCCGCTTACGCGCACCACGTAAGTGCCTTTCGCAAAGCGGCTGGCTTGCAGCGATACTTGTTCACCGCCTTTGCCTTCTAGGCGAGCAACATTGCGGCCTTCAGCACCTAGGATTTCGACCGAGTAGGTACCCTGTGGTAGGCTCGTCAAATCGAGCTTAGCATCCTCGGCAGAGGGGTTGGGGTAAACCACAACCAAGCTGGTTTTCGAACCCGCGAACATCACCGTCTGGATGTTGCTGTAAGTGCTCTTGCCGTCGGCATCAACCTGGCGCAGGCGGTAGTAGCGCAGACCGGCAACCTTACCAGCGCCTTTGTCAACAAAGCGGTAATCGTTGCGGCGGTTGCTGTTGCCAGCACCAGCCACGCGGCCTACTTTCTCGAAGTTCACCCCGTCGCTCGAGCGCTCCAGCTCAAAGCCTGCATTGTTCTTCTCCTGAGCGGTAGCCCAGGTGAGCAGACCATCAAGGCCATTAGCGCGAGCCTGGAATTCAATCAGCTCAACCGGCAGCGGTACAGCAATGAGGTTCGAGCGGAACATTGCCTCCGTAGCGCTAGCAGCCTTAGGAGCCGTAGAGGGCGCACCACCGTAGGCCGGATCGTAAATATCCACGAGGCCGTTGAAGTTGTCGTCGTGGAAGTACGTGCTATTGATGTCGAGGAAGTTGGGAATGTCGTCGTTGTCCGAATCCTGCAGGAATGGCGAGTTCACCGTTCCGCTACCGGGTACTACTACAGGGTAGTACGATGCTTTCGAGGGGTTGTTTACGGCAAACAAACGAGCCAAGGCGACAATCTCATCACCCGCTCTTCCATCGCGGTCGGTATCAAATCCCTCCGTCCAGTCGGCGGTTTGCTGATAGATGGGTAGGTTAACGCGGGTAGCGTTGTCGCCATCTGAGTCATTGTCAAACATGTCAGCGGCAGAGCTGCCGCCTGAGTTCACAGGTGTGCCAATGGCTGAACCTCCGTTATTAGGATCATAAATGTCGCGGAGGCCGTCGCCGTCCGAATCGCGGTTGAACAGTGTAGTGTTAGCCTTGCGCGTGTCGTAAAGAGCGGTAGTTTGCACCTCAATCTCATCGCTGATGCCGTCGTTATCCGAATCAACGTCAAGGAAATTGTAGTTGCGTGCTGTCTGGGAGTTACCGCTTACAGTAGCGGTGCGTACGTCAGCATCGTTGTCGGTGAGCGTATATCTGCTTACACCGTTTTCGGTCTCGACGTTGCCGTTGTTTCGATAACTGATTGTTTGCTTAACAGCATCAGGCAGTCCATTACTACCAACACTAGAGGCACTAGTAGAAGTAGTTGAGGCCATGTATCGCGCGAACGAAGGATTATAAGCACTGCTTCTAGTGCCTCCGTTATAGCTTTCACTGAAGGTAAACACAGTCGAGTTTCCATTTGCTTCAACAGCATCAGGTAAACCATCGCCATCCGAATCTAAGTCAAAGTGATTCGGTACACCGTCACGGTCCGTGTCAAAAAAGTCATTGACACCATCGTTGTTGGTATCCAGGAAAGCTCCCAACACTGGGTGAACAAAGTCTACATCCAAGTATTGAATGGGAGATGATGCATCCGCAAAGCTGCTAGGATCGATGTTGGCTGCGCCTGTGCCACCCGGAGTCGTAGCTTCCACTACATCCAGTATACCATCGTTGTCATCATCGATGTCGGTTGCATCCGTAATGCCGTCGTTGTCGTTATCGCAAGCTGAGCTGTAGGTAAACTCCGTGTCGCCAACAAATACCGAAAAACCGTAAGTCCAGGTGTTTACTGTGTAGTTGTTACCCTCGTCGTTGGTTGTGCCCCAGGCGTGAGTGCCGGTGGTCGAACTCACCCCCGATAGCTGTGCAGTCCGGTTAGTGAAGTTCGTGAGGTTGGTATCGTCCCAATAAAGCAGATCGTAGTTGTTGCCGTTGGCAGGACGGATGTTTCGCACCCGGAAACCATCGGGGTTACCTTCCGCATCATACACCGGAAAGTTAACCGGTGCACCAAAGCTGGTAAAGTCAAAGCGGATGGTGGTGCCTACAGCAACTTGCGTGCCTGTAGGGGCAACCCCGTCTGCGTCTGCGGCAGCCTTGCGACGTCCGTTCCACACAACCGTGTTAGGTACACCAGCTTGAAGTGTCTGGCGCAGCAAAGGCTCGTCGGCGTCGCGCACATTGTCGCGGTCGATGTCGATCAGAATATCGAACTGACCGGTTTCGGCGCTTTGCGTTGTAAAGGCTACCTCGGTAACGCCATTGCGGCAATACGGGCGAGGCGTTACGCTTACCGTAGGAGTCGGCGCACTAGGCCAAACCGCTGGGTCGGGGTCGTTTACAAACGCAGGGTACTGCGTGTAGCTGGTGCGGGTAGTTTGGCTACGACGACGAGCTTCAATGGTAGTACCTACGGCCGTAGTTGAACCGAATTCGTTGGCTACGAAGTAGAACGAGAGCGGGCGCATGCCAGCTAGCTCCACTTCCTTCACGTAGTATTGCCCCGGAGCCTGCCGGCTCTCAACCATGGGGTAGAGCTTGAAGGTAGACGAGAGGCGGTTCTGAAAGTTGTTGGTACCGCCAGAGTTACCGGCAAAGAAGCCCCAGTGCTTGCTATACAGGCGCCCAGGTTTTTCTACGCCATTAGCTCGTACAGTGAAGTCCCAGAAGTCATAAGCGGAGCGCCTGTTGGTATCCGTCATGTTTTCCTCACCAACCTGGGTAAACTCCACGTAAAACTCCTGCGGTGCACCGGTGTTGTTGGTGTATACCAATGCGTTGTAACCGCCAGCAGTAGGTTGTGGGCCGGCGAAGGCTTCTGCAGCCGTATTGATAACCCCCTGCTGCTGAAGCAGGGTTGATTGGCCTACGCTACTGGGGTCGCGTGAAAGTACATTTTGCTTAACGATCTGACCTGCACCGGCGCCGTAACGCAACGTAATTACTAGGTCGCTCTGTGCAACACCCGTAGCCGCAGGATCGATTGGAATTCGGTGCACGCCGTAGTAAAGCGTTTCGCCGGGCTCCATGTGGATGTACATCCGATAGTCGGCAGAAAATGCTTCACCCGTAGGACCAGTCCATGAAGCGGGCTTAAGGAAGCCCAGCGACACGTTGATACCATTCAACAAGTTATCATCGTGCGAGAGGTAACCCGAACGGGTGTTGGTCGGATCCGTAAGGGATACGTCGTTGGTGTTCGGTGTTAGTTGCTTCGAACCCTCAGCCCAAACCCACTGCGGGGACATGACCCAGAGCGCGGCGAAGCCTAGGCCTAGTAAAGATGTTTTCATATACAACTATGGTGGATGAAAGCTTGACCCAATCTGAGTTCATCCTGATAGTGGTATAATCCAAATTATAGTTTGGTATCAACCACTATCGGATAAAAAACAGAGTTGTTCAGACAACAAAACTAGGTGTTTAGATAACATAGCAATTGCACACTAAGAGATTTAACACAATTTTTATAAAAACACTTGGGTTATTGAATAATCTTTAGAAAGGATAACCAATTCCAATATTGAGTCGCAGGTTATTGCTGCTGGCAGCGTTGAAGATGGTGGCTTTGGGCAGTACATACCGACTGCCAACGGGCTGGGTAGGGTCGTATACCTTGGCCGCAAAATCCAGGCGAACAATGAGGAAGGTAAAGTCGAGGCGCAAACCCAAGCCCGAGCCTACCGCAAATTCTTTGTAGAAGCGGTTCAACTCGAAATCGGCACCGGGACGTTGCGGATCGGCGTCTAGCGTCCAGACGTTGCCAAAATCGGTGAAGGCAGCACCGTAGATGTAGTCGTAAATAGGAAATCGGTATTCGAGGCTGCCCTCAAGCAGCAGTTCACCGGGTTGTTCTATCGATTCACTGCGTACCAGCTGTGGGTTGCGGTACGAGCCCACTCCCAAGCGCCTAGGTAACCAAGCCCGTACGCTGGAGCCACCGCCCGCAAACATGTACCGGTCGTAGGGGATAATGGCAGCGGAGCGGAACGGTTCGGTAATCGTGTCGCGGATTTGGGTGCGGGTGAGGGCTCGAGCCAACCCAGCATTCAGGCGCCATACCACATACTGCTGGGGAGTAAGCTTATGATAGCGGCGGTAATCAGCACTCAGGCGCACAAAGTCGTATACCTTGATGTTGGTATTTTGCTGCCCGATACGGCCCGACGACAGCTCATCGGTGCGGGTGTAGAGGCTCCGACCTAGGCCCCCGATTTCGGCAAACAGGCGTAGGTAGCGCGCATCCTGCGTCTGGTTGAAATCGTTGGTGTTGTAGAGCATGGTGGCGTTGGCGCTGGGCACCAATACCGATTGGAAGCTCCGGAGCAAGGCTTGGCCATTGGGTTGCCGTTCGAGCCTTCTCCTGAACGTGTTATCAAAGGCCGAAGTGTTGATTAGGCTGATATCGAGCGGCGTGAGGATAAACTGCTTATAACCGCTGTGCTGCCAGATGTAGTCATAGGTGAATTCCAGGTTGGTACGCGTGTACTCTTGGCGTTTTACGTAAGTAAAGGCTGAGCTTAGGCGTGTGCGGGGGCTATACCGCGTGAATAGCTCGTTGGAATGCCACGGCAACAAGAACTGCGGCAGCGTAAGGTTGATGTTGACTCCAAGCTGTGTCGTCAGCTGATTACCTACTTCCTCACGCAGGCTATCCTGGGCCAGGATGTATTGCCCTTCAAGACCTGCTCGCAGGCCTACATCCAGCACTTCGGCCCCGCCGAATGCATTGCGCACCCGTACCCGAAAATTGCCGAAGGGGCCAGGTAAGCCGGCCACGTAAGTGCCGCCCAGTTCGGTGGTTTCCTGAAATCGTTTCATGGGTGTGGTGCTCACCACGGCGTCGAGTTGCCCAAACCTAACAGAGTCGGCCGAGGCCTCTACTTTCTGGTAGTTTACACCGGCAAAGCGAAACACATCCATACCCGAGAGCTGCCGCTGGGTTTGGATGGTGTTTCGCAGGCTGTACCGGTCGCCGGGGCGCACGGAGAGTTTTCGATCGAGGATGCGGGTGCTGAACCTATGGTTATAAGCCAGGTAGTACACGCCGTTGCGCCGCACGGTATCGCGCTGCATACCGAAGCGGTTTAGGCCCGCGTCGGTGACAAAGTTGACTTTGCGAACCGAATACACACGGTGTGCTTGCTGGCCGGGCGGGTTGGCAACTTGCAACAGCAGCCGTACGGTGTAGGGCTCAAAACTGGTATCGGCCTCTAGGGTTACGTATTGCTGCCGGAAGTCGTAATAACCGGCGTTTTTCAGCACCGATTCGATGCGCGACCGTTCGCGGCCAATTAACTCCTCGTTGTAGGCTTGACCCACGCGCAGCAGCGAGCGACTCGAATCGGCCCGGATGGCTTTGGCTACCGCAGAGTCGGCGATGTCGTAGCGCAGTTGGCTTACCAAAAACGGCTGGCCCTCGTGGATGCGGTAAGTAACCGTTACCCGGCGGTTGCGCGCCGTGTCTGACGCCGCCACCCGCGAGCGAAAATACCCATGCGAGCGAAGGTAGATGCGCATCTGATCGGCCGTTACGCTCGTGAGCGTCGAGTCGTATACCACGGGGGCTTGACCTAGGCGCATGATGGCGTTGCCTTGCTCCAGTACCTGCTGCTGGTGCTGCACCTTTCGTTCGCGCTTTTGCAGCAGTTTGCCCACCTTCACCGAGTCGGTTTTGGCCTCGGCAATTAGGGCGGCGTACTTGGCGCGGGTGGCTGCCAAACGGGCCTCGGCGCGCTCGGGGCTATAAAAGGTGTAGCCGAGGTTATAAATTGCGAGCAGCGGAACCGGAAATTTGCGGTTGGGCTCTTGCCGATACAGCGACGCCAATGCGTCGCGGTCGGTGCGGTTTACGCCTTCAAGCTTTACTTCCGAAAGCAATTGCTGGCGCGGGCCAAGCAGCCGCATGGGCGAGCAGCTTGCCAGCAGCGTTGCCGATACAATACCTAACGTTGTCCAGGAGGCCTTGCGAGGCGGCCAGGGTAGCATCACAAACAAAGAATGGTTTCGAAAGCCGTTGCCAAATACGTGCAGCAACTGCACCAGAAAAAATATCGCCAACGCACGGGTGCCTTTTTGGTTGAAGGCGCAAAAAGCGTGCGCGAGCTGCTAAGTTCAGGACTTCGCGTGGAACGGTTGCTGCTCACGGCAGAGTTTGCCGCTTCGCCCGACCTGCCAGCCCTGCTCAAAGGTGTTTCCGTTGAGGTGGTATCGGCCGACGAACTGACCCGCCTAGGTACCCTGCAGCACAACGACACGGCCCTGGCCATAGCCCATATTCCCGACGAAGTGCCGCTGGTCGCCAAGCCGGGGCACCTGCTGTTGGCGCTCGACCAAGTGCGCGACCCAGGCAACGTAGGTACTCTCATTCGGCTAGCCGATTGGTACGGCCTAGGAGGCGTTGTGTTGTCGGAAACCTGTGCCGATGCCTGGAACCCCAAAACCGTGGCCGCCACGATGGGCTCGTTTACGCGGGTGCGGGTATGGCAACGCAGCTTGCCCGAGTGGCTAGCCGGCTTGCCCAAAGATTTGCCCGTATACGGGGCCGATCTGCACGGCGACAACGTGCACCGCCAGCAGCTTACCCCCAAAGGTGTGTTGGTGATGGGCAGCGAATCGCACGGGCTCACTCCCGAGGTTGAGGCTTGCTTAACCCAGCGCCTGCACATACCTGGGCAGGGCGGTGCCGAAAGCCTGAATGTCGCCATTTCAGCTGCTATTCTGCTGGATAACTTCTTCCGGCACCTCTAAGCCCAAGCATCGGCCAAAACACGAAACGCGGTGCGCTGTAGTTAGCGCACCGCGTTTCGCGTTTTGGAACGACTCCCTAGGTCGGAAGCTGTTTCTGGGCTCGGGATTAGAAGGCCGTTGTGAGGCCGAAGCTAATGGCCTGTGCTTTCGGGCCGCGGTTGTCTTTGAAAAGCTCGTTGAGGTTGTACTTGGCAAACAGGTTAAAGTTGCGAACCCCAAAAGTGCCGGTTACGCCGTACTGGAAATCCTGCAGGTTGTACGAGCCACGGTCTTTGTCCTTGTTGGTGCGGCCTTCTTCTTCGTACTTGATTTTGGTGTGCGAACCTAGGCGGTAGCCCACAAAACCGCCGCCGCCGATGCGGAACATTTCCTTGCCCTCGTCGTTGCGCAGCCGAACGGTAATGCCGGCGGGCAGGTTCAGGGTCGTCATGGCGAGTTTGCTTTTTTCGAAGCTGCGGCCCTGCGGATCGGCTACGATGGTGGTGCGGTTGTCCACATCAATGGGGCGGCGGTTACCCTCGAACATGAAGTTGTTGAAGGCAATTTCAGGACCTAGGTGGAAATACAGCGGGTTGTTTTTGCCGAACCGGGCCCAGAACTGCCACTTAAGCGCAATGTAGCGGGAGCCCCAAGGGCGCAAGTCGAAATCCTCGCCCGCTGGTAAATTTTCGCGGTTGGTAAGGGCATTCAGCCCGATATCCACGCCAAAATCGGTACCGCTGATCTTCTGCTGCCGGGCTACGCGCTTGGCCTGCTGCACCGAGTCGGAGTTGGCCGAGCTACCTAGGCGAACCGATACGTGGTCTTCGCCGGGTCCGGTAGACTCCTCTATCGTTACGCCTAGCACGCGGCCCATGGTTACCTCCACGCGGTCGGTGCGGGGTTGCTGGCCGCGTACGGTTACGCGCACTTGCTCCGGGGCCGCTTTGCTACTGGGCTTGTCTTTGGCCGGGTAGAACTCCATTGTTACCTGGCCGTTGGCTGATTTAGTGCCTGCGCGTTCGGCTTGCGTAATGTAGCCGTCAAGCATTACCATCAGCGAGTCGAGTTTGTAGGCCCGTAGTTCGCGCAGCTGTTGCTTGTTGCGGGCGTAGATGGTCATGGATACTTGGTTGGGCAATTTCACCACAATGGTGTCGTCGGGGGTGGCTGCGCTGGGCAAGTTGCCGGCGTTGGCCACGGAGCTGGCCAGGAGCAGGCCAGAAAGAGCGGAGAGGAAAGCAACGGGTTTCATAACAAGCAAGAGCGAAGAGTCTGGGGAGAAGAGGAGGGGCGAAAGTCGCCGGCGTGGCGAGGCTTACAGCGCAATAGTTTTGGTGAGGGTGCGGTTGCCCACGTGGGCTTGCAGCGTGAGGGCAGGGTTGGCGGGCAGGCCTACTTCGGTTAGGTCGGGCTTTTCGCCGCGGGCGATTTTGCTGACCTGCTTAATTACTCCGAATACCGTGGGCCGCGTCCGGCCACGAGGAGCAGTTTCGGCAGCTGCCACTGCCAGGGTAGTAGCCTGTTGGCGCACTTCAACTTCAATGGGTCCCGTAACGGGGGCGTTGGCAGCTGCTACTGCCGGGCTGCTGCTTGCCGGCGTTAAGGATTGTGTAGTGAGTGCGGGCGCCGGTGCCGGGGTTGGAATGGCGGCAACGGCTTGGGTTTCGGCAGGTTCAGCGTGCTTCCAATCCTGAGTGGCAGCTTGCCGCTGGGGCGCAGTTGCGCGGCGGGTGCTGGCCAGCATTTGGTTGTTGGCACGGGCGGTGCGCTGTTTTGCTTGCGGCTCGGAGGCAGCGGGTGCAGTCGTTTCGGCCGAAGCTCCGGATGCTTCGGTGTTGGCGGCCACAGCCGGTGCTTGCGATGCCGTGCCTAGGCTGGTTTCGGTACCAGGGCCAACCGGGGCGGGCGCAGCAGGCGTTTGGGTAATCGTATTTGGGGCAGGAGTAACCGTGTTTGAGGCCAGCGGAGCGCTGGCCGAGCTGCCTTGTTGCGGCAGGCCGCCGTTGCGCCACATCAGGAAGCCACCGCCAGCCACAAGCAGTAGGGTAATGGCCGCCGCTACAGCGTACATCCAGAAGCCGCCGCGGCGTTTTTCTTCTTGCGGCTCGAGCTGCTCCTGCAAATCGTACCACAAGTTGGCTGGGGGCGGCGTAGCGTGCTGCTCTAGCTTATCGCGGAACAGCTTATCAATATCTTCCGGTCGCATAATATTCTTTCGGTGAGGAGGTGGATGACGAAGCCGAGGCGGCTCCGAGGCGGCGCTGCAGCATTGCCCGCGCCTTGCTTAGCTGCGATTTGCTGGTGCCCTCCGAAATGCCCATCAGCTCGGCAATTTCGGGGTGGGTGTAGCCCTCGATGGCGTACAGGTTGAACACCGTGCGGTAGCCAGCAGGCAGTTCATTGAGCAGTTGCATCAGGTCGGCGGCGGCCATGTCGCTGTCGGCAGTGGCAGCGGTAGCCGGTACGTCGGTTACCATGTCGTCGATGGCCAGGTGCAGGGGCTCCTTGCGGCGGAGCTGACCTAGGGCCTCGTTCACCATGATGCGGCGTATCCAACCTTCAAACGAACCTTCGTGCCGGTACTGATCCAAGGCTTTGAACACCTTCACGAAGCCGGTAAGCATGGCTTCTTCGGCATCGGCACGCTGGCGCAGGTAACGCAAGCACACCGTCAGCATTAGTCCGGCAAACTTCTCGTAGAGAAGCTTCTGCGCCCGGACGCTGCCTTGCCGACAAGCACTTATGAGTTCAACTTCGTTCACAGCTCAGAAAGGTAGTAGTAGGGCAGTAGCGTTGTCGTTTGGTGGTAAGATGGAAGGCAGGCAACGGCCGTTGCCTGAGGTATAGAAAAAAGTTGCAAGCGAAATATTTGTTCGGGTTAATCGGCTGTGCATCAATAAGAAAAAGTGTTTGATGCGTAACTGACTTCCTAGGTGAAAACAAGAAGCCCCGGCAACCTGCAGGTTGCCGGGGCTTCTCAGATGCGGTTGCGCTTAGTAGTTTCCTACCGAAAGCATGACCAAGGTGCAGGCTTCGAGTGTTTGGATGCCTTGGGCCTGCGCTTTCTTCTCCAGCTCGTAATTTTCAGTGCCAGGGTTGAAGATGATGCGCTTGGGCTTCAGGCCCAGAATGTAATCTTGCCAGGCGGGTTGGTTTTGGGGGCCGACGTACAGCGTAACGGTATCAACTCCATCAAGCTCGGGCTTGTCGGTGTGAATGTCGAGGCCGCCTACCTGGCCTTTACGAATGCCTACGGGCACGACTTCGTGGCCATAGCTTTTGAGGCGGTTTACGGCTTGGTATGAATAACGCGAAGGATTGTCCGAGGCGCCGATTACAACGGTTTTCTTGCTAGGCATTTCGAAAGAGGAAATGGTACCGGTGTTATTCTACGCAATGTTGAGCAAGCGGGTCGTGCCGCACTGCATTTCGGAGTAAGGAAGCGGTTTTGGTTGCTTAACGCACCAGTGGGCACTGCCGACGAGGCATACAACAACTTTTATCGGCCCGAGCCTACAACGTAGCCAGCACCGCCTCCGCGCACCGCTCCCCATCCATGGCTGCCGACACAATGCCGCCCGCAAAACCAGCACCCTCGCCGCACGGAAACAGCCCGCGCACCTCGGGGTGCTCCAGCGTTTCAGGCAACCTAGGGATGCGCACCGGTGCCGAGGTCCGGCTTTCAACGCCTACAATTTGGGCGTCGTTGGTGGTGTAACCCGGTATTTTCCGGCCAAACGCCCGAAAGCCCTGCCTCAGACGGTCGGCTAGCACCGCACCGAGTACTTCATCCATCGGCACCGATACCAAGCCGGGCTGGTAAGAGGTTTCGAGCAAGGTGCGCGAAGTTCGCTTCTGCACAAAGTCGCCTAAGAGTTGCGCAGGTGCCAACTGGGTGTTTCCGGCGAGCTGGCAAGCCCGTTGTTCAATTTCCTGCTGAAAGCGTAGCCCGGCCATCACGCCGTAGCGCTTCAGGTTCATGTCTTCGGGCTCGATGGCCACCACAATGCCCGAGTTGGCAAAGCGCGAATCGCGGCGGCTGGGGCTCATGCCATTTACCACCACTTCGCCCTGGGCCGTGGCTGCCGGTACGATAAAGCCGCCCGGGCACATGCAAAACGAAAACACACCGCGCTGGCCGCCGGGGCCATCGGTTTGTTGCACCAACGAGTAGGAAGCCGCTGGCAGCTGGCCGCGGTCGGCGCGGTGGTACTGCGCCTGGTCGATGAGGACCTGTGGGTGCTCCACGCGCACACCTAGGGCAAAAGGCTTGGCCTCGATACGCACCTGGCGGCGCAGCAGCAGTTCGTAAATGTCGCGGGCCGAGTGGCCAGTAGCCAGAATCACGGCGTCGCCGATGATTTCTTCGCCAGCATGGGTTACAACGCCCCGGATGCGGTTCTGCTGCAGGATAAGATCATCAACGCGCGTTTCGAAGCGTACTTCGCCGCCGTGGTCGAGCACGGTTTGGCGCAGAGCCTGCACCACGTAGGGCAACTTGTTGGTGCCGATGTGCGGGTGCGCATCCACTAAAATTTCGGGCGTGGCGCCGTGCTGCACCAGCAGGCGCAGAATGCGCTGCACGTCGCCACGCTTTTTGGAGCGGGTGTAGAGCTTGCCGTCGGAATAAGTGCCCGCGCCGCCTTCGCCGAAACAGTAGTTCGAATCGGGATTCACGACGTGCTCTTTGTTGAGGGCTGCCAGGTCGCGGCGGCGGGTGCGCACATCCTTGCCGCGCTCCAGCACAATTGGCTTCAGGCCTAACTCGATGCAGCGCAAAGCCGCAAACAGGCCAGCTGGCCCAGCGCCTACCACTACCACGCGTTTGGTGCTGTGCGCCACGTTCTGGTATTGCACCCAAGGGCCAAATAGCTCGCGGGGCGGTGGCGTTTGGTACACATCGGCCCGGAGGCGGACGCCCACATTGCGGCCGCGGGCATCGATGGAGCGGCGCAGCAGGTGTACAAAATCGGCTTCGCCGGGCTTCAGGCCTGCGGCTTCAAGGAGGGCCCGGTAGCGGGCAAGTTCGTCGTACGCCTCGGCGGGCGACAACACAATTTCAACTTCGCGTTTCTGCATGAAAGGCGGCGGAAGGGAGTTAGGCCTTCAGGCCGGTAAGGGTTCAGACAGCAAAAGTAAGGCGGGTGTTCCGAATGGTATTGCGTGCCAGTGCAAGTATTCTGTGGCGCCGGTAAAGCTTGGCTAACCATTCGAAGCCCGGCCTGCTTACTAAACAGTAGGTACCCCCTAGGTCGTTAGCGTTGCTGTTGTAATCAGCAACCTCATCAAACACCATGAAGACCATAGCTCTATTTGGCGCCTCCGGCAAAACCGGCCGACAGTTTCTTGAACAAGCCCTAGCCGCTGGATACCGCCTGAAAGCACTCGTGCGCGACCCCGCAAAACTGCCCTTGCAGCACGCCAACCTCGAGGTAATAACCGGTGATGTGCTGAACGCTACCGATGTGGAGCGCACCGTGGCTGGCTCCGATGTGGTGGTGAGCTTGTTTGGCCACGTAAAAGGCTCGCCCGAATGGCTGCAAACCGACGGCACCCGCAACATTGTGCAGGCCATGCAGCAGCAGGGCGTGCGTAAAATCATCAGCCTTTCGGGTGGGGGCTTGCCCTATCAACAAGACAAACCCAAGCTGCCCGATTACCTCATTCGCGGCATTATGAAACTGGTGGTGCCCAAGGTGCTGAACGACGCCATCCGGCACGCCGAGCTACTGCAAGCCAGCGGCCTCGACTGGATTATCGTGCGCGGACCTAGGCTTACCGACGAACCCCGGCGCGGGCAGTACCGCGTAGGCTGGGTGGGCGTAAATGCCAGCACCAAAGTTGGCCGCGCCGATTTGGCCGCCTTCATCCTGCAACAGGTTGAGGACAATGCGTTTGTCGGCAAAATGCCTTTTGTGAGCTATTAAAACCTAAAAAAAGGCGGGCGACTCGCTCTCTCGCGAATCGCCCGCCGGTGGTATCTAGGCTGCTCGGAGCACTTATTTGTTGGCGGTGCGCACCATATCGAAAGTGCCGTTGGTAACCTGCACCGACACAGTGGTGCTCCGCGGCCCCGTGCCAATACGTTTGTAGAATCGGCCCGAGAAGGTGCCCTGAATGCGGCCGCCCACTGCATCGTAGCGGCTGAACGTTACGGTTGCATCGGCGGGGTTAGCTACCTCGTAGTAAATAGCCGGCGAGCTGCCGCTGTTCAGGTTGAAGGCAACCGAGCCCATCTTGATCGGGAAAGTACCTAGGCCGGGCTGCGCTGCTACGTTGAGTGTGCTGGTTACGTAGCCTTGGCGGGTAGAGCGGCCCATCAGCAGCGTAGTTACGGCCCCGGTAGGGAAGTTTGGCTCGAAGAAGGCTTGCGGCGTGTCGTAGTACTGCGGCTCGTCGCGTAGCTCTACGCGCTCGTTGTTGTGCCCGTCGCCATCAATGGTAAAAGCCATGGTAACGCCTGCCTGCGTGTTGCCGCAAGTGTTAAAGGAGCCGAGCTCGAGGGTGCGGTTGCCGCTGGGCGTAGTAATACGCCGGGTAACGGATGGCGCACCGTCGGCAGTAATCGTAAGAGTAGCCGCTTGGCCGGGCAGGCACCAGGTGCGGAGGCTGCCGTTGCTTACGTTGGCTACGTACACGCCGCCATTATCGAAAGCCAGCGTGGCTACACCGTTGGGCTTGGAGCTATTGCAGCCGGTTACTTCGGCGTGTAGCAAGCCGCCTTCGGGCATTTGTAGCTGGCCTAGGTCGAGGGTTTGGCCAGCGGTGAGGTTGCCTAGGCTTAGCCGGTTCAGGCTGCCAACTCCGCCGTTGTCGGCTGGGTCGGCCCACACGTCGTCGGGGCCACCGCTATAGTTGCCGACTGGTACCGGCACTACCATTTGGCGGCCGGCTGCGGGCATCAGTACTTGCCCTAAGCGCCGCACCCGGATCAGGGGCCACATTACCTCGCCGCCAAAGTCGGCAAGGCCGGATGACTTCACGCTGAACTTTACGAAAGCTGTGCGGTCGGCTTGGTCGGCGTTCCAAGCCGAGAAGTGTTTCACTGAGCCCACATACTCCGAGCCGCTGCGGGTAGCCGCGCCTTCTTCTTCCCACAAGCCAGTCTCCGTATCGAAGTGCCACAGCGGGATGGTGCTGCCGGCAGCGCTGCTTTGGCTTGCCACAATGGGGAAGTGAAGGGTGGCAGTTTTGCCGTTGGCAACCTGCAATGCTTGGCCGCTGGTGGCATACAGTTCTACCTGCATGGCGCCAAACGTGGTAAGCGTTACCCGTTCGCCAGCGGTGTTTTCGGCCTGAAAGTCGTTGCCCGGCATAAGTTGGGCCAGTCGGCGGCTTTCGGGTGATATATACCGCACGTAGGCATTTACAGCACCACTGTAGCTGCCACTGCTGGTATTGAGGCCATTGGCAGGCAGCTCAATGCTGGCGCCGCCGGGCAGTTGCAAGGTGCCTCCAGCAGCGGCCGAAGCCAGCGTGAGCGGCTGGCCCATTTCGGTGAGCATTACGCGCACGCCGGTGCTTTTATCATTCGGAACCACCCCCACAGCCGCCTCGAAGTAGCCGGCTTTGCGCACGTGCACTACGCACCGGTCCGACGATACCACGGCCTCGCGGAAGGCAAATGTGCCTGCCGGCCCGGTTGTAACGGTGTTCCCACTTACCTCTACAATGGCTCCTTGCAGCGGCTGGTCTTGCTCATCGAGCACTACCCCGAATACGTCGGTTGTAATTGGGATGCTTTCAATGGGGTTGTTGGGGTCTGGCTTTTTACTGACGGGTTGCTTTTCGCAACTGGTGGCGCCTACTAATACCGAGGCAAACAGGGCAGCCCGCAGTACGGGGGCTAGGAGAGAAGTTTTCATAGCGAATAGGGGGCAGGGGATACTGGCTGCGAGTGCCCAGCCAGCGAATGGCACAAAGCTACCCGAGTCATAAGCTCCTCCCAATCGCATGTAAATGTGGGCTGCGGCCCTTGCAGGGCGTTGCTATTTGCTTACCGGCTCAGCTGTGGCAAGCCACTAAAAAGCCGGGCGGCGAAGCTGTGGAAGCTTCGCCGCCCGGCTGATGTATTCCTGAAAATGTGACTAGGCGTTGCGGGGTGCCTGTTTTTTGGCTTTGTAGTACAACGACAAACGGTCGTAGTACTTATTGGCGCCTTGGTTGCGTGAGTCGAGGCGCTGAGCCATCATAAAGTAGCGGTGGGCACCGGCAGCATCGCCTTTCTCGCTCAGGCAGGCGCTAAATCCGTAGTACACGTTGCAGTTCGTGGAGTCGAGCAACCAGGCTTGGTTGAAGCGCTTAACCGAGGTGGAGAAGTTGTTGTCGTAGAAGTAGCTCCAGCCCTGGGCCACGCAGCTCTCCGAGGCCGCGCGGCGGTCGTTGTGGTACTGGCGCAGGGCCGAGGCAATAAACTCCTGATCGAGCTGGCGCAGGGCCTTGCTTTTTACAATGCCACCGTACCTAGGAAGCGTGTTGATGCCCTCTTTGGCTTGGCCCATTGCGGGCGCACTCAGCAGCGCAATGCTTGCAAATAGCAAAGGATAACCCAGACGCTTCATAGCCACGAGATTAGCAGGTGCCTAAAACAATCGACCCAACCCGCCAAATATAACGAAGCAGGTTGGGTCGTTGGTACTTTATTTCGGGGTTTCTACGCTCATTTCTTCCAGCACTTTCTCAACCCAGCTTTTGCCCCAGTTCTCAAACTCGTGCTCCGACCACAGTTGCGGATAAAAAATGCGCTTCTGAAACTTAGGTGGCAGGTACTTACGCCAGTTGGTGCCGCCCGTGGCGGGTATTGCGTCGCCGGCTTGGCGCTCGAGGTAGCGCACCGCCGATTTGTAGTGCATCAGCGGCCAGTTGATGTTCACGTTTACATCGAGTTGCTTGAGCTGGCGCACCAGGCGCGGGTGGCGCCGGTCTTCTTCGGGTAGGCGCTGCACCACGGCCCACACGTTCCGGTCGCGGAAACGCGCGGCGTGCTCCGAGAGCTTGTCGTGGTACTTCTGCTCGAACTGCAGCAGCGTGAGGGTTTTGGCGCCGCTTTCTTCGAGGGTGGCACCGGCTTTCCAGTAAATACAGCCCATTAGCTCGTCGTGAGCAGCGGCTTCGCCCAGCAGGCGGCGCTTTTCCTTATCGAGCAGGTTGTTGAGCGCTGTCGAGGCTATTTCGATGTAGCGGTACTGCACCGACTGAAAGCCCGAAGCCGGCATCAACGACATGCGGAACTGCAGGAACTGCTGGCGGTCCATGCCGTCAACCATCACATCAAACGAATCGATGAGGTTCTCGAAGTAGCGGTTGATGCGGCCTAGGCGCAGCACCAGTTCGCCGAGGGTCGGGTTTTGCAGGTCGCCGATTTGCTCGTACTCACACAGGCATAGCTTAAAGTAGAGCTCCGTAATCTGGTGGTAGATGATGAAGATCTGCTCGTCGGGAAAGTTGGTGAGCGGCCGCTGCAGCGAGAGCAGCGTATCGAGCTCGATGTAGTCCCAGTAGTTAACGTAGTCGGCGTGGTACAGCCCCTCTAGGTACGCGGCCAAGTCCTGGCCGTCGGCGGTGTACTTTTCCTGCAAACGCCGCAATTGGGTGAGTACTGCGGGCGAAAATTCTTCTTCTAAGGGCATGTAAGCTGGGTGGCGGGGTATGTAGGTAGGGAAGGGTGGGTGGGTTCACAAAGAACGAAAAAGCCAACAAATTGGCTAAGCTCAGGCAACGTTTCGCTCTGGTGCTGCATCTAGGTAGCCAAAGCACCTAGGGCAGTGCCGCCCTAGGTGCTTTGCCCAGGTTGGTTTTGTGCACCGGGGCAGTACCTTTAGCCCACATTATGGCTGAGAAATCTTCGATTTTTGACATGATTGGGCCCGTTATGATCGGTCCCAGTTCTTCGCACACGGCCGGCGTGGTGCGCATTGCTCGCGCGGCCATTCGCGTGCTGGGCTCCTTGCCTACGCACGCCACCATCACTTTCTATAACTCGTTTGCCCGCACTTACGAAGGCCACGGCTCCGACCGCGCCATTATTGCGGGCCTGCTCGACTTCCCGACCGACGATAAGCGCATTCGCGAAGCCTTTGAGCACGCCAAAGCGGCCAACCTGCAGTACACTTTTCAGGGCATCGGCAACGCGTCTACCATGCACCCCAACACCATTCGCCTGCAGCTGCGCGACGAGCGCACCGGCAGCGAGGTTGATGTGATTGGGCAAAGCCGGGGAGGGGGTGTGATTCGCATTGTGGAAGTCGACGGCTTTCCGTGCGATTTCTCGGCCGGGTTGCACACGCTTATCATCGATGCCGACGACGTGAAGGGCTCCATCGCCTTTATTGCCGATGTAATTGCTCACGACGACTGCAATATTGCCACCATGAACGTGAGCCGCAAGGGCAAAAACCAAGTTGCCCGTCAGTTCATCGAAATCGACTCGGCCTTATCGGATGTGGCCTTGGAGTACCTGCGGCATTTGCGGTGGGTGCATCAGGTGCGCTACATCCCGGCCATCGAGTAGCTTCTTTTATCCGCTTCAGCTTACGCCAGGGCCGTTTGTGCCCTATCCATTCGCTAACCGCCATTCGCCGCAAACTATGAATCCCTCTGTTACTCCTTGGTATAGCTGTGGCCGCCTCGCTGCCGGTGCCCTGCTACTGGCCGGGTTGGGGCTGAGCACGCCCACCTGGGCGCAAAACCGCCCGGCTGCACCGCCAGCCGCTGCCGTGCCGCAGGCCGCACCCACCGGCCCCTGGACGCTGCAACAAGCCGTTGATTATGCCGTGCAGAACAACCTGCAAGTGCGCCAGAGCCAACTGCAGGCCGAGCTTTCGGAGGCTACGTTGCGGCAAAGCCGGCTGAGTCAATTGCCTACGGCCAATGCTTCGGCCTCGCAGAGCTGGAACTACGGTACCAACGTCGACCCGCTTACCTTTCAGTTTCAGAACCAGACCACCCGCGCCAATAACTTTTCGGCTACGGGGCAGCTGAATATCTTTTCGGGCTTTCAGGTACGCAACTCCATCAAGCGCAACACGCTGGATTACGAGGCTTCGTTGCTCGACATCGAACAGGCCCGCAACGACTTGTCGTTGACGGTGGCTTCGGCCTACCTGCAGTTGCTGCTCGGCGAGGAGCTGGTGCGTAGCAATCAGTTGCGTATTAACTCGGCCCAGCAGCAAATTGAGCGTACGCAAAAGCTGCTGCGCGCTGGCTCGGTGCCCGAAAGCAACCTGGCCGATGCTCGTGCCCAATTGGCTACCGACGAGCTAAACCTGGTAACCGCCCAAAACCAGCGCGACCTAGCCCGCTTGCAGCTGGTACAGGCCCTCAACCTGGAGGCAGCGCGCGCAAACGACTTTGCAGTGGTGGTGCCCAACCTGCCCGACCCCGACGACCAGCCGGTGCTCGACGGCGACTTGGCTGCTACCTTCGAAACGGCCCAAAGTACCCAACCACAGGTAAGAGCCGCCGATTTGCGCGTGCGCAGCGCCCAGCGCAGCGAAGAGGTATCGAGGGGTGCTTATTACCCACGCCTCACGTTTGGCGCCAGCATCTTCTCGGGTTATTCTTCGGCGCGTATTGCCCGTAAGCTTACCGGCGACTCAACCATTGTGCCAGCTGGCTTTATCTACCAGCTCACGCCCGCGGGGCCAATACAGATACCCAACCAGTTTGCCGGTATCCTGCAGCCCAGGTTCGAAACGCTATCCGAGGGCTTTGGCTCGCAGGTGAAGAACAACCTCGGTAAGCAGCTCAGCTTCAACCTAAACATTCCTATTCTTAACGGCTGGCAGGCCCGCACCAACGTGCAGCGTTCGGTTATCGGCGTGAAGCAAGCTGAGCTGCGGGCAGCGCAAACCCGCTTGCAGCTGCGCCAAACCATTCAGCAAGCCTACGCCGACGCCCTGGCTGCCCAGCGGCGCTACGCGGCCAACAAGCGCCAGGTAGAAGCGCTGGCTACGGCCTACCGCAACGCCGAAATTCGCTTCAACAACGGGCTGATGAACGGCACCGACTTCAACATCGCCAAAAACAATCTCACGGCTGCCGAGTCAGGCATGATTCAAGCCAAATACGAATTCATTTTCCGCCGCAAGGTGCTTGATTTCTACCAAGGCAAGCCTCTGACGCTTTAGTGGTTAGCCCTGTTTTACCTGCTATGCACAACGCCTAGGTGCCCCGGCCTGCCAACGGTTGAGGTACCTAGGCGTTGTGCTTTGCTTTTTTTTGGCAGATAATTGCCTGCTGATCATTGCTAATTGATCATTTATTCATGAAAAACAACCGCATGTTGTTCATCCTTCTGGGCCTCTTGGTAGCGGTCGTAGGAGGAGGTATGATTGCCAAAAAACAAGGCTGGATTGGTAAACCCGCCGGTACCGAGGTGCTGACGGCCAAAGCCGCGCCGGCCAACATTGTTGAGAAAGTAAGTGCCTCGGGCAAGGTGCAGCCCGAAACCGAGGTTAAGATTTCGGCCGACGTATCAGGCGAGATTACCGAGCTGTACGTACAGGAAGGCGACTCCGTGCGCAAGGGCCAACTGCTGCTGCGCATTCGGCCCGATAACTACACGGCCATGGTAAACCAGCAGTCGGCTTTGGTGGGCACGCAGCAGGCCAACGTAGGCCAGGCGCAAGCCCGCCTGCAGCAACTGCAAGCCAACGCCCGCCAAACCGAGCTGAGCTACCGCCGCAGCGCTTCGTTATACAAGCAAAAAGTTATTTCGCAGGCCGAATATGAGCAGGCCAAAGCGGCTTACGATGCCTCGCAGGAAGAAATTAACTCGGCGCGGCAGAGCATTCGGGCGGCTCAAAGCTCGGTACGCTCAGCCCAAGCCTCGCTCGAAGAAGCGCGCAAAAACCTGAACAAGACCACCATCTATGCCCCCGTTAGCGGCACCGTTAGCAAGCTGAACGTGGAGCGCGGCGAGCGGGTTGTAGGTACCTCGCAAATGGCCGGTACCGAAATCATGCGCATTGCCAACCTTAACTCGATGGAGGTGCGCGTGAACGTGAACGAGAACGACGTGAGCAACGTGGACTTGGGCGACTCGGCCGTAGTAGAGGTGGATGCTTACGCCAGCCGCGGCGAGAAATTCCGGGGCATCGTTACCAGCATTGCCAACACGGCCAAGGATGCCATTACGGCCGAAGCCGTAACCGAATTTGAAGTACGGGTGCGCTTGCTGCCCGAGTCGTACCGCCAACTGGTGCGCAATGTGGGTGGCCGCACGGTGGTGCCGTTCCGCCCGGGCATGACGGCCTCGGTCGACATTATTACCAACCGCAAGAGCAACACGCTGGCTGTGCCGCTGGCTGCCGTAACTACCCGCTCGGATAGCGCCTTGGTGAAGGAGGCCGACAAGAAGCAAGAGGGCAGTGGTATTCGGGTGGGCCGCGGCCGCGGCGGCAGCAGCGACAACGAAGCCGACAAACCCAAAGGCGACATTGAGGAGGTTGTATTTGTGGTGCGCGGCGGCAAGGCAGTTATCACACCTGTTAAAACCGGCATCAGTGATTTTGACCACATCGAAATTCTATCGGGGGTGAAGCCCGGCGACGAAGTTGTGAGCGGCCCGTTCCGCGCCGTTTCGAAAACGTTGAAAGATGGTTCGCTGGTGGTAGTAAAAGATGCCAAGTCGCTGAACCACGCGGCGTTGAAGGAAGAAGGCGGCGGCAACGAGGAGTAAACCCTAGGTAGTTGCAAACCCATGGCCGAGGCCGGGCACGAGCTAATCGTCCCGGCCTCTCGCTTTTTTTACCTAAAATCGGCCATTCGTTGCCGGTTGTCGAGTTTAGGCGGCTGTGCTTACTTTGCCCTAGGTACCTACCACCTGCACCCGCTCACTAACTGTAGCGGGTTTGTTTTCCTGCATTCTCCCCTGCTTTTCCCGTGGAAAAAATAGCCATGATTGGCGGCGGCTCCTGGGCCACCGCACTCACCAAAATCCTCTCCGAAAACGGTGCCCGCGTAGGCTGGTGGGTGCGTCATAAAGATGACGTGCAACACCTGCGCACCACGCGCCACAACCCGCGCTACCTGTCGTCGGTAGCCTTCGACCTCACGCGGGTTTTCCCCTCGAGCGACATTGAAGAAGTGGTGAAGGAAGCTGACTGGGTGGTGCTGGCAGTGCCCGCTGCATTTGTTAAAGAAGCACTTGATAAGCTCGATCGTGACGCCTTTAAAAACAAGCGCGTTATATCGGCCATTAAGGGTATGATTCCGGGCCGCAACGAGCTGGTTACCGACTACGTGTGCGAGCGGTTTAAGGTGGTGCGCGAGAAGCTGGGCGTTGTGGCCGGCCCGTGCCACGCCGAGGAAGTAGCCCTCGAAAAGCAAAGCTACCTCACCATCGGTTCACCCGATTTGGCCCTGGCCGAAGACTTCAGCCAGCTGCTGCGCAACCGCTACGTGAAAGCCCACGCGGCCGCCGACCTCGACGGCATTGAGTACTGCGCCGTGATGAAGAACATCATTGCGCTTACCTGCGGCATTGCCCACGGCCTTGGCTACGGCGACAACTTTCAGGCCGTACTGGTATCGAACGCCGTACAGGAAATCCGCCGCTTCTTGTACGCCCTTAATCCACAACCCCGCGACCTGTCGGCTTCGGCTTACCTAGGCGACTTGCTCGTAACGGCTTACTCGCAGTTCTCGCGCAACCGCACATTCGGCAACATGGTAGGCCGCGGCTATTCCGTGAAATCGGCGCAGATGGAGATGAACATGGTGGCCGAGGGCTACTACGCCGTGAAGAGCATTTACGAAGTGAACAAAGACCTGCGCGTGAACATGCCCATCACGGCGGCGGCTTACCACGTGCTTTACGAGAAGATTGCGCCTGCTATTGAGCTGGAAATTCTGAAAGAGAAGTTTAAGTAATATGCTATTGGGGGATTGTTGCTGTGCGCAGCAACAATCCCCCAACTCTTTATCTAGAAATAGTAAGCAGACCTATTCATCGAAAAATGCGTCATTCTGCACCTAATACTTGTTGCAGTATCCCTAAATGTTCGGCCAGAACTATAATCCCAAACACTAGGCAAAATACGGCTGCCTTCTTAATTGCAGTAAGAATGGGGTGCGGATCGTAGATGATAAAATCATAAGGATTGGAGGGTGAGTACATCACATCAACCCGTTTGCCAGGTCGGTTGAATATGGAACTCATTTCACTTTCTGTATACCCTTCTATCACTTCGCCGTACTCGGTTGTAAAGCGTAGTAAGGGCATCAACTCATACTTAGTTCTATATGGAGACTCTCCACGCTTCTGCAAACGCCATTTTACTAGTGTAGCCTGAGCAGGAATACTATCATACTGAAAGGCTCGGGTGTTGATAGTGTCATATATGGTTCGAACTGCGAATCCAAAGGTTACTGCGATACCTTCTAACATTAGAAATGCATCCATTTAAGCGGAATTATTAGTTATAAGTAACAAAGCAAAGAGAAACATTCTGTAGCAAATTTAAGCACACCACATGGCCACTTGGGGACACCGCAACTTCGACAACGACACGGCCGCCGATTTCGCCGGCGACTTCCGTAATCAGCCTAACGAGGCTATGCTGCTGGCTGCCTTGGCTACGGTAGCCGAAGCCGAGGATGATGAACGCATCGAAGCTGCAGAAGCCAGCGAGGCCTTAGCCGCCGCCGAAATTGTGGCTGCCATATTGGGTAAGCCCACGCGCGACTTCCCGGCCGATGTGATACCCGTGATTGTGAAGATGAACCCCGGCGAAAGCGAAGATCTGCGCGAGTTAGCCCAACAGGCCGTAGAGGCCGTAATGCGCCGCTCCGATTTGCAAGCGCACTGGGCTAAGCAGGGCGAAGCGGCCGAAGGCTGGGTGCAGGTGCAGCAAGAATTGCTCGAGCGGCTTCATTAAGCTCAACTATGCACTGGCTCGTACTCGCGCTGCTCACGGCTTTTTCGCTGGCCCTCTACAACTTTTTTATAAAGCTGGCCTCCGACCACGTGCAGGCTGCCGTTGGAGCCGTGGTGCTGCAGTTGGTAGCTGCGGCCCTAGGTGCCGTGTGGCTACTGAAGCTTAAGCTGCAAGGCCTGCCATTGGTTGCAACTCCCAAAGGTTTGGGCTTGGCCGCCTTGGCCGGCATAGGAGTGGGCTTGGCCGAAATCCTCACGTTTGTGGTTTTCAGCCGTGGCGTTTCTTCGTCGGTAGGTACGCCCGTAATTGTGGGAGGCTCGGTACTGCTTACGGCTGCCATGGGCATTGTAATAGCGCGCGAAACCCTCAGCATGCCGCAGATACTGGGTATGGTACTGATTGTGGGTGGTATTGCCTTGCTAGCCCGCG
Source organism: Solirubrum puertoriconensis (assembly GCF_001483135.1). Lineage (GTDB taxonomy): Bacteria > Bacteroidota > Bacteroidia > Cytophagales > Hymenobacteraceae > Solirubrum > Solirubrum puertoriconensis. The sequence goes on from NZ_LNAL01000006.1 coordinate 1,279,635, forward strand.
GCCATTAACTGCTAACCTAGGCCCGCATCAGCCCATGGCAGGCCCGGCTGTGCCCGGCCAATTCCTTGGGGGTGTTTGCTGTTTGCGCAGGCGCCAAGCCAAAACAGCCAGTACAATCCCGAACCCAAAGGCGTACGCGCTAATCCACCACGTTACGAGCAGTGCTCCGGTACGTGGCTGAACTATCAGAAACACACCTAATAAAACCGAGAGCAAACCGCCGAGCACCATTACCCACTCGCCGGTAAGCTCGCGCCGCAGGCGTATAGCCGTGATAATCTCGAATACGCCGGTAGCAATGGCCCAAAAAGCAATCAGGTAGAGCAGCACCAATGACGTTAGCCCGGGCCATACCATAGCCGCCACGCCTGCCAGAATGCTGATGGCTCCTTCTACCACCAAGCTCCACCAGCGCGATTCGTCGCGATGAATGCGTGCCGCCGACCACAGCGTAAGGATGCCGTCGAACAGGCAGTAGCCGGCGAACAAGGTTATCAGGATAACCAACGAAAAAGCCGGTAGCAGAAAAGTGGCCATGCCAAACATAACGGCCAGAAGCCCACGCAGGGCCAGTATCCACCAGTGGGTGTGCAGCGTCGAGCGTATCATGGCAACGTGCTGATTACGTGAATGAAAGGAGCTTTAGTGGTTCTACTGGCAAGGCATGTGGGAGGTTCCATTATTTGGCTTTGGTACCTAGGGCTGGCAACCGTGTTTGCGGTGGCCTTCATTTGGCTGCGTGCCCTCAGCTCGACATAACTTGGGTGGGTGGTGGTCGTAAGGCAATAGCCTCAACCAAACCACTTTGCTTATGGCTGCTACTGCAACTTCGCGTACGCGTCGGGGCCCGCGCACGATGCCGCGCACGCCCGCCACGGGTACTTCCCACGTTAATGTTGGCTCGGCCGAGCGCGTGCTATCGACTGCGGCCGGAGCGGTCTTGGCCTATGCCGGTATCAAGAGCAAATCGAAGGTGGGCGGAGCGGCCTTGGCTGCCCTAGGTGCCACGCTGGTATTTCGGGGTGCATCGGGGTATTGCCCCATGAACGACGTGTTCGGGCGCGACTCGGCGCACGAGCAGCCCGAGCCCATCGAAATCAAGGAAACGTTTACCATTTACCGGCCCATCGAGCAAGTGTATGGATTTTGGCGGCGGCTCGAAAACCTGCCGCGCTTTATGGAACACCTCGAGAGCGTACGCCAGCTTGATGAGCGCCGCTCGCACTGGCAGGGGCGCATACCCGGCGGCCTGGGCACCATCGATTGGGAAGCAGAAATAACAACCGACGAGCCCAACCGCTTGCTGGCCTACCGCTCGCTGCCGGGCTCGCAGATCGATCAATCGGGCGAAGTGCGCTTTAGGGAGGCTGAAGGCGGCAAAGGCACCGAGCTGCAAGCCATTATGCACTACCGAGCGCCCGCAGGCTCGCTGGGGCAAGGGGTGGCAAAGCTGCTTAACCCCGCGCTGGCCGAGCTGGTGCGCAGCGATATGCGCCGGTTTAAAATGCTGCTCGAAGCGGGCGAAATACCTACCGTGGCCGGACAGTCGTCGGGGCGCGGCCACGACAAGATTTAGCTGTGGTGTACTGGTTGTTTAATCCTTGTAAGCGCATCCGAGGTTATGAAAGCACTGTGTTGGGTAGGCACCAATAAACTAAGCGTCGAACGCATCCCGGACCCCAAAATCCTGAACCCCCACGATGCTATCGTGCGGGTGCGGCTTTCGTCGGTGTGCGGCTCCGATTTGCACTTGCTCGATGGCTACGTGCCCACCATGCAAGAGGGCGACGTAATAGGCCACGAGTTTATGGGCGAGGTAGTGGAGGTAGGGCCTGCCCTCAAGCGCATGAAGCGCGGCGACCGGGTGGTAGTAGGCTCCGTTATCTCGTGCGGTGGCTGCTGGTTTTGCGACCACGGCCATTTCTCGTTGTGCGACAACGGCAACGCCCATGCGGCCATAGCCGAGAAGGCTCTAGGGTACCCAGGAGCCGGCATTTTTGGGTATTCGCAGGCGTTTGGGGGTTATTCTGGTTCGCACGCCGAGTACATCCGGGTGCCTTTTGCCGAAACCGGCTCCTTTATTATTCCCGAGGGCGTGCCCGACGAAAGCGCTGTGTTCTGCTCCGATGCTTTCCCGACGGGCTTTATGGCGGCCGATATGTGCGGCATCGAGCCCGGCGACATCGTGGCCGTGTGGGGCGCCGGCGGCGTAGGCCAAATGGCCATGCACTCGGCTTATCTGCTCGGCGCATCGCGCGTCATTGCCATCGACCGTTTTCCGGAGCGCTTGGCCATGGCACGCAAGTATGCGCGGGCCGAAGTTTTGAACTACGAGGAAGTGGATGTGCTGGAGGCGCTGAAGGAAATGACCGGTGGCCGCGGCCCCGACCGCTGCATCGATGCCGTAGGGATGGAGGCGCACACGCCCGGCATGGAACACTACTACGACCTGGTAAAGCAGCAGCTGAAAATTGAAACCGACCGGCCGGCCGTGCTTCGGCAAGCCATCATGGCCTGCCGCAAGGGTGGTACCCTGAGCATAGTAGGCGTGTACGGCGGCTTCATCGACAAGTTCCCGATGGGTGCGGCCATGAACAAAGGCCTTACGTTCCGGATGGGCCAAATGCACGCTCAGAAATACATTCCGCGGCTGCTCGAGTATGTGCAGGGCGGCTCCGTCGACCCCTCGTACCTCCTGACGCACCGCTGGCCCCTGGAGCGGGGCCCCGAGGGCTATGACATGTTCAAACACAAAACCAACGACTGCATGCGGGTGGTGTTCGAGCCCTAACCGAGATATAAACGGACAACGAACCTAGGGAAGGAGGCCAACCGGCCTCTTTCTTTTTTGTGCGCTTTGCCTAGGTGCCGAAATCGGACTATGCTTGGCTAAGGCCCAGAGTAAATAGGGGTTAATGGTCGTCTTCGGGTCATCATAAAAAAACTTTCACCTGCAAACGTTTGCAACTGGTTCATTACCAAACGCTTTATGCACGTAGCCGTATTTTTGCCCCAACGTTGAATTTGGTGCGCCCGCCTTGCCGCAGTGCAGGCGCCTTTTTGCACGCACTTACGTCGGGTTATTTTATGAGTACAGTAGCTATAGCGGGGCAAGCAACCCCGCGCACGCACCGGCTTGCCGTTGCCGCTTGGTTTTTTTTGCAAGGACTGATTTTTGCCAGCTGGGCTTCGCGCATTCCTACCATACAGCAGCGCATGGGTTTCTCGGATGCCATGCTGGGGTTGATTTTGTTGTCGTTGCCAATAGGCCAGCTGCCTTCATTGCCTTTTTCGGGCTGGCTGATTCATAAGTACGGCAGCCGCCGCACAGGTATTGCCGGAGCAGTGCTCTACAGCATCACGCTCGTGAGCCTAGGTTGGGCCCAAGCGCCCTGGCAGCTTATCAGCTGCCTTGTCGTGTTTGGCTTTGCCAGCAACCTCATGAACATCTCCATCAATACCCAGGCAGTAGGTGTGGAGGCGCTCTACGGCCGTTCCATCATGGCATCGTTTCATGGTATGTGGAGCTTGGCTGGCTTTACCGGGGCTGCTATTGGCACCGCCATGAATGGATTAGGCATAATGCCCGAGTACCACTTTCTACTTATTCTGGCCCTTATCCTGACGGGTGTGGTGCTGACCTATAGCTCCTTGTTGCCACACTCGCCCGAAGACGATGCCGCCGACCAGCCCCTGTTTGTGCTGCCCGACCGTACGCTCCTCGGCTTGGGCGCCATTGCCTTTTGCGCGCTTATCTGCGAAGGCGCCATGTTCGATTGGAGCGGTGTTTACTTTAAAAAAGTAGTGCAGGCCGATAAGGGTTGGGTAGGAGCGGGCTACACTGCCTTTATGTGCACTATGGCCCTAGGTAGGTTTGGCGCCGATTGGCTGACGAGCAAGCTCGGAGCGAAGCGCGTCATTCAGCTGAGTGGTTTGCTCACGGCTTTTGGTCTGCTCACGGCCGTGTTGCTGCCGGCATTGCCCACGGCTTTGCTAGGCTTTATGCTGGTGGGGTTTGGCACCTCGTCGGTGGTGCCGCTAGTGTTTAGCGCGGCTGGCAAAAGCACCGTAATGCCTGCGGGAATGGCATTGGCAGCCGTTTCTACCATTGGCTTTTTGGGTTTTCTGATCGGCCCGCCAGTAATTGGCCTCATCGCGGGTGCCACTAGCTTGCGCATTTCCTTCACCCTGATAGCATTTATGGGGTTGTGCGTGGCGGCAGTAGCTACCCGGGCCAGGGTGTAGCATACAAATGGTTGGGCTTGTGAATATTGACTGGCTTCAGTAGCATAGCCGTTGGTACCGGCAGGGGGCTGTAAGGCGCCTTTCGGAGAATTATTCTCCGAAAGGAAAACCAAAGCACTGCTTGTTGGTATACCACTATACAATCCACAACCAGTTCGCCTATGACTCCCAATTCCCAAAATCCTCAGGACCCGGGCCACAACGGCCATAATGGTCAGTACTCTGGCAACGGACACAACCCTATCGACGGGACGGGTACTGCGGTTACTGGCACGGGCACCTCGCAGGATCAGCGAACCGCCGCCGGTGAAGATGCGCAAACCCTTACCACGCGTCAGGGCCACCCGCTTTCCAACAACCAAAATATCCGGACCCTAGGTAACCGCGGGCCGGCCACGCTGGAGAACTACGCCTTCATCGAAAAAATCAGCCACTTCGACCGGGAGCGGATTCCGGAACGCGTGGTACACGCCCGTGGTGCTGGGGCCCACGGCGTATTTGAAGCTTACGGCAAAGTAGGCGACGAACCGATTGAGAAATACACCCGCGCCAAGCTGTTCAACACGCCCGGCAAGCAAACGCCGGTGTTCGTGCGCTTCTCCACGGTAGGCCACGGCGGCCACTCGCCCGAAACCCTGCGCGACCCGCGCGGCTTTGCCGTGAAGTTTTACACCGAGGACGGCAATTGGGACCTTGTAGGCAACAACCTGAAGGTGTTCTTCATCCGCGATGCGATGAAATTCCCCGACCTCATTCACTCCCAGAAGCCCGACCCCGTGACCAACCGCCAAAGCGGCGAGCGGATCTTTGACTTTATCTGCAACACGCCGGAGGCCATGCACATGGTTTCGTTCCTTTTCTCGCCTTGGGGTATTCCGGCCAACTACCGCCAAATGCAGGGTTCGGGCGTGAATACCTACAAATGGGTGAATGCCAAAGGCGAAGCCGTACTGGTGAAATACCACTGGGAGCCGTTACAAGGCATTAAAAACCTAACAGCTGCCGAAGCCGAGGCCATTCAGGCCAAAAACTTCAACCACGCCACCCAAGACCTTTACGAAGCCATTGAGCGCGGCGACTACCCGCAGTGGGAGTTGCTGGTGCAGATCATGTCGGATGACGAGCATCCTGAGCTCGACTTCGACCCGCTCGACGACACCAAGCTTTGGCCGCAAGACCAGTTTCCGTGGCTGCCGGTGGGCAAGATGACGCTCAACCGCAACCCCGAGAACTACTTTGCCGAGGTGGAGCAGTCGGCCTTTGGTACCGGCGTGCTGGTTGATGGCCTCGATTTCTCTGACGACAAAATGCTGCAGGGGCGTACGTTTTCTTACTCCGATACCCAGCGCTACCGCGTGGGTACCAACTACCTGCAACTGCCCATCAACGCGCCCAAAAAGCACGTGGCCACCAACCAGCGCGACGGCCAAATGGCCTACCACGTGGATACCGCGCCGGGCCAGAACAACCACATCAACTACGAGCCCAGCAGCCTGAACGGCCTGAAGGAAGCGCCGCGCAGCGCCCCCGACCACATGCCGCAGTACACCGGCCGCGTGATGAAGCAAACCATCGACCGGCAAAACAACTTCAAGCAAGCCGGCGAGCGGTATCGCCTCCACGAAGACTGGGAACGCGACGACCTCATCAACAACATGGTGGGTGCGTTAGCTGATGCCAACAAGGTCATCCAAGACAAGATGATCGAGCTCTGCACCAACTGCGACCCAGATTGGGGTAACCGCTTGGCCGATGGCCTGAAAACAGCGGCTAAGAACAAGCAAAACAAGGGCGGCAACCAGTATAACGAAGTCCAGCAAAAGCAAGCCGTTGCCGAAGCCGAAGCCCAAGCCCACGAGGCTAGGCCGTACTAGCACTGAGAATTCTTTCGAACAGCAAAAAGGCCCGGATTGGCATCCGGGCCTTTTTGCTGTTTGGCAAAGCCGAACGAAGTAGGCTTAGGTAGCTGCCACGCCGAAACCTAGCTTCTCCAGTTCCTTATACACGCGGTGTACCGGCAAGCCCATAACAGTAAAGTATGAGCCTTCGAGTCGGGTAACAGCTACAAGGCCAATCCAGTCTTGGGCGCCATACGCTCCGGCCTTGTCGAAGGGCTTGTGTTTCTCAACGTAAAAGCGAATCTCGGCTTCGGTAAGCGAGCGAAAGTGCACGCGGGTTTGGTCCGAAAACACTACTTTCTGGCCTTCGCCCGTGAGCAGACAGACGCCAGTATACACGTCGTGCGCACGGCCCTGCAACTGCGTCAGCATACGCACGGCGTCATCCGCATCGGTGGGCTTATTGAGCACGTGCTCATCGAGGCACACAATGGTGTCGGCGGTGAGCAGCACGTCGCCGGGCTGCAGATCGTCGCGGTAGGCACTAGCCTTATGCGCGGCTAGGTACTCGGCTACTTCGGCGCGCTGCAGGTGCTCGGGGTACGTTTCGTCTACTTCCTTCAGGCGCACCTCGTAGGTGAGACCCAAGTCGGCGAGCAGTTGCTTACGGCGGGGAGAATTAGACGCAAGGAGTAAACGGGGCATAGGGCACAGGTTCGTCGTCGCGGATGCTGGTGAAGAGCAGTCCGCCAAGCGTTTTTGGGTAGAAGAAAGTTGATTTGGGCGGCATCACCGCGCCGGTGTGGCATACATGCTCTACCTCATCCATCGTCACCTCATTGGTAATGAGGGCGGCGCGGGCTTCGCCGGAATCAACGCGCTTCAAGCATTCGGCAAAGTTGCGCACGTACACCACGCCTGGCCACTGCCGTTGGGCATCGGGGCCAACAATACCTAGGGCGCGCTCCAGCACAAAGTAGTGCATCACGGTTAGGTCGAGCGCCTTTACCTCGGGCGTGGTATCCCAGTCTAATAAGGCGTGCGCATCGGGCCGCAAGCGTAGTTTGTAAGGCTGGCCATCGAGGTACAAGCCAAATGCCCACTGCTTCCCCGCTATGATTTCGGGCAGCACAAAAGCTTCCTCCTGCGGAGTTACTACAAAGTACAGACCTAGGCGCTCTAAGAACTCTTTTGTATCTAGCTCATTGGGCAACTCAAGCAACAAGCGGTGCGTGGGCAGAATGCGGAGGTCGTCGGAAGCGGCGTTGGTTAAGTACATCAGGTGATAATGCCACGGCTCGTGCCCGTTGTGGGTGGGGTCGGCAGCCATGCGGGCTTGTCGGTACGACAACGAGCCTTCGTAGCGATGGTGCCCATCGGCCAATATCACCTGCTTATCGCTGAGGAGTTCCTGAAATCGTCGGATGATTTGCGCATCCTGAATCACGGCCAGCACGTCGCGCGCGCCTTGGTAGTCTTCTTCCGTCTGGCACAGCGGGTCGAGCATTGCCTCGTCGAGGTAGCGTTCGAGTTCGTGCGCATCGTCGCGGTAGAGGCCGTGGGTAGCACTGGTCTGAAACTGGGTGCGGGCCAGCAGCTCGGCGCGGTCGTTCACCGCGGCGGGCAAGGTGTTTTCGTGCCGCAGCACCATATTTTCCGTCCAATCATAGGCCCGGATGTGGCACATAAAGCCCTTGCGGCAGTACTCGCGCGTGCTACCTGGTAGCCGGAAATATTGGTAGTACGCATAAATGCCCGGCAGCACGTCTTGCTGCAGTACACCCGTTTGCTGCCATTCTATTAGGCGATTTAATGCATCGCCGGCAGGGTCATCACCCTGCCGCGGCACCGAAAGATGAATGCTGTTGAGCGGATTGTGATAAAGCACCTCGCGCTGCTTCTGCGACACCACATCGAACAACGGCGATACGTAATCATCGATGCGCTGGCTCAGCTGGGGGTTGTAGCGCCAAGCGCGTACGGGTTGTATTTCGGCCATTGGGCTAAGAAATCGTCAACAACTAAAAATGAGCTAGCTGCCTGCTCCTGTTGCTTCATCAGCAAACCCTAGGTGCGTTTGCAGCTCATCTTTAATTACTCAGGGGGCAAGGCGGGTGCGCTGCCACCCGTCGGGAGTACGCTCGTACAGCAACCGGTCGTGCAGGCGCGAGGGGCGGCCCTGCCAAAACTCAATCCGCTGTGGCCGCAGGATGTAGCCCCCCCAGTGCGGGGGCCGGGGCAAAGGGTCTTGCTCGGCAAAGCGCTGCGTAATCTCAAGCTCGCGCTGTTCCAGCTCTTCGCGGCTGCCAATTGGATGGCTCTGCGGCGAAGCCCACGCCCCAATTTGGCTGCCTCTGGGGCGGCTCTGGAAATACTGTGTCGACATCGATTCTGGCGCTTTCTCCACAGTTCCCTCTATGCGTACTTGCCGTTCGAGGCCCGACCAAAAAAACGTCATGGCTGCTTTGGGGCTAGCTGCGAGTTCTTGGCCTTTGCGGCTTTCGTAGTTCGTGTAGAACAAAAAGCCTGCGTCATCGGGCAAGCCCTTCAGCAGCACTACCCGCGCCGAAGGTTGTCCATCTGCACTCACAGTGCTTACAGTCAGGGCCGTAGGCTCATCAACTTGTGATTCTAATGCTTCGTCGAGCCAACGACGAAACTGCTTAATGGCGTCGGGGTCGGCAGCTGATTCGCTGAGGTCGCGCTGTGCGTACGTCTTGCGTAAGTCGGCGAGGTATTGATCTTGCATACAACGGCAAAATTGAGCCTCGCAAAAGTAGCCGCATTTTTATCCTAACCTAGGTCAGAACATCACCTAGGTTGATAGCGAGATGTCTATGGCAGTGCATGCGGCCAGTGCACACCGCTATTTTGGAACCTGTAACAGCCTTGCCAACGTAAGCTTTCAAAGGAGTTTATTATCCTGCATTCATGATGGCTAATCTGGGTATCACCCCTAGGTCTGCCGGTTTTCCTATCTCATCTTTAATCATACACCCCGCCATGCCCAGCCTCACTAGCGGCAGCCTGCTGATTTCGCAGCCCTTTCTGGGCGATCCAAACTTCGAGCGGTCGGTGGTGTTGCTCTGTCGGCACAACGAAGAGGACGGCTCATTTGGCTTGATGCTGAACCGCCCCACCACCGTTACCCTGGGTGATGCCATGAGCCTGCCCGAAGGCGATACTCATCCTGCCGCCAGGTTGGTGCTCCACGTAGGCGGCCCCGTGCAGCCCGATACGCTGCATTATTTACACCGCCGTGCCGACATCCCCGGTGCCGAACCTATAGATGAAGAAGTTTACTGGGGTGGCGATTTCGAAGTGCTTCTGGGCCTGATAGCTTCGGGCGAACTGACCGATAATGACCTCCGGCTTTACGTAGGTTATTCGGGGTGGACGGCTGGACAGCTTGCCGATGAAGTGCAGGAAAATACTTGGATAGTACACCCAAATGCTGCTGGGAAAGTATTTACTTTGACTACTGATGCCTTCTGGCAGGCTATCTTGCGCGAAAAAGGGGGGCGCTACCGCGTCCTATCGAACTACCCAGTCGATCCGCGCCTGAATTAATTGACCGCCGCCTGCCCGGCTTGTTCGCTCTGCGGTCAGCCGGGCTGTTTTGTTGAGAGAACCATGCTACCCGAAAACGAAAATACTGCCCCCAACCGCCCCGATCAGGATTCAGAAACGCCCATGAGCATTCTGGAACGTCGGCTGGCCGAAATCGCACAGGCACGTCAGCATACCGATGAGCCTGATGCCAACGCCTCAACTGAAAACCAAACTGCTGCTTCCGATCAGCCCTTGGCGCCACAGCCAGCAGAAGTAAATATGGCCGTGCCATCGGCCGCCGATGTGCCGCCTGCTTTGGCGCAATCAGTCCCCGCTGCGCTGACCAATACCGAAGCAACTGCGTCTGAGCAATTGGGTGCTACATCAAGCAGCCAGCAACAAACAGCACCTACTGCTTCTGAGCAGAGGGCTGAAGCCCATTACGGCAACCAAGGCCCCGGCGCAGTAGCGGCAGCGGCCGAGGCTGGCACCTCGTTTTCCCCTGTGGCTTCTGGCCCCTCTGAAAATGACGCCACCGGCAACAACGCACCCATTGCAGTTCAGGAACCCGAACAACATATTTCCAGCGCAGCCGAGTTGGAGTCAGTTGCAGCACCTATTGGCTCATTGCCAACCTCTAACAACGAATCGGCTACCGAAGCCGCCAAAAATTTAGCTGCCGATGAAACCGAGGAGGACTATGTGCCTGAAACACCTGCCCCTGATTTTAGCAAGCTAGATGTAATTGCCCAAGGCAGCTATTTGCTAGGCATGTTGCAGCGCCCCGATGCTCGTCAGAACCGCCGGCAAATCCTTGATTTGCATCGTCAGTATGAGCAAGCCATAACTGCCGAACGCAATTCAGCCCGACAACGCTTCACCGAAGCTGGCAACGAAGCAGAAAGTTTTGTCTTTACTGCTCCCGAGGCACATGCCGAGGTAAGCCGCGCAATGCAAGATTACCGCGAAGCACGCGTGCGCGATGCTAAGCAAGAAGATGAACAACGTGCGCAGAACCTTGTGCGCAAACAAGAGCTACTAGGTCAGTTGCGGCAGTTGGTCGAGTCCGCCGAAACGAAAGACAGTTCTGCCCGCATCAAAGCCCTCCAAGCCGAGTGGAAGTCCATCGGTCCGGTGCCACAGCAACAAGCCCAGGAGTTGTGGAACAGCTACCACGCGCTTCTTGATATTTACTACAACAACCGCGGCCTCTTCTTCGAGATGAAGGAGCTTGACCGCCGTCGCAATCTTGAAGCGAAGGAGGCACTCATTCATCGTGCCGAAACCTTGTCTCAGCAGCCTAGCATCAATAAGGCGCTTACTGAACTGCGCCAATTGCACGAGGAGTGGAAAACAGTTGGGCCTGTGCCTAACGAAATGCGTGAGCCGCTTTGGCAGCGTTTTCTTCAAGCCTCCGAGAAGGTACACGAGCGTAAGCGTAGCTTCCTTGATGCGCGTTCAGCTCAAGAAAATGCCAACTTACTACGTAAGCAGGAGCTGTTAGCTCAAATTGTTCCGTTTGGCGAGTTCCGGACCGAACGAGTTAATGAGTGGCGTGCCAAGACCGATGAGCTGCAAGCTTTGAAAGAACAGTGGGATGCTGCCGGCTTGGTGCCCCGCAATCAGGCTGAAACCATGAATAAGCAGTTTTGGACTGCTTATAAAGGTTTCTTCCAGCACAAAAATCAGTTCTTTAAAGCTCTTGATGAAGAAAAGGCGCGCAACCTAAAAGCTAAGGTCGCCCTATGCGAACAAGCCGAAGCCGCCCTCGAAAATCCGAACTGGGAGGAAGCACGCGAAACCGTTATCCGGGTTCAGAAAGAGTGGAAGGGCATCGGCCGCGTGCCGGAGAAACAATCCGACAAAATCTGGCACCGCTTCCGTACGGCCTGTGATGCTTTCTTCGAACGCAAGCACCAAGAGACGCGCCAGCGCGAACAGCATGCTCAGCACCTATCGCAAGAACAAGCCGCTCGTCTCGATCGTCTGGCCTCGCATGTCGCAACGCTATCAGTCGACAACCCCGGAACGCCCGAAGGTTTGCAGGCCGTAGTGGAAGAATGGAGCCATGGAGATGTTCAAGGGAATTCAAGAAGGGGAGGATCTGCTCAGGCTGAGGAAAGATTTTTGGATCTAATGGGTAAATACATCGATACCATCCCTGGCCTTACATATACTGAGCGCGAAGACCAACTCTTTCAGTTGCAGGTGCAACGCATGAAATCTAACCCGGATGCGCAGCAGCTATTATATCGAAAGGAGCAAAGCCTTCGTCGTGAGATCAACGAACTCGAAAATGACGTGGCTACGCTACAAACCAACCTCGATTTCTTCGCTCGTTCTAAGAATGCTGGTCAATTGCGCGAAGAGTACCAAGGCCGTATCGACGAAACCAAGCAGCGCATCGAGCGTCTGAAACGCCAATTGAGAGTAGTTCGGAGCTAGTCACTCCGCGCTTCATTATATAGGTAAGAAGCCCGATCCAAAATCACGGTCGGGCTTCTTCTTTATGCATCATGACTTTTGATTCTTATAGGCAACGAAAATCGATGGATGTTGAACTAAGTACATCCTCCTGATGTCTTTTGACTACTCTGAATTTTTGAAGGCAAGCAACTAGCTCAGCATCATACTTTTTACATCTACTTGCTTCAATTAGCCATAGGCTTTACAGAATGCAAGTCGGTTTAAAAAGTACAGTGGCGCTTGCTTAAATCAGCAAGGCCTACTACTTTTGCCCTCCCTTCAGACGGAAGGCGGCGCTCAGACGCGATTCGCGGCTGGTTTTGATCACCGGGCGCCGAAAAAAAAGTTGAGCTGAGGGCTTGCGGGCGGCGGGAAGTTGCCTACCTTTGCAGCCCGCTTCAACCGGAGGCGGCCGGCAGCGAAAGGGTCGAAAAAAAATCTTCGGCTGGCTTGCCAAGCGAAAAAAACCGCGTACCTTTGCCRCCCCGAACGGAAACGCCGCTCGGCAAGCAAAAAAAGCACCACGGCTGCCGCGGGCAGTTGCGACGCCGAGACGACAGGTTTCGGCGCACGTTCTTTGAAAGACTGGAAAGACAAAAAGGTAAGTGCGTTCTGCTTTCGAGCGGAACGCGGGCAAGCGTAAAAAGCACAGCTCGTTATAGACGAGTCGGATCAGCACTCGACACGGGCGYTGCYTCGGCAGCGCCGGCAAGTTTTTTTACAATGGAGAGTTTGATCCTGGCTCAGGATGAACGCTAGCGGCAGGCCTAATACATGCAAGTCGAACGGGCGCAGCAATGCGTCAGTGGCGCACGGGTGCGTAACGCGTAGGCAATCTGCCTACACCTGGGGGATAGCCCGCCGAAAGGTGGATTAATACCGCATGACACCGCGGGCCGGCATCGGCTGGCGGTTAAAGAATTTCGGGTGTAGATGAGCCTGCGTGCCATTAGCTAGTTGGCGGGGTAAGGGCCCACCAAGGCGACGATGGCTAGGGGAGCTGAGAGGCCGATCCCCCACACTGGCACTGAGATACGGGCCAGACTCCTACGG
>NZ_LNAL01000007.1 GCF_001483135.1 Solirubrum puertoriconensis
GTATAAGGCCTGACACCTGCCCGGTGCCGGAAGGTTAAGAGGGGGACTTAGCCGCAAGGCGAAGGTCTGAATCGAAGCCCCGGTAAACGGCGGCCGTAACTATAACGGTCCTAAGGTAGCGAAATTCCTTGTCGGGTAAGTTCCGACCTGCACGAATGGTGTAACGATCTGGGCGCTGTCTCAGCCGTGAGCTCGGTGAAATTGTAGTCTCGGTGAAGATGCCGAGTACCCGCCACGGGACGGAAAGACCCCGTGCACCTTTACTACAGCTTGACATTGACCCTGGGCACCGCATGTGTAGCATAGGTGGGAGGCGTTGAACCGGGGCCGCTAGGTCTCGGGGAGCCGACGTTGAAATACCACCCTTGCGTTGCTTGGGGCCTAATCTCGGACGACGGGAAACAGTGTCTGGTGGGTAGTTTGACTGGGGTGGTCGCCTCCAAAAGTGTATCGGAGGCTTTCAAAGGTCCGCTCAATCCGCTTGGTAACCGGATGCAGAGCGCAATAGCAGAAGCGGGCTTGACTGTGAGGCGTACAGGCCGAGCAGGGTCGAAAGACGGATATAGTGATCCGGTGGTTCCGCATGGAAGGGCCATCGCTCAAAGGATAAAAGGTACGCCGGGGATAACAGGCTGATCTCCCCCAAGAGCTCATATCGACGGGGAGGTTTGGCACCTCGATGTCGGCTCGTCACGTCCTGGGGCTGGAGAAGGTCCCAAGGGTTCGGCTGTTCGCCGATTAAAGTGGCACGCGAGCTGGGTTCAGAACGTCGTGAGACAGTTCGGTCCCTATCTGTGGCGGGCGTTGGAATGTTGACAGGACCTGACCTTAGTACGAGAGGACCGGGTTGGACCAGCCGCTGGTGTACCAGTTGTGCCGCCAGGTGCAGCGCTGGGTAGCTACGCTGGGTCGAGATAAGCGCTGAAAGCATCTAAGTGCGAAACTCACCTGAAGATGAGCATTCCGTTCAAGAAGGTCCGTGGTAGATCACCACGTCGATAGGCCGCAGGTCTTAAGCCGGAGACGGCCAGCCGAGCGGTACTAATGAACCGAACGCTTCCGAATACCGCCTCGTAATTTTTCCGCTGCGTTTGCTGGCCGTGCGTCACAAGCCCACGGCGCCCGCCGCTTCACCAGCCGGGATGTCCGCTACGACAATGGTGGCTTTAGCCCGGGTGTTCACCTCTTCCCATTCCGAACAGAGCCGTTAAGCCCCGGAGCGCCCATGGTACTGCCTTCGCCGGCGGGAGAGTCGGTCGCCGCCAACCTTGTCCCTTGCCCGAGGCCCCCCGCGGGTTCCTGCCCTCCAGGAACCGCCGCGGCGGGGCCTCGGCTGTTTGTACCGCCCCACCGCCCCCGCCCCGGGGCACCAAGACGGGGCGTCATATAATTACTTAGCTAAAAGAGAAATATTTAAGTGTGCAGGTGGGTGAACACAATTTGCTTCGCTCAAGCTGAGTGTTGGTCTATACTAAATGTTTGCGTCCTAATGCTTAAAATAAACTACTTATCTACGTCCCCAAAAGCTGCACAGATTTAAAGTAGGATGACACTTTGCAATGATTGGACGGTTAAGCACCAGCTTACGCCAACGTGTCCTTTCGATGTCGCGGCGCATATTACCAAAGCTTAGTAGGATACAGCTAGTGAAATCAGTGGATGATAGCAAAGTACTATCGAGTCGGTTTATCAGTACTGGGTATTATTTTGCCCATCAATCTAGAAAGTACTGTTGATTCTAAGATTATATATCATTTTAATTACTTCGGTTAATCAAGTTCTTTCCGCATTTCTACTAGAGTAAGTTCTCGATTAGCCACGCCAAACCGATCTTCAACAGGCAATGCTTGCGTATGGCCAGTTGCGCGGAAGCCATGCCGCTCGTACCAAGCAGCCAGTTCGGGGCGGGCTGAAAGCACTGTGATGGTAATGCTCAGGCAAGCATATCGTTTGGCATGCACTTCGGCGAAAGCTAGTAACTTTTTGCCGATGCCAGCGGCTTGGGCGGCGGGTTGCACTGCTAGTAAGCCTAAGTATAATGTACCCCGTTGGGGTTGTAAAAATATGCAGCCTTTTAGCTCTTGCGTTTCATCTCGATAGGTGAAGATGGTAGCAGCAGGTTTGGTAATCAATTCTTGCAAAGCAGCCGCATCGGTGCGCGGACCGCTAAGCAAGTGACCTTCGCTCGTCCAGCCGGCTTGTTCAGGAGAGCTGCGGTAAGCGCCATTAATTAGCTGCACAAGGTCTGGTATATCAGCGCTTGCGGCAGCGGCTATGACGTATGCTATATTCATCTCCAAATATAGCCGAGCGCTTGAAGTGAGGCTATGCCGAAGCACCGAATGGACCTTGACGGCTTAGGTTACGGACAAGCATAGATTCGTTTCCCACACTCTATTAGCTACGAGCCAGGACGTGCTTGGTTCAATGGTGTTGGGCAGCAACGAGAACAGCTCTTTGAGGTCAGTTCATGCTAGACAACCTGAACAAGCAAGAGAGGGGCAGTGCAGTTCGAGATTCTTTCGGTACAGAGAAAAATCGACACTCCCTTCTATATAACTCAACCACTATCGGAAAGCTTGGGACGTCGATTCAACTGCTTTTCGTGGCTATGAACACTTGGAAAGTAGGTTAGTGACAAAACGCCTGCCCCTCAGGGTTTTAGTTATTAGGTGTACTTAAAAACAGGTCCGGGGGAGCACTATTCATGAGTAGGCAAGCTCGGCAGTACCGCATACATTACTAAGCTCAAGTGTGGCACTTAATCTAGATGTATGTTACTTATCATAAAATAAGTAATAATTATTAAACGTTAAGTAATATCCTTTCCTTAAATTGCCCGTACTGAGGCCTAGTTAAGGACTCTGGCACCTCCTGATCCTTACGTCGCAACCACCTGCACCCGTAATTATGGAACGGTACCGCCACTACACCGATGCATCACGTCTAATCCTGCCAATTACCGATGTACTGCTCATATTTGGCGCCTTCCGTTGCGCCGGATATATAACGTCGGGCACTTGGGCTTTTGAGGGTATCTACCCCGCTTTGTTTGTAGTATTCGCACTGTTGTGGTGGATACTATCGGGGCAGTACGCCAACATTTACCGCGTCGATAAGCTCATTACGTACCCTGAAAAGCTGATGTACGTGGTGCGTACATTTTTACTGCACGCGGTGCTGCTACTTACCGGTGCCGTTTTGATGAAGCAATACTGGGTACCGGCGCGCTTCTTGTTTGCAGCCTACAGCTTGTCGCTGATGGCCGTGGTAACAGGGCGCTTTCTCCTCACTTTTGGTTACCGTCATTACCTCAAGCATGTGGCGCGCCCAATCAGCCGCTACGTAATTGTAGGTGCGGGAGAAAGTGGGCAAAGCCTTTACCGCTTCTTGGCCTCGCATGACCCAATTGCGAATGAATTCGCCGGGTTTTTCGCCGACGAGCCCGTGCCAGGCGGTCTGCGCAACCTTGTGCGCGGCAACGTAGCCGATCTGAAAACCTTTTGTGAACAAAACCGCATAGACGAAATCTACTTTGCCCTGCCTCTCGACCGCCGCGAATTGATCGAAGAGCTATCGGAGTTTGCCGACCAGCACTTCCTCTCGTTCCGTATCGTGCCCGATTTCCGAGGCACCGTGCGCAAGGATGTAAATGTGTACTTCTACGACCACATGCCCATCCTCACTATTCGGCACGAGCCCCTAGGTATTCGCACAAACCAAATGCTAAAACGCATCTTTGATATTGCCTTCTCGCTGGCAGTTATCCTGCTGGTGTTTCCGGTAATCATGCCCATTCTGGCACTGCTGATTAAGCTCGATTCTTCGGGGCCCATCTTCTTCAAGCAAATGCGCCCCGGCAAGCATAACCAATTGTTTCCGTGCTTCAAGCTACGTACCATGAGCGCCAATCATGGGCGTACGGAGCTGCAGGCTACCAAAAACGATCCGCGGGTAACTCGTGTGGGTGCTTACCTACGCAAGTACAACCTCGATGAGCTGCCGCAGTTCTTCAATGTGCTGCTGGGGCATATGTCGGTTGTGGGGCCGCGCCCCAACATGGTTTCGCAGCTCGAGGAGTACTCTAAACATATTACGCAATACCAGTTGCGGCATGCTGTAACGCCAGGAATTACGGGCTATGCCCAGGTAAATGGCTACCGCGGCGAAACCCGCGAACAAGGCACCATGGAAAAGCGGGTGGAGTACGACCTTAAGTACGTTGAGAACTGGTCGTTTGGCCTCGACATGAAGATCATTGGCCAGACCGTGTGGAACATGGTGCGCGGCGAGAAAAACGCTTACTAGCTAGCTGCCGTATTAGCACCGCCTACACCTAAGCTGCGCAGTAGTTTACTTCTGCTTACCCACTCATCCACCGCTTCTGTGCTACCACGTTACCCTGTCTTGAACACCTGGATTTCTACTGGTACGCCTACCGCCATGGTAGACACCATTCTGAAGCTGGGTGCGGCCCGTACATCCTCCTATGTGTGCTTCGCCAACGTGCACATGGTTGTAGAGGCCTACCGCCATCCTACGTTTCGCTCCGTTGTAAATAGAGCTGCGGTAGTAGCCCCCGATGGCAGCCCCGTGGCTGCGGCCGTGCGCTGGTTTGGCGGCCCCCGCCAACCGCGCGTTGCGGGCATGGATACCTTGCCAATGTTGCTCGAAGAAGCAGCGCGCCGCGGCCAATCGGTTTATTTCTACGGCACTACGGGCCAGGTTCTGCAAGCCATCGAGGACCGTATACGCCGCGAGCTGCCTTCGCTGCGTATTGCCGGAATGCATGCGCCGCCTTTCCGCCAACTCACGCAAGCGGAAGACGATGCAGATGTAGCTCGTATCAACGAGGCTAACCCCGATCTGGTGTTTGTAGCCCTAGGTTGCCCCCGACAAGAGCAGTGGATGGCCACGCACCAAGGCCGCGTTAAAGCATGCATGCTCGGCGTGGGGCAAGCCTTCATGACGTATGCTGGCCTGGAGCGCCGCTTGCCGGCTTGGGCGCGTAAGCTTTGGCTCGAGTGGGCTTACCGACTGTACTTGGAGCCACGCCGTTTGTGGCGCCGCTACCTCGTCACCAATTCTCGCTTTGTGTGGCTAATAACCAAAAAAGGAGTGCAACAAATTGTAGGGCGGCCCGCAGAGGCAGCCCCTTGGTAGGCAGTTGCTTACGTTGTCAGCGCTAGGTAGCGCCATTGGATATTTTGAAGCTATTTTATACTTTATAAAATTTATTGTTGTACCGGTAAGTGATAATTTATAATAAAAAATATCTTTAATCATATCGATTACGTTATTCTGCCTGCGCGTCACCTTGGGTAGGCGTGCGTAGCAGCTCAACCGCTACTCTCCACCAAACTTCACCTAATAATGAAAGCAGTTATCCTGGCGGGCGGCTACGGCACCCGCATCAGCGAGGAAAGCGGCGTCCGGCCTAAACCCATGGTTGAGGTTGGCGGCCGGCCCATTTTGTGGCACATCATGAAAATTTACGCCCACCACGGCATCACCGACTTTGTGGTGTGCTGCGGTTACAAGGGGCACATGATCAAGCAGTACTTTGCTGATTATTTTCTGCACAACGCTGATATCACCTTCCGCGTCGACCGCAACGAAATGCAGGTACACCGCCACAACGCCGAGCCCTGGACGGTAACGCTTGTTGATACGGGCCAAGAAACCATGACTGGCGGCCGCCTACGCCGCGTGCGCGAGTACCTCGGCAACGAAACGTTTTGCATGACCTACGGCGACGGCGTTGGCGATATTAATATCCGGGAGGCCGTGCGCTTCCACCGCGAGCAGGGTGCTACGGCTACCCTAACGGCTGTGCGCCAGCCCGGCCGCTTTGGAGTGTTCAACCTCAGCGAGAGCTCGGGCCGCATCGAAGCCTTCACCGAGAAGCCCGAAGGCGCCGAAACGCCCTGGATTAACGGCGGCTTCTTTGTACTGGAGCCGGGCGTGTTCGACTACATCGAAAACGACAGCACCGTGTGGGAAAAAGCGCCGCTGGAGCACCTTGCTGCGGAAGGCAAGCTGGCCGCGTACCGCCACACCGGTTTCTGGCAGCCCATGGACACGCTCCGCGATAAAAACCTGCTCGAAGATTTGTGGCAGCGCGGCACCGCCGCCTGGAAAGTATGGGGCGATGAACCCACCAAGGTTGCCGATCCGGTGATGGAAGAAATTTTGTCGGCGCCGGTCCAAGCCCCCATTGGCGAGCGAATTGCCGTGCCCACGATTCTGCCCATCGACTAACGCTTTACTGTTGCAATCGGCCAGCGCGCTACGCTGGGCCGGCGTTACTTCTTGTGCTGTGCTGGCCTTGTACCTGCCTAGGTGACGAGGCAGCGCCAGCACTACCCCAGCCCCAACAGCTGGTTTCTGATTTCGCCCGCTGCCTGCTGCCTAGCCTGTTGCAATACCCACTGTTATGATTTTCACCGAGACCGAGCTTCCCGGCGCTTTCATCATCGATGTGGAGCGTATAGCCGATGAGCGGGGCTTTTTCGCCCGCTCTTGGTGCGAAGACGAGTTTGCCGCGCACGGCATTGTCACGCCTCCTCTGCAAGCCAACCTTTCTTCCAATCCTCGCAAAGGCACATTGCGCGGGTTGCACTACCAAGCAGAGCCTTGCGCCGAAACGAAGCTGGTGCGCTGCACCCGCGGCGCGCTGTACGATGTCATCGTGGATTTGCGACCCGATTCGCCTACCTACGGCCAGTGGCTAGGTGTGGAGCTAACGGCCGAATCGTACCGGATGCTGTACGTACCGGCCGGTTTTGCCCACGGTTTCCTGACGCTCAAGGACGATACCGATATCAGCTACCAAGTGTCGGCTAAGTACTCGCCGGCCCACGAGCGGGGCATTCGCTGGAACGACCCGGCCTTTGGTATTGAGTGGCCGTTTGAGCCCGTGGTGGTATCTGCCCGCGACCAACAACAACCCAATTTCAATTTGCTCCGCACCAACAAGGCTGTGGTGGCTACTACCCTCTGAAGTACCGGCTGCAGGCTTGCCCTTCAGCATTATAAATACTGAGTAGGCCACCGTTCGCTAGCTACTATCAGTAATCGCACTCAATACACATTATTAGCCGCCTAGCAAGGTAGCAAGCCAAAGCCGGGGAGCTTTGGGCCGCTCAACCACTTCCACCTGATACGCCACAGCCTTTTCTTGAGCCATGAACTGCCGTCACTGTGAAACAGAACTACACCACGTTTTCGCTGACCTAGGCCACTGCCCGCCTTCCAACTCCATGCTGAATGCACAGCAGCTGGAAGAGCCAGAGCTGAATTATCCGCTCAAAACCTACGTCTGCCACAACTGCTTTTTGGTGCAAATAGGAGAGGTGAAAAAAGCCGTCGAGATTTTCGGCTCCGAATACACCTACTTCTCCTCGTACTCCACCAGCTGGCTCAACCACGCCAGGCGCTACGTGGACATGATGATGGAGCGCTTCGGCTACAACCAAGATTCGCTGGTTATCGAAGCGGCCTCCAACGACGGCTACCTGCTGCAGTACTTCCGCGAGCACGGTGTACCGGTGCTGGGTATCGACCCTACTGCCAACACCGCGCGCATTGCGGCCGGCAAGGGCATCCGCACGCTGGTCGACTTCTTCACCACCAAACTGGCCCGCGAGCTGGCCAGCTCCGATCAGAAAGCCGACCTTATCATCGGCAATAACGTGCTGGCCCACGTGCCCGACATCAACGACTTTGTGGGCGGCATGCACGTTGCCCTGAAACCCGGTGGCGTGGTAACGATGGAGTTTCCGCACTTGCTGAACCTGGTAGAGAAATGCCAGTTCGATACTATTTACCACGAGCACTACAGCTACCTGTCGCTGAGCACGGTAAATCGCATTTTTGCTTCGCAGGGCCTCACCGTGTTCGATGTGCAGGAGCTGCCGACGCACGGTGGTTCGTTGCGCATCTTTGCGCGTCACACCGCCGATACCACCAAGCCGGTGACCGAGGCAGTGCGCGATTTGCTGGCCCGCGAGCGGGAAGCCGGCATGCTCACGCTGGAGTACTACCAGGATTTTCAGCCCCGCATCGATACCGTGCGCACCGATTTCTTGGAGTTTTTGCTGGAGCAAAAGCGCCTAGGTAAGCGCGTGGCCGGCTACGGCGCGGCAGCTAAGGGCAATACCCTCATCAACTACTGCGGCATTCAGGGCACGGGGCTTATCGAGTTTGTAGCCGATGCCTCGCCCTACAAGCAGGATAAATACTTGCCAGGAAGCCACATTCCGGTACTTGCCCCGGAAATGATCCGGGAAGAAAAGCCCGACTACGTGGTGATTTTACCCTGGAATCTGCGCGAAGAAATTGCCGAGCACCTCGATTTCATCAACGAGTGGGGCGGACAGTTTGTAGTGGCTATTCCGCAGCTCGAGGTATTTAGCTATGCACCCAGCACCAACCGCGTCGCACAAGTCTGAGGAGGCTGCGGCCACCGCGTTGGCAGAGCCGCGTGCAACCGGCTCGGGCCGGGCTATGCACGCGCTGCTGCGCGAGCTGTATCCCATTTGCCGGAGCATCACCGGCGATGGGGTGCGCCAGACGCTGCACGTGCTGGAGCGGCACTTGCCGCCCGGCCTGCAGGTGCACGAGGTTGCCAGCGGCACGCCCGTTTTCGACTGGGCAGTACCCGCGGAGTGGAACATCCGCGACGCCTACATTGCCGACCGGCAGGGGAGGCGAGTGGTTGATTTTCGGGAGCACAGCCTGCACGTGGTAAGCTACAGCACGCCGGTGCACCGCTGGGTAAGCCGTGCCGAGCTTGAGGAGCACCTGCACTCTTTGCCCGAACAGCCCGATCTGATACCCTACCGCACAAGCTACTACAACCCCACGTGGGGCTTTTGCTTGGCGCACAACCAACGCCAGCAGTTGCTCGACGATGAGTACGAAGTGTGCATCGACTCGACGCTCGATGCCAATGGTTCGCTTACTTATGGGCAACTCGTGTTGCACGGCGAGTCGGAGGAAGAGGTGTTGTTTTCGTGCCACATCTGCCACCCCTCGCTTGCCAACGATAACCTGGCGAGCCTGGTAGTGGCAGCCGAGCTAGCGCAATGGCTGGCCGCCCGCCCCAGGCGGCGCTACACCTACCGCTTTGTGTTTGTGCCCGTAACCGTTGGAGCCATTACCTGGCTACACGAGCACCAGCACACGGCAGTACCGCGCATCCGGCACGGGTTGGTGTTGTCGCTCCTAGGTGGCCCAGGCAACTTCACCTACAAAAGCTCGCGGCAGGCGCAAACCACCATCGACCGAGCTGTGGCCGTGGCCTTGCGCGATGCCGACCTAGGCGGCTTCGAGCAGCGCGCGTTTTCGCCCTACGGCTACGACGAGCGGCAGTACTGTTCGCCGGGCTTCAACCTGCCGGTGGGCTGCCTTACCCGCACGCCCTTCGGCGAGTTTCCGGAGTATCACACCTCGGCCGACAACCCCGATTTTGTGCAGCCGCGCCAGCTGAAAGAATCGTGGCGGGTGCTGCGGCGGGTGTGCCAGGTGCTCGAACACAACTACGCCTACCAAAACCTAAGCCCTTTTGGCGAACCGCAGCTGGGCCGCCGCGGGCTGTATAAGCACCTAGGGGGCGGACTCGATGGCCAGCAATGGCAAATGGCTTTGCTCTGGGTGCTCAATCAATCCGATGGGCAGCACACGCTGCTCGACGTAGCCGAACGCTCGGGCCTCGAGTTTCGGCTGCTGAACAAGGCTGCTCGGGCCCTGCGCCAAGTCGGGCTGTTGACCAAAGCCTGATAAAACGCTTCTCTCCACCTACTTCTCTCTCCACTGGCATATGGAACCCCAAGTATTAACGGAAGCTCCCCCGCGAGTGGCTGCCAGCAAGCCCTGTATGGTTTGCGGCACCAACGATTGCGAGATATTCTACGAGGTGCACGGGGTGCCTACCCAAACGGGTATTCTGTGGCCCACACATGAGGCGGCCCTCCATGCCCCCTTTACCGACGTGCGGCTGTCGTTTTGCCCGCACTGCCACTTCATCGTAAACGAGGCGTACGAGCCGGCCAAAATCACCCACACCCGCAACGACTTTTCGCTGGAGTTTTCGCCTTCGTTTAAGGCCTTCACCGATGGGCTGGGGCAAGACCTAGTGCAGCGTTACGGCTTGGAAGAAAAGCGGGTGGTAGATATTGGCTGCGGCGACGGCGACTTCCTGCGCACGCTGCTGCGCGCGGGCATGAACTCGGGCCTGGGCATCGACCCTGGCTACGCACCTAGGGAAGGCCAAACCGACCCCCAAGGGCTGGAGTTTGTGAAGGAGTTTTTTGGTCCTGATAAAGCTGATAAGCTACGCGGCGCGGAGCTCATCAGCTGCCGCCACATGCTCGATATCATGGCCGGCAACCAAGCCGAGTTTGTGCGTATGCTGCGCCGGGCCATTCCGGAAGGCGAGCAGCCTTTGGTTTATTTTGAAGTGCCCAACGCCCTCTACAACATTGGCGAACAGGTGGTCTGGAACATCGTGAACGAGCACTCGGCGTGGTTTACGCCGCAATCGTTGGCGTACTTGTTCCGTAGCTGCGGGTTCGAGGTGCTGGAGGTACAACCGTGTTGGCACGGCGAATACATCAGCCTGGTAGCGCGTCCCGCTGGCATGCCCCTAGAGGACCCCGCCTCGTTGCCGCCCACCCACGACCCCACCACGCCCGTGGCGGTGCGGGCCTTTACCGCCGCCGCCGATAAAGTAATTGCGCAGTGGCAACTCCGCGTAGAGGAGCTGCGTAGCAGTGGCAAGCACGTGGTAATCTGGGCTGCCGGTTCGCGCGCCATCACCTTCCTGAACACGTTCGATCTGAACGACGCCGTTGTAGCGGTGGTGGATATCAACCCGCGCCGGCAAGGGCAGTTTATGCCCCGCACCGCGCACCCGGTGGTGGCTCCCGAACAGCTGATGACGTACCGCCCCGATGTGGTCTTTATCAGCAACCCAACCTACGCTCCCGAAATCCAGGAACAGGCCCGGCAGCTTGGCTTCCGGGGCGAATTCCTGATGCTCTGACCTAGGGCCGCACCGCTTACCTCTCTCAGCCTCCACCTCAACACCCTACTTCCGATATGACTCCCTCTGTACTTGCGGCTCCCTCGCCGCCCGTAGCCGATGCTCCGGCAAGTGCGGCTGCGGCCATGCCCACCGATGTGCCGGCGCTGCAGGAGCGCTTTCACGCCGTCATTCCGGGTGGTAGTCATACCTATGCCAAAGGCGACGACCAGTTTCCGGAGAGCATGGCGCCGTACCTCGTGCGCGGCAAGGGCTGCCGCGTGTGGGATACCGAGCAGAAGGAGTACATCGAATACGGCATGGGCTTGCGGGCCGTAACCCTAGGTCATGCTTACGCGCCGGTAATAAAGGCGGCCCAGCGCGAAATGCTGCGGGGTACCGCCAACGTAGGCCGCCCCACCATGCTGGAACTGCGTGCTGCAGAGGACTTTTTGGAAACCACCGGCGCCGGCGACATGGTGAAGTTCGCCAAAAACGGCTCCGACGTAACCACCGCCGCAATCAAGCTGGCCCGCGCTGCCACCGGCCGCGACCTGGTAGCTTGCTGCCAAGATCATCCGTTCTTTTCCACCGACGATTGGTTTATCGGTACTACCGCCATTCGGGCGGGTATTCCCGATTCCGTGCGGCAGCTCACGCTGGGTTTCCGCTACAACGACCTAGGCAGTGTGGAACGCTTGTTTGCCGGGCACCCCGGCCAAATTGCCTGCATCATTCTAGAAATCGAGAAGGAAACCCCGCCGGCTCCCGATTTTTTGCCCGGTTTGCGCCGCTTGTGCGACCAGCACGGCACGGTGCTCATCTTCGACGAAATCATTACTGGGTTACGCTGGCACGTTGGGGGCGCGCAGGCGCTCTACGGCGTAAAGCCCGACCTGAGCACCTGGGCCAAAGCCTTGGGCAACGGCTTTAGCATTGCGGCTCTCACGGGCAAGCGCGAGCTGATGGAGCTAGGCGGTTTGCACCACCAGAAGGAGCGCGTATTCCTGCTCTCCACCACCTACGGTGCCGAAAGTCACTCGCTGGCGGCTATGCGTGCGGTGTTGGCCACGTACCGCCGCGAGCCCGTGAACGAACACATGCAACAAGTCGGCGAGTATTTGCGTCGTTTAGTAGCGCAGTCTATTGCCGAATATCACCTCACGGAACATTTTGCGGTGCTGGGGCAACCGCAATGCATGGTGTACGCCACCCGCGACGCCGACCGTCAGCCCTCGCAACCGTTCCGCACCTTGGTGCTGCAAGAGGCCTTGCGCCGTGGCTTGCTGCTGCCTTCGCTGATTGTGAGCTACGCCCACCAGCCGGCCGATATCGAACTCACTGCCGAGCGCCTGCACGAGGTGCTTGGTGTATACCGCAAGGCCCTCGACGAAGGCCTCGATAAATACCTGCACGGCCGCTCCGTGCAACCCGTGTACCGGGCGCGAAACTGAAAGGTGGAGCAGTTTCGATGCCTTGTGCCGCCCCGTCGGACCCGAAAGGGACCGGCGGGGTTGTTATTTACAGCCAACCGAAGGTCGTCATTATATCTTCCGATTCAGGTAATTGATGACTCTTTAATTAGTATTATTTGTATCAATTAATAATCAATTAGATATGGATCAGTAACTGTGAATTAGACTAATTTGCAGTGAAAGTTTATATAATATTTTACTGTGAATAAATAGAAATATTGTTCTGCTTATCGCTATCTTAAATCAAAATCAGTATAAGCCTTTGCCAACCAAAACAGGTTATGATCATACTTGACAAATTTCTGCAAGCTCGCGAGCAAGAAGGACGGCCAATCCGCGTGGGACTGTGGGGCGCTGGTGAAATGGCAAAGGGCATGGTGAACCAAGTGATGCGCTACACGCCGGGTATGGTGGTGAGCGTAATTGCCAACCGCACCCTGAGCAAAGCGCACGAAGCCTACGAATACACCGGCAATACAGCCCTGGAGTGCAACGATTTAGAATCGTTGCAGGCGTGTATTTCGAGCGGGGGCTTGGTTGTAACCGAAAATGCCGAACTGCTGTGCGAAGTAGATGGGCTGGATTTGCTGGTGGAGTGCACCGGCACCATTCACTACGCCGCCAACTTGGTGATGAAAGCCATCCAGAACAAAAAGCACGTGCTGCTTTTCAATCCGGAGGTTGATGCCACCATTGGGCCCATCATGAAAGTGTACGCCGACAAAGCTGGCGTGATGCTGAGCGGTTGCGACGGCGACCAACCCGGCGTAATCATGAACCTGTACCGCTTTGTGAAAGGCCTGGGTCTGACACCGCTGATTTGCGGCAACATCAAAGGGCTGCAGGATTTTTACCGCAACCCCACCACCCAAAAAGGGTTTGCCGAACGCTGGCAGCTGACGCCCGAAATGGTGACCAGCTTTGCCGACGGCACCAAAATATCGATTGAGCAGGCCTGCGTAGCCAACGCCACCGGCATGGGCGTGGCCAAGCGCGGTATGCTTGGCTACCACCACGATGGCCACATCGATGACATGACCGGCATGTACGACGTGGAGGAACTGAAGCGCCTAGGTGGTATTGTGGATTACGTGGTGGGGCCTAAGCCCGGCCCGGGCGTGTTTGTGTACGCCACCACCGACGACCCCAAAACCAAGCATTACCTCGAGTATGGCAAGCTGGGCACGGGGCCGCTCTACAGCTTTTATACGCCGTACCACCTCATCTACGCCGAAATTCCAATTTCCATAGCCCGCATGGTGCTGTTTCAGGACATTGTGATGGCGCCCCTAGGTGGACCGGTGGTAGAGGTAATTACCCATGCCAAAACCCCGTTGCAAGCAGGCCACAAGCTCGATGGCCTAGGCGGCTACGACACCTACGGGCAGTGCGAAAACGCCGAAACCGCCCGCCTGGAAAACCTGCTGCCCGTGGGCCTGGCCGAAGGCTGCGTGCTGAAGCGCGACGTGCCTCGCGACCACCCCATTACGTTCGACGACGTGGAGCTGCCCGCCGACAACCTGGTGCAGCGCCTCTACCGCGAGCAAACGGCCATGTTCTTCCCGCATTTGCAACGTAAGCCCGAGCTGGTGTAAACACCGCTGCTCGGCATTTCGCTATTCGCTCCTCCACCTTTCACCTACACCTTACATGATCGACGCCTTACCTACCAAAACCGACAACCGCATTTTGCGGGAGGATATGGTGGCTATCTATGAAAAGCTTAGCGACCAAGAGAAGGATAAACTACGCGACTCTACCATTTTGCTGACCGGCTGCGGCGGCTTTTTGGGCTACTACTTCATGCACTTCTTCGCGCACTTTGCCGAGGAGCTGCAGATCAAGCGCATCATCGCCCTCGAGAACTTCCTCACCGGTACCAAAGACTGGCTCGACAACTTGGTGGCCAGCAACCCCGAGGTAATTAAGCTGCACGAGTTCAATGTGATTACCGACTCGGTAGCCGATGTGCCGGGCGCTGAAGAGGCCGATCTGGTCATTCACATGGCCTCCATTGCCTCGCCCACTTTTTACCGCATTTACCCCATCGAGACGGTGGATGCGAACATCACGGGCCTGCGCCGCTTGCTCGATTTTTACGCCGAGAAGCAACTGCGCGGCTTCCTGTTTTTCTCGAGCAGCGAGGTTTACGGCGACCCGTTCCCCGAATTTATCCCGACCAAGGAGGACTACCGCGGCAACGTAGCCACCATCGGGCCGCGCGCCTGCTACGACGAGGCCAAGCGCTTCGGCGAAACGCTGTGCTACCTGTTTTCGCAGAAGTACAACATGCCCATCGGCATGGCCCGGCCCTTCAACAACTACGGGCCCGGCATGAACATCAACGACAAGCGCCTGCCCGCCGACTTTGCCAAAGCCGTGGTAGAAGGCCGCGACCTGGAGATTCTGTCGGACGGCACGCCCACGCGCACCTTCTGCTACATTTCCGATGCCATTACCGGTTACCTGAAAGTGCTGCTGCACGGCAAGTTCGACGTGTTCAACATCGGCATGGACAACCCCGAGCTGTCGGTGCGCGAGTTTGCCGAAATCTTTGAGCGCAACGGCCGCGAGATTTTTGGGTACACGGGCAAAATCTCCTTCAGCGTGTCGCAGGATAAGGAGTACATGACCGACAACCCCAACCGCCGCTGCCCCGACCTCACTAAGGCGCGCACCATCCTGGGGTACGACCCGCAGGTGCGTATTGAGGAGGGCATTCAGCGCTACCTCCAATTCCTTCACCTCAACAACGGCCAGCTATAATGATAACGGTACTCGGACTTGGGTTCGTGGGGCTTACCACGGCCCTAGGGTTCAGCAAGAAAGGCTTCAAGGTGTACGGCATCGACGTAAACCAGGAGCGCGTCGGTAAAATCAAAAACTACGAGGTGCCCTTTTACGAGCCGCACCTCGACGAAGCACTGCGCGAAGAGCTGGGCCAGAACTTCATCATTGATGCTTCGCTGCAGGAAGCTGTGAACGACAGCAAGGCCATCATCATTTGCGTGGGCACCCCCGGCAACCCCGACGGCAGCGCCAACCTTACGTACCTGCTCAGCGCCGTAAAGGACGTATTCGAAGCCAGCGAAGGCGACTTCAAGGTTATCGTGACGAAAAGCACAGTGCCGCCCTCCACGGTGTCGAAGAAGGTGAAGCCCTACGTCGATCAGCTGAATCAGGAGTACAACAAGCCCATCGGGCTGGCCTCGAACCCCGAGTTTCTGCGCGAAGGCTACGCCTGGGACGACTTTATGCACCCCGACCGCATCGTGATTGGGGTAGAGGATGAGCGCTCCAAGCAGGTGCTAAATCAGATTTATCTGCCCTTCAACGCGCCGGTGCACTACGTCACGTACAACTCGGCGGAATTCATTAAGTACCTCTCGAACACGCTGCTTTCCACGCTGATCAGCTTCTCGAACGAAATGTCGATGATTGCTGAGCACATCGGCGACATCGACGTGCCTTCGGCGTTCAAGATTCTGCACCAGGACAAGCGCTGGAGTGGGGCCCCAGCCAACATGGCGAGCTACGTGTTTCCGGGTTGCGGCTACGGCGGTTACTGCCTGCCCAAGGATACGGCCGCGCTGGCCAGCATTGCCAAGGAGAACGGTTTTGAGGCCAAAATCCTGGAAAGCAACCTGCGGATCAACGAGGAAATCATGGATTTCATGGCCAACAAGATTGCCGCGGCGGTGCCCAACAAAGAGGCTACCATTGGCATTTTGGGGCTGGCGTTCAAAAGCGGTTCCGACGACGTGCGCCTGAGCCCGAGCAAATTCATCATCGAGAAGCTGCTGGCGCAGGGCTACAACCGCATCGTGGCTTACGACCCCATGGCCAACGAAGTATTCGCCAAGGAGTTCAACCTGCCGATTGCCTACGCAGACTCGCTTGAGAGCGTGGTGGAGCAAGCCGACGAGCTGGTGCTGCTCACCAGCTGGGCCGAGTTCAAGCAAAACAAGGAGCTGGTTACGAGCAAGCGCCTGTTCGATTTCCGCTACGCGTTGGCCGAACTGCCCAAGCCGCCCGTGGCCGAGGAAAGCGTAGCGTAAAGCTAACTGACATGGCAAACGCCTTAGGTGCCCGTAGCACCTAGGGCGTTTGCCATTTGCAGCGGAAGCTAGAACCGCCGCGGTAGTGAAACTCAAAAAACAAAGCCCCGCAGCACCTGTCCGGGCTGCGGGGCTTGGGGGTTAAACGGCTTGTAATGCTACTACACCGACGGCAGCAGCGGCCGGACCATGCGGCCATCGAGGCGCGACAAGAACGTGAAAGCCGTACGAACGGGCATCCAGCGCAGGGGCACTTGCAGGTCGCGCAGCTCGGGTAAACCTAGGAGGTTCAGGATTTGGCGGGCTTCGGCTACATCGCCGCGCTGCAAAGCCCGGTAGGCGCCAGCCAGCACAAATTGGTAGAAGAAATGCGCTTGCGCCTGATCAAGCACGTCAGCGGACAGATGCTTCGCGGTCCGCACTTTGTCGAACATGCGCAGCAACTGGTTGATGGTGGTTTGGTTGAACATTTGCGCCGTAACGGCACCTTGGTGAATGCTGTAGGCTGCCGGCGTTTCGGGTACGCGCAGCACGCCGTGGATAGCAAACAAACGGGCCCACAGGTCGGTGTCGCCGCTGCTGCCTTGCTGCTCATCGAGGCAGCCAACTTGCATGTAGGCTTCGCGGCTGACGATGATAGCCGGAATGCGCACCATGGAGGAGTCGGTGAGTACCTGCTTCAGGGCTTCGGTGGGCTTCAGGAATTGTTCCTGCTTCACGCCCTGGTGACGAATGAAGCGTTCTTCCATATCCACCAGATCGACGCCGAACAGCACAGTGGGGTGGTTGCGACGGGTGCGCCGCAAGCGGTTCACTATTAGCATCAGCCCGCCCGGAAAGAAGTAATCGTCGTCGTGCAGGTGCATTACGTAGTGCCCTGTGGCCCGCAAAATGCACAGGTTGAAGTTGCCGGCGCCGGTGCCGCCGGGCGGGTTGTGGTAGTAGCGCCACTGCGAGGCGGGCACATCGGCAAGCAGGCGGTGCACCAACTCCTCGCTGCGGGTGTCATCGGGCGGCGAGTTGTCGGAAATTACCAGCTCCACATCGGGCGGCAGGGTGCCAATGGAGCGCAGGGTGCGCTCGAGCAGCTCGGGCCGTTTGTAGGTGGGCACGCAAAGGCTCAGCAAGGGCGCCTCCGCATTGGTGGTGCTGTTAGGCAGCGGCGCACCTAGGCGTGCCCGTGCTTGTACCAACCGGCGGCTAGCCAACACCTCGCGCCGGTTGCGCCAGATGTAAGAGTAAGCCGATAACGAGGGCCGCTCCATTAGCAGCGTGTAGGCCAGCACGGCCGCTTGGCGCGGCAAAGAGCGCAGCCAAAAACCAGGCTTTGCCGGTGCGTTCTTGGCCAGCAGCAACAGTTGGTTCTTTACCGCATCGGCCTTGATGGCTGCCCCTAGGCGGCGGCGCAAGGTTAAGTCGCCGGGGCGGAACACACGCGGGTGCACCGCGCGGCACTCCGGGTCGAACCAGGTGCGCCACCCGTACAATTGCCCGCGCCAAGCAATGTCCCAGTCCTCTTTGTGGGCGAAGAAACGTTCGTCGAAGAACTGACCGGCTACGCGCAAATCGTCGATGAAGCGGCGGCGGTACAAGGGCAATGCGCCATCGGCGCCATCGACCCAACCGGCTTGTGGCCGAGCCTCCGATACCCGCTGGCCGTGCAGCCGCAGCCGGTAGCGCCCGTCGGGGTGGCGGTCCATACCGGCCGAGTCGATGACGGGGTCGGCGTCGGGGCTTTGCACCAGCAACCCGCACACCGTACCAATACGTTCGTCGTGGTGCATGGCCAGCATGGCGCGACTCAGGTAATCGGGCG
Organism: Solirubrum puertoriconensis; assembly: GCF_001483135.1. Taxonomy (GTDB): domain Bacteria; phylum Bacteroidota; class Bacteroidia; order Cytophagales; family Hymenobacteraceae; genus Solirubrum; species Solirubrum puertoriconensis. Next base: position 18,376 of record NZ_LNAL01000007.1, read on the forward strand.
GCAGCACCACATCGGGGTTCACGAGCAGAACAAAATCGGTGTGGGTGCGGTCGAGGGAGTAGTTGTGGCCGCCGCAAAAACCAGTGTTTTTCGGAAGGGCATGCAACTGCACCCGCGCGTCGCCTTCGATGAGGCGTTGCACGCGGGCGCAGGTGTCGTCGGCGGAGGCGTTATCGACCACCCAAACCTCAAAGTTGGGGTAGTCTTGGGCCAGCACCGAGGCCAGGCATTGCTCAATGGAGTCGGCGCTGTTCCAGGTTACGATGGAGAGCAGCGCCGAAGGGGTAGAGGTAGAAGTAGCCATGAGGTGGAGAGGCTAGCTAAGCAGGAGGAAATGCGGCCAGTAGCCGCAAGCAGGAGCGAAGGGCAGAAGCCGCCTAGGCTAACTGCTGCTTGGTAGCGGCAACTAGGGGCTCAACTTTGGCGCGCAAGGCGTCAACGTCAATCAGCAAATCCTCTTCCCAAGCTTCCCACCGGTTTTTCACGGTGGCACCTAGGGTTGAGAGCTGAAAGTGGTAGTGCATTCCGGCTTTGGTAGCGAGGTCGAGGTAGTCGGCCACCACAAAGTGCTCCGGAAACAGCTCGACCAAATCGGAGCCGTTGGGGCAGAACACCAGGTTGGTGAGGCCAGCGCCCACGGGGCTCACGATGATGCGCGCGCCCGCAAACAGCGCTACCTTTTCGGCAAAGGAGTAGGGACTGAGCACATGGGTTTCGAAGCCGTAGCCGTGCAATAGCTTCTCAACCTCGGCTTCGTTGCGCGTTTGGCGCACCGAGGCATCGCGCCGGCTGATGTACACCAACGGCCCGAAGCGGCTCGCCAGCGCTGCATCGGCGGGTAAGAAAGCCTGGCGCAGGTAGTTGGCAGCCCACTGCGGCACGTGGTTGCCCGAGCCGCGCACCGAGGTGGTGGCAATCAGCTGGGTAGCCTGCACGTGGCGGTGCGTTTCTACGTCGATGATGCGCTCGGGGCCAATGCCTAGGTGGGCGAGGCTCTCGCGCACAAAGCCGTGGTTGCGGTTGTACACCAGGAAGTAGTCGACGGAGCTGAGCAGCCCGGCCTCCTGCAGCAGGTGCAGCCGCGGCAACGAGTCGATCAGCCAATGGTAGTAGTTGCCCGAGGCCGCGCCGCCGCCCGAGAGCAGGCTGCATACCGTGCCCTCGATGCGAGTAGGCTCCAGAAACCACTGCTGCCGGAAGATGTTGTTGTGCTCGGGTTGCGTGAGGTCCCAGGAGCCGCCGTACTGAAACGACACGTCGCCCACCAGCCGATTATCATGGCTGATGATAGCCACGCTGTTGGGGTTATCGGCGTACACCCGGCCGTTGCGCAGCGTAACTACAAAGGCCGTAGGCAGTTGCTCGGTAGTGTTGGGCTTGCCGTGCAAGCCCGAGAAATCGGCCGCACACTCATAAAACCCGATTGGCAGGACCAGGGTAGAGGTGTGGGCCGGCTCAATCTCGTAATACGTGGCACCGCTGCCAGCCTGCTGGGCCAGCTGCGCGCTGCTTGCATGCACCCCAACCGGGCGGTACTGGCGGTGGTACGGAACCCACTCGCGCAGCAGGCGCCCGGCCTTGCGCTGCACCCTACTTAGTACTGCGTGCATAAATAGCAGGTAAGGCTATGAAACATTACTGCCTAGGTAGCCAGCGCTTGTAGCGCATGCTTGGCCACTTCGCCCGCATCGGATTGCCACTCGGCGGCCTCAAGTACGCGCCGGATGCCTTCGCGTAGCTCAATCTGATGTCGCCATCCCAGGCCGTGCAGTCGGCTTACATCGAGTAGCTTGCGCGGGGTGCCATCGGGGCGCGAGGTATTGAACACCAGCTCGCCGCGGAAGCCCGTCAGCTCGGCAATGGTTTCGGCCAGTTCGCGAATGGTCAGGTCTTCACCCGTGCCCACGTTGATTGGTTCGCGCCCATCGTAGTGCAGCAGCAGGTGCAAGCAAGCATCGGCCAAGTCATCGACGTGCAAAAACTCGCGGTACGGTTTGCCCGTGCCCCACACCTCAACCTGCGGCAAACCCAGGGCGGCCGCTTCGCTGATTTTGCGCAGCAGCGCAGCCATCACGTGCGAGTTCTCGGGGTGGTAATTGTCGCCGGTGCCGTACAGGTTGGTAGGCATCACCGTGATGAACTGGCACCCGTGTTGGTCGCGGTAAGCCTCGCACAACTTCAGGCCCGCAATTTTGGCAATGGCGTACGGCTCGTTGGTTTGCTCAAGCGGCCCGGTCAGCAGGTATTCCTCTTTAATAGGCTGAGGTGCCATCTTGGGATAGATGCACGACGAACCCAGGTACAATAGCTTCTTTACGCCGTGCACGCGGGCTTGCTCCAGCACATTGGCCTCAATCATGAGGTTGTCGTACAGAAAATCGGCACGGTAGGTATTGTTGGCTACGATGCCGCCCACTTTAGCAGCGGCCAGCAGCACGTACTCCGGTTTTTCTTCCGCAAAGAAAGCGGCCACGGCGGCTTGGTTGCGCAGGTCGAGCTCTTTGGAAGTTCGCAGCACCAGGTTGTTGTAACCCGCGCGCTGCAGGCGGCGCACCAGTGCCGAGCCCGCCATTCCGCGGTGCCCGGCAACGTAAATCTTGGCGTTCTGATCCATAGGTAGGGAGGTGGAAAGCAACTCGGGCGCAGCCTACGATTCGTAGTAGTTCAGCACCTTGTGGCCGGCCTCGCGCAAGGTGGCGTCGCGGCGGAACAGCTCCAAGTCGGCGTGCATCATGTCCTGCACCAGTGCGGGCAGGTCGTACTGCGGTTTCCAGCCCAGCTTTTCCTGTGCTTTCGTAGGGTCGCCGATGAGCAGTTCCACCTCGGTGGGGCGGAAGTACTCCGGGTCGACGGCTACAATCTCCTTACCTAGGGGCAACTGGAACTCGGGGTTGTGGCAAGCCACCACGTGGCCGGTTTCGTCGGCGCCTTCGCCAAAGAACGTTAGCTCAATACCCACTTCGCGGAAAGCCAGGCGCACGAACTCGCGCACGGTGGTCGTCACGCCGGTGGCAATCACGAAATCCTCGGGCTGGTCCTGCTGCAGGATGCGCCACATGGCTTCCACGTAGTCCTTGGCGTGGCCCCAGTCGCGCTTGGCGTCGAGGTTGCCCAGGTACAGCTTGTCTTGCAGACCTAGGGCGATGCGGGCGGCGGCGCGGGTGATTTTGCGCGTCACGAACGTTTCGCCGCGCAAGGGCGACTCGTGGTTGAACAGGATGCCGTTGCAGGCGTACATGTTGTAGGCCTCGCGGTAGTTCACCGTAATCCAGTAGGCGTAGAGCTTGGCCACGGCGTAGGGCGAGCGGGGGTAGAAGGGCGTGGTCTCGCGCTGCGGCACCTCCTGCACCAAGCCGTAGAGCTCCGAGGTGCTGGCTTGGTAAATGCGCGTCTTCTCCGTCAGGCCCAGGATGCGGATGGCCTCGAGCAGGCGCAAGGTACCCACACCGTCCACGTCGGCCGTGTACTCGGGCGTGTCGAACGACACCTTCACGTGCGACATGGCGCCCAGGTTGTAAATCTCGTCGGGCTGCACCTCCTGCACAATGCGGATCAGGTTCGTCGAGTCCGACAGGTCGCCGTAGTGCAGCTTAAAGCGAATGTCTTGTTCGTGGGGGTCTTGGTAGAGATGGTCAATACGTTCGGTGTTGAAGAGCGAGGAGCGGCGCTTGATGCCGTGAACTTCGTAGCCTTTGCTGAGCAGCAGTTCGGCCAAGTACGAGCCGTCTTGGCCCGTGATGCCGGTGATGAGGGCACGCTTCATGGTAGAGGAGCAAAAGAGAGGTGGTGGAGATACGACAAAGTCTTTGCTAGAACTTTGACGGCAAATAATTGGATTACTTATCTTCTAAACAATGGTTTCAATAAATAAAATTATTTTTTAATTCAAAAAAGTACCATTGCGCCCCGTTGAATGCAAAAAGCCCGGCCATGCGTATGGTCGGGCTTTGCTAACTGCTTGTAAAACAACAAAGCCCGACAGTTGCCGGGCTTTGTTGAGTGGATTTTGAAACGAACCGAGGGAAGCTTACTGCGTGATGCGGAAGATTTCCAGGCCGGATACGTTGATGGCACCGCCGGTGCTGCGCAGTTCGATGATGCCGTTGGTAACGGTTACTTTCTGCGGAGCCGTCTTCTGCCATTTGCCGGCTGCACCGCTGGTGTAGTTCGTCAGCGAAGGCTGGCCGTTCAGCGTGGTGCTGTAGGTTTGCGAATAGTTGTCCTCGAACACGAAGTACGATACTTCGTAGGTGCCGTTCGGTACGTTGTTCACCGTCAGACGCAGGTTGTTGCTCCATACGAACGAGCGGATCATCTGAGCGCGGGCAGCATCGGTAGCGGGATTCAGCGTAACCGATTGTGCCGAAAGCTTGCCACCGTTGGTGGTGATGTCCTTGAAGGTAGTGCCGTCTTCGTATTTGATGCCGTCGATGGTTTGAGCCGGGCCATTCAGGTTGATAGCGCGGAACAGAGTGCGGGTTTCAACCGGAGTAGTCGGAGCCGTGGTGGTGTTGTGCTTCCATACTTCCACGCCCGAGAGGTTGGGGTGGCCGCCCGAAGTGCTCAGGGCAATGCTGCCGTTGCTCACGTCAACCTTGAAGGGGCCTACACGCTCCCACTGGCCAGCACCGCCGGTGTTGTGGTTCGATTTCACCGTCTGGCCGTTTACCAGAATGTTGGTGGTTTCAGCGTTGTTGTCTTCCCAGATGTAAGCGTACACCGAGTAGCTGCCAGCGGGCACGCCCGTCAGCGTTGCGCCTACTGTGCTACCGCCCACAGCGGTGTTCAGCATGCCAGCGCGGGTAGCATCGGTAGCGGGGCTCAGGGTGGTAGCAGCGTTCGAGAAGTTGGTGCCGGTTACCTGTAAGTTAGCAGCGCCAGCCGAAGCTTCCCACTTGTTGCCGTCGAGGGTTACAGCGGTACCGTTGATGTCGATGCCGCGGTAGAAGGTGGCGTTAGCCGGGCCAGCCATGGGCGTGTTGCCGGTAGTCGGAACTGCTTGTACTGATACGCTTACAGCAGCCGAGTTGGTGGTTGCACCAGCGTTGTCGGTAGCGCGCGCCGTGAGGCTCAGCGAGCCGGCAGCAGCCGGAGTAAAGCTAAACGCATAAGGAGCAGAGGTGTCTTCGCCAAGCTTAGTGGTGCCGTTGAAGAATTCGACTTTAGCAACAGTGCCATCAGCATCAGCAGCCGTTGCCGACAGCGACAAGGCCTGACCTAGGGTGAGGCTAGTTGCAGCCGAGAGGGTAACAGTAGGAGCTTGGTTTGCAGCAGCAGCGTGCTTCCATACTTCCACGCCCGAGAGGTTGGGGTGGCCACCCGTGGTGCTCAGGGCAATGCTGCCGTTGCTCACATCGACCTTGAAGGGACCTACGCGCTGCCAGTTGCCAGCCGAGCCGGTGTTTAGGCCCGCCTTAACGGTTTGGCCGTTGAGTACGATGTCGGTGGTTTCAGCGGCGTTGTCTTCCCAGATGTAAGCGTACACCGAGTAAGTGCCAGCCGGAACGCTCGTGAAGGTAGCACCCACCGACGAGCCACCTACAGCGGTGCGCAGCATGGTGGCGCGCTCGGGCTCGGTATTAGGCGTAAGAGTTACCGAAGGATTGCTAAAGTTGGTGCCAGTTACCTGGAAGTTGGCAGCGCCCGTAGCCGCTTCCCACTTGTGGCCATCGAGGGTCACAGCGGTGCCGTTAATGTCGACGCCGCGGTAGAAAGTAGCACCCGTGGGGCCGCTCATGGGCGTGCTGCCGGTGTTGCCGCCGCCTTCAGTAGGAGCGGGAGCGGGTGTAGGCGCGGGGGCCGGAGCAGGAGAGGTAGGAGTGGTAGGGGTAGGCGAGCTACCCGTACCCGAACCACCTACACCGAGGCTGATGCTGTTCTGCTGTAGCTTCTGCTGCCACAGAGTCCATTCGTTCTTTTCCGTGTCAACCGTAATGGGGTTGGGCATGTGGTTGGTGCTCGTGCAGTTGTTGCAAGCACCGGTGCTCAAGTCATGACGGTTGGCGAAAGGCACATTGTAGCCTTCGCGGTAATAACCAATGGTGTTGTTGTCCGTCTGGTTATTGTAGAATACGTTGCCCGGTTGCTGGTAGGCGTTGAAGATAGCCGTAGCAGCCCAAGCCGAGGGCAGTTTGGTACCGTCGGGCAAGTAGCCGGCCGTTACCATGCGGTTGTGGTGGAAGCGTACATCGTGGCCCGAGGCAATGTTCATCGCCGCGTTACACGTCGAGATGAACTGGTTGTTGTAGGCATCGATAAACGCAGCGGTAGTCGAGGCCGACGAACCATCGCCGTCGGTGGTCATGCCGGTACCGGTAAACTTGCTGGCGTTGGCCGGAATGGGGTAAGCACCTTGCACGTAGTTGTCGTGCACACGCGCCGGGCTACCCGAAACACCGCCCGAATTGTAGAAGTTGATGTTGTCTTCTACCAGCGAGTTATTGGGTTCGTTTACAACCTGGTTCCAGGCAACTTCGATGTTGCCTACGTTGCGAACCTGGTTCAGACCTAGGAACTGTACGTACTCGCCACCGCCGTTGCGGAAGCGGCCGTCAATGTTCTTGGCCACGTTGCGGCGCACCGTCAGCGTTTGCGAAGGCGAACCATCGCCGCTCCACTGGTAAGCTGCAATACCCGAGGTGTGTTCGAAGTAGTTGTTCTCAACAAGTACCGAACGACCCGAGTTTACCTCCACGAAACGACCGTGGCGGCGATTATCCACGCTCTGGTTCAGGCCGTAACCTTTGTTGTTGCGGATGATCAGCGTGCCACCGCCGTTCTTCGCATCAATCAGGTCGCCGGCGCCTGCCAGGATACAGTTCTCAATAGTAACTGGTTGGGTGGTCTGGATTCGAATACACGGGGTGTTAGAGTCCGTGCTCTTGAAGTTGCCAGAGTAGGTACCACCTTGCGTAATTACGAGGGGTGCCGAATACGTCACGTTAGGGGCTTGGCCCTGCGCTAGCGATACGCTAGGCTGCAGTCCAATCATCGACAGCACGAGCACCACTGAGGGCAGAAAGCGTGCACCAGAGTTTTCACGGTCAAACCGCGGCCGGAATCCAGAGGTTTTTTGCATTCTGTTTTTGTTAAGAAAAAGGTCCTTTACAGGAATTGTTGCGGCTTCAACCTGGGTCGGTAACAATTCGTTCCGATGGCCAGATGTTTAATGTGCAATTGTGGGCTTCTGGAATAATTATCCTCGGAGGAGAACAGAATTAAATCAGAAAATCCATTTTTGACCGCAATGCCAACCAAGCTATTTGTTCCGGGCCCAGAAGCTAGCCTCGGTTGGCTTTGTGTCGTTACCAAGCTAAGTAAGCTTATATTAAGCTTTTTAACCCAACTTCACTATTCTCCGTACTTAGCAGGCAACCACTTATTACCTACTCCTCTCATCACCTAATTCCCAGCTGTACAATCCTGCTGATGCACGGTGTACGCCGTTTAATCAGGTTCATTACTCAGCTATTGACTAGTAAAAGTGCAATTGCTGATGCCGGTGTTCACTGCAAATGTATAAAAGTTTTGGAAACACCAAGGGGTGCCTAAAATAAAGTTTAATTGCATTATTTATGTGCCTGTTGTGAATGCATAAATACCGAATAGGCCTTTAGGCTAGTTACAGCGCAGTTTCCAATAGACACTTTCTAAGTAAGCTCGGCCATAAAAAAAGCACCCCGAGGCAGGGTGCTGCTGAAAAAAAGTTTTCTGCGAGCAAAAAAAGGAGCTTACTAAGGTGTTTTCGAAGCCATTAGCTGCGTTTGCTCGGGGCCGACCTTAATGCGGGATTTGGTAATTTTCTGCTGCCAGCGGCGCCACTCGTGGGCCTCCGATTGCAGGGTTATTGGATTGGGCAAATGAATGTTGGCGACGCAAGTGCTGCAATGGCCCGTGCTCAGGTCGTGCCGATTGGCCATGGGTACCTTGTAACCGTTCTTGGCAAACCCGATGACGTTTTTCTCAATTTTGTTGGCGAAGAACACGCTGCGGGGCTTATCGTAAGCATTGAACACCGAGGTAGCGGCGTAGGTAGCTTTTAGCTCGCGGCCGTCGCGGAGGCGGCTGCTGCTTACCATGCGGTTGTTGGAGTAGCGAATGTGGTGCCCAGCAGCAATGTTCATGGCCGCGTTACAAGTTGATACCACTTGGTTGTCGTACGCCTCGACGTAGGCCGTGCAGGTAAGCGGGGTGCTGCCGTCGCCATCGGTGGTGATGCCGCTGCCAGTAAACGAATCGGCAGTGGCAGGCACGGGGTAAGCGCCCTGGATGTAATTGTTGTGGATGCGAATGGGGCTCTTGGCCGTGCCCGACGAGTTGTAAATGTTGATGTTGTCTTCGACCATCGAACGATCGGGCTCGTTGATGACCTGGTTCCAGGCAATTTCCACGTTGGGCACTGCCCGCACCTGATTCAGCAGCACAAAATGCGTTTTGCTACCGCCGCCATTTCGGTATCGGCCCGTAATGTTGAAGGTGCGGTTGCGCAGGATGCGGAGGGTTTGGTTGGCTGAGCCATTGCCTTGCCACTTATACACCACAATTCCGCCGGTTTGGCGAAGCTCGCAGTTGGCCACGGTAACAGAGTTGCCGTCGTTTACTTCCAGAAACCGACCGGGCGCCTGGTTCTCCTCGGTAGGCGCCAAGGCTACACCTACGCAGTTTTGCACCGTAAGCCGGGCGCCGCCGTTGCGTGCATCAATCAGCAGGCCGGCCCCCTCGAGGCGGCAGCGGCGCAATACCACCGGCTCGTCGGTATCGATGCGGATGCAGGGTTTGTTGGGGTTGTTGCTACGATACGTACCGGTGTAAATGCCACCACGTTTTATGATAAGTGTTTCGGTGCCGGGGGTACCGGCCTGCTCCGAAGCAGGCACTACCAAGCAAGTGCCAAATAATGACCAGCAGATAAGGCGAAATGGTAGCATAGAGGTGTGTTGGGGTAGGAAGTACAAGCAGCGGGTAACAGCAGTATCAACGGCACCCTTAAATGCGCCACAGCAGGCGTACCGCACAATGGCTTGGTACGCCTGCTTGTTACCAGCACCCGCTTGCCCTAGGTGCCACACCATCTCTGAGGCTAGTGCAGGAAGTAGCCCACCAGCCTGCGGGCATAGCCATTCATCAGGAACAGCGGTACCAGAGGCGTGGGGCAGTTTTTAAGGGCAAAGTGAGTGAAGTTGCGCAGGTTGCCGCCGCCACGAATACCAAACAGGTGCTCGTAGTAGCCGCGGATGCTTCTTTGTTTACGGGTTATTTCTTGGCCGCTCTCCTCGGGGTAGGTGAGCAGGTGTGCATCGTAGTTGATGTAGACGGGAAAGCCGTGCCGCCGGGCCACGCTCGTGAAGTCGTAATCGGCGAGGTAATGGGGCAGGCGCTTTTCATCAAACAAGCCAATGCTGGCAAACACCTGTGCCGGAATAAGCAGGCCCCGGCCGGGTAGGTACGTTACCGGGTGCAAGCCACGTTGCTGCTCGGGTTTCAGCACCTCCAGCAAGTCGCTGCGGCGGTGCGTCAGCCAACTGAATACTTCGCCGCCGTAAATGGGCTTGGTGGTGGAGGCATCGAGTTCCAATGCACCTAGGAGTGCATCGGGGTGTTTTTGGGCCCACTGCAGCATGCGCTCCACAAAAGCGGCGTCGCAGATAACATCGTTGTTGAGCGTCATTACACGGTTGGCGCCGTGCTCCAGCGCCCGCCGAATGCCCATGTTCACGCCAGCCGTCCAGAAGAGGTTGCCGTCGCCCTGCAGTACCTCCACTTCCGGAAATTCCTTGGCCAGCACTTCGCTGGTGCCGTCAGTGGAGCCATCGTCGACCACAATGGTGCGGAAACGGGTGTTGGTTTGCTGCCGCAGCGACTGCAGGCACGCACGGGTATAGGCCAGGCGGTTGAATACCGGAATGACGATGTACAACATATGCCTTGGTAGAGTAGAGGTGGAGAAGCTTAGGTGGAGGTTGTGTGGCGGGCGCTACGCTACGGCAGCGCTGGAGTACTCGGGGGTAGTGGCCGGCGTGGCGGGCTCGGCAACTTGCTGCACGTGGGGCGTGTGCACCGGCTCGGCCAACTCGGCAAAAGCGGGGTCGAGGGCAGCTAGGCGCCCTAGGTGGTGGGCCACCAGCTTGGGCCAAGTATGCTCGCAGGCGTAGGCATAGCTGGCACGGCCCATACGCTCCAGTTCCGCGGGGTGGTCGTAGAGGTATTCTACCTGGCGGGCTAGGGCCTCAGCAGTAGCTTCGGGCGTGCTTACGGGCACTTTGATGCCTGCATCATCGGGTATAAAATCGGTGGCGCCGTGGTGGTCGAGGGTGAGGATGGGCAGACCTAGGGCCATCGACTCGAGGTATTGCGAGGCGAAGGTGTCGCGCAGGCTGCAGAGCATAAATAAGTCATGCTCGAGGTAGGCCTGCCGCACGGCGCTGAAGGGTACGGCGCCGTGCCAGGTTACTTTATCCTCGATGCCAGCTGCGGCAATCCAGCCGGGTACCAGCGGACCCACGGGCCCATCACCCAAGATGTCCAGGTGAAACTTTACGCGCGGATTGACCTTGCCTAAGGCTTCAATAACCAAGTGCAGGCCTTTGCGCGGAAACAGGCGGGCCAGCCACAAAATGCGTAGCTCGCCGTTGGCGCGTTGCGGCCGTACGGGGTACTCGGCGGGGTAAAAGGCCGGAAACTGCCCCGTGCTCATGGCCAGCTCCACGCGCTTGGCACCTAGGCTACGGGCCAGCTCGGCGGTTTCGCGGTTGGCCGTGAGTACTAGCTTGGCGTGGCGCAACGATTGCCGCACGTTAGGATCGAAGGTGATGAGCAACTTGCTGATGATGTTGCGCATCGTTTCGGTTTTAAACCAATCGGGCAGGTAGCGGCGCAGCGAGGCCGGGGCTTTCATGCCGCCTCCCAAGGGGCCCAGCAACAAGGGCTTACCCAGGCGCCACATCCACGAGGCCATTTGCAGGCTGTTATAGGTAATGTGGTGCACCAAATCGAAGTCAACTTGCTTATCGATTTCCTGCGCCTTGCGCCACGCCCGGTACTGCCAGCAGATGTAGTGCGCGTACACCCCAAACTGCCAGCGGTAGATGTAGTCGAAGAACTTAGGAACGTGCACGTTTACTACCCGAATGCGCTGGGCAACGGGGTTGTCGGCGTGTTCTTGTAGGTGCTTCTCGATGGAGCCGTTTTTACCTAGGGGCGTGGTAAAGCACCACACCTGGTGGCCCAGCGCGGCGGTTTCCCAAAGGGTATTGAAGCCGTGGCTGTCTTCGCCACCCGAGTTCGGCTGGCAACCGTAGGCAGAGAGCAGAATTTTCATGGTACTAAGCTTGGGGAGCCGGAGATAAAACCTGGGCGTCGGGTGGAGCCAAGACGGAAGTAGGAGCGGGATTGGGAGCAGGCGCTGCGGCTGGGCGCTTAAACACGCGGCGCAGCTTGGCCGTGATGCGGCTTTGCAGAAACTCGCGGAAGCGCTGCTGGTCGCGGCGGCGGTCAATCAGTACAAAGCGGGGGTGCTGCAGCGGAAACGGCAGCTCCAGGGTAGGCACATCGGCCTGGCTGTCGGTGGCATCCATGGTGTGGGTGCCTTGCTCGCCAAAGCCAATATTGCCCACTAGGTTAACGGCCGGCACAATGCACAAACCCGAGTTAGCCGCAATGGCAAAGTGCCACTGGTAGTCCCATACATCGGGCGGCTGCGGCAAGCTGAGCACGCTGCGGATTTTGCTGAGGCGGTAGCGCTCCTCCAGCCACGAGCTGTAAATGCCTTTCAGCTTGCCCTGGGCTTCGAGCTCGGGCAAGTGCTGCATCCGGAAATCGAAGTGCTGCCAGGCGCGGCGCCACGTAGCCCAACCCCAGCTGTTTACCTGGTTGGAGAAGTAGTACGAAGCGGCGCCCGAACCAGGCACTTGTGCGGCCTCCGCGGCAAAGTTGTTGCCGCCAATGTGCATTACGCGGGTATCGTGGCGGTAGCGGGCCAGCAGCTCGGCGCAGTAGGGAAAGAACGATTTGGCCGGAACACAGTCGTCTTCGAGGATGATGCCTTCTTCCTCGTGCTGAAAAAACCAGTCGATGGCGGTAGCCGGTGCCACGCCGCAATTGAGGTTGCTGGGCCGAAACAGCGTTTGCACCGCACAGGGCCAATCAACCAGCTCGTGCACCAGGGCGCGGGTTTCGGCGCACAGGGCTTCGTCGGTGGGGCGGTGCGGGCGGGGGCCGTCGGCGGCTACGTACAGGCGAGTAGGCCGCACGCGCCGGATGGCTTCGAGCACGCGCCGGGTGGTATCGGGTCGGTTAAAAATGAGGAGCAGCACCGGCGTATCAAAGCCCGCGCTGGGAGAGTAATGTTCAGGCATCTGCATGAGCTACGGCGGTGGAGGAAATGGCCTCTTCGGTGCGGCGCGTACGGCGCGGCACCCGAGGCTGGTAGACGGCTGGCGCTGCAACCGGCAGCGGGTCCATTATGGCGAGTGCGAACCCGTAAACGGAGTACATGTAGTAGGGCCAGTCGTAGGAGAAGCTGTAGAGCAGGCTACTACCCAGGAAGGCCAGAAAAGCGGCCGAGTTGGCATCGAGGGGCTCGGGACTGCGTAGGCGGCGGATTACCAGCTTGATGGGCACCACCAGCACCAGCAGCACGCCAATTATCCCGAAGTAAAACAGACGGTCGACGTACCAGCTGTGGAAGTGGTGGCCGGTACCGTCCTTCCACACTTTCAGCTTCGACTCGGTAGAGTAAAACTGAATGGGCAGCTCAAAACCTTTCAGGCGCATACCCGCCACGGGGTGCTCCTGAATAAACGGCTCGTACGAGCGGAACTGCTGCAGGCGCCAGCTGCCGGTGCCTTGCTTGTCGGGGTTTTGGATATCCTCGATGCTGGTTTCGAGGCGGGCCAGCACCTCGGGGTTGTTCAACACCACGCCAATGCCGCCACCTAGGGCCACCACAATCGGCAGCACGAACAAGGGCATGAACCGCTGAAACGAGAGCGTAACACCCTTGGTGCGGCGCAGCATAAACACATTGAGCGTGAGGGCCAGCAAGGTGCACAGCCACACCGTGCGGTGCTGCAGAAACACAATCATGCCCAGGGCTACAAAAAACACCAGCAACCTAGGCAGCCCGCCCTTGGCCATGTACTGGTTGAAGTAGTACAATGCTAGCAGCAGCAGCAGGTACGTCGACTCCACGTTGAAGCCGCGTTCGTTGTCCACGAAAGAAGCCAAACTTAGGGCTTCGGGAAAATTGATGACCAAGCTGGCCGCCAGCCCCACCAGCAAAAAGCCCATCAGCAAACTTAGGGGCGGCATGCCGTAACGGCGGTAAAAACCGTACACCGCAAACAACGGCATAATTACCAGCAGCTTGTTGAACACGTGCGGGTACACCATCCAAGTATCCCAGCCAATGCGCGATTCCAAAGCCAACGCAGCCAAGCAAGCCAGCATCACAAAATACCACTTGCGCATGGTGGGGCTGAAGCAGCGCAAGTACAGCACACTCAACCCGAGCATGCCGGCCGTGAGCAGCTGCATACACATCCAGAGCACCGGGTCGTCGGCATCCTCGAACGCAAATGCCGTAAAGGCCCGGTCGGTGAGCAGCACAACCAGCAGTACAATCAGAAAGCGGAACCGCAGGCTGATGATCATGGCGGGTAAGCGGAGAGTAGGTGGAGGTTAAGTAAGCTCGAGCACGAGCGGTTCGGTTACGGCATCTTTGTAGAGTTGGCGCGTGAGGGCGGCGGTACGCTCCCAGGTAAAATCCCGGCTGCGTAGCCGGCCGGCCTCGCTCAGGCGGCGGCGCAGCGCCTTATCGGCCAATATCTGCGCCAGTTGTTCGGCTAGCTGCTGCGGGGCATCGGGCCGGAAGTAAAGCGCGGCATCTTGGGCAACCTCCGGAAAGCACGAGGCCGTGCTAAGCACCACCGGGCAGCCGTGGGCGAAGGCCTCCAGAATGGGCAGGCCAAACCCCTCGTAATGCGAAGGAAATACGAAGGCCTCGGCGTCGCGGTAGAGGTAAGCCAGCTCGGCATCGGTAAGCGGGCCGAGCTGCACCACCCGATCGGTGAGCCGCAAGGTGCGCATCTGCTCCTGCTCTGGCAAGCTGAACGGGCCACCGCCTGCGCATACGAAATACAGTTCCGGATGTTGGCGTTGTAGTAGGCTGGCAGCTTCTAAAAAGCAACCAAAGTTTTTGTACATGCCGCGCGTGCCGGTGTACAGCACGTAGCGTCCCGGCACCCTAGGTGCCGGGCCCGTAGCCTCGGTAGTGGTAGTGCCGTGCGGAATTACCACCACGCGCTCGGGCGGCAGGTTAAGCAAGCGCAGCGCATCGGCACGGGTATTTTCCGATACGGTAATGATGCGGCTAGCCCGGTCGGCCACGCGCTTCAGATGACTCAGTTCCCGATCGGGGTAGTACTCCGGGTACAGGTACGGAATCATATCGTGGATAGTGATGACGAAGGGCTTGCCCGCTGGCATCCGTTCCAGGAAATAATCGTCGTCGAAGAGCGTGGGATGAAACACATCAAAATCGGCGCGCTGCAGGGCTTGGCGAGCCGCCCAGTCGTTGCAGGCTTTGATGAAGCGCCACCCGCCCGGTAGGTTGGTGTTCGGGAAAAACGTACGGTGGTTGGTATACTGCCGGTCGCGCAGATACAAGTTGTTGCTTAGCACAACCGGCAGCTCGTACTGCAGCTTTGAGCCAGCGTGGCGCATTAGCTCCCAGAAGTACCGCGACACACCACCGTAGTTCTGGATGGTGAAGATCTGATGGTCGTATAGAACTTTGGTAGTCATACCAATTCAGCTTCGGGGTCGGGAGAAAGGGCAGGCTGGTGCCGCAACTCGGGTGCGGCCACGGCCGCACCCGGCGCTACCGGAGCTGCAGGCGGTGTTGCCTGGCTCTCCGGGTGGTGGGAGGGGGCGGCACCTAGGCGGCGCATCAGCCACGCCGAGGGGGCCGCTGCCCAGCCTGTGGTGGGCAACGAAAGCTTTGCCATGATGCGTACCAGTACAGCGCGCAGTGCCTCGGGCGGCCAGAACAGTAGCAACCCACCGGCCGTGGTGGCACCGGTGAGCAACGCCAGCCCAAAGCGCACGGGCAAGGGAGCACCCGCCGAGCGCAAACCGTACATTACCAGGCCCAGCACCACAGCTACCACGGTAGCCATGGTAAGGCCGGGCACGTAGGAGCGCAGCACCGCCACCGGCGACACGGCCAGCACGCGGTTCATCAAGCTCATGTACAGAATGGTGCGCACTACCTCGCCCATTACCACAGCCGAGGCCACGCCTACCAGGCCGTACGGCGCCATAATCACAAACAGCAGCGGCAGCAGAGCCGTGTAGCCGATGTTCAGCACCAGTTTGGGCGTGAGGGTGGCGGTGGCATCGCACACTACGCCGGCAAACATGGTAACCATGCTCATCGAAAAGGCCACACACACCATTTGCAGAATGGGAGCCGCCTCCAGCCATTTGGGGCCCAGCATTACCAGCACAATTTCGGGGGCAGCCATAGCCGCGCCGGCGCAAGTAGGCATTACAATGGCCCCCACCAGCATAATGCTGCTCAGGTACACTTCGCGCAGCTTGGGGCGGTCGTCTTGCAGTTGGCTGAACGAGGGAAAAATGACCTTGGCGATGCTGCTCGTGAGCAGGTAAATCGGCAGGCCAATTAGCATCCAGGCGCGGCTGTACAAGCCCAAAGCGGCCGCGTTAAGCAAGCGGCCAATCAGCAGCGTATCGAGCGAGCCGGTAAGGAACTCCAGAAAGCTGATGGCTGACATGCGCGAGCCGTACGCCACCAGCGGCCGGTACACTTCCCACCGAAAAATGAGCATTACGGAGTGGCGCGCGGCCACAAAAGCCATGATGGTGAGCAGCAGCAACTGGCCCACTTGCGCGCCTACCAGCGCCCACACGCCAAAGCCTGCCCACGCCATACCAATGCCAATGCCACCGTAGCTGAGTACATAGGCGGCTACCTCAATAATGGCCAGAGTTTGAAAGCGCATTTGCCGCCGAAGCAGGCTCAGTGCAGTGGCGTTCAGGCCCGTCAGAAACAAACCTAGGGCGAGCACCCGCACCACCGGCACCACTTTGGGCTCGTGGAAAAAGGTAACAGCCAGCGGAGCGCCAACCACCAGAATGGCCGAAAACAGCGCCCCCAGCAGAGCCGAAGAAGTGAAAGCTGCCCGAACATCCTCGGTGGTGATATCGGGCTTTTGGATGATGGCCTGCTCCATGCCCATTTGGGCGAAGTAGCTGCCGAAGCGCAGGATTACACCGGCCAAGGCAACCAAGCCAAACTCGGCGGGCGTAAGCAGGCGCGCCATTACGGCGGTGTACCCTACCTGCAGCAGTGCTGTGGTAATGGAAGCGCCGGTGGTCCACTTCACACCGTGAACCGTGGCGGCAGTAAGACTGCGCGCCGGGGCAGCGGACGAGGCCATACAGAAAGCAGTAAAAAGGTGGAGGCGGAGGAGCAGCCGCGGCCGGCCGGCCGCGGCACTACCTAGTTGCTATACCCGTAGGTATAGGCTTTCTTCTTGTAGCGGTACTCGTAGGTTTTGTTGAAGTGCATGTCGTTGATAATGATGTAGACATGCTTGATCTTGCCTTCGTCGTAGAGCTCGTTGATCTGGCTGATGTACGAAGGGTCGGTGTAGTTCTGGCGCACCACGTAGATGTTGGCATCGAGGTAGCGCAGCAGCACGAAGTACTCCGATACATACCCCACGGGCGGGGTGTCGAGCAGCACGTAATCGTACTCTTCGCGCAGTTGCTCCATCAGGGCCGTCATGCGCGTCGATTCGAGCAGCTCCATGGGGTTCGGCGGAATGTCGCCGCACATCAGCACATCGAGGTTCGGCACCGACGAGGAGCGCAAACAGTCGCCCAGGGGGCGTTGGTTGGCTAAGTAAGCGGCCAAGCCCGGCGCCTGCGGGTCGTAGTTGAAGTAGTTGGCTACCGTGGGGCGGCGTAAGTCCGTTTCAACCAGCACCACGCGGCGGCCCGAGTGGGCCAACTCGGCGGCCAGGTTCACGGCGCAAAAGCTTTTGCCTTCGCCCGGTACCGAGGAGGTTACCCCGATTACCTTCTTGTCGAGCCCGGCCGAGAGGTACTGCAGGTTTACGCGAATCGAGCGGAACGACTCCGCAATCGGACCTTTAGGATTATGCAGCATCTCCATGCGCTCCGATTTGTTGCCGTGGGCTACCACACCCAACATCGGAATATCAGTGATGCGCGAGAGGTCCTCTTTGCTCTGGATGCGACGGTTGGCCTTATCCATCAGCAGCACAATACCTAGGGGGCCGAGCAAGCCGGCCAGCAGGGCCATAAAACCAACGAACAAAGGCTGCGGAGCCGAGGGGCCGTTGCCACTCATAGCTGCCCGGTCGATGATTCGTTTATCGGTGGTGTTCGTAGCCAGTTCGATAGCCGCCTCGGCGCGCTTATCAACCAAGAAGCTGTAGTTCTTGTCGTTGAAATCGGACTTGCTCTTGAGCACGGCCAGCTGACGCTCGTTTTCAGGCATGCGGCTCATCTCAGCGCGCACCTTGTTCAGCTGGGTGGTCAGGTCGGCCAGCTGAATGTCGGTCGACCGAATCATGCTGCTCAGGTTTTGCTCCAGCGAAGCCCGCGTGTTGCGAATGCGCTCGTCGAGCACCTCCACCAAGGGGTTGTTGCTGCTGGCATTCACTACCAGGCCCGAGCGCTCTTTGTACAGCTCGGCCATTTGCAGAATCAGGCTGCTCAGCACCGGGTCGTTCACGCCCGAGGCCGAGGCGGCAGTAATGGCGCGGTCGTCGCGCAGTTGGCGCAGCATGCCTTGGTAAAAGCTGCGCTGCGATGCCAGGCGGGTGCGCTCGATTTCAATGTTTGAGGTCTGCTGAATGCCCGAGGCCGATTGGGCGTTGACATCCACCACGCCGCGCTCGGCCCGGAAGGTGCTAAGCTCTTCGGCCGACTTCTGGCGGGCCTGGGCCAGTTTGGCAATTTCGTTGTCCAGAAACTCCACGGTTTTTTGGCCCGTTTCGTTTTTCTCGCGCAGGTCGGCCGCAATGAACACGCTCATTAGCGTATCCAAAAATTGCTGCTCTTTTACGGGCACGGTGCCTTTGGTGCGCAGCTCAATAATGCGCGACTCTTGGTCAATGGTGCGCACCTTCAGCCGATCCTGGTAGGCGCCCGTGAGGCTGCCTAGGTCGTTGAGCGTGAAGAAGTATTTCTCGCCGGCAATGGCCGATGCGTTCGGCTCGGGCTGAATGGTGATGTTGAGCAGCGCATGGCGCAGGGTTTCGCCGGCGCGCATGGTATGATCGAATTCGGTATCAATTACTTCGCGTACCAGCGAGCCGCTTTGCAGGTTGGTCAGCTGGCCCTTGTCTACTTTAGCTTGCACGCGGTAGCGCCCATCGGGCAGTATCTCCACGCTAACCTTGGTGCCGGTTAGTTGTGGGGCCCCTAGGTCGGGCACTACCCGGAACGGTACAGAACCAGCGGGTCGCTCGCGCACCTGCAAGGTCTTCACCGAGTTCAGCCAGTTATCGGGGGCGGCGTAGTAACTCACCTTAAATTCGGGCAGCTTCTCGATGGCCTGGCGCACCATGCCAGCCGAGCTAATCAGCCCGATTTCGTCTTCCATCTGAATGCCGCGTTCCTTTACCTCAAGCAGGTTCAGGAGTTCTTGGGCTTGCTTAGAGCCGGTGCTCTGGTTGCCCAGCAGCATGGTGGCGCGGTAGTCGTATACCGGCGATTTTACTTTGAGGTAAAAAAACGCCGCCGCACCAGCGAGCAGCAAACCCAGCAGGAAAAAAGTCCAGCGGGCCCGAAGCTTGAAGAATAATTGGTGAAGATCTAAGTCGTCGGAGGTGGTAGCGCGTGATTCCATGCCGGTTGGGCTAGGTGTTTGGACGTGTGGTGGAGCAAGCCGGTGCGGACGCAGGTACTCGCAGGCTTAATTCACCCTCAGGTAATTCAGGATCAGGGCCAAGGCCGAGATGCCCGAGAATACCAGGGCGAGGTTGGCGATGTTGGCGCGGTTTGTACGGGCAGCCATGGGCTCTACGTACAGCGCGTCGTTGGGCAGCAGAAAGAAGTTGGGCGACTCAAGCAGCTTCGGGTCGGTGAGGTCGAGCAAGATTACTTCGTTGCCTTTGGGAGTCGGGCGAATGAGTTTGATGTTCTCGCGGTTGCCAAACTCGGTAAGGTCGCCAGCCAAGCCCAGCGCTTCGAGCACCGTAACTTGGCCGTTATACACGAAATGGCGCCCAGGGTTTCTTACTTCGCCCAGCACCGTGATTTTAAATGAGAGCAGCTTCACCAGCACGTTGGCATCGCGCACGTAATTGCCTACCTCGCGCTGTATGCGCGCTTGGGCTTCTTCGATGGTGAGACCCTGCAATTTGACCTTCCCCACGGTTGGTAGGTTAATGTTGCCGTTGGTGTCGACGTTGTAGCCGGCCAAAAACATGTTGCCGGGGTCGCCCTGAAACACCGCCCGCGCATCCGTCACGTTAAAAATCTCATTCAGCGAGGGTTGCACACTTTGCACCCGCACCGATAATACATCGTTGGGTTGAATGCGGTAAGGCTGGAGCGTGTTGGGCGCCAATACTGCCGTCGACTTATTGTATTTGCCTTGAAAATAAGGGAGTTTGCGTTGGGGCACACAGGCCGCAAACAACAACGGCAGCACAAAAAGGCACAGCCGCACGCGGTGCAGTAAAAAGAGCATGGTGGTGGAGGAGTTATGCTTCGGTGTGGCCGTATACGCTACATGTCGAAAGCTGGTGGCGCAGCTTTAGCCAAAACGTACACAACAACGAAGGAAGCAGTTGGAGAGCCTAGTGTATAGAATTTTTCCATAAACGTATAGGACATAAATTTATTTGTCAAGTTAATCTTAAATTATTCTGATAATAATTTGTAATAAGTTTTGCTGCAATAATTCGACCAAACCTTTTCGTGTGGATACATATATGCTGTAGGAAAGCCATAACCGCCTACCTTCGGTTAGGTATTCGAATTGCTTATGAAGATTCTGTTAGTTGAAGACGAGCCGAAAGTCGCGGCGTTCCTTCAAAAAGGGCTGAGCGAACAAACGCATTTGGTTGATATAGCGGCCGACGGGCTGTTGGGGTTGCGCCAGGCTCTTACCACTTCATACGACCTGATTATCCTCGATCAGCTGCTGCCGGGCTTAAGCGGGTTGGAGGTGTGCCGGCAGGTGCGGGCCCACAACACCGCTGTGCCCATTCTGATGCTAACAGCCCTAGGTGAAACCGATGATAAGATCAGGGGCCTGGACGCCGGGGCCGACGATTACCTCGTGAAACCCTTTGCTTTTCAGGAGTTGCTGGCGCGCATCCGGGCGCTTTCGCGCCGCCGCCAAGAGGCTCCCAGCCAACCCGTGCTGCGCCTCGCCGACCTTACCCTCGACCCCATGAGCAAGCAGGTTACGCGTGCGGGGCAAACCATTCAGCTTACGGCGCGCGAGTTTGCTTTGCTGCACTACTTGCTGCGCAACCAAGGCCGGGTAGTATCGCGGGTAGATATACTGGAGCACGTTTGGGAAACCAGCTTCGATACCGGTTCCAACGTGATTGATGTGTACATCAACTTCCTGCGCAAAAAGCTCGACAAGGATTTTTCGCCCAAACTCATTCACACCCTTGTTGGGATGGGCTACGTGGCCAAAGTCAACGAAAGCTGAGGCGTTTGGGCGTTAATGAGCTTGGGAGTTGCGGGTAGGGCGTTGAGGCTTTCGGCCCATGAGCGGGCCAACCGGTAAGGGCCTTCGCTGCCATTGCCGACCCCTAGGCCCCAGCGCACGGCTGTTCACCTAGGGCACTAGCCAGCTTGTATCCTCGTCAACTCCTAAACGCAATACCGCTAAAGCCCCTCAACTCACTAACTGCCCCATGTCGATCCGCCTGCGCTTGGCGCTGCAGTTTGCGGCCATTGTGGCCTTCACGCTGCTGCTGTTTTCGGCGCTTATTTACTTGTTCACGTACCTCTCGCGCAGTCAATCGTTCGAGGAAAGCCTGCGCAACCGAGCCCAGGTTGTGGCGCACGTGTATTTCGATGGAAGCCAAGCCAAAACCGACCGGCGTAGCCGCGCCGGCTACAGCCGCTACCTCCGTCAGTTTTATCGCACCCTGCCCGACGAAGAGGTGCGCATCTACGGCATGAACGGGCGCGTGGTGTTTCGGGAGGGCGTGGCCACTTCGCGGGCGTTGCCGGCCGAGTGGCTGCACGAAATCGACGAGCCCATGGTGCAAAAGCAGTCTAACTGGCACTACACCGTGGGTATGTTTTACTCGGTGCCGGAGCGCGGCCGCTTCTTGGTGGTGGCTTGGTCGAAAGATGCTGACAGCGAGCAGAAGCTGGGTACACTGCGCACGGTACTCATCACTGGGCTGCTGATTTCGCTAGTGGTAACCGGCATTGGCGGTTGGGTATTTGCCGGGCAGGCCTTGCGCCCCATGCGCTTGGCCGTGCAGGAAATGAGCAGCATCACCGCTTCGGACATGCACCGCCGCCTTTCCGGGGCCGATGGGCAAGACGAAGTATCGCAGCTGGCCAGCACGTTCAACAGCCTGCTCGATCGGTTGCAAACGGCTTTTGTGGGGCAGCGCACTTTCGTGCGCGACGCCTCGCACGAGTTGCGTACGCCCCTAACAGTGCTTATTGGTGAGCTGGAGGTAGCCTTGCTCCAACCGCGTACGTCGGAAGAATACCAGCAGGTGCTGCGCAACACCCTCGATGCGGCCCGTTTGCTGAAGGACCTTGCCAACGGGCTGCTGCAAATAGCCCGCGCCTCCGACGACCCCTCGCAAGTGCCGCTCGTTCCCATGCGCCTCGATGAGTTGCTGCTGCAAGCCCACGAGGAGGTGCAGCGCCGGCACCAAACCTGTCGCATCGACCTCGACTTTCAGGTGCCGCCCAACATTGAGCCCATCGTGAACGGCAACGAAGCGCTGTTACTTTCGGCGGCGCTCAACGTGCTCGAAAATGCCTGCAAGTTTTCGCGCGGGGCCGAGCGCCCGGTGCTGGCTACCCTAAGTGCCTCGGGCCGCACGGTGAAGTTGCAGGTGCAGGATTGGGGGGTTGGCATGCACGAAGCCGACCGGCAACAGGTATTTGTGCCCTTTTTCAGAGCCGACAATGCCCGCGGCGTACCTGGGCACGGCATTGGCTTGCCACTTACGCACCAGATTATGCTGCTGCACGGTGGCAGTATTGGTGTAGCGAGTAAACTAGGCGAAGGCACCCAGGTGACGTTGGAGTTGCCGAGGTTAATTTAGGAGGGTATTTAATCCTGCTTTAATTCAGTTTTAACCGCAGATTAAGACGAGGAAAGAAAATTGCAGAGTATTGTGGTGCCTGCGTAGTTGCCCCGTGGTTGTCCATAAGACTGGTACTTTTTTCTCTTTCTCAATGGATTCGACAACTGTTTCGACACCGACTGCGCCGGTGGCCCCTACTGCCTCTGCGCCCCCAAATGGCCCCTCGCCGTCGTATAAGAACACCTTGGTTAAGGACCTGCCAGCAGGTTTGGTGGTGTTTCTGGTAGCATTGCCATTGTGCCTAGGAATTTCCCTTGCCTCCGGAGCACCGCTACTTGCCGGTCTGATAGCAGGTATTGTAGGCGGCTTGGTCGTAAGCTGGGTAAGCGGTTCGCAGCTTAGCGTAAGCGGCCCGGCAGCTGGTCTCACTACCATTGTGCTGGCTGGTATTCAGCAAGCCGGGAGCTACGAGGCATTTCTGGTGGCCGTGGTTATGGCCGGGGCATTGCAAATCATCTTAGGTTCGCTGAAGGCTGGGGTAATCGGCATGTACTTTCCAACTTCGGTTATCCGGGGCATGCTGGCTGCCATTGGCCTGATCCTGATCCTCAAGCAAATTCCGCACTTTTTGGGTGGCGACGAGGACTTCTTCGAAGACCTGAATTTCTTCCAGCCCGATGGCATGAACACGTTCTCGTCTATCGGGCGGGCACTGGGCGAGCTGCAGCCGGGCGCGCTGCTGATTGGCATTTTCTCGCTGGTAGTACTGCTATCGTGGGAGCGACCCTTCATCAAGCGCAACAAGGTGCTTGGCTTGGTACCCGGTGCGCTTATTGTGGTGGTGTGCTCCATCATTATCAACGTGGTTTTGGGTAGCGTTCGGCCCGAGTGGCAGGTGAAAACCACGCACCTCGTAAAGCTGCCCGTTATCAGCTCGGTAAATGATGTATTGGGCTCGTTGCGCTTCCCCGATTGGAGCGTACTCACCAACGGCAACATCTACATCCTGGCCCTTACCATCGGCATTGTAGCCTCGCTCGAGTCGCTGCTGAGCGTAGAAGCTGTAGATAAGCTCGACCCCCTGAAACGCAACACGCCCACAAGCCGCGAACTGATTGCTCAAGGCACGGGCAACATTATCTCAGGTTTGCTAGGTGGTTTGCCGCTTACGGCCGTAATCGTGCGTTCTTCGGCCAACATCCACGCCGGTGCCGCTTCGCGCATTTCGGCGTTCTTCCACGGCATATTGCTGCTGATGGCGGTTTTGTTCTTGGAGGATGTGCTGAACCTGATTCCGCTGTCGGCGCTGGCTGCCGTACTGCTGATGGTGGGTTACAAACTCACGAAACCGACGCTATACCTCACGCAGTGGCGACTAGGCTGGGCGCAGTTCCTGCCCTTCGTGGTAACCGTGGGTGTAATTCTGTTTACCGACCTGCTCAAAGGCGTGGGCGTAGGCTTGGCCGTGGCTGCTTTCTATATTCTGAAAGCCAACGCCGAATCGGCATACTTCTTCCACTACGAGCCTGATCATCAACCGGGCACGGTGCACCTAAAGCTGGCCGAGCACGTGTCGTTTCTCAACAAAGCGGCCATCACTACTACCCTCGACCGCTTTAAGCCGGGCACCCGCGTAATCCTCGACGGCTCTGATTCCGTATCGATTGATTACGATGTGCTTGAAGCCATCGAGAACTACCGCCAGAGTGCCAAGGATCGGGGCGTGGAGCTCATTCTCCGCGACATTCCGCAGGTACAGGTGTTAGGCCACTAAGCCCGGATAACCACCGGCGGCCAATCCCACATTGTTAGGCACCAACTCAGTTTCCCATTCCCGTTTATGCAACACATTCTTGAAGGCAACCGCCGTTGGGTGGAGTCTCGCCTTGCCGAAGACCCAGAATACTTCCATAAACTCTCGCAAGGCCAAAAGCCACGTTACCTGTTCATCGGCTGCTCCGATTCGCGGGTTCCTGGTTCGGCCATCACCGGCACCAAGCCGGGCGAAATGTTTACCCATCGCAACATCGCCAACCTGGTTGTGCCCACCGACATGAACATGCTGTCGGTGCTGCAGTACGCGGTTGAGGTGCTCAAGGTGGAGGTGATTTTGGTAGTAGGCCACTACGGCTGCGGCGGTGTGGCAGCGGCAGCTTCCAACAAGCAGCACGGTCTCATCGACAGCTGGCTCACCAACATCCGCGACGTAATTCGCTTGCACGAAACCGAGCTGTTGCGCATCCACGACGAGGACCAGCGTCTGCGCCGCCTCGTGGAGCTGAACGTGATGGAGCAGGTGCGCAACCTGGCCAAAACCAACATCATTCAGAACGCCCGTACCAAGCCCAACCCGCCGCAGCTGCACGGCTTGGTATACGACATCAGCGAGGGTATTCTGCACGACCTAGAAGTAGACACCCGCGACCTCGACGAGTTCAGCCACATCTACAGCACTATTTCCAAGCCGGCCGCGCCGCTCGATCCGCAGGTGCAGGCCGAGGTGCAGCAGCAACTGCAACAGCAGCACAGCAAAGGCAAAAAGCAGGAGGCAGCACAAGCCACTGAGCAAAACGAGGCCAAGCAAACCGCTTAGGTTTCGGCTTCGTCTTGTGGGTGCGGTTGATAGCTCGCCGACGCCATCGCAAAACCTTCGGGCCCTTCGCCCGGAGGTTTTTGCGTTTCGGAGGGGAGCGTACTAGGTGCTTACCCTCACATGATTATGTGAGGGCTGCCGTTGCAACGGCCGGGCGCAGGGTTGGTCTTGTAAGCCGAACTTAATGGCTTTGCCTTATGCCAACCTTTAGCCGTATCGTGCCCGTGCTGGCCGCCTGCTGGCTTGCCGCTTCAGCCTTTCAGCCACCTAGGGCCGATACCTCCGCCACGCCCTCCGACGACCTAGGGGCACTCAGCGACGACTTCAACGACGCGGCTAGTTTGGGCAACTGGAAGCAATTTCATCAGGCCGAAGGCTGGCCCAGCATGGTGGCCCGGGCAGAGGTAGGAGGCATAGCCAAAGGGCTATTGTACCTCGAGCCCACCACCAGCGGCTGGTACGCCGATTTCCACGGCGCCTTCATGTACAAGGAGGTAACCGGCGACTTTTTCGTGACTTCGCGGCTGAAGATAACAGGCAAAACCGCCGAGCTGCCTGCCACTACATGGTCGTTGGCGGGGCTGATGGTGCGCGAAGCCCGGCCCACCGCCACGCCGGCCAACTGGAAGCCCAACGGCGAGAACTGGCTGTTCCTGACGGCGGGTATAGCGGAGCCGGTTGGCCAGCCCGTGTTCGAATCGAAGACCACCGTAAACAGCCGCTCCAACCTAAAGCTGCGCCCCGCCAAAACCGGTTGGGTGGAGCTGGGCATTATGCGCGTACGGGCCGCTTTTGTGCTGCTTTACCGCTACGATGGCGAAACCCAGTGGCACGTGCACGAGCGGTTTTACCGGCGCGATATGCCCCGCACCGTGCAAGTGGGCCTCAACGCCTACACCGATTGGTACTCGGCCCAGCAGTACCACAACGACCCCATGCGCTTCAACACCACCATCGTCAGCAACGGAAAGCCCGACCTAGGGCTGCACGTCGACTACGTACGTTTTCAGCGCCCCGGGTACCAGGCAAGCAGCCCTATGGCCGATGCCAGCGAGCTTACCGACTACACCCTCAGCAACGCCGAACTGCTGAAAACCTTGCGGCTCTGAGGGTAACGGTACTTGCCCTAGGTGCCCAGCACCCCAAGGAGCAGGAGGGGCCACATTGCCGCCTTTCCCGCTCCTTGGGGCACTGGGCATTAATACGGAGCCGGATTTCAGTATTTAAAAGGCCAACGGGCCTGCCGGGCGGGCGTACCATACCCTCGGGCCCTGCTAAGGCAGCGGCATGGTCGAATCAATAGTATGAGCCCCTCCGTGATTAAACACCCCAACACCAATACGCAAGCCATCAGCTGGAACCAGATTCGCGAACAGTTTAATCTCAACCCAGAGTACACCCACCTAGGCGCCTCGCAGTTTATCTGTTCGCACCCCAAAGTGGTGCGCGAGGCCATTCAGCACTACGCGCAGTTGCTCGACGCCAACCCGGTTATGAACACCCTGGCGCTGGAAAACGACGAGATGCAGAAGGTGCGCGAAGCAGCAGCTCGCTACTTGCAAATCGATAACCCCGATAACATTGCCCTGACGGACAGCACCACCATGGGCATGGGCCTGACCTACACGGCCCTGAACCTGCAGCCTGGCCAGGAAATCCTGACTACCGAGCACGACCACTACTCGCAGCACGAAGCCATACGGCAAGCCATTAAGCGCACCGGGGCCAGCTGCCGCACGATTCGGATGTACGAGCGCATCAACCACGTTACCGAGGAGGAAATTGTGGAATCGGTGGTGCGCGGCATTGGGCCGAATACCCGCGTGCTTGGCATTACGTGGGTGCACTCCAGCACCGGCCTCAAAACGCCCGTGGCTCAAATTGCGCAGGCCGTTGCCGCAGTAAACCGCCACCGCAACGAGGCCGACCGCGTGCTGCTGCTGGTAGATGGCGTGCACGGCTTTGGCATCGAGCGCGAAACGTTTGCCGACCTAGGCTGCGACTTCTTCATCACGAGCGGGCACAAGTGGCTCTACGGCCCGCGCGGTACCGGCTTGGTGGCCGCCACCAGCGCCGCATGGCAGCGGGTGTCGCCCATTATCCCAAGCTACACCGAGGCCATGGACGTCATCATCGAAGAAGACGAGCGGCCCGAGCACATGGATGGCAAGCAGATGACACCGGGCGGCTTTCACTCCCTGGAGCACCGCTGGGCGCTGCGGGCAGCGTTTGAGTTTATGGAAGGCCTAGGGCGCGAACGGGTGTGCGAGCGGGTGCACCAGCTAAACCGGCAGTGTAAAGAGGGGCTGGCCGCCATGCCGCACGTAACCTTGCACACCCCCCTGAGCGACGCGTTGTCGTCGGGGATTACCTCGTTTGAGGTGCGCGGCTACAACACCGATGAGGTAATTGAGCGGCTGAAGGAGCAAAAGGTGGTTGCTACCAAAGCCCCATACCGGCACTACAACTATGCACGCTTTACGCCGGGTATCTTCAACACCGAAGAGGAGGTGGAGCGGGGCTTAGCGGCCGTGCGCTCGTTGGCCTAACGAATGCCCAAGGCAGCTGCCCGATGGTGTTTGCAGCTTGCGTACCTAGGGCAATTGCCAGCGCAGCAGCGACTTTTTTCGGGCGTATCTTTGTTGATTCCAATGCCGCTGACGCATGCCACGCAGCGGTAGCCTACCGAATCAGCGAGAATCTGCGATAGTGAAAGTCTGCATTGCCGAAAAACCCAGCGTAGCCCGCGAAATAGCCAACGTGCTAGGTGCCAACCGGCGCATGGACGGCTACTACGAGGGCAACGGTTACCAAGTCACCTGGACGTTCGGGCACTTCTGCACCCTGAAGGAGCCCGAGGATTACCGCCCCGAGTGGAAGCGCTGGAGCATTCACGACCTGCCCATGATGCCCGACAACTTCGGCATCAAGCTGATGCAGGACGACGGCGTGCGCAAGCAGTTTGCCATCATCAAAGGTTTGCTGAACAGTGCCGAAGAGGTAATCAACTGCGGCGACGCCGGCCAGGAAGGCGAGGTAATCCAACGCTGGGTGCTCACCGAAGCCAAATACCGCAAGCCTTTCAAGCGCCTCTGGATTTCGTCGCTCACCGAAGAAGCCATTCGGCAGGGCTTTGCCAACCTGCGCGAGGGCAAAGAGTTCGACCGCCTGTACATGGCCGGCAAGAGCCGCGCCATCGGCGACTGGCTGCTGGGCCTGAACGCCACCCGATTGTTTACGCTGAAGTACGCCTCGGGCCGCGGGCAGGTGCTAAGCCTGGGCCGCGTGCAAACGCCCACGCTGGCCCTGCTTGTCGACCGCTACCACGAGATTCGCAACTTCAAGCCCGAGCCCTATTGGGTGCTGCGCACCGAGTACCGCGGCACCCTGTTCAGCCACGTAGCGCCGCCCAAAAAAGGCAAAGCCGACGACGACGAGCCCGATGAGAAGGCTCGCCTGAAAGCGCGCGGCTACTTCGTGAGCCAGGAAGAAGCCGATGCCGCCATGGCCGCCGTGAAGGATGCACCGCTGACGGTTACGGGCGTTGAAATTAAGAAGGCGCTGGAGTCGCCGCCTGCCTTGTTCGACCTTACCTCGCTGCAGGTGCAGTGCAACAACCAGCTGGGCCTCTCGGCCGAGGATACGCTGAAGACGGTGCAAAGCCTCTACGAGAAGAAGGTAGTCAGCTATCCGCGTGTGGATACCACCTTCCTGCCCGACGACCAGTACGCCAAAATTCCCGGCATTCTGCAGGGCATTAGCGGGCCGTACCGCACCCTGGTGCAGCCGCTGTTGGGCGAAAAGATTCGCAAGTCGAGCAAGGTCTTCAACAACAACAAGGTAACCGACCACCACGCCATCATCCCGACGGGCAACGCACCCGGTGGCCTGAGCCAAGCCGAGCACAACGTGTACGATATCATCGTGCGCCGATTTCTGGCTGCGTTCTACCCCGACTGCGAGGTCTCGAACACTACCGTAACGGCGGAGGCGGCAGGCCACCCGTTCCGGGTGCGTGGCCGACAGATTCTCAACCCGGGGTGGCGCATCGTGTACGGCGACCCTACGCAGCAACAGGCGCCTAGCACGGCGAAGGCTGGCGAGGGCGACGACGACGTGGTGAACACCGTGCTGCCGTCGTTCACGAAAGGCGAGTCGGGCCCGCACAAGCCGCGCCTCGACCAAAAAGTAACCCAGCCCCCACGCGAGTACACCGAGGCTATGTTGCTGCGCGGCATGGAAACCGCCGGCCGCAACGTGGAGGACGAGGAGCTGCGCCAGGCCATGAAGGAAAACGGCATCGGCCGGCCCTCTACGCGCGCCGCCATCATCGAAACGCTGTTTAAGCGCGGCTACATTCAGCGCGAGAAAAAGCGCATTGTGCCCACGCCTACGGGGGTGGAGCTGATTGGCCTGATCAGAAACCCCACGCTGAAATCGGCGGAGCTGACGGGCCAGTGGGAGCGGAAGCTGCGCCAGATTGAAGGCGGCAACCTCGAGCCCGATCAGTTTTTGGCCGAGCTGAAAGGCCTGGTGCAGGAGATGGTGCAGGAGGTAAAGCAAGACCGCGCCCGCATGGTGGCCCCGCCGCCCACCGCCACCGAAGCCGCTGCCTCGGCGGCCAAAAACGGCGGCAGCAAGCCCACCCCCGCAAAGCCCGCTGCCCCCACCACGCCCGGTCCCGAGGGTGCCCTAGGTGGATGCCCGGCCTGCGGCCAGGGCCACGTGCTGAAGGGTAAAACCGCTTTTGGTTGCTCGCGCTTCCGCGAGGGGTGCCAGTTCCGATTGCCGCTGATGTTCGAGGGCAAGAAGTTCACCGACAAGCAAGTGCAGGCGCTGCTGGCCAAAGGCCGCACTCCCGTCATCAAAGGCTTCATCGACGACCTAGGACAGAAGTTCGACGCGGCCATCGGCCTCAACGCCAAGCACCAACCCGAGCTGCAACGCGCAGCCGAAAGCAAGCCCGCCGCCGACGATAAGCCGCAGCAGATACCTTGCCCGGTGTGCCGCCTAGGTACCATGCTCAAGGGCAAAACGGCCTGGGGCTGCTCACGCTTCCGCGAAGACTGCCAGTTCCGGGTGCCGCTCGAGCTGTGCGGCCGCCAACTTACCGATGCGCAAGTGGCCAAGCTGCTGCGCCGGGGCAAGTCGGATGTGATACGCGGCTTTACCTCGCAGCGCACCGGCGCTAAGTTCGAGGCAGCCTTAGAAGTGACAGCCGAGGGCGAGGTGAAGTTTGTGTTCGAGAAGAAGTAAAAGACCGCTGAACCGGCTGCTACTCTCGTGGCAGCCGGTTTTCTTTTGCGGCAACAAGTCAGTAATACACAAAATGGCAGCAAAGCCGAAAAAATCAGCACCGCGTGCACCCAAGCCAGCAGCGAAGCAGGCAGTTGCTCCGGCCATACAACCGGCCCAACTCTACAAGGCGCGGCTGTTGGGCTACCTCATAGGCTTGGTGCCGCTAGTGGCCTTATTGCTGATGTTTCGGCAGATACTACCGAGCAACATAGCATTGGGTATCGTGTTAGTTGGCTTCATGGCCTCGGTGATGGTGCAGCAGCGCATTCGGCAGCGCTACCCCTACAATTTCAAAGAACGAGCCGAGTGGTGGGCCCTAGGTACCTACACAGCGCTGGTAGTGCTGCTAACGGTGGTGCTTCTCAGTTTTTGGTCCTGATGCTGAAAAGTGTTAGAAACCACATATTCATGTGATAAGGCCCAGGCAACGCCTGCTAAATCACCGGCATCTAGGCGGTCATACAAACTCATTCCGACCGCTATGAAAACCTCTTTGCTACTCGGCCTACTGCTCACTTGCGGAACGGCAATTGCCCAAACTCCTACCTACCAAGGCTTGCCCGTGGTGAAGGCACATGCCGACCAGGCCGATTACCGCCTTGGTAATGCTTGGGTGAGAGGCAGCTGGCGCATTGCCCCCGAGGCCAGCCCCGATGTGCTGCTCTTACCGCTGCACGCCAGCAAAGAAACCCTCGTGTTCCGGACCGACCGCGACTCCATCCGATACACGCTGGCGCCCGGCGACAAAAAGCAGTTTTACGTGTTGCTCGACGATGGCCGTTACGCCCTCACGGAGCTGCGCGCCACGGCTTTTGGAGCGGAGCGGCTGCGCTACAACGGCCCGCGCGGAGCCGCCACGCACGCCATTCGCTACGAGAGTGGAAGTGACAACGCGTACTTGGCCCAGCTGCGTCAGCAATACAACCTCGACGCCGTGGTGCAGGGTGCTGCCAACGACACCGAGCGCGCCCAGCGCCTGCTGCACTGGGTGCACCAGCAGTGGCGCCACGATGGCGGCAACACCCCAACGAAGAACGACGCCCTAACAATTCTGGCCGAGGCCAAACAAGGCAAGCAGTTCCGCTGCGTGGAGTACGGCATTGTGGCCACCTCATGCCTCAACGCCTACGGGTTGAAGTCGCGGGTGCTGGGCCTGAAAACCAAGGATGTGGAAACCACGCAATCGGGTGCGGGGCACGTGTTGCTCGAAACCTGGTTGCCCGACCTGCAAAAGTGGGTGCTGCTCGATGGGCAGTGGGATGTAATGCCCGTGCTGCGCGGTAAGCCGCTGAACGCCGTGGAGTTTCAGCAAGCCATTGTGCGTAACTACAAGGAGCTGGAACTTCGCAGCCTATCGGGCACGGCCAAAAGGGGGTACGTTGACTGGATAACGCCCTACCTGTACTACCTCGATGTACGATTCGACAACCGCGAAGGCGTTGGCCTGCAGCGCGAAAAGGTAAACGGCAAGGGCAGCCTGATGTTGGTGCCGGTGGGCGCTAAGGAGCCGACGGTGTTCCAGGCTAGCTCGCCCATTAACTACTGCGTGTATACCCGCTCGTTGGCCGATTTCTACGCCAAGCCAGAGTAAGGGCCGCCGATTTCAATTGCCGGTATCTGCTTGCATTGCACCCGTTCGGAGCGACTTACGTAACGAACGGGTGTACTTTTTCCCACATTGATGCCTCCCCAACTCGGCAAGTTACTCGTCATTATCGGCCTCGGCATTGTGGTACTGGGCGCCATCATCTGGCTAGGTGGCGGCAGCCTGTTCAGCTGGTTTGGGCGCCTGCCCGGCGACATTCGCATCGAACGGCCCAACTTCCGATTCTACGCGCCCATCGTATCGATGCTGCTGCTGAGTTTGGTGCTGAGCGCTATTATGTGGTTGGTGCGCAGGCTGTAGGCCCTAGGTTAGAAACTGCGCGCCAGCTGCAAGGTGCCCTGCGTGGGCGACTGACCTATGCGAAACGGCGGTTGGTAATAAGCGCTTATGCTCCAAGCATCGCCCAGGGCTACGTACGCCTGCCCAAATAACTGGGCGGCTTCGCTATCGTAGGATGAAGTTGGAAAGGCCACGCCCACTAACAGCCGAAATTGCCCTTCGGAGCCGAAGCCCCGTCCTGCACCTAGGCGCGCCGAGGGGTTGCCCAGGCCGGTCAGGTCGTGGGCGTAGTCGAGCTGTGCGTGCCAGCTGTCGAGGCGGCCGCCGCGCACGCGAAGTTGCGGTACAAACCGTACGGCCTGCAGCTCGCGGTAATAGCCCAGCTTGCCCACCCATATCCCAAACGAACCGCCAAAGTAGCGGCCGTCGGCGGCGGCGTAGGGGTTGAGGCCCCACAGGCGCGTGTTGCCCAGAATGGGGTAGCGGAAGTCGCCGGTAAGGTTACCAAAGCCGCCGCGCAAACCTACCGTAAAGGTGGTGCTGTAGTCGGCATCGGATTCCTGCCACAGGTTGCGGTGCGCCACGTGCAGCCCAGTGGCCCAATAACCCGGGTTACCCATCGCCAAATTGGGCTGCCGGCCCAGCAGTGCCTCAGTACCTACCAGCCAGCTGTTGATTACCTGGCGGCTCGGTGGGGTAGGGGTTTGGGCCTGCAGCGGCTGAGCGGCGGCCACGCAACCTAGGGCTGCGGCGAGGAGCACGTGTTTCACAAGGCAAAGAAACGGACTGCTCCCGCACGTAGTATGCCCTAGGTAGCCGACGGCACCGCAGACGATGGTGACCTAGGGGCGCTGCCGTACTGCACAATATTTTCGATCATGCCCTTGAAAATGACGAAATGGAAGGGCACTAGCGAATACCAGTACAAGCGCCCCGCCAAGCCGCGCGGCCGGAAAGCGGCCAATTGCTCGAGCGTGTGGGTGCCATCGGCGTTATCGAGAATGCGGAATTGCAGCCACGCCTCGCCGGGCAGCTTCATTTCGGCATAGAGCAGCAGGCGACGACTGACGCGGTCGGCTACCAGCACGCGCCAGAAATCGAGCGGGTCGCCGGGGCGCAGCGATGAGGCGGAGCGGCGTCCGCGCCGCAAGCCCACACCGCCCACTAGTTTATCGAGCAAGCCACGCACGCGCCACAGCCAATCAACCTTGTACCACCCGCGTTTGCCGCCAATGCGCCAGATGTTATCGAGCACCTCTTCGGGCGGGCGGGCAAAGTGCATTACTTGGCGGTCGAAGAACATGCCGTGCTGCGGTATCTGCACGTAGTCCATGTAGTTTTTGTCGGCCACGCCGCTGCTGGCGGCATCCTTCCAGCTGCTGATGACCTCGTTTTGCTCGATGCGCTGAAACGCCAGCTCCAGGGCTTCGGTGTAGCTCATGCACTGGTGCGGCACGGCTTTGCGGATGCTGCGACGCAGATCGGCCACGGTGTCGTTCTTCAGCGAATCAACCAAGCTTTGCGCCAGCGAAAACGAGGTGCGCGTTACCAGAAACAACCACCACGACGACAACCGGGGCGTGAGCACCGGCACCGTGAGTATGGGCCGACGAAAGCCGCGCAGCCGCGCAAAGCCCTGCAGCATCTGCTTGTACGTGAGCACATCGGGCCCACCGATATCGAAGGTTTTGCCCAGGCAAGCGGGGTTGTCGAGCACGGCTGTGAGGTAGTGCATCACGTCGCGCACGCCAATGGGTTGGCAGCGCGAGTTCAGCCACTTGGGGCCTACCATCACAGGCAATTTCTCGACTAGGTCGCGAATGATTTCGAACGAAGCCGAGCCCGACCCGATAATGATGCTGGCACGCAGTACCGTGGCTTGCGCGTGGGCGGCTTTCTTCAGCTCGCGCTCCACACCTAAGCGCGAGCGGAGGTGGGTGGAGAGCTTCGGATCGTTGACGATGCCCGAGAGGTAAATCACCTGCCGGATGCGGGTGCCGTTGAGATACTGCACAAAGTTGCTGGCCGACTGCTGCTCGGCGCGGTAAAAATCGCGGCCGTTGGTGCTCATGGAGTGCACCAGGTAATACGCCGCGTCGAAATCCTGGGGCAAATGGCGTAGGGTGTCGGGTTGGCGCAAGTCGGCTTGCACCACCTGCACACGGTCGTGCAGCGGGGCCGGCAGTTCGTAGCGCCTAGGGTCGCGCACGAGGCAGGTTACGTCGTGGCCGGCTTCTACCAGCAGCGGCAGCAAGCGTTGGCCAATGTAGCCGTTGGCGCCGGTAAGCAGAATGCGCATAAGCCAAATGAGTTGCAAGCCAGAGTACTTAGGCTAACTCAAGTGCGCGGCAAAGGTTTGGGGCCGCAAGGCGGCGCAGAAAGCAATTGGCCTATATTGCCTCAATGAATAGCAATCCGCCCACAACTCGGTTGAAGTTGCGCCCGATGTTTTTTGCAGGCTTAGCATGGCTGGTGTTAGGCCTGTCGCAACAGAGTATGCGGGTGTTTGCAATCCTGGGCGTGATGTTTATGGTAATCAGCTTAAGGCCGCGCAAGGCTGCTCAACCGGCCGCGGACGCTGGGCCGGGTGATGATCAGGAGCCCGGGGCATAGCGAAATACCGCCTAGGTAGTTGGCAAGCGCTACTTTTGCCCGCGCTTCTTGTTTGCTTGCTTATGCCGTCTTTACCCATGTCGTCGCGTTGGTGGTTGTGGTTGCTGCTGCTAGCCCTAGGTGGGGCGTTCTTCGTCAACCTCAACGCTTGGGGCGTACTCGAGAGCAGCGAAGCCCGCTACGCCGAAATTGGCCGCGAAATGCTGGTGGGGCAGGATTGGCTGCACCCGCGCCTGCTGGGTATTCAGCACTTTCATAAGCCGCCCGTTACGTACTGGCTCACGGCCGCCGGGCTGGGGCTGTTTGGTAGCTCGGCCGGTGCCGTGCGCGTGCTGCCGGTGCTGGCGGTGCTAGGGCAAGTGGCGCTGATGTACGGTTTGGGCCTACTGCTGTTCAGCGGCGATAAGCGCCGCGCCATTGCCACGGCGGTGGTATACGGCACGCTGCCGGTGGTGCTCATTTCGGCGCTCAACGTAACTACCGATGCCTACTTGGCTACGCTGGAGCTGCTATCGGCTTATGCGTTTGTGCGTTACCACTACACGCCCGCTGGCAAGCCGGCCGCGGGTTGGCTTTACCTAGGCTGGGTAGCGTTGGGGCTAGGTTTCCTCACGAAAGGCCCAGTAGCAGTGGTGCTACCGCTGATGGCCGTTATCAGCCTGCACACCAACCGCGCCGCGCCGCGCCGCCCCTGGAGTGCGCACCACCTGCTGGCCGTTCTGCTGTTTGTGCTGGCGGGCCTGAGCTGGTACCTGCTGCTACTGCTCGACGACCCGAAGTTTCTGCGCTACTTCCTGTTCGAACACACGGTGCAGCGCTTTGCCAATGCGGCCACGTTTAACCGGGCTAAGCCGTGGTGGTTTTATGTGGTGCTGGCCCCACTAGGCAGCTTGCCATGGTCGGCGGTGCTGATTACCGAAGTAGTACGCAACGGTTGGCGCGGCCTGTGTACTCGGTGGCAGCAAGTACTGCTGTGGTGGGTGCTGGTGCCGCTGGTGTTCTTCTCGCTCTCCAAATCGAAGCTGCTGCTCTACGTGCTGCCCATTTTTCCGGGGGTGGCGCTGCTGACGGTAGAGCTGCTCGGCCGCCGCACCGATGCCGTGCTATTTCGCTGGTATGTGGGCTTTATGTCGTTGTTCGGGTTGTTGCTCGGGGCCATGTGCTTGCTGCCCATCTTCGGTCCGGGCTTTGGCCTCACCATCAGCCCAGTTACGGCCATGTGGCCCGCAGGAGGTGTAGTGGTGCTACTGCTCACGCACTTGTTTTGGGATGAAGTGCGCATTGCCCCCAAGCTACTGGTGCTCACGGTGGTATTCACGATGGGCTTGCTGGTTTCGGCCAAGGCGTTCCTAGGTCAGGTAGAGGGGCAGGCCAACGGCAGCCGCCCAGTGGCCGAGCGCCTTGAGCAACTGAAACTGGCGCAACGCCCAGTGCTAGTGTACAACGAGTTGCTGCCTTCGTTGGCGTTCGAGCAGCACAAGCTGCCAATTTCGCTCTACGATGGCAACCACAGCCTGCAGCGCGAAACCCAGTTCGAGCGCGACGAGCAATGGCGCCGCCACCTCATCAACCTGCAAGACCCCGCCGATACCGTGGCCCTAGGTGCCTGGCTCCGCCAACGCCCCGTGGTGCTGACCAAAAAGGAATTGCCCACCGAGCGGCAGTACCTGGTGAAAGGTCTCAGTAAGCACGAGCAAGTAGGCCCCTGGACTATTTACTACTAAGCACAACTTGCTGATGGCCGAGCCAAACCCGCAGATACGCCCCGAAATGCCGGCCGATAAAGAAGCCGTTTTCGAGGTAAACAAGCATGCCTTTAACCGCCCCGACGAGGCTCTTTTGGTTGATGCGCTGCGTCAGAGCCCTGCTTTTGTGCCAGGTTTGTCGTTGGTGGCCGAAGCGGCCGGGCAAGTGGTCGGCCATATCTTGTTTACCATTATCAAGATCGAGCAGCCGGGCCGGGAGCCAATTACGAGCCTAGCACTTGCGCCCATGGCTGTGCTGCCGGAGTGGCAAGGCGAAGGCCTAGGTACCCAGTTGGTGCAACGTGGTTTGGAGCAGGCCCGCGCGTTGGGGTACCGCTCAGTAATCGTGCTTGGCCACGAGCGTTACTACCCTAGGTTCGGTTTCAGGCCTGCGCAGGAGTGGGGCCTCAGCGCTCCTTTTGCGGTGCCAGCCGCCGCATTTATGGCCTTGGAGCTGGTAACCGGTGGGTTGGCTGGTGTGCAAGGTGTGGTGCGCTATGCGCCCGAGTTCGGCCTCTAACCACCGCGGCCCGGCATCCTAAGTGGTTACCGGGCCGCGGTGGTTTTGGTAGGGCGAGTACTACACGTACACCGCCGGGGCTTTGTCGCGCAGGTTGTAGTTCGAGGCCATTACCTCGCCGTAGGCGCCGGCCGTGCGCAGCACTACCACGTCGCCGCGGCGGGTTTCGGGCAGGGCAATGCGCCGCCCAAACGAGTCCGACGATTCGCAGATGGGGCCAACCACGTCGTAAAGCTGCTCCTCGCCTTTGCTGGTCAGGTTCTCGATGCGGTGGTAGCTCTGGTACAAGGCCGGGCGGATCAGCTCCGTCATGCCCGCATCGAGAATTGCGAAGCGCGTCTGCTGGCTTTCCTTCACGTAGAGCACGCGGCTTACCAGCGTGCCACACTGGGCCACCAGGGCGCGGCCAAGCTCTACGTGCACCTGCTGCTCGGGGCGGCGGCGCAGGTACTGGTCGATGGTGCTGAAGTAGGCCTCGAAGTCCGGAATCAGCTGCTCGTCGGGCTGCTCGTAGTTCACACCTAGGCCGCCGCCTACGTTGAGGTGGGGCAGCACAATGCCACGGTGCTCAAACCACTGCTGCAGCTCGTTTACGCGGTGGCACAAGGTTTCAAATACCGATATGTCGGTAATCTGCGAACCGATGTGCACGTGCAAACCCACCAGTTCCACGTGTGGCAGCGTTGCCAGCATATCTACCACGCCCGGCAACTCGGCCATGCCAATGCCGAACTTGTTGGCTTTCAGGCCCGTGGTAATATAGTGGTGCGTGCGAGCATCCACGTTGGGATTGAGGCGCAGCGCCACGCGGGCTTTTTTACCTAGGGCGCCGGCTAGCTCGCTGAGCACCTCCAGCTCGGGGCCCGACTCCACGTTGAAGCACCAGATATCGGCAGCCAGCGCACGGTTGATTTCCGCATCCGATTTGCCTACGCCGGCAAACACCACGTGGTCGGGCGCGAAGCCGGCCTCGAGGGCGCGCTGCACTTCGTTGCCGCTTACGCAGTCGGCTCCAAAACCATGCTCCCGCATCAACTGCAGCACGGGGTCGTTGGTGTTGGCTTTGAGCGCGTAATGCACCTGAATGTTGCGCGACTCGGCGGCGCGCTGGGCGGCCTGCAAGGTCTGGCGCAGCAGGCCTAGGTCGTAGAGGTAAAAGGGTGTGGGCCGGGTGGCTAAGTCCGACGGAAGTTGAAGAGACATGGTATACGTGGGCTTACCCTTGGCCGCCCCTGGGTAGGAAAGCGGCCAGGCGGCCAGGCCGCGGTAGGGTAAGTGGTTGAAAGCGAAGTGTAAATCAGAAAGCTAAGACCCGAAAGCAGCCGGGCTTAGTTCCCTTGGATAGGAGCGTTAGCCAAGGCTTGCTCGCGCCGAAACAGGCCATCGTTGAGGGCATGCAGGGCGCGGGCCTTGTCGGTGGTGTTGATGAGGATGCTGATGTTGTTGGGCGAGCCGCCGTAGCTAATCATGCGCAACGGCACATCGCGCAAGGTATCGAACACTTGCCCGGCCGCGCCGTGTTGCTCCTGCACCAGGTTGCCCACCAAGCAAATGATGGTGAGGTCGGTATCGATTTCGACGGTGCCAAAGCGGCGCAGCTCTTCCAGAATAGCAGGCAGGTTGCTCGAGTCATCGATGGTGAGGGACACGGCCACCTCCGAGGTAGTTACCATATCGATGGGCGTGCGGTAACGCTCGAATACATCGAAAATGCTGCGCAAGAAACCGAAAGCCAGCAGCATGCGGCTGCTTTTGATGCGAATGGCCGTGAGGCCGTCTTTAGCGGCTACTGCCTTAATTGCCTCCGAACCGGTTTTCGACGAAATGAGCGTACCAGGCGCTTCGGGCTGCATGGTGTTCAGCAGGCGCACCGGAATACCGTGCTCGCGTGCGGGCAGCACCGAGCTGGGGTGCAGAATTTTAGCTCCAAAATAGGCCAGCTCGGCCGCTTCATCAAACGACAACTCGCGGATGGGGTAGGTGCCCTCTACCACGCGCGGGTCGTTGTTGTGCAGGCCGTCGATGTCGGTCCAAATCTGGATTTCCTCGGCATTGGCGGCCGCCCCAATCAGCGAAGCTGAGTAATCGGAGCCGCCGCGCTTCAGGTTATCGATATAGCCCTCGGCACTGCGGCAGATGTAGCCTTGCGTGATGAACAGGTGGTGCCCTAGGTTTGCCGCCAACTGCGAAGCCAGATGCTCGCGGATGTAGGCCGCATCGGGTTCGTCGTCGTGGTCGAGGCGCATGAACTCCAGCGCCGGCAGCAAGGCCGCTTGCTCGCCCAACACGCGCGTGAGGTACAAATGAAACAGCTGCGTGCTTAGCAGCTCGCCTTGGGCCAGAATCACCTTTTCGCCCGAGGCCGACAGCGGCGTGCGGGTGAGGTTGAAGATGGTTTTGAACGACTCGTCGAGCAGCTTGGTGGCC
This sequence comes from Solirubrum puertoriconensis, assembly GCF_001483135.1. Lineage (GTDB taxonomy): Bacteria > Bacteroidota > Bacteroidia > Cytophagales > Hymenobacteraceae > Solirubrum > Solirubrum puertoriconensis. The sequence goes on from NZ_LNAL01000007.1 coordinate 57,761, forward strand.
TCCTGGGCCACGGCCGCATCGGGCAGCAGCTCCTTGGCTACCATGTGGTAGTGCTGGCGCAAAATCTCGGTTTGCGAGGTAGCCGCCGTGATTTCGCCTTCGAACAGCAGCTTGGCAATGGCTACCAGCGCATTGGTGGTGCCCGACATGGCCGAGAGCACCACGATGCGGGGCTCCTGGGCCTTAATAAGCTCGGCCACGGCACGCATCCGCTCGGCCGACCCGACGGACGTGCCGCCGAACTTGAGAACTTTCATGAGAGTAGAGAAAGTGGAGTGACAAGGACTCAACCACTTGCAGGGTGGTTGCTAGGTGAAACGCAAGAAAAAAGCGCCGGTTGGAGGACCGGCGCTAACTACTTTGAAGTAAGATTAAACAAGTGGCAGGGCGACGGTCAGCTACGGGTACGTTTCACCCGTTTAGCGCACTTACCCTTTTTGCCCATAGCACACACGTCAGCCGCAGCCAGGGTAACCAGGCCGGCCGAAGCGGTTTGCGAAGCGAAAATGAAAGCGGTGCTGAACATGCTGATGCAAATGTAACTCTGCCGATGCCCCGATAAGCTGGGATTAGCTGAGTTTGCGGCCGCGAAGTACGGACATAAAGCCGCAACAACCAGCACCCCGAAAAAATATATGTGTTACACAGGGCCAGGCACAAGGATGTACTGCGGTGCCCTAGGTGCTAGGCGGGGCGCTAAAACTCGGCGCCTAGGACTCAGTAACCCGAATTGTCGTTGAGTGCTGAAAAGTAAGCATCAGAGCAACAGGTTTGTAATTGTATCATCACCAGAATATGTGATTGTGGCCTGCGGAGCTTGCAAGTAGGTTTGGGGCACCAATCTGACCTAGGGTCAGCCACGCACCCCAACCTCCCTACCTATGAAAACGCTTAGCAACTCGGCGCTGCGCACGGCGCTGCTTGGCAGCTTTGGCCTCGCCGCACTGATCGGCTGCAACAAGAACAACGAGCCGGAGCCCAACAAGCCCACTCCCGGCGGCAATAATACCTGCAGCTACACCGTGGTGTCGGTTACCAACGCCATAAACACGCCTACTACTTGGCAGAGCTGCAAAGTGTATGTGGTAGGGCCCAACGTCACGCTGGGCAGCACGCTCACCATCGAGGCTGGAGCCATCGTGAAGTTTCAGGCCAACGCAGGCTTGTCGTTAACGGCGGGTGGGCGCATTGAGGCGGTGGGTACTGCCGATAACCCTGTGGTGTTTACCTCGGTTCTCGACGACGCCAACGGCGGCGACACCAACAACGACGGCACCGCTACCACGCCGGCCAAGCGCAATTGGGGCAGCATTGCTCTAGCGGGCCAAAGCGGTTCGCGCTTCGAGCACTGCCGGTTTATGTACGGTGGGGCGGGGGCGCCCAACACAACGCTCGATCTGTTTGGTGCCTCGGCCACGGTGCGCAACTGCCGGTTTGTGCGCAACGGCGGTGGTGCTCCCAACTTTAAAGGAGCCCTCAGTGCCAGCCGTGCGCCTACCAACACGGTAATCGAAGGCAATACGTTTTACCTGAACGAAATGCCGCTGCGCATCACCAATCTGTATAGCCTCAACAACTCCAATACCTTCAGCAACCCCGCCAACGCGGCCGAGAAAAACGACTACAACGGCATTTGGGTAGAGGACGCCACCAGCACCTCGGTGGCGTTGACTTGGGGCGAAACCGAAGTGCCCTTCGTGGTGGGCGGCCTCACGCTTGATGCGCCCATGACCCTGGAGCCCGGCGTAATGGTGAAGTTCGACGACCTAGGCAACCTGGTGCTCACGGCCAGCTCGGGCCGCATACTAGCCAATGGTACCGCGGCGCAGCCCGTCGTGTTCACGTCCATCCACGACGATGCCACGGGCGGCGACACCAACGCCAACGGCAATGCCACCGCCCCGGCCCGCAAAAGCTGGCGCGGCTTGGTGCTGAACACCACCACCGGCTCGGTGCTCGATAATTCCCGCTTTTACTACGGCGGCAGCGGTGGCACGGTACTCAACCTAACCGGCGCCGTGGCAGAAGTGCGCAACAGCGTATTTGCCCACAACGGCGACGATGTGAGCACGGCTACCCGCGCCGTGCTCGATGCCCACGCCTCGGCGGGCGGTACCGTTATCCGCAGCAACACCTTCTTCGACAACGTGCGCCCCTTGTCGATTACCTCCAACATCGACCTCGACGACTCCAACACCTTCAGCAACCCCGCCAACGCAGCCGAGAAAAACCAGTACCAGGGCATCTACGTCGACTGGAACGCGAACCTGCTGAAGCCCAACGTGAGCTGGGGCGAAACAGAGGTGGCATTTGTGAACCTGAGCAACATCGACCTGGCACCTGCCAACACGCTGGCCCTTGGCAACAACGTGGTGCTGAAGTTTAACCCCGGCCTGCAAATGACGCTGCGCACCGGCACCAGCCAACTGCTCAACCACAACGGGTCCGGCGTACGCTTTACCTCCGTGAAGGACGACGCCCTAGGGGGCGACTCGAACGGCAACGGCACTGCCAACGCGCCCGCCGCCAACGATTGGCGGGGCATCTACATCGATACGCTACCGGGCGTGTGGGTGCAGGGTAGCCACATCCTGTACCAGAGCCACTAAGCGCCGCGCATCTAGGCTTAGCTACTATTCAATTGTTCTATTTCTGTGTAGCCGCTTTGGTGCCAAAAGGCACCAAAGCGGCTGCCATGTTTGGGCCTTGTGGTCCTAAGTCGGGCACGCGCAATACCCACACCGGAGCAGCGTTGTAGGCCCCGGAGCTCTGTGGCGTGTGTATTTCGGCGGCATTCGGCTACCTTACCGAACGTTTGTTGGGCTTCTTGCTAATTTTCGGCCTGTACTGGGACGATGTTTGCTTGTAAGTTCGACTGAGTTCCACACCCGACCTGCATGAAACTACTTCCCACTCTGGTTTTGGCTGGAGGCTTGTGTAGCGTAGCCGCGCTGCCGCTGCAAGCCCAACAACTGCGGCTGCCCGTGATGAGCCCTACCGTGCGCATGCGGCAGGATTTCTCCACGTCCTACATCGAGCTGGCGTACGGCCGCCCCTCCAAGCGCGGCCGCGACATCTTCGGTAAGCTCGAGCCCTACGGCCAGGTGTGGCGCACGGGGGCCAACTCGTCTACCCGCATCAAGTTTGGCGAGGAAGTAAAGTTTGGTGGCCAAGTGGTGCCGGCCGGTACCTACGCCTTGTTCACCATTCCCGACCCCAAGGAGTGGACCATCATCCTGAACAAAGACACCTCGCAGTGGGGTGCCTACGACTACCGGCCCGAACTCGATTTAGCGCGCGTGAAGGCCAAGCCGCGCACCTCTAACACCGCCGCCGAGTCGTTTTCCATTATGCTGGAAAACCTGCAGCCCGCCGCCGCCGACCTCACCCTGCGTTGGGACAAAGTGCGCGTGAGTGTGCCCATTGAGGCCGATGCCGACGCCCGCATCATGGCGCAAATTCAGGACGCCATGAAGACGGACAAGAAGCCGTACTTCGCCGCCGCGCAGTACTACTACAGTACCGGCAAAGACCTAAACCAAGCCATTACCTGGCTCGACGAATCCATTAAGCAGCAGCCCAGCTATTATGCCTATTACTGGAAGGGCAAAATGCTGCAAAAGGCCAACCGCAACTCCGAAGCCGCCGAAGCCGCCCGCCAGTCGCTGGCCTTGGTGAAGCAAGAGAAAAACGAGCACAGCCGCGACGAATACACCCGCCTGAACGAGCAGCTGCTTAAGGAGGTGAAAGGCAAAAAGTAAGCGGCATTTTTAGCCCCCAGAAGCCGCAGAGGGCTTACGCGGAGGACGCTGATATCAGCGCCTTCTACGTAAGCCCTCTGCGGCTTTTGCGGAAAACCGACCTAGCGCCGCGCGGGCTTAAAGCTGATGGCTGTACCACCACCGGCAGCCAACTGCAGCTTTAAATTCGATTTGCTGGTTACCCGCACATTCCGGATCTGGTACACCATGGGGTTTTTCTCCCAATCGGCGCCTTTACCGTCGGCGTAGATGGTGGCCTCGTAGGTGGTGTTGGGCGAGAGGAAGTCGAGCTTCACTTGCTGGTTGCGGGCCTGCTCGTCGGTAATGGCACCTAGGTACCACTCGTCTTTGCCTTTGGCTTTGCGCGCGATGGTGAGGTAGTCGCCGGGTTCGGCCAGCAGCACGCGGGTGTCGTCCCAATCCACAGCTACGTCCTTGATGAACTGAAAGGCATCGAGGCGCTGCTCGTAGGCTTCGGGCAGGTCGGCGGCCATTTGCAGCGGCGAGTACATGGTAACGTACAGGGCCAGCTGCTTGGCAAGGGTAGTGTGCACTTGCCGGCCTTTGTTGCGCTCGGGGTTCCAGCTTTCCAACTTTATCTGGAAGACGCCCGGCGTGTAATCCATGGGGCCGCCCATCAGGCGCGTGAAGGGCAGAATGGTTTCGTGCTCGGGCGGGTTGCCTTCGCTCCAGGCGTTGAACTCGTTGCCGCGTGCGGCCTCGCTGGCCAGCCAGTTGGGGTAGGTGCGGTGCTGGCCCGTCGGCCGCACCGATTCGTGCATATCCACCATAATCTGGCGCTTGGCCATGTGCTCGGCGGTGCGGTTGTAGTGGTTCACCATCCACTGGCCATCGTGGTGCTCCCCGCGCGGAATAATGCGGCCCACGTAACCGGTTTTCACGGCGTCGTAGCCGTGGTCTTTCATAAAGCGCAGGGCTTCGTCTTGGCGGCGCTCGTAATTGGTAACCGAGCCCGAGGTTTCGTGGTGCATAATCAGCTTCACGCCCTTGCCCGTGGCGTAGCGCTGCAGCTCCTGCACGTCGAAATCGGGATAGGGCGTCACAAAGTCGAACACCTCCTCCTTCCAGTTGCCGTGCCAGTCTTCCCAGCCCACGTTCCAGCCTTCTACCAGCACGCCCTCAATGCCGTGCTTGGCTGCAAAATCGATGTAGCGCTTCACGTTGGCGGTGTTGGCACCGTGGCGTCCGTTGGGCTTAAGCGCGTTCCAATCGGTGGAGGCCAGCTTTAGGTTGCCCGTGTCGGAATAGTTCCAGGAGGCTTTGTTGACGTGCATTTCCCACCACACACCCACAAACTTCTGCGGCTTTATCCAGCTTACATCCTGCAGCTTGGTGGGCTCGTTCAGGTTCAGAATAAGCTTCGAGGCCAGTACCTCGGTGGCTTTGTCGCTTACCACCACCGTGCGCCAGGGCGTGTGCTCGGGCGCTTGCAGGTAAGCCGCGGCCCCGGTAGCCGAGGGCACCAGCTGCGCACCTAGGGCGTAGTTCTTGGTGTCCACGTTCAGCATCATGGCAGGGTAGTTCACCAAGGCTGCTTCGTGGATGTTCACGTACAACCCGTCGTCCGATTTCAGCATTAAGGGCGTTTGCACCGTGGTTGGCGCTGCCTTCAGCTGAATGGGCGTAATGGGCAAGGTGTTTACCTCGCTCAGGCGGGTGGTTTGGTAAGCGTACTCGTTCGAGTCGTAGTCGCCGGGTATCCAGAAGGCTTTATGGTTGGCGGGCAAGTTGAACTCGGTACGCTCTTGCTGCACCACAAAGTACTGTAGGTTGGGCTGCTGCGGCCACTCGTAGCGAAAACCTAGGCCGTCGTCGAACAACCGGAAACGCACCTGCATCTGCCGCTTTTCAGTGCCCGGTTGCTGCAGCGTTACCAGCAACTCTTTGTAGCGGTTGCGGATTTGCTTCACCTCGCCCCACACCGGCGCCCAGGTTTCATCAACCTGCGCCGAATCAACTTTGATTACAGTTAGCCCTTTGTCGAACCCTGGCTGGCCTTGCAGCAACACACCTAGGCGGCTGGGTTTCAGCACCTGCTTCTGCCCGAAGCTGAGCTGGTACAGCGGCTCGCCCTCGGGGCTTAGCCGAAAGTTGAGCGCGAGCTTATTGGTAGGGGAGTGGAGGGTTTGAGCCAGCGCGGGCCCGGAGGCAAGCAGCGCGGCGGCAAAGGCAAAGGCAAAGGCAGCACGGGTCATAGGGCGCAAGGTAAGGCAGCTGCGGCAGTTTAAGTTGCGCAGTTTATTTGCAAGATGCCTGTTTTATCGACTGTGCCACCAACCTGTTTTTGCAACACCGACTACCCATCGGCAGTTACCCCAAGGCTACCGCCGATAACTTGGTGGCACTTGCTCGCTCTCTGATAATCTTCCCGATTTCATCCAGAGCCTGCCGGGCCTCACGCATTACGGGCAGCAAGGGCCAGATGTGCGGCATACCTGCGCCACGTACCACCCGTAGCGGTACCTCTGCGGTCATCAGTTTTTGAGCCAGCAACTCTTCGTCGGGGCGCGTGATGTCGCGCTCGGCAATGAATAAGTAAGTAGGCACGAAGCCCTCGAACGAGCCGTAAAGCGGCGAAATATCAGAGCTGCGCAACGACAACGGGCCGGCACACATGCGCTTGGCCGACAACACGCCCGCCGTAGCAAGCATGATATCCTGCTGATCCAGCGACAGTATTGCCGGGTTGGTCATGCTTGCATCGGCCACCGGCGACACCAGAATGAGGCTATTGGGCAGTTCGGCCACAGCTCGCTGCAGCAGCCGTTGGACCAGCAGCGTTAGCAGCGTGCCGCCCACCGAATCACCGATGAGAATAATGTTGCGGGCGGCGTAGCGCGTGAGCAGGTGGGCGTAGGCGTCGTCAAGGCTGCGGTTGAGCGCGCCGATCTGGTTTTCCGGCGCTTTGGGATAGTCTACCAAGTAAGCCGTCAGCTGGGTTTGCTGCGCAAGCCGGGCAATGCTGTGCCAGTTAATTTCGGTGGGGCCGTAGACAAAGGCGCCGCCGGGGCAGTACAGTACAGCCACGTCCGGCTGGCTGACGGTGGCGGGCAATATTTCCGTCAGCGTGGCTAGCCCGGCCTTTACCGTCCGGAACTCTTGCCCCAGCGTATGGCGCGACGTGGGCACGTGCACATCATCGCGGCGCAGCTTAGCGTAGTCGATGGGGGAGCCGGCAAAGGTTTTCTTCAAGCCTTTGAGCTTGATGACGGAGGCAGTTAGGTAGTAGGTCAGGCTAGGCATGTTGCAGATAAGGGTTAGCTGTTGTGCACTGACCAGCAAAGCCATTGCCCCGCTGCACTACGCACGAGCAATTCACCCTTTTATGTGGTGCTGGGCTAAGCTCTAGATAGCCTTAAGATGTGTGCTCAGAAGTTTATCTCGAAGATCTGCAATGAGTTCACCATTAATGGTTTTCCAAGCTGTCCATCCATTTACTGTCTGTCTATTGCTTCCAGCGTTCTTTATCCCAGCTAAGGCAGCATAGCTTGGACTTGTAAATACTTGACCTAAGACTGCAAGTGAGCCGTCATCTTGTATCACAGCTTCATACTTATTCTGACTTCCGTTCTTAGGCTTGTACGTCATAAATAACTTATCAAATGGTTGTATGTAGCCAGCAGCTATTAGATCAAATATCTCAATATTGTTTTTAGATAAACTACCCGATAATGTTTTATATTTTTCTTCTTCCTCTATATCTATTGTAGGTTTAAATTCCTCGGGAAATTCGTAAATAATATTGTTTGGATCTCCTAATTCTACAAACTTGCTAAGTGTCCAAAGTTTTAATTTTAGTTTTTGCTGCCTGGCCCAATCACTTAGATCATTGGGGATAAAGTCTATTGGAATGCCTATGACAGGATCTTGATTTAATATCTCGCTAACTATTTTTCTTACATCAACTGAGTTGATGTTTAGGTTGTCAAACTTTTCTTTGGTTTGAGAATTTACATCGCTATATAACTTTACTGCTGCATCTTCAAGGATGCGTTTAGTTGACGTTTGTTGAGAAGCCACTATCTGCTTAGATACTTGTTTGGCAATATGATTCCATACATCATGATGACCTAGTTCAGCCTCAACGATGTACCATTTGCGCTGACCTATATCGATAGCAAATACATCTGGTATGGTTCCTAAACCATCAGCGGTTCTAATTTTAGTCTTAGGCAAGTAGAATGAATCAGGCCCAAACAAGTATTCGTAATTATTTATTACAACTTGCTCAAGTTCTGCTTCGTTCTTGAAGGGTGTTTTTAGGTATTTTCTTGTAGCAAAAATTAACATTGTTTTATTGTATTATCACATCAAATAAATTGAGTCAATTAATTACCGCACCGGCTTCGGTATTACCGGCAAGCTTTCGTGGCCTTGCTCATCCACCGATGCCACGCCGAAGATGAAGTTATCCTTGCTATGGGGCAAGTCGGCGGTGGTGCCTTGCACGGGGAAGCGCTGCTGCCATACCGGCGACGAAGTTTCGCGCATCAGCACCACGTAACCAGCGGGCTTGCGGCCGGTAGTGGGAGCGTCCCACTTCAGCTCGGTACGGTTGGTGAGGTTGGCCGTGAGCACGCCTACGTTTTGCGGCGCGGCGGGCGCCAGAGCCAGGCTAGCCATGGTGGCCAGGTTTACGCCGGTGTTCTTGCGCAGGTACTCGTAATCCACAAACTCGGGCAAATCACCGTACTGGCGGCCGTTTTCGGTGCGCAGGTCCTGGTGTTGGTGCGTAAAGTCCTCGTTCATCTCGGAGAAGCGCACCGCGGCGTAGCCTTGCTGGTTGAAGGGCGTGTGGTCGCCGCCGCGCAGGAAGCGGTCGGGGCGGTACTCCAGTGCTACGGTGTGGCCGGCTACGTACTGCTCGCCGGCTTGCTTGGCATAGCGGGCCAACTGGCGCGAGGGCGAGTCGTTTTCGGAGGAAAGCTGGCGGCGCAATTGGGCCTGCTCGGGGGTTTCGTTGGCGGGCACGCCTTCGCTAAACACGCGTACTAGGTTGGGTTGGTGCAAGTCGGGGTCGTGGCCGTGCGAGTTGCCCACAATGTCGTTGTTGAGCATGCCCACTATGTTCCAGTTGTTGGCCTTGGCCTTGCGGGCCAGGTAGCCCGAGCCGATCAGGCTTTGCTCTTCGCCCTGCACGGCCACAAAAATGAGCGTGCACGGGAATTTGCGGGTGCTCATCACGCGGGCCATTTCCATTACTACGGCTACGCCCGAGGCATCGTCGTTGGCGCCGGGGGCGTCGGCCGTGCGGTTCATTACGTCGGTCACGCGCGAATCGAGGTGGCCGCTCACGATGAACACGCGGTTGTCGTTGGGATCGGTACCGGGCAGGGTAGCCATTACGTTGGCCATCACGGTTTTCACGTCCACACGCCGGCCGTCGGGCTTCACCGTAAAGGTGTCTTGCTCCACCTTCAGGCGGCCGCCGCTGGCCTTGCTGTACTTCCAAAACTCGTCTTCGACCCAACGCCGTGCCGCGCCAATGCCACGCTTCTTGCTCTTGGTATCGGAGAGGGTGTGGCGCGTGCCAAACGACACCATTTTATACACGTCGTCCTTGAGGCGGTCGGCCGAAATTTCGGCTACCATTTTCTGGATTTCGGCGTCGGTGGGCGGAGTGGTGGGGGCTTGGGCGAAAAGGGCTAGCGGGAAGAGGAAAGCAGCAGACGCGAGCAGCGAAAATTTCATGGCGGGGCGTAGGGGAAATTGGGAGCCTAACTTACGTTGCTACCCGCAATTTCGGCTGCTATGCACCCATTAAAGTGCACGCAGCGCAACCACATAGAGGCCGCAAACGCGGAAACTATGCAGCTCAGCAGGCCAAACGGCAACCAACACGGGTTATCTTGCTGCATGGTTATTCAGTTACCGCACTACTTCCGGGAACAGGCCGATACCTACCGCACCATCGAGCTGAACGCGAGCACGCTGGCCTCGTACCGGCGCAACGAAGACTCGCGCAACAACCAGGTGCACCTCAGCGAAAACCTGCTGTTGCTGGTAGTAGGCGGTCAGAAAATTGTGCGCACGCCAGGCCAACCCGATCTGGTGGTAAAGGCCGGCGAAGGCGCTTTTATCCGGAAGGGCTTGTACCTGATGTCGTCGTTGTGCGCCGATGAGCAGCCTTACGAGAGCGTGCTGTTTTTCTTGCACGAAGAGCCGGTGCGACAGTTTATCGGTCAGTACGCCGGCCACTTCGCCGCCGATGCCGCACCCGATGATCATAACCCGCCCGCAGCGCTACCCTTTGCCATTGGCCCAGTGCTGGAGGGCTACGTGCGCTCGGTGCAGCCCTACTTCGAGCAGCCGGCCGCAGCGCCGCAGCCGTTGCTGCAGCTAAAGTTTCAGGAGTTGCTGCTGCACTTTGTGCTGGCACCCGATGGCGCGCGGTTTCGGGAGTTTCTGCTGCGCATCAACCACGCAGCCAGCTACGATTTGCGCCTGCTGATGGAGCAGAACTTTCAGCGGCCGTTCAGCTTGGCGGAATTTGCGTTTTTGTCGGGCCGCAGCCTGTCGTCGTTTAAGCGCGACTTCAGCAGCACCTTTGGGCAACCGCCGGCGCAGTGGCTAAAGGCACGCCGGCTCGAGCAGGCCAGGTTTTTGTTGCGCACCACCTCGCTCAGCGTGGGGCAGGTGGGCGACGAAGTGGGCTTTGCCAGCACCTCGCACTTTGTGCAGGCCTACAAAGAGCGGTTTCAGCACACGCCGGGGCAGGCGGTGGCCTGAGCCGCTGGGGACATTCTTTGGCCCGCAGCCGCTACCCGCTGGCCTGGCACTCAAACTAGCTTTGTCGGAGAGAAAACGACTTAGCTATGAAGACCTTGCTCGCCCTGTTTGCCGTGGTGTTGCTGCTGGCAGCACCTGCCTTTGCCCAACCTTACAAAGCACCCGCGGCCGCGCCCTTGGTGGTGGCTACCTACGCCTATGGCGGCAACGACCGAGTAGCCAACATCAGTCCCTTAGCCGAGGAGCTAGCCCAAAAACTGGGGCGAAAAGCCCAGGTAAAAAGCTATCCAACCGTACCTGCGCTATTGCAAGCCGTGCGGGCCGGGCAAGTTGATGTGGCCCTGCTGAATACCCTAGGTTATTTGCTGCTCGATGCCGAAGCGAAGGCAGCCGTGGTACCTTTGGCTATGCTGCAACAACCCACGGGTGGCAGCGGCAATTACCAAGCGTGCCTGGTAGCCCATCAGCGCAGCGGTGTAAGCTCGTTGGCCGATCTGACGAGCAACGCAGGCAAGCTGCGCTTGGCATTCGCTGGCGAGCATTCTACCTCGGGTCACGTGGTGCAGCGCCTGCAGCTAAGTGCCTTAGGTATCGGGGAGCCCGAGAGCAGTTTCGCGGCCATTAGCTACAGCGGCAACCATGCGGCCGTGCTGCAAGATGTGCTACAAGGCCGCGCCGACCTAGGCGCCTGCGGCCTAGGTGAGTATCTGCGTCTGCAGCAACAAGGAGCCGCCCAGGAGCTGCGCTTGCTGTGGGCTTCCGAGGACATTCCGCTGGGCCCCGTGGTGGCGCGGCCGTCGTTGGGTAGCATACAGCTCCGCCGGTTGCAAGAGGCGCTGCTTGCCCTGCACGAAACCAACCTAAATGCGCTGGCACAAGTGCGGGCTGCTTGGGCTGAGGCCAAACATGCGGAGCGCTTTGTGCCGGTACAGGCAGGGGCATACCGGAGCCTTTACCAAATTGCTGATAGCCAGGATCAGCGCATGCACAACCTGCCGGGCCAAGCCGATGAGCTGCGGCGCATATTGGCGCACTACGGGCAGTAGCTCTTAGGTGCTAATCGGCCAGCGCAACGATGGTACTGGCCGCGTTGCCGCCAAAGCCGGCCGCATTCACCATGATACGGCGCAAGGGCTTCTGTACGGGGTGTTCGTTGATCCACGTTGCAAAGGGCAAGGCAGCTGGAGCCGCGCCCAACAGCAGCTCGCAGGCGTAGTTCAGGCTGAGCGCAGCGGAGGCACCTAGGGTATGGCCCACGAGCCACTTGTTGGAGGTACACGCCGGTAGCTGCCCGCTAAATATGGCATGTACGGCCCGCCGTTCGGCAGCGTCGCCGGCAGTGGTGCCGGGGCTGTGCAGCACCAAGGCATCTACTTCGTGGGGCTGGCAGTTGGCTTGCTGCAGCGCCTCGCGCATGGCTCGCTGAAAGTGCTGCCCATCGGGCGAGAGGCCGGTTTTGCTGGGTATGGCTTCGAAACCAAAGCCTACGCCTTCGAGCACAAGCAGCGGGGCGTTACGTTGTTTGCGTTCGGCTTGCAGGGCTTCGGGGCCGAGGCGTTCCAAAGCAAAAACAGCAGCGCCTTCGCCTAGCACAAAGGTGTTTGGGGCACCGGCACCCGGCTGGCAAGGCCACTGCTCGGCCCCAAAGGGCGAGTAGATACCTAGGGCTTGCATTTGAGCCAGTGTGAAGTTGGTGAGCGGAGCCTCGGTGCCACCAGCCAAAAAGCGCTGCGCCATGCCGGCGCGGAGCCACGCCACCGCATTGCCGAGTGCCTGAAATGCGCTGCTGCAAGTGCTGGAATGGCTGAGTGCTGCGCCTTGGCTGCCGGCATCAAAAGCAACCCAGCTGGCAACGTTGCCCAATGTGGTGAGGGGCGAGGCCGCAGCGGGTACACTACCCTCGGTTAAGTAGCTGTTGTGAAACTCCTCGAACCGACCCGTAGCCCCGCGCGATGAGCCAATGCTTACCGTGAGTAGAGCGGCTTGCATATCGGAAGATGGATTGCCTGATAATTCATCTTCTGAATGCCAGCCGGCTTGCATGCGGGCAGTGCGGGCGGCCAGCAACCCAAGCAACACGGTACGGTCGAGTTGGCGGAAAGCGGGTTGCTGCCGACGCAAGGCCTGGAGTAGCTCTTCCTCGGCCGCGGGTATGCTGCCAACGGGTGCTTGCTGCGCACCTAGGGAACGAGCAGTAAATGGGGAGGCTGCCGAGACGGGCGCAACCGCCGCTGTACCTAGGGCCGAAACGCTGCCGCGGCCACGAATTACAATGGCAGTCCGGGCGAAATCAGTCATGCGGAAACTCAGGAATCGAAGCCGGCGTGGTTTCGGTAGCGGCGCGCAACACCAGCTCGCGCATGGCTAGCAAGGTGTCGTACACCAGGCGCAACTCGTCGTTGCTGATGCAGTAGGGCGGTAGCACGTACACGATGTTGCCGAGCGGACGCAGCAGCACGCCGCGCGAAACAGCCAAGGCGTAGAACTCGTCGCGCAGGCGGCTGAAGTACGAAGTGGCTTCGTCGGGGGCGTACTCCACGGCCAGAATGGTGCCGAGCTGCCGTACTTCCCGAATGCCGGGCAAGCCGTGCAACTCCTTCGCAAACTGCGCGTGGGCAGCGGCAATCCGCTCGCGGTCGGCAAACGACTCGGGCGCCAGCAGCAGATCGAGGCTGGCCAGGCCGGCGGTGCAGGCTACCGGGTTGGCCGTGTAGGAGTGCCCGTGGAAGAAAGTCTTGGTCCGGTCGCTGCTCAGGAAAGCCTCGTAAATAGCGGCCGAGCAGCTAGTCACACCTAGGGCCATGGTGCCGCCCGTGAGGCCTTTCGACAGGCACATGATGTCGGGTTGCTCGCGCAGGTGGTCGGAGGCGAACAGCCGGCCGGTGCGGCCGAAGCCGGTCATTACTTCATCGGCAATGATGAAGATGTCGTGGCGGCGGCAAATGCTCAGCAGCGCATCTAGAGCTTCGGGCTCGTACATCACCATGCCGGCCGTGCCGAGCACCAAGGGCTCGAAGATGAACGCGGCCACGTCGTCGCGCTGGGCCAGGGAAGCCATTTGAGCAATTACCTCGGCTTCGCGGCCGCGCACCGGCACGTCGATAAACTCCACGTTGAACAGCAGCGGGGCAAACGGCGCCGTGAAGGCCGAACGCGCACTTACGCTCATGGCGCCGAAGGTGTCGCCGTGGTAGGAGTCGCGGAAGGCAATGATGGTGCGGCGCTCCGGCTGGCCTAGGTTGTGGAAGTACTGCAAGGCCATTTTGATGGCCACTTCAACCGACGTAGCGCCGTTATCGGAGTAGAAAACGCGGTTCTGTGTGCTGGGCAAAATCTGCAGCAAGCCTTCGGCTAGCTCCACCGCCGCCGGGTGCGTGAAGCCGGCGAACATAACGTGCTCCAGGGTAGCCAGCTGCTCGCTTACGCGCTTGGTAATGTGCGGGTGCGCGTGGCCGTGCAGGTTCACCCACCACGAGGCAACCGCATCGAGGTAACGCGTGCCGTCTTCGGCAATCAGCCACGCACCTTCGCCGCGCACCACCGCAATGGGCAGCGGCGCGGTTTGCATTTGGGTGTACGGATGCCAGAGAACAGCGGCGTCGCGTTGGGCTAGGGACATGGAAGCAGTAGGTAATGGAACCGCAAAGATGGCGCACAAACCGCCGATGTAGCGCGACTGGAGCGCGGGCTTGAGCCCGCGTTTGCCAGAACGAGGCCGTTCCCTGTAGCGCGGACTTTGCAGTCCGTGTCCGCAGATAGTTACTTCTAATCAGCTAAAGGATTGGGAATACTATCCGTGGACGCGGACTGCAAAGTCCGCGCTACAGCTGCACTTGTTCGGCGTAGCGCGCCACGGTAGCGGCGTTGAGCTGCACTTCTTGCTGCAGGCGGAAGAGTACCGGCGCAGGCGTGTGGTGCAAAATGGCCTCTTCAGAAGGCGCATCGAGTTGGCTGTCGCCGTTGAAAACAAGGCCGCGCAACGGAATACCACGTTGGCGCAGCACCTCAAGCGTAAGCAGTGTGTGGTTAATGCTGCCTAAGTAGTGGCGGCTTACCACCACCACTCCGAGCCCTAGGTGCTTTACCAGATCGGCTACGAGTAGGCCGGGGGCCAGGGGCACCAGCAGGCCGCCGGCGCCTTCTACTACCAAGTGGTTGTTGGTGGCGGGTAGCCGAAAATCATTGAGCTGAATGGTAATACCCTCGGCGGCAGCAGCGCGGTGCGGCGAGGCCGGCATCTGCAGGCGGTGCCGCTCGGGGTGGAAGTGCGATGCCGAATTGCTCACGAGGCTACGCACGGTGTCGGAATCGGTGAAGTCGAGGCCGCCGGCTTGTACGGGTTTCCAGTAGTCGGCACCTAGGGCTTGCACCAGCACGGCGGCGGCAACGGTTTTGCCCACATCGGTTCCGATACCGGTAACAAACAAACGCTGAGGAGGGGTAGAGCTAGGCAGCGGCGAGAGCGGCGCGGAGGGCGTCGGCGAATGCATCTATTTCGGCAGTGGTATTGTAGGCATGAACAATGGCGCGCAGGCATTGTTGGCCCGCAGGCACCGTAGGCGGCACAATAGCCCGCACATCAAAGCCAGCTTGCTGCAGGGCTAGGGCAAGGGCGCGCACCTGCGCCGGCGTAGCATCGGGTAGCCTGATGGGGTGAATAATCTGGCTTTCGGCGGGCATTTGCACGCCAGGCACATTGGCTAAGCGTTGCCGCAAGTAGGCCGATAGCGCAAACAGCTGCTGGCGCTCGGCGCCTAGGTGCGGCAGTAGCTCGTAGGCGGCAGCCAAGCCAGCCAGCGTGAGGGGCGGCAGCGAGGTGGTGTAGATGAAAGGCCGACTGAAGTTCAGGAGGTAGTCGTGCAATACGGCCGAGCCAACTACGGCGGCACCCTGGCTACCCAGGGCTTTGCCGAACGTAACTACCCGCGCCAGCACCTTATCATCCAGCCCCAACTCAGTTACCAGTCCTTCGCCGTTGGGGCCGTGCACGCCCACGCTGTGGGCTTCATCAACTACCAATTGCGCATCGGATTCGGAGCAAACAGCGGCCAGTTCGGTCAGCGGAGCAGCATCACCGCCCATCGAGTACACGGCCTCTACCGCCACAAACACTACGCCGGTACTTGGTTGCTGGCTTAAGCGGCGGCGCAGATCACCTAAGTCGTTGTGCCGGAAGTTGTAGGCCGTAGCAAAGGAGCTGCGGATACCTTCCTTAACCGAGGCGTGCGAGGCCTCGTCGTACAGAATCACGTCGCCGCGGCGCGGCACCGCCGAGAAGAACCCCAGGTTGGCGGTGTACCCTGAGTTGAAGAGCAAGGCCGCCTCGGTACCGTGGAAGGCGGCAATGCGCGTTTCCAAGGCTTCGGCTTCGGTTGAATTACCTGTGAGCAAACGGGCACCCGTGCTGCCGATGTTGGTAGCCTGGGCCGCAGCTTGCCGCACAGCCGCCGCAAGTTGCGGCGAACGGGCCAGCCCCAAGTAGTCGTTGGAAGCAAAATCAACCAAGCCTTGCGCGGGCAAGGTTAGGCGGCGGCGCGTGCCTTCGGCCTCGCGCTGTTGCAGCTGCTGCGCAAGCCGCGAAAGGAGAGGAGAGGCCATGAATACGCGAATCGAATGCTAGAGCTAAAAACTAGAGGCTAAGGCTGAGTTAAGACTAGTTCCCCTCCTCAGATGAAGAGGGGCTAGGGGTGATTGACTTCTCCTTGAACGTCATGCTTCGGCGGAGCTCAGCATGACAGACGAGAAAATTAGACCTAGGTACTTTTAGCTCTAGCCTTTCAACCACCCCTAACCCCTCCTCATCTGAGGAGGGGAACTAGTTTTAGCCTCTAATTCTAAGCTCGAGTGCTAAGGATTAGGCCTCTACCGTGGCGGCTTTAGCCAGCACGGTAGCGCCTTCGGGTACGTGGTTCTTGAACGACTGACGCGGCTTCAGACCTAGGAGTGCGAACATCTCTTTGTCAGCGTCGAAATCGGGGTTGGGAGTGGTCAGCAGCTTCTCGCCCGAGAAAATGGAGTTGGCACCGGCCAGGAAGCACAGGGCTTGCTCCGTTACGGGCATCTCCTGGCGGCCCGCCGACAGGCGTACCATCGTGTTGGGCATCAGAATCCGGGCCGTGCCAATCATGCGCAGCATTTCCCACACGCTCACGCGGGGTTGCTCGGCCAGCGGGGTGCCCTGTACGGGTACCAGCGCGTTCACCGGCACCGACTCTGGGTGGGCCGGCAGCGTGGCCAGGGTGTGCAGCATTTTCACGCGGTCCTCGTCGGTTTCGCCGAGGCCGATGATGCCACCCGAGCAAACCGACAGGCCAGCCTTGCGCACGTTTTCGAGCGTGTTCAGGCGGTCGTCGTAGGTGCGGGTGGTGATGATATTGGAGTAATTTTCTTCGCTCGTATCGAGGTTGTGGTTGTAGGCGTACAGGCCAGCCTGCTTGAGTTTCTCAGCCTGGTAGTCGTTTACCATGCCCAGGGTGGCGCACACCTCCAGGCCTAGGTCGTTTACCTGCGACACCATGTTCAGCACGCGGTCGAAGTCGCGGTTGTCGCGCACTTCGCGCCAGGCGGCACCCATGCAAAAGCGCGTCGAGCCCGATTCTTTGGCGCGCTGGGCAGCCGCTAGTACTTCGGCGTCGGGCAGCAGTTTGTGCGCTTGTACGCCGGTGTGGTAGCGGGCAGCCTGTGGGCAGTAGGCGCAGTCTTCGGGGCAGCCACCGGTTTTAACGCTCAGCAGGGTGCACACCTGCACTTCGCCGGTAGTTTGGTGCTGGCGGTGTACCTCGCTGGCTTGGGCCACCAGCTCGAGCACGGGTTGGTAATAAATGGCTTTTACTTCGTCGAGCGTCCAGTCGGTGCGGAGCATATGAGTCGGTGGGAAGGGGTTGTGGTCAACTGAGAAAAGGCCGTAAGCGGCAAACCAAACGGCCCGCCGCAGCTGCAGGAGCTGCGGCGGGCCGCAAGTTACACGCGAAGCCGGTTTTGAAAGCAGTTTTGCCGTGTCAGGTGTCGCCAATAGAACGGCCTAGTCTTGGGTAAGGCAATGATCTGGTTCACCTAGAGACTTCCGAGGAGGCTCACAATCAATATTCTCGCCACATCTGTAATCAGCAACGATGCATCTGAATACTCACCTGTTCAGCATTGATAAATGGACGCCTAGGCAGCGTGTTACCTACCGCTCGAATGCCTGCCGCGCGGCTTGCTACTGCGGCCACCGGTTTTGCCACCAGCCGCTGGCTTTGCCGCTTTGCGGCTGCCCTCGTTGGCGGCTTTGGGTTTAATGCTACCGGGGCGGTGGCGGCCCTTGGCTTGCGCATCTTTGCCGTAGGTAGGCAGGGCACCGGGTTTGCGTGAGCCCGACTTACCTGTACCGGTTGGTGTAACTGTTTTGTGGGGCGCCTCGCTTAGCCATTCTTCGCTGGCTATTTGCTGCGGCGTTTTGGCCCGCGAGCGGCGCTTGGGAGCGGTGCCGCTAGAGTGCTCGATGGCTTCGAATATCCCGGCCAATTCTTTCTCGGTCAGTTCGCGCCAGTCGCCCACGCCCAGGCCTTTGAGCGTTACGTTCATCACGCGCCAGCGCTCCAGTTGTACTACCTCGTAGCCGAAAAACTCGCACATGCGGCGAATCTGGCGGTTGAGGCCCTGCACCAGAATAATGCGGAAGATGTAGTCGGTTTCCTTGCGTACCTCGCATTCGCGGGTAACCGTACCGAGCATGGGCACGCCCTTTCGCATGCCCTCCAAAAAAGCTTCCGTAATGGGCTTGTCCACCATCACGATGTACTCCTTTTCGTGCTCGTTGCCGGCGCGCAGGATTTTGTTCACTATGTCGCCGTTCGAAGTCAGCAAAATCAAGCCCTGCGAGTCTTTATCGAGGCGCCCGATTGGGAAGATCCGCTCCGAGTGCTTGATGTAGCGGATGATGTTGTCCTTAACGCTGCGCTCAGTGGTGCTGGTGATACCCGGCGGCTTGTTGAAGGCAATGTAAATGGCGTCTTCCTCGGCGCGTGGCTCAATGAGGTTGCCGTTCACCATCACGCGGTCGGTGCGGTTCACCTGGTCGCCGATGTTGGCGCGCTTGCCGTTGATGGTCACCTGCCCCATTTCGATGTAGCGGTCGGCTTCGCGGCGCGAGCAAAGGCCGCTTTCGCTGATGTATTTGTTGAGACGAGTAGCCATGGGCAGAGAGTTGGAATGAGTTAAGAGTCTGGAGGGAGAACTGGCAGCAGGGGCTGCTAGGGAACCCTGGTGGTCAGGTAATCAAGGTCGTTGCGGAGCAACGCGTTCAGGTATTCCCCGGCCTCTTGCAAGGTTTGGCCATGTATCTCCGACAGGTAATTCGGGTGCAGCACCTCCACTAACCCAAACAGCTTCCTCACCTTCTTCGGGCGCTTATAAAAAACGTAGAATTCGTATTCCTGGGGCTCGCCGGCTACCGAAATACTGAGGCCATGCTGGTTGGCCTGGTTTTCTACCTCAAACGAAGGAGCGTAAAAAATCGCGTCGTGCGAAGCACCTGCCATCCGCTCCAAGTAGTTGAGCCACGGGACTTGCTGGAAGAACGATAATGCCTCGGCAGCAGTGGTTATGCCCTTCAGTTCAATTATTTCGGGCTGAAAAGGGTCGCAGAAGGAGGCTCGAAACCGCATGGATGCAGAACTACGATTTCTGGAAAAGGAAACCGCACAAAAGTACGACGGGCTGCCTGGAGTAGGTCAGCCCGTCGGTTGTAGTTGAAAACTTAGCGTTATAGCGCCACCTTCTTCTCGCCCTGGTCTACTCCCTTCAAGAACTTGATCAGCCCTGTCATGTACGTCTGCTGGTCGTCGTAGAAGCTCATGTGCGAGCCGTTGGGGCAAATGAGCGCCGTGCCGTTTTGCACCTTCTGTGCCACCATGCGCATATGCTCCGGATCCATCGTGTCGTACTTGCCGCCAATGCTCAGCACCGGTACCGCGAGCTTGGGCAAATCGGGTACCCGGTTCCAGTTCACCAGTTTGCCGGCCACGCCAAATTCGCTGGGGCCTTGCATGGTAACATATAGCGACTGGTTCATCTTGGCGAACGAGCGGTTTACCGGCTCGGGCCACTTATCGAGCGGTAGGCGCAGGATGTGCTCCACGTAGAAGTTGGGCAGCAACAGCTCCATGTAGCGCGGGTTCTGGAAGTCCTTTTTGGCTTCAATGGCGCGAATTTCCTTCAGCACCTCGGGCTTTAGCTGCGGGGCCAGCACCTCGTCGGCGTAGCGGCCGTAGGCGGGCACATCCATCATCATGTTCGAGATGATGAGGCCTTTCATGTTCTGCTGGTACTTGAGGGCGTACTCAGCGGCCAGGATACCGCCCCACGAATGGCCCAGCAGGTAAAAGTTGTCTTTGTTCAGGTTAAGCGCCTGGCGTACCTGCTCTACTTCTTCTACGTAGCGGGGCAGGCTCCACATGGCCGTGTCCTTGGGGTTGTCGGAGTTGCCGCAGCCGAGCTGGTCGTAGTAAATGAACTCGATGCCCTCTTGCGGCAAGAAGCTCTCCATGCACTCGAAGTACTCGTGCGTGGCGCCGGGGCCGCCGTTGAGCAGCAGCAGCTTGATGCGCGGGTTGTTGCCGAAGCGCTTCGTCCAGACGTTGAACTTGCCCTTGGGCGTGTTGATGGACACCATCTGCACGCCGCCGTCTTTGATGCGCGTGGTGTCGCTGGCAAAGTAGCTAGCGGGTGCGGCGGCGTTGTCGTCGGCATCATCAACGGTTTTTTGCTGAGTGCAAGAAGCGGCGGCGAGCAGCAAGCCAGCCGCAAAAACAGTAGCAGTGAACTTCATAGAACAGGTAGGTGGGGTTGCGGGTATGGGCAGTAAGTGTACCGTTGAGCTAAACGTACTGATAAATAAACAGCGCCCCAACGCCGCCTCGGCGCTTACCGCCCGCTTCGCCTAGGTTACTTTTCTTCCGCGAGCCACTGCATGGCGCGGTACTCGCCGGGGCCCACAAACAGGCGCAGCAACTCATCGGTAAGCTTAAGGCCGTTGGCGCTGTTGGTGAAGAACACCAAACTGGTTTTCTGGGCCGGAAACGTCATAAAGAAGGCCTTGAAGTCGCCGTTGTCGCCCCAGTGCCAAAGGGCGGTACCGGCACTGGTATTGGCCAGGCCCACGCCGTGTGCCCAAGATATGTAAGGGTCGGTGGGGGTGGGGCCCAGGCCGCAACGATTGGCCGGGTTGGCGGTTGTGGCGAGTAGCTGCGCTGTAGCGGGTTTGAGGCCTTGGCCCACCATCAGGGCTTGCACAAAACGGCTGTAGTCGCTGGCGGTGGTGAGCAGGCTAAACCCCGCATTGGGCGCGTTAAACTTGCGCACTTCTGTAGGCTTGCCGCTCGCATCATGCCCAAAACTGGCATCGCGCGCAAAGGCTTCGCGCCACACAAAGCTGCTGTTCTTCATGCGCAAGGGGCCAAATACCTCTTCTTGCGCCAGTACTTGCAACGACTTGCCCGTGACGTGCTCCAGGGTTTTTTGCAGCCACACGAACCCTTCGCCGGAGTAATTCCAGCAGCTATCGGGGACGTACTTCAGCTTTAAGTGCGAAGTGGCCCAGGTGGCACCTAGCGGGTTTTCGGCCCAGTTGGGGAGGCCGCTGGTGTGCGTAAGCACCATGCGGGCCGTAATGGCAGCGGCGCGCGGCTGGGTGCCAAGCCGCGGGTAGTTGTAGTAGCCAAGCAGGGGCTTGTCGAGGTTGATAACGCCGCGGTCGTGCAGGCGCAAAGTGGTGTAGGCCAGCACCACTTTGCTCAGCGAAGCGGCCTGCATGATGGTGTTGGCCGTGAGAGTCTTCGTAGTACCGGCCTCGGGCGCACCTAGGCTGTACTGCACAGTTTCGCCCTTTTTGCTGAACACGAGCTGTAGACCCGGCACGTTTTCTTTTTGAAGCAGGGCTGTTAGTTCGGCTTGTTGGGCTGTGGCTGCAAAAGCACTTAGCCAGAGCAGCATGGTTAAGAATAGTCTCATCGGGGATAAATAGGAGAGCCGACAAAGGGCGGAAAACAGGGCCAATGTAAAGCCAAAGCGGGCTGCCCCTGTAGGAGCAGCCCGCTTTGGTAAATAGTTAGGTGCCGAAACGCTTAGCCCAGGGTGTGGTACACGGCCTGCACGTCGTCGTCGTCCTCGAATTTCTCGATCAGGTTCATCACCTCGTCCAGCTGTTCGCCTTCCAGGTGCACGGTGGTGTTCGGAATGCGTTGCAGCTGGGCGCTGATGACGTTCAGGTTTTTCTGCTCCAAGGCTTTCTGCATCTGGCCGAAGTCGCTGAAAGCGGTTTCTACCACAATGAAGTGCTTCACGTTGCCCTGCTCGTCTTCCTCCGAATCTTCGTAGATGTCGTCGGCGCCGAAGTCGATCAACTCCAGTTCCAGCTCGTCGCGGTCGAGGCCCTCGGCAGCCAGCTTAAACACGCCCTTGCGGGTGAAGGTGAAATCGGAGGAGCCGGCGGTACCTAGGGCGCCGTTGCCGCGGTTGAAGTACATGCGTACGTTGGCCACGGTGCGTGTGGGGTTGTCGGTAGCGGTTTCAACCACAATGGCCACGCCGTGTGGCGCGTAGCCCTCGTATACCACCTCCTGGTAGTTGCCTTCTTCCTTCGAAGAGGCGCGCTTGATGGCGGCTTCTACGCGGTCCTTGGGCATGTTCACGCCTTTGGCATTCTGCATGGCCGTGCGCAGGCGGGAGTTGGTATCGGGGTTGGCGCCGCCTTCCTTCACGGCAATCACGATTTCGCGCCCAATGCGGGTGAAGTCTTTCGACATCCGGTCCCAGCGCTTCATTTTGCGGCCTTTGCGGAATTCAAACGCGCGTCCCATAGTATGAGTGTTGTGCTAAGTGCTTAAGAGTTAAGGCTTCGGCGAGAGGCGCCTAGGTGCCTGCTGCCAAAGGGGCTGCAAGTTAGCCGAAAGCCAAGCCCAGGGCAACACCAGCCCTAGGTGCCCGGCGTGGTGGGGCGCACAGGCTGCAGGGTGCGCCTAACGCAAGGGGCCTGCAGACTGCAGCACGTACACCGCCTTGCTGCCCTCTGGGAAGCCCTTTATGGTGAGTTCAAGGGTTTGCTTCTTGGCGTCGTACCGAAACGTGCCGTTGTCTGCTTTTGGCGTCTGTTGGCTATCGAGGTAGGCAAAGCTGATGTTTTCGCCATTCACGGTAAAGCGGCCGCGCTGCGAAAACGTAACCTGGCCGTTGGGGCCCGTAAGCTGCATGCTCTTCTCGAACAGGCCCGTTGGCAATAGCTTAAGCGTGCCGCCCACGCCGTTGGCTTGCACCGGCTCCTCGCCCGAAGAGTGCACCGTGTAGGAGCGGTAGGTGTAGGTGCCGAAAAACGACTTTGGCAGCTGCGACATACCTACCGAGGTTGGCGGCGGTGCCGGTTTGGAACCGGGTTGCTGCGCCACTGCCAGCCCCGGGCCAATAGCCAAGCAAAGCAGAGCCGCGGCCGATCGTATCATTTGAACTGTCATGTAGCGAAGGTAGGCAGAGGACTTATTCGGTTGTGCGTTGCCAAGGGGTACAAACTCGATTAAGTAAGTTGCCGCACCAAAGCCAAGCCGAGCAAGCCCTTGCCCCATTTGGCTGCGTTGGCCTGATAACCGATTATCCAGCAACTTCCCATGCCCACGTTTCTGCGCGAACTAATCCGCCCCGTTGCCGAACTGCCCGAAGCCGATGTGTGCCTGGTAGGCCTGCCGCTCGATCATGGCACTGTGCTCGAGGGGGGCAGGGCAGGGGCCGTGGGCGCTCCGGCGGCCATCCGGCGCGAGCTGCGGCGCTACCACAAAACCTACAACCTCGAGCACAACGTGCGCCTCGACGGCCTGCGCATTGCCGATGCCGGCGACATTGCGGGCCCCCAGCCGTACAACCACACCGAGCACCACCAGCGCATCCGGGAGCGGGTGGCCGAGCTGCTGCGCCAGTACCCGCGCGTGGTGGTGCTCGGCGGCTCGCACGATGGTACTTACAGCACCGTGCGCGGCCTTTATGATGCAACCGGTAGCCAGGCCCTAGGGGGAGTGAACGTGGATGCCCACGCCGACGTGAAAGACCGTGCCGACCTAGGCAGCGGTACGCCCTTCGGCAAGCTGCTGCGCGAAGGGTTTGTAAGCGGTCAGCGCTTCACCGAAATCGGATTGCATTCCAACCTCAACACCTTTGAGGACATCGAGTTTCTGCATCAGCAGCAGGCTACCATTGTGCCCTTGGCGCACGTGCAGAAGGATGGCATGGCCTTGTACATGGAGCGTGCGGTGCGCCGCGCCGCCGCTGGTACGGCCTTTGTGAGCTTCGATACCGATGCCGTAGCGCAGGCGTTTGCCCCGGCTGTAAGTGCGCCCAGCGCCGATGGCCTCACGCCAAGACAGGCCGTGGAAGCTGCTTTTGAAGCAGGTCGCCACACCGAGGTTCGGCTGTTTGAAGTAGTGGAGTTTAACCCCGTTTTCGACCGCGATTTTCAAACGGCGCGGCTGGCGGCTACGGTGATTACCGCCTTCCTGACGGGAGTAGCCTCAAAGACCTAGGACGCTTAAATTTCTTCGCGCTCGAACGCCGCTGCACACCATTCGCCGGCCGTGGCTGCAACTCGCCGATTAGCATTGGGCGGCCGCATACGCCCTAGGTAGGTTAGCGCCGAACCTACCCTGCAACGGCCATGCTTTCTGCCCGCTTAACCCTGTCCATCTGGTTCCGGCACCTGCTACCTTTCTTCACGGTACTTCTGTTAATCGTCCTAGGTGCAGGCGCTTGCCAGCGCCAAGCAGCACCAACGGTAAGCGCCAGCAGCGGTCCTGCCCAGTTCGAGGTGAAAGGGCAACTTAGCAATGCCACCGCTGGCACGCGCATTGTGCTGGCCGATGGTACAGATTCGGCGTGGCGCCGCCTCGACTCGACCAACACCGACGCTGCCGGCCGTTTTGCTTTGCGCGGGCAAATTGCCGAGCCGGCCGTGTACACGCTGCTGGTTGGCCCCAAAGCCGAATCCGTGCCCGTGGCCCTCGATAATACCGCCCGGGTGTTGCTGACTGCCGATGCCAACCAACTGGCCGCTAGCGCTCAGCAAGGCGGCACCGCCGATGCGCAGGTGTTGCAGCGTTTTCAGGAGGTGTTGCGGCGGCACCGGCAACGTACGCAGGAGCTCATCAAACAAGGCGAGCAGCGCTCCGGCCCCTGGAACGACGCCTGGAGCGAGCGAGTTGTAGGAACGAAGCAGCTGATATCGCAACACCCAACCTCCTTGGTGGCCGCCTACGCCACCGTCGACCTCAGCGGGTACTCGCGCGAAGAGGCCCTGCTCGATTCGCTTACCAACCACTTTGCCGCCGCGCTGCCCAACTCGCGCTACACGCAGGTGCTCCTAGATCGGCAACAGGCCCGGCAAGCTACGGCCGTAGGCAAGCCTGCCCCCGAGCTCAGCTTGCCCGGCCCCGATGGGCAACCCGTTGCCTTGTCCTCGCTGCGCGGCCGCTACGTGCTCGTCGATTTTTGGGCCTCGTGGTGCAAGCCCTGCCGCCAGGAGAATCCTGCCATGGTAAAGCTCTATCAACAGTACAAGCAGAAGGGGTTTGAGGTGTATGCCGTGTCGCTCGACGACTCGCGGGAGAAGTGGCTGAAGGCCATAGCCGCCGATCAGCTGCCCTGGATTCAGGTATCCGACCTGCAAGGCTTTAGCAGCCCCAGCGCCGAGGTGTACGATGCCCGCGCTATTCCGCTTACGGTGCTGCTTGATCCGCAGGGGCGCGTAGTGGCCAAAGATTTACGCGGCAAACAGCTGGAAGAAAAGCTGGCGAAGCTGTTTCCTTAACTTACGCCTGCACCGCCAACTGCCGCCCTCTCATGGAAGTGGAACTGCTTACCCCGCCTGCCCCCGCGCCCCCGGCCTGGGCACCACCTACAACGGCCGCTGTGCACCTAGGCGCGCCGCCGCTTACGCCCGAGCAGCCCGCCCGCCTTACGTGGCGCGGCCTGCTCGCTATGGCGGGCTTTTACATGGGGTTTGCGGTGTTGTATGCCGGCACCATCGCCTACACCGCGCAGGATGTGCAGCCCGATGCCTTTGCCAATTACCTGCGCCGGGTGCTGTTGTTCGATTACCCGCTCAAAGCCCTCTGGACGCTGCCGGTGTGGTGGGTGTTTTTCCGGACGCCGCTCGAGCGCGCTTCGTGGCCGCTTAAGCTGCTGGCGCACGCGGTGGTGTGGCCGCTGTGGGTAGGAGCGTGGTTTGTGAGTTATTACGGACTGCTGAATTGGATGGGCGAAGCTACCATGAGCGGCAACGGGCGGGTGTGGGATGTATACATTCCGGCGCTGTTTTATGGGGTGCAGTTTGGCGTGCTGCACGTGCACCGCTTTATTCAGCAACTGCGCCACCACAACCTGCTAAACCAGCAGTTGCAGGCGCAGGCCCACGCCAGCCAGATGGCCGCGCTCAAGGCCCAAATCAACCCGCATTTCCTGTTCAACACGCTCAACTCCATCAGTGCTTCGGTGCCGCCCGAGCTGGAAGGTACCCGCGAGCTGATTGTGCGCCTGGCCCACACCTTCCGCTTCGCGCTCGATGCCTCGCGGCACGAGCGGCTGCCCCTCGGTGATGAGCTGCAGTTTTTGCAGAGCTACCTCGAACTGGAGCAAGCCCGTTTTGGCAATCGGCTGCGGGTAAGTTTCGAGGTGGACGAAAGCTTACTATCGATACCCGTGCCGCCCATGCTCGTGCAGCCGTTGGTAGAAAATGCCGTGCGGCACGGCCTGGCCCCGGCCGTGCAGGGTGGCGAGGTACACGTGGCCGCCCGGCACCTAAGCAGTAATCAGCTCAAAGTCATCGTGGCCGACACCGGCGTGGGCCTGCCTGCCGGATGCACAGCGGACACGCTGCTCGGCTCGGCGCGGGGCGTAGGGCTGCGCACCACCCACCAGCGCCTACTGGCCCTAGGTAGCCACGGCCTGCACATCGAAGGCAACCAGCCGCAGGGCTTGGTGGTGTCGTTTGTACTGCCGATCTAGCTTGCCAAACCACTGCTTGCATGACCACGCTCATCATCGACGACGAAGCGCCCGCCCGCACCATTGTGCGCCAGTACCTGGCCGATTTTCCGCAGGTACGCATTGTGGGCGAGTGCGCCGATGGGTTCGCCGCCGTGGAAAGCATCGCCCAGCTGCAGCCCGAGCTGGTGTTTTTGGATATTCAAATGCCTGGCCTCAACGGCTTTGAAGTGCTCGGGCGGCTCGAGCAGGTGCCACGGGTGGTTTTCTCCACGGCCTACGATCAGTACGCCCTCAGTGCCTTCGAAGCCGGCGCCCTCGATTACCTGCTGAAGCCCTACGACCGCACCCGGTTTCGGCGGGCCGTGGATCGCGTGTTGCAACACACCGCCGATGCACCCGATGCCAACCTGCAACGCTTGTTGCAGCGCCTCGAGGACGCGCGCAGCACAATGCCGGCACCTGCCGCACCGGCCGCTTTTCCGCCTAGGTTGTTTGTGCCTCAAGGGGCACGGCTGGTGGCAGTGCCCGTCGAAACCATCCGGTGGGTTGAGGCTGCCGGCGACTACGCTACGCTGCACACCACCACGGGCCAGCACCTAAGCAACCTAGGCATTACGGCACTGCAGCACCGGCTCGATCCGCAGCGCTTTCTGCGTATTCACCGCTCGGTGCTGGTGGCACTAAACGCCGTATCGGAACTGGAGCGCGACGGCAGCGGGGGCTATTATGCCACGCTCGAAGGCGGAAAGGTAGTGCGCGTAAGCCGCTCGTATGCTGATGCTTTGCGGCCCTTGCTCGGGTAGCTAATACAAGAAGTACGAAAAACTTCGTTGTATATGCAGCCTTTGATATTTGGTTTTCGTCAGTGAGCTGAACATCTCAACCAATTGCCTTTCTGAAGCTATGAAACATGTACTAGCTGCCCTGCTGCTCAGCTCCGCTGCCTTGGTTGCCCACGCCCAAACGGCGCCGGCCTTTACCTCTACCTGCGAAGAGGGCAAGTGGGGCAACTCGGAGCAAAAGCGCTACTGCGAAACGCGCGACTTTACCCTGCCCGCCACCAAGGGCGAGAAGCTGACCGTAGATGGCCTGCGCAACGGCGGCATCTCGGTAAAAGGCTACGACGGCAGCGAAATTCGGGTGCGGGCCAAAGTACAAGCCTGGGGCCGCGACGAAGCCACCGCCAAAGCCACCGCGCAGCAAGTAAAAATCAGCACCGAAGGCAACACCCTGCGCGGCGCCGGGCCCGATGGCAGCGGCAGCAACTCGGGCTATGCCATGAGCAACGGTGGCTATGCCGTGAGCTACGAAATCTTTGTGCCCCGCAAGCAGGCACTGGCCCTTACTACCCACAACGGTGGCATCAGCCTCGAAAACGTGCAAGGCCCGGTAACCTTTGAGGCGCACAACGGCGGCGTGAGCATTACCGGCAGCGGCGGCGACCTGAAAGGCCGCACCCAAAACGGTGGCCTAAGCATCAATCTCACGGGTACTAAGTGGGAGGGCAATGGCCTCGATGTAACCACCACCAACGGGGGCATCTCGTGGCGCGTACCGGCCGACTACTCGGCGCAGCTGTTCACCAGCACCCAACGTGGCCCCATCAGCACCGATTTCCCTACCAAAGTGCAAGGCACTATCGGCCGCGAAGTATCGGTAGCCCTAGGCAAGGGCGGTGCTCCGGTAAAGGCCGTTACCACCAACGGGGGCGTAACCGTGAGCCGCGCTGGCAAATAGCCAATGCTCCTTTTCAGGCAACAATCGGAGGCGCAGGTGGTGGAGCCGCGTGGTTGGTTAGAGCCCGCCGATCGTTCCCTAGGTCATTTCCCGCTCACATGAACAACAAGGGCCCTGGCTGCAGCCAGGGCCCTTGTGCTATTTACCACCTAGGGCGGCAGTTACAAGCGATACTCCTTATAGCCGTAGGAACTCGAATCGAGTTCGGGCGGCAGCGTAGTAAGCCCAATTGGGCGCTTACCGCCGCGCCGCTTGCGGTTCTTGGTTTTGCGCCGGCGGCCCAGCAACGCCAGCGCCCCAATAGCCAAAGCTGCTCCTGCGCCTACCAAAGCAGCTTTTTGCGGGAAGGTATCGGCCGGGGCAGGAGGGAGGTACTGCACACCGTCGGCGTCGGCTACGGCGGGCTGCTCCACGTAGCGGCCGTACAGGGGCATCGGGAAGTTGTTGGCCAGGGCGAGCAAACCCGCTGCGGCTTCGGGCCCTTTGATTACCGGGCCGTGCCCGCAGCCCACGGCCTGCGGCTGCAACGAAGCCAGCAACTGCACCGACTGCTGCACCTCCTGCCAATTGTAGTTGAACGGGGCGCCCGCCACACTGATTTTCGGCACCTGCATCAGCAGCGCCGGCACCGATTCGTGGTTGGCCGTGGCAAAAGCATCGGCACCTAGGAGCGTGCGGTCCGACTCGCGAAACAAAGCCACCTGCCCCGGCGCATGGCCCGGTACGTGCAGCCAGCGCCACTGTTCCAGGTACGGCACGGTGTTGTCCTGCGTGGGCAAGGCCTGCACCACGTCGCTCAGCTGAAAGGACTGCGGCGGGAAAAACCGCGCCACAAACGCCAGCGAGCCGCCTTTATCAACGGTAGGGTCGGCGGGCGGATACACGGCCCGGCCTTGCAAAAAAGGCAGCTCCAGCGGGTGGGCCAGTACCGGCACTTTCCAGTGCTCGGCCAGCTCGCGGGCCGAGCCGGAGTGGTCCATGTGGCCGTGGGTGAGCAAGATGGCCTGCGGGTGCGTGCCGGGGTAAAACAGCTTGTCGGCCGCGGCAATAATGGCCTTGGCCGAACCGGGCAGGCCGGTATCAACCAGCACCCATTCGCCGGCCAAGCCAGCTTCTACAAAGTATACGTTTACAAAACGTTGAATCTGGAGCTGGTGTACACCAGCGGCTACCTTTTCCATCGCAGCATCTGTTGGTTGATGATACAGGCAGTACGCAAAGTAGCCCGGCTAAGTAGCAGCCGATGTGGTGTTGGGGCAGCGAGCGTGCTTCAGGAAGCCGTTTGGTAACGGGCACGCCGGATGGGAACGGTAATGCGCGGATTGTAAAAAGCGGAGGCAAAATGCGCATGTAAAACTCGCCGCACCTGCCGGCCCCAAGCATCCCAGTTCAGGCGCTGCTCGTACAGATTTCGCGACTTTTCACGCAAGCTGTAGTACAGCGCGTCATCGTCCCACACGCGTTTTATGGCTTGGGCGTAGTCGTGCCCTCGGGCCGATAAGCTAAGCCGGTAGCCATTCTCATTGTTCACAACAAAATCGGCAATGCCGCCCGTCTCCGTGGTAAACGAAGGCACGCCGAAAGCACTGGCCTCGCAGAACGCAATGGCGGCACACTCGGCCCGCGTAGGCAAAATGAAAAAGTCAGCGGCCTCATATAGCGCATTCAGGCGTTGCAGCTGAACGGGGTCGTTTTTATCCAGAAACGGAATCACCGTAAGCTTATCCTGCATGTTGTGGATAAGCTCCGGAGGCGGCACGCAGCCGCAAATAGTGAGATGAGCATCCACCTGCAGTCGACTTAGCTCGGCCAGCGTTTCAACAGCAATTTCACCGCCTTTCCGCTTCCATTCTACGCCGACAAATAGCAACTCGCAGCGGCTTGTCTTGGTGTGCTGCAACACGGTTTGGCGGTCAGGAATCTGGGTAAGATTTGCTCCAAAAGGCACCACTTCAACCATCCGTTCCGGTGCCCCGAACGTGTCTTTAGCCGATTGCGCTGCCCACTGCGACGAATACAGCAGCAAACTGGCCTTGTTGATGGCTCTTTGCTCGATGTAATTCAGTTCCTTTTTGGAGATGGGCAGCAGCGCCGACATGCCATCGTAATAGCCAATAAGTTGTGCCAGTGTCGAATCGGCGCAATACACGATTGGAAGGTTGGTGCGCAGAAATGCAAACTCGGTGTAAGCAGCGGGAGCGAAGATGAAGTCGTACCGCTTGCGGCGGAGCTTAAACCAAAACAGCGCCGCGTACAACCAGCTCACCAGCACGCTCGTGCTGTAGTGGTAGCGTTTGCCGCCCGTGAGCCAGCCAATCACGCGGTTCAGCCGGTCGCCGAGTGCAAACAAGTAGCGCAGCGAAACCGGGCCTAGGTAATCTACATCGCCCACGTGTTCCTCGAGGGTGTGCCCTAACATGCGGTGCAAGCCAGACCAAGAACGCCTATCCTTCGGGTCAGTCGACGTTAGAAAAGCGATGCGCGGGCGGCGCGAGGTATGTTTTGGCATAGCTCAGGTAGAATTAGGGCGAGGTATACGGTACGGGTAAGCCAATGCCGAACGCAGAGTTCGACCCAGCAAACACCAAACGCTTCCGGCGGACTAGCCCAGGCCAGACCGAAACAGAAGCACCAATAGGATTACGGCGGTAGGCATTACGGCCTGCCGCCGTTTAAATCATCGCGTAATCGTCTCTCTCCATTCCAATGTTCGGCTTTATCAAACTCAGTTTTGCAATAGCTGAATGATGTTACACTGGACCTACTCTGTGCTCCCCTCCACACCCCGGCAAAGGAAGCTAACCGTGCTGGGCAGCATCAGGTTTTTGACGCTTGCTGCTGCTTTTAGGCGCCCGGCTAGTTAGGTGAAAATAGAGCATGTTTTCGAAAACTGCGAGCTGAAGCGTTGGAGGTAGATCAGGTTCGGCAGCGTAATTCCCAAAGCATATGCTTAGCAACCCATTAAACCTCAATTAGTTAAGTTTATACGGCTGGTGCTTGTTAAGGGATAGTTATTTATTTGATAATTCATATTCAGACGCCCGCTTTTACCCGGCTTGGCAAAAAGTACCACAACAAAAAAGCCCTCCGCGCTGGCGGAGGGCTTGGGGGTAAGCTAGGTAAGCGGGACTTACTGGCCGGTAGTAGTGCCAGCAGCACCCGTGCCGCCACCCGTAGTTACAGCGCCGGCTGCGGTGGTGCCAGCAGCGGTGGTGCCGGTGGTAGCGGTGCCGGTAGCAGTAGTGGTGCCACCAGCAGTGCCGGCCGAGTCGGCAGTAGCGCCGGCTTCACCGCCGCCCATATCCGTAACAGTAGTCGAGTCGGTAGCGGTGGTTTCGGTGCTAGTGCCTTCAGCGCCTGCGCCAGATTCCTGCTGGTTGCCGCACGAAGCGAAGGTGAACGAAGCGGCGGCCAGAGCCAGGAACAGTACTTTTTTCATGATTGGGGTAGGTGAATGGTGAAGAATGGCAAGAGTACTTTTCGGCTCGCAGATACAATTGGTGCAAGCTGCACGCAAGTAAGGAATCGAAGTAAGTAAGTTCCAAATTTGAACTTCGTTAAGGATACTTATTTCGATATATACAGCTGCTTAGGCTTGCGGCATGGCTTGTTTTGTAGGGCGCGTAAGTAGCAGTTTCTTTCTGCTTGCCTTGCAATGCAATGGTCGTGCGCTTCGGCTAAGTCCCAGAAACAGCAAAGCCCCCCGCGGCGCGAGGGGCTTTGCGTATTGGAACAGGATAGGGACAATTAACGGCCCGTAGTGCCACCCGCGCCGGTAGAGCCCGTGCCGCCGGCGGTAGAGCCGCCAGCCGTGGTGCCACCTGCAGTGCTGCCGCCCGTAGTAGAGCCGCCAGCCGTGGTGCCGGTAGTGGAGCCCATTGTGGAGCCGCCCGTGGTGCTGGCCGTAGTAGTGCCGCCTGCCGTCGAGCCACCCGTGGTTGAGCCGCCGGCCGTGGAAGCGCCACCCGTTGAGCCGGTGGTACCCATATCGCCGCCGGTGCCGCCCATACCGCTGGTGTCGCTGCTCATGCCGCCACCCGACTGATCCATGGAGCCCGTATCGCCGCCCGTAGCTTCGGTGCCGCCGCCGCCCGTGCCGCCGCCTTCAGCGCCGCTTTCTTGATTGCCGCCGCATGAGGCGAAAGTGAAGGAGGCTGCTGCCAGTGCTAAAAAGAGTGCCTTTTTCATGGTGATTGGTTGTATAAGGGTAAGATGTGACTGCTGCAAACCATCCACCGGATGCTCTGCAAGGACTTTATACTGATTCGGGCCTGAGGTAACCTAGATTTTATAAGAAAATATTTACAATGTTGAACAATCTCAACAATAAGCCAAGTGCAATAGCATTTATCTAATGTCGAGCTTGCGGCTGAATTGTCGGCATTTCGCAATAGTGGGCTGGCAAAGTAGCATCAGCT
The DNA here is from genome assembly GCF_001483135.1 of Solirubrum puertoriconensis. GTDB lineage: Bacteria > Bacteroidota > Bacteroidia > Cytophagales > Hymenobacteraceae > Solirubrum > Solirubrum puertoriconensis. Next base: position 90,429 of record NZ_LNAL01000007.1, read on the forward strand.
AAGCTGCCTGCACTGGCCGGTGCAAAGCCAACCTAGGAGTGTAGTAAGCAACGGTGGAGCCTGTTTGGGCATGCGGCCAAAATCATATCTTGCCGCTCCACCCAAGCTCCTAGTTCTCCCACCCATTATGTCGAACTCTGCTCTCCAAACCCCCGAGCTCAACCTCGAAGCCACCAGCGTTTCCGACGACGCCAACCAGCAGCCCAAGGCCAAGCGGCCGATGTACTACGAGTACAAGCCCCAAGAAACCGTGCGCGCCCAGCACGGCACCACGTTGCGCTGCAAAACCTGGGAAGCGGAGGCCGCCCTGCGTATGCTTGAGAACAACCTCGACCCGGCCGTTTCGCTGGTGTACGACGAGCTGATTGTGTACGGCGGGGCCGGCCGCGCGGCGCGCAACTGGAAGGAATACCAGACCATTGTTAACACGCTCCAGAACCTCGAACCCGACGAAACCATGCTGGTGCAGTCGGGCAAGGCGGTGGGCGTAATCCGCACCTGGCCCCACGCCCCGCGGGTGCTCATCGCCAACAGCAACCTAGTGCCTGCCTGGAGCACCCAGGAGTACTTCGACGAGCTCGACCGCCAAGGCCTGATGATGTACGGGCAAATGACCGCCGGCTCCTGGATTTACATTGCCACGCAGGGCATTCTGCAGGGTACCTACGAAACCTTCGCCGCTGTGGCCGATAAGCATTTCGACGGCACCTTGGCAGGCACTATCACTGTTACGGCTGGCCTAGGTGGCATGAGCGGCGCGCAGCCCTTGGCCGTTACCATGAACGACGGCGTGTGCCTGGTAATCGAGCCTATCGATGCCCGCGTAAAGCAGAAGGTGCGCGAAGGCTACGTGGACGAGCAAGCCCGCGACCTGGAGCACGCCCTCAAGCTGTGCCAGCAATACAAGCAGGAGCGCAAGGGTTGGAGCATTGGCCTCACCGGCAACGCCGCCACCGTGCTACCAGAGCTAGTGCGCCGCGGCTGGCGGGCCGATGTAGTAACCGACCAAACCTCGGCCCACGACCTGATGGACTACATCCCCGAAGGCGACATTACGGAGGTGCTGCAGCTGCGCGAGCAAAACCCCGAGGAGTTTAAGCGCCAGGCCCTGCAAGCCATTATAAAGCACTGCCAGGCCATTATTGATATGCAAGCCGCCGGCGCCGTAGCCCTCGATTACGGCAACAACCTGCGCGGCCAAGCTGAAAAAGGTGGCCTAAAGGTGCGCGACGAAAACGGCCAGTTCCTATACCCCGGCTTCGTGCCCGGCTACATCCGTCCGTTGTTCTGCGAAGGCAAAGGCCCCTTCCGTTGGGCCGCACTCAGTGGCGACCCGCAAGACATTCTGCGCATCGACCGCGCTCTGCTCGAAACCTTCCCCGAGAACCAGATGCTGCGCCGCTGGATTGAGAAGGCCCAGGCCAAGGTGCCCTTCATCGGCCTGCCCGCCCGCGTGTGCTGGCTGGGCTACGGCGAGCGGGAAAAGTTCGGCCTCGTAATCAACGACCTCGTGGCCCGCGGCGAAGTAAAAGCGCCCATCGTCATCGGCCGCGACCACCTCGATTGCGGCTCCGTGGCCTCGCCCAACCGCGAAACCGAAGGCATGAAGGACGGCTCCGACGCCGTAGCCGACTGGCCTCTGCTCAATGCTCTGGCCAACTGCGCCTCCGGCGCCGACTGGGTAAGCCTGCACAACGGCGGCGGCGTGGGCATTGGTAACAGCACCCACGCGGGCATGGTAATCGTGGCCACTGGCACCCCCGAAAAAGCCGAGCGCCTGCGCCGCGTGCTCACCACCGACCCCGGCATGGGCGTGTTCCGCCACGCCGACGCGGGTTACGAGCTGGCGCAGCAGGTGGCCGAGGAGCGTGGGGTGAAAGTTCCGAGTAGGGAGTAAGAAATAGTTTTATGTAAACTAAGCGGCACTGCCGTTGCTGGTCTCTAATGGATGAGCAACGGCAGTGCCGTTTTGGGTAACCCTGGACAAGCTCTTAATGAGGTTCATCGAGGGCTGGGCGGCTTAACAGGAGACCCAGGTATTAGGGCCGCTGTTGTACTTGCGTGCCTCGGCTTAATAAATGCGGCCGCAGTAGCAGTCCAATTCCCATAATCGGCGAGGAGGTGTTTAACTCGTATTCCATGTGAGGTTGTGCAGCTGGTAGCGGGCGTGATGCTCCCACCTGAATCTGAAGCTGGATAGGACCGCTTCCCGCTCGCATGTACCAATAGTTGCCGAGATACAAGTCGCCGACGGCACCAGTCGGTGCCTGTCCGTTGAATTCTAGCTCAGTGTACCGTAAGCTGGTGAGCCTTAGAACCGTGCCTAGGGCGAAGTTTTCGTGTTGAAATGCAAACTGGGCCTGCCCATATGCTGGATTGTAGCGCAGACTGTACACTTTGCTAGCCGAGGCGGAGCTCGATGTTTCAAACCGTGAGTGCGTACGGGCCCTGCCATAGCCGCCCAAGCCGCTGATGTACCAATGTTGTTCGCGACCAAGGACGGTGTAGTACCCTAGGGCTGCATCAACTTGGTGGAAGGTGATTTTTGTGTCACCTCCCGAGACGTCCCAGGCTCTTGAGGCACTTCCCGCAACCAGCAGATGATTCAAAGGGGAATAAGCTGCGTAAACCTCGCCCATAACCAAGGGCCGATAGAAGCCTCCCACTTCAGCCTGCCCGCGTGCTTGCACCATGGATGTCGGTCCTAGGGTTGGCACGTACAGTCCGCAGCCTATCAGGTGCAACAACAGGAAGCCAAATAATCCCCACACCAACAAGCTACGGAAAGAATAGACCCGCGAAATCATTACAACAGGAGGAGTGGAAGAAACGGATAAAGTAAGGAAAATAATTAGCCCCTTGTTAATCGGTGCTTTGTACCACCTGGTCAGCAGCAACCTGTAGCCTATCCGGTGAAACCAGGCGGCGCTGATTGATGTAGCAGACAATGGTGCAACTGCTTGGCTTAAGCTTACCTCTGCAACCGACCGCCCAAAAAGCATTTCCTAGCCTCCGCAGTTTAGCTACTTGCGGCGGCAATGTGCCAATGCGCAAACCATGTAAACCTTCCCAACTATGAACATCGGAATCATTGGAGCCGGCCACATTGGCAGCGCCCTGGCCGTGCGGCTCACCGGCCTAGGTCATAAGGTATACATCGCCAACTCCCGCGGCCCCGAAACGCTGATGGACGTGGCTCAGAAAACCGGCGCTACGCCCGTAACGGTCGAGGAAGCCGCCCGGCGCGGCACCAACCTGATCGTGGTAACCATTCCGCTGAAAAACATTCCCGACCTGCCCAAGGACCTTTTCGCGGGCGTGCCAGCCGAGGTGCCTGTCATCGACACCTGCAATTACTACCCGCTGCTGCGCGACGGCCGGATACCGGAGCTGGAAAGCGGCAGCCTCACCGAAAGCGAATGGGTGCAGCAGCACCTAGGGCGCCCAGTGGTGAAGGTGTTCAATAATATCCACGCCGAACACATCGTAACTAGGGCGCTGCCTGCTGGCACGCCGGGCCGCATTGCCCTGCCCGTAGCCAGCGACGATGATGCCGCCAAGCAAAAGGTAATGGCCTTGGTGGAGGAACTGGGCTTTGATGCCGTGGACGGCGGCAATCTGCACGCATCGTGGCGGTACCAGCCCGGCACCCCCGCATACGGCGAATACAAGCCAGCTGACAAGCTGCGCGAGTACCTGGCCGACCTAGGCATGGAGCGTACCGAGGCCCAACACGCCGAGTTCCGGGCCAATCACACCCGGCAGGAGCAAGAATTTCTGAAGCAGATGCAGCAATCCGGTGGGGCGGAATAGCTGCCATAATTCGCTTTTAACTTATAGCGGTTCACCATTCGCACAAAGCAGAAAATACATCTGTAGCCGCTGCCGAACTGTGGGCGAGCATCGCTTCCGCTTTGCAACGCCAAAGCATCATTCCTCGCTTGGAATCGGAAGAACGTGCTGATTTGTGAAACTGACTAACGGCAGACCTAGCGGAGCACTGTCTTGCAAGAGCCGCTTCAATCCGGCTTAAGCGGTGGGCCGATAAAATGAATATCGTGCTTGGCGGCTAGGTTTTGGCGGGCTTCCAGGGTTTGATCGGGGAGCTGGCTGGCAGTGCGGAAATACTCCTCCATAGAGCCGGCAGGCTGGTGCATCAGCAGCAGGCGGGCCACGCCTTCGCTGATTTTGACGAACGCGTGGGCCATGCCGCGCGGTATCAGCAGCGAGTCGCCGGCTTGCAGGCGCAGGGTTTCCTGGCCAGCCTGAAACTTGAACTCGCCTTCTTCCACATAAAACCATTCGTCGCAGTTCTTGTGGTAGTGTAGGGCCGGGCCCACCTTGGCTGGGCGCAACGTATCAAAAATTACGCAGCGGCCTCCCGTATCCTGCCCCGATACCTTAACGGTAAACGTAGCTTCCAAAAACTTGAACGGCTGATTCCGGCGGTCGTGCTGGCGCCGCACCAATACCGCTTTGCCGGGGGCCACATCGGGCAGAGCGTGAACCAGCGGCGCCGCCCACATCGGCAGAGGCGCTAGGGTTGCCGGAGCCGCGAATGACAGGTGCAGGAACGTCCGACGTTGCATCGCATAAGGCCGGCTTGGTAATGCTAAGAATATACCAGTTATAGGTGTCAATAACCACAGCAATCGTTGATAATCAAAATGATTGGTGCAAGAGCTGATCTGAAGTGGTAGTGATGCTCATCTGTTTGCTAGAAGCAACCTTTGCAGTGTTTGCCCATTTAGGCGCTCTGCCTGCAGGCACTGGGTCAATAACAAGCGGCTCCCGCCATGGCCGCCAGCTAAATGCTTGCGTCAAAGCGGGAGCCGCTGAACCCTAGGCCGTAGGCTTACCTAGGCCGAACGGAGACTGCGTGCCTGCCGGTACAGCCACCCCGAGACGGCCCACATGCCCACAAAAATCATGTTGCCGGCCATGCCTTCCATATCCATCGGCTCCGATTGCCAAATCAGCAGCGCAACCACCGGAACCAGGAACTGCACAAGCGCCGCCGCAAACATGGTTTGGGCCATGCCTCGCGGCTGCAAACGCGCTCGGGCCGAACCAATGAACACCGTAACAAACACGGCGGCAAACATGAGGTTGGCTCCATTGGGGCCGCTGCCGATAATGCCCACTGCAAGATTCACCCACAAGGACAGAAAACCAGCTGCCACGGCCAGTGCGCCGGCTAAGCGGTGCATAAGGGTGCCCGACTGGCTTACCAGCAGCTGACCCACCAACCCGGTGATGAAAATAAGCGCCCCGGCAATGGCGAAGTCAGACCCAGACCAGTTCACACCCGTGTCAAACTTCATGGCCACAAACGGAATCAGCAGGAGGAGAGTAGTTACCAGCGCGGTGCCAGCAATGTTTTTGATGCGCAAGGTCATGGGAGTATGGGTTGGTTGTTGAAAAGCAAGGAAGCGTCAGGTAAGCAAATGCTTAGGTGCAGAAAGCGCCGGCAGCAGCAGGAGCGCATGTGGCGTAGCTGATGTTGATGCGAAGTAATGTAAAGAACTTTGTGTTGCAAAGTGAATACGTAAAAATTTCTGCGCAGTTCCGCGTTTGCCTCTCGGATGACGCACTGGCGCAGCCGATAAGCAGTGCTTACCGACGAGCTTCTGCAGTGAAAAACGTTATGTTGCGTTGGCTGGCAGCGCCTGAGGCAATGTTGCGACGCCATTCGTTACCATCCAGCCAAACTCACCCGCTCGTTAGCCAATGCTGAAAAAGCTATTCCTTCCGTCATTATTCTTAGCTGCTGTTTCGGGAGCACATGCCCAAACCGATTGCCCTAAGCCCATGGTATCGGTATTGCGCGAGGGGCAAGCCATTACCACGGCTGGTGCCGCCATGGCCCCAACAATTAAGCTGCAACTAACCTCCGACCCAGCCTGCTCCGACAAGGCAAGCTACCGGTGCAAGTACGCCGAGCTAACGCTGATGCGGGCCGGGCGCCCCGTGTTTCCGGCCATCCGAGCCTACAAATCCGATGTTGGCCTATCGGCTTGGGTGCGCGCCGCCAGGCCCGGCGACAAAATCTACGTGTTCGTGCCTTACCAGAACCTCACGGTGGTTGCAGCCGATGGTTCGCAGCAGCCATACACCTTGCCCGAGCCGGCCAAACCCAAGTATCCCGATTTGCGCACCGACGAGGCCAAGGGCGTAAGCTTCAGCTGGCAGCTCCTAAAGTAGCAGCACTGCGGTTGGGCGCTGGCCGAGTGCCAATAGGGTAGCTAATGCAATGCCCGCGCTATACCTTGGGCGGATTGGTTAACCGCACCACGTGTAGCACTTATGCAAGTAGTAGCCCAATTGCCCGCAACGCCCGCGCAAAGCAGGGCTACCAGTGCCCGGGTGCAAGCCATTGATGTAGTACGCGGCCTGGTAATGGTTGTAATGGCCCTCGACCATGTGCGCGACTTCTGGAGTCCTACTACCTTCCGTCCCGAGGATGTAGCTCAAACCACGGGCCTGCTGTTTCTTACCCGCTGGGTTACGCATTTCTGCGCGCCCACCTTCGTATTTTTGTCGGGCATAAGTATTTGGCTATATGCCCAAAAGCAGCCCCGCCTAGGTGCCACCAGTCGCTTCTTGGTGACGAGGGGCTTGTGGCTGATTGCGCTAGAGCTGTGCGTCATCAGCTTGGTGCTGTTGTGGGGCTACAGCATGTTGCTGCTGCAGGTCATTTGGGTAATTGGCTGGGGCATGGTGTTGCTGGCCGGGCTGGTGTGGCTACCGAGGGCAGTACTCGCCGGAGTGGCCGCTTTAATATTGCTCGGCCACGATGCGCTGCCGTTTATTCAGCCTGTTACTGCTGCCAATGCCGGGTGGGCGCTGCTGCACAACAATCCTTTTTTGCTGCCCCTGGGCAAGCTGCCGCCGCTGCTGGTAGCCTACTCTGTGGTGCCGTGGCTGGGCGTAATGCTGGCGGGCTACGCAGTGGGCCCCTGGTTTGGGCTAGCACTGCCCGAGCGCAACCGCCGGCTGCGCTGGGCCGGCGTGGCGCTGTTGGTGCTGTTTGTAGCGTTGCGAGCCACCAATTGGTACGGCGACCCAGTGCCCTGGAGCGTGCAGCCCCGCGGTTGGGGCTACACGGTGCTGTCGTTTCTGAACGTAACCAAGTACCCGCCCTCGTTGCTGTTTGTGTGCCTGACGTTGGGCGTTGCGCTGCTGCTCCTGAGCGTGGCCGAAGGTGCCACAAGCCGACTTAGCCGCTGGCTGCGCACCTTCGGGCAGGTGCCGTTTTTCTACTACTTGTTGCACCTAGGGCTTATTAGCGCCAGTGCTTGGCTCTGGTCGCGCGTAGCCTTCGGGCAAGCCATCAACTTGTCGTTTTCGCCGCCGCCAACCTGGCCCCAAACCTACGCGCCTAGTTTGCTGCGCGCCTACTTGGTGTGGCTGGGCGTGGTGCTAGTGCTCTACTGGCCCTGCCGCTGGTACCAAGGCTACAAGCAGCGGCATACGCATTGGTGGCTTTCGTATTTGTAAACCTTAGGTAGCTGGCCGCCTGGGAGGCAGTGCAATGGCTACCCACGCGCGGTTGCCAGCACTTCGCGCACGGTCGTAAACCGAATTTCGGGGTAGCGGTGGTTATCGAGCGGTTCAAGCTTGGGCAAGCCACTGAGCATGTTGTGCATGTACTGCATGCCCTGCCAAGCCGGAAACACCTCGCCGTGGCTGGGCGCCAGCGCGCGGGTAAGCTTAGCAAGAGCCCCAAACGCACCTAGGCCGCCGGGACGCAGCAACTTAAACGGCTGGCCGGTGGCGGCGGTGGCGGCCGTTTGCAAATCGCGGGTGGTGGCCACCTCGCCCGCCACGCGCAGGTACCTAGGCGTGTTGGCATCGAGGGCCGCTGCGGCCGTAAAGGCGGCGGTATCGTCGAGCGTGGTGAAATCCATGGGCTGATCGGGGCTGCCCCAGTACAGTACCCGCCTCGGACCAAACAGGATAACCGGTGCTTGCCCCGTAAGCAGATCGGTGAACATGCCGTTGAAGATGGAAGTAGCCTGAATGGGCGCTTGATCGAGCCTTTGGCTGAACTCGCGGCGCAAATCGAGGTTGCGGTTGGAGCCCTCGGGCAGCTTGGTGTAGTCGATGCAGTAATCGGATGGAATGAAGCGGGGCGCGCCGGCCTCCACGGCAGCCAGCAGCAGCAGGCGCTGCGTTTCCACAATTACCTCGCGCAGTCCCGATAGCGCCGATACCACGCAGCTTGCTCCAGCACACACCTTCGCCATTTCGGCCACGCTACCGTAGTTTACTTCGTGCACCTCTGCGCCCAGCTGGCGTAGCTCCTCGGCTTCGGGTTTGGTGCGGCTGCCTAGGCGTACCAAGGCCCGCACCCTAGCACCGCGCTGCCGCAGGTGGTAAGCAATGCGCCGACCTAGGGCACCGGTGGCGCCGGCTAGCACGACAACCGAAGCGGCTGACTCGGAAGTATTGGAAGCTGAATAGGTATTGGCAGGCATGAGCGAAAAGCAACAGGTGGGTGAAGCGCCCCGCGCACTGCGGCAGCTAATGATGCAAGCCAGCACAACGGGACAGATGCGGAGGTAATACCGCAAACCCCCGCGAAAGTTGTTGCGCGCTTCGCCGCACTGCAAATCAGCGAAATACCCGCCGGCGCATTTCTGAACTAATTTGTTGCTTGCCTGTAGGCGCTTGCAGCTGCAATAAATGGTTGCTTATATTGATTTATGATTTGGTTATCAATGGATTGCAATATATTTAATCGTTAATATATGCGCGTTTTGAACTTAAGAAAGTGCCGCTTGGTTAGCTCCCCGTACAACGCAGGCAAGCTCGGTGCTGAATAGTTTTCGCTAGGCAGTTCGAATAAAAAGCTTACGTTTACATTGTTTAAGGCAAGTTGCCTCGTGTTACCTACCATCATTCGCTTGCAGAATCGCAGTAGTGTTCCGTTGCCAGTTGCTTTGTTTTCACCCATTTCCTAAAGCATCATGTCAACAGGAACCGTAAAATTCTTCAATGAAACCAAAGGCTTTGGTTTCATCAACGACGCCACCACTGGTCAGGACATCTTCGTCCACGTAACCGGCCTCATCGACGAAATCCGCGAGCGGGACACCGTAGAGTTCGAGGTAGAGCAAGGCCGCAAAGGCCTGAACGCTGTGAAGGTTCGCCGCACGCAAGCGTAAGCTCCCTCGCTTCGCACAGTACAAAAGGAGCCCACCGTATGGTGGGCTCCTTTTTTTATTGCTCATCGGCAAATCAGGGCAAAAAGCAGAACGGGGCTTGCCCAAAGCGGGGCAACTCGGCCCCGCTGCACCCGGGCAAACTAGGCCAATGCTTCGGCGGGTTGGAGCTGCTGCACCAAGGCTTGCAGCTGCGCGTGGTGCGGCAGCTTGGCGGCCAGCATTTGCAGTTGGCCAAGCTGTTGGTCGCTGAGTTGCGCCGGCATGCCATCGGTAAAGAAGCGCACGTTGCGCTCGAAGCGGGCCCGCGCATCGGGCTGGCTGCCGTGGCCTTCCATCCGGAACTGCGCCGGCGCCAGCAAGCCAAAGAACAGCTCGGCGGCTAGCTCGGGGTAGCGGTGCAGGGTAGGGGCAATGCCCAAATCGGCCGAAATCATTTCGGCAACTTCCTGGCAAGTAGTTGTGCCGCGGTGCTGCTTGAAAAACTGAAACTCCTGCAAGCCGGCTTTCATTTCGGCGGCTGTAGGCAGAGCGCGGGCACCGCTCCAGCAGGCGGCAATCCAGCGGGCCTGCATCTCGGCCGACACGAAGTACGAGCCGATTTGCTCGTACAAACCCATGAAGGCGAAGTTGGGCAGGGCCGGGTGGAAGGTGAAGTGATGCAAATCAAGGTGCTTGCGGTCGAGGTTGACGGTGCGCTCCAGCTCCTCGTTCAGGAAGGGCAGGTTCAGGTCGTAACCCGTGGCCAGAATAATGGCATCGATGGGCAGCTCCTGGCCATCAGTAAGGATAACGGAGTTGCTGGTGTAGGACTGCACGCCGATTACGGCTTTGATGCGGCCTTCCTTCACGAAGTCGAGGTAGTCCTGGCACTGCGAAACGCCTGCTTCGAGCAGGTTTTCGGAGGGGCGCAAGCCGCCGTAATCAGCGGGGTTGCCTACGGCGCTTAGCACTAGTTGCTTGAGGCCTTCGGCAGCCTCGTGCGGCGGCAGGGCTTGGTTGGCATAGGCCCCAAAGCGCGTGAAAGCCAGCTGATCGGTGGGTACGCCGTGCATGATTTTGCGGGCGATGTAGCGCGGCTTGCGGGCCGAGGAAATCACCAGCGTATCGGGGTTGCGGGCCACGTCACTGGCAATTTCGACGCCGCTGATGCTGTTGCCCACCACCAGCACGCGCTGCCCCCGGAACGCTTCGCGGCCACGGTACGCAAACGAGTGGATAACCTTGCCCCGGAACTGCTCGATGCCGGGCGTGTTGGGCAGGTGCGGCTTGTTGTAGCGGCCCGTGGCCACAACTACGTGCGAAAATACCTCGGTGCGCTCTTCGCCATGCTTATTTACCGACCATACCGTGTAATGCCCCTCGGGGCCCCGGCTAATGAGTTGCACGCGGGTATTCAGGCGCACGTGGGCATCAACCCCAAAGCGCCGGGCGTAATCCTTGAGGTAAGCCAGCACCTGCTCCGTGCTCGGGAACATGGGCGTGCCCTCGGGGTAATCGTGGTCGGAAAACGACATTTTGATGTGGCAGGAGTTGGCCGGCATGCCCGGCCACTGGCCGCTGTGAGCCGCTCCTTGGTTCCACTGTCCGCCTATCGAGCTGCTTTGTTCGATCAGTACGGGCGTGAGGCCATCTTCGAGCAGAGATTTGGCAGCCACAATGCCTGCGGGGCCGCCACCGATGATGGCTACTTTGTTGGTTTTCATAGCAGTTGGGTAAGGTGATAAAGCGCAGTTGACGTCGGCTGCTGCAGGGCCCGGGCACGCGCCGCACCTAGGCAGCCGACGGTGCAAGTTTAGGGCATCGGGCGGCTGCTGTCTATAGCATGTGTATGTGATATAAGTAGTTAGCTATGGGTTTCGTATCGCCCTAGGTGCTCGGAGCTACATGTACATGTGGCAGCCAAATGCCGAAACGTATTACCGTGCGGCAAGCTGAGCGGCAGGCATAGCACGCTCATGTGAGGCCCAGCTTTTGCGCTGGGGCGGGGCCTTTGAGTACTTGCGGGGGTGCTGCCGAAGGGTAGTGCATTCACGCTCCTCATCAACCCCATACCCGCTATGAAAACGCTCTTATTTGCCCTGCTGCTCGCCGCCAGCTGCGGCTCCTTAGCCGCTTGCACCGACGGCAACAAGGAAACTGACCCTGCGCCCGACGCCGGGAACTTCGGCAACAACGCGCGCTCCGAGGTACCCGACGAGCTGGTGGGCTACTGGCTGGCCGGCTCCAGCTCCATCGGCAACTTTTGGGGCTACGACGGCCGCTACGCCGGCCCGGCCTACGAAATAGCCCTGGGTTACCGCTTCTACAAAAACGGCACGGCCAAGCAGTACTTCTACTACACCAGCACCTCCACCTACTGCCGCACGCAGGTGCTGGGCTACCGCGAGGGCACCGTGGTGTTCGACACGCGCAACAAAACCTTCGAGTTTTTTGCGGCCAGCGGCAACTACCGGCACTACAACGGCTGCGGCAGCAGCCAAAGCCCCGGCTACGGCGAAACCAAGCCTTACGATTCGAATGAGCTGTACCCCGCCAAAAAGCACCGCTACAACGGCTACGAGGTGGTGCAGCAAAGCGGTAAAACCATCTGGCGCTGCGCCCTCGATGGCGGCGGCAACCAGGACTTTGAGAAATCGACGGAACCGCAGCGCTAAGATTAGGTGGCAAACGCAGCAACGCCCGCCCGGCAGCCGCATTGCGCGGTGCCGGGCGGGCGTTGGCCTAGGTGCGTTGCGGCAACGGCACCTAGGGGTTCGTCGACCACATGCCGGCTTCTTTGATGAAGATGCGGCGGTTGAGCTTGAGCTGGGCAATGATGAACTCGGCCAGGTCTTCGGGCTGCATCACGCGCTCGGGGTTGCCGTCGGTGAGCTTATTGCTGATGGCCAGCTCCGTGGCTACCGTGCTGGGCGTAAGCGCCGACACGCGAATGTTTTGCTTGCGCACCTCCTGCATCAGCGACTCGGTGAAGCCCAGCACCGCAAACTTGGAGGCGCTGTAGGCGCTGGTGGTAGCGGCGCCGCGCTGCCCCGCCGTTGAGGCCACGTTGATAATGTCGCCGGCTTCGCGGGCAATCATATCGGGCAGCACGGCGCGCGTGGTGTAGTAGGTACCCAGCAGGTTCACCTGAATAATCCGTTCCCACTCTTCCACGGGGATATCGAGCAGCTTGGCAAACGTACCGATGCCCGCGTTGTTGATGAGTATGTCGATGGGGCCGAGCTGCTGGCGCACCTGCTCCACGGCCGTTTCCACGGCCTGGCGGTCGGCCACGTCGGCCGTTACTACGGCGGTTTTTACACCTAGGGCGGCAATTTCAGCGGCTACTTCTTGCAGCTGGCTTTCGGTGCGGGCCAGCAGGCCTACGTGGGCGCCTTCCTTGGCCAGGGCTACGGCTACGGCGCGGCCAATGCCTTTGCCGGCGCCGGTTACAAGGGCAACTTTCCCGGTAAGTGATTCCATACGGTTGTTCGGAGTAGTTAGGGATGAGTTGTATAACCGAGGGCTAGCTCCTGGGTTGCTTAAGCCGGCAATAAGTTTTGCGCCTTAGGTGCGCTGCAATGGTTAATGCGCTGGCAACCATAAATAAGCAAGGCCACCCCTGAGCAGGAGTGGCCTTGCGGTCGGCAGGAGCTTGCGCTTATTTGCGGCCTTTGTCCTTCAGTGGGTCGTGGCCCCAATTCATGAGCGAGTAGCGCCAGCGCGAGTTTTCTACGTCTTTGGCGTTGTGGGGGCCTTGGGCTAGGTGGCGGCTCACGTAGCTGTGCACGCGGTGCATGTGGTCTTCGTCTTCGGGCGTGAGGTCGGCCTGCTTTTTATGCAGTATCTGCACAATTCGCTCGCCGGAGTGGCGGCCAATGCTTTTGCCTTCGCCGCCGTCCTGGCCCACCGACTTCGATTCGTCGGTGCGTAGCCATTTCTCCAGCTCCGAGGCCGTCATGTTTACATCGTCCTTGAACTGCTTGCGGATATCGTCGCTGTGATCGGGGCGACTGTTGTGGGTAGTAGCCATGCGGGGTGTGGTTGTGGTTGAAGAATGTATGCCTGCGTGGGCGGTGGGTTAGTCGTGCTGAGTGGTTTTGCGGTGGGCCGTTTTGGCCGCAGCGGTGTTCTCTACATGTTGTTTGCCGGTGCGCGAGCCGGCTCGTTTCTTGGCGTCGGTGGCTTTTTGCTGGGCGGGCGTTAGTTGCTCCCACGCTTCCTTGGGCAGGTAGCGGGCGGTGCCGTTGGCGCGTTTGGCCCGTTTGCCATCAGATGTTTGCCAGTCTTGCTCCGTCCACTCGTGCAGGTGCTCCTGTGCTTCGGTAGGCTTGCGGTTTTTGTAGCCTCCGCCGGCCTTTTTGTACTCGCGGGTGAGCATCTGCGATTTGCGGGCGCTCCACTGGCCCGGTTCGCCGCCTTTATTGCCGGCCATAATCTGCGCCTTCAGCTTTTCGCGCAGCTTGGGGTCGGTGTAGGTGTCGTCGGGCGTCCGTTTGGCGGCGGGTTTGCGCGCAGCGGCGGCTTTGCTGGCTGATTCCTTTGCCATTGCAATAGCTTTGTGGGTGAGAAACACTTACCTCGGAGGAAGGAGCAGCTACTCTTAACGTGCCGAGCATGAGCAGGTTGAGTAAAGTTGAGGCAAGCTCGGCGGTTTATGGGGCCGGTTTGCTTACTTCGTGGCAGCTGGCGCCCAGGGCTTTGCATCGGACACCACACCACCAATCCGTTATGAAAATCCTCTTCCCCGAACGCGTTGCTGCCTACGGCATATTGCTGATTACCGGCTTGTCGGTGGGGTTCCATGTGCTGGTGCTAGCCAGGGTAGTGCCCTCGGAAATTGTGTGGGGCGGCGGCCAAAAAGACCCGCAGCAATTGCTGGTGCTCGAGTCGGTTTCCATCACCATCAACCTGCTGATATGGATGGTAGTGGCCGTGCGGGTAGGCTTGCTGAAGCTGAAGATAAATGCCACGGTAATAAGGGGTGCCTTGTGGCTGATGGTTGGCGTGTTCGCGCTGAATACCGTGGGCAATCTGTTCTCCACCAACAGCTTCGAGAAGGCTGCCTTTACGCCCGTAACCTTGCTGCTGGCCTTATTTAGTTTGCGGCTTGTACTCGGCAACCGCCAGCAGCCCGCTGCCACCCCGCACCCCAGTGCGTAGGGATACCTAGGGCACTAATCTGCGTACGTATCCCTGACACGCAGCAAGCCCGCCCCGACGCCCATGATGCAGCAACCCAAGGCCACAGTACCACTCGTATTCAATCAGCAGATGCCAACACTGCCGATGTGGCTGTTGCGGCTGGGTTGCCGTGCGCAGCTCAAAGCAGTAGGGGGCGTGTTTGGGATGGTGTTGCTAACCACCGCCTGCTCCGACGACAGGCCACGCGACACCGCCGGGCAGCAACGCGAACCAGTTTCAAGCCCAAGCCCAGCAACTTCGCCAATTGCTGAAACCGACGATTACGCCGACGACAACCAGCAGGTAGGGCCGGGTAGTTGGTTTCGGGTGGTAGCGGATAGGGCGTATTTTTTTGATGCACCGCGCGGTAAGAAGCCCAACGGGCGATACCTGCTCCGCGGCGACGTGCTGTACGCCGACGACGTGGTAAACCGCTACGTGAAAACCAGCTTTAAGCAGCCCAACGGCGCTACTGCCACCGGCTGGCTGAAGGCAGAGGACCTAGGCCGCCTTGCCCGCAAGCCCGAGGTGGCCATTGCCCAGCCCAACCGTGCAGCTCAACGCCCGCGGCCCAGCCCCCAACCTACTAAGCAGCCCGATACCTACAGCTACGAGCTAGAGGCCGAGCCGAGTACTCCGACCAGGCAACCGAGCCCTGCGGTTAGCGGTGCTGCCACTGCCGTGGTAGCGGCCGAGCGGTCTTATTTCTACAACTCGCCCGACCTTACCGACCGCCGCAAAGCCCACTGCGTACGCGGCGACAAGGTACGCCTGGGCGAGGAGCAAGGCGAAGCGGTGTACGTAACGTTTACCAACTGGCAAGGCGTAACCTCGCGCGGCTGGATGCGCAAAGATGCTTTGCAGCTCAACCGCTAACAACGCAAGGCAAATGAGCCGGCTGGTAAGGCCGGCTCTTACAAAAACAAGTAAGCCGGCCACCTAGGGCGGCGCTGGTGCCACGAAAATTAGCTGCTCCAGCTGCTTATTCGGTAGCCTGTGGTGTCGCGTAGCCACACGATGATGACTGGCGCGGACGCTTTGGGTGCAGGTTTGGGCCACTGCCGGCAAATACTGGGGCAGCGCAGCACCAAGGCAGCCATTCTTATGCACGAACAAAAGAATGGCTAAGCTTGCGGCCAAGGCCATTCGTCAAACTTCCGGGCCCGGTGGCCGTTGTTGCTACATCAGCCGCTAAGCCCATGAACACCAACCTCGACCAGCCTTTTTCGCCCAATGCGTTTCGGCGCCTGGATGAGACGCCCGATGCCGAGTTTTACCGGCAGCCGCGCTTTGTAACGCACATCGACGAAGGCGCCATTGCAGCCGTAACGCAGCTCTACCGCGAGTACTTTAGCGCTGGCAGTAGCTTGCTCGATTTGATGAGCAGCTGGGTAAGCCACCTGCCGCCCGAGGTGCAGTACGGGCGCGTGGTGGGGCTGGGCATGAACGAGGCCGAACTGCGGGCTAACCCGCGCCTGAGTGCCTACGTGGTGCAAGATCTGAACCAGCAACCCCAGCTGCCTTTCGCCGACGCCGAGTTTGGTGGCGCCGCCATTTGCGTGTCGGTTGATTACCTGACGCAGCCCGTGGCGGTAATGCAGGAGTTGGGCCGCGTGCTGCAGCCCGGCGCGCCGCTGGTCATTACGTTCTCAAACCGCTGCTTCCCATCCAAAGCCATTGCCGCCTGGCACCAGCTCAGCGACCAAGGCCACCTGCAGTTGGTAGGGCAATACTTGCAAGCCGCCGGCAACTGGCACGGCATCAAGCTGCTCGACCGCAGCCCGCGCCCGCCCGGAGTTTCCGATCCGCTGTTTGCGGTGGTTGGCCGGGCTGGGGCCGTTCCGCAGCCCTAGGTGCTTTGCAGTGTTACAACGAATAGATGAGCGCGCAGGCCGCAGCAGCGGCCATGACGAGGTAGAGCACTAAGTCGTTGCGCTTGACGGCTCGTTCGTACTTGCGTGAGGAATACATGGCCTGAAAATCAAAAGGTTGTTTCAGCGCCGGCTTGCCATTGGTGGCGCGCTGGCAACGTGCGGCACATGCGTTGCAGCGCTCTTGTCATTTACGGCTACAGTTTGCTCTTTGTATGTAATTGGTTGTTAAGGCTTTGTTATGTTTTTGAGCTTTCGTCACATAGGCGCGAGTCTTGGGCTAATGGCAGCTGAGCAGGGATAGTCGATTGTCGGAGTGAAATTGTATTGTCCACATTTTCATGTGGATAGCTGTGGATAAATATATTTGCCTACATATACAGTTTAGCGGCCCCGCAACATTGCTGCTTTACCATCCGCCGCCCCTGTTTTGCTATGGATACAACCAATACCTACCTCGAGCTGAACCGTGCCCTCTGGAATGCCCGCACCGAGCACCACTTGTCCTCGGAGTTTTATGATGTGGAGGGGTTTCGGGCCGGTAAATCGTCGCTGAACAGCATTGAGCTTGAGCTGCTGGGCAATGTGGCCGGCAAGCGGGTGCTGCACCTGCAGTGCCACTTCGGGCAGGATGCGTTGTCGCTGGCCCGGCTAGGGGCGCAGGTTACCGGCGTCGATTTGTCGGACGAGGCCATTGCCGCGGCTCGCCGGCTTAACACCGAACTGGGCCTCACGGCGGAGTTTGTGCGCTCCGATGTGTACGAGTTGCCCCAGCACTTGCCCGCCGAGCAGCAGTTTGATGTGGTGTTTACCAGTTACGGCGTAATCGGCTGGCTGCCCGACCTAGGCCGCTGGGCAGAGGTGGTAGCGCGCTACCTCAAACCGGGTGGGCAGTTTTTGCTCGTGGAGTTTCACCCAGTGGTCTGGATGTTCGATAACGACTTCACGCACGTGCAGTACAGCTACTTCAACGCAGGCGCCATCGAGGAAACCGAAACCGGTACCTACGCCGACCGCGAGGCGCCCTTGGTACACCAATCCGTTACCTGGAACCATGGCCTGAGCGAGGTGATTGGCAGCCTGTTAGGGCAGGGGCTGCAACTCACGCATTTCTCTGAGTACGACTACTCGCCCTACGCCTGCTTTGCCCACACGGTACCGGCCGGCGAGGGGCGCTACCACATCGGGCCCCTAGGTGATAAAGCCCCGTTGGTGTACGCCGTGGCGGCAACCAAGCCGTAGGCTACCTTTGGGCCTATGCAGGCAGCCCGTACCGTATTTGTTGTTCGTCCGGCCCGGTTTGGCTTCAATGCCGAAACCGCCCTTTCCAATTCGTTTCAGCAAGCCCAGGGCCACCTAGGCGCCGAACTGGTACAGCAGCAAGCCCAGGCCGAGTTTGAGGCCGCCGTGGCCACGCTGCGCGCCCACGGGGTAGAGGTGTTGGTGTTCGAGGATACCGCCGAGCCACCCAAGCCCGATGCTGTGTTCCCGAACAACTGGCTTACGCTGCACCCCGATGGCCGCGCCGTGTTGTACCCCATGTGCACGCCCAACCGCCGCACCGAGCGCCGCCCCGATATTCTGCAGGCCCTAAGTAGCCAGTTCGAGGTGCGCGAGGTAGTCGACTTATCGGCGCACGAAAACCTGGGGCAGTACCTCGAGGGCACGGGCAGCATCGTGTTCGACCACCCCAACCGCGTGGCCTATGCTTGTCTTTCGCCGCGCACCGATGCCGCGTTGTTGCACCAAGTGGCCGATATGCTGGGCTACCGCTCCGTGGCTTTTCATGCTCACAATATGCAAGGGCAAGCCATTTACCACACCAACGTGATGATGTGCGTGGGCCCGCAGTTTGCTGTGGTGTGCCTTGAAAGCATTACCGACCCCGCCGAACGCGAGCAAGTAGCGGAGGCGCTGCGCAACACCGGGCACGAGCTTGTTGAAATCAGCCAAGTGCAGGTGGCGCAATTTGCTGGCAACATGTTGGCGTTGGAGTCGGATACAGGAAAGGCACTATTGGTAATGTCGGGGCAGGCGCATGCGGCGCTTACCGATGCACAGCGGGCGCAGTTGCAGCGCTACTGCCAGCTAGTGCCGCTGGCCATACCCACCATCGAAACTATTGGTGGCGGCAGCGCCCGCTGCATGTTGGCCGAGGTATACCTGCCCCGGCGTTAGCCGCCCGCGCACCTAGGGTCGGTTGCAGTTTGTATTAGCATTTACCTAGGATCAAATTTGCTTTAAGCAGCAAGGATTGGCATATTGAGTACCAGCTCAAGGGCTGGCAGCAAGGCACTGCAAATGGCTGCAATGCCTGCGGCGGCCCACCTCAGCAGGTTACCATGATGTATCACATTGTGTACCAAAGCACCGCCGTGGAACCGTTTAATTCGGAGCCCATGCAGGCAATGCTTGAACACTCGCGCCGCAAAAACCGCCGCATCGGCATTACCGGATTGCTGCTCTACAGCAACGGAAACATTCTGCAGATTCTGGAAGGGGAGGAGCCTATAGTGCACGAGCTGTACAAGTTGATTCAGCACGACGTGCGCCACACCAACGTCATTACCCTGGCCGACGGCCCCATCAGCCAACGCATGTTTTCGGATTGGAGCATGGGTTTTCAGGACATAGCCGACCAGGATTTTAAGCACATTTTGTCGTGCGTAGAGGCGCGGCAGCTGCCTCCCACCAGTCGTGTTGAGGTTGATGAGCCTTTACTTAACCTGATAAAGTCGTTTGTGGAAGACGAACAGCCTCGGCTGTAAATGCCCTAGGTGCTACCAGTGAGCAGAAACAAACAGGGCCACCCACATGCTTGTGGGCGGCCCTGTTTGTTTTTGGAACGGTTGGGTTACTTTGCCTCGGTGGGCTCGGCAGCCATTAGGTTTAGTACGCGGCCGGTAAACTCGCGGATTTCCTCCACCAGCTGCGGGTTGTCGTGCAGCGACACGCCGTACGAAGGAATCATCTCCTTGAACTTGGCCTGCCACTCGGGCGTGCGGGCTTGCTGCGGAAAGCAGCGCTCAATCAGGCCTACCATAATGCTCACGGCCGTGGAGGCACCCGGCGAGGCGCCCAGCAGCGCCGCAATGGAACCATCGGAAGCGGCTACCACCTCGGTGCCAAACTCGAGCACGCCGCCCGCTTTTTTGTCCTTCTTGATTACCTGCACGCGCTGGCCGGCAATTTCCAGTTCCCAGTCCTCAAAGCGGGCTTCGGGCAAGTACTGCTTCAGCGAGGCAAAGCGGTCTTGCGGCGATTGGCGCACCTGGTCGATGAGGTAGCGCGTGAGCGGAATGTTCTTGAGGCCGGCAATGATCATGGGGCGCATGTTGCTGAGCTTGATGCTCAGCGGCAAATCCAGGAACGAGCCTTTCTTCAGGAACTTGGTAGTAAAGCCAGCGTAGGGGCCAAACAGCAGCTCGCGCTTGCCGTTGATCATGCGCGTATCCAAGTGCGGTACCGACATGGGCGGCGAGCCTACCTCGGCCTTGCCGTACACCTTGGCCTGGTGGCGCTCAATTACTTCGGGGTTTACGCACTTCAGCCACTGGCCGCTTACCGGGAAGCCGCCAAAACCGGCTGCCTCCGGAATGCCCGAGCTGATGAGCAGCGGCAACGAGCCACCGCCCGCGCCAATGAACACAAAGCGGGCCCGCAGCTTTAGGGTGTCGCCGGTGGCAAGGTCTTTGGCCTTGATGCGCCACGAGCCGTCCTCTTTGCGGCGGATTTTGCTTACCTCTTTGTTGAAGTGAAACGCTACGTTGGGCTTCTCCTGCAGCAAATGGAACATGCCGCGCGTAAGCGAACCGAAGTTTACGTCGGTACCCATATCCATGCAGGTAGCGGCTACCTTTTGGTTAGGGTCGCGGCCTTCCATCACCAGCGGCATCCACTTCTGCAGCTGCTCGCGGTCTTCGGAGTAGCTCATGCCCTTGAACAAGGGCGACTGCGTGAGGGCAGCATGGCGCTTGCGCAGGAAGTTCACGTTCTCGTCGCCCCACACAAAGCTGAGGTGCGGAATGTGGTTGATGAAGCGGCTGAGCTCTTTTACCTGGTATTTCTCGGCCAGGAAAGCCCAAAACTGCTTCGATTGCTCGAACTGATCGGCAATCTTGATGGCCTTGCCCGTGTCGATGGAGCCATCGGCCTTTTCGGGGGTGTAGTTCAGCTCGCAAAAGGCCGAGTGGCCGGTGCCAGCGTTGTTCCAGGCGTCGGAGCTTTCGGCAGCAGCAACGTCGAGGCGTTCTACCACGGCAATGCGCAGCTCGGGCTGCAGCTCCTTGAGCATCATGCCCAGGGTGGCACTCATGATGCCGGCCCCAATGAGCACTACGTCGAGGGATTGTTCGGAGGAGTTATCTATAGAAGTCATGAGGCGTTCGGGAAAGCCTTGCAGAATACGTGCAACACGCAAAAAGGTATTTGGTTGAGGACCGCAAACTGGTACGAGGCTACACGCAAAAAGGCCGGCTACACTGGCCGGCCACAGTAGCTATGTGCGGGTTTGGCCAATGCCGCAACCGGGTACTTGGCCTGCCACGCAGGCCGTGGCTGGCGCCAATAGGCCCCCAACAGCACCTTTTCGGGCCGCAAATGTAGAGCATCAAACAAAGAAAAAGCCCGGAGAAATTCCGGGCTTTGCTTTTCGGCTGAGTATCAGGCCGCCTAGGTTAGTACCCCACGGGCGAATACAGCATGGGATTGAGCCCCGGCGCCGAGGTACCGCCCTGCACCACGCGCACCCCACCCGAAACCGAAATGTTCTCGGTGATTTTGTAGTCGGCGCGCAGGTTTACGCCCTGCCCTAGGTTGCTGAAGCCCGAGTAGGGGTTAACAGCCGAACCCATGTTGGGCAAGCCGGGCGTCATGTCTTTCCAGGCACTGCCGGTAAGGGCTAAGCGCGGGCTGAGGGCATAGGTGCCGCCACCGTAGAGCAAGTAGTGGTTGGTGCCAGTGCGCAGATTAGCCCGCGGAGCGCCGCCCTCGGTAGTGGCGGGGTAGTACGCCGCGCCCGGCATAAAGCGCATAAACGTGCCGCCCGCAAACAGCGTGAGGCGGTTGCTCACCTGAAAATTGGCTTGCGGGCTGAGGTAGGTGGCTGAGCCGTAGCGGCCCGCAAACGAAGCCCCGGCCTGCAGGTTGTACGACACGAGTGGCTTGCGCAAACCCAGCGCGGGAGCCTCTTGGGCATCCTGCGCCAGCACCGAGCCGGCCGTTAGCAACAAGGTACCTAGGGCAACTGAAAAGCGAAAGTTCATAAGGCAGCGGAGTAGAGGAGCCGAGCCAGTTGGCATCCACAAGATACGCAATGCGAAACGAACAAGATTGGTGCCTCAAGCACCCGGGCCGCCGCGCACCTAGGGCCCGGCAAACAAAACCGACCGGCCGCGGGTACAACGCTCTCAGCTGTCAACCTTACCCCGCAAGCGCATGAACCTATCCGAAAATACCGTGCTCATTACCGGCGGCGCCTCCGGCATTGGGCTCGCCCTGGCCAAACGTTTCCAGCAGGCGGGCAGCCAGGTAATTGTGTGCGGCCGCCGCGCCGATAAGCTCCGTGAAGCGCAGCGTGAAGTACCCGGCCTGCTCACCCGCGTGTGCGACGTGGCCCAACCCGCCGAGCGCGAGGAACTGCTGCGCTGGGTGCAGCAGGAGCACCCGCAGCTGAATGTGCTGGTAAACAACGCTGGTATTCAGCGCCGCCTGCAAGTGGCCGATGAGGAGCCCTGGGAAGTGCGGCAGCAGGAAATTGCCATCAACCTCGATGCGCCCATACACCTGTGCTCGTTGTTTGTACGGCACCTGCAGCAGCAACCTAGGGCGGCCATCATCAACGTAACCTCGGGTTTGGCTTTCACGCCCATGGCTATTGCGCCGGTATACTGCGCTACCAAAGCCGCGCTGCATTCCTTCACTCAATCGTTGCGCTACCAGCTGCAGGATACCGCCGTGGAGGTACTCGAGATTGTGCCCCCGGCCGTGAACACCGACCTAGGCGGCGCCGGCCTGCACACCTTTGGCGCCGACGTAAACGAGTTTGCCGACTCCGTGATGGCGCGCCTGGCCAACGGCGAGCAAGAGGTAGGCTTCGGCACTTCGGAAGTGCGCCGCTTGGCTTCGCGCTCCGAGTTGGACGCTGCTATGGAAGCCATGAACGCCCGCTTCAGCTAAGAAGCTTCGCGCACATCTTCGCAGTATTGGGCATTTCACGCCCGAGCTCGACCAACATGTTGTTATTGCATATGGCAGCCGTGTTGGCACCGGCGGACGTCCTTACAAAAGTGTTTGAGGCACTTGAGGAGTCGCCGTATTTCTGCCCCGCTGAATTCGGCGCTTGCGCATCGGAACTGCTAATACCGGGCAGTACTGCGCCTTGGCATATGTGTTCAGCACGACAGGCGTGTGGAGTTACGCCTTGAATTGGATGTTGTCTTCGGGCAAGCTATACTCGCGCCCTGCGGCTGTCGGGGGCGAACAGGCTGAAACCGTGGTAGCGGCACCGGCCTTGCTTCCCCGCCGCCACTCATGAATGACGGCTGTAGCAGCGGGGAAAAATAGGGATTAGCGCAGCATGAAGCGCGAGAGCCGGCGCTTAAGGAAGTTGTTGACGCCTGCATGGTCTTTGCGCGACACCAGCCCAACAATTTGAGCTGATTGTCCATTTTGCAACAAGTCGATGGTCAAAAAAGAATCACCAGAGGTTTCTTTTTCTAGGTTAATGCGCTGGATATCCGCAAAAGGAACTCCGTATTTGCGCATCTTCATTTTGTACGGCGTGGACAGCTCCAATCCCTCCGGACGCATTTTTAGATTTAGAAACAGTATTGTGGAATCCCACATAGTGGTTCGATATTCCTCAAATTCAGGAATACCATCTTGGTAACGAACCTTGCCAACGAGTTGAATGGGAAACCAGAAGCTCGGTTTACCCAATTGGCTGTTTAAATCGGGCTCGTGTACAAGTTGAGCTGACATAAAAAGAAATGCGTGGATGAAAAATAAATGGGAACCAAGATATGGGTTGGATTGCACTTCTCCTTCTAATGGAGGCAGAACCGAATCCGCGGCCGGTCAAGCAAAGGCTGCCGAGCCGGTTTAGTCTACTATTGTGGCTGGCTGACCTAGCGTGTCGGTTACGGCGCGCGTTTTGGGCAGGCACTGTGGGTAGTGCTGCTGCACAAAGCCGAGCAGCTTTTCTCGCACTTCGCAGCGCAGCTCCCAAATGTCGCCCGAGCTAGCGGCGCTTACCAGGGCGCGCAGCTCCAGGGTGCGGTCTTTGGAGTCGGTTACGTGCAGCACGCACACGCGCTTATCCCAGTACTGGCTTTGCTCTACAATCCGTTGCAGGGCCGTTCGCACCTCGTCTACCGGAATGGTGTAATCGGTTTGCAGGTGCACGGTGCCGAGCAGCTGCGAGGTGGTGCGCGTCCAGTTCTGGAAGGGTTTCTCGATAAAGTAGTTGAGTGGCAGCACCAAGCGGCGTTCGTCCCAGATGCGCAGCACCACGTAGGTAAAGGTAATTTCCTCTACGCGGCCCCACTCGCCCTCCACCACTAGCACGTCGTCGAGCCTGATAGGCTGCGTAAAGGCTATCTGAAAGCCAGCTAGCAAGTTGCTGATGGAGCGCTGCGCCGCAAAGCCCACGATAACGCTGGCAATACCCGCCGAGGTGAGCAAGCCCGTGCCAATTTTGCGCACGGTGGCAAAGCTCATCAGCACCAAAGCCACGGCCAGAAACACAATCAGCGACACCACAAACTTGCGCACGAACTGCAGCTGCGTGAACAGCTTGCGCACCCGTAGGTTGTCGCCGCTGTCGAGGCGGTAGTGGTGCTGCACCATATCCTGCACCACGCTCACCAGCCGTACCAAACACCAGGCAAACGAAGCAATCAGGCAGGTTTCGACGATGCGGCGCAGCACCTCGAACGGCTTGGGAGCCAACGGGGCCAGCGGCAACACAAACGACAGCACCAAAATGGGCAAAAAGTAGCCGCTCGGGCGCGTGAGGCGCCGCACCACTGATTGCAGCAGCTTTGGGTCGTCGGGGCGGTGACTGTAGGTGCGTAGCACCGCGAAAATGGCGAACTTCAGCAGCAGCCCGGCCGCCAAGCCGCCCAAAATTACGGCGGCCGTGCGCAGGGCAAGGTCAAGCTGATAGGGGAGGTCTAGGCCTAGATCGGACATAAGCAGAACAGCATAGGTAGGCCACTGCCGGCCAGCGGCAGGCTCCATTCTGTACCCCGTGGCAGCAGCAAAGGTTGTGGCTGCCGCACCTCGGCTACATGGCTATGCGAGGCGCAAGCAGAGCAGTTTCACATGATTATGTGGATGACAGGCCTGCTGCGTGTGGTATTTTTGCATGCTGAAGTTGGACGAAGCTCTAGCTGTTTACATACAAGCTGCCTAGTTGCCGGGGTTTACAAACCCGTCACCTAGGTCCTCCGAACTCGCAACCTCCTATCCGCCTATTTACCTGTGCAACGCCATGGCTTATCAAGGTCAATTCATCGAGAATCCCATTACCGGTCAGAGCATCTATTTCCTGACAACTACCCGCCAAAGCCAAGGTGCCGAACTGGTAATCGAGTCGAGCTACCGCGGGCATAGCACCGAGCCGTTGCCGCACTACCACCCAGCTCAGGAAGAATACTTCGAAGTGCTGCAAGGCGAAGTAACCGTGCGCCTCGATGGCGAGCTACACACCCTGCGCCGCGGCGAAGAGCTGCGCATTGCGCCCAAGCAGGTACACAGCATGTGGAACAACTCCGAAGCCCGCGCCACCGTGCGCTGGACCACCCGCCCCGCCTTGCGAACCGAGGAGTTTCTGGAAACCGTGTTTACCATGGCGCAAGCCGGCTTGGTTACTCCCAGTGGCGTGCCCGGCGTACTGCAGTCGTCCTTGCTGGCAGGCGAGTTCGATGGCGAATTTCGGTTGGCCAAGCCGCCGCGCTGGGTGCAGAAGCTGGTGTTTGGCTTGCTGCGGCCCTTGGCGCGCGTGTTGGGGCTGCGGGCCGTATACAGCCCCGTGCGCAAAGCCAAAGTGGCCTAGGTAGCTGCCTACTGGGCGTGCTGGTGCAGCACCTCGGCGGCCTTCACCAGCCGGCCACTTAAGCGCTCAATGTCAGCCTTGGCGCGCTCGTAGCCCTCGGCCGAAATGGGCCGGGCGGCGTCTTCAATCAAGTACGTCTCAAAGCCCTCGTGCAAGGCATCTTTGGCCGTGAAATACACGCAGTAGTCGCCGGCTAAGCCAGCTACATACACCTGCTGCACGCCCTTGCCGCGCAGGTAATCGGCCAGGCCCGTCGACTTCTGGTGGCCGTTATCGAACAGGCCGCTATAGCTATCGATTTCGGGGTTGGTGCCCTTCCGAAAAATGGCCTCGATGCGCTGCGTATCGAGGGCGGGGTGCAACTCGGCGCCGGGCGTGCCCTGTACGCAGTGTACCGGCCACAGTACCTGCTCCAGCCCGTGCAGCTCAATAGTTTCGAACTCCGTTTTGCCCGCGTGGTTGGCCGCAAAGCTTTTGTGCGTGCGCGGGTGCCAATCCTGGGTAGCCACTACTAAGTCGAAGTGCGGCTGCAGCTCGTTGGCCAGCCCTACAATTTGGTCGCCCTCGGGCACGGCCAGCGCGCCACCGGGTACAAAGTCATTCTGAATATCGATGAGCAGCAGAGCTTTCATGGGCATGGCAAGAATGGAGGAGCACCTAGGAACGCGCGCGGCCGGGCATGGGGTGGCCTAGAGCAGGTACGTGGCGCAAACCTAGGCGCCAAACGCAAAACTACGCAGCAGCTCCCAGGGCCCGTTGCGGTACGCCCACAGCTGCAAGCCCGTACCGGTAGCCTCGAAGGGCTCAAAGGAGGCGCTTAGCTGCTCGTGCAGCTCGCGGGCGGCGGCGGGTGTTACCTTGTTTTGGATGGTTACGTGAGGCCGCCGCCGCTGCTGATCTTGCGGCGTTAACTGCTCGCGCCACACGGCCTGCAGCTCGCGGTGCAAGGCTTCGGCCTCGGGTGCCTCAAGCGCAAACGCCACCCCGCGCCCCAGAAACTGCAGCCCCGCTACGCGCATAGCCATGGGGTGCTGCGCGTGGGCCCGAGCGGCCAGGGTAGCCGCAATGCTGTCGAACTCCGAGCCGGGCAGATGATGAAACAAGGTGAAATGCGCATCGAGGTAGTTGCGCTCCGGTGGGAAGTGCTTCTGGCGCAGGGTGTTGAAGTACTCAAACGTTTTCTCATCGAGCGAGAGGGTAAGGATAAGGGGAGCGTCGATAGCAGGCATAGTGCCTTAACTAAGAGTACGTAGTTATAGTTGTGGTTTGATAAGTACAATGTTGTTATTCAAATACTTGCTATGTAATTGTTGAAGTAAAAGTGAAAACGAATGTGGAATGAATGAAGATGACGAGCTATTCACTAGTGCACAGATAAAAACCCGCACCAGTAAGTAGTACCTACTGGTGCGGGCGAGCTAAAAAGCGGCAATACCACCTAGGGTTTAGCGGGTTTGGTAGGGTTCAGCACTTCGGCCACCAGACGCCAGCCTTTCGCCTCGTGCTTCCAAACGTGCGCGTAGCCACCTTTCGGCCCGTCGGGTGTGGCCGAGGTGTAGGTGCCGTACACGTAGCCCAAGTCGCCGGCGGTCGAAATTTGGCTACCCAAGGGTTGAAACTGCATAGCCGACTCAGCCTTAAGCTTTTCCTGCATGGCTGCGGCGGTGGTTAACGGCATTAGCCCGTCGCGGTGCAGGCGGCTTTGCTGGCTTAGCATGGCGGCGTAAGCCGGGGCCATGCCGTTCTGCCGAATGGCTTCGCTGAGCTGCTTATCGAGGGCCAGCAAATCGGCGGGGCGTTGCTTGCTGGGGCGGCTGGGGGTGTTGCCAAATGTAACTTCTGTTGGAATACCGGTTTGCTGCGGCGCGGCGTGCGGAATGCCAATGTCGGTCAGGAACTTGAGGCTGCCATCGGCCTGCCTGCCCCACACCGTGAAGTAGTGCCCGAAGGCCACGCGCCTGCCATCGGGCTGCTCCAAGTAGTACGGGCCGGTGGTGTAGCCTAAGTCGGCGCTGCGGGCGGCATCGGCAAATTCGGGGCCCCACACCAGCTTGGGGCTGCCGGCCGGGGCCTCGGGTTGCTTTTGCCAAACGGGTTTACCTAGGGCTGGCTGCCCGTTCTGGAACACGATGCCCGAGTCGGCAATGCTGCCCAAAAAGGCCACTTTCACGGAGGCCTCAACCGCCGTGCGGGCAAAGTCGCGTTCGGCTTGCACGAAGGCATCGGCGGGGCGCTGGGCCTGGGCACTGCTAGTCCAGGCCAACAGCAAGGCAGCAGGTAATAACAAGCGGGGGAGGAGCATGGCTTGGCGGTTGTTTCCGGACTGCAAGCTGGTGGCTGACAGAGGCTTCTGCAATCACACAATCATGCGGCGCGGGCTGCTCAAGCGGCTAGCAAATAGTTTAGCACGGTGGTTGGAAAATTAGCGCATAAGTTGTTGTAAGTCAATGTGTAAATATTGTGTATTTAACGTACTGGATGGAGCTTATGACGTCTGCCTGGTGTTGTAGCTAATGATGATCGAACAGCTCACGTTACCCGTTCTAAACGCTCCAGCCACCGCCCAACCCGAGCCCTTGGTGCGCACGCACAGCGCCAAGCTTTGGCTGCCCAAGCGCGTGCTCTTCACGCCCGATGCCCTCGACGAGGAGTTCGGGCAGCAGATCTATCAGCGCGTGCTGCAGCACGACCTCGAGGTGGAGGTGCTCAAGAGCAACCGCCTGACGGGCCTGCGAGGTACCGACGACCGCGACACTTACCGCCGTGCCAAGAGCACCCTGGCCGTGGTGAAGGCCCCGCCGAGTGCGCTGCGCCTGCAACCCACGCCGCCCTCGGCCGATTGGCAGATGAACCTGGCCGAAGGCTGCCCCGCGCACTGCCAATACTGCTACCTGGCGGGCTCGTTGCAGGGCCCCCCGGTGGTGCGCGTGTTTGCCAACCTGCCCAACTTGCTGCAGAACACCGCCAGCTACGAGCAAGCCGGCCGGCTTACCAGCTTCGAGGTCAGCTGCTACACCGATGTGCTCGGTATTGAGCACCTTACCGGCAGCCTAGCCGAGTGCGTGCGCTACTACGGGCAGCGCGAGGGTGCCCGCCTGCGTTTTGTGTCGAAGTACGACCAAGTGGGTTCGTTGCTCGACTTGCCCCACAACGGCCGCACGCGGGCCCGGGTAAGCCTCAACGCCGAGTCGGTAGCCCGCAAGCTCGAGGGCGGCACGGCTTCCATCGAGGCTCGTTTGCAGGCTTTGCGACAACTGGCCTTGCCTAAGGAGCTAGGCGGTGGCGGCTACCCCGTAGGCGTGGTGCTGGCGCCCATTATGCCCATTCCTAACTGGGAGCAGGAGTACCGCCAGCTGTTCGAACGCCTGGAGGCCACGCTTGATTTTGAGTGCGACCTGACGGCCGAGTTCATCAGCCACCGCTTTACGCCTGGCTCTAAGGACGTGCTGCTGCAGTGGTACCCCAACACCTCCCTCGACTTCGACGAGGCCAAGCGCGCCGTTAAGCGCAACAAGTTTGGCAGCCACAAGTACGTGTACCAACCCGACGACATGCGCCGTCTCAAGGAGTTCTTCTACAGCGAGTGGCAGCAGCGCTTCCCGCAGGCCCCCGTTAAGTACTGGACCTAGGCCCCCGGTGCCGCCAGTAGCAAATGCGCCCAACTGCAGCCGCCACAATGGCGGTAGCAGTTGGGCGTACGAGCAAAGAGGGAGGGAGAAACTGTAAAAGGTTTGCGTTAGGCAAAGCGGCGGCTGTAGGAGAAAAAGAGCTAGGCGCGGTTCATGTAATCCAAATAGAACTTCACGAACTCGTCGTACTTGTGCAGCTTGGGGTTGGAGGCTTCCGGTGGCGGGGTCGGCTCGTTCGACGAGGCTACCATGAAGCTGGTAGTAGCAGGCGAGCTTTTCGGGCTCGTGGTACTTACCTGCACCTTTAGGGAGCTAACTGTAGCAATGGGCTGATCGTCGGGGCGGATCGAGCGTTCGACGGCTTCGTTGGGCAGCGCAGAGACTATCGTGAGCAGGGGCAGAGAGTTTGCAATAGGTCTCATAGGCTCTTGCGGTTAGGTTGCTGTATAATAATAATCAGATGAGCTATTGAAAACCAAAGACGAGTTGGAAAAAGTATACGAAACTCTTCTTCAGGACTACCAATAGCTCGTCGAGGCTAACCTCCTCTGTTTCTTAACGCTATGCAAGCAGTCGTTTTCTGCGGAATTCAGGCCACGGGCAAGTCCACGTTCTACAAGCAGCGGTTCTTCAACTCGCACGTTCGCATCAGCCTCGACCTGCTCCGTACCCGCCACCGCGAGCGGCGCCTGCTGCAGTTTTGCCTCGAAACCCAAGCCCGGTTTGTGGTCGATAACACCAACCCCTCGGCAGCCGAGCGGCAGGTATACATTGCTGCCGCCAAGCAGGCCGGATACCAAGTGGTGGGGTACTATTTTCAGTCGGTGCCGCGCGAGGCCCTGCTGCGCAACCAACAACGGCCCGCCCCGGAGCAGGTGCCGGCCAAAGGCATTTACGGCGCTAGCGGCCGACTCGAGTTGCCTGACTACGCGGAGGGCTTCGATGAGCTCTACTACGTGCGCATTGTGCCTGGCGGCAGCTTTGAGGTGAGCCCCTGGCAGACGTAAAGGTCTTGTGGTACCTAGGGCGGCGCGGCGTTCTTCTGCTACCTTTAGCCTCATGAAGTCAGCCGTTGAGAAAATGCTCCTGAAGCCCGGCGCGGTGGTGCTGGTGCTCGGGCTACCCGCCAATTTGCAGCCCCTGCTTGCCGACCTGCGCACCCACTGCACCGTGGTGGAGCATGCTGCCGATAAAGTTGATGCGGCCTTGGTATTTGCCACCATGCAAACGGAAATCGATCAGTTGGCACCACAGGTAGCTGCTTTGGCTGCCGGCGACGCAGCCATATGGTTTGCCTACCCCAAAGGCACCAGCAAAAAGTACCGCTGCGACTTCAACCGCGACACCGGCTGGGCTCCGCTGCACGCCCTCGGCTTCGAGCCCGTGCGGCAAATTGCTATTGATGACGATTGGTCAGCGCTGCGGTTTCGCCGCGTTGAGTACATCAAGCAGATGACGCGCGCCACCCGCCGCGCCACCCAGCCTCAAGCCTAGGTACTACACTCGCTCCGCTCCGCAGTGCCCACCACCCAACCCTACTCGCTGCTCATCCGCAACGCCGCGCAGGTGCTCACGCTGGCCGGCCCGCCCGCCGATAAGCCGCTGGCCGGCGCTGCCATGGCAGAGTGGCGCATCATCAACCTAGGGTACGTAGCCTGCCACAGCAGCACCATTGCCGCGGTGGGTGCCATGCACGAGCTCGACGAGGCGCTGATTGGCCCCGAGACCCGCATCATTGATGCCACGGGCCGCGTGGTGATGCCCGGTTTGGTAGAGTGCCACACGCACCTGGTGTTTGGCGGCAACCGCGCCGATGAGTTTCAGCGCAAGCTGCAAGGCGAGTCGTACCTCGATATTCTGGCTTCGGGTGGAGGCATCCTGAGCACCGTGCGCAAAACCCGCACTGCTTCCGACGCTGAGCTGCTCGCCCAAGCCCTGCAGCACCTCGATGGTTTTCGGCGCTACGGCGTAACCACCCTCGAAGCCAAAACCGGCTACGGCCTCGATAAGGAAACTGAGCTGCGCCTGTTGCGCGTGGCCCGGCAAGCAAGCCGGCAGCAGCCCGTGCGCATCGTTAATACCTTCCTGGGTGCCCACGTGCCCGGCCCCGAGTACAAAGGCCGCCCCGCCGATTACCTCGATTACCTGGTGGCCGAAGTACTGCCCGAGGTGCGTGGCGCGGCCGAGTTTGTGGATGTGTTTTGCGAAGAAGGCGCATTTGGCGTCGAGGATTCGCGCTGCTACCTGCAGCATGCCCGCGACCTAGGATTCAAGCTGAAAATCCATGCCGAGCAACTACACGACCTAGGCGGCTGCCTGATGGCCGCCGAGCTGGGTGCCATCAGCGTCGACCACTGCGACTACCTCACGCCCGAAGGCGCTGCGCAGGTAGCAGCAGCGGGCCAGGGCCGCACCGTGGCGGTGCTGCTGCCGCTGGTGCCCATGTTTTTGCGGCAGGATAAATACGCGCCCGGCCGGCAATTTATCGACGCGGGCTTGTCTGTGGCCATCAGCACCGATTTTAATCCCGGCTCGTGCCCCAGCAAAAACCTGTGGCTGGCCCTGCAGGTAGCTTGCCTGAAAATGGGCCTGACGCCGCGCGAGGCTTTGACTGCCGTAACCATCAACGCCGCCTGGGCCATCGACCGGCAGCAGGACTGCGGCACTTTGGAGCCCGGCAAGCGCGCCGATGTGCTGCTGCTGCGCGTGCCCGACTACCGCGAGCTGCCGTACTGGTTGGGCGAAAACCCGGTGGCGCAGGTGGTGATTGGCGGCAAGGTAGCCTAGGTTACAGGGCGCGGCTCTGCAGCGCGGAACGAATTTCCGCGCTGCAGAGCCGCGCCCAGGGTCAACCAAAAAGGGCCGGCCCCTAGGTGCTAGGAGCCGGCCCGTATCGAACACCGGAATAGGTAATAGATTAAGCTGGCTATAGGGTGCGGATGTCGGCCACCATAGCCGTAACATCGGTTTCCGTGGGCGTTAGGGTTACGGCCGTAGCGGAGCCCACCACCAGGCTTTGCTTGGCGTAGTACACCCGCTCGTTATCAACGTGGATTACCAACACTTTCACCTTGGCTCCGGTGGGCAGTTGGTTGGCGGTGAATTTGTTGTTGCTGTCGGCGCAAAGCTGCAGCACCGCGTTCAGCTCATCGAACACCACAAACACGGCGGTTTTGGTCTTGTCAACGGTTGGGGCATTAATCGTGATGGGCAGGGGTGGCGAGGTGGGCAGGCCCACAAACCGGTCGCAGTTAATCCAGCCCAAGCCCGCGTTCATCAGGCTGCCTTGCACCGAACCCGAAAAACCGCCGCCAGTGGGGGCAAAGGCCGCCGTGGGCAGCGGTATCCAGCTAAAGCAACCGGCTGCGCCGCCACCTACACCATTACCCACGAACAGCTGCATGCCTTGCTGCGAGGTGAGCACCGGCGGTAGCACCGTCTGGAAACGCACCTGCGTGGTGTCGTTGATGCGCAGCGGCACGCTATCCTGGGTGGCCTGAATCTGAAACTCGCCGGCTGATTCGAGCAACTCGCCCTGCTGCGCCACCGTGGGCATGGCCGAAAGCACCATATCGGCCTTGCCCATCACCTCGCGGATACGCACCCGCACGGGGCTGTTCGACAGCGGCTGGTTGTCGGTTCGGATGAAATTGTTTGCCGCGAAGCTGAAGCGGTTGCCTTTGGCGGTTACCACGGTTTGCGCGGTGCGCGCCGACAGCGAAAAAAGCTGCGGCGCAGCGCCGTACCGGGTAGTAAAATCCGCAATGCTGGTGAACTTGGTAGGGTTCGTGACTGGTGGAGTTACACCGCCGTCAACTTCACAAATAACAATGTCTTCTTTGGCGCAGCCGAACATGCTAGCAGCCAGCGCGGAGAGGAGAAGGATACGCTTCATAAACCAGTCAGAATTAGTGTTTAGCAATGGCCGGGACGGGACGCTTCGGCTCTTTTAAGTTGAAAGACACACCGGTTTGCAGGCCCACCGACATGGGGCGGCGCTGCAGCAGCCCCGAGTTGGGGGCGGTGAGCGAAGTGAGTTGGTATTGCAGCGTGGGGCGCAGGAGCAGGCGCACGTCGGGCGTAAGGTTGTAGTCGACGAAAGCGCCGGCGGTGGCGGCTACCGTCCAGGTGCGGTAGCGGGCGTCGGTGGTGGGGTCGTTGTTCTGCGTGCAGTTGCAGGCGCTGCCTTCGGTGGTGCGGCCGCCGGTGTACACCCCCAGCGTACCTCCGGCCAGCCAACCTAGGGCGTAGCGGTGGTTGCCAGCGAGTTTGTATTGCAGCTGCACCGGCACCACCATAAAGCGGTACACATCGCGCTGATCTACTTTCAAAATGTTGCCGTTGCTCTTTTGAACCTGGTAACGGTAGCGGGTAGCGTAGTCGGAGTAGCCCAAGCCCACCGAAACCTTCGCCTGGCGGTTGAGGGCGTAAGCCACGTTCAGCTGACCCGAGTAGCCCACTGCCGGGCGCTCCAAGCTGGTAAGCTGCCGTTGGGCTTTGCTACCGTCGCCCAAGAGGTGACGATAGGAGTAGGCGGCGCCGGCCACCATTTCCACGCTCAACCCTTTGATGATGCGGGCTCGGCGGCTTTGCGGCTTGCGGCTGCTGCGGCGGGTACGGCGTACTTCCGGCTCGTCGGGCTCGGTTAGGGCCACCCCAGGGGCAGTAGGCTCAAGCGGCTGACTAACTCCCTTGATGCGGCCGCTAGTACCCGTGCCAGCAGAGGCTAGGTTGGTAGTAGTGCCAGCTTCCGAAAGGCTAGCCAAGGCTTGGCCGGTTTTCGGGCGAGCGGCGCGGCGCAGGCTCTTGCGCGTCAAGCCCAATTTGCGAGAGGCTGAGGCATTGGAGGCCGCGGCAAAGGTGTTGCTGCCGGCTCGGCTGGTAGCAGTCCGGCTACCCAAGCTAGCTACGCTTTGCTCTTTGCCTAGGCGCCCGGTGCGGGTACGGGCAGCCGTGCTGGCAGTGGCCGCAGCCGCCGAGCCCAAGATCTTAGCTCGCGCCGAGCGCGCAGTGCGGCGGCTGCCTTTGCCGGCCGTAGCTGCAGCGTATTCGGAGGGAGCCGCTGCGGGCGCCAGGCCGTTGCTGACTTCCGGGGCACCTAGGGCGTTGCGCTTGCGTGCCGACGCCGAGGTATTGCTTGCATAAGTACCAGTGGCTGGGTTGGCAACTGCTCCTTCCGGAGTGGCTTGTGCAGCATTGGTTTCCGCATCAACAACCCCGGCGTTGTTGCTACCCGCGGAGCCAGGGTTGCCGGGCTGCTCGTTCGGTACTATGCCAGCTTGGCCAGCTTGCCCGCTGCCATTGGCAGCGCGAGCGGCAACCGGCTGCGCAGAGCCAGCAGCACTTTTGCCGAAGGGCAGGTTGAAGCGGTGAAAGCCACCTAGGAGCGCCACGCCAAGCAGCAGAATGGCAGCCGCGGTGCTGAGGTAAAAAAACAGGCGGCGGTCTTTCTTCTGCTGGGGCAGGCGGCTCTGGATACCTGCCCAAGCATCACTGGGTGGTTCGGCACCAAAGTCGTGGAGCTTATCGTGCAGCTCCCGAAAAAAATCTTGCTGATCGTGCTCAGTCATGGCAATTAGGCGATTTTGTTGGAGGCCACCAGTCGTTCTTCGAGTAAGTGGCGGGCGCGGGATAACTGAGATTTGCTGGTGCCCTCGGAGATGCCCAGCAACTCCGCGATTTCGGCGTGCGAGTAGCCTTCCACGGCGTAGAGGTTCAGCACGGTGCGGTAGCCCAGGGGCAACGTCTGCATCAGGCTAAGCACCTCGTGCGCCGAAAGCTGCTCGAGCGGGGTGCCGTCGGGGTGGGCTTGGTCGGCCGCTTCCTCGCAGTCGACGTGCGGGCCGCGCTGCTTGCGTTGGTGGTAAGCGTTGATGGCGGTGGTAACGGCAATGCGGCGCGCCCAGGCTTCAAAGGGGCCTTGCCCGGCGTACTGGTGCAGGTTGCTGAAGATTTTGACGAAGGCGTTTTGCAGTGCGTCTTCGGCTTCGGCGCGGGTGGGGCTGTAGCGCAGGCACACGCCCATCAGCCGGTAGGCCAAGTGGTCGTACAACTGCCGTTGGGCCGCCGGGTGGTTGCGGCGACACCCGGCTAAAATCTCTTCGATTGGCGGCATACAGTACTTATAGAGCAGGGTAGCAAAGCTGATATTCCGGAATATGACAACCTTCTGCACGCTTGACCGGGCACCTGTTTGCGCGGTTGCACGGCTCCTGAAATAATTATTCAAACCTTCGAATGAAGCTATAAAGCACCGATTTATCAGTATGAATTGTCGGGCTTTGGGCACGCAGCAAGCGCGCCGCGAGAAATGTGGTAGCCAAGCCACGCCTCGGCTTGTCGCCGTACCTTCGCCCTGTATGAATCCGCGTCTGCTGCTGGTAATCGGCATTGTTTGCATCTCGCTTTCGCCGATCTTCGTGAAGGGCATGCCGGTGCCGGGGCTTACCTCAGCCTTCTACCGCATCGTGGTGGCGTGGGCAGTGCTGGCGCTGTATGTGCTCCTCGCCCGCAAGCTCAAGCCCATCAGCCGCAAGGACTTGCTTATTTCCCTGCTCGGCGGCTTAGTATTCGCCTCCGATATTGCTGTTTGGAACATCTCCATCAGGCTGTCGTCGGCTACGGTAGCAACGCTGCTGGCCAACCTCGCGCCCGTGTGGGTGGGCTTGGGCAGTGTGTTGTTCCTGAAGGCGCGACCCGGCGTTTCGTTCTGGAGCGGCACCTTGGTTGCCCTGTGCGGCATGGGGCTGCTGGCCGGGCTGCCCGCGCTGCTGGCATTGCAGTTTGACCTAGGTTTTCTGCTGGCCGTGCTTTCCAGCGTCTTCTATGGCATCTACATCCTGCTGACCAAAGACGTACTGCGGCGCATCGATACGCTCACGTTCATGTTCTGGAACATGCTGGCTGCCAGTATATTCTTGCTGCTGCTTTGCCTGAGGTATCAAGAGCCGCTGTGGCATTTCGCTTCCGAAACTTGGTTGGGTTTATTGGGCCTAGGCTTGGTGTGCCAGCTGATCGGGTGGCTTACCATCAACCGATCAATTCAGCACCTCGAGCCCACCAAAGTGTCGTTGAGCCTGCTAAGCCAGGCGTTTGTAACGGGGCTGATGGCTCGGGTATTTCTGGGCGAACAAGTTACAGGCACCACCATTGTAGGCGGATGCATTGTATTGCTCGGCATAGCCATTACCTACATCAGGCCCACGTCACCTGGGCGGTGGCGCCTGCCGAGGGAAGCTCCCAAGGCACCCCATCCCTGATCGGGCGCCGGAAGAGCTGTACGAATAGGCGGAATTTTGGCGGAAAGCAGAGGAAATAGTTGCCAGCGAATGGGTTAGCCACAAACGCCTGCTATGGGCTGCAACTATGATAAGCCGGGTGCTACATTAGCCCCGCTTAACCTGCCTTTCCCGCTCATGACGCTCCCCATCTACCAGGTCGACGCCTTTACCGATAAAGTATTTGCTGGCAACCCCGCCGCCGTGTGCCCGCTGCAAGAGTGGTTGTCCGCCGAAACCATGCAGGCCATTGCCGCCGAAAATAACCTCGCCGAAACCGCCTTTTTCGTGCCGCGCGCCGGCACTGAGGCCGAGTACGAGCTGCGCTGGTTTACGCCCGCCGTGGAAGTAGCGCTGTGCGGCCATGCCACCCTGGCCACGGCCCACGTGTTGTTTCGGCACCTAGGTGCCACGGCCGAGGAGCTTACCTTCCACTCAAAGAGCGGCCCCTTGCGCGTGCGCCAACAGCCCAACGGCCAGCTCACCCTCGACTTTCCGGCCCAGCCGCCGCAGCACCTGGAGCACCACCCCGACGGTTTGCTCGACGGCCTGCGCGCCACGCCCCTGAGCATCCACGCCGGCCCCGACCTGATTGCTGTATTCGATTCCGAAGCCGAGGTGCGTGCCCTGCGCCCCAGCATGACGCACCTGGCCAAAGTGGAGTACCGCGGCGTAATCGCCACCGCTCCCGGCTCCAACGGCGTCGATTTCGTATCGCGGTGGTTTGGCCCCCGCGTTGGCGTGCCCGAAGACCCCGTTACCGGTTCGGGCCACACGCAGCTGGTGCCGTATTGGGCCGAGCGCCTGGGCAAAACCACCTTCCACGCCCGGCAAGTGTCGCCCCGTAGCGGCGACCTGTGGTGCGAGCTGCGCGGCGACCGAGTGCTGATGAGCGGCTACGCCGTTACCTACCTGCGCGGCGAGATTGATTTTAGCTAGGATGTCGACGGCAGCTATTCGGCAAGTGCATACAGCCCTGACCTGGGGCCTGGCTGCGGTATGGCTCATCAACGGCTTGGTATGCAAAGTGCTACTGCTGGTGCCGCGGCACCAGCAGATAGTGGGGCGAATACTGGACGACGAATACGCCGCGCCGCTCACGCGCGCCATTGGGGTGGCCGAAGTAGGCATGGCCCTGTGGGTGCTAAGCGGCATTAAGCTGCGTTGGTGCGTGGCGCTGCAGATGATTTTGGTAACGAGCATGAACGTGCTGGAGTACGGTCTTGCCCTAGATCTACTGCTTTGGCACCAGCTCAATGCGCTGTT
Source organism: Solirubrum puertoriconensis (assembly GCF_001483135.1). Taxonomy (GTDB): domain Bacteria; phylum Bacteroidota; class Bacteroidia; order Cytophagales; family Hymenobacteraceae; genus Solirubrum; species Solirubrum puertoriconensis. The sequence continues at coordinate 127,863 of NZ_LNAL01000007.1, forward strand.
CGCTGGCTTGTTTGTACTGCTGCTTTGGTACTACGGCTTTGTGCTGACACCCGCACGCCAGCAGCTAGCCCAATAACCTATGCAGTGGCTAAAGCATCATCCGTTTGCCGTGGAGGCGGTGCTCGCTCGCACAACGGTCCTCACTTATGCCGTACCCGCGCCCGAGCTGCAGCGCTTGCTGCCACCATGCCTTACCCTCGATAACCTAGGGCAGTGCGGTTTTGTGGCTGTGGCAATGGTGCAAACCAATTCGCTGCGGCCGAAGGGCTTGCCGGCGTGGCTAGGGCAGAGCTTCTTCCTGATTGGTTACCGCATATTTGTTCGCTACACCTCCGCGGCTAGTAAGCGTTTACGCGGCTTGTACATTTTGAAGTCAGAAACCGATAAGCGGCAGATGGCCTTGCTCGGCGACGTGTTCACGAGCTACCGATACAGCACCATCGATATTCAGGAGCAAACCACCAGTGCAGGGCAACTGATTACCTCTGCTCAAGCCAACCTGCATATTGAAACTGCTACTGAGTTTGACGGTCCGGACCTACCAGGCAGTTCGCCATTCACCAGCTGGGCCCAAGCCAGGCGTTTTGCGGGGCCGTTGCCTTTCACGTTTTCCTACCACCCGACGCAGCAACAGGTAGTAATTGTGCAAGGCCTACGCGAAGAGTGGAAACCGCAACCGGTAGCCGTACGGGCCGCGCGCATCGGCTTTCTCGAAGAGCTTGGGTTTTCGGAGTTGCGGTTGGCCAGCGCCTTCACCATGTCCGATATTCCATACGAGTGGCAAAAGGGCCGCGCCGAGCTATGGAAAGCATAAGGCAACCGCTGCAAGGTGTGCGCAACATCCTGCGCTTCAACTGGCATTTCTACGCAATTGCGGGAGTAGGAGTGGGCTTGCTGTTGGCGCTGAGTTTCTTAGCTGATACATTCCTAGGTGCTTACCTAGGGCTAGTGGCCTTGGCAGTAGGGTGGGTAGTGGTGGTTTCGCTGGTGGTGTCGGCCTACGTGTACGATTTCTCGCCGCTGTACCGGCTGCGTTGGCTCACAGAATTAAACCTTGCCAGCCAACCGGTGGTAGCGAACATTCACGCCGGTTTCGACGAATCGAGTGCTTTGTTGCAGCAGCGGCTCAACCCAGCCAAGCTCTGGGTGTTCGATTTTTACAACCCCAACGCGCACACGGAGGTGGCGATTAAACGGGCGCGGCAAAAGTATCCAGCATACGCGGGTACGCAGGCCGTTGGAACCACCTACCTGCCGCTGCCCGACAACACTGCCGAATTGGTAGTGCTTATGCTCGCCGCGCACGAAATTAGAAACGAGCAGGAGCGCACCGCTTTCTTCTCGGAAGTGCGACGCATCACCGCTCCGGGCGGTAAGGTTGTGGTGATAGAGCACCTGCGTGATGCTGCCAACCTGCTGGCGTACAACCTAGGTGCGTTTCACTTTTACTCGCAAAAGGCGTGGTACCGCGTGTTTGGGGCGGCCAGCTGGCAGCACGTGCAAGAGCGAAAAATTACTCCCTTTGTTTCCGTTTTTATCCTGACAAACAATGGAGCAGGGGCTTAAAATAGCGGGCGGCCTGTTGGTGGTGCTGGCCATGGTACACGCGGGCTTTCCGCGCTATTTCAGGTGGACCACGCAGTTTGCCAGCGTAAGCCTGATTAATCGGCAGATGATGTATATCCACACCTTATTCATCGCGTTGGTGCTTCTGCTGATGGGGCTGCTGTGCCTTACCAGCGCACCCGAGTTAACAGGCACCGCTTTCGGCCGCAAAATAGCGTTGGGGTGCGGCGTTTTTTGGTTGGTGCGGTTAGTGGTGCAGTTTGTCGGCTATTCGCCCAGCTTGTGGCGCGGCAAGCCGTTCGAAACGGCCGCGCACCTAGGGCTGACGATGCTTTGGATGTATTTATCAGCCGTGTTCCTGATGGCAGCGTGTGGATAATTTAAGATTTATAATACCGCAACGCCAGGTGGTTAAAGTATATATGAAACGGTATGTTTCAGCAACTTCTCACATATTCGGCCCCCGAAACAGCTGCTCGGCTTCGGCTGAAAGTTGCTGCGACGTATTCGTTCACCCATTTACTTGCTCATGAAACAGCTTACCCGCGTACTGATTGGTAGTTTTTGCTTGGCCGCAGCAGCAGGTTGCGCCAAGGAAGACAACAGCAAGCCTACGGGCCCCAAAGAGTATCAGGTAGAATACCGCATCAGCTCGCCCAGCGCCACAACGGCCAACTTCGTGTTGTACGGCAACGAAACCGGTGGCAACACGCAACTGTCGAACGTGGCCTTGCCCGCTACTTATACGTTTAAGCGCACCATGAAGTACGGCGATGCCGTGAACGTGCTAGCCAACCTGAACACCAACTCCGCCACCGCCGAAATTACCACGGTTATCCTGCTGGATGGACAAGAAAAGAAGCGCGAAACCGGCCGCGGCAACAACGCGCAAGCCAATACGGTATTCGTGATTGGGCAGTAAGCCAAAGGTTATTCAAGCAAACAGCCCCGGCCCTAGGTTGCTAGGTGCCGGGGCTGTTTGTTAAGATGAAACGTTGCAAACCTAGGCCTTAGCCACCGGCTTCTTGCGGGCAACTACGGCTTTCTTGCCGGCTACCGGAGCGGCTACTTTATTGGGGTTTTCAGCCAAAAACTTACCCCAGCTCTTGCCGCCGGCCTTTACGTTGTTGCCTTTTTGGTAGTGGTGGCACAGGGCCACAGCCAGGGCATCGGTAGCGTCGAGCAGCTTTGGCGCCTCTTCGATGGGCGGTAGCGTAAGCGTTTGGCGCAGCATGTGAGCAACTTGCTCCTTGCTGGCCGAGCCCGAACCCGTAACCGACTGCTTTACTTTGGTGGGGGCGTACTCCACAAACGGGATGTCGCGCGAGAGGCAGGCGGCAATGGCTACGCCCTGCGCCCGGCCCAGTTTGAGCATACTTTGCACGTTGGCGCCGTAAAAGGGAGCCTCGATGGCCAGCTCGTCGGGGAGGTACTCCTCAATGAGCTGAATCATCCGGTCGAAGATCTTCTTTAGTTTTACTGCGTGATTCGAGCCAAACGCCTTGAGATTGATGACGTCGTAGCGCAGCACCTGCACCCGCTGGCCGGTGACCTCAATCACGGCGTAGCCCATAATCTGGGTGCCGGGGTCGATGCCCATAATGATCTTGGGCAGGTCGAGCGGAGCGGGGGAGGGGTAAGTAGCCATTCAGTACAAAGCTACACACATAAACCCAGTGCCGGTTCCCGCCGGCGCAACCTTAAGCCGTGGGTGGTGCTTGGCAAGCTGGCCGTAACGGGCCTTACGCTGTGGCTGCTGTGGCAGTCGGTAGTGGCCGATGCGGCTACTTCGGCGGCATGGCGGGGCCTGATTACCGATGCGCAGCGCGGCCCTGCAGTAGCGGCCTTGCTGCTGGTGCCCCTCAACTGGGCGTTGGAAGCCTGGAAGTGGTGGCGCTTGGCTCAGCACCTCGAGCCCGTATCGTTTGCCCGCAGCTTTCGGGCGGTGCTGGTGGGGCTCACCCTAGGTTTTGTAACCCCCAACCGCGTAGGCGACTACGCCGGCCGCTTGCTCGAGCTGAAAAACCGCCGGCCCGAAGCCCTAGGTGCCGTGTTTCTGGGGCGCTATTGCCAGCTGATTATTACCCTACTGGCCGGTGCGGCGGGCGTGCTCTACTTTGTGGCGCGCTACATCGGCCATACGTACCCCTTGGTAGTAGGCGGACTGGCGCTTACGGCCGTGCTGGGCTCGGGCCTGCTGCTGTTGCCACTTTACCGCAGCCGCTACCTGCTCGAGGCTGTGCTGCAGTGGCGGCCCCTAGGTAGGTTTAGGCGCTACGTGGCCAACCTGCCGCACTACCCAGCTAGGGTGCTCAACGAGGTGCTGTTGGTTTCGGGGCTGCGCTACGCGGTGTTTACGGCGCAGTTTGGTTTGTTGCTTTGTGCCTATGGTGCGCAGGCACCCCTAGGCGCCGCGCTGGCCGCCATTGCCGGCACGTTTCTGCTGAAGTCGTTGGTGCCCTCGCTCAATGCCCTTACCGATGTAGGCGCCCGCGAGCTGTCGGCCACGCATCTGTTTGGCTTGCTCGGTTTGCCGGTGCTGCCCGTGCTCAGTGCCAGCCTGAGCCTGTGGGTGCTGAATATTGCCTTGCCAAGCGCTGCCGGCCTGCTGTTTGTGCTGCGCCTGAAAGTGCTGCGGCGCAACCGCAAACGGCGCAAGCACCTACGCGTGGTATGATGCTAGCCTACTGGTTGGCTGCCGCCGCGTGCCTGCCCACGGTTGTCTACGCCGCCGCTTTTTGGCAATACCGCCACCACTGGCTGAAGCTCTCCAGAGCTGCCGATCAGCCCCAAGTACCTAGGGTACATGCCCTAGCAACAGAAGAGGCGCCCGTGGTATCGGTGCTTATAGCTGCCCGCAACGAGGCTGCGAACCTGCCGCTGCTGCTCACCGACCTAGGCCAGCAAACGTGGCTGCAGCAAGGTGGCCGCTTCGAGGTAATTGTGGTTGATGACCATTCGACCGACAACACCGCTGCCGTAGTGCAGGCTGCCGCTGCCAACAGCCCTTATGTACTGCGCTTGCTGCGCCTAGCCGAGCAGCCTGGCCAGCCCGCGGGCAAAAAAGCGGCTATTGTGGCGGCCATAGCGCAGGCTCGCACGCGGTGGGTGCTCTGCACCGATGCCGACTGTCGCGTGCCCGCGGGTTGGCTGGCGGCCTATACACAGGCGTTCGGCAATCCGCAACTGCAATTTGTAAGCGGCCCGGTGCTGCTTACCGGCAAGGGATTGTTGGCAGGACTGCAGGGCCTCGAGTTAGCAGCTTTAGTTGGTACCGGCGCAGCCAGCATTGGCGCCGGATCAGCTACCATGTGCAACGGGGCCAACCTGGCTTACCAACGAGCCGCGTTCTACGAGGTCGGTGGTTTTGGCGGCAACGCCCACGTGCCCAGCGGCGACGATGAATTTCTGCTGCATAAGATGGCCGAGGCCTACCCACAGGGCATCCGGTTTCTCAAGCACCCCGAAGCCACGGCGCACACCGCCGCACAGCCTACCCTAGGTGCCTTGCTGCAGCAACGGGTGCGGTGGGCCAGCAAATGGCAACACTACCGCAGCGCGGCCTCGAGGTGGTTGGCCGTGTTGGTGCTGGCAGCCAACGTATGTTTATGGGCGCTGGTTGGGCTGCTGCTTTGGCACGCTTCGGTGTGGCCCTGGGTGCTGGCGGGGTGGGGGCTGAAACTTGGTGCCGACGTGGCATTTCTGAACCCAGTGCTGCGCTTTTTCGAGCGCCGAAAGTGGCTGATGCTGGTGCCGCTACTGCAGCTTGTGTACTCCCCGTACGTCTTGGCTGTAGGCCTCCTAGGTTTGCGCGGCGGGTACCGTTGGAAAGGGCGCCAAATGGCCGCAAAAACAACAGAAATACCTAGGTCGGCAACGGTCTGAGGAGTACTTTTTGGCCGATCAGTATAGTGCCAATCTACTCCCCAAAACCATGTCCCGTAACGCCCTAGAGCTGGTATTTCCGGCCGCCGCGATGTTGCTTGTGTGCAGCTTGGTTGTGTTGTTTCTAACTGGTACCGGCCTGCAGCCGGGCCTTACTTTCTCCGACGAAAGCAGCGCTGATAAAAGCGAGCAAATGAATGACACTACGCAGGCATTTGCGTCCGCAGAAAGCGATTCGCTTGATACAGCCACGGTTCAATTCAGCCTACAAGATTTGGAGGCCGCTGCCGCCGGCGACGCCCTTTTCAAAAACAATTGTGCCCAGTGCCACGCCATCAACGATGTGGTGGTAGGGCCTGCTTTGGCTGGCTTAACCCAGCGCCGTGCGCAGCCTTGGGTTGTTAAGTGGGTGCAGAATTCCAGCAAGATGGTGGCCAGCGGCGACGAGTATGCCGTTAAGATTTTCAACGAATACCAAAAGCAACAAATGCCCAGCTTCGCACTAACGGAAGAGCAGATAGGGCAGATAATAAAATACATCGAAGTGGAGGGTAGCAAGGGGATGATCCGAGAAACATTTGCCGTCGCTGATTGATCCTCCAGGCCGACACCAGTGACTTTTCCTTCGCATTCAGGTTAGCTGATGATACCTTTGTTAACCATCAGCTGAGCCCACCGTGACCGACGCCGAATTCGACATCCTCGACGAACTCTACTTCGTCACTTCTTTCCGCGATTTGCAGCAGCGCACCAGCCTCGGTGCCAACGACCTGGAGCAGCATTTGCGCGACATGCTGGAGCAAGGCCTGGTCCGGTGCTTTTGGCCCGACCCCGATACGGAGTTGGCCTACGAGCCCACTTCGTTCGGCGCCGTGCGGCAAGACTGCTTTTTCTTGGCCAGCAAAGAGGGCCTGCTTCAACACAATACCCGCTAATGGCGGCTCCCGTAGCAACTAACCCGGCCGCGCCGGTTCGCACTCCCGGTTATTACGTACGGCAGCGCCTGCTCGGCAACACGCCGGCTATGGTCGGCTTGTTGTTTATTGCTCTGTGCACGCTGGTAGCGTTGCTGGGCTACCTGGTGTTGCCCGATGCCACGCCCAATGCCAACAACGGCTTGGTGCAGCTGCAAAAACAGCCGCCGGGGTTTCGGGCTACCATTCTGCGCTTGCCCCTTACCGATTCGGTTGCTGAAAGCTCTTCGTTGCTGCAGCGCTGGTTGGTAGGCACTCCCGCTCGCTACGAGGAGGTGCCCATTGGTGGCTGGCGCGTGGTAGGCGATACGCTCATTGCACAGCCCTACCAAGCCACAGGCGCCTTGGCAGAAGCTCCTCGGCGCTACCTGCTTAGCCAAGTTACTGGCCACCTAGGGCCAGCCGCCGAGCTGCGCCAGCAAATCGAGCAAGAGCACATTATCGAGCGCACGTACTGGCTGGGTACCGATAAAGCCGGCCGCGACGAGCTAAGCCGCCTGCTGCTGGGCACGCGCATCTCCCTAGGTATCGGCTTAGTGGCGGTGCTCATCTCGTTAGCTATCGGCGTGGCCGTTGGTGCCATTGCGGGCTATGCCGGCGGTTGGCTCGATTCGCTGCTGCTTGGCGTGATGACAGTGGTCTGGAGCATACCCGGCATTATGCTGGTTATTGCCATTTCGCTGGCGTTCGGCTCCAAGGGCGTCTGGACATCCTTTGTGGCTGTAGGACTTACGATGTGGGTTGATGTGGCACGCGTGGTGCGCGGCCAATTGCTAAGCCTGCGCGAAAAAACCTTCGTGGAGGCTGGCCGCGTATTAGGGTTGCCAACTGCGAGGTTGTTGGTGCGTCACTTGCTGCCCAATTTGCTAGGTCCGCTCATCGTAATTGCAACCTCCAACTTTGCCGCAGCCATCTTGCTGGAGGCGGGCCTGAGCTTTCTGGGCTTGGGCGTGCAGCCGCCAGCGCCCTCGTGGGGCCTTATGGTAAACGAAGGCTTTCAGCTGCTGGGTACCCAAGCCGGCTTGTGGCTTACGCTGCTGCCTGGGCTTGCCATTAGCCTGCTGGTGCTTAGCTTTAATTTACTTGGCAACGGCCTGCGCGACGCTTACGATCCTAAAACGCCTTTACAGTGAGGTGAGATTAAGAGTTTAAAACGATATGAGTTAAGCCTGCGCCCTGGGCACTTTTCTTCATTTGCTTAGCTCGGTTCTTAACTCTTTAGCTCGATACCTCGCTCATTCATAAACTGCCACCATGCCCGATACCCTGCGTCCGCTCACCAAAGAAGAGCACTTGCTGCTCAAGCTCAAGGAGCGGGAGTTGGCTGCGCTGCTGGAAATTACCCAGGCCATCAACGGCGAGCCTAACGACGAAAACCTTTATAAGATATTTCAGTTTACGCTGCTCGGCCAGTTAGGCGTGCGGCAGTTGGCCGTGTACGTAGTTGAGGATGAGCAGTGGCGTTGTGCCGTTGCGTTCGGCCCGGGCATGCCCGACTTCCGGGGTATTACGCTGCCCGACCAACTGCAACGCTTTCCGCCCGAGCACCCCGTCGATGTAATTGACCTGGAGCTGGGCAAGCCTTGGGATTTCTTTGCCACGGTAATGCCCGTGCGGCAAAGCGAACAGCTGCTGGGCCTCGTATTTATTGGCCCATTGCACCAGAACTATACCAGCTCGTTGGAGGCGCGCCGCGAGGCCGTCACGTTCATCGATTCGCTGAGCCAGATTTTGTTCGGAGCGGTATCGTCGCGGCGGTTGATGCGCCAGCAGGTGCAGGCAGCGGCCGTGCGCAAGGAAATCGAAATTGCGCAGGAGGTACAGGCTATGCTCTTCCCGAGCAAATTGCCCAACGATCAGCACGTGGCGGTGCACGCCACCTACGTGCCCCACACGGCTGTGGGCGGCGACTTTTACGACGTAGTGCCTATCAACAAAAACCGCTTCCTGTTTTGCGTGGCCGATGTGTCGGGCAAAGGGGTAGGGGCTTCGTTGCTGATGTCGAACTTCCAGGCTGGGCTGCGCACGCTGCTGCGCCAGCAGGTTGACCTGGCCACGGTGGTAGGTGAGCTGAACAACCTCATCTTCCGCAACTCCGGCGGCGACCGGTTCATCACGGCCTTCTTCGGCGAGTACGACCGCACCACGCGCGAACTGCGCTACGTAAACGCCGGGCACAACGACCCCATGCTGCTGCCCGACCTAGGGCACGGCCCAATCCAATTGCTGAAGGACGGTACCATTATGCTGGGGGTGATGGACGAATTGCCCATGCTGAAGGTAGGCCAAGTGCAAGTACCCATTCACAGCATGTTGTTGTGTTACACCGATGGCCTCACGGAAGTCTTTGATGCGCAGCACGAGGAGTTTGGCGAACCTGGCGTGCTCGAGACGCTGCAGACCAACCGCTACCTGCCGCTGCCCAAGCTGCACGACGAGCTGTTGCGCCGCATCGAAGCCTTCAACGTCAACGGTAACCACTTCGCCGATGATATTACCATTCTGAGCTGCCGCTTCCGTTAAGCGTAATCAGCAAGGCACGAAAAAGCCCGCCAGCATTTACGCTGGCGGGCTTTTTCGTGTTAAACCGTTGGCTATTCCGGCTTGGTAGCGTTTGTACCCATGCCGTTGGCCAGCCATTCCTGGCACTTCATCAGCACGGCCAGGCCAATGAAGAAGAACGAACCAATTTTGTCTACTTCAATCAGCTCGTTAAGCGTGAGGTGAAACACAATCACAATCAGCGAAAGCGAAGCAGCCAAAATTACTTGCCGTATTTCGGGGCGGTTGACTGCTCGGTGGTATAAGTGCTCGGCCAGCAGCAGCGTAGCCGATAGCAGCGCTACGAACAACAAGCAGCCCGGCACACCTTGCTCGGCCAACTGCAACAAGAAGTAGTTGTGCGTGGTGGAGCGTTCGGGGTTATCCGAAACAAAGGTGCGGAAGCTTTTGAGTGTGTAACGTTTGTACTCGGGGTAGAACGTAGCCGGGCCACTACCGGTAATGGGCTTGTCGCTTACCATGCGGGCAGCGGCAACCCAACGGTACACCCGCTCCATGCCCGAGAGGTCTTGTAGGTTGTAAGTGGCGGCGATGTGCTTCCCGAAGTCGTCGCCGTTGAAGATGGTCTTCTCGTAATCGGGCGCGTACAGCATGAAGTTGTTCTGCTGCACAAAGTACAGTACGCCCGCCGACACCGTGAGCAGCGTAGCAATGAGGGCCACCCGCGTATAGCGCCAGCGCAGCACCAAGTAGTACATGGCCGCAATGGGTATCGACATGATGGACGCCCGGGTGTACGACGTGAGCAACCCAAACACCATTACGCCCACCGCAATGCGCCACAGCCAGCGCCAAATGCCTTGCGTGCTGCGCGCCGCGTACCACGCGTAGGGCAGCATCATGGCTAGCACCGTGGCGTAGATAACGTGGTTGATGTAGAACGGCTGCAGCGCCCAGTTAATGTCGGCAAAGCTGAAGCCTTTGGTGGCGTGCCTAGGTGCTGCATAGATGACCGTAGCGCAGGCCGAGGCGGTGTGGCAAGCCGCGATACGCCATACATCGGTAGGCGTACGCACCAGCATCAGGGTTACCAGCAAAAAGGGCCCGATGTACCAGGTTTTTGCCAGCAGGTACTTAACCGACTTGGTGGTATCAACCGAAAACAGCATCGACACCGTCGACCACAGCAGCATCAGCAGCAGAATGATTACCAGCGGATGCGTGAGCTGCTTTGTGGTAAGGCCGCTGCGCCCGGTTAGCACCGCTACCCCCAAGCACCCCAGCAGCACCAGCATCATGGGCTCGGAGGGTACGTCGAGGCTGAGGCCACCGGGCAGCGGAATCTCGCGCGAGAAAGCCAGCGTGCACAGTAGCGTGTAGTAGGTCCAGCGCCAATCCACGAGCAGTACCCCAACGCCGATGGCCGCCAGGGCGGGGGCCAGGCCAAGGGGCGACTTCAGGCCCAGGCTAATGGCGCCGCCCACCACGAGCAGCAGCACAAAGCCCATGAAAAGGCGTTCGGCAGTATCGCGCGGGCGCAACCGCGCCAGCAGCTGCATCATAGGCTATTGGTGAGAACGGGGTCCTCGGTGTAGGTGCGGCGGTTGGCACCTAGGTTGCGGCGGTACAGCTCCAGCAGGGTAATTACGATAACCGACAACACGAACGTAATCAGCACCGACGAAGCCACGATCAGCCAGCGCACCGGCTGCGATTTACGGGCAGCCGGAATGGCTTTTTGCACCACGTACAGCGACGATACACGACCCTTCAGGGCTAGTTCGGCGTTTTCGAAAGCGGCCTGGGCTTGTACCAGGCGCAGCTGTAGATCTTCGAAACGGGCTTCGAGAGTGCTGATGGAATCGGCACCTTGCACGTAGTTTTCGAGGTTGATCAGGCTCCCGCTTTCGGCTTTGGTGAGGGCACGCAACGAACGGCGCAGGGCAGCGGCGCGGCCAGCATCGCCGGCGCTTTCGGCGCGGTACATGTCGGCCTGCGTCTGGATAATTTCCTGGGCCAGGAAGCGCGATTCGCGGTCCATGCCATAGATGCCGTAGCGCTGGCGGGCTGCGAGCAACGCACGCTTGGTGCGGGTGTACTCCTTGTTGAGGTAGTTGTAGCGCGTGCCGTACAAATCGAGCACGCGGCGGCGGTTTTCGAGCGTCAGCTGCTGGTTGATGGAATCGATCATGCCAACGAGGTCGTTGGCAATGCGCGCGGCCAGCTTCTTGTCTTCATCGAGGAAGGTTAGCTCGATAGCGTCGCGCTCGTTGTGCACGATGCTCAGGTTCTCGCTGAACTCTTCCAACGCATCCTGGTCGTCGAACTCATTGCCGGGCGTGCCCACATCGTACCGCTCGTGCAGGTTATACTTCAGAATGATACGCTCGGCCACGGGCTGCGAGTTACCGATGGTAATCAGGCGGTCGAGGTCTTCGGGACGATTACTGATTTCGCGCTTGTTGCCCTGTTCCGTGATAAAACGGTCGAGGTCCGAGGTTTCGGTGTTCGTGGGATAAACGGCGTTGGTGGGGTAGAACACCGCCGTCGACTTGTAGATATTCGGCAGAATGAGCGCAACAATCAGGCTGACAGCGGCTGCAAAGCCGACGGCCGCTAGCACCAAGCGTTTCCAACGGTTAATGATCGGCCACAGGCCTAATAGCGAATAAGTGCGTGCGGACATGCGGGTTATTGAGAGAGGGGAAGCGGCAGCACAGGGCCAACAGCCCATTTGTAACACGCAAAGCTACCATAAAAACCGTGCACGCGCGTCTTTTTGGTAGCTTTGCGGCCCACCTTAGCCTTATTGCCGCATCAAACGCTTTTTTGGAAATATTGGGCTTGCAGTACTGCTGAACCTGCTGGTGAAACCGGGTTGGGTAGTGCTCGAGAACGTGGTGCAAGACCGCATCGGGCACGCCGCGTTCGGCACGTTTGCGGCGTTGCTCAACTTTGCTTTGGTGCTGGCTTCGGTTTCCGACCTAGGGCTTACCCAGCACACCACCAAGCGCGTAGCCGCTGAACCGAGCTTTTTGCCGGAGTATTTCCCTACCGTTTTGCCCTTGCGCGGAGCTTTAGGGGTGCTGTTTTTGGGCCTGATGATTGGCGGTGGTTGGCTGATTGGCTACCGCGGGCACACCCTTCTGCTACTAGCGGTTATTGGCCTGAGCTTGTTGTTAACCCAATACGCGCAGTTTTTGCGGGGTGCCGTGCAGGCCCACCAGCACTTTAATACCGATGCGTGGCTATCGGTGCTGGAGAAACTGCTGCTGTTTGGCCTTGTGCTTTCGTTGTTGCCCATCGGCATCAACCTCGAGAACTACGTGGGCGCCCGCACCGTGGCCGCGGCTTTCACCTTTGTGTTGCTGTATGCCTTGGTTACAAGGCTGTTCGGCAAGCTGCCTTGGCGGCCTAAGTGCGAGCACGCCGGCGAAATGCTCCGGGGCAGCTTGCCGTTTGCGCTGATCACCTTGCTCTACGGCATGAACGAACGCATCGACATGCTGATGGTAGAGCGGTTGTCGTCGGCGCAGGAAGCAGGCTACTATGCCGGTGCCTACCGTTGGGTTGATGCCGTGATGATGTACCTCTGGACGGTGCTGCCGCTGTTCTTTGCCAAGTTCGCATACTCCCTGGGCAACCGCGAGGAGCAAAAGCAACTGCTCTGGTTTGGGCAGCGCGTGGCTACCGTGCCGCTCCTGTTCGTGTGCGCCTTCGTACTGTTTCGGGGCGAGCTGCTGTTTTTTCAGTACAAGCATAGCAGCTTCGAGGAGCTGCAACGCATGACGTGGTGCGCCAAGCTGCTCTTCCTGAATGTGCTGGTGCACGCTTTCTTCGCCATTTACAGCACCTTGCTCACAAGTACTAACTACGAGCGGCCGGTAAGCTGGCTGGTGGCTGCAAGCATTGGCCTAAACATTGGCCTCAACTTCGTGCTGCTGCCGCGTTATGGCGCCGTTGCAGGTGCGCTCAACACGCTTATCTGTGCCGTAGCTATTTCGGCGGGCTATCTGTGGCTGGTACAGTTCCGGGCAAAAATTGCGGTGCCGTGGGGCTGGCTTGTTCGCCTGCTGGTGGTGTTTGTACTGCTGTGCGGCGGCTGGTACGCGTTGCAAACCTGGGCGGCGTTGCCTTGGCTGATCGAGAGCGTGATGGCAGGGCTACTGTTTGCGGGGCTGCTGTTTGCCGCCGGTGTGGTGCGCGTGCAGGAGCTCAAGTCATTGCTCAAACGCAAGCAAGCAGCGCCCTAGGTGCCGCAGCCAGCGGGTGCTGATGAGAGCCTGCAGCACCCGGTTTCAGAACGTTAAACAAACTTCCACTTCGCGCGTGCACATAGCCGTTAACACCCGCTTCTTGCTGCCTGGTAATTCGCTCGAAGGTATTGGCCGGTTTACGTATGAAACGTTGCGGCACATGGTGGCCCAGCACCCCGAGCACACGTTTCATTTCTTGTTTGATCGGGCTTTCGACAAGCGGTACTTGTTTGGGCCCAATGTGGTGCCGCACGTGCTGTACCCGCCCGCGCGCCACCCGTTTTTGTTTGTAGCTTGGTTTGAGGGAGCAGTAGCGGCGTGGCTGCGGCGGCACAAGCCTGCCGTGTTTCTGAGCCCCGACGGCTTTACCACGCTCAACACTTCGGTGCCGCGCCTTACGGTGGTGCACGATTTGGCCTTCGAGCATTATCCGCAGGATGTAGGTTGGCTGGTACGCAAGTACTACCATTACTTCACGCCGCGCTACGTGCAAGCCTCGCGGTGCATCGTGGCCGTTTCGGAGGCCACTAAGCAGGACTTGGTGCGTACCTACGGTACAGCCGCTGCCAAAATTGATGTGGTGTACAACGCTGCCGATGCGCACTTCCGGCCGCTGCCAGCGGCGGAGCAGGAGGCGGTGCGGCAGCAGTTCAGCGGAGGGCGGCCTTACGTTTTGTTTGTGGGCGCGCTGCAACCCCGCAAAAACCTCGTCAACCTGCTGCGGGCTTTCGACCAATTCAAGCAGCAAACCGGCTCCAAAACCCAACTGCTGGTGGTAGGGCGCAAGGCCTGGAGAGCCGGTCCTATTTTCGACGCCTACCAGCAGATGCAGCACCAGCAAGCTGTGCACCTTACCGGCCGCGTTACCGACGAGGAACTGGTGCAGCTGTACGCAGCGGCCCGCGCTTGCGCCTACGTGCCCTACTTCGAAGGCTTCGGTATCCCGATTGTAGAGGCCCAGCAAAGCGGCTGCCCGGTACTCACTTCCGACCGCAGCTCCATGCCCGAAGTGGCTGGCCCTGGTGGTGCTTGGCTAGCCGACCCGTTCTCGGTAGCGCAATTAGCCGAAGCACTTACCAAGCTCGATACCGATTCGCAACTTCGCGAGCAGTTGATACAGCAGGGTTTGCTAAACGTGCGCCGCTTTTCGTGGGAAGAAAGTGCACGCCGCCTTTGGGAAGCAGTAGAAGCCACGGTTTCTGCTCCCTAATAACCATTCTCAAGGGTTAATACCCATGTTTACTAATTTCGTAAACTTGTTTACTAACACGGTAAATAGTTGAATAACAAGCCCTTCGTTAAGGGAAGGCGAAGGCATGCACCTAGGGTAGGTGTGAGGCGGCAACAAGTTAGCTAAAGGCGGCCCCTAGGTAGCTGGGGGCTGTAGGTGCGAGCACGGCAAGGAGGCAACTGGCTAGTCCGCTTACTTTTGTGTTTTCCACCACTCAAGCGTGCCTATGCGTCTTCACCGTTTGCCCGAAGTCATGCAGCGTTGGCTGCCCGGTGCTATTTGGCAAGGCCCAGCTTCCGCCGAGCCCACCGTGTACCTGACTTTCGACGACGGTCCCATCCCGGAAGAAACGCCTTGGGTGCTCGAACAGCTGGCGGCGCACGATGCCAAAGCCGTGTTTTTTTGCGTGGGCGACAACGTTGAACGCCACCCCGATGTAGCCCAGCAAGTAGTGGCTGCGGGGCACCGGCTCGGCAACCACACTCATCATCATATCAGCGGTTGGTCGAGCTCCCGTGATGCATACTTCGGCGAGGTAGCGCGTTGTCAAAAAGCCCTCGATGCGGTGCAGCCCAACGCTCCTAAGCTGTTCCGGCCCCCTTACGGGCGCATAACGCCGGCGCTAAGTCGGGCGTTGCAACCCACCTACGACATCGTGATGTGGGATGTGCTTACCTGCGACTACGACCGTAGCTACGACCCCGAGCGCTGCCTCCGCGACTCGTTGCGCTTAACCCGCTCGGGCTCGGTGGTGGTATTCCACGACAGCATCAAAGCCAGCCGAAACCTGCGCTATGTGCTACCTCGCTACCTAGGCGAGCTGGCCGAGCAAGGCTACCGATTTGGCCTGCTGTAATAACCCTAGGTGCTTTGGGCTACGTGAGGTAAAAGGGGAGGAGGCTGCCCGGAAAGCCGATTATTCGCCGTTCATGGAAGCCACAACCTGCTCCAGCACTGCCGCCACTCCAAAATCGTCGTTGCTGGCGGCCTCGTAGCGCGCGGCTTGCTTTACCTCGGGATGGGCATTGGCCATGGCGTAGCTGAACCGAGCTTGGTGCATCATATCCAGGTCGTTGAGGTAGTCGCCAAACACCATGGTTTGGGCCGGGGCAATGCTGTATTGCTGCTGCAGCACCGCCAAAGCGCGGCCTTTGCTGGCGAGGCCGTGGGCAATGTCGAGCCAGTGCAAGCCCGAAACCGTAACCTGCAGCTCGCCTTGCAGATGCTCGAAATGCGGTAGGATGTTCGTTTCGGCCCCTTGTTCGTTCCAAAGAGCAACCTTCAGAAACTCGTCGTTGGTTACCTGCAGCAAATCGGGCACCAGTTCTATGGCTTCGTAGTACTTGCTGATCAGAGCCAGGAAACAGGGAGCGGCGTAGTCGATGTAGGCCGTACGCTTGCCGCACAGCACTGCTTGCACGCCGGGTAGCTGCCGGGCCTTGCGCAGCAGCTCCATGGCCACGATGGGCGGTAGGGCTTGCACCAGCACTTGCTCATCCTGCTGCACTACGTAGCTGCCGTTTTCGGCGATGAACACCACCCGATCGGCAATGGTGGCAAAGCGCTGGCGTAGGTTGTGGTATTGCCGGCCGCTGGCCACGGCAAACACTACTTTGTTGGCATGCAACTGCTCAAACAGCGGAAAGAAATTGGGGCTGAGCTCGTGCCGCGAGTTGAGCAGGGTGCCGTCAACGTCGGTAGCAATCAGCTTGATGTCAGCAAATGGCATGTACACAATTCTAATTCCGGGCAAAGGAACGGCATTTCGGCGGCCCGGCCTGTAGGTGGCTTCTTAGCGCACCGGCAGCGCACGTACTTCGCCGGTGCTTTTGTCAATCTCGAAGGCGGCGCGGTTGGGCATGCGGTCGGCCCAATCGGTGCGGGGCACCAGCACTTGCCAGGTGTTATCGTTTACGTTTACTAGCTCCGCCGAATCGACGACGAACAGCTCCGCGTTTTGCTGCGCCTGAAGGAAGGTGCGTAGGGCCGCACTTGCCTCGCCTTCGGTAGCGGCCCCAGCCGTGGGCGGTGCGGCCGAAGGCACCACGGGCGTAGCGCGGGTGTTGGGGTTGGTTTGGCAACTGCCCAGCAGGGTAGCAACCATCAGCAACGCAAGTGTCGGCAACGTTTTCATGTTCCTGATACGCGCCGCTTTGCCTAGCGGCTGCCCCGTGGCGGCGGATCAGCCTATCTTTGCCCGCTCGGCACGGCGGCTACTCCCTAGGTCGATGCCCTTCTGTGATATGGTGCTGGCTCATCAGCTGCTGCTCGGTTATTTCATTCTGTGGTTTGGTATTCTGCTTACCTCGTGGTGGCTGTTTGCGCGGCGGCGCCCGCCTAGGCCGCAGCCGTTGCCGCAGCCGGCGCCCCGCGTGAGCATTCTGATTGCCGCCCGCAACGAGGAGCAAGCCATTGGCCGGTGCCTGAGCAGCATACGGCAGCTGAACTATCCGCACGAACAGCTAGAAGTACTCCTCGGCGACGACGGCAGCGTAGATGCCACGGCCGCTATTGCCGGCGCTACCATGCTGGGCTTTGCGGGCTCCTTCAAAATCATTCGCATTGAAGAGCACCTAGGCACGGCGCGCGGCAAAGCCAACGTGCTGGCCCACCTGGCCCGCCAGGCCACCACCGATTTCTTCCTCATCACCGACGCCGACATTGCCGTGCCGCCCACTTGGGTGCAGGGTTTGCTGGCGTACTGGCGGCCGGGCATGGCTACCATCACCGGCCTCACGGTGGTGCGCGGCCCTAGGTTGTTCGATCGGCTGCAGGGCCTGGATTGGCTCATGTCGTTGTCGTTGGTGCAAATGGTATCCGACCGCGGCCAACCCGTAACGGCCATGGGCAACAACATGCTCATCACCCGCGAGGCGTACCAAGCTACCGGCGGCTACGAAAACCTGCCCTTCTCGGTAACCGAAGACTACGAGCTGTTCCAGGCCATTCTGCGCCGCGGCTATGGTTGGCTGAACGTGTACGACCCCATGGTGCTGGCCGAGTCGCTGCCCATTGCTACCTGGGCCAAACTGATGCACCAGCGCCGGCGCTGGCTGCGGGGGGTGGAGCAACTGCCCCTGGGCATTCGGATAGGATTGCTGCTGTACGCGGGCTTCTACCCAGCTTTGCTACTGGCGGCTTGGTGGTGGGGCTTGCAGGTGGCCCTAGGTATATTGGGCGCTAAGATGCTGGCACAAGGGCTGCTGGCTACCAGTGCTTTTCGAAAGGCAGGTCTGAAACCGCCTTTGTACTTACTGCCTTTGTTCGAGCTGTACACCGTAGGCGTTACGGCCGGCATGACGTGGTTCCGCCTCAGCCGCAAGCCCTTCGATTGGAAGGGGCGGCAATACCGCGAATAAGCGGCTCTCGGGGCCGTCCTCCGCAACCGTCAGGCTAAAGCGCCCGACAAGCTGTTTCTTTGTGCCAGCACGCAAGGCTACTGGCAAACGTAAGGGACTACCGTACTCCGTGCAATCCGCTTAACCCGCTTTACACCCGTGATTCTTACCGATTCCCACGCCCACATTTACGCCGAGCAGTTCAAAGAAGACCGCGACGAAGCCCTCGACCGCGCCTATGCCGCCGGGGTAAGCACCATCCTCATGCCCAACATCGACCATACCAGCATCGATGCTATGCTTGAGACCGAGGCGCGCCACCCGCAGCACTGCTTTGCCATGATGGGCCTGCACCCGTGCCATGTGCACAAAGGCTTTGAGCGCGAGCTTTACCAAGTAGAGGATTGGCTGAACAAGCGCCCGTTTGCGGCAGTGGGGGAGTGCGGTGTCGATTTGTATTGGGATAAAACCACCCTAGGCTGGCAGCAAGAGGCCTTGCGCGTGCAGCTCGACCTCGCCAAGAAGCACAAGCTGCCCATTGTGCTGCACACCCGCGACGCCTTCGCCGAAACGGCCGAGCTCGTAGAGCAAGCCCAGGATGGTTCGCTGCGTGGCGTATTCCACTGCTTTTCCGGCACCAAAGAGGAGGCCGAACGCGCCATCAAGCTCGGTTTCAAGCTGGGCATCGGCGGCGTGGCTACTTTCAAAAACGGCGGACTCGACCAAGTACTGCCGCACCTAGAGCTGGAGCATCTGCTGCTCGAAACCGATTGCCCGTACCTAGCGCCAGTGCCGCACCGCGGCAAGCGCAACGAGCCCAGTTACTTGCCTTTGGTAGCCAAGCGCGTAGCCGAGCTGATGAAAAAGGATGTTGAGGAAGTGGCCGAAGCCACCACCCGCACCGCTCGCGAACTATTTAACCTGTAGCACCGTGGCCGAGCAAGTTCTTCAGCCCAGCGTGATAGTGGAGGTGGAGCCTACCACGGATGAGCTAGCGTCCATCAGATCGGTGCTGGTTATTTATACCGGTGGCACGGTGGGCATGTCGGTAAACCGGCGTGGCGAGCTGGTGCCGATGAAGTTTGGGCAAATTCAGAAGAAAATGCCCGAGCTGCGCCAGCTGGGCATGCGCGTATCGGTGCTGAGCTTGCCCGAGCCCATCGACTCGAGCAATGTAACGCCCGCCGAGTGGCTGCAGCTGGCGGCCATTCTGGAGGAGCACTACCCGCACTACGACGGCTTTGTGGTGCTGCACGGCACCGATACCATGGCCTATTCGGCTGCCGCCCTCAGCTACCTGCTCGAGAACCTAGGCAAACCTGTGGTGTTCACGGGGGCGCAGGTACCAGTGGGCCGCATCCGTACCGATGCCCGCCGCAACCTCGTTACGGCCCTCGAAATAGCCGCTGCCCGCCACCCCCGCGCTGGTACCGTGCGCGTACCCGAGGTATGCGTCTTCTTTAACGATGTGCTTATTCGGGGCACGCGCGCCAAAAAGGTTGAGAGCCAGCACTATTCCGCTTTCAAAAGTGAAAACCTGCCGCCGCTGGCCCGTGCTGGTATCGAGTTGGAGTTCAACGACAATCTGATACGCTTGCTGCCCAGTGGCCCCTTACGCGTGCACCAGCACCTCGACGACCGCGTGGCCGTGCTCAAACTGTTTCCTGGCATCACCGAGCGCATGGTGCGCGCCGTCCTAGGTGCCGACAACCTCCGCGGCTGCGTGCTCGAAACCTACGGCTCGGGCAACGCGCCTACCGCGCAGTGGTTTTTGAATTGCCTCCGCGAGGCCCACGCCCGTGGCGTTCACGTGCTCAACGTAAGTCAGTGCGAAGAAGGCCGCGTAATTCAGGGTCGTTACGAAACCAGTGCCCACCTCACCGACCTAGGCGTAATCGGCGGCGAAGACCTTACCACTGAGGCTGCTATCACCAAACTCATGTTCGTGCTGGGCCTGGGTTTGGATGTGGTAGCTACCCGCCGTTTGCTGATGCAAGACCTCCGCGGCGAAATCTCACCGAGCCAACCTACGTATACCGGGTTGCGTTTCTGAGAAAAGCCGCGTTACTTTGCGCAGCTTTCCGCATCCAGAGAGGTGTCCGAGTGGTCGAAGGAGCACGCCTGGAAAGTGTGTATGGCCCAAAAGGTCATCGTGGGTTCGAATCCCATCCTCTCTGCTAAAAACCCCATTTCTTTTCTGGAAATGGGGTTTTGCTTTTCTGGGGGTACAGCTATGTGTATACCTAGTGCAAACTCGGCTTATTTTCTACTCTTGATAGTGCTCCGTAAAGGTAGTGCCAGCGTTCAACAGGGCGCTAAAAAACGCTGCCTAGTCAATAGGAGCCGAACTCCTGGAAAAAAGATGTTTTCAAAGGTGCAGCATATTCACTAGCTGCACCTTCAATCAGTTAACTTCTTTATTCGCGGCTGAAGCACCCGCTCCAAAACATAGGCCAACGCAACGGAAGTGGCAAGACACAACACAGAGCGCAGCAAAAATGACCCTACAGTTCCTGATGGTAGCGGCAGCAAAGCAATTAAGCATACCAACGGAAAGTGGATCAGGTAAATAGCGTAAGAAATCTTCCCGGTTTCAGCGGCAGCATTCATTACGTGCTTGAAGCTGGGCTCAAGCAGACCGCCAAAGAAGTATACTGCCACTGCGGCCAAGTAGCACACAATGAACGGTAGTTCTTTCGCAAACAAAGAAGGCTCGTAGTTTTTGTAAATCGACAGGAATGTCGCTGCTGGTACTAAGAAGAGCAGTTTAATCACCCACGGGCGATAAGGGAAGTCGCGGTTGCCAAACACCGCCACGGCCGCTACACTAATGGGCAACAAGCTGAGTTCCTGAAATGGAATCACGCGTTCGTTCCAAACTTGAGTTTGGGGCAGCGTAAGAACGTTATTCAACAAGAACGGCTCGATTCGGCTCAAAACTGCAGCCAGCACATTGAATCGCCCCATGCTGAGCACCAGCAAAATCATGGCCATCATTTCCGTGTAAGAGAGATGGTGCTCTTCACGACTGGAATAGCTGGACAACCACAGCCCGCTAAGCCAAAAAACATAACCGAAGCAGATCGACGACAGCACCGCCGGACCGAGATAGGGATATAGCAACGTGTTGAGTACTCCAAAACCCAAGACTGGCAGCATCAATTTTTTGGCATTGAGCCGGTAAAGCGAAACTGGAATGAATAGGGCATAAAAGAGGATTTCGTAGGCTAGCGACCAACTCGGGCCAAACTCCGGAATGCACTTTGTAACCCAGCCCTGCACAAAGAGTAAATGACTGAGGATTATCTGCCACGAATACGCTGGTGTCGCCACCCACAAAGCCAAAGCAAGGCAGAGTAAGTAGATGGGATAGATGCGCACCACGCGCTTCTTGATGTATGCTGTGATTGTGCTAAGTTGAAGCGGGCGCTTGTTGGTGAGGCCGATAACGTATCCGCTTAGCACGAAAAAAATCAGCACGCACAAACGCGCGGGCGGCTCAACGCCCCAACTGCCACCGGGTTGATAATCGGGGTCAAGCAATCGGAAAGCAACAAAGTGCCCCCACACCACGAACAGTGCCACCAAGCCTCGCAACGCCTCGATGTTTAAATCAATTTTCTTTTTGTTGGCAACCTGGATGCCAGGTGCGGATGGGGAAAGCGCTAAGCTTGCCGCCGGGTCTTGAGTTTGCAAAGGACAGTGGGAGAATTACAGCTTTGGCCACATAATTATTTTACAAAAATACAACAGAATACTTGTCGCGTTAGCCTATCATTGACTCAGCGCCAATCCTAGCAATATCTCCTAGCAAGGTGCTCTAACGCTTATAGTTCCACCTAGAGTTGAGGATGAAAGCGCTCATGCGTTCATGCTCCTGTATCTGCTGCAGAGGGGCATGAACAAACCAGGCTCATCAATGAATAGTGATGAGCCTGGTTTGGTGGTGCAACTCGGCAAGCAGCAGCGCCAAATTCCCCTCGGGCTGGCCAGCAAGCTTCGGTAGGGTAGCTGCTCCTAGGCGCTTCGCACTAGGTTCAAGCAAAGAGGGGCCGCCCACGTGGGCGGCCCCTCTGAGTTAACTTACCAGTTGGAGCGGCGCAGCTTATCGGGCTGCAGCACCCGAATGGTTTTGTTGGTCAGCTCAATCAGGCCATCGTGCTTGAACTCGCTGAGCGTGCGAATCAGCGACTCAGGCGCGGTGCCCACTACGGCGGCCATGTCGTCGCGCGAGAGTTGAATTACGGCCGCGCCATCGGAGCCGGGTTGCTCGTTCATGCGCAGCAGCACATCGGCCACGCGGCGCCGAATGCTGTTGTAGGCCATGCCCAGCAGCTGCTGTTCCCGCTCGTTTACGCGGCCGGCCAACAGGCGAATAAACAGCTGGCCTACCTCGGGGTTGCGCAGCAGCAACTGCGTGAAGTCGTCCTTGGGGATGTACACCAGCTCCGAATCGTCGACGGCCACGGCCGAGTCGCCGTGCTTGGTTTGCTCAAGCAGGGCCATGTAGCCGAAAAACTCGCCGGCGTTGTAAATGCCCGTAATCAGCTCTTTGCCGCCGGCAGTGGTTTTCACCGTTTTCACCCGGCCCGATTTCACGAAGTACAAACGGGTGGGCTCGTCGCCTTCGGAGTAGATTTCCTGCTTTTTGCGCACGGCGTGCACTTTGCGGTCGGTCGAAAGGCTCTCGAGGTTGCCCACGGCGCGCGCGTCGTCCAAGAACTCGTTCAGGCCGCTTTCGCTCTGCAGGTCGTACTCGGGCTTGAGATGCTTGAAGCGGTTGAGGCGGCCGGTTACGGCGCTTAGCAGCTCGGCCTCGTCGAAAGGCTTGGTAAGGTAGTCGTCGGCGCCCAGCTCCATGCCCTTGCGCATGTCGGAGCGCTCGGTTTTAGCCGTCAGGAAAATAAATGGAATGCCGGCCAGCTGCGGGTTCTGGTTGAAAATGTTGAGCACGCCGTAGCCATCGAGCACAGGCATCATGATGTCGCAGATGACAAGGTCGGGGCGCGAGGCCAGTGCTTTTTCCACCCCCACCTTGCCGTTTTCGGCCGTGAGCACGTTGTAGCCGGCTAGCTCCAAAATTTCGGCGGTGTTCTCACGAATGAGGTCGTTGTCCTCAATCAGCAGGATGGTTTTCATAAGGGATGGTGATGGTAACGGTGGTGCCCACGTTCAGCTCGCTTTGCAGCTCGATGCTGCCGCCCATTAGCTCCAAGTACTTGCCGATAATATAGAGACCTAGGCCCGTACCCGGCACGTTGGTAACGTTGCGGGCCCGGAAGAACCGCTCGAACAGGTGCTCCTGGTCTTCGCGCGAAATGCCCACGCCTTGGTCTTGCACCTTCAGCAGCAAGCGGTTGCGGTTGCAATCGGCGTGCACTGTTACTACTGAATTCTCGCCCGAGTACTTAATGGCGTTGGAAAGCAGGTTGACGAGGATTTTGCGCAGCAACGACGGATCGAGGCGAACGGGCCCGGGGCAGCTCACGGCTTTGTCGATGGTTTGCCCAGCCTTCAGCATGCCCTGCACGTCGGCAACGGTTTCGTTCAGCAGGGTGGCAATGTCGAGGCTTACGGGGCGGGCCTCAATCTTTCCTTCTTCAATTTTACCCACCGATAGAAACTCCTCAAGGATGTCGTTGAGGTGGTTTACGGAGGCACGAATGCGCTGCAAGTGCTTCAGGCGCTTGTCTTGCTGGTCGCCGCCGGGATATTTTTCGATGAGCGCGGCCGAGGTAAGCACGGCCGTGAGCGGGGTGCGGAATTCGTGTGAGGCCATCGACACGAAGCGCGATTTCAGCTCGCCTAGCTCTTGCTCGGCGGCCAAGGCTTGCGTGAGTTCTTCGGAGCGTTGCTCCAGCTGTTCCAGGGTGCTGAGTAGGGCATGGGTGCGGTCGGCTACCTTTTGCTCCAGCTCGGCGTTGAGGCGCTCTACGCGCTGGCGCTGCGCCACAAGCTCGCGCTCGGCTTCTTTCTTATAAGTAATATCGATGATGTACGACACCACGTACAGCTCTTCGTCGAGGTTGAAGTAGCTGAGGCTGACTTCGACCGGAAACACCGAGCCGTCTTTGCGCTGGGCTTCTAGGTCGCCGCGGTGGGCACCCATGGCCCGTACCGAGGGGTGCGCATTAAACGACTTGCGCAGCGACTCGTGGTGGCGGCTAATCGCACTGGGCACCAGCATTTCGATGCGCTGGCCGGGCAGCTCGCCGGGTGTATAGCCGAATAGCTGCTCCGACAGCCGATTGGCCGATACGATGGTGCCGCTCCGGTCGCACACGATGATACCGATGGTGGCATTGGCTACCACTGCCTGAAAGCGGTTCACGCTCTGGGCCAGTTCACGTTCGGCGCGCTGCAAGCGGCCCTGCTCGCTTAACCTGACGAGGTAGTACGGATGTGACTCCGATTGGAAAAAGGTAACCTCGAGCAAGCCGTTGCAGATTTCGCCGGTTTGGCGGGTTATGCGGGCCTCTGCTTCGAGGGGGCCGTGTTGCTGCGCTTGTTGGAGCAGGGTGGGCCAAGTGATAGGAGGCGGCAGTTCCAGCTGCAACGCTTCGGGGGTGCGCTCCAGAAATTCCTTTTCGGTGGCGAAACCCAGCAACCGTGCACCTGCTTGGTTGGCGCGGATAAACTTGCCTTGCTCCGCATCATAAATGCCAATGAACTCCTGCGCCTGATTGATGAGCAGGTCGGTTAGGGCACTGGTATAAGGGTTGTTGGGCATGGGCAGAATAGAAGGTAGCTGTGCGGGAGGGAGACTACCTGAGCACTAGAGTACGAAGGTTTGCCGCAAAAATGCCGAACTGACCCTTGTCAACCGCAAAGCATGACGAATGTCATAGCGGAGGTTTGCCCGAAACCCCAATTTTACTTCCGCAATATTACCTCAGCCGCAATGACCATCCCCTCCTCCAAATCGATGCCTCCGCCCTCCGATGCGGCGGTGTTGCTGGTGCTGCTGCCGGTGGTTAGCGCTAAAAGTCAGCAGCATCAGACTTCGCTACAAGCTCTGCTCGATGTATTGCAAGGGCAATTGGGCTCGGCCATCAGGGTGCTGAAGATTGACGAAGTAAGCCACCCCACGGTAGTGCGCAGCTTTCATGCCGCCGAGCTGCCCTCGTGCGTGCTGGTGCAACGCGGGGTAGAACTCTGGCGCCAGCAAGGCCTGCCCGATGGCGACGGCGTTGCCGACGAGCTGCTCAGCAAACTGAATGCCCCGTTCAGCGCTCAGGCTGTGCTGTAGCGCCCGATCCTAGGTTACCGGAGCATCAGCGCCGGCAATGGTTCCACCGCTTTACCGCATGCTGGCGGCCGAGCCCTTGCGCCTGGCCCGAGGATGCAAGCAAGCAACCCGATACCGATGCTATTTCGTCCCCAAATAGCATCGGTATCGGGTTGCTTGCTGAGTGTTGATAAATAAGGCAGAAGGTATAGGCACGGGTACAACACTACCCTATGTGAGAGCAAGGCGCGGCAGCCCTCGAAGCAACGGCTTCCTTGCCTAGGTCATCCGCCATAACATTCGTCATCAATGGCTTGAATGCGCTAGCTGCTGGGCTGCCTACTCGGCTACGGCTGCCAACTCACCTAGGGTAGCGGGCTTCAGCACCCGAATGCCTTGGCGCTCGGTCGTGAGCATGCCTAGGTCCTTCATGCTCGTGAGCAGCCGGCACAGGGTTTCTTTGGTGGTGCCCACCAGCGCAGCTAGGTTGTCGCGCGAAATCACAAGGGTGTTTGGCTCGCGGGTAGCGTGCTGGTTAGTGCGCAACAACTGCAGCAGGGCCTCGGCCAAACGGGCCCGTACGGGCTTGTAGGTAAGTTGCAGCATGCGCGCCTCGGCGGTTGCCAAGTCGGCAGCCAACAAGGTGCCCAGCGCGTTGGCCAACCTAGGGCTGCTGGCCAGCACACGCCGCAGGGTGGTGCGCTCAATCAGGCAGAGGGTGGTTTCTTCGAGCGCCACGGCGGAGTTGGCGTGCGGCGTATTGGCCATTAGGCAGCGGTAACCTAGGGCGTGGCCGGCTTGGGCCAGGCGCACAATTTGTTCTTTGCCATCGTCGCTCCATCGGCTCACTTTTACCCACCCGCGCAGCAGCAAGTACAAGCCCACGGGCTCGGAGCCCGCGGTGTACAGCATCTGATCTTCGGCGTAGGTGCGGCAGGTAAGGCTGGCCTCGAGCGCGGCCAGCTCCTCGGAGCTACAACCTTGCAACACGGCAAACTGCCGGCTCAACGAAAGGGCGTCGGGGGCAAGGGCGAGCTTCATGGCACAAACATGCTGATAAGCCTGGTAATGAATATAAGCAATTGGTAATAAATACTATGTATTGGGGGTGCGGCCGCAGCGGCGGCGCTCAGATGGGAGCCTGCAGGTGTAACATTGCGGCGCGTGCGGCGGTAGACAAGGAACTGACCAACGACCTAAACACCATGGCATATTATTCTGATTACATCTTCGACGAACCCAATAATCAAGGCAACCGCGGCAATGAGCGCCGTTACCCCGACCAGCGCTACCCCGAAAACAACCGGCAGGGCGCTGGCCGCTCCGACCAGGACGATGAGTACGACCGCGGCTTCAGCCAGAGAGGCGGCAACTCGTACAGCCCATCGGGGGCGGGCTCGGGCCGCCGCACGGGCCTGGGTCCCAGCTATCAGCCCAACGAAATGGATGAGCGCTACGACGGCCGGCGCCGCGACATCGGCCGCCCCGAGGAGCGCCCGCGCGAGCACTACAACGACAACTACGGCCGCGGCGCGGCCATGGGCAGCTCGGGCTACGGCGGCTCGGAGTACAGCGGTGCCAACCGGGGCTACGGCCAAGGCTTTGCCGGCTTCAACGGCAACCTCGACCGCGGCTACGACGAAAGCGGCATTAGAGGTGGCCTAGGTAGCGGTGGCCGCGACAGTTTTTCGGACCGCAATTTTGATGTAGACCGCAACCCGTTCAGGGGCGGCTATGGCGGCGGCGATTACGACCAAGGTGGCCGCAACCGCACCGATAGCCGCAACATGAACATTGGCATGAACAGCCGCGGGCCGATGGACGAGCAAAACCGCCGCAACCAACCGCCCAATGCCGATTACCACGACCGTTTTGGCCGCCGCGACCGAAACCAGCACTACCGCCACTTCGATAATGAAGAGTAGCCCCCATAGGCCGTTTCGCCTTGCAAAAACGCGGGCCCGGAGCAATGCCCCGGGCCCGCGTTTTGTATCGGATGGCGTTGTGATTAACCCGTTTGGGCAGTGCAGGCTTCGAGCTGGAACCCGCCGCTCTCAAGGGCTTGACGGATGCCCTCGGGGCCGGGATTAGTACCTTGGGCCACGGCTACTTCGGCTTGCCCTTGCCCAACCTGATCGACCAGCAGACCTAGGCTCGTGAGCAGCTCGCGCACTCGGCCAATGCTGGTATTGTCGGTCATGTTGCCAATTTGCAGCACGTAGCGGATTAGCTGCGTGGGGGGCGGTGCAGGGGTTTCGTGTTGCATAGGCGTAGCGGTTGGTTTCAGTTGAAAGTACGCAAGCCGGCGCCCGATGATGCTACTGCCGAGCAGTTTTCCGTGCATTTACGGAGGCTGGAAGTTGCTTAGAAGACCTACCTGAGTATTTTATGGCTGCTTGTGTAAGTGCTTAGCAGACAACTGTATGTAAGCTCGACGATGACACGCAGTAAGTTTTAGTTGTGGCGTCCGTATTTGTTCAGCTTAAAAACAGTACTTACCGCCGCAACCTTGGTGTGCATTGCTCCGAATTAGGAAGCAAGCAACTGTCTGTTTCCGGGTTGTTGTCATTTTCCGGGGTGCCAAACGAGGCGCCAGTAAGTTAACGGCTACTACATCAGCTTTTGGGGTGAGAGCATACCAGCCTTGCCTTGCTGCATGGATTGGCAGCCACAAGCCTGCGAAGTAGTAGCTCAACAATATTCAATGGAACAATGACAACAAACCATTATCTTAAATTTAGAAACGAGTAACTTTTTTCGTGCATGGGCAACAGGTACACTCTGCGGGCGGTAGCCGAGGCCGACGGGCCAGTGGTGAGCCTAGTGCTCGTAACCCTCGGGCACGACCACCCCGAAGTTTGGGAGATGGACCTGCCCTACATGCTTTGGGAAAGCATGGGCACCAGGGCTGCCGCACAACTGGTGGCCCGCTTGTTTCGCGAACGGCATCCGATGGCAGCCCGTTTATTGGGTAACTGCCACACCAACCGCATCATCGCCAATGCCTTGCAGCAGCACAGCACCGAACGGGTGCGCTAGTGCAGCTGTCTGTTTTGCACCTGCAGCCTTTGGGCTGTTCCTCCACCTATTTTATATGAGCAACACCATTTCGTACGTCATTCAGGCCGATGCCGAACCCGACATGGCCATTGTAACGGTGCGCATACAGTGCAAGCTGAAAATTTTGCGGGTGCGTACTCGGTCGCACTCCTGGCGGCTCGATATGCCGCGGCTGCTCTGGGCCTCGATGGGCACCGAAGACGCAGCCGATTTTGTAACGGAGCAGTACTTCGAGGCCTACCCCGAAGAGCTGGAGTACGTGCAGCAGCACCAAATTGCGGCGGCTGTGGCTACCTCGCTCGAAGACGCCGGCTTTTTCTTCGGCGACCCAGTTTCGGATTAAACCTTCTCGTCGGTTATAAACCAGCGGGCCCCACGAACCAAGTTGTTCGTGGGGCCCGCTGGTTTTGCTATAAAGGCTTGTGAGCAAGGTTGCTGCACAAAGCCGCGCTTAAACTTTCAGGATGCGTTGCAATTCATCGAGCGAGGGCACGGGGCCCCGGTGATGAACGTTGGGGTTGTATAAGTCGCCCGAGGAAATTTCGATGTCGGAGGAATCGAGGGGTACAAACACGCGCATGGAGCCAGTGGTAGACATGCGCACGTACAACTGACCTTGGGTATAGGTAGTACCCGATGGCACCCAGTCGGCAGGATAAAAGCCGGCTTGCGCTAATTCTTCGGCAGTCATGGTAATGCGGCGGTAAGAGCAGAAGATGCGACAACTAAGTTGTGCCAGCCCATGCGCGAGGTTACCTGTTTCTGCTGCCCTTTCTACAACAGGCCTTGCTCTGCAAGGGCTCACTCCAGCGTCCCGCACACACGCAGTTCAACACGGCTAGCTTAACGCGGTATGTTACCCCTAGGTTACGTTCGTTGTAACATTTGTTGAGTACTTGATTTCTTTAATGATTAGTGCTTAAAGAGTTGGGTTAACCGTCGGCCCGCATCGCGTTCTTAACGCAAATGCTTGATCTGGCCATTTACCTGTACACCGTAGATGCCCAAATGGCCCGAAACCAAATAGGCCATGATGCAAACCAAGGGCAGATACAGCGCCGCGGCCCCACCAAACGCCTCGGTGCTCATGAGCGTGCAAGCGCCAGCACGCTTACCACCGCGCAAATCAGCAACCAGCGGCCTGCAAACAGCAGTTGCGGTACTAGGTCGGCCAAAGGCTTGCGGCGCGCAGGAGCGGAGTTCACACTGAAAGGTTGGGGCTGATAAGGCGGCAAAGTGAGCACAGCGCCGCCTAGGTGCGGGCACGTCTCGGCAACGAATGGTAGGAAAGCAGCTGGCTGACTTTACCGTGGGGCGAAGACCGCAATAAGTAAAACTGCGTAGTTTGGGCAATCTTATACTGCCTTGCTTTATGACAACTGCCTCGGCCGCGGCCGCCACACCCGTTGCGGTGCCGAAAAACGACAAGCGCATCACCTCGGGCTGGGCCATGTACGACTGGGCCAACTCCGTGTATCCGCTCGTGATTACCTCGTCCATCTTCCCGATTTACTGGAGCGGCGTGGTGTCGGAGATAACCGGCCGCGACGGCAACAGCCACGTTGATTTCTTGGGGTTCCAGGTGCCGGGTTCGTCGTTGCTCACCTACGCCATTTCGGCGGCCTTCCTCATCATTGCCCTTATCAGTCCGTTCCTCACGGCACTGGCCGACTTCTCGGGGCGTAAAAAGCTGTTTCTGCAGTTCTTCTGCTACCTAGGGGCGGCCTCCTGCGCAGCGCTGTACTTCTTCACGCCCAGCACGCTTACGGCTTCTACGGTCGTGTTCATTGCCGCCACGGTGGGCTTCTCGGGTTCCATCGTGTTCTACAACTCCTACCTGCCCATCATCGCCACCGAAGACCAGTACGACCGCCTTTCGGCCCGTGGGTTTTCCATGGGCTACATCGGTTCGGTAATTCTGCTCCTGCTGTGCCTGGGGCTGATTATGGGCCACCCCGCCCTAGGGCTGGATAAGTCGTTGGGCCTTACGGCAGGCAAAGCCACCCAATTTGCGTTCTTGCTAACGGGCATCTGGTGGGCGGGCTTTGCCCAAATTCCCTTCGCGCGCTTACCCGCCGACGAGGGCCGCGCCGCCGATGCCGGCACCGCCGATAGCGGCTGGTTGCTCAACGGTTTCAAAGAGTTGGGCAAGGTATGGGACGAGCTGAAGCACCTGCCCAATTTGAAGCGCTTTTTGCTGGCCTACTTCACCTACAACATGGGCGTGCAAACCGTGATGTACGTGGCCACCATCTTCGGTAAAGACGAGCTGCACCTGCCCGATCAGGACCTGATTATCACCATCTTGCTGCTGCAGCTGGTGGCCATCCTAGGTGCTTACTTGTTCGCGCGGCTATCGGAGCGCATTGGCAATACGCGTGCCCTCAGCTGGGCGGTGGTTATTTGGGCGCTCATCTGTATTGCGGGGTACTTCGTGCAGGCTGACTGGACGTTCTACGCCCTGGCTTCGGTAATTGGCCTCACCATGGGCGGCATCCAAAGCCTCTCGCGCTCTACCTATTCCAAAATCATCCCCGAAGACACGCACAACACGGCCGCTTACTTCAGCTTTTTCGACGTAACGGAAAAGCTCAGCATCGTAATCGGCACCGCCACGTGGGGCATTATCGGGCAGTGGTTTGGCTCGATGCGCTACAGCATTTTGGCCCTCATCGTGTTCTTCATTTTGGGCTTACTGTTTCTGCTGACGCTGCGCGGTAAGAAGCTGCGCGAGCCGCACCCACAGGAAACCATCAACCAACCACCGCCAGCGGCGCCGCACGCCGGCACGCCGCTGCAGGCGCACTAAGTGGCCGCTACCGAAAAGCCCGATCTAGCCGATCAAGCTTTTTGCTACCCAAGGGCAACCATTCCGGCTAGGAGCGGTCAAAAGCCCGTTCTTCGCCTTCTTCTTCCTACCCACATGAACCAAGCTCCGAACTCGTTACAAGCCGCCTTTAGCCAAGAGCTGAAGCGCGAACTGGCGCTTACGCGCAGGCTGCTCGAGCGTGTGCCCGATGATAAACTCGAGTGGGCACCGCACCCCAAATCAATGCCCATTGGCAAGCTGGCTGCCCACGTAGCCGGGCTGCTGGGGCTGCTCGAGATTTCGTTTAGCGGCCCCGAAACCGATATGGCGACTGTGCAGTGGCCCGCTGCCCCTACCAACAATGCGGAAATTCTGAGCCGCTTCGATGAAAACGGCGAGAAAATTCATCAGTTGCTGAGCACTGTCGACGACGCGACTTTCAACAGCCCCTGGACGATGCGCCACGGCGAGCGTGTAATTGCCAACCTGCCCCGCACCGCCGTTACGCGCACCATGGTACTCAATCACTTCATTCATCACCGCGGCCAGTTGTCGGTTTACCTGCGCCTGCTCGATATTCCGGTGCCTAGCATCTACGGCCCCTCTGCCGACGAGCGGTAGCGGGCACCTAAGGCTGATAAAACGAACGGCCCCGCCTGCAACTGCAGGCGGGGCCGTTCGTCTTGCTCTCAGTGCGAGTAGCATCTAGGATGTGACAAACAAGTGTTACTTCCGCGAGTACACTTTCTCACCGCTGATGTAAGTGCTCAGCACTTTGATGTTGCGGAGCTCTTCGGCGGGCGCAGTCATTAGGTCTTGCTCCAGAATTACAAAGTCGGCCCACTTGCCACCCTGCAACGTGCCTTTTTTCTCCTCTTCGAAAGCTGCCCAGGCGGCCCACTCCGTCATGCCGCGCAGAGCCTGTTCGCGGGTAAGGGCGTTTTCGGGCTGGAATCCGCCCTTGGGGTAGTTTTTGGCGTCTTGGCGAGCTACGGCCGCATGAAAGCCGAACAGCGGGTTCAGGGCTTCTACCGGGAAATCGGAACCTAGGGCTAAGCGGCCGGTGGCTTTCAGCAGATCCTGGTAGGCGTAGGCGGTTTTCAGGCGCTCGGCACCCAGCCGCTCGCCAGCCCAGTACATATCGGAGGTGGCGTGGGTGGGCTGCACCGAGGGCACCACGTTGTAGCGACCGAACTTGGCCACGTCGGGGCGGCTCACCACCTGCGCGTGCTCGATGCGCCAGCGGCGGTCGGTTTGGCCGCGCAGTACTTCGGCATAAATATCCAGCAAGGCGCGGTTGGCCGAATCGCCAATGGCGTGCGTGTTCATCTGAAACTTGCTTGCTGCCAGCTCTTTGGCCAAGGCCCGATATTCGGCTACCGATTGCAGCAGAAACCCGGTTTGCTTGGACCTATCGGAGTAGGGGTGGAGCAAGCAAGCCCCGCGCGAACCTAGGGCGCCGTCGGCGTACACCTTAAAGGAGTTCACCGTGAGGCGGTCGGTGAGGTAAGGGCCGCGCCCTAGGTAGTACTGCCGGTTGGCAGGCGTGGGGTTGATCATGCAGTCGAGGCGCAGCTTTAGCTGGTTGGCCTTCTGCAGGGAGTCGAGGCGTTCAATCTGGCTGCGCTCCAAGCCGGCATCAGCCAAGCTGGTGAGTCCCAGCTCCACGCACTGCTCCTGGGCTTGCAGCAGTAGCTTGGCGGCCTCGATGGGCGTGGGCTCCGGTATTTTAGCCGACACCAAATCCACCGCGTTGTCAACCAACAATCCCGTCAGGCGACCCTGGGCGTCTTTTTCAATCACGCCACCCGAAATGGGCGTGCTGGCTGTAACGCCGGCTAAGTCGAGCGCCTTTTGGTTGACAAGGGCCGCATGGCCATCAACCCGCACAATAAACACGGGCACATTCGGGAACTGCCGATCAAGCGAGTCTTTCGTCGGAAACTGCTTTACGGGCCAGTCGTTTTGGTCCCAGCCACGGCCCGTGAGCCACGCGCTTTGCGCGTACTGCCGGTGTTGGGCGCGCAGCTTGCCCAGCACCGCGCTCCACGATTCGGTGCCTACCAAATCGGCATCGCGCAAGCCTAGGGCGTAGCGGTAAAAGTGGCAGTGCGCATCGTAAAAACCGGGGTAAACGAACTTGCCTTGGGCGTCGACTTCCTCCTTGCCGCGGTAGCGCTGCCGCACGTCGTCGGAGCTGCCCACAAACATGATTTGGCCATCCTGCACGGCAAACGCTTGCGCTTTGGTAAACGCCGAATCAACGGTGTACACGGTGGCGTTGTATACGATGAGGTCGGCGGGGTACTTGGTGGTGGGGCAGGCGGTAAGGCCTGCGAGCAGTGGCAGCGCCGCAAGCGGAGCCAGTAAGGGGCGTAGTCGTTGGAGCATGAGCAGGTGAAGAAAGGCGGCAAGTTAGGGCGCGGCATGCCACCAACGAAAGCCCCCGAAAAAAGCACCGCCACGGCCGGGAAGCCGTGGCGGTGTAAGGTTGGATATCAGCCGATGCTAAGAAGGCAATCGGCCTAGGTGCGCTACCTATTCAAAGCGCATGTGCTTCACCGATTCGCCGGAATTCTTGAGCTCTAGCAACGATTCGATGCCGATTTGCAAGTGCGTAGTAACGTAGTTCGACGTTACGCTCTTGTCGCTCTCGGCGGTTTTCACGCCTTCGGGCGTCATCGGCTCGTCGGATACCAGCAGCAGCGCACCGTGCGGAATCTCGTTCACGAAGCCCACCACGAAAATGGTAGCCGTTTCCATATCCACGGCCATGGCGCGGATCTGGCGCAGGTAATTCTTGAAGTTCTCGTCGTGCTCCCACACGCGGCGGTTGGTGGTGTACACCGTGCCCGTCCAGTAGTCTTTCTCGTGTTTCTTGATCATCGAGGAAACCGAGCGCTGCAAGCGGAACGAGGGTAGGGCGGGGATTTCTGGCGGCAGGTAGTCGTCGGAGGTACCTTCGCCGCGAATGGCCGCGATGGGCAGAATCAGGTCGCCTACTTTGGTTTTGCCTTTCAGGCCCCCGCACTTGCCCAGGAACAATGCAGCTTTCGGCTTGATGGCCCCGAGCAGGTCCATTACGGTAGCAGCCATGGCCGAACCCATGCCGAAGTTGATAATGGTAATGCCGTTGGCCGTAGCCGTTTGCATGGGCTTGTCGATGCCCTTAATCTCGACGCCGAAATGCTCGGCGAACATGGTTACGTAGTTGATGAAATTGGTCAGCAGAATGTACTGGCCAAAGTCTTCGAGCGGCACCCCGGTGTAGCGGGGCAACCAGTTCTTGACGATGTCTGATTTGGTCTTCATGGTGTATTGATGGGAAATGCCGGGTACGTTGGGGTACGGATGCAAAAAAACCGTCGTGCATGGTAATGAACGACGGCTCTGCGGAGCGAAAAAGCGGGTGCAGGAGCCTGTAAGCAGTACCTTTGGAGGTGATGCAAGCGTTGAACCTGCCGCCTTTCGCCTACAAAGTTACGCAATCGG
Source organism: Solirubrum puertoriconensis (assembly GCF_001483135.1). GTDB lineage: Bacteria > Bacteroidota > Bacteroidia > Cytophagales > Hymenobacteraceae > Solirubrum > Solirubrum puertoriconensis. The sequence continues at coordinate 162,204 of NZ_LNAL01000007.1, forward strand.
GCCCGAATCTGTTGATCTGGGACGTGCTCCGCCGCCGCAACGTGGTGTGTACACCCGAAGAATGGGTGCGGCAACACGTTGTAAACTACTTGGTTGAGCACCTGGGTTACCCGCGCGGCCTGCTAAGCTTGGAGCGAGGCCACACCTACAACCAACGCCGCAAGCGCACCGATTTGCACGCCCTAGGGCCCGACGGCCAGCCGCTGCTGCTGGTGGAGTGCAAAGCCGCCAGCGTGCCGCTCACCGCCGATGTGGCCATGCAAATTGCCACCTACAACCAGACGATTGGCGCGCCGCTTCTGCTCGTAACCAACGGCGTGCAACATTGCTGCTGGCGCGTGCACAGCATCGAGCGCACCACGCAGGCGCTTACGTTTATCCCCACTTATACCGAAGCGTTGGAGTTGCTGGAGGTAGCGCGGACGGCGGAGTAGCGTGGAGTCTTCCGGTTTGCGTCCGCAGATAGTAAACCAAATCGTCGCGCTGTGTAGGGCGAAATGTAGCGTGGGCTTCAACCCGCGATTGTTTGAACGACCTCGTTGGTGCGTTTGCCGTTCAGCGACACAGCTCTAGCAAACGCGGGCTGAAGCCCACGCTACATTTCGCCCTGCGCAGCTATTAGATATTACTATCCGGGGGCGCGGACTACAAAGTCTGCGCTACCGCTGGACCGTGCTTTGAATACAATGTGTTGTCCAATAGTCCATTGGTGAAGAATTGCACCAATGCACGAAGCTCGTTGCCGTAGGCCTGCTGTTTGTCCCTAGGTGGCTGAGCCAGCGGCTGGGCAGGCAGGTTGTGGGTGCGGTAGGGGTAGAGGCGTACCTGATTGTCGGTCGTCAGCTCGGTTACGTAGTCGCGGTGCACCAAGTAGTAGGTGTTGCCCGAAAGGAATACCGCACGACCCGTTACCCGATTGTCGAACACCGAATACCCAAACGGCAGCAGCTGGCTGGCATCGGCCCCGAAGCCTAGGTAATCGAGTACGGTGGCGGGCACATCGGCTTGCTGCGTAATGCGGTGCACATCGGCGGCGGGTAGTTGCCGGCCGGGGTGGAATAGCAGCAGCGGCGTTTTGTACGAGCCCAGCAGGTTCTGATAATCGGGCTGCAGGCTTTGCGAGGTGTGGTCGGCGAGCAGAACGAACAGCGTGTTGCGGTACCAAGGCTGCTTGCTGGCCGTTGCAAAAAAGCGCTTCAGGGCAAAATCGGTGTAGCCGATGGAGGCATGAATTGGCAACTTGCCCGGCGAAAACCGCCCTTGGTACTGCGAAGGCACCGGAAACGGCTCGTGCGAGGTAAGTGTGAACACCGTTGAGAAAAAAGGCTGCCGCTGCTGCGTTAGCTGCTGCGCGAAGTACTGCAGATAAGGCTCGTCGAAGATGCCCCAGTGCCCGTCGTAGTCGGGACTTTTAGCGCCACGAGGGTATTCTTCGAGGCCGTAGTACTGCTGAATGCCGGCCTTGCTGGCAAACACATTAAAGCCCATGGTGCCGTTTTGGGCGCCGTGGAAGACCGACGTGGTATAGCCACGGCGCCCTAATAGCTCACCCAAGCCGTGCAGCTCGTTCGTCTGGAAGTTGGAGGTGATGTAGGGCGACTCCATCAGGGCAGGCAAGCCGGCCAGTATGGCGGGCAACGACTCGATGGAACGGCGGCCGTTGGCGTAATGCTCCCGGAACAGCAGCCCCTGCGTCGCCAGCGAATCAAAGAACGGCGTGTAACTGCGCTGGCCGGGGTTTTCGATGCCGTTGTACTCCGAGGCAAAGCCTTCCACCAGCAAAACCACCACGTTATCGGGGCGGGCGGTGGGCTGCGGGCGTGGCGCGGGGTAGCTAGCACCTAGGGCCTGCTGCAACGCGGCAGAAGTCGAGAAAAACTCGCGCCGCTCCAACACCTTTTGGCCAATGCTTTTGATGAAGGTGAAGGTGCTGTTGAGGGCTAAGTGACCTAGGCTCGGCGGCGTTTGCACAAAGGCATGGCCCGGCCGCAAGGGCTTCAACTGCAGTCCGCCGCGGATGCCCAGCACGGCCAGGCCGGCCACCAGCGTCAGCTCCAGCATGGCTACCGTCATGCGGCGCAGGGCACCGCGTGGGTTGGTTTGCACCGGCGCGGCTTTGGGCATTGGGTAGAAGTACCACAACAAGCCAAACAGCAGCACAAAGGGCGGCACCAAAAACCAGTAATGCCACACCAGTTGTCCGGCTTGGCGTTCGATGTCGCCGGTAATGGTAAACAGCTCATCGGAGGTGCGCCGGCCGATGAACTTGAAGTACTGGCTGTCGATGATGTTCAGGGCCAGGCCTGGGGCGTTGAGCGTGAGGTACACGCCTCGCAAGGTGCGCTGCCAAATGCGCCCGTACGCCGGTATCAGCGACAGGAGCAAAAACGGGAAGTTCAGCAGCAGCAGCGCCGATAAATCGAACCGGAAGCCGTGCCAGAAAGCCAGCAACGTTTGCTCCACCGAAGCCTCGGCAAATACGCTGTGGTTGGCCATGTAAAACCCGCCGCGCAGCAGCAAGTAAGCGGCCAGCAGCAGCGCAAAACGCCGAAGCAGCAGTTGCAGCAAAAGTGAGGGCATAGCAGCAAAAGCGAGGTGGTGAAACGCTGACGCACCGAGCCGGCACGGTAGCCTTAACTCAGCTTATCAGCGTTTCACCACCCAACTAGGTAGTAATTAGTAATCCTTGCGCAGGCGAATCTTCTGGCCTGGCTTGAGGCGGCGGATTTGCTGATAGAGGTTTGCCAACGAGCCAAGGCGCACATCCACAGGCATGCGCGTTAGGTTGAAGTTTTCATGCTCAGCCTTGATGCAGTTGGGTGGGTACACGGCCAGCAGTTCGCCGGGCTGCAGCACCGCGCCTAGGTTGGTGAAGGTGGCTACAGCCTGAAGGTCGAGGGCTTCGGTGGGGTACAGCTCCACGCCGCGGATAAACCGCACGAAGTCGACACCCAGGTTTTCTATCTCGCCGGTTTCGGTATCGAGCCACCACACCTCGCCACGGCGGAGCAGAAACTGGTTGCCCACTGCATCCTGGGCAAAAGGAAGGTCGCTTTGCTTTACGCTGGAGTAGGTGCGCCAAAATGCGTTTTCGCCCTGCCAAGCCTCGCGCAACGAGTGCCAGGCGGGCTCGTGGCAGCAACCCCGAATGTGCAGGCCGCCCAGAAAAGCAACCATGCCGTTGTGCTGCAGCATGAAGGCTTGCATCTCAAAAGGCAGCAGCTTAAAGGTAGCCGAATCGGAAACTGGCTCGCCGATATAGGTGATGTCTTGCATCGCGGAAAAAGAAGGTATTCGAGTTAGCAAAAAGCCTTCCCGACGCTAAAGGTCGGAAAGGCTTTTTCGAAGGTAATCGTTGCGGGCGAAATGCCGAATCGAAAAGCCGATTCAGGTACCGTGCCCGCTACGCTAATCGGCGATTAAGCGTGGGCATGCTCGAGGATCTTGCTCACGTTGGTGAGCGGCAGGCCCCAAGCCTCAGCTACGCCTTTGTAAACTACCTCGCCGTTTACCACGTTCAGGCCAAGGCGCAACGAAGCGTCGCGCAAGCAGGCCTCGCGCCAGCCCAGGTTGGCCAGCTTGATGGCGTAGGGCAGGGTAGCGTTGGTGAGGGCCAGGGTAGAGGTGTAAGGCACCGCGCCGGGCATGTTGGCTACGCAGTAATGCACCACATCATCGATGATGAAGGTGGGGTTCTCGTGCGTGGTGGGGGTGCAGGTTTCGATGCAGCCACCCTGGTCAACGGCTACGTCAACCACCACAGCGCCGGGCTTCATGTCCTTCAGCATGTCGCGCGTAACGAGGTGCGGAGCCTTAGCGCCCGGAATCAGTACGGCACCGATGATCAGATCGGCCTCCTTGATGGCAGCGCGGATGTTGTAATCGTTCGAGTACTGGGTTACCACGTTCTTTGGCATGATGTCGTCGAGCTCGCGCAGACGATTCAGGCTGATGTCCATGATGGTAACCTGTGCACCGAAGCCAGCGGCTACTTTAGCAGCGTTGGTGCCTACTACGCCACCGCCCAGGATGAGCACATTGGCAGGGCGCACGCCGGGTACGCCACCCAGCAGAATGCCGCGGCCTTTCAGCGGCTTCTCGAGGTACTTAGCGCCTTCTTGCGGAGCCATGCGGCCGGCTACTTCGCTCATGGGCACCAGCAGGGGCAGCGAGCGGTTGGGCAGCTCTACGGTTTCGTAAGCCAAGCAGGTAGCCTTGCGCTCGATCATGGCGTGCGTCAGCTCCTCCGACGAGGCAAAGTGGAAGTAGGTGAACAGCAGTTGGCCTTCGCGGATGAGCTGGTACTCCTCCTGAATGGGCTCCTTCACCTTCACGATCATCTCGGCTTGGCCGTACACGTCGGCGATGGTGGGCAGCAGCATTGCGCCAGCCTGCTCGTAATCGGCATCGGAGAAACCGCTGCCTTCGCCAGCACCGGTTTGTACATATACCGTGTGGCCCGACTTGCGGAATTCGGCCACGCCGGCGGGCGTAACGCCCACGCGGTTTTCGTTATTCTTAATTTCCTTCGGTACGCCGATGATCATGGGAAATATGGTGGGATGTGATGACGGGGAAAAGTGGCCGCAAATATAGGTAATGCCCGCCGCCTACCGTTCTGTTGAGCTAACTCAAAAGGCTAGCTTGTTGCTCTGGATTTCGACGAACGTGGAGCGGTGCCCTTTGGGGCCATATACCTTGGGGTGGTAAAGCAGCTGGAGCTGATATTGTTTGCCGGCCTCGCGCCGCTCGCCTGCAAAGGCGCTCATGGGCAAATCGTAGGTGGCGCGGTAGGTGCCGCGGGCTGGTATGGTAATGCGCACATCCTTGCCGCGGCGCATGTGCATTTGCCAAGCCCTAGGTGCGCCGTCGATGTACGCTACGGGGAGGGTGGCCTGGGGCCGTGCCGGGCTGGATACCACGTAGGGCTCGTCGTTGGTATTGGTAAGCTCCATGGCTACTCGTACCGTATCGAGCGTAGTAGCCGGCGTGATTTTCGGTAGCCGAATGCGCAACTGCAAGCCGTACTGCGGCGTGGCCTGGGGCACCTGAATGTTGCGGACGCAACCGCTGCCCAGCATTGCCGCACCAGCTAAGCCTAGGAACAAGGGTAAAGAAACACGCATCGGGTAGGGAAGAGGTTGTTGAGAGAGGAAAGCGCAAATGCACCTAGGCGGGCTCTACAAAAAATGATGCCACGACTGTTGAGGTCGTGGCATCAGCAAGAAATTAGCTTGGCTTTGCGGCTCGGTATAAGCAGCCGACGAGCCTACTTAAACGGTACCGCCGCGGCACCTTCCTTCAGCATGCTTTGCTGCGAAAGATTTTGCACCACGTTGGCTTTGAGCGTAATGGTGGCGTCGGGGCCGGTAATGTCGTTGGAGTGCAGCGTAACTACATCGGCCATTTGGCCAATCTGGCGCTGAGCGTACTGCAACTCGATGGTAGCCGATTCGCCGGGCTTCAGTGCTTTGGGTTGGTTGCGCAGCGATACGCAGTAGCAGTTGGAGGTAATCGAGCCCAGTTGTAGGTCGCTCTTGCCGGTATTTTTCACCGTGAACTTGGCCGTGAGCTGCTGGCCCGATTCCATCTTGCCGAAATCGTGCAGCTTGCGGTCGAGGGTGAGTTTGGGCGACTTGGCAATTTGCGCAGCCGTGTAGCTCTTGGCCATTTCGGCTTTATCCACCACCGCGCCTTTAATGGTAAGCACCATGGTGGGCGTAGCAGCGTTGCTGGTTACCGTTACGGTTTTATTGAACTGCCCAGGGCGACCAGCGCTGTTGTAGGCGGCCCGGATAAAGCCCGTTTTGCCCGGCATTACGGGCGTTTTCGTCCAATCGGGGGTGGTGCAGCCGCACGAGGCCTGCACGTTGGCAATTACCACGGGCTGGTTGCCGGTGTTCTTAAACTTGAACTCGTGCGTGGCCATGCTGCCTTCGGCTACGTTGCCGAAGTCGTGCATGGTTTGGGTGAACTCGAGCACTCCCTGCGCCGAGGCACCTAGGGCCGTGAGGAGCAGCAGGCACAGGCCCAGCAGCGAAGTAGTAAGGGTACGGGTCATAACAGAAAGGCGTGGATGAAAAGCGAAAGGCTGCTTGCTCAACGGCTAAACCGTGCGCATTGGTGCCCGCAAAAACGGGCCAAATCAGCCTCAGCAAATATAATCAGAAGCCCGAACCTAACGCTCGTTTGCCTGGCTTCGACTTTACGTGCCGCTTTTACGTACTTTTGAGGGCCCGCCGGCCTCGGCGGGCCGCCCGCATCCATCCGGCGGGTGCCCGCTCCGTCTATATTTTCCCCGACGACCAACTGCATGTCCACTGCCGAATCGGCCGTAGCTTCGGCCGCCGCCACGCTTAGCAAAGAAGAACTGCTCCGCGACTACCGCCTAGGGTGGGAAAGCCGCCAGGCCTCGCTCACAGGCCGCAAGGAAGTGTTTATGGGCAAAGCCAAGTTCGGCATTTTCGGCGACGGCAAAGAGCTGCCGCAGCTGGCTATGGCGCGTGCTTTCCGCCCCGGCGACTTCCGCTCGGGCTACTACCGCGACCAAACCTTTATGTTCGCCACCGGCGAGCTTACGCTGCAGCAGTACTTCGCCCAGCTTTACGCGCACCCCGATGCCGAAGCTGAGCCCGCCACTGCTGGCCGCGCCATGAACGGCCACTTCGCCACGCGCTTCCTCGACGAAGACGGCAACTTCAAAGCCCTCGTCGACAGCAAAAACTCCTCGGCCGATATTTCGCCTACCGGCGGGCAGATGCCACGCCTGCTGGGCCTGGCCTACGCCTCTAAGCTCTTCCGCCAAAACCCCGAGCTGCAGCAGTTCACGCAGTTTTCGCGCAACGGCGACGAAGTAGCTTTTGGTACCATCGGCAACGCCAGCACCTCGGAGGGCATGTTCTTCGAGGCCATCAACGCGGCCGGCGTGCTGCAAGTACCCATGCTCATGAGCGTGTGGGACGACCACTACGGCATTTCGGTACCGGCCGAGTACCAAACCTGCAAGCAAAGCATTTCCGAAATCCTGGGTGGTTTCCAGCGCAACGCGCCGGGCGAGCAAGGCTTTGAGATTTTTGTGGTGAAAGGCTGGGACTACGCCGCCCTCGTCGACACCTACCAGCGCGCCGCCGAGGTGTGCCGCCGCGAGCACGTGCCCGTGCTGGTGCACGTAACCGAACTCACGCAGCCCCAAGGTCACTCTACTTCGGGCTCGCACGAGCGCTACAAGAGCAAAGACCGCCTCACCTGGGAGCAAGAGTTCGACTGCATGCGCCAAATGCGCCAGTGGATTTTGCAAGAAGGCCACGCCACCGAGGCTGAACTCGACCAGATTGAAAACGAAGCCAAGGATGCCGTGCGCAAAGCGCGGGCCGCTGCTTGGGAGGCGTTCTTTAATCCCATCGTTGCCGAGCGCAACGAGGCGGTGCAATTGCTCAACAACCTCGCTACCGAAACCGGCCGCGAAAACGAGCTGCACGAGCTGATTCACCAGCTTGAGCACAACCCCACGCCCATCCGGGCCGACATCATGCGCGCCGTGCGCCGCTCGCTGCGCCTTGTGCGCGACGTGAAGCGCTCCAGCGCCCGCGGCGAGCTGCGCCGCTGGCACGAGCAAGCCGTGGCCGAAAACGCCGACCGCTACAACTCGCACCTGTTCAGCCAGAGCGAAGAATCGGCCCTGAACGTGGAAGAAGTGAAGCCCGAGTTTGCTGCCGACGCCCCGCAGGTTGATGGCCGTGAGGTGCTGCAAGCCTGCTTTGATGCCATCCTAGCCCGCGACCCACGCGTGTTTGCCATCGGCGAAGACGTAGGGCGCATTGGCGACGTAAACCAAGCTTTTGCCGGCCTGCAGGAGAAGTACGGCGAGCTGCGCGTAACCGACACCGGCATTCGCGAGTGCACGATTGTGGGCCAAGGCATTGGAGCCGCCATGCGCGGCCTGCGCCCCATCACCGAAATCCAGTACCTCGATTACTTGCTGTACGCCATCCAGATTTTGTCTGACGACCTGGCCTCGCTGCAGTACCGCACCAAAGGCGGGCAAAAAGCTCCTTTGATTGTGCGTACCCGCGGCCACCGCCTCGAGGGCATCTGGCACAGCGGCTCGCCCATTCAGATGATTTTGGGCTCGATTCGGGGTATGCACCTGTGCGTGCCGCGCAACATGACGCAGGCCGCCGGTTTTTACAACACTTTGCTGAAGAGCGACGAGCCCGCCATTGTGATTGAGCCCCTGAATGGCTACCGCCTGAAGGAGCGCATTCCGAGCAACATCGGCGAATTCACGCTGCCCCTAGGCGTACCCGAAGTGCTAAAGCAAGGCACCGACCTCACCATCGTAACCTACGGCTCCATGTGCCGGATCGTGCTCGATGCCGCTGCTCAACTGGAGCAAGTAGGCATTTCGGTAGAGGTAATTGACGTGCAGACGCTCTTGCCCTTCGACCGCGAAGGCGTAGTGCTGGAGTCGATCAAGAAAAATTCGCGCGTGCTGTTCGCCGACGAAGACGTGCCCGGTGGTGCCTCGGCCTACATGATGCAGCAAGTGGTTGACGAGCAAGGCGGCTACCGCTACCTCGATTCGCAGCCGCGCTGCCTCGCGGCGCAGGCCCACCGCCCGCCCTACGGCTCCGATGGCGACTATTTCTCGAAGCCCAACGCCGAAGACGTGTTCGACACCGTGTACGAGCTGATGCAGGAGGTTGAACCGCAGCGCTTCCCCGACATCTACTAGCCCCTTTGGCCTAGGTGCCTACAGCAAACCGCCCCGCTGCCAGCATTGCCGGCGGCGGGGCGGTTGTATTCGGGGGCCTAAGCAGCGAGTACCTAGGGCAGCGTAAGCTCGTCGGTGGTGATGACGTTGCTCTCGTGCAGGGCGCGGTCGACGATTTGAATGTTGAACTTGATTTTGGTACCGGGCCGGAAGTTCGGGTCGGTGATGCTGAAGCCGATGCCTTTGTAGATTTCGTACGTCAGGTCGCCCCGTATGGGCTGGCTTTTCTCGTTGGGCTCGAGCATGCGCGGAAAGCGCCCGTTGAAGGGAATAAACGGCACATATTGCTCAAACACGCCGCTGCTGTTTTGCCGGAACATCGTGATGAAGTAGTTCTGGCTGTAACGGCCCGAGTTGAAGGGTGGCGACTGAATGTCTTCTTCCGATAGGCCTAGGTCGCCGTCGCCATCTTTGTAGGCAACAGTTACATAAATGCGGTTGTAAGGCGTTTCGCCGGTGGTCGGCGTTACGCGCTCGGCCGTAATGCTCTTAAATTGAATAGAGGGGGTGTCCGGGTAATCCGGCGCATCCTCGCAGGCCGTAAGCGCCGAAACAGCGGCCACTGCCAAAAAGCTCGTGAGTAAACGTATGCGCAGCATAGAGAAAAAGCTAAGCAGGTGCTGCCGATATCCGGCCCGAAAAAGTACGCATTTTACTACCACACAACGCAGCGCCAGCGCATTTGTTATGCCATTCCTAAACCCACCATCGGCCCGATGAGTTTCCGCGCTGCTTACCTCCGCGAACTTACTGCCGTAAGCCCCGCAACGGCCGAAAGTCTAGCCCTGAAGCTGTTTCGCCATCAGGCGCAATACTGCGCGGCCTACCGCAACTGGCTGGCCGCCCTAGGTTGCCAGCCTGCCCGAGTGCAGCGTTTGATTGATGTGCCGTTTCTGCCCATTGAGTTTTTCAAAACACAGGAGGTGGTTACCGCGGAGCCCGGTGATGAATGGCAACCCGCGCAGGTGTTTCGCAGCAGTGGCACCACGCAAATGCAGCGCAGCCGCCACCTGGTGCGCGACCCTGAACTATACCATCGGCACGCCCAGCGCTTATTCGAAGAGCAGTACGGTTCATTGACGGGCTGGACGTTTCTGGCTCTGCTGCCCTCGTACCTCGAGCAGGGCGAGTCGTCGTTGGTAGCCATGGTAGAGCACTTTGTCCGTGCCTCGGGTCAGCCGCAGCAAAAGGCGTTCTTCCTGCACGACCATGCCGCGCTGCTGCGGGCATTGGAGGAAGCCCAACACCTAGGCGGCCGCAACATCATGTTGATAGGGGTGACGTATGCCTTGCTTGATTTGGCCGCTGCCTACCCCAACCACCCGGCCCTGCGCATGCCCAGTGCCGTGCTGGAAACCGGTGGCATGAAGGGTCGTCGGCGCGAAATGATTCGCGAAGAGTTGCACGCCGAACTAAGTGCTGCGTTTGGCAAGGACGTAATACACTCTGAATACGGCATGACGGAGCTGCTGTCGCAGGCTTACAGCCCCGGGCACGGTCGTTTCTATACCTCACCGGCTTTGCAAGTGCTGCTGCGCGAACCCACCGACCCGTTCAGCGCCAATTTCGAACGTGCCTCGGGTGCCATCAACGTAGTCGATTTAGCCAACATTGACAGCTGCGCCTTCATTGAAACCCGCGACCTAGGGCGCCGCCACTCCGATGGCAGCTTCGAGGTGCTCGGCCGCCTGGATAACTCCGATATCCGGGGTTGTAGCCAACTGGCTGGCTAAGCATACCACCTAACAGCACGATTAATTGCTTTTTACTAGACTTTGTGATTGTAAAAGCTTATATTATAAATAGTTGTAGGTGTTGAAGTAAACTACGTGGCGACATGAAAACTCTCGGAACGGCTGTCGGCCTATCAGTTTTGCTGCTCTGCGGCACGCAGGCCCTCGGGCAAACCACTGCCACGGACACCGCGCAGGCCCGCTTGCTCATGCAAAAGCAGCGCACCGAAGCCACCAAAGAAGCCTTGGCTGCCCAGAAGCGCCAAACCGAAGCAAGCCGCGAGTCGGCCAAGGCCGCCAAAGCCGAGCTCAACAAGCAGGAAGAAGCTATGGAGCAGCAAAAACGCGAGCTGAAAGAGCAGGAGCTAGTAGCCAAACAGCAGCGCCAGCAGCAAAAAACCGTGGAGCAGCAACTTAAGGAGGAAAAGCGCCAATTGCGTGAGCAGAAGAAACGCGCGAAAAACGAGCTCTGATGTTGCCCGCATAGCACGCAAAAACGCCAGCCGCTAGGACTGGCGTTTTGTGTTTGAAAGGAGCAGCGGGCGGCTATTTGCCCGAAAAGCTGCGGGCGTCGTCTTCGCTGATGGGGTCGCCGCCCATAATCACGAGGCGCTCCACCACGTTGCGCAGCTCGCGGATGTTGCCGCGCCAATCTAGGCTTTGCAGGTACTGCATGGCATCGGGGGCGATGCGCTTGGGCTTGTTGCCGTAATCGTTGGCAATGTCAGCCAAAAACTTCTCGGCCAGCGCCGGAATGTCCTCGCGGCGGTCGTTCAGGGCCGGCACCTGAATCAGGATTACCGACAGGCGGTGGTACAAATCTTCGCGGAAGTTGCGGTCGGCTATTTCCTGCAGCAGGTTTTTGTTGGTAGCCGCCAGCACGCGCACGTTCACCGAAATTTCCTTTTCGCCGCCCACGCGGGTAATCTTGTTCTCCTGCAGGGCGCGCAGCACCTTGGCTTGAGCCGACAGGCTCATGTCGCCGATTTCGTCGAGGAACAGCGTGCCGCCATCGGCCTGCTCAAACTTGCCGATGCGCTGCTTTACGGCCGAGGTAAACGAGCCTTTCTCGTGGCCAAATAGCTCCGATTCAATCAGTTCCGACGGAATAGCGGCGCAGTTTACTTCAATCAGCGGGCCGTTGGCGCGGTTGCTTTGCTCGTGTATCTGGCGAGCTACCATCTCCTTGCCGGCGCCGTTGGGGCCGGTAATCAGCACGCGGGCATCGGTGGGGGCTACTTTGGCAATGGCCTTGCGCACGCCCTCCAACGCTGCCGAGTCGCCCACCATCTCGGAGTTCTTGGCAATCTTCTTCTTCAGCGTTTTGGTTTCGGTAACCAGCTTGGTGCGGTCGAGGGCATTGCGCACGGTTACCAGCAGGCGATTCAGGTCGGGCGGCTTCGGAATAAAATCGAAGGCGCCTTTTTTAGTGGCATCCACGGCCATTTCGATGTTGCCGTGCGCCGAAACCATAATAAAGGCGGTGTCAGGCGAAATTTTCTGAGCACGTTCCAGCACCTCGAGGCCGTCCATCTTGGGCATTTTTACGTCGCAGAGCACCACATCGTATTTGTCCTTGATGAGCATATCTAGGCCCGCGGGTCCGTCTTCGGCTTGGTCGACGGTGTAGTTCTCAAACTCCAGGATTTCCTTGAGCGTGTAGCGAATAGCTTTTTCGTCGTCGATGATAAGGATGCGGGGCATGGAATCAGGGTAAGTCAGTCGGGGCTCGAAAGTAACGAAAAGGAGGGCGTTGTAATTATACGGCGAAAACCTCCACCATCGTGGTCAACTACTACCTTCGCCTGCTGTTTGCCCGCTGGCAAGTGCCTGCAGGTGCGCTCCGACCTAGTGCTACGGGGGGGCATTTCTGCGAAACAGCCCGAAAAACTCGGCTGTTCGTTTTGACCGGCCGGCCGTATTAGTCAGCACTCAACCACCTTTTTCGAATCCTATTACCCCATGAAAAACGCTGTTTCGCGTTACCTGCTGCTGCCCGCGGCACTGGTCGGGAGCCTGTCTTTGTTTGCGCTTCGGCCCGAGGAGCGCGTAGTGGCCGATGCCAACAACGCCGGCCTTAAACTGCCCGAAGGCTTTGGTGCCTTGGTAGTGGCCGAAACTGGTGGCCGCGCCCGGCACATTGCCACCACGCCGCAGGGCACCATCTTCGTAAAGCTAAACCGCCCCAATGCAAGCGGCAACGGCATTCTGATGCTGCGCCCCAGTGCGGGCGGCAAGGCCGAAGTAGTGAGCGGGTTCGGCAAATACGGCGGCACGGGCGTCGTGGCCAAAAACGGCTACCTCTATGCCTCGTCCGACCAGGAAGTGTTTCGCTACAAGCTGAACGAGAAAGGCGAAGTAACCAACCCCGACAAGCCCGAGAAGATAGTAACGGGCCTGATTAACCGCCGCCAGCACGAAAGCAAATCCATTGTGCTCGACAACGACGGCAACCTGTACGTGAACATCGGGGCGTACTCCAACTCGTGCCAGGTGAACGATCGGCAGAAAGGCTCCCTAGGTATTCCTAACTGCCCCATCCTCGACTCGGCAGGCGGCATTTGGCAGTTTCGGGTTGATAAGTTGAACCAGAGCTACAGCAATGGCACGCGCTATGCCACCGGCCTGCGCAACGTGGTGGGGCTCGACTGGAGCCCGCAAGCCAATCAGTTGTTTGTAATGCAGCACGGCCGCGACCAGTTGCACGACATCTTCCCGGCCATGTACGACACCAAGCAATCGGCTGAGTTGCCAGCCGAGTGCATGTACGCGCTAAAGAAGGGCGACAACGCCGGCTGGCCCTACATGTACTACGACGGCTTGCAGAAGAAGAAAATGCAAGCGCCCGAGTACGGCGGCGACGGCAAGAAGGAAGCCACCGGCAACTTCATCGACCCCGTGGCGGCTTACCCGGCCCACACCGCACCCAATGCGCTGCTGTTTTACACCGGTACCATGTTCCCCGAAAAGTATCGGAACGGGGCCTTTATTGCCTTTCACGGCTCCTGGAACCGCACCCCCGAGCCGCAGAAAGGCTACTACGTAGTGTTTCAGCCTTTCAAAGACGGGAAACCTTCCGGCGATTGGGAAGTGTTTGCCGACAACTTTGCGGGCGATGCAGCCAAAGCCGCTGCCGGCCGCCCCGACCACAAACCCTGTGGCCTAGCGCAAGGCCCCGACGGCTCCCTCTACATCACCGATGATAAGAAGGGCACCGTATACCGCATCGTGTACAACAAAAAGTAAATGGCTTCAACTAAGCTGATCATTGCGGCCCTAGGTCTTTTGGCAGTAGGTGCTACCTCGGCAGCCGCTCAACAAAAGCCGGCCGTGAAGGCCAAGTCAACCGCTACCAAAGCTAAACCCGCCGGGGCAACTGTTTCGGCGGCTACCCTGGCCGCGGGCAAAACGGTGTACACCCAAAACTGCCTCACTTGCCACATGGCCGATGGGGGCGGGGTTGAAACCATGAACCCACCGCTAGGCAAAACTACATGGGTGCTGGGCGATAAAACCCGTTTGGTGAAGGTGCTGCTGAACGGCCTCGAAGATGTTGAAATCGACGGCGAAGAATACCGCAACGTGATGCCCGCGCAGCCCCACCTCACCGACCAACAGATTGCCGACGTACTGACGTACGTGCGCAACAGTTTCGGCAACAAAGCCTCGGCCGTAACGCCCGCCGAGGTAAAAGCCATTCGCGCCGCAAATAAGAAGTAGTGTGTTAAGCTACAGGCTAGTTCCCCTCCTCAGATGAGGAGGGGTTAGGGGTGGTTGACCTAGGCGCTGAACGTTAACTAGAGCTAGTTCTTAATCCTAGCTTTTCAACCACCCTTGCCCCTCCTCATCTGAGGAGGGAAACTAGCTTCTTAGCTTCGTTAATAGTGTTAGTTCCCCCTACTGCCGCTAAACCAAAACCGGCCGCCGCTGCACTTGCAACGACGGCCGGTTTTGTGTTTTTGGTGATGCGCCTGTAAGCCGGGTTCTGTCCGCCACCCCGAAGGGCAGCGGCCCCACCATTTATCTAGGCCCACACTCGCGCGTGGGCTCCATCAGCCTACCCGCCGACAACGAACGAGCCGCCCGTTGCAGGGCCGAAGCCCCGCCTGCCGGCCTATTTGGCCTTTCAACCCCTGAGGTTTACCCAGCCGGAACGGTTGCCCGCCCGCTGGTGCGCTCTTACCGCACCTTTTCACCCTTACCGGCTGCCCGAGGGCAGCTTAGGCGGTAGTTTTCTGTGGCACTGGCTGTCCGGCGGCCGTCTCCCGCCGTCGTCCTTCCCGTTAGGAAGCAGGGTGCTCTGCGTTGCCCGGACTTTCCTCTCCGCCCTTGCGGGCGCAGCGGTGGGGCGGCGCATCACTTGCAGGCAAAGGTACGGTTACTCTTCGTCTTCGTCGGCATCTTCGCCCTCATCGGGAGTAGGATGGTAGTAGCTGACTTCCAAATCGGCCTCTACTTCAGCCAGCAAGAGTAGAAACTGAAAGGGAAAACGAATGCTTTCTGACCATACATCTTCGCTGAAAAGTGTTGACTCCAGGCCAAAGTCAAAGCAAAAGCTTACGCGGGACGCAACTTTGCTTAATGTCAGCAAGGACTGTTTGTGCTCCGTAACAAAGGCAGTCACGTCTGCCAGCTGACCTTCAAAATTGTCGAAATCGGCTTCGCTCACGGTGGCCGTGAAACCTGGGTGTTCGACGATGAACGTTTCCACCGGGTTTTGCACGTAATCCCCCGGTTTGTTTATCGTGTGGGGTTCAAACGTCAGCGTCGGCAGCGCGGCATCCACGTCAAAGCCTCGGGCAGAAAATCGGAGTTGGCAAGACATAGGCTTGTGTTAAACAGTACCGGCCTATTTCCCCTCCCACACATTATCCTTCGGATAGCTATCTGGCACGTAGGTGCTGCCTAGCTTCACCTGCTTCACGGCTTTGTCGCCGGGCACGTTTACGGTTACGGTGCGGGCGCCCGATTCCCATACGCTAATGTTGCGGTGCACTTGCTGGGTGGTACCGTCGGCGTAGGTGATGGTGAGGTCGACGGGCACGGGCTTGCTGCCTTTGGCTTCCACTACCACGTCATAGCCCGCGCCTTGCTTGGTTACGCTTGCAATGCCTAGGTCGGGGTAGCCGCCGTCGAAGAACCAGCTCTGCCAGAACCAGTTGAGGTTGCGGCCCGCCCCGGCGTTCATCGAGTTGAAGAAGTCGTAGGGCATGGGGTGCTTGCCATTCCAGTTCTGGATGTAGGTGTGCAGAGCTTTCGTGAACAGTTCGTCACCTAGGAGGTCGCGCACGTAGAGGTAACCCAGGGCCGGCTTGGGGTAGGAGTTCAGGAAGAACGCCGTGCCGGTTTGCTGCGTGCTGAGCGTGGTAATGGGCATGTCGGCTTCGGTGGCGGCGGCGCGGGCGTACGGCAGCACGCCGTAGTCGTCAACCAGCTTCGGATCGATGATGCTTGAAATAACCCACTCGCCGATGGTTGCCCAGCCCTCGTCCATCCAACCGTACTTCGTTTCGTTGATGCCCATGTAGAAGGGGAACATCGTGTGGAAGATTTCGTGGTCGGTGAGGGTGATGGCGTCGGCGCGGGTTTCCACGGGGTTGTCGTTCACCATCATGGGGTATTCCATCTGGTCGAGGCCGTCGAACACGGTTTCGTGGGAATAGGGGAAGGGCCACTTCGGAAAGGTGTAGCTCATGGCCTCCACGGTTTTGCGGCCGAACTGCACCACCTCCTCAAAGTCCTTGTGCTTGGGGTTGTACACGGCATCTACGCGGGTGCGGCGCTTGGTTTTGGGGTCCACTACCAAGCTTGTCGACTGCCACACGTAGTGGTCGGAGGCAGCGAAGGCGAAGTCGGGCACGTTCTTGGCCTCGAAGCGCCAGGTGTTTTGGGCGTTGCTGGCAGTAATGTCGCGGCGCTGGGCATCGGCTTCGTCGATGATCTTCACCACGTCGTCCTTTCGTTCGGCATCGCGCAGGCGCTTGGCGTACTTTTTCGTGAGTACCTCGTTCGCGTTCTGCAGGTCGCCGGTGGCCCACACCACGTAATCCTTGGGCACGGTTATGGCCGCCGAGAAGTTGCCGAAGTCGTTGTAGAACTCCTGCTGGCCATTGTAAGGCAGCTTGTTCCAGCCGTCGATATCGTCGTACACGGCGATGCGCGGGAAGAAGTAAGCCAGGAAATGCGAACCAGGCTCTACCTCGCCGGTGCGCGTGTGCGAGCCTTTGTTCAGCGTGTAGGAGTATGTTACCGATACCTTGGCCTGCTGCCGGGCACCTAGGGGCTGCGGCAGCATTACCTGCATGTTGGTGGCACTAATGTTCAGCTTGGTAAGGTCGATGGCCTGGCCGTTGATGCTCAGCTGCTCAATCTTCACGCCTTCGCTAACATCCTCGGGTTTGATGTTGCTGGCCCGCGCCGCGCCCTTTTGGTAAAGGTTGGGGTAGAGCTTAAACCAGAGCTGGCTGAGCTCATCGGGGCTGTTGTTGAAATAGGTAATATCAACGGTGCCGGCCACCAGGCGCGTGTTCGGGTCAAAGTTGATGCGCAGGTTATAATCGGCCGCGTTCTGCCAATACTTGGTGCCGGGCTTGCCGTCTTCGGAGCGGGTGCCTTTGGCGTAGGTGGCCTGCAGGTTGCGCGGCACTGGCAGCCTAGGTGCTGCGGGCTGCTGCGCTAAAGAGGGGATGGTGCTGAGGGCAAGAAGCGAGGCGGCAAGCAGGCCGGGTAAGTTCATGAGCGGGGTAGGGATGAAATGCTGTAGCACTAAGTAAAAGTAACGGCCAGCAAACGTTGGTTGCTGGCCGCTTTCTTGGTGTTAGGAAGGAAAGACCTAGGAGGCTTACTTCAGGCGCACCAGCGTAGCGCCGTAGCCGAATTTCTCCTTGCGCGCTTCCTCGAAGAACTTGATGTCGCGGTTGCGGCTCAGGCGCTTGTGCAGCTCTTTGCGCAGCGTGCCGTTGCCGGTGCCGTGGATGAACACGATTTCGTGCATGTTGGTGGCGAGGGCACGGCTCAGCGCATCCTCAAAGGCGTTTACCTGCAGCTCCAGAATGGCCGTGTTGCTCAGGCCTTCGGTGCCGCCTTCAGGCTTTAGGGCCTCCAAGTGCAAATCAACTTCGTGAGGCGGTGGCACAATGGCTTTCACGGGTTCCTGCTTGGGCGCGGGCACCACGGCTTTGGCGTCGCCGCGCAGCTTGTCGGCAATTTGGTCGCGCAGCTTTACGGGGTCGACAACAGGTGCGGCAGCGGGCTTGGGCTCGTCGGTGGTGGGCACCGGAATGGGCGCCACGGGTTTTTCATCGAGCTGAAACAGGAACGCCTCGCGCTTGATAACCGGCGCCTCGCGGCGGCTCGAGTAGAACGAGCTGGCCTTAAACGACACGCGCTTCACCAACGTCTCGAACAGCGTAGGCGCGTTCTGCTGCGAGGGCAGCAATTGCACCACCGCCGTGCTCCACTGGTCGAAGTCCTTAAGGTGCCGATGACCTAGGGGCTGGCTCACCGCTTTGGGGGCAAGCTTATCCGAAGCCAAGGCGCGGTATTGCCCGTTGCGCTCCTCGCCAAACGTAAAGAGCACGTCGGCATCGGTGTTGTTGATGAGGTGCGCCACCAGGAGCTCCGAAGTTTGCTGCACCAAGGCCAGGTACAGGCCCTTGGGTGCGGGCGGGGCCGGGGCCGGCTTGGGCGGCACCGGCGTGCTGCCGCTGGGCGACGTAGTGCTGGTAACCGGAGCCGGCGTAGCCTTGCCACTTGGTTTGCCCGGCTTTAGGGGGCGCGGAGCGGCCACTTGCGAAGGGGCTAATTCGCTTCCGCCAAACGCCTTGAACTCCTCGGGGGCTACCAGCACCAACTCCGAGCGCAGCACCGGCACCGGAAAGTCATCGATGGTTACCTCAACGAGGTTTTGATCGAGGATGCGGGTAACAATACCTTCTTCACGGCCCGACATCAGGCGCACTCGGTCTCCAATATTCATAATCAGCTGATTTTTCGTGGGGTTGCCTTGCAGCGCTACTCGAACAGGGCAAAGCCCAAGCGCAGGCAGAGGTAAAGGTCGCGAATGAAACGTGAAAAGCGGCTTTCGCAATTCCATTCGGCCATTATCCGGGCAATACGCAGCTACCAGCTCAGTGATACAGCCCGTGCAGCACCAGTCCGCGCTTGCGGTTCAGCTCCAAGGCAGGCGCGGGCAGGTGAAAGATGCTGGCCACGTAAAACACCGTGCGCAAGGCTTTGCTGCGCGTTGGAATGTGGCGCAGGTCGATGTCGAACGACAAGTAATACTGCCGGTAGGCATCGAGGCCGGCGGCACGGTTGGTGTCGGGGTCGTTGTACAGCATTTGCTGAGCGCCGTAGCCTAGGGTCGGTTGCAGCCAGCGGGGCCAACGGTTGCCTTCGGGCAGAAAGGCGCCCACATCGGCGCATAGCCAGTAGGTTTGGCCGTTGTAGTCTTTCAGCAGCCGTTCACCTAGGTTCTTGCCGAGCACGTTGGGTCGGCGCTGGGCGTAAGGCGTGGTCCGGAACGATACTTTGGGCATCAGGCGTACTTCGCCCCAAGTAAGCTGTTGCGCTATCAGCCCCGCCGAGCCCGCAAAGTTGGCTGCCAAATCGGTGGCCGATGCGCCGTAAGCCGGGTCGCGGCCATCGAAATACTCAATGGGGCTTTGCAGCAAAAAGCCTACGAAGCCGCCGTACCAAATGGCCTGCTTGGGCGTAAGGCCGGCCCAGTGGAGCAAATCAACGGCGCCGCGACTCTCATGAAAGGCGCCCCATAAGTGGCCTGCCTTGTCAAGCTGTTTCCACTCACGCGAATCATCAAACCAATGAAAGCGACTGCGCGGCCCTGTGTACCAACCTTTGCTTAGGGTATAATAAGTGCCCGCATAACCCGTAGCAAAGGTGCCGATAACCAGCGGCAGGCGGTGCTTAGGCGCCGGCACCGGCGCGGCACCTAGGGCTTGGTGGGGTGGTAGGGGGCGCGCTACCGAATCGTTTGCGGAGGGGGCAGGCGGCGCTACTTGCGCCACGCCCCAATGAGCCAGCCAAAGGCAGCCAAAAACGATGAAAAAACCGCGTTGAAGAGCCCGCATTCGATGAAATTTGTGCGCGGGCCAAAGCTACGCACAAAAGATAGGAGCAAGGTTGGTAACGTTTGCGGCAGGCTAGTACCTTTACTCAGTTTCTTGCGTCTTTTTTTTAGGTTCGTTCACCTCAATCATCTCTACTACTCACCGTTTATGAAAAAACTTCGACTCCTAGGTGTGCTCTGGCTGATGCTGATTAGCATAGCAGCAGTGCGTGCCCAGGTGGTTACCACGCAGCCGTCGTTTTTCACGGCCGACGACCAGGTAACTATCACTTTCGATGCCACCAAAGGATCGGGTGGCCTGAAGGATTACACGGGCGACGTGTACATCTGGACCGGCGTTATTTCTGATAAGAGCGCCAACGATACCGACTGGAAAGCGGTAGTGGGCAGCAGCTTCTCCCAGCCCATCGCGAAGGAGAAGATGACGCGCAGCACCACCAACGCCAACCTGTACACCATCACCTTCGTGCCGCGCACCTACTACGATAAGCTGCCGGCCGCCGACAAAATCCTGAAGTTGGCCATGGTGTTTCGTGGGGCCAACGGCTCGCCCGAAGGCAAGGACACCGGCAACAAGGACATCCTGATTGAGGTACAACAGAGCGCGGCTCTTTCGGTGCGCTTTACGCAGCCCGCCAACAGCCAGAACGTGCAGCTGGTAGAGAGCGGTGCCAAGGTGCAGGTGGTGGCCGAAGCCTCGAAGAGCAGCAACCTAAAGCTGTACCTGAACAACACCTTGCAGGCCGAAGCTACTGCCAACAGCATCAGCAAAGAGCTGACGATTGCGCAAGCTGGTCGCAACGAAGTGAAAGTGGTAGCCACCGACGGTTCGCAAACCGCGGAGCAAACCATGGTATTCTTTGTCAGAGGAGCAGTAGTAACGCAAGCGCTGCCTGCCGGCGTGCGCGACGGCATCAATTACCTACCCGGTGGCACCTCGGTGGTGCTCGTGCTTACGGCGCCCCAAAAGCAGCACGCTTTTGTAGTGGGCGAGTTCAACAACTGGGAGCCCACCGATGCGGGTTACATGAAAAAGACGCCCGATGAAAAGCAGTGGTGGGTGCAAATTGATAACCTGCAGCCCGGCCAGGAGTACGCATACCAGTACCTTGTTGATGGCACGCTGAAGGTAGCCGACCCCTTTACCGAGAAGGTGCTCGACCCCAACAACGACCAGTTCATCAACCCCACCAACGGCCCGGTGGTATACCCCGGCCTGAAGCCTTACCCTACCGGCAAAACCACCGGTATTGTATCGGTGCTACAAACCAACCAGCAGCCCTACAACTGGCAGGTTACCAATTTCCAGCGCCCGGCCAAAAGCAAGCTGGTGATTTACGAGCTGCTGGTGCGCGACTTCATTGCCCGCCGCAACTACCAAACGCTCGTCGACACGTTGGCTTACCTGCAGCGCTTGGGCGTAAACGCCATCGAGCTGATGCCCGTGAACGAGTTTGAAGGCAATGAGTCGTGGGGCTACAACGTGTCGTACTACTTCGCGCCCGATAAGTACTACGGCCCCAAGGATCAGCTCAAGCGCTTCGTTGATGAGTGCCACCGCCGTGGCATTGCAGTGATTGTTGACGTGGTACTGAACCACTCGTTTGGCCAGTCGCCGATGGTGCAGCTGTACTTCGAAAACGGCAAGCCTGCAGCCAACAGCCCGTGGTTTAACGCAGATGCCACGCACCCCTTCAACGTAGGCTACGACTTCAACCACGAAAGCCCCTACACCCGCGCTTTCTCGAAGCGCGTGATGGAGTTCTGGCTGCAAGAGTACAAGGTTGATGGCTACCGCTTCGACCTGTCGAAGGGCTTTACGCAAACCAACGCCGGTGGCGATGTGGGCAAGTGGGGCCAGAAAGACGACTCGCGCATTGCCATCTGGAAGGACTACAACAACCACATTCGCAGCGTCGATCAAAACGCCTACGTGATTCTGGAGCACTTTGCCGACAACAGCGAGGAGCAGATTTTGGCCGCCGAAGGCATGATGCTGTGGGGTAACCTCAACCACAACTACAACGAGGCTACCATGGGCTACGTGGAGAACAACAAGTCGGACCTGAGCTGGGGCTACTACGGCACCCGCAATTGGTCGCAGCCGAACTTGGTAACCTATATGGAGAGCCACGACGAGGAGCGCCTGATGTTCAAGAACCTCAGCTTTGGCAAGCAGGTAGCCGGCCACGACGTGAAAAACCTGAACACGGCCTTGGCCCGCAACGAAGCAGCTGCGGCTTTCTTCTTCACGGTGCCCGGCCCGAAAATGATCTGGCAGTTTGGCGAAGTTGGTTACGACAAGAGCATCGACGAAAACGGCCGCGTGGGCAACAAGCCCATACTCTGGGAGTACTACAACGTGCCGGCCCGTCGTAAGCTCTACGACACTTACCGCAACCTCATTTCGCTGAAGAAGAACAACCCGGTGTTCGACAACCCGTCGAGCTTCACGCAGGATGTAGCGGGTGCTACCAAAACCATTCACCTCAGCGACCCGAACCTGAGCGTAACGGTAATCGGTAACTTCGATGTGGTATCAACTACGGTTAACCCCAAGTTCCAGCGCACCGGCAAGTGGTACAACTACCTGGCCAACGACAGCATCACCGTAACCGATGTGAATGCCGCCATTACGCTGCAGCCGGGCGAGTACCGCGTGTATACCTCGCGCCGTTTGGCCCGCGTTACCTCGTCGAAAGCCGCCCAGCAAGTAGCTGCTATCGGCCTGACGGTAGCGCCCAACCCCGCTAGCTCGCGCGCTACGGTTCGCTTCACCCTGCCTTCGGCTGCGCCTGTACAAGTAACCGTGCACAACATCATTGGCCGCGAGGTACGCCGCGTGGCGCTGCCTGGCCGCCAAGCTGCAGGTGCTGTTGAAGTAGGCGTGCCATTGGCTGGCTTGGCCCCGGGTGTGTACCTAGTGAAGGTGCAAGCCGGTGCTACCGCTGCCACTACACGCCTCGTGGTGCAGCCCTAGGTGCTTGTAACTGCCTTCGGGCAATCAGCCAACAAAAAGCCCCGCCAAATTGGCGGGGCTTTTTGTTGGCGTCGGGTAACGCCTTGATTAGAGCTGTGTGCTTTATGTTGCAACCTTCCTTATAGCTGATGCTCTGTAAGAACTTAGCGATAAGCAACAAGACCTAGGTGGCACCAAGCACAACGGGCCGCCCCATAGCTTGGGGCGGCCCGTTGTGCTTGGTGCCACCTAGGAGCCTACTCGGCCTGAGCTACCTCCACGTGGTAATCCACGAGGCTATCGATAGGGGAGCGGATGATTTTGCCTAACTGCATGCCGTGGGCGCGGGCAACTTGCGAAAGAGCATCGCGGAAATTGTACCCCACCGAGCCAACGCAGTTGAAGGTGTAGTTCTGATAGTCGGGGTACCGAATTACCAGGTTCCGGAAGAATGCTTCGAAGCCTTCTACAACGATGTCGCGGCAGTAGCTAACGTTGTTATGCTCGTAAGCAAACTTGCTGAACGATGCCAAAAAGCGGTTGGGCAGGGGTTGGTTGTAGATGCGGTCGAATATCTGCTCGTTTTCCAGCCCGTATTCCTGCTTGAAAGCTTCTTGCAAGCCGTCGGGCAACAGGCGGCGCATATAATCGCGCAACAAGCGTTTGCCGATCCAGGAGCCCGAGCCTTCGTCGCCCAAAAAGTAGCCCAACGAATCGATGTTGTGCGCAATATCCTGGCCGTCGTAGATAGCCGAATTGGTGCCAGTGCCCAGGATAGCCGCAAAGCCAGCCTGGCTACCTAGGAGGGCCCGCGCAGCCGCCAGCAAGTCGTGGCCCACGTACACGTTCGCATTCGGGAATACCTGGCGCATGGCCTTCTCCACGGTACCTACGTTAGCGGGGGTAGAGCAGCCCGCGCCGTAGTAGCTCACCTGGGTTACTTGCTCCCGCAGCAGGGCTTCCGGCAAGCTACCATCCAGCGACTTTACGATGCCCGCTGTGTCGATGAAGTACGGGTTGTATCCTTCGGTGTTGAAATGGATACGCTCCTGCGGGTCGGCTAAGTCGAGCTGGCACCAGCTGGTTTTGGTAGAACCACCGTCGGCAATTAGAATCATAAAGCAGTTTTGGATTGCGGGAAGAACCGGATAAGAGCCGGATTGTCTGCGAAAATAGACAGGTTATAGCAAGTACCTAGCGTTGGCGTTGCAATACAGCGTCAAACTTCTGAAAAAGTGAAGCGCAGCATGGCTAAGTATTGGCTACCAGCAGCCCTAGGTGAGTGGTGGTTTAAAAATAACCAGCAACAAAAAAGCCACTGCTACAGCAGTGGCCTTTTGAGTATAATCCGCAAGGCAGTGCTAGCGCAACCGCTCACGATTTAATCAAAACTATTTCACTGAGAAGGTGTAGTTGCCGGGCTTGCTTAAGTCGAGCGTTACAGTGTAAGTGCCAGCCGTAGCAATTTTGATGTTATCTCCGCCGTAATCGAGGATAGCATCTACGGGAGCACCGTTGCCGCCATCACCAAAGTTTACACCCCAGTCGCTGTTAGCGCGGAATTTGATTTCACCTACCTTCAGCGCTACACGGGCGCTCCAAGTGCCAGTAGTGGCGTCGTAGGTCAGGGGGGTGTCGCTGTTCCACTCGTTAGGAGTAGCCGAGCCAATCACGCCCCAAGTAGTTTTCAGATTTTCCCAAGTCAAGCTCTTGGTGTTTACCTTCAAACGATAGTAGCCCGGGCCCGTCAGCTTAAGGTTACCTGCGCCGCCACTAACTGAGAGCGTGCCCGCCGCACCGCCGTCGCCGTAGTTCGTGCCATCCCAGTTAGGGTTGCTGGTGAACTTAAACTCGGGCGAAGCATCCGTGATGTTCACGAAGCCTTCGTAGCTGTCGGGGTTGCTAGTGAAGGCTGATACCTTTGGTGCCGTTGCCGGCGACCAGCCTTGGTAGTTACCCGGTACGTACAGCGAGGGGTAGTTGATAACTACCAGGTAGGGAGTAGCCGTGAACGAAGATACGCCTGAGTTCAGAGGTGCTACTTTTTCGCCTACACTCGACTTAACCCGCACTTTCACTTGTGCCGGCGAGCCTGCAGTAAACTTCAGACGGCTGATGAGCAGATCGTTAATTTCTGCTACCGTGAACGCCTTAGTCGTTGCAGTGCCTACTGCTACTTCGTAAGGGGCTGAGAAGTCGCCAGACTGTTTGTCGAACTGAAGCGTGTACGTAACCGCAGCGTTGTAGCCGAAGGTCGGGGGCGTCCAGTTGTACGTCACAGCCGTTTGGCTGGCGTTGGCCATGGTCAGGTTCAGCGTGGTGGCTGAAGCCGTCAGGCCGGGTGCATCTTTAGGGGCTAGTATTGCGCGTTCTTCGTCCTTGTCGCACGAGGCGAGCAGCAACAAGGCAGCGGCGCAGAGCCCAGTAAGTTGGGTAAGCCGATTATGCATATGATGTGAATTTGAAGATGCTTGTGTGATTTAGCAATTAAGTTCCGGTGCCCTAGGTGGTTAACCGTTGCTAGGGCACCGGAACTTGCCAGCTACAGATTAGTAGCCAGGGTTTTGCTTAAGGTTTGGGTTAGCCGTGAGGTCCGTCGTCGGAATCGGGAAGATTCGCAAGTTGTCGGATACGCCACGGCCTTCGGGCGTGCCGCCCTTGAAAGGCCAAACGTAGTTGCCACCCGTGAAGCGACCGAAGCGAATCAAGTCGGTACGGCGGTGGCCCTCCCAGTACAGCTCGCGGCCACGCTCTTGCAGAATATCATCGAGCGTAAGGCTGGTTACCTGATTTGCTTGGGCACGCGTGCGCAGTAAGTTCACGTATCGCACAGCATCAGCTTGGCTACCGCCAGTACCGCCGCGCAGCACAGCCTCTGCATACATCAGGTACACATCGGCCAAGCGGAACATCGGGAAGTCGGTATCCGGGAAATCACCCGTTGCATCGGAGCCAGCTTGGCCCGTCGAAGTCACGTTCTTGAACTTCGTAACGGCGTAACCGTCGGTGAACGTGAAGATGTCGCTGATTTCTTTGCTCTGACCAGCCGTGTAGAACATGGCGCGCTTGTCGCCAGTGCCGTTCGGGTCGGGGAACAGGTCAACCAAGTTCTTTTTGGTGCGCAGACCAAACCAACCACCGTTTACACCGAAGTCCGACGCCTTCATGCTACCGCCAATGGCAGCGTGTACGATGAACGTCATGCCACCAAAGGTTTTGGTACGCACGCCGTCGAAGTTGATCGGGAAGATGATTTCGCGGTTGGCTGCCGAACGGTCGTTGTCGGCAAGAAACAGTAGGCGGTACTCGGGAGCCAGCTGGTAGTTGGCAGCAATTACCTTGTTGCAGTTGGTAATAACGTCCGACCAACGGTCTTGGCTCGAGTTGCCTAGGTAGGTTTTCGAGTTCAGGTACAGCTTAGCCAACAGCGTCCAGGCGGCAGCTTTGGTAGCGCGGCCATAGTTGACAACGTTCGGGCCGGCGTTGGGCAGATCAGCTTCAGCAGCCTGCAACTCCGACTCGATGTAGGTAAACAGCGCGGCCGGATTGGTTTGCGGAGGTAACGTAGTGCCTACCGATGATTCTTCGGTAGCAAACGGCACATTGCCACCAAACATATCAAGCGCATGGTAGTAGCTCAGAGCGCGCAGGAAACGAGCTTCGGCACGGTACGTCTTGATGGTCGCCAAATTGTCGCCGCTGATACCTCGCTCGCTCAGCTTCGCATCAGTAGTCTGACGAATGAAGTCGTTGCAGAGCGCCACTTGGTAGAAAATACGGTCGTACATAGCGCGTACGAACTCGTTATTAGCGTTCCAAGTCAGGCGGTTATAGTCGGGTAGGTTACCGTCGTTCCACGCGATAATGGCTTCGTCGGTGGTCAGTTCCTGGGCTTTCCAGTACTGACGCAGGTAGTTCGAGAAGCCTTCATCGATACCAGTGATATCAGGTAAACCTGCTGGGCCCTGCTGACCGCTGATAGCTAGTGTAGCGTAAAGGCGCGTTAGTGCTTGTTGAATCTGAGCAGGGTCGCGGTACACCGTATCGGTGTTGCTGAGGAACGAAGGCGACTGCTCCAGCTCGCCTACGCAGGAGGAAAGCGGTGCCAGCGAGGCCGCAAGCATTACGGCTGCCAGACTCCGGATAAACTTGTTTTTCATTTTCAGGAATGCGTTAGAAGCCGAAGTTCAGACCAACCGTAAAGGTGCGCGGACGCGGGTAGATTGTGTTGTCGATGCCTTGGTTATTATCACGCTGCGGCTCCGGATCCAGACCCGTGTAGTTCGTGATAGTGAACAAGTTCTGAACAGCGAAAGACACGTTGAGGTTCGCACGATCTTTATAGATGTTGCCGAAATTATAACCCAACGTAATGTTCTCCATGCGCAGGAACGAAGCGTTTTCGATGAAGTAGTCGGAGAAGTACTGAGCCGAGCCGAAGCGCGAGTCGTTTACCTCCGAAGTAGTGTTGTTCACGAAGCCGTTCGAGTTCTGCACGAAGAAGGCCTGTGAGCGTACGTTGTTGTACACGTAGTTGCCCAAGTGCGAACGGAGCGTGGCAGCCAGGCTGGCCTTGCCGTAGGTAACGTTGGTGCCGAAGCCCAAAATGGCGCGCGGCTGAGCCGACTGGTAACGGTAGCGGTCGGAACCGTTGATGATGCCGTCGCCGTTGCGGTCAACGTACAAGCCTTCTACCGGCTTGCCTTCGCTGTTGTATACCTGCTGGAACACGTAGAACGACTGCGGGCGGTAGCCTACCGAGTTGATCTGAATGTTGTTGCCCACGCCGCCAGCGATGACGCCCGTAGGGTTACCCACGAAGTTCGGGTTGTCGACGTTGGTTAGGCGCGTGATTTCACTGCGCAGCACGTTCGCGTTAGCGTTGATTGACCATTCAAATTTTTCGCCGCGAACGAGACCCAGATTCAGGTTGGCTTCGATGCCGCGGGTTTCCAGGTCGCCTACGTTAGCGAAACCTTCGTTCGAAAGATTGCTCAGGGCAGAGAACGGGATGAAGTTCAGCAGGTCGGTAGTGTTGCGCTGGTACGCATCAACTGCACCGCTGATGCGGCCGTCGAGGAAACCGAAGTCCAGACCAGCATTGTACGTGGTCGAAGTTTCCCACTTGAGCCCTTCATTGTAAAAGCCAGGGCGCAGCGTGGTGTAGAACTGATTGCCTACTTGGTACTGAGCCGTGTTGCGGCTGGGCGTGTAAAGCGCAAGATATGGGTAGTAGTTCGTGCCAATATCCTGCTGGCCCGTCTGGCCTACGCTCAAGCGTAGTTTCAAGTCAGAAACAGCCGACGAGTTTTTCAGGAAGCCTTCATCTTTCAAGCGCCATGCCAAGGCAGCCGACGGAAAGTAACCCCAACGGTTGTCTTCGCCGAAGCGCGACGAGCCGTCGGCACGGAACGTAGCTGTCAGGATGTACTTGTCTTTCAGAGTGTAGTTGGCGCGGCCGTAGAACGAGAGCAGGCGGTAGCCGGGGTCGTAATAATCCTTGCCATTGATGGGACGGTCGGCGGCTTGCTGGAAGATCTGGCCGAATACGTCGCGGTCGTCAAACACATACTCTTTGTAATCGAAGCTCTGGTAGGAGTGGCCACCCAGTACTTCGAGGCGGCTGCTGCCAAACTGCTTATTGTAGCGGAGGAAAGCTTCGAGCAGACGGTTGTTATTGTCGCGGGCGTATTGCTCAAAAATACCACGACCAAGGCGGGCGCCCGTAAGGGTAGCCGCATTGGGGTCGGTTACGCTGGTACCGCGGCTGCGTTGGATGTCGTAGCCTAGGTTCAAGTTAGCGCTCAAGTCGCGCAGGAAGGGCAGCTTGTAATCAAGCTGAATATTACCGATGCTGCGCTTAACGGTGCTGCGACGGCGCGTTTGCTCGATCAGAGAAACGGGGTTACGCGTGGCAAGCGTGTTGATGCTACCGTCGTTGTTGAGGAACTGGAAGTAGCCTCCGTAAGGCGAGAAGCGGCCCTCCGACGAGAAGATGGGCTGCGTGGGGTCGTAGTACACGGCCGCACCCACGGCATCTTGGTTCGAGAAGTTGTTATCAATCCACGAGCCCTTCACGTTCATGTCCACGCGCAGGTTGCCGTCGAGCAGAACAGGAGTGAGGCTCAGGGCACCGGTGTAGCGCTTCAGGTCGTTACGAATCAGCAAACCTTCCTGATCGAGGTAGCCGGCCGAGGCACGGAAGGGCAGTTTGCCAACAGCACCCGTCAGGCTTACGTTGTTGTCGGTGGTTTGAGCCGTGCGGAAAATTTGCTTCTGCCAGTCGGTGTTGGCCGTACCCAGAGTAGCTTTCTGCTGTGCATTGCCACGTTCGTTAACCAAAGCGCGGAACTCGTCGGCCGACAGCACGTCAACGAGCTGGGCAGCGGTGGCTACTGAGTTTTGGCTGGCGACATTTACGCGCAGCTTTTCGCCTTGCAAACCTTTCTTGGTGGTTACAATGATTACACCACCCGAAGCGCGGGAGCCGTAGATTGCGGCGGCTGAAGCGTCTTTCAGTACGCTGATGCTCTCGATGTCGTTGGGGTTGATCAGCGACAGAGGGTTCGAAGCACCAGGTAGGTCGCGGTTATCAATCGGAACACCGTCGATTACGAACAGCGGATCGTTGCTGGCGCTTAGCGAGCCACCACCACGGATGCGGATAACCGAACCGGCACCGGGGGCACCACTGCTGGTAGTTACCTGCAAGCCGGCCACTTTGCCCTGCACCAATTGCTCGGGGTTGGTTACCTGGCCCTTGACGAATTGGCGTTCCGAAATTTGCTCCACCGAACCCGATAAGTCCTGGCGGCGCTGGGTGCCGTAGCCAATTACTACTGCTTCGTTCAGCAGGGTAGTGTTCTCACCCAGTACCGTATTGGGCACCGTAGCGGTTTGGCCTGCCGTAACCGTTACCGGAATGCGCTGAGTAGAGAAACCTACAAACGAGGCAACCACCACGCGCGGACCAGCCGGTACGTTTTGGATCAGGTATTGGCCTTCAGCGTTGGTGGAGCTGCCAAGCTGCGTACCCTCAATTAGCACGGTTACGCCCGGGAGGCCTTGTTGATTTTCGTCCAGAATGCGGCCGCTTACACCACCGGTTTGGGCGGCAGCGCTCAGGCAGCAACTGACAAGGAAGAAAAGCAGAAACCAAAGTTTCGGCAGGTAGGAGTGTTTCATGTTAACATGAACTGGGTTGAGGGAGATGTTTGCAGGCGCTTGGAAAGTCAAAATGGGGGATGGGAGTTGAGGCTGTGGCAACGGGTTGGTGTGAAATGTAATCCGACCGGTTTCGGTCGGTGTCATAAATAAACTCCGCAAGATAAAGTAATCAAGGCAGGTATCGCAAACGTTTGCGAGAGTTGATTTTTTAGTACTATTTACAGGAAGAATTTGCCTCAGGGTTGGTGCAAAGGATTTCGGTCGTGCTAGGTGCTTTTATTCCCGAAATCGTTTGAAGTAAGTGATTGTTTAGTAGATAAATAACTTTTGTGTGTTAAAATATTCTAAGCAACTTATACTCAACTGTTAGCTACTTAGCTAAGCACAATTTTATGGAAGGCAAAAATTGTAAATGACTATATTCTTTACTTGCGTTGTTTGTTTATCCAGCTGCTCTCATGCGTTTCTTGCTAACCGCTTGCCTTGCTTTGTTGCTTAATCGCAGCGAGGCCCAAACCATCTTGCGCCTTACCGAAGTGCCGGCCAATACCCCTGCCGGCGCCAAGGTTTACGTAGCCGGTACCTTTAACAACTGGAACCCAGCCAGCGCCGACTGGCAGCTGCAGGCCAATGCTTCGGGCCAGTACCAACTCACGTTGCCGGCCTCCGTTGTTGGCACGGTCGAGTTCAAGTTCACGCGCGGCTCGTGGCAGGCCGTGGAGGCCGACGCGCAATTTGCAGATGTGCCTAACCGTAAGCTGACGGTTGCCTCGGGCCCTGCAACCGTCGATTTGAAAGTGCAAAGCTGGAAAGACCTAGGGAGCAACGCGCCAGCCCTATGCCAGTCGACGGCCCTGCAGCAAGTGCGCGTAATTAGCACCGAGTTTGAAGTACCGCAGTTAGGACGCAAGCGGCGGGTGTGGTTGTATTTGCCAGCTGGGTATGCTGCTAATCCGCAGAAGCGCTACCCCGTGCTTTACCTGCACGATGGGCAGAATGTGTTTGATAAATGCACCAGCTTTTCGGGCGAGTGGGGCGTTGATGAAACTTTGGCTCAGCTGGAGCAACAGGGTGTGGCGGCAGGCAGCTGCATTGTGGTAGCCATAGACAACGGCGGCGCTACCCGCCTCGATGAATACTCACCTTGGCGCAATGCGCAGTACGGTGGGGGGCAAGGCGCTCCGTACGCTGAGTTTCTGGTTCAAACCCTAAAGCCCTACATCGACGCCAATTACCGTACCCTCACCGACCGCGCCAATACAGGCATTGCCGGCTCCAGCATGGGCGGGCTGATTTCGCTGTACGCCGCCACGCGCTACCCGGGCACCTTCGGGCGGGTAGGGGTGTTTTCGCCAGCGTTTTGGTTTGCCGAGGCCGAGCTGAAGGCTTACCTGCACCAGCACCGCGCCACCGCGCCCACGCTCTTTTATTTTGTGGCCGGGGCACAAGAAAGTCAAACCATGGTGCCATTGATGCAGGCCGTGCGCGACTCCCTGCAACGCGCGGGTTACGCTGCCTCCGATCTTAATTATCAGGTGCGCGCCGATGGCCAACACGCCGAGTGGTTTTGGCAGCGCGAGTTTCCGGCAGCACAGCAATGGCTGTTTGCCCCTGCTACCGTTAACAGCCTAGGTGCCATTGCAGCCAAGGCAGCATTTAGCCTCTATCCGAACCCCACTAGCCAGCAGCTTGCAATACAACTGCCCGAAGGCGTGAGCGAAGCGCGCCTGGAAATTTCCGATACAACGGGGAGGGTTGTGCTGCGTCGCTTAATCCGTGAGAATAAGCTTGTGCTCGATGTAAGCCATTTGGCCAAGGGCAGCTACTCGGTACGGCTCAAAACCAAGAAATACACCGGCACGCAAACATTCGTTAAGCAGTAAAGCTTATTAGCATTATCAGATTCGTAGTGAAAATCTAACCGCAACCAGATTGTTTATGACATGTGTATGAAATATGCTTCTTTATTATGATATGTATAAAAATTAATGGTTGGACTGATGATTTCAAATTGAAACACTTGTCTTTTTGAAAATCTCTGTACTTTTGCAGCGTCAAACAGACACAACAATGAATTTCTTCTCGACTTCGCAGCAGCTTTGGTGGTGGCACGGCCGAATCCTCGGACGGGTCGCACCTGCGTCTGTAAGCTAGTCGAAGCAGCAACCGCTGCTACAACCAGATACAAAGCAACAAGCCCGGCCGACCAAGCCGGGCTTGTTGCTTTTAGGGCCCGGCCGAAATCCTAAAGCGCCAGCTCCGAATCTTCTTAGCCATGTCAGCACCCATCAAGCTCCGCACCCGTCACCTCAGCCTGCCTGCCGATACCGTCACGCCCGTAGGCTTGTACCTGCGCCTGCGCGACCAGTACCCCGGCTGCCTGCTGCTTGAAAGCTCTGATTACCACGCGCAGCAAAATGCTTTTTCGTATATCGCATTTGATGAGCTGGCCCGCTTTGAGCTGCGAGGCGCCGAGTTGCTGGAGCGTTTGCCAAACGGCGCCGAGGAGCGGAGCACCCTAGCCAACCCGCGCCACGAAGCGCTGGACCGCTTGCGCCAGTTTGCCCGTCGCTTTGAGGCACCTGCTGCTAACTTCCCCTTCATTACGGGTGGGTTGTTTGGTTACCTGGGCTACGGCGCGGCGCAGTACTGCGAGGATGTGCAGTTCGATGCTACGAAGCCGGTGGCCGGTCCGCTGCCCGATGCGCGCTATGGCCTGTACCGCTACGTGTTGGCGCTTAACCATTACCGGCAGGAACTGCACATATTTGAGCACACGCCGGCCGATAGTGAGCCCGGTGATGCGGCTTTGCAGCGCCTGCTAAGCGTGGTGCGCAGCCCCGTACGCCCCACTTTCGGCTTTGCTATGGAAGGGGAGGAGGAAACGAACCAAACCGACGACGAATTCCGCCGGGTGTTGGCCGCAGGTCAGCAGCACTGCCTGCGCGGCGATGTGTTCCAGATTGTGCTGTCGCGGCGCTTTGCCCAGCGTTTCCGCGGCGACGAGTTTCAGGTGTACCGCGCCTTGCGAGCCATCAACCCTTCGCCGTACTTGTTCTACTTCGACTACGGCCAGTACCGCCTGCTGGGCTCGTCGCCCGAGCCGCAACTGCGCGTGGAGGGGCGCGAAGCCAGCATTTTCCCGATTGCCGGTACGTTCCGCCGCACCGGGCACGATGCCGAAGATGCTGCATTGGCGCAGAAGCTGGCCGACGACCCTAAGGAGAATGCCGAGCACGTAATGCTGGTTGACCTAGCCCGCAACGACCTAGCCCGCCACGGTCGCACCGTGGAGGTACGCCGCTTCCGCGAAATCCAGTACTACTCGCACGTAATCCATTTGGTGAGCCACGTGGCCGCTACCCTGGCCGATGGCACCGACCCGCTGCAAGTAGCGGCCGACACCTTCCCGGCGGGTACGCTCTCGGGCGCGCCCAAAGTGCGGGCCATGCAGCTGATTGATGAGCTGGAGCCCACGGCGCGTGGCTTGTACGGCGGCTGCATCGGGCACCTAGGACTGAACGGCGACTTCAACCACGCCATTTTCATCCGCTCGTTTGTGAGCGTGGGCCGCACGCTTTACTTCCAGGCCGGGGCCGGGGTAGTGGCTAAGTCCGAAATCGAATCGGAACTGAACGAGGTGCACCACAAGTTGGCTGCGCTACGTCAGGCCCTCAAGCAAGCCGCCGCAGCCGGCGATGAAGTGCTGCCCGTGGAGCTTGGTGCTGCCGAGCCTAACGTTGCTACTATCCGCTAGCCCTAGGTTGATAAACTGCCCACCTGTAGAAACTGCCGACCGATGTCTATTCTCGTTTTCGACAACTACGATTCGTTTACCTACAACCTAGTGCAGGTGCTGCGCGAGCTAGGCTACGGCGACCAGATTACCGTGCGCCGCAACGACCAGCTCGATTTGGCTGAAGTAGAGCAGTATGATGCGGTGCTGCTGTCGCCCGGCCCGGGCATTCCATCAGAAGCAGGGCTGATGCCTGAGCTGATTCGCCGCTACGCGCCCACCAAGCGCATTTTGGGTGTGTGCCTAGGTCATCAGGGCATTGCCGAAAGCTTCGGGGCAAGTCTGATTAACCTGAGCACCGTGCGCCACGGCGTGGCTACCGACGCTACCGTGGCCGTGCCCAACGAGCGGCTTTTCAACGGAATTCCTGAGCGCTTCCGGGTAGGGCGCTACCATTCGTGGGCCGTTAAACCCGATACTATGCCCGACTGCCTGGAGGCTACGGCTTTCGACGAAGAAGGCGAAATCATGGCGCTGCGCCACCGCGAGTACGACGTGCGCGGCGTGCAGTTCCACCCCGAGTCTATCCTGACAGAGCACGGTCACCGATTGCTGCAGAACTGGTTACACGACCTGCCGGCCGCCAAGTAACCAATTCGCAAGCATCAACCGAGCCCACGCTCACCCGCATTTATGAAACAACTGCTCACTGCCCTGTTCGAACACCACAACCTAAGCCGCACCGAGGCTCACGAGCTCATGCTGCGCCTAGGTCAGGGCGAGGTGAACGACGCCGAGGCCGCCGCGCTGCTTACCGTGTTCCGGATGCGCCCCATTACAGTGCCCGAGCTGGCCGGCTTCCGCGACGCGCTGCTCGAGCTGTGCCGCGACCCGGAGCTGGGCACCCACGAGGTGCTCGATATTGTAGGCACTGGCGGCGACGGCAAAGAAACCCTGAACATCAGCACACTGGCCAGCTTTGTGGTGGCCGGCGCTGGGTATAGGGTGGTGAAGCACGGCAACTTCGGCGTATCGTCGTCGGTGGGGGCTTCCAACATTCTGGCCTACTTCGGCTACGACTTCGATTCGCCCACCGACCGGCTACGCCATCAACTGGACGCAGCCAACATCTGCTTTCTGCACGCGCCGGCGTTTCACCCGGCCATGCGCCGCATTGCCCCGGTTCGGCGCGACCTAGGCGTGCGCACCTTCTTTAATATGCTGGGGCCGCTCATCAACCCTGCGCGCCCCACGGCGCAGCTGCTGGGCGTGTATAGCCTCGAGCTGCTGCGCCTGTACCAATACCTGCTGCAGGAAAGCGGCACCCGCTACGCCGTGGTGCATGCCCTCGATGGCTATGACGAACTCTCGCTTACCGGCGACGCTAAAATTGCTACCTCCGAAGAAGGCGAGCGGCTGCTGACCGCTACCGAACTAGGCCTACCCGTGTGCCGCACCGAAGACCTTGTAGGTGGCCGCTCCGTGGAAGGTTCGGCCCGCATCTTCCGCGATGTGCTCGATGGCAAAGGCACCCGCCCGCAGTGCGATGTGGTGGCCGCTAATGCCGCCCTAGGTATCACCTGCATCAACCCCAACATCAGCCTGCCCGATGCCTTAGATGCCGCTTACGAGTCGCTCGATTCGGGCCGGGCACGCCAAGCCTTCACCACCTTGCTGAACACCTAACCAAGGGGCAGCTTACTTCTGATTTTTCAACATTTCACATACGCCTTTCAGCGGCCGCCAGCACACCATAGGCACGAGCACGCAAGCCAAGGCAACCGATATGAGCACTACCATTTCGCCCCCCGATGTACTCGCCCGCATTGTGGCCCACAA
This sequence comes from Solirubrum puertoriconensis, assembly GCF_001483135.1. Classification (GTDB taxonomy): domain Bacteria; phylum Bacteroidota; class Bacteroidia; order Cytophagales; family Hymenobacteraceae; genus Solirubrum; species Solirubrum puertoriconensis. The sequence goes on from NZ_LNAL01000007.1 coordinate 197,502, forward strand.
ACAGCAGGAGGTAGCCGAGCGCCGCAGCCTGGTGCCCACCACGCTGCTCGAGCGCAGCCAGTACTTCAACTCGCCTACGTTGTCGTTGCTGGGCTACTTGCGCCGGCCCGAGCTCAGCGGCATCATTGCCGAGTTCAAGCGCCGCTCGCCCTCAAAAGGCTGGATCAACGAGTTTGCGAAGGTGGAGCGCACCACCTTGGGCTACATGCAGGCCGGGGCGTCGGCGCTGTCAATCCTCACCGATACCGAGTTCTTCGGCGGCAAAAACGAGGATTTGGCCACGGCCCGCAAGTTCAACTTGTGCCCCATCCTGCGCAAGGACTTTGTTATCGACGAATATCAGCTGCTGGAAGCACGCAGCATTGGCGCCGATGCCGTGCTGCTGATTGCCAGCGTGCTCGAGCCTACCGAGGTACGTCGCCTAGGTCTGTTTGCTAAGGACATAGGGCTGGAGGTGCTGCTCGAAGTTCACGACCGCGAAGAGCTGCTGCGCACCCTCGATGTAGCCATTGATGCTGTGGACCTGGTAGGCGTGAACAACCGCGACCTGCGCGACTTTTCGGTGAACATCGACCGCTCGTTGGAACTGGCCCAGTTGCTGCCCGCTCGCCTAGGTCGGGTAGCCGAAAGCGGCCTGCGCACTGCGGCCGACATTCAAGTGCTGCGACAAGCAGGTTTCGATGGCTTCCTGATCGGCGAAACCTTCATGCGAAACAGCCGCCCCGAAAAGGCCTGCGCCGCGCTTATTCAGCAACTGCGCGAACTGCAAGCCGTGCGCTAACTGTTGCCGAGGCCATGACTGCTGCACACTCGTTGCTGACCACTGCACTGCCTACCGCATCGGCTAACCGGCCGCGGGTGAAGGTTTGTGGCCTGAAGTACCCCGACAACGTGGCCCAAGTGGCCGCGCAAGAGGTGGATATGCTGGGCTTCATCTTCGCCCCAAAGTCGCCGCGCTATGCGCTGGATACCCTGGATGCCGCCCAAATGCGCAGCCTGCCGGTTACCAAAGTAGGAGTGTTCGTGAACGAGCGTACAGCCATAATTCGGCGCATTGCTTTGCACTTCGGCCTCAGTGCCGTGCAGCTCCACGGACACGAAACGCCCGCCGAGTGCGCCGAGCTAGCCGCCGCTGGCTTGGCGGTAATCAAAGCATTTGGAGTAGGGGAGTCGTTCGATTTCAACCAGCTTGAGGCCTACGTACCCCACTGCAGCTTGTTTGTGTTTGATACCGCCGGGCCGGCTGCCGGCGGCAACGGCGTAGCCTTCAATTGGGAACTGCTGCGTCGCTACCACCTGCCCACGCCCTACCTGCTGGCCGGCGGCCTAGGGCCCGACAACGCTGCCGAAGCCGGGGCGTTAACCTTGCCCGGTTTAGTTGGTTTCGACCTCAACAGCAAGCTCGAGCAAGCACCCGGCCTCAAGAACATTGCCTTGCTCCGCGAAACGCTGGCTCAGCTACGGCTGGCAGCATCTACCACTCGCTAACACCACACCGATCTATGTCCTTTCAACCCACTGCCCGCGGCTACTACGGCCAGTTTGGTGGCGCTTTCATTCCGGAAATGCTCTACCCCAACGTGGAGGAGCTGCGCGAGCAATACCTAAGCATTCTGGCTGATCCGGGCTTTCAAGAGGAGTACCAGCAGCTGCTGCGCGACTACGTTGGTCGGCCCACGCCGCTGTTCCGGGCCAAGCGCTTGTCGGAGCGCTACGGAGCTACCATTTACCTGAAGCGCGAGGACCTGTGCCACACCGGCGCCCACAAGGTGAACAACACCGTGGGACAGATTTTGCTGGCCGAGCGCCTAGGTAAAAAGCGCATCATCGCCGAAACAGGTGCTGGCCAGCACGGCGTAGCTACCGCTACGGTGTGTGCGTTGCGCGGGCTGGAGTGCATTGTATACATGGGTGCCGTTGATATGGAGCGGCAGAAGCCCAACGTGGCCCGCATGCGCATGCTGGGGGCTGAAGTTCGGCCCGCCACCAGCGGCAGCAAAACGCTGAAGGACGCCACCAACGAAGCCATTCGCGACTGGATTTCGAACCCCACCGACACGCACTACATCATCGGCTCGGTGGTGGGCCCGCACCCGTACCCCGATTTGGTAGCGCGGTTGCAGTCGGTGATTAGCGAAGAAATCCGGAAGCAGCTGCTCGAGCAAGCCGGCCGCGAACTGCCCAACTACGTGGTAGCCTGCGTGGGCGGTGGCTCAAATGCGGCCGGCGCGTTTTACCACTTCCTCGACGAGCCCAGCGTGCAGCTGGTGGCCGTAGAAGCTGCTGGCCACGGCGTGCACACCGATAAATCGGCCGCTACTTCGGTGCTGGGTCGGCCGGGCATTATTCACGGCAGCCGCACGCTGCTGATGCAGGACGAGCACGGGCAGATTACCGAGCCGCACTCCATTTCGGCTGGCCTCGATTACCCCGGTATTGGGCCGTTGCACGCCTTTTTGGCCGATTCGGGCCGCGCCAAGTTTGTGGCCGTTACCGATGAAGATGCCCTGCAAGCTGCGCAGCTCTGCAGCCGCCTCGAAGGCATCATTCCGGCCCTCGAAACCGCGCACGCCTTCTCGGCGCTCGATCAGCTTGAGTTGAAACCTACTGATGTGGTGGTGCTAAACCTCTCGGGCCGCGGCGACAAGGACCTCGAGACCTACTTGCGCGAGCTGCACTTAGCCTAGTACATGCGCACTGCCGCGCCAACCCTCAACTCAACAATCAGGCACCGTGCAAACCGCAACTCAGCCCGATAACGTGGTTCAGACCAACCGCTTCGCCGACCTCTTCGCCCGCAAGCCGCAGGGGCTGCTCAACCTCTACATCACGGCTGGCTACCCCGGCCTCCACGACACCGTACCGCTGCTGCGCACCTTGGCCGAGGCCGGTGCCGACATCCTCGAAATCGGCGTGCCGTTTTCCGACCCCTTGGCCGATGGGCCGGTAATTCAGCAAACCAGCACCGTGGCTTTGCGCAACGGCATGACGTTGCGCCGCCTGCTCGATGAGCTGCAGGGCGTGCGGCAGTACTTGCCCAATACGCCGATGCTGCTGATGGGCTACCTAAACCCCGTGATGCAGCTGGGCATGGAGGAATTCTGCCGCCGGGCCTCGGAAGCCGGTATTGATGGCGTGATTCTGCCCGACTTGCCCGCCGAGGAGTACGCCGATTTCTACCAGGAAACCTTCCGCCGCTATAACCTGCGCAAAGTGTTCCTCATCACGCCGCAAACCTCGGAAGCGCGCATCCGTCGCCTCGACGAGCTGACCGATGCGTTTCTGTACCTAGTGTCGGGCCCAGGCCTGACGGGCGGCAACCAAACTGCCGATACCAGTGCGCAGGAAACTTACCTGCGCCGCATTGCCCAGATGAACTTGCGCAACCCGCGCCTAGTAGGCTTTGGCATTGCCGATCGGGCCTCGTTCAATCAGGCTTGCCAGCACGCCAACGGCGCCATCATCGGCTCGGCTTTGCTGCGCGCCATCGAAGGCGCCGACGACCCGCACGCCGCCGCTCGCCAATTTGTGCAAAGCATCCGCTAGTACCTAGGCAGGGGCCAACGGGCTTCTACAATCACCTGAAACTTTCCCCAGACCCACATCAGCGGTCCATGATAATTCACCTCGACCCCCAGCTTACGTTTGCTGCACAAGAAGCCTTGGTTGCCGAACTGCGCCAGCTGCGTTTCAAAGTCACTCCGGTTCATACACAGCGCGCGGCTTACCTCGTGGCCCTAGGTCCGCAAGACGTTGACCTCCGCCGCATTGCCTCCCTGCCCGGCGTGCGCGACGTTCATCGCGTATCCGACGACTACAAGCTCGTGTCGCGCAAGTGGCGCGTGCACCCCACCGTGCTCGACCTCGGCGACGGTATTCACCTAGGCGAAGGTTCGCTGAGCATCGTGGCTGGCCCCTGCAGCATCGAGAACGAAGCCCAAATGGAGGCCGTGATGCAGCACCTCGTGCAAAGCGGGGTGCGCCTGATGCGCGGCGGAGTGTTTAAGCCCCGTTCGTCGCCGTACTCGTTCCGCGGCTTGGGCCTCGCCGGCCTGCGCGACTTCTACCGTTTGGCCCGCCAGCACGGCTTGCGCATCGTAACGGAGGTAATGCAGGTGTCGCAGGTAGAGGAGATGTACGACTACGTCGACGTGTTCCAGGTAGGCGCGCGCAACACCCAGAACTTCAACCTGCTCGATGCCCTAGGTGGCGTCGACAAGCCCGTGCTCCTAAAGCGCGGCGTATCAGGCACCATTGAGGAGTTGCTGCATTCGGCCGAATACATTTTCTCGGGTGGCAACGAGCACATCATTTTGTGCGAGCGGGGCATTCGCACGTTCGAAACGGCCTCGCGCAACACGCTCGATCTGAACGCGGTGCCCATCCTGAAAGAGAAAACCCACCTGCCGGTGTTCGTCGACCCTTCGCACGGCATTGGGTTGCGCGAGCACGTGGCCCCGCTGGCTTTGGCCGGCATCATGGCCGGTGCCGATGGCATTTTGTACGAAACCGCGCCGGTGCCCGAGCGCGCCGCTTCGGATGGCCAACAAACCCTCGATTTCGACGAATCGGCCAGGCTGGTGGAGGCCATGCGCCGCACCTATGCGCTGCGCCAAGAGCTGATAGAGCGCGAGCTAGTGTAGCACCGCCGCCGCAAACAATGCAAAAAGGGCCGGGTTGAGGTTGGAAATAGCCTCATCCGGCCCTTCCTTCGTTTTATGTTGTTTGAGTTCAGCCTGTACAGCTCGCTGCTGCTGCCGTTTTTTGTGCAGGGCATCGTTTTCGGGGTGCTGCTGCTAGTGCGTAGCTGGCGCCTCGAAGAGCCCGCCGACCGTTGGCTCGGGCTACTGATTTTGCTCTACACGGCCAACGTGGCGCAATGGATGTTGGGTTTTGCCGGCTGGTACGACTCGCACGACGCCTACTCCACGTTTATGTTCTACTTCCCGTTTTCCTTCTACCTAGGAGCGGGGCCGTTGTTCTACTTCTACTTCCGCAGCCTTACCAACCAGCAGTTTCGGCTGAGCAGGCGACACCTGTGGCACTTTGCACCTGCGGCAGCCTACTTGGCCTGGTATGGGGTATGCTTTGCGGTTGATGTGCTCGTGCGGCACCGTTGGTTGGGGCAGCCGCTGCCCGAACATTACGGCACCAAGGTCGCGCTCATCAGCATACTGGCGGTGCACGATGTGGCTAGCCTGCTCAACTATATTTCCCTAGGTGCCTACGGGTACCTTGCGCTCCGAGAGTTCCGGCAGTACACCCGCTACCTCAACGATAACTTTTCCGATACCGAGCGGCGTCGCTTTCGGTGGCTGCGGCATGCGCTGGTGGCGGTGCTGGTTGGTACGGTAGTTTCTGTGGCTTTTTCGTTGGTTGATTTCGGCGCGGGGCTGTCCTACGTGCAGTTCTGGTACGGCTACCTGTTTACGGGCCTCATCATTTACTACCTCAGCATTGGCGGCTGGCAGGCGCAGCACCAGTGGCGCGTTCCGTTGCACTTCGAGCCGCAGCCAGTGGGGTATGCCCCGGAAGTAACCGAGCCAGTAGAAGAGAAGCCGGTCGAACCCAAGACCGACGCCCCAACCGCCGAGCAGCTGCGCTGGGCCGAGCGCCTCGAGCAACTCATGCTTACCGAGCGGCCTTACCTCGAGCCCGATCTTTCGCTCGCCGACCTAGCTGCCCGGCTGCAAACCAACACCACCACACTGTCGAAGGTCATCAACTCGGGCTTCGGGCAGAACTTCAACGACTTCGTGAACACCTACCGGGTAGGGGAGGCCGAGCGGCTGCTTGCCGACCCAAAGCACCAGCATTACACCCTGGTGGGCATTGCTTTAGAGTCGGGCTTCAACTCCAAGTCAACGTTCAATAGAGTGTTCAAGAAGCTCAAGGGCGAGACACCGAGCGAAGCGGCTGTACGGCTCAAATCACAAATTGAGTCGTCCCGAATCATAACCTAAAGCGCTTCCGAAAGGCAGCAAAGGCAGTTTTGGGCTGTTCAATTAACCCACTGCTGCACCATGAAAAAGCTACTGTTTTCCGCCGCTGCCTTGCCCAACCGCGCTATCGACGCGGCTTGGCTGCTCTTCCGCCTGCACCTAGGGCTATCCATTGCCGATGGCGCCGGCTTGCCCAAGCTCACCAACCTCGCGGCCGTAGCCAGTGCCCAGGTGCCCGGCCCACCCGATTGGTTTGTGCAGCAAGTGGCGGGGCTCGGGTTCACGTTTCCGTCGCCGTACTTCTGGGCTGGAGCTGCCGTGTGGGGCGAGTTTGTTGGTGGCCTGCTGATTGCCCTAGGTTTGTTCACGCGCTGGAGCGCGCTGCAGCTGGCATTTCAATTCTTCGTGGTAGCATTTCTGTGGTACGAAGACCCGTCGCCCATCACCGGCATGTACTTCCAACAGCTGTTGTTTTGGGCATTTGTCGTAATTACGGCCGTCGGCCCAGGGCGCTACTCGCTCGATTACTGGCTGCTTCGGCGCAACAGCACCAATGTGCAACAACAGCCAACAGTGGTTCTGCCTAAGCCACAGGTTGCTACAGCTGCGTTGGCTTGCTTGCTGCTGGCCGCTACGGCTTGCTTGGCCGGCACGGTGCATTCCGATTTGTTTATTGAGCCAAGTAAGCAATTTGTGCTGGGCGGCTCACAGGGGGGTAGCTTCCGCGTGGTGGCTTACAATAAAGGAAAGGTGTCGGTGGAGGTGAAGGAACGGCCCCAAGGTGGAGGCATTTTCGGCAGGGCCACGCTGCAGCCGGGGAAGCGAGCAAGCTTGCAATTCATGGCGGGCTCGGCGGCCGTGTTGCTCAATTCTTCGACCAATCAGCAAGCTAATCTGGCGCTGACTATCACAAGGGGCGAGAGACTGAGCATGACCTCCGAGCCAGTAGGGCAGTTGCGGAAAGTGGAGTAATGCCGTCGGCTTCTGCCGAAAAATATAGGCTCGAACCTAGGCGAAGTTGCATTGTTGCGAAAACCTGCTATTTTTGTGGTCATTATGCTGCTCCAGACCATTAAATGCAACTTTATGCTGTACGTCCAGCCCGCGTTTCGGGCCGGAGTCGTGCCGTTGCATGTCAGAAAATGAAGCCTAAGCAGCTAACTTTCCTTCTCTGATTTCAACAAAGCCCGGCTCCGCCCAACGGAGGCCGGGCTTTTTTTCTGCCTAAGTAGTTCGTATGCAAGCCCCTCACTACACCGCCGAAGACCACCTCGTGTGGAAAGTTCTCTTCGACCGCCAAACTGCCCTGCTGCACCGCCGGGCTGCGGCGCCGTTTGTGGCTGGGCTCAATCGCCTGGGCCTAACCCGCGACACCGCACCTAGCCTAGAAGACCTAGGCCAACGCCTGCGCCAACACACCGGCTGGGGCGTAGTGCCCGCGTCCGGCCGCGTCGACGACCGCACGTTCCTGGCTTTGCTAGCCGAGCGCCGGTACCCCGTTACGCAGTGGGTGCGCTCCATGCAGCATTTCGACTACATCTCGGGCCCCGACTTGTTTCACGATGCTTTCGGCCACTTACCCTTGCTTACCGATCCGGAGTGGGCAACCTGGCTCGAACATTTTGGGCAAGTAGCGCGCCGCCACCTCAACGATGCATCGGCCGTGCAGCAATTGGTGCGCTTGTTTTGGTACACCGCCGAGTTCGGGCTAGTGCAAGAAGGTGACAACCTGCGGGTGTTTGGTGCTGGTTTGCTGTCGTCTGCCTCGGAGCTGCACCATTGCCTCAGCGAAGAGGTAGTGCGCCAGCCGCTCGACGTAGCCGCCGTGATGGATGCGCCCATCATGCGCGAAGGCTTTCAGGCCAAATACTTTGTGTTGCCTAATTGGGCTGAACTCTCCGATGCCACCGCCGAGCTGGCCGTATTGCTTACCGGCGCCACGGTGGCCGAACGCATTAATGCAATGCCCTAAGATGTAGCTACCCCTAACAACAAAGGCCCGCCGAAAGCGGGCCTTTGTTGTTGAAACGAGTGCCATTGGTTAGCGCCGGCGTTTGGTGAGCTGCCGGATACCTAGGGCGCCAGCCGCTGCTAACAGCAGTGATACGCCGCCATCAATCGGGATTTCGGTAGGGTTGGGGCCGCCCGAGCCGGGGCCTTGTGCCAGCGCAGCTTGGCTGAGGACCATCAGTGCGAGCAGTAAGAGGAATCCTGTGGCTCGACCAAGCCGAAACGTATGCATCATGACTACAAAGTAGGTAAATGGCTTTGGGGAGTGGCGGTAATTACGCAAAGCCCGGTTAGCAAAGCAAGTACTCAATGTTCTAAACCAAGCCTACTGCACAACCAAGCGCTTGGCCACTACCTCGTTGCCAATTTGGAGCCGCAAGGTATACACACCTTCGGGTAGCTTCTGCAGGGCAATAGCTTGGGCCTCTGCGCTGCGGTTGGCGGGCAGAGTGTGGCGTAGCACCACCTGGCCTAGGGCATTAAACAACACGGCTTGGATAGCTTGCTTGGTAGCAGGCAAGCGCACCCACAGCTTATCGTGCGCAGGGTTTGGGTATACAGTAACTTGCGTAGCCAACTGTGTTTTGCTGGTAGCCAATGGCCGACCCGGCGTGAAAAGCAAACTAAAGCGGGTACCGCTGCTGCCAGCTTTGGCCTCAAACGCGTATGCTGTTTGGGGTTTCAGCTCCAGTGAGGTGCCCGTAAGGGCGTCGCGCAACTGCACCGAAGTGCCGGCAGGTAAGTTCAGCAGTTCATCAATTTGCAGCGAGTAGCTACCTGCTTTATCAGCGTAAACCAGCAGCGGTACGGTTATGGGCTCTGTACCCAACACCGGCAGGGCGCTCATGGCTAGTAGGTTGGAGCCCTCGTTACCTAGGGCCAGCATGCTGCCGCCTGAATGTAGTTTATAGGCATCGTAGGCCGCATCGTAGCCAGCAGTAGCCGCCGCTTCAAAGTACACGGCTACTTGGTCGGGCGAGCCGCTGCCGTTCAGGCTGATTTTAAGCAGCGTGCGGGTTTGGGTAGTGCGCTCCAGAGGAGCATCGACGAAGGCCGTGAGACGTGCGGCGTTGGTAAAGTTGATGCTACCTGTGGCGCCGACGGCACTCGTGCGAACAAAAAAGCCTTGCCCCAACGGGATAATACGGGTGCCGCCATTGGTACCTACTTGCGTTGTGGCATTGTACGAAGCATACCGCCCCGGATCGTATTGCCCCGTCGACTTGAACACGTAGGCAGTGCTGCTCAGGTTAGTGGCGCCTAGGTAGGCCACATCCCAATCGATGGGCGAGGGGTAGGGGTTGCCCAGCAGGTGCCATCCGCTTTGCTCTTCGGCAGTGCGCCCCAGGCCCGTTCGGCTGATGGTGCCGTTGTTGGGCTGGCCTACGAAATCAAGTGTTTGGTTGGCGGCGATGTTCACGGTGTAGCCTTGCCCGGGCACCAGCGGATCGGCAGTGTTGCTCGGCGAGACCCAACCCCGATCAAAATCGGCCACCGAGCCAAAACCGGTGCTGCTTACCCGCGACTGATCGTAGAAAAATACATTGGGAAAAGGCGATACCACTGTTCCGACAGGTGCGGTATTAAACGCGGGGTTAACCACCGGTGCAAAAGAGCCCGTCGATAAGTCGGCTACGGTAGTGTTGCTTACCGGCGACGATAAATGGCGGTACCCTGGGCCCGGGTTTTGCGTGCCGCTGATGAAGCGCTGCACCGTGGCGTTGCCGGTCACCGAGGCCGTTCCAACGTTGGCAATCATGGCTGTGCCCGCGCCCGACGATACCAGCGTCAGGTTGCCGTTTGAGGCCAAATTGCCGGTTAAGGTTACAAGGCGGGTTACGGCAACCGGGCTGGTTAATTGCGCACCGGCCGCGCCTACCGTGAGGTTGCCGATGGTAATAAGGCTGCTGCCACCTAGGGTTTGGGCGCTTGGGCCAGCCGTAAGTATCGTGCCGCCACCGCTGATGGTGCCGCTGTTGGCAAGGTTGCCGGTAAGGGTAAGGGCCCCCGCGTCGGCAATGGTAAGGGAGGCGCCGTTGGCCACTGTAAGGTTGTTTACAGCCGCTAACGTATTGAGCACCGGCATGCGCGGCACGCCTGCGGGTATGGTTGCATTATCGGTAGCTGCAGGCAGTACGTTATTGCTCCAGTTGGCCGGGTCGTTGAAGGCCGTACTCACCGCGCCCGTCCAAGTACCATTGGCTGCGGCGCCTGGGTTTACCACCACTGTAACCGTGTAGGTTTGCGACTGCGCCGGGCTGCCGTTGTCTTGCACCTGAAACGTAACGGTGTTGCTGCCCACGTTGCACGGGGCAGCCGTTACGCTGAAGTTAAGGGTAGGGTGCGCAGTATTGTTGTTGGCTATGTTGGCCGTAGCGTTGCACAGGCTACCTAGGGAGGGCGTTACCGTAACATTCTGGTTGCCCTCCGAGCCGAAGAATTGCGCGGTAAGGTTGCGGGTTTCGCCTTGGTTGAGCGTGATGGTACTGCTCGGGGGCAGGCCTACTGCAGCCGGAGGATTGTTGCGGCTACGTACCTGAAAGCTGATGCATTGGTTATCAAGCCAATCGATGCCACCCGGGTCGTTGGAGGCAGGCAGGTTGGGCGGTGCACTGCCCGCTTGGTTGAAGCGCCCGAACTGAAAGAAATTCTGCTGGTCGCCCACGTTGCCGCCTACTATCGCGCCTTCGCCCCCAAAGCCACCCGTGCCGCCCGAGCTGCTGGCGGTGGTCCACTGCATGTCGCCGTAGGCAAAGGTTACATCATCGCCGCTGAAGCTGCTAGCCGTGTTGGCTCGGATGATAACCTGAAAAGTATTCACTTTATCGGCCTGTTGCTGGTAATAGCCCACCCGATCGTAGGTTACCACCAGTCGATCGGGGAAAAGCCGATACCAAATGGCCCCGCTGTTGGGGTTGTCAGTATCCACGTCAGCCCAGAACGGCGCGAGCATTACAATGTCTTCCTCGCCTTGCTCCCTGATAGGAAGACCGGATGAGTTGAAGGCGGGGTACAGTTTATTAAAGGTGATGTTGCCGTTGGTGTTAATGTAGACTTCGGTGTAGGTGTTGCCAAACAGCTGAAAGCTAAAACCAAGCGGAATAGGGCCGAGCGAAGCGTCGTCTCCCCGGTCTACTTGCGTCCAGCCCGCAGGGTTGGCAGCGTCGAAGGGTTCGGCGCAGGCCGGCAGGGTAGCCGTGGTGCGGCCAAGCACCTGAGGTTTGGAACTCGGTGCCGGTTTAAGAGCGGGGTATTTGCCGCGCAACGATTCGGCCAACTGACGTTTGCGGGCATTGTACTGCGGGTCGGATTTGGCCGGATCCCAGATGCGCGGTGTTTGTTGCCCCAACACCGAGGCAACTGGCAGGGCCGCCAGCAGCCCAACCGTAAGCCATTGTTGAAGAACGCGTAAAGTTGGTAGCATAATCTGAGCAAAAAGCGCTTGTGTAAGCAGAGAATAGAAGGTACGGATACCCTGATTTTTGTTTGGCGTTTAAGCTATAAAATTTTGCATTGTATGGGGCTTGAGCTTGGCTAATGTGCAAGTCATCAGCGATAATGAAATTTTACAAACCAAACGGGCCGCTGCCTCACCTTGGAAGCAGCGGCCCGTTTGGTTTGGCCGCTTAGCGCGGGTTTGCGGCTTGCTAACTAGCTCATCAGTAGGCCCAACCCAAGCGGCGGTAAATAAAGTGAAGCAACCATAGAGGTCCAATCAGCAGAAATTGTACATCCTTAAGAAAGCTAGGCTTCTTGCCTTCCACCTTGTGTCCCCAAAATTGGCCTATCCAAGCCAGCACGAAGATGATCAGGCACACGGCCCAAAGGGGCAAGCTAGCTTGGGCCTCCACCAAGCGCAGCGCTAGGGCAATGGCCGTGCTAACCAAGACCATGCCCAGGGCCAGCGGCAGAGAGAGCCGTACATAGTAAACCACCGCTAACATCATTACGAGCATAGCCCAATTCAGCCATGGGCTTACGTTCTGCACCGCCTCCGGCACCGGAACCGACCACAACAGCCCCAGAAGCGAGAACATGATCAGCGGCACGCATATCCAATGCACAAACTTGTTGGTGGGGTTTTGGTGGCTTTCGCCGTACTCATTGAGGAGGGATGAGAGGGCAGCAGTAGGCATGGCGAACAATGAATTGGGTGAGAGAAGAAGCCTGACGGAATATAGCGTTGCAGGTGGTCCTCGCGCAACAAAAAGCCGCCGAAACCTAGGGCTTCGGCGGCTCAGCGGGCAAGCAAACGTACCTTAGGCTTTCACCTTTAACTTCTTCCTCAGGTAATCCAAAACCAAGGCGTTGGCCTTTGTGGCAGCGGTGGCGTCGTACTTGGGGTTGCTTGGGTTGGCGAAGGCGTGTACCGCATCAAAATTGTGTACCGTCAGCTGCTTGCCAGCCTGCTTCATATCGGCCTGAAACTGCTTTACCACAGCGGGGCTGATGCTTTTATCCTGCGTGGCAAAAATGCCCACCACGTCGGTATTTAGGCTTTTCAGCTTGGCTATATCTTTCTCCGGCATACCGTAATAAATTACGCAGCCAGCAGCCTGCTTGCCCGCCAGCAAAGCCGCTTGCAATGACCAGCCGCCGCCAAAGCACCAGCCAATGGTGGCTACTTGCGCCTTGGGCCCGGCGTGTTGCAGTGCTCCGCGAATGATGTTTTGGGCGCGCGTTTTGTCAACGGATTGCACCAAGCGGCTGGCTTCTTCGGCGGTAGTGGCCAGCTTGCCGTCGTACAGATCAATGGCCAGTACCGTTGCGCCCGGCAGGGCCGCGGCAAGGCGGTCGGTTTCGCGCTTGATATAGTCGTTCAGGCCCCACCACTCATGAATGACAAACAGGTACTTGCCGTTGGGCTGGGCGGGCTTCACTTCGTAGCCGTAGGCGGTGCTGCTATCGGGCGTAGTAAAGCTGATGGTCTGGCCGGTGGCCTGCTGAGTGTAGTCGAAGGGCAGAGGAGATTCGTGTCCGCTCATAAAAGTTGGGTCGGCGGCTATTTGGGCAAAGGCTAGCATGGCATCGGGTGCAGGCTTGGCGCAGCACGGTGCCGATTGTTGAGCCAATACCGCGGCCGAGCCGAACAGCCAGGTCGTGAGCAACGCGAAGAGGTATTTCATAGGTTGTGGGTGAGGTTGGGATAGATTGGAGCGCTTAAGAAACTATGATACGACGCTGTAGGCCAAGCGTAAACGACGCAGCTTGGGTAGCTCCTTTTGAGCTCGGCTACGAAGGGCTGCGCGGGCTTGGGGCAGCAGCGGCTCAATAGCAAGTAGCAGCTCCTGCGCCAGTCCAGGCTGCTGTTCGCAAAGGCGCGTAGCCGCCGAAAGGGCAAACGTTTGGGTGGCTACGGGCAAAGCCTGATTGCCAAGTACGCGCAAGCATACATCGAATGCCTGCGCCTGGCGCTCGGGCGGCACCGGAGCAAATTGCAGGGCCCGCATGGTGTTGCGCAGCACGGCATCGGGTAGGTTGGGCTGCTGGCAAAAATGCAGCAGTGCCCCTAGGTGCGCACTGAGCAATTCGGGCGCGGCTTCGGCGCAATGGCCCAGCAGCCCGGCCGCCATTTGCGTCAGGCGTTTGGGGCCGGCAAACAGCAGCCGCACTAGCTCGGCAAAACGGGTTTCGTCGGCTCCGATGTAGGCAGTAAGGCGTTGGTATTGCTGGCGCGAATGCTCGCGCAGAAGCTCGTCTTGCAGGTTCATCAGCCACAAATAACCGCAAAAACCAACGCTGGTTTTGGGAGCCTAGGTACGCTGGTGCCACCAGCACCTAGGCAGCGGCGCCAGTGCGCACAAAAGCACCCAGCTCGGTAAGCAGCGCGTACAGGCCTACGTAGGTACGGTTCAGGTAGATAAAGTGCTCGGAGCCACGTGGCTCGCGCTCTTGCCGCAGCTCGGGCTTCTGCAGCAGGTCGTCGCCTAGGGCGTAAAGCGACTCTAGAAAAGCCGGGTTGCCGAAGTCGAAAGTAGGCTGGCGGAACGGCTGGCCTACCAGCGTAAGCGAGTCGTGCAGCGTGCGGAGGTACAACTCGCGCCGTGCGGCAGAGTCGGAGGAGCGCAGTACGCCGGCTTCTTCGAGCAAACTCAGGAGGCGGGCTGCGTCGTCGAGGGTTTCGGGGGCGAGCAGGGCCGTGAAGATGGCGTGCACCTCGGTGGGTATTTCCTTCACGCAGCCAAAGTCGAGCACGCCCACGGTGCCGCCCTCGTCGGCGCGGAGCAGGAAGTTGCCGGGGTGCGGATCGGCGTGTACCTGGCGCAGCTCGTTTAGCTGAAACATGTAGAAATCCCACAGCGCCTGGCCCAGCTGGTTGCGCACCTCCTGGCTGGGCTGCGTTTGCAGAAATTCGCGCAGGTGCTGGCCCGGCAGCCAATCCATACTCAGGATGCGGGCCGACGATAACTCAGGGTAGTATCTCGGAAACTCCAGGTGCGGCAAATGGGCGCACTGCTCGGCAATTTGCTGGCCGCGGCGCAGCTCTAGGGCGTAGTCGGTTTCTTCGAGCAGGCGGGTTTCTACCTCCTCCAGGTAAGGGCGTACCTGGGCTTCATCGAGGCCTAGGATGCGCAGGGCCACGGGCTTCACCAGCCCTAGGTCGGATTTAATGCTGGATGCCACGCCGGGGTACTGCACCTTCACGGCCAACTCCTTGGCACCTAGGCGCGCAAAGTGCACCTGCCCGATGCTGGCAGCTTGCCGGGCAGTGGGCTCAAATTCATCGAACAGCTCAAAAGGTGACTTGCCGAACGCATCACGAAAAGCCTTTACCACCAGCGGGCCGGAGAGCGGCGGCGTTTGGTACTGCGCTTGGGCAAACTGCTCGGAGTAAGCCGTGGGCAAAATGTTTTTCTCCATGGCCAGCATCTGCGCCACTTTCAGCACCGAGCCTTTCATTTGGCTGAGGGTGCCGTAGAGCTCGGCCGCGTTGGCGGCGTGCAGGTCGTCGGCGTTAACATCGGCACCGGCGGCGCGCTTGGCGTAGTGCTTCACGTAGTTGGCGCCAACCTTTAGGCCGGTTTTGGCGAAGCGTGCGGCCCGCGCCACCTTGGTAGTGGGCAGCGACACCAACGGCTGACCGTTGCTGAGCTCGGGCGCAGCACCATCGGGGGGTAAGTTGCTCATTAGCGGCGGCGCGATTGAAACAGGAAGCGGGCTAGGTCGAGCGCCGAGTCGAAGGTGTTGGGGCCTACCAGATCGAAGCTGAGGCGCACGGCTTTTTCCACGGCCGCATCGGTGCGCTCAAAGTTCAGCGAGTTGTCTTTGGCAAAGAAGCCGAGCACGAACAAGGCCTGCTGCCAGAACAAGCGCGGGTACCGCTCTTGCAGCACCGGGCGGTTGGCTACCTCGTCGGTGTTTTGGCCGGCGCGCAAAATGCCGCCCACAAAGGCTTGGAAGTCCTGCCGGAAATCGTCGAGCACGCGCGGGGTGAGGCCGGGCACCTCGGGCATGTAGCGCCGCAGCGACTGCAGGGCGTAGCTGCGGTTCTGCTTCAAAATTTCAAGCAGCGTGAAGTAAAAGCCGAGCAGCTTTTCGCGGGCCGAGTACTCGGGCCACACGGGCTCCTTGCTGGCTTGCTCGCGAGCCTGGCGGCCAAAGTCGGCCCATATTTCGCGGTCAATAGCTTCGAAGTTGGGATAGAAGCGGTAGAACTCCGCCTCCGGTATGCCGAGCTTTTTGGTGAGCTTGAAAACCGAGGCGGGCGGCGTGTTCTTGCGCAGTACGTAGTCGAAATACGCCTGCTTGATGCGGTCTTTCTCCATGGTACAAGCACAACCAGCGGCTGCGCTTATTGGTTGCTGAAAACCCTAGGTTACCGGCAGGTTCTGGTAGGCTTTGCGGAACACCGCCACCGCCCGCTCGCGGGCAAACTTGTGGTCGACCATAGGCGCCGGGTACTTCTTGGTGCCGTACTCCGGCACCCAGCGGCGCACGTACTCCAGCGTGGGGTCGAACTTCTTGAGCTGCGACTCGGGGCTGAACACCCGGAACCACGGCGCGGCCACCACCCCGGTACCGGCTACCCATTGCCAGTTGCCCACGTTCAGGGCCAAGTCGTAATCGAGCAGCTTATCGGCGAAGTACCGCTCGCCCAGGCGCCAATCAATCAGCAGGTGCTTGTTGAGGAAGGCTGCCACGGCGATGCGGGCACGGTTGTGCAGAAAGCCGGTTTGGTTTAGCTCGCGCATGCCGGCATCAACCAGCGGGTAGCCCGTTTGCCCATCGCACCAGCGCTGGTATTCTTCCTCGTTGTTGCGGTACTCCACGTGGCGCAATCGAGGGTTGTAACTTTCGTGTGCGGTGCCAGGGAAGTGCCACATCAGCATCATGTAGTAGTCGCGCCATACCAGCTCGGCCAGCAGTTTGGGGTTGAACTCGTGGGCTTGGCGCATCAGCTCGCGCACGCTTAGGGTACCAAAACGAAGGTGCACCGAGCGGCGGGTGCTGCTGTTCACCAGACCCAGCCGGTCGCGGGTAAGGTGGTAGTCGCGCACCAAGCTTTCGGGGGGTACCTCGGCCGCGGGCACGTACTGCTCGTAGCGCTCAAAGCCCATTTGCTCGAGCGTGGGCTTAGGTGGCGCATCGGCCAGGCGGCCTAGGCGCTCGGCCTTGTACAGCTCCGCCGAAGGGTAGGGGCGCAGATCTTCTTCGCGCAGTTTGGCTTCCCACGCGTCGCGGTACATCCCAAAAGCCTTGTGCGGCGTGCCCGATTTGGTAAGCACCTCGTTTTTGGCGAAAACGACCTGATCCTTATACGCTTTGAAAGGCACGCCACGGACTTGCAGCAGCTGGGCTACTTCGGTGTCGCGCTGGGTGGCGTAGGGCTCGTAATCTTCGTTGGTGAAAACCGCCCCTAAGTCGTAAGTATCAAGCAACTGCCGAAACACCTCCACGGGCTTGCCATAGTAGGCCAGAAAAGTGCCGCCCGCAGCTTCGGTCTGTTTAGCGAGTCGCTCTACCTCATCGTAGATAAACGTAAGGCGCGCATCCTGGGGGCGCGGCACATAGTCGAGGATGTCGGTGTCGTAGATAAAAAGCGGCACCACGGGCAGGCCGCTTTGCAAGGCCGCAGTCAGGCCGGCGTTATCGTGCTGCCGGAAGTCGCGGCGGTGCCAGAACAGCGCAATCTTCATAGCTATTTCAGGGTTGAGTAACCGCCGTCGACGCGGATGATCTGACCGGTAATAAAGTTTGCTGCATCGGAGAGCAGGAATGCGGCCGACTCAGCCAAATCGGTGGCTTGGCCCACGCGCTGCAGGGGGTGGCGCTTAGCCCCGGCTTCTTGCTTTTCGGGCGTGTTCAGCAGGGCGGCGGCAAGCGGGGTGTTGGTAAGCGAAGGTGCTAAGGCATTCACCCGGATGCCACTGCCGGCGTACTCCGAGGCCAACGAGCGGGTAAGTCCCTCCAGCGCCGCCTTGGCCGTGGCAATGCTAGCATGAAACGGCATGCCGTTGTAAGCCGCCACGGTGCTAAACAGCACCACCGCGGCGTTGCCAGCTTTCTTCAGGCGCTTCATGCAGGCTTGCAGCACTTGCACGGCGCCCACCACATTCAGCTCAAAATCCTGCCGGAACTGCTCGGCACCTAGGCGCTCGAAGGGCCGCAGCAAAATGGATCCGGGGCAGTACACCACGCCGTGCAGCACCTCGGGCAAGCCGTCGAGGGCAGCGGCCTCAAACTGGGTTACATCGAGTGGCAGGTGCGTGGCACCTAGGGCTTGAAGCTCTTCGGATTGGTGGCGCGAAGCCGTGATGAGCGTGGCGCCTTGCTGCTGTAGGAGCTGGGCAGTTGCCAAGCCGATGCCCGACGAGGCACCGACGACCAAAATGGTTTTGCCGGAGAAATCCATGCGGTGGGATTGGGTTGCGGAACCCCGAAACAACCTCCGCAAGGCTGTAAGGTTTGCCGCCGCAGCCCTTCGCTTACTCTTGCACGCGGCTGTAGTGTTACCAAATTGTTGTGTAATAGCATCTTCGAGCAAGTATGTGGCTGATGCAAGCAAAAAAATAACAGCTACATAAATAGCTTTAAGTCAAGATGATCTTGCTTAGTTAGTATAAATTAAAAGCGCAATATTGTTCGGCTTGCCTACCAACAAGCTCGACTGAAGCATGCCGTTTTACGTAGCTTCGGACCAATCCCTGCATTCCCCCACTACCACAACCGAGTTATGAACATCCGCAAACTACTCGTCGCGAACCGCGGTGAAATTGCGATTCGCGTGCTGCGCGCCGCCACCGAGCTAGGCATCCAGACCGTCGCGATTTACACCTACGAGGACCGCTATTCGTTGCACCGCTACAAGGCCGACGAGGCCTACCAGGTGGGCCGCGACGAAGATCCGCTGAAGCCTTATCTCGACATTGAGGAGATTTTGCGGGTGGCCAAAGCCAACGGCGTCGATGCCATTCACCCCGGCTACGGCTTCTTGTCGGAAAACGCCAACTTCGCCCGCCGCTGCGGCGAGGAGGGCATCACCTTTGTAGGTCCGCGCCCCGAGGTAATGGAAGCCCTAGGTGATAAAGTGCGCGCCAAGGAAGTGGCCGTGCGCTGCCAAGTGCCCATCATCGAAAGCAGCCAGCAACCCCTCACCAGCTACGAGGTAGCCCTCGAAGAAGCGCACCGCATTGGCTACCCGGTTATGCTGAAAGCCGCTGCCGGTGGCGGTGGTCGCGGCATGCGCGTAATCCGTGACGACGAGCAGCTGGAGAAAGGCTTTTTCGAGGCGCGCAACGAAGCCAAAAAGGCCTTCGGCGACGACACCGTGTTCCTCGAGAAGTTTGTGGAGCGCCCCAAGCACATTGAGGTGCAGCTGGTGGCTGATACCCACGGCAACATCATTCACCTGTACGAACGCGACTGCTCGGTGCAGCGCCGCTACCAGAAAGTGGTAGAAGTGGCCCCGTCGTTGAACCTTCCCGACCACATGCGCCACCTGCTCTACGAGTACTCGCTGCGCCTAGGTAAGGCCGTGGGCTACAATAACGTGGGCACCGTGGAGTTCTTGGTGAATCCCGAGCACGACCGCATCTACTTTATCGAGGTGAACCCCCGCATTCAGGTAGAGCACACCGTAACCGAAATGATTACGGGCATCGACCTGATTAAAACCCAGCTGCACATTGCCGACGGTCGCCGCCTTTCGGACCCCGAAATTGGCCTGGGCCCCGACGTGAAGCCGCTGAAAATTGGCTACGCCATTCAGTGCCGCATCACTACCGAAGACCCCGAAAACGACTTCAAGCCCGACTACGGTACCATTGTGGCCTACCGCTCGGCCGGTGGTTTTGGCATTCGCCTCGACCAAGGCTCGGTGTACCAGGGCGTAAAGATTTCCCCCTTCTTCGACTCGCTTTTGGTGAAGGTGTCGGCGCACGCGCCCACGCTCGAAGGCGCCGCCCAGAAGATGCAGCGCACCTTGGATGAGTTCCGGGTACGCGGCGTACGCACCAACATTCAGTTCCTGCAGAACATAATTGCGCACTCCGAGTTTGTAGCCGGGCAAGCCAATGTCGATTTCATCAAAGACCACCAGGAGCTGTTTAAGTTCAAGCCGCGCCTCGACCGCGGCACGCGCTTGCTCGAGTTTCTAGGTGATTTGATTGTGAACGGCAATGCCGATGTGAAGGGCAACGTCGACCCGAAAAAGGAGCTGCCTAAGCCCAAGCTGCCGCACTTCGACCCCAACGGCGAAGTGCCCGCCGGCACCAAGCAAATTCTCACCGACCTAGGGCCAGAAGGCTTTGCCCAGTGGCTGCGCAACGACCCGCTCATTCACTACACCGATACCACCTTCCGCGATGCGCACCAAAGCCTGCTGGCCACGCGCATGCGCAGCTTCGATATGCTGAAGGTGGCCGACCGTTACGCCCGCTGCCATCCGCAAACCTTCTCGCTTGAGTGCTGGGGCGGCGCCACGTTCGATGTGGCCATGCGCTTCCTGAACGAAGACCCGTGGGACCGACTCGCGAAAATCCGACAGGCTGTGCCCAACATTCTGTTGCAAATGCTCATCCGCGGGGCCAACGGCGTGGGCTACAAAGCATACCCCGATAACCTCACGGAGCGTTTTGTGCAGCAAGCCTGGGAAACCGGCGTCGATGTGTTCCGCATCTTCGACTCGCTGAACTGGATGAAGGGCATGGAGGCCTGCATTGGCTTCGTGCGCAACAAAACCCAGGGCCTAGCCGAAGCCGCCATTTGCTACACTGGCGACATCCTCGACCCCAAGCGCAACCAGAAGTACAACCTCGAGTACTACCTGCGCCTGGCCAAGCAGATTGAAGAAGCCGGCGCGCACATCTTGTGCATCAAGGACATGGCTGGCTTACTGAAGCCATACGCTGCTACCGAGCTCATCACGGCGCTGCGCGAAACCATCAGCCTGCCTATTCACCTACACACCCACGACACTTCGTCGCTGCAACCGGCCACGTACCTAAAAGCAGTTGAAGCCGGTGTCGACGTGATTGACGTGGCCCTGGGTTCGTTGTCGGGCCTTACTTCGCAGCCCAACTTCAACTCGGTGGTGGAGATGCTGCGCGGCACCGAGCGCCACCGCGAGTACGATCAGCACAGCCTCAACGAGTTCTCGAATTACTTCGAAACCGTTCGCGACTATTACTACCCATTTGAATCGGGCCTGAAAGCGGGCACCTCGGAGGTGTTTCAGCACGAAATTCCGGGCGGGCAGTACTCCAACTTGCGTCCGCAGGCAGCAGGCCTAGGTCTGCTCGATAAGTTTGAACTCATCAAGGAAACCTTCGCCGAGGTGAACGAGCTGTTCGGCGACATCGTGAAGGTGACGCCCTCGTCGAAGGTAGTGGGCGACATGGCGTTGTTCTTGGTGTCAAACAACCTCACCACCGAGGATGTGCTGACGAAAGGCCACACCATCAGCTTCCCCGAATCGGTGCGCGAGTTGTTCCGCGGCGACATTGGGCAGCCTGAAGGCGGCTGGCCGCACGAGCTGCAGAAGATCATCCTGAAGGACGAGCAGCCCTTCACCGACCGGCCCAACGAGCACCTCAAGCCCATCAACTTCGACAAGGAGTGGGAGAAGTTTCAGGAAAAGTTTGGCCCCGGCGCCCGCTTCACCGATTTGCTCTCGTGGCTGCTCTACCCCAAGGTATTCGAACAGTACTGGAAGCACCTGCAGCAGTACGGCGACGTATCGGTGGTGCCCACGCGGGTGTTCTTCTACGGCCTGCGGCCCGGCGAAGAAACCATCATCGACATTGCCCGCGGCAAGAGCATCATCGTGCGTCTGCAATCGGTTGGCCCCGTAAACGACGACGGCTGCCGCACCATCTTCTTCACCCTGAACGGCCAGACGCGCAACCTCGAAATCCGCGACCGATCGGTGGAGGTAAAAACGGTGTCGAACCCCAAAGCCGACAAAGGTAATCCGCGCCAAATTGGCGCCCCACTGCAAGGCTTGCTCTCGAAAGTGCTGGTGGAGAATGGCCAAAAGGTGAAGCGTAACACACCGCTGTTCATCATCGAAGCTATGAAGATGGAAACTACCATCACGGCCCCGAGCGACGCCAAAGTACAGGTAGTGAACCTGAACGAAGGCACGCTGGTGAATGCTGACGATTTGGTGCTTACATTGGGGGAGAAGTAATCTAAGATTTATTCCACTCTCAGCACCATGAAACGATTGTTGATTGGTTTGCTAGCCACCGTTGCTCTCCCTGCGGTGGCGCAAACTAGCCCAGCTTCCACAGCAATTACCACAGGAGTTGGAGCCAATGAGAACTTAGCCGCAATGGGCCGGTTGGGAAGCTTTAGCATGGCCGTGCCGTTCGACAACCGCTACATAGGCATGAAGGGCACCCCTTATACCGTGCCACGGTGGCTACCCGGTACCATTTACATGCGCCGTGGGATACAGGCTTCAGACTTACCACTGAAATACGACTCGTTTGGACAGCGCTTGTTGGCACTGCGTCCGTCGAAGGATTCGATTATGGTTGACCTGAATCAAATCGACAAGTTCGTGCTGCGAGAAACAGTTCCGAGTAGTGATGGTAAGCCTGTGGTGCAAACCGAGCGATTATACCAACGCCTGGAGAATCCGCCGGCAGCCATCCGAGATTCGTTTGTTGAGGTATTGTACGCCCGCGACAATGGCAAATACGCCCTATACAAACTGCCACGGAAAATCTTTATCAAGAGCCAACCCGATCAGGGATACAACTCGGGTCGTGACTATAACGAAATCATGGACGTATCTGAGCTATACCTGAAACTGCCTAGCGGTACGCTTGCAAAACTAGCTAAGCCCGGTAACAAGCAACTGGAGGCAGTATTACCAAAGGAGGAGGCAGAGCGCCTAAAAGCATTAAAGCTCAACATCAAGAGCGAGGATGATCTGCGCAAAGTAGTAGCACAGCTCGACACTAAGTAGCGGTTTACGCTGTTTTCTGAACGCGAAAGCGCCCACTGCATTATGCAGTGGGCGCTTTCGCGTTCAGTAAGGCTACTAATTTGTTTTACGTCGCTTTAATGCAAGCTTCCAAGTGTTTGAACTGGGTTCGGATGCAGCAGCTGTAGGCGTGGGCCAATTATCCGGCGGTGCATCTGTCGGCGTCAGAGTTTTATTGGCCTCACCATTATGCAACACCAACTGATCAACGACGCGTGGGTCAGCAGGCTCTGGGTCGCCTAGGCCAGTGATAGTGCGGTTGGGTACCGATGCTAACGTTTGGGCTTGAGCCGCAGCTGAACCAAGCCAAATCAAGCCAACTGCTAACAATGCACGTGAAAACGAGAGGAGCATGCGGCTTGCCTTTATCAATGGTGGGATAGGACAAACCTAGGGGCAGCGCACCAAGCCGTCAATCACACAATGATGTGGTACAGCCAAAAAGGAGGAATTAGTGCGGTATGCGCATGCTTAAGCCCCCGCCAAAAGTGGTACGCTCCGAACCGCCAAGGCTGCGGCCCGCCGTTACATCAAGGCGCAAACCGGGCAGGGGGCGCCAATTTAGGCCTAAGGTAGTACCGTGGGTATAAGTGCCCCGACCAGTACCGTAGCCCTCTGCAAAAAAGCCAAAGCGGTTACCTAAGGGGCCGTTCAGCGCCAGCGTATATAGGAATTGTCCTTGTTTGGTGTCGGCTGCCCGAAAGCCGCTTTGGCTAAAACCCAGGTTGGCCTCAAGCCCGTAGCGCTGCCCAATTTGCTGTGACACCAGCGCCCGCGCGGCGGCTAAGGGCTTTGTTAAGTGCAGGCTCTGGTCGCCGGTTTTCGGTAGGGTAAGCTCCGTCAGGAACACGACTTGTGAACGGGCGTCTTGCTGCGTTGAAGCCAGCCATTTGGCACCTAGGGTGAGAGGAGCTAAGCCGTAAGCTGCTGTCGGCATGCCTTCTTGCACAGGACGAGGCTGCAGATGCAAATAGCTTTGGGCAAGGCGCAGCTCCATGTGGTTGAAAAAACCCACGCGCAGCAGTCCTAGAGAGTTGGTGCTACCTAGTCCAGAGCCCGGCAGCACGCGCTGGGTACCAACCTCCACCTGAAATTGCCCCGGGCGCAGCATGCTGGTGGTTACGGTTTGACCGGGGCGGTCGGGCCGGATGTTGAGCACAAACGGGGCATTCTCGTTGTCGTGCGTCTCCAGCGTTTGGGCCTGTAGGTAACTTGGGGCAACCAGCAGCATCGCGCCGGCGAGCAGGGGCAAGGTGGTCTTCTGCATCCACCCCCGACAGCCAAACCCAACGCAGAGTTCAAGAATGAGGATTGTGAAGAAGCATTTAGCAAAAGCAGTAAACTAAGGCAAGTTTGTTTTGGCTTATTCCGGACTATGCGGGCCTAGCTCCTTTCATCAGCGCACAACCTAGGGGCACGTGAGCCGAAGCTCGGCTGCGCGCAGCATATTTGCAGCGCTATGAAATGGATTTCTACCCGTTGGCTATTGGCCGTAGCCTTGCTCGGATGCATCAGCACTGCCCAAGCACAAATTACCCTCACCGCCCCAGTCGATACTATTTCGCCATGGCGCACCAAGCTGAAAGCTTCGTTGAACATCAGCGAGGCGCTGCTTTCCAACAACTGGAAGGGCGGGGGCGTGAGCTTTGTGGGGTTGAACGGCTTGTTCAACACGCAAGCCAACTACCGCTCGGGCCGCAACAGCTGGGACAACCAAGCCGATTTACTCTTTGCTTTCGCCCAAAACAAAGGCCAGGGCTACCGGAAAAACCTCGACCGGTTGTTTCTGGACACCAAATACGGCTACAGCATCAGTTCCGATTGGGACTTGTTTGCCTCGTTGAACTTGCTGACGCAGTTCGCGCCCGGCTACGAGTACAGCAAAGACTCGACGGGTACCGAGCGGGCCCGCTTTGTGTCGTCGTGGTTTGCGCCGGCGTTTATCACCTCCTCGTACGGGTTCGAGTACCACCCCGCCACGTTCTTTAAGCTGCGCCTCTCGCCGTTTTCGCCGCGCATTACTGTCGTAAACGATCCGCAGCGGTTTTTAGCAACTGTAAGCGACAGCCCATACGGGGTGCGGCCTCCTCGCCAGGTGCGCTACGAGATTTTGGCGCTGCAGGTACTCTCCGAGTTCGACAAGCAAATTATGGAGAACGTAACGCTGAAAGGGCGCTACCTGCTCTTCGCCAACTACGAGAAGCTGAACTGGCGCAAAATCGACCACCGCCTCGAACTGGCCATAACCGCCAAAGTCAATAAGTATATCAACGTTGCCATCACGGGCATCAGCCTGTACGACTACGATCAGGATACAAAAATTCAGGCAAGCCAAACGCTTTCGCTGGGCTTCTTGTACACCTTCCAGAATTATACCGAGCAAAAGTAGCCGCTGCCCTAGGTACTGGGAGGACACCACTGCTCGGACAGCGGCTGTACCGCGGCTTGGCGCTACTGCATGGAGTGCGTTTCAGATTTGGTGGCAAACCGGTTGAGAATGAACTCGGCATCGTCGGCAATGCCTTCGCGCAACCGAAGCACGGCGGCATCCTGCCACTGCCGGAGGGCAAGCGGATCGGCGCGGCGGCCGTTTACCCGATCGGGGTGGCGGTTTAGCCATTGTTGCACATAGGCGCGAGCTTGTTTGTCATCTAAGTTTTGCATGGCTTAGCCCGGGCAGGGAAGGGGTTGCTCGAGCAGGTATTAAGTTACGCTCTTGTGCGAGCAAAGTCCAATGTCAATAAGCTGATAATGATCATGTAATAGGGCGAATATTGTTGATGGTCATCAGCGTTTGACTACCTAGGTGCTTGCGGCCACCAACAACTAAAACAGCCCGGCGCAGCAATGCGCCGGGCTGTTGCGTTTCGGCTCGATAGCGATGTTAGCGCTGGCGGCCGCGGTCATTCGTGTCGTTGTAGCCGCGGCCCTGGTTCCGGTTGCGGTCGTCGTCGTTGGGGCGGCGCTCGTCGCGGTTGTCGTGGGTGCGGTTGGTGCGGTTACGGCTGTTGTCGTCGTACAGCGAGCTGGAGTAGTCGTTGCCGTAGCCAAACTCCTGTCGGCTGTTGCGGTCGTCACGGTCGCCGCGGCGGTCGTCGCGGTCTTCGTAGCCGCTGTAGCCACGCCGGTCTTCGTAGCCGCTGCGCTCGTTGTTGCCGCCGCGGTTGTCTTGGCCGTAGTCGCTGCCGTAGGGGCTGTGGCCGCGGTCGGAGAAACCGCGTGAGTATTGGTCGCGGCCGCGCGAGGCCTCGTTGCCACGCACGCGGGCATCGTCTTGGTTGTAGTCGCGCGGGGTTATGCCGCCGGGGCGCTGGTGCTGGAAGTGCACATAGCTAGGTGCGTCGTCTTGCCGGGTAGCATACTGGCGCCGGTCGTTGTCGTCGGGGTAGCCCCGGAACTGATCATTATCGCGGGTGTAGTACTGAAACTCGCCGCGCTGCTGCGCGGCCCGGCCGTAGCTGCGGCCTTGGTCCTGATCGAAGTTACCCGAAGTGCGGCGCCGGTCGTCTTCGTCCTCGTAGCGGCTACGGTTGTTGCGGTAGTCCTGCTCGCGGTGTTGGTCTTGGCCGGGGTGCGTCTGGTCGCCTTGGTTGCGGCCCTGGTTATTTTGGCCGTAGGCGCCTATGCGGCCCGACGAAGCATAAGAACTACGTCCCGATTCGCCTTCGCGGCTGTGGCCGTAGTTGCGTTGCTCGTAGGTGTCGCCTTGGCGGCCACCGCGGCTATCGTTGTGTTCGTATTGGTTGCGGCCGCGTTCGTCGAAGTCTTCGGTCCGGAGCTTTTGATGATGAGCCATGGGTGCGAATGGGTTTTGGTTGACCCATACTTTTACCCCGCCGCAACGCAGCAGGTTGCGGATAATTACAAGCTCAACAGGATGTTAAGAGTTGTTTACCTGAGCCGAATCGTGCTCCAGAGCCATCTGCAAATTGGCCGCGAAGCTAGCCCTGAACAACGCATTATCGGCTAGCTCGGGGTGCTCCAGAAAAAAGGCGTCGGCCAGCAAATCAGCCGTGTCCTCGGGGGGCAGCATCTCCCACAGTACCGCCGGAAACCGGCGCTGCCAACGCTCCTCGCCCGTGGCGAGGCAGCCAAGCACCACCGTGAGGTAGCCCGGGCCATAGTCGATGCGGACGGAGATGGGGGAGGCCATTATGCACTGACTTACGAGGGCGTAAATAACGCAGAAACTGCCGATGATTGCCCACGCATGACAAAATGGTAACACGCCCAATGGCAGCTAAAGCCTTCTGCTGCTATACCGCAGCCACAACAGTGTTCAAGATGGTAGTTGGCTGAGCCGCCCTCCTCGAGGCAAGCCTGTGTCAACGAGTTAAGGTTGGTGCCTAGGTGTCCCACCTTCATTTAGATATAAGGCAACAAACGCCCCGGAGCAATTCAGCCTGCGACCTAGTGCATTACTTTTTAGTAGGCCTTGCTATCCTCGCACAGCTGTACAAGCAGTGGCCGAATCATAGCTAACGTTGGGTGCAATACTATCACTAGTATCACTTAGTAAGATAACAAGCAATGCTGATGCATAAGTGAGGAGAAAGGCTTTAACTCGATGGTTATCAGTAGCACTAACTCAGTGCGCAAAAGCTTGCAAGCCGGAAACCGGTAGCAGTAGATCATTGCATTATTTCTATGGGCTTATCATTTTCGATGCATCAGGCATGAAAAAAACCGGCTGGTTGGCCGGTTTTTCTGGATTGGATACCCAAGGGCGCTTAGTCATCCTCGTAATCAAGCCCCAGGAGCTGGTTTAAGGCTTGCTGCAGCTCCGATGCCGCGTGCATTTGCCCGGCACGGCGCGCCACAACCAAGCCCGCCCGAAATATTTGTTCGGCTTCGGCTGCTTCGCCTAATTGCTGCTTTAGCTTGCCAGCGTGGTAGTAAGTGCCCACGTAATCAGCATGTTCGGCAAGCAGCTTTTGGTAGAATTGCCAAGCATTGTCGAGGTTGCCAGCCGAACGATACTCGGTGGCAATGGCGTATAAGGTGAACGGGTCGTTCGGATCTTCTTCGTAGAAGGCCAGCAATTGCTGGAGGCGGCTCGGGGAGGTTTCCATCGGCAGGATTTTCCAGTATCTTCGGCCCGAAATTAGGGGCTTCCCCGCATCTTTTGACTTATAAGCAGACCTGATGAAGTTCCTCGTTTGCATCAGCAACGTTCCCGACACTACCACCAAAATCACGTTCACGCCCGATAACAAGGAGCTGAATAAAGCTGGCGTCCAGTTTGTGATTAACCCTTGGGATGAATATGCCCTCACTCGCGCCATTGAGCTGAAGGAACAACTCGGCGGCTCTGTTACGGTGCTCAACGTAGGGGAAGCTGACACCGAACCCAACATCCGCAAGGCGTTGGCCATTGGCGCCGACGACGCCATCCGCGTAAATGCCAAGCCCACCGATGCATTCTTCGTAGCGCAGCAGATTGCTGCCGTTGCCAAAGATGGCGGCTACGATGTAATCCTGATGGGTAAGGAAAGCATTGACTACAACGGTTTCCAAGTACACGGCATGGTAGGCGAACTGCTCGGCATTCCGACGGTAGCCCCAGCTATGAAGCTGGATATGAGCGGCAACACCGCTACGCTGGAGCGCGAAATTGAGGGTGGCAAAGAAATCGTGGAGGTGCAAACGCCGTTCGTGGTTTCGTGCCAAGAGCCCATGTGCGAGCCCCGCATCCCGAACATGCGCGGTATCATGACGGCCCGCACCAAGCCGCTGAAAGTGGTAGAGGCTACTGGCCAAGGTGCTGCTACGCAGGTTACGGAGTACGCGCTGCCGCCCAAGAAGCAAGGCGTAAAGCTGATCGATGCCGAAAACGCTGGCGACCTGATCCGTTTGCTGCGCAACGAAGCCAAAGTCATCTAACAAGTTTAAGAGTTTGTGGGTTAGCAAGTTAATGAGTTGTTCTTCCATCGATAGAGCAACCATTCGGTGCACGCAATTTCCCACATCACCTCGTTCTCTTAAACTGCTTAACTCTTAAACTCGAAAGACTGTGTCTGTACTCGTAGTAGTAGAATGCGATAAGGGCGAAGTAAAAAAGTCTTCGCTCGAAGTGGCCTCGTACGGGGCGCAAGTAGCTCAAGCCCTAGGCACCACCGCAACGGCCATTGCCGTAGGCGAAGCCTCCGAAGCTAGCTTGGCTAGCCTGGGTGAGCAGGGCATCAGCAAAGTGCTGTACGACAACGAAGCCCGCCTGAAAGAATTTGTAAACGGTGCCTACACCAAGCTCATCGCGGCAGCTGCCGAGCAGGAGCAAGCGCAGGTAATCGTGCTGGCCAACAGCAACATTGGTACCTCGGTAGGTTCGCGCCTGGCTGTGCGCCTGCAAGCTAGCTTGGCTACCAACGTAGTAGAGCTGCCCCGCGTAGAGGGTGGCAACTTTATCGTGAAGCGTGGTGCTTACTCGGGCAAGGCTTTCTCGGATGTGGTGCTGCTCAACGACCGCAAAATTATTGCGGTGAAGAAGAACAGCATCGAAGCGCTGCACAACGCCGGCCAAACCGCTCAGGTGCAGTCGTTCTCGGCTCAGCTGGCTGATACCGACTTTGCCGATGCCCCCAAGCAGGTGATCATGCAGGAGCAAACCGGCGGTGTGCCGCTGCCCGAAGCCGACAAGGTAGTATCGGGTGGCCGTGGCATGAAAGGCCCGGAAAACTGGCACCTCATCGAGGACCTGGCCAAGGCCCTCGGTGCTGCTACTGCCTGCTCCAAGCCCGTGTCGGACGTTGACTGGCGCCCTCACCACGAGCACGTTGGCCAGACGGGTATCACTGTATCGCCGAACCTCTATATTGCTTGCGGCATCTCGGGTGCTATTCAGCACTTGGCGGGTGTTAACTCCTCCAAAGTCATTGTCGTTATCAACAAAGATCCGGAGGCTCCTTTCTTTAAAGCGGCTGATTATGGCATCGTAGGCGACGTATTTGACGTATTGCCCAAGCTGACCCAGGCCGTTAAGGAGCTTGGTTAATGTGCTGATGTGCTAAGGTGGGGCGGGGTTGGCGCATGCGCTGTTCCTGCCTCACCAGCTCTTAGCACAGGCAGCCATTAATCCATTTGCACATTCCTTCTCCCACTCCGTGAAGAAAATCCAGCTCGAAATACTGGGCTTATCCTCCAGCCAGTCGCAGTCGGGGTCGTTTGCTCTGATCCTGGGCGAGCGGCACGGCAACCGGCGCCTGCCCATCATCATCGGCATGTTCGAAGCACAGAGCATTGCCATCCAGATCGAGAAAATCAATCCGAACCGTCCGCTCACGCACGATCTGTTCAAGTCGTTTGCCGAGCAGGTACACGTGAGCATTCTTGAAGTGCTCATTTCCGACCTGAAAGAAGGCGTGTTCTACTCCAAAATTGTGTGCTCCGACGGAGCTACCACATTTGAGTTGGATTCGCGGCCTTCCGATGCCATTGCCATTGGCTTGCGTTTCGGAGTGCCGATCTACACTGTGGAAAGCGTGATGAGCGAAGCCGGCATTATCCTTTCGGATCTCGACGAAGGTGCCGAATCGGACGATGACGACGATGACGACGACGAGGAAACCACCAGCAACCGCACCGAGGTTGCCGAAACCCGTGAACCTAGCGGGCAGGTTTCGCTCGACGAACTAACTAAAATGCTGGCCCAGGCATTGGAGCGCGAAGACTACGAGAAAGCGGCCAAAATCCGCGACGAGTTGAACAAGCGCAACGGCGGCAAAGAGTAATTTGCATTAGTGCAACCAGCCTGCTGCGGCCTGCTTCCGAATAGGGAGCAGGCCGCAGTTTTTTGGAAGTTCAGGCTGCTTGTGTTGCCTCTGCGCACCTAGGTGCCCCGGCCACTGCTGCGCGCACATGCAGGTAAATCATTAGAATTGCGCCTTCGTTACCAAGCCACTACTTCAATCCCTATGTCCGCCCCCGAAAACACCGCTGCCGACCAGGACCTGCGTTACCCCATTGGCCACTATACCTTGCCCGATCAGCCGCTTACCGCCGAGGAGCGTGCCGTGTACATTCAGCAGCTAATGGCGTTGCCAACCGAGCTACGCCAAGCCCTCGATGGTCTCAACGGTATTCAGTTCGATACGCCGTATCGCCCGGGTGGGTGGTCGGTGCGCCAGGTGCTTCACCACGTGCCCGATTCGCACCTGAACAGCTACATGCGTTTCCGGCTCGCACTTACCGAAGACAACCCCACCATTAAACCTTACGACGAGGCCGGCTGGGCCGAACTGCCCGATATAGCCATTGTGCCGCCCGATGTGTCGTTGATCCTGCTCGATGCCCTGCACGCGCGCTGGGTAGTGCTCATGAGCCAACTCACCGACGAGCAGTGGCTGCGCACTTGGTATCATCCCGGCATGCAGCAAACCATTCGCCTCGATCAGGCCTTGGTGATGTATGCGTGGCATGGCCGCCACCACGTGGCTCACATTACCAGCCTGCGTAAGCGCATGGGCTGGTAGTGCACCAAGGCAATACGGCCCAGTACAGCGCTGCAAACGAGAGCGGGGCACCCGAACTTGGTTCGGATGCCCCGCTCTCGAATTTCATCTGCTAGGGCTATTGGGCCACTATCCCGTTACTCGCCTTGGATAGGCTCGCCAACTGAGGTTTCGATGGTACCACCTTCTTGCTCCACCTTTTTGGCGGCCCGTACAAGGCTGCTGCTGAAGATAAAGTCTTTTAGCTCGGGTACTTGGGCGTTGAGAATTTCATCCTTGGTGCCATCCCACAGCTTCAGGCCCTTGTGCAGAAATACGATATGGTCGCCAATTTCCACCACCGAGTTCATATCGTGAGTGATGATAACGGTAGTGATACCGTACTCGTGGGTGATTTCGTAGATCAGCTCGTCGATTTTGATGCTCGTGAGCGGATCGAGGCCGGAGTTAGGTTCATCGCAGAATAGGTAGGTGCAATTGGGAGCAATGGCCCGTGCAATGCCCACCCGCTTTTTCATACCGCCCGATAACTCGGAAGGCATTTTAAGGCCGGCATTTTCAAGGCCCACACGCTTCAGGCAAAACTCTACCCGGTCGCGGCGCTCTTCCTTGCTCATGTCGGGCGTGAGCATCTGCAGTGGAAACTCCACATTCTCGAACACGTTCATCGAGTCGAATAAGGCAGAAGCCTGAAACAGCATTCCGATCTGCTTCCGGATTTCCTGCCGGATTTCGATTTTGTTGTTCGTGAAGATAGTGCCGTCGAAGGTGATGGAGCCAATATCGGGCTTCAGCAAACCCACAATGCACTTGAGGAGCACTGATTTGCCAGTGCCCGAGCCGCCTAGCACAAGGTTGCACTTGCCCGTTTCGAAGGTGCAGGTGATGCCCCTAAGAATCGGCGTATCGCCGAAGTTCTTGTGTACGTTGTGTACTTCAATCATGGTGGGTAGGGCTTAGGTAGTAGCGAGTTGGGGCTTGGGAGCTGGGTAGTTAATCTGCCGCCAACCCAAGTTCCTCAGACCTAAAACCTCTTACAAAAGCGTGTAGGCCAGTACAAAGTCGCCGACAAGTATGGCAATAATGGAGTGGGTTACAGCCGTGGTGCTGCTGGCGCCAACCTCGAGCGCACCGCCCTCGGTAAAAAAGCCGCGGTACGCCGAAATAGACGACACCAGAAAGGCAAACACCACCGACTTGATGAGGGCAAACGTAATGTTGTAGGGAATGAATGCGTCGCGGATTCCTTCAATGTACTCTTGCGCCGACAGTGCTCCCGAGAGCGTACCGGCCAGGTAGCCACCTAGAATAGACAGCACCATGGCCAGGATTACCAGCAACGGAAACGTGATGATGGCTCCCAGGATGCGCGGAAACACTAGGTAAGAAGTGGAGTTGATTCCCATTACCTCGAGGGCATCGATTTGCTCGGTGATGCGCATGGTGCCCAACCCGCCCGCAATGCTGGAGCCCACTTTGCCGGCCAGCACAATGCTGGTGATGGTGGGGGCCAACTCCAGAATTGTCATTTCGCGCACCATAAAGCCGATCGTAGCCTTTGGGATAAGCGGATTGGTGAGGTTGTACGCAATTTGCACGCACGTTACGGCCCCAATAAACGCAGCCACAATGCTGACGATGAACACTGAATCGATGCCGATGCTCACGGCTTCGTCGAGGGTGCGGTTCCAGAGCACGCGCACGCGTTCTTTGCGCACGAGCATGCTCTGCAGGAAAAGCAGATATTGGCCGAAAACTTTGACCATAAACCTTGGCTGACAAAAAAAATGAAGAGCAACGTGCCACAGCTGCGGCACGCTTCCCGCTCACATACGTACGAACGGCGAAACAATCTTACGGCTTATGCAGAAAACAATTGTAGTGACGGGTGGCACCAAAGGCATTGGGAAGGCAATTTTAGCTCGATTTGCCCAAGCAGGCTTTCAGTTGGTGACGTGTTCGCGCTCAACCGACAGCCTTGATGAGCTGCGCGAGGATTTTCAGGAGCGCTTTCCGCAAGCAACACTGCACGCCTTGGCCGTCGATCTGAGTCGCCCCAACGAGGCTCGCCGCTTCGTGGATTTTGTGCTGGGCCTAGGTACTACCGTTGATGTGCTGGTAAACAATGCCGGGTACTTTATCCCCGGTCGCTTGCAAGATGACGCCGCAGACGGTTCTACCATGCGTGAGATGCTGGCTGTAAACCTGCTTAGTGCCTACGATGTTACGCGCGGCCTGCTACCGCACATGTTGGAGCAGGAAGCAGGGCATATTTTCACGATGTGCTCCACGGCCAGCATCACGGCATACCCCAACGGTGGGGCTTACGGAGTAGCCAAATTTGCCCTTTACGGCATGACGAAAAACCTGCGCGAGGAGCTAAAGCACTCCAATGTGCGTGTTACGGCCATACTGCCTGGCGCTACCCTTACTGCCAGTTGGGAAGGCGTTGACTTACCCGCCGAACGATTCATGAAAGCCGAAGACGTAGCCGAAGCTGTGTACGGGGCGTACAGCCTTTCGCCGCAAGCTGTGATTGAGGAAATCCTGATGCGCCCGCAGTTAGGCGATATTTAACGCTACGCTGTCATAAAGGCACTCATTGGTCCCGCTGAGCCTCATTGAAGCTGTTCTGCCGCTTCGCCTCGGCCGCTAACTCCAGAACGTTATTCCGAGCTTGTCGAGGAATCTTGCGTGCTGATGCTAGGCAGTTATTACTATCCAGCGAATGTCTCGCCTGCCGCTCAACATGATGAGCTGGAGTAAATGCAGCGAAGCAGGAGGAATGCTTCGGCGGAGCTCAGCATGACGTTCGGGCAAATACCGCGCGTTACAAACAAGTGGGGACGCGGTAGCAGTCTACTCCGCTACGGCTTTGCCTTTGCCAGTAACCTTCACATCCTTTTGCGCAGGTGGGCCACTGTAATACAACGTGCCCGTACCGGCTACCTGCGCACCTAGGAAATCAATAGTACGCACGTAAGCGTCGCCGTCGCTGAGCTTATCGAGATGCACGGAGGCGCGTTTGGTGGTAAGGTCTTTGGCGAACAGACGCCCTAGGTCGCCCACGGTGGCAATCAGCTCAGTGGAGTGGCCGCTAAGCTTCATGTCGCCCAATTCGTACAGATCAACCCACAAGTACTTGCTCTCCACGTTGAACTCTAGGTCGCCGGCGCGGGAAAGGTGCAGAAAGAGGGTATCCTGCCGGAAGGTACCTTCGGTGCGCATGGTTTTCTCCCCCACATGAAACACGTCGGTGAGGCGTGGCACGTGCAGTGTTACCTGGTGGGGTACATCGTAGCGGCGTACCCAGTTGCAGCGGCTGGTGTTGCTGATGGTGAGGGTGCCATCCTGCACTTTCAACTCCAGGTCTTCTTGCAGATTGCGGCCGGTACGCACCTCTGCGTAGGTTTCGGTATCCTGCACCACGGTTACTTCTACGTTGTCGTAGAGGCGCAGCACGTTAAAGGCGGGCAGCTCGCGCCGCTCGGTGCTTACGGAGCCGCTGCTTTTAAAACAGTCGCCTTCGTGGTCTTTGCGGCAACCTAGGAGCAGCAACGGCGCCCCCAACAGCAGGGCCTTAGCTGCGTATGCCCTTACCCATGGCCGTGCTTTATCTTGCGCGGCCTTTACCAACGAGCTCAACACTTTTTCCAACCAGAAGTCTATGGATCTGAACGGCAAGGTAGCCATTGTCACGGGCGTCAGCAAAGGGATAGGCCTGGCCACGGCGCAGTTGTTGCTTGAGCGCGGAGCCATAGTAGCCGGCTGGGGCCGCCGCGCGCCGGAAAACTTCAAGCACGAGCGGTTTCAGTTTTTCGAGTGCGATGTGCGCAACGAGTTGTCGGTGCAGGAGGCGTATACCAACACGCAGCGCGAGCTAGGGCAGCAGGTAACGGTACTCGTGAACAATGCTGGTCTGGGTATAGTAGGTGCAGTCGATGGCTTTCGGTCGGAGGATTGGCACACCATGTTCGATACCAACGTGCACGGCATGTTTTACTGCACCAAAGCCGTGTTGCCGCAAATGCGCAAGCAGCAGTTGGGCCACATCATCAATATTTCGTCCATAGCTGGCCTCAACGGCATCGAGATGATGGCGGGCTACTGCGCCACCAAATACGCGGTGCGCGGCTTTTCGCACTCGCTGTTTAAGGAGGTGCGCCAGGATGGCATTAAGGTTACTTGCCTCTATCCCGGCTCTACTCAAACCAACTTCTTCGACGACATCCCTGGCACCACCGCCAACCCCTCGATGATGCAACCCGAAGACATTGCCGGTGCCATTGTGTACGCTATCGAAACGCCGTTCAACTTCCACATCGTGGATATGGAAATGCGGCCCTTGCAGCCGAAAAAAGGCTAATGCACGATGCTCTGGATCTGGGCTTTATCGTGGGTGCTGCTGTGGTACAACCTGCGCCAGTGGCGCCGGGCTTTGCCGGAACGAAGGCGGGTGCAGGCGCTGTTTGTGCTGCTTGCGGCGGCATGGCTCGTGCTGCTGGGCTTGTGGGTGATAGTGCCGCTGGTGGCGTCGTGGATAGGGGAGGCTTCCTTGCACCGGCGCTAACTCGCTAGGTGCCCAGTGCAGCAATGAGCAACTAACGCAGTACTTTCGCCCTTCCTATGGTTGAAATCCAACATTTGACCAAGCTTTTTGGTACCCAGGCCGCCGTCAACGACATCAGCTTTTCGGCCGGCCGGGGCGAAATCCTAGGTTTCCTGGGCCCCAACGGCGCCGGCAAAAGCACCACCATGAAAATTGCCACCGGTTACCTGCCGCCCAGCGCAGGCACGGTGCGCATTGCCGATTTCGATGTGGCGCAGCACCCGCTGGAGGTGCGCCGCCGCGTGGGGTACTTGCCCGAGCACAACCCGCTCTACCTCGATATGTACGTGCACGAGTACCTCGATTTTATCGGGCGGGTGCACGGCTTATCGGGTGGTGCGCTGCGCGAACGGGTGAAAGAGCTGGTGGCCCGCGTAGGCCTCACGCGCGAGCAGAACAAGCAAATCGGTGCCCTTTCCAAAGGCTACCGGCAGCGCGTAGGGTTGGCCCAGGCGCTGGTACACGACCCGCAGGTGCTTATTCTCGATGAGCCCACCACCGGCCTCGACCCCAACCAGATTGGCGAAATCCGGCAGCTTATTCGCGAGCTAGGGCAGGACAAAACCGTCATTTTCAGCACGCACATTTTACCCGAGGTACAAGCCCTCTGCGACCGGGTGGTCATCATCAGCCGCGGACAGCTCGTGGCCGATTCGCCGGTGCGCGACCTAGGAGCTCTGGCTAAAGGTGAAACCATTATCCGTGCCGAGTTCGAAGGTGCTATTGACCCAACGCCGCTTCGGCAGCTACCGGGCATCAAAGCCGTGGAGCAAGCGGCGGGTGGTGTATGGGTTATCCGCACCGATGGCAAAGGCGACCACCGCCGCGCCATTTCGCAACTGGCGGCCCAACAAGGGTGGTTGCTCCTAGGTCTGCGGCAAGAAGAGCAGTCGTTGGAGCAGGTGTTCCAGCAGCTAACTACCTCCACCAAATCAGAAAAGTGAGAACGTCATGCTGAGCTTGCCGAAGCATCTCTACCGGCTTCGTTTAAGTTGGTATCCGGCGAAGCGGTAGAGATGCTTCGGCAAGCTCAGCATGACGACCTGATGCTATTTGGCATCAGCCAAGTCCCTCCTTATCAGTGCTAAACAGCGGTTCATGTTCGCCGTCCTTCGCAAAGAATTCAACGCCTTCCTCAACTCGCCGGTAGCCTACGTGGTGCTGGGCGTTTTTCTGGTGGCCACAGGCTTGTTCGTGTGGGTATTCCCCGATAGCTCCGTACTCGACTATGGCTTTGCCGATCTGCAAACGTTGTTCAACCTGGCCCCCTGGATCTTTCTGTTCCTGATTCCGGCCATTACCATGCGCACGTTTGCCGAAGAGAAGAAGGCCGGCACCATTGAGCTGCTGCTTACCCGCCCGCTTACCGATGGGCAATTGGTAGGAGGGAAGTACCTGGCTTGCCTGCTGCTGGCGTTGCTGGCCCTGGTGCCCACGCTGCTCTACTACTACTCGGTATACCAGCTCGGTTCGCCGGTAGGCAACATCGATTCGGCGGCGTTTGCTGGCTCGTTAATTGGCTTGGCGCTGCTCGCGGCCATTTTTGCGGCTATTGGCGTGTTGGCTTCGGCCCTCACGCGCGACCAAATCATTGCCTTTTTGGTGGCCGTGGTAGGGTGCTTTCTGGTGTACTCGGGCTTCGATTCGCTGGCCTCGTTGTTCGAAGGCTCCACAGCTTACTACATCGGCCAGTTGGGCATTGCCGCACACTACCGCGACTTGAGCAAAGGCCTCGTCGACTCGCGCGACGTGCTGTATTTCCTATCGGTGGTAGCGGGCATGTTGCTGGCTACTCGCCTCGTACTCCAAAGCCGTAACTGGTAACCTGCCGGACCCTCTGACGCATGGAAACGACTCCCGCCGCCACGCCCGCACCCGTTACCGCAGCTGCTCCGGCCTCGCGCAAGCAGCGCGATTTGCTGCGCTTCGGCCTGGTTCTCCTAGGTCTGGTACTGCTCAACTTTATCGGGCAGCAATTCTTTTTCCGCCTCGACCTTACCGAGGACAAACGCTACAGCATGTCGCCGGCAACGGAGCAGCTGCTGGAGCAAATGCCCGAGCCCGTAACCGTTACGGTGTACCTGGCCGGCGACTTCCCGCCCGCGTTTCGGCGCCTGTCGCAAGCCACGCGCGAAACCCTCGACGAAATGCAGGTGCACGCCGGCACCAAGCTGCGCTACGTATTCGTCGACCCTTCGGCCGCAACCTCCGAAGCCGACCGCCAGAAGGAGTACCAGCGCCTCATTCAGAAAGGGCTGAACCCAACCAACCTAGGGGCCAACGAAAACGGCAAGCGCGTCGAGAAGATCATCTTCCCGTGGGCTACCGTAACGGTAGGCAGCCGCGAAGAAAACGTGCTGCTACTGCGCGGCAACCAAGCCGCCCCGCCCGATGTGCGCCTTAACCAAAGCATCGAAGGCTTGGAGTATGAGCTAGCCAGTGCCATACGCCGCCTGGAGCCGGGCCAGCGCAAGCTCATTGGCATTGTGGAAGGCCACGGCGAGCCCGACAACGCGCAACTCTACGACCTGATTGCCACGTTGCAGCGTGACCACAACGTGTACCGCATCGACCTGAACAAGGTAACCGAGCAGAACATGAAGTCCTTGTCAGCGGTGATTGTGGCCAAGCCCGAGCGCGCTTACACCGAGCCCGAGAAATACAAGCTCGATAAGTTCATCACCGAAGGCGGCCGGGCCTTGTTCTTCGTAGATGCCATGCGCGTGAACCTCGACAGCGCCAACCGCGGCGGCATGCTCTCGTTCCCGCTCGATCTGAACCTGACCGACCTGCTGTTCACGTACGGCGCCCGCGTTAACGGCGACTTGATTCTGGACATCAACTCGGGGCTGATTCCGCTGGTAACGGGCATGACGGGCAACAAGCCCAACGTAGAACCCATGCCGTGGCAGTTTTACCCGATTGTCAACGGCTACAGCCCGCACCCCATCGTGCGCAACCTCGATGCGGTGTACCTGAAGTTTGTCAGCACCATCGATACGGTGAAGGCCAAGGGCATTCGCAAAACGCCGCTGATGTACACCTCGCGCTACACCCGCGTGCTGCCCGCGCCCGTGCCCATCAACCTGAACGACGCCCGCCTGCCCCCCGACCCAAAGCTCTACACTAGCGGCCCCAAGCCCGTAGGCTACCTGCTCGAAGGCCAGTTCCGCTCGTTGTTTGCCAACCGCGCCAAGCCCGGGACCACGCAATTTGTGCCGGTGCAAAGCCCACAAGCCAAGCCGAGCAAAATTATGCTCGTGTCGGACGGGGATTTGGTGCGCAACGATGTGGACCCCAAAACCGGCCGCCCCGTACCCTTGGGCTTCGACCGCCTGGCTACCACCCGCTTTGCCAACCGCGAACTGGTGCAGAACGCCGTGGACTACCTGCTCGATGAAACCGGTCTGATTTCGGTGCGCGGCAAGGAAATCACGCTGCGCCCGCTCGATAAGGTGAAAGTGAACTCAGAGAAGA
Source organism: Solirubrum puertoriconensis (assembly GCF_001483135.1). GTDB lineage: Bacteria > Bacteroidota > Bacteroidia > Cytophagales > Hymenobacteraceae > Solirubrum > Solirubrum puertoriconensis. Next base: position 236,421 of record NZ_LNAL01000007.1, read on the forward strand.
GCAAATGGCAACTGCTGAACCTAGGCGCCCCATTGGCGCTGCTGGCTGGCTTTGGGTTGGTGCGTGCTTGGTTGCGCAAGCGCAATTACGCATCGTTTGCGAGCGAATAGGTCTGCTACTTGGCTTTCAGATTGGCAATTGCCTTTAAGAACTTTGCGCGGTTGCGGGCGCTGGTCATCCAAGTAAGCAGGCGACTCTCAAAGCTTTGGTTGGCCCAGCCGTACTTCGTTGAGCCACGGCTGCGCAGCTTCGCGCCGATGAAGTCTTCCAAGAACTGCAGGTGCTCGTAGTTGTAGGCAAACAGCACGTTCTCAACTATTGCGGTACGCAGCCAAAGCGGTAGCCTGAAAAACGGATCTACCGGCGCGCCTATCAGCATACCCGAAATTCGCTGCTTGACCGGCTAGGTGTACGAAACACTGGCCTTGCTGCTCGACGCCTAGCTCAGCCTACGTGCAAGGCGCGTGAAGCTGCGGTTTTGTGCTTCGGATTCGATGATGGCTTGCCTTCGCACCTAGGGCACTCCACGTAAATGGTGCTCAGAAATGCACCTAAATACGTTGGTACGGAACGGTATCAATCAAGGCTCATGCCGCTACAGCCGCACCGTGTCGCAAACCACAAACGAGGTGAGCAATTCGTGCAGCGAAGGTCCCTCATGATCGGCCACAACGGCTAAGGGATGCTTGCCCTTGGGGTTGAAGTAGCCAGTAAGGTTGGCTAAGTCGTCGGCGTTTACGGGCACATACCCCATCGACCATTCCGTGAAGCTACGCTCGGTAATGGGGCCATCGGCCAGGCGTGTTACGTTATGGTGGCGGGCATCGCGGCTGATCCGGCCGAAGATGTACGCAACTTCTTCCTCGGTGCCTTCGAGTACTTGCAAAATGTTGCCACCACTGTAGAGCAGCACGCCCGTGAGGCCATGCGCCGCATTCCAGGCGCGCGACTGCATGAGTAATGCCTGCAGCTCCTGCTCGCTGAACTCGTTGGTAGCGGAGCTTTGGTACACTAAATGGTGAAGAGTAGGCTCGCTCATGTGATGAAAAAAGGCTTAGGAGGTCATTGATAAGCCGAGGTGTAGCAGCTTAGTGCAGTGAAGTGGTGTGGCCTAACAATAACATCAAATTGCTGCGCTTTTCAGCTATTCGCAAGGCAAGCAGTGTGCAGCAAGTGCTCTTGTATATTGATTTTTATATGTTTTGTGGCCTTCTACCGAACTAAACCAGTAATGGTTAGCATATTGTCGAGGTTTTTTTGTTTTGTTGTTCTACATTAAGCCTCGTCAGCAGCCCTTGGGCAGCTTCAATGCCAGCAAAAACGATTGCGGAGCGTGTTTTTACTTTCTGAAAACTCCCCGCCAGCTTCCTATCTTTGCTCTCTACAGTCAGAACCCTTCCCAAACCCCCGTATGAAGTTCATCGTCTCGTCTTCGGCGTTGCTAAAGCAGCTCCAGAGCATCAATGGTGTCGTCACGAACAATCCCGTGGTGCCCATCCTAGAGAACTTTCTGTTTGAAATTGAGAACGGGAAGCTGACGATTACCGCCTCCGATTTGGAGACGAGCATGATTACCGAGTTGCCGGTAGAAGCCCGCGAAAGCGGCCGCATTGCTGCGCCGGCGCGCATCCTGCTCGACACTCTGAAGAACCTGCCCGATCAGCCGGTTACCTTCACCATCGACGAGGAAACCTACGGTATCGAAATTGCCTCGGCCAACGGTCGCTACAAGCTCGCGGGCGAAAACGCTACGGATTTTCCGCGAGTACCCGTAGTGAAGGGTTCGGCTCCGGTTGAGATTCCGTCGCAGGCACTGCAGCGGGCCATCAACAAAACCATTTTCGCGGTAAGCACCGACGAGCTGCGCCCCGCCATGACGGGCATTTTGGTGCAGCTGGCCGATGGGCAAGTAACCTTTGTGGCTACCGATGGCCACCGCTTGCTGCGCTACCGCCGCCAGGATGTGAACCCCGGCCAAACGGCCAACCTCATCATCCCGCGCAAAGCCTTTAATCTGCTGAAGGGTGCGTTGCCCTCCGAAGCAACAACGGCGCGCATGGAGTTCAACCAGTCGAATGCGTTCTTCTCGTTCAACCAAATGCGCCTCGTGTGCCGCCTCATCGACGAGCGGTATCCCGACTACGAAAATGTTATTCCGGTTTCGAACCCGAACAAGCTAATTATCGACCGCGCCCAGTTCCTGAACTCGGTTAAGCGTATCGCCATTTACTCGAACAAAACCACGCACCAGGTACGCCTGCGCTTGGCCGGTTCGGAAATGACGGTTTCGGCCGAAGACCTCGACTTCTCTAACGAAGCCAACGAAAAGCTGCCTTGCCAGTACGACGGTGAGGATATGGAAATCGGCTTCAACGCGCGTTTCCTGATTGAGATGCTCTCGAACATCGACTCGGAGGAAATTACCCTCGAGCTGAGCACCCCGAACCGTGCTGGTTTGCTAATGCCGACCCTGGCCGACGACAACGAGAACATCCTGATGCTGGTAATGCCGGTGATGCTCAACAACTACGTGTAACCGCACGCAAGTACTACCTCTGTCATCCTGAGGCGTTAGCCGAAGGCCCCTCTCACGTCGGATTGTATCCATCCGGTCCTAGGTCGTTCAGACGTGATAAGGTCCTTCGCTGGGGCTCAGGATGACAGCCTTTTTTACCCGCCACTTACCAGACGACTTTCAACCGTCTTTTTACCATGAAGAAATCCGAAATCCGCTTCAGCATTGCGCTTGACGACCAGAACATTCCGGAAGCCATTAGCTGGAGTGCTACCGATGCCGGCGCCGATATCAATTTTGCCAAGGCCATGAATATCAGCATCTGGGACCGGGAGCAACTTGGTACCATGAAGATTGACCTTTGGACCAAGGAGATGCCTGTGAACGAGATGAAGCGCTTCTACGTGGACATGATTGGCTCTTTGGCCGAAAGCATTGTGGCCGCTACCAACGACGAATACATGGGCGCCAAACTGCGGGCCCTAGGTAAGGAAATGGCCCAGCACGTAGAGCAGGAAGAGCGCAACCAGAAATAGGCTCTCAGCCTAGCAACACGCAAAGAAAAAGCCCGCTTAGCAGCTGCTAAGCGGGCTTTTTCTTTGTATCGGCATCAACTAGCGCCCACCACCCGAGGTAGGCTTGTTGTTGTCTTTGGTCTGCGTAATGGTAGCACCTTTGGCGCTAGCCGGAAGCGGGTTCTGCACGGCTTTTACGAGCATGATGTCGGTGGCCTGAGCAGCGTAGTCCTTGTCGTATTTGTAGTACATGGGGCGGCGGCCGTAATAGTCGCTGTACTGATCGGTAGTTAATACGGCGCGCAACTCTTGGTCACGCTCGCGGCACACGCCCTGGCATTGCTCATCAATCAGTTTGTTGTTGCCAGCATACCGCGTTTCAATGGCGGCCATCTTGGCAACTTTATCCTGATTGATGGCGCGGAGCTTGGTGGTTTGGTAATTGTTCAGACGCAGCTCGCGGGCCATCTGGTCGGAAAGACGCTCGGCGCGTTGCTGCACAACGGGGTTCTTTTTAGCCGATGGTTGCTGTGCTTGCGCACCGAGTGCCATACCCGATGCCAGCACAGCCGTAGCAATCATCTTTATGGTAGTCATGGCAAGTATCGTTGAGGGCCTAAGCCGCTGAAACAATGGTTGGGCCGCCGAAGCAACCTACGCTTCTTCCTAACGAAAAAGTGTGCCAGGCAGTTCGGCTTTCACCGGCAAACTAGTAAAAACCAAACCGGCTGGCTTCTGCTACATACGTGCAAAACGCCAGCCGGTTGACGGTCAAGTACTTAATTAGAACTTGTTCATCCACATCATCGACTCCACGGGTTTGTCGGTGCGGGCGTTGTACTTAGCATTGGGCTTGCGGTTGTAGTAGTTTTGGATGGCTCCTTCGACCGCAAAGTAGATAAGCTGGCCAATGGGCATACCGCGGTAAATGCGCACGGGCTGCGTTACGCTGATTTCGAGCGTCCAGGTGTTGGAGAAGCCCACGTCGCCCTTGCCAGCGGTGGCGTGGATATCGATACCCAGGCGGCCTACCGAGCTTTTGCCTTCCAGGAAAGGCACGTGTGCGTGCGTCTCGGTGTACTCCTCGGTTACGCCCAGGTACAAGGTTTCGGGCGTGAGCACAAAGCCTTCCTCCGGAATTTCAAACACATCAATCTGATTGTGCTTGCGCGCATCAAGCACATGGTCGCGGTAGGTAGCCAGGTAACGGCCTAGGTGCACATCGTAGGAGTTGGTGCCCAGGCAAGCGCGGTCGAAGGGTTCGATTACGATGGTGCCGCGCTCCATCTCGGCTAGGATTTGCTCGTCGGTAAGAATCATTGGGGGAGAGGTATTGAATCCGAAAGGGCAGAAGCTACATTGATACAAGCATTGCTTCGGCCCCTGGCTTCAGGGTGTGGCGAAGCACCTAGGCTTCGTCGTCTTCGTAACGGTCGGTGGGCAGCACCATGGCGGTGCGGCGTTTCGGGGCAGCCTCCGCGGGTTCCTCAGCGGCTTCTTCCTCGTAGTCGGGCTCGGTTGTGAGGGCATTGATCTGAGCCCGCATGCCAGGGATTACCGACATGGTGAGGTAAAGCATCAGCGCCAGCGAAAATACCGAGCACAACAGGGTGGTGTAATCAACCCAGTCGTGGGCCGGCTTAACAGTGTTCTCGCCGAAGGTGCGTGCGGGGCGGCTGATCATTGGGTTGCTCAGGCTCTCTTCCGCTACGGCATCGGGGTTGGGCTGCGGGTCCTCAAGGGGTTTAGCAACGGACTCTTCAGCCTGGGCATCTACATCGGCCGGGGGCACATTGGCCGCATCGGCCATAAGTTCCTCCGGAGCGGGGTCTTGCGAGGCGTTGAACTGAGCGCTGGCCTGCTTGATGTAGCGCTGCAGCGAATGGATGAGCGCCACGCGCTCGTCGCGCGGCAACACCCGGATGAAGAACTCAAAGTTGCGGTCGACCAGCACGCTGTTAAGCTGCTTCTCGAACTCAGCCAAATCGGTGCGGCCTTTGCCAAAACGCTGCTTGTACCGCTCGGCTACGCTGTTGTAGTTGCGGAACAGCGTTTTCAGGTCTTCGCGGCCGGCGTAGTCGTCGAACTCCTTGCGGGCCTTGGCCGTGCGCAGATTGACTGGGTACTTGCGGCGCGTAAAGGACTTGTCGTAGACGGTTTCCATCGTGCGGAAGTTGATTTCGTCTACGGCGCGGTCGAAGAGTTGCTTGTTTTGCGCAGCGGTGTTCTCGGATTGGGCACGCAACCCCATCGGCACAACCAGCAGCACAAGCAGCAAGCTCCAAAACCCAAAACAGTAACGGTAAGGCATGGGCAACAGGCAAACAGTTTTCCGGGCAAAGGTAAACTGCTGAGCCTATTGATGCAGTGCTTTATTTGATTCCTTGCCGGCGCGGGAGAAATTCAATGCTGGTGAGCCTGACGCCCTAGGTGCGTAAAGCCGTCATCCTGACGAAGGAGGGCCTTATTACATGGGATAGTTTTCACTACCTCATGTAATAAGGCCCTCCTTCGTCAGGATGACAAGGTTGGTGGGCTTGCTTACAGGCCGTGTGCTTCGCGCATCGATTCGCGGCAGGCGCTTAGATAAAAGTCAACGAGGTCGTCGGTAACGGCGGTGCTCACAAACAGGGCCTCGAACTGCGAAGGGGCCAGGTACACGCCGCGGTTGAGCATGGCCCGGAAGTAGCGGCCGAATGCCTCCAAATCGGAGGTTTTAGCCGAAGCCAAATCAGTTACGGGCTGCTGCGTGAAGAATACGCTCCACATCGAGCCCACGCGGTTTACGGTGTAGTTAAGGCCCAACTCGGCGGCAATTTCGTAGGTGCCCTCGGCGAGGCGGGCACTAGTGCGCTCCAGTTGCTCGTACACCTCGGGGTGCTCGTTGAGGTAGCGCAGCTGCGCCATGCCGGCGGCCGTGGCAATGGGGTTGCCCGAGAGCGTACCTGCCTGGTACACCTTGCCGGCCGGAGCTACGTTGTCCATAATCTCGGCACGGCCGCCGTAGGCACCCACCGGCATGCCACCGCCGATGATCTTACCTAGGGTCGTCATGTCGGGCTGAATGCCGAACAGCTCCTGGGCGCCGCCGCGGGCTAGGCGGAAGCCCGTCATCACTTCATCGAAAATGAACACGATGCCGTGCTTGGTGCACAGCTCGCGCAGGCCTTGCAGGTAACCTTCGGCGGGCGGCACCAAACCAATGTTGCCTACTACCGGCTCCAGAATGATGGCGGCAATTTGGTTGGGGTTGACAGCAATGGCCTGCTCCACGGCGCCTAGGTCGTTGTAGGGCACCGTAAGGGTGTCTTTGGCAACGCTCTCGGTTACGCCGGGCGAATCGGGCGTACCCAAGGTGAGGGCGCCCGAGCCAGCCGAAATCAAGAACGAGTCGCCGTGGCCGTGGTAGCAGCCTTCAAACTTCAGGATTTTGTCGCGGCCGGTGTAGCCGCGGGCTACCCGAATGGCCGACATAGTGGCCTCGGTGCCGGAATTTACCAAACGCACTTTCTCTACGCTGGGCACCATCTCGCAAATCAGCTCGGCCATTTCAACCTCGCGGCGCGTAGGTGCACCAAACGACAACGAATCGGGCAAAGCACGCTGCACAGCTTCCAGCACGATCTGCGGCGCGTGGCCCAAAATCATAGGGCCCCACGAGTTGATGAAATCAAGGTAGCGGTTGCCGTCTACATCGGTCAGCCACGCGCCCTCGGCTGATTTCATGAACACGGGGTGGCCACCCACGGCGCGGAAAGCGCGCACGGGCGAGTTGACGCCGCCCGGAATCAGGTCTTTAGCGCGGGTGAAAAGCTGGTCGCTGGTAGCGAGGTTAAGGTCGGTTGCTTGCTGCATAAGTAGGTAACAACGTACGGGCGCGGTTTGTCCCGCCGAAGTGCAGGCAAAGGTATACGGTAGGTAACTTTATTAAGGGCAAATAGAGCAGCCGTTCCCTTAGCTGTCATTGCGAGCAAAGCGAAGCAATCGGTCCTGGGCAGGGTACGACCTTTCACCCAGCGCTAAACGAAAACCTGTACGCGGACTTGCAGAGTCCGCGCTACATCGTTCGACTACGCCCTAGGTCGTTTACGCTTGGTGCTGGCTGAAGAGCCGAGGCTCAGACGGGACCGATTGCTTCGCTTTGCTCGCAATGACAGCTAAGGGAACGGCTGCTTTGGTTAAAACCCTTTCGGCAAATCGATGCCCTTTATAGTGCGGTAGATGCTAAGCGCGTTCTGGTCGGTGAGGGAGCCCACGTAGTCGGTGAGCAGGATGATTTGCTCGTAGGCGGATAAGCCCAGCTGCGGACCCACAGCCCGAAACTGCGGTGGTATCAAGTCGAGGAGCTTGCGCGACCTAGGGCTGGCAGCCGGGTCGAAGATGCTGTGCAGAAAGGCATCTAGTAAGCCGCCGAGCACCTCGAAACCGGCGGCCTCGATTTGCAGCACGGGGCGGCTGCGATACAGGCGCTCCACCGATAACAGTGCTACTTGCTGCAGCTCGTGCCAGCAGCCCAGCTCTTTAATCAGGCTCGAATCGTACTCGCCGCGTAGCATGGCGGGGGCGTGCTGGGCAAACAGCTGAGCCGCTTCGGCTACCAGCTTGCCGATGAGGCGTGCGCGTACGTAGCCTAGTTCTTCGCGCCAGTCGCGCCATTCCACGCTGCGCGGGCGTGCGGGGGCGTCGGCGAGCATGTCGCGGAGCAGCTCCAAGCCTTCCTGGTGCGGAATCAGGCCCAGCTTCAGGCCGTCTTCAAAATCGATGATGCGGTAGCAGAGGTCGTCGGCGGCTTCTACCAGAAAAGCCAGAGGGTGGCGGTGGTAGAATCCCGACTCGTCGGATTTGGGCAGCAAGCCTAGGTCGTGGGCTACGTGCCGGAAACGCTCGGCTTCGGTTTGGAAGTGGCCGTACTTTTTCTCGCTGGCACCGCCGGTTTTGTCGTGGTCCTCAACCACCGAGGGGCGCGGGTACTTGGTGAAAGCGCCCAGTACAGCGTAGGTAAGGCCCAACCCAGCCGAACCGGTGCTGTGCGCCGCGTAGGTATGGGTAAGCACCCGAAAACCAGCCGCGTTGCCCTCGAAGTTTTGCAAGTCGGCGCGTTGGGCGGGGCTGAGTACGCGCACAAACGGCTCGGCCGCAGGCGAGCGGAAGTAGCTGGAAATGGCGTCTTCGCCGGAGTGGCCAAAGGGTGGGTTGCCGATGTCGTGGGCGAGGCAGGCGGCGGCCACAATATCGCCGCAATCGGCATCGAAGTAGGGGAGTTGCTGGGCCAGCTCATCGTCTTGCTCCATCAGCAGGCGGCCGCTCATTCTACCTAGAGAGCGGCCCACGCAGGCGGTTTCGAGCGAGTGCGTGAGGCGCGTGTGCACGAAGTCGGTTTCGGGCAGGGGCATCACCTGCGTTTTGCGCTGCAGGCGGCGGAACGCCGAGCTGAACACCACGCGGTCGTAATCGGCCACGAAGGCGCCGCGCACGGGAGCGGCGTCGGACACAACGTGCAGTTGCGGCTGCTCGGGGTAACGGCGGCGCGAGAGCAGCCGCTCCCAAGTCATGGAGGCGGTAGTAGAGGAGGCGAGCTTCATGCAGCCCCCAAGATAGAAGGCTGCAAGCAAGCACAAAGCACCTAGGCGGGCAGTTGTGCGTACACGGAGCGCAGTACCCGGCTGAGCCTAGCTCGGCCTGCCTGTTTCCTGTGCTTTACCGCTAAACTCCGCCCGGTTATGCTGCTGCTCACCGAACTCAACGCCGTGGTGCACGATCTGTACGACTGCATCAGTTTTGGCCCCGGCAAGCGGCCCAATTTCCGCCTCATGCGGCGCATATTTCTGCCCCAGGCTCACCTGATAAATGCCAACGGCACGCAGCCACAGCTGCTCACGCTCGATGCCTTTATTAACAGCATCGAGGCTAACTTAAACGCAGGAAAATTCACGGCCTTCGAAGAAACCGAAGTAAAGCACACCACCGAAGTGTTCGGCAAGGTGGCCCACCGGTTTAGCACCTACGAGGCGCGGTTTACACCCGGCTCCGTGGAGCCCGATATTGTGGGCATCAACAGCATTCAGTTTGTGCACGCCGATGGCCGATGGCAGGTAAGCTCCATTGCCTGGAACGACCAAACGCCGGAGCGCACGTTGCCGGAGCAGTACCAGCCGGATTGAGTTTGTGAGGAGTAAGTGCTGTTGTATTTATCGGTTGACATAAACGCACTTGTAACAACAGGTAGCGGAACCAATCAACCCACTGAAGCGACTCGCTCCTTAAACTGCAGCAGCGGGCAAATGCGGCCGCGCCTGACTTACTGCAATTTCTAGAACGGTAGTTTATAAAAGTATTTTTACAACCATTGCTGTACCGCAATAGCGGACTGCACCTGTGCTATCAAATCTTATGCTTCCCATTGATACTGCGCTACATAACAAATTCCTGAAGTCCTTGAGCTACTACAATTTAATAGGTGGCATTGTAGGCCTGATTATTCTCGCGTCTAATCTCCCTGAGCTAGGCCAATCATCTTTAAAGATTGGTGGTGGCATATACGCGACAATTTTCTTCATGCTCTCGATTGCCTCTTTTGGTATTTACCAGAAGCGGCAAGACCCAACATTGATGGGCGTTGTAGCCATTATGCAGCTACCGGCAATCGAGTACGAAGGGCTGAAGTATGTACTCAGCAACGGGATGCTAGCCATCTTTGGTTTAGCTTCCCAAGGCAAGGTAAGCCTGACCCTTGATGCCCTCTACGAGGTCAAGTTTAAGTTTTGATTGGTGAATGAGGATGGCTGGTTTTTTGGTGTTAACATAGCTGCAGCAATCACGCTCTGGTACCTGTTACTGCGCTATCAATGGGCAGAGGCAACCGAAACCACGAAACCGAGCACGAAGCAAATGTGAGTAAAGTAGATCAAGCTCATATACCCTTATCTGTAATAGTAAGACAACAGCCCGCCTGAGCGTAATAAGCTGTTTGGGTTGTGGCTTATAAAATTTGCAGTCGAGCTGGATTGAAGATAGATGAGTTTCATAGTTAGACGAGAAGCCGCCTTTAACGCGAAAGTTGCTTCACATAATTTTAACTGTTCAGTGCTCCTTGACAATGTTCTCTTTTGTAGCTCTAAGTAGTTGTATCTTACAAATGTATTTATGCAGGTGAAAGCAACTCTCGAGCAGCCCAGAATACAAAAGCCCGGCAGCCATAAACTGCCGGGCTTTTCATTTATCCCTAGGTACTAACTACTCAGCAATCGGTGCAGAGCCCGCCGCAAAGCGCAGGCCTGCCAGGGTTTGGGCGTATTTGGCTTGCAGCTCGGCCAGCTTAATGCGCGCCGACAGGAGAGAAGCCTCACGCGAGTTGAGCAGGAACACCGAACTCTCGCCGTTTTCGAAGCGGATTTGCTCGCCGTTGCGCAGGCGCTCGGCGTTGGCTACCACCTGCTCCTGCACCTGCAACTGCTGGCTTAGGGCGCGTTGGTCGTTGGCAACGGTGCGCACGCCGGTGGCAATTTCGCGGGTGGTTTGCTCGATGCCCAGGTTGGTGTCGCGGATTTTTAGCTGGGTGATTTGCAGCTTGCTGCGCTCCTGGCGCAGCAGCAGCGGATAGGCAAAGCTTACGCCCAGCTTGTAGTTGTTGTTGTAGAGCGGGGCGGGGCCGTAGCCGGTTTCGGGGTTGTAGGGCCGGCCGGTCATCAGCAGGTTATAATCAACCGAAAGCTTGGGCAGCAGCTTGTTTTGGGCCAGGCGGCGCTCTACCTCCAACTGGCCCAGCTTGGCGCGGGCTTTCAGCAGCTCGGGGTGTTGCTGGCGGGCTTGCTCAACCAGGGTTTCGAGGGGTACGGCGGGCGGGGCGGCCCAGGCCTCGGCCGGCGGCAGCGGCTGCGGGCGCACGGTAAGGGGCAACTCGCGCGGGCGCTGCTGGGCATCCCACAAAAAGTTGCTGAGTACCAGCGTGGCATTTTGCCACTCTACCTCGCCTTGTACCAGCTGGGCGCGGCGGTTTTGCAGCTCGGTAAGGGCCTCCACCGAGTCGATGGCGGCCAAATCACCTAGGCGCACCCGCTCGCGCACGGCGTTGTAGCGCACCTCGGCCAACTCCATGTTGGTTTGCAGCAGGCGGCGGCGCTCGTAGGCCAGCGTCCAGTCCCAGTACTCCTTCACGGCCGAGAGCAGCAGCTTGTTGAGGGCGCCAATGCGCTCGGCCTCGGCCAGGTTTACCATGGCCTGGGCCTGGCGCACGGCGGCGCGGCGCTCATCAATCAGCAGGCCCTGGCCAATGGGTAGCGACAAGCCCACGTAGCTGAGGCCTTCGTTGGGGGTAGCCTCTTGCTGGCTGATGCGCGGGCCTACGTTGCGCTCGTAGCCCAAGCGCACATCGGGGCCAAACCAGGTGGGCAGGCGCAGGGTATTGTCCCAAAGGTTCCAGTAGTCTTTGCCGCCGAACTCCTTGCGGTAAAACTTGCTGCTGGCGGCGGGGTCGAACAGACCGCGCGCCTGCCGCACCTCCTGCCGGGCGCGCTCGGGCAGCAGGCCGGCTTGGCGGGCTATAGGGTGCTGCTCGCCTACCATCGTGAGCAAATCACCTAGGGTAAACACCGAGCTCGTATCGGGCTGCGGGGTGGCCCTAGGTGCCGTGGGTGCCTGGGCTGCTGCCGGGGTAGGCAGGGCCGTGGAGGTGGTTCCGAGCAGCGCAGCGCCTAGCAAGGTGGTCAGCCAAAAACGGCGCTTAAGTATCATAGCTCGGTTTCGTCGGAACTGCTAGCAGATTTGTCTTTGGAGGCTTTGGCTTTGTCGGCTTTGTCGTCGGCACCGCCGCCGCCGTAGCCCACGAAGTTGGGCGGGAAGCCGTTGAGCTGACGCCAGAGCTCGTACCAAATGGGTACATCATCGAGCAGGGCCCAGCCGTACACGCCCGAGCCCACGCGCAACGGTTTAGGCCAGGGTTCTTCGTCGGGGTCGGGCGTTACCAGAATGCGGTAGCGGCCCTGCGAATCGAGGTTGTCGATTACGGCCACCACGCCGCCGAACGTACCAAAGCTGGTGCCCGGCCACCCCGAAAACACCAAGGCGGGCCAGCCATCGAACTGCAAGCGCACCTTGCGGCCCACCTCGAGCAGCGGAATATCCATGGGCTGCACGTACAGCTCGGCGGCCAGCTGCGGCTTATCGGGCATTACGGTTACAATCGGTTCCCCTTCCTTAATTACCTCGCCCAAGCCAGCTTTCAGAGCGCGCACCACGTAGCCATCTTGCGGCGCCGTGATGCGGTAAAAGCCCGAACGTATGCTCAGGTTGGCGTATTCGTTGCGCATTTTGGAAATCTGGCCCTCGGTATCGAACTGGTACGCCAGCGTGCTGCGGCGGTCCGATTCGGATTTGGCCAGCTTATCCTGGTACTCGGCCTGCAACGAGTTCAGCTCCAACTCGGCGTTTACCAACTCTTGGCGGGTGGCAGCTACCTTGTTTTCGACAGCTTGGCGCTTGGCCGTCGATTCCTGAAACTTCAGGCGGCGCTGTTCCAACTCGGTTAGCGACTTAAGGCCCTGGCGGTACAAAGCCTCCTGGCGCTCCAGCTGCTGCTGGGCAATGGCAAAATCGTTGTTGGCAGCCTGCAGCTCGGCTTGGTCGCTGTTCAGCTTTAGGCGGGTTTGCTCCACTTTGTTGCGGGCCTTATTAAGGCTTACCTGCAAACCGGTGCGCAAGGCAGCCTGCTGATCTTCGAGGGCTTCGCCTTTGGCTACGTTTTCGCGCAGCGAGGCCTCCTTGGCCGCCAACTGCTCGCGCGTGCGGGCCAGGAGTTGCGGGTCGAAGTACTTGTCCTTGATTTCGGCAATTTCCACGAGCGTATCGCCGCGCTTCACCAGCTGGCCCTCGCGCACACGCCACCGCTCAATGCGGCCGGCAATGGTGCTGGGTACGGTTTGGGGGCGGTCTTGCGGGCGCAAGGTGGTGAGGGTACCACCCGAGCGAATGTTCTGCGTCCAGGGCAGGAAGCCTGCCAGGAATATACCTAGGCTCAGTCCGGCGCACCAGCGAGCCAGGGTGCGGCCGGCCGTAGGCGTTTGCACCAAATCGAAGGAGCGGAAAACTCCGGCCGAGGGGTGCGTTTCGGGACTTGGTTTCTCAGCGAAAGGCATGAGGTTATGAGCAATGAGGAATTGAATGACTGCGGACCGGAGCGCGCCTTGCGGAAAGGACGGTTTCGAAGGTCCGGGAATCCAGTTGCGCTCAATGGCGCCAGGAGGTTATTGGGCAAGCAAGGAGCGAAGCTCTGGCTCGCGCGATACTTCTGCGTACGGGCCATCGGTTACGATGCGGCCGTCGCGCAGCAAAGCGGTGCGGGGGCAAAGCGCCAGCAGGCGCGGGTCGTTGGAGGCTACGAGCAGCGTCCAGGGTTGATCGGGTGCCACCAAGCGTTGCATTACCCGCAGGCGCTCGGCGGGCTCTACGTTGGGCAAAAAGTGGTCGAGCAGCAGCAAGCGGGGGCGGCGTACTACCGCACGGGCAAGCAGTAGCTTTTGGTGGACGTGGTCGGGTATGGCTACGCCGGCCCCAAGTTGGGTGGCAAGCCCTGCCGGGCGGGCAAAGAAGAAGTCGCGCAGGCCAACTACCTCGAGTGCCCAGGTAACATCGGAAGGGCTGATGTTGGGCTGATCGAGCGTGATGTTTTCGAGTACGGTGCCCGAAAACACGTGCTGGTGCGAAATATTTTCGCCCACGGCATCGGCCAGAGCAGACGGCGATAAGTCGCGCAACGCTACGCCATCGTAGGCAACCACACCTGTGTAGTCGTGCAGCAAACCGGCTAGCACGCGCATCAGCGAGGTTTTGCCCGAGCCATCGAAGCCCGCAATGCCTAGGTGCTCGCCAGGAGCCAATTGCAACGAGATACCATCGAGGGCAGGGTTGCGGCCATCGGGGTAGTGGTAGTGCACATCGCGCATCTCCACGGCCAAACCTTGCTGCGAGCGGTTGAGCTCGAGGCCGGCCCCGTTGTATTCGGGTACCAAGGGCAAATCGAGCACATGGCCGATCTTATCGAGCGAGGTAAGCGCATCGTAGAGCACATCGAGCTTGATGAGGACCTTCTCGACGGCGTTGATGGTAAGAATGATAACGATTTCGGCCGCTACAAACTGACCAATGTTGATTTGCTTGTTGATCAGCAGCCACGAGCCGATGATGAGCAGCGCGGCCGTAATCAGGGTTTTGAACGCCACAAAGCCAAAGTACTGCGTGAGCAGCACCTTAAAGTGGCCGCGACGAGCCGAGAGGTAACCACCCACTAGGTCGTCGGTGCGGCCGAGCACCAGGGGGCGGCGCGGCGCCAACCGGAAGGTGTGCACCGTGCGGGCTACATCTTCGAGCCAAGCAACCACCCGGTACTTGTATTTCGACTCGGTAAGGCTAGTGCGAAGACCACTGGGCCCGGTAGCGCGCAGCAATATGGCGAGCAGCCCCACCAGCAGCAGGCCAAACGCAATGAAAATAGGGTGGTAAAACGACAGCAACAGCAGCCCGAACAGGATTTGCAAGCCGGCCGCCGAAAACTCAAGCAGCAGCGTAGCCAAACCTTTTTGCAGCGTGGGCGCATCAAGCAGACGGTTCATCAGCTCGGGTAGGTACTGGCCACCTAGGGCCTCGGTGCGTACGCGGGGCAGGCGCACGGCAAAGTCGAAGGCCACGCGGGCAAACAAGCGCTGCTGCACAAACTCAACCAAGTAAGCCTGCATTACTTGCAGGCCCCCCACCACGAGCGTACCCAACACAATGAAACCGATGAGCACAATAAGCGAAGTGCTTACCGCGCCGCTCGATACGAAGTTGACGACGCTTTGCACCCCCAGCGGGAGCGAAAGGTTGATGACGCCGGCCAAGGCAGCGTACACATATAAATAAGTGATGTCGCGGCGCTCGGCACCGAGAAGGCGCCACAAGCGTTGGCCCGGCGTAAGCGAGGCGTAAGGCTGCGAGTCGGCCATGTTGGAAGAGACGTATTGCTGGCGCAAGCCGGCAAGTGGTTGATGGGGCTAGGTGGGGAGCACTGCGCGGCAACGCAGTCCGAAAAGGGCGGCATCAGAAACGACCCATAACCAAAGCGCTAGGGCAGGCCTATTGTTGGCGAAGTGCCGAAAAAGCGATGTTTTCGAGAAAGTACAGAATGTGCGTTTCGGCCTTTTTGGCGTCCGATGCATCGCTGAGCGAAGGCAAATGTTGGGCAAAAAACAGCTGTTTGCGTGCCGACTCCAGCAGCGTACTTACCAGCGAGTGCGGGAAGGGGTACGTGGGGTTTATTTCGAGCACTACCTCCACGATATCGGCCGCCAAACGCTTGTATTCGCGGTAAAAACCCTCGCGGTTCACCTCGTCTACCTCCTTCGTTAAGTACGTTTTGGAGGCTTCCGTTACGACTATGCGGTACAGCGCCGCTTCATCGAGCTCGGTAGTGGCGGCGTGGTCGCGGTGAGCCCGCGTGATGATGCTCAGGATAAGGCGCAGGCGGCCTTCGGCATCGGGCACGTTGTGCGTATGAAACCGAATTTGAAAGCGCAGCCAAGCCCAGTGCCACGACACCAAGTACACCAGCAGGCGGTGCTTGTTTTCGAAGTAGCGGTACAACGAAGCCTCGGTTGAGCCTATTTGCTGCGCAAGTTTCTTGAAAGTGAACTGCTCAAAGCCGAGCTCGTCGATCAGCTGAACGCTTTCCTGAATGATCTTGCGACCTAGGTCGGTTTCCTGCGGGTCGCGCAGGTACAGCTTTTCGTTTAGTTCTGGTCGTAGGGTGGTAAACATAAGCGGGGTGTGGCAATGGTAGGGGGCTGACACCTAAGCAGGTGCGGTTACAACCGGTAGCTTGTGATACGTACTGAACCTCGCAGTATCGGCAGTTTGAGGTTCAGGTCTGGCCGGCCGCTCTTCTCCATTTTCGTTTGCAAAGAGCGGCCGGCGAGCTTAACCTCGAATTAAGTTGAGCTTAAATTCTTGTTAAATTCTATTCGCCTTGCCCAAGTGAAAAACCTCGTTCGCCGTCGAACAGGTACAAGTTTTCGGTTTTCACAATCTCGAAGCCGGCATCGGAGAGGCGGTGCTGCAGCGCCAGCACATCAATAAATGACACAGCACCGTACCCAACGGCAGGTACCGAGCCAGGGGCTACAAATCGGCAGCGCCAGTGGTCGGTGCAATAGGTTTCGGGTTGGCCATCGGGGTACACCTTAACTCCGCGGTTCGTAATAAGTTTTAGTTGCACCCGTTCGCCGGCAAGCGCGGTTAGCTGTTCGCCTAGTTCGTGGGGCGTGCCTTTATGCCACCGCAGAAAAATATCGACCCCCACGAGCTGCTGCACGGGCTGGGCTTTGGTCGAAGTGCTGGTTGCGGCCGATACTGCCGGCGCTGCGTTCACAACAGTTTCAAGTGTCTGCGCTTTGAAATTGCTGGGCTCCTGACCTAGGCGGGTAATTACCGCATCGGCAAAACCTTTGGTGCTGACCTTCTCGAGGCTGTGGCCGGGGCGGAAAATGTCGACGGTGTGCAGGCCGTCTTCGAGGGCGCACAACCAGGCATTTTGCACGCGGGCGGCTACCTGCGTTTGGCCTAGGTGCTGCAGCATTAGCACCGCGGCCTGCAGCAAGCCCGAGGGGTTGGCCATGCCCTTGCCGGCAATGTCGGGTGCCGAGCCGTGAATGGCCTCGAACATGGCGCAGTCGCGGCCGATGTTGGCCGAGCCTGCCAGGCCCACCGAGCCCGTCAGCTCCGCCACCACATCCGAGATAATGTCGCCGTAGAGGTTCAGGGTCACTACTACATCGTAACGCTCGGGCTGGGTAGCCAAGCGGGCCGTGCCAATGTCAATAATCTGGTGCTCTTGCTGAATGTCGGGGTACTCGCGGCCGATTTCGTCAAACACCTTATGAAACAAACCGTCGGTCAGCTTCATAATATTGTCCTTGGTCATGCACGTAACCTTACGACGACCGTGGCTGCGGGCGTACTCAAAGGCGTAGCGCACAATCCGTTCGCAGCCCGAGCGGGTAATCAGCTTCAGGCACTGCACCACATCGGGCGTATGCTGGTGCTCGATGCCAGCGTAGAGGTCCTCTTCGTTTTCGCGAATGATTACTACATCGAGCTGGGGGTGGAGCGAGCTAACCGCCGGCGCCAGCGAGCGGCACGGGCGCACGTTGGCGTACAGGCCTAAGCTTTTGCGCAAGGTGACGTTGAGCGACTTGTAGCCGCCGCCTTGCGGCGTGGTAATCGGGCCTTTCAGCAACACGCGCGTTTGGTGCAACGACTCCCAAGCTTCAGGCGCAATGCCCGAGGAGTGCCCCGCGCGGTACAACTGTTCACCCACCTCAATGTACTGCGGTGCCAACGATGCACCTGCGGCCTCCAAAATGCGCAGTACCTGCGTCATGATTTCGGGACCGATGCCGTCGCCGGGGGCTACGGTGATGGGTGCGGGCTGCGGATGGTCGAGGTCAGCAGAGGTAGGCATGGGAGCGGGTTTAAGGGAAGAGTGCGGCATGGTGGTGTGATAGTGTTTTGACGGCGCAATATATACATGCTTCCTGTAATGATAGTTTTACTATCGTGAAAAATAGTTGCTGTGCTGGGCTTGTATCGTTGGGTGCGGCAACTGCGTACCTTTGCCTGTCGGGCTACCCTGCATGGCCCCGTTGTTCCCCCTTGCCGACGTTTTTTGTATGCGGTCTTTTCTTGCTTGCCTTCTAGTAGCCTCTTGGCTGGTGTTGCCCACATCGGCCCAGCAGCCCACCCGTACGCAGCCTGCTCCGGCTAAGCCTGCTGCTACCAAACCAGCAAGCACTGCCAGCACCGCTCCAAAACCAACTGCGCCCGCTAGCAAAACGGCCACCGGCAAAGCATCCGATAGCGCAACGCCCGCGGCCAACACGGCTGCTAAGCCCGGCACCGGCAATGTCACTACCAAACCTGCTACTAAGCCCGGAACAACGGGTGCTACCACCAGCAAGCCTGCTACAAGCACTGCCGCCGGCACGCCCGCTACTCCGGCCGCTAAGCCTGCGTCCGTTGCCAAGCCTGCTCCCGCGCTGCCCGCCAACCTAGGCTCTCAAGACCCCGACACACGCTACCGCAACGGCAAAACGCTCATCGATCAGAGCCGCTTTGAGTTGGCTATGGATGAGTTGCTGCCACTTACGCCGCCATCGGCTAAGTACGGCCGGGGCCCTGAGGCCGCTTACCTGTATGCAGTGGCGGCCACCCGCGCCCGCAAATGGGCCGAAGCCGAGCAGATGCTGAACTTGCTGCGCACCGAGTATCCGCAGTGGCCGGGCCTGAGCGAGGCGTATTTTCTGCAAGCGCAAGTGTCGTTTGAACAGGGCGAGCCAGATAACGCGCTGCGTGTGTTAGGCGAAATACCTGCCGGCCAATTGCGCCCACAGCAGCAAGCCATGAAAGCCACGTACCTGGCCCGCCTGCGAGACAAAGCGTTGTGGCAAAACCTGATGCGCCGCTACGCGCAGGATACTGCCGTGGCCCGGGCTTACGCCGAGCAGCTGGTATTTGGCGGCCTCTACACCGATGCCGACCGCAACCAACTAGAGCAAGTAGTAAAGCAGTTCAACCTCGACCGCACGCGCTACACGCCGCGCCCCCGGCCGCAGCGCAAAAGCAGCTACAACGTGGCCGTGCTGCTGCCTTTCGAGTTCGACGATACAAGCTGGGAAACCCGCCGCCGCTTGCAGTTTGTAACCGATCTGTACGCCGGCATGAAGCTGGCCTCCGACTCCTTGCAGCGGGAAGGGCGTAGTATCAACCTGTTCGCCTACGACACCGGCGCCGATACCATTGGCCTGAAGCAAGTGCTTGCCTTGCCCGAGGTGGCTTCGATGGATATGATCATCGGGCCGGTATACAAATCGGGGGCAAAAATCCTGGCTCGTTATGCGCAGCAAAACCAGATCATGGCCATCAACCCGTTGTCGCAGGATGCCTCGTTGGTGCAGGACAACGCATGGTACTACTTATTTGAGCCGAGCTTGGCTACGCAAGGGCGGTTGGCTGCCGAGTATGCCTACCGAAGCCTAGGTGGCCGCCCGGCCATGATTTTTCATGAAGACACCAAAGACGAAGCCGCATTCAGCGAAGCCTACAAACGGGCCTACGAAGGCTTGGGCGGGCGCGTACTCGCAGTACGTCACTTCGATTCTAACAACCCCGAATCGTTGAACGCGGGTTACGGCGGGGTTGACCTGAGAAGCGCTGGCCACCTGGTAGTAGCTTCTGACAACCGCAAGGCCGGGCCCTACGCCTTAGGTGTAATGCAAAGCCAAGGCCTCACGGTACCCTTGCTCACCTACGCTTCCTGGATGGATAACCCCAGCATCAGCCTAGGTCAGCTCGACCGCCGCGACATTCATTTCGTGCAGCCCAAGTACCTCGATGCCACGCAGCCGGGTGTACGGCGCTTCCGCCAACTCTACACGCAGCAGCAAAACATTCCGCCTTCGGTATTTGCGGCTACAGGATTCGAATTGCTGTACTACTTCGGAAACCAACTGCACCAGCACGGACCGGCTTTTCAGCAGCAGCTAGCCAACTCTGGGCCGATTTCGGGCATGCTTTTCCAAGGCATCGGCTACTCCAACCAAGCCCACGACAACCAATACGTGCCGATTACCAAGTTGGAGCGCCTGGAGGTGGAAGTGCAAAACCCGGTAGGTGTGCGTTAGGCAGCTGCCCAGAATAGCCTAAAGGAAACCTCAAACGGTAAGGGCCGGCGCAGATGCGTCGGCCCTTACCGTTTGAGTACATGGCGGCTGGAGTATTTTAATTAGAACTAATCTAAATAAAGCTTGGCTCCATTGGGCTTGAGCTATACCTTTGCGGCATATTTGGAAGAGTTCTAAACCGCTGCCAATGTCTTTCCGCTTTTTCGCCCGCTTGCTGTTTACCCTAAGCGGGCTGCTTGTTTCCTTATCTGTACTGGCTCAAACCCTAGGTACCCTGCGCGGCAACGTGCGCGATGCCAAGGGGGCCAGCTTGCCAGGTGCCACCGTGCGCCTGCTCAATACCAACCTAGGCGCGGCTACTGATGGCAGCGGCACCTACGAAATTGCCAACGTACCCGCTGGCCAGTACACGCTGGCTGTAACTGCTGTAGGCTACACCGCTACCCAACAGCAGGTGCAAGTGCAGGCCGACCAGGTGCAAACCGTGTCTGATGTAGTGCTGGCCGAAAGCCGCGCCGAGCTGGGCGAGGTGATTGTGTCGGCAAGCCGTCGGGCCGAGCCCATCCGCGAAACGCCCGTTTCGGCCACCATTCTGAACGCCCGCGAAATTCAGCTACAAGCTGCCGCCACGCCCAACAACCTAGCTGCCGTAGTTGGCAATGCCGTGCCAGGCCTGGGCCTCACTACCAACCAAACCGGCAACGTAGGCCAAACCCTGCGCGGCCGCAACGTATTGGTGCTCATCGATGGTATTCCGCAAAGTACTCCGTTGCGCGCCGGTGGCCGCGACATCCGCACCATCGACCCCACAGTGATTGAGCGGGTTGAGGTAATTAAAGGGGCCACGGCCATTTTCGGCAACGGTGCCGATGGCGGCCTCATCAACTACATTACCAAGCGTCCGGTGGCCGGCCAGAAGTTTGGCGGGATGACGACCCTAGGTGTAAACGGCAACGTGGCACACCCGAGCAACTCGCTGGGCTACCGTGCTATGCAGCAGTTCTATGGCAAGCCCGGCAACTTCGACTACGTGGTTAGCGGCACCTTCGATCAGAGCGGCGTGTACAAGGACGCTCGCGGTGAGGTGATTTCGCCCCGCTACGGCCTCGGCGAAACCAAAACCTACAACGGCTTTGGCAAGCTGGGCTACGATGTAAACGAAAAGAACCGCTTGGAGCTGATGTACAACTACTTCAGCTCGCGCCAGAACTCCGATTACGTACTGCGCACTGGCAAATATGGCCAGTACCCCACCATTGGCGTGAAGGGCGACCGAGGCGGGGTTGATGAGGGTACCCGCCACAACCACAACGCCTACCTAACCTACCGCGGCCAGGAAGTGCTGCCGCTGCGCAGCAGCGTGGAGGTAACCGGCTACTGGCAGGATTTCCGCACCGTCTACGACGCCGAGCCTACGTTCTTCGAAGGGGGTGGGCAGTCCGAAATCAACTCCAACAAGCTGGGTTTGCGCCTGAACCTGAACACGCCCATCCTGACGGGCGACCGGTTTAACGCCGATGTAACCTACGGCCTCGATTTGCTCGGCGACGAAACCGTGCAGAACCTCGTGGACGGCCGCCTCTGGACGCCGCGCATGCAAATGCGCAACCTGGCGCCCTACGCCCAGCTGCGCGCCACTTTGCTTGAGCACTTTATCCTGAAGGGCGGCGCCCGCGTAGAGAACATTCGCGTGGAGGTACCCGACTACACCACGCTGCGCACCCAAAGCGGCAACACCTACGTGGGCGGTGTGGCAGTACAAGGCGGTACGCTTAAGTACAATACCACCGTGTACAACGCCGGCCTGCGCTACGCCCGGTATAAGTGGCTGAACCCCTTCGTGAGCTACTCCGAGGGCTTCTCGCTCTACGAGCTGGGCCGCACGCTGCGCACGGCGCGTGCCAACACCTTGTCGCTGCTCGAAACCGAAGCCATTGTGGTGCGCAACTACGAGGCCGGCGCCAGCAGTGAACTGGGCCCGCTGACGCTGAGTGGTGTGTACTTCGTGAGCAAATCCGACCTAGGCGCCAACCTCGTCGACCAAGGCAACGGCATTCTGGTGCCGCAGCGCGCCCCCGAGCGCGTGTGGGGCTACGAGCTAACGGCCGACTTCGCCCCGCTGAAAACCCTGAGCTTAGGTGGTTCGTGGTCGTGGGTGGAAGGCCGGGCTACGCTTACCTCGCGCGTAAACGGCCAGGATGTGCAGCAAGGCGTGTGGCTGAACGGCAACCGCATTGCGCCGCCCAAAGCCACGGCTTACGTGCGCTACCAACCCATCGAGCCCCTGAGCCTGGCCCTGAACTACGTGTATTCCGGCACCCGCACGCGCTTCAATGCCAATTCCCGCACCGGCGCCTACGCTTCGGGCGAGGGCCCGGTGAACTCGTTTGGCCTGGTCAACTTCACCTCGACGTACAGCTTCACCGAAAAGCTACGCCTCACCTTGGGTGTGGAGAACCTGCTGAACAACGTGTACTACGCACCCATTGCGCAGTTCAACGGCACCGATGCCAACTACACCCGCGGCAACGGCGCCCGTTTCAACCTCACGGCCGGCTATTCTTTCTAACCCTCCGAACTGCTTTCGGGCATCCTTCTTTCCGCTCTGGTGTTCGCTCAGCCAAGGCCTGGTTGCCGACTTTGATTTGGTACCTAGGTGAGTGAATGGCATCAGCAAAACCTGCCAACCGGGCCGCGACTGGGCGAGCACCTAGGCGGAACAAGGAACACCCCGAACGCTCTTGTATATGAACCTTAAGCGCCGCCTCTTTACCCTGCACTCTTGGTTGGGGCTCATTTGCGGAGCCTTTATCCTGGTGTTCTTCTTCACGGGCTCCCTTATGGTGTTCCGCGAGGAGCTGAACAAGCAGCTGCACCCCGAGCTGTTTCGGGTGGCAGTAGGGGAGCGGCGCCTCGGTTACGACGAGCTGTACCGAAGGGCCAAAGCCGCCGAGCCAGCAGCGCAGTTCTACTCGTTCCGGTACATACCTCAAGCCCCCGACGAGTCGCTCGAAATCCGCATCTACGAAAAGCAGGAGCCCGGCCGCTTGTTCATCAACCCCTACACGGGGCAAGTGCTGGGCAAATCGTTCGGGTCGTTTACCGATCAGCTCATCATTCTGCACTACAGCTTCTTTATCGGCAAGCTGGGTGAGGCGTTGGCGGGCGTTTTGGCCATTGCCTTGCTGGGTTCGGTGCTCACGGGCTTTGTGGTGTACCGCAAGCACTTGCTTCATGCCTTGCTGTTTCGTACTACCATTCGTTGGAAAAACTGGCGCACCGCATCCTCGGGCCTGCACCGCGTGCTGGGCTCGTGGGCCTTGCTATTCAATGTGGTGCTTGCCGGCAGCGGCCTCTGGATGAGCTGGGATGCTTTCGATCTGAAGAAGATTTTCGCCGACGATAAGGATAAGAAGGAAAAAGCCCTGCCTGCTGTGGCTGCTAATATTGATGCGCTTATTGCCGAAGCGCAACGCTTGGAGCCCGGTCTGGAGTTGGTACGGGTAAACTTCCCCCGCAAGCCCGATGCGCCCGTTACGGTGCTTGGCCGCGCCCCCGGCAGCGCCTGGATTTGGGGCCGCACCGCCAGCAAGGTGGAGTTCCGTAACCAAGCCGGCGTGGTGCAGGTGAAGAAGGTGTTTCGCGAGCAGGACTTAGGCCCCGCCGAACGCTTCGACTTTGCCCTGCGCACCTTGCATTTTGGACAATACGGCGGCTTAACCGTCAAAATCATTTACAGCCTGCTGGCCCTCAGCAGCGCGGTTATTACCATCACGGGCTTTATGCTGTGGTGGCGCCGGCTGCGGCCGGCTAAGCGTTCGGCGCCGGTGCGGCGTTCGGTGGCCGTCTCGGCCTGATCCTCATTCTTGCTACGCGTTTACACTCGCTGATTAGGTATGGCGCAGCTACTTCACCACAACACCTTTGGCTACACGGCTCGCTGCCCGCGGGCAGCTGGTTTCGTGCACCTGTGCTTCGGCAACCTAGGGCTGGCACTTACCCCCGCCGAGCTGGCCGATTTTCGCACGCGCATTGCCAGCACCTACCGGCAGTGCACCACCGGCTCGCGCCCCTGCGACCTTGATGCGCGATGCATTGCCGTGCCCACGCCCGCCACGCGCATGGCCATGGTATTTACCCTAACCGAGCTAGCGCAACTGGTGGAGCTGCTCGATTGCACGGCGCTGTTTCTGGAAGCCGAGGAGCTGCTGAAAGGCGAAGCTTAGGCCTCCTGCTGATGCGCCAGCGCATCGAGCAAGCCGAACAAAAACGCTTGGCTTTGCCCTAGATGCTCCATGCCGGCACGAAGCTCGGCAGCCGTTTGCACGTAAGGCCCTGGCACCAGCTCGTGCCCGTCGTGCCGAATCATCTGCTCCAGAATATCGGCCGTCATTTCGGGGTGGAACTGTAGGCCGACTACCCGCGTGCCGTACACAAAGCCCTGTTGTTGGCACGCCTCCGACGCACCTAGGGGTTCGGCACCTGTTGGCAGAGCAAAGGTGTCGCCGTGCCAGTGCAGAAACGTAGCCTGCCCGCCTGCGTGGGCAAACAGCGGGTGCTGTTGAGCCGCCTCCGAGAACCGTACCGGATAAAAGCCAATCTCGGGCAGGTGGTTCTGCGTCACCGCAGCTCCCAAGGCATTGGCTACTAGCTGGGCACCTAGGCAAATGCCAAGCACCGTTTTGCCAGCCACTATAGCTTGGCCAATGAACGCCTTCTCGGGCGCCAACCACGCCAGCCGTTCGTCGTCGTGCACGCTCATGGCACCGCCTAGCACCACCAGCCAGTCAACCTCGGCCAACGGGGGCAACTGCGGGGCTGGCTCATCGAAACGGGTGACGCTGAGCTGATGGCCGCGCTGCCGTGCCCAATCAGTAATCAGCCCCGGCGTTTCGAAGCTGATGTGTTGAAAGCAGTGAATGCGCATGGGCTACTTCAGGTCCTCGTGCTCGAGGTAGAGGCTTCCGCTAGCCCGCAACGCGGCCTTGCGGCCCGCAACTTCGCCGGTAATTGTAGCCGGGGTCGTGATTGGCTCTGCGCTGGCTGCCAAACGGGGTTGGGTGAGTACCAAGCTGCCTTGCTGCGCCAGTTGCTTGCGGGTACGGGCATCGGGCAGGCTCACGCGCAATACTTGGTCGAAGTTGGGCCGGGCGCCGATGCGGTGCACCAGGAACTGCTCCTGCTCGTTGCCTACCAACACGTACTCGGCCTTGGTTTCGGGGTCGGGATTGGCTTGTAGCTGCTTGGCGTAAAGTACCTTGGCAATGCGCACCGTTACGCCGCCGGCAATAGGAGTGCCGCCCCGCTCGAAATGCCCCCGGTACAGCGTAGCCTTAAACGGCCGCGGCTGCTGCAGCATGGCCGGCAGCACAAACTTCTCCGGCTCCAGGGTATACACCTGCTCGTCGGGGAATTTGCGGCGGCTGGTAGTGTACGCCGCGCGCGCCGAGTCGCTCAGGATAATTTCCAGCAGCACCTGGTAGTCGTGCGGGCTGTGAAACATGGGCAGGTGCGAGGCATACACCCGGCCGGTACCAAAAACCAGCATGCCGTGTACGCCGGGGCGGTCGGGGGTGCTAAGCGGAGCGGGGGAGTGTTGGCTGTGCTGCGCGTGGGCAGTAGCCTGTACGAACAGGAGCGCTGCGGCCAGAGCTACACAGTGCTTCACCCGGCGAAGGGTAGTAACCATTTGTCAGAGGTAGACAAAAAGGGGGATTGCCAATACGCGGCACCAAAGCAAAGATAAGGTTTGTATGGATTTGCCTGCATTTCATAATGCACTTGTAAACGGTCCTGTACGCTCAGCCCGCTCATAGAGAGAAGTTAAAGCAGTCGTCAGCAACGACACCGTTCAACGATTGCGGCGACTGCGGCTAACGCCTTCGCCGCCGCGCCCTAGGTGCTTATGGTAGCAAACGGCAAGCAGAGCACATCATTAGCCCGGACATCCACTGATGACAGCGTTGCCTGCAGTAGTCGGTTACGCATCAACGAGGAACAGGACACAATCAAGAAGCCGCCCCAGAGAACTAGGGCGGCTTCTTGATTCATTAACTCACAATTTCCTAAACTGAGCTTATTCCCACTCGATGGTTGCTGGCGGCTTCGACGAAATGTCGTACACCACGCGGTTGATGCCGCGCACCTGGTTGATGATGCGGTTCGATACATCAGCCAAGAACTCATAGGGCAGGTGCGCCCAGTCGGCCGTCATGCCATCAACGCTGGTAACGGCACGTAGGGCCACCACCTGCTCGTAGGTGCGCTCATCGCCCATTACGCCCACGCTCTGGATAGGCAGCAGAATAGTACCGGCTTGCCACACCTTGTCGTAAAGGCCGGTTCGGTGCAGCGCGTCGATGAAGATGGCGTCGGCTTCTTGCAGCAGGCGTACCTTCTCGGGCGTAATGTCGCCCAGAATACGGATGCCCAAGCCCGGGCCGGGGAAGGGGTGCCGGTGTAAAATGTTGTGCGGCAGACCTAGGGTGTCGCCCACTTCGCGCACCTCGTCTTTGAACAGCATGCGCAGCGGCTCCACCACTTTAAGGTGCATTCGCTCTGGCAAGCCGCCTACATTGTGGTGGCTCTTGATAGTAACGGCCGGGCCTTTTACCGATACCGACTCAATCACATCGGGGTAAATAGTGCCTTGGGCCAACCACTTGGCGCCTTCTACTTTGTGCGCCTCGCGGTCAAACACCTCAATAAAGGTGCGGCCAATGGCTTTGCGCTTGTGTTCGGGGTCGGTGAGGCCTCGGAGCGCAGCGTAAAACTCTTCCGAAGCATCTACGCCCGTTACGTTCAGGCCCAGACCTTGGTAGGAGTGGAGCACGCTCTCAAACTCCTCTTTCCGCAGCAAGCCGTTGTTCACGAAGATACCGTGCAGGCGCGGACCGATAGCGCGGTGCAACAGCAGCGCCGCCACCGACGAATCGACTCCGCCCGAAAGACCTAGGATTACCTGGTCGTCGGGGCCAATGGTTTGCTGCAGCGCAGCCACGGCGCCATCCACGAAGTGCTCCGGCGTCCAGTCCTGGGCGCAACGGCAAATGTTCACCACAAAGTTGGCCAGCAACAGCTTGCCCTGGGTGGAGTGCGTTACCTCGGGGTGAAACTGAATGCCGTAGGTGGGCTGATTATCGATCTGGAAAGCGGCCACCCGCACCTCGGGCGTGCTGGCAATAACGTGGTAGTTATTGGGCAGCGTCTTAATCGTGTCGCCGTGCGACATCCAGACCTGCGAGTTGAGGCTTATGCCGTGCATGAGCGGGTTCTCGTCGCGCAGGTCGGAGAGGCGTGCCCGCCCGTACTCCCGAATGGTAGCCGGCAGCACCTCGCCGCCGGCTTGGTGGGCCAGCAGCTGTGCCCCGTAGCACACGCCCAGCACCGGCACCTTGCCTAGGTACTTGCTGAGGTCGGGGTTGGGAGCTTCGGGGTCGCGCACCGAGCAGGGGGAGCCCGAAAGCACAACGCCCCGGATGTCCTCAGTGAGGTCCGGGGCGTGCGTGAAGGGGTGGATTTCGCAGAAGACGTTCAGCTCGCGGATGCGCCGCGCTATCAGCTGCGTGTACTGCGACCCGAAATCAAGGATCAAAATCTGTTGAGGCATGGGCAAAGGTAGGATGCCAGAGCCGAGCTATCCAACCCCTAGGTGCTAAGCCTGCCGCAAAACGAACTAGCAAACGCCAGCAAGTGGGTGGGCGCTTTAGCTATATAGTACCAAATTAGGATAGTGCCAATGGCTTGTTTTAATTTATTGATAAACAGCTGGTAAATGCGGTTTATTGGTTGCATGATGAAAGCAGAATTAGTTTTTTTACAGAATACCCCGAACTCCGCTTTACCACCTGTTGCTTGAAAAAACTTCTACTTCTGCTTCTTTGCCTGCCAGCGTTTTCCGAGGCGCAAACACTGCCCGATAGTTCTGCCACGGCCACCTCGCCGAAGTGGCAAGGCGGTATGCTCATCGGCCACGATTTGTTTCGCGTCACCAACCCCGAGCCGGGCTTTGTGGTAGGCCAGTACCAGATAATTCCGCGGCTTACTACCCCTTCGGCGGGTTTCCGGATTGGGTTTTGGGCGCGCCACAACTTTGGCGGCCCCGAGCGTCGCTGGTTTGTGCAGCCCGAGTTCACGTACTCGCGCAGCCAAAGCTGGCACCACATCAACAACACCGCCAAGCAGCCCTCGAACAATGATTTCTGGTCGATGTCATCGGCGCAGGATTGGCAGCGCCTGAACGTAGCCGTGCCCGTGGGTTACCGCCTAGGTAAGCGGCTGCGCGTGCTTGGTGGTGTTGCTTATGCCCTGCGCATCCCAACTGGCTACGAGCGGGCCGAGCAGGACTACGAAACCCGCATCGTGAGTAGCATTAACCGGAGCATGCGCCGGCAGGGCTTTGCCTTGCAAGCGGGCCTGGGCTACGATGTGGGCAGGGTGTTGCTGACTGCGCGCTACGAACGCGGGCTCACCAAAGCCGCTACCAAAATTAATCTGGATGGGCGGGAGTACAACTTCGTGCACTACGTGAGCCAGTTGAGCTTTGGAATGGCCCTGCGGCTGCTTCCGTTTAAGCCCTAATAGCAGCAAAAAAGCAGAAAAAACGCGCTGGGCTTGCAAATCCGCGGCTAGGCGTGTTACCTTTGCAACGGCGAATCAGTACGACCAGCTCCTGCTGAACTCCCCCAGGACCGGAAGGTAGCAAGGGTAGGTGGTTGAGCGGTGCGATACTGGTTCGCTTTTTTTTGTGCCTGCCCCAACTAGCCGAGGCGAAGGTTCGTTTCCTTCGCCGCCAACAAACGGTTAGCTTTGGGGCATCTTTTGTTTTAGGGCTTTAAGCTTTTTCGAATGAAGTTTTTCATTGATACCGCCAACCTGAAGGACATTCAGGAAGCTGTGGAGCTGGGCGTGCTCGACGGCGTTACTACCAACCCCTCGCTGATGGCAAAAGAAGGCATCGGCGGCCACGACAACGTAATGGCGCACTACAAGCGCATTTGCGAACTGGTAGACGGCGACGTTTCGGCGGAGGTAATTGGCACCACGTACGATGAGATTGTGCGCGAAGGCGAGGCCCTGGCTGAACTGCACCCCAACATTGTGGTGAAAGTGCCCATGATTCGGGAAGGGGTAAAGGCTATCAAGCACTTCTCCGAAAACGGCATCAAAACCAACTGCACGCTCATCTTCTCGGCAGGCCAAGCCTTGCTGGCTGCCAAAGCCGGTGCTACCTACGTGTCGCCTTTTGTAGGCCGCCTCGACGATATCGGGCACGATGGTTTGCAGCTGATCGAGCAGATCGTGAGCATCTTCGGTAACTACGGCTACCCTACGCAAGTGCTGGCTGCCTCGCTGCGCCACGTGCCGCACCTTATTCAGTGCGCCGAAATTGGTGCCGACGTGGTTACCTGCCCGCTTAATGTAATTACGGGCCTGCTGAACCACCCGCTTACCGACAAAGGCCTGGCTACCTTCCTGGCCGACCACAAACGCGTTAACGCTTAGTTATAGCTGAGTTCTGAATGCTGGATTCTGATTCGCGCTTCGTTTCCTAAACAATAAGCCTGCTTCAGAATTCAGCATTCATCATTCAGAACTCCGAAGGATGTACATTATCAAAGTCAAAGGCAAGGCCAAGATTCCGGATTACATTCAGCTACGCGACAACGATTTCGTGCTGATTGCCTATTTCCGCGCCGACCGCCCCCTGAAGGACCTGCACCGCTACGGCCTCGAAGGAAAGGAAACCGAGTTGGCGGCCTTAATCGAGCAACTCGAGTTCGGCAAGCTGCAGCCGCTGAATTTGTAACGCTGCTTGCCTAAGCGGTACACTCCGCCGCTCACCATTACTTTACAAGCCTGCCCTAGATAGCCGAATGCAGGCTGCCGGAATAGCCGCTTTTCATCGCCATGGACAACTCCGCCGTTATTGAGCTCCGCGACGCCTACATTATGCAGGACGTAAACACTGTGCTGCAAAACGTGTCGTTCGAGTTGGGCAAGGGCGAGTTTGCTTATTTGGTGGGCCGCACCGGTTCGGGCAAAAGCTCGTTGCTGAAAACTCTGTACGCCGACTTGCCGCTGCACGAAGGCATGGGCACGGTGGTAGGGTATACGTTGCGTAACCTTGCTCCCGAAAAAGTGCCTTACCTGCGGCGGAAACTGGGCATTGTATTTCAGGACTTTCAGCTGCTCTACGACCGCACCGTGGCCCAGAACCTGCTATTTGTGCTGCAAGCCACCGGCTGGCGCGACAAGGCCAAAATGAAGCAGCGCGTGCAGGATGTGCTCATACGCGTAGGCCTCACGGGCGTAACCGGCAAAATGCCGCATCAGCTTTCGGGCGGCGAGCAGCAGCGCGTGGTAATTGCCCGCGCCCTGCTTAACGAGCCGATGCTGCTGCTGGCCGACGAGCCCACCGGTAACCTCGACCCCGACGTGACCGACGGCATTATGCGCTTGTTCATGGAAATCAACAACGCCGGCACGGCCGTGTTCATGGCCACCCACAACTACGAGCTGATTCGGCGTTACCCCAAGCGCGTTTTCCGCTGCGAAGAGGGCAAGCTGCGCGTTATCAGCAACGACGACCTACGCGTAAGCACCTGGCTCTAGCCGAGGCCGCCCCAGCCGCCTAGGTTTGTATTGTTGCCTTTTCTTCAGCCCCTTGCTACCATGCCTGGCCTGTCGGTACTCATACCGGTGTACAACTGCGATGTGCGGGCGCTGGTGCAAGCATTGGTAAGCCAAGCCGCCGCTTGGCCTGGCCCCGTGGAGCTGCTGTGCTTCGACGATGCCTCCGAAGAACCGTTTAGAAAGCTTAACCGCGAAGTTGCGGCCTTGCCTAGGGTGCGTTACCACGAGCTGCCGCACAACCTAGGGCGCTCGGCCATTCGCAACCGCTTAGCCGCCGAAGCTGTCCACCCGTGGCTTTTGTTGCTCGACAACAACGTGCGCATTACAAGCCCCGAGTTTTTGGCGCGGTATGCTGCCGCGCTGCTCCAAGTTCCGGTAATTGTGGGCGGCTCGGTGTACTCCGAAACACCGCCCGCCGACGTGCGCCAGCACCTGCGCTGGCACTATGGGCGCACTCGCGAAGCCCGTCCGGCCACGGAGCGGCAGCAGGCACCCTACGCGCAGTTCAACCTGAAGAATGTGCTGATTAGCGCGGCCGTGTTCCGGCAATTTCCGCTTGATGAAACCCTGACCCAATACGGCCATGAGGACACCAAGCTAGGTTGGGAGCTGCACCAACACGCGGTGCCCGTGTACCACATGAATAACCCCGTTGAGCACGCCGCGCTTGAGCCAGCCGAGGTGTTTCTGCAGAAAAGCCAAGCGGCGGTGTACAACCTGCTGCAGCTCTACCAAGCCCATGGTCTAGGTGCCGAAACCAAGCTGCTGGCTACGGGTTTGCGGCTGCGACGCCTAGGGCTGGCAGGTGTGGCTTTGCGTGCCCTCAGACAAGCCGAACCGTGGCTGACGCGCAAGGCACAGCAGGCAAATCCCAGCTTGCGAAGCTTCGACTTGCTCAAACTTTTATGGCTGCTGCAAGCGTGGGAGCCAAACTCTGAAAACAAAAAGCCGGCCTAGGTAAGGCCGGCTTTTTCATGCAATAGGCAATGGGGTAGTAGCTTAATCGTTGTCGGTGTTTTTCACTTCCGATTTCACTTCCTTGTAGGCGCCCTTCACGGCACCGCCTACCTTCTGACCAACGTTCTTGGCGCCTTGGCCAGCGTCTTTGCCAGTTTCGGCGGCGTCCTTGCCTACTTCTTTAGCATCGGAGCCAGCATTGCGAGCCGATTGCTCGAGGCGTACGCCCGAACCTTTGGCCGCGGCTTCTTCGCGGTTGCCGGTGGCCAGATCGGCGCCCTGCGATACGCGGGTTTCGGCTTTGTCGTACGATTTAAAGGCGGCGTATTTCACCTTCTCCTTGGCAATTTCGGCTTTGTCGCTGCCGCTCACGTCGCCTTTGATCTGTTCGTACTTCTGGTCGAGGGCGCGCCACTCAGCGTTAATGTTACGCCAGTCGTTGATGTCGTAACGGTCTTCGTTTTGCTTCACCATCTGCACGAAGTCTTCGTAGGTCTGGCGGGCATTGGTGGCCGTAAGGTTAGCAGCAGGGTTGCTGGGCTTGTAGTACTTGCCCATGGTGCCGGCGGCCGATGAGGTGTTCATGGAGCTGCTGCCCGAAGCCGAGCTGCCGCCGGTGGTCGTGTTCATGGCTACCGCGCCGCGGTTGCGATACGCTTCTTCGCGACGCGTGTAGGCCGTGGTGTAGCGGGTTTTTAGCTGCTCGTACTCGGTTTTGCGGTTGTCATCCCAAGTGGCCATGTCGGCCTCAGCAGCGGCCACTCGGCTGTCGTAGTCGCTTTTGAGCTGGGTCGTTTCTTCGTTGAACTCAGCCTCCGTCATTTCGCCAATGTTTTCGGCACGGGCTTCGGTGTTGGCTACAAACGATTTGAAATCGTTGTAGGCATCGTTGGTAGCGGCAGCCGTTTCGTTAGCAGTTTCCTGGCGTTCGGCGCGGTTGCAGCTAGCTTGGCTGAAGGCAATACCCCCGCCCAGCAACAGCAGGGCTAGGGCGTGTGTGGAAATGGTTTTCTTAAACATGATGGTCAGGAGTTTGGTGGGAAGGAAGCCACCTGCGGCAGCGGCTATCTTGGCCCGCTTAACGCAGGGCATACATAGTAGGTTACGCATGTTTAGTAGCCAGGATGCCTGATTTCACCGATTTTCGTTGCGTCAATCCAGCTTAAAAACTACTGCGGGGCTATATTTCGGTTTTCCTGCCCTGTTTTGCCCCCTTCCTTGCCTACCGTAGTTCCTGCTTCGCCTATTCGCCTGCTCGATTTACCAGCGCAGCATGCCCCTCTGCAGGCCGAGTTCGACGCTTCCCTGCAACGCGTTATGCAAGCCGGTGATTTTATTCAGGGAGCAGAGGTGCAACGGTTTGCCGACGAGCTTGGCGCCTTCCTTGGCGGCGCGCATGCGGTTCCTTGCGCCAACGGTACCGATGCCTTGCAGCTGGCCCTGATGAGCCTGAACCTGCAACCCGGCGACGAAGTGCTGGTACCGGCGTTTACCTACGTTGCTACCGCCGAAGCCGTGGCGGTGCTG
Source organism: Solirubrum puertoriconensis (assembly GCF_001483135.1). Taxonomy (GTDB): domain Bacteria; phylum Bacteroidota; class Bacteroidia; order Cytophagales; family Hymenobacteraceae; genus Solirubrum; species Solirubrum puertoriconensis. The sequence goes on from NZ_LNAL01000007.1 coordinate 269,276, forward strand.
GGCCTAAAACCCGTGTTGGTCGATGTGCGCCCCGATACCTTTACGCTCGACCCAGTTGCCGCGGCCACTGCTATTACCCTCCGCACCCGCGCCATTATGGCCGTGCACCTCTACGGCCAATGCGCCGACCTTACCGCATTGCAGCAACTCTGCAGGCAGCACGGCCTCGCCTTAATCGAGGACAACGCGCAAGCCATCGGAGCTACCTGGCAACTGCCAGATGGTGGGCACGTAGCAGCCGGCACGGTTGGGGAGGTAGGTACCACTTCTTTCTTTCCCTCCAAAAACCTAGGTGCTATGGGCGACGGCGGCGCCATGCTCACCCGCGACGCCTCCAGGGCTGCGCAGCTCCACGAGCTTGCCAACCATGGCCAGCGCCGCGGGCAGAAGTACGTGCACCACCGCATCGGGCTTAACTCGCGCCTCGATACCCTCCAAGCTGCCTTGCTGCGCACCAAGCTGCCACACCTAGGAAGCTGGACGGCCGCCCGCCAGCACATAGCCGCTCAGTACGACGCTGCCTTAGGTGGCCTGACACGCTTACACATACCCGCTCGGCAGCCGGGCAGCACCCACGTATTTCACCAGTACACCATTACGCTTGCTAACCAAACCGAGCGCGATGCACTGCAGCAATACCTGCAGCAACACGGTGTGCCCTCGGTGGTGTACTACCCCACGCCCCTTCATTTGCAACCTGCTTATCAGTACCTAGGGCATCGACCGGGCGAGTTTGCGGTGGCCGAGCACCTGTGTGCCACGGTGCTTTCGTTGCCCATTCATCCGGTTATGCCACCCGAGCAGGTTCGCTACGTTGGGGAGGTAGTCCAAACTTGGGCACGAGGGTAGGGGCTACTGGCACTGTTTTTTCTTGCGTCCGTACAAGTCGTCATCAACCCGATTACCTACGCTCATGACCCGCTCCTTTCTTGGCCTGCTGGCGGGCCTTACGGCACTAGCCGGCCTTACCACCGCTGCTATCAACAAACCCCACCAAGGCTTCAATATTTTTTCCGTCGATCAGGACATTGCCCTGGGGGCGCAGGTGGCTCGTCAAACCGACTCGCTCTACCAAGCCAAGGGCCAGCTGCTCGCGCGCGGCAGCAACGCCCGCGCTTACCAACTGCTCGATGGCGTGGTGAAACGCGTGCTCGACAATGGCAACATCAAGTACCGCAACCAGTTCGTTTGGGACGTCAAGATCATCAAGGACGACCAGATGCAGAACGCGTTTGCCACGCCCGGAGGCCACATCTACGTGTTCACGGGCCTGATTAAATTCCTCGACAACGAAAGCCAGCTGGCCGGTGTGCTTGGCCACGAAATTGCCCACGCCGACCGCCGCCACAGCACCCAGCTGTTGCAGCGCCAGTACGGTATCAGCCTGCTCATGGGCGTGGTACTGGGTAAAAACCCCAACATGCTCGCGCAAATTGCCTCGGGCCTGGGCCAATTGAAATTCAGCCGCACTTTTGAGCAAGAGGCCGATAAGTACTCCACCGTTTACCTGAACGGCACGCGCTACTACGCCTGCGACGGAGCGGCGGGCTTCTTCATCAAAGCCGAAAAGCAGGGCGGCGGCCGTTCGCCCGAGTTCCTGAGCACGCACCCCAACCCCGGTTCGCGCGTTACGAGCATCCAAAACAGTGCCCGCCAGTTGGGCTGCACCGGCCGCTCGGTTGGCAATGGCAACTTCGAAGAGCTCAAGCGTATTCTCTAAGCATTGACAGCCTAGGTATGTAAAAGCTCCGCTGCTTACCTGCAGCGGAGCTTTTTTTATTGGTTACGATATGGTTAACACGGCCGCAACGAAGCTGCTTTTTTCGGAGCTTGCGGCGTGTTTTCTGCAAGTACCTCTGCTACCGAATCGGGCGCGGCTGCGTCGTCGGTTGTTCGTTTTGTAATTTGTGGGGTTGGCCACATTGGCAGGCGCCACGCCACGCTGGTGGCGCGCAACCCAGCGGCGCGTTTAGTAGCGCTTATCGATACAAACCCCGCGTTGCAGGTGGAGTTTCCGGGGGTGCCCTTTTTCACCTCGCTCGATGAGTACCTAGGTAACGGCCCCGCGGCTGATGTGCTAACGGTAGCCACGCCCAATTACCTACACGCCGAGCAAGCCATTCGGGGGCTGCGCCACGCGCTGCACGTAGTGGTAGAGAAGCCCATGGCCCTGCGCCGTACCGATGCTGAGGCCATTGTGCAAGCGGCGCAGCATACCAATCGGCTAGTGTTTGGGGTGATGCAGAACCGTTATTCGCCGCCCGCTGCCTGGCTAAAGCAGGTGTACGACGAAGGCCACTTAGGACAGATTTACCTGGTGCAAATCAACTGTTTCTGGAACCGCGACGCACGCTACTACCGCCCCGGTAGCTGGCACGGCACGCGCGCCCACGATGGCGGCACCCTGTTTACGCAGTTCAGTCACTTCGTCGATTTGCTCTACTGGGTTTTTGGCGACGTTACCAACCTAGCAGCCCGTTTCCGCGACTTCAACCACCACGATTTGACCGAGTTCGAGGATTCGGGCTTGATTACGTTCGACTTGGTACGAGGCGGCAGCGGCACCTTGCAATACAGCACGAGTGTGTGGGACCGTAACTTCGAAAGCTCCATTACGGTAGTAGCCGAGCACGGCAGCCTGCGCATTGCCGGCCAGTACATGGATCAGGTGGAGTACTGCCACATCCGCAACTATCAGCTGCCCGAGTTAGCCCGCACCAACCCCGCCAACGATTACGGCACTTACCAAGGCAGCGCCGCCAACCACGTGCACCTTATCGAGAACGTGATTGACACGTTGCAACTGCGTACCGTAGCCACCACCAATGCCCAAGAAGGGCTAAAGGTGGTGGAGATTATCGAACGGATTTACAGCCTTAAATAAGGCTTACTGCACAAACGTAACGCGCCGAATCAGGCCGTTTTCAACCTCGTAAATGGCCACCGCTTCCAACACTTGCCCGTTGGGCAAGCCCGTAACACGCTCGTGGTCTATTACTTTATTGCCCAGTACTGTACGATGCACAATCTGGCAATTCAGATCGGGCGTTTGGGCAAAAAACTGGCTGTAGCCTTCGCGCAGCTTGGCTATGCCTTTGGAGCGCAGCGTGGCCGGAAAGGTGAGCAACTCTACCTGCTCGTGGTATGTGGCCGCAAAGGCCTCGAGGTTGCGGGCGTTATACGCATCGAGCTGTTGCTGCACCACCTGCTCAGCTGCTGAAACTGGAGCAGCTGGTTGTAGAGCAGGCTGCGGCGCTGCGGTGGTGGGCGCAGTAGGTTGGGCAGGCTTTTTAACAGGAGCCGACTGCTTGGAAGGGCGTTGCTGGGCATGCACGGCCGGAGCGCCTAATAACATCAACAAGCAGAGGAAAACAGGTTTCATGAAGCGGTGAGTAAGGTGTAGTATTCTGCAATAGCGGCTCGCTAATAAACGGCTTAATAAATTAACTTTTGACCGCGATGCCCTGGTGCGCACTTGCTCGCAGCATCGGAACACGGCTTCTTCCTCGCTAACCTTGCCAGTGCCATGACTCCCGACGAACAGCAAGCTTACCAAGAATTGCGGGCTTGGCAGCAGCGCATGCAGCGGCCGCCGTCGGCGATGAGCCGCTTTGCTCGCCACGTGCAAACCCGCCTGAATGGCCTGCTGCCCGAGCGTGTACACCAGGCCCTTACCACCGCCATTAAGCAAATGGTGCGCGGGGTACTGTTCGGCTCGATGCACACCACGCGCCAGCCACTGCAACAGGCAACTTTGGCCCAGCGCGAAGCAGCCGTTCGCATCCGCATCAAGTACTACCGCAACACCGCCGCGGCCGAAGGCGCTGTTACCGGGGCTGGCGGTTTTTTGCTGGGCCTTGCCGATTTTCCGCTGCTGCTGGGCATCAAGCTCAAGCTGCTTTTCGATGTTGCCGCGCTTTACGGCCACAACGTGCACGATTACACCGAGCGCCTGTACCTGCTGCACGTATTTCAGTTGGCCTTCAGCAGCCAGCAAACCCGCAACGAGGTGTACCAGCGTTTGGCTAATTGGGATGCATACCGCCAAACCTTACCCACCGATGTGCAGGCCTTCGACTGGCGCACGTTTCAGCAGGAGTACCGCGACTACATCGATTTAGCCAAGCTGGCACAGCTGCTGCCTATAGTTGGCGCGGCGGTGGGGCTGGTAGCCAATTACCGCCTGCTCGAGCAACTCGGCGACACGGCCATGAACTGCTACCGTATGCGCATGCTGCCGGCCTCCTAGGTGCCCCAACGGGCACCCAAGCGTTGGTGTTTGCACAATCAGCCATTTGCGGGCTACCTTTGCGGTATCAATTCTTTACTCTGAAGGATTGTTTTTATACAGAGGCGTGGAGAGACAGGCTCTACGAAGCGCCGGCAACCCTCCGGATCATCCGGAACGGTGCCAATTCCTGACCATATAAAAACAAGTAGCTGTGGGCTTTACCTGCCACTTTCCCGCTTCTAGCTTCCATTGTGCACCTGCACACCGCCCGTTTGCCCGCTCTGCTTCGGCTGCGCAATTGCCAACGCGCGCCTGTTGCTGTTGTTGTTGAGGCTAGTTGGCGCAGCAGTGCTGAGCCACTAAGATAATGCCGCGCCTGAAGCCGACTGCTCGGGCCACCTACGCGCATTACTTCCTAGGCTACGCCCGTCCTGGCGCCTAACTCCTGTGCTAACCATTTCTTTTCTGGCTGCTGCAAGCCTGCCCAAGCTCTGGTGCTGAAGGGTGGTGTGCGCGGCGCCTCATTTTCGTTCGCACGCGTTGAAGCGCGTGCAACAAGCTGATTATGCTAAAAAAATCACTGGAGCTGCTGCGGCAAGAGGCCGCAGAGAGCGGCTCGCACACGCTTAAGCGTAGCCTAGGTCCGCTCAACCTTATTGCTATCGGGGTAGGGGTAATTATTGGGGCAGGCTTGTTCTCCCTTACCGGCATTGCTGCCGCCAACCACACAGGTCCGGCCGTTACGCTGTCGTTTGTAGTGGCCGCTGTGGGCTGTGCTTTCTCGGCCTTGTGCTATGCCGAGTTTGCCTCCATGGTGCCGGTGGCCGGCTCGGCTTACACCTATTCCTACGCCACCATGGGCGAGCTGTTTGCCTGGATTATTGGTTGGGATTTGGTGCTGGAGTACTCCGTGGGCGCTGCCACGGTAGCTATCAGCTGGTCGCAATACCTAGGTAAGTTTCTGAGCAAATACGGCATTCATTTGCCGCCGCAGCTGATGATGTCGCCGTGGGAAACGGCTACCCAAGCAGATGGCAGCACGGTAAGCGGGCTAATTAACCTGCCGGCCGTGCTGGTGGTGTTGGCCATTACGGCCATTATCGTACGCGGCACGCAAGGTTCGGCGTGGTTCAATGCCATCGTGGTAGCCCTCAAGGTGTCGGTGGTGCTAGTGTTTATTGCCTTGGGTTGGCAATACATCGATCCGGCCAACTACCAGCCTTACATCCCGGCCAATACGGGCACCTTCGGCGAGTTTGGCTGGAGCGGCATTTTGCGCGGTGCAGGCGTGGTGTTCTTCGTGTTCATCGGCTTTGATATCGTAGCTACCATGGCACAAGAAGCCAAGAACCCGCAGCGTAACATGCCCATCGGCATTATTGGCTCGCTGCTGGTGTGCACGGTGCTATTCGTGCTGTTTGGCTACGTAATGACGGGCCTCGCCAACTATACCGAGTTCAAGAACAGTGCTGCCCCAGTGGCCATTGCCATCGAAAAAACGCCCTACGGCTGGCTGAGCACGGCCATCATCGGCGCTATTCTCATCGGCTACACGTCCGTAATTTTGGTCGATTTGCTGGGCCAGAGCCGCGTGTTTTTCTCCATGTCGCGCGATGGGCTCCTGCCGAAGGTATTTGCCCAGGTGCACCCCAAATTCCAAACGCCGCTTAAGTCGAATCTGCTGCTCGGCTTGTTCATCAGCCTGTTTGCCGGCTTTGTTCCGATACACGTGGTGGGGGAAATGTGCAGCATTGGTACGCTGCTGGCTTTTGTGATGGTGTGCGTGGGCGTCCTCATCATGCGCAAGCGCGAGCCCAACGCCCCGCGGGCTTTCCGCACGCCTTGGGTGCCCGTGGTGCCGATATTGGGCATTGTTACCTGTTTGGTGATGATGTTCTCGCTGCCAGGCGACACCTGGCTCCGACTATTTGCCTGGTTGGCAATTGGCTTGGTTATCTACTTTGCATACGGCAAAAAGAACAGCAAGCTGGGCCAAGGCCAGTTGGTGAAAACGGCCGTAGAGCCGGCCGGCAACACGGTTGCCTAGGCTGGCCCAGGCCCTGGCTACCTAGTACGTTTCTATCAATTTGCACCGGGCCCGCGGCAGTGCCGCGGGCCCGATTTGCTTTTGCGTGTATTTTGTGGCCTTATATTCTTAACCCAATGGAACACATATATCCGCAAGAACCCTACATGATGGCCGCGCCCGCCACTCCGCGCCGCCCCAAGAAAGCCTATCCGACCTACGCCGAAAGCTGGGGGGCGCTTGGCTGGTTTTTGCTTGCCTCCATCGTAATGGGCATTCCGCTACTGGTACTACCGCAGTGGTTGCCCCAAGCCCAAGCCGAAACCTACGGTATTGCCATTGGCTCATTTGCTACAGCCGTAGTTGTGTGGTTTTTAATCAAGCTTGAGGGCCCGAAACGCATTGTGCCGGCTAGTTGGAGTGGGCAACACGATAACGCTAGGTTGTACGCGATTATAGCCGTGGCAACGTTGGCACTGCTGTACGTGCGGATACCCATTCATTGGCTGAATCTGCCCTCTTGGTCGTTGCCCGATATGCTGCTGAAGCTGATGGCACAGCCCGCTCTAGGTTTTGTGGTACTGTGCGTATTGGCGCCCGTGTTCGAGGAGTGGTTGTTCAGGGGAATACTGCTGCCGGGCCTGATGCGCAACTACGGGCCTACCAAGGCCATTCTGCAAACCAGCCTGTTGTTCGGTATCATCCACCTCAACCCAGCGCAGTCGTTGTCGGCGGCGTTGTTGGGCGTGTTTTTAGGCTGGCTGTATTACCGTACCGGCTCGCTCCGGGCCTGCATTCTGGTACACGCCGTAAACAACTTCGTAGCCTGGGTGGGCCTGTTTATGATTCGGACCGACAAAGATGCCATAGCCCAAATGACGAAGTACGAGGCGCCCAGCTGGCCCTTGGCTGCAGCAGCATTAGTTGGCGCGGTGGTGCTGGTGTTGATCATACGCTACCTGCAGCGCCTAACCAAGCCTTCTGAGGATTACGCTATTGTCGAAGCCAGCCCTGTTGCTGAAACCGCGCGGTAAATTCAGCGCCTGCGCTTAAGCGACTACTCACAATCCTGGGCCGGACGAAGCTATGCTTTGCTCCGGCCCAGGATTGTGAGTAGCAAGGGCGTTGCCTCTGGCACTGCCTGTGTTGCCAGCACCAAGCCCCCGTATACTGCAGTAAGGGCTGCCGAGCGCACGAACATCGTTAGCCACACGGAGGGGAACGTGGGCACCAGCCAACCTACCAGGCCCGCCAGGGCAGCAATGCCCAGCAGCAGCGGTATGCGCTTATCGAAGGGCTGCAGCCGGTAGCTGTGCCATACAAACCACGTGCGCGCCACGTTGATGAGCACCAGAGCCAGCGAGGTAGCCGCTGCCGAACCACCCAACCCGTAGCGCGGAATCAGCACAAGGTTGAGCAGCACGGTAAGCACTGCCAACGAGGCATTGAAGATGAGGTCGTAGCGGTAGCGCGGTGAGGTTACCACAATCAGCGCGTTTACGCCGGTAATGCCATCAAACAGGCGGCCTAGCAGCAGCAGCAGCACGGCCGTAGCCCCGGCTGCGTACTCTGGTTTCATCAGGGAGTAAATAAAATCGAGGTTGAGGCCAATGCCCAGCGCCAGGTAGCAGCCCAGCACGGTGTTGAGGCGCGTGGTGCTGCGGTAAAACTCGGCCATGCGCCCTAGGTCGTGCTGCTTCCAGTAGTCGGCCAGCAGCGGAAAGGCAATCTTGTAGAGCGAGCGAAACGGAATGGTTAGCGCCGTGCTGATAAAAAACGCGACCGAGTAGACCCCCGCGGCTCCTAGGTTAAGCTTCGAGCCAACCATTAGGGCATCAATGGAGCTGATGACAGTGCCTGAAATGTTCGAGAGGAGGGCAAAGCCGCTAAAGCCCAGTAACTCACCTAGGGGCCGTACTTGCAGCACTTCGCGCTGCGGGCGCAAATGCAACTCGCCGATAAAGGCCAAGTAAGCCGTGAGTAGCAGGGCAATGCCGCTGTTCAGGCCGATATACAGCAGCACAAACTGATGAAAGTTTAAGTAGCCGGCATCGAACGCCAATGCTGCTCCTGCCACCAGCACCCGCAGTAGCACCTCCTGCACTACTGAGGAAAAGGCAGTGTGGTACAGGGCTTTCAGGTAAGCATCCTGTAGGGAATAGAGCAGCGTAAACAACGCCAGTACCACGCCCCATTGGTAGTAAGGGCCAAGCAGAGCTGCGTCAGAAGAATACTGCTCCATTACCAAGGGCTTGCCCCCTAGGTAGAGCACCGTCATCAGGGCAAAGCCCAGCAAGGGCAAACCCAGCAAGAAAGGCAGAAACCCGTGGTGACCGGCTTCGCGGTTGCGGAAGTAGGGAAAGAACCGGATGCCCATGCTCGCAAAGCCCACTGCCGACAACTGTGCGTAGATGGTGGCAACGGAGATGAGCACCCGGGTGAGCCCAAGTTGCTCGTCTTCGAGGATGCGGGGCAACACGAAAACCGTGTTGACGAACCCCAGCCCCAGGCCGATATAGGAGATAGCAGTGTTGCGCAGCCCTTGGCGCTGGACGATGCCCAAAATCAGTGCGGAGTTGACAGGTGGCGAAAGTCAGGCCGACGTAGGGGCAAACCGGGTCAGCACATCGGACCCTACCACAAACGCGGCATGACGGCTGCGAAGGTAGCGCACCAACGCGTGGAACTGCCTAGGCCCGTTGAGCTGATTGCGCCGCGAAAAATTTTCGTTGTGCCACAGCAGCGTAAATACCCCGCCAAAATGCTCAATCTCGGCCAGCATGGGCCGCACGGCTGGCAGGATGTCGTCGGGGCCAAGCTGCAGGTAGTTGGGGTGGTGCAAGGTGGCATCCATCAGATTCAGTGGGATTTCCAAGAACCCATGGCAGCCGCCTGTGGCAAAGTTGTGCGGCCAGAACGGCAGGCAGTAGCTGTGCCGAAAGCCAAAGTGCTCGGCAAAACCCAGGGTGGTATCAAACTGCACGCCTACCTCGTCGAGCACGGCGGGCGTGCGCTGCGGCTCCCAGCTGAGGTAATGAAAGCGGTTGCCCCGGATAGGAGGTGGCAGCTGCTCGATTTCGCGCTGCAGCGCCTCGGGGCTGGCGCTGGTGCCAATGCTGCCATGCACCCCAATTTCGGCGCCGCCCGAGCGCAGCCGCTGCAAGCAGCGCTGGTAGCGGGGGTGGCGCACATCGTAATCGGCATTGGGTGTGCCGTTGGGGGCGGGCTTGGCGTTGCCCAGCATGAAGAACGTGGAAGTTTGGCCGTGCACGGCAACTTCGCGCTGCACCGTGTCAAGATTATCCCAGGCATCGCGCCCACCTAGGCGGCGCGTAAGCAGCGACATAAACGTGCCTACCTTACCGGCTTTGAGGGCTTTTTTTCCTTCGGCCTTCCAACCACTGCGGCAGTTATCTACGTCGTGGGTTATCCAGCAGGCAAACGGGGCTTGGTGTGGCCAGGGCCGCCGAGGCAGAGTATAACCCAGTACATGCTCCACAGCCGTTCGCAGCAAATCGAAATAATAATTAACCACCGGCACCGCCACAAAACCGTAGCGGAGTTGCACGCTAGCCCGGTATGGAAAGCGCCCGTGGTGGTCGCGCTCCGGCGAAAAATATTCCTGCCAACCGCTGAGCAGGTAAAACGCATTGGCTACCACATCGGCGTGGATGGTGGCGCGGCCCGGCGCCAGCGTAAGCAACTCGGCAGCGAGCTTCGGCTGAAAGAAGAACGGCAGCTTACGCCCGGCCCACTCGCGCCACACGGGTTCGGGAGGGTAGGGCGTGGCCTGCCCAAAGAAGCCCGTTTGTTGCGCTACTACCTGAACGGCGGCCTCGGGGTACAGTCCACCGTAGCCAATCGGCAGCGGCTCGGCATCGTAGGCCGACCAGAAATGCCGCAGCACATAGGCCAGCATGTTTTGCTGGCTCTCGCGTGCGGCAACGGGCTGCGTAGGCAGTGGTGAGGTAGCGGTTGGCATTGGACCTAAAGTAATGGCTTTGCCCTAGGTATGCCAGTGTTGAGCTTGCACGTGGGGTGCTTAAATTGCAGCTAGTGAGTTGGTTGACTTAGCCAAAAATTGAGTTGTTGCAAGGCCAACTCTTGGCTGCGGCCTTCGTGCGGGGTACCTAGGGTAGCGCAGTAATACGCGGCACGCTGGTAGTGCTCGAGCGGTTTGTGCTGGGCGTAGCGCTTTAGCAACTCGCCTAATTCGGGTAGGTTGTGGGCCCGCTCCACCAAGCCTTGGGCAGCATATCCGTAGTAATCGTCGGCTACGCCGTGGTTGCTGAAACGGTAGTACAGGCTGGCGAGGTTGAGCAAGGTAGCCTCGAGGTGCGTAGAGGTGTCGGCGGCAATAAGCGCATCGTGCTGCTGCAGAAACTCAAACACCGACTCCTGCCGCGCGTCGGAAAATTGCAGTTGTGGAAAGCGTTGGCGCAACTCGGCAAAGCTGCGCGCATCGCTGGGGTGAGCCCGGAAGGTGAAGCTGAGGTGCGGAAAGTTAGCGAGTAAGTACACTACGGCGGCCAGCAGCCCATCGGTATCGTCGAGGGTATTGGCCGCAATGGCTACGCGCTGCACCCTAGGGTGTTGGTTGCGCTGCCGGATAAAGGCATCGGCCTTGGGCATGCCTACCAGTTGTACTTGGCCCCGCACCGGTCCGCATTGGCGGTATTTATCCAGCGCGTCCTGTCCTTCGAGCAAGCTTAGGTCGAAGCCCAGGGGCGGAAAGTTGGTGCTGACACTGGCATGCTGCACGTAGGCCGTGGGTATGCCTTCGGCTACGCAGGCCAGTAGTAAAGCGCGGGCATCGTCGTTGTGGTCGTTGGCAAAAACCACCGCTTTGGGTTGATAATGCCGCAAGGCACGGCGGTACACCTCGTAGTAGCCAACGGCGTTAAAGATCAAGTCGAAAAAACGCCACGCCCTAGGTCCTTCGGTGCGCCACAAACCCAGCAGTACCTCGGGTAGCTGCCAGTAGTACAACAACTTGCGGCGCAACGAAAGGCGGTTTACCTGCTGGTTGTAGCGGCCAATTTGCTTGGCTTGGCCGGCTACCAGTACTGCGTCGGGGCGCTGCTCCCGAATGAAGCGCAGCGAGTCGTAGTTGTTTTGGCTGACGACGTACAGCCAGACGGCGCCACGCAACTGCTCGGGGTTCCGGATTGGCCGAAACACGTTACCTACCAGCCGCACGGCCGCGTAGCCCAGTACTTTAACCAATCGCTTTAGGGGGTTGGCCGGCGAGATAGACGCGAGGGTTGTGGCCGGTAGCGAGGCAAACAGCGGCGTAAAACGCAGCTGCAGCGTATCGCGCAAGCGAGCAACGCGGTTGGTAGGCGGCCAAATTGCCATTAGAGCACGTCCCAGGTGAGCGGCGTACCAGCTTTCAGGTCGTGGCGGGCCGTGCGACCGAGCACCTGCTCGTAGAACCTGGGAGCCAGCCCATCGCCGGGGCGCACCACCCGGATGTTTTCGGCCGTAAACGGCTCCCCAAAACGAATGTCTTTGGCCACGTAGATGGAGCGCTTAAACAAGCGGCTTTTCTCTTCGGCTCGTTGCACGCCGTATTGCACCTGACCTAGGGCCTGCCAGGCGCGTTCGGTTTCGCTAACCAGTTGGGCCACTTCCTCGGGCTCAAGCGAAAAAGCTGAATCGACGCCCCCATCGGCCCGGCGCAACGTTACGTGCTTCTCCACCACGCAAGCACCTAGGGCAACAGCGGCAACGGCAGCACCTACGCCCATGGTATGATCGGATAGACCGACGAGGGTATCGGGGAAGAGTTGCTGCAAGTGCGGAATGGTACGCAGGTTGGTATTTTGGGGCGTAGCAGGGTAAGTGCTGGTGCATTTCAACAGCACTAGGTCGCGGCAGCCGGCGCTGCGGAGCACATCTACCGCTTCGGCTACTTCGGCTAGCTTGCTAGCGCCTGTGCTCATAATTACGGGCTTGCCCGTAGCGGCTACCCGGCGCAGCAAGGGCCAGTCGGTATTCTCAAAGGAGGCAATTTTATAGGCCGGCACATCGAGCGTTTCCAGAAAATCGACGGCTGTTTCATCGAACGGTGAGCTGAACGCCAACATTCCATGCTGCCGGGCACGGTCGAACAGGATCTGATGCCATTCCCAGGGAGTGTGCGCCTCTTCGTAGAGCTCGTACAGCTCGCGGCCGTACCACAACGAGCTGGGGTCTTCGATGCGGTGCGCTCCGCGCAGCGTCATGGTTTCGGCGGTGTACGTCTGTAGCTTAATAGCGTGTGCACCAGCTGCGGCCATGGCATCCACGATGGCCAAACCACGCTCCAACGACTGGTTGTGGTTGCCGCTGAGCTCGGCAATGATGAGGGGCGGCTGATCGGGGCCAATCAGGCGGGAGCCAATCTGTATGTTCATTCCGCTGAGGGAGGAATACTATTGTTGTAGGGTAGGAGTATAAGCATCTTCGGCAACAACCACCGAAGGTGCTGGTTCACCCAGGTTCGAAACTTTGGTGCGTATCTGCAGCACGGCCTCGGCGGTAGCTACGCGACGAATTACCACGACCGTAAGCACGGCCATGGCAATCGATAAGCTGTATTCCAGCACCAAAAGGTTGGTATAGGCCGAGCTGCCGGGTGCCGCATCGGCGCGGCTTGATACTTGAGCCGCGCCTAGGTGCAACACAAACATCAGCCACCAGGCACGCAACAGGCCGTGGGTCTGCACAGCGTCGTACGCCAGCAGTTGAGTGTGGCGCCATACTTCCTTCATCATGCTGTAGGGCCTGAAGAAGCTTACAATTGGTACAAACCAAGCACCGGCCGCCCAGCCATCGGAATACTGCGTTGGCTCGCCGGCCCGCGCAATATTGGCATAAGCTCTGCGAAACCAGCGAATCAAAAACACATAGCTGGCAATGCGAATAAGCAGGTAAAGAATTGCGAACGAAAAAACGCCTAAGCCCAGCAGGTTTAGCTCGTCTTCGGCGGTTGCATACACCGATTGCGGATTGGCAGCGTCGAGCAAGCCCAGCAGCATGTTGAGGCCGGCCGCAACGGCCGTTAGAACGAAAAACCAGACTGCCTGGGTGGCGCGCTGGCTGTTGTCACGAATCATAAAGAGAGGTAGAGCAGGTTTAGAACACCCACGCAAAAGTAACCGATTCGGGGTGGCTTGCCTCGGCTTCCGACAGCTCCGTAAAACCAGCTCGGCGGAACGACTTAAGCGAAGCTTCGTTGCGCAGCTGCACATGGCCCAACACACGCTTTACCTGCGGCTGCAACTGCTGCACGGCCTCGGTGCCGGCAACGAGCAGCGGCGCCGAAAGGCCACGGCCGCGGTGTTCGGCCGCAATCTGGTAGCTAAGAGTGGCGTCGGGGCCTGCTAGAGCGAAGCGAATGAGCCCTTGGGGGCTGTTGGTTGCAGCATCTTCGGCAATAAGCAACACGGTCTCGGGGTTGCCCAGGCGGCTGGCAAACCAAGCCTCGTGCTCGGCGCGCCCGATGGGGTTGGGATTGAAGGAGAATTGCCGAACCGTCGGGTCGTTGCTCCAGGAAAAAAGCAAATCGGAGTCGGCAGCGGTTACTTGGCGCAAGCCGAACGCGCGAGCTGGTAGCTGCAGGGCTGCAAAGGCCTGCCGCAGGCGCTGCGGAGCAAGTCCGTCAAACTGGCGCCGTTGTGCAAGGCGCATTTGTTCTGATAAACGGCCCGCTTCGGGTGAGGTAAGCACGTTAGTAGCTGCGTGGAAAGGCAAAGCCAACCCCGAGCTGCGCAAAAACAGATCGATGTCGTGTTGGTTATCGGCCACAGGCTGTACAAACAGCAACCCGCCCCCAGCCGCGCAGTACTCGTAGCTGATGGTGCTGGGCGAGCAAACCGCTGTGCCGCATTGTTGCATCAGGGTGCACAGTTCGGCGGCGCCTAGGTTGCGGTGCAGCAACAGGCGTGGTTGGTCGTTGGCCCAGTTTTGCAGCGCCTCCCAGCCAGCAAAGGCGCTGCCCACTACGGCGTGTACCTGCCGAATGGGCTCAAGCTCGAGCAACATATGGGTAATGCGCTGGGTTTGCTGCGTAGGGTCGGCGCCACCTAGGCAAACCAATACCGTGTGTGCCGATGGTGCTTCGGCGGTTGCTTGTTGAGCTGCTTGCTGAAAAGCCGGCCGCAGCGGCGCGTAGCGCGGCCCCGATAGCACCCGCGCACCGGGCTGGCGCAGTTCATAATCCTTGGCCGAAATACCACCGGCAGGGTTGATGATGAGGTCGGCGGCCTGCGGGAAGGTGTGCAGGTCGTCGATGTACACCAGGCGGGCTACGTGGGGGCGCAGGACTTGCTGGTAATTGTACTCAAAGCCGTAGCCATCGAGCACTAGTACATCGGTGGGCTGCAGCACTTGCTGCGCTAGCCAGGCCGGCTCGCCCTCGTAGGGCATGGGCGGCGCTTCCACTACCTCGTTACAGGTGGCGCGCAGCAACTGCAGCAGCTCGGGCCAGGGTTCCTGCACCACAAATACGGTTTGGTACTGCTCGCCCAGGATATCGGCTAGGGCAAGCAACCGCATTACGTGGCCCAAGCCAATGCGTGGGTTGCCATCGGCACGAAATACCAACCGGGACGAAGCAGTAGCAACCATAGCTTACACTTTTACTTGCGAGTTCTGATCGTTGATGTGCACCAACCACGGGTGCTGCTTAAGTAGCTCGCCCGCCTCTGCCAGATCAAAGCCCGACGGCAAAGTGCTGAAAAGAAGATGCAGCAAGGCGTAGTCACTCGGGTAATCGAGGGTAAGCCGTAAGGTAGTTGGTACTTCGGCCATTCCGAAGTCGAGCGTCTGCAGCCGGAACAGTTCGGGGTGCCGACGAAGATAGGGAGTTACGTGCTCACGCTCTTCGGGTGCTGTGGCCTGCGCAAAAGCTGTTGCTAGTGCCTGCTGGTTGACTACCTCGAGGTTGGTACCTAGGGGCAAGCCGGTGGTAAGGGTATAATCGGCACCGGCTGCGAGGTGAGCTAATATGGCGCGGTCGAGGTAACCGGGGTCGATGGCCGGGTTATCAGCAGTTAGGCGAACCACCACATCAAGCTGATGCGCAACTGCGGCTTCGTGAAAGCGGCGGAGCACATCTTGTTCGTCGCCGCGGTAAACGACTACCTCACTAGCTTGCGCGGCGTTAGCAATGGCGTCGTCGGCAAGCAGGGTAGAGGTAGCCACTACTACAAGGTGCACCTGCTCGGCGGCCTGAGCCCGGGCTATTACATGGCCTAGCACAGAGGTAGCGCCACCCAGCGGCAGCGGCAACAGCGCCTTGCCGGGCAGGCGCGTCGAGCCCATGCGGGCCTGCACCAAAGCGCCCACGCGGGGCGAAATTAGCGTATGGTCCATCCGCCGTCGACAACCAAGTTGTGCCCCGTTACGAAATCAGAGGCGCTGGAGGCCAGAAACACGAAGGCACCGGCTAGGTCCTGTGGTTGCCCGATCCGGCCCAGCGGAATGCGCTGCTCCAGTTGCTGCATAAACTCGGGGTGCTGCTGCACTCCGGGGCTTGGAAATGCGCCCGGCGTCACGCAGTTTACCTGGATATTTTGTGGACCCAGGTAGGAAGCAAAGTACTTAGTAAGCTGAATAACGCCCGCTTTGGCCGCACCGTAGTGCGGCGGATTGGTAAACTGAGGAGTTGCCTCGTAAGCTGCAAAATCGGGTGCTACCACGCCGTACATCGAGGCTACATTGATGATTTTACCGGCGCCCCGCTCGCGCAGGTAGGGCAGCACCTCGCGTATGCAGCGGTAGGCACTGCCCAACGACCCATCGAGGCCAAACGCAAATTCGTCGTCGGTGAGGGCGTCGGGCTGATTACCTCGGCTGTAAAAGGCGTTGTTCACGAGCACGGCCGGCAAGCCCAGTTGCGCCCGCACCTGGGCATAAGCTTCTTTTACCGACTCCGTATTGGCTACGTCGCATCTCTGAAAGTGCAGGTTTTCAAGCTCGGGGAAAGCCTCTGCAAAAGAGTCTTCGTTGCGACCGAGTACCATCACTTTAGCTCCGTGGGCGGCAAGCCCAAGCACAACGGCCTTGCCGAGGTGCCCGTAGCCGCCGGTTACCATCACCACCTGCTCGTGCAGCGAAAACATGTTTGCGTAAGACGCTAGCGCTGGGTTGGCCATGCGTAAGGGAGAATGTACGTGTCGGTAGGTTCGGCTAAGGCCTGCAGCTGCTCACGCAGTTGCTCGACCTGGGCTAAGTAAGCGCCCGCGGCAAGGTTGGCTTGCAGGTTTTCGGGCGAATCTACGCCAATAACCACGCGTGCCATGCCCGGCGCGGTTGCTGCAAACAGTAGCAGTCCAGCTTCGAGCGGGATACCAGCTTCGGCAAGCATCGCACGCATCTGCACCAGCTTAGGCCTCAGCGGCTCAAAAAAAGACGGCAGCGTATGCAGCGGGCGCAGCAACAAGCCCTGCAGAAACGCCGAACGACCATGCACTTCTATCCCGGCATTGGCTAAATGCGGCAACAGCGCGGCAAAGCGCTGGTCGAGCACGTTGTATGGCACTTGCAGCAGCTGCGGTTTGTAGCCATGCTCGAGTAGCCACTCGGCTTGCCAAGGGTGGTACAGCGAAATGCCGATGCGCTGGGTATAATCGGCAGCTTGGGCTGCTAGCAACCCTTGCCAAGCCTCGGGTTGTTGCTGAAAGGCCCCGAAGTCGTGAAACAGCACCCCATATACCTGCGGTTGCTGCAAGCGAGACAAAGAGGCCTGTACCGAGCTGAGCACCTCGGCCGCCGAAGCGGCACCTACCTTGGTTACCAGCTCAAAAGCCCCTGTCGGCTGCTTGCTTAGCCAATGTCCCAAGCGGGCTTCGCTGTCGCCGTAAGCCGCAGCGGTATCCAGCAAGGGAACCCCGGCGGCATGGGCGTCGGTGAGGATATGTTGCAGCACCGCATCAGTGGGCCGACCTAGGGTGTTGTTGATGCCATACGCCAAGCCAAACTGCGCAGTACCTAGAACAAGCCGCTCCGTAAACGCCTCGGCCGTCATCATGCCCCTATAAACTCCCGCACGCTCGCAATAACGTACTGCTGTTCCTCATCGGTGAGGGAAGGAAACATGGGCAGGCTTAAGCAACGGGCATAGTACGCTTCGGCTATCGGAAAGTCGCCGCGCTGCCAGCCAAGTTGTTGGTAATAAGGCATGGTGTGCACCGGAATGTAGTGCACCTGCGCAAAAATCTGCCGGGCGCGCAGAAAGTCGTAGAGCCCACGGCGGTCTTCTACCTGAATGACGTACAGGTGATAAGCATGACCAGCGGAGCCAGCCAGCGGAGTAATGCCAGCCATGCCGGCAAACGCGGCATCGTATTGCCGGGCCAGTTGGCGGCGGCGTTCCAAGCCCTCGGCGGCGCGTTGCAGCTGCGTTATGCCTAGGGCGCAGAGCATATCGGGCATGCGGTAGTTGTAACCGAGCTCTTGCATTTCGTAGTACCAACCGCCTTCGTCGGGCAGCGTGAGGCGAGCCGCGTCGCGGGTGATGCCGTGGGTACGCAGCAGCAACAGTTGCTCGTAAAGGTCGCGGCGGTTGGTGGTAATCATGCCGCCCTCGCCGGTGGCAATGTGCTTTACCGGGTGAAAGGAGAAGATGGCCAGATCGGCCAACTGCCCGTTGCCGCAGCGTTGTTGGGCGCCGTTGCTGTCGAGGAAGTAGCCGCCCGGAGCGTGGCAGGCATCCTCAATTATCCATAGGCCAAACTCGTCGGCCAGTTGGCGGGCTTCTTCCAAATTCACTGGTAAGCCGGCAAAGTCCACCGGAATCAGGCCGCTGAAGTAACCCTTGGGGTGCTGCTCCAGCAAGCGGCGTACTTGGCCTAGGTCGATGAGTGCCGTGGCTGGGTCGATATCCACGAAGTGTACTTCGCCGCCGCAGTAGCGCACGCAGTTGGCCGAGGCTGCAAACGTGATGGGTGTGGTAATGACGCGCTGGCCCGCCTGTACACCTAAGGCCAAGGCGCACAAGTGCAAGGCGGCTGTGCCGTTGCTTACGGCCACCGCGTAATCAACCCCGATGTACTCGGCAAACTGTTTTTCGAACTCGGCCACTTTCGGGCCCTGCGTCAGAAAATCAGACTGCAGTGTTTCGACAACGGCTTGAACATCGGCCTCGGTGATGTGCTGGCGGCCGTAGGGGATAGGGCGAATTACAGGAGTGCTCATGCGGTTTCAAAGATAGGCGGCTCGCTTCTTAGCTGAACGCCATTTCCATAGGGGTTGGCTAGTTCCTTTAACAACGAAGGCCCGCGTGTTGGCGGGCCTTCGTTGTGGCAATGAGAAATGAACCTAGGCGGTAAACTCCGGATCGACGTGCAGGCGAATCTCCTCACGCAGCTGCTCGGCCGAAAGCCATTCGGTGTTGTTGGCCGAGTCGTAGTGGAAGCCTAATGGCACACGCTTGCCGCCGAAGTGCTGGATAAACTTCTCTTCGCTCCACGGCGGGGTGGAGGGCAGAATGACGTAGTACTTCTCCAGCTCCACCGTGCTTAGGGCATCGGTTTCGGTAATCATTTCTTCGTGCAGCTTCTCGCCGGGCCGGATGCCCACAATCTTCTGCTCGCAATTGGGAGCAATGGCCGTGGCCAACTCCGTGATTTTGTACGAAGGAATCTTCGGCACGAAGATTTCGCCGCCCCACGCGTGCTCCAGCGCGTACAGCACTAGGTCAACGCCTTCTTCAAGCGAAATGTTGAAGCGCGTCATGTCGGGGTGGGTAATGGGCAGCACGCCTTTTTGGCGCTCCTGCAAGAAAAACGGCACCACCGAGCCGCGCGAGCCAATTACGTTGCCGTAGCGCACCACCGAAAAGCGCAAGTCGCGCGAGCCTTTCATGTTGTTGGCCGCCACGAACAGCTTATCCGAGCAGAGCTTGGTAGCGCCGTAGAGGTTGATGGGCGCGGCGGCTTTGTCGGTGCTCAATGCTACCACGTCTTTCACGCCGCAGTCGAGAGCGGCATTAATCACGTTTTCAGCCCCGAAGATGTTCGTTTTGATGCACTCCATCGGGTTGTACTCGGCGGCGGGCACCTGTTTCAGGGCCGCGGCGTGTACAATGATATCGATGCCCTCGCAGGCGCGCTTCATGCGTTCGGCGTCGCGCACGTCGCCGATGAAGTAGCGCATTGCGGGGTATTTGCTCTGCGGAAACTGCTGAGCCATTTCGTACTGTTTCAGCTCATCGCGCGAAAACACCACGAGGCGCTTCACCTGAGGGTACCGATCAAGCACCAGCTGCACGAACTGTTTGCCAAACGAACCGGTGCCGCCGGTCAGCAGAATAGATTTATGGTTGAGGTCGAGGGCCATGCCTTGCGTTTTGTGGCTTGCCGACCTAGGCCGGCAAGGGCGCAAAAGTAGGCAATCGGGGCGGGGTTTGCGTAGTTTTGCAGGCACGTACCCACGTCGTAAGTTATCCTGAGCGCAGCGAAGGACCTTGCGACGCGGGTACGGCTGACGTCGGATAACTACCGTCTGACGTGATAAGGTCCTTCGCTGCGCTCAGGATGACAGTTGCACCCCCTATTTTTCCCGATCCCGTCAAGCTCGTTATCTGGGACCTCGACGATACCTTTTGGCGCGGTACACTGTCGGAGGGCGAAGTGGAAGCCATAACCGACAACGTGGAGCTGGTGCGCGCAACCGCGGCCCGGGGCATCATTCACACCATCGTCAGCAAAAACGACCTAGGGCCCGTTGAGGCGAAACTTACCGAGCTGGGCGTGCGCGAGTTGTTTGTGTTTCTGCGGGTAAGCTGGCAGCCCAAAGGCCCCATCATCAAGCAATTGCTTGAAGACATGCAGCTGCGGGCGCCCAATGCCTTGTTCCTCGATGATAACTCGATGAACCGGGCCGAGGCGTTGCACTACAACCCCCAGCTGCAAGTGGCCGACCCCGCCGATTTGCCCCGCCTGGCCCCGCAACTACTCACCTTGGGTAAACCCGACCCGAGCTACGCGCGCTTGGAGCAGTACCGCCTGCTCGAGCGGCAGCAGCAAGCCCGCGCCGAGTACCAAGGCGACAACCTCGCTTTTCTGCGCGATGCCCAGGTGCAGGTGGAGGTGCGCGAAGGTGCTGAAGCTCTGCGCCCCGACCTAAGCCGCATCGACGAGCTGATTAACCGCTCCAACCAGCTGAACTACACCAAGCGCCGGGCAGCGGTGCCCGAGCTGGAAGCCAGCTTTGCCAATGCAGCGTTGCGTTGGGGCACTGTGCGCGTGCACGACCGTTTCGGCGATTACGGCTTGGTGGGCGTGTATTGCCTGAACATCCAAACCAACGAGTTGGAGCAATTCACGTTCAGCTGCCGCATCCTGCACCTAGGCGTTGAGCAGTGGACCTACGCGCACCTAGGCTATCCGCAGCTCAAGGTGCAAGCCGACGTAGCTACCCAACTCAACAATACCAATAAGCCCGACTGGATAACGCTGGCAGCGCACAGCCCCATCGAGGATGTGTCGCAGCACAAGTCAGCCAAGCCTCGCCTTCGCATTCTGCTCAAGGGAGGCTGCGACCTAGGGCAACTGACACCGTATCTGCAGACTTACCAGGTCGACGTGGTAGAGGACTTTAACTACGTCAACGCGAACCAGATTCCGGTGCACACCGAGCACACGGAGCTGTTGCGTCTCAGCCGCACATTGGCCTCCGAAGAACAGCAACGGCTGGTCTTATCACTTCCATTTCTGGATGCCGAAGCCTTCCGGCCGCTGCTGTGGCAGGGGGGCTTCGATGCCGTGGTGTACAGCCCACTGATGGACTATACCCAGGACTTGTACCGCGAAAACAGCACCGGTATTGCCATTCCCTTCGGCGGTTATCAAAACCTAACCACCGTCGATCCGCAGCAGCAGGCGCAGCGTTACCAGCAGCGCAAGTTTAGCGGCATGGATGAAGGTTTTCTGCAGCGTTTTCAGCAGGCGTTTACTTACCAGGGGCCGCTCACACCCGAGCAGTTTCAGCAGAACCTCGCGTGGCTGCGCGAGCAACTACCCACGGGCGTGCCCTTGTTGCTGCTAACGGGCGCGGAGGTAGAAATACCTGGTTCAGTGGAAGCAGGCGCGACTGAGCGCCACCGGCTGATGAACCAAGCTCTGGTAGAGTTCGTGGAACGCACGCCGAATTGCTACCTCATCGATGTGCGCGTCATCGTCGAAACTCGAGCCGATGTCACCAATAACATCCGCCATTACCAGCGCCCGCACTACAAGGCTTTGGCCGAAATGCTAGCCGATGTGCTGGCACAATGGCAAGGTCAAAAGCTCAACCGCTCAACCCTAGGTCGGCTGCGCGCCGGTCTGCTCGATGCGCTGCCCAAGCCCGTGCGGAAAGTGTGGGAGCGGCTGAAGTCGTAGCGCTGTAGCGCGGACTTTGTAGTCCGCAGCCCACAGATAGCAATACATCAACGCTAGTACGCCTGGTAGTTCTTTCGATAGAGAATACTATCCGGGGACGCGGACTACAAAGTCCGCGCTACAGCATTGTTATCCCCTTATCAGCCCCGCCAACCGCTGTGTAAGCGCGCGGCGCGAATACCGCGAGTGGCTAAAGGCTGGCAGATCCAAATTCGGGTTCTGCAGCCAGGCACTTACCAGCTGCTCCAGGTGCTCCTGCATGTCGCGCCGGTCGTCGTAACCGAATGCTACGCCTGCGTGGCTTTCGTCGAGAATGTGGGCGGCGTCGCTGGCTGTTGGGCCGATGCAGATAATCGGCTTATTGGCAGCCATGTACTCGAACAGCTTACCCGGCAAGATGCCTAGGTTGTGCGGCACATCGGGAATGGCCAGCAGCAAGGCGGTGCTACGTAGCAGGTAGCCTACAGCTTGATCGTGGGGCACAAACTCAAGCAAGTCGGTGCGGTCTTGCAGGCCAGTCTGGGCAATTTGCCGCTCTACTTCTTTGCCCACCCGGCCCACAAAGCGCAGCCGCAACGGCACCTCAGAATGGCGCTGGACGCAGGCCGCAACTTCCTCTAAAAAGGGCTGCACGTGGTATTGGCCTGTAATAGTGCCCACGTAAGTAATAAGCAGCTGATCGGCGGGTGGGGCAGAGGGCAGCCGGAAGTCGGCCTCGTCGTAGCCGTTGGGCAGCACCACAAACTTGTTGGTAGGCAGGCCAGATGCTTTGCCCAACAGCAAGCGGCGCGTATCCGAGCTGGTGGTGATGACCACATCGGCGCCCTCGAGCACTTGCCGCTCGTAGCGGGCATCGATGCGGCGGGCCAGGGCCGTGCGGTGCAGGGCTTGATTGTAGTAAATATCCGTCCAAGGGTCGCGCATGTCGGCCAGCCAGCGCAAGCCGTAGCGGCGTTTCAGCTCTAGGCCGATAAGCTGCGTAGAGTGGGGCGGCGACGAAGTAAGCACGGCATCAAACCGCTCACCGGCTTGCATCAGCTCTTCTACTTGGCGCAACACAAAGCGGTTCCAGCCCCGGCGCGGGTCGGGCAAAAAGAGGTTGCCGCGCACAAACCGGGCAGCTCGTTGGGCAAAAGAAGGGCGGCCTTCGTTGGCAAAGCCACCGTGCGGAATAGGCCGGTTGGTCAGTTTCTGGTAAGCACCAAATGGCTCAAGCGTGCCCGTGCGCAGCACTCGTACGCTGGCCGGCACGTCGGCTTCCAGCGAAGCATCCAAAACGGGGTAGGCCGCTACCTCCGGGTCAACGGTGATTACCGTGGGCTCCACGCCCATTTCGGGCAGGTGCTTAACCCATTTCAGACAGCGTTGCACGCCTGCCCCGCCCGATGGAGGCCAGTAGTAGGTAATGACCAGCAAACGAAGCGGTGCGGGCACGGCAAGGCACTTTTTGGTGTTACTGAAACGCGAAAGTAAACCACCGAACCGGCATTCATGGTTTTGTGGCTATTTTTGTGCTTGGTACCGGGTAAGCAGCTCCTCCTACGGAGTGCGCGAGCGGCACCAGGCTCTCAGCCCGAAGCATTCTTTTGCTACGCACAACCCATGTTTGATAATTTATCTACCAAGCTCGACCGCGCCTTCAAAACCCTGAAGGGCCAAGGCAGCATCACCGAAATTAACGTTGCCTCGACCGTTAAGGAAATCCGCCGCGCGCTGGTTGATGCCGACGTAAACTATAAGGTGGCCAAAGAAGTCACCGACAAGATTAAGGACGAGGCCATGGGCCGCGAGGTACTCACCGCAGTATCGCCGGGCCAGCTCATGGTGAAAATCGTGTACGACGAGCTGACCCAACTGATGGGCGGCGAAAAGCAGGACATCGTCATTAAAGGCGAACCTGCTGTGGTGCTGCTGTCGGGTTTGCAGGGTTCGGGTAAAACCACCTTCGCCGGCAAGCTCGCGTCGTTTATCAAAAAGCAAAACCGCACCGTACTGCTAGTGGCTGCCGACGTGTACCGTCCGGCCGCTATCGACCAGCTGAAGGTGCTCGGCGAGCAAATCGGCGTGGAGGTGTACTCCGAAGTGGAGAACAAAAATCCCGTTCAGATTGCGCAAAACGCCATTCAGTTTGCGAAGCAGAACAATAAGAAAGTAGTCATCATTGACACCGCCGGCCGCTTGGCCGTGGATGAGGAAATGATGCGCGAAATCGAGCAGGTGAAGCGCGCCATCAACCCGAGCGAAACCTTGTTCGTGGTTGACTCGATGACCGGCCAGGACGCCGTGAACACGGCTAAGTCGTTCAACGAGCGCATCAACTTCGATGGCGTGGTGCTCACCAAGCTCGACGGCGACGCCCGCGGCGGTGCTGCCCTCTCGATTCGCGCCGTGGTGGAGAAGCCCATCAAGTTCATCTCGACGGGTGAAAAGATGGAGGCGCTCGACTTGTTCTACCCCGATCGTATGGCCCAGCGTATCCTGGGCATGGGCGACGTAATCTCGCTGGTAGAGCGCGCCCAACAGCAGTTCGACGAGGAGGAGGCCAAGCGCATCAACCAGAAAATCCGCAAAAACCAGTTCAACTTCGACGACTTTCTCTCGCAGCTCGAGCAGATCAAGAAGATGGGCAACCTGAAGGATCTGGTGGGCATGATTCCGGGCATGGGCAAGGCCATGAAAGACGTGGAGATTGACGACGACGCCTTCAAGCCGATCGAAGCCATCATCCGCTCGATGACCCCGCAGGAGCGCGCCAACCCTGATTTGCTCAACGGTTCGCGCCGCAAGCGCATTGCCGCTGGTTCGGGCCAGGGCATTCAGCAGGTAAACAACCTGATGAAGCAGTTCGATGAAATGCGCAAGATGATGCGCACTATGAACAAGATGAGCCAGACCAAAGGCGGTATGCTGCAAATGGCCCGCATGATGGGCATGCGCCGCTAAGCCTCGCGCGAACTCAAAAGCCAACGGGCCCGGATGCAACATGCGTCCGGGCCCGTTGGCTTTATGCTTATTGTAAACAAACTAGAGAGTTCCTTGCGGCCGCCGGCCAGCGGCTATGTCGGCCAATTGAGCCGGGGCATAGGGAGCAGAACATACTTGCGCTTCCGAATGAAAAACTCGAAAAAGGGTAAATACATACCGCATTCGCTCCTTGATACGCGTCCAATCATGGGCAGCAGTGCCCGAATGAGGTACTACTGCGTCGACGGCAGTGCCGCCCACGGTGCGAAGTAATGCAAGGGGACCGTGTTTTTGGTCAGAAAGATTGGGTAGCTGCAAAGCCGCTTCTTGTAAGGGAACGTCTTGCGCCACAGCTAGGCGTCTAGCGCCAATGTCAAACTGGAGGAGGCGCTTGGTAACGCAACGCCGAATGATGAGCGGCATGGCGCCGCGGATGTACGGCTCCAAGCGCAGATGCTCGTGCCACACGGCAAAGCAGTTGCCCAGCTAAGTAGCCCGCTGCTTTTCGGCAGGAGTAAGGACCGTTAAGGCTTCAAAGTATTGAGTAAAGGCATAGCGCAGCAGATTGGGGGACCCAGAGCGCCCCGCAGGTATGTCGGCCAAAAATAACTCAAGGTCGCTGGACTGAATCTTCTGGAGGGAGCCAAACTGGCGAATGAACCGGACAGTTTGCATGCCGATATCCTCAAGTACTGTGCGGTTGCCGCCCAGAATCAGCTGAGCAGAAATTCGCCGACTACGGCTTATGACGTACCTGCCAGCAGCCACACCACAGCCTAGGCCGAGCAGAGCCGCAGCAGGCAGTAATAGCACTGGAAAGCTCAACAACCAACCACATCCCATGCCTACAAGTCCGCCCACAAAGCCGCCCACCGCGGTGCCATCACGTCTGGCTTGGTCCAGATCTTCTTGGCGGATAGTCACGCCTGCTTTCCTGGAGCCCCATACCGCCCAGGAGTGAAAATTAGCTCCAGCTTCAGCACCCAAAAGAGCTTCCATTGCTTGTGCGAGCAGGTAATGACAACGCGTAATGCATAGGTTAGCTAGTACTGGGTCTGAGATTTTAAGAGCTGACTGAATCTCTGCTTCAAGCTCATTTGCACTCAGAGTGGTAGGTGTGTCGGGCATTATTTGATATGAAGGGTCATGGAGGATTCTAGTAGCTTAAGGTATAGCAAAAGGCTTATAATCCGAGGCTGCTTCCGCCGAATGCTAACAGCCCGACCACACCTGTAGTCGGGCTGTTGCTAAGTATGGCTATTGTTGAGCCTAACTAGTAATCGGTACGGCCTTCGTGTTTCTCCCAGGCCTGAAAACCTGCAATGGCCTCATCACGCAGCAACTGCTCCATCGGAATCTGCCGGTCGGAGAGGGGCTTCTCGATTTCGTCGTAGATGAACTGGTCATCGAAGCCGATGGCGGCGGCATCTTGCTTGGTGTTGCCATAGAACACCCGCCGAGGGCGCGCCCAGTAAATGGCACCTAGGCACATGGGGCACGGTTCGCAGGAGGTATACAGGTCGCAGCCGTCGAGCTGGAAAGTGCCGAGCTCCTTGCACGCTTTGCGGATTGCATCAACCTCGGCGTGGCAGGTGGGGTCGTTGGTGCTGGTTACCTGGTTAAAACCGCGGGCAATGATGCGGCCGTCCTTCACGATTACCGCACCAAACGGGCCACCGTGGCCGGCTTGCATTTTCTCTATTGAGAGGCGAATGGCCTCGCGCATGAATTCGGGATTGGGAGTGTCCATAGCTAGGTACTGAACGGGAAAAGGCTGCAAAAGTACACGTCTCGTTGCAATACTGCCGTTTCAAGGTTTTGTCCTGCTTACGGCGCAGCGAAAAAAATCTAAGCTAAGATGAACAAGATGGGCACCAACTGAAATGTATGTCTGTTATGACGTGACGTTCTTTCGCAGCAAAGCATTGATGCAACTTTTTAGGGCATTAATTGCTCTTGAAGTAGGAATCAGAGGCACAGAGCACATTTTTTTAAGCAAAATGTTTCTGGCACGAAGATTGTCTTTACCTTTGTGAAAGAATAGTTTTTTAGGTGTTTTGGTTGTGGAAAAGAGGCGGTGCTATGCTCCGCCTTTTTTTATTGCCTCAAAATCAGCGTTTTGACGCAATCAAGGCCGTTTTTACAGGGTAACAAATAGAGGTCTGTACTGAAGTATGTACTGAACTCTGTACTGAAACCCGCGAAATCAGTACAGACTTACACCCCGTCAGTACAGAGTCCGGGCGCCCTGAGTTTTGTGTTTTATCTTTAAATCCTACTATTCAGGTTCTCCGGAACTTGATATTCCTGAGTTATGAACCGAATGGAAGAAAGGCTGGCTAAGGCAGCGGCCTACGAACGCGAAGAAGCACGGCGGGAGCTGGAGGCTAAGGCTGACTTGATAGCAGCATTCAAGGAACATTGTGCCCAGTACGATGTCATCCTGACCGACGAACATTTTAGTTACCAGGACCGCATCGGTGTCGTGGCTACGTACCCCAATCTGGTACACCTCATTTGCCCAGAACTACCACGTGATAAAGATGGCTTGACTAGCTACGGGGAGTTACGTAGCCTCTATAAGTGTCACCCTTTCGCAGCCGGGTACTTCTTCGGGGAGAAGTTTGTGTTAATGGCACATACGTACTTCCGTCGGGGGTACCTTGGGGTAACCAACTGGGCGCCAAACTTTCTTGGCTACTTCGGCGCCACGGATGACCCTGCTATTGTTTCAAAGCTTGCCCTGGACAACGACAGGGTAAGGGTTAACGTCGATACTAGTGCATACCTAGAGCTTGATGCTTGGTACGGGCCGAAATTCAATCCTGACATCCTCCAGATGGCTGACGGAATCGTTCGCCACATACCTCCGGCCTGGATGTCCGAAAACCGTATCCAGTGGTACTTCAACGGTGTTTACGCCTTGGATGTGAAGTGGAGTACCGCAGGCAACATCAAAACTTTCCAGGCGGAAGAATTCCGAACCATTGATGTTACCGTTGACCTTGACGGTGAAACCTATTTTCCAGCCAGGTACCTCCACGCAGAATTCGACCTAGAACGGAACTACTTCCGCCATTTTGACGGAGCGTTGCACCTCTACAACTTCGATGAGTACTGCGAACGCAGGGACAGCGACTTCAACTACAACGCGAAGCACAACAAACAAATCAAGTCCGGGTCACAGAAATTGTTCCGATTAGACGGTGCCTTCGGGGTAGAACTTTGGATGGAGTTAACCAGTCAGTTCCTGACGGGTAATCCACTTATTCACGAATACTTCACAGGCCGGATGCCTGAATCCTACGACCGCATTTTAGAAGCGTTGAAGAACATTCCCGAGGGAGAAGACTAGCCCAGGTAACTACGCTAGTGTGGAAAACTTTCGGTAGAGTTTTCGTTTGGCGTGGTTGGGCTTGCTGGTAACTTGCTTCTTCACTTCAACGCCACCAACGATGTTTGTCAAGCTATCTAACGGTAACCTCGTTCACACTTCGGTTATCCAACGTGTTGAGCGATATACGGCCAATGTTCCTGACCCATCCTTACCGGATACCCGTACCGAGTCGGAAAAGCACTGGGGATGGGATGAAGACAAGCGCCCGAAGGTTAACCGTCCAGGTATCCGGGTAGTGATGGGTGAAAATCTAGTGTTCAGTCCTTACTTCAACACCGAGGCAGAACGGGAAGCCGAAATGTCACGGTTGGAAAGCGCCCTGTTGCCCGCAACGAAGGCGGTGTTCCCGAACCTTGCCGTTCGGTACGAAAGCATCCAGGTAGTTCATTTCCTCTGGGAGTCTAAAATAACGGACTACGTGTTGAAGGCTTCCATTCAAACAGCCAACGCAGAACCTTACGTGATTCTTGTAACTGAAGACTTGTGGCCGATGGCTGAAGCTTTAGCGCAAGCCTTTGACCTCACCATACCGCAGAAGCCAAAAACCGTTTCCGAGATGATTCGGGAACGTTACGCCAATAAAGAATCCGACCTGCCCTGGGACACCAACACCGAGAACTAAACCTACAAACCAATGAGCACTGTACTAGCAACGTTCGGCACCTGGGAAGTGACCCCAGACGGTATCAACAGCACCCAGGAAGACCGGTATGAGTTGGGGATAGATGAAATCTTCCGCACCAACCACGAAGACGGTTACAAGGTGTGGGATTTTCCGGTCCACCTGACACACAAATCTTGGTTGCTCGGTGAGAATGATTACCGTCTTGATGAGTTCAACGAAGCGTTCAAGTATGCGCAGAAGAAGTTTGCGCATCAGCGTCCAGAAGGTACCGAGGACGTATCCGAAGCGTATACATACCAGCTCCAGCGGGATTTACGGCAGGCTATGAACCGCCGTTAACAGCCACGTCATTACACAAAAACATCCGCCGCCGCAACGTTTCCTTTCCCTGGGTTCGTGGGTATCTTGGTACACACAACAAAACCCAACCCAATGTTCATCAACATTCAGCTTTCCGAAGAGGAAAGTGTACTGGTTAACACCGCAGCCGTAAAAGCCATTTCGCCCATCGCTCCCGTTGATTCGCGTAGACTGTACGGCATTGAACTGGAGTTCATCAACCGCAAAGAGAAGAGTTACGTCATTCAGTTCAAGACCAGCGCCGAACGCGACAGGGCTTTGCAAGCTATAATCGAAGCGGTAAACCCGGATGTCTCGTTTGCTGCTGACAATGTAGAACTTCGGGAAAAGGGCTGGAACGACTAGCCGCTAATAACCAGGTACGGGTAGGGGTGATTCTTATTTATCGGTGTAAGCTATACCGATAATGACCAGAGAATTCATCCTTACCCGTACTGATTTTACCTCCGAAAGCACCATTGGAACGCTTACGCACAACGGCAAACACGTCTGTTACATCCTAGAGGATGTTGTTCGCGGCGAAGACGATGCCAAGGTTCACGGGAAAACAGCCATCCCCAGGGGCCGTTACGAAATCGTCATCACCCCGTCACCGAGGTTTAAGAAAGACTTACCCAGGCTGCTGAAGGTGCCTGGGTTCGCGGGTATCCTGATTCACTCCGGGAACTCCGCAGCGGATTCCGAAGGGTGCCTGATTACGGGCAGCGCGAAGGCGAAGAACTGGGTATCCGGTTCGAAGGTCGCACTAGCGAAACTCCAGACGATGTTGAAGACCTACCTGGACGCAGGCGAACAGTGCTTCATCACCATCCGGTAACCGCGAACATTTTTAAGAATTAAAAAAGTAGCCCCAGCCGGAAGCGATTCTGACTGGGGTTTTTTGTTGCTGCTCAGCAGCGGGGTTATTCGTCTTTGAACATTGTTCGGGTCTTCATCACCAACCACGTAGCCAGCGGAGCGAAGGCGTACAGGCGGTCAATGCCTTCGGCGGGAATGTTCAGGCCCAGGTTGATTTGCCAAGCCAGGACGAAGAGGATAACACCGATGATGAAGAACCAATACGGATGCGTTAACAGGGATTTCATAGAGGTAATAGGGTTAATTAAATGACGGAGGTTTTATCCAGGATGGTGTAGCTTCCTGGGGCGCCTGGGTTGTTGCGAACCCGGAGGTCGTAGTAGGTATTCGAGTTCGGCAGCGGCAACGTCGAAACGTGGGTGGTATTCTTCACGCCCAGGTCAACCCATTGGGAGGTACCCACGGGGCGAATCTGGAACAGCGTACTAGTAGGCGCCGGGTCACCACCGAAATCCAGTTCTATCGCGTTTCCAATGACAGGTTTATCCAGGGTGGCGTAGACTTCCACCCCAGGGTCAGCGTACCAGCAGTAACCACCGGAGTAGTCACCCTGGTAGTATATCCAGTTGCCGGTTCGCGCCCAGTTCTCGGTATCTTGCCACGACGAACCCGGCGCGTAATGTTCGGTACCGCTTCCACCTTTAATCGGGTCACCGTACAGGGTAGCAACCCGGTCATTACCGCTGAGGTCGGGCGCCGTGGTTGACGTAGCGTCTTTAAAGTCGTAACGGGCAACCAGACCGGTGTTCTGGTAGGTACCCGTCTGGATTTCCTGAGGCGTCAGAATGCGGTCATACACGCGAACATCGGCGTACTTCGCTTGGAAGATGTATTCGTTGTGGGTGTGACGGGCGTTGAAGAAGATGTTACCCGCTGTGTTCGCTCCTGTGCTGGTAAACACCAACCGAATCCATTGGTCTTCAACCAGGGTCGCGTTTAGGGCGCCGTTACCCTGGTTGATGCCGTTCACGTGGTACGCCCAGCCACCACCCACGGCAATAGACGTCGCGTAGCTTTCCGGCAGAATATCACGGGCGTCCAGCATATACCTCCAGTTACCGTCGAAGAACATCGGGTCTTCGATGCGAATCCAGAACGCCACCGTCATCACCGACATCTGGGGTACCGGAACCGTGAAGTATTCGTTGTACTCGGTGGCATTACACATCAGGTAATAGGCGTACGGTGACACCGGGGTTTGATTCCCGATGCCACTGAGCCGGTTGGAATAGTAGGTTGTGAATAATGCCATTGATTAGCCTTTCAAGGTGACCACCGAACCCAGGGCGGAATCAGTTCTGGTCACGGTTACTTTCAGGGTATCCCCAGCAGCCAGGGTAATCGGAAGGTTCGCGGCCACCCCGTTCTTCTGATAGACTGCGGTACCGTTGCTGAGCGTTACCGTGTAGTAGGTACCGGCCTGACGGGTACCGATGGTGGCCGTGAAGTCATCGGCGTAACCCGAGGCGAAGACGAATTCCAGGTTCTTTTCCTCGTTCAACGGGGTATCCGGACGTACCAGGGTAACCACCAATTCACCGTTGACTTCGGCCTGGAAGCCATCCAGGAGCAAATAGACCTGAACTTCTTGCCCAGCAGTCAGGTACATCGTCCGTTGGTTCAGGACGCCTTTGCGGTTGGCGCCGTTTACCGTTGGGATGGCTGTCCAGAAGAAGGCCGAATCATCGATGTTCTGAACTCCGGCGCCGATGCCGTAGGAGTTACCCGGCGAACCGTGACCGTCACCCAGGCGGGCCTTCATCGTCATCTGGTAAGTACCGCTGACGGGTACCACGTACTTCCCGGTGGTGAGGTTCCAGCCACCGGTTGTACCCGCAGGCTTCATATCTACCGAACTGGTCACAACGGGTACCTGGTTGAACGCTCCAGCGCCCAACAGGGCCGAATAGAAGACACCCACGGCCACGACACCCAGACCATCGATAACACTAGTGGTAACACCACCGGAACCCAACGGCTGACCGTTTACCGTCACTTGGTCGTGTTCAATGCGCAGGTTACTACCGGAACCGTCTTCGTGGCTGTAGCTGAGTTGAAGCGCACCGTTAACCAGTGCAACCTGACCGTGAATTGGCGTACCGTCCTCCAATTCACCGTCCAGGTTGATTTCCGTCACGGTGGCGTTACCACCGACTTCAACCCCGTCCACCGTGAGTTTTCCGGCGTCGTTCAGGGCTACCACCTTCCGGGTACCGTTGGTGCTGACCATACTGATACCACCTCCGTTCTGCATTAGGTACGCCTGGGGCAGGAACACCATATCCGACAGGTTGGGCGTGGTGTAGTTGAAGCCACCGATAGCTACCGAGCGCAAGCCGTATCCCACAATTCGGTCACCGCCGATTACGGCAGCGCGTTGGCCGAAGACCTTGTTATTCGTACCGGCTACGATAGCGGAGAAGTGAGAACCTTCGGGCGCTTCGTTCGTGCCACCGGCAATAATGGCCGTGGCGTAGCTGCGAACTTTGTTGTTATCACCGGCAACAATAGCGGAGTTGTTCGGCTGGGAACCACCTCCGATAAGGTTATTATTACCACTCACGATACCCGAACGGTCACCGGATACGCTGTTGCTGGTATCACCCAGAACGAAACTGTTGGTACCCGTGGCGCGGCGAACCGGAACGTCAACCCGTGGGTCAGAATCGGTCACGAATTTGTTGGTACCGCTAGGAGTTCCCGAAGTACCAGCCAGGGCAGCTTCCTGGTCTGCGGTCAACGAGCTACCGGCGCCTTTGCCGATTAGCTTGACTTCGTGGGTGCCGTTTTGGTCACCACCTCCGACGTTATCACCGACACGAACAATGCTGGTAACAATGAAATCCGCTGTAGCGTGGTCGTAATCGAAGGTGATTTCGTGTTGGTGACCGTCTCGAAGTTCGGACAGCGTAGTGACCGTAGCATCTAGGTTTTCAACCAAAAAACGAACTTGCTCAATGCTCAGTTGAACAATGTGGTAATGAAGCGGGTCATCGATGGCGTTAACCTGAAAGACGAACGGGTTACCACTACCACCACCACCGGTTTCGAATTCTTCCCAGCGCCCGTTGTCCGTCAGAGCTATGTAGCGGTCTGCGTTGTCCAGTCCAGGGAACTCCGGAATGTTCAGCCGGTAGATTTTGCCGTCTTCCACCACGGCCACCAACATATTTGGTTTGCGTTGGCCGGAACCGATTCCGTCTGCATCCAGGGTATCACCGACTGGGATGGCGTCTCGGAGGGCCAGGGTAGCAACCACCCGGTAACCACCCTGACCGAAATCATCATAATGGGTTGCGTTGGCGCCTGCTGGTACGATAGCATCAGCGACAACGGTACCTTGATTCTTACTCATTTATAGTCTGATAGAATAGATTAGTTAGGGTTACTTCAATTCGACCGCTAGTGGAACCGATGCGCGGCCACCGCTGCGGTACAGGCGGAACTTTGTGCTGTAACCCTGGGAATTGGTGTAGTCAAATGACCGGAGTTGGTAGGCTGTATTGGGCAGGCCACCGACTTCGAACGAGGCGTCACCGTAGTCGTCCAGGTAGGCGAAGTAGATGTATTCGTTCGCGGGGCTGAACTCCCGAGACTGCTGACGTCCGCTGCTGAACTCCTTATTGACGGGGCCGTTCAGAATGCTGGACAGTTCGTCTTCGGGTTTGCTCAGCACGTCTTCAGCGGAGGTAAACCAGAACCGTAGGTGACGGTAAGCAACCTGGGCCTGGGCCGAAATTGATTCCGACTCGGTGGTGACGGTCATACTGAACGTCGTGTCCGTATTGGGCGCCGTATTGGCTTCCTGGGCGCCTGCTGTCGGGGTCAGGGGTTTGGATACCCCGTTCACGGTGACGCTCAACACCGGGTTCGTATTGGCTTGAAACGAGTAATTGAGGGTAACCAGGGTAGAAGCCCCGAATTCACGAACGGCGTTCTGGGCCGTGAGGCTTGCCGAGGGTGGTACATCAACAAAGAAGGCTTTGTCCAGGAATTCCACGACGTCATCGGCGCCGGTATTCACGCCCTGGAGTCCGGGAACGGCGCGGGTAATGGCCCGATTGCCGTTGAAATAGGTGTTACCACCTCCGGTTCGTTTTGTCTGATTCATACGTAGGTAAATAAGAAGCCCGAACCTTTGGAGTCCGGGCCGGGGTAATGGGATAACTGGGGTAATTATTCGGTGACGTCGGATTTCTTCTCCTTCATTATGTCCGTGAACATTATCGGGATGACGATAGCGGATAGGGTAGCGTAGGTTTCGGTTTCGATAATGCCCTGGGCTTTGCAGATGGTGAAGCCCACTAGTAAGAGGATAGCCAACAGCGTCGATTTCGGCGCCCGATAGAGGTTCTGGATAACGGTCTTCATTGGCTTATTGCTTGCGCTTCAGGTCGTAGGTCTGGTAGAACACTCGAACCCGTTCTTCCTGGTCTTTCCACCGTTGTTCGTTCTCCGTTTTGGCGGTTTCCAGGACGGTGATGCGACGGTTCAAATCCTGCTGTTGAACCAGGATGGTCGTCAGGGTTTCGTTCATCTTATCCTGACCGTCGATGATGCGGTTTCCGAAATAGGTAAGTAAGGATATTAGAATACCGATGACACCTACGGTTAACCAGTTAGTGAATTGTTTAAAGGTTGCGAACATTGCTTATTACATAAAGTATTGCTTCGGGCCGTAGTCGAACACAATACCAGATGAATAGGCAGGTGTGGAGGTCGGTTCGGGCTTGCTTGATTCGGGAAAGAATTCAGGGAAATCGGCCTTGTTACTCTGGAGGTAACCCAGAATGTTCTTCTTCACAACCGACGCATTGGCTTCGATTTCCTGTCGTTTGAAGTTCACGATGTCCATATTGGCAACGTGTTCTTCCTGGGTTACACCCTTGTTATTGATAGTTAAGAGATTGCTCAACATTGCGCGTTCCGTGCGCAGCGCCATCCAGTACTGAATCTGGTCGAACAATTCGACCTGTTTCGCGGTCAGGGTGGTTCCGCTGGTTACGTGCGTTTCATAGACCTCGTAAAGCGGCTGGGACAGCAGCGGTTTCACGTCGGCAATGGTCACCTGTTTCAAGGCTACGCGAATCAATTTCGCGTCGGTATCCTTGTGAACTCCGGTGTTGCTGGTCAGGTAACTATCGGTAATGAGATATTTCATAGCTGGTATCAGTAAATAAGTATCGGTTACCCGCTGTTTTGGTCACGGATGTTAAAGTCGGACAGACGGTCAACCCACTGCTGACGCTCGAACGACCAGAGTTGGGTCATAATGCTGAAGGTGTTCGGGCGGAAGCTTCGCCACTGACCTCGGTGGGCGCCGTTGCCGGTGATTTTGCCCGGAAGACCTCCGCTAGTAATACCCTGGGTAACCGTGGTACCAGCCCTGGACACATCGTAGTAGCGTTTGATTTTGGAGTTACCTCGGGATTTGGGCCGGTCTTCGCTGGGAATCAAATCCAGGTTCCGGGTACCGATGCGCGTACTGCTGATGCGGCCTACGCGCCCAGCTTTGCGGTTGAATTCGTTATCGGCGTACGTGAAGATGAAGCGTACCCAGGTCTTCCGAGAAGCCAAGTCCCAAACACCTTGTTCAAAAAGTTCTACCTGACGGCGACGGTCAGCGTCCGTCAGGGTATGGTAGAACTGAAGCTTCTTCTGAGCTTTAGGCAACATCGGCAGGGTAGGGATTACGGGGTAACTCCGGTTCGACTTCTTCCGAAGCTGGGTTCGGAATTGATTCCGACTGCGGCTGAAGTTCCGGGCGCAGGTCTTCCACGGTGTACCCGTAGTAGATGGCAGCGCATTCAGGTTTCAAAATGTCTAAGAAAACCCAGTCAGGAATGTCCTGAATCACCAGATTCAAGGGTTCCACGGCGAATTCCGCGTCTGCATACCCGTTGAACTTCAGCACCTTTTTCAGGAAGGCCACCATCGGTTTCTGAAGGTGGCTGATAACGTTCTTCTGGAACTGTTCCTGGGCCGATTTGAGAAGCTGGGCTTCGCTGCTGAAGCCGGTGTTACCCTGCACCCCAGCCAGGGCCGGATGACAACGGTGGGCCGTGGCTATTGCCTGCTGGGCCTTGCTGCTGAGGGCTTCCATCATCGGCGTATTGTCACCCGCGTTAATCGGTGTTACCTCAACACCACCTTCCTTCGTTTCGCTGATGTTCACCAGCAGCTTCGAAGCGTTTTCCGAACCCGTGAAGGAGTCCCGAACGGCGCGTTTGAAGGCTTGCTTCTGTTCGTCCGTCATCGATGCTGTCACCGACAGGATGGCCGAAGCGAAGAAACCGTTTAGCATCGTGTTCAGGCCGTACTTCGACATTTCGTCCTCCATCTGGACGTAGTTCAGGCAGCTCACATAGGAGACTTCTGGAAGCCAGGGTTGGCCGTTGGCGCGTTTGTGGTAGAAGTGAAGCTGGGTGGTTTCGTTGATGTCCGAGGGGTTGAAGCGTTCGTAGAACACCGCTGGGTTCTGCATCAGGTTCGACCAGTCTGCGGATACCCAGTACCCGCGAAGCTTCAGCGTCGGGTTACCGTCTTTGTCCAGGGCGTATTGTTTACTAGGACGAACCTTGCTGCTGTCCAGGTAATCGATGGCGACGATGGCTGTCTTCGTGCGGTTGTAGCGAACCAGGGCCGCAAACGTTTCCAGGATGCTCATATCCGTAGCCCAGTCTTCCCAGAGGTCTTCCACGGTGGTACCTTCTTCGTCCAGGGACTCCAGGAAGGGTTTCACGTCATCGCCGTAGGTCAGCGCGGCGCCTTTGATGAAGTTTTCGCGCAGGCTGATGAAGGCGGAATGATTCTCGGACTTCTTCACCGAGTCCATCAGGAATTCCGGGAAGGCGTTGTTATCTCCGTACCGAACCCAGTCGTCGGGTGACATCCGAACCTGATTGGGGTTAACCTTCGGGATTCGGACTTCGGCCAAATTCACCACGAAGGATTCGTTTCCGCTAACGGCGGGTATTGCTTTACGTTTATTCGTCACTGTATAGTAGGTAATTATTCCACGAAGGCCGATACCAGCCAAGCGTTGTTATTGAAGGTGAACGTGGCCGAACCGTAGTTGGAATTCACCTTGAACTTTTCGGCGCCGTCAATCAGCTTTCCGTTGCCATCGATGGTAATCGGGGCGGTTTCCGCTAAGCCGGTGTAATCCTTGACGGTGTGCTGTTCACCGTTCTGGGCCGCTACTGGGAGTTTGATAATGGTGCCAGCGGAGGCGAAGACGACACCGATGGAATCCAGGATGACGTAGCCCGTAGGCGGCGCCGTAATCGTGTTCAGGAAGTTGTTCGGCAGATTGTCACCACCACCGGGGGTACCCGTGGAACCACCGGTGGTGGTAGCCACCCGAATATCCAGGGTGACGCCATCGATGGAATCCAGGACGGGGTTGAACGGCTGGTTGAATAGCTGGGCTACGAACTCGGTGTTCAAGCCTTTCACGTTCTGGCGTTGCCGGTTCTGAAGCTTCACCGAGTACTGATTCCCGTCTTTGTCAACCTTCTGGTCTTGCTGGGTGAGGCGAAGCGGTTGTTCGTGGCCGATTAACCACCAACGGCGGTTGTTATCCTGGACGACAGCGGCCAAATCGGTTTCGCGCATCGCGTCGAACATTCGGTTTTTGGCGTCCGTCTGGATGGTGACGGTGAAGCTGATTTCCACCCCGTACAGGGTGCCGTTTTTGGTGGTTTCGGGTACCACGGTGTAGCGGAGGTCTTCCAAATGTTGGAACATATTCCAGCCTTCACCCACCCGTAGGACGACTTGTTCCACTAGTTCACCGTCGTAGAAGAGGGACTGGATAGCGTCTCGGTTCACCAACATCAATCGGGCGGCGCCGGGAACGTTGAAACCCCGTCCGTTGTCCAGACCGGTTTTGAGGTAATTGGTATAAGGCATTAGAGATTGTCGATAAGAATCGATTCCGGTTCACGGAACTGAATGTGGGTGGCGTACACCACTTGGTTATCCTGGACGACCTCCAGCGTCCCGTTCAGGCCCAGGCGCGGGAGTTCCGCAGTCGCGGGCGTACTCAGGATGTAGCAGTTGGTCAGAATCGATACCGTGGCCGGTAACTGAACCTGGAGTTCATTGAACCCGGTCAGGTACACGTCACAGGTCAATCCTAGCGGAACCGTTACCTGGTTTTTGGGTAGCTGGAATAGGTTATCCTTATCGGTGAATAGCGTAATCATCAGAGGTAAATAAGAATGTTCGCCTAGGTGGCGCCGTAACGAAAAAAGGTACCCACCCGTGAGGATGGATACCTTTCGTTCAGGATTGAATCGGTTACGCGATTCGGGTCAACAGCGCAGACAGCGCCGTGTTATCCATAATCACTTCAACGGCGTGGCCGTGGTTCGAACCCGTCAGGGTAAACGAAGCGGTAGCGGCGTCTTCCTTTGCAGCACCGGAATTCTGAGTCGATTCCGTAGCAGCCAGACCATCGGTCAGGCCCAACAGGTAGTATTTGCCGTCCGACTTGCGCTTCACCAGGGCCGCGTGTTTCGGAGTCAGGATAATTTGGTTGGCTACTTCACCAGCCGTCTGACCACCTTCGTTCACGGAGAACTTCAGGGTTTGGGTCATAAACTTGTTGGCGCCGGTAGTGAACACGTCTTCGTAGCTAGCGGTACCTTCCACGAAACCGATTTGGACGAACTTCGTGGTGGCTTCTACGCTCATACCCGAAACGGCCACGACGTTACCACGGGCGTCCAGAACGTCGGTAGTGGAATCCAGGTGATGACGGGGAATCAGGTATAGTTCAGAAATACCACCCGTGGTATATTTCTGGGTGGCAGGGTTACCGAATGCAGCGGTAAGGAAAGGAGTTGCGGGCATAGTTTATATCGATATAAATCAGCTTGTTATGAAAAATGGGGTAGGCGGAAACCACCCACCCCATTCCATTCATCACTAGGATTAATTAGGCTTTGTAGAGAACCTTCTGGTTCGGAACGCATACAGCGGCGCCCAGGGAGTAAGTAGCCTTCAGGAACATTTCGTCACCGATGTTATCCACCTTGCCAACTTCAAGCTTAGCGAAGTCAGCAGCCAAGTCGGTACCCAGGATAAGGTCTGTCGAACGACCAGCTACAATCGTGTTAGCAGGGAGCGGAACGAATTCCACCGGTACACCGAGGTATTCCACCTTGTCAGCCGATACGCTGAAGATGTCGCGGTAAGTCTGCTTCAGGTTTGCCACCTTGATAAGCTGCTTCGCGTTCTCTGGGGCGTAGATTTTGGCTTCGCTCAGGGTTTCACCCGGCATTGCGCTGTAAATCTTTTCGAATTCAGCCACGATGTTCGAGGCGGTCAAGGCTACACCAGCTACACCGATTTCGCTAGCAGCGGCTTCCAGCTTGGCAACCAGCGACGTCCAGAAGCGGCGTTCGATGGCTTTGCCAACTTTCGGGATGGCGAATTCCAGAACGGCCTTCAGGAACTCACTCGATTCCATCTGGGCAGCGCCGGACTTCATATCAGCACCGAAACGGGTACCGCGCAGCGCGAACATATCGAACTTGTGAACGACTTGACGAACCTCGGGTTCAATCACCGCGTCAGCGAAGTTCAGGTTACCAGCGGATACCGGATTTACGGCGTACGGCTGGTCGGTCAGGTCACCGCCGAGGGTCGTTACCGTTTGTTTGTGCTTGATGTTTTCAAGTACACGAACCAACGATTTCGCAACCGTATCGTTGGCGTACAGCATTTCGCTGAAGATAGGGCCGAGGGTATTGTTTTCCCAGGTCTGAGGGGTATAGTTCATATAGAGTTTAGAGGGGATTCAGTAGCGTTATTAGCGGTTCTGATAGCGTTCCCAGGCTAGTTGTGCCGGGGTTTTCACGGCGCCCGTTTGGGCAGATAGAATCACTTTCTTATCGGCTGGCTTCGATTCGATTTCGGCCAGTTTGGTAGTCAATTCGGTGTTCGCCTTGCTCAATTCGGCGTTACCGTTCAGCAGCGTTTCAATCTGCTTTTTGAGTTCATCGATTTGGGTCTGGAGTTCGTCCAGTTTCGATTCATCCTCAGGGGTTACTTCGGGTTCGGTAGGGGTATCCTCAGCAGCTTGTTCCTCTTCCTGGGGCGCCTCAGGGGCGTCCTGGATGGTTTCCAGCTTGCCTTCGGTGATTACCAGGATTCGACCGTCTTCCAGTTCGTATTGACCGTCAGCGATTTCACCCTGGACTTCCAGAGTATCGTCGTTCACGCTGATGACCGAACCTTCTTTGGTTTGATAATCTGATAGGGTTACTTCCTTTTCCGAAAGCCGAAGGATTTCCTTTGCAATGGCCGAGAGTTTAGCCAACGTTCCGGTTCCTTTGTCTTTCATTCGGTAGCGATAAGATTAATAGTCAAGAGTAAATAAGACCGGTGCCGAACTTTTTCGCAGACGAAAAAACCCCAGCCGAATTCACGACTGGGGTTTGATTCAGAATTGATTCCGGTGTTACCTAGTGGCAGCGGCGCCGATAACGATTCCGATACCTAGGGTTATCCATTTCCATCCTTTCCAGGGTTTCTTCTCGGGAGGTATCAGCGCATCTACGTCAGCGTTCTGAACCATTGGGTTCGTGTTGCGGGCCGTAATTCGGATACTCCCATCGGATTCCCGGTGATGCGTCACTAGCAATCGATTCGGAATGTTCAGCGAATCGATTCGGAGGGTGTCACCCTGGGTTCGGATGCGGTAACTCAGGGTATCCGAGGCGTAGGCCCAGGTATGCGTCTCAGAGGCTCCAGGTTGAACGCTGACGTGTTCGATGACCTTCGTTGTCTGCTCAATGCTGGAGGCTGTCAGCAGGCGTTTACGCTCCTTTCTGGGCAGCGCCTTGACGTCCTGGACTAGGGCCTTCTGATTTCCGGACAACAGGCGGTAATTGTTGCCTACTTCCCAAAGGGTCGCTTCCAGTGCCTTCTTTTCCACGACTTCACGCCCCAGCTTATCACGGTAGGTATGAAGGGTATCCTGGAGGGCAGCGGTCAGGCGCTCGTTGCGCGTAACCTCTGACTGGAGTTCCTTGGCTCGGTGGCAGGTGACAACCAGCAGCGCCACCACGGCAATCAGCAGCACCTTAATCCAGTTTGCCATCGGTGCGCAGCTCGTTCAGGATGGCGTTGATGTCGTCTTCGATGGAACTCCAGTCGATTTCCTTCGGGGTTGCCTCGGACATTTTCACCTGGGATTCGCGGAAACGGCCTTCCAGGCTGAAGCCGGTCACGTTGCCGGTCATCACCTCGGATTCCCAGAAGGTTTCGTCCAAGATTTTGTACGTAGCCATCATCGTCCCTTTGGGCAGGTGGAAGCCTAGGGCCGCAGCTTTGTCAACCTTTGGGTCTTCGATTATCCAGGATTCAATCAACTGGGCCTGGACGGTATCCGACTGGTCGTGGTTCTTGTTGCTCAGGCGCAGGTTGCCCGTCTGCTGGAAGAACTTGTTCCGGATTTTCTCAATGTCGTCACTAGTGAACTGGATGTAATGTTCGCCCTGCTGGTCATCGTTGCGGTATATCAGCTTATCGGGAATGATTACAGCTGACGTTAGGTACCGCTTCATCTGGTCGGTGGCCTTCAGGGTTACTTCCTGGGGTTCCGACTCCGAGAGTTTAACCGCCTGGACTTGCATCGCAGGACGGTCAACCATTGAAATCAGGAACATTCCGGTGTTATCATCGAATTCGTCAACCTGAAGTTGGAATACAGGGAGTTTCATAAGGTATTGGATAGGGTTAATTCAAATAATGGTCGCTGATGCGGGTGCGGTCAGCTTCGTAGGTCACGATGTCCGAGGGACGAACCGTGATAGGTTTCTGGAGGGCTGCGGCGGTCTGCTGCTGTAGCGTCTGGATGTTCTGTTGCATCGCTACCAGGACGGTCATATCAACGCCCTGCTGAGGCGTCGGAACCGCTACCTGGGCGTAACCACCCTGGGCGTAACCGGTGCCGCCGTTTTGACGGGCAACCTCCAATTGAGCAATCGTAGAACTGAACTTCGGGCTGGTTACCATCCATTTCGGCGCCACCCATTCGTTTTCGTGAACCACCCCAGCCACCCGGAACCCGCTGTCGTCCGGAGTTCCGAAGCCCGAACCGGTGAAACCACCTTCATCGAACCCGTTGGCTAACTGTTTCGCAGAGGCAATAGCGGAGGCCGTAGCAGCCAAGGCCACCACGATAGCGGCGAGGTTACCAGGGAAGGGGATGCTGTTGGCGCCTACCGTGGCCTTCACCGCAGCCTGGATA
This sequence comes from Solirubrum puertoriconensis, assembly GCF_001483135.1. Lineage (GTDB taxonomy): Bacteria > Bacteroidota > Bacteroidia > Cytophagales > Hymenobacteraceae > Solirubrum > Solirubrum puertoriconensis. The sequence continues at coordinate 311,373 of NZ_LNAL01000007.1, forward strand.
GCCAGACCAGCCGTGACAGCCTTATCGATGCTAGCAGCGGCCAGGGCCAGACGGTTCATCTTCTCCTGTTCCTTCTGCTGTTGCTGCTGAAGGGCAATCTTTTCCTTCTCCGCTTGCTTTGCGCGGGCATCTTCTTTCTGCTTATCGGCAGCTATAGCGGCGTTCCGCTGACGTTCTACCTCCAGTTGTTTGATGATGCGTTCACGCTGGGCGCCTTTCGCGTTCAACAACTGGTCTTCCAGGGAATCGATTCTGGATTGGGAATCTTCCAACTGGGCATCCAGGGCGTCGGCAGCATCTTTCGCAGCGCCCAAGATGGAATCCGCTTCCTCCATCTGGGCCTGTAGGGCTTCCATCCGGGCCTGACCAGCCATCGTCAGGAGTTCCAGCGTCGTGTTCATCGCGGCGTCCGCAGCTTCGTTCACTTTCGCCTTGACTTCATCCAGGTCGTCATCGCTGACACCAAACAGTTTCTTCAGAATGGAGTCACCGAGGTCAGCCGTAGGCGCCGTGGCGATTTGCGTCACGATTTCCCGACGTTGCTTCGCGGCTTCGGCCACGATTTTCGTCCGTTGGGCTTCGTTTTCCTTGGTATCCTTCAACTGAGCCAAGGCGAGACGTTCTTCGGCGTTGACTTGTTCTAGGAGAGCCTGGAAATACTCTTTGGTGCCTTCCCGGAGTCCCAGAACCTTCACCTGGGCCAAATCGGCTTCGTTCTGGGCAGCCTTCAGGGTTCGTTCCCGTTGGAAGTCGGCTTCAATCTTCTGCTGGGCAGCGTTACCAGCGGCCTGAACTTCTTTAACCTGCTGAACCAGGGCGTCCTTTTCCTTCGGCCCAGCCTTTTCGTACTTCTCGGTGATGCTGGCTAGCTGGGTTTCCGTCTCCAGTTCGGCCAATTGCTTCCGGAGTCGCAGTTGTTCAGTCGAACCTTCTTCAGCCAGGGCCAATTCTCGTTCCAGGGCGGCTTTCTGGTTGGCGAACTTCAGGGCCGTAGCAGCCGAGGCGTCTGCGGCTTCCTTCTCCAGGCGGGCTTTGTTTTCTTCCACGGCCTTATCGGCAGCGGCTTTCCGTTCGTCGGCAGCGGTTTTGTCTTTGTCCTTTTGCTCCTGACGCAGGCCGTTCAACGTGTTCTGAAGCTCGGTCTGGAGTCCTAGGGATTCCTGAAGCACTTCGGCGCGTTGAACCTGGAGTTCAGCCAGGGCATCCTTATCGGCGCTAGTGATGTCACCCTTCAGTTTGTGTTCGGCCTGGAGGTTCTGAATCTTCTGGTCGGTCAACCGAAGTTGTTTCTGAATCAGCGCGTCTTCGATGGCGGCTGCTTGCTTGCTGGCTTCGATGCGGGCCGTAAACGACTTCGTAACGTCCTCACTGGCCTTCTTCAGGGCTTCGATGCGGGCGCGGCTGTTGGCGCGTTCCACGTTCAGGGCGCGTTCCTGGGCGGAAATCTGCTGGTTGCTCAGGGCCAGACGTTCCGCTTCCTTGGCAGCGGCGGCGGCATCTTTGCCGAACTGCTGGAGGTTGGCTGAAAGGTTACGCGCCTTCTGAGAAGCGTTTTCGATGCCGGTACCGAACTGGATAACCCCGTTGGTAACCTTTTCGAAATCCATATCACGGATACCCTCCAGTACCACGGCGAACGACTTCAGCCGGTTCATCAGGTTGGTTTGGATGGCGTCAACCAACTCGGTCAGCGTCTTCTTCGGATTCTGGAAGGCTTCGAAAAGGAACTTCCCGACCTTGGCTACCTGCTGGCTCAGGAGGTTGAATACAGCCTGGAGCGCCTTCGTTTTGCGGTCTAGGAAGTTCATCGCTTCCTGACTGCGGGTGAAGTAGGTGACCAGGGCGCCGAACGCTAGCAACAGCAACCCGATACCCGTACTGGCTATAGCACCTTTCAGGGTACTGAAGCCTTTGACGACGGTGCCGATGCCACCCTGAACCGATTGGAATCCACCCTGGAGGCTTTGCAATGCCTGACCGGTGTTACCCGCAGCCAGGGACGCAATGTTGAAGGCATCCTGGAACTGGGAACCCATCTGTTGCGCATTCTGACCGGCCTGATTTGCACCAGCCGAGGTCGCTTGCGTCTGCTGTTGTACCTGGGCCAACGCACGACGGGCCTGCTGAAGGTTCTGGGACAGTTGGGTGAACTGCTGGGAACCGAATTGGGCCTGATTCAACTGCTGTTCAAGCTGCTGAACCGTCGATTCCAACTGGGAAATGTTCGTTATCGCAGTCTGGACACCGTTGATAGTTAAATTGAATACTCTGCTATTAGCCATAAATAATTACTGGTACCCAGGGTTAGCCAGGTACCAGTAAATAAGAATCGATTCCGAGGGCCGGATTACGGCGCGTCCGGGTCACGGATACAGGATAGCTGGGACGTCGCATCGTCCAACGCCATTTGATAGGCAACGTCATCGGCGTCCTGTTGGCTAACGCTGGACGTGTACGTGGCCGTAGCTTCGGTACCGGCGCCGATGTAGCCATCCGGGCAGTAGGCGTACGCTGTCTGGGTTGACGTCCAGGTTTGGGGAGTTCCACCACCGTTATCACCCGTACCACCCGAGGTCGGTGGGTTGCCGGTGCCACCCGAGGTCGGTGGGTTACCCGTTCCACCCGAGGTCGGTGGGGGCGTTGTCGTACCTCCACTAGTGACCGGTATCGATGGCAACCCGGTTTGGGTATCGTGACTAACGAACTTGTACAGTTTCACCGTGGCGTATTCCTTTCTCAGGTCGTAATTCCGGATGGATTCCAACAGGTACAAATCCGATTCGAGGCGCAGCAATTGTCGTCCGGTCAGGTGGGTGAACAAATCCGGATTCATTCGGCTGACACCCTGCACGTAGTTCGATAGGTTGCCTATCAGCAGGTCATTCGAGTACAGCAGGTAGAAGATACCCTTCGGGTTCTCCGAACTTTCCACATTGGGGGCCAACGATACGGTGTCGAGTTCCGGAAGGCGGGCAACATCCCGAAGGATTACCCCGTCGCCTCCGCTGCTGTAGATGGTGGCGCCCGTGGCTTCCTCCAGGTCGTAGCTGCGGAGGGTGGTATTCTCGGTCAGGCGGTAACTGGGCTGGTTGTTGACATCGAAGAAGCTAACCTTCGGAGGCAGGCCCGTGAATTCGTAAGTTCCTGGGGTATAACCACCCATCACGTTGCCGCTAGCGGGCGTGAAGCGACCGAAACCCGTACCTAGGCCCAGTTCCGGGCGTAGCCAGGTATTGCCGTGGTACAACAGCAGGCGCGGAACCCAGCTTCCGGGTTGGGTGAAGTTATCGATGTCGTTCAACACCGACAGGTCTTCGGAATCCTGAGCCGGAAGGATGGCCGGAAGCAAATCTTCACCCGTGAACGTGGTACCTCCACTGGTTTGCCCGCTGTACGTAACCCGCACGAACGGCAGCGGCGCGAACGGAAGCTGGGTGGTTTCCTCCGGTTGGAGTCCGTTCACCTTCTCCAGGTAGTCGGTGTTCTTCAGGATGTGGTCGTTGTCATCCGGAAGGTAACTCAGGTAGGTTTGCCCGATTTCCGCTTCCGTCAGCGGAAGGTCGTCCGTCTGGTTCACGTCCAGGTAGGGCGTCATATCAACGATTTCCTGAAGCGATTCCTGAATGAAGTCGTCCCGAGTCAGCAGGGTTACCGTCTTTTCTTCCTCGTTCAGTTGGTAGAAGAGGTTGAAGATTTTGAAGACAGCCTGGACGAATTCAGCCTGGTTCATATCCGGCAGGAACAGCGCCGGGTTTACTAGTAGCGGCCCATCTACGGTAGAAATCCGGAAACCTCCGGTGGCCGGGTTGTAGGTGAAGACCGGCGCGGCGTCGTGGGTGGCTTTATCTACCGAGAAGTACCGCTGAATCTGGTACTGTTTCCCTTCCTCCAGGCGGGCCGTGAACGAGAAGGTTCCGTCACCGACTCCCAGGGTATCCATATCCAGGAACTCCAGTTGGGGCGTTGCGAACGATGACGACGCAGGTAACATATCCTCGGGGATGGTTTCCGCGTCGGTGATGCAGCGGAAGGCCGTGAAGGCTGGGCTGGTCAACACCGTTCCGTTGGTGCGGGAAATAACGTGTTCAGCCCGTAGGCGGAAGGAGTACATACCGGTGAACTTCGCGGTATAGACGCCATCCCCACCGAGGGAATTACACAGGTCGCCTTCGAACGGCGTCCAGGGGTACACCATCACGTACACGTAGTCGTTCTGACGGTCAATCCGCTTCAGAATCGAACTCTGGTAGCCGCCACCCAACCACAGCGGAGGGGTATCGGCGCCCAACGGGGCTAACTTGCCGTAGTTCCACGCCTGGGGCTGGCTGCTGGAATACAACATCACCAGCTTCCGGAAGGTACCGTTCTGGAGGATGTCACCAGCCAGGGTATATCCGGCATCCGCGAAGATGTTCTTCAGTACGGCGCCTACATAGTGGCTAATGCCTAGGTCTTCGTAGCTGATGCCTAGCTGACCGTGTTTGAGCTGATAGAAGCTGTTTAACACCGTTGGGTAACAAACCTCGGAGTCCGGGAAGGCCACGGTGTTCGTCCAGGAGTCCATCACCGACTGATTGCCGGAGAAATCCAGGCGCGTGAATGACTTGATGTCGGTCAGTTTCTTATCCTGGAGGATGTCACCGAGCTTCGGGTTCGTGATGCGGGCTTCCCCAACAGCACCTTCGAAACCCTTGCCGGAGTTCTTCAGGTGAAGGAAGGTACCATCGACAACCAATTGGTCATCGACAATCAACTGGGCCGCGTAGCTGCGGCGAAATTTGCCCAGGATTTGTTTGTCGTTTTCGCCCTGGAAGATGCCGATGTTCTTCTGGTTGTACGGCAGCACTAACGGCAGGCTGAACGTGCCCGTCTTTTTCAACGGGTCACGGTATTCGCTCACGACTTTATCCAGTTGGATAGCTACGTCCTCGTTCAGGTCAGCTAATTGGCCGTTGATGTATAGTTCGATACGGTTCATTACAGGTTGATACTATTTTCTTCCACGGCAGGCGACACCGTAAGGTTGATGACGCTCAGGCCCAGGCTGGAATCGATTTTGAAGGTGTCGTCCTGGGGCCGCTGGTATTTGCCACCGATGTAGATGGCTGGGGAGTGCTTCAAATCGTCCAGCCACCGAAGTTCGGCCTGGGTCAACCACTGGCTGTAGTAGGTCACCGACTTCTGGCTGTTGATTTGGTAGGCGCGGGTGTTGCTGACGCTGCTGAAGGTGTTCACCTTCGTCTTCACCTCGGTATCGGTGTCACGGCGGAATTGGATGGAGTCCCAGCCACCCTTCCGGTTCATAAACAGCACCGGAATCGGGAGGGGGATTTCCTCCGCTACCTGGAATTCCTGCTGGTTGCTCAGACGGATGGTTCCCTGTTCTTCGTCTTCGTAGTCGAGGTAAACCGAATAACTAGTGATGTGGCTGTAATTGATGTGGGCTACCAGCCGTTCGGGCTTTACGTTAATCAAATACAGACCTCCAGACGTGATTTCCTCGGTATGGAGAGTGTAGCCCTGTTCCGGGGCTGCGGACTTGAACTGAAGGTCTGCTTTGACGTGAATCTGGACGTTGCTGCTATCCGGGTTCGTAGCCAGGAAGAAGGCCAACAGGGTGTCTTCGTTGCGGCGCCGTTGGATACCATCGGGCATATTGGTGAGGAAGTTCACGGGTTCGCCGTCGAACTGGTACACGTAGCCCAGCATATCACCGGATTCATCCAACGGCAGGGCCGCACGTACGGCCACCTTCACGGGTGATTCGTGACGGTAGTTTTTGACCTGCTGATTCTGGGTGTTGTAGGTGATGTAACCCGTCCGGAAGTAGTACGCCACGTAGGCCGTTTCGTCCTTTTGGTACACTAGTAACGGGTTCGGTACCCGCTGGGTATCGTGACGGAACTGCGTCTGGAGGGCGCTACTCAAATCGAACGAACACGTTCCATCACCGGGGCCGTTCTTGGTCAGGGTGCGGAGTAGGGTAGCACCGGTTTTGGGAGTTCCGGAAAGCTGGATGTTCTTCGTTGGAAGTGTCCAGATTTCCACGAAGAACAGTTGGCCGATGGAATACGGGTCTTTGGTAACACGAACCGTCATCGGGTTACCCACGGATTGTATAAAGGACGGTGATTCGGTTACGGAATAGGTGATAGGGGTAGCTACTGCCATCGGGGTTAATTTTTATCAGAGAAGGTTACTTCCAGAACGCTGACGATTTCTGGAATCATTATTTGGTCAACCACCTCGGCAATGAGTAGCTGTTGGAAGTCCAGGGTGGCTTCGATGAAGGGCCGGGCCTTGATGCCGTTGCGGTAAATGCTGCGTTGGATAGCCACGGCAGCGGAGTTCACCGATTCGGCGCTGGCTTTGCGGAACACGCCCGTTCGCTTCACGCGCCCCAGGATGCGGTACCGCTTTACCCAGGCAATCAGCATATCCAGCGGTACCATCTTCGTTCCGGGCTGACGTCCGGCGTCCAGGGCTTCGCCGTACTCGGGCAATTGAATCAGGCCACCGTCCGTCGTCATTGTAACCTTCGTGTTGTGCCACAAACCCGACTGGTCACGACGGATGTTGTGGCGTCCGCTCAGCTCCAGTTCCGCGAACATAAATTCCTTGATGGCGTCCGCTACCTCCTGAAGTTCTCTGTCCAGGTAGGGTTTGACCTGTTTGCTGGTGAAGACGTTGCCGGAACCCGAACCCCGTTGGATAGACCGGATAATCTGGGGTATAGACTTCTTTTTCATTAGCTACCGAAAATCTTCTTCAGGTCTTCTAGGGGCGTATCCTGGGCTTCCACTTCTATTGTGAATTCACCGCGTAGGCGCTTCAGACGGGAATCCTGGGTATCGTTGAACACTAGTACCGAGGCGGGGCCGATGTTGGCTTCACCGAAGACTTCCACCCGTTCGAGGTAGTTCAGGATTTCGAAGAAGGTTTGTTCCAGCCGGTCAGCAATGTTCACCGACTCAGAACGGGCGCCTTCCTGGGGTTCTCTGTCCAGGATGTTCAAGGCCACGGAATAGGTCTTCGAACGTTTCCGTTCGCCCTGCTGGATGTCGGTGATGGTTTCCAGGTATGCCAACGGGAATTCGTAGCTGGAACCCGAGTCACCGAAGGTCTGGAGTTCACCCGTATCGTAGCTGGCAATACTGAGGTGACGACGGCAAACGTCACCCAGGGTATCGTATAGTTTCTTCAGCGTTGCCTTCCGCTGGGCGTAATGTTCAGTCATTAATTATTTAGTCTTTTCGTATTGCTCACGGCGGAAGTCGTTTACTTCTTTCCGGTACTGGAGTACCGTAAGGACATCTGCAATAGGCGCAGATAACAACGCAGGATGTTTGAGAACATCCGGTTCCAAATCGTAGAGGGACGCCATCCAGCCGTACGTTGCGCCGATATGCTGTCCGAAAGTCCGTTCAGCAGCGGTTGAATGCGGGTTAGCTTGGAATAATGCTGGGTAACTAGTTTGAATGCTTCCGATTTGTCCAAAAAAAAACCTTCCAGGGCCTTCACTTGGCAGGGATTGAGGTGCTGACGGAAGAGTTTGGCCCTGGATTCAATCCAATCCATACTGTTTTCGGCCTGCTCGTACACGTCTTCGGCTTGGGTAACCTCGGTTTTGCGTCCCAGCAGGCGCCCAAACCAGCCGATGTTATCCTGTTTTTCAGCCGTTTTCCGCTTCTTCCGCAGCAACAGCGCCATCAGATAGGGCATCTGGGCGTTTACATCGTCCGGAAAGGCCGTGGTTATCTTGTCGAAAGCGGCCAATTCACCCATCGTTTCAATCGGACGGGCGTAGTATTCGGTACCCAGGATGGTTACCGAGTCGGTTGGAATCAATTCCGGCGCCGTTTTCAGGAACTCCAGGTGGCTGAACAACGGAATCACCACCCCGAACCCAGCTTCCTCCAGCAGTTCCACGGGGTAACCGGTCAGGATGGAAACAATCCGGGTTGCCTTATCGGTACCCGACAGACCTTCTTCAGCGTCCAGACGGGCAATGTTCAGGAATTGGTCGAACGTGACTTCTTCCCAGCAGGTCGGCAGGTAGCGGGTATCGGTATTGAGGGTGACGGGTATCTTCTGCATTGTATCGGTAAATAAGAATTGGGGCTACACCACGGCGTAGTAGAAGCTGGACTGACGGGCGTTCAGGATGGCGTACACCAGGGCGTCCAGCGCGTCGTCGTGGCCTTTGCCGGTACCATCGGTGAAGGCGGTTACCTCGTCAATAAATTCATCGTTCCAGGCGCCTTTCAGCAGCCAAAGACGGCCACCTTCCACGAACGGAACGGCCTTCAGGGCGCGGCCTGCTTTGCTGACGCCTGCTGGGTCTAACGGCAGTACCGGAGTATTCACGTCCTGGGCCTTCACTAGCGACAGCAGGGACGAACCCACGGATTTCTTCTCGATGAAACAGCGGCGAATCGGCGTCGTGGTCAGGTCGTAGCTGCGCAGGTAGGTAACCAGGTCACGAACCAGGTCAGCGGGTTCCTTCCGAACCCAGCGAACATCCTTCACGAACAACTGATTGTCCAGGCGGGCGCACAGCAAATAGCAGGTGGCGTCATTCTTTGGATTCGCGGTTTCGGCGCCGTCAACAAACAATTGCCACTCCAGGCCGCGTCCGTTGACCTTGGCTTCGAATTCGCCTTGGGTGATGATGTTCGGACGCATCCAGTCCGCTTTGAACATTCCACCCTCGGTATCCCTGGGTGTCTGAAGGTGCTGCTGGGCGTACACCCGACTACCCATCATTTCCTTCTGTTCGTCCAGGTCGTCACGGCTGAAGCGGCCTGGGGAATCCCAAATCAGGCGAGTTCCGTCGTCTCGGCTGTCGTCTAGGTCGTAATACTGGAACCAGTCACGGGGGCTGACGTCGTGTTCCGACTTGGCTTCACTAGGAAGCTTAATCAGGCGCCACCGTTGGGGTTGCTTCTCCAGTAGGAAACCCGTCATATCCTGGACGTGAAGGCGCTGCTGGATATTGATGATGACACCCACCTGTTTGTTGTCCAGGCGCGTGTAGATGGCCTTCTGGAATTGCTGGATGGCTTCTTCCCGTTTGGCGTTGCTGTCCGCCATTTTGCTCGACATCAGGTCGTCGCACAACACCAGGTCAGCATTGTTACCCGTGATGGAATCCGAGTTCACCCCGAACGCCTTCCGGAACCCACCTTTGTCGTTGCCGATTTCGGCGTAATTGTGGGTGGTCAGTTTGAATTCCTGACCGTAAAGGCGCTGGAACCACCCGGATTTGATGATGTTCGCGGAGTACGACACCAAATCAGCGGCCAACCCTTCGGTGTGGGTAACCGTCAGGATGCGAAGGCTGGGGTTGTGCAGCCACAACCAGACCGGGAAGAAGACCGAGAAGATGTAGCTTTTGGCCGAACGAGGCGGGATGTTGACAATCAGGTGTCGGTCACGGGGTAAACCCTGAGCTAGTTTTAAACCGACTTCCTGGAGTTCATCACATAGAAACCTCTGGTACCACGCGCCTTCCTGGAAGTTCTGGCCTTCGGCGTAGGAAAACGCAGCCTTGAAGAACTCCCAATACGACTTCCGGTATAGTACCCGCTGAAGGTTCAACAACAGGTCAGGGTCTTCCGCTAGCGGGTTTACCTGGGGTTTCACCTTCCGGGGGCGCCCACCTTTGTTTTTGGGTTTGTGTTGTTCGACTACCTGGGGTTCGTTCGATAGGTTTTCAGTTATGTCAGACACGTATTAAGCACTAGTAATCAGTATTATTTATTGGGGTTGGATAGCTTCGTCGTCAATTCCAGGATTTCTTCCGGACTGAGGTGGCTGTAATCGTGGGTAACCTCGGTTTTCTGCATAATTGCCATCGTCTTCGGCGCCTCCATACCCTTGAGTTTGATGTACTGGTCAAGAACCTTCGCAGCTTCTTTCAATTGATTGCTGGCGTATAGGTCACGGTAGAGCTGCCAGAGCTTCGTCACGACGTCCGCACGGTCTTTCTCCTGTTCTTCACCGAGTTCCTTTCGAATCTGGTCTTTGGTTTCCTTCACGTAGTTCTTCGCCTGACGTACGGCCACCCCATACTTCTGACGGATGGCGTCAACCATCTGCGTATAGGTGAAGCCACGACCAATCATTGTCCGGGTGAACTCGATGTATTCGCGGCGCTTTTCCTTCAACTCGGTTTTGGACATCGAATTGATGACCTGGAGTCCTTTGGCTCCTTTCATTGGAGCCGGAAGGTTCGGGTTGTTTGTATCCATAAGGGTATCTATCACTAGTAAATAAGAGGCGGCGTTACCCAGGGTGAAACGCAAACGACCAGCGGGTTCAGGGCTGGTCGTTGCTAGTAGTAATTCCGGTATTATTCTCGGGGTCGAAGGTTCCAATCCACCGTTTTCAGGTGGGTTTTGATGCGCTTAATGGCCGTATAGACGAAGGTTTGTTTGAACTCCGACTGGGCTACCAGTTGCTTCATTGTGAGGTTATCCAGTACGTAGGTTTTGTACAGGTTTACTTCCTCCAGTTTGAAGATGTTATCCTGAACGCAGTCGTCCAGGTAGTTGAAAAGTTTCTGGTATAATTCCGAATAGTAAGCGTCGGTCAAATCCTGGTCGGTTTCATCCCGAGGTTCCTGGGCTGCGAATGCTGGGTGGGTATCGGCGTCTTCCAGGTTATCCAGGCTCACCACCGAGGTACGGATTTCGAAGTAGGTGTCAAACGTCAGCATTTGGGCGCCTTCCCGTAACCAGTCTTCTTCGTGCTGAACTTTCTTCCAGTCCCGGTTCCGCTTGTATTCGGCACTGACGTTCTTCATTCCCTGGGTTCGGTAGTTACACCAGCAGGCGAAGAGGATGTACCCGATAACCTTGGCTTCGGATTCGAATTGAATCAATCCGTCGTGGTGGCGAAGTACGGTGTTGGTAATTGCCTCGCTGACCAAATCCTGAAGGTCTTCGCGCCCGATGTTATGACGAAGTTTGTATTGGATTCCGTCTTTGACCTTCTTCTGGATTTCCTTTCGGTTTGATGTGATTACGTCATAGACCTGTTGCTGGGATAGGTAGGTGGTGGTACTAGTATTGTTCTCAGTATTCATATACGTGTTGTGTATATAAATACGTCCGTTTAATGCCAGAACCGATTCTGTCGATAAGTTTCTGCTACTATTCTCCCATATACCGACAGCAGTTAAGTATTATTCTACAAGTAGCAGGAAAGGGATATACTAGAGGCATAGAAGAGTATATATATACTCCCTTGCGATGGTACACCTAGAGCTTACATACTGGTATTGATTCCTGGGATAGACTGGAGGTAGGAGGGAAGGGAATGTTCTCCTTCTTCTATTCCCTTACGATGGTACACCTGGACAAAGACAGTGGATAACGTATTGATATACTGTGTAGTACAACGTCAATCTGATGTTCGCTGATGGTCGAACTCGGTGGTGTGCAGTACCCAGGTGAAAAATTATTTTCTCAAAAGTGAGGGAAAACACGTCGTTCACCGATGTCCGGCACTATTTACTAGTGAAGCCCGAGGGCAGGCGCCGAACACCACGAAAAAATAGTTTGGAAATAAACTTATCTAATCCAACTAGGGAGTGTATGTTTGGTCAGAAGCCTGGGAATCCGGCCTTACTGAAAATAATACTGAACCAATGAAAATCGAAGACTTCATCAGCACCCACGGACTGAAGCAAAACCACCTAGCGGAACTCCTGGGCATCAGCAACGCCACCTTCACGAAGAAGATGCAAAGCCGGATTGAATACGGATTCACCGAGGCGCAACGCCAGACAATAATTGACTACATCCGAAGCTGGCAAACGGTTGAACTCCGCTAGTCAGTGACGATAACCACGACGACAATGAACGAGCCTTGAATGTTCTGCGGAGAATCGCAGAATCCAGAATTGGAACTGGATATAGAGAATACGGGATGCGGTAACCCGAATGAATTACGCGCACGGAAAGGAACAATTCTTTCACAGGCCCCAGGGCCAATAACCTCTTTTGAAAATGACACGCACTAGTGCAACCCCAAACCAAACCGTTCAAATCGTTAGACGAGAAAAACGCAAAATTCGCCTACTACAGCTTCGTGGAACGCTACTTCCTCCACAGCGCCCAGCATAACCTAACCGAGGTTTCCGACCTGGAATACACACCTGTCATCGGGTTCCAACAACACGATTTCGAATACCGACGTTGGGGACATATGTTCATCGGTGAAATCAAAGTACGCCACGACAGAGACTTCAACTACACCGAAGGTTCGCTGATTGAGGTGAAGAAGTACAACGCCCTGATGAAGCTGCATCGGGAAACCGGGAAGACTCCGGTGTACCTTTGCTTCTGGAAGAACGGACAGGTTACCATTCAAAACCTGCTCCGCTACCCGAACCCGGAACTAGTGCTGATGCCCTGTCCGAAGGATACGGCCAACGGCGGCGCCTATATTGAGAAGGAATGTTACCTGCTGAGCTTCTTCCGAGGTACCGAGGTGGAACAGTACGACAAGCCGGATATGGAAGTGATACGCGAGAAGTTCAAGCGCAAGTACGTCCAGCAGTAACCAACCGCAGCCACTAGCACATAGGTCAGCCCCAAGCTGGCCTTTGCTGTTTTTAGGGTAAGCTGAAAAAGAAAAACCCCGATGTTGGGGTAACACCGGGGCCTGAGTAGGTGTGGCGTGAAGGTTAGCGCCAATGATGGAATTGCTTACTACCAGGGTTCAGCAGAATGATGTATTTACCCTGACGGATGAAGCCTTGGTCTTCGTCGTAATTCTCATCGTCTTCAGCTACTTCGGTAGAGTCGGTTACGAACTTTACCTTTTCGGCAATGACTTCCACAGTACCGTCAACTTCGTGGTCTTCGAACCCGAAGTGGCTGTATGGGAAATCGACATTGTAGTGGTCAACCTTGTCAGCGTCGTATAGGTCGCCGGTAACAGCGCCTACGTACAGGATTTCTTCGTTGGCGTCGTAACCCCAAGGATAGGATGTCAAATCCTGTACTTCGTATTTCGTCTGGGGCGTTTCCTGGATGAACTTAGGTAAGCGGGTTTCAGTAGGCATTGCTAGCAGGTTAAATCCAGCAACAAAATAGCAAGAAAGAAGCTCAGGTTACGCTACCTGTTGGTTTGAGAGTCGCATCACCTGTACGGCCGTGAACTCCTTGCCTCGTCGGGTTCGGTACCCGGTGGAATTCAACTGGGCAGCGACATCACGTAAGGTCTTACCCTGGGCCAACAGTAGGTTGACCAGTTGGGCAGCTTGAACATTCTCCTTTGCCGTACGTGCCTTCTCCTGTTGCGTCTGACGACCTTTCAGGCGCCCGTCATCGCTGAAGTTGCTGGGGTTGCCAAGGGACTCACCTCGGACCTTCTTCGCCTTCAGGGCTGACTTCGTACGTTCGGAAATCATTCGGGCTTCCTGCTCAGCCAGGGCCGCGAAGATGTGCAGCGTGAACGGGGTGGCTGTCGGGTTATCTACGCAGACGAAATCGGCGCCCGTTTCCATCAGGGTAGCAATGAAGGCGACGTTACGCGCAAGTCTGTCCAGCTTGGCTATGACCAGCTTCGCGCCCGTACGCTTCGCCTCGGTAATAGCAGCGGCCAACTTCGGACGGTCAGACTTCTTACCGGATTCGACCTCAATGAACTCACTAGTGATAACACCCTGGGTGCCGACAAAGCTGGTAACCATCGAACGTTGTGCTTCCAGGCCCAGACCGGATTGACCTTGACGCTGGGTAGATACTCGGAGGTAGGCGACGAACTTCATCGGAAATTGGATTTGTCCTGCTGAGGTATGCGAAGTTAATCGGTTTGTTACAACATTACAACGGGCGTACTACCAATGTAACAAATGAATCCGAACATTTTTCGATGCCAAATCCTGACCGGATTCAATATGTATCCGACGATATGCGTCTAGGCGAATGTTCATCACATCCAGCATCGATTCGCAGTATTCGGAACAGTGTTTGGGTCATTCGAATAAGAAAACACTGGGAAAACCGAGGGTATGACCGGAGTGAAGTCAGGGCTACAGGCAGAGGTAGTCACTAGGGCAGGGTAGGGAATTGATTCTGAGAACGGGAAAACCTACGGGCATCAAAACCGGGTTCTGGGTAGCTTTAGGGCCGATTCTGAGTACAGGTAGTATTGAATCCAGCGTCTCCAGGCGGGATTTCCAGGCTCAGGGGGTAACCTCGGGTATAGGGGCCGCTGGGGTTGGATTGTGTGTCTGCGTAGGCTTCAGATGTCGTTACACCCACGGGTAGTTTCAGCCAGGGTAAAATCGGTACCCCAGGAGGTTTTCAGCGGCCCCGTAGGAGTTGTTACCAATGAAAAACCCACCCAAACGATGAAGTTCTGGGTGGGTAGGGGTTACGCTGGGTCTGATTCGGTATCAGTACCGGTAGTTGGGTTGGTTGGAGTTTCGTTGTTCGAGGTGATACCCAGGTGAGGGTTTTCAGCTCGGTAAGTATCCAGCAGGTTGACGATACTCTGGACGGCTTGGGCTTTACGTACTCGGAATTCGGCCTTCTGGTCTTCGTGAAGGTGTTCGTCAATGAACCAGTCGGGAGTCAATCCTTCCTGGGTGTGCTGATAGATTTTGCTCAGCAGTTCTACTTCGGTCATATAAGGTTAGTTGTTGTTTTCTAGGTTACTAGTGGTGGTGTTATTGTTATCCGTATCGGTGATGTACACGTGTGCGTCGCCTCGGCTGATTTCCAGGAATCCGTTCCGCTGTAGTTGCTCAGAAAGTTCTTTGGTTTGTTCCGGGTAGCGGAGGAAGTGACCGATTACGTCCGCTAGGATTTCTTCCGGGTGAATGTCGGTGATGCCGGGTTCGAAGATGATTTCTATTTCCATTAGGGTTACTCTCAGTTCTGGTTATTCTCGAATACGGCGGTTACCTGAACGTACTGCTGGATAGCTTCCAGCATTGCCGGTACATCGTGGTTCTGCTGGGCGTACTTGTAATGGTCTTCGATGATGTTCAGGGTTTCCATACACATCCGGTTGATTGCTCTGTATGTGTTCATCTAGTTGTTATTGTTTTCTTCTTTATGGAACTCCGGATGTTCTTTCCGGTAGGCTTCCATCTTGCTTTCGTAGTCTTTCCGACATTTCCGGATGAATTCCCAGTATTCGTTCTCGGGTAGGCGGCTGATTTGGGTTACCACGGCTGTCAGCAGGTCTTTCGGGGTTACTGGGTTATTGCTTGACATCACAACCTTCTTCGGAGTTTGTTATGAATGTTACCAGGGCGCCGAATACCATCAACATCAGGCCGATGATGGCTGCGTATATCTTCTGTTTCATACTAGTAAATACGCTGGTATTCCCGCTGGATGGAATCCGTGAGTGATTTTATCGCCTCGGTGTTCTTCTGGATTTGTTCCAGGAGTCCGTCCAGGCCCAGTTCTTTCCGGAGGGCGTTTCGGTGTTCGCGGCGTTCCTGTCGTTCGGCGGCTTCCACGGGAGTCAGGATAACCCCGTGTTCATCGGTTTCGACGTGTACGGCCACTAGGCTTCGGAATGGGTTTCGTTTGGTCTTCATTGGTATTGCTTTCCTCTAAATAGTCCGAGGGTGGTACCGAAGACCTGGTTTTACCCGGTTTTCCAGAACTTTTTTTCGTTTTAGCTACCGGATTTGCAGCTTCTTCCGGAATGATGGTTATCTGGTAGGTATTATGAGCCAACTCCAGGTTGGGTTCGATGGATATACCTTTGTAGATGTGTTTGTTATCCTCTCGGATGATACCCAATTCGCGCATCGTGTCCACTAGTACCTTCGTGCCTGCTGTCAGGTTATCGCAGTCCATTCGGCTGTTGTATTCGATGCGCAGGCGGAACGCAGGAAGTTCGGGTATTCGGGCGCCCAGCAGCATCGTTCGGAAGCGTTGCTGGTATTCTTTCTTGACGATGTTGCGTTGGTGGTGGTGTTTGGTATAGACGGCGTTCAGGGATAACCATTGGCCTCGAAACTCTAGCTGGTACATACGTAACTGAATACGGAAGCCAGGGCGCCTACTAGGAACAGCACCAACCGAGTTTTGAAGTTGAATTCCAGCTTTGCCGTACTGGTTGTACTGGAATACCGGATGTCGAACGGCTGGGAATCGATTCTGGAGCGGCCCCAGTAATAGGCTGTGTTGTGCGGTAGGGAGAACATCAGCGCGTAGCTCAGGACAGCACAGAGGGCCTGTAATGCGCTCAACTGGGTACAGAGGATAGCCACGGCTACCAGGGTTATTCGTTCCAGGACGAATACGACGTGTTCATTCCAGCGGAACGCTTCGGCGCCTTTGCGGCTCCACAGGATACTGTCTTTGAATCCGGACAGCAGGGCGTAGGTATTCAGCAGGAGAATGAATAGGAGGTAGTATAACACGTGGGTAAATAAGAAACCCCGTCCAGACGAATCCAGACGGGGTTTCACTAGCGGAAATGTTCTCCGTACACTTACTTGTTCTTAGCCTTGGTACCACCACCGGTCACCGGGCCGTCTGCTCTAGCGGCTTTGTTACCACCACCGGTCACGGGGCCGTCAGCGTTGTCCAGTTGGGGATGATTCGGGTAATGCTGGGCAAACAATTTTTTGTTTTCCTCCGTGGCTAACGTTCCGTTCGGTCTGTTCGGCAAACCTGTAAGTTTCGACCTACCAAACCAGGACACATTCAGCACAGCTTCGGGGTGCTTCGGGAACTTGCGTAGGTTTTCGATGTACTTGGCCGATTTACCTTCTTCCGATTCGGAATCGGTACCGCTGGAGTTGTTACCCGCCTCCAGGAGTTCAATGGCCTGCTGAAGGAACTTCTGGGATTCCTGTAAGGCTGCTTGGCTTTGCTTGAAGAGCTTCAGGGCGCCTTTGACATCAATCTTCTGGGTGTCTTCCTTCTTCTGGTTAGCCAGCGATTTGATGTACTTGAAGTAGTCTTCCAGGTTGATTTCCTGTTGTTCGTTGGTTCGCTTCGCCATTGTTATCCGATTTGGGTTCGAAGCAAGTATAGCGGGTTTCGATTACGCAGCCAACAAATCCGATTCCGGTTCCCAGGAGTTCATCAATTCCATCGCTAGCGAGTAGATGTCCGTGGTTTCCATTTGAACCGATTTCGGCCCCGTGGTGAAGACATCTTCTTCCACGGTAGGAGCAACCCCGACTTCGTTGAAGAACGCTTCCAGAATCAATTCTTTCGCCTGCTGGGCATCTTTCGCCAGTACCACGATGCTGTCGTGAATCGTCTGGTACCAGATGTCACGGCGCTGGAGTTCCTTACCAATGGTTTGAAGAATGATTCCGGCTTCCCGACGCTGCATCAGGATTGCAAGGTTCGCGTGGTTACCCTGCTTGTTGCGTTCCACTAGTGCGGCCACGTTGGGGAATTGTTTCCGGAACCATTTGCCTTCCTCGGTGCGGGCGCTGTAATGATTGGTACAGAAGAAGACCGAAGCGAAGAACTGAACCTTGAACGCTTTCCGGTTCTCGGTTACCTCCAGGGAATCCATCACGAAGTCGTAGAATTTGCCGGTGGCCGTCAGGTGAATGTACTGCTGAACATCCTCGGGTAGTACCTGACCTCGGTAGTGGTCAATCAGCAACAGGCTCAGCAGGTAGGGTTGGGAATTGCGGATGTCCAGGTTCACCAGCGCGGCGCCGTGGTCGTCCTGATGACGCAGGAAGTTGCGGAGGTCGGTGCTGAGGTTGCTCAGGTTCGTGTACACCCTGGACAACTTATCGGGCTGATGGAAGAAGTACTTCTGGGTGGCAATCTTCCGGATGGCTTTCTGGTCGCTGCTGTGTTGGTCGTGAAGGTTGGACAGTAGGAGGTCGTAGGCGTTCATACCCTCGTTAACCTTGCGCTGTACAGCCTTCTGGAGCTGCTGTACCATCGTAAGAGAGTAAACCGGCGCCTGGGCGGATTTCCACGTGGTTTTCAGGGCTGGGTAGGTGCTAGCTACGGCGTCAACCGTGGTTACCTCCGTCAGGGTGGGTTTCCAGGATTCCAACAGCTCCAGCGAACATTCCAACTTGGCATCGATGTACGCCTGGGCAGCGGCTTCCTCAATCGTGAGCTTCTTCAGGTTGGCCCAGTACCGGTTCTTCAGGTGTTGCTTCGTGTAATCCAGTTGGTGTTTGCGAAGCTTGGCTTCAAACTTCTCGTTCAGCACCATCCGGAAGACACCCTTGGATTGATAGGCTGGGGCAATGCGGTAACCCAGGGCTTTGCCTTTGATACCTTTCTTCTCGTTGGTCTGGATGTAGTAGCCGTCTGTCTGGATGTAGCCCCAGGTCAGGAGGTTCTTCACGATGTCGTCTGCGTAACGACGGCCCAGGAACTCCCGCTGGTTTTTCATCGGCAGGTTCGAGAAACCATCGGCGCCGATGCGGTTGTAGATGCGGGTTTCGTAAATCTTATCCAACACGTAGTTGTATTTGTCTGCGTGGTGGTTGATGTATTCGTCACTGAACCCGAGGGAATTCAGGACTAGGGGGATGTCAATGGCTGACGGTACTAGTAGTTCTTCTTTGAATGGCATTTCATTTTGGATGTTTAGGGCATTAGCGGCGTTCCACGGCCACCGATGACATCCGGTCATCACGGGTATCCGTTTTGAGTGGGTTGGAACGCGCCCTGGGTAAAATGAACAAAACCCCAGGGCGCCCCAGTCGATTCTTTGGAAAGCGTTCGACTTCGCTTCTGTATGTAAATAGTCGGAGGCACGGGCAAAAGCATCGAATTCGACCGACCGATTGAAAATATTTTGTAGGGCAACGTTTTCCCTACTTACCAAATATGATGTTTTCTTTCCAATAACAGAAGAGTATCGATGTTATCTTATTGTTAACCGAGGTATAACAGAGTGCCAACGGGGGCCTGGAGGAAGTACGTAATGTTCTCCGGTACTAGTGGAGGTATAGGTAGGGGTATGGTATTCCTTTCAGTGTTATCCATCTACTTCCTTACGATGGTACACCTGTAGGTATTGGTGAAACATCTTGTATTCCAATAGGGTATCTATCCGGTTCCTACTTCTATTCCCTTACGATGGTACACCTGGACGAAATGCACGTATAACGTACATAATACCAATAGGTTACGGGCAAAAAAGAAACCCCGTCTGATTCAGACAGGGCTTCCCGACAGTCACAAAAAAGTTCATTGGGTAAGTCGGTATGGTGGCCGAAACATCTTACCCGACATCAGTACCGAGTTCATAGCAAAACGGAGGGTAGTACGGTATGTCTGTCCAAATATATCCTCGGTTCCACTAGGACGAAAACAAATCGTTTCGGTTAGATCAATTGGAACAACGGAATCTTCTGCACCTCGGCGCCCAGGTTATCCGTTTTGTTTGCGTACTTCATCAACGTCTGGACTTCGATGTGGCCGGTCATCCCTTGAATCTTCGGAATCGATAGAGCCTGCTGGAAACAGTAATTGATGAACGTTCTGCGACCTGAGTGACTTCCCAGATATTGCCATTTCTTCGTCCGTTCGTCCCGAATCAATTCCTTACCGCAGTATTCGCCACGGATAACCTCGGTCTGGAGTTCGGGAATATCCTGGGCAAACTCCCGAAGCAATTGGATGAAATAGAAGTCTTCCATCATCGGGATTTTGTAATCGTACTTCCGAAGAATCATCTTCACTAGCGGCGTCACGGGTATCACGCAGCGGATACCCTTTTTGATGGTTTTTACGGGCGTGACGTGAAGTTCTTCCTGACCCTGGGCGTTCTTCTTCACCAACGGTTTGAAGTCCTGGAAGGCGTCAGAAATGCGTAATCCGGTGGCGCACATAAACACCATAATATCCTTCGTCCGCTCGTAGTCCGGGCCGCTAGTGCGGTTGGGTTGGTGCGCGTACTTCTTCAGGGGCTTCTGGTAGCCCATAAACGCCCGAAGTTCGTGGTCTTCCAGGTACACCACGTCGTTGTCGGCCATCGGTAACTGGAACTTGTACTTCTTGTAATTGGGGTTCACGGGGGCGTCATCGGCCCAGTAGTTCAGAATCGATTTTACCTTGGTGATGTAGTTTTCGATTGAGGGGTTCAGGATGCCTTCGGAAATCATATGGGCTTCCAGGCCGTACAGCGCCTCGCGGTTCACGTCCTGAAGCTTCAGGTTCGCGTCGTAGCGGTTCAGCAGGTTCACAATCGACTGGTAACCCCGAATGGTCGCTTTACCCAGGCTGTTCTTCCGGGTTTCCAACATCCTCTGAACGTAGGTAACGAAGAGGTCAGCGGTCTGCTCGGGCTTCTTCAGGGTCTTTCTGCCCATCACCTCGTTGAACGTCTGGGCGTACAGCGGGTCTTTGCTCAGGGTGATGAAGTTCTTCGGCCTTTCCAGGGTATCCGATTGCTCAATCAGGGATTTCGTCTGCTGGCGTTGGGCCGCTAGTTGTTGTTCTAGGTCACGAATTCGTTCCTGAATATCTTCCTCCGCTAGCTTTGACTTAATCGTGGTGCTCGTATGCTCCAGCACGTTCGTCCGCTTCTCGAACTGGTCACGTTTCTCCTTTGCTAGGCGGGTGGTCTTCACCCTCTCGTACTCTTCCCGAAGTTCGTGCTTATCGAAGCCGATAACACCACGGTCACAAATCTGGGTGTAGGCTGACATCAGGTCGTTACAGATGTCGTTCACCAAGTCGTTCAGCGGCGAACGGTCACCGACTACGCGCCCGTTCTTGAAGATTTTGGGTTCAATCTGATACCCCGTGGGTACCACTAGTTCGACTTTGCCGTGGCGGAAAATGACGTTCAGCGGTTGTTCCGACTTGCTGGTGTTGACCTTGCGGAGGAAGGGCGTACAGGTTGCCATCAGGGGCCTGGAATAGGGGAGTGGAAATTGGATTCTCCGGAACGGTGGAAAACCTCTCGTAACTGACTGCCCCAAAGGTAATAGTCTGTACTGAACTCTGTACTGATGTCTGTACTGATGGCAAGAAAAAATCCTCTCCAATTGCTCAGAAAGGGCATTTTTAATTGTTACCTGTTTTGGTTGTGGAAAAGAGGGCGGCTCCTAGCTGCCCTTTTTTTATTGTTTATACCTGAGTGACTGAATATACCGCGAATAAGCTGGACGAAAGCGTTAGGCTCATCCGGGAAATACACAATATAGTAGGGGTTTCAAGCCAGCCAATACGTACACATTGTCAGGTGGAGGTTTACAGTCTAGTCCTGAGATATGTGTTGTACCTGACAAACTGCTCACTGCTGACATTTAGCGCAGCCGTGAACGAAAACGACCAGCCGATGCCAGCTGGTCGTTTTCGTTCACGGCTGTGTGTTCTTCGGTAAATCTAGTACAGGCTGATTATGGAATTCGGTTAATCTCGCGGCGGCATTTTATCGCGTTCAAGCACGGATGCTTGTGGCGGACTTTACCAAAAACGGTTGGTGCACACTACTTGGGCTTTCTTCTTGATACGCAAGCCTACGAGCACTTCGTGGCTGCCACCGTGGTAGCCTGCCAGCTCTGAAAGGCCTGCGTCGTAAGCGTAACCGACGGTGAACTGCTCGTAGCTAAGGCCTGCCATAGCTACCACCGAGTCGAAAGCCCGCCACGATACACCTGCCCACAGTAAATCCTGGTACTTCACTTTGGCGTTGAGATCGAGCGAAAGCGGAGCCGGGCTAACGGCTTTAACCAGCACCGATGGCACAAAGGACCAGTCGTTGCTAAGCGGCACCCGCACGCCACCGGTCAGGAAGTAATGGCGTTTGAGTACGTTGCCGGGAGCACCAGATTCCAGTTGGTTGGGGCCGTAAGCGAAGTTGAGCTTGTTGCCAAGCAATTGCGCGCCCGATAGCCCAACGTAGAAGCGCGAGCTGTATACCCACAAGCCCACGTTTACGTCGGGCACCCGAGAGGAGGCGCTTGGCGCAACGGTAGTAGGATCGAAGAACTGCAACTGCGACCCATCGACGGCAAACTGCTGCAGACCCACCGTGGCACCTAGGGCGGCCCGTAAATCGGGGCGCAGCACAAGGTTGTAGGCGTAGGAGGCATAAAAACCCGTTCGGCTGGTAGGGCCCGTAACGTCGCGGTACATTATGCCGCCGATGGCGTGAAAAGGCCGACGCCGGTCGCGAAGGGTACGTTTGCTGGTGCTGCGCCACTTGCCCAACGAGGAGTTGGCCGTGAGGTAATACGTTTTGGGTGCTCCTTCGAGGCCGGCCCACTGGGTGCGGTAGCTGGCCTTCACATCGATGTAATCCTCCACACCGGTAGCGCCAGGGTTCAGGAGGTAACTGTTGAGCATGTATTGGCTGTACTGCGCCTGTTGTTGGGCCAGGGCTGGCGCTGCGGCTAGTAGCAGCACCAGCAGTGGTAGAGCTCTTGTCATAACCGTGATGGTCTTTAGGCCTGTCCAGAAAGGGTTGTCCTGCTGCACAAGCTGCAGCAGGACAGTTAATTAATACAGGATCGTAATCGACCCGCTATAGGACCGACCCAGCGGACCCTTCGTGACGATGACGTAGTAGTACGTGCCGACCGGCGCGGGCTGGCCGTTTATGTCGCCGCGCCATTCGTTGGAGCGGCCGTAGTTGCTGGTTGAGAAAACCCGGTTGCCCCAGCGGTTGAACACGCTCACGGTATTCTCGGGGAACTGCTCGATAAACTCAATCTGCCAGGTATCATCGCGGCCATCACCGTTGGGCGTGAAGGCGTTTGGAATGCGAATGGGCGGACGCACCGTCACCGTAACTTGGTCGCTATCAGCGCAACCATCAGCCCCGGCCGACAGGGTGTAGGTGGTGGTAACGGTGGGCGAGGCCAACGGCCGCAGCGGGTCGTTGTCGGGGAAGGTTAGCCCTGTAGTAGGCGTCCACGTCACGGGGTAATTACCGTCGGCGCGGCCTTCCAGCCTAACAGAAGTGCCTGCCAGAATTTCCTTGTCGGGGCCGGCATTTACATCAACTGGCGGCTGAATGCGTACCGGTACCCCGTTGGAAACAGCCGTGACGGGTTGCCCGCAAACGTTGGTGGTGCGCAGTCGCAGCGTTACGGTTTGCCCTTCGCGCAGTGTGGTGCTGGTAAACACCGGGCCCGTGGCGCCGGGTACGTCGGTGCCGTTTACCTGCCATTGGTACTCGGGCGTGGGGCCCGGCTCTGTTACGTTGGCAATGCTGAAGGTAAGCGGCGCACCTAGGCAAACCGGGCCGCCGGGCTGCACTGCAATGGTAAGGGTGGGTTGCGGCGTTGGCGTGCGCGTGATGGTAACGGTAGCGGTGGCCGGCCCTGTGTTGCATAGCCCAGCAGTAGGTGTTACTTCCACGCGTACTTGGTCGCCGGTAACCAGTGTGCTGCTCGTAAACGTGGGCCCGGTAGCTGCGGGCGAGTTATTCACAAACCATTGATAAGTGGGCGAGGCGCCCACGTTAGTAGCCACGGCCGTGAACGTCAGAGGCGTACCCGGGCACTGCACGGGCGGCGGCGTCAGGCTCACCGTGGGCGTTACCAGGGGTTGTACCTGAACGGTTACCACATTTGTAACCGCTGAGGCGCATGTGCCGGTACCCGAGGTAACCCGGCGGCGGAAGAAGGTGGTAGCCGAAAGCGGGCCAGGAGCAAAAGTTTCGCTGGTAGCGCCGGCAATGGCGGTCCAGTTCGTGTTGTCGGCCGACGATTCCCACTGGTAAGCAAACGTACCCGTGCCACCGTTGGCTCCGCTAGTGCTGCTGAGCGGCGCAGGCGTAGTACCAGCGCAAATGGACTGATCGGCAGCGATACCGCCCGGGGCCAGAACTGGTAACACCCGTATCACAACTGGCTGCGAGGTTTCGGGTCCGCAGGCGCCGGAGCGCACCTGGCGGCGGAAGTAGGTGGTGGCCGAAAGCGGGCCGGGATTGTAATCGGCCCCAGTAGCGCCGGGTATGGCCGTCCAGGTGTTGTTGTCGGGCGACGACTCCCACTGATAGGCGTAGCTACCTAGGCCACCACTCGCAACTGCGGTGCTGGTAAGTGGTGCAGGGGTTGCCCCAATGCAGATTGTCTGATCGGCAGCTATGGAACCGGCTACCAATGGTGGTGCTACGGTTATGGTAATAACATTGGTGTAAACCGGACCGCAGGCGCCAGCTGTAGCCCGGCGGCGGAAGTAGGTCGTAGCCGTTAGCGAACCGGGCGCAAACGTTGAGCCGGTAGCGCCGGGCAGGGCCGTCCAGTTCGTGTTGTCGGCCGACGATTCCCACTGGTAGGCAACGGTGCCCCCGCCGCCTGCCCCCGGAGCCGTGCTCGTGAGTGGCGCCGGGGTAGCACCCGAACATAGCGTTTGGTCGGCGGCGATGCTGCCGGCCGTCAGAGCCGGTAATACTGTAATGGTAACGGTATTAGAGGCGGAACTGCTGCAGGTGTTTGTGCTTATCCGGCGGAAGTAGGTGGTAATAGAAAGTGGGCCGGGTGCGAGAGTCTCGCTGTTGGCGCCGGGGACAACCGACCATGTGCTGTTATCGGTTGACGCTTCCCACTGGTAGGTAAACGTACCCGCACCACCCGATGCTGGAGCCGTGCTCGTCAGGGGCGCCGGGGTGGCGCCTGCGCAAATCGTCTGGTCGGCGGCGATGCTGCCAGGTGTTAGGGCCGGCAGTACCGTTATTGTTACTGCAGACGAAGTTTCGGGTCCGCAGGCGCCGGAGCGCACCTGGCGGCGGAAGTAGGTGGTGGCCGAAAGCGGGCCGGGGGCGAAGGTCTCGGCGGTGGCACCAGATATGGCCGTCCAGGTGGCATTATCCGGCGACGACTCCCACTGATAGGTGTAGCTGCCCGTGCCGCCCGTGGCCCCTGTGGTGCTAGTAAGCGGAGCAGGAGTAGCACCCGGGCACAGCGTTTGGTTGCTGCCAATGGTGCCAGCTGCCAACGCTGGCGCTACCGTGATAGTAACCACGTTGGAAAAGACCGGAGAACAGCTGCCTGAGCTAGCTTGCCTGCGGAAATACGTGGTAGCATTCAGCTGCCCCGGCGCAAACGTTGAGCCGGTAGCGCCGGGCAGGGCCGTCCAGTTCGTGTTGTCGGCCGACGATTCCCACTGGTAGGCAACGGTGCCCCCGCCGCCTGTCCCCGGAGCCGTGCTCGTGAGCGGGGCAGGCGTGGCGCCGGCGCAAATGCTTTGGTCGGCAGCAATGGTGCCAGCTGTGAGGGCCGGCAACACCGTAATCGTAACGGTATTAGTGGGTGGAGCAGGGCATGTTCCGGAGCGCACCTGGCGGCGGAAGTAGGTGGTGGCCGAAAGCGGGCCGGGGGCAAAGGTCTCGGCGGTGGCGCCGGGTACCGACGACCAAGTGCTGTTGTCGGTTGAGGCTTCCCACTGGTAGGCGAACGTGCCCGTGCCGCCCGTGGCTGGGGTCGTGCTCGTGAGCGGGTCAGGCGTGGCGCCGGCGCAGATGGTCTGGTCGGCGGCGATGCTGCCCGAAGTCAGGCCTGGCAGTACTGTAATAGCTACCGAGGCAGTGAAGGTAGGTGTGCAGTAAGGGCCTGATTGATTGGGAAGCAGCAATTGAGCGCGCCGGCGGAAATAGGTTGTTCCGACGGGAAGCGAAGCCGGGGGTTGGAAAGTAGCACCGGTAGCCCCGCTGATAGGCGTGAAAGTGGCGTTGTCCGTCGAGGATTCCCACTGGTACACTATCGGCAAGCCAGCATCGCTCGCGGCGTCGGTAGTGCTGGTAAGTGGCGCTGGCGCTGTGCCGGCGCACAGCGTTTGAGAAGCCGCAATGCTGCCAGGCTCGGGCAGGTTCGGCACCCGAATGGTACCACGGGTTTCGCGGCAAAAGCAATCATTGGTGATGCGCAGCGTAACGGTATAGTCGCCGGGCGTTGCGTAGGTATGAACAGGGTTTTGCTCCGCCGAAGTAGTGCCGTCGCCGAAGTTCCAGGAATACACCAGATTGTTGGCTTGCACGGCGAAACTTGCCTGGAAGGTTATCTGCCGGCATCCCGTAATTTCTGCTCCGATACCAGCCCGTAGCAACGAGCTTTGGTTGAAGTTCGGCAGACCTAGGCCCCCGCGGCGGCCGCCCAGCGCCAAGCTGTCGTCGGCGTAGGCAATGGCTTCGCCCAACGAGTCGGGGTAGGTGATAAAGCCAATAGCAGGCTGGTTTTCGCGGGCCACGTAGATCTTCCCGTCGGGGCCAGCCTGCATCGAGCCTAGGTTAACCGGGGTAGTCTGCTTGAGCGGAATGCTCAGCTTGCTGGCCTGCACATTGGTGGCCGTCAGATCGAACTGCAGCAGCTGAGGCGGGCTCAGTACCGTAGCATAAAGCCGGCTGCGGCCCGGCGAAAACTCCACCCCGTAGTACCGCCCTGCGCCGCTGTCGATTACGCGCGGGTTGCTGACCACGCCCGTGGCAGCATCGAAAGCAAACAGCTCTACGGTGCTGCTATTGTCGCCGAGGGTTTCGCTGTAGCGGGCCACGGCCAGCTGCTCGCCATCGGGCGTTACTTTCATTTGCCCGCGGTACCCCTGCGGGCCAGCGTGCACGGAGCCAACCACAGAAATTACGGGATTGGGCTGTACGCCAGCCGGCGTTACCTGATAAGCCAGAAATGCGTCGCCGCGGTTTTCGTTGCCGGAAGTGGCGTTGCCGTAGCCGTGCACAATCAGCCAGATGTCGCAGCCGTTTTTGTGCTGCACGGCGGTCATCTTCTCGGCGGTGCCGCGCGTGAGCAGCGTGTTTTTGGTGGCCGCTACTACTTCGCCTTGCTGCCCGTTGGGAATTACAATTTCGGAGTAGCTGAGCCCTTTGGGGCCGCCTTGCGCATCCTGAGTGAACAGGTAGTAGGTGCGGGGGCCTCCCGGCGGTACAATTCCCGGCTTGCGTATGGCCAGCGGCCCATCGGTTGTTTGGCGGTTGCCACCTAGGCCCGTGCCGTTGGGCATGATGCTGTGGTTACGACTCCATACCGTGTCGCCGTTGCTGTAGAAGAGCAGGTTGCCCGTGCCATCCGACATCACACCCGAACCGGCCGGGGCTACCATCTGGCCGTCGGTGAGCACCTTGGGCGGAATAGAGTCGGTGGCTTCGTTGAAGTCGAGCCCGGCTTTGTAACCGAAGTACCAGTTGTTGATGTACTTCTCGTCTTCGCTACACTCGGGGGGCGTGGTGGGAGCTTGGGCGAAAGCTGAGGTGGCTGCACCGCTTACCAGCAACAACAGCATCAGCAGCCAGCTACGCGCCGGCCACCTCCACTTACCTAAATGCCTATTGCTGGCGCGGCTTGGCCAGCCGCGCCGGGCAGTGGAAGGCGAGGGCGTACAACTATCCGTTTGGGCAGGGGGGTAGAGCGCTGCGGGCATAGTAGGGCAGGTAAGTAGCCGGACAAGGAAGCTGGTACTCAGCAGAGAAAGTACTGCTTACTTATCTCATAGGGGTCAAAGCACGGTAAGCGCGAACTACAGCGAAGTGAGTTGGCTACCGGCTTCACTAAGCTACTCACTGCCGATTATGTTTCTGCAACACAATGTTTAAATAGTGACAAAGTCACCTATAAGCCAACGTTGCGCCGCCCGCATTTCTTGCTTCGGCTGTATAGTTTAAGCGCGGTCGGGGCACACTGTGCCTTATGCTATGAC
Organism: Solirubrum puertoriconensis; assembly: GCF_001483135.1. Classification (GTDB taxonomy): domain Bacteria; phylum Bacteroidota; class Bacteroidia; order Cytophagales; family Hymenobacteraceae; genus Solirubrum; species Solirubrum puertoriconensis. The sequence goes on from NZ_LNAL01000007.1 coordinate 338,960, forward strand.
CGCAAATCCTGCGTGTGGTTGCTTTTGGTGAATTAAAGCTGCCGGTTGTGGTACCGTGGCTTATAATTATCCCGGGCTTGATAGCTATTAGGGATGTAAAGAAATTGGCTAATGAGTAGCCAAATGTGGCCGCTGCTTGCGGCTAGTGCAGCTGGGTATCTGGCTAATTAACAGCTACAAGCGACTCATAAACAATGGCGCAAATAATTTGGACCATTGTATATAGTCTTTTGGCAACGTTCCCGGTAACGATTGCATAAAAAAAGGTGATTTCTGGAGGATAAAGAGACTGGATTGGACGCACCTTATGCCCACTGAAGCTGGCTAGGTTGCTAGTCGACCTCGGCGGTGAAGAGCTACTCCAACTCCAAAATACCTCCAGTAGATGCGACAAGGTTTACTCTCAGGAGCTTTGCTAGCCGTAGCAACGGTAGCAAGTGCTCAGGCCCAACAAACCCGGCCGCTCAGTGGGCGCGTCGTTGATGCTACCAACGGCGACGCATTGCCCGGTGTAACGGTGGTGGTGAAGAACTCTACGATTGGCGCTACCACAAACGAGAATGGCGAGTTCTCGCTTAATGCACCTGCCTCGGGCGACGTAACGCTGGTGCTCAGCTACGTAGGCTACATCACCGAGACGGTAAACGCCGGTACGCAAAGCAGCATCAACGTGAAGCTGCGCACCGACCAGAAGGCCATTGATGAAGTGGTGGTGATTGGCTACGGCGCCGTGAAGCGCAGCGACGTGACCGGCGCGATTGTGTCGGTGAAGGAAGAGGACATGAAGAAGGTGCCGGTGGCCAACGTAATGGAGTCGTTGCAGGGCCGCCTGCCGGGCGTCGACATTACGCGCAGCAGCGGCTCGGCTTCGTCGGGCGTGAACATTACGGTGCGGGGCAACCGCTCGCTCACGGCCAACAACGGGCCGTTGTTCATCGTGGATGGCATTCAGTACAACTCCATTCAGGACATCAACCCCAACGACATACAATCGATGGAGGTGCTGAAAGACGCCGCGTCGACGGCCATTTACGGTTCGCGCGGAGCCAACGGAGTAATCATTGTAACAACCAAAAAAGGAGCCGCCGGCAAAACCCGCGTAACGCTCAACAGCTACATCGGGCGCAGTGATGTGGAGTACTATCCATACGTGAACGACGGCCCCGGTTACGTTGCCCAAAAGCGCGAAGCCAACCGCACAACGGGCCTGTGGAACAGCCCCGCCGACGACGCCAAAATTTTCACGCCGCTGCAGCTGTCGGCCATCCAAGATGGCACTTGGTCGCGCTGGCCCGATTTGTTTTTGCGCAACGGTGTGCAGCAGGAGCACCAGGTAGGCCTGGCTAGCGGCGGCGAGAACACCAAGTTCTACGTGTCGGCCAACTACTACGACGAGCAAGGTATTTTCCGGATGGATAACCTGAAGCGCTACGCCACCCGCTTCAACCTAGAGCATGCCGTAACGGATAAGTTTAAGGTGGGTATGCAAAACCAGCTTACCTACTACAACCAAAACAACCGCCGCGACCCGCTCAACATTGCCAACAAAATCGACCCCCTAGGTGCGCCGCGCGACGAGAACGGGCAGGTGGTGGTGTTTCCCAACAACGGCAAGGACATCAACCCACTGGCCGACGAGATAAACGGCAACTACCAGAACAACTCGCGCACCACCCGCACCTTCCTGACGGCGTTTGCCGAGTACCAGCTGCTGCCTTCGCTTAACCTGCGCAGCAACGTGGGCCTTACCCTAGGTAACTCGCGGGTAGGCACCTACTTCGGCTCCAACACCGTCGACCGCAACGGCAGCGTACCGCTAAGCTCCTACGGCACCCAGATGGATACCAACTGGAGCTGGGAAAACATCCTGAACTACAACCAAACCTTCGGCGACCATTCGTTGGCCGTTACGGGTGTCACGTCGCTGCTGACGTTTAAGACCGAGCAAGCCCGGGCGCAAGGCGCCAACCAACTGCTCAACTCGCAGCAGTACTACGCCCTAGGTAACGCCAATCAGCAGGTAGTCATCAACAGCGCCTACGTGGCTAGCAACTTGGTGTCGTTTACGGGCCGGGTGCAGTACGGCTACAAAGGGCGGTACTTGCTCACCCTAACGGGCCGCGAAGACGGCTCCTCCAAGCTGCCGGGCAACCCGTGGGCATTTTTCCCATCGGCGGCCGTGGCCTGGCGCATCGTCGACGAGGGCTTTATGAAGAACCTCACGATGCTGAGCGACCTGAAGGTGCGGGGCTCGTACGGCCTGGCCGGCAACTACGACATTGCCGCTTACTCCTCGCAAACGCCGCTTACCAAAGTGCCCTTCGCGTGGGGCGATGCTTCGGCTCCGGGCTACGCCCTAGGTGCCCGCCTCGGCAACGACAACCTGCAGTGGGAAACCTCGCGCACAGCCAACGTGGGCTTGGATTTTGGCCTGGTGCGTAACCGCGTTACGGGTACCGTTGACGTGTACGACACCCACGCCGATAAATTGCTGATTGACGCTTTCCTGCCCATGACATCGGGCCAGAGCTTTAGTACCCGCAACGTGGGCAAAACCCGCAATCGCGGGATTGAGGTGGGCGTGAACTCGGCCATTATCGACAACGGCTCCTTGCGCTGGAACGTGGGCTTAAGCTGGTTCAAGAACAAGGAGGAAATTCTGGAGCTTAGCACCGGCGCCAACGACATCAACAACGGCTGGTTTATTGGGCAGCCCACGCGGGTGTTCTACGACTACGAGAAGATTGGCATTTGGCAGCTCGATGAAGCCGACCAAGCCAAGGCCTACGGCCAAAAGCCCGGCCAGATTAAGGTGAAAGACCAGAACGGGGACGGGCGCATTACGGCCACCGACGACCGCATTATTGTGGGCTCGGCCTTGCCCAAGTGGAACGGCAGCCTGAGCAGCGACGTGGCCTACAAAGGCTTCGACTTGTCGTTTCAGGTGTTTGCGCGGGTGGGCCAGATGATCAACTACGAGTACGACCAACTCTGGGACCCGCAGGGCATCGAGAACAGCGCGAAGCAGGATTATTGGACGCCCGAAAACCCCACCAACGCTTACCCACGGCCCGATGCCAGCGTGTCGAAGAGCAGCATGCAGTATTTCAGCACCCTAGGTTACCGCGATGCCTCCTACGTGAAGCTGCGCGCCGCCACTTTGGGCTATAACCTGCCTGCCGCTTGGCTCAGTAAAATTGGCCTAGGTACGGCGCGCGTGTACCTGCAGGGCAAGAACCTCTTGGTGATCAGCAAAGTGAAAGACTACGACCCCGAGCGCGGGGCGGCCGCCGCTGCCGCGAACCCCGAAGCAACGGCTACGACCTCTACCTCCACGCCAGCTGGCGCACGGGTTGGTTTGGCTCCGTTGTCGAACCCCATTCCGCGGGTGCTTACCGTGGGCCTGAACCTCAGCTTCTAACCTCCCAACTACCCATATCAAGTCATGAAACGCACGACAAACAAACTGATGCTGGGTGCGGGGGCGGTACTAACGCTGCTTGCTGTCAGCTGCGATAAGAAGCTTGAAGAATTTAACCCCTCGGGCCTCACGGCCGAGGTGGTGTACACCACGCCCGCGGGCTTCGAGAGTCTCGTGAGTGCCGCCTACTCCTACAACCGCTGGTGGTACGGCAAGGAAGATGGTTTCAGCGCTTCGGAACTGGGCACCGATTTGTGGCTGCGCGGCGCCGGCGACGTTAACCCCGAACTAACTGATTACACCACCAACCTGCAGTCGAGCTCCAGGGCGCTGGAGGTGCTGTGGGGCAAGCTGTATGCCGCCGTAAACCTGTGCAATACGGGCATGGAGTACCTAGGCAAATCGGGCCTCTCGGATGCGCAGAAAAAAGCGCGCGAAGGCGAGCTGCGCTTTCTGCGAGCCTTCTATTACTGGCACATCGTTGAAACGTGGGGTGGGGTTCATTTCACTACCGAATCGACGAAGAGCGTGCAAACCACTGCCAACCGCACCTCCGAGGACGAGTTCTACAAGCAGATTATAGAAGACCTGACGCTGGCCGTGGCCAACTTGCCCGCTACCTCGCCCGATTACGGCCGGGCCACCAAACCGGCGGCCGAGGCTTTTCTGGCAAAGGTGTACCTCACGCGCGGCAACTATCAGCAGGCGGCTACGCTGGCGCAAAAGGTAATCACCGGCTACAACTTTCAGCTGGTGCCGCGCTACGCCGACCTCTGGGCCATGAACAACCTAGAGAACCGCGAAATTATTTGGGCCGTGAATTACTCCAAGGACCTGAGCCTGAACGACCGCACCGATGCGCTTCTGTACCCCGACGGGCACCCGCGCGGCGGCAACAACGGCCACTTGCTTTGGATGATGAAGTACGACGACCAGCCCGGCATGATCCGGGACGTAGCCAACGGGCGGCCCTTCAACCGCTACATGCCGTCGTTGTTCCTGCTGAATCTTTTCGATGAAACCAAGGACTCGCGGTACCAGGCATCGTTCAAAACGGTGTGGTTTGCCAATACTGCCGTGGCTGGCCGCTTGGCCGTGGGCGATACGGCCGTGGTAGCCAGCAAGCGCGAAATACCCGATGCGCTGGAGGCCACCAAGAAGTACCGCGTGTGGGACCTCAGCAAGGTGTATCGCGCCAACGGCACCGTGAGCGGCGACCGGCTGCACTACGTGTGCCTGCGCAAGTTCGACGACCCAACGCGCCCAACCATTCAGGAAGAGCAAAGCGCCCGCGACGCCTACCTCATTCGCCTGGCCGATGTGTACCTGCTGAACGCCGAAGCCGAGCTGCGCCTAGGCAACACGGGCAAAGCCGCTGCCCTAATCAATTCGGTGCGTAAGCGGGCCGCGCTGCCCGGCAAGGAAAGCCAAATGGAGATAACCGCCGCCGATGTTTCGCTCGATTTCATCCTCGATGAGCGGGCCCGCGAGCTAGCGGGCGAGCAGCACCGCTGGTTCGATTTGAAACGCACCGGCAAGTTGCTCGCGCGGGTGCGCACCTTCAATCCCGAAGCCGGCCCCAACATTCGCGACTACCATTTGCTGCGGCCCATTCCGCAGCGCCAACTCGATGCCGTGCTGAACAAGGACGAGTTCAAGCAAAACCCCGGCTACCGCTAGCATGTACAGCACTGCCCGGCCCCGCGCCGGGCAGTGCTTTTTTGGTACATAGCACTTCTGACAGTTGGTTAGTGGCTATTGAAGCGGCACGTTGTGAGTGTTGTGCTCAACACCAAGCATGCTCAAGTAGCGGGCTGGAGCGGCTTTGCTCAATCGTGTTGGCAACGTTCCCGATAACGTTTGCGCAAAAAAATACCCACGCAAGCACCTAGGCTTGCGGAGGCGAGGATTAACATTAGACTACCACTGGTCCTACTCTCAGGCATAATGCCAAGCTCCGGACCTAAGGAACGGGCGTAAGAAAGTGCATGCAGCACCACCCGAATTTTGCTTCAGCTATGAAAAGACTTACCACACTGGCGCTGCTCGGGGCCCTGATGAGCTGCCGCGCAGCCGAGTATCCGGCAGCAACCGCTAAGACAAATGCTGGCAAGCTTACCGACAACGCCGGTGCGGCATCTGCTACCGAAGCACTGCCCAACCTGCCGCAGGTGAAAACGCCTTCGTTCCGGGCCGACACAGCTTCTGTCGTGAAGTTTGGGGCTGTGGCCGATGGCGTTGCCAAAAACACGCAAGCGTTTCAGCAAGCCATTGATGCCGTAAGCAAAGCCGGTGGGGGCGTGGTGCTGGTGCCGCGCGGGCACTGGCTCACGGGCCCCATTGAGATGCGCAGCAACGTGAACTTGCACCTAGCCAAAGGCGCGCTCGTGCAGTTCTCGGCCGACCGGGCCGATTACCACCTCATCAAAACCAGCTGGGAAGGCGTAGCGGCCGTGCGCAACCGGGCGCAGATCTACGGCCAAAACCTCGAAAACATTGCCATTACCGGGCAGGGCGTTTTCGATGGCGCAGGCAACACTTGGCGCCCCGTGAAAAAGGGTAAGCTGACGGACTCGCAGTGGAAGCGCCTGGTAGAGTCGGGCGGCGTGCTGAACGAGAAAAAGGATACCTGGTACCCCTCGGCATCGGCGCTCAAAGGCTCTACCATCAAGGAGGCCTTTTACCTGAAGCCGGGCAAAGAGGTGAAGGACTACGAGGACATCAAAGACTTTCTGCGCCCCGACATGATGGTGCTCGACCGGTGCAAGCGGCTGATGTTGGAGGGCGTAACCTTCCAGAACTCGCCGGCCTGGACGCTGCACCCACTCATGAGCGAAGACATCACCGTGCGCAACGTAACCGTGCTCAATCCCGAGTACGGCCAGAATACCGATGCCATCGACCTAGAATCGTGCCGCAACGGCATTGTGGAGGACTGCACGTTTGACGTGGGCGACGACGCCATCTGCATCAAATCGGGCCGCGACGAGCAGGGCCGCGAGCGGAACATGCCCACCGAAAACTTCATCATCCGCAACACCAAAGTGTACCACGCGCACGGTGGGTTTGTAATTGGCTCGGAGATGTCGGGCGGGGCGCGCAACATCTACGCCTCCAACCTCACCTTCATGGGTACCGACGTAGGGCTGCGCTTTAAAACCACACGCGGCCGCGGCGGTGTGGTCGAGAACATTTTCATCAACAACGTCGACATGCGCGACATTGTGGGCCAGGCCATCATCTTCGACATGTACTACATGGCCAAGGACCCCGTACCGCTAGCTGGCGAATCGGCAGCACCGCCCGTTATCAAGGCCGAGCTGCTAAACGAAGGCACCCCGCAATTCCGCAAAATCTCTATCAAGGACGTAACCTGCAACGGCGCCGAAACGGGCATTTTGGTGCGCGGCTTGCCCGAAATGCCTATCCGAGACATTTCGATTGAAAATGCCACGCTACAAAGCACCAAAGGTTTGGTGTGCATCGAGGCCGAAAATATCCGCCTGAAAAACGTAGCCCTGCTCACGACGCAAACCCTGCCCGTGATGGAAATTCAGAACAGCAAGGACATTGTGCTTGATGGCATCCGGTACAAGCCCGGCGCCGAGCTGCTGATGCGCGTAACCGGCGACCGTGCCAAGGGCGTGAAGCTGGCCAACACCGACACCAAAGCCGCGAAAAAAGACGTGGAGTTTGGCGACAAAGTGTCGAAGAAAGTTCTGTCCATCTCGAAGCTCTAAACCGGATGCCCCTGCTACCGCCTGGCAGGGGCATTTCGTTGCACTCCCTTTCCCGATGAAACTAACCTACCGACTGCTCCTAGGTGCTTTGCTGCTGACTTCGGCCGCCCAGGCCCAACAGGCACCGGCGCCTACCAAGCCCATGTCGCAGCGCATGGCCGATGCATTTATTTCGTGGCACCCCGATTCTATCCTGATCGGCAACCGCAAAACTACCCGATGGGACTACGAGCAGGGCCTGATGCTGAAAGCCTTGGAGCGCGTATGGAACCGCACGGCCGACGCCAAGTACTTCACCTACATTCAGAAAGACCTGGACTTGTTTGTGCAGCCCGATGGCAGCATCCGCACCTACAAGTTGCAGGACTACAACCTCGATAACCTCACCACTGGCCACGCGCTGCTTACCCTAGGTCAGATGTCGGTGCCGAAGCAGGAGAAGTACCTGAAGGCCGCGCAGCTGTTGCACAAGCAGTTGGAGGAGCAGCCCCGCACCAAAGAGGGCGGCTTTTGGCACAAGAAGATCTACACCAACCAGATGTGGCTCGACGGCCTGTACATGGCCGAGCCCTTCTACGCCGAGTACAGCCAGGTTTTCAAGCAACCCAAAGGCTTTGATGATATAGCCAAGCAGTTTGCGCTTATTGAAAAGCACCTGGTTGATGCCAAAACCGGCCTCATGTTCCATGGCTACGACGAAAGCCGGGAGCAGAAATGGGCCAACAAGCAAACCGGTCAGTCGCCTAACTTTTGGGGCCGCGGCATGGGCTGGTACGCCATGGCTTTGGTAGATGTGCTCGACTACTTCCCACCCAACCACCCCGAGCGCCAGAACCTAGTAAAGTACCTGCAGCGCCTGGCGCCCGTGCTCGTGAAGTACCAAGACCCCAAAACCGGAGCCTGGTTTCAGGTAGTTGACCAAGGCACACGAAAGGGTAACTACGTGGAGGCCTCGGCCTCGAGCATGTACGTGTACGCGCTGGCCAAAGGCGTGCGCATGGGTTACCTCGATAAAAAGTACTTCGCTACTGCTCAAAAAGGCTACGCCGGCCTGCTGAAGCAGTTTGTGCAAACCGAGGGCAACGGTGCGCTGGCCTTCAACGGCACCGTAAGCGTGGGCGGCCTAGGTGGCAACCCTTACCGCGACGGCAGCTACGAATACTACCTGAGCGAACCCCTGCGCAAGAACGACCTGAAAGGCGTGGGCCCGTTTATTCTGGCCAGCGTGGAGATGGAAGTAGCCGCCGAGCAGGGCGTGGGCAAAGGCAAAACCGTGGGTTTGGATACCTATTTCAACCGCGAGTTTCGGAAGAGCAACATTACCGGCGAGCAGGAGCCTTTCCATTACACTTGGGAAGACCGCATGCACTCTGGTTTTTGGTGGTGGGGCAATCAATACCGCGAGTTAGGGGCCCGTACCGTTTCGATAGGTGCGCCTACCAAAGCCTCGCTGAAGGACCTCGACGTGCTCATCATCGTTGACCCCGATACCCGCAAGGAAACTCCGCAGCCCAACTTTGTGCAGCCTGCGCACATCGAGGCGCTGCAGCAGTGGGTGAAGGGCGGTGGCGTGCTGGTGATGATGGCCAACGACACCTCGAACTGCGAAACCAAGCACTTCAACGAGCTGGCCAAGGTCTTCGGCATGCAGTTCCTCCCCCTGAACCTGAACATGGTGAAAAACGACCAGTTTGAGCAAGGGAAAGTGAAAGTACCGGCTGGCACGGGCGTATTCAAGCAGCCCCTCAGCCTGTATATCAAAGAGCTGGCGCCGCTAAGCGTAACGGGCCCAGCCAAGCCGTTGATTGCCCGCGAAGGCAACGTGATTATGGCCACCGCCAAAGTGGGCAAAGGAACGGTATTCGCCATCGGCGACCCGTGGCTGTACAACGAGTACGTGGATGGCCGCAAGATTCCGGCAACGTTTCAGAACGCCCAAGCTGCGAAAGACTTGGCTACCTGGCTACTGAGCCAAACGGGCGGCAGCACTGCTAAGCCTGCCGCCGGGCAATAATCTATGCCGCTGACACAGGTGAACAACTACATTCTGCAAATCCTACTAATGGCTGCCTGGCTTGTGCCGGGCAGCCTTTTTGCTCAGCAGCCAACTCCTGGGGTATCCAACGTATGGGTGCCCGACCTAGGCAACGGCACCTACAAAAACCCGGTACTCTACGCCGACTACTCCGACCCCGATGTGGTGCGCGTGGGTGCCGATTATTACCTCACTTCGTCGAGCTTTAATGCGGTGCCAGGCTTGCAGATTTTGCACTCGCGCGACTTGGTAAACTGGTCCATTATCGGCTCGGTTTTTCGGCAGCAACCGCCGCTGGCTCGCTACCGCGAAGTGCAGCATGGCAACGGGGTGTGGGCACCGGCTATTCGCTACCACAACAAGGAGTTCTACATCTACTATCCCGACCCCGACCTAGGCATTTTCGTGACAAAGGCCAAAAGCCCGGCCGGGCCGTGGTCGGAGCCGGTGTGCGTAAAAGAGGCCAAAGGCTGGATTGACCCTTGCCCGTTGTGGGACAAAGACGGAAAAGCCTATTTGGTGCACGGGTTTGCTGGCTCGCGGGCGGGCATTAAATCGGTGTTGGCCATTAGCCCCATGAGCCCCGATGGTACCCGCTTGGTTGGCGACGACGTGCTGGTGTTTGATGGGCACAATGGTCACCCAACCGTAGAGGGGCCCAAGTTTTACCAGCGCAACGGCTACTACTACATTTTCGCGCCGGCGGGCGGAGTGGCTACCGGCTGGCAACTGGTGCTGCGCTCCAAAAACGTGTTTGGGCCCTACGAGGAGCGTATCGTGATGGACCAGGGCAAAACGACCATCAACGGACCGCACCAAGGGGCTTGGGTTGATACCAACACGGGCGAAGACTGGTTTCTGCATTTTCAGGACCAAGGCCCTTACGGGCGAGTTGTGCACCTGCAGCCCATGGCGTGGAAGAACGACTGGCCCGTGATTGGCGACGACCCCGACGGCGACGGCAAAGGTCAGCCGGTGCTTACCTACCGCAAACCACGCACGAAAGGTCCAGCTAAACCCCTTGCCACACCGGCTACTTCCGACGAATTCAATGCCAATCACCTAGGGCTGCAGTGGCAGTGGCATGCCAACCCGCAGGATTACTGGGCGTACCCCAACGGAGCGCAGGGCTTCTTGCGCATGTACTCGGTGCAACTGCCCGAAGGCTTCCGCAACTATTGGCAAGTGCCCAATCTGCTGCTGCAAAAGCTGCCGGCCGAAACCTTCACGACTACTACCAAACTCACCTTTAGCCCGCGGGTAGAAGGGGAGAAGGTAGGCCTAATGATGATGGGGTTGGATTACGCTTATCTATCAATCACCAACCTAGGCGGCCAGTTACAACTCAGCCAAAGCGTGAGCACCAACGCCGAGAAGTTAACTGCTGAAACCACCAGCGCGCCGGTACAAATACCAGCCGCGCAAGCCAAGCAGCCCATTTACCTGCGTGTGGCGGTGCGGGCCGGTGCCAAATGCCAGTTCAGTTATAGTTTCGACGGGCAAACCTTTCAGCCCCTAGGTCAGGAATTTCTGGCGCGCGAAGGCAAGTGGATCGGAGCGAAGGTGGGCTTGTTTTGTAGCCGCCCGACCAGGTTCAACGACTCCGGCAACGCCGACATCGATTGGTTCAGGATAGAGTAGAAGCAACAAGGCCAGCACACAGTGCTGGCCTTGTTGCTTGTAAAGGGTGGAGGTTCGTTGCCTTAGCTGGCTGTGCTGCTTGCAACGCGAGTCGATTCGCGCACCTCCAAATGCGATGGAATGACTACCGTGTTGGGCGGCATAGCTCGGTGCTTGCGCTCGATAAGCTCGATGAGGCGTTCGGCTGCTGCTTGGCCAATTTCCTGGGCCGGCTGCACCACCGTGCTCAGCGAGGGCGAAAGCAAATCGGCAACGTTCAGGTTGGTGAAGCCGATGATCGACATTTCGTCGGGGATGGAGATATGCCGCTGACGTAGGGCAGCCAAAGCACCTAGGGCCAGCCGGTCGCTGGCGGTAAAAATGGCATCGGGGCGGGGCGATTGGGCCAGCAGCTCATCCACCATACCTAGGGCTTCATCAGGGCCGAAAGTGCCGTAGCGTACCAGGTTCTCATCGAAGGGAATGCCGTATTGCTCAAGGGCTGCGCGGTAGCCCGCCAAACGTTCCTGCGTAATCGACATCCAGCGCGGAATGGTAAGGTGCGCAATGCGCCGGCGGCCCGATTTGATGAGGTGCTCGGTGGCGGCAAAAGCTCCCGCGTAGTTGTCGGCTACTACTTTGGTAGTATTCAGCTCCTCCGAAACCCGGTCGAACTGCACCAAGGGCAAATTGCGCTGCAGCAAATCTTGCAGGTGGTTCACGTCGGAGGTTTCGCTCGAAAGCGAAATCAGCAGGCCATCTACCTTGCGCGCCATGGCTTGCTGCACGTTGGCTACCTCGCGCTCGTACGATTCGTGCGTTTGGAAAATAATGACGTGGTAGCCCCGGTTGTAGGCAATGGCCTCAATGCCGTTGATGGCTTGCGAGAAGAAGTAGTTGGCAATTTGAGGCACGATAACCCCGATGGCCCGCGAGCTGCTGCCCTTCAAACTCAGGGCAATCGGGTTGGGCCGGTAGTTTAGCTTCTCGGCGTACTCCATCACAAGCCGCTTGGTCTCGGGGTTGATTTCGTAACTGCCCCGCAAGGCCCGCGAAACCGTGGACGTGGAGAGGTTGAGTGCCCGGGCTATGTCTTTGATGGTGACGTTTTCCAAGAATAAAGCTGGTTAAAGTGCAATTGAAACCGCTGGCTAGTTAACGGTTTTTTTTGAGTTTGGCAGAGGGCAAGGGTGCGGATGAAGAAATGCAAAATCGGTGAAAGCAAGCATCAGAGCGAAATGGCAACGTTCCCGATAACGATTGCATAAATAAACTCAGAGTATTGCTTCCGTTTGCGCTGTAGGCTATAAAAATTAACAATCACAGTGGTGCTAGTCAGGGTCTTCAGCCAAGCTATTCATCCTGAAAAGTTAACAACACAACTCCAACGAATGAACCTGTCCACTGCCTTTCGCCTCGATGGCAAACTCGCACTCGTAACCGGCTGCAACCGCGGCATTGGGCAGGCCATGGCACTGGGGTTGGCCGAAGCAGGCGCCGACATCATTGGCGTATCGGCCTCGTTGGCCTTGCAGGGCAGCGAAACCGAGCAGCAGGTGCGGGCTCTGGGCCGTAACTTCTATCCGTACCAGGCCGATTTCAGCCAGCGTAGCCAGGTTGATGCGTTTTTGGAGCAAGTGCAGCAGGATTTTCCCCGCATCGACATCCTCATCAACAACGCTGGCACCATTCGGCGCCAACCCGCCGCCGAGCACTCCGATGAGTTCTGGGACGAAGTGCTGCGCATTAACCTCGACGCCCCGTTCCGGCTGGCCCGCGCCCTAGGTGCCCGCATGCTGCAGCAAGGCAGCGGCAAAATCATCTTCACGGCTTCGCTGCTCACGTTTCAGGGCGGCATCAACGTGCCCGGCTACGCGGCCAGCAAAGGCGCCATCGGCTCGGTTGTGAAAGCATTGGCCAACGAATGGGCCGGCCGCGGCGTCAACGTCAATGCCATTGCCCCGGGCTACATCGCTACCGACAACACCGAAGCCCTGCGCAACGACCCCGGCCGTTCGCAGAGCATTTTAGGTCGCATACCGGCTGGCCGCTGGGGCACCCCCGACGACTTCAAAGGCCCCACGGTTTTCCTGGCTTCGCCGGCCGCCGACTACGTGCACGGCACCATCTTAACCGTCGACGGCGGCTGGATGGGACGCTAACCGCCACGCAGCCGCCAACTATTCCTCACCTAGGGCTTCGGCTCGCTTGCTGCCTTCGGGCACTTCACCCCAACCACATGCTCCAACGCTACGCCTGCAGCCCCCGCGAAACCGCCGCCATGAACACGGCCCAGTTGCGCGAAAACTACCTCATCGAGCAGCTTTTTGTGCCCGGCGAGATAGAGCTGGTGTATACCCATTACGACCGCATGATTGTAGGCGGCGCAACCCCCGGCGCGGCCGCGCTGAGCTTGCCCTGCCCCGATGAACTCAAGGCCGAGTACTTTTTGGAGCGGCGCGAGCTGGGCATCTTGAACGTGGGCGAAGCCGGCGAGGTAACCGTTGATGGCACCACCTACGCCCTAGGTAACCAAGACTGCCTATATGTAGGCAAGGGCAGCCGCGAGGTATCGTTTGCCGGCGAAGGCGCCCGGTACTACCTGCTATCGGCCCCGGCCCACGCCGAGTACCCCACCACGCTACGCACCCAAGCCGAGGCTACGCCGGTTGAGATGGGCGCACTCGAAACCGCCAATCAGCGCACCATTTACAAGTACATCTACTCCGAAGGCATCCAGAGCTGCCAGCTGGTAATGGGGCTCACGCAGCTCAAGCCCGGCAGCGTGTGGAACACCATGCCCAGCCACACCCACACCCGCCGCATGGAGGCCTACCTGTACTTCAACCTGCCGGCCGGCCAGCGGGTGCTTCACCTTATGGGCGAACCGCACGAAACGCGGCCCCTGTGGGTATCGAACGAACAAGCTATTCTCTCGCCGCCGTGGTCTATCCACACCGGCTGCGGTACGGCTGCCTACGCCTTCATCTGGGGCATGGCCGGCGAAAACCGCGAGTACACTGACATGGACGCGGTTGCTCTCGACCAACTCCGCTAGGCAAGCTCTTCCCGCAACAGCCAAAGATTCCCACACCCGTTCTTCCCATGAAAAAACAACTACTGATGGCCGCGCCGCTACTCGCCGTAGCGATTTCGGCCACGGCGCAGTCCCGACGCATTGAGGGTATCGTGCGCTCGGAAAAAGGTGAGGCGCTTCCTGGCGTTACCGTAGTAGTAAAAGGCACCACCACCGGTGCCAGCACCGACCCCGATGGCAAGTTTAGCCTGAGCGTAGACGGGGAGAATGCCACCTTGCGCCTGAGCTACATTGGCTTTGTGCCGCAGGATGTGGTAGTGGGCAATAAAGCAGCCTTGAACATCACACTCAAGGAAGATGCAAAGCTGCTCAACGACGTAGTGGTTATCGGCTACCAGGAGGTGCAGCGCCGCGACGTAACCGGTTCGGTGTCGTCGGTAAGTGCCCAGCAGATTAAGGACATCCCGGTTAACTCTGCCGCCGAGGCCCTAACTGGGCGCCTGGCTGGTGTGCAGCTGACCTCGTCGGAGGGCACGCCCGGCAACCAGAACGTGCAAGTGCGCGTGCGCGGTGGCGGCTCGATTACCCAAGACAACTCGCCTCTGTATGTAGTCGACGGCATTCAAATCGAGAATGCGCTATCGGTTATTGCGCCGCAGGATATTGCCTCGGTTGACGTGCTGAAGGACGCCTCGGCCACGGCCATTTACGGTGCCCGCGGTGCCAACGGCGTAATCATCATCACCACCAAAAAAGGCCTCGAAGGCAAAACGGTGGTGAGCTATAACGGGTTTGTGGGCGTCCGCAAAATCTCGAAAACGCTCGACGTACTCAGCCCCGACGATTACCTCAACTACCAGTTCGAGCGTGCCAGCCTGATTGGTACTGCCTCGGGCGGCCTGAACACGTTCAAAGAACTGTTTGGCAGCCGCAACTTCAACAGCGACACCCTGCAGCGGGCCCGCCGCGCCCCGTTTGTTGACTGGCAGGACCAAGCCTTTGGCCGCAATGCCATGCAGCAAACCCACAACCTCTCGGTATCGGGTGGGGGCAAGGGTACCACCTACAACCTGAGCCTGACGCGCAATAACGAAGAGGGCATTCAGCGCGGCTCCGATTACGTGCGGAACCTCGTGAACTTCCGCTTCGACACGAAAGCCACCGAGAAGCTAAGCCTAGGTCTGAACGTCCGCTTCAACGACCAGGAGGCCAACGGAGCAGGTACTTCGTCGTCGGGCTCCAACACCACCTCGCGCCTGCGCAACGCTGTGCAGTATATGCCGCTGATGGTGCCGCGCGCTGATGGCACGGTAGCCGATGTATCGACGTTCGACCCGGATTTCTTCGATCAATCCTCGCTGGTAAACCCCATTGTTACCATCGATAATGAGCAGCGCGAAGACAAGCGCCGCACCTTTAACATCGGCGGCAACGCTGCGCTGGTGCTGATGAAGGGCCTGACCTTCCGTACCACCGCCGGCCTCGACATTACCAACTTCGGGGTAAGCACCTTCAACGGGCGCTACTCGCCCACGCTTCGCTCGCCTGCCGGTGGCTACGCCAACTTGCCGTTTGCTACCATTACCACGGCTACCCAGCAAACGATCAACAACTCGAACGTGCTGGACTACAGCCGCAAGACGGACAAGCACTCGTTGGGCTTGTTGCTGGGCCACGAGGTGTACCTGCAAAACAACCGGCAGCAGTACATCCAAACCAACTTCCTGCCGCTCGACATCACGGCTGACCGGGCCTGGGCCAACATCAACCAAGGCGTACTGCCTCCGGGCCAATCGGCGCAGCCGGTATTGCCGCAAACCAGCATTCCGCAAAACTTCCGCTTGCTGTCGGGTTTCGGTCGCGTTACCTACTCCTACGACGATAAGTACTTGTTTACGGGTACCTTCCGGGCCGATGGTTCGTCGAAGTTCCACCCCGATGATCGTCGCCGGTGGGGTTTCTTCCCCGGTGCTTCGGTGGCGTGGCGCATTTCGCGCGAGGGGTTCTTCCAGGATGTATCGGCAGTTAACGACCTTAAGCTGCGCCTGAGCTACGGCGAAGCTGGCAACAACCGCATTCCGGACAACCTGTACTACGGCTTGTTCCAGGCCGGGGTAGCGCCATACTCGCTCAATAACACCATCGTGTTGGGTTCGGCGGCCACGCGTTTGGCCAACCCTTTCCTGCGCTGGGAGTCGACCACCACGCGCAACGTGGGTCTCGATCTGGCCCTGTTCCAGAACCGGGTGCAGTTCACGGCCGATGCCTACTACAACACCACCTCCGACCTGCTGCTCGATAAGCCGGTGCCGGCCTTCACGGGCTACACCTCGCAGCAGCAAAACGTAGGCAAAACTTCGAACCGCGGTATCGAGCTGCAGCTGACGGGTACCGTGGTGCAGACGCCCGACTTCACCTGGACGGCCACGGCCAACGCCTCGATTAACCGTGGCAAAATCGAAAGCCTAGGTGGCGACCAGCAGGAGATTCCAGCCATTACCTCGGGTTGGGCAGGCTCTACGGCTTCGCTGATTCCGGACTTTGTAGCTCGCGTGGGCCAGCCGGTAGGGCAGATGTATGGCTACGTAACCGATGGCTACCTCACTGCCGACGACTTCGAGAGCTACACGCCCTCCACAACGCCTGGTGCCTTAGGTAGCTGGGTGCCCAAGCCGGGCTTGGTAAACAACCTAGGCCTGATCGGCGAATCGGCTTTCCGCCCGGGCCTCATCAAGTTCAAGGACCTTAATAACGACGGTCGTATCGACGATGCCGACAAAACGGTTATCGGCAACGCCAACCCCAAACTGGTGGGTGGTCTGAACCAGCAGTTCGCTTACAGAGGCTTTGACGCCAGCGTATTCCTGAACTTCGTGCTGGGCAACGACGTGTACAACGCCAACAAGCTCGAGTTTACCTCGAACACGGCTAACACGGCTTACAGCAACGTGCTTGGCATTATGGAAGATCGGTACCGCACCATCGAAGCCGATGGTACGCCCATTACTTCCCTCGACCGTCTGCGCGAGGTAAACCAAAACGCCAATATCTGGACGCCCACCCGCAACTTCGTCTTTCACTCGTGGGCGGTAGAGAGCGGCTCGTTCCTGCGCGTGAACAACGTAACCCTAGGTTACACGCTGCCCAAGACGCTGACCAGCCGTGCCAAGCTGAGCAGCCTGCGCTTCTACGTGACGGCCAACAACCTGTACACCTTCACGAAATACTCCGGCTACGACCCCGAGGTGAACACCCGTCGCAGCTCGCCGCTGACGCCCGGCGTCGACTACGCCGCTTACCCGCGCAGCCGTGCCTTCCTGCTTGGCGTGAACCTCTCCCTCTAATTCCCACCCGAACTTTCCCGTCCTGCATATGAAATCGTTCAGCTTCTTTCGCGTTGCGCTAACTGCCGCAACCGTAGTAGGCTCAGCCGGTGCACTTACGTCGTGCAAAGACTTTCTCGACGTTGAGCCTATTGCCCTGAACACGACGGAGTACACCTTCAGCACCGTCGACGGAGCCACGGCCGCCGTAATTGGCGCCTACGACCCGCTTTCGGGCGACAACGGCTACGGTACGCGGGTGAGCATGTACTACCCCTACGACTCCGACGAGATGATCGGCTCGGCAGGGGCTCCCGATGGCGGCCGCCGCAGCATCGCACGCTACTCGTCGTTGGCTACGAATTCGGAAATCAACAACCCCTGGAACCAACTGTACCAAGGAGTTGAGCGCGCCAACATCTGCATTCAGCAGATTCCGCAAGCAACGATTTATACCAGCGGCACCCCGGCCGAGCAGGCTGCCATGCGTCGCCTGCACGGTGAGGCCCTCACGCTGCGTGCACAATACCTGTTTGAGCTGGTGCGCAACTGGGGCGACATTCCGGTGCAGTTTACTCCCTCCGTTGCGGGGCAGGATTTCAACCTGCCAAACTCCGACCGCAACGCCACGCTCAAGCGCCTCATCGATGACCTGAACACTGCTGTTGAGCTGGTGCCGTGGCGCTCAGAAGCAGGTGCTGCCAATGAGCGCATCACCAAGGGTGCCGTGAAGGCGCTGCGGGCCCGCATCGCCTTGTTCCGCGGTGGCTACCATCCTAGCTCAAGCACCGGTACGTTCGAGCGTGCATCCGACTACCAGGAGTACTACCGCATTGCTCGTCAGGAGTGTGCCGATTTGATGGCCCGCCGCTCCGAACACGACCTCAATTCGAGCTTCCTGGAGGTATTCAAGAGCATGAACGAGAAGCGCCCCGAGGCCAAAAACGAAATCATCTTCCAAGTGGGGATGTCGACGGCAACGGGTAACTCCGGCAGCAAGCTGGGCTATTACAACGGCCCGCGTCTGCGCAACACCAACGGTACTTACGGCTCTACACAGGGCGCCGTAACCATTGCGCCGCCATATTTCTACGCCTTTGACTCGACCGATACGCGCCGCGACGTGACCATTACCACGTACGAAATTGGGGCGAACAGCAACTTCCAGTCGGGTGTTGCCCTGAACAACATCACCGATGGCAAGTGGCGCCGCGACTGGCACATTCCGCCGGTAACCGGCTCGGTTAACTACCTGGATTACAACTGGCCCATCATTCGCTTCGCCGATGTGCTGCTGATGTTTGCCGAAGCCGAGAACGAGCTGAACGGCCCAACGCAAGCGGCTCAGGATGCCCTGCTCGAAGTACGCGCCCGTGCCTTTCGGGGCAACCGCGCCACCGCGCTGACGACGCTTAACCAAGCGGGCTACAACCTAACCAGCAAGACGAGCTTCTTCAACGCACTTACCCAAGAGCGCTACCTGGAGTTTGGTGGCGAAGGCATCCGTAAGTATGACTTGCTGCGCTGGAACCTGTTTGCTACCAAAATCGAAGAGGTAAAGGTCAACATCGAAAAGATGGCCAAAGGCGAGGCTCCTTACCAGAACGTGCCGCTTTATCAGTACTACCGCACGCCCTCGGCCAGCCCCGTGCAGTGGACGCGTTCGTTCTACCGCCCTTCGCCCAGCAACAATGCTGCTCCCTCCGGTACTACCCGCGTAAACTGGCGCCAAGCCATTACTGCCGAATACGTGGCCAACACGCGCCCCGCCGGTACCACTTACCGCCTTGGTACCACCAACGCCACCAGCACCGCTACTGGCCTAGCTGCCGAGTACGTGCCCAACCGTGGCAAGGAGCTGCTGCCCATTCCACAGGCTACGCTTTCGGCCGATCCGGCTCTCAAGCAAAACTTCGGCTACTAGGTATTTAGGCCCCGGCTATTCGTGGCTGGGGCCTTACCCAGGCTACCATAAACATTACCCAACTGCCTAACACAGGCACTCCGAAATGAGCGGCTCGATGACATTTATGCTGCGACTACTGATCCTGGTTTTGGGATTGGCAGGGGGCATTATCTGCCGGGCAGTTGCCCGGCAGATAACGGTAGCCGCCGATGGTTCGGGCATGTTCCGAACTGTGCAGGAGGCTATCAACAGCCTGCCTGCGCATGCCTCCAAGCAGCGTGTAATCTTCATCAAAAATGGCACCTACCGCGAGCAGGTGTTTATCGATGGCAAGGACCACATTACGCTGAAAGGCGAAAGCGAAAAAGGCAGCATCATCAGCTTTGCCCTGGCCCGCGATGCTTACCGCTGCGGTGGCAACGCCGACGACTGGGGCGTGGCTACGCTGAACATGCGCAACTCTCCCGACGTCACGCTCGAAAACCTGACCATCGTAAACAGCTACGGGTTTGATGCCGCCGGCGACGTAACTATTGATTGCCCCGTGGAGCCCTCGGGCAAAAAGGTGGTAAGCAAAACCGGACATCAAATGGCGCTGCGAACCTTTGCGGGCACCACGCGCCTGATTGTGCGGCATTGCACTTTCCGGGCCCTAGGTGGCGATACGGTTAGCCCCTGGGACACCGAAGGGGGCATGTATTATTTCAAGGACTGCACCCTGGAAGGTGGCGTCGATTTTTACTGCCCGCGTGGGTGGGCCTACGCCGAAAACGTGCGCTTTATCTGCCACAACATGTCGGCCGCTATTTGGCACGACGGCTCGGGCAACCGGGACTCCAAAACAGTATTGAAGAACTGCACCTTCGAAGGCGACAACGGTTTTAAACTGGGGCGCTACCACCGCGAATCGCAGTTCTATTTAATCGGCTGCAGGTTCCCGCAGAACATGGCCGATGCCGACATCTACCACGCTACTTCGGGGCCGGGCACGCCCTCGTGGGGCC
The DNA here is from genome assembly GCF_001483135.1 of Solirubrum puertoriconensis. Taxonomy (GTDB): domain Bacteria; phylum Bacteroidota; class Bacteroidia; order Cytophagales; family Hymenobacteraceae; genus Solirubrum; species Solirubrum puertoriconensis. The sequence continues at coordinate 359,046 of NZ_LNAL01000007.1, forward strand.
GGCGCGTGTATTACAGCGACTGCCACCGCGAAGGCGGCGACTTTGCCTGGATGAAGGACAACCTGGCCACTGCCCTAGGTGCTCCTACGGCCAAGCAGATTACGGCAGCCTGGGCATTTGATAACCGCTGGAACCCGGAGGGCAAAAAGAAAGACGTAGCAAAAGCCGCTGCCCCCGCCGCTACCGATACCACTGCCGAGCGCATGCTGATTTATCAGCGCACGATTGGGGGCTGGCCCAAGGCAATCAGCGAGGTAAAAGTTGATTACAAGAAGGCCCTGACGGAGGCCGAAAAAGCCGCTGTTGCAGCCGGTGCTGCACGCAACGATGCCACCATCGATAACAACGCCACCACCCGCGAAATCCGCTACTTAGTTGAGGCCTTTAAACGCACCAACAACGCGGTGTACCGCAAAGCAGCCGAGCGCGGTATTCGCTTTTTGCTGCAGATGCAGCACAAGAGCGGCGGCTTTCCGCAGTACTACCCCGATAGCAGTTCGTACCGCGGCCAGATTACCTACAACGACGACGCCATGGTGCGCGCCCTGTGGGTACTGAAAGACGTAGCCGATCAGAAGGGCGACTTTGCTTTGGTTGATCCTACGTTGGTTGGGCCAGCTAAGCAGGCGGTGCAGCGCGGCATCAGCTGCATCCTACGCACGCAGTACGTGCAAAACGGCAAGCTCACGGCGTGGTGCGCCCAGCACGACCGTCGCACCTTGCTGCCCACCAAAGCCCGCGCATTCGAGCTACCCTCGCTGAGTGGGATGGAAACGGTGGGCATACTGGAATTCTTGATGGCAGTGGACCAACCCACGTCCGAAATCAAGCTAGCCATTAAAGCTGGTGTGGCTTGGCTGAACGAAGTGAAGATGCCGGGCCTCACGGTGAAGCTGATTGAAGACCCCAAGCAGCCCAGCGGCCGCGACCGGGTTATCGTGCCCGAGGCAGGTGCTAACGTGTGGGCCCGCTTCTACGACCTAGAAACCAACAAACCATTCTACGTGGGCCGCGCAGGGGAGAAGAAGCCTAACCTGGCCGACATCGAAAACGAGCGCCGCGCCGGCTACGCTTATGCCGGCACCTGGCCCGAAAAACTTCTGACAAAAGCTTATCCCAAGTGGCAGCACAAGTGGGAGAACGGAAAGAGCGGATTATAAGCACATCATCATGACCTACTTGTCGCGCAACATTGTGTTAGCTGAAGCCGCCACCGCGGCCGTTGCGTTGCCCAACGCAGCGCAGTTCGAGCTACCCGAAAAGGTTTTGCAGTTTGGTACCGGCGTGCTGCTGCGCGGCTTGCCCGATTACTTCATTAACAAAGCCAACCAGCAAGGCATTTTCAATGGCCGCATCGTGGTAGTGAAATCTACCGACGGTGGCGACATCAATGCCTTTTCCCGCCAGGATGGCCTCTACACCCTGTGCATCCGTGGTATCGAGGATAGCGAGCAGGTAGAGGAGAATGTGGTATGCTCGGCCATCAGCCGCGTGCTGTCGGCCAAAAGCCAGTGGGCCGAGGTGCTGAAATTTGCTGCCAGCCCCGATCTGCAGGTAGTGATTTCGAACACTACCGAAGTCGGTATTCAGCTGCTACAGGAAGATATTCACCAAACCCCGCCGCAGTCGTTTCCGGGTAAGCTACTGGCCGTACTTTATGCCCGTTACCAAGCGTTTGGCGGCGACAAGAGCAAAGGCTTGGTGATTGTGCCCACCGAGCTGATTCCGGACAACGGCAGTAAGCTCGAAGCCATTTTGCTTGAGCTGGCACACCGCAACGGGCTGGAAACGGAGTTTCTGGATTGGCTTGAAACCGCCAATCACTGCTGCAACTCACTCGTCGACCGCATCGTGCCCGGTCGCCCCGATGTAGGTTCGTACAACGCCTTGAGCGAGCAGCTCGGCTACGACGACGACCTGCTGACGATGTCGGAAGTGTACCGGCTGTGGGCTATTGAGGGCGACGAGCACGTGCGCTCGGTACTCTCGTTTGGGCAAGTTGATAAAGGCGTCATTATTCAGCCCGACATCAACGAGTTTCGGGAAATGAAGCTGCGCCTGCTCAATGGTACGCACACCCTGAGCTGCGGCCTAGCGCACCTGAGCGGTTTTGAAACAGTGCGTGGCGCAATGGACGACGAGGTGTTTGGCTCCTTCATTGGGCACCTGATGCTGGGCAATCTGCTGCCTGGTATTCCGTACCCCGTAAGCGAAGCCAAAGCCCGCGACTTTGGCCGGCAGGTGCTGGATCGATTTCGCAACCCCTTTATTGAGCACCGGTGGCTGGCCATAACGCTAAATTACACGGCCAAAATGCAGATGCGCAACGTGCCCACGCTGCTGCATTACTACCAGCAGCGCCGCGGCGTGCCGCAGAGCATTGCCCTAGGTTTTGCCGCTTACCTGCTGTTCATGCGCGGTACGCACGAGCAGAATGGAACGTGGTACGGCGAACTAGGAGGGGAGCAGTACCCCATTCAGGATGAGAAGGCGGGCTACTTCGCCGAGCTCTGGCAAAAGCTAAGCCCGGCAGTCCTCGTCACCACGGTGCTGCAAAACCAGGCACTATGGGGCCACGACCTAGGCCAGCTGCCCGGGTTTGCCAACCAAGTAACCGAGTACCTGCAGCAGATGCTCGACCACGGCGCATACGCTGCGGTAACTACGCTGCTCAACAACCAGGTGCTAGTAGAGAAATGAGACACCAAGTAGCCAAAATACACCCTGCCGACAACGTGCTGGTTGCCCTGCAGGACCTTCCGGCTGGAACTCCCATTCAGTGGGACGGAGCCACCATCACTACCGCCGCGGCTATTCCGGCCAAGCACAAACTGGCGCTGCAGGCTTTCGAGCCCGGCGACTCCGTAACGATGTACGGCGTGTTGGTGGGCAAGGTACGTCAGAGCATCCCCCTAGGTGGTTTGCTCACTACGGCCAACATTCAGCACGCCACCAACAACTTCGACCAAAACGGCTCGCACCGGGCCGAGTGGCCGAAGCCCGACGTATCGCAGTGGCAGGAGCGCACCTTTATGGGTTACCACCGCGCCGACGGGCGCGTGGGTACATCCAATTACTGGTTGGTTATTCCGCTGGTATTCTGCGAGAACCGCAACATACAGGTGCTGGAAGAAGCCTTGGTAAACGACTTAGGCTACGCTCGCAAGAAGTCCTACCAGCCGCAAACGCAGGAGCTGATTGCCCTGATGCAAGCGGGCAAGTCGGTAGAAGAAATCCTGCAGGCCGACCTGCAATCGGCCATTGAAGCGCACCAAAAACCCAAGCTTTTCCCGAACGTGGATGGCGTACGTTTCCTGAGCCACGAAGGTGGCTGCGGCGGTATCCGGCAGGATGCCCAAACGCTGTGCGGCTTGCTGGCTGGCTACATCACGCACCCGAACGTAGCCGGAGCAACGGTGCTCAGCTTAGGATGCCAGAACGCGCAGGTGAGCATGCTGCAAGAGGAAATCCAGAAGCGCAGCCCCAACTTCGACAAGCCGCTCTTCATCCTGGAGCAGCAGAAAATGGGCACCGAGGAAAACCTCGTAAGCACCGCGCTGCGCCAAACTTTTGTGGGCCTGATGCAAGCCAACACAGCGCAGCGCCAGCCGGCTCCGCTCAGCAAGCTCGTAATTGGCTTAGAGTGCGGCGGCTCCGATGGTTTCTCGGGTATTTCTGCCAACCCGGCTGTAGGCCACGTGTCCGACCTAGTGGTTGGCCTAGGCGGCACAGTTATCCTGTCGGAATTTCCGGAGCTGTGCGGCGTGGAGCAAGAGCTGTGCGACCGGAGCGTGGATGCAGCCACGGCCCAGCGTTTTACCGAACTGATGAAAGCTTATGGCGACAGCGCCAAGGCGGTCGGTTCAGGCTTCGATATGAATCCTTCGCCAGGCAACATCCGCGACGGCCTCATTACCGATGCCATGAAATCGGCTGGGGCGGCGCGCAAGGGCGGCTCGTCGCCGGTAGTGGCAGTGCTCGACTACCCCGAGCTGGTGACCAAGCCGGGCCTGAACCTGTTGTGCACCCCCGGCAACGACGTGGAATCGACCACGGCCGAGGTGGGCTCGGGTGCTTCGGTGGTGCTGTTTACCACTGGCTTAGGCACGCCCACCGGCAACCCCATTGCGCCCGTGGTCAAGATCAGCAGCAACACGGCGTTGGCCAAGCGCATGCCCGATATCATCGACGTGAACACGGGTACGGTAATCGACGGCGAAGAGACTATCGAGCAGGCCGGCGAGCGAATTCTGGACTATGTGATTCGCGTAGCCAGCGGCGAAGAAGTAGCCGCTGTACGCCACGGTCAAACCGATTTTATTCCCTGGAAACGGGGCGTTTCGCTGTAAACCGATTCATCAGCTGTCATCCTGGGTAGTAGCCGGAGGGCTTTATCACGCGTGAACGACTAACTCCGGATAGTTTACTATTCGAATGTGATAAGGTCCTTCGGCTATGCCTCAGATGACAATTAGCTTCTAGCTCACTCGCTATGAAACCCTTCCTGAACGAAGATTTCCTGCTTCAGACCGATACCGCTCGCACGCTCTACCACGAGTATGCGAAGCAGATGCCCATTATCGATTACCACAACCACCTGCTGCCCGACCAAATTGCCGAAGACAAGCAGTTTGAGAACCTGACGCAGATTTGGCTGTACGGCGACCATTATAAGTGGCGCGCTATGCGCACCAACGGCGTCGACGAGCGGTACATCACCGGCGATGCATCGGACTGGGAGAAGTTTGAAAAGTGGGCCGAAACGGTGCCTTATACCCTGCGTAACCCGCTGTATCACTGGACGCACCTAGAGCTGCAGCGGTATTTTGGCGTAACCGAACTGCTGAACAAGGAGTCGGCGCGGCGCATTTACGACCACTGCTCCGCGTTGCTGCGCACGCCCGAGTACTCGGTGCGCAATCTGCTGCGCAAGATGAACGTGCAAACGCTGTGCACCACCGACGACCCCTCTGACTCGCTGGAGCACCACCGCGCCATTGCCGAAAGCGGCTATAACATTCAGGTACTGCCCACTTTCCGCGCCGATAAAGCCATGTCGCCGGAAGACCCGGCTGCTTACAACGCCTACCTCAATAAGCTAGGCGCTTCGGCTGCCGTCGACATCGTAAGCTATCAGGATCTGCAGCAAGCCCTGCGCGTGCGCCACGACTACTTCGCGGCCTTAGGTTGCAAGCTTTCCGACCACGGCTTAGAGCAGATTTACGCAGCTGATTACACCGAGGCTGACACCGCACGCATCTTCGCGAAAGTGCGCGGCGGTGCTGCGCTAGAGCAGGCCGAGGTGTTGCAATTCAAATCGGCCATGCTAGTATTCTTGGCTGAGCTAGATTGGGAGAAAGGCTGGACGCAACAGTTTCACCTAGGGGCGCTGCGCAACAACAACTCGCGCATGCTGCGCCAATTGGGCCCCGATACCGGCTGGGACTCCATCGGCGACTTTTCGCAGGCTGCGGCGCTGTCGAAATTCCTCGACCGCCTCGATACGCAGGATAAGCTGGCCAAAACCATCCTCTACAACCTCAACCCCGCCGACAACGAACTGTACGCCACCATGATTGGTAACTTCCAGGATGGCTCTGTGGCTGGCAAAATGCAGTTTGGCTCGGGCTGGTGGTTTCTCGATCAGAAGGACGGTATGGAGCGGCAAATAAACGCCTTGTCAAACATGGGTTTGCTGAGCCGTTTTGTGGGCATGCTCACCGATTCGCGCAGCTTTCTCTCGTACCCGCGCCACGAGTACTTCCGTCGCATTTTGTGCAACCTGCTCGGCAACGATGTAGAAAACGGCGAGCTACCCGCCGACATGGAGCTGCTTGGGCAGATGGTGCAAAACATCTGCTACCACAACGCCGAGCAGTACTTCGGCTTCCAGCAAGTAGCAAAATCAAGCCAAGTAGCCATCGAGGCATAAGCTGCTAAGAGCGCCGGCAACGTTCCCGCAAACGTTGCCGGTGTTTTTTATGGCTATTTCGATTGCCAGGCTTCGTTTACTGCCGATTTTGTCGGAAGACCTTTTCCTAACTCTTCAATGGTAGCGCTGAGCACCACCCGCGCTGCTCTGAATCACGAGCCGCTTTCCACCCCCGCATGAAGCAGATCGTTACGTTTGGCGAAATCATGATGCGGTTGTCGCCGCCGCTGAACTACCGCCTCGAGCAAGCCTCGAACCTAGAAGTGACTTACGGCGGCGGCGATGCCAACGTGGCTGCTTCGGTGGCTTGCCTTGGCTTGCCGGCCGCCCACGTAACCTGCTTTCCGGAGCACCAGCTGGGTAGGGCCGCCGTGCAGCAGTTCCGGCGCCTAGGCGTTGATATGCGCCACACTGTGTTTATCCCAAACACGCGTATGGGCCTGTACTTTCTCGAAGTAGGCTCGGCCTTGCGGGCCAGCACCATCGTGTACGACCGGTTTGATTCGGCATTCGCCAAGCTCGATCCGGCCGCTTTCAACTGGGAGGAAATTCTGAAGAATGCCCAGTGGTTTCACTGGACGGGCATTACGGCAGCCATTTCGGCTTCGGCGGCGCAAGCCTGCCGCGAGGCCATCCGGGTAGCCCGTCGCCTAGGTATTACCGTGTCGGCCGATGTAAACTACCGCCGCAACCTGTGGCAGTATGGCCAACGCGCCCAGGATGTGATGCCTGAGTTGGTTGAAGGCTGCGACGTAGTGGTATGCTCGGAAGGAGATGCCGCCGACTTGTTCGACATCAAAGCCGACGCCGGCACTGCCAACAGCTTTGCCTCGATGGCCGAAAAGCTAATGCAGCGTTTTCCGCAGATAAAGCAAGTAACGGCGACGCAGCGCGAAACCCAGAGCGCTTCTCACGAACGCATTAAAGGCATGCTCACCGATGCACAACTCGGCTACCTCGAAACTGCCTTCTACGACATCGTGCCCGTTGTCGACCGTATTGGCGGCGGCGACGCCTTCATTGCCGGCTTTATCTATGGCGCTCTGAAGCTTGAGAATCCCGAGCAAGCGCTGGCCTTCGCCACTGCAGCATCGGCCCTAAAGCACACCATCCACGGCGATGTAAACCTGGCCACTGCGGCCGAAGTGGAGCACATCGTGGCTGGCAATACTACTGGCCGCCTGCTGCGCTGATTTTTCCACACCTTATATCCCACCCGCCATGCCCTTCACTACCGACAACACTCCTAAAATTGCCTCCGTCGACGTGCTGGCGCGCGTGCTGGAAGCGCCGGTGATTCCTGTGTTTTACCACGCCGATGTGGCGCACGCGCAGCAGATTATCAGCGCCTGCTACGCCGGTGGTATTCGCGTATTCGAGTTCACCAACCGCGGCAGCAACGCCTTCGAGGTGTTTACCAAGCTGCGCAGCTACGTGCGCGACAACTGCCCCGAGATGCTGCTGGGCATTGGCACCATCTACAACGCGCAGGATGCCGAGGCTTTCATTCAGGCCGGTGCCGATTTTGTAGTGCAGCCCGTAACCACCGCCGATGTAGCCGCCATTTGCCGCCACTACGATGTAGCCTGGGTGCCCGGTGTGATGACGCTGAACGAGATTTTCCATGCCACCCGCTTAGGTGCGCAAATGGTAAAAATCTTCCCTGGCAATGTAGTAGGCCCCGATTACGTGAAAGCCGTGCACGGACCCATGCCGAAGGTGAAGATTATGGTAACGGGAGGCGTGGAGCCCACCATCGAAAGCCTCGGCGCTTGGTTTGGGGCTGGCGTAAGCTGCGTGGGCATGGGTTCCCAGCTCTTCAAGAACGCCGATGACCTAGGAGCACTGTCGGGCCGCATTGCCGACCTGATGGATTTCGTAAAAACCTTTACGCGCTAGCCGTATGCCAACTACCACCCCCAAACCGATGGTAAGCACTGCCGGGGCTACGGCGCCCGCGCAAGGCCCCATAGGCAAATACCGCTGGACGATATGTTCGCTGGTGTTTTTTGCCACCACCATCAACTACCTCGACCGGGCGGTTATTTCGCTGCTCAAGCCGTACCTGGAAACGGAGTTTCGGTGGACGGATGCCGACTACGCAAACATTGAAATTGCCTTTAAACTGGCCTACGCGTTGGGCATGGTAGGGGTGGGCCGCGTAATCGACCGCTTGGGTACCAAAATCGGCTACGCGCTGTCCACGTTTTTGTGGAGCCTGGCTGCTGTCGGTCATGCCTTCGTGAGCAGCACGTTTGGCTTTAGCGTAGCGCGGGCTTTCCTAGGTGTTACCGAGGCCGGCAACTTCCCGGCAGCCATTAAGACTACGGCCGAGTGGTTTCCGCAGCGCGAGCGGGCCTTGGCTACGGGCATCTTCAACTCGGGCTCGAACGTGGGCGCCATCATTGCCCCGCTTACCGTGCCGCTGATTGCCGAAACCATTGGCTGGCGCTGGGCCTTCATCATCACCGGTGCCATTGGCTTTGTGTGGCTGGTGCTGTGGTTTATGCTCTACGAGGTGCCGGCTCGCCAGGCGCGCCTCACCAAAGCCGAATTCGACTACATCCACAGTGACGTGGACGACTTGGCCGCCGCATCCATCGAAACCCAACCCAAGGTATCGTGGTTGCAACTGCTGGGTTTTCGCCAAACCTGGGCCTTCGTGCTAGGCAAGTTCCTCACCGATCCTATCTGGTGGTTTTACCTGTTCTGGTTGCCCGACTTTCTGAACAAACAGTACGGCCTGAAGGGTACCAGCGTGGCGCTGCCAGTGGCTATGGTCTACATCTTGTCGAGCGTTGGTAGCGTGGGCGGCGGCTGGATTCCGCTGCGCTTTATCCGCAATGGTTGGCCGGCTTTCCGGGCCCGCAAAACGGCCATGCTGTTAATTGCCTTGTGCGTGTTCCCGATTGTGTTTGCTCAATACCTAGGGCAAATCAACATGTGGTTGGCGGTGCTGGTGATTGGCATTGCGGCAGCGGCCCACCAAGCCTGGAGCGCCAACATCTTCACCACCGTTTCGGATATGTTCCCGAAGCGCGCCGTAGCATCGGTAACGGGTATCGGCGGCATGGCTGGTGGCCTGGGGGGCATTCTGCTCTCGGCCTTGGTGCAGAAGCGCATGTTCGTGTACTACGAGAGCATCGGCCAGAAAGAAACGGCCTACTTCATCATGTTCCTGATTTGCGGAGGCGCCTACTTAGTGGCTTGGCTACTGATGCATTTCCTCGTGCCCCGCATGAAGCCCATTGCCATCGATAATCCTGCCGAATAGCCCTAGGTGTTCATGAAGAAATTACTCGCCCTGGCCTTGCTGCTGTTGATGGCAGTGGCAGACATGGCCCAAAGTTCCAAAGACAAAGCCGCGGCCAAAGAGGTAGAAGCGCTGGAACGCCAACGCTTCGAAGCGCAGGTGAAGAAGGATTATGCCTTTTTGGAGAAGGTGTTTGCCGACGACCTAGTGTATACCCACTCCAACGGCAAACAAAACGGCAAGCCCGACTACATTCAATCGATTCGGGATGGCAAAAGCCAGTACGATAAGATTGACGTGGAAGCCCTGAACGTGCGTGCTTACAACAATGGGCAAGCTGCCGTGGTAAACGGAACCATCACCATCACACTGCCCAACAACCCCGATGGTACGCCCAACTTGGCCCACCTTAAGTACGTCGTGGTCCAAATTAAAGACCCCAAGAAAGGTTGGCAGGTGGTGCTGTGGCAGTCGCAAAAGCAACCCCAAGCCAGAACCTAGGTAAACCTCACTGCCCCCTTGCTCGCAGTAGCAGTTAGGGCAGTTCCCACATCATTGCCAAAGCAAGAAGCCGGAGTTGTTGGTTATTGTTGCTAAAGAAGCAGGCACTTGCCTGCTGCAACCCGCCGCCTAGGTGGTAACCAATGTCTCCGGCTTTGCTGTACCCACTTCCTATGCCTAAAATCATTTCGCCCCAAGTAGAGTTTGCCGGCCTTGTTGCGCAGGTAAAGCAAGTTGCTCCCGAAATCTTCGACCAAAACGGCCGGTACCTGAACCTGCTTGAAGGCCGCTGGCAAGAAACCGGCAAGCCGCAGGACTTTGTATCGCCAATTGACGGCTCGGTGCTCGGTGCCTTGCCCATGCTCGACCGCGAAACCGCCCTGCGCGCTGTGAACTTCGCCAACGCCGAAGCCGGCCAATGGGGCAAAACCGACCTGGATGAGCGCCGCCGCCGCGTGCAGGACTGCCTCGATCAGCTCCGCCAGCAAGCCGACCTGGTGGGCAAGCTTCTGATGTGGGAAATCGGCAAAACTTACAAGTTAGGCTTTACCGATATCGACCGCGCCATCGACGGCGTGCAGTGGTACGTCGACAATATCGAAGACATGCTTGGCGACCGGGAGCCCCTAGGTGTGGTTTCGAATATTGCCTCTTGGAACTACCCCATGTCGGTGCTGCTGCACGCGGTGCTGGTGCAGGTGCTGTGCGGCAACTCGGCCGTGGCCAAAACGCCCACCGATGGCGGCTTCATTTCGCTGAGCCTCACCTTTGCCATTGCCCGCCGCTGTGGCTTGCCCGTAACGCTGGTGAGCGGCTCGGGTGGCGAACTGAGCGATGTGCTGGTAAAAAACGACGCCATCGACTGCCTCTCGTTTGTGGGTGGGCGCTACAACGGCCGCAACATTGCCGATGCCTTGGCCTCGGTGCACAAGCGCTACATGCTGGAGATGGAAGGCGTGAACACCTACGGCATCTGGAATTTCTCCGACTGGACGGCGCTTGAGGACCAGCTAAAGAAAGGCTACGACTACGGCAAGCAGCGTTGCACCGCTTACGTGCGATTTGTGGTGCAGCGCAGTCTGTTCCCTAGGTTCCTCGAAACCTATTGGAACGCCGTGCGCAGCCTGAAAGTGGGCAACCCTACGCTGGTTGATAACCCCGACGACAAGTTGCCCGATTTGGCATTTGGCCCCGTCATCAACCAACGCCAAGCCGAAGACCTCGACCGCCTCTACGCCGACGCCTTGAAAACTGGTGCTACGCCCATCTACGAAGGCCAGCTCGACGATTCATTGTTCTTGCCCGGCCAAGACCGCTCGGCCTACCGTGCTCCGCGCGCCTTGGTAAACCTGCCGCGCCAAAGCGAGCTGTACTTCAAAGAGCCGTTCGGCCCCATCGATAGCATCGTGCTCGTGGATCGGGTAGAGGAGCTGGTAGGGGAGATGAACATCTCGAACGGTGCTTTGGTAGCCGCTTTGGCTTCCGATGATCAGAAATGGGCCCAACGCACGGCCAAAGAAATTCGCGCCTTTAAGGTTGGCATCAACAAGCTCCGCTCGCGCGGCGACCGGGAAGAAGTGTTCGGTGGCCTAGGCGAATCCTGGAAGGGAGCCTTTGTGGGCGGCAAGCTGCTGGTTGAGGCCGTTACGCAAGCCAGCAACGGCCAGCTTGTTCTTGGCAACTACGAAGACGCACTGCTGCTTCCGGAAAAGATCTAGAGCCCGGCTGCTGCAACCAGACACGTGTACCGCTATGGTGCGTGTGTTTGGTTGCACTGCGCGCTGGCTTAGTTCACGGAGCCACGGTCAACTCGGCTTCAGTAATTGGTTTTAGCAGTCAAAAGTTACCGTTGAGTTAATTTTTTACAGGTGAATATCAGCTTGGTAAGACGCAAAGGGTCGATTTTGTGGCTTAAACAATGATTTGGCCTTGCGGAAATAAAAAGCCTTTGCTTACCTTTGCATCGTCAAACGACAAACGCTCCGTTCGTCTAGGGGTTAGGACTGCAGATTTTCATTCTGCCAACAGGGGTTCGATTCCCCTACGGAGTACTAAAAAGGCCGCTTCCTGATGCAGGAAGCGGCCTTTTTGATTTGAGTAGTTTTCGGTACTAGTGCACCACTCGGAGCATGTACTCGGGCTGACCCGGCTTGGGATTGTCGAGTCGGAAAGCGCCCACACGGCTGGGGCCGTAGCCGAGGTTTACCTTCACCCACTCGTCGCGGGCGGGCAGCAGTTGCATAACCTCGTCGCGAAGCTGGGCAATGGTTTGCTGCAAACGCTGGATTTGCTGCTGTACTTCGGCCAACGGGCGCGGCGGCTCAACCGGCGGAATGTTCTGGATGAAATTATTCGCTGCCACTTCGGCCGCCGAGGGATGAGCCGATTGAAGGCTGCGGGCCTCTACCTCCGCTTGGCGCAAATCTTCTTCGGCCTCTAGGTAGGCTATAACTTTTTGCTCCAGGGGCACTAGGTTGGGGTCGAGGTAATCAAGGTTCGATGACATAAAGCATCAGGGAAGGTTGTGGTAGGTTCTCAACGCAACCTCCGCTGGCAAGGATACGCCCTCGGCTACGGATAAGCCCCTTAAGCCGACGGCGCACCATCGGTTGCGGAGGCAAGGCGGTTGCGCCGGCACTTCTCCCCGCAGTATTTCACCTCATCCCAGCATTGGCTCCACTTCTTGCGCCAAGCAAATGGCCTACCGCAGGTTGCGCACTGCTTTGTGGGCAAATTGCTTTTGGTATAGCGCGGGGTGGAGAAGCTAGAAGGCATGTGTGCGGGAGCTTTGCTTACGTAAACCGCGTGCCTTGCGCTTAGTTGTGCCTAACTTGCCGCGTTTTTTCATTTCCGGTTTATGAATCGTTTGTTGTTGATGCTGCTGGCCGTGAGCATGGGCGCATTGCTGCCGGTACAGGCAGCGCTGAATGCCCGCCTGGCCCGCGCTGGAGGAGGACCTGTAGTAGCCGCGCTTGCGTCGTTTGCTATCGGCACGATTACCCTGTTGCTGATTGCCCTAGGTTCGGGCATGCGGCTGAGCAGTTTGGCAGGGGCTGCGCGCACTGAGTCGCCTGTGGTATGGTTGGGCGGCATTATCGGAGCGTTTTATGTGGGCTCGGTAACCTTGCTAACGCCCCGCCTGGGAGTGGCGCTTACCTTCGGGCTACTTATTGCCGGGCAGCTGTTGCTGTCCGTGGCGCTCGATCATTTTGGTTTGTTGGGTTTGCCCATGCAGCGCGTGTCGGTGGGCCGCGTGGCCGGCATACTTTTGTTGCTGGTTGGCGTACTACTCATCCGCCGTTTCTAATTACTGCATGGTAAGCAGCTGCCAGCGGGTACCATGGTGCATGGCCGCAGGCTGCTCATTACCAAATTTCTCGCATATGGCTTCTGCTTTCGACCCCATCGGGGCTGCGCTCAACGACTACCTAGGCGGCAACCAATCGGCATCTATTACGGTGCACAGCAGCGTAGCCGAAGATGAGCCGCTGCCGGCTAAATACTTCTTCCGCACGCTTTGGGAAATGCCGGAGCTCGAACGCACGGCCCTCGACGAGTGCCGCGGTCGGGTGCTCGACCTAGGTGCTGGTGCCGGTGCTCATGCGCTGGAGCTGCAGAACCGGGGTTTTCAGGTGAAAGCCATTGATGTATCGGTGGGGGCGGTGCAGGTTATGCAACAGCGCGGCGTGCGTGAGGTTGCCTGCCACGACATCTTCGAGCTAACGGCCTCTGCCGAACGCTACGACACCCTGCTGATGCTGATGAACGGCCTAGGTGTGGTGGGCACCCTCGAAGGGTTGGAGAAGTTCCTGAAGCTTGCCCACCAGTTGCTGGTGCCGGGCGGCCAGATATTGGCTACCAGCTCCGATATCAGCTACATCTATGAAGACGAAGACGGCGCGCTCAACTTCAACCTCAACGGACCTTACTACGGCGAGGTGGAGTACCAAATGAGCTACAACCAGCAAACCGGCCCGCAGTTTAACTGGCTGTTCGCCGACCCTACCATCGTGCAGGATTACGCCGAAGAAGCCGGCTACGATGTGGAGTTTATCGACGAAGACGACCAGCAACAATTTCTAGTGCGCCTCACCCGCCGCGGCTAAGCCAAGGGCTTACCGTACCGGGGCTCTTACTTGCCTTATATGCAATACCACAAGCAATACCCCATTCGTTGGGCCGACCTCGACCCCAACGGCCACATGCGCCACTCGGCCTACAACGATTACGCTGCCCAACTGCGCCTCGATTTTCTGGAGGATGCTGGTTTTCCGCTGGCTAAGTTTGCCAAGCTGGGCATTGGCCCTATTCTGTTTCGCGAAGACACGCGTTTTCTCAAGGAAATCAGCCCGAACGAAACGATCAAGGTAGGTGCCGAACTGGCTGGCCTCAGCGCCGATGGCAGCCGCTGGCGCATCGTACATACCATCTACAAAGCCGATGGGCGCGAGTCGGCCATTATTACCGTCGATGGTGCCTGGCTCGATTTGCGCCAGCGCAAGCTTGCTACGCCACCAGCCGAGCTGGCCGAAGCCCTGAGCAAGCTCGATCGGCACAGCTCGTATGCCGAAATCGAGCGCAGCCCCAAAGCTGGTTCTTAGGCCACCGTCCGCAGCATTTTGCTGATGCGCCCCAGTTGTTGCTGATGGTGCAGCACGTGGTCGAGCAGAAAGTCGAGCGTCTGCTGAATGGTGAGCATGCCCACCCGCGGATGCTTGAAGATGGCGCGGTTTACAAGCTGATCGGGAAACTCGTTGAGTAGGTTTTCGAGCTGCCGGCGGCTGGCCATCCACTGCGCACGCATGTCGGCCAGCGCGGGCAAATCGGTGGCGGCCGCGGGCGTAAGCGCCGCCACCCGGCCCGGGGCCTTAAACTTGATGCCCGGCAAACGTAGCAACAGGCGCAGCAGTCCTGCCCGCAAACGCATACCTAGGGTGCCGTTGGTCAGCTGGCTTTGTTCGCGGAGCTTCTGCTGCAGGTACTGCCCAATAGCTGCCTCCGACGACAGCAAGTGATGCACCACGTGTGCCGCCGACCATTGCCCCGGCGCCGGTGCTTGGTAAGCTTGCTCGCCTAAGGATTCGGCCGCTCGCAGCAGCTTTTCGGTGGCGTGTTCGAGTTGCTCGAAGCGGAGGTGTAGGCGATGGTTCATGCGGCAATCAAACAAGAAGGCAATACAGCAGGCATAATCAGTTTACCGCCCACCTTTGCGCTCAATGTTACCGCATATTCCGCACTTATCCGAAGCGCACCGCCGCCTGCTGCCTGTGCTGGCTACGCTCCTGCTATACCTAGGATATTTGCCGTTTTCGGGGTACCAACACCTCTACCACGACGCGCTGCTGTACTGGTACATCGCAGTAGAGTTTCTGGAGCCGGGCCACCGCTTCAGCTTTTTGGCCTTCGATAACTCCTTACGAGGGTATTTGTGGCCGTTACTGCTACTGCCTGCAAGGGTAACTGCATTCTTTAGCGGCATTTCACCGTTGGTTTTTACCCGGCTAATGGGCGGATTGGTAGCTGCCGGGCTGTTTGGCTGGGCTGTGCCCGCGGTGTGGGCCAAATGCAGGCCCGATCATCCGGCAAGCGTGAAGGCGAAGCTGCTGTTTGTTGCCCTAGGGTTTGTGTTCTGGCGCGATTACTTCAACTTCCCGCTCACCGATTTTCCGGCTCTGCTGGCTCTGCTAGCGGCGTTGTGGCTGTTGTTGCAACCCGCGCCTCGTGGCTGGCAGATGCTATTAGCTGGCGCGCTGACAGGGGTTTGCCTCAACCTCAGAGGGGTGTATGTAACGGCACTACCTGTTGTGCTGGTGTTGGCAATGTGGGGGCAGGGCGTTGGGCTAGGTAGGCGGGCTGTACGGGCTGGTTCGCTGGTACTAGGGCTGTGCGTTGTATTGGGGCCGCAGCTACTACTGAATGTGCGGCACTTCGGCGCCTACACGCCGCTCGTCCTGACGATGTACAGCCCCCGCGACGAGCACAACGCCTTGGTTGACAAGCTAGGCTGGAGCTTGGCCGTGCAGAAGTACGAAACCAACATAGGCCCGCAGCACCACGCCGCGCAGGTGCTCTACTTCGATCCGGCAGGCCAAGCCTTGCTCCGCCACCTAGGCCAAACCGAGTTTACCACAATAGGCAGTTACCTGCAAGCGGTGGGCTACCAACCAGCCACCGTAGCCGGCATCTATGCCCGGCATTTGGTTAGTGGCTTCGATGTGAAATACCCCACGCCGTACCTGCAGGAGTTACAGCCGATGCGCTGGGGCTACCGATCAATCAATTTTGTTTTGCTGGCTTTAGGCTTGGCAGCCTTAACGATATGCGGGCTGCAAAAAAGACCCACAAAGCAGCAAACGTTGGTACTGGCAGCGGTGTCGTTGCCGTGCCTGGCCACAATACCCACCGCAATGGAGTGCCGCTACTTAATGCCGTTGCATCTGCTGCTGCTAGGTGCGGTTTGCTTCGAGGGGCACCAACTGTTAAGCTGGGTGCGCAGCAGCAACAAGCGGTGGCTGCTTTTAGCAGTATGCGTATTGATGCTGGTCGGGTTTGCTTTCGCCTTTGTTCGGCAGCTCGAGAGTAACCTCGCACGGCCCGGGCAGCAGATAACCGGGTAAACACAAAAAGCCACCGGGGCAATCCGGTGGCTTTTGTGATGATCAAAGAGCAATTGGGCTCGTGGCTTAACGGTAGAGGACTTCCTTCACTGCCTTCACCGTGCGGGCTACATTGGGCAGTGCGGCCTCGATGAGCGTAGGAGCGTAGGGCAGGGGCACGTCGGCCGAGGTGATGCGGCGGATCGGCGCGTCGAGGTAGTCGAAGGCGTAGCGCTGCACATGGTAGGCCAGCTCCGAGCTGATGCTGGCCAGCGGCCAGGCTTCTTCTACCACCACCATGCGGTTGGTCTTTTTCACCGACTCCACCAGCGTAGCGTAGTCGATGGGGCGTACCGAGCGCAGGTCGATTACTTCGGCCTCGATGCCGTCTTTGGCCAGCTCGTCGGCGGCACCTAGGGCCACCTTCATCATCTTGCCGAACGACACGATGGTTACGTGCTTGCCTTGGCGCACCACGTTGGCCTTGCCAATCTCAATCAGGTATTCCTCTTCGGGCACCTCGCCTTTGTCGCCGTACATCAGCTCCGACTCCATGAAAATCACGGGGTCAGCATCACGGATGGCCGACTTCAGCAAACCCTTCGCGTCGTAGGGGTTCGAGGGAACTACTACTTTCAGGCCGGGGGTATTGGCGTACCAGTTCTCGAAGTTCTGCGAGTGCTGCGACGACAGCATACCGGCGTTACCCGTTGGGCCGCGGAACACAATCGGCACCGTGTACTGGCCGCCCGACATCGACATCATCTTCGCCGCCGAGTTGATGACCTGGTCGATGGCCACAAGCGAGAAGTTGAAGGTCATGAACTCAATGATCGGCTTGAGGCCGTTCATGGCCGCGCCCACACCAATGCCAGCAAAACCAAGCTCGGCAATAGGGGTGTCGATAACGCGCTCGGGGCCAAACTCGTCGAGCATGCCTTGGCTTACTTTGTAGGCGCCGTTGTATTCGGCTACCTCTTCGCCCATCAGGAATACGCTCGCGTCGCGGCGCATTTCCTCGGACATTGCTTCGCGCAGGGCTTCCCGGAATTGGATCGTCCGCATGTAGATGTCAGGAAAGAAAAAGTCGGGTCAATGAAAAAAGGCCGGCTCGCGAGGAACCGGCCCGTAAAGCTACAATGATAGGCGGGAGTGGGCAAACGTAGTTGCCTAAGGCCGACACATAATCCTATTAGGGTATTCGTTCGACCACTCCATAGCAGGTTGTTTTTACGGTACAATTGCCAGGGTCAGTCGGAAAAGAAACAGGAAAGTCAGGCTGTTTGATTGGTTGCATCGCCACGGCAGCGCCTTCAGGAAATGGCTCTCCTAAGTAACAAAGCTGCAAAACGCGAATAGTATCCAGCTGATCAGTTTTGATCAGCATTACAGCGGCAGTAGCCATAAGACCGCATAGGTTATTAGTGGAGGCGTGAAACAACACCTTCCCTTTGTGCAAGGCACCACTTTCTATGTACTGCCACTTTTCCTGACAGCTATCTTGTTGTACGTTGCCTATATTACTTCTCTGTGTTTTGAAGCAAAAGCTACTCATCCCAAATATAAGTAGACCAAGTGTGGCACTTCTCTTCATGCGACAGTTCTAGCTGTATGCTCGTCAGATGGTAGTACAAGTTCAACGCAAATCACCTTTGCGAATGAACATACTGTTGCCTACTGCCGCAGCGCCTCTACAAACGTTTTGCTACCGGCGTAGCTGCGGAACTCTAGGTCTTCCACTGCGCGCTGGGCGAAGGTGCGGTCGAGTTGCACAGCGCGGCGCAGGTACTGGCCTACGTCGCCTTCGCGCTGAGCCCGGGCGGCGACAACGGCAAGGCAGTAATAGGCCATAGGATCATTGGGCTTGAGGTTGAGCGCTTCTTGGTAAATCTGCGCGGCGCCGTCGTAGTTCTCCTTGGTTAGGTAGATGAGGGCGCGGTTCATGACATTCTGGTACGACTTGTCGCTGTAGCTCAAGCTGCGGATGGCGTCATCAGTCTGCCCAATTTCGATTTCCAAGGCGGCTTTGTCGGCAAAGACTTTGTCGAGAATAGGCTTGGAGCCGCCTAGCTTAATGGCGTAATCGTAGTTCTGCAGGGCCTCCAGCCGGTCGCCGGCGCGGTGCCAGGCCGTGGCTACGTGGTAGAACATGGTAGCCGTAGGGTTGCGGTGCGCTGCCAGAGTAAAGTTGGTTGCTGCCCGGCGTTGGTAGGCGCGGCGCACTTTGTCGCTTACCTCTTTTTCGGAGCGTTCGAGCAGTACCACGGCTAGGTTGTGGTAGGCCTCCCAGCGGCCCGAAGTAGCTACGGCGGTTTCGTAGATGCGCTGCTTTTCGGCCAGCAACGGTGTTAGTGTGGCCGAATAGCGCAACTCCTCGGGCGTAAGGGCATCGGCTTCGAGCTCTTTTTCTACAATCTTCTTCGAAAGGATGTAAATCTCGGACTGCAGGCGCTGCGGAGCCGTGTAGCGCACGGCCACGGTGCCGAAGCGCATCACGGGGTACACGTACTGCTCGATGTAATCGAAGAACGACAGCGTATGCAGCTGCTTTTCCTTTTGGGCCCACGTGCCGCGCGAGTCGTTGATGATGCTCACCACCGAATCGATCTGCTCGGGCTGCAGGGCCGAAGCCTGCACTTTGCTCAGAAACAAATCCCAGCGGCGCCGGTAGGTCTGGGTTTCGAACTTAACCGAGCTCAGGGAGTTCAGGTACGAGTTGTTATCGAGCCGGCGTTTATAATAGCGCATCAGGGCCTGCACGCGCTTTTCGGGCAGGCGCGAATCGTGGGAGTCGAGCGAATCGGGCGAGTGGCCAGCCACGATCATCACCTTCTGGGTTTGCTGATTGGCTTCGATAAACTCTTCCAGGGCGGCAACGTTGGTGCCAAGGTAATTACGGATTGCGCTTTGGCCTTCATCGAAGAAGAAAGGCAACACGCGGGTGCCGCCGCCTTCCAAGCTGGCTTCTTCGGGCAGGTAGGTTACGCGCTCAACTTCGCGCACCACCAAGCGGCTGGGCAACACTACGCCGCGCGCTACCATCAGTTCCTTTCCGGCTTTCAGCACTTTGCCGCCTGGCTTGAGCCGGCGTACCTGCGGCATCGTTACCAACTGGCCAGGGTTTTTGCGCGGCTCGTAAGGAAATGAGATGGGCTTTTTGACAACAACGAAATTGCGGTCTTGCTCGTCGTACACAAATTCGCCCACCAAAAAGCGCACGGTGCCGGCGGTGTCTTCGCGCAGGCCATTATCATAGCGGTAGCGCAGGGGCAGCTCGTACACGGCTCCCTTGTGCAGGTGCTTGGCCGGTACGCGTACTTCCAGCTCGGCCAGCACGTTTTCGCCGTTGGCCTCGAGTACGGGCGGGCGTACCTGAACTTGTTGACCCTCTTGCGCAACCCGCAACATGCGTGGCAGCGTACAAGCAGGCAGTGTAGCGGCCGTAACGACCGGAAGTAGGCGTAGAAGCGCGGCGCGCGAAACGTTCATGCAGCTAAATTCAGACGGCAAAATCAGCACCCTTAACGCAATTAGCCTTTTTTTGGACATAGCATCAGCAAAATTTACTGCTGCTTTGCTTGACGCTTGGCTCGCCGCAAGTTATATTATCGTCTGAACTGCCTTGATCATCACCCAGCTATGAAACGAATCACTGACTTTATTGAGCAGCAAAGCTTCGGGGTGTGCAGCTCCCTGGGCAATAAACTGGGCTTTTCGACCAGCAGCGTGCGGTTATCCTTCGTGTATGCATCGTTCTTCACGTTCGGCTCGCCCATTGTGCTGTACTTCGCCCTGGCCTTTTGGATGAACGTACGCCGGGCCATGCGCCGCCAGCGCAGCACCGTGTGGGATCTGTAATCGGCAAAGCATGCAGGGCAATTAGGCCCTTGGTTCCATAGCAAAACAGGTCGGCAACCCCGGTTGCCGACCTGTTCTTTTTTCCGGCTGCCATGCCTACCTAGGGTTGGTGTTGGTTGAATTTTAGCTCCGAAAAACGCCGTTTGCCTTGGCCGAAATAGGCCCAGACCAAGCTGCCCAGGTAGGTGCCAGGCCGTTGGGCAGCGGGCAAGTGCGGCCTGGCCAGCTTGCGCCTTTCGCGCCAGTAGCGCAGCTTCCCGAAAAAGTGTCGATGCGCCCGCACGATGGCTACGGCATCGGCGGTGTTGCCTTTGATTAGCATTTGCGCGGCAGCCACATAATCGAGTGCAAGGCGGGTGAGCAGGGTAGGCCACAACTCGCCCGGGGCTAAGTTCTTGTACAACAAAGCCAAGCCGTTGCGGAAGTTGAGGTAGGTTTTGCGTGGGTTTGACTTGTGCAAGGTGCCGCCGCCCACGTGGTACACCATGCTAGCGCCGTGGTACCATACCTCGTGGCCCGCGTTCCAGAGGCGCCAGCAGAGGTCAATTTCCTCCATGTGCGCGAAAAACTCGGGCTCCAAGCCTTGCTGTGCGTGCCAGGCGGCCGCACGCACCATCATGCAAGCACCGGTGGCCCAGGCTACTTGGCGCGGGTCGTTGTACTGGCCTAGGTCGGTTTCGAGGGTATCGAATAAACGGCCACGGCAAAAGGGATACCCCAGCCGATCGAGGTAGCCACCGGCCGCCCCGGCGTACTCAAACTCGGCGCGGGCGTTGTAGGCCCTTATTTTAGGCTGCACGGCGGCAGCTTCGGGGTTGCTTTCGAGCAGTTCGCGCAAAGGCCGCAGCCAACCGGCTGTTACCTCCACATCGGAGTTGAGCAGCACGTAGTACTTGTAGCGAGGCAGCAGACCTAGGGCATGGTTGTAGCCCTGGCAAAAGCCTAGGTTTTGGGCGTGCTGCAGTAATTGCACCTGCGGGTAGTGCGTGGCCAGCCAAGCTACCGAGTTATCGGAAGAGGCGTTGTCGGCCACCACCACGCGGGCATTGTCGGAGTGGGCCAGCACCGACGGGAGAAACTGCTCCAGCCAGCGCTGCCCGTTCCAATTCAGGATGACTACGGCTACATCGGAGGCGTTGTAGCCGCTATCAACTGGGGTGTTATAAGCCAAAGCCGCTTAAATCGAGACCGGGAATGTTGGGCAGCAGGCCGCTGGTGCGCTGCTTCATGTGCTCTTTCGACTTCTCATTCACCTCGTCCATCACCTTGTTCACGGCAGCCACCACCAGGTCGGCCACCATGTCCTTATCCTGCGGCGAGAGCAGTGTTTCGTCGATTTCGAGCTTCAGCAACTGGCGCTTGCCGTTGGCAGTAGCGCGTACCATTCCGCCGCCGGCCTCAGCCGTAGCCGTAATGTTCTTCAGCTCCTCCTGGGCTTGTTTTACTTTCTCTTGCAGGTCTTTGAAACGACCCATCATGCCCATCATATCAAACATAAGCGAGGTATGTTGTTGGTTGTTAGTTGACAAAGAATGGCTGTGCTGCTAAGCAATAAACCTAGCGCACACAGCGGCGCCAAAAGTACGGCTAAGGGCGCAAGTAGCCGCCTGTGAGTGGCTCTACCTGAGTAGCGTAATAGTGCCGTGTTGCACCACGCGTTGGCCGGTTTCGTCGATGGCTTCGAACTGAAACGAAAAAACCTGCGGCGCGGCCACCACGCCCCGCACACGACCGTCCCACGTTTGTGTGCGGTCGGTGCCGCGGAACACCACTACGCCGTTGCGGTCGAAGATGGTGAAGTTGAAGGTGCTCAGGAACCGGCCTTTTACCTCCAGTACATCGTTCAGGCCGTCGGCATTGGGGCTGAAGGCATTGGGCACCACCACCACTACGCGGCGGCTTACGGCGGCTATGTTGCTGTACACGGTGCGGCCGTTACTGGTAGCGGCCAGGCGGTAGCGCAACACTTGGCGCTCGGTGGGAGGTTGGGTGTCGAGGTAGGCAGTGCCGCTGACGGGCTGGTTGCGCAGCTCGCGGTTGTTGGCATCGAGGGTAATGAGGCGGTACGTCCAGCCGGTACCTTGGCCGGATGGCTCCGTCCAGCGCAGGCGCACCTGGTTGCCATCGGCATCGGCGGCTTGGGCACCTAGGGTAGGAGGGCACGCCGCGGGGCCTTCGGCTGAGGTAGTGCCGCACTCATCAATCAGCACGCCGGTATAGCACGGAATACGCTCGGGCGAAGCCGCGCCGGGCTGATCGGTAACGGGCAGTTGCTGGGCAGGCGGCAACAACTGAGGCGCAGCACTGCCCACAAAGCGGCGCAGCTGCAATCGGCTGCCGGTACCTAGGGCCGGCCCGAGCGTGGTTACCTCCACGGTATTATCAAGCGCGATGGACACCGAAAGCTGCGGCGGTGCGGCCGCTTGGCCCACGCTGGTTTGCACCGTGCGCGTATCCGAGAGCGAGGTGCCGTTGGCGGTGCGCGCCGTAATTTGGTAGCGGTACGTTTGGCCGCAGGTTACGGCCGCATCGGTATAAGCCGTAGTGGTAGCGGGCACGGTGGTCAGCACCTGCCCGTTGCGGCTGATTTGATAATCGGTAACGTTGCTGCCGGGCGGCTGCACCCAACTCAGCTGGTTTTGCCCATTGGCCGACGTAGCCGCAAGGCTAACCGGGCAAAGCTGCGCCGAGGGCAACGATAAGCTGCCGCAGGCATCGGTAAGGCGTAAGCGGTAGCAGCTACCTAGGGCACCGTTGGCCAGCGAAAAGGTGGTGCTACCGGTCGGTAAGGTGGTTATGCTGCTGCCATCTTGCTCGAGCACGTAGCGGTACTCAGGCTGCAACGCGGCAAAGCCAAACTCCAGCGTGGCGCCTTGCACGACCAAGCGCTGCAACACCGGGCTTTGGGGCGCCGCCTGCACGGGGTAGGGCTTGGTTGTGGCACCTTCGCAAATGCGGGCGTCGCGGTAGTTGCCAAATACCGTAATGGTAGTGGCGCCGGGCGTAGCTGCGTACACCGCGGTGGGTTGCGTAACCGGCTGGCGCGGGCCACTGCCTACTTGCACCTCGTACTGCACGTTGGCTTGAGGCTGCAGTACAGTGATTTGCACCTGCGTACGAGCCGTACCGCAGTACGCAAACGTAAAATCGGGCTGCGGGCGGGCGCGCACCTCAAACCGCCGTGAAAACAGCTGGCCCGTGCCCGTAGGGTAGCCCGGGCCGCCGGGGTTGGGCGTGTTCTGCTGAATAATGAGCGTGCCCGGCGTGTTGGGCACAGTGCGGGTGGTTAAGGTATCGAGGTTGGTGTTGGTCGTCGAAAAGCAATCGAAGATGTACCGGATGTTTTGCCGCGGGTAGTTTTGGCCGCTGCAGTCGCGCAGCCGGATGCGCGAGCCGGCGCAGAGCACCGTAACGGGCTGACCGGGCACATCGAGCAGTTGGCCGGTGGCATCGTCGTACACCCGAAAGCAAGCGGTGGGACCAAAGGCGTCGTTGGAGCACACTTGCGCCAGTGCCGAGCCTAAGTTCAGCACCAGCAACAAGCCCAACAGCGTGCAACGCAGCATCATGCTCGCCCCAACGCCCAAACGCCCGTTTTCATATTTCATTTGCGCAAAATAACGCCAAGGTGCGCGCCGTGGCTTAGGCCCACTGGTAGGTACGTACAAACTCGGCCGCTTTGTGTAGCGACGGATACAATACGCGGTCGGTTGCCACAAAGCGAACTTGCTCCTGAAACGCTTCTACCACTTGCTCGAGGGCAGCCGAGCTGCGCGCCGGCCGGCGGAACTGCAGGGCTTGCACGGCATTTAGTAATTCAATGCCAAGCACCTGCTCGGTGTTCTCGAGCACGCGCAGGGCTTTGGTGGCGGCGTTGGAGCCCATGCTCACGTGGTCTTCCTGGCCGTTGCTGCTCACAATGCTATCCACCGAAGCGGGCGTGCACAGCTGCTTGCTTTGGCTGACGATGCTGGCAGCCGTGTACTGCGGAATCATCAGGCCGGAGTTCAAGCCGGGCTCGGCCACCAGGAAGGGCGGCAAATCGCGCTGCCCGCTGATGAGCTGATAGGTGCGCCGCTCCGAAATCGAGCCTAGTTCGGCCACGGCAATGGCCAAGTAATCGAGGGCTAAGGCCAGCGGCTGGCCATGGAAGTTACCGCCCGACAGAATGGCGTCGCTCTCGGGGAAGATGTTGGGGTTATCGGTAACGGCGTTGCACTCGGTTTCGACCACTTGGCTTACGTGCTGCACCGCATCGCGCGAGGCGCCGTGCACCTGCGGCATGCAGCGGAAGGAATAGGGGTCTTGCACAGCGGTTTTGGGGCGCACTTGTAGCTCGCTGCCGTGCAGCAATTCCCGAATGTGCCGCGCCGCAGCCACTTGCCCTGCGTGTGGCCGAATGCGGTGCAGGCGCTCATCAAACGGATCGGGGCGGCCATCAAACGCCTCCAGCGAAATAGCCCCGATTACATCGGCGGCGTGCAGCAAGCGGCGGGCGCGCAAGGTGGTGTGCACGGCGTAGGCCAGCATAAACTGAGTGCCGTTCAGCAGAGCCAAGCCCTCTTTGGCTTGCAACGCAATGGGCTGCCAGCTGAACAAATGCATGGCATCGGCTGCGGCCAGGCGGTACCCCTCAAACAGCACTTCGCCGAGGCCAATCAGGGGCAAGCACAGGTGGGCGAGGGGGGCTAAGTCGCCGCTGGCACCTAGGGAGCCTTGCTGATACACCACCGGCACAATGCCACGGTTGTAGAAATCGAGCAGGCGCTGCACGGTGGCCACTTGCACGCCGCTGTGCCCGTAGCTGAGGCTTTGGGCTTTCAGCAGCAGCATCAGGCGCACCAACTCGGCGGGCACTTCGGCGCCGGTGCCGCACGCGTGCGACATCATCAGGTTTTGCTGCAGCTGACTGCGGTCGGCGGGCGAAATGCTGGTGTTGCAGAGCGCCCCAAACCCCGTGTTGATGCCGTACACCGGCGCATCGGATTGCGCCAAACGCTGGTGCAGGTAGCGGTGGCAATGCTCGATGCGTTGGCGGGCGTCGTCGCTGAGCGCAACGGTATGCTTTTGCTGAATTACCTGTTCGAGGGTGTTGAGGTCGAGGTAAGTAGCCGGGTTGAGATGAAACGTGTCGGGCATGGGTGGGTAAAGCCTAGCTAGTGGGTGGAGCTAGCAAAGCCGGAAGCTACTTGTTTGCCCGAAAATTGCCACCTTTCGGGGGCTGAGAAGTTTGTTGAATGACTAGCAGGAGCAGGACCGGTTCTACCTTTCTGTCATCCTTCATCTGGCGTACGCACAGCGAAGAACCTAATCACGCCTGGGCTTCATGCTGAGCCCCGTCGAAGCATCTCTACCGCTTCTCCCAGAACGTCATGTCGAGCTTGGCGAGACATCTCGCGTGCTGACGTAGGATATTATAATACTATCCAGCGAGATGCTTCGGCTACCGCCTCTGCATGACGAGCTAGGGCAGCGCCAGCCGAAGCGGTAGTGGTACTTCGACAAGTTCAGTATGACGGCCTCACCTGATTAGGTCCTTAGGCTAAGGCCTCTGACAGAAACGCAATGAGCAAACCCTAGGTACCAAAAGCACAACTGCCCGCCGAGGGCTCGGCGGGCAGTTGATAAAAGCAGTTCGGCAAAAGATTAGCGTTGCTCAGCACTGAGTTCCAACAGCCGGCTGATTACCTCGCCAGATGGCAGAGTAACTTCGGTGCCGGCGCGCATGTCGCGGAGCTTTACCAAGCCAGCGGCGCGCTCATCGGGGCCGGCCAGCAGCATGTATCGAATACCGCGCTTGTCGGCGTACTCAAACTGTTTTTTCAGCTTCGATACCTCGGGGTAAAGCTCGGCGGCCAAGCCGGCGTTGCGCATTTGGCGCAGCAGCGGCAGTACGGTGGCGCGGCCCTCTTGGTCGAAGTTGGCAATAAGGCACAGGGGCGCCGAAACGGCACCTTCAGGGAACAGTTGCAACTCTTCAAGCACGTCGTAAATGCGGTCGACGCCGAAGGAGAAGCCTACGCCCGAGAGGCCCGGCATGCCAAAGGCGCCGGTGAGGTTATCGTAGCGGCCGCCGCCCGAAATGCTACCCATCTGCACGTTGTTCACCTTCACCTCGAAGATGCAACCGGTGTAGTAGCTCAGGCCGCGGGCCAGCGTCACGTCGAAATCGAGGCGTTGGAAGTTCTCGAAGCCAAAATCCTGCAGGTAGCCCTGCACCTGCTCTAGGTCGGTGAGGCCTTTGGCGGGGCCAGCAGTGGCATCGGCCAACACGCCATCGGCGCCGAAGGCGGTGCGCAGTTGGGTGAGCTTCTCCTCGAACGAGCCGTCCACTTCGAGGTAGTTAAATACCTTTTCGATGGCTTCGTCGGTGAAGCCGCGCTGGCGCAGCTCGTTGCTTACGCCCTCCACGCCAATCTTGTCGAGCTTATCGATAGCCACGAACAAATCCGGCTCGGAGCCCACGCCACCTAGGGCTTGGTAAATGCCGGAGAGCACCCCGCGGTGGTTGATTTTGATGGTGAAGTCCGTCAGACCTAGGGTCGACAGCACCTCGTCGATCATCAGCACAATCTCGGCTTCGCAGAGCAGCGAGGTTGTGCCCACCACGTCGGCATCGCACTGCACAAACTCGCGGTAGCGGCCGCGCTGCGGGCGGTCGGCGCGCCACACCGGCTGAATCTGGTAACGCTTGAAAGGCAGTGTGAGCAGGTTTCGGTTCATCACTACGTAGCGCGCGAAGGGCACCGTGAGGTCGTAGCGCAAGCCTTTCTCGGCTACTTTGGGCAGCACCTTTTTGGCGCCGGCGGCCAAATCCTCAGCCGTAACATCCTTAGCGAAGTCGCCCGAGTTCAGAATTTTGAACAGCAGCTGGTCGCCCTCTTCGCCGTACTTACCCGTCAGCACCGACAGGTTTTCCATGGTGGGCGTTTCGAGGGGCGCGTAGCCAAACTTTTCAAACACGCGGCGGATGGTGCCGAAGATATAGTTGCGCCGGGCTACCTGCTGAGGACCAAAGTCGCGGGTACCGCGGGGAATGCTGGGTTTCTGAGCGCTCATTCGAGAGGTGAATGCGGAAATGTGGCCGCGAAGGTACTGCCTAGGTCGGAGAGGGCCGAGTTTGATGTCCGAAAAGACAAGAGGCCGGCTCTGCAAGCAGAACCGGCCTCTTCAATTATTAGCTATTCTTCGAACGTCATGTTTAGTCTGCCGAACCGAAGGAAGGCGTTAGCCAAGCATCTCTACGGCAAAGGCAGTTGCTTCCTGGGTCGTCATGCAGAGCAAAGCGAAGCATCTCGCCGGATAGTAATTACTACCGAAAGTCAGCAAGCGAGATGTCTCGCCTGCAGCTCGACATGACGTTCAGTTTGGTCTGCGACGAAGCGGTGGAGATGCTTGGCTAACGCCTTCCTTCGGTTCGGCAGACTAAACATGACGTTCATTTTGGGTTTAACCGCCGAAATCGCCGCCGCCTAGGTTATCATCCTGCTGCGGCTGCTGTTGTTGCTCGCCACGGCCACGACCACGGCCGCGCTGCGGGCCACCCTCGCCGGGCGCTTGGCCGAAACGGTAGGTAAAGCCGATGAAGCCCACGCGGGTTTCGCGCTTGAACTGGTTTTCGCTGCTGAAGTTGGGGCCGCGGAACTTGATGTTAAACTCCTGGGTGTTAAACAAGTCCGATACGCGCAGCGTGATGGCGCCGCGGTCTTTCAGCACGCTGTACTTAGCGCCGAGCTCGGTGGAGAAAATCTGGCCGAACGAGCCCTGCGTGGTAACGGTGCGCGAGCGGTAGAACGCCGACACCTGCAAATCGAGTGATTTGATGGGGGTGAATACCGAGTTCAGGCGGCCGGTGTAGGCGAAGTTCTTGTTGTCGAGCTCGGTGCCGGTACTGGCCGCAATTACGTTGCGGAAAGCCGAGCCGTTGAGCGACACGCGCCACCACTTAGCCAAAGGCTGCGCAAGCGAAGCCTCTACGCCGTAGGAGCGGCTGTTTGAGATGTTTTGCGGGCGCGTGGTGGTGATGCCCGTTTCGGCGTCGAGCTCGCGCAGGCGCTGCACCACGCCCGTGGAGTAGCGGTAGAACGCCGTGCCCGTAAGGCTGGTGCGGCCCTTAAACCACTGGTAACCCAGCTCCGAAGCGTTGATGTACTCGGGCAGCAAGTAGGGGTTGCCTTGCTGGTAGTTCAGCGGGTCGGAGTAATCAATGAAGGGGTTAAGGCTGTTGACATCGGGGCGGTTGAGGCGGCGCGAGTAGCTGGCCTGTACCCGCTGCGAGGGCGAAACGTCGTATGCCAACGTGAGCGAAGGAAACAGCCCTAGGTAACTGCGGCGGAACTGGGCCGGGAACGGCTGGCCACCGGGCGCGGGTGCCGTATTGTACTGACGGCCTTCGGCGTTGGTTTGCTCGGCGCGCAGGCCGGCCTGGTAGTTCAGCTTGCCGCGCACGTTTTGGTACGTGAGGTAAGCCGCCTGGATGTATTCGTCGTACTTAAAGCGGTTGGAGCGGCTGGGGTCGAAGGTGAGCGGCAGCACATCCGATAGGCCCAGCAAGAACTGAAAATCGGCATCGGTGCGGCGCATGGTGCTCTTCAGGCCAGCATCGAGGCGGCCTTTTTCACCTAGGGGGTGCACGTAGTCGATCTGGACTGAGCCTTGGTCGAGGCGGTTGTCGCTGCTCTGCTGCTGCAGCTGCGGCTGCGCGGGCAGGCGGCGGACTTGCAGCGAGTCGAGGCGCGAATCGGTGGTGTTTTCGCTGCGGATGGGCGTAAACACGGCCATGGCCGTCAGCTCGCGGCGCTTTTGACCGGCCCAGGTACGGCGGTAGTCCAAAGTAAAGTCGGTAGAGCGGCTGCGGCCATCCGATTCGTTGCGGCGAATAAACGAGCCGCGGTCGGCGCCGGTGGGGGCGTAGGTGCGGTTGGCGTTCAGGGTTTCAAACGACTCTGAGGTGTTCAGGCGCGGCTGCACCGACAGCGTAATAGTTTGCTGCGGCGTAATGGTGTAATCGAACCCAAAGCGGCCGCTGTGCGAAATGCCGGTACGGTCGCCGCGGCCGCGCTGCGTGAGCAGAATGGTGGAGTCGCCTTCGAGGCGGCCCCGCAGCAGGCTTACCTGATCGAGGTTGCGGCGCGTGAAACGGTTGTCGTAGCGGGCGTCGTAGTTGCCGAAGAAGTTGAACTTGCCTTGGCGCAGGTTCAGGGCCACCGAGCCGTTGTACTTGTCGCGGGTGCCGGCGTTCAGCGTAACAGAGCCGTTGAGGCCGTTGCGCTGCTCTTTTTTCAGCACAATGTTCAGGATACCACCCGAGCCTTCGGCATCGTAGCGAGCCGAGGGGTTCGTTACGATTTCTACGCTCTCAATTTGCGAGGCTGGAATCTGATCGAGGTTGACGGCGCGGCCGCCACCAGCAGCGCCGGTGGGTTTGCCGTCGATGTAGATGGTTACGTTTTGCGAGCCGCGCAGCGACACCGAGCCGTTCTGGTCCACGTTTACCGAGGGCACGTTCTGCAGCACGTCCACGGCGGTGCCGCCCACGGTGCTCAGGTCCTTCGATACGTTGATGACCTTCTTGTCGAGGTTGTCCTGCACAATGGCCCGTTCGCCCGTTACGGTTACGCCCTTCAGCTGCTGCGTGGTGGAGCGCAGGCGCAACTGACCTAGGGCCAACGAAGCCTGCTCGGCCGACAGCGTAATGGGCCGGCGGGCTGGGCGGTAGCCCAACTGCGTTACGCGCAGCGAGTAATTGCCAAACGGTACGCCCTCGATTTTGAACGCGCCGTTGTCGGCTGTTTGGGCACCCGTCACCAGGGTCGAGTCCTGGGCCCGAAGCAGCACCACGTTGGCGAAAGGCACCGGCTGGCCGTTGGAGCCATCGAGCAAAGTGCCCGTTACCGAGCCGGTGGTTTGAGCCCACACGCTCAGCGGCAACAGCAATAAAATGACGAGCAACAGCCTAGGCAGCTGTTGCGAAGAAGAAGTAAAAGCTGAACTCATTGAAAGTGAATTGACAACGCACGGCTCAACAACTCACCACAGCCCGGCAGGTTTAAAATATCTGCTCTGTCGCTGCGGCGAAAAACCGAGCAAAGACCCGGCCGCGCCCGAGGTGTTGCACGCGTTACTCACTTTTTTTGGCCGCCTGGCGCACTTGGTACAGCACCGAGGCAGCCAGCGGAGCCTTTAGGGCCGCCCGAATGCCGGCGCGGTGCAGGCCTTGGTTGGTCCAGTCGTTGCAGGTGCGCAAGGCATGGTAGCGGCCCTTGGCCCGAAAAAAGAAATCGTCGGGCGAGTAACCGGCTTCGTTGCGCAGTGCCCAATTGCCGAGCGAGTCGGGCCGGAAGGATTGCTCGATGTAGCTGGTGAGTTGTCGGTACTCATCAACCGAAATACGCAGCGGTACCACCCGCTCGCGCGGCCTAGGTGCCCCGCGGTAAAAGCCTACGTGCATCAGAGTACGGGCCGGCAGCACGGCTCGCAGCACGGTGCCCAGCTTGGGCATGCGCCCGCCGTACGACTCGAGGTAAAACGCCTCGTTGCCCCAGCCAAACGCTATGTACTCGTAGCCCGCAAAACGCGCTTGCAAAGCCGGGTTGCCGGTGCGCTGCAGCCAGTTGGTGTGGGTGCGGGGCTCAAGAATGGGCAACACCAAATCGGTATGGAAGCCGTTCGATACCACGTACATCGGCACGCCATCGGGCGTCTGCCGAAACGCCGCGTTGCGCGGAATCAGCGTTCCGGACATCAGCAGCACCACAAAGGCAACGAAAGCGGACATGAGCAGGCGGAGGGTACGGGGCCAGAAACGCATACGGACAAGGTTAGGTGCCGCAGTACCTAGGGCACATGTTTATGCCGCGGACCGGCAGCTGGTAACCCAAACGAAAGCGGGGCCGCAGGTACTGTACCTGCGGCCCCGCTCGGCCATAGCTCAGAAAGGAAGAAAGCTTAGTGCATGATGAGGGCCGTAGCGCCCAATGAGTTAGCTGTTGCCACCGGGGCATCCTCGGCGGGCACATTCACCGGCTCGAGCTGCACCTTACCTAGGTTGAGGCGCGGTTGCAAGGCATTTACATTCAGCGTCGATTGTGGCTCTTGGTAACCCAGGATGGTGGTGCGGAGCTTGTACTGGCCGAAGGGCAAGTTCTTGAAGCGGAAGCTGCCATCGGGGGCGGTGGTGGCTGTGGCTACGTAGGCGTTGTCGCGGGCCCGGAGCAGCACCACGTGGGCTTGCGGTATGCTTTCTTTGGTGCCCGCATCGAGCACCGTGCCTGTTATCTGACCTGTTCGGGAGGTAACAGCGGCGGTGGCGTACAGGGCCAGCATCAGGGCGAGGGCCGAAAGAAGGGAGCGGAAGGCAGCAGTCGTTTTCATAGTAGTAGTTGGTCGAAGTTGCAGTGTTGAGGAGGGCGGTAGGCGAGAGCAGCCGCGGTACTGCTTGGTGCCGGTGCCCAAAGGTTGCTCAGGGCGAGCCGTTGGCTAGGCGACCTAGGGCAGCAGGTGCTTTGGTTTTCAGTTGCTTAACCGGCGCCTAGGTTGCTCTGAACTAACGTTACAAAGGTAGCTTGGCCAGTAGGCGCGCATCAATCGCACGATGATGTGATGCAGTTGAAAATGTGCGTTTTAAGCGTAGAATCAAGGTTTTTGCCCCTCGGAAATTCTTGCCATAATGCTGCCGTAAAGCAGCTCGGCTGCGGGCCCACATCATTGGGTGAGAGGGAGGGGCGCTAAGCCGGCAAACAGCGGGGCTGCTTCCTCCCAGAAGCAGCCCCGCGGCGCGTTGTTCAGAAGGATAGAGGGCCGGCGTGGGGCTGGTTAGCCGCCGAAGCCACCACCGCCACCTTGCGGCTGGTTCTCAATCTTTTTCGGCGGCTTGTTTTTGCCCATGTACCACGAGAAACCTAGGTAGCCGACGCGCGACTCCCACTTGTTGTACATGGTGGCGCGGTAATCGGTAGTGGGCGTTTGGGCGAAGGCCTCTACGCGGTTGCGCTGGGTGTTGAAGATATCCGACACGCGCAGGGTTAACGCAGCTTTGTCGTTGAAAAGGCGATGACGGAAGGCAATATCCACTGAGCCTACCGGTGCCACCCGGCCTTGCGACGTGAGCACGGCCGCGCGGTAGTTGCCGGTTAGCTGCACATCGAGCTTGGGCGTTGGGCTGAAGGAGTTCATCAGGCGGGCCGTGCCCGACACGGTGCGGCGGCTCGATTCGTTGCCGGTGGCGGCCGTTACATTCGTCTGGAACAACGAACCGTTGGCCGTTACGCGCCACCATTTAGCCAGCGGCTGATTCCAGGATACCTCGGCGCCGTAGCTGTAAGCCTGCCCAAAGTTGTCGGCGTACTGGCCCGTGATTACCGCGCCGTTGCCGTAGAGGCGAGTGGCCAGCGTATCGATTTTGGTGAGGCGCTGGATGGCGTTGTTGGTTTGGCGGTAGAACAGCGTCGAGCTCAGGCTGGCCTGGCCCAGCGTAATCTGGTGGCCCAGCTCCAGCGCGTTAATGTACTCGGGGCGCAGGCTGGGGTCGCCGATGCGGTAGCTGCGCTGATCCTGGTAGAGCGGAAAGGCGAGCAACTGCATGAAGTTGGGGCGGTTGAGGCGGCGCGAATAACTCAGTTGCACGCGCTGGTCGGCAGTTGGCAGGGTGCGCACCACCGTAGCCGACGGAAACAAATTGAGGTACTCCAGCTTAAAGGGGCCCTGGCCGTTCTTTACGGAGCCGCTGGTGTTGGTGTATTCGGCGCGTAGGCCACCTTGCACGCTCCATTTGCCTACTTCGGTTTGGTACGTGGCATAGGCAGCCTGGGTGTACTCGCTAAAGGTATAAGCGTACGAGCGGTCGGCTACGCGCTTTGCCTCTTCGCCCTCGGCATCCTGGCGCATGAAATCGTAGGTGCCTTCGTTGGTTTGCCATTGGCCCTTCAGGCCGGTATCGAGGCGCGTTTTCTCACCTAAGGGGTGCGTGTAATCCACTTGCCCTGCCACGCCGTGCAGGTTCACGCCTATGTCCTGCTTCCACTCGCGCAGGTCGTCGGTAGCGGTGCCTTCGGTGTTGCGTTGGCCTACTACCACGTTGGCACTCAAATATGTATAACCAAGGTTGGCGGTTAGCTCGCGGCCCTTGTGCTGTTCCCAAGTGCGGCGGTAATCGGCCGATGCCTCGTGGTTGTCAACATTTTCACGCACACCTAGGGTGCTGGCAATGCGGCGCGTGCCAGCGGCATCGGTAAGGTTGGCTACTTGCCAACCGGTGTTCCGGCTGCGGTTCAGGTTCGGCTCGAAAGCCACCGTCAGGCTCTGGTTGGCCGGCAGGTTCAGATCGAAGCCCAGGCGGCCGTTGTAAGTCTTGTTTTGGCGCAGGTTGCCGCCCTGCTGCGCAGTGCGCAGCGAGTAGCCCTCCACGGTGGTGTACTGGTCCATCCACATCGTCGAGCGGAAGTCCATGTCGCGCACATCGGCCGAGGCAAACATGTTTAGCTTACCGGCGCGGCGGTTCAGGCTCAGGCTGCCGTTGTATTTGTCGCGGGTGCCAATGGTGGCCGTTGCCTGACCATTCCAGCCGTCTTTCTTTTGTTTCTTCAGGATGATGTTGATGACGCCACCCGCGCCAGCTGCATCATAACGCGCCGAGGGGTTTGTTACCACCTCCACTTTCTCGATGCTGCTAGCCGGAATTTGCTCCAGTCGGTTGCCCACACCGCCGTTGGCAGCACCAGTGGGTTTGCCGTCGATCAGGATGGTAATATTGGAGCTGCCGCGCATGCTCACGGTGCCATCGGGCGAAACGGCCACCGAAGGCACGTTTTGCAACACGTTTACAGCCGTACCACCTACGCTCGTCAGATCTTTTTCTACGTTGATAACCTTCTTATCCAGGTTGTCTTGCACAGCAGCCCGTTCACCCGTTACCGTCACGCCCTTTAGTTGCTGCGTAGTAGGTTGCAGCGCCACCGAGCCGAGGTCAACATCGCCGCCTGCAGACCCAACCGTCACCGTACGGCGCAGTGGCTGATAACCCAGCACAGTAGCGCGGAGGGCGTAGGTGCCCGGGGCAACTTTCTCGAGCTTAAAGCGGCCGGTTTCCGTTGTGGCGGTACCCGTTACCAGCGTCGAATCTTGGGCGCGGAGCAGCACCACGTTGGCAAAGGGCAGGGGCTGGTTGTTTGCTTTGTCGAGCAAGGTGCCGGCTACCGAACCAGGGGTTTGTTGGGCCTGAGCAGCCATCGACGTGCAAACCGCTACCGGAAGAGCGCACCACAGGGCTTTGGATGAGTATAGTGCAAACATGGGCTTGAATGGTGAGGTGAGATGCAGCACAAGCGCTGCTTAGTTACTTTTGCATTGACATGTACCTTGTTAAGCAAGGTACATGGCGGAAAAAAATGCGGATCAGATCCGCTAATAGGTAAGTAAAGGGGCGGCAGGTGGCCCTTAGGCCGGGGAGCAAGGCTGTTTTTCCGAAGCTTGCTCCCCGGTTGGGCTAGATAGCGTGCCTATGCACGAATAGGTGATTGAAGCGCGAAAGGAGGGAAGGAGACGCATACGAGGCAGGTAGCAGATTATTAATCCTGGGCTACCAGCGTCATTTTGTGCTGCGTGGAGTTGGCGGCTACCGCCTTCAGCGGGATGAGGCCGTAGCTGCCTAGGTCTACCACATCGCGGCCGGCAGCAATGATTACTTCTTCGTGAAGAGGCTCGTAACCAGCAACTTCTACGTGCAGCATGTAACGGCCAAAAGCAGCGCGGTCGAGGCGGAATTCGCCGTTATCGGCCGTTACGGCACCCGCAATCAGTTGCTCGTTGTCTTGGCGCATCAGGGCCACGGTGGCCTGGTTGAGCGGCCGGCCAGTGTACTGGTCGATGAGCGTACCGCTGAAGGAGCCGGTAATTTGCACACCGGTGTGGGTGCTGGGTGCCTCCGAGAAGTTGGCGGCAGCGGGTTGTGAAATGGATGCAGCGAGGAGGCCAGCACCCATCAGGGCGCGGTTGAACATTGAAAGTAACATGACCTGAGAGAGAAAAAGGTTACACGAACGGGGGTGCCGTCGGGCAGCCGGTGGCCGCGGTTCCACTCTGTGCTGTCCGTCCGACCAACGATGGCAGACGCAAGACTATCGGTTGATCTTCAAGGAAGTATCAGTAGTTGATAGTCGCCAAATACCGTGTGCGGGTTGCAGCCCGGTTGGTGGGCGGCTGGCGGTCCGGTCGGTTACCGGGCCCCGCATGCGGCTTACTCATTCAACGTTTCAAAGGTAATGATAGGTACTTTGTAACGCAAGGTACTTGCTATATTTTTTTATTGTTAATCTTCAATTCGCCTTCTGCTATGCTTTTAAGGCGTTTTCAGAAGGGTAGATGGAAAGCCGTAGGTAGGGGTTGCCTAGGTAGTAAAGTTTTTCCTAGGTACTGGGCCGACAAGGATGGGAGCAGCAGGTAAATAAGCAGTACAGCCTAGATGCAGGCCAGCCGGAGTTCGGTAAGCACCAACAGCCCCAACAAAGTGGCTGGTGGGTAGGCCGAACGAGAGCGGGTAGAACGACGGCCGCGGTCCGCCGTCCTGTTCACTCACCATTCAAACTAAAGACTACGAACTTTTTCGTAGGATGCATCTGGCGGTAAATTTTTTTCGAGGCCTGAATGCGATGGTGGAAACTCCAACTTAGGGCAATAGTTACAGCCCGCTCCGAACTTTTTTACTAACGCTGCAGACCCCGGTAATTATATGCTACATCATATATAAATGTGCAGGACACACGCTTACGCTGAAGCTACCTCGGGCAAAAGAAAACCGCCAACTCAGAACGAGTCGGCGGTTGTGGCTGTAGCCAATAGGCTGCGGTTTACTTAGTGCCGGGGGCAACTACCTGCCCATTCCGGAAAGTCTTTTTTTCCGATACGGCTTTGCCATCGGGGCCAAAGTAGCTCCAGACGCCCGTTTCGCGGTTGTTGCGGAACTGCCCCTGCACCTCCAGGGTGCCATCTTCGCGCAGCTGCCGGTAGGGGCCCGATTTCAATCCCGCTTTCCAAGTGGTTTCGTTGCGCAGCTTACCCGATTGGTAGAACTCCTGCTCGGTGCCCACCGCCTTGCCGCCCTCGTAGGTGAGCTTGCGCTGCACCTGGCCCGTCGGGAAGTAGGTGGTTTGCTCGCCCACCAAACGGCCGTTGAGGTAGGTTTCCTTGCGCTGCACCTGCTTGCTGTTGGGGAAGAAAGTGCGCCACGTGCCGTTGCGCTGGGTGTTCTTGAATTCCTGTTCCTCCTTCACGCCGCCTTCCTCGAAGAACACGGTCACCTTACGGTCTTTGGCCGCATTGGAGTACACCACTTCCTGCTCGGGCTTGCCCGACGGGTAGAAGTAGCGCGATAGTCCCGTCAGCAAACCGGCTTTGTAATTCTGTGTGCTTTTCAGCTTGCCGTCTTCGTAGTAGGTTTTTACGGCGCCTTCGAGGTTAGCCGTACCGGGGGCCAACTGCTGGGCGCGCTTGGTAAGGTCGTCGCCGAGCTGGTTGGTTACCTGGCGAGTAGCGGCGGTAGCAGGCACGTAGTTGCCCTCGGTGCGCAGCTTGCCCGTGGGGTAGTAAGTGCGCATGGTGCCGCGGCCGGTGTTGTCCATGGTCACCTCGGTTTCGAGCTGGCCGTTGCTGTACCACGTTTTGTAGCCGCCGGCCAGCAGGCCGTTGCGGTAGGCACCTTCGCTCTGTAGCTGGCCGTTGGGGAAGTACGTGCGCACCACGCCGTTGGGCTGCCCATCCTTGTAGGTCATTTCAACCTGGGGTTTGCCCGAGGCATACACCTGGCGCACCACACCGGAGGGCTGGCCGCGGTCGAGTGTGGTTTCGAGTTTCAGCTCGCCCGAAGGGTGGTACATCTTGATGCTGCCCGTGGGCTGATCGTCGACGTAGGAGCCCTCTTGCGCTACTTTGCCTGTGGGGTAAAATGTGCGGAAAGGCCCTTGCCGTTGGCCTTCCTTGAAGGTTACCTCCAGGCGGCGCTGTCCGGTTTCAAAAAACTCGACGTAGGCGCTATCGGGCTTGCCGCCGCGGTAGCTGGTTTGAACCTCCAGCTTGCCCGTGCGGTAGAAGCGCTTGTAGGGGCCCTCCATTACGGTGTCGGCCCCCACAAGGGCGCGGTATACCTCGCGTTTTTTTGTGCGGGTGGTATCGAAGTACGTGGTAAAGACGCGGGGGCGCTGCGCCCAGGCCGGAGCCGCTAGCAGCAGGAGTAAGCCCGCCAGCAGTAGTTTGTTCATGCCGTCAAATATGCGCTTTCGAATTAACAGCGCCTGTCCTAGAAAAATTGTGCCGAAGCTGCAGATGCGCTGTCGGGTAGTGGGCTCAACAATGCCTTGCGCGTAAAGGTGCTGCAATCCTGCTTCTTACAACCGAGCCCTGAAACACCTAGGGTACAATACTGCCCTAGGTAAAAAAACAGGTGCCGTGGCCCATGGGCCACGGCACCTGTTTGGTTGTTCGCAATTTCCGTGGACTGGTAGGCCGGAAGGGCAACCAAACCCGGTGGGTTGCAATTACAATTTCTCGAACACGAGGCTGCTAGCGCCACCGCCACCGTTGCAGATGCCTGTTACACCAATCTTGCCGCCTTCGTTGTTCATCACGTTCAGCAGGGTGGTTACGATGCGGGCGCCCGAAGCCCCCAGCGGGTGGCCCAGCGACACAGCACCGCCGTACACGTTCACCTTGGTGCCTTCGAGGTTCAGGAGCTTGTTGTTGGCCAACGATACCACCGAGAAAGCCTCGTTGATTTCGTAGAAGTCAACCTGCTCGGGCGTTACCCCGGCGTACTTCAGGGCCTTCGGAATAGCCAGCGAAGGCGAGGTGGTGAACCACTCTGGCGCTTGCTCGGCATCGGCAAAGCCCAATACGCGCGCCATCGGCTTCAGACCTAGGGCTTCGGCCTTCTCCTTGCTCATCAGCAGCACGGCGGCGGCGCCGTCGTTGAGGGTAGAGGCGTTGGCCGCCGTTACGGTGCCGCCCTCTTTCAGGAAGGCCGGCTTCAGGCCCGGTACTTTAGCGAAGTCAACTTTGGTGTATTCCTCGTCGTCTTCAACCACCACGGTTTTGCCGCGCTGCTCAATGGTAACCGGAATGATTTCGTCTTTCTTTTTGCCGGCTTTGGCCGCATTGGCGCTGCGGGTGTAGCTCTCAATGGCAAAGGCATCCTGCTCTTCGCGGGTGATGCCCATTTCCTTGGCCGTGTTTTCGGCCGCGTTGCCCATGGCGTAGTTGTGGTAAGGGTCCCACAGGCCGTCCTTCATCAGGCCGTCGATCATCTGGCCGTGGCCGTATTTCGCGCCGAAACGGGCTTTGTCGAGGTAGTACGGTACGTTCGA
The DNA here is from genome assembly GCF_001483135.1 of Solirubrum puertoriconensis. Lineage (GTDB taxonomy): Bacteria > Bacteroidota > Bacteroidia > Cytophagales > Hymenobacteraceae > Solirubrum > Solirubrum puertoriconensis. The sequence continues at coordinate 397,536 of NZ_LNAL01000007.1, forward strand.
CATGCTTTCCATGCCACCGGCCAGTACCACATCGGCATGGCCCAGCATAATGGCTTGGGCGGCCATCATAATGGCCTTCGAGCCCGAGGCACACACTTTGTTTACGGTGGTGCACTCTACCTCGTAGCCGAGGCCGGCTTTCAGGGCAGCCTGGCGGGCCGGAGCCTGGCCCAGGTTGGCCGAAATCACGTTGCCCATGATTACCTGCTGCACCTCTTTGGGCTCAACGCCGGCTTTCTCGAGGGCACCTTTCAGGGCAATGCCGCCCAGCTCGGTAGCCGAAAGCGAGGCCAAGCTGCCACCAAACGAGCCGATGGGCGTGCGCACCGCCGAAATGATATAGACTTCTTTAGTCTGCATGAATGTAAAAAGGGTGGGGTTGTAGTAGAAAGTCGGGCTGAGGCTGCCGGGGCAGCGACAAGCCAAAAGTAGTAGGAATTTTCGGGTGCCTAGCTGCACTTCGCACCCAAGTACCTAGGGCTACCAGGCGGGCTTGCGCGGATCGGGGCGCTGCGTACCCTTGTGCGGTATCTGCTGCAGATACTGCTGCTCGGCAGCCTGCAGCGCATCCAGGAGCTGCCGGGCCTGCGCTTCATTCAGGTTTAGCGGAGCTAGGCGTTGGCGCGTAATCACACGGTTATCGGTGGGTTTAGCTGCTTCGCCGCTGGCAGCACCATTAGGGTTGCCCTCACCGGTGCCTTCGGCGCTAGTATCAAGCCCGCGGGTACCGCCTGGGGTATTACCCTGCGTTGTTTGCTGGTTGGTATTGCCGCCTAGGTTGCCCGCCTTACTGCCTTGCCCGGTAGCTTGGTTGCCACTGGCCGGAGCTTGTTGCGGAGGCGCTTGGGCAGGCTGGGTTTCGCCTGACTGCTGATTGGAGCCACCTTGCTGGGGTTGCCGCTCGGCGGGTGGGGGCGGAGGCGGCGGCAGTTGTGGCTCGTTGCGGCGGCCTTGGTAGGGGCGGAGCAACTCATAGTTGTAACGAGCGGCCGAGTTGCGCGGGTTATTCAGTAAAGCCTGCCGAAGCAAAGCCGTGGCCTGCGCGTAATTGCCGGCAGAAGCAGCCAGTACGGCAAGTTGCTGGCGCGCTACGCTGCGCACTTCCCGCGAAGGGCTTTGCAGTAGGGCGCCGTAAGCTTGGCGGGCTTCGGGGGTACGCTTGAGCTGCGCGTAGGCGTGCCCTAAGTTTAGCAGTACCGATTCTTCGCTAGCACCCAAAGCCCTAGCGCGGGCATAGGCAATAGCAGCAGTTGCATAATCGCGCCGGGCGTATGCGTTGCCGCCTGTGCGCAAGGCTTCATTGGCCTCTTGAACGCGCTGCAAAGCGCCCCACCAGCCGCCGACAAGCAACAGCATTACAAGTAGCAAACCGCGCATCAGGGCTTCACAACGGTTACGGAAATCACCACGTCGAGCGCGAGCAACAACAGTGCCGCCGCTAGTGGGTACAGGTAGCGGTTGTCGGCCACGGTTACGGTGCGCACTTGCTGCGTTTGGCCCTCGAGGCGCGAAATAGCCCGGAGCAGCAGCGGAAACTCGTTGCGCCGGTCGGTAAGCTCAACGTATACACCGCCGGTAGCTTCGGAAAGGCGGCGCAACACCGCTGGCTGTAAGCGCGTGAGGGCAGGCTTGCCCTGTGAATCGCGCACATAACCTCCAGCCCTAGGTATGCGTCCGCCGGCTGCGGTGCCCACCCCAACGGTGTAAAGGCGCATACCGCTGCGCACTACTTCGCGCAGTACGCCCTCTACATTTTCGCTGTAGTCTTCGCCGTCGCTCACCAACACCAACGCCGTGGCCCTAGGTGCGCTGGCACTGTCGGGCTTAATGGCCGAAGTGGCCATGCGAGTAAGTGCCAGCTGCAAGGGTTGAGCCAGCTCCGTACTGCCTTTAGGTACCAGGCGTGTATCCAAGGTGTTCAGCAAAAGCAAAAGAGCTTCCTGATCGTAGGTAAGCGGGCAGTGCACAAACGCTTCGGAGCTAAAGACAATTAGCCCGATACGGTCGGCCGGGAAACGCTGCACCAGTTCGGTTAGCTCGGCTTTGGCTTTCTGTAGCCGCGAGGGAGCCACGTCGGTAGCATCCATCGAACGCGATAAATCGACCAGCAGCCACACATCCTTGCCCGCTGTCCGAACGGCGCGCTGGGTAAGCCCATAAGCCGGACCCAACAAGGCTACCAGCAGCAGCCCGAAGGCAAGCAGGCGAGGCAAGGCTTTCCACCCCAAGCGCCACCCCGACATGCCAAGGGGGCGCGAAAGCCGCACCGTGCGCCACACGTATCCAAAATACAGCAGCAGCACCCCAGCCGTAAGCAAGGCTTCCCAAATACTCCAGGAATACAGCCAAGTAAGCATGCGCAGGGGCCCGATTCAGGCGGTGGTAGATGTCAAAGATAATGGCCCTGCTGAGCTGAAACGAAGATTTTTTTTCGCTCAACAATTGTTTTCCGAATGCTGCTTGTATATTTGCGGCACCTAAGGGCAAGCGGCCAGTAGGTTATCAGCCTCAAATACGGAGAGGTGGGTGAGTGGCTTAAACCAGTAGTTTGCTAAACTGCCGTAGACCTAAAGTTTACCGGGGGTTCGAATCCCCCCCTCTCCGCCACGGGCTTCCCGTACATCGGGAAGCCCGATTTTTTACCAGAGCGGCTCTTGTAGCCGCAACGGGGTGTAGCGTAGCCCGGTATCGCGCCTGCTTTGGGAGCAGGAGGCCGCAGGTTCGAATCCTGCCACCCCGACTACCTTTTCGGAAGCCGTCTGCCCGCCTAGTGGGGTGGGCGGCTTTCGATGCTTAAGTCCAGATGCTTGCACGGTGCACCTTTAGGCGCCAAGTCGGGTACTTAAGCTTAATGATTACGTATTGACACTATAAGCTCCCGTAGCTCAGCTGGATAGAGCATCTGCCTTCTAAGCAGACGGTCGCACGTTCGAATCGTGCCGGGGGTGCCACTTGTGAACAGCGTTCTAGCCATAAGCTAGGGCGCTGTTTGGTTTTGGGGCATACTGCTCGCGTCTGCTTACTCGCACTTAAGCCTGTTTGAAACGATATTTCAGCCACACAACATCGTTGTCGAGCTGTTGCACTTCGTTCAGGTACAAACGTGTAGCGGGGCCTTTGTGCAAGTATTCGCTTACCTCAAAGGTTGTCGGCGATTTAGGTGTGCCATCGGCAATGGGCAGCACCAGTAGGCTTAACTCGTCAATTAACCCAGCGTTCAGCAAGGAGCCGTTTAGGTGGCCACCGCCTTCGAGCATCAGCGTTTCAATGGGAAACAGCTTGGCCAATTGCTGCAGTACAGAAGCGAAATCAACTTCGGTAGCGCCCGCAAACAGGTAGGAGATTTTCTGGCGTTGCAGGTAGTAGAGATAGTCGTCGCTTACCTGTTCGGTAAGTACCTCGATTATGTGGTCGCCGCCGGTGGTATTGCTCTCCCAGCCTAGTTTGCCGTGCGCATCTACGGCAATAGCGAAAGAGGTAGCATGTTGGTCGCCGATGTACGGTTCGCGCGCCAATGGGTGCGGAGCCGGAAGCAACTTGGGCTGCACACCGCCCGAGAAGTCGCGCTCCATGGTAATGCGGCCGCACATCCACGCCTGGCTGGTGAAGGTTTCGTGGTATTTCTCGAAGTAACCAGAGTAGGTATTGTTCAGGTCTTCGTCTTGCCAATTGGCCGACAGGATCTTGCCGTCCACGGAGGACATCATGTGGCAGATTACGTGGGGTCGTTTCATAGCGCGGTTATACGGCGGAGCCGCTTGGTGTTGCAACGGTAGGTGTGTTTTGCTGCCTGGGTTAGCTCCGCAGATCAATGGCCCACAGATGTGCCTCCCCGGTGATAAACAACCGGTTGCCGCTCGGGCCACCTAGGGTGCAGTTAGAGCACAAAGAAGGCGTAGGTACTTCGCCGAGCCGCTCGCCTTCGGCGCTGAAAATTTGAACGCCGCTGCCCGAACTCGTCCAAACCCAGCCGCGCGTGTCCACAAACATGCCGTCGGGTACGCCGGGCTCAATCGTCGCAAAGGTGCGAGGATTACCCAGGCGCCCATCGGGCTCAACCGTGAAGGCGACAATCTCATGCTTGTGGCCACCGGCCTTCAGCGAAGTATCGGAAACATACAGCGTGTGGCCATCGGGCGAAAAGGCAATGCCGTTGGGTTGCTCGAGGTCGGCGGCGCGGGTTAGCTGGTGCGTGACGAGGTCGTAGCGGTATACGCTGCGGTGATCTAAGGCGGGCTCGGCGGGGCAACCCTGCCGAGGCTGCGTGAGGCCGTAGGTAGGATCGGTAAACCAGATGGCTCCGTCGGGGGCTACTGCCAAATCGTTGGGCGAGTTCAGCCGCTTGTCGGCGTAGTGCGTCACGATCATCACGGTGAGCCCATCGGCGAGGGTTCGGCTGATGCCGCGGCGTCCCTGTTCGCAGTGAATGAGGTTGCCATCGGCATCGATGGCGTTGCCGTTGGTGAACATGGTGGCATCGAGCAACACGCCCACGCTGCCATCGGGCTGCCACGCTAGTACGCGGCGTCCTTCTACATCGCTCCACACCAATAGTTGCTGCTGCTCCCACCATACGGGGCCCTCGCTCCAGATGGCCTGATCGTACAAGCAGAGAAGCATTAGCATCCAGCACTGCTGCCAATCGATTATCGAGGATGCGTGGCTTGGCTACGTCGGTTACTTGCCGGGGCGTACCGGCTTGCCGGACAAGGCAGCTAAACGCGATGCGTTCCATGGGTGAGAAATTGGTAATGGAAGGGGGGACTGGCGTGCTTGATTCAGTTGCCGATTACGACTCTTTTTCTGGGTCACTCTCTTGCTTCGCGTCCTCGTTGAGCTGGTTTAAGTTGGTGGGGTAGGGATGCTGCGCTAGCACACGGGCTAAGTGCAGGCAGTTGTACACTAAGTAGCGCACATTCTTGTTGGTGTACAGGTGCCGCTCGCCGCCAGCTTCTTGGTACGACGGCCCTGGGCCAGCCTCGCCTACCCAGTACGAATTGGCGTTGGGCGGAATGCTGAAGCCTTGCTCCTGCATAGCCCAAACAAGTTGCTCAACGGAGGCGTGGGCGCCATCTTCGTTGCCGGTGATCAGCACACCACCTACCTTGTTGTAGGTAAACGCTTGGCCTGTTGCCTTATCAACGAGACCTTCTTCGTGAAATACCGAGTCCATCCGCTCGATGTAGCGCTGGCCCCAGGAACTTAAATGCCCCACCCACACCGGTGCCCCGATGATCAGGATCTGGCAGGCCTTGATTTTGGCTAACACTCGGGGCCACTCGTCGCCTTCGCCTTCATCGGAGGAGGTACCGGGTTTGATGTTGTAATCGGCGAGGCGCAGTACTTCACACGCCACCTGCTCCTGCTCGAAGAGGCGCACCGCTTTGCGGATGAGGGCATCGGTGTTGGAAGGTTGCGGACTGGGCTTTAAGGTGCAGTTCAGAAATAAGGCTTTCATCAAAACGAGGTGTGGTTGCGGTACCACTGCACTACGAGCGGGCAGCCGGGGTGTTGTGGCAGCGCAGGTTACTGCTTTACCCGAGCTGATGGAGTGCGGCTGCACCTGCCGAAAAGTCAAATGCACCCAAAGCCAATGCACATGTGGAGTTGGCTAGCGTTATTTGTTGCGTGGCCCACTCACCTAGGGCTTAAGTGGCGTAAGAGCTGCTGCCGGAGATGATGGCCGCTACAATCCAAACTTGCAGCAACAGCTGAACGGGAGATGGTGGTTATCCTGCGGTTTCGGGCTGCTTTGGTTTATCGGCTGCTCCGCCCACCCAAACTTGCTTTTAACTTATTATGTCGCGTTTTTCGGTTGCTGCGCTGTTGTGCTCGGGCCTGCTGGTGTTAGGAGCCTGTTCCGACTCAGAATCAGACCCTACGGCTGGTGCTCTGCGCGAGCATTTGGCCCTAGGTAACCCAAGCGGCGCTGCATCGGAGGCCAGCCAAACGGGCAACTACTTGCTGGTTAAGCCGCAGTATGTGCTCAGCTACTCGCGCGAACGTGGCATAGCTAACTGGGTAGCGTGGCACCTAAGCAAGGAGTGGCTGGGCTCGGCCCCGCGCCAAGATGATTTTCGGGCCGATGAGGCATTGCCGGCGGGGTGGTACCAAGCCACCGGAAGCTCGTACCAAGGTTCCGGCTTCGACCGGGGCCACTTGTGCCCGTCGGCCGACCGCACCCGCAGCACCGCCGACAACTCCGCTACTTTTCTGATGACCAACATGGTGCCGCAGGCGCCCAACAACAACCAGCGTACCTGGGCCGCGCTCGAAGAATACTGCCGCACCTTGGTGGGGCAAGGCAACGAGCTCTACATTGTGGCCGGTGCTTATGGCAAAGGCGGTACGGGCAGCAACGGCTACGTCAGCACCCTCGAGCAAGGCCGTATTACGGTGCCCAAGCGCCTCTGGAAAGTAGTAGTTGTGCTACCCACCGGCGACGATGACCTCAAGCGCATGGGCAGCAACACCCGCGTAATTGCCCTCGATTTGCCCAACGACAACTCGGTAAGCAGCAACTGGGGTAGCTACCGCACCAGTGTGGATGCCATTGAGCAGGTTACCGGCTACGATATACTATCGAGCCTGCCCACCACTACCCAAGCAACGCTGGAAGTACGCGTAGATGCCGGGCCCACGCAATAATTCTCAGGACTGTTGAAACGGGAAGGCCCTAGGTGCTAATCGCACCTAGGGCCTTCCCGTTGGGCCAATGCCAAAGCGCTACTGATGCCGAATAGGGTATTCGGTTTTGTAGGATAAGGGGGTGCCAGCTGCTGCAGCAACGCCGGCCATGTAGTACACTGCCGGCATGTTGGAGGAAACGGTGCCGTCGACAGTATAGGAGCCCGTTACGCGGTAGCCCAATCCGTTGCCCTGAGGCGGTGCGGTTTTCACGGTTACCTCGCTGATGAGCACGGGCATGGGGGCTCCATCGTAGGTTTCGATGGTTGGTAAGTTGAAATTGCGCACGTAGGATTTCACGGCTACCGGAGGCAAAATCAGTTCCGCGGGCTTCAGCTCGAAGCCCCCGCCAGCTGTGGGCACCACCCGCCGTACGCTCACCGTTACGAGCGGATCTTCGAGCGGCAACTGGCTTGCGTCACCCTCGCTCATTACAAGGGTCGAGAGCATTACGGTGTGGGTTTTCGGCACGGGCGCAGGCGTGGGCTTTGGCTGCGGAGCGGGCGTTGGCAGGTTGATGCTACAAGCCGTGAATGCCAACGATGTAAGCAGGAGTACAAGTTTTTGCATTAGGTTCGGATCTGACCTCAACAATACAAAAATTAGCATTTAAGTCATAGAGTCATAAACCTGGGCTCAGCTGCTGGCCAAAGAAATTACCTGCACCCGCCGGACCTAGGCATGACTACGCGTATACAAGCAGTGTTATTCGCCGCCGATGGCCGCTTCGGCTTGGCGTGTGGTGAGCGTGGCTCCGGCACTGGCAACTACAATAAAGGCAACCGCAAGCCACTGCGGCAGCGTTAGCTGCTCGTGCAAAAACAGCCAACCCGATAACGCGGCTGCCACCGGCTCAAGGCTCATCAGAATACTGAAGGTGCGGGTAGGCATGGAGGTAAGGGCATGCATCTCGAGCGAAAAGGGCAGCACCGACGAAAACACCGCCAGCAACGAGCCAACGAGCAGCAACGGTAGCGTAAGGGTTTGAAACTGCCCACCGGCAAGCCCAAAGGGCAGCACGGGCAGCAGGGCAAACAGCATACCCACGCTTACGGCCACGGGCCCCGGCAGTAGTGCTGCCGTGCGCCTGCCAATCACGATGTAGACTGCCCAAGCCGCTCCAGCACCTAGTGCAAACACAAGCCCCAACACGTCGACGCCGTGGTTGCTCCAGGGTGTTATGAGGGCAATGCCGCTGCCAGCTAGTGCTACCCAAACCGCATCGAACCACCGACGCGAGCCTGCCAAAGCCAGCGTAAGCGGGCCAACAAACTCCAGGGTAACGGCCAGGCCCAGCGGTATGCGTTCGAGGGCGCAGTAGAACAGAAAATTCATCAGCCCTAAGGCTAAGCCATATGGCACAACCGCCTGCCACTGCCCAACACCGAGTTGCCTAAGGTTTGGGCGAACAACAATCAGCAACAGCAGTGCCGATACGCCAACCCGAATGCTGGTGGTACCAGCGGCTCCTAGCACCGGAAACAACCCCTTGGCCAAGGCGGCGCCACCTTGCACACTGATAATGGCCAGTAGTACAGCTACTATCGGCGGCAACGAAATACGAACAGGGTTAGGCATTCAGCAGAAATAGAACCGCGCGGGCCTGTATGGCGACAGAATAGCGCGGCTGGGAAGCTTGGGCACCTTGCAGGGCTAGGGCAGCCGCTCGGCAAGGGGGAGTACCTAGGTGGTTTGGGCAAGTGGGCGCTGCCTAGAGCATGGAGGCAACGGGCACTTGGCGGCGCAACCACGTTAGGGCTGCAGATTCGTCAGTGAAGCTGGCTATGTAAGGTGCTTCGGGTACCGGGGGCCATTTGAGGGCCCGAATGGCATCGAGTGCTTCCGGATCGGTAGGGGGGAGTACGGCGGCGTAGCGGTAATTACCTTGTACCACGGAGCGCGGCAGCCAGTCTTCCACTATCCAGGCACCTTCGGCCGGCGTTAGGGCAGCCATGTCGCGCTGATCTACCAATACTTTGCCCGTGCCTTGCCGACGGCAAACCTGCAACAGCAGATTCATCACAGCCTGAAAATCGTCGAGGTACCTAGGCCCGCTCCGCCAGGTTAGCCGCAAATACTCGTTTGGTGCGGCGCTAAGCTCCGCGACGGAGTTAGCAAAGATTGTATCGGCAACAGCAAGCGCTTCCATGCCCGAAAGTATTAATTCTTAAATAGCTTAATAACTATACTGAAATAATCGGACCAGGAATTCACGTTCATGCCGGAATGGGCGCCCTCGAAGTATTGTTTTGGCCGTAGTTGATTTATGGACCGACCCGCTAGCCTTTCCGAACGGCTGCGCTTGGGAGCAGCACAAGCGGCCGACATACCCAACCGGATGTTGGCACAGCCCCCGTACACCGCTGGGTTTGCCGAGGGGCTCGCCTATATGTTTGCAAATCAGCCGGCTGCGGAAGTGTCCTTGCTTCTGAACGGCTTCTTCCCGGAGGCTGACGAGGTAGACTGTGATTACCTGCTCGAGGTGCTAGCCCACATCGAAGAAACACGCTACTGCGAGCAAGGCGTGGGCTGTGGCGTAGCGTTTGTGTTTTGGGGCACTGAGTACGCGCCGGTGTGCATGGCCGCAGCGCGCGAGTGGGTGGCGGTTAAGCGTGCAGCGCTCGGCCAAACCTGAGCCGCAATAGCCAAGATGAAATTCAGGCCGCTTGCAGGTCGTCTTCGCGGTAACAATCCCAGTAACCATCGTTCAGGCGGTACACGTTTACGCGGTGCACCAAGCCGGTAGCCGGATGGCGTTCTTTTACCTGCCCGCGCCAAATAATGCGGTGGGTGCTGTTGTTGTATGCGGCTTGCACGGCTTGCCCTAGGTCGAAAGCAAACGTTGCAGCTGAGGGGTAGTAAAACGTAAGCCCAATGGCCCCGTTATCGTCGGTAATAGTGGCTGGTTCGGGCTGGGGGCTGAGGCAAGATGTTTCGTGCCAGCCCAGTGGCTCGCCGCACACCCCGCACAGCATGGCATCGGCAGCGGCTTCGGGTACCGTAGCTGCAGACGGCGGGCCGAAAGGAATTTCCATGCCGAAATCTGCCGTTTCGTCCAGGACTAGTTCCGCTTCAAACACGCCCGACGACTGGAACTTGGATGCGTTAGCCATTGCAGGTTAGCTAAAAATTTAGGCTAATTTATCTGCTGCTAACCTAATTGGCAAAATCCAGCTTTAGCTAAGCTTGCATGAAGTGTAGCGCAACTCCTCCATGAAGGGTAGCGAGCAGGTATGACCCGAGCAGCATTGCCAAGCCGTCCTGCTTTTTCTAAGGATCGAATTACCTAGGTGGCTGGAGCCTCGTTTGCGCAGGAAACAACAGTGGGGGCAGGTGGGCGATGAATGTTATATAGGCTCGTTGTGATACCGCTGAGCACATAAGTGGTTGTTTCCGAAGCTGTAGTTGGCTATCTTTTCAGAAGTTGCTGAGCCGTTATTCCAAATTACCTCGTTATCCCTACTGCTTTCATGAATGTAGTACAGCGCAACAACGTACATGTACTAGGCAAGGGCGAGCAAACCTTGGTGTTTGTGAATGGTTTCGGCTGCGACCAAACCATGTGGCGGTATTTGCTGCCCTCGTTTTCGCAGGCGTACAACATGGTTTTGTTTGATCATGTGGGAGCTGGGCTATCGGCTGCCGATGCCTATGTGCCCGAGAGGTATGCCAAGCTGCAGAGCTACGCCGATGATTTGCTGGAAATCTGCGAACACCTGCGGCTCGAGCAGCCGGTGCTAGTTGGCCATTCGGTTGGGGCCATGATTGGTGCCTTAGCTACAATCACGCGCCCGGAGCTATTCAAGCAGGCCATCTTGATTGGTGCTTCGCCGTGCTACATGAACCTGAACGGCTATTACGGCGGCTTTGAGCGTGCCGACTTGGAAGCCATGTTGGAGTTTATGGAGCGCGACTATGTAAGTTGGGCCGATACGTTCGGCCCATTCATCATGGGCGCACCCGATCGGCCTTCGTTGGCCGCCGAACTTACGCACAGCCTCTGCCAAACCAACCCCGTCATTGCCCGGCAGTTTGCGCGCGTCACGTTTCTGTCTGATAACCGGCAGGATGTGGGGCAAATACCCGTGCCGTGCCTGCTGTTGCAATGCGAGCAGGATTTGATTGCGCCACCCGAGGTAGGCAATTTTCTGCAGGCCAACATACCGGCCTCGCAACTGGTAACGCTACCAGTCTCAGGCCACTGCCCACAACTCAGCGCCCCCGCCGAAACTGCGCAGGCCATGGAGTTATACTTGGCGGCCTAGGTGCCCCCGGCCGATGGGATAGGAGGCAGCACCAACAGCTATCCTCCGGAAAAGCACTTGGCCTGGACTTTGCACCCGGCCCGGTTGCAACACTCCTCCATCGACATGAAATCTCCTTTTCTGCTGCTTGCCGCCGGCTTAATGCTGGCCCCGGTACCTGCGGCCCTCGCCCAAGGGCCCGGCAACCACAAAGACAAAAAAGAATACAAAGGCGGGAAGGACAAGGAGTACAAGGATGGAGATGACGAGGATCGGGACGACGACGATGACGACCGGGGTTACGAAAGGCGCGACAACGGCCGCTACTCTAACCGCAAAGGCTCGGTCGGGGGCATTTTGGGGCGCGTTATATTTCCGCCAACCGGCAGTGGTGGGCCACGCCGCCTAGAGGGCGTGCCCCGCGGCCACTACCCGCCGCCGGGCCAGTGCCGCATTTGGTACCCCAACCGCCCGCCCGGGCACCAGCCGCCGCCCACCGACTGCCGAAGCCTCATTGGCCGGCGCCTCGAGCCGGGAGCATTTATATTGCACGGCAACCAAGCTTACGATGCCGAGTATGATTGGCGCGCTGAAGAGCGCCGCCGCCCCGGCAGTGTAGTGCAGGACGTTCTGGATATCCTGTTTCCCAGGAGCTAAGCACATCCAACGGCAACGGCCGCCTGCTACACCATGTAGCAGGCGGCCGTTGCCGTTGAAAAAAGCGGAGAATAATTAATCGTCCCAATCCCTTCTTTCCTTCCGCTTCTCTTTCCATTTCTTGCCGCGTTCGCGCTGGTACTCTTCGTGGCGTTTGGCTTCTTCGCGCAGCCACTCTTCCTCTTTTTTGCGCCGCTCATGCGCTTTTTCGGCTTGCTTTCTGTCGTACTCGTTGGCCTCGTCGCGGTCGTCGCCTAGGAAATCGGCTAGCACGGCCCGAACTTGCTCAACGCTAGGCGCGTATTCGCGTGCCTTGTTGCTCTTGCCCGGCGAGGCAAGGGCCAAGCCATTGGCAGCCGATAATACAGTTACGGGGTTGCCTTTCAAGTCGCAGCCTTGGCCTTCCCGGAGCTCGGTGCGTTGGCCTGTGGCACTTACCACAAAACCATCTTTGGTGATGATGGAACCGTTGGGCAATACTACGTCGTGCTGCATTGGGCGCAGCTGGCCATTGCGCAGCACATGCATTTGTCCGTTGCGCCGCTGAAAACCATCGTTGTTGGTGCGTTGCCCAACTGCCGAGCCCGCCGTAAGCAGAAACAAGCCGACGCTGAGCAGCAAAAGTTTGCCCATAGGAGAGAGGTAAACTGGTATCTGAAGCTGCATAGATAGCAGCAAATACAAAGCCAGCCCCAGCTTTAGCACCTAATTAAGGGGCCTAGGTTGCGGCTGGCTTTGGTAATCAAACCTTAAGCGGTACTGCGAAAAACCGGGTTAGTGTAGCGGCCGCTTTTTCACCATGCCGCCGCGGGTATCGCGTACGCTGTGCATCACCACGAAGGCTTGCCGGTCGATTATTTCAATGGCGTCGATGAGCTGCGTTACCTCCAGGCGCGTTACCACCGTAAACACAATGTCGATGCCTTGGTTTTGGTGGCCGTGCGAGCCGTAGCCACGCTTGCCTGCGTACACGGTTGCGCCGCGGCCCAACTGCTCCGTAACCATGATCCGAATGGCCTCGCTGCGCGACGAGATGATGGTGACGCCGGTATACTCCTCAATGCCTTCGATGATAAAATCGACGGTTTTGGCGGCCGATAGATAGGCCAAAATGGAGTACAGCGCCGTTTCGACGGAGAGCAGCAAGGCCGCCGCCGCGAAGATTACCAGGTTGATGCAAAGGATAATGTCGCCGACACTTAGAGGCGTTTTCTTGCTGAGGTACACGGCCAGCACCTCGGTGCCATCGAGCACGGCACCGCCGCGTACTGCCAGGCCAATGCCAGCACCTAGGAAGAAGCCGCCGAATACGGCAATCAGAAGTTTATCCTGCGTGGGCGTGGGAAAGCTGACCACCAGTAGCACCAGCGCCAAGCCAAGAATAGTGACGAGGGTTTTGATGGCGAAAACCCGGCCTAGCTGGTAGTACCCCATGATGATGAAGGGCACGTTGATAAGCACAATCAGCACCGAAAGCGAAACTCCCGAAAGCTGATTGACGAGCAACGAAATACCCGTTACACCACCGTCGATGAAGTCGTTGGGTAGCAGAAAGCCTTTCAGGCCGAAAGCAGCCGAAAACACCCCGGCTACCAACATCAGCAGCTGCACTACCTGGCGCCGAAACCACGGGCGCGAAACCAAATACCCCCATTGAATGGGTGGCGAAGATGAAGATGCTGGCGCGAGCTGCCCCTGGCGTTGCTGCCGGAGGCGCTGCAGTAATAATTGCTGAATCAGCATGAGCTAGGAAGGAGAACCACGCACCGCTTGGGCACGCACTGCCCTGCCGCTACCTAGGGCAAGCTGCGCCAGTAGAAGCCGGGAGTGCACGAGCGGGTGCGGGGAGGTAAAACCATTGCAACAGAGCCGCACACCAGCCTACGGCAGTGCTGCGGCAAACCATTTGGCTAGCCTACCTAGGGCGCATTAGGAAAAACAAAGGACCGCAGCAACCGCGACCGGTGGAAAGCTGGCACGGCCGCCACGCCGAGCTGCACCTCGGGTATAAGTACCTCCCACAGCAGCCTGTGTAGCAAAGGCATAGGCTGCAGTGTGGGCAGCCACGGCAGCTTGCGCTCGGGCAGGGGCAGCGTAAGTCGCTGGCTGCCCTGGGCAATGTCGTGCCGCAAGTAGTCGTGCTGATGCACTGCTTGGCGGCGCTGCGACCTGTGGTGCGGGCGAAACACGGCGTTGCCACTGGCCACAGTAGGTTGCTCGGCCAACCCCCGCTGGGGCGACGCGCTCATGAACATGGCAACTAACCAGGTCCAGCAGAGGGCAAATGTGGCAGAACGAACCAAACGCACGGTATTCAAAACAACTACAAACTGCCGGATTTGTCTTGCTGCCACCAAGGCTATGTACCTAGGTCGCAATCTGAACAGCAGCGACCAGGAAGGAAATGCAAGGCAATATTTTTACCTAACGGTAAGTTAAGTCCTGTTTTATATCAGATTAAAAATATAATAATCCGTACATTCAGCACCGGCGGCGGTACATGCGGCTTCAGCGTGCACCCGTCACCGGCGCTGGCCTAACCCATTACTCACGTACCACCGCTATGAAAAAACTGTTACTCTCGCTGGCTTGTGCATTGCTTACCAGCGTAGCTGCGCTAGGGCAAGGCACCAATCCATTTTGGCTGGCCCAGAACTTTGGCGCCAACGCTGTACCGGCCAACTACCTCGTAGAGCAGGTTAAGGCAGTAAATGCTTCAACGGTATGGGTGCTCGTTAGCGAAAACGTGGAGGAGCCCATCGTGAACCGCTACGCCCGCACCACCGACGGGGGCAACACTTGGACGGGCGGCCTAATCACCGGCTTGCCGGCTGGCTTGAGTGTAGCCAACATCACGGCCGTTGACGCCAACACGGCATGGATTGCGGCTTACCCGGTTGCGCAGTCGGCCACTGCGCCCGGCATCTACAAAACCACCAACGGGGGCCAATCCTGGACGCGGCAAGCCACCGCTACCTTTACCGGCGACGATGCTTATCCGGATGTGGTTCACTTTTTCGATGCCAACAACGGTGTGGCGTTTGGCGACCCTAACCCGGCCGGCGCCGGGGCGCAGTTTGAGATGTACACGACTGTTGATGGTGGTACCACCTGGACGCGCCTCAACAACGCCCCAACCTCAGCTAATGCCGCCGAATTTGGCATGCCCGGTACTCACTTTGTGCTGGGTAACACCATTTGGGTCAGTACTTTCAGCGCAAACAACACCGGTGCTCGGTTGCTGAAATCGACCGACCGCGGCCTCACCTGGACGGCTTCTGCAACGCCCATACCCAATGCCATTCTCAACATTGCTTTCACGGATGCGCAACGCGGGCTGCTCAATTCGGGCTTTACCTTGGCTAGCACCAACGACGGCGGCGCCACCAATACTGCTCTCACGTACAACGGGCCACTGCGTGTGTTTGGGCTTGATGCCGTACCGGGCTTGCCCAACACCTACATCAGCGTAGGCCAAAACGTACGCCAGGCTAGCAGCATCAACGATTACGGTAGCTCTATCTCGCGCGACGGCGGCGCTACCTGGACGAACATGGACATCGGCAAGTATCAATTTGAGGTTGATATGCTTAGCCCATCCGTTGGTTACACAGGAGGTTACACAGGCACAGCCGGTAGTGCCAGCACGGGGGGCATGTTCAAGCTGAACTCCGTGATTTCCTCAACCCGCGTGAGTGCTGCCACCGATGCGGCCGTCAAAACCTATCCAAACCCGAGCGCCAGTGGCATATTTCAGCTGAGCCTGGGCGAGCCGAACCTGCGGGTAAGCCGCTTGCACATAGCCGACGCCCTAGGTCGCGAGGTATACGCGGCCTCGTTGCAGCCCACGGGAGCTACCACGCAGGAGGTACTCATCGACTTAAGCCAGCATAAGGCCGGCCTGTACAACCTGCAAGTAGAAACCAACAAGGGCACGTTGGTGCGCAAACTCGTGATTCGCTAGCAACTGAGGTTGCTTCAAGTGGGTTGTACCTAGGCTTTGCAGTGTATTTCAGCCCACTAAGCTTTCCTGTAGCCAATGCACTCCAACGCCCCAATACACAGGCCGCTCCGGGTAATCCGGGGCGGCTTTTATTTTTGGCTTTTTCTGGCCGGAAAACCCTGTTAAATCTAGTAAAAAAGGGATGTTTCGGTATCTTCGCGTGTTATACAGGAGCTGAACTTTAACCGCCGCACATGAGCGAAATTCAAGAGAAAAAAGCCCCCGCCGCATACTCGGCTGATAGTATTCAGGTACTGGAAGGGCTTGAAGCCGTGCGCAAGCGCCCGGCCATGTACATCGGCGACATCGGTATCAAAGGCTTGCACCACTTGGTATGGGAAGTAGTCGATAACTCAATCGACGAAGCGCTGGCCGGGTACTGCGACACGATTGACGTAACCATCAACGAAGACAACTCCATCGTAGTCCGCGACAACGGCCGCGGCATTCCGGTGGACTTCCACCAGAAGGAGGGCCGCTCGGCGCTGGAGGTGGTAATGACCGTGCTTCACGCGGGTGGTAAATTCGATAAAGACACCTACAAAGTATCCGGTGGTTTGCACGGCGTAGGCGTAAGCTGCGTGAACGCGCTGAGCAACCTGCTGCGCGTAACCGTGTACAAAAACGGCCACGTGTACCAGCAAGAGTACGAGCGCGGCGCACCGCTGTACGCCGTGAAGCAAATCGGCGACACGGAGCGGAGCGGTACGCAGGTCGAGTTCTGGCCCGACGATACCATCTTCACCGAAACCGTTTACCGCTACGAAACCATTGCTACGCGCTTGCGCGAGCTGGCGTACCTGAACAAGGGCATCCGCATCAACCTGACGGATTTGCGGGAGAAAGACGACGACGGCACAGCCCGCGGCGAAACTTTCTTTTCGGAAGGTGGCCTGGCCGAGTTCGTGCAGTACATCGACGGCGAGCGGAACGTGCTGATGCCGCGCCCCATTCACGTGGTGAGCGAGCGGGGCGGTACGCCCGTAGAAGTAGCCCTGCAGTACAACGACTCGTACCAGGAGCACATCTTCTCCTACGTTAACAACATCAACACGCACGAGGGCGGCACGCACGTAGCCGGTTTCCGCTCGGCCCTAACCCGTACCCTGAAGGCCTACGCCGACAAATCGGGTATGCTGGAGAAGGCCAAGGTTGAAATTCAGGGCGACGACTTCCGCGAAGGCCTCACCGCTGTTATTTCGGTGAAAGTAGCCGAGCCGCAGTTCGAAGGCCAGACCAAAACCAAGTTGGGCAACAACGAGGTGAGCGGTGCCGTGAACCAAGTAGTGGGCGAAATCCTGAACCAGTACCTTGAGGAAAACCCCAAGGAGGCACGCGTGATTGTGGAGAAGGTAATTCTGGCTGCTAAGGCCCGTATTGCTGCCCGCAAAGCCCGCGAAATGGTGCAGCGCAAAACCGTACTGGGCTCCAACTCGCTGCCCGGTAAGCTGGCCGACTGCTCCGAGTCGAACCCGGAGGCGTGCGAGCTGTACCTGGTAGAAGGTGATTCGGCAGGTGGCACGGCCAAGCAAGGCCGCGACCGTCGCTTCCAGGCCATTTTGCCGCTGCGCGGTAAAATCATGAACGTGGAGAAGGCTCAGGAGCACCGCATCTACGAGAACGAGGAAATCCGCAACATGATTACGGCCCTAGGTGTAACGTTTGGCGAGAAGACTGCCGACGACGACGGCACCGAAACCCGGGCGCTGAACCTCGAGAAGCTGCGCTACCACAAGGTCATCATCATGACCGACGCCGACATCGACGGTTCGCACATTCGTACGCTGATCCTCACATTCTTCTTCCGCTACATGCGTGAGCTGGTGGATAAGGGCTACATCTACATTGCCCTGCCGCCGCTGTACCTCGTGAAGCGTGGCAAAGAAGAGCGTTACTGCTGGACGGAGCAGGAGCGTGCCCAAGCTCAGGAAGAGCTTGGCAAAGGCCGCCCCGAAACCGTGAACGTGCAGCGCTACAAAGGTCTAGGTGAAATGAACGCCGAGCAGCTCTGGACTACTACCATGCAGCCCGAGACTCGTTCGCTGAAGCAAGTAACCGTGGAATCGGCGGCCGAGGCCGACCACCTGTTCTCAATGCTGATGGGCGACGAAGTAGCCCCGCGCCGCGAGTTCATCGAGCGCAATGCCAAGTATGCCAAGCTGGATGTGTAAGCACCCCGCAACCAAAAAAGCCCGCCTTGCGCGGGCTTTTTTGTTGGGCGTTCGGCATGCCGACTAAATCACTGGCAGCCTAAAGCGGCTGCAACCGTAACAAGCACAATGCGACAACTTATTTCATCTGACTCAC
This sequence comes from Solirubrum puertoriconensis, assembly GCF_001483135.1. GTDB lineage: Bacteria > Bacteroidota > Bacteroidia > Cytophagales > Hymenobacteraceae > Solirubrum > Solirubrum puertoriconensis. The sequence continues at coordinate 415,434 of NZ_LNAL01000007.1, forward strand.
CCTGGGAGGACTTCGTTGGTTACTCCCGAGCTGTACGCGTTGGCAACGTAGTAGAAGTAGCCGGAACCACCGCCCAAGATGGCAGCAGCATTACCGGCGGCGATGTGTATTCGCAAACCAAGCGCATTCTGGAGAAGATCAAGGACGCTCTGGCCGAGGCCGGTGCAACCATGGAGCAAGTAGTGCGCACGCGCATTTATATCACCGATATCCGGCGCTGGGAAGATGTAGGCCGGGCGCACGGCGAGGTGTTTCAAACCATTCGGCCGGCCTCAACCATGGTGGAGGTAAGCGCCCTTATCGATCCGCGCCTGCAGGTAGAAATTGAAGCCACGGCCATTATTTCGTAACTCTGCGTAACTCCGTACCGCCTAGCCCGAATACGCAGGTAGGATTACTACTTTATGAAACTGTTTAAGTCGTCGGACCTCATCCGCAAGAGTAAATACATCAGCCGCGACCTGAGTTGGTTACGGTTTAATTACCGCGTACTCGATCAAGCCCGCGACACCTCGCGTACCGTGCTCGATCGGCTCCGTTTTTTGAGCATCACGGCCTCCAACCTCGATGAGTTCTTCATGATTCGGGTGGGCTCGTTGTATAACTACCTCGACTACGGCAAGGTGCGCGTCGACTACTCGGGCCTGCGCGAGCTGCCGTTTCGCCGCAAGCTGCTCGATTTTGCCCACCGCTTTGTGCATGATCAGTCGCAGACCTATTTGCAGGAGCTGCGGCCGCTGTTTGCGCGCAACGGCTTTGATATTTTGCGGGTTGATGAGCTGACGGAAGTAGAGCAGAAGAAGGCCGACGGCTACTTTAAGAACACGGTGTTTCCGCTGCTCACGCCGATGGTGTACGACTCGTACCACGGCTTTCCGCTGATGATGAACCAGCTGCTCATTTTTGGCGTGGTAACGCGCATGAGCGGCGAGGGGCCGGAGGAGGGGCAGGAGCGCCTCACCTTCGTGCAGATACCGGCCAACCTGGCCCGTTTCTTCGAGCTCATGCGCAAGGACAAGGTCATCTTTGTTCCTATCGAGGAAATCGTCCGAGCAAACCTAGAGAAGCTGTTTCGCAACGTCGATATCGTGTCGGCTACGCTGTTCCGCATCACGCGCAACGGCGACTTCACGCTGGAAGAGTCCGACGATATCGACGTCGACTTTATTCAGGAAATTCAGCAAGGACTGAAAACCCGCAAGCGTGGCCGCGTGGTGCGCTTGGAGGTAGAGCCCGATGCATCGGGCCTGCTGATGCAGGTGCTGAAGGAACGCTGGCAGATTGATAACGGCAACGTGTTCGTTATCAGCTCGCTTATTGACCTGCGCGGTGTAAACCAGATTGTGCGCCACCCCAGTTTCCGCGATAAGCTGCCCCGCTCACTCGCACCGGTGCAGCCGCTCAGCTTGCCCCTAGGTGCCGATGAGAACCTGTTTGAATACCTGAAGCACCACGATGTGCTGCTGCACCACCCGTACAACTCGATTGAGCCGGTGGTGAAGCTGCTGGAGCAAGCCGCCGAAGATCCGCACGTACTGGGCATCAAGCAAACCATTTACCGCCTGGCCGACGACTCGCGCGTGACGGCGGCATTGCTGAAAGCGGCCGAAAACGGCAAGCACGTATCGGTACTGTTCGAGGTGAAAGCGCGCTTTGATGAGGAGCGCAACATTCGCGAAGGCGCCAAGCTCGAAAAGGCCGGTTGCTTCGTCATCTATGGGGTGAGTAAATACAAGACGCACACCAAGATGGCCATGATCATCCGCAAGGAGGGCGAAAAGGTGACGCGCTACGTGCACATTGGCTCGGGCAACTACAACGAGCAAACCTCGCGCTTCTACACCGATGTGAGCCTGCTCACGACCAACGACGTGTATGGCCACGACGTGTCGGAGTTCTTCAATGTAATTACCGGCCACTCGCAACCCGACGACTACGAGTACCTGATTACGGCGCCCAAGGACATGCGCCAGCAACTCATTCAGCTCATCCGCGACGAGGCCCGCAACGCCAAGCGCGGCCTGCCCTCGGGCATTGTGATGAAGATGAACTCGCTTGAAGACCGTGACATCATCGACGAGCTGTACAAAGCCTCCAAAGCGGGCGTGCCCATCCGGCTGATTGTGCGCGGCATTTGCTGCCTGCGCCCAGGCCGGCCGGGCCTGAGCGAAAACATTGAGGTGCGCAGCATTGTGGGCGAATACCTCGAGCATACGCGTTTGTTTTACTTCCACCACGGTGGCCAACCCAAAGTGTACTCGGGCTCGGCCGACGTGATGGTACGCTCCTTCGACCGCCGCATCGAAGCGTTGTTCCTCATTGTTAATCCGCAGTTGCTGCGCGAGGCCATCAACATCCTCTACTTCAACCTGCGCGATAACTACAACACCTATCTGATGCGCGAAGACGGGGCGTATATCAAGCGCCACCCCGTTGATGGTGAACCCGTGTTTAACCTGCACAAGGAGTTTTACTTGAAGAACTACGGTTTGGTACAGGATACCGCTTTGTACCAGGATTTTCTGGCCGCCATGCCCATGGCCCGCGTGCCCGAAGGCGAAACCGTTTCGCCTTCGGAGGATAGCCTGATAGCCGGCGAAGAAGTGGTGCTGCCCGAAGACGAGGTAGACGAGTTGCTCGAGGCCGCTACCGAGCCTGCTTTGGCCGTGGCCCAGCCCGACCCGCTTACGCCGGGCCCAGTGCCGCCTGTAGTGCCCGAGGAGCAAAGCTAACGACCTAGGGCAACCTAGGTGCCGGGAGTATCGGCAAGCAAAAGGCCCGAGTGCTTAGCACTCGGGCCTTGGTGTTTACGCGCCTTCCGAATCGTTCTGAATTACCGGCACCGGCATTTTGTGCGACTGATCGGTGATCGGGCGGATTTCCTCGAAGTGGTCTTCGAACAGGGCCTGCAGCATGCCGTCTTTCAGGCCGATGTCGGGCACCAGCATGTCTTTGGCCCCCGACCATTCCATGGCCGATAAATAGATCTGACCAGCCGGCACGATTACGTCGGCGCGGTCGGGGTTGAGCATGAGCAGGTTCACCCGCTCATCCATACTAAGACTGCGCAAATGGTCGAGGATGCCAGCAATGCGCTTGCGCTGAATGGGCTGCTCGGGCGGTAGCTGCGCCAAGGCATAGATCTTATTAATGTTGCCGCCGGTGCCGATGGCGCGGGTTACGTGGTAGCGCCGGGCGTTTTCCTTTACCCACGTTTCCATTTGCTGCCAAGTATCCTGGAGTTTGGCGCCCGGCTGGCCATCGTTTTGCAAGCGGCGGATAGAGCCCACTTCGAACGACTGCGACGCCACCTTGCGGCGGTCGGAGTATAAGTTAAACTCCGTGCTGCCGCCGCCTACGTCGATGTGCAGGTAGTGGCGTTTGTCTTCGAGCAGCTGCATGATTACGCGGTTTACGTAAGCGGCTTCGGCCTGCCCGTCGATGATTTGCACCTCAATGCCCAGCTCGCGCTTCATGCGCTCGGCAATGGCCTGGCCATTTTCGGCGGAGCGCATAGCCGAGGTAGAACAGATGAGGTAGTGGGCCACGTCGTGCACTTCCATCAGCAGCTTGAGCGCATGCAGAAACTTCACGAACTTCTCTTCCTTGGCGGGCGAAATGCGGCCGGTGGCAAACACATCCTCGCCTAGGCGCAGCGGGTAGCGCACGTACTCAACGCGCTTGAGCCGGTAGTTGCCACCAAACTCTAGCACGGCAGAAATCTGACAACGGACAGCGTTGGAGCCGATGTCGATGGCGGCTAGTTTCAGCAGCGGGTATTCCATGGGAGAGGCGGTAAAAGGGAGAAAACGGGCAAAGGTAAAAAGGCCGGAAATAACCCGGCCTTTGTTTACTCGGCATGCCTACTGCTTACTGATCGATGCGGAAGCCTAAGCCGAACTGCAGCAAGTAGTTTTCCTCGGCCGAGCTTTGGATAGAAACCGACAAAGCCAAGGTTTCATACACCGGCGCAATGTAGAAACCGCCGCCGTAGCCACGGTGCCATCCGCCAGCCGCCGAACCTTTATAGTACACCTGGCCCTGGTCGTAGAACCCGAACACGCCGTAGTAGAAGGGGAGGAACTGGGTGTTGGCGTAGCCCAACGCGAAGCGCAGCTCCGAATTCAGGTAAAGCGAGGCGTCGCCGGTGAAGCGGTTGCGTACGTAGCCGCGCAGGTTTTGGCGCAGGCCCAACTGCGTGAACTTGTAAAACGGAATTTCATCAACGGAGCCGTAGTTTTTGCCGCCGCCGCCCTTCACTACCAGCGTTATCGGAATACCTAGGCGCGCCGTGCCGTAGTACTCGGCAAAGCCTTCGGAAAGGCCGAAGGTGCGCTTTCCTTGGTTGAGCTGGCGCCAGGTGGTATGCTCGCCGTACAGGCGCACACCTTTGCGGGCGAATTGCTTCCGGTCGCGGAAATCCAGATCGAGCACGGCGCGGCCGCCCAACAGGCGCTGGAAAGCGACATCGGGAACGGGCTCGTCGGAAGGCATGGGCTGCCCGCCGGCTATCAATTGCCCTAGGTAACTGTTGCGGGCAAAGTCGCTCTGGTACTGCTCGTACACCGGGCCCACGCGCAGCAGGCTTTTCTGCCGAATTACGCGCTCAAAAAAGGCTTCGGTTTGGTAGCCGCGGTAGCGTGCCCGGTAAAAGTTATCTTCAAACAGGTCATCGTTTTTGCGGGTGTTGTTGCCCAGGCCGAAGAAGTTGTAAAACGGAAAGTAGTTGCCGTAAGTACCGCGCACCCCAAAATCGACTTTGCCGAAGAGGTAACGCCAGCGCACGTTGCCCGTAACCTGCCGGTTGCCGCCTGTGGTGTACTGCGCATCAATGCCGTAGCGCACACGGTAATCGGGCTTGCGGAAACCCTGCTTTACCCAGTCGAAACCGGCGGCCACGCCGAAGCCGTCGTTGCGGTTGAACAGCAAGCCGCCGCGCGGCGCGTAGCCGTCGTATTCAAAAGCGTTGCGGTCGTAGTGATTTATGCCTAGGTGGTTGGAACGCCGATCGGTGGTAGGTGTGGTGGCTAGCAGTTCAGTGCCGAGTGCATCGTACACCTCGGTGCGGCCCCCGCTCGAGTTGTTGGTAATCTGGTCTTTGCCTTCGCCGCCAATGATGCGCACCCGAATGCTGCCGGGTTCGTTGCCATTCAGCCGGAATACGTCGCGGCCATCGAGCCCGTACAACCGGATGTCGCGCGTTTCGCCGCGCACAAACGTTCGGTCGAAAAAGGGCTGGCCTTTGGCATTGCCTTCATCGTCGCGCTTGCTCACCTGTACCCGCACTTGGCCGCCGGGCAGGCGCTGCACCTCGAAGAACTCGCCCTTGTTCGAGCCCACTACGTCCACATCGCGGGCCAGCATCAGGTAGTACTCGTCGAGAGCTTTGGGCAGCTCCTGAATGCGGCTTTTCAGCTTGCGGTTGATGTCGCGGCCCGAAATGCCTTGGATTTCCTGAGGCAGTTGCGCCGTAGCCGAATCGATGGCGGCGGGCGTAATGCGCTCCTGCAGATACTGACCGATATGGCGCCAATCGTCGCGCGCGAGCGACGGCAGCAGGGCGCGGTCGAGGTGGCGGGCTGGCCAGTTCAGGCTTTCCAGGTCGCGAAAATGCTCGCCAAAGTCCTCAATGCTCGGCACAGCCCATTCGCGGTTGGCAACCCAGGTGAGGGCGCCGTTCCAAAGGGTAAACGACTGATCACGGTCGCGCGGAATGGGCTTGAATATCTTCTGCTTGCCCTGGTCGTACTCGGCCCATTTCCAGTTGTCGTCGTGCTTGCCAAAGTCGGCCACTAGCATGTCGAAAGCCCGGGCTTTACCTAGGGCAAAAGCGTCAACGCGGTTGTCGTTGTCTTTGTAGAGCTGCCGAAACATGCTGAAGGAGCGCCGCACTTCCTCGGCTCCCCCAAAGCCGGGCAGATTAGCTTTTTTATCCCAAGGATCTTCCTCCAGCGTGCCGAGCAGCCCCGCGTAATCGTCGCGGAAGGAGCCGAGCTGTTGGTTGTCGGGCAACGCAAACAACCTAGGGCGGGCGTGCAGAATGTCGGTGCGGTCGAGCAGCGGCGACACTACCAAGGCTGAATACGGGTGCGCCGTGGGCGTGATGTCGCGCAGGATATCGGCCGCTACGGAGTTGCGCAGCTCGGGCGGCAGAATTTTGGTAACGTCCTTGTCAACCGAGCGGAAGGTGTATTCCGAGCTGTCGGCCGCAATAAACTTAAGCGAAGTTGTTTGGCGCCCGCCGCCTCGCTTGTAAGGCCGCAACCCGCCTTTTTCGGTTCCTAAGTCGAGCACGGGTACGGTTACCGGCTGCGTCCAGGTGCTACGGTACAGGGGGCCCATCAGCGGCTTTTGCAAACCATGCGCACGGTACTGCGGGCCCGGCGTTACGGTAGCGGTGGTGGCTGCATCGCCTTCGGCCCTAGGTGCGCCAGCGGTGGTGCGGGCCAAGGGGCAGGGCAGGTAAGGGTTGGTGGGTACGTCTTTGCTTTCGGGCAGGCAAGCCGACTGAAACAGCGTAGCCGCAAACGCTTCCTTGGTAGCGTCGTTGCGCTTGTCGAAGGTGATGAACGTTGCCTTCACGGTGCCGTCGGCGGCGTAATCGAGGCGGGTATAGCCAGCTTCGGCTTCGTTGTAAAGCGACTTGGCGTTGTTGGCAACCGGCTCGACGTGCGTAAAGCTGCCCGACACTACATGGTAGTTGCGCTCGAAGGGTGTCAGCTGCAGGTTGAAATCGTGGGCGGCAACGTACAGCGCATTCGGGTGCTCTTTCAGCGTGCCCAGCATGGTTTTGCGAAACGCTTGGTAGCCTGGCGAGGCCATGTCGCGCGGGGTACCCACGTTTTGGCGGTAAGCCGCATTAATGGTGCCGAGCACAGGCGGTGACAGGTGACGCTTCAGGGGCTGATAGCCGCCGTAAGTACCATTGCTAATAACGGGTTGGTGCCCAACCAGCAGCACGTTGCGGCCCCGGGTTTCGTCGAGCACATCTTGCAGCTGTTCCCGAAACTCACCGGCCGACATGGTTTTGCAGTCGGTATCGGGCGCCTCGGGCCGATCGAAGGGGTGCGACCACCACGGCGTGTTGAGGGCTACCAGCCGTACGAGCGGGGCCACGTCCACAATCTCCGGCCCCGGGCAGCCGTTGCTCGGAAGGAACACGTTTTGCCCGCCAAGCTGCGCTTCGATGTATTTCTCAAGGCGGCGCACGCTCTTTTGCCCGTCGCGGCCCGAGTTGTTCCAGTCTTTGTCGCCCGGCACGAAGTAAATTTTGCCGTTGGGCAACCCCTGCACGAGTGCTAGCAACGCATTCGCGCGGGCCTCAAGCGAAGTGCGCGAGGTATCCTGTTTCTCCGATAGGCCCTCGTTACCTACAATGTCGCCTAAGTGCACCACCGTAAACGGGGTGGTTTCCTGCTCCAGGGTGCGGCGCAAGGAGCGAAGCCGGGCCTCCGGAATTTGGCCCGCCGTATTGCCCAGCAGGTACACGTGGTGTGTGGCAGGCACCGACTGCGAACGGGCGGGCAGGACAGCCGTCAGCAGCAAACCAGCCACAAGTAGCCGGCGGTAGATATAGCTCATAGAGAAGCAGAAATGGAGCAGAAATGCTACAGCCCACTTTGTGGAATGCGGCACTAAATGCTCTACCTACGCGAAAACTACCTAGGTGGATAACTCGACAGTTACGCACGTGCTAGCTGCACCATTGCGGATTGGTGCGGCTGCTCCATTTCGCTGGGTTATCGGTTGGCCGTTGCCTGATCGAGTAACTCCTGCACCAGCCGTGGCACGCCCACGGTGGCAGGCTCGGCAATCAGCTCAACATTGCCCCGCCGCGATACGCCGGGCAAGCTCGGATCGACCACGTAGAGGGGGCAATTGCTGGGTAGGTAATGGATGAGCCCGGCCGCCGGGTATACCTGCAGCGAGGTGCCAACTACCAGCATGATGTTGGCGGTAGCGGCTTCTTCCATGGCGCGCTCCATTAGCGGTACGGCCTCGCCAAACCACACAATGTTGGGGCGCAGCTGGTGGCCTCGCTCGCAGGTTTGGCCCAGCTCAATTCGGTCGTCCTGCATGGGGTACACCAGCTCTTCGTAGCGGGTACTGCGGGCTTCCATCAGCTTACCGTGCAGGTGAATAACGTGCGTAGAGCCGGCCCGCTCGTGCAGGTCGTCGACGTTCTGCGTCACGATTACCACTTCGTAGGCTTTCTCCAGCTCAACCAATGCCAAATGGCCGGCGTTGGGTTGTGCCTTGCGGGCAGCTGCGCGGCGTTGGTTGTAGAATTCCAGCACCAATTCGGGATTTTTGGCCCAGCCTTCGGGCGAAGCAACGTCTTCAACGCGGTGGTTTTCCCAGAGCCCATCCGAGGCCCGGAAAGTAGCCAAACCGCTTTCGGCCGAAATGCCGGCTCCCGTAAGTACCACTATTTTTTTGCGAGTCATAACGCAGCGTAGTTGGTGCGGCCAACTGCAGCCGCCATGCTAGGTGCTGTTCAACGCAAAAGCACCTAGGGCAGTTAGCCACTTACTGCCAACGCATCAGCTGGTCGGCCGTGAAATTCCATTCGGGCGTCTCGATCCACTCGGCTGCCGGGTCAATCAGGAACCATGCACCTAGGCCCGGGCTTGGGCGGTTGCGGAGCACGTGTATATCCTGGGCGGGCATGTAGCTTTGGGCCAGCAGCGCGTATTTGCGCTTTGTGGTGGGGTGTTCGGCTACATCCAGCACCAACACTGCGTGGCCAGGTGTACCGCCTTTGATGAGCACGTCGCCCGCCCGAACATCGTGCAAGCGTACGGGCCGCAGCTCGCGGCTCAGTGAAAGCGAACCAGCATAAGTGAATATCTGATCGAGGTAGCGGCGCAGCACTGCATGAGTAGGATCTTCGGGTTTCCTGGGTGCTGGCAGTACTTGCTGCCCCTGCACCCGAAAGCCTTGGCCGTCAATCCAATCGCCAAACCAGATGTCGTGGCCGCTGGTAAGATGAAAGTGTATTTGCCGGTAGTTCTGCGTGAACTGATATTCGGCCCGCAAGCGCATCACGGCATCGGCGCACTGTTGCAAGTCGCGCGGTCCGGTATCAATATCGAGCACAGCCGCGTGTACTGTTTGCGGGGTTTTCAGTTTGCCGTTGTGCAGGTACACGGGGGTGCTTCGTGGCTTCAGCGGCAAGTAGCGCAGCCATTGCGCAAACGAGTTGGGTGCCGCTGCTACCCGCTGGCAACCTGCAGGCGGTGCAAAGCGCGCGGCAAGCGAATGCTGCGTGTTGTAGGGGTGCGTCAGCCAGCTGTACTTGCCGCTACTTGCCTCACTTGCCCTAGGTGTCTCATCATCAGGCTCCAAGGAAGCAAGCGAAGGAGTATTGTCCGTAGCAAGGATTAGCGCCAGACCTACTAAAGGCAGGGGTAAGGTTGAAAGCATAGCCTAGCAACGTAACACACCTGGAATATTATATAAGCTGAATAAAACAAGAAGGCCTCGCCAATAACTGTTGGCGAGGCCTTCAAAGTATGAGCATATAGGGCTACTTGGTAGCTTTCTTAGAAGTGCCGGTTGATTTTTTAGCTGCCGGCTTTTTGGTGGCACCAGCGGCTTTTTTGGCCGGAGCCTTGGCGGCGGGCTCTGCTGCCTTTTTGGCTCCGAAGCGGCCTCGGGCAGGCTTATCGGGAGTGGCCTCGGCCAACTCCAGGCAGCGCTCAAGCGAGAGGCTACGCGGCTCTTCGCCTTTCGGAATCTTTACGTTTTTCCCACCGCACACGATGTAAGGGCCATACTTGCCGTTGAGCACCTGTACATCGGCCCGGCCTTGGGCTTCGAAAGTAAGAATCACCTTTTCCGCTTCCTGCTTGCGCTTTTCCTCAATTAACCGAACAGCTTCCTCGGGCGTAACAGTATGCGGGTCCTGGCCTTTGGCGAGCGAGTAAAACTTACTGTCGTGGCGGATGTACGGGCCGAAACGGCCGATGGCAGCCGTCATGTCTTTTTCTTCGTACTGGCCTACCACGCGCGGCAGCTTAAACAGCTCCAGCGCTTCCTCAAGCGTGAGGGTTTCAATAAACTGGCCCTTGCGCAGGTTGGCGTAAGCCGGTTTGATTTCGCCTTCTGCTTCGCCCAGCTGCACGTACGGTCCGAAGCGGCCTAGCTTGGCGTAGATCTTGTCGCCGGTTTCGGGGTGCTCGCCCACCAGGCGCGAGGTGCCCACATCGGCGCGCTCTACTTCCTTGCCGCGCTCCACCGTTTCGTGGAAGGTGCCGTAGAAGCCGGCAATCATCTGTTCCCAAGCTTCCTGCCCATCCGCAATGCGGTCGAATTCTTCTTCCACTTTAGCCGTGAAAGAGTAGTCGATAATCAGTGGGAAGTGCTCAACTAGGAAATCGTTCACCACCATGGCCGTATCCGTCGGGAACAGCTTGCCACGGTCGGCGCCAAATACTTCTGTTTTGGTTTCGGTGTTTACCCGGTCGCCGTCCAGCGTCAGCACATGAAACTTGCGCTCCTTGCCTTCGCGGGTGTCTTTCTCCACGTAGCCACGCTTCTGAATGGTGCTGATGGTAGGAGCGTAGGTCGACGGGCGACCGATGCCCATCTCTTCCAGTTTCTTCACCAACGAGGCTTCGGTGTAGCGAGCCGGCGGCTGTGCGTACCGCTCCGTAGCCGAAAGGCGCTGCAGCGGCAGCTGCTGACCCAAATTCAGCGGAGGCAAACCACGCGAGAACGACGATTCGCCATCGTTGTCTTCGTCATCTTTCGATTCGCTGTAGGCTTTCAGGAAACCTTCGAATGTAATTACCTCGCCCGTTGCCGTAAGCGTTACGCCGGGCTGCGTGCTGATGCCGATGGTAGCCACGGTACGCTCAATCTCGGCATCGGCCATTTGCGAGGCCAACGCGCGCTTGCGGATGAGGTCGTACAGGCGCTGCTCGGCCGAATCTTCACCCGCTTTCACCAACGAAAAGTCGGTTGGGCGAATGGCTTCGTGCGCTTCCTGGGCCGAGGCGGCTTTGGTTTTGAACTGACGCGTATGCGAGTACTCCGGACCGTAAGCGCGGCTGATTTCGGCTTTAGCACCGTTCAGGGCTTCCTGCGAAAGGTTTACCGAGTCGGTACGCATGTAGCTGATTTTGCCACCTTCGTACAGGCGCTGGGCTACGCTCATGGTTTGCGCCACCGAGAAACCCAGCTTGCGCGAGGCCTCCTGCTGCAGGGTAGAGGTGGTAAAGGGCGGCGCCGGGCTGCGCTTGCCGGGCTTCTTTTCCAGCGTTTCGATGCCGTAAGCCGCACCCACGCAATGAGCCAAAAACGCCTCAGCATCTTCGAGCGTTTTCAGGCGTTGGGGCAGTTCAGCTTCGAGCACGGCTCCGTTGCCGGCATCGAAGCGGGCCACCACGCGGTACGCCGACGAGGTTTTGAACTGCTGAATTTCCCGCTCGCGCTCCACTACCAAGCGCACGGCTACCGACTGTACGCGGCCAGCCGACAAACCCGTCTTCACTTTCTTCCAGAGCACCGGCGAAAGCTCGAAGCCCACAAGGCGGTCGAGCACGCGGCGGGCTTGCTGGGCGTTTACCAGGTTCAGGTCAATCTCGCGGGGAGAGTCGATGGCATTCAGGATGGCGTTCTTCGTCAGCTCGCGAAAGACGATGCGCCGGGTTTTGGCATTCGTCAGATCAAGCGTTTCGGCTAGGTGCCACGAAATGGCCTCACCCTCGCGGTCGGCGTCGCTTGCCAGCCACACGGTTTCTGCCTCCTTAGCCAGCTTCTTCAGTTGGGTAATCACCTCGCGCTTGTCGGGCGAAACGACATAGGTAGGCTTGAAGCCGTTCTGTATGTCGATGGCGTTGTTGTCCTTCGGCAAGTCGCGCACGTGACCGAAGCTTGACTTGACCACAAAGTCTTTGCCTAGGTAGCCTTCAATAGTTTTGGCTTTGGCAGGCGACTCCACGATGACGAGGTTCTTAACCATAGAATAAGGGTGGGTAGTGGTAAGGCGCTAGTGGAGCAGCAGGGGTAAAATGGAACCGAAAAAGCTCGACAAGGTGTTGAACTCGGCCGCAAAGATGGATGAATAATCTATCCTCACTACGAAACAGCGCCTAGGGCAAGTTCAACACCTAGGTATGTAAAGGAGTTTCGACGTTCCGAAAGTATTGCCGATCAGTACCCTGTCAACGATTAAAATGATGGCGACGACGCCAAAAAGAATATATAGTAGCGCGCAACCAACTGCGTTTGCTACTTTTGCTCGAACTGCCCACTACCCCCAGTTGGCAGTCACCTGCCTTCACCGCGTTTTTTTGCGCTTCGATCCTTCCTCCTATGGCCTCCGGTAAGAACAGCAAACCTGCTACGAACCTTGCGCCTCTCGACAACGACGCTGATTTGCCAGTTGATGCTGACATGAGCAAGTCTGATCCTGTAGAACGCGTGAGTTCCGACCTAACGCGTAAACGTGGCGCTGCTCGTGGCAGCTCTGCGGGCACACAGGACCCCGATTACGTAAACGAGCAGCTGAACCGAGTTCTGTACGCCCTCGACGCCTTTAAGAAGGGCGACATCTCAGTGCGTTTGACTAAACAGAACGACGACATCTTCGCCGAAATCGCCGAAGCCTACAACTCAATGGTTGAGATGATCGGCGGGGTAGGTGGCGAGGTATCGCGCATCTCGAAAGTAGCGGGGGTAGAAGGTAACCTGAAGGCGCGCGCCTCCGGCGAAAACGCTACGGGTTTCTGGCGCGACATGATTAACAACATCAACGGCTTGGTTGACTCCATTGCCGTACCGGTGTTGGAGGTAGGCAAGGTACTGAAGAACATCTCGCGCGGTAACCTCGACGAGTCGTTCCAGATTCCGGTATCGGGCGACTTTAAGTTGATGGCCGAAACCATCAACAAAACCATCGACAACCTGAACGTATTCGCCAGCGAAGTAACCCGCGTGGCGCAGGAGGTAGGTACCGAAGGTCGCCTAGGTGGCCAGGCATCGGTACCGAACGTGGGTGGTGTGTGGAAGGAACTGACCGACAACGTAAACACGATGGCCTCGAACCTGACCTCTCAGGTGCGTGACATTGCCAACGTAGCCACCGCGGTAGCCCGCGGCGACCTGTCGCAGAAGATTACGGTAAACGTAAAGGGCGAGCTGCTCCAACTCAAGGAGAACCTCAACCAGATGGTGGACTCGCTGAACCTGTTTGCCGGCGAGGTAACCCGCGTAGCACAAGAAGTAGGTACGGAGGGTAAGCTCGGTGGCCAAGCTGTGGTGCCAGGCGTTGGCGGCGTTTGGAAAGACCTCACTGACAACGTAAACAACATGGCCGCCAACTTGACGAGCCAGGTACGTGACATTGCCAACGTAGCTACCGCCGTAGCAAAAGGCGACTTGTCGCAGAAAATCACGGTTGATGTTAAAGGCGAGCTGTTGCAGCTCAAGATGAACCTCAACCAGATGGTGGACTCGCTCAACCTCTTCGCTGGCGAAGTAACCCGCGTGGCGCAGGAAGTGGGTACCGAAGGCCGCCTAGGTGGCCAGGCCAACGTGCCGAGTGTAGCAGGTGTGTGGAAAGACCTGACGGACAACGTGAACACGATGGCCGCCAACCTGACCTCGCAGGTGCGTGACATTGCTAACGTAGCAACGGCCGTAGCGAAAGGCGACCTGACGCAAAAGATTACGGTAGACGTAAAGGGCGAGCTGCTCCAACTGAAGCAGAACCTCAACCAGATGGTGGACTCGCTCAACCTGTTTGCTGGCGAGGTAACCCGCGTAGCACTTGAAGTAGGTACAGAAGGTAAACTCGGCGGCCAGGCTGTGGTGCCAGGCGTTGGCGGCGTTTGGAAAGAACTCACCGACAACGTAAACAACATGGCATCGAACCTGACTTCTCAGGTGCGCGACATTGCCAACGTGGCTACCGCCGTAGCCCGCGGCGACTTGTCGCAGAAGATGACCGTGAACGTGAAGGGCGAAATTCTGGAACTCAAGAACATCTTGAACCAGATGGTGGACTCGCTCAACATTTTCGGTGACGAAGTAACCCGCGTAGCCCGCGAAGTAGGTACCGAGGGTAAGCTGGGCGGCCAAGCCGTGGTGCCCCGTGTTGGTGGTACCTGGAAAGAGCTGACCGACAACGTAAACACCATGGCCTCGAACCTTACGAGCCAGGTGCGCGACATCGCGAACGTTGCAACCGCGGTAGCAAAAGGTGATCTGACCCAGAAAATCACGGTTGATGTTAAGGGCGAGCTGCTGGATCTGAAGAACATTCTGAACCAGATGGTGGACTCGCTGAACATCTTCGCCGGCGAGGTAACCCGCGTAGCCCGCGAAGTAGGTACCGAAGGTATCCTAGGTGGTCAGGCCAACGTGCCGAACGTAGGCGGTGTATGGAAAGACCTCACCGACAACGTGAATACGATGGCCTCGAACCTGACTTCGCAGGTACGCGACATTGCCAACGTAGCAACGGCCGTAGCCCGCGGCGACTTGAGCCAGAAAATCACTGTAAATGTGAAAGGTGAGCTGCTCCAACTCAAGGAGAACCTCAACCAGATGGTGGACTCGCTGAACACGTTCGGTGACGAAGTAACCCGTGTGGCGCGTGAGGTAGGTACGGAAGGTAAACTGGGCGGTCAGGCAGTAGTGCCGAACGTTCGGGGTACCTGGAAGGAACTGACCGACAACGTAAATACCATGGCTGCGTCGCTGACCTCGCAGGTACGCGACATTGCGAACGTAACCACGGCCGTAGCCCGAGGCGACTTGAGCCAGAAGGTATCGGTTGACGTTCGGGGCGAGATGTTGGAGCTAAAAGACAACATCAACCGAATGGTGGACTCGCTGAACGTTTTTGCCGGCGAGGTAACCCGTGTGGCACAAGAAGTAGGTACCGAAGGCCGCCTAGGTGGCCAGGCCAACGTGCCGAACGTGAGCGGGGTATGGAAGGACCTTACCGACAACGTAAACCGCATGGCCGCCAACCTTACCACACAGGTACGTGGTATCGTGAAGGTAGTAACCGGTGTATCGCAAGGTGACCTTACCCAGAAGCTGACCCTGGAAGCCAAAGGCGAGCTGGCCGACCTGGCCGACACCATCAACCGAATGGTGGACGACCTGAACCGCCTGGCGCAAGAAGTAAGCCGCGTGGCCCGCGTAGCCGGGGTAGAGGGCAAGCTTACCGAGCGTGCCATGGTAACCGAGGTGAGTGGTTCGTGGAAAGACATTGTAGACACGCTAAACGACCTGATCGAGTCGATTGCCTCGCCGGTACTGGAAGTGTCGCGCGTAGTACGTGCGGTGTCTGAAGGTGACCTGACGCAGAAGGTAGAAGTACCGACTGCCGGTGACATTTACGCCATGGCAATGGCCTTGAACACGGCCGTTGAAAGCTTGAACGAACTGCTCGCTGAAATCAACGACTCGTCGTTGGTAGTGGGGGCTTCGTCGGAAGAAATGGCGCAGAAGGGCCTAGAGATGAGCCGCGTAACAGTTGACGTATCGCTTGCCATGCAACAGATGGCAGAAGGTGCGCAAAACCAAGCTATGAAGACCGACCAGGCCTTCAAGCTGATCGAGGAAATCATGCAGGCCACGAAGGAAACCGCCAACAAGGCCGACGTGGTAAACAAAGCCGCCATCCTAGGTGAGCAAACCTCGCAGCTGGGTCTGAAGACGGTAGCAGAAGTGGTGAAGAACATGGAGGAAATCTCCAGCGCTTCGGCCCAAACGGCTAAAACCATTGATGTACTCTCGGTTCGCTCGCAGGACATCAGCAAGTCGCTGGGTGTAATCACCGACATTGCCGCTCAAACCAACTTGCTGGCTCTGAACGCAGCTATCGAAGCCGCCCGTGCTGGTGAAGCCGGCCGTGGTTTTGCGGTAGTAGCCGAGGAAATACGCAAGCTGGCAGAAGGTTCGCGCAAATCGGCCAACGAAATTGCTACGCTGGTAGAGGACGTACGAAAAGACACCGCCTCGGCCGCAACCGCTATTTCGACCATGGAGGGCCGAGTACTGAAAGGGAAAAACGCAACGTTCGAGGCCAGCTCGGCCTTTAAGAATATTGCCACCTCTTCGGGCGAAATTCTGCGCACCTCGCGAGACATTCTCACGGCAACAGAGATTCAGAAGACCTCGATTGGCGACGTAGTTAAGTATGTGGAGGAAGTAGTAGCCATTGCCGAGCAAACGGCTTCGGGTACGCAGCAGGTAGCTAGCACGGCCAAGCAGCTTTCAAGTTCCATGTCGGAGCTGACGGCTTCGAGCCAGAAGCTTACTGATATTGCCGACGACCTGCAAGTAGGTCTCTCGGCCTTCCAGCTGATGGACCATTTGGCTGAGGATGTGTACTACGAGCCCGCTCCGCCCGTACGCAGCAGCTTGCGGCGTATGCAGCAGGCTCACATGCCCACGCGCGAGGAATTAGCGGCTCGACAGGTGCGCACGCCTAACCGCTCAGTAGCGGCAGCAGCTGCTCGGACGGTAGCTAACGGCGGCACACCTGTAACTCCGCCAAGCCGCCCCACGCGTCCAGTACCCATGCCGCGTCCGCAGTCGAACGGTACGCCCGAGCCAGCTCGTGCTAGCCGTAAGCCAGCCGCTGCTGCCGAGCAAGCTCCGGCTTCTCCGGCACCGCGCAAAGCTCCGGTGCGCCGCCCCGCTCCGCCGGTTACCGGCGAGGCGCAAGCACCAGCCAACCAGGCTCCGAGCAACGAAGGTGCTGACGCTCCAAAGGCTGCCTCGAAACGCAAAAACAAATAATTGACCGCAGGGATAAGATCTGGGAGTGCACATACATGAGCACTCCCAGACAAATCCGTTCTGTTCAGCTATTACTAGCGCATGACTGAATATTCGGCTGCCGCAGAAAAGAAGTCACCGAGGCCCGAAGTGCCTGTTCAGCTCATCGTTTTCCGCCTAGGTAACGAAGAGTATGGCATTCGCATCGAGCAGGTGAAGGAGGTAACGGTGACCCCCGAAATTGCCCGCATGCCCAAAACGCCACGTTTCGTTAAGGGCATTGCCAATCTTCGCGGCGACATAATTGCCATCATCGATCTGGAGGAGCGGTTTCGGTTACGTCGCGCCGATCAGCCGCTACCACTCCAAACCTTCACGTTGGCCATTGAGGCGCGCGATTACACCATTGGCATTCTGGTGCGCGAAGTGCCGCAACCAATTTCAATTCCTGCCTCGAGCATCGAGCAGGCACCTGATTTCATTCAGGACATCAACATTCACGACAAGTACATCGAGGGAATCGCACGGGTTGACAACCGCATAATCATCGTGTTGGACATGCTCAAGTTGCTCACTCCCGGGGAAATCATGCAGCTACGCCCCAAAGCAACATCTTCTGCTACCGCTGAGCGTAAATAGCCCTGGTTTCGTCCTAATCTTCCCATCGAGTTCCTTTAATCCGATCCTATGAAAAACCGCATCCTCATCGTAGATGACTCGTTCTACATGCGCACGATGCTGAAGAATATGCTGACCGACGCCGGTTACGACGTGGTTGGTGAGGCTGCCAATGGGCAGCAAGCGCGTGAGCTGGCTTCGGAAACGAAACCCGATTTGATTACACTCGATGTTATCCTGCCCGACAATACTGGTTTGGAGGTACTTAAGGATATTCGTCAGGAGCTGTCCGATGTCAAGATCGTAATGTGCAGCGCCGTAGGCCAAGAGGTCATTGTAAACGAAGCCTTGGAGAGCGGCGCAATAGCCTACATCGTAAAGCCTTTCTCTGAAGACAAAGTGCTAGAAATTGTCAGCGGAGCCCTGCAACAGGCCGGCAGTGAGTCGGATGCTTCCGAAGCCGCCGAATAACTCCAGCTCTGTTTGTGCTTGCTAGGTAGTTGACCTACGGCTGCCACCCAGTCAAGCTCACGACTTTCTTCTGCTTTCGTTTTGCTTAGTTCTGCCGTTGTACATGCTCCTCTAACCATCTTGCTCGGCGATATGCCGGGTTTGGTGCGCTTGGCTGTGTCCAAGGTGCTGCGGTCGGACAAGGATGTACGCATTGTTGCCAGTACCTCGGGAGCCGAAGACTTGCTTGCACAAACACGCACGTTACGGCCCGACCTGGTAATTGTGGGCGAGCAAGCAGCGGCGGTGCTCGAGAAACTCGCTGCCTGTCACCGCGGGCCGGTATTGTTGTACAGCACTCAGGAGCGCCGAACGAGCTTACTGCGCGAATCAACGAAGTGGGGCGTGTACGATTTGTTCGGGCCAATGCCTGCTCTTTCGCACCCCGATCATGCGTTTGTGCGCCGGGAGTTGCTAAGAAAAGTGCATCGCTCGCGGCGTGTGCTTACCACTTACGTAGGCCGTACAGCCAATAAACCGGAGGCGGGAGCCGAGGTATTAGCCATTCGCCGCACCAACGTTGCTCCGCCAAGAGGCTTGATTGTACTGGGTGGCTCAACGGGCGGTGCCGCAGCGGTAGAGCAAATTGTACGGCAGTTACAGCCGGGTTTGCGCCATGCTATTGTGGTGGCGGTGCACTTACCGGCGTCGTTTACCCCGCTGCTAGTAGAGCGGCTGCGGAAAGCCTCCGCGCTGCCTGTAATTGCTGGCATGGCTGGTACGCGCCTAGAGCCGGGCAAGATTGTGGTCGTACCCGGCGGTTGTCATTGGATGATCAAAGGGAGCCTGCCACAGCAGCTATGGCTAGCTCCGGCAACCGAAAAAGCCCCCGCTCTCGATGAGCCTAGCATCGATTTGCTGCTGAGTTCCGCTGCGCGAGCTGCTGGCCGCCATACGCTTGGGGTAGTTCTTACTGGGCTCGGCAAAGATGGTACCGTAGGCGCCCAAGTGGTGCGCCAGCTGGGCGGTATCATTGTGGCTCAAGACGAGCAATCGTCGGCTGTATTTGGCATGCCTAAGTCAGTTATTCGGGCTGGTCATGCATCAGTGGTGCTAAGCCTGCCCGAAGTGCCTCGTTTCATCAATGCCCAAACGCAGCTGATGCGCCCTTGGCCATTGGTTTCCCGTTCAAATTCCGTTTCCCGATCCTACACACGATGAAATCGCGCGAGCAGGAATACCGGGAATTGTTTATGGCTGAAGCCTTAGAGGCTTACGACGCCATGAGCCAGCACATTTCTGTGCTGGAGAAGCGACCCGACGATGAGGCTGCGTTACATGAGCTGTTCCGTTTGATGCACAACCTCAAGGCCAACGCCCGTGCCATTGGCTTTGCCGAAATTGGCGAGGTTGCTCACCGCATGGAAACGATCTTCGGAGAAATCCGGAGCAAACAACGCATTTTCGCGGGCTCACTGGTGCCCGTACTGTTTGCCGGCGTCGATGCCATCGGTGAAATGATCCGGGCCGTGGGGGCCAACCAAACCCTGCCCAATAGCTCGGTGCTGCTGGAAAACCTCGACCGCGTGATGCGCGGCGAGGAGCCTTTGCTGGATTCGGCACAAGCGGCTCCGTCGGACGAGGATGCAAACCGTAAGCTGGAGCTTTCGGACTTGGTTTACATCCCCATCAAGAAGCTCGACCACCTCCTCAACCTAGTAGGGGAGTTGATCATTGACCGCGACCGGGTTCTTACCCTCAGCCAAGAGATTGGCAACCTAGGTCTTTCGAACGTAGCCGCCCACCTGAGCCGCCTGGCCGACGACCTGCAGTATTCGGTGATGGATGCGCGGTTGGTAGGCGTGGGCACGCTGTTCAACAAGTTTCCGAGGGTGGTGCGTGATGTTGCCACGGCCGAGCAAAAGCAGGTTGAATTGACCATTAGCGGGCAGGACATTCAGATTGACCGCAACATTCTGCAAATCATAACCGATGCCTTGCTGCACTTGGTGCGAAACGCCATTGGTCACGGCATCGAAACACCTGAGGAGCGCACCCGTGCGGGCAAATCGCCGCTGGGGCACTTGACCCTCTCGGCGCAAACCGAGCGCGACGACGTATTGATTCGCATCATCGACGATGGGCGCGGCATTGACGTGGAGCGCGTGCGGCGCAAAGCTGTTGCGCGCGGTCAGCTGCCAGCCGACGTTGCTGCCCGTTTAACCGATGCCGAGGTATACAGCCTCATGTTTGAGGCCGGATTCTCCACTGCCGAACAGGTAACGGAAATTTCGGGCCGGGGTGTAGGGCTTGATGTAGTGAAGCTGGCCATTGACTCCCTAGGTGGCCAGGTGCGTGTCGACTCGCAGATGGGGCAGGGTACCACTTTTACCCTCGTACTGCCTACTTCCATCGCGGTAAAAGGTGCGTTGCTATTCCAGCTTGAAGAGCATTCGTACGCGCTGCCACTAATGCACACCGATTCGGTGGTGTCGTTGCGGCCCGAGCAGCTGCACGCCGTAGGCGGTATGTTGCTGGCCAAAGTGCAAGAAGAACACATTCCGGTAGTAAAGCTGGCCGAGCTGCTCGACGATTCCGATGAGCCCCTGCAGCCCGCCGACCGCGAAGCCCTGATGGGGCGCCAGGATATTATCATCACCAGCTACAATGGTCGTAAGCTGGGCCTGATTGTCGACCAGTTTCTGCGCCAGCAGGACATTGTAATTAAACCCGTGAGCCAGCCGCTCGACATGATTGACTTGTTTGGCGGCGTCACACTACTTGGCAGTGGGCAGGTGTGTTTGGTACTGGACGTACCAGCCCTGACGCGCCTTTTTATAGCCCGCCGCCCATGATACACGTACAGTCAAATTCGGGTCGCCGCCGAGTTGCCGCCGGCCTGCTACCTAACTGACCCACCCGTATGGACCTGCACATGAACGATCTGGAACGGGACATTATCCGCGAAATCCTCAACATTGGATTGGCGCGGGCAGCCGACTCGTTTGCTGCCATTGCCCAAGAGAAAGTGTTGCTGGAGGTACCGAGCCTTGAGCTGGTACGACCGCGCGATATACTCAAGATGGTGAACAAGTACCAAGCACAGCACGTGGTTGTGCAGTCGGACATTAAAGGCGACTTTAATGGTACTACACTGATGTTCTTTTCGGGGCAGCACGTACAGCGCTTATCGCACGTGTGCTTACGACAAACGATTGAGGAAACCCTCAACCTGAATGAAATGCAGGAATCGTTGCTGCTCGAAATTAGCAACATCATTACGGGTGCGCTGGTAACGCAGCTCGCCAATATCCTAAAAGCCAAGATCTACGGAGCGCCACCCCGAGCTCCGAAAGGCGACTTGGCACATGCCCTTGATAACCTGCTGCTGACCCACCCGCAAATGCAGCCGCTGATCTTTTCGGTTATCACGCAGTTTTCGGATCAAAACAGCAACGTGGAGCTCCCGCTGATGCTGTTCTTCGACCGCCTGACTTTCGACAAAATTCTTTCCATCATTCGCACCTACGACCTGCCTGGCAACGGCCAACTCGCCTAGGTTGCCGGGCAGGAGTGTTGCTTACCGCACCCTCATGCACGATCCTATCACGCTTTCGTTGCAGCAGAAGCTGGCCAATTTCGACCCCAACGCCGTTGGTGATACCTCGGGTGGATTGTTTGGTCTGCCTTTCACGGTTGATGAGGCCCAGGTTGTTGTGGTGCCCGTGCCGTGGGAAGTAACCGTATCGTACCGCGCGGGTACCGCTCAGGGCCCCGCCGCTATTGCCGAAGCTTCGGCACAGGTTGACCTCTACGATCCGGACATTGCCGACGCTTGGAAATTGGGCTTGGCCATGGACGAAATCAACGCTGAGTGGGAAGCCGAAAGCAAGCAGTTGCGCGAGTCGGCCGAAGAGTACATCAATTGGCTTGAGGATGGCCAACCTCAAGCAAACGCTGCTTCGCACCAGACCATCCCGGCTAAGGTAACCGAACGCGGCAAGGCTCTGTTGGAATGGCTGAAAGTGAAAACCGGGCAATACCTCGATGCCGGCAAGGCAGTAGTTGTACTTGGCGGCGACCACAGCACGCCCCTAGGGTATATGCACGCGCTGGCGGAGCGCCACGAAGAGTTCGGTATTTTGCAGATTGATGCTCACTGCGACCTGCGCGTAGCCTACGAAGGCTTCCAGTATTCGCACGCATCTATCATGTATAACGCCCTTCAGCTGCCCCAGGTGAAAAAGCTGGTGCAAGTAGGCATCCGCGACCTGTGCCAGCAAGAGGCCGACGTAATTGCACAGTCGGGCGGACGTGTGGTAATGTTCCACCACCGCTTCTTGCGCGATGAGATGTACGGTAAGAAATCGTGGAAAAAGCAATGCAGCAAAATCATTGCTCAGCTGCCACAAAAGGTGTACCTCAGCTTTGATATCGACGGCCTCGATCCGAAGCTGTGCCCTGGCACCGGCACGCCGGTACCCGGCGGACTTGAGTTCGAGGAGGCCCTGTACCTAATTCGTGCCGTTGTGCGCTCGGGCCGCCAGATCATCGGCTGCGACCTGAATGAGGTTGCTCCCGGCGACACCGACTGGAACGGCAACGTAGGCGCACGCCTGCTCTACCAAATGATTAACTGGATGGCCGTTTCGCAGGGCCGCCTCACGGCGAACGGGATAACCACCGTGTAGCAGCAAAATATCTGCTTTTTCGTATAGTTGCCCATCAGCTCAGCATTGCGAGCTGATGGGCAATTTCTTTTCCACCAAAACAGCTGCTCAATATGGGCTTCATCCTGAAATTCATTCTCAGTGCCATCATCGCCTACGTGCTTACCAAGGTGCTGCCGGGGGCTCACCTAGGTAGCATCGTCGATGCGCTTTTGCTGGTGGTGGTATTGGGACTCCTCAACGCTATTGTTAAGCCAATCCTTAAATTCATCGGCTTTCCCATCACTATCCTTACGCTAGGTCTGTTTTTGTTGGTAATTAATGCCATCATTCTGCTATTGGCCGACTGGATACTGCCGGGTTTCAAAGTAGATGGCTTCATTTCTGCTCTCATCTTCAGCTTCGTGCTGACAATAGTTACGGCCATCGTCGATATGATTGTGGATTAGAACCGAGGCGTTTCTAGTATGCAAAAAGCCGCTCCTGTGTGCACAGGAGCGGCTTTCTTTTAGAAGACAAGCAATTAGGCCGATAATGGGCGCCTGCGCCACCGTTTAAACAGCCAGACTCCAACGGTAGCCAGCAACAGCATCGGCCACAGGTACACTAAGCCAATCAGCACACTTGTAATGAGCTGCCAGCCACCGTAAAACGCCTCGGTCATGCGGCTGCCAAACGACAGCACAGGAGCCTCAGGTGTGGGCAAAGTAAGGGGTTGGTACAGCTTCAGGTAAATGGTAGAGTAAGCTACTTCGTCGTTAAGCGTCTTCAGTCTGCTTTCGGTAGCCTCAATGTCTTCGCGAGCCTCACCGAGCTTGGCCTCAATTTCCAACACTTCGCTGATCTTCTTGGCTTGGCTAAGCAGCCCTACGTAACGCTGCTCCAATGCGCGCTTGGTTCGCAACCTGGCCGACACATCCGCGTGCTGCGAAGTCACGTCTTCGGCTTCAATGGCTTTGTTTTCCACTGTGCCCAGCTTTGCTAAACCATTCAGCAGGACCGTAAACTGCTGCGGCCGTACCCGAATGGTCATTTCTTGCCGCCAGATGTCTTCTTCGCGGGTTTGGGTGGCGCTGCTTACCCAGCTACCGCTTCGGCGCACAATGCTATCTACCTGCGTAGCCGCTTTGCCTAGATCGTCCACATTAATGTCGACGTTGGCCTTGTATACCAGCAACCGCGCAGTTCGGGATTGAAGTGGTTGCGCCACGCTGCTAACCGTAGCTCCATCTGCCAATGCAATTCCGGGCTTGGGCGGAGCCGAGGGTGGCGGCGGAGGGGCAGGAAGGGGCTCTTCCCTAACTACCGCATCCGTGCTGGCTTGAGTAGATGATTGTGGCTCTTGGCTGTTGCAGCTTGCGAAGAGCAAGGCAAGGCCTACAGCACTAAACCTGAGCAAATTGTGCATAGATGTACAGTGGATGAATAAGCTTAACGACTTGACGCCGAATTGTCGTTTGTCATTTATGCGTGGCCATACCGAATGTAACCCTGCAAAAAGACAACCGGCCGCTTCTGCAAAGCAGAAGCGGCCGGTTGAAGGTGTGTACCGTACCTAGTGCCTATTATACGCGTTTGATCTGCGCACCTAGGGCTTGCAGGCGACCATCAATGTTCTGATAGCCGCGGTCGATTTGCTCCACGTTCAGAATGGTGCTTTTGCCCTCGGCCGAAAGGGCGGCAATCAGCAGCGCGACGCCAGCACGAATGTCGGGCGACGTCATGGTGATGCCGCGCAGGGCGTGGCGTTTATCTAAACCAATTACGATGGCACGGTGCGGGTCGCAAAGGGTGATTTGCGCGCCCATGTCGATGAGCTTATCCACGAAGAACAGGCGCGACTCAAACATCTTCTGGTGAATGAGCACGGTGCCTTTGGCTTGGGTAGCTACCACCAACGCAATGCTCAGCAGATCGGGCGTAAAGCCCGGCCAAGTGTGGTCGGAGATGGTTAGGATAGAGCCGTCGAGGTAGGTGGCAATTTCGTAGCGGTCTTGGGCCGGTACGAAAATGTCATCGCCGCGGTATTCCAGCTTTATGCCCAGCTTGCGGAAGGTATCTGGGATAAGGCCGAGCTCCGGAATCTGGCAGTTTTTGATGGTGATTTCCGAACCCGTCATGGCGGCCAGACCAATGAACGAGCCAATCTCAATCATGTCGGGCAGCATGCGGTGTTCGGTACCACCTAGGCGCTCCACGCCTTCAATGGTAAGCAGGTTGGAGCCGATGCCTTGGATTCTGGCGCCCATGCGCACCAGCATCTTGCAGAGTTGTTGCAGGTAAGGCTCGCAGGCCGCGTTGTAAATGGTGGTGGTGCCTTCGGCTAGCACTGCGCCCATTACAATGTTGGCCGTGCCCGTTACCGAAGCTTCATCAAGCAGCATGTGGGCGCCGTGTAGCTTGCCCGCGCTCGATATTTTGTAGAAGTCGGTGCCTTCTACCTTTAGCTCGCCGCCAAGTTTTTGCAGGCCTACAAAGTGGGTGTCGAGCGGACGACGGCCAATTTTGTCGCCGCCGGGCTTGGGCAGCTGGCACTTGCCAAACCGTGCCAGCATCGGGCCCAAAATCATTACCGAACCGCGCAGCTCGCGCGCCTGCTTTATAAAAGCCGGCGTGTCGAGGTAGTCAAGGTTCACAGCGTCGGCCTGAAAGCGGTAGGTCTCAGCACCAAGGCGCTCCACCTTCACGCCCATGTCAGCCAGCAGCTCAATGAGCTTGTTGACGTCGCGGATGTCGGGGATGTTCGAAATGGTTACCGGCTCGGCAGTCAGGAGCACGGCACAAATAATTTGTAGAGCCTCGTTTTTGGCTCCTTGCGGCACAATTTCGCCGCGTAGCGGTTGCCCGCCGATTACTTCAAATGCTGCAGACATGTACTCTATTGCGGCGGTTGTTGCTGGTCGCGTCCTCCTTTTTTGCCCCGACGCTTATCGCGCCGGTCGTTTTTGCCTCCTCCACGGCGCTGGTCACGGTCGCCACGTTCAGCACGCGGTTGTTGTACCAAAAAGGTACCGCTGCGCCCACCACCAGCGGCACCGGCAATGGTATCGAGGCCGCCTAGGGTTTCCAGCTGATTGATATCAAGCACCAACTTGCCGCCCGAAAGGTCTTTCAGGTGCTTCAGAATGGTTACATCCTTCGGCACGTCCTTGCTGTGCATGCGGTACAGGAACTTCATCACGCGTCCAACCGAAAGGGCCGCCTGCTCGCGCTCGGTTGCATCCTCAATTTCGGTGGCCTTGGCAATGAGTTCCTCTACGTTCTTACCATAAGGCCGCAGCTTGGGTGCCTTGTTGGGGTAGGCGAGGGGCTTTGGCTTCTGGTTAAACTGGTCGAGGCCAGTCAGCTCGAAAGGAGCGTCCACGTCCAGCTGGTTGCCGGTCATGGCATAAAGGTGGTTCCAGAGCTTGTGCTGGTAGTCCTGCTGCTCGCGCACGCCCGGGTTCAGGCGGAACATCAGCTGCACCACTTGGTGGGCGCGCTTCGTGCGCTCGGCGCGGTCTTCCAGCGTGAGCAGCGTTTGGGCCAATTGGTATGTGTTATGGCCGTATTCGCGCACCAGCAGCTGGAGCTGCGGAGGGAGGGTTTCAGTCATGGGAAGGTAAAGAAAGACATCGGCGGCACCAGGGGCTCTGCTGAGCAGAAGGACCAACCGAGAGGCCAAGCACAGCAGCTCGGCCATTTGGAGTGCTAAATATACGGCACTTGCGCGGGTTCAGGTGAAATGTAATGCAGATGACCGCGTACTTGTACCTTACCCCGCCATGATGCAGTGTATTGGTTTAACCAAGCAAACCACCTCCTGAAAATAGCAGCCCAACAATTGATAAATAGCCTAGAGCTAACATGACAAACGCCATAGCTACAAAAAGCAAATTAGCCATTATTGAATCGGGTTGAGGCTGAGCACCAACATCATTTCTGATAATTTGCACTCCTAGATATAAGCTTATGATAGTTAATGCGAAGCTGGTAAGCGTGAAGTAGCGTTGTGCTTCCGAATACCGCATGTAGGTGGCAAAGTCCAGCGGTTTATAGGCTGGGTGCGTAGGAGATACTCCGTAAAGCATGTAAAGCATATTATTGCGTAACAGCACTCCGGAAGCGCACAAGAAAAAAGCCAAAAGACGAAGTTTGGTACTTGTTTTCACGCCATCAATAAAGCAAATCCGCGCATCCCAGATGATACCCTCAGTTGATAGCCATCTGAAATGCGCGAATCAAAATCTCGGACTCAGCTTACAAAATCCGTAGCTTGGCGAAGCTCAGCAGCAAGGTTTTCTCGCCCACGCCGCCTTCAAACTGAATAGTCGCCTTCGTTTGGCCCGCCTGGGTTTCTACTTTGGTTACAGTGCCGAAGCCAAACTTCGGGTGTTCTACTTTATTGCCAGCAGCTAGGTTGCTCGTATCCGAAGGCTTAAAGTCGGCCGAGGGCACGTAGGGCTTAACCGGAGCGGCAGCAGGCTTAATCTTCTGAGCGCCCACCAAATTTGAGCGGCGCTCTAGCACTGGGGCAAAGGGACTTTCCTCGGTACCGTACTTGAAGTCGACGTACGTGGGGTCGATTTCGTCGATGAAGCGGCTTTTCTCGCAGCTGCGCAGGTTGCCCCACTGGTAGCGAGAGGTAGCGTAGCTCAGTGTCAGTTTCTTCTCGGCCCGTGTGATAGCCACGTAAAACAAGCGGCGCTCTTCCTCTAGGTCGGCCCGCGAGGTAATCATCATTTGGGAGGGGAAGAGGTTTTCCTCCATGCCGACGATGTACACGTTGCGGAATTCCAGGCCCTTGGCCGAGTGAATGGTCATTAGCGTTACCGATTCGCCGTCGTCCTTGGCGTCCTTCAGGTCGGTGTCGGTTACCAAAGCAATGTCCTGTAGGAACGACGCCAACGACTTGTCTTCGCGCTCTGGATCATCAACGTACTCCTTGATACCATTCAGCAGTTCCTGAATGTTCTCGTAGCGCGACAAGCCCTCGATGCTCTTATCGGCATACAAGTCTTCAATCATGCCCGAGTTCTTGGCAATGAACTTGGCGGCCTCAAAGGCGTCGTCCTTGGCGGCTACTACGGCGTAGCTCTTGATCTGCTCGGCAAAGCCCACCACGGGGTTCGACACGCGCGCCGGCAAGAACTTTTCGGCGTTGGCCACCACGTCCCACAAGGTTTCGTTGGCCTCATCAGCCGCGTTGATCAGCTTGCTGATGGTGGTGTCGCCGATGCCGCGCTTGGGGTAGTTGATGACGCGACGCAGCGCCTGCTCGTCGTTGGGGTTGACGGTGAGGCGCAGGTAGGCTACTAGGTCCTTAATCTCCTTGCGCTGATAGAAGCTCAGGCCGCCCACAATCTTGTACTTGATGTTGAGCTTGCGCAGGGCTTCTTCCATGGCGCGGCTCTGGGCGTTGGTGCGGTACAGGATGGCAAAGTCTTCGTAGGACAGATGGTGGTTCATCTTGTCCTCGTAGATGCCGTTGGCCACCAGCTTGCCTTCTTCGTTGTCCGAAGCTGCCCGAATCACCTCAATGCGCGGGCCTTCCTCGTTGTCGGAGAAAACGCTTTTGCGCAGCTGGGCCTGGTTGTTCTTGATAACCGAGTTGGCCGCCTTCACGATGTTCTTGGTGGAGCGGTAATTCTGCTCCAGCTTGAAGATGGCTAGCTCGGGATAGTCCTTCTCGAAGTTGAGAATATTCTGGATATCAGCGCCGCGGAAGGCGTAAATGCTCTGTGCATCGTCGCCCACCACGCAAATGTTGCGGTTTTTGGCCGAGAGCTTCCGCGTAATGAGGTACTGCGAGTAGTTGGTATCCTGATACTCGTCCACCATCACGTAGTGGAAGATGTTCTGGTACTTGTTCAGGGCATCGGGGTGGTCCTTGAACAGCACGTTGGTTTGGTACAGCAGGTCGTCGAAGTCCATGGCGCCGGCCTTGAAGCAACGCTGCTGGTACTGCTGGTAAATCACCCCAATCTTCGGGCGCATGGCGGCCTCGTCGTCCTGCCGGATAACAGGGTCGTTGAGGTACTGCTGCACCGAGATGAGCTTGTTCTTGGCTGCCGAAATCCGACCTAGGACGGTGCTCGGCTTGTAGAGCTTGTCGTCGAGGTCCAGCTCTTTTACAATCTGCGAAACCAGAGTTTTGGTGTCCTGCGTGTCGTAGATGGTAAAGTGGCGCGGGTAGCCCAGCTTATCGGCTTCCGAACGCAGAATACGCGCAAAGATGCTGTGGAAGGTGCCCATCCAGAGGTTCTTCGCCTCGGGGCCAACTACCTTCTCAATACGGGCCCGCATTTCACGGGCGGCCTTATTGGTAAACGTAAGGGCCAGGATGTTGAACGGATCTACGCCCTTTTCCAGCAAGTGAGCAATGCGGTAGGTGAGTACCCGCGTTTTGCCCGAACCCGCACCCGCAATAATCATCGCCGGGCCTTCGGTGTGCAACACCGCGCCGCGCTGCGACTCGTTCAGTAAGTTCAGATAATCCAGTGCCATTCTCTTTCTTGTAGCCCGATTACAGGCTAAACAACAAAGGTAAGGCTAAAGCTCCGCCGCTCGAAAGAGAATAGCAGCATTGCTCCCCGGCAAAGAAAGTTGAATAACGATCTAGGCGAACTTCAGCCTCTGCGCAGGTGTTCCACACCGAATCCTCAGCTGTATCTTTGCGGTTCGCTTTTGCGCCTGATTCCATGATTGTCATCCAGAATACCATCGTTTCCGACGATGTCCGCGACCAGTTTTTCGTTTGCAACCTTGAGCGCTGCAAGGGTGCTTGCTGCGTTGAAGGCGACCTAGGGGCTCCGCTCGAAGAGGAAGAACTTAAGATTCTGGAGCAGGAATACGACAAGATTAAGCCATTCCTTACCCTAGGTGGCCGCCATGCTATCGAGGAGCAAGGGCTGTACATCAAGGATTGGGAAGGCGACTACAGCACCACCACCATCGATAACCGCGAATGCGCCTACGCCCTCTACGACGAGCGCGGTATTCTGAAATGCGGCATCGAGCAGGCTTACTTAGCCGGCGCCACCACGTTCAAAAAACCTATCAGCTGCCACTTGTACCCCATCCGCATCAGCAAGTACGATGAGTTCGACGCGCTGAATTACGACCGATGGGAAATCTGCAACCCGGCGTGTGCCTTCGGAGCGCAGCTAGGCGTACCAGTTTACAAGTTTCTGAAGGAGCCGCTGATTCGGAAATATGGAGAGCAGTGGTACTCCGAGCTGGTTCAGGAGATTGAAGCTCCAAAAGCAAGCTAACTGAAAGCCACACCGGCCAACGAAAACGGCCCGTTCTGTTCGCAGAACGGGCCGTTTTCGTTGGCCGGTGTGGCCACTGATTACAGCGTCGAGAAGTCAAACGACTCCAGGAACTTCGTGGTGAAGTTGCCGGCCTTGAAGTCCTCGTTGTCCATCAGCTTCAGGTGGAAGGGGATGGTCGTTTTGATGCCCTCAACCACGAACTCCGACAGCGCACGCTTCATCTTCACCACGCACTCCTCGCGGGTTTGCGCAACGGTGATGAGCTTGGCAATCATCGAGTCGTAGTTCGGCGGAATCTGGTACCCAGCATACACGTGGGTGTCTACGCGTACGCCGTGGCCGCCCGGGATGTGCAGCACTGTGATTTTGCCAGGCGACGGACGGAAGTCCTTTGTCGGGTCCTCGGCGTTGATGCGGCACTCCATGGCGTGCAGCTTGGGCATATAGTTTTTGCCCGAAATCGGGATGCCAGCCGCAACTTTGATTTGCTCCTTAATGAGGTCGAAGTTGATTACTTCCTCCGTCACGGGGTGCTCCACCTGAATACGGGTGTTCATCTCCATGAAGTAGAAGTCGCGGTTTTTGTCGACCAGGAACTCGATGGTGCCTACGCCTTCGTAGCCAATGGAAGCAGCACCCGCAATGGCCGCTTTGCCCATCTTCTCACGCAGCTCGTCCGTCATAAAGGGCGAGGGAGCTTCCTCCACCAGCTTTTGGTGACGACGCTGAATCGAGCAGTCGCGCTCCGACAAGTGGCAGACCGTGCCAAACTGGTCGCCGGCTACCTGAATTTCGATGTGGCGGGGTTCCTCTACAAACTTCTCCAGGTACACACCGTCGTTGCCGAAGGCCGCTTTGGCTTCGGTACGAGCGTCGTTCCAAGCTTTTTCGAACTCGTCTTCGCTCTTGATGATGCGCATGCCGCGGCCGCCACCACCGGCCGTCGCCTTCAGGATAACAGGGTACTTAATTTCTAGCGCAACGCGCTTGCCTTGCTCCAGCGAATCAAGCAGACCATCAGAACCCGGAATGGTGGGCACGCCGGCTTTCTTCATTGTGTCCTTGGCCGACGCTTTGTCGCCCATGGCGTTGATCATCTCGGGCGAAGCACCGATGAACTTGATGCCATTTTCGCGGCAAATGCGCGAGAACTCCGCGTTTTCCGACAAAAAGCCGTAGCCCGGGTGAATGGCGTCGGCGTTCGTGATTTCGGCGGCCGCAATCAGGTTCGGAATGTTCAGGTAGCTGTCGCGCGAGGGGGCTGGGCCAATGCACACGGCCTCATCGGCGAAGCGTACGTGCAGGCTTTCCTTATCGGCGGTGGAGTAAACGGCCACCGTTTTGATGCCCATTTCGCGGCAGGTGCGGATTACGCGAAGCGCAATTTCGCCGCGGTTGGCGATGAGTATTTTCTTGAACACAGCTCTGGGTGTAGATAGGAGAGATGAGAGCTTAGAACTTAGATGCGGCAGGCGTATCAGCTTACCTTTTCTAAATTCTAAGCTCTCAATTCTAAGCTCTGAAATTACATCGGCTCGATGAGGAACAGCGGCTGGTCGTACTCAACGGGCGAAGAGTTGTCGACCATTACTTTCACGATGCGGCCGCGCTGCTCAGCTTCAATCTCGTTGAAGAGCTTCATGGCTTCGATGATGCAAATCACCTGTCCCTGCTCAACCACGTCGCCCACGCCTACGAAGGGCGGGTTTTCGGGGCTGCTCGAGCGGTAGAACGTACCAATCATCGGGGCCTTTAGCGCTACCGTGTTGCTAGCAGCCGGAGCCTCGGCTGGCGCAGCGGCCGACGTGGCAGCTTGCGGAGCCGGAGCGGCGGCCGGAGTGGCTTGCGGAGCCGGTGCAGCTACGGGAGCCGGAGCGTGCTGAGCCGGGGCGGCAGCGCCTACGCTCAGTACTTTGGTGTTGGGCTCGCGCTGTACCGAGATTTTAAACTCTTCGGTCTCGATGTTGACTTTGTTCAGACCCGACTTCGCGATGAAGTCGATCAGCTCTTGCAGTTCTTTGGCTTTCATGGCAGCGGGGGAGGGCTTTTGCGGCACCTTGTCCTTATTTGACTCTTTCGACATAAGTGTAGTCGCGGGTGTCGACGCGGATTTTCTGGTCTTGATCGATGAACAACGGCACCTGAATGCGGGCACCCGTTTCCACGATGGCCGGCTTAAGGGTGTTGGTAGCAGTGTCGCCGCGCAGGCCCGGCTCGGTGTAGGTTACCACCAACTCAACGAAAGCGGGCAGTTCGGCCGTTAGGGGCTGTTCGGTTTCGGCGTGGAACAGGATGGTTACTTCCTGGCCTTCCTTCATCAAATCGGCAAACGGCACCATGGCTTCGGGCAGCGTTACCTGCTCGAAGGAGCTGTTGTCCATGAAGTTGTAGCCGTAGTCGTCTTTGTAAAGGAATTGGTGGGGGCGCTGCTCTACCCGGGCAGTTTCAACTTTAACACCTGCGTTGAAGGTGTTGTCGATAACCTTACCGGTTTTGATGTTGCGCATTTTGGTACGCACAAAAGCAGGGCCTTTGCCCGGCTTCACGTGCTGGAATTCCGTGATGACGTGCAGGTCTCCGTTGTAGTTTAGAACGAGACCGTTGCGAAAATCCGCGGTGGTTGCCATTGCTGGGGAAAGAAATGTGGGAAATCGA
This sequence comes from Solirubrum puertoriconensis, assembly GCF_001483135.1. Taxonomy (GTDB): domain Bacteria; phylum Bacteroidota; class Bacteroidia; order Cytophagales; family Hymenobacteraceae; genus Solirubrum; species Solirubrum puertoriconensis. The sequence continues at coordinate 447,829 of NZ_LNAL01000007.1, forward strand.
GGTGTTGTGTGCTGAACCCGGATGGAAACTCCGGGTTTTGGTACGACTGCTTAACTGGCAGTTACTAGGTGTTTTGGATGGAAACAGAACGTGCCGACCCGTTGAGTGGCGGGGCGGCACGTCGGGGGTGCAAGTATAGGAGTTTTCCGCGTCAGGCCGCCCTAAGTTAGGCGTTCTGGGGGTCGGGCTTGGGGTCGTAGGCCCACTTGAGGTACAAGGAACCCCAGGTGAAGCCACCACCAAACGCGGCCAGAATCAGGTTGTTGCCTTTGCGCAGCTGGCTTTCATAATCGGCCAGACACAGCGGAATAGTAGCGTTGGTGGTGTTGCCGTATTTGTGAATGTTCAGCATCACCTTGTCGGCCCCAATACCTACGCGCTGGGCCGTAGCATCAATGATGCGCTTGTTGGCTTGGTGAGGCACCAGCCAATCGATGCTCTCGGGGGTAAGATTGTTGCGCTCGGCTACCTGAGCGGCTACGTCGGCCATGCCTTTTACGGCAAACTTGTACACCGTGGCGCCTTCCTGATACACAAAATGCTCGCGGTTGGCTACGGTTTCGGCAGAAGGCGGACGGCGCGACCCGCCGGCTTTCTGGTGCAAGAATTGCTCTCCCGAGCCGTCGGAGTGTAACTCCTGATCGAGCAGACCTAGGCCGTCGGTGCTGGGCTCGAGCAGCACGGCACCAGCTCCATCACCGAAGATGATGCACGTAGCGCGGTCGGAGTAGTCGATGATGCTCGACATTTTATCGGCACCCACTATAATGACTTTTTGGTAGGTGCCAGCCTTAATAAACGAAGCGCCTGTGGCCAATGCGTAGAGAAAGCCCGAGCAAGCCGCCTGCATATCAAAGCTAAACGCTTTGGTGAGGCCTACAGCCGCTGAAATGATATTGGCCGTGGCCGGAAACACCAAGTCGGGCGTGGTGGTGGCGCAAATCAGGAGGTCGACATCCTCGGGGCGGGTGCCCGTTTTTTGCAGCAACTGCTCAACGGCTTTGATGCCCATCACCGAGGTGCCTTGGTTTTCACCTTTCAGGATGCGGCGTTCTTTGATGCCCGTACGGCTTTGGATCCACTCGTCGTTGGTTTCTACCAGGGTTTCGAGCTCCTGGTTCGTCAAGACGTAATCGGGTACGTAGGCGCCTACGCCGGTGATGGCAGCGGTCAGCTTCATTGCAAAGGATTAAAAAAGCGGCGGAGAGAAATTGGCAAGTAAAACGGCCGCCAAGGTAGCAAAAAGTCCGGCCGAGAGGGCCGGACTTGCGTGCGAATTTACTTCCGCCTTACGATTTAAATGTGCTCTTGATTTGCTCGGCAATGCCCGAATGAGCCATTTGGTAGCCTTGCAGGAGCATGTTGCTAATAGCCAGCGGGGTGCTTACGCCGTGGCCAATAATAGCATTGTCGTTGATTCCCAGGATGGGCGAACCACCAACCGACTCGTAGTTAAATTTGTCGAAGAATGGGTCGTGCATGTTGCGAGCGGCCAGCAAGTCGTAGATTGACTCCGCCATTTTCAGCACCACATTGCCCGTGAAACCGTCGCACACAATTACATCGGCCTTGTCGTTGAACAGGTCGCGGCCCTCGATGTTGCCGATGAAGTGAATGTGCGGGTTTACTTTGAGCAGCTGATGAGCCTGCTGCGTCAGCGTTGTGCCTTTGCCTTCTTCCTCGCCTAGGTTCATGAGGCCCACAGTTGGCTTCTCAATGCCCAACACGTACTGCGCGTAGAGCGACCCAAGCTCGCCGAATTGCTCCAGCATTTCGGGTTTGCATTCGGCGTTGGCACCTACGTCGAGCATAATGCCAAAGCCACCGTGCTCCTTCGGAACGAAGTTGGCAATAGCGGGGCGAAGTACGCCGGGCACAGGCTTTACGCTGAACATTGCACCCACAAGCATGGCGCCTGTGTTACCAGCTGAGCAGAAGGCTTCGACTTCGCCGGCGTGCAGCATGCGGTAACCTACTGCAATGCTCGAGTCCTGCTTTTGTTGGTAGGCTTTGGCCGGGTGCTCACCCATCTGAATGATCTGGGTGGCGTTTACCAGCTCCAGCGAGGCAGCGGCATCGCCGTAAGCCTCTAGCAGGGGGCGTACGGCCTCTTCCTGGCCAATGAGCACGATTTGGGCCTTGCCAGCTAGCTTTTCAGCGGCAAGCACGGCACCGTCCACGGCAGCTTGAGGGGCGAAGTCGCCCCCCATTGCGTCGAGGGCTATTTTCATGAAAGCAGAATGAAGAACAGTCGGCGGTTATAACTGAAACCGGCGGCCGAGTGTCGGCCGCCGGTCAGAAAGGAGAGGCTAGGTTATTCCTCGTCGGTTGAAGCGGCGGCCGAAGCTACGGGAGCGTAGTTCTTAACAGCAATTTTACCGTTGAGGTACAGGTCACCGTCCACTACGTAAGCGCGGTGGCGCAGGTGCAGTTCGCCAGTGGTTTGGCAAACAGAAACTGCTTTAGCGTCGAGTTTGTAGTGGGTGCGACGCTTGTCGCGGCGAACGGCGGAGACGCGTCGTTTGGGGTGTGCCATGAGTGAAAGTGGGTATTAAAACAAAAGAAAAGTGTCAGCGAAGAAAGGCTAGTTGAGGTTGCGCAAAGCGTTCCAGCGTGGGTCGCTGGCATCCTCATCGTCATCGTCGTCGGAAGCTGCACCGGTGGAGTAGATGAGCTTCGCGTCGGCGTCGGGGTTTTCATCGGGCTCGTCTTGGAAGCGCGGGTGCAGCTTCTTCATCGGAATGGCCAAGCCGATGTAATCGAAAAAGTGCTGAGCCAGCGGTAGCGTCTGCGTATCGGGCGTGATTTGCAGCACATCGTCGTCGAGCTCGGCTTCGTGGTCTCCGAAGCGCACTAGCAATTGGTGCGTCACGTCGATGGGTTGGTCGAACTCGTCGAGGCTCCGGTCGCAAATAAGCTTCACGGTACCTTCGATGTGAATGCCGAGCACGATGCGTTGCGCGGTTTTATCGAGCACTACATCGGCACGCAGCTTACCGTCCGGAATCAGCGTCTGATCGAATTGCTCGAAAAAGTCCGTGCCTAGGTCGAAAACGTACTCATGCGTTTTCTCGCTTAGCGCGGCTATTTGCAAATCGTATTGCGTATCCTTTTTCACGGGAGGCTTTTTAGCAGGCGGCAAAAATAGATATTATTTGCCGCACAGGGAATGAAACAGTGGCTTTTAGGCTGAAATCAGGCCTTCTTGAGAATGAATTCGGGGCTGATTCCAAGGCGTTCGTAGAGCTTCTTGGCGAGGTCGAGCGTCACACGGCGTTTACCGCTGAGAATTTGCGACAAGCGCCCGGCAGGCACTTCCAAGAGCTCGGCCAGTTCCTTTTGCTTAAGCCGCATCTGCTGCCGCTTCAGCTCGATCATATCGGCCAAGGTGGCAGGCAGCGTAGGAATGGGCATTAGGCCTAACTGGTCTTCGTACGCGTCGATGGCGACTACTAACTCCCGAAATTCAGCCTCTAATTTCTCGTTGCCTTCAAAACCGGCCGCTACCAAAGCGTCGAGGCGACGAAGGGCAGCTTTGTATTCCGAAGGATTGTTGAGCGTCATGTGAGGGGAGAATCGGGAGAAAGAAGCAATACCACCTAGGGCACTCAGTCTTTCCGAGTGCAAAGGTGATGAGAAAATTGCAAATCGAAAAATTAAGTTTCGATTTTGGAAATTTTATTTCGTCGCGAGTAAAACAAACACGCCCCGCATCCATCTAGATGCGGGGCGTGTTTGTTAGTGAAAAGCCTCGTTGCGCGTGCTAGCCAGCGAGAGGTTGCTTGTCGGCAACGTGGTTACGAATCAGGTCGCAGGCTAGGTAAAGTGCTTCGCGGAAGGAAGTAGGATCGGCCGTAAACTTGCCCGCAAGGCCATAAGCAGTGCCGTGGTCGGGTGAGGTGCGTACCACCGGCAGGCCGGCGGTAAAGTTTACGCCGCGCTCGAAGGCAATCGTCTTGAACGGAATGAGACCCTGATCGTGGTAGAGCGCCAGGGTGGCATCGAACTGCTGGTACTGGCGGGTACCAAAGAAGCCGTCGGCGGGGTAGGGGCCGTATACCAGGTGCCCTTCGTTGAGAAACTGCTGAATCACGGGCTGCACCAGATCTTGCTCTTCGCTGCCGAGCAAGCCATTCTCGCCAGCGTGCGGGTTGAGGCCCAGTACGGCTACCCTGGGTTTCTGAATGCCGAAGTCTTGGCGTAGCGAGTGCAGCAACATGCGCAGCTTGCCAATGAGCACTTCGGAGGTGAGGCGCGTAGGCACGTCCTTCAAGGGAATGTGCCCGGTAGCGGTGGCCACCCGTAGGTTATCAGCCACCAGAAACATCAGGCTGTCGTTGTTGGTGCTGAAGTGGTGCGCTAGAAACTCGGTGTGGCCCGGAAAGTAGAAGCCTTCGCCCTGGGTATTGTCTTTGCTTATTGGGGCAGTCACCAACCCATCGATCAGGCCAGCTTTCAGGTCGTTGGCGGCGGCAATCAGCGACAGGCGCGCGGCCCGGCCCGACGCTTCGGATGGTTGACCGGGGGTAAGCACGAAATCTTCATCCCAGCACGTAACGGCGTTTACTTTACCGGCCACAATGTCGGCCGCCTCGCGCACTTGCCGAAAGGCCAGTGGAGCGTGGGTTTTATCGTTCGGAAAGTCGTCGAAAAGGGTGGAGGCGGTGCCGTACACCACTGGGGTGCAAAAGCGCAAAATGCGCGCGTCCTGAAGCGTGCGGTAAATGATTTCCGGTCCGATGCCGGCTAGGTCGCCGGTGCTTATGCCAATGCGGGGGAGCATTATCAGGGAGTGATGCGAGGTGTGGAACCGACACCGTTGCCGATGCCGGGCTTGATGCCGATCAGTTAAGTTAGGGCCCTAGGTGTTGCTAGGCGACAAGGATGTGTTACCTAGCAAGCAACGCATCCGATTGAAAGTAATTTACAAGCGGCTGGTTAGGAAAGAGTACAACAGCCGTACGGCCGTGCCCGTGCCATTTTTGCCGCGGTACGAGTCGGGTGCGGTGAGGAAGGCCGGGCCGGCAATGTCGAGGTGAATCCAGGGGTAGCCTTCGGTGAAGCGCTCCAAGAACTTGCCCGCCGAAATAGCGCCGGCTTCGGCTTTGCCTAGGTTGTTGATGTCGGCAATGTCGCTCTTGATGTGTTCGGCATACTCGTCCCACAGCGGGAACTCCACGATGCGCTCGTGCGTGCGGCGGCCGGCGGCGGCCAGCTCGCGCATCACGTCTTCATCGGCAGTGCCCATGGCCACAATGCCTTCTTTGCCGATGGCCCGGGCGGCGGACCCGGTAAGGGTAGCCGCGTCGATGACGAGTTGGGGTTCGTATTTCTTGGCGAAGTGCAGCGCATCGGCCAAAATCAGGCGGCCTTCGGCATCGGTGTTGAGTACTTCTACCGTGAGGCCGCTGTGCATCGTGAGCACGTCGCCGGGTGCATAGGCGGGGCCGCCGGGGCGGTTATCGGTAGCGGGTACGAGGGCAATTACGTGCAGCGGTACCTGGTTTTTGGCCAAGGCATACATCACGCCCGTCATGGCGGCGGCGCCGGCCATGTCGCACTTCATCATGTCCATCGAAGCGGGCGTGGGCTTCAGGCTTAGGCCACCCGTATCGAACACCACGCCTTTGCCCACCAGCACGAAAGGCTTCTCGTTGCGGGCACCCTCGGGCTTCCACTCCATAATGGTGAAAGTGGGCGGCTCGGGGCTGCCTTGGTTTACGGCCAGTAGGCCACCCATGCGTAGTGCTTCAATGCGGGCTTGGTCGAGAATTTCGGTGTGGTAGCCGGCGTCTTCGCCAGCGGCCGCCATTTGCTCAGCGAACATGGTTGCCGTGAGCTTATTCTGCGGCATGTTCACCAGGTCGCGGGCGAGCGTGACACCCAGGAGCAGGTTCTCCAGCTCGCGCACCTTGGTTTCCTCCTCGTTCACCAGCGCCACCCGGAACAGCTCAGGCGCCTTCTTCGATTTCTCATCGGTTTTGTAGCCCTCGAACTGGTACGCCGTGAGGTACAAGCCCTCGGCCAACGACAAGGCGGCTTGCTTATCGGCCGTGAGGTTAAGGATGTGCAGCTCCTTTACCCGAGCGGCCTTTAGCTTGGCGTGCAGTTGGTTGCCACTGCGGCGCAGTTGCTCGGCGCTCAGGTCGGCCGTTTTCTTATCGGCCGCCACTACCACGTACACCCGGTGGGTATACAGGTTCACCGCAAACAGCTTTTCATCGGCAGCGAGCTGCGCGTTGGCGTAGGTAAGGGCGGCTTCGGGTAGCTCGGGTGCTTCGCTCGGCAGTGTTTTGGTACCAGCGGGCAAAATCAGAACAACGTCGGCGGGGCCTTGGGGCAGCGCAGCAGCGGTGGCGAGGTGTAGTGGCATAGGGGGAAATCTAGCTTTGGCGCGCAAGTTATCGGGTTATGCGTTACCGGCCGCGCACGGAGTTCGGCCGCCCCCGCGGGGCTTTCGTACTTTTGCCGGCCAATCCTATACGCGAAGCTTGCCTTCGTGCCCATGCCTGTGGAACGCGTCACCCCGAAAAAGCACCTAGGCCAGCACTTTCTGGCCGATCTGAACATCTCCCGCCGCATTGCCGAATCGTTGCAGCTGCCCGATGGCGTGCGCCACGTGCTGGAAGTGGGCCCTGGTATGGGCGTGCTGACGCAGTTTTTGCTGGAGCGCACGGTCGATTATGAAACCACAGTAATCGAAATTGACCGCGAATCGGTGGCGTACCTGCAGCAGCACTTTTCGGCGCTGGAGGGGCGCATCCTGTCGGCCGACTTTCTGCGCCAGGACCTAGGCAAGCTGTTCGAGAATAAGCCGGTGGCCGTTATCGGCAATTTCCCCTACAACATCAGCTCCCAAATTTATTTTAAGGTGCTGGAGCACCGCCAGCAAGTGCGCGAGTGCGTGGGCATGATTCAGAAAGAAGTAGCCGAGCGTATTGCCGCCAAGCCCGGCTCCAAAACGTACGGTATCCTGAGCGTGCTGGTGCAGGCGTTCTACGACACCGAGTACCTGTTCACGGTGGGCCCGCACGTGTTTGTGCCGCCGCCCAAAGTGCAAAGCGCCGTGCTGCGCCTCACGCGCAACCAAGTGCAGCAGCTGGAGTGCGACGAGAAACTGTTTTTTCAGGTAGTGAAGCAAGCGTTCAACACCCGCCGCAAAACCCTGCGCAACTGCCTTAAGCCGATGGGTATGCCGCCTGAAGCCATGACGGATGCCATCTTTGATAAACGCGCCGAGCAGCTAAGCGTGCAGGACTTTGTCGGCCTTACGCAGCGCGTAATGGCAGTGCGTAGCACCTAGGGCTATGGCCCGCCCAAGCGTACTTTCGTCCGTAGTTCCACCAAGCCGAGTTTGCCGTGATACGTTGCCTAGTAATTGATGAAATGCACTCTTCCCTCAAAAGCTTGTTGCGCGAGATAGGAGTACAGATCGATTACGAACCCGATTTGTTGCCTGCCGAAGTGCCCGCTGCTTTGGCCGAAAAGCCTTACGAAGGGCTGATTGTGCGCTCCAAGGTGCGCGTTACGGCCGATTTGCTGCGCCACGGCAAACACCTGCGCTTCGTAGCCCGTGCCGGGGCCGGCGTCGATAACATTGATATTGCGGCAATGGAAGCCGCCGGCTTGGCCTTGCTGAATGCGCCCGAAGGCAACGAGCAAGCCGTAGGGGAGTTTGCGGTGGGCTTGCTGATCGGCTTGCTGCGTAAAGTAGCCTCGGCCGATGTGGAAGTGCGCCGCGGCGAGTGGCACCGCGAGGCCAACCGCGGCTACGAATTGCAGGCCCGCACGGTGGGCATTGTTGGCTGCGGGCACATGGGGCGCAGCTTTGCGCGCTGCCTGCGCGGTTTCGGCTGCGAGGTGCTGGGCTACGACAACGACCCCGCCGTGCAGCCCACCGATTACCTGCCGTTGGTGCCGCTCGAGGAGCTGCAGCAACGTTGCGACGTGCTGAGCGTGCACATCCCGTACTCAGCGGCTAATCACAACTTTATCAACGAAGCGTTGCTGCGCGGTTTTCAGCGGCCCTTGTGGCTGCTGAACACGGCCCGCGGCGAAGTGCTCGACCACGCCGCCCTGGTGCTACTGCTGCGCGAAGGCAAGCTGCGCGGGGCCGCCCTCGATGTGCTCGACAACGAACGACTAGGTGCGCTCAAGCCCGAGCAGCAAGCCCGCTTCGAGTACCTGCGCAAGGCCAACAACGTGGTGCTCACGCCGCACGTTGGCGGCTGGACGCACGAGTCGTATCAGCGCATCAACCAAGTGCTGGTGCGCAAAATCGAAGCTTTTCTGAGCAACGCGTAGTTGGTTTGGGCCAAGCGGCCATGCGCTACCTGGGGCACGCCGCCGCCGAGCCAGGTTTGCGCGGGTCTCTTGCGCACAGTGGTTGCCATTTCGTATATTTGCTGATGCCTGTTCGGGAGAACGGCCGGCACCGCCGGCCGTTCTCCTTGTTTTTTTACCTGTTTGCCCACCACTCATTGTCATGGCTGTCAACTATTATACCCCCGAAGGCTTGCAAAGGCTGAAGGATGAACTGCAGGATCTGAAAATCCGCGGCCGGGCCGAGGCAGCCCGCCAGCTGGCGGAAGCACGCGACAAAGGTGACCTGAGCGAAAACGCGGAGTACGACGCGGCCAAAGAAGCCCAAGGCCACCTCGAGCTGAAGATTTCGAAGCTGGAAGAGGTTATCGGCAACGCCCGCATCCTCGACGAAACCAACCTCGACACCAGCAAGGTGCTCATCATGAGCAAAGTGAAGCTGAAAAACCTCAAGAACAACGCCGTGCTCGACTACGTGCTGGTGGCGGAGGAAGAGGCTAACCTGGCCGCTGGTAAAATCTCGGTGAAGTCGCCGATCGGCAAAGGCCTGCTAGGCAAGTCGGCCGGCGATGTGGCCGAAATTACCGTACCCGCTGGCAAGCTGCACTTCGAGATTCTGGAGGTTTCGCGCTAAGCACCTCAGCTGGATTGCCCTAGGTGATGCAGCCCTTACATAATGGCATTTGCAAGGCGCGGCTGGTCCTGATAGACCGGCCGCGTTTTTTTGTGCCCTGTTCCGCGGTAGTGCCGGGCCTAACGCCGGAAACTTCCTAGCTTCACCGCGCCGAGTTTATCGGTACGTGTTACCTGTCACCCGTTACACTACGCCCGAAATGCCGTCTATTTTCTCCCGCATTGTTGCCGGCGAGTTGCCCGCCTACAAAGTAGCCGAGGACGAACACCACCTGGCTTTTCTCGACATCACACCCCTGGTTGAAGGCCACACGTTGGTAATTCCCAAGCGCGAAGTCGACTACATCTTCGATTTGCCGGCCGATGAGCTGGCGGCCCTGCACCAGTTTGCGCAGCGCGTGGCCAAAGGGATGAAGGAAGTTGTGCCCTGCCGCCGCGTTGGCGTGGCGGTAATCGGCCTGGAGGTGCCGCACGCCCACATCCACCTGATTCCGATGAACCGGGTGTCGGACATGAACTTTGCCAACGAGAAAATCAAAGTGCGCGAAGAGCGCATGAAGGAGTTGGCCACGGCTATTTCGGCCAAGGTGGCCGAGGTGGGCGGCGGCCAAGCCCTAGGTGCGCAGCCAGCTTCGGCCGCTACGGGCCAAGCCCCGCAAGCGGCCCAAGCCGATGGCGCATCCGATGCGGTAGTGCAGCAGTTGCATGCCCTTACCGAGGGGCTCTACTTCATGAGCGAGTCGGAATCGGCGCTGACGCCCGTGAGCTACAACCTGCCCGCTGGCTTCGAGCTGAGCCCCGAGAGTGTGCTGCCGCTGCTGGGCCACTCGCCCGCTGGCGCCAAGGTAGAAACCCAGGAACTGACGTATTTCCTGCGCAACCACACCGCCGACCAAGGCGTGCTCGGCAACGTGGAGCTGGCCAACCGCTTCAAGGCCCTGCAGATGTTTATGATGCAGGAATTGGAGGATACCCAAGTGTACCGCGTAGGCAGCGGCCCACAAGTTGAGGCGTACGCCCTAGGTAAAACCTCGGAGGGTAAGCTGGCAGGCTTCAAAGCAACGCTCATCGAAACCTAAGCCCCTCACGAAAGGAAAACTGCACCACCCTCGGGCGCTTCGTGCTGCCTTCGCCTGAACAACTGCCCCGGTTGAAACACCTGCTTGCTTCTGCGTTCCGTCAGCTATTTGCCATACCTTATTTCAAGGACAAATACTTCGGCCTGTATAAGCGCGTGTTCCGGCCGTGGCAGTTGTTTAATGGGGTGCACAAAACGGTACGTTACCGCCACGGCCTGTTGCTGCGCTTGCATTTGGCCGACTGGATACCACAACACCTTTACTTTTTAGGCGACTACGAGGAGCGCGGCATCCTGTTTCTGGAGCAGCACTTACGCCCCGGCCACGTAGTGCTTGATGTGGGCGCCAACATGGGGTTGTACAGCCTCGTGGCCTCCAAGATGGTGGGCGGTACAGGGCAGGTGTATGCCTTTGAGCCGCTGCCGGCCAATGCCGATTTGCTCCGTGAGCACATAGCCATTAACCGGCTCAGCAACGTGCAGCTCGAGCAAAAAGCAGTGAGCAATGTGGCGGGGCTGATGCCGCTCTACACGCCGCCGCCCAACAACTCCGGCATGGCGTCGTTGCGGCGCTACTCCGATGAGCTGGGCGCACCCGTTCAGGTAGAGGTGGTTACGCTTGATGCGTATGCCGAAAGCTTACCGGCGGTGCACCTGATTAAGCTCGATATTGAAGGTGGTGAGTACCAAGCACTGCTGGGCATGCAACGCCTGTTGGCCCGGCACAAGCCCTTGCTGATGCTCGAGCTGCAGCCTAACATCCTAGGTGCGGCATCACAAACCGAGTTCGACATCCGCCAGTTGCTTTCGGCCTTAGGCTACCGGCAGTATTTCGTTGACAAACAAGGCCGACTAACGCACGATACTGCAGCCGGTGTGGGCTTCCACAATGTGGTGTTTGTGCCTGCCTAACCACTTCCACTCTATTTACACAGTTGATATTCTTTTTAGCTAACGCCTTACAATATGCTTCGAAGCTTTGTGCCTTTGTTGGTGCTGTTGCTGTTCAGCCACTTGGCGTTTGCTATTAAGCCCCTCCGCAAGTACTACCAAACTCCCGATTCGGTGGGTATGGCCTACCAGCCAACCCGCATCAGCACCCCCGATAAGCTGCACCTGCAGGCGTGGGACTGCAGTCCCGATGCCAAGCTCGATAAGCGTACCACCATTGTGCTGGCCAACGGCGACGCCGGCAACATGGGTGGCTGGGTGCACATGGCCAAGGAGCTAACTACCCAGGGGTACCGGGTGCTGCTATTCGATTACCGCGGCTTCGGCCAAAGCGACGATTTCGCCATGGATCAAGAGCGATTGTACTACAATGAGTTTGCCGACGACCTAGGTACCGCGTTGGCTTACGCCCGGCGGCAGTACCCGCGCAACCGGACCGGGGTGCTGGCCTTCTCCATGGGTACCATCTTGGCTACCAAAGTAGCTGCGCGCGAAAAGCTCGATTTCTTAATTGGAGAGGGCTACGTAGCCGATCCAACTTTGCATGTGGAGATTATAAAGCAGCTGAAGAACAAGACGATTAGCTTGCCAGCCGACGCCGATCAGTACAAACAGCTGCTGCCGCGCATTAGCTGCCCCGTGCTGTTGGTGGCCGGCACTACCGATGCGTTTACCCCATTGGCTCACTCGGAGCAGGTGGTAAACGCGGCTACCGGCAAGCAAGTGCGCCGCTTGGTGAAGTTTGAAGGCGGCCATCTCCAAGGCTCGGCCAAGCTAAGCCAGCAGCGATACGCCGATGCCTACGTGCAGATGATCAGTGATTTCATAACAGAAACAAGCTCCAGAGCCAAGCGGCGCAAAGCCTAAGCCCGCTTCTGCGTATGCTATCGGAAGCTAACCAAAGCCTAGGTGGGCTTATTGCATGTGCGCGTGCAGCAACCCATGGCTACCCCGGCGTTTACCGATGAGCAACGTGCCCAACAACCCCAATGAGCTTGACCTGCAGGTGCCGCATGGACTGTTGGGCATGCCGCGGCATTTGCGCATCAGCGGCAATACGCTCAGCTACACCGGGGCAAAATGGTTTAGCGGTATGGCGTACGAGTGGTTGCTGAGCGAGGTGGCGGGGGTGCGCTACAGCCACCAGTTGCTGGTGTTCTACCGGTTTAGGTTTGGCAACAGCTATACCATTGAGCTGCGGCACCAAACGGGCGAGTTGCTACGCATCCGGATGTACTCGTTTGATGCCGACGAGGACGACGAAGACTGGAACCGGTACGAGCAGATACTCGCTGCGCTGGAAGCGCCCGTGTTCGAGCGGCTCGAAGAGCAGGCCATGCGCAGCATCGAGGCCGGCGAAACGGTGTTGCTGGCCGGCGTGGCCGTAAACCACCTAGGGCTTAGCTGGGCCGTGGATCAACAGCTAACCTGGACCGATTGCGACCTGCTGCAAACGCCGCAGTCCTTTACGCTCAACTCGCGCCATAACAGCCGGCTGTTTACCACCATCAGCTACCAGCGCGAGTGGAATGCGGGGGTACTTTTGTCGGTAATTCAGACGATGTTGAAAAATCAAGCTGCCTGATACTCTTGAGCTTAAATAATTTTTATAATATAGCACTTTCATTAGCGTTCGGTTGTAATCATTAAGCACACTGTTCTTCTCCGTTTTATGTTCAAAGTATTACTTGTGCTGTTGAGCCTAGGTGCCATTAGCACTACCGGCCTTGCGCAGTCCACCAGTGGCTCGGTGCCCACGGCTACGGCTGCTGCCAACCCCAGCCCGGCTGATGTGGAGGCGTACATCAAGGCACAAACGGTGAAGGGCGGTGAACTCGACTTTAGCCAAATGTTGGCCACCCGCAAGCAAAGCATGTTCTTGCACCAGGGGGCCATGTACAATAAGCAGGAGTACGCCTTGGTGCTGTGGGGCATGCGCGCCAAAGCCTTAGGTGTACCCACCGCCGATAAAGCCTGTGCGCTGTTTGCCGCGGCCAACAATCGGCCCATCAGCAACGCCGAAAAGCAAGCCCTGACGAGCGGTTTCGATAGCGGCACCCGCGAATAACTGCAGCTGCCAGCACAAACAAAAAGCCCGAAACAACTGGTGTTTCGGGCTTTTTGTTTGCCGGATACCTAGGGCGGCTACCGGGTTGGGCCGCTGTCTACTTGCGCCTCTAGGCGGTCTTGCACCTCGGTGGGTAGTTTGCTGAGCAAATCGAGGCCGGTGGCGTTTTCGATGGCATCGACGCTCACGCGGTAGCGGCTCCAGTCGGGGTCGACGGAGTTGTCGTTGGGCGTGTCAATGGCCACAATGCGGATTTGGCCGCTGGCCATGCGCTGTAAGTCGTTGTCGCCCTCGGGCAGCACCACCAGCACTTTCCACACGCGCTTGGGCACGGTTACGCGGCCTTGGTCGAGAGTGGTGGCGGGACCGTTGGTGCCGGTGCCGCCTTTGCCGTAGCTGCCCATGAGCACGTACACCTCGTTGCCGGCTTTTACTAAGTCGCGCGAGTATTCCTCCAGGCTGTTCCAAGTGCGCTGGTTATTCATCGGCGCCTGCGGAATCATGTTCGTCATCAGGAAGGTAGCCGAGTTGTCGTCGAGGTCGTAGCTGCGGTCGGCTGAGGGGCAGTTGTGGCCGCGGTCGAAGCCCGAGCCGGAGTAGGAGCGGGGCGTAACCTGGTACCAGCCGCGGGGCAGGGCCGGGTCGGGGCGGAAATCATCCTGGCGCGGAGCCGAGCCCATCCAGGCTTTGCTCAGGTGCCACATTACCCAGTTCGGAATGCCCCGGTCGCGCGAGTAGCTCAGCACAAACTGCGGCTTCTGCATCAGGTAGTTATTGGGCGAAGCCGTGGGGTTGGCGGTGGCACCGCTGGGGTTGCCGAGGGTCAGCGGATCGTCGCGGCGGGTGGTGCCGGTGATGCCTGAGCGGTTTGGGGCCGGCGTAGCAGCCGGCGTGCGGCTCGGTTGGGCCGGGCTGCTGGGCGTGGTGGCCACGCTGGGTGCGCTGCCGCCGCGGTAAGGCTCCACGGTAAAGTCGTCGATGTTCAGGCGGTCGTCACCACCGTCTACTTTCCGAATTTCGAGGCGCAGCGGGCCGGGGCGGTTTACCGCCACATCGGTGGTGATGCCGGCGCCTTCAACTTTCACCTCGGTGCCGGCGGGTTGCCAGGAGCGGCCGCGGTCGGTGCTGAGCCACAGCTGCCAGCGCACCGAGCCATCGCGCCCGTAGCTGGCATTGAACACGCGCACCCGGCCTGCGCCGCTGCCTAGGTCAAAACGCATTTGGGCGCGGCCTTTGCCGCGGAGGCGCAGGGCTTTGTCGCCGCGTTTGTGGTCTTGCTCGGAGGTGCCAATCAGGGCATCATCGAGCAGCCAAGTACCCGAGGGCAGCTGCTCTTGCCCCGAGGCATACGAGCCTTTGCTGCCGACCTCAAAGTTTTCAGTGAGGGCGCGGGTTGTGCTCTGCACCGGTGAGGCGCCGGTTTCGGTGCCGACATCAGCATTGGAATTAGCTTGCACAACGGCCGTGTTCGAGGCCGAGTCATCGGACTTTTGCAAGCACGCGGCCAAAGCTCCGGTGAGCAACAAGCCGGAAAGGAGAGGGGAAGCGGAAAGACGCATGAGCGAAGGTATCAAGGGAAAACAACCCGGCAACCAGCCCAAGGTAGGGTTTGTGGCAGCCCAACCATAATACGCTAGGGCTGCGGCTACCGATTGCCTAATTTGCGGCTTGGAGCAACGGGGTTATGGCAGTTTTATTTACAAGTCCGGTTCGTACAGCGCGGGTAGCTGTGGCGCATTTGTTCGCCACCGGCGCCTACCGCCCCGATACCAAACACGGCTTGTTGCACCTAGGGGTACTGCCGCTTGAGCCCGGCGCCAAGGTGCAGCAGTGGCTGCTGAACCCCGAGCGCGACTACTCCGCCGCCGTAAGTACCGCCAGCGGGGTAGCCAACGCCCGCGCCAAAGAAGCGCCTACCTGGCCCGAAGTGGCCGAAGAGGCGCAAGCCGCCCTGGGTGCTTTCGATGCCTTACTGATTATGGACCGCGCCGGGCAGCCCTCGCCCGAACGGCTATGGCTGGAGCAGCACGTGCTGGCCGGCATGACCAAGCCGCCCATGTGCGTGGGGCTCGATGAGCTGCTGGCGTTCTTCCTGCCCAACGAAGTGCTCGACGATGCCGATGAGCTGCTCGAGAAACTGGTGGTGCAGGATAAAGCCGTCAGCGAAAAGCTCGGCTATGCCAAGCGCAACGACGATGGCGCCGTGCCCCAGCTGCCCTTTCTGCTGCACGCCATGCGCCGGGCCGTGCGCCGCGTGCTCGAGAGCTTGCTGCAGCCCCAGGGCCAAAACGGGCAACAGTGGCTGCCTGGCTACACCTTACTCGATGCGGTAATCAGCCTGGCGCCGCGCCGCCCCGAGTTGCGCGCCTTCCGGTTGCTGAAGGCCCTGGCCCAGCAACCCGATTGCTGCGACGATACCGCCCGCCGCGCCAACCCCAATGCGCCCAACCGCTTACCGCTGCCGCCTCCGCAACCCGCCTGGCCGCAGCTCGAGCAAATGGCGCTGCTCCTCAACAACTACCTGGCCCGTTGGCGCGACAAAGCCGACGACAGCGCCGCGCCCGAGTTGGGCCTAGGTGATGTATCGGAGCAGCAGGTAGAGGAGGCATTTGAGCAGCTGGCCAAGCGCATGAGCAGCGGCAAAAGCACCTTTCAGCCGCGCCCGCAGCAGCTGGAGTACGCCCGTTTTATAGCGCGTGCGGTGGGCAGCCACGGCGCTTACACTATCGAGGCCGGCACGGGTACGGGCAAAACGTTTGGCTACCTGGTGCCGTCGTTGGAGTACCTGCGCCACGCGCCCGAGGCCTTGGTGGTGGTGGCTACCTCCACCAAAAACCTGCAGGAGCAAATGCGCCAAGGCGAACTGCCGGCCCTGCTGCGCGAGGCCGATGGCCGCCGTACCGCCCGGTACAAAGCCATTCGGACGGCTACGCTCAAGGGCAAAAACTGCTACTTGTGCGTGGAGGCGCTCGGCCGCGCGTTCGACGACTGCCTGGGCCGCGGCGCCGAGTGGCCGGCGGCGTTGGCGTGGTTTTACCTGGCCCTGCGCCTGCGCGATACCGAAGGCGAAATCGAAGGCATTGCCCGCCCACTGAGCGCCCACCCGCAGCTCGGCCCGGCGTTGCGCCAGCTGCTGCGGCGCGTTACCGCCGACCGCGCCTGCCGCCACGGCGCCTTGCCCGGCCGCAAAGCCTGCGTGTACCCGGCCCACCGCCTGCGGGCCGAGCAGGCCAACTTGCTGATCGTCAACCACCACAAGCTGGCTTTGCTGCCGCCGAAAGTGGTGGAGCGGGCCACGGTGTGTATTATTGATGAGGCTGATCGCTTTCCGGATAACTTCCGCTCGGCGCTGGCCCGCAGCCTCGATGCCCGCGAGCTGCACGACGAGCTATTGGAGCCGTTGCTGCACGGCCAGCCTATGGCCAACCGCAATGCCCGCCAAACTGCTGAAGAATCCGAGGCCCCAGCCAAAGCCCTGCGCCGCTCCGAGCCCTTCCTGAACCAGTTGCGCGAGCGGCTGCGCGACGAGGAAGAAGCCCTGTGGCGGCAAGTGCCCGTGGCCGATCAGCCCGGCCCCGACGATGCCAGCCGCGCCGCTTACGAGGCCATCGAAGAAGCCCGCCTGGAAGAGCTGGGTGCTAAAGTGGCGCTGCTCGAGCAAGTAGCCGAGCTGATGCGCGAAACTCCTGCTGCTCTCGACGCCCGCCAAACCGCCGATGCTGCCTGGATGCGCTACGCCATTGAGGCCGCGCCCTACCGCCGCCGCCAAGCCGTGCGCACCGCGCTGCACGCCCTCACCGAGGCCGCCGTGCCGCTGCACGAATCATTAGCGGCCCTAGGTGCCGTGAGCAGCCAGTTCCAGAGCAAGGGTGGGCGGGCGGCTGCATTGCCATTCCCGCTCGGCGAGACGCACTGGCACGACAACGTGCGCGTGGAGCAGCCCGGCCGCGCGCCGTTGGCGCGCCCCTTTCACCGGGAGCTGGTGGCCGCGCTGCCCCCGCTGAGTGCCCCGCTCAAAACCTCGGCCAAGCACCTAGGGCAAGTGCGCCGGCACCTGGCAGTGGCCCTGAACATCAACCTAACCGAAGACGAAGACGGCGCGCCCATCAGCGATGACGAAGACAGCGGCGCCAGAAACTACGACGAACGCCTGTGCCGCCGCACCGAGCGTTTTGCCGAAATAGCCGAGGGCCAGGCCGATGTGCTGGAGCGGTTGCTCGAGGAGTTTCCGTGCCGCGAGTTTGTGCCCGTGGTAGTGCGCGAGGCCGAGGCCAACGGCCTAGGTTGGCAGCTGGTGCGGCAGCCCTACGCGCTGTGGCCCTACCTAGGCGCCACACCCGACCCCGAAACCGGCGAGCCGCTGCAACAAGCCCCCGACGAAACTTCCGAAGAGTACACCAAGCGCCTGCTGGCCGCCCGCGCCGCCTTGCGCCGCATGAGCGGGGAGCCGGCCACGACGCTGTTCGATCAGTTTCGGACGGTGGTGTTTACCTCGGCCACGCTTTACGTCGACAACCACCTGGGCTACTTCCGGCAGCTGCTCGATATGCGCGTACCCTTCGCGGCCGAGCAGCGCATTTTGCCCATTTTCGACTACGACAACCCCAAAGCCGAGCCGGTACTGGGCGGCGTGCCTACGTACCTGCCCATGTTCAGGGCCAGCGCGCCGCCACAGGAGCGCCGCGCCTGGTGCGAGGCGCAATTGCGCACTTTGTTGCCGCTGCTGATTACCCTGGAAGGCCGCACGCTGGTGCTGTTTACCTCAAACGAGGAAATGCGCTACGCCGCCGATTGGCTGGAGCCCCGCCTGGCCGAGCACGACATTGAGCTGCTGATGCAAAACGGCGCCAGCCAGTGGGAAATCCGCCGTTTCCGGCGCGTGGAGCAAACCGTGCTCCTGGGTGTCGACCGCATGTGGACGGGCGTGGACTTTGCTGGGCCTACGTTGTCGCAAGTGGTGGTGTGGCGGCTGCCGTTTCCGTCGTTGGGCGAGCCGCTTATCAGCCACCGCAAACGCTACGAAGCCGACGAAACTTTCTGGGGGCAGTTTTACCGGCCCGCCGCGCGGCTCAAGCTGCGCCAAGGGTTTGGCCGCCTGGTGCGCCGCCAGCGCGACCGGGGCGCGTTTATCATCCTCGACCGCCGCGTGGCCGCGGCTTTTTATGCTGATGTGCTATCGGAATTTGAGCTGAAGGACTTCCAACACTTCAGCTCGCCCGAACGGCTGCTCGAGCAAACCACCGGCCCCTTGCTGCACCTCCTCCGGCTGGGCGAAGATTTCAAGCGGCGCGAGCTAAGCGTGGAGCAGTTGCTGGAGCTGAGCCGCGGCTGGTACCCCGAGCTGGCGTAGGAGTGAGGCAACGCAACGGAATCGGTAAAACCGACGTCGTTGCTGCCATTGCCGAGCTTGCTGCTCGAAATCTACCTAGGGGCCACTACCTTGCTGCCTGCAATTCTACTCCCCCCACCGCACATGACCCCTCGTTACTCCTTGGCGCTGCTGAGCCTTGCCACGGCCGGCACGCTCGCCATGGCCAGCTGCCAAAGCAGCTCCGACAAACCCAACGGCGAAGCCAGCACCGCCGATGTGGGCTTCGACCGCTACAAGCAGCGCTTTGTCGATTCGCTGTGGTACTACAATCCCGGCTGGGCCTCGTCGGTTGGCTACCACAAGTACGACTCGTTGCTGGTGATACCCAACGCCGGCCGCCGGCAGCAAGAAGCCCAAGCTTATAATCGTTGGCAGAAGGAGCTGCGGGAGTTTGAGTTCGGGAAGCTGTCGGTGAACAACCAAACCGACTACCAACTGATGATGAACCTGCTGCAGTCGTCGCGTTGGTACGCCGATACGCTGCGCAACTGGGAGTGGAACCCGGCGCAGTACAACCTCAGCGAACCGGTAGCCGAAATCCTGAACGGCCGCTACCAGCCCCTCGACCGCCGTTTGCGCAGCGTATCGCTGAAAATCAGCCGCGCCGCCGAGTTTTACGAAGCAGCCAAGAGCAACCTGAAGAATCCAACCAAGGAGCACCTCGAGTTGGCCATTTTGCAGAACCGCGGCGGGCTGGAGGTATTCGGCAAGGCGCTGCAAGATTCCATTAACCGCTCGGGCCTGAGCGAGCAGGAGAAAACGCAGCTGCGCACCCGCGTGAACACCACGCGCATGGCCATCGAGAGCTACGTCAGCTTCTTGAACAAGGATGTACGCCCGCAGGCCACGCGCAGCTTCCGCATCGGCAAGCCTTTGTTTGACCGTAAGTTCTACTACGATATTCAGTCGAGCTCCACGGCCGACCAAGTCTACCAGAAAGCCCAAGCCCACAAAAAGGAGCTGCTGCGCGACATGGGCGTGCGGGCTACCCGCCTGTGGCCGAAGTACTTCGCGGGCAAGCCCATGCCCGCCGATACGCTCACGCGCATTCGGGAGGTAATCGGCAAGCTGTCGTCGGTGCACACCACGCAACAGGGCTTTGTAGATGCCGTGAAGCAGCAGATTCCGCAGCTCGTGAAGTTTGTGGACGAGCACAAGCTGCTGACGCAGGACCCCAGCAAGCCGCTGGTGGTGCGCGAAACGCCCTTGTACATGCGCGGCAGCGGTGCCGGTGCATCAGTTTCGGCTCCTGGGCCCTACGACAAAGGTGCCGACACCTACTACAACGTGGAGCCGATTGTGGACTGGAAACCCGAGCAGGCCGAAAGCTACCTGCGCGAGTACAACCAATACACGCTGCAAATCCTGAACATCCACGAGGCCATTCCGGGCCACTACACGCAGCTGGTATACGCCAACCAGTCGCCCAGCATCATCAAAGCGGTGCTCGGCAACGGCGCCATGATTGAGGGGTGGGCCGTGTACTCGGAGCGCATGATGCTGGAAAGCGGCTACGGCAACAACTCCGACGAAATCTGGCTGATGTGGGACAAATGGAACATGCGCGTAACGCTCAACACCATTCTCGACCACTTGGTACACGTGGGCAACATTTCGGAGCAAGACGCCGTGCAGATGCTCGTGCGCGACGGATTTCAGGAGCAAGCCGAAGCCACCAACAAGTGGCGCCGCGCCACGCTTAGCCAGGTGCAGCTCAGCTCGTATTTCACGGGCTACACCGAGATTTACGACCTGCGCGAAGAGCTCAAGCAGAAGCAAGGCAAAGACTTCGACCTGAAAGCCTTCAACGAGCAGTTCCTGAGCTACGGCAGCGCGCCGGTGAAGTACATCCGCGAGATGATGCTGAAAAAGTAAGCCGCCCTAGGTGCGGAATTGGCCCGGCGTCGGTAGCAGTAGCCACCGGCGCCGGGCTTTTTTGCTGCCCTAGGTGGCAAATGCGCATCAGCAGGAGGGGGCAGCCCGCTTTTGGTTGAGTGCACTTTGATTAGCCGAATAGTCCGGCGCGTGCGTATAGGATTGTCTATTGCATGCGCCGCGACCAACCAACCACCTAGGGCTACACCATGAATGTATTCGATACTGACGACACCGGGCTGCGCACCCTTATTCACGATCATCTGAAGGTTTTTGCCAAGTTTACCTCCTCGAGCGACTGCGAAGTATGCGAGTTGTTGTCGCCGCACTTCGAGCGGTTTGCCAACGACTCGGCTTACAAGGGTATCTACTTCCTGCGGCTCGACTCCGACCAGAATCCCGTGGCGCGGAAACTAATGAACGAACGCGTGGCGCCTTTTTTCGTGTCGTACTGCCAAGGCCGCATGATAGAGTGCGACACCCGGATCAGCGACGAAGAAGTGCAGCAACAGCTCGATCGGTTGCGGGCCTACATGCCGATACCAGGCGTGTAACCCCCTTCGGATAGCCTTGGCAACACAGTAGCCCAACTTTCGGCTAGCTTCGCGGCCGTGTTCTTCGTCCTTTCCAAGCTTCTCGATTTTGTTTTAGAGCCCGCCTTGTGGCTCGTGGGGCTGCCAGTTGCTGCGCTGGTGGCGCGTTCGGCCAAGTGGCGCTACCGGTTATTGCTGGCCGCAGTTGTCCTTGGCGTCGTGTTAACCAACCCTGGCCTGAGCAACGAGTTGCTGCGGCAGTGGGAGTTGCCGCCCATGCGCCTTTCGCAGCTGCAGCCGCAACCCTACGATGCGGCCGTGCTGCTCACCGGCATTACCGACTCGCGGCGTGGCCCCGCCGACCGCGTGTACCTAGACCGCGGCGCCGACCGATTCACGAATGCACTTTGGCTGTACCGCGCCGGTCGCGCCAAGCGCATCATCATCAGCGGTGGCTCGGGCAGCCTGCAGCCCAAGCCCGGTGTGCGCACCGAAGCGCAAGACCTAACCGTGCTGCTTCGCCTAGCGGGCGTACCTACCCAGCACATTTGGCTGGAAACGCAAAGCCGCAACACGCGCGAAAACGCCCAGAATACCAAAGCCTTGTTGCAACAGCGCTTGCCTAGTACCAAACCGCGCCTGCTGCTGGTTACATCAGCTTTCCACCAGCGCCGCGCCGTGGGGTGCTTCAACAAAGCCGGGCTGCAGGTAACGCCATTTCCGGCGGGTTACCTCACGGTGCAGCGGCAAACCACGCCTGCTTATTGGTTGCTGCCCAGCTCCGAGGCCTTACAGCAATGGAGCGTTTTGCTCCACGAAGTTGCAGGGTACATTGTGTATCGGCTATTGGGCTATGCCTGATGTGATGTAGCTAGGCGTAGCAATGCCAAGCCCCGCCGGAGTTATAGCCAATGTTGCAGTGGCTATAACTCCGGCGGGGCTAGTTTCAGCGGGCAGCTTATAAGCCTACTCCGCCAGGTTCTTTGGTGCTTCGGGCTTTTCGCCGGCTACCCAAATGCTCTTCTGGTTCACAAACTCTTTAATGCCCAGGTGCGAAAGCTCGCGGCCATAGCCCGACTTCTTCACACCGCCAAATGGCATTTCGGGCGACGACTTCACCAAGGCATTCACGAACACGGCGCCGGCCTCAAGCTCGCGGGCTACGCGTTGGCCGCGCTCCTCGTCGCGCGTCCACACGGCGGCACCTAGGCCGAAGCGCGAATCGTTGGCAAGGCGAATGGCCTGCTGCTCGTCGCGGGCTACCAGGATGCTGGCCACCGGGCCGAAGGTTTCTTCGTCGTAGGCGGGCATGCCGGGCTTTACGTTGGTGAGCATAACTGGCGCAAAACGGGCCGAGCCGGCTTTCGGTTGGCCGCCCTGCAACACCACTTTCGCTCCAGCAGCTACCGATTTCTGCACCTGCTGGGCTAGGTCGTCGGCGAGGTCGGGGCGGGCGAGGGGGCCGTATTGGGTTTGCTCCTCAAGCGGGTCGCCGGCCTGAAACGCCTTCAGGTGCTCCCGCATGCGGTCGATGAACTCGGCCGACACGGATTTTTCTACCACAAAGCGCTTGGCCGCAATGCAGCTCTGGCCCGCGTTGATCATGCGCGCTTGCGCGGCCGTTTTGGCAGCTAGCTCCAGGTCGGCGTCGGCCAGTACCACAAAGGCATCGGAGCCGCCCAGTTCCAGTACCGTTTTCTTGATGTAGCGGCCGGCCGCGGCGGCCACTTGGCTGCCTGCCCCTTCGCTGCCCGTAAGCGTAACGGCCCGCACGCGGTCGTCGGCAATCAGCGGCTCCACGGCTTTCGACTCGAGCAACAGCGTCCGGAAGCCCCCTTGCGGCAAGCCGGCATCCTGAAAGATCTTCTCCAGCGCCAGGGCGCATTGCGGCACGTTGGAGGCGTGTTTCAGCAGGCCCACGTTACCGGCCATCAGGGCCGGAGCGGCAAAGCGCACCACCTGCCACAGCGGGAAGTTCCAGGGCATTACGGCCAGTACGGCACCTAGGGGCTGGTGCGCAATGTAGCTACGGCGGGCTTCGGTTTGCACCGGCTCGTCGCGCAGCATTTGCTCGGCGTGCTCGGCGTAAAAGTCGCAGGTAAGGGCGCACTTCTGCGCTTCGGCGCGGCCATCGATTACGGGCTTACCCATTTCGAGGGCCATGATGCGGGCCAGCTCGTCCTGCCGCTCGCGCAGCAGCTCGGCGGCGCGGTGCAGCACCTGGGCCCGTTCCTGAAATGTGGTGCGGCGCCACTCCTGAAAGGTTTTATCGGCTTGGGCCAGCATGCGCTCTACTTGGGCGGCGCTGTGCGGCTTAAAGCGCCGCAACACTTTACCAGTATATGGGTTGTACGACTCGATGGGCATAAAACGAACGTTTGAGGGCCGAACCGGGGCAAAGTAAGCACGCAGCCCGGCAAGCAATGTTCCGTATAACTGCTGCCGACTACCTAGGGTTGGCCGCGGGCATGCCGCAGTGTCCGTTTTGTCATTACTTTTGACCGCCGTGCTACGCGCTTAAACTTGCGTTGCCCAGGGCATTCCACACCACACCGTGACCAATTTGCTACCCGAGCCGCCTTCCGTCGCCGAAGAACAGCTTATCGCCCGGCTTAAAGCCCAGGATGAATCGGCCATGGCGGAGTTCTACGACAAGTACTCGTCGGCCCTTTACGGCGTAATCCTGCGCATCGTGCGGCGCGAGGAAGAAGCCGAAGACGTGCTGCAGGAGAGTATGGTGAAAATCTGGCATTCCTTTCACAGCTACGACGCCTCCAAGGGGCGACTTTTTACGTGGGTGATGAACGTTTGCCGAAATCTTGCCATCGACAAAATCCGCTCGCGACAGTACCGCGTAGGTACTCGCACTCAGCCACTCGACGATAGCCCCGCTGAACGCCAGCCAGCCGTAGCCACCTTCCGCCCCGAGCACATCGGGCTGCAAGAGCTTACGCACCAGCTCACGCCCGATCAGCGCCAAGTTGTCGATAAGCTGTATTTCGAAGGCTATACCCAAAGCGAGGTAGCCGAAGAGTTGAATTTGCCGCTAGGAACCGTGAAAACCCGCGCCCGCGCCGCCCTTAAAGTCCTTTCCAAACTGATTCGGTAAGCCAAAGCAGTGAACATCGAGGAGTACATCGAATCAGGACAGCTGGAGCTGTATGTGCTGCAGCAGCTTACCCCGGCCGAAGCCGCCGAGGTGGAGCAGCTTGCCGCCCAACACCCGGCTATTCGTGCCGAGCTTAGCCGCATCGAGCTAACGCTTGGCGCCTACGCCGAAGCCCACGCCGTAACGCCACCTACTGGCATGCGCGAGCGGGTGCTAGGTGGTTGGCAGCAAGCCATTAGGCAGCAGGCCGAGCCTGGCGCCGCGGTGCCGCCGACTGCCCCTGCCCAACCCACCATGACGGTTTCGTCGGCGCCGCAAGAGCCTGCTTACCGCCCCGCATCCGCTACGGCCGAGCCCGTAGTGCGCACCATGCCCGCCGCCGAAAGCGGCCGTGGCTACCGCTGGTTAGCCGCCGCAGCCGCCGTGCTGCTGCTGCTAAGCATTGGCACCAACTGGCTGTTTTACAACCGTTGGCAGGAGGCGCAGTCGCAGTTGGTAATTGCCCAAAGCGAGCAGGCGCGCTATGCCGCTGCTACGCAGGCGGTGGAGAAGCGCTTGGCTACCCGCACCAACGAGCTGGCCATGATGCGCGACGAATCGTACCGCACCGTGGTGATGACCGGTACGCAAATCGCGCCCGGAGCCCGGGCCCGCGTGCACTTCAACCCCGCTACCAAGGCCGTATATGTTGATGTAAACAACCTGCCGCCCGCCCCCGAAGGCAAGCAATACCAACTGTGGGCCCTCGATAAGGGCAAGCCCGTGGATGCCGGTATGCTGGCCCAGCACACCGCCGCCGGCGACAGCCTGCAACGCATGAAAGACATTGTCAGCGCTCAGGCCTTTGCCGTAACACTGGAGCCTGCCGGTGGCCGCCCCGAGCCTACGCTCGCTGCCCTTACCGTAATGGGACAGATGCAATAACTAAACCGTTGAGGTTGCGTACTTTCCAGCCCCTGGCTCAAGCAGCCAGGGGCTTTTTGCTTATGCACGGCTCCATTTTCGCCCTCCTGAGGCGGTTTGTACAAACTCAGTACGACCACAGCATGTGGGTGCGCGTGCTCGAAGCCTCGGGGCTACCGGGGCCGACTTTGACCACAAAGAGGTGTACCCCGACCAACACATTAATGTGGTGTGGAGTACGTGTCGGAGCGCCGCATGGGGCCTTTGTGGGTATTGTGCGGGGCTTGGCGGCGTACTCCGACGAGGCCGAGCGCATCGATATTAAACCCACTACCCGCGACGACGGGCAGCACGTGCACATTCGGGTGCGCCGGTTACCGTAGTTTGCCCATTGCGACTAACTTGCCCGCCGCGGCTCCGGCCAAACTCTTAGTAGCATCCTTTGTTTTCTGCAGATATGGAAAAGACCTACTACAACCCCGCCGACCTTGCCAAGTTTGGCAACATCACCGAGTGGCAATCCGAAATGGGCCGCAAATTCTTCGACTACTACGGCGAAGTATTTAAGGAGGGAGCCCTCACCGAGCGCGAAAAGTCGCTCATCGCCTTGGCCGTAGCGCACGCCGTGCAGTGCCCGTATTGCATCGATGCCTACACCACCGACTCGCTCCAAAAAGGCGCCGACGAGGCCCAGATGATGGAAGCCGTGCACGTGGCAGCTGCCATTAAGGGCGGTGCCGCCTTGGTGCACGGCGTGCAAATGATGAACAAAGCCAAAGAGCTAACCATGTAGTTGGCCCCCGGTATGCTATGCCGCGACCAGGAACTGAGTGCAATGACTTGTTGTACTTAACTAACTATCAAATAGCATACTTGTCTAGCTCTATTTCGCGCAGCTCATGAAGTCCTTACACGCCCAGCACCACCCGCTCGCCGATACGAGCTACCAGCTTACCGTACTCAACTCGGCGCAGCAGGTGGGGAAGGCGTGGCCTGCTTTTGCCAGCAAGCTGCGCGAAACCGGTCTGTTGCCGCTGCGGCCAACGGGCATCAGCACTTTGCAGCTAAACGTGGGCAAAATGTGCAACCAAACCTGCAAGCACTGCCACGTGGATGCCGGCCCCGACCGCACCGAAATTATGACGCGCGAAACCATGGAGCTGTGCCTTGCAGCCCTGCGCCAAGCGCCCGACATGCAAGTGGTGGATATTACCGGCGGCGCCCCCGAAATGAACCCCGACTTCAGGTGGTTGGTGGAGCAGGTAGCGGCCCTAGGTAGGCAGCTGATTGTGCGCTGCAACCTCACAATTGTGGTGGCCAACAAAAAGTACCACGACTTGCCCGCCTTTTACCGTCAGCACGGCGTGCGGGTGGTGTCGTCGTTACCGCACTTTTCGGCGGCCCGCACCGATGCCCAGCGCGGCGAAGGTGTTTTCGAGCGCAGCATTCGGGCTCTGAAAATGCTGAACGCCGAGGGGTACGGGCAGGAGGAAAGCGGCTTGGTGCTCGACTTGGTGTATAACCCATCGGGTGCGTTTATGCCTGGTAGTCAGATGGCTTTGGAGCGCGACTTCAAGCAGCGCTTACGGCGCGAGCACGGCATCGAGTTCAACCATCTGCTAACCATAACCAACCTGCCGGTCAGCCGTTTTCTGGATTACCTCATGGAAAGCGGCAACTACGCGGCCTACATGGACAAGCTGGTGCAGAGTTACAACCCCGTGGCCGCCGCCAACGTGATGTGCCGCAGCACGCTCTCCGTAGGGTGGGACGGATACCTGTACGATTGCGACTTCAACCAAATGCTGGAGCTGCCCGTTGAGGCCGCTGCCCCGCAGCACATCCGCGACTTCGACCTAGGGCAGCTCAATGCCCGTAGCATTGTGCTCAACCAGCACTGCTACGGCTGCACAGCGGGGGCGGGCTCGAGCTGCGGCGGGGCAACAGCGTAAGTGTTCAGCCAAACAAATAACCCTTTGAAAAAGCTGATGTGGTCGGCACTGCTGGCATTGGTGGGGTGTGGGTCGTCGAACTCACCCACCTCGGAAGTGGCGCCTGCCTATGCCACCTTGCTCAAAACCATGTACAAGGGTACGGTGCCGCTCGTTACGGGTGAGGAACTTGTGGCGCTGCAGCACGTGCAACCCAAGGTCGTGTTGCTCGATGCGCGCAGCCCGGCCGAGTACAACGTAAGCCACTTGCCCGGCGCGCGGTTTGTCGATTACGACAGCTTCCGGCCCGAAACGTTGGCCGACGTACCTAGGGAACAGCCGGTAGTGGTGTATTGCTCGGTGGGGGTGCGCAGCGAGCGAGTTGGCGAACAGCTGAAAGCCCAGGGGTATACCAATGTACGCAACCTCTACGGCGGCATCTTTCAGTGGGTAAACGAGGCCCGGCCGGTGGTTAATACCCAAGGGCAGATTACCGAACGTGTGCACCCGTATTCAGCTCTGTGGGGCGCCTGGCTTACGCGGGGCGAAAAAACCTACCAGCCCTGATGGCGCCGCCCGCCGACCACCTGCTGGTGTTTGCCCGCTACCCCGAGCTGGGCAAAGTAAAAACCCGCCTTGCCGCCGGCCTGGGCGAGCCAGCCGCCCTTGCGGCTTACGAGCAGCTTCTCGTGCACACCCAAACCGCGGCCGCGCCCTTGGTGTGCAACCGCACGCTGTGGCTCGCTGCCGCGCCGCCCACCCACGCTGCGCCTTTGTGGCCGGGTTGGCCCCAACGGCTGCAGCCGCCCAACCCCGACCTAGGGCAGCGCATGCTGCATGCCTTTGAGCAGGCGTTTGCCGCGGGTGCCGCGCGGGTAGTTATCATCGGTACCGATTGCCCCGCGCTTAGCACCAGCCATTTGCAGCAAGCCTTTACCGAGCTGCAAACCCACGAGGTAGTGCTTGGCCCGGCGCACGATGGCGGTTATTACCTATTGGGCATGCGCAAACTGTACCCCGAGCTGTTCAGTGGCATTACGTGGAGCACCGATACCGTGCTTCGCGACACCTTGCGTATAGCCCACAACGGGCAACTGCAAGTAGCTCAGCTGCCAACCCTGCGCGACGTAGATACCGCCGCCGATTGGCAAGCCTGGCAACGCGCAAAGCACCTGGGCGTGCCGTACTTTTAGGCGACTTTCTAGGTGTTGTTCATGCGTAAGCCGCGTACCGTATTGTTTAGCTGCATGTTGGCAGCACTACCTGTGCTGTTGGGTGCTTGCTCCGCCGATGCGCCCCAAGAGCAAAAGCCGCAGGCGCCGGCTTCGAGCCTCGGCAACCTGCACAAGCATTTCAACCTGAACTGGGCCCAACACAAGCTCTGGGACGATGGCCTGGCTGAAGTAGCTACCTACTCCGCCGAACGGGTTGTATACAAAAAGCCAAGGCAGTACGAGCTGACGCTCATCACGGTTAAGGAAGATTTTAACGCCGAGTTCAACGTAAAAACCGACGACTACCAGCGCCCCGACTTGTTTGCCGTGATGAAGGTGAATCAGTTCGCCCGCATCCCAACGGATAACTATCCTTACCACTACCTCACCTCGGTGTTTTTCCGGCGCGAGCAGCCCTTGCAGGTGCACAAGCTCACCTCGTCGTCGCAGGAGTGGTGCGGCAATACCTTCAAGGCCCTCACCGACCTAGGCACGGCCTATCAGCTCAGCTACAACTCCTACTGGGATGGGCAGGGTACCGGGCAGCGCGAACTACAGCGCGACATACTACTTGAAGATGCCCTGCCGTACACGTTGCGGGCCTTGCGCTTTAACGATGAGCCGCTGTTCGAAGCCAACGTGCTAGAGTCGCAGCAAAGCAACAAGTCCGGCGAGCCGATGCTTTACCGTGCCGAGTTCAGGGTAGCACGCGCCCCGCTCAACGAGGCGCCCCGGCCGGCTTGGCGAGTAACGATGCGGCTGGAGCGCGGCAAGGAAAATGTGTACTGGTTTGATCAGCAGTACCCCCACTTGTTGGTTCGACAAGCCAATTGGGATGGCCGCTCGATGCGCCTGAAAGACGTGCGCCGCTACGCTTATTGGCAGCACTGATGCGCTAGGTGATTGGTTGTACCACACCGGCGGCTGCGGTGCCAATCAAGCCAGGCGAAAAGCAGCACCACCGCGTACTCCAATGCTACCAGCCCTAGGTGCTCGTGGTAAGCAGCCGTGCGGTAAGTGGCGTACGACAATACCGCTGCACCGGCCCAGGCAGCAGGGTAGCGCCACGTAGTAAAGCAGCTTAGCGCAACCAGCGGAGCCAGATACCAAGGGTGCACAGTGGTTGCAAAGGCATAATACAGCGTCAAGACTAGCAAGAATGTTTTGGGCAGGGTGGCAAGCCTAGGCGTTGTTTCGGTGGCGGCAATAGCTAAAATGCCCAGAAATGCGGCTGCGGCCAGCCAAGTACCAAGTAGGGCAATCTGGTTGTAGCCTGATAGCCAGTACCCAATGGTTCGCAGCAAATAATACACGCTGGCGTTGAACTCGAAAGAGTGAAAGTACAGATCGAGGCTGCGGCTGATATTGCTAACCAATACTGCCGAAGCGAAAGGAGCAAAGCTTAAGCCCAGCACTAAGGCTACCACGCTGCCAAAGCCAAATGCGTGCGCCCAACCCAGGCGCTTTATCAGCAACGGCAACAGCAACAGCGGGGTAAGTTTGGTAGCCGCAGCTAGGCCCAAGGCGGCTGCAGCCAAGCCCCAGCGGCCTTTTACGAGCAGCCACAAAACCAGCAGCACGCCAGTGATTACCAATGCCTCGAAGTGCAGGTTGCCCGCCAACTCGGTTATTACCAGCGGATGCAGCAAATACACGATGCAGTTGCTGGTGGGTATTTGCCAACGCCGGAGCAGCAAGCACAGCAGCACGGCCGTTGCCGCCTCGGCCAGTAGTAATACCATGCGCATAGCTACTACTTGCCCGAACTCGGAGCTCGGAAAAAGCCACACGGCCGCACCAAATACCGCTTGGCTAATTGGTGGATACACCGAGTAGTAGCGCGGCGAATTCAGCTTGCCGTACAGTTCCCGGGTAATGCCGGGCGGGTTAGCTAACATGCCACCACCAGCGCGGTACTCGTGGGGGCGGTGCTGGTAAGGGTTTTCGCCGGCAACGAGCAAAGCGCCATCCCAGCGAAACCGGTGGTAATCGTCGGAAAGGTTGGGCAAAACCGGGAGCCACAGCAAGCGCAGCAGCACTGCCAAAAGCAAGCCCGCGCGCAGCGGCAGGCGCCCGTGCAGCAGGCCTGCGTAAGCAACGGTAGCGGCACCAAACAACAGCAGCAGCTGGGCGGTATGCTGCCGCGGTGTAGCGTAGGCCAAAGCACCTAGGGCCAAGCACAGCACAATCACCGCCCCGCTTTGTAACCATGTGCGCAATGGCAGCCTCATGAGCGGCAGGTGTGCAACACGCTGTAGTACACCACGGCTCCGTAGCCTACCAGCAGCATCAGGTGAAACGGCATCAGGCCAAAAATTTCGTAATGAATACCTAAAGCCAAACCAGCGCCGAAGTACACTGCAAGCAAACCCTCGAGTACTAGCGGTTCGGCTGCAGAGTTTCGAACGAGGTAGCGCTGCCGGGCCATGTTGTTGCGATGAACCAAGCCAAGCTTGGGGGTGCGCACAAAAGGGGTACGGCGGCCGCCCCAACCCGCTAACACGGCCCAAGCATTGTGCCACGACAACCCCATTGACACGGTGAGGAATAGCAGAAACTTCGGCCCAAAGAGCAGGTCAGTGCCGCGCCCTCCGTTGTGCCGCCACGCTACATAGTAAAAGCCGGCCAACGGCAGCAAGCTCAGCACCGAAAAACCAGCTACCCAAAATGGCCACTGTAGCGCAGGGTTGCGGGCGCGCACCCACAGCAGGGGTACGCTCAGTAATGCCATCAGCAACACCGCCACAAATACCGAGCTATTGAGCAAGTGCACCGTAGCGTGCAGCTTGGTGCCAATGCTTAAACCAGGGTGCTGCCATACTCGGGCTAGGTGCTTGCGGGCGTTTTCGGCGGCGCCCTTGTTCCAGCGGTATTGCTGCGAGCGTAGGGCGGGCATTTCGGCGGGTAGCTCGGCAGGGGCTACTACCGTGGGCAAGTACCGGAACTGCCAGCCACGCAATTGGGCGCGGTAGCTTAGGTCTAGGTCTTCGGTGAGGGTATCGGCTTGCCAGCCGCCTGCATCGGCAATGCAACTGCGGCGCCAAATGCCGCCAGTGCCGTTGAAGTTGATGAAGTGGTGGCCCGCTAAGCGGCCCGTTTGCTCCACCAGAAAATGGGCGTTCAGGCCAAAGGCTTGCAGCTCAGTAAGCAGGGAGTATTCCTCGTTGAGGTGGCCCCAGCGCGTTTGCACCATGCCAACCTGGGCATCGGTAAAATAGGGAACGGTGCGGAGCAGAAAGTCAGCCGGGGGCACAAAATCGGCATCGAAAATGGCAACCAGCTCGCCGGTGGCGGTTTGCAGGCCGTGGGCCAAGGCCCCCGCTTTGTAACCGCTGCGGGTAGCGCGGCGCACATGCTCGATGCACATACCTTGGCTTAAGTAGGAAGCCACGCGCGCCGCAGCCAGGGCTACGCTTTCGTCGGTTGAGTCGTCGAGCACCTGAATTTGCAGCCGTGCGGGAGGGTACTGCAGCGCCGCAGCCGCGTCGATTATGCGCTCTACCACGTTGATTTCGTTATAGATGGGCAGCTGCACCGTTACCCTAGGCCACTCATCGGGGCTGGTGGGCAGGGCGGGGGCCGCAGGTTCGGGCTGGCGCAAGGCATGCCGCGCCAGGAGCGTGAGGGCAAGTTGGGCAAGGCTGAACCCAAACACCAGCAGCAGGCATAGCCCGTATAGCGCCAGTACGGCAACTTCCAGCCCGTTCATAAGCGCGAATGGCGGCAAACCCTAGCTGCGCGCATAGCGGAAAATCGTCCAGAGGATTTTGTAGCCGGCCCCAAGCGTACCCTTCACCGTACCCGAAACCTTCGAAACGCCAATGCGCCGGCGGTAGCGCACGGGCACCTCGGTGCTGCGCAGGCCGTGGCGGGCCGCTTTCAGCTGCATTTCAACCGTCCAGCCGTAGGTTTTGTCTTGCATCTGCAGGCGGTGCAAAGCGTCGGCCCGGATGGCCCGAAACGGACCTAGGTCGGTGAAGTGCGCCCCGTAGAGGCGGCGGAGCAGGGTAGTGGCCAGCCAGTTGCCGAAAATCTGCTGCGGCAGCATGGCGCCTTTTTCGCGCTGGCCCAGTGCACGCGAGCCAATTACCATATCGGCGGCGCCGCTCAAAATGGGCTGTACCAGCGCGGGCAGCTCTTCGGGGTAGTCGGAGTAGTCGCCATCCAAAAACACGATAATGCCGGGCTGCTCGTGCGCGTGCCGGGCGTAACAATGGGCCATGCCGCGCAGGCAGGCCCAGCCGTAGCCGGGGCGGTTTTCGCGCAGCACGGTGGCGCCGCCGGCTTGCGCCGCGGCGGCGGTATCGTCGGTCGAGGCGTTGTCAACCACAATTACCTCGCGCACCCAACCTGCAGGTATTTCGGCCAGCACGCGGCCAATGCTGCGGGCTTCGTTGTGGGCCGGAATAATAACGTCGACGAGGGGGAGCGAAGCAGGAGGAGGAAAGGACATGCGGGCGCGGAACTGAGCGCAAAAATGGCGATTAGCGCCGAAGCTAGCCCTAGGTGCCCTAAACGCTGCGCGAGCTGCGGCGCTGCAACACCCGCTTATGCCAGCGGCCGGAGCGGTTGCTGGTGTGCATGGCTGCTTCCTCATCCATCACCAGAAACAGGCAGTAGCCGAATACGGCGGCCGTAACGGCGCTCAGCAGCCAGCCCCAGCCGGCCGTAAAAGCCATATACACATCGTAGCCGGTAACCAAAGCCGGTACCGCCGCTGCCAGCAAGGCCACTCGCCGCGTAGGGCGCGGGTGCTCAAACAACAGCGTGAACAAGAACGCCGCGAGCAACACCGTTTGGTGAATGGCCTCGCCCATCCAAGGAGGGAGCAGCGTGTTCAGGCCAATAAAGCGCGACAACGCGCGGAGCACGTAGCCAATGGCGCCGGCCTCCAATGCGGCAAGTAGCAGCGGTAGGTAAGGACGCAGTACAAGTCGGGCCATAGGCACAGCTTTGGGCTGAAAATAACGACAATCGGCAGGGCACTATGCAAAACCTACCGCGCGGCCGGTAGGTTTGAACGCTGCTGCACTTACGCAATTGTTCAGCCCAACGGATGCTTCGGCGGGGCAGTTGTGGGCTAAGCAGCGTACCTTGTTGCCCTAATTTACTGATTTTGCCCATGTTGCAAGTTGGCGATGCTGCTCCCGATTTTACCCTGAAAACCACTGCTGGCGAGGCGTTTACCTTAAGCGCCCAGCGCGGCCGCGCCGTGGTATTGTACTTCTACCCCAAAGATGATACGCCTGGTTGCACCGCGCAGGCCTGCTCGTTTCGCGACCAGTACCAGGACTTTCAGGACCTAGGGGCCGAAGTGGTAGGTGTTAGTTCCGACTCCGAAGCTTCGCACCAGAAGTTCACCCAAAAACACCGCTTGCCTTTCCCGCTGCTCGCCGATGCCGGTGGGCGCGTACGTAAGCTCTACGAGGTGCCGCGCGCCATGCTGGGTCTGTTGCCCGGCCGCGTAACGTTTGTAATCGACGCCGAAGGCAAGGTTCGTTACATCTTCAATTCGATGAGCCGCGCCACCGACCACGTGGCCGAAGCCAAACGCGTGTTGCAAGAGCTGCAACCCTTAGGCTAATCAAACATCAACACGGGGTTCTCAACTTTGCGCTGAACTACACTGTCAAGCCTGCGTGTTGTAGTGAATCTTAATTCTTCCCGATGGCTTACGTTCAACCTACCTCACTGATACCTGATAATGAGCTCGACCGTTTGCGGACGCTGTATCATTATCAGATATTGAATACTACGCCCGAGAGGATTTTTGACGACTACGTAGCCTTAACTGCTCAGCTTTTCAACCTTCCGATTTCGCTGATTTCGTTGGTTGATAACGACGAAGTGTACTTCAAGGCCAACAGCGGCATGGACGGATTGCCGGCCACGCTGCCCCGCACCGACAGCCTGTGCTCGGCGGCCGTGCTCGAAGAAAACCCCGTCGTTTTCCCCAACCTCAGCCAGGAAAGCTGCAACCTCGTGAACCCGGCCGTGGCCGAATCGGCGGGCTTGCAGTGCTACGCCGGAGCGCCCCTGCGCATGCCCAACGGGCACAACATTGGTACGCTGTGCGTAATCGGGCGCGCAGCACGGCCGTTTACACTAGGCGAGGAAGACTTGCTGATGCGCTTAGCTAATCTGGTAAGCCTTTCCATTGAAGTGCGCGCGGCCTTTTTGCTGCACGAGCAAACCGAGAAGTGGCATGATGCGCAAACGCAATTGCAAAACCACTTGCTCGAGGCCTCTACGCTGGCCCGTTACTTGGCCGCCCGCACCAACGGAGCCGCTTACTTCAGCGAAGACGTGCAGCAAACCGTGGTGCGCCGCCTCGACGACATCGAGCTGGTACTGCGCCGGCACCTGGGCGCTGCGCAACACCATGCAAGCAACGTGCAGCTGTAGCCTTATGCAAAGCACCTAGCAGAACGTAGCGGTATATTCGACATTTTTGTCGCCTCAATTGTGTCGAGCCCCGGTGTGCCTGTTTCGAACCAGGCCACTGAGGCGGCTTGTCCGGTTGGGGTACCACCAACACTACTACTGCTGGCCCTTTCACTATGGGAGCTTTATTGGTTGATTTACTGCAGCGCGCCCAGCGCAACCGCCGGATGGTATCGGTGCAAACCGGTGGCGGAACGTTTCTGGGGTACGTACTCAGCTATAATCCCGAACTACTAATGATGCGCACCGTTACGCGGCAAGGCATGCTCACAAGCGTGCGCAGCATCAATCTGGGAGAAGTGTCGCAGGTGCACTTCGACGATAAGTACGTGCGCCTCATCGAGTTTAAAGAGCACAACCCCGATGCTGTGTTTGGCTTAGCCGCCGCCCCCGATGGCTTGGAGCATCAGTACCTAACCGTACCCGCGCTACTGCAAAGGGCCATGGAGGTGCGGCAGTTGGTGCAGCTCATTACCTCCTCCGATAACGACCCCTACGGCTACATCGTGCGCCTCACCGACGATGAGCTGCTGTTGGAGGCCTACACCACCTACGGCGACGCCGACGGCCACTCCGTGCTGCAAGTTGACGACGTGCGCAACGTGGTGTGGAGCGACGAAGACACCCGTACCATCGAGCTGCTGCTAAAGCAACGCGCTGCGGCAAGCCAGTAAGCTTCGTTGCGCCAGGTGTCAGCCAAGCTGGTTCGGGCCTTGGGTAGGTCGGCCATTGGGGCTGCCGGGCCGTAATGAGAGGGCAGGGGTTTAAAAGCCCCGCCCAACTCTCCATGAAGTACCTGCTCATATTGATGGCATGCTGGTTGGCCGTTGCGGCAAAGCCAGCGCTTGGCCAACCTGCGGCCACCATACCCAACGCACTCAATGCTACCCTCGAGGGTTACGAGTACCCGTACCCGGTTAAGTACCTGCCGTTGCGGCTTGAGGAGCAAGCGGTGCGTATGGCGTACATGGATGTGTCTCCTACCGGCAAAGCCAACGGGCGCACCGTGGTGCTGCTGCACGGCAAAAACTTCTTTGGGGCGTATTGGCGCGCTACCGTAGAGGCACTCAGCAAAGCCGGCTTCAGGGTGGTAGTGCCCGATCAGGTCGGTTTTGGCAAATCCGACAAGCCCAACATTCACTATTCCTTTCATCAGCTGGCCCGCAATACCAAGCGCCTGCTCGATACCCTAGGTGTTCAGCGGGCCGCGGTGGTGGGCCACAGCATGGGCGGCATGCTGGCCACACGCTTTGCTCTGGAGTATCCAAGCACCACCGAACGGCTGGTGCTCGAAAACCCCATTGGCCTCGAAGATTACCGCCGCGGGGTGCCCTTTCAGAGCGTAGATCAGGCCACGGCTACGGAGCTAAAAGCCACCGAAGAAAGCATCCGGAAGTACCATGCCACGTACTACCCGGCTGGCTACCCCAAGGCCCATGACCAATGGTTGTTGCCGCTGGCTGCCCAAACGCGCCACCCCGATTTTCCGCAGGTAGCCCTCGCAAGCGCCCTCACCTACGACATGATCTTTCAGCAGCCCGTTGCCTACGAGTTCGACCGCATACAGGTGCCCACGTTGCTGATCATCGGTCAGCAAGACCGCACCGTGGTTGGCAAAGGGCTGGTGAAAGACCCCAAGGTGCTGGTAACCCTAGGGCAGTACCCTGCATTAGGCAAACGCACTGCCGCCCAAATCAAAGGCAGCAAGTTGGTTGAGCTGCAGAAAGTTGGGCACATCCCTCACCTCGAGGCTCCGCAGCAGTTTCATGCAGCATTACTCGGGTTTTTGAAGTAGCAAAATTTGCTCGTGGTGCTGATCAATTGCTTCGGGCTAACTCGCCACCACCCTAGGTTAACCAATAAAAGCCCATTTGCCCCCGGTTAGGCATATCGTGAATGCGTAAGGGCGGAGCTGTTGGGCAAACATTAGCGCCCATGTATTCACGAATACACGTCTGTAGGGTAACTAGATGCTGGAATTCTGCCCTATTAAAAGCGTAGTCCCAGTAGGCATAGTATTGCAGCATAGTCACTAGTTCTGCATCGGCCGTACCGGTTTGCAACAAGGCGTCGAGCTGAGTAAGTACTAGCAATTCAGCCTCTGCGTCTAGCAAACCGATGCCTGTGAAGCATGACGGTTCAGCTAAGCTGTACCATTGAATAAATAAGGCTCGCTTCAGGGCTTCCTGATCGGTTTGGGCTGATGAGAGTTGCGCGTAAGCCTGATGGATAGCGCGGTAGTGGTCGAAAATGCCTCGTTGCTCAAGCTGAGCACCCATATCTTCCATGCGGCCGGTTAGGCAGTACACAAGCGTTAGCAGGTGCCTTTCGAGCAACGTCAGGTCGTCAAGGGTTAGCATGTCACGAAAGAATTCGCAGGCTCTCGGCTTGGATTAGTTGCGATGCTTGGTAACGGCCTTGGCGCGGTCCGTTCTCCAAGTTCAGCACGCCGCGGGGGCAAGCCGTGGCGCACATGCCGCAACCCACGCAAGCCGCCCGGATAATTGGCTCGCCGCGTTGGGCGTATTGCTTCACGTCGATGCCCATTTCGCACACGTTGGAGCAGTTGCCGCACGAAACGCACTGACCGCCGTTGGTGGTAATGCGGAAGCGCGAAAAATGCTTTTGCAGCAGCCCTAGGTAGGCGGCCATGGGGCAACCATAACGGCACCACACGCGGTTGCCCAAAATAGGGTAAAAGCCTACCCCCACCACTCCCGAGAACACCGAGCCGATAACGAAGCCATAAGTGCGCGAAAACTCATCGGAGAGCCGGCCCAGCAACGTCCCGCCTAGGTAGGTGTTCAGCCAAAGCAAGGCAGTCGTTACCACCACAAACCCCAGCACGGTATACACAATGCTCACCTCGTAGCGCCAGGCCCCACGGCGTTTGTCGCTGAGGTGGCGGTATGCGTCGCCGGCGGTTTCGGCAAGGCCGCCACAGCCGCACACCCACGAGCAGTACCAGCGCTTCCCGAAAAAGTAAGTGAGTACCGGAGTGGCCACTAGCGCCATTGCGGCGCCCCAAAACACCATGAATACACCTAGGGCCTGGCCATCGCGCACGAGGTACTCCACAGTGCCCGGAAACAAGTAGTCGTACTTTAGGGGCCAGAAGTAGCTGAAATAAAACTCCGGTTTTTGCAGGGCCAGCAGCAAGCCTGGCAGCAGCCAGGCAAAGCCCAGCTGAAAGAACACTACCGACAGCGTACGCACCCGGTGGTAGGGCGAGTGGCGGTACTTCAAGTAGGCCCGCGCCCCCATCAGCAGTACTGCTAGGGTGTAGAAAGTGCCGTACAGAAACCACTGATCGGCGGGCTTGCGGCGCAACGTTTGGCTGAGCCCATCGAGCGGGCGAATCAGGTTTTCGAGGTACTGCGGCCACCAGTAAAGCACAATGTAAAAACCCGTGAGGGCAACAGCGGTAAGCCAGGCCACCACACCGCGCGACGTGCTGCCGCGCTGCCACAAGTAGTTGTGGCGCACGCCTGCCGGGCCGCGGCCAAACTTAAGCCAGCTCCAACCTAGGGTGCCGGCACTCAGCAGCAGCAGCCCAAGCCAGAAAGCAGTGTCGCGCAGCAAGGTTGGGGCCACGGCAGCTACCGACAACCCCACCAAACCCAACGAAACAACGCTCAGCCACAGGCGCTCGGCCAGCGAGGTATCGGGCACGGGCGTAGCCAACGGTTGGGCAGATGTGGTGGCCAGATGAAGCATGTGATGTGGTAAAAAGCCGAGCAAGCGGTGTACGAACCAGCAACCAGGCCGGATTGCTAGCTGCCATCAGCCTGATGGGCAATGGCACCAGCTGCCGCTCGAGCAACCGATGATTAGCACCTAGGAACAGCAACCTGCAGCCTAACCTACCCAGCGGCGCCGTAAGGATTAGTGATGGTGATGGTCGTCGGGCTTGCCGTAGAGGTTGCTGAGCGAACCAAGCACGAAAAGCACCGCCCAGCACACGTAGAGCCAATAAAAACCTTGGGGGCGAGGCTGGTCGATCAGCATCAGAATTAGTTGGGCCGCTACACTCATCACTGCCCCCGTGAAGGCGATGTACTGCCACGCGTTGAACGCGGCTGGGTGATACAGCTTGCGGTAATCGGGTTTGTCGCTCATGAATGGGTTATACGGAAAGCAGGCGGGCAAGCAGGCCTTTGCGGCGTCGCAGGCGCAGTGGCGGTTGCTCGGGGTGCCGGGCGTTGTAAGCCGCAACGATGGCAGCTTCGTGTTCGGGATAAAATTCGGGGTCGAAGTTAGCTTGCCCTAGGTGCTCGAGCACGTACCGCACCGAAACACCTTGGCGCAACCAGGCGTCGCACGTCTCGTGGCGCAAGCGCAGCCCCATGCTGCTGATGCCAAGTAAAGTTTGGGTAGCATCGAGGCGGTAGTGCAGCCGCAAGGCGCAAGGAGCCGTAGCGTGCTGCCACCAAAAGCTGACTTCGCCGGGCACGGGTTGGGGCGGTACCCGGCCGTAAACCTGGTATTCCAAGGCAAAGAACTTCGCCGAGTTAAACCACGGTCCGCGGCGATAAGGCGTAGGCTGGCCACAGATGGTGTGGGCTACGGTTTCGCCCTGCATGCGGCCCGTGTACCACAACGGCTCAATGGCTGCTTCGCCGGCGGGTGGGTTGCGGCGCTGCGCGCAGTCGCCGGCGGCGTACACGTTGGCGGCCGATGTTTGCAGCAGCTCATCTACCAAAATGCCTCGCTCCGTGGCCAAACCGGCACCTAGGGCCAGCTCGATTTTGGGCTGCACCCCAGTGGCAATGCCAACCCACTGGCAAGGCAGCTCGGCCCCCGTGCTGGTGCGTACGGCCCGCACCTGTTCGGCCTCGTCGCCCAGCACCTCTGCCAGCTCAGTGTTATAAAGTACCTCAACACCATGGCGTTGCAATTGCTTGTGCACCATGGCGGCCTCCTCGGCGGGCAGCACCGAGCCCCAGTAGTGGGCGTCGCGCACGAGCATGGTTACGGCAATGCCACGGCTACGCAGCATTTCGGCCAGCTCAATGCCAATCAGCCCGCCGCCTACTACCACCGCTTGCCGCACCTTGGCGGTGGTGCGGGTCATGAGCTCTACATCCGGCAATGATACCAAGCCTTGCACGCCGCTCAAGTGCTGGCCGGGCCAGTTGTAGTACTGGGTGCCCGAGCCGGTAGCCAGCAGCAGCGAATTGTAGCGGAGCGGTGGGTGCCGCAATAAGTGCACCTGTTGGGCCAGTACATCAACGTGCGTAGCGCGGTCCTGCACAAGCTCCAGGCGGTTTTCAGCCCAATACCAATCTTCGTAAGGCTTGATGTCGATGGTGCGCAGGTGGCCCATGTAAAGGTACATCAGGGCCGGGCGCGAAATGTGGTGGGCGGTTTCGGCCGAAACAAGGGTGATGCGTGCATCAGGGCGCAGGCGCCGCACGGTTTGGGCGCAAGTAACGCCCGCAATGCCGTTGCCGATGATGACAAGGTGCATAAACGAAGGGGAGAAGTTCGAGCCGGAAAGTGTTGCCGGGCTTCGGCATGAACAGAAGCCGCAAGGCCCGGCTTTGGTTTGGCAAGGCAGTGCCGCAAACATACTCCGCTGCTGCCGTTAGCGAAGACGTGCAGCGGGTTTTGGCCGGGCTGCCAGCCTTGGCAAGCCAACGCGAATGCCGCCAGCGCGTAGAAGCTACCAGAACCTAACCGCTAAACCATATGCCTAATCCATTGAATTTTAACGTCGAGGGCACCGAAGGCGACGAAAACGAGCGCATCAAGCGCCAAAAAGACCAACCCAAGCGCGACGAGCAGCAAGAGCAGGAGCGCGACTTTGAGCAGGTTGTCAACAACAACACCGACGTTGATAAAGACCCCACGGCTTACCGCAACGCCGGCGCCCACGGCTACAGCCAGCGCACCGGCCAAATGGACCAGCTCGAAAACTTGCACATCGGCGGCAGCGATACCACTCCCTACGGCGGCAACGACCACGAAACCGACCCCGGCAAGCAGCAAGGGCCGGGCCACGAGGTGGAGGGCAGCTACGAGCTCGACTACGAAGCCAACCTGCGCACCCGCGAGCAAAAGTTTGGCGACAAAGAGCCCAGCGGCCCCAGCAACCCCGCACAGGATTAACCGCTCAGAACGTGTTAAATAGCAAGCCCCGGTGCCCTTGTGGCAGCGGGGCTTTTTTGTGGCCGAAATTCTTGTAGGAGTATTGCGGTATAATAGTATTTGCGCAATAAATTTAGGACGAGGACATGCTGGCCAAACCACAGTGCTGCTCGTATCTCATTGGTTTCTGCATTCTATTTCCCATCCTTCTTACCACCTACAGCTCAACTGCCTATGAAAGTTGATTACGAACCTACTAATACCGACGAGCAGAGCGAAATCGACGAGGAATCCTCGTTGGATTCGGGCAACCGCAAGCTTGGTATCATTGCTGGTGCAGTAGTGCTGCTGATTGGCGCCGCCATTGCCTTTGTGCCAGCCGAAAACCGCGAGCGGATTGCCAATGGCCAAATGCCCTCGTTTGAGCTAATGGGTGCCAGCGTGGTGGGCACGCGCGAGGCCGATGCGCCTACCGAGACCCCAGCTGCAACAGAAGCTCCGGCTACCGACGCGGCCGAAGCCGTAACGCCCAAAACGCCACCGAAACCAACCGCTAAGGGCAAACTAACTGCCGCGCCCGAAGCGAGCAGCTCGCAAGCGGTTGCGGAGGTTGCTACGGTTGCAGAGCCTGAGCCCGTTGCGGCGCCCGAACCTGCCGCCCCGGTTGTGGAGGAAGCCCCCCGCACGATTACGCTGGCTGGCCGCGTGCTCGATGAAAACGGCCGCCCCTTGGCCGGTGCTACGGTGTTTGTAAAAGGTACCCGCAAGTTTGTAAGCACCGACCAAAACGGGAAATACGCCGTGGAGGTACCTGCTGGCGACAATACGCTGGTGTACGGCTACGGTGGCTACGAAGACCAAGAGTTGCGCAGCCGCTCCGAGCAACCCATGAACGTTACGCTGATTCCGAGCGAAAACGCGGGCCGTCGTCGGCGCTAAGGTTTTAACAGCCTCCTAGGTACACGCCGCCCGCGCAACGCCAGTTTTGGCCGCGTGTGGGTGGCGTTCGGCTTCATAGGGTACGGCTGGCTGCCATCATCTGCCCGAGGCCTTGCTCACCTAGGGCAACAATCCCGCGAGGACCCATTAAAACGCCACGGCCGCTTACCCCAACTGGGGAAAGCGGCCGTGGCGTTTTATGCTTTGCTGCAGCTACCTAGGCGTGAGTTTCCTTGGAGGTTTTCTCAGCGGTATTGTTGGCAAAGCGGTGCCCAAAGAAGAAATACACCGGTACACCTAGGGCCACCAACAGCAGACCGCGGCGCGAAAACTCGGCGGTGGGCTCGGCAAACAACAGAATCAGACAGAACATGCTGGCCAGCAGCACATAAATAGCCGGCAGCACCGGGTAACCCCAAGCGCGGTAGGGGCGCGGCGCCTCGGGGCGCGTGCGGCGCAGCACGAAAATGCCCACGATGGTGATGACGTAGAACAGAATCACCGAGAACATTACGTAGTTCAGCAACTGCCCGTACGAGCCGCTCAGGCACAATAGGCAGGCCCACAGACACTGTGCCCACAGCGCCCGTGCCGGTACGCCAGCCGAGTTCAGCCGGGCCAGTCCCGGGAAGAAAAGGCCATCCTTGGCCATGGCAAAGTAGGCGCGGGCCCCCGAGAGAATGATGCCATTGTTGGCGCCAAACGTGCTGAGCATAATCAGCACGGCCAACACTACCGCGCCCGACGGCCCAAGCACGTGCTCGGCTACGGCGGTGGCTACGCGGTCGTCGGTGGCGTACATAATGCCGCGGCCGGCAATGGTAGTAGCGTCGGGCGAGCCACCTAGGGGCAGCACCAGCAGGTACACCACGTTGGAGAGGATGTACAGCGCCGTTACGATAGCCGTGCCGATGGCCATGCTGCGTACCAGCGTACGCTCGGGGTTTTTAATTTCTTCGCCGGCAAAACCGATGTTGTTCCAGGAATCAGACGAGAACAGAGAGCCCGTCATGGCCATGCCAATGGCCACTACCAGCCCACCCGTCGTGAGCGACTTGGGCAACCAACTCTCGCCGGGGGGCGGGAAGCTTAGCGACTGCCACATGTTTGAGAAGTTGGCTTGCACGGCTTCGGCATTGAGCCCGAGGGTAAGGCCACCCAGGATAAGCAGCGCCAGCGCCACCAGCTTGGTGCTGCCCAGCACGTTTTGGATGAGCTTGCCTGCGCGCACGCCACGGGCGTTGATGGCCGTAATGCCCACAATCAGCAGAATGGCGAGCAGCTGCACACTGCTGAACTCGAACGTGTACTCGCCGATGAAGGGCAGCGACATCGGCCCGGCGCTGAACAATACGTTCTTCACGCTAAACCACGGCACCAGCACCCCCGTGAACTTGGCAAACGCCACGGCTACCGCGGCAATTACCCCGGTTTGGATTACCAGAAACAGCGACCAGCCATACAAAAACGCGATGAGCTTGCTGTACGCCTCCTTCAGATACACATATTGCCCGCCTACTTTCGGGAACATGGAGGCCAGCTCGCCGTAGCTCACGGCCCCGGCCAACGTGATGACGCCTGTAAGCAGCCACACCACCAGCAGCCAGCCGCTCGAGCCTACCTGCCGGCCAATGTCGGCCGAGACGATAAAAATACCGGAGCCGATCATGCTGCCGGTTACAATCATAATGGCGTCAAACAGCCCGATGGCCCGTTGAAAGTGGCCTTGTTGTTCGCTCATGCAAATGGAGGAAGGTAGAAATGGGGCAGGAATATAGAGGTTTGGGTACAAAACCTTGCGTTGCTTGCTCCTAGGTTACGCCCAGCGCCAATTAACTATTTGGCAAGCGGAGCCTGAAAGCCGGCGCTGATGCGCTCGGCCGCTTCAGTATTGCCTAGGTCGGCGGCGCGCTGCCAATCGGCAGTAGCACCGGCAATGTTGCCGGTTTGCATGTGTAAGTCGCCGCGCTCGAGGTACAGCCAACCTTTGCTGGTTGCTTTAGCGGCCAGCTCGTCGTAGCGTTGCTGCGCTTGCGCCTGCTTGCCGCTCTTTTCGGCTACAAAGGCGCTAATCAGCTGCAGTTGCTCGTCGGCTGGCTTGAGCTTAAGCGCCTGTTCCGCATCCTGTTTCGCTTGGGTGGTGTTGTTGGCAATCAGCTGCAACAGGGCCCGGTTGGCATAGCCGTATGGGTCTTTGGGATGGCGCCGAATTTGCTCGGCGCTGCTGAACTTGGCCTCGGTGTACCGGCCAGCAACCATCTGCACAATGCAGCGGTACGTCCAAACTTCATCCTCGTTGGGGCCAAATTCAACGGCTTTGTTTAAGTCGAGCAATGCACCGGGCAGGTCGTTGGTGTACAGCCGGCACACCCCGCGGCATAGAAAGACAAGCGGCTGCCTCGGATGCGTGGTGGCAGCCTGGTTTAAATCGGTTAGGGCTTCGGGAAAGCGCCTCAACTGCATGTAAGCCGCCCCGCGCGAGGCCAGCAGCAGCCCGTCGTTTGGGGCGAAACGCTCGGCCTTGTTGTAGTCGAGCAGGGCTGCCTCGTGTTCCTTGAAGAACATTCGGCACTCGGCTCGCAAATACAAATAGTTGGGGTTTAGGCTATCGGTTTGCAGCAACCGATTTAGCTCGGGCAGGGCCTCGGCGTAT
This sequence comes from Solirubrum puertoriconensis, assembly GCF_001483135.1. Lineage (GTDB taxonomy): Bacteria > Bacteroidota > Bacteroidia > Cytophagales > Hymenobacteraceae > Solirubrum > Solirubrum puertoriconensis. Next base: position 491,943 of record NZ_LNAL01000007.1, read on the forward strand.
TCTTCCTTAATCAGCTTGCGTTGCAACGCTGGCTTGACCGCTGACAGAGGATTAGAAAAGCGTTGAGCGGCGGCGGGCAACGCAAGTCCTAGGCCGATCATCAGCACCAACAGCCTGCTTAGGGTAAAACGCAGCAAATAATTGGGCGTAACATTCCAACGCATAGTCAACGGGTAGGGGAGGCGGTAGTGTATTCCTGCAAAGGTATGCCGCAGGCGTAGCGGCTACATGGGCTACGCTCAACTTTCGGCTACCGTGCCCCGAATACCTACCTTTGCCGCCGTTGTTCCTGATTGTTACTGCATGTCGCAACGCCTACTGGTATTGTTTTCGGGATTATTGCTGCTGTCGGCGTTGGCATCGTACGTGTACTACCGCCGCGCCGTAGCCAGTACTCCCGTCGACTTGTGGGCGCTTGTACCCGAGGATGCCGTGCTGGTAACCGCCACGCACGACCACCGCACACTGGTGCGCCACCTCAAGGAAACGCAGCTCTGGGACAACCTGGCCACGCTCAGCTACTTTCAGCAGGTAGAGGAGCACGTTGCCTTGCTCGATAGCCTCGGCGGCACACGCAATTCGGTGCTCGGCTTTCTGGGCTCCAAAACGGTGCTTACTTCAGTGCACGTAACGGGGCCACGGAGTTTCGATTTGCTGTTTGTGGTGCCCGTGCGCAGCGTGCGGGAGCACCGGCAGGTGCGCACCCTAGTGGAGGGCCTAGGTCGCGATGCGCGGTTTCAGGTAAGCCAACGCAATTACGAGGGTGCCCAACTCACGCAAATTCGGCAGCGCAGCACCGGCGAGGGTATCACCTATTTTAACTACCGCAACACCTTGGTGATGAGTGCCAATGGTGCTTTGGTTGAGGCCGTGGTACGCCGCACCGAGCAGGCGGAGCAACCCACGGTGGCCGCCGAGTTTGGCGACACCGACTACCTGAAAATCAAAGGAGTGGATGCGACGCTGCTCGTAAACTACCGGCAGCTGCCACCGTTTTTGGAAGTGTTTTTCCGGCCCGAGCTACGCTCCGAGTTTGAGGCCGTAGCCAGCCTCTGCGACAAAGGCATGCTGCAGATGAAGCTGACGAGCAACCGCGTGTTGTTCAACGGTTTCTCCAACCCCGAGCGGGCGGCAGGCTCCTTGCACCAGCAGCTCCGTACCCAGCCAGCGGGGCGTTTGCGCATGGCCGATGTGCTAAGCAACCGCACGGCCGTGTTGCTGCACATGGCCGCCACGCCGCAAGCCTTGCGCACCGCAAGGGCGCGTGCCAACGCCGATACGTTGGCTGCTGCGCTGGTAGATAGCACCACCGCTACCCTCGACGCGGAAGCCGCCCTATTCTACCTGGCTACACCCTCGGCCCGCGTTACGCCCGGCCGGTTGGTGCTGGTGCGCAGCCGCAACGCTGCCCGCACCGCCCAGTGGCTGGGCTTGCTACGGCGGCGCACTGGCACTAGCCCCAGCTTTGAGCGGGTAGGGCAGTACCAGCTGCACCAAGCGCCCATGCCGCAATTAGCGCAGCGGCTCCTAGGGCCGATGATCGGGGCTGGCGCACCTGGTGCTGGTACGGGTGCTACTGCGATGGTGGGCGACTACCTGGTGCTGTCGGAAGATGCGGCTGCGCTGCGCACGTACTTGGCCGACGTAGCCGCCGACCAGGTCTGGAGCCGCTCGCCTTCGCAAGTGGCTTTGCTGCAGGAAAATACCCCGCTGGCCCGCCTTAGCTTGCTGCTTGATACGCGCAACACCTGGAACCTGCTGCTGCGGGCCCTGGTGGAGGAGCGCCGCGCTGGCCTACTCCGCAACGAAACCCTGTTCAAGCGCTTCCCGCAAGTGGCGCTGCAGTTTGCCCCTGCCGATAACGGGCAGTACTACACGCAGTTGGTGCTGCGCCACCCGCCCGTAGGCCCGGCTATAGCCTCGCCGCAATCAAAGGATGGCAGCACCAGTAGCCTGAGCTTCGAGGCCGGCCTTACCGACCTAGGGCCGGTGCTGGTACCAACCACGGGCACCCGCTCGCCGGCTACCGTGGTGCAAGACCGCAACGGCGCCCTGCACTATATCACCCCCGATAACACGGTTGCCTGGTCCGACTCGCTTGGCGCCCCACTGGTGACCCCGCCGGGTTTGCTGCCAAGCGCGTTTGGCCCGCGCCCAGGGCTGCTGTTTGCTACGCCCAACCGTTTGCACCTGCTCGACGAGCGAGGTCAATCGGCGGCGCTTTTCCCCTTCAACCTACCCGATACCGTGCAGTTGGCCGGGCTTAGCAGTTTGCCCGCCGCCGAAGGGCAACCCACATACCTGCTGGCCGCCGACCGCTACGCCAACTTATTTCTCTTTAATACCCGCGGCAATGCCCCTGCGGCTTGGCAGCCCAAGCGGCTCGATTTTGCCCTGGCAGCCGCCCCGCAATTGCTACGGGTAGGGGGGCGCGTGGTGGTGGTAGCTCCGCTCGAAAACGGCTATATTTTCGCCTACGACCTCGAAGGCAATACCTTGCCCGGCTTCCCGATCAGCCTGGGGGCACGCCTGCACACGGCTGGCTTTGTGGAAAGCGGCCCCACCTTGCGGCGCACGCGCATTACGCTTGTCAACCAACACGGCGAGCTAATCAGCTTCAATCTTAGCGGCGAGATTACCCAGCGCCGCCGCCTTACTACCTGGAGCCGCACCAGTACCTTCCAAGTAATACCCGATCAGGATAAAACGCGCTTTGTGGTGCTGCGCGATGATGGCATGGGCCGCGTAACAGTGTTCGACGCCAACGGCCAGCGCCTGGTAGAGAAGCGCTTTGTTACCTCAGCCCCAAAGAGCTGCCAGGTCTTTAGTTTCGAGGAAGGCCGACGCGTTCTGGTGCTTTCCGAAAGCGGCCCTGGCAAGGCTTATATTTATGACACCCAGTACAAACTGGTAGGCGGGCAGCCCTTCGATAGCAATGCCGCCAATGTGGGCCTCACGTACGATGCCAGCGTTGGTATTTACCAGCTCTACCGCATAGTGGGCAACGAGCTGCGCCGCACCGCCCTACGCATGAACTGACCTAAAAGCATAGCACATGCGCCGGGGGCTGGTTGTAGGTAAGTTTGCACCTTTTCATCGCGGGCACCAGTACCTGCTGGAGGCCGCCGCCGCGCACTGCGACGAGCTACACGTGTGGGTGTACTCCAACCCCGACCCGAAAAGCATGCCCGCCCCGGTGCGTGCCCGTTGGATAGAGCTCATTTACGCCCAACCCCAGGGCCCAGCCATCGGCCGTACGCCGCTCCGGGTTCGTAGCTTCTTGCCGGAGCTCGATAACCTGCCGCCTAACTCAGCCCCCGATTACGCGCACCGCGAGTTTGTGCGCCAACAGCTGTTAGACTCAGGCATTTCCATTGACGTGGTATTCACCAGCGAAGCCTACGGCCCGGGCTTTGCCGAGCACCTAGGCGCCGAGCACGTGCTGGTTGATGCCAAGCGCCTGCGGGTGCCCATCTCGGGCACCCAGGTGCGGGCCGATGTGTACGGGCTGGCTAACTGGCTGCACCCGGTGGTGCAAGCGCACTTTACCTCGCCCGAGTACGTGCAGCGCGCGGTACTGCTCGGGGCCGAAAGCACCGGCAAATCAACGCTTGCAGCAGCCCTAGGTCGGCAGTATGGTACCAGCTGGGTGCCCGAGTACGGCCGCACTTTGTGGGAAGCACAACAGGGCCAATTGGCCTACCCCGATTTGCTGCGCATTGCGCATAGGCACCGCGAGCTGGAGGACGAGGCCCTAGCGAAGGCCCGCCACTGGCTGTTCGTCGACACCAACGCCGTTACCACGCTCTTCTATTCGTACGCCTACTACGGCCGCGCCGAAACCGAGCTGCACGCCTTGGCTCAGGAGTGCCGTACGCGTTACCAGCACACCTTTGTGTGCGCGCCCGATTTCCCGTTCGAGCAGGATGGTACCCGCGCTCCGGCCGCTGCCCAGGGCTTTCATCAGGCTGCCGTACTTATGCAGTTGGGCATGCTGAATATTCCTTACACTTTGCTTACGGGAAGCTTGGAGGAGCGCCTAAGGCAGGTATCGGCGGTGCTTGAAGTTGATCAGGATTCTAAATTATAGCTGCTTATTTGTCAGTTTGTTAGCCAACCTTTCTTATAGAAATAAACGAGCTGCCCCGTTACAATAACCAGCAGCACGCCCAGCAAAACAGGGTAACCCAGGGGGTGGTACAGCTCGGGCATATTTAGTGGGTTGATGCCGCCTTGCGGGTTCTCGCGCTGGAAGTTCATGCCGTACAAGCCCACCACAAAGCTCAGCGGAATAAAGATGCTGCTGATGATGGTGAGCACCTTCATTACCTCGTTCATGCGGTTGCTCTGGTCCGACATGTACAGGTCGATCAGGCTCGATACCGATTCGCGGTAGCTTTCCGTGAGGTCGAGGGCTTGGATGGCGTGGTCGTAACAGTCGCGGAAAAAAACCTTCATTTCTTCCGACACCACCTCATCGGGCATGCGCAGCAGTTCGGCAATCTTTTCGCGCTCGGGGTAAACCAGGCGGCGGAAGCGCACGATGTCCTTTTTAATCTGCAGAATGCGGGCAAGCAGGCGCTTGTTGGGGCGGCCGCGCAAAATCACGTTTTCTAGCTCCTCAATGTAGTCGCCAATGGCCGCCATGGTGGGGTAGTAGTGGTCGAGCACCACATCGGTGAGGGCGTAGGCGAGGTAGAGGGGTGGGCGTTGCTTGATTTGGCTGTAACCCGAGCGAATGCGCTGGCGCACAGTGTCGAGGCAGTCCTCGTAGTCGTCCTGAAACGAAAGCACGTAATTACTTCCCGTAAACAAGCTTAGCTGATCGTCGTCAATCTCGAGCTGGGAGGTAAACTCCGTCATGCGCGATACCAGGAACAGCTGCCCGTCATCGTTTAGCTCCACCTTGGCGCGTTGGTAGTCGCCTAGCACGTCTTCCATCTGCAGGGGGTGCAACCCAAAATCCTGCATGAAGCGCCGCATCAGCTCCACGTCGCCGTAGCCGCGTACATCAATCCAATGACGGCGTTCGGGCTGCCCCCGAAAGCGCTGCATCAGTTCGTCGTAGCTCGAGCATTCGCATTCGTCAAAGCCGTTGGCATCGTAGCTAAACAGAAACAGCTTGGGCGGCAGGGCATCGTCGGGGATGATGAGCGTGCCCGGACGCGCGCCAACGCCTTGGCTGTGTGCCTGCCGGGTGGCGTCGCGGTCCGAAACGCTGGTCGAGCGCATTTTGTCGTCGTCCTCATCGTCGTCGGCAACCGTTGGCGCAGCCGATGCAGCAGTAGGGGGAGTGGAAGTAGCAGGTTGCGGATTGCCCGCATTCAAATCAGACATACAAGCGGTAAGCTAAGGGCCCAGGGGCCATCCTTGGCGTAATGCTACGCAGCGGCGGCCATAAATGTGCTGCCCGATGCCGGCAAGTCTGACTTATCGACCTAGGGCCACAGGGGCTGGCAACCACTTACGGGCGTTTTTTACGTTACCTTCGCAGCCTTACAGTTTTGCCCGCGTGACTCATTTGCCTTCTTCCGACGTGTCTGCCGCTGCCGTTGCTGGCGAAGTGTGCGCGTTGCAGAGCGGCCACGGGCGCTACCAACTCCGCTGGCAGCACGAGTTTACGCCTGCCTACCCGCTGGCCGAGGAGCTGTACTTGTACCTGCAGCCCGACCAACTGGCCCACGCCAATGTGCCTGGCCAACGCCTACTGGTGCTGCTCGAAGATTTGCACCTAGGGCAAACTGTTGGCTGGTGGCCGGTGCTCATCGCCCCCAATGCCGAAGCGCGCAGCCCGTGGCAAGCACCGTTTGGAGGCCCGCAGCTGTTGCGCCCCGATGTGCCCGCCGGCGTGCTCGATGAGTGGCTTACGCAAGTGCACCTAGGGTTGGCCGCGCGGGGCGCCCAGCGGCTGGTGCAGCGCTTGGCTCCTTTTGCCTACGAGCCCCGCACCATGGGGCCGCTGGTAGCGGCCTTGCAACGTACCGGGCACACCATCAGCTTGGCCGAAATCGACAGCTACTTGCCATTGGAGCATGCCTATGATGCGCGCCTGCACCCCTCGGAGCGGCGGCGGCTACACAAGTGCCTGCGCCACGGCTTTCGGGTAGAGCAGGAGCCGCCCTTGCTGTTGCCGCTGGCTTACGAGTTTCTGAGGCGCTGCCGTGAAGAAAAGGGACAAACCCTTTCGCTTACGCAGGAGCAGCTGATGGACTTGTTCCGGCGGTTTCCGCGCGAGTACCTGCTGTTTTCGGTGCGCGATGCCGCGGGCGAGTGGGTAGCCCTAACCGTGGCCGTGCTGGCGGGCCGGGGCGTGCTCTACAACTTTTTTCCGGCTAGCCCGCTGCAATACAACTCGTTCAGCCCCGTGGTGCTGCTAAATGCCGGTTTGCACGCGTTTGCCCAGGCCAGCGGCTTGCGCTTGCTGGATTTGGGCACCTCCACACTGCCCACAGGCCACAACGAATCGTTGCTGCGGTTTAAGCGCCACCTAGGTGGCGTGTTCAGCCTGAAACTTACGCTGGAGCGCCCACTGTAACGAGGGCTTAGCGGCTTGCCTGCGGGCAGTGGTGCAGTGTACCCGCCTAGGGTAGTACTTTGCGCCTCCGTACTGCTACTGCATGAGCTTACCCGCCGCCGAAGACGAAACTACCGCCACCAGCCTGCCCGTGCCACCCAGCGGCATAGCCCGGTTTGTGCGGGGTTCCATTGGCTCGGGCATTTCGGTGGTGGCGCGAGCCGGCGGGGCGTTGGTGCTCAATAAGCTGCTGGCCGTGTACGGCGGGCCGGGCGGGCTAGCGTTGCTGGCGCACTTCCAAAACCTAATGGCCCTGCTCACCACCTTACCCAACGACGGTGTGCACGTAGGCATTGTGAAGTACCTAGCGCCGAAACGTGCTGGTACCGGTGCCTGGCGGGCTTGGTTTGGTGCCGGAGTGGGGCTTAACCTACTGGTGCTACTGATCGGTTTTGTGGCGTTGCCGCTGCTGCGGGGGGCCCTGCTACAAGCTTTTGAGCCTACGTGGCCGTGGGTTGCTGGCTTGGTAGTTGGCATTACGCTGCTTACTGCGCATGCTTACTTGGCGGCGGTGTTGCTGGCCGCCCATCGCCTAAAAGCTTACATTTGGCTTACGGTAACGCTCAGCGTACTGGGACCAAGTGCAGTGGCCCTGGCTTTGTGGGCGAAATGGCCCGTAGTATGGGTGCTGCTGGCGTATTTGCTGGCGCAGGGCCTTACGGTGGTACCAACAGCTTGGCTCTGCTTTCGTTACCAACTGCTGCCCCGGCACCCTAGGTTGCGCATCAGCCGGGTAGCGGTGCAAGAGCTAGGCAAGTACTTACTAATGGCGCTGAGCGTGTTGCTATGCAGCAAAGCCCTCGACTTTGCCGTGCGCGACTTGCTTATTGCCCGTTTTAGCCTCGCACAAACAGGGTTGTGGCAAGCCGTAGCCAAACTCTCCGACAACTACACCATGGTGTTTTCGGCCGTGATGGGGGCGGTATTTTACCCTAGGGTTGCGGCTTTGGCCGGGCAGCCTGCCGAGCAGCGCGCATTTGTACGGAGCGTATTTGCGTTGCTGGCGCTTGTGTTGGCGCTGGGCTTTGGGCTGCTGTGGTTGTTGCGCGATTGGCTGCTACCCTTGTTATTCGATGCCCGGTTTGCTGCCGCCCGCGAGCTACTGGCCCCGCAGCTGCTCGGCGACTGGGCCAAACTGCTGGCCTGGACGCTGCTTTACCTGCTGCTGGCGCAGGCCCAGGCCATTAGGTATGTGCTGGTGCAGTGCGCCTCGGCAGCGGTATATGCCGGAGCACTAGTGCTGCTGCTGCCGCAATGGGAGCTATACGGCGCCCCCTTGGCCCATGCGTTACGGTTTGGGGTGGTGCTGCTGTTCTGCCTGATATACTTCAGAAGGTATTTTCGCCGCTAAATGCTTGTGCCCGATACCCCAACCGCTCACGCTGTGGCCGAACCGCTGGTTACCATTGTGGCCTTATGCCATAACCACGCGCGTTTCCTGGCCGCTGCCCTTAATTCAATAGCTGCCCAAACGTATCCATACCTCGAGGTGTGGCTCGTGGATGACGCTAGCTCCGATGGCAGCCAGAAAATCTTACGCCAGTACGCCACGCAATATCCGCAGTGGCACTTGCTGCTGCTGCCCAGCAATGTGGGCAACTGCCAGGCTTTCAACCAAGCACTTCGCCAAAGCCAAGGCGCTTTCGTCATCGATTTTGCGACTGATGACGTACTGCTGCCCGAACGAGTGGCGCGGCAGGTTGCCTTTATGCAGGCGCAAGGCCCTAGGTGCGGGGTGGCCTACCACGACTGTGAGCTGATTGACGAACAAGGCCAGCACGTGCGGTACCATTTCCGCCGCGACGAGGCCGGGCGCCCCGTGCACCCGCTACCTGCCTCCGGCGACGTTTTTGCGGAGGTGCTACGGCGCTACTTCATCAGCACGCCTACCATGATGTTTCGGCGCACCATGCTCGACGAGCTGGGGGGTTACGACGAGTCGCTGGCTTACGAAGACTTCGACCTGTGGGTGCGCGCCTCACGCAACTGGCACTTCGGTTTTCAGGATGAAGTACTAACCCAAAAACGCCTGCACCCGCAGTCGATGTCGCGCAAAGCTTACCGCCCCGGCGACCCTTACGTAGCGTCTACCATTCGGGTGTGCGAAAAGGCACTAACCATGTGCCGCACCCCGCCTGAGTTGGCCGCCTTAGCTACCCGCTTGCGGTGGGAACTTCGCCAAGCCGTGCGCTTCCGCAACGGCCACGAAGCCCGCCATTTATTTCGGCTCCTCAGGCAAACCAACCAAGCTACACCCCTCGATTATGCTGTAGGGGTACTGAGTTATATGCTCAAGCAATAGTTGTCCATGGTTAGGATATGTCCTTTGGTTATTAGCTTGTTATTTCAGTTGTCGTCTAATTGCTTTAGCTAATTATTGCTGCTGAATTTGGTACAGCTCCACTGGGCCATCCTGCGCAATTAGCTGTCGTTTTGGGTACCAACTCAGCACACTATCGGCAGAGTAGCGAAGCAGCTTGCGCGTGAGCTCGGGGTTGCTGAGGGTAGCGCGGTTGAGCAGCAGCCAGGCCTGCGGAGCCGCCCGCAACTGTACCGAGTCGCGAGCCCAGTAGCGGCGGTACTGCAACCCACGAGGTACCTCGTAGCCGTAGTAAAAATCGTAGTTGCCGATCAGGTAGTCGTCGATGAATACTACTCCTAGTTGCTGCCCGGCAAGGTGCTGCCGGATGATCCGGTTCTGTGGAAAGTGCCCCGATACGCTGGGCTTGCGCATGAAATGCGCCGGGCGCAATGCCAGCACGAAGGCAATGCCCACCAAACCCAGGCTCACGTAAGCCGGGCCGCCGGCTTGCAAGCGTCGCAGACGCGGCGCGGCCCACAACGCGGCCATCACCACTGCCCAACCAACGTACAGAATGGCCGCGCTGCCGCGGTCGTAGGCAGCACAAGCGAGTAGCAACAGGGCGTAGAGCATTGCCCGCCGGCCGGTGCGCAGCAAGTCCGAGAGGCCGTAGCCCGCTGCTAGGCACAGCGGTGGTAGCAGCGGCGTGGCCATACGCGGCTGCAGCGTAATGGGGTTGTACTGCGACACGGAAGTGCTGCCAAACCAATAAAACGCCAGGGTGCTGAAAGCAAGCGCTAACCAGAAGCGCCGGTCGTCGCGGCCCGTGGCTTGGGCAGGAGCAAAGGCCGCGCCCACAGCCAGCAGCACCGCCAAGCCCAGCCCCGTGCCTACCAAAAACTGCACAGGGCCTAGGGTAAGGCGGGAGAGCAGCGCAGCGCGGTTGCCTAGCAAGTAGTTGCCCTCCTTCAAAAATTCGTTGGTGTTTTCTATCAGATGCACGCGGTAAAGCGCGTCGTTGGTTTGCACCTGATAGAAGCCCAAGTAGGTAATAAGCACCACGGCACCAATTGCAAAAGCCGCAAGCCAAAACTCACCATGTTGGCGCCGCACCACATCGAGCGTTAGCAGGCTTAGGTAAAAAGGCGCGTAGTACACCACGGTTTCTTTGCAGAGCAGGGCAGCAAAGTTGAGCAGCGCAAAACCAGCACCCCAACGCAGTTCGTTGCGGCCCATCTGCCTACCCGCCAACAGGGCCGAAGCGGCCGCAAAGCAGGCCAGCATGTTGATGTTATCGGGGTAGAGGTAGTTGGTGAGGTTGAGCGCAAAGTAGTGCAGTCCCAGTAGCAGCATGGCGCCGCAGGCTACTAATGGCTGGCGGTGGCGGTAGTGAGCCCAAATCAGCACCGAGCACAGTAGCGTAGCCAGCAATGGCCACAATGTTGTGCTCCAAATATTCACGCCAAACAACGCGTAGCAGAGCGCCACGGGCCCGAAAATCAGCCACCGCTCGTGCAGCGGGTCGTGCAGCAAGCCCTGCGGATCAGGCCCTAGGTGAAAGTTGCCGTGCAGCAGCTGGTGGGCGTAGCGCGAGTAGAAGTAGTCGTCGAGGGCGTACAGGCCTTCGTGGCTCAAAATGAAATACGCCACCGTAAACAGTACCACAAACCCCAGCGTGAGGGTAGGTAACCAGGAGCGCAAGCGGGTAAATGCATTCACCGGGGCAAGTTGCGCAGAAATCGGCAGCCCACGCCGCCGCTAAGGATGAGTTGCAGGCTGTACCTTGCGCGGCATGAATCACGAAGCTCGAGCAAATTGGCTGCGCATTTGGGGGCTGCCCCTGGCCTTGCTGTTGCTCGTGACTGTGGGCCTGGGCAGCTACTACGAAACCAACGACGACTTCGTCATCACGCTGTTGCTACGGGGGCGCACGGCAGCTGCGCCCGTCACCAACTTACACCTGTATTTCCACGGGTGGGCTTGGTTGCTGGCTACGCTTTACCAGCAATGGCCCATGGTGCCGTGGTATGGCCTGGTGCTGTACGCGCTGCTTTACCTGGCCTTGGTGCTGTTGGCGGCAGTGCTCGATGCCTTGCTGCGGCCGTACCTAGGCGGCCGTGCTCGCACGGCTTGCCTTGCGTTATTTCTGCTGATGGCGGGCCTCGAGCACTTCATGTGGTTTAACTACGTGCGCGTGCCGTTGCTGCTGGGCGGCGCAGCCGTACTGGCAGCGGCTCAGCGCCAAGCCGGGCGCAAATACCAAGGCAGGGTATTGCTGCTGGCCAGTTTGGCGTTTGCAGCGGCATGGGCCATAAGGCCGAGCGCGGCAGTGCTTGCTTTGGCCGTAGTGGCGCCGGTTGCTGCTTGGCTGGCTGGGTGGCAGCGGGGCTGGCGGGCGGTTGCCGCGGCAGCATGCATTGCCTTGGTTGGCGGGCTTGCCCTGCAACTTAACCGCACCGAGCAAACCAAGCGCTATCGTCAACTCGATGTACTTAAATCAAACGTCAACGATTACCAGCTGTACGTCTCAAAACCCAACAACCCTGCCGATGACCTAGGCGTGCGGGCCGTGCAGCAATGGGTGCTCGGCGACTCAACTCTCGTGAACGAGGCACTGTTTGAGCGGGCATTTCAACCCAATTCCAAGTTCTTTCCTTACACAGCGGCCACGAAGCTAAAAGCAGTGGCAAGCCAACTCGCTCGTGATTATTTCCAGTTGCTGCTGCTCAATGCACTACTTGGACTATGGGGCTGGTGGTGCTTGCCGCGGGCCAAACGCTGGCCATGGTTGCTGTACCTATTGGGGGCAGGGCTGTTGTTGCTTGGCTTGGGCGTGGTGCTCAAACTGCCACCCAGGCTGGCGGGCCCGTTGCTCACTTTGCTCACCGTTGCCAACGTGGCCGTTGTGCTGCAAGCTCCTCAAGACATGCATCAACTCCGCTACCTAGGGCCGCGGCGCATGCTGTTGGGCTTGGCGGTGATTGTGGGCGGCCTGTACGGCTACAAAGTGCTGCACCGCCGTAGTGTGCTGGCTGCCGAGGAGGCCGAGCATAGCCGCTTGCTCCAACGCGTGCAGCGGCAAGCGCAGGGCAAGGTGTTGGTGGCCGCAGGATTAGAAGAAGTTTTTAAATCCCTCTCTCCCTTCAGGCAATACGTAAATAGTTCAGGTACCCCGTGGCTGTTGGTGGTGGGTTGGAATACGCTCGACCCCTCGCAGGCCCGCCTGCGCCAGCACCTCACCGGCACCAGCAGCCAAGCCGAGGCGCTGCGGCGGCTAAGCATGCGCCCCGATGCCGTTTTGTACCTGCCGCAAGGAGCGGAGGTGGCTCCGTTCTGGCGAGCGTATTTGTATAATTGGGTGCGAGCCGAGTGGCCAACTGCCCGCACAGTATCCGAACCAGAGGTTCAGCCATAAACGGCTTTTGTACGTATGCAGGAAGCAAGTAGGAGGCTTTGGCAACAAGCTGCTGCCGATTGCCTACTTTTGAGCTTTCCCCAACTGCTCCTAACTACCCTCATCACCTCTTTTCCCCATCGTACATGATTGCCTCCATGACATCGCGCGGAGAAGTACTTCAGCACTTAGAAGTATTCCTGCGTGAGAACATTGGTACTTTCCTCAAGAAAGTTGAAGACAGCTGGCAGCCTTCCGACTTCCTGCCCGATTCGCGCCTCGACAACTTTTTCGACGAAGTGAAGGCCCTGCGCGAGCGGGCCAAGGAGCTGAGCTACGACCTGTTGGCCGTACTTATCGGCGACACCATAACCGAAGAAGCGCTGCCCAACTACGAGGCTTGGTTTCATCAGCTCGATAACCTCAACCGCGACCCCAACAACGGTTGGGCTCAGTGGATTCGGGGCTGGACGGCCGAGGAAAACCGCCACGGCGACCTGCTCAACCGCTACCTCTACCTGTGCGGCCGCGTAAACATGCGCGAGTTCGAAATCAGCACCCAGTACCTAATTGCCGATGGTTTCGACCTAGGCACCGCGCACGATCCGTACCGTGCCTTTGTATACACTTCGTACCAGGAGGCCGCTACCAACCTTTCGCACCGCCGCGTGGGCACCTTGGCTCGCAAAGCCGGCGACGGGGCCCTCTCCAAGCTCTGCGGTATGATTGCCGGCGATGAATCCCGCCATGCCCGCGTGTATCAAACCTTTGTAGAGAAGATCTTCGAAGTAGACCCGTCGGAAATGATGCTGGCCTTCGAAGACATGATGCGCAAGAAGATTGTAATGCCTGCGCACTACATGCGCGAGCTGGGCGTGGAAATGGGTAAAACCTTCGGCCACTTTACCGATGCCGCCCAACGCCTAGGTGTGTACACCAGCCAAGATTACACCGACATTCTGGAGGGCCTGATCAACACCTGGAAAATCGACCAGGTTACGGGCCTGAACGGCCAAGCCGAAAAAGCCCGCGACTACATTATGGCCCTGCCGGCCCGTTTGCGCCGCGTAGCCGACCGCATGCCCGTACCGAAGCTCGAATACAAGTTCAAGTGGATTGAGTAGCCCTCCGCGAGCTACTAAGCACAAACGCAACGCCCCGGCCTGTAACAGGCCGGGGCGTTGCGTTTGTAATGGGTGCCGAGTACTTAGGGCAGGGTGCGGTGGGTAACCATGGTCAGCAGGCCTTCTTTCTTGGGCATTTCGTACTCCACTACGCGCGTACCGCCCGAGGGCGAACTGTTGGGGTCGGTGGGCAAGTACACCGGAAACGTCCGAATGATTTTGCGGTCCTCCACCCGGAACGAGTCGTGCCCTAGGTACCCCACGGCGGCGGGGCCATCCAAGGCGGGCAACGCGAGGTTACGGCGGCCCCGGTTAAGAAACTCATACCCCACAAGCCTGCCATACGAGCCGCTGCCGGCTGCATTCACAAACACCAGCAATTCGGGGTAGTCGTCGTTGTTGAGGTTGGTAACTACCGCATCGGTTACCACGCCCTCAATGTTGGTGGTACTGGCCATCAGCTCCCGACCTAGGCGCTTGGCTTCCAGCAGTAGTTGGCGTTGCGTACCTGTGCCCAGGGTGCGCACAGCAAAATTGTAGTCGCCGCGGCTTAGCTCCTTCCGAAAGCTCTCGTTGGGGGCAGGCACAGCGCTGCTGGCCGTGGGGTTGGGGTCGGCCGTTTCGGTGGCTGAGCGCTGCGAGTCGCAGTTGCTGAGCAAGGCCGCAGCAAGCAGGCCTAGGGCAGCCGGGCGCAGGCTAAGGGTAGGTGCAGTCATAGGGCAGGCAAATGGTTGGGCGAAAGCCTCTGCGGCGCAACTGCTTTTTACAAACGCCTTGCAGCCCATGAGGTTGCGTAACAAGCGGCGGGTATTGCAGCAGCAACAAAAAGCCCACCTGGCCAGGTGGGCTTTTTTGTTGACAAAACCGTGACCCGCGCTAGCGCTTGTTGTCGGTGCTGGCAGGGGTGTTTACGGGCATCAGCATGCCATCCTTGTTCAGGGTGTACTCAATGGTGCGCGTGCTACCCGTGGCCGTAGTGCCGGCATCGCCCGCAGTGGTGGTGCCGCTGGCCGTGCCGGTAGCAGCTACCGGGAAAGTGCGCACCAGACGGTTGCCGCGGATTTCGTACTTATCCTGGCCGTTGTAACCAGCAGCCAGGTCGTTGCTCAGTTTGGGAGGAGCTTGCACGGGGCGGAATGCGCGTTCAACAAACTCGTAGGCCTCTACGCCACCAAACGAACCCGAGCCGCTGGTAATCACGTAGAGCTCGGGGTTGCCGTTGCCGTTCAGGTCACCCATGATGGCATCGGTAACGTTGCCCTTCACGTTCATGCGGATGGGGTCGGTAACGAGCGCGTCGCCGCGGCGGGTGCGGATGGTGAGCTGCTGCCCGTTATCAATGCTAGCCGACTGTACTTGGAAGCGGTAATCACCCTGCGTGAGGTCGCGGCTGAACGTCACATCGGCAGGGGTGGTGGATTCAACTGCAGTCGAAACGGCGGCGTCGCTCGTGGCATCGTCGGTAGCGTTGCGCGCTGAGTCGCAACTGGCCGTGAGGAGCAAAGCGGCGGCACCAAACCACCAGGCCGTAGCGGAAAATTTCATGGGTTGCTAAAAAAGGAGTGGAGAAGAAGTAGCAAAGCAAATATTGAAAATTATATATGCAAACGCGAGTGCCGCCAGCGGGTTACAAAATCCGCTACGGAATCACTTGCACACCTTTCCAAAATGCCACGCGATTACGAATATTTTCGGCCGCAGGTTTAGGATCGGGGTAGTACCAGGCGGCGTCCTTGTTCAGCTCGCCGCTCACGCGCACCGAGTAATAGCTGGCGCGGCCCTTCCAGGGGCAAGTAGTTTGGGCAATGCTGCTTTCGAAAAATTCCTGCTTCAGCGACTCCGGCGGAAAGTAATGGTTGTTTTCAACCACAACAGTATCATTGCTTTCGGCCAACACGGCGTTGTTCCAAATGGCTTTCATGGGTAAGAAGTAATGAGGTGACAAGTAACTCGCAGCAAAAGAAAACGAGCTGCCAACGGCTTGTTATGCGTTTGCTATGTGGGCTAGCTCACGCTAAAACGAACATTGCCGCTACGCCCGTTGTTTTCTGGTACATTCCTCTGAATTATGGCAGTTGGCTTCCGTTTCCGCGATTACGTGCCCGAAGAATCCACCGAGAAAGGCTTCGACACGCTATTTAAGTTGTTTATGCAGTTGGTCACCATCACGTCGGGCGACGTGGCGGAGGCCCTTTCCTGGCTTAACGAGCTCGACAAGCAATACGGCCTTACCGACGACGAGTACGGTATGGGCGACTTCATCGAAGACCTGAAAAAGAAAGGCTACATCGATGAAAACGAGCAGCAACTCGGCGAGCTGCGCATCACGGCCAAATCGGAGCAACTCATCCGCAAATCGGCGCTCGAAGAAATCTTTGGCAAGCTGAAGCGGGGCACGCAGGGCAACCACCGTACCCCGCACGCCGGCCAGGGCGACGAGCTGACCACCGATTTGCGCGACTACCAGTTCGGCGACACCATCGAGCAAATCGAAATGACTGAGAGCTTGCGCAATGCCCAGCTCAACCACGGCCTCGATGGCAATTACCTGCTCACAGAAGGCGACCTGGAGGTACGCGACACCGAGCACAAAACCCAGACCTCGACGGTGCTGATGATTGACATCTCGCACTCGATGATTTTGTACGGCGAAGACCGCATTACCCCGGCCAAAAAGGTAGCCATGGCCCTGGCCGAACTGGTGAAGCAGAAGTACCCCAAAGACTTCCTCGACATCATCGTGTTTGGCAACGATGCCTGGCAAATTGAGGTGAAAGACTTGCCCTACCTGCAAGTTGGACCCTACCACACCAATACCGTAGCGGGCCTGGAGCTGGCCATGGATTTGTTGCGCAAGCGCAAAACCGCCAACAAGCAAATCTTCATGATTACCGACGGCAAGCCCACCTGCCTGAAGGAGCCCGGCGGCTACTACAAAAACTCCTTCGGCCTCGACCGCAAAGTGGTGAACAAGACGCTGAACCTGGCCGCAGCGGCCCGGCGTCTCAAAATCCCGATTACCACCTTCATGATTGCCTCCGACCCGTACCTGCAGCAGTTCGTGCGCGAGTTCACCGAGACCAACCAGGGCAAAGCATACTACAGCTCGCTGAAGGGCCTAGGTGGTTTGATCTTCGAAGACTACAAGCGCAACCGTCGCAAGAGCTTGTAAGCCTAGCACACCAAGGTCGTGCTCCTGCGCTTAGCCACCCAAGAGGCACCTAGGGCCACAAACCAAAACGGCCGCCCAACATGGGCGGCCGTTTTTTGTGCCGGGCAGGTGTTTTCCCTAACGCGTAGCCACGGCAGTACCGCCGCCATCTTCGGGGGTGGCGTTCTTTATTACGGGCACGGTGCGCAAATAGGCGTAAATCGCCTTGGCCTCAGCCTCATCCATGAGGGTAAATTTGGGCATGGGCAGCTTAAGCGTGCCATTAGGCCCTTGGCCGTAGCGCACCGATTGCACAAACTGCGCCTCCGTCCAGTCGCCGATGCCTGTTTCGGGGTCCATGGTGATGTTGCGGCTGGGAATCTGCTCCCCGTCGGGGGTAATGAACGCGGTGCCGCCGCCTAGGTAGCCCTCCGACTTTTCGGGCTCGAGGGCATTGTTCGACTTGTGGTCTTTGGAGTGGCAGTCGTAGCACTTGTAGCGGCCCACCACCAAGTAGCGCCCGTAAGCCACAGCATCGGAGGCCGGCGGCGTTACCACGGCTGAGGTGGGCACGGGCGTGGGCTTCATCACGGTGTTCACCAAGGCTTTGGCCAGGAACGACGGTTCCTGTTCGTGCGAGGGAGTGGGATTGGCCTTTACTTGCGCATCGTTGGAGCGCAGGTAGGCCACCACGCTGGCCACATCCTCGTCGGACATGTGCACGAAGTTGGGCATGACGATGCGGAAGCGCCCATCGCGGCCGATGCCGGTGCGCAGCAGCGCAATCAGCTCGGCGTCGCTCCAGGCTCCGATGCCGTGAGTTTTGTCTTGGGTGATGTTGGCTGAATACAGCTTGCCAAATTCGGGCGGCACTTCGGTGAGTAACTTGCCAGAGAGGGCACCCGTTTTGCGGTCCATGTGGCAGTCGGCGCACAGGGCATTCACGATTTTATGGCCTTGTGCCACCCGTGTAGGCGTTATGGCTACGGTTTGTGCCTGTACTTTCGGCACCTCATACTTCGGAATGCCGCGCACCTGCACAAACGCAGCGGCGCATACAGCCACGAAGAATACCGCAGCCAGGGCCAGGCCGATGTACTTCAGGACTTTTTTCATGATAGGAGAGTGGTTGAGAGAGTGTGACAAAAGTAATTTTGTCTTGCACCTAAGGCACTAGCATAATCATGTGATAGACGATAAGGTGTTAATATTCAGTTGTTAATACTCGGCTTTGGGCAATGGGCTAGGCCTCAGTTGCTAGCAACCGCCGCCGATACACCATCCTCGGGGGTAGCATTGCGCACCGGGCGCAACGAACGCAGGTAGGCATAGATGGCGCGGGCTTCGTCGTCGGTTACCACCGAGTACTTGGGCATGGGCGAGCGGAGCGGGCCGTGCGGCGATTGACCATACTTCATGGCCTTAACGAACTGGTCGGGCGTCCAGTCGCCGATGCCGGTTTCGGGCTCGGGCGTAAGGTTTCGGCTCACAATGTCCCGGCCATCGGGCATCACCATGTGGGTGCCACCAGCCATGTAGCCCTCCGACTTTTCGGGGTTGTCGGGGTCGAGGTCGGTGCCGTCTTTGCAGTGGCAGTCATAGCATTTGTAGCGGGCCGTTACGAGGTAGCGGCCAAGCTCCACGGGTTTGTTGGCTGCAGGCGTAGCAATGGGCCCCGTAGGCATAGGTTGGGGCTTCATCATCGTGTTCAGAATGACTTTGCCCATAAACGAGGGCTCCTGCGCCGCCGAGGCTATAGCTTGGGGCTGCACCCACTCGTGGTTAGAGCGCAGAAAGGCCACAAGGCTGTAGAGGTCTTCGTCGGAGAGCTGCCGGAAATTGGGCATGATGATGCGCAGGCGGCCATCGGGCCCTAGGTTGGTGCGCAGCAAGCCCACCAGTTGTTCGTCGGTCCAGTTGCCAATGCCTAGCTGCTTATCCTGCGTGATGTTGGCCGAGAAGAAATGACCAAACTGCTCAGGTACCTCTTGCAGCGGCTTGCCAGCTAATGAGTTGGTTTTCTTATCGAGGTGGCACTCGGCGCAGATGTTGGTGGCAATGCGCAGGCCGTGCGCCACGCGCTCGGGGGTGTAGGCAATGCTTTGCTTAGCTACCCTAGGTGCTTTGTAGGTGGGTATGCCGCGCACCTGCACGTACATGGCCGCGCAGGCGACCAGAAAGAGCAGGCCGGCCACCACCAACCCAACAATTCGAAGGACTTTTTTCATGGCTGCAGAAAGGCGTGGAACAGAACTCGGAGCGGTGTTCCAAAGCTAGGTTTTCAGGCAGCCGAAGTCAGTAGCATATACATGTGAATGCTAGCCTGTTGAAGCCATAGCCGAGTCAGATGTTCACCTGAACAAGCCCTAGGTGGGCTGGCCGCTAAACGGGCAGGAGTACTGGCTCCTGATGAAACGGATGTTGTGCCCCGAGTGGTTGTCAGGTGGTGTAGCTCCGGGAGGCAACCGTCGCCTATAACACACGCCTCACCCATTGATGTGAGTAGCTCTGCCGCAAGGTGGCCGGGCAGCAGCTGTTTACGTAAACTGCGCATCGCCTTCGAACCTAGGTGCCTACCTCGTGGTTTAGAGCCAGGGGGCATGTGCCCACCCATTCCGCACTACCTGATGAATCACAAACAAATCAGCACCCTCGGCCAACTCAAAGCCGCGGGTTATCAGTCGCGCTCCGTGCGCGAGGAACTGCGCGATAACCTTATTCAGAAACTCCGCCGGCGCGAAAACGCCTTCCCAGGCATCCACGGCTACGAAGAAACCGTTATTCCCGACCTGCAGCGCGCTATCCTGAGCCTGCACCACATCAACCTGCTGGGCTTGCGCGGCCAGGCCAAAACCCGCATTGCCCGCCAATTGGTGGAGTTGCTCGATGAGTACATTCCGGTGGTGGAGGGCTCGGAGCTGAACGACGACCCGCTACAGCCTCTCTCGCGCTACGCCCGCGACCTGGTAGCCGAGCGCGGCGACGACACGCCCATTGCCTGGGTGCACCGCGCCGAGCGCTACACCGAAAAGTTGGCCACGCCGGATGTATCCGTGGCCGACCTCATCGGCGACGCCGACCCCATTAAAGCGGCTACTCTGAAGTTGCCCTACTCGGATGAGCGCGTAATCCATTTCGGCCTGATACCGAGGGCACACCGCGGCATTTTCGTGATCAACGAATTGCCCGACTTGCAGGCCCGTATTCAGGTGGCGCTGTTCAACATTCTGCAAGAAGGCGACATCCAGATCCGCGGCTTTAAGGTGCGCCTCCCGCTCGATCTGCAGTTTGTATTCACGGCCAACCCCGAAGACTATACCAATCGCGGCTCCATCGTAACGCCCCTCAAGGACCGTATCGACGCGCAGATCATCACGCACTACCCCAAAACCATCGACATCGGCAAGCGCATTACCCGCCAGGAGGCCCGCCTTCGGCCCGAGCAGCAGGAGCGCGTCACCGGCAACGAGGTAGTGCTTGATTTGGTGGAGCAGGTGGCCATTGAGGCCCGCGGCTCGGAGTACGTCGATGCTAAATCGGGCGTATCGGCGCGCCTTACCATTTCGGCCTACGAGCAAGTGGTGGCTGCCGCCGAGCGCCGCGCCCTCATCAACGGCGAAGATGCCACGCGCATTCGGGTGGCCGATTTTCTGGCCGCCGTGCCGGCCATTACTGGTAAGGTAGAGTTGGTGTACGAGGGCGAGCAAGAGGGAGCCGGCATTGTGGCTGAAAAGCTCATGGGCAAAGCCCTGCGCACCCAGTTTCTGCAGTACTTCCCCGACCCCGAAAAGGTGAAGAAGCAGAAAGACAAGCCCAACACATACAAGCCCGTGCAGGATTGGTTTGGCTCGCACACGATCGATGTACTGAACGATGCATCCGAAGCCGATTACCGCACGGCCCTTGAAGCCGTGCCCGGCCTGCGCGACCTGGTGCAGCAAAGTGTACCGGCCGAGCTGCTCAAAAACGACCAGTACTTCTGGATGGAGTTTGCCTTGCACGGCATGGCCGAGATGAGCCTTATCTCGCGCAACCGCCTCACGGCCGGCACCCAGTTTAAAGATCTGTTCTCGTCGATGTTCACGATGCCCAGCTTCGGAGCCGACGACGACGATGAAGACGAGGAAGACTTCGGCTCGCGCAAGCGCCGCCGCCGTTAAGCAGCTTAGCAGCCCCTGACCTGGGAATAGCAAAAGCCCGTAACCTAGTGTTTCGGGCTTTTGCTGTTTAAGCAAGTAGAGCAATCAGCAGTATCGCAGAGTAAAACCTTGTATTGGCATAGCTGAATATTCTGTTGGCCTAAAAGCCTACTGCTGGCCGACTCGAGCGCTATTCCTTTGTGCTGTTCTCGACGACGAACCCGCTCCGGAACAACCGCTTCAATACACACCGCCCTAATTCCGAACTTGTTATGAACACCGCAGTTGCCGCCCGCCTCGCTTCGTTTTTCTTTGTAGTAGCCCTGCTGTTGGGCAGTGTTGCCACGGCCGAGGTCAAAGGCAATACGCCTTTCACGCGCGCCAAAATGAAAGGCCAGCGCTACACGCACCGGCCTTACTACAAAGCCTACCGAGCCGGCAAAGGCACGTGGTTCTTCAACAAGAAATAGTTTTCCCCGTTTTCTGAACGCACTATTGCAACACGGGGCCGGCTGCATACGCAGCCGGCCCCGCTCGTTTTTAGGAAACCAGGTGCAGCAAAGACTATTCTTCGTTTACCACAATTTTATCAATGCTGTCGTTGGCTTTGATCTGGTCGATTACATCTAGGCCATCTACCACTTTGCCGAACACGGTGTGCTGGCGGTCGAGGTGGGCAGTGTTGTCGCGCGAGTGGCAGATGAAGAACTGCGAACCGCCGGTGTTGCGGCCAGCATGGGCCATCGACAGAATGCCGCGGTCGTGACGCTGGTTGCCGCCCGAGGTTTCGCAGGCAATTTTGTAGCCGGGGCCACCGGTGCCCGGAGCGCCTTTAGCGCCTTCGCGGGTGTTGGGGCAGCCGCCCTGAATAACAAAATTCGGGATTACGCGGTGAAACTTGAGGCCATCGTAGAAGCCCTGCTTGGCAAGGTCGGTGAAGTTCTTAACCGTGTTAGGGGCGTCTTGCTCGAAGAACTCGACCTTCATCACGCCTTTGTTGGTGTGGATTTCGGCTGTTTTCATGGGGTGCGTTTACGATTAACTTAGCCCGAAGGCTACTTGTAGGGGCGCAAAGGTAAGTTTTCGGCCGAAGACCTTGCTTGCGCCTTCCTCCAACAACTAGTGACCTTCAATGATTCAGCCTAGGTGGGAGTAACCCCCGTCCTTGGTCAGCACGTACTTTTGCCCATACTTAAACCCCACGATTCCGCATGTACCACCGCCTACTACCCTTGGCCGGCCTGCTGGCGCTGCTGGCGGCCTGCAACTCGGGCCCTACCGAAACCACTGGCGCGGCCGGCGCCGAAGAAGCCGCTGCCGCCGATACCACTAGCTACGACCCCGATGCCAGCACCGACTCGGCGCGCATGGGCAAAACCACCGGCGTAATGGTGGGCAACGTTTCGCTCACGCCCAACAAAACCCTGGCCCAAAACGCAGCCGCGAGCCCCGAGTTCAGCCAATTGGCGCAAGCTGCCAAGCAAACGGGCATAGCCGAAAACCTAGGCGGCGACGGGCCTTACACGATTTTCGCTCCTACGAATGCGGCCTTCGACAAACTGCCCTACGGAGCTATGGCTGGCTTGCTAAAGCCCGAAAGCAAGGAAAACCTAACCGGCGTGGTGAACTACCACATTATACAAAGCCGCTTGCTGGCCATGGACTTACGCGATGGGCAGGAGCTAACCACCATGAATGGGCAAAAGGTTAAAATCGGCGTGCAGGGGGGCAAAATCACCGTCAACGGAGCCAACGTTACCACATCCGATGTGGTGTCGAGCAACGGCATTATGCACGTAATCGACAAAGTATTGCTGCCGCCCCAAGAATAACCCGGCAGTTACAGCTACGCCACGCGGCCCGGCAACTCTGTGCAGTTGCCGGGCCGCGTGGCGTAGCTGTAACTGGGGCTCAGCGGCTGAACCCGGCGCCTTCGGAAATGCGGCGGGCAAAGGAAGTCCAGTCTTCGTCGGCGGAGGTGTGGCGGGCTACCGTAGCCGTTAGGTGGTCGAGCACGATGTTGGCCACGGGCATGGGCACTTTATGCTCGCGTGCTTCGGCCAGCGTTAGGCGCAAATCCTTCTGGAGCAGAAATGGCGCGGCACCGGCCGGTTTGTAGTCTTCGTCGGCAATCATGCGGCCGTAGCTGCGGTAGGCCGGGCTATCGAACAGCGACGTGGTCATGATTTCGTAGACTTGCTCGCGGCTCACCCCACACTTTTCGGCCAGCGTAAATGCTTCAGCCATAGCTTCAATGGCTGCGCCAAGCATGAAATTGCCGCAGAGCTTTACCACGTTGGCCGCGCCCACATCATCGCCTAGGTCGAAAGTGCCTTGGCTTAGCGGCAGCAGCAGGGGGGCAAGGCGGGCTTTGGCTTCCGCCGGGCCCGACAGGCACACCCACAATTGCCCGGTGGCCGCCACAATGGGTTTGCCAAATACCGGCGAGGCCACCAGGTGAGAGCCTTTTTCTGCGTGGGCCTGGGCAAGCTTAGCATTAGTACCCGGTGCCACGGTGCTGCACGAGGCGTGCACGGCTCCGGCACCTAGGGTTTCCAAAATGCCATCAGGGCCAGTGGTGAGTTCAACCAAGGCCTCATCGTCGGTCACCATCGTAAACACCACCTGTGCTTCGCGCACCGCATCGGCAGGCGAATCGGCCACGCGGGCGCCGCGTTCTTCGAGGGCGGTAGTGCGCCCCCCGGTGCGGTTGTAAACCGTAAGGCGATGGCCGGCCAGCAACAGGTTGGTAGCCATGGCCTGGCCCATGTGACCAAGGCCAATGAAAGCAATGTGTTCCTTCATAGGTGCGCGAAGTGAAGCCAGAGTAGGAGCTGCTGCCTCCGTATTCGCACCTAGGAGCACATTAGTTGTGGCCGGAGCTAGGTTTAGTGGCGATTGTCCTCGTCGGCCATCATGCTCAGGTAGCTGTCGTAGCGCGGCAAGGCTATTTTGCCTTTCTCCACGGCCTCGCGTACGGCGCAGCCTGGCTCCTCGAGGTGGCGGCAGTTGTGGTAGCGGCACTGGTTTAGTCGCTCGCGCATTTCAGGGAAATAATGCGCGAGCTCGCCCTGCTTCATATCCACAAGGCCCAGTTCTTTGATGCCCGGTGTGTCAATCAAGTACGTGCCGGGGCGCACTTCCAGCATTTCGGCAAAGGTGGTGGTGTGCTTGCCTTTGTCAGAGTACTCGCTGATTTCGGCCGTTTTCAAATCGAGGTCGGGCACCAGGGCGTTGATGAGCGTGCTTTTCCCCACGCCCGAGTGGCCCGATAGCAGCGTGGTTTTGCCATCGAGTAGCGCATCAATAGCGGCCACGCCTTCGCCGGTATGCGCCGAGCTGCGCAGGGTGGGGTAGCCGGTACGCTCGTACATTTTCTGCACTTGCCCTAGGTAGTCGAGCAGTTCTTCGTCGTAGATATCGACCTTGTTGAACACCAGCGTAGCCGGAATGCTATAAGCTTCGGCCGTTACCAAAAACCGATCAATAAACCCAAACGAGGTGGCCGGCGACGCCAGCGTAACCACCAGCATGGCCTGATCGAGGTTGGCTGCCACGATGTGCGAGTGCTCCGATTTGTGCACCGAGCGCCGGATGATGTAGTTGCGCCGCGGCTCGATGTGGTCGATAACGCCCGTGCCGGCGTCGCCGGTTTCGTCCGTTTCAAACTCCACCACGTCGCCAACGGCCAGGGGGTTACTCACCTTCAAGCCTTTGTGCTTGAAACGCCCGCGCAAACGGCAGCGGTGCAGGTGCAGGGTGGCGTGGTCGCGTACCACATACCACGAGCCCGTGGATTTGACGACGGTTCCGGTCATGTAAGGCTGGTTAAGAATTGAGCTGTTGGGAGTGAGCGAAAGGAAAGAATGGGTCGACTGAAACTTAGCGCGCCAGCAGTTTCTGCAAAGCCAGCATAATGCGGCCCGTCGCACCGGCCGACTCGTGTACATACGCGCGGGCCCGTTGCCCGAGTTCGGCGCGAAGCGCGGCATTGTTGAGCAGGAGGGCGAGTTGTTGCTCGGTTTCCTCGGCTGTGGTGAGGGTAGCCGCCGCGCCTAAGGCTACTAAGTCGCGGGCTTCTTTGAACTTCTGGTACCTAGGGCCGAATAACAGCGGCAGCCCAAATGCCGCGGCCTCCAAGGTGTTGTGCAAGCCCTTGCCGAAGGCGCCGCCAATATAGGCCACCGAGCCAACGCGGTACAGCTCGCGCAGCAGGCCTATGTTATCGATCAGCAACACGCGAGCCTGGGCCACAGCAGCCGGTGTGGCTTGCGAGTACCGCACTACCTGGCCCGGCAACACGGCCTCAACTTGCTGCAAATGCGCCTCGTTTATCTCGTGAGGCGCCACAATCGTGCGCAAGTTGGCCGACCAGCCTCGCAATGCCGGGGCCAGTGCTTCCACATCGGGCGGCCACACGCTGCCGGCTACCAGCACGGGGGCGCCATCGGCCACAAAGGCGGCTACCACGGGCAACGCACGCGCAGGAGCGGCAGCCGTGGCTACTACCGTATCGAAGCGCGTGTCGCCGGCAACGCTCACCTGCGTCAGGCCAATGCCGCGCAGCAGCTCGGCCGAAGCATCATCTTGGGTGAAAATGTGCGCTAACTGCCGCAACACACCTTTGAAGAAACCGCCCCAGGGCTTGAAAAACACCTGATCGGGCCGGAAAATAGCCGACACGCACACCGTGGGTATATCTTGGCGCCTCAGCTCGGCTAGGTGGTGGTACCAGAACTCGTACTTCACAAACACGGCCAGTTGCGGGCGTACAGCTGCCACAAACGCGCGGGCGTTGGTGGCGGTATCAAGCGGCAGGTAGTAAATGTAATCGGCACCCGGCCACTGTTTGCGCACCTCGTAGCCCGAGGGCGAGAAGAACGTCAGGACGATTTTATGGTGCGGATACTGCAAGCGCATTGCCTCCATGAGTGGGCGGCCTTGCTCAAACTCACCCAGGGAAGCGCAATGCACCCACAGCCGCGGAGTAATGTCGTTGCCAAGCTCGGTTGCTACGTGGGCCTGCCAGTTGCGGCGCCCCTCAACCCACTGCTTAGCCTTCGGGATAAAAGGAGCTACCAAGTGCAGCAGCAGGCCGTAGAGGCGGATGGCAAGCGAATACAGGAAAACCAAAACGAGAAGGGCAGAAGCGCAATACAGATTAGCTGGAACCGCTACTACCAAGGATTCGGCTGTCGGCTCGAGCTGCAAAGTTAGTCAGGTGGCACCTAGGGTAGCAGTCCACCAACACCTAGAACAAAAGAAAACAGCCCCGGCACGAGGCCGGGGCTGTTGACAAACTTGCGGAGCCTAGGCGCGATTAGCGCGAAGCCTCTTGCTTAGCCAAGTAGTTAGCTACGCCTTCGCGGGTGGCCGACATAGCGTCTTTGCCTTCTTCCCAGTTGGCGGGGCATACTTCGCCGTTTTTCTCGAAGTACTGCAGCGCGTCAACAAGGCGCATGGCTTCGTCGATCGAGCGGCCCAGCGGACCGTCGTTCACCAGCTGGTGACGCACGATGCCGTCGCGGTCGATCAGGAACAGGCCGCGGTAGGCTACCGGCGAGCCAACGAAGGTCATTTCGCCGGCGTCGTTGTAGTCGTAGTGGCCGCCCAGTACGTCGTAGTTGGCCGCAATGGTTTTGGTAGCATCGGCTACCAGCGGGTAGGTTACGCCAGCAATACCGCCGTTTTCGCGCGGGGTTTGCAGCCAAGCAAAGTGCGAGAAGTGCGAGTCGGTAGAGCAGCCAACAACGGCTACGCCTTTGGCCTCAAACTCGGCCAATTTCTCCTGAAACGCGATGATTTCGGTGGGGCAAACGAATGTGAAGTCAGCGGGGTAGAAGTAAAAAATCACGTGCTTCTTGCCCAGGTAGCGGTCGAGGCTGAAGTCCTCTTCGAAGTCTTCACCGTTTACGACTGCCATTGCCTTGAACGAAGGGGCACGCTTGCCTACGAGAACTGCCATTTGAAATGGATTTGTGTGTAAGTGGTAAGTGGGTGTGTCGGGAGGGGGCCGCTGATGCCGGTATGCCGGCTAGCGGGGCTTCACATCCTTGCGGGTATCAAGCTTGTTGCCGCTGATGTGAAGGGAAAAGGAGTGGGGCTGGAAGTTGTCGAAGCCCCGCGAGGCGAAGAACTCCTGCAGCAACTGATCCAGCTTGGGGTCGCAGTAATCGATAATTTCCTGCGTTTCCTGGCAAAACAGGTGGTGGTGGTTGGAGCAATCCGTATCGTAGCGGCGGCGGGTGCCGTCGGCATCCGCCACGCGCTTGAGCAAGCCGGCTGCCACAAATGAGTCGAGGGCTTTGTACACCGTGCCCAACGAAACCGTAGGGTTGGCCGGCCGCACGCTGCGGAACACCTGCTCGGCCGTGGGGTGGCCGGGCAGCACCAGCAGCGCTTCCAAAATGGCAATGCGCTGCTGCGTAGCACGCAACCCAGCGTCGGTAAGGCGCTGGTGCAGTTGGTCGCGGTTGGGGGCAGGCATTAGCTCAGTCGGGCTCACAGATAGGAATCATTCTCCGATGCAAAAGTAGTCCTATAAGCGTATGCCAAGCAAAAAGGTTTGCTTATCCCCCCAACACATGGCACAAAACCTCTCAAAGCACTCAGGTGCATCGGCTGCACGTAGTGGCATTAGCTCACCCTCAATGCCTACCAAGCTTTGAGGTATTTGAATTCCGAGCAAAGATTTCTGGAGCTAACTTCCTTGCTAATCGGCTTCTGGCTTTACTCCATCGACCTAGGCCGGCTGGCCCACAGCCCGCGAAACAAACTGGAACGTTTGGCGCGTGCGCTGCTCCAGCAGCAATTGGCGGCCATCGGTCAGTCGGCTGATGGCTTCAGACGTGTAGTTTTTAATGGTGTAGAGCTCCAGCCCGGTGTTGTAGTAAATGGTGAAATGTTCGCGCAGGTGCTCCAGCAGTTTGCGCAAGCGGTACTCGTGCCAGTCGGTACACACCGAAAACGAAATGGCCGAGTTTTGCATCAGATTGATTTTGAGCCGCACTTGCGCCAGTGCCCCAAAAATCACCTCCAGGTTTTCTTCCGATATAAACGTGAGGTCCTTCGACTCGAAGGAAATCAGGCACTGGTTGGTTTTCAGAATAAGTGCCGGGGCCAGCGTGCCGTGCTTGCAATCGTGGATTTTGGTGCCTTCCGCCTCGGGGTCGACAAACGACTTAACGTACAGTGGGATGCGCCGTACCGCCAGTGGTTTTATGGTTTTGGGGTGAATTACCGAAGCCCCGTAGTACGCCATTTCAATGGTTTCCTGGTAGCTGATTTCAGGATAGCGCACCGTGTTCGGGAAGATCTTGGGGTCGGCGTTGAGCAAGCCGGCTACGTCTTTCCAAATCGTTACCGACTCGGCACCTAGGCAATAGGCAAGTATGGCGGCCGTGTAATCGGAGCCTTCGCGCCCTAGGGTAGTAGTTTGCCCACTAGCCGTGCCACCCAGAAAACCTTGCGTAAGCACCACGCCTTGTTGCAGCAACGGCTGTACCTGCTCGCGCACGTTGCGTTCGGTGGTGGGCCAGTCCACGCGGGCTTCGCGCCACGAGTGGTCAGTTCGGATGAGCGGCCGCACATCAAGCCACTTAGCACCCACGGCAGCGGCCACAATGCACGTAGCTAATAGCTCGCCGTAGCTTACTACTTGGTCGTATTGCCGGTCGTATTCACCTTTGGTTAGGGTAGCCAGCTTATCGCCGAGCTCCTGCAACAAGCAGTGCAACGAGCCACTGCCCTCGCCGCATACCAAGCGCCCTTGCTCGTCGCGCGATGCCTCGGGCAGTAGGCCCTCGGCCACGCCTAGGTGAAATTGCCGTAGCTCCTCGAAGGGCAGGGTATAGTCCTGACCGGTATGCGCTAGGTGATATATGTGTTCCAGCGCGTTGGTAGTCTTGCCCATAGCCGAAACCACCACCAGTAAGGGCTGGATTGTGGGCTGGCGCTGCACAATGGCTTTGAGGTTGCGGATGGCGGCGGCATCCTTCACGGAGGCTCCACCGAATTTGTAAACACGAAGCGAATGCGACAAATGCATGCGCCAAAAGTAGAAAGCAGCCGCTAACTAAGGCCGAAAACCCTTAGTTTTGCCTAGCTTACTATATCCCGCCCCCGTTTTCTTCTTGCTTTTATGGAACACAACCCTGACCGCCTTGCGCTACCCGTCGGTACTACTCTCGACCGTTTCATCATGCGCAAGCAGGAGGACTTCCCGTACGCTACCGGTGAGTTGTCGCAGCTGCTGCGCGACATTGCCCTTGCGGCCAAAATCGTAAACCGCGAAATCAACCGCTCGGGCCTGATTGATGTTGCCGGGGCTTACGGCCAGCAGAACGTACAAGGCGAGGAGCAGCAAAAGCTCGATGTTATTGCCAATATCCGCTTCATCCGCGCGCTGCGCAATGGCGGCGAGGTGTGCACGGTTATTTCCGAAGAGGAAGAGGACATGATCCAAACCGGCAAAAACCAAGGCAAATACGTGGTGGCCATCGACCCGCTCGATGGCTCGTCGAACATTGACGTGAACGTATCTATCGGTACCATCTTCTCGATCTACCGTCGCCAGTCGGGCATCGGGCAAGAAGGCACCCTCGAAGACTGCCTCCAGAAAGGCATTCATCAGGTAGCAGCCGGCTACGTAATCTACGGCTCGAGCACCATGCTGGTGTACACCACCGGCGCTGGCGTAAACGGGTTCACCTACGAGGCCTCCCTAGGTGAGTTTTTCCTGTCGCACCCCAACATTACCACGCCCAAAACCGGCAACCTGTACTCGATCAACGAAGGCTCGTCGAACTCGTTCACGCCGGGCGTACGCGACTTCGTGCAGTACTGCAAGGATCAGAATTTTTCGGCTCGCTATATCGGCTCGCTCGTTGCCGATTTCCACCGTAACCTACTGAAAGGCGGTATCTACATCTACCCCTCAACCAACAAAGCTCCCAACGGCAAGCTGCGCCTGATGTACGAAGGCAACGCTTTGGCTTTCATTGTGGAGCAGGCAGGCGGCAAAGCTAGCAACGGCGCTAAGCGCCTGATGGAAATTGAGCCCTCTTCGCTGCACGAGCGTTGCCCGCTCTTTATTGGCTCCACCGAACTGGTAGAAAAAGCCGAAGAGTTCTTGACGAAAGAACGCCAGGCCGTGTCGGCCGCACAGGAGGCCTAGTAGCCAATTGCAAGCCCAACAAAAAAGCCCGCTGCATTGCTGCAGCGGGCTTTTTTGTTGGGCTAAACCAGCGTTTACTCCGATTTTTTGCGAGTGCTCTTAGCTTTGGTACCAGCAGCTTCGGGCGAGCCAGCAGCATCGTTTGCCTCGTCGTTCTGGGCCGGAATGGCGCCAGCGGTGCTCAACGTGTCGGTGGTGGGGTCCGTTTCTTCGGCTTGGGCAGCGGCTTCGTCGCCGGCGGCGGCTTCTGCCGATTGATACTGCAAGCGGCTGCTAACAGCGCCATACCAGGTGATGAGCTTACGAATGTCAGACATATACACGCGCTGACGATCGTACTCGGGCATAACCTCGGCCATAAAGTTGGAGAGGGCAGCATCGTCGGATTTGCTCGTCACGGGCAGTTGCTGGCCGTGTTTCTGATAAATCCGGTCGAACACCTCCGTCAGCGGAACAGTTTGATCCGGGTCTTCGGTGTAAATCGAGATTTCGTGCAGCAACGACACCTTGTTGCGGGCCGAAGCTACCGAGCGGCGGGCTTGGGCATCCAGAGTTTCGACCAGCACACCATTGTGAGCCGGACGTACCAGGCGGTACAAGCCGCTCATGCCGCTAATGGCAGCAATTTCCCTCAAGTCGTAGGGCATAGAAACGGAAAAAGGTTAGAAATTATCGATGGGTAGCGCGGGCTACTCAGCAACGTTGTTGCCAGCGGCGCCAAGCTTAAAGGCAATGGGCAAGCTGGTAAGGATGGGGTATTCGGGTTTCTTGAATTTAAGAAGCTTTACTACGCGCAGGGCCTCTTCGCCACAGCCCCCACCGATTTGTTTCACGAGCTTTACACCGCTCATGCTGCCGTCGGGGTTCAGGGTAAAGCTCACAATGCAAGTGCCCTGAATGCGGTTGCGCCGGGCCAGCAACGGGTATTTCAGCTCCTTGTATATGAAGTCGTACATGGCTTCCTGGCCTCCTTCGTAGTAATCGGCTACCGGAATGGCGGCAGTTTTGCCGTGAGCAAGAGGAGCTTGGGCCGGAGCAGCCTGAGCATCGCCCTCGGTCGCGGGTTTCACTTTCACATTCTGCTGCGCCAGGGCCGGCGTAGCCGCTAGCGCCAGCAGGGCCAGGGCCAGCGTGAAGGTGTTCTTTTTCATGGGTAGGGTAGAAAGTAAATGAGTAGAAGTTGATGCTAAGATTGCGGCTTAGGCCCGGCAATTACAGGGCCAATCTACGCATTCCCATCCGCTTCCTTTACTTGCCGGTTCACGTCGTCAATAAAATTCAGCAGGTCGTCGCGGCCTTCTTTTACCGCCGACGAACTAATAAACCATGACGGCAACTCGTCCCAGGATTCGCGCATCTTTTCCAGAAATACCTGCACATTTTGGCGGGTGCGGGTATTCGATTGTTTGTCGGCTTTGGTGAATACCAGCGCAAATGGTACACCCATTTCGCCAACCATGTTTATAAACTCCAGGTCGACGGCTTGTGGGGGTAAGCGCGAGTCGATGAGCACAAATAAACAGCTCAGGTTTTCGCGCTTAGCTAAGTAGCCCTTAATCATTTTACCCCATTTCTCACGCGACTCTTTACTTACACGCGCATATCCATAACCCGGTAAATCAACCAAATACCACTCGTCGTTTATTAGGAAATGGTTGATAAGTTGAGTTTTTCCGGGCAGCGACGAGGTTTTAGCCAAGCTATTGCGCCCGGTGAGCATATTTATAAGCGACGATTTGCCGACGTTGGAGCGACCGATGAAGGCGTATTCGGGCAAGGAGCCGGTTGGGCATTGCTCCACGCGGGTATTGCTCATCACGAAGCGGGCATCGCGAATAACCATATTGAGGGCGCTGTGTAATTGAAGAAATGAGGAGGCGCAAAAGTAAGCCATCCGGAGTTAGCGGGAGGAAAGTCCTATTTTTTCTGAGTTCGAATTAAATTTTTGCTGTTGCATCATTGCAGTTATTAACCTACCTATATATTTGTGCGGGCTAGACTAGAAAATTTCGACTTTTTGCATCCGGCAAAATGATTGAAGGTCTGCTGACGGTTTAGCTCACCGAATAGGATGTGGCTAAGGCCGCATTATATAAAATCTATCTTTACCTGCATTTTGCTCACTTTTTACGGGCTTATATGCAGGATTAGCAATACATGGCTTTGTTTTTGAAGCAATGTATTTTCTGAATTTGCCTTCGCAGCCGACTAACCTTAAACCGGGTTTTAAGTATACAGGGACGCTTTTGCCGCCCTAGGTGCCCCAAATGCCCTCAGACGTGCAATAGCATCTCCCTTCTCTGCAACTCCTTATTCCAAACTCCCCTTCCAATGGACAACTTCGTCAGAAGGTTACTACAGGCCTCTTGCGCAATGGCTCTGGCCGCCGCCGTGGCTCAGCCTTCGATGGCCCAAAGCACACGAAAGACCTTGAAAACTGCCAACCGTTTCTTCGATCAGGAGAACTACCGGGCGGCAATTCCTTTTTACGAGCAAGTGCTGGCCAAAGAGCCAAACAACGCTCAGGCTCTTTTCCGTGCCGGTATCTCGTACATGTCGTTTGACAAGGAGAAGGCCAGCGACTACATCTACAAGTCGCAACGCATCAAAAAGAACGTATCGAAGGATGTTGAGTATTGGCTTGGTCGTGTCGACCACCTGAACTACAACTTCGACGAGGCTATTACCCACTTCCAAGCTTACAACGCTACCCTTAAGAAGAAGGATACGCGCAAGGTTGAAGTAGGGCAGCTGATTCAGCACTCGAAAAACGCCAAGGTTCAGTTCAACAGCCCCAAGGACATCTTTGTAAAGAACCTCGGGCCGTCGATCAACACGGCATACTCGGAGCACAGCCCCGTAATCTCGTCGGATGACAAGTTGCTGCTGTTTACCTCCCGCTCGGAAAACGTAACCGGTTCCAACGTAACCGGCGACGACGCCAAAAAAGGCAAAGGCAACGTTGCCGCCGACGGCGAATACTACGAGGACATCTTTGAAGCCAAGCGCATTGGCGATGACGAATGGGAGAAACCCCGTTCGCTGTCGGGTGCGCTGAACGGGAAAGGCCACGATGCTTCGATTCAGGTGTTCGACAACGACACCAAGATGCTGATGTACCGCCAGGATGAAAACGGCGACATCTTCTACACGGAGCGTGCCGGCGGCGACTGGTCGGCTCCGAAGAAGCTGAACGGCAACATCAACTCGAAAGGATTTGAATCGGATGCCTTTATCACTCCAGATGGCTTAACGATCTACTTCTCGACCAGCAAGTACTCGGAGGATAACACCCTCGACATTTACTATGCTACCCGCAAGCCGGGCGGCGATTGGGGCGAAGCCAAGCCG
This sequence comes from Solirubrum puertoriconensis, assembly GCF_001483135.1. Taxonomy (GTDB): domain Bacteria; phylum Bacteroidota; class Bacteroidia; order Cytophagales; family Hymenobacteraceae; genus Solirubrum; species Solirubrum puertoriconensis. The sequence continues at coordinate 525,153 of NZ_LNAL01000007.1, forward strand.
GTGGCGGGCATCAACTCGAAGTACGATGACGATAGCCCGTACCTGAGCCGCGACGGCAAAACGCTGTACTTCTCGTCGCGTGGCTACAACACCATGGGTGGCTACGACATTTTCAAGTCGGATTACGACTCGATCGGCAACAAATGGAGCCGTCCCGAGAACATGGGTTACCCCATCAACACCCCCGACGACGACACGTACTACCGCCTGTCGCCGGATGGCTCATACGCCTACCTGTCGTCGTACCGTATTGGTGGCTACGGCGAAAAGGACATCTATACCATCAACTACATCAAGAACGTAACGATTCGCGGCAAGGTATTTTCGGCCCGCGACAGCGTTTCGATCATTCCGGGTGTGGAGCTGGTGTTCAGCGGTACGCAGGCCGACAAAACGGCTATCAGCTTCCGCGACGTAACCAAGCCCGAAACCGGCGACTACTCGGTAAGCGTGCTTTCGGGCCGTACCTACCAAGTTGCCGTTTCGAAGGATGGCCAGAACATCACGACGGAGGAGTTTGCCGTGCCGGTAATCACCAACGATACTTCCTCCATCGTTAAGAACTTCTACGTGCCTTACGTCGACACGACCAGTGCTTCGATGTTCGCGTTCAAGAAAATCTACTTCGATACCGACAAGTACAACCTGCGCCCCGAGTCGGTGCGTGAGCTGAACAACATTGCCGGTATTCTGAAGGCCAACCCCGGTGTGAACATTTCGATCGAAGGCCACTGCGACTCGCGCAACACTGACGAGTACAACATGGTACTCGGCCAGAACCGCTCGAACTCGGCTTACAACTATCTGAAGAAAAACGGTATTGGCGAGACTCGCATGGTAACGGTAAGCTACGGCGAGCGTCGTCCGTCGGCGCCGAACGATTCGCCCGAAAACATGCAGCTGAACCGCCGCGTGGAGTTCCGCGTGATTCTGAAGGAAGGCCAGACCATGGCTGACCTGAACAAGAGCGCCAACGCTGGCGGAGCTACGGGCACTGGCACGGGTTCCGGTACTACCAGCACCTCGGCTTCGGGCACTAGCACCAGCTCATCGACCCGCACTACGGCTCCGCTGCAACCCGGCAAAACCAAGGTGAAAACTGCTGAAGGCACCAAGGTGAAAACCAAGGTTGACGAAGACAGCGACAAAGTGAAGGTGAAAACCGAGTCGGAAAACGGCGAGAAAACCAAAACCGTAACCAAGGAAGGCGAACTGGACTCGAAAGCTAAAGACGAGGCCGGCGACAAAACCAAGGTGAAAACCAAAGTAGAATAGCGCCCTTGGTGCTAGCGTCGAAAACGGGTCGGGCCAGTAGCCCGGCCCGTTTTTTTTAACATTATGCGCGTCGGCCCGTTGTTATTGGGCAATTTGCGGCCTGTTTGGCCGTTTGTACCGCACCCCATGACCGTACTTCCTTACAAAGACGACCCCACCGGCAAAAAGTCGCAAGTGGCCCAGATGTTCAACAGCATCGCGGGCAAGTACGACTTCCTCAACCACTTCCTGAGCGCCGGCACCGACATTTACTGGCGCCGCAAAGCCGTGGGCGAGCTGCGGCAGCTGCGCCCGGCGCGCATTCTGGACATTGCCACCGGCACCGGCGACTTCGCTTTTGAAACCTTACGCCTAGGTGAGGAAGTAAAAGTCACCGGCGTCGACATCTCCGAGGGCATGCTCGAGGTGGGGCGCCGCAAAGTGCGGGAGCGGGGCCTGGGGCACCGCGTGGAGCTGCAGCTTGGCGACTCCGAAAACCTGCCTTTCGACGACAACACGTTTGATGCCGTAACGGCCTCGTTTGGGGTGCGCAACTTCGAGAATCTGCAACAAGGCTTGGCCGAAATGCACCGGGTGCTAAAGCCCGGGGGCAAGGTTGTGATTCTGGAATTTTCGAAACCCCGCGTTTTTCCGTTTAAGCAGGCGTACAATTTTTACTTCCGGCATATTTTGCCGGTATTCGGCAAACTGATTTCCAAAGACCGCGCCGCGTACTCGTACCTCCCCGAATCGGTGCAGGCTTTTCCGGATGGCCCCGCATTCCAAGCCATTCTGAAGCAAGTCGGCTTTAACTCTCCCCAATGGCAACCGCTCACGTTTGGCATAAGCTCCATTTACACCGCCACCAAGTAACCCTGCGCCTAGGAGTGCTGCTGCTGCTGGCTCTGCCCACGGCCGCCCTAGGTCAGAAGAGTAGCTACACCAAAGCCAACCGCAGCAAAAGCGGCCGGGTAAAAACCGTTACGGTAAACAACCTGCCCGGCTACGATACCCGCTGGTTTCATCCGGGGTTTTTCGTGGGCGTGAACGGCAGCCGCTACCGCCTCGAGCATTCCCAGACGTACGTCAACAACCTGCAGAACGGGCAGGGCATTTCGGCCAACGCTAAATTCAGCCCCGGCTTTGCAGTCGGCTTTATCGGCGATGCGCGCCTGACGGATTACCTGAGCATCCGCTTTACGCCGGGTGTGTCGTTTCTGACGCGGCAGGTAGAGTTCAAGAAGATTGGTAGCGTGGCCGATTCGATCGTCGACCAAGACATCAGCTTCACGCAACTCGATTTGCCCTTGCTGTTTAAGCTAAAATCGGAGCGGCGCCGCAACACCCGCGTGTACCTGGTAGGTGGGGTGCGGCCGAGCATCAACGTAGGTACCCGCCGCCGCGACCCGGTGAGCAGCCAGCTGAAAGTAGGCAACTCCGACTTTTCCATTGAGTATGGCGTGGGGCTGGATTTGTTTTACCCGTTCTTCAAGTTTGCGCCTGAGCTGCGCTTCTCGCATGGCTTGCCCAACATGCTGCAGCCTGGCAACGACGTGTACACCAACAGCTTTCAGCGGGTGCGGAGCAGCACCGTTACGCTGTACCTCAACTTTGAATAACGCCTAGGTGGGTTACTGCGTGGCTAGCCGGCCAGTGCTCCGGATATGGGGTAGGCGCTGGTAAGCGGTGCAGCAATTCGGCTTTTACTTCTTTCATGAAAACTGCATTGGTTACCGGCGCTTCGTCGGGAATTGGCCGCGCCACCGCCGTGGCTTTGGCGAAAGTTGGCTACCAACTGGTGGTAACCGGCCGGCGGCGCGAACGACTCGAGGAACTGGCCCAGGAGGTAGCGCCTGTGCCTGTACACATCCTCACGTTTGATGTGCGCAACCGCGCCGAGGTAGATGCCGCCATTGGCAGCCTGCCCGCCGAGTTTCGGCAAGTGGACGTGCTCATCAACAACGCCGGCAACGCCCACGGCCTGGCACCCATTCAGCAGGGCGACGTGAACGATTGGGACCTGATGCTCGACACTAACGTGCGCGGGTTGTTAAACGTAACGCGGGCCGTGCTGCCGGTAATGCAGGAGCGCCGCAGCGGTTTTGTCATCAACATCGGCTCCATAGCCGGCCACGAGGCTTACGCTAACGGCAACGTGTACTGCGCCTCCAAAGCTGCCGTGGCTTCGCTCAGCAAAGGCATGCGCATCGATTTGGTAGGCCTAGGTATTCGGGTGGCCGAGGTAAACCCGGGTGCCGTTGAGACGGAGTTTTCGGAAGTGCGCTTTAAAGGCGACAAAGCCCGCGCTGCCAGCGTGTATCAAGGCTTTGAGCCGTTGCGCGCCGAGGATGTGGCCGACATCATCCAGTTTATGGTGACGCGCCCGCCGCACGTGAACATTGCCGAAGTGCTGATTCTGCCGAGTGCCCAAGCAGCCGCTACCGTAATAAACAAACAGCCCGCTAGTTAAGCGGGCTGTTTTGCTACCTAGGGGTATGTTATTGGGCCAACTCGCGAAGCACAGCTGCATCGAGTTGATGACCGCCCACAAAGCGCAGTAACCTAGGCTTGGCGCCGAGTTGGGCCAAGTACTCTAACTGGGCTTGCAAACGCTCCTCGGTTATGAACGCGTCGGCATTGCCGCACACATAGCTGAGCTGAGGTATGCGCTGAAACAACGCCTGCGCAGCTGGCGGCTCCACGTCTTCGGGGAAAGCGCCAGCCCACAGCACCAAACGCGCCGGGGTAAAGGAGCTGCGCATCAACCAGCGGCTCAGCGTTGAGGCACCTTGTGAGAAGCCCAAAAGCGTCACCTCCACACCGGGCGGGCAGTAGGTGAGCAGTTGCGCAAGCAACAGATCGAGGTACGCAGAACAATCCTCAATTTCGCTGAGGCGGTCTTCGCGCGTCATCCAGGTGGCGCCCACCCGGCCGCTGGTGCCTTGCAGGTAAAAGCGCGAAAGGCCTTCGGGCGCTACCACGGCAGTATCGGGCGCGTGCTCGAGCACTGCCCGGAAGTGCCGCACAAAAAACGAAGCCAGCTGGCCGTAGCCGTGGCACACCACCCATAAGCGTTTGGCCGTGCCTAGGTTACCCAGCTGAAAATAGCGGGCCGTGCGCGGCACCACCAAGCTATGCTGCTGCGCCTCTAGGGGGTCGGCAGCCATTAGGCGCGGGGTGGCAGTACGTCGGGCGAAAACTGGAAGGGCAGCAGGTCGGCCAGTTGCTTAAAGCGCCAGATGGTGTTTTCGGGGCCAGGCAGCAACAGGGCAATCGGCTCGTGTTGGCGGTTTTCGAACTCAATCATTACCTGACGGCAAGCGCCGCACGAGGTTACGGGTACAAACTGGCCGTTTTGCGGGCGGGCAGCTACGGCCATGCATTTGATTTGCTGTTTGGAATGGCCGTTCAGGCCAAACAACACGGTACGCTCGGCGCACAGGCCCGAGGGGTAAGCGGCGTTTTCCTGGTTGGTATTCCAGATAATCGTACCGTCGTCGAGCAGCAGGGCAGCGCCTACGTGAAAATGCGAGTAGGGAGCGTACGAATGCTGCGTTGCGGCTTTAGCTGCCTGCCAGCACTTGGCTTCTTCGGCGGAGAGTTCGGCCTCAGTGAGTACCTCGGCGGAGATGGTCAGGTTAAGGGTTTGTGCCATTGGAGGCGCAAAAACGGCGGGAATGGAGTGTAAATCGGCCACCTGACGGTGGCCCCGTTGGGCCACGGGGGACGAAAATAGTACATTTCAGCGGAAAACGGTTGCAAGTTGCACTTAGGCCACTGCGCGGGTAGATAATCACGCCCGACCAATGGCAAAGCTGCTGCCGCGCCCGCGAACTCACTACCCACCCACCCGCATTCTCATGACGCGAATTTTGCTGCTCGGCGCCGGTCGCTCGGCCTCGGCTCTTATTCAGTACCTGCTCCGCCAAACCACCCAACACAATTGGCACCTCACTATTGCCGATGTAAACCCCACACCGCTGCACCCGCTGTTGCAACCGTACGCCGAGCGTGCTGCGGCGGTGGCGTTCGAAATAAGCGAGCAGGAAAAGCTCAGCCAGCTGGTGGCCGAGCACGACATTGTTATTTCGATGCTGCCAGCGCTGTTTCACCCGTTGGTGGCCCGAGCTTGCTTGCAGCACCGCCGGCACCTGGCCACGGCTAGCTATGCCACGGAAGAAATTCGCGCTTTCGATGCCGAAGCGCGGAGCCTAGGGCTGACGTTCCTGATGGAGTGCGGCCTCGACCCTGGGCTTGATCATATGTCGGCCATGCCCATCATCAACGAAATCCGCGCACAGGGCGGGCGGCTCACGTCGTTTAAATCCTACTGCGGTGGGCTGATGGCGCCTGACTCGGAAGGCGACAACCCCTGGCGCTACAAGTTTACCTGGAACCCTCGCAACGTGGTGGTAGCTGGGCAAGGTACTGCGCGCTATATCGAAAGGGGGCACCCTAGGTTTATTCCGTACCAACAGCTGTTCCGGCGGGTAGAGCTGTTGGAGGTGCCGGGTTACGGCGAATTCGAGGGCTACGCCAACCGCGATTCGCTCAGCTACCGTCCGCTTTATGGCCTCGAGGAAATACCCACCATGCTGCGTGGCACGCTGCGCCGCCCGGGGTACTGCGCCGCCTGGCAAGCCCTGGTAAGCCTTGGGCTGACCGACGATTCGTGCCGCTTGGGTAACGCTGCCGAGCTACCTTGGGCCGACCTAATCAAATCTTTCTTGCCCACCGCCCCAGCCTCAGCACCTTTGCCCGCGCGGGTGGCCAACTACCTAGGGCTTAGCATTGAAGGCCAGGAGATGCAACGGCTTACCTGGGCCGGGTTATTCTCGGACGAACCCGTTGGCCTGCCCGATGCTACACCCGCGCAACTGCTCGAGCGGCTGCTCACGGCCAAGTGGCAGCTGCAACCCACCGACCACGACATGATTGTGATGCAGCACTTGTTCGAGTTCGAGCTCGGCGACGAGCGGCGGCAGCGCACTTCGTCGTTGGTAGTAACGGGCGATGATGCCGTGCACACCGCCATGGCCAAAACTGTAGGGCTGCCGTTGGGTATGGCCGTACGTCGGCTGGCCCTAGGTCGGGTGCCGCACCTCGGCGTGGTGGTGCCCGTGCACGCCGATTTGTACGAGCCTATTTTGGATGAACTGCAAGCCGATTATGGCATCCGGTTCCTGGAAATGGAGTACGCTTTAGCGTAGCTAAGGACCATTTAAAACGACAGCGGCACCGCCCTAAGGGAGCGGTGCCGCTGTCGTTTGTGGGTTGTCAAAAGGCGAGGTAAAAGTCGCGCAAGAGGTTTATGAACGCGTCGGAATAGGCTTCCGAGTCCGCATCGTGGATGGCTAACTCACGGGTGCGGCTGGCTTGTGGCGCAAACCCGAACTCGGTTATGTGCCGCAGGGGCTTGCTGCATGGCCGATGGCGCACCACTAGCCTGGTAGTAGGGTAGAGGCCAGCACGGTGGGCTTCCTGCTCAAATGCCAGCATTTCGGTGGGCGGCAGCAACACCGTAAGGCCACCATCAGCTACTAAATGGCGACCTGCAAAGGTCACGAGTTCGGCAAACGTGAGGGTGTCGGCGGCGGTATGGCGGGCAATAGTGCGGGCCGTATCGGGCGAGCGGAGCGAGTGCCGAAAAAACGGTGGGTTGCAGAGAATGTGGTCGTAGGGCGCGGGGCAAGTAGCTGCAAATTCGGCCAAGCTGCCGGCATAAATGCCAAGACGCTTGGCCCAAGGGCTGGCTTGCGCGTTTTGGCTGGCTTGCGCCGCTGCGGCTGCATCAATTTCTACGGCTTGTATGCTTGCTGAAGCGTTGCGCTGGGCTGCCATGAGGGCCAGCAGACCCGTGCCGGTGCCTATATCCAGTATGCGTTCGGCGCCGTTGAGGTTGGCCGCGGCTCCTAGAATGCAGGCATCGGTGCAAACCTTCATCGCACAGTTTGCCTGCTCGATGCGGAATTGCTTGAAACGGAAATAGGAGTTAGCCAATTAAGCCGAGAAGTCAGTGAGCGTATTTTTTTATTTACTGGCTCTTCAATTAGATAGTAAGCCATTATTGATATGAGCAGCAAAACCGTAAAGTTGAGGCTGTATTCCAGGGCTGTTTTTTCATTGAAATAGCCAATCATAGCGTGCACAAAACCCATATTAATTAAATAAAATGCGTACGAGCTTTTGCCAAGCACGGAAAATACATTGGTTGAAAGTAATTTAGAGATAATGGTTTGCTCGGTAAGCAAGCCGGCAAAAATCAGCGAAATGCATAAAGGGAGGTAAACGTTGTTTACTAACACTCCATACGGGTGGCTGATTCCGTAATTTACGTTGTACTGCTGCTTGATTTGAATAAGTAAAAATATGCCTGCAGCAAACGCCGCCATGCCCAAATAGGTAGGCGCCGGAACTTTGAGAGTAGTGCCGTTTCGGTTAAGTAAAAATGCAAGCCCGCTGCCGATGAAGAACTCTGTGAAGCGACCGAAGAAAGTGTAGGACGCTACAAATGGAAGATTTTCAAAGTACTCGATGCCTAGGTGGTTGCACAGCATTACCAAGCCATAACCCAGTGCGGGAAGCAGGAGGGAAGCCATTACCCACGCAAGCCATTTGGTGCGCCGCAACGACTGAAGCACAACCAAAAAGAACAACGCAAATACGTAAAAGCATTCCTCGGCGGTGAGGGACCAGCCTTGGGGCAAACCTGTGCAGAAGTACTTATAAGAAAATCCTCTTAGAAATGTCGCGTTGAGTACGTATTCCTTAGTTAGTTCAATGGTTGCACCATGCTCAATAAAGTTCAAAACATAGAACAGCGTGGTAAGGAGTATATACAACGGATATATTCTTGCAAAGCGATTAATAAAATACGTCCATACATAAGTTTTAGATAAGTGAATATGATTGTAGTAGCGCGTGGTAATGAGGAAGCCGCTGAGGGTGAAGAATATGGTTACCCCCACGTGCATTTCATGGCAGATATCCTGTATTGTCTGACTATTAAATAACGCAAGACCCGGGTTATAATGGTGCAGGTACACCATAAAAGCGGCAGCCGCTCTAACTCCGGTTAAGGCTTTGTAATATGGTTTTGCCATATAAGATAAACCTACAATCAATGCACAAGCACAGATTTAGAGTGGTTTCCTCAGGAGCCAATGTAGTGCAGCTTAGGTTCGGCAGCGCACTTGTTATACTTAAATCAACCGAGCTGCCTCAATGCGCTCGTACCCTTCGTCAACCAGCAGGGGGCCTTGCAGGGCGCTGCGTACGGCGAGTTGGTCGCAGCGCTCGTTTTCGCGGTGGCCGGCGTGGCCTTTAATCCATTTAAATTGCACGTTGCGCTTGCGGTACACTTTCAGGAAGCGCCGCCACAGGTCCTCGTTGGCTTTTTTGCCGAAATCCGGTTTCTTCTCCCAGCCAAAAACCCACTTCTTGTCCACAGCTTCCACCACGTACTTGGAGTCTGAAACCACCATTACGGGCAGTTCGGGGCGCGTAATTGCTTCGAGGCCAATAATCACGGCCAGCAACTCCATACGGTTGTTGGTGGTGAGGCGGAAGCCCTGGGAAAGCTCCTTTTCGTGCGGGCCGTAGCGCAAAATGGTGCCGTAGCCGCCGGGGCCCGGGTTGCCCCGCGACGAGCCATCGGTAAACAGGTAAATCAAGTCAGTTTGGGAATTAAAGAGTTTGGGAGTTTAAGAATTGAGGAGGTTGTGGGAGTCCTAGGTGCACAACTGAAATCAATCGGCAGAACCATAAAACTCACTGACTCCCAAACTCATCAACTCTTAAACTATCAAAAGTTTGCTTTGAAGAGTTTGATAGCAATGGCGAGCAGGATTACCCCGAACACGCGGCGCAGAATATCCTCACCCGCTTTGCCTAGCTTACGCTCAATCCAGGCGCTGCTTTTCAGTACCAGGTACACAAACACCAGGTTGGCCACAATGCCCACTAGCACGTTTGGCAGCGAGTAAAGTGCCCTGAGGGAGAGCAGTGTGGTCATGGTGCCAGCACCCACAATCAGCGGAAACGCCAAGGGCACGATGGAGCCGGTGCCGCTTGCCAGCGTATTGTGCTTGAAGAGCTCGACGCCTAAAATCATTTCGAGCCCGAGCAGGAAGATGATGAGCGAGCCGGCCAATGCAAACGAAGGAATATCGACGCTGAACAAGGCCAAAATGCTCTGCCCCAGAAACAGGAACGCAATCATCAGCACGCCGGCTACCAGCGTTGCCACCTCGGAGTTGATCTTGCCCTCGCGCTGCCTGATCTGGATGATAATGGGGATGGAGCCCAGAATATCGATAATGGCGAACAACGTGAGCGTAACCGACGTGATTTGCTTCAGCGAAAACATGGCGGCGAAATCAGACATAGCAAGCGGCAACGAAGGCGGTAACAAAACAAGGGGCCTAAGCCCGCGGCACCTAGGGCATTCGGCGCCGCAAAGCTACGGCCCGCAGCGCCTTACACGTGCACCGCGGCCAGTATTTGCGTCAGCTGCTCGAAGGCCACATCGGGCAGGGCCGGGAAGTTGGCAATGCGGAAAGTGCTCTTGGCCCACTTGCCGTAGCCATTACCTAGGGTAAGGCCGGCCGCGGCCGCCCGGCGCTTGGTTTCGTCGATGAGGGCAGGGGAGGCTTGCACCGCAATAACGGTCGTGGAGCGGGTTTCGGGGTTTTGTACCAGCGGGCTAAACTGCGGATTCTCCTCGAAGAACTGATACAGGCGGGCGGCCCGGTCGCGCAGGTGCTGGTCGATGGCTTTGATGGGGGCCCGGTCGAGCAGCACCCGGCAAAGCAAATAGATGTTGAGCACGTTGGGCGTGTGCGTAGTCTGAAAGTTGAGCATCTTTTCGTACATGCTCACCAAGCTGTTGTAGTGGCCCTTTTCGCCCAGCTCGCGGGCCCGAGCAATAGCGCGGGGCGAGCAAATCAGCAAGCCCAGGCCGGCCGGCAAGCCAAAGCACTTCTGCACCGAGGCAAACCACACATCGGCCTTTATGTGCTTCAGCTGAATGCCACCTAGGGAAGAAGTAACATCGACGGCCAGCAACGCGCCCAATTGCTGACAGCGGTTATAGAGGTTTAGTACGGCGCCATCGCGCAGCTGCGTGGCGGTGCTGGTTTCGTTTTGAGTGATGCACACCACCTCGGCGTCATCCGGAATCAGCGACGCATCGGGCACTTCCTCGAGCTCGAACTGGCGGCCCCGACTGCCGGAGCGAATGGCGCGGGCGTAATCGTACCACTTTTCGCCAAACGAGCCGTTGTAGAGGTGGAAGCTGCTGCGCTCGGTAAGGCTTTGCGCGATAATCTCCCAGCACTCCGTGGCCGAGGAGGTGAAAAAGACAAAGTAATCCTGCGGAATGTTGAGCTTGGTTTTAAGCTCGGTTACGGTTTGGCGTACCAAAGCCGTAAACCGGTCGCCGCGGTGCGGGGCCGAAAGCCAGCCTTCGTCGAAAGCCGCCGTGAGGTACTGCCGCACAGCGGGGTACACTTGCGACGGACCCGGGTTGAACGTATACATGGTTGAGAAAGGCTAGGTGAGGGGCGGCCCCACAAAGGTAGACCGCCATGGCGTGGAAAGGAAGGCAAAAGCCCAGGACCGTGGGGCCCTAGGTCAGCAAAAAGCCCTACCATAACGGCAGGGCAACGGGTTTTCGTGAACCACGGGGCTCACATTCCCGGAAGCGCATAAGCCTTAGCGGCTTAATTTCTGCCCGGCTATACCGCGGCCGGTGCTATACCTTAAACCCCACGCGCTTGGGCCGCAGGTTTTGGAAATACTGCAGGGCCAGGCGGTAGCTCTCGAGCTTAAAGCCGCTGATGGAGCCCGTGCAGTGGCGCCCAATGAGGCTGCGCTGCCGGAAATCCTCACGGGCGGCTAGGTTCGAGAGGTGCACCTCGATAACCGGCGTGCTGATGGCGGCAATGGCATCGGCCAGGGCCACACTGGTGTGGGTATAGCCCCCCGCGTTCAGGATAACGCCGTGGTAGCTGTAGCCAACTTCGTGCAGCTTATCAATCAGTTCGCCTTCGTGGTTTGATTGAAAGTGCTCGATGGTGAAATCGGGGAAGGCCTCTTGAAGTTCGGGAAGGTAGTCTTCGAACGAGCGGGTACCGTAGATGCTGACTTCGCGGCGCCCCAAGAGGTTGAGGTTGGGGCCGTTGAGGATAAGAATTTGCATAGCAATAAGGGGTGTGCAGCGGCAAGGTACCCCAATGCGCGGCACAACGGCAAAAGCTCGGCTGCTTTTTCAGCCGCAATTGGCAGATAAACCCTAGGTAGCTGCGCGCCCGCCCCGCCACAAGCGGTACTTTTGCCTCTGATGAGCTTAAACTGGACTCTTTGCCTAAAACAGTTTCAGGGCTATTTGCGCCTCGAGAAGTCGCTTTCGGGTCATTCCGTAGAGGCCTATGTGCGCGATGTCGACAAGCTGCGACAGTACCTCGAAATCAGCAAGCTGCCCGCGCGGCCCGACCAAGTTACGAGCCGCATCATCCGCGATTTTTTGGCTTGGCTGGGCGAGCTGGGCATGACGGCCACCTCGCAGGCTCGTACGCTCTCGGGGCTCCGCGCCTTTTACAAGTTCCTGTTGATTGAAGACCTGGCCACGCAGGACCCTACGGATACCGTCGACTCGCCCAAGCTCGGCCGTAAGCTCCCCGATACCCTCGCATACGAGGAGGTGGTGCAGCTGCTCGACGCTATTGACCTGAGCACGAACGAGGGCACCCGCAACCGCGCCATGCTGGAGGTGCTGTACTCCTCGGGCTTGCGCGTATCGGAGCTGATCGGGCTACGGTTGTCCAATATTTACGTGGATCAGGGCTTTGTGCGGGTGCTGGGCAAGGGCTCCAAAGAACGCTTGGTGCCCATCGGCCGCGATGCGCTCAAGCACCTAGGGTTTTACCTGGAGGGTGTGCGGTGTCACCTCGATATTCAGCATGGCTCCGAAGACATCGTGTTCCTCAACCGCCGGGGTGGGGCTATGTCGCGCGTCATGGTGTTCAACATCATTAAAGACACGGCAGCCAAAGCGGGCATCCGCAAAACCATTAGCCCGCACACCTTCCGTCATTCGTTTGCCACCCACCTTATCGAAGGCGGCGCCGATTTGCGCGCCGTGCAGGAGATGCTCGGGCACGAAAGCATTACCACTACCGAAATCTACACCCACCTCGACCGCGACTACCTACGCCAGGTAATTACTTCATTTCACCCACGGAGCTAGCCGCTCTTAAGTGGTATTGTTGCCTTCCGGCAAGGCAACCCCGAGTAAACTACCCAAAACCCCGGCGAAGGCTGCTAAGCGCCACCTAGGGTTGTAACGAAGCGGGTTACGACTTTTGTCGTGTATATGATCCTTCTGCGAAAAACTTTCAAGGCCAATACACCACTGCTGCTGGCTGTATTGGCCTTGTTGCTGCTGTGGTTGCCATGCCTCCTGCGCGGTGCCGATAGCTATATTTTAATTGATGATAATCTCGATACCGAAATCGGGGTTCCGTACCTGCTGCAACATTTCGGGGTAGCGCTGGATTACCGCCCGTCGGCTACGCTGCCGGCCATTATGAACGGCTTGCCGCGCAATGCCCTACGCCCCGGCCTGAGCGTGCCGGTAGCTCTGTTCGGAGTTTTTGGACCGCTAACGGCTTACTGGGTTAATCATTTGCTGGTGCGCTTGGTCGGTTTGCTCGGCATGTACTTGCTGGTACGCCGCTACGGGCTTAGCAACCCTGGGCAACGCTGGCTTGCCGCGGCCGTGGCATTAGCATGGGCGGTGTTGCCGATCTACTCGATGTACGGCTTATCGGCTTTAGGCGTACCGTGGCCGTTGCTGGCAATACTGGAGCTCCGTAACGGGCGCGGCACTTGGTGGCACTGGCTGACCCTGCTCTTATTCCCGACGTGGTCGATGTTTGTGCTGGCTGGTTTTTTTGTTATCGCAGGGTTAGGCCTGATGCTCGCTGCCGATTGGGCGTTAAGCCGCCGAGTTTCGTTGGCTGTCTGGTTGGGCGTGGTGGTGTTGGGCTTGAGCTATTGCGTGGTTGAATGGCCTTTGATTAACTCATTGCTGGTGCGGCAACAATTTGTGCCCCACCGCCTCGAATTCAGGTTAGCGGAGTTGGCTCCGCAAGGAATTGCGGCCGGCTTGCGAAGCACGCTGCAGTACCTAGGATGGGGGCAATACCACAGCAGCAGGTTCTTCCATGGGGGCATTGCACTGGCGTTGCTGCTGGCAGCATGGCAAATGCGCAACGCCGACCAGAAGCTAAAACGAGTGTGGCTGCGCAGGGTAGGAGCGGGGCTGATGGTAATCGTCGCATTATCGCTGTTTTGCGGGTTTTACCCGCAGGCCATGGCACCGGTACAGCGTATTGCGCCCGCGCTAGGCGCTTTCAACTTTACCCGCTTTCACTTCCTGATGCCCCTGCTGTGGTTCGGCTTGTGGGTGGTGGCGCTGCGGCAACTACCGGCTGGTGGCCTGCAAACCAGCTTGGTGGTGCTCCAACTTTGCATAGGCTTTGGTAGCAATACCGAGTGGCTAAACAACCTGCGCCTGTGGGGCGGCCGGCCCGCAGCGCACGAGCCCACGTGGCGGCAGTTCGTAGCTCCCGACCTCTTTCGGCAAGCCAAAACTCAGCTAGAGCGGCGCAGTGGCCAACCTGCCGCGACCTGGCGGGTAGCTTGCCTAGGGCTGCCGCCAACGGTTGCTCACCTCAATGGCTTTTATACCTTGGATAGCTACCAGAACAACTATCCATTGCCCTACAAGCATCAGTTCCGGCGCATCATCGCACCGGAGCTAGCCAAAAGCCCCGAGCTGCAGCGGTATTTCGATGCTTGGGGCAACAGGTGCTACCTGTTTTCGGCCGAGTTGGGCCGCAATTTTCGCGTTGGCCGCGCCGATGGCGTTGTGGTGCAGGACTTCCGAATGAACACAGCCGCCTTCCGAGAAATGGGCGGCCGCTACGTGCTGTCGGCGGTGCGATTAGCCAACCCGGGCGCTACTGGTTTGCAGCTAATTGCGCAGCTTCATAGCCCAACCGCTTACTGGGCTCTCTATATTTACGAAATACGGCCCTCGGTTTAAGTACTTCCGGGCGGCTGTTTCAAGTGTTAGTTCTCGTCGGCTACCGGCGAAAAACCCATAATTTTGGCCCTTTGGCGCGTCAAATGGCAAAGAATACTTACAAACCCGCGAATGGCTCGGCTCCTCGGGCCACCAACGAACCCCGCCCGCGCAACCAACCCAAGGTAGCGGCGGCCGAGCCCGTGCGCGAGCCCAAGCGCAATGCAGCGCCGGCCACCCCCAAAGCGCCTCGTCAGCCCCTGAAGCTGCCCAATATCGGAATCTCGATTGCCTTTCTGCGCGACCGGCGTTTTCAGTTGTTTGTGGGCTTTTTCTTTCTGCTCACCTCGTTGTACCTCACCATTGCCTTCCTCTCGTACCTGTTCACGGGCCACGCCGACCAAAGCGTGGTAGAGGGTATTGATCAGACTTCGGTGAAAGAAGCAGGGCAAGAGTCGGGCAACTGGCTGGGGCTACTCGGTGCCTGGGTTTCGCACCTGCTTATTCTGCAAGGCTTCGGTATTGCTGCCTTCTCGCTGATACCGGTGGCTTTTGTGGCTGGGTATAAAATCGTGTTTCGGCGTGCCGAGGTGTCGTTGAGCTTCGTAGCGGCGGTGTGCACCTTTACCATGCTGTGGCTAAGCATGCTGATGGGGTATTTGGTGCTGAGCATCCAAACGCCCGACGCCGACCCGCGCGTAGCCCATAGCCTCGACTTTTTGAGCGGCCGGGTGGGCTACGAAGCAGCGTTGTGGCTCGATAGCCTTATTGGCTGGGGCACGGTGCTGTTACTGGCTTTCCTACTGATTTCCTTTGTGGTAGGCTTCTTCAACGTCACCACGCTCAACCTGCCGCGTCGCCTAGGTGCTTCGGCTGATGAGGACGAGGAGGACGCCAGCACTCCCGAGCCCGCCTTGTATGGCCAAACGGGCCTAGGTGTAAACCACGCCGCCAACCCTGTTGCTACCCTCGATGGCGAAGACGCCGAGGACGACACCATGGGCTTTACCCTGCGTCGGGTTGGTCCGCTGGCCGATGCCGAAAAGCCTGCCCCGGCAAAACCCGCCAAGCCTGAGCCGAAACCCGAACCCGCTCGTCCAACCGCCGCCTTTACCATCGACGACGAAGAGGAGGCTCCTGCATCCTTCGACCTTAGCCCGGCCGCCTCGGTAGCTACGGCATCGGCTGCGCTGGCGATGGGCGGAGTGGCGCAGGCCGCCCCCTTAATGGGTGCGGGCGCAGTAGCCGCGGCAGTTAGCAGTGGGCCTAGTTTCTCTTTTGAGGCCCCGGCGGCCGAGCCCGCTCCGGTGGTTGCTGCGTCCAGCATTCCTACGCCGTTGTCGTTGGCCGACTTGGCCGATAACGATGCGCCTCTGCCTGCCCCAAGCACGCCCAAAGGTCCGGCATTCGAAGTAGAAATTCCGCGGGAACCAGAGTCTGTGCCGGCACTGGCCATCGAATCCAACCCAGACGAGCTGGACCCATCGGCTGGTGCTGCCGTGGCGGCCGTGGTAGAGGAGGACGAGGACACCATGCCCATGGTGAACTACGACCCCACGCTCGATTTGCCTCGCTATCAATACCCCGCCCTCGAACTGCTCAACGACTATGGGCAAGCCAAGGCGCAGGTGAGCAAAGAAGAGCTAGAGGCCAACAAAGACCGGATTGTGGAGACGCTCGGCCATTACGGTATTAACATCGCCTCCATTAAGGCTACCATCGGCCCAACCGTCACGCTCTACGAAATTGTGCCCGACGCCGGGGTGCGCATCAGCAAAATCAAGAGCCTCGAAGACGACATTGCGCTCAGCCTTGCCGCCCTAGGTATTCGAATCATCGCGCCCATTCCGGGCAAAGGCACCATCGGTATTGAGGTGCCGAACACCAAAAAGGAAATGGTGTCGATTCGCTCTGTTTTGGGCACTGACAAGTTCCGGAACAGCGAGATGAGCCTGCCGATTGCCTTCGGCCGCACCATCACCAACGAGGTGTTTGTAGCCGACCTGGCCAAGATGCCGCACTTATTGATGGCCGGTGCCACGGGCCAGGGTAAATCGGTTGGTCTGAACGTAATCCTAGCCTCGCTGCTTTACAAGCGCCACCCTGCGCAGCTCAAGTTTGTGCTCGTCGACCCGAAAAAGGTTGAACTCAGCATCTTCAACAAAATCGAGCGCCACTTCCTGGCCAAGTTGCCCGACACCGACGAGGCCATCATTACGGATACCAAGAAGGTAGTGCATACGCTCAACTCGCTGTGCATGGAGATGGACCGCCGCTACGACCTGCTGAAGGACGCTGGCTGCCGCAACCTGAGCGAGTACAACCGCAAGTTCACGGAGCGCCGCCTCAACCCCAAGAAGGGTCACCGCTACATGCCCTTCATCGTGTTGGTAATCGACGAGTTGGCCGACTTGATGATGACCGCCGGCAAGGAGGTAGAAACACCCATTGCCCGCTTGGCTCAGCTGGCCCGCGCTATTGGTATTCACCTGATTGTGGCTACGCAGCGCCCGTCGGTAAACGTAATTACGGGTATCATCAAGGCCAACTTCCCGTGCCGCATCAGCTTCAAGGTAACGTCGAAGATTGACTCGCGCACCATCCTGGACACGGGCGGCGCCGATCAGCTGGTGGGCCAGGGCGACATGCTGTTCTCGGCTGGCTCCGACCTTATCCGTGTGCAGTGCGCCTTCATCGACACGCCTGAAGTAGACCGGGTTTGTGACTTTATCGGTGAACAACAAGGTTACTCCGATGCTTATATGCTACCGGAAGTAGCCGGTGCCGACGGCGACGCTGGCGGCGGCAACGAAGACATGGACCCCGCCGACCGCGACTCAATGTTTGAGGAAGCCGCCCGTGTAATTGTGCAGCACCAGCAAGGCAGTACTTCGCTGTTGCAGCGCCGCCTCAAGCTGGGCTACAACCGTGCCGGCCGATTAATCGACCAATTGGAACACGCAGGCATCGTCGGACCGTTTGAAGGAAGCAAGGCCCGCGAGGTTTTAATCCCCGACGAGTACGCTTTGGAACAGTTGTTGAATAGCCTTCCCAAGTAAGAGAACCTAGGGCCGAAATCAGCGCTTAGACTTTTTTCTGCTCAAAACTGCAACCCTACCTTAAACTAAGTTCTCTGCTTTCGTATCTAAGCGCTGAAACCTTTCTCCCCCATGAAAAAAATCGTTGCCCTGTTGGCCATTGCCGTTTCGTCTGTTCAGTTGGCCGTGGCGCAGCAAGACCCCAAAGCCACAAAGATCTTGGATCAGATGAGTGCCAAGTATCAAGCGATGAAAGCCTTCCGGGCCTCGTTCACGCAAACGCTCGAAAACCAATCGGCGAAGGTGAAAGAGAACATGAACGGCGACATCATCGTGAGCGGCCCTAAGTTCCGGCTGAAGTTGAATGGCCAGGAAGTCATCAACAATGGTCAGACGATGTGGACGTACATGAAGGCCGAGAACGAAGTAAACATCTCAGACTACGACCCCGAGGACCAGGAAATCTCGCCCTCGCAGATCTACACCCTTTACAAAAAGGGTTATAAGTATGCGTACGCTGGCGAAACCGTAGAAGGCGGCATTCCTTGCGACGTGATTGAGCTTTCGCCCGAGGACCACAACAACCAGGTGTACAAAGTGCGCCTGAACGTGAGCAAGAAGGATAAGTCGGTGAAGAGCTGGAAGATGTTCAAGAAAAACGGCAACCGCTACACCTTTGCCATCAAAAAGTTTGAGCCGAATCCGCCGGTGGATGCTACGACCTTCAACTTCGACAAAGCGAAGTACAAAGGCGTGAAGGTTGTCGACCTGCGCTAAGCTGCCCTAGGTGCCTTTACCCGCGGCCCGCTTCTGCCACCTAGGCAGGGGCGGGCCGCGGTGTTATGAGGCCCACCTTGTATTTTCGTAGGAATATTCGGGTCGACATATTCCGCTATGCAGGAAGATTTCCTTCATTACGTCTGGCAACATCAGTACTTCGGAAAAACCGATTTGCAAACGGTTGAGGGAGAGGAACTGGTGGTACTACGCCCCGGACACCGAAACTCCGATGCAGGACCTGATTTCCTGAATGCGCGTCTGCTGATCGGCGATGTTGAATGGAATGGTGCTGTCGAAATTCACCTGCGTGCTTCCGATTGGCGGCGTCATCAGCATCAGGTTGATAAGAAATACGACCAAGTGGTGCTGCATGTGGTATACACCGCTGATGTGCCCGTGCACCGCACCGATGGTACCCCGGTGCCTACCCTCAACCTAGGGCCGCGCATTGAGCCTGCACTGTTGACCGCTTACAACGCCCTCACCACTGCCCCGATACCGACGCTTTTGCCCTGTGCCGGTGCCTTGCCAACCGTTCCGGAACTGACCCGCCTGATGATGGTAGAGCGTGTGCTGCTCGACCGCGTAACCGAAAAGGCTGCCGTTTTGCAGGCGCTGCACGCCCGTACTGGCCACGATTGGGAAAGCACCGCCTGGCATGCGCTGGCTGCAGGCTTCGGTTTTAAGAAGAATACTGAGCCACTAGCTCGCCTTGCGCTAGCCTTGCCGCTGGCCGTTTTGCGCAAGCACCGCTACGATTTGCGGCAAACCGAGGCTTTGCTATTCGGCCAGGCTGGGCTGCTGCCACCTGCCGATTCGGCTCCCGACGACTACTGCGCCGCCTTGCGCCGCGAGTACGATTTTCTGGCGCACAAGTACAACTTGGGCCCAACGGCTATGGCCGCGCACGAGTGGAATTTTCTGCGGCTGCGCCCTGCTAATTTCCCGACGGTACGACTGGCGCAATTAGCCGCTTTGCTGCACGCCCAGCCGCGGTTGTTTCAGCCGCTGCTCGATGCGCCCGATGTACGCACCTTGGAAAAAATACTGCTAACGTCTGTTTCGGACTATTGGCAGAATCACTACCGGCCGGGGGTATCGGCGGCTAAGGTGCCGGGGCTGGGTAAAAGCAGCGCCCATCTGCTCATCATCAATGTGGTAGTGCCGTTGCGTGTGGCCCACGCCAGGTCCATCGATAACCAAGCCGGGGTGGAGGCTGCGGTGGATTTGCTGACGCAACTGCCGCGCGAGCAAAACAGCATTCTGGCCATCTACGACGAATTGCAGTTTCGGCACCGTACGGCCGCCGATTCGCAGGGCCTGCTAGCTTTGCACAACGGTTATTGCGCACCTAGGCGGTGTTTGCACTGCGCCATTGGCAGCCGTATTCTTCAACGAAACGTTGCGGCCACCAAGTGAAGCTGCTGCTAGCAATTGTAGGAAACCTCGCGGTAGCTTGGATGCTGTGGCGCTGGCTGCGGGCGCAACGCCATGTAGCAGGGTTTCGCTACGTGCTGGTGCCGGCCCTTGTGCTGCGCTTGCTGTCGGGAGCCATAAGCGTGGTGCGGCCAACATCCGATGCCAAGTATTACTACTATTGGTCGCAGTGGCTGAGCAAACAACTATGGAATGAGCCTGCCGGGTGGCTGAAAACGCTGGCAGGAGAGGAGTTCAGGTTTGCCGGGAAAAAGCTCATTTTCCATGGCTACTCCAACTCGTTCTTCTTCATCAAGCTGCTTTCCGGTCTCAATTTGCTTACGGGCGGCTCTATGCTCCTAACGGCCATCTACTTGTCCCTGATTAGTTTTTTAGGTTGCTGGGCGGCAGTACAGGTTTTTGGTAGAGTGCTGCCCGGAACAAAAGGCGCGGCAATACTCGGCTTGCTCTTTTGGCCCTCGTCGCTGTACTGGTCGTCGGGTATAACCAAAGAGTGCTTACTGATGGCCAGCAGCGCCGGGTTGGTAGCTTCGGCCATTGTGTTGCTCTACGGTAACCCGGAGCGCCGTTGGCTGTGGATGCTGCTCGGGCTGTTCTGTGCCTGGTTGAACTTCAAGATGCGCTTTTTCTACGGCGGCGTACTGCTAGCGGTGCTCTTGGCGCTGACTGTGGTACGAGTTGCGCAGCGCCTGACGGCGCTAAAAAAACGCTGGCAGGTTGTTGTATTTGCGTTTACGCTTGGCTTAGGAGCGTTGGCAGCCAGCGAAGTGAGCCCGGTATTCCGTTTCAACAAATTTGCAAGCCAGCTCACGCGCACCTATTCGGCGCTGCAGCAGAAATCTGTAGGCCGACCGCACATTGCGCTGCCTCACTTAGCGCCTACAGCCGAGAGCATTGCCCGCTACACGCCCAAAGCTGTGGCAAGTGCGCTGCTCAGGCCCTTTGCCTGGGAGGGCGACAGTATGTTTTACGGTTCTGCGGCTCTCGAAAACCTAGCCTTGCTCGTGCTGATGGCTAGCGCTTGTTGGGACCTAGGAAACCGGCAACACCGCCAAGCACTGCCGTTTGCCTTGGCCCTGGCATTGCTTACCTATTGTTTCGTGTTGGCTGCATTGCTCGGGCTGAGCACGCCCAACCTAGGCACGCTTAGCCGCTACCGAGCACCCATGTTGCCAATGCTGGTAATGGTGCTCAGCTGCCAGCCTACCGTGGCCAACCTGTTGCGCCGCATGCGCGTGTTTGTGCTACGCTAACAAGTGGCGGCACAAGCACTGGGCTGTTTGCTGACATCAGCCATGACTTTCGGTGGTAGGCGCCGTATCTTTGCGGCTTGTGGCGCCGAGGTGTGGCGCCTACCCAGAAGCTTCGCGCATGGAAAACCCTGTTATCATTCTTGGTGCCCAAAACGTTGGCACCGCCGCCCTCGATGCCTTCGACAGCAATGAGGTGGTAGTGTACTGCTTGCTCGACGACA
This sequence comes from Solirubrum puertoriconensis, assembly GCF_001483135.1. Lineage (GTDB taxonomy): Bacteria > Bacteroidota > Bacteroidia > Cytophagales > Hymenobacteraceae > Solirubrum > Solirubrum puertoriconensis. The sequence goes on from NZ_LNAL01000007.1 coordinate 546,226, forward strand.
ACCAGAAACTGCAGAACACCGATCTGCACGATGTTCCGGTGATGGGCAGCACCGACGACGAGCAGTTTTTGAAACTGCTGGGCAAAAAATGCGAGGTGTTTGTAGCCACCGAAGACACAGCCAGCCGCCGCGCCCTCACCAACATGCTGCGCGAGGAGTACGAGCAGGTGCCGGTAAATGCCATTCACCGGGCAGCCAGCGTTTCGGAGCACGCGTGGTTGGGCCATGGTAACCTGGTGTCGGCCGGGGCTGTTCTCAGCTCCGACTGCAAGGTGGGCAATGGCTGCATTATCGGCGTTCGGGCGGTTGTGGATGTCCGCGCTCAGCTTGCCGATTACGTGCAGGTGGGAGCAGGCGCTATCATCAACAGCGAAGCCGTGGTGGAGGAGCAGGCCTTCATTGGCTCGGGCGCGGTAGTCGTTTCCGGCGTCAAGATTGGGGCCAAGGCGCGCGTTGGTGCTGGCGCCGTAGTGGTAGCTGATGTACCCGCTGGCCAAACTGTGTTTGGCAACCCCGCCGCAAAAGTTTAATGCCGTTTGCTGAAGCCGCTAATCTGAATTGTTGAAGGCTATATCCTGTTGTAGCACTTCCAATTCACAACTCAGCATCCAACTCTTAGGATTCACAAGAAATGGATTACCGCGTACTGCTTTACTACTGCTATACACCCATTGAGGATGTGCTGGCGTTTCGTGAAGAGCATCATCGCCTCTGCCTGAAGCTTGATCTGCGGGGCCGCATAATCGTGGCCAGCGAGGGCCTGAATGGTACGGTATCGGGTACCAAGGAAAGCTGCGAAGCATATATGCAAGCAGTGAAATCCGACCCGCGTTTCGCTGCCCTGGAGTTCAAGATAGAAGAGGCACCGGCTCACGCTTTCCAAAAGCTGCACGTGCGCATCAAGCCCGAAATCGTGCACGTCGGCCTGCCAGCTATTAAGCCTTACGAGCGCACGGGCGTGCACTTGTCGCCGCAGGAATTTCGCGATATGAAAGACCACGAGGATGTGGTTATTCTTGATGTACGCTCCGATTACGAGCACAACCTAGGCCGTTTCAAAAATGCGGTAACCCTTGATATCGGCAACTTCCGTGAGTTTCCGGAGAAAGTGGAGGAACTGCGGAAGTACCAGAATAAAAAAATCCTCACGTATTGCACCGGCGGTATTAAGTGCGAAAAGGCCTCGGCCTACCTGTTGGAGCAAGGTTTCGAGAACGTGTACCAGCTCCACGGCGGTATCATCAAGTATGGCCTTGAGGCAGGCGGCGAAGACTTCGAGGGCAAGTGTTACGTATTCGACGGGCGCGTGGCGGTGGATGTAAACACCGTCAACCCAACCGTGGTGGCACACTGCGTTAATTGTGGGCAAGCCAACGAGCGGATGGTAAACTGCGCCAACCCCCATTGCAACGACCACGTGGTGCAGTGCGAAAGCTGCGGCGAAAAGCTCGATGGCGCCTGCTCGGAAGCTTGCCAACAGCACCCCGACAAACGCCCCTACGACGGTACGGGCAATTATCCCAAGCAAAGCAACCACTACAACCCCGAGCAAGGGTTGTACTCCTACAGCCCACCGGTGCTTTCGTAAGCGACTCTGGCTGAAACGTATTATCGTAATGTTATGAAAAACCCTGGCCGCGGCCAGGGTTTTTTCGTTTTTTACCCGACGTTTGCCGGGTGGCGCAGCCATGTTGCGCTACGTTCCGTTTAAAACCCATTGTCCCACCGAGCGCCCTTTGCTATGCCGATTCCTTCGTCGGAACTCATCCTGAACCGCGATGGTAGCATCTACCACCTCAACCTGCTGCCCGATCATATTTCCGATACCATCATCACCGTCGGCGACCCCGATCGTGTGGCGTTGGTGAGCCAGCATTTCGACTCCATCGAGACCGAAATAGCCAAGCGCGAATTTGTGACGCACGTGGGCTACTACCGCGGCAAGCGCCTCACGGTGCTTTCCACAGGCATCGGCACCGACAACATCGACATTGTGCTGAACGAGCTGGATGCGCTGGTTAACATCGACTTCGTAACGCGCGAGCCCCGCCCGCTGGAGGAGCGCATCTCGTTGCGCATTATCCGCGTTGGCACCAGCGGCTCGCTGCAACCCGACATAGCAGTTGGTTCGCACCTGGTTACCGAGCATGCCATTGGTTTGGAGTCGTTGGTGCAGTTCTATCCGCTTGTCGAAACAGGTGCCGAAGTGGAGTTTGCCACTACGGTGCAACAAGCCATCGGGCTCGATTACCGGCCATACTGCGTGCTAGGTTCCGACTTGCTGCGCGAGCAGTTGGGGGCTGGCATGATTAACGGCAATACCGTAACGTGCCCCGGCTTTTATGGCCCGCAGGGCCGTTCGCTGCGGTTGGAGCTGCGCTACCCCGATTTGCTGGAGCGCCTGCGCAGCGTTCAGTTCAGCAATCCCGAGGGCACCTTCCGCCTCACCAACTTCGAGATGGAAACAGCCGGTTATTACGCCCTGGGTCGGATGCTGGGTCACGAGGTGGTATCGTTGAACGCCATTGTGGCGAACCGCGCGACCGGCGAGTTTGCCGAAAACGGCGACCAAATTGTAAACGACCTGATTGCCAAAACGCTCGACCGCGTATAAAGCTCTTCTGTGCCCAGCTAAAGCCAAGGGCCACCCAAAACTTGGGGTGGCCCTTGGCTTTGGTGAAGCGGTTAGCTCACCTAGTAAAAATCAAAACCAATAATGGCGTTCAGCGGAATGGTGATACCGGCTTTAAGCGTGATGTAACTTTCGTGCACCGCCCACACGGTGGTTTGCACTCGTTTTACGTTACCGTCGTCCGTCTGAAAATAGATGTCGAGCTTGCCGTGGTAGTTGTTACCTAGGGCACAGGCTCGCTCGGCGTCGAAACGCCTTACTTTCTGCTCAGCAGCGGTGGGGAGCACGTCTTCGTGCGGAAATCGGAGGGTCGGAATCGTTTCTTTTGCAACGGTTTCGGCCGATTGGGTTACGACTTGCATAGGCGTACAAAATCGGTGTGGTTGGTACACTTTGAACAAACAACCGTGCCAAAAAGTCTGCTGCAAGTGGATTTAGCGTGAAGAACGACCTAGTGGAGCCCGGCTCCCATAATTTACGATAAGGCCGTCAGAAAAGCCATAGTATCAACACCATCGGCGTAATCATCTACACCGGGTTGCTGCGCCCGGCCAGCGGGTACGCTGCCGGGGTACCAGCCGTTTACCGAAACCACAATTTGGGTCTTCTGAGCCACTTCTGCCAATTGCTGGCGCAGGTCCTCTTCGCTCTGATAATGGCTGTAGTGTATTACCGATATGGGCGAAACCAGCTGCATGCTTTCGGTAAGCATCATGAACCCCGTATCGAGGTGCGGCACTCGGTTCACCAATAGCAGGCTTTTCTGATAATCGTAGTTGTTGTTGTACCGGTTGTGTTCCAGCACATGGGCCCACGAGTGCATGGCGTTCAGGAAGGGCACAAAATCGTAGTCGGCCGGCACCAGCAGCTTGGATACGTTGCGGCACCCTAGGCCGAAGTACTGAAAGATGTCGGGCCCGAACTGCGCCAGCTCTTCTTCCGGTTCGAAACCGGCAATTACCCCAATGCTCGAACGGTTGCGGCGAATTAGGTTCGGCTTTTTGCTGAAATAAAATTCGAAGTAACGCGCCGTGTTGTCGGAGCCGGTTGCAATGAAGGCGTCGGCCTCGCGCAGCATTTCTACGAAGCGCACACTTTCCTGAAACCGGGGCTCAATTTGCAGCAGTTCGTCGGCCACCCAACGCAGCAGGATGTTGTCGTCGGCCGAGAGCTTAGCCAGCAGTATGTGGCCGCTCACGAGTACGCACAGCAGATCGTGGAAGCCAACCATCGGGATGTTGCCGGCCATCACCACGCCCACCCGGCGCGGCTCACCTAGGGGCTCGGCCGGGTAACGGCTGGCCCACTGGCGCAAGGCATCTTCTTCGAGCAGATGGGCAACGCCTTGCACGGCGTTACGCACGTTGGCTTCGTCGAACCACGGGTTGTGGCTGCGTGCGCGTCGGGCCAGCGTGGTCAGTTCATCGTCGGGGAGGGTGCGCAGGCGTTGGCCTAGGCGTACGAAGGCGGCAATGCGTTCGGCTTGGGTCATAGAGGGCATAAGCGGGAATCAGGGCCGAAAGTTCGCAAGAAACCGCGGGCAGTACTACTTTTGCCCGACTGTACGCGGCCCTACTGCCGAGTTGCTCTCTGCCGCAAGCAAACCTCAAACCCCGGCGGCTGCGTATCAGAAACACTTCCCATACCAAACCTGACGACCTACGGCCATGGCCATCATGATTACCGACGAGTGCATCAACTGTGGTGCCTGCGAACCCGAGTGCCCCAACAACGCCATCTATGAGGGCGGCGCAAATTGGCGCTGGGCCGACGGCACCACCTTGAAAGGCAACATTGAGGTGGATGGCGGCAAGCAAGTAGATGCCACCAGCCCACAAGTACCCGTTTCCGACGAATACTACTACATCGTGTCGGACAAGTGCACCGAGTGCGTAGGCTTCCACGAGGAACCCCAGTGCGCCGCGGTGTGCCCCGTCGACTGCTGCGTCGACGACCCCGATTACCGCGAAAGCCAGGATCAGCTGCTTAAAAAGAAAGACTGGCTGCACATCGCCTAGGTTCGTTCGGGGCAATTCGGGCTTATCCAGTTGCCTACACGTCCTCCTTCATCTGCCGTACGCAACGCGAAGGACCTCATCACCGCAGAACAAGACGTTGTTACGTCAGCCGTTCGCAGTGGTGAGGTCCTTCGCGTTGCGTAGAGGAAGGAGTACAAATGGCAGGGAAAGCCCTTACGTGCCGCAGTTAAAATACTTGTCGTAGGCCGATTCGGGCAGCAGGCGCAGCTTGCTGGCAACCTTAATAGGCCAGCGTAGCAGCCGGATGAGCGCGTAATTGTTAGGGTAGTCGCGGAAGGTTTTGACGGGGGCCGCTACTATCTGCTCAAACTCTTCGCGCGTCAGGCCTAAGCGTTTAATGCACAAGTTGATGACTTTCTCATCCTCGATGGCGTTTACGTGTTTGCAGCGCTCCAAGGCCTCGTCGCGCGTCATCTGGCCCGAGCGCACCAACGCCGAGTAGTTGAACAAGCGGCGGTCGATGTTGAACTTGGTGCGGTTGAGGTAGTAGATGACGCTCTGGTAGAGGTCGTCGAAGTAATGCGCGCCGGGATTTACCCAATCCAGTTCGCGCTGCAATAACTCGTCTGCCTCGGCGCGCACGTAGGGCACGTGGTACAGCAGCGTTACCGTGCGAATGCCGCGAATAACCGAGTAGTAGAACATTTCCTTCAGATCCAGATTAAAGCCTGGGTCATTGGGCGTCCATTTACGCAGCGGCACGGTGCCAAACTGTCGGTGCACGGCCTTCAGGTACTTGCCATCGAGGTAGTTCCACGATAGGGGGCAGATGCCTTCGGTGCGGAAGCTCTGCCCGATGATGATGCGCGTAAGTCCTTCTTTGGCGGCCACTCCATACAGTGCGGTGGCAATGCCAACGTCGGTGCCTTCCTCAATATCCGGCGTCGAGGCTTTCAAAAAGGCAATCTTCAGGTCTTTCGATTCGCGCCAATCGGAGGTAATGGTACGTAGCTCCACACCCAGCTTGCGGCAGGCTTTCACCATGTTTTCGCCCGCTACCGGGTTGCCGAAGCCGTCGTTGAAATGTACGGCCAGGGGGCGCAGGCCAAGCTTCACCACGCAGTACCAAAGCGTAAAGCTGCTGTCGCGGCCACCGCTTACGCCTAGCACGCAATCGTACTTCTTACCCCGCCCTAGGTGCTTCAGCTCGGCAGCTACCTCTTGCACGTACCGCTCGCCTTCCGGACCTAGGGGATTTTCGCGGTCCATTTTGTCGTGCACCGCGCAAAAGTTGCACTCGCCATTGGTGTCGAAGCGAATGCCGGGCACGGTAGTATCCATAATGCACCGCGAGCAGCGCTGCACATCCACCGAGGTAGTAGAAGCAAAAGGGGCCGAATTGGTATCGGCCTGAGCAGGGGGTACTGTCATTGAGTAAACCTGTTTCAATAGGCGCAGGTATGGGCTAAGGAGTTCAGGAAAAAATCCGTTTACAACAGCTCGTCGAAGCGGTAGCCGCGCTGGCGCAGCTTTTCGCTGATGGCGGTGCCGCGCTCGGGCCGGTGTGGGCGCGGTAAGTCGGCCACGATTAGCTCGCCCGCAAACTCATTGAAAGTGCCTTGGGCTTTAATGCCATCAGCGGCTACGGCCAACGAGCAGCCCACGCTTTTTTTACCCTCGTATGGGCCGCCTACGATGTACCCCACCGATGTGGTGCCCACTACCACCACGTTGTAAAGCGAGGCTAGGATTTTGTAAGGCTTCACCCACTTCTCCTGATACGGATCGTCCTCTTCGGTCAGGGAATAGTCAACCGTCCAGGAAGAAGGCGAGAGGATGATTTCGGCCCCCATGCGAGCCAGCGTGTGCCCGATAGACAACCCATCGAGGTAGTTATCAGCGCAGATGTTGACGCCGATTTTACCTAGGGGCGTATCAACCACGTTCAGGGTTTGGCCTACTTCGTAGAACGGTTGCTCCACGGTGAGTAGGTTGATTTTGTGATACTTGAGCAGAATTTCTCCTTCTGGGCTAATCAGGAGGGCGGCATTGAATACGCGGCCGTCGGGGGCACGTTCCGTAAGGCCAGCGCACACGTAAATGCTATGCGCCTTGGCTTCTTGGCACAACCGGGCGGAGAACTCGCCCGGAATAGGCTGAGCCTCGGTAAGGGCGCTGGGGTGCGTCCAGGCAAAGTCGAGGGTTTCGGGCAGCAGCACCAGCTCGCAGCCTTGCTGCGCGGCTTGGGCAATCATTTGCGCGGCGCGCTCAAGGTTGCGGTGCGGTTCGCCGCCTTCTACTAGTAATTGGGCCATGCCTACGCGTAAGCTGCCCTGGGTAGCGGCATCCGAAGCAGGCAATGGCGAAGGAGCCGAGGCAACGGCCGGGGCGGACGGCTTTTTCCACCGACTAAAAAGCGAGTTCATGCGCAACAGAGAGCTTCAAGTTCAGAGCCTTGCAAGGGCTACGAGCCAAACCTTAAAAATAGTTGTTTGGCTTGTTAAACCTTGGTGCGGCCAGCTTGTCGGGACGAAAATACGGGCTTAGCCGCACACATGCCTTGAGGCAGCATTAGCGTATGCTTCCGCCCACGCCCCGAAATGCCTACTTTTGCCGCTTCCGAACTGATTCTCGAGCGACTATGTCCATCCCAAAAACCTACCAGCCAGCCGAGGTAGAAGATAAATGGTACCAACGCTGGCAGGAGCAAGGCTTTTTTAACTCGAAGCCCAATCCGCGCAAACCCGCTTACTCGGTGGTAATTCCGCCTCCGAACGTAACCGGCGTGCTGCACATGGGCCACATGCTGAACAACACCATTCAAGATGTGCTGGTGCGCCGTGCCCGCATGCAAGGCAAAGAAGCCTGCTGGGTACCCGGCACCGACCACGCCTCCATTGCCACCGAGGCCAAAGTGGTGCAGATGCTGAAGGAGCGGGGCATCGAGAAAAAGGACCTCTCACGGGAGGAGTTCCTAAAGTATGCCTGGGAATGGAAGGAGAAGTACGGCGGTATCATTCTGGAGCAACTGAAAAAGCTTGGTGCCTCCTGCGACTGGTCGCGTACGCGTTTTACCATGGAGCCCGACCTTACGGAGGCCGTACTGCGCGTATTTGTTGATTTGTACCGCAAGGGCCTGATTTACCGCGGTATTCGCATGGTAAACTGGGACCCGCAGGGCCGCACGGCTTTGTCGGATGAGGAAGTAATTCCGAAGGACACCGTGGCCAAGATGTACCACCTACGCTACGAAGTGGTGGGGCAGGACGGGCAGTTCCTTACCGTAGCTACCTCGCGCCCCGAAACCATCATGGCCGACGTGGCCGTGGCCGTGAACCCCAACGATGAGCGCTACCAGCACCTGCACGGGGCTAAGGTGCGCATCCCGCTCCTAGGTCGCGAAATTCCAATTATCCTCGATGAGTACGTAGCCATTGATTTCGGCACGGGCGCTTTGAAAGTGACGCCAGCCCACGACCTCAACGACTACGAGCTTGGCCTGAAGCACAACCTGCCGGTTATCGACATCCTCAGCGACGACGGCTCGCTCAACGAGAAAGCCGTGCTGTACGTGGGCCAGGACCGCTTTGCTGCGCGCCGCAACATCGTAAAGGACCTAGGCGACGCCAACCTGCTCGATAAGGTAGAGGAGTACCAGAGCGTGCTGCAAACCTCGGAGCGCACCGGGGCGGTTATCGAGCCGCGCTTGTCGCTGCAGTGGTTCCTGAAGATGGCCGACATGGCTGGCCCGGCCCTGGAGGTGGTAGAAGACGACCGCGTGAAGCTGCACCCGCCCAAGTTCAAGAACATGTACCGGGTGTGGATGGAGAACGTGCGCGACTGGTGCATCTCGCGCCAGTTGTGGTGGGGCCAGCGTATTCCGGCCTACTACCTGCCCGACGGCACCTTCGTGGTAGCGCTGAACGAAGAAGAAGCACTTCAACTGGCACGTGAGCAAAGCGGCAACAACGAGTTGCAAGTTAGCAACTTGCGCCAGGACGAAGATGTGCTCGATACCTGGTTCTCGTCGTGGTTGTGGCCGATTTCGGTGTTCGATGGATTTAAAGATCCGGACAACCCTGAAGTCAACTACTACTACCCAACCGACGACCTCGTAACGGCCCCAGAAATCCTGTTTTTCTGGGTAGCGCGTATGATCATGGCCGGTCTGGAGTACCGCAAGGATGTGCCGTTTCGCAACGTGTACCTCACCGGTATTGTGCGCGATGCCCAGGGCCGCAAGATGAGCAAGAGCCTCGGCAACTCGCCCGACCCGCTCGACCTCATTGCCCAGTACGGCGCCGATGGCGTGCGCACCGGCATGCTGTTTTCGTCGCCGGCTGGCAACGACTTGCTTTTCGACATCAAGTTGGTTGAGCAAGGCCGCAACTTCACCAATAAGCTCTGGAATGCCTTCCGCCTCACGCAAGGCTGGGAGGTAAGTGAGGAGCTGCCGTTCGTGAATGAACGCGCCACCGAGTGGTTCCAGGCCAAACTACAGAGTACCCTGGCCGAGCTGGACGAGCACTTCGACAAGTTCCGCATGTCCGATGCGCTCATGACCATCTACAAGCTCGTGTGGGACGACTTCTGCTCAGTGTACCTTGAGATGATCAAACCGGCTTACCAAGCGCCGATTGATGCCGAAACGCTACGCCGTACCACTGGCTTCTTCGAGCAGTTGCTGAAGCTGTTGCATCCGTTCATGCCGTTCATTACGGAGGAAATCTGGCACCACCTAGCCGAGCGTGGGCCCAAGGACTACCTCTGCGTAGCCGCCTGGCCCAAGCAACAGCCCGTGGCAGGCGGTGCCGAATTACTGGTCCGCATGGAACGCGCACTCGACATAGTGGCTGGCGTACGCAACATCCGTAACCAGAAGGGCCTAGGTCCGAACAAACCACTTACGCTGGCTGCCAAGACTGAGGATACGGCACTGCTACAGGACTACGACGGCATCATCCGTAAGCTGGCCGCCCTTACCGAAATCAACGTGGTAGATGCTGCCCCGGCTGCTGCCGTGGGCTTCGTTTCGGGCGGTTCTGAGTTCTTCGTACCCATGGAAGGCCAGATCGACTTAGAGGCCGAGCGCGACCGGCTGTCGAAGGAGTTGGAGTATGCCCAAGGCTTCCGCGAATCGGTGCTGAAAAAGCTCGCTAACGAGAAGTTTGTGCAGAACGCCAAGCCCGACCTGGTAGAGCGCGAGCGGCAGAAGCTTGCTGATGCCGAGGCCAAAATTGCTGCCCTCGAGCAAAGCATGGCCGCTCTCTAAGCTGCACGCTGGCAACCAAAACAAAGCGGCCACACCCAAAAGGCGTGGCCGCTTTGTTGTACTACAAATCCCGGGCAGAGCCGTTACTCTTGCTCGCCTGGCACGGGCTGACCGGCTTCGCGCGCTTGCATGCGTGCTTGTTGGCTTAGCTGGTTTTGCAGCTGAAAAGTCACTTGCTCGCAGTCGGCCATGCGGCGCTGCGCGTCGGTTAACTGACGCTCGGTAGCGGAGAGGCGTACGTACAGGTAGATGATCAGGGCCAGCGAAATTACCAGCGCACCTAGGGTCACAAAGTTTTTCATAACCTGAAAGAAATCAAAAAGAAAAGCCCGCCGATCTGACGGGCTTGTTCAAGTAGCAGGCCGTGGCAAATGCGTTTGCAAATGCTACGGCTTGGTACTTGTTAGATGGTCGTGTTGGGGTCGAACTGCTCGAGGTAGTCGGCCACGCGGCGCACGAACATGCCACCCAGCGAACCATCAACAACGCGGTGGTCGTAGGAGTGCGACAGGAACATGAAGTGGCGAATGCCGATCAAATCGCCCTGCGGCGTTTCAATCACGGCCGGCTTTTTCTTGATGGCACCTAGGGCCATTATGGCTACCTGCGGCTGCATGATGATGGGCGTGCCCATCACGTTGCCAAACGAGCCCACGTTCGAAACGGTGTAGGTGCCGTTGGCGAGGTCCTCGGGCTTCAGCTTGTTCTGGCGGGCGCGGTTGGCTAGGTCGTTCACGCGCTTGCTCAGGCCGTTCAGGTTCAGCTGGTCGGCATTGTGAATAACCGGCACAATCAGGTTGCCCGACGGCAGGGCTACGGCCAGGCCAATATTGATGTCGCGCTTCTTGATGATGTAGTCGCCATCAACCGACACGTTGATGTTCGGGAAGTCCTGAATGGCTTTCACGATGGCCTGCACCAGAATGGGGGTGTAGGTCAGGTTTTCGCCTTCGCGCTTCTTGTAGGCGTCTTTGTGCTTCTCGCGCCACTGCACAATGTTCGTCACGTCGGCCTCCACGAACGAGGTAACGTGCGGCGAGATGCGCTTCGAATCGACCATGCGCTGGGCAATCATCTTGCGCATGCGGTCCATCTCGATCAGCTCTTGGTTGCCGCTTACCGACGGAGCCGGCTTGCTGGCCGGAGCTGTAGCCGCAGCAGGCTGAGCGGCGGCAGCGGGGGCGGCAACTGCAGCCGTAGCTTGCGGGGCCGGGGCAGCTACTTGCGCTACCGGAGCGGCAGCAGCCGGAGCAGCTTGGGCCGGCTCCTGGCCGCGGTTGGCTACGAAATCGAGGATGTCTTTCTTGGTAACGCGGCCGCCTTGGCCGGTGCCGGGCAGGCGCTCCAGGTCAGCCATCGAAATGCCTTCTTCACGTGCAATGTTCAGCACCAGCGGCGAGTAGAAGCGGCCGGGCTGAGCCTCGCCCAGCTGCGAACCACCTGATGCGGCGGCTGATGCAGCAGCGGCATTCGGTACGAACGGTACTTGCTCGGCAACCTGGGCTGCTTCGGCCTCAACGGCTACCGGAGCAGCTTCAGCCGCCGGAGCCTGGCCGTTGGAGGCCGCAGCGGCATCGGTTTCGATGATGGCAATGGGGGCGCCAACGGCTACCACCTGGCCTTCTTCAACCAAAATCTGCTGCAAAACGCCTGCGTGGATGGCGGGCACCTCGGTGTCCACTTTATCGGTGGCCACTTCCAGCACCGATTCGTCCTGCTCAATGGTGTCGCCCACCTGCTTAAGCCATTTGAGGACGGTGCCTTCCATGATACTTTCGCCCATTTTGGGCATCACCATTTCCACTCGTGCCATGCGTGATTTGATTAGAAGAATTGGGGTGGGAAAGGAAGCTAGATCGTGAGAAAACAGGCTTTGGAGGCCCGAAATCGGGGCCAAAGGTAGCTGATTTGTGGTATGCTACCTCATGCGCAAGCCTAGGTTGGCGAACAGTCGTTAGGAGACAAGAGCAAAACGCTGATCCACAATTAAGTAAAACAGCAGCAAGCCCCCGCTAGCTAACCGTGGGCAAATGCTGGCGCACCAGATTCAGCGCAGCCGTGGTTATGAACTCAATGTTGAGCTGTCGGCCGCGGTTGAACGTGATTTTGCGTGCTACGGTTTGGTGCGCATCGGCGTAGGCCAGCCAAAAAGTGCCAACGGGCTTCTCCTCGGAGCCGCCGCCCGGGCCGGCAATGCCGCTGGTAGCCACGGCTACATCAACCCCTAGGTGGCGGCGGGCGCCTTCGGCCATTTGCCGCACGGTTTCTTCGCTTACCGCGCCGTGGGTTTCCAGCGTGGTAGGCTGCACGCCAAGCTGTTTCACTTTCACATCGTTGGCATAAGCTACAATGCTGCCCAGGAAATATGCTGAGCTGCCCGCCACGCCGGTTAGCTTGTGGGCAATGGCGCCGCCGGTGCAGCTTTCGGCCGTGCCCATGGTCAGGCCCCGCTCTTTCAGCATGGCACCTAGGGCGGCTTCCAGCGGCACCTCGCCTTCAGCAAACAAGTAAGGGCCGATGAGGGCGCGCAGCGGCGGAAGCTGAGCTTCGAGCCGTTCCCGCAGGTTAGGTTGGCCGTCGTCGGTGGCAGTGAGGCGCAGGCGCACACCTCCTAGGTAGGGCAGGTAAGCCAGCTTCATGTTGGCAGGCAACTGCGCTTCCCAATCGGCAATTTGCTCGGCCAGGAAGGATTCGCCCTGGCCAATGGTTTGCAGTACGGCGTGCTCGATGGGCGGCACCCGGAAGTACTCCTGAAGCTTGGGCAGTACGTGCGTGGTCATCAGGTGCTTCATCTCGAAAGGCACACCCGGCATCGACACGAACACCACACCACCATCGTCGAACCACATGCCGGGCGCGGTGCCCACGGTATTGCGCAGCGGCGTGCACGCTTTGGGCAAGTAGGCTTGCTGGCGGTTTACCTCGAGCATGGGGCGGTTGAAGCGGGCAAAAATGGCTTCTACATCGCGCAAAGAGGGTTCGTAAAGCTCCAGCTCACTACCGAAATAGCGGGCCAGCACGTGCTTAGTCAGGTCGTCTTTCGTGGGACCTAGGCCACCGGTCATCAGCACTACTTGCGCGCGTTGCCGGGCTTCGTCGAGGGCACGCACAATCTCCTCGGCTTTGTCGGATACCGAGCTGATCTGACGAATGCGGAGGCCGATCTTGCCTAGCTCTTGGCCCATCCAGGCCGAGTTGGTGTCGATGACTTGGCCGTAGAGCAGTTCGTCGCCTATGGTGATGATTTCGACGGCAGGAATATGAGACATAGCGAGAGTAGCGTTGAAAGCAGGCAAATTCGGCGCAATTTGTGCACTCGTTTCAAAAGACCACGACCGGAGCCTTCCGGTTTATACATTTCTTCGCATGTCTGCTCCCCGCTTTACTTTGCTGGCCTTGGCTATTGGCCTGATGGCCGCTCCGGACGCCTCAGCTCAAACCAAAACCACTACCACCAAGAAAACTACTACAACCAAAAAACCAGCAACAAAGACTACCGCTAAGCCGGCAGCTTCCAAAACCACCACCACCAAGGTGGCCACTACTACCAAAGCCCCTGCCGCGCCAGCACCGGCGCCCCTTACGGCGGAAGAGGCAACTGCTGGCGTGCGCGAAGCCTTAAGCCTGAGCATCACTCGGGGCCTCGAAGCCGGGGGCCAAGCCGACGGCTTCAATACCAACCCCGATGTACGACTGGGTTTTCCGCCCGAGGCCGAGCTGGTAGCTACCACGCTGCGCGGCCTGCGCATGGGCGCTGTCATCGATAAGTTTGAAGTGCTGCTCAACCGCAGTGCCGAGAGTGTGGCGGCCAATCCGCAAACCGCAACCATCCTGAACAATGCCCTGCAGCGTTTGGCCATTGCCGATGCGCTTGCCCTGGTAAATTCGCGTGAGGGCCGCGCCGCCTCGCAATTGCTGAAGCAGCAGACGGCCGCCCAGGTGCGCGAGGAGCTAAAGCCCCTAGTGGCTGCTGCCTTGGAGCAAACCGGCGCCAAGCAGCTTTACGGCGAACTAATGCTGCGCTACAAAAAGGTACCGCTCGTTACGCCCATTACCACCGACCTGCCCACCTACGCCACCGATAAGACAACTGAGGGCCTTTACACGCTGCTCGCCGACGAGGAAAGCCGCATTCGCCTGAATGCTTCGGCACGCACAACCGCCTCGTTGCAGCGCGTGTTTGGCTCGCGCTAACCGAATGGCCGGTTTTGCCACCAAGTGCAGCACCCCTGAACTTTGGTCCGGTTTCTGCCATTACAGCCACACAGCCATGTTACTGGCTTTTCCGATATGAAAACCGTTCGCTACGTTGTTCTAGTTGCAGGCTTTGCCTTGGGTGCTACCTCATCGGCCGAGGCGCAACTGATTAAGCTGCCCAAAATTGGTAACACCACCATCCAACTGCCCAAGCCGCCAACAACCACTGCTGGCAGAACCGGTAGTGTGTCGCAAGAGGAAGCGGCCCTAGGTCTGAAAGAGGCGCTAACCCAAGGCATCAGCAAAGGAGCCGACCAGGCCTCGAAGCAGGATGGGTTTTACCTGAACAAGCTAATTCGCATTCCTTTTCCGCAAGATGCGCAGCGGGTAGCTACCACCATGCGCCGTTTGGGCCTGGGCTCCGAAGTCGACAGATTTGAGCTAGCCCTGAACCGGGGGGCCGAACAAGCTGCTACCAGTGCCAAGCCCATCTTCGTTTCGGCCATCAAAAGTCTTACTTTCAAGGATGTGTGGAATATCTTGTCGGGGGAGAAGGATGCTGCAACCCAGTACCTGAAGCGCACTACTACTACGCAGCTGGTGTCGGCGTTTTCGCCCATCATGCAGCAAGCCCTCGACCAAACCAACGCCACTAGGTACTACTCGGCCTTGGTTACGCGCTATAACAAAATTCCGTTGGTACAGCCCGTTAATCCCAACCTGAACGAGTATGCAACGGGCAAAGCTGTGGATGGCCTGTTCACGCTTATTGCGCAAGAGGAAGCTAACATTCGCGAAAATCCTGTGGCCCGCACTACCGACCTGCTCAAGCGAGTATTTGGTAGCAAGCGCAGCTAAGAACAGAAGTTGTAACAACCAAAAAGGCCCGCCGGAACCAAGTTCCGGCGGGCCTTTTCGTGGGCCGTGGCCCTGTTGAGTGTATAGCTTAAAACTCGTCTTCGTCGTAATCGCGGTTGCCCCGACGGCTGCGGCGCTGGGCCTCGTAGCTGTCGTCGTCGCCTAGGTCGTCTTCTTCTTCGTCATCACCGAAGCCGCCCGAGCCGTAACGGCCCGAACCTTCGGGGTCTTCCTGAGCCTCGGCAGTGGCAAATTCGTCTTCCGTGAGGCTGGCCAAATCGAGGGCCTCATCGTGCGACGAGCCAGTGTCGCGCCACATCAGGTAATCGGCGTATTTCGTCGCCAGCGAGTCTTCCGAGGAAGCGCCTTTGCGGCTGCCTTTGCTGGGACGGCTGTTGGTGACGGAGCTATCAAGCTCATCGTCGTCATCGAACAGATCGTCGTCGAGGTCGTCGTAGCTTCTCATGAGAGCGGTGAATTGATGGGGTTGAGCGGGGTAAAATAGGGGAGCAGCCTCAGTTGAGCCCGGAAACGCAGACTCGGAAGTGCAGGTTACGCGGTTACCCGAAAGCGGTTGGCAGTTAGCTGAAAAAAGGGTTTAAGAACTAGACGCTTACCCTAAGATAAGCAGCAAAACTTGGATGGCGCCGGCAAAAAGAGCAAGAATCTACTTGCGCGGGGCGTAATCGGTTACGTGCAGCCGCGTTTGGCAAAAGGTGTATTCCTCTTCCACGTTTGAGCTTACCAGCACCAAACGGCCCGGGGTAGTAGCGGCTACGTGCTCGTGGTACCACGCTATGCCCGTCCGATCGAGGTTGGTGGTGGGCTCGTCGAGTAGTAGCAATGGCGCATCGGCGTACAAGGCCAATGCAAGCTTTACGCGCTGTTTCATGCCCGACGAAAAGTCGCGCACCAACTTGTGCCGCGCGTGCGGCAGTTGCATCAGGTCGATGAGCTGCGTGTGCGACATACCCGCTCGCAAGGGCCGGAACCGGGTATGGAAATGCACTAGTTCGGCCAAGGTAAGCTCCTCAATCAGCTCGAGGTAGGGAGCGCACAGCCCTAGGTGCCGAGCCACTTCGTCCGCCGGTACGTTGCGGCCTTGCAAGGTAAAGCGCAGCTCGCCGGCCGAGGGCAGGGTATAAGCTGCCAGTACTTGCAAAAGCGTGCTTTTGCCCGCGCCATTCGGCCCGAGCAAAGCTGTGGCTGTGCCGGGGCCGAACGTATGCGTTAGCTCCCTGAAAATCCAATCACGGCCGAAGCGTTTGCCCAGCCCGATGGCCTCAATCTGCACTGTTGCCGTTGCGCGAGAAGCCCTTGATAATGCCGCGGCTCGAGTTGCGCACGAAGTTTACTACCTCGTCGCGCTCGGGCGAGGGCAGCAGCTCCAACTCAATTTTATCGAGCGCGTCGCTGGTGTTCAGGCCGCTCATGAAGAGCAGGCGGAAACACTGCTGAATTTGCAGAATTGCCTCCTCGCTGAAGCCGCGGCGGCGCAGGCCAACCGAGTTTACACCGGCATACGTAAGGGGTTCGCGGCCTACCTTGATAAACGGAGGCACATCCTTACGCACCAACGAGCCGCCCCCGATAAAGGCGTGCTGGCCAATGTGCACAAACTGGTGCACGGCGGAGGTACCACCTAGAATGGCCCAATCGCCCACCACCACGTGGCCGGCCAGCTGGGTAGTGTTCGAGAGGATGCAGTTGTCGCCCACAACGCAGTCGTGCGCAATGTGCACGTAGGCTTGCAGCAGGCAGTTGCTACCTACCACCGTTTTCATCCGATCGATGGTGCCGCGGTTAATCGTAACACACTCGCGGATAACGGTATTATCGCCGATGTGAGCTGTGGTTTTCTCGCCAGCAAACTTCAGGTCTTGCGGAATGGCCGAAATAACTGCGCCCGGAAAAATCTTCACGTTTTTACCGATGCGCGCCCCGGGCATAATCGTTACGTTGGGGCCAATCCAGGTGCCTTCCCCAATCTCAACGTCTTGCGCAATGGTGGAAAATGGTTCGACCACCACGTTCTGCGCAATGCGCGCGTCGGGGTGAATATAGGCGAGCGGTTGATTCATTTATGCAATGAACAATTAGCAATGAGCAATGATCAACGAACAACGATTGAGCCGGAATTCCAGCTATCTGTGTTCAGTGAAAATTGTTCATTGATCATTGATAATTGGGTTAAGCGTCTTTCCGAACAATACTGGCCGACATTTCTGCCTCCATTACAACTTTGCCGTTGACAAAAGCTTGGCCCCGCATTTTGGCGATGCCGCGCTTTACTGGCGAAACCAGCTGGCACTTGAAGATGATGGTGTCACCGGGGATAACCTTGCGACGGAACCGGCAGTTTTCGATGCCCAGAAAATAAGTCCAGTAGTTCTCAGGGTCGGGTACGGTGTTCAGCACCAGAATACCGCCCGTTTGAGCCATGGCTTCAATCTGCAGCACGCCCGGCATTACGGGGTTGCCCGGAAAGTGGCCCGTAAAGAACTGCTCGTTCATCGTCACGTTCTTCACGCCGGTTACCGTAGTGCCATCGAGATGAATAATCTTGTCGATGAGCAGAAAAGGGTAGCGGTGGGGCAGGGTTTGAGCAATTTGGTTGATGTCCATTACCGGCGGGCGCGACGGATCGTACTGAGGTACCGGCGAGGTATCAACCTCCAGCATTTTTTTCTTGATCTTCTTGGCAAACGCTACGTTGGCAGCGTGGCCAGGGCGAGCTGCCAGGATCTGGCCCTTGATGGGGCGGCCCACCAAGGCCAGGTCGCCTACTACATCGAGCAGTTTGTGGCGGGCGGGCTCGTTTTTGTGGCGCAGGTCCACGTTGTTCAGGATGCCTTCCTTCTTTACGGCCACCTTGGGCTTGCCCAGCATGGTAGCCAAGTCGCCCAGCTCTTCTTCGCTCACCACGCGGTCTACCACCACAATGGCGTTGCTCAGGTCGCCGCCCTTAATCAGGTTCGATTTGTAGAGGGCTTCGAGCTCGTGCAGGAAGCAGAAGGTGCGGGAGGCGGCAATTTCCTCCGAAAACTGCTCGATGTTGGTGAGCGAAGCGTGCTGCGAACCCAGTACCGGCGAGTTGTAGTCAACCATCACCGTTACGCGGTAGTCGTTCAGCGGCAGCGCGGCAATTTCAACACCACGGGCGTTGTCGACAAAGCGGATTTCGTCAGGAATCTCGAAGTAGTTGCGCAGGGCGTTCTGCTCTTCGAGGCCTACTGCCTGCAGGGCATCCACAAACGGCAGCGACGAACCATCCATGATGGGCGGCTCGGGACCATCGAGCTGAATCAGCACATTGTCGATTTGCAAACCAACCAAGGCCGCCAGCGTGTGCTCCACGGTGTTTACGCGGGCGCCGTTCTGCTCAATAGTGGTGCCGCGCGAGAGGTCAACCACGTTGTCAACA
The DNA here is from genome assembly GCF_001483135.1 of Solirubrum puertoriconensis. GTDB lineage: Bacteria > Bacteroidota > Bacteroidia > Cytophagales > Hymenobacteraceae > Solirubrum > Solirubrum puertoriconensis. Next base: position 564,588 of record NZ_LNAL01000007.1, read on the forward strand.
TCAGCGTCGACGATGGGCTGGCCGTCTAGGTCGATGCGCTGAAACTTGTAGCCGTGGTTTACGGGAGCAGGGCAGAAGGTCATGGTAGCCTGCACGCCCGTATGCAGCCCCACACCGCTTACGGTAACCGGGGCCTTAATCGTATGCTGTTTGTCGAACATTCTAGGTGCTGTAGCTGGTAGCTAGGAACCAGTGGGAAAGCAATGACAGGATAAAGCTTGGCAAACCTGAACAAGTGGCTGATTTGCGGCTTCGAATCCGGACTTAGTATATCCCTCGGCCTCTGAGCTGGCGGCGCAAAGCTATGACTTTTCCGCCTCGTCTGGTTTTGCTTGGGCGCGTTCCAGGGCCAGGAGGCGGCGCTCCAGCTCGGGTAAGTGCCTGAAAACCGCATTGGCCCGTAGGCTGTCGCGTAAATTGAAGGCTGGGGAACCCTGCAAAAACTGGCCTTCTTCTTTGATGGATTTACCCACGCCCGACTGCGCCGTAACCGTAGTGCGGTTAGCCAGCGTTAGGTGCCCGGCCAGGCCGGTTTGCCCGGCTAGCACGCAAAAGTCACCGATTTTAGTTGATCCTGATATGCCTGTTTGCGAGGCAATTACGGTGTGGCGGCCAACCTCCACGTTGTGCGCAATCTGTACGAGGTTATCAATTTTGCTGCCCTCCCGGATGATAGTAGAGCCCATCGTAGCGCAGTCGATAGTGGCATTGGCGCCCACGCTCACGTTGTCCTCGAGCACAACGTTGCCAATCTGCGGAATGGCGCGGTACGAGCCATCGGGCTGCGGCGCAAAGCCAAAACCATCGGACCCGATTACGGCGCCGGCATGAATGACGCAGCGGGCCCCGATAACGGTGTCGGCGTAGATTTTGGCGCCGGCATAGATGATGGTGCCCTCGCCAATGCGCACCCGGTCGCCGATGGTAGCGTGCGGAAAAATCAGCACGCCTTTGGCAATCTGGCAGTTCTCGCCCACGTAGGAGAAAGCGCCGCGGTAGCCTTCCTTCCCAATTTCGGAGCCTTGGCCCACGAAGGAAGGCTCTTCTACACCGCGTTTGCCGGCCCGCGTAAACTGCTGGTAAAACTCGAGCAGCATCGTGAAGCCTAGGTACGGATCATCAACCCGAATCAGGGCCGAATGCACCGGCTGCTTTAGCTCGAGCGTTTTACTGATGATAACGGCCGAGGCCTCAGTGGTGTAGAGGTGGGGCTCGTATTTGGAGTTGGCCAAAAAGGCCACGGCGCCAGCGCGGGCTTCTTCGATTTTTGCCAGCCGGTCGACGCGCAAAGCAGAATCACCTTCTACCGTGCCGTTCAAAATGCCCGCAATCTGGCCTACCGTAAATTCCATAGGCGGCAAAAGTAGGGCAAAATTCAGTTGCGAGTTGCCTGAGAGGTTCGCGCAAGGTGCCGGCGGCGGCCATTCGCTTCAAACGATGCAGCACCAGCTTTACGGAAATTGTATTGACGGAGCGAGCTGACAGCGAAGCAATAAAGCTGATCGGCGCCCTAGGTTACATATTCGTTATTTCCTTGGGGTAGCAGAGGTAATACTTTTCGACGCGCTTGCTCAAGGAGCGGATGTTCGGCAAATCAGAGGCTTCGGCTACGTCGATAACGTGGCCGCGTTTGGTAAGCACATTAATGGTGTCGCCGCCGGCGTCGTAGGCGTTGTTGCTGATGCGGCCCTCTATCATGAGTTGGGCAGCCTCGTTCATGGGCAGGCGGAAGTGCTCGGCAATCAGTTCTATCACACCAAGGCGGAAATCCTCGTCGAGCGGCTCGGACGATAGCGTGATTTTAAAAAGGTGTCGTTCGAGCAAGCTGTGCGCCAGAAATGACAACACAAAATCGGGATGCGAGGCCCACACCTTTACGGCCGCCCAAATATCCACATCATCGAGGCGCACGAAGCGCTGAATTATGCTGGCATCCTGCTCAAAATCGAGCATCTGCACGGGGCTGGCCAAAAAATAGCCCAGCTCGGGCGAGGCCGGCACTTGCACCCCGGAGCGGGTAAGGTCGCGGGCCCGCTCCATAATGCGGATAACCATTTGCTCGGCCGAGGTAACGGCTTTGTGCATGTACACCTGCCAGTACATCACGCGGCGGCTTACCAGGAAATTTTCGATGCTGTACACGGCCTTTTCCTCCAGCACCAACCGCTCGTCGGGGCTTACGGTGAGCATCTTGATGAGGCGGTCGGCGCCGGGCTGGCCTTCCTTTACGCCGGAATAAAACGAGTCGCGGTTGAGGTAGTCGAGGCGGTCCATATCGAGCTGGCTGCTTACCAGCTGATGAAAGAACGGCCGCGGGTAGGTGCCCCGGAAAATATCGATGGCCAGCTGCAGGCGCCCCTCAAACTCTACGTTCAGCAGCTCCATGAGGTGCAGCGAAATCTGCTCGTGCGGCACATCCTCGAATAGGGCGTGCTCGAGCGCGTGGGAGAGCGGGCCGTGGCCAATGTCGTGGAGCAGAATGGCTATTTGTGCCGCTTCACCCTCCTGCGCCGTGATGCGTACGCCTTTGTCCTTGAGGGTGCGCAGGGCTAGCGACATTAGGTGCATGGCACCTAGGGCGTGGTGAAAGCGGGTGTGCAGGGCGCCGGGGTATACAAAATCGGTAAGGCCCAGTTGCTTAATGCGACGTAACCGCTGAAAGTAGCGGTGCTCAATGAGGTCGAAGATCAGGTCGGTGGGTACCGATACAAACCCGTAAACGGGGTCGTTGAGGATTTTACGCTTGTTCACGCAGCAGGAGGAAGGACCGGATTAGCCGGCGAAAAGTACGGCATACCTAACGCAAATGCGCGGTAAAGGGCTGCGCTCATGCTTTTTTCAGGAAGAAGACCGATGATTGCACGCCACACTATGTGCTTGCAACCCTAGGTGGCTTAGGTGTAATCAGCTGGGCAGAGCCACGATCCCGCAAAGCACCTAGCCAAGGGCGCACAGCATAGTGCCGAGCTAATTTTTATGTTAACTGCTGAGCAAACTTTCGGCTTGCCAATTGGTCCAACTCGTTGGCAATGCAACCCTTAGGGCCAGTTCATGGTTAGTCTAGCTTAGAGCAACCCGTTACAGCGCCCTCGCGACTGTATCATTAATGCGCTACTATGCGTTAGGTTGCGCGGTGCAAACTGCCCTCGGGCCTTTGCGCATTCGTGCCGCACCCGGCCGCCTGGCCACCTCAAACCACACTTGAAAACAACTGCATGCAACGCTACAATATCCTCTGGGCCGACGACGAAATCGATCTGTTAAAACCGCACATCCTGTTTTTGAAGGAGCGCGGCTACGACGTAACCGGAGTAAACTCCGGCGCCGATGCCATTGAAGAGGTGCAGGCGCAGAACTACGACTTGGTGTTCCTTGACGAGAACATGCCCGGCATTACGGGCCTCGAAGCGCTGTCGGAGATTAAAGCCGCGCGGCCTACGCTGCCGGTCATCATGATTACCAAAAGCGAGGAAGAGCACATTATGGAGGAGGCCATCGGCTCGAAGATTGCCGACTACCTCATTAAGCCCGTCAACCCGAACCAGATTTTGCTGTCGGTGAAGAAGGTGCTCGATTACAACCGCTTGGTGTCGGAAAAAACCAACAGCTCGTACCAGCGCGATTTCCGCCAGCTGGGCATGCAGCTTTCCGACCGCCTCTCGCCCTCCGAGTGGACCGATGTGTACAAGAAGCTGGTGTACTGGGAATTGGAGATCAACGAGACGGAAGGCAAGAGCATGGCCGACGTCTTCAACATGCAGAAGGACGAGGCCAATACTTACTTCGGACGCTTCATCACGGAGAACTACGAGGAGTGGGTAAACAACGAGTCGGACGACGCGCCCCTGATGTCGCACCAGCTCTTTAAGGAGCGCGTGTTTCCGTTGCTGAAGGAAACCGGCGACCAGCCCGTGTACTTCGTGCTCATCGACAACCTGCGCTACGACCAATGGAAGGTGCTCGAGCCCATTATTGCCGAGATGTTCACGGTGGATCAGGAGGAAATGTACTACTCCATTTTGCCTACCACCACGGCCTACGCCCGCAACGCCATTTTCTCGGGCATGATGCCGGGCGAAATCCAGAAAAAGTACCCCAACCTATGGGTGTGGGACGACGACGACGAGGGCAAGAACCTGCACGAGGCCGAGTTCATGGAAATCATGTTCCAGAAGGCCAACCAGAAGCACAAGTACAGCTACAACAAGGTGACCAACCTGCAGGCTGGCAAGGATTTGCTGGGCAAAATGTCTAACCTGCACAACAACTACAAGCTGAACGTCATCGTCTACAACTTCGTGGACATGCTTTCGCACGCCCGCACCGACATGGCCATGATTCGGGAGCTGGCGGCCGACGAATCGGCGTACCGCAGCATTACCCGTTCGTGGTTCCTGCACTCGCCGCTGTATGAGATGCTGCAGCAGATTGCTGACAAAAAAGGCAAACTCATCATCACTACCGACCACGGCACCATTCGCTGCAAGCGCCCCTACAAAATTGTAGGCGACCGGAACACCAACACCAACCTACGCTACAAGCACGGCAAAAACCTGGGCTTCGATGAGTCGCGCGATGTGTACGTGGTGCGCAAGCCCGAGCGCGTGTTCCTGCCCCGCGAAAACGTCTCGACGGCGTACGTATTCACCCTAGGTGACTACTTTTTCGCCTACCCCAACAACTACAACTACTACGTCAACTTCTACAAGGATACCTTCCAGCACGGCGGTATCTCGTTGGAGGAGTGTATCATACCGTACATCACGCTTACGCCGAAGGGGGCGTAACCGTGTTCCGGAATAAATGAAAAGGGCGCCCATTAGGGCGCCCTTTTCGGTTAGCTGCATAGCCAATGGCCGTAATGTTGGTGGTGGTAAGGGAAAGTCACTTCAGCTTCCTCGTACCCTTTTGCAAGCAGTTGCAAGGCGTGGCGCTCCTGTGCGCGATGTTGTGCCCAGAGGTGCTGGGTAAGCCACAATGGAGGTTGGTAAAGGCGGTAGCTAAAGCTGCTGTAAAGGCGAATACGGCTACGCTGTTTGGCTGTCCAAGCCCAACGTTTTGTGGGTTGATGCATTGAGGTTGTAGGTTAGTACCTACAGCTCGTGGCAAGTAGCCTGGTAGCGCTTCATAGAATTGCAGTTATTACCATGCACAGCCAATCAATATGCTGCGCCTGCGTTGTTCAGACTCTAAAGGTGAAGTCCTGCTCGGCCAAGGCGTTCAGATTCTAATAAGATTATGAAAGACCTCTTACCCGATACTACCAGCTACCGCGTAAACGGCCGCTTGTGGATTGAAGGCCCCACCGACCGTTTCCTAGGTATTGGCCGGCTCGAGCTGCTGCAGCACATCAAGGTGCAGGGCTCCATTTCAAAAGCGGCACAGGCCATGAGCATGTCGTACAAGCGGGCGTGGGAGCTGGTAAGTTCGATGAATGCGCAGGCCCGCGAGCCGCTGGTGAGTACCCAAACTGGTGGGCAACGCGGTGGCGGCGCGGTGCTGACGCCCACCGGCGAGCAGGCCTTGGCCGAGTTTGAAGCCATGCAGGCGCGCTTTCGGGCGTTTATGGAGCAAGAAACCGCGCGGTTGCTGGCTTAGCGTAACCCATGTGCTGTTGCGGCGTTATGTTTGCTCGGGAATAACGCTGCAGTAGCTTTTGCTTATCCGGCTCTGCTGTGACGTACGGTTGCCCTAGGTAGGGTGGCTTCGACTAGTGCCCAAGAGCTATTGCATGAGCAAACCCTTACGCCTGATTTGGCCTGCAGCCGCCGCATCGTGCCTTGCGGCTTGGCCTTTACGAGTGGCTGAAGCCCAAGTAGTAGAGCATGCCAAAGAAACCGTAACCGACACCACCCGCCGGCCCATAGCCCTAGATGAAGTGGTGGTAGCCGCCTCGAGGATAGAGGAGAGCCTGCTGAAGTCGCCGGTGACGGTGGAAAAGCTAACTGCCCGCGACTTGCGCCTGGCACCGGCACCGTCGTTTTTCGAGGCCATCGAGAACGTGAAGAGCGTGCAAGTGATTACGCCCAGCCTCGGCTTTAAGGTGATAAACGCCCGGGGTTTTGCCAACACCACCAACGTGCGGTTTGCGCAGCTGGTGGATGGCATCGACAACCAGGCTCCGCACATCGGCGGGCCCATTGGCAACGCGCTTGGCTCCAGCGACCTAGACATTGCCAGCGTGGAAATTGTGCCGGGCACGGCCGCGGCGTTGTATGGGTTGAACGCCATCAACGGGCTTGCCAACTTCAGTACCAAAAGCCCTTTTACTTCCGAAGGGCTGAGCCTGCAGCAGAAAACCGGCGTAAACCACCTAGGCGATGCCAGCAGCCCGGCCAAGCTGTACTCCGAAACCAGCCTGCGCTACGCCCGGGCCCTAGGTACCCGGTGGGCCTTTAAGCTGAACGGCACCTACACCCGCGGCTACGATTGGATAGCCAACGACCAAACCGACCTGTTTCCGCAGGGCAACGCCACGGCCGGGCTGCCGGGTGGCCCCGCCAACCCCGCCTACGACCCCGTGAACGGCTACGGCAACGAGTCGTCGAACCGCAGCACGCTGAGCCTGGGTGGCAAAAGCTACGCCGTGGCGCGCACCGGCTACCTCGAAAAAGACGTGGTGGATTACCGGTTGCGCAACCTCAAAGCCGACGCGGCCGTGCACTTCAGGCCCCATGCCCGCACCGAGTTGGCTTATACCTACCGCGTGGCCGAGTTAGATAACGTGTACCAACGTTCGAATCGTTTTCGGCTGCAAGACTACGTGCTGCAACAGCACGCCTTGGCCTTCACAACGCCCACGGTGCAAGCCCGGGCTTACTTGACGCGCGAAAGCACCGGCCGCAGCTACAACCTGCGCAGCATGGCCGAAAACCTCGACCGCAGCTACAAGCCCGATGCCCAGTGGAACCGCGACTACACCGCCGCCTGGAACGCGGCCGTGCAAGCCGGCCAATCGGTAGCCGACGCCCATGCCACCGCTCGCGCCGCCGCCGATGCTGGCCGCCTGCAGCCAGGCACCGCAGCCTTTCGGCAAAAGCTGCGGGAACTGCAGGATATCAACAACTGGGACCAAGGCGCCGCCCTGCGCGTGCGGGCCGACCTACTGCACGCCGAAGCCCAAGCCGACCTAGGGCGTGCCCTGCGCAACCACCTGCTTCCGCGCCTGCCGGCTTTCCTCGATTTGCGGGCCGGGCTCGACCACCGCACCTACGTCATCGTGCCCGATGGCAACTACTTCATCAACCCCAATCCCAAGAAAGACCAGTTCAGTAACCTGACCTACAGCAAAACCGGCGGCTTTGTGCAGGCGGGCGCCCGGGTGTGGCACGATGCGGTGCGGCTCACGGCCACGCTCCGCGCCGACAAAAACGACTACTTCCGGCTGCGCCTGAATCCGCGCTTTACGGCAGTGGTGTCGCCCACACCGCGGCACAACTTTCGGCTGAGCTACCAAAGCGGCTACCGCTTCCCAAGCTTATTTGAGGGCTTTTCGAACGTGAACAGCGGGCAGGTTAAACGCATAGGGGGGCTGCGCGTGATGTCGGATGGCGTGTTCGAGAACAGCTACCTGCGCAGTAGCATTGATGCGTTTAATGCCGCCGTTACGGCCGCAGTAAATGCCAACACCAGCTCGGCCTCGGCAGCTGAGAAACGGCGCTTGGCTATCGAAAACAACAAGGGGCTGCTACGTCGCAACCCGTACTCGTACCTCCGGCCCGAGCAAATTCGGTCGCTCGAGGTGGGCTACAAAGCGGCGCTGCTGCCTCAAGGCAGGCTGCTGCTCGATGTGGACTTTTACTACAACCGCTACCGCGATTTTATTGCGCAGGTTGAGGCCTACGTGCCTAAAACCAACAACCCCGATTCGGCCGCGATATACCTGAGCAACCGTGCTACCCAAAACCGCTACCGCCTCTGGACGAGCTCGCAAACCCAGGTGTACAACTATGGCGGTTCCGCTGGCTTGCGCTATGAGTTACGCGGCGGCTACCTAGCTGGGGCCAACGTAACCTACGCCCGCCTCGACCGCGCCGAATCGGGCGACGGGCTAGAGGACGGCTTCAACACGCCGCGCTGGATGTATAACCTAAACCTAGGTAACGAAAACGCTTACCGCGGTTTGGGCTTCGGCATTAACTACCGCTGGCAAGCTAGTTACTACTCGCAAACATTTCTGGTAACCGGCACGGTGCCGGCCTACGCCACCCTCGATGCGCAGTTAAGCTACCACTTAACAAAACCCAACGTGCGCTTAAAGGTGGGCGCCACCAACCTGCTTAATCGGTACTACGAGTCGTTTTTGGGCGGGCCAAGCGTGGGCGGCTTGTACTATGCAGCCGTCAGCTACGGGCTTAACTAGCCACTTAGCGTAGGGCCAGGCTTTGGCGCTGTTGCTTGCGTTGATTAAGCTCGTGCTGGCGGTACAGGTGCTTCACCAGTTTAGCGCGGTATTGCGGCGTGGTGCTGGCGTAAAAAGCCGTTTCGTAGTCGAACAGCGTTTCGGCGTTTGCAGCGGGCGGAGCCGGAGCTTGCAGGTACGTTACCATCAGCTCGAGCACGCGAGGACTAGCACCCTCTACGCATACCACGTCCACGCCCGTAGCCCCAATTTTCTTGCGGGCCTGCGCGGGGTTGAGCGTGCGCGTGCGCAGCACCTCGGTGGGCAGCAGCGCGGCAGCGGCGGCAGGCTGCAGCAGCACGCCGTTGTAGAACACCAACGGATGTTTGTTGCTGCTAGGCACGGCAGCGTGGGCCCCAAATGCCTGGCTAATCTGCGCGTTGGCGTTGGGCGAAATATGGAGGCTTTGGGCCGAGGCCGTGCCGAAGCACAGGCTGCAGAGCAAAGCCCCTAGGTAGGTGCGGGCGAAGTGAGGCATAGGGCGAGCAGTAAAAAACCGTGCCCGGTGTGGCGCTGGCAGCATGGGCTGCAGCTGCCGGCTCGGGCACGGTTTCTATACGTAAGGGTGCTTGCCTAGGCCGAAGCCCAGCCTTGCCAAAGCGGCTTAGCTGCCCCCGCCAGCGCGGCGCTTTTCGTCTTCGGCTCCGCCTTGGCGGCGCTTGGTGGGTGCTACCTTATCGTTGCCGAAGCGGTAGCTAAACGACAGCGTAGCCTGGCGCGAGTCTTGCCGCTGATAAAAGTTCTCGACATAGTTGGCGTATGTAGAGGTGGCCCGCACCGGCGAGGTGAAGAAGATATCCGAAACGCTCAGCTTCAGGTTGGCCTTCTTGTCCCATAGGCTCTTCTGAATTCCGGCCGCTACTTGGCCTAGGGGCCGCACATCCAGGAAGCCGTACAGCTCGCGCGCCTGGTAGTTGCCGTTCAGCTCGGCGCTCCAGCCTTTGCCAATCAAGAAGTTGTGGTTCGAGCTCAGCGTGTACGTCATGCGCCCGGCGTTGAGGTTGGTGCCTACCAGGTTGCCTTTGAAGCGCGTGTAGTAGAACACGGCGTTGTTGTACATATTCCACCACTTGGCAATTTCTATGGGCGCTGTGAGGGTAAGCGCATAGTAGTACTGCTTGTCGAGGTTGTTGGTCGTCGAGACGACGTTCACGCTCGTAGCCGACTCGGGTCGCACCACGCCCACCATGGGGTTGTCGGTGATGCTGTAGCTCAGGCCCGCGCTGTACTTCTGCTTGAAGGTGTGCGTCAGCTCCGTGTTGTAGCTGGTTTGGGGCAGCAGTTCGGGGTTGCCCTCGCCGCGGGTGTTGGCGTCGATGATAACCCGGAAGGGGTTGAGCTGCCCGTACGAAGGCCGGTCGATGCGGCGGCTAAGCGAAAGCGAGGTTTCGTGCTTATCCGAGAACTTGCGCTTAAGGGCGGCGCTCGGAAACAGCTGGAAGTAGTTGCGCTCGAAATCGGGGTCAACCCCTTCCTGAATTACTTCCTGCTTGCCCTCGGCATCGGTGCTCTCGGCGCGCAAACCGCCTTGCAGGGTGTACTTGTCGGCCGTGTAGTTGAAGTTAACGTAGCCGGCGTAAATCTTTTCGTCGTAGCGGAAGCGGTTGGTACGCCCTAGGTCGATGTTGCCCTCGCCGTCGGTGAACACCACGTTGTTGTCGGAGTACACGTGGCTGATTTTGCCGCCGCCCTCAAAGCGCAGCGCCTTGGTTAGGGGCTGCACGTAGTCAACCTTCGCCGACTGAATAGTTAGGCGGCCGTCCTGATCACCTAGGGTTACTTCGTTCAGCTGGCTGTCGCGGAAGATGCGCAGCTCCTGCCGGCGGTCGGTGATGTAGCGGGCAAAGTCGGCATCGGCTGTCAGCTCGCGCAGGCCCAACGAATCCTTAAAGGTGTGGCGGAAGTTGAGGTTGCCGGCAAAGTTGGGGCTGGTAGAGTTGCGTAGGTTATCGGCCCGGAAACGGTCGGTTTGTTGTGCCCGCGTGGCGCCGTAAATAGTGGTAAGGTTGCTGCCATCCTGCACCACGCGGTTGGTAAGGCCGCTTACCACGCCGCCAATCACCGTACGCTCGCCCAGGTTGTAGTCGAGGCCGCCTTTCCAGCTCAGTGAGCGGAGGTCGAGCGGGCTGCGGTTTTGCTGCTCCGTGATGCGAAAGGGCAGAGCCCCGGGCGTTAGCCGGTCGCCTTCGCGGTAAAAATTGCGGGTGATATCGAGCTTGGCAATGCCTTCGCGGTCGGAGGCGTTCAGCGAACCAAACAGGTTTAGTCCCTTGCGGCGGTGGTTCAGGCTCAGGCCCGTGTTAAACTTGTTGTACTGGCTGCGGCCGTAGCTGCCCGTAAAGGTGCCGTTGGTGCCCAGGCGCTGGTCTTTCTTGAGGTTGATGCTGATAATGCCCGCTGAACCAGCCGCCTCGTACTTAGCCGGCGGGTTGGTAATCAGCTCAATATTTTTCACTTGCTCGGCCGGCAGGGCGCGCAGGTAGTCGGCCAGCTCTTGGCCCGTCATGGGCATGCGGCGGCCATCAATCAGCACCATCACACCTTGGCGGCCGCGCAGGGCAATGTTGTCGCTGTTATCAACCGTTACGTTGGGCGAGCGGCGCAGCACCTCCAGGGCGGTGTTGCCGGCGGCTAGGGTGCTGCCTTCCACGTTCACGATGGTGCGGTCGGCTTCGCGCTCAAACGTGGGGCGCTGGCCCGTCACTTTCACCTCCTTCAGTTGGGTGGTGGCACTTACGGGCAACGAAAGCGCGGGCACTTGCACGCTCTCGCTGGCTACCTCAAAAGGCTGCGACCATTGCCGCACAAAACCCAGCTGCGAGGCGGAAATCAGGTACTTGCCCGCTGCCGCCTGCTCGAACCGGAAAGCCCCTTTGTCGTCGCTGAACTCGGTTTTTACTACTGTTGAGTCGGCAGCGCGGTGCAGCGTAACGGTGGCGTAGTCGATGGCCGGGCCGGCCGCCGAGCGCACGCTGCCGCTCACGGCAGCCGGGTTTTGCGCCTGAACCGAGCGGTGGGTAGCTAGGCCAGCGAGTAGCAGCAGGGCCACGCGCGGACCTAGGGAGGTGGCATGGGGTAGCGGAAGTTTCATAGCTGAATGGGAGTGGGCTGTTGAGCTGAGAAGAGAGGTGGAATCCTTACGAAAAGTTTCGTAGCAAACGTACGAAGACGTTCGTATTTGTTGTAGTGTTAGTCGGGAGAAAATTTTATGAATGCGCCAGGTAGTTTAGGCGCAAGGGGTTAGCACGTCAGACAGGGGAGTGGCAGTTCTGCGTAATTCGCTCGAGCAAGCCGCGCAATTGGGCAAGCTCGTCTTCTGAGATGCCCGCCAGCGCCGTTTTCCGGTTGTCATTCACGATGGGCTGCACCGCGTCGAGAATGCGGTGCCCTTCTTCGGTAACCCGCAGCTGGGTGCGGCGGCCGTCGTGGGGCAGGGGCACGGCCGATAGCAGCCCGCGTTGGGTGAGCAAAGCCAGAATGCGGGCTACCGAGGCCTGGTCTTTGAAGACGCTTTCTGCAATTTCATTCTGCGTCAGGTCGTCGTGCTCCAGTAGCACCCGCAACACCAGCCACTGATCGATGGTGATGTTGACGCCCGCCCGATCGATGTTCGCTTGCGCCATGCGGCGGTAGCTCCGGATAGCCCGGTCGAGCGAGTAGAAAATGATGTTGGAAAGCATGACGGTGGTAATCGAAGTTCAGCGGACAGAAAGACTATGATATGTCATTGAAGTTGCACTGCGCTTTAGCAGAATGTGGGCAACAAGTGCGAAGGAGAAGCATTGGCTGGCAGCTGCTGTCCGGTATTGTTCGGTTTTTCAGCAGTGCGTTGCTACTAAGCCAATAAGGATGCCAAATTCATAAATAGCTGATAAACAGTTTATTATGTAGATATGCTTTAATCTGGCTGATCAATAAAGTGTCCACTTTCGGACGCAGTGTTCAAAAACGAACCGCGGCCGTGTCCGTATCTGCCGCGTTAGCGTTCTTTGTAGCACAATGGCATACATCAACTACTCCGACGTACGCGAAGACGACGGGCACCTTGTGCGCGAGCTGCACGGCGTAACGCTCGTGCAAATACTCGATTACCTGCTGGCGAACTACAGTTGGGCAGAGCTGGACGACCGCATCCGAATCAACTGCTTCGCCAACAACCCCACCAAAAAATCGAGCCTCAACTTTTTGCGCCGCACGCCTTGGGCCCGTGAGAAGGTAGAGCAGCTCTACATCGATACCCGCGCCCGGGAGCTGGTGCGCCTGCGTCGCACCGAAAACCAGCAGGCTGCCGATAACAAGCCGGAGCAAACCCAATAGTCTAGCTGCAACTCCTGGCCCTAGGTGCAACCCAAGGCCTTTAAACGACAACCGCCCGGGCACTGCCCGGGCGGTTGTCGTTTGCGTTAGTAGGCTCCTGATATCGCCAGAACGTTATTGCAGCGCATCCAAAGCGGCCTGCAAGCGCGGCAAAGCTGCCTGGATTGATTCCAGCGAAGCGCCGCCCACCGATGCCCGGAACCACGGTGCCGTGCCTTCGGTGCCAAACGCGCTGAACGGCACCAACGCCACGCGTGCTTCGCTGATGAGGTACGACGTGAGCTCCTTGGTGGAGCTGAGCACCTGGCCAGCGGGCGTGCGTTTGCCCAGCACATCGAGCTTGATGGTGAGGTAAATAGCGCCCATGGGCACAATGGCATCAACTGCGTAGCCCTGCTGTTGCAGATCTTTGAGGCCGCGGTACAGCGCACCCAAGCTCTGCTGAATTTTCTCGCGGAAGCCACTCACGTAGCTATCCACGTTGGTTTGCTGGGGTAGGTAGTGCGCTGTGGCCATTTGTTCGGCCTTGGGTGCCCAAGCCCCGATATGACCCAGGATGGCCTTCATCTTGTCGATGATGTTGCTGGGGCCAAAAGCGTAGCCCACGCGCACACCCGTAGCGGCCAAGGCCTTCGAAATGCCGTCGATGTAAATGACGTAGTCGCGCAGCTCGGGGCGCAGGTTCACGGGGTCGTAGTGCGCGGTGTTGCCGAAGGTGAGCAGCCAGTAAATCTGGTCGTACATGATGTACAGGGGCTTCTCATCGGGGCCGCGGCGCTTGTTTTCGGCAATTACCAAATCGCAGATTTCCTCCAGGTCCTTCTGTGCGAACATGGTACCCGTGGGGTTCAGCGGCGAACAGAGGGCCAGCAGCGTAGCCCCCGGCAGGTGCGGCGCCACCTCGGCGGCGGTGGGCATAAAGTTGTTTTCGGGCGAGGTTTCCAACATCACGCCCTGTGCGCCCGAGAGGTGGCAGTAGCGGTTGTTGTTCCAGGAGGGTACCGGAAAAACCACCTTGTCGCCCGGGTCGATGAGGGCCATGTAGGTGGCATAGATGAGCGGGCGCGAGCCGCCGGCCACCAGAATATCGTTGGGGGAGTAGTCGAGACCTAGGCGGCTCCGCAGAAACTCAGTAGCGCTTTGGCGCAGCTCGGCTACGCCGTTGGCGGGCGGATAGTTGGTGTTGCCTGCTTGGTAAGCCTGGGTTATTTCAGTGGCCAGCTCCGCCGGAATTGGGTAAATGCTTGGGTCGAAGTCGCCGATGGTGAGGTTGCAGATTTGCTCCCCCTTCCGGATCATGTCGTTTACCTCGTTGCCGATTTTGATAATTTCGGAGCCGATCAGGCTGCCGGCCATTTTAGAAACTTGCATTGAGTTAGTGTTCAGCAGGTGCAGAGATGCGGCGCCCTAAGTGGGCGTAGGCCCCGCAAGTTAGGCCGGCGGTTCGTTTTTGTTGTCGGGCACAGCAAGAGTGTGCCGGCATTGCCCGGGCCAGTACTTTTGTTTTATGCCAACCATTATCGAGATACCAACGCTGCATGCCTTACCCGCTGCCGCCCAGCAACTGCAGGCCGCCATCGAAGCCGAACAGTGCCCCATTGTGTTGCTGGAAGGGGAGATGGGCGCTGGCAAAACCACCCTCATCCGGGCCTTGTGCAAAGCCCTAGGTGTGCACGATGAGGTGAGCAGCCCTACCTTCTCCCTCGTCAACGAGTACCGCGACAGCCGCAATCATCCTATATATCATTTCGACTTCTACCGCATCGACTCGGTTGAAGAAGCCGAACGAATTGGGGCACAGGAGTACTTCGATTCTGGTTATCTTTGCCTGATAGAGTGGCCGAGTCGCGTCGGGCCGCTGCTACCGTCGGATCGGCTGCTCGTTACCGTGGAGGTAACCGGGCCCGAGTCGCGCCGGGTGCAAGTGCAGCGCGAAATGACCTAGGCCACCAGCATCCGCCCACTCCGCCTAACCGAGCTACCACGCCCCCGCAAGAATGCCCGAACAGCTACCACCCGGCTTTTCGTCGTTGGCGACGAACCCTGGCCGTGCCTATGTGCCCCAGGAATCCATGCTGGCCGTTGAAACCCGCCGCCGCAAGCTGTTCATTGGCTTACCCCGCGAAACCTCCTTGCAGGAAAACCGCCTAGGCCTTACGCCCGAAGCGGTAAAGCACCTCGTGAACGAGGGCCACGAAGTAGTGCTGGAAAGCGGCGCCGGCGAGCCCAGCAAGTACTCCGACCACGACTACTCCGAGGCGGGCGCCAGCGTGGTGTACACCCCCAAAGAGGTATACGAGGCCGATCTGGTGCTGAAAATTGCTCCGCCCACGCTCGACGAGATGGAGCACATGCATGCCGGGCAAACCCTTATTTCGGCGCTGCAGTTCGGCTCGCTTACCGTTGAATACCTTGCCGCTCTGCAGCGCAAGAAGATCAACGCCATCAGCTTCGAGCTCATCAAGGACCCCTCGGGCGCTAAGCCGGTGGTGCGGGCCATGAGCGAAATTGCCGGCTCTACGGTAATGCTGATTGCGGCCGAATACTTGGCCCGCTCCAACGAGGGCAAGGGCATCATTCTAGGCGGTATTACTGGGGTGCCGCCGTCGCAGGTGGTTATCCTGGGTGCCGGCACCGTGGCCGAGTACGCGGCCCGCGCTGCCATTGGCCTGGGCGCCGATGTAAAGGTGTTCGACAACCACCTCTACAAGTTGCGCCGCCTCAAGCAAAACCTGGGTGCGCCGCAACTCTTCACGAGCACCTTCGACGGTTTCACGCTTAACCAGCAAATCCGCCGCGCCGACGTGGTGATTGGCGCCCTGAACGCCGAGGAAGGCCGCATTCCCTTTATGGTGTCGGAAGACGTGGTAAGCACCATGTCGCCGGGTTCAGTAATCATCGACGTGAGCATCGACCAGGGCGGCTGCTTTATGACCAGCGAAATCACGACGCACAGCAAGCCGGTGTTCCGCAAGTACGACGTGATTCACTACTGCGTGCCCAACATTGCCTCGCGCGTGCCCCGCACCGCTACCAATGCCCTGAGCAATATCTTCATGCCCATTCTGCAGGAAATCAGCCAGCACGGTGGCATCAACGAAGCTCTGTTTGCCGACGAGCATTTCCGCTCGGGCGTGTACCTCTACAAAGGCTCGCTCACCAACGCTACCATTGCCCGCCGATTCAACCTGCGCTACAAGGAACTGGGGCTGATGATTGCGGTGCGTAATTAGAACAACAGCATTCACGGTTGCGGCTACTTGAGCTGATAACGTGAAGGTTTTAAGCTACGGAGCCCCGGTTCAATGCCGGGGCTCCTCTTGTTTGCTAGCAGTGCCTCGTTGATTCAGCGCAACATTAACTCAAGTCGGGTGTCTGTTGCCGCAAATCATTCAGCTATGCCCTTTACCCTCGATTTGCTTACCTCGCGCACTGTGCTGGAGTGCAACTCGGCCACCTTGGCCGACGCCATGAACCGCTCCTTCGAGCAGTACTTCGTGCCCATGCACTTCGATGCGGGTTCGTTTGAGCGGCGCTTCCGCAGCGAGCATCTCGACCCCGAAGCAAGCCGTTTGTGGTTCAGCGGCGACGAATTGGTTGGCGTAGTATACATCGCCCGCCGTGGTTGGACGAGCCGCGTGGCTGCTATGGGCTTGGTGGTGGAAGCGCGGGGGCAGGGCCTAGGTAAACACATGCTGCAAACCGCTATCGACGAAGCCACCGCGCGCGGCGATAAGTCGATGTTGCTGGAGGTGTTTACGCCGAACGAACCCGCGATTCGGCTTTATGAGCGCCTGGGGTTTGCCAAAGCGCGCACCCTCACGAGCTTTCGCCGCATGCCCGATAACGGCGCCATCGGTACTGAGCAGCTCGTAGAGGTCGATCCGCTGCAGGTGGCCCGCTTGGTAGCGCAACAAGGCGACGCAAACCTGCCGTGGATGTTTGCGGCCGAAAGCCTGCCAGGCCTGGCCACTCCGCACCGCGCCTACCACTTAGGCGAGCAGGTGTACGCCATTGTGCGCCCCGATGCCGAGCGCACGGTGCTGGTAAGCTTGCTTGTGCGGCAAGAGGCGCGGCGGCAGGGGTGGGCGTTGCGTATGCTGCGCGCCGTCGAAGCTCAGTTTCCGCAGAAGCCGTTGGTGGCGCCGCTAGTGGCAGAAGGAGCCTTGCACAACACGCTGACCGCGGCCGGTTGGGAGGCTTTGCCACTCACCCTGTTCGAAATGGAGCGGCTCTTCAACTAAGCCACAAAATAAGACTGAAACCGGCAGAGCCGAACGCACTTAGCGTTCGGCTCTGCCGGTTTTTTGGGCGCTATTTGCAATTGTTTGGTAAAAGATATTAAACGTCTATTTCTTTTGAGTTATCGAGGTAAGCGGCAGCTATATAGATGTTTATATTTTTCGTATAGATGAGCCAAGCTGGTGTGAATAGCTTCCAAGGATCAGGGTTGAGCTTGATTACATACATAATCATTCCTAGATTTATTATGATACTTCCTTCGAGCCCCCTGCGCCCTATGTGGTGAGATTGGTACTCCGCCTGCAGTAACTGGATTTTGCTTGCAAGTACATCACCCCCAAATCACACCAACCACATGAAACATTATGGTATCACAGTACTTGTTACCGGCTTGTTGCTGGTAGCGAGCTGTCAGAAGCATGACGTAGAGCCAGCCAACCTGCCTTCGGCTGATGCCGCCATCAACAACATTACCACCACCTGTGTAGAAGATCAGATTACCTTCAACAACGTTTCGGCCGGCACCCTGCTTGGGGCAGCCGGCAGTACCATTAGCAGCACCGGCGGCGTAACCGTAGGGGTAAGGGCCGATAACCCCCACTATACACAAGCCAACGAGGCAATTGTGTTCAGTACCAATCCGCTTTCCAGCTCCGAGGACAACGATTTGGGCACCCCTAACTGGGTGCATGGGGGCACTGGTACCGGCGACGCGGGCATCAGCGGGCCATACATCAACAATAAACCGCTGGGCAATATCCTTGTGTTGCACAACTATAAGGAATTCTCGGTTTCGCAACCCAACGACGACGACTTCAGCGGTTCCGTCTCGGATTACGGCACCATCACGTTCGACTTCGCCAGTGTAGGCTCGGTCACGGCTAAGTCCATCACGGTAATCGATATCGAGGCGGCGGAAAAAGAATACGGCCGTGCGCTGCTCTACAATGGCGCTACCTTGCTCAGCACCGTTGTGTTTCCAAGCACTGGTTCGAACGGGGTGGCTATCGTCGACCTAGGCAGCGTACCCGATGTTACCTCTATTGAGGTAATCATAGGGGGCTCGATGGGTATCGATAACCTCACGTTCTGTGCTACTCCGCCGCCTAGCAATTGCTGCACTTACACCCAGGGTTACTGGAAAAACCACCCGAACAACTGGCCTGTAAGCACCCTCACCTTGGGTAACGGCACTTATAGCAAAGATCAACTCCTCGAAATTCTGAAAACGCCGGTTAAAGGCAATGGCTTGATTTCGCTGGCTCACCAGCTGATTGCAGCGAAGCTGAACGCGGCCAACTGCAACGGGACGTCGCCTGTTACAAGCACTATTTCGCAGGCTGATCGGCTGATTGGTGGCCTGGTAGTGGGTGGTTCGGGTTACTTGTCGCCGTCGTCGACCAGTGCGTTAACCGACCGCCTCGACCGCTACAACAACGGCTTGCTCGGCACACCGCACTGCGGCGACTGAACTGAACATTGATTTAACCAAAAAACGCCCGGAGCAGTCCGGGCGTTTTTTGTTTTTAAACGGGTGCTTCCATCCTAACTATTCGGCTGCCAGGAGCAACACCTTCCAGGCTTCTTCGAGGCGGCCTTCTTCCAGAATATTCTTTCCGAGCAGCATTAATTGCTGGCGTAGCTCGGTTGGGTTGTCGCGGTACTTGTTGAGGGTGTAGGCTACCAACGGGTCCTCACGAAACGCCGCCACCGCTTCGGGGCTGGGCAGGGCTTGCTGCTCGATGTTGCCGAGGCGCCCTAGGTTGTTGCCGGTGAGTACATCGGAAAGGCGAATGTGCTCGGGCAGCTGATCGATGCCGATGCCTTTATTGCGGTTGGGCTTGGGCACCTCAAACAGGCTCTCGGGGATTACGCGCGAGTACCAGTCGCCGCCGAGCCGCGCTACCGCATCAAACTTATGCGGATCGACGCCTGCGTTGCCGGGCAGCAGGATGTCTTCGCGGAAGTGCGACTGCACCACGCGGCACACCACCAGGTTGCCGCCGCCGTGCTCGTTGCCGATGGCAATTACCTGCTCCACCACGCACTCAAACGACACCGGGCACTCGGCCACCCGAGGCGGCCGTACCATGTCAGACTTCAGCTCCGTAAGGCCGGCTTTCTTGAATTCGTTGACGCTGCGCTCGTACTCCGTGGAGGCCAACGACATTTGCTCGACCAGCGGGTAGTCGCAGATGTTGATGACGCACTCGGGTACCTCGTCGCGCACGTTGTAGAGGGTGTGCTTCTGGGTGTTGTCGCGCACGCGGTTGGCCGGCGAGAAAATAAGCGTGGCCGGGTTGGAGCTGAACACGTTGAAAAACGAGAACGGGCTCAGGTTCACGTTGCCTTCGCGGTCGATGGTGCTGACGAAAGCAATGGGCCTAGGTGCCACGGCGCCCAGCATAAACTGGTGCCACTCGGGGCCTTTAAGCGTGCCAGGTGTGATGGTACGAAACGAAGCGGTAGGAGCAGGGGTGGGCATGAACGGCAAACAGTATTTGCGCCCGAAGTTCTGGCTTTGGCGCGAATTCGTTGCTGTTAATCCTCCGAATGCCACTTGTTGGTGGTACTGTTGTAAGTGACAGTTACCATGGAACCGTTGTAATAGCCAAGGGAAAAGTTTGCAGCGGGCGTTTTTTGTTGAGCGGGAAGCGAGGAATCCTGCGTCACCCTGTAATCAAATGGTCGACCTTTTATTAGGCCCTCTGCAGTGCTTGGAACCTTGGGTAGATACGCGGGCACAAGCAAGGCTAACGAATTGGGATAATGGCCGTGTTTTCCGCGGAATGACTCCAGCCGATCGATAATAAGGTTGGCCCGCTGCTTCGTGATGTACGACTGTACACTCCAAATTGGGAGCATCAACGGAATACTCATGAACAGAGCGCTGAGCAAAGGCCAGAAAAGACGTCGGATTGCAAGGGAGTACCTTGATAGGGTGAGGTCAAGCTGCGCGTACAGCGCGGCTACTAGCAAACCGGCTAGCAGCTGAAACCAGATCAGCATTGGTTCGCTTGCTTCCGTGTGGAAGTAAACCAGTGCTGCGAGTAGCACAAGGAAAATTCGCGACATGGATACGCGCCGAATAGATAACTTCAAAGCCGATTTCTTTAGCGATAATAGCTCCGCAGTTTATGCATTTTCGGGTATTGGTGCTAACCGGCATGCTGGTAAGCGGATTTGTGGCAGATACCATGGGCATGTCGGCCGACTCAGCCCGGCTACGCCAGCACCTCAGGTACTTGGTTAGTACGCCTCAGCCCCGCAACCACGAGCAAGTGCAAGTGCTTGATACCGTGGCGGCCTACCTAGGGCGGCAGCTAAGGGCGGCCGGTGCCCGCGTGAGCGAGCAGCCTTACCACGCTGGCGGCAACACCTACCGCAACGTTATCGGCTCCTTTGGGCCCGCCGTTGCACCTAGGATAATTGTAGGTGCCCATTATGATGTGTGCGGCACGCAACCGGGCGCCGACGACAACGGCTCGGGCGTGGCTAGCTTGCTCGAGTTGGCCCGCCTGCTGGGCCAGCAAAGTCAGCTCCGCCACCGCATCGATCTGGTAGCCTATACCCTCGAAGAGCCGCCTTACTTCCGCACTAAGCAAATGGGCAGCTACGTGCACGCCCAGTCGCTGCACGATGCCAAGGTGCCGGTGCTCGGAATGGTGTCGCTGGAGATGCTGGGGTATTTCGATGAGCGCAAAGGCTCGCAGCACTACCCGTTTGGGCCCCTAAAGCTGGTGTATGGCAGCCGGGGTAACTACGTTACTACCGTCCGCAAATTTGGCAACGGCAGCTTCAGCAGGCCTTTTGCTCGCACCTACAAACGCATGGCCCAGCTGCCGGTACGCCGCTTTCAGGCGCCTGCCGCGCTGCCCGGCATCGATTTCTCCGACCATCTGAACTACTGGCAGTTCGGCTACTCGGCCCTTATGCTCACCGACACGGCTTTCTTCCGCAACCGCAACTACCACCACGCTACCGACAGCATCGAGAAGCTGGATTTCGGCCGCATGGCCTTAGCTGTTGATGCGGTGTTGGCAACGCTGCTGCGGATGTAAATGACGGCTAGGAGCTGAGTAGCTGACCGACCCAAACGGTGCCCCCGCTCCGCAGGAGGCAATATTCCTCGCCTAGGTCGGTAGTGGCCTTGCGGTACTGGTCAGGTAGGATGCCGACGGGCAACTCATCGGGCCAGAGCGGTATCTCTTCGTGGTAAGCTGCCCATTGAAGCTGCTCTACACCAGCTAGGTTGCGGTACTCCGCAGGCAATTGTGGGGTGGGCAGTATAGCAGAGGAGTGCAGGCGTGTGTACCACTCAATTCGTTCCCGAATGCCTACCACCACTTGCGAATCGCGGAAACTCAAATCCGTTACCCAAACGGCCGCATAATACGGCTCGGGCAGAGCTTCGAACTGCTGCTGCCAGTTCCAAAACGTATTCAGTAGACCTAGGACGGCTTGTTGTCGGAAACGTGTAGGCGGGTTACTGGCGAAAGACCACCCCACCCAGGGATGCAGGCCCAATTGGGAGTGAGCGTAGCTATGCTGGTAGAGACGCTCAATTGGAAGATGTTCCGGATGCTGCTTAAGCTGAACAAAACGATTGTAGTGCCGGCGTAGGCCTCTGATTTTCTTCGCCATGAAGAGGAAGTTAATAGGCTCTTAGTGTGGGTGCAGAATCTCAAATTAGCTATACTTTGCTAATCTGCTATATGTTTGCTAACTAGGTATAGCAGCGCAACCTCCGCTGCTGTACCACCGATGAATAAGCCGCCTTGTCCTAAATGCGACTCCACGGATGCTACCAAAAGCGGCGTTATCGGCGATAGGCAGCGTTATAAGTGCAAAAACTGCGGGTATCATTTCACGGTGGCCAAGGTAGGCCGCGAAATCAACTCGTACTACGTCATCAAAGCCTTGCAACTCTACATCGAGGGTGTGAGCTACCGCGAAATTGAACGGCTCCTAGGTGTCAGTCACGTATCGGTGATGAACTGGGTGAAGAAGTACGGCGTGAAGGCACCTAGGCAAACCGAGTACCACCCGACGTACCAAATTCTAAATCAGAAGGAGCTGACAGCATTTTTTCAGGACCCGAAGAACCTGAAAGGAGCGGGGCTGGTGGTGACAGAATTGGGCGACAAATTCATGCTGATTCGGTGGGAGCGGTTTAAGCACTCCTAGGCGAAAAACTATAGGCTTAGCGGAACGATAGCACGCGCGTGACTTCGCCCGTTGGATTTCTCTACTTGGTTGGGCCGCGCCGCTAGTCCCCCCCCTCGGTGTACGGTTAGTGTGTATCCCATTCCACATCAACCAACCAAAACATCATGCAGAAAGCCAGCTACGCATTGGTTTTGAGTGCTTTGCTTGCGAGTGGAGGTGCTGCGGCCCAGGTTACGCCGCCAGCGCAGCCAAGCACGCCGCAAACGCCTACGCCCCCGGTGCCTGCAAGCCCCACCGAAACGGCACCGGCTCCCGCGCCGCAACCAATTCCGCCAGGCGTGCCGGCACCGCCTACGCAGTCGCAGCAGGCAATTGCGCCGCCCCCGCCACCGGCAGAGTCGGTGCCGTACGGCGCGGGCATGAAGGTGAACCTCTCGCCCGATGGCTCGAAGTACCTGCGGTTTATTACCTGGCACCAAATCTGGACGCGCTACACCCAAAACAACACCGGCACGCTACGGGCACAGGGCAAGCCTCAAGCCGATCAGGTTGACTTTGCGGTACGTCGCTCGCGTCTCATCATTCTGTCGCAGCTGAACCCGCGCTTCCTGATTTACACGCACATCGGCATCAACAACCAAACGGCCGTGAGCGGGGGCGTAAACCCCACCGCCGACGGCAAAAAGCCCCAGTTGTTCATTCACGAGGCTGTGGTGGAGTTTAAGGTAAACAAGTACCTGAGCCTGGGCTCGGGTATGCACTACCAAAACGGCCTGTCGCGCCTCACGCGCTCCAGCACCCTCAACTTCCTCACGCTGGATGCGCCGCTTACCAACTGGCCCATCATCGAAACCGCCGACCAATTTGCCCGCGGCATTGGGGCCTACGCCAAAGGACGCGTAAGTAAACTCGACTACGCATTCTCAGTAAACGAGACTTTTCTCACGAATCAGACCAGCACACCGCTTTCGTTGGGCGTGACGACCGGCACGGGTACGGCCGTTACCAGCACCGGCACCAACGTAGCGCAGTACAATCCCCAAAGCACCAAGCACATTTTTCAGGGGTATTTGAGCTGGGAGTTTCTGGAGCAGGAATCGAACCTGCTGCCCTTCAACGTGGGCAGCTACCTAGGCACCAAGCGGGTGTTTAACCTAGGCGGCGGCTTTTTGTACAACGCCGATGGCATGTACTCGCGGGCTACCTCCAGCGTGGTAAACGGCCCCGTTATGATGGCCGCCGGGCAGCCAGGCGCCAACGTTTTCGACCTGATTCCGACGCGCAAGCACGACATCGCGCTGCTCTCGGCCGATGTGTTTTTCGACACCCCCATCAATAAGGAAAAAGGCACGGCCTTTACCGTGTACGGCGTGTACTACAACTACAACTTCGGGCCGAACCACGTGCGCTACATTGGGGCCTCCAACCCGGGCTACGGCGCCAGCGCGCTGCGCGGCAACGCCGTGCCGCACTCCGGCACCGGCAACATTGGCTTCGTCGAATCGGGCTACCTGCTGCCCAAAAACACGCTCGGCCCCAAAGTGCGCCTGCAGCCCTACGCCTCCTACCTGCTGGCCAGCTACGAGGGCCTGCGCAAGCCCAACGGCAACATTCAGAACGTGAACATCCTCGACGCGGGCGCCAATTTTTACCTCGACGGGCACAACGCCAAGTTCACCATCAACTACCGCCACCGGCCCGACTTCACCAACCAAACCCCCACGCCCGAGGGGCCGGCCCGCGTCAACGGTGTGAAGTACCGCCCCGAAATCACCTTGCAAACGCAGGTTTTCTTGTAAGCCAATCGTCGCCGAAACGCCTTTTCAACTTCTCTACTTCCCGAAACATCATGGCACATAACCTTCCTAACCGCGACGCCGCCGCCACGGCCGCCATGGCGGGCAACCTCAGCGGTATGGCCGCCGAGCCGCTGGCCCACGACAACAACAACGTGTCGAAAAGCAAGATCTGGCAGGTCATCACGGCCTCGTCGGTGGGTACCGTTATCGAGTGGTACGACTTCTACATCTTCGGTTCGTTGGCGGCCATTATTGGGCCGGTGCTGTTTGGCTCGGCAGGTAAAATCGAGGATACCATACTCGGGGCGCTGGCCGTGTTTGGGGCCGGCTTTGTGGTGCGCCCGTTTGGGGCACTGGTGTTTGGCCGCATCGGCGACATGATCGGCCGCAAGTACACCTTTCTGCTCACGCTGCTCATTATGGGCGGGGCCACTTTCGTTACGGGCCTCATCCCTAGCCACGATAAAATTGGTATTGCTGCCCCGCTGATTGTGCTGGTGCTGCGCCTGCTGCAGGGCTTAGCCCTAGGTGGCGAGTACGGCGGTGCCACTACCTACGTGGCCGAGCACTCGCCCGATAAGCAGCGCGGATTCTATACCTCGTTTATTCAAATTACCGCTACGGCCGGCTTGTTTTTGAGCATTCTGGTGATCATCGCCACGCGTAAAATTATGGGCGAAGTCGAATTTAAGGAGTGGGGCTGGCGCATTCCGTTTCTGCTGTCGGGCTTCTTGGTAATTGCCTCGTACTATATCCGCCGCAAGCTGCACGAGTCGCCGCTGTTCGCCAAGGCTAAAGCCGAGGGCAAAACCACCCAAAATCCGCTGAAGGAGTCGTTCCTGAACCCCGTAAACCGCCGCTTAGTGCTCATTTCGTTGTTTGGCGCCACTATGGGGCAGGGGGTAGTGTGGTACACGGGTCAGTTCTACGCTTACTCCTTCATGCAGAACACGCTGAAGATGGACATTGTGGATGCCAGCCTGGTGCTGTGCATGGCTTTGCTGCTGGCCACGCCATTCTTCGTGTACTTCGGTTCGTTATCGGACCGTATTGGCCGCAAAAAAATTATCATGATGGGCCTGCTCTGCGGCGCGCTGTTTACAATACCCATCTTCTACGGTATCAAGCAGTTTGCGGGGCCTATTACCGAGGTTACGCCCGCTACCATTGATGCCGCTGGCAATGCCGTGCCAGCCGTGATGAAAGCCCTCACGCCGCAGATTATCCCGATGACGGCGCTGGTATTCTGCCTGGTATTGTTCGTAACGATGGCCTACGGCCCGATTGCGGCTTACTTAGTCGAGCTGTTCCCCACCAAAGTGCGCTACACCTCCCTGTCGTTGCCGTACCACATTGGCAACGGGGTGTTCGGGGGCTTTGTGCCGCTGATTGCCACGGCCCTTACCCTGCGCGCTGCCGCTGCCGATTCGCCCTTCGTGAAAGACAATAGCTTCCTGGCGGGCCTGGTTTACCCCGTGGGTATTGCCTTAATCTGCTGGATTATCGGCATGGCGCTGATGAAGGATGTGCGCAACGTGAAGCTGATTGAAGAGCAGCCCGAAAACGCCTAGGTACCCATGCCCAACGCTGCAGGGGGCAGGCCCGCTCACAGGCCGAAAGCTGCAGTACCGTTCGTGCTAAAGTTGGTTTGGAAAAAATGTCCGCCGTTCCGTTGGGGGCGGCGGACTTTCCCTTACCTAGGATTTTCGGTAGCTTTTGTCAGCACCATTACCTCCGCGCTATGCAACCGTCATCAGCCCCCGAGCAAGCCGAACAACGCCGCGGTCAGCGCCTGCTGTTTATTGCCGCGCTGTGCACGGTGCTGCTCACGTTTCCGCTGCTGGCCATCGTCGATCGGCCACTGCGCTTTTCCGGGGTGCCGGTGCTGTACCTCTACATCCTGGCCGTGTGGCTGCTGGTGGTACTGCTAACGGGCTGGCTGGTACGGCATAAAACAGAACATTAACCCAGCTCGACTACCACAGCAAAGCGCTTCAGCTGGCTCGCCTCGCTCCCCCACGCGCCACCCCGCACTTACTCATGAATAAACTGCTCGTAATTGGCTGTTCGCTGGGCTACCTGCTGCTGTTGTTTGCAGTGGCCTACGCCGCGGAGCACCGCTCGGCGCGGCGGCGCAGCCTTGTGAGCAATCCCTACGTGTACGCCCTGAGCATGGCCGTGTACTGCACCGCCTGGACGTACTACGGCTCCGTGGGACGGGCGGCGCACTCAGGCCCCGAGTTCGTTACTACTTACCTAGGTCCCACCTTGCTGGCGCCGGTGTGGTGGCTGGTGCTGCGCAAAATCATCCGCATTTGCCGGCTGCAAAGCCTCACCTCGTTGGCCGATTTCATTTCGGCTCGCTACGGCAAAAGCGCCTCCCTAGGTGCCTTGGTTACGGTGCTGTGCGTGCTGGGGGTGGTGCCTTATATCTCGTTGCAGATTAAAGCCATTGCACAGTCGTTCGATATCCTCACGCACGGTGCCGCGGCCTTATCGGCGCTGCCGCCAGCGGACGGTGCGCTGGCTCAAAGCACTGCGTTCTATACCACTGCCGCGCTGGCCTTCTTTACCATCATTTTTGGGGTGCGCTCGGTAGAGGCTACCGAGCGGCACGAAGGCATAGTGCTGGCTATTGCGTTGGAGTCTCTGATCAAGCTGGTGGCGTTCCTTGCGGTGGGGGCCTTTGTAACGTTTGGCTTGTTTGGCGGCTTCACCGACGTATTTAACCAAGCCGAGGCCGTGCCCGCGCTGCAACGGTTGTTTACGCTCGAGGGGGCCGGTACCAGCCCATCGAAGTGGCTAACGCTGCTGCTGCTAAGCGGGGCCGCCATTTTGCTGCTGCCTAGGCAGTTTCAGGTGGCCGTGGTAGAAAATGCCAGCGAAGACCACCTGCGCAAAGCCATGTGGCTATTTCCGCTGTACCTCATCGTTATCAACGTGTTTGTGCTGCCCGTGGCCCTGGGTGGGGCCCTACGCTTCGGCCTAGGTGCAGGCGGCCCCGATGCCGACACCTTCGTGCTAGCCCTGCCGCTGAGCAGCGGGCACACGGGCTTGGCGCTGCTTACCTACTTAGGCGGCGTATCGGCAGCCAGCTCCATGATTATTGTGGAGACCATTGCGTTGGGTGTCATGATCAGCAACCACCTGCTCATGCCGCTGCTGGTGCGCATACCCGCCTCGCGGCCCCAGCTGCAGCCGCGGTGGTTTGCTTACCTAGGGCGGGTAGTGCTGCACAGCCGCCGCGCGGCGGTGGTGCTGGTACTGCTGCTCGCCTACG
Organism: Solirubrum puertoriconensis; assembly: GCF_001483135.1. Classification (GTDB taxonomy): domain Bacteria; phylum Bacteroidota; class Bacteroidia; order Cytophagales; family Hymenobacteraceae; genus Solirubrum; species Solirubrum puertoriconensis. Next base: position 591,796 of record NZ_LNAL01000007.1, read on the forward strand.
TTTACTACGCCACAGTGGGCCGGCAACTGCCGCTCGTCAACATTGGCTTGGTGTCGTTTGCGGCGGTGGCGCAGTTGGCGCCGGCCGTATTGGGCGGTTTGTACTGGAAGGGCGGCACCCGCATGGGCGCAACGGCCGGGCTAATTGGCGGCTTCGCGGCGTGGTTTTTTACGCTGGTGCTGCCCACGGTTGGCGGTACCCACATGGTGCCCGCCTCGGTGCTTACCCACGGGGCCGGTGCCGTGGCCGAGCTGCGGCCCGAAGCCTTGTTGGGTCTCGAAGGCCTCGATCCGCTGCCGCACGGCTTGTTTTGGAGCTGGCTGCTGAACATTGGCCTGTACGTGGGCGTTTCGCTGGCCGGCCGGCCAACGGCTACCGAGCAGCGCCAGGCCGAGGCCTTTGTGGATGTGTTTCGGTTGGGCAACACGGCCGATGCGCCCGCCACCTGGAAGGGCGCTGCGCCCATGCCCGATTTGCGCGCCTTACTAGTGGGTTTTTTGGGCCGGAAGCGCGCCAACCAAGCCCTGCGGCAGTTTGAGGAGCGCTACCCCGATGCCGCTGTGCACGCTGCCGATGGCACCCCCGTAGCCCACGCCGACCCTAGGTTGCTGGCCTATGCCGAAACCTTGTTGGCCGGTACCATCGGGCCGGCTTCGGCGCGGCTGTTGCTGGCAACCTCGGTGGGGGCCGAGGAGATGAGTTTTGATAACGTAGTGGGCGTGCTGCGCGAGTCGCAACAACTCCTCGAAGCCAACCGCAAGCTGCGCAAACAATCGCAGCAGCTGCAGCGCCTCACCGAGGAGCTGCAAGGCGCTTACGACCGCCTGCGCGAGCTGGATCAGCAGAAGGATGAGTTTTTGTACACTGTTACGCACGAGCTGCGCACGCCGCTCACCAGCATCCGGGCGCTTTCGGAAATCCTGGCCGACAACCCCGACATCGACGAGGAAGAACGTTTCCGCTTTCAGAGCACCATTACCAAAGAAGCCGAGCGCCTGAGCCGCCTCATTACGCTGGTGCTCGATCTGGAAAAGTTTGAATCGGGCAAGGCAACGCTGGAGCGCATGCCCGTGGACGTTGCCGAAGTAATCAACGACGCTACCGAGGCCGTGGGCCAGCTCGTGCGCGACAAGCAGCTTACCCTCGATGTGGTGGTGCCGCCTGGCTTGCCACGGGTGCCCGCCGACCGCGACCGGCTGATGCAGGTGCTCGTGAACTTGCTCTCCAACGCCGTGAAATCGTGCAAGCCCGACGAAGGACGCATCGGTATTGCCGCCGAAGCTGCCGCGGGTGGCATAGTGCGCATCACCGTCAGCGACAACGGAAAAGGCATCGACCCCGCCTACCACGAGCTGATTTTCGACAAGTTCTTTCAGGCCAAAAACCAAACCATGCGCAAGCCCGAAGGCTCGGGCCTGGGCCTGGCCATCACCAAGAAAATTGTGGAGCTACACGCCGGCCGCATTGGCGTGGTAAGTGCCCCGCAGCAAGGTGCCCGCTTTTGGGTAGAGCTGCCGGTGGCGCTGCCGCTCGTTAGTACCTAGGGTATCTGCCCCGCGTTACGGTAGGGGTGCGCCAAACGCTGTTTTTCGCGTCCTTGCTGTCGCTTCACTACCGCTTACCCAACACCCATGAAAACAACCGAAGCTGCTCATAAAGTACTGGTCGTCGACGACGAACCGAACATCGTGATGTCGCTGGAATTTTTACTCCGCAAAGCCGGCTATGCCGTGAGCATTGCCCGCAACGGCACCGAGGCTCTCGAAGCCATCGACCGGGAGCCGTTTGGCGTGGTGCTGCTCGATATCATGATGCCCGATGTGGATGGCTACCACGTATGCCGCCACCTGCGCCAACTGCCCGGGCATCAGGAAACCAAGGTGATATTTCTGTCGGCCAAAAGCCGCGAAGCCGATATCCAGAAGGGCTACGAAGCCGGCGCCGATCTGTACTTAACCAAGCCCTTTTCCACGCGCCATCTCCTCGAGAAAGTTTGCGAGCTGGCCCCGCTGACGACGTGATGTAGCGCGGGCTTCAGCCCACGTCCGCCAGCACGATAACCGTTGCGTCGGCTTCGTTCCCTTGCCAGCATTTCGCTGTGGTCGTTCTGATGTCACTGTTCTAGCAAACACGGGCTGAAGCCCGCGCTACTCCCACAACCTGCGCCATGAAACCTGCTCCCGCCTCAACCTACGCTGCGGCGCATGCCGCCAGCCTCGCTAATCCGGCCGGTTTTTGGGCCGAGCAGGCGCAGGCCATTCAGTGGGATACGCAGCCCATGCAGCCGCTTGCCTTCGAAAAAGGGTTGTACCGCTGGTTTAAAGGCGGACGGCTGAACACCTGCTATCTGTGCCTCGATTACCACGTGGCCAATGGGCGGGCCGAGCAAGTGGCACTTATCCAGGACTCGCCGGTGACCAACACCGTGCGGCGGTTTACTTACCGCGAGCTGCTCGACCTCACGGCCCGCTTTGCCGGTGGCCTGCGCGACCTAGGCGTAAGCCACGGCGACCGGGTTATCATCTACATGCCCAATGTGCCCGAAGCGGTAGTGGCCATGCTGGCTTGCGCGCGCCTAGGTGCCGTGCACTCGGTAGTGTTTGGGGGCTTTGCCCCGCACGAGCTGGCCGTGCGCATCAACGATGCCCAACCCAAGGTGATAATCTCAGCGTCGGGCGGCATCGAAATCGACAAAATCATTCCGTACAAACCTTTGGTTGATGCCGCCATTGAGCAGGCCAGCCACAAACCCGCCCATGTGGTGGTGCTGCAGCGCGACGCCCTTGCCCAGCGCGTGCACGCCCACATGCAGCCCGGCCGCGATGTTGATTACCAAGCCTTGCTGCGGGCCGAGCCAGCCGCCTGCGTACCCGTTGCGGCCACCGATCCGCTGTATATTCTGTATACCAGCGGCACCACCGGCAAGCCCAAAGGCGTGGTGCGCGACAACGGCGGCCATGCCGTGGCCCTTAGGTACAGCATGAGTGCCATTTACGGCGTGCAGCCCGGCGAAACGTTTTGGGCCGCTTCGGATATTGGTTGGGCCGTGGGGCACAGCTACATCGTGTACGGGCCATTGCTGCACGGCTGCAGCTCGGTGCTGTACGAAGGCAAACCCGTGCGCACGCCCGATGCCGGCGCGTTCTGGCGCGTAATTCAAGAGCACGGGGTAAGCGTGCTGTTCACGGCGCCTACGGCCATTCGGGCCATCAAGAAGGAAGACCCCGAAGGCTTGCTGCGGAAACATTACAACCTCGGCTCGTTGCGCCACCTGTTTTTGGCCGGCGAGCGGTGCGACCCTGCCACCTACGAGTGGGCCGGAGCGCACCTAGGCGTGCCTGTAGTCGACCACTGGTGGCAAACCGAATCGGGTTGGCCGATGCTGGCAACTATGGTGGGCCTGGCCGATATGCCCGCGCCACGCGCTGGCTCGGCCGGCCACCCCGTGCCGGGCTACGATGTGCAGATCCTCGACGAAGCCGGCCAACCCGTGCCCGCCGGTACTACCGGCCTGGTGGCGGTGCACCTGCCGCTGCCGCCCGGCTGCCTGCCCACGCTTTGGCACGACGACGAGCGGTTTCGGCAATCGTACCTGAGCACCTTTCCGGGCTACTACCTCTCCGGCGACGGCGGCTACCAAGACGCTGAGGGCTACCTCTACATCATGGGCCGCGTCGACGACGTGATCAACGTGGCGGGCCACCGCCTGAGCACCGGCGAAATGGAAGAACTGCTGGCCGCGCACTCGGCCGTGGCCGAGTGTGCCGTGCTGGGCATTGCCTGCGAGCTGCGCGGCCAACGACCCGTAGGGCTGGTGGTGCTGAAAGACGGGCAGACCATTGGCGAAGCGCAGCTCGAAACCGAGTTGGTGCAGCGCATTCGCGAGAAGATTGGGGCGGTGGCTTGCTTCCGGCAGGTGCTGGTGGTAAAGCGCCTGCCCAAAACGCGTTCGGGCAAAATCCTGCGCAAAACCATGCGCCAATTGGCCGATGGCGAAGCCTTCAGCACTCCCTCAACCATCGACGACCCCGCCATTCTCGACGAAATAAAAGCCGCTATGGCGCAGCGGGGCATGGGGCGTGCCTTCGAGCAAACCGCCGACTTAGTACCGGCACCTTCGGCTTAGGTTGCGGCGGGCCGATTTGTGGCTGCCACCCAACCTTTCACTTGTCATTTCACCTCCAAACACCCTACTTCGATGCTCACGACTCCTGCCGCGCGTACTTCCGAAAAAGCTACGCTTCCCACCAATCCAGCTCCGCCCGCCATGCCCGCTTCCATTCCGAGCCACGCCCGCATCCACTCCTTCGAAGATTACCAGGAAGCGTACCGCAGAAGCGTGGAAGACCCCGACGCCTTTTGGGCCGAAGTAGCCGAACCTTTTACCTGGCGCCGCAAGTGGAACAAGGTGCGCGGCGGCGAGTTTTCGCCCGCCGGCCAGTCGACGTGGTTTGAGGGGGCCAAGCTAAACATCACCGAAAACTGCCTCGACCGCCACCTAACTGCCCGCGGCAACAAGCTGGCCATCATTTGGGAGCCCAACGACCCCAAGGAGCGCCATTTGCGCTTAACCTACCGCGAGCTGTACAACGAGGTGTGCAAGTTCTCGAACGTGCTGCACAACCTAGGCGTGGAGAAAGGCGACCGGGTGTGCCTTTATATGCCCATGATTCCGTCGCTGGCTATTGCGGTGCTGGCGTGCGCGCGCATTGGGGCCATCCATTCGGTCATCTTCGCCGGCTTCTCGGCCACCGCCATTGCCGACCGCGTGAACGATGCGCAGGCCACTTTCGTGATTACCGCCGATGGCCTGAACCGCGGCCCCAAGCAAATACCCGTTAAGCGCGTGGTAGACGAGGCCCTGGAGCACTGCCCCTCGGTGCGCAAGGTGTTGGTGATTGAGCACCTAGGCTGGCCGGTGCACATGCACGAAGGCCGCGACGTGTGGTACCACGAAGAAGTGAAAGAAGCGGGCAAAACCTGCACCGCCGAGGAAATGGACGCCGAAGATCCACTGTTCATTCTGTACACCTCGGGCTCCACGGGCAAGCCCAAAGGCGTGGTGCACAGCACCGCCGGCTACATGGTGTGGGCCGATTACACCTACCGCAACGTATTTCAGGTGGAGGAAAACGACGTGTACTGGTGCACCGCCGACGTAGGTTGGGTAACGGGGCACTCGTACTTGCTCTACGGGCCGCTGCTGGCCGGGGCCACCACGCTGATGTTTGAGGGCGTACCCACGTACCCCGATGCGGGCCGTTTCTGGCAGGTGTGTGACAAGCACTCGGTTACCATCTTCTACACCGCGCCCACGGCTATTCGCTCGCTGATGGCGGCCCCGCTCGACAACGTGCTCAGCTACTCCCTCGATTCTTTGCGCGTACTAGGTTCGGTAGGGGAGCCCATCAACGAAGAGGCCTGGTACTGGTACTACCAGCACGTGGGCAAAGAGCGTTGCCCGGTGGTAGATACCTGGTGGCAAACCGAGACTGGCGGCATCATGATATCGGCGCTGGCTGGAATTACGCCCAGCAAGCCCGCGCACGCCGGGTTGCCGCTGCCGGGCGTACAGCCCGTGCTGCTCTCGCAGGAAGGGCAGGAGGTCGAAGGCAACGACCAGGAAGGCTACCTCGCCCTCAAGGCTTCGTGGCCGGGCGTTATCCGCACCACGTTCGGCGACCATGAGCGCGCCCGCCAAACCTACTTCGCGCCCTACCCAGGCTACTATTTTACCGGCGACGGCGCCCGCCGCGACGAGAACGGCCTCTACCGCATCATCGGCCGCGTCGACGATGTGATCAACGTATCGGGTCACCGCTTCGGCACCGCCGAAATCGAAAATGCCATCAACCAAAACCCGCACGTGGTAGAGTCGGCGGTGGTGGGCTATCCGCACGATGTAAAAGGCCAAGGCATTTATGCTTACGTGATCTGCCACCAAGGCGAGGGCAAAACCGAAGCCGAGCGCAACCACATGGAGGCCAGCATCATCGAAACCGTGGTGGCCGAAATTGGCAAAATCGCCAAGCCCGATAAAATTCAGATTGTATCGGGGCTACCGAAAACGCGCTCCGGCAAAATCATGCGCCGCATTCTGCGCAAAGTGGCCGAAGGCGAAACCGGCAACCTAGGCGACACCACCACGCTACTTGACCCCCAGGTGGTGGATGAAATTATCGGCGGGCGTAAGTAGCCTACCTACGTCAGTGGCAAAGCAAAAACGCCGACCCATTTGGGTCGGCGTTTTTCTGTGGTTGGCTTAGCACCTAGGGCAGGCCTAGTACTGGTTTTCGTCGTAGTAGCGGTCGTCGGCGTAGTACTCGTTCTCGTCGTAGTACCGAGCCTTTTTCTTGTTCTTTTTCTTCTTGCGCGAGCCTTTGCTGTCGTCGCCCGAGGTCATCCAAAGCACCAGGCCGGCGGTAACGGCAGCAAAGGCCGATAGGCGCAGAATCAGGCTAGTGCGGTCGTGCTTCCACGAGGCGTTGTAGCCTTTTTCCTTCCAGATGTTCGGGAATTTGCCGTGGGCAATGTCCTCGATAACACCTTCTACAACGTTCACGCGGTCGGCCAAAATCAGCGGCAGCCAGTGGTTGTATTCGTTTTCGCTCCACCGAAATGCCCAGCGCCGGATCATGCCGCTGAGGCCTTGTGGCGGCGAGGCTGTGCCGAACACAGACGTAACATTGGGCCGCTCGTTGGAGTGCAGGATTTCCACGTCAATGGGTTGCTGCGTGGGTCGCTCCCAGTTGTAGCCCTGTTCCTCCAAGTCGGAGCGGTGGGGCTTCATGGGGTAGGTGGGGTCGTTTTCCGGGTCGGCGTCAACACCCCAGCCCGGAACGCTCTTAGGGTCGATTACGTGCTTTTGCATGGTTGTGCGGGGTTGGAGGTTAGCGAGCTGTCGGCATCATCAGAACGGGCTTGATGCAGTTATCAAGCTTGTCGGAGAAGATGCGGTAGCCATCGGCAATGTCTTCGAGCGGAATGCGGTGCGTGATAATTTCCTTGGGCTTGATCACGCCGTTCATCACGTGCTCGATGAGGCGCGGCAAGTGGCGCTTCACGGCGGTTTGGTTGCCCCGGATGGTCAGGCCCTTGTTGAGCACGTTGCCGATGGGTACTAAGTTGTCGGTGGGGCCGTACACGCCCACGATGCTCACCACGCCGCCCTTCTTAACCGAGTTAATAGCCCAGTGCACGGCCGTAGCCGAGCCAGCCTGCACCAGCAGCTTGCGGCCGGTTATGGTCTGCAGCACGTCGCCGGCGGCTTCGGCACCCACAGCGTCAATTACGCAGTCGGCGCCCATCCAATCGGTTTGCTTCTTGATGAAAAGCACCGGGTCTTCCATGTCCTTCTCAAAGTTGTAGGCTTCGCAGGGCGCATAGTTCCGCACGAATTCCAGGCGGTAATCCTCCTTATCGAGCACGATAACGCGCCCCGCGCCGAACAACCAGGCCGATTTGGCGGCCATGATGCCTACCGGGCCAGCCCCGAATACTACCACCGTGTTGCCGGGCTGAATGCCAGCCATTTCGGCGGCCTGGTAGCCCGTGGGTACCACGTCGGTGAGCAGCACGGCGTCGTCGAGGTCCATGCCGGGCGGAATGACGGTGGGGTTGAGGTTGGCATACGGCACGCGCACGTACTCGGCCTGCCCACCGTGGTAGCCGCCCGCCGTGTGCGAGTAGCCGTAGATGCCGCCCACGGCCGTAGCCATCGGGTTCGACTCGTGGCAGTTGCCGTAGAGCCCTTGCTGGCAGAAGTGGCAACGGCCGCAGGAGATGTTGAAGGGTACGAGTACCTGGTCGCCTACCTTGAGCTTGGTTACCTCGGCGCCAATTTCCACTACTTCGCCTACAAACTCGTGGCCGAAGGTGGTGCCTACCCGTGTATCGGGCACGTTGCCATTGTAGAGGTGCAAATCGGAGCCACAAATGCAGGAGCGCGTTACGCGCACAATCGCATCCTCCGGGTGCTTAATTTCCGGCATGGGTTTCTGCGTGGCGCGGACCCTTTTTGGGCCCCGGTAATCCATAGCTAGCATACGAATCGGGGTTTTAGGTGCATGGAATGCGTTGGTGAGCAAGGTGCCCGCTAATTAGATGTAGAAAGCATCCAATCTTGAATAGAACTCCAGCGGACAAGCATAGAGTACTCCCACACGCCGTTTAGGTTGCGGATTAATCCTAATTCCCGTGGTAATTATTGAAGCAAGCAGGTGTAATTCAGTTGCTTGTGCAGAAGGTGATTGAGGATATTGTGAGCCTGGAATTGATAATTATCAAATTGACTACAGTGCTGTTTTGCTGCGCGAAAATCAATTAGTAAACATGCTTAATAGCTATAAGGTGAGTTGATTAATGTGTTTGTAAACACATTTACTAACTTGGTGTAAGTCGATCATTGTAACAACACAAAATTTGTAAACTAAGCGACTAATTATCTCATAAACTAAATGTGTAATGCGTGACAGCAATCATAATACTTAGTCTAGTAACTAATTTTAATTAAAAATCTAGTGATAAGGATTGTTGTAGGAATGCTCATCAGGCTTGTTTTATTTCAAAGCTTCACCTAAGTACCGCTCCTTTGAAGCCCTCTATTCACGCTTTCCAGCGCGATACCCAACTCCGGCAACTTGCTGAGGGTAAGCTGTGGGATGTGATTGTAATAGGAGGGGGTGCAACTGGGCTAGGAGTGGCGCTCGATGCCGTAAGCCGGGGCTTCGCGGTCCTGCTGCTCGAGCAAGCCGATTTTGCCAAAGGCACTTCCAGCCGCAGCACAAAGCTGGTGCACGGCGGTGTGCGGTATCTGGCCCAAGGCGACTTAGGGTTGGTACGCGAGGCGCTGCGCGAACGGGGCTTGCTGCTGCGCAACGCGCCCCACTTAGTGCATAACCAAACCTTTGTAATTCCGGTCTACAACCGGTTGAGCCGCCCGTATTACACGGTTGGCCTTAAGCTGTACGACGCCCTGGCTGGAAGGCTCAGCTTAGGCTCGTCGCGGATGTTGACCGCGGAGCAAACCCTCAACCACCTAGGCCAAAACCTGCAAACGAGGGGATTGCGCGGCGGCGTGCTGTACCACGATGGTCAGTTTGATGATGCCCGGCTTGCCCTGAACGTTGCCCAAACCTGCGTACAGCACGGCGCCACCGTGCTTAACTACGCCAAAGTGAGCCGCCTGCTCAAAAACAACCTAGGGCAAATAGAAGCCGTGGAGGTGTCGGACATTGAAAGCGGCACCCGCTACCAAGCCCAAGGCAAAGTGGTGGTAAACGCCACCGGCGTATTCGTGGATGATGTGCTCCACCTCGACGAACCCACCCAAGCCCCGCTGGTGCGGCCCAGCCAAGGCGTACATTTGGTACTGCCGCAGCGGTTTTTGCCGGGAGCAGCAGCCCTGCTCATTCCGCGCACCGACGACGGCCGGGTGCTTTTTGCGGTGCCTTGGTACGGCCACGTAGTGCTGGGCACCACCGATACTCCGCTGCCCCAAGCCAGCCTCGAGCCAAGGGCTCTGGAGCAGGAGGTTGACTTCATCCTGAACACTGCCGCCCGCTACCTACAAGCGCCACCCACCCGCGCCGACGTACTCAGCGTGTTTGCCGGCTTGCGCCCCCTCGCGGCCCAGCGCAACGGCAGCAACGCTACCAAAAACATTTCGCGCCGGCACTACATCCGCGTATCGGCCTCGGGGCTCCTAACCATTGCCGGGGGCAAATGGACGACTTTCCGCCAAATGGGCGAAGACGTACTCGACCGTGCCATTGCCCTAGGTAAGCTGCCAGGCCGCCCCAGCCGCAGTGCCGAGCTGCGCCTACACGGTGCACCATCAGCTTCCGATCAGCCTCAGTTGCCCGAGCACCTAGGCGTATACGGCAGCGACTTACCCGCCCTGCAGCAGCTAATTGCCGAAAACCCTGCATGGGCCAATCCCTTGGATAAAGCCTTTGGGTACCTGCAGGGCGAAGTGATGTGGGCAGCCCGCTACGAAATGGGCCGAACAGTAGAAGACGTGCTGGCTCGGCGGCTGCGCGTGTTGTTTCTGGATGCACGCGCTGCCCAACGCATGGCACCTTGCGTAGCGGCATTATTGGCGCAGGAGTTAGGGCGCTCCAGTAGCTGGCAGCAAGAGCAGGTTATCAGCTTTCGGGCGTTAGCGCAGGGCTACCTACTGCCCGAAGCCACAAATGCCGCAACCCCAACACAGGTGCCAGCTTCCGCCGCTTCGGCCACTGAACAAGCTTAGCATTTACCGGGGCCGATGCCTACAAAAAAGCTCCGGAAGAAAGCCGCAGCGGCGGCTTTCTTCCGGAGCTACTCCTAAGTGGTGCGCTATTGCTCCAAGGCCGGCAGCACAGTGCCGCGCACCTCGCCAAAGCCAATGCGCAGGCCGTTCCGCTCGCAGAAGCCCCGCATAATTACGGTATCGCCATCTTGGATAAACTTGCGCTGCGAGCCATCCGACAACGTCAGGGGTTTGGTGCCGCGCCAGCTGAGCTCCAGCATCGAGCCGTACGAGTCGGGCGTGGAGCCCGAGATGGTACCCGAGGCGTACAGGTCGCCTACCTCCAGCGGGCAGCCGTTGGAGGCGTGGTGCGTGAGCTGCTGCGCCATGCTCCAGTACATGTACTTGAAGTTGGAGCGGCAGATAACGTTTTCGTCGCCATCCTGCGGCTGAAGGCTCACCTCCAGCTGAATATCGAAGTTGTGGGCGCCCACCTGGTGCAGGTAGGGCAGGGGCTCGGGGTCTTGCTCGGGGCCGGTTACCCGGAAGGGTTCCAGCGCATCGAGCGTAACCACCCACGGCGACACGCTGCTGCCGAAGTTCTTGCCCAAAAACGGACCTAGGGGCACGTACTCCCAACTTTGCAGGTCGCGGGCGCTCCAGTCGTTGAACAGCAACAGGCCGAAAATGTGCTCTTCGGCTTGCTCCAGCGGCACGGTTTCGCCCAGCGCGGTGCCCTGGCCTACTACCATCGATACTTCCAGCTCAAAGTCGAGCTGCTGCGAGGGGCCGAAGGTGGGCACCTGGGCATCGGGCGCCTTCCTTTGGCCTAGGGGCCGGCGAATGTCGGTGCCGCTTACCACGATGCTGCTCGTGCGGCCGTGGTAGCCAATGGGTATCCACTTCCAGTTGGGCAGCAAGGCGTTGGCCGGGTCGCGGAACATGGTGCCCACGTTGGTGGCGTGCTCGATGCTGCTGTAAAAGTCGGTGTAGTTGTTGGGCTTCACGGGGCGCAGCATGCGCACATCGCGCTGGCGCACCAGGCAGGTGCGCATGGCCTCCTCGTTGTCGCGCAGCTCAGTATTGTCGTGGCGCAGCAGCTGGCTTACGCGCTGCCGCACGGCCCGCCACACCGGCCGGCCCAGCTTAATAAAAGCGTTGAGCGAACGACGGCGGAATACCCGCGGCTCCGAAGGCAGATCGAGCCCGCGGAAGAAGCCGAACTGGCTTACGGCGTACAAATCGAGCACGTACTCGCCAATGGCCACGCCCACCCGCGTACCGCGCTCCTCCGTTTCGAACACGCCAAACGGCAGGTTCTGGATGGGAAAGTCGCTGTTGGGCGCAATGTCAATCCAGGAGTGCAGGGAGGGGTCGTTCGGGTTGGCCATATGTCTGAAAGCAGGGTGGATTGCGGGCAAAGGTAGAAGCGAGTCGGGAAACGCAGGAAAATACTGCGGCAGAAGTAGCCCGCTTGCTAACTTGGGCCGCTTTCTAGGATCTGAAGTCAATAAGGAACAAGCGGCATCAGTGTCGAGAATGACAATAAATAATATCACCCATAAATGATGAAAAGAATTCTCTTGCTGCTACTTGTTTGTAGCACCTACAAATCATATTCTCAAAAAGTCTTGACTTCATGGAGTCAACAAAATATAGAGAACTATACCAAAGACATGTATGATGAAGCTCAGAAGCTTACTTCCGCGCAACTCTTAATTAAGAATGCGAATGATACAAGCTGGAGCGACGTTTTCTTAACGCTAAATGCTTCCGTAAATAATTACTCAAAAGACATTGGGTATCTTAAGGCGCTAGCTGCACAGGTGATAAACACAAAAGAAACAAAGCTGCAAGGAACAAGTAGATTAATTATTTGGAACCGAGTGGTAAGTGGGGATATCGTGTTTGAGGGAAAAGGGTTGATTATTGATAATGATTTATACAAAGTTGGGGGGCGGGCCAATCAGCTACTGCAGAGCTTGACTAATAAAAATTTCGGTTTTGTAACTGTCAACTCAACAGAAAAACAACTTAAAATTATTAGTAACAAATGGCTTGACTATTTGTCGGGAAAGCCGGTCGAAGAATATAGGATTGATAAAAATGAAAATGCAAAAATACCAGAAATAAGCAATTTAGAGGCAGTTGAAGCTTTAATAGTATCACTGCAGCCTAATTCCACCAAGGAAAATATAACAAAGAATTGTTTGAAAAGAGTGTATAATCTAGAAGAGATGCCAAGCGAGAAAGGCTCACAAGCTAATTATTGCAATCCTGATACTTATACATCTGCTTACTTAGGTATTCTATTCGGTGATGAAAAGGTGAGTAATATTAAGGATGCTATATGGTGGAAAAACTTTTGGCTTGCTAACCATTCCAATCTGGTTTGGAATGCAGAAAAGGGCTTTTACGAAGTAAAAAAATTATGATAACGAGTAGAGCACAGCTTATTAGCTGTTTTTTTGTGCTCAGTTTAGCAAACGCCCCGCTCAACGAAACATAAAGTCCCAAAACCACCGCGCCCCGCCTCCGCCGAAATCGGCAGAAGCGGGGCGCGCTACTATTCAGAAGCTAAAGCTTAGTTCGGCGTAGGCACCGGGTTCGGCTGCACGGGGCGCCCAACCTGGCCGGCTGGCTGCGGCGCCGTGATGCCGTTTACGGCCTCTACGGCCACAATCTCCGGCACCGCCTTCTTCACCGATTCTTCAACGCCGGCTTTCAGCGTCATCGGCGACATGGGGCAGGTACCGCAGGCACCCATCAGCTCCAGGCGGAGCACCATATCGTCGGTAATCTCGAGCACGCGCACGTTGCCGCCATCGGCTTCCAGGTACGGACGAATGCTGTCGAGAGCTTTCTCGATGCGGGGCAGCAAGGGATGTTCGAGGAGAGTGGCAGACGCTGACATACTTACTAGACACTTGACCTTAATGCGAAGTTCGCACTTTCGCACCAAACGAGTCGGCTTTACTTGACTTCCACCACTTGGGTGCGCGGCGTAATGTTGTTGCGGATAGACACCTGCTGCGCCAGGTTCTCGGCCAATTGCTCGAAAGCCGGAGCTACCGCCGAGGTGCTTTGCAGCACCACCGGAATGCCCGCGTCGCCGTTTTCGCGGATGCCTTGCACCAGCGGAATCTCACCCAGCAGTGGCACCTGGTGCTTGCGCGCCAGCTCGTGGCCACCGCCCTGCCCGAAAATGTAGTACTTGTTTTCGGGCAGCTCGGCGGGCGTAAACCACGCCATGTTCTCGATTACGCCCAGCACCGGAACGTTGATTTGCGGCTGGCGGAACATCTGCAAACCCTTCTGCGCGTCGGCCAGGGCTACTTTTTGCGGGGTAGTTACGATAACAGCGCCGGTTACGGGCACCGTTTGCACCATCGTCAGGTGGATATCCGAAGTGCCGGGCGGCATATCCAGCAGCAGGTAATCTAGCTCGCCCCAGTCAACTTCGGTGATAAACTGCTTCAGAGCCGACGAAGCCATGGGACCCCGCCACACAATGGCGCTTTCGGCGGGGGCCAAAAAGCCAATGCTCATAATCTTCACGCCGAACCGCTCGATGGGCTCGATGAGGTTGCGGCCGTCGGGCGTCTGGAATACGTGTGGACGCGCATCCTCCACGCCGAACATTACGGGCATGGAAGGGCCGGAAATATCGGCATCCACAATGCCTACTTTGGCACCCGAACGAGCCAGCGCTACGGCTAGGTTGGCCGTAACGGTGCTTTTGCCCACGCCGCCTTTGCCCGAGGCAATGGCCACGATGTTCTTCACGCCGGGCAGTATGTCGCGGTTCTGGCGCATGGTCGTCACGCGCGAGGTCATGTTCACCGTTACGTCGGCGTCTTTGTCAACCATCGTCTGGATGGCGCGCACGCAGGCGTTGCGGATGAGGTCTTTGAGCGGGCAGGCGGGCGTGGTCAGAATCACGGTGAAGGAAACCTTCAGTCCGTCAATCTGCACGTCCTCAATCATATTGAGCGTCACGAGGTCTTTCCCGAGGTCGGGTTCCTCCACGTAGCTCAGGGCTTTCAGTACAGCTTCTTGGGTAATGGCAGCCATTAGACTACTTCTGAATTAGGAAAGTGCAAGGCGCAAAGATAACCCCTAAACCAGGGGTAAAGTTGACTGGCAGCTGATTTTCGCTTGCTAGGTGGGTAGGTGGCATGGGTAGGGCAGGAGGGTGGTAGCCTGAGAAGCCGTAAGTGTCAGATCGGGTGCAGGTTAACGGCGGATTGCAGTTTGCCTAGGTGCTGGTACTTAGCCCAATCATGTGATGCGCGGCGGTAGCATACATACATGAATGTGTGATTTTGTCGAGTTTAAGCTGGACTAATTTTGCCTCAGTTCAAATCCACTGCGGGTTTGCTCTCATTCACTTCTCGCTTTTTCTGCTTCAGTCTGGCCGCTTATGGGCCTTGCTCGGGCTTGCTTTTACCCAATCCATTACCCATCCACCAACCCATTTTTTCTTCTCTATTATGGCAGTTTTTAGTTCGAAAGATTTGATGCAGGCTACCATGGCCAAGCTCAATCAGGTAATTACCGGTGGCGACCAATACGCTCCCGCCAACGCGAACAACTTTGTATCGTGGATGACGCCGGGCATCCCGTTCGCGCCGCAGGATTTTGCTTTCCTAGAGAAAGGCTACAACGGCAAAACCGCCGAAGAAACCCGCTTGCTCATCCAGAGCGCGGCCGATTTCGCCCAGTTTGCCGACCTCGTGCCCGACCCCACGGCCGTGTACAACATGCAGGCTGGCCAAACCCTCGACCGCAACAGCCAGGAGCGCCTCAGCAGCATCTACAGCAACATCCTGCGCTTTGCCAAGGTAACCAACCTCGAGCCTACCGAAACCGAGAAGAAGAAGCTCGATAAATTCCGGAAGCTGCTCTACACCACCAAAAAGGTAACCGACATCATCACCGATGAGGTGCGCGAAGAAGTGGTGGAAGGCCCCGTAAAGCAGGCTTACAACGAGAAGATGCAGGCCTACGAAGACGCCGCGCTGCTCTACAACACCAAGCGCCTCAACGCCATGACGAGCGACATGAAGGAGGCTGTAATTGACTTCTCGCTGAATGCCTCTACCTACCGCAACAAGGTGAAAGCGGCTATGAACGCCTGGCAAACCGCCGGTTACAAAAACCAGGTGGAGGACATGGAAGCCTACATTGCCCAGGTTACGGGCCGCAGCATGTCGGCATGGATGGCCGAGCTGCGCGACACCCTCGACAAAGCCCAGTTTACCGACAGCAGCTCGAACATGAGCTTCTTCCCGGCCCGCTTGTACCCGGCCAACTTTATCAAGAAAAGCTGGCCCAAGTACAGCTTCTCGCAAAACGAAGTAACCACCCACCTGAAGGAATCGACCACTAAGTGGAACGTGGACGGCGGCCTGAACCTAGGGCTGTGGAGCGTGGGCGCCAAGGCCGACGGCACGCACACCCGCTCCAACGAAACCTTCTCGTCGAACGACTTCTCAATGGAGTTTGAGCTGTGCCAGGTGAAGATTTTGCGCCCGTGGCTGGGCACCGAGCTGTTCTCGTGCCGCGGCTGGAAACTCGACAACACCTGGAGCTTCGGCGACCGGCTGCTGTCGCCGAAGGGCGAGCCGCTGCTCTCGAACGGCGGCACCCCGCCCAAGGGCTCGTTTATTGCCTACTCCACCAGCGCCATTTTTGCCCGCAACCTGAAGGTGAAGTTCAACGAGGAGGCCTGGCAGAAAAGCGCTATCCGCAACCAGATTGGCGCCGGCGCCAACGTGGGCTGGGGGCCGTTCCGCATCGGTGGCGGCTTTTCCACCGACAACTCGCAGAAGGACTTCCACTCGCTGGTAACCAAGCAGGGTTTTGAATGCCCCGATATTCAGCTGATTGGCTTTGTAAACCGCTTGGTGGGCGTGTGCCCCAACACCGACCCCAACGCCAAGTTTGATGAGGAGCCGGCCGCCAAGCCCGCTACCAAATCAAAAACCAAGGCCAAGGCTGCCGTAGCCCGCTAGCTGCTACCCGCCGTCGGGGCCCTAGGTGGCGCTAAGCACCTGGGCCACCTAGGGCCCCCGACCAGCAGGACTATCCGCGTTTTTCTATCCGCTAAACTCCGCCAATCCCATGGATGCCGCTATTGCCGTGGCCTTTCTGACCAAGCTGAAGCTCATATTTGAGACTGATGCCGCCGGCAACCCCCAAACCGATAAGTTTCTGTCGTTCCCGAACGGTACCTCGCTTATGGCCAAGGACACGTTTGTGGAGATGGACCCCAAGCGCAACCCCGGCGGCGAGGCAGGTGCCCTGCTTCGGGCCGCCGATTTTGCCAACCTGGTAAACTTTGTGGCCCAGCCCGGCGCGCTGGTGTCGCCGGCGGCCGATAAGCTAAGCGCGGTATACCGGCGCACGCTGCAAATCTGCCAGCCAGCCCGCAGCACCCGTACGGCTTCGCAGGAGCGCAGCCTGAAATCGGCCATGACGTACCTGAACCGCGTGGTGAAAACCGACGACGGCCAGCGCATGAGCCGGCTCGACAACTACCTGCGCTACAAAGAGGCTTACCAGCAAGCCCTAACCGCTTACAAAAACGCCTCCATTGCCGCCCAACTGGCCGAGGGCGAAGGTGCCGAGGAGCTGAAGCGCCAGTGGGCCGAGCAGGAGCCCGCCCTGCGCGAAGCTCGCGACCGAGCCTTGCTGAACTGGGAGAAAAAGGGTTTGCGCGCCGCGGTTGAAAGCCGCCAGGCCACAGCCCTGCGCCTCATGGGCTCGTCGCCGGCCACTACCATTGCCAACCTCACGGCCGACTTTGACTTGCTCGCCAAAGTTACCGCCCTCGACGGCCAAGGCGGCGAAGTAGAGTACCTGCCCACGCAGTTTTCGCCGAGCAATTTTTTCGAAGACCACGTGGGCTGGCAAAAGCTCACCCTCAGCAAAGCCGAAATTGGTGGCTTGCTGGGCAAAGCTCCGGCCAGCCTGCAACAGCTGTTTGATGTAGGCGCCACCCGCAACCTCGAAAACCTGACGGTAGAGTACGCTGTGGTGGAGTTGCAGCGCTCGTGGTTTCGGTTCGAAGATTTTCTGCTGCAGCGGTTCTGGCGCTTGCCAGCTGGCGAGGCACCATTGGCCGATCAGCAAGGCCGCGGCCAACTCCCGGCTTTTCCCTCGAAGCTGATTTTTGTGCGCAACGTGAAGGTAACGAGCTGGACCACGCCGGGCGTGGCCAAGCCCGCCGGCGCCATGCTCAAGCGTTTTAATTCGCAGTTGTTTGAGCACGCCAAAACCACCACGGCCAGCAACCTGCACATCAAAGCCACGCAAGTGAACGGGCTTGATGGGGGCCGCGTAGCACCGGCCGTTGCGCCTGCAGTGCAGCCGCATGCAGCAACCATCAAAATTGCCGCCGTACCGCCCTTAACTGCCGCGGCCGTGCACGCCGCCACGCCGGTGAAAGTGCACGAGGCTACGCCCGTAACCCCTCGGCCCAGCGCCGGCAGCATTCTCGATGCCATTCGCAACGGCAACGTGGTATTGCCAAAGCCGCCGGGCAGTAGCTGGGGCACTACGCCTGCTCCCAAACCGCCGGTGCAGACGCCGCCCAACGGCGGCTGGGGTGGCGGCTCGCCCGCACCCGGCGGAGGTTGGGGAACACCTAGGCCCACACCACCGCCACCTGGCAACTGGGGCACGCCACCACCGCCTCCGGGCAATTGGGGTGCGCCGCCTCCCGGCCAGCCCACCAACCCACCACCCGGCCAGCCTACCGCGCCGCCTCCGCCGCCGCAACCAGTGCTGCAAACCGAGGAGCAGAAAGAAATGGAGCTGCTGGCCTTTGTGTGCCGCGCCCTGCCGCTGTGCCCCAACCCCGATCTGCAGTTGGTGTGGGACTAACCCCGGCTGCTTTTCTCCACCACATTTTATCCTACTGAAATCATGATTAAGACCCGTTATCAGAATGAATTAACCCTCTCGGCAACGTGCCGGGCAGGCTCGCGTGGCCAAGATGTGCGCCGCGTACAGGAGTGGCTTTCGTTGGCAGCTACGCAGTACCCCGGGGTGGCCCTGAACACGGCCGTTGACGGGGTGTATGGCGCCGCTACCGTGCTGGCTGTGCAAAACCTGCAGCGCGCCCTAGGTAAGCCCACTACCGGTGAAACCGACCAAGCCCTATTTGCTACCCTAACGGCCCCGCTGCGCAACGCCTACGAACTCACGCAATCGTACCGCAGCTTGCGCACGGCTGTGGTGCAAATTGCGGCCAACCACCTGCGCCACGTACCGCGCGAGCTGCAATACAACGGCCAGCAAAACCTAGGGCCCTGGGTACGCAGCTACTGCAACGGCTACGACGGCACCGATTTCAAGTGGTGCATGGGTTTTGTGCAGTCGGTGCTCGACCAAGCGGCCTACACCACCGGCCGCCGCTTCACCGACCTAATGCCCCAAAGCCTGAGCTGCGACGTGGTGGGCACCTCGGCCGAGCAGCGCAAAACGCTCATCCGCAACGCGGCCATTCGTCAAAACCCCAGCTTGGTGCAGCCCGGCGACGTGTTTTTGCTGCGCAACACCGCCGCCTCAGCCGATTGGTACCACACTGGCATCATCACGCGCGTAGTTGGCGACTGTTTCGAGACAATTGAGGGCAACACCGACCAGGGCGGCTCGAGCAACGGCATTGGCGTATTTGCCCGCACCCGCAATTTCCGCAAGTCAGTAATTGATGCCGTATCCATCAGCAAGCTGGAGGCGCTGATTTCGTAGCGGCACCAACCCAGAGCGAACCAACGCCCCCGCAATACCTGCCTAGGTGCTGCGGGGGCGTTGTAGTTTAGGAGCAGGTGCTGATGAACTGCTAGCAGAAGGGCCCTAGGTTAACGTGGCGAATTGTTAGCTAGGAGAGCGGCCAAACGTGCCGCCGCCACGGGTACCAGCACCGCGGCCGAGTTCGTACCTTCGCAGGCCAAATTGCTCAGCTCCGCCGTGGCACTTATTCCGAAGGAAACCATCGACCAAGTACTGCACTACGCCGACATTGTGGAGGTAGTAGGGGACTTTGTCACGCTCAAGAAAAAAGGCCAGAACCTGTGGGCCTGTTGCCCTTTTCACCACGAAAAGTCGCCGTCGTTTTCGGTAGCACCGGCCAAGGGCATTTACAAGTGCTTTGGCTGCGGCAAGGCCGGCGACGTGGTGCGCTTCGTGATGGACGTGGAATCGGTGAGCTACCCCGAGGCCATTAAGTGGCTGGCCAAGAAGTACGGCATCGAAATAAAAGAAGAGGAGAAGACGCCGGAGCAGCAACTGGCCCAAAACGAACGCGACTCGCAGTACATCGTGTCGGATTGGGCAAAAAACCGCTACAAGAAGCTCCTGCAGGAGTCGGAAGAAGGGGAGAGCATCGGCTGGGCCTACCTTAAGGAGCGCGGCCTGAACCAGGCCACCATCGAAACCTTCGAGCTCGGCTACTCGCTCGATAAGTGGGACGACGTGCTCGCTGAGGCCCAGAAAGCGGGCTTCGACGTGAAGTACCTCGAGAAAACCGGCCTCGTGATTAAGCGCGAGGAAGACGGCCGCCGCTACGACCGTTTCCGGGGCCGCGTGATGTTCCCGATCCACAACATTTCGGGCCGCGTGGTGGGCTTCGGTGCCCGCACCCTGCGCCGCGACGAAAAGGCCGGGGCCAAGTACCTGAACTCGCCCGAATCGGAGATTTACCACAAGTCGGATGTGCTGTATGGCCTGTACCAAGCCAAGCAGGCCATTCGGCAGGAGGAGCTGTGCTACCTCGTGGAGGGTTACCTCGATGTAATTAGCCTGCACCAAGGCGGCATTAAAAATGTGGTGGCCTCGTCGGGTACCTCGCTCACCGAAGGCCAGATACGCCTGATTGCCCGCTACACCGACAACGTAACGGTGCTCTACGACGGCGACGCGGCCGGTATTCGGGCAGCTTTGCGCGGCCTCGATATCATTCTGGAGAACGGCCTGAACGTGCGCGTGGTGCTGTTCCCCGACGGCGACGACCCCGACAGCTACATCCGCAAGGTCGGCGACAAACGCTTCCAGGAATTCGTGGAGGCCAACAGCCAGGACTTTATTTCCTTCAAAACCAAGCTCGCCGCCCGCGAAGCCGCCAACGACCCGGTAAAAAAAGCCGAGGCCATCCGCGACGTGCTGCAGAGCATTGCCAAAGTGCCCGACCCGCTGAAGCGACAGGTGTTTCTGCAGCAAACCGCCGCCACTTTCCACATCGACGAGCAGGTGCTTATATCTGAGTACAACAAGCTCGTGAAGCAGGGCGCGCCTAGGTCGTCGGGCGGCAGTGGGAGCGGGGCCAGCAGTACCCGCGGCCACAGCGGCACCGCGGCCGTGCAGCCCGGCGGCCAGCTTACGGGCCTGGGGCAACAACCGCCGCGCCCGCAGCCGCAGCACGATGATGCCATGCCCGACGAGGCGTATGGCTTCATGGGCGATGAGCCCGCCGACGACGTTGCTGAAGCCGAGCCGGTGCCCGATGTGCAGCAAGCTTGCGAGAAGGAAGTAGTGCGCCTCATCCTGAACTACCCGGCGCAACAGCTGGCCAACGAGCACACCGTGGCCGAGTACCTGCTGGGCCAAACCGACGAAACGCCCTTCCGCACGCCCATTTACGCCGACCTGATGCACCTGTGCCGCGAGGCCCTAGGTGCCGGCCGCTTCCCCGACGCCCGGGAACTGGTGCGCCACGAGCGCTCGGATATACGCACGATTATTACCGACTTGGTAACGGAGCCACACGAGCTCAGCCCGAACTGGATTACGCACAGCATTTACGTGCCGCGCGAGCTGGATATGCTGCAAGAGGCCTGCGACAACGCCATTCTGCGCCTGAATAAGTGCAACGTAGAGCGCGAACTTACCGACTGCCTCGCCGCCATGAACGCCCTCGACCCGAACAATGTGGAGGAGTACCTGGCGCAAATGGCCATTTTTAAGTCGCTGAAGCAGCTGGATATGCAGTTGGCCGGGTTACTGGGCACCATTGTGTCGCGGTAAAGCAACTCAGGGTACAAAATTGACTCCAATCTGCACTGTGTCGGGTTTGCCGGAAGGTGCAAACAGCAATTTGCCCAACGCGCTCTTTCCGGCGTTTTCCAAAGCCTGCATAGTTTCGGGCGGGTAAGCTGCTTCCGTTAAGGTCAGCTGGCTTTCGGGGATGGTAATTGAATGAATAGAACCGTCGGCTGCGACAACCAGGCGGAAGGATATAATACCCGACGGCGGACCGTTGCTGTTTGCTTGGCGGTACGCATCCTCAGGGTACGGCAGCTTACGCATGAGTTGAGAATAAACGCGCCGCATTTCACCCACTTGCTGGGCTGAATCTTTCGTCAGCCAGAAGCGAGGCAAAACCACCGGCGGACGAGCCGGAATATAGGGCTCTGGCTTGCCTCGCTGCACATGGAGAGGTTTGCCGGGCGCCGTGTGCAGGCTGCCCGGGCGAGGCGTTTGGGCACGGGCGCTCAGCGGGAGCAGGGCTAGGATGGGCAGCAACGCGACCCAGCGCAGCGGGCAGGCAAGCCTGTTCATTCCATCAGTGTCAGGCCACATTTACAACGCCTGCTTGCGCCCTAGGTTGTCGACGACCGAAAACCTCCCGCCTTCAACCCATAGCGCCTGCATAAAGTCCTCTTTTACATGCTCCTGATGCGGTAGGTCGATGGCAATAACCTGCCCGTTGTAAAGCGGCGTAATTTCCTCGACGGGCGTATGCGCAATAACCATACGCGTAGCGCCGTATTGCCGCAGCACCGCCGCTACGTGTGCTGCCGGGGCTTCTTCCTGCGCGATGCCACGGTACCAATCGGGGCTGAGTTTGGGGTTGCGCACCAGCAGCTCGGCGTCGGTGCGGCCAGTGGGTTTTGGGGAATCAATACTGCGGCGGGTTAGCTCGTTTAGCTGCCGTAAAGGCAAGCGTAGCGCGGCTACCTCGGGGCTGATGCCGCCGTGCACGAACAGCGTGGGGCCGATGCGCTCCATCACGTTTTTGGTGCGCAGCCAGCGGCCCAGCTCGGTGTCGGGAGCGTACCAACGGGCGTAATCCATGCGCAAGGAGTCGGCGTTCTTGCGGTATTTGTGGCACAGGTACTTGGTGTGGCCGGTCAGGTTCATCACCTCGTGGTTGCCCAGGATGAAGTGCACTTTGCCACCAATTTGCGCAGCCTCCTGCTCCAGCTTGTAAAGCAGCCACAAGCACTCCGTCACCTGCAGCCCGCGGTCGAACATGTCGCCCACAAACACCAGGTGGCCCGTTCCAAAGCGCCAACGAGCTTGTTTGTCCATTACGCCCGCGCCGGTAAGCAGCTGCTGCAACCCCTTGAAGTTGCCTTCGATGTCGGATACCACCAACATGCGTGCGGGTGCGGGGTACTCGTTTGGCTCGGTGCTTAGGAAAGTGTGCCGCGGAAAGCGAAACGTAAAGTTGGTTTCCTGCACAAAGCAGGTAAGCGAATCAGACGCATGGCGGAGGGTATCGGTCTGCACAGTGCCTCCGGAGGGGCTAGGTATAATGCGGCGGCTTAGCGCCGTGCCATCGGGCTGGTAATGCACCACGGGACCATCGGGCGAAAAACCGGATTCGTCGGCGATTGGCCGCTTAATGGCAAAGCCCGGAAAAAAGTACACACGGTCGATAACAGCCTGAGAAGCCAACGCAAGTCCGCCGGCGAGGTATAAACAATACAATCCGACCAGCGCGAGCAGTACGCGTTTGGGTTTTAATGCCATCAAGAGGATGCGTGAAAATGGATAAGGCTCCTAGTTAAGCAGATCTGCAGCAAGCATGCAATGTAGTGCGCATGCTATACCGCTGCTGCTTAAACATGATCCGGCAAAATGCAACACTGGGCCAAGGAAACTAGCCCCGCTGCGCCCTACCTTCGCGCCACGCACTATGTGGAAACGCGCCAACCTTAGCCGCCTCATGCTGGCCATTGTCTTGTCGGTGCTCAGCTTGGGCATTGGTATGGCGGGCTTCATGCTTATCGAGAATTACAACTGGCTCGAGGCGTTTTACATGACCATCATCACCATCTCCACCACAGGGTTTGGGGAGGTGCGGCCGCTCTCCGATGGCGGTCGGTTGTTCGTGTCGGCCTACATCATGTACAACCTGCTGATGGTGGCCTACTTGGTGTCGGTGCTGACGCAGTACTTGTTTGATGGCGAGCTGCGCAACTTGTTCAAGATGTTTATGACGGATCAGGAAATCCGCGCTTTCCAGGACCACGTGATTGTGTGTGGGTTCGGGCGCAACGGCAGCAAGGCGTTTCATGAGTTGCGCGCTAGCGGGGCCAAAGTGGTGGTGGTAGAGCAAAGCCAGGAGTTGATGCGCCTCGCCGCCGAAACCCTAGGTGAAAACGCCGTGCCGGTGGTTTTCGGCGACGCCACTGCCGACGAAACACTGCGCCAAGCCGGCATCGAGCGGGCCCGGGCCTTGATTTCGGCTTTGCCCAAAGACGCCGACAATGTATTCGTGACGCTCACGGCCCGTGAGCTGAACCCGCGCCTGAAAATCATTTCGCGCGCCTCGCTGAAAACCTCCGAAAGCAAACTGCTTCGGGCCGGTGCCGACTCGGTGGTGATGCCCGACGAAATTGGGGGCTCGCACATGGCCAACCTGGTAATGCGCCCCGAGGTCATTCGTTTTCTCGACATGATAAACGGCCTAGGTCCGAACCGCCTGCGCCTGGAAGAACTGACGTTCACGGATTTGCGCACGGAGCTGCGTGGGCGGTCGATCCGCGAGCTGGACATCCGCTCGCGTACCGGTGCCACCGTTATAGGCCTGAAAGACTCCGCCGGGCACTTCCTGGTAAGCCCAAGCGCCGATACGCGCCCCGGCCCCGGCGACGTGCTGTTGCTCCTGGGTACCGACGAACAAATTCGGCGCTCTGTAATAGAGTATCGAGGGTAGGAAAACCAAAGCCGCATTGGTAAGTGGCCGCCGCTGGCATAATGCGAAGGGCCTGCTCGGCGTTATCAGCGGTGAGTTGAGAAATGGTTGCCACGGCACCTGCGGGGCGCTTTCGTTCGCTTTGGCTCGTTACCTTTGGCATCTGAACAGCTGTGCCCAGTCTTGAATATCCTGCAAATCTGTCCGCGAGTGCCTTTTCCGCCCACCGACGGCGGCGCCATTGCCATGTACGACGTGGCGGCTGGGCTTACGCGGGCGGGGCACCACGTAACGGTGCTGGCAGCCAACACCCCCAAGCATCACCAGCCCGATAATGTGCTGGAGCACCTAGGGCCCAACGTGCGCCTGGTAACGGTGGATGTCGACACGCGCTTGTCGCCTTTTGCGGCCTTGCGCAACCTGTTGTTCAGCCGCAATCCTTATAACGTCGAGCGGTTTATTTCGCCCGATCTGGAAGCGCGCCTGACTCAGTTGCTGCGGCAGGAGCAGTTCGACGTGGTTCAGATTGAAGGCACGTTCGTATCGTGGTACGTAGAGGCCGTGCGGCGCGAAGCGCCGCAAGTGCCGGTAGTGCTGCGGGCCCACAACGTAGAACACGAAATTTGGCACCAGCTGGCCGCTAACGAGCGGTCGACGCTAAAGGCCGGCTACCTGCGCCACTTGGCCCGCCGCCTGCGCCGCTTCGAGCAAAATTATCTGCCCCGTTTTTCGGCCATTGCCTCCATTACCGAGCCCGACCGCAACCGCCTGTTGCAACTAGGTTGCCCCGAGCCGGTGGTATTTGTGCCGGCGGGCGTAAACCTGCTGCGCCTCAATCCCGATGCCAGCATTCAGCCCGCTGCCAAAACCCTGTTCTTCCTAGGTTCGCTTGATTGGATGCCGAACCAAGAGGGCTTGGTGTGGTTTCTGGAGCAGGTGTGGCCCGAGGTGCAGCGCCGCTACCCCGCGCTGCAATTGCACGTAGCAGGCAAAAACGCCCCCGAGCCCCTGATGCGCATGCAACTGCCGGGCGTGCACATGCGCGGCTTCGTTGAATCGGCCCCGCGCTTTATGCAGGAGCACGAGCTGATGATTGTGCCACTGCTTTCGGGCGGCGGCATGCGCGTAAAAATCATTGAGGGTATGGCCATGGGCAAGTGCATCCTGAGCACCGGCCTAGGTGCAGAAGGCATTGCCTGCCGGCACGAGCACGACATTGTAGTGTGCGATACACCGCAGCAATGGATCGAAGCTATCGGCCAATACGCTGAAGGCAGCCTCGACTACCAGCGCATCGGTGCTGAAGCCTGCCGCACCGCCACTACCATTTACGACAACGACCGCGTGGTGCAGCGCTTTGTGGAGCTGTACCAACGCGTGCTTGCGCCTGCAACCCTAGCATGAACCTAGCCTTGGCCATACTGTTGTGGGCGAGCATCGTGCTGGTAGCGCACACCTACGTGTTGTTTCCGTTGCTGCTGAGCCGCTTGGCCAAAGGCCGAAAGCAAAACCAACACGTGTACGCCCCGCAAAGCAGCGAGCTACCAGCGGTGGATGTGCTGCTGGCCGTGCACAACGAGGAGCAGGTAATTGAAGAGAAAATTCGCAGCACCTTCCGGACCACGTACCCGCTGGACCGGCTCACTTTCTACATCGGCTCCGATTGCTCCTCCGACCGCACCAATGCTTTGGTAACGCAGCTCCAAGCTGAATTTCCGCAGCTGCGTTTCGAGGCATACACCAAACGGCAGGGCAAACCCGGCGTGATTGATGCGTTGTCGTGGCAGGCCACGGCACCCGTGCTAGTGCTTACCGATGCCAATGTGTTTTTTGCCCCCGACACGCTTTACCATTTAGTCAAGCACTTTCACAACCCGCAAATCGGACTAGTAGGAGGCAATATTATCAACCCCGAGCACAACGCCGAAGGCATTTCGGGCCAGGAGAAAGCCTACCTCGAGCGCGAAAACCTGATTAAATATCAAGAGGGCGTAGTGTGGGGCGGAATGATGGGAGCGTTTGGCGGTTGCTTTACCGTACGCCGCGCCTGCTACCACCCGGCGCCGGCAGCTTTTCTGGTCGACGACTTTTACATCACAATGGCCGTGCTGCGCGATGGATACCAAGCCATCAACGAGCTGGAGGCGGTGTGTTACGAAGACGTGTCAGACCACTTACCCGAGGAATTCCGGCGCAAAGCCCGCATTGCAGCCGGCAACTTCCAGAACTTAGGGGAGTTTGCCGGTCTGCTGTGGCCCGTTTGGCGCGGCATTCCGTTTGCTTTCTGGTCGCACAAGGTATTGCGGTGGCTTACGCCATTGCTGCTGTTGCTGGCCCTAGGTGCCAACGCGCTGCTGGTGGCCCGAGGAGCGCATTGGTTTTACTCGATAATGCTGCTAGGACAACTGGCACTTCCCTTGTTGCTGCTGCTCGACAGGGGCCTGAAACGCGCGGGCGTGCACCTGCGGTTGTTGCGCTTTATCACACACTTCTACAGCATGAATGCCGCGCTGGCTTTGGGCTTCTGGCGCTACGTTCGTGGCATTCGCACCACTGTTTGGCAGCCTACGCAGCGGTTTCAACAAGCTCGCTGAGGTAAGCAGATCGGCCGTGCATCGGTAACTTCGGGAACCGAAACCGAGCGGCAAACGATG
The DNA here is from genome assembly GCF_001483135.1 of Solirubrum puertoriconensis. Taxonomy (GTDB): domain Bacteria; phylum Bacteroidota; class Bacteroidia; order Cytophagales; family Hymenobacteraceae; genus Solirubrum; species Solirubrum puertoriconensis. The sequence goes on from NZ_LNAL01000007.1 coordinate 618,611, forward strand.
ACATCAACGGCGCCTGTGTAACTTCGCCCGGCCGCTGATGGTTGTCAGCCCGAAACCAACCTCCGACCGGTTCCCCGGGGCCGGCCGCTCATATTTAGCAAGCCATGCTTGACCCCATCGAAGACGCCATTGCCGACATCCGCGCCGGTAAAGTGGTAGTAGTTGTGGACGACGAAGACCGCGAGAATGAAGGCGACTTTATTTGCGCGGCCCGTTGCGCCACACCCGAAGTCATCAACTTTATGGCTACCCACGGCCGCGGCCTGGTGTGTGCCCCGCTTATCGAAGACCGTTGCGAAGCCCTAGGTCTGGAGCTGATGGTAGGCCGCAACACCGCTTTGCACGCCACGCCCTTCACGGTGTCGGTTGATTTGCTGAAGAACGGCGTAACCACCGGCATTTCGGCTTCCGACCGTAGCAAAACCATTCTGGCCCTCATCGACCCCGAAACCAAGCCCGAAGAGCTCGGCAAACCGGGGCACATCTTCCCGCTGAAAGCGCGCAAGGACGGCGTACTGCGCCGCGCCGGCCATACCGAAGCCGCCATCGACCTGGCCCGCTTGGCCGGGTTCGAGCCGGCTGGTGTGCTGGTAGAAATCCTGAAAGAAGACGGCGAAATGGCCCGCCTGCCCGAGTTGCGCGAAATTGCCAACCGCTGGAACCTGAAGCTCATATCGGTGCAAGACCTGATTCAGTACCGCCTGAAGCAGGAGAGCCTGATCGACCGCGAAATTTCGGTGAAGATGCCCACCCAGTGGGGCGACTTCGACCTGATTGCTTACACCCAGCGCAGCACGGGCGCCCAGCACCTAGCCTTGGTAAAAGGCGATATTTCGGGCGATGAACCCGTGCTGGCGCGCGTGCACTCCTCGTGCGTAACCGGCGACATTTTCGGCTCGTGCCGCTGCGACTGCGGCCCGCAACTGCACCACGCCATGGAGCAGATTGAGCGCGAAGGCCGCGGCGTGCTGCTGTACATGAACCAGGAAGGTCGTGGCATCGGCCTGCTCAATAAGCTACGCGCTTACAAGCTGCAGGAACAAGGCCGCGACACCGTGGAGGCTAATCTAGAACTAGGCTTTGGCATGGATGAGCGCGACTACGGCGTAGGAGCCCAAATCCTGCGCGACCTTGGCTTGCACAAGCTGCGCTTGCTCACCAACAACCCCCGCAAACGCACCGGCCTGATCGGCTACGGCCTCGAGATTGTAGACACAGTAGCTATTGAAGTACTGCCCAACGAGCACAACGAGCGGTACCTAACCACCAAGCGCGACAAGCTCGGACATACCATTCTTACCAAGGATCGGGGGCCGCACCCGGCGCAAACTGCTGCTGAGGTACTGCCGACCGAGTAAGTAGGTAAACTAGCCGCCTAGGCACGGGTAGGTGGAGTATTTTCTGCGTATATTAATACTGCTATGAAAATGCTCCGCCTATCCGTGTGCCTTTTAGGGGCTTTTTGTTTGGTTGTGCTATGTGCAGCACCCGATGCGCTGGGTCAGCGCAACTTGGTTCAGCAGTTTGATGCTGCCACGGTAGTGCTTACCTCCGGCGACACCCTGCGCGGACCCGCCGCCCTGCACACCGACCGCGACGTGCTGCTCATTTCAATGCCCGATAACTCGGTGCGCACCGTGGCGGCCTTGTCGGTGGCGGCTTTTGCTACCCGCGGCGAAAAAGAGCATCCTGCTAACTACTTCGATCAGTACTACGACTTCTACGACGCCCGGCGGGGGTATTTCTACGGCAATACGGGTTGGGGGCCATTGCCCATGCAAGCCCGCCGCCAGCGCCCCGATACAGCTCGGGTGCGGGAGTTTCGTACGTTCCGCTGGAATCGTGGCAACGATTACTCAGATTTTCGCTCGCCCGCTTTCTTTGAGCAGCTTAGCCAAGGGCCGGTGCTGCTGCTACGCCGCGAATCGCTTACGGAAAGGCCCGTTTCGGCTGCCGACCCCATGTTTAGGCCGTATTACGCCTACGCACCAATTGCGGCTTTGCCGAGAGGTACCATGGGCTATTACACCACCATCCGCGACCAGTTCTTCCTGGGCACTCCCGATGGCAAAGTGGTAATGTTGCGCAACCCTAAACGAGACTTGCTGGCCTACTTCAAACCTGAGTCGGACCGCGTAGAGCGTTATGCCAAAGAGCACCGACTGAGCTTCAGCGAGGCCCACGACTTAGCGTTTATTGTTAACTACGCCAACTCGTTGCGGCACCCCGCACCCTAGGTACTACCGATAACACACTACTTAATAGAGCGAAGGAGGTGCACTTATAATGGCATTATTGTTGAGCTTAGCAAAACCGCGTTATAACTTTTAAATTGTCATTATTAGCTCCGCTTATGCGTCGAATTTCTACGCTTCTGTTACTCACCAGTGCATTCCTATTAAGTACCAAAGCCAGTGCCCAGACGCAGCTAGTTTAGCACTTTGCCGGATCAACAGTTATTACCACCGCTGGCGACACCTTGCGCGGCCCGTTGGTGCTGCACGTCGATAAGAATGTGCTGATGGTTACCACGCCAGATGGCGCCATCAAAACCTTTCCGGCTTCGTCAATAGCGGTGTTTGCCGTAAAAGGTAGCTTGTCGCATTATACTCCCGATCCGGTTGCTATTCAGATAAATCGGCAGATAGCCAGCGGCTCGCAGTGGGGCATGGGAGCTCCCCATTCGTCGTTTATTCCGCGGCACCATCTGGGACAATTCGATACTACGCAGGTACGCGTTTATCGCACTTACAACTGGCAAAAAAAGCCGACAGCTTACGCGCGGCGTCCTATGCCCATGTTCTTCGAGGAGCTAGCAACTGGCCCGGTAAATTTGTTGCAACGCGAAACATTGGTGCTGGGTAGCCCTGGCCTCTCCTACATGGGGGCCCGCGGCGGGATGTCGCTGGCTGGCGGAACCAGGCCTATACTTTACCTGCACACCAAAAACAAGTTTGTGCAGCTGGTTCATCCGAGAAAACAGCTTAAACAGCACTACGGTGAGCAAGCCGTGCTGCTGATAAAGTACGCGCGAGCCAACAGGCTAAACTTTGTTTTTCCGCACCATTTGGCGCAAATCATTAACTATTCGAACTCGCTTGAGGCTAGTGCGAAGAATGACCGATAGCCTTTGAAGACAAAGTTTGTTTGATGACAAAAAAGGCCCTGGGTGAATAACCCAGGGCCTTTTTGGTGGGCGCCAGCGCTACTTGCTGTTGCACCCGCACGACCAACGCTGTGTGCCTTTGTCGGAGTTGAATTCGATATTCAGCTGCGATACTTTGTCGCCGGGGGCGAAGGTGGTTTTAGGCTTGCCGGCTTCGGCGAAGTAGCCGGTTATCCAGTTGAGCTGGCGCGTTTGGGCGTTGTAGGTGTAACGGCCACTGGCGCTGCCATCGAGGTAGCGGTAGGTGCCGTTGGCATTCAACTCAAAAGCGCCTTTGGGTATCGAGGTAAAACGTTGGCTGGCAGCATCCCAGTTATCGAAAGAGCAGGTGTAGACCCCGTAAACGAGCGGCGCGGAGGCTACGGGGGCGCTAAACGCAGCGTTTTTGGCGACAGCATCGGCTTCGGCGCGAGCTTTGAGGGCGGCAGCGGCGCGGGCCCGAACGGCCGCCGCTTCGGCCTCGGCTTTGCTTCGCGCGCCGGAAGCAGATTTTTCGCGGGTATCGGCAAGGGCTAGGTATTCGTCGGCGCGCGTTTTCAGGCTGACGTCGAGCTCGGTGGCTTTGGTTAGGGCGGTACGGGCTTCGGCGTAGCGGCCGAGCTCGGTGTAGCACTGCCCAAGGAGCAGCTGCGCTTCGGCATGGTTGGGCGAAGTGCGGCTTACGGCTTCAAAACGGCGGGCGGCGTTGTCGAAGTTTTTGGCAGCCAGCAACTCGCGGCCGGCTTTCAGCTCGGCCTCGGGTGTGGCGGGGGCCTGCGCAGTCGCTGCAAGCGAAACGGAGAGCAAAGTGCCCGTGAGTAAAGCTGCTAAACGCATACCAACAAGAAGAAAAAAGTGAGGCCGTAAAGGTAGGACCTAAAGGTCGCGGGTGCGCAGCAAAAATGCGCCTAGCAACCAGCAAAGGCCCACATAACCTAGAGCGACTACCGCCGCTTGGGTTGGTGCCAAGGCTCCCGAAGGCCCAAGCATGGTATCGAGCGTTTGGGCAAACGGCGAAGGCGTGAGCATGTCCATGGCCTTTATCGGCAGAAACCGATCGACGGCATCGGGGAGGAAGTACCGAACAAGCCGCTCCGCTACCCACACGTACAGCAGCAACGCAACAATTGCCGGTGTGCTTTTGCGGATGAGCAAGGCTAGCAGCGCGGCTATCGAAAGGTACCCGAGCAGTTGCAGGCCGTAGAGCAGCAATGGCTCGGCAGCGCCGCCAAACACGTTGGCCAACGTAGCATCGGGGTTGCGCGTGAGGCCGAAAAACACCCCAGCAATCAGCACCGAGAGCATGCCCCACAAGGTGAGCAGCAAAGCCACCATCAGCTTATCGAGCAGCAATTGCTCGCGCGAAGTACCATCGATGAGTTGCTGCCGAAAGGTGCGGTACTGAAACTCGTCGGTAATGACCATGATCAGCAGAAAAGCCGGCAACAAAGAAAAGTACCCGGCGATGTAAGCCAGCTTCGCCCACATGCCCGGCAACGCGTACAGGGCAGCACCTAGGGTTTGGCCATTTACGGTTACGCCGCCTGCGCCCGCTACCGTGGCTGCTAATAAAGCGCTGAAGAGTAACAAAATAACCCAAGCCGTACGGTAGGGCAGCAGCTTACGAAGTTCGGTTCGGAGCATGAGGTGCAGGCCGGGTTAGGAATTCTGAATAATCTGCATGAACTCGGCTTCGAGGCTGGGACGCTCGGTGCTGAGGTGGGCCAACACCAAGCCGTTGGCAAAAAGGGCTCGGTTGAGGTCGGCAGCGGAGTACCCATTGGCAAGCGTGAGGCTGCAAGCACCGGTGGGGAGGGTTTGCACATCGTGCACAAACGGCAGAGCGGCCAGTGCTTGGGCCAATGCTTCGGGCGCCGCACCGGCACCTAGGCGCAGGTGCACGCGGTCGGTAGCGGCCAGTATGCTGCCAACCGGACCGGCGGCGCGTAGCTGCCCTTGGTGCATTACGCCTACGTGGGTACAAACCTTCTGCACCTCATCGAGCAGGTGGCTGGCCAGGATGATGGTTTTGCCCTCGGCTGCCAAACGCAGTATCAAGGCGCGTACATCGGCAATGCCCTGTGGGTCGAGGCCGTTGGTGGGTTCGTCGAGCACCAGCACTTCGGGCTGGCCGAGTAGGGCCGAGGCCAGGGCGAGGCGCTGTTTCATGCCAAGCGAGAAGCCGCGCACCGGCTCGTGCTGGCGGTTGGCTAGCCCCACGGTTTGCAGCGCTGCCTGAATGTCCGCTTCGCCGGCTTGTTTGATATCGGCGGCGATTTGCAGGTTTTGACGGGCGCTCAGGTAAGGGAAAAAGTTAGGCGTTTCTAGCAATGCTCCAATGCGCCGCCGCGTTGATGCGGAGGGCAGCTGGCCAAACCAGCTTGCGGTGCCGCCAGTGGCGTGCAGCACACCTAGGGCAATGCCCAGGGTAGTGGTTTTGCCGCTCCCGTTGGGCCCGAGCAGCCCGTACACGCTGCCCCGCGGCACCGATAAGGTAAGATCCTGGACGGCCTTGGTGCGGCCGTAATGCTTGGTAAGCTGCTGGAGTTCGAGAACGGTTTCGGCCGCCACGGGAAAGGGAGTCAGATGGTAAGTGGATGTAGCGCTACGCCGCTGCGCTCAGGCATTAAGAAACGGTAAACCAATAGGGAACATGGTCATGCAGTGCGCAGTGGCTATTCTGTTGGCAAACTGCCGCCTTGCCAGCGGGCCACGGGGTAGCGCAGGTGCGTCGGCTCGTAGTTGGGCGACTGGCGGTACACCCAATCGAGCTGCGCGGCGGCACTTTTAGCAAACGCGGGGTCGGCCTTTCTGCGGGCCTCGAGCTGCTGGCGTAGCTCAGGCTTTTGGCGCAGCAGCTCGGCGGCAACGTCCTCAAACACATAGTCGGAGAAGTATTCTTTCTGCTGCAGAATACTGTCGAAGAAGCCCCACGCGAAGTACGAGTCGGTGGCATGCGGCTCCAGGGTTTCGACGGCGAGGCGGTTTTGGGGCTGATTCAGCCACACCACGTAGTCGCCGCGGCGGTAGGCCACACTGCGCTGCTCGGGCCGCACGCGCACTTGGTTGTGCACATAGTGGCCTTCGTAAGGGCGCTGGCCGGTTTTGTAGTCCTCGATGAAGTACACCTCCGTGGTGAGGGTGGTGTCGCGGGTAAGGCGCTGCAGCTGCAAGCCGCCGCGCTGGAGGCGCTCAATTACCTCGCCCCAGGCCTGCGGCACCAGGTAAGCCCTAGGTGCTGTGGCCTGCACGCTGGGCCGGAAGGTGTTGTAGTAAGGTATGGCTTTCGTGAATGGGGCTTTCCGGTCGTAGTACAGGCGTGGCTGACCGCTTACCTCGCTGGGCTTGGTTTTCCCTTGGTAACCACGGAAGTTGAAGGTTTCGGCCTGGGTGGTATCGAGCTGCCAGGCCAGGGTAAACTGACGTTGCGCGGCGGTTTGACGGTCGGCTTCGGCGCGGGCCGTGGCAATGGCGGCCGCGTCGGTGTTCACCTGGCTGAGCAGCACCTGCAGAAAGTCGTAGGTAGCCTGCACGCGCGGCTTGTAGGCCTTCAGCATGTGGGTTTCGGTTACGAAGCCAACCGTGTTGAAGAGAGTGGTGTAGCCGGTGGAGTAGCGCGGCGTTTCCAGAAAACCTTGTATGCCGCGGGCATCGGGCGTGCGGCCCTCAAAGTCAACGTAGGGCGTAAGGGGCCACTTTTTCTTTTCCATGCCGCCGTACAGCGCGGGCAGTAGGCGCTTGGTCATGTACTCGCTCATGGCTGGGTGCAGCTTGTCCTTCTGCGTGGCAATCAGCGTCATGGTGTACTGGTAGTCGGCGCCGTTGGAGGTGTGGGTATCCACAAACACCTCGGGTTGCCACTTCCGGAACAGCTCGGCAAAGGAGCGGGCATTGCGCGAATCCTGCTTGATGTAGTCGCGGTTGAGGTCGAGGTTACGGGCGTTGCCGCGGAAGCCGTATTCCCTAGGTCCGTTTTGGTTGGCCCGGGTGGTGGCGTTGCGGTTCAATGAGCCATCGACGTTGTAGATCGGGATGATAACCACCGTTACATTCTGCAGCAGCAGGCGCAGCTTTTTCTGCTGCACCAAGTCGCGGGCCAGCATCATGGAGGCGTCAATACCCTCGGGCTCGCCCGGATGTATGCCGTTTTGGATGAGCAGCACGCGCCGGTTTTTTTGGCGGGTACTGCTCGGCTCGGCGTCGCCGTCGGCCGAAATTATCACCTCGTGCAGGGGCAGGCCCACATCGGTCGAGCCGGTTTCGCGCACCTCAATTTCGGGGTATGCAGCTGCCAGCCGCTGGTAGTAGGCAATGCACTCGGCGTAGGTTGTGGTGGTATTGCCTTCGCCTTTTTCGAAGGGGGTGCGCCAGTCGGGCTTGGTATCAGCGGCAGGAGAGGAGGCCAGCAGGCCAGCGGCCAGGAGCAGCGTGGTGAGCATTGGGCAGTGGGAGGTTGGAAGCGGCAAGATGCCAACGTTGCGGCAAACCGGCGAGAATGAATGGGCTTAAGCCAACAACGAGCAGCTCAAAGCCGGGAACTACCAAAAAACAAAAGCCTACGCTTGGCGCAGGCTCTATTTGATGTTAAATAACTAACAAGCAAATGTTTGACGATTTTCGTGTGAAGTATTAATACAAGCGGCGGCGAGGCGGAAACAACGTTTGATCGGCGCTGAATTTGCCTGGGCCCGTGAAAAGCAGACCCAGAAAAACAATGCCTGACTCGACGGCGTGGGAGTAGCCACCGAAGCCTTCGCCCGTGGCGATGTGCGAGAAGGCAGCAACTACCATCGTGAGCAGCAGCATAACACAGGCTACCCGAAACAGCAGGCCCAGCGCCAGTAGTTGCCCACCGATGGTTTCGGCTACGGCAGCGGCAAAGCCCCAGGCGGCAGGGGCCACCGTGATGCCGAAGTGCTTCATGGCGTCGCCCACGGCAACCCATTTTTCGGGCCCACCCATCAGCTTGGGGTAGCCATGAATGGTGAACATCACGCCCAGGCCAACGCGCAGGACCAGCAGCCCTAGGTCGGCGTAGCGGTAACGGTTTTCAAACAGCGGCATCAGGTAAGAAAAGCGGTGTGGTAAACGGCTAGCGCTGCCCGACTTTGCGTGCTACAAGCAGAGCCTTCGCCGCCAAAGTACACAATCGTTTGCTGAATCTCACGCCCAGGCCTAGCACCTTAGCGGAAAAGTATAACCCCGACGATTTGGGTAGCCGGTGGAATATCGTCTTTGCGCAGTTGGCCCGTGGCCGGCAAGGTCTTCGCATCAAGTATCCAGCTGGCATTTAGCCGCTCCGAAACGGCCACCACGCCCGCTTCGGTACGCTCGATGGTTTGGATGCCGTAGGCTTGGCGTGCCTCGCCGTAGGTGCCGCCCACGCCAACGGCCTCGGCCGTGCGGTAGCGCCCATCGCGCACCTGCACGCGCCACAGCCGGTAGCCTTCTTCCTCGTCGCCCACCATTTCGAGCAGCAGCGGAGCCGTGGTTGCCGGCGTGCCAGCGGCGCGGTACTCGTACACCGGATAAGTAATGCCCTCGAGCGTGCGGGTGGTTTTGCGCAGACTGCTTTCGGGTACGGCAGCCAGCAGCGCGCCCTCTTTCATGTTCAGCCTCAGCGGGCCTACGTAGCCGCGCCGGATCAGAAAGGCGCTATCGGTAGTTGCTGCGTCAGGCCGATTTTCAGCAGGAGCTACGACCGAATCCGGAGCAGTACTCGGGGTAGCCTGTAGGGAGGGGGGAGCGGTTTGTTCGGTGGTGGGCTGGCGGTCGGGCTGGCAAGCGGCGAGCAGGAGCGCCGCTGCATAGGTAGAGGTACGTAGCATGCCGCAAACCTACGTAACCGGTTGATTTTGGCTGCCTGCCGTTGCCCATGGCGCCGGCACCTAGGCAGATAACGAAGCCGTAACCAAGCGGTATGGTGGCCGCGCCTACCTTTGCCGCCGTATTTAGTGCCGACCAACCTAGCTTCTGCCGTGAGTAACGCTGCTACTTCTCCTCGCCCCCTCATCCTGATTTCAAACGACGACAGCATCGCGGCGCCGGGTATTGCCGTGCTGGTGCGCGTGATGCAGCGCCTGGGCGAGGTTATTGTGGTGGCGCCGGCCTCGCCACAATCGGGCATGGGCCACGCCATTACGCTGGCCGAGCCGCTACGCCTCGACCGCAGCCACCTGTTCGAGGGTTTGGAGGCTTACACCTGCTCCGGCACGCCCGCCGACTGCGTCAAAATCGCCAAACACCTGGTGTTGAAAGACCGTCGGCCCGACCTCGTCGTGTCGGGCGTAAACCACGGCTCCAACGCCTCGGTGAACGTGATTTACTCCGGGACTATGTCGGCGGCGATTGAAGCGGCAATTGAAGGCTTACCGGCTATCGGCTTCTCTTTATGCGACTTTTCGCATCAAGCCGATTTCTCTCACGCCGAGCCGTGGATTGAGCACATTGCTCGCGAAGCTCTGGCTAAAGGCATTCCGACCGGCACAGCCCTGAACGTTAACATTCCCAAAAAATCGAACGACCCCATTGTGGGTGCCCGCCTGTGCCGGCAGGCCAAAGCCAAGTGGCAAGAGGAGTTCGATACCCGCCAAGACCCCTACAACCGGCCCTACTACTGGGTGCTGGGTAACTTCCTCAACGAAGACAACGGCGAGGACACCGACGAGTGGGCTTTGGCGCACAACTACATCAGCATTGTGCCCTGCCAGTTCGACCTTACCGCGCACCACCACCTGCAAAGCATGAACTCGGCTTGGGAACTGCAGTTGCCGGGCCGCCCCACACCCGCCGAGCCCACGCAGCCGCACCCCGTCAGCCCCGGCGACTACGGCCCCGCCAATCCGCAAGGCTAATTGGCACCTATGGCGACAAGCTTCCGACGAATATGTACACGCGCTGGCTCATTGGGCAGGCGCGTGTTTTTGTTGGGGGCGGTTGCTGAAGCAGCAAGCAGTAGTTGCCGAAGGCCGCGCGGCTTCTATCTTCAGCCCCGCATTCCATAACATTTCACCTCCTCATTCCCATATCAAATCCATGTTCCACCGCGGCCTACTCACGTTTTTTGGCTTGCTGCTGCTGAGCCTAACCGGCTACGCGCAGCAGGTTTTTTCGAAGCAAGAGCCCTTTGCGCACACCTACTCCATTGTAGCCCGCGACCCCAAAACCGGCGACATGGCCGTGGCCGTGCAAAGCCACTGGTTTTCGGTTGGCACGGCCGTGTCGTGGGCCGAAGCAGGGGTAGGCGCCGTGGCCACGCAGTCGTTCACCAACAAATCGTTTGGTATGCGCGGATTGGCGTTGCTGAAAAGCGGCAAAACGGCCCAGCAAGCCCTCGACGAGCTGCTAGCGACCGACGAAGGCCGCGACGTACGTCAGGTGGCCATCGTCGATAACAAAGGCAATGTGGCCGCCCACACCGGCAAAAAGTGCGTTGATATGGCTGGGCACATCACGGGCAAGCAGTTTTCGGTGCAGGCCAACATGATGCTCTCCGACAAAGTATGGCCCGCTATGGCCAAGGCTTTCGAGCAAAGCGAGGGGCAGCCGCTGGCCGAGCGTATGCTGGCGGCGCTGGATGCGGCTCAGGCGCAAGGCGGTGACATCCGGGGCCGGCAATCGGCCGCGTTGCTGGTGGTGCGCGGCCAAGCCAGCCAAACGCCCTGGGACGACCGCCTCGTGGATTTGCGCGTGGACGACAACCCCGAGCCGCTAAAGGAGCTACGCCGCCTGCTGAAGATGCAACGTGCCTACGACCACATGAACGCCGGCGACCTAGCCGTGGAGAAAAACGACATGCCCACGGCCGTGCGTGAGTACCAAACCGCCGAGCAAGCCTTCCCGCAGAACCTTGAAATGCGCTACTGGCACGCCATTACGCTGGCCAACAAAGGCCAGGTAGCCGAGGCCAAGAAGATGCTGCAGCCCATTTTTAAGCAAGATGCCAACTGGCGCACCCTTACCGAGCGCCTGCCCAAAGTGGGCCTGCTGACGGTGTCGGCGGCGGAGCTGCAGCAAATTTTGAGCTTGAAGTAATGCGTCCTCGGCTGGGCAGCCGCGTCTGTTGAGTTCCACACCCGATAAACCCGACCGTTATGATTTCTGCGCTCCGCACCCTGTGCCTGTTGCCGCTATTGTTTGGCACCGTAGCATCAACCACGCCTGAGGCTGTCAAACCCAAAATCACCACCGTGTACGTGGTGCGGCACGCCGAAAAGGCTACCGAGCAGAACCCGCAAGATCCGCCCCTGACCGAAGCCGGCCAAGCCCGCGCCCGCGCCTTGGCCGAGGTGCTGCGCAAAGCGCCCATCGTGGCGGTGTACTCTACCAACACCCGCCGCACTAAGGATACCGCCACGCCGCTGGCCGAAGCCAAGAAACGGACCATCGAGCCTTACGAAGCCAACGCCCCCGGTTTGGCTGCGCTGGCGGCACGCATTCGGCAAACGCCCCAGGGCAAAGCCGTGCTGGTAGTGGGGCACTCCAATACCATTTTAGAAACCGTTGAGGCCCTAGGTGCCCCGCGCCCTGTGCCGACCATCGGCGACGATGAGTTCAGCTACTTATTTGAGGTGAAGCTCCCGGCTAGCGGCGGCCCGGCTACCGCTACCGCCCGAAACTATGGGGGCGGCAAATAAGCAGCTACGTACCTAGGGCAACCCTTACGCAGCAGGCAAAAGGCAGGGGCCGCGGATTAGGAAAACTGATCCGCGGCCCCTGCCTTTTTGCTTGTTTTTGTCTTCACAAATTCACCTTCGAAGTAAAGGGTGGCGTCAGCTTATATGTTGCTGATCTAAAGGGCGTGTTGCCTGGCTGAGATATGTCATATATCAAGCTGATATCCATCATAGAGTAAGCTCGGCGCTGGCGGCACCTTTGAGGCATACCTGAAACCAGGAATTACCCCCGCCATGGACACCATCGTTGTTCTTACCGATTTGTCGCCGGCCGCCGAGCAGGCCCGCCGTTACGCTGCCCAAGTAGCCGCCCCATTGGGCACTCGTGTTGCATTGCTGCATCTGAGCCAGGAGCTAACTCTGCCTGGCAACGCTACCCAGACATCGGCTGAAGTGCGCCGAACCTTGCCTGATAAGCTACAAGCCTTGGCCGATAATATGTTGGTGCCCACCACCGCCGAAGTGCTCGACGGCAACTTCGAGGATGACATGGATACCATTATTGCGCGCTATAACCCGATGCTGCTGGTGCTGGGTCTTACCCAGGCCAACAGCTATTTCGAAGCGCTGCTCTCCAACCGGGCGCTGAGCTTACTGCGCCATTGCGGCTGTCCGATTGTGCTGGTGCCTGCCTCGGCCGCCCTTACGCCGCCTTATCGCATGGTGCTAGCCGTTGATGACGAAGCATTTGTGGTGCCCCAGCCTGCTGCGGGCGTGCTCGATGAGCTGATTACTACCTGGGCCGTAAGCCCCACCGTAGTGAATACGGTTAGCTCGGCGGCGAAGGCCAGCATTGCGGCGTTGCAGCAGCTACAAGCCAGCGGATTGTTGCGCGGCGAGCAACAACTCGATTATCAGCAGCCGGTGGTGAGTGCGCCCGAAGAAGGTATTTTGCGGGTGGTAGCCGAGCAACGCGCCAATTTGCTGGTGATGGTTACGCGTCGGCGCAGCTTGCTTGGGCAGCTGTTTCATCGCAGCGTTACCGCGCGGGTGCTGCGCAGTACCACCGTCCCGGTACTGCTGTTGCCCTGCGACGACACACCCGTAGCCGCCAAGCCCAAAGCCGCCGATACGTACTTCGTGCCGCTGGTATAATTCCAATGCGGCTTTGCAACGCGCCCAGCGCGGCACCCACCGGTTTGGTTGGGTGCCGCGCTGGGCTTTTATTTGCCGCCGCCGCTGCCACCGATTCAGCTGCGCAACTACGGTGGTATTACACGTGTCTGTGCCCGTAGCGCCCGGTTGGCGTTTCTACCCACAGTTAGTTCAATGCTCCACCGTTTTCTTACCGCAGCCGCGGCCATGCTGCTCACGGCAGGCCTTGCTGCGCCGGCAATGGCCCAAACCGCCGATGCCAAAACCGACTCAGCCAACATCCGCAAAATTTACGACGAGGCCCTGCTCCGGGGCCAGAGCTACGAAAACCTCCGCTACCTCTGCCAGAATATTGGGGGGCGCCTGAGCGGCTCGCCGCAAGCCGAGCAAGCCGTGCAGTGGGGCAAGCAAACCATGGAGAAGCTGGGCTTCGACCGTGTATACCTGCAAGAGGTGATGGTGCCGCACTGGGTGCGCGGCCCCAAAGAGAAAGGCAGCTTTAAAGCCGGCAAAGGCAAAGCCCAAAGCGTAGCCGTGTGCGCGCTAGGTGGCTCGGTAGGTACCAAAGGCAAGCTGAAGGCCGAGGTAGTGGAAGTGCGCAGCATTCAGGAGCTGCGCGACATGCCCGCCGAAAAGGTAAAAGGCAAGTTCGTGTTCTTCAACCGGCCGTTTGACGACCGCCTCATCGAGCCCGGTGCGGCCTACAGTGGTGCCGGCGACCAACGCCGCAGCGGTGCCGTGGAGGCCGCCAAACGGGGCGCGGTAGGGGCTTTGGTTCGTTCCCTCACCAGTGCCATCGACGACAACCCGCACACAGGCACCATGCGCTACGAAGATGGCGTAGCCCAAGTGCCGGCTGCTGCACTGAGCACCCTGGCGGCCAACCGCCTCAGCGAGCAGCTAAAGCAAGATCCCACGCTGGCGTTTGAGCTGGAAATGGGCTGCCAAACCCTGCCCGATGTGAAATCCTACAACGTGGTAGGCGAAATCAGAGGCAGCAAGCAGCCCGATGAAATCATTACCGTAGGCGGCCACCTCGACTCCTGGGACCTGGCCCAAGGCGCCCACGACGATGGTACCGGCTGCGTGCAGAGCATGGAGGCCCTGCGCTTGCTGCTGGCCTCGGGCCTACGCCCCGAGCGCACCGTACGGGCCGTGCTGTTCATGAACGAGGAAAACGGCAACCGCGGCGGCATCAAGTACGCCGAGCTGGCCAAAGCCGCCGGCGAAAAGCACCTGGCGGCTATTGAGTCGGATGGGGGAGGATTTACTCCGCGTGGCTTTGGCCTCGAAACCAACAACAAAGCCACTATAGGGCTGATGCAGAAGTGGAGCCCGCTGCTGCAGCCCTACAACGCCGGCAACCTGCAGCCCGGCCACGGCGGCACCGACATCGGCCCCCTGAAAGACCAGGCCAAGGTGCTGATCGGTTACGACTGCGACTCGCAGCGCTACTTCGATATTCACCACACCGCCGCCGATAACTTTGACAAGGTGCACAAGCGCGAGCTGGAGCTGGGCGGCGCGGCCATGGCCAGCATGATTTACCTGCTCAGCAAATACGGCCTGTAGCACCTAGGGCTGTAACCCCAAAGCTGGCGGCGTGCGTTGGAGTAGCTGTGAACGAACAGCAAACCTCCACTCGCACGCCGCCTTCGCTTTACCTGTTGGCTACCTTGCCGCCCGAGCCCGTGTTTTCGGAAGTGTGGGCCCTAAAGCAGGAGGTAAACCGCCGCACCGGTTCGCGCAACGCCGTGCGCCTGCCGCCGCATATCACGCTTATTCCGCCATTTCGGCTAGTGCCGGCCGAGTTCGAGCCCGAAGCATTGCCGGCGCTGGCGCGCTTTGCAGCCGAGCAAGCGGCAGTGGAGGTGGGGCTGCACAACTTTGCCTGGTTTGGCAACCGCACCCTGTTTGTGCACGTGTCGGGGGCCGAGCCGCTCAAGCAGTTGCACGCCGAGCTGGTGCGCTTCTGCAAAGCCGAGCTGCCTACCATTCCGCACGAAAAGCGGCCCTTTACGCCCCACATGACGCTGGCCACCCGCGACTTACCGCCCGAGCAAGTATCCGAGCTCAAGCAGGACTTCGCGCAGCGCAGCTACGCGGCTACTTTTCCGGTTACGTCGTTGGTGCTCTTTCGGCACGATGGCCGCCAATGGCAGCCCGTGCAGGAGTTTCACCTAGGGCGGGAGTAGCCCGAAGCCGAAATCAGTAAAAACAAACGCCGCGCACCCGATGGGGTACGCGGCGTTTGTTGCTATAACCGCCTAAGTTAGTTCTGCTCCAGAATCTGGAACAGCTCGTCGAGCTTGGGCGTGAGGATAATTTCGGTGCGGCGGTTCAGGGCCTTGTTCTGCGGCGTGTCGTTCTGGGCTACCGGCACGTACTGCGAGCGGCCCGAAGGAGTAACTTGGGCCGCCGTCATACCCGATTCGGTGAGGATGCGCGTAATTTCAGTAGCGCGAAGCACGCTCAAATCCCAGTTGTCGCGAATGCTGGCGGTGCCTTTCAGGATGGGCACATTGTCGGTGTGGCCTTCTACCAGCACGTTCACGTCCTGGTTGCCTTTAAGGGCCGTTGCCAGCTTGCGCAGGGCTTCCTGGCCGCGTGGGTCAACTTTCGTCGAGCCCGATTTGAACAGCAGTTGCTCCGACAGCGACACGTACACCTTGCCGTTGCGCAGGTTTACTTGCAAATCCTGGGCGTTGAAGCCCAACAGGGCATCGGCCACGCGCTTACGCAAGGCTTGCACGGCGCGGTCTTTCTCGGCCAGCTTGGTTTGCAGCTCGGCCAGGCGCTGTTCGCGCTCCTTCAAATCGGCCGACAGCTGCGAGTTGGTTTTTTCGGCCCCGCTCAGGGTTTCGTTGAGCTGGCTTACTTGCTGGCTGCGCGATACCAGACGCTGGCGCAGCTCTTCCTCGGTGCGGTTTTTTTCCTGCTCCAAGGCATTCTTTTCGGCCTGAAGCCGGTCGCGCGAGCTGGTTAGCTCGGTGTTTTGGGTTTGCAGGGCAGTGTATTTCTTCTGCGACACACAGCCCGGGGTAAAAGCAAGTGCGGCTACCAACGCAGTAGCTGGCAACAGGTTACGGAGGGTCGTTTTCATGGTGCGGTGGAATGTTGCGACGGCGCAGCTCAACAGTAGCGCGCTTGCCGCACCGTACGCAGCCGCGGCGCGGTAAGTTGTAAGCGCCTAGGTGCGGGGGCTTGCCCGTGGCGCCGAACTGCTGTATTTTTCGGCTTCTCATCTACTGCTTTTTCGTTGTTGCTCCATTTTCTGCTGCCCGCCCTTATCAGTGCCCTTGGGCTCAGCCCTGCAGGCGCATCGGCTCAGCAGCCGGTAGCAGCGCCCAGCGCCCCGCCCGTCCCCGCTAAGTATTGGGTGTTTTTGCGCGACAAGCGGGGCATGCGCTTTGATACCGCAGCGTACTTTTCGCCGCAAGCGTTGGCCCGCCGGCGCCGGCAAGGCCTGCCGTTGGCCGACACTACCGATTTTCCGCTGCGCCCCGATTACCTGCGGCAGGTGCAGCAGCGCGTCGATTCGGTGGCGGGCACCAGCCGTTGGTTTAATGCGGTTGCTTGCTGGGCCAAACCGGGGCAAGTAGCCGAGCTGCGCCGCTTGCCCGGCGTACGGGCAGTAGAGCTCATGCCTCAGGCCGAATTGCTGCCCGCCTCGCGCCCGCTGCACAGCAGCTTTTCGGCCAACGAGCTGTCGGCTACCGAGCGGCAGCTGGCCCATCGCCAAACCAGTTCCCTAGGTGCCGAAGCCGTACGCAAAGCCGGGCTCGATGGCAAGGGCATGCGCATTGCTATTTTGGATGTGGGGTTTAGCGGTGCCAGCGGCCACCCGGGCCTGGCGCATCTGCAGCAGGAGCGGCGGGTAGTAGCCACCTACGATTTTATCAAGAAGGATGCATTCGTGTACGGCGGCGGTATGCACGGCACCGAGGTGCTTTCGTGTATGGCCGGCAAATTGCCCGATGGCA
This sequence comes from Solirubrum puertoriconensis, assembly GCF_001483135.1. Taxonomy (GTDB): domain Bacteria; phylum Bacteroidota; class Bacteroidia; order Cytophagales; family Hymenobacteraceae; genus Solirubrum; species Solirubrum puertoriconensis. Next base: position 635,509 of record NZ_LNAL01000007.1, read on the forward strand.
CGCCGTTGGGCCTGGCGCCGCAAGCCGAGTACCTGCTGGCCCGCACCGAGCGCACCAGCCGCGAAACCTTCAGCGAAGAAGAAGCCTGGTTGGCCGCTGCCGAGTGGGCCGACCGCAACGGGGCCGATATTCTGAACTCCTCCCTAGGTTACACTGATACCCGCTACTTCCGGGAGCAAATGAACGGCCGTACCTCGCTGGTGGCGCGGGCCGCTGCCATGGCCGTGCGCAAGGGCATGCTGGTGGTGTGCGCCGCCGGCAACGACGGCGACGACCCGCGCTGGCGCACCGTAGGCACCCCGGCCGATGCCGATTCGGTTTTGGCGGTGGGCGGCATCGAACCCGATACCTGGCTGGCTAGTGATTACAGCTCGCGCGGCCCGGCTCCTGGCGGGCGTCGCAAGCCTAATGTGGCGGCGTTTGGCAGCGTGGTAGCCGCCGTGCCCGGCGGCCGGTACGAGCGCACCGAGGGCACCTCGTTTGCCAGCCCGTTGGTGGCGGGCTTGGCAGCTTGCGTGTGGCAGCAGCAGCGCGGGCTAAAAGCCATGGAGGTATTCCGAACGCTGGAGCAATCGGGGCGGCTTTATCCTTATTTTGATTACGCCCACGGCTACGGCCTGCCCCAGGCCAGCAAGTGCCTGCAGCCGGCAAGTGCTACTCCCTCGCCAACGCTCGATGTGGTAGCTACTGCCGAAGGCGTAGAGGTAATTATCCGGCCCGAGGCTACGCTTGTGCTGAAGCACTTGCCGTTGCGCGCCGATTCGGCTGCGGCAGCACCTAGGGCGCCGTTAGCTGATGAACGGCCGGAAGTGCCGCGCGCGGGAAAGGAGCGCACCGCTACATCGGAACCTGCTACCGAGCCCGAGGGCTTTCCGTTGCCGCCGCCAAACCCGCAGTATTGCTACTGGCAGCTGGCCGATGCCAAGGGCCACTTGCGCCGCTACGAGGTGCTCGAGGTAAGCCAGCGCGCGGTGCTGCAGCTGCCCACCGGCACCTGGCAACCCGGCGACTTGCTGCGCGTGCATTACCGCGGCTACACGCTCAACTACCAACTGCCATGAAGCACCCCTTCGCATTGCTGCTGACCGGCTTGTTGGCAAGTGCCGCACTACCGGCTGCCGCCCAACGCCAGCTGCTGAGCACCGATGTAGCTGCCGATACGGTACGCCAGCGCTACGGCCCCAACCGACAGCTTTTCCGCCACCTGTACGTGGGCTACGCCCTTGTGCTGGGGCAGCCCGAGCGCAGCGGCGCCGAGCTGCGCAGTGGCGCCTCGGCCGAACTAACCCTGGGCCTGCGGCAAAAGCACCGCTTGGCCGAGCACCTGGCTTTGGGTTTTGATGTGCGCTACGCCCGCTTGCAGTACAGCCTCGCCCAAAACGACGCCAAGGTACTGCCAACGCCCGCGCAGCACTACCGCGAATCGCTGGTGCTGCAGCGCGCCGACCTCGAGGCCTGGCTGCGGCTGAACGTGGGCCGGCGTGGCAACATTGTGGGGCGCTACTTCGATGTTGGGGGCTGGGGCGGCCGGGTTATCGGCACTGCGCACCGCACCGAGGATAAGCCCAACTCAGGCGCGGCGCGGCGCGTGAATGTGGTTGAGCACGGCTTGCCATACCTGCAAAAATGGTCGTACGGCCTTGTGGGCAGGGTAGGCGCCAACCGCTACGCCGCCGTAGTGCGCTACCGCTTGGCCGATACTTTCCGGGGCGAGCGGGCTGCTTTGTACCCCGAGCTGCCCCCGTGGCAGCTGGGTCTGGAAATCGGCCTCTTCTAATAGCTGTTGAGGTGCAACCATGCCCCCCGGTGCCTGCGTAGGTGGAGCAAGCAAAGCCGGTATGAAAAATCCGGTACCAAATGCCCGCCGAGGCCGTGGCGCTCTTACTTTCGTTTGCCTCCCTTCTCTCTACTCCACACCCATGAAAAAAATAATTTCTCCTATTGCTTTGTTGTTGCTGCTTATGCAGGCCTCATGCGTCACTACCGACCGTGAGGTGGGCACCTCCAGCAACGCCGACAAGCTCTTCACGCCCAAGCCCGAAGCCAATCGTAGCCGCCTCACCAGCCGCTCGGTGCTGCGTACAGTGGCTGTGCAGCGCAACTTCTCCGATGGCAAGAGCAAAGACAACTTTGTGCTGCTGCTGCAAGGCCCGAAAATTATCGACGCCAATGCCCGTTTCCTGATCATCTCGGCCAAAGGTGACACCCTCCGCAACGAGGTAATGCCCGCCAAAACGCTAATTGATGAACGCACTTTGCAGAACGACCCGCAGGCAGGCTCGGTGCGCGCCCGCGAGCTGGCCATCTTGCAGGGTATGAATAGGTTTTTCGCCGAAGACAAATTCACTTCGCCGGCTATTCCGCGTACGCTCACCTCGCCGCCCGCCGAAATTGATGCCGAAGGCTGGAGCGCCGTGCAAACCGATAAGCGCGCTGTGGGCTTTGACTATACCGATGCCTCGGGCCGCGAAAAGCGCATTGCTTACGCCCGCAAACTCAACAAAGCCGTGATAATTGCCGAGTAAGCTCTCGGCAGCTACCAACGCCAAACGGCCCGCTCCACCTACGTTGTGGAGCGGGCCGTTGTGTTTTTAGCCAGTAGGCAAGCCTAGGTGGTGCGCAGCCAGCCTACCTGGCCGGCAGCGTTGCGCACCAGGCGGTAGCCGCTCCATTCGCCCAGCACGGCCACATTGGTATTGGCCGGTAAGGTATCGAGCGGGGCCGCGGCCGAGGTAGGCTGCGCAAGCAGGTCGGCGTTGGTAGCCAAGGCTTCGCGGCGGAGCGCCTCGGTGGCTACAGCTTTGGCGGGCACGTAGCCGAGCTTGCCGTTGGGGTCCTGCACGCGCAGCCAATTGGCCGTTGCACCTACCACCAGCAGGGGGGTGTTTTTCGGCATGCCCGTTTGCTTGCCACGCACCTCGGTAGGTACTGGGCGCAGGGCCGTATTGCTGGCCGTAAGGCGTACCCACTGACCTAGGCGCTCGGGCGCGGTGCGCGGGGCCGCAGGCTCCTTATCGGCCCGGCGTACAAAGGGGTAGGGGTCGACGGCACCCCGGCCGCTGCGGTACACGCCAAAGTGCAGGTGGGGCTTGGTAGTGCGGGCATTGCCGGTATTGCCCACCAGGCCCAAGGTGTCGCCGGTTTTCACGATCTGGCCGGGGTGCACCAGTTGCTTATCAAGGTGGGCGTAGTAGATGTGCTGCCCGTGCTGGGCATCGGCCAGCCACACCACCAAGCCACCTAGGGGCGTTTCGTTTACGCGGGTTATCATACCCGGCGCTACGGCCACGGCAGGCGTACCACGCTTGGCAAAAATGTCAATGCCCTCATGGCGGCGCGCACCCCGGTCGCGCTCGGCACCCCAAAACGAACCCACGGCTACGTCGTTCTTACCCTGCACCGGGAAGGCCAACGAGGGAGCCCGCTGAATACGAATGGTAAAGCGGCCGCTGCGCAACAGCTCGGGCTGCACGCGCAGCAGGTGCTGGTGGTCGTCTTCGGCTACGTAGCTAAAAGAGCGCGAAACGGTATCGGCCGAGGCAATGGGGCGCAGCCGACGGTCGTCGGGGTCGAGCTCAAAAGCATCCAGAAACACGTGCACATCGGCCGTGGCGGGCTCCATGGTCAGCGAGATGTTGATTTTCTCGCCGGCCCGCACGGCATAGCGGTACGAGGCCGCATAGGCCTGATCGGCGCGGAAAATGCCGGTTTCCTTAAAGGGCAGCGTAACCACCAGCGAGTCGCGCAGGGCTTGGTCGGCCGCAGCCAGCCAATCCTTACCTAGGGCCGTTTGGTCGAGGCGAGCTTGGCGCAGCTTACGCGCATAGGCCTCGTGCGGAGTGCGCGGCTGGCTGAAAATGCCCTGCAACGTTTGCTGCTTGCCGCAGGCTAACAATAAAAACGGCAGAACTATAATGAAAAGCCGGCTCAGGGGCCGGCGGATCGTCGTGGGTAGGTGCATAGCTGACAAACACGAGGTTAATGGCAGAGGTTCGGTCGGGGCGCATTCGGTCATTTAACAATACACCGGAGGAAGTGCAGCCTGGAATGGCACGGGAGCCTGCAACAGAAGCTGTATTATTGGCAACGCCTAGCTACCCTATTATTGTCTTTCTATGTTTTCCGCTGCCCGAATCCAGTCTATCCGCAAACGAAAAGGCTACTCGCAGGAGCTGCTGGCGGAGCACTCGGGCGTAAGCCTGCGCACCATTCAGCGGGTGGAGCAAGGCGATACGGTGCCGCGCGGACATACCCTGCAAGCCCTGGCTACGGCCTTAGGTGTTTCGCTCGAAGATTTTGCGCCCGAGCCAGCCACCCTGGCCGCGGTCCAGCCACAGGCGGCTGCCCCGCCAGCCCTGCGCTCCGATCCGCAGTTTCTGCAATTGCTCAACCTCAGTGCCCTCAGCTTTCTGGTGTTGCCTTTGCTAAACGTGGTAGTGCCCTTGTTGCTGTGGCGCGCCCGGCGGCACCAGGTAGCGCACGCGGCCGAGCTTGGCAGGCGGGTACTTGGGTTTCAGATACTGTGGCAGGTGGTGTGCTTTTTCGCTTACATGGTGCTGGTGCTGGGCCACTGGCTTGCCGCACGCTATTTCCAGGTGGTGGTGCCGGGTACTTACCTAGTAGTATTCATCCTTAGCTACACCGTAAATGTGCTTACGGTGCTCTATTACGCGTGGCTAATACGCTTGGGTAAACTGGATGTGTATTGGATTCGGCTGTAATGTTTGATGCTGACTATTAGCCACTTATTGCAAGTGGCGGCAAAATGACGCAAGCACGAGAAGGGGGCTCGGGTAGGTTTGGCTTCACAAACAAACCCGACCTGTCGCGTTATGAAAACCTTCCGCAAAATCCTTCTGCTGGTGCTAGCCCTGCTTGTGGCTGGTGGCGTTGGCGGCTACTTTTATGCCCGTCAAAAGTTCGAGCCGGGGGTCAATCAGCTTGCCGTTACGCAGCTGCCGGCCACCTGCGCTTTCGAGTGGAAGGCCGATACCACCGCTCGCCCAACCGTGGCTCATGCGCAGCAACTCGTGCCCATAACCGTGCCTGGCTGCCCGCGCACCTGCTACCTGCAGTTTGATACCGGGGCCCCGTACACGCTACTGTACGAACACCCGCTAGCTGCGCTGCGCGAGCAGTACCCCGCCACCCGGCGCACGCTTACGCTTCGGGCCGATTCCGTCCGGGACTTCCGGTTTGCGCTTGGGCAAGGGCAGGTGCAGGCACGCAAACTTCCGGTGCTGCGCTACGGCGCTCGTCAGCTGCCAGCCGATAGCACCCAGCCGTTTATCATCGGAACCCTAGGTGCCGATGTGCTCGAGGGCCGGGTGCTGATAGTCGACTACGCTCGTCGGCGTTTTACTCTGTGCGAACGGGTGGCCGACAGCCTAGCCAGCCGCACCGATTTTGTGCCGCTTGCCTTTACCAGCCGGCGCGTGCTGCTGAGCGCAACGTTGCAGGGCGAGCCACGCCAGCTGCTCTTTGATTCGGGCAGCAGTGCCTTTGCTTTACTAACAAGCCAGAGCCGCTGGCAAGAGCTAAGCAAGCCTGCCGCCGCGGTTGCCGTGAGGCCGGTAAACTCGTGGGGCAAAACGCTGACTTCCTACACGGCCCCAAGCGCTATGAAACTAGGTTTTGGGCCGGCTGCCTTGCCGCTGCACACGGTATCTTACATCGAGGGCATGAGCTGGTGGCAAAGTGCCCTGATGCGCTTTAGCGGCATGGAGGGCATGCTCGGAAACCAGCCGTTTGCCGAGCATACCGTGGTGATGGATGTGCCGGGCAAGCGCTTCGGCGTAGTGCGCCAGTAGCCTCCCAGCCGGTGCGCGTATGTTGGTTCGGCCGTTACCTTTGCTGCTGCCCCATCACCTGCACCTCCACCCATGAAACTAATCGAGTGCCCCCGCGACGCCATGCAAGGCTGGGCCGACTTCATTCCAACCGAAGCCAAAACCAAGTACCTGAATGCGCTGCTGCGGGTAGGGTTCGATACGCTTGATTTTGGCTCGTTTGTGTCGCCGAAAGCCATTCCGCAGCTGCGCGATACCGCCGAAGTGCTGGCCGGCCTCGATTTGGGCAGCACCCGCACCAAACTGCTGGCCATTGTAGCCAACCTGCGCGGCGCCGATACTGCCCTGGGCTACAATGAAATTCAGTACCTAGGCTTTCCGCTGTCGGTGTCCGAGACGTTTCAGCAGCGCAACACCAACAAAAGCATTGCCGAGGCCCTAACCGAAGTAGGCGAAATGCAGAATCGCTGCGAGCAGCGCGGCAAAACCCTGGTGGTGTACTTGAGCATGGGTTTCGGCAACCCCTACGGCGACCCTTGGAACCCCGAAGTGCTGGGCGAATTTACCGCAAAGCTGGCCGCCCTAGGTGTGCGCGTGGTGGCTTTGTCCGACACCATCGGGGCCTCCACGCCCGAAACCATCATTCCGCCGTTCCGCGAGCTGATTCCGGCTTTCCCTAACATCGAGTTTGGCGCCCATCTGCACACCACGCCAAATACCTGGCGCGAGAAGGTAGATGCCGCTTTCGAGGCCGGTTGCCGCCGCTTCGACGGGGCCCTAGGTGGCATTGGCGGTTGCCCCATGGCTGCCGATCAGCTTACCGGCAACATGGCTACCGAAAACCTGGTGGCCTACATGGAGGCAACGGGCGTGCCCACCGGCCTCAACATGGAAGCCTTACGCGAAGCCCAACGCCTCAGCCGGCGGGTATTTGTTGGCCATTAAGCCGTAAACTCGCGTTTGTGCCCGCCGCATGCTGCGCAAACTAATGCCTGACTGCAAGAGTTGCCGAGCCCTAGGTGCCGCACACCCTCAACTACCGATTGCCCTACTTATCACCTATGCCCGCTGCCCTCGTCGACCTTTTCGTACCCTGCTTTGTCGATCAGCTTTTCCCCGAAACCGCCATGAATATGGTAAAGGTGCTGGAAAGCGTTGGTTGCCAAGTAAACTACAACCCTAACCAAACCTGTTGCGGACAGCCGGCCTACAACGCGGGCTACCGGCAGGAGAGCCAGCAGGTAGCCGAGAAATTCCTGACCGACTTTGCCGGCGCGCCCGAGCGGTACGTGGTAGGGCCTTCGGCCTCGTGCGTGGGCATGGTACGCAACCACTACGGCGAGCTGCTCGAAGGTTCGCCGCGCTGCGGCGAGTTTCCGGCCCTGCAGCGGCGCGTGTTTGAATTCACGGAGTTTCTGGTTGGCGTGCTAGGCGTCACGAGCATTGCGGGTGCCAAGCTGGCGGGCAAATACACCTACCACGATACGTGCTCGGCCCTGCGCGAGTGCCACATCCGCGAGGAGCCGCGCCAGCTACTTGATTCGGTGGCCGGGCTGGAGCGCCTCGAAATGGCCGAAACCGAAACCTGCTGCGGTTTTGGCGGTACGTTTGCCGTTAAGTTTGAGCCGATTTCGGTGGCCATGGCGCAGCAGAAAGTAGAGCACGCAATGGCTACGGGCGCCGAGTATCTCATCAGCACCGACACCAGCTGCCTGATGCACCTGGATGCCTACATTCGAAAGGAAAAGCTGCCCCTGCGCACCCTGCACGTGGCCGATGTTCTGGCTAGTGGTTGGTAAAGCTTCAGGTATGTTGAGGAAGGTGGTTTCAGATTGGTTCGAGAAAGACCAAGTGCAGTTTCTCGGTAGAGCCGGCATGTTTTATAAGTGCCAAGCGGAGAAATACTTCATCGATTCGGAAATGAGCTTCGATGGTATGGACATGGTGGTATTCGGAGACCCAGTAAAAACAGCGGCCGAATTCGAGGCCCGGGTGTCACGTAGCACACTTAGTGAAGCAACGAAAGCAGTAGCTCTGCAAGGCTTGCTCGACCACTTACAACACGAGAAGAGAATGCGCATTCAAGTCCTCTGAACACGGACACGGGAAGCCAACAGCCCTGTGTTCACCCGCAAGTGCTAGGATAAAAAAAGCCTGGGGCCGGACTAGAAGTCCGGCCCCAGGCTTTTTAGCGCGAAGGCAACAAGCCCTTACAACAGCTCCTTAATGCGCTGCTTCAAGCTTTCAGAAGCAGCCACCAGCGGCAGGCGCACGGCGCCCGAGCAGATGCCCAGTAGTTCCAGAGCCGTTTTCACCCCAACGGGGTTGCTCTCTTCGTACATCAGCGGGTTCAGCGGGAGCAGTTCAAACAAGCGTTTGGTAGAGGCTGCAAAGTCGCCGGCCAAGGCTTGGCGCACCATGTCGGTGAAGGGCTCCGGGAAAGCATTAGCTAACACCGAGATGACGCCCACGCCGCCGAAGCTTACCAAAGAGGAGGTCAGCACGTCGTCGCCGGAGATGAGCAGGAAGTCGGCGGGCTTGCCGGCGGCTATCTGCATGCACTGCTCCATGTTGCCGCTGGCTTCTTTGATACCGATAATGTTCGGGTGCTGAGCCAGCGTGAGAGTAGTTTCGGCCGTCATGTTCGACGACGTGCGGCCGGGCACGTTGTAAAGGATAACCGGAACGGGCGAGGCATCGGCCAGGCGCTGGTAGTGCGCTACAATGCCGCGCTGCGAGGGTTTGTTGTAGTAAGGCGAGGCCGACAGAATGGCGTCGATGCCCGCGAGGTCGGTGTTGCGGATGGTGCGCTCCACGGCGGCAGTATCGTTGCCGCCGATGCCGTACACGAGCGGTACGCGGCCGGCCACGTGCTCCTTAGCTACGCGCAGGATTTCGGCCTTTTCTTCGGCCGTGGTAGTCGGCGACTCGGCCGTGGTGCCGTTAATCACGATGTACTCAACACCGCCTTCAATCACAAAATCGAGCAGACGACGCAGGGCGGGGTAATCAACCGAGAAATCGGTAGGAGAGAAGGGCGTAACGAGCGCAACGCCCGTACCGCGAAATTTGTCCATGAGGAGCAGAAACCGTTGTTTTGTAAGAAGAACCGGCCGCGCGAAGGTACAAAAGCGGCCGTGTTCGGTTGGTCTCCGGGTTTGATTTCCTCCATTCTGGCCTTCTAGGTCGCTTTTCCCTGCATGTCGCACCGCTTCTCCACTCTTCTGCTCGGCGCTGCCGTAGCCGCTGGCATTGCTTTGCCCGCTTGTAACACCGAAAAAGCCTCGGCTTTGGAAAACGCTTCGCCCACGAGCGAGGCTGCTGCCACAGCCATGTCGGGCGCAGCTGCCACAGCCGAGGCAGAACAGGCTGCCACCACGGCTGCTCCTGATCCGAGCAGCATTCCGGCCAGCAAAATTGCTTCGGCTGCCGAAATTCTGGCCCGCCCGCAGGTGGCAATTTTGTGCTACCACCAAATTCGTGACTGGCGCGCGAAAGACTCAAAAGGCGCTAAGGATTACATTGTTCCGGTAGCTGAGTTCAAGAAGCAGATGCAGATGCTGGCCGATTCGGGCTACCACACCATCTTGCCCGATCAGCTGTACGCTTACCTGACTACCGGCGCCAAACTGCCCGAGAAGCCGGTGATGCTCACCTTCGACGACACCGACCTCGATCAGTTTACCGTGGCCAAGCCCGAAATGGACAAGCACGGCTTCAAGGGCGTGTTCTTCGTGATGACGGTGAGCCTAGGTCGGCCGAACTACATGAGCAAGGCGCAGGTAAAGCAGCTCGCCGACGAAGGCCACGTTATCGGCTCGCACACCTGGGACCACCACAACGTGAAGAAGTACCAAGGCGAAGATTGGGTAACGCAGATCGAGAAGCCCACCAAAACCCTGCAGGAAATTACCGGCAAGGAAATTAAGTACTTCGCTTACCCCTTCGGCCTGTGGAACAAGGAAGCCATTCCGGAGCTGAAGAAGCGCGGTATGGTATCGGCCTTTGTGCTGGCCGAGAAGCGCGACGAACAAGACCCACTGTTCACCATCCGCCGCATTATCGCCAGCGGCTACTGGAGCCCCAAAACCCTGCACAACAGCATGGTGCAGAGCTTCGACGGCAAATAGTTTCAGTAGCCCTAGGTGGCAACTAGTTGCTTGCCGCGGGCAGCGCCAGTTGCCGCCAAGCTATGCTCTCGGGGTGTAGGTATGGCGTAAACACCACGGCCCGCACCTCGGGGTATAGCGATGCCAGTGCGTTGGCTTGCTCAGCTCGGCTGCCCCTAGGTTGCTGGGCGGCCAGCAGTAGCACAGGCTTGGGGTGCAACTCTAAGCAAGCGCCGATTTGCTGCCGGTAAGGCTCGTAAACCGTTTTAATGCTTGCCGCATCATCGGGGCGCAGGCAATCAATGGCTACCCAGTTGAGGTATGCCGCACCTGGCATGTAGGCCAGCAACGAATCGGGGTGGGGAGCCGACCACACCCACGATACGTTGCTGGCCTCTGCCTTTCTGAAGCTTTTTACCATGGTGCGCCAGTTGTCCCGGTAAGTGCTGGGGGTAGTGTAGGGCAGTAATGGTTTCAGGAGTACCGGCTGACCCAGGCTCTGCACTGCTTCGGCAACGCGCTGCCAGGTTGCGGGCGTTTCGTAGCCGCTTACTTGCAGAGTTATCATGGGCACCTCCGGGCGCTCGGCAAACTCAGCCAATACCCAGGGCAACTCGGCCGGCGTGCAGGCATAATCAAGTGCTACTATCTGGTTGGTACTTGGTTGCTGAACAAAATTTTCGGACACCGGCCGGTTAAGCCCCTCGGTTCCTGTGGAGGCGACAACCCGCCCGGTTACCACCGAAGCCGGCCCGGCTGCTATCCAGCGCGGTGCCCCCGTTTTCTGATCTAGCGCAAAGCGGTAAAGCGCTGGCCCGCCAATTATTACCAACACCATTACGGCTGCGAGCGGGAGCATTTGCCTTCGGAGCAGCAGCGGCAAGCGGTGGCCAAACCAAGCCTGCAGGCGCTCAAGAGCCAATACCAGCTGCCGGTAGGGCCGCTGGGCCATATCCGTAACCAAGTTGTGCAGCATGCGGTGCTGGCCCATAAAGGCTGCTACGGTAAGAATAGCCGCATTTAGCAGCACCAACCCAGCTAGCACATTGGTGTATTTATCAACGGCAATTATGCGGGCGTATTTTACGGCCACCACCGATAAGGCTGCCACAAGCAAGTTGGGCAGGGCCAACTTCAGCTCGTTTTTGAGGGTGCCCTCCTTGGGCGTAGGAATGTACGGCACCCGAACCTTCAGCAAAGCATAAATAAAGCCGAGGGAGTAAACCCACCAGGTGCCCACCCGCAAAATGCCACCTACCAAGTGCATGCCCGATTCGTGGGGTTCGCGCAACCATCGTTGCGCATACAACCTGATAAGCACACTCAGCAGCAGCAGTGGCGCGGCGTGCAAAGCAAGCTGGGGCAGCGACACATACCACGGAAAACGTGCCGTAAACAAGCACAGCAGCGGTACGGCAATATCAATCAGGCTGATGATGCCCGAGAGAAAGTACAGGGGAAGCGTGAGGTAATGGAGCTTCTGAGCGAAGCTAAAGCGGGAGAACAACTTCGGATACACGCGAAACAGCAGCTCGAACGAGCCCCTGGCCCATTTAAGCTGCTGCGCGTAAAAAGCACCTAGGGAAGAAGGTACCAAGCCGCGCGATACCACTTTGGGTACGTACACCGAACGCCAACCCGCAGCGTGCAGGCGCATGGCCGTGTGCATATCCTCCGTGAGGCCGGCAGCATGGCCGCCGATTGAGTCGAGCGCAGCCCGCCGAAAGGTGCAGTTGGCCCCGATGGCCATTGCCGTACCGTAACGGTGCATGCCCATCATCAGCGGCCCGTAGAAGTGGTACGTCTGCTCGGCTGCGCCGCGGGCCACCAGGCTTTCGTGCTGGTTGCCGTACGCTTGCACCACCTGCACAAAGCCAACGGTTGGGTCGGCGAAATATGGCAGTACCTCATCCAAAAAATCAGGCGTGGGCACGTGGTCCGGATCGAGCACCACGCAAATGTCGCCGGTTGCTTGGCGTAGGGCGTTGTTAATGTTCCCGGCTTTGGCGTCGATCTTCTCGGTTCGGGTGACGTGTACTACGCCCAGTTCTTCGCAAAGCGCGCGAAGCCACGGATCATTGCCTTCGTCGCAGAGGTAACTGGTATGCGGATACCGCACCCGTTGCATTGCGCGCAGGGTACGGGCAACCATGTCGCGCGGTTCGCCGGGGCAGGCAGTCGTGAGCATATCTACTCGCAGCTGCGGAGCGGTGGAAGCAGGTAGTGTGTCGGGTGGTACTGGCAAGCTTACGCCGGCGTAGTGCACCCATTCGTGCAAAGTGCGTAGCACCTTAAACCCCAGCGAAATAGTCAGCAGCCAAAACAATGGTCGGTAGCCAACGTGTGCCGGATCGATAAACCAGATCAAGAAGTACAGCAATGCCGCTACGCCGAGTATGATCAGCAGGCGCATCTGCGTTGTACCTTCTGCTAACTGCGCTCCTACGCCTCCTTTCTGTCTCACACCTCGCTTTGCTACAGCCATTTATGTTTTGCTGATAGAAATCTACTTGTGGTTTTCGCCTGCCTCATAGCGAGACTAACGCCAGAAAAGTTCAAGAATTTTGTTTAAAGGTGTTAGACTATAAAATAATTTATATATGTTACTGTTGGGTTCGCGTTATTTGCCTGATGCACAATTGCAACCAACATCAATAGCTACCGCATGCTGCCTTGGCAAATTGGTCGGACGCTGCTTGCGTTTGTTGCTGCGCCCAAAACCCTCGGGTACTGCCTGACTTTTGCTTTGGGTGTGTTGGTGGGCTGCCAAAAGCAAGCAGAATCGCGTGATGTACAACCCCCTAAAAGCGTTGTGCCGGTGCGAGTAGTAAAAACCTCAACCGGCTATCAACTGCTACGCGGCAACAAGCCTTACTTTATAAAAGGAGGTGCCGGCTTGGAGCATTATGCCGAACTACGCGCTGCGGGGGGCAATTCCGTTCGGCTGTACAGCACCGATTATGCCGAGGTTAAGCTCGACGAGGCGCACCGGCACGGCCTTACCGTAATGCTAGGCTTGTGGATGACGCCTGAATACGCCGGTTTTGATTACTACAACAAGCAGGCGGTTGAGCAGCAGTTCGAGGCAATCCGGAAGCAGGTACTGCGCTACCGCAACCACCCTGCGCTGTTGATGTGGAACGTGGGCAACGAGCTGGATATGCGTGCTAGCAACCCGCAGGTGTTCCGAGCACTAAACGATGTGGCCAAGCTGATTCACGAGTTGGATCCGTACCATCCGGTTACTACCTCGGTTACCGCTACATTGGATAAAATACCCGCCCTGCACCGGCTGGCGCCCGACATTGACTTGTTAGGCGTCAATGTATTCGGCGGGTTATACTCGCTGCCGACCGACATCCGCCAACAAGGCTGGGATGCTCCCTACATCGTTACCGAATACGGTGCCCGCGGCTATTGGGAGCCACCTAAAACTGCTTGGCAAGCCCCAATCGAGCAGACAAGTGCAAGCAAAGCCGAGTTTATGCTTGAGCGTTATCAGCGCAGCGTAGCCACCGACACCACACGTTGCCTAGGTGCCTATGCGTTTTATTGGGGCGGCAACCGCTTCGAGGCTACGCCCACCTGGTTCAACCTGTTTGGCCCAAAAGGAGAGAAAACCGCCCTGGTTGATGTGCTGCATTACCTCTGGCGCGGGAGCTTCCCCACTAACCAAGCTCCGCACGTTAGTTTATTGGAAATAAACGGGCAGTACGCCACCGACAACATCAAGCTAAAAGCGGGGCAGGAATACCGGGCAGCCGTAACCGCATTCGACCCCGAAGGGGACGAGCTTACGGCGCAGTGGTACATCATGCCAGACGTAGCCGTAGCGGCCGATTTGACTGATCAGGCCACCAAGCCTGAAATTGTGGGCGGATTAATAAAAGCGGCTTCGGGTAAGCAGGTGCACTTCCGAGCACCCGTCCGCGCGGGCGCCTACCGCATTTACGTAACCATATTCGACAAAAAAGGGAGCATTGGCACGGCCAATGCTCCCTTCTACTGCGATGTTGCCGCCAGTGCGGCGGCTCAACAGCCCTAGGTCATTATTCTGCGCTTACAATCAAGGGCAAGCCCGTGTGTAGCAGGCCACTCTCCACTTGTAGCACATAGCGGCCTGCAGCTAACCCACGCACCGAAACGCTGGTTTCGCGCGCGGCCACTTGGCTGGCCTCCAGTTGCTTGGTTTGGTGCAACCGGCCTTGTAGGTCGAACACCCGAATGGTTACAGCTTGCTTGAGGTCTGGCTGAAACTGAAGAGTCACTACGTCGGTGGCGCGGGTTGGATACGCATTGCACCACGCCGCCTGGGTTACGTTGCGGCGGGTTGACAGGGCAATGGCTTGTACTTCGTACGCACCAACGTTGGCTTTCCCGGTAACTGTGGGCGTGGGGTTGCCAAAGAAGTCACGTTTGCCGGTGTCTATACCGAAGCGGCTGCGCAGGTTTAGCCCAGCCCCGTTCAGGGTAGAGGTGGTTGCTAAGCGGTACGGCGTCAGCTGCAGGGTGTTGGCCGCTGCGTTGTTGCTGCCCGAGGCAAACTGCGGAGCTGCTTCAAGGCCTACTTCCTGAGTGCCCAGTTGCTCCTGCGTCGAAGCTGCGCGCCAAGTTGCTAGGTCGCCGTAGATTGTGCCTCCCCATTGAATGACAAAGGGTGCGCCCGTGCTCCAGTAAGCGTTGCCTTCGAGCCGAACCCCGCTGGTAGCCAAAGCCGTGACCAGCGGAATGCCCTTGGTCGTCTGAATAATGTTGTTGCGGAGTGTTATCCCCGCTATTCCGTCGCTCGTGATATAAACTGCTTTGGGCGATGAGCCATCGGCAGTTGGCGTTAGGTAAACGGTGTTGTTGTAGATATCTGCACCTTGGATGCCGCCGTTTGAGCCCGACGACCAAATCATAATAGCCCCTTGGTTGTAGCGGCGGGCATCGTTTTCGCTGATGTTGTAGCGCACCGTTAGGTTTTTCATGGGTGGGGCGCTGGGGTACTGAGCCAGCAGGTAGCCGGCGCCGTCGTTGTCGTGCGAGTAGTTGTATTGCAGCACCGAGTTGGTGCAGCCGCCATCGAGGTCGAACCCGCCGCCGTCGTGGGCCAGACCCGAGCGGTTGTGGTGCGATTCGCATTCCTGAATGATCAGGTTGTTGCAGCACCAACCCCAAATACCCACAGGTCCGCCTGCAGGGTTGGAGTTCAGCCAACCGTTGTTGTAGGCTTCGCAGTGTTCGATGAGGGCACCATCGATACCAGAAAGCACAATGCCGTTGCCGGTGTGCGTGTTGGTGATGTCGGTACGCCCGGAATTGTCGTAGGCCTTGCAGTTGCCCACGTACCAGTTGTGATGGGCACGCAGCTCCTCCGCATAAGATGAAATGCCCGCTTCGCCGTTGGCGTGGCTGCGGCTGTTGGTGATGCGCACATCGGTATAACCGCTGGTGCCTTTCCAACTGCCAACCGAAATACCAACCGAGCGGTAGCCGCTTACATCGAGGCTATCGAGACGCAGGTGCTGCAGCTGCGTGGCGGCTGAATCGAGGTAAAACACTACGCCAGAGTTCTTGTTGTTCAGCCGACCCGAGCCAACAAAGTTGAGTCGGCGCAACTCAATGCCCGCGTTGTTGTGCCCGTAGAACCCAAAACCGTTGCCACTGCTTACGGTTGCCCGGCCTTTGCCGTACGAGCTGATAACGATGGGGTTAACAGCTGTGCCTTGGCTGTAGCTTTTCAGCCAAATGCCGCCCTCAAAGGTATGGCCACCTTCCAACAGAATTTGGTCTCCAGCCCGAAACCGGGTTGCGTTTACCTTCTCGATGCTTCGCCAAGCCGCCGTTGCCGACGTACCTGCGTTGGCATCGTTGCCAGTCGGGCTGAGGTAGTAAGTGGTTGCAACAGCTTGTTGCGCGAGTAAGCAAGTAAGTGTTAGGAAAAGTAAAAAAGCCGCACGCATTCTCCTGGTTTAAAAATTTGCGACTCAATATTATATCATATCCGTGGTTATTAAAATATTGATAAAGTGCAGTTATTTGGGCGGCTTAATTGATGATTGTATCTAGTAAAGCTCAATTATATGCTAAACCCATTTCCCCGATTGATGATGTTTGCTTCGTTAAACGCTAAATGAGCTAAGTCCAATCTGCTGTGATTGGGCGGACTTGCGTATTTATCTAAACAGTGCGATTTAGTATCCAAATATTTGATACTGTTCAGATTGCTTAAAATCCAACGGCCCGCCAGATTTAGATCTGGCGGGCCGTTGGATTCGCGGTGATTGATGATGCAGGAACTGATTTACTCAGCAGGCAATCCACCGTCCTTTAGCGAGGCAAAGCCACCGGCATTAGCTACGTTCTTAAATCCTTTCTCCTGCATCCGCGTGGCAGCTTTGCCCGAGCGGTTACCCGAAGCGCAATACAGCACGTAAGTGGCATTAGGATCAAGCTTGGCTACTTGCCCGTCAAAGTCAGTGGAGAGGAAGTTGATATTACGCGCGCCCTTCAGGTGGCCAGCGCCAAACTCTACCGGCGTGCGCACATCAATGAGCACTGTGCCGGGCTGATTGAGTAGTTGCTGCGTTTCCTTGGGCGTAACGGTGCGCGTTGCCTGCGCCGACGATGGGCTTGAGCAACCTAGCACTAGCAGCAACATAGCGAGTGAGAGAAGCTTGTGCATAGCAATCCGGAAAAGTAGAGGTGAGGCTTCGCCAAATTAAACAAAGCCTCACCGCAAATACGTGCCCCGCTATATTAATTTATTCCTACAGACCACCGTCCGATACCATGGCCAGGAGGTCGGTTTCGCCGATGATGGGTACGTTTAAGGCTGTGGCTTTTTCGCGTTTGGCCGGGCCCATTTTGTCGCCGGCTACCAAGTAGCTGAGCTTCTTGCTGATGGAGGAGCTAAGCTTTCCGCCGTTGCGTTCGATGATCTGCTCCAGCTCTTCGCGCGAGTGCTGCTCAAACACCCCCGACAAAACGAACGAGAGGCCATTAAGCCGGTCGCTGAGTGGTTGTGGAGCTTCTCCGGTGAGTGCCATTTGCACACCTGCGGCCTTCAGGCGCTCCACCAACTCGCGGTTGGCCCCATCTTGGGCCCACAGCGCTACACTTTCGGCAATTACGCCCCCTACCTCGGGCACAGCGGCCAGCTCCTCGGCCGAGGCGCCTACAATAGCATCGATGGTGCGGTAATGAGCGGCCAGCTTTTCGGCTACGGTTTCGCCTACGTAGCGAATACCCAAGCCGAACAACACGCGGTCGAAGGGTACTTCTTTGCTTGCTTCGAGGCCTGCAAACATGCGCTGAACCGATTTTTCACCTAGGCGGTCGAGGTTCACGAGTTCGTCGCGGCGGTGGGGCAGGTCGTACAGGTCGGCAGCGGTGCGTACCAGCCCTAGGTCGAAAAATCGGCCTACGGTTTCGGCACCAAGGCCATCGATATTTAAAGCCTTGCGCGAAACGTAGTGCTCGAGCTTGCTCTTGAGCTGCGGGGCGCAGCCGCGTTCGTTGGGGCAGCGGTAATGTGCCTCGCCTTCGGGGCGCACGAGCGGCGTGCCGCAAGCGGGGCAAGTGGTGGGGTACACAATGGGCTGCGCATCGGCGGGCCGAGCCAGCAGGTCGACGCCGGTAATCTTCGGAATAATCTCGCCGCCTTTCTCCACAAACACCATGTCGCCGATGCGCAGGTCGAGGGCGGCAATCTGGTTGGCGTTGTGCACCGATGCGCGCTTGACAATGGTGCCGGCCAGCGGCACGGGCGTAAGCAGCGCCACCGGCGTAACGGCGCCTGTGCGACCCACCTGGTAGCTGATTTCGTTGAGGCGCGTGCGGGCTGCTTCGGCTGGGTACTTGTAGGCAATGGCCCACCTAGGGCTTTTGGCCGTGTAGCCCAGTAACTCCTGCTGGCGCAGGTCGTCTATTTTGATGACGATACCATCCGTAGCTACGGGCAGCTCGAAGCGGCGTTTCTCCCAATGATGAATGAACTCCAGCACCTCCTCGATGGTACCGCACAGGCGCCACGTGTCCGATACCGGCAAGCCCCAGCGCTTGAGGGCCTCCAAGGCGGCGCTGTGGGTCGGAAAATCGCGGCGCGGGCTTAGGAAGGAGTAGGCATAAAAGCGCAGGCGGCGGGCGGCTACCATGGCCGAATCCTGCAGCTTGAGCGTGCCGCTGGCCGCGTTGCGCGGGTTGGCCAGCAGCGGCTCACCGTTTTGCTCGCGTTCGGCATTCAGGTCGTTAAACACCGAAAGCGGCATGAAAACCTCGCCGCGTACTTCAAAGTCGGCTGGCTGATCGTCGGCGGCGCGCAGGTGCAGCGGCAGCGATTTGATGGTGCGTACGTTGTTGGTTACCACGTCGCCGCGGGTGCCGTCGCCGCGGGTTACGCCGCGGGTAAGCTGGCCGTTTTCGTAGGTAAGGCTCATGGCCACTCCGTCGAACTTCAGCTCGCACACATACTGGTAGCTGGCGCCCTCCAGGCCCCGTTGCACGCGTTCGTCGAACTCGCGCAAATCGGCCTCTGAGTATGTGTTCGAGAGCGAAAGCATCGGGTAGCGGTGCTCCTGGGTCGGAAATTGCTTGGTAATGGTGCCGCCTACGCGCTGGGTGGGCGAGTTGGGCTGGGCGTACTCGGGGTATTGCTTTTCCAGGCCCTGCAGCTCGTGCAGCATGCGGTCGAACTCCTGGTCGGGCACCTCCGACACGTCGTTCTGGTAGTATTGATAGTTTAGGTAGTGCAGGCGCTCGGTGAGGGCGCGAATTTTCTCCTGAACGGCGAACAGATCGGTCATAAAGGCAAGTGAGCGGTGGGCATAGCCGCACGGAGGCAGGCTGGGGGTAAAAATAACGGTGCCACGGCGTAAAGCCGTGGCACCGCCTTGTTCGGGTTCGAAATCCTAAGTAGGAATAGCTGGCTGCTAGTTTTTAATCAGTACGCCGTCGGCTTCAAAATTTACTTGCTGCTCATCCTTGGTGATGGCCGCCACCTCTTTGTCCGACTTGCCGGCGTCTTTCGCGTAGTGCTGCAAATCGGCTACGGGCACCACTTCGCGGTGCACCCAGCCCTCGACCACGGCGGTTTTGCCCTTTACATCTTTGGGTACGAAGAAGGCGTAATCCTTAAACCGAACGCGCATTTCCTTGCCGTCAGCGGTTTCCATTTTCATCCAGCAGCCCTTGGCCTGGCACACGTCGGTAATCTGGCCCACGAGCTTCACCTGCACCGAGTCCTTGCTGCCGAGCACCCCAGACAGGGCCGACATAGGCTGGGCACCTGCTTCGCTGACTTTCGCGCCGTAGGTGTTGCCAGCGGCGGCCTCGGTAGTTGGGGGCTTAGCGGCTGCCGTTTCGGGCGTGCTGGTTTGAGACTGGCACGCGCCTAGGGCGGCCAAGGCTACAACAAGGGCAAAATAGGGGCGTTTCATGTTCGGCAACTGTGTGTTAGCGGATGAGCGCAAACATACACAAACGAAGCGCGTTAGCGGCGGCCGGCCGTGCGCTTTATCAGCTCGGCCGTGTGGTCAAGCTCGCCGTCGGGGTCGCGCATTTCGGTGCGTACAATGCCAACGCTGGGCGCGTAGTAATCAACCACTTGCTTGATGGTGCGCCGAATGAGGTCGGGCCGGGCCTGCGTTACGTACTCGTAGCGCGACTCCACTTTGTAGCAGCTGAACTTGCCAGCCGGTACGGTTACGTTTTCGGGACCGCTGACTTTGCGGTTGGTAACGGTGGTCATCACCTTGGCAATGTCGACGCTGGGGCTGCTCACCTGCACCGTTAGGCTGCCACCGGGCAAAGTGCCTCCGGCCGGTTGGTTGGGCCACGCCAGCGGCACCGGCTCAAAGGCAAACTTACGGTCGCGGAAGGAGCGCAGCATGCCGGGGTCGAGCAGCAAGCGGCCATCGGTAAGTACGGTATCGTTGCGGCACACGTACTGGTACTCGTCGTTGCGCTGCAGGCGGTTGTTGTTGTCGTAGAGGGTGCTTTTGAGCAGCACCTGCGTGTAAGCCGCCTTTTTCTTTTCGGCGGGCTGCTCGCTGATGGTGGCCACTTTCAGAATTTGGATGCCCTCGGGTTGCTGTTTTTCGTTGGTAAGCTGGTAGGTAAGCTCGGTTTCGGGGTACAGGCCGAAGGGATGCGTGCAGTCGGAGGGCGTGCTGGCCGAAGCAGCCGCAGTAGCCGCAGGAGCAGCAACTGGTGCAGCGGAGCTTACATCAACAGGAGGCGGGGGTGTGTCGGGCCGGGTACAGGCGGCTATCAGGCCCAGCGCAGCTGCGGGCAACAGCAACTTGCGCAATAGGTTGTTTGGCATGGTCAGGATCAGTCTGGAATTATGGATGGGCTTGCGGCCCTGCATGCATACGCAAAACCCCGACCTAGGATAATGCAGCGCTCGGCCGCCGCTGCACGTATGGTGGTATGCGGCCGAGTTCCTTTCTTGCGCCCAAGTTGTACCATCACGTTTTTCATTGCCGCTTTCCATGGCCGATTCTTCGCAATCCAACTGGGCCGATATGGCCGCTTCGCTACTCTCCAAACTTTCGGGTGGGGTAGAGCTTGCCTGCACCTTCGATCATATGGAAGTGCAGTTGCCCAATCCCAAGAACCCGGCCGATACCACCACACTGCGCATCAATGGCTCGGTTCGCATCCGCACCAAGGGCGAAGCGCCGCCGGCCGTAGTGCTGCCATCGGCCAGCAACCCAAACCCCGGCATAGGTGGCTAAGGGGCTCGATTTAGAAGCCCGGCTGGTAATTACCTGGAATGGCAACGACATTCAGCTGGCCGCGGCGGGTACCTACATCATCCTTAACCTGCCGAGCGCGCAAGTACTCGATGAACTCACCGGCTCGGGCAAAAACAGCGGCCCCAAAAAGCCGAAGCCTCCGGGCGCGCCCGACCCCCTGCAGCAGCTAAACGACCTAATGCTGCGCTTGGGGCTGGTGCTCGATTTGCGGGTGGCTGGCAAAACTTGGGTAACGTTTGGCGCCGGCCGTGGGCCCAAAATCACGCTCAACGCCGTTTTAGGCAAGATTGGCGCCTTTTTCAAGGGATAAGGCGGCAGGGCGAAAAAGCGCGGAATCATCTGGCCGCTGCCTCTGTTTTTGCGTACCTTGTTAGAAGCACCTCTCGCAAAAAGCCCCGCAAAACCATCTGCGTTTATGGCGGTCTTATGGTTGGCGGTGCTTTAGCACTGCTTCAGGCCATGAACTCAGATAAGGAACGTAAGGACAAAGTGGGAGCAGGGCGGCCAGCGCCGGCCTTCGCACGGATCGAGAAAGTGCCTCCGCTGGTGATGCTGCTGTACCTAAGCCTGGTGGGCGTAACGGTGCTGTTTGCCATCTTGGTGGCGTTGTACATTCAAACCCGGGCCAACAACGGCTCGGTGGGCAGTGTGCACCCATTCCCTAGGTGGTTTTCGCTAAGCACCGTGGTGCTGGTTGTCAGCAGCTACGTGCTGAGCCAAGCCACGCGCCTCTACCGCGAAGACGACGTTAGCGGCCTAAGCCGCTGCCTTGTTTCAACGCTCATTTTGGGCTGCATCTTTGCCGGACTGCAGGTACTAGGTTGGCGCGAGCTGGATCAGCAGGGCATCTTCTTCACGGGCGAGCCATCGGGTACGTACGTGTACCTTATCTCGGCCCTGCACGTGGTGCATATGCTCGGCGGTATGCTGTTTTTGCTGGTGCTGCTGGTGCGCACCGTGTATGCCGCCCGCGACGGAGTTCGTACCCTGGTTTTCATCCGCAACCCGTACCGCCGGCTGCAATTGCGCTTGTTGGGCATTTACTGGCACTTCATCGATGGCCTGTGGGTGGCGCTGTTCATGATGTTCCTGTTCTTGTTCTAGATTAGCCTTTACACACAACGCAAAGGCCCGGCAGCTGAATCTGCCGGGCCTTTGCGTTGTGTGGGCTAGTGAGTACCTAAGGAATTACCGTTACGGTGCCTTTAAAGGAGCGTCCATCGGTGTACTCCACCAGGTAGTAGTACACGCCCTCCGGCACGTCTTTGCCATTCCAGCGGAAAGTGCGCTCAACGGAGTGATACACCTTGTTGCCCCAGCGGCTGAAGATGGTAATGGCCGCAAAACGCTGCTCGCAGAAGTCGGGCGGGAGCGAAGGCATTTCGAAGTAATCGTTGCGGCCGTCGTTGTTGGGCGTGAACACGTTGGGCGGCACAAACTCCGGAGCCGTGGGCCGCTCAACCTCAAAGCGCACCAAGCGCTGCTGGGGCACCGGGCGGCAGGTGTTGTCGGTGAGGGTAAACACAACGTCCATGGGTTCATCGGAGGCGTTTGCGCAAGTGGCCTCCCATCTGAATTTGCCCGTGGCCGTGCCCGGCGAGCCACTGGTGCTCATGCTCATGCCCATGGCGGCTAAGTCTGATTTGGTACCGGCAGCCGTAAGCGTGAGGCCATCAAGGTCCGAATCGGTGCCATCTAGGGTGGCTTCGTACACGCCACCTAGGGGCATGCGCACCACCACCGGCGGATCGGCCGGGTTGGCCGAGCCCGGCGGGAAAGTAGTTGCCAGCCTAGGTGCGGCATTGCTGTAGTTTACCTGCACCGGCAATAGCAGGGTGCTGCTGGTTTGCCGCTGCTGGCAAGGGTTGGCAGCCGCTAGTATCAGAAACTCGTGCAGGCCTCTTTCCACCGCTCGGCAGTCGACCTGCCAACGGAACCGCGCCACGGTCCGCCCCGGAGCGTTGCTTACGCTCACCAACTGCGCACCAACCTGCGCCGCGTTAAAGCCCCGGCCCGATAGCTCGAGCGTTACGGCGTCAAGGTCGACGTCGAGCCCTAGCACATCAAACTCAAGCATCTGGCCCACACGCGCCTGCACGGGCAGGGCGGAGGGACCATTTACCAACGATACGGTTGGCACTTCGTTGGGCGGAGCTTCGGCTGTGAAAGCCACCCGCACGGTGTCGCGCCTAGGTAAGCTGCAGCCATTGTCGGCCACAATTACATCGAGCAAGTACACTTGCCCCTTGCTATCGAAGCAATCGGGAAAACAGATTTCGGAAGTAAGCGTATCGGGCTGGCCAGGGGCCCGAACGGTGCCTTGCCGTAGGGTAGGAGCCGGCACCAGGTTTTGCGGAAAGTTGATGGCGCGCAGCTCCAATTGCAGGGCCGAGGCAGGGTCGATATCCGTAAAGTTGAAGCGCATGCAGCGGTTCTGGCCAGCGCGCAGGCGTAGGGTGTCGCGGCCCTCGCGGTAAGTGGCCCGTGGGTTGCCGGGTGGGCGCACCGTTAGCTGCGGGGTTTGGTTGCGCGGGCAGTTGATAACGAGCAGTTGAAAATCGCGGCGTACTTCCCCGATTTTCACGCCGTTGCGGTATTCCGAGCATTTCACCGCAAACACAAACAACCCCATGCGGGTAGGCCGTACCGTTAGCCTGCCCGTGTTGCGGCCAATGGAGAGGGTTGGCGCCCCGGGCATTTGGTTGTTTACGCTCAGGCCCTGCTGCCAGGTAATTTCGCGGTACGGAGCGGGCTGGGCTTGCGGCGGACGCGGCAGCAGCGTGTTGGCATGGCCGTTAAGCGGCGTAGCCATTTCGTACACCAGCGAGTCGCGGTCGGCATCTTGTCCGCCGAAATCAAAGTAAAACAGCTCGTTGATGCAGGCGTAGTCGCTCAGGGGCGGAAAGATGCGTGGAGAAGAGTTGCGGAAAGCCTGGCCGTTACGCACCACCGCCGGAAACTCGAGGTAATAAGTCTGGCCAGCGTCGCCGGGCAGCACAATGTTGTTGATGACGCCGTTGCGGCAGCAGCGCTCCACGGCCACGTAGTAGCCGTTGGGCGCGCCGTATTGCCCAGGCGTCATTTCAATCAGGCTAGAGTACACCAAGCGCCGCGTGCTGAGCGAGCCAATGGTGCAGGCCACGTTGGTGTAGGGCACAAACGTGTTGGTAATCAACGGAAGCTCTACGTCGCGGATGCGGCGGTTGGTACCGCGCTCAAAAATGCTGGCCGTCGCCTCGTTATCGAGCGCGCCCGCGCTGCCGTTAATGGCGTCGAAGTACAGCGTGAGGGTAAGCCGGTACTGGTTGCCCGACTGATACTGCAAATCCAACTCGCCACCCACTATGTGGGTGGCCTGGGCCCTAGGTATCAGCAGCAAAAACAGCAAGCACAGCAGAGTGTAGCGGTAGAGGAGCATAGGCACAGGATAACGGGTGCAAACAGGCGGCCGCCCAGCTGCGGCTACTTTCACTAAAAGATAACACAATCAGTGAGTTATTGCGTAGCCTATCTTGAAGCTACTGGGTAAGCAGCCCCGAACAGCCTACGGTAGTCTTTCAGTTGGTACATGCCGCGGCCGGCGTAGGTCGCCATCGAAGCTATACATATGCGCCTGATTTTTAGCACGCTGATAGTAGTTGTGGGCACAGCGCTGCCGGTGCGGGCGCAGCTGGCAACTCCCCGCCTTGGCATTGCCGACTTGGAGGCCGGTGCGCGCGAGTGCGTAAAAACGCGTTTGGATGCGAGCCAGAGCCAGAGCCAGAGCCGCACAAGTGCCGCCCCGCGGCACCGCGAAAAGATGGAGCGCTACGATGTCTTGTTTTATAAGCTCGACATAGCCCTCGAAAACAACTCGCGCGACGTAAGCGGCAGCACCCTCATTCGGGCGCGCAACACCTCGGGCCAGCCGCTCGATTCGCTGGCGTTCGAGCTATATAACCGCAACTCCGCCAACAACTCCGGCTACATCATCGACTCGGTGGTGGTGGCGCGCCGCCGCAGCCCCGGTTGGCGCCGTGCGGGCAACGACGTAACCGCCGCCCTGCCGCAGCCCGTAGCCGCTGGTGCGCAATTTGAGGCCCGCATCTACTACCGCGGCACCGCCCCCAGCGGCAACACGGCTGCTATCGGCAATGCCCTCAGCACCGCTTCGGTGGTGGGCACCAACGTTACCTGGAGCCTTTCGGAGCCCTACAGTGCCCACGAGTGGTTTGCGTGCAAGCAGGTGCTTACCGATAAGGCCGACTCCAGCGCCGTGTGGGTAACCACCGCTAGCACCAACAAAGTAGGCTCAAACGGCTTGCTCAAGCGCGTAACACCCATGCCCAACGGGCGCAGCCGCTACGAGTGGCACTCGCGTTTCCCAATTGCCTACTACCTGATTTCGGTAGCCGTGGCGCCATACGTCGAGTATGTTAACTACGCCAATCCGCCGGGTGGGCCGCGCATCCCGGTCGTCAACTACATCTACAACCAAGCCACGCTCGACAATTTCAAAACCGAAATCGACCGCACGCCTGGGTTCATTGAACACTTCTCCAGCTTGGTGGGTTTGTACCCCTTTGCTGCTGAAAAGTACGGGCACGCCATGGCGCCCATGGGTGGGGGCATGGAGCACCAAACCATGACCACGCAAGACCGCTTTAACTTCACGCTCACGGCACACGAGCTGTTTCACCAGTGGTTTGGCGACAACGTAACCTGCGGCGCCTGGGAGGATATTTGGCTGAACGAAGGTTTTGCCAGCTACGGCGAGTATCTGGCTTTGTCGCGCTTTGCCTCGGCTGCTGATGCGCGGCAGTGGCTTGAGCTGACCAATGCAGCTGCGCGGTACACGGTAAACCCAGCAACGAGCAGCAACGTGTTTCAGCCCGGTGGCTCGGTACGGGCTTCCGATACCACCAATGTAAGCCGCATTTTCAGCTCGCGCCTGAGCTACAAAAAGGGCGCTATGGTGGTGCACATGCTCCGGTATCTGCTCGCCGACGACGCCAAGTTCTTCCGGGCACTACGCACTTATCAAAGTACTTACAGCAACCGCACCGCCCGTACCCGCGATTTGCAACGCATTTTCGAACAAGAAGCCGGCCGCTCGCTGCAGTACTTTTTCGACCAATGGTACCGCGGCGAGGGGTATCCGACTTTCAAAGCCTCTTGGCGACAGGACGGCGACAACCTAGGGCTACGCGTGGCCGAAACTGTGAGCATGCCCAACGTTACGCCCTTCTTCGACACGGAAGTGGATTACCTCGTCCGATATGCTTCGGGGCAAACCAGCTTGGTGCGGCTGCGGCAAACTCAGCCAACGCAGTCCTTCATTGTGCCGCTGTTGGCCGGACAAACGGTTACCGGCGTCGAAATTGATCCAAACCAGTGGATACTCGATCATTTAAGCACTGCCGAACCCGAGGGCGCAGCAATGCAGCTGTACCCCAACCCCGCAACCGAAACCCTCTTGCTACAAACTGCGCTGCCGCAAGCTACCGAGGTGTGGGTGGTTGATGCCCGCGGCCGAACGGTGCTGCGCCAAACCGTGCAGCCCAATAGCCCTGTTATTGATGTGCGCCGACTGGCGGCCGGCATGTACTTTGTGCGCATGGCCAACTCCGACCAATGGGCCCGATTTGCCAAAATTGAGTAGAAACAGCAGGTGCTGCTACGGCTGCCTTAGATTGCCCAACAGTGTAAACTTAGTCAGCACCAAGCATAAGGATAGAGGCAATCAGATTGCTGGCACGTGGAAAACCGCTTCCATGAGCTTGTCGAACGATTCGGCCGGGCAGAACAGCGCGTCCTGAATGGGGTTGCATACCACGCGTATGAAACCCGGATGCCCGTTCAGGCTAACCATATCCACGGCCACGGTGCCGTAGCGCTGCTCGCAACGGCCGGTTTCGGGGCAGCAGGTTGGGTTGGGTTTCAGAAAGTGCTTGGCAATGGTTTCGGTATAGCGCGGATGCTTGCGCGTGCGCACGTCCGAGGTGGTGAGGTGGTAGCCAAGCGGGAGCGTCCGGTCGCGAATCAGATCGAACAGGTGCCGAAAATTGTGCGGGCCAATGCTGGGGTCGTAAAACAGCAAGGCGCCGTGTTGCCCGCAGCCTTCCACCAATTGCACCCGCAAGCCATTGGGCCCGGGTGGCAAACCTGCTTTGGAGTAGTGGTAAGCTTTAAAGTAAGGGTTGAGCCAGTTGAGGTATACCTTCTCCTGTACCCATTGGGCATAGGCCTTCAACTCCGCGGCCGAGCGTTGGAGCGGCTGCCAGCTGGTTGGGGAGTTCTGGCCCTTAAGTAGTTTTTGGAGGAAGCG
This sequence comes from Solirubrum puertoriconensis, assembly GCF_001483135.1. Taxonomy (GTDB): domain Bacteria; phylum Bacteroidota; class Bacteroidia; order Cytophagales; family Hymenobacteraceae; genus Solirubrum; species Solirubrum puertoriconensis. The sequence continues at coordinate 662,456 of NZ_LNAL01000007.1, forward strand.
GAACAAGCCAGAATAAAGCACGTCGAACAGGCCAAGAACACCCGCTCAGCCAAATAGTTTAAACGGCTTATTTAGGACTGGTCTCTTCGGCCAGAGGCTTGCGCACGCGCGTCCAGTATTGCGACCTGCCTACCAGCGCAAAGCCTATATAACCTTTCACCTCGAGCTTGTCAGGGCCAAGCTGGCGCACAAAGCAAGAGTAAGTGCGGCCGTTCTCGGGGTCGTAAATTTCGCCGCCGTCCCAGCGGTTGTTGCCTGCATCGAAGGTCAGGTGTTGCAGCACCACCAGTCCTAGGTGCGGTTGGGTGCGCTTCTTCGGGTCGGGGTTGTGCACGTCGAGGCGGGGGTGGCCCTCGGCGTCGTTGGGGTGCTGCAGGTTCACGATTTTGCCACACAGCTGCTCGCCGCAGCGGTACAGCTCGATGTGGCTCTCGCCTTGCTCATCGGCCCACACACCTAGGGGCATTGCAGCCGGTTGGGCGAAGAGCCGCGCCCACGGAGCCAGCGCTAGCGCCAGCAGCAGGGTTAGTAAACGAATGGCTTTCACGGGTAGGTGTTTGGTCAGAGGCGTTAAGGCAAGGTAATAAACTGCGGGCCGATCAAAGCAAATGCCGCCCGTTCCGGTACTCCGAAACGGGCGGCATCAATGGTAAGTTCAGCTTGCTTACTTCACGCGCGTCCAGGTTTGCGAGCGGCCAATCATCGAAATACCGATGTAGCCCTTCACTTCCATGGTGTTGGCATTAAGCATCTTCATGTAGCAAGAGTAAGTTTTGCCCGTTTCGGGGTCGTAAATCTTGCCGTCGTCCCACTTGTTGGCCTCGTCGTACTCAAAGCCTTCCATAAACACCAGGCCCAGGCGCGGGCGGCTGCGCAGTTTCGGGTCGGGGTTTTGCGAGTCCGTTTTGGGCTTGCCGGTTTTGGGGTCGTTAGGAGTGGTTAGCGACACGATTTTGCCGCACAGCTTTTTGCCGTTGCCGCACTGGTAAATCTCGAAGGTGGCCTTTTTCTCGCTGTTCGTCCACACGCCAAGCGGGGAGAGGGTTTGCGCCGAGGCTACACCTACAAAGCCCAGCAGGAACGCCAGGCACAGGAGCAGTTTCTTCATGATAAGAGGAGGGTGTGAAAAGAGGTTGGGAGGGAAAAATATGCAAAAGCAACTCAACTATGCAATATGCGTGCTGAGCTGTTGTAGACAAGGAGTGTACCAATACCTAGGGCGCAGGGCTTGGGCACGGGTAGTACAGAAAATAAATACTCTGACATTCAGCTTTATGCTTGAAATATCCGCCCCACTGCCTAAAAAAAGCGCTTTTTATTTTGAACCAATCGTATGATATATAACTTTAATGACCGTAGCGAGTGCTACAGCCCCAGCTAGCGGACCCGTGTTGTCGGTAGCGCCCCTGGGGAGATGTTTTACTAACGAGAAAGGAGGTGTACAATGTCCAGTAGTCCCAAATCCATCCTGCCAAGCCTGAGTAATGTTGTCCGCCTCACCGCCGGACGCGCGTAACACTCAAGTGTCGTGGGGATGCGTATGCACTCTCACATTACGGCAGGTCTTCGCCTAAGATGACCACTCCGGTGTCCCCGGGCTGGTCGCTTGGTAAGATGGCCACAGGATTAGAGGCCCGGTTACCTGTGAAGGCAACCGGGCCTCGCTTTTTGTACCCTCTTTAACAATACGCTTATTTTTGCGTGTTGCTAGCAGGTACTGAGCGACCTTGCCGCATGAGGTTCTGCCGAAGCTCAACCAACACCCCACGGGCAGTGCGATCCAGCAGCTGGGCGTCTTGTAAAGTGGGCTTGCCAGCCTGAGGCGGCGTTTTGCTAGCCGGCGCTACTTTGTAGCCGGGTAGCCAAGTTTCATAAAGCGTTTCGATGGGTGTGCTGGCCGGAGGGCGCGTTGGCGTGGTTGGTTTGTGGCCTTGAGTCATGGCGGAATAACCGGCCATGCGCCGCTCCATTTCGCGCTTCATGGTGGTTGTGCGTTGGTGCAGCTCGGTGATGGAGAGGTAACACACCCCAGGCTCGGCGCGCAGCCGCAACACAAAGTGCAAGTAACGAACGGGTGTAGGGGCTTCTAAATTGGCCAAAGGACTTACCCCAGCTACGTACACGATTTCTTCGCCGGGTTTCATCATCATTGCCGTACCGAGCATTAGGTATTCGCCCGGGTCGGCCTTTTGCCGCGTGCGCAACACCTGAGCCGAGTCTGGAAGACCAGGTTGATAATCGGCGAAAACAAAGCTTTTGGCGTAGGTATCAGCAACTGCGTTGAGTAGGTTTTTGGCCGTAGCGTTGGGTACGCGCACGGTGTCGGAGTATGTAACGCGCCCGGTGCCTGGGGACACGGGTAGCACCAAACGCTGAGCCTTGCCTGCGGGGCGAGGTTGCTGCGCGCGTGCCGACCAGGTGGCTAACCCTAAGAGCACGCATAAACCGAATAGTTTTTTCACGGAGGTAAATTACGCATTCCAACGCCCAGAGAGGCATTATGCATACAGCCGGCTACAATACCCGCCGCACCCCTAGGAAACGGCGTTCGTAGTCGGTGCCATCTACCTGGCTGATCTTAACGCCTGGGTCGCGGCGCGACGATGATGAATGCACAAACCGTAATGGCTGACCGGGTTCCGAAATAACAATGCCGGCGTGGCCTGGAGTAGAGCTGCCCTGCGCTGTGCCCGTAAAAATGATTAGGTCGCCTTTGCGGGCCTGCTGCCGCGCTACGGGTTGGCCAATTTTGTACTGCATGGCCGAGGAATGCGGCAGCTCCACGCCAAACTGGTTGTATACGTAGGTCAGGAAGCCCGAGCAATCGAAGCCGCCTTGGGGAGTAGTGCCGGCGTAGCAGTAGGGCTTGCCGAGCTGGCGCAAAGCAAAGCGCACCACGCTATCGGGGCGGGTAACGGGCGCGGCGCCGGTAGTGGCGCGGTACACTACGGCCCGCACGCGGGGTAAATCGCCGGAAGCGGGTACGGGCGCAGTAGGGCTGAGGCGCGGCCAAGCCCACAGGGCCAGCAGTAGGGTCATGCAAATACCAAACATCAGCCAAACGTAACGCATAATCGTGCCAACCGCCTGGGGTGGTTGCAAGTGCGGCGGCTGAAGTTGCTAACGGAGTAAGGGCAACATGCGTTTCGCACGGCCGAGCTAGGGTATATTCACGCCGGCTTTGCAGCCCCTGGCTATGCGGGGCTGTCTGTAGCTCATTTCGCTTTCCGCACCCACTTCACTCACCTTTCCCTGAACGCATGCTTCAATCAACCAAGCGCCGCCTAGGTGCCACCGCCGTGGTGGTGCTATTGGGCAGCGCGCCTGTGCTGGCTGCGCCGGCACTGCGCTACGTGCTTTCGATGCCGGCGCCGCAAACGCACTACTTCGAGGTAGAAATGCAGCTCAACGGCTTTGGCGGCCGCACTACCGATGTGAAAATGCCAGTTTGGGCACCGGGCTCATACCTAGTGCGCGAGTTTGCCAAAAACGTGGAGGGCTTTGCGGCCAACGCAGGTGGCAAGAACCTAGGCGTTACCAAAATCGATAAGAACACCTGGCGCATCGAGCACCAAGGCCAGAAGAACTTCACGGTGCGCTACCGCGTGTACGCCAACGAGCTGAGCGTGCGAACCAGCTTCATCGATGCTTCGCACGGCTACCTCAACGGCTCGAGCGTGTTTATGTACCCAGCGCAGCAGCAGCAACTGCCGAGCACGTTGGAGGTGCGCCCCGCGCAGGGCTGGAGCAAAGTATCGACCAGCCTAAAGCCCGCCGGCAACGGCCCGACGTTCACGTTCCAATCGAGCAACTACGACGAGCTGGCCGATTCGCCCATTGAAATTGGCAACCATAAGGAGCTGACGTTTGAGGCCAACGGCACGCCGCACCGCATTGCTATGTACGGCTCCGGCAACTACGACGAGCAGCGCATCACCCAGGACTTCAAGCGCATTTGCGAAACCTCGCAAAAAGTAGTCGGCCGCAACCCGCTCGACCGGTACTTGTTCATCGTACATAACCTGGAACGCGGCGGCGGGGGCTTGGAGCACCTGTACTCTACTACGCTGCAGGTGTCGCGCAACGCGTACAACTCCGAGGCGGGCTATATGGGCCTGCTGGGCTTAGCGGCGCACGAGTACTTTCACCTCTGGAACGTGAAGCGCATTCGGCCCATTGCCCTAGGTCCGTTCGACTACGACAAGGAGAATTACACGCGCATGCTGTGGCTGAGCGAGGGCGGCACCGAGTACTTCTCCAACGTAATTGTGCAGCGCGCCGGCTTCCAGAAGCCGCAGCAGTACCTCGATCAGCTAGCTACCGGCATTACGCGCGTAGAGAACACGCCCGGCAACCGCGAGCAATCGGCGGCCGAGTCGAGCTTCGATGCCTGGATTAAGTACTACCGCCCCAACGAAAACTCCGTCAACACGGGCATTAGCTACTACGATAAGGGGGAGGTGATTGGGGCCGTGCTCGATCTGATGATCATCAACGCCACCAAAGGCCAAAAAAGCCTCGACGACGTGATGCGCTACCTCTACGACGAGTACTACGTGAAGCAAAAGCGCGGCTTCCGCGACGAGGAGTTTCAGGACGCGGTAGCCAAGATAGCCGGCCGCCGCTTCGACGACTTCTTTAAACGCTCGGTGTACGGCACCGTGCGCCTCGATTACGAAGGCACCCTGGGTTACGCCGGCCTTCGTCTCGTAAACACCACCGGCCAACCCGAATCAGCCCTAGGTGCCAGCGTTTCGGCTACCGGCGGCCGGCCAACGGTAACAACTGTGCTGCGCGACGGCAGCGCATGGCAGGGCGGCCTGAACGTGGGCGACGAAATTCTGGCCCTCGACGGCATGCGCGTCACCGACGACATTAACCGCTACATGGCTGCACGGCCCGTCGGCAGCACCGTGCGCCTGCTGGTAGCCCGCGATGGGCAAGTGCGCGAGCTGTCGTTCCCGCTGCTGGCCAGCACCGCCGCCAAGTACCGCATCGAAATGGCCGACAACGCCACGCCCGAGCAGCTGGTTGTGCGCCGCAAGTGGCTGCAACTCCCAAGCTAAGCTGCTCTAGCCACGCAATAGTGCTTACCTACCCGCCGATGCGCCATTGGCGCATCGGCGGTTGCTTTTCTCTCATCATGAATGTTCTACTTGTGCTGGCTCATCCCGAGCCGGCGTCGTACAACGGGCACCTGGCCCGCTTGGCCGTCGAAACCCTGACTGCAGCCGGCCATACCGTTGAGGTTTCCGACCTGTACCGCCAACGTTTTGCGGCCATAGCCGGCCCCGACGACCTGGAGCCCGCCTACGCGGCCGATTTCTTCGACCTGCAAGCGGCCCAGCGGGCGGCTATAGCTGCCGAAAGCTTTGAGCCGGCCATTAGTGCCGAAATGGATAAGCTGCGCCGCGCCGATTTGCTGATACTCCAGTTTCCGCTATGGTGGCACTCGGTACCGGCTATCCTGAAAGGCTGGATCGACCGCGTTTTGGCCGTGGGCTTTGCTTACGGTGGCACCAAAGAGCTGGCCGGCAAAAAGGCGCTGGTGTCGCTGACCTCGGGCACGCCCAACGAACTGTGGGACGGCGTAACGCTACCCACCCTGGAATCGACGCTGAGCCACTTGCTGCGCGGCACCTTCGGCTTTTGCGGAATGGAGGTGTACGAGCCGTTTATGATTGGCAGCGCCAAGCACCTAGGGCCCGAGCAGCGTACCGCGGCCGATGCCGAGTTTGTGCGCATGTTGCAGGAGCTCGAAACGCGCAAGCGTATCTTTTAGCCCTAGGTAACAAAGCCCCGAAGCAGCCACGGCCCGCCCCAAGAGCAGGGGCGGGCCGTGGTGTTTGATGGTAAGTGCTTACGTTACTGAACCAACGCACCCACTGCTTTGGCGAGGTTTACGCGCCCGTAGCCAAAACTCGGATTTCGGTTGGTGGCATTGGAGCTAGCCGCCACCAAGCGCTGTTGTATTTGCTCGCGTGTTTCGGTGGGGTACTTGCTCCATACCACTGCAGCCATACCGGCCATGGAGGCCGTAGAAACCGACGAGCCGCCCACGGTGCTAGGTGCGTCGCCGCTCATGGCCAGCGACAGGGGGCGGAGGTTGTTGCTGCTGCGTTGCATTACCACCGTAAACTCCACATCGGAGCCCACGTGGCACTCGTCGCAGCGCGAGGTAAGGTTGTCTTTTATACCTGTTACAGCCACGGCTTCGGCCATGTTGGCCGGGAAGATGACCCCTACCCAACCTGCCGACCAATCGAAGGAGGTGCCGGCCGCGCAGAAGATAAGCTTGCCCCGCGAGTGTGCGTAGCGAATGGCATCGGCCATTTGCGAGCTGCTTGTAACGCGGCCCATGCTCATGCTGATGATGCGTACATCGGGGCGGTTGGCCGCCAGCGTAAAGGCATCCGACACACCCTTAACCTCGCGGCTTTCGTCCAGAAACACATCGGCCGCGGCCCGAATGGAAATCAGGTTGGCGTTGTAGGCAATGCCCACCGAGGCGCCATCGGTGCCACGCGGGGCGGCAGCCGCCCCGGCCATGCTGGTGCCGTGGCCGCATTGGTCGTTGGGGGTTTCAACGGGGCCGGTGGGTATGCCGAAGATGCTGGCGCGGGGCAGCGTAACCAGCCGCTCAATGGTGCGGCCCGAGCTGAGCCCTTGGTTGAACGCGCTACCTAGGTTCTCCTGAGCATCCGAGGCACCCGTGTCAATCACAACAAGCTTTATGCCGCTGCCTGTGCTCTGCGACCACGCCGAGCGCACGCCGTGGTACACATCGGCCTGGTTCCACGACGATTTGCTGCCGTTGCTGAGGACGGTGTAGTCGGAGCCAGCTACCAAGTTGGGCGTGGCCGCGTTGGAGCCGCAACCGCTGCTGCTAAGGCTGCGCTGCGCGGCCGTGCTGGTGCGCGGGCGGTAAGGGTCGTAGCCCATGGGCTCGGCGTAGCGGACCAAGGGCGAGCGGCGCAGGCGCTGCACGGTGCTCAGCTGGCGCACTCGCACGTTCAGTACGGGCAGGGTTTCTTCGCCGAATACAACCAGCTGCTCAAGCGTGAGCGTAGGGTCGGCTTGCTGCTCGCTGCTCAAAATCAGCCGCAACACCTGCTCGCGGGCTTGCTGATACGCGGCATCGGTAACGGCTCTAGGTGGTAGGGCGGCTTGGGGGCTGCATTTGTCGGCGGGGGCGTAACCCACGCTCAGTACTTGGTCGGAGCGCTGCAGGGCGCTCCACACCACGTGTTCAGCGGCCTGGTTCCAGTCGAAGGGCGCGTTCGTGGCTTTTACCTTTTCCCAAATCTGCTCATCGAGCTGTTGGGTGCTGAGGGCTTCGCCACCTAGGGCGGGGTTGGGTTGTGCCAGCTCGGCATCGGGCGTGCGGGCACAGGCGACCAGCGCCAGAAGCGCGGCCGTTGCGGGGGTAAATTTGGGCATAGGGCAGTGTTTGGTTAAGTGGGAAGAACATATCAAGCGCAACGTATAAAGTGGTGGCAATGTTGGGCTTGTGAGAGGGTGCTACCCAAAGCGAACAACAAAAAAGCCGCTCCGGCAGGCGGAGCGGCTTTCAGGCAACCAGAAAGCGGTGGGTTTAGTACACGCGCTTCAGATCAACGGTTTTTGGGGGCGTGATGATGAGCGGTACTTTCTCAATCTTCACCGATGAGGTATCGAGCCCGAAGTACTTGTCTTCGGATGCGATGAATTGCTTGATGTAGAAGTACGCCTGCATCACGAGGTTCTCGACGAAGGGGAATTCGTTCTCGACGGACAGGAATTTCTCCAGCACTACAAAGCGGAAGTCGCCGGTTACGTGCTGCTTGCTCAGCGACTCGTAGCGCGAGGTAATGTCCACTTCCTTGTTGCGAACCAGGTCTTCCACCACCTTGCGGAAGTACAGGTTGATGCGCTGCTCGACCCGGAAGCCGAGGCGGAAAGTGATGCGGTAGGCGTCGTCGTTGGCCAACTCCGTAACCTTATACTCCATCGTGTATGGCTCGTCGGTGGTATCCACGTGCACAAACCAGTAGATGTCGGCGCGCTTGGGGCGCTTCTGGAAGATGGAGTAGATGATCTTCGATTCGATTTCCGTCTGGCGCTCGGCCGAGGTCATGAACACCAAATGGGTAGCGTATTTCGGCACCGTTTCGTCGCCGGAGAGCTGCTTTAGTGCGTCCATGTACGGGTCAATTTTCACGAACTCCGTCAGGCGGCGTTTGATGTAAAAGGCGCGCATCCAAACGTACATCACCGCAATTAAGCAGAGGCTAATGGCCACCGATACCCAGCCGCCGTGCGGAAACTTGATGAGGTTGGCAACCAGAAACGAACCCTCGATGGCCAGGTACACCACCAAAAACAGCACTACCAGCGGCATGGCCACGCGCTTAGTGCGCAGCCACATCGCGAGCAGCAGCGTGGTCATGAGCATGGTTACGGTGATGGCCAAGCCGTAGGCCGCTTCCATGTTTTCGGATTTGCGGAAATACAGCACCACCGCAATGCAGCCCAGCAGCAGCAGGCGGTTCATGGAGGGTACGTACAGTTGGCCCTTCACGTCGGTGGGGTAGTTCAGCTTCACTTTGGGCCACATGTTCAGGCGGATAGCTTCAGCCACCAGCGTAAACGAACCCGTAATGAGCGCCTGCGAGGCAATAATGGCCGCAATGGTAGCAATACCGATACCGATCAGCAAAAACCACGAGGGCATCATTTCGAAGAAGGGGTTGCGCCCGTTAAGCATTTCGCCCTGGTGCGTAATCAGCCAGGCGCCCTGCCCAAAGTAGTTGAGCAGCAAGCAGCTTTTCACAAACACCCAGCTGATGCGGATGTTGCCCTTGCCGCAGTGGCCTAGGTCGGAGTACAAGGCCTCGGCCCCGGTGGTGCACAGGAAAACGGCCCCCAGCAGCCAGAAACCGCCGGGGGTGTTCACCAGGAGGTTGTAGGCATAGTAGGGGTTGGCGGCCCGCAGGATTTCGGGGTGCTGCACAATGCCCACTACGCCCAGGGTTGCCAGCATCGAGAACCACAGGAACATGATGGGCCCGAAAGCTTTGCCTACGATTTGGGTGCCGAAGCTTTGCAGCAGAAACAGCATCACCAGAATGGCAATAACAATGGGCACCGTCTGGATTTCGGGGTACACCCGCTCAAGTCCCTCAATAGCTGATGATACTGAAATGGGCGGCGTGATAACTCCGTCGGCCAACAGGGCGGCGCCGCCCACAATGGCTACGGCCGAGAGCCAGGCCCCGCGCCGGCGCACCAACGCGTAGAGCGAAAAAATGCCACCCTCACCGTTGTTGTCGGCATTGAGTGTGAGCAGCACGTACTTCACGGTGGTTTGCAGCGTGAGCGTCCAGAGCACGCACGAGATACCGCCGTACACGAGGTCGGCGGTGATGCGGCCCGGCACAACAGCCTTCATTACGTACAGCGGGGAGGTGCCGATGTCGCCGTAAATGATACCGAGGGCAATAAGCAAGCCCGCCGTAGATACTGCGGTGTGGGCATGGTGCGAGGTCGTGGTTCGGGCCTCGGTCAAGGTTTTGGTGTCACTCATATACTCGCGACAACATGGAAAAATATGCACCCCTGAAAAAGAGGCGGGCAAAGGTAGTAAGCGACACTCAGCCGTGTACGCACGGCCGGTGTAATTGAGCTTGGCTAAGAAGTGGGGATACTGGGACTAGCGTCGGCATCGGGGCCGAACTCGGCAGCTTCGGCGGCTGCGGCAGCTTGCTCGGCCGCCAGCAGGGCCATGGCCTCGGCGGCAGCGCGTTGGTGGCGCAAGTAAATGCGCACGTTGGTTTCGGAGGCCAAGGGCTGCCAGGTTTGCAGCTCACCGCCTAGGGCGTGGTGGGCTTCTTCGCGGCCCAGCCGGTGCAATCGTATTCGTATGGCGCCGCGGCGGCCCCAGGCCAGCAGCAGTGCCCCAATGCCCATGCCCAGCATAGCCGTGGGCGTCCGGATCCAGTTCTGCAGGAAGGCGAGCGTAAAGCCGCCGAGCACCAAGCCACCCACCATAATCCAGAGCAGCCAACGTACCGGCTGCACCGATACTTGCTCCAGCTCAAGCAGGCTGTAGCTGTGGCCTTCCAGGGTCAGCTCGTCGTTGGTGAGGAGCCAGCGGCCGTCCGGGCTTTGCATGGGCGGCCGGGGAGGCGGGAGCTGAGGTGGCGCGAAGCCAGGGTGGGTAATGGGTTCCATGAAGTACTCAGTACTGGAGTAGTCAGTAGCCTGGCTGCTGGGAGGTTCAGGTTGGTATGTCCAAACTCGTTCCAACAGGCAGCATCCGGCCTGAACCGGACAATATGCCAGTGGCTGTACGCCCCTGCGTGCGCGGCTACCGACTACTCGAGGTACCGATTACCGGATTAGTTGTTCACTTTCAGCAGCTCCACGTCGAAAATCAGCGTGGCGTTCGGGCCGATATCCGAACCGGCGCCGCGCGTGCCGTAGGCCAGCTCCGACGGGATGTAGAGGCGGTACTTCGAACCCTCGCTCATCAGCTGCAGGGCTTCCGTCCAGCCGGCAATTACACCGTTCACAGGGAAGGTGGCCGGTTGGCCGCGCTCGTAGCTGCTGTCGAACACAGTGCCGTCGATGAGGGTGCCGTGGTAGTGCGTGGTTACCGAGCTCTTGAGCGAAGGCTTCTTGCCCGAGCCCTCGTTCAGCACCTCGTACTGCAGGCCACTGGGCAGCGTGTTTACACCTTGCTTGTTTTTATTTTCGGCCAGGAAAGCGGCGCCTTCCTGCTTGTTCTGCTCTGCCGACTGGCCACCGCCGTCTTGGGGCTGCTGCTCGGCCATTTGCTGCTGAAATTGCTGCATGGCCGCTTGCATTTGTTGCGGCGAAAGGCGGCTCTGCTGGCCGCTCAAAGCCTCTTTCAGGCTTTGCGTCAGCGTGTCGATGTCGAGATCCAGGCCTTGTTGGGCAAAGTTGCGGGCCAGGTCGCGGCCGATGATGTAGCTGATTTGCTGCTTAAGCGAGGTCAGTTCCATGGTATGGGTTAGGGTAAATGGGCACTCGGGCCAAAAGCCGTTATACGACTGCCGGGGCGAAGGTGCAGAAAAAAGTCAGCACACTACGGCAAAGCCGCCCCTGTAACCGCTGTTGGGGGCGGCGCTTCCCCAACGAACCCTTGCGCACCGCCGATCGGATGTGCCTGTTAGGCAGTGCGCCACGTTGCGATTGTGGAGTGGCGGTATATTTATGCGCGTTGTGCGCTGGGCTGATTTCAGCTCCTAAATTGATGTTGCGGCCGCGTGCAGCCGGGGCTTTCTGAAAAGCCGGGTGGCAATGCCTGCGCAAGGCAAACAGAGATGGTTTAGCGGGGCCTGAACACCCGGTTGAGAAAGTCGACGGTGTGCTTAAGCGTGGGCTCGAACCAGGGGTTGAAGAGCGGAAAAGTGTGCGGCGCATCGGCAAAGCGGTGCATTTCGCTGTAGATGCCGTAGCTGCTCAGCTTCTGCCGCAGGTCGTCGCGGCCGGCGTGCATGCGGTCAACGCTGCTGTTGATGAACAACATCGGCGGCGTTTGAGCACTAACGTGGGTAAGCGCCGAAGCCTGCTCCCACAACGCTGTGCCCGCCGACCTAGGGCTGCCGAACCAATATGTAGCCGCCGATGTGCTCTTGCTGTCGTCGCCCTCGCCCGACTCGGGGTGAATAAACGCCAGAATGCCGTCGACATCCACAATGGCCTGCACGGCGCTGGAGTGCTTGGGGTAGCAGTAGGGTGTATCGAAGAGCGGGTTGCCGTTGGTGGTGCCCAGCAAGGATGCCAGCTGCCCACCCGCCGAAAAGCCCCACACCGCAATGCGCGTGGTATCGATGGCGTACTGCTGGGCATTGGCCCGCATCCAGCGCACGGCGGCCTTTAGATCCTGCACGGCTGCCGGGTACTTAGCTTCGGTGGAAAGGCGGTACTCGGCCGTAACGGCGACGTAGCCCCGCCCGGCAAGCTGCTGTGCCATGGGCACGTGCTGCAACCTGTTGCCGGAGCGCCAACCGCCGCCATGTATGAGCAGCACCGCCGGAAACCGTTGCTTGCGTTTGGCTTTGGGGTAAAATACATCAAGCTGTAAGGCCCGCCCCTCGGGGGTGGTGCAGTAGCTCAAATTGGTTTGGTTCCGCACGTTGGCAGGAACAGCCGGTTGCGCTACCGTAATGTTGGGGTGCTGCTTCCGGGCTTTCTGCAGGGCGCTGTGCACCGTGAACGAGGTGTCGGGTAGGGTGCTGGCCGGCTGCTGCGCTCTGCTGGCAAACGATAGGCCCAGCGCACCTAGGGCAACAAACAATTGGCGCCTCAGGCGGGCCGAACGCAGAGTTGGCTTTGAAGGAAATAGAGGCACAGGCAGTAGGAGTGAGGCGGCGGAAGAGTTTGCAGCCGTAAGCTACGCTTTGGCAACCGGCCAACACAAACAAAGCCGGCCCCGCACATTGCGGAGCCGGCTTATCGTATCAGCAAACCCGGAAATGACTGCCGATTAGCAGCAGTAGTCGCTCAGGTCTTCGTCGAGCGAATCGATGTAGAGGTTGAACTTCAGCGTGCGGGCCGCCCACAGCCCCAAGGACCCCAGGCCACCTAGCAGCAACAACGTCGAAACGGCGGTGGTCTTTTTCATAGTCTATGTTGTATGTAAGTGATGTTCAGATTATTGGTGCAAAGATACGGCATAAATGTTAATTGGTTGTTATGCATGCATCATTCTTTAGTTGTGTCCTAGGTGCTGTGGGCGTAAAAAACCTCCGGGAGCGAAGTACTGGGTTAGTGCCATTAAGGCGACCCGGTACTTAGCTCCCGAAGGCAACAGCATTCAGTTCAATTTAGGGCGTGCGCGGAGTGGGCTTGCGGGCCGGAGCCTTGGTCGCCGGCTTTCGGGTATTGTTGGCCCTGGGTGGGGAAGCCTTTGTAGCGGAGGGGCGGCGTACGGCAGGCTTGCGGGCAGGGGCTTTTTTGGTGGGCGCTTTGCGGATGGCAGCCTTTTTTGTTGGCGCAGCTTTGGCAGGCTTGGCCTGCGCCGGTGCCGTGGTGGGCTCGGTGCCGTACTTGGCATCGGCGGGGTTGGCCGAGCCGCTCAGGAACAAGTCGAACTCAACGCGGCGGTTGCGCACCCGGCCGGCCTCCGAGGCGTTGTCGGCAACGGGGTGTAGCGGGCCGTAGCCGCGCTGCTGAATGCGGCCTTCGGCAATGCCTTTGCTTGTTAAGTAGCTGCGTGCCGCGGCAGCCCGCTCGCGCGAAAGGCGCAGGTTGAAGGCGGCAGGGCCTTGGCTATCGGTGTGGCCCGTGATGCTGAGCGTGTAGTCGGGGTACTGATTCAGGATTTGCGCAATGGTATCCAGCGTGGCGTACGACGACGGCAGCAGCGTAGCCTTGTTGCGCTCGAAGCCGATAAACTGCGTAGCCTCCTGCAGCCGTTTGCGGGTTTCTTCCTTAATCTCGGGGCAGCCGTTGTTCGAGGCGGGGCCGGCGCTGTTGGGGCAGCGGTCGGTTTCGTTGGGCACCCCGTCGGCATCCGAGTCGGATTCGGTGACATTGGAGGTAGGGCAGCCGCTGGCATCTACCTGCGCTCCGGCCGGCGTATCGGCGCACTTGTCTTCCTGATCGGGGATACCGTCGTTGTCGGTATCGGGGCAGCCGCTCAGCTCGGCTTTGCCGGCTACTTCGGGGCAGGTATCCTCGGCGTCGCCCACGCCGTCGCCGTCCTTATCGGGGCAGCCTTGCAGGTCCGCGGTGCCTTGCTCGTTGGGGCAATTGTCGCGGTAATCGGCCACGCCGTCGTTGTCGGTATCGGGTGGGCAACCGTTGTCATCTACTTCTACGCCGGGCGGCGTGTTGGCGCAGCGGTCCTGGCGGTCGGGTACGCCGTCCTCGTCGGCATCGGAGGCTTGCCCCAGGTTAAAAGTCAGGCCCACGGTGTGCTGCAAAAAGCGGTCGGCCCAGCGCGGCACGTTGGTTTCAGGCACCCCATCGAAGTTGGCCTCCATGGGCATGTGCTGGGTGCTCTGTACAAACAAACCCACGCCGCCACCTAGGCGCAGGTTGATGCCCGCCCCGCCCATCACATCGATATAGCCTTTGTCTTCGTCTATTCGCTCGCCGTCGTTCAGGCCCGTGCGGCTCGCGTACGACCACCCCGAGCCCACCAGCAGGTAGGGCTGAAAGAAGGCATTTTCTTTCAGCGCCCAGCCGTTGTTGAGCTTTAGCTTCAGCCCTAGGTTGGCATTTACCAGGGTGGTGGTAAAGCGGGTTTGGGGGCTGCGGTTGCCGGTTAGCTCCCCAAAAAACACTTGCGTGTTAAGGTCGAGGCCACGCGTGAGGTACAGGTTTACGGCCAGGCCGGGCGCGTAGGAGCTGCGGTCGAACTTCCAATAGTCGGAGCCGAAGTTGCCTTGGTACTGCAGCGCGCTAATGTTGAGCCCCAGGCTAGCTCTGCGGTCGGGCGTTTGGGCTTGGGCTGCGTGCGGTAAGGCAGGCAGCAAGGCGAGGGGCAGAGCAAGCAACCTAAACGTTTGTACAAACTGCTTCATCGGTGGAGGCTTGGTGAAGGAGCAAGCTGGGCAATAGCCGGTACGCACGTATACCCGCTGTGGCGCGAAAGGTTAGCCTGATACGAAACGCACGAAGGTAGGTCGGCATTGCTGCATACCGTTGTAACGCTGCCGGGTAGTTATAATATTACGTAATCTATAAATAATATACAATAGTTAATTGATATAATGCAGTTATATCGTGTTTCTTCAGCTGCCAACAGATAAATGATGGCGCTGCTTCGGCGCAGTTATTTCGCCTCCGCTACTTCAACGCGGCGGTTGCGGGCGTCGGGCGAGGCATAGAGCGGGCGCGTATCGCCGTAGCCGATGGTGCTGATGCGTTCGGGCTCGATACCGGCTTTCACCAAGTAGGCCTTTACCGCCTCGGCGCGTTGCTCCGATAAGATTTGGTTTTTGTCGGACTCCCCAATACGGTCGGTGTGGCCGGCCACTTGCAGCCGCAGCGCCGGGCGGGCTTTCAACTCGGCGGCTAGCTGGTCGAGTGCGGGCAGGGCTTCGGCCAGCAACTCGGGCGTGCCGAGCTTAAACAGCACGGTGGGCAATACCACCGGCTTTTCGCTGATGGCCGGAGCGGGCGGCGGTGCTGAACGCGCTGTATCGGACGGGGCCGGTTTGGGAGCGGGCTTGGGTTTGGGTGCAGGCGCTGCACCGCTTGCCTGAATGGTAATGGGCACCACGGCGCTTTCGCGAGTGCGGTAATAGCCCTGCGTGATGTAAAACGTGGTGGTTTTGCTGAGCTTGGTGCGGTAAGCATTGCCCGAGTTCACCAACTGCTTCAGGTCGGCATCGGCGTACCAGCGTACATCGCGGCCCGATACCCGAATGGTGGTTTCGGTACCCGCCGTCACCTTCGCGGCCGATTTTAGCTTCACACGGTACAGCGTGAAGCTGCCTTTGTCGCAGTCGCCCACGGGCTCGTAGGCGGCGCGGCCTGTTAGTTTTTCCTCCTTGGCGTCGTAGGTGAAGGCAATAGTACCGTCGCACCAGTAGCTGAAAGGCGTGGCGCCGGTTTCGTTGAGCTTGCGCACGTGCTCCAGCGCCAGGCCGTTGGCAGTACGGGTAGCCCGCACCTGAAACGTTACAGTTACGTTGGGGCGGCCGGTGGCCTCCTGGTACAGCACCCCAAACAAACCGCTGCCCTTGCCCTCCTGCACGCGCAGCAACGCTGGCCAGGTGGCACCGGGCTCTTCGGGGTCGGTTTCAACGCCTTGCCAAATACCCGCCAACGACTGGGCGCCCACGTTGCCTGCCAGCAACCAACCCAGCAGGCCTAACCACATGCCGTGTTTCATGCCCTAATGTAGGCCAAGTAGCAGGTTCGGTTCAAGCCTCTTGGCCAAGCCACGGCTGCAGCCATCTGTTTCGCTGGCTTAAGTAAGCTTTTGGGGCACCGCTTCAGCAGCACGCAAACTAGCCTAGGTAAGCCATATCGTCGGGGCTGAGGGCAATGTTGGCCGCCTGCAGGTTTTCGCGGAGGTGGGCCAGTTGGGAGGTGCCAGGTATTGGCAGGAGCCAAGGCGAGCGGTGCAGCAGCCAGGCAATGTTAATTTGGGCTGGCGTGGCGTTGTACTTGCGCGCTACTTCCGCCACTTTATCCAGCTCTTTCGGTAGTGCATGAAGCAGCGAGAAGTACGGAATCAGCGGAATGCCGTGCTGCTCGCACAGGTCGAGTACTTCCTCGCCGCCGCGGCTTTCGAAGTGCGGAGTGCGGTGGGTGGTGCGCTGGGCGTAGCTGTACATGTTCTCGACGGTAGCAATAGCGCCCAAGCCAAGACCCTCTTGCAGTTCCTCGGGCGTAACGTTGCTCAGACCCACGTGCAGAATCTTGCCCTCGCGCTGCATGTCAAACATAGCACCTAGGGCCTCGGCGAGCGGCATGGGGCTATTGGGCATCACGCGGTAATGCACCACCTGAATTTGCTCCTGACCTAGGGTGCGCAGGTTTTTTTCGATGCTGGCGCGCAGCTCTTCGGGGCGGTTGTACGGCACCCAGCTTTTATCGGGCCGGCGCGTGGCCCCCACTTTTTTGCAGATTACCAGTTCCGGCGGGTAGGGGTACAGCGCTTCGCGAATCAAGCGGTTCGTTACATCCTCGCCGTAATAATCGGTCGTGTCGAGGAAGTTGACGCCGCTGCCGACCGCCGTGCGCAGGATTTGCAACGCCTCGACGCGGTCGGCCGGCTCGCCCCACACATCGGGCCCGGGAAGGCGCATGGTGCCGTAGCCGAGGCGGTTAACTGTGAGTGGCCGAGCGGAGTGTTGCGCGATGGTGATGGTCGTGGACATGGTAGCATCAGCGGTTAGAATGCGTATCTGTTTCTGGTACAACAGAAACCTCTACTGCATGCACTGTACCGGGCTTAGCGCTGAGCACGCAGCCACGCCTGTGCCGCGGCCAGGTTATCGAACAAAAAGAGGTCGAGCTGATTGCCAATGCGGTGTTGCAGATCCTCGTTGGAGTATTGCCCAAACACATCGGCCGCAACAACTTGCCCGATTGAGCGCAGCCCTGCTGAGATGATCAGGGGCGTCCAAATCTGCTGAATCCAGTCGTTGGCTTCCAGGAAAGTGCCCACCAGGTCGCGGTGGTCGTTCAGCAGCTTGGAGCAGGGCTGTTGCCGGATCATCTCGAGGTGTGTAAGCCCGCCGTTCATTACCGTGCTCAGGGTTTGTCTGCCGTACCAGTGCGCATGAATCCAGTCTTCGGTTTCGTTGTATTGCAGCGTCAAGAAAATGCTGCCGTCGCCGCGGCGTAGGGTTTCGTTCATGAACTTGGATTCAGAGAAGCCTTTTGGCCCCCGTGGTGCTACGGATGTAAAGAAAGCACCTAGGGGCCGAAGGAAAGCTCGCGGCTGAAATAACCGCAACCGCCCGGAATGGTTGCGGCGCCAGAGCGCGGCTGCGGCTGTGGGGCCTGTGGTGCCGCAATCCTAGGTGGCTACTGCTTTAAGGCTAAACGTGCTACGAGGCTTGATTTGCTTTTTCCACCCACGAAAACCTAGGAAGCCGACAAAGGACTGGCCTAATATTCCTCGCGTCGCGCCCGGTTTTGGATACGTTTTTCCCAACGCTTACGCTTGGGCGCGATAGAGCCGCGCAGGTACTTCTCCATCACCAGCACGGCGCAGGGCGCCGCAGCTGTGGCCCCGAAACCCGCGTTTTCGAGGTAAACCGCCACCGCAATTTTAGGGTTGTCGGCTGGCGCGAAGCCCACGAAAGCCGCGTGGTCGTCGCCTTCGTCGTTTTCCACCGTACCCGTTTTGCCGGCCACCTTAATGCCCACGTCGGACAGGCTCGACGCATCGGCGGTGCCGCCGCGCTGCATTACGGCCACCATGCCGGGCACCAGAGCGGCAAAGTGTACGCTGTCAATCAGGGTGCGGTGTTTTTGAGTGAAGCGCGGCAGCGGGCCACTGCCGCCCACGCTGCGCACCAAATGCGGCGTGTAGTACCAGCCCCGGTTGGCAACAATGGCTGCCATGTTGGCCATCTGCAAACCCGTGAGGTTGATTTCGCCCTGCCCGATGCTAAGCGAGTAAATTGAGCGGTACGTCCAGCCCCGGGTGCGGCGGGCTTTGTCGTAGTACGCCGGGGTGGGCAGGTGCCCCCGGGCTTCGCGCGGCAAATCGACACCTAGAGCCGAGTCGAGTCCGAAGGAGCGGGCGTAGCGGCGCCACTGGGCCAAGTTGGCATGGCGAGCTGCAATAGTGTCGCCGGCCAGGGTATCGGGCACGCAGTCGATCAGCGTCTGCATCACGCGGTAGAAGTACGGGTTGCAGCTGTACTTGAGAGCCGCTGTGAGGCTTTTGCCGGGCGGGTGGCGGTGCACGCAGTTCACCAGCGACTGGTCGCAGCGGAAAGCCGAAGCCGGCGTAATGGCGTGCATCTGCAGCGCCACGGCGGCATTCACCAGTTTAAACACCGAGCCGGGCGGGTTAGCCAGCATGGCTGGGCGGTTCAGCAGGGGCATGTCTTCGTGCTCCAGCAGTTTGGTGCGCACGCCGGCTTGGTCGGGCGCGGTAATGGTGCTGGCTTGGTACACCGGCCCCGACACGTAAGCCAAGATTTCGCCGGTGCGCGGGTCGAGGGCTACCAAGTAGCCTTTGCGGCCGCCCATTAGCTTCTCGGCGTAGGTTTGCAGCTTCACATCAAGGGTCAGGTGCAAATCCTGGCCTTGCTGAAAAGCGGTGTCCTTGGCCCAACTGCCGTGTTGATTGCCCTGCGCATCTACCAGCGGGTGCAGGTAGCCGCGGTGCCCCGCCAGCAAGCCGTTGTAGTACGCCTCCACGCCGCCATTGCGCAGGCGGTAAAAACGGCCGCGCCGGTAACGCTTGGCTTGGTTGTAGAAGGCTTGCGCCTCGGCCCCTAGGTAGCCTAGCACGGGAGCGGCGGCAGGGGAGGTGTAGGTGCGTCTGGGCCGCTCCCACAAGGTGAGTTGCGGCACCGTGGCGCTGCTATCGCGGCGTATGCGTTCGGCTTCGGCTTTGGTTAAGCTAAGCTGAACGGCGTAGCCGCGCGACGCCTGGCCGTAGGGCAAGGCATCGGCAATGCGTCGGCGCACCGTGGTCGAGTCCCAGCCGAGTAGCTCACCTAGGGCCAGGGTATCGAGCTGCCCACGGCGGGGCAGCTTCAGCAAGTACTGCGTGCGGGTATCAACCAGCACGGAGTCGTGGCGGTCGAGAATGCGGCCGCGCTGCGGCACATCGGGCAGCACCACGCGCTTGGCGGTGTAGCGTACGCTTGGGCTTTGGTTGAGGGTAGGCTGGTCGGTGGGCTGATCGGGCGAAGAGCAGGCGGCCAAACCCACCAGCACCGCTAGCAAGCGTTTTTTCGACCAGTTGAAGGCTGCGCGCATGAGGGTAAAGCTAAACAATTACCCGCTGTGCGCTACCGCCCCACCCAGGCAGCCCGAACGGCCGGTGCCGAGCCGAGTTGGGAATCAGCCACAACGCTTCGCCGCACAAGCTCCGGGTGCTACGTTGAGCAACCCGACCTAGGCGCCCTGCTGCACGGCCTCGGTTGGTTGCGTGCGGACCTTCCGGCGGAAATACACGAACAGCGGCAACCCCGTCATGATCAGCCCAAGCCCCATGGCCGACTGCACCGGTTGCGTTACAAGGGTGTGCAGCGTGAACGTAGCGGCAAACAGCAGCAGCAAGATTTGCACGTACGGGTACCCCGGCACCGGGCCCGGTATCCGACCTAGGCGCTTCATCTTGACCACGGCCACGGCCAGCAAGCCATAAAACAAAAACGTGGCGAAGATGACCAGATCGGTTAGCCGCTCAAAGGTTCCTGACACAATGAGCACGGTGCTCCAGGCCATCGTGAAAAGCAAGGCCCGGTGGGGCGTGCGGTAGCGCGGGTGCACCGCGGCGGCCGCCGGAAAAAAGTAGCCTTCCTGCGCCATCCGAAACTGCACGCGGGCGTGCGAGAGCAGTACCGCGTTCAACGTACCAAATACGCTTATCAAGATGAGCACCGCCACGCCGGTTTTGCCCCACGCGCCCAGCAGCGCCTCGGCCGCCGCAGCCGCGCCAATTTCGTTGGGGCCCACGGCGGCTAGCGCGGCCAGTGGCAAAGCCCGGAGGTAGGCGTAATTTACCAGCACGTACAGGATAATGGCCACCGTTACGCCCCCAATAATAGCCCTGGGTACATTGCGGCGCGGGTCTTTGATTTCGCCCGTCACGAAGGATAAGTCGACCCAACCGTCGTAGGCCCAGAACACGCTTAGTAGCGCGCCCAAAAAGGCACTGGCCAGCGACACCTCGTGCACGGGCGCCGGGGCAACCGCTGCCGCGCCATCCGGCGTCGGCGCCGACAGGAATATCCCCGCCAGAATCAGCAGGAGTATGCCCCCGATTTTGGCCGCCGTAAACACAATGCTGAGCCGCCCGCTGCCGCTTACGCCCCGGTAGTTTACCCAGGTAAGCGCCGCCGTGGTGCCAATGGCCAGCAGCTTAATGCCCGAATCGGCGAAGGGGTAAATCCAGCCCGCCACCGACAGCTGCGCCCAGGCCTCGGCCGGGTTTGGCAATGGCAGCAGGGAGTTTACCGATTGGGCAAAAATGAAGGCCAGCGCCGCTACCGAGGCCGAGCCGATAATGGCGTAATCCGTCCAGCCGAACAGAAAAGAAGCAAAGTTGCCGAACGACAACCGCAGGTACTCGTACACCCCGCCCGACTCCTCGGTGAGCGACGCCATTCCCGACAGATTCAGGGCTCCGCAGATGGTAACCAGCCCCGCCGCTACCCAGGCTGCCAGTATCCACTCCTCGCTCAAGCCGCTCTGCGCCAGCGGTACGATTTTCTTGAATACGCCGGAACCAATCACGATGCCCGCCACCAGCATAGTGCCGCTCGCGGCGCCAAAGGCACGGATTAGGGTTGCGGGTGCGGCACCGGCTGGCTTTTCTGGAACGTTCATGTTCCCAGCGTACCGGTTTTGCTGCTGTTGAGTTGCGCGGGGCAGTAGCCTGACATTTTCAAACCACCGAACACCAATCACTCCCTCATCATGGCTGGCACAACTTACCCTCAACTTACCCTGCGCTAAACCTGCACCAGACGGGAGCGTTATTTTTCATTCCAAAGCAGGTGAAGTTCTTTGTGCGCCTCTGCTCCTAAAGCTACAATCCGAATCCACTCAGGGTCATTTAGAATTGCTGCATCATCATAATCATCATTTCCCGGAGAACTGTAACCATCAACAGCATTATGCCAGTCAAGAAGCGCAGCTTTTTCCTGCTCACTTACATATCCATTCTCCACAAGCTGACTGTAAGTCAAGCCACAAAGCAAGTCATTGAAATAGCAGCACATAAACTCTACGTAGGTGTAGTGTACGCTAGGCTTCGCTGCATCTAGCCAAGTTTTGGATTGATGTTCGATAGAAGTTAATTCTTCAATCGAATGCTTCCATCGAACCCTCCACATTTCGCGTAGCTCCTCCTCAGAGAATGAATCTATAGGTGTTGAAGATTCTTCTAGGTCCATAGAATTGCATAAAAAACGGGTGCTGCCTTGAGAGAGGCAGCACCCGTTTCCATTTAGCCAAACTGGCTCCAACTTACATATTACGCCGGTACTGGCCGCCTACCTCAAACAGGGCATTGGTAATCTGCCCCAGCGAGCAGGACTTCACCGTTTCCATCAGCTCCTCGAAGAGGTTTTCATTCTGCACGGCCTTTTGCTGCAGGCGCTTCAGGGCGTTGTCGGCCGTATCGCGGTTGCGGGCGTGCAGGTTCTGCAGCATCGAAATCTGGTACTGCTTTTCCTCCTCGGTGGCGCGGATAACCTCGGCCGGCTGCACCGTGGGCGAGCCTTTCGACGAGAGGAAGGTGTTCACGCCGATGATGGGCAGTTCGCCGGTGTGCTTCTGCATCTCGTAGTAAAGGCTTTCCTCCTGGATTTTGCCGCGCTGGTACATGGTTTCCATGGCACCCAACACGCCGCCGCGCTCCGTAATGCGGTCGAACTCGGCCATTACGGCTTCTTCCACCAGGTCGGTCAGTTCCTCGATGATGAACGAGCCCTGCAGCGGGTTCTCGTTCTTGGCCAAGCCCAGTTCGCGGTTGATGATGAGCTGAATGGCCATGGCCCGGCGCACCGATTCTTCGGTAGGCGTGGTAATGGCCTCGTCGTAGGCGTTGGTATGCAGCGAGTTGCAGTTGTCGTAAATGGCGTAGAGCGCCTGCAGCGTGGTGCGGATATCGTTGAAGTCGATTTCTTGCGCGTGCAAGGAGCGGCCCGAGGTCTGGATGTGGTATTTCAACATCTGCGAGCGGCTGTTGGCGCTGTATTTCAGCTTCATGGCCTTGGCCCAGATGCGGCGTGCCACGCGGCCCATCACCGAGTACTCGGGGTCCATGCCGTTCGAGAAGAAGAACGACAGGTTGGGAGCGAAGTCGTTCACGTCCATGCCGCGGCTCACGTAGTACTCCACGAAGGTGAAGCCGTTCGAGAGCGTAAGGGCCAGTTGCGTAATGGGGTTGGCGCCGGCCTCGGCAATGTGGTAGCCCGAAATCGATACGGAGTAGAAGTTCCGCACCTTGTTCGTGATGAAGTACTGCTGTACGTCGCCCATCAGGCGCAGCGAGAATTCCGTCGAGAAGATGCAGGTGTTCTGGGCCTGGTCTTCCTTCAGAATGTCGGCCTGCACGGTGCCGCGCACCTGCAAGAGCGTGCGGGCTTTGATTTCCTGGTACACCTCGGCGGGCAGCACCTGGTCGCCGGTTACGCCGAGCAGCATCAGACCCAGGCCGTCGTTGCCCTCGGGCAGCTGCCCTTGGTAGCGCGGGCGCTCCTGACCTAGGCCCTCGTAGATCTGGTTGATTTTGGCGTCGACCTCAGCCTCCAAGCCATTCTGCTTAATGTACAGCTCGCACTGCTGGTCGATGGCCGCGTTCATGAAGAAAGCAGCCAGCGTAGCCGCGGGGCCGTTGATGGTCATCGACACCGAGGTAACCGGGTCGGCCAGGTTGAAGCCGGAGTACAGCTTCTTGGCGTCGTCGAGGCAGCAGATGCTTACGCCCGAGTTGCCGATCTTGCCGTAGATATCGGGGCGCAGGTCAGGGTCTTCGCCGTAGAGCGTCACCGAGTCAAACGCCGTGCTCAGGCGCTTGGCGGGCAGGCCAGCCGACACGTAGTGGAAGCGGCGGTTGGTGCGCTCGGGGCCACCTTCGCCGGCAAACATGCGCGTGGGGTCTTCGCCCTCGCGCTTGAAGGGGAACACGCCGGCGGTGTAGGGGAACTCGCCGGGCACGTTTTCCTGCAGCATCCACTTCAGCAGGTCGCCCCAGGCTTCGTAGCGCGGGGTGGCCACCTTGGGCACTTGCAGGTGCGAGAGGGTTTCGGAGTGCGTCTTGATGCGAATTTCCTTGTCGCGCACCTTAAAGATGAACTTCGGGGCTTTGTAAGCGGCTACTTTTTGCGGCCAGGTCTCCAGGAGTCGCCAGTTTTGCCCGTCCAGCCGGAGCTTGATTTCCTCGAAGGCTTTCTCCAGGCCGGTTGCGAGTTCGGCTGGTTGGGGTCCGTGGCTGCTGCTCCCCCCGGCTCCGTTAGCGGTTGCTCCTCCGCCGCCGAGGCTTCGAACGGCTTCGATGCTTCGCTGGATTCCGTAGAGTTGCTGAGCGGTTTCGGCTTGTTTATCGACCCACTGGTCATACTGACGAATCGTTTCGGTGATTTCGGAGAGGTAACGCGTGCGGTGGGGCGGAATGATATACACCTTCTCGCTGGCAGCCTCCGAAGTTTCGAGCTGCGAGCTGAACGTGGCCCCGGTTTTCTGCTCGATGGTAGCCAGCACCGCGCGGTACAGGCGGTTCATGCCCGGGTCGTTGAACTGCGAGGCAATGGTGCCGTACACGGGCAGCTCGTCGAGGGGCTTGTCCCAGAGCTGGTGGTTGCGCTGGTACTGCTTGCGCACGTCGCGCAGGGCGTCCTGGGCGCCGCGCTTGTCGAACTTGTTCAGCGCGATGACGTCGGCGAAGTCGAGCATGTCGATTTTCTCCAGCTGCGTGGCGGCGCCGTACTCGGGCGTCATCACGTAGAGACTGGCATCGGAGTGCTCGATGATTTCGGTGTCGGACTGGCCAATGCCCGAGGTTTCCAGAATGATCAGGTCGAAGTCGGCGGCGCGCACCACATCCACGGCATCCTGCACATACTTGCTCAGGGCCAGGTTGCTCTGGCGGGTAGCAAGGCTGCGCATGTACACGCGCGGGTTGTTGATGGCGTTCATCCGGATACGGTCGCCAAGGAGGGCACCGCCGGTTTTGCGCTTCGAAGGGTCAACCGAGATGATGGCAATGGTCTTGTCGGGGAAGTCGAGCAGGAAGCGGCGCACCAGCTCATCCACCAACGACGACTTGCCCGCACCGCCGGTGCCGGTGATGCCGAGGATAGGCGCCTTCTTGGTTTGGGTCGATTGTTCGGCCTGGCCTTCGCCCGCCTGGAAATCGGCCACCAACTGCTGCTTTACCTTCTCGTACTCTTCGGGGAAGTTCTCGGCAGCCGAGATGAGTCGACCTAGGCTCAGGGCGTCTTTTTCCTTTACATGCTTGGCTTCTCCGTTCAGGTTTTTGCCCGTCGGGAAGTCGGCCTTTTCGAGCAGGTCGTTGATCATGCCCTGCAGGCCCATGGCGCGGCCGTCGTCGGGCGAGTAGATGCGCGTAATGCCGTAGCCGTGCAACTCTTCGATTTCCGAAGGCAGAATTACCCCGCCGCCGCCGCCGAAGATTTTGATATGGCCGGCGCCCCGCTCCTTGAGCAGGTCGTGCATATACTTGAAGAACTCGTTGTGGCCGCCCTGGTACGAGGTAATAGCAATGGCCTGCGCGTCTTCCTGAATGGCGCAATCCACGATTTCCTGCACCGAGCGGTTGTGCCCTAGGTGAATTACTTCAGCGCCTGAGGCTTGGATAATACGGCGCATGATGTTGATGGCCGCGTCGTGGCCATCGAACAGCGCCGCCGCCGTTACGATGCGAACGTGGTTCTGGGGTTTGTAGGGAGCTACGGGAGCAGCTTGCATAAGGTAGTCCTGAGCGAGTGGGATTTTGGAGTGGCTAAAGTACGAAAAAGCCCCGGCGGGGTAGGCGCCAGGGCTTACAAGTGTTAGTCAACCGTTCTTGGTTCGTAAGCGAAACGGATAATCGAAAGGTTTCAGCCCCTGGCACAGACTTGCTTAAGCAGATAAAGTTTAGGGGCAGCGCTTACTAAGCTGGGGGTGCAGAGCGCAGGAGCAGTGTTGCGAGGTGCTTACTAAACCCTGACTTCAACCGGTTAATCCTCAGTTACTCCGTGGGGCTTGCGGCCGTTACGTACAAACTTAGGCTAGCCCGCAGGCTGTGCCATTCGTCAGCCGATTTGTCGCGGTACACCATGCGGTGCATGGGGCCTAGGGGAGCGGGCATCAGCAGGGTTTGCCAGGAGCGTTGCGGGTCGGGCATGCCTTCCAGCCATTCCAGCGTCACGGCTACCCGGTTGTGGTTGCCGGTGGCAATGTGGTAGGGGCGCAGGTCGAGGTGCTGCCAGCCTTTGGCGTCGTCGGGTAACACGTAGTGCACATCCTGCGTGAGCAAGGAAGTGGTGGGGTTTTCGTTGGTATCCAAGGCCCGCACGTTCAGGCGCAGGCGCACGCCCCTGAAGGTATTTTGCCCGATGTAAAAGTGTACGTCTTCAATCTCGCTCTGCGGCCGAATGCGTAGTACCGCACCCACTTCGCGGCCCAGCTTGCGGGCCGGCTCGGTATCGTTGTTGAGGTGAAAGTTGTAGTGCGTAAGGCTGAACGAACCGTCGTGACCTACGCGTCGGCGCTTCCAGCCAGTCGCGCGAATGGTTACCGTGCTGAGCTCCTGCGTGAGCGGCGTGAGGTGCACCGTTGCTTCTTGCAGCAACTGGCTCAGCAGGAGCTTGCGCGGCGCGTAACCTACGCACGTCACCACTACCGTATCAGATGGCAAAGCGGCGGCAAGTGCTTTGAGACTGAACTGGCCCTCGGCATCGGCTACCGTGCCCACGGGCTTAAGCTTAACTCCTACGGAAGCAAAAGGTACCGCCTCGCCGATTCGGGCATCGAGTACGTGCGGCTGGGGCTGCTGGGGCGAGACGTGCACGCAGGACAGCAGGGCGTAAAGCAGACTGCTGTGCTTAAGCCAAGCAATAATCATAGGCAGGGTAGCAATTGGGTTACGCTGTAAGGAGTCAGCAACAAGCTCGACGGGTTGCACGCAGGCTGTCCCTTCATGTAGGGGACGAATGCGCTTGTTCCGCAAACTAGCCCGCTTCGCGTCGTCAGTTATTCCGTGAGCAGCTCAAAGTACAGGCTGGGTTGCATGGCATGAATCGTCCAGGCAGCTTCGCTGTTTTCGCGCTCCAGCATCACCTGCTTGGGCTGGCGCTTTACCGGCACCGAAAAATATTTCTTCTGCGGCTCGGCTGTT
The DNA here is from genome assembly GCF_001483135.1 of Solirubrum puertoriconensis. Lineage (GTDB taxonomy): Bacteria > Bacteroidota > Bacteroidia > Cytophagales > Hymenobacteraceae > Solirubrum > Solirubrum puertoriconensis. Next base: position 688,965 of record NZ_LNAL01000007.1, read on the forward strand.
TCGCTTTGCAGCCACTGAATGGTAGCCGCTACAGGTTGCGCTTCCAGGTTTATATTATAGGAGCGCAGATCAACCGTGAGCCAACCCTTCTGCTTAGGCCACGCCTTCAGCTGCACATCTTGTTGCAACAATGTTTTACCGGGCTTGCCTTGCCCGTAGGCGTACAAGTTCAGCCGGAAGCGCAACAGCTCGTAGTTGTTGTCGTGCAAGTACACATGGAACGCCTCCAGCACGGCCGGCTTGGCGGGGTGCAGTACGGCGCCAAGCTCCCAGCCCCATTCGTCGTCGACGGTGTTCTTGCCGCTCGAGCCGGCCACCCAGCGCAGGTCGCCCTTGGCGGTTTTTCTACCTAGGGTAGCCGGTTTAACGCGGCGGTGGGCTACTACCACGTTTTCCAGGGTTTGCTCCTGGGGTGCGAGCCGCACCACGCGTTGCCCGGCGGCTAGGTGAGCGGGCAGTAGCAGGGCGCGCGAAAATCCAATGCTCGTTACCACCACCGTGTCGGCGAAGTTATCGGGCAGGCGCAGGAGGTAGCGGCCGTTTTCGTCGGCCACGGTGCCCAGCCCGCGGCGCGGCACGCCCAGGGTGGCAAAGGGCACGGGCTGGCCGGTACGTGCATTTAGCACTTGGCCTTCCAGGGGCTGGTGCTGCCCATGGGCCATTACCGATAAACCACTTAGGGAAAGTGTGGCGAGTAGCCGTCGAATCATCAGCCTGCAAAACAGAAGCCTGCAGGCCAAGTGCACCCCGTGCGCACCCGTCTGGCTTCCCGACCTAGGACAAAGTTATTGCCCTGTGCTGCCGCTTGGGTTGGCGTTGATAAATATTGTTGTGGGTTTGTGCAGCGGGGCCTAATCGTATTCCTGCACAGCCAGGTACATGCTGGCGTTGATGGGAAAGGCGCGCCACTCCGCCTCGCTTTTATCGCGCACTACGGCCCGGTGCGTCGCCGACGGAAAGGCCCCGGGTCCGCCAAACTTGCTGCTCTCGGGGTGCAGCTTTTCGCCCTGCAGCCACTGAATGCCCGCCGCTACGGTTTGCCCTTTGTGCAGCTGCAGGTTGTACTGGCGCAAATCGACGCTCGCCCAGCCGGTTTGCTCGCTCGGAACGGTAAACTGAATGTCCTGCGTCAGTAGAGGCTTGGTAGGTTTGCCGTTTGCCACTTCGTAGAGCATAAACCGCAGGCGCACCAGCTTAAACTCATTTTGCTCGAGGTAAAAGTGGAAGCCATCGATGTAGCCGTTGCGCCGAACGGGCAGGATGGTGGCTACTTCCCAGCCGCGCTCATCGTCGCCTACGGCGGCAAGGTCGCGGGTGGCGGTGCTCCAGTGCGCGGTGCCGCTTTGCATTTTCCCACCTAGGGTAGCTGGGCGTACGCGCCCGTGCTTCACCTTCACCTCCTGCAAGGGCTGGGTAACTGGTTGCAACGCCCAGGCCTGGGGCTGACTGCCCAAAGCCGCTATGGTAGTGCGGCACGAGCGGTAGCCAATGCAGGAGATGATAACCGAATCGGCGCCTGTAATGCTAGCTGACGTGTTGAGCACAAAGTTGCCGGCGGCGTCGGTGGTGGTGCCTACGGGTTTGCCTTTCACGCCTACGGTAGCAAAGGCCACTGCATTTGCCGAGTGGGTGACCACTACCCGCCCTTTGAGCTGCTGGGCCTGCAAGGGCAACCCAACACCTAGGGCCGTAAAAATCAAAAGTGTGCTGCGGAGCATGGGCTAAGGGGATATTTCAGGCAAGAGTGCGCCGGCCGCTGCGAAGGTTGCCTAGTAGTATTTTTTTTGGCGAATGCGTTCTACTTCCCGGTCTACCCAGCGGGCTGCATTCCCGGCTTATGAATCCAGCTGAGGAATATTCTGCCAACGTAATTTTGTGGAACTCTGGCCGGCAAGGCACGGTTGCCAAAACGCAGCCAAAGGCCTTGTTGGGGCGTTCCGTAGCAATTGCGGCCCCAAAACGCTACCTTCGTGGCTGCATAAAGCCTTATTTCAAGCCGAGTGAAGAACATTCGCAACTTCTGCATCATCGCCCACATCGACCACGGCAAAAGCACGCTGGCCGACCGCCTGCTGGAATTTACCAGCACGGTGAGTCAGCGCGAGATGCAGGCGCAGCTGCTCGACAACATGGATTTGGAGCGGGAGCGGGGTATCACCATCAAGAGCCACGCTATCCAAATGCAATTTCCCTACAAAGGGGAGATGTACACGCTCAACCTGATTGATACCCCCGGTCACGTCGACTTCAGTTACGAAGTGTCGCGCTCCATCGCCGCCTGCGAAGGCGCCCTGCTGATCGTTGACGCCTCGCAAGGCATCGAAGCCCAGACTATTTCGAACCTGTACCTAGCCATCGGCGCCGATCTGGAGATTATTCCGGTTCTGAACAAGATCGACCTGCCGCACGCCATGCCGGAAGAGGTTTCGGACGAAATCGTTGACCTGATCGGCTGCAAACACGAGGACATTATCCACGCCTCGGGTAAAGCCGGTATCGGTATCGAAGAAATACTGAACGCCATCGTGGAGCGTATTCCGCCGCCCTCGGGCGACCCGGAGGCTCCGCTACAGGCCCTTATTTTCGACTCGGTTTTTAACTCGTACCGCGGCATCGAAGTACTGTTTCGCATCAAGAACGGCACCATGCGCAAAGGCGACAAGCTGCGTTTCCTGGCTACTGGCAAGGAATACGGCGCCGATGAAATTGGGGTATTGAAGCTGAACCAGGAGCCCCGCGGCGAAATGTCAGCCGGCAACGTAGGCTACCTGATTTCGGGCATCAAGGAAGCTCGCGAAGTAAAAGTTGGCGACACCATTACTCACGTGGCGCGCCCTACGCAAGAGGCCATTGTAGGCTTCGAGGACGTAAAGCCCATGGTATTCGCCGGCATTTACCCCGTGGATACCACCGAATATGAAGAGCTGCGCTCCTGCATGGAAAAGCTGCAGCTCAACGACGCCTCGCTGGTGTGGGAGCCCGAAACCTCAGCTGCTCTGGGCTTCGGCTTCCGTTGCGGTTTCCTAGGTATGCTGCACATGGAAATTGTGCAGGAGCGCCTGGAGCGCGAGTTCAACATGACGGTGATTACCACTGTGCCTTCGGTGCAGTTCAAGGTCATCAGCAACCGCGACGAGCTCAAAATGGTATCGGCCCCGAGTGAAATGCCCGAGCCCAACCTGATCAAGCACATCGAGGAACCCTACATCAAGGCGCAGATCATCACGGCGGCCGAGTTTGTGGGACCCATCATTACGCTGTGCATGGAAAAGCGTGGCATCATCAAAGGCCAGTCGTACCTGACGTCGGAGCGGGTGGAGCTGTCGTTTGAGCTGCCGCTGTCGGAAATCGTGTTCGACTTCTTCGACAAGCTGAAGACTATTTCGCGCGGTTACGCTTCCCTCGACTATGAACTGATTGGTTTCCGTCAGTCGGACATGGTGAAGCTGGACGTGATGCTAAATGGCGAGAAGGTAGACGCCCTGTCGGCCATCGTACACCGCTCCAAGAGCTACGACTGGGGTAAGCGCCTCTGCGAAAAGCTCAAAGAGCTGCTGCCCCGCCAGATGTTCGAAATTGCCATTCAGGCTGCCATTGGCCAAAAGATCGTAGCCCGCGAAACCGTGAAGGCCTTGCGCAAAAACGTAATTGCCAAATGCTACGGCGGCGACATCTCGCGTAAGCGCAAACTGTTGGAGAAACAGAAAGAAGGTAAGAAACGGATGCGCCAAGTGGGCTCCGTGGAAATTCCGCAAGAAGCCTTCCTGGCAGTGCTAAAAATCGACTAATGCGAAAACGCGGCTCCAAGTGGGCCGCGTTTTTTTTACCATTCACTTTTTTCACTTCATGCAATTCTTGCAAAAGCGCTGTGTGATAACCCCAATGATATGAATGATGCGCTAACCAAGAATTGCACGAGCGAAGCTCAACTCGAGAAGATCCGCCGCGGTCAGGAACTGCGCTTTCGCTGGCGCGACGACTGGCCCGTGATGGAAAAAGCCATCCTCATAGCCGGTCGCGCGGCCATTGCCCGAAACAACGAAACTCCCAATCCAAACTCCTCCGAACAGGAATAAGCTATGACCACTGCTCCCGACGCCACTACCTACCGCCTTATCGACGGCAAGCAGACCGCCGAGAACATCAAGCGCGAAATTGCCACCGAAGTCGAGCAGCTAAAAGCTGCCGGCCAAAAGGTGCCGCACTTAGCGGCTGTGCTCGTTGGCCACGACGGCGGCTCCGAAACCTACGTTCGTAATAAGGTACTGGCTTGTGAGGCGGTGGGCTTCAGCTCCACCTTGTTGCGCTTTGAAGACGACATCAGCGAGGCGCAGCTTTTGCAGCAGGTTGACGACTTAAACAACGATCCGGAAATTGATGGCTTCATTGTGCAACTGCCGTTGCCTAGGCACATCGACACCAACAAGGTTATTGAGGCTATTCGGCCGGAGAAGGACGTTGATGGTTTTCACCCCATGAACATCGGGCGAATGGTAGCTGGCCTGCCATCGTTGCTGCCGGCTACCCCATCGGGTATTGTGGAGTTGTTGCGGCGCTACGAGCTTACCACCGATGGCAAGCACTGTGTGGTAATTGGTCGTTCGAACATCGTTGGTACGCCAGTTAGTATTTTGCTGGCTAAAAACTTAGAGCCTGGTAACTGCACTGTTACTTTATGCCATTCCCGCACCCAGGATTTGCCTAGCATCACCCGTACAGCCGACATCTTGGTGGCGGCCCTAGGTCGGCCGGGCTTTGTAACGGCCGATATGGTGAAGCCAGGCGCAGTGGTTATCGATGTAGGTACTACCCGGGTGGAAGATGCCTCCAAGAAGAGCGGCTGGGCGTTGCGCGGCGACGTTGATTTTGCCTCAGTAGCACCTTTAACGAGTTATATTACTCCGGTGCCCGGCGGCGTTGGGCCCATGACAATTGCCATGCTGCTGCTTAATACCCTGCGGGCGGCAAAAGGAGAGATTTACCCAAAATAGCTTTGAGCTTGGCTTTGGGAATTGCCAAAGCCGTTGGGTTGTTTTAATTTTAATGTTGGGCCGCTAGGAAGCGAGAAAATCCCGCCAAGGATGATTTCCGTTTACTCAGCGGCCCAACGTATTTCTTCTTGCGCTTACTGTACTGTTTTGACTTACCCGCAGCTTACCGTCTTGTCATCTGCCCCAACGGCCTCTGCCTTGCCAGCATTGCCCGTAATGGAGCAGTTCTATACCATCCAGGGCGAAGGCGCCAACGCCGGTCGGGCAGCCTACTTCATTCGCCTGGGTGGTTGCGACGTGGGCTGCCATTGGTGCGACGTTAAGGAATCGTGGGATGCTGATGCACACCCGCGGCTTACCATCGAAAGCCTTATAGCCGAGGTACGGCAACACCCCGGACGTAACGTGGTAATTACAGGCGGTGAGCCGCTGATGTACGACCTAGGCCCGCTTACGCAGGCCTTGCACGCAGCCGGTTGCCAAAACTGGATCGAGACCTCCGGCGCCCACCCACTATCGGGTGAGTGGGACTGGATATGCGTGTCGCCGAAGAAGTTTAAGGCTCCGTTGCCAGAAGTGCTCCTGCATGCCCACGAGTTGAAGGTGGTGGTCTTCAACAAAAGCGACTTTGCTTGGGCCGAGCAGCATGCCGCCCTAGTGGGGCCGCAGTGCCGATTGTTTTTGCAGCCCGAGTGGAGCAAAGCAGCTGCCGTAACTCCGCTCATCATCGACTATGTGAAGCAACACCCGCAATGGCAGGTGTCGTTGCAAACGCATAAATACCTGGATATTCCCTAGCCAACTTGCCCATGCGCCGTTTGCTGCTGCCCCTCGTGGTTGTAGCTGCCGGTAGCCTGTTGCCCGTGCAGCACGCCGCCGCGCAAGCTCAAGTACCCATTGCTAATACCAAAGCCCGTAACCTGTGGGAGAAAGCGCAGCAACAAGCCAAGGAACGCGATTTTGCAAAGGCACTCGAAACGCTCACCACGCTTAACCAAAAGTTTCCGTCGATGGCGGAAGCGTTCCTGCTGAAAGGGCAGCTTTATAAGGCCATGGGCGAAACCCGGCCGGCCTACGAGGCTTATCGCGAAGGTGTTGAAAAAGCGGCGTTTGCACCCGCTCGCATGAATGATTACTTCAATCTAGGCGAGCTGGCCCTTGGCCTAGGGGAGTACCAAGTGGCAAAGTCGGCGTACGAGAAATACTTGAAGGCAGCTCCTAAAGGGCAGCGTTACATTACTCGGGCTCAGTTTCAGCTGAAGAATTGCGATTTTGCCATCAACTCCATAGCAAACCCTGTGGGGCAGGTACCCGAACGCTTGGGTGCTCCGCTGAATACTTTCCGGTTTCAGTATTTTCCTGCTGTCACTGCCGATAACCGCTTTCTGGTTTTCACGGCTCGCAAAACCGCCGACTCCGACGAAGACATTGTAGTAAGCCGGCTGGAGAAAGACGGCTCCTTCGGCGACCCGGCGCTTATCTCGGCCGCCATCAACTCGCAGTTCAACGAGGGGGCTGGCACCATTTCGGGCGACGGCAAAACGCTGGTTTTTGCCTCCTGCGACCGGCCCGGCGCCGTAGGCAATTGCGACTTGTACATCTCCCGCCGTACGGGCAACGCCTGGAGCAAGCCACGTAACCTAGGGCGCAACGTCAACTCGACTAATTGGGACTCGCAGCCCACTTTATCGGCCGATGGACGCACGCTGTATTTTACTTCCGACCGCCGAGGTGGCCAAGGCAAAGAGGATATTTACGTTACCACCTTGCAGGAAGACGGCACTTGGAGCCTGGCCCGCAACCTAGGGGCTCCGGTGAATACGCCTGGCAAGGACATGGCTCCGTTCATCCACGCCAGCGGTACCACGCTCTACTACGTTACCGATGGGCTGGTGGGCATGGGCGGACTAGACATTTACAAGAGCAGCCTTACTGGCGGTAAATGGTCGGTGCCGCAAAACCTGGGGTACCCGCTCAATACCTACGAAAACGAAGCCTCGCTTTTTATTTCGTCGGATAACCGCCGGGGGTTCTGCTCGCGCACCCGCCCGGCCGAGGCCGCTGTAGCCGAGCGCGACCGGCCGGTAGAGCTATTTGGCTTCGAGGTACCCAAGCAAATTCGCTCGCAGGAGCAAAGCACCTACGCCCAGGGGCGCGTATTCGATGCCATAACCAAGAAGCCCCTGCAAGCTGATGTACAGCTCTACGACCTGCGTACCGACGAGCTGACGCAGTCGGTTACCAGCGACCCGGTTGAAGGCGACTATACCGTGGTGCTAAACGAAGGCCACCAATACGGTATGTACGCCGTGGCCGACAAGTACCTGATGAAGAGCCTCAACTTTGACTACTCCGACAAGCGCAGTTTTGACCCCTTAACGCTGGATATTTACCTGGAGCCCGTGAAGGCTGGCCGAAGCATCGTGCTCAATAACCTGTTCTTCGATACCAAGCAGTACGCCTTAAAGCCCAACTCGAAAACCGAGCTCAATCGCCTCATCAAATTCATGGCGCAATACCCGGATATTCAGGTAGAAATATCGGGCCATACCGATGACGTTGGTACCGATTCGGACAACTTAGTACTGTCGAAAAACCGGGCAAAATCGGTGTACAGCTACCTCGTTGAGCACGGTGTGAAGGCCGAACGCCTCCGTTTCAAGGGTTTCGGCGAAACCAAGCCATTAGCTCCAAATACCTCCGACGAAAATCGGCAACAGAACCGGCGCATAGAGTTGAGTATTCTGTAGCAAAATTCATCTATATCCTGGTTTAAGTGCTAAAGCCAGCCCTGTGAGGGGCTGGCTTTTTCGTTCTTGAATAGTTGCTATTGGGTTTTTGAGTGAACGTTGCACCTAGCAGGCATAATCATCTAAGAACGAGATAAATGTGCTGGTTATGTGCAAGGTTTACGGGAGAATAGTTATAATTTTTCTTTTTTATTTTAAATTAATCTCTACATTTGGGCCATGCCGAACCCCATCCGTTTAGGCAGTCTTTCACCTTCGAATTTTCAAATCAACTCCTAGTACATGCATTTACGCTACGCACACTTCTCTTTAAACAGTCACCAACCCTCCTTCACCAACTCCACATGAAAAAGCTTCTTCTACTCGCGGGTCTGGCATTCGGAATTCAGTTGGCCGTACGGGCTTCTGATCCGGAGAACGAAACCCCCAATGGCCTGAATTCGCGCGCTACGGCGCTTACGCGGGCCATGGCTGGGAAAATTCGCCTCGACGAAGGCCAGTATGTAAAGCTGAAGCAATTGAACCTGCGCATGCTCTCTACCATGGACGACCTGAAAGAACGCTTTGCTGCCGATCCGGAAATCCGGGATGCGCGCATGGCCGAAGCCCAGGTGAGCTACAACATGGAGCTAGCCCTTATGCTACGCCCAGCGCAGCTCACGGCCATGCAAAAAAGCCAGGAGAATATGACCGCCCTAGGTTCAATCAGCCAACAATAAACTAGGCAGGAGGGCTCCGCCACGCTCACAGGCGGAGCCACCTTCCGAATTTCTTTCAGACTTCACAAACCCAGTTCAACTCCACCGTTATGAAAAAGCTGTTCTACCTACTCGCTTTCGCTCTGCCGCTTTGCTTTGCCCAAGTTGCTACAGCCGCTGATGATGCCTCGCTGAATGGCCGTGCAACCAAGCTCACGCGCCAATTGGCCGAGAAAGTGCCGCTGAACGAAGCCCAGTTTGTAAAGGTGCGTCGCCTCAACCTCGATATGCTTTCGGCAACGCAAAGCCTTAAAGAGAAATTTGCCGCCGACCCCGCCCAGCTCGACATTGCTTTGGCCGAGCTGCAAGATCGTTACGAGTGGGACATGGCTTCCATTCTGTGGCCGCGTCAAATGGTTGCCTACCGCCAGTCCAAGGCGAACATGACAGCAATGGATAACTCGTCGTCGAGCCGCTAGTACCCACCGGCCCAAACGCAAAAACGCCAGCCTTTTCGGGCTGGCGTTTCTGTTTGTAGAGAGTAGGTGGTAGCTAGGCGCGCTCGGTCAGCGGCACGTAGTTACGCTCTTTCTCACCCACGTAAATCTGACGCGGACGGCCGATCGGCTCTTTGTTTTCGCGCATTTCTTTCCACTGGGCAATCCAGCCGGGGAGGCGGCCCATGGCAAACATCACCGTGAACATTTCCGTCGGAATGCCGATGGCTTTGTAGATGATGCCCGAGTAGAAGTCTACGTTCGGGTAGAGCTTGCGCTTGATGAAGTACTCATCGGTTAGGGCGGCCTGCTCCAACTCCTTGGCAATCTTCAGCAGGGGGCTGTCTTCCAGACCTAGGGCGGTCAGAACTTCGTCGGCAGCCTTCTTGATGATGGTAGCGCGCGGATCGAAGTTTTTGTACACGCGGTGACCGAAGCCCATCAGGCGGAACGAATCGTTCGGGTCTTTGGCTTTGTCGACCCATTTCTGGGTGTTGCCGCCGTCCTTTTGGATTTCTTCCAGCATTTCGATAACCTCTTGGTTGGCACCGCCGTGCAGCGGGCCCCACAGGGCGCAGATACCAGCTGAAACCGACGAGTACAGCGAAGCGTTGGCCGAGCCCACCATGCGCACCGTCGAGGTCGAGCAGTTTTGCTCGTGGTCGGCGTGCAGGATCAGTAGCTTATTGAGGGCGCTGGTTACCACCGGGTTGACTTCGTAGTCTTCCGTCGGGAAAGCGAACATCATGTGCAGGAAGTTCGACACGTAGTCGAGCTTGTTCTTGGGGTAGTTTACCGGGTGGCCTACCGAATTTTTATACGACCACGCTGCCAGCGTCGAGATTTTAGCAATCAGACGCTTGATGTTCAGGTTTACTTCATCTTGGCTCTGGTTCGGGTCGAGCGACTCGGGGTAGAACGCCGTAAGTGCCGAAACCAGCGACGACAGCACGCCCATGGGGTGTGCACCCGAGGGGAAACCGTCGAAAATCTTGCGCACGTCCTCATGAACGAGGGTGTGGCGCATGATTTGGCTGTTGAAGTCGTTGAGTTCCTGCGCGCTCGGCAGTTTGCCGTAGATCAGCAGGTAGGCCACTTCCATGAACGTAGACTGCTCGGCCAACTGCTCGATGGGGTAGCCGCGGTAGCGCAGAATGCCTTCTTCGCCGTCGAGGAAAGTGATGGCACTTTTGGTAGCGCCGGTGTTCTTATAGCCCGAGTCCAGCGTGACGTAGCCCGATTGGTCGCGGAGCTTGTTGATGTCGATTGCTTTTTCGTTCTCGGAGCCTTCCACGACCGGCAGCTGATAGGTTTGGCCGTCGAGGATGATTTCAGCAGTTTCTGCCATTACAAACAGATTAGTGGACAGGAGTGGGTGCGTACAAAGGCGAAGTACGCAATTAGGCTGTTGTCGTACAACCCAAAGATGTAATTGCACGCGGCCACGTGTAGTACAAATAAAGCTGCCGGGTTGTTTCCTATTGAAAGCCAAGCAGAACCTAGCGCGAATTGGCTGCCGGATTAAAATTATTTAAGCCACAATGGTGCGTTGCTGAACACCGCCAGCGGACCTCAACCGCCCCCTTCGCGGCATATATGGCCCTCAGCTGCGCAACAGCGTATGAGCCGGTACAATTGCTTGTTGCACTATCCAACCCCCGTACGTTTATGAAGTACAACCACCTAGGCAAATCCGAGCTGCAGGCAAGCGAAATTGGGTTTGGGTGCATGTCGCTTGGCTTGGAGCAGGCGCACACCTCACGGTTGCTGCGCTTCGCCTTCGATCAGGGCATCAATTACTTTGATACGGCCGATTTGTATGACAAAGGCCAAAACGAAACCGCTGTTGGAGCTGCCTTGCGGGAAGTGCGCCAACAAGTAATCATAGCCACCAAAGTGGGCAACCAGTGGCGGCCCGATGGCAGCGGCTGGGACTGGAACCCGCGCAAGGCGTACATTCTGGAAGCCGTTGAGCAAAGCCTCCGCCGCTTGCAAACCGACTACATCGACCTGTATCAACTACACGGCGGCACCCTCGACGACCCCATTGACGAGGTAATTGAAGCTTTCGACTTGTTGCAACAGCAAGGCAAAATCCGCTGCTACGGCATTTCGTCCATCAGGCCCAATGTTATTCGCGCTTATGCCGAGCGCTCCAAGGCCGTCAGCGTAATGATGCAGTACAGCCTGCTCGACCGCCGTCCCGAGGAAACGTGCCTGCAGCTCTTGGAGCACAACCAGATAAGTGTGTTGGCTAGGGGTAGCCTTGCCCAAGGCTTGTTGCTTGGCAAAGAATCCAAATCGTACCTAGGGCATTCGGCCGGACAAGTAGCCAAAGTGGCAGCGGCAGTTAAGGCAGTAGCCAGCCCTGGCCGAAGTGCGGCTGGTGTAGCTGCACGCTTTGTGCTGCAGCAGCAAGCGGTAACTTCGGCGGTAATTGGCATTCGTACGGAGGCACATTTGCGCGAAGCTTTGGCCACCAGCAGCATGGCCCCACTTACCCCTGACGAGTTGGCCGCTTTGCGCGTAGCAGCGCCTGCGCTGTTGTACGAGCAGCACCGCTAACGCACCTAGGGCCGCTGCTTATTTGCCGATGCAAAAGCGGGTGAAGATGCTGCCCAGCAGGTCGTCGGTGCTGATGTCGCCGGTGATTTCGCCCAGGGCTGCCAAGGCACGGCGCAGGTCGGAGGCAACGAGCTCGGTGCCCAGCCCGTGCTGCAAGCCGTACTGCACAGCACCTAGGGCCTCAAGCGCAACCTCGAGCGAGCGAGCATGGCGCAAGTTGGTTACAATGGTAGCGGCACCGGCATCGAGGCCTTCGCGGCGCACAGTGGCCAACAGGCGTTGGCGGAGCGCCTCGAGGCCATCGTGGCTGGCAGCCGACAAGAGCAGCATCTCGGGGTAAGTCGCCTGCATGGCAGCCACGGGGGCGGCGGGTGCTTCGTCGAGCTTGTTACCAACGAGCAGCAGGTGGGCACCAGCGGGAAGCGGCAGTGCGGCTATATCGGCAGCCACCTCGGCCGGCGTGGCAGTTGCCAGATCGAACAGGTACAGCACCACGGCGGCTTGCTGCACGCGTTGGCGGGTGCGCTCCACACCAATGGCCTCAACGGTGTCGGTGGTTTCGCGAAGACCGGCGGTATCCACAAACCGGATTTTGATGCCCTCAAGGCTTACTTCATCCTCGATGAAGTCGCGCGTGGTGCCCGGAATGGCCGATACGATGGCGCGCTCCTCGTTGAGCAGCGCGTTGAGCAGGGTACTTTTGCCGGCGTTCGGCCGGCCGGCAATTACCGTGGTTACGCCGTTCTTGATGACGTTGCCCAACTCAAACGAGCGCAGCAGCTTCTGCACCAACGTTTGCACCTCCGTTAGCAGGCGCTGCAAACCGGTGCGGTCGGCAAACTCCACGTCTTCTTCGCCGAAGTCGAGTTCCAGCTCCAGCAAAGCGGCAAAGTCAATCAGGCGCTGGCGCAAGTCTTTTAGCTCGCGCGAAAAGCCGCCGCGCATCTGATTCATGGCCACGCGGTGCTGCAGCGCCGAGTCGGCGGCAATCAGGTCGGCAACGGCTTCGGCCTGGGCAAGATCGAGGGCTCCGTGCAGAAAGGCGCGTTTGGTAAACTCGCCCGGCTCGGCCAGGCGGGCCCCGCGGCGCACCAGCAAGGCCAGCAGCTCGCGCACGATGTAGTCGGAGCCGTGGGTGCTGATTTCGATTACATCTTCGCGGGTGTAAGAATGCGGCCCTCGGAAAAGGCTCACTACCACCTCATCGAGCAGGCGCTCGGCATCCCGAATGGTGCCGTAATGCAAGGTGTGCCCCAGTTGATCGGTGAGCTTCTTGCCCCGAAAAACTTCATCGGTAATGCTGATGGCAGCTGGGCCGGAAAGGCGGATGACGGCAATGGCACCGGCGCCAGGCGGCGTAGAAAGCGCAACGATGGTATCGGAAAGAGCAGGTGGCAGCACGGCGGAAGCAGGAATAATCGGACCTGAAGAAAAGCTAAGCCGTAACGTAAAGGTTGCGGCTTACCTCGGCTGATATTTGAATTTTTGGTGCTTGGTTAATGCTAATTTCTAACGAGTTGTCGAAGGATATTTTATCCAGTACTTTAACCTCGCATCCCAGGCCCAAGCCTACTTTGTTGAGGTACTGCAGAAAGGGCTGGGAGGTATTCTTCACAGCTACGAGCAATCCACTTTGCCCCGACTGCAGCTCCGACAGCAGCAGGTGTTGGGGGCGGTGCATCTCGCCGTCCTCGCGCGGAATAGGGTCGCCGTGCGGATCGACTTGCGGAAACCCCAGAAACTGATCGAGGCGGCGCACCAGCAGCGGCGAGCTGATGTGTTCCATTTCCTCGGCTACTTCGTGCACCTCGTCCCAGGCAAAGCCCAGCTTCTGCACCAAAAACACTTCCCACAAACGGTGCTTGCGAATGGTAAGCAAGGCCAGCCGTTTGCCTTCGGGCGTAAGCAGTACCCCGCGGTAGCGTTGGTAGCTCAGCAAGCCTTTATCACCTAGGCGACGCAGCATATCGGTAACCGAGGCCGGGCGAGTGTGCAGCACCTCGGCAATGCGGTTGGTGCTTACTTCGGCGCCGGGCTCAGCTTCAGAAAGCTTGTAGATGGCCTTTAGGTAGTTTTCCTCGGTGTGGCTAGGCAAGGCTTTGGGTATTCTGGATTGAGAATAACGAGCTCTGGAGTAAGTCAGCGGAACTCGGGGCAAAGGTCCCAAAAAAAAGCGAGGCTGGCATAATGCGCCAGCCTCGCTTGCAAGTCTGCTGAATTAGCCCTTCAACTGTTAAGCCTTACCACTTAATAAGCGCCGAAGCCCACGTAAAGCCCGAGCCGAAAGCGGCCAAGCACACCAGGTCGCCGCGCTTGATGCGGCCGGCCTGCAGGGCTTCACTCAGGGCCAGCGGTACCGAAGCGGCAGTGGTGTTGCCATAACGCTGAATGTTGCTGAATACCTTGTCTTCGCCCAAGCCCATTTTCTGGCCCACGTACTGCGTAATGCGCAGGTTGGCTTGGTGCGGAATCAGCTGGTCGATATCAGAAGGCTGGTAGCCGTTGGCATTTAAGGCTTCCATAATTACCTCCGGGAAGCGCGTTACAGCGTGCTTGAACACGGTGTTGCCGTTCATGTAGGGGTACATGGCTTCGGGTTTGTCGAGCACCACTTGCACGCGGTTATCCTTATTCGAGCCAGGCTCCACGGTAATCAGCTCCTCGGCAAACTCGCCCTGCGCGTGCAGGTGCGTGCTCAGGATACCGTGGCCCTCGCGGGTGCTGGGGCGCAGCACAGCGGCACCGGCACCATCGCCGAAAATTACCGATACACCGCGGCCGCGGGTGCTTTTGTCGAGGCCCGACGAGTGGATTTCGGAGCCTACTACTAGCACGGTGTCGTACATGCCGGTTTTGATGAACTGATCGGCAACTGACAAGGCGTAGATGAAGCCCGAACACTGGTTGCGCACGTCGATGGCCGGGATGTTCTCCTTAATGCCCAACTCGCGCTGCAGCAGCACGCCCGAGCCCGGGAAAACGTAGTCGGGCGAAAGGGTAGCAAACACGATCAGCTGCACGTCTTCGGCTGTGATGCCAGCTTGCTCCAGGGCCATGCGCGAGGCGTTGGCGCCCATGTTGGCGGTGGTGTCTTCGCCTTCGTTAAACCAGCGGCGCTGTTGGATTCCGGTGCGTTCCTGAATCCACGCGTCGGTGGTTTCCATCATTTGTTCGAGGTCGGCGTTGGTAACTACGCGGGAGGGTACGTAGTGGCCTACACCGGCAATTTCAGAGCTACGGAGTTGGGGCATGATGATGGGGGTGTGGTATGAGGTCGGGGCGGGAAAAACAGGCAAAAAAGGCGTCAAAGATAACAACTAGTGTTGCGCTTACAACGCAGCGCCTAGGTGGCTAGTTGCCGCTGGGGGTGGCGGCAGGCCAGCAGCTACGGTGGCAAGCAAACGCGGAGCTTCGGTCTGCCACATAGCCTCGGCCACTGGCCCAGCTGGGTAGTACTTTTCGCTGATCAGCTCGGTTGCCAGTTCAGTGAGCTGTGCGGCGGTAAGCGCTTCGCCAAAAGGTACTACAAGCCCCGCCGAATGTCGATGTATTTCAGCGTGCCACAACTGGTTGGGCGGTATCAATACGGGTAGGCAGTTTGCCATGTACTCGTAAAGCTTGGTAGGTATGCACCGCCAAGAGCTAGGGTGCGGCTGATAGGGTAGCAGCCCTAGGTGGTGCTGGCCATTGGCAGCTATAATAGCGGTGTGCGCTACGGGCTCGGCACCACCAACCAAGGTAAGCCAACTGCTATTGGCTGCCACGATTTGCTGCAGCCGGTACAATTCCTGGGGTTGTTGGCAGTAGCCCATTACGGTAAGCTGCAGCTTGGGCCAAGCCCCTCGGAGTTGATCGGCAAACCTAATGGCTTCGAACACGCCGGTAAGGGCCGAAAGTGTACCCGAGAATAACAACCGCAGCGGCTGCTCCCTCGGTGGTAAGCTCACGGGCCAATCCTTTGCTGCTGACTGATCAGTGCCAGGCGGCGCTACGTACTTGTTTTCGAGCACCACGGTGCGCTGCGGGGGCAAGTACTGGAGCTCCTCGGCGTAGCTGCGCTCAGCTAGCAGCACGGCGGCGGCGCGGCGAACGGCGGCCTTTTCGATGAACGCAACGCCCGCGGCCAGGAGGCGTTTCAGCCCCCCGCGATATACGTGCTGCGTGCGGATGTTGAGCGCGTAGTTTTCGCGCACATCATATATGAAGCTACGGCCAGCGCCGAGCCAACGCCAGAGCAACGTAGCCGGCAGCAGCTCGGGCGCGTGCACCACCACCAAGTCCGGGCGCAGCTGCCGTAAAAGCTGCCAGTAGCGCCACTGTGCTGCCAACCTACCCAGGGAAAGGCGGTAGCCGCTGAAGAGCGGGTGCAGTTGAATGCCCTCGGGCGGCGGCGTACCTAGCTTGCTGGCGCGGCCGGCAATGTGCACCTCGTACCCCGCCTCGGCCAGGGTGCGCCCGAACTTCTCGTACATGCGCGTATCGTCGACGGGCTTGAGCACCGAAGCCAATAAAATGACGGGAGTAAGGCGCGAAGGGGGATGCACAAGGTCAAACCTACTACTTTCGCGCGGCCGCATGAAACCTGCGGCCGCTTAACTCTCCTTTGGACTCATCATGACCGACACTCATTCTCTTATCGAAGCCGCTTGGAACGACCGCAGCCTACTGCAAGATGCGACCACGCAAGAGGCCATTCGTACCGTAATTGAACACCTCGACCGCGGCCAGCTGCGCGTGGCCGAACCCAAGGAAGACGGCACCTGGCAGGTAAACGACTGGGTTAAAAAGGCCGTTATTCTGTACTTCCCGCTGCAGCAAATGCAAACCACCGAGTTGGGCATCTTCGAGTTTCACGACAAGATGAAACTCAAGACCAACTACGCTCAGCAGCAAGTGCGCGTGGTGCCCCCGGCCGTGGCCCGGTACGGTGCGTTCTTGGCGCCCGGCGTAATCATGATGCCCTCGTACGTGAACATCGGTGCCTACGTGGGCGAAGGTACTATGGTAGATACCTGGGCTACCGTGGGCTCGTGCGCGCAAGTAGGTTCGCACGTGCACCTGTCGGGTGGGGTAGGCCTAGGTGGCGTACTCGAGCCGGTGCAGGCTGCGCCAGTTATTGTCGAAGACGGTGCCTTCATCGGTTCACGTTGCATCCTGGTTGAAGGCTGCCACATCGGCAAAGAGGCCGTAATCGGTGCAGGCGTAACCATCACGGGCAGCACCCGCATTATTGATGTGAGCACGCCCGAGGGCAAGGAATACCGCGGCTACGTACCGCCGCGCTCGGTGGTAATTCCCGGCTCGTTGCCCAAGCAGTTCCCGGCCGGCGAGTTCCACGTGCCCTGCGCGCTCATTATTGGCCAGCGCAAGCCCAGCACCGACCTCAAGACTTCGCTCAACGACGCGCTGCGCGAGCACAACGTAGCGGTGTAGTATCAGCTGCTCTTAAGTAAAAAGCCCGGCCTAGGTGGTCGGGCTTTTTTGTTGGAAACAGGGAAGGGGCTACTTGAAGTGTTCTTCCAGTTCCTCCTTCCAAATGGCAATAAACGGTTCTTTGTCGTCAGTGAGGTAAGCGCAGCGGAACACATTGGTGTTCGACTCAATGGCGACGTTGCCTTCGGGGTCGACGGCAATGATGCCCCGGTCGCCGGCGAGCTTGTCGGCGTACATCTCCACGGCAGCCTGAGCAGCTTTGGTGATGGTCATTTTTTTGTATTTGCGAAGTGCGTACACTTCGTGCGCTACGCTAGCCAGCATGATGATTTCGCCGTCGCCGGTGCAAGACACGGAGCAAACTTCGTTGTTGGCGTAAGCGCCGCCGCCGAAGATGCAACTGTCGCCTACGCGGCCGCGCAGCTTGCCTTCGATGCCACCGGTGGAGGTAGCCGAGGCTAAGTTGCCGTGCATGTCCAGTGCCACGGCACCTACAGTGTCGTGCTTGTTTGCGTGTTCTACCTCGGCTTCTTGCAAAATCTCCATCCACTCTTGCCGTTGCTCGTCGGTTTTGAAGTAATTGGGGTCTTGCAACGTTAAGCCCTGCGACAACGCAAACTCCTGCGCGCCTTCGGCGGTCAGGAAAGAGTGCTTACACTTCTCCATCACGGTGCGGGCCAGGCTTACCGGGTTACGCACCAGTTTAAGTCCGCTAACCGCGCCTCCGCGCAAGGTGGCGCCATCCATTATAGCGGCTTCGGTTTCAACTTCGCCGTTGATGTTGAACATGCCGCCCCGGCCCGCATTGAAGAGGCGGTTGTCCTCCATGCTTTTTACGGCTGCCTCAACGGCATCGAGCGCGTGGCCGCCGCGTTCCAGAATCTCATAGCCGGCCATCAGCGCTGTTTTCAGGCCTTTCTTCAGTTGTTCTTCTTTTTCGGGCGGGATGGTAGCCGGATCGGTGTTAACAGCTCCGCCATGAATAATAAGCACGCATTTGCCCATGCTCGGTAAGTATTAAAGGGTGCGGTGACTAGCGGTGTGGGTGCAATGCGGCCACGTGTGTTACGGAAGGCTGTGGGCAGGGTTTGGGCGAAGGTTCACCTAGGACAAAGCAGGGCTAAGGTAAAGGCACAAAAAAGCCTGGCACTGGACCAGGCTTTGTGTAGGGCTGCGGATGCTAGCGTTTGGCTTCGGCCTTAAGCTTATCGCCGAACACCTGCCGAACTTTGTCCACCTTGGGTTTCACCACAAACTGGCAGTAAGGCTGCTGCATGTTCTGGTTGTAGTAATCCTGGTGGTAGTTCTCGGCGGCATAGAAGGTAGGCGCAGCCTGAATTTCGGTTACCACGGGCTTGCCAAACGCGTTGGCTTCGTTCAGCTTCTTTTTGTATCCTTCGGCCAGGCGCTTCTGCTCATCGTTGTGGTAAAAGACCACCGAGCGGTACTGCGTACCTACGTCGTTGCCCTGGCGGTTGAGGGTCGTCGGGTCGTGGGTTTTCCAGAAGATTTCGAGCAGCTCGTCATACGTGATTTTGCTGGGGTCGAAGGTAAGCTGAATTACTTCGGCGTGCCCCGTGAGGCCTGAGCACACCTCTTTATAAGTAGGGTTGGCAATGCGGCCCCCGGCGTAGCCCGATACCACTTTTTCAACACCATCCAGGTCCTGAAAAACAGCTTCGACGCACCAGAAGCAGCCGGCGCCAAACGTTGCAAGTTCCATTCGTTTTGCTGATTGTGAAGTAGATTTTGCTTGCCCCATTGCGCCAATGGCTAAGCCAAGCAGCAAGGGCAGCACAAGCATGTAGCGTTGCATACGTACATAAGCCAAAACACGGCGCGAAAGTTTGCGAAGCATAAAGAGTCGGCAATTTGGGCTTACCTACGAGGTGCCCCAGGACCTAGCTTTACTACTACTTAAAAAAAGCGGACCAAAGCCGCAGCCTTGGTCCGCCAACAAACAAGCCTCGGGCGTGGCCTACTTCGCGAAGCGCGGAGCAACTACCAACTCTTTGGAGCCCGGCGTGTAGGTGTAAAAGCCTTCGCCCGATTTCACACCTAGGCGCCCGGCCATTACCATGTTCACGAGCAGGGGGCAAGGAGCATACTTGGGGTTGCCCAAGCCTTCGTGCAGCACGCGCAGAATAGCCAGGCAAACATCCAAACCAATAAAGTCGGCGAGTTGCAGTGGGCCCATGGGGTGTGCCATGCCGAGCTTCATTACGGTGTCGATTTCCTCTACGCCGGCTACACCTTCAAACAGCGAGTAGATGGCCTCGTTGATCATGGGCATCAGAATGCGGTTGGCCACAAAGCCGGGGTAGTCGTTTACCTCGGTGGGCACCTTCTGCAGCTGGCGCGAAAGCTCCATGATTTGCTGCGTTACCTCGTCGGAGGTGGCGTAGCCGCGGATAACCTCAACCAGTTTCATTACCGGCACCGGGTTCATAAAGTGCATGCCAATTACCTTATCGGGACGCTTGGTAGCGGCGGCAATTTTGGTGATGCTGATGGAGCTGGTATTCGAGGCCAGAATGCATTCGGCCGGGGTAAGCTCGTCGAGCTGCCGAAACAAATCCAGCTTGATGGTTATGTTTTCGGTAGCGGCCTCTACTACCAAGCCAGCCTCGCGTACGCCCTCGGCCAGCGAGGTGCTGGGCCGCAGCCGACCTAGGGTAGCGGTTTTGTCGTCTTCCGTCAGCGAGCCTTTGCTTACCTGGCGGTCGAGGTTTTTGGTAATCGTTAGGATGGCCTTATCGAGGGCAGCCTGATTGATATCGATTAGGGTAACGGGGAAACCATACTGGGCAAATACGTGGGCAATGCCATTGCCCATGGTGCCCGAGCCAATAACGGCAACGTTCAGCATGTGGTGGGATGTAGGGGTGATGAGCGTAATGGAAGGCGCCGCTTGCCGCGGCGAATGGGCAAAGCTAACCTAAACCATTGGGCTGCCCAAGCCGCATTGCAGCGCCCTAGGGCAGTTTAATGCGCCTAAACAGCAGACAACAACGAAAGTTTTTGTTCAGGCAATCAATTACATACATAGATGTATGCCTATATTTTTTATTATTTTTTGCTTGTCCTTATATCCTTTTGCATAACCCCGCGTAAAAACCTGCAGAACGCCTCGCCGACCAAACATCAAACAGGATGTAACCGGGGCGGCGACATTTCGTTCTCTTCCACACCTCTCACCTAAACCTTCCCCCAACCATGGGCAACCTCCTGTATATCATTGCCGTCGTCCTGATTATTATCTGGCTACTCGGCTTCATCGGTTTCGACAGCTTCGGATTGGGTAACCTCATCCACATCCTGCTGGTAATTGCCATCATTGCCATTATCCTGCGTCTCATACGCGGCGGACGGGTCGTCTAACCCGCTGCTTAGTTGAGTCTGAAAAACCGAAAAGGCTGCCCCCGTTTGGGAGCAGCCTTTTTTCGTATGCGGCACCTAGGGCTATTTGCCTAGGTCGAAGAGGAAGCTGAAGCGGATAACGGGCTGGCCGTAGATATTCGCTTCGAGGCCGTCGTTGAAGTTGTAAAGCACCGCAATATCACCCGCGGCCCGGTCGCCGAACTGCTGCCGGTAGCCGATGCCAGCTAAAGGCGTCTTTACCGTGGTTTCCACCTTATTTACATACACGGTGTTGCCTACCACGTAGTCGCCGATCAGCTCGGCGCGCGTTACCTCGTATTCGGCGTGTACGAAGAACTGCTTGAACACAATTACCTGCCCAAAGATTTTACCGCCAATGTTGTGGCCCGAAACGTTGCGTGGGTCGCCTGGGCTGGCCACGCGCTTAGGTATGGAGTAGTTGTTGAAGGAGTACACAACCCCCGGCCCGATGGCAATGCGCGGCGTGATGCGGTAGCCAATGGCAGGCGAGGCACCAACATTAAATACGGTACCACCTAGGGCGTTGGAGTTCAAACCCAGGCTGAAGTTGGTGTAGAGGAAGTACTTGCTCGGCTCGCGCTTTTGCTCCAGCGTAGCGCCGGGCACCGCGCCACTGCTCGGCAGAGTTTGGGCCGGGCGGCCATCGTCATCAATACCACCACGGGGAGAAGCAGGCGCAGTGGTGGGGGCTTGCTGCACCGGCTGCTGCGTAGGTGCCGGCGTGCCAGGTAGCGGCTGCGCGGGGCGGCCGTCGTCGTCGATCCCGCCGCGCGGGTTGGCGGGGGTAGCAGGCGGAGCTTGCTGAGCCGGCTGTTGTTGCTGCGGCTGCTGCAAAACGGGCGCCGGTTGCGTAGTGCGGGTGGGCTGTTGCGGCCGGGGCGGGGCCATGGGCGGCCCGGTGGGCAACTGCGGCTTTACGTACGTGCTATCGGTGCGTTGGGCGTGGGCATCGGGCCTTGGGGCCAACAGCCCGGCGGCACCTAGGGCCGCCGCCAGCAGAAAACGCTTCATATGAAGAGTAGTAGAAGGACTTATTGCGTGAAGAAACAAAAAGGCCGCGGATCGTTGCATCCGCGGCCTTCGCAAACGTTAGGCGCCTACCGTTTGGTACATGCGTTGGCGTTGGGCCTTGATGGTTTCATCGGCCAGGTATTCTTCGTACGACATCCGCTTGTCAATGATTCCATCGGGCGTCAATTCGATGATGCGATTGGCAATGGTGTCAATGAATTGCAAGTCGTGCGAAGCAAACAGCATGGTGCCGTTGAAGTCGCGAAGCGAGTTGTTCAGGGCTGTAATGCTTTCTAGGTCGAGGTGGTTCGTCGGGTCATCCAGCACCAGCACGTTGCCCGATTCCATCATCATCTTCGACAGCATGCAGCGCACCTTCTCGCCACCGCTCAGCACATTCGATTTCTTCTGCGACTCTTCGCCCGAAAACAGCATGCGGCCCAGGAAGCCCCGGATAAACGATTCGTCTTTCTCTACGGAGTACTGACGCAGCCAGTCCACCAAGTTCAAATCAGTGTTGAAGAACTCGGTGTTCTCTTTGGGGAAGTACGACGGCGTGATGGTAGTGCCCCACTTAACGGAGCCCGATTCGGGCTTGGTTTGCTCGAACAGGATATTGAACAGGAAGGAAGCGGCGCGGTCGTCGCGGCTTACGATGGCAACCTTGTCTTTCTTATCGAGCGTGAAGGACACGTTGCGGAAGATCACCTCACCATCAACCGAAGCTGAGAGGTTCTCAACCGTCAGGAGTTGGTTACCGGCCTCGCGCTCCGATTTGAAGGCGATGTACGGGTACTTGCGCGAAGACGGCTTGATGTCTTCGATGGTCAGCTTCTGAAGCAGCTTCTGGCGCGAGGTAGCCTGCTTCGACTTTGAAGCGTTGGCCGAGAAGCGCCGCACGAATTCTTCCAACTCCTTGCGCTTGTCCTCGGTCTTCTTGTTGGCCTCCTGGCGCTGGCGCAAAGCCAGCTGCGACGACTCGTACCAGAACGAGTAGTTGCCCGGGTACATGGTGATTTTCGAGAAGTCGAGGTCGGCCATGTAGTTACACACAGCGTCGAGGAAGTGACGGTCGTGGCTAACTACAATAACGGTGTTCTGGAAGCTGTCGAGGAAGTTCTCGAGCCACAGCACGGTTTCGGCATCAAGGCCGTTGGTCGGTTCGTCGAGCAGTAGCACATCGGGGTTGCCAAATAGTGCCTGGGCAAGCAGCACGCGCACCTTGTCGGAGGTGCCTAGGTCGCCCATCGTGGTGTAGTGCTTGTCTTCCGAAATGCCAAGGCCCGAAAGCAGCTCGGCGGCTTCGTACTCAGCATTCCAGCCTTCGAGGTCGGCAAACTCGCCTTCCAGCACGGCTGCCCGCTCGCCATCGGCATCGGAGAAATCAGCCTTGGCATAGATGGCATCCTTTTCCTCCATCACTTTCCAAAGGCGCTGGTGGCCCATGATTACGGTCTGGAGTACGGGGTGCTGGTCGTACGCAAACTGGTCCTGCTTCAGTACCGACAAGCGGGCACCGGCAGGCATGTCAACCGAGCCGGTGTTCGGCTCAATCTCGCCCGACAGGATCTTGAGGAATGTGGATTTGCCCGCCCCGTTGGCCCCAATAAGGCCATACACGTTGCCGGGCATGAACTTAATGGTGACGTCTTCGAATAACACGCGCTTACCGTAGCGCAGGCTGACGTTGGTAGTACTGATCATGCAAATTGAGTAGCAGAGTGGGGGGCGGACCGGCGCCGAAAAATCGCGCAAAGGTAGCTAAAAAATAGCCTCCTCTATTGGTCCGAGCTGTTGTTAAACACCAAAGTATGACTAAAAAATCCCTAAAGCGAAAACTTCATTATCAGCTATTTGCAACAAAAAACCGGGCGAAAAAGTCGACAGTACCATAACCGCGGGCTGGGATTAGCAGTATTATGAAAGCAAAGCACCCAACCTGGCGTAGTGTGGTGAGTACCACTCCACTAAGCAGAGGTTTCCCTTCTCTAACAACTAAAACTACCTGCCTTATGGCTGACGCCCTTCTTTCTCCCGAACGCAACGCAATCCGTTATGGCATTTTCTCGGCCATTGGCATGAGCATCTATCTGGTAATTGCTTCGCTATTTGGCTTTGCGTCCAACATGAGCTACAGCTGGCTAAACCAACTGGTGCTAGTGATTGGTATTTGTATGTCAATCGCGCATTTCAAACGTGTACGCCACGACCGCATGCCCTATCTGCAAGGTTTTGGAACCGGCATCATGACGGGCATTGTGGGTTCGGTGCTGTTCGCGCTCTTCTTCGTTATTTACGTTGCGCTGTTTCCTAACCTGATGGAAGAGTTGCGCGAGGAACAGCTCTTCGGCTTTGATCTGTCGGTAACCATTGCCTTTCTGGCCATTGTGCTGCAAGGTTCGTGGGGCGGCATGATTATTTCGTTGGTGGCGATGCAATACTTTAAAAGCCCCGACCACAAGCCCCTGCAGCACATTGAGTAGCCTTTTGATGCTTACTAATACCAAGCCCCGCCGCCAGGCGGGGCTTTTTTGTTTTGAAAGGCTCCTTAAAACTCATCCATATTTTACTATTCTGGGAACAATGTATTCTAAGAAAAATGTTAATGAAGAGAGTTGTTTTAAAACTTAACAAATATATATTTGGATAAAACATAGCAACTTCTGCATGATTGCTACGTTTTAGGCTCAAATACCTCCTGTTGCTTCCTCCACCATGAAATCATTTTACATCATTGTACTGCTGTGCGCCTTGGCCTGCACAGCCCACGCGCAAATGCGCGACCCTCAGCCCGAGTCGCCCAGCCACGATCCGGTGCTGGTTGAGGCTAACAACCTGACGCGACACATGTCGGAACGCTTGCGTCTGACTGAATCGCAGGTAGTAAAGCTTCGCAGCATCAACCACATCAAGCTGGCCCGCATGGATGAAATTCAGTGGCAATACCACTACGATGCTAACGCCCGCAAAGCCAAGCTGCTCGAACTGGAAGCCCAGTACGAGCAAGAGTGTCAGCGAATTCTGACTCCTTCGCAGATCAGCCTGATGCGCGAAGAACAGCAGCAGCGCGACTCCGTGCCGGCTGATGCCATTCCGACCGAGAACGGGCTCGGCTGATTTAACATCTTTGCTTTTAGCACCGAAACGAAGCGGGCTGCCCAGATGGGCAGCCCGCTTCGTTTCGGTGTTGCTACAACTTGCCCTATTGAGCAGGGCTAATTGCTGCTGGAGCGCTGGGCAGCAACTCTATCACGGTACCCAACGAGCCGAAACGCACCATCAGGCGCCGGCTCTTGGGGGCTGTGCTGCCCGGAGTGCATTGTCCACCGGGCTCTAAGTAGTAGTAGTATACGCGCTGAACTTGCTCCTGTAGCTCTTCTTCGTCGGGGCGACCTAGCAATTCCGATACGGCCCCGATGTGCACACCGTACAGTTCGTCGCGCTGCTCGTAGAGCGTTTTAAAAAGGGCACGCCGCTTGCCATTGCAACCCCGGGCATCCTGCCGCCAAGCCGCAGCATCAAAGCCCGGCAGGGTAGGAGCCGACTGTCCGCAGCTGGCCAACGCCAGCGTGCACGAAAAAAGCAAGAACGTTCGTTGTAACTTCATGGGAACCAGCATGCCCTATCACTAGTTAGGGGGCATTAGTTAGGACAAAACTAGTATTTTTGCTTTCAACGCGTTAGCCACCCCCTTACGTCGTTACTCTCCACCATATGAAGCTATTCCGCTACGCCGTCCTAGGGCTGCTGTGCGCCCTGAGCAGCTGGCAGCCCATTGCCAAGGCAGCGCCGCCTCCCGCCCGTACCCTAGGTACCACGCAGGCCGCTTATATGGCAGCCTTTGAGCAACATTTGGTAAGAACCTATGCTGGAGCAAAATTGGCGCAAACCGGCCTTAATGTGCAGGTGCTTCGCAACGCCATGATAGGGTACTACAACCTGAAGAGCCGCGGTTTGGCCAAGAACTCGGTACTTACGGTTATTGATTTCAGCCGCTCGAGCCGCCAAAATCGGTTGTGGGTAATCGATTTGGCACGGACGCGTTTGCTGTACCACACTCTGGTTGCGCACGGCAAAAATACCGGCGCCGATTTGGCTCGCACATTTTCCAATCGACCGGGGTCCGAGATGAGCAGCCTCGGGTTTTACCTCACAGGCCAAACCTACTATGGCAAGCACGGCTTATCCTTGAAGTTGCATGGTCTCGATCCGAAGTACAACTCCAACGCTGCTAGCCGGGCCGTGGTGGTGCACGGCGCCGACTACGTGCAGCCCGATTTCATTCGGCAGCATGGCCGCCTAGGTCGGAGCCAGGGGTGCCCCGCTTTGCCACCTCAGCAGAGCGCCAGCATCATCAAAACCATCAAAAACGGTTCGGTGATGTATGTACAGGGGCCTTCCTCGGTGCCGTACGCCTCCAACTGGCTTAACCTGAATGCTGCTCTGCCGGCTTTTGCCCGCACGCAGGGCATTTCGCCCATGCTTGGGCAAGCCGGCCAGTAACAGAACGACTACACATGAAAAGCGCCCTACTTCCGAGCGGAGGTAGGGCGCTTTGCGTTAGCAAACGTGCAAGTAAGCTTAGGCAGGTCGGTCGCCGGTAGCACGTACCAGGCTGATGCCGGCAAAGAAGAAGATGAGGCCTACACCTAGGGGTACAAGCGAGTTGATCTTGCTGAGGGCAACCATGCCGAGCAGGCCCAGCGCACCGTAAATGATGGCAGCAATGCCGAGCAGCGTCAGCAGTGAGCCAAAGGTTCGTTTCTGATTCATGATTCGGAGGAGTTGTGGTCGATGGCGCGGGCGCTAGGCCAGCGCGTTTTAGCCTGATACGCATGCTCTACCATTTTGGCTGCATTGCGGCTGCATAACCCTGTTGGGCTGCCTTCGTTAGAATGTGCGGCGTATTAATTCGCCGTTGTTACACCCCCACGCAACCACACCATGAGAGGCGGACTCCGATACATCATTGCCCTGCTGGTAGCAGGATTTTCGCTCGTTACTTATTACTGCAAGCGGCAAACCAACCCCGTAACGGGCGAAGTGCAGCACGTAAACATGACCACCGAGCAGGAAATAGCTTTGGGCTTACAGGCAGCGCCGCAAATGGCGCAACAATACGGGGGCTTGCACCCCGATCAGCAAGCCCAAGCCTCCATCGACCGCATCGGTGCCGAGCTGGTGCAGGCTTCAGGAGCGGCCCAATCGCCCTATAAATTCAACTTTCACCTGCTTGCCGACGAAAACACCGTCAATGCTTTTGCCCTGCCAGGGGGGCAGATTTTCCTGACGGCAGGCTTATTGCGCAGGCTGGGCACCGAAGGGCAGGTTGCCGGCGTACTGGCCCACGAAGTAGGCCACGTAATTGGCCGCCACTCGGCCGAGCAGCTGGCTAAAACCCAGTTGACCCAAGGATTGGCCGGCGCGGCCGGTATTGCCGCCTACGACCCCGAGCGGCCGGGTAGCTCGGTGGCCAATGCGGCCGTGGCCGCGGCTATTGCCAAGGTGGTATCGTTGCGTTTCGGCCGCGAAGACGAGCTGGAATCGGACCGGTTGGCGGTGAAATACACTGCCGAGGCCGGTTACGACCCCCGCGCCATGATACAGGTAATGCAAATTCTGGAGCAGGCCGGGGGCGGTGGCCGCGGACCCGAGTTCCTGAGCACGCACCCCAACCCCGGCAACCGCGTTGGGGTACTGGAGCGCGAAATTGCCGAGCAATTCCCGAGTGGCATACCAGGCGGCCTGAAGCGCTAGGTAGGAGCTACTACCGAAAGAAACCAGGCCGGAGCGTGTGCTTCGGCCTTTTTTTGGGTAAACTCGTTTCACGCTTACTGCCGCCACCATTCTCCTTCTCATGACTCCAACAGCACCCACATTGCAGCGGCTTTTGTTTGTAATGAACCCCATTTCGGGCGACATCGACAAAGCTGAGCTATCCGATTTGATTAAAGAAATATGCACCAGCCGAGGCACCGCCGCCGAGCTGTACAACACTACCGGTGAGAACGACCTGGAGCAGTTACGCGACAAGGTTGGCAGCAATGCCTACGACGCGGTTTTTGCCGCCGGCGGCGACGGCACCGTGAATTTGGTAGCCCAGGCCTTGGTTAGCAGCGGCGTTCCGCTAGGCATTTTGCCGTTGGGCTCGGGCAATGGCCTTTCCAAAGACCTAGGCATTCCGCAAGACGCCGAGCAGGCCCTGCACTTGGTATGGGAGCACCAAGTGAAGCCTCTTGATACGCTGGAGGTAGGTGGCCATTTCAGTACCCACCTCGCCGACCTAGGGTTTAACGCCCTAATCGTGGAGCGGTTTTCGTCTGGTGATACCCGCGGGCCGGGCGCGTACGTGCGGGTGGCTTTGCAGGAATATATGGGCTACGAACCCGTGCACTACCGCATCGTAACCGACCAGGAGACGTGGGAAGGCGAAGCTTTTATGCTTACCATTGCCAATGCGCGCACCTTCGGCAGCAATGTGGTTATCAACCCCGATAGCCGCATGGACGACGGACGTTTTGAACTGTGCGTAATCGAGCCTTTTCCGGCTACGGCTGCTCCGGGCATTTTGTACCGCCTCTACACCAACGATTTCGACGACTCGGAGTATACGCGCCGGTTGCGTTGCCGGCACGCGAGCATAGAAGTACCCGGGCAACAACAGGCATTGGTGCAAATTGATGGGGAGCCTATGCACTTGCCCCTGCCCATCCACATCGCGATTAAGCCGCAGAGCCTGCAGGTGTTGGCGCCTCCGTCTGCTGCTGAGTGAAGCCCGTAGCAAATGCCCAGCGGAACACCGCCGGGGCCGGGGTACCTTGTGCATCGGTGGGTTCCCAGGTGTCGAGCCAAAGCTGGCCGTCGGCGTAGTAATCGAGCGAGAAGAAGCCTTTGTGCTCGTGCACGAAGGTGGCTTTGCCACCCGCCTCAACATACGCCGTTTTGCTGCCCGAACCGCTAACGAGGTAGTGCACGTCGCGCCGGTTGAAGTACTGGAGGTTGTGGTCGTGACCGGCGGCGTAAACCACCCCCGGAAACTGCCGCAACACCTGCAGCAACCGGCGGCGCATGCGCCGGTAGCGCGGATGCGACATATCCTCGGCAGCCCCTAGCACGCGGCGGTAAGCCGGGAACAGGGAGCCCACCACAGGCAAGGGCACGTAGGCCTTTTTGTGGGCCGCCGTAAGCGGAAACACGTGCTGTTTTACCGTGAACTTGCCCCCGTGCATAGCATTGGAGTACAGGGGGTGGTGGCCAGCTACTACCACGCGCCAGCCCCGGTACTGCTCGAGCAAGCTGCGGAGCTGCACAAAAGGTTGGCGCGAATCGGAAGCGGTGCAGCCTTGGCCTTTACCCAGGGGCCTAGGTCCGTTTTGCACCCACCACTGGGTATTCAGCACAATTAGCACCAGGCCATCGGCGAGGGGTAGCGCCACGGGCCCGGGGCAGCCATTGGGCGGTAAATAGTGGGCGGTGGGCAGGTGTTGCAGCACGTATTTCTCCTGCTCCAACAAGTAAGCGTAGCCATCGGCTCGGCCCTTGTTCCAGTCGTGGTTGCCGCTGAGGAATACTACTTGGCCCGGAAACTCGCGCAGCAAATCGAGTTGCACATTCATGCGAAGCTCGGCAGCGGCGCGGCGCGGATTGCCCATGGGCGGGATACCCGTGGGGTACACATTGTCGCCGAGGATAACCACCGTGCCGTTGGGGCCGGCTTCTTGCAGCCACCGGCGCAGCAGGTTCAGCACAGGATCGGGGCCATCGGTAGCCACTGCGCCTAGGTCGCCAACCAGGCAAATGCGGTGCACAGGCGCTGCGGGCGGCGGAGGCACGGCCGACCAATTGCGGGCTTTGGGCGCAATGTAGGGCTGGCGCCGGTGCTGGCGCTCCTGCCAATAGCGGTAGAGCAGCCAAATACCTAGGGCGGCAATGGCCAGTAACGGCAAAAGGTATGGTGAAAACGGAAGTGGCAACATGCGGGGCATAAACGCGTCGGTATACGGCAAATGCGGCCTCGCGGGGGCATGGCAGTCCAATAAGCAGCTTAGCAGCTAGAAGCTAGGTTACCTAGGGCCGAACATGGTGGCCTAAGTGGTGCTCAAAAGTTGGGCGGCGTTAGATGTTTGAAATGCCCGTTTTGCCGCACGCGCTCCTTCAGCTTTTCCGACTGCTGCAGCACCGGCAATACACGCTCCAGATGCTCCAGCACGGTTTCTTGCCGTTCGGTTTCGCTTAATGAGCTAAGCAGTTGGTATTCCTGCTCGGTATTCAGCCCTAGGTGGTGCGCAATATCAAAAGTACTGTAGGCAGGGTCGAGGTCGATGAACAGCTTCTGCAGCCCCAAAATGTTGTACAGCTGCTCTATGAGGGCCGTGATGCGCTGCCGCAACACCGGGTCGGCCGTTGGCTCGTCGTGCAGTTCCTCTACGTAGGCTGCTGCATAAAGCTTGCCCGGAGCTTGCTTGAGCACCTCCTGAATGCGAAAACGCCTGAAGCCCAAAGTGCGAACATCCGACTCGCCCGAAGGATAAGTGCGCTCGAGCTTTACGAGCCGCATTTCGGTACCGATAATCTGCAGATTATCGTCGAGGTAAGGCGGAATGCCGAAGGTGATGTTGCTGGCCACGCAATCGGCTATTAGTTGCCGGTAGCGCGGCTCAAAAATGTGCAGGTTCAGCTTTTCGCCGGGGTACACCACCAGGTTGAGCGGGAAGATCGGCAACAATCGAAGTGACATAGCAGTAGCGGCAAACCCTGGGCATAAGGTACAATGCCAAGGCTTAGGTTGGATGGGTTGGGTGTTAATTTCGCCGCCGTATGGCCGGCGTACGTCGTGCCGATTTTTAACCAACAGGCCTATGGCAGAGTTTGCTGAGCAGCTACGGCTAGCACGGCGAGTGGCATTGCAGGTGCTAGCATCCGTGTTTTTAATGTCGGTGTTGTGGGTACTGCTGTACCGTTGGGTTTCGCCCCCGGCCACCTGGCTGATGCTGGAGCGACGCAGCCACCGGCCCGAAGCCAACTATGGCGGCTTGCTGCCCGAAGATGCCTCGCGCAAGATTCACTACGATTTTGTGTCGCTCGACGAAGTGTCGCCCCAACTGCCGCTGGCTTTGGTGGCAGCCGAAGACCAACGCTTTTTGATGCACCACGGCTTCGACGCCGATGCCATCATCAAAGCCGCGAAGCACAATTTTGGCGAAAAAGGTGGGGGCATTAGGGGTGGCAGCACCATTTCGCAGCAAGTAGCCAAAAACGTGTTTTTGTGGCAGGGGCGTAGCTACGTGCGCAAGGCCGCCGAGGCGTATTTTACGGTGCTGATCGAGCTGCTCTGGAGCAAACGGCGCATCCTGGAAGTGTACCTGAATGTGGCCGAAATGGGCGACTGCGTGTTCGGAGCCGAAGCTGCGGCTCAAAAGCACTTCGGGCGTTCGGCCAAAAAACTCACGCCCTCGCAGGCGGCAATGCTGGCGGCTGTGTTGCCCAACCCGCTTAAGTTTAGGGCTGGCAACCCGGGGCCGCAGGCCCGCGCCAAGCAGCGCCGCGTGCTGCGCAACATGCACCGGCTGGGCGGTACCCGCTTTATTGCCAACGTTCTGGAACATTAAGTAGCCATGCCTACCCTCAAGAAACTAGCCCTAAGTGTGCTGTGCGGTGTGTGGCTGCAGGCCTGTACGGCCGCCAAGCCCGGCACCGCCCAAACTTTTGCCCGCGACGAGCAGCAAATTCGGGCCGTGCTAAGCACCCAAACCGCTGCCTGGAACCGCGGCGATGTAGCCGCTTTTATGCAAGGCTACTGGCAGAGCGATTCGCTGTTGTTTATCGGCAAAAACGGGCCCACCCGCGGTTGGCAACGCACCCTCGAGAATTACCGCCGCAGCTACCCCGATGCAGCCGCCATGGGTCAACTCTCGTTTTCGCAGCTACGGGTGCATCCCATTGGCGCCGATGCTGCCCACGTGGTAGGGCACTGGCAGCTGGCCCGACCCACCGCAGGCGACGTGGGCGGCTGGTTTACGTTGCTCTTCCGCAAGATCGAGGGCAAGTGGGTGATTGTGGCCGACCACTCGAGCTGATGCCGTGGTTATCTGCTGCGAGTGATTAGTTGCCAGTAAAACAGCAAAGCGCCCGTTGCCGATTGGCAACGGGCGCTTTGCTTTGATACGGGTAGAAGTACAAGGTGTGCGCCTAAGTAGCTGACAACTCACTTTACTTCGCCGGGGTCTTCGGGCGTGGCTTCGTCCTTTTCTTTTTCGGCCTGTACGGCTTGCACGCTTTCGCTGAACACCAGGCCCGAAGCGGCCGCGTGTTCGGCAGCGTTTACGGTGTCCTTCACCAGCAACATTTCTACCTGTTCGCCGCGCAGCTCCTTCGATACGCGCTCCACCATTGCGGAGCGCTCGGGCAGGTTTACATCGCGGATGTAAATGGCCAAAATACGACCGGGATGGCGGCGCACCACCTCGCGGTAAATGTTGGCATCCTCCTGGCCCGAGTCGCCGATGAGCACGAACGGCAGCTGCGGGTAAGTGAGCAGCAGGTTGTCGAGTTCCTTGAGCTTGTGGCCGTGGTGCTCCGAGGCGTCGCCTTGTTGTTTGCGCTTCAGGGCCATATCGCGCAGCAGCAGCGGGCCGGGCGGAATGTTGTTTAGCGCCAGGAAATCTTCGAGCAGATCGTAGAGGTTCCAGGGCGAGGAGCTGACGTAGAAGAAGGGGTTGTTGCGCTTGCCGTTGCGGCCCAGCTGCAACTGCCGGTAAAACTCGGCTACGCCTTTGAATGGCATGCGCGAGCGAGCATTGCGCAGCAGCACGGTGCGGGCCATGCGCATGATGTCGGTGGCGGAGGTTTGGATAACGGTATCGTCGAGGTCGGAAATGATGCCGTACTCGGCATCGGCGGGGGGTACCAGCACCGGTGCCGTGCTGATGCGCATTTCGGGCAGGGGAGCAGCTACTTGCAGCAGTTCTACCTCAACGGGATGCCACAGGTAATCAACCGGGGCATTGAGCCGCTGGGGCTCGATGTTCAGGGTAAAGTAACCTTCCTCGTCGGTAACTACGGTGTGCTCCGAGCCGTCGCCGGGCCTGATGCAAAGGTGCGCACCGGGGATTTCCTGCGAGTCGAACCGGCGGTACATGTTGAGCAGGTTGTGCAGGTACGAGTCGGAAGGGTCGGGCTCGGTGATGCCTTTGTTGGTAAGCACGCGGCCCTTTACATACAGTCGGTTGGGGGTACCGTAGCTGCGGTACGGCAGCACTTGTACGGGGTGCAGCAAACCTAAACGGGTGCGGGCACGCCGCAGCAAATCGTCGGCGTTTTCGGCAAGGTTGCTGAGGTGGTTGAGTAGCGACATGGGTGTGTAGGAATGGCGGTAAGCTACACAACGGAGCAAAGCCCCTTGCCGTTGAGGAATTTCCTAGGTCGTTACCATCCGATTAAGGTTTTTAACTCATGCTCAGAGTTATTTTTATTGCCGCAACGTTGTTGCTGGCCGCGTGTGCAGGGCGCATCGGCGGCCCAGGGCTAGGGGCTGACGCGGTTGAAATACAAGTGCAGGCCCAAGCCGCTTCGGCCTACAACATTGCGTGGCTGCGGGCCACCATCAGCAACCGCGGCACTCGCCCAATACGCCTTTTGCAACTGCCCGATACCATCGAAACGGCCTGTGCACCTTCGGCCAACCTGACCGTGCGAGGCCTCACGCCCAAAGCCGACACAGCCGCCGTTTGCAGGCGGTGCCCCGCACCTGGCTCGGCTACGCGCTATGTAGTGCTGCGCCCCGGCCAGCAGCTTACCACCAATTTTCAAATCGACTTCAACCGCGTGCTGCCGCGTGCGGTAGCCGATACGCTGGGCCAGTGCCTGCGCTACAACAACCGCACCCTAGGTGAGTACCGCTTTTGGGTGCAGTATCAGCCAGTAGGCAACATCCACCCCGCCACGAATAGCAATATCGTGAGCGTATACCGCAAACAATAAGGCCAGCCACTTACCGTGGCTGGCCTTTGGTAATGGCTGCGTAGGCCGAAGCTTACAGCAGGTTTTTCAGCTCCTGGAAGTTGCTATTGTTGACGTTGCGGTTGGTACAGTTCAGCTCGGTGGCTTTGGTGTTAATGGCCTGAACGCGCGAACCCGGATCGGGGTGGGTGCTCAGGAACTCGGGGCCGCTTGCTTGGCCTTCGGCTTGCGCCTTCTCGAAGAAGCCAGCCGTACCGTTGCAAGCGTAGTGGCCGGTTCCATTAAGGTACACAACCGAGTACTCGTCGGCCTCGCGCTCAAAGTCGCGGCTAAACTTCAACTGACCTAGGCCAGCCGCAATTTGCGCCAGCTGGTTGGGGTTTTCGCCCAGTACCACGCTCAGCAACAGACTAATACCATACTGATTCTGGAGCTGGCGCGAGGTGTGGCGGCGGTCGGCGTGGGCAATTTCGTGGCCGATTACGCCCGCCAGCTGGCTTTCGTTATCGAGGTACTTAATCAGGCCCGTGAACACGTAGATGTGGCCACCGGGCGTAGCAAACGCGTTTTGCGTCTGATCATCCTTGATGATCTTCACATCCCACGGAAACTCGTTGCGGTACTGCAACTGGCCCGAGTTCAGCACGCGGTTTACTACACCATCGAGCAATTGATAGGCCCGGGCATTGCGCGCATCAGTACGCTCGAGCAATTGACCTTTGGAGCGGTACGTGGAGTCGGTTTGGTGAGCAACCTGCTCGCCAAGGGCTTTATCGTCTTCGACGCTGAACAGCACCGGGTTGCCGTTTTCATCGGTGCAAGAAGAAGTGGCGCCTAGGGTAAAAGCCAGGGCACCCAGCAGGTATAGGCGAGAGAAAGAGCGTCGGAACATAGCGGTGAGTAGAAAATGGTAAGTGGGTAAGAAGCCAGCGGCTGGCTGAGCTGAAAGAAAAAACGGTGCCAAAAATGCTGGCGGCTCCGATACGGCGCGCCAGCAGGGTGCGTTGCACTACTCCGCTGCGGAGGTACTTTTTTACGTAGTTTTCGGCGCAAACTTAAAGCGGCAAAATTGGTATGAGGGCACGTTCTGCAGCAGTGTTGGGCACTGTATTGGCGTTGTGGATGCTTACTCAGGCAGTTACGGCTCGGCCGCGCAGCACCGGTTTTTTAAACCGAACCCTGCAGAGCAACGGCATTACTTACCGCTACCAGGTGTATGTGCCGGCGGGCTTTTACGAGCGCAAAGGCAAGTGGCCGGTAGTGCTTTTTTTGCATGGGGCCGGAGAGCGTGGAACCGATGGCTTGCAGCAAACGCAGGTGGGCTTGCCTGCCAGCATCCGCAAGCATATGGAGCGCTGGCCCGCCGTGGTGGTGATGCCGCAGTGCCCCGCCGAGCAGTACTGGACAATGCCGGCCATGTATCAGATGGCCATGACAGCGCTGGAAAAAAGCACCCGCGAGTTCCGCGGCGATGCCCAGCGCATTTACCTCACCGGCCTCTCGATGGGCGGGTATGGCTCCTGGAAATTAGCAGCTACATACCCCGGTAAATTTGCCGCCGTGGTGCCCATTTGCGGCGGGGCCATATTGCCGGCTGTGCTCAAAGCCAACGATGCCCCCAACCCCACGCTTTACGGGCAATTTGCGCAAGCCATTGGCCGCAGCGCACCGGTTTGGACGTTTCATGGCGCCCAAGACTCCATTGTGCCCGTAACGGAAACCCGTCAGTTGGTGGCGGCCCTGCAGGCAGCGGGCGGCAACGTTCAGTACACTGAGTACCCCGAAGCCGGGCACGACTCTTGGACAGCCGCCTACGACGACCCTGCGTTGCCGCAATGGCTGTTTCAGCAACATTTACCTAGGACAGGCAAATAGCTGCCAACAGCCATTTGCACGTATGAACAAAGGCCCGCTCAGTAACGCGGGCCTTCGTTGCTTTTACCGCCCTCCCGATATGGCTGTTGCCAACACAACCCTCCGCACCAAAGTCAAGAAGAAGAAACTCATGCCCGTTGAAGCCGACGTGCACGAGCTTTATAAAGACCCCGCCATGCAAGCCGAACTGGCCGGTCTGCGCTACGTTACCGATACCAAACCCGGCATTACGCGCCAATCCGGCAAGGATGGTGCTTTTGCTTACCTCGATGCCAAGGGCCAACCCCTAGCGGATGAGAAAATTCTTGCGCGTATCAACGGCATGGTAATCCCACCGGCCTGGACTGACGTGTGGATTGCGCCCACCGCCAACGCCCACTTGCAAGTAACCGGCCGCGACACCAAAGGGCGAAAGCAGTACATCTACCACCGCCTTTGGGACCAAGCCCGCAGCCTTACCAAGTTTAGCCGCTTGCGCGCGTTTGGCGAGAAGCTGCCCGAGTTGCGCCAGCGCATCCGCAAAGACCTAGGCCGCCCCAACCTCGATAAGCAAAAGGTAGTAGCCGTGGTGCTGACGCTGATGGATCAGTCGTTCATTAGGGTAGGCAACCGCGAGTACGCCAAGAAAAACAAGAGCTACGGCCTTACGACCTTGCGCGACAAGCACGTGAAGGTAGACGGTGCCGACATCCGCTTCAGCTTTGTGGGCAAAAAGGGCGTAGCGCACGACGTGACCCTGCACGACCGGAAGCTGGCTCGTTTGGTGCAGAAGTGCAAGGAGATACCCGGCCAGCACCTGTTTCAGTATTTCGATGCCGATGGGCAGCGGCAGGAGCTGGAATCGGGCGATGTAAACGAGTACCTGCGCGAGGCTACCGGGCTGGCGCTATCGGCCAAGGATTTCCGGACTTGGGGCGGCACCGTAAAGATGGTAGAGTGCCTCGAGAGCGTACTGCACGAAGAGCCCGAACTGTCCAAAGACAAGGTGCTGAAAAAGGCCGTGAAAGACGTAGCCAAGAACCTCGGCAATACTCCCACGGTATGTTCAAAGTACTACATTCACCCGCAAGTAGTCGAGCTCTTCAGCTCCGATAAGCTGATCGACTACTTGCGCCGCCACGACGCCGACCCCACCGAAAACGACCTGCTTTCGCCCACCGAGCACTTGGTGCTGGATATGCTCTCTGAAGTTTAAAAGTTAGGGAGTTTTTGAGTGTAGAGGGCTGAAGGTCGGGAGTTACGCAGGGCGACATACCAACGCCTTATGTAAGTCCCGACCTTTAACTCAAAACCTCATTAACTCCTAAAGGCCCTAACGCTTAAACTGAATCTACCTTCCCGAGCCGTCGCGGTCGAAAGCATAGGAGCCCACGCCTCGCGTGGTTTTGATATTCAACTCAGGAGCGAGTTCAACTTCGTTGTTGCGCTTGGTGTCGAAGTAGCGGGTTTTGCGGCGCAGGCCCGCCACGCGCGATTCATCTTTCACCTTGTCTTCGTGCGGGCCGCCGTAGATATCGACTATGGGCGAGCGGCGTACTTTGCCGCGTACCTCAAACTCGTCTTCTTCGCCTAGTCCGTGTAGCACAAGGCGCTTGGTTTCGGTGGGCCGAAAACCACGTTGGTAAAGCAGCGTTTCGGATTTGTCTTTTTCGTCGGAAACGCTGAATACCGATACCACCGTAAGCGTGTCGCTCTGCCGATCAACCACGAAACGTTCCTTTTCGTCGGTGCCGGGTATGAGTACCTCGCGGGCTTGCAAACGGTAAAAGTCCAGTGCGGCCTGCGGCAAACTTCCCCGACGCGCTTTCAATGCATTTTCGAGGCGTGCGCCCTCAAGCTTATACACCTCGGGCGGCAGCCGGCGTGCCGCCTGGCTGATTACTTCATCGGAAAGGGCCTTCTGCAACGCTTCGGCAGTAGCTAGGTATTGGGCCCTCGGAAGCTCGTTTAGGGCGCGGGCATCAATAAAGCGGGCGTTGCGCGCGTAGCCTTCGATGGTCTCGTAACGGGGCTTGAAGGTG
The DNA here is from genome assembly GCF_001483135.1 of Solirubrum puertoriconensis. Taxonomy (GTDB): domain Bacteria; phylum Bacteroidota; class Bacteroidia; order Cytophagales; family Hymenobacteraceae; genus Solirubrum; species Solirubrum puertoriconensis. The sequence continues at coordinate 726,166 of NZ_LNAL01000007.1, forward strand.
CGAAATTTGGCCACCGCCCACGGCCGGCTAATCAGCCAGGAAATGATTCCATCGGAAAACCGAAAGAATACCTGGTCGCGGTCGATAGGAACGGGGCGGTACACTGTGCGGCCTTCCGGCTGCTCGTAGGCTACCCAATCCCATTGGCCCTCGTGCCGGTCCCAGTCGCCGAGCCACAAATCGAGTAGGCGGGCGCGAAGAAACGCTTGCTGATCAAGCCGGTGTTTGGCGTCGGCGTACACTTCCGACAGCATGTCGTCGCTTTCCTCCAGATCGGTGGCCCCTTGGCCAAACATGCGCCCTAGGTCGTCCTTGCTCTCGAACTTCTGCTCCAGCAGCACCACCTTGCCCCGAAACCGCTCCGAAGCTTCGCCCAGCTGGTTTTCATCGGCGCGCACGTAAAAAGGGCGCGGGGTGGTGTGTAACACGCCAGCGGCTTGGGCCAGCGGAGGCACCACAAAAGCGCCGTAAGGGTTGCCGGCCGAGGTAGCATCGCGCACTACGTTGAGCACAAAGGTGTGGCGCAGCACTTTTGGTACAGCCTTATAAGGGTCTTTATCGAGGCTGCGGAGTGCGTATGCTCGGCCGGTGGGGCCGTTCAGCGTCATGCTGGTGGTTTGAAAGCCGCCGCCAATTTTGCCCGGCGTCAGCCCACCAGGCACTACGCGGTTGAGGTTGAGCACGGGCAGCGTAACCGGTTGGTACCATACCGGGCGGTAATGTTGGCCAAAAAGCGCCCGGTGCAGCGGGCCGCGGCGGTAGTGCCGACCGGCGGTTACGCGGGCGCTATCGGGCGAGGCAGTACGAACTTGCGCATTGGGTACGCGGGCGTCGGGCTGAAAAAAGCGCTGCCGGGCGCAACCGGCCGAGAGCAGGCCAAGTAGCAGCAGCGCTGAACCGGAGATACGGCTCGTCATGGGGCAAATAGGGCAGAGGTGTGGCAATGGTGCTGCTTCCTTCAACGCAACTGGGCAGTAAACGGCTGCATTTTTCATTTTTCCGGCACAACCGCCTTGCTACGCTCGGGGTATAAAGGCTGCCGCTACCCTTTGGGATGCTTGGTTTTCCTGTTACTCCAGAGCCTTGCTGTCGTTGTTACCCGCATTTCGTTTGCTTTTGCTAGCCCTAGGGCTGCCCGCTTCGGCCCGGCCGGCAGTGGCCCAACCCGCGCGCCCCGTTATCGGGCCCGACTCGGTGGTGCAGGTGGCGGCTGGAACGCAATACCGCCGTGGGTGGCTACACCAGCTGTTCTGGGGCTTTCATTACCGCGAGGAGTGGGCTATACCGGTGGAGGCGCCCGTGTTCAACTTGCGCACCGCCGTGCCCGGAGGGTTAGTTCCGGTGAAAGAGGGGGGCAGCTTTCAAACCCAAAACCTGCGCTTGCTGGCCCGCGACGGGCGCCAGTACGTGCTGCGCTCCGTTGACAAGGACGCCACAGCCGCCCTGCCCGAAAACCTGCGCGACGGTACGATTGGCCGTCTGATGAAGGATCAAACCAGCGTCATTCATCCGTACGGGGCATACATTGTGCCTCGGCTGGCGCGGGCGGCCGGCGTGTACCACACCAACCCGCGCCTGGTGTACGTAGCCGACGACCCCGCCCTAGGTGGTTTCCAAAAAACCTTTCGGCACGCATTGTACCTGTTTGAGGAGCGCCCCGAGGGCAACCTCAGCGCAGAGGCCAGCTTTGGCAACTCCAGCTCGGTAGTAAGCTCGCGGCACGCGTTCGGGCAGCTGCTGAGCTCTCCGCAATACCGCGTAGATGCCCGCCGGTACCTGCGCAGCCGCTTGTTTGATATGTGGTTGGGCGATTGGAGCCGGCGCGAAGACCAGTGGCGCTGGGCCGCATTTCGGCAGCCCGATAGCAGCACGGTGTACCGGCCAATTCCGCGCGACCGGGACCACGCTTTTTTTAAGTTCGACGATGGCGTGTTCACCCGCGTTATCAGCTTCGTGAAGACAAACTACCAAACCTTCACGCGCACCATTCACTTGCACGATGTAGAGGGCCTGAACCGCGCCGCCCGGCCCATGGATAAGTCGCTGCTGGTATACCTCTCCGAACAGGATTTTCGGGAGGTGGCCGACTCGTTGCGCCGCGCCTTGCCCGATCAGGTTATTGCCGAAGCCCTACAGGTGTGGCCACGCCAGATTTATGCGCTTTCGGGCGAGGAGTTTGCCGACAAGCTGCGCAGCCGGCGCGAGCAGTTGCCCATGGTGGCCGAAGAGTTTTACCGGCAACTGGCCCGGCACGTGGAAGTACCCGGGACCGATAGGCCCGAGCGGTTTGTAATAGAAGCTGCCGGGCCTTGGAAAGCGTGGGTGCGGGTATACACCCGCGAAACGGGTAGCCGCGGTACCCTAATTGGCGAACGGCTTTTCGATGCCCGCCAAACCGCCGACATCCGGCTGTACGGCCTAGGCGGCAACGACGAGTTTGAAGTGATTGGCCGGCCCGACCGGCGCTTGCGCATCTATCTCTACGACGGGCAGGGGCAGGACATAATCCGTCAAACCAACCCCGGCCGTACCGGCAGCATGCGCGTTACCCTCTTCGACTCCGCCGACGGCAACCTAATTCAGGTTGACAAACGCTTGGTTACAGTAGAGGTGTACCAACCCAAAGCCAACGAGTACGACGGCGCCGGGTGGCTGCTGCGGCACCGCTTGTATTAACCGGCTACCTAGGCAAACACCTTTACCTTGTCTTTGTGCTTGGTGCGCATGTACTGCCTGATGATTTGCTGCACATCCTTGTTATCCACCTGCGACTTAATCACGTCCTTAAAAGCCTCGAAACGCCGCGCCGTAAAGGTCTCGTCAATGTAGCCGAACCCTAGGTAGCGGCCGTGCTCAATCACCACCACCGACCGCTCGCCGGCGCGGCGGCCCTGGCCGATAATTACAAAGGTTTGGTGCTCGTAGGTAATGCTTTCGATGGCTTCATCTACGCGAGCGTTGTACTCCTCCGGCGACTCCAGCCCCACACAAGCGCCCTTGCACCGGTGCACCTGAAAATCGAAGCACGAGCCGTTGGTTTTGTACAGGTCGCACATCTTCTGGCATAGATTGTACTTGGCCACCTTGTGGTACAGAAAGCCCTTCGCCTTGAACTGATTACCTAGGGCGATGATCGGAATTTCGCTGTTACGCGCATCGGCGCGGCCGTAGTACAAGCGCTTGTAGCCATTCTCGTCCACGCGCAGGTAAATGCCCGCCGGAAACACCGAGCGGCGCTGCGCCCGGTTGTACTGCGGTTTCAGGCGCTTAATTTCGGCCGATTCATGCAGCAGGGCCACCAGCTCCGAGCCCGTTAGCTCCCAGGTTATATCCGCAATGGAGTTCTTAAACTCCAGCGACTTCCGCGATTTGTAATCGACGGCGAAATGTTGCTGAATGCGCTTGTAAATGTTGATGCTCTTGCCCACGTAAATGACCTCGCCGTGCTCGTCGTGGAAGTAGTACACGCCTGCTTCTTGCGGCAGCGAGGCTACTTTTTCGGGCGTGATGAGCGGCGGCAGCAGTGCCGTACGAATGGCTTGCTGCACGGCTGCCACTTTGCGGGCCGTGGGTTGTTTTGGCGAACGGCCATTGGGTGCCGAAGCGTCCACGGCAGCCAGCTTATCGGCCGGAGCAGCGGCTTCGTAGCCGGGCGCTTCGGCCACTTGGCTAATTTTCAGAAGCCGGTCAAACAAAATGGCCGTTGCCTCGGCGTCGCCGAAAGCGCGGTGGCGGTTGTTGAGCTCGATGCCGATGTTGGCGCACAGCTTACCTAGGCTGTAGCTGGGCTGGCCGGGTATCAGCGAGCGGCTGAGGCGCACGGTGCACAACGTTTTGCGCGAGTACGTGTAGCCTAGGTCGGCAAACTCTTTTTTCAGAAAAGAGTAGTCGAAGCGCACGTTGTGCGCCACAAATACGCAGCCTTCCGTCATTTGCACCACCTTCTTGGCTACCTCATGGAATTGCGGCGCCTCGCGCACCATCTCATCGGTAATACCCGTGAGCTGTTGGATGTAGAAGGGGATAGGCCGGCCGGGATTGAGCAGGGTGGTATACGAATCAACCACCTGTTCGCCATCGTGGATGAAGATGGCTATTTCGGTGATGCGGTCCTGCGTGGGTTGCCCCCCGGTAGTTTCTAGGTCGATGATGGCGTACAAGTCAGCAGCAGCTAAATAGGTGCGGTAGCCGTTGATAACAAAATTAGCAGCCGAAAAGTCCCAACTCAGATATTTGGCTACTTAGGGTTGGGGTAAATACAAAAAAGAACGGCCTGCCTCACAGCAGACCGTCCCTTCTCTCAACAGCCAGGTTAACCCTAGCGGTTGGCGCCTTTCCACTGCGTAATCTGGTTTTTGGCAGCCAGTATTTCGCCGTGTTGTTTTTGAATGATCGACGATGCTTGGCCAGACAGGCTTTGCGACTTCAGCGCCGTTTCGTAAGCCTGCAGGGCTACTTGGTCGCCGGTTTCGCACTCGCCCAGAATAGCAGAGTCGTTTTGGCCCGTGATGGCCGATTTGAGGTTGATCCAACCGCGGTGTACGGCGGCAGCAGCATCGGCCACTACGCCTTCTACCGTGTTGTCGTTGGTTACATCAACGCCCATCTGGCGGGCAGTTTGTTCGAGTTCCGAGGCAAACTGAGCACGTTGCTGGCTTAGGCGGCTCAGCTCCGATTTTAGCTGCGGATTGGATACGCCTTCAGCTGCTTCTTGGTAGCCTTTGGCGCCGGTTTTATTGATTTCAACCAGGTCGTTGAAGGCCCGGGCGGCATCAGAATTAATAGCGGCCATGACGGTCTTGGTTTTAGGTGTTGGTATGGTGCGGGTTGTAGCACCGCCGCCGGAGCAGCAGCGCTTACAGGGGGCTTATACTTTCAGGTCGGGCTTAGGGTTACGGCTGTTGTTGTACTTTTTCTTAAGCTTGCTGGGCCTGTGCTGTTTAGCTTTTGCCGAGGAGCTTATGCCAGAAGCCCCGGAACCCTTTGGGCCGGCCGGGCTCCCCATCCAAGGCGCCCTGCGTTTGGGTGTCGTCGCCATTGGCCACGTCGCCCAGCAGGAACCCAAACGGCTCGAGGGGCTTATAGGCATCCATGATGACCTTGAGTACCGCTATCAGCGGAATGGAAAGTATCATGCCCGGCGTACCCCACAGCTCGCCACCTAGGATAAGCGCAATAATGGCTGCCATGGGGTTTATGCTCACTTTGGAGCCAGTAATGGTAGGCGTGATAAAATTGCCCTCTAGGAATTGCACCACCATAAATACACCCACCACGGCCAGCGCCCGGGCCACCGAACCGGTTTCGACGAGGGTGATGAGCGCTGGGAGCGTGGCTCCAATGGCAATGCCGATGTATGGAATAACGGCCAAAATGGAGGCGAACACCGCAAAGAAGATGGCGTACTTGACGCCTAGGATGAGCAGCCCGATAGCGTTGAGCACGGCCACAATCACGATTACCGTAAGCAGCCCAGTGATGTAGGCCTGCACCACGGTTTGCACGCCATCGAGCGTGTTAAGCGCTTCTTTGCGTTTGTCGGGCGACACGAAGCGGAACAGAAACTGCCGCAGGTGGTCGCGGTAGTACAAAAAGCAGAAGATGTAAATGGGCACCAAAGCCAACACGCTTAGTACCCCGGTGGTGGTGTTGATGGTAGTACCTAGGTAGCCGCCGGCTTTTTTGCGCACCGAGTCGAGCGACTGATCAATCAACTGATCCTTGCTCACGGGCTCCATGTTGAACTTGCGACTCAGAAACTGCTGCACTTGGTCGAAGTACTCGGCTAACTTTTCCTGCAGCTTGGGTAACTCTTCGCGGAACTGCACTATCTGCGAGCCAAACAGGTATACAAGGCCTGCTAATAGTAAGAATATCAACAGAATGCAGGAGATAATGGCCAGTATGCGTGGCAGGCCCCAGCTCTCGAACCGGCGGCAAAGCGGCAACAGCAGCAGCGACAGCAGCACCGAGAATAAAATTGGCAGCAGCACGCCATCGAGCACGCGAAGGGAGTACACCAGCAACACCAACCCAAGCAGGATCATGCTGTAGAGCACTGCGGGCGGCCACTTTATTTCGGGGGGCTTAACTGGAGTAGGGTGCCCAGGAAAATTATGGGTAGACTGCGACATTTGCTAAAAAAGTTGGGAGAAGAGAAAGTGTCTTATTGTTGTATTGCTGAGCTTATTTTCGCATTTTTGGGTGAACCTAAGCTCTGCTAGCGGGGTTGGGAATATTGCAGTTGTGCCAAAAAAAATAGTTTAAGCCAGCTGCTCTGCTAACGCGGTAAACATTTCGTTTCTGCGTTATTTTACATCAAAAATGGGTTGAAGGATTTAAGAATGGCTGACGAACAATTACCACTTGCCGCTGCGGCACCCGACCACGGCTACCACGAGGATTCGATTCGCTCCCTCGACTGGCGCGAACACATCCGTCTGCGCCCGGGCATGTATATCGGTAAGCTGGGCGACGGCTCCTCGCCCGACGATGGCATCTACATCTTGGTAAAAGAGGTGATAGACAACTCCATCGACGAGCACATGATGGGGTTTGGGCGCACCATTGACGTTAAGATTACCGAGCAGCGGGTAACCGTGCGCGACTACGGCCGCGGCATTCCGCTAGGTAAGGTTGTCGATGTAGTCAGCAAGATCAACACCGGCGGCAAATACGACTCAAAGGTGTTTCAGAAGTCGGTAGGTCTGAACGGGGTGGGTACCAAGGCCGTGAACGCGCTGAGTACCAATTTTGTGGTGCAGAGCGTGCGCGATGGACAGATGAAGTCGGCTGAGTTTCAGGCGGGCCAGCTCATCAGCGACCCGAAGCCGGTGAAAACTTCGCAGCGCAACGGCACGCTGATGTCGTTTGAGCCCGACCCGGCCATCTTCCGCAACTACCGCTTTATCCCGGATTTTCTGGAAAGCCAGATCTGGAATTATGCCTATCTGAACGCGGGGCTGACCATCAACTTCAACGGGCAGAAATACCACTCGGAAAACGGCCTGCGCGACCTGTTGGAGCGCAAAACCGACCCCGAGGCCATTCGCTACCCTGTCATTCACCTGAAGGGTATCGATATTGAGATGGCCCTGACACACGGCAACGACTACGGCGAGGAGTATTATTCCTTCGTGAACGGCCAGTACACCACCCAAGGCGGTACGCACCTAGCAGCTTTCCGCGAGGGTATTGTGAAGACGCTGCGCGAGTTCTACAAAAAGGAGTACGACGCTACCGACATTCGAGCTTCCATTGTTGGCGCCATTGCCATTCGGGTGCAGGAGCCGGTGTTCGAGTCGCAGACCAAAACCAAGCTGGGCTCGATTACGATGGAGCCCGATGGAGCCTTAACGGTGCGCAACTTCGTGGTCGACTTCGTGAAGGAGCACCTCGACAACTACCTGCACAAAAACCCCGAAACGGCCGAGGCGCTGAAAAAGCGCATCGAGCAGAGCGAGCGGGAACGGAAGGATATGGCGGGCGTGAAGAAGCTGGCCAACCAGCGCGCCAAAAAAGCCAGCCTGCACAACCGCAAGCTGCGCGACTGCCGCTTCCACTTTAGCGAAGGCAAGGACGTAGACAAGGAGGCCCTTACGACCTTATTCATTACCGAGGGCGACTCCGCTTCGGGCTCAATTACCAAGAGCCGCAACGTGGAGCTGGAGGCCGTGTTCAGCCTGCGCGGTAAGCCGCTGAACTGCTTCGGCATGAAGAAGAAAATCGTTTACGAAAACGAAGAGCTTAACCTGCTGCAGCACGCCCTCAACATTGAGGAAGGCCTGGAAGGCTTGCGTTACAACCGCGTGGTAATTGCCACCGACGCCGACGTCGACGGCATGCACATTCGCCTGCTGCTGCTCACCTTCTTCCTGCAGTTCTTCCCCGATTTGGTGCGCAACGGCCATGTCTATATCCTGGAAACGCCGTTGTTCCGGGTGCGCAACAAGAAGCAAACCATTTACTGCTACGACGAGCGCGAAAAACAGGCTGCTATCCGGAAGCTGGGCCGCAACCCCGAAATCACCCGCTTCAAAGGCCTAGGTGAAATTTCGCCCGACGAGTTCGGCAAATTTATTGGCGACAACATCCGCCTCGAACCCGTGATTTTGCAGTCGGACCGCTCGATTCAGAAGCTGCTGACGTATTACATGGGCAAAAACACTCCCGACCGACAGAACTTCATCATCGATAACCTGCGAATGGAGAAAGACTTAGTAGCCGGCGACGCTCCGTTGGCCGAAGAAACCGTGCTGGAAGCCGAGCTAGCTTAACCTTTTGGCAATTGCTGTTGCGCTTGCAGCCCCGTGCCACTCAGCGCGGGGCTGTTTGTTTGTGGAAGGAACAGTAGAAATAGCTTGCTAGAAAACGTAATGGGGTAACCATCGTATCTTGCAAGCATACCACACCTGGCTTGCTGCCTTTCGCAACTTGGTAGGGCTCACACCACCTATTGCCTTGTTGCCCTTTCCGCCGCATGAATCACATTATTTACATGAGCCGAGCAGTCCGGCCCTTATCGGACCAGGACCTGCACGAGCTACTGGAGCAATGTCGCCGCGACAATGCCCTGCACAACGTCACGGGCATCCTGTTCTACAGCCACGGCAACATTGCGCAACTGATTGAAGGAGAGCCAGACATTATTGGGCCGCTGTATGAGAAGATTGCCCGCGATGGGCGCCACTCCAACGTGCACAAACTGGCCGACAAGCCGATAACCGAGCGCAGCTTTCCGGGCTGGTCGATGGCCTTCCACCCGCTCGAGCCCCAAGGCTTTCACGAGCTAACCGATTTTCTGCTGCCCGAAGCCGTGCCCGAATCGCCGAGTACCCTTACCATTGCTGATGCTTTGATACTCGACCTGGTGCGCCAAGCAGTATTCAACACCGAGCGCAGTGCTAGTTCCGCAGCACCAACGTTGAGTTCGGGTGGCGCGTAGCACCGCATTGCTACCGGCGGCGTGGGCTTCTCGCAAGTACCAATTTGTATTCCCTCAGTTTCCAAGCTTAATTGTACCTAGGGCGGATATGCCCCAGGCGTAACCCATTACAGCACTATGCAACACCAGCAGCTTCAACATATTCTGAAGCATGTGCCAGCTGGCATTGCCACGCTGTTGGGACCCGAGCTGCGTTTTAGCTTCGCCAACGAAGCGATGCAAACGTTGCTGGGGGGTAAGCCCTTGCAAGATCAGAAGCTGGCCGATCAGGTCGATATTCTGACACCCGAACTGGTGGAGGTGATGCAGCAGGTATACCAAGCGGGTACGCAGTTCGTGGCCAAGGCTTACGGCCTTAAGCATGCCCTCAGCGAGGCTGCCGAAGACGAGGTGCCCAGGTATTTCGACATTGCACTCGAGCCGCTCAAGGACGAGCACGACGCAGTGCAAGGCTTACTGGTTTTTGTGCTCGATGTTACGCAGCAAGCGTTGGCCCAGCAGCGCGCCCACGAGTTGGCCCGTGAAACCCGGCGTTTAGACGCCCGTTTGCGTGTACTTACCGAAACGGCACCCCAAATTATCTTCACGGTTGATGCCGAAGGCCGATTTGAGTACGTAAGCCCGCAGTGGTATTATTTTACGGGGCAACCCACCACCGCCGACCTGAACCTGATCTGGCCCCTGCTGATTCACCCCGACGATCGGCTGCGGGTCATGTACCAATCGGAGTCTGCACGCAAAGCCGGTGTTGGTTGGAGCTACGAGTACCGCCTGCGCCGCCACGATGGGCAGTACCGTTGGATGCTTAGCCGGGCACTGCCGGAATTGCACGTGCCCGATAAACCTGTGTTCTGGCACGGAGCCGTTACGGAAGTAAACGACCAGCGCGAGCTATCGGAAGCGCTTCGGCGCGGAGAAGCCGAGCTGCGTTTCTTGGCTGACAGTATTCCGCAGCTGATCTGGACGGCTACTTCCCAAGGCTTTATCGACTATTACAACCAGCACACCCTTGCATACAGCGGCCTTTCGGGCGAGCAGCTAGGCCCGACGGGCTGGATTTCGTTGCTGCACCCCAGCGAGCAAAACTTAGGTGCCCGGCGCTGGGTACACAGCGTAGCCACCGGCGAGGATTACGAGGGCTTGTTTCGGATGCGCCGCAACGATGGCGAATACCGCTGGCACATTATTCGGGCGCGGCAGCTGGCCGATTCGCGCGGCCCTAGGTGGTTCGGCTCCTGTACCGATGTGGACGATCAGCACCGTTTGCGCGAGGTGCTCCAGGCCCAGTACGACGAGCTGGCCCGCACCAACCGCGACCTTGACACCTTTGTGTACACAGCCTCGCACGATTTAAAGCAGCCGCTGCACAACCTGCGGGGTTTGTTCGACGAACTGCGCCGCGCCGCTACCTTCCAGGACGAAGAAGCCAGCGTAATGCTCGAAATGCTCGACGACTCGCTCAGCCAGCTTGATGTGACCTTGCAGGAGCTGGCCGCCACGGTGCAGGAGCAACGCCAGCTCAACGTCCCCGCCGAAACCATCGATTTGCAGAGCGTTACCGAGGAAGTGCTGCTTGGGATGCGCCCCCAAGTGCAAGAAACAAACGCCACCATCGAGCTGAACTTTGCAGCAGCCCCAAAGCTGCTTTACGGCCGTGCCAACCTGCGTAGTGTGCTGCACAACCTCATCAACAATGCCCTCAAGTTTGCTAGCCCGCTGCGCGAACCGCGCATCTGCGTAAGCAGCGCGCTTTCCGAAACCGGCAAGCCCTTGCTGCGGGTTGAAGACAACGGCTTGGGAATGAAACCAGGCGATGCCGGCGACGGGATGTTCCAGGTTTTCGACCGACAGCACCCGCATATTGCCGGGGCTGGGGTTGGTCTTTACTTGCTCCAACGCATTGTAAACTCGCGTGGCGGGCATATTGAGGTAGACAGCACTCCCGGTACGGGGACGCGTTTTACCGTATACTGGTTTGAGTAAGTGCCGCAAAGCCCTTGCTGAATAGCATATTATTCTGCTGAAGCCGTTCTTGGCATCGGCTCAGCTGGTCGGCGCACGGTGTTTTATCTATAAATTGATGTATTCTGAGGTGTGCATGCTAATTATGTTAGGTAATGGTGCGGAGCATAGGAACCACAAATATGAGTTTTAAGGCAAAATAAAGTGTTTTGATAAGTGATATATACTAAAAAAGTTAGGAACTTTATTCGCGTACAAAGCCTTGCTAATTGTTGTGCTCTGCGCGGCAAACGGTAATTTTGAAGGCTATTGGGTGGCCGGGTAACGTACCGGCGTCGCGCTTAGCCGAAGTTCTGCATTTGCCTAGCTGGCGGCGCCTTTACGTTTCATCAGTAGCTTTTGCTTTCGCCCATGAGCTAGTTTTTACAACTATTGCCTTCGCACTAAACCTGCTGAGGTGTTGTTTTGAGAAGCCTTCGGCAGTGGGTTTGCTGCCGAAGAGAGGTACAAGAACATAACGTGGCCAAAGCCACACCCCACGAGTGTCTGACGACAACCACATCCCCGCCGCCGACGACCTGAACCAGAACGGTCAACCCTCCGCCGAGTTGTTTGGCGTCGGCGACACAATTGAGTTTGGCGCCGATTCCCCGGCCGATGTTGCCAACGCTGCTGAACTAACCGGTGAGGCTGCTTTGGCAACGGAAGATGATTTGCCCAAAGGCGACGAGCAGGAGCAAGCCCTAGGTGAAACTACGGGCGAAGAAGAGGAAGCACCTGCCTTCGGGGAGGCCGATTTCACCCCCGGCGAAACCGTGCACGACATCAGCAGCATTGGCGGCATGTACCAGAACTGGTTTCTGGACTACGCCTCCTATGTAATTCTGGAGCGTGCCGTGCCCGCCATTGAAGACGGCCTCAAACCCGTGCAGCGCCGCATCATGCACGCCATGAAGGAGATGGACGATGGCCGCTTTAATAAAGTGGCCAACGTAATCGGCCAAACCATGCAGTACCACCCGCACGGTGATGCCTCCATCGGCGACGCCATCGTGAACCTAGGGCAAAAGGAACTGCTCATTGAAACCCAGGGCAATTGGGGCGATGTGCGCACCGGCGACGGTGCCGCTGCGCCGCGTTACATCGAGGCCCGCCTCAGCAAGTTTGCGCTCGATGTGGTCTTCAACCCCGATACTACCGAGTGGCAGGCTAGCTACGATGGCCGCAAGCGCGAGCCGGTAACGCTGCCGGTCAAGTTTCCGCTGTTGCTGGCGCAGGGCATCGAGGGTATTGCCGTAGGCCTGAGTACCAAGATCATGCCTCACAACTTTCGCGAGTTGTGCAAGGCCTCCGTCGACGTGCTTAAGGGCCGCGACATTGTGCTGTATCCCGACTTCCCAACGGGCGGCCTTTGCGACATCACGAACTACAACGGCGGCCTGCGCGGCTCCAAACTACGCCTGCGCGCTACCATTGAGAAGGTCGACAAGACCATGCTCATCATCCGCGATGTGCCCTACGGCACCACCACTACGGGCGTGATGGAGAGCATCGTAAAGGCTTCTGAGGCGAACAAGATCAAGATCAAAAAGGTGGTCGACAACACGGCGGCCCACGTGGAAATTCAGGTGCACCTGCCAGCCGGCGTGTCGCCTGATTTGACCATGGACGCGCTGTACGCCTTCACCGATTGCGAAATCTCGCTGTCGCCGAACACCTGCGTTATCATCGAAGACAAGCCCCGTTTTGTGTCGGTGGAGGACATGCTGCGCCTCAGCACCCACAAAACGGTGCGGTTGCTGGAGCGTGAGCTTGAGATTCGGCAGGATGAGTTGCAGGAGAAATGGCATGCAGCCTCGCTCGAAAAGATCTTCATCGAAAACCGCATCTACCGCAAAATTGAGGAGTGCGAGACTTGGGAGGATATTCTGCAGACCATTGATGCGGGCCTGAAGAAGTACGTGCGCATAGAAGGCGAAAAGGAAAAGGCCAACGACACGCGCATTGTGCTGCGCCGTGCCATCTCCGAAGACGACCTCACGCGCCTGACTGAAATCCGCATCAAGCGCATTTCCAAGTTCGACGGCTTTAAGGCAGATGAATACATTCAGAAGCTGGAGGTGGAGCTTGCCGAAGTGGCCGACAACCTAGCCAACCTCACGCGCTACGCCATCCGCTACTTCGAAGGCTTGCTAAAGAAGTACGGCGACGGCCGCGAGCGAAAAACCGAGCTGCGCACCTTCGATGTGGTAACCGCTCAGAAAGTAGCCGTGGCTAACCAGAAGCTGTACGTAAACCGCCAGGACGGTTTCGTGGGCTACGGCTTGAAAAAGGACGAGGCTGTGGAGCTAATATGCGACTGCTCCGACCTCGACGATATTATTGCCATTAAGCGCGACGGTACGTTTGTAGTAACCAAGATTGCGGAGAAGACCTTCGTTGGGAAGGATATTCTGCACGTAGGCATCTACAACAAAAACGATGACCGCCTGGTGTACAACATGATTTATCAGGATGGACCGTCGGGTATCAGCTACGCCAAGCGCTTCCTCGTAACGGGCATTACGCGCGACAAGTCGTACGACCTCACCAAGGGCGGCAAAGGCTCCAAGGTGTTGTACCTCACGGCTAACCCGAACTCCGAGTCGGAAATCGTTTCGGTGCAGCTGTCGGATAAAGCACCGGCCCGCGTAAAGCAGTTCGACTTCGATTTTGCCGAACTCGCCATCAAAGGCAAAGGCTCGATGGGCAACATCGTGACGAAGCAGCCCTTAAAGAAAATTACGCAGAAATCGAAGGGCGACTCGACCCTAGGTGGCCGCGAGGTGTTCTTCGACGAGGTAGTGGGCCGCCTAAACACCGGTGGGCACGGCCGCTTCTTGGGTACCTTTGATACCGACGAGACGGTGCTGGCTGTGTACAAGGATGGCTCGTACGAGCTAACCCTGCCCGACCCGGCTATTCACTTCGACCTGCGCAACATGGTGTTGCTGCGCAAGTTTGAGCCCGACACGGTGATTAACACGGTGTACATCGAGGGCGAATCGAAGCTGCACTACATCAAGCGTTTCCGGATTGAGACGAGTACCGTAGGCAAACGCTTCCTGTTTATCCCGGAAACCAAAGGCACGCAGTTGGTTTGCGCCACTTGCGGGGTGGTGCCCGAGATTGAAGTAAAAGTGCAGAAAGAGAAAAAAGGGGAGAAGCTGACCGAGCGCATTCACCTGCACGAGTTCATCGACGTGAAAGGCTGGAAGGCCATGGGCAACAAGCTCAACTACTTCAAGGTACTCAGCGTGGAGTTGCTTACCGACGAAGGTCCTGAACCCGAGCGCAAGCAGCAGGTGAAGAAAAAAGGCCCGGCTACAATTCCGCGCCCAGCCGCGCCTGTGCCCGTTGCCGAAGCTGAAGAGCTACCCGAAGACCTAGGGCCCGTTGAGATTTCGGCGGAAGAAGTGGAGCGGGCACAAGCCTTGCTGCAGCGCAAGCCCAAGTCGCAGATGACGCTGTTCTAGACCGACTCTCGCTTGCCAAACACCCCAGCCCGGCGGCTGCTTTGCACAGGCAGCCCAACCGGGCTGGGGTGTTTTTGTAGCTTTTCGGAAGTGTTTGCGTATCTTACCTTACGCACACTCATCAGCAACGAGTCACACATGCTTCGGAAGTTTGCTTGCCGCCTTGCTGCATTGCCGCGCCTCCTGGTAGTAGGGGGGGCTTGCCTGTGTGCGGCGAAGAGTGCCCGAGCTGGCGACCCCGTTAAGACCGAGCCTCCCTCAACGCTTGATGTGCCAGCCTTATTAACCGAGGCCCGCTCATTGCAGCAGCAGTACCGCGAATCGGCTGCGCTGGCCCGGTACGAGCAAATCCTAGGTGCTTTTCCGCGCAACTACGAAGCCCTTTGGCAGGCAGCGGTGCTCAGCGCCCGTATCGGCAGCCGCTACACCGATGAAAGCCAACGCGGTGCTTACTACACCGCCGCGCGTCAGTACGCCGATAGGGCATATGCTGTGAACCCCAAAGGGGGCGAAGCTAATTACGCTGTGGCTTTGTCGTTGGCGCAACAGGCTACCGTGCAGAGTGCCCGCTATCGGCTTAGCCTCTACAAAAGCATGAAGCCGTACGTGTACCGGGCTGTGGAATACAGCCCCCAACTGCCCGATGCCTGGCAGGTGCTCGGCCGTTGGAATTACCGCGTGGCGCACCTGAACTTGGTTGAGCGGGCGTATTACCGGGTTTTCTTGGGCGGCACACCTGCCGGCGCTTCGAATACCAAAGCAATGGATGCGTTGCGCAAAGCCCGCGCATTGGATCCTTGCCGCATCCAATACTGCTACGATTTAGCTCGCGTGTACTCCAACCAGGGCTTGCGTGAGCCGGCCATGCAAGTGCTTCAAGAAGCCGCTTCGTTGCTGCCCATGACGAGTGAGGAGCTGGAAATGAGCCGTCGTTGCCGCCGCTTGCTCGACGAGTTGGAGAAAGGTTAGCCGAGTAGCTGGGCTTTACTCTACCGGCGAGCTTCAATTTAATCTTGGCATATTCAAGAAAATTGCGGTGCCGTAGGTTATTTTAGAACAAGCAGATTGGGGTCAATTTCCCGCTGCCTGGCCTTCATGAGCCACTTGCTACCTGTTTCTTGGCTTCGATTCGTGGGGCTGGGCTTGTTGCTTTGTTGGGCGACTTATACCCAAGCGCAAACCAATGAGGGCACTACTGCACTCATCAAACAAACCTTATCGAACGAGTCAGCCTCAGCACTGCCGGCTACCCTTAATGCACAAGTGCTTCGGTACTACGCAGCGCTGAATTTTGAGCCTAGCTGGACAACCGACAAGAGTGCTACCGCATTGGCGAAAGAAGGCTTAAAAATACTGCGGCGCACACCGGAATTTGGGTTCCAATCAATTGATTATAAAGTTCAAGAGCTGGCGGTTAACCTCGATTCTTTTGCTATTAGCCCAGATTCGGAAGTACGCTTGCACCGCCGAGTAGCCGTCGAATTGCAGCTCACAGCAGCCTTGCTGGAACTCGGAGCGCACTTGCGGCGGGGTAGGGTGCACCCGCAAACACTGCTGCCAACCACCTGTGAGCCGGATTCGGTGTTCGACCCCGTACAATGGCTGCTAGGTGCTCGGCAATTAAACCAATTAAACCAACAAGTGGCGGCCTTGCAGCCCACCACTCGCAGCTACATCCGCTTGCAGTGGGCTTGGCAGAAGCTGCTGCGCGCCGACACCGCCGCAGCGCGCAAGGTAGCAGGTCAAGTAGCTGTTAACCTGGAGCGGTTACGCTGGGAACCTAGGGGCGACTCGGCCTACCTCCTCGTAAACATTCCGGCCTACACGTTGGAAATCGTGCGAGGGGCCAAGGTGGTGCGCAGCTTTCGAGTGATTGTTGGCGATGCCCAAACTCCTACGCCTGAGGTTTACAGCCATCTACGCTTCTTTCAAACTTCCCCCGAATGGAAGGTGCCGCGCTCTATCGCTCTAAATGAGATACTGCCGCGTGTGCGTCGGAATCCCGGCTACTTGGCATCTCATAATTACGTCTTATACAATCAGCATGGCGAGCGTGTCAACCCATTTAAGGTCGACTGGAAACAAATAACACCCGAAACGTTTCGATATAGTGTTCGGCAAACCGCTTGCTGCGACAATGCCCTCGGCAACGTGGTGTTCCGGTTCCCTAACCCGCACGACATCTTCGTGCACGATACCCCTGTCCGAAAGCTGTTCAACGTACCTAGGCGCGCCCTTAGCCACGGCTGCATCCGATTAGAAAAGCCTTTTCAGCTAGCCGCTTTTCTGCTGCGCCGCGATTACGGCGACAAGGCTCCACGGCAAATCGAGCGAATGTGGGACAGCGTTTACGGGGGCTACAGCAAATATTTCGCCTTGCGCAACCCTATTCCAATCTACATCCGTTACCAAACCTGCCACGCCGATAGCGGGCCAGAGCTGCGGGTTGTCCCTGATATCTATAAGCGTGATGCACTAATCCTGCAAGCCTTGCAGCAAGCCAGTCAGGAATATCCTGCTGCCGCGGATAAGTAAGCCGGTGCTTCAACCAAGCATGCTGCTCCGGGCTCTTTTCTTCGAATGGGCAAACAGGAGCTTCGGAAAGTGCTAGTGCTCGTTCACCTATTTCACCTCAAAGTTTTCTTCAAAAATCGCGCACTTCGTACCGAAGCGCAGCAACAAGCCCGGCAAATAGGGTTTGCATCAGCTGCCTACTCGGGTTGGAATGCGTGTTCTTCGTCTGCCTTTCGTTTCGGTTCTTGTTCTGCTGTTTGTTGCGGCTTTGTCCGCCGCTGGTAAGTCGCGAGCAGTAACACTCTCGTTGCAGCAAGCCATTAAGCAGGATACAGTGCTGCTGCGCTCCAGCATCGCCACGGCTCCGGTTAATAAGCTCTACAACACCTTTGGTTACCAGCCCATCTGGACGGATAGCCTTGGCAATGCTAGCCTTGCCCAAGCCGCCGTCGGCTTGCTGAAGCGTGCGCCAGAGTTTGGCCTTATTTCAAACGATTACCTTACTGCACGTTTGTGCGAGCTGGTAGCAAGCCACACTGCCTCTACTACCAATGGTGAAGACCGTTACACAGCCACTGAGCGCCGCATTCAGCTAGACCTGCGCCTCACGGTTGCGATGCTTAGTTTCATCACGCACTTGCACAGTGGCCGACTGGAGCCCTATACCACCCAGCCCCTTGAGAAATGGGCCGCAAATGGCTTTGATGCGGCTGGTATAGTAGCCAAAAGCGTTGCCAACCCCACCGCAATGGTTCAAACCATTCTGGCCGTGCAGCCCCAAAGCCGCAGCTACGTTCGGTAGCAGTGGGCCTGGAAGCGCTTGTTGCAGACCGACAGCACCCAAGCCGCAGCCTTGGCCGGTAAAGTAGCCGTCAACCTAGAGCGGCTGCGCTGGGAACCCGCGGCAGACTCGGCCTACCTCGTGGCCAACATTGCCAACCAAACGCTGCAAGTAGTCCGTGGTTCTTCGGTCGTAAGCACGCACCGCATTGTGGTGGGCAAGCCCGAAACGCCTACCCCCGAGCTGGCTAGCCGCGTGCACTATTTTCAAACAGCGCCGGAATGGCGCGTGCCCGCCAGCATTGCTACCGGCGAAATGCTCCCCCGCCTGCGCCGCAACCCCGGTTACCTATCCGAAAACAACCTGCGCTTGTACGACTTGGCCGGTAAACCCGTGGATGCCCGTAAGGTAAAGTGGAGCACCGTGTCGGCCGACCGTTTCCCTTATCAGATTCGCCAAGCTGCCGGCGAGGAAAACGCCCTAGGCGGTATTGTGTTCCGATTTGCCAACGCCCACGACGTGTTCTTGCACGACACGCCCGCGCGCAAAGCCTTTGCCCAACCGCAGCGCCTGCTCAGCCACGGCTGCATCCGCTTGCAACGCCCCGCCGACCTAGCAGCGTTTCTGCTGCAGCGCGATGGAGGCAACGATGCAGCCGAGCGTATTAGCCGTATGCAGAACAGCGTGGAGAGCAGCACGCCTAAGGTGTTTTCTTTGCGCACCTCCATGGCCATCCTTATCCGTTACCAAACCTGCGAGGTAGAGGGAAGCCAAATCAGGGTGCTCCCCGACGTGTATGGCCGCGATGCCGCCATAGCTGCAGCTTTAGCCGGCAGTGCCAATGGGCAACTGGTTGCCGCCGCCCAATAGGCACGTTGCTTAGGGCGTAAGCGGAGTATGCCGTACCTTTGGCTTTCTCTCATCTAAGCATTGGTGCTGCGCTTTTCTCGGTCATTGTTATCTGGGGTCACCTGTTCGCTGCTGATTAGCTGTGGCGATACTCCACCGCATGCGCAAACCGAGAGCATGGTGAATCTGCGTACTGTTCGCAGTGGGCCCGATGTTCAGGCTGCCGAGCTGAACGGCGCAATTGCTAAGCAGCCACGTAACCCCGTGCTGTATGCCCGGCGCGCCAGCTTTCACCTAGCAGCCGGAAAAACCGATGCCGCCGTTCAGGACATCGATTATGCAATTGAGCTGGATGATGCTCCGGGCGAATTTTACCTCACCAAAGCCCGTGCCTTGCGGGCCAAGGGGCAATTGCAGTCGGCCATTGCGGCTGCGGCCGAAGCCCAGAAGCGCGGCTACAACCCACCCGAGCTGCACTTGTTGCTAGCCGAAGCTAACCTCGCTGCCCGGCGATACGATAATTCACTGGATTACTTGGATCGGGTGCTGCGCGAACAGCCCGATAATGCATCTGCCTTGTTCTACAAGGGCTTGGTTTACTCTGCGCTGCGTGATACGATACAAGCTCTTGACTACTTGCGTGCCAGCGTTGCTCGTGCACCTAAGCAGCCCGAAATCCTGCATCAGCTGGCGTACTTGCTGAATGCCAACCGCCAGCCTGCTATAGCTGCTGCTTATATCGAACGCGGCTTGCAGGCAGATAACAAGTATGCAGCTTTATGGTACGATAGGGGCCGCGTGTTCGATCTTGCCGGTCAGTCGGACAGCGCTGTGCGACAATATGCACGCGCCATTCAGCTCGATACCACGCTATATCGTGCCGATTACCGCCTAGGTCTCTACTACTTCAAGGCCAAGCAGCATGCCAAGGCTATTCCGCTGTTGCGCCGGGCGCGGCGTCGCAGCCAATACCTGCCCAACTTAGGGGAGATGCTAGCCGAGAGTTACGAGTGGACAGGTCAAACCCAGCAAGCCTGGGTGGCTTATCGTCAGCTGGTTAAGCAGTTTCCAGGCGATAAACATTACACGTTTAAGGTATGGAAGGTTGGTCAGCGCTTACCTCAACCAATTCTGGATTCGCTCAAGGTGGTTTATGGCGCCCCGCCCATCCCGCGCCGGGCCCCAACTGTAGCGCCATCCACTTTCGATAGCCTGCCTTCGCGGGCTCCTGCGCTGCTTACCCCACGCTAGCACCTAGGAGCATTACGAGCTCATTTTGGGCATAAACGTGGTTTCTGCTTACGAAGCTGCTAACTTGCGGGCTACTGCTGTTATTGCACGTTTATGATCAACATCACGCTCCCCGACGGTTCCGTGCGCCAGTTCGAAGCCGGTGTGAGCGGCTACGACGTAGCCGCCAGCATCAGCGAAGGCTTGGCCCGCAACTCCTTGGCCGTGCGTGTCAACGGAGAAGTCCGTGACCTGCACCGCCCCATCAACGACTCTGCCACGGTTGAGATTCTCACGTGGAACGACGAAGCGGGGAAGAATACATTCTGGCACTCTTCGGCTCACTTATTGGCCGAAGCGCTAGAAGCCCTGTACCCAGGGGTGAAATTTGGCATTGGCCCGCCCATTGAGAATGGTTTCTACTACGATGTGGACCTAGGCGAAGGCCGCAGCATCTCGCCCGATGACTACCTGAAGATCGAGCAGAAAATGCTTGAGCTGGCCAAAAACAAGAGCCGCTACGAGCGCCGTGAGGTAAGCAAAGCCGACGCTATTGCTTATTTCAAGGAGAAAGGCGACCCCTACAAACTCGATTTGCTCGAAGGCTTGGAGGATGGCAGCATTACCTTCTACCAACAAGGCAACTTCACCGACCTCTGCCGCGGACCGCACATTCCCGATACGGGCAACATTAAAGCTGCTAAAGTGCTAAACGTTGCTGGTGCCTATTGGCGCGGCGATGAGAAAAACAAGCAGCTCACTCGCATCTACGCCATCACCTTCCCTAAGGACAAGGAGCTGAAGGAGTACCTGCATAAGCTTGAGGAAGCGCGCAAACGCGACCACCGCAAGTTGGGCAAGGAGCTCGATCTGTTTGCCTTCTCGGAGCGGGTAGGAGCGGGCTTGCCCCTGTGGCTGCCCAAAGGCACTGCCTTGCGCGAGCGTCTGGAGCAATTCATGCGCCGTGCTCAGGTAAAGGCTGGTTATCTGCCGGTAGTAACGCCGCACATCGGGGCTAAAGAGTTATACGTTACCTCGGGCCACTACGAGAAGTACGGCGCCGATTCGTTCCAGCCGATCAAGACCCCGAACCCGGGTGAGGAGTTCTTCCTAAAGCCGATGAACTGCCCGCACCATTGCGAAATCTACAAGACCAAGCCGCGCTCGTACCGCGACTTGCCCTTGCGCTTAGCCGAGTTTGGTACGGTTTACCGTTACGAGCAATCGGGCGAGCTGCATGGCCTGACGCGCGTGCGTGGCTTTACGCAGGATGACGCCCACATCTTCTGCCGACAAGATCAAGTAAAAGAAGAGTTTATCAAGGTTATCGACCTCGTTCTCTACGTGTTCCGTGCGCTTGGTTTCGAGGACTACACCGCTCAGATTTCACTGCGCGACCCCGAGAACAAGCAGAAGTACATCGGCACCGACGAGAACTGGGCCGCTGCCGAATCGGCCATCCAAGAGGCTGCGCAGGAGCGTGGCTTGCGTACGGTAACCGAGCTTGGCGAGGCCGCCTTCTACGGCCCGAAGCTGGACTTCATGGTACGCGATGCCCTAGGTCGGAAGTGGCAACTGGGCACTATTCAGGTCGACTACAACCTACCCGAGCGCTTCGAACTGGAGTACGTTGCCCCCGACAACTCCCGTCAGCGTCCGGTGATGATTCACCGCGCGCCGTTTGGTTCGTTGGAGCGTTTTGTGGCGGTTTTAATCGAGCACTGCGCTGGCAACTTCCCGCTGTGGCTTGCCCCGGAGCAGTTCGTTGTGCTGCCGATTTCGGATAAGTACCACGATTATGCCCGCCGTGTGCAGGAGCAGCTCCAACAGGCCGACCTGCGCGGCACCGTTGATGAGCGCGACGAGCGTATTGGCCGCAAAATCCGCGATGCCGAAATGCAGAAGGTACCGTACCTGCTGGTAGTTGGCGAGAAAGAAGCCGAAAACGGCATCGTGTCGGTGCGCCGTCATGGAGAAGGCGACCTAGGCTCCATGCCGATCGAGGCTTTCATCCGCAATTTCCAAGAGCAGGTGGAGGAATTGATGAATGGCCGCGGAACCGTTGTAGCCCACTAGCCGTTTTACTCTCAGCAGAACGCAAAACCTGCACAGCCCGTCGGAAACAGCGTTTCCGACGGGCTGAATTTTGTCGTTCGGGAAAATTGCTGGATATTCGCCCGCTCAAATAGTTGGCTCGCCTGCAAGTCAGGCACTTTCCGGCTGTTTGCTACCCTCGTTTCACCTAAACAGATAGTCTTATCAGAACCCCCAACCGCCGCCTCCCTCCGCGCCAAGTGGAGGAGCCGTTCAAAATCAATAACAAGATTACGGCCCGCGAAGTACGCCTCGTAGGCGAAAACGTGGAGCAGGGCATTTATTCCACCGACCAAGCCCGCCGAATCGCCGAGCAACAAGGTCTGGACCTCGTGGAGATTTCTCCCACGGCTGTTCCGCCTGTGTGCCGCGTTATCGACTACTCGAAATTCAAGTACGAGCAGAAGAAGCGCACGCGCGAGATGAAGGCTAAGCAGACGAAGGTGGTGGTGAAAGAGATTCGTTTCGGCCCCAACACCG
This sequence comes from Solirubrum puertoriconensis, assembly GCF_001483135.1. Classification (GTDB taxonomy): domain Bacteria; phylum Bacteroidota; class Bacteroidia; order Cytophagales; family Hymenobacteraceae; genus Solirubrum; species Solirubrum puertoriconensis. Next base: position 748,535 of record NZ_LNAL01000007.1, read on the forward strand.
ACGACCACGACTTCGCCTTTAAACTGAAGCACGCGCAAGAGTTTTTGCGCGAAGGTGCCAAGATTAAGGCCTATGTGCACTTCGTCGGTCGTTCTATCGTCTTCAAAGAACGCGGCGAAATTCTGTTGCTCAAGTTTGCTCAAGCCCTCGAGGACCTTGCCAAAGTAGAGCAACTGCCGAAGCTAGAAGGTAAGCGCATGTTCTTGTACCTCGCTCCAAAGGTGGCAGCTCCTAAGCCTGCCAGCAAGCCAGCGGGTGCTAAGGAAGACGGTAAAGAGGCCAAGGCGCCTGCTACCAACGAGGCTGCCGAGTAAGCTACTCCGCGGCGTGAGCCGCTATGACTTTCAGGCGAGCCGGCCCTAGGCAGCCGGCCGCCGTTGTTGTTTTACTTCTTAACTTTTTCAAAATGCCGAAGATGAAGACCAAGTCCGGCGCCAAGAAGCGTTTTTCGCTGACTGGTACGGGCAAAGTAAAGCGCAAGCACGCGTACAAGTCGCACATTCTTACCAAGAAGAGCACCAAGCGCAAGCGCAACCTGACCCACGCTACCCTGGTTAGCACGGCCGACATGCCGCGCGTAAAGGACATGCTGGTTCTCTAAGCGGTGGCTTAGTCTCCCGCTGAAATTATTTTTCAACCCGGCGTCCGGTTCTTCACGCAAGCCGCTCAAACAGTAGCAGGCACCGGCCGCCAAAAACAAGTAGGTTATGCCAAGAAGCGTCAATAACGTGGCCTCGCGCCACCGTCGCAAAAAGGTAATGCGCCTGGCCAAAGGTTACTTCGGCCGTCGTAAGAATGTATGGACGGTAGCTAAAAACGCCGTTGAAAAAGGTCTGCTGTATGCATACCGCGACCGTAAGGTTAAAAAGCGCGAATTCCGTGCCCTGTGGATCCAGCGTATCAACGCCGGTGCCCGTCAGTACGGTTTGTCGTACTCGCAGTTTATGGGCGGCCTGAAAAAGGCCGGCATCGACCTGAACCGTAAAGTTCTGGCTGATCTTGCCCTGAACCACCCGGAGGCCTTCAAGTCTATCATTGAGAAAGTAAAGGCTTAAGCTTAGCTTTCCGTGCCTAGAAACAACAATGCCCAGCCATACGGTTGGGCATTGTTGTTTCTAGGGCTTTTCTGTACCGAAGTCAACCTGATCAACTGCTGCGTCCCAACCTAGGTGTCTACATGCATCCCAGGCTTGCTTAACGGCTATTTTCAGGGTGTATTGCTAGCGCGGGCCACACAACCATTTCCTACAAGCACCTGCTGCCACTACCCCTGTGCAGCCCGTTGCCGCGCAACATCGTCAGGGTTATAAACGACAAAACCGCCCTCCGTTTCCGAAGGGCGGTTTCTCAGTAGCGGGGACGAGATTTGAACTCGTGGCCTCAGGGTTATGAATCCTGTGCTCTAACCAACTGAGCTACCCCGCCGTGCTTTAGTGGCGCAAAGGTAAAGCGAAGATTTAACGCGGTGCAACCTTTGATGGAAAAAAACTACGTGTATCTTGCCGCCAGCCGTCAATGTGGCTGAAAGCCAGCGGCGATAATTTTTGTTGCTTTCTGCAATTGCCTATGCCTCTCTCCGCCATCCGCTCTAAACATCGCTTCGTACAGGAGTACCCCATTAATGCATCCCCCAAAATCCTTTATCCCTATCTGGCATCTGCTTCGGGCTTGCGGCAATGGTTTTGCCAGGATGTGATCATGCTTAATCAACACACGTTTGATTTTGTGTGGGACAACCAGCATCACTTGGCTGAAATGACGTCGCAGCGTACCAACCGCTCGGTGCGGTACGTGTTCCTGACTCCGGAACGTGGCCACATGCCCGATGCGAATTACCTCGATTTCACGATTGAATCGTCGGAGCTGACGCAGGAGATATACTTGCGCATTGTCGACTATTCTGAAGAAACGGATGACGTCGAGCTTCAAGAAATGTGGGACAACCTGGTGCAGAACTTGCGCGAACTGGTAGGAGGATGAGCTAAAATTACATTTCGATTGTTAGCTGAAAGGAGAGGAGCCACCCTCAAAAAGGGTGGTAACCCCTCCTTTTTTGCTGGCCCGAAGGTTGCGGAGCCGGTGTGGCATACCTTTGCGGCCGCTTTGGCGTTGGGTGCTAAACGGCCTACTCTGGCATGAAAAAACTTGATAAGCTGATATTACGGGCATTTATTGGCCCATTCTTGCTCACGTTTGCCGTGGTGGAGTTTGTCTTCCTCACGCAAACCATGATGAAGTACCTCGACGACTTGGTCGGGAAAGATCTAGGCACGGGGGTCATTCTGCAGTTGCTGATGTACTTCAGCGTGCTTATTGTGCCCATATCGCTGCCCTTGGCCGTACTGCTGTCGTCGCTGATGACTTACGGTAACCTAGGCGAGCATCACGAACTCACAGCAATCAAGACCTCGGGTGTGTCGTTGGTGCGCATACTGCGCCCGGTAATGCTGTTTAGCGCATTGCTCGCTGGCTTTGCGTTCTGGTTCAATAACACCATCGTGCCCAAGGCCAATCTCAAGGCCTATAGCTTGCTTTGGGACGTGCGCCAGCAAAAGCTCGCTTTGGACATCCGGGAGGGCGTTTTTTACAATGGTATACCCGGCTTTACAATTAAAGTAAACCGCAAAGGCGGCGAGAATGGCGAGAAGCTCTACGGGGTCATGATCTATGACCACAGCGGCAATACTGGCAACGTAGCCATGATGCTGGCCGACTCGGGGCGAATGGCTACTCGTTACAACGGGCAATACCTAGGGCTAGAACTCTTCCATGGCCGCAAATACATAGAGCAGCCAACTGCCCGCGACCGTACCGGTGCCGGCTTTGTACAGCAGCGATTCGATCGTACCGACATCATCTTTTCTCTGGCTTCCTTTAGCCTCGACCGCACGAAGGAAGATTTGTTTAAAGAGAATAAGATTATGCTCACCATCCCGCAGCTGCAGGGCTTTGTTGATTCGTTGCACCGGCAGCTGCGCCGTGAGCGTCAGCAGGTAGCGGGGCAAGTGAACCCCTATTTTCTGTATCAACGCTTCGATACCACTGGGCAGTCGCAGGATAATCGGTTGGCTAGTCTGCAGCTAACCAACAAGCCAATTCCACCGCTTACTACTAACATGGTGCAAAATGCGGCTAACCGAGCCCGCAACATGCGCTCGTTTGTGAGCAGCTACTCCGAACGGCTAGGCGGTACCGCTCGAGAGGCTGGCAACTACCGAATCGAAGTATTCCGCAAGTACACCCAATCGGTGGCCATTCTGGTAATGTTCCTGATCGGAGCGCCCCTAGGTGCCATCATCAAGAAGGGCGGCTTGGGAGTGCCGGTGCTCGTCTCGATTCTCTTCTTCATTATTTTCTACGTCGTTTCCATCATTGGCGAGAAATACGGACGCGAGGCCGTAATGCCGGTAGGCCTGGGCATGTGGATGGCCAACTGCGTACTGCTACCTGCCGGGTTGTTTTTCCTGTATCAAGCCCGTCGCGACTCGAGTTTGTTTGAAGTCGATTTCTGGTACCGTATCTCGCGCCGCTTGCCACGGTGGTTCGGCAAACGTTCGGAGCCGGTAGCAGGCTAACTTCCGCTAATGCAGTTCCAGCGGTCCGGTTCGGCAGGTTTGCGCCTCCGAATTGGGCCGCTTCGGTTTTTTATTTACCTTTGCGGCTACGCTAGGCTATGTAGCCCGCGTTTTCTCTTTTTTCACACATCTTAATCCAAGACGGGGCTTTCTCCCTATCTGCAGATGAAACTCACTACCGAAGCCAAGCAGGCTATCTTCGAACAGCACGGCGTTGCCAAGTCGAAAAACGACACCGGTTCCGCCGAATCGCAAATCGCGCTGTTCACCACTCGCATTACTCACCTGACGGAGCACCTCAAAGTCAACAAAAAAGACTTCTCGACCCGTCTGGGCCTGCTCAAGCTGGTAGGTAAGCGCCGTCGTCTGCTCAACTACCTGCAGCACCGCGACATCAATCGCTACCGTGCCATCATCAAGGAGTTGGGTATCCGTAAGTAACCCGCTTCAAGAAAGTAGGGAGCCCGCCGGCCGGGTTCCCTACTTTTTTTGCGCTGCCCGGCACACCTTGTTGGCCGGGCGCGTTCTTTTACAATAGAGCCGGAATTTCCATACCCCACTGCGGGTGTGGTTTCGCTGCCCCAAGCTGTCAATCATCAATAGCTACCCTGAAGGAATGCCTCCTTACAACGCGGTTACCAAACACATTTCGCTGCCGGATGGCCGGCAGATTTCCATCGAAACTGGCAAGCTGGCCAAATTTGCCGATGGTGCTGTAGTAGTTCGCCTCGGCGATGCTATGCTGCTCGCCACGGTGGTTTCGCAGCCCAGCCAGCGCGAGGGCGTGGATTTCCTCCCGCTGTCGGTGGATTACCAGGAGAAATTCGGCGGTGCCGGTAAGATCCCCGGTTCGTTCCAGCGCCGCGAAGGTCGCCTGTCGGATTACGAAGTGCTGGTATCGCGCCTCGTCGATCGTATCCTGCGCCCGATGTTCCCAAAGGACTACCATTACGAGGTGCAGGTGATGATTTCGCTCATCTCGGCCGACAAAGACGTGCAGCCCGATGCTCTGGCCGCTCTGGCTGCTTCGGCTGCGCTGTCGGTATCGGACATCCCGTTTGCTGGCCCCATCTCGGAAGTTCGCGTAGCTCGCATCGACGGCAAGCTGCAAATCAACCCGCTGACCGCTGACATCGAGCGTGCCGACATCGACCTGATCGTGGGTGCCACCATCGACTCGGTAGCCATGGTGGAAGGCGAAATGGATGAAGTAAGCGAGGAAGAAATGGTTGAGGCCATCACCTTCGCCCACGAAGCCATCAAAGAACAAATCCGTGTTCAGCTGGAGCTGGCTTCGGAAATCGAGAAAGCTCAGATTAAACGCGAGTACCCCAAGTACGACGAAAACGAAGAGCTGAAGCAGCGCGTGTACGATGCTGTGTACGCCAAGGCTTACGATGTTGCCAAATCGGGCAACACCAGCAAGTCGGGCCGTAAAGAGTCGTTTTCTGCTATTAAGAAGCCTCTGCTGGAGGAGCTGCTCGCCGAAAACCCGGAGCTCGACCAGAAGATGTTCTCTCGCTACTACGGCTCGGCCGAGAAGAAGGCCATCCGCGACATGATGATCAAAGAGCGCACTCGCCTTGATGGTCGTCAGCTGACGGAGATTCGCCCGATTTGGAGCGAAGTAAATTACCTGCCCGGTGCGCACGGCTCGGCCCTGTTCACGCGCGGCGAAACCCAGTCGCTGACTTCGGTTGCCCTAGGTACCAAGCTCGACGAGCAGATTGTGGACTCGGCCATGGTGTCGGGCTACAACAAGTTCATGTTGCACTACAACTTCCCGGCCTTCTCGACCGGCGAAGTGAAACCCAACCGGGGCCCCGGCCGCCGCGAGGTAGGTCACGGCAACCTAGCCATGCGCTCCATCAAGAAGGTGTTGCCTTCGGAAGAGGAGAACCCCTATACGATCCGCGTAGTATCGGATATCCTGGAGTCGAACGGCTCGTCGTCGATGGCCACGGTTTGCGCCTCGTCGATGGCCCTGATGGATGCCGGCATTAAGCTGAAGGCAGCCGTATCGGGTATTGCCATGGGCCTCGTGCAGGACAAAGACACCGGCGAGTATGCTGTGCTGTCGGACATCCTAGGTGACGAAGACCACCTCGGCGACATGGACTTCAAAGTAACCGGTACGGAGAAGGGCATCGTGGCTTGCCAGATGGACATTAAAATCCAAGGCTTGTCGAACGAAATTCTCACTAAGGCGCTGCACCAGGCCCGCGAAGGCCGCCTGCACATCCTAGGTGAAATGGCCAAAACCATCAGCGCTCCGGCTGAAGATATGAAGCCGCATACCCCCCGCTCGACCAAAATTTTGGTTGACAAGGAGTACATCGGTGCCATCATTGGTCCGGGTGGTAAAGTGGTGCAGCAGATCCAGAAGGATACCAACGCTACCATCACCATCGAGGAGAAGGACGAGAAAGGCCACGTGTACATCTACACCTCGAACGCCAATGACATGGCCGCTGCAGTAAGCCGCATTCGCGGTATTGCCGCTACGCCCGAGGTTGGCGAGACGTACGATGGCACGGTGCGTTCGATTCAGGCTTACGGTGCGTTCGTGGAGTTCATGCCCGGCAAAGACGGTCTGCTCCATATTTCGGAAGTAAGCTACGACCGCCTGCCTTCGCTCGACGGCGTGCTGCAGGTTGGCCAGGAAGTGAAAGTACAGTTGGTCGAGGTTGACAAGAAGACGGGCAAGTTCCGGTTGTCGATGAAGAGCCTGCTGCCCAAGCCGGAAGGCTATGTTGAGCCCAGCGAACGGCCGGAGCGCACGGAGCGTCCCGATCGTGGACCACGCCCCGACCGGGGGCCGCGTCCGGAGCGTGGTGAGCGGTCGGAACGTCCTCAAGGCAACCGTTAATACCACAAACTGCGTCAGTATTCCACGCAGACGAACTTTCGGTCAGATGGGAGCGTTAGCCCCATCTGACCGCGGTTCCGTCGGTTAACCCTTAAGTAACCAACCTGCACCTTTTTACCCACTTCCGCGCCCGTCCCCAATGAGACAGTTAAAAATCAGCAAGCAGATTACCAACCGCGAAAGCCAGTCGCTGGACAAGTACCTCCAGGAGATTGGCAAGGTAGATCTGCTCACTCCCGACGAGGAGGTAACGCTGGCACAGCGCATTAAGGAAGGCGACCAGCAGGCGCTGGAAAAGCTCACCAAGGCCAACCTCCGTTTCGTGGTATCGGTGGCCAAGCAATACCAGAACCAGGGCCTGTCGTTGGGCGACCTGATCAACGAAGGCAACCTGGGCCTAATCAAAGCTGCGAAGCGCTTCGACGAAACCCGCGGTTTCAAATTCATCTCGTACGCCGTATGGTGGATTCGCCAATCCATCCTGCAGGCATTGGCCGAACAGTCGCGTATTGTTCGTTTGCCCCTCAACCGCGTAGGCTCGCTCAACAAAATCAGCAAGTCGTTTTCGGAACTGGAGCAGAAGTTCGAGCGTGAGCCCTCGCCCGAAGAAATTGCCGAAGTACTGGAACTGACTACCTCCGAGGTAGTTGATACGCTCAAGATTTCGGGCCGCCACGTATCCGTAGACGCACCGTTCGTGCAAGGCGAAGAAAACCGCCTGCTCGACGTGCTCGAGAACGAAGACGAAGAAACGCCCGACAGCGGCCTGATGACTGACTCGTTGCGCAAAGAAGTGCAGCGCGCTCTCTCGACGCTGACCAAGCGTGAGGCAGACGTTATCACGCTTTACTTTGGCTTGAACGGTGAACACTCGCTGACTCTGGAAGAGATTGGTGAGAAGTTCAACCTTACCCGCGAGCGGGTGCGCCAAATCAAAGAAAAGGCCATTCGTCGCCTGCGCCACACCTCGCGTTCAAAAGCACTGAAGCCTTACCTAGGTTAATTGCTAGGTATACTAAATACTGCGAAAACCCCGGCTCGATGGTCGGGGTTTTTGTTTATAGTGTAGACAACACTTTCCATGCCTGAACGCATATACTCTCAGCTTCTCGGCGAGCTAACGCAAGATCAAGAGTTTGACGACTGGTGGCACAGCCCGCCCGTGGCCATACCCTTTTTCGATGGGCTGCTTTTGCCGGTTATTATCACCGACATCAGCGCTGCTGACACCGAATTTATAGACCAGGCTGATGCGTGCCTGCGCGAGTTCTGGACCAAGCACACCTCCGACCGGCTAGCTGCTTCTGAGCTGGTTTTTCACAACGCTCATGAGTTTTGCGAGGCCGTTGGTGAGCCCCTAGGTATTGATGACCCCACCGACATCTGGCAGCAGGTGCACCCAACACGCGTGGTAATATCGTGGCGACCCTATGGGGACAAAGACGTGTATTTAACTGTTGAGTGTGAGTGCGACTGGGAAGTTGAACATGGTTTACAACTCGTCTTTCGGCGCGGCCGCATGCTAACGCGCGTGAGCCAGTACGATGGGCACCTGACGGAAGCGGATGCTTACGGCTTGCCCGACGAGCGCGACAAGCTTCTGTCGGCATATAACACTACTTTTGCCTCCTGATATAATTGACACCACTCGAATGAGCGAGGAGAATACCCAAGCTGAACACGTTAAGCTGTTGATCATAGGTTCGGGCCCGGCAGGCTACACGGCTGCCATTTACGCCGCCCGCGCCAACCTGAGCCCCGTGATGTACCAAGGTCTGCAGCCCGGTGGTCAGCTGACCATCACCAACGACGTGGAGAACTTCCCGGGCTACCCTGAAGGGATTATGGGCCCGCAGATGATGGAAGACCTGAAACGCCAGGCCGAACGCTTTGGCACCGACATTCGGTATGGCATTGCCACGGCTGTTGACTTTTCGGGCCACCCACACCGCGTCACCATCGATGAGAAGCACACCCTCACCGCCGATGCGGTGATTATTGCCACCGGTGCCTCGGCCAAATGGCTCGGGCTGGAGTCGGAAGCGCGCCTCAACGGCTCAGGCGTATCGGCCTGCGCCGTGTGCGACGGGTTCTTCTATCGCGGCAAAGACGTAGCCATCGTAGGCGCTGGCGACACCGCTGCCGAAGAAGCCACCTACCTGGCCAACTTGTGCAACAAGGTGTATATGCTGGTGCGAAAAGGGGAGATGCGTGCTTCCAAGATTATGCAGAAGCGCGTGCTTGATAACCCCAAAATTGAGGTACTCTTCAATACAGCTACCGACGAGATTTTGGGCCAACACGCCGTGGAAGGTGTGCGCGTGAAAAACGTGCTGACCCACGAAACCCGCGTGCTCCCGATTGATGGTTTCTTCGTGGCCATCGGCCACGAGCCGAACTCGTCTATTTTCCGCGAGTACCTGCACCACGACGAGCAGGGGTACCTGAAAACCATACCTGGCACGAGCAAAACCAACGTCGACGGGGTGTTTGCCTGCGGCGACGTGCAGGACTTTGTGTACCGCCAAGCCGTGACGGCAGCCGGTACCGGCTGCATGGCCGCCCTCGATGCCGAGCGGTACCTGGCAGCCCTAGGTGTACACTAAAATTGTACTTCGGCCGTTTGTTCGGGCCGCCTTGCCTGTGTGGCGAGGCGGCCCTTTTGTTGAGGCTTGTGTACCTTTGCAAACCCTTAGGGCTGCGCCGCCATGCGTGGCCCCTGGGGCTCCACCCAGTTCTCTTTACACTTGTCAAACACGTTTAAACTCTGGTTGCTTGCACTGCTGGCCTTGCTGCTGTGCTTCGCACCCGATGCGAGCATGGCCCAGCGTCGTCGCTCAGCAAAACCAAAGGCCAAGGCCGGAACGCCCAAAGACTTCTTCCGGATTAAGTCGCCCAAAATCCGTTACGTACGCCCCGATACCACGGTGCTCATCGAAACGGAGGAGCTGCCCGACGAGAATTCCGAGGCCGCAAAATCGATTTTCAGGCCTGCCAAGCCGCTCAGCATCGTTAGCGAGGATACCAGCACGCTGAACCTAGGTCAGCAAAGCATCGTGGAGGTGTCGGAAGAAGTGCTGATTGATTCGTCGTGGATCAAGGTTGCCGGGTATTACTCCATTTGGGATACGCGCTCCATCAACCCATACCGCCGCGACCCCAGCCGCCTGCGCGATACGCTAACGCTGCGGCTCACCGACGAACCTCGCCAGCGCTACGCCCGCATGCCGCTTAACACTACGCCGCTCACGTCCGACTTCGGCTGGCGCGGCTACCGCTGGCACTACGGCGTAGACCTGGATCTGAACACCGGCGACTCGGTGAAAGCCGCTTTCGACGGCGTGGTACGCGTGGCTAATTACGATGGCGGCGGCTACGGCTACTACTTAGTGGTGCGCCACTACAACGGCCTCGAAACCCTTTACGGCCACCTCAGCAAGCAGCTGGTAAAGCCCGGCACCTTCGTAAAAGCCGGCCAGCTTATCGCCAAAGGTGGCAACACGGGCCGCAGCACTGGCTCGCACTTGCACTACGAGGTTCGTTACGAGGGCAACCCCATCGACCCGGAGCAGGTGTACGACTTCCCTGAATATCAGCTGCGTGAAGACAACCTGCGCATCACTGCCGCGCTGTTTAATTATGCAGGCCAAGCGGCCCGCATGAAAGCCGCCGCCCGGGCCCGGGCCGCTAGTCATCAGCCTACAGCAGCCCGCCGCACGGTGTCGCACCGCATCAGGTCGGGCGACACACTTTCCGAAATTGCCGATAAATACGGCGTATCGCAAGCTCAGATTCGTAAGCTGAACGGCATCACCGGCAAAACCACCTTGCGCCCCGGTCGTACGCTGCGGATTAAATAAAGAGTTGTCCGTTGTTGGTGGCAGGTTGTCGGCGCATGCTGATACCTGCTACCGGCAACGGACAACTCGCAACTGACAACTACATGAAGCTAGATATACTAGTACTCTCAGCGCACCCCGACGATGCCGAACTGGGCTGCTCGGGCACGTTGCTGGCCGCTATTGCACAAGGCAAAAAGGTAGGTATTGTGGATTTGACCCGAGGCGAGCTAGGCTCGCGCGGCACGCCTGAAATCCGGGCGCAGGAGGCCGCTGCTGCCGCGAAGGTGCTGGGCCTGCACGCCCGCGAGAACCTAGGGCTGCCCGATGGCTTTTTCCGCAACGAGCGGGAGCATCAGCTGCCGATCGTTGCCGCAGTACGCCGCTACCAACCCGATATTGTGCTGCTCAACGCTCCGCACGACCGGCACCCCGACCACGGCCGCGGCTCGCAGCTCGAGTCGGATGCGTGTTTCCTGGCTGGCCTCAAGATGATTGAAACCCTAGGTTCCGATGGCCAGCCGCAGGAGGCATGGCGCCCCAAGCAGGTGTACCACTTTATCCAGGACCGCTACATCAAGCCCGATTTTGTAGTTGACATTACGCCGCATTGGGAGAAAAAACGCGAAGCCATTGCCGCCTTCGCCTCGCAGTTCAACGTCGGCAACGACGGGCAGCCGCACACCTACATTTCCTCGCCCGAGTTCTGGCACTTCCTCGAAGCCCGCGCCCGCGAAATGGGACACATCATTGGGGTGGAGTTCGGGGAAGGCTTCACGGCCGAGCGCGCCCTTGGGGTGAGGGATTTGGCAGGGCTGCTGTAACGGCTCTATTTATGGCTGGCCCACTGTTAGGGGAAGCCTACAACACTCCTAAAGCACCTCAATCATTTGGTAATGGGCATGTAAAAGAACCTTTATCATAATTTAACTCAGCTACACTTGGATCATCAACGCTATATTTCAATTCAACACAGGAATTTGACGATACTTTAATTGATCTTTTTTCAAAACTACGTTCATAAAGTGTGCCTTTGAGGCGGTAAGAACAGCCTATTTGATCAGGGCCAACACGAATACCTGAGGGTTTGCCCGACCAGATTATCTTAGCAGCAACTACGTTACTATTTTTGATCTTTTCTTTTTGGTAGATATAGGAATTAACGCACAAAGCAATAACTACTATCGATACTACGATAAGGCCATAATTGTAGTATTTGTTGTTTTTGTTTTTGATATCAATTTTTCTAATGCACTGGTTGTGTAGGCTTTGCAGGTGGGGTTACTGCTCTCGTCAGGGTAGTTTCTGAGGTCTTGGCTCTGACAGCCTCAGGCGTTGCATCAATGATTTTACCTGCAACCTTATTTGCTGCGTTATGAATAACTTGCTTTTGCCGTGCTACGTTAGCTCGACCTTGAGCAGAAGCTGCATTACGTGTGTGTTGCCGGAGGATTGTTCCTAGCTTTCGCAATATTTCTGTTCGCTGCTCTAGCGGCGCTTTGTGCTTCTTTATTAGTCAGCTTTGTTTCTGCACCAGCGCCAACGCCAACTGTAGCTAGCTTATCACTAATCTTTCCAATAGCAGCACCCTTGACAGTAGCCAGAGCTACGTCTGTTACGTCCTTATTAACTTGGAAGCCTTCTTTGACCGTGTATGAAACAGAGTTTTTAACGCCTTCCAAAGCCACATTTCGCAGAAGTCCTCCTCCAGGGATTGCAGCGACAACAAGTCCTATAACATTAATGTCCTTCACCCCATTGTCCATAAAACTACCATTAGGATTCTTCTGATAGTTATCATAAAGTTGATTTCCATATTCAAAAAGCACTCCTGCTAAACAAGTTGGACAGCGTCCATCTAAGTCGTTGTGGTGTAGGCTTCCCATAACAGTGAGCCAGCCATAAATAGAGAAAATAACAAAAACGCCCAGCTAATACTAGCCGGGCGTTTTTGTTACCGAGTGTCAGCAAGCGCTAACGGCCCGCCAGCCGGTTCTTCTTCCAATTAGAAACTGGAACCACTGGACCAGTTGCAACCGAACCATTTGCCGCAGCGGCCCCTTTTTGCTCAGTCAGCAGCTTGGCGGCCAGCACGGCGGCCAGTTTGGCCAACTCATCGCTAGGTTGCTGCTGCAGTACGTTGGGCTGGAAATGGTCTTTGATGAAGTTGGTGTCGAAGTCGCCGGATACGAAGGCGGGGTGCGTGAGTACGTAGCGGCCGAAACCCAGGGTCGTTTCGATGCCGGTAATCTGGTACTCCTCAATGGCGCGCAGCATCCGCTCGATGGCCTCCTGGCGGTCTTTGCCGTAGGTCACGAGCTTGGCAATCATCGGGTCGTAGTAGATCGGGATGTCCATGCCCTGCTCAAAACCATCATCAACGCGCACGCCGGGGCCTTGTGGGCGCACGTAGGTTTGCAGCTTGCCGATGTCGGGCAGGAAGTTGTTCTGCGGGTCTTCGGCGTACACGCGCAGCTCGAGGGCGTGACCGGTAATTCCTAGGTCTTCCTGCCGGAAGGGGAGCGGCAGGCCTTGGGCCACCTTAATTTGCTCCTTCACCAGATCAAGCCCCGTGATGCACTCCGTTACGGGGTGCTCCACCTGCAGGCGGGTGTTCATTTCGAGGAAGTAGAAGTTGCGCTTATCATCGAGCAGGAACTCCACGGTGCCGGCCCCGGTGTAGTTGCAGGCGCGGGCCACATCCACGGCGCAGCGGCCCATTTCGGCGCGCAGCTCGGGCGTGAGCACCGACGATGGTGCCTCTTCAATTACCTTCTGGTGGCGGCGCTGAATGGAGCATTCGCGCTCGAACAGGTGCACAATGTTGCCGTGCTCATCGCCCAACACCTGAATTTCGATGTGGCGCGGGCCGGTAACGAACTTCTCGATGAACACCGACCCATCGCCGAAGGCCGAGGTGGCTTCCGAAACGGCCAGCTTCATCTGCTCTTCAAACTCGCCCTCGGAGTGTACCAAGCGCATGCCTTTGCCGCCGCCGCCGGCCGAAGCTTTGATCAGGATGGGAAAGCCTACGCTCGTAGCAATACGCTTGGCTTCTTCCACGTCCGAAATGGCCTCGTCGGTGCCGGGTACCAGCGGAATGTCGTAGGCTTTCACGGCTTGCTTGGCCGAGAGCTTGTCGCCCATAATGTTCATGGCCTCGGGCGAGGGCCCCACGAACGTGATGCCGGCCTCGGTAACCATCCGGGCAAATTCGGCATTCTCGGAAAGGAAGCCGTAGCCGGGGTGAATGGCATCGACGCCGAGCTGCTTGCAGACCTCGATGATTTTGTCGCCGCGCAGGTAGCTGTCTTTCGAAGCGGGTGGGCCCACGCACACGGCCTCGTCGGCGTAGCGCACGTGCAGGGCGTTGCGGTCGGCTTCGGAGTAGATGGCCACGGTTTTCAGGCCCATTTCGCGGGCCGAGCGCAGCACGCGCAGGGCAATTTCGCCACGGTTGGCGACGAGCAGCTTGGTGATTTTCTTCATGCCAGAGGGGGCAATGGGAGGGAGCAGTGTTGGAAGGCCGAAAGTAATACCTCCGAGCCGAAACCGCACCTAGTTCTGGCCTCTAGAGCCTTCCTGATGAGCTTACCTACCTAGGGCTCTTGCTGCTAGGCACTTTTAAAGTGCTCCGTTGATTGATGTTGGCGCGCTTATATAATAATAGTTATGCCGAATATCAGCTAAGCTAACTAGCGTTGGCTGAACGCGGTTTCGTAACTTGCGCCGCATTGGCCGTATTCCTACTTGGAATGGACCAGTCTTTTTTCGGTATCATCACCCCAAAGCATCCCCGCGTGGACATTTTTGAGAGAATTGCCGCCAACCGCGGCCCGCTCGGCAGCCACTCACACTACGCTCACGGTTATTTCACCTTCCCCAAGTTGGAGGGCGAGATTAAGCCGCGCATGATTTTCCGAGGCAAAGAGGTTCTGACCTGGAGCCTGAACAACTACCTAGGCTTGGCCAACCACCCCGAGGTGCGCAAGGCCGATGCCGACGCTGCTGCCGAATTCGGCATGGCGCTGCCCATGGGTGCCCGCATCATGAGCGGTAACTCTAACTACCACGAGCAGCTGGAATCGGAGCTGGCCGACTTCATCAAGAAGGAAGACGTGCTGCTGCTGAACTTTGGCTACCAAGGCGTCGTGTCAATCATTGATGCGCTGGTATCGCGCCACGATGTGATTGTGTACGACGCTGAGTCGCACGCCTGCATTATCGACGGTGTGCGCCTGCACCAAGGTAAGCGCTTTGTGTTTCCGCACAACGACATGGCCGGCCTCGAGAAGCAGCTGGAGCGTGCTACCAAGCTGGTACAAGAAACCGGCGGCGGCATTCTGGTGATTACCGAAGGCGCCTTTGGCATGTCGGGCAACCAGGGCAACCTGCGCGGCGTGGTGGCGCTGAAGGAGAAATTCAACTTCCGCTTGTTCGTTGACGACGCCCACGGTTTCGGCACAATGGGCGCTACGGGCGCTGGTACGGGCGAAGAACAAGGCGTGCAGGACGGCATCGACCTATATTTTTCGACGTTTGCAAAGTCGATGGCCAGCATCGGTGCCTTCGTAGGCGGCCCCGAGCCGGTAATTGAATATTTGCGCTACAACATGCGTAGCCAAATCTTCGCCAAATCGCTGCCCATGCCGCTCGTAGTAGGCGCCCTGAAGCGTTTGGAGCTGCTTCGCACCCAACCCGAGCTGAAGGAAAACCTTTGGACTATCGTGCGGGCGCTGCAAAGCGGCTTGCGCGAAAAAGGCTTCAACATCGGCACCACCACCACGCCGGTTACGCCGGTGCTGCTGAACGGCGAAATCCCCGATGCAACGCAGCTAACCTTCGATCTGCGAGAGAATTACGGCATTTTCTGCTCCATCGTGGTGTACCCGGTAGTGCCGAAAGGCGTGATTATGCTGCGCCTCATCCCGACGGCCGTGCACACGCTCGAGGACGTAAACCAGACCATTGCCGCGTTCGAAGCCATTGCTGCTAAACTCGACAAAGGCCTGTACTCGAAACAGCCTGCAACGGCCTAAACGCCGTTTTGGCCTGAATGCTCAGCCACTCGTTGCTAACGCAGCGGGTGGCTTTGTTTTTGTACTTATCAGAGAGGTTGCGGGTTCAAGCTAAAACCCGAAATGCAGATTTTGGGTGGCGAAATGTAGGCCTACGCGCTGCAATCGGCCTTGAAAAATTTTTTCGAAAATTAGCTTTGATTTGAAATGCCCGTATATTAGGCCCGGTCAAACTCTTGTTTCACACCACTAACCCCTCTTTTTTCCCATGGCTAATAATTTTGGCAAACTGCGTGACCTCGTTATGTCGCTGGAAGCTGACTTCGAGAAGTTCTACGACAAGAACAACTCTGCTGCTGGCACGCGTGTGCGCAAAGGCATGCAGGAGCTGAAGAACATGGCTCAGGAAATCCGTTCGGAAGTTCAGAACATGAAGAACTCGGGCGGTGCCGAAGGCGCTTCCAACGCTGGCGGTGCAGCTAAGAAAGCTACCGGCGCTGCTGCCGGTGGCGCTGCCAAGAAGGCTGCTCCTGCCAAGAAGAAGTAATCACGGATTATTTCTGACCTAGAAAGGTAAAGTTCGCTTTACCAAACCCAGGTCAAACAAAAAGGCCCCGCCAACCGGCGGGGCCTTTTTGTTTTGGTATTTACTTATCATCCCAAACAAAGCGCAGGACGACGTGAGCGGGCCTTAATCCGTAACCTTCAGCAAGTAGTAGTTCTTCTTGCCTTTCTGCGCCACGATGTACTTATCGAGCAGCAGTGGTACTTCCGAAGCTTGCTGTTCTATGGTCGCCTTCTCGCGGTTAAGGCTTACGCCACCGCCTTGAATCATCTTGCGCGCCTCGCCTTTGGAGGGGAAGATGGTACCGCCGGTAGCTTCGCTGAGCAAGCCGATTACCCCTTGCTCCGACAGCGTGGTGCGCGGAACCTCTACGTGGGGCACGCCGGCAAACACATCGAGCAGGGTAGCTTCGTCGAGGCTGGATAGCTCGCCGCCGCCGAACAGCACTTGCGAGGCCGATAGCGCGGCTTCGTAAGCAGCTTCGCCGTGCACCCGAATGGTTACGTCTTTGGCCAGGGCCTTTTGCAGGGTGCGCAGGTGCGGGGCCTGGGCGTGCTCGGCTTCGAGGGCTTCAATTTCTTCCTTGCTCAGCAGCGTGAACACGCGAATCAGGCGCGGCACGTCGGCATCGGCAGCGTTGAGGAAGAACTGGTAGAACTGGTACGGCGAGGTCATGGAGCCATCGAGCCACACGGTGCCGGTTTCGCTTTTGCCGTATTTGGTGCCGTCGGCTTTGGTGATGAGCTGGCCAGTGAGGGCATAGGCTTTGCCTTCGCCACCCGTCATGCGGCGGATGAGCTCGGTGCCGGTGGTGATGTTGCCCCACTGGTCCGATGCGCCCATTTGCAGCGTGGTACCTAGGGTTTTGTAGAGGTGGAAGAAGTCGTAGCCCTGCAGCAGCTGGTAGCTGAACTCGGTGTAGCTGATGCCCTCGGCACCGGTGTCCTCGTTGCCGCCGATGCGGCGCTTTACCGAGTCCTTGGCCATCATATAGTTCACCGTGAGGTGCTTGCCTACCTCGCGCAGGAACTGCAGGAAGCCAAACTCCTTAAACCAGTCGTAGTTGTTGACCACGACTGCGCCCGTAGGCGAATCGTTGAAGGCAATGAACTTCTCCAACTGAGCCCGAATGCCAGCTTGGTTGCGGCGCAGCGCTTCTTCGTCGAGCAGGTTGCGCTCCGCGGATTTGCCCGAGGGGTCGCCAATCATGCCGGTGGCGCCGCCTACCAACGCCACGGGGCGGTGGCCGGCGCGCTGCAGGTGCACCAGCAGCATAATGGTAGCCAGGTTGCCGATGTGCAGCGAAGGAGCGGTGGGGTCGAAGCCGATGTAACCGGTTACGGGACCGTTGTTGAGCAGGTGCTCGTCGGTGCCGGGCATCATGTCGTGAAACATGCCGCGCCAGCGCAGTTCGTCGATGAGGTTCATTCAGTTGTCAGTTGCAAGTTGTCGGTTGTCAGTACTCGCGTAAGTCAGCGTAAACTGACAACTCGCAACTGACAACGGCCAACTGTATTTCGCGCAAAGGTAAGCGCGCAAGGCACAGCCGCGCACCTAGGGTTTGCGCAAAAGCATTTACTCAAAGCCTTGTTGTGCCTCCGCAATGCGCTTCTGCACGAATGGGCCTAGGTCGGTTTTGGGATGGCGGAACAGCAGCACCTCGCTGCCGCGGATGCGGGCGTAGGGGCTTTGCACCCGGCCCACCACCTCCATGCTACCAAACAGCTGCTTCAGGTCTTTGGGCCCGTCGCCTTCGTTGGCGTAGATAAAAGCCGTGACGGTATCGGGCGCGGGCATCCAGTAGGAGTTGGAGCCGTTGAGCGTGTAGCAGCGCGGCAAACCTAGGGCGGGCCCGTACCAGTTGAGGGCGCCGGCTTGGCCGTAGTTGTCGCCGTACACAATTACGTGGGCACGCTCAGCAGGCGTAAGGCGGGCCAGCGCCTGCTGCACCAGCGGGGCGTACTCATCCCAGCCGTGCATATCGGCTACATCCTGCGGCAGGTGGTGCTGCTTGCCGTCTTCCCAGCGCGTGAGGGCATCGAGCACCGATACGCGTTGCACGTAGCGGCTCAACCCTTCAATGGAAAACACCGGCAAAAGAGCGGGTACGATGGGCAAGCTCAGCAGCAAACCAACACCTAGGGTGCCGGCCAGCGCTGCCCGGCTTTTGCGCTCGAGGTACACGGCACCTAGGGCCATGAGGGGCGGGTACACGGCGGCGGCGTAGTAGTTTTTGCCGCGGCTGAGCAGCAGCAAGGCAATTACAAAAAAATAGGCCAGAGCCAGCGGGCGGTACGGCTTGCCGGCGCGGGTAAAGCAAAACCACAGCCCGACCAGCCACAGCCCGGCCCCGGCCAGTGTCATGGGCAATTGCTCAACTAGAAAGTTGATGGGCGAAACGTGAGTGAGTTGCGTTTCCTGCAGCTTGTTCATGTGGCCGAGCACCGGCCAGTTGTGCGTGGCCTGCCAAACGAGGTTGGGCAGGAAGATGAGCGCCGCCGCAGCCACCGCCAGCCAAAACCAGCGCGTAGCCAGCCACGGCCGCTCGGTGGGCGTGAGCAGCAGTGCCAGCAGGAGCGAGGCTACGTAAAACGCCGTGGTGTACTTGGCCAGCATGCCCAAGCCAATGCACACACCTAGGGCAAGCAGCAGCCGGGGCTCGTGCGTGTGCACGAAGCGCACCACCAAAAAGCCGTAGAGCGTCCAGAAGAACACATCCAGAAAGTTGGGCTGAAACAGCCCGTGCATGGCCAGGTACACCGGCGACACCGCCACCGCAACGGCCGCTGCTACTTGCGCCCAACGCCCGCCGCCGGCCTCGCGCACGATTAGGCCGGTAAGCAGCACCGTAAGGCCGCCGAACAGCGCCGGGAAGAACTTAGCCGCCCAAACGGTGTGCCCCAGCACCGCCTGCGCCAGCCACGAGAAAGGCGCCAGCAGCGGCGGAATTTCCTTGTAGCCCCAAGCCAGGTGGTGGGCCATGTCGAGGTACAGGTACTCGTCGCGGTGCAGGCCGTAGCGGCCCGAGAGCAGAAACTGCAGCAAAAACTTGCACAGCGCCAACCCAAGCAGCAGCGCATCGACGCGCACCCGCCGGTGCGCAATAGGGGGCAGAACAACCGACATAGGCCAAGGCTAATATGCTGCGAAAGGTACGCGCCTAGGTTACCTTTGCAAGTGCTGCGCGGCCTAGGTGGCCGCAACTGCTTTCACCTACACGACTCAGCTTATCCCATGCCTCAGCTCTCCGCCGACCAAATCATGCAGCAGCTGCAAAAGCGGCAGTTTGCGCCGGTGTACTTTCTGCAAGGCGAAGAGCCGTACTACATCGATCTGGTTTCCGACTTTATCGAGAAGAACGTGCTGAGCGAAGCCGACAAGGGCTTTAACCAAGTGGTGCTCTACGGCAAGGATACCGACATACCCACCGTGCTGGGGCAGGCGCGCCGCTTTCCGATGATGGCCGAGCGCACCGTGGTAATTGTGAAGGAAGCCCAGAACCTGCCCGGCCTCGAAGCCGACGCCGGCCAAACCATGCTGGAAGCTTACCTGAAAAACCCGCTGCCCAGCACCGTGCTGGTGCTGGCCCATAAGCACAAGTGCCTCGACGGGCGCAAGAAGCTCGGCAAAATCATGGCCGAGCACGCCGTGCTGCTCACCTCCGATAAGCTGCGCGACTACCAGGTGCCGCAGTGGCTGAAGGATACCATGAAGCAGCGCCAGCGGCCTATTCACGACGAGGCCGTGCAGCTGCTGAGCGAGTACATCGGAGCCGACTTAGGGCGCCTGCTGGGCGAAATCCAGAAGATGGAGCTGAACCTGCAGCCCGGCCAGCCCATCGACGCGGCTACCGTGCAGCGCATGGTGGGCATCAGCAAGGACTACAACATCTTCGAGCTACAGAAGGCGCTCATCATGCGCGATGTGCTGAAGGCCAACCGCATTGTGCAGCACTTCGCCCTCAACCCCAAGGATAACCCGCTCATCCCCAACCTTACGCTGCTGTTCAACTTCTTCCTGCGCCTATTGCAGCTGCACACCCTGCCCAACCCCTCGCCGGCCGATTGGAAGAAGATAGGTGTGGCCAACAGCTATGCCCAGAAAGAGTACCAGCAGGCGCTGAAGGTGTTTCCGTACCAACGCACCCGCGACATCATCCGCCTCATCCGCCGCGCCGATCTGCAGAGCAAGGGCGTAGAGTCGGGCTCGATGTCGGAGGCGGATATCCTGCAGGAGTTGGTGTTTATGGTTCTGCACCCGCAGGTGCCGGTTGCGGCGGTGCTGGGGTAATCATTACGCCATCTACGCCTAGTGCAGTGCGGCAATAAATAACCGATGAGCTACTCCGTAGGCTACCGTGCTCTTGAGGTAGCTGACCCCGAACTTGACCTAGGGTTTCCGGTGGTCGTCCTGTACCCAACCACCACTCCGGCCACTACCGAAACATTTGGCTTCTACAAGCTCGAGGTAGCCCGGGAAGCGCCAGTAGCCGCTGGCACTTTTCCGTTGGTGCTTATTTCGCACGGCACGGGCAGCTCGCCGTGGGTATACCGCACGCTGGCTTACTATCTGGCGCAGCACGGCTTTGTGGTGGGCCTGCCCGAGCACCCCTTCAACAACCGCGACAACAACACCTGGGCCAACACCCCGCAGAACCTGGTAGCCCGGCCGCGGCACCTGCAATTGGCTATTGATGCTTTGTTCGCCCAGCCGGCCATTGTCGCCTCGTTGAAGGCCGAGGGCGTCGGCATTATTGGTCACTCCCTAGGTGGCTATACGGCGCTGGCGCTGGCCGGCGGCTCACCCGCGAGCTTGCCGCACGATACGCCCGGCGGGCAGGCTCAGCCTTTCGATACCGTTATTGATGAGCGCGTGAAGGCCATTGTGCTACTGGCGCCCGCCACGCCGTGGCTGATGGGCGAGGGCGCTTTGCGCAACGTGCATGTGCCTATGCTTATGTATTCGGGCGAGAAGGACGAGCATACACCCATTGGACACGCCTACATTGTGCTGCGTGGCGTGCCCGAGCCCAGCCGCATCGAGCACCAGGTGGTGCCTAATGCCGGGCATTATTCGTTTCTGAGTCCGTTTCCGGCCGCGCGGGTTAGTCCGGCTTTCCCGCCCTCGCAAGATCCGCCCGGCTTCAACCGCGCCCGCTTTCACGAGCAGCTGAACGCCGAGGTGCTGGCGTTCTTCCGACGCACGTTGTAGAGCGGCTATAAGTAGCCTTCTGCAAGGCTCAGTAGGAGCGGGGCTTAGGTGATTTGGAACCCAAAAGAAATTTTTCCGCGTTAGAAGGAAAAATTTCCATAAGTTTCGGCCACAAATCACCACACCTATGACAGCGGCAAGCACCAAACACAAAGACCTGGCGGCGCTACCCGTAGCGCTCCGTAAGAAATGGGCGGCTTGGGGCCGCACCGGGCAAGATGCCTTTGCCCTGGTGCTGGAGGCGCGCAAGGGCGTGCCGGCCACCACGGCTTTCGAGGTAGCCGAAGCATTTCAGCTGCAAGCCAACGAGCTGGAGGCCATTTACGAGCTTTCAACGAAAACCCTGCGCAACTACTCGCAGGAGAAAAAGCCGCTCAGCCCCGCCAGCAGCGAGAAAACCCTCAAGATTATTGCCCTCTACAACCTAGGCGTGGAGGTGTTCGGCGAAGCCGCGGCTTTTCTGCGTTGGCTCGATAAACCCGCCCACGGCCTCGACGGCGAAGTGCCCCTGAAACTGCTCGAAACCACCGGCGGCATCGATCTGGTAACCGAGGAGTTGCAGCGCATTGCCCACGGCGATTTATCGTAACCCCACGCCCAAGCTGTGTTGCTCTACCGCATTTGCCTGGCCAAGTACGCCGATGGGTTGTTTGCCTCGGGCAACCGCGGCCGCTGGAACTATAAAGACCAGTTTGTTATCTACGCCGCCGGCAGCCGCGCCCTGGCTTGCCTCGAAAACGTGGTGCACCGCAGCGGCGAAGGCCTCAACGACCAGTTTCGGGTGCTGGTGATTGACGTACCCGACGATCTACTGATCGAAGAAATAAAGCTGGAGCAGCTGCCCGCCGGCTGGGAAAAAGCCAGCCGCTACGCCGTGTGCCAACCCCTAGGTAGCGCGTGGTACGAGGCCCGCCGCTCGGCCGTGTTGCGCGTGCCCTCGTCGATTGTGCCGCAGGAGAGCAACTACTTGCTGCACAGCCGCCACCCCGATTTCCCGCGCATCCGCATTGTAGCCCGCGAGGAGTTTAGCTTCGATGCACGCATCAAGGCGCAGGAACCAAGCTAAATCCGTAAAGCAGAATTGCTGCGGATATACCAATGGAAATATTGAGTGCCGTTGCCTGGATGCTGCAACTACCTTTCTTATGGTACGCTATTGCCAGACGACGTAAAGGGAAACCAGGACCTGGTACGGATTACGTGATTCTGTATGTACCGCTCATTGCTGTAACATTATGCAGCGGAGGCATGGCTCTGGCCTATTTGTTCGCGATGCTCGCTGAGCCTGCAGGTTATTGGGTATTGCTATGGCTTCTACCCACCATAGCTGGCTCAGTTATACTTCCGTTCATTGAACCAACGGTAGGAGCCTCGGATAACTGGAAAAAGAAATGGTTGGACGAGTAGCCCAGGCCAAATTATACTGCTCGAGCAACTGTCGGATACCACATTTGGCGTATAAGCGTTGAAAGAAGCCACGCTGCCGCAACCCGCAGGCATTTTTCCCTACTTTTGGCTTAACTGGGCCAGCGCGGCCCACCCTTCGCTACGCTCTGCCAATGAAGTTACTTCCTCGCCTGGCGCTGGCGGCCTCGCTCAGCGCCACGACGCCGCTGGCCTTGCAAGCCCAGCATACCCAAAAGTTCACCAACGAAGAACGCTATTATTTCGAGGGCCTTGAGCTGTTCGACCGTGGCCAATACGGCGCGGCCCAAACGTCCTTTCAGCAGTACCTCGAAAGCGTACCGCGCCGCACCGGCGACGTGCGCGACCGTACTGCCGACGCCGAGTACTACTTTGCCGTAAGCGGCCTGTACCTGCTGCACCCCGACTCGGAAGGCCGCATACTGGCCTTTGCCGAAAACAACCGGGCGCACCCCAAGGCGGCTTCGGCTTACTACGAGCTCGGTAAGTTTTACTTCGATAAGAAAGACCACAAGCGCGCGGTGGACTACTTCGCCCGCGTGGCGGCCGACAACCTCACGGCCGAGCAGCGCGCCGAGGCCGAGTTCAAGCAAGCCTACAGCCACTTCGCCCTGAAGGAGTTCGACAAGGCCAAGCTCATCTTCGACCGCAACAAGCAAGGCAACCACGAGTTTCGCTACGCTAGCAGTTACTACGCCGGCTACCTGGCCTACCGCGCCGGCGACTACGCCGGTGCCCGCCAAGACCTAGGCGTGGCCGAGCAGAACGACGCCTACCGCCCCGTAGTACCGGCCATCATGAGCCAGATTTACTACAAAGAGGGCAACATGAACGGGCTGATTGAGTACGGCACCAAGGCGCTGGCCCAAACGCCCCCGCCGCAATCGGCCGATGAGATTCAGCTGCTCGTAGGCGATGCTTTTTACCAGAAGCAGGACTGGGCCCGCGCAGCCGAGTACTTTGATAAATACGCCGCCGGCCGGAAGAAGATCGAGCCGATGGTACAGTACAAAATCGGCTACGCCAACTTCAAGCAGGGCGACTTTAAGGGCGCTATCGGTTCGCTAAAGAACGTAGCCGCTGGCCGCGATTCTCTAGGTCAGAACGCTGCGTATCACCTAGGGCTGAGCTACCTGCAAACCAACGCCAAGCAGCAGGCCCTGAACTCGTTCGATGCGGCCCGCAAAGCCAACTTCGATAAGCAGGTAGCCGAAAACGCTGCCCTGAAGTACGCCCAGGTAAGCTACGAGCTCGGCAACACAGCCGAGGCTGTATCGGCGTTGGAAGACTTCGGCAAGAAATACCCGCGCTCAAAAAACCGCGCCACCGCCGACGACTTGCTGAGCGACGCCTACCTGAGCAGCACCGACTACGCCCGGGCCCTGCGCTACCTCGAAGGCCTCGACGAACGCACCAGCAAGCTCAACGCCACGTACCAGCGCGTGGCCTACTACCAAGCCGCTACGCTCTACAACAACGGGCAGTACCAGCAGGTGCAGCCCTTGCTCGAGAAGAGCCTGCGCTACCCGCAGGACGACGCCCTGCGCGCTGCCGCCGAGGTGCTGCGCGGCGAGGTGTACAGCCTCAACCAGGAGTACCCGCAGGCCATTCAGAGCTACACCGCTGCCCTGCGCACCGCCCGCGACGGCGCGGCCGCCCAAACCGACTACGACCAGAAAGCCCGTTACGGCCTGGGCTACGCGTACTACAACACCAAGAAGTACGACCAGGCCCGCCCGTACTTTCAGCAGTACGTATCGGACAAAGACGCCAAGCCGGGTACCGACCCGAACTACTACGATGCCACGTTGCGACTGGCCGATACCTACTACGTAGCCAAAAACTACGCGCAGGCGCTGGAGCTCTACGACAAGGTAATTCAGGCCAACGCCGCCGAAAAGGACTTTGCCTACTACCAGAAGAGCGTAACCCTAGGGCTGATGGGTCGCCGCGACGATGCCGCCAAAACGCTGCAAACGCTGCTGCGCACTTCGCCCAACTCGCGCTACGCCGACGACGCCGTGTATCAGCAGGCGCAGCTCGATTTCGAGAACGGCAACTTCCAGCCGGCCGTGGAGGGTTTTAGCCGGTTGGTGAACAACCGCCCCAACTCGCCGCTGGTGCCGCAGGCGCTGCTGCGCCGGGGCATTGCCTACCAAAACCTGCAGCAGCACGAAAAGGCCGCGGCCGATTTCAAGCAGGTGCTGCAGCAGTACCCGCGCAGCAAAGCGGCCTCCAATGCCATCTATGGCTT
Organism: Solirubrum puertoriconensis; assembly: GCF_001483135.1. GTDB lineage: Bacteria > Bacteroidota > Bacteroidia > Cytophagales > Hymenobacteraceae > Solirubrum > Solirubrum puertoriconensis. The sequence continues at coordinate 773,291 of NZ_LNAL01000007.1, forward strand.
GCAGGAAAGCTTGTCGTCGCTGGGCAAGACGGAGGAATTCGACCAGTACTTGGCGCAGTTCAAAGCCACCAACCCCGACGACAAAGCCGTGGAGAGCGTGGAGTTTGAAGCTGCCAAGTCGCTTTACCTAGCCGAGAAGTACCCGCAGGCCATTCCGCGCCTCGAAACCTACCTGAAGCAGCACAGCAACACCTCGCTGGCCGCCGACGCCCGCTTCTTCCTGGCCGACTCGTACCTGAAAACCGGCAACAAGCAGGATGCGCTACCGCGCCTACGTGCCGTGGTTGAGGAAGGCAAGAGCGAGTACCTGAACCGCGCCGTAAGCCGCGTGGCCGACCTGGAGTTTGAAAACAAAAACTACGCCGAGGCTGCCAAGTACTACGAGCGCCTGCGCCAGACCACTCAAAACCGCCGCGAGCGGGCTACGGCTGGCCTAGGTGTGGTGCGCAGCTACTACGAAGCCGGCGATTTTGCCGGGGCCAGCCGCGTAGCCAACGAGGTAATCGCCGAAGGCAACGCTACGCCCACGGTGGCCAATACGGCTACGCTGTACATCGGCAAAGCCGACTACAAAGCGGGTAACCTCGACCAAGCCGTAGCCAGCCTGACGAATGCTGCCAAAGCTACCGACGTGAGCGGGGCCGAAGCGCAGTACCTGCTGGCCGAGGTGCTGTATCAGCAAAAGAAATACGAGCCCGCGCTGGATGCCGCTTTCAAGCTGAACACCAGCTTTAGCCAGTTCGACTTGTGGGTGGGCCGGGCTTTCCTACTGATTGCCGACATCTACAAAGACCAGGGCGAAATCTTCCAGGCGCGCACCACGCTCAATTCGCTTATCGAGAACAAATTCCCGGTAGCCGAGGTGATAGAAGGTGCCAAGCAGCGCCTGGCTGCGTTGGAAGCCAGTAACCCCTCCAACCCCAAAAACAGCACCAAGCCCGCTACTACCAAACCCGGCACCAGCGGCACCAAAGCCCCGGCCAAGCCGGCCGGTAAGCTTGGCAACCTGCGCCAGTCGCTAACACAGCCCACCGACACTACCAACACCGATACGGCCGCACCCGAGCAGGATGCGCAAGGCTCGGATGAGTAGGAGTGAAGCTGATTTCAACGGATAAGTAATTGTACTTGAATAGTCTGCCTAGGTGCGTGTGAAGCATCGCACGAATCCTAGGTAGGCGCCAAGCCCAAGCCATACATGAGCGTTAGTTCTTCCCAACGCCTAACCTTAGCGGCCCTGCTTGCGGCCGCAGCCGTGCCCGCCGCGGCCCAAACAGGCAAGCCGCGCACCGGGGGTAAAATCGAGGATGCGGAAATCGAAATCGTGAAGGAGCGGGAAAACCAGCTACCCGAAGCGGCCCGCAACTACGACAAGGTAGTGCTGCCCCCGGCTGCCACGCCCGACCGCACCGTTCGCTACACCTTCCCTGATTTCCGCCTGCCGAGCCAAAACCTCAACCCCTCGGTACGGGTGCTTACCATCAAGCAGGAGGAGTTGGAGCCGCTGCAAGGTAACTATGCCCGCGTTGGGGTTGGCAACTACGCCTCGTTGCTGGGCCAGGCACACTTTCATACCACCCGCAGCCAAGATCACGCCTTCGGGCTCGACTTGCGCCACTTGTCGTCGGCGCGCGGGCCGGTTGATGGCAAGAACTCCGCCACCAGCCAAAGCCGCCTGAACCTGAACGGCGAGATGTACCGGGGTGCCACAACCCTAGGTGCCAAGCTGAACCTAGGGCGCGACCGGGCCAACTTCTACGGCTACAACCCAAATATTGAGCGCAAGCCCGAGAAGGACAGCATCAAGCAGGTATTTTACCGGGCCGATGCGCAGCTGTTTTTGCGCAACCGCGACCGGGATGCCAAGTTTCAGTACGACCTAGCTGGTGGTTTCCGCTACTGGAAAGACAACTTCAAGGCCAAGGAGTCGGATTTGTACGCCCAGCTGCGCACCGCTTATTACGTGACGGAGAAAGGCCGCGTGCGCATCGATGGCGACCTGTCGTTTATCTCGCAAAAGGATTCGCTGACGGTGAGCCGCCCGTTTGTGCAGGTAACGCCCGCGTTCGAGCAAAATATTGCCGGCCGCCTCGATGTATCGGTGGGTGCCACATTGGGCTATACCGGCGACACCATTAACGATGCCCGTCAGGTTTCGGTAATGCCCGCCGTACGCTTGGGCTACGCCGTAGTTGAGGACAAGTTTGTGCTGTTAGGTGGCCTGGGCGGCGGCCTGCAGCGCGTAACGCTCTACGACCTCACCCAGGAAAACGCCTGGCTAGGCCCCAACCAGCGCGTGGCCGATACCCGCCGCGGCCCTACGTTGTTCTTCGGCTTTAATGCCTCGCCGGCTCGTTCGCTACAAACCTCCGTGAAGGTGACCCTAGCCAACGACCGCAACCTGTACTTCTACAACAACTCGCGCCGCGATTCCACCAAGTTCGACCTGGTGTACGACCCCAAGGCCACGCAACTGGTAAACATCCACGGCGAGCTGATTTACAACGCTGCCGAGCGTGTTAGGGTAGGTACCAAACTCGACTACAACGGCTACAAAGTGAAAACGCTGGAAAAAGCGTATCACCGGCCTGCGTTCCAAGGCGTGTTCTTCGGTTCGTACAACGCCGCTGACAAGCTGATGCTGGGTGGCGAGCTTTACGTGCTGAGTTCGAGCTACGGCTCGGTGCTGCGCCGCACGGCCACAATCCCCGCAGAGTTCAACAACGTAGTGCGACCCACCGACTCGGTAATCGACTTGAACCTGCGCGCCGATTACCGCTTTTCAGAAAATCTGTCTTTCTTTGTTTTGGGCAACAACCTACTAGGTCGCAAGTACGAGCGTTTCTTGAATTATCCATCCAAGGGCGTAAACATACTAGCAGGCCTAGGTTACCAGTTCTAATCAGCTGATAACAGCCACGTTGCCGAGCCGCCGGGCTGCTCCTGAAGTGGGGCAGAACGGCGGCTCGGGTGGCAGAATGGGGGAGCTCAGCTTAAACTCTCACCTGCCTCGGACCGCTTAACTTCTACACTTTGCAGCTAACCGACCACATTCAGCACCTGCTTCGGGACCACGACTGTGTTATTATTCCCGACTTCGGCGGCCTGATTGCGGACTACGAGCCCGCACGCCTGCACCCGGTGCGCCACACGCTGGCACCTCCGGCCAAACGCGTGGCATTCAACCAAGCCCTTACCCGCAACGACGGGCTGCTGGTTGATGCCATTAGCCGCCACTATGGCATTGGCACCCCGCAAGCGCGCCAGCAAGTGCGCGAGGCCGTGGCCAACATGCAGCACGAGCTCGATGAGCAGCATCGTACGGAGCTACCCGGCATTGGCATATTTCGCCGAGCCCCGGGCCGCGGCCTCGATTTCGAATTTACCGGTCAGCAAAATCTACTACCCGCCAGCTTTGGCTTGCCCGAGCTAACCTCGCGTCCCGTACGCGCCACAGATGCGGTGCTGGCCCGCGAGCGTAGCCGCCAGGCACCGCAACCGGCGTTGGCCCCGGCACGCCGCCGCGGTTTGCGTAAGCTAGCTGTATCGGCAATGCTGGCTGTATCGTTAGGCTTGGTTCTCACGGCTCAATACCAGATTGCGCTGCGCCTAGGTAACATTCCGGAAAACTGGCAGTTAAGCGTCTTCAAGAACGATGCTGAGCCAGCGCGGCCAGTACAATCGGCAAATCTGGCTTCGGCCGCCTGGACGGAATCGGTAGTGCCCGATGGCGCTCCTGAGGCCCAGCCCGAAATCAGCAAACCGGCCGAAGCGGCTGCCCCCGCGCCTGTTGTCAAAGCGAAGCCTGCTGCAACGGTAACCCCAAAGGCTGCGTCGGTGGCTACAGTAACGAAAGCTGCGGTAGAAGGCCGCCCGGCTGTAACTGGAAAACCCGTGCTGGTAAAGGGCGTTTCGAACCGCTGGTACGTAGTGAAAGCCACTTTCAACTCGTTTGCAGGTGCCGAAAAAGTGCAGAGCAACTACGCCAGCAAAGGCCACGTCGCCAAAATTCTGATGCCGCGTTGGGGGCATCGGGGCGTGGTAAATACTAAAAAGTACCGCGTTGCCGTTGCCGATTTCGCCGACAAAGCCACTGCTCAGCGAAACCTGCCGGAGCTGCGCAAGCAGTTCGGCAACGAAATTCAGGTTTACCCATATTAGCATGTTCGAACCCTTTCTGCTGCAGATAACCACCGCTGCGGCCGACTCCACCACCAATCCGGCCGCTACCGCTGCGGCTGCCCCAGCCGCCCAGCCCGATTCGCTCTCGGTAATCGACCTCATCTTTCAGGGGGGCTGGATCATGGTTCCGATCCTGTTGCTGTTCTCAGTATCCGTTTACATCATTCTGGAACGTTACCTCACCATCCGGAAAGCCGCCGCGCTGCCCGAAGGGTTCATGAACCAGATCCGGAACCTAATGGTGAAGGGCGACTTGCAAGGCGCCAAAATGCTGACGGCCCAAACGGCCTCGCCGCTGGCCCGCATGATCGAGAAGGGTATCCGCCGCATTGGGTTGCCGCTGAAAGAGATTGAGACCAGCGTGGAGAACGTAGGCAAAGTAGAAATTGCACGCCTCGAGAAGAACATCAGCATCTTGGGCATCATCGCGGGTATTGCGCCAATGCTGGGCTTTGTGGGTACCATCGTCGGCGTAATCAACATCTTCTACGCCATCAGCTCCACCGGCGACTTTGGCATTGCCCAAATCTCGGGTGGCTTGTACACCAAGATGGTAACCTCCGCCGCTGGCCTGATTGTGGGCATGGTGGCCCACGTAGGCTACCATTGGCTCAGCATCATGGTTGAGCGGCTGGTGTTCCGCATGGAGAACTCGGCCATCGAGTTCATGGACATTCTGCAGGATAACTAGTGCGTAAGTGAATGAGTGGCCGAGCACGGTTGTTGCTTGGCCACTCATTCGCACTTCAAGCCCCAACCAACATACCGATGGATTTAAGCCGCCGGCGTAAGCTTTCCTCACACGTCGAGACCAGCTCGATGAACGACATCATGTTCTTCCTGATGTTGTTCTTCCTGATCGTATCGACCATGGTGAACCCCAACGTAATCAAGCTGATGCTGCCCAATGCCCGCTCGGGCAAACAGGCCATGAAGCAGCCCATTACGGTTTCGGTGGATGGCAATGGCCAGTACTTCATCGACCGCAAGCCCGTATCGTCGCAGGAGTTAGAACAGGAGCTGGCCACTCGAGTACAAGGCCTGGAAACGCCGACCGCCGTGTTGCGCGTGGATAAGTCGCTGAACGTGCAAAAGCTGGTAGACATCCTGGAAATCGGCAACCGGCTTAAAATCCGGATGGTAATGGCTACAGCGGCCGAGAGCAAATAAGCGCTGCGGCTTGCCTGCGGCCTCGTACAACCCTTGCCCCGGTGAGCTGAACCCCAGACGCACCGGGGCGCGTTGTTTACACCAAGCAGCGCAATCATCACCTAGTAACACTAACGATTCAACGACCATGGCCGCTGAATTTCGCCACGAGCACCGCCGCGAAGCCCTAATCGGCACCCTTGTGCTGAACGGCTTGCTGGCTTTGCTGTTCTTCCTGATTGTATTCAAGAATCCGCCCGAAGACATCGTGCTGACTGGCGGCGGGGGCGTGGAGCTGAACTACGGCCTCGATGAAACCGGCTTTGGCGACAACCAAACTTCGGCCCCGGCCAACGAGTCGCCGAGCCGCGAAGACAGCCGCCCGCCCGCCCAGCAGCCCGACCCCGAGCCGCAGCAAGCCCGGCAGCCCGTAACACCTACCGAAGAAGCACAACCCGAGAAGGTGGTGACGAGCGAGGCCGAAGAAAACGATGTGAAGATTCCGCCGGTGGAGAAACCTTCGCCCAAGCCGCGCGAAGAGCCGGTGAAGGAACCCGAGCCCGAGAAGCCCAAAGTAAACCCTAGGGCGGTGTTTACGCCCCGTGGCGCAGCGGCCAACACCGGCGGCAACGGCACCATGGGCACCAGCAACAACCCCGCCGGCAACAACAACGGCGACGACCCCGGCACGGTAGGTGATAAAGGTGACCCCCGCGGCACCTACAGCGGCAAAGCCTACAGCGGCGACCCCGGCGAAGGCGGCGGCAGCGGGGGCGGTTTCGGCAGCGGTAAGCTCAACATGCCCGGCTGGGCCTTCGACAACAAACCCAACGACCAAGACCCCTCCGACGAAGTAGGTTTTGTGACGCTCAAAATCAAGATCGACGAGAACGGCGACGTGGAGTCGGTAACGGTAACGGGCTCGAGCGTAACGCCCCGTGTGGCCAACTTCTACCGCGATATGATTCAGAACAAAGCCACCTTCCGCCGCGTGGGCAGCGGTACCGGCGGCGCCACCGGCACCATTACCTACCGCATCGGTGGCAAGTAATTTTAGCTGCAGCAAGCGCCGCGGGTCGGAATTCTCCGGCTCGCGGCGTTTTTTTGTGCCCTGATTTCGCCCGTACCATGACTTACGCCCAAACGCTTGAATACCTGTACTCGCAACTACCTATGTTTCAAAAAGTAGGATCGGCTGGGTTCAAGAAAGGCTTGGAGGGAATCCAGCGCTTAGTAGAGGCCCTAGGTCATCCGGAGAATGACTTTCGGAGTGTGCACGTAGCCGGCACCAACGGCAAGGGCAGCAGCTCGCATCTGCTGGCCGCCATTCTGCAAAGCGCCGGCTACCGCACCGGCTTGTACACCTCGCCGCACCTGCGCGAGTTCACCGAGCGCATTCGCATCGATGGGCAGGAGCTGGCGCCCGATTACCTGGTACGCTGGGTAGCGCAGTGGCGCGGACTGTTCGAGCAGGAGAAGCCGTCGTTTTTTGAGATGTGCGTGGCCTTGTGCTACGACTATTTCGCTGCCGAGCGGGTGGATATAGCCGTAATCGAAGTAGGCCTAGGTGGCCGGCTTGATTCGACCAACATCATCACGCCGCTGGTGTCGCTTATCACCAACATCAGTTACGATCATCAGGCCATACTGGGCGACACGCTGCCGCAGATTGCTTCCGAAAAAGCGGGTATCATTAAGCCTGCAGTACCAGCCATCGTCAGCCAAACTCAGCCCGAAGTGGCGGCTGTGTTCAGCGACAAAGCCGAGCAAACGGGCGCGCCTTTAACCTTCGCCGACCGGAAGTACCGCGCCGACTTGCTGCGCGACAACCCAGCCGCTGCATCCCAGCACGTGCGCATTTGGCGCGACGAGCAGGTGTGGTTTGAAGAGGCTGAGCTGGGCCTCGTAGGCGACTACCAACGCCTGAACTTGCCCGGTGTGCTGGCTGTGGTGGAGGAGCTGCGCAGCCAAGGCTTTACGATTACCGATGAACACATCCGGGCGGGGATGCGCGATGTACGCCACCTCACGGGTTTGCGCGGGCGCTGGCAGGTAATTGCGCAGGCACCTCTAACCGTGTGCGACACCGGCCACAACGAGGCCGGTATCCGGATGGTGGTGCAGCAACTGGCCCGTTTGCAATACCAACGCCTGCACGTGGTGCTGGGTATGGTAAACGATAAGGACCTAGGCAAGGTGTTGCGCCTGCTGCCGACGGAGGCCACCTATTACTTTTGCGCCGCCAACATACCTAGGGCACTTCCGGCCGAAGAACTAGCCAAGCAAGCCGGCGAAGTGGGCCTGCAGGGCCTGGTTTGTGGCTCGGTGGCGGCGGCGCTGGCCAAAGCCCGCGAGCAAGCCGCCGCCAATGATGCAATCTTTGTAGGCGGCAGCACCTTTGTGGTGGCCGAAGTGCCCGACCTGTACGCTCCTGAAGCTTAAAAACACCTAGGCACCCAACGCAAGCAGTTTGCTGCCCACATTCATTTTTTCAACAGCACAGATTTCCCTTCATGGGTCGAGTAAAACTGAAGCGCTTTGCCGACAACGCGCAGCGCGCCGACATTGTAGAGCCCGGCAAAGACACCTACAGCAACCTAGGCGGCCGCTGGCAATCGGAGTTCTTCCGCAACAACAATCCGATTACGCTGGAGATGGGCTGCGGTAAAGGCGAGTATACCGTGGGCCTGGCGGCGCGCTACCCCGAGCGCAACTTCCTGGGGCTGGATATTAAAGGCGAGCGTATGCACCGCGGCAGCATTTTGGCCGAGGAGCAGGGCCTTACCAACGTGGGCTTTTTGCGCACCCGCGCCGAAACCTTGCTGGAACACTTCGGCCCCGGCGAGCTGGATGAAATCTGGATTACCTTTCCCGATCCGCGGCCGCGTCTCGGCGACACCAAGCGCCGTCTTACCGCGCCCCGCTTTCAGGAGCTGTACCGCCAGATTCTGCGCCCGGGCGGATTAGTTCACCTAAAAACCGATTCCGACCTGCTGTTCGACTATACCCTCGAACTGCTGCAGGAGCGCAACGCGCCCAACTTGGTTTTCACTAAAGACCTGTACCAGACCACGGGCCTGTTGCCGCACACCTATGATATCCAAACCACCTACGAGCGGAAGTACCGCGAACTGGGTGTGCCAATTAAATACTTGCATTTCTCCTTTGAATAGCCAAACCTTGCCATCATGAGTCAGCAGCCACCTATCGTCACGCTTCCGTTGTTTAGCAAGCTCGATGAGCGGCTGCTAGCGTTTTTGCGCGGGCTGTCGGCCGAGGAGTGGGAGCAGCAAACGCTAGCCCCGCGCTGGCGCGTGATGGACGTAGCCCTGCACTTGCTCGATGGCAACCTGCGCACGCTCTCGATGCTGCGCGATGGGTACTTTGGCGTGCCGCCCACCGGCGACCTAGGCAGCTACCAAGGTTTGGTGGGTTTCCTGAATCAGCTGAATGCCGACTGGATAACGGCCACACGCCGCCTAAGCCCCGCGGTAGTAATGCAGCTGCTGGAGCAATCGGGGCAGGAATATTCGGCTTTCCTTGGTACGCTCGACGTGTGGGCACCGGCCGCATTCTCGGTAGGATGGGCCGGCGAAAGCGAATCGCTGAACTGGTTTCACATAGCCCGCGAATACACCGAAAAGTGGCACCACCAGCAGCAAATAAGGCAAGCAGTAGGCCGGGGCGAAGCCGAGTTGTTGCAACCGGAGCTATATGAGCCGTACCTGCAAACATCCATGCGGGCATTGCCGCACCACTACCGCAACGTGGCCGCGCCCGAGGGCACGCAGCTGCGCGTGGTAGTTGAAAGCCCTGAAAGCTCCTATCAATGGTGGCTGCGCCGAGGCGCAGAGCAGTGGACCCTAGGTAACGAAGCGGCCGGGCAAGCGGCGGCCAGCGTGTACCTCGATGCGCACGTTGCCTGGCGTATGCTCAGCAAGGAGCTGGATGCCCAAACGGCGGCTAAGTGCGTGCGGGCAGAGGGCGCAGCCTGGTTGGCCGAGCCCGTGCTAAGCCTCACCGCCGTTATGGCTTAGGATTTACTCAACTTCCAACTCCTCGAACACGGCTTCCATCTCGCTGAAATCGCGCAGGCCAGGCTTGATTTCGTCGCCGCCTTCGAGCACGAGGCCTTGCGGATGTACCTTTTCTACAAACTCGCGCACGCTGCCGTTGGCAAAGCCCGGAGCGAGCCATATCGAGTAGGTGCGGGCTTGCTCGGTAAGGTGGGCCAGCTGAAACTCAGTAAGCGGCTGCGGCGGCAAATCGGTCATTACAAAACCGGTGGTGTGCTGACCTAGGGTGCGGAAACGGTTGTCGACGTCCTCGGGCAGCATGTCCGGAATCCACTTCACCAGCACCAAGGCAGACACCGATAGGGCAGCCAATTCTTCGGGGCGGCGCTGCTTGTGCAGCAGCACGCTGTGCAGGTTGCATTCTTGTGCCAGGGCATTAATGTCCGCAATGGGCAGGCTATCGAACTCGCCTACCAGCTGCACCCCAGCCACCCAGCTGCTTAGCTCTTTCACCAGCGCGGGCGTTACGGCGCCAGGCAGGGCAGGGTCGAGGCGGAACGTGATATAGTCGGCTCCCATGCCGGCGCAGTAGCGCGCGTCGGACAGGTTGTTGATACCACGAACGATGACAGAGGTGAGCAGAGACACAGCGAAAAACGAAACAGATGATGGGCGAATGTAGCCAGGAGGGAAGCACAGCTTAACCAACCCCAAGGGGCTGAATTGATGCAGCCGCAGAGCTTCTGGCAGGCAGAGCATGCAAATGTAGGAAACCGCGAGCGGCGAACGTGTGTTACCTTTGCCACTTCGGCCGCGAACTTTGACCTCGCGGGCGCTACTTTATGAATACAGATACCAACCCGACGCCGTCGAAAGGCCGCGTCCTCGTCGCGATGAGCGGCGGCATCGATTCGTCCGTGGCAGCCGTTATGCTGCACGAGCAAGGATACGAAGTGGTCGGCATGACCATGAAAACCTGGGACTACGCCTCGGCAGGCGGCTCCAAAAAAGAAACCGGCTGCTGCTCACTCGACAGCATCAACGACGCCCGCAACGTGGCCGTGCAGCTGGGCTTTCCGCACTTTATCATCGACATCCGCAACGAGTTCGGCGACCATGTAATCGACGACTTCGTGGGCGAATACCTGGCTGGCCGTACGCCGAACCCCTGCGTGCTTTGCAACACCCATATTAAGTGGGATGCCTTGCTGCGCCGGGCCGATCAGCTCGGGTGCCAATACATTGCCACCGGCCATTACGCCAACGTGCGCCACGAAAACGGCCGCTACGTCATCAGCAAAGGCCTCGACGAAAGCAAGGACCAGTCGTACGCCCTGTGGGGCGTGTCGCAGGAAAGCTTGGCCCGCACCATTTTCCCGCTGGGCAAGCTACGCAAGTCCGAAATCCGCCAAATGGCCGCCGACCGCGGCTTTATGGAGCTGGTAAACAAATCGGAGAGCTACGAAATCTGCTTTATCCCCGACAACGACTACCGGGGCTTCCTGAAGCGCCGCGTCGAGGGCCTGGAGGAGCGCGTGAAGGGCGGCAAATTCGTACTGACCGACGGCACCGTGGTGGGCACGCACGAAGGCTACCCGTTCTACACCATTGGCCAGCGCAAAGGCTTGGGCGTAACCCTAGGTTACCCGGCTTACGTGGTCGAAATCCGGCCCGAAGCCAACGAGGTGGTGCTTGGCAACCACGATGAGCTGGCCCGCACAGCCACCGTGGTGGGCCGTCTGAACATGGGCAAGTTTGCATCGCTCGAGGGCCAAGGGCTGGTGCCTGCTTTCACCAAAGTGCGGTACAACCACGCCGGCGCCCCGGCGTTTTTGGAGGAGAAGGACGGAAAGATGTACGTTTACTTTCCGGAGCCCGTGCACGCCATTGCGCCCGGTCAGGCCGCTGTGTTCTACGACGGTCAGGACGTGCTAGGTGGTGGCTGGATTGAGCGCAGTCCGGCCGCGTTGGCCGCGCCCATCCCGCTGCCGGTGCTAGGAGCCAAGGCTACCGTTTAACTGCTGTTATCTACTATGCTGCGTCGAGTTTATGCTGCCGCTACACTGGCCCTTGGGTTGGCCTTGGTAGGGTGCGACAATACCACCGAGGCCCCAGCCGACCTAGGCAAGGATTACTACCCGCTGGCCGTGGGCACCACCCGCGTGTACCAGGTAGAAGACCGTGTGTGGCGCAACAACCAGATTACCAGCAGCAGCACCTCGCAAGTGCGCGAGCAGCTAATCGAAACTTACCGCGACGCCGCCGGCAAGCTTACATATAAGCTGTTGCGCTCGGTACGCCCCAACGCAACCGCCGAGTGGCAGCCCGACAGCGCGCACACCCTAACGGTAAACGACCGCAACCTGCTGCTCACGCGCAGCAATGTGCGCTCAGTGGAGCTAATCTTCCCGGTAAGGGCCGGTGCCGAATGGAACAAGCAAGCCTTCATCGCGCCCAACGACCCGACGGCAACCGTCGGCGACATTAACCGGCGCTATGAGGAAGTGGGCGTGCCCTTCAGCATTGGCGGGCGCAACTACGAAAACACGGTGAGCACCTTCGACGAAGGCGCCGACCCCTTGTTTAAGATTTACCGGCATACCGTGCGCCAGGTGTATGCCAAAGGTATTGGCCCGGTGTACCGCGAGCGGATAAAGTACGACTACTGCCAAGGAACCTCGGGCAGTTGCTCTATCGGTACCGATTACATCGAGCAAGGCTGGGACCACAAAGAAACCCTGCTGCAATAGCTGCCCGTTCGCGATTCAACCGCAAAAGCCCGCTTACCTGCTTAGGTGAGCGGGCTTTTTAATGGGCCATAGTTACGAACGCACCCGCCGGAACCTAGGACGGCGGCAGGTATGTATTACCTGAACACGCACCTGGGCCGAATCGGAGGCATTCCTTCTATTCTGTATCTTGTCAGGGTTTCGATTTACCACTCACATGCGCACCACCTCCTTGTGGCTAGTGCTGGGTTTGGCGGCTGGTACTGTGGCTTACGCCGCCACGCCGCCCAAACGCCCCACTGCCACCGTACGCCGGCACCTCATTTACTTCAAGGACAAAGCAGGCACTCCTTTTACCGTAAGCCAGCCGCGCGATTTTTTGTCGGAGCGGGCGATTCAGCGCCGGCAGCGGCAGGGTATTGCCGTGCAGCCGCGCGATTTGCCGGTGTCGCCGAACTATACCGCGCAGCTAAAGAACACCGCGGGAGTGCGCGTGCTGTACACCTCGCGGTGGTTTAACGCCGCGGTGGTCGAGTGCGATTCGGCGGCCCTAGGTCGGTTGCAGGGTTTGCCCTTTGTGCGGGCAGCCAACACCGTCAACCGAACAGCCCCTGCCAATCCGGTGCAGCCCACAGCTCCGGCGCCAAGCACAGCTGCTCGCACCACCGCCGAACGCGACCCAAACTACGGGCTAGGTTTCTGGCAAGCCGACATGCTCGGGGCCGTAACCATGCACAAAGCCGGTTACCAGGGCGAGGGCATGCACATTGCCGTGTTCGATGCGGGTTTTCCTGGGGTCGATCGAATGCCACTATTTGAGTCGATGCGCAACGAAGGCCGCCTGCTAAGCACCTTCGATTTTGTCGACCGCGACAAGACGGTGTACGAGAAAAGCACCCACGGTACGCTATGCCTCTCCACCATGGGCGGCAACCAGCCGGGTACCTTTATCGGCACGGCGCCCAAGGCCAGCTACCACCTGATGATTACTGAGGATACACGCTCGGAGCAGCACGTTGAGGAAGTAAACTGGCTGCTGGCCGCCGAGTATGCCGATTCGGTAGGGGTTGACATCATTAGCTCCTCGCTCGGTTACAACACCTTTGATGCGCCCTCGCGCGACTACTCGTATCAGGATATGAACGGCCGCACCGCCATAGCCAGCCGCGCGGCTACCATGGCAGCGCGTACCGGTATTCTGGTAGTGAACTCGGCTGGCAACGATGGCGCCAACAGCTGGCGCTACATCGGCGCGCCGGCCGATGCCGATTCGGTGCTGACTGTGGGGGCGGTTGACTCGCTGCGCCAACAAGCTATTTTCAGCTCAATCGGCCCAACGGCCGATGGCCGCATCAAGCCTAACGTGTCGGCGCAGGGCGTGGCCTCGGTTGTCGTGAACGTGGGCAACGTGATACAGCGCGGCAACGGAACCTCGTATGCTTGCCCCATCACGGCGGGCATGGCGGCGGGCTTCTGGCAAGCCAACCCCACGCTTTCGGCGCAGCAGGTAATCGAGTGGCTGCAGCGCAGCGCCACCCAGGCCAACCGCCCCGATAACCTCCAGGGCTACGGCATTCCGAGCTTCACGAGGGCTTACAATCTGCTCCACCCCAACAATCCGTTGGCAGCGAAAAGCAGCCACAACCCCGGTGGCGAGATGAGCATATTTCCGAACCCGGCTGGGCGCGAGTTGGCGCTGAAGCTGCCCGAAGCGTTTCAACACAAACCTCTGCGGGTGCGCATCACCGACATGAAGGGCGCCTTGGTAAAAGAACTGCAGCTAGCACCCTCGTCGGGCGAGCGGGTGCCGTTGCGCCTAGGCAGCCTAAAGCCAGGGCAATACAACTGCACGGTGTATGCTGGCAGTACCACGCCACCGCGTTCTGTTCGCTTTATGCAGCAGTAAAGGTTTCCCTAGGTTCGAAAGACTTACCATCCGCAAGCCCGGTGCGCTCCTTGCGCGCCGGGCTTCTGTTTTAACCTAGGGTTAACAGATGCTCGATTGCCTGCCCCGATAGCCGCAATCTATTCAGGGCTTTACTACCTTCGTGGCATGAGTTCCTCTCGCCGAATTGCTCCCTTGCTGGCGCCCTCGCTGCTGGCCGCCGATTTTGCCAATCTGCAAGCCGAAACTGCGCGCCTCGCCGGCAGCGCTGCCGACTGGCTGCACTGCGACATTATGGATGGCCGGTTTGTGCCGAATATCTCGTTCGGTATTCCGGTGCTCGAGGCCATCAAGCGCCACGCCCAGCAGCCGCTTGATGTGCACCTCATGATTGAAGACCCGCAGAACTACCTAGAGGCCTTCCGCAATGCCGGCGCCGAAGTTATTACGGTGCACTACGAAGCGTGCCCGCACCTGCACCGCGTAATTCAGCAAATCAAGAAGTTGGGTTGCCGCGCCGGTGTGGCCCTCAACCCGCACACGCCGGCCTGGGTGCTGCAGGATATCGCCGCCGATCTGGATTTGGTGTGCGTAATGTCGGTGAACCCCGGTTTCGGCGGGCAGAGCTTTATTCCGCATACGCTGCAAAAGGTAGCCGAGCTAAAAGAGCTGCTAACCGATTGCGGCTCCGAAGCCCTGATTGAGGTGGACGGCGGCGTAAACCAACAAAACGCCGTGCCGCTGGTTGAGGCCGGTGCCGATGTGCTGGTGGCTGGTTCGTTTGTGTTTAACTCGCCCGATCCGGTGGCTACGCTAGCCGATTTGCGCGCGCAGCTTACTGCCGCTATTACCGCAAGTAATTAATGGGCGTAAGTCGTCGTCGAAAGCACGTGTGGCCGGTAGTGGTGGTGCGAGGTTTATTGTGCTTGCCGGCCGCGGCTGCGGTATCCGTTACTGTGGGCTTTGCTCAGGAGCAGCCCGCCCTGCAGGTTGAGCTGAGCGGCACCGTATCCAATGCCGACGGCATGCCCATCGAGCAAGCGGCCGTGGCGGTGGTTGGCCAAGCAGGTGGCACCAACACCAACGATGCCGGCGAATTCCGGCTGACGGTAGCTCGCCCCACTAGCGGCCAGCCGTTGGTGTTGGTGGTGCGCCGCCTAGGTTACACCACGCTGCGCCGAACCATTCAGCCGCAAGACCTAACCGACGGCCGGGCAACCCTGCGGCTTACGCTGCAGAGCAGCGCCCGCACCATTGATAACGTAACCGTGCGGGGCCAACGCGGCGAAGACACGCGCGAGCAAATCAGCCTTACGCAGCTCGATCCGCGGGCCATTAAGGAAGTGCCTTCGGCGTTCGGCGACTTCAACAAGGTGCTCACGACGCTGCCCGGCGTAGTGGCCAACAACGAGCTGACGAGCACCTACTCCGTGCGCGGCGGTAACTACGACGAAAACCTGGTTTACGTCAACGGCATCGAGATTTACCGGCCGTTTCTGGTGACGGCGGCGCAGCAGGAGGGCCTGAGTTTCGTGAACCCCGATTTGGTGGAGCGCGTCGATTTTACCTCGGGCGGCTGGCAGCCGCGCTTCGGCGATAAGCTGTCGTCGGTGCTCAACATCGAGTACAAGCAGCCGCAACGCAATGCTGCCTCCGTAACGGGGAGCTTGGTAGGCGGCGCGGCGCACGTCGAGTCGATTTCGAAATCGGGCCGGGTAAGCTACCTGGCCGGTGCGCGGTACAAAAATGCCCAGTACGTGCTTCGCTCGTTGCGCAGCGCGCAAGGCGCCTACGACCCTACCTTTATGGATGGGCAAGTGTACGTGCGGGCGGCCCTAGGTCCGCAAGACGACCTGCAACGCACCAGTTTGGGGTTGTTAGCTTCGGCCGCGCGCAACAACTTTCGGTTCGCGCCCCAGAGTGGGCAGGTTACCTTCAGCACCGGTACCAACGAGTTTCAGCGCCTGTTTATCGGCTACGCCGGTTACGAGCGCATGCAGTACGATACGTACCAGGGCGGCCTCAACCTTACGCACCACTTCACGCCCAAACTCACCGGCGAGCTGATTGCCGGCGGCCTGCTTACCCGCGAGTGGGAGTTTCGGGATGTAGAGGCTGCGTACCGGCTGGCTGACATCGACCGCGACCCTAACTCACGCACCTTCAACCAAGCCGTGCGCCAGCGCGACGTAGGCTCGCGCTTCGACCACTCGCGCAACCGCCTCGATGCCTGGATTGCCAGCCTCGAAGCGCGCGGCACCTATCAGCCTTCGGAACGGCACACCCTGCGCTTTGGCGTGAAAGGCGGGCGCGAGAACATCGACGACCGTCTCGACGAATACACCTTCGTCGACTCGGCCGACTTTGTGCCGGTACAGCGCTTCACGCGCCTGCGTACCGATCTGAACCTGGAATCGGCGCGGGTGCAGGGCTACGGGCAGCATACCTGGCGGCTCGATTCGCTGCGGACGCTTACTTATGGTGTGCGTCTGCACTATTGGTCCGTCAACAACCAGCTCACGGTAAGCCCGCGGGTGCAGTACTCGGCCATCAGCCGCCGCAACCCGCGGCTGTCGTACAAAGCGGCTACGGGCTTGTACTACCAGCCACCGTTTTACCGC
Source organism: Solirubrum puertoriconensis (assembly GCF_001483135.1). Lineage (GTDB taxonomy): Bacteria > Bacteroidota > Bacteroidia > Cytophagales > Hymenobacteraceae > Solirubrum > Solirubrum puertoriconensis. The sequence continues at coordinate 789,873 of NZ_LNAL01000007.1, forward strand.
GAGCTGCGCAACCAATTGGGCGTGCTCAACCGCGAGTTGAAGGCGCAGCGCTCCGTGCATTTTATCGTCGGGAGCGAGTACCGCTTGAAAGCCGCCGGCCGGCCGTTTCAGCTCACTACCGAAGCTTACTTCAAGTACCTCACCGACGTAATTCCGTACGACGTCGACAACGTGCGCTTGCGCTACTTCGGCCAAAACCTGGCCACGGCCTATGCGGCTGGGCTTGATGCGCGGTTCAGCGGTGAGTTTGTGCGCGGGGCCGAGTCGTGGTTTAGCTTGGGCGTACTCACTACCCGCGAAAACCTGCGCGGCGATTTTATCACGCAGTACGACTCCCTAGGTAACATCACCGGGCAAAAGGAAAAGGGCTACATCCGCCGACCCAGCGACCAACGCCTGAACCTTGGAATATTCTTTCAGGACCATTTGCCCGAAAACCCCTCGGTGCGCGGCTACGTGAACGTGGTGTTTGGTACGGGCTTGCCTTTTAGCCCGCCCGGCTTGCCCGAGCTGCGCGGTACCAGCAAGCTTACCCGCAGCTACAAGCGCGTCGACCTAGGTTTTTCCAAGGTTCTCAGTCTTCGCACCGATCAGCAGCGCAGCTTCTACGAACCCGAAAGCATCTGGATGGGCCTGGAAATTCTGAATGTGCTGGCCGCTAACAACGTGGCAGGCTACAGCTACATTCAGGATCTGAACGGGACTACATACGGCGTACCCAATTACCTTTCGCAGCGCGTTATCAACCTGCGGGTAATTGCCCGTTTTTAAGCCGAACCAGAAAGGCTACTCACAAAAAAAGGCCGCACAAGCGGCCTTTTTTATGCTACCTACAAAGGGCGGTTAGTACGCCTTCGACTGCCACTCCGTAAGAGCGAGCCGCATGTTGGGCAGTTGAGTTTTAAACGACTCGTCGTCTTTGTCGCCCATTTTGATGGCGCGACGGGCAATTTCAACGGCCGATAGGTAATCTTCTTTTTGCGCCATTAGGCGAGCCTTCAGCCAATTATTCGTGTAGCTGTCGTTAAGCTCAATGGCGCGGTTGATGTACTTCAGGGCTAGCTCAGCCTCCAAACGATTTTGAATCAGGTAGTCGGCGGCTTGCGCCAGTAGCTGCGGATCATTGGGACGCTCGGTAAGGGCCGCTTGCATGGCATTCAGCACCTTGGCGTGCACGTTGGTGCGGATGGTAACCGAAATGGTTTTTTCTTCCCACGACAGGTTAAGCTTGGCCGAGTTAGCGCGTACATCAGAAAACCAGTACATCAAGGTTTCGCGCATCGGGCTTTGCTCGGGCATCACGGGTACACGTAATTGGTCGTCTTTGGCATCGTAGCCCTCCGAGCCCCAATGGGTGGTTACCTTGTTCAGGATAAATTGCCAATCGTGCTCGGCCGAAGGCAGCATGTAAAGCGAGTATTTGCCTGCGGGTACCGTTTTGTTGCCAATGCGCACCGAGTCGGAAAACGAGATGATCGTATTCTCGTTGGCACCCGCCCGCCACACTTGGTCGTAGGGTACCAGCTGGCCCCAAATGGCCCGGTTGCGCACCGCGGGGGTATGGTAGTCGACGGTTATTTCGGTAAGACCTACTGTCTGGCTAATCAAAGCATGAGGGCTGGCCTGGGGCAGGGTAAACTGCTGCGCCTGCGCAACCGATAAACACAACACAAAAGCCAGAAAAAAACAAATAACGCGCGACATAAGCTGATGCAGGAGGTGGGGTAGCAACGTTCGGAGCGAGGTTTATAGTGCCAAGATACGACAAGCCAAAAGGGCCAGGGTTTAAAACCACATCATCATGTGGGAGTTAAATTGTATGAACCCGGTAAAAATCGGCTCTTGCGAAAATCATTCCGGTGTTTACCTTTGCGCAACTCATCCCTGCCGCATGCCCCTAGCTGCTTTATTGCGCACCACCTTGTTGCCGGTTGCCCCACATTGGGCTGCTGCACACGGGCATGCTGGCCACCATCACCACCATTCCTCCACGGGAGAGGAATAAACTACGTATAAGTGTTCGGCTACGGTCCGAACCTACGTCGCCCCAGCCGGTTTGGTCATTGCGTAATCCACCTAGGATTGGCAGCTCCGGCACCCCTTTTCATTTTCTGGCGTTCTGCGTACTTGTGCAGCCGTAGCGGCTGCTTGCTGGCGTCATTCCCGTTGTTACTGTTTCTTGTTCATGATCCGTCTGGCCATCCAGAAATCGGGCCGCCTCAGCGAAGACTCTTTGTCGTTGATTCGCGAGTGTGGCATTAGCTTCGTTAGCAGCTCGTACAAGCTCAAAACCGAAGCCACCAATTTCCCCCTCGAAATTCTTTACCTGCGCGACGACGACATTCCCGGCTACGTGCAGGACGGCGTAGCCGACCTCGGCGTGGTAGGCCAGAACGTGCTGGTTGAAGCCGGCCTGCCCGAGCTGGAGGTGGAACCCCTAGGTTTCAGCAAGTGCCGCTTGTCGTTGGCAGTGCCGCGCGGCGAGGCCTATGCATCGGTAGCCGATTTGCAGGGCAAGAACATTGCAACCTCGTACCCGCAAATCCTGGGTACTTACCTGGCGGGCCACGGCGTACAGGCCAATCTGCACACCATCAGCGGCTCGGTGGAAATTGCCCCGAGCATCGGGCTGGCCGACGCCATCTGCGACATCGTTTCGTCGGGCTCGACGCTGCTGGGCAATGGCCTGCGCGAAGTAGAAACCGTGTTTCGCTCCGAAGCCGTGCTGATTGCCAACCGCTCGTTGTCGGCCGAGAAGCAGAACCTGCTGGAGCAGCTGCAATTCCGGATGCAGGCCGTGCGCCGCGCCCGTCGCAACAAGTACATCGTGCTGAACGCGCCCGTGGCGTCGCTCGATGCCGTGAAGGCACTGCTGCCCGGTATCAAGTCGCCTACCGTAACGCCGTTGGCCGAGCAAGGCTGGGTGTCGGTGCAGTCGGTGGTGAATGAGGACGACTTTTGGCATGTTACCGATCAGCTGAAAGCCGTTGGTGCCGAAGGCATTCTGGTGCTGCCCATCGAGAAAATGATCAGCTAGTAGTGCTTATGCCTTAGCTGAATCGGGATTGAGCGGGTATGTGTTGCCAAGTGCACCTAGCCCGTTACGATAATCCTCAAGTGCTAAGCCCTAACACCAGAAGCCTACTACTACCAAAGCCCTAACAGATGCAAATCATACAATATCCTTCGCCGACTGAGTGGACTGCTTTGCAGCAGCGCCCGGCCCAAGGCGAAGCGAAGCAGGTGGAGCAGCGGGTGCGCGAAATCTTCGACGATGTGCGCCAGCGTGGCGACGAGGCCCTGCTGCACTACGCCGCCGTGCTCGATGGCGCAGCCCTAGGTAGCTTGCGCGTATCGCCCGAAGAAGTACGCGCCGCCATTGCCCAGGTACCCGCCGACTTGCAGGCCGCCATCCGGCAGGCTTACCAGAACATCGAACGATTCCACTCGGCCCAGCGCGAGAGCGAGCTACGCCTCGAAACCATGCCCGGCGTGGAGTGCTGGCGCCGCTCGGTGCCAGTGCAGCGCGTGGGCTTGTACATCCCAGGCGGCACGGCGCCGCTGTTCAGCACCTTGCTGATGCTCGGCGTACCCGCTCGCTTGGCTGGTTGCCCCGAAATCGTATTGTGCACGCCTCCCAGCAAAGATGGCTCCATCAACCCCGTGATTCTGTTCACGGCGGAGCTGCTGGGTATTGACACCATTATCAAAGCCGGCGGCGCCCAAGCCGTGGCCGCCCTTACTGGTGGTACCACCAGCGTACCTGCCGTCGATAAAATCTTTGGCCCCGGCAACCGCTACGTAACGGCCGCCAAGCAACTCGCCGCCCAGCGCGGGGTGGCCATTGATATGCCGGCCGGCCCTTCGGAAGTGCTGGTAATAGCCGATGAAACCGCCAACCCCGTGTTTGTAGCGGCCGACTTGCTCAGCCAAGCCGAGCACGGCCCCGATTCGCAAGTAGTGCTGCTTTCGAACTCGCCGCGCGTACTCGAGCAAGTAACCGCCGAGGTACAACGCCAGCTCACCGAACTACCCCGCCAGGAAGTAGCCGCCCTGGCCCTGCGGGAGAGCCGCGCCATTCTGCTGCGCACCCCCGAGGAAATGCTGCTGTTCTCGAACCAATATGCACCCGAGCACCTGATTCTGGCCGTTGACAATGCCGAAGCTATGGCCGCGGGCGTTACCAGCGCCGGCTCGGTGTTCCTAGGTCACCTCACGCCTGAAGCGGCCGGCGACTACGCCTCGGGTACCAATCACACGCTGCCCACCAACGGCTATGCCCGCAACTACAGCGGCGTGTCGCTCGATTCGTTTGTGAAGAAAATCACCTTCCAGCGCATCACGCCGGCGGGGCTGCGGGCCCTAGGTCCGGTGGTGGAAGCCATGGCCGAGGCGGAGGGCTTGCGCGCCCACGCTCGCGCCGTGACGCTGCGCCTGGAAGCAATCAACAATCAACAATGAGCAATGAACAGTTATTAATGCTGAGAACCGTCGGTAGCGCCCCGCTCACAGCATTGTCATTGTTCATTGATAATTGACCCCAATGAACCTCGACTCACTTATACGGCCCAACATCCGGGCTATGAAACCATACGCATCGGCCCGCGACGAATTTCAAGGCACGGCGCAGGTAATGCTCGATGCCAACGAAAACAGCCTGGGCTCGGTAGGTCCGCAGGCATTCAACCGCTATCCCGATCCGCTGCAGCGTGAGGTGAAAGCCGAAGTAGCCAAGCTGAAGCACGTTCGACCCGAGCAGATCTTTCTGGGCAACGGCTCCGACGAAGCCATCGACTTGCTGCTGCGCCTTACCTGCGTACCCGGCCACGACAGCATTGCCATTCTGCCGCCCACCTACGGCATGTACGAGGTAGCCGCCAACCTCAACGATGTTGCCATTGAGCGTATCCCGCTCACGGCCGACTTCCAGCTTTCGGCCGAGGCTATTAATAAGGTGTTGGCATCGGAGGCGAAAGTGGTATTCCTATGCTCGCCCAACAACCCCACCGGCAACCTGCTGCACCAAGAGGCCATCGAGCAAATTCTGCACGGCTTCCGCGGGATTGTGGTAGTGGATGAAGCATACATCGATTTTGCCGATGCCCCGAGCTGGACAACCCGCCTCGACGAGTTTGCTAACCTGGTGGTGCTGCAAACCTTCTCGAAGGCCTGGGGCATGGCCGGCCTGCGCCTAGGTATGGCCTTCGCCTCGGCCGAGCTCATCGGCTACCTCAACAAGATTAAGCCTCCATATAATATATCGGAGGCTACGCAGCAGCACGCCTTAGCTGGCTTGCGCGATGCCGGTCGCTTCGAGCAGATGCGACAGGAGCTGCTGACCGGCCGCGAGTGGCTGCAGCAGCAGTTGCCCGCAGTAGGCATTGTGGAAGAAGTTTTTCCGTCCGATGCCAACTTCTTGCTTGTGCGCTTCCGGACGGATGCCACGGCCGTGTACGAGTACCTGCTGAGCAAAGGCATTGTGGTGCGCAACCGTACCACCCAGCCCGGCTGCGCCGGCTGCCTGCGCCTTACGGTGGGTACGCCCGCCGAGAACGAGCAGCTTCTCCAAGCCCTGCAGCAATACGCCTAGGTACCTAAAGCCGCCCGGTTGCCAATGAGCTGGGCGGCTTTGTTCATTTAACAACCCCATAACGCGAGGCTCTTGGTCTCGCGCCCTTCACATGAAGAAAGTGCTTTTTATCGACCGTGACGGCACCATCCTGGTAGAGCCCCAGCCCAGCCAGCAGGTCGATAGCTTCGATAAGTTTCAGTTTCTGCCCGGCGCCATCAGCAACCTGGCACGCATTGCGCGCGAGCTCGACTACGAGCTGGTGCTCGTAACCAACCAGGATGGGCTTGGCACCGCGTCGTTTCCGGAGGATACGTTCTGGCCTTGCCAAAATCTGATGCTCGACATTTTGCGCGGCGAAGGGGTGGAGTTTGTGCGTAGCCACATCGACCGCAGCTTCCCGCACGAAAACCTGCCGACGCGCAAGCCCGGCATCGGCATGCTCACCGAGTACCTCGATCCGGCCAACGGCTACGACATGCCGAACTCCTACGTGCTCGGCGACCGAATCACCGACGTTCAGCTGGCCGAGAACCTAGGCTGCCAGTCCATCCTCATCAGCGACGAACTCACCGACGAGCGCGCCGCCCTCACAACTACCAGCTGGGATGCCATATACCAGTTTCTGCGCTTGCCCGCTCGCAAGGCGGTAGTACAACGCGATACCAACGAAACGAAAATTCGAGTAGAGCTGAACCTCGACGGCAGCGGCAAGCATAGCATAAAAACCGGCCTCGGATTTTTCGACCACATGCTCGATCAGCTGGCCAAGCACAGCGGGGTGGATATGCTGGTGGAGGTACAAGGCGACCTGCACATCGACGAGCACCACACCATCGAAGACACCGCCATTGCCATCGGCGAAGCTTTCAACCAAGCCATCGGCGATAAGCGCGGCGTGGCGCGCTATGGATTCTTGCTGCCCATGGATGACTCGTTGGCGCAAGCGGCCATCGATTTTTCGGGGCGGCCTTGGCTGGTGTGGGATGCATCGTTCAAGCGCGAAAAAGTGGGCGATATGCCTACTGAAATGTTTTACCATTTCTTTAAAAGTTTCTCCGATGCTGCTCGGTGCAACCTCAACATTAAGTGCGAAGGCGACAACGAGCACCACAAGATTGAGGCCATCTTCAAGGCAGTTGCGAAAGCCACCAAGGCAGCTTTGCAACGCGATGCCACCAAGATGGAAATACCTAGCACCAAAGGAGTTCTATAGTCATTTAACATATGTTTATACAAATGAGTAAAGTAGTATCTGAGTCTGTTTTCTGAGAGGATAGGATGCAGAAAAAATATTACTCATTTGCATAAACATTTGGTATAACGAAATGGAAATAGCAGTAATCGATTATAAAGGCGGCAACGTCCAGTCGGTGTTGTTTGCCCTGGAGCGCCTAGGTGTACAAGCAACCCTGACGGCTGATCATGACACGATACGCCGGGCCGACAAGATCTTGTTCCCGGGCGAAGGCGAAGCCGCATCGGCAATGCAGGAGCTGCGGGCCCAAGGCCTCGACAAACTCTTGCCCACGCTCGAGCAACCCTTCCTAGGTATATGCTTGGGCATGCAGCTGCTGGGGCAGCATAGCGAAGAGGGCGACACCGAATTACTCGGCATTCTGCCTTTCGAGGTGAAGCGCTTCGCAGCCGATTCCCAGCACAAAGTGCCGCATATGGGCTGGAACAACCTACAGCGTTTGCGCACACCGCTGTTCGAAGGCCTGCGCGAAGAAGATTTCGTGTACTTCGTGCACAGCTACTACGCACCCGTGGGCAACTACACCATTGCCGAAGCGGCTTACCCGGCGCCATTCAGCGCGGCGGTGCAGCACCGCAACTTCTACGCCGTGCAGTTTCACGCCGAAAAAAGCGGTCCGGTAGGTACCCGCATCCTTCAGAACTTTTTGGCGCTTTAACCTAGGGCTGCCAGAACACATACCCGACTCCATGGAAATAATACCCGCCATCGACCTAATTGGTGGCCAGTGCGTGCGCCTCACCGAAGGCGACTTTGCCCAGCAAACCACCTACGACTCCGACCCCTTGGCCGTAGCCCAACGTTTCGAGCAGCACGGCATGCGCCGCCTGCATCTCGTCGACCTCGACGGCGCGCGGGCTAAGCGTCCTGTAAACCTGCCGGTGCTCGAGCGCATCGCCCGCCATACCAACCTCGTTATCGATTTTGGCGGTGGCCTGCAGCAGGAGGAATCCGTACGGCAAGCCTTCGATGCCGGTGCGGCGCAAATCACGGCGGGCAGCATTGCCGTGCGCGAGCCCGACACCGTGCAGGCATGGCTGCGCAGCTTCGGGCCGGAGCGCATAATCGTGGGTGCCGATTTTCGCGACAACCACATCTCCATAAACGCCTGGGCCGAGCAATCGGAGCGTACCCTGGCCGAGTTTGTAGCGGCTTACCTAGGCGCCGGTGCTTCCACTTTTGTGTGCACCGACGTCAGCAAGGATGGCAAGCTGCGAGGCCCCTCCCTAGGTGCCTACAAAGCCTTGCGCGCCGAATTGCCGCATGCGCAGCTGGTAGCCAGCGGTGGCGTAACCACCATTGCCGACGTGGAGGCTCTGGCCGAAGTAGGCATGCACGGCGCCATTATCGGCAAAGCCATATACGAGGGCACCATCCGGCTCGAAGACCTTCGCCGGTTCGTGGCCTAGGTTGCTTTCTGTACTTTCAACCAAAAGAAGATGCTTACCAAACGCATCATTCCGTGCCTCGATGTAAAAGACGGCCGCACCGTGAAGGGCATCCGCTTCGAGGGTTTGCGCGACGCCGGTGACCCGGTAGCCCTGGCCTCGCAGTACGCCAAGCAGGGCGCCGATGAGCTGGTGTTCCTCGATATAACCGCTACCAACCAGAAACGCCAAACGCTGGTGGCGCTAGTGCGCGACGTAGCCCGCGAGCTAGACATCCCGTTTACCGTAGGCGGGGGCATTGGGGCCGTGGCCGATGTGGAGGCGCTGCTGCTCAACGGGGCAGATAAGGTGTCGATCAACTCGGCCGCCTTGCAGCGCCCCGAGCTGATTGATGAGCTGGCCCGGCGCTTCGGTTCGCAGTGCATTGTGGTGGCCGTAGATGCCCGCCACACGCCCGAAGCCGGGTGGCAGGTGTATACCCGCGCCGGTACCGTGGCTACGGGCCTCGATGCCGTGGCGTGGTGCCGCGAAGCCGCCGAGCGCGGCGCCGGCGAGCTGCTGCTTACCTCCATGAGCCACGACGGCACCAAAGATGGCTTTGCGCTGGATGTAACCGGCGCCGTGTGCCAGGCCGTGAGCGTGCCCGTTATTGCCTCGGGCGGGGCGGGCAAGATGGAGCACTTCACCGACGTGTTTCAGCAGGCCCAGGCCGATGCAGGCTTAGCGGCTAGCATCTTCCACTTCGGCGAAATCGGCATTCCCGACCTCAAGCAACACCTGCGAGCCGCCGGCCTGCCGGTGCGGATCTAGAGTTTAAGTTGTCAGTTGTTCGTTGTCGGTGCACAAACCGACCGAAGGCTGGCAGCTGACAACGAACAACTGACAAGCAATGAACTTTGACTTCGAAAAAATGGGCGGGCTGATTCCGGCCGTGGTGCAGGATGCCGACACCGGGCAGGTGTTGATGCTGGGCTACGTGAACGAGGAGGCGCTGCGCAAAACCGAGCAGGAGGGACGCATTACCTTTTTCTCGCGCTCCAAGAATAGGCTCTGGACGAAAGGCGAAACCAGCGGCCACTACCTAACCGTGGTAAGCCTGCACCCTGACTGCGACAACGATGCGCTGCTTATTCGGGCCCGGCCCGATGGCCCTACGTGCCACCGCGGCACCGTAAGCTGTTTTGAGCAGGAGGAGCAAGCGGCGTTGCCAACCGCCCCGGTGAGCTTTCTGGCCGAGCTGGAGCGGTTGGTAACCCGCAGGCAGCAGAACCCCGATGAAGAACCGAATTCGTACACGGTAAAGCTATTTCAGAAGGGCCTGCCCAAAATTGCCCAGAAAGTAGGCGAGGAGGCCGTAGAAACGGTTATTGACGCGGTAGCGGGTAATACCGAAGGCCTGAAAGGCGAGGCCGCTGATTTGCTCTACCACCTGCTGGTGCTGCTCCGCGCTTCGGACTTAGGCATTGAGGACGTGGTGGAGGTGCTGCGCCAACGGCACAGCACTATTTCGGCGGGTGTGCGTCGGGAGTAAAGCCTAGGGTGAATTGGCCTGACGCTTAAAAAGCCCCAGAGCCGCGGAGAAATTTCTACTGCGGCTCTGGGGCTTTTGCTTTATAATGAATGCTCAGGCTAAAATCTATATCCAGCGTGTAGGGCTACAGCCAAGCCTGTCAAGTGGAAAAAGTACTTGGATGTGGATTGCACGTACATCCTTTGGTTGTCATCCCAGATGTACTTCCGGCGAAAACCCAATGCCACATCGGGCCCTAGGTTGAAATCAAATGTGAAGCGTTGCCCCAGTTGGCACTGCCGGCCTAGGCGAAAGGTTAGGCTTTGCCCATGGAGAAAGTTGCTGTCTGTTTCTGAACTATGCATATCGCCCAGAAAGCTGGCGCCCCCGGCCGCATACCAGCCTACCAGAGCGGGTTTGGCCGGTTGCAAATACCGGCGGTAGGTAAACTCGGCTGTAAATTCACGGGTGCGGTAAAAGTCACCGAAGCTGGTGCGGTGTGTACGTTGCCAGTACACAACGGCACCCTGTAAGCTGGAGTGGGCACCGATCTGCCGTTCGTAGCCGGCGTAAACGCCACCGTTCCAGCTGGCTTGCAAGCCCAGCTTGAGGGCTTGTGCTTTGCCTGCAGGCGTGGTTTGAGCCGGCCCGACGCTTGGTTCGGGTTGTGCCCGCGAGACAAGCGGTGAAAGGCCGAACAGGACCGCAACTGAGGCGGTTAAAATGTGCTTCATCGGATTTACTGGGTGTATAGCATTACAATCAATGCCTGCGTCGGCCTTGCTATATAGCAGCGTAAAAATAAACGCCAACGTGGCGCAATACCGCACGCCGCACCGGGCGAGCGGAGGCGCAAGCAATGCAGCCCAATTTCCTGCCTACCTTGCAGGTCGTTTTCTTAGTTATGCCCGATAACTCCCGCTACCTCTCCACGCAGTCGTTTACCGTTTTGGTGCCGGTTTTCAACGAAGAAGAAAGCCTGCAGCAGTTTGTGGTTGAGATGAACAAGTTTCTGGAGGTAACTCCGGTAGCTACTACCGTGCTCTTCGTCAACGACGGCTCTACCGACGGCTCCTTGGCCCTGATGCGCAACATTTGCCGCCAGGACTCCCGCTACGAGTTCGTGTCGCTGGCGCAGAACCGCGGACTAAGCACGGCCATTAAGGCTGGTATCGACCATGCACGTGGTACGCTGGTGGGTTACATCGACTCGGATATCCAGACCACGCCCATGGACTTTCTGGAGTTGCTGCCGTTCTTGCCCGAGTACGATATGGTAACGGGTATCCGGGCCAAGCGCCAGGATTCGCCGGTAAAACTATTGTCGTCGAAAATCGCCAACAATTTTCGGCGGCTGATGATTAACGATGGGATAGTAGACACGGGATGCCCGCTGAAAATTCTGAAAATTGAGTACGCCCGGCGTATTCCGCTGTTCCATGGCATGCACCGCTTCCTAGGTGCGTTGGTGCAGTTGCAAGGCGGCAAGGTAAAGCAGCTACCGGTGCGGCACTTTCCGCGCTTTGCCGGCACGGCCAAGTACAACCTCTGGAACCGGCTTTGGAAGCCCCTAGTAGATACCTTCGGCTACCGCTGGATTCGCTCGCGCTGGAAGAACTACGAAGTAGGAGAGAAGCACCACGCCGCCTAGGCACCCGCTGGCATGAAGACCGAAACCGTTGCCTTGTTGATTGGCCTTGCCTCGCAGCTGCTGTTCTCGAGCCGCATTGTGGTGCAATGGGTACAGAGCGAGCGGGCCAAGCGGGTACTGGTGCCCAGCGTATTCTGGCAAATCAGCCTGGTGTCTTCGTTTCTGATGATCATCTACGGGATGCTGCGCCACGACCCGATCATTCTAGGGGCGCAAATCATCAGCTACGCCATCTACATCCGCAACCTGCAGCTGCTGGGCGAGTGGGTTAAGCTACACCCGGTGTTTCGGTTTGCATCGTACGCGTTTCCGCTGGCATCCCTCGGTTGGTTTGTGGCCGGTGCGCCGCATTTCAGCTTGCAAGCCATGCTGGCCTCGCGCATACCCGGTGGCTGGCTGCTGCTCGGGGCGGTGGGACAAACGGTTTTCCTGCTGCGCTTTGTATACCAATGGCTCTATTCGGAGCGCAAGGGCGAATCGGTGCTGCCGTTGGGTTTCTGGCTTGTCAGCTTTGTGGGCTCCGTGATGATTCTGATTTACGCCGCCTTGCGCCACGATGCCGTGCTTATCCTCGGTAACGTATTCGGTACGGTGGTGTATGCCCGCAACATTGTGCTGCTGCGGCGTGAGTTGAGGCAGCCCAGCACCCGCCCACAAGGGCAAGCCGCGCCGTTAAAGGAACAAACCGAGGTCCAGGCCAGCTAACGCAGCTGCCTGGCTATGGCCATTGTTAAACCTGCGCCGGAGCGGGTACGGCATCCAGCCAGTTAACAAACTCCAGCAGGCCGGCTTCGAGCGAGGTTGTTGGGTTGTAACCGAGCAACTGCTGCGCCTTGCTGATGTCGGCATAGGTTACATCTACATCGCCCGCTTGCATGGCCTGAAACTGCAGTTCGGGCGCTACGCCCACGGCTTTGCCGATGGCCTCGATCAGCGCGAGCAGCGGCACCGGGCGGTTATTGCCTAGGTTAACAGTTTCGTACACCTGGGAGTGAGCCAGCAGGTAATTTACGCCTCGTACTATTCCATCCACGGTATCGGCCACGTAAGTGTAGTCGCGTGCAGTGGAGCCATCCCCAAACACGGGTATGGGCTGCCCGTTGCGCAGCAACCGGATGAACTTATGAATGGCCAGATCGGGCCGCTGGCGTGGGCCGTACACCGTAAAGAAGCGCGCATTCAGCACGCTTAGCCGGTAGAGATGGTGGTAGGTGTAGGTGAGTTGTTCGCCGGCGAGCTTAGAGGCAGCATAAGGCGAAATGCACGATGCCAGCAGGGGCTCATCTTCGCGGAAGGGCCGGTTGAGGGTGTTGCCATACACCGACGACGAAGAAGCAAACAGCAAGCGTTCAATCTTGTTCCGCCGCATCCACTCCAGTAGGTAGGTAGTGCCCACCACGTTGTTATCGAGATAGGCAACGGGCTCTTTTACTGATGGGCCAACACCCGCTTTGGCCGCCAGGTGCACTACTACCTCCGGCGCTTCGTCGGCAAAGGCTTCATTCAGCGCCTCTACGCCTTGCCGCAGGTCCAGCTCAGCAAACACAAAGTTGGGGTGGCTCAGCAGGCTGCTTAGGTTTTGCTGCTTGATTTCGCGTGGGTAAAAAGCGTCGAAGTTGTCGAGCCCGCACACGCGAAAACCATCGGCCAGCAACCGCTCGCAAAGGTGCGAGCCGATAAAGCCTGCGCAACCTGTAACCAGAACCGTGGGCATGTGTTTATGAGCAGGTGGAGGGGTGAGCATGAGAGCGGCAAAGGTATAAGAAATGCTATGCTGCAATTGTGCAATGCGGCGTAGCTTTTACGCATGAGCTTCGTACTAGGCGCAGGCTGTTATAATAATTATGGGCGACACATTGTTTACGGCAGCGGGCTGGCCCCGCAGTTGGGTACGCTGGGTGGTGTTGGGGCTGGTGTTGGGGTGCGGTTTGTTTGTGGAGCTAGGTGCTCCCGAAATCGGCCTGATGGAAGCCCGGAATTTTGTAGCCGCCCGCGAGATTCATGCCGGTGGCTCGTGGTTACTGCCCACCATGAACGGTGAGCTGCGGCTCGCCAAACCGCCTTTGCCAACCTGGCTTGTAGCGGGCGTAATGCACCTAACCGGCAGTACCACCGACCTAGGGCTGCTGCGCTTGCCCTCGGCTATTGGAGCCTGCCTGCTGGTCGTGTTCTTCTGGTTGCTGGCGCGCCAGCTCACACCCGCCCACGACGAAGGCCGTACCGCTTGGTTGGCGGCGTTGGTTTTGGCTAGTTCCCTGTTGCTGCTTACCGTCGGCCGCGATGGCAACGGTTGGGATGTGTATACCTACTGCTTCTCAACCGGGGCATTGGCGGCGGCAGTACGCGGGCTGAGCCAAGCCCGGAAGGAGTGGGGTTGGTTTGTCCTAGGTGGCCTGTTGTTGGGCTTGTCGGCACTCAGCAAAGGGCCAGTGGGTTTGTACGGTCTGGTGCTGCCCTTTAGTATCGCCTATGCCTGGAAGGGTGATTTCGCTGCTCTGCGTAAGTATAAATGGCACTTGTTGCTGATGTTTGGGCTCGGGCTGCTTGTTGCTGCCGCTTGGCCCGCGTATGTATACCTCAACCATGCCACCGAGGCGGCGCAAGTGGCCGAGGCCGAAAGTACCTCGTGGGTAAACCGGCACGTCAAGTCGGTGTGGTATTACCTCAACTTTCCCGTTTTCACTGGGCTTTGGGCTTTAGCTGCCCTATGTGCACTCGTTTGGCCATTTGCCCGTCGGCGTAGCCAAGCCTATGTGCCGTATGCTTTCGCGCTGGTATGGGCGCTTGTCACCATCCTATTGCTCTCGTTAGTACCCGAAAAGAAGGAGCGCTACCTGTTGCCCGTAATGCTGCCGATGGCATTGCTCGTTGCGGGGCTGCTGCGGTATTGGCTCGAAACGGCGCCGCAACACTTCAAAGGGGCGGATGTATGGCTGCTGCGCTTTTGGGCCGTAGTGTTAGGCCTGCTGGTATTAACTGCTCCCGTAGCCTTGCTGGTGCTGCAACTTCCCTCATTTAGTGTTGGTTCGCTGCGATACTGGGTGTTTGCAACAGTATGCGTGGCCCTGGCCGTTGGGCTTTGGTTGTCGGCAGGCAAGCATTTGGCAGCAGGGGTGGTGGCCTGTACTACTCTTATTGTTGTCACGGCCACGACTCTCCTGATGCCCGCTTATCCCGAATGGCGCAGGCGGCGCGACGATGCTGGCTTACGTCGGCAGTCGTCGGTGGTGGCCAAACACCGTCTGTTGCGCATACTCCCGGTGTACAGCCTAAGTCCGATGAACGTTAAGTGGGTCTGGGCTGCAGGTAGGGTAGTTCCCCTTGTGAGCTCTGCCTCAAAGTCGTTACCCTTCCGTAAACTTCCGGTAGTGATGTATGCTGCCCAGCGGGGTGAGGTGGCTGTACCCAAGGCTTGGCTGAAACAACTGCGCGTTGTCACCATCGACAGCTTCAATCTAAGCCACCATCACGCCGATGGCAAGTGGTACGTAAATATGGTGATGAAGCGGTAGCCACCTGTTTACTTAACATAAAAAATTTCCCTGGGTGAAGACAGTGGCCGGGCGACAGTAAGGAGGGAAGCACCCTTCTCTGACATCCGGCCCCTGTCTGAAACCTTTTATCCCACAAGTAATATTGCTAGCGCCCTAGGTGCTTGCGGATTTTCTCCAAGAGTGCGTGCACAATTGCAAGATCAGCTTCGTCTTGCAACGAGAGCTGACTATCCAGTCCGGGTCCTGTAATGCGGATGGTATATGAGCCGCTGGCGTTATCAACTGCTGCGGTATCAGGCGTCGCGGTGTGCTCATGCTGGTTAGGTACAACTGCACTTGCAACCGTTGCTACAGGTGCTGCGTGTGTCTGAGTAGTATATAACGCCTCGGCTTGCGGTATCGAGGGTGTATTCGCTGCACTACCCGCAGGAGTATTCACTGCTTGAACAGCAGCAGGTATGGTATATCCATCCGTAGGCACAGGGCGAATACCCGGACCAGGTGTAACCGAAGTTGATAGTGGCACCGAAAGCCCAAACAAGCTGGAAACCGCATCGTCGGTTTGCGGTGCGCTATGCAATGCTCCACCGGCCGATGGTGCCACGCTAGCCCCTAACTGCTCATGGTCGGTACGGAACAGATTAAGATTCATTTCGGGGCTGGCTACATCGCGGCGCGGTGAGGCCTGTGCAAGCTGGTCTATATCAGCAATTACGTTGCGCTCATCCAACACGCCAACCATACGGGCTCCTTCTACAAAGGCGCGTGCCACGTTTTGAGCGTTGATTTCCTCAACCCCGAACTCTCGAACAAGCATTACATCGAACATATGCACGGGTAGCTCTCGATTTCGGAACTTCCGGCATATGTGCGAGAAGAGTGGTGGATGGAGAAAAGCCTCTCTGTGGAAGATCTTTTCCTCTTGCTTGTCATATGCGTGCTTAATTCTTCTGAAAAGGTTGGTGGTGGTAAGCATTTCGCGCTTACTGGTGAGTAATCCAAACTTTACAGCAGACCCCAGGATAGCTTTAAAGCTACCACTCACCTTACGGTTGAGTTTACGAGCACATGCCTCGATGGAGCATTTACCACCAGTGTCATCAACTATTTCAGATACCTCCCAGGCTGAGAGGTATGTAGTACGTGGGTAGTCTATAGTTTTAGGCATGAGCGACAGGTGTGCCGCAATAATAAGCAGACGTAAGCAATAAAAAGCATTAGTAGCACATAAAAGTATATACCATTTATTGCGTTTTATGCTATTACATACTTTTAAGTGTTTAGCAAAGACACTTAATACAAAGAGTAGTAAATAAAATCTATCTAACGATAGAGCGGCAAAAGGGGGCCGGACAAAGAATAGGGGACTGGGAGCTTTAAAGTTCCCATATAAGGGCCTGCACAACTATGAAGAGTTATTTGGAACGCCAACCAGGTGGTGCTCCTATAATCGACTTATGTAGCAACAAAAGGCAACGAAGGCGAATAAATCAATGCCAGAACAACCTGAGAAGCAAGATGACTTATGTAAAAACGTATGAAACCCGGAGACAATGTCAAAGGCCGTCGTAGCTGTTCAGCCGCAACGCACATCCAGGCATGTTTCACAAACAGTGAATTGACTGAGCCGTCGAGTGGATGCATAAACGTTAAAACAAAAGCTTTACTGAGAAACGCGAAATGAGAGGCCGCCTAAGTGAAAGGATTTAGATCAACACGGTTTAACTAACACCTATGGTAGAGCCACTCATCGCAACATCTGCTTGCAAAACGAATTGTTACTTGTATGAGCAGTGAATTTGAAAAACACTACTGCTTAATCACTGCTCCACGTGCTAAACATCCTTATTAGCAAGGAGGACAAATGCTGATAGAACAACCATATAAAAACCCGCAAACAACAAAAACCACCATACCTGTTCATGTGTTATAATTATTATTATGTTAAGTAATATTTTTAAAAAGCAGCCCAATCAACTGACTGGGCTGCTTAGGGCCTAGGCCCTACTATTTCATCAACTTCTCAGCATCGGCTTTACGGCCAACGCTGGTGTAAGCTTTCTGCAAAGCGTTCCGTACGCCTGCTTCGTTCGGGTTCAGCTGCATTGCCGTCTCGAAGTACGGAATGGCTTGCTCCATGAACTTCTTGCCATTGGCTTCCATCGACTTACCCTTGGACTGGTAAGTTTTCAGGTCCATCTTATTAACGGTTTTGAAAATATCAGCGCCTTTGTTGAAGTAGTAAACACCAATGTTGAATTGCGAATCGAAGTTCTTGGCGTCCAGTTCAACGGCTTTTTTGTGAGCCGCCAGTGCCTGCTCAGGCTGTTTGTTCTGCTCGTAAACCGAACCTAGTACAGAATACAGGTTTGAGTTGTTCGGGTCGGCAGCAATAGCTTTCTGGATCTTGTCGATTGCCTGCGGGCCACGGCCGGCGCTCAAAGCAATGTTCAGGTCTTCGAGCAGAAACTGCTTGTTGTTTGGGTATGCAGCCAAGGCTTGCTGAATTACCTTGTTGGCTTCTGCTTCGTTCTTCTCCTGACGAGCAATCTGCAGCAAGCGGCCGTACATCTGCGGCGACTTATAGTTGATGGCCATCAGCTTGCTGTAGTTTTCTTTGGCTTGGCCTAGGTCTTGCTTGGCCTCGGCAGCGTAAGCAGCATACAACAGCGCAGTAGTATCCTGGGGCTTAATCTGCTGAGCCATACGGTACGAAGCCAACGCGTCGTCGTATTTCTGAGCATTGTAGCTCTCTACGCCAGCGTTCAGCGCCAAGCCGTAGATGTTTTCCAAACGCTGTACGGCCTGTTTGCCGTAGTCGCTGTCCTTGCCTTCCAGTTCGATTGCCTTTTGGTACGACTCGAATGCTACTTTATTGCCTTCGCCTGGCTGCAACGTTTTGCCGAAAATCGGGCTCTGCGCCATGCCTTCGTAGATTTCGCCGCGGGTATACCAGGTTTTGGCTTTACCCTTGGTTTTCTCGTGGGTAATGGCTTTGTCGATTTCGGTGCGGGCCTTATCCAAAGTACCCTGCTTTTGCATGAGGATAGCGTTGGTTACGGCCGAGTTCTGAGCCGAAGCTGCTTGGATAGCCAAAGCGGCAAGAGCCGTCAGAAGTGTTTTCTTCATAGCAGTTGGGAGAAGAGATAACTGGAGTGAAAAATAAGTGCGGAAGGTACGGGTTGCCCCAAGTGCCGAGGGTTACTCGGCACCTAGGGTTTCCACATCGTTGGTTTGCTCAGAGGCCAGCTCCACTGGGCTTCCCTCCTGCTGCTCGAGGCCGTTTTCGACTTCGTCCAGCTCTTTATCTTCGGCGGCAACTTTCGCCACCGACGAAATTTCGTCGCCTTCGTTGATCTTGATCAATCGAACACCCTGCGTGGCGCGGCCAATCGAACGAACATCGGCTACGCGCAGGCGAATGGTAATGCCCGAACGGTTAATGATCATCAGATCGTCGTCGTCATTTACATCCTTAATGGCAACAAGCGAGCCGGTTTTATCGGTGATCTTAAGGGTGCTTACCCCTTTGGCACCACGGTTGGTGATACGATAATCATCGATAGGGCTGCGTTTGCCATAACCCGTTTCCGAAACAACGAGCAGTTCCTTGTTCGGGTCGGCTAGGCACACCATACCCACTACGCGGTCGTCGACGTCCTCGGCAAGCGTGATGCCACGCACACCGGCAGCAGTACGGCCCATGGGGCGCACATTGGCTTCGTTGAAGCGGACGGCTCGGCCTTGCTTAGAGGCAAGAATTACCTCGCTGCTGCCCGTAGTGAGCTGCACGTCAAGCAGACGGTCGCCCTCGTTAATGGTAATGGCATTGATGCCAGCCGCGCGCGGACGCGAGTAAGCCTCGAGGGTAGTCTTCTTCACGGTACCTTGCTCCGTACAGAACATCAGGTAGTTGTTCTGGGCGTAGTCGGGGTCGCGCAGGTCGCGCACGTTTAGTACCGAGCGTACCGGGTCGTTGGCCAGCTCCGGAATCAGGTTTTGGATCGGACGACCCTTAGCAGCTTTGCCACCTTCGGGCAGTTCGTATGCCTTAATCCAGTACAAGCGTCCGCCTTCGGTGAAGAGCAGCAAGAAGTCGTGGGTTGAGGCCACAAACAGGTGTTCGGTGAAATCGGCCTCCTTCGAAGAAGCGCCACGCGAACCTAGGCCACCACGGCCTTGAGCCCGGTACTCATCGAGCGAGGTACGCTTGATGTAGCCTTCGTTGGAGATGGTAATCACCATCGACTCCTCAGCAATGAGGGATTCGAAATCGATGTCGCCGCCGGCATACTCAATCTCGGTACGGCGCGAATCGCCATAACGGTCGCGAATGTCGATGAGCTCGGTGCGGATAATGTCGCGCTGCATTTCCGGCGACTCCAACACGGCCTTCAGGTGGTCGATGAGCTTCATCAACTCCTGGTACTCGTTCACAATCTTGTCGCGCTCCAGGCCGGTAAGGCGCTGCAGACGCATATCCAGGATGGCACGAGCTTGTACATCGCTCAGAGCGAAACGTTCGATCAATTGTGCACGCGCCAACTCTGGGTCGCGCGAAGCACGGATCAGCGCGATTACTTCATCGAGGTGGTCAAGCGCAATCAGCAAGCCCTCCAAGATGTGGGCGCGTTTCTGGGCTTCGGCCAGCTCAAACTTGGTGCGGCGGATGACAACCTCGCTGCGATGGTCGACGAAGTGCACGATAAGGTCGCGCAAGTTCAGCGTCATGGGGCGGCCTTTTACCAGGGCCACGTTGTTCACGCCAAACGTCGATTGCAGCTGGGTGTACTTGAACAGGTTGTTCAGTACTACCTGCGGCACGGCATCGCGCTTCAGATCGTACACCACGCGCAGGCCGTCGCGGTCCGACTCGTCGCGCAAGTCCGAAATGCCTTCGATCTTCTTCTCATTGATCAGCTCAGCGGTGCGCTGAATCATGGCCGCTTTGTTGACCATGTAGGGCACCTCCGTAACCACGATCTGCTCTTTACCCGTCGGAGTGGTTTCGAAGTGGGTTTTGGCACGCATCACAACGCGGCCGCGGCCCGTTTCCAGCGCCTGGCGCACACCTTCGTAGCCATAGATAACCCCGCCTGTCGGAAAATCAGGAGCCTTCACGAACTCCATCAGCTCCTGCACAGTAATTTCGGGGTTAGCCAAGTAGGCTACAATGCCATCCACTACCTCGGTGAGGTTGTGCGGAGCCATGTTGGTAGCCATACCCACGGCAATACCCGACGAACCGTTGACGAGCAGGTTCGGAAACTTCGCCGGCATTACCGAGGGCTCCTCGAGCGAGTCGTCGAAGTTCGGCTGGAAATCAACCGTGTCCTTCTCTAGGTCGCCGAGCAGCTCATCGGCCAAGCGCTTGAGGCGGGCTTCGGTGTAACGCATAGCCGCCGGCGAGTCGCCGTCGATGGAGCCGAAGTTGCCTTGGCCATCGACGAGCGGGTAACGCAACGACCAATCCTGCGCCATGCGCACCATGGTATCGTACACCGAAGAGTCGCCGTGCGGGTGGTACTTACCCAGCACCTCCCCTACGATACGCGCGCTTTTCTTGTAAGCCTTGTTGTAGGATACACCCAGCTCGCTCATGCCGTAGAGCACGCGGCGGTGCACGGGCTTCAGGCCGTCGCGCACATCGGGCAAGGCACGCGAGATGATAACGGACATCGAGTAGTCGATGTACGCGCCGCGCATCTCGTCCTCAATGTTGATGGGAATAATCTTTTCGCCTTCAGCCATTAGACAAAACGAAAGGCCACCGCGCCTCTTACTGTTGAGGTTGCGGCGCCCGGTTTAAAGTTGGATTTAAGAGGGCAAGATACCGAAAAAAAGCCGTTTTTCCTAGCGTAATCACGGTTTTGGCTTGCTGCGGTTGTTGTGCATTTTACCGTCGGGCTGGTTGTGCACTTTGATCTTTTCGCCGATCGAGGGGTTCTGCTTTTTGTAAATCGGCTGGCCGCGGTATTTCACCTGGTTGTGATAGTGCACCTTGCGCACATGGCACGAAGCCATGGGGCAAGTGCGGCAGCTAGCAAGCGAGGCAAGCAGTAAAATGCCAGGCAGTAAGCCAAGCCGGATCAAACGAAAGTCCATCTTCATCTTGCGACAAAACAACGCAAAAACCCTCGATTTCGTGCCGCTTAATTGGATATAAACAGGCTTTTTATTCACAATCAAGGTCTCTTCCCTCCCACTCACGCAGAAACTGCGCCAAGAACTGCTCCATGAATGCGTGCCGCTCGTCGGCTACGCGGCGGGCTGCAGCAGTGTGCAGCCGCTCGCGCAAATGCAGAAGCTTTTCGTAGAAGTGGTTGATGGTGGGCCCGCCATTGTTTTTGTACTCGGCAAATGTGCTGTGCTGCACCGGCGGAATGCTCGGATCGTGCAGGGCGCGGCCTTTGTGGCCACCGTAGGCAAATGCCCGCGCCACACCAATAGCCCCGATGGCATCGAGGCGGTCGGCATCCTGCACGCAGGCGGCTTCGGGCGTGCCTACGGGCGTAGCCACCCCAGCGCCCTTGAACGACACCTCACGGATAATCATTTCAACGCGGGTAATAAGCTCGTCGCTGGCTCCTTGGCTGGCCAGCCAAGCACGAGCAGCTCTAGGTCCGGCCTCCTCGTCGCCGCCATGAAACTTCCAGTCGGCGATGTCGTGCAGCAGAGCGGCTAGTTCCGTTACCAGGGTATCGGCCCCTTCGGCTTTGGCAAAGGCCCGGGCCCCAAGCCACACCCGGCGGATATGCGCCCAGTCGTGGCCGGAGCCCTCGGAGGCAAACTTCTCTTCAACAAACGCGGCGGTGCGCGTAATCAGCTCTTCGGGAGCGGGTAAATGCATGCGGGTAAGAGTTATGCTGCGGGGTAAACAGCGCGTACCCTGTGCCGGAGGTCCAAACCAGTACCGGCACCTAGGGCTTAATCGATAATTGGGTGGCGCTTAAACTCGTGGTTACGATCGAAGTAGTAACGCAAGGTTTGGTGCTCGCGCCAGGGGCTAGCGCCCAGCAGCTGCACCAGCGCCATCATCTTGGGGTTAAAGTCGCCGATCCAGTTCATCACGGTATGGGTGTAGGGTACGCCCCCGGGTTTCTGGATGATCTGAGACGATGCATGGATCATGGCCGCCTCTACCCCTTTGCGCTGATGTTCGGGAACTACCCCGAATACCACACCAAACATCGTCTTGACGGTGTTGCGCAATTGGTGGTACTTGAACTGCACTTTCTGCCACCAACCCAACTTGCCGTTGAAATGGCGAAGTATTTCGTTGATTTCGGGGAGGCTAATGAAAAAGGACACGGGTTTGTCGTCGTAATAACCAAACCACACCAACTTCTCGTCGAGGATATCGAGCATGCTCTTCATGAGCTTTATCGATGCTTCCTCCGACATGGGCTTAACCCCGTGTTTTACCCAGGCTTTGTTGTAGACCTCGCGGAAATCGGCGGCGTACCGGCGCCACTCCTGCCGCCGCATGTACCGGAACGAGTAGCGCGGATCCTGCGCAATGCGGTCGGCCCGTTTGGCAATGCTTGGATGCAGTTCTCCTTCTATTGGGCGGAAGAACGTTACCTGCTTATAGAACGTCTGAAAACCGTAGTTGTGCAGCAGCTGCACGTAGTACTCCGGGTTGTAGGCAGCGCCATAAATCGGCGAGCCGAAGTTGTCGGTGAGCAAGCCCCACCACTTATCCCGGTCGCCGAAGTTGACGGGGCCATCCATGCCCTCGATGCCGCGGGTGGCTAGCCAGTCGCGGCAGGCATCGAGCAATAGATTTGCGGCTGCTTGGTCGTTGATGCACTCAAAAAAACCCATTCCGCCGATTTTACGGAAGATTCCCTTGGTTGAAAACGACTTGCTCTCGCCTTCGCTTTCGGCAAGGGCAGTATCCGGCTCCGATGGAAAGGCGGCTTCGCGGTTAATAAATGCCGCCACACGGCCGATGGTATTACCCGTGTTATCGAGGAGCAGCCACCGGGTGCACTCTCCGTTGCGGAAAAGCTTGTTCTTGGCGGGGTCGAACACCGAGCTGACGTCCTGGTCGAGCGGGCGAATGTAGTTCGGATCGTTGGCGTAGATGACGCGGGGCGGAAACTCCAGGAATTCGCGGGCTTGAGCCGGCGTAGAAACTTCAACAAGCTGCATGCAGGTCTGCTGAACAATGGTCAGAAGCACGAAGTAACGCAAAACCCGGCTTACGTAGCACTGAGGCTACCGAGCGACAAAGCCCGGCTTTGTACTTCGATTTCTTTGCTTACCTTTACCGCACCAAAACTATTCTTTCGCGCCCTGTCGGCTTCGGCCGATGGGGCGTTGAATTTTTAGGGGGTGTACAACTTGGGGCCAAAAGATTGACCCTAGGTCGCCATGGTTTAGTTTGCTTTAAGCAGCATGAACCAGCCCGCCTCCCCATTAGCTTGCGACTACACAAAAAAGGCCTGAGCACACGCCCAGGCCTTTTACTATGAATTTGATACTGGCAGGTTAGCGACGGTCGCGGTCGTCGTCGCCTTCAAACCAATCGGCGATGCGGCCGAAGAAACCGCGGTGCTCCCGGTCGCGGTCGTTGTCCCGGTCGTAGTTGTCGTTGTCGCGGTTGCTGCGGTAACGGCTGTTCTCGTCGTAGCGCGAGTCGATGTAGTCGCTGCCGTAGTTCGAACGGCCGCTGCCCATACTGCCCATGTTGCTGCTACCGCCGTAGCCGCCCATACCGCCGCGGTTCATACCGCCTCCACGGTTGTAATCATCATCGCGGTCGTAATTGCTCATGCCGCCGCGGTTCATACCGCCTTGGCTTCCATAGCCACCTTGCATGCCGCTTTGGTTGCCGTAGCTGCCACCCGAGTAGTTGTTACCGGAGTTGTAGCCTTGCGAGGAGCCGTAACCGGAACCTCCGTAGTTGGAAGAGTTGCCGTACGATGACGAGCCTCCACTACGCCGGTCGTTATCGTAGTTACCCATACTGCCCATGTTGCTGCTACCGCTGTAGCCACCCATGTTGCCACGGTTGCTCATGCCACCTCGGTTATAATCGTCGCGGTCGTAATTGTTGCTGCCGCCGCGGTTCATGCCGCCTTGCATACCGCCCTGGTTGCCGAAGCGCCCTTGCTCGGAGTGCTGGTTCATGCCGCTGTAGCCGCCCTGCTGCCCATACGATGACGACGATGACCCCGAGCCGGAGCTATAGCCATACCGGCCGCTTACGCCACGGGTGTTATCGTCGTCTTGGTTGTTGCGGCCACTGCCAAATTGGTTTTGGCCACGCTGATACTGGTCGTCGCCGTAGCGGTTGCGGTCCCGATTCTGGTAATCCGAGTTCTGATTGCGGCCGCGGTAGTCGCGGTCATCATCACGATGCTGATCGTAATTAGCCATGGTGGGAATGTGTTTTGGTTGAACAATCAACTTATTACTGAGCTTAGCGCCTGATAGTTGCGCTTCAAGCGAAAATCGCCACAGCGTACAACACGCTTGGCTAGGTACAGTCACCACCTGTGGCGAGATACAGCAAGCACGACCTAGGGCTTCCAGATCGACGACTTGGGCAAACGGGTTTGGAAAATTTGTTGCGTAGTATTTTTACGGTTTCGGCGCATATGTTGCCTTTTTCGGTCATTTTGCAGCCGCATTCATCTTTGCCCGCGCGGGCCTCGTATTACCCCTTACCACACGCTGATTTGCTGCAGCTTATGCTGAACGAAGACGACCTCGACGTACCCGTAGGCCTTACCCTCGAACGATACATCATGCAGAAGCAAAGCGAGCATCCGGCGGCCACCGGAGAGTTCTCGCAGCTGCTGCGCGACCTGGCTTTGGCGGCCAAGCTTGTGAACCACGAAGTAAACCAGGCCGGCCTGCCGCAGCTTAGCACCAACCTGCGGGCTGGCGCGGGGCACCGCACCGCCCAAACCCTCAGCGAAACTGGTCACGAGCGTTTCGCCCGCGCCCTGAGCCGTGGCAGCGAAGTATGCGCAGTGCTCTCGGAGCAACATGGCGGCCTGCAAAGCACGGGCAACAACCTAGGCACTTATGTGGTGGCGCTCGATGCCTTAGAAGGTGATACGAACAACGGCGTCAACATTGGCCTAGGCACGTTGTTCAGCATCTACCGTCGGGTATCGAGCTTGGGTACCCCGGCCACCGCCGACGATTTCTTGCAGGGTGGGCACAAGCTGGCGGCTGCTGGCTACGTGCTCTACGGCGCCAGCACGGTACTCGTGTATACTACCGGCCAAGGAGTGGCTGCCTTTACTTTTCAGCCGCTGCTGGGCGAGTTTTACCTCTCGCAGCCGCAGGTTACCATCCCAACTCAGAGCAACAACTACTCTTGCAACGAAGGCTTGGGCTTTCAGTACCCCGAGGCCATTCAGGCTTACCTCGCCGAGTGCAAGCAGCGCAGCTTCACTAGCCGCTACGTAGGTTCGTTGGTGGCCGATTTTCACCGCACGCTCTATATGGGCGGTGTATACCTCAGCCCCCCCTCGCATGTAGCGCCCGAGGGCTTCCTTAGTGTGGTTACCCACTGCCTGCCCTTAGCTTACTTGGTGGTGCAAGCCGGCGGGCTTGCCTCCACCGGTACCGAAGCCATGCTTGATGTACTACCTACGCACCTGCAACAATGCAGCCCGTTGTATATCGGCTCCCGCAACCTAGTAGAAGAGCTTACCAGCAAAATTCTGCAGCCGAGCTCGGCCAACGAAGCTTAACGCAGACTGGCGCTACCGCCACAGCAAAAGGGCCGCACCCAATGATTGGGTGCGGCCCTTTTGCTGTGGCGGTAGCGCCAAGTACCTACTCTGGAAAATCGGCAGAGTTGCCGAGTTCGGCCTGGCTTTCGAGCTCCTGCATAAGCGCAGTAAATTTTTCGCGGGCGCCGCGCACCGCAGCCTTGCCAATGGGCAGGTGCAACGGCGGGTTATCCTGTCGTACCAGGTCGTACATGATTTGGGCGGCGCGCTGCGGGTCGCCGGGCTGCTTACCGCTGTAGCCTTGAATACCCTTGAGGTTTTCGCCTACGGTAGCCTGGTAGTCGTCGATGGCGGTAGTAACCACATTGGCCGAGCGGCCGGCCCAATCGGTCCGGAAGCCGCTGGGCTCGATGTTGGTGACGTTGATGCCTAACGGCCCCACCTGCTGGGCAAGGCTTTCGCCAATTGCCTCGAGTGCAAACTTGCTGGCGTTGTAAACGCCTACGCCTGGGAACGTCTTAAGCCCACCAATGCTGGTGATATTGATGACGTGGCCGCTGCGGCGCTGGCGCAGGTGCGGCAAGGCCGCACGCAGCACGTGCAAGGGCCCGAACACATTCACATCGAATTGGCGCTGTACTTCCTCAGCCGAAATTTCCTCTATGCTGCCCAGCGAGCCGTAGCCCGCGTTGTTTACGATTACATCGAGGTGACCTAGGGCCTCGATGGCCCCGGCAACAGCCGCTTTCACCTGCGCCTCGTCGGTTACGTCGCACACCAAGCCCACGCCATTTGGGGCAGACTTCTGCGTGAATTCTTCGGCTTGCTGAGCCTGGCGGAATGTAGCGGCTACTTTGTCGCCTTCCTGCAGCAGTAACTCGGCCAGGGCCGCGCCGAAACCGGTACTTACCCCGGTGATAAACCAATGCTTGGTTGAATTAGCCATTTATGGAGATGTAAAAAATGGGCAGTGTTGAAGTGCCTGCACGGGCACGTAGCGCTTTCAACTAGCTACACCCCCCTTAGGTTTTCGCTATCCTTGCCGCCAGCATTGTCACATCGGCTCTCGAAACAACTTCGTGACTCGGCCAAGACCAAAATAGCGCGCGGTCAGAATATAGCAGGCCAGCTCGGCAGGGCTAGGTAGCTTTGTGCACTGGCACCCATGCGGCACAAGGCTGCTCGCCTAGGTGCTTGCACTTGACGGTTACTTGCTGCATGCCCCAATTACTCGTTGATAACCTCGCTGTTGAGGTTGTGCGCAAAAACATTCGCACGTTACGCCTCACTGTATATGCCCCCGATGGCCGCGTGCGGGTAGCGGTACCGCTGCGTACGCCCGAGGAAGACATCCGGCAGCTTGTGGTTGCCCGCGAACCTTGGATTCGGAAACACCAAGAACGTTTTCGGCAGCAAACCCGCCCATTACCGTTGCAGTACCAAGCCGGCGAAACACATTACTACCTAGGGCAGGCCTACACCCTGCAGCTGCATACCACTACGGGCACACCGCACATCGTGCTCGAGGGCTCTAACCTGCACTTGCACGAAAAGTCGGGTACTACCGCACCGCAGCGCCAGCAGTTGCTAACTGCTTGGTACCGGGCCCGCCTGAAGGAGCAATTACCGATACTGTTGGCGCATTGGGAACCCATTGTGGGGGCGCAAGCACGCGAGTGGGGCGTGAAACAGATGAAAACCCGCTGGGGCACCTGCAACATTCGGGCAAAGCGCATTTGGCTTAATCTCGAGCTTGTAAAACACCCGCCGCACTGCCTCGCCTATGTGGTGGTACACGAGTTGGTGCACCTGCACGAACGCCTCCATAACAGCCGCTTTTGGGGCCTGATGGACGAATTTATGCCCAACTGGCGGCAGTTCCGAAACGAGCTAAATCAACACTCCCTGCGGGCTGGCCACAGCCCCGATGCGTGCTAAGCACCTAGGGCGGCTAGCCCACCAACTGGGTGTACAAGCGGTCGAGAGCGGCGTTGGCGTCGGCGCACATGCCTGGGTGCACCGCCGAGGTTTGGATGATGGTACTGCGAGTGGCGGTTAGCCACCGGAAACGCTCGGCTACGCCAAGCTGCCCAATGGGCCCGCCTTCTTTTCGGCCACGGCAAATGCGCTCGAATGAGCGCAGCCTTTCGTCCAAATCAGCTAGGTCCAGCTCGGCCCCCACAAACGCCCGCAGCCTAGCCTCGGGCACTTCGTAGCGGCAGGCCAAAAAGCCTTGGGCACGGCAGTACAGTATTACCCCTACGTTTAGAAACTCTTCGCGCTCTACGCGGGGTACCACGCGCAGCACGGCGTACTCAAACAAGTGCTTTTCGGGCATTCTCAGCTTCCTGAACAAAGGTTTCGGATGCAGCCACGCGGTTTTCCAGGAACCGAACGTAGGCACTGCGTTGCTCATCGGGGCTGAGGTCGGGCTCGGTCAGCCAATCGTCGGGCACTAACGTTACAATGGCCCGGATGCGCTCTGGCGTTAGCACTTCCCGAAATTCAGCATTCACTTCGGCAAGTTGGCTGGCTTGCGGCAGCAACACGTGGTCTTTCACCTGCACAAAGCTTCGCCGGCTTACATCAGCCCAGCTGGGTCCGGTATGATGCACGTACAGCGCCGCGCCGTGGTCGATTAGCCACAGCTCTTTGTGCCACATCAGCATGTTTGTGTTCCGGGCCGTACGGTCGACGTTAAGCGTGAGGCAATCGAGCCACACTACTTGCGACGCCAGCTTTGGGTCCAGCGTATTCACCAACGAGTCGTAGGTACTCGCACCCGCCAGGAAATGCAATCCTAGGTTAAGGCCTGTGCTAAAGCGCAGCAAGTCCTGAATTTCCTCGTCGGGTTCCGTTCGACCAAAGGCCTCGTCGAGCTGGCAGAACACCAGCTCCGGAATGCGCAAGCCAACTGCCCGGGCTATTTCGCCTACAATCAGCTCGGCAATTAGCGCCTTGGTGCCTTGCCCTGCACCTCTGAACTTGAGAACATACATGAAACCGTCGTCGGCTTCGACCAGCGCGGGCAGTGAGCCGCCTTCGCGCAGGGGCGTGACGTAGCGAACTACCTCGACGTGTCGTAAGTGCAAATCTTCTTGGGGCATGCAGAGCTCTAAAACGCAGCGCAAAGGACGTACAATGCGGCCAGTTTAACGCAGCTCTTCGGTATTTAGGTGCTTTGCCACACCATTTCGGCTTTACCTAGGTGGCCATAACCCAAGGCATCGACTTAAGCTACGGGCGAAATTCTGCATCCATCAATCAACAGATTGCCCGCTTAGTAAACGCACCTAACCATGATGCACCCGTTTCCCTTGAGGTATAAGATTCAAGTTAAGTGTTACATGATTTGCTTAGCCCGGCCTAGGTGCATCAAGTTAAAAATCCCATCATCAGCTCGCTAAGGCGTTTTTGATGAATTGAGTGGCCATGCTTTTTCCTGACTGACAGCGCTTGGGCCCGGAGCTATTACCCGCCAAGCCCTTGTTACTACACGTAACAATGCCACTATCCGCTAACAACCTTATGAAGCGCCTGCTGATACCATTGCTGGCTTCCGCCACTTTCCTGTGGGCTGCCTGCACCTCCAACGAATCATCCCCGGTAACAAGTGCCCCTGCTCAACCTGCCGCCGAAGAAGCCCACCAACACGGCGCGCACACCGAACACGGCAACACGCAGCAACCTGCGGCCGAGCAGGCATACGCCTGCCCCATGCACCCCGATGTTACTAGCGACAAACCCGGCACCTGCCCTAAGTGCGGCATGACACTGGTGCGCACAACCAATACTGCCACCCCTAGCTACCAGATGAACGTGGCCTTTACCCCGGCTCAACTTACAGCTGGCAAGCCCATAACCATGTCGTTCCGGCCCCAGGCCACAAACAATGCTGAAGCCCAGGTGCCGCTGGCTGTGGTACACGAAAAGAAGATGCACCTGATTATCGTGAGCCAGGATTTGTCGGAGTTCTACCACGAGCACCCTGAATTGCAAGCCTCGGGACGCTACGAGGTGCCATTCACGTTCAAAACGGGCGGGCCGTATGTGCTCTATCAGGATTACCAGCCCGAAGGCAGTAGCCACCAATTGGCCCGGCAGGAAGTAACTGTAGCTGGCCCGCGCAAACCGGCGTTCCAGTTCCGCAATGAGCAACTGCGTTGGCAACAAAACGGCTACCAAGCGGTCTTGTCCTTCGACAAACCCACGAGCGTGGGCCAACCAACGACGGTATCGGTACAAGTAAGCCGCAACGGGCAGCCCGTTACTGACCTAGACAATTACCTAGGAGCTAAAGGGCACATGGTTGTGATCAGCCAAAACACCGAGCAGTACCTGCATGTTCACCCGCAAGAAGCCCGAAGCAGCGCTGGCTCTGCTATTGGCTTCAACTCTGCCTTCGAGCAACCAGGTATTTACCGCGTATTCCTGCAGTTCAAGCATGCTGGTCAGGTCCAAACTGCGGACTTCACTTTGAACGTGGTAACTGCAACTACTTAATCAAGATGGTTGCCAGACAGTGCTTTTTACAAGCAAAACACCCTTGCAAATCATTGATTTGCAAGGGTGTTTGCAGGGCGCAGCGTATTTGATCCTTCGTACCGATGGCTCCACCGATAAGAAAAAGGTAGGAGTTGCCGGGTATCAAATCCAGGCGCACTTGCTGCCGTCAGTGGTTGCGCTAGTCGAATAAGCGTTTTATGCGAGGTTGCAACACCCGTTCCAGGACATAGGCCGAAGCCACCGAAGCAGTAACACACAACGCTGCGCGTAGCAGGAAAGACCCGGCCGAGCCGGTCGGCAATGGCAGCCAGGCCACGCCGGACACCAGCGGGAAATGGATCAGGTAAATCGCGTAGGAAATTTTGCCGGTTTCGGCGGCGGCTTTCATGAGGCGTCTGAAACCGTTTTCTAACGAACGACCGAAAAAGAAAACCGTTACTGAGGCGAGGTAAAACAGAACAAACGGCAGCTCTTTCGCGAACAACGTCGGCTCAAAATTCCGGTAGATGGACAGGAACGAAGCGGCTGGAACCAGGAAAAGCAATCGAATCACCCAAGGCCGGAACGGGAAGCTGCGGTTACCAAATACGGCCACAGCTGCTAGGCTGATGGGCAGAAAGCTTAACTCCTGAAATGGAATCACCCGCTCGTTCCAGACGTAGGCTTGTGGCAGCGCAATTGCGTCGGCCAACATGAAGGGTTCGACTCTGCTCAGCACGGAGGCTAGCACGTTGAACCGGCCCATGCTCAGCACCAGAAGGATCATGGCCATCATGTCGGTGTAGGAGATCTGGGCCTCGTCCCGACTGGGGTTCTTGGCCAGCCACAACCCACTCAGCCAGAAAACATAGCCAAAGCAAATGGATGAAAGCACAGCCGGGCCTAGGTAAGGGAGGAACAACGTGTTGGCGATGCCGAACACCAACACCGGCCAGATCAATTTTTTCGCGTCAAGCCGAAAGAGGGAGACGGGAATGAACAAGGCGTAAAAGAGAATTTCATACGCCAGCGACCAGCTCGGACCGAATTCCGGAATGGTCTTCGTCACCCAGCCCTGCACGAAAAGCAGGTGGCTGAGGATTACCCGCCCAGAATACGTTGGCGTAGCCACCCACAGGGCCAAGGCAAAGCAAAGCAGGTAAATCGGGTAGATGCGTACCACCCGCTTCTTAATATACCCCGCGATGGTAGCGCCTTCCAGCGGGTGTTTGTTGGTGAGCCCAATCACGTATCCGCTGAGGACGAAGAAGATCAGCACACACAGTCGCGCAGGTGGTTCAACGCCCCAACTGCCGGTGGGCTGGAATGCCGGGTCCAGTAATCGAAAAGCTACAAAGTGCCCCCAAACTACAAACAGGGCCACCAAGCCGCGTAGTGCCTCAATGTTTAAGTCAATTTTCCTTCTATCGGCGCCTTGAGTAGTGGGTAGCTGGGACGTGATGGTTACATCGGCCACAGAGTCATGAGTTTGCAAAGGAGTAGGATATAAATGCAGCAATAGCACCGGAGTTATTTAACAAAGTTAAAGCTTAGCGACCATTACCCTGACATAGTGGCGATTTGCCTCTGCTTAGAATAATTACTTTAAGTGTGTATCGTTCGCGTAAAGCCCATTCCAATCGCTAGCCACAGCCATGAAAAGACTCCGGCGAGCTACAGTGTGGCACCAACTGCACAAGGCGCACCGTCGCGACCCTCTTACCACATGGGGCCTACACGGAGGCGGTTGAACTGCCCTTCACCAACGGCTCCTTCGCCGCCGAGGTAGTAACAGCTCCCAATACCCCGACCAGCTTTAATACAGAGGTGGGTATAGGCATCGATATTAACAGCCGCGCCTGCTGAGTAACGGAAAACGGAGTCGTGTACGCCCAGACTGCTTCGCCTTCGGGCAACACGGGCGAAAGCCTGCCTTACGACCCGGTGGAGCACCGCTACTGGCGCATTCGCCATAGCAACAGCACCAATCTGATTTACTAGGAAACCAGCGCCGACGGCATCACCCACGTGCATCACTTTAGCGCTGCGCCGCCCTTTGCGCTTAACGTGACAAAGGGTTTATCTGCGGCTATGTACCAGCCAGCGCCACCACCACTACGGCGGCAGTGTTCGACAACGTCAAACGCTTCTAAGCCAAAGCCCCGTCACCTAGGCGGGGCTTTTTTGTTTGAGTCGATTTCGCAGGGCCATGACAGGCACCTCGAAGTATTTATACATGAGTGTAGCCAATGGCAGCGAAAGCCCCCACAGAATGGCCAATCCTGCCAACGACTTCACTGGTCCGGGAAGGGGCAGCATCCGCACCACTGGCACGGCGATGTTCGCGTTGACGATGGTGGCATGGAGTAAATACAGGCTGTAGGAGATCAAGCTAATGTGCGTGACGATGCTGGCTAAGGCCCCGCTGGCGTGCTTCCAAGAGTTCATCAGCGGCAACATGAACGCCACTCCTAGGCCGGCAACCGAGAACGACCAAACGCAGGTGAACAGGGTCAGGTCATTAGGGGCAACCGGATTGGCTATCATGCTCAAGCCAACAAAGCCAACAACAAAGAGCGGCCATTTTGCCCTCGCCCAAGCAGCCGGGAAGTAGTAGGCTACCCAAGCGGCTAACACGCCGTACATCAGCGAGTCCAAGCGGAGCAGTACGATTTTCCGAAAATGAGCATCCCAATCGGGCCAATCTTGCGGTTGGTAGTGCTGGAAATAGTCGTAGCGGTAGGCAGTGGAGCCCACTAGAAACAGTACTGCGGCCAGCAGCACCCCGTACCTAGGCTTCAGCAGCTTGGCCAGCAGGAAGGACGCAGGTGCTGAAAGGAGGTAGAACCACTCTTCAACCGTTAGCGACCAGCTCTCCAGGAAGGCAGGCGGGATTGGCCAGTTGAAGTTCTGCAGAAATACGAAGTAGGGCAGGTAGGTGCGGGCCGGCACCCCGTTGTGTATCTCGAACGCCATTACCACCGGTAGCACCAGCAAATAGGGCGGCACGGTGCGTATCCAGCGCCGTACCCAGAAGTCCCATAGGTTGCTTCGGTGTGCTCCTTTGGTTTCCAGCGTTTTGATGAGGACGCCCCCAATCAGAAAGCCCGACAACACGAAGAACACAGCCACCCCGTCGTAGTGGCGCACGAACTCGTGAAAGAAGGTAAACTGAGGCGACACCCACGTGGAGCTGTGGAGGATCATCACCATCAAAATCGCAAAGGCCCGGAGTACATCCAGACCGAAGATTCGACTTGTCGATGTAATACGAAAAATCGCAGGTAGAGGCATAGGGGCGCAAACCTACCACATCAATTGCACAACTTCCTGAGCAGGTTGCCTGTCTGCTTATATATCTTATTATTGCTATCTAGTTGTTGCCGCCTAGCCTATGATCGTACGACGGAAGCACCGAAGAAAGCGAAAGCCTTTACGTGACCGCATTGCCGCCATGGACCCCGCTTGGCTGTTAGCCGCATGCGCCGTGGCGCTGATTGTTTTGCTGGGGCAAATCCTGGGTTGGTAACGCATCAGCCTCGTCTTTGCCTTGAGCCTCGCTGCATGCAGCGGGGCTTTTTTGTGCCCTCCAAGGGTGCGTGCAACAAGAATCAGCTTGCCAAGCCAACAGCCTGAAGACGGCTTGTCGCTGCTGTTCCTGCTGGCGCAAAGCATGCTCACATACATCATCAGCAACGCGGCCGTGGAAATCAAGTCCACGAATGAGAAGCTCGCGCGATCAGCCAGCACGGTGGAGGTCGAAGCCGTGCGCAACGATGCCTTGCGCCAGCGCGTGGCCGACCTCGAAGCGGCCAAGGCCAACGCGGCCAAAATCCATTTCGACATCGAGGTGCGTCTGAAATCGCTCGAGCAGCGCGCCGCCGTGCACGATACCTGGATGACCTCGCACAAATAGTCCCATGAAAACACTGCTAACCCGCTTGTTCGTTACGAACTGGAAAACCACCGCGGCCGGCGTGCTGCTGCTCTTCTTCGGCGTTGCCTTCTGGCAGGGCAAGCTGACAGCCGGCGAAATGTTCAGCGTGTTGACGGTGCTAGCTGGCTGTATCGGCATCCTTAGCAAGGATGGCGCCCGCACTGAAACCACCGTGTGGCCCGCGAAGAACGCCGCGCTGGTGACGTAGTTGCAAGCCACCACGCAGTGGAAAGCCAAGTCCCGCCTCGGCTGGGTCATCGGCATTGGCGTGGGGCTGCCCGCGGCTATTGGCGCTTACACCTTGCTGCGCTAATCGCCATGGCACTACCGACTGCTTACGCCTGTCTGCAAAGCGAAGGCGGCCCGAAAATCCTGGTTGAAGCGATGAGGCTCTTCGGCTTGGCCGAGAAAGCCGGACCGCAGCACAATCCCGTGATTCTGGGCTGGCTGAAGGATCTGGGCTTAACCTGGATCCACGACGACGAAACGCCCTGGTGCGGCACGTTCATGGACATCGTGGCCAAACGCGCCGGCAAGCCCGGGTCGCATCGATGCGGCCCGGGCGAAGAGTTGGCTCAAGTGGGGTACGGGTGTGGTCACGCCCATGCTCGGCGACGTGCTCGTGTTCGACCGGCAAGGCGGGGGCCACGTGGGCGAAGACGCGACCCACTACCACGTGCTGGGGGCAACTAGGTCAACTGCGTGTGCATCTTACGCATCTTGAAAACCCGCCTGACCCAAGGCCGGCGCACGGCGTGGACCTTGGTCCAGCCCGCCAACGTGCGGCGCGTATGGCTCAGCGCTAAGGGCGCACCGACTTCTACTATTGAAGATTAACCAACCCGATACGCTTATAAAGCCTTTCCAAAAGTGGGCGTTGGCCCTAGTGTTCATCGGCCTGCTTGCCGCTAGCCTCACCATCTACGACGCGGGGTTTCGGCTAAGGTGCCGATATGTACGAAGTCGGCTTTGTGCTGCTACCCTTCGCGGCGGCTGGTGCCATCTACGTGGTGGGCACTAAGCGGTACCGGGCTGCTCAACGCAAGCAGCCCGGCCAATGGTAGCTGTCTTGGTTACGCCAACAGATCCTTTCGCAAGCTCTTTAATGCCCAGCAGGCACAGAAAGCAAAACGCCTTTGCAAATCATCGATTTACAAAGGCGTTTGCAGTAGATGAGCCCCCTGCCGGGATCGAACCAGCGACCTACTGATTACAAGTCAGTTGCTCTACCAGCTGAGCTAAGGAGGCGTCAAATGTGGTGCAAACGTAATAAGTGATTCTGTAAGCACCAAACGCGCTATCAAAATTTCCTTCGCTTTTGGTTCACTTTAACGATATGCACAAGGTGTACGCTTGAGCAAGCAAATGGCCACTTTGTGCTTGGCTTGACCAACAAAAACTGATAATTAACTCAATATCAACAGTAACAAATCCGGCCACTAACGCATAAAGCCGCTTGCAGCGTCGTGCTATTATAAAGCAACACGGCCGTAAAGTTTTCATCAAAAAGTGCCAGACTCTTTCGGTAGCCGTGATGCTGTTAACGCTTTGCAAGAGACGTGCGCAGCAAATATTGGTGCTATTGCCTCCCCCGAGACGTGCATCATAAAGTGCATTGCTAGTAGCATTGCCCTAGGCATACCATCGCTTCATCGCCTCGTAAATTGCCAGAGTTGTGCCGCTGTAGTGATAAGAGAGCAATGAACAGTTAAGTGCCGGACGGCCGAACGACCAGAGCCTGTACATCTGCGGGATGACGAATACAATAATTCTCAGGGTAGCAACGGGCTGCCACAACCTTCAACTGCTGGCATGCGGCTTTGATATAAATAAGTTGAGTGGTATCGACTTCAGCGTTCTGCGCTCCACGTTTGGACATAAAAGTTGTTCCTGCACCTTTACGCTTCAAGCTGGCTTGCTCATTCCTAGCGTTAGCAAACCCACACCGGTTGGCAAGCTTCCGCCGGCAACCGGCTTCATCGCTCGAACAAATGAAGCCTGGTATGCAGCTCAAAAACTTATAGCAACGCTTGAAGTGATGTTATTATAGTTATTGACAAAATTTGAATTGCGTCGTTCGAATATCTTTCCGTTGCTGTGCAACATTCTGCCTTCCACGCGGCACAGCACATGCTCACTCGGCGCGTAGTCGAGGTTAAGAGAACCGCCCCCTAGGTGCACCGACCGCTCGCCTGCTGCAGGGGCTACCGAGCGAATCACTACCCCGCGTGAAGCCCGGTAGAATTCACCCCGCGCAGTGGCACTCCACTTCTCGCTGAGTTGATGACGAACAAAACCGGCTCCGGTATGCCACAAGTCAGCTCCGGAGCTTCGAGGGTTGCGTTGCTGCGCTCCTACATCGAACACCAAGGCTACCGACAACCGCTCCGTAACGACGTAACTCACATACGCATTGTGGAAGTAGCGCCGACGCGGTACAGAATCGGTTGGCTGCTCGTTGCCAACAAATGTGCTAGAATTCAGTGTAAGCTTACTGTTTGGTTTCCACTGCACTTGCGTACCTAGGGCTTTGGCGCGGTTGT
Source organism: Solirubrum puertoriconensis (assembly GCF_001483135.1). Lineage (GTDB taxonomy): Bacteria > Bacteroidota > Bacteroidia > Cytophagales > Hymenobacteraceae > Solirubrum > Solirubrum puertoriconensis. The sequence goes on from NZ_LNAL01000007.1 coordinate 826,408, forward strand.
TTTCGCGCAGGTTTTGCCAACCGTTTAGTACTAGTGCGGTAAATGTGAGCGTTGCGGTGGGTTCATAGCTAAATCGGGCACCTGCCTCGTAGTAGGGCGAATTCTCAGCCATAAGCGAGCGAGTAAGCGTCCAGTTGTCTTTGCTAAGGGCCGACTCAAACCCGATGTGCGATTGGAATATGCCGACGTCGAGCCACACTTTAGCCAGTGGCCTGAACCCGGCGTATGCTTCGTACACGTGGCGCAACCCCTGTGGCTCACGCGCATAGTTCGCTTCAACATAAGTACCAGCGTGCAGTGCTATGGCTCCTCGCACCTGGGCATTGGTGTATCGCATGCCCACAATAGCATTGTTCAGGGCAAATTCATTGGCGCGGTTGTGTGAGTACAAAAAGAACGGGCGCTCCTGGCTACTGCCTGTGAAATCGAAACCGTAGTAGGCATCGGCAAAACCAAATAGGGTGAGCGGCTGTACCGGACGGGCTACCGAGTCGGGTACAATTGCTGCTGCTTGCATTTGCCCCCGGCTTGGCACTGCCCTCAGCAAGGCAAGCAGTAATAGCAACGTTGCGGTTTTCTTCATGGCTGTAGCCCTAGGTGCCGCGGAGCTTTATTGCAAGGGCAACACTATCGGGGTTTTCTCATCCAAGCACAAGAGCGTGCTTGTGGGGCAAATATCACTTGTGCAAATCAAGTGCCTATAGGCGGTAAGTGGGTTCGGCTTCTCTGGTTTGCGGCACCTCTATATGTGATGCAGGTCACATCATCGTGCTATTGAACGAGGCGCAGTATAGGTAAACCTTTGCCTCATGCTTTGGCAAGGCTGCTCCCTCAATCAAGAGGCCATGCCTTTCCGGGGTCGCTCCCTCCTATCACGTGCGATTTTCTCTGATCACCAACCGATATCTGCTCATCTCAGCTATGAACCCAAACCTGACCCTAGCAGGCTTATTTGCGACTAGTTGTGTGTTAGGCGTGGCACAAGCCCAAACGCCCAGCACCGCTTTCAAATCCGGTACGCGTACAAAAACGATTACTGCTGCACCTCGCGTCAATACAATCATCGACGGCTCAGTTGCGGCTGGCTTAAACCGCAACAGTGGCCCGCGCCAGCAACCAGTTGCACGCCTGGCTACACTAGCCCGCCCGCTCCCGTCAGGTGGTAACATCAGCTCGGTACAGCTTTGGCGTGATGCTGAGTCTGGTCTGCCGGTTTTCATTAGCGCGAAACCGAAGCCGTCTGCCAGTCTGCAGCGTAACGCTCAATCGCCAGAGGCAGCCACGTTGGCATTTTTGGGTGAACTACGAATCGATTTGCAGGTTCAGCAGCCCGATCAGGAATTTCGCGTTATCGGTATCACACGCGACAATTTAGGCCAGGCACACGTGCGTTTGGAGCAAACCTGGCGTGGCTTGCCGGTGTACGGGGCAGAGGTAATTGTTCACTTAGGTTCCGACGGACAGCCCAAGTTGTTCTCGGGCCGTCATTACCGCACACCGTCGTCCGTTTCCACTATTGCCCCCTCGCTTGCTGGCTCTACTGCTGCCGAAACAGCTGCCGGGGCCTTGCGCAGCAAAACGCACGTAACGCAACTCAGCTCCAACGAAAAGCAACTGCTCGAATACACTGGCCCAACCACCCAATTGGTAATATACCACCCCGAGGCAAATGCTGCTCCCGTATTGGCGTGGCACGTAACCACCCGCCCCTCTTTGCTCGAGCGTTGGGAAACTTTGATTGATGCACACACGGGCGGTGTGCTGAAACAATATGAGTCGTCGTGCACTGCTAATGGGCCTCGCACGGCACAAGCCCGCGACCTGAATGGCACCACCCGCACCGTAAACACCTACGAGTGGAACAGTCGCTTTTATCTGATCGACGGCGCTCAGCCCATGTTTAACCTAGGGCGCTCTACCATGCCCGATGCTCCTGTCGGGGCTTTGCTAACCCTCGACGCCAACAACACGCGAAGCAATAATGCGACGTTGTCGCATGTGGGCAGCACCAACAATACCTGGAGTAATCCGTCGGCCATTTCGGCCCACACCAACGCGGCCCAGGCTTACAACTATTTCCGCAGCACCTTCAACCGCAACTCCCTCGATGGCGCCGGCGGCACCATGATTAGTATTGTGCGACTGGCCGACGAGGATGGCACCGGGCTCGACAACGCATTTTGGAATGGCAAATTCATAGCCTACGGCGAAGGCAATGTAGGTTTTACACCGCTCGCTGGCAGCCTTGATGTAGCCGGACACGAAATGACCCACGGTGTAGTAGAGAAATCAGCCAACTTGGTGTACCAAGGCCAGAGCGGCGCGCTCAACGAAAGCATGGCCGACGTATTCGGCTCCATGATGGACCGCAGCGATTGGCTTATAGGCGAAGACGTAGTGCGCCGTTCCTACTTTCCCAGTGGTGCTCTCCGATCCATGCAAGACCCGCACAACGGCGGTAGCAGCTTAACCGATGCTGGCTTTCAGCCGCGTCACATGTCCGAGTTTTACACCGGAACGCAGGACAACGGCGGGGTACACATCAACAGTGGTATTCCAAACTGGGCTTTCTTCAAAGTAGCAACTGCCCTAGGTCGCGAGCATGCTGAGCAGATTTGGTATCGAGCCCTGACCGCTTACCTAACACGTTCGTCGCAGTTCATTGATTTGCGCTTAAGTGCCATTCAATCAGCCACTGATCTGTACGGTGCAAGTTCCTCCGATGTAGCAGCCGTTACGGCAGCCTTCAATGCGGTTGGTATTGTTGGCAGCGTAGCTCCTCCGCCTACCACTACTTTGCCCGCCAACCCAGGGCCAGATTACATTCTTTCCTACGACACTGCCCCAGGTGTTAATGGCACTTTTTATCGCAGCAATACTGCCGGACAAAGCTTTCAATTGGTTTCCAATACATCGGCCAAATCCAAACCAAGCATCAACGATGCTGGTACGGTTGCCGTGTTTGTAGATGCTCAGCATCGTTTGCGCACTGTGCAACTCACAGGCAGTTTTAGTGAGGCGGTTATTCAGAACCAACCTGTTTGGCAAAACGTGGCCATATCAAAGGATGGCACCAAACTAGCCGCTATCACTACAACTCAGGACACCTCCATTTATGTATTCAATTTAGTGAATGGACAATCTGTTAAATACAAGCTGTACAATCCCACATCAGCTGGTACGCAAGGCAGCGGTGTTCTATATGCTGATGCGCTCGAATGGGACTACTCAGGTGAATACTTGCTTTACGATTCGTACAATGTAATCCGCAACTCGCAGGGTCAGGATATTGATTTCTGGGATATTGGGTTCCTCCGTGTCTGGAACACGGCCGCCAACTCCTGGGGTGATGGTCAGATTCAAAAGCTTGTACAAAATCTACCGGCCGGAGTGAGCATCGGTAATCCAGTGTTAGCTAAGAACTCCCCCAACATAATGGCGCTCGATTTTTTTGATGCTTCAGCCACAGCGCCTTTTGCCGTATTAGCCATCAACCTCGAAACAGGTGATGAAGGCACCATTTTCGATGGCAGCAACACAGCAGGTACGCCTAGCTTTAGTAAACTCGACGATAAAATGTTGTTTACAGCGTTGTCAACTAGCGGTGATACTGTTGTTGCTGTACGTTCTCTACAGAGTAATAAGATTACCCCTTCAGGCAATGCCTCGGTTCTAATTTCTGATGCAAAATGGGGAGTTTGGTATTCCCAAGGTCAACGTATCATAACATCCAATCGCTTAGAAACCGAGACTCCCATACCTGGCTTAAAAGCCTATCCCAATCCTACACCTGATTTGCTCACGCTCGAAGCTGAGGCAAATGCTGAGGTTACTGTAGTTAACCTACTAGGCAGGCCCGTCCGCACAAGCAAAATCATTGCGGGTAGAAGAAACACTATTGACCTAAATGGTCTTGCTGCTGGGACATACATTCTAAGAGCAACTGACAAACAGCGGAGCTCTACACGTATGATTGTGAAGAAATAAGACGCAACTCACCTCCGTCAGAAAACGAAAAGCCCTACGCTCATACGAGCGTAGGGCTTTTCGTTTACATAAACACTACCGTAAGTACTAAAAGCTCGGCAAGTAATAAGAAAGTTACATTTGGCCTTAATTAGATTGCTGTTAAACTGGAGGTAGGACATGCTTATATATGAATAGCAGGAGCCAGATATTTATCTCAGCAATAGCATGGATTAAACAAAAGCAATTCCTTCTTGCAGAGCTGCAAAGAAATACTTGCTTTTAAGATATGCTTAACTCAGTCTGATGTCTATTTGTACCATGGCGCCAGTTCCAGTTCCGTTGCGGGGTGCGACCCGGCTTAACGGGCAAGCCAAATGGGGCAGAGAATATTTCTAGAACATCCACTGGTCGGAGGGCTGTCTGCACTCGGCTCGGAAGCCCGCAGCCCGCGCACCGGTGCCCCACATGCGCTCGATAACGACAGTGGAACCTCTCTAGAGCAAGCAGACCGACAGCGGCGACGATGAAGGGCTGCGGTAGGGATACAGTCAAGGTATGTCCACACAACGCGGCCCGCGTTGTGCCCCGGGGCGAGGGCGGTGGGGCGGTACAAACAGCCGAGGCCCCGCCGCGGCGGTTCCTGGAGGGCAGGAACCCGCGGGGGGCCTCGGGCAAGGGACAAGGTTGGCGGCGACCGACTCTCCCGCCGGCGAAGGCAGTACCATGGGCGCTCCGGGGCTTAACGGCTCTGTTCGGAATGGGAAGAGGTGAACACCCGGGCTAAAGCCACCATTGTCGTAGCGGACATCCCGGCTGGTGAAGCGGCGGGCGCCGTGGGCTTGTGACGCACGGCCAGCAAACGCAGCGGAAAAATTACGAGGCGGTATTCGGAAGCGTTCGGTTCATTAGTACCGCTCGGCTGGCCGTCTCCGGCTTAAGACCTGCGGCCTATCGACGTGGTGATCTACCACGGACCTTCTTGAACGGAATGCTCATCTTCAGGTGAGTTTCGCACTTAGATGCTTTCAGCGCTTATCTCGACCCAGCGTAGCTACCCAGCGCTGCACCTGGCGGCACAACTGGTACACCAGCGGCTGGTCCAACCCGGTCCTCTCGTACTAAGGTCAGGTCCTGTCAACATTCCAACGCCCGCCACATATAGGGACCGACCTGTCTCACCACGTTCTGAACCCAGCTCGCGTGCCACTTTAATCGTCGAACAGCTTAACCCTTGGGACCTTCTCCTGCCCCAGGACGTGACGAGCCGACATCTATGTGCCAAACCTCCCCTACGAAATGCGCCCTTGTGGGCCATTAGCGTGGTCGCCCAGGCGT
>NZ_LNAL01000008.1 GCF_001483135.1 Solirubrum puertoriconensis
GAGTTAGCCGGTGCTTATTCAACCGGTACCGTCGGTTTCCCCCGCAGGGGCTTTTTCTTCCCGGTCAAAAGCCGTTTACAACCCAGAAGGCCTTCATCCGGCACGCGGCATGGCTGGGTCAGGATTGCTCCCATTGCCCAATATTCCCTACTGCTGCCTCCCGTAGGAGTCTGGCCCGCATCTCAGTGCCAGTGTGGGGGATCGGCCTCTCAGCTCCCCTAGCCATCGTCGCCTTGGTGGGCCCTTACCCCGCCAACTAGCTAATGGCACGCAGGCTCATCTACACCCGAAATTCTTTAACCGCCAGCCGATGCCGGCCCGCGGTGTCATGCGGTATTAATCCACCTTTCGGCGGGCTATCCCCCAGGTGTAGGCAGATTGCCTACGCGTTACGCACCCGTGCGCCACTGACGCATTGCTGCGCCCGTTCGACTTGCATGTATTAGGCCTGCCGCTAGCGTTCATCCTGAGCCAGGATCAAACTCTCCATTGTAAAAAAACTTGCCGGCGCTGCCGAGGCAGCGCCCGTGTCGAGTGCTGATCCGACTCGTCTATAACGAGCTGTGCTTTTTACGCTTGCCCGCGTTCCGCTCGAAAGCAGAACGCACTTACCTTTTTGTCTTTCCAGTCTTTCAAAGAACGTGCGCCGAAACCTGTCGTCTCGGCGTCGCAACTGCCCGCGGCAGCCGTGGTGCTTTTTTTGCTTGCCGAGCGGCGTTTCCGTTCGGGGCGGCAAAGGTACGCGGTTTTTTTCGCTTGGCAAGCCAGCCGAAGATTTTTTTTCGACCCTTTCGCTGCCGGCCGCCTCCGGTTGAAGCGGGCTGCAAAGGTAGGCAACTTCCCGCCGCCCGCAAGCCCTCAGCTCAACTTTTTTTTCGGCGCCCGGTGATCAAAACCAGCCGCGAATCGCGTCTGAGCGCCGCCTTCCGTCTGAAGGGAGGGCAAAAGTAGTAGGCCTTGCTGATTTAAGCAAGCGCTCCGGCAAGATTTTTGCTAGTGCCGCCAACTCTCTTGCCTCATCAACGCGTGCAGAGAGTCTAACTATTAATAGGTTGCCGCAAGTTCCATTGCGGTGACCCCTAAAGAAAAAAATTGCTCTCTGACTTCTAGTATCCTAAAGGCGAGCACCTCAACCGGCACGAATTACCGGTGCTTTGGAGAGACACCATGGACAAATCATAAGTTCATCATTCTAAATAAATTTCGCAACTTACTGTAAATCAATACACATAAACAGCAGCCCAGCTTTCAAGGTTATTTCCAGAAGCGGGGCTGCTGTTTATCTATCAGGACAAGGACCCTATTTCCTTAAGATCATCCCCGTGAGCGGAGGTAGATCAACTTGGTCTGAGTTGATGAACGTTCCGTGCATCAAATTGGTCCAGCGGCCTTTTACCGGGAGTTTGAACGAGCGGCTGTTCTTCTCTAGGTTGAATAGCACTACTACTTGTTGCTCCTTGTCAAAACGCCGGTAGCTGAGTTGCTTACCAGTAGCCGTCAGAAACTCAATATCGCCAGTTATTAGTACTGGGTTATTCTTACGTATTCGGGCGAGCTTCTGATAAAACGCATGATGCTCGGCATTGTAGCCAACTGGGTCATAGGTCTTGGCGCCGGGCTGATAGTTGTTGTGGGTTTCGGACTCAAACTTTATGCCCGGCCACATAAGCGGCTTGCGGCAATCGGGGTCATCGGCTCCCCACATTCCGAGTTCATCGCCGTTCCAGATGTGAGGCGCGCCTACGTTGGTAAACTGGTGCATGAGGTAAAGGCGCACGCGGTTGTGGGTATCAGTATCGGGCCTGCCGGTTTTGTAGGCGGCGTTGTCGCGCGGGGTAGCCTGATACTTGTACTTGCCGGGGTTGAAGAAGTCGGTTAAAAGGCGAGGCGTATCGTGGGTGGCTGATACATTCATCATGGCGTAGCGCGTGGGTTTGGCCAAACGACTCCATTCGGCCTGCAGCTCGGCAACGAACTGCTTGGCGTCGATGCTTTCGGTGACGTTGGCAAAGAAATTACGAGCGGGCCGATAGATTTGGTAAAACATTACGGCGTCGAACACGTCGCCGCTAACGTAGGGCACGGGGTCCATTAGCTTATCGGGCCACTCTTCCCACCAAATCTCCCCAACCAAATAGGCGTCGGGCTTGATGCCTTTTACATAGGTGCGGTAGTCGCGCCAGAAACCCATGGGTATTTGGTCGGCCACATCGAGGCGGTAGCCATCGATGCCTTTGCCTATGTCGCCATCGGGAGCAAGCCAGCGTTTTGTGACAGCATATATATGTTGCTTGGCTCCTTCGCTGAGGTTGCCTTCGTATGGTCTCCCTGATTTTCGTTCCGTAGTAATGTTCGTCTTCCGGATTTCGGGCAAGCTCGCTAGGTTGGCCCAACCTTGATAAGCAAACTCGCTGGCCGGCGTAGCGGGGTTGTCGAAAGAGGTAATCTGATACCAGTCGGCAAATGAAGAAGCTTTCTGCTTCTTCAGGATATCCTGCCAAGCCCAGAATCCCACGCCGGTGTGGTTCCAGGAGTAATCAAGCACCACCTTCATGTTGCGGCGATGCGCCTCCTCCACCAGCTTCAGGAAAAGCTTGTCAGCAGAAGTCCATTTCCAAGTGCTCGGGTCGGCTGGGTTCTCACTGGCAATAATGCGCTGGTCGCCGGCGGGGTCGGGCCCGAAGGTCACATCTATATGATGGTAGTTGCGGGCATCGTACTTGTGCAACGAAGGAGCATCGTTGAGTGGGTTCAGGTACAAGGCCGACACGCCTAGGTCGCGCAGGTAGTCGAGCTTGTTGATGACACCCTGCAAGTCGCCGCCGTAGCGCCGTAAACCCAATTCATCGCCCCACGAGAGTTTGGCCTGCTTAGCCCACGGCTCGGGTTCGTACCAGTTGTGTGCCCAAGGTGTGATGCGCCAGCCAGGCGGAGCCTCAAATGCTGGCTGCATGGTTTGCGGTGTGGGGTCGTTTTTGGGGTCGCCGTTGCTGAAGCGCTCCACAAAAATCTGGTACCACACCACATCCTTAGCCCAACTGGTCGGTTGGCTATCGGCTGCAACTGTTTGCTGGGCAGAAGCGAGGCGTGAACAAGACAAAGCACCTAGGAGAAGTAAACCAAATCGGGAGAAGAGCATAGCAAGCAGCAAAAGATGCAGAAGGCTGCTAGTATAAGGTATCTGGCAGCAACTACCTCCCCAGGTGACTACACTTGCCGCAACACACCCTTAGGAAAACAACAACGGACGGCGGTAGCGCCGTCCGTTGCGTAATCTTAAAACTTGTGCCGAAAGCCTATTGCTGAGTGGCAGCCTTGTAATGCACCTCCGGAAGGCTGCGTAGCCTATCGGCACTGAACTCGGGCGTGATGTCGCGCTGCGGGTTGCCTAGCATTTCGTAGCCTACCATGAATTTGCGCACCGTGGCCGAGCGCAGCAGTGGCGGGTAAAAGTGCATGTGCAGGTGCCACTCGGGGTGCTCTTGGCCATCGGTGGGGCGCTGATGCAGGCCGGCTGAGTACGGGAACGAGATGTTGAATAGGTTGTCGTAGCGAATAGTAAGGCGGCGGATTGCATCGGCCAGCGCGTCGCGCTCTTCGGGCGCGAGTTGGGTAATGTCCTGCACCGGGCGGCGAGCTACCAGTAACGTTTCGAAAGGCCACACGGCCCAAAACGGCACGAGCACTACAAAGTGGTCGTTTTCCAGCACCACTCGCTCTTTCTTTTCAAGCTCAATACCTAGGTAATCGGCCAATAGGGTGCGGCCGTGCTGCTGGTAGTAGGCTAACTGTTGTACGGTTTCTTTGGCAGGCTCGGAAGGCACAGTGCGTTGCGCCCATATCTGCCCGTGCGGGTGCGGGTTCGAGCAGCCCATCATCGTGCCTTTGTTCTCAAAGATCTGCACGTAGTTGATATCAGGCTGGGTACCTAGGGCCAGAAATTCGTCTGCCCACAAATCAACGACCTTCCGGATGTCGGGGGTGCTCATTTCGGGCAAGGTAAGGTCGTGGCGGGGCGAAAAGCAGATAACACGCCCCACCCCCGATTCGGCTTCGGCCCGCAGCAAGCCACTTTCGTCGATGAAGCCGGCAGGCGTATCGGGCAACAGCGCCGCGAAGTCGTTATCGAATACGAAGGTGTTGGTGTAGGTCGGGTTCACGGCACCGTTGGCGCGGGTATTGCCGGGGCACAAATAGCAACCAGGGTCGTAAGCAGGACGTTGCTCTGCATCGGGCGTTTCTTGCTGGCCCTGCCACGGGCGCTTGGAGCGGTGGGGCGACACCAGTACCCACTCGCCATTAAGCGCGTTGAAGCGGCGGTGCGGGTGCTCGGTACTATCGAAGGCAGCCATAGGCAAGCTGTATAGTGAGGTACGACGAAGGAGAACCTAGGCCTGGGCCACCGGTGTATTAAGCGCCTCTACCCCACCCACAATCGTGGTCTGGTAGGTTTCGAGCGGGCGACGGAAATGTTGCTCGTAGGCAGTGCCCACTTGCTGAATGAAATTCTCGACCTGATCGGGCGCTACCAGGTTGATGGTACAGCCCCCGAAACCGCCGCCCATCATGCGCGAGCCATACACGCCGGGCACTTTGCTGGCGGCCTCCACCAACACGTCAAGCTCTTCGCAGCTTACCTCGTAATCGTCGCGCAGGCCGGCGTGGGAGGCATACATTTCCTTACCAAAGGCCTCTAGGTCGTGCACCTCTAGGTGGCGGCAGGCAGCCTCCACGCGCAGGTTCTCCTGCACTACATAAGCGCAGCGGCGGTACACTACGGGGCCAAGCTCGTCGCGGTGGGCGGCCAGGTGGTCGAGGGTAGCATCGCGCAGGCTTTGCACTTCGGGGTAATACTGCCGCAGCACCGATACGCCACGTTCGCACTCCTGCCGGCGTGTGTTGTACTCGGAGCTGGCGAGGCTGTGCTTTACGCCGGAGTTGCAAAGCACAATGCGGCAGGCTTGGGTATCGAAGGGGAAGTAAGCGTACTCGAGCGAACGGCAATCGAGGCGCACCACGTGCTCGGGCTTGCCGAATAGGCTGGCAAACTGATCCATGAGCCCGCATTGTACCAAGGCGTACTCGTGCTCGGCTTTTTGCGCAATGTGCGCCAGCTCCATTCTGTTGATATTGGTGCCAAGTAGTTGGTTGAGCGCGAAAGCCAGCCCGCACTCTACTGCGGCCGACGATGACATGCCAGCTCCTATAGGAATGGTGCCACCGAACACACAATCAAACCCCGTGAGGGTGTGTCCGCGCTTCTGCAACTGCGCCACTACCCCCAGAAGGTAATTGGCCCAAGGTGTGTCGGTACGATGCACTTGGTCGAGCGCGATGGTGAAGCAGTCGTTCAAATCGTGCGCTACCAAGCGGATTTCGGCGGTGCTGTTGAGCCCTACGGCGTAGTAAATGGCTTTGTCGACGGCCGCTGGCAGCACAAAGCCATTATTGTAGTCGGTGTGTTCGCCGATGAGGTTGACGCGACCAGGAGCACGCACCAACAACGGAGCGGCGTAGCCAAAATGGCGTTGGAAGGCAGAAGCAACAGTTTGGGCATGCATAGCAACGGGAATATGGTTACCGGCAGCAGCCGGCCTAGAACTACGAGTAATCCGTCGGTATGGCCGAACTAGTGGCCAATTGCCGATGCTGCCGCAACCACTAGGCAAGTCCTAGGCTGCAGCATATAAGCGAAGAGTTAATTAAACGTTTGACCGGGTGATTTGGCCTATTGAGCTGGGATAATTCGGTATTCAGCAAAAAAACCGTAAGCATAGTGGTTCCGCAATGAACCGTTGTATAACTTCGAAAAGTTGAAAACGCCGAACTCTTGGATTTACCATTGCGTTCGGCGTTTTCATTGCTGCAGAAAGGCTTTTGGACCAAGGTGGCGCTGAATTGCGTGAACAAAACTTCTTGATTAAGTACCAAACCATTTTGTTGATTCTGGCCCGCGTTTTGCACCCGGTGTTTTTGTGTAGTTGGCTATGCATCCCGGGCAGCAGGTTGGAGCAGCTTGTCGGCTTGGCCTGATTTCTTCCTTTTAAACTTCTCCTGCTTTGTCTTTCGAATTGGAACCCGGGGCTTACACCCCAACACCGGACGCCGATTTGCTCGTCGACCGCCCAGAAGTAATGTACTCTGGAGTCGACGCACCGGCTCCCGTAGCCCCGGCTCTGGTAGGCTACGACCGCCTAGTGCTGCCAGGAGATTTCCCGGATCCGACGATTACCAAGATCGGTGACACCTATTGGGCCAGCGCCACTTCGGCTGAGTGGGGCGCCGTGTTCCCGCTGTTTAAGTCTGATGACTTGGTGCACTGGGAGTTGGTAAGCCACGTGTTTCCGGGCCGCTTGCCCTCGTGGTGCGACTCGCAATTTTGGGCGCCCGAGCTCTTTTATGAAGGCGGTAAGGTATACATGTATTACACTGCCCGCAAGAGAGGAGGCGTGTTGTGCGTAGCCGTAGCCAGCGCCGACCGCCCCGAAGGCCCTTACACCGACCACGGACCGCTGGTTGGCGAAGCGGCCGGCTCGATTGACGGTTTTCCGGTGCGCGACGAGAACGGTGTGCTGCACCTTATCTGGAAGAACGACGGCAACAGCATCGGCAAGCCCACGCCCATTTGGGCGCAGCGCATCGATGAAGCAACGCTGAAGCTGGTAGGCAAACGTCACGAGTTGTTCCGCAACGACACGCCGTGGGAAGGTACTTTGGTAGAAGGCTCGGCTTTGGTGCGCCACAACGGCTACTTCTACATGTTCTACGCGGGCAACGCGTGCTGCGGCAAGTACTGCACCTACGCCGAAGGGGTAGCCCGCTCGCGCAATTTGCTTGGTCCTTGGGAGAAGTACGACCGCAACCCCATCCTCACCGATAACGAAGTGTGGAAATGCCCCGGCCACGGCACTGTTACCGAAAAGGACGGCCGCTGGTTTTTGCTGCACCACGCTTACCACGTCAACAGCCACGAGTTTGTAGGCCGGCAAGGTTTGCTGAGCGAGTTTACCTGGAACGAGCAAGGCTGGCCCGAGTTCGTGAATAACAGCCCGCAAGCCGCACCCCTGGCCGATGTGACGCTGATGAACGTGACCGACAACTTTGCCGGTGATGAGTTAGGCTTAACTTGGCAATGGCCTGTAACGCAGCAGCCGCCTATTGAGGTAACCGAGGGCCAACTGCACCTAGGCGCTAGCGCGGCCCGCTTGGGCTCGATTGTGGCACAGCGCACCTATTCGGCTACCTACACCGCCAGCGTGCAGGTTGATACCACTACCATGGGCGAGGGCACATTTGCCGGCCTAGGTGCTGTGGGCGACCCCTACAATGCCCTGGTCTTGGTAGCCGGCGACAACATGCTGCAGCTTTGGCACGTGAAGATGGGTAAAAAGCAACGCCTCACCGAGGTACTGCTCGAACCCTGCAGCACCCTAGGTTTGCGCCTTGAGTGCTGGGGTGGCAGCCGCTACCGTTTTTCTTACACCCTCGATGGTGGCCTGAACTGGGAACCGATCCGCACTGATGGCTTCGCTATCAATGGCACTTACCTGCCGCCGTGGGACCGTGGCGTGCGCGTAGGCCTGATTGCCCAAGGCGAAGAAGGCGACGTGGCTACGTTTTCGCAATTCAAGCTGCGCAACCAACGCTAAGGCGCTTTGCCTATTTGTACTACCGAGCCCCGGCTGCCCCTGCAGTCGGGGCTCGGTGCTTTTAGTGTCACCGGAGCAAGCAAACACCCGTACAAAGCGGCTCGGTCTCTTTGCATCGGATATGGCACAACCATCTATTACGGCCGCACCGTTCGGCGAGCTGCCCAACGGCCAAACTGCCCAACTGTTCACGCTCACCAGCAGCACTGGCCTAGAGGTGCGCATTACCAACTACGGCGGCATTGTAACGCACTTTTTCGCGCCCGATCGGCAAGGCCAGCCGGGCGATATTGTGCTCGGTTTCGGCAGCTTGGATGGCTACCTCAGCGACGCTTACGCTACAGCCAACCCTTACTTTGGTGGGCTGATCGGCCGCTTCGGCAATCGCATCAAAGAAGGCCGCTTCACCCTCGATGGGCAGCCCTACACCCTTGCTACCAACAACGGCCTTAACCACCTGCACGGCGGCATGCACGGCTTTAACCAGCAGCTCTGGGAAGCCGAGATGCTTGTAGACCTAGGACCAGTGTTGCGGCTTACCTACATCAGCCCCGATGGCGAAGAGGGCTACCCCGGCAACCTCACGGTAACGGTGCTTTATGGCCTTACTGCTGATAACTCCCTGCGCATCGACTACACTGCCACCACCGATCGGGCTACCCCCATCAACCTCACCAACCACAGTTACTTTAACCTAGGCGCTGATGCCACTCCCGATATACTAGGGCACGAGCTTACGCTGCACGCCGACCGCTACACGGTTGTCGACGATACCTTAATCCCGACTGGTGAGCTGCGCCCCGTGGCCGGCACGCCCTTCGATTTTACGCAGGCACACACCATTGGCGAGCGAATCGGGCAAGTGCCCGGCGGCTACGACCACAACTGGGTGTTGCGCGGCGAGGGTTTCCGGACGGTGGCCGAAGTGCACGAGCCTACTTCGGGCCGCACCCTGGAGGTACGCACCGATCAGCCCGGCATTCAGTTCTATGCTGGCAACTTTTTAGCGGGTACGCTTACAGGCAAACAAGGGCGCCCCTACCCTAAGCACGGCGGCTTTTGCCTCGAAACCCAGCACTTTCCCGACTCGCCTAATCAGCCTACCTTCCCCAACACGGTGTTGCAGCCGGGCGAGGTGTTCAAGTCCGTAACGGAATACCGTTGCGGGGTGCGCTGAGGCAAAACCCGTATTAGTCACCAAGCAAAATCGGTATTTGTTGGGCAGCCCGGCGGCAAACCCCGCCGTTAAAGAGTGTGGCAGGCTGCTCATCAAATGCGGCAACTAGCATGTACCTTATTGGTGCATGTAACGATGAGCGGCCTGCCTCTTTTTGTGCCCATACCTAGGGTACCACCATAGAAGCCTAGGCGCTAGGTGCTGCTTGCCGCTCCTCCATCACCGTCGAATAATCATTTAATAACACGCCCTAAACGGGGCGCTGTTCGTAGTGGACTAGCAGAAAAGCTCTGCTCTGACGTATGCCTCGTACCATTATTGTTTCTAACCGTCTTCCTACCAAAGTAAAACGCGCCGACGACGGTAGTCTCTCCTTTTCGCCCAGCGAGGGCGGCTTGGCTACTGGTTTAGGTTCGGTTTACCAGCAAGACGACAACGTGTGGGTAGGATGGCCCGGCCTGTACCTCGATAGCGAGGACGAGGAGCGCCACGTTACCGAACAACTTCGTCCCGACAGCATGGCGCCGGTGTTCCTCACCGAAGACGAAATTCGGGATTACTACGAGGGCTTCAGCAACGAAACCCTGTGGCCTACCTTCCACTACTTTGCGCAGTACGCCGTATTCAACCCCACGTACTGGCAGGCCTACGAGGCCGTGAACCGCAAGTTCTGCGAAGCCGTGGCTGCCCAAGCTGGCCCCGACGACACCATCTGGATTCAGGATTACCAATTGCTGCTGCTGCCGGGCATGTTGCGCCAGGCTCTGCCCAATGCTACCATTGGCTTTTTCCTACACATCCCGTTTCCGTCTTACGAGTTGTTTAGGGCGGTACCGTGGCGGCGGCAACTGCTCGAAGGCATGCTCGGAGCCGACCTCGTTGGCTTCCACACCTACGGCTATATGCGCCATTTCCTGAGCTCGGTGGAGCGCCTGCTGGGCTGCCCCAACCAGAATGGCTTGGTGGAATCGGGCAACCGCACCGTGATGGTAGATGCCTTTCCCATGGGCATCGATTACGACAAGTATGCTGAGGTGGCAGCCTCCGCCGAAGCGCAAAGCCTCGAAGCTGAATACCGGCAGGTCCTGGCCGATCAGCAGGTGGTGCTCAGCATCGACCGGCTCGATTACACCAAGGGCATTGCCCAGCGCCTGCGGGCGTTTGAGTTGCTGCTGCAGCGCCACCCCGAGTTGCACAACAAAGTAACGCTGCTGATGCTAGTGGTACCCTCGCGCGACCAAGTGCAGCAGTACAAAGAGCTGAAAGAGGAAATTGACGAGCTGGTAGGCCGCATCAACGGCGACTACCGCACCATCAGTTGGTCGCCCATTCAGTACTTCTACCGCTCTTACCCGCTCGAGGAGTTGAGCGCCCTGTATCGCATCGCTGATGTGGCGCTGGTGTCGCCGATGCGCGACGGCATGAACCTGGTAGCCAAGGAGTTTATTGCCAGCCGACTCGATCAGCGGGGTGTGCTTGTACTAAGCGAACGGGCCGGTGCTGCCCGTGAGCTGTCGGATGCGGTCATCATCAACCCCACCGACATGGAGCAGGTAGCCGACGCCATGTACCAGGCCCTGACCATGCCCGCCGACGAGCAGCTTAGCCGCATGACCAGCTTGCAAACCATTGTGAAGCGCTACAACGTGCACGCTTGGGTCGAGTTGTTCATGAACCGCTTGGCGTACAGCAAAATCAAGCAGCAAATTCTGAACACCGACACCCTCGACGAGCCCGCGCAGCTGCTCATGACCGAGCAATTTAAACAGGCCCAAAACCGCTTGCTGCTGCTCGATTACGACGGCACGCTGATGCCGTTCCAAACCAATCCGCAGCGCGTAAGCCCCGATGCAGAGTTGCGCCGCCTGCTGCAGGCGCTTACCGCTAACAAGCGCAACCGCGTGGTTATCATTTCGGGCCGCGACCGAGAAACGCTAACCAACTGGCTCGGCGATTTGCCGCTCGATTTCATTACCGAGCACGGTGTGTGGCTGAAGGAACGCGAGGGCGACTGGCATATGATTCAGCCGCTTCGCAACGATTGGAAGCGCGACATTCGGCCTATTCTGGAATTGCACGTGAGCCGTACGGCCGGTGCCTTTATCGAGGAGAAGGAGTACTCACTGGTGTGGCACTACCGCCGCGTCGATCCGGACCTAGGCGCCATGCGTGCCCGCGAGCTAGCGGCGCACCTCAACTTTATTGGCAGCGGCAGCGGCTTGCACATTATGGAGGGCAACAAGGTGGTCGAAATCAAGAATGCCGGCATTGATAAAGGCGTAGCTGCTGCGCATTGGGTGCAACAGTTTGGCCCCGACTTTATTTTGGCCATGGGCGACGACCGCACCGACGAAGACACCTTCCGGGCCGTGCCGCCCGAGGCGTACACCGTGAAGGTGGGCGCCCGCCCTAGGTCGCTGGCCCGCTACCACCTCGACAGCCCCGAGCAAGTACGCCAGGTGCTCTGGAACTTGGTTGAGTAAGCGGAAGCACCGGCTGTCATTGCGAGCAAAGCGAAGCAATCAGTCCTGAGCTGGGCACAAGCCCTCACCCAGCACCAACCGAAAACCCCGTACCAACCGAAACCGCACCGCCCGAATCCTAGCAACAGGATTTGGGCGGTGCGGTTTCGGTTGGTACTAGCTGAACGATTGTGTTGCTAGTGGAAGGATTGCTTCGTCCTCGCAACGACAACGTGAGGAACGGTTGAATTTGCTTTACAAGAAGTTGGGCACGTCGAGCTTCTTGGAAATGCGATAGGCAGCGTTTACCAAGCCTACGTGGCTGTAAGCCTGCGGGAAGTTGCCCCACTGTGAGCCGGTGCGGGCATCTACATCTTCCGACAATAACCCTAGGTGGTTGGTGTAGCCGAGCAGCTTCTCGAACTCGCGCACGGCGTCATCGAGGCGGCCGACGCAGGCCAGCGCTTCGATGTACCAGAAAGAGCAGATGAGGAAGGTCGTTTCGGGCGTGCCGAAGTCATCGGCGTGGCGGTAACGATAGAACAAGCCCTCGGGGGTTTTCAATTCGGCTTCGAGCGCGGCAAGGTGCGTACGCGCCACCTCCGAATCGGGCCGCAGGTAGCCCATCATAATGAGCTGCATGGTGCTGGCGTCGAGATGCGGCGAGCCGATGGCGTTGGTGTACACCTGCCGCCCAGGGTTAAAGCAAGCCTCAATTTTTTGCCCGGCTTGCCGCATCAGGCGTTCGGCCAAGCCAGCCATATCGGCGTTACCTAGGTTGTTGGCCACCTTGTGGGCGGCATGAGCACCAGCCCAGTGGAAGAGGTAGGTGTAGCAGTGAAATTGCGCTAGGTTGCGGAACTCCCACAGGCCGGCATCGGGCTGCTCCATGGTGCGCTCAATAAACGAGAGGGCATCGTACATGAGCTTTTCGGAGTGTACGCGCTCTTTCGTAACAAAACGCTGATCGACGTAGAGCGGCAGCAAAGCTACCAGCACCTGCCCGTACACGTCGTTCTGGATGTGCGTGTAGGCATCGTTGCCAATGCGCACCGGCTGGTTGCCTAGGTAGCCGGCCAGGTGCGAAAGCTCCTGCTCAATAAGCTCGGAGTTGCCGCTTATGGAGTACAGCGGCTGGTACTTATCGCGCACCTTCGTGGAGATGTTGGCGATGAAGTGAAAGTACTGCTCCATCTCCTCAAAGTGGCCGATGTTGTTGAAGGCCGTGAGGATGTAGTAGGTGTCGCGCATCCAGCAGTAGCGGTAGTCCCAGTTGCGCGTGGAGCCCGGCGCCTCGGGCAGCGAGGTGGTAGTAGCCGCGATGATGGCGCCCGTGTCTTCGTACTGATGCAGCTTCAGCACCAAGCCCGAGCGGATTACCTGCGGTTGGTAGAAGTTGCTGATGCTGGTGCTTTTTACCCACTGGCGCCAGTACTGCGTGGTTTCGCGCAAAAACCGCTCGCAGGTGCTTTCGAGCGCGGCCTCTAACGGTGCGCCGTAGGTGAGCACCAAGTACTTGGTTTCGGTGAGGGCAAAGTCTTCCTCATCCAAAATGTAGCTGAGCGGCACGTTGGAGGTTAGGCGCACCTCCTCGGGCAAGCCCATAAAGCTGATGTGGTTGGAGGAGCGGCGCGGGCTGAGCATTTGCCGGCCGTAGTCGCCCACAGGGCGGCACACGGCCCGCACGCGGGGCGTACCGGCCAAGGGCTCGAGCTTCCGAATCAGCATTAATGGCTTGTAGTACCGTTCGTACTGCTGAAAGCGGGGCGCAAAGTCGGTTACGCGGTAGCGGCCCTGCGCCGACTCCACCTCGGTGCACAGAATATTGGTGTTGTCGAGGTAGTATTGGTGCGTCCGGAACTCCCCCTCGGCAGGCCGCAGCGTAAACTCGCCGCCCTGCTGCCGATCGAGCAGGCTGCCAAATACAAAGCCGCTATCGAAACGGGGCCAGCACAGCCACTGCAGGCTGGTATCCTGATGAATAAGCGCCAAGTAGGCGCAGTTGCCGATTACGCCTAGGTCGTAAGTGTGTCGGTTGCTCATGGGCCGGTGCAGCACCCGCGTTTACAAGGGTGCATGGCCTGAGTGTACCCCATGCAGCCCGCCGAGGTTGCCTTGCCCGCGCAACTATAGCCCAAACACCTACCCTGCCATGCCCAGCAGCAAACCTGCTCCTAGCACTACAGTAGCCAACCAAAACAGGCGCGTGGCCCATTGCTGTTGCCGCTGCAGCATGGCGTAGCGGGCCGAGCAGGCGGGCTCTTGGGGCTCGCGCGGCTGCAGGGTTTCTTTGAGCAGCAGCCATACGGCGGCTACTACTTGCACAAACACTGCGCCGGGCACCAGTACTTTCGAGGAAGACAGAAGCGGTGAGTTCATAGCTGCAGAAGTGATTGGCTGGCGGGGCTGCTTGGGCCTAGGTGGTGGTGCGGTGTAGCGGCACTGCCAAGCCGAACGGTGAGGGATGTAGAACGATTTCGTTGCAAATCTGCAGGCTATCGGCTCGTTTCTGCTTTCGCGAAACGGAGTTCCACTTTCGCGAAACGGAATTTGTACGCAGTGCCCGTTCTCCGTTTTGCGCTATTCATTCTTGCTATACCACTGCTGCTGCTTACTTTGTAGTAGCAAGTGACCTATGGAGACCTTCTTCGAGTTCCGCACGGCCGAACTCACCGACAACTGCCAAACCGAGCTTCAGCAGCACGCTAATGTGGTGCAGGCCGATACGCTGTGGCGTAATCCCGCGGGTAGTACCGCCAAATTCACCGATTATTTCCTCGATGGTTTTCAGCTAACTAGCATGAGCGGCAAGCTGGTACAGCCGCTTAAGGCCGAGCTGGAAGTGGCCAAGCCGTGGGTGGGCATGCTGTTTCAGTTCGACGGCGACACGCACTCGCGCAGCTGCGCCAGCCGCCCTATGACGCTCGGCTCGAGCCGGCAAAACGTGGTAGGCGACGAAACCACCCGCAACCACTACACCTTTCAGGGCGAGCAGAGCGGCCGCGATTTTCACATGTTCTCAGTGCACCTCACGCCCGAGTTCTTTCGCAACCTCGTTACGAGCAATGCCGAGTGGCTGCGCATGCACGAGCGGCGCCTGGGCCGCGCCGAGCCTTTTGTGCTGATTCCCGATGGCGTGGCCGTAACGCCCATGATGCGCGCCATCATTCAGCAAATTGCCGAGTGCCCCTACTCGGGCGCCCTGAAGAAGATGTTCTTGGAGGCGCGCTTTCTGGATTTGTTTGTGGAGCAGCACGAACAAATGGCGCGCAATCTTTACCGCCTCTCCACCACCGAGCGCGACCTGTTTTACGCCATCCGCGACTTCCTCGACTCTCACTACGCCAACCCGCCCAGCCTGCTCGAGCTGGCGCGGCAGTTCGGCACCAACGACTTCAAACTGAAAAAGGGCTTTAAAGACCTGTTCGGCACCACCGTGTTCGGCTACGTGGCCGAGCGCCGCTTGGCCGTAGCGCACCAACTGATTACCCACACCGAGCAGCCGCTGCAAGAGGTGGCCGAGTCGGTGGGCTTTACCAACCCGGCGCACTTTGCCACGGCCTTTAAACGCAAGTTTGGCGTGGCGCCCTCGCAAATGCGCCGCTCGCGCTACACCGTGCCCGATACCGGTGCTTGGATGCAACTGGCCTAAGCAGCACTTAGGGCAGTTGCTGCCCAATTGAGTACGCCCACAAAGCACCTAGGCCCCGCAGCGCAACTGCGGGGCCTAGGTGCTTTGTGGGCGTATCTGGCGTTAAGGAGCTAGGCACACCTGCTGCCAGCCGGTCGGCGTCCGCTCAAAACGCATGCGGCTGGGCAAGTCGCCGGGGTTGCCAGCCCAAAACTCGATCATGGTAGGATGCACGGCATAACCGCCCCATTGCGGTGGACGCGGAACGGCTTTTTGGGTAGAAAAACGCTCCGTGGCTTCGTGCAAGCGTTCGGCAAGCTCCTCGGGGCTGCTGAGCACTTGGCTTTGCGGCGAGGCCCACACGCCCAATTGGTTGGCCCTAGGCCGTTTGCTGAAAGCGGCAGTGGCATCGTCGGGCGGCAATGGGTGTACCACGCCCTCCACGCGCACTTGTCTATCGAGCCCCGACCAGTAAAAAGTAAGCGCGGCGTAGGGGTTGGCTTCGAGCTCTTGGGCTTTGGGGCTGGTGAGACTGGTGAAAAATCGGAATCCGGTTTTATCGGTGGGTACGCCGTGCAGGTACACCACGCGCGCCGTGGGGTGGCCGTCGGAGCGCACGGTGGCCAAGGTCATCGGCACGGGGCCATCGAGCGGGGCTTCGTCGAGCCAGCGCTGAAAAAGATGCAGCGCATCGGTTTCGGCGAGCAGCGTGGCCCAGCCAGCCGGCAGGGCCGGCGCAAGGGTTGTTTCCATAGCAACAGGTAGGGTAGTGAGGGCGGAGTAGCGGCCACTGAAGCAGCCGATAGCACAAACGTAAACTATTGCAGCTCACAATCAAGGATTTATCACATCTATATGTGAAGCTCGACTATGATCGGCTTTCGCTGTAAGCGCCAAGCCCAAACACGTAGCCCCGGCAGCAGCTGTACAACCTGCGCCGGGGCTACGTGTTTGCGCTTGCGCCAACTTTAAGCAGGCCTACAGCTTAAACTGGGCGCAAAGCTTCACGCCGAAGTCGCGGGCACCGGGCAAGTCGCGGTAGGTGAGGCGGTGCAGGAAATCGACCCGCAGAAACTTAAAGATGTTCTCGACGCCGTAGCCCACCTCCAGGTAGGGCGTGCTACCTAGGGGCCGGAACGTAGGCAACGGCGCCCCGCTGGCATCGATGGCCGGCGTGGCGTCGCGGTTGGCTTGGCTTACGCCGCCGTACAGCACATTGCCCGAGGCCAGCAGGCGCCAATCAAGCTTTTTGAGCAGCGGCACCGCGTTAATGAGCAGGCCTTCGAAGTAGTGCTCGGCGTGCAGCGAGGCGTACCGGTCGCTCACAAACTCGAAGTAGCGCATCAGGTTGTAGGCGTTGGAGGTGTAAATGAACGACTCGTTGCCTAGGTGCGACTTGAGCACCGGATACGGCACCGTGCTCGGGATGTAGCCCGCATCCACGATGTACTCGGTGCGGCCCAGCTGGCCCAGCTGCACGCTGTGCGTCATCGTGAAGTTGAATTTGTGGTACTCGAAGTCGCTGCCCAACACATCGGGCAAGCCCAGGGTATAGCGAAACGTAAACACCGGCCACTTCATTAGCCCCACGGCGTAGCGGCGGTTCTGATTCTGAATCAGTACCTCGTCGGGAGCGTAGCGCGATTCGAATATCACCTCCGAAAGCGCGTACTGCCGCGCCGTGGGGGCGTTGGGGCCGTGGTCGGCGCTGGTGTAGTACGCAAAGTTGTAGAGCGGATCGAAGCGCTGGTGGCGCAGCGTCACCTTTTGGGTGAAGTTGTGGAACAGGTCGGTTTGGGCCGTTACGCTCGTCATGTCGCGCCACACCGGCAGGCCGGGCTTGATGTTGCCAAACCGCGCCGCGGCCTCGAACAAGGGGCTCTCGAGGGCCAGGTCGTTATCGAGCAGGGCTACTAGGTCTACGTCGTGACTGTGGCGCACACTGAAGAGCGTCCAGTTCTGCCGATCCACAATGCGGTCGGCCGAGAGGCCGTACTTAAACTGCCCGTCGCGGGTGCCGTAGGCCAGGTAGCCTTGCAGCAGCCAGTTGGGGTTCAGCTCGGGTGTGCTCCGGAAGCCCAGGCGCAGGCGGTGCCCCTCCACGTTGTTGTAGTTGTAGGAGCTGAAGATGGGCCCCAACTCAAACCGGCCGCGCGGGCCTAGCTCTTTGTAGCCGTTTACTACCAAATCGGCTACCTCCAGGAAGGTGCGCACCGAGGGCAGCTTGCCCA
The DNA here is from genome assembly GCF_001483135.1 of Solirubrum puertoriconensis. Classification (GTDB taxonomy): domain Bacteria; phylum Bacteroidota; class Bacteroidia; order Cytophagales; family Hymenobacteraceae; genus Solirubrum; species Solirubrum puertoriconensis. Next base: position 17,151 of record NZ_LNAL01000008.1, read on the forward strand.
CCGAATCGAGCACCGCGAGGGTGCGCTGCTCCTGCGCCGACAGGGTATCGGGCCGGTGCTGCTCCCAGAAACCAGCAGGCGTTTTCAGGGCTTCGGGTGCGGCGGCAAAGGGTTGGTCGTAAAACGGCAGCTCGTGCGGCCGGCCCGCCTCGAACTGGCTGTTGACGGTGGTGAACCGCACCAGCAAGCCGGTTTGCTTTTTCGTCGGTTTCAGGCCTACTACCACGCGGGTGCGTTGCGGCAACCACGGCCCGGCCGGCGAGGGCGCCAAATCCTGGTACACCCGAATCTGGTCGACGAAGTTGATGTTGGCCTTGGGGTCCACCGCCAGGTCGACGCGGCGTAGGGCGTAGGAATCGGTGGTCACCCAAATGCGGCCCGTGAAAGCCAGGTCCTGCGGCCGGCGCGGAAACACCTTGAGCTGGTAGCAGCGGTCCTGCCCGATCATCACCGAGTCTTCGAGGTCGTAGTCGTAGGTGAGGCGCCAGCCGTCGGCAATGGGCGAGATGAAGTCCTTGCCCATCACCACCTGCCAGTTGGGGTAAAAGTCGTAGTCCTGAAACGAGGAGCCCAGCACCTGCGAGAGCAGCGTGCCGTCCTTGGGCGCTACGCCGTGCAGCTGGGTGTGCTTGATTTCCTCCCGCTCGCGGTTGGGGCGGTGGCGCACGTAGTAGCGCGAGAGCACCTCCGAGGCAAACACCGGCACCGTGGGCTGGCCCGCAGCGTTGCGCTCCAGCTTCCCGACGCCGTTGGCCACGGCCGTCATGTCGCGGATGACCTTGCGGCGCGCCAAGCGGTCGGTGATGTCCGACAACGACACCTCGACGCGGTTGTAGCTGTCGAACTCAAAGGCCGACAATTCTTTCTTGTCGTGCTGCTTTTTGTGCTGCTGCACCTTCCGCAGAATGGCATAGGCAGGGTTCTCGGTGGGCCGGATGGTTACTTCACCGAGGGCAATGGCCGCCGAGGGCAGGCCAATGTTCACGGTTTGAGCAGGCTCCTTGCCAACGGCCTTGCTGCGCGGCTTAAACCCCACGGCCGAAGCCGTAACCGAATCGACCGGCTGCAGCACCTTCAATTCGTAGCGGCCTTCGTCGTCGGCGGTTGTGCCAAACGTGGTGCCCTTCACGTACACCGAGGCAAAGGGCACCGGCTGCCCGTTGGCCGCTTCGGTGATTTTTCCGGTAAATACAATTCGCTGTGCAAACGCAGAGTTGATACCGACCAGCAAAAAAGCGAGCCAAACCCAAGCGTAATGATACTTCATATCTATCCCAACTATTGTCGCAAAGGTACGACGCAGCCAGGCAGCAATTACTTTAATAATTAGTCATACCGCTGAGCTTTGATTTTTACAACAACTTAATTAACAGTTGATTATTCATAATACAGAAATAATATATCTACCCGGTGCGATTATAGTAGGCAAGCAGCACAAGATGATGCAGAAACAAGAACCAACCACCTCTGCCTAAGCCGGCCAATGATTACCGACGAAGCTAGGGCATCATCACTCTTCTAAAAGATTATTTATAACCTTACCCTCAGCAGCAAGCTCAAGCTGCGCCCAGTAGGTTTGACACGAGCAAACAACTTCAGCAAGCAGTACCCTTGTAGCGACCAAGGCAGCCAAAAGAAAAAGCCCCAGCGAGTTGATTACTCACTGAGGCTTTTCTGAGGTAGCGGGGACAGGACTCGAACCTGTGACCTTTGGGTTATGAGCCCAACGAGCTACCAACTGCTCCACCCCGCACTGTTTGGTGATGCAAAAGTAGTAGCCTTTTTCGGATTTGCAGCATACCCGGCAACAATTACCTACCGAAGCCACGTTGTCGCCTGATAATCAGTAAGAAAATATTTCCCCAAATTATTGTCGATAGCTGCTGTGGTTGAATGAACCTTGCGGGGCGGCGCTACCTACATTGCCAAAACAAGTGACCAAGTCACAGTTTTCTGCGTAAGGCAGAAAACACGTTATGCTTCAGCGGATGAAACGCTTTGTTGTCTACTCCTTGGCCGGCTTATTGCTCGCCTGCTCTTTGCTGGCCTGCGATAGTCAGCAACGCGACATGGACCAAATCTCCACCGAATCGCCCACTACCACCAACAGCACCAACCCCGAGGCCGACTCCGACACCAGCGTAGCCCCCGAAGACACGGCAACTGTGCGCCTCTAGCGCCCGCCTAAAAGCGGCTGGTAATGCCGAAGTGAATTTTAGAAGCACCTAAGGAGAAACGCTGGCTATTGCTGCGCCCTACTGAGTACACAAACTGAAATAGGCCGGCTCCGGTCCGGAAGCTCAGGCCGGCACCTAGGCCGGTAGGCGCGTCTTCGCCTAGGTCGTTGGGCAGGTCGCGGCGCAGATAAGCCTGATCGGCAAACAGAAACACGTAAGCATCGGGGCCGGTAAACTGCCGTAGCTCCACGGTGCCAATGCCGTACTGGGCGGCAAAAAACTGCAGTTCATTAAACCCGCGCAACGTAGCCAAACCACCTAGGCGAAACAAATCGTTGAGGAACAAGCGGCGGTTGAGCAGCGCTTCGCCGCGCACTCGCCCTAGCAACACCCCTTGCTTGCCTACGCGCAGATAGTATTCGGCCCGGCCGCTCAGGCTCACTTGGGTGGTGCGCAACGGCAGGCCCTCGTACAGCTCGGGGTTGACATAGGCGTTACGGCTGATGATTTTGTTTCCCACGGCGGCCTGCCCAGCTAGCAGCAAGCCCTGTCGCGGAAACAGCAGATCATCGAGTGTTGAACGGCTAAAATCGAGGCCGTAGGCGGTGTAGCGCGAGTCGATGTTTTCGGGCAGGGCTTGCAGTGTGGGCAAGTTGCGGCGCGGGTAAAGGCGCGAGTTGCGCTGCTCCACAAACACACTGAAGCGCCCGGCCTTGGCTGCCGGGTAGCCCACCTGCAGACGGGGCCGCAGCGTAAGAAAGGTACTGTCCTGCTTGAACAGGTTGAAGCTAGCAGCCACATCCAAAGGCGAACCGAAGAAGCTGGGATGCTGATACCCCACATCGAGCAGCTGCGAGGCTGTCCCGATTTTGCGCCATTGCAAGCCCAACTGCTTGCCGCCACCGCCTAGGTTGCGCAGGTTCAGGGTAACGTCGCCGGTGAGCTGCACGCGCCGCTGCTCGGCCGTGGGGTTCGGGTTGGGCAGCACTCCCACAATGGCATCGAACTGGTTGGCGTTACGGTCGTCGAGGAGGAGGTATACGCGGGCCCGGCCACGGGCAAAGCGCACCTCGGGCTCGGCTTTTAGCTGCACGTAGGGCAATTGTCGCAGCAGGCGTGCGGCCGCATCTACCCGCTGCTGGCTGTAGGGCTGGCCCGGCAAAATCTGCAGGTACTTGCTCAGGAAACGCTTGCGCGTTTTGGTGTTGCCGATGATTTGCAACGAATCGAACTCCACCACCGGGCCCCGATCCAAGGTAAGCCGGGCTGTGATATCGGAACCATCGAGCTGTACCGAATCGAGGCGTACTTGCGCAAACGGGAAGCCCTCGTTTTCGCTGTTTTCGAGCACGCGCTGCTGCAAGCGCGCCAGCTCGGTTGGCACCAGCGGCTGCCCTAGGTACAGCCTCTCCCGAAAGCCGGTGTGCGTCAGTACGTCCTCGGTGAGGTTGCCGCGTTGCAGCCGCGCCCACCGAAACTGCTCGCCCACGTACAGGCGCACGGCCAAGGTATCGCCGCGCCACTGCATGGTGTCGGCCGAGGCGGTGAGGTAGGCATCGGCCTGCATGGCCAGCAGCAGTTGGCGCACACTGCGCACGGCCTCTAGCGTATCGGCGGCCGTGGTGCGCACCCGGTAGCGGCGCAGCACGGCTTGGTCGGCGGCTTCGGTTTCGAAGCGCAGGTACTTGGGGCGGGCGGGTGCCACGCGGCGCTTGGCTAGCGCGGCCGAGTCGGGCAGCGTTGGGCGCGGCGGCAAAGGCGGCGCTTGGGTAGCGGGCAGGTTGGGCGCCGTTACCGGTGAGGTGGTCTGAGCCCACACGCTTGCTACCGCTCCGAGCAGGAGCAGGCTTGCCAACAGCAGGAAGCGCACGAAGCTGGTATACATTTGCAGGCTCAAACGCAGTAGCGGCCGTTTTCATTTCCTGCCGAAGCATTTGGCCCGTCGGTTACCTAGAGGCTAGTGTTTACTAAACCGGCATCGGCACCGCGGCAGGCAGCCCGGCAAAGCGCGAACTCCAAAGTTCGCGCTACTGTTGCACAATCTTAGCACATCCTCTTCTCCGTGGCCGGACTCTACCTTCATATCCCGTTCTGCAAGCAGGCTTGCCACTACTGCGACTTCCATTTCAGCACCTCCCTAGGTCGGAAAGAGCAAGTGGTGCAGGCCTTGGTGCGTGAGCTGGAGCTGCGCCACGATTACCTAGGCGGCGCCGGCCTGAGCACCATCTACTTTGGTGGGGGCACGCCCTCGTTGCTTACCGAGGCTGAGCTGCTCACGCTCTTCGAAGCTATTTACAAGTATTTCGACGTAGCCGCCGACGCTGAGATAACCCTCGAGGCCAATCCCGACGACCTCAGCGCCGCCAAGCTGCGCGAGTTGGCGGCTTCGCCCGTCAATAGGCTTAGCATTGGGCTGCAGAGCTTCCACGAGCCGCATTTGCGCCTCATGAACCGCGCCCACTCGGCCGAAGAGTCGCGCCGCTCGGTGCAGCTTGCCCAAGATGCCGGCCTGAGCAACATCAGCCTCGACCTGATCTACGGAGTGCCCGCCCCCGACCACAGCGTTTGGCAGCACGATTTGCAGCAGGCCGTGACCCTAGGTGTACCGCACCTCTCCTGCTACGCCCTCACCATCGAGCCGCAAACCGTGTTTGGCCGCCGGCTGAAGAAGGGCACCTTCCGCGGCGCGCCCGAAGAGTTTGTAGCGCAGGAGTTTGAAATGCTCCTGACAGCTAGCCGCGAGGCTGGTTACGAGCAGTACGAAATCAGCAACTTCGCCAAGCCCGGCTGCTACTCGCGCCACAACTCCAGCTACTGGCAGGGCGTGCCTTACCTAGGGCTGGGCCCCAGTGCGCACTCCTTCAATGGGCATAGCCGGCAGTACACGGTGCCGAGCAATACCAAGTACGTGCAGCAGGTGCTGGAGCACAACGCCTTGCCGGCCACCATTGAGCAGCTCTCGGCCACCGACCGCGCCAACGAGTACCTTATGACGAGCCTGCGCACCGCTCAGGGCTGCAACTTGGCTTACCTGCGCGGGCACCTAGGCATCGATCTAGCCACGGAGCGCGCGGCTTATTTACAGCAACTGCAGCACGATGGTTGGGCCACCATCAGCCACGAAACGCTGCGCCTCACCGACCGCGGCAAGCTACTCGCCGATCAGATTACCCTCGAGTTATTCTTGGAGGCACCCGAGGAAGTGTAGTTCACGCACTTCACGGTACGTGTTGCGTCGGCTAATTAGTGCTACTCTCTGAAGCTCAGCAATAAGCCGTTTTGCCTAGCAAAATTTCTGGTTGCTGATTCGGCAAACAGCCAGCTTTTGCGTAAATCCAAGGGTATTTTGTCTTACCCCCATCATTCCCGTACCCGCTTCCCCGCATGCAACGCCTCATTGACGCCGTCGAATACGGTGCTGATTTCTTTGTGGAGGAAGTACAAGTGCGCGCCATTGTTTTCGACAACTCCGACGACGTGACGCTGTGGGCCACCACCGTGTTCGATGGCCAGACGTACTTTTTTCACCTAGGGCTGCCGTTTGCGCAACTCGATTTACTGCTGCGCCAAGCGGGCGTGCGCTCCGGTGAGTTGCAGGAAGAAGTGGCCGACGCCTTGGCTACGGCCCCGCGCCCCTGCCTGCTCGAATACACCGCCGAGGGCCACGAGCCCTTCGTGCTGCCCGACATTGCCCTGAAGCTTTCCTTCACGTACCCCGCCGACGAAGACGAGTTCGAGGACGATGAGGACGAGGAAAGCGAAGAACGCTCAGCCGCCGACAACGTGTTTTACCTCGAAGGTATTTACCGCCGTTTGGATGCCTGATTCCGCCGCGCCGCAGCAACCCATTCTGTATCTCATTCCGGGCCTAGGTGCCGACGAACGCATTTTCACGCGGCTGCTTCCTCAGCTACGCGGGCACGTAACGGTGCTGAATTGGATACAGCCCACTCACCCCGATGAGCCCTTGCCCGCCTATGCCGAGCGCATGGCCGAGGGCATTCCGCTCGATCGGCGCTGCTGGCTGGTGGGCGTATCGTTCGGCGGTACCGTTGCTCTTGAAATTGCCCGGCTGCGTCCGCTGGCGCTTGTAGCCCTTATCTCTAGCATCCCTGGCGCCGACCAGCTGCCGCCCTTGCTGCGCATCATTCGGGCTACCGGCGTGCAGCACTGGGTACCGCCGCAATTGCTAAAGCTGTTTCCGCGGGCAGGCCAGTGGTACTTCGGCATTGGCGGCGGCTCCGAGTATCAGCTGTTTAAAGCAGTATTGCGCGACCAAGAGCCCCGCTACACCCGCTGGGCCATTCGCAGCCTGCTGCGCTGGGACAGCCGCGACATTGGCCCGTGCGTGCAAATCCGCGGCACCCACGACCGGGTATTTCCGCCCGGTCCGGCTAAAGTTGAGTACTTGATCGAGGGCGGCACACACTTTATGGTTTACAGCCGCGCCGACGAAGTAGCTCGTATTCTGAACGAGCTAACGGCGGAGTTCACCGCCGAGCCACCCGTGGTTAACACCTGATTCAGCCATGCTCACTGCCTCCATTCAGTACTGCGGCCGCTCCTTCAGCTACGATCCTACCGCGCCAATTAGCATTGCGTTGCCGTTGGCGCCCGGGCCCGACCAAGTGAATTGCTTTTGGGCCGAACCGGTGCAGATTGATGTCATTCGGGTAGGCGGCTTTGTGGGCAGCGTGGCCGAGGGAGGCAGCACTAACTACAAACGCGTGCACGTAACGCCCCACGGCAACGGCACGCATACCGAGTGCTTCGGCCACATAAGCCCCGATGCAGCCACATTGCCAAGCTGCCTCAAACAATACTTGTTTGTAGCCTGGCTGATTTCTGTTGAGCCACACCGCCGCCTCGATGGCGACTACGTGGTGGAGCTATCCGACGTGCAACCGCTGCTACAAGCGGCTCCGGTGCCGCCTCAGGCCCTCGTCATTCGTACGATGCCCAACGATGAGAGCAAGCGCAGCCGTCAGTACTCAGGTCAGAATCCGCCTTACATCTCAGCTGAGTTAGCGCAGTACCTGGTTGATGCCCACATTGAGCACCTCCTGCTCGACCTGCCTAGTGTTGATCGGGAGCTCGACAACGGCATATTGGCCGCACACCACATTTTCTGGCAATATCCTAGCGATATGCGCCGACAAGCCACCATTACCGAGCTCATTTTTGTGCCCGATGCCGTGCCCAACGGGTTATACCTGCTCAACCTTCAGGTAACTGCCCTCGAGCTAGATGCCAGTCCCAGCAACCCGGTGCTTTACCTCCTCACCGAAACCGACGGTTGGGCAGGGCACTAACGGTCAAGGAATTCGTCCAGTGAGTTAGCTAAACATTATCATCCTGAGCAAAGGAGCTTATTACGTCCGCTAGTCATTACTTGATGCAAGTGTATTAGGCGTGATAGGCTCCTTCGCTTTGCTCAGGATGAAATGATGTGCTCTTGATAGTCGGACCGCAAACACAAAAAGCCCGCCTGAACGGCGGGCTTTTCTGATGCTAGTTGCAGCAGCTACTTAAGCAGCTACTTCTTCAGCAGCCGGCACAACCGTCACGAACGAACGGTCTTTGCGGCCTTTGCGGAACTGAACCGTACCGTCAATCAGAGCGAACAAGGTGTGGTCTTTGCCAATACCTACGTTCTGACCGGGGTGGTGCTTGGTACCGCGCTGACGCACGATTACGTTGCCGGCAATGGCCAGCTGGCCGCCGTAAATTTTAACGCCGAGACGCTTCGAATGCGATTCGCGGCCGTTGTTGGAGCTACCTACGCCTTTCTTGTGAGCCATTTTGTTTGAGCTGTTAGCTATTAGCTATCGGCTATTAGCTGAGGTTCAGAGAAAAAGCCCGGTTGGGAAAGCAAGCTAACAGCTAAAAGCCATCAGCCAACAGCTTTCTTAGCCGATGCTGTTGATCATTACTTTCGTGTAGTCCTGGCGGTGCGTATTGAGCTTCTTGTAGCCCTTACGACGCTTCTTCTTGAACACGATTTGCTTATCGCCGCGAACGTGTGCGAGGATGGTGCCTTTTACTTTAACGTCCGACAGGAAGGGGGCGCCTACACTCAGCGTGCCGTTATTGTCGGTCAGCAGTACATTGCCCAGTTCTACTTCGTCGCCGACGTTGCCGGCCAGTTTGTGGGCGTACACAAATTTGTTGGCTTCGACCTTGGTCTGCTTGCCGGCTATGTCTACGATTGCGTACATCGGTTTTCCGCAGGTTTTCTGAAAATGGAAGGCAAAAGTACTAGCTCTATTCCACAATACCAAACCTAACTCACTAATCCTCTTTCAGTCGGCTTAAAAATAGCTACCTCGGCGAGTTAACAGTACTGCCTGGCGCGAGTACGTAATACAAAATTGGTGGATAACTTCTTTTGTCCACACAGCAAATGTGGATAACTTTTATATAAAGCAAAGAATTTCACTATTGCTTTGGCTTTTGCCGGGAAAATAGCTGCTACGGTTGTAGTGTCCGCTTAGCGAAAAATTAACAGACAAAAAAGCCAAAACGCACCTCGGCGGTCCGTTTAGCAGGGCTATCTTTGGTCTTCGCCAAGCCGTCGCCCGACTGGTTGTGACAGGCCTAGGTCGAACAATTGCCTGCCTGTCGAGGTTGGCAGCTCAACCGCTAGCTGGCCTTGCGTCGGCACTTCTCCTTGTCGTTTCCTCAACTGTTGCCCTACCCCATGGAACCGCTACTCGTTGAAAATCCCAACCGCTTCGTCCTCTTTCCTATTCAGAACGACGACGTGTGGCAGATGTACAAGAAAGCCGAAGCCTCGTTTTGGACGGCTGAAGAAATCGACCTGTCGCAGGACCAGAAAGATTGGGAAAACCTGAACGATGGCGAGCGGCACTTCATTTCGCACGTGCTGGCTTTCTTCGCAGCCTCCGATGGCATCGTGAACGAAAACCTCGCCGTGAATTTCATGCAAGAGGTGCAGATGCCCGAGGCGCGCTGCTTTTACGGCTTCCAAGTGATGATGGAAAACATTCACTCGGAAACCTACTCACTGCTGATTGATACTTACATCAAAGACCCCAAGCAGAAGGATTACCTCTTCAACGCGCTGGAAACCGTACCGGCCGTGACCAAGAAGGGCCAGTGGGCCATCAAGTGGATCAACTCGGAAAACTTTACCGAGCGCCTGATTGCCTTTGCTGCCGTGGAAGGGATTTTCTTCTCGGGCTCGTTTTGCTCCATCTTCTGGCTGAAGAAGCGCGGCCTGATGCCGGGCCTCACGTTCTCAAACGAACTCATCTCGCGCGACGAAGGCCTGCACTGCGACTTTGCCTGCTTGCTCTACGAGAAGTACCTCGTGAACAAGCTGCCCGAGGCCCGCGTGCACGAAATCATCCGCGATGCGGTGAGCATCGAGCAGGAGTTTGTAACCGACGCGCTGCCCGTGAACCTGATCGGCATGAACGCCCAGTTGATGTCGCAGTACATAGAGTTTGTGGCCGACCGCCTGCTGGTTGCCCTAGGTTACCGCAAGATTTACAACGCCACCAACCCCTTCGACTTCATGGAAATGATTTCGTTGCAGGGTAAAACCAACTTCTTCGAGAAGCGTGTGGGCGAGTACCAGAAAGCGGGCGTAATGACCGACCGCGAGCAGAACGTATTTTCACTCGACGAAGATTTTTAATCGGCCGCTGGCCAGTACTTCAAAGCCCCAAGCTGCCGCTTCGGGCTTTTTTGTTTGTGGCAGGCATGTTTACCAACTTCCGGTCCGCTGTATTTTACTTGCAACATCTCTTGCCATACAACTGTCTGGCGCTGTATTCTTGGCTCGTCAACTATCTACTTAGCTTATGATTAAATCCCTATTACTAAGCACAGCCTTGACGCTGGTCAGCCATTTGTCGCAGGCACAAACTTCTTTCGGCGCCCTTAATCAACAAGCAGCCGATGCCTACCAAAGCAAGCGCTACACCGAATCGGGCAAGCTGTACGAGCAAGCTTTTGCCGAACGCAAAGCCCAGCCCACGGCTACGCATTACTACAACGCCGCTTGTAGCTGGGCACTAGCTGGCAACAAAGACAAAGCCTTTCGGTACCTCGACCAAGCCACCACCGCTGGTTGGGACAACGTGCCGCACCTGAAACAGGATGCCGACCTAGGTAGCCTGCGCACCGATGCCCGCTGGCAGCCCATGTTAGCCAAGCTGGAAGCCACCCGAGCCAAGGCCGAAGCCCAATACAACCTGCCCCTGAAAAGAGAGCTGGAAGCCATTTACGCCACCGGTCAAGCCATACGGCTCAAGATTGATTCGGTGGAGAAAAAGCTCGGCATGCAGGCCGCCCAAAGCCAAGCCCTACTCGACGAAATGGATGCCGTTGACGAACGCAACACGGCCCGCGTAACGGCCATTATCGAGCAATACGGCTGGCCCGGCCAAAGCATGGTGGGTCGGCTGGGCAGCACAGCCGCGTTTCTGGTTATCCAGCACGCGCGGCCCTCGGTGCAACGCAAGTACCTGCCCCTGATGCGCGAAGCAGCGAGCAAAGGCGAGTTAGCTAAATCAAGCCTTGCTTTGCTCGAAGACCGCATCTTGGTGGAGCAAGGCAAGCCGCAGCTCTACGGCAGCCAACTGCGCCCCAGCACGGCTACAGGCAAGTATGAGCTCGAACCAATCGAAGACGAAGCGCACGTGGATGAGCGCCGCGCCGCAGTAGGGCTAGGTCCGTTGCGCGAGTATGTCAAGCACTGGGGCTTGGAGTACAAACCCCAGTCAAGCGCGACCAAGCCGTAGCAGCCTGTTGAACTTACCTGCCCAAGCCCACGCCCCTGCTGCGGGCTTGGGCTTTTTTATTCATGTGGCGCATCTTAGGTGCAATGGCTGCGCAAGTGATATGGCCATGCTTCTGCGTTCTGGATCAGGCAAGCTTGGCCCTGACCAAGCGCCAAAGCACTATGCAAGCAGCAGAGAATACAATTTGTACCAACGCTAGCCTTCAACTAATAGCAAATATAACGCAAACAAGATATTACTGCAATTATTGAACAACATCACTCTGATATGATATTACTTAAAATTTTATTTGTAAATCGCCGCCCGTTTGCAAAATCGATACGCGCGTTTTGCGGCAATTAACTGCCGATACACGCTCCTAAATATCGAATTCCTAATTGCGGCTCTACGCTAATATCACAACACCTCTATTTGCTTTTCTCTTATTACTCTCCGACTGTTCGAGTGCTGAAATAGTCCTGCAATTATAGGTTACTCCGCGCATAATTTCTGACAGACAACTCGCTCTTAAATAGCCATCTATGGCTTTTATCAGCGCGTGCGGTTAGCGGCCCAACACATTTTTTATCCGGCAGTGCAACCAAGGCCGGCTCTTTCGGCTCACTACGCCCAGACACCTGCCCGCATTATTACAACTAAGGCAGGCGACTGATTAGTGCGTGCCGTTACTCTGAGAAACAGATAATCATAAATCAATAGCATTTTCGCCCATTAACCATGCGAGAGATTTTTACCAAAAAGCTTTTACTACTAGTTTCACTCGTTGCGCTTATAACCCCATTTAGCGCTACAGCAGGAGATACGCTTGTAATTGCCCGTAATTTCTACCACGTCGACCACAAGAGCCGGCTGATTCTGGTTAATCAGAAGCCAGAGGCCATTAACCGTGAGTACAGCGACGTAAAGAGCCACCTCTCGCTCGACGGTGTGTACATCTTTACGCAAGGCGTGCCCGAAGTAGAAAGCAACACTTCCTACGAGGTAACGCGCGAAAACGAGCTGTACCAGCTCTATTTCACACAGCTGCCGGTGGTACGCATCAGCACTAGAAACAAGATTGTTGACAGCCCCAGCGTATATGCGCAGTTTTCGCTCGACGAGGCAGATGGCAAATCCGTCAACTCGTTTCTGAAGATCGAAATCCGCGGCAACTTCTCGCAAACGTTCCCTAAGAAGTCGTATGAACTGAGCTTCGTGAACGATACGCTAGCCGGTGAGTCGCGCGATATGAGCCTGTTGGGCTTGCGCAACGACAACAAGTACAACCTGCAGGCCATGTACAATGAGCCATTGCGCATTCGTAGCAAAACCAGCAACGAGTTGTGGCAGGAAATACACCAGATTTACTACAAAAACTTGGAGCCCGAGGCCAAAAATGGCATCGACATGAAATTTGTAGAGGTATTTCTGAATGACGAGTACAAAGGTATTTATACCCTGAGCGAACGGGTTGACCGTAAGCAACTCAAGCTAAAGAAGTACAACAACGCTATTACGGGCGAGCTGTACAAAGGCGAAGCCTGGGATGGTGCCGTAACGTTTACGCTGCTCCCGCCCTACGACAACAACAGCGAAATCTGGGGTGGTTTTGAATACAAGCACCCCGAGGAGAAAATCGACTGGAAGAACATTTACGATTTCGTTGATTTTGTAAAGAATAGCTCCAATCAGGAATTCAACAGCACCTACCAGAAGAAATTCCACCTAGGTAATGCAGTAGACTATTTCATTTTTCTGAACCTGTCGCGCGCTGGGGATAATACCGGCAAGAACATTTACATCGCCAAATACAAACAGGGCGAGCCGTATTACTACGTGCCGTGGGATTTGGATGGCGTATTTGGCACCGACTGGATGGGCCTCGATCAGCCTACCACTACCGATGTACTTTCTAACGGCTTCTACGACCGTTTGCTGCAAGACTGCTCCTCGACGGGTTTCCGGGATGCGTTGCGTACCCGCTGGACCGAGCTGCGCACTACCGTAATTACCGAGGACAACATCATGGCCAAGTTCCGGGCCAACCACGACTACCTGCTGGCTAACAACGTTTTTGAGCGGGAGAAACGTACCTGGGTCGATTTTGAGCAAACGCCCGAGCAGTTTACCTACATCAACACGTGGCTGAAAGCGCGGCTGGCTTTCCTCGATACCGAGTTCAACCGCAGCTGCATTACGCTGGCCAATAAGCCAATTAAGCAGAGCGAAACACTGAAGCTGTACCCCAACCCGGCCAACGACTACCTAAACATTGACACCGATGCAGCCCGCTCGTACGAGCTGAGCATCCGCGACCTGAGCGGCCGCGAGGTGCTGCGCTCGGCCCTGCAAGGCAAGCAGCACAAGCTTTCCATTGCACACCTGAAGAAGGGCGTGTACGTGGTAACGCTGCAGAACGCCGCCGAGGTACGGACCCAAAAACTGGTAATTAACTAAGCACCCAGGGCGGCCCACAGCCTTGCCCGCTTTTGCCAAACGGCCCGCCTTAGGTGGCGGGCCGTTTGCGTTTATACAGGAGGCCGAGGGGCCGCACCTTTTTACTGGTCGCTACTGGCGCGATTAGTTGCTAGCCTCCGCGGCATGAGTCCGCTGCGGGCACCTAGGGAGCTTACCAAATCCGCCGGAAATCAGCAACCCATTTTAGCCAGCTTCGGGGGCAGCTTGTTCTCTGTGGATAACTTAAAAAAATCGGCCCGCGCACAGGCGCCAGGCCATTGTGGAAAACTTTCTGCTGAGTTTGCTCTTGAGGAGAGCAGAAGGGCCGAGTATATTCCGGTCATGATCGGCGCGGGCTTGGGAGAGTTTACCAGTTATCAACTAGTTCCTCATCTCACAGGCCCGCGCCGCTGTATAATCTTCACCTCCACACCTTTCCGCCTATGCTGGTAATTAAACGCGACGGCCGGCGCGAGTCCGTCAAGTTCGATAAGGTTACGGCTCGCATCGAGAAGCTCTGCTACGGGCTGAACATGATTTACGTCTCGCCCATCGAGGTGGCCAAAAAGGTCATCGACGGGATTTACGACGGCGTAACGACCGTAGAGCTGGACAACCTGGCGGCCGAAACCGCCGCTTCGCTCACCACCAAGCACCCCGATTACGCCATCTTGGCGGCGCGCATCGCGGTAAGCAACCTGCATAAGGTTACCTCCAAGTCGTTCAGCAGCACCATGAAGCGGCTGTACACCTACGAGGACCCCAAAACCGGTGAAAACGCCTCGCTGATTGCCCGCGACGTGTGGGAGGTGGTGCACAAGCATGCCGCCCAGCTCGATTCGGCCATCATCTACGACCGCGACTACAACTACGACTACTTCGGCTTTAAAACGCTGGAGCGCTCGTACCTGCTGCGCCTCGATGGCAAGGTGGTGGAGCGCCCCCAGCACATGCTGATGCGCGTGGCTGTGGGCATTCACCGCGACGACATCGAGCAGGCCATCGAGACCTACAACCTGATGTCGGAGCGGTGGTTTACGCACGCTACGCCTACCCTCTTCAACGCGGGCACACCCAAGCCGCAGCTGTCGTCGTGCTTCCTGCTCACGATGAAGGATGACTCCATTGAGGGCATTTACGACACGCTGAAGAACTGCGCACTCATTTCGCAGAGCGCCGGCGGCATTGGCCTGGCCGTGCACAACGTGCGCGCCACGGGCAGCTACATCAAGGGCACCAACGGCACCTCCAACGGCCTCACGCCCATGCTGAAGGTGTTCAACGACACGGCCCGCTACGTTGACCAAGGCGGTGGCAAGCGCAAGGGCGCTTTTGCGGTGTACCTCGAGCCCTGGCACGCCGATATCTTCGACTTCTTGGAGTTGAAGAAGAACCACGGCAAGGAAGAAATGCGCGCCCGCGACCTGTTCTACGCCCTCTGGATCAACGACTTGTTCATGAAGCGGGTGGAGAGCAACGACCTCTGGACGCTGATGTGCCCCCACGAGTGCCCGGGCCTCGACACGAGCTGGGGCGATGATTTCGAGAAGCTGTACCAGAAGTACGAGCGCGAAGGCCGCGGCCGCAAAACCATTAAGGCGCAAGACCTGTGGTTTGCCATCCTGGAAAGCCAGACCGAGACCGGAACGCCCTACATGCTGTTCAAGGACGCGGCCAACCGCAAGAGCAACCAGCAGAACCTAGGCACGATTAAGTCGTCGAACCTGTGCACCGAGATTATCGAGTACACCGACGCCGACGAAATTGCCGTGTGCAACCTGGCCTCGCTGGCCCTGCCCCGCTACGTACGCGAGGAAAACGGCCGCGTATTCTTCGACCACCAACGCTTGTTTGAGGTGACGTACCACGCCACCAAGAACCTGAACAAGGTAATCGACATCAACTACTACCCCGTGCCCGAGGCTGAGCGCAGCAACAAGCGCCACCGCCCCATTGGTCTGGGTGTGCAGGGCCTGGCCGATACCTTTATTGCGCTGCGCATGCCCTTCGAGAGCGACGAAGCCAAGGGTCTGAACGAGGATATCTTCGAGACGATCTACTTCGCCGCCGTAACGGCTTCGAAGGACCTCGCCAAGCGCGACGGCCACTACGAAACCTATCCCGGCTCGCCCATCAGCAAGGGCCAGTTCCAGTTCGATATGTGGGACGTGAATCCCAACTCGGGTCGCTGGGATTGGGAGGCGCTGCGTGCGGAGGTGAAGGAGTACGGCGTGCGCAACTCGCTGTTGGTAGCTCCCATGCCTACGGCCTCCACGGCCCAAATTCTGGGCAACAACGAGTCGTTTGAGCCTTACACCTCCAACATTTACGTGCGCCGCGTGCTGAGCGGCGAGTTTATGGTGGTGAACAAGCACCTGCTCAAGGATCTGGTGAAGCTGGGCCTCTGGAACGAGCAGATGAAGAACGACATCATCGCCGCCAACGGCTCGGTGCAGAACATCCCGAGCATTCCGCAGCACATCAAGGATTTGTACAAGACGGTTTGGGAAATCTCGCAGCGCACCATTATCGATATGGCGGCCGACCGCGGGGCTTACATCTGCCAAAGCCAGAGCCTGAACCTGCACGTGCAGAACCCGAACTTCGGCAAGCTTACCTCCATGCACTTCCACGCCTGGAAGCGCGGCCTGAAGACCGGCATGTACTACCTGCGCACCAAAGCTGCTGTCGACGCCATCAAGTTCACGGTGCAGAAGCAAGCCGCTGAAACGCTGGAACCCGTGTACGCCGAGCAGAACCGCAACGACATGGCCTGCTCGCTGGATAACCCGGACGCCTGCGAAGCTTGCAGCGCGTAAGTATTTGCATTCAAATAAAAAGAGCCGTCTGAAATAAGACGGCTCTTTTTATTTGAATGCAAATACTATCATGCCTAGACTCTATTATTGAAGGTTTATTTCGTAGTAACAGCATTGTAATGGCTTTCAGAAGCATTCTTCTTATTGGCGGCTTATTTCTTTCCCTATCCGCTTGTGCCCAATCATCCCCAGCTTCAGCTGACCACGCTCAACTTCAACAAAGTGTAACCGAGCTATTACCAGCACGCAAGTACAGCGTTGCTATTATGGATGGTGTTGTTATGGACCCACGTCTGAAAACGTTAATGGTTAAGTTTCAGCAGGGGATTCAGCGACATCCAGAGGTAATCCAAGAACTACAAAAGGCTGGGGGTCAAGGTCCATTGCCTTACGACAAACGTCTTGGTCTTACCCAAGGTGAATACTCAGAGTTGCTTGCGTTAATGAATAAACGAGAGATGCGCTCAGTATCAACAGGTAGCGCTGATGTATCAGTCACGAATGAAAAAGGAATAATTCGTTTCGCTGCACAAGGGAAACTTGCTATTCTGAACGACATCTGGCTGGATTTACCCCACAACGAAGTCCACGCAGGCTCCCGCACGTTGCCATTTATCGAAGCCGTTAACGTTACTGATGCGCAGAATGCCTTCGGCAGTGCTTGGTTTGGATACAAGTGGGAACTAGCGGAGCCTAAGGATTTGGATATTAGCAAATATGATATGCGCGACCTCAGCAACCTGAACGCGAGTATGTACAAGGTAGTAGTGGGAAAAATTGCTACTACCGGCCAAACGCTGGTGCAGATCAAAGGCATGGAAATAAAGAATGGGGTGCGTACCGTGTCCTACGAAATTCCACTCTTCTTTCAATAGCGCTTTGCTGTTCCTAACTACACTGCTGTTGAGCGCCTCCCATACATGGGCTCAAACCGGGCCTGCTAAGAAAGCGCAGCAGTTAACGCCCTATGAATTGTTGCAAGGCGTATGGGCAACAAGCAAGGAGGAAAATGCCGTGTTTTGGGTGCGCGGCAGCAGCTTGTACTACACGGACTTTCAGGACACACCCGTACGCTACAGCATTACTGCCTCAAAGCTGACAATCTATAACGAAGGCACACCCAGTACTTCTCGCATTAAGAAGCTGACCAAGGACAGCCTTGTATATGTGAATGAGTTCGGCTTTGTAGGGCGGATGTACAAACGAAAGTAGATCAGCTTTATACCATAAAGTTTTTCACTGCTCCTTTGAGAAAGCACAACGGAGCTTGGCAAATAAATGCATTGCCATTTGCTTTCTGGCTTATGGTGCCCGTCACACTTGCCACGGTGGTGCAGGTTCTTACTTACCGCTCGGAAAGGGTGCCATCGTATGAACTACGCCACCCAGTAGCCGTGGTAGGACGCGAGGTTCCTATGCAATCAATTATGGACCAAAGCCAGCAGGCGGAGACACTCAATCCCGGCGACACCCTAGATCTGCAAGTGGTACAACCCAATGGCTGGTGCTTGGTGGTACTGCCCAAAGACCGAAGGGAAGGTAGCGGACCGGGTAACTTTGATACTACGCCCGGCTACGTACAGCGGTAGTTATTAAGCATACCCGACTCAACGTTGCAAGCTCTTACACATGACCGCTCATCGATGATGCAGCCGGTGTCGCAGTAAATAGCTGTCGAGAAATTGTCGCTTGTGCTTAATCATGTGTGGAGGCTGCACCTTCAATGCCACCCAAGTAGTAAGCTAAGCTTGCCATTTACTATCCGCAAGCCTCTATATAACACGGCCGGCTTTTGCTTCGCGCAAAGGCCGGCCGTGTGTTTGTAATAGTGCGCTTAGTGGCGGCCGTGCCCGTGGCCCCGGCCGCGGTGGCCGCCTTTCGGACCGTAATACACTGGTTGGGCTGGCACCAGCATTACAGGTTGCGCCCGATAGTGATGCCGGTGTTTCTTGTGCTTGTACTTAACGGGGTGCACCTCGCGCACCACCACTACCGGAGGCGGCGCCGGGCGGCCGATGTTGATGGTTACTTGAGCACGGGCCGGAGCTGCGCTGAAGGCCAAAGCGGCACCGGCGAGCAAGGCCGAGAAGAGGAAAGATGGACGCATGCGGTGGAGGTTAAGCTGAACGGTAAAGGGAGGCGTATCAGCGGGCAAAGATTAAGCCAACACCCAGCCAACGAATGCAAAGCAGCCCATCGGTGAGGGTAGCCTTAAGCAAGTGCCTGCCCAACTGCGCCGTGCTGCAGAACGTGGGCACGAATGGGGAGCCGTGTACCCTTGCCCAGCATGCCCCTACGCAAAGCACCCGCCCAGCTGCGCTGCGGCAGCTAAGCGGGTGCATGCCCGAGCGTCACGGCTACCCACCTAGGGGCTGACGAGGTTTACGCTGAGGTTGAAGTAAAGCGGGTTGCCGAGCGTGTTGGTGTACACCTCGCGGTTGGAGCCACCGGGGTTTTGCGAGTCGTACACATCGAAGCGCCAGTTGTAGCGGTATCCTACCTGCGCCGATAGCCACACGAAGCCCGCCAGCTGCCGCTCGTAGGTGATGCGCGGCTTCATTTCGCCGCGGCGCAAAAACAGCTCCTGCCCGCCCAAGGGCCCTAGGTAGTAGGTGTTGCCCTCGAGCTCGTAGCCGAACATGAGCAGCGAGCTGGTGCCAAAGCTGCGGCGCAGGTTGACGCGGGCCGGAAACACGGCCTCGACGCCCCAGCGCGGGCTGAAGGTACGGTTGTAGAACACCACCGGAATGTGCAGCAGCTGGCCGGCGCGGTAGGTGCGCGTGAGGCCCAGGCCCCACATGAAGTTGTCGTTGGGTTTCCAGCCGTAAATGGCCGTGCCGCTGTAGGTAAGCGCCTCGCCGCTGAGGTCGTCGAAGCCGCGGTAGTTGCCGTTGAGGTCGGTGTTGGCTTGCAGCAGCAGAAAGTGGCGGTTATCGAAGGGCTTGAACACGGTGGCGTTGACGCCGGTAGAGCGCAGACCGCGGCGCAAGGCCGTAAATAGGGGCCGCTGCTCGGCGTTGTCGAGGCCGATGCTGGTGTTCCAGTAGGTGAGGCCCAGGTTCAGAATAAAGCTGGAGCGCGAAATTACGGGCGCATTAAAGCCCAGGCGCAGCCCCCCAAAACGGTTAACCGACTCGGTAGCTTCGGGCACGGGGCCGGTGGTGAGCTGCGGCCCCCGGGCGGTTATGTCGAAGTCAGTTTGGGTTTCATAGCCCACCGAGATGAGCTTGGTCGGGCTCAGGTACAGCACCTTTTGCGTGGCGTAGGTGCGGGCGGCTTTGTCGTCGGCATCACCGAACTCGCTGAAATCGAGCGAGTCGGTGGAGGCGGCGGGAGGTGGCGTGGGGGCGGTTTGGGCCAAAGCTGGCGCGGCGGCCGCGGCCAACAGCCCTGCAACAAGGTAGGTGTGTGCTTTCATGGGCGCGCGGCTTAAGCCTTTCTTACCTGGCGCTTCCACACATCGGTACGGCCAAAGAGCGACACGCCGATGTAGCCGCGCACCTCCAGCGTGTTATCATCCACGAGCTTCATCTCGCAGGAGTAGTCGTTGCCGGTTTTGGGGTCGTAAATCTGGCCCGCTTCCCATTGACCGTCGCCCACGTACTTGAAGTTGCGCAGGTTTTCGAGGCCCTTAAGCGGACGGCTGCGCAGTTTTTCGTCGGGGTTGTTGATGTCGGTGCGGGGCGTACCATCGGGGTTGTTGGGCACCTTCAGCCACACCACCCGTCCGTAGTATTGGTCGCCTTTTTTGTAAATCTGGACCATACCAGTGCCCTCCCCGTTTTTCCAGACGCCCAGCACGGCATCGGGGTTGTTGGCAGAGGCAAGGCCAATCACAGCCAGCAGCAACAAGCTCGTCAGTAAAGTTTTCTTCAACCAGTTCATAGTTAGGTGGGGTTTGTTGAGCTAAAATAAAGCAACACATCTATTGTTTAAAGTATTACTATCATAATTTTATTTGGGCTGCTGTTTATGCTACTGCTGAGCATTTATCTGCTGAACCACGCCTGTTTATGAGACGCAGCACAACGTGCCTACGCAAAGCCTCTATTCGCGCAGCCTGAAGAGCACTAGCTTACCGAAACAAATGTCCAGAAGCAGCCGCTGGCCGTACTATCTGGCATGAGCACTGCTACTCTGCCTTACCTATCCGTACCCCCAGAGCGCATTGGGGTGCATGCCCCGGCGGGCTCGTTGCCGACCGAAACGCGCCTAGGTACCGTGCGCCTGCAAGTAGCCGACCTAGGCCGCTCGCTTGGCTTTTACCAACTGGTGCTGGGCTTTCGGTTGCTGCAGCAGCAAGCCGCTGCCGAGGGCCACGGCGCGGTAGCTCACCTAGGGGCCGTTGGCTCGAATGAGGTACTGCTGGAGCTGCACGAGAAACCCGGCGTGCGGCCCGTGCCGCGGCGCGGGCTGCTGGGTATTTATCACTTTGCGGTGCTGCTGCCCTCGCGCCCCGACCTGGGCCGCTTTGTGCGGCACATCCGCGAGGCGGGTGTGCCCCTAGGTTCGTCGGACCACAACTACAGCGAGGCCACCTACCTCGTCGACCCCGACGGCATTACCGTGGAGGTGTACCGCGACCGGCCCCGCAGCGAGTGGCAGGTAACGGCGCAAGGCGAAATCCAATCGGCCCTCGACCCCATGGACACGCACGGCCTGCTAGCTGCTGCAGGCGCCGAGCCCTGGGCCGGCTTACCCGCTGGTACCACCCTTGGCCACATGCACCTGTACGTCGGCGACCTAGGGCAGGCCGCTGCCTTCTACCACGTCGCCCTGGGCCTCGATAAAGTAACCTGGAGCCTGACGGGGGCGCTGTTCGTATCGGCGGGTGGCTACCACCACCACTTGGGCCTGAACGTGTGGGCCGCCAGCTCGCCCGCCGCCACCGACGACGACGCCCGCCTGCTGCGCTGGGAGCTGGTGCTGCCCACCCAAGCCAGCGCCGAGGCGGCAGCTCAGCGGCTCCGGCAGGCGGGCTACGCCGTGGAAGCCACTGCCGAGGGGCACCTAACCCGCGACCCGTGGGGCTCGGCCCTGCTGCTGCGCGTGGGGTAAGGATGCCGGTAGCCGTGGCGGAGAGCTTACTTTCTCAATCGAAACGTTAGAAGCAGTAAGCCATGGCTTCGGAACGACGAAAAGCGGTTCGGCTGGCGGCCTGGTACAACGCCGTGCCGAACGTGCTGTGGTCGGTGTTGGGCTTTGCGCCGGTGGTGACGTTCGGCTACGGCTACATGGAGCGCACGTGGCTTTACGGACTGGTAACGCTGAGTTTGCTGGTATACCTGCTGCCCATCCCGTGGCTGCAACGCCTGCAGCTGAGCCAGTCGGCAGGGGTGTACCGGCGGCTGGGTGTGCACCGGCTTAACCGCATTACCCAAAACGGCACGCTGGTGAATGCGCGGCTGCGGCAACGGTTTCCGGCGTTTCGGCAGGTGCAAGGGCGGGCATCGGCCGCGCGGTACGTGCGCGCCTCCTACCACCTCGAGCGGTTTCATCTGGTGCTGCTGGTGTTCTTTTTGGGCTGCACCCTGTATGCCGCCGCGCATGGCTACTGGGGCTGGGCTTTGCTTCTTCTGCTGGCCAACATCGGCTACAACCTATACCCCATATGGCTGCAGCAGTACCTGCGGTTGCGACTGAGGGCAGCGGCCGGGCAGCACGAGCAAGGAGCCGGTGCTGCCGAAATCAACAAAGCAGTACTTTAGCCAGCATCTAGGCCGCTTACAGTATCCACATGAATCGATTATTAGTACCGGGTTTACTGGCCCTAGCCAGCCTGTTTGGGTGCGCTACGGCACAAAAACCAGCCGGCGCCTCGGCCGCTAACCCCGACAAGCGTACGGCCATTTGGGTACTTGGCTCCGACCACCTAGCGCAGCTCTACAAGCCTGATAAGCCCCACACCGACGTGCTTACGCCGCAGCGGCAGGCCGAGCTAACCGCCCTTAACAACCAGATCGAGCGTTTTCGGCCCGATGCCATTATGGTGGAGCGACTGCCCGATCAGCAAGGCCGCATCGATAGCCTCTACAACCTGTACCGGCAGGGCAAGCTCGAGCTAGCCACGCTGCCCGATGGCCGCTCCGAGGTATACCAGCTGGGGTTTGTGCTGGGCAAGCGCCTAGGTCTCGAACGCATTTACTGCGTAAACGCCCCCGGCGGCACCTCGCAGGGCATTTTGCACGAGGGCACCAACATCGAGCTTTACCAACAGGCCACCACCCAACTGCGCGAGAAAACCAAGGCCGTAAGCCAGCAAATGCAAAGCGGCTCGCTTACGATGGGACAGTACCTGGCTTTCCTGAACAGCCCGGCCTTGGTGCAGGAGCTGCACACGCTGGTGTACCGCACCCCGGCGCGGGTAACCAACGGCACCCTCAAGCCCGATGCCATGGTAGATGCCGCCTTTATCAGCACGCGCCACGTGGGCGCTGAGTTCATTTCGGTGTTCTACAACCGCGACCTGAAGATCTACTCCAACATCGCCAACACGCAAATGGCTACGGGCAGCAAGCGCATTCTTACCATTTTCGGGGCGCGCCATACGGGCTCGTTGCAAGGCATTTTCGGTACCGATCCGGCTTTTCAGCTGGTGCAGGCTTCTAAATATCTCAAGCAGAAGTAAGCCCCAACTGCCGCTTGGCTGCGGCTTACTACTCAAGTATAAGCAACCAGCCCACCCGCTGCCCATGAGTTAGGGCGGCAGGTGGGCTGGTTGCTTAGCCAAGCACCTAGGGGCTAGTACTTTAGCTTACGAATGGTGCCAGCGCCCGTGCTCAGCACATAGTAGGTTTGCGGGTTGACGCGCTCGATATCGGTTAGCCGATCCTGCCCGCCCAGCACGGTGGTGCCTGCATCGTTGGCTACGCGGCCCGAGTTGGGCAGCCAGCCCACAAACGTGGGCGGCGTGAAGGCAAATTGGCCGTACTCGGTAACCAGCAGCCCACCGCGCTCGGCCTGCGTGAGGCTGGTAAGGGCCGTGAAGCCCGTGCGGTACACGCTTACCACGCCGCTGGTGCTGATTTGGTAAATGCGGGCGGCACCTGCGCTGAAGGGGAAGCCGGTGAGCGTGGTTACCAGAAATTTGCTGCCATCGAAGATGATGCCTGTAGGCACGGCCTGCACCTGCGGATTGATGTTGGGTATGCGGGCAAATACGCTGAGCGCCCGCCTGGCAAAGTTTACTTTGATGATGGCGTTGGCGCCCGCATCGGCAATGTAGAGGTGGCCATCGGGGCCAAAAGTGAGGTCGTAGAGGTTGGAGTCGAGGGGGTCGGAGAGGTTCTGCGACAACACGAAGGGCTTGATATCGATGTACGGCACCGAGCTGGCCGGTTGCGGCGCGTCGCCCTTCTTATAGTTATATACATCGGCGGCGTATAAGCGGCCGTTCAGGCCATCAAGAATGTAGAGCACGCCGTCGCGGTAGAGCAGGTGCCCCAGGCCACCGATTTCGCCGTTGGGCAGCACCTGCGAGCCAAACCCCGAGAACACCGTTTGCACTTCGCCGTTGGGGCGCACCACCACTACCGAGCCGTTGTTTTGCCCGTTGCCGCTTTGCGTTACCCACACTTGTCCTTTCTGATCCACGCTCATGCCGATAGGCTTCACAAGCTGATCGGTGAGGATAGCCGCTTGGTCGGGCAGCACTATGGCATCCGACTGGCTAGGCGCCACTTGGTCGAGCACGTGCTTATCGGCGCAGCTGGCACCAAGCATCAGCACCGACACGAAAGCAAGGGAAATGCGGGCGTACTTCATAACAACAGGATTGGAGGTGAGGAAGAAAATAGAACTTATACAAGCACAATACTCTGACTATCAGAGCATTGATATCCAATATAGATAAATCACCCGTAGATGCATATGCTTTTTCCAACCTATAATTGTCCGAAGACAAGATAAGCCCAAGCTACAGCCCAGGACGGTGCTTGGTTAGGTAGGATGTGTTCAGTGTCAGCTTGCGCAGGGAGCCTAGCCGCAGCCTTCTTTCTGCAGCTTTTCCCAATCGAGGTTGGCAGGCGCGGGCACTTTGCGAATGTAGGCCCGCCACTCGCGCTCAAACTGACTTAGGGAACGGCCATAGATGCGCTGAAACTCACCGAAGCCCGCCTTCCAGAGGTGTTGTAGCTTTTCGGGGCCGTACTGCTCGTAGAGGTAGCGCACCAAGGCGGCGCTCTGCAAGTAGGCGGCTACTTCGCCGTGGCGGGCGGCAGCATCGAAGTTATTGACGAGTTCGGCCACTGGCCGGGCCTTTTGGTGCTGCAGCATGTAGGCAGCAATGCCATACACCGCGTTGGGGTAGAGACATTCGTTGTCGGCGTACACAGCGGCGCCTTCGTTGAGCAAGCGCGAGTTAGTGACGCCCCACAGCTCGTTGGCTACCAAATGAAACAGCTCGTGCCGGGCCTGCAGGCGGCGCGTGCCGCTGTGCACCAAAAACAGCGCATCGTAACCAGGCAGAGCAAAGCCGCCGGCTACACTAAACCCCGTGAGGGCCTGCAGCTCGGCTTTCGAATCGACAAAGACCACGTTGATGTCTTTTCTGTAAGCTTTGTGCTGCAGCAGCGTGAGGCTGCGCGTAAGGGCTTCGCCAAGCAGCTGCTTAGCCTCGGCGAGGTGCGCCGCCGTAAACGAGTTGCCGCGGAAATACAGCCGGAAGTTGCCGTGGTTTACCGATACAAAGGGCAGGCTGTCGTTGTACAGAAACTGGCGCAGGTATGGCTGCGGCGGGGTAAAAACGATTTCGGGGCTAGGTCCAGCGTAGGTAGTACGCTCGGCCACAAGCTTGGCCTGGTGCTCGGCCTGCTGGCGGCTGCGCTCGGTGTGGGCCAGCAGCGGCTGCCAGCGCTTGTCGGAGTGCAACGGGGCCAGGGTTGCATCTTGTCGGAGCTGGGTGGCCTCGGTGAAACCCAGCCGCACGGCGCTGCCTAGGTGGTTGAAGGCGCTGTCGGGCTGGCGGGCGGTGGCCCAGGCACGAGCGGCTTTGACGTGGTCGTCGGCGCGGGGCAGCTCAATGGCTTTTTCGATGCGGGCGCGGGCGGCCTGCCCATACAGCGCTGCCGCGTTGGTGTATTGCTTGGCAGCAGCCGCCGAATCGGCTTTGCCCACAAGCGCCAGGTAGCGGTAGTACAGCGGGAAGCCTTGCTGCGCGAGGCAGCTATGGGCACTTGCTACCCAACAGAGAACAACCAGAAGGCAGCAGCGAAAACTGAAGCAAAGCATGAGGCAATAACAGAGGACGGCAACGCCGAAAAGTAACAGCTCGAGCGGAAGCACAACCAACCTGTTTGGCTGGTTGCCGAGCAACGCCGGCACACCGGCATTATTACCCGGCTACGCCCGGCCATAGGGCACATTGCGTGGCGGCTATGCACCCCACCCAACCCGAAGGCGTACAACACAGGCAGCCCGGACGTGCTCCGCGGCTCTAAACCCCTGATGCTCCGATGTACCGCTTTCTGATGATTTGCTTGCTGGTGGTAGCTGGCTGGGGCCAACCACTACTAGCCGCGCCGCCCGATGAGCTGCCGCCGCGGCCCTCCCCCTTTAAGTTCGTAACTGATCAGGCGCAGCTGCTCAGCCCAGCCGACGCCAACACCCTGGAGCGCGGCCTGCGCCGCTACGCCGACAACACCGGCACCCAAATAGTAGTGGTAACCGTGCCCACCTTGGGCAGCCGCTCCATAGCCGATTACGCCCGCGACCTAGGCGAGGCCTGGGGCATTGGCCAACGCACACAAAACAACGGCGTGGTGGTGCTGCTGGCCGGCCAAGAGCGGCAAGTGAGCATACAAGCCGGCAGCGGCCTGCGCCAGCAGATTACGCCCGAGCTGACGCAGCGCGTAATTGGCCAGCAAATGACGCCCGAGTTTAAGCAAGGCCGCTACTTTGCCGGGCTGCGCGCCGGGCTCAACCAACTAATGCTAGCGGCCAACCCCGAGTCGGCGCCGCGCCGCGAGCAGCCCGATGCCGCTGCCGCGGCAGGCAGCACCGCCCCGCTCAGCAGCAACCCGGGCCTGGGTGCCGATGCCGGCGCGGGCAGCGGCAGCCTGCAAACGCCCCCGCCCAGCTACGGCAACGAACCGTTTTCGCCAAACAACCAGCCTGCGGCTGCACCCGCTAGCCCAGGGCTGGGCATGGGCAGCATGCTGCTGGGGGCGTTGGTACTGGGCGGTGGCATTTGGCTGCTGCTGCGGCGGTTTCGGCGCAAGCAAACGCCAGCTACTGCCCAAGGCCCGGTGCCCGATTTCTACCCCAACCGCCCGGCCGGCCCAAATGGTGGCTACGGCACTGGCGGGGGCTACGGCGCTACCGGTGGCTACAGCCAAGCCGGTAATTACGGCCGCGCCCCCATGCACCAACCCGCCCCCGACTTTTACCCCAACCGCGGCGGTGGCATGAGTAGCGGCATGGGCGGCGCGCTGCTCACGGGCGCGGCGGCCGCAGCCGGCGCTTACCTGGGCAACCGCATGGCTTCCGCCCACGACCACCACCACGACTCCGCCGGCAACGACCTAGGTGCCGGCAGCGCACCACCGCTGCCCACTGCCCCGGCGACCGGCGCCGCAGGTGGCGGCTTTGCCGCCCTAGGTGGCGCTGGCGGTGCCAACGACCTAGGGCCCGATGCCGCTCCCGATTACTTCAGCGACGAAGCCCTGCAGGACAACTCGGCCGACTACTTCGCCAACGACGATGCCTCGGCCTACGACGATCTTTCGTCAGATGATACCGGCGGAGGCGGCTTCGACGATACCAACGACAACAGCGGCTCGTGGTAAGCCCCACCAGCCCCAGCCCAAATGCCCACGGCCCGGTTGCGCAGCGCAGCCGGGCCGTGGTGTTTGAGTACGGGCCGGTGCTTGCGTGCCGAGCT
This sequence comes from Solirubrum puertoriconensis, assembly GCF_001483135.1. Lineage (GTDB taxonomy): Bacteria > Bacteroidota > Bacteroidia > Cytophagales > Hymenobacteraceae > Solirubrum > Solirubrum puertoriconensis. The sequence goes on from NZ_LNAL01000008.1 coordinate 44,233, forward strand.
ACCACATGAAAGGGTTAGGCAAGCGCTAAAAGCGCATTAAAAAGCTGGTTTTCAGAACTCATCACATCATTGTGTGAAACCAAGCAGGCAACGATTGGGAGTAATTTAGCACCTACTAAACCGAACGCCAGGCAAGCTGCTTGGCACCGGAAACCCGCCAACCCACTTCCAACCCTACCTACTATGAAAACGCTTCTGCAAACCGCCCCCCGAGTACTGATGATGGCTGCCTTCGCTGGCCTGGGTTTCGCTCAGCCCACCATGGCCCAATCGCCCACTGCGCAGCCCGTGTACGTGGATAAGGTGGCCGATTTTACCTACCTGGTGCGCGTAAGCAACCCCGCCCAACGAGCGGCCAAAGTGCAGCTCGTGCGCCTGCGCGACGGCAACGTGCTGTACCAAGGCAGCAGCTCGCGCCCCTCGTTCGGCGAGAAAATCAACGTGGGCAGCCTACCCGATGGCCAATACGCATTTGTAGTGCGCATCGGCAGCGAAACGCACCGCTACGAGCTGGATTTGCAAACCACGCGCACCGTGGCCCTAGGTACCAGCGCCACAGCCATGCGCTAAGGGTCAGGCTTCGCCTCTTATCAACAGCAACCAACAGCAACGCCTCCGCACTGGTGCGGAGGCGTTGCTGTTTTACTAAGTGCCCTAGGTGCTTAGACTAGCGGAGCGCCGTTGGGGCTAGCCGATGTTGGCGGGTTGGTAGCCGGAGCCGGCGGGGCAGCAGGCGTACCATTAGCTGCCGGCTTGCGGTTGAGCAGCAAGGCCAGCACCAGGAAAATAACCGGCAGGCAGAGCAGCACGCCCGGTAGCCAGGCCTCGTCGCGGTTGGAGTTCCAATAGGCGCCGTAGAGCAGAGCAAAGAAGTTGAGCCCGTGAATTAGTTTGTAGCGCCCTGTTGGCGGATCGGCGGCCGCGTTGCGCAGCAGCAATAGCACAAACAAGCACACGAGCACAAAAGGCACCGTAACCAGCGTAGTGCGGAACAGTTGCCCGAACGGTATGTGCAGGAAAACGGCGGCGTAGGGTAGCATAGCGGGCAGAGGTAGTGTAGAGAGAGCGAGTGTTCTCTAATGTAAAGCAAAGCAGCTAATTACCGCAGCGTCGAGCTACACCCCCGGTGTTCATTGCCCGCACGGCAACCCGGTACCTAGGGCGGCGGGCATTTGCTACCTTGCCCCCCGCAGCCGTTGTTTGCGCCCATGAACATTCGGGCCCTCTCCCCCGCCGACGTACGCCCCAGGTTAGCAGCCCTGCGCGAGCTATTAATTGATGCCGTGGCCAGCGGCGCCTCGGTAGGCTACCTGCACCCGCTGCCGCCGGCACTAGCCGCGCAATATTGGGCCGGCGTGCAGGCCTCGTTGGAAACCGGCGAAACCGTGCTGCTGGTAGCCGAAGCGCCCGATGGCCGCATGTGCGGCACCGTGCAGCTGGTGCTGGCTACTAAGCCCAACGCGCCGCACCGGGCCGAGGTAAGCAAACTGCTGGTGCACTCGGATTACCGCCGCCAAGGCATCGGCCGCGCCCTGCTGCAAGCCCTCGAAACCCACGCCCACCAGCACCAGCGCAGCACCCTGGTGCTCGACACCCGCCGCGGCGACGTATCGGAGCAGCTGTACCGGCAAATGGGCTACACGCTGGCCGGCGAAATACCCGCCTACGTGCGCAACGAGGCTGGCGAGTTGCAAAGCACCATGGTGTACTACAAGCTGCTTACTGAGGCGGTACCCAGCACCATCTAGGGCTAATCCTGCTACCTTACTGCAAACCCGAGCCTCAATCCGATGAAAGACCAGATTTTGGAGCTGGTGCACCAGGCACACGCCCTTACCGAAAGCACGGCCGTAGCCGAAATTGATTTGCTGGAGCGCAAAAAGTTGGTGCTGGCCGATTTGTCGCTGCACTTGGTGCAGGCCGCCCTGCGCCACGAGCAACCCAACCCTGCCGAGCTAAAGCGCTACTTGTTTTCGGTGCTCACGGTGGCCGATGTGTTTGTCGACGACCTCGACCTGAAAGCCATGGCCGATGCTTTGCTGGCTCCTGTGCCAGCCGCCGAGCCCACCGACATGTAGCAACGCATTGGCCCGCTCTCGGCCCTGGTGGCATGCGCCACCAGGGCCGAGAGCGGGCCGAACACGGCCGGGCGCCTCTACAGCCCGGCCACTGTGCAAGCAGCCGGCGCAGCCGCCAGCGAGCCTAAGCTAGCCTTGCCTAGGCGTGCCCGCATGCTGCGCATAGCCACCGTGCGGTACTGCCCATCGGCCTGCAGCTGCAGCGTGTAACGGTACTGCTGTTCGCCTGCTTTCACCACAATGGCGTAGCGGCCTGCTGGCAGCACCCCAAAGTTGAAGCGGTGCCCGTAGGCCGGGGCGGCGTAGTTTTCGCTGAAGAGCGTTTTGCCGCTTGCGAGGCTAAGCACCTGTACCTGCCCTTGTTGCGCGGCCGGGTTGCTGATGCGTACCCGAAAGCTTACGGCATCAACCCGCTCCAGCGCAACGGGCTGAACGGACTGCCCCGGCGCGGCTTGTACTGGCGCAGCAGCCAAGGCGCCACCTAGGGTAAGCAGGCCTAGTAGCATGCGCGAGGCATAAGCACCCGCCGCCCGAGCAGCCGTAGCAGCGCTGGCGGTTGGCAATTGGCGGCGGAGGACAGAAGGGAAGAACGTTTTCATAGCGGGGTAGTAGGGTAAAAGGGTTGATGTGTTTGAGTTGAGCAATGCACGCCCTATGCAGGGCGCTGGTGCTGGGCTAGGCTGCGGCTGCCTTATGGTGGGTGTGCAGTTCCGGACAGCCTTAGCATAGCAGCCAATCTATATTCCCAATCCCGATGCCAAACTTATAATTGTTTGTTTATCAGAATATTAACTACACATCAACTTTCCAGGCCTCGCCATAACGTGTCCGGTACTGGGCACGGTGTTCAGTTTTGCGGCACAAGTCAAAGCCCCGTTGCCATTCGTCTAGGCACTTGGCTTAGGCGAATGGCAACGGGGCCCGGGGGAAGGAAATGCAGGCGGCTTACATGCCCGCCGCTGCGTGGCGGGCCGTGGCGGGTGCCACTGCCAGCGAGCCTTGGGCCTGCTTTGCCAACCGCACCCGAATGCTGCGCACGGCCACGGCCCGTTGCGCACCGCAATCCTGCAGGCGCAAGGTGTAGCGGTACTGCAGCTTATCGGCCTTCACCAGAATGGCATAGCGCCCCTCGGGCAGGTTATTAAAGTTGAGTCGGTGGCCGTAGGCTTTGTCGGTGTACTCCTGACTGAAGAGCACCTGACCATTGGTTAGGTTCTGCACCTCTAGGCGGCCGGGTTGCAGGCGCGGATTGCTCACGCGCACCCGAAAGCTCACGTCATCAACCTTTTGCACGGTTACGGGCTGGGTTTCTTGCGCGCGGGCCGGCTGCGCGGCCAATGCGCCGCCTAGGGCAAGCAACCCCACCAACACATGCGGCAGGTAGGTTCGCGAGCCAGCGGCAGTGGGTAGCGCGTGGGCAATGGCTTGGGGAGCGGGCAATTGGTAAGTTTTCATAGCGGTAGGTTGTGAGGGCGTGTTGTTGATGCAATTCTACACCGCCGCGGCGCCTATCGCACTATGTTGCCCCGACATGATTGTGCTATAACTATCTGGCATATAGCCAGTAGATAACACAAATCAGCATACCGCGCATCACATACTCATGCCGCCCAAATTGGTTTTATCCAGCCCGGGCAGGCATCGGCAGCCCGTAAACAGCAAGCCGGCCGGCAACCACGTGGCTGCCGGCCGGCTTGCTGTTTACAGCCATAAGCGGCTACTGAATAAAGTGCGGGCGAATGAGGTTTTCGAAGGTGAAGATTTCATCCCACTTGGCCTGCGTGAGCAAATGGCGCTCGGCTACGGCAATCTGGTACACCGATTTGCCGGTGCGTAGGGCCTCCTTGGCTATTTCGGCCGAGGTTTCGTAGCCGAGCACGGGGTTGAGCTGCGTTACAATGCCCACGCTGTTGCGTACCATGTCTTCGGCGTGCTTGGCGTTGGCCGTAATGCCCACCACGCATTTTTCGCGCAGGGTGCGGCAGGCGCGGCTCATGTAGGAGATGCTCGTAAACAGCGCAAACGAAATTACCGGCTCCATCACGTTCAGCTGCAGCTGGCCGGCTTCGGCGGCCATGGTTACGGTAAGGTCGGCGCCGATAACGTAGAACGCGGTTTGGTTTACCACCTCGGGTACCACGGGGTTTACCTTGCCCGGCATAATGCTGGAGCCCGGCTGCAGCGGCGGCAGGTTAATCTCGAACAAGCCGGCGCGGGGCCCCGAGGATAGCAGGCGCAAGTCGTTGCAGATTTTGGAAAGTTTCACGGCCGTGCGCTTCAGCACGCCCGAGAGCTGCACGTAGGCGCCGGTATCGTAGGTGGCTTCAATCAGGTCGCCGGCCAGCACCAGGTCGAGGCCGGTAAGCTCGCGCAGGTGCTGCGTTACCAGCTCGGCGTACCCGTTGGGGGCGTTTACGCGGGTACCAATGGCCGTGGCGCCCATGTTGATTTCGCTGATGAGGTGGCGCGAATCATCGATGCGCAGCAGCTCTTCGCGCAGGTTGGTGGCAAAGGCCTTAAACTCGTCGCCCATGCTCATGGGCACGGCGTCTTGCAACTGGGTGCGGCCCATTTTCAGCACATTCCGAAACTCCTCACCCTTGGCGGCAAAGGCATCGGCCAGCATGGCCAGCTCGTCGCGGTAACCGGCCAGCTTGTTGTTGAGAGCAATGCGGAAGGCCGTGGGGTAGGCGTCGTTGGTCGACTGCGAGCAGTTGACGTGATTGTTGGGGTGGCAGAAATCGTACTGACCCTTCTTTCGGCCCATCAGCTCCAGGGCCACGTTGGCAATTACCTCGTTGGCGTTCATGTTCACCGAGGTACCCGCCCCGCCCTGAATCATGTCCGTCAGGAACTGATTGTCGTGCTGGCCGGCAATTACTTGGTCGCAGGCCTCGGCAATGTAGCGGGCAATAGTAGGATCGAGCACGCCTAGGTCGCGGTTGGCCAAAGCAGCGGCCTTTTTCACGTACCCGAGCGCCTGCACAAACAGTGGCTCGGCCCGGAGCGGAATACCCGTGATATCGAAGTTCTCGAGGGCGCGCAGGGTTTGAATACCGTAGTAAACGTCGTTGGGAAGGGTGCGTTCCCCAAGAAAATCGTGTTCGATCCGGGATGTTGGCATGGGCTGAGCTGGTCAGGTGTGGGATACTTCTACGCAAAGTTGGGCCTGCCGGGGCAAATCGAAAACTAAGTGTAGCTAATCGGGCGCGCAAAGCCCAACACTTGCTGCTGCGCCATGCAACCCTCAAGTGCTGGTTGGGCCTCTTGCCCTCGCCACCCTACCCCTTTTGTTGCATGAAACACCTCTCCTACCTAGCCTTGGCGGCGGGCATTGCCCTGAGCAGCTGCCACAAAAAACCAACCCCCGAACCTGCTCCCAAGCTCGAGGGCGACTGGAAAGGCATAGATGAGCGCCAGGACATGTTCGATGAAAACAACCAGATCCTGAGCACTTACTTAATGCCTTACCGCACCGGCTTGCACGCCATCAACTTCGACGAAGTAGACCACCTCTACACCGTTTACAACAACGGCACAGTAGTAGGCCGATTCAGCTACTGGATTACCGACAACCAATTACAGCTGCAGGGCGGCGGCACGTTCACCATCGAAGAGCACACCAAGAGCAAGCTGGTGCTGCGCGTCCGGCAGGACATCAACACCACGCGCTACCTCATCCGGACCCGCACCTACAACCGCTAAACGCTCCAAAAACAATCGGCCGCTCCTGCTGTGCGGGAGCGGCCGATACCTAGGGCATGCGCAGCGTAGCAAGCTTATTTGCTGCGTACGGGCTTATCAACGGTGATTACCCCCTTGCGCGAGCCGCCCTTGTTGGGATTGGCTTTGCTGGCGGCACGAATTTTACGGCGGGTTTTGCGGCGCTTTACCCAGCGCTTCATGGCAGCAATGGGGCCGCGCTTGCGGCGGCTGTTGCCTTTGTAGCGTTTGTAGCTGGGGCTCGGCACCAGGGTTTCTGCAGTGGTCTCGGCCGCTGTGCCGGCAGCCGCTTCAGTAGTAGCTACGGCGGCCAGTGCTACCTCGGCTAGTGCCTCGGCTGGCTCAACCAGCGCCATTAGGGTGCAAAGAAACAGGAGTAGAAATTTGCGCATGTCGAATGTGGTTTTTTGTTGATTAAACAAGAGGCGTGAGCAATTCGTGATTCGAAATGTGCAATAGATGGCGCGTGTTAGCACTAATATAGCGAGGATTCGGCAGAACAATGCAAAAAGAAGCGCGTACTAAAAATTGCATGCTTCCGATAGCCTTTACGTGCATCCTACCTGCTCTGGCCAAGGTATTGTCCTAACAAGCCAAGCATTGGTATCCAGGGTTTCGGCTGTGTAGCACAAAAAAACCGCCTGCTCCTTGGGGGAGCAGGCGGTTTTTGTAGGCGAATTCGCTGAGCATTACTAGTTGCGCACCGGCGGCTCAACCGTGATTACGCCACGGCGGGGCGTGCTCTTGGCTTTTTGCTTGGCACGGCGCTTGGCCGACCAACGACGAAAGATATTGCGGCGGTACTTGCGGCGGCTGTTGCCTCTGTAGCGCTTGTAGCTGGGGCGCGGTACGCGGGGCGGCGTAGCTACTGCTTCGGTTTCGAGCACGGCCTCGGTGGCAGCCGGTGCAGCAGGCTCGGCCATTGCCAAAGCCGGATCGGCTACGGCAAATATCAGGCAGAGGAACAGGAGGAGGAGTTTGTTCATAGAGTGGGGTAAAGCCAGTAAGGGCAGTGCAAACAGCTCCGCCTCGCGGATGGGGTTGCGCTGCTTGCGGGCGCAAATTACGGACCAATACGGCTAAACGCCGCGTATCGCCGAATTATGCAGCAACTCCGCGGTTAGCTTATATCACTAAGTATCAATTGCCTGTCCTTTCCGCTGCAGCAACCCCTAGGCTTTACGCGGCAGCTTACGGGCAAAGGCCGCCACGGCTTCCTGGAACTCTTTGTTGTTTTCGAGGAAGGGATAGTGCTTGCCGGGCAGCACCACCACCTGCTGCTGCGGAAACTTAAACGACTTGTAGTGCTCGGGGCCGGTGACGTAGTCCTCCTTGCCGGTGAGCACCAGCACGGGCGCCTGCAGCTTGGCCGAGGCGGGCGTGAAGTCTTGCACGTAGTCGGGTAGCTTGTACACGGCGGCGGCAAAGTCCTGGTTCAGGGGCATGCTGCGCACCACTTTGCTGGCGCGGGCGGCGGCCGTATCGGTTACGTACATCAGCTTGCCCATGAGCTTTTGCTGGCCCAGCATGCCCATTACCATGCCCCAGCGCTGGGGCAACGGCATGGCCGGGTCGAGGGGTGGGCGGCCGGCCTCGGGCAGCAGGTTGTAGCCGTAGGTGGCGGTGGTTTCCATGGTGGCAGGCAGGTTCAGGATGCTGTTTACCAGCACCATGGCCTGCACGCGCTCGGGGTATTTGCTGGCGTAGGCCGTGGCAATGGTGCCGCCAAACGAGTGCGACATCAGCACCCATTTCTCCAGGCCGAGCTGTTGGCGCAGGTCTTCAAGGTCTTGCACCAAGCGCTCGAGCTTGTAGTTGCCGTTAGGGTCGCTGGCCGAGCGGCCGCTGCCCCGCTGGTCGAGGTAAATCATCTGAAAGGTGTTCTCGAGCGACTTACCACCTAGGGCCTCGAAGCCGTAGCTGCCCGCGCCCGGCCCGCCGTGCACAAACACGCACGGCATGCCTTTGCCCGCTACGTGAGTGTAAAGTTTCACGCCATCGGAGGTAGTGATAGTGGGCGTACCGTTGGCCAATGTTGCCGCCGCTTTGCGCTGGGCTGCCAAGGGCTGCGCCGCGAATAGAGCTACTAAGATTACTGCGACTAGCCGGCCCATCAGAGCCGACTTTAGGTAAGCATACTTCATGATTGGATGGATTGGGAGATGATAATGGAGCCTCAATATAGAATTTTCGTATGGAGGCTGATACTTATCGCATTGCGCCCAACCATGTCCAAGTAGCCCAACCCGCGGTACCAAAAACAACGGCCCTGCTGCTAATTGCAGCCGGGCCGTTGCGCAGGTATGCAGTACTTATCTCTAAGCCTTGATACCCCAGACCTAAACTTATATCTGAACGAAGAACTTCTCTTTGGCGCGGCGCACTTTTTGGGCGCTGGCCAGGAAGTCGTTGGCGGCATCGCGGTAGCCCAAGGCCAGCAACGATACGCTGCGCAGGCCTTGCGCCGACAGGTTCAGCAGCTCATCGAGGGCGGCGGGGTTGAAGCCTTCCATCGGCGTGGCATCAACTTGCTCTACCGCGGCGGCCGTGAGGGCAGTACCTAGGGCGATGTAAGCTTGGCGGGCAGCCCACTGAAAACGCTCTTCGGGCGACTTGGTAGCCACTACGCCGCCCAGCATGGCCTTGCGGAAATCGGCCAGCGACTCGGCCGGCACGCCCCGCACCTCCTGAATGCGGCTCAGGTAATCATCTACCTGCTGCTCGGTTACGTCGGCCCAGGCGGCAAACACCAGCACGTGCGAGCCTTCTATTACTTGGGGCTGCTTGCAGGCTTTCTCGAAAATTTGCTGGCGCATGGCGGAGTTCTCCACCACCAGCACCGTGTACGGCTGCAGCCCCATCGACGAAGCCGACAGGCGGGTAGCCTCCAGAATGTTGTTTAGTTTCTCGGCCTCAATGGCTTGGCCATTCATGCGCTTGGCGGCGTAGCGCCAATTCAGTGCTTCTAGCAGGTTCATAGCGGTGTATGCAGTACTTCGGGTAGCGCGGCTCAGCGAGCCTGTGTTGCCGAACAATGGGCCAACAACTGCCCACCTAGGCCGAATGTTTTTCGACGCTCAGCTTAGCTTTCAATTACAATGCCCAGCTGGCTTACCAGGCCCGGTAGCCCGGCCGTGCTAAAGCGGGCTTTGCGCAGGAAATTCAGCGTAGGATCGATGATAAAGTTGGTGGCCGTGGTGAAATCGGCGCCGGCAAGCTGCGTGTGCTCGAACACCGCGCCCGCCAACGAGCACTCCTGCAACGCGGCCTCGGTGAGGTCGGTGTTGGTGAAGTCGACATCATGCAGGGCGCAATGCTCAAAACGCGTGCGCGGCATGCGCTTGCCAGCAAACGAGGCGTAATGCAGCTGGCACCGCTCGAAGTGTACGCCAAAAAGCATGTCGCGGCACACCGAAAACTGCAGCCCTGAGAGCTTGCACTCACTGAACGCTACATTTTGCAATGCCGTGTTGGCGAGGGTGGCCGAGGCCAGGTTACAACGCTCGAACAGGCAATCGATAAACATCAGGTTGCTGAGGTTGGCGCCCGAAAAGTCGCAGCCCACAAAACGGCACTGTTCCAGCTCGTGCGGGTAAGCGGCCAGCTGAGCGGCATCCCAACGCTCAAACACGTTCTCGGCCGGAAATACGGAGGGTTTTCGAGGGACAGAAGCGGAACGCCGGACTTTCACTTTAAAAGCTTTCTGGAGGGGTGGTACAGGCAACAATTGGCGCCGCAAGGTACCCAATAAACCGCGGGACACCGGCCCAAAACAACGGCCCGGCTGCTGGTGGCAACCGGGCCGTATGGGCACTTTTAACACCTAGGTGGCTTAGCCGCGCTTGCTGCTTTCCTGGTCTGAGTCGAGGGCCGCTTGGTCGTCGATCTGGCCTTCCATGCCGTTGGTTTGGTCGCTGTCGCCGTAGCCACCGCGCTGGCCGGCGCCGTCGCCCATGTTGCCTTGGGTGCTGGCCGGCGCACCGCCGTTGGCTTGCTGCGGCGCCGCACCGGGCGTGTTATTTTGCTGCTGGGCTTCCTGGCGGCTGTTCTGCTCGTCGGTTTCGTTGGGAGTGCTCTTGGGTTGGTTTTGGTCGATGTTCATTATCGTGGTCGGATTAAAGTTCGGGGGGCTGCGGCCCTACACCGGCAGCTTTCCTGCTGTACGCCGGCCGCGCCCAGTGGTTGGGCCAGTACTACCTACTGCCTTGCTGCACGCCGCCAGCCCTAGGTACCTTTGCTTGCTCCTACCCCACTCCGCGCATGAAGACTATCGACAAAATTGCCTGGCTGCTGCTCGATGCCGAAGGCCGCGTACTCAGCACCCGCAGCCGCGGCAAGGATTGTTACTACTTCCCCGGTGGCAAGCGCGAAGCCGGCGAAACCGACGCCGAAACGCTGCTGCGCGAAATCAAGGAAGAGCTTACCGTTAATTTGGACCCCGACAGCCTGCAGCACCTAGGTACTTTCTCTGCACAGGCCCACGGCCACGCCACCGGCATTCGGGTGCAGATGACGTGCTACGCCGCCCGCTACGAAGGCACCCTGCAGCCCGCCGCCGAAATCGAAGAAGTGGTGTGGCTCCGCTACCACGACCGCCCCCACGTGTCGCCCGTCGATCAGATCATTATGGATTGGTTGCACGCCGAAGGCCAACTCGCCTAGGTGGCCCCGGCTAATAACGGGCTACTTAGTATATACCCGAATGATGCCGTTGCGGCCTTGCTCGCCATATGTTTGCAGCAGCTCGGGGTGGCCGGTGATTACGGATACACCCTTGAAACGCGAGGCGGTTAGGGCGCGCAGCTGGGTCGGTGTGGCCACCTGCTGATCGATGTAGAGCAGGCGGCCAGCCAGCTCCTGCTCGGTAATGGGCTGCCCGGTTATGAATTTCTCGTAAAGCTGTTTGGTGTAGGCATACAGCTGCGCATCCAGCCCCGGGTGGGTGGCCGATGACGTGCCACGAAAGCGCGCACGGCCGGCTGCTCGGCATTTTGCCTGGTAGTGATAAGCACCACCACCGGCGACATGGGCCATAGCAAGCTGCTGCTAAACCCCTCGCGCTGCAAAAGGGCTGCTGCCTCCGCGTCGCGCAATGAGCTGATCTCATCAATATCGTCGGGGGCAATTTGGGTAGCGGCAGTGCGCTCGGTCAGCTTGCCGTCGATAAAATACACCGCCTTGCGGGGCAACGTGGCGGGGTCGAACCTGGGCCGAAACAGCGCCATGAGTTCGCTGCCTAGTTGCGGTTTTTGCTGCGCCGAAGCCGGAGAAAGGCACAGAAGCGCCGGTATTGCGAAAAGGGCCACGCGTAGCGCGTACCCCAACGTTGGTTTAATCATAGTAATAGAGGCGTTATGGTGACAAAGCGGAAGCGAATACCTATCCATAACGCTCTGCACCAGCGGGCATTGTGCGTCATCACGCTAGCATCAGCCGGTTGCGAGCCCGAAGGCGTGTTGCTGCTAGTTGCGTACTGCTCCGGCCACCTAGGCGCGCGTTACTTTGCCTTTCAAATCCCAATGGCTGGCCTGTACTTGCTGGCTCCCGGGCACGCGCTTAATGGTGCGCACGTACCGCTCGCCGACAATGGCGCCATCGGGCCGACGCTGGCCGACAAACAGCGTAACCGGCTCGCCTAGGTCGTTGGTAACAAACGTGATGTCGAGGCCGCGGAAACGGTCGTCGATGGTGCTGGAGGGCTCGTAGGTTTTGCTGAGCTTTTCGGCGAGCTGGGGGTGCAGGGGCATGGCTGGAGGGCAGTTGTACCAAGGCCGGTATACGCGCAGCGGTACGGTTGGGTGGGCGCTGTGCGGCAACTGTTGGCACCTAGGGCAACCCGTCCGAAACGGTACTCACATCATCATGTGAGGCGCTGCGCGGGCTTCTGGCATTGTTTTCGAGACTTGACTCAGCAGCTGTCGAGCTTTCGGCAGCGTCTGCTCTCAACACCTTTTTGCGCATGAAAACACTAGCTCTACTCCTGCTGCCAGCCGCTGCCCTGCTCACGGCTACCTCCTGCTCCAAAGACTCCGTAAAACCCAAGCCCGACCCGGCCGTTGAGTTGGGTATGCAGCGCAGCTTTCACTTCACGGCCGACAACACCCACCGCGACACCACCTTCGCATCGGGTGCCATGGAGAGCCTAGCCGCGCGCACTTCACAAGAAATGTATTTGTGCTTCGGGCCCGCTGCGGGCGCCGATTACATTAACCTGAAGCTTGATCCGCGCCAGATGCCCAGCAACCTCGTGGGCACCTACTCGCTCGACTCGAACACCGGCGCCGTGTACTCGCGCTACCTGTACCGCCGCATTACCCCGAGCGGCTACAGTGCCTCCATCCTCAGCAGCGACGACCACCCCACCACCGGCACGCTCACCATCAGCCACTACGATGCCGAGCGGAAGCTCATCAGCGGCTCCTACACGGCGCAGTTTACCGGCGTGTACGACCCTACTTCCACTTCCACCTCCACCAACCACACGCAGCTGCGCCGTTGTAACTTATCGTTGTCGGGCACATTCGAGAACGTAAAACTCTCGGTGGTTCCCTAGCTGCCGAAGCGCCTGTAACGCAAAACGGCCGGCCTGCACCCTGCAGACCAGCCGTTTTGCTTATGGCACCTAGGCCAAGGGCAGCTTACCACACCTTAGCGCGGCTTACTTGCGGGCGCACCATTTTGTCGCCTTCCTTGCAGCCAAACGCCTGGTAGAACTCTGGCATGTTCATGAGGGGGCCGTTCACGCGGAACTGGGCCGGCGAGTGCGGGTCGGTTAGTACCTGCTGGCGTAGGGCCTCGGGGCGCATGCTGGTGCGCCATACCTGCGCCCACGCCAGGAAGAAACGCTGCTCCGGCGTGAAGCCATCGTAGCGGGGCGCGTTGCCGTTGGGGTATTTTGCCTTCAGCTGCTTTTGCAGCGCTGAGTAAGCCAGGGCGGTGCCGCCAAAGTCGGCCAGGTTTTCGCCCATCGTCAGCTTGCCGTTCACGAATACCGAGTCGAGCGGCTGGAAAGCCGAGTACTGCGCCCCTACCAAATCGGCGCGCTTCTGGAATTCGGCCGCGTCTTCCTTGGTCCACCAGTCGCGCAGGTTGCCCTCAGCATCCGATTGGCGGCCGCGGTCGTCGAAACCGTGCGTGATTTCGTGGCCGATTACCGCGCCCATGCCGCCGTAGTTCACGGCGTCGTCGGCTTTCGGATCGAAGAACGGCGGCTGCATGATGCCGGCCGGGAACACAATCTCGTTGAGCGAGGAGTTGTAGTAGGCGTTTACGGTAGGCGGCGTCATGCCCCACACCGAGCGGTCGATGGGTTTGCCGTAGCGCTGCACGTTATCCTTGTACTCCCACTCGCGGGCGGCCAGCACGTTCTTCAGGTACGACTCGCGCGAAATCGTGAGGGCCGAGTAGTCCTTCCATTTGTCGGGGTAGCCGATTTTCACCGTGAAGGAGTTCAGCTTCTTTTGGGCTTCCTGCTTGGTAGCGGGGCTCATCCACTCGAGCTGCTGAATGTGCTCGGCCATGGCCTCCTTAATGTGGCCCACCATCTCCAAGGCCTTCTGCTTGGTTTCGGGCGTGAAAGCGCGGTCGACGTACAGCTGGCCGAACGCCTCGCCCAGCGAAGCATCCGTGGAGCGCAGCATGCGCTTCCAGCGGGGCTGCTGCTGCTTGGCACCCGTGAGCACCTGCTGGAAGCGGAACGACTCATCTACATAAGCTTTGGGCAGCGCCGAAGCCATGCTCGAGGTGAGGTGCCAACGCAGGTAGGTTTTCCAGTCGCTGAGCGGTTCGGCTTTCATGGCGGCGCTGGCGTCCTTGAAGAAGTCGGGCTGACCCACGATTACCTCCTTGGCCGCACCTAGGCCCACTTGCTGCAGCACCGCCGGAATAGCCAAGTTGCCGAACTGCTTATCGGCTTCGGCTACCGTCATTTTGTTGTAGTTGGCGTACGGGTCGCGCAGGGCTACACGGTCCTTCGAGGCTTTAGCCAGGCGCGTTTCAAGGCGCATCACCGTTTCGGCGTTCTTCTTGGCCGTAGCCTCGTTGTCGCCGAGCAGCTTGAAGGTGTTTACCAAGTAGGTAGTGTAGGCCGAGCGAATGCCCTTGGAGCGTGCATCGTCTTTGAGGTAGTAGTCGCGGTCGGGCAACGTAAGGCCGCCTTGCGAGAGATACACCGCGTACTGGGTGCTGTTCTTGCGGTCTTGGTTTACACCTAGGCCAAACACCGAGCGCGTTTGCAGCATTTGCTGGCGCGCCAACGAGGTTTGTAGGCCCTTCAAGTCCTTGATGGCGGCGACGCGGGCGAGTTCGGGCTGCAGGTACTTCAGGCCCGCCGCTTCGATGGCCGCGGTGTCCATGGCCGAGGCGTAGAAGTCGCCCACCTTCTGCAGGTTCGTGCCCTTTGCGGCGCTCTTGTTCGCCGCGGCTTCCTCCAAGATCTGCCGCATCAGGGCCTGGTTCTTATCGATGAGCGTGTTCCAGGAACCCCACGAGGTTTCGGCGGCCGGAATGGGCGTGTTCTTCAGCCAAGTGCCCGAGGCGTACTGGAAGAAGTTGTCGCAAGGCGATACTGATTTGTCGATGGTTGCAACATCGAGGCCTACGCCGGGTACGCTGGGCTGCTCGGTGGTAGTAGCGGTGGCCGTAGCCGCAGTGGGGGCAGCGGCAGCCGCCGTTTGCGTGGTGCTGCTCGAGGAGGCGCAACCACCTAGGAAGCTGGCCAGCGCGCCGGCAGCCAGCAGCAGGTACTTATTGTGTGTCATGCGTGGGATGGTAATGACAACAGTGAACGAACGGGGAAAAGCGCGGAGCTTCCGATGGGGTAAAGCCCCGCGCTTCTAAGTTCGGTATTAATGCCGGGTTTTGTAGCACAGCTTGGCAACAAGCTCGGCACTAAAAAAGCAGCTTGGTACTATCAAGCTGCTTTTTTTGCGTTTTTATCAACAAGCCAATGGCTTACCAAATTTTGGCCCGGTCGGCTTGGGCGCGTACCATCTTCTGGCCTTCTTGGCAGCCAAAAGCCTCGTAGAACTGCGGCATGTTCATCAGCGGCCCGATGGTGCGGTACTGCCCCGGCGAGTGCGGATCGGTGAGGATTTGCTGACGCAGGGCTTCGGGCCGAATGTTGGTGCGGCGCAGCTGCGCCCAGGCCAGGAAGAAACGCTGCTCGGGCGTAAAGCCGTCGATTTTGGGGCGCGGGTTGCTACCGTATTTCTGCTGCAGCTGCTTCTGCAGGGCGCCATACACCACCGTCAGGCCAGCAAAGTCGGCCAGGTTTTCGCCCATGGTCAGTTTGCCGTTTACGAATACTGAGTCGAGGGGCTGAAAAGCGGAGTACTGCGTGCCCACCACTGCGGCGCGCTTGGTAAACTCAGCGGCGTCTTCCTTGGTCCACCAGTCGCGCAGGTTGCCTTGCGAATCGTACTGCCGGCCTTGATCGTCGAAGCCGTGGGTGATTTCGTGGCCGATTACGCCCCCAATAGCGCCGTAATTCACGGCGTCATCGGCTTCGGGGTCGAAGAAGGGCGGTTGCAGGTACCCAGCCGGAAATACAATCTCGTTCATGGGCGGATTGTAGTAGGCGTTTACCGTAGGCGGCGTCATGCCCCACTCGTTGCGGTCGATGGGCTTGCCGAGCTTCTGGGCATTGTCGCGGTACTCCCACGCGCGGGCGGCCAGCACGTTCTTCAGGTACGACTCGCGCGAGATGCTGAGGGCCGAGTAGTCCTTCCACACGTCGGGGTAGCCAATTTTCACGCGCAGCGCGTTCAGCTTTTTCAGGGCTTCCTGCTTGGTTGGTTCGCTCATCCAAGTGTTCGAGCGAATGTGGTCGGCCATCGACGCTTTGATGTTGTTTACCATCTCCAGCGCTTTGGCTTTGGCCTGCGGCGAGAAGGCCTTGGCTACGTACAGCTCGCCAAAAGCCTCGCCCAGGGTGGCATCCGTCGAGGCCAGCATGCGCTTCCAGCGCACCGTTTGGGTTTTGGCCCCACCCAGCACCTGCGAAAAGCGGAACGTCTCGTCGACGTAGGCTTTGGGCAGCGCGCCGGCTACCGAGCGCACCAGGTGCCAGCGCAAATAAGTTTTCTGGTCACCTAGGGGCTCGGCCTTGAGCCTGGCGTTTAGCTCATCAAAGAAAGCCGGCTGGCCTACGTTTACCTCTTTGGCGGCGCTCAGCTGCAGCTCGGCAAGCAGGCGCGGCAAATCGAGGCTGGGGTAGCGCTTGGCGGCAGCGGCCACCGTCATTTTGTTGTAGTTGGCCTCGGGGTTGCGCAGCTCCACGCGGGTACGCGAGGCTTTGGCCAGGCGCGTTTCGATGCGCTCTACCGCGGTGGCGTTCTGGGCGGCCGTGGCTTCGTTGTCGCCGAGCAGCTTAAATATGTTACGCAAGTAGGTGCGGTACGCCTCCCGGATGCTCTTGGAGCGCGCATCGTCCTTGAGGTAGTAGTCGCGGTCGGGCAACGTGAGGCCGCCCTGGTTCATGCCCACGATGTACTGCGTCGAGTTCTTGTCGTCAATTTCGACGCCGGCGCGGAAGTAGCTGCCCACCTGCAACATCTTCTGCCGGGCCATAGCCGATTGCAACGCTTTCAAGTCCTTGATGGCGGCGACGCGGGCGAGTTCGGGCTGCAGGTACTTCAGGCCCGCCGCCTCGATGGCCGCGGTGTCCATGGCCGAGGCGTAGAAGTCGCCCACCTTCTGCAGGTTCGTGCCCTTTTGCGCCCCCTTGTTGCCCGCCGCTTCCTCCAAGATCTGCCGCATCAGGGCCTGGTTGCGGTCTTGCAACAGGTTGCGCGGGCCCCAGCTTGAGGCGTACGACGGAATGGGGTTGTTCTTCAGCCACACGCCGCCCGAGTACTGAAAGAAGTCCTCGCACGGCGACACCGATTTGTCGATATCGGCGGGGTTGATGCTGCGACCTTTGATTTCGGGTTCGGTGCTCACCGAAGCAGCGGCCGTGGCGGCGGAGTTGGTGGCGCTAGCAGCGGTGGTGCTGGCCGTATTGCTGGCAGCGCAACCGGCCAAGGCAAGTACCGAGGCCGCAGCAGCTACCCGCGTAAGGGCTAGTTGATGTTTCATGTGGAACAATGCAGGTAAGGAAAGCGCCTCGCAAGGCGAGGCAAAGACTTCGGCTGCCTAAGTTAGGCTGCATGGGCTACTTGCCGGCGTTATTTGGGTACGCTTGCGCCCGCCGCACTTAAGGCCCCGTGGCTAGTGCGTAACTTGCGGCCTTCACCTGCCCTTTGTTGACGTTGTGCGCAAGCTTCTGTTTATCTCCTTCGCTCTATTGCTTACCCTAGGTGCCGCGCCGGCTGCGCAGGCACAAGCACCTAGCACCACAGCCCCAACAGCCAGCAGCGGCCCCGAACAAGAGTTTCTAACCCTAGCCGATGCCGCAGCCAATTTGATGAAGCGCCTCATGGCCCAGCCCGCTACCGCGACGGCCGAGGCTCCGTTGCAGCGCGAATGCACCGCCCTTTGCCAACGCGCCAAAGCCCAACGCATTACGCCCGCCTACGCTCAGTGGCTGCGCAGCTTACGCAAAGAGGAATTGCGCACCGCCGTGCAGCACCTGCAGGCCAGTGCCTTTGTGCAATACCTAGGCAAGCTGCAAACCGCGCCCGAGTTTGAGGCCCGTTACAAACGCAGCCCCGCAGCCGCCGACATGATGCTGCAAATCCTGAATGCGTTTGATATTGAACGGTACTAGCGCGCTGTAGCGCGGACTTCAGTCCGCGTTTGCCAGAACAACAGCGTTATAAAGAATCTAAACGGCCCAAGGCGTCTGCCTTGGGCCGTTTAGATTTTCCTATCTGAAGAACGCGAATTAAAGTTCGCGCTACCGCCGGCGTGGCTTGGCGCGCACGTACTGGTTAGGCCACTCCACCTCGGCGCCTAGCTTCTCGGCGGCATGCAGCGGAAAGTACGGGTCGCGCAGTAGCTCGCGACCTAGCAGCACCAAATCGGCTTGGCCGCTGGCTACAATCTGCTCGGCATCGGCGGCAGTAGTAATCAGGCCAACGGCACCGGTGGCAATGCCGGCCTCGCGGCGGATGCGCTCGGCGAACGGCACCTGGTAATTCGGGCCGACGGGAATAGCAGCCGCGGGCACGTTGCCGCCCGTAGAGCAGTCGACCAGGTCGACACCTTTGGTTTTGAGCACCTGAGCCAGGGCCACCGAGTCGTCGTCCGACCAACCGCCTTCGGTCCAGTCGGTAGCCGAAATGCGTACCACCAGCGGGTAATCGGCGGGCAGCAGCTCGCGTGTGCTTTCTACTACCTCTACCAGCAGCCGAATGCGGTTTTCGAACGAGCCGCCGTAAGCGTCGGTGCGCTGGTTACTGAGCGGTGACAAGAACTCGTGGAACAAGTAGCCGTGCGCAGCGTGCAACTCAATCACTCTGAAGCCAGCATCCAAGGCCCGCCATGTGGCGGCCCGAAAATCGGCTTTTACCTTTTCAATACCGGCTAAGTCGAGCTCCACGGGGGCGGGCTCTTCGGGGCTGAAGGGCAGGGCGCTCGGCGCCACCGTGGGCCAGCCTCCTTGGCTTTCGGGTACTACCGTGCCGCCTTTCCAGGGGCTGCTGTGGCTGGCTTTGCGCCCGGCGTGGGCCAGCTGAATACCGGGCACGGCGCCGTGGGCCTCCATGAACGCGGTGAGGCGCTGCAGACCGGCAATATGCTCATCTTTCCAGATGCCCAAATCATCGGGGGTGATGCGGCCTTCGGGCGATACGGCCGTGGCCTCTAGGATGATGAGGGCCGCACCGCCTACGGCCCGGCTGCCGAGATGCACCAAGTGCCAATCGTTGCTAAAGCCGTCGGTGCTGCTGTATTGGCACATCGGCGACACGGCAATTCTATTTTTCAGGGTAACGCCGCGCAGCGTGAGCGGCGAAAACAAGGCTGCTGTCATACAAACCGTAAAAAATCGGATACAAGCAGCATAAACAGCCGCTTACACCGAATGGTTGTGCAGCCCGCAGCCTCGCACCCTAGGTATGCTTAGTTGCCGGCGCCTGCTGGCAACTAAGCAGCCACTCTACGGCCTGGGCCTCGTCGGTAAAGCGGCTCGACATATAGGGCTTGTCCTGAAAGTAGCTGACCGGCGGAAAGTTCGCATCAGAAGCCACGTCGCGCAGGTGCGTAGGAGCCACCAGGTACGCCAGGTAAGAGCGTTGGCCACCTAGGCGCAGCGGTAGTTGCGGAGCAAAGTAGCTCAGCATCCAGCCGGTCGCATCCTTGTCGGTATCGACGCGCCGACGGGCATCGAGCAGCCAGTATGGGCACTGGTGGGCAGCAGCCAACTCGAGCATATCGAGGTAGCCCTGCTTGAGTTCTTCTAAGTTTATCTGCCGCAACCAGCGGCCCACCACAATGTGCAGATCGGGGCGGTAAGCGAGGTCGAGAAAACCACGCGTAACGTACGAAGTCATACTTGAAGAAAAGGGGCGGGTGGCACCGCAAATGTAGGCAGCAGCTCGACAATAAGCTGCTACTCGCCAACTGCACGAAAACCCGCACAGCCCATTAATTGTAATACGCCTTTGTTGCTTCTCAGCGGCAAGCTGCCCCAGGCAGCCATCACTCCTACTTTGCATAAACCATGCGCACCATCAAGCAACAGCACCGCGCGCTTAGCGCCCCCATCGATGATCTGATAACCTACCGGGCGCTGCCCACGCAGTCCGTCGAGCATCTCGATCCGTTTCTGTTTCTGAATCACCACGGGCCGCAAACCTACCAACCCAACAACCGCGGCTTGCCTTTTGGCCCGCACCCGCACCGCGGCTTCGAAACGGTAACGTTTATTCTGGAGGGCGACATCATGCACAAGGATACCGGCGGGCACGAAAGCGTGATTAATGCGGGCGGTATTCAGTGGATGACGGCCGGCTCGGGGCTTATCCACGCCGAGGTATCGTCGGCGGAGTTCAAGCGGCAAGGCGGCCCGCTCGAGATTCTGCAGCTGTGGGTTAACCTGCCCGCTAAGCACAAAATGACGGCCCCGCGCTACATTGGCCTGCAAGCTCCCGATATTCCGCAGGCGTCGCTCGACGAAGGCCGCGTAACGCTGCACGCCGTATCGGGCGAGTGGGCGGGCACCACCGGCGCCGTGCAGCCGCTGGCGCCTGTTGCCCTGGCTTGGGCCGAGTTACGCGCCGGTGCTAAGCTGCACCTCAGCATTCCGGCCGAACACACCATTTTCTTCTATACCGTACGCGGCAAGCTACGCGTGAATGGGCAAGAGACCGAGGCCCTGCGCCTTACGGAGTTCAACCACGACGGCGACGAGCTTCAACTTGAGGCGCTTGCCGACGCGGTGGTACTACTGGGCCACGCCAAGCCCTTCAACGAGCCTATTGTGTCGTACGGACCCTTCGTGATGAACTCGCCGCAGGAGATTGAGCAGGCTTATCACGATTACCAAGCGGGTAAGTTCGGCCGCTGGCGGGGCTAGGACCCTAGGTGCTGCCAAGGCAATGCAGCCTTGGCAGCACCTAATAATAAGGCAACCGTTGCTAGCTGACCTACGCAGCCAGCCTACTTCATCGCAAAGCAAGCTCAACTATATGGAATCCAATATTATATAGATGGGAACAGATGCTTTAAAACATACAATTTTATCCTCCTAACCTATTACCACAATCCCGGAATTATATAATAAACTTGCTAAACGGTTCGAAGCCTTGATGAGGAGCCGCCAACGAGTTTGTACAACTTATACATTAAGCGGGGTTAGTGAAGAAGTGGCTTACGGTGCTGCTAGGGCTTTGGTCGCTGGCGGCGGTGGCGCAAACGGGGGTTTCTGATCCGGAGTTGGCGCAGTGCGACGCGGCGGTACAACGGTTTATGCAACGTTGGAAAATACCAGGCGCCACGGTGGCTATCAGCCGCCAAGGCAAGCTAGTGTACTCCCGCGGGTTTGGCCATGCCAACTTAGAGCGCACCGAATCAATGCAACCTTCGCACCTGCTGCGGGTAGCCAGCGTATCGAAGCCGGTTACGGCGGTGGCAATCATGAAGCTGGCAGAAGATGGCCAGGTGCAGCTCACGCGCAAGGCTTTCGGCCCCGATGGCTACCTCAACACCCCTTACTACACCGGTGTAATCGAAGATGAACGCATCTACGACATCACGGTGCAGCAGCTGCTCGAGCACACCGCCGGCTGGAACCGCAACGCCGGCGTGGATGGCTTCAGCAGCTCCGACCCCATCGATTTTCCGCTGCACGTAGCCGCCGTAATGCAGGTGCCCAACCCCGTACCTGATTCTACGCTGGTGCGCTACCTGCTGGGCAAGGGCCTCAACTTTACGCCCGGCAGCCGCTTTGCCTATTCCAACATCGGCTACATCGTATTGGGCAAGATTATCGAGCGCGTAACGGGGCAACCCTACGAAGCTTGGGTGCGCCGGAATATCCTGGAGCCCAGCGGCGTGCGCGAAGCCCACCTAGGCCACAACCTGCTGGCCGATAAGCTGGAGCGCGAAGCCGAGTACTTCAGCAAGGATTACAAAGAGTCGTGCTACGGCACGGGCAAGCGCGTGCTGTACCCCTACGGCGGCTGGAACCTGGAAGCCATGAACGCCCACGGCGGCTGGCTGTTCTCGGCCCGCGACTTGGTACGCCTGATGCTGGCCGTTGATGGCTCGCCCACGCGCCCCGACCTGTTGCTGCCTGCCACCATCGATACCATGATAACCTCGCACGAGCCGAACCACCGCTACGCCAAGGGCTGGCTCGTGAACAAGGACCGCACCACGTGGTGGCACACCGGCTCGCTCGATGGCACTGCCAGCTGCGTGGTTCGTACTGCCTCGGGCTACACCTGGGCCATTCTGCTAAACGCCCGCTCCACTACCAACCGCTTCTGGAACGACCTAGAGGAGCTGGGCTGGGAGTGCATCAACAGCACCAACACCTGGCCCGCATACGATCTATTTCCGCCGGAGCGAAACGCCAGCAACCTGCGCTTAGCCAACCTAAGCCCTACCAGTGCCCGCTTTACCTGGCACAACGGCAATGGCAACGGCCGCCTGCTGGTGCTGCAAGAAAAAGGACCTGTAAAGGAAATGCCGCAGGACGGCACCAACTACGTAGCCGATGTTTCGTTTGGCCGGGGGGCCATACTGGGCAGCGGCTCGGTAGTGGCTGCGGGCGCCGACAGCCTGGTAACGGTGCGCGCTTTGCAGCCCGGCAAAACGTATTACGCCCGCCTCGTTGAGTACAACCAGAGCGAGGCGACGGGACAACACCCAGTGTACGCACTGGAAGGCAGCCCCGTGCTCGAGTTCACCACGCCGGCAGCGCCGGTGGTAGCCAAGAGCAAGGCCAGCAAGGCGGCAGTGGCCCGCGTCGCCAAAACGCGAAACAAGCGAAGCACCCCGGCTACGCGTACGGTACCCAGCGTAATGCCGGCAACCAGCTCGGAGCGCGCGCAAACCGATCAGCCGATGCCAGTTTCACCAGCCATCGAGCCACAATCGGCTTCGTACTGGATTCGGCTACGCGAAATGAGCCGAGGCCTGTTCAAGTGGTTCGGCACTTCGAGCTAAACTTAGCCCCGCGGGTCGGTCGGCACATCTGTTTTTTTCAGCTGATGGTGCATTGAAATGGCCGCATTAGTTGCGGAATAAATTCTTCTGCTAACTTAGCTATCTAGCTATATCTCAAGGAGCCGCAGAGAAAGAATGATCAGCTTTTCGGATGAAGTCCTACATCTGCTGCAAGAGGCAGGTTGGTACGAAGGGAGAAATGTGGACACCAACCGTTATGCCGCAGCCATTCGCGCAAGCAAGTATCCTTGGCAGGAGGCTGCGCACCGGTTCCTGAGCGAATTTGGCGGCTTACTCCTGCGTTTTTTGCGCAGCGACGGCAGCGTTTCCACGCTGCATTTCAACGTGCCACAAGCACTAGCTAGCCAAACCAGCGCCAACGTACTAGCCGACTGCATGAAGCGCTTGGGCTCGGGTGGCTTTACAATTATCGGGCAAGCCTACGCCGAGGATTTGGTGTTGCTGATGGATAGCCAAGGCCGCGTATACGGCGGTGGCTGCGACGATTGTCTTTACCTCATTGCCAATACCGGCGAAGAGGCCATCGAGACCATCTGCCTCGATCTGGCCTTCGAGGTAGTCTAGTGTGCTGGGGCACCTAGGCGCTTTTCGTAGCAGTAGAAGCGCAGTCCCGGCCGAAAGGCCAACGTAATTTCGCCGGCAAAGCGGTAGCCCAGCTTTGGAAAGAGCTGCTGCGTGGCTTTATTCTCCGAGTTCGTATCCACGCGCAGGCTGCGCAGCCCCCACTCGGCGGCCAGCACCTCGGCTTGTTGCAGCAAGGCAGCCGCAATGCCTTTGCCCTGCACTTCGGGGTCGACGGCCAAGCGGTGGGTAACCACTGCTTGTTCGGCAGCATCCCAATCGGCTTGGGCATACTCGGAGTCTTGGTCGGTGGTTAGGGCTGCCACGCCCACTACTTGGCCCGCTAGCTCGGCCACCCACAGCTGCTCCCGCTCGATGTCGGCTTGGAATACGGCTTCGTTGGGGTAATCGGCCTCCCACTGGTAATTGCCCGCGGCTTGCATTAGCGGCACCACGCGGCGCACAACATTCAGGATAGCAGGCAAATCGGCAGGGGTGGCGCGGCGAATGTGCAGCATGCGGATGGCAGTTCGGGAAAGAAATAAGCAGCAAAAGGAGCGGCGCTGCAGTTCTACTCGGCAAGCACCTGCTCCGGGGCAGTGGGCACCGCTTGGTGCAAGTTTTTGCGCAACGAGCGCCGGGCCAGCAACACGCTGATAACCGTGAGCACCGCGCCCGTCAGGAATGGTGCTCCGGGAAAGTAAACCGGCGCTTTCGGCCCGGTGAAGTAGGCAAACAAGTTAGTCATCAGGGGCGGACCTATGATGGAGGTAACGCTTACCAAGCTGGTAAGCCCACCCTGCAGCTCGCCTTGCTCGTTGGCAGGCACCTGCGACGAAATGAGCCCCTGCAGCGCCGGCCCGGCAATGCCACCTAGGCAGTAAGGCACCAGAAACGCGAACATCATCCAGCCCTCGGTGGCAAATGCAAACAAGGCAAACCCCACGGCGTACAACGCCATACCTAGGTAAATGGAGCGTGCCGCGCCTAGGCGCGGGTTGATGTAGCGTATGAGTACGCCCTGCACCAACGCCACCATCAGCCCCACAACACCCAGGGAGTAGCCCACCCAAGCCTTGTTCCAGCCAAACTTCTCCATGGTATAGTACGACCAGGTGCTTTGCGTGGCATGGGCCGCGATGTATATGAATACCAGCGAGCCAACCAGCCCCAGCACCACCGGGTAGCGTTGCAGCTGCCGCAGCGAGCCGATGGGGTTGGCCCGCCGCAGCTCAAAAGGCCGGCGGTTCTCTGGCTTCAGCGACTCGGGCAACACCAGGTAGCCGTAGAGCCAGTTAAGGAAAGTAAGCCCCGCCGCGGCCAGAAAGGGCACGCGTGGGCCCAGCTCGCCCAACACGCCCCCAATCACCGGCCCGATGATAAAGCCCAGGCCAAACGCCGCACCCACCATGCCGAAGTTCTGCGCCCGATCCTCGGGCGGACTTACGTCGGCAATGTAGGCGGTGGCGGTAGTCATGCTGGCACCCGTAATGCCCGCAATTAATCGGCCCACGAACAGCCAGGCCATGGTGGGCGCAAACGCCAGCAATATATAATCGAGCCCGAAGCCGAACAGCGAAATCAGCAGCACTGGCCGGCGCCCGTACCGGTCGGACAGGTTGCCCAGCACCGGCGAAAACAAGAACTGCATGACGGCAAACGCAAACACCAGCCAGCCGCCGTACTGGGCCGCCTCGCTGATGCTGCCGCCCGTGAGCTGCCGAATCAGATCGGGCAGAACCGGAATGATGATGCCAAAACCGATTACATCGATGAGCAGCGTAACGAAAATGAAGCCCAATGCGGCTTTACGTTTATCGGCCATGGTTGCGGGGTGCGGCTACAACTAAGCAATGTGCCTTGGCCAAGCCCGAGCCCTAGGTAGTAAACCCGGTTGGCGGCTGCCGGCGGAGGCAAAGAGCAAAAGTAATCGGCTCTGGTACGCCAAGCATTAGCCTACGCTATTACTTTGGTGCGGCAGCCGTAGTCGGCTGCCTAACCGCACTATTTTCTTATGATTCAAGGATTACGCACGGTGGTGTACCCCGTGGGCGACTTGGCCCGCGCCAAGCAATGGTACAGCCAAGTATTGGGGCAAGAGCCGTATTTCGACGAGCCGTTTTACGTGGGCTACAACGTGGGCGGCTACGAGCTGGGCCTTGACCCCGATGGCCCCGTAGCAGGCCAGTGCGGCCCTACCGCTTACTGGGGAGTGGCCGATGCCCAGCAGGCCTACCAGCGCCTGCTCGAGCTAGGTGCCCACCAGCACGAACCCATACGCGATGTAGGAGACGGCGTTTTACTCGGCACCGTGCAAGATCCTTTTGGTAACCTCTTCGGAATCATCGAGAACCCGTATTTTCAGCTGCCAGCTTAACCCAGCCTGACGCTGCGACAGAATAGCCACAGTCAGCTTGTACATACAAGCTGACACCATGGCATTATTTTTTGTTTGGAAAGCACTTTGCTCAGAAACAAAACAGCTACTCCGGTGGTAATCAAGCTTTCGAGCAGTGCCGCACCGGAGTTCCGATGTTGTCTTCTTCCCAACTTAAAACGCTAAGTACCATGGCTATTCAACGTTATTCCGAGTCATTCGGCGACATGATACCGCAGAGCTTCTCGTCGATGCTGGATCGTTTCTTCAACGATTCGTTGAACACGCGCGGCCGCATGAATGCTTTTATGCCGCACGTGGATGCGTACGAAACCGAGCGGAGCTACGAAATAGAGGCTTCGTTGCCGGGCATGAAGCGCGAAGACATCAAGGTGGAGTTTCAGCAAGGCCGGCTGTCCATCTCGGGCGAGCGGCGCCTGCAAAACGAGCGTAACGACCGTCGTTACCACATGATGGAAAGCCAATACGGCTCGTTTCAGCGTTCCTTCCAGTTACCCGACGTAGCTAATGGCCAGGGCATTGAGGCTACTTTCGAAGATGGCGTGCTGCGCATTACCGTGCCTAAGGATCAGCAGAAAACCATGCGGCACCAAGTACAGATTCGGGGCGGCCAGCAGCAACAAAACAACCTCCAAACCGGCCAGGTATCGGCCCGCATGGGCCAGCAGGCGGTTGATGTTTCGGGAGGAGGAGAAGTAGGCAACGGCCATCAGCACACCGACCAGGGCATACAGCAAGAGCAGGCCGCTCGTTCGTACCAAGGTGCCACGGCCTCGGCTAGCACACCCGCTAGCGGCAGCTCGCAACCAAACACCACAATGGGCGGCCAAACCAATGCTGGCGGCTCCTGGACCAACGCCAGCTCGGCCTCGGACAGCTACGGCGACGGCCACCCCGACGACGGAGCCGGCACCATGCGCGGCTCGGGCGTAGGCTCCTGATTATTGCTAGTTTGTGAATGCAAAAAGGCGCTTTCTCCGCTGGAGGAAGTGCCTTTTGTTTGCTAGGTAACAGGACTAGGTGTGGGGTTATGCTCTACCGATTGCCCATCGGCCGCCGGACCTAGGGCGGCCAGGGTAATGGGGCCGGGTGTAACCAGGCGCAATGTGGCCGGCAGGCCCACATCAAGTAAGTCCTGCACGAGGCCGTCGCCGGCGGCTTCAGGGGTGTAGGTATCCACGGTAGTGGCTACCACGGTTACGGGCCGCTCGGGCAGGCTAACCAGCGTGGCGCGGCGGTCGAAATCGGGCGGAAATACTCCGGCGTACAAAATCAGCCGCTCGTAGTTGAGGCGGTTGCCGCTAAGCCAACGGCAGGCGGCAGCGGCGCCTTGGCCGTAGCCCAGCACAGTGCAGCTGACATCGGGCGGGCACTGCGCCAGGATGTGCTCGGCCAGGGCGTCGAGGTAGGCGGTGAGGTCAGTGAGGTCGGGCAGTAAGTCACCGCTACCGGGCGCTAGCCACGCAGCCGCTATGTGCGGTACCTCGGCCATGCTGTTGCCCGGCACGGTGTAGCGCGATAACCCCTCGGGCAAGACCAGCAACCGCTCGGCCGTATCGATAGGCGTTAGCTGCGCGGCCAGATCGGCTACGGATTGATCGGCATCGTGCAAGCAAAACCACACGCTGCGGATACCCGGTCCGGGCTCGCCGAGCAAAGCATACCGGGCCGTGCGGGTGGTAGCAAAATCGTGGAGGGGCAGCATAGGCAGGAGTTTGTTAGGTGGGCATTAGCCTATACGCACACCTAGGGTTTTGGCTGCCAAGCTGGCGCGCGTTTGGCACAGGTAAACTGCCAAATCCGGCCAATGTGGCAAGCCAACTATTCGGCACGCCTACATTTAGAGTTGGTACATAGTTTGCCTATAACCCTCTGACAAACAGAAGGACGACTTACATCATGAAGCTCATAAGCCAACAATTCCTGCACAACATCGCTCCCCAGCTCGACTTGCTGAACACCCTAGGTGGTGGGGTAGCGCAGGCGCAGGTTAAAGTGCATAAGCGCGAGCAGGGCGTGGTCATCCGGGTGTCGGCTCCAAGCGTACAACCCGAGACGTTCCACGTGGTGCTCAACAACAATACCTTGAGCGTTTTTGCTGAGTACCGCCACTCGCCCGAAGACAAGCTAGCGGCGCCGTTGTTCGTGCAGACGTTCGACCTGCCCGAAACACTTGATGTTACCCGCATCGATGCCGTGCATCAAGACGGTGAGTTGCGCGTGCGCATTCCGTACGAGGACCCTGCCGACCGCAGCCGCGAAATCAACATCAAGCGCCGCTAAGCTCGCGCCCATGAGCGCCGGTGCCTTTAGCTCTTCATTGCTCTACATAACGTCGGGACCGACCGACACCCATGGTTTCACAGCCACTGCAGCCCAGCAGTGGCTTTTTTGTGTTTAGAAGCTTGGGGTTTAACAGCCGAAGTTTTGGTTTACGCTTAGCTTAGGACGACAGCCACTGGTTGCTGTCAGCACGCAAGATGCCTCACCAAGCTCGCCATGACGCTCAGATAAAGTCGACTGACAACGCGAAACGAACAACCACTACCGCCCTACCCAAACAACGGCCAGAGCAGAAAGAACATGGTTACAAGCGAAAGCAAGAACCAACGCATGATTTGCCCGCGGTATTGACGCGGCAGCATGTTGCTGAGCACCAACAGGGCTGCAATCATCAGGGCCAGGTGCAGCAACAAAAAGGCGGTTGTTTTCACCCAATTGCGCACAATGGTGTTTTCGGGCTGAAACTGGTTGCTTTCGCCCAGGCCCGATACAACCCAGCTAAGCAGGAAATACGCAAGTACCTCGAAGGCCACAAAGCCCGCTAAACCAGCAAGAAATGCTTTGGAGCCATCAGAATTGGGTTGTACGTCGGTAGCCATACCGCCAAGATAGCAGCCGCCGATGATTGCACCTCCAAGCCATTTGCTGCCGCTGCTGGGCACGAGTTACGCCCGTGTTGGCGTTATCTTCGCTCTTAGCACCGTTTACCTCATGCCAAGTACCCGACGTTCTGTGCCCGTTTCGCCCCGGCCCCGCCCGGCCCCGAAGCGCCGCTCGTGGCTGCCGGCTGCGCTCTGGACGCTGGTAGTGGTGCTGCTGGGCACGGGTGCTTTTTACTGGCACTACCGCCGCCAGATCCACCGCTACGCCCGCCGGGCCTGGGCCACCTTCACGGCGGAGCAGCTTACGGGCCGCGAAAAAACCCCGCTGCTTTCGGGCTACTCGGTCCACGGCATCGACGTGTCGTCGTACCAGGGCCGCATCGATTGGGACGAAGTATCGCGCCACAACGTGCGCTTCGCCTTCATCAAAGCTACCGAGGGCGTGAGCCTGCGCGACCGGCGTTTTCAGCGGAACTGGGGCGCGGCCAAGCAGGCGGGCATCGTGCGCGGCGCTTACCACTACTTTCAGCCCAATTACGACGGTACCGACCAGGCCAACCTATTTGTGCGCACCGTGCCCCTAGGTACCGGCGACCTGCCGCCCGTGCTCGATGTGGAGCACCCCGAGTTTCATGACGTGGCCGTGATGCGCCGCAACGTAGCTACTTGGCTGCGCCTGGTGGAGCGGCACTACGGCGTGCGGCCTATCCTATACTCCAACTACAGCTTCTACAAGCGTTACCTAGCCGGCCACTTCGATAAATACCCGCTGTGGCTGGCCCACTACGAAGTGGAACGCCCCAGCCTGCCCCGCGATAAATGGATTATCTGGCAGCACTCCGACGAGGCCTACATTCCGGGTATTCGCGGTGCTGTCGACTTCAACGTGTACCAGGGCAGTTATGAGCAGCTGCTTTCGATGCGCATTCCGGATGCGGCGGGTTCTCCGGCCGGCCAGGCCAACTAGTGCCCCCTGTGGCACCGAGGCAACCGAGCTTCCGGCAGGGTTTTGGCTCGTCGGTTAGCAACAATCCGCCATACGGGTCTATTTTAGGCTTCGGTTGAGCTTGTGTTCGTTGCTTATGGTATCTGCTTACTCCCGATTGTTTTTCTCCTTGGCCCTAGGTGCCAGCCTGTTGGTGGGCTGTGCGGGCAGCAAGGCCTACACCGAAACCGGCAAAGCCTCGTACTACGCCGATAAATTCGATGGCCGCAAAACGGCTAGCGGCGTGCCTTACCGGCCGGGCAAGCGCACAGCGGCGCACAAAACCTTGCCTTTTGGCACAGTGGTGCGCGTTACAAATCAGCAAAACGGCCGCTCGGTAAAAGTGACCATCAACGACCGCGGCCCGCACGTAAAAGGCCGCGTAATTGATCTTTCGAAGAAAGCCGCCCGTAAAATTGGGGTTGATAAGGCAGGCGTGGCGCCGGTGCAAGTGCGCGTGGTGCGCCAAGCCAGCGCTGCCCGTTAGCTATCTACTTTCTCCTTCAACCTCATGCGCATCCGTAAAAAAGTAAAATGGACTGTGCCGCCCGCCACTGCCGAGCGGTTTGTGGTTCTCAGCCAATTCATCAAAGCCGCCGAACAACAAGGCTGGACGGAGCAGGAAGTTCAGTTTGTGATTGACGAGGTGGTAGAAGCGCGCGACGATGCCGAAGCCCGCGACATCCTGGCCGACTACACCTTTTCCTAAGTTCTACCCTAGGTACGAAAACGCACAAGAGCCCGCAGCAGCAACTGCGGGCTCTTGTGCATGGGCGGAGTGCAAATACGGTTTAGCCTTTGCGCTTTGATTTAACCTTGGCTTTACCGGATTGACCTGCTTTTACGGCTTGCATCAGGCTGTCCTGTTCGGCCTTCATGCGGGCTGTGGTAATGCGGCCGCTCAGCGACATGTAATCGCCTTCTTGCAGCTGCGAGGTGTTGCCATCGGCCATTACTACTACGCCATCGGCCTGTACTTTGGTACCGTTTGGGAAATCCTTAATGTTAGGGGCGGTCAGCTCGACCGTGTGGCCGTGCTCGGTCACCATTACCTTGCCTTGCTGCATGGTTACGCCGTCTTTAACGCCGGCGTTCTTCATTACGGGTCGTGGCGCGGGGGTAGCCGCTTTGCGCGGCGCCGGCCGGGTTTGAGCCTGTGCCGACAGCGTGAGGGCCAAGGCACCTAGGGTCAGGAGCGAGAAGAGAATTTTCATGTGTGGGTAGGAATGCAGAGAGAGCATTGAAGTTAACTACTGGCACGTTACCATGCTACTACCGCTTGCGCAATGCCTCGCCCAGAACGTGGTGGTAACCAGAGGCAATAAACGCGCCAGCTTGGTTGCACCTAGCCCTTCGAAAAAAGCAACCTAAACCCAACTGCCCTCGAATTATGAACTCTGGCGGCTGCTCGCGTCTTTGGCAGCCGATAAGCACCTAGCCCACGCGCAGCCCTGCCGGCCATGGAATACAAAGACTACTACAAGATTTTGGGCGTTGAGAAAAACGCTACCAAAGACCAGATCAAGAAGGCCTACCGCAAGCTCGCGCGCCAGTACCACCCCGATGTAAACCCCAACGACGCCGAGGCGGAGCGCAAGTTTAAGGAGGTGAACGAGGCCAACGAAGTACTCAGCGACGACGACAAACGCCGGAAGTACGACCAGTTGGGCGCCGACTGGCAGCGCTATCAGCAAGCGGGCGGCCGCGGCGGCTTTGGCGGGCAAGGTGGCTTCGATTGGTCGCAGTATGCCAACCAGGGCGGTGGGTTTGGCGGCTTCGGTGGTGCCCACGATTTTGCCGATGCCGGCGACTTTTCCGACTTCTTCAGCTCCTTTTTCGGGGGCATGGGCGGCCACGGCCACGCCCGCGCTGCGCGCCCCGCCGCCGGCCACGATTTGCAGGCCGAAATGGAGCTTACCCTCGACGAAGCAT
Source organism: Solirubrum puertoriconensis (assembly GCF_001483135.1). Classification (GTDB taxonomy): domain Bacteria; phylum Bacteroidota; class Bacteroidia; order Cytophagales; family Hymenobacteraceae; genus Solirubrum; species Solirubrum puertoriconensis. Next base: position 75,370 of record NZ_LNAL01000008.1, read on the forward strand.
ACCACGGCGGCCCGCGCACCGTGGTGGTGGGCGAGCGAAGACTACGCATCAACATTAAGCCCGGCGTGGAGGATGGCCAAACCATTCGGCTGCGCGACCAAGGAGCGCCCGGCCGCAACGGCGGCCCCAGCGGCTCGTTGCTTATCACCTTCCGCATTCAGCCCGATGCACGCTACGTACGCACCGGCCCCGACCTGACCATGGATGTGCCCGTAAGTCTGTACAAAGCCCTCCTGGGTGGCGAGCAGGTGGTGGAAACCCTAGGTGGCCCGGTGAAAGTGAAAATTAAGCCCGAAACGGCCAACGGCACCCGCCTGCGCCTGCGGGGCAAGGGCTTTCCGGTGTACGGCCACGCGGGCCAGCATGGCGACTTGTACCTGCGCCTGCAAGTGCAATTGCCCCAGCACCTCTCGGCACAAGAGCGTGAACTGTTTCAGCAATTGGCCCAGCTCCGCGGCGAAGAGGTAAGCCAACCTTCCTAATCCAGCCCATCACCATGACCATGCGCTACATCACCCTTTCCTTTCGCGACTGCGCCACTGCTTATGGCCTTCCCGAAGAGGCGCTGCAGGAACTGGCCGACCTAGGATGGCTGCGGCTGCAGCCGCAACCTGCCGCCGAGCCGCTTATCGAAGACGAGGCCGAGCACTTGGCCCGTATTGCGCGCCTGCACCACGAGCTGCACCTCCCACCCGAAGGCATTGATCTAATCTTAAACATGCGCCAGCGCATGTTGCAGCTGCAATACGAGCTGCGCCGCCAAACAGCTCGTGCTACCCAGCTCGAGGCTTGGGTACGCCGCCACCCCTCTACCGATGTGGATTAGTTAAGGCGTTTTTTCAGCTTGCTATTTTGTGAATCACGAGTTTAAGAGTTGTCGGAATAGAACTCCTAGACTCCTACCCTCGCTAACTCATTAACTAACCCTAGTGGCTGTTTGCTAGTAAAGCCAGCGCCGCACCTAGGAGCGTAGCCAACAGCTTGCGCACGTTAATCTTATGCTCGGGGCTGACCTCGAACAAAATGGTAGTAGACACGTGCAGAAAATTGCCGCTCACCAAGCCCAGCAATGCCGGGTACCAGCCGCCCTGCTCCTGTGGGTTCAAACCGCTGTAGTGGCTCCAGAGCACACCTAGGGGCGCCGCGGCCGCAAACAGCATCAGCCAGGGTAAGGCCCGGCCAAAGCTGCCAAGGCGCGTTACCAGCACCGCCATCAGGGCAAAAGCGGCTGGTATGTGGTGCAGCGCCACCCCAGCCAGCACGGCATAAAAGCCACCGGGCACCTCGGTGTGCGGCTGGCGCACCAAAATGCTGCCCTCCAAGAAAGCATGTAGCGTAAGCGAGCTAAGCAGCAGCCACGGTACCCCGGCATGGGCATGTTCGGCGTGTACGTGCTGGTGGCCGTGCTCCACGCCCTGCGAAAACAGCTCGAGCACCAACTGGCCAAAAAAGCCGGCTAGCAAAAAGTACCCCACGCGGTGCGCCGAGCCATCGAGGGCAATGGCCTCGGGCAGCAGGTGCGTAAGCGTGAGCGTAACTAGGTAAGCACCGCTAAACGCCAGCAACGGACGAAGCCAAATGGTGTGGCTGGTGGGCACAAAGCGCGTAAGCCAGCCGGCGCCAAGCACCGTTCCGAACAGCAGCAAAAGAGCTACGAGCATGGCGGAGAAGCTGCAGCACCGCGCGCGGGGCGCGGTTACTTTTTAAGAATGAAGATCATACGAGGACTCTCGGCCTCGATGTAAGGGTTCAGGTCGTAGTCGCCCAACACCTCGCCTAGGCGCAGGCCCGCGAGGTAGAAGTACTCCCTGAATCGGTCGATGGTAAGGGCCCGCACGCGCTCCTGAAAGTGCTGCTCCCGGCCCGCGGCATCGGTAAACCGGATGTCCTTAACGATAAAGTCACGGTCGAGGTGACGGTCGATGCGGAACAGCGTGCCCTCTACCTGTTTTTGCTCGTGCGCAACCAGCTCGCGTACAGTGCGCTCGGTGTTCATAAAATCGATGACGAGCTTGCCGCCGAACTGCAGCGCATCGGCTGCGTTGCGCAGCGCCACCACGTTTTCGGCTTCCTCATCAAAGTACCCAAAGCTGGTAAACAGATTCAGGATAAAATCGAAGGGCCCCTCGGGCAAGGGCGCCCGCATATCGTGCACGAAGAAGTGCAGCCGCTCGTTCTCAAACTGCCGGGCATGGTCGATGCTCTGCGGCGAGAGGTCGATGCCGGTTACGTCGTAGCCATGCTCATTTAGGTAAATGGCATGGCGGCCCTTGCCGCAGGCCAAATCGAGCAGGCGCTCCTTCGGCTTAGGATGCAGGTGCACCAATAGCTTATCCAGAAACTCACGGGCTTCGTCGTGGTTGCGGTGCTGGTACAGCAAATGGTAGTAGGGCGAGTCAAACCAAGTGCTGAACCACTCGGCCGATTCGGCGTAGGATCGTGCCATAAGGCAGAAGGCAATAAGGCGGAGTAAGCAGCCGAGCCGCTTTAGGGGTTAGCCAGCACGCACCGGCGCCCCGGCGCAGCCACTGGCGGGCATGCCAGCGCTGCGCCGGGGCGCTCTAGCAAACAAACTGGGGCGTGGGCCGAAGCTTAGTTCTGCTTCTGTACGCCTTCCTTGTTGTTCAGGTCGTGTTGGGTCTCGGTGGGGGCCGGAGTGTTGGCCTCGCCTACTTTATTACCTGCACCGCCGGCCGCGTCGGGCGTACTGGCGGCATCGGCTTGCGGCTTATCGGGCAGGCCACGGGCGGGGTCCAGCGTCTGCTCTACTTCCATTTGCGAGTTGGCTGGCTTCTCGATAGCGCCGCCTTTGTGCTGGCTCGGCGCGTCGGTAGCTTGGTCGAAATCGTACGACTCGCGGGTACCTGGAGGCACCATATCAACCGATACTTTTTTGTCGGCGCGCCAGTCCGAAGGTTCGCTGCTGCACGAAGCCAGACCCAGCAGAGCTACGGCAGCCAGGCCCAAAATGCTTTTGTTGGAGGTCATAAAGGAGAGAATGCGGAAGAAATCAAATGCGAAATACGGAGAAATCGACCATTAGGCCGCTTTCGGTGCGTTAGGAGTTGCGCCAGCCTCGGCGGGCAACAGGTTTTTGCGGCGCAGCAGGTTCTCAAACATCTGCTGATCCTTGCTTGAGTTAAAGATGCGGGTAGGAATGTGCAGGAACACGGGCACCCACATCAGCTTGGCCAACCACAGCCGCCAGCCCGAAATGTGTTCGGCTACGTCGGGCTGCTTCAGATTCAGTACGTAGGCATCTTTGTCGCGGCGCACCGACTCAATGGTGTCCCAGTTCATGCCGCGCGGCGGGTCTTTTTCGTTGCTGCGCATGGCAATGTAGCGCGGGTCGAACTCGTAGCTCACCCGATCGAACAGCACTTTGCTTTGCTCCATTTGGGTGACACCCGTTACCTGCGCCGAGCGCACCAGCACGTACAGCACTGCTACCAATAAAGCAGCCGCTACCCACCACCACGAAAAGCTGAACACGGCCGGTAGCAGCAGCACTACCAGCGGAATAACAGCCTGCCACCAATCGCGCTTCCAAACCTGGGTAAGCGCCATGCGGGTGAAGGTGTTCTTGTCGAGTTGATGTTTTTTGGTGCGTATGGCCAGCGGCGAAGATGCTTGCTGCTGCTGAACGAATTGCCGGCCGCCACCACGCGGAATAGGAGGTTGCATGTCTAGGTAATGTGCTGATGTGGGTAAATGTGGGTAATGTGCTAGTGGACGTGCTGGAAGCCAAGGGAGTAACCTCTCATTAGCACGTCAGCACATTCCAACACATTCGCACATCGAATTAAAAGGCTTTCAGACTGAGGTCCAGGCTTTTTACGGAATGCGTAAGCGCCCCGACTGAAATAAAATCGACGCCGGTTTCGGCCACCGCCCGGATAGTATGCTCCGTGATGCCACCCGAGGCTTCGGTTGGGAAACGTCCGGCAACCAGCTCCACGGCTTCGCGCAAGGTGTCGGGTTTCATGTTGTCGAGCATGATGCGCTCGATGCCGCCTACTTCCAACACCTGCTGCACTTCCTCGATCGAGCGAGTTTCAACCACAATGGGCAGCTCACGGCCTAGCTTCTGCAAGTAGATGTGCGTAGCCTCAATAGCCTGCCGAATACCGCCCGCGTAGTCGACGTGGTTGTCCTTTAGGATAATCATGTCGAACAAACCGTAGCGGTGGTTTACGCCACCGCCAATCAGCACTGCCCATTTCTCGCAAATGCGGAAGTTGGGTGTGGTTTTGCGGGTATCGAGCAGGCGGGCTTTGGTGCCGGCCAGCAGGCTAGAGAGGTAAGCCGTGTGGGTAGCAATGCCGCTCATGCGCTGCATGCAGTTGAGCACGAGGCGCTCGGCCGTCAGGATGCTGCGGGCCGGGCCCTCAACGGTAAGCGCTACGTCGCCGTGCTTCACGCGGCTGCCATCGGGCAGTTGCACTTGCACAGTAAGCGCGGGGTCTACTTCCTGGAAGATAAGCTCAGCCAACTCTACGCCAGCCAGCACGCCCTCATCCTTCACCAGCAGGCGGGCCTGCTTGCGGGCGCCCTCGGGCACCCCGGCCAGCGACGAATGGTCGCCGTCGCCGACATCTTCGGCTAAAGCCGATTGAATAAAAGAGCGAAGGGCTTCGGGAGTGAGGTAAGGAGCGTTTTGCACGGTGCAAAAATAGCAAAAGGCCCCGACTTGAAGCCGGGACCTGCTATTGTGTTCAGACCGCAAAAGAGAGGAGGAAAGTAGCGGTCTAAACCATCTATTCGTGTGTAAAATCGATGGTGTCGATCTGCTGGCTACCCTGGGTCGGTTTCATCTTGATGAAAACGCGGTAGCTGCCACTTTTGCCGGCATATTTGCCGATTGCATATTGAATGCCTTCGTTTGAAGCGCCTTGGTGCACTAGCTCAAACGTGGCGGGCGAGTTTTTGGCGAAGAAGTCCTTCAACACAAACTCGGCTTGCGTAGCACTATAGCTCTGCTTGTCGCCGTCGAAGCCCAACTCTACCGTACCCCCAAAATACTGGGATATAGCGCGGGAAGAGCCGTTGCGAATGGCCGAGCGCACCGCCCCGAACGTATCGCCCTGGGCGGTGACTGCGGGCGTGGCCAAAGCCAAGCACAGCACAGTCAGAACTCGGAAAAACAATCGTTTCATGTGTTAAGCTGGGTTGCAGCGGCGTTTGTGCCAAAACTGTGCCAAGGTAGGCAGGTATATAAGAAGCGACAAATGGGCGGCTGCTACCCCAAAATAGTGAATCGGTGCCGTTTGCCACTTGCCTTCCCGCTATCTTTGCTTCATGAATAAACCGGTACTGTTGGTAATCCTTGATGGGTGGGGTTTAGGCACCAATCCGGCCGTGTCGGCTATTGCCGCGGCCAACACACCCTTCGTGGATTCGCTATTTCAGCGCTTTCCGCATAGCCGCTTGCAAGCTTCGGGCGAGGCTGTGGGTTTGCCCGAAGGGCAGATGGGCAACTCCGAAGTAGGCCACATGAACCTAGGCGCAGGCCGCGTGGTGTACCAGGATCTGGTGCGCATCAACAAGGCCATCCGTGAGCGGAAGCTCGGTGCCATGCCGGCGCTGCAGCAGGCCTTTGAGTACCTGCGCCAACACCCAGACAAGAACCTGCACCTGATGGGTCTGCTGTCGGACGGCGGCGTGCACTCGCACATCGAGCACCTGAAGGCCCTATGCACCCTTGCCCACGACGAGGACGTGCACCGCGTGTTTATTCATGCCTTTACCGACGGACGCGACACCGACCCCAAGAGCGGTGTGCGCTACGTAAACGACCTCGAGGAGCACTTGCAACACGGCGCCAGCGGCAAAATTGCCTCGATTGTGGGCCGCTACTACGCTATGGACCGCGACAACCGCTGGGAGCGGGTGCAAGTAGCCTACGATTTGCTCGTAAACGGCAAAGGGCAGCGCTGCACCAACCTCATCGGGGCCATGCTCGATTCGTACAAAGCCGGCGTTACCGACGAGTTTCTGAAGCCGCTGGTGAAAATCGGAGCGGACGATCAGCCGCTGGCCACCATGCAGAATGGCGACGTGGTTATCTGCTTCAACTTCCGCACCGACCGCGGCCGCGAAATCACGCAAGCCCTCACGCAGCAGGATTTCCACGCCTTTAACATGCACCGGCTGAACCTGCACTACCTCACGATGACGAACTACGACGCCACGTTCGTAGGAGTGCAGCCGATCTTCGACAAGGACAACCTGAACCTGACCCTAGGTGAAGTACTGGCCGCCAACGGCCGCACCCAGATCAGGATTGCCGAAACCGAGAAATACCCACACGTAACGTTCTTCTTCTCGGGTGGCCGCGAGGCCGAGTTTGCCGGCGAAAAGCGCATTCTGCGCGCTTCGCCCAAGGTGGCAACCTACGACCTGCAGCCCGAAATGAGCGCCTACGAGCTGCGCAATGCGCTGGTGCCCGAGTTGCGCGCCCGTACATCCGACTTTATCGTGCTGAACTTTGCCAACCCCGACATGGTAGGCCATACCGGTGTGTTTGAGGCGGCTGTGCGCGCCTGCGAAACCGTTGACGAATGCACCCGCGACGTGGTGACAGCGGCAATGGAAAGCGGCTACGCCAGCATCATCATTGCCGACCACGGCAACGCCGACATGATGATTAACCCCGACGGCACGCCTAACACAGCGCACACGACCAATCTGGTGCCGTGCATTTTGGCCGACCCCGATTACCACGGCACTCTCGCCGACGGCAAGTTGGGCGACATAGCACCTACCGTGCTGCAGATACTGGGCTTGCCGCAGCCCGCCGAAATGACCGGCGAATCCCTGCTGCGCCCTCAGGCCCATGCGTAAGGGCTCATTTCTGATACAAATGGCGGCGCTGCTCCTACTAGGGTGCAGCGCCGCCTGCTCTTCCGACCCCTCGGAGCGGCCGGCCCGACAGCCTGCCGGATACTTTGATGTGGTGGGCTTGCTCGACGCCCAAGTGAAGCAGCTGCAGCAGCAAGGCCCAATCCTGCAAAAGCGCGTGGTACTGCGCAACAATCAGCCCGAAACGAGCCGCCTTACGGCTCCTAATTGGGCCAATGAGCTACAGCTGTTTTACCAAGCCGACATCAACAAGCCTGCGTTGCGCGGCGCTTACCAAGAGTCGGCTACGGATTCGGCTGGGTTGACGCGCCGCATATTTCGCCGCCGCCCCGAGGTAGACCACCCCGTAACGGAGCTGACCGTGCTGCAAGCCGGCCCAGTGGTGCGCGAGCTTACGGCCACCGTTAGCCAGGATAACCCGCTGTTTTTTTCGGGCAAGCAGTTTCGGATGCGTTTTGGCACAGATGGCAGCCTGAGCAGCTACGAGGTACGCGGGCAGCAAAAATTAGTCGCCTTCGACACTACGCGCTACCTAGCCAACGGACAGGTGGTGCGCTAACCTAGGCGGTACGGCTGCTTAATCGAGGTAAGGCTCGATGCGCACTTTGCGCACTTGTCCGCTGCTCATGGAAGCCACTACGCGGTTCATCTGCATGTCATCGGAGATGAGCAGACTGTCGCAGCTGCCGCCTTGGCGGCGGTAGCTAGCCCCCACCCGGCTGCGCAAGGTTTGGCCATAGGGCGTGGTAAACGATACCAGCGTAGCGCTGCTAAGCAAATCCTTTTCGGGGGTACGGTAGAACACCCATCGGTTGCCGCTTTGCAGCACCGTAACCAACGTATCGGTTTGCTCAGGCGCGTGGGCGTTCTTCACGGCTTTGCGGCCGACGATACGCCCGCCGCTGCGCACGATATCGGCGGCAGTGACTTCGGCGCCGAAGGGGTCGTTGGCGGCCGCGGCGTCGGTGATGGTGCACACGCGCTTGGCCCGTACTACGGCAGACTTAGCCGGCACGGCCTGGGCACGCGCCTTCGGTACCGAGCGGCGGGGCGGCTCGGTGCTGGCTGTCTGCGGATCGTCGCGGCAAGCAACCAGGATCATTATGCCTGTTAGGAGCATACCGGGCACCATAATGTTCATGCGCAAAGGCTATTTACTGGCCTATACGCAGCTCGACGCAAAATAACTATTTAGCCCACACCCATTAAGGTAAGTACCACCCAGCGCCGGCCGCCGTCGTTGCGATGCTCGCCTAGGTACACGCCCTGCCAAGTACCTAGGGCCAGCTCGCCGTTGCTTACCGGAATGCTTATGCTGCTGCCCAACATGGCTGCCTTTAAGTGCGCGGGCATGTCGTCGGGGCCTTCGAGGGTGTGGCGGAAGTACGGGGCGTTTTCGGGAGCCGTGCGATTGAAGAACTGCTCGAAGTCGTGGCGCACCGTGGGGTCGGCGTTTTCGTTGATGCAGAGGCTAGCCGAAGTGTGCTGAATGAACACATGCAGCGTACCAATCCTTACCTGCTCCAACTCGGGCAGCCCAGCCGTGATAAGATCGGTAATGAGGTGAAAACCGCGCCGCACAGCAGGCAGGCGCATTCGTTTCTGAACGCTAATCATGAGGCAGAGTTTGGAACGTAGCGCAGCCGAACTTACGCCCACCGTTTGGCAGGAGCCGCGGAGCAGGCCACTACGGGTTTACGCGCTCGTACGCACCAGGGTCGGGGGTGGTAGCGCTGCGACCTAGGTTGCGCAGGTCGGTGCCGAGTTGCGGCAGCGGCAAGGCTCGGTTGCTGGCCGGCGACAACGTATCGAGGCGGTAATCGAAACGCGAGGTGGCGTTTTCGGGCGTGCGGCGAAACTTGGGGTTCACGTTCAGCAAGTTGCCGTTGCGCGCTAGGCCGGGTCGGCCACTGGCATCGGTGGCCGCGTCGTAGTCTTTGGTGCGCAGCACGCTGTTGCGCACGGTAATTTGCCCTAGGTACTTCTGGCTGTTCACGAAGAGCAGCTCATCCTCAACCGAGCCCCACACGATGCTGTTCTGTAGGTTGAACACCGGTAGCACGCTCAAGGTAGGTTCGCGCACGGGCAGCACATCGGCAATGGTGATGGAACGCGTTTCGCGGCGGAACTGCGGTGTGTAGTTGGCAATGGTGCAGTACTGCAGGTTGTAGGTGCCGCCCTGGAAACCACCTAGGGCATACTCGCCGCAGTTGGTAAACAGGGTGTTGCGCACGTCGAAGTCGCCCGAAAAACTCAGGATACCGCCGCCGTTGAAGCGCTGCCCACCGCTGGCAAACGTGAGCCCCGCCCCCGAAATATTGTGGATAATGGTGTTCTCGACGGTGACTTTCGGGAAAGGCTGTTGGGCCTCGGGGTTGTACACCAACAGGCCAAACGAGGCGTTCTTGATTTCGCAGAAGCGCACCACGCTGTTGCGGCTGCTGCTGGCCTCAAACTGAATTCCGGCCCATTGGCCCGGAATATCGTTGTAGAACGCCTCAAGCCGGTCGCCCTGAAAGCGCACGATGCGGCGGTCGTCGGGGCGCACCTCGCCGGTGGGCTGCAAGGTGGGGTTCACCAGCAGCGTACCGCGTATGATAATGCCCGCCCGCGAGTGGCAGTACACGCGGGTACCCTCTTCGATGCGCAGGCTGCAGCCAGCCGGCACCACCACCCCGCCGTAGATGACATGCGGCTTATCGTTGCGCCACACGGAATTGCAAGCCAGCGTTTCGTTGAAGTGGAAGTAGGCATTTTGGCCGTAGGCCACCAGCTGCACGCGCTGTTGGTTGCCGTTGGTTCGAAACTCAATGCGGTCTTCCTGCAAGAACGGCCGGTTTTGCGGCTGGGCGTTGGCACCTAGGGTAGCCTTCACCAAAATCAGCAGGCTGTCATTGCCCCGGATGGTAAGGTTTTGGACCGCGGCGCCCGAGTCGCCGTTGATGATCAGTTTGTACGGGTCGCCGTAGGGCCCAGCGAGCTTAATTTCATCTACCCGCACGGCCCGCTTGTTGCGGTTGTACACCCACAGGCGCTTGGCTACAGTGCGCGTTTGCACGAACACCGTATCGAAAGCCACGGTATCGGCCGAAAAGGCGAGTTGCGCGCTGCCGTCGGTAGTAATCAGTTCCTCTTTGGGTTCGCAGCCGGGCAACACGGTGGCAGCCAGCATGGCCAGCAAAAGCAGAACGGGTAAGAGAAAGCGCACGGCAAACGGCTAAAATGAGAAATGACTGCCCGGAGCGGCATGGGCGTTGGCTTTGCGCCTGAAACCTGCAGCGCGCCTTGCAACCATTTGAATACAAACCTACGAGTCAGCAGCTTAACAACGAAGCCAGCCTAAAGTGCCACGGTGCTAATCACGCGGAGGTAACTGCATCGATACCAGCGGTTGGCGCACCCAGCGCCGGGCCTCTTCTACCCCGTCAAAGTACATCACGTGGGGTTGTAGCATCAGGCCTTTGCTGCGTGCCGTGCGCAAAGCCGTTTGCAGTTGCTCGTGGCGCACCGCATTGGCGGGCTTAACCACGGCTACTTTGTGCAGCGGTAGCTCTTGGTAGCGCGGAAAGTACTGCTGGTGCAGCCACGCATGCTCGGTGGGCAGCAAGGCGGGCAGCCGGCGCAGGTCGCTCAGCCACGCTTGCACTTGGTAGCGCTCTGCCATCAGCAAACTCTGCCACAGGCCCTCCCGAAACTGCTCTACGCCCACATTCTCGTTCAGCCACTCGCTTTCCAGCAACCGCAGGTGCTGATCGTAGTGCATGTGCAAAAAAGGTTGGTCGTAGAGTTTAATCATGAGCACGAGCAATGTACGGTGGCGAACAGCAAGCGGCCTCGTTTAACCATAAAGTACCGCAATAGTTTAACCAATTATAAAACAGTAACGCCGCAACCCGGCTGGGCTGCGGCGTTACAACGCTTGCTCGGCCATATTATTGGCCGAATACAACTAGCGGGGCAGCTCGCCCACCATGTCTTCGGGGCGCAGCCACTGATCGAACTGCTCCTCGGTGAGGTAACCCAGCTGCAGGGCGGTTTCCTTCAGCGTCGAACCGTTTTTGTGGGCCGTTTGGGCAATTTCGGCCGCCTTGTAGTAGCCGATGTGCGGGTTCAGGGCCGTTACCAGCATCAGCGACGACTGCACGTGCTTGCGAATGTTGTCCTCGAGCGGGCGGATGCCCACGGCGCACTTGTCGTTGAAGGCCACGCACACGTCGCCGATGAGGCGGGCCGAGTGCAGGAAGTTGTAGATCATTACCGGCTTAAACACGTTCAGCTCGAAGTGACCGTTCATGCCGCCGATGTTGATGGCTACATCGTTGCCCATTACCTGCGCGGCCACCATGGTCATGGCTTCCGACTGGGTGGGGTTTACCTTGCCGGGCATGATGCTGGAACCGGGCTCGTTGTCGGGGATGAACAGCTCGCCGATGCCGGCGCGCGGCCCCGAGGCCAGCAGGCGAATGTCGTTGGCAATCTTCATCAGCGAAGCGGCCACCGTTTTCAGGGCGCCGTGGGCTTCCACGATGGCGTCGTGGGCGGCCAGGGCCTCGAATTTATTTTCGGCCGTGATGAAGGGCAGCCCCGTGAGGTCGGCAATGTGCCTGGCCACGTTCTCGGAGTAGCCGGGAGGCGTGTTGATGCCGGTGCCCACGGCGGTGCCGCCTAGGGCCAACTCCGAGAGGTGCGCCAAGGTGTTGCGGATGGCGCGCAGGCCGTGGTCGAGCTGCGAGGCATAGCCCGAAAACTCTTGGCCAACCGTCAGCGGCGTAGCATCCATCAGGTGAGTGCGGCCGATCTTGACGATGTGCATAAACTCGCGGGATTTGGCCGCCAGCGTGTCGCGCAGCTTCTCGATGCCAGGGATGGTAACCTCCACCAGCGCCTTATAGGCCGCAATGTGCATGGCCGTCGGGAAGGTGTCGTTCGACGACTGCGACTTGTTCACATCGTCGTTCGGCGCCAGCGCCTTTTTCTCATCGGTGAGGCTGCCGCCCTGCAGCACGTGGCCGCGGTAGGCAATTACCTCGTTCACGTTCATGTTCGACTGCGTACCCGAGCCGGTTTGCCACACCACCAGCGGGAACTGGTCGTCGAGCTTGCCTTCCAGAATCTCGTCGCACACGCGGCCAATCAGCTCGGCCTTTTCGGCGGGCAGAATGCCGGCGTCGCGGTTGGTGAGGGCAGCGGCTTTCTTGAGGTAGGCGAAGGCGCGTATAATCTCCTTGGGCATGCGGTTGATGTCCTGCGCAATCGGGAAGTTCTCGATGGAGCGTTGGGTTTGGGCGCCCCAGTAGGCGTCGACGGGTACCTGTACGGTGCCCATGGTGTCTTTTTCGGTGCGGAATTGCATCAGCAGCAGACGACTCGGTGAAACGATGGGAATAAGCGCGGCAAAGGTAGGCAATGAGCCCACTTGACCTACTGCCGAGCTTGACGTGCGCGCAGCCACTTAGGGCATTGGCTTGCGGGCATCTATCAACGTTACTTTTTGCGAACGGTGGGCTGCAATATCAACCTAGCACCTCACGCTTCGCACACGCGCCAATCCGCATAATATCAGTTCGGAGGCCTAAGAATTAAACTATTCAAACATGCTGTGACATTTTGGGTTTACCTGATCCTAGGCAATGTTCATCGAGCAATAGTCGAGCTTCATCGAATAGCTCGAACCAGTAGGGAGGCCTGCCGTTTAGGTTGCGCTGTTGAAATACTGCCAACTCAACACTCCCCTATGCCCAAAAACTACTATTCTACTTGCCGTTTGATTGCTTCAATGCCGCTTGGCGCTACCCCAAGTACTACTGCTGCTTCGTACGGCCTGAAAGGCCAAGAGGCCCCGCTTCCAACCTTTATAACCGCCTAGGTAAAGCGGATGGCATCGGCAATGCTATTGGGTGTATTGCCGGGCCAACCTGGTGCCGTGCCCACCGCGGTAGCAGAAAAATACTAGTTGGCTAAATCCGCTTACTGACGAGCTTCCGTACATCCGCCGCTCAGCGTGTAACTGCCTGCCGGCTTGGGTAATAATGTTGATTTAGGTGCCATAGGCCCTAGTCTGCAAGTCAGCCCACACAGCCCCTGCCCAGGACTGCTACCCGCATGCTGGCTTTCCTTTTCGCTTGCGCCCTAGGTGGCTTGGTGCTGCCCAAGGCTCCTGAGTGCCGCTCCACAGCTTACTAGCTGCCGCGGCCACTATTACCCGCTTTCTCCTCACACGCCTCAGCCGCTTGGCGGCTTCCTGTTGCATATGCACCGATACGCTCTACTCTTTTTTATGACCCTTACGGGCTGTGCCTACGATAACGTGGAGGAACTGGCCGGGCCGAAAGTACCCTGCACCACGCCCGAGCAGGTTTCGTACTCGCTTAACGTGTCGCCGGTACTCGACCGCAACTGCCGCTCCTGCCACGCATCGGTGCTGCGTTCGGGCAACTTCAACATGGACGACATGAACGAGCTGCAAATCCGCGCCCGTAGCGGCCTGCTTATGCACGTCGTCAACCACGACCCCGGCTACCCGCAAATGCCACAAGGCGGCGCGAAGCTCTCCGACTGCGACATTGCTTTGCTGCAGAAGTGGGTTGACGCTGGCGCACCGAACAACTAAATGGCCACGCTCCCGACAACCGCATTCTGGCGGCGATATGGAGGCTGGCTGCTGATAACCCTGCTCTGGTGCATGCCCGAAGCGGGTGCCCAAGGCAAGTACCAAACCCGCACGGGCACGGTCACTTTCTTCTCGACGAGTATTCTGGAAGACATCGAAGCGCGCTCGGAGCAAACCGCGGCGCTTATCGACTTGCAAGGTGGGCAGGTAGCCTTTGTCATCCCGATTAAGTCGTTCCAGTTCAAGCGCACCCTCATGCAGGAGCACTTCAACGAGAACTACATGGAATCGGAGAAGTACCCGAAGGCCACCTTCAAAGGCCAAATCCAGAACCTCGACCGCGAAGCCCTGGCCAAAGGCCTGTCGCAGCAAGTGCAGGTAGAGGGCGACCTGAACATCCACGGCGTAACCAAGCGCGTGCAGGTGCAGGGCGCGCTCGAACTGCAAAAGGGCAGCCTGCTGGTGCACGCCTTTTTCAGCGTAGCCCCGGCCGACTACGGCATCGAGATACCCTTGCTGGTGCGCGAAAACATTGCCCGCATCGTGAGCATCAAGCTGGCAGCCACTTGCGAATCGGTGTCGCAGATATCGGCCGCCAAGCCCTAACAACCCCTCATCAACTCCTACACTCCTATGCATTTAACCGCTACCCGCCTAGGTCGCCGGTTGGCCGCTACACTGTTGGTGGGGGCCGCTGCCTCTACCGCCGCCCTGGCCCAAGACGACGACTTGCTGAACCAGCTGGAGCAAACGCCCCAAACCGCCACGCCCGAGTTGGTGGAAGCCACTTTCAAGGGGTTGCGCCTGATCAACGGCCACACCGTGCAAACGCCTGGCCAGGGCACGCTGGCCTTTCTGATCAGCCACCGCTTTGGCGCCCTCAACAGCGGCGCCTACAACTTCTTCGGCCTCGACCAAGCTACGCTGCGCCTGGGTTTTGAATATGGCCTGACGGACCGCCTCACGGTGGGCATCGGCCGCAACTCCATGGAAAAGGCGTTCGATGGCTTCCTAAAATACAAGGCGTTGCGCCAGAGCACCGGCCCGCGCGCTGTGCCCGTAACGGTGACGCTGCTGGCTACCTCGGCCCTGAACACGCTGCGCATCACCGACAACGTGGAGCGCACCTTCGGGCGGCGCCTTACCTACACCTACCAAGCGTTGGTAGCGCGCAAGTTCAGCCCCGATCTGTCTATTCAGGTGATGCCTACGCTGGTGCACCGCAACCTGGTGTCGCGCGCTACCGAACCCAACGACGTGTACGCCCTAGGTGTGGGCGGCCGCCAGAAGCTTACGAAGCGCACCTCGCTCAACCTCGAGTACTACTACCTCGTGCCCGCAACCAAGCCTTCCGATCTGCGCAATTCGCTGGCTGTGGGCTTCGATATCGAAACGGGCGGGCACGTGTTTCAGCTGCACCTCACCAACTCGCAAGGCATGATTGAGAAGCAGTTCATCACCGAAACGCGCGGCAATTTCTTCAAAGGCGACCTGTTTTTCGGCTTCAACATGGCCCGCAACTTCACGGTGCGCGCTAAGGAGGGCTTCCGCAAGTAAGCTCCTCCGCCCCAATCTGTTCCCTCTTTTTTCCTCTCTTCTTCACACCTCTTTACATGAAGCGTTTTTCTACCATGCTGCTGCTGGCCGGCCTCATTGCTACCACCGCCTGCAACAACGACGACAAAGACAACACCCCTACCGTGATGCAGGCCTCGGCCACCTTGAACGGCAGCCAGGAGGTACCGGCCAATAGCTCGGCAGCTACGGGCACCATGACGGGCACTTACGACAAGGGCACCCGCACGCTCACCTACACCGTTACTTACCAAGGCTTTACGCCGGCGGCTGGCCACATTCACCAGGCTGCTCCGGGCCAGAACGGGGGCGTAATTGTACCATTCTCGAGCGTGGCTAGCTCGCCCATCAAGGGCTCGGCTACCCTCACGGAAGCCGATGCCGCTAGCCTGATGGCCGGCAATACCTACGTAAACCTGCACTCCAGTACGTACCCCAACGGCGAAATCCGCGGCAACATCACGCTGAAGTAAACCGCGGCTAATACCCAAAAATCGGTTGTACCGCCCCACTTGTCGACAGCTGCCCGTGCGGCGGTGGCGGCAGGTGGGGCTTGTGTTTTTAGGGCCGCCGATAGCAGACAAGCTGCTTCTTATCGCGCACTTGAAAAGTATTTGAAACGAACTATATAGTTTATCTATAAACACTATAAGTGCTTCTGCATAAATACATTGCATATTGTAAACAAGTTTACAGTAAGCTCAACAATTAGCTCGGCTGTATATAGTTGTAAACGGGTTTACTACCGGTGATTTTGCTTGCTTCGGGGCGGGGCCTGCGCCCGAGGTAGCAGCTTTTTGAGTGGTGGCTGCGTAGTACCCAATGCCTTGCCTGGTCGGCCGGCCGGGCGACGCTTGCTGTTCACCTAACACCCCATCGGCTATGAGCACCATCAAAAAAGTCATCGAAGTGCTGGCGTCTTCGGATAAGAGCTTCGAGGATGCCCTGCAGCGCGCCCTAACCGAGGCCAGCACCACGGTTAAGGGCATCAAATCGATCTACATTAAAGACCAGAGCTGCAAAGTACAGGACAACAAGATTGTAGAGTACCGCATCACGGCCAAAATCTCGTTTGAGGTGATGCACCGCTGGCAGCCCAACCAACACGGCTCGGCGGCCGCTACCGAAACCATCGACGGAGGCGGCGTACCCGATTATTCCGGCGTCGACATTAACGCCGAGCCGCAGCTGCCCCGCCCTGTGGTACCGGGTGGCAGCGCCACCGCCCCCGAAAGCGGCGGCGGTTACAGCGGCTAAAACGCTTTATTGTAAAAGGCCCGTGGGCCCTAGGTGCAGCCATGCACCTAGGGCCCACGGGCCTTTTTTCATATGTAGGCCGCAGCTACTCGCGGAAGGGCACCTCCAAGAACACCGGCATGGTGGTGCGGCGGCCGTTTACGATGCCGGGGTGCCAGCCAGGGCCTTCGCACACCAACCGAATGGCTTCGGCATCGGCTTCAGGGCTCAGCCCTTTCACCACCTGAATATTCTGCAGCGAGCCATCGGCCTCCACAATGAATTTCAATTTCACGCTGCCGCGCACCTTGGGGGCTTCGGGGGGTAGTTGTTGCTCTTGCCGCAGGTAGCGCGTAAGGGCCGGGTAGCCTCCGGTGGGCAGCGGCGCTATGGGCGGCACGGCGGGCATGGCGGCTTTGCGGCGGGCGGCACCCTCGTAAGCTACCGCTGCTTTGCTTTGTTCGGTCAGCATCATCTTGCTGTCGGGGGCAGCGGCGGCCCGGCTGCGCAAAGCAAAAGCGGCAGCGCCCGAATCGGGTGTTGCGGCGGGTGGTGCAGCGGCAATGGTGGGGGCGTCGGCCTGCGGCTCGGTGGCGGCCACCGCGGCTGGGGGCGGAGTGGCTACATCAAGCTGCGGCGGCGGGGTAGCACCTAGGCGCGTAGCGCGGCGCGGTTTGGCAGGCGCAACAACAGCGTAGACCGGCTCGGAGCGCTTGGGAGCCACTGGCTTGGTGCTAGCCGCAGCGGTGGCCTCGGCCGGACCGGGTGCGACTGGCGTAGCGGTCGACGTTTCAGCTTCCGAAGCAGGTGCGGGTGGCGCTACGGCTATGCTTTCCGTGGCGGGTTGCTTGGTTTGTTTACTGGCTACTGGCGGCTGCTGCAGGTTGGGCCACTGCCACACCCCTAGGGCCACGAGCAGCACCAATACGGCCGCGGCTACGCCCATCCACCAAGCGCCAGTGCGCTGCGGCTCGGCGGCTTCGGTTACGCGGGTGTGCAGGCGCTGTTGCAAATCGGCCAGGGCAGCGGGGGCTATGGCTTGGGGCGCAGCGCCTAGGTAGCCCTCGAGGGCATCGGCGCACAGGGGGCAGTCCAGGGTATGGTGCTCTACCTGCCGGCGCTCGGCAGCCGCGAGGGTGCCGGCCGCATACTGGCGCAGCACCGCAGCCGGCACGTGTGCGGCGGCCGCGGCGGGGGCGTTCGGATGCTGGTTAGCGGGCGACATGGCTGGCGAGGTAGAGTTTGAGGTTGCGCTTGCCGTTTTGCAGGTGGCTTTTTACTTGCTTGAGGTCGTAGCCGGTGAGGTCGGCTATTTCCTGATACGATTGCTGCTGGCGGTAAAACAAATCGAGGCAGCGTTGCTGCTCCGGAGGCAGCCGCGCCATGGCCACCTCGAGCTGCTGCAGGTGCTCTTCGGTCGGAAAATCATCGTCGGCATCAAGCAGATGCGCCACGCCGTCGGATTCCACACCGGGCAACGAAATTTCTACGGCTTCGGGCGAGGCTTTGCGCCGGCGCAGCTCCATGAGGCAGTGGTTGCGGGCGGTGGTGTGCAGCCAGCTGCTGAGGTTTTGCACCTCGTGCCGGCGCAGGTCCGTCACCAGCTTCTCGAAGATCTGCATCACGGCATCCTTGGCGTCGGCCTCGTCGTGGAGGTAGCGCAGGCACACGCCGTACACCAGGTGCAGGTAGGGCTCGTAGAGGCGCCCTAGGTCTTGCACATCGCCGTGGGTGCGGTAATGCGCCAGCAGCTCCGCCTCGGTGGGCGGCTGCTCCTGGGGCTTGGTGCGGCGAAACAAAAACATGCGGCAAGGGTGAGCGGGCGGTTGCTAAAGGTAGTGGCTTTGGGCGGCGGCAAAAAAAGTTGCGGGCGTCGTGTGGAATTTCTGGCGAGGCTACATCAACCCAACAAACGCCACCGCTAACCACTCACCGCCATGCGCACCGTTCTATTCTGCGGCCTCCTAGGTGCCGCCCTATACCTAAGCGCTGCCACCCCGGCCGCGGCCCAGGTAAAACCCCAAGCCGAGCCCATCAGCCCCGCTTCCGATTCGCTTGCCATCAGAGGGCTCGTAACCGACGTTAGCACGGGTGTGGGCATACCGGGAGTTGCCGTGCTCCTGAAGGGCACTACCACCGGCGTCAGTACCGATGCCAAGGGAGGCTTTCGGCTTGTACTGCCCTCGACCAAGGGCAAATACCTACTGCAGATCAGCAGCGTAGGCTATGTTACCAGAGAAATGCCCGTACGGCCGGGGCAAACGGTATTTGTGGGCCTTTCGGCCGACACCAAAGCGTTGAACGAAGTGGTAGTAACGGGCGCCCCTTCGGGGCGAGTTGCCGGAGTTCAGATACGGGGAGCTGTCGGCAAAGCCAGGCGTTCACATGCCTCAGCTCCTAGCTACTACCCGTACGACCAAGCCCGACGCCCGCGCGAAAACCGCGAATCGTACGAGCATACTACCGAAAACGGCTTTCAGCAAGTACGCAAAGCGCCGCTGAGCACGTTCAGTATTGATGTGGATGCGGCCTCGTACAGCAACGTGCGCCGCTTTTTGCTGCAAGATGGCCAGCTGCCCCCGCCCGATGCCGTGCGCACCGAGGAACTGGTAAACTACTTCCGTTACAACTACCCGCAGCCTACCGATGCCAGTGCCCCTTGTGCCCTAACCCTGGAGCAAGCCCGCTGCCCGTGGGCCCCGCAACACCAGCTGGTACTAGTGGGCATGCAGGCGCGCACCGTGCCCACCGACAAGCTGCCGCCCGCCAACTTAGTGTTTCTGATTGATGTGTCGGGCTCGATGTCGTCGGCCGATAAGCTGCCGCTCGTGAAGGCCTCACTGAAGCAGCTGGTACGCGAGCTGCGGCCGCAAGATAAAGTATCGATGGTGGTGTATGCTGGCGCCGCAGGTTTGGTGCTGCCGCCCACGCCCGGCACCAAACGGGCTGATATTCTGGCAGCGCTGGATAACCTCGAAGCAGGCGGCTCCACGGCCGGCGGCGAAGGATTGCGCCTGGCCTACGCCACGGCCCGGCAGCACTACCTGAAAGAAGGCAACAACCGGGTGATTTTGGCCACCGACGGCGACTTCAACGTGGGCGAATCGTCGGACGATGCGATGGAGCACCTCATAAAGCAGGAGCGCGAATCGGGCGTGTTCTTGTCGGTGCTGGGCTTTGGCACCGGCAACTTGCAGGACAGCAAAATGGAGCGGCTGGCCGACAAAGGCAACGGCAACTACGCCTACATCGATAACCTCGCCGAGGGCCGCCGCGTGCTAGTGCAGCAGTTTGGCGGCACCCTATTTACGCTGGCCAAAGACGTGAAGCTGCAGGTCGAGTTCAACCCTGCCCGGGTGCAGGCCTACCGCCTCATCGGCTACGAAAACCGCCTGCTAGCCGACGAGGACTTCAACAACGACAAAAAGGACGCCGGCGAACTGGGTGCTGGCCAACAGGTAACGGCCTTGTACGAGGTAGTACCCGTAGGCGCGCCGCCCGTGGTAGATGGCCTGAAGTACCAGCCCGTAGCCCAAGCCCCCACCGGCGCGGCCACCGCCGAGCTGCTCACCGTGAAGATGCGCTACAAAGAGCCCCAGAGCCAACAGAGCCGCTTGGTAAGCCAGGCCCTAGGTGCAGCCGATGCCAAGAGCATAACCGACGGCTCCGAAAACCTGCGCTGGGCGGCAGCCGTGGCCCAAATGAGCCTGCTGCTGCGCCAAAGCGAGCGGCGCGGCAACGCCACCTGGGACAACACCCTGCAGCTGGCCCGCCCGGCCCGCGGCCGCGACGATGATGGCTACCGTGCCGAGTGCATCCGGATGATGGAAGCCGCCGCTGGCCTTGCGCCCACCAAAGAAGTGTACGGCAGCCGCTAACCGCTCACGCCTGACTTTATGCATCGTGAAACTATACAAGTGGAGGTGCCGCGCCCGTGTGCCGAGGCGTGGGAGGCCATGACGCCAACCGCGCACGGGCGCCATTGCGCTGCTTGCCAACACACCGTTACCGATTTCACCCACAAAACCGACGCCGAAGTGCTGGCCCTGCTGCGCCAGGCTGCCGGCCGGCGCGTGTGCGGCCGCTTTCGGGCCGATCAGCTGCAGCGGCCGTTGCTAGTACCCCAGTCGGCTTCGCGCTGGCAAACGCGGCTGCTGGCAGCTAGCACACTATTGGGTTTGCGCACCCTAGGTGCTGAGGCTACCCAGGCGCAAGCCGTACAAGTGCAGCACCCGGGCCCGCCCGCACCCGTTGCGCCAGCATCAATTAACCCTGATAAGGTATCGGGAGAAGCATCCATTTCACCCATAAGGTACCTCCAAATCAGCGGGCGTGTGCTCGATGCTGTCACTGGTGAACCTCTTCCAGGCGCTACGGTGTTGGTAAAAGACACAAGGGTTGGCGCTGCAACTGGTGCGGATGGAAGTTTTGAGTTTAATGCGCCAAGTGGTAAAGGAATGTTGCTGATCAGCAGCGTAGGGTTCAAACCTCGGGTGTTGGCTATTTCAGCAATAACCTCTCCCATTCAAATAGCATTGCAACAAGATGATACACGACTGCTAGGCGAAGTAATCATCATCCCAGTACCAAGGCCTTGGTACTCGCCGCGGACGTGGTGGTATACGTTACGCTCGGTACCGCACCGGGTGGCTAACATTTGGCGCTAGGAGGCTAAACCTTGCCCGCATTGAATAATCAAATGAATGCGCAACTTCGCGCCGCGTAAAGAATTGCTAACACACCTCCAACCATTCACTCACCTATGCAAACGGCCCGCCATTGGCGGGCCGCTTCTTTTTGGCTGATTTGCTGAGCAAAGGCAAGTGGTAAGCGCTACCGGCGGGGCTTGCTCTCGGCCAAACCGCGCCGGATGGTATCGAACAACGGATTATCGGGCTTGGCTACTTTACGCAGTTGCGCATCGGCTTGCTGAAAGTGCGGGTACGCGGCGGCCGTACGGCCCAGCTGCATGTTCAGGATGGCTACGTAAAAGTGCAGCATGCCCTGCGCCGTGGGGGTCTGCGGGGCGGTGGGCAATTGCTCCCGAAAAAACATTTCCATGGCCGGAAACTGGTCGTTGGCCTGGTAAATGTCCATCAGGTCGGCGTACATGCCGTCGTTTTCGGGGTCGAGCTGAAACAGCTTCAGGGTTAGCTCTTTGGCATTGCTGGCTTTGCGGGCCACGGCGGCAGCTACTTGCTCGCGCAGGGCTGCGTAGGCACCGGCAGGTTGGCTACCGTCAGCGTTGCGGGTGCCGAGCAGGTTTAGGGCCGGGCCACCTTGCAGGTGCTTTTCGAGGGCCTCCACCATGCCTTGTGCCTCGCCTTTGTAGGGCTGAAACGCGTAGAGCGCGGCGGCTTGCTTGGCGTGCGGCAAGGCCTCGGCGGGCCGCTCGAGGGCTGCGTAGGCGTAGGCGAGGTTGTAGTGCGCGTTAGGGTATTCCGCGTTTAGGGCTACGGAGCGCTCCAGTTCGGGCACGGCGGCGGCCAGTTGCTGCTTGCGCATCAGCATAAAGCCCATAGCAAATCGCGACTCGTAATCCTCTTGGTTGTGGCTGTGGGCTTCGGCATAATATTGTTGCGCTTTTTGCAGCAATTCTTCGTCGCTGAAGCGCTGTTTGCCGCAGCCGCACTGCTGCAGGGTATAGTAGTAGTGGCCGAGCCCTAGGTCGAGGCGGTAATCGGTGGGGCGACGGCGCTTGAGGGCCGTAAGCACCTCGGCTACCGGTAGTTGGTAGCTGCTGTACTTGCCCGGCTTGCCGCGCAGCTGCGCTACCTGCTCGTTGGCTTTCAGGTCGCGCAGCCCAAAAACCTCCAAGTTCACGCTGAGCAGGTAGTAGTTCAGGGCTATGTCCTCCTTCTTCAGCACCACGGCCACGCGGGTATTTTTGGGGTCGAACTCCTCGAGGGCGCGGTAGGCCGATTCGTATTTCTTTTGCCCGATAAGCTGCTCGGCTTTGGCCAGCACGGCGGCCTCGGTTTGGGCCCGGAGCGAGCCGGCACCTAGCAAAACCAGGGCGGCCGCCAATAAAAACACGCGCATAAACAACGATTACAGCCCCGGTTGCTGCCGGAAGCCAAATGGATTCATTAAATATGACTGATTTTGGCCAGTATGGGCAATTGTGCCCCCGCTCGCCACCGGCCGCCCTCCTACCGAGTATGCTCTTCTACGCTCTGATGAAGCCGCCCGTGCAGCTCGCGCTGCGCGTGTTTTTTCGCCGCCTCGAAATTCGCAACGCCGAGCGCTTGCAGGAGCCCGGGCCGTTGCTCATCGCCGCCAACCACCCCAACACCCTGATGGACCCCTTGGTGGTGGCCGCCAACTGCCGGCAGCAAATTCACTTTCTGGCCAAGAGCACGTTTTTTCAGAACCCGGTGTCGCGGTGGTTTTTTGAGCGCTCCAACTGCATACCCGTGTACCGCCGGCAAGATGTGGAAACCGGCGACGCCAACGTTACGCCCGAGCAGCTGGCCGCCCTCAACGAAAAAGCCTTTGGCCGCAGCTACGACCACCTAGGGCGCGGCGGCACGCTCATGATTTTTCCGGAGGGCACCAGCATAGCCGAGCGCCGACTGCGCCCGCTCAAAACCGGCGCGGCCCGCATTGCCCTAGGTGCCGAGGCACGCCACGATTTTAAGCTAGGGCTGCGCATCCTGCCCATCGGCATCAATTACTCCGAATCGAGCCGTTTCCGCTCCGATGTGCTCGTGAACCCGGCCGCGCCCATTGTGGTAGCCGACTACGCCGCGCAATACTACCTTGACCCCGAAGCCGCCGCCGATGCCCTTACCGATGAGTTGCGCCAGCGCCTTGAGCAGCACCTGATTGTAACCCGCGACGATGCCGAAGACGCGCTGGTGCGCCAGGTAGAGGAAACCTTTGGCCAGTACCTAGTGCCCGCGCACGACGAAGGCAGCCCCTACGAAGAATACCAGCTTACGCGCACCCTGCTGCAGGCGGTAGCGTGGTTCGAGCGCCACTCGCCCGACCACCTGCAGGAGCTGCACCGCCGCGTAACGCACTATACCGAGGAGCTGCGGCGGCTGCGCATCAGCGACGAAGCGATGCAGCGCAGCGGCGCCGGGCGCGGCCGCCTCGAGCGCGGCGTGCTTACCACGCTTAAAGTGGTGCTAGGCTTCCCGGTGTATGCTTACGGTGCGCTCAACAACTACCTGCCCTACATTATTCCCTCGATGGTGGCGCGCCGCGCCACCAAGGATGTAGAGTTTATTGCGCCCATTATGCTGGTTACGGGCATGCTCACCTTCGGTATAATGTACCCGCTACAAACGTGGCTGGTGCACCGCCTTACCGACAACAACTGGCTGACGGCACTGTACGCGCTCAGCTTGCCCATTACGGGCTTTTACGCTTTGCACTACTGGAACCGCCTAACCGTGCGCCTGCAGCGGTTGCGGTTGCTGCGCCTGTTCCGGGAGCAGCGGCCAGTGGCCGAAGGCATCCTGCGCCAGCGCACTACCATTATGCGCCTGCTGGCCAACGCCCGCGACGCCTACGTAGCCGCCCAGCGCCAAGGCACCGCCGAGAACCCGGCGTAACGACTGGTTGCTACAAGTCCAGCTTTACTCCAAAACCTAGGGTGAGAATGTCGTGCAGGGGCAGGCCGCCTAGGTTGGTCATGGCGCTGGTGAGGTACAGGTCGTTGGTGCCCAGCTCGTAGTACGCGGCTACGGTGCGCGGTTGGCCCAAGCGGTTGGTGCCGATTACGCGGGCCACGCGGCCACCCACAAAGCCGCCAATGCGCGTGTGCGACGACCACCAGTAGTAACCCTTGTAGTACTTCTCGTCGCGCGAGGAATTGATGCCTTTGCTGGCGGTGTAGCTCACGAACATGCCCACCGACAGCGGCCGCACCTGCCACTTGGTTGCGCCTAGGTCGAGGGTGAAGGGCGAGTACGTGGCTTTGCCGGTGAATACGCCCATGGGCGTGATGCTGTACTTTTTGGGCACATAGCCACCTAGCAAGTCCACATCGAGCTTGCCGCGCAGGGTGGTGTAGCCTACGCCGGCTGCTACCATGCCTTGCCCCCCGGCGGCTTGCACCAGTACGTGGTGCGGGCGGTACCAGGGTTGGGCAATCAGGCCCAGCGGTGTGGCGGGCTCATCGGTAGTGGCCGCAGCGGGGGCTACGGAGGTAGTATCGGGAACGGCGGCGCCTAGGTGAGCGGCGGGCGCGGGGGCTGGCAGCAGCAGGGCCAGCAGCGGAAGCAGAAACAGGCGACGCATCAGAACTGTACCGTTTCAAGCTTGAATTCCTTTTCGCCCCACACCGTGAGCACCACGTACTGGCGCTTCTCGAAGCTGTACGAGTTGATGAACGTCACCTCGTTATCGTAGGGCTTGCCAATGCTGAAATCGTGGTTGTGCCCGTTCAGTTCGAACGCCAGGCGGGGCGCGTCGCCTAGGGTTTGCACGTACGGCCCCACCACTTTGGGGTCGAAGTCTTCGCTCATGGGTGCCACGTGGCTCATCACCACCTGGCGCTTTACCTCAGGCGCGGGTTCGCGCAACTCGCGCTGCACCCAGCCTACATCCGGAATGCGGCCGTTGAAGCCGTACTCGCGTCCGTTGGTATCCACCATCACGAACTTGGTACCGGCGTAGGTAAAGGTGTAGTTGAGCGGGCCGTACACCTCCTGGTAGGCTTTGCGGCCGTTGGCTACCAAATCGTGGTTGCCAATCACCGTGAGGTAAGGCATGCGCAGTTGCTGGAGTTTATCGTGCACCCAGCGCAGCTCGCGCACCAGCCCAAAGTCCGATACGTCGCCGGCTAGCACTACAAAAGCAATGTTGCGCTGCTGGTTTACGCTCTTTACAAAGTCTTCGGCCTCGGAGTAGAAGCGCTGGGAATCGCCCGTGAACACAAAGCGCACCGTATCGCCGCCCGTGGGGTTGGGCTGCGCCTGCAGGCGCTCCAGGTTTTTCTGCGTGAGGTTGCGGTAGGCTTCGGGGGTGCGGGTTTCGTTGGGACTGAACTCGATTAGGTCGCAGCTCGCCAGGAGGCACACTACGGCACCGGCCATCAGGCTGCGGTGGAATAGTGAGATGGTATGGAAAAAGGAGAAGAGTTGTTTCATGTGATCTGCACCGAGCCCACATATGCGGCATGGGGCGTAGTGTGCAGTGTTCTATACCACCGAATACCTAGTTTTGTTAATATATTTTTTCAATTAAACAATATTTAATACCTAATTACATTTATACAACGCGTAACAAGCTCATCAACAGCCACTAAATTTATTTGAATAGCGCTCTAATGTTGAGCTTATTCGTCGAGATACTGGTGCACAAACTTGATGGCCATGGCGCCCTCGCCCACGGCCGAGGCCACGCGGGCCATGGCCCCGGCGCGGCTGTCGCCGGCGGCGAAAATGCCCGGCACTGAGGTTTCGAGGGCGTAGGGTTCGCGGCGCTTTTTCCAGATGGGGGCAAACCGGGCGTCGGCTAATAAATCGCGGCCGGTAATTACAAAGCCTTTGCCGTCGCAGAGCAGGGCATTGCACAGCCACTCGGTGCTGGGTTTGGCCCCTATGAACACAAACACGGCCCGGGCGGGGCACTCCTGCTCGGCGCCGGTTTGATTGTGGTGTAGCACCACGGTTTCGAGGCTATCCTGCCCGCGCACCTCTTTTATCTCGGTGTAGGGCAGCAGCTCGATGTTGGGCGTGCGCCCGATCTGCTCGATGAGGTAGGCCGACATGGACGCCGCCAACGACGCTCCGCGAATCACGATGTACACCTTGCGCGCAAAGGCGGCCAGGTACATAGCCGCTTGGCCCGCCGAGTTGCCACCGCCCACCACGTACACATCTTGCTGGCTGCAGGAGCGCGCCTCGGTGCGCGCCGCGCCGTAGTACACGCCCGCGCCGGTAAGCCGCTCCATGCCGGGCACCGCCAGCTGCCGGTAGCTTACGCCGGTGGTTAGCACCACGGCGCGGGTACGCACCTCGCTGCCATCGGCCAGGGTAAGCACCTTGTATTCATCCTGCACGCACAGCTGCGTTACTTCCTGCGGCGACAAAAACTCGGCCCCCAGGCGCACGGCTTGCGCCCACGCCCGGTGCGCCAGCTCGGCTCCGCTCAGGCCCGTCGGGAAGCCTAGGTAGTTTTCGATGCGCGACGAGGTACCAGCTTGCCCGCCGGGGGTTTGGCGCTCAATCAGCAAGGTTTTCAGGCCCTCGGAGGCGCCGTACACTGCGGCACCTAGGCCCGAAGGTCCGGCGCCCACCACCACTACGTCGTAGAGCGGCTGCGAGGCCTTGAGGGCCAAGCCCAGCTTTTCGGCAATGGTGGTGCGGGTAGGCTGCGCCAAGGCGGTGCCGTCTTCGAACACGGTTACGGGCAAGTCGCTCGGGGTGAGGCCCAGCGAGCTGAGCAGCACGGCCGCTTCGGGGTTAGTTTCGAAATCGAGCCACTGAAACGCCACCATGTACGCTGCCAGAAAGTCCTTCAGCTCGTGCGACTGCGGCGACCATTGAAAGCCCAGCAGCCGCACGCCCTGAAAACGAGGCTGGTACTGCGCCTGCCAAGTAGCTAGCAAATCGTGCAGCGTGGGGTACAGCAGGTGCTGGGGCGGGTCCCAGGGCTTCATGAGGTAGTAATCGAGGTGCGCCTCGTTGATGGCCCGGATAGCAGCCTCGGTATCGGCGTAGGCCGTGAGCAGCACGCGCTTAGCCTCCGGAAAAAGGGTGCGCGCCTGCTCGAGCAGCTGCACACCTTCCATGTCGGGCATGCGCTGATCGGAGAGTACTAGCGCCAGCGGCTCGGCGCGGGCTTTCAGCTGGCGAATGGCCTCGAGCCCCTCGGCCCCCGAGCCAGCGCGCAGAATGCGGTAATCCTGGCGGAACTCCTGGCGCAAGTCGCGGTCGATGGCGGCAAGCACCTGCGGGTCGTCGTCGACCACGAGCAAAGCGGGCTTTTTGGGCATAGTGGGATAATCAGGTAACAAGTGACACGCGATGAGCAACAGGCAACACGTACGTAGGTGGCTTTTTCAGCCTAAGGCATGTTGCGGGTTACCAATCATTTTTAATCGGCCAGCGGCAGCCACACGCAAAACTCGGTGCGGCCGGGCTCGGAGTTGGCTTGCAAGCGCCCGCCGTGGCTGAGCACGATGCGCCGGGCAATATCTAGCCCTAGGCCGGTGCCCTCGCCTACGGGCTTGGTGGTGTAGAAGGGTTCGAAGATGTGCGGCAGCACCTCCGGCGTAATGCCCGAGCCGCTGTCGATTACGCACACGCAAATAAACTCTCCCTCGCGGCGGGTCCGCAGCGTAAGCGTGCCCTCCTCGGGCAAGGCATCAATGGCGTTGTCGATGAGGTTGGTCCAAACTTGGTTGAGCGCCCCCGGCGAACCGTTTACCAGCACCAGGCCCGAGGCGTACTCGCGCACCACCTGAATGCGGCGCCGGCGCAGCGGGTAGCTGAGCAGGGCCAGGGTGCTATCGAGGCCGCCGTGCACATCGGTGGGCACCATGCCGGCGCCGCGGTCCATGTGCGAGTAGTCCTTTACGTTGCGCACCAGTTCCGAAATACGCCGGGCTGCCTCCTGCACATCGCGCACCAGCTGGCGGCTGGCTAGCTGGCCCTCCAGCCACTTTATTGCGGGCTGCCGTGCGTGCCTAGGTAGCGCCGACAGCACCGGCTCCAGAGCATCCTCATCGAGGCCGCCGCTGAGCAGACCGGCGGCTAGGTCGTGGGCATCGGTAATGCCTTGCTTGCGCAGCCAAGCCTCCAGCTCCTCCTCGCAATCGGCCTGCTCCAGCACCGAGAGCGAGGTACTAGCCAGCGCCGAGCGACTGGCCAAAGCCAGCAAAGGCGGCAGCTGCTCGGCCGGCACGCCAGCGGCCAGCAGCTCCTGCAGCAGCATGGGCTCGGCGCCGGTGCGGGCTGAGAGGTCGGCGGCGGCCCGGCTGATGGCGGCAGCCGGGTTGTTTAGCTCGTGGGCCAGGCCCGCGGCCAGCTTACCTAGGGCCCGCAGCTTGTCGTCGCGCTCCACGCCGCGGGCTTCTTCGCGCACCCGGTCGCTCATCAGGCCTACCAGGCGCTGCACCAACTCGGGACTTTGGTGCTCCAGCTCCGGAAACTGGCTGCGGTGCAGCATCAGCATGGTAGCATCGGCCGTAACCACGCCCGTGGCGCTGGTTTGGCGCAGCCGCGAATACGGCAGCACGCCCGACACGGCCGGCGCCTCAAAGCGCAGAAAAGGCTCGCGTTGTCCTCCTTGCTCGCGCCACAGCTGCAACGCGCCGCGCAACAACACAAACATATGATCGGCGGCGTCGCCGGGCCTGAACAGCTCGGTACCAGCAGGTAGAAAACGCGCTTCGCTGTGCTCCAGCAACCAAGCCAATACCTCCTCGGGCAAACCCGCCAGCACGGGTATAGTGGCTAGGTCATCGGGCGTAACAAGTGGGGTTGTCGAGGTAGCCATGGCCGCGATGAATGATTGAACAGTAAGCCACACGAACGTAGGCAACCGGCAGCAAACAAGCTAGCCGCCGCATGAGCAACCTGCTCGGGCACCCTAGGTTTGGCCCATGCATCAGTTGCGCAGACGCAGCACCGGGCCGGATGCTTTATGCCATGCCTCAAAAATTTAAGCTGCCGCCGCGCCACCTCGTAAAAAGTAGCGCCACTAGAGCCGAAATAGCGTTTTTTGCCAAACTTTTCCGCCGAGCTGCGCATTAACCTAGAATACCCCTGAGCATTATATGGCCAAACTCAAGACCCTTTATTTCTGTCAGAAATGCGGTGCGCAGTCGGCGAAGTGGATCGGCCGCTGCCCCTCGTGCGGCGAGTGGAACACCTACGTCGAGGAAGTTATTCAGAAAGAAGAAATTACCCCGGCTACCGCCTGGAAAGCCTCTACCTCGGTAGGCGGCACCAGCAAAGCGGCCAAGCCTAAAGCCCTAGGTGAAATCCTGTACGAGGAGGAGTCGCGCCTCGACACCCACGACGGCGAGCTGAACCGCGTATTGGGCGGCGGCCTGGTGCCGGGCTCGTTGGTGCTCATTGGCGGCGAGCCGGGCATCGGCAAAAGCACCTTGATGCTGCAGATTGCCATGCAGCTCCGCGATTTGCGCATTCTGTACGTTTCGGGCGAGGAAAGCGAGCAGCAAATTAAGATGCGCGCCGAGCGCCTAGGTCGGCAGCACCAGGGCCTGTACATCCTCACCGAAACCAACACGCAGAACATCTTTAAGCAGATTGATGCGCTGCAGCCCAACGTGGTGGTGGTCGATTCCATTCAAACCCTGCATTCGCAGCTTGTCGAGTCGGGGGCGGGCTCGGTAAGCCAGGTACGCGAGTGCACCACCGAGCTGCTGAAGTACGCCAAAGACACGGGCGTGCCGGTGCTGCTCATTGGCCACATCACCAAAGACGGCTCTATTGCCGGCCCTAAAATTCTGGAGCACATGGTAGATACCGTGCTGCAGTTTGAGGGCGACCGGCACCTGACCTACCGCATTCTGCGCACCATTAAAAACCGCTTTGGCTCCACGGCCGAGCTGGGCATTTACGAAATGCAGGGTTCGGGCTTGCGGCAGGTATCCAATCCTTCGGAAATTCTGCTGTCGCAGCGGGCCGAAACCCTCAGCGGCATTGCCATTGGCGCCACGCTCGAGGGCAACCGCCCCCTGCTAGTGGAGGTGCAGGCCCTCGTAACGCCCGCCACGTATGGCACGCCCCAGCGCAGCAGCACCGGCTTCGACAGCAAGCGCCTGCAAATGCTGCTGGCCGTGCTGGAGAAGCGCAGCGGCCTGCGCCTAGGTCAGCACGACGTGTTCCTGAACATTGCCGGTGGCCTGCGCCTCGAGGACCCGGCCCTCGATGCAGCCGTGTGCGCCGCCGTAGTGTCGTCGCTGAACGATATTCCGGTGCCCGGCGACGTGTGCTTGGCGGCCGAAGTAGGCCTGAGCGGTGAAATACGCGCGGTGTCGCGCCTCGATCAGCGCCTGTCGGAGGCCGAAAAATTGGGTTTCCGCGAGATGTACATCTCGCAGTTCAACGGCCGTGGCCTCGACCTAGGACGGTTTGGACTAAAAGTTCACCCGGTTGCACGTCTCGATGAAGTTCTCAGCGGACTGTTCGGCTAATCACATAAAAAGGGGATAATCACCTAAAAATGTGAGGCACGATATAGGATTTTATATACCTATTCGCCGTAACTTAGACCCAGCAATTGTCTTTTCCCGTGAATGACTTGAGTCACAACTATTATAAACTCAAGCACAACGGGGCGGCCTCGGTCGCGTATGCTGATTGTTGTTCTTGTGCCACACCCCGATACCTAGCCGCCTGATGTCTTTCGTCTCACGTCTTTCTGCTCTATCCCTGTTTGCACTGGGGTTGTTAGCCGCACCAGCGGCCGCACAGGCGCAGAGCACCGTGGTGCTCACCGGCAAAATCAACGGCAAAACCGCCGATACCGTAGCCGTATCGCTGCGCGAGCACCCCCTCGACCCCAAGGAGCAGCTTACCTACGCCCGCGTGGATAACAAAGGCGAGTTTAGGTTGGCCGTGAAGGTTGACGGCCCCACCAAGGCCGACCTTGTGTACGGCGACGATGTGGCCGGCCTGTGGCTGGAGCCCGGCACCAACATGGAGGTGCGCTTTAAGGGCGAAGACCTGGCCACCACGGTGAAGTTTAAGGGCAAGGGCGCCGAAGCCAACACCTACCTCGCCGATTTCGACGAGCGTTTTGTGGAAAACGACGGCTTTCAGGTGCTGCCCGACAATATTTCGCTTTACGAGGCGCCGTTCTTGTCGTTTCTCGACTACCGCCGCAAGGAGGAAATGAAATTTCTGCAGGACGTGAAGGAAGACCCCAACGTATCACCTGCTTTCCGCGACTATACCAAGGCCGAAATAGAATACAGCTACGCCAACGACCGCCTCACTTTTCAGGACCTGCGCGAGCAGGTAGTGGCCACCGAGGGCCGCCTGAAGATGTCGAGCACGTACTACGATTTCCTGAACGACGCGGCGCTGCTCAACAACCCCACAGCGCACCAAAACGAGAGCTACCAGGAGTTTCTGCTGAACTACGTGCACTACGCTGCTACGGCGGCGGGCCGCAAAAAAGGCGACCCGGAGTTCTACCAAATGTGCTATAACCTGGCCAAGGAAAAGCTGCAGGGCCCCATGAAGCCCATCATTATGGGCCGGGTGCTGCAGGAGTCGTTCCGCTTTGGCCACGTGAAAATGTCGGCGGCTATGCTGGAAGATTTTCGCAGCTCCGTTGATCAGAAAAACAAGCTGTACCCCGTTCTCAAAGCCGATTTCGACAAGCACAAGGACTTTGCTATCGGTTCGCCGGCGCCCAGCTTCAAACTGGTATCGGCTAGCGGCGACTCGTTGTCGTTGCGCGATTTTGCTGGCAAACTGGTGTATGTAAACTTTTGGCGCACCACCAGCGGCTTGTCGCTGCGCGACTTGCCCTACGCGCAGGAGCTGGCCAAGAAGTTTAACGGCCAGAACATTGTGTTTGTAAACATCGCCCTCGATGAAAACGAACCAGCTTGGCGCCAGCTGGTTACAAGCAAAAGGCTTTCGGGTGTGCACCTACGGGCGCCTGGTGGGCAGCGTGGCCCCTTGGCTCGTGCCTACATGCTGCAAGAGGTGCCGGCTTACTTCCTGATTGCTGAAGACGGTACTTTCCTGAACACCAAGCCCAAGCGCCTAAGCAGCCGTGCGGCCGTCGATGAAATAAAGGAATCGTTCGGTAAGGCCTCTACTTACAGCAGCGCCCTGCCTGCAGGCAAGTAACCGCTACCCAGGCAGCTAAGCATACCGGCCCCGCCCCCAAGGCGGGGCCGTTTTGTTTGTGCTTTGGCCACTGCCGGCGTGTCGCGCGGTAACTTATACCAGCTTCCTAGGTTTACCAGCCATTCGCGACCTTTGCAACCATGCGCTCCACCTTCCGCGACGGGCTTAATTTCTTTTCCAAGCTTACGCCCCTGCGCGCCCTCAACGCCGTGCAGGTAACGGGCTCCTACGTGCTCAGCCGCCTCACTCGCAAGTCGCGGGCGTGGGGGCTGCCCATGGCTGTTTCGCTGGAGCCTACCACCTCGTGCAACCTGCGCTGCCCCGAGTGCCCCAGCGGCTTACGCTCCTTTACGCGCCCTACAGGCATGCTCGAGGGCGAGGTATTCTACCGCACTATTGATGAGTTGGCGCCGCGCTTGTGGTACCTCACGTTCTACTTTCAGGGCGAGCCGTACCTGCACCCGCAGTTCCTGGAGATGGTGCAGTACGCCTCGCGCAAAAAGATATACACCGCCACCAGCACCAACGCCCATTACCTAACCGAGGCCAACGCCCGCAAAACCGTGGAAAGCGGCCTCGATCGGCTGATTGTGTCGCTCGATGGCACCACGCAGGAGGTGTACCAGCAGTACCGCGTGGGCGGCCGGCTGGATAAGGTGCTGGAGGGCGTAAAGCGTGTGGTGAAGTACAAGCAGGAGCTGCGTAGCGCCACACCGCGTATCATCTTCCAGTTTTTGGTAGTGCGCCCCAACGAGCACCAGATCGACGAGGCCAAGCAGCTGGCCCGCGACCTAGGCGTAGACGACGTGTGGTTCAAAACCGCCCAGATCTACGACTACCAGCAAGGCTCGCCGCTCATCCCCACCATCGACTACTACTCGCGCTACCAGAACAACCCAGACGGCACCTGGAGCATCAAGAACCGCTTGCTCAACCACTGCTGGAAGATGTGGCACTCCTGCGTGATTACCTGGGACGGGCTGGTAGTGCCCTGCTGCTTCGACAAAGACGCCGAATACCGCCTAGGTGACCTGAAGGGCCAGACCTTCCGGCAGCTGTGGCACGGCCCTAAGTACCAAGGCTTCCGCAAAGCCCTGCTCAAAGGCCGCGACCAAGTGGAGATGTGCCGCAACTGCACCGAGGGCACGCGGGTGTGGGGGTAAGCTGCGGAACCTAGCTTCAATAAGAAGGCGTAAGCCAAGTATCTGCCTCGACGTAAACCTAGGAAGTATGGCCGAACCAGAAAACCTTGTAGTGAGCCGAATTGGCAACGCCGAGGCTATTCGTGAGCATTTCGGCCATTGGCCTAGCTTTCACGATGCTGAAATCACCAGGGTGGTTTTCGATGCTAACCCTGGGTATCATGCCTCAGTCACGTTTTTCATAACCGTTTCTGCAACGTATACACACGTTGATGATCGTGGCCACCACAAGCAAACCAAGCAGTGTGATATAGAACTGCAGTTCGTCGGCATTAAGGAGTTAGAGGTTGACTACTTCGGGCATCAGAATGTCATTTTTGAATTGCTATTAGAAGAACAAGGCAGCGACATCAAGTGCACCTTCGATGCTTCGGTTGGTATGGATGCGTTTATCGTGGCCGAAGAAGTGCGTGTAGCCGGACTAACTCCACGGAAGCAGTAGAGATGCTTCGACGAGCTCAGCATGACGTTCTGAGAGCACACAGCATATAAAAACGGGGCGTTGCCACTGCGGCAACGCCCCGTTTTGCTTCAGGAGTTGGTTACGACCTAGGGCTTAGTCAGCCTTTTCGGTTTTCACTTTCTCCTTGCCGCCGTCTTCGTCGGATTTGCTCTTGCGCTTCTCCTTCTTGCCGTCGGCGTCTTTCACTTTGGTTTTGCTCTTCTTGTCGGAAGTAGCGGGGGCGGCAGCCGGAGCAGCGGCCGGGGCCGGAGCTACTTCGGCAGCTACGGCCGGAGCCACGGGGTTGCCATCGGCATCCAGCTCAATTACCTCGTAGCCCAGTTGCTTCAGCTCGGGCAGGTACTTCTTGTCGCCCACGGTTACGATGTACATGTTCTCGGCGGGCAGGTACTTCTGCGCCATGGCCGCTACATCTTCCTTGGTCAGCTTCTGCAGAATTTCGGCCTGCTTGGACACGTAGTCGGTGGGCAGGTCGTACTCTACCAGGCGGGCCAGGAAGCTGGCTTTCTGCTGGCCGGTTTCGTACTTCAGCGCATCGCTCTGGCCAATCGAAGCTTTCAGGAACTCCAACTCCTCGTCGGTGATGCCGGTTTTGCGGAAGGTCTCGATTTCCTTCATGAACTCGCGAACCGACGCAGCCGAGGCATCGGCGCGCACACCCGCTTGGGCGGTGTAGGGGCCAGCGTAGCGCGAGCCGCTAAAGCCCGAGCGGGCACCATAGGTGTAGCCTTTGTCTTCGCGCAGGTTCAGGTTGATGCGCGAGTTGAAGGCACCACCCAGGATGTAGTTCATCAGGTAGGCGCGGTAGTACTCGCCGGTGGCGTCGTAGGGCAGGCCTAGGTAGCCAATGCGGATTTCCGACTGCGGAGCACCGTCCTTGTTCACGAAGTACAGCTTTGTTTTATCAGCCTTAGCAGCCATGTTGCCGGCGGGCAGCGTCACGGCTTTCTGCTGCCACTGGTTCAGGAAGGTCAGCTTCGGCTCGATGGCTTTCTGGGCAGCGTCGCTTACTACCACCAAGTGGCTGATGTTGGGCGCGTAGTTCTCCTGGTAGAACTTCTTCACGTCGTCGAGCGTGAGGGCCGACACGGTAGCGGCCGTACCCGAGGTGGGCACGCTCATGATGTCGCCGGCACCGTAGAGCAGGCGCGAGAAGGTTTTATCGGCCACCATCACCGGCTGCGTGTTCTGGTTGGCAATGCCTTCCAGCGTCTGCTTCTTGATGCGGTCGAAATCGGCTTGGTCGAAGCGCGGGTGCAGCAGGCGCTGCTCCAGCAGGGCCAGCGTCTTGTCGAGGTTTTTGGTCAGCGACTGCACGTACACCGTGGTGTTGTCGGTGCCGGGGCTTACCGAAATCTGGCTGCCCAGCTTCTCCAACTCGGCCGAAAACTGCTCGGCGGTGTATTTCTCGGTGCCTTCGTTCAGCAACGAAGCCGTGAGCGAGGCGATACCAGCCTTGTTGCGGTCGTTCTGCTCGAGGCGGTGGCCACCGCGGATGGTGAGCAGCATGGTAGTCGTCGGCATCTCGGCGTTTTGGGTGCCGATTACCTTCAACTTATTAGGCATTTCGCTCTTCCACACGGCGGGCACAGCCACCATGGGGCTGGTACCGGCTTTGGGCTGCTTCGTGCGGTCGAAGTTGTCCTTGGCCTTCACGTACTTCAGGCCAGCGTACTCGTCTTTGGGGGCTTTGAAGCCGTCCTTCGATACGGTGTAGTTGTCGGCCTTAGCAACGAGGTCGGGCGAGGTTTTGGGCACCACGCTCAGTACCACGGCGTGTTTGCCTTGAACGTATTGCTTAAATACGCGCTGCACATCGGCCTTGGTAAGCGACTGAATGCGCTTCAGCTCCACGGGCAGCAGGTTGGGGTTGCCCGTCTGGTACTGGTAAGCGGCCAGGGTGCTCACTTTGCCGCTCACGCTGTTGAGGCGGTTAATGAGGTTGGCTTCGGCCGAGGCTTTGTAGCGGGCTACTTCCTCGTCGGTGATGCCGCGCTTAGCCAGTTCGTCGATCGAAGCACGCATGGTGGCTTCGAGGTCGGCCAGCGGCTTGCCGGGGTAGCTCAGGCCAACCAGCGTAAACTCGCCGCTCAGCTCGGAGGTGGGGTGGTACGACTGGGCTTGTACGGCCTTCTGGGCTTTTACCAAATTCTGGTACAGCGGCGAAGTTTTCGAGCCACCCAGGATTTCGGCCAGGGCGTCGAGGGCTACTTCGTCGGGGTGGTTGCCGGGCACCGTCGGGAACACCATCTGCAGCATCGGGAAACGTACGTTGTCCTGGTAGCTGGTGTAGCGGTCTTGCGTCAGTTGCGGAGCAGGCAGCTTCATGTTCTGCACCTCGGGGCCGCGCGGAATCGAGCCGAAGTACTTCTCTACGAGCTTTACCACGTCGGCGGCTTTCACGTCGCCACCCACGGTTACGGTAGCGTTGTTGGGGCCGTACCAGCGCAGGAAGAAGTTCTTGAGGTCTTGCAGGTCGGAGCGGTTCAGGTCCTCCAGGTAGCCGATGGTCAGCCAGCTGTAGGGGTGGCCGTAGGGGTACAGGGTTTTAGCTACGTACTCCGACGCTAGGCCGTAGGGGCGGTTGTCGTAGTTCTGGCCGCGCTCGTTTTTTACGGTGGCGCGCTGCACTTCAAACTTCTTCTCCGTTACGGCGTCGAGCAAGAAGCCCATGCGGTCGGCCTCGAGCCACAGCGCGGTTTCGAGCTGGTTGCTAGGTACCGTTTCGAAGTAGTTGGTACGGTCGCGGTTGGTAGTACCATTGAGGGTACCGCCAGCGGCCGTTACGGTTTTAAAGTGCTGCTCGTCGGCTACGTTATCCGAGCCTTGGAACATCATGTGCTCGAAGAAGTGCGCAAAACCCGATTTGCCGATGGTTTCGCGGGCCGAACCTACGTGGTAGGTTACGTCGACGTGGGCAATGGGGTCGGAGTGGTCCTCGGCCACAATCAGCGTCAGGCCGTTGGGCAGCACGTACTTCTCGTACGGAATGGCTACCTCACCGGCTTTGCGGGTAACTTTTTCTACTAGGCGCGTGCCGCCGGTGGTGGCTTTGGCTGCAGTCGCTTTAGCGGCGGGTTTGGCCTGTGCCTGGGCTAGCTGCGGCGTACCTGCCGACAGGAAAGCACCTAGGCCCAGCAGCAACAGTTGGTTGCGGGTCATAAGTGAGAATAGAGGAGTTAGAGTGAAGCCAAGTTAAGGACTGTAAGGTAAAACGCGCTGTGTGGCGAAACCTATTCGCGCGAATGACGTAGCCCGCGGCGCAAGGCTGCGTGCTACGGCCAACATATCGTGCTATTTTTTTGGCGCTTTGGGCTGCCTAGGTCATTTTGCCACTTCAGGCATTGCCAGGCCTTCTTTTCCACCAACCAAATCCTATGCGTTTCTTCGCTTTAGCCCCTGCGGCGGCCGCTTTATTGCTGCTCGCCGGCTGCCAAGGGCAATCATCGTCGGGCTCGGCCGCAACCGCCAGCGCCCCAGGCCAAGTTCCGGCCGACAGCATTAGCGCCCGCGACATTGGCGAGCATATTCGGGTACTGGCCTCCGACGAGTTTCAGGGGCGCAAGCCATTTACCGCGGGCGAAGAAAAAGCCACTGCCTACATCGCGGCCGAGTTTAAGCGCCTAGGACTGCAGCCCAGCCCCAACGGCACGTACTTTCAGCCGGTGCCGCTGGTCGAAATTACCGGTACCCCCGCCGCTACCATGCAGGTAAGCGGCGGCAAGGGCCAACCGCTTACCCTGAAACACCTGCAGGACTACGTGGCCTTTACCGAACGTGAGCAGCCGAAGGTGAGCCTCACCAACTCGCCGTTGGTGTTTGCCGGCTACGGCGTAGTGGCGCCCGAGTACAACTGGAACGACTACGCCGGGCTCGATGTGAAGGGCAAAACCGTGGTGGTGCTCATCAACGACCCGGGCTTTGAAATTGGCGACACCACGCTCTTCAAGGGCAAGGCCATGACGTACTACGGCCGCTGGACCTACAAATACGAGGAGGCCGCCCGCCAAGGCGCCGCCGGGGTGCTGATTGTGCACAACACCAAACCGGCCTCGTACCCCTGGGGCGTGGTGCAAAGCAGCTGGACGGGCGCCAAGCTGTACCCGCAAACGGCCGACAAAGGCGCCTCGAAGCCAGCCATTGAAGGGTGGGTGCAGCTCGATGTAGCCAAGCGCCTGTTTGCGGCCGCGGGCCAGAACTATGACGAAGCCTTTGCCGCGGCCAACAAACGCGGCTTCCGGGGCCGGCCCCTAGGTAACCTGGCCGTGAGCACCAGCGTGAGCAACCAGCTGCGCCGCACCGAGTCGAAGAACGTGGTGGGCGTGCTGCCCGGCACCACCCGCCCCGACGAGTACATCCTCTACACCGCCCACTGGGACCACATTGGCGTGGGCCCTGTCGTGGCTGGCGACTCCATTTACAACGGGGCTATTGACAATGCCTCGGGCGTGGCCGCCCTCATGAGCATCGCCAAAGGCTTTGCCCGCGCTAAGGAGAAGCCTGCCCGCAGCATTGTGTTTGTGGCCGTAACCGGCGAAGAGCAAGGCCTGTTGGGCTCGGCCTACTACGCTGCGCACCCGCTGTTTCCGCTGCACAAAACCGTAGCCGATTTGAACATGGACGCGCTTTCGGCCGCGGGACCCATGAAGGACCTGACGGTGGTAGGCTATGGCCAATCGGAGCTGGATGAGTACGCCCGCGACGCCGCCCAGGAGCAAGGCCGCTACATCGCCCCCGACCCCACGCCCGAGCAAGGCAGCTTTTTCCGCTCCGACCACTTCAGCCTGGCCCACGTGGGCGTGCCGGCTTTGTACGCCAGCGGCCGCGCCGAGCACCGCACCAAAGGCACCAGCTACGCCACCCAGCAGCGCGAGGAGTACCGCAGCAAGCACTACCACCAACCCTCCGACGAGTACACGCCCGAGCAGTGGGACCTCACGGGCATGGAGCAGGATGCGCGCTTGCTATTCCGGGTGGGCCAGCGCCTGGCCGGCGAAACCACCTTCCCGCAGTGGAAAGCCGGCTCCGAGTTTAAGGCCATCCGCGAGAAAAGCCTGAAGGCCGCGCCGCGCACCTAGGCGCTGCCTGTTTTTTTAATCATCACAAAAACGTCCCGGCAGCTCTGCCGGGACGTTTTTGTTGTGGCTGAAACCCTAGGTCAGCTACCGCGCTAGCAGCACCTTTTGCTGCCAGGTGCCATCGGTAGTGGTTAGCCTGATGATGTAAATGCCCGCAGGCAAAGCCCCGGCCCGCAGCGTTACGGTGTGCCGGCCTGCCGCGTGGCGGCCATCGGCTAGCTGCGCTACTTGGCGCCCCGTGAGGTCGTACACGCGTACGCTGGCCTGGCCGGCCGCTGGTAAGCGGAAGCTTAGCTGCGTGCTTTCGCTGAAGGGGTTGGGGAAAGCCGGCTCCAGCACGGCGGCAGCTACGGCAGCGCGGTTGGACAGCACCGTTGAGAACTGCTCCACGGGGGCGCTTTCGTTATGCAGCCGGTCGAGGGCCGTTACGGTGTACAGGAACTGCGGCGTACCCGTTTGGGCCGGCACCCGGTAGCTGGTGCTATCCTGCACCGACAAAATGTGCGCCGAGTTGGCAACGTCGGCGGCAGTGGCGGGGCCGGTATGGTAGGGCACCCGGTACACCACGTACCAGCGGGCCAGTTCGCCATCGGGGGCGGCGGGGCCGGGCTGCCAGCTTAGCCGCACCGAGCCAGCCGCTTCGGTTTGCATGCTGGCCTGCACCGGCGTGGCGGGCGGCACGTCGTCCTTCCAGGGCATGGTGGGCGGCAGGGCCCGGTGCCGGTAAAAGTTGGTGCGCAGCGAGTCGGCCACACCTAGGGGATTGGCCAGCAGTTCGGTGCTCTTGTAGAACATGCTGCCCTGCACATTGTCTTGCTGCCGCGCCAAGCGCAGCTGCGAGGGGATTTGCGTGGGCTGATTAAAGGCATCGGTAGCCGAGGCGCTTACCTTGTAGGCCGCGTGGCCAATGTACACGTGGCGCGGCATGGTGCTGAGCACCTGCTGGCTCCACCACGGCACAATCAGGTCGTAGCGGGCGGCTGAGGTGGTGCTGGTCCAGTACACCTGCGGCGCTAGGTAATCAACCCAGCCTTGCTGCAGCCACTTGCGCGAGTCGGCAAAAATATCGGAGTAGCTCTGGAAGGCTGTGGTGGCCGTGCCGCCCACGCTGGTGCCGTTGCGCCACACGCCGGGCGGCGAAATACCAAACTTAATGCGCGGCTTGGCCGCCCGAATGCTATCCGAAATGGTGCGCACAAACAGGTTGATGTTGTCGCGGCGCCAGTCGCTTTTGTTGGTGATGCCGCGCGGATCGGCCAAAAATGCGGCTTCGTCGTCGAAGGTGACGCCGCTCTGCGGGGCTGGGTAGAAGTAGTCGTCGAAGTGAATGGCATCCACGTCGTAGCGGCGCACCACCTGCATTACTACTTTGGTGAGATACTCGCGCACGGCCGGCAAGCCGGGGTTCAGGACGCGCAAGGTGCCGTAGGGCACCACCCACTCGGGGTGCAGCTTCGATACGTGGTTCTCGGCCACGCTGGAGGTGTTGGCGTTGGTTACGGCGCGGTAAGGGTTCAGCCAAGCGTGCAGCTCCAGCCCGCGCTTGTGCGCCTCCCGAATCATGAACTCCAGCGGGTCGTAAAGCGGCTGCGGCGCGCGGCCTTGCTGCCCCGTTAGCCACTCGCTCCAGGGCTCCAGGGGGCTAGGAAAAATGGCATCGCCCGAAGCCCGAATCTGCACCACTACGGCGTTGATGCCGTTGGCCTTGTGCCGATCGAGCAGGCTGATGAAATCGGCGCGTTGCTGCGCTGGTGTAAGGGTTTTGCTGCGGGGCCAATCGAGGTTGAACACGTGCGCCACCCACACGGCGCGCATCTCGCGTTTGGGGTGGGCCGGCGTTTGGGCCTGGGCACCTAGGCTTAGCCCCGCGAGCAGCAAAGCACAGCCCGCGCGGACTGCATAAGCGTAAGCTTGCTTCATGAAGAAATAGATTGGGTAGGAATGGAACGAGCTGTAAGTATAGCACTTCGGCCCCGCCTCCCCTACCCAGCCCAGCCTACACTTCGGCCCACACGTAGCGGCGCTCCTTCCAGTTGATGTGACCCGGCATGAGGGTGTAACCAATTACCAGCAACGACATGCCCGCCAGGTAGAACTCATATACCAGTAACACCCACAGTTTTTCGCGGCGGCCTACCTGCCGCAGACTGCCCCACAAAAACAGCACCTGCAGCAGCACTTTCAGGCCGAACACCAGCGGCGTAAAAGGCCACGAGATAAACGGCGGGCAAAACAGCACCGTGTAGAACAGGCCATACATGCCAAACAGCCCCGACAGATACCACGGCAGCCGCGTGGTGCCGCGCATCCAGCGTTTGCGCTGCTCCAGTAGGCACTTAACGGTAGGCTGCGGCACCGATACGCCCAGCACGTGGCGGTGCCACAGGTTGCGGTAGCCCCAGCCCGCTTGCACAATGCAGGCGAACAGCTGCAGGTCTTCGGTTATCTGAAAAGCCAAGGTTTCGTAGCCACCGATGCTGTTGTAGGCCGCACGCGTTACGAGCATGTTGTTGCCTACTGCGGTTACGGGCAAGCCCGCATCCGACAGAATCCGGATTACGCTTAGGCCAAACAACCAATCGAGCCCTTGCAGCCGCCCAAACAGGCCGCCCTCGGCCGTTGTAGAACCGGTTACCACGCCTACCCGGCCGCCGTTGTCGATGTCGGCAGCGCCGAGCATGTACTGCACCCAGTCGGGCGCCATAGCCATGTCGGCATCGGTGAGCAGGAAGTAGTCGGCCGTGGCTTGGCGGCTCAGTTGGGCAATGGCGTTGCTCTTGCCTTTGGCTTTGCCCACCGGCGCACCAATGCGCACCAACCGAAACTGCGGCTTATCCTTGATGAAGCGCTCCACGATGGCGGCCGTGTCGTCGGTCGAGTGGTCGTCGCCGATCAGGATTTCCAGCTTATCAACGGGGTAGTTGAGTGCGGCCAACGCCTGCAAGCAGCGCTCGATGTTAGCCGCCTCGTTGCGGGCCGGCACCAGTATGCTTACCATTGGGCGGGCCTTGGCCGCCGCCGGCACCCGCCGAGCCCATAGCAGCCGCACTAACAGGTACAGGCACACGCCAAAAAACACAACGAAGAATGCGTAAAGGAGTAACATAATAGCAGGCTTTCAGGATTCTGGTTGTGCGGCTTCTGCCTTACGTGAAATAACCTAGGTATAGTTACCGACGAGATACCGCCGAGCTGCCTGCCAGGCGCCCTTGTGGCCGCTACCTTTGAGCCCCCTCTTGTGCAAATCGCCGCTATGCACGCTGTTAACCACCACGATTACCTCCGCCTGTCGTACCGCCCCGATCTGCAGCTGCTGTTTATGCGCTGGGTGCGGCCCGTATCGTCGGAGGAACACCGCTCGGGCTACGCCGCCGCTCTAGAGCTGGCCCAACCGCACCAAAGCAACCACTGGCTTATCGATCTGAGGTCGCGCGGTTTAGCTTCGGTCGAAGATTTGATGTGGGTGCTGACTACCTTCCGGGGCCTGTTGCAACAAAGCGGCCTGCCCGCACCTAGGCGCTTGGCTTACCTGGTTACGCCCTACCAGGCCGAAACCATGGATGAACGCCTCCTCACGCTCGAGCCAACTATTGCCGAGCACATCCGGCGGGGTGCCGATGTACATCATTTTACCGAAGAACTACCCGCCCAAGATTGGCTGCGCCGTAGCTCGTAACCCTAGGTGCTACCAAAGCAAACAGCCCCGGCTGCACAGTGGCAGCCGGGGCTGTTTAGCGTAAAATCAACTTGGTTTTTACGCCTGCGGATTGGTAAGCACCGGCGTGTCGTAGCCGGGGTTTTCCATCACGGCCGCCACGTGCGTGTCGTCGTCGTCGCGCACGCGCAAGGTGAGCAACCCAGCCAGCAACATGCTTGCCCCACCTAGGGCCAGCGTGTTGAGGGTATTGCCCTGGAAGATGTTTACCGTGAAGTACCCTAGAATAGTGGCCGCCACGATTTGCGGAATCACGATGAAGAAGTTGAACACACCCATGTAATAGCCCATGCGGTTGGCCGGCAGCGAGCCGGCCAAGATGGCGTAGGGCATCGAGAGGATGCTGGCCCAGGCAATGCCCACCAGCGCCATCGACACGATGATGTAGTCGGGGTTGTTGATGAACCGGAGCGAAATCAGCCCCAGGCCACCCAGTAGCAAGCACAGCATGTGCGTGCGGCGGCGGCTGGTGCGGGCGGCAATCAGCGGAATGATAAAGGCAAACACCGCCGCCACACCGTTGCGCACCGAGGAGCACAGGCTCAGCCAGTCGGCGCCGTCGTTGTACTGCTGCTGCACGCGCTTGGCGGTTGCCATTTCGTTGGGGGTGAGCTGCCCTTTAGAAGTAGCGTAGTTAGCTAGGTTTAGCGTAATCACCTTGTCAGCTTGATCGGCCTGAAAACGGTCAATTTCTGCCACATCTTTCCGCAGAGACTTCAACTCGCCCCAGTTCTTTTTCGCAGCCGATGTTGGAGCAAACATTTCCGTAAAGAATGCTGTGATTTTTTCACCAAACGACTGCTTATCTGGTGCTTCAGCCTTCGCAGCTATGGCTGCTTGTGCTTCTTCGCGAATCACTTGTTCCTTAACCTTCTGGTACAGCGGCGCATCCACGCGCATGTTGTAGATGTTGCTGGTAACGGCGTTTGTGGAGTAAATCCACATCGAGAACAGCGCGAACCAGGTGAAGAACTGCACCACGGCCAGCTGGCGCATGGCCGCCGGCATGTGGAAAATGCCGGTGAAGGATTCGCGCAAACCGTCCCACATGCCCACCTTGGCGTTTTCGGCCCGGAAGGCTTCCATGTCCTCGGGTGGGGTTTCGGTGCTGGTGAATACCGTGTAGAGCACCGATAGCAGAAAGGCCGCTGCGCCCACGTAAAATGCCCACTTCACCGAAGGCGGAATTTCGCCGGCCGGGGCCGTATTGCTCATGCCCAGCCAGTTGGTAAATACCCAGGGCAGCAAGGCCGCAATTACCGAGCCTACCCCGATGAAAAAGCTCTGCATGGCAAAGCCCGTGGTGCGCTGCTCGGAGGGCAACTTATCGCCCACAAAAGCCCGGAACGGCTCCATCGAAATGTTGATGGAGGCAT
Organism: Solirubrum puertoriconensis; assembly: GCF_001483135.1. GTDB lineage: Bacteria > Bacteroidota > Bacteroidia > Cytophagales > Hymenobacteraceae > Solirubrum > Solirubrum puertoriconensis. Next base: position 119,280 of record NZ_LNAL01000008.1, read on the forward strand.
CCATAATCCAGAGCAGGCCGCCCGCCATCCAGAGCGCCGGCGAGTTGGGCATCAGGATAAGCGCCAAGCTGGCCAGCAACGCCCCGATGAGGAAGAAGGGCCGCCGGCGGCCAAAGCGCGGGCTCCAAGTGCGGTCGGAGAGGTAACCGATAATGGGCTGCACGAGCAGGCCGGTAACGGGCGCTGCAATCCAGAGTATCGGAATTTCATCCTTGTTGGCACCTAGGGTTTCGAAAATGCGGCTCACGTTGGAGTTCTGCAGCTCGAAGCCAAACTGAATGCCGAGGAAGCCGAAGCTCATGTTCCAGATTTGCCAGAACGAGAGCCGCGGCTTGTGCTGCGTGCCGGCCGGCACAGTGGCGGAAGCGGTGGCCATGAATGTAAGTGTGGTAATGAAGTGGTAAGCGGCAGGCCGTAAGTGAAACGCACAACCTGCCGCGTGTCACTTGTTCCCTGTGATTAATCTACAAAGGGTTGATTTCAAGCACTACTGCCGACAGCGGCGGCAGCGTAACGCGCGAAGTACTGCTTACAGCGCGGCCGTTCAGCACGTCGGTGTAGTTGAACTGCGTGCGCAGCGGATCGAGGCCCATCAGCTTCCAGGCCGTGGGCGGCACCTTAAGCGTGGGCACGTAGGTTTTGGTAGCGCTGAAGTTGACTACCACTAGCACGCGCTTGTTTTCGGTGTAGCGCAGGTAGGCGTACAGGTCTTTGTCGTTGTACTCCTTGGCGAGGTTGTTGGCGTCTTGCAGCTCGTAGAAACGGCCGCGGCGCAGGGCCTCGTGCGAGCTGCACAGGTTCAGCAAGCGGCTGTAGAAATCGCGCAGCTGCTTTTGCTGCAGGCTAAGCTTGCCGCCATCGAACTTGCCGCCGTTCAGCCATTTCTGATGCTCGGGCACGCCCCAGTAATCGAAGATGGTGGTGCGGCCGTCTTCGCCCGAGAAGCCCTCGGCTCCACGGCCCGGCTCGCCTACCTCTTGCCCAAAGTAAATCATAACGGGGCCAGAACCTAGGGTGGCCGATACCGTCATGGCCGGGATGGCGCGCAGCGGGTCGCCGGCGAAGTCCTTGGAGGCGATACGCTGCTCGTCGTGATTTTCCAGAAAGCGCAGCATGTGCGACGAGAAGCCGCGGCTTTCTTCGCTCCATACTTTGGTGATGTCCTCGGTTTTGCCCTCGCCGCGCATCAGGCGGCGCAGGCCGTCGTAGAGGCCCACCTTGTCGTAGAGGAAGTCGAATTTACCTTGCTCGATGTACTTGCGGTACTCCTTGGGGTTGTAGGCTTCGGCCAGGAAAATGATGTTGGGCTTCACCTTTTTCACCTCCGGAATAACCCAGGCCCAAAACTCCACCGGTACCATCTCAGCCACGTCGCAGCGGAAACCGTCGACGTCCTTTTTGGCCCAGTACACCAGAATGTCGCGCATTTTCAGCCACGTATCGGGCACGGGCTCGAAGTAGGTTTTGCGGCCGTTCTGGTAATCTACGCCGTAGTTCAGCTTCGTGGTTTCAAACCAGTCGTCGATTTTGGGCGCTTCCGAAAATACGTCGTTGCCAGTGGCTTTGGCTGGCGTTTCGGTGTATTTGCCGTCCTCTTTGGGGCCTTTGATGGCGGCACCTAGGGGGTCGTTGCCTTTGGGCACCACCAGGCTTTTGCCGGGCAGGTAGTAAAAGTTGTTGTTGACGGTGAAGGCTTTCGTTTTGTCGTCCTTTTCGCCTAGGTCAACCACGCCAGCGGGCTTGGCATCCGACTTATAGCTGCGGGCTACGTGGTTTGGAATGAAGTCGATGAGCAGCTTAAGGCCGTTTTTGTGGGTGCGCTGCACCAGGGCCTCAAACTCTTTCATGCGGTTTTTGGGGTCGGCGGCCAGGTCGGGGTCTACGTCGTAGTAGTCCTTCACGGCGTAGGGCGAGCCGGCGCGGCCTTTTACCACGTCGGCGTCGTCGAGGGCAATGCCCAGCTTGGAGTAATCGGCCATGGTGGCGTGCTCCAGCACACCAGTGTACCACACGTGCGATACGCCCAGCTTCTTCAGCTCTTGCAAGGCCGTGTCGTTGATGTCGTTGAACTTGCCGACGCCGTTTTCGGCTGCCGAACCGAAGGGCTTGTTGGTGGTTTTCTGGTTCCCGAACAGGCGCACCATCATCTGGTAGATGACGAGCTTATTGTCCTTCGGTACTTCGTCGGTGGTGTTGGGGTCGGCGGCTAGGTCGGCTACGTGGTCCACAGGCAAGGGGGCCGGGGGCGTATTGGAGTACAAGGTAAAGGAGGCCAGCCCTAGGCTTAACGCGGTGGCTGACAGGAGGAGGGAGCGTCGCATACGGCTGGTAAGTTAGGAAAAGTGCGAGGTGGTTGGGGCAGCGCGGCTACCGGCTTTTTGTTGCCTGGGTCAACAGGCCGTAAGCTGACTTGGCTTGCTGCCGATTCGGCTACCATTCCTGGGTTACGGGGTGTAGCGTTAGCTCGTCGATTACTACGTGGGCTGGGGCTTCGAGCACGTAGCGTACGGCTTGGGCTACATCCAAGGGTTGTAAGTGGGTAAGCTGCTTTTCGGGCGCGCCCGGCCGGGAAGCATTGAAATGGGTATCAACCAAGCCGGGGTAAATCACGCTCACTTTGATGCCGTGCGGCCGCACCTCTTTGCGCAAGGCATCGAGTACGGCGTGCTGCGCGTACTTGCTGGCGCCGTAGGCGGTGCCGTGCACAAAGGTGCGCTTGCTCACGTCGGAGGCTATGCCCACAATGTGGCCGCGGCGCTGCTCCTTAAGGTGCGGCAGGGCGGCTTTGCAGAGCAGAAAGGTACCCTTCACGTTCACGTCGAACATTCGGTCCCACTCGGCCTCCTCAAAATTTTCGAGCAGGTTAAACGAGCCTACCCCTGCGTTGCACACTACCATATCGAGCCGGCCATAGCGGTTTAGGGCTTCAGCCACCACGAGCTGTGCGTCGGCTTCCTGGCTTACATCGGCCACTACGGGCAGCCCATTGGTTTTTTGGGCTACTTCTAGCAGGTCGTGTTCGGAGCGAGCTACGCATACAACGCTTGCTCCTTGCAAGGCCAGCAGCGTGGCAATGGCACGGCCAATGCCGCGGCTGGCACCCGTTACAATGGCTACTTGGTTGGTTAGGTCGGTCATAGCAGAAAGAGCCTTGGTTTGCTTACCCAAGAACTACGGTGTTGTACGCAGCGCACCCTCGGGGTTGGCGAAAATGCGCTGCGTGCAACACCTAGGGACTACTTCTTCAGTTCCAGCACCCACGCGGTGTAGGCCGGCACTTTCAGCGAGGCCAGGTTATCGAGCGAGGTGCCGGTAATTACCTCCTGCGCCGATTTGTAGCCCTGCATGCGCTCGGCAAAGCGGGCGGTGTCTACGGTCTTGGCCTCTTTGCTGGCGTTCATCACCACCATCACGGTTTCGCCCTGCTCGTTGTAGCGGAAGTAGGTGTACACGCCGTTGTCGGGGATGAAGTGCATGTACTTGCCGGTGTGCAGCACCGGGTGGCTCTTGCGGTAGTTGGCCAGGCGGCTTACGTACTCAAAAGCGGCGTTTTGCTGCTCGTTGCGGCCCGCCTTGGTAAAGCGGTTCTCCTTGTCGCCGGGCCAGCCGCCGGGGAAATCCTCGCGCACTTTGCCATCGGGGTTGGAGTAGTTCTTCATCAGCACCTCGGTGCCGTAGTACAGCTGCGGAGTGCCGCGCGTGGTGAGCAGCCAGGCAATGCCCATCTTATACTTCTGGAAGTCTTCGCCCACCACCGAGAAGAAGCGGCTCACGTCGTGGTTGTCGAGGAACACCACGTTGCGCTGCGGGTCTTCGTACATCCAGTCGGCCTGCATGGTGTAGTACAGCTTGCTAATGCCTTCCGTCCAACCGGCATCCTTGGTCAGGCCCTCATTAATGGCGTACTGCAACTGAAAATCGAGCACGCCGGGCATGTTGCTCTTGAAGCCCTGCACCTCCGGGAAGACGTTGCGCGCGAAGTAGGCCTGCTGCCCCGTGCCCTGCACCCAGGTTTCGGCAAACATGCCTAGGTTGGGGTACTCATCGAGGATGGCCTTGCCCCAGTCCATCAGGAATTTGCGGTCGGAGTAGGTGTAGGTATCCACGCGGTAGCCGTCGAGGCCGGTGTACTCTACCCACCACAGGAAGTTCTGGATAAGGTAGCGCGACACCTGCGGGTTGCTCTGGTTCAGGTCGGCCATGTGCTTGTCAAACCAGCCTTCGCCAAACTGCTTGCGGTCGGCCGCCGACACGTAAGGGTCATTAAAGGCGGCATCGCGGAAGTTGGAGCGCGTAAACTCCGGCCACTGATGAAACCAGTCCTTCGAGGGCGCATCCTTCACGAGGTAGCCCGAGGTACCCATGTGGTTCAGTACCACGTCGTGCACCACCTTCAGGCCCTGCTTGTGGGCGTTCTGCACAAAGCGCACGTAGTCGTCGTTGGTGCCGTAGCGGGGGTCAACGCGGTACCAGTCGGTGGCGGCGTAGCCGTGGTAGCTGGCCTTGGGCTCGTCGTTTTCGACAATGGGCGTAGGCCAAATGGCCGTTACGCCTAGCTCCTTGAGGTAGCCGAAGTGGTCTTCGATGCCTTTCAGGTCGCCGCCGTGGCGCGAGAACATGGAGTCGCGGGCAATGCCCGGGGCGCGCATGCCTTTCACGATGTCATTCTTGGGGTTGCCGTTGGCAAACCGGTCGGGCATTAGCAGGTAAATAAAATCGGCGGTGTTGATGCCCTGCACCTTCGATTTGTCGCCCGGTGTGGTGCGGGCGCGCAGCTCGTACTGAAATTTTTGCTTTTTGGCTCCGCCCGTAAACGTGAGCGGCAGCTTGCCCGGCTTGGCCGTGGGCTCGATGCGCAGGTTAACGAGCAGGTAGTTCGGGTTTTCGAGTTTCTCTTGGCTCGTAAGCGTTACGCCGGGGTAGCTGCCATCGATTGCGGCCGTGCCGGAACCGATTCCGGGCCCGTACACGAGCAACTGCAGCTCGGGGTTTTTCATGCCCACCCACCAAAAGGTAGGGTCGATGCGGGTGATGCCGCTTTTGGCAACGGCTACGGGGGCCGGCTCGGCCGCTTGGCTGGCCGCAGGCGCGCCGAGCAGCATCAGCAGCAGCGGCGCCCAGGAATACTTACGGGGCATAGAATTGGGGAAATGAGCAGAAAAAGCAACCTAGCGGAAACGCACCAAAGTAGCATACTCCGGAGCGCGCACTCAAACCTACCTCGGCAATTGCAGATAATTTGCGTTATTTATTTACTTTTTCTTGCGCTTAGCCCCTAATTCGCATGCACTTTGCTGCGCCTTGGCCGTGCTAGCCCATCAGCACCTAGGGCTAACGGGCAGGCCAAGGCAGCCAGCCCAGGTAGCTGCGGCTTAAGGGGTTGCGCTCATTGTCTCTCAACGCATTTTGCCGCACTATGCCGTGCGGTCCTTTTCGATCAACAGCCTTACAAGCCTCATTTCTAACTGATTTCACACGAAATGGCCTTTTCATTTACCTCGTACCAGCCAGCGCCCGAGTTCAGCAAATCGGCGGCCTACTTCTCCATGGAGTTTGCCATCGACCAAGCCCTGAAAACCTACAGCGGTGGCCTGGGCTTTTTGGCGGGCTCGCACATGCGCTCGGCCTACGAGCTGAAGCAGAACCTCATCGGCATTGGTATTCTCTGGAGCTACGGTTACTACGACCAGGCCCGCCAGCAAGACGAGACCCTGCGCGTCGACTACATCCAGAAGCAGTACAGCTTTTTGCAGGACACGGGCGTGATGTTCGACATCACCATCCACAGCGCCCCCGTGAAGGTGCGCGCCTACTACCTCGCGCCCGAGGTGTTTGGCACGTGCCCCATGTTCTTCCTGACCACCGACGTGCCCGAGAATGATTACCTCTCGCGCACCATCTCGCACCACCTCTACGACGCCGACCTGGCCGCGCGCGTGGCGCAGAGCATTTTGCTGGGCGTGGGCGGCGGTAAGCTGCTCGATATCATCGGCAAAACGCCCGAGGTGTACCACCTCAACGAGGGCCACGGCCTGCCCCTAGGTTTCTACCTCTACAACAAGCACGGCCACAAGCTGGAAGAGGTGCAGAAGCGCCTGGTGTTTACCACGCACACCCCCGAGCTGGCCGGCAACGAGGAGCACGGCTTTAAGCTGCTCGACGACATGACCTTCTTCGCCGGTGTATCGGGCGACGAGGTGCGCCGCCTGGGTTTTGTGGAACACGAGCGCGTGAACTACACTCTCACGGCCCTGCGTATGTCGCAGATTGCCAACGGCGTATCGGCGGTACACGGCCGCGTATCCAACCAAATGTGGGCTGGCAACGCGGGCATTTGCCCCATCATCCACATCACCAACTCGCAAAACGGCACGTACTGGCGCGACAAGCAGCTGCACGAAGCCCTGGCCGCCAAGGATACCGACGCCCTAAAGGCCCGCAAGCGCCAGCTGAAGCAGGAGCTGTTTAAGGAAGTAGCCAACCAAACCGGCAACCTCTTCGACCCCGATGCCCTGACAGTAGTGTGGGCCCGCCGCTTTGCCGGCTACAAGCGCGCCAACCTCATTCTGCACGACTTTGCCCGCTTCGAGGCGCTGGTGCGCAGCTCGGATCGTCCGGTGCAAGTAATTTGGGCTGGCAAGCCCTACCCCAAAGACTACGCCGCCATCGGCCTGTTCAACGACCTGATTAAGCGCACCCGCCACCTGAAGCAGTGCGCCGTGCTTACGGGCTACGAGCTGCAGCTTTCGGCCTTGCTGAAGAAGGGCTGCGACGTGTGGCTGAACACGCCCCGCTTCCCGCGCGAGGCGTCGGGCACCTCGGGCATGACGGCCGCCATGAACGGCGCCCTCAACCTGAGCATTCCCGATGGCTGGATTCCGGAGTTTGTGCGCCACGGCGAAAACGGCTTCCTGATTCCGCTGGCCGAGCTAAACGAAGCCGACGACGTGAAGGACGCCATCGAGGCCAGCGGCACGCTCGACGTGCTGGAGCAGGAGATTCTGCCGCTGTACTACGACAACTCCGAGCAGTACTGGAACGTGGTGCAAACCGCCATGCGCGAGGTAGAGCCGCAGTTCGAATCGGGCCGCATGGCCGCCGAGTACTACGAACTGATGTACAACGCCTCGGTACTGGCTTCGCAAAAAGCGTAGCCATAGGTAATTAGGCACATACCACAAGGGGCGGACACCTAGGGTGCCCGCCCCTTGTGCGTTTAGGGCAGCGGGTTAATCAGCTTGTACCTGCTCGGTACTGCGTAGCACCGGCTCGAGCACCTGCCACACGTTTTCGGCCACAATGCGGTAGCCGGCGGCGTTGGGGTGGGCGCGGTCGGGCAGGTTCAGTTCGGGCCGACCTAGCACTCCCTGCAGCAGAAAGGGCACAAACGGCAGGCGGTTTTTGTCGGCTACTTGCCTGAACAGGGCCTTGAACTCCTGGGCATAGCGGGCAAACTGGTGGTTGCCGAAAGGCCCTAGGTCGAAGGGAAACTCCATGCCTACCAGCACGATCTGGGTGTCGGGGTACTTGCGGTGCACCTCCTCGACGATGCGCTGCAGGTTTTGGGTGGTTTCGCGCACGGGTATGCCGCGCAGGCCGTCGTTGGCGCCCAGCTCCAGCACAAACACATCGGGCCGGCGCTTGCTCAGCACCGAGGGCAGGCGCTGCAAGCCGCCGGCGGTGGTTTCGCCGCTTACACCCGCGTTGATGCACTGCCACGCCAAGCCGGCCGAATCAATTTTCTGCTGAATAAGGGCCGGAAAAGCTTGTTGGGGCGACAAGCCGTAGCCAGCCGTGAGCGAGTTGCCGAAGAATACAATGTTGCGCATACGAACCACGGGCGGAGCCGCTTCGGACCGGGCCCGTTCGTCGGGCGAGCAAGCCAGCAGCATTGCCATGCAGGTTACCAGCCAGGGAAAGAAGCGTCGCATGGTGTTGCTGTACGGCAAAGCATGTATGTGGGGTGGCGAGTTGGCTAGTACCGCCTAGGCAGGAACAGCAGCGCTGCAGCTAGGGTAGCTTTTGGGCTTGCTCGGGAGGGCATGAAGCCGGCTTGCGACCAGGTTGTGTAAACTATCTGGGCGTTGGTGCGTTGGGGATGTGCTGCCTTACTGCTTTAAAGGCTAAACTATTTTTTGCCCGAAACGCTTTAGGTTTGCAGCCAGATAAGAATGATTCTTATCTGTAACCGCTTCTTTTCTCTACATACACATACCATTCATGGCCGTAATCAAAGCCACCGACGCTGAATTTCAGCAGCTTCTGCAAGAAAACGAGAAAGTAGTTGTAAAGTACTACGCCGATTGGTGCGGCAACTGCCGCCTGTTTTCGCCCAAGTTCAAGCGCCTCTCCGACCAGGAAGGCAACGAGCAAGTGGTGTTTCTGGACGTAAACGCCGAGAACAGCCCCGAGGCGCGCAAGGCCGCCAACGTTACCAACCTGCCCTTCTTTGCCGTATTCCGCAATGGCGAGCTGGTCGATACCGTAGCCGCCAGCAAGGAAGAGGCTGTGGCCTCGCTGATCGATAAAATTCGCTAGGACTACCCGCTATGAAAATTCCGGCTATTAAGCGCCTCGTAGAAAGCCAAACGCTGCAAACCCTGGTAGAGGCCGAAGAAGCCCTGCTCGATGAGCGTCAGCCCTCGTTTGAGGTAGAAGGCGAAGACGAGGGCGAGCAACTCACCCACGTGTTTGCCGCCATCTGGATCCTGAACCACATGAAAGACCACGGCGTGGAGTTTACGGCCGCGCTGCGCGAGTACACCAAAAAGGTGCGCGTGTCGATTAGTTAACGAACCGATGCCGCGGCGGCAGACAAATACCACGTCTGCTGCTTACTCAGCCATTATCAACAGCAAGGGCTGCCCCGGTTGGGGCGGCCCTTGCTGTTTTTTGGTTGAAGCCGGTGTATAGCTCGCCAAGGTTGAGCTACCTAGGCGCACCTAGGTATCGCCCAAACTACATGCGGGCGAAGTACGCGGCGGCGGCCCGGATGCCCTCATCAGTGCAGAGGCCGCGGATGTAGTAGAGGTACACGCTCCGGAATACCTCGGCTACGTTGTAGCGGCTCGGCGGGAAGATTTGCTCGTTCAGCACCATGTTGAGCTGCTCGAGAATGATCTTGGCTACCAGTCCAATGTTAATGTCGCCGCGCAGCATTTTTTGCAGCACGCCTTCGTTGAGAATGCCCGAAATCTGCGGGTACGAGTACGTAGCCAAGTGCTGCTGGCCCACTTCCCACACATCGGGGTAGTGGTGAATCAGGTCGGCGAAATACGAAGGGGCAATTTCGCGTAAGTCCCGAATGCCGAGCTCGAGCAAGCCCAGCAGCCGCCCTACCGGGTTCTGCACGCGGGCAAACAGCTCCTCGTGTTCGCGCTTTTGCCGCTCGATGTCGTAGTAGGTGGTGTGCAGCACCAAGTCGTGCTTGTCGGCAAACATCTCGCGAAAAGTAGACGGCGACACATCGAGCGCTGCAATAATCTGCTCCTGCGACTGGCTCTCAATGCCTTCGCGCCGAAATAGCTGGTGGGCTTCTTCGAGCAGGGTGTCGCGTAAAGTTCGGCTCATGTGCGGGTAGTAAGCAGTGGGGGAAGGCGCGGCAGCCAGGCAAATTAGCTGATCAGCAAGCCCAATGCAAAAAAGAACAGCAGTTGCAGCATGTACACAAACGGTACCAGCGGATTACGCCCGCCGGCAATCCGGCTGGTGTTGTAATACACTTGCAGAATAAGCGACACGGCAAACCAAGCTTTGAAGTTCTGCATCGGGATTACGTCGGCGAACCACTTCCACCAGCCAAAATGCACAGCCACCGGCTCGATGCACACGTCCAGACCCACCATCAGCACGGCGGCCAACACGGCGCGCGCAAAGCCGGGCAAGGGCAGCCGCTGCGCCAAGCCACCAGCCACATACGTCAATATCAGCCAGTTAAGCCCAATGATTATGGGCGTACCCAAGAACTTGGGCCCGAGCGTAGTACCGTACTCGTAGCGGCCAAAGATGACGCCTGTTTGCACGCCGGCCACCTCCACGCCGTAGCCCACTAGCATGGCCGTTAGCGCAAACCACCCGAACATGGGGGTTGGGCTGTGCTTATCGAAGCCCAGCAGCAACGCCGCCGTGAGCAGCAGCGTGAGGGGCATAAACTGCAGGTAAAAGCTGGGGTCCTGCGAGTAACCTAGGCCCACAAGGCCTGTGCTATAGAACAACAGCAGCACAAACTGAGCGATGCGCAAGCGACGCGACGAGCCTGGCGCAGGCGGAGCAGCCACAGACGGGGTTAGTTGATCGGGTTGTGGCATCAACAAGGAGTATTACTAATTAATAATTATGAATTATTAATTAAGTCAGCAGTGATTTTGGCCGATAGCAGACACAGCGGAATACCGCCACCGGGGTGCACCGAGCCGCCGCAAAAATACAGCCCTTCTAGCTTGCGCGAGAAGTTGGGGTGACGCAGAAACGCCGCCATCATTGTGTTGGATGAGCTGCCGTACAACGCCCCACCCTGCGACGAAGTATCCGCGGCAATGCCCGGGGGCGTCCACACGCGTTCGGCCCGGATCAGCGTCTCAACGTCAATCCCTAGGGCTTGGTTTAGGCGGCGCAGCACGGCCGCGCGCGTATGCTGCGTAAGGGCCGCCCAGTCCTGGCCTTCGTCGTGGGGCACGTTCACCATCACAAACCAATTTTCGTGGCCGTTGGGGGCGTCGGTGGGCGTTTTTTTGGAGGTGATGTTGACGTACACAGTCACGTCGTCGGCCACGGTTTTCTGCTGAAAAATGGCCTCAAATTCGCGGCGGTAATCGGCCGAGAAGAAGATGTTGTGCACGCCCAGCTCCGCAAACTCGCGCCCAATGCCCCAGTAGAAGATCAGCGCCGACGACGACCTAGGCTGCCCTAGGGTACGCTCGGGCGCCGGCTGCTTGGGCAGCAGGCGGCGGTAGGTAGGCACCACATCCATGTTGCTGACTACCTCCGTGAAATCGTAGATATCCTGCGCCGTGCGCACGCCCGTAACGCGTCCGCCAGCAGTTATGATTTCCTCCACCGGTTCGTTGTACCTAAACTCCACGCCCAGCTCCTCGGCTAGCTGCACCAAACTACTGGCAATGCTGTAGATGCCGCCTTCGGGGTAGAACGCGCCAATGCCGTGCTCGAGGTGCGGAATCATGCTCAGCGTGGCAGGGGCTTGGTAGGGGTCGGAGCCGTTGTAGGTGGCAAACCGGTCGAAGAGTTGCACCAGGCGCGCATCCTGCGGAAAGGCCCGCTGGTGCCGCCGGTGCATGGAGTTAAGCAAACCTAGGCGCGGCATTTCGGCCACAGCGCGCAAGGTGTCGCGGCTGAGGTAGCTCTGCGGCCGGTGCAGCGACTTGTGCAGAAATGTACTGGCCGTGGCCTCGTAAGCGCGGCGGGCGCCGTGCAAAAAGCGACGCACCTCGGCGGCGGGCACCTGCAGCTTTTGCTCTACCTCGTGGGCAAATTTATCCTCGTCGGCCCAGGCCGTGAGGCGCGTGCCATCGGCAAAGAAGTACTGCGTAATCGGGTCGAGACGCTCGTAGCGGAAATAGTCTTTGGGGTCGCGCTCGGCTAGCCGAAACAGCTCGTCGACCAGCTGCGGCAGCGTAAACAACGAGGGGCCCGCATCGAACCGGTAGCCGCCGGGCAAGTCGAACTGGTGCATCTTGCCCCCGAACGAGTCGCGGCCTTCGAATACCGTGACTTTGTGCCCCGTGGCGGCCAGCCGCACAGCCGCCGCAATACCGCCAATGCCCGCCCCGATTACGGCCACGGGCTGCTTGAGGGAAGACGCTTGGCGGAACTTACGGGCGGCGGGCAAAACGGACATAAATCTAGTTGAACGCGAAAGTCAGAAGTAAACCGCAGGAAAGCCGATTCGTTCACAGTTGGTTGTTGGCGGCCTCCATACGCTGGTACCGTAAGCTGGTTGGCTGGGCCGGATCGACGTAAAAGGCAAACCGAGCAGTTTCCGTTTCCATCACGAAACGCACTTCATCAGGTCGCTGCGGGTTGCGAAAGCGCTGCATCTGCTGAAAGCGTACTTCCGTAACCCGTGCCGGGTTGTGTTTATCGAGCACGTGCACACCACGTGCTTCGTCGAGCAGGTAGTAGGAGTGCGTTTGCCAAACGTAGCGCCGGGGCACCTCGTAATCCAGCACTTCATAATAGCCTGCGTAGCGAAATTGCTGGCGTATTTGCCCCTGGGTATTCAGCACGAAAGCATTAGGTGCGTTGCGCAGGTGCTTGGCCGCCACCCATTCGTAATCCTTCAGGCTATCGGCACCTAGGAATTCGCGGTAGTGCCCGTAGCGGTAAACGGTAAAAAGCGTGGTATCCGTAAGCGGCAGCGCGGCTATTAGCGAAGCATCGGGCTTCTTCAGCTTCACGCTGGTACCGTTGGGGCGGCGCAACTCTTCGCAGTTTAGGACCGTTCCGTCGGCCAGGAGTTGGGCTTCGCAGTCGGGGCCTTCTCCGCCCATCCAGGACCCGGCCGTTAGCTGCCGCACTCGCCCATCAAGGCCGACTGTTAGCACACAATTCCTCGACACGTCGCTGTCGGGGATGCCCACCGGTATAGTGAAAACCAGCGTTTGGCTTGGCGCGTGGTAGCCGATAAAGCATGGGCGCTCCGGCGCACTCACTGTCACGATGTCGCGGCCAACCGTGTTGTAGAAGTCAGCCTTAGCTAGGTGACGCCGAAATACCTGCCGCCCTGTTGGGTCGAGCAAGGTGATGGTTTGTCCGCCTTCGTAGCCACGCACCCGGTGGGTAAGCCGAAAGGTGGCAGTGTCTTCGGCGTAGAACGGTCCCACAATTCCCTCCGTCACTGCTACTAACGGCTTAGTCGAATCCGTTTCAGCCCGAAGCAGCAGGCGGTAGCGTTGCTGGCCGATGTAAAAGGTGGTATCGTGCCCCGGTTGGTAACCGTATCGCGGGCGGCTCGCATCCACCGTGTCGGGCACTGCTACGGGGTTGGTTGGAGCGGTGACTGTTTTAGCTGCACGCTGCGCAACGGGCGGAGTAGATTGCTCCGCCGCACGTTGCGGTTCGCAGGCAGCTAATAGCAGCATAATTGCCAGTGCGGCACCTATTGGTCGGCTAATCATGCCGGAAAGTAGCCAAAGCTGAACCGTTGTAACTGCTGCTTACCTGCAATAACCAGTGTAGGCTGCTGAGGTAGGCATACTTACCCTCCTCAACAGCCTACACTGGTTGCTTATGTTGGTTAATTTAATCAACCGCCAGCACTAGGCCCTTCAGGTACTCGCCTTCGGGGTGGAACAGGCTTACGGGGTGGTCGGCAGGTTGGGTGAGGCGGTGCAGGATGCGCGCCGGGCGGCCGGCCTCGATAGCGGCGGCCATTACGGCGCCCTCGAACAGCTCCATGCTTACTACCTGCGAACAGCTGAAGGTAAACAGCAGCCCACCGGGCGCGATTTGCTTGATGCCGGCCACGTTCAGGCGCTTGTAGCCCATAATGGCGTTGTGGCGGGCCGAGAGGTGCTTGGCAAACGCCGGCGGATCGAGCACGATGAGGTCGTACTGGTTGTGGCGGTCTTTCAGGAAGCTGAACACGTCCTGCGCGTAGGCTTCATGCTTGTCACCTAGGCCCGATAGCTCGGCGTTGCGGTTGGTCAGCTCGATGGCTTTTTTGCTTGAATCGACGGAGTGCACCAGCTCGGCGCCGGCTTGCAGAGCATATACTGAGAAGCCGCCGGTGTAGCAGAACGTGTTGAGCACGCGGCGCCCCGGCGCGTAGCGGGCCAACAGGGCGCGGTTGTCGCGCTGGTCGATGAAGAAGCCGGTTTTCTGGCCGGTTTCCCAGTCTACGGCAAAGCGGTGACCGTTTTCGTTTACCACGTGCTCCGCCCCGGTGCTCTCGCCGAAGAGGTAGCTGTTTTGCGCATCGGGCGCGGCCTTAGCAGGCACGGTTTCGCTGCTCTTGTCGTAAATAGCGCGCAGACCGGGTACGGCTTGCTGCAGCGCGGCGGCAATTTCGGGGCGGGCCTGGTACATGCCGGCGCTGTGGGCCTGCACCACGGCTACGTCGCCGTACACGTCGATAATCAGGCCGGGCAGGCCGTCGCCCTCGGCGTGCACCAGGCGGTACACGTTGGTGTTGCCTTGGCCCGTGAGGCCTAGGCTGTGGCGTAGCTTGTAGGCGTTGCGCAGCTTCTCAACCCAGAAGTCGGCATCGATAGGCGCGGTTTCGCCGAAGGCCAGCATGCGCACGGCAATAGAGCCCGGCGCGTAGTGACCCTGGCCCAGCAGCTCGCCGTTGTGCGCGTGCACGCTCACCACCTTGCCTTCCACCACTTCGCCCTGCATGCGGGCAATGGCGCCCGAAAACACCCACGGGTGCAGGCGGCGCAAGGATTGGTCTTTACCGGGCTTAAGAAAGATGGTAGCGGCTGACATGGTATTCGGCAAAACAAGTACGAAAGGCAAAGGTACGCACCCCAGCGCGGCCAGCCGAGATAAGCACCAGGCATACGGACAACGCCCGCGCCGCCTAGGTTCAACCAGCCCTAGGTTTGCTCGGCAGCTACGGCTCGCATGTGCGCCAGCTTTCCGACCTTTGCCGCCGATGAATACCGCCCCTGCTGCCGTCGAAATTCTGGCCTACGCCCCCGAACACCAAGCCGCCTTCCGCGACCTGAACCACGAGTGGATTACCCGCTACTTCGTGCTCGAAGACCTCGACCGCCGCATGCTCGACGACCCACAGGGCTACATTCTTGATCGGGGCGGCTACATCTTCATGGCCCGCCACAACGGCGAACTGGTAGGCACCTGTGCCCTCATCTTCGAGCACGAGGGCGTGTACGAGCTGGCCAAAATGGCCGTAACGCCCAGCGCACAAGGCCTAGGTATTGGGTGGCTGCTGGGCCAGGCCGCCATTGCCAAAGCCCGCGAGATAGGTGCCCACGAAGTGGAGCTGCTCTCGAACCGCAAACTGGCGCCGGCACTGCAACTGTATTGCAAGCTGGGATTTTTGGAGGCGCCGTTGCCGGCCTCGGAATACCAGCGGGCCGATATCCGAATGGTACTTA
Organism: Solirubrum puertoriconensis; assembly: GCF_001483135.1. Lineage (GTDB taxonomy): Bacteria > Bacteroidota > Bacteroidia > Cytophagales > Hymenobacteraceae > Solirubrum > Solirubrum puertoriconensis. The sequence continues at coordinate 134,360 of NZ_LNAL01000008.1, forward strand.
CCCTCGGGTAGGCCGCCCGAAGTAGCGCCGATAAATTGGCCGACGCCAGGCAAATTGCGCCCACACCAGCGGATACAGCAAAGCATCGAGCACCAGTGATGCGGTGCGGTACTCCAGATCTTCCACTATCACGGTGCCGCCGTTGGGGGCGGCTTCCATCAGGTGGCGGTGCTGCCAGTAGCGCAGCGGCGCGGGCAGTTGCTGTCCTAGGTCGACGAAGTAGCGCCCGCCGCTGGGTAGCTCGCCGTGCTCGGTAATGAGCGAGGTCCAGCGGGCAAGGCGCAGCGGTCCTAGGTGCATTTCAATCTCGACTAAGTCGCCGCGTTGGCAGCCATCGAAGCGCAAGAGGCGCAACTGCGGCAGCGGCGGGGCTAGGTCGAGGAATAGCTGACAGGTGAAGCCGGCCCACACTTGGGCGGGTGCTTGGGCCACGGGGGTGCGGAGCTGCATGCGCATATGCAAGGCTAACCGGACAAGGGCAAGGGATGTTGCCGCGGCGTTCGAAAGCTTGTATGTTGGTTGAGGTAGTTTCCTCTTAGCCAAGTTGTCTATGCTGCACGCCGACCACCTGCCGGGCCGCACCCTGCTTGCCGCCGACGGCCGCGAGTACCTGTTCTGCAGCGGCACGGGCTACCTGGGCATTGCTCGCAACCCAGCGTTTGCAGCGCTGCTCGCCGAAGGCCTTGCCCGCTACGGCAGCAATTACAGCAGCTCGCGCAACAGCTCGCTGCAGCTGCGCATCTACGAGGAGGCTGAAAGCTACCTGGCGCGCTACGCCGGCGCCGAGGCGGCCCTAACGGTATCTTCGGGCTACCTGGCCGGGCAAATGGCCGTGAAGGCGTTGGCACAGGCTGGGCGCTTTGAGTACGCCCCGGGCACGCACCCCGCCGCTTGGCTTACCGACCACCCCGGCCCGGTAGCTGCCACCCGAACCTTCGACGAATGGGCGCAGCACCTGCTGCGCCGCTTGCGCCACGAAACGCCGCACCCGGTAGTTCTCGTTAGCAACTCGCTCGATGCTTTGCGGGTGCAGCGCTACGATTTTAGTTGGACGAAAGAGCTGCCTACCGACCGCGCCATTACCCTGCTCATCGACGATTCGCACGGTTTCGGGCTGATTGGCCGCGAGGGGGCTGGCATCTTTACCGAAATATCCGCGCCCGCTACGGTGCGGCTGGTTGTCGTTAGCTCCCTAGGTAAGGCTTGCGGCATACCGGGTGGGGTGGTACTCGGCGATGCCGCTTTTGTAGGCAGTTTGCGTCGGAGTGCGTTTTTTGCGGCTAGCTCGCCCGTAGTGCCTGCTTACTTGTATGCTTTTCTGCACGCCCAAGAGCTATACCAACAAGCCCGGCAACAGTTGGCCGCCAACGTACAACGCTTTGCCGATGCTGCGCCAGCCGGGCTTTTTCAAGGTACCGAGGGATTTCCGGTGTTCTACACAGCCGCCAACGAGCTAGCCGATTACCTGCAACAGCGCGAGGTGCTTATCTCAAGTTTTCCCTACCCCGCTCCTACCGACCCGTGCATTACCCGAGTAGTGCTATCGGCCCTGCATAGCCCGGCCGATGTGGAGCGAGTGGCTGACCTGTGTACTGCGTTTGCGAAAAGGCAAGTGCTCAACTAGCACAAAAGAAGATAAACGGCAATTGGGCACGGCTGGTGGAAGCGCATGCTCTGCTCTTTGCAGTAATGCTCCAGTGTGTAGAATTGCGCTTATTGCCAGTGTAAATTATTTAGAAGATTCTAAACAAGCTTGTGTAAATAGGCTTGATCATATACTTTTGCTACTGTTTAGAACCATTCCAAAGTAGCAACCCCGAACACCTGCGTGGCTGCTACTCACCATTATTCATGCATTCATCACTTTTGCTCGCCCTGCTGGCGACGGGGTTGCCGCTTCCGTCATCAGCTGCTTCTGAATTTCCATCGCCCCTGGTTATGCCTGTTGCGGGTGGCATACTTGAAGGCGTAGTTCGCACCACCGATGGCCAACCTGCCGCTTTTGCTGCGGTAGCCCTCAAAGGCACTTCCTACGGCACCAACACCGATGCGCAGGGCCGTTTTGTGTTGTCGGGCGTGCCCGTGGGCCGCTACACCCTGGTAGCGTCGGCAGTAGGGTTTGCCCCCGCCGAGCAAGCGGTGGACGTAACGGAAAATGCCACCTTCACGGTGCCGGCTATCAGCTTGGCGCGCACCAATCAGGAGCTAGGCGAAGTAATGATTACGGGCCGCAGCTACACGGCCTACAAGCGCGACGCTACCAACCTGGCTACCCGTTCCGAAACGCCGCTGCGCGACATTCCGCAGAGCGTGCAGGTGTTGCCCGAAGCCGTGCTGCGCGACCAGCAGGTGCAGCTACTGCAGGAGAGCATTCGCAACTTTGCCGGCATTACGCAGTTTGGCGGCTACAACGACTTCAACATGCGCGGTTTCCGGTCGAGCACCGGCAACTTCGCCCTGAACGGACAACGCCTAGGTGGCTCCTCGTACACGCCGCAGCCTACCTACAACCTGGAGAGCGTGGAGGCCGTGAAGGGTCCGGCTTCGGTGCTATACGGTTTTGCGGCGCCCGGCGGCATCATCAACCAGACCACCAAGCTGCCCCAGGCCGAAGCCCGGCGCGAAATACGCCTGACTTACGGCAGCTTCAACCAAATGCGGGGCGTGGCCGATGCCACCGGCGCACTTACCGCCGACGGCAAGTGGCTGTACCGTGTGGTGGCGGGCGCCGAGCGCACCGGCCACCAAATGCGCGATTGGAAAACCCGCAACGTGTTCATTAATCCCTCGCTCACGTTCCGGCCTTCCGACCGCACCCAGCTTACGTTGACGTCCTCGTACTTCCACCAGAACGAAGACGGTGGCACCTGGTACAACCGTGGCATCATGGCCGTGCAGGGCGACCTAGGGGTGCTGCCCCGCGACTGGAGCCACCACGAGCCCGACGACAAGGCCCACGACAGGATCTGGAATACGCAGCTATTGGCCCAACACCGTTTGTCCGACAAGCTTAGCGTGAACCTGCTGGCACGCTACACGCACTACGATTTCCTGCAGCAGTATCACCACATCAACCGGCGCAGCTTCAACGCCGCCGCAGGTACCATTAGCCGACACTTCCGCGACTTCCATGACGTCAACTCCGATGTATTCGTCAACGGCTACCTGACCTGGAAGCCGACCACGGGCAGCATCGAGCATACCGTTTTGGCCGGCGTAGACTACGGCAACAGCCAGCGCCGCTACGACTACGCGCAGAGCTACGAGGGCGTGCCGGGCCTGAATATTTTCAATCCGCGCTACGGCCTCTCCGACCGCGCTGCTTACCGCGGCGAGGGTTACAACGCCACCTACCAGAACCCGGTGGCCTTTATCGGGGGCTACGTGCAGGACCAGCTCACGCTTACGCCGCAGCTGAAGGCCGTGCTGGGTTTGCGTTATGACACATACCGCAGCACCAGCCTCGACCTAGACCGCACCGAGCAGGTTAGCGACCCTGCGGCGGCCGTAGTAGCCACCCGCGATACTTCGTCGGCATCGGCTTTTGTGCCCCGTGCCGGGTTGGTGTATCAGCCGCTGCCGCAGCTAAGCCTGTACGGCTCGTACAGCCAGAGTTTCGAGCCGCAGTACTCCAACCTGCCCCGCTCCGGCGGCCCCTTCGACCCCGAAACCGGCAAGCAATGGGAAGTAGGTGCCCGCACCGAGCTGCTGGACCGCCGCCTGGTTGGTTCGCTGGCCTTCTACCGCATTCGTAAGGTCAACATTCTTACCACCGACCCGACCGACCCCGACGGGCAGCGGCAGATTGCCGGCAACGAGGCTACCAGCCGGGGCGTGGAAGCCTCGCTGACGGGCCGCGTGCTACCCGGCCTGAACCTGATTGCCAACTACGCCTACAACGAGGCGCGCATCACCAAAAACGGTAACCCCGACCAGCCCTACGGCTCGCCTTGGTTCGAGAATGCGCCCAACCACTCGGGCAACGTGTGGGCGGTGTACACCGTGCCCCAAGGCACCTTGCAAGGCCTGGCCCTAGGTGGCGGCGCCTACTACGTGGGCAAGCGTTACAGCTTCGATTCGGGTTTCTCGATACCGAGCTACAAAACCTTCGATGCCGTGGCGAGCTATGAGCTTAAGCGTGCTTCGCTGTCCCTGAACGTTTACAACCTGGCCGACACGCGTTACTACTCGGGCGTGTTCTTCCGCGATGTGGTGTGGGTAGGCAACGGCCGCTCGTTCCGCCTCACGGCAGGTTACACCTTCTAAAGCGGCCCAGCGCATGTCTCGCTCGCAAGTAACCAGGCGCCTGTTCAAGCTGCATAGTTGGCTGGGCCTGGCCACGGGTGTACTGCTGCTGGTGGTGAGTTTAAGTGGCGTGGTCCTGCTTTTTGAGCCCGAGCTGGATCACGCCCTGAACCCGCGTTTGCTTACCGTTGCCGTGCCCGCTCAGCCGCAACCCTCGCTCGATGGGGTGCTGCGGGCGGCCCGCCAGCGGTTTCCGCAACCCGCTTACCTGCGCCTGCGCCGGCTGCCCGTCACCCCCGATCAGGCCGTGGAAGTCAGCGTCGATCAGCCCGACCACACCTGGACGCTGGCTTATTTTGACCCTTACACCGCCCGCTACCTAGGCCAGCGCAACGCTCGGGAGCATTTGTTTGGCTGGCTCCTGGGGCTCCACTACAGCCTGCTCGGAGGCAAAGCGGGCGAGTTGGTAGTGGCCTTGTTGGGCATTGCGTTGCTGCTCAGCGTGGGCACGGGTGCTGTAGTGTACCGCAAGCACCTGCTGCCAGTGCTGCTGTTTCGGCAGCGAATCAACTGGAAAAATGCCCGCACCGCGGCCTCTGGCCTGCACCGGGTGGTGGGCGTGTGGGCGCTGCTATTTAACCTGGTTATGGCCGGTAGCGGCGCCTGGATGTTGCGCGCCTCCTTTCTGCCGAGCTCGTACCAAACAGAAGCCGAACCTGAATTAACGCTGCAGCCTACCCTACAGGTCTCGCTCGATACCCTGACCCAGCGGGCCAACGCGGCCGTACCCGGCTTGCAGGTACAGGGCCTGTTGCTGCCCCGCACAGCGGCTGATACCTTGGTGACGGTGTGGGGCCGATTGGCCGATAGCCCACTGTACGGCAACTTCAGCCAAACCGTGGAGTTCTCGGCCAGTACGGGGCGCGTTGTGCGAGCTGATGATGTGCGGACCAGCGGCGTGGCCGAACGCGCGGAGCTGGTAGCCCTAACGCTGCACTTCGGGCAGTTTGGCGGTTGGCTCATTAAGTTGCTCTGGACCGTGGGCGGACTTTCGCCAGCGTTGCTCAGCATCACCGGTTTTGTGCTGTGGCGCCGCCGCACCGCGCCCCGAAACCACACCGCTCGGCGCCAGCCCGCAAGGCAACTTTCGCGCTAAGCACCATTCATCAACTCGAAGTTGGCGCCATTTCGGCCAGAAAACCATCCAGCACTTGGGTTAGCTCGGCCGGCTTTTCTTCGGGTAGAAAGTGCCCGCAGTTGAGCCGCACGGTGCGGGCTTGCGGTAGCAAGGCTTGCCAGCGGCCTAGGTGCTGTTCGTTGAAGAAGGGGTCGTGGGCAGCCCAAACGAGCAGCGTTGGCTTGCTGGCTAAGCGCGGTAGATCCTGCCGGCGGGCTTCGTACCAATCGGAGGCGCGCACGAGCCATTGCCCGAGGCGCCAGGGGCCGGTGCGCTGACTGCGGCGGGCAAATGGCTGCAAGTAGTGTCGATGAATAGCGGGGGTGAGTTGCCGCGCGTCGGCGAAGCCTTTTTTCAGCAGCACCCGCGGCGAGAAGTTTAACCCTAGGTACAGCCAGCGGCCCAGCCAACTGTGCAGCAGCCAATCGGCCTGTCGGGCCTGCGGTTCGGTACTGGTGTCCCACAACCAAGTATTCAGCACCACCAAGCGGCTGATGCGCTTGGGGTGTTGCGCGGCAAAGCCGAGGCCAATGGGGCCGCCGAAGTCGTGCACCACCAGCGTTACCTGGGTTAGCTGCAGGTAGTCGAGCAGGTAAGCTAGGTTGGCTGCGTGGCTGGCGGGGTGGTAATCCCAATCGGTGGGTTTGTCGGAAAGGCCAAAGCCTAGGTGGTCGGGCACGATGCAGCGGTAGTGCTGCCGCAATGCCTTAATCTGGTGCCGGAACAGCCACGACCACGTGGGCGTGCCGTGCACGAATACAATGGCTTCTCCCCGGCCCTCATCGAGGTAGTGCAGACGGCCGGCCGGGGTTTGCAGGTAATGCGCGGTAAAGGGGTACTCGGCGGTGTCGAGCCAGGCTGGCGTAGCTGCTTGTGTAACGGGGGTAGCGGTTGGGGTTTCCATGGTTCCGTGGACTGGAGAAGTTGACGGAACAAAGGAGCCCACGCGGCTCAGCAAAACTCTTGGTTTGCACCAAGATTTAGACCGGCAGCTGGTTCAGCAGCTTGCTGAAGTTGGTAGCATCCATGCCTAGGTACGAGGCCAGGTGTTTGTGCGGTACCGCGTTGAGCAGGTGCGGGCTGCGCCGCAAAAACAGCTGAAACCGCTCGGCCATGGAGCAGGTAAGCAGCTCCGTTTGGCGGTGCAGCACGCCCACCAGTATCTGCTCGGTGAGCTTGCGCATCAGCCGCTCCGCCGCCGGCGACTCGAGCATGAGCTGCTCCATTTTGTCGTAGGGCAAGCGCAGCAAGCGGCTCGGCGTGATGCACTCCAGGAAGTGCGGCGAGGGCTGCCGCACCAGCACCGATTCCGGAATGCCCGTGAACGACGGCGGGTAGGTGAAAGCCAGGGTGTACTCCTTGCCGTCGCGCAGGTGGTAGCTGCGCTGTATGCCCTCGAGCACGAAGTACAAGTACCGCCCCACTTCGCCGGCCCGCGTGATGAACTCGCGCCGGCCGAAGTGCACCTCCTGCCACAGCGGTAATATGCGCCCTAGGTCGGCATCGGGCACGGGGTAGATGCGGCGCAGGAAATCGGCAAATGGCTCCATAACAAAGCAGCTCCTGCATATGCTAGGAGCTGCGCTAAAACTAGTCTACTGGCTAGGCACTTGCTACCCTAGTAGCTCCTCAATATCCTCCTTGGTGAGGCTCTTGATGATGGCCTCGTCGGTGGTTATCAGGTCCGACACCAGCTGAATCTTGCGGTTTTGCAGGGCCAGGATTTTCTCCTCCACCGTGCCCTTGGTGATGAACTTGTAGGTAAACACCGTGCGCTCCTGCCCAATGCGGTGGGCGCGGTCGACGGCCTGAGCTTCCACGGCCGGGTTCCACCACGGGTCGAGAATGAACACGTAGTCGGCGGCGGTGAGGTTGAGGCCTACGCCCCCGGCTTTCAGGCTGATAAGGAACACGCGCAGATCGTCGGTTTCCTGAAACCGGGCTACTTCCTTATGCCGGTCGCGGGTATTGCCGTCGAGGTAGGCGTACTCAATCTGCTTCTCATCAAGCACGTGGCGCACCAGCTCCAGGTGCTTCACAAACTGGCTAAACACCAGCACTTTGTGCCCTTCCGATACCACGCCGCGAATCATGCGCACCACCTCGCGCAACTTGCCCGATTCGGCCTCGTAGGTTTCGTCGGCCATGCGGGGGTGGTTGGCAATCTGGCGGAGCTTGGTAAGGCCCTGCAGCAGCATAAACTGGGTGCTGGCGGTGCCGTGCTCCTCAATGCTCTGCAGAATCTTGTTGCGGTAGTAGCTCTTGGTTTCCTCGTAGCACTGCTGCTGCTCTTCCGTCATGCGGCAGTAGCTTAGGTGCTCGATCTTTTCGGGCAGCTCGGTGGCCACCTGCGCCTTGTGCCGGCGCAGGATAAACGGCTTAATGAGCGTGTGCAGGCGCCGGGTTTTGAGCTCGTCTTTCTCCTTCTCAATCGGCTTCAGGAACTCCTTGCGGAAGAACGCCTGAGAACCTAGGAGGCCCGGGTTGATAAACGACATCTGTGACCACAAATCCATGGTGCTGTTCTCCACGGGCGTGCCCGTGAGGATCAGCCGGTGGCGCGAGTGCAGGTGCCGCACCGCCTGCGAGGTGGTGGAGCTGGGGTTCTTGATAGCCTGCGACTCGTCGAGGATGACGTAGTCGAACTTGTAGGTTTTGAGCAGTTCCGCATCGAGGCGCACGATGCCGTACGACGTCAGGATGAGGTCGTAGTCGGCAAACTGCTCCACGTTTTTGTCGCGGTAGGTACCGGTGTAAGTCAGCACGCGCAGGCCCGGCGTAAACTTCTGGGCTTCGTTCAGCCAGTTGTACACCAGCGAGGTAGGCATTACCAGCAACGAGGCCGCGCCGCCGGCCGCACCGCTTTCCTTGCGCTGCAGCAGCATGGCCAAGGTTTGCACGGTTTTACCTAGGCCCATGTCGTCGGCCAGGCAGCCGCCGAAGTGGTAGTCCTGCACAAAGTGCAACCAGTTGTAGCCGGCTTGCTGATAAGGGCGTAGCATGCCGTTGAAGCCGGCGGGCAGCGGGCGGTCTTCCACAGCCTCAAAGCCACGCAGGCGCTCCAGCTTACGCGACATGGTTACGGTGGCGAGGTTGCCGTTCTCCAGGTCCGAAACCAGCGCTACGTGGTGCTTTTTGAGCGTGAGCGAGTGGTGGTGCTCCTCGGAGAAGGCAAACAGCTCGAGGTACTGCGTAAACCACTCCTCCGGAATGATGGCAATTTGGCCGTTGGGCAGCTTAAACTCGTGGCGCTTCTGCAGAATGTAGGGCCGCAGCTTCACGAAGGGTATTTCGAACTCGCCGAAACGCACCGTGCCGTGAATATCGAACCAGTCGTTGGTCTCGGTGATGCCTACGTTCACCGTTACCGTGCCGATGAAGTAATCCTTGCCCGAGGTGCTGCCCTGCTGCACCGTGAAACCTAGGCGCGCCAACTCCTCGGCGTGCGAGTGCAGCCACTTAAAGGCGGTGGCTTTTTCGAGCACGGCGCGGCCGTTGCGCACCTCCAAGGCACGGTCTTGCAGCTCCCGGATGAAATTCTGCTCGTTTTCCAGGTCGCGAATAAGGCGGTGGAACACGTACGAGTCGGAGGTCTTCTCCAGCTTCACGCTCACACGCTTATCGTGGTTGCGCACGATATGGTCGCCGTACTGGAAGGCAATGTCGAAATGAATCTGCTCGGCGTTGGGGTCCGTGTCGTACATCGTAGCGCCATGCCCCGGTACATCCGAAAAGATGAGGTGCGGCTTGGCCTGGTAGCGCTCCGAGCGAATATCGAACCCGCGGGCATGCACATCAAAGGACTCTACCAAGGGCGCTACAAAGCGCTGGTAGTAGCTGTCTTCTACTTGCCTAGGTATGACGATGAACTTCTTATTCAGGAAAGGCTGCAGCTTCTTGCCGTCAACCTCGTTGCGGAAGTTGTGCAGCACACCGTCGAGCAGCATCCAAGCGGGTTGGCAGCACACCATCACGGCATCGCGCTGCTGAAAGTCGAGCTTCTGGCCGCGGTACTGAATGGTGGGGAAGTAATGCGTGTTTTCGGGGTTGCGGCGGAAGTGAAACAGCACCGAAGCCGGCTCGGGCGCTACCGAGATTTCCTTCCAGGTAGGCTCGCCGTCTTTGCCCATGATGAACACCTGCTTGCCGTGCAGGCCATCGAGCAACTGCCCCATGCGCTGCTGAATGTAGTTGCAGATGCGCTCCTGCAGGGCCTTGTCGCCTTTTTCGGGGTCGTAGATCTTCAGGAAGAAGTCGGCCGGGGTGGTTTTCTTTGGCCAAAACTCTTTGATGACGGCGTCTTGCTGAATTTGGTCAGTCAGGGCTATCAGCTCGAAGTCGATAGCGTCGAGGCCATCGGCAAATTCGGCCGCGTTCATGGCCGAAATGTTCTGGTGCTGCAGGGTTAATTGCCCCTTGGCATTACGCTGAACCACGTAGGATTCAAACAGATATCCCAAGTACTCGTGCTCAAAGAGCGAGTACACTATCTGGAAAGGCTGTAAAGTAGAAACCTTCATGGCGACAACGAAAGCAGCGTTGAAAGTAGGAACAAATGCTAAATAGCATATAATTTCAATAATATTGAAATTAATTCTATAAATAGTTATACGCTATAGACCAACAATACTAGTCCAGTAGGCGAACTACCGGCATAGCTCTATTAACAACCCAGAGGTGGGGCCAAAAGTTGGTTTGCCGCGGCCGAAAACGGTCGAGCTGGCTAGAGGTTCTCGCGCAAGTCTATCTGCGGGGCGTTGAGCGCCGGCCTGATCGACACCGTGATGGTGATGAGCACAATGGCCACGCCAACCCACACCACATCGGAGAGCTGCATTTTTACGGGGTAAGCATTTACCACGCTGGTGGCCATGCCCATCGAAACCAACTCGAAGCGCTGTTGCAGCCAGCAAATTGTTACCCCCGTGATTAGGCCGGTAACTGCCCCCACTTGGGCCACAATGGCGCCTTCCATCAGGAAAATGCGCCGAATGGTGTTGGGTGTAGCACCCATGGCCATCAGGATAGCCACGTCCTTCTTCTTGTCGATAACCAGCATCGAGAGCGAGAAGAAGATGTTGAGCGAGGCAATGAGCAGGATAAAGGCGAAGGTGATGAACACGAACATCTTCTCCACCTTAATGGCCTTGAGCAGCGACACGTGCTGCTCGTCGGAGTTGAGTACCTGAAACTGCTCGCCCAGGAGCTGCTTCAGTTCCGTCTGCACCTCATCAATGGAACGGCCGGTTACGTTCACCTCCAAGGAGGTGCGGCGGTTGCCGTACTTGAGCAGGCGCTGGGCAAACTCCAGCGGCACGAAGATGTAACTGTCGTCGACGTGTTGCTCGATGGCAAATACGCCGCCGGCCAATATGGGCTCTTGGTTGAACGCGTTTTCGGGGTTGATGCTGAGCGTGCGCTTGCCCGGCGTGTTGCGCGGGTACAACAGCTGCAAGGGCGAAAAGCGGTTCTCGAGCGCGATGCTGAGCTCGTGCTGCACACCGGCGCCAATTAGGGCGAAGTCTTCGCCGTTGCGGCGCAGGCGGTGGTCGCCGTCAACAATGGCCGAATCGATGTCGCTCTGCCCGTAGTAATTCTCCGACACGCCCTTCATCTTCACCACCATTTGCCGCTCGTGGTAGCGCAGCAGGGCGTTGTCTTCGATAACCTCGGTTACCAACCCCACGCCCGGCACCGTACCTAGGCGCTGCAGCAAAAAGCTATCGACGGCAAAGCTCTTGCCCTGCAAGGCGGTAATCTTCAGGTCGGGGTCGGATTTGCCGTAGAGCGAGCGTACTAGGTCTTCGAGGCCGTTGAATACCGATAGCACAATGATCAGCGCCATCGTTCCCACGGCCACCCCAATCATGGAGATGTTGGAAATGATGCTGATGATGTTGCGCTTTTTCTTCGAGCGGAAGTAGCGCCAGGCTATCAGAAAAGGTACGTTCATGCGGCGGAGCAGGCCCAAACGCGGGCTGTCGGGCTAGTAAAGTAGCCGGCCGGTAGTACGATGAACTACCGGCCGGGTTCTTATTTCCAAGCTTTCACGATCAAACCCGTGCCCGAATCGTGGCGGGAGGTGGTATCCAGCCAGTTCAGCAGCAAGCAGAGCGGGAAGGTAACGAGATAGTAGAAAGGCAGCACTAGGAAGAACAGCTTTGAGGCGCCAAGCAGCAAAATGGGGTACTTCATCGACAAGCGCCACGAAATCTGGCCCGGAATGCCGTAGCTGTACTTGGCCTCGATGCGGTCGAAACCGGCTTTGCGCAGCTTCTGCTGAATCTCGTCGATGTTATACCCGTCGCGCACGTGCTCCTCGATAAAGCTGGCGTCGTCGGCACCGTGCACATCGGAGCCGCCTTGGTCGGAAGGCGTGCTGATGATGAGCATGCCGCCGTCCTTTAGCGAAGTGTGCAGGTTGGTCATTACCTCCACATCTTCCAGAATATGCTCCATCACGTCGATGGCCAGGGCCAGATCGAAGGAATTGGGTTGCTGGTACAGCACGAGGTCTTGCATGGCAAACTGCACGTTGGGCCGCCCAATCTGCCGGAAGAAGTTGTTGGAGTCGTTTACCTGCTCATCCTTTACATCCACAGCCAGAATCTGCCACTTCGGGCTCATGCCCGACAGCCAGTAGGTGTACTGCCCGTAGCCTGCCCCCGCATCGATGATGTTGATGGCCTGGTCGCGGCGGTTCTGGGCCCACTGGCGTAGCTCGCGGTGCACGTGCCAGGTACGGAGCAGCAGCAGGTCGAGCAGGTTGTAAAACAGCCGGCGGAGCCAAGGCGTGCGGTTGAACACGTTGCCAAGCGTCCGCTTAATCGGGTCGTAATGCAAGGGGAGGAAGTATTGGGTACTAAGTACTGGGGTTGCGCAGTGAGAGCAGTTTTGGCGGCAGAATACTGAGTACGCACTACTCAATACCCGTTGCTCACTACTAGTCCTCGTCGGCGAAGAGGCGCGGGCGTTGCGGCTTGTCGTCTTCGTCTTCGGGCGGCGCCGGCGGAATGTTCAGGTCGGACAGGACCTTGTCCATATGCGTGGCATAAGCGGCCGAGTCGTCGAGGAAAAACTGCAGATCGGGGATGACGCGCAATTGGTTGCGCACGCGCTTGGCCAACGCAAGGCGCACCTCCTTGGTGTGCTCCTGAACCGCCGCTACCTGGCTTTTCGGATCGGAGGCCAGCAGCACGCTGAGGTAAATGCGCGCCACGCCTAGGTCGGGGCTTACGCGCACAGCCGTGATGCTGGGCGGCAGGGTGCCGGCGAACAAGTGCGGCAAATCGCGCCGGAACACTTCGGCCAGCTCTTTAGTAAGCAGGCTGGCGAATTTCTGCTGTCGTTTGCTTTCCATAGAATGTGCAAAGGTAAAAGGAGTTTAAGAGTTGGGCAGGTTAGGCGTTTAAGAGTTAGCGAGTTTTTGGGTTACCAAGGTGTGAGGCGGCAGGCACAGGCAAAGCAAAAGCGCATCACCACGAGCCAATACAGAGGCAACGGCGCGGCGCTACCTTTGGGTACGAATTGCGGAGTAGCGTTGATCAGCAGGCCGACGAACTGCCGCCTGCGCACCTAAACTCGTTAACTCCTACCCTCACAAACTCCTGAACTCCCTTGCTTCAGTTTTTTCGAAGTACACTTCCTTCGCGCCTCGTGCTGCTGGTGTTGCTGGCCCTAGGTTTGCGGTTGCCGCTGCTGTGGCTGGGCGAGGTGCCGCTCTCTTTGGCCGAGCTGCGGGGCTGGCTGCTGGGCGAACGGCTGCATGCCGGCGCCGTGCTCTACCGCGACCTGTACGACCACACCGCTCCGCTGGCTGCTGTTTTCTACGGTCTGCTCGATTTGGCCTTACCTCGCTCTTGGGTGCTCTACCGCGTTGCGGCCCTAGGGCTGGTGGTGGTGCAGGCCATACGGCTAAGCGTAGTGTTCAACCGCTACAACGTACACCCCGAGCGCGGCTACTTGGCCGCGCTTACGTACGTGCTGCTCGCCAGCGTTACCACCGACCTCGATGTGCTTTCGCCCTTGCTGATGGGGCAAACCTTTGTGGTATTCTCGCTGAGCGCCCTGCTGCCCACCTCGCGCGAGGGCTACGACAGCAGCCGCCTGTTTCGGGCGGGGTTTCTGCTGGGGCTAGCCGCACTTTGCTACTTGCCGTTGGCTTGGCTGCTGGTGGTGGGGTTGGTTGCGGTCATCAGCTTCGCGGCTAATTCGTTCCGGAGCTTTTTGCTGCTGCTGTGCGGCTTTGCCTTTCCGTACGCTGTAGCGGCTACCTTCTTCCTGTACACCAACTCGTTGCCGAGCTTTCGGCAGTTTCACTTCGAGCCCATGTTTACGGGCGCAGCCATGGCCGATGCCCTGCCCCGCAACCTACAGCTGAGCTTAGCCATTCTGCCGGGCATAGTACTGCTGGCAGCCCTGGCGCGCACGTTCACATCCTCGCTAGGATTGGTGTTTCAGGTGAAGTTTCAGCAGCTCATGCTGGTATGGTTGGCCGTGGCTTTGGTGTTGGGCGCACTGCTGCGTGCTACAGCGCCGGGCATACTGGCGGTAGCCTTGCCCCCGTTGGTGTACTTCGCGCTGTTTTTGTGGCAACGCACGCAGCGCGTGTGGGTGGCCGAAACTATGTTTTTGGTACTGGTGGGCGCGGTGGTGGTAGTGCGCTACCGCACCTTGCTAGGCATCGAGCAATTGCTGCGCCTGCCCAGCGAGGCCAACTACGCCGCTCAGCCCGATAAGCGCTACGCCACTGTGCGGGGGCAAAGCGTGCTGGTGCTTGGCCCAAGCCGCGGGGTGTACGTCGAGAACTCAGCGGGCAGTCCCTACATCGACTGGCGCTTGGCGCAGCGTGATTTTGGCTACCTCAATCAGTACAGCACTATTTTCCGGCTGGCCAACAACTTAGCTTCGCCCCCGCCCTACCTCATCGATGAACTGAACTTGCTGCCGGAGCTGCGCTACAAGCTGCCAAAGGTGTTTGGCCGCTATCAGCCCACCAACACACCTAGGGTGTACAAGCTACCTGCCGCTAAGCGCTGATACGGCCACTACCTGCCCCCATCAACACGAAGGCCGCTGATACTAATCAGCGGCCTTCGTGTTGATGGGGGCAGGTCCTTGTTGCCTGCTTAGCACTCAATCTTGCCCACGCGGTTCTGGTGGCGGCCACCCTCAAAGGCAGTGTTCAGAAACTCGGTGGCAATGGCGCGGGCTTCGTCCTCGGTTACGTAACGGGCCGGCAAGCACAGCACATTGGCGTTATTGTGCTGGCGGGCCAACGAGGCCAGTTCCGGCAACCAGGCAATGGCTGCCCGCACGCCTTGGTGTTTGTTGGCTGTAATGCACACACCGTTGGCCGAGCCGCAGATGAGGATGCCCTGCGGCAACTCGCCCGCAGCTACTGCCGCAGCCAGTGGGTGCGCAAAATCGGGGTAATCGGCCGAGTCGGTGGAGTGGGTGCCAAAGTCACGCACTTCGTAGCCTTGCTCTTCCAGCCAAGGCTTCAGCATTTCCTTGTAGGCAAAACCGGCGTGGTCGGAGCCAATAGCTAATTGCTTATTCATGCGGGTTATGGGTTTAATGCCACTGCTGGCACCTAGGTGAGTCAATGGGCAGCAAAGAAAAAGAGCGGGCCGCAACCCGCTCTTTCTGATATCTACACTTGGCCGTGGTTTTCGGCCAGCTGGGCGTTCAGGCGGTCTACATCCTTGCGCCGCACCACGCGGGCAATGTTGATGCTCAGCTCGTAGAGTAAAATCACCGGAATGGTTACGATAATTTGGGCCGTAACATCGGGCGGGGTGATGACCGCGGCCACAACCAGGATAACTACGATGGCGTGCTTGCGGTACAGGCGCATGACCTCGGGCGTGACGAGCCCGGCTTTGGCCAGGAAAAACACAATCATGGGCAGCTCGAACACGAAGGCGCAGGAAAGCGACATGGTGGTGAGCGTACTGATGTAGCTCTGCAGGTCGATTTGGTTTTCGATGGTGGGGTCGAGCTGGTACGAGGCCAGAAACTGAATGCTCAGCGGCGCCGCGATGTAGTACCCGAACAGCAGGCCCAGCACAAACAGCACCGACACGAAGAACACCGCCCCGCGCGAGTTGGCCCGCTCGTGCGGGTACAACCCCGGACTGATAAACCGCCACAACTCCCAGAACATGTACGGAAACCCCAGGGCCAAGCCCACCACAAACGACGTGCTGATGTGCATGCTCAGCTGCCCGCTCATCTGCCGGTTTTGCAGGTCGAAGGTCAGCTCCTTAAGACACAGATCGGGCGTGTTGAGGCTTTGCCCCAGCTGGCAGAACATGCGGTAGGTCCAGAAATCCGGTCGCGAGGGCCCCAGAATCAGCTCGTGAAATAGGAACTCTTTCGCCAGGAAAGCCCCCAGCGTGAATACCACAACGGCAATGGCGGCCCGGATGATGTGCCAGCGCAGGGCCTCTAGGTGGTCGATAAAAGACATTTCGCCCCCTTCGGCGGCCGCGCGGTTTTGCTGAAATTGTTGGGTTGGGGACTGCAAAGAGTTGATGAGTTAGGAAGTTGGCGAGTTTATGAGTTCAGGCATCCAACCCGTGGTAAGCAGGTAGAGGTACGCGCAAAGCCGGCGAGTAGATTTTCTCCGGCTCCAAAACTCATAAACTGTTCAACTCTTAAACCGAAAAGAGTGGCAAATCGCGCATCATGGCGTTTACCTGCTGGCGCACCTCGCCAATGCGGGTATCGTTGTCGTGGTTCATCAGCACCTGATCGATGAAGTCGACGATGCGAGCCATATCGGCTTCGCGCAAACCGCGGGTGGTTACAGCGGCCGAACCGATGCGCATACCCGAGGTAACAAACGGCGACTTGTCGTCGAAGGGTACCATGTTTTTGTTGATGGTGATATCGGCCTTAATCAGGGTGTTCTCGGCAAGTTTGCCCGTCAACCCCTTCGAGCGCAGGTCAATCAGCATCAGGTGGTTATCGGTGCCGCCCGAAATAATTTTGTAGCCGCGCTCCGTAAAGGCCGAGGCCAGTGCCTGCGCGTTGCGGATTACCTGCTGCGTGTACTCGCCGTAGGCGTCGCTCAAGGCTTCGCCGAAGGCTACCGCTTTGGCACCGATTACGTGCTCGAGCGGACCGCCCTGCGTGCCGGGGAACACGGCACCATCCAGCACCGACGACATCGAGCGGATTTCGCCCTTCGGGGTTTTCAGACCTAGGGGGTTGTCGAAGTCGTGGCCCAGCATGATGAGGCCGCCACGCGGGCCACGCAGGGTTTTGTGCGTGGTAGTGGTTACGATGTGGCAGTGCTCGAAGGGCGAGTTCAGCAAACCCTTGGCAATAAGGCCCGAAGGGTGCGAAATATCGGCCAGTAGCAGCGCACCTACCTCATCGGCGGCTTCGCGCAGGGCCTGGTAGTTCCAGTCGCGCGAGTAGGCCGAGGCCCCGCAGATGATGAGCTTCGGCTGCTCGCGGCGGGCGGTTTCCTTTACCTTTTCCCAATCGATGAGGCCGGTTTCGGGCTCCACGCCGTAGAACGAAGGCTGGTACAGCTTGCCCGAAAAATTTACCGGCGAACCGTGTGTAAGGTGGCCGCCGTGCGAAAGGTCGAAGCCAAGGATTTTGTCGCCGGGCTTCAGAATGCCCAGCATTACGGCGGCGTTGGCCTGCGCACCCGAGTGGGGCTGCACGTTGGCCCACTCCACGCCGAACAATTCTTTCACCCGGTCGATGGCCAGCTGCTCAATCTGATCGACGATTTCGCAGCCGCCGTAGTAGCGCTTGCCGGGCAGGCCCTCGGCGTATTTGTTCGTCAGGATGGAGCCCTGGGCTTGCATCACCTGCTCCGAAACAAAGTTTTCGGAGGCGATAAGCTCCAGCCCGTGCATCTGCCGCTCTTTTTCACGGCGAATCAGATCGAATACAACGGTATCGGGAGCGAGAGTGCGGGTCGTGGTTTCCATTCTTCAAAGGTAAGGCGCGGCTTCTTACCGATGAACAACCCTGCCCCTGGCTTGCGCACAACTACTTGCCCTAGGTGGCGCCTAGGTTTTGGGGTTGCCGGCCAACCAAAGCCAAGCCCGGCCGTTAGGGCAGGTAACCTAGGTTGTGGTACGTGCTTTTTCTTCATCGGCAGCAACGGGTGTAGTTTGCCAATTGTTATTACTTGCTGCCTGAAGCCTTTCGCCCCGTGAGTTACTTTCTGTCGGAACAGCTTGCCCGGTTGCGCACCGGCACCCTCACGCCGCTCACCGATTTCTATGAGCAGCAGCGCGATATATTTAGTCGTTGGGCCCGGCGCCAGTTTGGCACCACGCCCGATTCGGCCCATGCGGTGTTGCGCGAGGTATTGCTTGAGTTCTACGACCAAGCCAACGATGGCCGCCTTAGCCGCTGGCCCACCGACTTACGTGCCCACCTCTACGGGGTAGCGCGGCAAATCCTGACGGCTACCGTAACCAACACAGCGCTGCCGGCCGAAAGCCCCCTGCCCGCTTCCGAAGCCGACCGCCGCCTGTTGGTGCTGCGTACCATGCGCCAGCTGCCCTACGACAGCCAGTTGGTGCTGCAGCAGTTTTACTTCCATGGCTCCAACTTCGAAACGCTGGCCGTAAAACTCGGCTACCCCAATGCCAATGTAGCGCGCCGCCAGAAATCGGACGCGCTGCGCAAGCTCTACGAGGCACTCCAGCGTTTGGGAGCCGTGGGTACCGCCGAGCTGCTGCCTCACCTTACCGAGGTTGAGCGGGCATCTGATGGCCTGATGGCCAGCGCCGAACAAGACGAGTTTGATGCGCAAATGATGCTGGATGCCGAGCTGCGCCAAGCCTGCTTAGCCTACGAACAATACGCCGCCGACCTGCGCTGGGCTGCCGGCCGCGAAACCCTGCGCTTGCGCCTGGAGTCGCTCGATCGGCGGGTGGCGCAACGCATGGCGGCGCAGCAGCGCATTAGCCGGCGGCAGCGCCGCCAGCGGGTACGCTTGGGTGCCATAGCGGGTGCCTTAGCCGTGCTGCTTGGTAGCCTGGTGGTGCTGTGGCCCAAACGCGATACGCCTACCAGGGCCTGGGCTAATTATGATCTGCAGGAGCCTCGCCTACCGGCCACCACTACCGATGGCCGCCCCCTGCTGGAACAAAGCATGAACCTGTACCACAACGGTAGCTACCCAGCTGCCCTGCACACGTTGCGCCGTTTGCCCGCAGGTGCCCTAGGTCAGGATACCTTCTTGTTCTACAATGGCTTACTGCTGCTACGGCAAGAGCAGCCCCAACAAGCCGAAAGCTATTTTCAGCGGGTAAGCGAAATGCCTAACTCGCCCATGGCGGGGCGGGCCACGTTTTACCTAGGGCTAGCCCACTGGCAACAGCAAGAGCTGCCACAAGCCCAGGCAGCCTTGCAGCGCGCCGTTGGTACTGCCCCCAGCCCCCATCGCAATATGGCTCAGCGGGCCCTGCGCGAAGCTGGTTTTCAACAATAAAGCCCGGCGGAACAGCTGCTCCGCCGGGCTTTACGGTTTTGTGCAAGGCTACAACTTACTTGCGCACCACGCGCTGCTGGTAGCGCTGGCCGTTGAGCGTGGCCGTGAGCACGTAGCTACCGGCGCGGCAGTTAGGAGCGGCTTGCAGCTGGTTCAGGCCAGCAGTTACCTCTTGCCTCTTCGCCCACACCACGCGGCCCATCAGGTCGGTGAGCGTGAAAGTGGCTATGCCCGCTGCCGGGGCAGTAAGTTCTACCTCGAAACTGTTGTCGAAAGCCGTGGGGAAGGCAGCCAAAGCCGAACCAGCACCAAACGAAACCACTTGAGGACCATAGAAAGCGACTTTTCCGTCGTGGTCGAGTTGGCGCAGGCGGTAGTAGCGCGTGCCTTGCTTGCCGGGCTCGGTATCTACGTAGCGGTAGTTGCGCGCAGTTGCCGAGTTGCCTTCTGGTGCGGCCACAAAACCTAGCTCGCGGTAGTGCTGCCCATCGGCCGATACCTCCACGGCAAAGCCACGGTTGTTCAGCTCGGTGGCCGTTGCCCAGGTAAGCACGGCGGTTTGCTGCTGGCGGCGGGCGCTAAACGCCGTAAGGCCTACCGGCAACGGCCGCTGAAACGTTGCCAGCGCGTAGTAACCTAGGGCATCGGCTCCGTCGAGGGTGGCAAAATAGCCCGTGGCCGTGGTGCCGCGGCTCGCTACGCCCTTGGGTTGCCACGGCGACGACCCGTTGGCCGAGCGGAAGAAAGCTTGTTCCTCCCAAGGTTGTCCGGCCAGTTCGTGGTTGGCGTACTCAACGCGCATGTTCAGGCGCATGCCGCTGGGCGCCGCGTTGGCCGAGGTCAGATTGAAGTAACGCAGAATGCCGCGGTTGCCGTTGTTGCTGATGGGGGCTGTGCCAGTGATGCGCGTTACGGTAATCGCCGAGCTGGGCACTACCGATCCGCTGGCGGGTGCCAAAGCAAAACCCATGCTGCCAAAATCCTCGGTGCTGCCTTCGCGCAGCGTACGGGCCGCTTCTACGGTGCCCAGCACATAGCTGGTGGTGGTTTCGGCTATGGAGGCCAGCGGCGGCAGAACAATTTTATGCTGCCCCGCAGCCGACGTGTTTTCGTCGGTGGCTACAATGCCTTTGCTGAGCGTAAGCTTGTTGCCGATGATTACGTCGCCGATCAGGGTTTTGGTACCCTGCTCCAGCACCTCGAGGTTGTAGTACGTGCCGCCGCCAATCAACTGGTTGCCGTTGCCGGTAATCTGTACGGCACCTAGGGTCGAGATAAACGCCCCGTAGTTGTAGAGGTTGCCTTTGATATCGAGAATGCCGCCAGTTTGCGTAAAGCGCGACGAGGTGGTAAAATCCTTGTCGAACACCAGCTTACCCGCTGTCAATACCAAGTTGCCCGCAATGGCAAGGTTATTTAGCACAGTGGTGGTACCGCCCGCAACCGACAGCAGTTGGCCGGCAGGCACCGCATGCGAAGCAACCACAACGGTACCGCCGCGCACAAACAGCGAGTTTACCCCGCTCGAGCCGTTGTTTACCACCGTCGAAACCGTGTTGTTGCCGAGCTCGGCGCGCCCCGCTACTACTTCGATAGCCTTAAACGACTGCCCCGAGCTCGACGACGATAGGTTGATGTTCTTGGCTACGTTGTTGGCTACCACGTTGGGCAGGGCCGCGTTCGTACCCCAGCTGAGCGTCATGCCAATGAAGTCGTCGGTGCCGGTGTTTGTCCAGACGCCGCCGTTACCTTCTGCTGCCGTGCCGCCAATTACGTTGCCCGTAATGGTGTTGCTGTTGGAGTTGGTGCCGCCCCTGAAGCTGAGTGCGGTTTGCCCCGTGGCCGGGCGCGTAGCCGCCACTGCCGAGAGGGAGTGGTAAAAGCTGTTGTTGGTAATCGTCCAGGCGTTGTTGTTGGTGCCTACCGACAAGCCAAACGCACTGAAGTTGTCGAACTCGTTGTTGCTGAAGGTAACGTTGTCGTTGGCTGATGCCGCTGACATTGATCCTACATACACCAGATTGGCCGGAACTTCGGTGCTGCTGATGTTGCCAAAATAATTTCCGGTAAAGCTGTTGTTGTCGTTACCGACCGAGCTGGCTCCGCGGCGCAGCTCGACTACTCCCCCATCGGTAATGGTATTGTTGCCGAGCAACCGCACCCCGCTTATGGTGTTGTTGCGGGCATCGTTGGTAAGCACCAAAGCCGGCTCAGCGTCATCGGGAGCATTGTTCATCACAACGCTCAGCTGCTGGCTACCCACGTTGTTGGCACCACTGAGGGTTACGTAGTGTGCCCCGCTCAGCGTAATGGTGCCCTGTATTTGGGTGTTGGCCGCGTTATTATCGGGCTTAATCACGAGCGTTCGGCTCGCTGTACCTACTTTATTGATAAGCACATTCTCGCTCAGGATAGCTCCGTTCACGATGTGCAGCTCGTACGACTGATCGAGGGTAGTGGGTATTTCGGCCAACGCCTCCGTTAGGGTAGCGTACCTACCCTGCCCTACTTTATACACTTTGGGCTGGCCCTGCCCAAGCGCCTGCCCCGGCCCCAACCAGCCCGCCGCCGCTACCAAGAGCATTGCAGGTACTGTGGCCGCGTGCTGAGCAGCCCACCGCGGCAGCTTACTCATAAACGATGGTACACGTTGCTTCATATGCTTTGATTTAGATTTT
The DNA here is from genome assembly GCF_001483135.1 of Solirubrum puertoriconensis. Lineage (GTDB taxonomy): Bacteria > Bacteroidota > Bacteroidia > Cytophagales > Hymenobacteraceae > Solirubrum > Solirubrum puertoriconensis. The sequence continues at coordinate 155,934 of NZ_LNAL01000008.1, forward strand.
ATCAAGATTTCAGCTTTGTAATCGCGCCGCTTTTTTATTGAACAACTGCAGTTATTCCGGTTGCACAAGCTGGATGTTTACAACTCTTTTGGTAGGCAAAGGCTCAAATCCGCGTTAGGAAGCGCCGCCTCATACAACTCGCTATAACCATAAAAAAGCGTTCTGAGCCGGTCAAACAGAGTAATCAACATAACTTAGTAACCTAAGTTACTATTGGGCGACGTTGATGCAAACAGCTCATCTTTAATTTACTGTAATCATATTAGTACCTCGAGATTATAAAGCATAGTAATTATATAATATTTTAAACAGTATATATGATATGAAGTTATTCTGCTCGCTCAAAGGGCCATAGGTTTTAGTAGCTGCTTTTACCAAATCAGCATTGCTTGCCAGCTCCTTTTTATTTGTAATATTCTTATCAAAACACTAGTACAACTGCATACTCCATAAATAAGCCGCTGCTGTTAGTTATTTAGAAAGTTCTTACCGCTTCGGGTAGGGTTATCGGTGCCCGATGGGGTAAGGGGGTTCCAAGTTTTCCTGGCTCAGCAACTCCCACGTGTCCAAATTAAGCGCTGACAAGTGCCGAAGCTCGGGGTTGTGCCTGTACACGCAGCCGGTATCTAAGCCAATAGTCCCTGCCCGCCGCTTTACCCGCCGCCGTAGCTCCGCGGTTGGAGTGGGTGTGTGGCCGTGGAGCAGGCGCTTGCCCTGCAGGCGCGAAGCATCGAAAGTAAAGTTCTTGATGTTGAGCATACTGCGCTGATCGGTGCGCATGCGCTCGGGCGGCAGCCGAAAGTCGAATCCGGCGTGTACCAGCACAAAATCAGGCAGCTCCAGCGTAAGCGGCAGCGCCTCAAGCCACTGCAAGTAGAGCTCCGGAATATGCTGCGGGTATGTTACCCCAAAGCTGCCTAGGGTTAGTTGGTCGGCCTTTGGGCCGGCCGCCCACGGGGCCAGAGGCCGCGCCTCGCGGGCGGCCTGCAGCACCTCCAGATCGTGGTTGCCCAGCAGGCAGTGCACCTGGTGGCCGGTGCGCTGCAGCTCCATCAGGTAATCGAGCACGCCGCGGCTGTCGGGGCCTTTGTTTACGTAGTCGCCCAGCAGGTATAGCTCGTCGGTGGTGCTGAGGCCAATGCGCTCTTCAACCAAGTGGCGCAGGGTGCGCAGGCAGCCGTGAATATCGGTGGTAGCGTAGCGGGGCATAAGGTTGAGCAGCAGGGAAGCGGAAACAAGACTATACGCACGGGCACAAAAAAGCACCGCCTAGGTGGCGGTGCTTCGTTTTGGCAAAACAGTATGTAAGAACTAGTGGCCGCCGCCGTAGCTGGGCTTGTCTAGGTCGGGTTTGTTGAGGTTGCGGTTGGGATGAGCTTGCGGCGCATCTTTGGCCAGCTGCTCCAAACGCTCCTCGGTTTCGTCGTCGCGGTTGGTAACGGGCAATTGGCCTACAGCGCGCGGCTGGCCTTCGCCGGCCGGATCACCGTGGTTTTCTTTCGATTGCTTGTTGGTGTTATTGCTCTTGTAAGGCATGACTTTCTGAGGTTTAAACGTGATACTCCTAGGTTCTCAGTAGCCCGGCACTGCCAGAGAGTTAGAACCCTTTGGCAATGCCCGACTCCTGCGCGTCGGGGTCAGTGAGGTCGGCGTTGGTATCGGGCCGAGCATCTTCAGCCTTCATGTTGTAGTCGATGGCAGCGCCGCGGCGAGCATCGTTGCCGGAGGCTACGTCGGAGCCGGATTCATCTTCGCCGGCATCGTTGCGGCGGTCTACGCTGTCAAAATCGTCTTCGTCGGTCAGGTCTTCGTCGGCGTTGCGGGCCCGCATGGTGTCGCCTTCGGTCTCGCTTACCGGGTCGGGCAAGCGGCGCGGGTCGAGCATGTCGGGCGTAGGCATGTCCTCGTTGGGTACTACGGGGCGGCCTTCGTCGTCGGAGCGCATATTGTCGGCCGGGTGGCCGGGCTTGTCGGCGTCTTCGTTGACGGAAACCGAGGTAATGCCGTCCGACGAATCGGTGCCGAAGCCCTGCTTGCCGTCGCGGTTGCCGAAGCCGCCGCGGGCGTTTTCGTTTTTGGGCGGATCGGCGCCCGGAATTATATGTCCAGCGTTTAGTTCTTCGTCGGTCGTATCGTTAGGTACTTCCCGAATCGGCCGGTTTTTTGGATCAATAGCCATGGAAGTTGGGTGCGGTGTTTTGGAAGAGAAGGTTCTTGCGGAGGTTTACTGTGCGGGGCCGGTTTGGGTTGCCGTTCGGCCGAAGCTGTGTATGTTGGCAAGGCCCACCGGCTTGCACAACGTTTTACCGACCACCTCAACCATTATGTGGACCGAAACCGACAACTCGCTACGCTGCACCTTCCGCTTCAAGGATTTTCAAACGGCGTTCAGCTTCATGACCGACGTAGCCGAAGAAGCCGAACACCAGGACCACCACCCGTGGTGGGCCAACGAGTGGAACACCGTGGAGTTTCGGTTGCGCACCCACGACGCAGGCAACACCGTATCGAAGCGCGACCACCGCTTAGCCGAGGCCATCGATAAGATTGCGGCCGAATACGGTGGCGAGGCGGTAGCCTAGGTGCAGTTGTTTGTACCGAACGGCGCAGCTAAATCCACGTAATCCGTCGAAACCGAAAATTTCGTGGTTTAGCTTTGCTGCCCATGCAAGACAATACGCCCGAACCCGCCGCGCTTACCATCGTGCCCACGCCTATTGGCAACCTCGAGGACATTACCCTCCGGGCCATTCGGGTGCTGGGCGAAGTGGATGTGGTGCTGGCCGAAGATACCCGCACCAGTGGCCGCCTGCTGCAGCACCTAGGGCTGAAAAAGCCCATGCAGAGCTACCACCTGCACAACGAGCACAAAGTAGTAGCAGGCCTGCTCGAGCGCCTCAAAAAGGGCGAGCGAATGGCGTTGGTATCGGATGCGGGCACGCCGGGCATCTCGGACCCCGGCTTTTTGCTCGTGCGCGAGTGCTTGGCCAAGGGCCTGAAAGTAGAGTGTTTGCCCGGTGCCACGGCGTTTGTGCCCGCGCTGCTGAAATCGGGCTTCGGGGCCGAGCGGTTTACGTTTGAGGGCTTTTTGCCCGTAAAAAAAGGGCGCCAAACCCGCCTGCGCGAACTTGCCGAGGAGCGTCGAACGTTAATCTTCTACGAGTCGCCGCACCGTGTGGTGAAAACGCTCGAGCAGTTGGCCGAGGTATTCGGCCCCGAGCGGCCCGCCTCGGTAAGCCGCGAACTAACTAAGTTGTACGAAGAGACCGTGACGGACACGCTGGCCAATTTGGCCCGGGTGTTTGGCGCGCGTCCGGCTATCAAAGGAGAAATTGTCATTGTCGTTCAAGGACTTCGCGAATAAACCCTGGCTGCTGGTTCTGCTAGGGCCTCTGTTGCTGTGGGTTGGTTGGCCGGTGCACCCGGCACCCGCCCCGCTGCTACTGTTGGTTGGTTTGGTACCGCTGCTACGCCTCGAGCAGGTGCTGCGGACGCAAGGCGCCCGCACCGGCCGTTTTTGGTGGCTTAGCTACCTGTTTCTGCTGCTCTGGAATGTGCTCACCACCTACTGGGTGGCCTACAGCACCTTAGGCGGCGGCATTGCGGCCAACATCCTGAACGCGGCTCTGCAAAGCCTGCCGCTGCTGGCCTTCTGGCATACGCGTCGCCGGCTAGGCCCGGTGCTGGGCTACCTAGGGTTTGTGGTGTATTGGCTGGCCTTCGAGCAGCTGCACCTTACCTGGGACCTCTCGTGGCCCTGGCTGACGCTCGGCAACGGTTTTGCCATGGTACCCAGCTGGGTGCAGTGGTACGAGTACACCGGACAGCTCGGCGGCTCGCTGTGGGTGCTGCTGGCCAACCTGGCGGTGTTCTGGGTGCTGTTTGGCCGCCAAGAGCTGGGAGCACCTAGGGTGCTGGGCATGCGCTGGCGGCCTTGGCTAGCGGCTTTTGCCGCGTTGGTGGTGCCGCTGCTGGTGTCGTTTGCCATTGACGCCCGTTGGCAGGAGAAAGGCCCAGCGGCCGAGGTGGTGGTGGTACAACCCAACATCGATCCGTTTCAGGAGAAGTTTGCCGGTGGCGCCAACTACATTCCGCCCGCTCAGCAGCTGCAGCGCTTGGTGTCGCTCACCGAATCGGCCCTGACGCCGCAAACCAAGTTGGTGCTCTGGCCCGAAACGGCGCTGGAAGAAACCCACTGGGAAAACCAGCTGGCCCAGCAGCCCGATGTGCAGCGCGTGCAGAGCTTGGTAGCTGCGCACCCCGGTATGCGCCTGATTACCGGCATTACCTCCGTCAGTTCCTACGCCTCGAAAGAGGTAGCCAGCCCCACGGCCCGCTTCCGCGACGACCTCGGCTACTACGATGTGTTTAACGCGGCCCTGCACGTAAGCAGCCCCACCGGGCCGCTGCAGGTGTACCACAAATCGAAGCTGGTGCCCGGCGTGGAGAAAGTGCCCGGCTGGCTCAACTCGGCCCTAGGTACCATCGACCTAGGCGGCGTAGTTGGCTCGTACGGCTCGCAGGAGCAGCGCACGGTGTTTCGCTCGTTTAGCCCCACCGCCGACAGTTCGCTGCGCGTGGCACCGGTCATCTGCTACGAATCGGTGTATTCCGACTACGTGAGCGAGTACGTGCGGCGTGGGGCCACGCTTATCGGCATCATCACCAACGACGGCTGGTGGAGCGACTCGCCCGGCTACAAGCAGCACCTTACCTACGGCCGCCTGCGCGCCATCGAAACCCGCCGCGACATTGCCCGCTCGGCCAATACCGGCATTTCGGGCTTCATCAACCAGCGCGGAGATATTGTGCAGCAAACCGATTGGTGGGTGCCCGCCGTGAGCCGCTACACCGTGCACCTCAACGACGAGCTTACCTTTTACACCCGCCACGGCGAGCTGCTGGGCCACGCTGTGCAGGCCGTAGCCGTGCTGCTGCTCGGCTTTGTGGTTGTTCGGCGTTTTATAAAGTAGGTGCGCCCAAGCTCCACTCCTCAGATGAAGAGGGGAGTTTCGTTGTTCAATCCGTTCCTTATTCCATGACTCCAGATTTCAACCAACTAAGCCTTCAAGTAGCCGATGTAGCCCGCCGGGCCGGGCAGTTTATTCGCCAAGAGGCGGCCAACTTCGACCGTGGCCGTGTGGAAAACAAGGGCCTACACAACCTGGTATCGTACGTCGATGAGGAATCGGAGCGGATGGTAGTAGCGGGGCTGCGCGAGCTGTTGCCCGAGGCTGGTTTTATTACCGAAGAAGGCACGGCTGGCGAAGCCACGCGTCAGGAGTACACCTGGATTATCGATCCGCTCGATGGCACCACCAATTTCATCCACGGCTTGCCGTGCTACTCGGTGAGCATTGCGCTGCTGCACGGCCAGGAGCTGGCAATTGGCGTGGTGTACGAAGTCAACCTCGACGAATGCTTTCGGGCGGTGCGCGGCGGCGGCGCTTTCTGCAACGATACGCCCATTTGGGTGTCGTCCGCGCCCGACCTCAACCATTCGTTGGTGGCTACAGGCTTCCCGTACAGCAACTTCAACCGCATCGATATTTACTTGCCTATTCTCAAGGAGTTTATGCGCCGCACCAACGGCGTGCGCCGCGTGGGCTCGGCGGCCGTCGATTTGGCGTGGGTGGCCGCTGGCCGCTTCGAGGGGTATTTCGAGTTCAACATCAACTCCTACGACGTAGCCGCCGGCATTTTACTGGTGCGCGAAGCAGGCGGGCAGGTAACCCAGTTCCTCATCGACGGCGACCCGATTTTCAATCGCGAGATATTGGCTACCAACGGCCGCGTGCACCGCGAAATGCAAGGGGTAATAGCCGAGCACTGGCAGTAGATAGCAAGCAGTGGCAGAATAAACTTCCCTCCTCAGCGGAAGAGGGGATGTTCACTCGCAACTTTTTACCTGCCACGCTAGTTTTGCAAGCGTTATGCTGATTCAGGAACTCATCATTCTGGCGCTTTTCCTAGGTGCGGCCTTCTACGTGGGGCGCCGCCTATGGCAGAGCTTCTTTGCCAAATCGGAGGGTGCTTGCCCCAAAGGTTGCGGGGGCGCGTGCAGCGCTATCAACGTCGATGCCCTGCAGCGCACCATTGAAAAAGCTCAGCAGCAAAAGCAACAGCCCGCCTAGTTAAGCATTTCGCTTCTGGCATATAACCCGCCCCGCCCATGGCTGCGTATAGCCGGGGCGGGGCGGCGTGTTTTCGGCCGCTTCGTTTTCCTTCTCTCAATCCTTCCACACCAAGCACCCCCTGCGTTATGCAAGACAAAGAAGAAGAACGCGCCCTTGTCAACGTCGAACGAAAGCTGACCGAAGACGGCTTTACCTCCGATTTCAACGTGCAAGACGGCCGTTTGTGCGTTATCGGCTCCGAAACCAATAAAACCTACGGCCCCGAGGAGGTGACCATCGTTGATTTTTACCGTTTTGAGGGCGAAAGCAACCCCGACGATATGTCGATTCTGTACGCCATTGAAACTGCCGACGGCATCCGCGGCACCATCTCGAATGCCTTTGGCACCTACGCCGATGCCGACGTGGACGATTTTCTGCGGAAAGTAGAAGACCTAGGAAAAAACCTCGACAAGGCACACAAGTAAGCCTTCGCCCGTATACCTATTGCCGCGCCGCCACCAGTTGCCTCTCTACAACCTAGGGAGCAGCGGGGGCGGCGCTCCGTTTTTCATCCTTCCCCCAAGCTGGCCATGAAAACAAGCATTCCTCACCACCCGCTGCGCCGAGCCGCCGACCTCGATCCGCTCCTCGAGGCCATTGGTGATGCGCGCGTGGTGCTGCTGGGCGAGGCCTCGCACGGCACCCACGAGTACTACACCTGGCGCGCGGCCCTGAGCAAGCGCCTGATTCAGGAGAAAGGTTTCAACTTTATTGCTGTGGAGGGCGACTGGCCCGATTGCTTCGAGGTGAACCTCGCCGTGAAGCAGCAGCCCGACGCCCAGCCCAGCTCCAAATTGCTGCAAACCTTTAACCGCTGGCCCACCTGGATGTGGGGCAACTGGGAAATTGCGCACTTGGTGGATTGGCTGCGTCAGCACAATGCCCAGCAGCCTACGGGCCAGAAGGCCGGTTTTTATGGGCTCGATGTTTACTCGTTGTGGGAGTCGCTGGAGCAAATCATGCAGTACGCCGGCCGTAAAGGCGAAGCCGCAGCCCAAGCCGCCCAGCGCGCCTACCAGTGCTTCGAGCCGTACAGCGCCGACCCGCAGGAGTACGCCGAGGCCGTGGCTTTTGTGAGCGAAGATTGCGAAGACGAAGTACTCACGATGCTGCGCGCCCTGCAACGCCGCACGCCTACCACCGGCACCGACGGCCTCGAAAAGGAAATAGACTTTGCCACCGAGCAGAATGCGCTGGTAGCCGTGAATGCCGAACGCTACTACAAAGCCATGCTGCGCGGCGGGGGCTCGTCGTGGAACGTGCGCGACCACCACATGATGGAAACCCTGCAGCGCCTGCTCGATTTGCACGGCCCCGACAGCAAGGCCATCGTGTGGGAGCACAACACGCACGTGGGCGACGCCCGCTACACCGATATGGTGGCCGATGGCATGGTGAACGTTGGCCAGTTGGCCCGCCAGGAGCTCGGCCGCGAAAACGTGTTCATCGTAGGGTTTGGCTCGTACCAAGGCTCCGTAATTGCGGGCAAAAGCTGGGGCGCCCCCTTCGAGAAGATGACCGTGCCCGAAGCGCGCAACAACTCCTGGGAAGCCCTGCTGCATACCGATATCGGTCAAAATGCGCTGCTGTTCTCGAGCGAGCTGCGCCGCCACGATGCCCTGCTCGACCACCTAAACCACCGCGCCATTGGCGTGGTGTACCGGCCCGAGCGCGAACGGTTTGGTAACTACGTGCCCACGGTAGTGCCCGAGCGCTATGATGCGTTCCTGTACATCGACGAAACCAAGGCGCTGCACCCGTTGCCCACCGCCGCCGACGAGCACGTACCGCCCGACTTGTACCCCTGGGTGTACTAGCCCGAGGGCGCTGCTCGCCTCAAACCAGCCTATTGCCCCACGTATCTGCGGTGGCACCTAGGACGAAATGCTTCGGCTGCGCCTTTGCATGACGACCTAAGGAAGTCGTTGCCGCGTAATACGGTACTTCGGCTCGTGCCTCAGGATGCCCGGAGCGAAAACAAGTGCATTGCTAATCAGCCCTGCCGCTGCGCAATAATGGCTTCGGCTACTTCGCGGCCGGTAGCCATGGCGCCGTTCAGCGAGGGGTACGAGGCCCAGTCGCCGCAACGGTACAGGCTCTCGGCCAGCTGCAACGGTTGGCGCGCGGGTTGCCCGGCTTCGTACGCTGGTAAGGCGTGTTCGAGGTGGTAAGTACCTAGGCGGCGCCACTTGCCAGCCGTTGGGCCAAACCAAGCCATTAGTTCCTCGCGCAGGCGCTGGGCTAGTTCGTCGTCGGCGAAGCCGTGGTTGCCATGCGTACTTACCGATACCAGCGTTTGTCCCACCGGAGCGTACTCCTGCGCCACATCACTCAAAAAAGCCACGTTCTGCGCCAAAGCATTGGGAGCGGCGTTCAGGCGTAACAGCCCGTCGGCGCGGCCGGGCGAGCGGCCCTCGGCAGCAAAGTACGTGCAGGTAGTACGGCGCGCCTGGGTGGGCTCTTGTGTGCTGAGGGCCGGCACCAACTGGCGCAGGGCGGGGCCATCGGTGGCCAGCACCACGGCGCTGCCCTCGTAACTGCGGCCATCGGTTAGCTGCACCCTAGGTCCGTCGATGGCGGCTACGCGGGCGTGCAGTACCACGCTTTCGGCCGGGAGGCGCGCTGCTAGCTGCTTGGGTATTTCCTGAATGCCGCGAGCGGGCAGGGCCGCGTCGCCTTCCACAAACTGCTTGAATACGAACTCGAAGAAGTTACTGGCCGTGGTCAGCTCCCGATCGAGGTACACGCCGCCGAAGAAAGGCCGGAAAAACGATTCGATGATTTGTTCGCTCCAGCCGTAGCGCCGCAGAAAAGTAAGCGTATCGGTGGCTTCGCGGGCCAGCAGTTCCTCGCTGCTGTGGCGCGTTACGTGTTGCGCCAAGCTTACCAAGCGCAGCTTATCGGCCAAGCTGCCAATAGGCGCCGCAACGGCCGATAGCCCGCGCAAGGGCTGCCGCAGTGGGTTGCGCAGGGTAGTTTCTTGACCAAAGGGCAGCCGAATAACTGCACCCGAGGTGAAGGTTTTCAGCTGCAGCGCGCCGTAGTCGATGAGCCGCTGCACCTCGGGGTACTTGGTGAGCAGGATCTGAAAGCCGTGGTCGAGCCGAAAGCCGTCGGGCGTAACGTCGGTGCGCACGCGGCCACCCACGGCATCGGCCGCTTCGAGCAGCAGCACTGGCCAGCCGGCGCGGTGCAGGTAGCAGGCACAGGTGAGTCCGGCCATGCCGGCTCCAATGATGATAACGGGCTTTTGAGCAGCGGGGGAGGAGGCGTCGGGAGTCATACGTTGCCCAAACTTGAAAGTAGGCCGTAAGGTTGGCTTAGCCGTAGAGTTTCACCCCGTACTGCTGCTCGAAAGCGCGAATCTGTTCATAGCTCAGATTTTGCTTGAGCAGAAACGTACGTTGCCCTCCTACCATTTCCCACACGGGCACCCGCCGCTCGTACCACGCTTGCAGCAGTTGCTGCAACGTTTGCGCTTGCTGTTGCTGGCGAATACGCACTGCCATTTCGGGCCATTGCCCAATCCGTATTGTCGTTTCCCCCGGCGAACCTACCCACCGAAACGCGGCTTGCAGGTACCCGCAGTAGTCCAGTTGGATAGGCGAGCCAACGTGCAGTGACTGCTCTTCAATCCGGCCGTGGCACTCCCGGTAAGCCACGTCGGCGGTGAGTGTTAATACGCCAACCACCTGCTCGCTTCTGCTGGTCAGGGAAAATCCAGAAAAAGACAACAAACCCACCTCAACGCCGGCAGCCGGGGGTTCGGGTACTAGAATCGGCAAGCTCAACAACAGTACCTCACCCGGGTGAAAATACTCTCCACGCAGGGCAGCTCGATGAGCCCGCTCCAATAAATTGGGAGAAACATAGGGCATAAGTGGGCAATTACAGCGTAGGCTACCCTACCACAAGCGGCGGCGCTTCGGAATCTTGCGGGTTTTCTGGGTGTAGAATTCGGCCACCCCTTTGCGCGTCATCGGAATATCCCAACGGCCAATTAGCTGCCCGGCTGCATAGCCTGTTAGCTGCTTGCCGGGGTACGTTTCACCTAGGAGCTTGGCATCGGCGGCGGCAACATCGGTGCCCACTTGCCCGTGGCAGCGCAAGCACATATCGTTCGGCATCAGCACCAAGGGGCTCTGCACCAGAAATTTCTCCTGACTGGGGCGCTGGGCACGTAGCGAGTCGCCTTCGGTAATGGGGCGGGGCGGCAGCAGCTCGCGGTGCGGCTGTGCCTCCAGCTCGCGGGCTAGCGTAACCACGGCGGGCAGGCGCTCGGGCTGACAGAAAGGGTGCGCTGCGGCCACGCCACCGGCATTAAGGCGCTCGGTAAGCTGCGCGCGCCAGCCGCGGTCGGCGGTGCGGGTAAGCGAATCAGCAGCCCAGCGAGCGGCCTGCAGCAATTGCTCGGGCTTAATGCGCTTGGGATGAAAGTTTTCGACCTCGCGGGCCAACTCCTTGGTGTTCTCCAGGTGCTCAACTTGGTCGGGGCGGCAGGCGGCCAGCAGGGGCAGCAAGGCCAGCAGGAATAGGCTTCGGCGCATATAGCAAAACGACAACACTGCCGGAACCACTCCTAGGCCCGACGGGTTTTGTACCTTTGCAAAAGTACCGCCCAATTTCGGACCCCAACGACCGATGCTCGACAAATTAGAGGCTATCAGCCAGCGCTTCAACGACGTGAGCCAGCAACTGCTGGACCCCGAGGTCATGAGCGACATGAAGCGCTATAAAGCCCTCAACAAAGAATACAAAGACCTCAACAAGATTGTAACGGAGTACAAAGCCTACCAGAACGTACTCTCGAACATCGAAGGCGCCCGCGAAGTCATTGCCACGGAGAAGGATCAGGACTTCCGCCAGATGGCCAAAGACGAGCTGGACATGCTGCTGCCCGAGCAGGAACGCCTGGAAGCCGTCATCAAAGACCTGCTGATTCCGAAGGACCCGAACGATTCCAAGGACATCATTATGGAAATCCGGGCCGGGGCCGGCGGCGACGAAGCCGCGCTGTTTGCCGGCGACCTGCAGCGCATGTACATGCGCTTTGCCGAAAAGCAGGGCTGGAAGATGGAACTCATCGACGCCATGGAAGGCACGGCGGGCGGCTACAAAGAAATTATTGTGGCGGTGCGCGGCGAGGACGTGTACGGCAAGCTGAAGTTCGAATCGGGCGTGCACCGCGTACAGCGCGTGCCGGCCACCGAAACCCAGGGCCGCATCCACACCTCGGTGGCTTCCATCGTGGTGCTGCCCGAGGCCGAGGAATTCGACGTCGAACTGAACATGAACGACATCCGCAAGGACTTATTCTGCGCCTCGGGCCCCGGCGGGCAGTCGGTAAACACTACCTATTCGGCCGTACGCCTGACGCACTTGCCCACCGGCTTGGTGGCCCAGTGCCAGGACCAGAAGTCGCAGATGAAAAACTTCGATAAGGCCCTGCAGGTTCTCCGCTCGCGCGTGTACGAGATGGAGCTGGCCAAGAAGAACGAAGCCGAAGGTGCGCAGCGCAAGAGCATGATTGGCGGCGGTGACCGTTCCGACAAAATCCGTACCTACAACTACCCGCAAGGTCGCGTTACCGACCACCGCATCGGCTACACAGTATACAACCTGGTATCGGTGATGGACGGCAACATCGACGACTTTGTGGAGCAGCTGCGCATCGCCGAAAGCGCCGAGCGCCTGCAAGAAGGCACTGTGGCTTAAACTTCGCTGCCTTTCACTTATTTGCTATTCGTCAAAACGGGTTCTGCTACGGCGGAACCCGTTTTTTTTGCCTCTGGCTTAGTTTCTTTGCACTCGTACCTAGCGTTGCTGCAGGCCGTCGGCAACTCGCAACCAACCTGACTGCTCCTGCCCATGGATTGTTCGCGTTGCATTACGCTCGAGAATAGCCGCGTACGGCTGCGCCCCCTCGAAGCCTCGGACTTTGATGCTTTAAAGCAGATTGCTTTCGATGCCGACATTTGGCGCTATCTGACTACCCCTCCGCCGCGCGACAACATGGCTTTGGCCGCCTACCTAGCGCAAACGCTAAAGGACCGACAACAAGGCAAACGCTACCCCTTCGCCATCATCGACTTGGAAACTGGGCGCCTGGCCGGCAGCACCAGCTACGGCAGCTTTGCCATGCCCGATGGCCGTTTGGAAATTGGCTGGACGTGGCTGGGCAAAGAGTTTCAGCGCACAGGCGTAAACCGCGCCGCCAAGCACCTGCTGCTGAAGTATGCCTTTGGCGAGCTGGGCTGCGAACGGGTAGAGCTGAAAACCGATTTGCGCAACCACCAGTCGCAGGAGGCCATGCGCCGCATGGGCGCGGTGCAGGAAGGAGTGCTGCGCAGCCACATGGCCCTGCCCGATGGTTCGCGCCGCGACTCAGTGTACTTCAGCATTCTGCGCTCGGAGTGGGATAAGCTGCGCCAGTCGGTATTTAGGGAGTACGACAGCCGTGGCTAAGCCCCCGAGCCGGCACCGCGCGCGTTGGCGCCACGAGGTAGCCTCGTTTGGCTACGCCTTGCAGGGCATTGGCGAAGCCCTGAAATCGGAACCGCACCTGCGCTTTCATGCCCTGGCCACCGTGGCGGCCGTTGCCCTAGGTGCGTGGCTGCAATTGCCTAGGTACGATTGGGCCTTGGTGGTACTGGCCATTGGCGCCGTCTGGACGGCCGAGCTGATGAATACGGCCGTGGAAAGCATTGTCGATTTGGTGTCGCCCGACTTCCATGTGCTGGCCGGCCGCGCCAAAGACGTAGCCGCTGGCGCCGTGCTGCTGGCCTCGTTGGCCGCCGTGGTGGTAGGCTTGCTGGTGTTTGGCCCGCCGCTGTGGGCCAAGCTGCTGCCGCTGCTGTAGCTACTCGGCGGTACCTAGGATAAACCGCGGCGGTACGCTATCCGTCAGCCACACGCCGTTTTCTGATTGGTAAAATAAGTGCCCTAGATCGTGCATCTGGCCGGCGGCAATGGTCAGCACCACGGGGCTGCCGTAGCGCTGGCCCACGCTGCGGGCGGTAGCCGCATCAGCCGAAAGGTGCACGTGGTGGCGCTTTTGTTTGAGCAAGCCATGTTGCCGAATGCTGCCCAGATTACGCTCGGCAGTGCCGTGATACAACAACTCGGGTGGTGTTTGCGGCTGGTAGCCTAGGTCGATGGAAACCGAATGGCCTTGGTTGGCCCGAATGCGCTGCCCATCGGGGCTGAAGGCAAAGCGCTGCTTGTCGTTGTTGGCTACTACGGCCTCCAAAGTGGCCTGGCTAATGCCGCGGCCGTGCTGCTGCAGTCGCTCCAACAACTCTGCTACATTGGCCCAGCCGGCGCCATCGAGCCGAAGGCCGATAAGCTGCGGCTGGTGGCGCAGCACCAACGACAGAAACTTGCTTAGGCGGCGGTCGGAATCGGGGGTAGCCATGGCAACGCTGATTGCGTAAGGGAAAAGTAAGTAAGCCCGTCTGGCAACGCCGGGGCAAGTTGTAGATTTGCCGCCTTCTCTCGAAAAAAGCCTATGCGCTGTATTGCTGCTTTTGCCCTTGGTGCTTTGCTGCTGAGCGGTTCGTGCGCCCGCCGCGTCGACCTGACTACGCCCACCGATACCTCGGAACCTAGGGCTACGGGCAACGCCTCCACGCCCGCACCCACCACCACGCCAACCACCATTCCGGTGCCCGACGGCGGTCAGGTTCCTTTCGACAAGCGCAACCGCCCCACGTGGCTGGACGACAAGATCAACAAGTACCTGGCAGCCAAGCCCGAGAACCCGCCCATCCGCATCATGAGTTACCAGTACAACGGCCAAACGGTGTACTACGAATCGGCGCCCTGCTGCGACCAGTTCACTACGCTCTACGATGCCAAAGGCAACATCCTGTGCCGCCCCGATGGCGGCATAACGGGCCGCGGCGACGGCCGCTGCGCCGATTTTGAGAAGCGTCGCACCAACGAACAACTGGTGTGGCAGGATCCGCGCCAATAACCTTTTGCTCTTTACCTCGGGTAAGATGACCTACTCACACCTAGGCCCGTCTTCCGCATACACTACTCAACAATGATTAACACGATCGAAAAGCTCGGCGCCTACAACGTATGGGCCAATGGTAAACTACTCAGCCACCTCGATGGCATTGTAGCCACCGGCCAACAGCTGCCCGAGCGCGCCCTTCGCCTTTTTAGCCACGTACTGAATGCCCAAGCCATTTGGCTGGCGCGCCTTACGGGCACCCAAAGCCCTGTAAAAGTGTGGCAGGAGCACGATTTGCAAGGCCTGCACAAGCTGCACCAGCAAACTTCGCCCTCGCTGCACCAGTACATGCAGGATGCCGACGATGCCGAGATGACGCGCATGATCAGCTACGCCAACTCGCTGGGCAACGCCTACGACAGCCAAGTGTCGGACATCCTGACGCACGTGTGCGTGCACGCCAACTACCACCGTGCGCAAGTAGCTGCCGATTTGCGCCAGAACGGCTTAGAGCCCATCAACACCGATTTTATTACCTATTGCCGCGAGCTGGCCGGCCAGGCTTAGGCCGCGTAACCTAGGGGGCCGCTCCCTGCGTTTCAAAACCCTTCCAGCTCGGGAGGGTTTTTTATTGCTCCTTTACCTTATCAGCCACAGAAACCATGTCGGATAATACCACTGCCTCGGCGGCCGTGCTGGCGCCCGAGCGCCTGGCCCAGGCCTATACTTACGAATCGTACCGCCAACTCATCGACGATTTGCTGGCCCAAGGCCTCACCACGGGCCCCAACCAATCGGCCGATTTGCTGAAGTACGCCCGCCTGAACGAACAGCGCATGTCGCGCATCGACAAAACGGTGGTGCTGGTGCCCGAGCTGCAGGCCGAACTCGACCGCCTGCAGGGCCGCTACGTGTGGCTGGTGCTTACCGAAGGCTGGTGCGGCGACGCCGCCCAAATTGTGCCCGTGTTCGAAGCCGTGGTGCGCGCCAGCCACGACAAGCTAAAATCGGCCTACCTGCTGCGCGACGACAACCTGGACCTAATGGACCGCTACCTCACCAACGGCGGCCGCTCCATTCCGAAGCTCGTTGTGCTGCAAGCCGATACACTGACCGAAGTAGCCACTTGGGGCCCGCGTCCAGCTCCGGCCCAGGAGATGTTTCTGCGCCTGAAGGCCCAGCAGCTGCCCTTCGAGGAATTTGCCACCCAGTTGCACAGCTGGTACGCCAAAGACCGCACCCAGAGCACCCAGCAAGAGTTGTTGGCACTGCTGCAGCAATTAGCTTAGCTGCCCCAACCAGCCCGGCCCCGCGCCACCTAGGCGGTCCGAGGCATCTCTATTTCCTCCGATTTACGCTTTGTTCATGTCCGTAAAACACGCCCAAACCAAGTACCCGGTAGCCGATTTCATTAAGCACCGCTGGAGCGCCCGTTCGTTTTCCAACCAGCCCATCGACGACGAAACCTTGCGGACGCTGTTTGAGGCCGCGGCTTGGGCCCCCAGCGCCATGAACGAGCAACCCTGGCGCTTTGTGTACGCCCACCGCGAGCAAACCGAGGCTTTCGGGCAGCTGTGGAGCTGCTTGTTGCCCGGCAACCAACCTTGGGCTAAAAATGCGGCCGTGCTGGTGCTGGTGCTGGCGCACAAAGCCTTTGCCCAAAACGGCCAGCTCAACCGCCACTACCTGCACGATACGGGCATGGCCACTACCAATTTGTTGCTGCAAGCCGGCGAGCTGGGCATTCATGGGCACCCCATGGGCGGCTTCGACGTGGCCAAAACGCGTGAAACATACAACCTGCCCGACGAGTTGGAGCCCGTTACCGTACTGGCCCTAGGGTACGTGGGCCCAGCCGAGCAGCTGGAGGAGCCATTCCGTTCGCGCGAGTTGGCCGCGCGCAGTCGCAAACCCCTCGAGGAGTTCGTATTCGAAAACAATCTGCCCAAGCAGTAGCTTCTGCTGCTACCTTCCACACCTCATTCTGTTCTGCTGCAATGAAAACCCAACGCTTTGCCGCCGCCGAGCGCGGCCTAAAAGACATTGGTTGGCTGCAAAGCAACTTCACCTTTAGCTTTAGCTCCTACGCCAACCCTGCGCGGTCCGGCTTTGGGCTGCTGCGCGTGTTCAACGACGACTTTGTGAAGCCCGGCAACGGCTTTGGCATCCATCCGCACCAGAACATGGAAATCATTTCCGTGATGCTGGCCGGCCGCATGAACCACATCGACACCCTAGGGTACAAAGAAGTAGTGGAGCAGGACTGGGTGCAGATTATGAGTGCCGGCGCCGGCTTGCGCCACGAGGAGCACAACGTGGGCGACGACGAGGTGAACTTCCTACAGATCTGGATCGAGCCCAAGCTGCAGAACATCAGTCCGCGCTATCAGCGGCGGCAGTTTCCGCGCGAGCAGCGCCGCAACAAGCTCACCACCGTAGTGTCGAACGAGGAAGGCCAGGCCCATTGCTGGATCAACCAAAACGCCAAGCTGAGCCTGGGCTACTTTGATGCTGGCCAAACGCTGACGTACTCGCTGAATCCGCTGAATAAGTGCTTGTTCTTGTTCGTGATTGAGGGCGAGCTGCGCGTAGCCGGCGAGCCGCTGCCCAAGCGCGAAGCCCTAGGTATTTGGGAGACGGACAGCCTCGCCATCGAGTGCACCTCCGAAAGCCAGTTTCTGCTTATCGAGGTACCCGTAAACCACTAAGCTTTACTTCAGAAACAACAAAAAGCCCGCCCGGCTACTGCCGGGCGGGCTTTTTGCATGCGTGGCTAGCCGCGACTACTGCACCGCAATGGTGCCTAGGTCGGTGGTAGCGTTGTTGGTTACGGTTACGCCGGTGCGGGTTACCTCTTTGTAAGCCGCCTGGTTCTGCGGAGCCGTAGTGGTCGGGAACAGCTTTACGGTGTAAGTACCAGCTGGCAGGCTCATTAGCTGGAAGCTACCCGTAGCATCGGCTTGGGTGCTGAACGTATCGGGCACCGTGATGCTTTGGCGAATGGCCAACACTTGGGGCAGGGCAGCCGAGGGCGAAGCCACGCCGCGCAACATGCCGTTCAGGTCTTGGGCTACTACGCGAATTACCGGCTTGAGCAGGTAGCGGTCGGAGCCGTTGCCGCGCTCTACAATGGATTTAGCCACGTCGAAGTCGAGGAGCAGCTGATAGGTTTCGCGCTCCTTCAGGTTCACGTTCTGCAGCTTCAGCTTTACGCCCGAGGTTTGGCCGCTCGGGGTTTTGAGGGCGAAGGTGCCGGTGCGGGTGGTAACGGTGTTGTTGGGGCCGAGTACCAGGCGAATTTCCTTGATGTCGCCGGGCTCGAAATCGGTATCCACGAGCAGCGCCGACTTGCCGTTCACGTACTCAAGGATGTTGATGCTTTGTGCCGTGAAGGGCAGGTTCTGCCAACCATCGGGGTTGCCTTCGTCTTTGAGGTGTACCTCAATCTGGCGCAAGTCGAGGTTCACAGCCCGGAAGTCGCCAGGAGCGTCGGTCATCCGAATCTGCAATTTGGCCGACTTCGAATCGTTGTCTTTGCCGCAGCCACCTAGGGCCAGGGCGGCCATCAGGGCCAGCGGAGCGAGAGGAGATTTTTTCATTGGTGGAGAAAGAGGAGGCGGGGAAAAAATGCAAGCGGGCCTAATACGAGCGAACGGAAAAAAGGGTACGCAGCATAAAATATACCATTTCGGCTATTAATATCCTTCCGGTTACAGCATCGCCGCACTGGCTGCTTGTTAAAAATCCTCAGCGATAATCGGACCAAAAACAAACCGGCCCGCCGATGCAGCTCGGCGGGCCGGTACCTGGGAACATTGCAACTTACTTACGTCCAGCGGAGGTAGTATCGGTTTTGGTAGGCTCGGGCTGCGGCGCCTCGGTTGGCGGAGTAGCCTCGGTTGGGGCGGATTGTGCTGGCTGCGCGGGCTTCTTGCGGCGGTTCAGCAGGTTATCGAGGCCCTGGCTGGCCTTGGCTTTCAACTTGGCTTCGGCTTCGAGGCGCTTTTTTTCAATTTCCTGCTGTGCCTTGGCTTGCAGCTCCAGTTGCTTGCGCTCCAACTCGCGGCGGGCGCTGTCCTGGGCTACCTGGGCTTTGGCGGCCAGCTTAAGCTTGGCATCATCCACCTTGCTCTGCACCACGCTTTGCACGAGGCTCTTGGCTAGGTCCTTGGCTTGGGCTTTGGCACCAGCCGTGGTGAGGCGCACCTCGGGGTTAGCCATGGTGCCTCCAATCTTCAGGCCCATCGTTACGCGTTCGGTGCCTTTGATGTCCTGCACACCGGTTAGCTGCGTGAGCTTGGCGTTGAGCTGGTTGCCGATTTTGCCGGTAGGCACATCCAGCGCCATTACGTACTCGAGGTTGCCCGCCACGTTAGAGGAGCCGCCCACGGTAGTCTTGATCTGCCCAACGGTGAAATCAAACGGCTTGACAATGAAGTTGCCGTTGAGCATTTCAGCAGCCACGTCTTTGTTTTCCACCACAAAGCGCTTCAGTTCTTCCAGTTGGGTAAGGTTGCTCACCTTGGCCAGTGCAGGCGAGCTGCCCACGGCGGCGCGTACCACCTCAAACAAGCCTTTGCCGGTAAGCGTGCTGTACACGGGCATCATGTCCTGGCCCATTTCGCCGCTCACGTTGAAGTTGGTGGAGAAAATACCCTCCACCTGCGAGGCCAGCGGCAAGAGTACCTTCACGGAGTTGAAGGCCCGGAAAGCATTTTGGAAATCGAGGTTCTTGATGTTCAAGCCCAGCGAAAAGCGCGGATGCTGCAGGTTCTTGCTGCTGTAGCTGCCGTTGGTAGCAAACGCACCACCTAGGGTGTTGAAGGTAAGCCCGTTCAGGTTCACCGTTTCGTCGTTCACGGCCACGGTGCCCTTCACGTTGTCGAGCTTCAGGTTGTCGTACACTACCTGGCCCACGTTGGCATTCAGCTTCAAATCGAAATACTTCGGAATTTCCAGCACGCCCTGGGCAGCGGCCGGTGCTGCTTGGCCTGGGGTGGCCGCTGTGGCCGTAGCAGTAGGCTTGCCGCTTACCTCGTCCACCATCCACTCGTTCACGTTGAAGCGGCGCGAGTTCACGGTGAGGTTGCCGCGCAGCGGCTGGCCAGGCGTGAACAAATAGCCCATGTAGTTGCTGATGGTACCCGAAGCCGCAATGTCGGACGAGCCTACGAAGCCCGCCATGTTCTGCAGCACAATATTGGCGTTGTTGAACGTGGCCGTGGCCTGCGTAATGCGCATGCCCTGCGGCAAATCGGTGCTCTTGTAGGTTACGTTTTGGGCATTCACCGTGCCCGAAGCCACGATGTTCTGGTAGCGTTCGGCCTCGATGTCGGCCATGCTGCCTTTGGCGGCAATGTTGCCGTTGAGGCGGCCCGTTACGGTCATGCCTTCAAGCGGGAAGATCTTGGTCAGTTTGGTCAGGTCGACTACGCCTTTCACGTTGGCATCGAACACGGGCTTGTCGATGTTCTGGGCCGCCACGCGGCCCTCCAGCGGTTCGCCGTCGAGCAGCATCCGGAACTGCGGAATATCAATACGCGTGTCATTCACTTGGCCGGTGGTGTTCACCACGGTGCCATTCAGGGTCAGGTTCTGAATGGGGGCCGGAAACTGCTTGGCCTTTACGTAGCCGTTGGTGAGGCGCAGGGCGGCCTGCGTTACCGGCATCTGAGTTTTTGAGTACGTGCCTTTGGCGGTGGCATCCACAAATAGCAAGCCGCGCAGCACCATGTCGGGCACGGGATACACCTTGGTCGCTTCAGCCAAATCGATGTTGGCTTTCACGCGGCCATCCACTTTCATGGGCTCCAAGCCATCAATGGCTACGCTGCCGTCGACAGGGTTCTTGCCTAGGTCGAGGTGGAAGCGTTTGACGTTGACCTTCACGTTGTTGGTGAAGCCCGAGGGGTTATCCACCTGCATGTCGATGTTGATGTTGCGGGCCGCCTCTGGCAACTCGGGGTAGTGGAACATGCCGTTCGTTACCTGCAGGTTTACGCCGTAGCCGGGCATACGCACCTCGTTTTGCACTCCCTTGAAGTAACCATCGAACGCCACCTTACCGGCGGTTTCAATCTTGTCAAAATCCTTCGTGAAGGTGCCCGGCACCAAACTTAGAATGTTCTTAAAATCGGTTTCGAGCGCCTTGAAGGTGAGGTCGTAGGTGATATCGGTTTCGTTGGGCAGGCCAATAGCGCCTTGGAAGCTGAACGGAAAGTCATTCAGCCGCACCTGGTTGTCCTTAAAGGTGAAGAGCATCTTGCCTAGGTCCATGCCCATGGTCACGTCGGCTGTCAGCTGTTTCTTGTCGAGGTACGTGGTGCCGTCGTAGCTCATCGTCAGGGCTTCGGCCGTGGTCTGCGACTTCAGATCGAACATGTTCTCGGCAAAATTGCCCGCGCCCGAGTGGTCGATGCCGTGCAGCTGCATGGCAAACGGAATGCTCTCATCGGCGTAGCGCAGGCGGCCATCGGCAATTTTCCAACCTTTGATGGTGAGCTTCACGGCGGCCGTGTCCTTGCCCTGCTCGGCCAAAGCTGAGTCCGGAATGACAATATCCCAGTTCGCGCGGCCGCTCTGCAGCACGTGCACGTTGATGTCGGGCTGCTCCAGGTTTACCTGGTTGATCTTGATCTGGTCGCCACCGATAACGCTCATCAGGTCGAGCCCGATATCAAGGCGCGGTAAGTAAGCCAAGGTGTCGCGCGCAAACGAATCTTGCCCAATAATGCGTAGCTGCTCGATGCTCAGCGCCATATCGGGAAAGGTGCGCAGCAGGCTTACGCTCACGTTTTCGGGCTGGTACTCTACCCGCGCCGATAGCTTTTGGGCGAGTTGTTTGTCGAGGGCGGCTTTTAGCTTATCCTTGAAGAGTACCGGCGCTAGCGCAAGGCCAGCTACCAGCACTACGAGGAAAATCAGGAGGCCCAGAAAAAATTTACGCATGGGTATGGTATTGAAGGCGAAGCCGAAACACCTAGGGCAAATGTTCGGCCAGCTTAGGTGGCAGTAGAAAGATGGGCGAATTTGCAATTTTAGTTCCGGCGCCCCGCACCCACGCACCAAACGCAGCCATTCCGCCGTTAGTACCGCCACCTATGCGCGCTATATCTGCCCCCATATGCTTGCCCTGCCGTGCGCTACCCGTGCGGCGCACGTGGGTAGCGACAATGTTGGCGGCAGTTGGAGCCCTAGGTGCCGTATCCGAGTTGCAAGCGCAGGACGTGTACTACTCGCAGCCCTACGCTACGCGGCTGCACCTCAACCCCGCATTTACGGGCCTGCTCGATGACTTCAGCGCGACGTTGGCCTACCGCAATCAATACCCCACGCTCATCGGCACGCTGCAAAGCAGCCAGCTCGCCGCCGATTACCGCTTTCGTGACCAACGCAGCGCCCTAGGTCTGCTGGTGAATGCCGACAGAGGAGGGGGCCTGAACCTGACGCGACTCGAAGCGGGCTTTACCTACGCTTACCGCACCCGCCTTGCCCAGGACTTGTACGCCAGTGCCGGGGCACATGCAGCCTACGGCTCGCAACGCATCAACTACGGCAACCTGCTTTTCGGCGACCAGCTCGATGCCGATGGCAACTCCACCGGCCCTTCGGCCGAGCCCGTTGAGCTGTACGACCCCAAGCGTTACCTCACCCTAGGTGCGGGGGGGTTACTTTACAGCAGCCAAGCGTGGTTTGGCCTCGCCGCGCATCATCTCAATCAGCCGCTTATTGGCTATGCCACAGGTGCTAAGCTTCCGGTTCGATTGGCAGCACACGGTGGGTACAAATACTATTTCGTGCGCAGCAGCGTTAAGCAGCAGTACCGCGAGGTTAGCCTCGCGCCTACGGCCGCCTACACCTACCAAGGCGGTTCGCAGCGCGCCGAAGTGGGCCTTTACGGTACCAGCACTCCGCTTATCCTAGGCGTGCTGTGGCGTGGTGCTTTGCCCGGGCCCGGCAAGGCACAACAAAGCTTGGTAACACTTCTTGGCTTGGCATGGAACGGCTTCCGGTTCGGTTACAGTTACGACGTGAGCCTCAGCCGTTTCAGCCGCGAAGTTGGCGGCGCGCACGAGCTAACATTGTGTTTAGAAAAGATTGACTTGCTCGAAGCCGCGAAGCGTCGGCTCAGGCGCAAAAATTACGCCGCTCCCCCTTGTCCGACCTTCTGAAAACTCGTAGTATTGCATTCAGTTTGCCTATCTCAAGCCTTTTTCGCTCAAGGAGTTCCACGTAAACAAGTATGAATTTTTCCAAGTACCTGCGTTTAGCTGTCGTTGGCGCGTGCGCCCTGTCGGCTTGCAAAAGCGGTCCGCCTTCGGCTCAGAAGCCCGGTAAGTACTCGTCCACCACGGGCATCGAGTACAACACCGAGGAGGGCATGAAGGTAGCTGACTATCAAGGTATCCCGGAAGGCCCGGGCCTTGTGTTTATCGAAGGCGGCCGTACAGTTCTAGGTTCGGGCGAGGAGGACGTGGCCATGACCCACGACAACCTCGAGCGCACTGTGACTGTGGCCTCGTTCTACATGGACGAAGCCGAAGTAGCCAACATTCACTGGCTCGAGTACCTGCACTACGTTCGCAAAGACTCGTCGGAGGAAGTTTACCAGAAGGCGCTGCCGGACACCACGGTGTGGGCCCGCGACCTGTCGTTTAACGACCCCTACGTTGATTACTACCTGCGTTACCCCGGCTTCCGCTACTTCCCAGTAGTGGGTGTAAGCTGGCTGCAAGCCAACGACTACTGCACTTGGCGTACGGCTAAGGTAAACGAAAACCTTGCTGGCATTGCTGACGAAGGTGGTGGAGAGGCTCCGAAGAAAAAAGGTGGCCTGTTCGGCAAGAAAAACAAAGGCGGCGATGCTGCTGCCGATGGTGCCGAAGGCACCGACGAAGAAGGCAAGGTGAAAATCTCGATCGAGAACGGTAACACGCTCCCGAACTACCGCCTGCCCACCGAGGCTGAATGGGAATACGCTGCTCAGGCAATGATTGGCACCCAGGAAACCGGCAACGAAAACCAAGAGAACAAGCGCGTATACCCGTGGGATGGTCGCCAGATGCGTAACCCCTACGGCAAGAAGATGGGCCAGTTCCTGGCTAACTTCAAGCGTGGCCGCGGTGACTACGCCGGTATTGCCGGTTCGCTCAACGACGGTGCTATGATCACGGAGTACATCTACAACTACCCGCCCAACGACTACGGCCTGTACAACATGGCTGGCAACGTAAACGAGTGGGTGCAGGACGTATACCGCCCGCTGTCGTTCGAAGACATGGAAGACCTGAACCCCTTCCGTCGTAACGGTGTCCTCGACGAATCGGAGAAGTACGACAAGAAAGGCTACCAGTCGCTGATCGACGACCACGTACGCGTGTACAAAGGCGGCTCGTGGAAGGACGTAGCTTACTGGCTCTCGCCCGGTACGCGTCGCTTCATGGCCGAAGATTCGGCTACGGCCTCTATTGGCTTCCGCTGCGCCATGATCAACCCTGGCTCGAACAAGTAAGCCACCTAGGGTACCCTACTTACAAACGGCCCGGACTCTTGCAGTCCGGGCCGTTTTGCTTTTTATCTA
Organism: Solirubrum puertoriconensis; assembly: GCF_001483135.1. Taxonomy (GTDB): domain Bacteria; phylum Bacteroidota; class Bacteroidia; order Cytophagales; family Hymenobacteraceae; genus Solirubrum; species Solirubrum puertoriconensis. The sequence continues at coordinate 179,653 of NZ_LNAL01000008.1, forward strand.
CCTAGGCGCAAGCAATGGTAGCAATGCTCACCCGCGCGGCCCCGGCTTGCAGCAGCTTTTGCGCGCAAGCCTCCAAAGTGGCGCCGGTGGTAAGCACGTCGTCGACCACCAGCACGTGCTTGCCCGTAACTGCGGCGGGTTCGGCCACCTCAAATACGTTGGCTACGTTTTCCCAACGCTCGGCTCGGGTTTTCTTGGTTTGGGTAGTAGTGTAGCTGGTTCGCCGCAGCACATGCGCCGACCACGGCACCTGCAGGCTGGCGGCCAAGCCTTCGGCAAATGCATCAGCTTGGTTGTAACCGCGCTTGGCCAGCTTGCGGCGGTGCAGCGGCACGGGCACGATCAGATCTACCGTACCTAGGCTACCATGAGTTGCTAGCTCCTGCCCATACATCCTGCCGAGTACGGTGCCTATATCCGACTGACCGCGGTACTTAAGTTGGTGCAACAAGTGCTGCACGCGGCCCCGGCGCAGAAAGCGCAAATAGCTGAGCACGTGCCCGACGGGCACGCGGCCCCAAAAGCGCGGCGCCAGTGGGTTATCGGCAGGTGAGAGTAGATGTTAGTCGGTGTAGGGCAGCGCGGTACGGCACGGGGTACATATGTGCTGTTCGCCGCGGCTCAGGGCTTGCTCACAGGCTAGGCAGGTGCGCGGAAAAATCAGCGAAACGAAATCGGATAGGGCAGTGCGCACCATAAGCAACGGCAATGGGTAACTGATCCAGCATACGTGCCTAGGAACCGACTGTTGAAACCTAGGGCGCAAGCAGGCGGTTGTGGTTACTTTCGTGCTTTCACTTAGCCATACCCTTGCCGAAGCCCATGAGCCTCGTTACTGAATTCAACGACTACCGCCAGCGCATGAACGAAAAGATCATGGCGGCGGATAACAAAGTCATCAAGCGCTTCTTCAACCTCGATACCAATACCTACCAAGCCGGCGCCCTCGATGTGCGGACCAAGGAAATGCTGGGCCTGGCCTGCTCCATGGTGCTCCGCTGCGACGACTGCATCAAGTACCACCTAGGCAAGTGCTACGAGGAGGGCATCAACGACTCGGAGATTTACGAGGTGTTTGCCATTGCCAACCTCATCGGCGGCAGCATCGTGATTCCGCACTTCCGCCGCGCCGTGGAGTACTGGGAAGCCCTAAAGGAAGAAACCGCTACGCCGGCTGCGCCCCACGCCGAACACAGCGCCTAGGTATGCTGAATCCCCAGGAAACCGAAGCGCAGTTTGAGCACCGTTGGTGGGAGCTGATGACCGAGCTGCGCCAGCGCTTCGGCAAAAAGCCCGACCTAAATGCCCTGCTGCTGCTCATTGGCGTGCAGGAGCTAGGGCAGGGGGCAGGCCCGTTCTCGAAAGAGCAAAAGCAGGACCTGATGCACATTGCTACCTGCAAGCTGTTCAGCCTATCGGGCTACTACGAGCTGGAGCGCATCGACGAAGACGGCTGGCCGCACTACCGCTTGGCAAAGCCGGTGCCCTTCGCCAACCTGAAAGAACAGGAGCGCATGCTGAGGTGGCACATCCTGGAGTACTTCGCGCAGCAGGAAGACGAGTGACCATTCCGCTTTTCCTGTGAGCGGCGAATGGAAAGACGCTTGACGCATCAGACAAGGTCTCTGCTTCCTTGAACATCCAATTCTAGGCCGTCATGCTGAGCTTGTCGAAGCATCTCTACTGGTAGCGCTGCAACGAAGCGGTAGAGATGCTTTGACAAGCTCAGCATGACGTTCATTTTATTGTTTAGTCTTTGAAAATCATCTCTTACAACGTCAACGGCCTGCGCTCGGCCCTGAGCAAAGGGTTGCTTGATTGGGTGAAAGAAGCCAATCCCGATGTGCTCTGCCTGCAGGAAATAAAGGCCGGCCGCGAGGCATTGGACGTAGCCGGCTTCGAGGCCCTAGGTTATCACGCTTACCTGTACCCCGCCCAGAAACCGGGCTACAGCGGCGTAGCCATCTTCAGCAAGCAGGTACCTAGGTCGGTAACCATGGGCTGCGGCCACGAGCTGTACGACCACGAGGGCCGCGTGCTGCGCCTCGACTTTGCGGATGTATCGGTGCTGAACGTGTACATGCCCTCGGGCACCAGCGGCCCCGAGCGGCAGCAGTTCAAGCTCGAGTGGCTGGCGTGGTTTTCTACCTACATCAAAGCACTGCGCCACACGGTGCCGCCGCTGGTTATTTGCGGCGACTTCAACTGCTGCCCCACGCCCATCGACCTGCACAACCCCAAGGCCAACCAGAACAGCCCCGGCTACACGCCCGAGGAGCGCGCCTGGTTTGCGGCGTTTTTGGCCGATGGCTACACCGATTCGTTCCGGCACCATCACCCCGAAACGCCGCACCAGTACTCGTGGTGGAGCTACCGGGCGGGCAGCCGCTCGCGCAACGTGGGCTGGCGCCTCGATTACCTGCTGGCCGACAACGCACTGCAACCTAGGTTGGCGGCGGCGGGTCTGTTACCCGATGCCGTGCACTCCGACCACTGCCCGGCGTACGTAGAGTTGGCGTAGCCAAAGTCTGGGCTACAACTGGGCAATTTTTTCGAGCTGGCAGTGGTTAAAAGCTCAACGGCGCGGTACCGCTCAGCCTACTGAGCGGTTTCGTCGTATCTTCCTGTACTCTGCCGTTCACCTGTGTCGAAAGGTTCTGCCATGCCGGCAACGCAATACGTTTCTTCTGCGGCCGCTCCTGCCAGTTGGCAGGCCGTACGCCAACACTTAGAAGGCTTCAAACGCAAGTTTTACCTCAGCCTGCTGGTGCGCGGGGTGCTGGTAGCCGGTGGGCTGCTGCTCACGCTGTTTGTTGTCTTCAACCTGCTCGAGTACTTCCTATACCTGCCCACGTGGGTGCGGGGCGGCCTGCTGTTCGGGTTTTTGGGGCTGACGGTGTGGGCTTTTGTGCACTGGATTTGGCAGCCGCTGGCCGCCCTTACCAACCTGCGCCGCCTGCTTTCCGACGAGCAAGCCGCCCAGCGGGTAGGTCAGTTGTTCCCGGAGGTGCAAGACCGCCTGCTGAACGCCCTGCAACTGCAAGGCCAAGCCCGCGACAACGCCCTGATTGCCGCCAGCCTCGAGCAGCGCGCCGGTCAACTGCAAGGCATCGACTTTGCCGGCCGCATCCGCATTAAGGAAGAAACCCGCCCCTTGTGGAAGTACGCCGCCGTGCCGGCCTTGGTAGCCGCCAGCTTGCTGCTGGTGTGGCCGAGCCTGTTTGTGCAAGGCACCGAACGCATTTTCCACTACAACCGGGCGTACTCGCGGCCCATGCCGTTTCGCTTTGTAGTTGGTAATAAGCAGCTACAAACCTTCAAAAACGAAGACTTCAAGCTAGAAGTAACCGTAGAGGGCGACGTGATGCCCAACGAAGTGAGCGTGCTGTACGACGGCCGCGAACGACGCCTTACCAAGGTAGGTCCGGGCCGGTTTGCCTTCACGTTTCAGCAGCCGCAGCGCAGCACTGAGTTTCAGCTGGCTGCCGCGGGCTTCACCTCCGACGATTACCAGCTGCGGGTGCTGGAGCGCCCCACGCTGCGCGAGTTTGCCGTGCGTGCCGAGTACCCCAGCTACCTGCGCCGCGCCGCCGAAACTCTGCCCAACGACGGCAATCTGACCGTACCCGAAGGCACCCGCCTTACCTGGCAGTTCAATACCACCGCTACCGAGCAGGTAAAGCTCGAGTTCCTGGATCCGAACGAAACCGTAACGGCCCAAGCAGCCTACGATGACCGCTTCACCGTTACGCGCCAAGCCTTGCGCAGCCAGCCTTACCGCGTGCAGTTGCGCAACGCCATCAGCCCCCAGCGTGACCCCATTGAGTACCAGCTTACGGTAGTGCCCGACCAAGCACCTAGCATCACGGTAGAGGCCTTTGCTGACACTGCCACGCGCCGCTACCTCGCCCTGGCCGGCACCCTGCGCGACGACTACGGCCTGACGCGCCTAGCGCTGCATTACCGCGTGGGCACGGCCCAACGCCCCGGCCAGTGGCGCACGGCACCTATTGCCTTGGCCAACAACGGCCCTGCCCAAACCTACACCCACCAATGGGATCTAACCCCGCTACGCCTGAAGGCCGGCGACCAGCTGGAGTACGCCGTGGAGGTATGGGACAACGATGGGCTGCATGGCCCCAAAAGCGCCCGCACGCGCCCGATTACCTACCGCCTGCCCTCGCGAACGGAGATGCGCGAACAGCTTAACGCCGCATCTTCGTCGATGCAAAACAAGATGACCAGCGCCCAGGAGCAGAGCAAAAAGCTGCAACGTGAGCTGGCCAAAGCCGAGCAAAAGCTGAAAACCAAGCGCGAACTGAGCTATTCCGACCGCAAGGAGATGCAACAGCTGCTGCAGCAAAAGCAGCAGATGGATCAGCAGCTTTCGGAGATGAAGCAGATGTTTGAGCAGCTGCAGCAAAAGCAGGAGCAGATGGATCCGCGCAGCCAGCAGCTCGCCGAAAAGGCCCAGGAGCTGCAGAAGCTGATGGACTCGATGATGGACGAGCAGACCAAGAAGCTGTACGAGGAGCTGCAAAAGCTGCTGCAGCAACAGAAGGCGCCCGAAGGCGAAATCCAGAAGCTGCTCGAAAAGCTCGAGAACAAGGAGGAAACGCTGCAAAAAGAGCTGGAGCGCGCCATGGACCTGTTCAAGCAATTGCAACTCGAGCAAAAGATGGAAAGCACCACCGAGCAGCTCGAGAAGCTGGCCGAGCAGGAGCAGAAGCTGGCCGAGCAAACCCAAAAAGCTGCCGACAAGCCCAACGACCAGCGCAAGCAGGAAAACGAGCAGCTAAAGCAGCAGCAGCAAGAAGCGCAAAAGGCGTTCGAGGAAGTGAAGAAAGAACTGCAGGAACTCCAGAAGATGGATCAGCAGCTCGACAACCAGAACAACCTTGACCCCATGCAGCAGCAGCAACAGGAAACCGAGCAGCAAATGCAGGATAGCCAGGAGCAGCTGCAGAAAAACCAAAACCAGAAAGCCAGCCAAAGCCAGCAACAGGCCGCCCAAAACATGAAGGAAATGGCGCAGAAGATGCGCCAGCAGATGGAGGAAGAGGAGTCGGATGAGCAGCAAGAGAACATCGACCACCTGCGCGACATCCTCGAAAACCTGCTGAAGCTTTCCTTCGACCAGGAAAATTTGATGAAGCAGTTCCGGCAGGTCGATCAGTCGGACCCGCGGTTTGTGCAGCTCAGCCAAAACCAGCGCAAGCTCCGCGACGATGCCGTGGTGGTGCAGGACTCGCTGAATGCTTTGGCCAAGCGCGTGTTCCAGATCCAGAGCTTTGTAACGCGCGAAGTGGCTGAGATGAACGGCCAGATGGACCAAGCCATGGAGCAGCTGCGCCAGCGCAACCTAGGGCGCGCCACCAGCTCGCAGCAGCTGGCCATGACCTCGATGAACAACCTGGCGCTGATGCTGAACGATGCTCTGAAGCAAATGCAGGAACAGCAGCGCCAGGCCCAGCAAAACCAGTCGGGAAGCGGCAGCCGCGGCAAAAAGAAGAAAAGCGGCCAGCAGAACCCCGGCGCCGGCCAAATGGGTAAGTTGCAGCAACAGCTCAACCAACAAATTCAGCAGTTGCAGCAAAGCGGCAAAAGCGGCCGCCAACTTTCGGAAGAATTGGCCAAGATGGCCGCTCAGCAGCAGATGCTACGCGAGGCCCTGCAGCAGCTCGAAAAAATGCAGCAGCAAGCTAAGGATGGCAAAAACGGCCAGCAAAAAGGCAACGACGGCCAGGGCGGCCTAGGGGATTTGAAGAAGATGATGGAACAAACCGAGGAAGACCTCGTAAACAAACGGTTGACGGAGCAAACCGTTATGCGCCAGCGTCAGATCCTGAGCCGCCTTCTGGAGGCTGAGAAATCGGCCCGGGAGCGGGACCTCGACAACAAGCGCGAAGCCGAAACGGCACGGACGGTGCCGCCCGGTTTTCCGCCCGCTTTCGAGAAATATCGTCGGGAACGTAACCGTCAGACGGAGTTGCTACGTACGGTACCGCCGGCCCTCACTCCATATTATCAGCGGGAGGTGAGCGAGTATTTTCAGAAAATGAAATAGCGCTGCCTATTTTTACGCCCGTTGCCCCCTTTCTCCACACCATGAAGCAGGTTAAAATCCAGATTCCTTCCCTCGTCGAGAACATCCGCGTGGTGGAAAGTTTCATCGACAACTCGAAGGAAACGTTTCACATTGAGGACGACATTTACGGCAACATCATGGTGGCCGTAACGGAGGCCGTGAACAACGCCATTCGCCACGGCAACAAGTTCGACAAGGACAAAAATGTGTTGCTGTGCCTTTCCGTGGACGAAGGCCAGGTGAAGTTTGAAATTGAAGACCAAGGACCGGGCTTCGATTACAACAACCTGCTCGACCCTACTGCCCCCGAGAACCTCGAAAACCCCGGCGGCCGCGGCATCTTCCTGATTCGCCACTTGGCCGACGAAGTGGAGTTCACCAAGGACGGCCGCAAAGTAGAACTTACGTTCTTCTTGCCGCCGAGCTCGGGCAACGGCCACGCTACTGCCTAACCGTGTCATCTTACCCTCTCGACACCGCCATGCAAGACGATACCCAGCTACCGCCTTCCCACGACGACGAGGCCTACGACCCGTTGCACGATGCGCCGGGTATCGAGTTTGTGGTAGAGGATGTAGACTTTGAGCTGGCCGACGCCACCGCCCTTACCGATTGGATTGAGCGCGTAGCGGCCGTGCACGAGCACAAAATTGTGCAGCTCACCTACATTTTCTGCTCCGATGAGTACTTGCACCGCGTAAACGTGGAGTACCTCGACCACGACACGTACACCGACGTTATTACCTTTGACAACGCCGATGACGCCGACATCATCGAGGGCGACGTATTCATTTCGGTGGAGCGGGTGCGCGAAAACGCCCAATCGCACAACGTGAGCTTCCGCGACGAACTGCACCGCGTGATGATTCATGGCGTGCTGCACCTGCTGGGCTACAAAGACAAAGATCTGCTGAGCCAGACGGCCATGCGCAAGAAAGAAGACGACTGCTTGTCGCTGCGCACCTTCTAGCTCATTTTAGCTGCTGCTATTACGAAAAACGCCCGCTTAGCCGCGGGCGTTTTTCGTGTGGGCCTTATGTCGGCGGCGCTTAGGCAACCTCAACCACCTAGGGTTAGGAACTATCCGGTCTTGCTCTTACTCTTGTAGTTGTTCGGCACTTAGGCAGGCCTGGGTCCGGCTTTTTCAGCTATGTCCGTCTCTCCATCTTCGCTGCCCATCATTCAGGGCGAGGTGCTCGATTTTTACTTAAGCCAGGGCTACTACCGAATGCATCAGGACCTGTTTACCTGCCGGTTCCTGCCCATCGACGAAGGCCTGTACACGGTGCACTGGCTGCGCCTCGACCTAGGGCGCGTATCGTTTGGCACGGAGCAGCGGCGCCTGCTGCGCCAGAACAAGCGGTTTACGGCCGTGGTGCGCCCGTTCCGACTTACCGCCGAGTACGAGGAGCTGTATGCCCGCTACCGCAGCACCGTCACCTTCGATGCGCCCGAAACAGTGGAGGCTTTTTTGCTGGCTGGCGCGCAGCACAACGTATTCACCACGCAAGTAATCGAGCTGCGCGACGGGGAGCGGCTGATTGCCGCCGGCATTTTCGACAGCGGCGAGCAAAGCTTGGCGGGCATCATGAACTTCTACGACCCCACGTACCGCAAGCACAGCCTGGGCAAGTACCTGATGCTGCTCAAGATCATCTATGCCTTGCAGGAGGAAAAAGCTTATTACTACCCCGGCTACGTGGTGCACAACTACCCCAAGTTCGACTACAAGCTGTACCCGTGCCCGGCCGCTACAGAGGTATACGATTGTGCCAGCGGCTATTGGCTGCCTTTTTCATGGGATACAGTAGCAGCTCAATCGGCTGAATTGCTGAAGGATTGGCCGCCCAAGTTCGGGGAAGAAGCGGAGGCGGAATAAGGCGCTTCTGTTCCCTAGGTAGGTAATGCCAGCTGTCACCGAAGACAGCCATATTGAGCTCGTTATCAGCTAATCACCTAAAAAAGCGGCAGAGTGCGTATCTTTGCGCACGTTCTGAGCGGGTTAGACCACAAGTCACTTGATATACGAAAACCGTTTCTGCCGAGCGTGGAAGCGGTTTTGTGTTTTGGCACAAAACGCGGGCTAACGCTGTTCATACCCTCCGAAACAACCCTCCAGCTATGCTGACTCAGGAATACGATGTAATTGTGGTAGGCGCCGGCCACGCCGGTTGCGAAGCAGCGGCGGCCGCGGCCAACCTAGGCTCGAAGGTGCTGCTCATCACGATGAACATGAACACCATCGCGCAGATGTCGTGCAACCCGGCCATGGGCGGGGTGGCCAAAGGCCAGATCGTGCGCGAGGTGGATGCCCTAGGTGGCCAGAGCGGCATCATCACCGACAAAACCATGATTCAGTTCCGGATGCTGAACCGCTCGAAGGGCCCCGCCATGTGGAGCCCCCGCGCGCAAAGCGACCGGATGCGTTTTGCCGAAGAGTGGCGCCTCACGCTGGAAGGCATTGCAAACGTTGATTTCTGGCAGGAAGCCGTAACCGGCCTGCTGGTAGAAGGCGACGTGTGCGTAGGTGTGCGCACGCAGCTCGGCATTGAGTTCCGCTCGAAAACGGTGGTGCTCACCAACGGCACTTTCCTGAACGGCCTCATCCACATCGGCGAGAAGAACTTTGGCGGCGGCCGCGCCGCCGAAAGCAAAAGCACCGGTATTACGGAGCAGCTGCGCGACCTAGGATTTGAAACCGGCCGCATGAAGACGGGCACGCCGCCCCGCGTGGATGGCCGCACGCTCGACTACGCGCGCATGGAGGAGCAGCCCGGCGACGAAGAGCCAAGCAAGTTCTCGTACCTCGATACGCCGCGCCTCGCCAAGCAGCGCCCCTGCTACATCACCTACACCAACGAGAAGGTGCACGACATTCTGCGCACCGGCTTCGAGAAGTCGCCCATGTTCCAGGGCCGCATTAAGGGCCTAGGTCCGCGCTACTGCCCGTCGGTGGAGGACAAAATCAACCGCTTCGCCGACAAGGACCGCCACCAGATTTTCGTGGAGCCCGAAGGCTGGAGCACGGTAGAGGTGTACGTAAACGGCTTTAGCTCGTCGTTGCCCGAAGACGTGCAATACAACGCGCTGCGCCAGATTGCCGGCTTCGAAAACGCGAAGATGTTCCGGCCGGGCTACGCCATCGAGTACGATTTCTTCCCGCCTACGCAGCTGCACCTCACGCTTGAAACCAAGCCGGTGCGCAACCTCTACTTCGCGGGCCAGATTAACGGCACCACGGGCTACGAGGAAGCCGCTTGCCAAGGCCTGATGGCCGGTATCAACGCCCATTTGCGCGTGCGCGAGCAGGAGCCGTTTGTGCTGCGCCGCTCCGAGGCCTACATCGGTGTGCTCATCGACGACTTGGTGAACAAAGGCACCGACGAGCCCTACCGCATGTTTACCTCGCGCGCCGAGCACCGCATTTTGCTGCGCCAGGACAACGCCGACCTGCGCCTCACGCCCTTGGCCCACAAACTGGGCTTGGCTTCGGATGAGCGCCTGCAGCGCGTGGAGCAAAAGCGCCAGCAAACCGCCGACGTGCTGGAGTACCTCAACAAGAAAGCCGTGGAGCCGGGCGAAATCAACGGGCTGCTGGTGGAGCTGGGTTCGGCCCCGATCAGCGAGAAAACCCGCGCCGTAAACCTGCTGCGCCGCCCGCAAATCGAACTTACCGATTTGCAGCGCGCTTTGCCCGAGCTCAGCCAGTACCTAGGCACCTACGGAGCTGAGGCGCTGGAGCAGGCGAGCATCCACGTGAAGTACGAAACGTACATCGAGAAGGAAAACCAGCAGGCCAAGCGCATGGGCGAGCTGGAAGATGTGCGCATTGTGGGCCGCCTCGACTACAAGCAAATGCCCGCCCTGTCGCACGAAGCGCGCGAAAAGCTGCTGCGTATTCAGCCCGAAACCATTGGGCAGGCCTCGCGCATCAGCGGTATTTCGCCGGCCGATATTTCGGTGCTGATGGTGTACCTGGGCAAATAATCATGATTTTTGCGCGTCGAATGCTGAATGCGGCAGGTAACCAACCGGCCGCATTCGGCATTTCGCATTTAACATTTCGCGAGCAAGGGTGTCTTTAGAACACGTGGAACAGTGTCCGGTGTGCGGGCAAAGGAATTTTCGGCCGAAGATGACGGTGGAGGATTACTCCGTCAGCCACGAGCAGTTTGCCATTGTGCAATGCACCAACTGCACGTTGCTGCTCACCAACCCGCGCCCCGACGCGGCCAGCATCGGCCGCTACTACGAAAGCACCGCCTACGTTTCGCATTCCGACACCCGCCAAGGGCTCATCAACCAGCTCTACCGGGTTGCGCGCTCGTTTACGCTGCGCCGCAAAGTTGCCCTCATCAACCGCTTTGTACCTAAGCCGGGCCGCGTGCTCGATTACGGTTGCGGCACGGGCTATTTCCTGGCGGCTTGCCAAAAAGCCGGTTGGCAAATTGCCGGCGTCGAGCCCAATGCTACCGCCCGGCAGCTAGCCGAGCAGCACACCGGCCAGCCCATCAGCGCCGGCGACCTAGGGCAGTTTGAGTCGGCCTCGTTCGATGTCATTACGCTCTGGCACGTGCTCGAACACGTACACGAGCTCAACGCTACGCTCGCCGAGCTGACGCGCCTGCTCAAGCCCGAAGGCGTACTGATTGTGGCCGTGCCCAACGCCGCCAGCCCCGATGCGCAGTACTACCGCGAGCAGTGGGCCGCCTACGATGTGCCCCGCCACTTGTACCATTTCACCGACAAAACCATCGACCTGCTTTTCGGCAAGCACCAGCTGCAGCTGCGCCAAACCCTGCCCTTGCCGCTCGATGCCTACTACGTGAGCATGCTGAGCGAGAAGTACCGCGCCGAGCGCGACGGTGGCCTAGTAGCCGCCGTGAAATCGGGGTACAAATCCAATACCCAGGCCAAGCAAAAAGGCGGGCAATACTCAAGCCTGATCTTTGTAGCGGGCAAAAACACCTAGCAATACCCAGCATTTTGGAGCAGGGGAGAGCAATTGCTAAGCACATGATTGCACCCGGCCATACGTGCTCCTGAACAGCTGCTCGGTTACAGTGACCTAGGGCGTAAGGCGGTGCAAGCCCGGGCGCATTTTAAGCGCGCCGTATTCGCTTTGTATTTTCGCCCGTGTGGCGGCGCCTGTGCGTACAAGCGCTGCTGGCCGGAAGTACTTAGCCTAGGGGCTGCGCGTTAGCTTCGGCAACGGCAGGCCACGCGGCTAGGTAGCCCGCATGTGTGCCTTTCATTCCCCGATCCTTCATGTTCGTACGCCCCCATTTGCTGTTGTTGCTGCCAGTTGGGCTTTCGGTAGCGGGTTGCGCAGCCATAAGCCAGCCCGAGGGCGGCGCCCGCGATACCGTAGCGCCCAAGTTTGTGAGCAGTTCGCCCAAAAACGGGTCTACCAACGTGTCGCAGCAAAGTATTCGGCTGGAATTTTCGGAGCCGGTGCAGCTGAAGGACCTGACGAAAAACCTCATCATCACGCCTAGCCTGGCCGAGGGCAACGAGTACAAAATTCGGGAGGAGCGCAATGCCATTGAGTTGCGCTTCGATAAACCGCTCGACCCCAACACCACCTACGTGTTCAACTTCGGGGAGGCCGTGGTTGATATCACCGAGAGCAACAAGGCCGCCAACGTAGTGCTGGCGTTTAGCACCGGCGCGGCCCTCGACTCAGGCTCGGTAAGCGGCACGGTGGTGCAGTTGCTCACGGGCCAGCCCGAGGCCGATGCTGTTATTGCTTTGTACCCGGCCCGCGACACGGCTGATATCCGCCGCGCCCGGCCGTACTACCTAGGGCGCACCGACAAAAACGGGGCATTTAAGCTAAGCAACCTGCGCGCCGACAGCTACCGCCTCTACGCCTTGGTCGACAGAAACCAGAACACCCGCTACGAGGAGCCCGAGCGCATTGCCTACCTGCCCCAGCCCGTGCAGGTGCAGCCCCGCGCCGATTCGTTGCGGTTGTTTACAGTACGGCCCGATGCGCGCCGGCCGCTTATCCAGGCGCAGCAACCGGGGGGCGCCCAGTTCCGCATCAGCTACAACGAAGGCCTGCGCCAGCTAACCTTGGCAGCCCTAGGTCGGCAGCCTACCCCCGAGCTAAACCAACTTGTTTCGTTGGCCGAGAAGGGACGTATCGCTGTTCTTCACCGCGCGGCTGCGCTGCCAACGGGCCGTTACCTCGTTTCGGCTACGGATAGTGCCGGCAATGTGGGTGTTGATACTGTGAATGTGCGCTTCGAGGGACAAACAGCGCCGGTGCGCAAGGGGCCACAGTACCAGTTACCCAACAACCAACGCGAAACTCCCGCTACCGGTCAGCTACGCCTGCAGTTCAACGAGCCGCTGCGCTTGGCTACCAACAAGCCCTTCGCTACGTTAATCGAAGACTCCACTACGCGGCGCCCGTTGCGTGCCCCCGCCGACGGGCAACTCAGCCCCGACCGCACCCAGCTTATCATCAATTTGAACACGCGGGCCCGCCGCGTCATCAGCATTGTGCCCGATAGCACCGCCATTACCGGTGTTACTGGTTTGTCGTTGGGGCTGCGGCCCGTGCGGCTGCGCGTCACCGAGCAAGCCACCACCGGCAGCCTGTCGGGTACCGTACAAACCGCAGCCAAGCGTTTCGAGCTACAGTTGCTCGACGACAAATACCAGTTGATAGCGTCGCTGCAAAATCCGCGCACCTTTCGCTTTGACAACCTAGCGCCTGGCAACTACCGCCTGCGCGTACTCGTCGATGCTAACAACGACGGCCGCTGGCAAGGCGCCGACCCGGGCTTGCGCCGCCCCGCCGAGCCCGTGTGGCTTTACCAGCAACCGCTAACGGTGCGTGCCAATTGGGAGGTCGAAGACATTCGCCTCAGCTTCAAGTAAGCTACTCACGCTGTGTGCTAGCCCCGGTGCCCTAGGTGCCGGGGCTTTTTTGTGCCTCACGGAGCTGCAATAGTCAATCTATATTCGGGGAAGTAACTACGCTCTGATTTTCAGCAGCATTGTTTTGCCCTGATATTCAGTTATCCACGAATCCACAGGGCATTGTGGACTACTTAGGCCCGTTTCGGGGCCTTGGGCACACCTCCGGGGATAAGCCGTGGAAAACGACTGTATAACCAGTGGACAGCGGTGGAGAACTTTCGGAAAAGTTTTTTTGGTGTTTAGCGCCTCGTACCACTGCCAAACCGGTGTGAATAGCCGTGGACAACTTCCCCACGGTTTTGGCACTATCCACTATGCACACCCATGTGAATTCACACGGCTGTGAACAATTCTGTGGATTGTCGAAAAGCCTGTTAAGTAGCTGATCAATAAACTACTACTTTTCACATACCCTGTGGAAAGGCAGTGTATAAATGCGTTCTTGTGCACATGTTATCCAGCACTGTGCATAAGGCCCATTTTTATCCACTTATGCACCGCCCTAACAACTGAAGACAAAAAAGATTCTTAAAATTTTATTTAGTGAAAAGTTATTAGGCAGGTGGATAAGTTGGGGCCGAATTGAAAAGCGTTGGAACGAAGCCGCGGGCTGAAAAGGCCGAACCGAAGCCCGCTCGGATAATGCCGGCGCGAAAAGCGGGTTAGCAGGCGAACGGATAGGTACTGGGCGAAAAGCAGAAGCCTAACGTGCCCGCCTCTCAGCGGGCAAATCATTTGCGCGGCGGTTTTGCGTATACAGCCACTCATTGCTGCCGCGCCGCACTATGCCATTCGATTACACTCTCGATTTTCACCACGTCGATTTCCGAGCACAGCCCGAACTCTACCGGGTAGGCAAGGGTGAGCAAGGAGTTTTGCTCGTAGAGCCGTATAAGAGCGAGATCCTGCCCTTCTGGCGCTTTCGTACGCCCGCGGTAGCACGCGAATCGTCGGAAGTGATTTACGGGCTGTTTCTGGCGTATTTGGAAAAATCAGACTTTGTAGGTGCCGATATGGCCCGAAAGTTCTTGCAGATGGGCTTTACCCGCGCCCGCCGCTACGCCAACCACCGCGGCGGCAAAAAGTACGATGGCCCCGTGCCCGACGATAAAAAAGGCCAAAGCGGAGCCCACGGCCGCGCCGAATTGCCCCGCACTGCCGAAGACCCCGTAAAAGCGGAGGCTGCTGCCATCTTCAAAGCCAAGTGGGACGAAGCCAAGCAGCACCCCGAGTACCTACGTCAAAAAGCCGAGTTCGAAGCGCGCTACGGCAAATGAGTTGCGGATTGTCCGTTGCCGGTAGTAATTCGTGATGAAGCAGCCAGTCACACAAGCTCACCGCTCACAACCAATAACCACCAACTCGAAGCTGACAACTGCAACCAACGCCTACCTTTACCCGACTACCAACCCTACAAACCTCCCTCCCCGATATGAATACGACCCAACCCCGCAGCACCGAGGAAAACGAAATCGTGTTGGGCCAAGGCATGGGCCCGCTGAAGTTTGGTGCCAGCATGGACGAAGTACGCGCCCTGATGGGTGAGCCCGAAGAAATCGAAGAGTCGGAAGACGACGACGAGTTCGAGCACCAAGCTTGGAATTACCTCGAAGAAGGCTACTCGCTGTACTTCGACCGCGAAGACGATTACCGCCTCTCTTGCATCGAAACCGACCACCCCGGCATGCGCCTCTACGGCGAGCCAATTCATAGCAAGTCGCTCGAGCAAGTGCAGGAACTGATGCGCCGCCACGGCCACGGCGCCGGCGAAGTTGAAAAGGTGGATACGGGCGAAGTGCGCCTCTCCTACGAGAAGGAGATGATTGACCTTTACTTTGATGAGAACGAGCTGCAGTTCGTGAACTTCGGCGTTTTCATCAACGACGACTTAGAGGTGCAGTGGCCTGCATAGGCGCCTAGTTATCCACAAAAACGACGTTTTTGAGTGTTGATAAGTTGATAAGTGTTTGAAAACAAAAGAGCAACGCCTCAAAACCAATCGTTTTTTAGCAAAGCCCGTATAGATTCGTTACGGCGCCGAGCAACCGCCAAACAAAAAGCCGCTCCATTTCTGGAGCGGCTTTTTTGTGTCTTTCGAAGAATGCGGCTGAGCTTACAGCAGTGTGCGGAATAGCAGGAACAGCACGCCCGAGAGGGCCATTGTTACGGGCAGCGTAAGCACCCAGGCCAGCGCAATGTTGCGCACCATGCCGGGGTTGAGGTTGCGGATACCGCGGTTGGCTACCATCGAGCCAGCAATGGCCGACGACAGCACGTGCGTGGTTGAAGAGGGCAGGCCCGAAGCCGTGCTCAGGCCAATCATGGTGGCGGCAATAAGCTCCGAGGAGGCACCTTGCGCGTAAGTGAGGTGCTCTTTGCCGATACGCTCGCCAATGGTTACCACAATGCGCTTCCAGCCAATCATGGTGCCGATACCTAGGGACAGTGACACGATCAGCACTACCCATTTCGGGGCGTAGTCGGTGAAACTGCGCATGTCTTTAATGCCTTCTTCGTAGGCTTTGCGGTCGGCGGGGCTGAGGCTTACCCGGTCGCTATCCATCAGCTTTTTGGCCCGGTTGTACGTCAGCAGAATGGCCTTGCGGATCTGGAAACGGTCAGATTCGGGCAGCTGCTTCACGTCGGTTTTGCCGGCGAAAATGCGGTCGAGGTTACCCGTTTGCTGGTTGATGTCGGCCAGGGCTTTCTGCTCGTCGGGAGCTAGTTCAGCGGGGTTGATCTTGCGCATTACCTGCTCTACGCGCACAAGCGAGTCGCGCATGTCGAGCGGGTTCTTCGATTCGTCCAGTGCAAACTTGATGGGCACGATGCCGATCAGGATCAGCATAATCAGGCCCACACCCTTCTGGCCGTCGTTGGAGCCGTGGAAGAAGCTTACCAGCGTGCAAGTGGCAATCAGGATCAGGCGAATCCAGAGGGGTGGTGGCTTCCGCTTGTGTGGCTCCTTGAAGATGGCCTTCGACTTTACAAACCGCTTCAGGATGAACATCACCAAAATGGTAAGCGTAAAGCCAAACAGCGGGCCAATCAGCAGGGCAATGCCCGTTTCGGTGGCCTTGCTCCAGTTAACAGCCGCGCCGTTCGAGTCGGGCAGCAACGAAAAGGCAATGCCCACCCCCAAGATGGAGCCGATAAGTGCATGCGACGACGAGGCCGGAATGCCGTAGTACCAGGTACCCACGTTCCAGATAATGGCGGCTAGTATCAGCGCGCCTACCATGGCTATGCCGTGGTAAATGTTCTGATCGACCAAACTTTCGACGGGCAGCAGGTATACAATGCCCATGGCCACGGTGATGCCGCCGCCAAATACGCCGATGAAATTCCAGAAAGCCGACCATACTACGGCTATCCAGGGCCGTAGCGTATTCGTGTAAATTACTGTTGCTACTGCGTTAGCAGTGTCGTGAAAGCCGTTGACGAATTCGAACGCGCAAGCGGCTATCAGACACACCAGCAGCAGCAGGAGCACTTGGGGCTCTAAGCCAAGCATATTGGTGAGGGTTAGTGAGCAAAAAGTTTGGCCGCCCAAAAGTACGGGCCACCGAAAAGGGCACAAGATTATGAAATTGTTACTCGATGCGCCCGCACCTCGGTGTAAAGAACAGGCCTTGTACCATTGCTTCTACAAAAAGTTTAGTCGACAGCCTTTTATCGGAAGCCGTACTTTTGCCCCTATGAGCAACCCGACGCAGAAACCAACCCTCGAAAATACCCAGCTGAAAGACATTGTAGCCCACGCCAAGGAATACGGCTTCGTGTTCCCGTCGTCGGAAATCTACGACGGCCTGGCCGCCGTGTACGACTACGGCCCCAACGGCGTAGAGCTCAAAAACAACTTAAAGCGCCTGTGGTGGGAAGCCATGACGCAGCTCAACCCCAACGTGGTGGGCATTGACGCGGCCATCTTCATGCACCCGCTCACGTGGCACGCCTCGGGTCACGTTGCCGGCTTCAACGACCCGCTCATCGACAACCTCGACAGCAAGAAGCGCTACCGCGCCGACGTGCTGGTGGAGGAGAAAGCAGCTCAGTACGAAAACAATGGCGAGGTGGAGCGCGCGCAAGAGTTGCTGCAGCACCTAGGCCGCCTGCTCACCGACAACGACCTAGCCGGCGTAAAGCAGCTCATCATCGACGAGAAGATTACCTGTCCCGTATCGGGCACCGGCAACTGGACGGACGTGCGCCAGTTCAACCTGATGTTCTCGACGCAGGGCTCGGCCGTGGAAAGCGACGCCGCCCAGATTTACCTGCGCCCCGAAACGGCCCAGGGTATTTTCGTGAACTTCCTGAACGTGCAGAAGTCGGCCCGCATGAAGGTGCCCTTCGGCATTGCGCAAATTGGTAAAGCCTTCCGCAACGAGATTGTAGCCCGCCAGTTCATCTTCCGGATGCGGGAGTTCGAGCAGATGGAGATGCAATTCTTCGTGCGCCCTGGCACCGAGATGGAGTGGTACCAGCAGTGGAAGGAAACCCGCCGCCGCTGGCACGAGGCCCTAGGTCTGCCCAGCGCCAAGCTGCGCTTCCACGACCACGAGAAGCTGGCCCACTACGCCAACGCCGCCGTCGACATCGAGTTTGAGTTCCCCTTCGGGTTCAAAGAAATCGAGGGCATTCACTCGCGCACCGACTTCGACCTGACCCAGCACCAGGAGCTGTCGAAGAAAAAGCAGCAGTACTTCGACGCCGACGTGAACCCCGAAACCGGCAAGCCCTACGGCAATTACGTGCCCTACGTGGTAGAAACCTCCGTAGGGGCCGACCGCCTGTTCCTGGCCACGCTTTGCAACGCCTACACCGAGGAAACCCTGACCGAGGGCGAAGGCGAAGCCCAACAAACCAAGCAGCGCACTTACCTGAAGCTGCACCCAGCGGTGGCGCCCATCAAGGCGGCCATATTCCCGCTGGTGCGCAAGGATGGTTTGCCTGAAAAAGCCCAGCAGATTTTCGACGAGCTGCGCCACGACTTCCGCATCATTATGGAAGAGCGCGACGCCATCGGCAAGCGCTACACCCGCCAAGACCTCATCGGCACGCCGTTCTGCATCGCCGTCGACCACCAGACCTTGGAAGATGAAACCGTAACCGTGCGCCACCGCGACTCGCGCGAGCAAACCCGCATGCCCATTGCAGAGCTGCGCCAGTACATTGGCCAGGCCGTAAGCTTCCGCCGCATTTTTGAGCAGCTGTAAGCCCTAGGTGCTAGCAAAGCAAAGAGGCCCCGGACGAGTGTCCGGGGCCTCTTTGTGTTTTGAACGGTGGCTAGCCAGAATACTACTACGCCAAGCGGTGCGAAGCAACGTAGCTAAAGCGTGCTTGCCCGGGCCGGAACGTGCTGCCGGTTGGGTAGCTGCCAATGCTGTACTGGTACTGCCCCTCGCTGGGTAGCGAAGCCATAAACATGGGCTGCGCAGCACGGTTGGGCTGCGGCCCTAGGTGCACCTCGGTAAGCCACTGCTCGTAGGAGAGGGACGCCGGGGCACTACGCCGCAGGTTAAGCAACAGCTTGCCTACGTGCTGCGCCAGCATGTGCTCGAGGGCACCGTGGTACCCCCCGCCAAAAGACAAGTGGCGGTAGCTAGCGGAAGCGGTAAGCGGTAGCGTATCGGACACGGCACCGCGGCGGGGTGCTGCATTCGGAGTAAAATACCATGTCATTGCGTGCATACAAGCCGCCGAGCAAGGGTGGGTTGCGTAGGCTGGCAGAAAACTAAGCACTTATACGCGCTTTACAACATTGTGAGTTACAAATACTTGCACTATTGATGCTTTTTCGGCGCTAGGTGCAATCGGCCCCGGAAAAATAGCCCCACAGGCATTGCGTACCTTTGCCCCAATTTTCCTGACGTAGCCGATGTGGAGTAAGCTTGCCCTGCTGATTATCAAGAACCGCCGCCTGCTGGTTGGGCTGCTGGCTGTTATCACCGTATTCATGGCCTGGAAAGCCAAGGACGTGGAAATGACCTACGACTTTGCCCAGGTGGTGTCGCCCGACGACCCGGACATGGTGTACTTCCAAGAGTTTAAAAAAACTTTCGGCGAAGACGGCAACGTGCTGGTGCTGGGCATGCAGGACAGCTCGGTGTACAAACTGGGCAACTTCAACGAGCTACGCATTCTTACCGATACCCTGGGCAAGGTGCAGGGCGTAAGCGGGGTACTTTCGGTAACCAAGCTGATACAGCTCACCAAGGATACCGCCGGGCAGCGCTTTGCCGCTACGCCCATCTTCCGCACGTTTCCGCAAACGCAGAAGGAGCTCGACTCGCTGATGCAGATCGTGAACCGGCAGGAGTTCTACAAAGGGCAGCTCATCAGCCCCGCTACTGGGGCCACGCTGCTGGCCCTTACCGTGGACCCCAAGTACCTGAACTCCTCTAGGCGGCAGGCCGTGATGCAGGACATCCTGGGCCATGCCGAGCGGTTCACCCAGAAAACCGGCATTAAGCTGCACTACGCCGGCCTGCCCTACGTGCGCTCGACGATGACGAGCAAAGTGGCCAGCGAAATGAAGTTCTTCCTCATGCTGGCGGCGCTGGTTACCAGCGTTACACTGCTGGTGTTTTTCCGCACGTGGTCGGCGGTGGTGTTTCCGCTGCTCATTGTGGGTGTGGCGGTAATCTGGTGCGTGGGCACCATTGTACTGCTCGGCTACAAGATTACGCTGCTGACGGGCCTGATACCGAGTATCCTCATTGTTATTGGTATTCCTAACTGCACGTACCTGCTCTCGCGCTACCATTACGACTACCGCATTTCGGGCAACCAGGTGCTGGCCATGGTGCGCGTGGTACGCAAAATTGGTTTGGTAACGCTAATGAACAACACGGCCACGGCCACGGGCTTTTTCGTGTTTTGCTTCACCAACATTGCCATTCTGTACCAATTTGGTTGGGTAGCTACCATTAGCATTTTCGCGGCGTTTTTCATCTCGATCATCCTCATCCCGATCGTATTTACCTACCTGCCGCCCCCCACGCCCAAGCAGCTCGAGCACCTCGATGCCAAGCCGCTTACCAAGCTGCTCGAGTTTTTCGATTACTTGGTGCTGGAGCGCCGCGGCTTTGTGTATGGCACAGCAATCGTGCTGTGCGCCCTAGGTGCCCTGGGGGCCAGCCGGCTGCAATCGGTAGCCTACATGGTCGATGATCTGCCCAAGAACTCGTCCGTCAATGCCGATCTGAAGTTCTTCGAGCAGCATTTCAACGGCATTATGCCGCTCGAAATCGTGATAGATACCGGCAAGAAGCGTGGCATTCTGAAGCTGAAAAACCTTGAGCGCATCGACCGCCTCGAAAACTACCTGCGCACGCAGCCGGTGCTAACCTCGCCCATCAGCATCGTTACCTTCTTGAAAGCCTCCACGCAGGCTTTTTATAACGGCGACCCGGCTTACTACCGCCTGCCCGATAACTCCGAGCGCAACTTTATTCTGAGCTACCTAGCCCGTTCGCAGGGCAAAGAAGGCTCGGGTATGGACAGCAAGCTGCTGCGCTCCTTCACCGACTCGACGGGCCAGAAAGCGCGCATCTCGCTCAAGATTGCCGACATCGGCTCGCGCAACCTCGATACGCTGCTGCTCAATAAAATTGAGCCCAAAATCAAGGAAATATTCAACGGTACGGGCATGGAGGTGAAGATGACCGGCACCACCATCCTGTTTACCAAAGGCAACGAGTACATCATCGGCACGCTGCGCAACAGCCTTATTCACGCTTTTGGTTTGGTAGGCCTCATCGTGCTGGTGCTGTTCCGCTCCATTCGCTCGGTGTTCTTCACCTTGCTGCCCAACTTCGTTACGCTGCTGCTCACGGCCGGCCTCATGGGCTACTTCGGCATTGCCCTGAAGCCCGCCACGGCCCTGATTTTCTGCATTGCCCTAGGTATCGACGGCGACAACTCCATTCACCTGCTGGCCAAATTCCGGCAAGAAATGGCTACCAACGGCCGCCGCGTGCGGGCTGCTATCAGCACCACGCTTTCCGAAGCCGGTACCAGCATGATTTACACCAGCATCGTGCTCTTTGTGGGCTTCAGCATCTTCGCTTTCTCGGAGTTTGGCGGCACCAAAGCCCTCGGGCTGCTGATGTCGGCCTCATTGCTGATTACTAATTTCTCGAACCTGATTTTGCTGCCGGCGCTGCTGGTAACCTTTGAGCACGGCAAGGAAGAAACCATCGACCGTGCCCTCATTCAGCACTACGACGATCAGTACCACGAAGAAGACGACGACTTGGAGCTAAACCTGGATAAAATGACCGTGCAGCCGCGCTTGTCGCGCAGCGCCGACTCGAACAACCCCGGTGCCAACATCTAGCCGTACAGCATACTGTTTCTGAGCCTTTTTGCCCACACTTTTGTTTGCTTTCGATAACCAACTTTCCTAGGTCATACTAGCTTCTTAGGGCTAGTATCTCTTGGCCGCCGGCCGGGAGCTAGGAAATGAGGTACGATACTAAACCGATGAGATACCCCGAATTTAAGCAGCCCTTCAACTACGCCCAGGTAGGCGCCGATATCCTGCAGTGGTGGCAGGAAAACGGCATTTTCGAGAAAAGCGTGAGTACCCGCGAAGGGCGCCCGAGCTTCGTGTTTTACGAAGGTCCGCCCTCGGCCAACGGTGCGCCCGGCATTCACCACGTGATGGCCCGTACGGTAAAGGACATCTTCTGCCGTTACCAAACGCTCAAGGGTTTTCAGGTAAACCGCAAAGGCGGCTGGGACACCCACGGCTTGCCCATAGAGCTGCAGGTAGAAAAGGAGTTGGGCATTACGAAGGAGGATATCGGGAAGAAGATTACGGTTGAGGAGTACAACCAGCGCTGCCGCGAAACGGTGATGCGCTTTAAGCACCAGTGGGACGAGCTGACGGAGAAGATGGGCTACTGGGTCGACCTCTCCGACCCGTACATCACCTTTGAGCCGGAGTACATCGAAAGCTGCTGGGCCTTGCTCAAGAAGCTCTACGACAAGGGCTTGCTCTACAAGGGCTACACCATTCAGCCGTACTCGCCGGCGGCCGGCACGGGCTTGTCGTCGCACGAGCTGAACCAGCCCGGCACCTACAAGGACGTGAAGGACACGACCATTGTGGCCGAGTTCGAGGTGAAGCGCGACGAGCAGTCGGAGAAGCTGTTTGCCCTGGCCGATGGCCTGCCGGTGTTCATCCTGGCCTGGACGACTACACCCTGGACCTTGCCGGCCAATACCGGCCTGGCCGTGGGCAAGAACATCCGCTACGCCGTGGTGCGCACCTACAACCCCTACACCCGCGAGCCGCAGGTGGTAGTGCTGGCCAAGGATTTGCTCAGCCGTCACTTCTCCGAAAAAGGGGCCGAAGCCTCGTTGGAAGAGTACAAAGCGGGCGACAAAGTGCTGCCCTGGCGGCAACTAGCCGAGTTTAGCGGCGGCGAGTTGGTGGGTATCAGCTACCAGCGCTTGTTTAGCACCGAAGCCGGCTTCCCGGCCTTTGAAGGGGAGGAGCGCGCCTTCCGCGTAATCCCCGGCGACTTCGTGACCACCGAAGACGGTACCGGCATCGTGCACATATCGCCCACGTTCGGCGCCGACGACTTCCGGGTAGCCCAGCAGAACGACATTCCGGCCCTGCTGGTGGCCGACGATCAGGGCAAACTTGGCCCCATCGTCGACCGCACCGGGCGCTACGCGGCCCAAATGGGCGAATTTGGCGGCCGTTGGGTGAAAAACTACGACGGCCACGACGATTCGGCGGCCGACTACCGCACCCTTGATGTCGACATCAGCGTGCGGCTGAAGGAGCGCGGCCGGGCCTTTAAGGTGGAAAAGTACGAGCACACCTACCCGCACTGCTGGCGTACGGATAAGCCCGTGCTGTACTACCCGCTCGACTCGTGGTTTATCAAGACTACGGCCGTGAAGGACCGCCTCATCGAGCTCAACAAAACCATCAACTGGAAGCCCGAAAGCACCGGTACCGGCCGCTTCGGCAACTGGCTTGAGAACCTCGTTGACTGGAACCTGAGCCGCTCGCGCTACTGGGGCACGCCGCTGCCCATTTGGCGCACGCAGGATGGCTCGGAGGAAATCTGCATCGGCTCGATTGCCGAGTTAAGCGCCGAAATTGACAAGGCCGTAGCCGCCGAGGTGATGACGCATAACCCCATCAAGAGCGGGGAAATGACCGATTTGCACCGGCCCTACGTCGACGACATCTTCCTGGTGTCGCCCTCTGGGCAGCCGATGTACCGCGAAACCGACCTCATCGACGTGTGGTTCGACTCGGGTGCCATGCCCTACGCGCAGTGGCATTACCCCTTCGAAAACCACGACACTTTCGAGCGCAATTTCCCGGCCGATTTCATTGCTGAAGGTGTCGATCAGACCCGCGGCTGGTTCTTCACGCTGCACGCCCTAGGGGTGATGCTCGAGGATTCGGTAGCGTTCAAAAACGTCATTGCCAACGGCTTGGTGCTCGATAAGAACGGCAACAAGATGTCGAAGCGCCTCGGCAACGCCATCGACCCGTTCAAAACCATCGACCAGTACGGCCCCGATGCCACCCGCTGGTACATGATTGCCAACGCCCAGCCCTGGGACAACTTGAAATTCGACCTCGCGGGCATCACGGAAGTGCAGCGCCGCTTCTTCGGCACGCTGTTCAACACCTACTCGTTCTACGCCCTCTACGCGAACCTCGACGAGTTCCAGGCCCGCGAATTCGACCGTGTGCCCCTCACCGAGCTATCGGAACTGGACCGCTGGATTCTCTCGAAGCTGCAGTCGCTCATTCTCGAAGTGCGCGGTCATTTCGACAACTACGACCCCACGAAAGCGGCTCGTGCCATCCAGGATTTCGTCACCGATCAGCTCTCCAACTGGTACGTGCGTCTCTCGCGGGGCCGCTTCCGCAAGGGCGAACTGACTGCCGACAAGAAAGCCGCGTTCGAAACGCTGCAGGAATGCTTGGTGGTGGTAGCGCAATTGATGTCGCCAATTGCGCCCTTCTTCGGCGAGTGGCTGTACCGCAACATGACCAACGGCATGCGTGCCGAGGCCATGGCGAAAACCACGCCGCTGCGCCACGAGTCGGTACACCTCTCCGAGCTGGTAGAAGCAGAAGAACATCTGATTGACAAGGCTTTGGAAGAGCGCATGGACCTGGCCCAGCGCATCAGCTCGCTCACGCACTCGCTGCGCAAGAAATCGGTGCTGAAGGTGCGTCAGCCGCTGCAGCGCATTCTGGTACCGGTGCTCACCGAAACCACCCGCGAGCAGGTAGGGAAGGTAGAGGACCTGATTTGCGCCGAGGTAAACGTGAAGCACGTGGAGTTCCTCGACGATACCAGCGGCGTGCTGGTGAAATCGGTGAAGCCCAACTTCAAGCGCCTAGGTCAGCAATTCGGTCCGCGCCTGAAGGCGGTAGCCGCCCGCATTCAGCAGATGACGCCAGAGGAGATCAGCCAGCTTGAAAAAGTCGGTCAGCTGGCGGTAGAGGTTGAGGGTCAGCCGGTAACGCTTTCGCCGGAAGACGTGGAAATCCGCACCGAAGACCTGCCGGGCTGGCTCGTGGCCACCGATGGCCCGCTGACGGTTGCTCTCGACGTGACCCTCACCGACGAGCTGCGCCACGAAGGTATAGCCCGTGAGTTGGTGAACCGCCTGCAGAATTTGCGCAAGGATTCGGGCCTCGAGGTGCAGGATAAAATTCGCGTGACCCTAGGTGCCAATCAGCCCGAGCTGGTGCAGGCCGTGGAGGCGTTTGGCGAGTACATCCGCACCGAAACGCAGGCCTTATCGCTCGATCTGACCAACGGTCTGGCCGATGGCGCCGTGCTCGAATTTGACGAGTACAGCGTGCCGGTGCGCCTCGAAGTTGTAAAAAGCTGAGCCACAGTAGCCGGACGGCATGCTAATTTCGCCGTCCGGCATACCGGCGCACAAAATGCCGCCGGAATAGTCTGAAAAGGTCAAAAATCCCCATTTTCAAGCCCGAAAGGGCAAACTCATCAGCACAAAGCTCGACAGAATCTTGTGCTAAGCTAGTCTAAGGTTGGGGTGCAGTGGTGTGCCATTTGCAGTCCAATTCGGCCCGGCGGCTAAATCGGCGAATTCATGAAATACTGGAAGTACTACCTGCTCGCGTTGCTGGTAATTGTTATCGACCAACTCTCGAAGTGGGCCGTGCATACCTACATGCAACCGGGCATGCCGGGCGAAATTCCGCTGCTGGGCGACTGGTTTAAGCTGCACTACACGCTGAACCCAGGCATGGCATTTGGCGTGGAACTGCCGCCGCCCTACGGCAAGATTTTGCTCACGAGCTTCCGGTTGGTAGCCGTTACCGGCATTGCGTACTACATCTACCGCTTGCGCAAAAACGGCATGCCTAATGGCCTAATCTGGTGCGTGGCCGCCATATTGGGAGGGGCCATCGGCAACCTTATCGACTCGATCTTCTACGGGTTGATCTACGATAACGCGCCGTTTGGTTCGCCCACGCCGTGGTTCCACGGGCAGGTTATCGACATGCTCTACCTCGACTTGTATGAGGGCTTCTTGCCCGACTCCTGGCCGCTGATTGGCAACATGCACCTGTCGCTCTGGCCCATTTTCAACATCGCCGACGCGGCCATTTTCATGGGCGTGGTATTCATTTTGCTTAACCAGAACCGCTTTTTTCACCCGCATCCGCAGCCAGCCCACCACGCTGAACACCGTTCTGATGCCGAAGCTGCTACCGAAGTAGCCTAGGTACCTAGGATTATGTTAAGTAGCTGAGCTTAGCCACTTTTTTGCAACAGCCCGCGCCAAAACGCGGGCTGTTGAATTTTTACGCCGAACGTTGCCGTTCTTGCAACTGCGCAGCTGTGTGCTGGCGCTTTTTACCTTACTTGACCTTTGAAGCCGCTGCTCGACATCCGCGACCTGACCATTGATTTTGCCTCGCAATACGGCACCACGCGCGCTGTCGAAGGAATTTCCTTTCAGCTGAACGCGGGCGAAACGGTGGCCATAGTGGGCGAGTCGGGTTCGGGCAAATCGGTGACGTCGTTGGCGCTGCTGGGGCTGATTCCGATGCCGCCGGGCAAGCTAAGTGGGGGAGAAGCACGCTTTCAATCGCAGACCCTAGGTGCCGAGGTCGATTTGCTGCGCCTATCGGAGGAAGAGCTGCAACGGGTGCGCGGCAACGAAATCTCGATGATTTTTCAGGAGCCGATGACCTCTCTGAACCCCGTGCATACCTGCGGGGAGCAAGTGGTGGAGGCTTTGCTGCTGCACACTTCATTGAGCAAGCGGGAAGCCGCGGCGCGCACCATCGAGCTATTCACGGAAGCGCAGCTGCCACGACCCGAGAAAATCTTCAAGTCTTACCCGCACGAAATTAGCGGCGGGCAGAAGCAGCGGGTGATGATTGCCATGGCCATGGCCTGCCAGCCCGCCATCCTCATTGCCGACGAGCCCACCACGGCCCTCGACGTAACGGTGCAGGCCCGCATTCTGCAGCTCATCGACGATTTGCGCCGGCAGCGCAATACGGCCGTGCTTTTCATTACCCACGACCTAGGCGTGGTAGCCGAAATTGCTGACCGCATTTTAGTGATGTACCGCGGCAAGGTGGTGGAGCAGGGGAGCGTACTCGAAATCTTCACCAACCCGAAGCACCCCTACACCAAAGGACTGCTGGCTTGCCGGCCAAAATTGTCGTTGGGCAAAAAAAGATTGCCCACGGTGGCCGATTTCATGCGGCAAGATGCCGCTGGAGCCTTCTTCAGCACTGGAGATGCTGCGCTGCAAAGTCCTGCAAACGAAGTAGCTGCTGCAGTATACGAACCCCCTCAGAACGCCGACGAAATTGCCAAATTGTTCCCCGTGGAACATACCCCCGATGTTCCACAATCGGCCGATGCGTTGGTGGGCTTTGAGCAAGCCCCGCTGCTCGAAACGGGGGTGCCGGTGCCAAGTGCCGCTGCTGCGCCCGTCGTAACAGTGCCGGCCGAGCCAGCTGCGGCCGATGTGGTTTCGGGTAATGCCCTAGGTGCAGATGTAGCCAAAGGCCAGGCCAGGCCAGCAGGAGAGGTGCTGCTGCGCGTACAGGATCTGCGTGTGCACTACCCAGTGCGCAAGGGTTTCTGGGGCCGGGCTACCGAAGTGGTGCGCGCCGTGGATGGCGTGAGCTTCGACATTTACCGCGGCGAAACCGTGGGGTTGGTAGGGGAGTCGGGTTGCGGCAAAACCACCCTAGGGCGTACGCTGTTGAGGTTAGTGGAACCAACCAGCGGCAGCATTCTGTTTGAAGGAACCGACTGGGCAAAGCTGCGGACGGGCGAGTTGCGCCGCCGCCGCCGCGATTTCCAGATGGTGTTTCAGGACCCCTACGCCGCCCTCAATCCCATGTTAACAGTGGGTGAGGCCATTTTGGAGCCAATGCGCGTGCACAACGTAGGAGGGACCCGCCAGCAGCAAAAAGACCGCGTATTGGAGCTGCTGCGCACCGTAGGCCTGAAAGAAGAGCACTACCTCCGCTACCCGCACGAGTTCAGTGGCGGCCAGCGCCAGCGCATTTGCATTGCGCGGGCATTGGCGCTGCAGCCCAAGTGCATCATCTGCGACGAATCCGTGTCGGCGCTCGATGTATCGGTGCAGGCGCAGGTGCTCAACTTGCTGAACGATCTAAAACGCGACTTCGGCATTACCTACCTGTTCATTACCCACGATTTGTCGGTGGCGCGCTTTATGAGCGACCGGCTGCTGGTAATGAACCAAGGGCAGATTGTGGAGCAGGGTCCGGCGGCTGAGCTCTACGACAATCCGCAGCATGAGTACACCAAGCGCCTGTTGGCTGCCATCCCGAAGGATGAGCCGGCTGATATTCGTGCGGCCGTGGCTCGCCGTCAATTGGCGTAGCACCGGCACGGCAGCCGGATTGACTAATAATTATTTAACCGTTGGCTTAATCAGCCACACCCCAAGCCGTAGCTTGTGATGCGTTGCTGAGCGCATTAGAGCTGTTTCACGAGCACATTGTAGCTCGGCTGTGGTTGATGTTCATCGAAACATCAGAGTGGCTAAAAAGCCCTTAAAACCGCATAAATACCTCTCGGCTGCTTGCCGCGTATCATCTAGCAGCGGTCATTACCGTCGAAATATTCAGAAGTTCTGTTTTTTCGCACAACCTAAGTCGGCACTTTGCCGAACAACTACTGCCCGCAGGCCCATAGGTCTGTAGGCAGTTCCCATCCACCTGTGGGCAAGCCCGGTACCCAACCCAGCGGCTACCCACTGTTTCAAGCTAACTCGCCGCCCGTCAGAGATACCCAAAAGCAGCCCGGCGGCGACCCTTTTCGAATGAGAAGAAACCATGACTCGGCCGATGCGCCGCGCCCCTCGCGCGACCCGGCCCGCCGCCGTGACGCAGCCGCTCCGGCCCCCCTATCGAAGACCCAAGTGTTCCGGATTTTTTCCGAGAACCCGGGCAAGGTGTTCAGCTACCGCCAGATTTCGCGCCGCCTAGGTGTCGTGAGCAAAGAGCAGCGCGAGGAGGTGTTTCACTACCTCAAGGACCTGAAACGAAGCGGGCACATTGCCTTGCTCCAGAACGACGATTACCGCCTAGTGGAGCTGCCGGGTCGCTCCTTCAACGAGCGCCCCGACAACGACAAGCCCGCCCGCGACCGTGGCCCCAAGCGCGGCAAATTTGACCCCGGCTTTGTGGCCGAATTGGGCGAAGAGCCCGTGACGCACCGCCGCCGCACGCCCGGCTTCGACTTCCCTGGTACCACCGACCGCACCCATCGCCCCGGCAACTACCGGCACCGCGAGAGTGGGTTTGGTGGGCAGGAAATCACTGGCACCGTCGACCTGGCCAACAACAAGTACGCCTACATAGTAAGCGAAGAGCTCAGCGAAGATTTGCGCGTGTACACCGACCGGCTTGGCTTTGCCCTCGACGGCGACACCGTGCGGGTACGCCTAGGCAAGGCCCGCGACGGCCGCCCCTCCGGCGACGTAGTGGAGGTGGTAGAGCGCCGCAAGGAAGAAGTAGTCGGCCGCCTGATGATGCAGGCCGGCTTCGGCTTTGTGCAACCCGACAACAAGCGCATCTACTTTGATGTGTTTGTGCCCGGCCACGCGTTTGCCGATGCCAAGAACGGCGACAAAGTGCTCGTGAAAATCACCGAATGGCCCGACGAGTTTGGCCGCCAGCCGGTGGGCGAAGTGCTGCGCAGCTTTGGCGCGGCCGGTGAGCACGAAGCCGAGATTCACGCCATCATGGCGGAGTTCGGTTTGCCCTTCGAGTTCCCCGAAGAAGTGGAGCGCGAGGCCAACGAAATTCCGGCCAACATCTCGGCCGAGGAAATTGCCAAGCGCCGCGACTTCCGCGACATCACCACCTTCACCATCGACCCCGTTGATGCCAAAGACTTCGACGATGCCCTCTCCTTGCGCAAGCTCGAGAACGGCAACTGGGAAGTAGGTGTGCACATCGCCGACGTGACGCATTACGTGCTGCCGGGCACCCGCCTCGAGAAGGAAGCCCACTGGCGCGCCACCTCGGTATACCTCGTCGACCGCACCATTCCGATGCTGCCGGAGCGCCTCTCCAACGGCCTATGCTCGCTGCGCCCCCACGAGGACAAGCTGACCTTCTCGGCCGTGTTCGAACTCGATGAGCAAGGCAAGCTGTACGACGCGTGGTTTGGCCGCACCGTGATTCACTCCGACCGCCGCTTCACCTACGAGGAGGCACAGGAGCGCATCGAGTCGGGCGAAGGCGATTTTGCCGATGAAATCAACCTGCTCAACCGCATTGCGCACCAGCTGCAGGCGGCTCGCTTCCGCAAAGGCGCCATCAGCTTTGAAGCGCCTGAGGTGAAGTTTAAGCTCGACGAGCACGGCAAGCCGGTGGGCGTGTATGTGAAGGAGCGCAAGGACGCGCACAAGCTAATTGAGGAGTTTATGCTGCTGGCCAACCGCAAGGTGGCCGAGTTTGTGTACCGCCTCAAGAAGACGAAGCCGCGCTTCACGATGGTGTACCGCACCCACAACGCGCCCGACCCCGAGCGCCTCGAGAACTTCGCGCAGTTTGCCCGCCAGTTTGGCTACGACCTGAACCTTGGCGAGGAAGCCAATGTGAGCAAGGAGCTGAACAAGCTGACAGCCGAGGTAGAAGGCAAGCCCGAGCAATCGGTGATTCAGGCCCTGGCGGTGCGCTCCATGGCCAAAGCCATTTACACCACCGAAGCCCTAGGTCACTTCGGCCTGGCCTTCGACCACTACTCGCACTTCACCTCGCCCATCCGCCGCTACCCCGACATGATGGCGCACCGCCTGCTCGAGCACTACCTGCAAGGCGGCAAGAACGTGGATGCCGAGGAGCTGGAAGAGGACTGCAAGCACTCCTCGGAGCGCGAGAAGCGGGCCGCACAAGCCGAGCGCGCCAGCATCAAGTACAAGCAGGTCGAGTTCATGGCTGAGCACGTAGGCGAGGAATTCACCGGCGTGGTATCGGGCCTTACCGAGTGGGGCCTGTACGTGGAGATGGGCGAAACCAAGAGCGAAGGCATGGCTCGTCTGGCCGATATTCAGGAGGACTTCTTCGAGCTAGACAAGGAGAACCTGCGCATTATTGGCCGCAACACGGGCCGCATCATTCGCTTCGGCGACGAGGTGCGCGTCATCATCAAAGCCGCTAACCTGCTCGACCGCACCATCGACCTAGAGTTGGTGTCGCTGCCGCGCAACGCCGGCCGTGCTGCCCGCCCCCGCGAGGAGTTCGGCGACCGGGCCCCGCGCCAGCGCCCCGGCGGCCGCGGCGTGGCTGGTGGCACCGGCGGCGGTGGCCGCTCGCGCCGCGAAGGCGGCCGCTCAGCTTCCGATAAGCCGAAGCCTAAAGGCAAAGGCCGCAGCCGCTACCACGGCTAAGCTAGCTTATTGCTGATAACTAAAACCGCTCTGTTGGCCTAGTGCCAGCAGGGCGGTTTTGCATGTAGCGTGGGCTTCAGCCCGCGTTTGCTTGAACTGTGCCGTTGAACTGAAAACGCAGTAACAAAGTCGTTCGCTCAAACGCGGGCTGAAGCCCACGCTACATTGCGTCGCATTCATGCTTGTGCTGGGGCGCGGACTGCAACCGAAGGGAGCGTAGCCGGAGCTTGCGTTACATCACGCTGCGTGCAACCACCCGTGCCACCTAGGCGTCGTACCTTGCACCCGACGACTTACTGCCGCCTCTGTGGATCTTTCTGTATTCTCAAACACCCTTACCTCTGCCCTGGCCGAGTTGCATTACGGCAACCAACCCCAGGAACTCTACGAGCCCATTCGCTACTCCATGAGCATGGGTGGCAAGCGCATTCGGCCGCTGCTCACGCTCCTAGGTGCCCAGCTCTTCACCGATGATTGGCAGCGTGCCCTGCGCCCTGCTATGGCCGTGGAGGTTTTCCATAACTTCACCCTGCTCCACGACGACATCATGGACCAAGCGCCGCTACGCCGCGGCCAGCCCACGGTGCACGTCAAGTGGAACCCCAACGTAGCCATCCTCTCCGGCGACGTAATGCTGGTGCGGGCCTACGAGCTGCTCTTCGACATCGAGCCCGCGCTGCTGCCCGAGGCCCTGCGCCGCTTCAGCCAAACGGCGGCCGAAGTGTGCGAAGGCCAGCAGCTCGACATGAACTTCGAGAAGGAAGCCCACGTCAGCATAGCGCAGTACCTCGATATGATTCAGCTGAAGACGGCCGTGCTGCTGGGCTTTGCTTTGGAGCTGGGCGCCCGCCTAGGCGGTGCCTCTCCTGCCGACGCCGACCACCTGCGCCGCTTTGGTACCGACATTGGCGTGGCCTTCCAGCTGCGCGACGATTTACTCGACGTGTACGGCGACGCCGCCACCTTCGGCAAGCGCGTCGGCGGCGACATCGTGTCGAACAAGAAGACCTACTTACTGCTTACCGCCCTGGAGCAGGCCAACGAAGCCCAACAAGCCACGCTGCAGCGCTGGATAGGTAACAACGCCCCCGAAGCCGCCGAGGCCAAGGTGGCGGCCGTAAAGGGTATTTACGACGAGCTGCAGATTCGCACCCGCACCGAGGCGCTCATCAACGAGTACTTCCAGGATGCCTTAGCGCACCTAGAGGCCGTGCAAGCCCCCGCCGAACGCAAGCAGCTACTGCGCGGTTTAGCCTTGCAGCTGATGGAGCGCGAAAACTAACGGCCGGCGCCGAGGCTTCTTTTTGTTTCTGACCCCCTCTCTTAATCATCATGGCTATTGACCTTGTGCTGCTGCTGATTCTCGTCACCAGCGGCATTTCCATTTACGCCTGGCAAAATCATTCGCTGCTCGAGCGTTGGATTTTCAGCCCGTACCGCGTGCAGAAAAACCGCGAGTACCACCGCTTCCTCACGTCGGGCTTTCTGCACGCCGACTGGATGCACCTAATCTTTAACATGTTTTCGTTTTACTCGTTCGGGCAACTCGTGCTCAACCGCATGCAGGTTGAGTTTGGTGGCCTGAACGGCATGTGGGTGTTTCTGCTGCTCTACATCGGCGGCATCATCGTGTCGGATGTTCCCACGTTCTTCCGCCACCGTCGCGATGCGCACTACGGCAGCCTGGGTGCTTCGGGCGGGGTGGCTTCGGTCATCTTTGCGGCAGTGCTCTTTTACCCAGTAGCACCCGAAGGCGGCGGCATCCTCATCTTTCCCATTCCGTTTCGCATTCAGCCGTTTGTATTCGGCTTCCTGTACCTGGCTTACTCCTACTACCAGGGTCGCCGCATGGGCGACAACATCAACCACGACGCGCACTTTTATGGCGCACTCTATGGCGTAGTGCTCACCATGCTCATGAACCCTCAGGCTGGGCTTGAGTTCTGGCAGCAAATAAGTGATAAGTACTTGTAAATCAGTATTTTAATATCAATAAGTATTGATAAATATATCCAATGTGTAGAGCTTTCGTAAAGAGAGGCAAACTGAACGCTCCTTTCTTACCTAAGCCAAACACCACATGAACTTCCTTGCTAAATATCCCCTGCGCCCAGCCGTAACGGCGTGCCTGATGACGCTGCTCACCTTATGCACGTCGGCTTGCAGCCGGCGTTCGTCGAGTGGCGGCCTTACCATCTTCGGGGCTGTCATCCTGATTCTCGATATCCTGGCCCTGATCGACATTCTGCGTCAGCCGTGGTCGTTGGGTAAGAAGATTCTCTGGGTAGCCATCATTTGGTTCCTGCCTCTCCTAGGTCTTATCCTGTACTATCTGGTGGCTGGGCGCGGCAAATCATAAGTTAGCCTGCTGATTAAACACAAAGGCCCGCTGCACATAGCAGCGGGCCTTTGTGTTTTAAAGTACATCTCTGGCTTAGTAGCTCAAAGCCTGCTCTAGGTTATGCAGCTAGTTGGGAACTACTGCACCGGGCCGAAAAGGCGCTGCTTCTCGAGCCGAGCAGTTTGGCGTAGTACCTCTCCTAGGTTCGTAATTTCAGTCACCTGCCAATAGTCGCCGCGGTTGCGCATTTGCAGCTCCAGCACCAGCGTAGTGTCCAGCTTCGGCTGTGTAAACTCAAGCCCCACCAAGGCTTGCTCGCCCTGCTCCTTCAGGTATTTTACGCCTTTAAAGCTGCTTTCGGGGCTTACCACCCTGCTAGCTAAGCCTGCCAACGAAAACTTCACCACGCGCTCAAATTCATTGTTGGCGTTGGCATCGAATGAACCTGTTTCCACAAAGTGCTGCACCTCTTTGCGGGCAGCTTTGGCCAGTTGCGGCTTAGCCAAGTTTAAGGCGCCGCGCATCATCATTCCGCTCGTGTTTGCACTGATCAGGCTGAGCACTTGGTCTTGCTCGGCTACCTGATCAACGAGGCTACCGGCAACGCTTTCCACGTCTACGTATTTCTCGAAGCTGGCAACGTCGTGATCGTGCACAGCCTTCGCGGCTTTAGCTAGGGCAAATTTTGGTCCTGTAGTCACCGTGCGGTAGTACAAATAGCCACCTACGGCTAATACAACCACCAGTATCAAAAGAAGAATACGCTTCATATGCGGAGTTTGGTAAGCAGGTCGAACTCGTCCGTAGCTGGCAAAATAAGGCTTTGCTGCCGCTTCCAGTTCTGCCATACTCAACAGCGAACCACAATCGGTTTGTGCCCTAAGCTGAAGTATACGGCTTGCCGAATGGCTAAATGCCTGTTGCTCGCGCTGTTTAACGCTTCGTTGTGCGCTCAACAGCGCTACATAACGGCCTGAAATCATTCAGAAGCCTTGCTACCTGCGTATGAGCTGCATGGCTCGTCGTATTCAGTCGCCGCACCGCCCACGTATTTATGGCCACCGCGGTTGCCGAGGGTTGCGCCCCGAAAACACCTTGGCCGCGTTTCTGCACGCGCTCGAGTGGCCCATTGATGGGTTGGAACTCGATGTGGTGCTGTCGGCCGATGGCGAAGTTGTTGTGTCGCACGAGCCGTGGCTTAATCCTGACATCTGCCTGGGGCCTGCTGGGGAGCGGCTCACGCCCGAGCAAGCGCATAACTTCAACTTATACCAGCAGCCGTATTCCATTATACAGCGCTGCGATTGTGGCACCCTGCTGCATCCCAACTTCCCGGAGCAAGAGCTAGCGCCTGCCCACAAGCCGCTGTTGCGCGAGGTGTTTGAAGCCGTAGCGCTCCGCGCTGCCGCGCTGCACCGACCAATTCCCTTTTACTCCATCGAGCTTAAGAGCGAGCCCCACACCGATGGTTTGTTTCATCCGGCGCCTGGTGCATTCGTCGAGCGCGTACTCGCAGAGCTGCGCAGCACGTTGGCCGAACCTCAGTCTGAGGTGCTCATCATGTCCTTTGATCATCGCGTGGTGCAAGCCGCACGTCAGCTTTCCGGCCTACCGATTTGCTTGCTGGTCGAAGACAACTTGACAGTCGAAGAACACATAGCTAAGCTGGGCTTTTTGCCCGACGTGCTAGGCCCCAGATACACGCTCCTCTCTGATGACTTGCTCAGCTTTTGCCGTACAAATGATCTGCCCATCGTAACCTGGACGGTGAACGAGCCAGAAGACATAGCCGCAGTAGCTCAGCTAGGTGTCCGTGGTATCACCACCGATTACCCCAACCGCGCAGTCAGTGTACTTGGGGCGTAACAACACACCGAACAAAAGTGAACAAACGAGCCCAGTCACCGTCAGTGGCTGGCTCATAAGTGTGTTCGTGCAGGGTAGGGAAGGGGGTACAAGAACGAAGCAAGGTTTTGTGCCCCTATGGGGATAGCACAAGCTCTATAATTCTCAAGACCGCCGAGGGGCCAGCAGTGGCTTATTGCACTCGACGTGTCCGTTATGGCCTTTGGTGTTACAACGGAGTGATGCAACAAGTGTACATGTGTATGTGTTGCAAATGGTTTGTAACAGTGTTACAAGGCGTGTTTGTTACAGTTACAAAGGTGTTTTGTATCATTAATTTTTTCACTGTTGTGTTTGATACAATGAAACGTTTTTACATCTTTACAACGCACCCCGTAACGACACACTGTATATGGCTCACCAAGGCGAAATCTTGCAGGAAGCAATCAAAAACAGCGGTATTTCGATTAGCAAGTTGGTACAGGAACTGGGTATTACACGTCCTACCATTTACCGTAAATTCAAAGAGACAACCTTGGATTACAGTTTTGTTAAGCGTGTTGGTGAAGTGATACAACACGACTTTACGGACGAACTTGATACACCTGTACAGTCTCAATTACAGTTTACACCTCCAGCTGTAAAGCACTCTTCTGTAACACGCAGTGTGTCATTACAATCTGTAGATCAGGATCCTGTGAAAGCCTTAATGGCACTGCAGGCGAAGTACATAGCGCTTCTGGAAGCATATAATGAGCTCCTGTTAAAAGTCTATGGACCGAAGTGAACAAACGATGTTTCACGTGGAACATTCTAGTGTTGCGCCACGAGTAAAATCTGTGTCGCTCGTTACACAACTACCCTGCACTTGGTAAGAAAGAGCAAGCAGGTTGTCCAAAGCAGGTGAGTGAGAAAAGCTCATGTTGCCTTGGGACACCAATACCCGTTTGATGTGGATGTGAAAGGCGGAGTCAGCACCACTTACTGACATGGTTCATCCTGGTCACTTAATTGCTGCTAAGCACTAGACAGCACTGGCCTAAGGGGGTGTAAGAAGAGCTATTAGCTATTTCGAGCAGTAGAATCTATAACGGCCAAAAAGGCAGTCCGGGAAACAGTTTCAACTAAAACCTTAGTGAATAAGCCGAGTGATAGGCTCAGCAATACACGCTCAGCCACGAGGTTGTAGCGAGGAACGTTGCAAGAAGGTAAAGGGGGGGGGGAGGGAGGCTCTTAAGTGAACTAGGCAGAAGAACTAGTCAGAGAGCAAGACGATTGTTAAGCTCGGAAGGAGGGCAGCAGTTGAGTATGCTCATCATCCGTAGGCAAGGCGTGAGCTAGAGCTGCGTCTTGTTAATACTTTGCGCAGTCAAGCTTAGCCGGGGCAACAACCGATTCCAGGAGCCATTGGAATAGGGCAAACTCAAACGCCTCGAGAGGGCAGGGTGACATGGTCAAAGCTCTGCCTGCTCACCTAGGATCAGGTGAGTAATAACAAAGAATGGTAGCTTGATCGAAAACGGGCCGTGGCCTAGAGAAACACTATCTCTTGCACTATGTCCTCGCCTACCTCGCTGTTGATGATTTCAGCGACGCGAGTTTTAGCCATGAAAAGCTCGTGCTTGAGCGGAGCCGAGGTAAGCCGTACAAACAGCTTGTTGTTCCGAAAGTAGACCTCCTGGGTCTTAAGGGCAACAGCGCGCCCCATAATCCTCTCCCACGACGAGACTACATACACCTCGTTCATCTTGCCCTGTAAGCGGTAAGCCTTCAGCAACGCCTGGATGCCCTCCTTAAGAGGGACAACATCGGCCTTACGGGAAAACTCGGAGGCGTTGCGTGATTTCAAGGTGGAGTAGGTAAAATAGTGCGCGGAGGGCACGCCAATGCCTATTTAGGTAAGCGGGTGTGCAGCGCAAAGGTAGCTCAACCCAAGGCTAAAGCGGTTGTACTGATCCTTTATCTACTCGAAACCGCGTGATATGTTCCGACAGTCCGGCTAGGGCACGGTCAGTGCGCTCCAAGTGCGTATCAGTGAGGAAAACCTGGCCGAAGGTGTGATTGGCTACCAACTGGAGGAGGCGCGTAATGCGGCGTTCATCTAGGCGGTCGAATATGTCGTCGAGCAGAAGCAGGGGCTTGTGCTGCTTCTGGGTTGCCATAATCTCGAAGTGGGCCAGCTTCAGCGCTATAGCATACGACTTTTGCTGACCTTGCGAGCCAAAACTCTTTACCGGCGCCTCGTCCATCAAGAACACATAATCGTCCTTGTGCGGACCGGTAGTAGTTCGCTGCAGGGCTAGGTCCTTGCGCTCGTGCTGGCGGAGCATTTGGGCGAAGTCTTGGCCAGGCAACTGACTCTTGTACTCAAGTGTTACTTGCTCGCGGCTATCAGCCAACTCTTGGTAGTGACGCTGAAATACAGGCGTAAACTGCTCCAGAAACTCCTGCCTTCTAACCACTAACTGCTCGCCCGCTGGTATCAGCTGCTCATCGAGAACTTGGAGGTAGTCACGGTCGAAAGTGTGCCGCTCGGCGAACTGCTTGAGCAGCGCATTACGTTGCTTAAGCAGAAAGCTGTACTGGATAAGCAGCTCCAAGTAAGCATAGTCGAGCTGCGAAATAATACTATCGAAATACTTCCGTCTGTCTTCGCTTCCCTGTCGTATAAGGTCGGTATCGTAGGGCGAGATGAGAACGACCGGGTATTGGCCAATGTGGTCGGAGATTCGGTCGTAGGGCTGCTTGTTGTGCGTAACCAGCTTTTTCTGATTTGTGCGCAAGCTGCATTGGATAATGTCGGGAGCAGAAGAGGAGGGAAGCAAGAAGCTGCCCTTTACCAAGAAGAAGTCGGCACCTTGCTTCATGCACTGGGCATCAGAGGCAGCGAAGGCGCTCTTGGTCATAGAGAGGTAATGAATAGCGTCGAGCAGGTTTGTCTTGCCGCTTCCGTTCTCTCCGATAAAGCAGTTGATGTGAGGCGAAAGAGTTAAGCTGGCCTCGTCGTAATTCTTGAAAAAAAGGAGTTGCAGCGAGTCCAGCGTCATGAAAAGCGGAGGTTTCGGAGTTGCAATGCTTTTACGTACTTTCGCATTCCAAAACCCGAACAAGAAGAGCTACTAATGGCGGATACGAAGGTAAAGGCTGCTTCGAAGGCATCCAATTCGGTAGGCAAAGCCAAGAACGGCGCCCAGCAGCAAGGCCAGGCGCCAGAGGCTGCCGCCGGCAACGCCGAGTTCAATAAAGACACTTACCTCAACTGGTACGAGAGCATGATGCTTATGCGCCGGTTTGAGGAAAAAGCTGGTCAGCTATACGGTCAGCAAAAGATTAAAGGTTTCTGCCACCTCTACATCGGGCAGGAAGCTTGCGTAGCTGGTGCCGTTTCGGCTCTGCAGAAAGACGATAAGTGGATTACCGCTTACCGTGACCACGCGCACCCGCTGGCCCTAGGTACTTCGGCAAATGCCCTGATGGCAGAGCTGTTCGCCAAGGAAACCGGCTGCTCGAAGGGCAAAGGCGGCTCCATGCACATGTTCGATAAGAACGTAAACTTCATGGGCGGCCACGGCATTGTGGGTGGCCAAGTGCCCCTAGGTGCCGGTATTGCCTTTGCCGAGAAGTACAACAAAACCGGCAACCTGTGCATCTGCTACATGGGCGATGGTGCCGTGCGCCAAGGTGCTCTGCACGAGGCCTTCAACATGGCCATGCTCTGGAAGCTGCCGGTAATCTTCGTAGTAGAGAACAACGGCTACGCTATGGGTACGTCGGTAAGCCGTACCTCGAACGTGACGGACCTGTACACCCTCGGCGAAGCCTACGACATGCCGTCGGAGCCGGTTGATGCTATGCAAGTAGAGGAAGTACACCGCGCCGTGGCTCGCGCAGCCGAGCGTGCCCGGGCTGGCGAAGGCCCAACTTTCCTCGAATTCAAAACTTACCGCTACAAAGGCCACTCCATGTCGGACCCGGCCAAGTACCGCACCAAGGAAGAAGTAGAAGGCTACCGCCAACGCGACTCGATTGAGAACGTGCGTGCTGTCATCCTGGAGCGCCAGTACGCCACCGAAGATGAGCTGAACGCCATCGACGAAAGGATTAAGGCAGTGGTGGCCGAGTCGGTTGAGTTTGCCGAGAACTCGCCCTTCCCGCCCGCCGAGGAGTTGTTCCAAGACGTTTACGTGCAAGCGGATTATCCTTACATCCGCGAGTAACTACTGCTTACGCAAAGCTGGGTAGCCGTGCAGGCTGCCACCCTTTTCTTCTCTCATGTCGAAGATTCCCTATACGCGCAACTCGCCGCAAGCGCGCCAGAACCAGCCGCAACAGCAGCCCGAGTCGGGTCAGCCGGACCCCAATGCGCCCGCTGCCCATCCCTTGCTGGAAGACCCTAACGCCTTGGCTGCGCGCCTAGGTGAGTCGGAGGATTTTGTTCGCCGTAACAAGAACATCCTGTTCGGCATCTTAGCCGCGGTGGTGTTGCTGGTGGTAGGCGGCTTTGGCTACTACACCTGGCGCAGCTCGCAAGACGAGAAAGCCCAAGCGGCCATGTTCCAAGCCGTACACTACTGGGAAGCGGACTCGCTGAAGAAAGCAATGAAGGGCGACGGGCAGTACGCCGGCCTCGAGGCAGTAGCTAACGAGTACAGCGGCACCAAAGCGGCTAACCTTGCCAACTTCTATGCGGGTGCTGGTGCCCTGAAAAACGGCGAGTACCAGAAAGCTATCGACTACCTCGAAGACTTTAGCTCGGAAGATTTGCTGGTACAGGCCCGCGCTTACGCCCTCATCGGCGACGCCAACATGGAGCTGAAGAAATACAAGGAAGCTGCTAACTACTACCAGAAGGCAGCCGACTACAAAACCAACGATTACTTTACTCCGGCATACCTCATGAAGCTGGCTTTAGCTCAGGAGTTGCAAAAGGACTACGCCGCGGCTGAACAGACATACGCCACCATCGTGAACGATTATCCGACCTCGTCGGAAGTAACCGATGCCAAGGTGTACCAAGCCCGGGCCAAGGCCATGCTGGGTAGTAAGTAAGCTTTGCGTTTGAAGACCAAGGCGCCGCTCTCGTAACCGGGAGCGGCGCTGCTGTTTTTAGGGCAGCCAAGGATTGTTGCTCCAGAAGCAGATATTTGCGCCACAAATCAACCAGCCTTAGGTATGGCTACCTCTCTGAAGAACTTAAGCGATTATACTTCCGACCAGTTTATTGACATCAGCGATAAACGTTTTGGGTTGGTAGTGGCCGAGTGGAACCGCACAATTACCGATACGCTTTGCCAAGGTGCCTACGAAACGCTGCTAAAGCACGGGGCTAAGGACGAGAACATCTACCGTAATACCGTGCCCGGCAGCTTTGAGCTCGGCCTAGGTGCGCAGTTGCTGGCACAGCATGAGGAGATTGATGCCGTGATTTGCCTAGGTGTCATCATTAAAGGCGAAACGCGTCACGACGAGTTTATCGCGCATGCTGTTGCCCAAGGACTCATGAACGTAGGGCTGAAGTTCAATAAGCCCGTCATCTTTGGCGTACTCACCACCGAGAATGAGGAACAGGCCTGGGACCGCGCCGGCGGCAAGCACGGCAACAAAGGTGTAGAGGCCGCGGTTACGGCCATCCACATGTTGGGATTCTGAACCTTGGCAAGCTCGACAAGGTTTGAGTGACAGTAAAGTCTTAGCTTTGTACTACGAACGCCGGGCTTATTGGTCGGCCGGAGCAACTTGGAACATTGAGCATTGCAACTGTAGGGCACTATTCCCGAGCGGCTTGCGTTGCCAAAAAACGAGTCCAGCGTAGTTCCGCAGCTAAGATGCGCTTGGTAAGTTATTTATTTTCAACTGCTTACACCATTTTCCTGCCTCACCATGAGTGAAGAATCACTACGCTACTCCCGGGAAGAGCTGGCCGAGTTTGAAGCCATTATTCAGGAAAAGCTGGCCGCCGCCCGGAAAGAAGTAGCGTTCATCAAAGAAACGCTGAGCCGCCGCAACGACTCTGGTACCGATACCACCGCTTCGCCCTCGAAGGTGTTGGAGGATGGTGCCGACACTGCCGAGAAGGAAAGCCTCAACCAACTGGCTTCGCGCCAGATGAAGTTTATCCAGCAGCTCGAAAACGCCCTCATCCGCATCAAGAACGGTACCTATGGCGTCTGCATCGGTACTGGTAAGCTTATTCCGAAGGAGCGCCTGCGGGCCGTGCCGCACACGCAGCACTCCATCGAAGCCAAAATGGCGCGCCGCGACTAAGCCTCGGCCGTTGTTTTTCTAGCCGCCCGGATTTGCGCGGTCGTCTTCGCTCCAGTTGGAGGGAGGCCGTTCGCCAGATCCGGGCGCTGTTTTCGCTAGCCCTTTTGTGCACGAAAACATTTCTTCTGACGTTTGTCAGCTTTACACAAGCCACATCATAGCCCGGCAGCGATGCCGTGCGTCTGAATATTCCCACATGGGTAAGAAGCAGCAATCATTTGGTGGCCCCGGCAACCGCCGGCCCGGCCGCCCCGACTCCGCTAACAACCGCGGAGGCAAACCATTCAATTCTTTCGGCGACGACCGCCGCTCCGGTGGTGCTCCGCGCCGCGAAGGCGGCAACGATTTTCCTTCGCGCCCGCCGTTTGGCCGCCCAGCTGGCAAACCCGGCTTCGGCAACAACCCCGAGCGTCGTTTCAGCCGCCCTGCTGGCGACGAGCGCCGTTTTGAGCGCCCGCGCTACAACAAACCCGCCGAGCCCGACGGGGCAGCCGACTTCATGCGCGGCCGTTTCAACAATCCCGATTTTCGTAAAGACGAGCGCCCCAACAACGAGGAACGGGCTCCACGTCGCAGCTTCGATCGTCGTCCGGAGGGCAACGACCGTCCGCGTCGTTCGTTCGGAAACGAGCGCGGCGGCTTTGGTGCACGTGACAACAACTTTGGTGGAGAGGGGCGCTTCGGCCGCGATGAGCGTCCGGCACGCCGCTTCGAGCGCGATGGTGACACGCCGCGTCCAAGCCGTGGCAACCGTGGACTGGGCAACGACGAGCAACGCTTTGTTGGTCGTGATGAACGCCCCGCACGCCGGTTCGACCGCGACGAACCGCGCCCGGAACGCCGCTTCAACAACAATGAGCAGCGCTCGGAGCGTCCGGAGCGCCGCTTCGGCAACAACGAAGAGCGTGGTGGAGCCGGTCGGTTCGGCCGCCCTTCCGATGACAAGCCGCGTTTCGGCGGTGCCAACCGCTTTGAGCGCCCGCAGCGCGACGACCGCCCAAGCCGTGGCGAGCGTACGGAGCGCTTTGGCCGAGAAAAACGCCCCAGCTTTGATCGTAAACCCCGCAACCCAAAGGGCAACCGTTTTGGGCAGGAAAACAACGAGCAGCAAGAAGCACCGGCTTATAAGAACCTTAAGTATTACGAAGAGGACAAGACGCGTGGCAACAAGCGCCGGCGCGATGAGCCGGAAAACGATGATACCGTACGCCTGAACCGCTACATTGCCAACGCCGGCATCTGCTCGCGCCGCGAGGCCGATCAGCTGATTGATGCGGGCGAAATCCGCGTAAACGGCGAGGTGGTAACGGAGCTCGGTTACAAAGTGAAGCCGAGCGACACCGTACACTACGGCAAAACCAACCTGAAGCGTGAAAAGCAGGTGTATGTGCTGCTGAACAAGCCGAAGGACTTCCTGACCACTACCGAAGACCCAGAGGGCCGTAAAACCGTGATGGACCTAGTGAAGAACGCCTCGAAGGAGCGCATCTTCCCGGTAGGTCGCCTCGACCGCAATACCACGGGCTTGCTGCTGTTCACCAACGACGGCGAAGTAGCCCAAAAGCTTAGCCACCCTTCGCACCGCAACAAAAAGGTGTACCAGGTAGAGCTCGACAAGGAGCTTGCCGAAGAGCACCTGACGCAGATTGCTGCTGGCTTGGAGCTGGAAGATGGCAAAGCTGAGGTAGACGACGTAGCTGTAGTAGCTGGCAACCGCCGTTTTGTGGGTGTTGAAATCCACATCGGTCGAAACCGCATTGTGCGCCGCATTTTTGAGCACCTAGGCTACGAGGTGAAAGCCCTCGACCGTGTGCAGTACGCTGGCTTGACCAAGAAGGACCTGCCCCGCGGCAACTGGCGCTACCTCACCGAAAAAGAGGTAATCCGCCTGAAATATTTCATGTAAGCACGCAACCCCAGCCACGCGCTTGGGGCTCTTACCGACGGCGGTCTGGCTCTAAACAAGCCGGACCGCCGTTAGTCGGTACTATGACCACACTGGTTCTCGACATTGGCAACACAGCGGCTAAGTATGGCTGCTTCCGCGGCTCGGCTTTGGCCGAAAGCGGCAGCGTAGCTACGCCTGCCGAACTGCGTGCCGTGGCCGAGCAAGCCAAAGCGGAACACGTACTGCTGGCATCGGTAGCAGGCCCAGCCGAGCCTTGGGCCAATGCCCTAGGTGGGGTGGTGAGCGGAAAAGTGGTGGTGTACGAATCGGGCAAAACCCCGGTGCCAATTGCCAATGCGTACGCTACGCCGCACACCCTAGGTGCCGACCGCCTAGCAGCGGCAGCAGGAGCCGCCTACCTATTGCCTGGCCGGCCGGTGGTGGTAATTGATGCAGGCACTTGCATTAAGTGCGACTTAGTGCTGAATAATATCTTTGTGGGAGGTAGCATTGCTCCAGGTTTGCGCATGCGCCTGCAGGCCATGCACCACTATACGGGCCGCTTGCCCGAACTGCTGCTGCCGAGCACAAGCGAGGCTGCAGCACTGGCGTTGTGTGGCACCGATACGCGTACGGCCATGCTCAGCGGGGCCCTCAACGGGGCCGTAGCCGAGGTAAATGGTTTTGTGAGCAGCTACCGTCAGCAACACCCCAACTTAGCAGTAGTGCTAGCCGGTGGCGATGCTGCCTTTTTTGAATCGCGCCTTAAAGGCCACATCTTTGTACTGACCGAGCTAGTTTTGCTTGGTCTTCACCGAATACTGGTGCATAATGTCGGGTAACAAACTGACCGCACTGGCTCTGCTGAGCCTGCTGGGGGCTGCTTCAGCTGCTTCAGGGCA
This sequence comes from Solirubrum puertoriconensis, assembly GCF_001483135.1. Classification (GTDB taxonomy): domain Bacteria; phylum Bacteroidota; class Bacteroidia; order Cytophagales; family Hymenobacteraceae; genus Solirubrum; species Solirubrum puertoriconensis. Next base: position 223,842 of record NZ_LNAL01000008.1, read on the forward strand.
GGGTCTTGGCAACTCCCCATACTCACGCTTGGGCCTGGGCGACTTCAATCCCAATGTCGGGGGCGTTCGTCAACAGGGCATGGGCGGCGTGGGCCTCGCGGCTCCCAACGCAATTCAGGTAAACGAACTGAACCCTGCGCTGCTGTATTACACCAGCCGCACAACCTATGAGGCTGCCTTTACCGGGCAGCTCAAACAGCTCCGCAGCAGCACAGCTTCGCAGCGAACGGGTAGTGCCAACCTCAGCTATATTGCCCTGGGGGTGCCCATTTCGCGCCGCTGGGCGTTGGCTGCTGGCCTGAAGCCGTTGTCGTCGGTGGATTACGAAACCGTCAACATTCGGTCCGTCGAAGGCAACGCCGACGCACTGGTGCGCAACGAACTGACTGGTTCGGGCGGTTTGTCGGAAGTATACCTAGGGCATGGCGTGCGGTTGGCCAAAGGACTTAGCCTAGGGGTTACCACGTCCTACATCTTTGGAACCATCGACCGCTCCGCTTACGCCATTGTGCAGCCGCCGATTGAGCAGCTGGAGCCCGAGGAGACGCTGAAGCGGGTTGGCCTCGTCGACCGTACGCAGTACACCGACTTTGGCTTCCGGACGGGCCTGCACTACCGCCGCGACCTCAGCAAGAAGATTGCGGCCAATGTGGCAGCGGTGTACTCATTCAAGACCAACTTGAACGGCCGGCGCACGCTGCAGCAAGAAACTCAGGATGTGAACGGCACCAACTTGCAGGATCCGCGTATTCTGCAGGATGAAGTGAAAGGCGAAGCCGTATTGCCGGGCTCGTTGCAATTGGGCGTAAGCCTCGATAACAACAAGAACTGGAGCCTGAGCGCCGATGTTGCTCGGCAACAATGGTCGAAGTACCGCGACTTCAACGGCACGCAGCAGGTTTTTAATAATACTTGGCGCGTGGGCATTGGCGGTGAGCTAGCGCCCGATCCGAGTTCGGTTACCAGCTACTTTCAGCGCGTAACGTACCGCTTTGGCCTAAGTGCTGCCCAGTTGCCCTACCGGCCAGGGGGCCAAGCGCTGTACGACCGGGCCGTTAGCTGGGGTTTCAGCTTCCCGTTCCCGACCTCGTCGGCGCTGGATGCTACCAATATGAACCTGAGCTTCACGTACGGGCAGCGTGGCAATAGCGATGTTGTAACTGAAGGCACTGTTCGGCAATCCAACATCAAGGAAAACTACATGCGCGTGCAGTTGGGCGTATCGCTGAACAGCCGTTGGTTCCTGAAGCGTCGAATTGAATAGGCAAGCCGTGAAAGCCACGGAACGCAACACCATTCGCATGGCTTGCGGTGCTCTTATCCTGAGCACTGCCGGAGTGCTGGTTGGCTGCCAAGAAAAGGCTGCTGAACCTACCCAGAAGGTGGTGTATACCGGCCCAACGATCGAAACCTCCAACGTAACGACGCTCTTCAGCGATTCGGCGCGGTTGCAAGGGCGGCTTACGGCGGTGGTGGAGCACACCTTTGAAAACGGCGACTTGGTGTACCCCAAAGGCATGAACATCGTGTTCTATGCCAAGGATGGTACTACTGTGGTAAACACCCTGCGCGGCAACTACGCCAAATATACCCGTGCCGAAAACGTGTACTTCGTGCGGGGCGATGTGCGTGTGCGCAACGAGCAAAAGCAGCAGGGCATGCGCTCCGAGGAACTGTATTACGATCGACCGCGGGCGCGCATCTACACCAACAAATTTGTGCGGGTGGAAACGCCTACGGAAATCCTGACGGGCCACGGACTAGAAGCCAACGAAGATTTTTCGCGCTACAAAATTCTTAAGCCCGAAGGTGTGTTTACCATAGACCAGAGCCAAGCGCCTGCGGATTCGGTTAAACCCTAGGTTCCCTCATGAAGCTTCCTTCCTTCGACCGTGGCCTCGTGCGCACGGTACTGTTTTCGGTAGCGGTGGTGGCGTTCATCATTGGTGTGTACGAAACGCTGCTCACCAACGACATCCTCCGCAACTACCTGTTCTTCATGGTCAGCATCATCTGTTTGCTGATGTATCGTCGCCTGAAGATTGATGAACAGGAGGCCACGCCTGTTGCGCCTGAACCCAAGCGCAAAATCGCCAAGCCCAAGTCCAAAGGCCGCCGCTAGGCCTGCTTTTGTCTTTTGCCCTAAAAGGGGTTATTTTGCGCGTCTTACTGCGTTTTCTTTGCTGCTTACTTTCAACTAAATGGCTTTAATCAACACCATCCGGGAAAAATCAGGCTGGGCCGTTGGCACCGTAGCCATCGGGATGCTGCTATTCATCGTGGGCGGTGACCTAATCGGTAACCAAAATGGTTTGTTTAACCGACAAGACACCTCGGTTGGCGAAGTAGCTGGCGACGAAGTGAACCTCGATGAGTTTAATGCCGCCTTGGAGCAGTCGAAAGAAGCTTTTGCGGCGCAGAACGGCCGCCAGCCCACCGAGCAGGAGCAACAGCAACTGCGCGACCAGGCTTGGAATCAGATTGTGTTCCAGCGCGCGTTCCAGCCGCAGTTCGAGGCCCTAGGTCTGAAAGTGACCGACGAGGAGCTGACCGACATGGTGCAGGGCAAGAACATTCACCCCACCATTCAGCAGGCCTTCACCAATCCGCAAACCGGCCAGTTCGACCGCGCCCGCGTGATTGAGTACCTGCGTGCTTTGGATAAGCTGCCTCCGCAGCAGCAGCAGGCGTGGTTGAGCTTCGAGCAAAACCTGCCGCAGGAGCGCATGGGCAACAAGTACTACGCCCTGCTGAAGAACTCCGACTATGTAACCACCGCCGAAGCTCAGCGCTTCGACGCTTCGCAGAACAGCCGCGCCAACTTGCGCTACCTGTTTGTGCCCTACTACAGCATCTCCGATTCGGCCGTGAAGGTGAACGACTCGCAGCTGCAAGACTACATTTCGCGCAACAAGGCCCGCTACAAGGTGCAGGATGGCCGCGACATGGAATTTGTAGTAGTGAACGTAGTGCCTTCGAAGGAAGACTCGGCTGCCGTGCGCCAAACCGTAGATCAGCTGGCCCAGCAGTTCCGCACCGCTCCGAACGATTCGCTGTTCGTGCGCCTGAACTCCGATCAGCCTTACAACGGCCAGTTTGTGTCGCCGGCCGACCTGCCCGAGAAGCTGCGCCAGCAGCTGCCGCTGCAGCAAGGCCAGGTGTACGGCCCCTTCGCCGAAAATGGCACCTACTCGCTGTACAAAGTAACCGGTACCAAAGCTGGCGCTACGCAAGCTGCCCGTGCTAGCCACATCCTCATCAAGCCCGAGGGCACCACGCCCGAGGCCGATGCAGCTGCCAAGGCTAAAGCACAGGGTATTTTAAACCAAATTAAGGGCGGTGCCGATTTCGCTGCACTGGCTCGTCAGCACGGTACCGACGGTACGGCGCCCCTAGGTGGCGACCTGGGCTGGTTTACCACGGGCCGCATGGTACCCGAGTTTGAGAAGGCCGTATTCGGCGCTTCTTCGGCTGGTGTGCTGCCCAACTTGGTAAAGACCTCTTTTGGTTACCACATCATCAAGGTTACGGCGCCCAAAACCAACCAAACCTACCGCGTAGCAGCCGTGCAGAAGGGAATTACTCCTTCCGACGCTACTAACGAAACGGCTTACCAGCGCGCTCAGGAGCTAAAGGCCAAGGCCACCGACCTCGAGTCGTTCCGCAAAGCCGTAGCAGCCGACAAAACCTTGCAGAAGCAAGAAGCCCGCGGCGTTGGCAAATCGGATGCCGTAGTTGGCAACGTGCCCAACGCCCGCGAAGTAGTGCGCTGGGGCTTCAACAAAGAAACCGAGGTAGGCGAGGTTTCGGACGTGTTTCAGGTGAACGACCAATACGTAATTGCTGCCTTGACGGGCACCCGTACGGAAGGCACTGCCGACGTAGCGGCCGTGAAGCCCGAAGTTTCGACTTACGTGCGCAACGAGGAGAAAGCCAAGCAGATTATGGCTAAGCTGAAGGGCAGCACCCTGGAGCAAATGGCCGCTGCGTATGGCGCTAACGCCCAGGTGCGCACTGCCAACGACGTAACCTTAGGTCAGGGCGTAATCCCGGGCCTCGGCAACGAGCCGGTAGCCGTAGGTACGGCGTTCGGCCTGAAGCCCGGCCAGCGTTCGGCTCCCATCAAAGGTGAGCAAGGCGTACTGGTAGTTGAGCTGGTGAATAAAAACGAGCCGGCTGCTCCGTCGACCGACCTGAAGGCGGTACGCAACCAACTGCAGCAAATGCGCGGTGCCCGCTCGACCGGTGCCATCTACGAAACCGTGCGCCAGAAAGCCGAGGTGAAAGACGAACGCGTGAAGTTCTTCTAAGCCACTGCCGCTACCACAAGTACCGAAGGGCCGTATCTTTCAAGGGTACGGCCCTTTTGCTTTGCGCAACGGCGACCGTATTGGTTGGTCTTTGGAATTGCGGAGGCCGAGCTTGAATGAAACCAAAGCGGTGGATGTTGAGCGCCCAAAGCCACTCCTGTTTGTTGTTGCGAAGCCGCTATTTGTTATTGCCTGCTATGAGCCTGTTGTCTGCGTTGAGGAAGAAAACCTACCTAGGGCTGCTAGGCCTACTGCTGGCCGCAGGGCCGGCACTGGGGCAGGAGGGAGGAGGCCCCATTGCAAGTGCGCGCGAATACGCCCGCAAAGGAGAGTGGCTGAAGGCGGAAGCGTTGTTCGAGGGTTTGCCCAAAGACGCGCAGCTAGCCCCCAACGTGCTGCCCGATTACTTGCAGGTACTGCTGGAGCTGAAAAAGTATAAAGACGCGGAGAAACTCGCCCGCCGCGCCATCAAAAAGAGCCCTGCCGAACCAACCTTAGGTGTTGCCCTAGGTGGTGTGTACGCCGCTGCCGGCGACAGCACCGCCGCTAACAAGCAATACGGCCGCGTGGTGGCTAGCCTACGCCCCGAGCAAGTGCTGCCGCTAGCGGCCGAGTTTCAGCAGCGCGGGCTGGTGCGCTGGTCGGAGCAGACGTATTTGCAGGGCCGCCAGCTAGCTCAAAACCGTACCGAGTACGCGCAGCAACTCATCGACCTGTACAGCCGGCAGAACCGCGTAGAGCCGCTCATGAACGAGGCGCTTAACTTGGTGGAGCAGGACGAAAAGCAGGTGACGTTTGTGCGCAACATGCTGCAGAACCTAGGGCAGAACGAGCAGGCATTTGCAGCCCTCGAGAAAGCACTCATCACCCGTACCCAAAGCAACCCCGAGAAAAGCGCCTGGCCCGAGCTGCTGCTGTGGTTGTACCAACAGCGCCGCGACTTTGGCAGCGCCTTGGTGCAGGCCCGCGCCCTCGATCGACGCCAACGCACTGAAGGCAGTCGTGTGATGGATGTAGCCACCATTGCCCAGCGCAACAAAGACTATGATACTGCCATCGAGGGCTACGAGTACCTGGCCAAAGAATACCGCGGCGGCCGTTTCTATCAGCCCGCCCGCCAAAAGCTAATACAGGCCCGCGAGGAGCAGGTGCGCAATACCTTCCCCGTCGACCAGGCCAAGCTGCGTGCGCTGGCAGCCGATTACCAACAGTTGCTTACCGAGCTGGGCCGCACGGCCCAGAGTGCTGATGTGCTGCGCAACTTGGCCCTGCTGTACGCTTTTCAGCTCGATGAGAAGGACAAGGGCATGCAGCTGCTGCAGGAAGTAATCGACCTGCCCCGTGCCGACCCGCAGCTCGTTGACGAAGCCAAAATTGCCCTAGGTGATATTTACCTGCTGCGCGGCGAGCCGTGGGAGGCCACGCTGCTGTACTCGCAGGTAGAGAAATCGCGCAAGGACCAGCCGCTGGGCTACGAGGCCAAGTTGCGCAACGCCCGCCTCAGCTACTTTGCCGGCGACTTTAAGCTGGCGCAAAGCCACCTCGATATCCTGAAGCTCGCCACCAGCCGCGAAATAGCCAACGACGCCATGCAGCTTAGCCTGCTCATCGGCGACAACACAGCTATGGACACGTCGGGCGTGGCCATGCGCGCCTACGCCGCTGCCGAGCTGCAGGTGTTCCAAAACAAAATACCGCAGGCCATTAAAGCCCTCGATGACTTACTGACCAAGTACCCCGGTCATGCCCTCACCGACGAGGCTTGGTACCTGAAGGCCCAGCTGCAGCGCCGCTCCGGTGACTACAACGGCGCCGTGGAAACCCTGCAGCGCATCACGGCCAATCCTAAGTACGATATTCTCTCCGACGACGCGCTGTTCCTGACAGCCGAGATACAGGAGCAAAACCGCCAAGACCGCGTGCGGGCGCAGGAGCTTTATACCACATTGCTGACTAAATACCCCGGCAGTATCTACGGCGCCGAGGCCCGTAAGCGCGTGCGCCGCCTGCGCGGCGACGCAGTGCCGCAGTAAAGTTGGCCAGTATTAACTAGGGCTACCCGAAGAACACAAACATCAGCACCAGCGCCACGATGAACGCGAGGTACATCAGCCCATCGGTGAGGATGTACTGCTTGTAGCGTCGGTAAAAATCGCGGAGGCGCTGCATGGCTGAGGAAGAGCAGAATGGAGCATAAAATTACTTCTGCCGAGGTAGCGTTTCACAAAATCGGGGCTGAAAGCATGCCGTTTTCTTCTTACTTTTGAAGGTATTGCCCTCCCCACCATGCTAAAACGTTGGATTCGTAAGCCTGCTCCCGACCGCGAGAAGGTCGAGCACCTGTCGGCAGCCCTGCGCGTAAACGAGTCCATCATTGCCTTGCTGTGCCAGCGAGGCATTTGCACCTTCGAGGAGGCCAAGGCGTATTTCCGCCCGGCCCTGGAGGAACTGCCCGATCCCATGCTCATGCGCGACATGGACTTGGCCGTGCAGCGTTTGGTGGAGGCGCTTTTTCAGGAAGAGAAAGTACTCGTGTACGGCGACTACGACGTGGACGGCACTACCTCCGTGGCGCTGGTGTACTCGTACCTGCGGTCGTTGTTTGGGCCCGCCCGCATCGACTACTACATCCCCGACCGCTACATCGAGGGCTACGGCATTTCGACCATAGGCATTGACTGGGCTGCTGCCAACGGCTTTAAGCTGATTGTGGCGCTCGACTGCGGCGTGAAAGCCGTGGATAAGATCAGCTACGCCCGCGACAAAGGCGTCGATTTTATCGTGTGCGACCACCACTTGCCCGGCGACGAACTGCCGCCCGCCGTGGCCGTGCTCGACCCCAAGCGCCCCGATTGTCCTTATCCCTACAAAGATCTGTCGGGTTGCGGGGTGGGCTTCAAGCTGATGCAGGCACTGTGCCGCAACCAAGGCTTCGACGAAGCACCTTTGCACGAGCTGATGGATTTGCTGGCGGTGAGCATCGCGGCCGACATTGTGCCGATTACCGGCGAAAACCGCATGCTGATGTACCACGGCCTGAAGCGCCTGAACGATCCCAGCATTGAAACGCGGCCGGGCCTGTACGCGCTACGCCAATTGGCGGGCCTGCGCGAGGGGCCGCTCACGGTAAGCAGCCTGGTGTTTGGCTTTGCGCCGCGCATCAACGCCGCCGGGCGCCTAGGTGATGCCAAGCGCTCCGTGGCCATGCTGCTCTCCGAAACGGCCGAGCAGGCTTTGGCAACGGCTAGTGTAGTCGACCAAACCAATACCGAGCGCCGCGGCTTCGATACGCGCATCACCGAAGAAGCCCTGCAGATGATTGAAACCGATCTGGAGCTGCGCAACGCCCGCTCTACGGTGTTGTTCAAGCAGGACTGGCACAAGGGCGTAATCGGCATTGTGGCCTCGCGCTGCCTCGATAAGTATTACCGCCCCACGGTTATTCTTACCGAATCGAACGGCAAAGCCACGGGCTCGGCGCGGTCGGTAGCGGGTTTTGATGTGCACCAAGCCATTCTGGAGTGCTCCGATTTGCTCGAGCAGTTTGGCGGGCACATGTACGCAGCCGGCCTTACGCTCCCCCTCGAAAACGTGGCCGAGTTTCGCCGCCGTTTCGAGGCCGTGGTTGCCTCGCGCATCAAGGAAGAGCAGCTGATTCCGCCCGTTGAGATTGACTTGCCGCTGCGCCTGCGCGAAGTGACCTGGAATTTCTACAACCTGCTGCGCCAAATGGAGCCCTTCGGCCCCGGCAACCCCAGCCCGGTGTTCGAAGCCCAACAGGTGTACGCCGTACCCGGCACCGTGAAAGTGGTAGGCACCTCGCACCTCAAGCTTACGCTGATGCAGGAAGACTCAAACCAGATCGACGCCATTGGCTTCGGTTTATCGGATCATTACGGGCGCATCGCCAAAGGCCAGCCGTTCAATATCTGCTACACCGTGGATGTTAACGAATGGCGCGGGCAAAAATCGCTGCAGCTGCGCCTCAAAGACATAGGCTGGGAATAAAGCACCTAGGGCGGCCGCGCCGCCGCTTCGCCGCATTTTGCTAACCATTACCTTAGTAGCCCAGGTTCTCAGCCGAACCTGGGCTATTCGCTTTTCTATCCTTTCCTAGGTTGATGAAATCAATCCTGCTTAGCGCCGGCCTCGGCAGCTTGTTGGCTTTTGGCGCCTACGCGCAAACTCCTGCCATCGGCACCTACCGCATTACCGTCGACACGCAGCCCGCTGCCAGCTCCGATCAGTTGCGCGTCATCATCCAGACGCCGCCCGTGCGCGAAGAGCGCGTGACGTACGTGATGCCGAGCGTGGTGCCCGGCTCGTACTCTAAAAAGGATTACGGCCGCTTTGTGCAAAGTTTGAAAGCATTCGACGAGCGGGGCAAGGCGCTGAAAGTGACGCGCGAGGGCCAGAACCTGTTTACCATCGACAAAGCCACCAAGCTCGCCCGCATCGAGTACCTAGTGGATGATACCTGGGATGCCAAGCAGGACGACAGCTACATCTTTCAGCCGGGCGGTACCAACTTCGATGCCCGCTCGCCGTTCCGCAACTTCGTGCTGAACCACTACGGGCTGTACGGCTACCTCGAGGGCTACAAAATGGTACCTTACGAAGTAACCGTGAAGCACGCGCCCGAGCTCTACGCCAGCACCGCGCTGCCGGTGCAGCGCTCGGCCACGCAGGATGTATTTCGGGCCGATAGCTACGTAACCCTGGCCGATGGCCCCATCCTGTACAGCAAGCCCGATACCACCAGCTTTGTAGCCGGTGGAGCGCGCATTGGTGTGTCGGTAGTATCGGAGCTGGGCAAGGTAAAAGCAGCGCAAATCAGCCAAACCATCCGGCCCATGGCGGAAGCCCTAGGTCAGTTTTTCGGGAAGATGCCGGTGCCCAACTATCAGTTCCTGATGTACTTTCCCGATTACCAAACCTCGCAGGTAATCAACCGCAGCACGGGCGGCTTTGGGGCTATGGAGCACTCGTACTCGTCGTTGTACTTTTTGCCCGAGCGCAACACCGAAGCCGAGCTGACGGAAATGGTGCGCGAGGTGGCCTCGCACGAGTTTTTGCACATGCTGGCCCCGCTGAACATCCACTCCCGCGAAATCGGCGAGTTCGATTTCCGCAACCCCAAGATGTCGCAGCACCTGTGGCTGTACGAGGGCGTAACCGAGTACTTCGCCCACTTGGTGCAGGTGCGGGCCGGGCTTACCACCGAGGAGCAGTTCCGGAACACCATGCAGGAGAAAATCCGCGACGCGGAAAAGTACCCCGCGGGCGTGTCGTTCACGGAAATGAGCCGCCGCATTCTGGAGTCGCCCTACGACAAGATGTACGAGAACGTGTACAAGAAGGGCGCGCTCATCGGATTGCTGCTCGATATCCGCATTCAGGAGCTTACCAAAGGTCAGAAAACCCTGCGCGACGTGCTGCTGACCCTGCGCGACAAGTACGGCCCCACGCGCTCCTTCGAGGATGCGCAGCTGATACCCGAAGTAGTAGCCCTCACGCACCCCGAGGTGCAGCAGTTCTTCGACCGCTACGTGGTGGGTACCGAAGCCCTGCCGCTAACTGAGTACCTCGACAAGATTGGCTGGCGCTACGCCGACAAAGCCCCGGCTCGCATCAAAGCATTCGGGCAGCTAGGGTTCCGCTACGACGAAGCCAAAAAGGAGTTTGCCGCCGCCGACGTAACGGCCGAAACCAATGCTTTTGGCCTGCAGAACGGCGACGTGATTGTGGCAGTAAATGGCAAGCCCGTAACGCTCGATACGGCCGAGCAACTGCTGCGCCCCTTGGTAGAGCCCACCACCGATACGCCCGTGCGCCTCACGCTGCGCCGCGGCGCAGCCACCAAGGAGGCCCAAGCCGCCCCGCGCGAGTTTGATGTAGAAATCCGGAACCACCTGGCTCCCAACCCTACGCCCACGCCGGCACAGCTGGCCCTGCGTCGGCAGTTGCTCAACAGCAAAAGCTAGCAGGCACCTAGGGCGTACCTACGCACGACGGGGCCGGCAAAAGTACTTGCCGGCCCCGTCGTGCGTAGCAGCTGGTTAGTTGTTGGCAGCATTGGGTACGATGAAAGTCTCGGTGCCCCAGCGCACATAGCCACTGCCCGAAAGCCAACCTTGCTTGGCAACCGTGGGCAACGATACGTAGGGCGTCCACTTGTAGCGCGTTACGCGCACGTAGGTAAGCTGGCCATTGTGCCGGGTTTCTTCCAGAATGGGGTGTTTGCCTTGGTAGCCGTAAAACCGATCCAGCGTGGTGCCGTTGCGCCGAATACGGCGTACGTGCTTCCAGAGCAACGTCTGTTTGGCCGTGCGCCCATCGGCTGAGGTGGTTGCGGTGGTCACCAAGCGTTCTGGCTGAGCGTAGCCCCGCGCTACTACGCGGTGCTTGCCAGCAGCTGGCGCTTTGGTTTTGAAGCCAACGGTGCGGCTTTGCAACTCTTGGCGCAGCGTATTGGCCGCGTGCACTACCGAGTCGCGCGCGGCGGTGGCTTTCCCTAGGTCTGTAACCACCTGGGCAGTGGCCCAACCGGGCAATAGGCTAATAGCGGCAACAACACTAGCACGAGTAATCGTAAGCATGCAAATTGATTGTTAGGTGGACTAAAACCGGCTCAAAAACGTTGCCAAGCTCGGCAATAGACTTTGCGGTAGCATTGTGCGCCGCCCTCTTACCTTTGCTGACAGCATGATTCTGCGCGCCGAACACCTCGTCAAGAAATACAAGCAACGCACCGTTGTAAGTGATATGTCCCTGCACGTGGAGCAGGGCGAAATCGTGGGCCTGCTAGGGCCCAACGGTGCTGGCAAAACCACTTCGTTTTACATGACGGTGGGCATGGTCAAGCCTAACTCGGGCCGCATCTTCCTCGACGACGAAGACATCACCGGCCTGCCCATTTACCAGCGCGCCCGCCGCGGCATCGGCTACCTGGCCCAGGAGGCCTCCGTGTTCCGCGACCTCACGGTGGAGGAAAACATCCTATCGGTGCTGGAGATGACCAAGCTCAGCAAACAGCAGCAGCACGATAAGGTGGAGGAGCTGCTCAACGAGTTCAGCCTCACGCACGTGCGCAAAAACCTGGGGCGCGTGCTATCAGGTGGCGAGCGGCGCCGGACTGAAATTGCCCGTGCCCTGGCCGTCGACCCCAAGTTTGTGCTGCTTGATGAACCCTTTGCCGGCGTCGACCCCATTGCCGTGGAGGAAATCCAAGGCATTGTGGCCAAGCTGAAGCACAAAAACATCGGCATTCTCATCACAGACCACAACGTGAACGAGACGCTGAGCATCGTGGACCGGGCGTACTTGCTCTTCGAAGGCAAACTGCTGAAGGCTGGCACCGCCGAAGAGCTAGCTGCCGACGAAATGGTGCGCCGCGTGTACCTAGGGCGCCATTTCGAGCTGAAGCGCAAAATCTAATCCGCTGATTACTTGGCTGTGCTGTTGCCCGCGCTCCATTTGCCGCGCTATTTAGCCAGCTACTATGAAGCTCTTGGGCCGAAATCAGCGTAATCAGCCACATCAGACGTAAACCGGCAGTTCATGATCGATACCCTGCTCACCTGGATGGTAAAGCCGCGCATGGTGCGCCTCGAGCGCATGCGTTCGGAGCCGCACGCCACTCAGCGCGAGGTGCTGCAGGATTTGCTTCAGACCGCCCGCCACACCGATTGGGGCCGCATGTACGGCTACGCCGATGGGCTGAATGCCCGCGAGTTTGCCCAGCGGGTGCCCGTGAGCAGCTACGAGCAGCTGTACCCCTGGATTGAGCGCGTGCTGCACGGCGAAGACGACGTGCTGTGGCCGGGCCGCGTGCAGTGGTTTGCCAAAAGCAGCGGGACCACCAACGCCCGCAGCAAGTACATACCTGTTACGCCGCAGTCGCTCGAGGACTGCCACTACCGCGCCGGCCGCGACATGGTGGCCGTAGCCCAAACCTTATACCCAGAGGCGGGCATCCTGCGTGGCAAAACGCTTTCCCTAGGTGGTACGCACGTGCCCAACCCTTTCCGGCCCGACGACCCCGCTTCGCGCGTGGGCGACGTGTCGGCGCTCATCATGCAAAACCTGCCGGCCTGGGCCGAATCGCGCCGTACGCCGCCGCTTGAGTTGGCCTTGCTCGATGAGTGGGAAGAAAAGCTGGAGCGCATGGCGCAGCACGTGCTGCACGAAAATGTATCGTGCTTGGCCGGCGTGCCCACCTGGATGATTATGCTGCTGCGCCGCGTATCGGAGCTGGCTGGCGGCAAGCCCATTCCGGAAGTGTGGCCCAACCTGCGCCTGTTTATGCACGGCGCCGTGGCGTTTGGGCCGTACCGCGAACTGTTCCGGCAGCTGATACCGGAGGAGCAGATGCGGTATCTGGAGATATACAACGCCTCCGAAGGCTACTTGGCGTTCCAGGATCAGCCCAATTCGCAGGACTTATTGCTGCTGCTCGACCACGGCATTTACTACGAGTTTATTCCGCTTGAAGAAGTAGGTAAGGAGCACCCGCGCACGCTTACGCTCGAGGAAGTTGAGGTTGGGCCCAGCTATGCCCTCGTCATCAGCACCAATGCCGGGCTGTGGCGCTACCAAATCGGCGACACGGTACGTTTTACCTCGGTTGCGCCGTACCGCATCCGTATTTCGGGCCGAACAAAGCACTTCTTGAATGCTTTCGGCGAAGAAGTAGTGGTGGAAAACGCCGATGCCGCCATTGCCGCTGCCGCCACCGCCACTGGTGCGTTGGTGAAGGAGTACACGGCCGCGCCCATTTACTTCAGCACCGGCGAAGGCTCGCGCGGCGGGCACCAGTGGCTCGTTGAGTTTACGCAGCCACCTACCAGCGAGGCGCAGTTTAGCCAGGTGCTCGACGAAACCCTGCGCCAGCTCAATTCCGATTACGATGCTAAGCGCCACCGCGATATTGCTTTGCAACCGCCCATGCTTACTGTAGCCGCGGCCGGTACGTTTGAGCAATGGCTAGCACGCAGGGGCAAACTAGGTGGGCAACACAAAGTGCCGCGCCTAAGCAACAACCGCGAGTTGCTGGAAGAGCTTTTGCCTTAGTACCACTAGGCAGCTGTTGCGGCCGCTATATTGGCTTGGATGAGAAAAACGCACGGGCTGGCATATACCACCATGCGAAGCGGCGTGGTAGTGCTTGTGGCCCTAATGCCTGCTTGCAAGGTGCAGCATGGGCCTATTGGGTTTTGGTCGCGCAACCGGCTCGATGCACAGGAAGAGCGGCACGGCCCATGGCGTTTTTACTTCGATAGCAACGAAACACAGCTAGTCTCGCGCGGCCACTACTACCACGGTCGGCCCCGAGGCCATTGGCGCTACTACACATTCGAGGGCAAGCTCGATCACGACGACCGGTACCGGCACGGCGGGCTGATGCTGGTGCGCCATTTTCATGCAAACGGGCAAATAGCTCGCCGTGGCCAAGCGCGGCTAAGCAGTGATACCGTGCAGGTACAATACTACTGGTTTGGCATATGGCAGCTTTATGATGACAAAGGCCGCGCAACAGGATGGGAATTGTACGATAAAGGCTACCGCACGGCACACGGCTTAGGCGTAAGCAAGCCGGATAGAGCTGCCAAGAGCAACCAGGCTCCCAAAGAATAATCCTATCTACTTTGCTTGATTATGATTATGTCAGCTATATATTTATCCTATTCGTTCCAACTCCAAAATCCACCTGCATTGCACACTTTTACCTCCACAGAAGTCGCTTCGCAGCCGTATGTATCGCGCAAGAAGCGTTATCGCCGCCGTACCGTTACCGAGGTCAAAAGCGTCCTGAGTACGCGCACCACCTTGGGTTTACTAGGTTTGCTGGTGCTGGCACTGCTCATTAGTTTGGGTGTAATTGCTGCCTCATTGGTGAGCGACAATTCGGCCATTGGCTGCACAAGCATCAGCACCAGCGCCGTAGCTTAGTTTTTATTCCTCTCCACAAACACACCGGCGGCGCCACCCGAGTGGCGCCGCCGGTGTGTTTGTGGATGCACAGAGGAGCTTATTCGTCAAACATCCGACCCAAGCCGCCGAGCACCGTACCGCTTTCTTTTTGGGCGTTGGCGCCGTTGGGCATCAATGCCTGAATAAGCTTCTTCACGGGCATGCTTTGTAGCCACACGCGGCCGGTGCCGCGCAACGTAGCCAACAGCAGGCCTTCGCCACCGAAAATCATCGATTTCAGATTGCCGGCGCGGGTAATGTTGAACTCGATGCCGGGCTCGAACGCCACTACGCAGCCGGTATCCACGCGCAGCATCTCGCCGTTTAGGCGGCGCTCAATCACGGTGCCGCCAGCATGAATGAAGGCTTTGCCGTCGCCAGTGAGCTTTTGCAGGATGAAGCCTTCGCCGCCAAACAAGCCCGAGCCGATGCGCTGGTTGAAGTGAATGCCGATTTTGGTACCCCGCGCCGCGGCTAAAAAGCCGTCCTTCTGCACGATCAGGCCGTTGGGCAGGGTGCTAAGGTCGAGCGGCATGATGGTGCCGGGGTAAGGGGCCGAAAAGCCTACCTTGGCTTTGCCGTAGCTGCCGGCGTGGGTAAAGTGCGTCATGAACAGCGACTCGCCGGTAATCATGCGGGTGCCGGCCGAGAGCAGCTTGCCAAAAAAGCCTTGGTCGGGCTCCGAGCCGTCGCCCATGCGCGTATCCCAGGCAATGGGCTCGTCCATGTACACCATGGTGCCGGCTTCGGCTATTACCGATTCGCCGGGGTCTAACTCTATTTCTACCACTTGAATATCGTGGCCAAGAATGCGGTAATCAACGTCGTGTGAACGCATGGCAAAGCACTGGTTAGTGACGCGGCAAGTATAGCGAAGTCAATATAAAAAGCCGCGCCCGCGCAGCTAGCAAAAGCCTAGGAGCGCGGGCGCGGCAGTTCGCATGGTAAGTGAAGATGTTACTCTTCAGGGTCGGCAGCGGTGCCGGAGGGCAACGCAGGGTCGTCTTCGGTTTTCTTGCTGCGCTTGGCTTCGCGCGAGGTACGCCGCATAAAATCTTCTTCCGACTCTTCGGGCTCTACCGCTTCCTCTTCGAGTGGCAAATCATCTTCGTCTTCTGCTTCGGCATCGGCCATGGCTTTTTCGCCAAACTGGCCTTCGCGGTTCACGAGCTTCTTGTCGCGCACGTGGCGGTTCAGAAATTCATTGATCTGTTCGATGCTATACGTCGAGGTGATTTCGCCCAGCGGGTTCACCTTTATTTCGAAGCCTTCCAGCTCTTTGTGCACCCGCGGCTTTTTGGCGGGGTCCTGCTGCTTCTTCTTAACGGGTTTCTTAGCCATGATGCGGTGCGCCTAGGGTTGGTGTATGCCGCGCCCCGCTGCACTAGTGGTGCAAAAGGGGCAGCCGCGTAGCTTCTCAACTACGTAGTGGCCTTGTTATCGGATGCATTATGCTGTTGCTTACCGAGCGTTGCGCCCGAGCCAAGCCTAGATTTTTAGGCGCAAACAAAAAGCCCATCGGCAGCAAATTGCCGATGGGCTTTCGAAAGATAAGCCAGACTAAAGGGGCCTGTTAGCTTGCCTGTGGTGTAAGGGCCGCTACTGCGGCCTGAATGCGCTCGGCGGTTTCTTCGGCACCTAGGATGCTCATGATAGCCATCAGATCGGGGCCAGCGGCGGCGCCCGTCACGGCTACGCGCAGTGCTTGCAGCACTTGCCCAATCTTGATGCCTTGGCGCTCCAGTACCTGCGTCAGCAGGGCTTTGATGCCCTCGGGCGTGGTGTCGGCTGCCGCGGGCAGCTCTTGGGCAAACTCACCTAGGGCGGCGGCTACCTGGGCATTCCACTTTTTGCTGATTACCTGCTCGTCGTAGCCGGTAGGGCGCTCGAAGAACAAGCGGGCTTCGCGGGCCAGATCGGCTGAGAAGGTGGCACGCTCCTTTACCAGTCCGGCAATTTGCGCGGCTTTGTCGGCGGGCAAATCGGCCGTAATGCCCTGCTCGTGCAGCGAGGTAACCAGGTACTGGGCCAACTCGCTGTCGGGCTTGGCGCGCAGGTACTGCTCGTTGTACCAGCGAACTTTGTTTTGGTCGAAGCGGGCCGGCGACTTGCTTACGCGCTCAATCGAGAAAGCCTCAATCAGCTCCGGCATCGAGAAAATTTCCTGCGTGGTACCGGGGTTCCAGCCCAAGAAAGCCAGAAAATTGATGAACGCCTCGGGCAGGTAGCCGCTCTCGCGGTAACCGCTGCTCACGGTTGGCTCGCCGGTTTCGGCGTCTTTGCCGTGCCACTCCAGCGGGAACACCGGAAAACCCAGCCGGTCGCCGTCGCGCTTGCTCAGCTTGCCGGTGCCGTCGGGCTTCAGCAGCAGGGGCAAGTGGGCAAACTGCGGCATGGTGCTTTCCCAGCCTAGGTAACGGTACAGCAACACGTGCAAGGGAGCCGAGGGCAGCCACTCTTCGCCGCGAATCACGTGCGTGATTTCCATCAGGTGGTCATCCACGATGTTGGCCAGGTGGTACGTCGGCATGCCATCCGACTTCATCAGCACCTTGTCGTCAATCGACGACGAGTGCACCACTACCCAACCGCGGATCAGGTCGTTGAAGCGCACCTCTTCCTTGCGCGGCACCTTCAGGCGGATTACGTAGGGCGCGCCGCTCTCGAGCAACTGCTTTACCTCCTCCTCGGGCAGCGTGAGGGAGTTGCGCATTTGCGTGCGCGTGATGCTGTTGTACTGCGGGCTGGTAACCTTGGCCGCTGTGAGGCGGGCGCGCATGGCGTCGAGCTCCTCGGGCGTATCGAAGGCGTAGTACGCGTGGCCGGCCTCGATGAGCTGCATGGCGTACTGCATGTACATGGGCTTCCGCTCGCTTTGGCGGTACGGTGCGTGCGGGCCGCCTTGCTCGGGGCCTTCGTCAATCTCGATGCCGCACCAGCGCAGCGAATCCATGATGTACTGCTCGGCGCCGGGTACAAAACGGTTTTGGTCGGTGTCTTCGATGCGCAGCAGCATCTTACCGCCCAGCTTGCGGGCCAGCAGGTAGTTATATAGCGCAGTGCGCACGCCGCCAATGTGCAGCGGTCCGGTCGGGCTGGGCGCAAAACGCACCCGAACTTCTCTTTCCATACGAAACGACAATATCGGGCCCCAACCAACTGCAGGGGCCTAAGAGCCGCGCAAAGGTACGGAAAGGTGAAATGGGGTGGCGGTGAAATAGTGAGTTTTGACGTTGAAACATCACTCCCATTTCACCGCCCCCCTCAATGCTCGTGTTAATCGCGGTTGCGGAACGCAAGCCAGAGCACCAGCCCGAGCAGCGTTACGCCACCCCGGATAGCCCAGGCCGTGGTTTCGCCCCACTGCTCAATCCAGCTCAGAAACATGAATTTCATGCCCAAAAAGGGCAACACCAACGACACCAACCCCACCAGAAATAAGCCAAGGCCTAGCTCTTTCATAACGGCTTTGTTTAAAGTACCCGTTGGCAACGCTGCGCGGCCGAGCTTAGTACACCTAGGCCTTTACGGCAATGCACGAAATTTCCACCAGCACATCTTTGGGCAGGCGGGCTACCTCCACGGTTTCGCGGGCGGGGTAGGGGCCAGCGCCAAAGTACGAGCCGTAGATTTCGTTGATGGTGCCGAAGTGCCCTAGGTCTTTCACGAAGATGCTGCACTTCACCACATCCTGCAGTGAATAGCCACCGGCGGCCAGCACGGCCTGCACGTTGCGCATTACCTGGTGGGTTTGAGCTTGTACGTCGCCTTCGCCAATAAGCTGTCCGCCGGTAGCATCCAGCGCGATTTGCCCCGATACGTAGATGGTGTTGCCAGCCTGCACGGCTTGGCTGTAGGGCCCGATTGGAGCCGGCGCCTCGGGCGAGTTGATGATGGTATTTGCCATGAGAAAGGTAAGAGTGAGCCGAAGCCCTATTTTCGTGGCCTGAACTTAGCCAAAACGATGCACCTGCTCATCCTCGACGGTCACCACCTTGCAACCGAACTCCGCGAAAAGTTCGGCCCCGGGCACCAGTACACCTTTGTGCCCGAAGCCGGCGGGCGCTTGGTCGACGAGCTTGAGTCGGCCATGCCGCAGCTCGACGAAGCACTACCCACCGCTGATGTAGTGTTTGACTTCGGCAATTACGGCCCTCTCTACGAAGAGAAAGAAGGCATTGTCGCGTTTGTGGAGGCCGCTACCGAGTCGCTCGTTTCGCGTTTTGGCGCGGCTAAGCCTTCTTACCCGGTATTTGGCTTTTGCGGCTTGCCCACGCTGCTCAACCGCAGCTTGCTGGAAGTGAGCCTGTACGACCCGGCCAACGCCGAGCAGCTGGCCGCCACTTGCGCCGCCCTGGATACCGACTACCGGGTGGTAGAAGACCGTGTAGGTATGGTAACGCCGCGCGTTGTTTGCATGCTCATCAACGAGGCCTGCTACACCCTGCAGGAAGGCACCGCCAGCATCCGCGACATTGACCTAGGCATGAAGCTCGGCACGAATTACCCCAAAGGCCCATTCGAGTGGGCCAATGCTATTGGGGTTGAGCGCGTATACGAAGTACTGAATACCCTTTGGGAAGACACCCGCGACGAACGCTACAAGATCTGCCCATTACTCAAGCGCATGGTGCAGCGCGAAGAAAGCTTTGCGCTTTAAGGCTGGGTAGTGGCTGGTGCTTCGGCTGACACTCGGATGCTGTTTTTGCCGAAGAAATCGGCATAGGCTTGGTTGGCCCAGTCGTTGGTGTCGGTTTCCAGGTCCGAAAATAGAATGGTTGTAGGTGGGGCTTGCAGGCGCTCAACTACCACATCGGCCGGAGTTTGGCCGCGAAGGTAGGCGTAGCGAGCCGTGAGTTGAGCATCGTAACGCGCTGCTGCGCCGCCCAGCCAATCCTGGTAAGCTTTTACAATGTTGTTGGCATTATCGCGCGGCTCGCGGCCCCGCATCCGGCGCGTGTGCCCCAACGCGAATACCCCAACCACCCAAACTACCAGCAGCCAGTACGCTGTCCTAGGTAGCGGCATTGCCTGCACATCATACCTGCGCCAGACATAACACGCCCAAGCGTGCGCATGCACAAACCACCACACCAAAAAGAACAAGTACAGGACGTTGCGCGAACGAGCCGGCATGGAGGTGCTGGTTGTCCAGAAGGCTACAAACAGCAGAAAGAACAGTATCGCCGGCATTAGCAGCAGCATGAACTCTGGCCGTTGAGCCAAGCGGTTAAGCGGCAGCCCGGGTACTCGGCTCAGGCGGAAGCTCACTGGCAACAGCAGTACCGTGATGGCCAGAAGCACACCGTTGCCAACCCAACCAATCAGCGTTCGGTAGGTAGCTAAGGCTGCTTTGTCAGCTGCTTGTAGCATAGTAAACTGCCGGGCAGACTGCGCTAGCCGCACATAATTGCCTGGTGCCAAAAAGGCCACAGCGCAGGCCACTACCAGCAACGTGCTAAGCGCTACATACACCCAGGCAATTCGTCGTTGCCGAAGGCTTTGCAGGAGCGTAATGCCAGCGGTGCCAAATAGCATGGGCAAAGCGTTGGTCTCGTTGCCTCCTACCACCACAACGGCCAGTACAGCTGTTACGATGAACCACTTCCGGCGCCCTGAAGTTGTTTTGGCAGCACCAAGGCACAGCAAGGCCGCTAACCAACCTAGGGTTAGGTAAGCGGGCAGGATGTAATTGTAGTTGCTAGTAATCCAGTAAAATGCTTCGGCTGGGCTGGGCATCTGAAACAGGAACAGCAAGGCCAGCACCCCACTGGCCAGCCATACCGTGCCTTTGCTGAATTGTGCGCCCAGCAATGTCTTCAGCAGCACGTAGCACGCCACGGGCAAGCCAAGCACGTGCAGCAGACACACTGCCCCATAGCCTTCCGTAATGTTCCCGTATGCCACTGGGCTCAGCAAGCCCCACAGGGCCGCCGATGTGTAGCGGCCGGTCCATTGCATGTACATGTAGCTTATGTACCCCCAGTGCCCGTGCTCCTGTACCTGATTGGCCGTCAGAAAGTCGTCGGCCGATGGGTGAGCATACCAGCACAGCGCAGCAAAAGGCAGTATCCCTAGTACTATGGCTAAGCCTACCACAACGCGACCTAGGGTTGCATAAGCTTTGGTGATGGGCTGACTTTGGCTCACTTCGTAAACAGTAGGCTATCAACAACAGGATCGAAATCCAGCTTGAAAGTGCACAAAAAAAGCGCTCCGGTTAGGAGCGCTTTTTTCGTTTAGATCGGTGCCTATTCCACCGTTACCGACTTAGCCAAGTTACGCGGCTGGTCGACGTTGCAACCACGCAGAACGGCAATGTGGTAGGAAAGTAGCTGCAGTGGAATAACCGATACCAGCGGCATCAACTCATCCGAGGTATGCGGTACTTCAACCACAAACTCAGCCATCGGCGGAATTACAGTGTCGCCTTCGCTTACAATAGCGATGATGCGACCTTTTCGGGCTTTTACCTCCTGAATGTTCGACACGATCTTCTCGTACGAACTGTCGCGGGTAGCAATCACCACTACCGGCATGTTCTCATCGATCAGGGCGATAGGGCCGTGCTTCATTTCGGCCGCAGGATAACCTTCGGCGTGGATGTAGCTAATTTCTTTCAGCTTCAGGGCGCCTTCCAGAGCTACCGGGAAGTTGTAGCCGCGGCCTAGGTACAGGAAGTTCGCAGCGTCTTTGAAAATTTCGGAAATCTGACGAATCTCGGTATCGAGCTCCAGCGCCTTTTCCACTTTTTGCGGAATGGTGTGCAGCTCCATCATCAGCTCGCGCAGGCGCTGATCCGATAGCGTACCCCGGCGGTGGCCAACAATCATGGCCAGCAGCGTCAGAACAGTTACCTGGGCAGTGAAGGCCTTTGTGGAGGCCACCCCGATTTCCGGACCAGCGTGGGTGTAAGCACCAGCGTCGGTAGCACGGGCAATGCTCGAGCCTACCACGTTGCAAATACCGAAGATGGTAGCGCCTTTGCTCTTCGCAAGTTCAATGGCTGCCAACGTATCGGCCGTTTCGCCCGATTGCGAAATGGCAATTACGATGTCGCGCTCCGACAGCACCGGGTTGCGGTAGCGGAATTCCGAAGCGTATTCCACCTCAACCGGAATGCGGGCTAGGTCCTCAATGAGGTATTCAGCCACCAAGCCAGCGTGCCACGAAGTACCGCAAGCCACAATAATGATGCGGTGGGCATTGATGAACTTCTGCTCGAAAGCGCGCACACCGCCCATGTTCAGGTGACCTGCTTCCAGCTCCAAGCGGCCGCGCATCGAATCCATGATCGACTTCGGCTGCTCGTAGATTTCTTTCAGCATAAAGTGCTCGTAGCCACCCTTCTCAATGCTGTCGAGTTCTAGCTCCAGCTTCTGGATGTAAGGCGTCTGGGGTACGTCTTCTTTGCTGCGAATGTCGAGCTTACCGTCGCGGATAACCGCAATTTCGTAATCGTTCACATACACAACCTCGTTGGTGTACTCAATGATGGGAGTAGCATCCGAGGCCAAGAAGAACTCGTTTTCGCCCACGCCGATTACCATTGGCGAGCCTTTACGAGCTGCAATCAGTTGGTTTGGCTCGTCTTTGCTAAGCACCACAATCGCATACGCACCTACTACTTCGTGCAATGCCAAGCGCACAGCCTCTTCCAACGAGCACTTGTTCTGCTTCTGGATTTCTTCAATCAAGTTCACGAATACTTCGGTATCCGTGTCAGAGTGAAACTCATGACCCTGCTGAATCAAGTGGGTTTTCAGCGCGGCGTAGTTTTCAATGATGCCATTGTGAATGATGGCAATCCGCTCCGAAGTAGAGTAGTGCGGGTGGGCGTTAACGTCGTTGGGCTCACCGTGGGTAGCCCAGCGCGTATGGCCCATGCCTACATGGGCATGCACATTTTTGTCGGCGATGAAGGCCTCTAGATCGGCAACTTTGCCTTTCTTTTTGAAGACATTCAGCTCGCCGTTGAGCAAGGCAACACCTGCTGAGTCGTAACCGCGATACTCAAGGCGGCGCAGACCTTTAATAATGATTGGGCAGGCTTCACGATGCCCGATGTAAGCTACAATTCCGCACATAGTGTGTCAGAAGAAAGGTAATAGTCAGATGAAAAAGTCGTCGGCACCTAGCAAAGCTCGTGCCGGCTATCCACAATGTTGAGTGCTATTGAGCTCCAGGTTTGGAGTAGTACACACGTAAGCGCACGTTGCTTGCATCAATAGCAGCACGGTCGAGCGAAAGCGGTAGGCTGGTCTCGCCCGAGCGTAGCTCACGCCGCAAAGTTGGCGACACAATGAAAGCCGCAGGATACGGAGCAGTCAGTTGGTTGGTTACGTACGTTTGAACGTAGGTAGTAAGTAGCGCAGTATAGGTGCTGTTAGTACCTGTGGTTGAGCTTTGGCGAATCAGTTGGGCTTCGAGGCGCTGGCCTTGAGAGTTAACGTTTTCACCCAGCACGAACCGTAACGACTCGGTTAAGTTGCTAGTCGCTTTCAATACTTGGTTGCGGGTATTGGCCTCGTAGATGTACAATGTTGTTGGTGCCGGATACACAATATTCGAACCCGACTTCGACGGCACGATCAGCTCAGCGCGATTGATGATGATGTTTTCGCGTTGTTGCAACGTGCGCAGCTGCTCCAGACCCGGAATAGCCAGTTTGGTTGCTAACCCCGTACCGTCTTGCGCATAGGTGGTATTGTCCGAACTGCTGGCCGGTACTTCGGCAGCCGTATTGCCGCTAAGTGTGCCAAACGGCGCCCCTGCGCTGCTCAGGTTGTACTGAATGTTGGTGAAAAACCGAGGATCTGCAACAGAACCGGTGGTGTTTGCATAATTAAAGCGATACACCTTCTGCTCTGTAGCAGGTGTGCCCGACGCAGTATTTACACGGTAATACACCAAGATTTGTGAACCAACCGACCGATCGAATCCGATTACGGTACCATTAGTGCCCGCTCCGGGAACGATGGCCAGCCCACGCCAAACTTTCTGCAGATCTTGCTGCGAAAGCGTTTCCGTGGTGGTGGCCTTCATTAGGTTGAACAGGGTGGTAGCAAAGGGCGTTGGCTGCGAACCCGAGATTAAAATACGCAAGGGCAATTGCAGACTATCGGCTGTATTGGCTTTGTTGCGAATAATCCGGTTCAGTGGCACCAAGGCGTTTTCTACGATTGGCTGATCTAGAGGCAGATTGTTCGTAGAGTTGTAGCTAGTACGCTCATCTAGCGGTTTTTGCAGGTCGTACAAGCTCAAGCGCACCGGTTGGGTAGCGCTGCCATACACCCGGTCAAAGCCAGCTAGCAAAACGATCGAGTCGAGTTGCGGATTTTGCCCACTGAATTTTGAAGGCAATGGGTAAGCCGTTGCGTCGATGGATGGCTGTACTTCGGAAAACGCACGCGCCTCAAGCGTCCCTCTCGTGTTGGCATCCGTTAAGCGGCCTACCAGGAAGCGGGTGCGCCGCAAGGTGGGCACAGAGTCCTGCCGAATAGTAGATACCGTTACCGGAAAATCCTCGTACTTGCTGTCGATAGAGGCAGATCCCGGTAAGTCGAGACCAAGCTCATTGGGGTCTTCGCACGAGCCGAGCGAAAACAAAGCGGACGCCAACAGCAAGGCCGTCGGCGTCCGCATGTTCAATAGCCTAGTTGGCCAATTCATTATACAGGGCGTAGTATGAGCTAAGCAGGTTCTCGTCGTCGGCTACTTGGCCGAGGCGGTGACGTTGGGCATACTCTTGGAAGAGAGCATTCAGGTTTTCGCTGAAGTCTTCGTCGGAACGCACCACTGAGTCGGCGTATTCCATACCAATCTTTACAAAACCGGTAAAGTCAGCCGATTGCAGAGCGGCCAGCATCGAGTCGTCGATGTCGAGCATCTTTGCCTTTTCGATGATGTCGCCTTCGAATTTGTAATCAAACTCGTTGTTGTAGACCGTAAAGATCGACTTGGCATCTTTGAAGATGGGATCTTTCTTGTAAGTCGTCTTCAGGTACAGCGGCATCAAACCGGTCATCCAATCGTTGCAGTGCACGATATCGGGAGCCCAGCCAAGTTTCTTGACGGTTTCCAGCACCCCTTTGCAGAAGAATATAGCGCGCTCGTCGTTGTCGGCGTGGAACTGGTCGTTCTTATCGCGCAACACCGACTTGCGATGGAAGTAATCTTCGTTATCGATGAAGTATACTTGCAGTTTCGCGTTCGGGATGGAAGCCACTTTAATAATCAGCGGTTTCTCATCTTCGCCCACGGCAATGTTGATGCCGGAGAGGCGTACCACCTCGTGAAGACGATTTTTACGTTCGTTGATGATGCCGAAGCGGGGTACGAAAATGCGGATTTCCATCCCCATCTCTTGCATACCCTGCGGCAGGCGCCGCAGGAACTCCGCTACCCGGGTCGTTTGCAAAAACGGATTGATTTCCGTGGCAGCATAGAGAATTCTCAGCTTCGACATACGGGGTTAATGGAGAAGTTAGGAAAAGGAAACACCATTGGGACGCACAAAATTAAACAATTTTGCCCGATAAATCCACTATGCCAACCCCGGGCTTCCGGGGCCGTCTGCCTGACATGGAGATACTTGAAACCGCCGCGGCGTTGCAAGCCCTTACCGAAAAATGGCGCCGAGAGGGCCGCAGCATCGGCTTTGTGCCCACCATGGGGGCATTACACGAGGGCCATTTGCAGCTAGTGCGCGCCGCCGCAGTCGAAAATGACGAGGTAGTGGTTAGCATATTTGTGAACCCCACACAGTTCAACAACAGCGAAGACTTCAAATTATATCCCCGGGTACCCGATTCGGACGCAGAAATGCTGCACGGAACGGGTTGCACGGCTTTATTTAGCCCGTCTGTTGAGGAAATTTACCCGCGGCCCACGGTGCTTCAATTCGACTTTGGGCTTCTCGAGCGGGTGATGGAAGGGGCACACAGGCCCGGCCATTTCAATGGGGTGGCCACCGTGGTGAGCAAGCTATTTCACCTAGGGCGTCCGCACCGTGCGTATTTCGGGCAGAAGGATTGGCAACAAGTGGCCGTTGTTCGCCAACTGGTGCAGGATTTGAGTTTTGACCTGCAATTAATCAGCTGCCCAACGGTGCGCGAAGCCGACGGCTTGGCTATGTCGTCGCGCAACAGACGGCTTTCCGCGCAAGCTCGTGCGGTTGCGCCTCGCCTCTACGAAGCGTTGCAACTCGCCGTAGAATGCCTTCAGCAAACCAAACAGCCAGCCGAAGCTCAGCAAGCGGCTCTTGAGCTACTAGGTGCCCATTCTGAAATCGAGGTAGAATACTTGGAGGTAGCCGATGCCCGTTCGTTGCAGCCTTTGCCGGCGAATGCAGCAGTAGGGCAGGAAGCGGTAATTTGCGTAGCGGCATGGCTTGGCGGCGTGCGCCTGATTGACAACGTAGTACTCTCGCTAACCTAGGATTACCGTCAGCATCGGAGCGGGTCTTATTTGCGTATCTTTGCCGCCCTATTACCCGCACCGCGTACCCATGCACATTGAGGTTTTAAAATCTAAGATTCACCGCGCCAAAGTCACGCAGGCCGAGCTACACTATGTAGGCAGCATCACCATTGATGAAGACCTGCTGGATGCGGCCAATATGATCGAAAACGAGAAGGTGACGGTGGTGAACGTCAACAACGGCGAGCGGTTCGAGACTTATACCATCAAGGGCGAGCGAGGTTCGGGCATGGTGTGCCTAAACGGGCCGGCGGCTCGGCGCGTAGCCGTTGGCGACATCGTGATTATCTTCTCCTACTGCCTGATTGATTTTGCTGTAGCGCGCGAACACAAGCCCACTTTGGTGTTCCCCGATCAGCACAATCGGCTCGTCTAACCATATTGCTGAGCGTTCGAAGCCAGTAGCTCTGCTGCTGGCTTTGTTTTTAGTGCTTCGTCCTGGTAAATCTTACCCTAGCAGAACACGTGAAGCGGGTACTTGATATTCTGAAATACGCTTTGCTGCTGGCCTTCTCGGCAGCGCTCATGGTTTACGCCGTTCGGGGCCAAGATTTGAGCCGTATCGGCCGCTATATGCTCGAGGCTGACTACACTTGGCTGGGCATAACGATGCTTTTGTCGGCGCTGGGCTACCTAAGCCGAAGCTACCGGTGGAAAATGCAGCTGGATGCGGCTAATTACCGGGCTTCGTTTTGGCAAGTATACCACGCCATGATGGTGGGCTACTTGGCCAATATGGTATTGCCCCGTATGGGCGAGGTTATCCGCTGCTCGGTGCTGCGCCGCACGAGCGGTGTGCCCGTGCATGTAGCGGTGGGCACGGTAATTACGGAGCGCGTTATCGATGTGGTAGTGCTGTTTGGATTGCTGGGGGCCACGTTGTTGCTCGACTTTCACAAGTTCTGGGCTTTCGTGGTGGATAAGCTCCTAGGTGGGCAAGCCCAGTACGATGCCATGGCCCGCAACCGCACGCCCTTGTTATGGGCAGCCGTTATTGCTGGGGTGTTGATGCTGATTGCTGCTTACGCGCTGTGGCGTAACCTCGAACGCCTTAGCGAAAACCGCTTTTTTAATCGGATCATCAAGTTTGTACGCGGGCTGCTAGAGGGGGTGTTCAGCATCCGAAAGCTCGAGAACAAAGGCATGTTTCTGCTGCATACCTTTTTCACTTGGCTGGTGTACTTCCTGATGGATTACCTGGCCTTCTTCGCGTTTCCCGAAACCTACAACCTAGGCGTGCGGGCCGGCTTGGCGGTGCTTACGTTTGGTGCCTTCGGCATGGCCGCGCCAGTGTCGGGCGGCATCGGCACCTTCCACTTGCTGGTGCAAAGCATCCTTATTGTATTCGGGGTTTCGCCGGAGGCAGGCATCGCCTACGCCTTGGTGGTGCACGGAGCCCAAACTTTGCTGGTGGTGCTGATGGGCGGCATCAGCTTTGTGGCTAGCATGATGCAAGCCGGCCGTAAAGCCCGTGTAGGTGCGGTCGAGCCTGCCGAACTGTCTGTAATTCATGCCGACGAAAGATAAAATCCTGACCCGCGAGCAGCTGCCTGCTGTTCTGGATGCTTGGCGCCAACAAGGCAAGCGCATCGTTTTCACCAACGGATGCTTCGATTTGCTGCACCTAGGGCACGTCGACTACCTTGAGCAAGCCCGGGCTTTGGGCGACGTGATGGTTGTGGGCCTCAATACCGATGCTTCGGTAAGCTGCCTCAAACCTGGCCGGCCGCTGCAAGACGAAATGTCACGCGCGCGCGTGCTGGCCTCTCTTTTGTTTGTGGATGCCGTGGTGCTATTCGGCGAACCTACCCCGCTGGAGCTTATTCACCTCGTGCGGCCCGATGTGCTCGTGAAGGGCGACGACTACGCCATCAGCGGAATCGTAGGCCACGAGTTTGTGTTAAGTAACGGGGGGCAGGTGCTAACCGTACCTCTAGTGCCTGGCTACAGCACAACCCGCATAGTGGAGCGCATGCGCCAGGCCGAGGGGAGTATGGATATTTAGCAGGCTCGGAGCCAGTTGGGCTGCGAGTTGCTGGGCACCAAGCTCCCAATATTCACACGCCTTACTTACTCCAGACCTATGAGTCCTAACGCTTTTTATATGCTGATGATCCTGCTCATGGTTGTGAGCATGGGTATTCAGTGGCGCCTCCGCAGCAAGTTCACCAAGTACTCGCATATCGGGCTGCAATCGGGGTTGTCGGGCAAGCAGATAGCCGAGCTGATGCTGGCCGACAACAACATTCACGACGTGCGCGTGATTTCGACCTCGGGCCGCCTCACCGACCACTACAACCCGGCCGACAAAACCGTGAACCTTAGCGAAGAGGTGTACGACGGTCGCTCGGCCGCTGCCGCCGCCGTAGCTGCCCACGAGTGCGGCCACGCTGTGCAGCACGCCACGGCCTACAACATGCTGCAGTTCCGCTCGGCTATGGTGCCGGCGCTCAGCGCCGTGTCGCGCTTCATGCCTTTCATTCTGATTGCGGGCATCTTCATGGTGCAAACCACACTGATTCCGCTGGGCATTGGTATTACTCTGTTTGCGCTTACCACGCTGTTCAGCTTCATCACGCTGCCCGTTGAGTTTGATGCTTCGCGCCGGGCGCTGGCCTGGATTGACAAGCGTGGTATTGTTACCACGCAAGAACACGCCTTAGCCAAGGATGCACTGTGGTGGGCCGCCATGACGTACGTGGTAGCGGCTATTAGCTCGCTGGCAACGCTACTTTACTACGTAAGCATCTTCATGGGCAGCAGCCGTCGCAACTAATGCTATTGCAGGCTCTCAAACCCGATACAAGCGCCCGCAACTGCGGGCGCTTTGTTTTTGTGGTTAGGTGCAGGACGAGTTGAGGAGAAGCTAAACCTAACAACTGTTAGGCGTGTTATGCATGCAGCCTATAACTTAGCGTGCGCATTGGTGCGTTTAATGCTGCTTATAGGTTGATAACCACTGACCAGCTTGTAATTTCGCGGCGCCTTATCGTTTACCGATAGGTGCCAAGCCTCTTTACCCATTCCCACATGAACTTTCAGCTCACCGAAGAACAACTCGCCGTGCAAGCCGCGGCTCGCGAATTTGCCCAAAATGAACTGTGGGCCGGCGTGATCGAGCGCGACGAACACCAGAAATTCCCTGCCGAGCAAGTCAAGAAGATGGGCGAGCTGGGCTTCTTGGGTATGATGGTGAGCCCCGAGTACGGCGGCGGCGGCATGGATACCGTGTCGTACGTACTAGCCATGGAAGAAATTTCCAAGGTTGATGCTTCGTGTTCGGTTATCATGTCGGTAAACAACTCGTTGGTGTGCTGGGGCCTCGAGAAGTACGGCACCGAAGAGCAAAAGCAGAAGTACCTGACCAAGCTGGCCACCGGCGAAATCATCGGCGCCTTCTGCCTTTCGGAGCCCGAAGCCGGTTCCGATGCTACCATGCAGCGCACCACCGCCGTTGACATGGGCGACCATTACTTGCTGAACGGCACCAAGAACTGGATTACCAACGGCTCGTCGGCTTCGGTATACCTCGTAATTGCCCAAACCAACCCCGAATTGCGGCACCGCGGCATCAACGCCCTGATTGTGGAGCGCGATACGCCGGGCTTTGTAGTGGGTCCGAAAGAAAATAAGCTGGGCATCCGCGGTTCTGATACGCACTCGCTCATGTTCACCGACGTGAAGGTGCCCAAGGAAAACCGCATCGGCGAAGACGGCTTCGGCTTCAAGTTCGCAATGCAGGTGCTGGCCGGCGGCCGCATCGGCATTGCTGCGCAAGCCCTAGGTATTGCTTCGGGTTCGTACGAGTTGGCCCTGAAGTACTCGAAGGAGCGCAAAGCGTTTGGTGTGCCGATTTCGCAGCACCAAGCCATTCAGTTTAAGTTGGCCGATATGGCTACCAACATCGACGCCGCCCGTTTGCTGTGCTTGCAGGCTGCGCACGACAAGGATGCCCACCTCGACTACGCCAAGTCGGGCGCTATGGCCAAGCTCTTCGCTTCGAAGGTTGCCATGGAAACTTCGGTGGAGGCCGTACAGGTGCACGGCGGCTACGGATTCGTGAAAGAATTCCACGTTGAACGCCTGATGCGCGACGCTAAAATCACCCAGATTTACGAGGGAACTTCTGAGATTCAGAAAATTGTAATCTCGCGGGAAATCCTGAAGTAAATTCGGAATTGCCTTAAAGTCAGAATCCTTGCACAAAACCCAGCCAAATTTCTGGCTGGGTTTTCGTTTTTGTGAATTTTTATATCTTATTTTGCATTGTCTAAACAGCGGCGATGCCGTAGTCCGCTGGTAGTCAGCCAACCACTCCTGCGCCCGAATATGGAAGATTATAATAAAGTCATAGAATCGCTCGGTGTGCGCTACATCAAGGCCAAGAACTTGGTGCTGCAGCAGCCCTTCACCGTGCGTAATTACTACGATGTAGGTAACAACCTCATCCTGCTGCACAAGGGCCGCGTCTCGTTTGGCGATGAAGATATCGTGGTGGAGGAAGGCGACATGCTGTTTATTCCGGGCGGTCGGGCTACCCGGGTGAGCTACGGCGAGGCAGGTGGCAAAACCATCACCAACGACGACCTGATCAGCAACAAGGACAAATTCTTCCATTCCAACGTCGACCTCGATCTTATCTCGGACGCGGAGGAAAGCCACTCGTTCGTTTCGTTCGAGGCGAAGGTGTTTGATTCGGTAAACTTCTTCGCGTCGCTCGACGTGCCGGCGTTCCTGATCAGCGGCAACTCCAAGCTTGCCAACCTAGTGATTAAGGTGGTAGAGGAAAGCCTGCAAGAGCTGCCGGGCCGCGAGCGTCTGATTTCGATCTACACGGAAAACATCGTTGTTGAAATCATTCGCTATATCCTGAAGAATAAGATGTTTGTGGAGCAATTGGCCACGAACAGCACGTACTTTAAGGATCCGCGCCTGATCGACCTGTTCAACTACATCAAGGAGAACCTAGGCGGCGACTTGTCGAACAAGGTGCTATCGGGTGTGGCCAACGTGTCGGAAGATTATGTAGGGCAGTACTTCAAGATGCTGACGGGCATTAACCCGCAGGACTACATCGAATACCAGCGTATGGAGCGCGCCGTGTTTCTGCTGCGTACCACCAAAAAGAGCATCCGTGACATCGGCAAAGAGGTTGGTTACAAAGACACCGCTTATTTCTGCCGCCGCTTCAAGATGATGTTCGGCATTCCGGCTGGTAAGATGCGCCGTCGTGAGTCGGCCATGAATATCTAACCCAGGGCTGTGTTTGAAACAGCGGAGCCTGCTGCACGATGGTGCAGCAGGCTCCGCTGTTTTAGAGAGAAGTACAGCTAGTTCAGTGTGGCGTTGAGTACTTCGTTGAAAGTGTGCACCACACGCGATACTTCGCCCAGGAATTCGGGTTCCTTCTCGATCTGGTTGCCAATTACAATGACATCGGCACCTGACGTTAGCGCAGCGTGGGCCTTTTCGGCCGTGTTGATGCCGCCGCCCACGATAATTGGCAACTCCACGGCTTGGCGTACAGCCCGGATCATGGCCGGCGACACAGGGTGCATGGCTCCACTGCCGCCATCGAGGTACATCAGACCTAGGCCCAATTGCTCGCCTGCCATGGCTGTACAAGCTGCAATGGTGGGCTTATCGTGGGGCAGGGGCGTGGTACCGCTCATGTAGCTGGCCGTAGTTTGACGGCCTGAGTCGACGAGCATGTAACCCGTGGGCAGGATTTCGAGCTGACTGGCCCGCAGCAAGGGCGCGGCTACCACATGCTGGCCAATCAGAAAATCGGGGTTGCGGCCCGAAATCAGCGATAGCAGCAAAATGGCATCGGCCTGCGCATCGATGTGTAGGCTGTTGCTAGGAAACAATACCACCGGCACTTGCGAGTGGGTTTTTAGCAAGCGAATAAGGGCAGTCTGGTGCTGCGAAGTCACCAGACTGCCCCCTACGAAGAAGTAATCAACGGAATGTGTGTTGCTTAGCGCCAGAATGCGCCGCGTGCCGGCCTCGTCGAGGTCGTCGGGGTCGAGCAGCACGGCCAGGGATTTCTGGCCGCGGGAGCAGCGGTGGCGCAGGGCATCATGCAGTGGGCTCAGGCGCATGCGCGTCGTCGTGGTGGATGACAAAGTCGATGTCCTTGGTTTCGGGCTCAGTGGCCGAAGCTGCAAGGTCCGAATTTTTGTTCATTTCCATCCACTCGTTCACCTTGCGGGTGAGCATCGCAATGAGTACGCCCGAAACCTGGCCGATAAGCATTTTGCCGGTATCCGAGGCCGCCAACGCTCGCAACGTATCCCAAACCATAGAGCCTTGCTCGGGCTCGGGCTGTGGGCGGTAACCGCCCCGGTACTGCGACTGATAACCCGAAGCTACAGCCGGTACCGATGCTGAGTAAGGCTCAGTGGTATCGAACGCCGGAAACGGGTCGGCATCGGAAGCAGCCGTGGCGTGGTACACCGGCGGCGCCAATTGGGCGCGGGGGCTAATGCCCGAGCCAAAATGGTAATCGTCGGAGTGGGCTACTAGCTGAGCCTTGCGGCGGCTGCTTTTGCCTTTTTTGGTTTTTAGCTTTTTGCGCCGGCGACGATTTTCGGTTTCCTCATCGTCGTCGCGACCACCCAGTACTTTGCTCACGAGCCAAACGCCGCCCAGCAGGGCAGCGCCAATGGCAACGTACTTGCCTACTTGGGTAGTGCGCTCCTTGATATGGTCTACATCGCCGAGCAGAGCACGTTCGTACTCCAGCTTCTGGCGTTCCAGAAATTCACGTTCGTCGTCGAACAGCGGGTTGTGCAATTCGCTCATCGCGCTAAAACGGTTGGTGGTTTATTGGCGCTTGTCCGATTTATAAATGGTGTTGCTCAGCATTTTATCGGCCAGGCCTTGGTACAGTTTCTTGCCTACGCCCACCAAGAAGATGATGAGCAGCAGCAAATAAAAACCGGCCACGATGCCGAAGCCCCAAAATGGGCTGTCGAGAGCATCGTTGAGCGCCAGGCCCGCGAAGATGCTCAAGAATACCAAAAAGAGCAGTCCGAGCAATCCTAAGGTTACGCCTTGGGCCGTACCGACAAATGCCGTCTTGACTTTTTCTTGCACCTCCAAGCGCACCAAATCTATGCGCGTGTCGATGTAGCCCATTAGGTTACCCATCAGCGAATCGTTGCGGGGCGTTTTGTCGTCGTCGGTAGCCATGCAGCGGCGAGGTTTGTTTAGGTGAGTGGTTTGGATCGAGAAGAAGCGGAAAGTAGATAGCCCGGCCGAACTCCAACCCCTAGGTCATCGTTCTGCAGGTCGAGGGTATCTACGGAAAAGGCCGTTGCGCGTCTGAACTTCGCCGTATTTTTACCATAACCCTACGTCTGCCATCGTGAGCCAAACTCTCTACCAGGTGCTGGGCATTGCGCCCACGGCCACGCTGGCCGACATTAAGCAGGCCTACAAGCAACTGGCCCTGCGTTACCACCCCGACCGCAACGGGGGTAGTAAGCTGCACGAGGAGCATTTTAAAGCTGTTGTGGCTGCCTACAAGGTGCTCTCCGACCAAGCCCGCCGCGCCAGTTACGACCACCAGCTGCACCTGGCCAAACTACGAGCCGATGAGGCCCAGCGCACGCAGGCATTTCGGCCGCAGGCTCAGCACGTGTACGGCGTACCCATGCCGCCGCCCCAGCCGTTGCGCACGCGGAGGCCGGCTTCGTCGGCGGAGCGGCACTACGTACGCCGCCAGAAAGCGCGCTTCACCCGCAAGGATTACATACTGGTAATTGGTCTTTTGCTAGGTGTTGCGTTGTTTGCCCTAGGTGTCAAGTTTGTGATGGAGCGTGTGGCAGCCAGCACCAACTACCAAGATGGCCTGAAGGCTTACGCCCGGCGCCGTTGGGGCACGGCGCACGGGTTCATGAGCGAAACACTGGAGGTACAACCGGGGCACGTGGGAGCCTTGCGCCGCAGGGGCGAGATCGAGCAATTGATCTACCGCAACTACGCGGCTGCTAATACCAACTACAAAGCTGCGCTGCGCGAAACCGACAACAAATTGCTTGCGGCCGAGCTGCTGTATCGCATTGGGCAATGCGAGACGCAATTGGGCAAGCACAAAGCGGCGGTGCATAACTTCAGCCGCGCCTTGGCGCTCGATACTGCACTAACGGGTGCATGGCTGGCAAGGGGAGAGGTGTCGTTGTTTGAGCAGCGCCGGTTTATAGCTGCCGCCCGCGACTTCAGCATTGGTTTGCGGCAGCGCGCTAGCCAACATTCTCCTTCGGTGAAGTGGCTTACTTACCGGGGCTTAGCGTATTTCAAGCTTGGGGATTACCCAGCCGCTCTTGCCGATTACCAGCAAGTGTTGCTAATGAAGCCTAACAACGGGCAGATCTATTTTCTGCTAGGCCGGGTGGCGCAAAAGCAAGAACGCAAAGGGGCGGCGTGCGAGTTTTTTCGGCGCGGTGCCCGCCTAGGGTACCTACCCGCCGTAGATGCCACGCGCCGGAACGGCTGCGGACGCTAAAACCGAAACAAAACAAAAAACCGCACCAGCGGTTAGCTAGTGCGGTTTAAGTTGTGGTGATGGACGGAATCGAACCGCCGACACAAGGATTTTCAGTCCTTTGCTCTACCAGCTGAGCTACATCACCAGTTGCCTTGGTGGCTGAATGGAGCGCAAAACTACTCAGCAGTTTTTACAACGCAAGCATTCGGCTAAAAAAAATCTTTGCAGCGAAACGGATTACTTTTGCTCACGTAGCAAAAGTAATCGGCATGCATACTATCTTGCCGACCCACCATTCCCCTCCGACCGTGGTACAACAAATTCTCTTTCTGCTCGTCGCAGCTCTCGGGATAGGGCTCTTCGCGTGGCAGGTGCGAAAGATTCGCGCCAATATTCTCAAGGGCAAGGATCGTGTAATGGGCGGTCCGATCAGTGAGCGTATCAACAAGACATTGCTCGTCGCTTTCGGCCAGCAAAAGATGTTCAAGCGCATCACGCCGGCTTTGCTACACTTGGTGGTTTACGTCGGTTTCCTCGTGATCAACATCGAGGTTATCGAAATCATGATCGATGGTATTTTCGGTACGCACCGTGCGCTCAGCTTTATGGGTCCCGTGTACGACGTGCTGATGGCTACCAACGAAATCCTAGGTGCCTTGGTGATTGCGACGGTGGTGGCCCTGTGGTGGCGCCGCAACCGCAGCCAACCGGTACGTCGCTTTACGGGAGTTGAAATGCGGGCTTGGCCGCGCCTCGATGCCAACGTGATTCTGTACGTGGAGGTAATCCTGATGGCGGCGCTATTTACCATGAACACCGCCGACCTGAAGCTGCACCAGCTCGAGGGCGTAGACCTGCCCGGCTCGTTCCCCATCAGCTCGTTGCTAGTGGGCTTGTTTCCCGAAAACGCAGGCGCGCTGCACGTGCTGGAGCGCGTGGGCTGGTGGCTGCACATCCTGGGTATTCTGGCCTTCCTGAACTACCTGCCGTCGTCGAAGCACTTCCACATCATCATGGCTTTCCCGAACGTGTACTACACGCGTTTGGTACCGCAAGGTCAGTTCTCGAACGTAGACAGCATCACGCACGAGGTAAAGGCCATGATGGACCCAAGCTACCAGGTGCCTGCCGGCCCCGTGGATGCCGACGGCAACCCCGTGGTGCAGCGCTTTGGGGCGAAAGATGCCGACGACCTCTCGTGGCTGAACCTGCTGAACGCCTACTCCTGCACCGAGTGCGGCCGCTGCACCTCGGTGTGCCCGGCCAACATCACGGGCAAGCTCCTGTCGCCGCGCAAGATCATCATGGACACGCGCGACCGGATTGAGGAGAAGTACGAGTCGCCGCTGATCTTTAAGCCAAACAAGTACAACGGAGAAATTGGCGCCGAGAGCGAAGATGGCTCGCTGGTACGCGGCAAAGTAACGCCCGAAGAGCTGTGGGCTTGCACCACCTGCAATGCCTGCGTAGAGGCATGCCCCGTAAACATCAACCCGCTCGATAGCATCATCGAGATGCGCCGCTACCTGGTGCTTGAAGAGTCGGCTGCGCCGCACTCGCTGAACGTGATGTTCAGCAACATCGAGAACAACGGGGCGCCATGGGCCTTCTCACCTTCCGACCGCTTTAACTGGGCCGACGAACTGTACGTAGCCGAGAAGCAAAGCGTGGCTACGGCCTAACAATCATACAAAAGTAACTGACAACCGTCAACCGATAATATGGCTGAGCAAGTAGCCAAACGTCAAGTAAACGTACCGCTGATGGCCGATCTGGCGGCCCGCGGCGAGCAGCCCGAAGTGCTGTTTTGGGTGGGCTGCGCCGGCGCCTTCGATGACCGGTACAAGCGCGTAACCCGTGCCTTCGTGCGCATTCTGGAGCACGTAGGCGTGAAGTATGCCGTGCTGGGCATGGAAGAAAGCTGCACCGGCGACCCCGCCAAGCGCGCCGGCAACGAGTTCCTGTTTCAGATGCAGGCCATGCAAAACATCACTACGTTAGATGGCTACGGCATCAAGACGATTGTGACAGCCTGCCCGCACTGCTTCAACACCATCAAGAACGAATACCCTGCTCTGGGTGGCAACTATGAGGTGATTCACCACAGCACCTTCCTGCAGCAGCTCATCAACGATGGCCGCGTGAAAGTGCAGGGCGGTGAGTCGTTCAAGGGGCGTCGCATCACCTTCCACGACTCCTGCTACCTAGGCCGCGCCAATGACATCTACGAAGCCCCGCGCGAAGTGCTGGCCGCTTTGGATGCCGACCTCGTGGAGATGAAGCGCAGCAAAGCCAACGGCTTGTGCTGCGGTGCCGGCGGTGCCCAAATGTGGAAAGAGCCCGAGCCCGGTAAAAAGGACATCAACATTGAGCGCACCGAAGAGGCTTTGGCTACGCTCGATGGCAACGCGGCGGCGCTCGAAAACCTCTACGGCGTGGAGAGCGGCAACGAAGGCGCTACGCCTTCGAAGGGCAATGGCAACGGCATTATTGCGGTGGGCTGCCCCTTCTGCATGACGATGATGAGCGACGGCGTGAAAAACAAAGAGCGCGAAAGCTCGGTGCAGGTATTCGACCTGGCCGAACTCGTGGCCTCGGCCGAAGGTCTGAACGCCTAATTACTGCGGCAGCAAAACCTGCCTAACTTGAGGCCCGCGCCGCTGGAACTTTGCTCCGGGGCGCGGGTTTTTGTTTAGCAAGCTGCAGGCACCTAGGGGCGGGCATAAGCTGTTCGCCAAAGCCGCGGCACTGATCTTTCTTGTCTGCTATGTTCGTTCCTTTTCACGAACTCCCCGCTACGGCGCGCATCTGGATTTACCAGGCCAGCCGCCCCCTTACCGAGGCCCAATTAGCGGCCGTGCAGCCCGCGCTGCAGCAATTTTCGGAAGCCTGGACGAGCCACGGCCGCGAGTTGCGCGCCTCGGCCGAGTTCCGGCACCGCCAGTTTTTGGTAATCGGCCTCGACGAAGCCGTGGCCGATGCCAGCGGCTGCTCCATCGACTCCTCGGTGCGCTTTGTGCGCGAGCTGGAGGCCGCCTTAGGTGTGCAGTTGCTAGCCAAGGAGCAGCTAGCTTTTCTGGACCCCGATGGGCAGGTACAGCTCTTTAACCGCCGCGACCTGAAGCAAGCCGTGGCCGACGGCGCGCTGCAGCCGAATTCTTTGTACTTCGACAACACCATAAGCCAACGCGGTGCGTTAGAGGCAGGGTGGCCCGCACCCGCTTCGGCTACTTGGCTGGCGCGGTATTTCAGCGCTTCCTAGAAAAAGCTGCGCGGCGGCCGATTGCTTCGTAAACTTAGTATTATTGTTAGCCCAAGTTGGGTTGAAAGCGGCTCCGCACCTAGGGCCGCAGCCCTCCCAACGACACCCCACCTTTCCTTCTGACCCATGAGGAACCTGTTAGTTGTCTGTGCTGCGGCCGGTTCGGTTGCCCTGCTTGGCGGTTGCGCCGCCTCGGGCAACGTGAGCAAAGCCGAAAAACGTTTTTCGCGCGGCGAGTACGAAACCGCCATTCAGCTGTACAAGGCTGATGTAGCCCGCGGCAAAGACGTAGCCATGGCCAACTACAAAATAGCGGAAGCTTACCGTCTCTCGAACCGCATTGAGCAGGCCGAAGACTATTACAAAGCTGCTATCGATGGGGGGCTGAAGAATGCCGACGCACCTTTTTATCACGCCTTGGCCATGAAAGCCAATGGCAAGTACGATGAGGCCGCCGCGCGCTTTAAGCAGTATGCCGAAAGCGGCACCAACCGCAACCTAATACCCCGCGCCGAGCTGGAAGTGCAGAACGCGCAGGCCGTGTCGCAACTGGTGGCGATGCGCAGCAACAGCGAGGTGCTGCCGCTGGAACAGATCAATACGCCTTCGGCTGAGTTTAGCGCCACCATCAAGCCCGATACCAAGGAGCTGATCTTTGCCTCGGGCCGCGACGGCAAAAAGTACCTAGGCAACGGTGAAGGATTCAACGACCTGTACGCCATCAAGTTTGATGACGTGGAGAAGATGACGGGCGGCACCGTGGTGCCATTCGAGACGGTAGCCAAAGGCGCTGCCGCTGCCGGCACCGATGCGGCCAAGGATTCGGGCAAGCCCCTGTTCAACAAGCCCGGCACGCACGAGGCCTCGCCCACGTTCTCGCCCGATGGCAAGATGATGGTTTTCGCCCGCTCGAACGACGGCTCCAAGAAAGGCTACCTAAGCGTTGACTTGTATGCCTCATACTTCCGCGGCGGAGCCTGGACGGAGCCCGAAATCATCCGCGGCATCAACAACAGCCGCGCCGACGACTTTGCGCCGGTACTCTCGCCCGATGGCCAAACGCTGTACTTCGCCTCGTCGCGCCCCGGCGGGCAGGGCGGCAACGACATTTACAAAGCGACCTTAGGAGCCAACAACCGCTTCTCGACGCCTGAAAACCTAGGCGAGCAAATCAACACGCCCGGCAACGAGAACTTCCCGGCCGTAGCGCCCGATGGCACTTTGTACTTCTCCTCCGACGGGCACCCAGGCTTGGGCAAGCTCGATCTGTTTCGGGTAGAAAAAAACGGCAAGGTGACGAACCTAGGCGGGCCTATCAACAGCACCGGCGACGACTTTGCGCCCTACCTCACTGGCAAGGATGTAGGCGTGTTTGCCTCAAACCGCGCGGGCGGTAAAGGTTCCGACGACCTGTACTTCTTCCGCAAAAAGCCGCTGAAGCTAGTGACCTTCTACGTGGAGGGCAAGGTGCAGGAGCTGGACACCAAAACCGGCGCCACAACTCCGCTCGCCAACGAATCGGTTACTATCACCGGTAACCGCGGCCAAAAGCAAGAAGTGCAGGTTGGGCCCGACGGTACCTTTAAGGCCAAGCTTGATACCTCGGCTACCTACTCGCTGATAGCCGACCGACCTGGCTACTTCACGGCTCGCCAGAGCGTGACCACCGTGGGTAAGGTGCCGCCGCAGGATCAGCTGCCCAACGAGATGAACGACATCAGCATTCCGGTGACGCTCACGCTCAACAAGATCGTGGTGAACAAGGCCATCGTGGTCGAGAATATTTTCTACGACTACAACAAGGCCAACATACGGCCAGATGCCGCCGTGGAGCTGGATAAGCTGGTGGAAACGTTGCAGGACAACCCCGACATTACCATTGAGCTAAGCTCGCACACCGACGCTCGTGGTAAAGATGCCTTTAACCAAGATTTGTCGCAGCGCCGGGCACAATCGGCCGTCGACTACATCATCTCGAAAGGCATTGATAAATCGCGCATTACAGCCCGTGGCTACGGCGAAACCCGGCCGGTTATCCGCACGGCCAAAACCGAAGCCGAGCACCAGCGCAACCGCCGCACCGAGTTTAAGGTTACCAAGATTAACGCTCGCTAAGCCACTGGTTTAGCTACGTATCAGAAGCCCTCGAGCCCACCGGCCGGGGGCTTTTTTGCGGCCCTAGGTGAAGCGCGCGTGCAAAAGCCCGACAGCACATGATGATGTGAGCCGCAAGCCGCCGAATTGGCACAGAAGTTGGCTTAGCGCTTTGTAGCCGATACCGCTCCGGTTTCGGCTGCCACTGCCTCTCTCAGCTATGAAACGAACCCTACTCCTGTGCCTGAGCCTGCTGTTGCTGGCCCAGGTAGCGCTGGCCATTCCGGCGGGCATGGCCGTGCGCTCTGAGCGCGGATTGCCTTTCCGGTTGCGCCTCGATGGCAACCGCATTGGCGGCCGCTACGGCCTTACCCAGGTGCGCTTTGTGCGCCTCGCGCCGGGTTACCACTGGGCCGAGTTCCAGGTGCCGGCCAACGGCGGCGTGCTCAACTACCGCACCCGAGTGCAGCTGCTGCCCGGCCGCGAAACCCGCTTTGTGCTAGTTACGCGCCGCGGCTACCCGCCTGTGCTGCAACGCTTCGATGAAGTACCACAGCCCGGTTGGGCGGGTGGCCCGGGCCGTGGTCCGCAGCCGGCTTACGAGTACGGCTACCAGTGCGAGCCTACGCCCTACGGCGGCCCCAACGGCTGGCCCGCGCCCGGCAACCGCGACGATTGGTACGGCCGCGACGACGATGGCTACAGCAACAACGGTGGCTACGGCCGCGACCCGTACGAGCCGGTGCCCGGCGGCTACGGCAACGGCGGGTATAACAATGGGGGCTACGGCAATAACTACCGCCACCTGATGACCCCGCAGGAAGCCGACGAGCTGCTGCGCGCCATCCGGGCCCGCTCGTTCGACGACGAAAAGGTGCAGCTAGCCAAGCAGGCCATTGCCGAAAGCAACCTGCGCACCGACGACCTGAAGCAGCTGCTCAGCGGCTTTGGCTTCGACGAGGGCAAGGTGAAGCTGGCGAAGTACGCTTACCCGCGCCTCACCGACCGGCATAACTTCTACCAGATCTACAACCAGTTTTCGTTCCGCTCGAGCGTAAGCGAACTGCAGCGGTTTGTAGATGAGTATGCCGTGGGCAGCAACCTAGGTGGCGGCTACAATGCTGGCAACCGGCACTTGCTTGGTGCGCAGGATGTAGATCAGTTGTTGAAAGCTTTGCAGGCGCGCTCGTTCGATGAGGAGCGGGTGCAACTCGCTAAGCAAACCTTAGCCGAAAGCGACATTCGCGCCGACGACCTGCGGCGCTTGCTGGGTGGCATCAGCTTCGACAGCCACAAACTAGAACTGGCCAAATACGCTTACTCGCACGTTACGGATCGGCAAAACTTCCACCGCATTTCCGATGCTTTTACCTCGAGCCTGAGCATGCGCGAGGTGCAGCAGTACGTGGAAACTACTCGAGGTTAAGCGGACCTAGGTGCCCACAAACAAAAGCCCCGGAGCACGTGCTCCGGGGCTTTTGTTTTGCAGTGTATGCAGCAGGCCGACTAGCGCAGGCGGTCCATTGAGCGCACCAGCTTTTCGTCGCGGCGGATAAAGCGGTTGGCCAGCAGGTTGAGCAGCAACGCCAGCGTAGGTAGGTAGAAGCCAGCTTCGAACTCACCGGGCATCTTCACGTTCAGCATCCGCTCGCCGATAGAGGAGTAGTAGAAGCTGGCACCTAGGGTAGCTGCAATCAGCATCAGGTTGAGCGAGCCGAGCATCAGCTGCGTCATGCGTTTGCGGTATTGCGAAATCTCGAACAGCGCTACGGCTACCGAGGCGGCGGCTAGCGCGGCAATGGCGTAGGTAGCAAAGGGCGCCTGAGCCGGGTTAGTAGAGGTAATCTGCGTGGCCGTCATGGTCAGCGTTTGCTTGCTGAGCGGATCGGTTTTCGACCAGATGGGCAGAAATAGCACGCAAGCCATACTGATGGCCAGCAGCAGTAAAAACACGCTTTGGATTCTTTGTATCATCTTTGTGGTTATGTGCGAAATCCGGCTTTGTTAGGCCGGCAAAAGTAGCCAAAAGACTCCGCTAACCCGCATTTATCCAATGCCTGAAGCATATATCGTCGACGCGGTACGTACACCCGTTGGCAAATTTGGTGGCGCGCTCAGCTCGGTGCGCCCCGACGACTTGGCCGCTGTAGTACTGCGCGAACTGCTCCGCCGCAACAATACTATCGACCCAAAAACGGTAGAAGACGTGATTATGGGCGCCGCTAACCAAGCCGGCGAAGACAACCGCAACGTAGCCCGCATGGCCGCGCTGTTGGCTGGCCTGCCCACCACCGTGGGTGGTGTAACCGTAAACCGCCTTTGCGCCTCGGGCTTGCAAAGCATCATCGACGCTACCCGGGCCGTGCGCTCGGGCGACGGCGACGTGTACCTGGCCGGTGGTTCCGAGAGCATGACCCGCGCGCCGTTTGTAATGGCTAAGTCGGAAACCGCTTTCGGCCGCGACTTTACCGCCCACGACACTACCCTGGGTTGGCGCTTCGTGAATCCGAAGCTGGCCAAGATGCACCATCCGTACGCCATGGGCGAAACCGCCGAGAACGTGGCCAAGAAGTACGGCATCACCCGCGAAGAGCAGGACCAGTGGGCTTTTGACTCGCAGCGCAAGTACCAGCGCGCGTTCGAGAAGGGCCGCTTCCGCCGCGAAATCGTGCCGGTGTTCGTGTCGCAGCCCAAAACCGAGGCCGTGATGTTCGACACCGACGAGCACCCGCGTCTGACTTCGGTGGAGAAATTGGCCACGCTGAAGCCCGCCTTTAACCCTACTGATGGCACCGTTACGGCCGGCAACTCGTCGGGCATCAACGACGGAGCTGCCGCCACCATGGTAGTGAGCGAAGAGATGGTAAAGCGTTTGGGACTGAAGCCGCTGGCCCGCGTGGTATCTACCGCCGTGGCTGGTGTCGACCCAGCCATCATGGGCATTGGCCCGGTGCCTGCTACCCAAAAGGCGCTGCAGCGCGCTGGCCTCACGGTAAACGACCTCGACCTGATTGAGCTAAACGAGGCCTTTGCTGCCCAAGTAATTGCCTGCTGCCGCGACCTCGACCTCGACCCGAGCAAGATCAACGTGAACGGTGGCTCTATTGCCATCGGCCACCCCCTAGGTGCCTCGGGTGCCCGCATCACGGCTACCTTGCTGCACGAAATGCAGCGCCGCGAGGGCATACGCTACGGCTTGGCTACCATGTGCGTAGGCGTGGGCCAAGGTGCTGCCGTTATCTACGAAAAGCTCTAACGCACTGCCACATGCATAGCGCCCCAGCTACCGAGTTGTTGCGGCCCACGCTGCCGCTGCCGGTGGCCGGGGCGCGTTTGCGTCCGTTCGCAACGGCCGATGCGCCCGCCTTGGCCCGCCACGGCAATGACCGCGGCATTTGGCTGAACCTGCGCGACCGGTTTCCGCACCCGTACTCCTTAGCTGATGCCGAGTGGTACGTGCGGTTTGTGCAAGCCGAAGGAGCCGCCGACCTGCACTTGTGCATTGAGGTGAACGGCGAAGCCGCCGGCAGCATCAGCGTGTTGTTCAAAGACGACATCAACCGCCGCGAAGCTGAAATTGGCTACTGGCTAGCACGGCCGTATTGGGGCCGCGGCATAGCCACGGCTGCCGCTCAGGTGCTGTCGGACTACGCCTTGGCTAACTTCGACATCTGCCGGCTGTACGCCACTGTTTTCGATTACAATCTCGCCTCGGGTCGCGTGCTCGAAAAAGCGGGATTCGAGCTGGAGGCGCGCCTGCGTAAGAGCATTACCAAAGACGGCCAAACCGTAGATGGCTTGCTGTATGCACTGGTGCGCGAGGCGTAAGTGCCGAAAGCTTGCCTGCTTGTCAGGATGTTAACACCCTAGGTGGGTAGCTGTTGTTAGCAGCAACCGTTGCTGCGGCCCGGTATTGCTGGGGCGTGCAGCAGCCTTAATTCAGAATTACCAAGCGTGCGCTACTTTCTCGAACTCGCTTACGACGGTACCCGCTACGCCGGCTGGCAAATGCAGCCTAACGCCCTGAGCGTGCAGCAAGAGCTTGACCGCTGCCTCTCGCAAGTGCTGCGGCAGCCCGTGTATAGCCTAGGTAGCGGCCGCACCGATGCCGGCGTGCACGCCAGCCATCAGGTAGCCCATTTCGATGCCGAACTGCTCTCGCACCTCAACGCGGAGCAGCTGGTGTACCGCCTCAACCGCGCCTTGCCGCCCGATATCGGCGTGTACGCTGTCACTCCGGTGCAGCCCGATGCCCACGCCCGCTACGGGGCCGTGGCGC
This sequence comes from Solirubrum puertoriconensis, assembly GCF_001483135.1. Classification (GTDB taxonomy): domain Bacteria; phylum Bacteroidota; class Bacteroidia; order Cytophagales; family Hymenobacteraceae; genus Solirubrum; species Solirubrum puertoriconensis. The sequence goes on from NZ_LNAL01000008.1 coordinate 267,734, forward strand.
GCTCCTACGAGTACCACGTGGTGCTGCGTCGCGACCCGTTCCGGCGCGACCAGTCCCTGTGGCTCGACAAAGCACCCAACGTGGATGCCATGAACGAAGCCGCGCAGTACCTCCTAGGTCAGCGCGACTTCACGAGCTTCTCGAAAACCAAGGGCGCCGAAACGCACTACGTGTGCTGGGTGCACGAGGCTGGCTGGCACCCCACACCGCACGGGCTCATGTTTCGCATTCGGGCCAACCGTTTTGTACGCGGTATGGTGCGGCTGGTGGTGGGCACCCTGCTCGATGTGGGCCGCGGCCGCCTTACGCCTGCGCAGTTTGCCGAGGTGCTGCACAGCCAGCAGCGCGTGGCGGCCAGCGGCGCGGCGCCGGCGCAGGGCTTATTCCTGAGCCACGTGGAGTACCCGCCCGAGGTACTGCTGGCTGATCATCAACTTGCCGCAAAGCCGTTTTTCGTGACCGACGAGGAGCTGCGGCCGCATTATTGGCGCGCCGGCCTGGGGCATGCGCCCGATCCGGCGCAAGCGTAAGCAACCCTGCGCCTAGGTGGGTGTAACTTGCGGGGCGTTTGGGCGGTTTAGCCTCTTACGTATCCTTCGTCCGACTTAATCTGCTGCCCGTGGAGTCTGCTGCTACTGCTACATCCGCCAAAGCTGGCAATATCTTCGACTGGCAAGTGCTGAGCCGCCTGCTGGTGTACATCCGACCGTACCGCGGCATTTTCGCGCTGCTCATTTTCCTCACCATTGCCACGGCGGTGCTGGGCACGGTGCGCCCCTTTCTCATTCAGCAGATGGTGGATGTGCAAATCAGCAACGGCGACTGGCCCGGGCTGAACCGCATGTTTGCGTGGCTGCTAGGCATACTCGTGGCCCACACCGGTGTTAGCTACCTCCAAACCTACTACGGCGGCTGGCTGGGGCAGTACATCGTGCGCGATATCCGCGTCGACCTCTACCAGCACATCCTCAACCTGCGCCTGCAGTTCTTCGACCGCACGCCCATTGGCGTGCTGGTAACGCGCAACATATCCGACGTAGAAACCCTGTCGGACGTGTTCAGCGAAGGCTTGGCGGCCATGATTGGCGACATCCTGCAGCTGGTGTTTATCATGGCCTTCATGTTCTACATCGACTGGCGCCTGACCTTGGTGAGCCTGTCGGTAATTCCGCCGCTGCTGCTGAGCACCTACGTGTTCAAGGAGAAGGTGAAGAAGTCCTTTCAGGAGGTGCGCACGGCCGTAGCCAACCTCAACGCCTTTGTACAGGAGCACCTCACGGGTATGGGCATCGTGCAGATTTTCGGCAACGAGGAGCGCGAGTTTCGCAAGTTCGAGAAGCTGAACCAGGAGCACACCCGCGCCAACATCCGCTCGGTGCTGTACTACTCGGTGTACTTCCCGGTGGCCGAAGTGCTAGGTGCCATTGGTGTGGGCTTGCTGGTGTGGTACGCCGCGCAGGGCCAGATTGAGGGCAACATTTCGAAAGGCGCACTTATCGCCTTTATTATGTATAACTCGCTGTTCTTCCGGCCTATCCGGCAAATTGCCGACCGCTTCAACACGCTGCAGCTAGGCCTGGTGAGCACCGAACGTTTGCTGAAGCTGCTTGATAGCAAGGAATTTATTCCGAACGAAGGCACGCGTCAGCCCGCTACGCTGCGCGGTGAGGTGGATTTCCGCCATGTGTGGTTTGCCTACAACGAGCCGGAGTGGGTACTCAAGGATATTAACTTCGAGGTAAAAGCCGGGCAAACCATTGCCTTCGTGGGCGCTACCGGCGCCGGCAAAACCAGCATCATTAACCTGCTCTCACGCTTCTACGACATTCAGCGCGGCGAAATTTGCGTGGATGGGCACGACCTGCGCGAATACGACCTGAAGGCCCTGCGCCGCCACATTGCGGTAGTGTTGCAGGATGTGTTCCTGTTTAACGGCACCATTCAGGACAACATCACCCTAGGCGACCAAAGCATCACGGAGGAGCAAGTGTGGGCTTCGGCCCGGCTCGTGGGGGCCGATAAGTTTATCGAGCGCCTGCCCGGCGGCCTGCAGTACAAGGTGATGGAGCGCGGTTCGACACTGTCGGTAGGTCAGCGCCAGCTCATCAGTTTTGTGCGCGCCCTAGTGTACGATCCGCGCATCATCATTCTGGACGAAGCCACCTCGTCGGTCGACTCCGAAACCGAGGAGATGATCCAAGACGCCATCGAAAAGCTGATGCAGGGCCGCACCTCGCTGGTAATTGCCCACCGCCTCAGCACCATCCAAAAGGCCGACCGCATCATTGTGCTCGACCGCGGCGAAATAAAGGAAAGTGGGCAGCACGAGGAGCTGCTGCGCCTCGGTGGCTACTACGCCCAACTCTACCAAATGCAGTACTTAGTCAATGAGCAATGAACGATTAGTAATGAGCAATGCCCGGTTTGGGGCTGTGCTCATTGCTAACTGCTTGTTGTTCATTGCTCACTGATAATTGTTTGCTACCACATGTCTCGTTGGTTTTTCATTATTGGCGGCGTGTTGCTGTCGATCTTTGCAGCGGTGTATGCGTACCTAGGTGGGTTTGCTACCCCGCAGGTGGAGCAGCTCACCACGCCGCAGCCCATCTACCTAGCCGGGCGCTACTACGAGGGCATTCCCGATCAGAATTTCGCCAAGCTGTTCAGCCAAACCAACGAGCTGTACCGCGCCGGCACGCTCAAAGGCACGCTCGGCAACATTTACTACAACGACCCCGAGAAGGAAGGGCAAGAGGTAAAAGCCTTTATCGGCTTAGTGGTGCCCGATACCACCAGCCAGCAGCTGCCGGTGGGCTACTCATTCCGGGCATTGCCAGCCGGGCAGCGGGTGCTGCGTGCCCGAGTAAAGGCCAGCTTTATGCTAGCGCCAGGCAAGTTATATCCCGCCCTCAAGGACGCCTTGAAGGAGCGTAATCTCCAAACGCAGAGCGTCTTCGTGGAACAATTCCCCGAAGACGCTCCGTCGGAAATGCTGGTGGTGCTAAGGTAAGCCGCACCGCCGTTGTGCTGCTCTTAGCGGCCTAGGTACAGCGAGGCACCTAAGGCAAAGTTGCGCAGGCTAAGGTTGGCCCCGAACGTCTTGTTCGAGTATTGCTGCCGCTCTACCTGGGAGTTGGAGGGCCGCTCTTGCTTGTTGCGGAAGTACGAGTAGCCAATATTGCCGAACGACGCCTCGATGCCCACTTTAGACACCGGGAAGTACACCACGCTGGGCGTAAACTCGGCGTAGCCGCCGCGGCCGTGGTAGTTGAAGCGCGGATCGTACCACTTATACTTGTCCCAATTTTCGCGGTAGCCGGCACCTAGGGTACCCACCAGGCCAAACTGGCTTTCGCCGAACATTTTGTAGTAGCGCACAAACGGACCAACGGAGTACTCGAGGTAACGGCGGGTATCTTGCTCGGTGGCCTCGTACTTATCCGCGTTCAGCGCGCCGCTGATACCTAGGGCCAGGTTGTCGCTGATAAAGTAGCCTACCTGCGGGCGGAAGGAAACGCTGCGCGTTGTGCTTTCGGTGCCCGCAGTGTTCGGGGTAACAGGCTCGGCCTCGGCCGAGGTGCGCGAGTAACCAACGCTGCCGCCTACGAGTACGGTGCCGGCCGGAATTTGAGCTTGTGCATTGATAGCAGTAACGCCCATCAGCAGGGCCGCCCATCCAAGAACTTTCATGGGTAGAAATTAAATATAGATGCGAGTAGATGTTGCGCTGCTTGTCCAACTTCCTTGCCAAAACCACTGCCGAGGTTCAATTACACCGCAAAATAGTTCCAACTGCGGTCTGCTTTTATGCAATGAGCGAGGGTTAGTTCAAAGGTAAATTTTGCATCGAGCCAAAATTGAGTTGCACATTTCGCAATAGACTGCTACTTTGGCTAAGCACAAGCACCTACTATGTACTTCAGCATCAGCACCACAACTACCACAACAACCACCCGGCTCGGCTGGGGGGCTGTCGGGGTATGCTGATGTAACACCATCACCAAAGCACCACACCAGCGCCTTCCTGCCCGCCGCAGGAAGGCGCTTTTTTATGCGCTCTAGGTATGAAAGTTCTCAAGTTTGGCGGCACCTCCGTTGGCTCGGTAGCCAGCATCAGCACCTTGCTCGATATCATGGAGCACGAGGTAGAAGCAGGCGAGCGACCCGTTACGGTGCTCTCGGCCATGAGCGGCATAACCAACCTGCTGCTGCAAGCTGCCGAAGAGGCCGCCCTAGGTAAACCCACCGCCCAGCACCTGCAGGAGTTGGAAAGCCGGCACTTTGGCGTAGTGAAGTCGTTGCTGGAGGTGCAACGGCAGAACCCGGTGCTTACCAAGCTGAAGCTGTACCTCAACGAACTCGAAGACTTGCTGCAGGGCATCCAGAGCCTGCGCGAGCTGACGCCCCAAACCCGCGACCTGGTGGTAAGCTACGGCGAGCGATGCTCTACCTACATGGTAAGTAAAATAGCCGCGCAGCGCTTCCCGGAGGCCGTGTTCGTAGATGCTTCGGAGCTGATTAAAACCGACAGCCATTTTGGGCAGGCGCGGGTGCACATCGAACTAACCGAGCGGCTAATCCGCTGCTTTTGCCACGAGCACCCAGGTAAGCTCTTGTTTGTAACGGGCTTTATTGCCAGCAACGAGCACGGCCGCATCACCACCTTAGGTAGAGGCGGCTCTGATTACACCGCCGCCATTTGGGGAGCGGCCCTGCACGCCTCGGAAATTCAGATCTGGACCGACGTGAACGGCATGATGACGGCCGACCCGCGCATGGTGAAAAAGGCTTTTTCGCTGCCCGAGCTGTCGTACACCGAGGCCATGGAGCTGTCGTACTTCGGCGCCAAGGTGATTTACCCGCCTACAATGATTCCGGCTTTTCTGCGCCGCATTCCCATCGTCATCAAAAACACCTTCGACCTAGGGTTTGCCGGCACCACCATTCGCCACGACTGCCGGCCGTCGGAGCTGCCCATCAAGGGCATTTCGTCCATCAACGACATCAGCGTTATCAACCTGGTGGGCAGCGGCATGGTGGGCAAGGCGGGCTTTAGCGGGCGGCTGTTTTCGCTGCTGGCCCGCGAGCAAATCAACGTAGTGCTGATTACGCAGGCTTCGTCGGAGCACAGCATCACGTTTGCGGTGCAGCCCCAGGATGCTGTGCTAGCCCAGCAGCTCATTGCGCAGGAGTTTGAGTTGGAGCTGCAGGCCAAAAAGCTGGAGCTGCCTAGCATCGAGCCCGATTTGGCCGTGCTGGCCATTGTGGGCGAAAACATGAAGCAGACGCCCGGTATTGCAGGCAAGCTGTTTCAGGCCCTAGGTCGCAACGGCATCAACGTGCGGGCCATTGCGCAGGGCTCGTCGGAGTACAACATCTCGGTCATCATCAGCCGCGCCGACTTGGCCAAGGCGCTGAACGCCGTGCACGATGCCTTTTTCGTGGAGCTTACCAAAACGCTGCACGTGTTCTGCCTAGGTACCGGCAACATCGGCAGCGAGCTGTTTCGGCAGCTGCATGCCCACCGCGAGCTGCTGCGCGAGCAAAACGGCGTGCAGGTAAACGTTATCGGTATCAGCAACACCAGCCGCATGGTGATTGACACCAACGGTATCGGGCTCGACGACTGGCACTCGACCCTGAACGGCGGGGCTGAGCCAGCTGATTTGCCGCGCTTCATTCAGCGCATGAAAGCCCTGAACCTGCCCAACTGCGTGCTCGTCGATAACACTGCCAGCCCGGAGCCGGTAGCCTGCTACGAAGAGGTGCTGAAGGCCAGCATTGCCGTGGTTACCTGCAACAAGCTCGGCAACTCGGGCAGCTACCAACAATACCGCTTGCTGCACGAGGCGGCCCGCCAGCACGGCGCCGATTTCTACTACGAAACCAACGTAGGAGCGGGGCTGCCCATCATCCGCACCCTCAAAGACCTGCGCACCTCCGGCGACCGGGTGCTGCGCATCGAGGCCATTTTGTCGGGTACCATTTCCTTTATTTTCAATCATTTCGGAGGTGAAGTCGCCTTCCACGAAGTAGTGCGCGAGGCGCAGGAGCGCGGCTACACCGAGCCCGACCCGCGCGACGACCTCAACGGCAAGGACTTCATGCGCAAAATGCTCATCCTGGCCCGCGACGCTGGCTTCCCGCTCGAGCTCGACGATGTAGTAATCGAGCCCATGCTGCCGACCGCCTGCCTGGAGGCGCCCAGCGTGGAGGCTTTCTACAAACAGCTGCAAGCGCACCAAGGCTACTTTGAGCAACTGAAGCAGCAGGCCGCAAGCAGCGGCAAAGTGCTGCGCTATATCGGTCGGTTGGAGGATGGGCAGGTGCGAATCGCGTTGGAAATGGTGGATCAGCAGCACCCGTTCTACCTGCTATCCGGTTCCGATAACATTATTTCCTTCAGCACGGAACGCTACAAAGAGCGGCCCTTGGTGGTGAAAGGCCCTGGCGCCGGCGCCGAGGTTACAGCCGCCGGCGTTTTTGCTGATTTAGTCAATGTGGGTACCCGATAGCTAGCTATGAAATCATCCGTTCGTGTATTTGCTCCGGCCACCGTGGCCAACGTGGTGTGTGGGTTTGATATCCTAGGGTTTGCCGTTGAGGCACCCGGCGACGAGGTGCTGATGCGCCGCACCCACAAGCCCGGCGTAACTATCCGCCGCATCACCGGCGACGAGGGCCGCTTGCCGCTCGAGGCCAGCCGCAACACCGTGAGTGCCAGCGTTGAGTTTTTGTTGCAGCACCTAGGGCGCGAGGAGGTAGGTCTGGAGATAGAGCTGCACAAGCACATGCCCATTGGCAGCGGCTTGGGCTCGAGCGCGGCCAGCACCGTGGCTGGCTTGGTGGCGGCCAACGAGCTACTCGGTAGCCCACTCAAGCCCTTACAACTGCTGCCGTTCGCCATGCAGGGCGAGGAGCTGGCTTGCGGCTCGGGCCACGCCGATAACGTTGCCCCGGCGCTCCTAGGTGGCTTCGTGCTCATCCGCAGCTACAAGCCGCTCGATGTGGTGCGGCTGCCCTTCCCAACCGAGCTGCACTGCGCCATTGTGTACCCCGCGGTACACGTGCCCACCCGCGACGCCCGTCAGCTTATCCGCAGCAAAGTGCTCCTAAAGGACGCCGTTACGCAGTGGGGCAACGTGGCGGGCCTCGTCAGTGGCTTGTTCCTGAACGACCTAGGGCTGATCGGCCGCAGCATGCAGGATGTGCTCATCGAGCCGGTACGGGCCATGCTCATCCCCGATTTTTACCGCTTGCGCGAGCTGGCCCACGAAGAAGGCGCCATTGGCTTCGGCATTTCGGGTTCGGGGCCGTCGGTGTTTGCCTTTGCGCCCGATGAGCACCGCGCCGCTGCCATTACGGCCCGGCTCCGCCAGCACTTGCTTTCCCTGGGCATCAACAGCTTGGGGTATGTATCGGCCATAAACGCCCACGGGCCCAAGGTGCTGAGCCATGAACTTGTATAGCACCAACAACCGCAGCTTGCGGGTGCCGTTTCGGGAGGCGCTGTTCCAGAGCATGCCCGCCGACCTAGGCCTCTACATGCCGGCCGACATTCCGCGTCTGCCCGCGTACTTTCTGGCCCAGCTCGCCGAGTACTCCTTCCCCGAAATAGCTTTTGTAGTAGCCCGTACGCTGCTGCACGAGGCAGTACCCGAAGAGGAGCTACGCCGCATTGTCAACGAGGCAGTGTCGTTCCCGGCGCCCGTGGTGCCGCTCGGCCCCGAAACCTTCGTGCTCGAACTGTTTCACGGGCCGTCGCTGGCGTTTAAAGATTTCGGTGCCCGGTTTATGGGCCGACTGATGAGCTACTTCCTCGAGCTGGAAGGTGACCAAGTGCTCGATGTGCTGGTGGCCACCTCCGGCGACACCGGCGGTGCCGTGGCCCTAGGTTTCCTAGGTGTGCCCAACGTGCGCGTCACCATCCTGTACCCCAAGGGCAAAGTCAGTGCTATTCAGGAGCTGCAGCTGACCACCAACGGCCAGAACATTCGGGCCGTGGAGGTGGCCGGCACCTTCGACGATTGCCAGGCGCTGGTGAAGCAAGCCTTTGCCGATGCCGAGCTGAACGAGCGTATGCGCCTTACATCGGCCAACTCCATCAACATTGCCCGGCTTATTCCGCAGGCCTTTTACTACGTGCATGCCTATGCCCAGCTGCTGCGGCAGGGCAGGAGCGAGGTGGTGTTTTCGGTGCCTAGCGGCAACTTCGGCAACCTAGGTGCCGGCCTGCTCGCCTGGAAGATGGGCCTGCCCGTGCAGCAATTCCTGGCCGCCACCAATGCCAACGATACTGTGCCGCGCTTTCTGCGCACCGGCCAGTACGCGCCCAAACCGTCGGTAGCCACGCTCTCCAATGCCATGGATGTGGGCAACCCCAGCAATTGGGCCCGCATTGCCGAGCTGTTTGCTGCCGACGAAGCCAGGCTGCGCAGCTTGGTGCACGGTTACAGCTTCACTGATGCCGATACCCGCACAGCCATTCAACAAGTATATCAGACGCACCGCTACGTGATGTGCCCGCACACGGCCATTGCCTGGCTAGCGTGGCAGCAATGGCGCCGCGAAAATCCCGCGCAGCAGCATGTAGTTGGCGTATTTCTGGCCACGGCGCATCCATGCAAGTTCCCGGAGGTGTTTGAGGGCGAGCTGGCAGCTGCTGTGCTAATACCTGAGCAGGTGCGCAGCCTACACGAGAGGACGCTAGAGAAAGTAGAGCTGTTCAACAACTTTGAGGCGCTGAAGAATTATTTACTGAGTGCCACAGCTGAAGTAGGCTCCTGAACAGTTGTAGGTACTAGGTTGAACCAACCAGGGCCTGGGCCGCTACATCAGTGCAGTCCAACCCTAGTTGCGCAAAGATTTAGCGGCCTAGGTACAAAGAGGCACCAAGCGAAAACGAGCTGATGCCAAATGTAGCCGTGAAGTTGCTGCTCGTCGTTTTAATAGCCTCGAGGCCTGTAGCGTTTTCGGTCCGATTGGTGCTGTGATCATAGCCGACATAACCCAATCTCGCCTCCAAGCCTACCTTCTTCGTGGGGAAGTACACAAATGCCGGTGTAAGGTTTACGTAGCCAATATCCGACTTGGTGTGGTAGGTATAGGAGTTTGGATTGGTGTTGTCGGTGGTTATGCGTTCGTGGCTGTAGCCTGCCGAAAGTTGCCCGTAAAAGCCGGCTTTTTCGCCAAGCATGTAGTAATACCGCACGAAGGGGGCCGCACCCACCGATTTGCGCAGCGATACGCTCTCGAAAATAGTTAAGGCACCCGAAGAGGTATAGGCATGATAAGGCTGTTCTGCGCGGGTGCTGCTCAGGCTAACTCCTAAACCCACCGCCCAATTATCGCGAATAAAATACCCACCACTAAGTGACATTTGGCCGGTCCGTTGCTTTGATTCGAGCCGGGGCTGGGGCACACCAGCAACCTGCCCAGAGGCCTCTGCGCTGCTCTTGTTAAATCCTAGATTGCCGCCCAATAAGGTAGTGCCTTGCGTAGTTTGACCCTGAGCGGATAGTGCTGCCAGCATCAGTAGCGCGCTACCAAAGAAGTACTTCATGGAAAATACATGAACAGTGGTGATAAAATGCGAGTAGCTCCCGTAATAGTTGAGCTTCGGATAGCAGAACGGTATGCGGGTATAGTTATTATTGAATATAAATGCCTGCAGCTAGGAAGTGGCTGGCAGAACAATGCCTTAAAAAACAGAAAAGCCCGCCGAACAAGTTGTTCAGCGGGCTTCCGGACTTTCGTCGGAGTGGCAGGATTCGAACCTGCGACCTCCAGCACCCCATGCTGGCGCGATACCAGGCTACGCTACACCCCGAGCGTGGCACCTTTCGGGAAGGTGACCTTCACATTGTCCAGAAAAAAGCTCTGGTATTAGCTTCTTTCCTGTTGCGTAGTCGGGGTGGCAGGATTCGAACCTACGGCCTCTACGTCCCGAACGTAGCGCGCTACCGGGCTGCGCTACACCCCGATTCGGACAATGTGGGTGCAAATGTAAGCAGGCGGTGTGCAACCTTGCAACCCTTGATAACTGATTTTTTTCAGGAGCCGGCACTACGTAGAAATAGGCACGAAAGTTGGCAGGTAATGCGTTTAATGCACCGACGAGCTTGAAACCAGTTGCTGAATCAAGCTCATCATGGCCAAAATCAGTATCTTTGAGTTCTGACACGCAGTCGTTTCCACTTATGAAAGCGTACGTCTACACCCTTATGTTTGTGGCGCTGTCGAGCGCTGCGCTTGCTCAAAATAGCCCCACGGCTAAGCCCGCCCTAATCACTTCCGATTCGGTGCAGAAGCCCGTGGCCGGCCCCGGCATCACCTTCAACGTAGAGGCCAACCCCGTGAACAACACGCTGCGGTTGCGTACCAACGCCAAAGGCCCGATGCAGCTCGAAGTAAATGATGCGTCGGGGCACCCGGTGCTTACCAAAGCATTGTCGGCTAACGGTTCGGCCATTTCGGTGCCCTTAGGCAATTTGCCCGGTGGCTCGTACGTGGTGCGCTGCATGGTAGCCGACAAAACGTTTATGCGCCGCGTAACGCTCGGGCAATAAGCTTTTGCGCCTTTTTTACGGGCTAGTACTTTAGCCTCCCAACTGTTCTGGTTGGGAGGCTTTTCTATTATCAACCTTAAGCATAAGCCGTGGCCACTTTGCTATCGTACTGGGAAAAACAAAGCTTTCTGCAAGGCTTTGATGTAGCTGTGGTGGGAGCAGGGCTTGTTGGCCTTACGGCGGCCATCTTCACCAAACGTCTCCGACCTAGGGCGCGCGTAGTAGTGCTTGAGCGCGATGTGCTGCCCAACGGCGCCAGCACCAAAAACGCCGGTTTTGCCTGTTTCGGGAGCATGTCGGAACTCATGGAGCAAGAAAAGCGCGGCGGCACGGCGGCGCTGCTGACGGTGGTGCAGTACCGCTGGGAAGGCCTGCGCATGTTGCGCGAACTGCTCGGCGACGAAGCCATCGGCTACGAGCCCCTAGGTGGTTTCGAGCTGTTTCGGGAGCAGGAGGCCGAGCTGGCGGCGCACTGCCGTGAGCACCTAGGGTACTACAATGCGCTGCTGGCGCCAATTATCGACGAGCCCGAAATTTTCCGGGTAGCCGACCACAAGCTGGCTCGCTTTGGTTTTGCCGGCGTGCACAGCATGCTAGAAAACGTGGCCGAAGGCGCACTGGATACTGGCCGCATGATGCACGCGCTGCTGCGCCTTGCCTGGCAAGAGGGTGTAGTGGTGCTGCACGGAGTACCGGTTACTGCCATTGATGGTAGCTCGCCCGCCATCAAGCTCAACACGCCACTAGCCGAAATAGAAGCCGAACAAGTATTGCTGGCTACCAACGCTTTCAGTCGTACGTTCTTCCCTGAGCTCGATGTAGTGCCCGGCCGCGGGCAGGTGCTGGTTACGGCACCCATACCCGGGCTTAACCTTCCCGGCACCTTTCACTACGACAAAGGCTATTATTATTTCCGACCTGTAGCCGGCAACCGCCTGCTCCTGGGTGGCGGCCGTAACCTCGACTTCGCTGCCGAAGCCACTACCGAGCCCGGCCTCACGCCAATGATTCAGGACCGGCTGGAGCAACTGCTACGCGAAGTGATACTGCCCGGCCAAAACGTCGAGATTGAATACCGCTGGAGCGGGGTGATGGGCTTTGGACAGGAGCTGGAGCCGTTTATCGGCGAGCTGGCGCCGGGTGTCTACGGTGCCTTGCGTTGCAACGGCATGGGCGTAGCCATGGGCGCCAGAAGCGGGCAACGGGCGGCCGAACTGATGGGATAGGTATGAAAAGAGCTGTTATTTCTGCCCTGCTGCTGCTCATGCCGTTGTACTGGCTCAGGGCTCAAAGCAGCCCCGGACGTTACGAGCAAGTAGCGTTAAACTTCTTCGTTAAGAAGATCTTGCCGGAATACGGCTTTGGCTTGGCTTTTTGCGGAGAAATCAGCCCACGGCTTTCGCAATTCTCCTACATGCCTTCGTGCTTTGCTCCGGCAGATTTTGCGTTTCGCGACCAACTCAACCGCACCGCAACAAATGCTGGCGCCGGCCAGTCAGTAGCCTTGACCTGGACTAGCCCGCAACTAAAACGAGGCTGTAGGGTAAGAAGAAAACAGCCGTTGTTGGAGGTATTTACCGCTACTGCACTGAACGGGGTATATTACGTTTTGCTCTACACACGCGGTAGGCACGGGGCCACGCACTACATGTTCGAGATTTCGAAAGAGGAGCACGTTGTGCGTTGGTGTCAGAAAAGTGAAGTATTCTGATTCCGGTCAGCATCAGGTGGCCTCTTCGCTTTGCAACTGCCGCTCGTAGAGGGCCCGGTACAAGCCTTCTTGGTCGGCCATGAGCTCCTCGTGGGTGCCGTGCTGCACAATGCGGCCGTCGTCGAGCACCAAGATGTGGTCAGCCAGTTTCACCGACGACACCCGGTGCGAGATGATAAGGCTGGTGCGGTTTTGCATGATGCGCTGCAGGCTACCTAGAATAACATTCTCGGTTTTGGTATCAACAGCCGACAGAGCATCGTCTAGAATTAGGATGCTGGGCTCCTTCACCAATGCGCGGGCAATGCTGATGCGCTGCTTCTGGCCACCCGAAAGGGTAATGCCCCGTTCGCCTACTTTGGTATCGAAGCCTTCCGGAAACCTCATGATGTTCTCGTGCACATCGGCATCCTTGGCCGCTTGCACCATGCGCTCCTCCGACAGCTCGTCCAACCCGAAGCCAATGTTGTGGCCGATGGTGTCGGAAAACAGGAATACATCCTGCGGCACGTAGCCAATCTGGCTGCGCAGCGAGGTAAGCGCATAGTCGCGCACATCCACCCCGTCGACGAGGATGCGGCCGGAGGTAACATCGTAGAGGCGGCAGAGCAGGTTGGCGATGGTGCTTTTGCCCGAGCCCGTGTTACCGATTACGGCCAGCGTGTGGCCCGGCTGAATACGGAACGATACCTCGGTAAGCGCCTGAATGCCCGTGTCGGGGTATACGAACGACACGTTATCAAACACGATGTCGCCCTGAATGGACTGCTCGACATTTTTGCGCGAAACGATGTCAGTCTTTTGGTGCAGGAACTCGTTGATACGAGCCTGCGAAGCTTCAGCCCGCTGCACCAACGACGACGTCCAACCTAGGGCCGTAACCGGCCAGGTCAGCAGGTTCACATAAATCAGAAACTCGGCAATGGTGCCGATGCTGATGGTGCCACGGATTACCTCCTGACCGCCAATCCATACCGTAACGATGGTGCTGACGCCCACCAAAAACAGAATCAGCGGAAAAAACAGCGAGTTGACGAAGTTGAGACTCAGCGACTTTTCCTTATAAGCATTGGAGGCCGCGGTAAACTGCTGATGCGAGTCCTGTTCGCGCACAAACGACTTCAGCACCCGAATGCCCGAAAACGCCTCCTGCACGAAGGTGGTCATGTTGGCTAGGGCGCGCTGAATCTCATCGGACTTCTTTTCAATCAGGTTATTGACGTAGAAAATACTGATGCTGAGCACTGGCAAAGGCAGCAGCGTAAGCAAGGTAAGCTTCACGTTTACCACCAGCATCAAAGGCACAATCAGCAGAAACAGGATAACCAGCTGCAGGAAGTACATAATGGCCGGGCCGATGTACATGCGCACGCGGCCTACGTCCTCGGAGATGCGCGACATCAGGTCGCCGGTGCTGTGGCGGCGGTAAAAGGAGAGGGGCAGCGACTGGTAGTGCTGGTATATCTCGTTTTTCTGGTCGTTTTCGATGTGCCGCGACATCACAATGAGGGTCTGGCGCATGAAAAACAAAAACACGCCGCGCAGTAGGGCCAAGCCAATTATTAGTGCCCCGTACAGAATGATGTTGCGGCCAAAGAGGCTGTACACGCCCTGTTGGGCTTGGGTGCCGCCGAAGAGATGGTACAGGTCGATACCCTCCTGCATCAAATCGAACGCGTAGCGCACCACCTGCGCCGGAAAGATGGCCAGCAGGGTGCTTAGCGCTACAAAGAGCACTCCGCCTAGGAAATGCCATTTGTAGCGGATCAGGTATTTATCGGTTGCGCGGAGGGCTTTCACGGGCGGGAGAGTCGGAGGCCAAGTTGACCAGTTTTCGGGAACGTTCCCGGTGGGCTGAGTCGGAAAAACGGGTTACCTTTGCGGCCGGTTTCGGGGCGGTGGCCAAAGGTACTGCGTAGTGGGAAGTCAGTAGTCAGAAACCGGCCACGACTCCCTAGGTTCTGCGCAACGTTTGGTCCGGCCACGGCGACCATGTGCCGTCTACCTACATCCTACCCATTCCCACAACGTTTTCCCCATGGTTGAGATCCAAGCCCTGCCCGAGACCAGCATCTTTGGGCAAATTGCTGAGTTCCAGCACGAGCAAGTGGTGTTCTGCCACGACCACGAGACCGGACTCCGCGCCATCATCGGCATCCACAATACCGTACTGGGCCCGGCTTTGGGTGGTACGCGCATGTGGCACTACGCCTCCGACGCCGAAGCCCTGAACGACGTGCTGCGCCTCTCGCGGGGCATGACCTACAAGGCCGCTATTTCGGGCCTGAACCTAGGGGGCGGCAAAGCTGTTATCATCGGCGACGCCAAAACGCAAAAGAACGAAGCGCTGCTGCGCAAGTTTGGCCGCTTTGTGAAGAACCTGAACGGCAAGTACATCACCGCAGAGGATGTGAACATGACCACTAAGGACATGGAGTACATCCGCATGGAAACCACGCACGTAGCCGGCCTGCCCGAATCGATGGGCGGCTCGGGCGACCCTTCGCCCGTAACGGCCTACGGTACCTACATGGGCATGAAGGCTGCCGCCAAAAAGGCATTCGGCTCGGATAGCCTCGTGGGCAAGCGCGTAGCCGTGCAGGGTGTGGGCCACGTGGGCACCTACCTGCTCGAGCACCTCACCAAAGAAGGCGCCGAAATCGTACTGACCGACTACTACAAGGAGCGCGCCGAAGAGGCAGGTGCCCGTTTCGGGGCCAAAGTGGTGGGCCTCGATGAAATCTACGACCAAGACGTAGACATCTATTCGCCCTGCGCCCTAGGTGCTACCCTCAACGACGACACCATCGGCCGCCTGAAGTGCGCCGTGGTAGCAGGCTGCGCCAACAACCAACTCAAGGACGAGAACGTGCACGGCCCGGCGCTGGTGGAGCGCGGCATCATCTACGCTCCCGATTTCCTGATCAATGCCGGTGGCCTGATCAACGTGTACTCGGAAGTGGTGGGCAGCAGCCGCCAGGGTGCTCTGAACCAAACCGAGAAGATTTACGATTACACCCTCCAGGTACTGGAGAAGGCCGCTAAGGAGGGTTCGCACCCCCAAGCTGCGGCCGTACGCCAGGCCGAGCAGCGCATTGCTGCCATCGGTCGGGTAAAATCGACGTACTAAAGTTTAGGGGTTGGGGAGTTTGTGAGTTTAGGAGTTGTTGTTCAGGACTTCTGGGCTACGACTGCGCCAACTCGTAAACTCCCCAACTCGCAAACTCATTAACTCCTTCCGTTTTGCTTAACCGCCGTACGCTTCGCATCAAAGTCATGCAGGCCCTTTATGCCTACGACCAGGCAATTGGGTCCGATTTTCTATTGGCTCTGGACCGCATCAGCGAAGCTTTTCAGCCCGACCTGAACTCCATGGTACCGCAAGACCGGCGCCTGCTGCAAGGGCAGCAGAAGCTGGCCGAAGCTGGTTTTCGGGAGTGGCACAAGGCCGGCGGTACTGCTGAGCCCGAAGAACTCGACAACCAGGAGGTAAACGACGCCATCCGCGACGCTGTTAAGTACTATCAGAAGCAGGTTCAGAAGGAAAACCAGTTCTACCTGAACCAGATGCTCCACGCCACGGAGAGCATTCACGATCAGTACATTCACCTGCTGAACCTGCCGGCAGCCTTGCTGCAGGTGCTGGAGGAGGAGCGTAGCCGCGAAGCCCGCCGCTTTACGGCCGCCACCGACCGCATCGATACCACGCGCCTCGAGCAAAACCCGGTGCTGCAAAAGCTTGCCGCCAACAAGCAACTGCAGGAGCTAACCATCCGCCGCACCCTGCAATGGGCTGGCGAAGACGAGATGGAAGCCCTGCGCCAGACCTGGCGCAACGAGATGCGCAACGATACCGAGTTGCGCAGCTACTTCGAAGCCCCAGCCGGCGACTACGCTGCCGATCAGGAAATTCTCAAGTACATCTACAAAACGTTCGTATTCAAGGGCGAAGCTGTTCCGGCGCTGCTGGAAGAGCAAGACCTGAACTGGGAGGAGAATCGCGCCATTGTGAAGAACCTCGTG
Organism: Solirubrum puertoriconensis; assembly: GCF_001483135.1. Lineage (GTDB taxonomy): Bacteria > Bacteroidota > Bacteroidia > Cytophagales > Hymenobacteraceae > Solirubrum > Solirubrum puertoriconensis. Next base: position 284,036 of record NZ_LNAL01000008.1, read on the forward strand.
GTGAAGACGATGAAGATGCTCGAGGAAAGCACCGACGAGAACATGGAGTTGCTGTCGTTGTCGGCCAACTGGCAAGAGGATAAAGAGTTTGCCGAAACGCTGTACAAGCAAACCCTCGCCGACGATGCCCGCTACGAGCAATTGATTTCGGGTGCCGTACAAAACTGGGACGTGGAGCGCGTGGCCCTGCTCGACAAGATCATCCTGAAGATGGCCTTGTGCGAAATGCACCTGTTCCGCTCCATTCCGGTGAAGGTGACCATCAACGAGTACATCGAAATCAGCAAACTCTACAGTACGCCCAAAAGCAAGCAGTTTGTAAACGGTATTCTGGATAAATTGGCGCAGGACCTGATGGCCAGCGGAGCAATCCGTAAGTCGGGCCGCGGCTTGCTGGATAACCAGTAACCCGCAGGCAACCCCGGCAACGGCACCTGCGTTGAGCCCCTCAGGAACCGCTCAGTTTTCTGCCCTTTCCCCTTCTGTCCCTACCCCGCCCCATGGCTAGCAAAACCACTACCGGCATTTTGTGCTTTGCCACCGGCGCCCTTGCCGGCGCTACTATTGGCCTTCTGTACGCCCCCGAAAAGGGCCGCGAAACACGTAGCTGGCTTAGCTACAAGCTCGAGAAGTACCGCGAAGTGCTGGCCGATCTAACGGAGAACCTGGTTACTAGCCGCGTCGACGAAGGTCCGTCGTCGGCTCGGGCCGAGGGGCAACGCGTAATCCGCGACGCGAAGGACAAAGCCGAGCAGTTGCTGGGCGACGTTGATCAGCTAATCAACCAGATTAACTCGCGTCGTACCGCGCTGTAAGCTTCGCAAAATCAATGTGCTGATGTGCTAATGGATGGAATGTGCTGAGGAAGTACCTAGGCGCATTCATCGTTAGCACCTCAGCACATTCTCATATCCGCACATTCACTCGTCATGCATACTATCACCCTCATTCCTGGCGACGGCATAGGTCCTGAAATTACCCGCGCCGTGCAGGACATCTTTGCTGCCGCCCAAGTACCCGTGCAGTGGGAAGAACAAAACGCTGGTCAGACTACCTATGATCAATCGGGTGAGCTGATTCCGCAAGCATTGCTCGAGTCGCTCGAGCGCAACTGCGTGGCACTGAAAGGCCCCATCACTACTCCAGTAGGTAAGGGTTTCCGCTCCATCAACGTTACGCTGCGCCAGAAGTACGACCTGTACCAAAATCTGCGCCCCGCCAAAACCACCGAGGGCGTACCTACGCGCTACTCGGGCGTTGACATCGTGCTGTTCCGCGAGAACACCGAAGGCCTGTACTCGGGCCTAGAAGTATACGACGAGCCCCGCGGCATTGCCGACTCGTTTAACCGGATTTCGGTTGAAGGCTCGCGCAAAATCTGCCGTGCGGCTTTTGCTTACGCTGCCAAGCACGGCCGCAAAAAGGTAACGCTGGCCCACAAAGCCAACATATTGAAAATGGCCGGCAAGCTGATGCTGGATGCCGCGCTGGAGGCTTCGCGCGAGTTCCCGCAAATTCAGTTCGAGGACAAGATCATCGACAACATGTGCATGCAGCTCGTGACCAAGCCCGAGCAGTTTGACGTGATTGTAACCACCAACCTGTTTGGCGATATCCTGTCAGACCTGTGCGCTGGCTTGGTGGGCGGCCTAGGTGTGGTAGCCGGCGCCAACATCGGCGACAACATGGCCATCTTCGAAGCGGTGCACGGCTCGGCTCCTGATATTGCGGGCAAAGGCATTGCCAACCCCACGGCTCTGCTGCGCTCGGCGCTGCTGATGCTCGAGCACCTAGGGGAAAAGGAGTATGCTGCCCGCATCGAAACTGCCCTGAACGAAACGCTGCGCCACAAAGAGCAGTGCACCGGCGACCTAGGTGGCCCTGCCACTACGCAGCAGTTTGCCCAAAACGTAATCAACAACCTGCGCTAACCCGCTGACAGTTGTATATTTGACGGAAAGCATGCCGTGCTGCCGGTAAACAGTGGCGCGGTTTTTCCCTCTTCTTGATTCCATGAAACGCACCTTGTTTTCGACCTTTCTGGTAGCCGGCCTGCTCTTTACGGGTGCTTGCAACCAGCAAAAAACCGAGGTAGGCGAAGCCGGTATGAACGTGGCGGCCACCCAGGCTGCCGATGCCGCTAATCCTACGGTAGACAACCCCAACGTGGCAACCGAATCGGAAGCCCCGAACCCGAACGCACCGGTAATGACTTTTGCCGAGGCAGAGCACAACTTCGGCGACATTCAGCCTAACTCGGTAGTAAAGCACACCTTCGAGTTTACCAACACGGGCAAAACCCCGCTGCTGATCGACAATGCGCAAGCGTCGTGCGGGTGCACGGTGCCCAACTGGCCCAAAGACCCCGTAGCACCGGGCCAAAAAGGCAAAATTGAAGTGCAGTTTGATGCCCACGGCAAAACGGGCATGCAAAACAAGCAGATTACCATTACGGCCAACACCCAGCCGAGCACTACGCAGCTTACCATTAAAGGCAACATTCTGCCTGATGGCGCCAGCGGTCCGGTTCGCCAGTAATTACTAAACCACGAAAAAAGGCCTGCGGCAACTGCCGCAGGCCTTTTTTATTGTAAACTTGTCTTTCTTCAACCATTTCTCTTCTGCCGTGCTTCTCACGCTCTTGTTGCAAGCTTCCGCCGCTAGCGGCCCGTTGCAGTACCTGTTTCCGCTGCTGCTGCTGGCCGTATTTTATTTCTTCATGATTCGGCCGCAGCAAAAACGGGCGGCCGAGGCACGCAAGCTGCGCGAAGGCCTCAGCAAAGGCTCGCAGGTAGTAACCATTGGGGGCCTGCACGGCCGCGTGGTGGAGCTCAGCGACGACAAAGTGGTGTTGGAAGTTGATAAAGGCACCCGCCTGACCTTCGACCGTACCGCCGTAGCTCGGCAGCTGAATGCAGGTAAGTCGGCCGAGGCAACCGCCTAGGTAGCTTTATCCAATGTTGTTCGTAACGCGCCATGCCGCTACAAACCGCACGTTCGCTGGCCCGCTGGTTTGTCCGGCCGCTATCGGAGCCGGAGCGTAGCTTTTGGCGCGTAGTTACCAGCTGTTTTTTGGCAGCCGTAACGCTGTGGGTGCTCAACGCGCTCAACAAAAACTACACCACGCGCGTGAGCTACCCTTTGCAGTGGCAGTACAACGACGCGCAGTTTATTCCGGTTAGGCCGCTGACCGAAAGCGTTTCGGTGCAGGTAACTGGGCGGGGCTGGAAGCTGTTGCGCATCGCGCTGGGGCTTGATATTCGGCCTGCCGAGGTAATCGTGCGCCGCCCAGGCGGTGCCGGAGCAGTGCCGGGTACGGCACTGCGCAGTGGCCTGATTGGCGCCATGGACGGGCTACAGCTAAACGCCGTACTAACGGACACCATCTATTTCGAGTTTGATCGGTTGGTTACCCGCCGGTTGCCGCTACGGCTCAGCCCCGATGCCACCGGCGAGGCGCTGCCGTTTGATGCGCGGTTTGTGCCCGCAGACATCACCTTTAAAGGCCCGGCAAATACGGTAAATGCATTGCCCAGCCCGTACCCGGTGCACCTACCGCAGGCCCCGGCCGGGAGCACCGATGGCAGCATCAGGGTACCTGTGGGCGGCCCGGCGTTGGTGCAGACCGATGTGCAGGAGGTGCAAGTAAAACTGCAGCCCCGGCAAGTGCACACCCGCACCATTATTGTGGAGCCCCAACTGCACCACTTTCCCGGCGACAGCACCGTAAAGCTGTGGCCAGCCCAGGTGCCGGTGGAGGTGCAGTTTTTTCCCGAAGACTCGGCCAAACTCAACACAAGCCAGGTGCAGGTGTTTGCCGACTACCGCCAGCTTCGCGAAGATGACTCGACGGTGCAGCTTTCGTTGCGCCCGCTGCCCGTCGTGATTCGGGGGGCGCGCATTGGCGTAACTACCGTGCGGGTATTGTCGGGTGCCAAATACAAGTCAGTACCTAGCCGCTAGCGTATGCTGAAAGTAGGAATAACCGGGGGCATCGGCTCGGGCAAGTCGGTAGTGTGCCGCTTGTTTGCGCTACTAGGTGTGCCCGTGTACGATGCCGATACCCGCGCCAAATGGGTGATGCACCACGACGCAATATTGCGAAGTAGCCTGCTAGCCGCCTTCGGTTCGGAGGTGTATGCTGCCAACGGCGAGCTGAACCGTACCTACCTAGCTGGCATGGCTTTCAGTAACCCCGAAAAGCTTGCCCGACTCAACGGCCTGGTCCACCCGCGCGTGGGCCACGACTTTGCACAGTGGGCCACCGCGCAGCAGCAAGCCGGGCATGCGTACATCTTGAAGGAGGCCGCGCTAATGTTCGAATCGGGCTCGTGGCAGCAGCTCGACCGTATTATCACGGTTTATGCGCCGCAGGAGCTTCGCCAGCAGCGTGTGCTACGCCGCGATGCGCATCGCACCCTGACCGATGTTACGGCTATCATCAGCAAGCAGCTCAGCGAGGAAGAAAAACTGAAGCGGGCCGATTTCGTCATCTACAACAACGACGAGCAATTGGTGCTGCCGCAGGTGCTGGCCCTGCACGAGGCATTTACGGCATTGGGTACTGCACCTGCAGCACGCGTAGCGCAATAATGCCATCGGCAGTGATTTGGTGCAGTGGGGTAGCGGGCGGCAGCGGCAAAGAGGGCGGCGACAAACGCTCGGTAGTGAGCAGGTACTTGGCCTGCGCGGGGCTGCTGAGTACTACCCGCTCGCGCTCGGCAGGGCGCAGCAACAGCCGGGCGTTGTAAAGGGGCATAAAGTGGGGGCCGCTCACGCGTAGCGGGCCCGAAGGGTAACGGCGCAGAAGCCATTCCAATCCCTGTCGGTACGATACGCCCCAATAGTCGCGCTCAAATAACCCGGCCGCGAAGGTGTTTGGGATGGAGAAGTATAGCTGCTGCTGCGGGTGCGCACGCACCAAGTAAGCCAAGGGGGGCAGCAATAGGCCGGCCGTAAGAAGGCTCGCCAAGGTTGCTCGTTGCCTAGGTGCCCAGCGCGTAAGGGCCTGCAAAAGAGTCCGAAATCCAGCTGCCATTAGCAGCACCAATGCCGGGTATACAAAGTACAAGTGGCGCCATCCATCGTAAATAACCGAGCGAAACACAATTACGGAGAGCAGCGGACCGAAAAGCCATGCCGCAACAAGCAAATCGAAACGCGTGGCAACGGGTACCGCCCATTGCCGCATGCTCCGCCAGGTGTCAGTTATCGTTCGGCCTAACCCAAGCAATGCCAACGCTATGAAAGGCAGGGGAGTAGTTACCACAATCCATACTGAGGCGTAGTGCCAAGGCAGGTGCCGCGCCGAAATAAGCTCGCCTAGGTAGAAGTTGTGAAGGGTGGAGCGGTAGCGGCTAAAAGAGCGAAACGCCAACAGGAAGTTCGCAAAAGGTGCTTCCCACAAATAAGGCCAGCCAGCCACCGTGAAAGCGGCCATTAAAGGCAGGTAGGCCGCTACGGCTAATAGTAGAGCGCGGCGGCGGGTAGGCTCTTGCCACGTTTCGAGTAGCCCAAACCCTACGGTGAGAGCTGGGAGCAGCACGCCCATGGTACGCACATCGATAGCAAAGGCCGAGGCAGCGGCATGCAGCAGCACCCACCATATATTGGGTCGCTGCAGCATCCGCCAGAGTGTGAATACACCTAGGATAAACACCGAGGCAAATACTACATCCTTGTAGTTGACGAATGCTTCGGCGAAAAAGCGGGGCGTAAGAACTAACAGAGCCGCGGCCAACAGGCCGGCTCGCCAATCGGAAAACCGCCTACGCGCCAACGCATAAAGTGCGGCCGCACCGGCCACAAAAAATAAAAAGTTGACAAAGTGGCGCAGTAAGTAGATAGCGCGCTGGTCGTGCGCTCCGCACAGGCGTTCGAGTGCGAGCAAAAGCAATTGGTAGGCTACGCCGTGGTCGGCGTCGGGCGATGCTGCCAACTCGGGCACAAGGTGGTAATTGGGTTCTTGCTGGGCCAACTGCCCAAGCCCTAGGTGCTGGGCTACGTATTTGGCATTAATGATGCCGTTGATGCGCTCCGTCGATTCATCCCAGCCAATGCCGTAGTCTTGGTGCAAGGCCGCGCCCAGAGCCAGCAGTGCCCCAAAAAACAGCGGTACTACCCAGCGCCGCACCGAGTCAGACGATAAATCAAACATAGAAACGAACTCATGAAGCCTACTGGCTGGAGCGGGGCAAAGGTAGCTTAGCGGGGCACAGCGTTACTTTGTGGTTTTCCTTGCTGGTTATGCTGCGTCGCCTGCCCTACGCTCTTTGGCTTGTTGCCTTGCTGCTGATTGCCTTGCGCCTGGGGCTGCTGTGGCACAACAACCCAGGGCTCGAGCTAAACTGGGACGAAGTGCGCAACGCCCGTATAGCCGATAACTGGCTGCAGGGCAAAGGCTACGTCAGCTACGATCATGTGCGGCAGCAACTGCGCCCGGATGCGTTTCATGCCACGTTTCCGGTGTGGGGGTATGCCGCATGGACTTGGCTGGGTTTGCCGCGGTACTACCTCGTGGCTGGCCTGATGCTGCTGATGGCAGTTGGCGGCGTTGTTACGTTGCTGTACGGGCAGCGCATTCTGCGGTGGTATGGGCTACCGCTGCGCTGGGCGTGGCTTGGCGCGGGGCTACTGGCCTTTTACCCCTCGGTGCTGTGGTACGTAGGAGCGTGGTTCTGGTACGAGAACCTTTGCCTGCCGGCCTTGGTGTGGGTTACGTACCAATTGCTGCGCCTGCAGGCGGGCCGCCCGCTGCCCCTTGCCAAAGCCCTGCTGCTAGCATTGGTGGTGGTAGTGTCGTGTTTGTTGCGCGGCTATTTGCTGGCCGTATACGGCCTGATGTTCGCGCTGGTACTTTGGCGCGGGTACCGGGCGGGCGCAGGTGTGCTGCGCCACGTATGGCGCCCGGCCCTGCTAACGCTCGTGCTAACGGTCGTGTTGCACCTCCCCATCCTGGTTAAAAATCACAGCTTGTTTGGGGCCTACATTCTCAGCACCCAGCCCGGGTTCGAGTTGCTGCAAGGGCACAACTTTGCCACCAAGGGCAAGTTTATGTTCAACTGGGACGAAGCCGACGAGCCGTTTGGCCGCTGGGTATTGCAGTCCATTCCCCGTTTGCATGCGCTTAATCAGTACCAGGAAAGCCAAGCCCGGGCCCGCTTGGCTCAGCAATGGATAGCTCATCACCCAGCTGAGGAGGTTCAGCTAATTGGGCGCAAGCTGCTAATGTTTTTCAGCTCCGAGAACTTTGTGGCCGATGCCGACCGCACGGGTTATCATCCCGTAACGGCCGCAGCGCACCTAGGCTTTCTGCTGAGCCTGCTGCTCACGGCACTACGCTGGCGCGGATTGCGGTTTCGGCCGGCCGATGCCCTGCTGCTTGCCCCGTTTGCCGTGGTGCTATTGCTCAGCTTGGCTTTCTTCGTGGGTTACCGATGGCGCCTGTTTGCCGAACCCGCCTTTGTGCTCTTCCCGCTGATTACGCTGTGGCGGCTGAAGGTGGCCCAATTGAAGAGAATTGCCGAGCCAAAGGCGGACCATAGGTAGTGCCGAAGCTAAACCAACTATGGCTATAGCCTTGCGTATGCTAGGCGAACGGCTCCGCACTCATGTCACAACTCCTGTACCGCACACCCTCCATCGAAATTCAGCTCGACCCGCTCAACGAATGGCTTTATGTAAACTGGGTAGGTAACCAAACCGAGCAATCGGTGCGCGAGGGTGCTACCAAAATACTGGATTATGTGCAGCAGGAGCAAGTGTGCAAAGTGCTGAACGACAACACCAACGTAACCGGCATGTGGGGAGGAGCGGCCGAATGGGTTGGCAAAGAGTTGATACCGGCGTTGAACGCGGTCGGGCTTCAATACGCCGCCTGGGTTTATTCGCCTGATATCTATAGCCGCCTGTCAACCGATAGCTCGTTGCAGCACGTGGCAGGCGGTGTAATCGTGCTGCCCTTCGACGATGTCGAAACCGCTGCCAGCTGGTTGCGGCAGATGTAGCAGCTACTGCCAGTACACGCGGGCAACACTGGCGAAAGTGTTATAAAGCAAAACAGCCACTCAGTTTTGCAACTAAGTGGCTGTTTACCAGTGGTGGGAGATGACGGGTTCGAACCGCCGACCCTCTGCTTGTAAGGCAGATGCTCTGAACCAGCTGAGCTAATCTCCCATTTACTACCGGGCTTGTTTCCCGATTGCGAGTGCAAATATGGGGGGTGTTTTCGGAAACCGCAACAGTTTGCCGACATTTCGGCGAAGAAATTTCTGCGAAAAAGTCGCGTTTTAGCGCAAGGGATTAATAATCAAGCTTAAAAATTTTGGAGTGCGGGCGCTAAAATGGTTAGGGTATGGGCTGCTGAGCGTGCTTTTGCTGGTGGCAGGGCTGGCCACAGCCTTATGGCTGGGCGAAGACCGCATCATCGATCTGTTTGTAACGGCTGCAAACCGGCACCTGCGCACGCCAGTGCAAGTGCAAAAGCTCGAGCTTTCGTGGCGCGCCGACTTTCCACGCGTGAGCATCTTGCTCAGCAATGTGCGGATAGGGGGCTCATTGCCGCTTGATACGGCTGCGCTGGCCCGCGTGCGGCGGCTGCACTGCTCATTCAACGCGTGGGATGTACTTAGCGGCCGCTACCACATCCGTACCCTCACGGTTGAGCAAGGCGCCGTGCAGGTGCGGCTCGATCATCGCGGGCAGCCCAACTACTTCGTGCTGCGGCCCGATACGGTAACTGCCGACGATGAGCCCCTGCGCTTTGATTTCGAACGTGTACGCGTGCGTAACGTAGCCGTGAGCTACGCCGACTCCTCGATGCGGCAGCGCTATGAATTACAGGCCCACGACCTAACGGCTGCCTTGCTGATTGCCGGGGACACAGTGCAAGTACGTGCCACGGGGCCAATGCGCGTAGAAGGCTTGCGTGTAGGCAAGGATACCTACTTTCGGCAGCGCGAACTAACCGTAAACACAGCGTTGGCGGTGAACAGGGCTACCCGGCAGGTGCGCGTTCAGCCATCGGAGGTACAGGTGGGAGCGGCCGTGTACACGGTGGCCGGCACCGCAGGCTGGCGCGGGCCCACGCAATTGGCGCTGCAACTCGGCGGCAAAAACACCGATGTGCAAAGCCTGCTCGCCTTACTGCCCCCTAGGTTCAGCAAGCCCCTGGCTGTGTACCGCAGCGAGGGTGCAGTGTACTTCGGTGGCACTGTTAAGGGCGAACTGTCGGCCAAGCGCTACCCGCAGATAGACGTGCGCTTTGGCAGCCGCGACGCTTCGTTTGTGCACCCCGAAACAAAGCAGCGCATCGAGCATGTGTTTCTGACGGGAACTTTCCGCAACGGTCCGCAAGCCTCGGCGCGCTCGGCCGTGCTGGAGCTAAGCAGCATTCGCGGGCGCCTGGGTGGCAAGCCGTTCAGCGGCAGCCTTAGCTACCGCAACTTCCACGACCCCTACGTGCGGCTGAACGTACGTGCCGAGCTGGATGTGGCCGATGCATTGCGTTTTTACCCAGTAGCCGCCCTGCACCAGGCAAGCGGGCAATTGCGCATCGAGGCGAAGCTGGCGGGTAACTTGCGCACCTTCAGGCTAAACCCAGCCCGGGCAGCGGGCGAGGCTTCGGGCGAGTTGCAGCTGCGCAACGTGAGCCTACGCCTGTGCAAACCGAACCTAGGGCTAACGCAGTTGAACGGTAGTTTTTTGCTGCGCCGCAACGATGTGGCCGTTAGCAATTTCATGGGGCGCGCCGGCCTTTCCGATTTTCGCCTGAATGGCTTGTTTCGCAATGCGTTGGGGTGGCTGCTGTTGCCGCGGCAGCCCTTGCGGGTTGAGGCCGATGTGGCCGCGCGCTTCCTTAACCTTGATGAGCTGTTGCAAGCTGGCTCCTCAGTAGCGGCCACCAACTCGGCACCCAGGGCTGCTAAGCGCAGCAACAACTACGCCCTGCAGCTGCCCGCCAACATCGACCTCGACCTGAACGCAACCGTGCAGCAATTGCGCTTTCGTCGCTTTCATGCCCGGGCGCTGAGCGGGGCGGTCCGGATGCACAACCAGGTATTAACGTCGCCCGGTATTGCTCTTGCAGCCGCGGCCGGGCGCCTGCAAATGCGTGGCGCGCTGGATGCCCGCCAGCGCGAGCTGCTGAAGGTGAGTATCGTAGCCTCGTGCCAACAGGTGCAGCTAGACAGTTTGTTTTACGCGTTTGAGGATTTCGGGCAGCACTTCATCACCAACCGGCATTTGCGTGGGCAACTTACCGGCACAGCCGAGGCCGATATGTACTTCGGCCCGCAGCTGCAGCCCCTCACTAACAAGCTGGAGGCCGAAATACGAGCTACCGTACGGAACGGCGAGCTGAACAACTTTGGGCCGGCCCAGCAGCTGAGCATGCTGGCCAGCCGGGAGCAACTGCGCCACCTGCGCTTCGACGAACTTACCAACACCATCTACATTCAGAGCCGTACGGTGTACGTGCCCGAAATGGAAATCCGTTCCAATGTGCAGCGGGCCTCGGTTATCCGCGTTACGGGCACCCATACCTTTGATCAGCAAATGGACTACCACCTGATCATTCCGCTATTGCCTGGGCTGCGCCGCCCCGTGCTAGCCGGTGCCGACGGTGGTTTAGCCAAAGGGCCCGATTTGTTGCTGCGCGTTTGGGGCAACGAGGATAAGTTTCGGGTGGCCTACGACCGGGAGCGGGCGGTGGCTCGGCGGCGCGAGGCAGGCGGTTCGGCGCCGGTTGATACCTCGCCAGCACCAGCGGCCAACAATGGTGGCGGAGCTGCGCCTGCTGCTCGTGTGCCCGCCGTACGTAGCCGCCAGCCCACGCCCACGCCGCCGCACCAGAAAAAGCCTGCTCAGCCACAACCGGGCGAGTATTTCGAATTCTAGCCCAGGGCCGAGTCGTCAACATTTAAGCTAGGCGTGCGTTTAGAGGCAACACCAGCGGACGGTGCGCAGTACTGTGAGTTACAGTGCGCGCTGTGCGCTGGTTTCCCACACCCAAAACCCCTAGCGTATGCAACCCGAAGAAGTATTTAGCCAGTATTCCGAGCAAGAAAAAACCGCTTACCTCAGCGTAATTGCCAGCCTCGCTACCGCCGACCGCCAAGCCACCCAGCACGAGGCCGAGTTTCTGCAGCAAATGGCGCAGGTGGCTGGTCTTTCAGGCCAAGGCACGCAACAGGTGCTCGGTGCCGCCCAGGATTCAACCAACGAGAGCATCAAAGCCAACCTCGATGTGCTGCGCAACAGCAACCTGCGCTACTCGTTGGTAACCGATTTGGTAAGCTTTGCCCGGGCCGATGGCGCTTACTCTAACGAGGAAGAAGCCATGGTTAACAAAATGGCTTCTTACTTAGGCCTGAACCAGCAGCAGGTGAGCACCATCGAAAATGTGGTGTCGCAAACCCAGCAGGCACAGGCCCAAAACCCGCAGCAAGCCCCTCAGGGTCTTATGGATTCGCTCGGTGATAAGCTGCGTTCGGTGGGCATTCCGCCCCAGGCTGCGCTTACGGGTCTGTTGGCTGTGGCTGCTCCCATGGTGCTTTCGCGCGTAATGGGTGGCAACCGCGGCGGCGGGATGGCCGGTGGCATGATGGGCGGCGGCGGCGGCACCCTAGGTGGTTTGCTTGGCGGGGCCGCTGCCTCAATGGGCGGCGCCGGCACCATGGGCGGCCTGCTTGGCGGCCTGCTCAACAGCGGCGGCCTAGGCGGTATGCTCGGCGGCGCAACGGGCGGCTACGGCACACGCCCGGCCGGCTACGGTGTGCCCGGCGGCGGCTTAGGCGGACTTATGTCGGTACTGGGCGGCTTGGGCGGCGGCGCGCACATGGGCCCGCGCAGCACCGGTGGCGGCGGCCTGGGCGGCCTGATGGGCGGTGGCATGGGCAGCCTGCTCGGCGGCTTGCTGGGCGGCCGCTAGGCCAATTCTCAGTAGATATAAACAACAGAAGCGGGCGGAGGTAGCTACCTCCGCCCGCTTCTGGTTTTCAGTCTAGGCCGTATTTAAATGATAGAGCCATCGGAGGCCTGGCCGGTGCCGGAGGTAATGCCTGGGTCGGTTACCATGCGCACCACCGTAGTGTTGGTGGCAAATACGCCGTCGTGCTCTTCCACTATCTCCAGGATGCGGTAGTTCACGGCTTCCTTCACCGTGAGGTACTCGTCGTAGGTGGCTACCTGCACAAAATACTGCACCGATAGGTCGCGGCCGGTTTGAGTGAGGGCGGCTAGCTTAATCTGCACTTCCTCGGGCATAATAAGCGGGTGCTCATGCAGATAGGTGCGCAAGTCGGCGGCAATGCTCAGTAGCTGCTCGCGGGTGGTTTCGTGGCCGAAGTTGAGGGTGAAACTGACGCGGCGCGCCGTACGCAACGAGAGGTTATCGAGCGGCTTGTCGATCATCGACTTGTTGGGCACCGTTACGTAGCTCTTCTCGGCCGTGCGCAAGCGGGTGCTCCGGAAACCCACTTTCTCCACCGTGCCCGTAATGCCACCGACAGTTACTAGGTCGCCTACCTGAAAAGGACGGTCGAGGAAAATAGTGAAAGAAGCAATCAGGTTTTCGAGGCTCTCCTTAGCCGCAAAGGCTACGGCCAAGCCACCGATACCTAGGCCACCGATCAGAGCCGTTACGTTTACGTTGAACACCTGGCCCAGCATCACCAGAAAAGCGAAAATCAGGATCATCACCTTCGCAAAGTCTTTGGCAAACGGGATGAACTGCGCATCGAGGCGGGTGTTGGTGGAGGTAAGAAGCTCGGCCCGGCGGCGGTATACCAACTCGGCAAAATCGATGAGGCGCAGCACCACCCACGTCAGCGCTGATATGACCCCAATCTGGTACACGGCAAAGGCCAAGCGCTTGGGCCAGGTTACGCTATGCGCCAAATCGTGCGTAACCGAGGTAGGGTAATCGAGCACGTTGAAGGCCAGGAACAACGTGAACAGGAACAGCACCACCGAGAGCGGCTGAATCAGAAAATCATTCAGCTCTTTTTCCGACACGCCCGCCGTATGACGCTTAATGATGCGGAAGAAAATGCTCGAAACAATGCGCGACAGCAGCCGACGCAAGCCAAAACCCAGCAGCAAAATCGCGCCGCAGAGTAAGTATTGACCTACCGTATTGCCCAAAAACTGTTGGTTCAGAAACTCCTTGGTGCTCATAGCAGAACAGGGATGAAAGCAACAGCGCCGCCGCACCCTAGGGAGGCGAAGCGGCGCCGGTAAATCGCGGGAGCGTAGTCGCTTATACGAGCTGACGCAACGCCAACTCGAACGACGTGCGTGCTACTTGGTTGGCATGGCCTTGCGAATGCGTGCGCTCCAATGCCCGCAAAATGGTGCGCGAAATGTCGCCAAAGATGGCTTGGTCGGTGATTTCGGCGTTGGTTTCCATCAGGTAGGCAAATACCCGGGCCATGCCGCAATTGGCAATAAAGTCGGGTACTACAGCCGTATGGGCATCGGCAAACTCGCCCGTAGGGCCGAAGAAGATTTCGGGGTCAGCAAAAGGTACGTTGGCGCCGCAGCTTATTACCTCGAGCCCGCCCGCGAGCAGCTGCTCCAACTGCTCGCGCGTAACAAGCCGCGAGGCCGCTGCTGGCACGAATATCTCAGCGCCCGACGACCAGATCTGCTGGTTTACTTCTTCAAATGAAAGCAGGTTGTCGGCCGTAAGAGCATTGCCCTGGCGGTTGAGCAGCAAAGCCCGGATTTCCTCGAACGAGAAGCCCTCGGGGCGCATTAAGCCACCGGCCCGGTCGATGATGCCGGTGATGATGGCACCTTGCTGCGCCAAGTAGTAAGCTGCCGCGGCCCCCACGTTGCCCCAGCCCTGAATAATGGCGCGCTTGCCGGTTACTTCTTGCTCGGGCCACAAGCGGTAGTAGTGGCGCACAGCTTCGGCCACGCCGTAGCCGGTAATCAGGTCGGCTACGGTGTAGCGGCGGGCGCGGTCGGGCGTAAACTGCTCGTCCTCTACTACTTTGATAACACCTTGGCGCAGTTGGCCTACCTTCTGGATCTTCTGCGGCTCGCTGGCGCGGTAGTGGCCCGTTACAATACCCTCCTGCGGGTGCCACAGGCCGTAGTCTTCGGTGATGGGGATTACCTCGTGAATTTCGTCCACGTTCAGGTCGCCGCCAGTGCCGTAGTAGTTCTTCAGCAACGGAATAACGGCGCGGTACCAGCGCTCCAGCACGCCGCGCTTGCGGGGGTCTTGCGGATCGAAATTGATGCCCGATTTAGCGCCGCCAATGGCCGGGCCCGACACGGTGAACTTTACCTCCATCGTTTTGGCCAAACTCTCTACTTCGCGCTTATCAAGGCCTTTGCGCATGCGCGTGCCACCGCCGGCTGCGCCGCCACGCAGCGAATTAATTACCACCCAGCCTTCGGCCTCGGTTTCGGAGTCTTTCCACTCAAATACGATTTCGGGGCGTTTGTTCTCGAAGGTGGCGAGTAAGTCGCGCATAATCAGCGGGTAAGAAGTTGGGTGGGAGAATTACTGGAAGATATAGGGCAGGCGGCCCCTCGGGCCCTTGCCGGCGCTCAAAGGTACAGCGACCTAGGCAATGGGGCGAAAATACATGGGCGGTAAACTCCCTCTGGAAGGCAGTATTCGCGGAAACGGCCAAAAATTTCGGCTGCGGGGGCCTTGTATAGGAACTTTACACTATAGGTAGCACGTATTACGCGTACTGCTCACCCAGAGTAATATTTCCACCTTGCAAGCCTCCATGAAACCACTGCTTTCGCGCGTAGAATCCAAGAAAGTGGATAAGGCTGCAGCGATGCTAAAAGTGCTGGCTCACCCCAAGCGTTTGGCCATCGTTGACCTGCTCGGCAAAGAAGATAAAATGACCGTGACGGAAATATACCGCACGCTCGGATTACCGCAAGCCATAGCTTCTCAGCACCTTATCACCCTTAAAGACCGCGGCATCTTGTCGTCGTTTAAGGTCGGCACCAAAATCTACTACTCCCTTTCCATCCCCAAACTGCTCGACGTGATTGATACGCTCGAGGGGTGCTGCGACACGATGTAAGGGACCTAACCCGCCTAGCTTCACCAAGCTCGAAGGCCCTGCCTCTAACCACGAGGCGGGGCCTTTGTGCGTTTAGACGGGTTAGTGGTACTTGCCCTATGTGCCCCCCAACGACAGCGCCCCCGCAAAAGGCGGGGGCGCTACATCAAATAGGCGGTACGTAGGAAATCTAAGCGGTGGCTTGCTGGCGCTCCAGATCGAATAAGTCGTTCAGCACGTCAATCATCTGGTCGGCGTCGTCGCGCTTGCAGGCGGCCTTGAGTTGCAACACGTGCTGCTTCAGGATTTTCTGCATTAGCGACTTGGTAACGTCGTCGAGGCGCTTGGCTTCTTCGGCCGATACTTTCTTCTGGTAGCGGTCCAGTTCTTCCTGGCGCAGCTGCTCTAGCGCACCTTTAATCTTCTGAATCACGGGCGACACCATCATTTCGCGGCTCCACTCGTCGAGGCCAGCAATACTGTCGGCAATGATGGCGCGCACTTGTGGCACGGCAGCCAAGCGGCGCTCCACGGCTTCGGAGGCGCGACCCTGAATAGCGTCGATGTTGTAGAGCAGGATGCCGGGCACTTGCTCTACCTCAGGCTCGATGCTGCGCGGCACCGACAAGTCGATGAAGAACTTGTAGCTGAGCACCTCTAGGCGGCCAACCATATCGGCCGTAAAATAGGGCGTGTCGCGGGCGATGGAGGAGATAACTACATCGGCCTCTTGCAGCGCATCTACCAGGTTCTCGAAGTCAATCACCTTCAGGCCTTCGCATTCGGCGGCCAATGCCTCGGCTTTAGTGCGGGTGCGGTTGCAGATGGTGACATCGGCAAACGACTTGTTATTGGTAAGGTGGCGGCACACATCGGCGCCAATCTCACCTAGGCCAACTACCAGCACGCGGGGGCTGGCAAAGTCGGTGGTTAGCTCCTCAACCAGCTCCACGGCCGCGTACGAGGTAGAAGCGGCCCCGTCGCGGAACGAGGTTTCTTGCTGTACGCGCTTGTTGGTGAAGAATACCGAGTGCAGCAGGCGGTGCAGGAAGGGCCCGGCCGCATCGGCATCGGCCGACCACTGGTAGGCCGTCTTCACTTGGCTGGCAATTTGCAAATCGCCGATTACCTGCGCATCCAAGCCCATGGCTACCTCAAAGAGGTGCTGCACGGCCTCGTCGGCAGTGTTGTAGAGGTTAAAGTACTCGTAGTACGACACCATATCGGCCACGCCCTTAAGGTTGCCCAGCGCCTCAATAATGGCGGGGCTCTGGTCGCGGTCGGCGGCGTAATAGATTTCGGTACGGTTGCAGGTGCTCAGCACGAGCAGGTCGGACAAGCCGAGCTCCTGATGAAGCGTGTCGAGAAAGCGACGGCAGGCCGGTTCATCCAACGCAATCAGCTCGCGAATGGCGAGCGGTGCGGTTTTATAGGATAGCCCTACGGCCTTAAACGGGTGGGTCATAGCTAGTGCTACGGGCGACGTAGAAGTGGAATGCAAAATTACGGCGCATTTTGCTAGGGAAAAACACCGAAAAATGTAAAGCGGTTCGAGCAAAAGGCGAAGTGCTGTTTTTTACCGTTAAAGCGGCATTGCGCCTCGGTGGGTTGATAAAAATCATCTTCACAGACCCACCAAAATGCCTTGCCAGCAACACATTAAACGTACGCGCAAAGTCAGCTTTGGTCAATCGCCAAATGATGTGATAGCAGCGGGTTGAAGCAGAAAAATGCCGCTTACCTGCTGCCATGCACCCTTCGGCACAGCGCAGCGTTCTTAAGAAGTACCGCCTAGCTGCCCAATTGTTAAGCATCGGTAGGCCTAGGTGCTGCGTACTTTCGCAACCATGCATGCGTTGCCAGCAGCTAATTGGTTGCCTGTTGCCGCTGTTTCTTTTGCTCTGTGCTCCCCATCTACGACCAAAAATCCCGGATTAAGCTGCTGATTGTGGTGATGGCGCTGGTAATCGGCGCCGTAACGGTGGTGTACACCAACTTGCTGGTGCGCCGCCTTTCGGAGCGCGAGCAACAGCAGATCGACTTGTATGCCAAAGCCTTGCGCTTTGTTATCAACTCCGAGTCCGACGACACGAACATTCAGTTTGCCTCCACCGAAATCATCGAGGCCAACAAAACCATTCCGGTAATTTGGGCCGATGCCGAGGGCACGGTGCTCGACTACCGCAACCTCGATGTGCCGGCTCGCCTCAACGAAGCCGACCGCGAGCGGCTGCTGAACCGCGAAATCGAGGAAATGCGCAGCCAACACCCGCCTATTGTGGTGGAGCTGGGCGCCGGCTTGCGCAACTACATCTACTATAAGGACTCGGTTATTCTGAGCCAGCTACGTACCTACCCGCTGGTACAGCTGGCCGTTATTGCCTCGCTAGCGGTGGTGGCGTATTTTGCCTTTAGCTACTCGCGCCGGGCCGAGCAAAACCGCGTGTGGGTGGGCTTGGCCAAGGAAACCGCGCACCAGCTCGGCACCCCGCTCAGCAGCCTCATGGCGTGGCAGAGCTACATGAAGGACTCGCCTAGGTTTGAGGGCGAGCCGGTAGTAGAGGAGCTGGCCAAAGACATCCGCAGGCTCGAAATCATTACGGAGCGCTTCTCCAACATCGGCTCCATCCCGGTACTCAAGGATGAGGATATCTACCAAGTGGCCGAGCGCGCCGTGGATTACCTGAAGGTGCGGGTATCGCGCAAGGTGGTGTTTAAGGTTGAAAGCCTGCTGCCGCCCGCTGCTACGGCCAAAGTAAACGTGCCGCTATTGGAGTGGGTAATCGAGAACGTCTGTAAAAACGCCGTCGATGCCATGGATGGGCGCGGCTCTATTACGCTGGTACTGCGCCACGGCGGGCGCAACCACAAACAAATAGCCCTCGACATTACCGACACGGGCAAAGGCATACCCAAGAGCAAGTTCGAAACGGTGTTTCTGCCGGGCTACACCACCAAAAAGCGCGGGTGGGGCCTAGGGCTGGCCTTGGCCAAGCGCATTATTGAAAATTACCACAAAGGCCGGCTATACGTGCGCTGGTCGGAGGTGGGCAAGGGTACTACCTTCCGGGTGCTGCTCAACGCCTAGGTGCTCAGCCTACTGCGCGGCGCCCTCTGCAGCTTCGGCGGCGGCTCCGCCGGCGCGGCGCGGCTCTTTCCGGTTCGTGATTTCGACGTAGCTATTGCCGCTCACAGGTTTGCCGTGGTGGGTGCCCGTTACGCGGCACATGCCTTCCCAATACGGCAGCTTAATGCCGGCAATCAGCTTCAGCACCAACTCTTGGTCGTTCATCACGGGCTCCACGAGCAGGTCGTAGCCTTTGCTTGGCACACGCACGCGCCATTTAGCCGGATAGCGCAGGCCGGTTTCTGGGCTCTTCCACCACTCCAGGGTTTCCAGCTGAAAATCCTTTTCGCCGAGGTGCGTGTTCTCGTTGGTAGTAGAGTTGTGCGAGCCGCCCCCTAGGTACTGGCCGGTGTTTTTGTTGTACACGGTGTACAGCATCAGCTCCTCGCGCGGCTCGTTCAGCTGAATGCTAAACCAATCCCAGCCGATGTCTTTGCGCGTTACGGAGCCGCAATTCCACTGCCGGTCGTACCACAGTTCCCCCAATACGGGGCGGGCCTGGCCACCTAGGGTGATGGTGCCGCGGGCATCGAGGCGCGGGTAGCTGTAGTAGCCCGCCGAGGCAATGTTGCCGTAGTTTTCGTAGCCGGTGCCGCCGTGCAGCAGCACGGGCTTGGTGGGCTGGGTGGTTAGGTTCAGCCCGAAGCCAGGGTGGTTTACCATGTCGGCCTGCAACTGGTACTTGCCCTCTTGGCCGCGCAGCGCCCAGGTTTGGTTTTTCTTCTGCAGGCGCAGGTTTAGGGGCAGGGTAGCGGGCAGTTCATCGGCCAGGCCGCTCCACTTATAATCGTACCGGAAGCTTTTTTGCTGCGGGTCCGTCAGGGCCACGTTCACCATCAGGTGGTCCTTCTTGCCGGTGGGGTTGAAGTGGAAGAACACGTACTCCAGCCCGTAGGTGTGGCCCGAAAGTGAGTCGCGCAGGTGGCCCGTGAAGTACCACCACTCCAGGGAGTTGCGCGGGTGCACGGCTTCTTCCTGCGGCAACTGGGCCTGCTGGTTAAATACGTCGTGCTTGGTGGTGGGCTTGAGCGAACAGGCGGGGCTGAGCAGCGTCAGGAGCAAGGCGGCGGCCGGGAGCAGCTTATTCATCATGGCCTTGGCATAAGCTGCTGAGGTGCCGAAAGGTTTCAGCGGCTAATGAGGTTACGTGTTTTGATGCGTAGGGTGCTGTACCAACGCAGCGGATGCCACCAAGGGCGAACAATCCCACAGCCGCCAACTACTACGATGTCGTTCAGTTGCGCAAGGTCAGGGCGCATTACTACATCGGGTATGGCAACGCCAGCATCCCGAACAAGCCGTTCTTCTGAATGATACCCAATGGAAGCAAAGGTTAACGTCAGCGGAATAGGTAAGCCCTCTATGTTCATGGTGTAGCGCCCTTCTGCGTCGGTCGAAATACCTCGGGTCGTGCCTTTTACAATAACAGCAGCACCGGGGACAGGGGCTAGGGTCGCAGAATCGAGCACAACGCCGCGCAACAAAGCAGGAGCGGCTGCCGCTGATTTTCAGTATTCTGTGCAGGCTGCAGTGGCTGTTGCACAGCTGTTGTGCGCTGGGCTACAGCTGCTGCAGGGGTGATTTCGCGCAACCCCCAGATTGTAGCCGCCGCTACCAACCACGTGCGCCATGCGCCACCCGTTTTGCTGACGCGAAGCGGACGGCCGAGTTGTGACGCTTTAAACCGGCCGCACGCTAGGCCGGAGTGTTGGCGCAGATAGGCTAAAATCTCGTCGTCCGTCTGTTGGGTGAAATCGACAACAACTTGCTCGCATGCAGTACAATAACGGCCGTCTTTAGCCGCATCCATCTGGTCCCAGTTCTGCTGGCATGGTTTGGGAACGGCAAGTTGTGTAGTAGAAAAGATCATAGGGTAGTTGCTGAGTGAACACAGCCAATGGATGCAGCAAGCTCACTCATTCCATAAGCAAGGGCAAACTTTCGCACGCAGCCCCGGCGCATTATTTTCTATCTTTTGCCCCTTATTTCATCCAATTCGCCTTGTCAGCTCCTCTACCTCCCACGCGCTCGGCCGGTTTGTTCCGCCGCAAAGCGCTTTCCGACCTGCTGGCCAACCCCCCGGCCGACGAAGACCTGCACGGCTCGCACCCCGGCGAGCATGGCCTGGCGCGCCACCTCACCGTGCGCGACCTCACCTCCCTAGGTATTGCCGCCGTAATTGGAGCAGGCATCTTCAGCACCATCGGCAACGCCTCGTACGACGGCGGCCCAGCGGTGTCGTTGCTCTTTGTGTTCACGGCTATTGCCTGCGCGTTTTCGGCCCTGTGCTACGCGCAGTTTGCGGCCACTATTCCGGTGTCAGGCTCGGCCTACACCTACGCCTACGCCTCGTTTGGCGAGCTGGCCGCCTGGATTATTGGCTGGGCGCTCATCATGGAGTATGCCGTTGGCAACATTGTGGTGGCCATCAGCTGGTCCGACTACTTTACGGGGTTGCTGAGCGGCGTAGGCATTGAGCTGCCGCTGTGGCTAACCATGGGTACGCAAAGCGCCTACAAGGGCTACCACGCGGTGCTCGAACTGATGCAGGCCGGCAAACCCCTCGCCGATGCCGCTCCCGATCAGCTGGAAGCTTACAAAGCCTGGGCCGCAGCCCCCGAGCTATTCGGCGGCTTGCGCTTTGTGGTCGATTTGCCGGCGTTCCTCATTACGGTGCTCATAACCAGCTTGGTGTACGTGGGTATTAAGGAATCGAAAAACGCTTCGAACCTGCTGGTGCTGCTGAAGCTGGCGGTGGTGTTTGTCGTAATTGTGGTGGGCGTGTTCTACATCAAGCCCGCCAACTGGAGCCCCTTCGCGCCCAATGGTATTGGCGGCGTGCTCAAGGGCGTATCAGCCGTATTCTTCGCTTATATCGGTTTCGACGCCATCAGCACCACGGCCGAGGAGTGCAAAAACCCGCAGCGCGATTTGCCTCGCGCCATGATTTACGCCCTAGTAATCTGCACGGTGCTCTACGTGATTATCACGCTAGTACTCACGGGCATGGTGAACTACAAAGAGCTGGCTGTGGGCGACCCGCTGGCGTACGTGTTCAACAAGGTAGGCGTGGAGTGGCTTGGTGGCATTGTGGCCGTTTCGGCCATCTTTGCCATGGCCTCGGTGCTGCTGGTGTTCCAAATTGGCCAGCCGCGCATCTGGATGACCATGTCGCGCGACGGGTTGCTGCCGCCGGTGTTTGCCCGCGTGCACCCCAAGTTCCGCACGCCCTCGTTTAGCACCATTGTAACGGGCCTGTTTGTGGGCGTGCCGGCCTTGCTGCTGAACATGGACCTCGTTATCGACCTGACGTCTATTGGTACGCTGTTCGCGTTTGCGCTGGTGTGCGGCGGCATCCTAGTTATCGACCCGCGGGGGCAGAGCAATGCGCGCTTTAAAGTGCCCTACATCAACGGCCGCTACCTGGTGCCGCTGATTTTGTTGGCCGGTGCCGCGCTGGTGATGGTGTACAACCGCGAAAACATCGACGATTTTGTGCGCAAAGTGAGCTTTGCCGACGGCTACGAAGGTTTCCGACACCAGATACCTATGCTTGTGTTCTTGCTGGCCAGTCTGCTGATAGCAGCCATCTCGTTCCGCAAGCAGCTTTCGTTGCTGCCGGTGCTGGGCCTGCTCACCAACTTGTACCTCATGACGCAGTTGGGCATCAGCAACTGGGTGCTGTTCGGCGGCTGGCTGATCATCGGCTTGGCTATCTACTTCAACTACGGTATTAAGCACAGCAAGCTCAACCGTGCCGTGCCGGCTTAGGTACGCTGGCCTCTTTATCCAACAAACCCCGGTTGCCACCTAGGCAGCCGGGGTTTTGTTTGCTTGGGCTGCCGTCGACTTGCACTAACTTGCATGGATAGCTGCTGAGCAGCGCTGTTACCTAGGGGCAATCATTCCCTCTCAATTTCCGCATGAATTCTTCGTCTGGCCTGAGCCCCTTGGAGCGCGAACGGTTGCTGGCCCTGCTGAACTACACTCGGGAAAGCGTACGGTTGAAAGCATCGCCCGCCGCCGATGTTACCCGCCAGTCGTCCTTTTGCGCCCTCGAGTCTCAGCTGGACGGCTTGCCAGGCATAGCGCTGAACGTTGACGCCGATGAGGAAGAACTGTGGCTGCGCGTGGAGCGACTGAAGGAAACGTGCGCGCCTGTCATTGCCGATACGGTGCTGTCTACCCTCACGGAGCTAACCAACAACCCCGGCAAAAGCCCCCGGCTGCGCCCCCAACTGCCGGCCCAAACCCTGCTGCGCCTAGGTCTGCTGCCCGAAGGCGTGGCCGAGAGGCCCGATTACGACCCTCTGGCGTCCGTGCAGTTGGCTGCGCTGCCTCAGTTCAACCAACTGACTACGGAACTAACCCAGTATCAACAGCAGGAGTGGCAGCCTTGGGCCCTGGAAGAAACGCGACGCCGCCGCACCATCGGCTGGTATTCGCGGCTGTACGCCCTTAAGCAACAGCTCGATGGCGGCTTGGCCGATGCGTCCCTGGAGCTAGTATGGGGCGTGGGCGTGGCTGCCTGGCAATTGCCCAACATGGAGGTACGCTACCCTGTGCTTACGCGCTTGGTTGAGCTGACGCTGAACCCACAGACCATGGCCCTAGAGGTGCGCCCCCGCGAGGTTGTTACCCGCCTGGAAGTGGACGTGTACGCCGCCCGCGAGGTGCAAGGTGTAGCTGGACTGGAGCAGGGCAGCCGCCCGCTGCTGGCCGGAACGCCCTATCTGTCGCCGTTCGAGGCTGTTACCTACGAGCCGGTGTTGCGGCTCGCCGCCGCCTTGCTCGATGCCCAGGGCCGCTACTTACCCGATGAGCCCACCGGTGCCGCCCGCAGTGTGCCCGCCGCTACCCCGCAGCTTCAGCTGACCGACACCTGGGTGCTATTCGCGCGCCCCCGCAGCGCCAACACGTTTCTGCAAGACCTGGAAGCCCTGCGCACCCGCATTGAGGTGCTGACCGGGGCGCTGCCGCCCGCCGTGGCAGCGCTGGTGCGCGAGCCTGCCAGCCACCACACCAACCAGCCGCTGCCTGCCTTCCGGGGCCTCTCGCTGGTAAGCGACGTCGGCGGTACTGAGCCGCAGGAACTCTATTTTCCGCTGCCTTTCAACGACGAACAAGTGCGCATTGTGCAGCTGCTGGAGCACGCGCCCGGCGTAGTTGTGCAGGGCCCGCCCGGTACCGGCAAAACCCATACCATCGCCAACGTCATTTGCCACTACCTGGCGCTGGGCAAAAGGGTGCTCGTTACCTCCATGCGTGACCCAGCTCTGGGCGTGCTGCGCGACAAGCTGCCCGCCTCGGTGCGCCCCTTGGCCATCAGCCTGCTGACCAGCGAGCGGGAAGGCCTGCGCCAGTTTGAGCACGCCGTGCAGCACATTGCCGAGCAGGTGCAGCGCCTCGACCGCGACGCGGCCCGGCGCCACATCGGTCAGCTAGCCGAACAGCTCGATGGCTACCACAGCCGGTTGGCCTGCATCGACCGCCGTATTGCGGAGCGGGGTCGGCAAAACCTCGGAGCCGTGATGCTGGATGAGGAGCGCCTCGAACCTCATGAAGCCGCCCGCGAAGTGGCCAAAGCCGAAGCCTCAGCCGAGTGGCTGCCCGATGTCCTGACGCCAGATTCAATCCATCGGCCGCAATTCGACGAGGCTGCCGTGGCTAGTTTGCGGGCTGCCCGCCAATCTTTAGGCGTCGATCTGGACTACCGCACTGCCTGCCTGCCGGCTATAGCTGCCCTGCCCGAACCCCGCGACCTGCTGCTCACGCACCAGCAGCTCAGCCGCTCGATAGAGCTGCAGGAGGCAGTAGCTACCGGCGAGTTGCCACCGCTGGCTTCTGTGCCCAATGCGCTTACCCGCATTACCGCCGCGCTGCAACAGCTCACCAACCTAGAAGCGCGGCAGCTGAAGCTAAACCATCTACTGTGGGCTGCCGCGCAAGCCGCCCGCTTAGCTGCCGGCACCGCAAGCGGCCTGTACACGCTGCTCGAAGTCCTGGGTGCCGAGCTGCAGCAGGCCCTGGCAGCAAGGCAGCAATTTATACCTAGGCCAGTGCGGGTACCCGCCGGACTGGAGCTGGAGCCCGAGCTGCTGGCCGCCGTGGCTGCCCAGGCCCGCGGTGGGCGGCCTTTCGGCCTACTAGGTGTATTTGGCAAAACGGCTCAAAAGCAGCGCCTAGGCGAAATCAGGGTGCTAACCAGCCCGCCTGCTTCGGCAGCCGACTGGGCCTACGTGGCTAGTTACCTCAATTTGCTCCGGCGAATGCACGAGCTGGTGGCCCGTTGGCAAGCGCTGGCACCTGAACTGGGCTTACCCGTGCTTACCCAACAGGAGCCAATTGCCGCTGCCAACGAGGCCCGGCAGCTTTACGAAGCCTACGAGGAGGTGCGCGATGCCCAAGCTGCCGAGGCTGCACTACGCCTCGAAATACACCAGCTGCTGCCTGCCTGGGCCGCGGCTCACCCCGCAGCGGCGGTGCCGGTAGCCTTGCCCGAGGCAGCGGCCCTGCTGCGGCAGCACCAGCTACGCCTGCAGCTGGAAACGGCCTGGGCCGTGCGCCAGCAGTACGAAACCGCTCTGCACAACACCTCCGGCCGCATCAGCGAAGCGTTGCGGCGTTTTATGAAGCAGGAATTGGGCAACCCCGCCGTTGCCGATGCCGCCTTGCAAGCCCAGTGGGTTACCCTGACGCAGGAGCTGCGGTGCGTACATGATTTGCAGCCGCTGCTCGACACAGTAACTGCCGTCACTGAACAAATAGCCGCATCCGGGGCCCCGCTGTGGGCTGCGCGTTTGCAAACCGAGCCCGCCCTGGGCGCCACCGACGAACTACTGCCCAACGACTGGCGCCAACGCTGGCGGCTGCGCCGCCTGGCTACCTGTCTCGCCAACCTCGACGGCCGCGCCGAACTAAGGCAGCTAGCCACCGAGCGCCGCGAAGCCGAAAAAGGCTTGGCGCTGACCTATCAGGAGCTGATCAACCAGCGCACTTGGCTGCAGCTGGCCGAAAATGCCACCCCGCAGGTGCGTAGTGCGCTGGAAGCGTACCGCAACGCCATTACCAAAATCGGGAAAGGCACCGGCAAGCGGGCCAGTCGCTACCGCCTCGATGCGCAGCGGGCTGTGGCCCAGGCCAACGCGGCCATTCCCTGCTGGATTATGCCGCACTACCGCGTGTCGGAGTCGCTGCCGGCTGAATTGGGAGCTTTCGATCTGGTGATTGTGGATGAAGCCTCGCAGTCGGACCTGACGGCGCTGCCTGCGCTGCTGCGGGCCCGCAAAATCTTGGTAGTCGGCGACGACAAGCAGGTTTCGCCCGAAGGCATTGGGCTGGAAGAAGAAAAAATCCGCAGCCTGATGGCCCGCTTCCTTACCTCGCAAGTTGGCCTGTACGCGCCGCAGCTGGCGCCCGACCGCTCCATGTACGACTTGTTTAAAGTAGTATTCGCGGAGTACGGGGTGATGCTGAAAGAGCATTTCCGCTGCGTAGGGCCTATTATCGAATACTCCAGGCGCGAGTTTTACAATCACGAAATCCGACCGCTGCGCCTGCCCAGCGCCTCCGAGCGGCTCGATCCGCCGCTGATCGATGTGCTGGTGGAAGACGGTGAGCGCCGCCACGATACCAACCCCGCTGAGGCACGCTTCATCGTCGACGAAATCAAGCGCCTGGTGGCCGACCCCACCATGGCTGGGCGTACCCTAGGTGTGGTTTCGCTGCTGGCCGACAAGCAGGCGCGGCTGATCTGGGACATGCTGGAGCAGGAAATCGGCCTCGAAACCATGCTGCGCCACGAACTGGCCTGCGGCGATGCGCGCACGTTCCAGGGCAAGGAGCGCCATGTGATGTTCCTCTCGCTAGTGGTGTCGAAGGGGCAGGCCACAGCCGTGGGCCGCGACGATTTTGCCAAGCGCTTCAACGTGGCCGCTTCCCGGGCCCGCGACCGAATGTACCTGGTGCGCAGCCTCGAAGCCGACGAGCTCAGCCCCAACGACCGCCTGCGCCGCGCCCTGCTGGCGCACTTTGCCACGCCCTACGGCCTCGACGAAGTCCGGGTGAGCAACCTGCGCGAACTGTGCGAGTCGGCGTTTGAGCAGGATGTGTACGACGTGCTAACCGAGCGCGGCTACCGCGTGCAGCCCCAGGTGCGGGTGGGCCAGTACCGCATCGATTTGGTGGTGGAAGGTGCCGGCGACCAGCGTCTCGCCGTAGAGTGCGACGGCGACCGGTACCACGGTCCCGACCGTTGGGCCGACGATCTGCGCCGACAGCGTGTGCTGGAGCGGGCGGGTTGGCAGTTCTGGCGCTGCTTTGCTTCGGCCTGGGTGCGCTGGCACGCCGAAAGCGTGCAGGATTTACTCGACACGCTTGCCCGCGTGGGTATTGAGCCCCTAGGTGCCCACGATGCCCCACCCAGTAGGCACGTGGAAGCGCGTCGCTATGTGGCCTTCCCCGAGGTAGCCGAGCCGGAGGCGGCTGTGCTGCCCACAGAGGTGGAGTTGTAGCGTGTTAGCAAAAGCGTTGAACCCGTTCGGCTTATGGCTACTTCCGGCGAGACCTTGCTGCTTACCTTGCGACTGGCGGGCTCCGTTCCGGTTCGCGCCGGCCGCGAATTGCAGCAACAGCGTGTCGCGGCGCAGGAGGCAGCCCGCTCAGTTGACTCCGTCGATGAAACTCAGGCTGCCCACCGCCGCGCCGAAAAGCAGTTCTTCGCCGCCTTCGATGCCTTGCTTGATGAAGCTCCTACGGGTCCAGCCTACCTAGGCAAAGAAAAAATTGCCGAGGCGGTAGCCGGCGAGCTGCTAATGCTGGAGGAGCTAGGTCTGCACGTGCCCTGCTTTGTGCTGCTGCCCACCCACCTGCACGCTGTATTGCACCAGCCTGGGGGCCATAGCCTCTCGCTCTACAAAACCGTGGAGCTGCTGCACCAGCGCACCGCCCAGCAGGCCCACCGCATCCTGCGCGGTCAACTGCCCGCACAGGCCGATTTCTGGCATCCTGGCTTCCATGAGTTGCCGGTGCTCGGTGCTGGCGAGCAGCAGCGCGTGCAGGCCTATTTGCTGGCTCATGCCCAGCGCCTGAAGCTGCCCGCGCGCTACGGTGAGTGGCCGTACGCTTATGTGGCTCCGGTGGCCCGTGCAACCTAGGGCTGGTGGCTAACCGCCAGCCTCAGGTGCCAGAGCCGGGTGCAGAAACAGCACCATGGTTTCCTCGTCGAAGTACTGGCCCTGCCATTTCATGGCGCGCGGCTCGATGCCTGTGCTCACGAAGCCTTCGGAGGCATACAGGGCACGGGCTGGAGCGTTGGTAGCCACCAGCGTCAGGAGCACTTGCTCGAGACCCGGCAACTGGCGAACAAACTGCAGGGCAGTGCGCAGCAACGCCCGGCCCAGGCCGCGGCGGCCCGCTTCGGGGCGCACGTACATGCCCCTGATTAGCCCTTTGTGGCGCATTTTATCGAGGGGCTCGCGCACAAAGCCCAAGGTGCCTACCAGTGTATCATCGGCAAAAGCGCCCCAAATTACTTCCTCGGCATTTGGCTGATACGCGGTCCAGCGCAGCGGGCGGCGGGCATCGTCGGCGGGCGTTACCCGGAAGCATTCGGGCTGGCGCGTAAGGCTTTCGGTGCGCAGGGCTAAGTAAGCCGGCTCATCGGCCGGAAATACAAGTGGGCGAATGGTATCGGCCATAAAGTGCAGGTGCCGGAGGCGGGCTGGTGGCAGGGCGCCAACCCAGCTACTTTGCCCGGTTAATGATGAACACACTCAAGAGGATAATGCCCATGCCCAGCAGGTGCCACCCGTTGATGATTTCGCCATCCAGCAAGCCCCAGCCTAGGGTCATGATGGGCACTAGATAGGTATTGGAGGAGGCAAACAGCGCCGTCGACTGCTGAATAAGTTTATTGAAGAGCACCATGGCTACGGCGGTACTCAACGTAGCAAGCAGGGCAATGTAACCGAAGGCCGTCCAGGCGCCGGGCACGTGCTGCAACTTATATAGGAAATCGGTACCTAGGAGCAAGTAAGCCGCAGCCGGCCCGCCAATCAGCATGAGCAGCAGCCCCGTTACTGCCAACGACGGAATGCCGTGGAAATGGTGCTTGATGACGTTGATGCTTACGCCGTACCCCAAGGTAGCCAGCACGATGTAGAGCCCGTACCAGGCGTTGCCTTCGCCGGTAGGGGTAGCGTCGCCGCCACTGCCACCTAGGCCCATTAACACGATGGTGCCCAGCAAGCCGGCGCCAATGCCAGCCGCACGTAGCCACGTAATGCGTTGCCCGAAAAACATGGCGCCCATTAGCAGCGTGAATACGACCGTTAAGGCATTGAGCACGCCAGCCAGGCCCGAAGCCAGTCTGGTTTCGGCGTAGGCAAACAAGAAAGCCGGAATGAGTGTGCCCACCACACCGCTCAGCAGCAGCCACTTAAAGCGGCTGCGCTCCACTTTGCGCACGTAGCGCAGCGCGAAGGGTAGCAACAGCAGCGCCGCTACCGTTACGCGGGTTGCGCCCAGCTCCAGCGCCGAAAACACCGCCAAGCCTTTCTTCATCAGAATAAACGACGTGCCCCAGATAGAGGCCAGCACCACCAGCAGCACCCAGGCCGATAGGGGCGTGTGGTGCGGCGGCGGACCGGCTACAACGGGTGGGGCTGGAGCGGCGGCAGCCGCGGGAGCGGGGGGAGGGGCAGATGACATGGGCAGCAAAGGTCGGAACAAGGCGCGAGGTATGCCATTGCCGAGGTTATGTGCCTAGGTGCTTGGGTTGCCAACTGGCAAGAGGCAAGTCGTTCAGGTGCCTTTCACCCGATGATGTGATTGACACCTAGGCATGGCGCGGGTAGTATTGCTGCCGGGTTGGTAATGCCTTGGCTTACCGGCTCTTTTTTGCTCTAGCCCCTCAATACCCGCTATGAAAACCCTCGAAGCCACTCCCGCCACCACCGAAGCCAACAAACAAGTAGTACTAGCTTACGTCGAAGCCTTCAACCGGGCCGACATGGCTGCCCTGCGCCGCATTTTTGCCGATGATGCGCTGGTGTATGGGGTGCTTGGCTGGGGCACCATGGATCAGGTAATACCCGTCTGGCAAGAACTGCACGCCGCTTTTGCCTTACACCTGCGGGTAGAGGCCATTGCCGCCGACGGCGACAACGTGATGGTGCGCTACCTGGAGCAGGGGCAGTCGGTGGGCTCGTTCCGCGGTGGCCCGGTTACCGGCAAAACCTACGAGATAGTGGCCATGGAGCACTTTGTGGTGCGCGAGGGCCGCATTGAGCGCCGCTGGGGCGCCCGCGACTCCGCCGCCATGAACCGGCAAATGGGCTTGCCGTTGGGCTAACGTGCCTTAGCTGATACTAACAACGGAGGGCCTTCCTGCTGGGTACTAACCCTAGGCAAGAAGGCCCTCGGTTTGCAAAAGGAGTTGAGCCGATAGCTTTTAGTCGGCCAGCACGGCTTCGCTTTGCGCAATAGTGGCCAAGATGGCGCGTACTTCGTCGGGGGTATTGGCCTCCACCAGCTGCGTGCGCCACTGCTTAGCGCCTACCAAACCCTTGAAGTAGTGCGCGTAGTGGCGGCGCATCTCGAAGATGCCCACTTTCGGGCCCTTCCACTCAATGCTCTTCTCGAAGTGCATCTGGCAGGCCTGCACGCGCTCCTCCAGCGTAGGCGGTGCCAGCTTTTCGCCGGTAGCCATGTAGTGCTTGATTTCGCGGAAAATCCAAGGGTAGCCGATGGAAGCGCGGCCAATCATGATGCCGTCGACGCCGTAACGGTTTTTGTACTCTAAGGCTTTTTCGGGCGAGTCGATGTCGCCGTTGCCGAAGATGGGAATGCGGATGCGCGGGTTCTCCTTGATCTTGGCAATCAAGGTCCAGTCGGCTTCGCCTTTGTACATCTGCACGCGGGTGCGACCGTGGATGGTTAGCGCCTCAATGCCAATATCCTGCAGGCGCTCGGCCACTTCCTCCACGTTCCGGGTCGAGTCGTCCCAACCCAGGCGCGTTTTCACCGTCACGGGCAGGTGCGTGGCTTTCACCACGGCCTCGGTCATCTGCACCATCTTCGGAATATCGCGCAGCAAAGCCGCGCCAGCACCCCGGCAAGCTACCTGCTTCACGGGGCAGCCGTAGTTAATATCGATGAGGTCGGGCCCGGCTACGGTGCTGATTTTGGCGCACTCGGCCATGGTTTGCACATCGGAGCCGAAGAGCTGAATGCCGATGGGCCGCTCGTAGTCGAACACGTCGAGCTTTTTCTTGCTCTTGGCCGCGTCGCGGATCAGGCCTTCCGACGACACAAACTCGGTGTACATCAGATCGGCGCCGCCTTGCTTGCACACGGCACGGAACGGCGGGTCCGATACGTCCTCCATGGGGGCGAGCAGCAGCGGAAAATCGGGCAGGGCGAGGTCGCGGATGTAGACCATACTGTGGGGGCGCCGCGCAGTCGTCGGGTTGACGTTGAACGGCGCCGGTTAGCGTATTTTGCGCAAATTTACGACACAAGAGGAGTCAGTTGCCGGTATGGCATGCTGAGACTCAGCCTTTGGGGCAAAACGTACCGGCCAATGCAGCCATTTGGCGCGTTTATTCGTCTGACTACCGCCTACCAACTACCCAATACGCATGAAAGGTTTCGCCCGCCCCGAAACGATGCATCCCGCTCTTACAATGCTGCTGCTGGCGCTGCTAGTAGTCGCGGGCATGTGCATCGGCATGTTTCTGGCCGTATCGGTAGTTACCGTAACCTACGGGGTCAATTTGCTGCGCCTGCCGGACGTACTGGCCTCGCCCTCGCGCTACTCCTACGGCTGGGCGGTGCTGATGTGGTTGCAGGGCCTTTCCTTGTTGGCCGGTTTTGGCGCTGGCGCTTACTTCCTGCCCGTGCTGCGCGGCATGAAGCCCGTTGAATACTTTGCGCCGCGCCGTCCAGTGCCAGCTTGGTGGTTGGTGGCGGCCATGGTGCTGATGATTGTGAGCATGCCAGCGCTTTCGGGGCTTGTGGCCTGGAACGCCGACGCCCACCTGCCCTCGTGGCTCTACGACCTAGAGAAAGCCGCCCGCGAAAAAGAAGACCAAGCCCAAGCGCTTACGGCCTTCCTTACCAAGTTCAGCACCACCACGCGCTTCCTGATAGCGTTGCTGGTGGTTGCTGTAGTGCCAGCTATTGCTGAGGAATTGACCTTTAGGGGCGTAGTGCTGCGGCAGTTCAGCCGCTGGACTAACTCTATGCACTGGGGCGTGTGGCTATCGGCCATCGTGTTCAGCGCCATTCACATGCAGTTCTTCGGGTTTGTGCCACGCATGCTGCTGGGTGTGTTACTGGGCTACTTGTTTGCCTGGAGCGGCAATATTTTGGTGCCCATGGCGGCGCACTTTGCGCAAAACGGCTTTCAGCTGTTGCTGCTTTTCTTGCAGCAGCGCGGCACCATCAGCTTCGATGCCGACGCAAACGAACCCATGTCGTGGCCGCTGATGCTGATTTCGTTGGTGCTTACCCTAGGGTTGCTTTACTGGTTGCAGCGGCAATTTGCGGCCCATGAAGCCGCCACTACCGAGGCGCATGTGCTCACGGGCCACGGCGTGCAAGTACGCGCCGAGGCCGATGTGCCGCCGGCTGCGCCGCCAGTAGCCGGGCATACCCTTACTTCGCACGGCATCGAAACGCCGCCCAAAGCACCTTCCGTATAACTCTTCAGCGCTGCCGCCGCTACTTCTGCTTTTTCCTGCCACCAGCGCTTTGCACTCTTGATTACCTCCACAACTCCGTCGCCCCCCAACTCGCCCGAAGCTGCCAAGCCGCCCGGCATGTCCAATATGTGGCAGCGTATTATCTCCGGCGCCATCGGGGCGGTGGTGCTGCTGGGCTGCATTTGGTACAGCGGCTTTACGTTCGGTTTGTTTTTCGGTGTGGTGCAAGCCCGCATGCTGTGGGAGTTTTACCGCATGATGCGCGTAGCCGGCTACCAACCAGCCGCCATGATCGGCACGGGCACAAGCATAGTGGTATTTGGCTTGCTCTACGTGCTCGGCGACGTAGATGCCCGCCCGTACGAAACCATTGAGCCTGTATTGCTTACGTTGGCTTCGCTTATCCTAATTGTGCCGCTGGTGTTCCTGCTGCGCGAAATGGCTTACTGGAACGACTCTCAAGAGCACCAGCCCTTTGCCAACCTAGGGGTGGCCATGGGCGGCTTGTTCTACGTGAGTTTGCCCATGAGCCTTCTGTGTCTGATTGGCTTCACCGAAGAAGGCTACGACTACCGCCGCATTTTTGGCTTGCTCTTCCTGGTTTGGGCGGCCGATACCGGGGCTTACATCGCCGGCAAAAGCTTTGGCAAGCACAAACTGGCGCCCAGCATCTCGCCCGGCAAAACCTGGGAGGGTTGGTTAGGCGGCACCCTGCTCACCCTAGCAGTGGGGTGGGGCCTGGGTTACCTGCTGCCCGATATGCCACTGGCGCACCGCTTGGTAGCTGCCGCGGTGGTGGCGGTTTTCGGCGTACTCGGCGATTTGGCCGAATCGATGCTGAAGCGCAGCGTGGGCGTAAAGGATTCGGGCCGCATTTTGCCCGGCCACGGCGGTTTGCTCGATCGGTTCGACGCATTCCTGTTTATTGTGCCGGTGCTGGTGGTGCTGCTGCTTCTATTCGATTTGTAAGCGTCACCTAGGGCCGCTGCACTGCTATTTCTAGCCTTGTAAGCCATTTTATGCGTATTGGGGAAACCTAGTACCTTTGGCGCGTCATTTTTCCGCCCGCTTGCTGGCTGCTCGGCTGGCCTCGGGCGGCCGCTGTTTTTGCATTCCCCCATTCTTCAACCCCACTTACCCGATCAACAGCATGGCCACTACGGTGTATAAAGAGCCGGCCCCCAAGGTGGACCGCGAGAACCCCCTCGAATCCATGATGTCGCGTTTCAACGTAGCCGCCGATATTCTCGGCCTCGACGACGCGACGTACAACGTGCTGAAAGCGCCCGACAAGCAAGTTATCGTGCACATTCCTGTGACGATGGACACTGGCGAAGTACGTGTTTTCGAGGGCTACCGCGTGGTACACAACACGGTGCTCGGTCCGTCGAAAGGCGGCATTCGTTACGATAAGAACGTGCACCTGGACGAGGTTAAAGCCTTGGCCGCGTGGATGACCTGGAAGTGCGCCGTAGTTGATATTCCGTACGGCGGTGCCAAAGGCGGTATCATTTGCGACCCCACCACCATGAGCCCCGGCGAAATTGAGCGCCTCACCCGCGCCTACACGCTGGCCATGAAGGATGTATTCGGTCCTGACAAGGACATTCCGGCTCCCGACATGGGCACCGGCCCCCGCGAAATGGCGTGGCTGATGGACGAATTCTCCAAAACCGTAGGCATGACGTCGCCGGCTGTGGTTACGGGCAAGCCGCTGGTAATGGGCGGTTCGCTGGGCCGCACCGAGGCTACGGGCCGCGGGGTAATGGTATCGGCGCTGGCTGCCATGCGCAAGCTGGGTATGGACCCCAAAGGAGCTTCGGCCGCCGTGCAGGGCTTCGGCAACGTAGGTTCGTGGGCCGCTAAGCTGCTCTGCGAGCAAGGCGTGAAAATCAAAGCCGTGAGCGACGTTTCGGGCGCGTACTGGAATGAGAATGGCATCAACATCGACGAGGCCATTGCTTACAAAAATGCCCACAAGGGCCGCCTCGATGGCTACACCGGCGCTACGCTGATGGAAAACCCTGAGGACCTGCTCACTGCGCCTGTAGATGTGCTGGTGCCCGCTGCCGTTGAAGACGTAATTACCGAGCACAACGCCCACGACATCAAGGCTCGCCTGATTGTGGAAGGTGCCAACGGCCCCACTTCGGCCTCCGCCGACCCCATCATCAATGAGAAGGGCATCATGGTAGTGCCCGACATTCTGGCCAACTCGGGCGGCGTAACGGTTTCGTACTTCGAGTGGGTACAAAATCGCCAAGGCTTTAAGTGGTCGGAAGAAATGGTAACCGAGCGCGCCGACCGCATCATGAACGATGCCTTTGAGAAGGTGTACGCCACGAGCCAGAAGTACAACATTCCGATGCGTATTGCCGCCTACGTAGTGGCCATTGATAAAGTAGCCCAGACTTACAAATTCCGCGGTAGCTTCTAAGCTTCGCAATTGCTTTTCGCTATCTGCCAAGCAACCTTGGAGATTCGGACAGCATCAGAGTTCTGCATAAAGTATAGCCCGGACCGCGAGGTCCGGGCTATCTTTGTAACCGCGTTCCGCCGTACCACCGCTTTCCCGCTTCGTTTGCCGCTCGTTTGTTTTGCCTGATTGCGTTCAGAATCAGTTGCATATCCGCAATCAGTGCTAATCTGCGATTTATGAAAATTCACAAAGAAGGTCGCCGTATTCTCTTCTTCACGCTGCTTATTCTGCTTGCCCTAAACTTGTTGCTGTACCAGTTCAACGAGCAGGCCGAAGGCTTCAACCGCGTGTTTTCGGTTGTTTCGGTAATTGCCTTCTTGCTGCTGCTGCAGTTTTTCCGCAGCCCGTTCCGCAACCTGCTCACCCACGAGGACCTGGTAATTGCCCCAGCCGATGGCAAAGTGGTGGTGATTGAGGACGTGCACGAGCCCGAGTTCTTCGGCGACGTGCGCAAGCAGATCAGCATTTTCATGTCGCCGATCAACGTGCATATCACCCGCAATCCGGTATCGGGCACGGTGAAGTACTTTAAGTACCACCCCGGCAAATACTTGGTGGCCTGGCACCCCAAGAGCAGCACCAAAAACGAGCGCACCACAGTAGTGGTTGAGTCGGAAGCTGGTCCGCTAGTGCTATTCCGGCAGATTGCCGGTGCCATGGCCCGCCGCATTGTGTGGTACGTGAACGAAGGCGACGAGGTAAGCCAGGGCGAGGAGTTCGGCTTCATCAAATTCGGCTCGCGTGTCGACATCTTCGTGCCCGTCGACACCGAAATGAAGGTGCAGATCGGCGAAAAAGTTAAAGGCGGCCAAACTGTAATAGCTCAGCTGAAAACCCAGTCGTCGGGCTTGTTTTAAGCATTTACTTACGCATAACAAAAGGCCCGCTGCTCCTATAGCAGCGGGCCTTTTGTTTTACCTAGGACTAGGTAGCCTAGTTTTACACCACTATGTGCGGCACAAACTCCGAAAGGTTGGTGATGATGCCGTTGGCCCGCCGGAAGCCTAGGGCACAAGCTTCGCCGGCCCAAAATACACCTGCCTGGTAGCGGCGGCCCTGCGCATCGGCGGGCAGCTCGAGCCAGCGTTGGCGCACTTGGGGCTGCTGGTCGTACTCGCCCGGCTCGGCGTACTGCACGTGGCCATCCTGCACCTCCGTCAGGCTTTGGCCTTCGCGGCCGAACAAGGGCTTGCGTACGTAGTGCCCGCCTAGGTCCTGCATCGAGGCTTCGACGAGCAGGGGGTGGTGCGGAAACACCTGCCACAGCCACGCCAGCATGGCTTTGCTCTGAAACAGCAGCGTGTAGGCGGGGTTGGCAATAATCAGGTCGCGGCTTTGCAGCAGCTGTGTCAGGTCGGCGGTAAGCACGGGCTCCTCTTCGGCCAGAATCTCCCAGGGTACCAGCTTAAACACGAACGGGAAACGCTGCCACTCGCCGGGCGCTACTTCGGCCCAGGCGCCCCGCTCTTCGCCCATCACCGATACCTGCATAGCATCAATAGGGCACACATGTACGGAGGCAAAACCGGCCTCGCGGGCGGCTTCAGCTATTACCTGGCAATTGGTTTCATCTTCCTGGCTATCGGGCAAGTGCACCAGCAGCAGGTTAGGCTCCAGGTCGGCGTTGAGGCCCAGCCACTCGCGTAGCTGCAACTCCAAGCCTTCGAAGAGCCCATTGGCTTGCTGCTGATCCTCGGGGCGGCCGGCAGCCATGAGGCTGGCCCACTGCACCACGGCCGTTTCGGGGATGCTCGTGGCCGTGTCGGCGTTGAACTCAACGAGCTTAACGCCCTCGGGGGTGCTGGCCAGGTCGAAGCGGCCGTAGAGGTGCCAGTGCCGTTCGTCGTTCCAGGAGTGCCGCACGGCTTGCCACAGGTTGGTGGGTATGCCCATCAGCTGCAGGAAGTCGTCGGGGATGGGGTCGGGCACGGCCTGCACCAGCATCTCGTAGAGCGTGTCGGCAGCCTGGAGCAACTCTTCGGCTTGCGGCTCGCTCAGCTCCAGCGCCTCCGGGGCAAGGTACGTGGCGCAGGCATCCTCAACGGCCCAATCCCAACCTAGGCGCCGAATGGCTGGGGTAACATCACCCGTGAGTGGAAGGAGACGAATCATTAATTGCTGATTACTGATCAAACCACATTACCCGCCGAAGCCACGCGAACCACTGCTGCTCCGGGTGCCAAAGCCGCTGCTGCGGCCGTAATTCGGGGCCGAGCTGCGGTACGTACCGGTGCGGTAGGCGCTGCGCCGGAACGAAGGGCTTTCCTGAATACCCGCCGTGCGCGAGCCGCGGGCGCCGGTAAAGCCGCGCCCGTAAAAGCCTCGGCCTTGGTTTTCACGCTCGCGGGCAATGTTCTGGCGCCAACCATAATTCTGCTGCATCAGGCCAGGGTTGGCATAAAAGCCCGGGTTGGGCGTGAGAAAGCGGCCCGCCATGTAGCCAATGCCGCTCCACATCAGCACATCCATCAGGCCGGTACTGCCCACCCGGTTTTCGGGGTGTTGGCGGGCGTAATCCTGCATTTGCCGCTGCAGGGCTTGGCCTTGCAGGGTATCTACCTTGCCATCGAAGTGGCGCAGAATGGCGGCTACTTCTTCCTTCCCGGCTGGGCGCTCAGCTGTTATTTTCCATTGGCCGGGCTGTACCTCCGTCATTTCGGTAATAACGCCTTGGCTAAAGGTTTCGCCGCTCCAGTCGCCGGTGGCTTCGGTTTCGGGGCGGCTGTTGTTGGAGGTGCAGGCTGGCAGCACCGAAAGTCCCAGGCTGGTAGCCGCGGCTACCAACAGCAGGTTGCGGCGCCAGTCGCCGAGCCGGTAAAAGGTCTTGTTCATGGCAAAAGGTGGCTTAGGCAGCCGGGTGGGAGGGTGGTGATGGGTACGCGAGAAAGCATTGCCTAGGTGCCTAATGCTTGTTGGGGTTCAGGCACCTAGGGTTTGGTAAAAGTTAGAACCACTGCGCCATGCGCTGGCACAGCTGCTCGAGGTATTGCTGATCAGTTTCGTCGAAGTCGTTGAGCTGGTCACTGTCTACGTCGAGAACGGCCACTACGCTGCCTTCTTTAATGATGGGCACCACGATTTCCGACTTCGAAAGCGAGCTGCAGGCAATGTGCCCCGGAAATTGCTCGACATCGGGTACGAGCAAGGTGCGGGCCTGTGCCCACGAGCTGCCGCAAACGCCTTTGCCGTGTCGGATGCGCGTGCAGGCCACGGGGCCCTGAAATGGCCCCAGCACCAGCTCGTCGTTCTTCACTACGTACACGCCTACCCAGAAAAAGCCGAACGTTTCTTTCAGGGCCGCCATGGCGTTGGCCAGGTTAGCTACTTGGTCGGGTTCGCCCCCGGTCAGGGCTTCGATCTGGGGCAGGAGGGATTGGTATTGTTGGGCTTTGGAAAGCGTGCGGTCTATCAGCAGATCTTCGGCCATGGTATGCGGAGGCGGTGAGAAGTAAAACGGAGTGTTGAGAACGTAACAAAAGTACGGCCCGAAGGTGCACACGTTGGGCGCAGATAGCCGCCTTCCGGAACTTAGTAGAACACGAACAGCTCGTCGGCACCTAGGGTGCGCTGCTCGCGCAAGCCCGTGAGGCTAAGCGGCGGAGCCACTACCCCGCCGGCGCCGATGCGTACGTTCAGGCTGCGAAGCACGCGTATTTCGTCCCATAAGCCCGCTTGCAGCAGCAGGGTGTGCAAGGCCGGGCCGCCCTCTACCAGCACCGATTGCACGCGGCGGGCATTCAGGTCGTCGAGAATGGCGGGCAGCAAATCCTGACTGGGCGGCACAGTTACGAAGCTGAGGTTTTCGGCATCGGGCCGCTCGCGGTTGGTATAAACCACGGTGGGCTGCGAGCCATCGAGCAGGCGATGCCCAGCAGGCAAGGAGAGGTTGCGGTCGATAACCAAGCGTAGCGGATCGGGGCCGGGCCACTCGCGCACGTTCAGCTGGGGGTTATCGTTCAGGGCCGTGCGCGTGCCTACCATGATGGCTTGCTCCTCGGCCCGCCACCGGTGCACCAGCATGCGCGAGGTAGGGCAACTGATGGCTACGGGTTGCCCTCCGGCGCCAGCCACAAACCCATCCTTCGATTCGGCCCATTTCAGGATGAGGTACGGCCGGTTGCGCTCCTGCACCGTGAAGAAACGACGGTTAAGACGGCGGCCTTCGGCCTCGAGCAAGCCCGTGCGTACCCGAATGCCCGCTTCGCGCAGCTTGGCAAAACCCCGGCCAGCCACCAGCGGATTGGGGTCGGCGTTGCACACCACCACGTCGCGCACCCCGCGGGCAATGAGCAAATCGGCGCAGGGCGGCGTTTTGCCAAAATGCGAGCAGGGCTCTAAGGTTACGTACACGCGGCACTCGCCTAGGTCGATTTCGGGCGGCACGGCGGCCAGGGCGTTTACCTCAGCGTGGGGGCCGCCGTACTGCTTGTGCCAGCCTTCGCCCACAATGCGCCCGTTGCCATCGGCCACTACGCAGCCCACCATGGGGTTGGGGCGGGCCGCAAACTGGCCCAGCAAGGCCAAGTCGAGCGCCCGGCGCATCAGCAGTTCGTCGTGGGCAGTGAAGTCGGAAGGCTCGGTCATGGGCAACGAAGCAGGTGGTGTAGCTTTGCCCCGACAAGATACAGCCCTGCCCGAACGTGACCATTCGCCAGCTTACCGACCACCTTACTCAGGCGCTGCTGCCCCTGTACCCGGCGCCCGAAGCCAGCAACATAGCCGGCATTGTGGTGGAGCACCTGCTGCAGCTTTCGCCGTTGCAGCGCCGCATGCAGAGTACCGATGCCGTACCCGCCGCTGCGCAGGCAAGTGCTCAAGCGGCCCTAGGTCGGCTGCTGCAGCACGAGCCGGTTCAGTACGTACTGGGCGTGGCACCTTTCCTTGATATGGAACTGCTGGTAACGCCGGCTACGCTTATCCCCAGGTCCGAAACCGAAGAACTGGTGCAGTTGATCGTGCAGGAGCAAGCCGGCAAGCAAGGTCTGCGGATTTTGGATGTGGGTACAGGTTCCGGCTGCATCCCGATAGGACTGGCACGGCAGCTGCCCCAAAGCCAAGTATGGGGGCTTGATATTTCAACCGACGCATTGGCTGTGGCGCGCCAAAACGGGCAGCAACATGCCCCGGAGGTGCAGTGGCTGCAGGCTGACATTCTGCAGACCAATCCGCCGGGTATTGAAGCACAAAGCCTCGCTGTGCTGGTAAGCAACCCGCCCTACGTGCGCGAATCGGAGCAAGCCCAGATGCGGCCCAACGTGTTGCGGTACGAGCCCCATACGGCCCTGTTCGTGCCCGACAACGACCCGTTGGTGTTTTACCGCCGCCTTACGCACCTAGGTACGCAGCTGCTGAAGGCTGGCGGAGCTATCTATTTCGAAATCAACGAGGCACTGCCCCAGGAAACCGTAGCCTTGCTCGAGCAAGCCGGCTATGTGCAAGCCCGCGCCCTGCCCGACCTAACCGGGCGTGCGCGGATGGTGCGGGCCACGTGGCCTGGCTGAAGCCTTGGCGTCCAAGCCAATGACGTCTAAGTGAAAAGGCCTACCTTTGCCCGCCGAAAACCACTGCTGCTGGCTTGCCAATGACCCAAACTGCCCCCGACTACTTTGCGCACCCCACCGCCGTACTCGACGAGGGTTGCCGCATTGGCGCCGGTACGCGCATTTGGCACTTTTGCCACGTGAGCAGCGGCGCCGAGCTAGGCGAAGCTTGCTCCCTGGGGCAAAACGTGTTTGTGGCCGATGGCGTGCGCCTAGGGCGCAACGTGAAGGTGCAAAACAACGTGAGCCTCTACTCCGGCGTGCACTGCCACGACGACGTGTTTATTGGTCCGTCGGCGGTGTTTACCAACGTGCGTAACCCGCGCGCCGGCGTGCCCCGCCGTCATCAGTACCAAGCAACCGTGCTGGAGCAAGGCGTGAGCATCGGGGCCAACAGCACCATCGTGTGCGGCGTGCACCTAGGCGCTTACGCGTTTGTTGGGGCTGGCTCAGTGGTTACGAAAGATGTGTTGCCTTACGCTTTGGTGTACGGCAACCCCGCCCGCCAACACGGTTGGGTAAGCCAGCATGGCCACCGCCTGCAGTTCGATGCAACCGGTGCAGCAGCTTGCCCCGAAAGTGGTTGGCAATACCAGCTAACCGGCCAGCGCGTTTCGCGTATGAGCGCCGAGCACTAATCCGAATATCCAAGCTCCCGTTTCCAAGTTCCTCCGACCCGTGTACGAGCAGTTATTGAACAAAGAGGCCAAGCTGGCCGTCATCGGCCTAGGCTATGTAGGCCTGCCTATTGCCTTGGAGTTTGCCCGAAAAATCAGCGTTATCGGCTTCGATATCAACGCCCAGCGCGTAGAGATGATGCGCAACAACCAGGACCCTAGCGGCGAGCTGGAGCCTGAGGCGTTCGAGGGCTGCGATATCACCTTCACCGACTCGCTGGATGTGCTGCGCGAAGCCCGCTTCTTCGTAGTGGCCGTGCCTACGCCTATCGATGAGCACGCCATGCCCGACCTTAAGCCCCTGATTGGTGCCTCTACCACCGTAGGCAAAGTGCTGAAGAAGGGCGACTATGTGGTGTACGAATCGACGGTTTACCCTGGCTGCACCGAAGAGGATTGCATTCCCATTCTGGAGCGCGAATCGGGCCTGAAATTTCCCGGCGATTTTAAAGTGGGCTACTCGCCCGAGCGCATCAACCCCGGCGACAAGGAGCACACTTTGGCTACCATTGTAAAGGTGGTATCGGGCTGCGACGACGAGTCGCTCGAAGAAATAGCCAAGACGTACGAGCTGGTGGTAACGGCCGGTGTGCACCGCGCTTCTTCTATTAAAGTAGCCGAAGCCGCCAAAATCATCGAAAATACCCAGCGCGACGTGAACATTGCGTTGATGAACGAGCTGTCGATGATTTTCGACCGCATGCGCATCAACACCTACGAGGTGCTCGAAGCCGCAGGTACCAAGTGGAACTTCCTGAAGTTCTCGCCTGGCCTGGTGGGCGGCCACTGCATCGGCGTCGATCCGTACTACCTCACCTACAAAGCCAAAGAGTTGGGTTACGACGCCAAGGTTATCCTATCGGGGCGTACTACCAACGACGGCATGGGAGCTTACATCGCGCGCAAAACCGTGCAGATGATGATTAAGCAAGGCAAGGACGTGGCTAAGTCGAAGGTGCTGGTGATGGGCGCTACCTTCAAGGAGAACGTGGAGGACATCCGCAACTCCAAGGTGGCCGACGTTATCAACGAGCTGCGCAACTTCTCCGTCAACGTCGACATCGTCGATCCGCATGCCGATTCGGAGGAGCTGACCCACGAGTACGGTTTTAGCCTGATTCCTGAAAATCAGATCGGTAACGATTACGATGCTGTAGTGGTAGCCGTAAGCCACAAGCCCTATACCCAACTCGACGAAGAGTACTTTAAGTCGATTACGACGCCCAAAGCCGTATTGGTCGATATCAAAGGCTTGTTCCGCGAGAAGATCAACGAATTGCAGTACTGGAGCCTGTAACAACCGGGGCCTACAAGCTCAGAAAGTTGAGCGTAGGCCCTGTGTTTTAATCTTCTAAGACCTAGCTATGCAAAAGATTCTTGTTACGGGTGGTGCCGGCTACATCGGCTCGCACACGGTAGTTGCGCTGAAAGAAGCCGGCTTTGAACCCATCATCGTTGATAACTTCTCCAACTCGAAGGAAACCGTGTTGGAAGGTTTACGGGCAATTTTGGGTGCCGACGTTAAGTGCTATCATACCGATTGCACCGATAAAGCAGCCTTCCGCCAGGTCTTCGAAGCCGAAGCAAACCTAGGCGGGGTTATCCACTTCGCAGCTTACAAAGCAGTA
Source organism: Solirubrum puertoriconensis (assembly GCF_001483135.1). GTDB lineage: Bacteria > Bacteroidota > Bacteroidia > Cytophagales > Hymenobacteraceae > Solirubrum > Solirubrum puertoriconensis. The sequence goes on from NZ_LNAL01000008.1 coordinate 326,231, forward strand.
GGCGAATCGGTTGAAAAGCCACTGGCCTACTTTCAGAACAACGTAGGCTCGTTGCTGGTGCTGCTGGAGCTAATGCAGGAGTTCAAGGTGAAAAACCTGGTTTTCTCCTCGTCGTGCACCGTGTACGGCGTGCCCGACCAGCTTCCCGTAACAGAACAAACCCCCACCAAGCCAGCCAGCTCGCCTTATGGCCGCACCAAGCAGATGTGCGAAGACATTCTGCGCGATGTTGCTCAGGCTCCCGGTAACGAACTGCGCTCGGTGTTGCTTCGCTATTTCAATCCCATCGGGGCTCATCCGTCGGGCCGGATTGGCGAACTGCCCCTAGGTGTACCTAATAACCTAGTGCCGTTTGTAACCCAAACAGCTGCCGGCTGGCGCGAGCAACTCACCGTGAATGGCGTGGATTACGACACGCCTGACGGCTCGTGCGTGCGCGACTACATTTACGTGGGCGACCTAGCCCGGGCCCACGTTGTTGCGGTGCAGCGTCAGCTTAGCAACAAGGCCGAAACCGTGGAGGTGTTCAACGTGGGTACGGGCCACGGCAACTCGGTACTGGAGGTGGTAACGGCCTTCGAGAAGGTAACTGGCCAGCCCGTGAAATACCGTACCGGCCCGCGTCGGGCGGGCGATGTACCCGCTATTTATGCCGATGCTACCAAAGCAGGCGACGTATTGGGCTTCCGCACCGAAATTGGCTTAGAAGAAGCTTTGGCTACTGCTTGGCGTTGGCAGCAAACCCTAGGTGCCAAGCCCGAATAACTCTCAACAAGACCTCTGCTCCAATCATGAAAATTCTTATTACCGGCGGCGCTGGTTTCATTGGCTCGCACGTAGTACGACTGTTCGTAACGAAGTACCCCGATTACCAAATCCTGAACCTGGATGCGCTAACCTACGCTGGTAACCTAGAGAACCTGCGCGACATCGAGGACCGGCCGAACTACCGCTTTATCAAAGGCGACCTGACTGACCAAGCTTTTGTTGATCAGCTGTTTGCTACCGAGCAGCCCGATTCGGTAATTCACCTAGCCGCTGAGTCGCACGTCGACCGCAGCATTACCGACCCCCTCGCGTTCGTGAAAACAAACGTGTTGGGTACGGTGCACCTGCTTAATGCTGCCCGCCACCTGTGGCAGCCCAATGGCTACGAGGGCCACGTGTTTTACCACGTAAGCACCGACGAAGTGTACGGCTCGCTCGAGATGGACGGCGGCATGTTCACAGAAGATACGCCTTACGACCCCCGCTCGCCTTATTCGGCCTCAAAGGCTTCGTCGGACCACTTTGTGCGGGCCTGGTACCACACCTACCACATGCCGGTGAAAATCAGCAACTGCTCGAACAACTACGGCCCCAACCACTTCCCCGAGAAGCTGATTCCGCTGGCACTGCACCGCATCCAGAAGGGCGAGGCCATTCCGGTGTACGGCCGCGGCGAAAACGTGCGCGACTGGCTGTTCGTGAAAGACCACGCTACTGCTATCGACGCAGTGTTCCACAAAGGCGAAGTGGGCGACACATACAACATCGGCGGCGTAAACGAGTGGAAGAACATCGACCTTATTCATCTGCTGTGCGACGTGATGGACGAGAAGCTAGGCAAAGAGCAGGGCACCTCGCGCCAGCTGATTAAGTTCGTAACCGACCGCGCCGGGCACGACCTGCGCTACGCCATCGACTCCAGCAAAATCATGAACGAGCTGGGCTGGAAGCCCTCGGTTACCTTCGAGCAGGGCCTGCGCCAGACCGTGGACTGGTACTTCGAAAACCAAGAGTGGTTGGAGCGCGTGACCAGCGGCGCCTACCAAGACTACTACCGCCAGCAGTACGCCGCTCGCTAACCGGGCACCGCTGAATTATGAATTCTGGGTTATGAATTGCTCTGAAACGAGATGCGCTGATGAGCAAGCCATAATTTGGAATTCATAATTCATAATTCAGAATTATAGAAATGTACGATCAGCCTTTTCACGAGCAGCCGCTCGAGAACCTAACCTTCCTTGTTACGGGCGGGGCTGGGTTTATTGGCTCCAACATAGTTGAGTATCTGTTGAAGTACGGAGTAAAGAAGGTGCGCACCTTCGATAACTACTCCAATGGCTTCCGCAAGAACCTACGCTTGTTTGAAGGCCACCCGGCCTTGGAAATTCTCGACGGCGACATCCGCGACCCGCAAGCGTGCCGCGCTGCCTGCGAAGGCGTTGATGTGGTGTTGCACCAGGCGGCCCTAGGTTCGGTACCGCGTTCTATCAACGACCCCATCACCTCTAACGACGTGAACGTGGGCGGTTTTGTGAACATGCTGGTGGCAGCTAAGGACGCCGGCGTGAAGCGCTTCGTGTACGCGGCTTCGTCGAGCACCTACGGCGATTCGCCGCACCTGCCCAAAATCGAGGACCGCATCGGCAAGCCCCTGTCGCCATACGCCGTAACGAAGTACGCCAATGAGTTGTATGCCGATGTGTTTGGCAAAACCTACGGCATGGAAATCATCGGCTTGCGCTACTTCAACATCTTCGGTCCTCGCCAAGACCCGAATGGTGCGTACGCTGCCGTGATTCCGTTGTTTATTGATGCCGTGCTGAAAGGGAAAGCACCGCGCATCAACGGCGACGGCGGCCAAACCCGCGACTTCACGTTTGTAGAGAACTGCGTGCAGGCCAACATTCGGGCTGCGTTGGTGCAGAACCCCGAGGCGGTAAACCAAGTGTACAACATTGCTGTGGCCGACCGCACCTCCCTTAACGACCTCTTCAACATTCTGAAAGAAGAAGCTGGGGTTGACATCACTCCCGAGTACGGCCCCAACCGTGCCGGCGATATTCGCGACTCACTGGCCGACATCAGCAAAGCGCAACGTTTGCTCGGCTACAATCCGCAGGTGCGGATTCGCGAAGGCCTTAAGCGCACGCTCGACTGGTTCCGCACCAACGAAGCATTCATTCAAGAACGTAATTAGCCATCTGCGGCTACGCAGCCTGCTGCACTAGTAGGCAACAGCCACTCCTAGGTTCCTCCACTCCATGAAAGGCATTATCCTCGCCGGCGGCTCCGGCACCCGTTTGCATCCGCTAACGCTAGCCGTGAGCAAGCAGCTCATGCCGGTTTACGACAAGCCGATGATCTACTACCCGTTGTCGGTGCTGATGATGGCTGGTATTCGGGATATTCTGATCATTACCACGCCGCACGACCAAGCGCAGTTCCAGCGCCTGCTCGGCGACGGCCAGAACCTGGGCTGTAACTTCCAGTACGCCGTGCAGGAGGTGCCCAACGGCTTGGCGCAGGCCTTCGTGATTGGCGAAGAATTCATTGGCGACGACAAGGTAGCGCTGGTACTCGGCGACAACATCTTCTACGGCGCGGGCATGGAAGAGCTGTTGCAGAGCAACAACAACCCCGACGGCGGCGTGGTGTACGCCTACCACGTGCACGACCCCGAGCGCTACGGCGTGGTGGAGTTCGACGACAATTTGCAGGCGCTGAGCATCGAGGAGAAGCCCAAGCAGCCCAAGAGCAACTACGCCGTACCCGGCTTGTACTTCTACGACAACGAGGTGGTAAGCATTGCCAAGGCGCTGAAGCCCAGCGCCCGCGGCGAGTACGAGATTACCGACGTAAACCAGGAGTACCTGCGCCGCGGCAAGCTGAAGGTGGGCATCCTGGGCCGGGGCACGGCCTGGCTGGATACCGGCACCTTCGAGTCGCTGATGCAAGCCAGCGAATTTGTGCGCGTAATTGAGCAGCGCCAAGGCCTGAAAGTTGGTTCGATTGAGGAAGTGGCGTACCGCCAAGGCTTCATCGATGCCGCACAGCTGCGCAAGATTGCTGAGCCGCTGCGCAAGAGCGGCTACGGCGACTACTTGATGCACCTGCCGGAGCAGTTGGTGTTTTAAGTAATGATCAATTAATAATGAACAATGCCCGGTGCCGCCTAGGTGCCGGGCATTTGTTTTGGGTCGGCACCTAGGCGCCGTCGAGTCTTGGCGCCTCACGAGCCATCCTACTGTTAATGGCTCATTGATCATTATTCATTGCCCCAAACCACTTAGGGCAGTAGCGCACCGGCCAGCAAGGAACCAAGCACCAGCATATAAGAAGGAATACGGTCCCAGAGCAGGACCAGAAACGTAGCGCCTACCAATACCGGGTTCAAAGGCAGATCGACGCCGTAGCGGCCCGGTAGGTGCCAGATGATGCCATCGGGGAGGGGGTGGTAAAGCAGAAACGTAGCTGCTACTACTAAGCCCGCGCTAACGGCGTTGATGCCTTCGAGCGAAGCCTTGACTACGCGGTACTGTTTGAGTTGGTCCCAGAAGCGAATAAGAAAGAAGATGAGCAGCGTACCCGGCATGAAGATGCCAGCCGCCGCTACAAACGCCCCGAGCAGCTGGCCGCCAATGCCGTACTCGCGCATGGCTAATGCTCCGATGTAGGAGCTAAACGCGAAGTTAGGCCCGGGCAAAGCCTGCGTCAGGCCGTAGCCTGACAGAAACTCCGTGCTGCTGAGGTAAGCCTTGAACTCCACAAACTCGGCATAGAGCAGCGGCGCCAGCACTTGCCCACCGCCAAACACCAGCGAACCGTTGCGGTAAAAGTTCTCGAACAGACGTACGGGCAGCAAACGGGTATAGTGGCCCAGCAAAGCAGCTACCAAAGCTACTCCCAGCCACAGCACAAAATTCGACCACTCCACCCTAAGCGGCTCTTTCTCCTCAACTTTTGGGAGCTTGCTGTAGCGGAAGGTAGTAATCAGCCCGCCACCTAGGAGCAGCAGCGGCAACACCCAAGGCAACTGGAAGAAATATGCAATCAGAGCTGAGGCAACCAGCAGCGCCACCGACGTTTTGGTGTGGATAACCTTCTCGGCAATCTTGTAAGCTGAATAGGCCACAAACCCCACAGCCACGGGCTGCACAAATCGTACAAGCCGGGCTACTAGGTCTTTGTCGAGGTAGTTAATGGAAAGGCCGGCAATCGTCATGAGGCAAACTGCCGGCAGCATCCAGACCAATAGCGTGAGGTAAGCCAGGTTGGGGCCACCCAAGCGAAAGCCAATGGCCGTGATGGTTTGGGTAGAGGTGGGGCCGGGCAGTACTTGGCACAAAGCCATTAGCTCGAGTAACTCGGCCGAGGTAAGGTAGCGCCGCTTGTCAACCAAGAGGCGCAGCATCATGGCCGTATGGGCTTGCGGCCCGCCAAACGCGGTTAGCGCCAGTACTGCCACGTCCTTCAGAAAGATGATGCCGCGTACACGTTTGGCGTGCATGCGCCTGGGTGGGGGCGCCAGCTTTACAACGGCGGGTTCCGGGAGCTGCACGGGCAAAGGAGGTGAGTAGTAGCAGTAAAGAAGCACAATCTGCCCCGAAAGGCAAGCAGCTGCGCTTAAGCATTGCGACGATTAAATAAAGCAACTGGGCCAGTAACCATGCACCGAGGCAGCGGGCAAGTTGGCCTAGGTGCCAAAACCAAGGGCTACCACTCGGCAGAGTGGTAGCCCTTGGGGTAAACCTGCTGTGCAGGCAATTACATCGTCGATTTGCCCTTTTTCAGGCCCAGTTCGATCAGACGCTCGTCGAGGAATTCGCCGGCGGTAATGTCGGGCTGCTGCTTGGGGTTGTCGGCTGTTACGCAGTTTTCCAGCGCCGCCAGGCTCATTTCGGAGCGTGGGTGCATGAAGAAAGGAATTGAGTAGCGCGACGAGTTCATCTTCTCGCGGGGTGGGTTTACCACGCGGTGGATGGTGCTCTTCAGCACGCCATTGGTGAGGCGCTGCAGCATGTCGCCTACGTTCACCACGATTTGGTCGGGCAGAGCCGTAATCGGAATCCAGTGACCATCGCGGCGCAGTACTTGCAGACCATCGGCCGAAGCACCCATCAGCAGCGTAATCAGGTTGATGTCGCCGTGCTCGGCAGCGCGTACGGCATCGGCCGGCACTGCGTCGGGGTTCTCGATGGGGTAGTAGTGAATGGGGCGTAGGATGGAGTTACCGTTGCGCACCTTGTCGTCGAAGTAATTCTCCGGCAGGTTTAGGTACAGAGCAATAGCACGCAGCACATCTTTGCCAGCAGCCTCCAGCGTTTTGTAGGTGCGCAGGGTGCTTTCTTGGAAGCTCGGTATTTCGGCGGGGAAGATGTTGTCGGGGTACTCCTTCGCCACGGGGTCGTTGGCGTCGTCAACCTCTTGGCCCACGTGGAAGAACTCCTTCAGGTCGCCGGTGTTGCGGCCTTTGGCGTGCTCCTTGCCTTTGCCGGTGTAGCCGCGTTGGCCAGCCAACTCGGTGTTTTCGTACTTCTGCTTCACCTCGTCGGGCAAAGAGAAGAACTCTTTCACGTCAGCGTACAGCTGCGCGGTTTGCTCGTCGTTGAGGCCGTGATTTTTCAGCGCTACGAAACCAATGTTTTGGTAGGCTTCGCCCAGCTGCTGCACAAACTTGGCTTTGCGCTCAGGGTCGCCCGAGCGGAAGTCGGCCAGGTCAAGCGACGGAATTTCGTCCAACAATTTTTCGCTCATAGCGAATTCGCAATATACTTTTGGAAAACCTTTCGTACTCGGCAAGGTACTCAAAAAATCGTTTGCATAGTTGGTTTAGTGCCATCTGCAAACGCTGCTTACTGCCCCGTCCCTACCTAGCAACCTCCTATTTTGATCGTGCAACCCAGAAAGCCAACCTGCCGCCCGTTGAGGCCAGCGCTGGTTAAATACGGCTTTTCTCACCTGCAGCAGGCCCAGCTAAAGCCAATGCCCATTTGCAACGGAGCCACCATCCCCGACCGGCTTCCGCCTGAGGGCTTCATTTTCTAACGCCTTCCTCGCGTTTTTTTAGCCCTTCAAGCCAAGGTAAACTCCGTAGCACCTAGCCGCCGCTAGCATGTGCCCGAGCACACATGGGCTTATCTGTAAGTTTGAATGGTATAGGAAATACTTGGAAGAGTTATATATTCACTTGCTCATCACATGCCGGTGCAGTGCTCACAGGTGCGATAAGCACCCGAAGTCGCATTATCGTGTGGTGGCGCCTGCGCCCGGGTGATTGTAATTTTGAAGCTGCTTTTCACCCCAACCGAAACTTGAACCCGCTTACGGACGTCTTGGGGTAACTGTCGACTTTAACGCACCGCTCGGCCGCCTTCACCTAGGCCCTCTGATTTGCTAGCAACCGTATGAGCATACGCACATCCATCCTGACGTTTGGTGCATTACTGGGAATAAGCAGCGCAGCTACAGCGCAACACGCGGTTTGGGCTTCCAAAGTAGTGGAAGTATCCTCGCAAAAATCCGAAGGCAAAGAGCCCTTTTCGCCCGATAAAGTACTGGGCGAACCCGATGCCCTGCCCCTAGGTCAGATCAGCGATAACGGCTGGATCCCGAAAAAGGAGGGCCCCAAAGAGTTTATCGAGGTGAAGTTTGCCAAGTCGGTGGTGGCTCGCCAGGTTACCGTTGTCGAGAACTTCAACCCTGGTTCCATCATCAAGATTGAACTGGTGGACACCCGCAACGAACGCCACCAGGTATACGAAAACCCTAGTCCTGGCCCATTGCCGGAGGTGTTTCGCACGCTGCAGGTAACCTTTTCGCCCGGTACGTACCGCACCATTGGCGTGGTAGTTACCCTGAATACGGCCAAAGTAAACGGCGTAAACCAAATCGACGCCATTGGCGTGGCCGACGTCACGGACGTGATGGTGAAGAAGGATTTCCGGGCTGCGCCGACCGAGAGTATCTCCTTCGACTCGGCCATGGTGAACCTAGGGCCTACCGTAAATACCAAGTTTACGGAGGTGCGCCCGGTAATTGCCCCCGATGGCCGCACGTTGTTTTTTGCCCGACAGGGCAGCCCCCAGAACAACGGCGGCGCCCGCGACCCGCAGGACGTGTGGTACTCCACGCTCAGCAACGCCAAAACCAAAGCTTGGAGCCAGGCCAAGAACATCGGAACGCCCATTAATACGGCTTGGGGCAACGGGGTAGCCTCGGTTTCGGCCGATGGCAACACGGCGGTGCTGATCAGCATCTACAAGCCCGACGGTACCTTCGACCCCAAGGGCGCGAGCATTACGCGCCGCACGCGCAACGGCTGGACGGCACCGGAAAAGCTGAACATCCAAGACTTCTACAATGACGACCCCGAGAACGTCGACTTCTTCCTGACTACCTCGGGCAAGCAATTGCTGATGGCCGTCGACCGCAAAGACGGTAAGGGACAGCAGGATTTGTACGTGAGCCTTCGGCAGGACGACGGCTCGTTCAGCCGGCCCATTAACCTGGGCAGCAACGTCAATACCAAAGCGGCTGAGTTTGCCCCCTTCCTAGCTGCCGACGGCAAAACGCTGTACTTCGCCTCCGAAGGCCTGAAGGGCTACGGCAAGAGCGACATATTTTACTCCAAGCGCCTCGATAACTCTTGGACGAACTGGAGCAAGCCGCGCAACCTAGGGCCCAGCATCAACTCGCCGGCAGCCGATGCTTATTTCACGCTGTCAGCCGCCGGCGACGAAGCCTACCTGGTATCAGACCGCAACGGCACCGATGAATCGCGCGACATCTTCCGCATCAGCTTAACACCCAAAAATAAACCCGAGGTGGTAGCCCTGGTGCGCGGCCGCGTGCTCGATGCCGTAACGCGTAAGCCCGTAACGGCTACCGTGCGCTACGAAAACCTGATTACCGGCGAGGAAATTGGCGTGGTTGAAACCAACCCCACCGATGGTTCCTACACCATTGTGCTGCCCGCTGGTGCCCACTACGGCTACCGCGCCGATGCTAAAGGCTACCTCTCCGAAGACCAAAACCTCGACGTAACCGACCGGCAGAAGTACTCCGAGCAAACCCAAGACCTGTTCCTGATTCCGTTTCAGGTGGGGCAAACCATTCGCCTCAACAACATCTTCTTTGCTCAGAGCAAGTATTACTTGCGCGAAAACTCCTACCCCGAACTGATGCGCCTGGTCCGCATCATGAAGGACTACCCGCAGATGGAAATCCGTGTGGATGGCCACACCGATAACCAAGGTGACCCGGCCCTGAACATGAAGCTTTCCATCGACCGCGTAAACGAGGTGAAGAAGTACCTCGTGTCAAAGGGCATTCCGGGTAACCGCATTACTACCCAAGGCTTCGGCGACACCAAGCCCATTGCCTCGAACGAGCAGGAAGAAACGCGCAAGATGAACCGCCGCGTGGAGTTCGTGATTACCAAAAAGTAAAGGCGAGTACACCAGCCGCCTAGGTGGTTACTACCGCCGGGCAAACACAAGGGCCCCGCACTATTTAGTGCGGGGCCCTTGTGTTTAGCAAACTGCCGAAGCGGCCAGCCGGTTAGCTCATGCGGGTTTCGTCGCGGCCGGGTTTGGTGCTGCCGCTCGAGCCACCAGGGTTGGCTATGGAGTCGCGCATGTCGGTGTCGGCCTGGATGTTGCGCATTTTGTAGTAATCCATAATGCCTAGGTTGCCGGTACGGAAAGCCTCGGCAATGGCCTTCGGAATTTCGGCCTCGGCCTCTACCACGCGGGCTTTGGCTTCCTGGGTTTTGGCGCGGTTTTCTTGCTCCATAGCCACGGCCATAGCGCGGCGCTCCTCGGCGCGGGCTTCGGCCACGCGCAAGTCGGCCGAGGCCTGGTCGGTTTGCAGCTTGGCGCCGATGTTTTCTCCGATGTCCACATCAGCAATGTCGATGGACAAGATTTGGAAAGCCGTACCGGCATCGAGTCCTTTTTGCAGCACCAGCTTCGAAATTTTATCGGGGTTTTCGAGCACCTCCTTGTGCGAGATGGACGAGCCAATGCTGGTTACGATGCCTTCGCCCACGCGGGCCAGAATGGTTTCTTCGCCGGCGCCGCCCACCAGCTGCGAGATGTTGGCGCGCACCGTTACGCGGGCTTTGGCGATAAGCTGAATGCCATCTTGCGCCACGGCTGCCACGTTGGGTGTATTGATAACCTTGGGGTTAACCGAAGTGGTTACGGCGTCGAACACGTCGCGGCCGGCCAGGTCGATGGCGGTGGCTTGCTTAAAGTCGAGCGGAATATTGGCCTTATCAGCCGAAATCAGCGCCTTGATAACTGTGGGCACGTTGCCGCCGGCCAGGTAGTGCGTTTCGAGGTCGTTGGCCGTGATGTTGAGGCCGGCTTTGGTGGCCGTAATCAGCGAGTTAACAATAAGCGAGGGCGGCACCTTGCGCACGCGCATTAGCACTAGCTGAAACAAACCTACCCGCACCCCCGAGAAGATAGCCGTAATCCAGAGGCTAATTGGGAAGAAATACAGGAACACCAGCAGCACAATGCCTGCCAGCACAATCGGAATAATAGGAAACTCGTTCATGACCAGAAATATTGCTAGCCGTAGTTAGCTGATTTCCCCGAGAAACCCGCTAGGCCGACGCCACCACGATGCGGTTTTGCTCGATGCCGAGCACCCGCACGGCCGCGCCAGCCGCCAAGAATTCGCCGCGGGTGGTAGCTTCGCGCAGCTCGTCGCCGAACAGCACGGTGCCGGCGGGCCGCATAGCCGATAGGGCCCGGCCTACTTGCCCCGGCTCTACGCCCACGGCCCGGCGCACATCATCCACGCGGGCGGTATTGCGCTCGGTAAGCGCAAACTTGTTGACGGACTGCGGCCTGAGCCCATACCATACCACCACCACCGTGAGTACCAACGAGGCACCCAAAATGATGTGGCCCGTGGTGGAGCCTAGGTCGCGGTAGCTCAGCCAGATACCCACCGTAAGCAAAATGAAACCGGCCAAACCCACGATGGTGGTGCCAGGAATGAGCAGCACTTCGGCCACCAGAAACGCGGCGCCGAACACAAGCAAAACAACGATCAGAAACCAGTCCATGACAGTGGGGTGAGATGCCTACAGAAAGATACGCACAAAGCACCTAGGCGGGGTTAGTTAGCTATTCTTCCGTAGCTTTTCGGTGCTCACTCGTGTTTTTATGTTAGCCGACGCCCTAGGTCAGGTTCCGTATTTCAGTGCCCGCGAGGTGGAGGCGCTGGTAGCCGCCTGGAACAAGCCCATTACGCTGCGCCGCGGCGAGTACCTGGTGCAGCACGGGCAGGTAGAGCGCAACTTGTACTTCGTGAAAAGCGGCTTGCTGCGCATTTACTACCCCACCGAAACCGAGGAAATTTGCGTGGGTTTTGCTTATGCGCCCAACGTGGTGTGCTCGTTTCCGTCGTTCGTGCACGGTACGCCCTCAGAATACTGCATACAGGCGCTGCGGCAAAGCGAACTGCTGGGCATCAGCAAAAACGACTTCGCGGCTTTGCTGGAGCTGCTGCCCAACATTGCCCGCTTTTGGCGCGAAGAGCTGGAGAAGGTACTCGTGGGCCGCATCGACCGCGAAATTGATTTGTTGCTGGCTGAGCCCGAACGCCGCCTGGAAAGATTGCTGCGCCGCAGTCCGCACATCTTTCAGCTGGTACCCAAAAAGTACATTGCCTCGTACCTGCGCATGACGCCCGAAACGCTCAGCCGGCTGCGCTAAATCTTGCGTTCAATCAAGGTTTTGAGGCAGGAGGGAAGGCCACCTTTGTAAAAACGCAAAAGCTATGAACGCCAACACCTTCCTTCAGCAACTGCAAGCCGCAGTGCGCCGCCTGCAGCAAACCACCGAAGCCGAACTAGCGCCGCTTTCGAGCGAAGTGCTCAACTACAAGAGCAACGCCCAAAGCTGGAGCGTGTTTGAGTGCTTGGAGCACCTCAACCGCTACAGCCGCTACTACCTGCCGGCTTTCGAAAAAGCCATGCAGCACCCCCAGCGTTCTAGCGCCGAGGTAGGCTACAGCTGGCTGGGCAAGAAGTCGCTGGAAGTGGTGCGGCCCGGCAACGGCAAAGCCAGCAAAACCGTGAAGCACATGAACCCTGCCGGCAGCCAGCTGAGCCGCGGCGTACTCGAGGAGTTTTTGCAGCACCAGTCGCGCCTGCTGGCCGTGCTAGCTGCCGCCCACACCGCCGACCTCAACCGCAAAGCCGTGCCCGTAGAGTTCTTCCGGCTACTGAAGCTGCGTTTGGGCGAGGCATTGGAGTTTGTGGTGCTGCACGAAGAGCGCCACGTGCAGCAAGCGCAGCGCGCGGCCAAGCAGGCCCAAGCCGCCGCACCGGCGCTGGTAGTGTAGCTGCGGGCACCAAGTTGCCAACCCCGCACCTAGGGCGCTGCGTAAGCGGCAACATGATGCAACAACGCGAAGTAACCGACAAAGACAATACTACCTGGACGTGCGTGCAAGCCTACGCCGGCGTGGACAGCCAAGCCGCCGCCGAAGCCACCGAACGCTCCGAATCCGAAGAAGGCACCGTGCCCGTGGTGTGCACGCCCAGCGGCGGCGCCCAAACCGTGCGCCTCGAGCTGCAGAAAGACTGGCTTGAGAACCTCTCAGACGAAGAGCTGGTGGCTACCATTGCTGCCGAACGCTAAGCTGCCATTCGGCACCTAGGGAAATACAAAGGCGCCCCTGCTACCGAAAGCAGGGGCGCCCGTGTTGTTGGCAGCACCTAAAGCGCTAAGCCAATGCTAGTACGCGCGGGCGAAGTGGGCGCGTCGCGTCGAGGGCTTGCCCGTTACGATGCATACGCCTTCTTCGGCGGGCTCGGCCAGGGCCAAGCAGCGAATGGTGGCCTTGGTTTCCTCCTTGATGCGCTCCTCGGTTTCGGAAGTGCCATCGTAGTGGGCCAGCACAAAGCCGCCTTTGCCATCGAGCACCTGCTTGAACTCCTCGTAGCTCTCCACGCGGGTGGTATGCTCTTCGCGGAAGCGCAGGGCCTTGCGGTAGATGTTCTGCTGAATATCCTGCAGCAGCTGGTCGATGCTGTTCACGATATCGGCCAGCGGCAGGTTCATCTTCTCTTTGGTGTCGCGGCGAGCTACCTCCACGGTGCCGCTGTCGAGGTCGCGGGCACCTACGGCCAGGCGCACGGGTACGCCTTTCAGCTCCCACTCGGCAAACTTGAAGCCGGGGCGCTCGGTGTCGCGGTCGTCGACTTTCACCGAAATACCGCGCGCAATCAGGCCCATCTGAATGGGGCGAATGCGCTCCAGCAACTCGTCGAGTTGGCCGGTTTTGTAAATCGGCACAATCACTACCTGAATCGGAGCCAGCTTGGGCGGCAACACCAAGCCTTCGTCGTCGGAGTGCGCCATTACCAAAGCACCCATCAGGCGCGTGCTCACGCCCCACGAGGTGCCCCACACGTGCTCCAGCCCACCATCTTTGGTCTGAAACTTCACGTCGAATGCCTTCGCGAAGTTCTGCCCCAGGAAGTGCGAGGTGCCGGCTTGCAGCGCCTTGCCATCCTGCATCAACCCCTCGATGCAGTAGGTTTCAACGGCTCCGGCAAACCGCTCGTTTTCGGTTTTCACGCCTTTTACCACGGGCAGCGCCAAGTGTTCTTCGGCAAACTCGGCGTACACGTCCAGCATCTGGCGGGTTTCAGCCAAGGCTTCGGCGTCGGTGGCGTGGGCGGTGTGGCCTTCCTGCCACAGGAATTCGGCCGTGCGCAGGAACAAGCGCGTACGCATTTCCCAGCGTACCACGTTGGCCCATTGGTTGATGAGCAGCGGCAGGTCGCGGTAGCTCTGAATCCAGCCTTTGTACGTGCTCCAGATGATGGCCTCCGAGGTGGGGCGCACCACCAGCTCTTCCTCTAGCTTGGCGTTCGGGTCGACGCGCAGCTTGCCGGCATTATCGGGGTCGGTTTGCAGGCGGTAGTGGGTAACTACGGCGCACTCTTTGGCAAAACCCTCGGCGTTTTTCTCTTCGGCCTCAAACAAGCTTTTGGGTACGAAGAGCGGGAAATAAGCATTCTGGTGGCCGGTGCGCTTGAACATGTCGTCCAGGGTGCGCTGCATTTTTTCCCAGATGGCGTAGCCGTAGGGCTTGATGACCATGCAGCCCCGCACAGCGGAGTTTTCGGCTAGGCCGGCGCGCTTAACCAACTCGTTGTACCACAGGGAATAATCTTCGCTGCGCTTGGGCAACTGTTTGCTCATATCAGAGTATCTTAGAGAAAGAGAAAAGTTCCCGGTTCTGGTACAAGATTTGAGAGTAGAAACCGGGCACCGTTTCGGCCCCAAAATACGTTATTAAAACGGAGCATTCCGCTCTGCCACGGGCGCGTCGGCGCAAACAAGCCTACCCCACGCTCGTTCTTTACTTACCGGTCCTTACCTTTTCTGCGCACGCTGCCATGAAACATATTCCTGCAACCCTAGTGCCCGCCTTGGCTTTGCTTACGCTTGGTGGCTGCACGGTCGCGCAAACGACCGCTACAACCGAGCCGGACGGGGTGTACTATTCTTCTAAGGACCGGACTACCGAGCTGGTAACAGCGTCGACGGAAACCGGTCCGTCGGACCTAGGTGCCGCTACCGACGACCCTAATGCCGTAGCCAACCCCGAGTACCGCGACGGCAGTACCCGCCCCCGTGGCAGCGCCTCCGATGAGTACTATGCCGACGACTACGATTATTCGTATTCGGCCCGCATCCGGCGCTTTCACCAGCCGAGCTACCGTGGCTTGGGCTTGGGTTACTACGATTACGCTTATACCGATTACTACTGGTACAACCCAAGCCCGTTTTACTACGGCTACGACATATATGGCCGCCCGTGGGGGTACGACCCGTTCTGGGGGCCTAGCTGGTCGGCGTGGGGCGGCCCGTACGTAAGCGTCAACCTAGGTTGGGGCAACCCCTGGGGTGGCTACTACAACCCGTACCGGCCTTGGGGCTACGGCTTCGGCGGCGGCTATAACCGCGGCTTCTACGATGGTTTCTACTCCGGCTATTATGGCAACAACGGGGGCGGCTGGCGCAGTTACCGCAACGGCCGCAACTGGGGTGGCTACGGCAACGATAACCGCAACGTAAACTACCGCCCGCGCCGCGACCGTGGCGTTGAGGCTATCAGTGCGGGCAACACGGGCGCCGGCCGCCCGCGCGTAGATGGGCCAACTGGTGGGCGTATGGCAAACACCGGCAACGTGGTTACCACGCCTAACGCTGCTGTACCGGCAACGCCGCGTGCCCGAGGCCGGGTAGAGGATGCGCCCGGCACCGAAACCGTTACGGGTGGTAGCACTACTACTGCGCCGCAGCCCGGCCGGGGCCGCTTGTACCGCATCGTGGAGGGTGGTACCGTGCCCGCCGAGGGTGGTGGCCGCGTTCCATCGGGCACTACTGCCGATCAGCCCGCCCGCACCGGCTACGACCGGCGCCGCAGCCGCATCGACGAGGGCAGCAGCCCTGCCGGTCAGCCCCAGCGCGAGGTTGATTATTCGCAGCCGCGCCCGCGTCGCGAACGAACCGCCGATTATAGCTCGCCCGCACCGGAGCGCCCACGCAGCTACGATGCCCCGCAACGTTCCTACGAAGCTCCGCAGCGCTCTTACGAGGCGCCCACGCGCTCGTACGACCGCGGCAACAGCAGCAGTGGCGGCTTCAACGGCGGCAATAGCGGAGGCGGCGGCAGCCGCGGCGGCCGTGGCCGGGTTGATTAAGCACTGCCTTCCTTGCTAACTCTCTCGGAGTTCTTCTCTCAGCTATGAAACAATACTTTGTAGGGCTGGCCTTGCTAGGCTTGGCCAGCCCTCTTTTTGCCCAATCCGAAGCCGATGCCTTGCGCTACTCGCGGCTTCAGTTTGGTGGTACGGCCCGTACGCAAGCCATTGGCGGCGCCAACGTGGCCCTAGGTGCCGACCTAAACAGCCTCAGCAGCAACCCGGCCGGCCTGGGTTTGTACCAACGCTCGGAGTTCACCTTTTCGCCTGGTCTGGGCATTGGCAACTCCAACGCACAGGTTACCAACGTACAAGGTTCGCAGGTGCTGCCCGATGGGCGCAACAGCGTGCACCTGGCCAACGCCGGTCTGGCTTTTGTCAACCGCCGGCCCGATAGCGACAACAACGCTTGGCGCGGTGGTACGCTGGCTTTCGGTTTCACGCGCGTCAACGATTTCAACGCCAGTTTCAACTACCGCAGCAACATCGCCGACGACCGGTCGTTGTTTCAGCGGTTTCGCGAACCTAGGGCTGGTGCCGGGCAGACCTTGGCCGATGTGTACGACGACGTGGATCAGCAGTTTGCTGATAACCAATATGCTACGCTCGATGGCTTGGCCTACGGCGCTTACCTGGTGAACTACGACCGGATGCCCAACGGCAACTACGTGGTGAACACACCCTCGGCCTTGCGCCGCACGGTGGTGCGGCAAGAGGAAACCGTGCTGAACACCGGCTCACAAACGCAGTTCGATGTAGGCTACGGCGGCAGCTACCGCGATAAGCTATACATCGGTGGTGGGTTGGGCATTGTTACTACCCGGTTCAACTCCACACGCGAGCTGCGCGAAACCGACGAAGCGGGCACCAGCCGCTCGTTTGGTACGCTGCTTCTGCGTGATGAGGTGGAAACCCGTGGTAGCGGCTTCAACGTGCGCTTGGGAGTGATTTACCGCCCCCTCGATTGGCTGCGCCTAGGCGCTTCGGCACAGTCGCCTACAGCTTTTCAGCTCGACGACACGTATGAAACCTCGCTCGATGTTACGTTCAAAGAGCCGCTGCGGGTTGATGGGCAAAACATCGGCTCGGCCTCAGTTAGTACCGATCCTGATATAGGCCGCTACAGCTACCGCCTTACCACACCGTGGCGCTTGAATACCGGCGCCGCAGCGGTAATTGGCAAGTACGGTTTCATTTCAGCCGATGTGGAGCTGCTCGACTACAGCAGAGCCCGCCTGCGCGGCGACTCGAACCTGGAGTTTGGCAGCAACTACAACTTCTCAGCCGAGAACGATGCCATTGGCCGCCAGTACAGAAACGCGGTAAACGTGCGTGTGGGCGGCGAAGCCCGCCTCGACGCGTTTCGGTTGCGCTTGGGCTACGCCAACTACGGCGACCCATACCGCAGCAGCGACTTCGACCGCACGCAGCAGTTCTTCACGGGCGGCGTGGGCTTGCGCCAGAAAAACCTGAGCCTCGATTTAGCCGCCGTGTACGGCCTTAACGATCGGTACTACTCGCCCTACACCCTGGCCGATGGTTCGCAGCCCGTGGTGAAGGTAGAAGGCAACCGCCTCAACACCACGCTTACCCTAGGTCTGCAGTTCTAAAGGCACCTAGGGTTGTGCTACTAAAGCAAAGGGGCAGCGCCGTAGTGGTGCTGCCCCTTTCTATTTCAGGATGCCGGCTTAGCGAATCACCTTTACATCAACCACCAAAACAATTGGACTTACCGTCCCTACTTCGCGCACAAGCAGCAAGCCGTCTTTGTTATCTGCAGTACGAAAAGCCAATACTTGGTCTTTTTGCACGCGCAAGGCGCTTACCCGGTTGCCAGCCGCCGTTACTGCCGCGCTGATAGCCACATCGGAGTTGATCTGGTTGAAGCCGGTGGGCGTAAGGGCCGTAAGCTGCAAGCCGGTGTTGCGCCGCGTGCCCCAGCCGCGCACCTTTAAGTTAGGTGCCGTTTCGGCTACGGTAGCCGTGGGCGAGGCTAGCGTAGGGCCAGCCCCGTTGGGGACATATACTAGGTCAATCAGCTCCTGAAACCCGGCGGCATCGGCGGCGTGAGCCGGCAATGCCAGCCCGCGCGAGGTTGCTAGCGCGCTTATGCTGGTGCGCCGTACCGAGGGCTCGAGCTGGGCCGAGTAGCTAAGCCACGTCAGCAGCGAGTCGGACTGGCGTACGCTAAGCACATAGCGGCGCCTAGTGGTTTGTCCATCGGCATCTTCAACGCTGTACGTCCAGGTTTCGCGACCCGAAATGTCCACCGTTTTGAGGCGGTTGGTAAACAAAAAGGAGTTGCGGCGGCCGCTCACGAGTGTATCGAGGTACAGGCGCTCGGACTCTTCCACGCGCGCCGATTGGTTATCTAGGCGCAGGGAGTACTGCACGCCAATCGTAAAGCGTCGCAGTTTGGGACTGCGTGAAGTGTCCCGGGCTTCGGCAAACACCCGGGTGCGAAACGTGTCGCCAGGCGTGGTGGCGCGGGTGTTGGTAAGCAGCGAGCCTTCCGAAAGAAAATCGAGGTAAGGCGCCGGCGACGGATCGGCCCCGCAGCTGCCAAGCAGGGCAGGGGCGAGCAGAAGCAAAAGGTAAACGAGGCGTAAACGCATAGCTGAAACCAAAGGTCGGAGAAAGGCAGCATTTTGCCCACCTAGGGAGGCAAAGCGGCAGTCGGCAAGCCCAACGGTGGCACGCTGGGGCGGCGGGCGGTGTTTGTGTACCTTTAACGCCGCTACTGAGTTTTCTTACATGACCCACCGATTTAAGACCTTCGGCCTCGCGGCTGGCCTGCTATTGAGCAGCGCGCCCGTGGCCGTGCTGGTGCCCGTAGCACCAGCGGTGGCGCAGCAGCGCCAGTCCATCACCCTCGAGGATATCTGGGCCAAAGGCACCTTTGCCCCCAAGCAGGTGCAGGGCTTTAACTGGATGCGCGACGGCCGCTACTACTCCTCGCTCGACAAAGGCGAAGTAGTGCAGCACGACGTAACCACCGGCCAGGCCACGCAAACCCTCGTATCGGCCCAGCAACTGCGCCCGGCTGGCTCGCAGCAACCCATTGCCGTGGAGGGCTACGAGTTCAACGCCGACGAGCAGAAAATGCTCTTCAGCACCGATGTGGAGCCAATCTACCGCCGCTCCAGCAAGGCCAACTACTACGTGTACGACCGCGCCGGCCAAAAGCTGGTGCCGCTAAGTGCCGGGGGCAAGCAAAGCTACGCTACCTTCTCGCCCGACGGTCGCCGCGTGGCCTTTATGCGCAACAACAACCTGTTTGTGGTTGACTTGCAGACCATGCAGGAAACCCCCATCACCACCGATGGGCAAGTGAACAAGCTCATTCACGGCGGCGGTGACTGGGTGTACGAAGAAGAATTTGAGGTGTCGAAGGCCTTCCAATGGTCGCCCGACTCCAAGCAGGTGGCCTTTATCAGCTTCGATGAAAGCCGCGTGCCCGAGTACAACATGCAGGAGTGGGGCCCGCTCTACCCGAAGGACTACCGCTACAAGTACCCCAAAGCCGGCGAGCCGAACTCGGCAGTAACCGTATCGGTGTACGACGTAGCCGCTGGCCGCACGGCCAAAATGGACATCGGCCCGGAAACCGACCAGTACATTCCGCGCATCCTCTGGACGCAGACGCCCAACCTGCTGAGCATCCAGCGGATGAACCGCCTGCAGAACAAGCTTGAGATTCTGCACGCCGATGCCACCACGGGCAAAAGCTCGGTAGCTTGGACCGACACCGACAAGGCCTATGTGGAAGTAACCGACGATTTGCGCTACCTGAAAAACGGCAAGCAGTTCGTTATCAGCTCGGAGCGCAACGGCTACCGCCACCTCTACCTCTTCGACATGAAGGGCAAACTGGTGAAGCAGCTAACCCAAGGCAGCTGGGATGTATCGGAGTTTTTGGGCGTTGACGAAGCCAAAGGCGCAGCCTACTACCTCTCGGCCGAGGCCTCGCCGTTCGAGCGTCACCTCTACCGCGTCGATCTGAAAGGCAAGGGCAAGCAGCGCCTAGGCGAAGCCGGCGGCGGCACCGACGTGGTGAACATGAGCCCCGACTTCCGCTACTACCTCAACTACCACACCGCCGCCAACGAGCCCGTAACTGTGAGCCTGCGCACCGCCCAGGACGGCAAAGCCGTAAAGGTGCTCGAAGACAACGCCGCCCTCAAGCAGCGCATGAAGGACTACGGCTTTGTGCCGCAGGAGTTTTTCTCGTTCAAGACATCGGAGGGTGTGCAGCTGAACGGCACCACCATTAAGCCCGCCAACATGGAGGCCGGCAAAAAGTACCCGGTGCTGATGTTTCTGTACGGCGGCCCCGGCTCGCAAAAGGTGCTCGATAAGTGGAACAGCGTTGACTACTACACGTGGTTCCAGATGCTGGCGCAGCAAGGCTACGTGGTGGCCATCGTGGATAACCGCGGCACCGGTGGCCGCGGCGCGGCTTTCAAGAAGGCTACCTACGGCCAGTTGGGCAAGCTCGAAACCATCGACCAGGCCGAGGCAGCCAAGTACTTGGGCGCGCAGCCTTGGGCTGACAAAGCGCGCATCGGCATTTTTGGTTGGAGCTTCGGCGGCTACCTCTCGGCTTTGGCCGTTACCAAAAACGCCGATTTGTTTAAGGTGGGCATTTCGGTAGCGCCCGTAACCACCTGGCGTTACTACGACTCCATCTACACCGAGCGTTTCCTGAAAACGCCGCAGGAAAATCCCTCGGGCTACGACGATAATTCACCCGTACAGTTCGCTAATCAGTTGAAAGGCAAGTTGCTGCTGGTGCACGGCACCGGTGACGACAACGTGCATTTCCAGAACTCGGTGGCCTTCACCGACGCTCTGGTTAAGGCCAACAAAGACTTTCAGCAGCTGTACTACCCCAACCGCAACCACGGCATTTACGGGGGCAATACACGCCTGCATCTGTTCCGGCAGATGACAAATTTCCTGCAGCAGAACCTGTAAAAGGGTAATTTTTCCAATAAAAAGTCCTTCTTTTGAGCTGAGCCCTAGGTAGCCAGTGCCTCGTGCACAGCTGCCAACCCGCTCGGCCAAGAGAAGGATTTTTTGTTTTCAATAAGAAAAGCTGCTTCGGGCCGTTCCCCTTCAGGTGAATTTTGCGTACAACCCCGCCATGCGTAAGCTTACACTGAAAACGGCACTGATAGGAGTAACCCTTGGGGTTGGGGCATTAAGCAGCTGCCAGCGCGAGCCGGCCGCCATAGTTGAGGCCACAGCAGCGCAACACGCCGATGGTGTAGCTCTCGACGATACCCTAGGTGCCGAAGCTATTGCAGAGCAACCCACGCAAGTAACTTGGCACCAACTGCGGCAAGCCACTAGCCGCAAAGCGCCACTGATCCGTTACGCCGCCGTTCGCCGCCCCGCCGCGCTCGATACGGCTGCTCCGCCACCCAGCGAAGCACGCCTATTCGACCTTACCCTAAAGCCCAGCGAGTTTTTCCGCATCGACCCCACGCAGCCTGCCGAAGTGCGCGGGCGCGAAGGCACCGTGGTGCGCATACCGGCCAACGCCTTGGTGGATGCGCGCCAGCAAACCCCCAAGGGCTCAGTGTGGGTTGAACTGAAGGAATGCTATTCGCTTACCGATTTGCTGCTCTCGAACTGCGTGAGCATGAGCGTGAGCGGCGATGCGCTGCAAGCCAGCGGCATGCTGCTGGTGCGCGCCACCACCGCCCGTGGGCAGCAATTACGCCTTGCCGAAGGCCGTGCCTTGCAGTTGATAGTACCTAGCGAGCAGCGGCACCCCGGTCTGCAGCTATACCACAGCTCGGGCCGCACGCCTAAACGCTGGGCTGCGGCACCCATTCCGGCCGATGAGGAGCAGGTGCTTAGCGAAGCCCAAACCATGCCCAGCTACGGCAGCGGCCCCGAGGCCCTGAGCCGCCTGGTGCGCTACCCGGCCACCGCCACCGAGCGCAAAACCGAAGGCTTTGTGTTTGCCTCATTTGTGGTGGATGAAGCCGGCCGCGTGCTTACCCCCAAAGTGCTGCGCGGCCTTGGTGATGGCTGCGACGAAGAAGCCTTGCGCGTGCTGCAGCAGTCGTCGGGGCATTGGTTGCCGGGCCGGCAAGGTAGCCAGGCCGTGAAGGTGAAGATGGTGGTGCCCATTCGGTTCTCGCTGAACGATGCCGCTGTAGCCTCCGCCGAAAGCACCGCCGTGGCCGCGGCCCCAACTCCCAGCGAAACCCCAGTTGCATCTGCTGCGCCAGCCGAGCCCGCACCCGAACCCGGTTCGGCCTTTCGGAGTGGGCGCCTGGGTTGGCTTACCTGCCTGCGGCCCTGGCGCACCGCTACCCAAACCACCTCCTTCACGGTAGCGGCCGATGTAGATGAACACACCACAGTGCGCTTGGTGTACCCCGATTCGCCGGTCATTCTGGAGGGCGAGCCGCAAGCCGATGGATACTCGTTTGCGCAAGTGCCGGCCCAGCAGCGGGCTGTACTGGTTGGCCTGCGCTACTTCAACGGCAGCCCCTATGTGGCCATGCGCGAAGTAGTACCCGGCAGTGGGCCCGTTGCACCGCTCGAGTTCAAGGAGAGTACCCTCGGCGACTTGGAGCAGCTGCTGGAGCGCCTGCGCTAACCTAGGATTGCAAAGAAGGAGAGTAGCCGCAATCAGATAATTTGCAGGCTATTGTTCCTTTTCATGCCCGTACCTCCCGCTTATTCTGCCGCTGCACAGCGGTGGCTGCTTATCGTTGTTTGGCTAGCCTTTGTTGCTGAGGCGCTGCTATTCACCTTTGGGCGCAACGCCCTGGGGCCTTATTGGAGCCCGGTATTGCTTAGCGTCTGTGGTTTATTGATGGCCGGAGCCGGGGCTGCAGTTGCTGCCGGCAGGCAGTTGAGTTGGCCAACATCAGGGCAACAAATGGGCTGGACAAAGGCCTTTGCCCTAGGCGCCGTTGTGCTTAGCATACTCCTGACGGGGGGCGTGGTGGCCAAGCAAATTGCTTTATATCCGGTGACGGATTTGCTGCCGCATTCTGATATCGTGCCGGCTCTGCAGGTGTACACCTCGCGTTTTCTGACCGGGCAATCAGTGTACACAGAAATTACCTTGGCCGGGTACCGCTTCCTGCCCAATTACCCGCCCTTTCAATGGCTGCCATTTGTGCCGGCTGAGCTCCTGGGTATTGATTACCGCTGGTTTGCAATGGGTGCTTGGTGGGCAGGCTTGGCGTTGTACCAATGGCAGCTAGCGCGTTTGCGCCTGCGGTGGCCCGAGTGGTTGCTTAAAGCAGTACTGCCGTTGCTGGTGCTGCACTTTATGGTGCTTACCGAGCGTCAGGTAGTCGCCTTTACCGTCGAGAGCCTCATTTTCGGGTATTATGCGCTCTTGGCAGTAGCCCTATTGCAGCGTTCGGTGGCATTGCGGGCCTCCGCGTTGGTGCTCTGCGTTTTGTCGCGCTACTCCTTGGCGTTGTGGCTGCCGCTATACGCTTTGCTGCTGTGGCACGAGAATCCGCGGCAGGCTTGGCGCACGGTGCTGCTTGCGGTAGTGTTAGCGGTAGTAATCTTTGTGCCCTTCTTGTGGCACGACCCGACGATATTTTTCCGGGCACAGCTAGAGAACTACAACATAACTCTGGACGAGTGGCAGAACCATATTGAGGACACGCTGCACGGCTGGCCCCGACACGTGTTTACGGGCGTAGGATTAGCGCCGTGGTGGTACCGAGGGGCCGAAGCTGCACCTAACAGCATCAGCCAGCTACAAATCGTGCACTTTACTGTGTGCGCTGCTGTGCCCTTGTTATTTGGCCTTTGGTGGTGGCCCCGTCGTGAGCGGCTCGACTCGCGCATTGTGGCGGTCCTCAGCCTCAAGGCCTATTTGGTGGTGTTCTACGCCTTTCTGATTGTGCCATACGTGTATCTGGCAGTGCTTAGCCTCGTATGGTCGTGGTTTGTGGTATTGGCTTTAAGTGTACCCAAAGCAAACCATGCGCGCTCCAGCATGGCTGAGTCGATTGGCTAAACTCTGAGCTACAGCTTGATGGTGATGCTTTGGGGCTCGGTAAAGAAGCGCAACGCCTCCAAACCTCCTTCGCGCCCTACGCCCGAGTTCTTCATGCCGCCGAAGGGCGTGCGTAAGTCGCGGTGCAGCCAGGTGTTCACCCACACAATGCCCGACTCCAGCGCGTGCGCCACGCGGTGCGCCCGCTGCAAGTCGCGCGTCCAGAGGGTGGCGGCCAGGCCGTACTCGGTGCCGTTGGCCCAGCGTAGGACTTCTTCCTCAGTGTCGAAGGGCGTGAGGGTTACCACAGGGCCAAATACCTCCTCTCGGTTTACGCGGCACTCCGGATCCAGGCCCTCGAACACCGTAGGCTGCAAGAAGTAGCCCTCGGCGCAGCGGCCGCCTAGGTGCACGCGCTGGCCGCCGGCCAGCAGGGTGCCGCCCTCCTGATGAGCCAGCTCGATATAACTCAGGACTTTTTGCAGGTGCGGCTCGCTCACCAAGGCGCCTTGGCGGCTGCCCTCCTCCAGCGGGTCGCCGACGTTGAGCGTGGCTACTCGCTCCAGAAATGCTGCCTTAAACCGTTCGTAGATGGAGCGCTCTACAAAAACGCGCGAGCCGCATAGGCAAATCTGACCTTGGTTGGCAAAGCTCGACTGCACGCTGGTGTTCACGGCAGCTTCAAAGTCGCAGTCCGCGAAGATGATGTTGGGGTTTTTGCCGCCCAGCTCCAACGACAGTTTTTTGAACATCGGCGCCGCCGTGCGGGCAATATGCTCGCCCGTTTTAGTGCCCCCGGTAAAGCTGATGGCTTTAATGTGCGGGTGCTCCACAATGGCCTGCCCCGCGCCGGGGCCGCTGCCGTGCACAATGTTCAGCACGCCCGCCGGCAAGTCGGCCTCCTGGCACAACTCGCTCAGGAGGTACGCCGTCATGGGCGTTACTTCCGAGGGTTTGGCCACCACGCAGTTGCCAGCAGCCAGCGCCGGTGCAATTTTCCAGGTGAAGAGGTACAGCGGCAGGTTCCAGGGCGAAATGCAGCCTACCACACCTAGGGGGTGACGCACGGTATAGTTCAACGCCACACCATCCTGCATGTGCGTTTCGGAAGCAAAGTGCTGCGCTGCTGTGCCAAAGAACGCAAAGTTGCTGGCCGCCCTAGGTATATCAACGGTGCGGGCCAGCTTCAGCGGCTTGCCGTTGTCGATGCTTTCGGCGCGGGCTAGCCGCTCCAAGTCGCGCTCTATCAACTCGCTGATGCGCACCAGCAGCTTGCCCCGCTGCTCGGCGGGCATAGCGCGCCAAGCGGGCCAAGCCGCCTGAGCTGCTTCCACGGCCAACTGAATATCCTGCGCATCCGAATCGGGCACTTGGCTGTATACTTGGCCCGTGGCGGGTTCGACGTTGGGCAAGTAGCGGCCGGCAGCCGGAGCTACCAATTGGCCGCCGATGTAGTTGCGGAGCTGAAGCATAAAGCAGGAAGTGGAACCAGCCAAAGCTACCAAAACTGCCCGGGGTTTTGGGTAGCCCTAGGTGCCCGCAGGCGTTTGCAACGCGCGCGGGCAATAACAGCAACGCCCCGCTCCAGGCAGGGGCAGGGCGTTGGGCAGTACAGCAACTAATTTCTTACGAATGCGCTGGCAAGGGCAGCGCCTGCGGATTTAGCTCTACCGGAATGTTGGTGTCGGAAATGATGTAGAGCGGGCGGCGGCGCACGTTGTTATTGAGGCGGGCCAGGTACTCGCCAATTACCCCTACGGCAATCAGCTGCACGCCACCCAGGAACAAAATGCTCACCATCAGCGAAGGCCAGCCGGGCTCGTAATTCTTGATAATGAAACGAGAATAAAGCGTGTAGAGCAACACCAGGAAGGCTATACCTGATACCGTAAAGCCCATGATGGTAGCAGCTTTCAGGGGCACATCCGAGAAGGCCGTAATGCCGTCAATAGCCAGCCGGAACATTTTCCGGTAGGTATAGCCGGTTTCGCCGCCGGCACGCTGGGCGCGGTCGTACTCGATGTACGATTGGCGGTAGCCAATCCAGGATATCTGGCCGCGCAGAAACTTATTCTGCTCGGGCATCAGCTTGAGCGCCTCTACCACCTTGCGCGAAATAATGCGGAAGTCGCCCGTATCAACCGGAATAGAAACGTTGGTGATATTGGCCAGAATGCGGTAGAACATTTTGGCCGTGAAGAGCTTCATGGCGCTTTCGCCCTCGCGCCGCCGCCGCTTGGCGTACACTACCTCATAGCCCTCGCGCATCTTCTGGTACAATTCCGGAATCAGCTCGGGCGGGTCTTGCAGGTCGGCATCGATGATAACCACTGCCTCGCCCTGCGACAAATCGAGCCCCGCCGTTACGGCAATTTGGTGGCCAAAATTGCGGCTGAAGTTGATGTAGCGCACATCGGCGTATTGCGCTGCCAACGCGTGTATCAGCTCCAGCGAACGGTCGCGCGAGCCATCGTTGATGAAGATGTATTCGCAACGCAGCCCCATCGGGTCGATAACACCGCGTAGGCGCTGGTAGAGCGTCGGAATATTGGCTTCCTCGTTGTAGATGGGAATGATGATGGAAAGATCCACAGCTGGCGGGTATGCGGGTGGTTAGGGTAGTGAAAGGTATCCGTTACGAATCAGCTGCGCTGGCTAACCGATTTGTGCGCAATAGCAAAAACGCTCATCCCGACCGGAAAATTGAGCTTGCCTAGTAGCTTGTTCTCGAACCGTAGCAGGCTGAGTAACGCTTTATTTATGGACTTGGGAAGAGCTGTCAAGTCACCGTTGGCGTCGGCAGCTTCCGCAGCAGGTGCATTGGGCTGTAGCAACCTTTGCATACCGCGCACGAGAAGAGCGGGGGCAAACAGCACCCCGTTCCAATACGAGCTTCGGCTTATTGAAAAGGCACCTTGGCGCAGAGCGGTAAGCAAGGTTTCGCGCGTGTAGCGGCGAAAGTGATGGTTAACTACATCGTGTTGGCTCCACAGCATCGAAAAAGCCGGTACAAACACAATCAGCCTTCCGCCCGGACGCAGCACCCGGTGCCACTCGCGCAAGGCTTGGGCTTCGTCTTCAATGTGTTCCAGTACATCGGATGCGATGATGATGTCAAAGCTCTCGTCGGCAAAGTCGAGCTTGGTAGCATCCATTGCAAAGCTATTGGGCAGCCCTCGGCGGTGCGCAAGCTCTATGGCGCGGGGGCTAATATCGATGCCGGTAATGTTGGAAAAACCACTCTCTCGCAGGCGCAGCAGCAACGGCCCACCCGAGCAGCCAATCTCAAGCAGCGGAGCGGTGGGTGCCAAGCCAAGCTCTTGCACCAGCGCGAACACAAAATCGCGCCTTGCCTGAAACCACCAGTGCTGCTCTTCAAGCAGGTGGTATTGTGCTTCGTATCGAATGTCCATACGTGTTGACCTTCGTAAGTGATAAAGAACTGGTCGTCGGGCGGTAGCTGGGTTAGGTGCCGAATCGGCGCAAGTTGCCAAAGACCAAGTTTTGGGCAGGAGGTGGGTTTATCGGAGCGAAATTCCTATTTGCTTGCAACGCTTTGAGGAAATTGCCCCAGCCTGTAACCATTCAGCACAAGCTGGCCATCGGCAGTGCGCCAGTACACATCCGTATCAATGGGCCTGATGAGCAAGTCGTCCACCAGCAGGTCCTTATTATCATAGATTACCTCGAGCCGAGTTGTGCCCGGGCGCACCCTGATGGGCACCGCCACGCGTACCCAAACGCCGTCGATTTCTGTGGTGCGGTGGCCGTCGGTTACCTGATGGTCGACCATGTCGTTGCCGATGTACTGCTTCACCTGCATGTTGCCGAAGCTGTGGTCCATCATGCCGTGCATCCACAGGCTTACTTCGTACTTACCGGTATCGGCTGGGGCCGGAACAGGACCGTCGTACAGCACCGAAAACTTTTCGGCCGGCTCGTAAAAAGCACCCGGAGCGAGTCGGCCCCGGCGGTCGGAGCTTTGGGCAAAGTCTTGCAGCAGCACCCCTTTACCGGTAGTAGCCCGGAGGCCGTTGGGGCGCTCGGTTAGCGTAGGCCACAGCGAGATGCCCCTTTGCAGCTCCTGCTGAGTAGTGGTGGCGCCTAGGGCTGCCAAGGGCAGCTCGTACAGGCTTACCTGAGGCGTTTGCACCAAAGGCTTGGCTAAAGCAATAATGCGCTGTTCGGCCTCGGACAAACCGTTGGGCGTAACCAGCAGCAGGATAGGTTTCTGCGACGGAAACCGCTGAAGCAAAGGCTTGGGTAGCAACGGGCTGCTCAGCAGCTGCACATGCTCGAGCACCTGACTTACCGACGGGCGAGAAACGTAGCTGGAGAGCTGCGGGAGCCCTGTGGCCAACGACAGCTTGTGTACTTCGTAAATCGACTCGTGCGAGCCTGGTAGGAAAATTTTGTCGCTACCGTTGTTGAAGTAAGGCAGCGGCAGAATCGCCTGAAACTCGGCTGTAGAGCGATTAATCTGCTCAAGCTGTTGCAACAAAGGATGCGGAGGCCTGAAGTAGGAGCGGGCTCCGCCACCGCCTTCGGCAATCTTGGCGCGGGTCGAAATATTAATCCAAGCTTCGCCACCCCACACGAGCAGCAAGAGCGGCACCCAGGGTGCGGCTAGCAGGGTAACCCGGCGCTGCCGTTGGTAGCGAAGTACCTGGTACAGGTAATAAGCTGCATACGTGGTAACCACGTAGTAAAAAGGCCAGGCAAAACGACCTAGGGCACGGAACTGCTTCAGCGGACCGAGGTAATCAATCAGCGGGGAGAACCACGAAAAGATAAAGGGAATACCCGCGGCAAACAGCACCAGCAGCCCGCCTGCCCACAAGCTTATGCGCAAGTCGTGGGGCGTGCTGCGCCGTAGGGCCAACGCCTGCTTGTGGCGCAAGCGCAAGTGGCGCAATGCGCGTAACAGAGCCGCAACCAATACTCCTGTACCCACCAAGCCTACGTAAGACATGGCCTCGTAGCTAATTTCCTTGGTCGGGAAGAAGTACGTCCAGAGGGTGCGCATCGGCTCCAGGGCAGGCGTAAACAGCCCGCGCGGATTGGTCATGTACACCAAAAAGCCGTAGGGGTTCGGCGGCCTGTCCGTGGTGGGGTCGGTAAACCATAACCATCCACGAAACAGAATCAGCGGCAGCAACGCCGTCAGGGTCATGTAGGCTAGGTCGCGCCATGGCTTCGGGCCTTTCTGCACGGCCAGTACCAGCACGTGGGCCAGCAAAAAGAACGCCCCGCACGCCAGGAAGTAAGCCATGACAAACCCCGTCAGCAGGCTGCTTACCATAAACACAACGTGCCATGGCCACCGCCGAGGCGCCTCCATGATGCGTAGGATGCAGTACCAGAGCCACGGAACCAAGCACGGGTAGCTGAGCGACATATGGTCGCCTAGGCGTTGTATTTGGGGCGAGAGAAAGCCGATCAGAACCGCCAACAAGACGGAGTAACCCACCGAAAGCCGTAGCCGACGCAGGATTAGGTAGATAACCAGTGGTGTGAGCAATATGGCCAACAGCGCAAGCAAGTTGGTGATGCCTACGGTATGGATGGCCACCGGCAACCCCCAGCGTTGTAGCATGCCTAGCACCCAGGCAATCAGCGGCTGCAGGTTGGGGTAAGTGAAGTTTTCCCCGTAGGGATAGTTCATGCCCGAGAAGTGCGTGCCCTTATCGTAAAAAGCATAATACGCCGTAGCGTAGTAGCTCTGCAGCCCATCGCCGGCGGGCTGGAAGAAGTACTCATCGGGGTGCGCTAACACAAAGGGAAACTGCACGGCCAGCACAACAGCCCCGATGACAGTTACAGCGAGCATACCGGCCCAGTGCGCGGTACGGCGAGATAAATTCATTGAATCAGAGATGCAAAGAATGCTGCCCAATGCCTTGCTTATTGCAGGTTAGGCCTCCCAAAGCTACGTGTTTGTGCGCAGAACCAACTCAGCAGCCAGTGCCCATGGCAGCGTACAAAGCAGGCTAATGGGTCCGACCGAAAAAGTCGTCCGCAGGGCCTTGGCGGGTGTATCAGCTAAACAAGCCATACCGCACAATGCACCACAAAGCCCACAGGCCATCGCGCCAGTTTATCTTCTTGCCTTCGGCGTAGGTGCGCCCGTAGTAGCTTACGCCCACCTCATAAACGCGCACCCCCGGTATACGGGCCATCTTGGCGGTTACCTCCGGCTCGAAGCCGAACCGTTTCTCGCGCAACATCAAGCCCTGCAGCAGTTCGCGCCGAAATAGCTTGGCACCCGTTTCCATGTCCGTCAAGTTCAGGTCGTTGAACGCGTTGGACAGAAACGTAAGCAGCTTGTTGCCGATGCTGTGCCAAAAGAACAGAATGCGGTGCGGCTCGCCGCCGATAAAGCGCGAGCCATACACAACATCGGCGTTGGCTTTGAGCACCGGCTGTAGCAGCTTGGCATAGTCGGTGGGGTCGTACTCCAAATCGGCATCCTGCACTACAATGTAGTCGCCCGAGGCAGCGGCTATGCCGGTGTGCAACGCGGCGCCCTTGCCTTGGTTATGAGCGTGCCGCAGCAGCCGCACACCTAGGGCGGGGTTGCTGGCAGCGTAGGCCGCCACTACATCGGCCGAGCCATCCGCCGAGCCGTCATCAACCACTACTACTTCGCGCCCAATGCCGGTCGGGAGAGGCGCTTCTTGCACTGCCTCAAGCACCCGCACGATGGTGCGCGCTTCGTTGTACAGCGGGATTACTACCGATAGCAAACGGATGCGCGAAGCCTGGGGCGAAGGACTAGTGGGCAAAGCGGAGTTATAAGCTGCTGGTGCGGCCGCCATCTACGGGCACGTTGATGCCATTGATGTAACCCGCTGCCGGCGAAGCCAGAAACGCCACTGCCGCCGCTACTTCCTCCGATTGCCCGAAACGGCCCGCTGGGATCAGGCGCAGCATGTTGGCCTCCAACTCCTCGACGGGCTGACCAGTACTGTGGCTGCGAGCCTCGAGCAAGCTGTGGTGGCGCTGGGTTAGGGTAGCGCCGGGCAGCACGTTATTCACCGTAATGCCAAACGGGCCCAGTTCGTTGGCTAGGGTTTTGGCCCAATTGGCCACCGCCCCCCGAATGGTGTTCGACACGCCTAGGTTGGGCAAAGGCTGCTTTACCGAAGTGCTGATGATGTTAATGATGCGCCCGTAACCGGCAGCTTTCATGCTTGGCGCCAAGGCTTGGGCCAGCAAATGATTGCAGATAACGTGCTGCTCAAAAGCCGCCCGCAGCGCATCAACACTTGCCTCAAGCAAAGGCCCGCCGGCGGGGCCACCCGTATTGTTCACGAGGATGTGCGTGGCGGGGTGGCGGGCTACGTGGCTGGCTATTTGGGCGGCTACCTCGATGGGCTGCGCAAAGTCGGCCACTAGCCAATCGTGCTGTTGCCCGAGGTGTACCGGCAACGCGGCAGCCGTTTCGCGCAAACGAGACTCGCTGCGGGCTACGAGCGTAATGCCGGCTCCTTGCGCAGCCAGCGCTTCGGCCACGGCGCGGCCAATACCTTGCGTGCTGCCGCATACCACAGCGCGGCGGCCCGAGAGTTGATCTGAAAGCATAAGCTCGAAAGTAGACAAACGCGGGCGCATTGGCACCAAATGAGGCCTTTTGCGTAAGTTGGGCTGAGGAAACGGGCTTGCTCCTAGGTCGTTTCTGTGCAAGCCGGTACAGCCAAAATAGGCTTGCGGCACAGTGCCTGTTTCCTAGGTGCTTGCCACCGATTGCTCATCACTCACCACCCACAACACCCCACCCATGCCCGTTACGCGCCCCTTCAACTTTCAGCAGTGGATCGATGAACATCGTCATTTGCTGAAGCCACCCGTCGGCAATCAGCAGGTTTTTAAAGGCAACGACGACTTTATTGTGATGGTGGTGGGTGGCCCTAACGCTCGCAAGGATTACCACGTCGACGACAGCGAGGAATTTTTCTTCCAGCTGGAGGGCGACATTACTTTGAAGATCATTGAGGACGGCCAGCCGGTGAACGTGCCCATTCGGGCCGGCGAAATCTTTCTGCTGCCGGCGGGCGTGCCGCACTCGCCGCAACGCCCGGCCAACACCGTAGGGCTAGTAGTGGAGCGCTACCGCAAGCCTGGCGAGTTGGATGGTTTTCAGTGGTACTGCGAAAACTGCGGTACCAAGCTGCACGAGGAGTTTGCCGAAGTAACCGACATCGTGAAGCAGCTGCCCGTTATCATGAACAACTTCTGGCAAAACGAGGAGCGTCGCACGTGCCGCAATTGCGGCACCGTGATGCAGCCTCCGGCGCCGGCGCAGTAATTTCCCACCCGCATACGTTGTCATCCCACCCACCCGCGGCAATGTCTACCACCCATTCTCCCACGTTGACCGCGCCCGCGCTTACGCCCACCCTAGGCCCCGGATTGCGCATCGACATTCATACCCACATCCTGCCCAAGCAGTGGCCCGATCTGCGCGAGCGGTACGGCTACGGCGGCTTCATTCGGCTGGAGCACCACAAGCCGTGTTGCGCCCGCATGATGCAGGACGACAAGTTCTTCCGCGAAATACAGGACAACTGCTGGGACCCCGCTGTGCGCTTGCGCGAGTGCCAGCACTTCGGGGTAGATGTGCAGGTGCTGAGCACCGTGCCCGTTATGTTCAGCTACTGGGCCAAGCCCCACGACACGCTCGACCTCAGCCGCTTGCTGAACGACCACTTGGCGGGCGTAGTGGCCGATTACCCCGACCGCTTTGCGGGCCTGGGCACCATACCCATGCAGGCCCCCGATCTGGCCATCAAGGAGTTGGAGCGCTGCGTGAAAGAGCTGGGCCTGATCGGCGTGCAAATCGGCTCGCACATCAACGACTGGAACCTCGACGCGCCCGAGCTTTTCGAGGTGTTTGCCGCGGCCGAAGAGTTGGGCGCCGCCGTTTTTGTGCACCCCTGGGACATGATGGCCCAGCAGAAAATGCCCAAGTACTGGTTGCCCTGGCTGGTGGGCATGCCGGCCGAAAGTACCTTGGCACTATGCTCACTCATTTTTGGCGGCGTATTGGAGCGTTTGCCCAAACTGCGCGTGGCCGTGGCGCATGGCGGCGGCACTTTTGCAGCCACCATCGGGCGCATTGAGCACGGTTTTCAGGTGCGCCCCGACCTCTGCGCCATCGATAACCCCGTGAACCCGCGCGAGTACCTAGGGCGCTTCTGGGTTGATTCGCTGGTGCACGACCCAATGATGCTCGACTACTTGGTGAAAACCATTGGGGCCGACAAAATCGTGCTTGGCACCGACTACCCCTTCCCGCTGGGCGAGCTGGAGCCCGGCCAACTCATTCGCTCAATGCCTTATTCCGATGAGGTGAAAACCCGTATGCTCGGGCAAAATGCGTTGGATTGGATGGGCGTGGGCATAGAGCAGTTCAGCAAGCACCTGCTTGGCCGCGCGAATGCCTAAGCAGCTGTGCTTTGGCGTAGCCTGCGCCTGAGTAACACTCGGCGTAAAAGCCACAGCTCCTTTTCGGCAGATTGACCGCAGTACCAAACCAGGGCAATAACTTGGCCCGCGAACTACAAGTAAGCCGCTGCTCATCCGGCATGTTCTGCTAACCTAGGAGCAACGGCTGCAATATTCCGCGATGACGTTTCAGAACACGCAACACTTTGCCCTCGAGCTTGATGCAGCCGATCCGCTGCGCCAGTTTCGGGAGCGGTTTCATATTCCGG
Organism: Solirubrum puertoriconensis; assembly: GCF_001483135.1. Lineage (GTDB taxonomy): Bacteria > Bacteroidota > Bacteroidia > Cytophagales > Hymenobacteraceae > Solirubrum > Solirubrum puertoriconensis. Next base: position 359,448 of record NZ_LNAL01000008.1, read on the forward strand.
CCGGCGCCAACGGGCAGCCTGCCATTTATTGCTGCGGCAACTCCCTAGGTCTGCTGCCCAAAAGTGCCCGGGCAGCCGTAGAGCAAGAGTTTCAGAGCTGGGAAGAGCACGCCGTAGAAGGCCATTTTCATGGCACTTCGCCCTGGATGCACTACCACGAAACCCTCACCGATGCCAGCGCTAGGTTGGTTGGGGCGAAGCCCGTGGAAGTAGTGGTGATGAACAACCTCACCACCAACCTGCACCTGCTGCTCATCTCGTTTTATCGGCCCAACGGCCGCCGCTACAAAGTGCTGATGGAGGGCGGGGCGTTTCCGTCGGATCAGTATGCGCTGGAAAGCCAGGTGAAGCTGCACGGCTACGCCCCCGACGATGCCATTGTGGAGCTGGTGCCGCGGTCGGGCGAACACACGTTGCGCACCGAGGACATCGAAGTTCGTATTCAGGAGTTGGGCGATGAGCTGGCGCTGGTACTCCTGGGTGGCGTAAACTATTACACGGGGCAGGCTTTCGATATGGAAGCTATTACCCGGGCCGGCCACGCCGTGGGTGCCGTAGTAGGTTTCGACCTGGCTCACGCCGCCGGCAACCTTGTGCTGAACCTCCACGACTGGGACGTGGATTTCGCTTGCTGGTGCTCCTACAAGTACCTGAACTCCGGCCCCGGCGGTACGTCGGGCGTGTTTGTGCACGAGCGGTTTGCCAACCGGCCCGATCTGCCACGCCTCGCCGGTTGGTGGGGCCACGACCCTGCGGATCGGTTCAAGATGAAGAAAGGTTTCCGGCCGATGGCCGGCGCGGCCGGCTGGCAGCTCTCCAACGCGCAAATCTTCCCGATGGCCATCCACCGGGCCGCCCTGGCTTTGGTAGACGAAGCCGGCGGCATGCCAGCGCTGCGCCGCAAAAGCGAGCAGCTTACGGGCTACCTCGAGTTTGTGCTTCGCAACGCGGGCCTGCCTGCCGATGTGTTGGAGATTATTACGCCCGGCAACCCCGCCGAGCGCGGCTGCCAGCTCTCGTTGCTGGTGCACCGCGAAGGCCGCGCGTTGTTCGACTACCTCGCCGAGCAGGGCATTGTGGCCGATTGGCGCGAGCCCAACGTTATCAGGCTGGCACCGGTACCGCTCTACAACTCGTTTGCGGATGTTTGGCATATCGGGCAAGCATTTGCCGAATGGGCCAAACGATTGACCCGCTAAGGGGTTTACCTCTGATACCTGCAGTAAACCTAACTTACCCAATGGGCTAGGTTTCTCGTACTATTACATTGACAGGCCGACTAACCAAGGTCGTGTCTTGTTTTCGCCTTTGCACTATGGAAGATTACGCCGCCAAGATGGCCGGCAAAACCGACGCCGAACTCCTGTTGTACGTGGAGCGCCGTGCCGAATACCGGGAGCAAGCCGTACTGGCCGCGCTAAGCGAATTGGAGCGTCGGGGCCGCACGATTGATAACGTCGCCACACTGCGGACCGAGCTGCAAGCTTCGTTGGTTAAGACGGAGGCCGAGGCCCGCCTCAACCCCGCACCCGAGCCCACTTGGGCAACGAAAGCCACCGAGCCCGAAGAAATAGAGGAAGTTGCCGCCGATGCGCCCGCGCTTTACTCGCCTACCACGGTGGTGGTGTTCTCGGTGTTCTCCTTTCTGATTGGCGGCGTGCTGATGCTGCTGAACCTGTTGCGGCTGCGTCGCTACGGCGGCGCCGCCTTACTGGTAGCGTTGGTAGCGCTCGGCATCAGCGGGCTAAGCTGGATGTCGGGGTTGCTCGAGATACGCCCGGAGTATGTGTTCCTCGGCATCAACGTGGTATTGGCCGCGCTGTATGTGTATGTGCTGTGGCCCTACTTCATAGGCGCTCAAGCCTACCGCCCCCGCGGCTGGCTTATGCCGTTGCTCATCATCTTTGCCCTCAACATGCTGTTTATGCTGCTGCTGCGCTACGCGGGCGTGGCGGTGCCCGGCCTTAGCCAGTAACGCCTAGCCTAGGTATGCCCTTGGTGCCGCTTGCTATACCCCAGGCCGATGTGTGGTTCGACGCCGCCTTTTTGCCGCCCGATGAAGCTGCGGCACTGCTGCACGAGCTTTCGGCTACCATCGCGTGGCGGCAAGAGCCCATTCGCATGTTTGGCCGTGAGGTATTGCAGCCGCGCCTAATTGCCTGGCACGGCGATGCAGGCGCTACCTACCGCTATTCGGGTCTGCAACTCGAGCCCGAGCCGTTTACCCCAACCTTGCACGCGTTGCGCCTGCGCCTGCAGCAAGCCACGGGCGCTGCGTACAACAGCGTGCTGCTCAACCTGTACCGCAACGGGGCCGACAGCATGGGCTGGCACGCCGACGACGAACCCGAGTTAGGGCCAACCCCCATTATTGCTTCGCTGAGCCTAGGTGCCACGCGGCGTTTTCGCCTTCGGCCCAAAGCAAAAACCAGTTTTGAGGCCAAGCCGGTTTCACTTGAGTTGACCAGCGGCAGCTTGCTCCTGATGCAGGGCGCTACGCAGCAGAATTGGCAGCATGCCTTGCCCAAAACGGCACAAGCCGTTGGCCCGCGCCTCAACCTCACATTTCGACGAATCATCACCTAGGGCTGCGCCGCCCCGTAAGCATTAGAAAAAAACGCCCACCCTGCGACAGCAGGGTGGGCGTTTTTGCATGTAAGCTCAGTGGCTTATTTCAGATCAACGAGCAAGCCTAGGTAGGCCAAGCGACCAATGCCGGGGCCGCCGTATACCTGCACGTTGTCGTTGTTGAGCAGGTTAGAAGCGCCCAACTGCACGGTGGTGCCAATCTTCGGCAGGGTATAGCCGGCAGAGGCGTCCAGGGTGCTGTAGTCGCTGATGGTGCCCGTCGTAAACGGCATTTCCTGCAGGTGGCTTTCTACCCAGCGGTAGTTCACGTTGTAGCGGAAATGCTGCCCTATTTGGCCTTCGGCGCCTACGTTGTACTTGTGCTTGGGCGTGTTGAAGAACGTAACAAAGCCTTGGGACAGGTTGTCGCGGTCGAGCACGTTAAGCGAGTAGTTGGCCGAAAGGTGCAGGGCCGGCGCAGCGTAGTAGGTAAGGCCTACAGCGCCGCCGCGCGTGTGCACCTCCTGCTCGTTGTTGTTGTACACAAACAGGTAGCGCGTGGGTTGGCCCGGGCCGAAGTTGGCGCGCTGGGCCGTTTGCAGCTGCTGTTGCGAGGGGCGCGTGCCATCGGTGTTGCCGATGAAGTAGGTAGCCCCAATGAAGTTGTTGTAGCGGCTGGTGTAGAAGTTTACGTCGGCGTACAGCTTCGGCAGGATTACGCCTTTGTAGCCCACCTCAAAGGTGTTCACGCGCTCCAGACCTAGGGGCTTCACGTTCAGCTCGAAAGTGCTGAGCGGTGCCGTGCCAAACGTTTGGCCCTGGCTGTTCACGAGGCTGTAGCCCTGGTAGCCGTTGCCGATGTTGCCCTGGTACACGCGGCCAATAATGTCAACCTGCGTGAATTGCTCCAGCTGGGCCGGGCTGCGGAAAGCCGAGCCAAAGCTGCTGCGGAAGCTGTGCTGCTTTTCGGCGCCGAACGAGTACACGGCCGAGGCGCGCGGCGACACTGCCGCTTTAAAGTTCTTGAACTCGTCAACGCGCGCTGCGGCGGCTAGCTTCAGGCGGTCGTCGAGCAGGGTTTGGCTGATTTGAGCGTACGCGCCGTACTCGTGGTTGCGGATGCGGCGGCTAGGCGTGTCGGCAAAAATGCGGCCGCCCGAACCTAGGCGGTAGGCGCGGTAAGCAGCGCCTACGGTGAGCTGCGTTGCCTCGGCCAGCTTAAACTGGCGCTGGCCGCTCACGTCGTGCAGGTACGAGTCGAGGTTCATCTTGGCACCGCGCAGCGGGTCGTCTTGCGCAGCCAATTGGGCGCGCAGCGTGGGAAAGCGCGGGTCGGTAGCTTTCAGCATGGTGCCGTTGGCGGCAGCTTGCGCCATAGCCAAGGCCTGATCGACGGTGCGATTGGCATTGCGGGCTTGCTTGTACACGGCATTGTAGGTGCTGATGTACTGGTCGCCGTAGGTGTAGCTGGCTCCCTCTGCTGCAGGCGACACCGTCAGGAACGAACCCAACAGGTTCAGCTCATACGAGTCGCCGCTGAAATCTTTGGTGGTATAGGCCCGCAAAAAGCCCTTCGAGCTCTTCAGCTCCAAGCGGTATTGGTTGATGCCTAGGTCCTTGATGCGGAAACGACTCAGGTTTTGGTACGTAGCCGTGCCAGCCGCGCGGCGCGCGCTCAGCGTCATCTTCAGGTCGTCGCGCAGCAGGTAGGCCAAGGTGCCTTCCACCCGGTACGAGCGGGTTTTGTTGTCGCCGTCAATCAGCTCCTGCTCGGTAAAACCGGGCGCGTAAATGCGGCGGCCGTACAACTCCGAGCTGGTGCCGCCGGGCAGTTGCTGCTGAGGCGTGAAGACGTAGCTGAGGTCGCCGTAGCGGTTCACAGCGTCGTAACCCAGGGGCGAACCTTGCGGGTTGTCGGAGGTAGCGCTGGCGGCATAGTTGCGGGCTATCCAGTCGTTGGCTGTGAGGTAGCTGCCGGTTACTTTAAATGCCAGCTTATCGGTCAGGCGACGCGCGTAGCGCAACTGCCCGTCCAGATAATTCCGTTCGCCGCCGCGCAGCCGCACCGTCAGGCCATCGTACACAAACGGATCTTTAGAGTTGAACAGCACCACGCCGTTGAAGGCGTTGGCACCGTACAGCGCCGAGGCCGGGCCGTGCACAATCTCCACGCTCTCCATATCCACCTCCGGAATGCCCACCAGGTTACCGGGGCTCAGGTTAAGCGAGGGCAGCTGCGAATCGGCGTAATCGTAGAGCTGTATCACGCGCTCTGATTTGGCCGTGTTGAAGCCGCGCGTACTAATGGAGGTGAACAGCATCGAAGCCGAGTTCACGTCGATGCCCTTAAACTGCCCTAGGCCACCCAGGATTTCAGGTGTGGAAATGTGCTCGATCTGCCGGCCGGTAATTTTTTCTACCGTGACCGGGGCGCGCATAATCTGCTCTTCCACGCGCGAGGCCGATACTACCGTTTCGTTGAGCTGCGTAGGGCTAGGCGAAAGACCTACGCTCAGCTGGTTGTCGGGCAGGCGCAGCTCAATCTCCTGGGTTTGGTAGCCCACGTACGAAATCACCAGTACCACAGGCAGGTTGCTAAACGGCGCCTCTAGCCGGAACTTACCAAACTGATCGGTGCTGGTGCCGATGAACGTGCCCTTGACGAACACCGTAGCCCCCGGTAGCGGGTCGCCCTCGTCGGTCCGGATTACGCCCCCAACTGCTTGCAAAGCATTGTCGGGAGCGGAGGCACTACGCGGCAGCTGTTCCGACGGGCCTTTGCCGCCGGGTTGTTTGCTCGCCTGCGCCATAACGGTTGGCGTAGCCTGGGTAAGTAAAAGCCCCGACAACATCAGGGGGTAGCAGTACTTCATGGCAATAGGTGTGGGGATCTTAGAAACAGGCTTCAAACCTGGCCAAAGCCCAGTCCTTTATGCTCAGAACTTGCTGTACACTGGCTTTTACTGGCCCAATACTGTCGAGCTTTAGCTAAATCAGTTTGGCAACATAGGCTGTCAGACTGCGCTAGCGAGCTAACAGGCCCCAACGCAACACCGCCCGGCGCCGCTGCCTAGGTGGGCAGGGTACCGGGCGGTGTTGCGTTGCTAAGCGCCGTTAGCGCAAAGGCTTACTTGATATCGACGAGCAGGCCTACGTAAGCTAGGCGGCCAATTTGCGGACCACCGTAGATCTGCACGTTGTTGCTGTCCAGAATATTCGAGGCACCTACTTGCAGCGTGCTTGCGAGCTTAGGCAAGGCATAGCCTACGTAAGCATCGAGGGCGCTGTAGTCGCTCAGCTCGCCAATGGCAAACGGCGTTTCGTAGAGATGACCTTGGGCCCAGCGGTAGTTCAGTGAGTAGCTAAACTGGCCCGTGGTACCGTTAGCACCTACGTTGTACTTGTGCTTCGGCGTGTTGAAGTACGTCTGAAACTCGGGGTCTGCGATGTTCGAGCGGTCGAGCACGTTCAGGGAGTAGTTGGCCGTCAGGCTCAGGGGCTTGGCTACGTTGTAGCTCAGGCCCACTGCGGCACCTTGGGTGCGTACTTCCTGGTCGGCGTTCGTCCAAACCTGCAGCACGCGGGTGGGCAGCGCCTTGTTCTGGAACTGGGGCGCAGCGGCCTGCAGCTCTTGCGGCGTGGGGCGCGTGCCGTTGGTGTTGCCGATAAAGCGGCGGCCACCAATGAAGTCGTTGTACGAGCTGCGGAAGTAGTTAACGTCTACGCTCAGCTTGTTGGCAAATACGCCGCGGTAGCCACCCTCGTAAGTGCTCAGGCGCTCCAGCTTCAGCGGTGCCAGGTTAACCTCGCCGCCCACGCCTTGCGCGTTCAGCGCATAGCCCTGGAAGCCGTTGCCCACGTTGCCGAGCAGCAGTACCTGACCCACATCGAGGCGCACGTACTGGTCGAGCTGGGTAGGCGAGCGGAAGGCTTTGCCGTAGCTGGCGCGGAAGCTGTGCTGCTTGTTGGCGCCGGCCGAGTACACCACCGAAGCGCGGGGCGAAACCGCCGGGTCAAAGTTCTTGAAGTCGTCGACGCGTACGGCTAGGGCCAGCTTCAGGCGGTCATCCAGCATCTGGTGAGCCAGTTGGGTGTAACCCCCCAACTCGTGGTTCTGGATGCGCTGATTGTCGTCGGAGAAAAACTGTCCGTTCGAACCTAGGCGGAATTTCCGGTACGAGGCACCCACAATCAGGTTGGTGTGCTGGCCGAAGCGGAAGTCGTACTGCGCGTTGCCTTCGTTCAGCAGCGAGCTGGGCTTGAGGCGGGCACCTACGCCGGGTGTCGGGTCGCTGATAATCTTGGAGCGCAGCTGGCTGAACCGCTCGCTGTTCGGATCGAGCTGTTGCTTGTTGGCCTCGCGCTGGGCCGCCAACAGGGCTTGCTCAGGCGTTAGGCCGGCTGCGCGAGCCTGCTTGTAAGCGAAGTTATAAGTACCGAAGTACTGCTGCGCATACGAGGTGCTAGAGCCTTCGGCGTTGGGCGAGGTCTGAAGAAATGCACCCAGGAAGCCTAGGTCGTAGCTGTTGTTGCCGAAGTCCTGGGTAGAGGAACCACGCAAAAACCACCGGTCGCCTTTCAGTTCGCCGCGGTATTGGTTGGTGCCAAAGTCGCGCAGGCGGTAGCGGCTGGCGCTCTGGTAGCTGGCGGTACCGCGGGCAAAGCTGGCGCTAACGGTAGCCTTCAGCTTATCAGTCAGCAGGTACGACATAGTGGGCACCACCTTGAATGATTGCGCCTTGTCGTCGTTGCCGATCAGCGTTTGCTCAGTAAAGCCGGGCATGAACACCGTTTTGCCAACCAGCTCGGGGCTAACACCTGTCGGGAACGGCTGGCCGGCCCGGAAGGTGTTCGACACATCGCCGTAGCGGTTTACGGCATCGTAACCCAGGGGCGAGTTGGCGTCGTTGTTGGTCGGTACCAGGCGCTTGTTGGTCGGGTCGAAGTTGCTGGCCTGCCAATCCTGGGCCGTGAGGTAGCTGCCCACCAGCTTAAAGGCAAGCTTGTTGCCGATTTTCTTGGCGTAACGCAGCTGTCCATCGATGTACGACCGTTCGCCGCCGCGTACGCGGGCGCTCAGGCCTTCCGTCACAAACGGGTCTTTCGAGTTCAGCAGCACCACGCCGTTGAAGGCGTTGGCACCATACAGCGCCGAAGCCGGGCCGTGAATTACCTCGATGCTGGCAATATCCAGCTCCGGAATACCGGTAAGGTTGCCCGAGTTTACGTTAAGCGAAGGCGACTGGGTGTCGAAGTAGTCGACCAGCTGAATCACGCGCTCCGACTTAGGCGAGTTGAAGCCCCGGGTGCTGAGGCTGCTCATCACCATGCTGCTCGAGTTCACGTCGATGCCCTTGTAGTTGTTCAGGCTGGCCAGCACGTCGGGCGGAGGTACGCGCATAATCTGCTGCGCACCTACTTTCTCGATGGTTACGGGAGCTTGCTGCAGCGATTCTTCTACGCGCGAAGCGGCCACAACCACTTCGTTTAGCGTAACTGCTTCGTTCAGCGTCACCACCACGTCGGGGGTGGGTTTGCTCAGCTCTAGCTCGCGGCTTTCGTAGCCCACAAACGAGATGGAAATAGTAACCGGACCACGGCTGAAATCGGCCGGCAGCGAGAACTGCCCCATGTGGTTGGTTCCGGTGCCGATGAGGGTTCCTTTCAGAAAAACAGTGGCGCCAGGGATGGGCTGGCCTGCATCGTTGCGAACGACGCCGCTAACGCCAGCTTCGGATTGGGCAAACGCTGGCGTCGCTAACAGCGCGCCACCCAAAGCGAGTAGGCAGGGGTATAGTTGCCGCATAATAGGGTGTGAAAAAAGAGGAGGAGGAAACTCGGGACGGCGTTGCCGAAAGGCATTCGGCAAACGTGCAAAGATCAGGAACTTTGTAGAATTCTAGCGTCCCTGAAAAACACAGAAAGAAAGATACAGATAAGCCGTAAAAATGCAATTCATGATTTTTATCATGTTTGCCGATTTACATCTTTTGTCACAGCCCTGCGCCTCGGGTACTGCTGATGAGCAAACGTCGTATGGGCAAGTCGGGGCATGCTATGGGCAAGCGCAATAAGCCGCTAACTCCTAGGTGGCTTGTTGCCCGTGCGAAGCAAGCCGTTGTAGGGATTGCCAGCGTGGCTTAGGGCCGGAATAGCCTAAGTGAGGCCCGCGCGACGGGAAAGCTGTACCAATCGTGGTAGGCTCGTATAACCCTACAAAAGTACAAGTGGGCATAGAAGAAGCTAAGGTAAGCGGAGGTAAATAGTTATTGCGGCGTAACTATTTGGTTAATAGCGACCGAAAGTTAAGGACGAGCCAGCCCACTACCAAAAATCTCGCCCAACGAATACTAATTCTGTGCAGAAGGCGAAACCCCCTTGCGCAAACCACCATACAGAACCTGTAATTTGGCACCATTGCCTTGCTTACCCGTTCCTATGACCACCAGCGCCACCCAGACCGCCGCATCCCGCAACCAAACAGATAAAGAGCAGCTTACCGTAATGGGCGCCGGCCTGGTAGGCTCGCTACTGAGCTTATACTTAGCACGGCATGGGCACCGAATACAGGTGTTCGAGCGCCGCCCCGATCCTCGCCAAGCCGGCGCTGCCGCTGGCCGCTCCATCAACTTGGCCTTGTCGGATAGGGGATGGCGGGCACTGGAGGGAATTGGTATTGCCGAAGCCGTGCGCGAAGTAGCCATTCCGATGTATGGCCGCGTGATGCACGATGCGCAAGGCAACCTCAGCTACCAGCCTTACGGGCAGCCGGGCCAGGGTATTTACTCCGTATCGCGGGGTGGGCTGAACCGCCGCCTGCTCGATTTGGCCGAGGCCGAGCCCAACATTCAGCTCAACTTTGGGCAGCAGTGCCTCGAAGTTGATTTGCGCGAGCAGCAACTGCACCTGCGCGACAGCGCCACGGGCGAGGAAAAGCACCTAGGGTATCAGCGGCTCTTTGGCACCGATGGTGCTTTTTCGGCCGTGCGCAGCTCCATGCAGCGCACCGATCGGTTCGACTATTCGCAATCGTACCTTGAATACGGCTACAAGGAGCTAACCATTGCCTCGGCTGCCGATGGCACCTGGCAGCTCGAAAAGCACGCCTTGCACATTTGGCCGCGCGGGCGCTACATGATGATTGCGCTGCCCAACCTCGACGGCACCTTTACCTGCACGCTGTTCTTCCCCTTCGAGGGCGATGAATCGTTTGCGGCGTTGCGTACGCCCGGGCAGGTCCAGGCGTTCTTCGAGCGGGTATTCCCCGATGCCGTGCCGCTGATGCCCGAACTCATCGACGATTTCTTCGGCAACCCTACCTCGTCGCTCGTCACGGTAAAGTGCTTCCCGTGGGTGCACGAGGACGATGTGGTGCTGCTCGGCGACGCGGCCCACGCTATTGTGCCCTTCTACGGCCAAGGCATGAACGCCGGCTTTGAGGATTGCACCGTGCTCGATGAGCTGCTGAATGCGCACGCCGGCGACTGGGGCAAGGTGTTCCAGGAATTCCAGCGCCTACGCAAGCCCAACGCCGACGCCGTGGCCGATTTAGCGGTGTATAACTTCGTGGAAATGCGCGACAAGGTAGCCGACCCGCGCTTTTTGCTGCAGAAGAAAATCGAAAGCAAAATTGCCGCGCAGTACCCCGATCAGTGGCTGCCGCTATACTCGCAGGTTACCTTTTCGCACCGGCCTTATGCCGAAGCCTGGGCCAACGGCCAGCGGCAAGATGCCATCATGAGCCGCCTAATGGCCCGCATCCAAAGCGAGGAAGACTACGACCGCCCCGAGGTGCAGCAATTGGTGCAGCAGGAAATGGCGCAGGTACCTGCCTAGGTGCTCCGGTGCTTAGCTGAGCCAGCCAGCACCTAGGGCAACCGCTGCCCCGAGCCCCAGGCCGGCCAGCACTTGCGCGGGCGTGTGCGCCCGCAAAGCCAGTCGAGCCCAGCTTACGGCAGCTGCCACCGCGCCCACAGCCAGCAGCCACCTAGGGCCAGCGGGGCCAACCGGATAGGAACCCAACAGCAGGAACACCAGCAGCCCCAACGCGCCACCCATTCCTATGCCGTGCGCTGAAACCTTCCACCAAAAGGTAATAAGCAGCGTGCACACCACGGCCAGGGTAATGCTACCGAGCATCAGCAACAGCAGCGGTGCGCGGTAAGCTGCCGTACTGCTCAATAGCGCGGTGGCTGCCCCGAAACCTAGGGCCGTGAGCAGAAGTGGCAAAGGTCGTTGGCGGCGTTCGTACAGCTCAACGGAGCTAATGCGCCCGGCGCGGTACAGCAGCCAAGTAGCCAAGCCGGGCAGCCAAAACGTAAGCAGCCATACCCACAGCGTTACTTGCCACCGGGCGCCGGTTGCTAGGGACAGCAATGTTGTTGGCATGCCGTAAGCCAACATTACTACTAGGTAAGTTGGCACCAGTAGCGGATGAAAGACGGCTGACAGAAAGGTGGCTGCAGAACGCTTCACTGAGCAAAGGCAAAACCTAAAGATAGCGGGCCTGCCGATGCTATACCGGCAGGCCCGCTGATGTATATGGTGCCGAGCACCTAGGGCAATAAACTTACAGCTCCTTGCGTAGGCGCGCTACCGGAATGTTCAGCTGCTCGCGGTACTTGGCCACGGTGCGGCGGGCAATGTTGTAGCCACGGGTGTTCAGCATCTTCTCCAGCTTATCGTCGGAGAGCGGCCGGCGCTTGTCTTCGGCGTCGATGATTTCCTTGAGGATGTGCTTCACCTCACGGCTCGAGGCATCTTCGCCCGAGTCGGTAGCAATGCCTTCGGAGAAGAAGTATTTGAGCGGGTAGATGCCGAACTCCGTTTGCACGGCCTTGGAGTTGGCCACGCGCGACACGGTGCTGATGTCCATGCCGATTTCCTGGGCAATGTCCTTCAGAATCATCGGGCGCAGCTTGCTCTCGTCGCCTTCCAAGAAGAAATCCTTCTGGTAGCGCACAATGGCATCCATGGTGCGCAACAGGGTTTGCTGGCGCTGCTTAATGGCGTCGATAAACCACTTGGCCGCGTCGAGCTTTTGCTTCACGAAGGTTACGGCCTCTTTCAGCTTCTTGTCCTTCTTGGCGCCCTTGTCGTAGGCCTGGAACATCTCCTGGTAGTCGCGGCTTACGCGGAGGTCGGGCGCGTTGCGCGAGTTCAGCGTCAGGTGCAGCTCGCCGTTGTCGTTGGTCAGGATGAAGTCGGGGATGATGTACTGCACCCGTCCGCCGCCCGTGGGGTCGGAGCCGCCGGGTTTGGGATTGAGCCTCAGAATCAGGCCAATAGCTTCCTTGATTTCCTCGTCGGTGAGGTCAAGCCGCTGCTGAATTTTGGGGTAGTGCTTCTTCGTGAACTCGTCGAAGGTTTCTTCCAGGATGCGCTGCGCGTGCTCCACCACGTCGTCATGGGGGCGGCGGTCGAGTTGCAGCAGCAGACACTCGCGCAGGTCGCGGGCACCAATGCCGGGCGGGTCGAAGGTTTGAATCAGGCGCAAGGCTTGCTCAATTTCGGCCTCGGTGGCTTCGATGTTCTGCGAGAAGGCCAGATCGTTGGCAATGGCGCCTAGGTCGCGTCGGATGTAGCCGTCGGCATCGATAGAGCCAATCAGCTGCCGGCCAATGGCCTCGTGCTTTTCGTCGAGGTCCATGAAGCGCAGCTGCTCAAACAACGAGTCCGTGAGCGTGCTGCTGGTGTCGGCCAGGGGCATGTCGCGCTCTTCCTCGTCGCCGCCCATATCGCCCTGCATTTTGTAGCCGGCAATTTCGTCGTCGTTGAGGTAGTCTTCGAGGTCTAGGTCGTCCGAGTCCTTGGTTTCGCTGGTGTCTTCGTCGCGGGGTAGCTCTAGCTCCGGTTCCGGCGTTTCGTCGAAGTCTTCGTCGAGGATGTTTTCGTCGTTGTCGTACTCTTCGCCTTCGGTTGGTTCGTCGGCGGTGTCGTCCTGGTCGTCGCCAAACTCATCGTCGGCGTCGTCATCGGCCATGTCAGCCTCTTCCGCGTCGCCTTCTTCAAGCGCCGGGTTGGCCTCCAGCTCTTCTTTGATGCGCATTTCAAGCTCCGCCGTGGGGATTTGGAGGAGCTTGATAAACTGTATTTGTTGGGGCGACAGCTTCTGCGAGAGAAGCTGTTTCATGTCTAGTCGTTGCATAACTCGGTACGCGTGCTTCCGCTGCCGTAGGAGGGTGCGGCTTCTGCCAAAGATAGCCTTTTGTGTACTTGAGTAGCACGCCAAAGGTTGGTGCGAAATGCGGCTTACGAACCGTCGAAATGTAGCGCCGACGCTGCAGTCCACGTCCGCTAAGGGTAACCTTAGCCATCTGCGCCCAGGAAGCACGAGTAGGAGGAAAGGCTATCCGGAGACGCGGCCTGCAGCGTCGGCGCTACCGCTCGCGACAACAATTGTGCAGGCAAACGCGGACTGAAGTGCGCGCTCCTGTATTTTTGCCGGCTCATCTCATTGCCAACACAATGTCCGTCAGAAGATCAAGCGTAGAGGCACTGCTGGCTAGCCAAGAGCTAGACCGCGAAGTGCTCGTGAAAGGCTGGGTACGCACCCGCCGCGGCAACAAATACGTGCAGTTTATTGCCGTGAACGACGGCTCCACGATTAATAACCTGCAGGTTGTAGCCGACGCTGAGAAGTTTCCGGAGGAAACGCTGAAGGACGTGGCCACCGGCGCCTGCGTAGCCGTGCGCGGCACCTTGGTAGCCTCGCAGGGCAAGGGCCAGTCGGTTGAAATTCAGGCTTCGGAAATTGAAGTGCTGGGCAAAGCCGACCCCGAAACCTACCCGCTCCAGAAGAAAGGCCACTCGCTCGAGTTCCTGCGCGAAATTGCGCACCTGCGCCCCCGCACCAACACCTTCGGGGCGGTGCTGCGCCTGCGCCACGCGCTGGCTTTTGCGGTGCACCAGTACTTTAACGACCGTGGCTTTTTCTACGTGCACACGCCCATCATCACCGGCTCCGATGCCGAGGGTGCCGGCCAGATGTTCCGCGTAACCACGCTCCCCGACCAAAATCCGCCGCTCAACGAGCAGGGCCAGGTAGATTATAAGGAAGACTTCTTCGGCAAGGCCACCAACCTCACGGTTTCGGGCCAGCTCGAGGGCGAGGTGGCCGCCATGGCCCTGGGTAAGGTGTACACCTTCGGCCCCACGTTCCGCGCCGAGAACAGCAACACGGCCCGCCACCTAGCCGAGTTCTGGATGATTGAGCCGGAAATGGCCTTCTACGAGCTCGAAGACAACATGGGCCTGGCCGAGGACTTCCTGAAGTACCTCGTGCGCTACGCCCTCGAGAAGTGCCCCGCCGACCTGCAGTTCCTCAACGACCAGTACGACAAGGAGCTCCTAGGTCGGTTGCAGTTCATCATCGACAACGACTTCCAGCGCCTGACCTACACCGAGGCCGTGGAAATCCTGAAGTCGGCCAAGCAAAAGTTCGAATTCCCGGTGGATTGGGGCACCGACCTGCAGTCGGAACACGAGCGCTACCTGGTGGAGAAGCACTTCGAGAAGCCCGTAATCCTGACGAACTACCCGAAGGACATCAAGGCCTTCTACATGAAGCTCGACGAGGACGGCCGCACCGTGCGGGCCATGGATGTGCTGTTTCCCGGCATCGGCGAAATCATCGGTGGCTCGCAGCGCGAGGAAAACCTGGAGAAGCTGCAGCAGCGAATGCAGGAAATGCACGTGCCCGAAGAGGAGCTGTGGTGGTACCTCGATCTGCGCCGCTTCGGCTCAGCCCCGCACTCGGGCTTCGGCCTGGGCTTCGAGCGCCTGGTGCTGTTCGTAACGGGTATGGCCAACATCCGCGACGTGATTCCCTTCCCGCGCTTCCCGAAGAACGCGGAGTTTTAAGTGGGTCCAAACTTTACATGAAAAAGCCAGCACTGCAGGGTGCTGGCTTTTCGTTTACAGGAAGGTCAAAACGGCCTTTTCATAGAGGTTCGCGAATCTGTCGGGCTTGTTGCGGGAACAGAGACTGGTGTACAGGTATGGGCTGACTTTCGGACCTGAATCGAAGATGCTTTTAGGCTTGGCATCGCGAAACCAACTGTAAATTAGGTATGAGCTATTTAGGGCGAAGTTGCTGCCGCAGTCTTCACCACGCCCGCTGCTGAATACGGAAACGGTGTCGGCCCGGAGGGTGCCTTTGTACAGGTGATTTACTCTGAACGTGTACCGCGTAAGCCGCTCCGCTTGAGCTTTGCCGATAAGCGTGCCGGCGAAGATTATGTCGGACTGCTTATAGCCTTTGCGGATGCTAACATCAACACAGGAGCAGGCCCGGCCAACAAACGGGGTAGTCGCCAGCACAACTAGCAGCAGTAGGGTAAATACCTTATGCATAACTCACTGAGGGATATCGGCCGCTAATATAGACTGTCGGCTATAAGCAGTATGCGCTCATTGGCTCAGCAATAATTCCGCAGCTCCTTATCGTCAACGGCTACTAGGTTATCCAGCCGCACCTCAAAACCATCATCCAAGCGCAGGTACTCCACTTTGTCGCGGATGAACAGATCCTTGATGATGCCCTCGTAGGTGCTGGGCGGCGTGTCGGGCTCGGTGCGGTAGGTGAGGGTGCAGCGTTGGCCGGAGGTGGCGCGGGCTTCGAGCTCGTCGTAAAACGAGCAGCTGATGGGTTGGTATTTGGTTGACATGGTGAAAACAGGCTAGTAGGAAGCATTATACGAAAACCGCTTAACCCCGACCTAGGTGGCTGCGTTGGAAATGCAGTTGCCCACCTTAGCCGCTTACTACCGTGCCCAATTCGCAGGAGTTTGACCTTGCCGCAGCCGATGCCCTGCACGACGAGGAGCTAAAAGCCTTTCCGGCTGCCGATACCGAAGTGCTGCTGATGCGCCGCCACGGCCAGTACTACGCGTTTGCCGCCCACTGCCCGCACTACGGCGCGCCGCTCGCGAAAGGCAAGCTGGTAGGGGAGAAGCTGATTTGCCCTTGGCACCATGCCTGCTTTCGGGTGCCCGGCGGCCAGCTTTGCGAACCACCCGCCCTCGATAACTTGCCCAGCTACCCCGTGCGCGTGGCCGATGGCCGGGTGTATGTAACGCTGCCCGTGGCCACGCCCAAGGTGCCCGATTCACCCGAGAAAACACCTACGGCCGTTACCGGTGGCCAAGTGCCGCTGCCCACGGCCGAGGCCGAGCTAGACACCCGCACCTTCGTGATTGTAGGTGCCGGCCCGGCCGGTCAAATGGCCGCGCAAACCTTGCGTATAGAAGGCTTCACCGGCCGCGTGGTGCTCCTAGGTGCCGATGCACAGCCACCTTACGACCGGACCAAGCTCAGCAAAGGCTACCTGGCCGGCAAGGCCACCGACGATACGCTGCCACTGCGCCCCGCCAATTTTTACGAGCGCTACGGCATCGAGCTGCAGCCCAACTGCCGCGTAACCAGCCTCGACCTAGGGAAGCGACAGGTAGTGCTCGATGGCGACCAAGCCCCCTTGCACTACGACGCCCTGCTGCTCTGCCCCGGCAGCACACCCAGGTCGTTGCCCGCCAGCGTGCCCGGCCACGACCTAGGCGGCCTGTACCTGCTCCGCACCCACGCCGATGCGCACCGCCTGCTAGAAGCCGCTGCCGATGCCAAAGAGGTGGTAGTGGTAGGCGGCAGCTTCATCGGCATGGAAGCCGCCGCGAGCTTGGCCGGCAAAGAAGGCCGCCAGATTACGGTAATAGCCCAGGAGCAAGAACCGTTCGAAAAAGTCCTAGGTCTGGAAATCGGCCGCATGTTCCGGGGGCTGCACGAACAGAAGGGTGTGCGGGTGCGCACCGGTCAGCAAGTAGCTGCAATTGAAGGCGACGCTGGCCAGGTAGTGGGCGTACAGCTGGCTTCGGGCGAGCAGCTGCCGGCCGATTTGGTGGTGCTCGGCATTGGCGTGCGGCCCGCCAGCGATTTTCTGCGCGAGGTGCTGCCACTCGAAAAAGATGGCGGCCTGCACACCAACGAATTTCTGCAGGTAACCGACCAGGTGTGGGCCGCCGGCGACGTAGCCTACCTAGGACTGCACCCCACCGGCGAGCTGGCTCGCATAGAACACTGGCGCGTGGCGCAGCAACAAGGGCGCACCGCGGCACTCAACATGCTGGGCCGAAAGCAGCCCTTTCAAAACGTGCCTTTCTTCTGGACGCAGCAGTACGGCAAGAGCTTGCGCTACGTTGGCCGCGCCGCCAAGCCCGACGAAATCATCTTCCACGGCAACGTGGCCGAGCAAAATTTTGTGGCCTTGTACGTGGCCGATGGCCAGATCAAAGCCGCGGCCGCCATGAATCGCGACCCCGACATAATCTGCCTCGAAGCCCTGATGGAGCTAAACGCCATGCCTGCGCCCGATGCCGTACGCGACAGTGCAAATTGGGACGCAGTGCTGCGGCAGGCCCTAGGGGCTCAGCAGCAATAGAGAGGCAATAAAAAGCCCCGCACCAGATAGGAGCGGGGCTTCAATACTAAGAGGCAACTAAACTTAGTGCTTGCCTTTGCCGTGACCCTTGCCGGGGTGGCCGCCGCCGTGCTTGCCATTGCCGTTGCCGGGGCCGCCGTAGCCGCCACCGCCGGGCACATTCACAATCACGCCGGGCTGCGAGGAGTAGCCGCGCATTTTCTTGGCTTGGCCCGGAGGCATGCCGTGCGGGTGGCCGTACTTGGCGCGGTGCTCAGTAACCTGTACCCACGGCGTAGCGCCCACGTAGTTAATCACTACCGGGTGGAAATTGGCCGGGTTGTACCCATTCAGCGAGCGGAGGCGCGTCCATTTGCCGCTGCGCTGCACAATGTAGTTCTGCTCGCGTACGTCGTAGTAGCCGCCGTACTCGGGTACGTAGTAGTATTGCTTACCGGCCGGTACGGCGGGGCCCCAACTCGGCGGGTTGATGTTGATGGTAACCTGCGCGTTGGCTTCGGTGAAAGCGCTGGCCGAGCCCAATAGGAGCAAGGCAGCAAACAAGGTCTTGGTGAGGCGTTGCATAACGCGATAATCTTATGATGGGGAGAAGTAGCAGCACCTAGGCAAGAACAAGGCCAAACCAGGGCGGCACTTGTGCGTAGGCTTACCTACGAAGATACCACCGCGCACCTAATAGGCCCGAACGAAAAGCCTGGGTAGGCGGTTTAATACTATTGCATTCGCTTGCTGTGGCTAAAGCCGCTGGCAAATAAGCTATTCGGAGTAGCCAGCAGGCGGGCATTTCACGTATTTTTGCGGGCTTATCTGCTACGCACTGCATGGCTAAGAAAAAATCGGCGGCTGCGTCCGCTGCGGTTGCTCCGGCTTCGGCCCCCACGTCAGCGGCTACGGCGGCTGCGGATGTTTCTGTTGCGACGCTCGATGCCGCCTTGCCGGTAGGCGCCAACGGCTCGGCTTACCACTCGTCGGCAGCTACCATCGAGGCGCCCTTTATTGAGGTGTACGGCGCGCGCGAGCACAACCTCAAGAACGTGTCGGTGCAGATACCGCGCGGCAAGCTGGTGGTGTTCACGGGCATTTCGGGCTCGGGCAAGTCGTCGTTGGCGTTCGATACCATTTACGCCGAGGGCCAGCGCCGCTACATGGAGACGTTCTCGGCCTATGCCCGCTCCTTTATGGGCGGCCTGGAGCGCCCCGATGTCGATAAGATCGAAGGCCTGTCGCCGGTTATCAGCATCGAGCAAAAGACGACCTCGCGCAACCCCCGCTCCACGGTGGGCACCATCACCGAGATTTACGACTTTCTGCGCCTGTTCTACGCCCGCACGGCCGAGGCCTTCAGCTACGTAACGGGTAAGAAGATGATCCGGCAGTCGGACGACCAGATCATCAACTACATCCTCAAGCACTTCGACGGGCGCAAGCTGGTGGTGCTGGCGCCCATCGTGAAAGGCCGCAAGGGCCACTACCGCGAGCTGTTTCAGCAAGTGGCCAAGCTGGGCTTTACCAAAGTGCGCGTCGATGGCGAGCTGCTCGACATCACGCCCAAAATGCAGCTCGACCGCTACAAGATTCACGACATCGAAATCGTGATTGACCGGCTGGTGGTGAAGGAAGACGACCGGTTCCGCTTGTCAGGCTCCATGCAGTCGGCCCTGACGCACGGCAAGGGCACCGCCCTGGTGCTCGATACCGAGGCCAACAAAACGCAGTTCTTCTCGCGCTTTCTGATGGACCCGGCCACCGGCATTGCCTACGACGACCCGGCGCCCAATACCTTCTCCTTCAACTCGCCCTATGGTGCTTGCCCCACGTGCAACGGCCTAGGTGAGATTCAGCGCATTACCGAGGAAACCGTAATGCCCGACCCCAAGCTGAGCATCAGCCGCGGCGGCATTGCGCCCCTGGGCGAGTACCGCGACATTTGGATCTTCCAGCAGCTCAACCTCATTCTCAAAAAGAATAAGGCCTCGCTCACCACGCCCATTGAGAAGCTGCCGCGCGAGCTGGTGGAGCGCCTGCTGCACGGCATGCCCGAGGTGGAGGACGAAGACGACAAAAAGAAAGGCACCTACACCGAGCCGTTCGAGGGCATTATCCCATTTCTGCAGCGGCAGATGGATTCCGACTCGGAGAACATCCGGGAGTGGATTCAGCAGTACACCCAGGCTGTGGAGTGCCCCGAGTGCCAGGGCTACCGCCTCAAGAAAGAGTCGCTGCACTTCAAAATCGACCAAAAGCACATCGGCGAGCTATCTGTCATGGACATTGGCGAGCTGAGCCGCTGGTTTGAAGGCCTCGAGGAACGCCTTTCCGAGCGCCAGAACATGATTGCGCGCGAGCTGCTGAAGGAAATTCGCAAGCGCATCGGCTTTTTGCTCGAGGTAGGCTTGGAGTACCTGAACCTGCACCGTTCGGTGCGCACGCTGTCGGGCGGCGAGTCGCAGCGCATTCGTTTGGCTACCCAAATTGGTACCCAGCTGGTGGGTGTGCTCTACATCATGGATGAGCCCAGCATTGGCCTGCACCAGCGCGACAACGAACGCCTTATCAATGCCCTTAAGCACCTGCGCGACCTAGGCAACTCGGTGATTGTAGTGGAGCACGACAAGGACATGATCATTCATGCCGACCACGTGCTCGATATTGGTCCCGGCGCGGGCATCCACGGCGGGCACGTTGTGGCCGAAGGCGAGCCCGACGCTTTCTTGCGCAGCGGCTCGCTCACGGCGCAATACCTCAGCGGCGAAAAGCACATTGAGCTCCGCAAAAAAAAGCGCGAAGGCGAAGGCAAAGAGCTGGTGCTGAAAGGTGCCAAGGGCCACAACCTGAAGAACGTAACCCTGAAAGTGCCCCTAGGTAAGCTGGTAGCCGTTACGGGCGTGTCGGGTTCGGGCAAGTCGTCGCTCATCCACGATACCTTGTACCCCATCCTCAACCGCCACTTCTTCAACGCCAAGCGCGAGCCGCTGCCTTTCAGCAGCATCGAGGGTCTGGAGCACATCGATAAAGTGATTGAGGTAGACCAGTCGCCGATTGGCCGCACGCCGCGCTCCAACCCGGCTACGTACACCGGCGTGTTCACCGAAATTCGCCAGCTGTTCTCGTCGCTGCCCGAGGCCAAGATTCGGGGCTACGGGCCGGGCCGTTTTTCCTTCAATGTGAAGGGCGGCCGCTGCGAAACCTGCGAGGGCGCGGGCTTGCGCACCATCGAGATGAACTTCTTGCCCGATGTGCACGTGCAGTGCGAAACCTGCAAGGGCCGCCGCTACAACCGCGAAACGCTTGAGGTGCGCTTCAAGGGCAAAAGCATTACCGATGTGCTCGACATGACCATTGAGAAGGCCGTGGAGTACTTCGAGAATCAGCCTCGCATCTTGCGCAAGATCAAGACGTTGGCCGATGTAGGCCTGGGCTACATCACCCTAGGTCAGCAGGCTACCACGCTGAGCGGGGGCGAGGCTCAGCGCGTGAAGCTGGCTACCGAGCTTAGCAAGAAGGACACCGGCAAGACGTTCTACATTCTCGACGAGCCCACCACCGGCCTGCACTTCGAGGACATCCGCCACCTGTCGGATGTGCTGCAGAAGCTGGCCGACAAAGGCAACTCGGTACTCATCATCGAGCACAACCTCGACCTGATTAAGGTAGCCGACCACATCATCGACCTAGGGCCCGAGGGCGGCGCTGGCGGCGGTACCATTGTGGCCCAAGGCACGCCCGAGCAGGTGGCCAAAGCCAAAAAGAGCCACACGGCGCGCTTTTTGGCCGAGGAACTGCGCGTAAGCAAATACGCCGAAGAGAAGCCCGACGCAGCCGCTTAGCCGGTAAAGGCACCTAGGTGCGCCACCGCCCCATAAACTGCCGCCTCGCCCAATGTTAAATTTTGGGCGGGGCGGCTTTTTGGGTTGCCTAAATATTACGCGCCGCTTATTTTGGGTGCTTCCATTCCTACCCACCCGCTAACCTATTGTGAAACATCTACTCTTCCCCGTCCTGTTGGCCGTTGCCATCATGAATGCTCCCGCCAAAGAAGCGCCCTCTAATGGTACGAAATGGGAGGGCACCATCAGCAATGGCATGAAGGGCGACAAAATCAGCTTTGTGGTGTCGCCCGACGGCAAAAAGCTTTCCGACCTTACCTTTTCGGGCTATTGGCGCTGCAGCGGCAAGCTCGAGCAAACCACCGTGGGGCCCGATTCGGCCTTCAACATTGTGGGCGGCAAAGTAACCGGCGTAGCTGTCGATCCGCCCAACGGCGGCAGCACCGCGTGGCGCTTCGAAGTACAGGGCGAATTCAGCGGCAAAGCTGCGGCCAAAGGCACCTTCCGCATGAACATCAACAACCTAGGCTGCGACACCTACAAGCTGCAGTGGGCAGCCGCTCCTGTTGGCGTAGCTAAGTAAGCAACACCTAGGGCGTAGGCTTCATGGCTATCAGCTCTATCTCCACCAGCGCCGAGGGCATCAGCAAGCGTTTTACTTCCACCCAGGTAGCGGTGGGGTACACGCCGTTGTAGTACTTCTTGCGCAGCTCGTTTTCCTGTGGAAAGGCGTTTAAGTCGACGGTATACACGTTTTCCTTCACCACGTGCTGGAAGCCAAGGCCGTGGTGCGCCAGCGTTTTCTCCAAGGTTCGGTAGATGCCTGCTACCTGCTCGGCCATGGTTTTGCCTGGGTGCACCGTGCCCGATATGTACAGGGTGTTGCCAACCAGCACGGCTTGCGCGTAGCCGTATTGGTTTTCGCCGGCCGCATGCAGGTTAAACGTTTGGCGATTAAGTGATTTGGCCGGCGCTGCGGTTTGCGCCGAGGCAAGTTGCGCACCGCCAAGCAGCGCGGCTGCCAAGAGCAAGCGTTTCATAATTGATGAGGTACTGAAGGTTAGGTCTGCCCAACGTCGATCGGCACCGGCTACCGTTGCACCTCACCAAGCCCACTCACATCAATATGTGAGCGGGCCTAGTGCTGCCCTAACAGCAAAGCGCCGCCTGCTGGTTAGCAGGCGGCGCTTTGTTATCAGCCTCCGAAGGGCCAGTCAGCCTACATTTTCATGTTGCTGTGCTGCTTCGAGGTATCCAGGTGTTTCTGAATCACCGGAGTGGTTTTGGTGATGAAGCCCTTCAGGTCGGCGTCCTGCGTCATCTGCAGGTGAGCCTGCATGGTGTTCAGGGTTTTTTGGTGGTCGGTTACCATTTGCTGCATAAAGCGTTGGGCCAGTTGCTCGCCGCCCAGCTTGCGCATTTCGTCGGCAATGGCTTTGTGCTCGGCGTCCATGTCGGTGGGCAAGGTCACGCCCTTCTTTTGGGCAATGGCTTTCAGCTCCGTCGTCGACTTGGTGTGGTCGGTAATCATCATATTGGCGTGGTCTTTAGCCATGCCCGTCACACCTTTTTCCAGCACCAAGCGGCTCAACTGAATTTCGTTCTGGTCGCTGTGGGCGGCCGACTTCATGAATTCCGGATCATCCTTGTGCGGCGCGGTTTCGCCCGAGTTGTTGGCGTTCATGCCCATCGGCGAGGTGCGGCTATCGGCCGACATGCCCGCGGCTTGTCCTGTGGTGTCGCCGTCGTTCGAGGCGTTGGCGGCACCGTTGGTGCCGTTGCCCATGTAGTTGTCGTCGGCGTTGTTGTTGGCCGTAGCGGTTTCGTCGGTTTGGCCGCCTTTGTTGTCGGTACAGGCTACGTTGCCGGCCATCAGCGCCACGCTAAGCAGCGCCGGAAGAAATAGCTTTTTCATGGATGGGTTGTGGTGTTATGGTTGGGAGAGAACTGTGGCTATTGGTTGTTGGCAGCGCCCGAGGTGTCGCCGGCAGCACCGGCCTGGGCCGCACTGTCAGCATCGGCTGCCACGGTAGGGCCAGCATTGTTATCGATAACCACCGCGTCGGATTGCACGCCACCATCGTCGGCAGCTTTGTCCATATCCGAAACGGCTTCGCCGGCGGTGCCATCGGTGCGTTGGTCGTTGTTGCCGGAGCAGGCAGTACCTAGGGTAAGCGAGCCGGCCAACAAGGCCAGCCATAAGGTCGAGCGTTTCATGAGGTGCTAAGTGAAAGTGAGATAAAGCAAAGGGGGCCATCTAGGGCTTCAGCAGGTCTTCTACCTCTTCGGCCTGCTTCCGATGCTCTTCGAACACCGGAGCATACTTGGCGGCAAACGCGCGGATGTCGCCATCGTACGCTTCGTCGGCCATATCTTCGAAGGCGTCTTCGGCTTTGTTGTGCGCATCTGCAACTTCCTCTACGTAGCGGCGGTCAAATTCGGCGCCCGTTAGGGCTGCCAACTCGGTATACGTATCCTGTTGGTCGCCGCCCAGGCTTTCGGGTAGCACAATACTTTTCTGGCCAGCGAGGGTGCGCAACGAGGTATTAATTGTTGAGTGCCCGCGCAATAGCTGTTGTGCCAGGTTGCGCACCTCGGCGCGGGTGGCTTTCGACTGAGCCAGTTTGCTTAGCTCTACTTCGAGCAGGCCGTTGGTAGCAGCTTCCACCAAAAACTCAGCGTCTTGCTCTTGGCGCTCGGTCACATCTTCGTTGCCGATGCGTTGCTCGTTCTGAAACTTAGCGTCGGCTACAGGGTCGCGGTTGCCCGAGTTGCAAGCTAGCAAACTGCCTAGCAGGCACAGCGGCAGATATCGGTTAAGCAAGTGCATAACAGGTGCGTTGAAGCCGGCCCACGACCGGCATCTGAACTATACGCACCCGTGTGCAAGCGGTTAGAATAAATTAGTTCCGAGCTGGGCAAATATTTTTTGAGGATACTTTAAACTTCGGTATTGTAGCTCCTTCTAAGCCATTGCAAACCGCCTCAGCGGCTGGTACTTCACACCTTTTCTTTAACAACTCTACCCATGAAGCGTAACGCATACCGTACCGGATTCGCCATGCTGGTTAGCACTGGCCTGATGGCTGGCTTCAGCAGCTGCTCCAAAGACAACCTAGGCGTAGCCACCACTACCTCGGCCGAAGACCAAGCCGATGCCGAAGGCTCCGATGCCGCTACCTTAGAGTACATCGATGCCAACGCTCCGGCCGATGTAAACCAAGCCGGGGCTGGTACCTGGGCCTCCGCCGACGACCAACGCTCGGTGTGCGGCACCTGCGTTACGCGCACCTACAACGCCGCTACCCGTACCCTTACGCTCACCTTCGATGCGGCAGGTTGCGTGGGGCGCGATGGGCGCGTGCGCCGCGGGCAAATTGTGGCCGTATTTAGTGGTCAGCACCGCCAGCCGGGTTCTTCGGTGGTGGTTACGCTCGTGAATTACTCCGTTAACGGCAATCCGCACCAGGGCACCCGTACTCTTACCTACACCGGCAACAGTGTGTACACCCTTAAGGTACAGGATGCCAGCATTACCACCCCCACCGGCACGGCCAGCTGGAGCTCCGAGCGTACCTACACTCAAACCGCCGGCCAAAGCACCCGCACCCTGCTCGACGACGAGTTCAGCGTGACTGGCAGCGTGAGCGGCACCAACCGCAAAGGCGTATCGTTTACGGCTACCATCCAGCAGCCGCTCAAAAAGGTATTTCAGCGCGGATGCGCGCGGTTCTTCACTGCGGGCACGGTAGAAATCAAGACGTCGAAAGAGCAAACGCTGCTGCTCAACTACGACCCCGCCGGCACGGCCGCCTGCGATAACATTGCTTCGGTAACCATTAACGGCCGCACGCGCACGATTCAGTTGCGCTAACGGCAGCTATTAGAAACAAAAAAGCCCCGGTATCTACCGGGGCTTTTTTGTTGGGATTGCAAGACCACAACCTATTACTGATCGCCGCTAGGCAATGTGCCCGAACCCGGGGCTTCGCAGCTTGGGCCCTGAACCTGACCCTGCTGGCAATTGTTGCCAAACTTCACCCACGACGAAGCATTGCCCACTTGGTAAGTGCCGTTCAGGGTGAAGGTGAAAGTGTGAGCTGCACCGTCGGATACACTCGAGGGCAGGTTGTCGAATTTCAGAATGTTAGCACCTACTGCGTTGGTGCAGCCGGCGCCGCGGCCTTCGCTACCAGCTAGGCTGTTGTAGGCTTTGCCATCGAGGGTAGCAGCAACTACACTCTTGAACGTAACGGCTTGGGTGCAACCGTTCGGTAGAGCTACAATCCAGTGGCTCAGACCGTTGGCTTTGGCCGGGCCAGTACGACGGATGGAGTACGTGTAGGTAGTAGTGTTGTTACCATAGCTAACGCCTTGAAAAGCAACGTCGTAAGCGCCGATGGTAACGTTTTGTACCGTGTTTACGCTGGCGATTACCGCTTCAGCAGCCGGACGTACCGATTCGTCCTTGCTGCATGCAGCAGATAGTATCATGCCAAGCAGCAAGCTGCCTTGGCCAAACAAAGTAGAGAACGTCATCTGGTGGAGATATAAGTGGTGAAGGATGTCGGCGCGTAAATATATATGACAAAAATTATTCGTGGTAAGTGGTTGTTAATTAATGTTGTGTAAAATTTAGTGTAGGTAAAATTCTACTGGTATTTGGCACTGATATTGCTACTGTCGAGGTTTTATCGAGTGGCTGTACCTAGGGTTTAGCCGTCAGCACGGTATAGCCCATCAGCTTGTCTTTGCGGTAGGTTTCGGAGCGTACCGAGCCCACACCGGGGGCGTACCACTCCACCGAGCGCATCGTTACCGGGATGCTCATGCCGCCAATACCGGTTTCCATGCGCAAGTCTTGCGACACTTTTACGCAGCGAAACGAGCCGGCCGGGGTAGTTACCGGCGCATCAGTTGCTTCTACTTTGCGGTTGCTTACCAGCATGCGCATGTTCCCCAAGCGCGTGCCGCTCTTCTTGTCGCTCATTTGCAGGTTAAGGGTACCATCGGGCAAAGTGCTGCCCGCTTTGGGTGTGGCAGGTAGCTCCAGAAAATCGCCGGTAGCAGTTAGCTCCATGTCCTTGTAGCCTTTCATCTGCTCCGGGTTTAGCATCGAGCGCATATCAATGCGCACTAAGCCGGCTTGGCACTCAACGCCGAACTCACTTTCGCTTACCGGCTGATTCTGCTTGTCGAGCACTTGCTGGTGCACCGATGCTTGGGTGCGCCCGCCACTAGCTTTCACGTTCCGCACCTCTTGGCGCACCCGCCCGGTGGGCTGCTGCTTGGCGTCGTACGTGGTCAGCTCGTAAGTGCCGGTTTTGCGCAAATCGCGGTACAGGCCGCAGTCCTGGGCTGCGGCGGATAAGCTGGCAATCAGGCCAAGCGCAAGTAGGATTGTTTTCATGGCAACGCGGCTGATAATGAACGATGTATTAAGATAACCTTGCTATCCGCCGAATGCTAGTGCGGGTGGATGCATCGGCTGTACCTAACAAAAGCCAGCCACAAAAAAGCGGCACTGCCCTAGGTGAGCAGTGCCGCTGAAAGTAGCTACCGAAGCGCGAAGAGCTTATTCAAACACCTTCACTACGAATACAAAGTCCTGGAGCTTGCGCAATTGCTGCGGACGCGATTGGCCAGCCAACTGGTTTTGGCGCGGCACGTTGTAGCCCGGGGTAGTACCTGCTGCCGAGAGCGAGTCGACCAAGCGCATGAGGTACGACGACTTGGTGGCAAAAGCGGCGCTTTGCACATCCATCTGCCGCCCGCTGATTACACCAATAAGGTTGCCGCGGTCATCGAGCACGGGGCCGCCCGAGTTGCCAGGGTTCACCGGAATGCTGATTTGGTAGAATCCTGAGTCGCCCTCGAAGCCGCTGCGGGCGCTCAGCGAGCCTTCGCCGTACACCACGTCTTCGCGCGGGTAGCCTAGTGTGTATACCCGCTCGCCTAGGTCGGCTTGCCGGCGTTTGAAGGCGTAGGGCAGGCGGCCGAAGCCCGAGAAGCGCGGATCGTTGATGCGCAGGATGGCTAGGTCGTGCGCCACGTCGGTGAACACGGGCTGAGCACGGTAGCGCTGCCGGTCGCGGCTTTCGATCAGCAGCGAATCGGCGCCCTGAATTACATGGTAGCTCGTCACCAAGTAGCCATCCGACGTTAAGGCAAATCCGGTACCGCTAAACTTACCCAGGTTGGGCTGCTCCGAGCCGGAGCGGGCGCCAATTTGGGTAATGGCCTGGTTCATGGTGCGCTGATTTTTCTTGATGCGGTCTACCTCGCGGCGCAAGGTAGCGTAGCCGTATACCGAGGGCTGCTGGCGAGCTTTCCACCACTCCATACCCAAGAGCGTGGTAAATACGGCCAGCACCGCTACGGCCGCCGCTACCGCCATCGTAGCGCGGTGGCCGCGCCAAAAATCGCGTAGCCACTGCTCGGTGCGCGAGATGTGCAGCACGGGCATTTCGGGGCGGCCCGTTTCCACGGTGGTTTCCTGCTCGGCATCGATTTCAGCCTGCAGTGCCCGCAGCCGTTCGCTTAGGTGCAGGCGCTGCCCGTAGGCGTGCAGCGTGCCCGTAAGCTGCCGGAACTCGGCCAAGCGGCTCGCCAGCACCGGATCGGCCGCAAGGCGCTGCTCCAGTTCGGCACGCGCCGGAGCCGGCAGCTCATTGCTGAGGTAGCTCTCGAACAGTGCGTAATAATCTGCTTCAGTCTTCATAACGGTAGGGCGGGTGTTGCTCCCGCCAGAAGGAGAGAAAGAACAAGTGCGTTTGCTAGGGAAGCGGTTCTTCTTTGTATTGCTGGAAAAACAACTTTTTCAAACGCACGAGGCATTTGTACTTCTGATTCTTGGCGTTGTCGGCGTTGGTGTAGCCGTGTTCCGCCGTGAGTTCCTGCATGGACTTGTCGAGGAGGTAAAAGCCCTCCAACAACGAGCGGCACGGCTCACCTAGGCGCAGCAGCGCTTCGCTCATCACAGCGAATTGCTGATCGCGCTGTTCGGCTTCAACCAAATCGGCCTCGGCCCCCGTTTCGAGGTACGGTTCGTGGTCGTCGAGGCGGCCGCCGTAACGACCTTTCTCGGCCAACCGCTTCAGCCACAATCGGCGGCACACGGCGTAGAGGTAAGTCTTGATCTGGCAGCTCAGCTCGAGCGTGCCTTCGCGTACTTTCTCGTAAAACACCATCACGCCCTCCTGATAAATGTCCTTGGCCTCGTCCTCGGTTCCGCTGTTCTGCATCACCAAGTGAATGACCATCGGCAGGTAGAGGCGGTACAGGTGTGCCAGTGCCCGATCGTCGCCGCGGCGGATACCCGCCACCAGTTCCTCGTCGGTAAATGAAGGCTGTGCCTTGCCCATGCGCAGTTACTCGTTCTTAATACTTTGCCTCCGCTGCGGTAACCCAACAAATAAATTTTTTCTACTGACGGGTTACCTCTCTCGATCTGCGGTATGAAGGGCGTTTTTCAGACCCAACATTTTCAAACTTACCACACAGATGAAAAATCTGCTCAAAGTTGCCGCTCTGTTCGCTGTAGTAAGCCTCGCTTCGTGCGGTGGCGAGAAGGCTGCTGAGACCACCGAAGCTACCACCACCGAAACCACCACCGCTGAGACCACGGCTCCGGCTGCTGACGCTACGGCTGCTCCGGCTGATTCGGCTGCTGCTACCACCACTGAGGCTGGCGCTGCTACCACCGAAGCTGGTGCTGCTGGTGCTACCACCACTACCACCGAAGCTACTACCACCACTACCCAGCAGTAGTGAGGCAGGCCAGCCCAGCGCTGGCCCGTCGGCTTTCGGACGGCCCGAGTTTCTCTGCGGAGAGGCTCGGGCCGTTTTTTATCGAAGGTGCTCAGTGTCAATGGTCGAGCTTAGCATATATCAAGTTGTTGTGTATCTTGCCGGCCAACGCACCGCATTGTTTATTTATGTCTGATCTTGTTGCAGTACCAAGGGAGCAAGATAATGCTCTGGCTAACCCGCACCATACTTGTTGCCCCATCTTGGCAGATAATCCCGAGCATACTGAGGAGCCGCAGGTACTGCCCACCGCCAATGTACTGCAAATAGGAAGCTACTTAGTGGGCGAGGCCCACGACCCTAAACTGGGCGGGCATCCGTACATCCGCTACTAATACCGCCGCGGCGGACCTAGCGTTTCTCGTCGAGCCACAGAAAACCTGCGGCTACCAGAAACAAAGCAAAAAACCAGCCCGCAGGCCAAGGCTCGCGACGCTGCTGGGGGAGGGAAGAAGGGGCTCTGCTGCCGCCCCATTGTTGCGCCGCCGCTTGGCACTCGGTGGCTTGCGGAGCAAGCCAATCGTGCGAGCTGTACACGAAAAATGCGCTGCTGGCTTGCCCAGGAGCCTCTACCGTATGCCAACCCGTGCTACTGGGCCAGTAGCTGCCCATCCACACGTTGGGCCGACTGGGGTGCTGACCTAGGGCCAACTGCACTGCTTTGCCTTGCGCATCGAGCACGCGGGCCCGCGAGGGGCGAGTGGCAGAGTAGGAGGTAAGCCGCAACTCAACGGGTTGGTGCGGTTGCGGCCAGGCTGCCGCTTTCCATTCGGCTACGGGGTCGGTGGGGCGAGCGGCGGCTGTAAGCAGCCGGCTCCAGTAGCCATCGTAAGTAGCTGCGGTGCCGGCTAGCTGCCAACGGTAGGTGTTGGTGGCGGTGCTTACCACCACCGTGCCCCAACCCACGCGTTGGGCTGCCGCTACTATTTCGGTGGGGCGGGCAGCCGTAACCAATGGCTGCAGCCGAGCCGAAGTGCGCAACAAAGCGGGCAACAAGGTTTGGCCGCTGCCCATGGGCCAATGGAGCTGTTGGGGCCGATCGGCAACTGCAGCGGGACGGTTCTGCAAAGCAAACTGTGCCCGGCCCGGTAGGCTGCGCGGCAAATCGGCGGGGGCTAGCAATACCACGCCCAGGCCATTGCTGGCTGCAGCACCCAGGGCGCGCGCCTCGGTACCCGAAAGCGTATTGAGTGCATCGGCATCGGTTACCAGCACATCGTGCGAAGCCAGTAGGAGGCTGCTTAGCTGCCCTAAGTTTACCTGCGCATGGTTGATAAAATCAGTTTGTTGCAGCCCACGGCCCACGCTCACGCGCAATGCTACTTGATGACCTTGCTCGCCCAAGCGGGTTTTCAGCAGATTGAACTCAAAAGAAGGCGAGCCGGCGAGTAGCAGCACGCGCAGCGGGCGGGCAGTTTCTACCTGTGTCGGTACTGGCTCGGCTGCTAGCGTTTTGCTGCCCTGCCGAGCCGAAAGCCGGGCGAGCAGCCTACCGGTGCGGCGCGGCGTGTAGCTCAACACAAAAGCGCCGGAGCCCGACTTTAGCTGCACCGAGTCGCGCACGGCGCCGGCGGCCTCTAAGCTCACCCACACGGGTCCGTTGCCTAGGTGCCCAAAACTGCCTTCAACGCGCAACGGGGTGCCCAGCACGAGCTTGGTCGGCCAATTTCCTGCCTTGAAACCAGTAGCTGTGTAGGCATGCGGCACCAACTTTACTGATGCTGGCAAAGTCGCCAAATCGGCCGAGGGCAACCCCAGGCCTAGTACGTGTAGCTGCCGCACCCGCGGATAAGCATCGGGCAATGCCGCCAACGACGATAAGCTGGCGGTATCGGTAGCGGGGCTGCCGGTACGGTAGCGCAATACAGGCACCGGACCTAGGGCACGCAGCAGCTTTTGCAGACTATCGGGCTGGTAGTGCGCGGTAAGTACAATGGCCGCATCGGGTGCAGCTACGGTTACGGTGCGTTGCGGCGGAAATGCGCTAAACCACAGTGCTGCCGCAGCAACCAAACCTGCAGCCACTCGGGCTATGCGGCGCCACCCCGGGTAGCGCAATGCCTGCCACACCAGCAAGCCCGCCAGCAACAGGCAGAGAAAAAGGTGCGCGTACGAAAGGGGTGTCGACATCATGCTAGTATGGCTGGCTAGCGGCTAAGCTCTTGAAAGTAACGGCGCGACATAGAGCCCGCCGCCGGCCGCACCGGCGGCGCAGTTGGCGCAGGCAACAGGTTGGTAAGGGCCCGATCGACTGCAGCCAAATCAGCAGCGCGGGGTTGCTGGGCAGTTCGCACTGCTTGTAGTACCTGGCGCCAAGCGCGCAAAGCGGCCAACGAAGCGCCCGGTTGGTTAAGCGCCGCTTGGCCCAGCAGGGCGCTGGCGGGTTGCAAGTGCCCTAGGTCGGCGGTGCTGGGGCGTTGGCCGGCGCGGTACGCGGCTATTTGCGCCAGCGCGGCGCGCACGGCCGGTTGCGTAGCCGGCGGCGTGCGTTGGGCTTGGCGCATGGGCACCTGCACCGCGCCTACATCGCCCGAAAGGCGTTTTTCAGCTTCGGGCAGCGGCGGCAGATCGACGCCGGATTTGCGCACGTACACGCGGGTTTGTTGCTGTACTTCTTTCAGCAGGCGCAGCGCGCGGTATTCAAAAGGTATTGCTTCGTTCAGCTTCGCTAAGCGCAGGCGTAGCTCGGCCTCCCACATTTGGTTGAGCACAGCGCGCAGCTTGGTTTTTACCTGCGGCTCCAGAAAGTCAGCGGTTTCTTCGTCCTCGTGCAAGTGCATGTAGGGCTGCGTCAGGGCCTCGGTGCTGGGGGCGCCTTCGCTGGCAATGGGCAGGTGGTCGTGGCCGTCGTCGGCGCTGTGCTGCTCTTCCTCGGCCTCTTCGCCTTCTTCGGCAATGGGCGGGCGGGTGGAGGTTTCGGTAATACCTTTCTCCGACTCCTCGCCCAAGAACTTGCCGTAGCGCAGGCGCAGCATCTTCTGGTCGTCGCCTAGGTTATTGGCACGGCTCTGCAGCTCGGCGGCGGGCAGCTTGCGGCGCAGGGCAATCAGTTTTTCGGTATCGATGATGATCTGGCGCTGACTGCGGAAGTACGCAGGCATTTGATTAACGCCCAGTGAAATAGCGGCCGGGCCGCTGGTGGCGCTTGTGTCTTCCCACTGCACCAAGGCGGCATCGGTACGGGCGCGGTGGCCGGCATTGTCCCACGCCTCGGCGTACACGTACAGCTCATCGCCGTAGGTGAGGCCCAAGGCAGGCAAACGCAGCGTAACGTTGCCCGTGTGCTGCCGGGGCTTGCTACCTAGGGCCGCGCTCAGGTCGCGGATGTGCTCCGTAAACTTCACGGCCTCGCCCGAGCCTTGCGCAGTGGTTACTACCAAACGGGCCCGAGCCAGCCCGTAATCATCCTGCAGGGCAACGCGCACCGCTACTTCGGGCCGGCGGCCATACTCCACCAAGGTGTAGGGCTTCGGCGAAACCATTTTGAGCGTCGGAGCGCGGTCGGGCACCACCTCAATGGCGTAGTCCTCCGAGTCCTGCCCCGCAAAACGCACGCGGTAAATCGTTGATTTGCTGACGCGGTACTCAGCTACGTACCGATTGGGTTGATTAGCTACCGCCCGAAACGCCAGCGGCCGCTGCCCGGCAATCAGCAGCTCCGAAGCCTTGACGGGCTTATCGGTGCGCAGCGTCCAGCGGATGGTAGAGCCCTCGGGGCAGCGGAACGAAAGCGCTTCGGGGGCAAAAGCTGGTTGGCGCGTGTAAGCCGGCGGCAGCACCTGCACCGTGGTGGCGAGCAGGCGCGACGCGGCCGGTGCAGGTGCTGCCTGCGCCGTGGTTGTCGGAAACTGCAGCTGCAGCCGCGGGGCCGTCGGTTGTGCTTGCGCCGCAGGCCACAGCCAGAGCGCAACACCTAGGGTTGTTAAGGCCACAGCCACGCCGGCCCTAGGTGCCCACGGCACCCGCAGCGCATCGGGCAGCGGCAAATGCAGCAGGCGCTCGGCAATGCGCTCTTGTTGCAGCTTGGGCAAAAAGCCGTTGGGTTTGCTTAGTAACAGGCCGGTGCTGTCTTCCAGCTCAGGAAAGTACCGATCGAGGCGTTGGGCGAGGTGATGGGTGCCAAAGCCTCGCAAACGCCACAGCGCTACCACCAGCAGGCCCAGTGCCGCCACACCCACGCCGAGCCACAGGGCCCGGCTTTGCGGCCAATGGTACGCCGCGCCCAGCAAAGCCAGTAAGGCGCCCGCGGCAACTACGCTAATTGAGAGGGCCACAAGCCCTAGGTGCTGGCGCCGCACGCGGGCCAGTTGGGCTTGTGCCTCCGCTACTTGCGAAGAGTACTCCTGAACGCGGCTCATGCGGCTGTGGCGGTTGAAGTTCGACGACGAGTCACGACTCGCTCCAGGGCAAACAGCAGCCCGGCAGCTAGGGCTACCCACGGCTGCAAATCGGCGTAGCGGGTGGCAGGCCGCAGGCTTTTCTCGGGTGTGTCGGCCGGGGCGTAGGCCAGCACCTGCGCAGCATCGAGCTGGCGGTAATCGGCAGCAGCGCCTAGGTCCGTATCGGGTGTCAGGAAGTTTAGCAGCACTTCGGGCAATTGGCCATCGGTGGGCAGACTGCTCCACTGCGGGTGCACGCGCGTGAGCAAGCTGTACTTGACTCCTCGGCCTATTGGCTGACGCACGAGCAACGGCTGGCCCGCGGCATCCTGCCACAGCACTTGGCTTTGGCTACCTAGTGGGGCAGCCGCCGAGCGGCGGAAAAGCTGCGCCGCTGAAGCGTAAGCACCTGGGCTGAAGCCGGTGGTTACCGCTTGCGCCTGTGCGCCGGCCGTTTGCAGCAGGTGCAGACCATATTTCACCCGCTCGCGCACCGCAGCTGGAGCCGGCGAGTTGCTCAACCATATCAGCCAATCGAGCGAATCGGTTGGAGGTGTAGAGCTTACCCGCAACTGCAAGCCCGCCGGGAAAGCCGAGGCGGCCGCCCGCAACGCCGCGCGTACGTAGCGGGCATCCTCGGCGTGGGTTTTAGCATCGAAGTAAACGGCCACCCGAAGCGGCTGCTGCACTACAATAGGTTGCGAGCTTGGCTGAGCTGAATCGGGCTGCTGCGGTTGAATAACCAACTGCTGGCCGTGCTGTACCAGCTGCAGCGGCGGCAGATTGGGCAGCGTAAGCGCATGCGGCAGTTGCGTGGGCCAAGCTTGGCGGTAGTTGCGGTAGGTGGTGCGCGCGCCGTTGCCGTAGCCAATTACCAGCCGGAGCGAATCGGGCGTGGGGCGTACGGCCGCTTGCAGCCACGCGCCGCTGTCGGCAGCCGCCGGCACGGTTTGCCAGCGCACCCGCGTGGGCAGCAGCGGGCGCGTACCCCGGAAGTGCCGAGCTTCGGCCGTGGTGTAGATGCGTAGCGGGCGGTTCGGAAAGCTGTCGGCCGCCTGGGCAGCGCGTGCCCAGTACCACTTGGTCGAAGCTTGCGGATCGGTGACAGCAGTAGCGGCTTGGAGCAACGAATCGGGCAGGAGCCGGAACCCCGCGCCTAGGTAGCGCAGCTCGGCACCGCTGCGGCGGAGCGAGTCGAGCGTAGGCAGCAGCACGGGCCACGCCGGCGAGGCCAACACGCTCGGGCTTAGCAGTACTTGCGGGCGGAGCGGCGGGGCGGGTTTGCTCCACCTAGGGCCGGCAATGGCCAACGCCAGCAGCCCAAGCAAGGCTAGGCGTAGCAGCAGCAAGGGCCACTGCGTAAGGTGCAGCTGCCGCATGCGGCGGTTGGCGCCCGGTGTTAGCCAGCGCAACGCGCCAACCGGCACCACCCGGCCGGGGCGCCGGTTCCAGAGGTGGATGGCCAGCGGCACCAGCAACCCGGCAAGGGCAAGCAAGGCAGCAGGATTGGCGAACGTGAGCAAAGCAGGCGGAATAAGCAGGAAACAGACGGAGGAGCCCTAGGTAAGGATGCTTGCCGCGAGGTCAGACGGGGGCACCCTGGCGGCGGCGCAGCACCTGGCGCAAGGCTTGGGCTGGCGGCTCGTCGGTGAGTAGGCGGTAGTAATCGAGGCCGTGGCCGCGCACCGATTGCTCGGTGCGGCGCAGCCAATCCTCGAGCTGCCGCTGGTACTCGGGGCGCTGCGCCGGGTCGAGCTGCAGGCGTTGGCCGGTTTCGAGGTCTTCGAGGGTGGCGGTGTTGGGGTAGTCCAGGGTTAGCTCGTTGGGCGCGAGCAGGTGCAGCACCATCACCTCGCCGCCGGCGGCGCGTAGGTGCGTGAGTACTTGCTCGAGCTGCGAGCCTTCTTCCAGGTCGTACAAATCGCTCAGCACCACGGTTACCGTAGAGCCTTGCCGCCCAAACAGCGGCGCAAGGGTGGGCGCCCCTGGCAACGAGCCCGCGGCCTGCACGGCACCTAGGGCGTGGTACAGGCGCTGCAGCTGGCCGGCATCGGAGCGCGGCGGTACGGTTTGCAAACCAGTGGCCTGCACTGCGTAAAAGCCCACAGCGTCGCCTTGCTGCTGCGCCACGTAGGCCAAGCCCGCCAGCAGCAGGCGCGCGTAGTCAAGCTTGCTCACGCCGGCACTGTCGGGGTGGTTCATGGAGGCGCTGGCATCAAGCACCAGCCGCACGGTCAGGCGCGTATCCACATCCGACTCGCGAATGTAGTAGCGGTCGGAGCGGGCGGCCAGGCGCCAGTCGAGGCGGCGCAAGTCGTCGCCGGGTTGGTAGGGGCGGTACTGGCTGAACTCCATACCCGCGCCGCGCCGGCGGCTGGGGTGCAGGCCAGCCTGCCCGCCCTCGGCAATTAGGCGGGCCACTAGGGGCAAGTTGCGCAGAGCGAGCAGGGCGGCGGCGTCGAGCACGGCAGCAGGGGTTAAGCGTTGCCGATGGGCAGCTCTTTCAGCATCGCGGCTACCGCATCGTCGGGCGTGAGGCGGTCGGCTTCGGCCTGAAAGTTCAGCAGCAAGCGGTGACGCAGCACCGGTGCGGCCAGTTGGCGAATATCCTCGGCGGTAGCTGCAAAGCGACCGTGGAGCAAAGCGCGGGCTTTGGCGCAGAGCACCAAGGCCTGGCCCGCGCGAGGCCCGGCGCCCCAGCGACCGTAATCCTGAATAAACTTCACCGGTGAGCCATCGGGCCGCGTGGCTCGCACCAGGCGCGTTACGTACAGCAGCAGCTCGGGGCTAATGCTTACCTCGCGCACCAGCTGCCGCAGCTGCCGCAGCTCTACGGCGCCAATTACCGGCTCGGGGTGGCCCACCGAGGTGCCCGTGGTGCCCTGCAGAATGGCCAGCTCCTCTTGCTCCGAGGGGTAGCCAATGCGGATGTACAGCAAAAAACGGTCGAGCTGGGCTTCGGGCAGCGGGTAGGTACCGGCCTGCTCGATGGGATTTTGCGTGGCCAGCAGAAAGAAGGGGTCGGGTAGCGGGTGCGTTTGGCCGGCATACGTCACCTCAAACTCCTGCATCACCTCGAGCAGTGCCGCCTGGGTTTTGGGCGGCGTGCGGTTGATTTCGTCGGCCAGCACCAGGTTGGCAAACACCGGCCCGCGCATAAACTGAAACGAGCGGTGCCCAGTGGCGTGGTCTTCCTCCAAAATTTCAGTGCCCAAGATGTCGGTGGGCATCAGGTCGGGCGTGAACTGAATGCGGCGGAACGACAAATCGGTAGCGGCGGCTAAGGTGCGCACCAGCAAGGTTTTGGCCAAGCCCGGTACGCCCTCGAGCAATGCGTGGCCGCCAGCAAGCAGGGCTACCAGCACCTCGTCGAGCACCTCGTGCTGGCCCACGATTACTTTGCCTATTTCCTGGCGCAGGCGGGGCAGTTTATCGAGCAGGCGGTGGAGTTCTTGTTCCGTCATGCGAGCAGGCGGGGTAAGCGGGGCGGTTTGGGTTGTAGAAGCTGACACTGATGAGGGCAGGTTGATGGGCTAGCTGTGCGAGCTACGCCGTGAGGGCATACAGCAGAATGTTGACGCCGAACTTGGTGTTGTCTTCGGCCAGAAAGCGTTTGTTGCGAAAGTCGTAGTCCCACTCG
Source organism: Solirubrum puertoriconensis (assembly GCF_001483135.1). Taxonomy (GTDB): domain Bacteria; phylum Bacteroidota; class Bacteroidia; order Cytophagales; family Hymenobacteraceae; genus Solirubrum; species Solirubrum puertoriconensis. The sequence goes on from NZ_LNAL01000008.1 coordinate 396,102, forward strand.
CAGCCGTAATCCTTGTTGGAGTACAGCACCCCGATGCGGCCCTTGATTTCTACGGCCTTGAGGTAGTCGTGAATCAGGTCGTCGCCCCAGCCGTTTAGCTCGAACGTGGTAGCCGGAGGGCCATCCTTAAACTTGAAAAACTGCGAGTAGATGGGGTGCGTGTTGGGCAGCTTTTTAAGAGCATTGCTGCCGAAGCACTGGCGCATTTGCTCCTCAAACGAGCGCGCAAACAGCCCGTCGATGTCGTGGTTGCAGTCGTCGACGAACACGAAGCCGCCGTTGCGCACGTACTGGGTAAAGTTCTTTTTTTCGGCCGCCGTAAACTGCACCAGCCGGTGGCCCGAGAGGTAGCAGAACGGGTAGTTGAATAGCTCCGGCGAATCGAGCGCCACCACCTTCTCCTTGAGGTTCACCTTCACGGTGGTGTACTCGATCAGCGAGTGCAACAGGTTGGCAGGCATGCGTTCGTCTACGGCATCCCAGTCGCCGGAACGGTAGCTGAGACGCACGAAGGTGAAAGGAGTGGGCACGGTAAGAAGTAACTCGGCGGATATTGCCAACAGAGACACAAGCTGACCTAGGCAGGACGTACGGTTGGGCTTAACATTTTTTCAGAATTTGAGCGTAACCTCAAACCAAGCAAACCTTCAGTCATCAGCCCCTAAGCTATGAAACAAAACACCGTAGCCCTAGCCGCCCTGTTGCTCCTCGGGACCTTGCCGGCAGCGGCTCAAACACCGGCCGTGCGTTGGGGGGTGAAAGGGGGCGTCAACATAGCCCGTTTGGCCGAGGGCTTCGACGAAACCTCTGACAACTACACCTTCGATAAGGCCGGGCCGCACCTAGGGGCGATGCTCGAGTACAGTTTGGGGCAGCGCTGGGCGCTGCAGCCCGAGGTGTTGGTGTCGTGGCAGGGTAGCGGTTACAACCAACTCACGTTCAGCCTAGGGCCGGCACCCATTCAGGAAGAAGCCGTGCGCAAGGTGCGCCTGACTTACCTCAACGTGCCGGTGCTGGCCAAGCTGCGCCTAGGGCAGGTGTTTAGCGTGCAGGCTGGGCCGCAAGCGGGCGTGTTGTTGAGTGGCCGCTTGAAAGGGCGCCTGAGCAGCAGCGAGGAAGTAGACCGCTCCGTAACGGATGCTTACAAGCGCTTGGATGTGGGCCTGACCGGCGGCATTGCTGCTTCGTTCCAGCCGGGCTTGCAACTGAGTGCCCGCTATTACTACGGCCTGCTCGATGTGGCCCGTAGCAACCCCGATCCGGCCGACTTCGCCTACGGCGGCTACCAGCGCGTGGTGCAGCTTTCGGTGGGGTACTTGCTTCCAGCCAAAGCCGCAAAGTAAACCTAGGGATGGGCTGTAGCAGCTAAGTAGATACTCGGGCTACTCCGCAGCGACGCAGTGCAACCAGCTACGTTTGGTGCTACTGTTCAGCCGCTTGCCGCAGCGTTGCGTAAGTACACGGACTTTTCTCCGCTCTGCTTACCCCTAACGCTATGAAACCAACTGCTTTGTTACTCCTGGGCGGCCTACTCGTTGCCGGCTCAGCCCACGCCCAACTCGGCGTAAAAGCGGGCCTGAATGCCGCCTTGCTCGACGGCGACAACATTTCGGCCCGGTCCGAATTCAAAACCACGCACCACGTAGGCGTTTTCTACGAGGCCAAAGTTCTGGGCCCGATTTCCATTCAGCCCGAGCTGCAGTACTCGTTGCAGGGCGGCACCTTCAAATCGGCCGTTACCAACTTCGACACCAAGCTGCACTACCTCTACGCGCCGCTGGTGGCCAAAGTGCGCATTGCCCGTGCCTACGTAGAGGCCGGGCCGCAATTCGGCTTTTTGCTGAAAGCTCGCGAAGAAGGCCAGGTAATGGTGGGCGAAGACGAAAACGGCGCCGCCGTAGTGGCGTCGCGCGCCCGCGACGCTTGGAGCCGCTACGAGAAAACCGACATGAGCCTGTGCGTAGGTGCGGGCTTTAAGCTCATCGGCGGCTTATCGGTAGGCGCCAGGTTTGTGGCCGGCCTCAGCGACGTGAACGACGCCAAGAGCATCACCGGCCTCAACGACGAGCGGCTGCGCAACCGCGTCGTCCAAGGTTTTGTGGCCTTTCAGCTGCCCTAGGCGCTGTGCTTGAACAGGCGCACCTAGGCACTTGCCCAATACCACCCAAACATGCTATTGTAAAGGCGGCAGCAGCGCCGGAACTTGCGCAGCTTTTCTTACTCTCGCGTAGTTTTTGCCATGAAAAAATTCCTGCTGTTGTTGCTGCTGAGCGTGTTTACGGGTGCCGCCGCCCAAGCTCAGTATTTCGGCGTGAAGGGCGGCGCCAATGCCGCCGTGCTCGACGGCGAACGGATATCGGCCAAGTCGGATTACAAAATCACCTACCACGCCGGCATCTTCTACAACTACAACATCATTGGTCCGCTCTCCATCCGGCCCGAGCTGCTGTACTCGCTGCAAGGCGGCGAGTTTAAGGGTGGGCAAGAGGACTACGAAACCAAGCTGCACTACCTCAACCTGCCCCTGCTGCTCGACGTGAAGATTGGCCCCGTGCACCTGCAGGGCGGCCCGCAGTTTGGTGTATTGCTCACGGCCAAAGAAACCGGCGTGCTCCTGACGGGCTACTCGCCCACGGGTCAAGCACAGTACAGCAACGTAAGCGGCCAAGTAACCGACCAGTACAAGAAGCAGGACTATAGCCTGTGTGCCGGCCTCGAGTTGGAAGTGACCAAGAACCTGTCCCTAGGTGGCCGCTTCAACTCGGGCCTGAGCAACGTGGAGGACTTCGACGACATCCGCAGCGCCAACGACCCGCGCCTGAAAAACCGCGTGTTCCAGGGCTACCTCGCCATCCGGATGAGCAACAAGTAGTTGCTGCCAACCCACCAAAAAAGCCCGTCCACCTAGGCCGGGCTTTTTTGTGCTAGTTTATTTTGCTGCCTGCTCCTGCAGGTGTTGGTTGTAGAGACTGACGATGTTAGGCATATCGCCATAGCGAAACCCTTTCGCGCCTTGCAGAATCTGTTCCTTCACAGCCAAGCAGTCCTGCGTGTAGGTGCTCATTTGCGCCTGAAAGTCGTTGCGTCGCACGCGTTCCAATTTGTTGTTGTGCCGTACGTACCACGTGCAATCCGGTATGCCGCTCAGGGCCCCCGTGAGTGCCGCAACACCTACGCCCATAAGCGGTACTGGAAACACCTTGGCATCAACGTACGCAAATAGTTCCACAGGGCCATCGACTACTCGGCGGGCCATAATCTGCGGGTGCGCTTCGTCGGGCAAGCGCATGGTTTCAAAGTAGTTGCCGCGCACCGTCATGGAATGCAGCTTTTCTACTTTGGCAAAGGCCGGCTCCGGAAACGGGCGTACCTCAGGGCTGGAGTTGCGGTAGGGTACCGTGCCTTCGTACCCTAGCTCTCTCCAGGGTAAAAAAGCCCGAATGGTACGTCCGTCGGCAGCAACAACCATGGTGCCCAGGCCAAAACTTGCGGTGGGTTTGGTATCCTGCCACCTGAGCGAATCGGGCGGCAAGTTGCGTTGCGCAAGGGCCGGCGTCACCGCCAGCAAAGCAAGTAAGAGAATAGAGATACGCAGCATAGGCAAGCAAAAAGCCGCCTCAACCACGAGGCGGCTTGTAAGTTAAGCGGTTGCGGGCAAGAGTTACACCGCGTCGGAAAGCGAGGTGAAGGTGAAGTCGCGGATCTTGAGCGGGGGCACCAGGTTACCACCTAGGCGCTGCGCCCGGCCCACGGCCTCAATGTTGTTCAGCATAATCACCGGCGACTCGTTGAAGCGCATGTTCTTGATTGGGTGTTTGATCTTGCCCTTCTCGATATAGAACGTACCGTCGCGCGTAAGGCCGGTAACCAGCAGTGTTTGCGGGTCCACGTCGCGGATGTACCACAGGCGCGTTACCAGGATGCCTTTCTGGGTGCTCTTGATTAAGTCGGCCGTGGAGGCGGTGCCGCCTTCCATTACAAAGTTGCCGGTAAAGCCCGTAGGCGCCACCTTGTTTTTCTCGGCCCAAAAGCGTGAGTAGTACAGGTTTTTCACCACGCCCTTCTCGATGATAGGCAGCTTCTTCACCGGCAGGCCTTCGTTGTCGAACACGCCGCTCGGGGCCAGCGGGTTGGTGGGGTCGACGCTGATGCTCACGCGCGAATCGAACAGCTTTTCGCCTTTGCGCGTACCGCCGCCTTTCTTGCTCAGGAACGAGCGGCCCTCGTCGGCCTCGCGGGCATCGAAGGCATATACCAATCGGTTGATCAAGCCTTCGTCGGATACCAGCGCGGCGGGCTCCAGAATTACCGTGTACTTGCCCGGCTCAATGGCTTTGGCGCTGACGGAAGCTGAGGCCTTGTCGGCTGCCACCTTAGTCAAGGCTTTGGCGTCGAACTTGGCGGCGTCGGTAAAGTCGGCCACGGCGTAGCCCGAGCCGAGGCCGTCGGGCGTGCGCACCGTCACCGAAAAATCGACGTTGGTGAACTGCTGGTAAGCCTCCAGGCCCTTGCTGTTGCGGATGGCCGCAAAGCTGGCGCCGTCCTCCAGGTAGCCCGCGGCGGTAAGCTTGCGCGCTTCGCACAGGGCAATGCTGTCGCCGGCGGCTTGAGCCCGAAAATCGGGCGTGATGCCGGCCGTGCTTTGCGCAAATGAGTTGGCCGCCAGGTACTGCTGCGGACTGAGGCGCGGCATGTAGTCGGGGTCTTCGGGCGCGAGGCGGGCAATTTCCTCGGCACGCTGCACGCAGCGGCGCAGCGTTTCTTCGTCGAACTGGTTGCAGGTGGCCACGCCCGAGCGGCGCCCAAACCAGCACTGCACCACCAACGATACGTTATCGGCCGCGCCGGCCGTGGTTACGGTGTTGCGGGCGTAGCGCACGTTGCCGGAAGTGCGGCCGTTTAGGTTCGCCTCGCACTCGTCGGCTTTCGTGAAGCTCATGACCTTTTTCAGAATGGCCTGAGCATCATCTTTTGATAGGATAGGCATTGGTTGCTGTTGAGAGAGGAGAGAAGAACGAAAAGCTCCCCTCCTCAGATGGGGAGGGGAGCTTTTTCGCTGCGCTAGATTTTGCGAGCCGTGTTAATGACGTTGACGCCGTTGAAGCGCGTGGTGGCCGAGCCGTGGCTTACGGCCGAGCTCTGCGAAGGCTGGCCCTTGCCGTCGTTGAAGAAGCCCACGAGGCGGTAGTCCGACTGGTCGCAGGTAGCGGCGCAGGAGTTCCAGAACTCCAGCGTGTTGGCTTGATAAGCCACGTCCTCCAGCATACCCGTGATTTTGCCGTTCTCGATGGCGTAGAACACCTGCCCGCCGAACTGGAAGTTGTAGCGCTGCTGGTCGATGGAGAAGGAGCCGTTGCCAGCGATGTAGATACCTTTCTCCACGTTCTTCACCATGTCATCGACGCTCAGCTTTTGCGCGCCGGGGCGCAGGCTTACGTTGGGCATGCGCTGGAACTGCACATCCTGCCACGACTGCGCGTAGCAGCAGCCGTCCGATTCGTTCTGGCCCACGATGTGCGCCTGGTCGCGGATTTTCTGGTAATCCACCAGCTTGCCGTCCTTAATCAGGTCCCACTCCTTGGTTTGCACCCCTTCGTCGTCGTAGCCCACGGCACCTAGGGAGCCGGGCTGGCGCTTGTCGGCCACGATGTTGACGAGCTTCGAGCCGTAGGGCTTGCCTTGTTTTTTCCAGTCCAGCGTAGCAAACGAGGTGCCCGCAAAGTTGGCCTCGTAGCCCAGCACGCGGTCGAGCTCCAGCGGGTGGCCCACCGATTCGTGAATGGTCAGACCTAGGTGATGCGGATCGAGCACGAGGTCGTACTTGCCCGGCGTTACCGATTTGGCCGTGAGCTTTTGCTTGGTTTGCTTGGCGGCCAGAGCAGCGTCCTCCAGAATGTCGTACGAGTTCTTGTAGCCGATAACATCCGAGCCGGCCGGCCCGGCAATCTTGTCCTGGGCTTTGGGCGTGAGGTATTCGTAGCCTAGGCCCATGGAAGCACTCAGGGCTTGCCGCGTCCGGAACTTGCCCGTGCTGCGGTCAACTACCGTAATGCCGAACGTGGGCCAAATGCGGTGAATGTCCTGGTCGATATACGAGCCGTCGGTCGAGGCAAAGTACTTCTGCTCGTTCACCTGAAACAAGGCCGAGTTCACGAACGAAGCGCCGTTTTCCATGGCCTTGGCGTTGGCGGCCAGCAGCAAGTCAACCTTCTGGGCAATCGGCACCTCAAACGCATTTTGCTGAATCGGGGCTTTCCACGACACCTCGCCGTAGCCCTTTTGCGGGGCCAGCTTCACGGGCTCCTTCTGGGCTTTGGCGTTGGCCTTGGCAATTTGCACCGCCAGCTGCGCGGCCTTGGCCAGGCCAGCTTCCGATACGTTGTTGGTAGCCGCAAAGCCCCAGGTGCCGTTGGCAATTACGCGCACCCCGGCGCCGTAGCTCTCGGTGTTGGCAATGTTTTGCACCTGCTTTTCGCGGGTAAACAGCGCCTGATTCAGGTAGCGCCCAATGCGCACATCGGCGTACGAAGCACCGGCCGATTTGGCCGCATTCAGGGCTGCATCGGCCAGGCGTTTATTAATAGCGGCGTCCATCACCGGATCGAACAGGCGAGCCAGCTCTACCGGCTCGCCGGCCAGGCTCGGGAACGAAGGCAGGAACAGGGCACCGGCAGCCAGGCTGGTAAGGCCCACAAAGTCGCGACGTTTCAAGGTATTAAGGGTAAGGCAGTGAGAGGAGGGGAGAAGTAGCTGGCTGGCGCATGGGTGCCAAGTAGGCACCTAGGGCTCAGTGCAAAAAGACCCCGCCCGGCTGGGCCGAACGGGGTCCGCAGCATGCGGCAGCGCTGTTGGCTTAAACAGCGTCCGAAAGAGAGGTGAAGGTGAAGTCGCGAATCTTCAGAGGGGGCACGAAGTTGCCACCCAGGCGCACCGGGCGGCCAATGGCCTCCAGGTTGTTGAGCATGATAATGGGCGACTCGTTGAAGCGGAAATTCTTCACCGGGTGCTTGATTTTGCCGTTCTCGATGTAGAACGTTCCGTCGCGGGTGAGGCCCGTGTACAGCAGCGTTTGCGGATCGACGGGGCGGATATACCACAGGCGCGTTACCAGGATACCCTTCTGGGTGCTCTTGATGAGGTCGGCGGTAGAAGCGGTGCCGCCGGCCATGATGAAGCCGCTAGGGCCTGGAATGTCCGGAATACCAGCTTTTTGAGCCCAAAAGCGCGACGAGTACAGGTTCTTTACCACGCCCTTTTCAATCCAGGTAGTCTTCTGGCGCGGGCGGCCGTCGCCGGCAAACACCAGGCCCGGAATATCGGCCGAGGTAGGATCGGAGTAAATGGTAACGCGCTCGTCGAAAAGCTTTTCGCCTTTCTTGTTGCCGCCACCTTTCTTGCTCAGGAACGAGCGGCCTTCGTCGGCGTTGCGGGCGTCGAAGGCATTCATCAGCGCACCCAACAGCGAGGCATCGGTGTTCGATACCAAGGCAGCAGGCTCCAGAATTACGGTGTACTTACCCGGCTCGATGGCCTTGGCGCCTACCGAAGCCGCGGCTTTGTCGGCTGCAATCTGCGTCATGCGGCCCGCATCAAACTTGCTGATGTCGGTGAAGTCGCCGGCGGCGTAGCCCGAGCCGAGACCGTCGGGCGTGCGCACGGTTACCGAAAAGTCGAGGTTGGTGAACTGCTGGTAAGCCTCCAGGCCTTTGTTGTTGCGCTTAGCGATAAAGCCCGATTCGTCTTCCAGGAAGCTAGCCGAACTGAGCTTCTTCTGGTCGCACAGCTTGATGCCGGCCAGTGCTTGCGAGGCGCGGTAATCGGGCGTGATGCCGGCCGTGCTTTGGGCAAACGATGGGGCTGTGAGGTACTGCTGCGCACCCAGCAGCGGTACGTACTCAGGGCTTTCGGGCGCCAGGCGGGCTACCTCTTCGGCGCGCTGCACACAGCGGCGCAGGGTAGCGTCGTCGAACTGGTTGCAGGTGGCCACGCCGGAGCGCTTGCCAAACCGGGCCTCTACGGCCAGCGAAATATTGTCGACGGCACCGGCGGTGCTCACCGTGTTGCGGGCGGTACGGATGTTGCCGCCGTTGGTGCCGTTGAGCGTGGCTTCGCACTCGTCGGCGGTGGTGAAGCTCAGCACCTTTTTCAGGATGCTCTGGGCTTCGTCACGGGAAAGAATAGCCATTGTAAAGGAAAGATCTTGAGGAGGAGAGAGGAGTAAAGCTCCCCTCCTCATCTGAGGAGGGGAGTTTAGGGCTTAAACCTTGCGGGCCGTGTTAATGACGTTGACGCCGTTGAAGCGCGTGGTGGCCGAGCCGTGGCTTACGGCCGATACCTGTGAGGGCTGACCTTTGCCGTCGAAGAACGAGCCAAACAAGCGGTAGTCCGACTGGTCGCAGATAGCGGCGCAGGAGTTCCAGAACTCCAGCGTGTTGGCCTGGTAGGCCACGTCTTCAATCTGACCGGTGATTTTGCCTTTTTCAATAGCGTAGAACACCGTGCCGCCGAACTGGAAATTGTAGCGCTGCTGGTCGATGGAGTACGAACCGCGGCCGGCAATGTAAATGCCCTTGTCCACGTTCTTCACCATGTCGTCGACGCTCAGCTTTTGCGCGCCGGGGCGCAGGCTCACGTTGGGCATGCGCTGGAACTGCACCGAGTCCCAGGAGTCGGCGTAGCAGCAGCCGTCCGATTCGTTCTGGCCCACGATGTGCGCCTGGTCGCGGATCTTCTGGTAATCCACCAGCTTGCCGTCCTTGATGAGGTCCCACTCCTTGGTTTTCACGCCCTCGTCGTCGTAGCCCACGGCACCCAGCGAACCGGGCTGCAACTTGTCGGCCACGATGTTGACGAGCTTCGAACCGTAGGGCTTGCCTTGCTTGCGCCAATCGAGGGTAGCGAACGAAGTACCGGCGTAGTTGGCTTCGTAGCCGAGCACGCGGTCGAGTTCCAGCGGGTGGCCCACCGATTCGTGAATGGTCAGGCCTAGGTGGTTCGGGTCGAGCACGAGGTCGTACTTGCCCGGCGTTACTGAGGTAGCCGTCAGTTTGCCTTTCGCCTGCTTGGCGGCCAGGGCGGCGTCCTCCAGAATGTCGTACGAGTTCTTGTAACCAATCAGGCCAGTATCGGCGGGGCCGGCAATCTTGTCCTGGGCTTTCGGTACCATGTACTCGTAGCCCAGGCCCATGGGCGCGCTCAGGGCTTCGCGCGTTTTAAACTTGCCCGAGGCGCGGTCAACGGCCGTTACGCTGAACGTCGGCCAGATGCGGTGCACATCTTGGTTGATGTACGAGCCGTCGGTGGTGGCGAAATACTTTTGCTCGTTTACCTGGAACAGGGCCGAGTTCACGAAGTTGGCACCGTTGTCGAGTGCTTTGGCGTTGGCAGCCAGCAGCAGCTCTACTTTTTGCGCCACGGGTACCTCGAAAGCGTTTTGCTGAATCGGAGTTTTCCACGAAACCTCGCCGAAGCCTTTCTGCGGGGCCAGTTTTACCGGCTCCTTTTGCACCTTGGAGTTGGCCTTGGCAATCTGCACGGCCAGCTGCGCCGCTTTGGCGAGGCCTTGCTCGTTGAGCTGGTTGGTGGCGGCAAAGCCCCACGTACCGTTGGCCAGTACCCGCACGCCGGCACCTAGGCTTTCGCCGTTAGCAATGTTTTGCACCTGCTTTTCGCGGGTGAAAACGCTTTGGTTGAGGTAGCGGCCAATGCGCACATCGGCGTACGAAGCGCCCGCCGATTTCGCCGCATTCAGCGCTGCATCGGCCAGGCGTTTGTTCATTGCCGCATCAAAGGGCTCGAGCAGGCGCGCCGCATCAACGGGCGTGCCGCCGAAGCCTGGAAAGCTCGGCAAGAACAGGGCGCCGACCCCTAGGCCGGTGAGCCCGACAAAATCACGTCGTTTCAAGTGGGTACTGGTTAGTGAATACGGTGAGGGAAGTTTAGTGGGAAAAGCCCGGAGTTGCAAAAAGAAGGACGAAATGACTTTGCCAAGGCTGCATGATTTTAGAACGAAGCCCGCAGAAAACAAAGAGCCCCTCCGCGACGGCAGAGGGGCTGTGGGCTGCAGCAGGCGTAAAGTGCTAAGCTACCAAGCCGAGCAAATCGGCGGCAATGCCGGGCCACGGCTGGTTCAGATCGATGGTAACCACGCGCACCGGAAAACCTCCTAGGGTGTAGCGCAAATCGGCTTCTTGCGCGGCCGCCGGGTACAGCAGTACGCCCTCGAGCTGCTGCCCAGCCCTAGGTGCCTGGTTTTGCAGGTAGGCAAAGAGCTGGTAGAGGTGCGGTGCAATCAGGCGTTGCCGGTCGTAGTGCGGCTTAAGGGCAGCGGCGTAGTACTTGGTATCGAGGATAATTTTGCGCTCGGCTGACTCCAGACTGGTATCGGTTATCATGCTGGGCAGCAGCCCTAAGTCCTCGGAGCGCTCGGCCTCGGCCTGCCAGCTGATGGTTTCGGACAGCACGCGGTAGCGGCGCTGCTCCAAGCGGTAGAAGTTGCGCACAAACCGCTCGAAGATGCCGGCCATGAGCGTTTCGTCGCGGCGGAAATCGTGAAAGCGGGTGCGGCCTTCGGTGTCGATATCGGGTAGGGCGGTGCGGTAAATCAGGTCGCAGATGTTGAGCAAAAAGCCTTCTTGCCCCGGTAGGCGCAGGCGGCGTACCGCGCGCAGCTCGTGCCGGGTGAAAGGTGCGGCTACCAACTCCTCCGGAAAGCGGGCCCGCAGGCGGCGTACCTCTTGGCGCAGCGCGGCCGGCAGGTGCCGGGTGCGGCCCAGCACCTCCAAGGTACCGGCCAGCAAGCGGTTAAACGGCGTGTTGGGTCCTAGGTCATCGTAAGCGCAAACGGCCCGGCCCTGCCGCAGCAAGTCGCGCGACAGGGTAGGAGCCAGCAGCACGCGGCCGCGCAGCTCGGTTAGTTCTTCCTCGTGCTCGGCATAACCCAGGGGCAAGCCCTGCTGCAACAGCCGCCGCGTGCCGGCCAGCAGCATGTGCGTAAGCAGCTCCAGCGGCCTATGGAAAGTGCTAGCCTCGAGGTGCTGCCACTCGCCTTGGCTAGGCAAGCGGTTCCAAGCGTAGCAGAACAGGTAGTACAGGTTCTGGATGGGTATCACTGCAGTAGGCGCTGCTTGTGCGCGGCGGCCTGCGCCGGCTGATCGAACCAGTAATCATCGAGCAGAGGCGCTATTTCCTGCTCCAGCACCAGCGCGAGCCAACCGGCAGCAGCGGCAGCATCGGTGGGCGGTTGGCAAAAGTAGCTGTGGCCGAGCTGGAAGTCGGTGCCCAGTTCGGGGTCGTCGGCTATGGCTTGGTTGAGCTCGTTGAGGCGGGCCAGCAGGCGCTCCGTTACGGTGGTGGGTACGCCGCGTGCCTTCAACAATTGGCGCAACGGCTCGCCAAACTCGGGCTGCATCGGCACGAAGGCAAAGCGGCGGCGCAGAGCGTAATCGAGCGGAGCCAACGAGCGGTCGGCCGTGTTCATGGTGCCGATGACATACAGGTTATCGGGCACGAAAAATCTAGGGGCGTCGGCCGGCGAGTAGGGCAGGCGCACGGCATGGCGCGGCCCGCGCTTATCGGCCTCGAGCAGCACCAGCAACTCGCCGAAAATGCGGTTCAAATGCCCGCGGTTGATTTCGTCGATGAGCAGCACAAAGGGGCGGTGCGGCTCCTGCGCGGCACGGCGGCACACATCGGGCAGCACGCCATCGGCCAGCCGAAAGCCACCCTGCCCATCGGGCCGGAAACCCTGCACAAAGTCCTCGTAGCTATAGCTCGGGTGGAACTGCACCAACTCGATGCGCGCCTCGTCGGTGGCGCCCAGTAGCAGCCACGCCAGGCGGCGGGCCAAAAAGGTTTTGCCCGTGCCGGGTGGCCCCTGCAAAATCAGGTTCTTTTTCCGACCTAGGCCCGCCAGCGCATCGTCAAGCTTTTCAGCCGACACAAAAAGCTCCCGCAACGCCACGGCGCGGTCGTAGGGCTCGGCCGGAGCGGCGCCGTAAGCCGTGGGTGGTTCCTGGGCTTGCGGACTGGTAGCGGGCAGGGTTGCTGGTGCGGCGGCTTTCTTGTGGGTGGGCAGCGGCACTTCGTCGGCGGCCAGGCCGGTGTAAAGCTGCTGCAAGGCATCCTGCGCGGCCACGTCGCCATCGAGCGACGAGTTAGCCAGCGTTGGGCGTTTGGTAGTTACAGTGAAGCTCAGGCCTTCGAGCACTTGGTTGGTGGGCGCGCCGGCGGGCAGCGGCCACTCGGCATCGGTTTGGCCCGTGGCCAGGCGGTAGGCCAGTTGCGCCACCGGGCGCGGCGGGTAGCGCCGGCCCCGAAACACTAAGTCGTACACGGTGCTGGGCGTCAGCTCCGTGCCTTCGCGGTCGATCTGCCGCAGGGCACGCAGCACATGCTCGCGGGTAAGCAACGACAGTTCGGAAGGGGCGGTAGGAGTAGCGGCCATGCAAACGGGAAGGTACAGGCAAAACGCCAACTGGGCGGTAGTAGTTCGGAAACCTAGGTGCCCGCAAAAGCCGCGCCCCACACCAGCCACTGGGACCAAGTGCGGGGCGCGCTGGGTTGTGCCGTAAGGCCTAGCGTTTGTTGCGCTGGTTGCTTTTCAGGCCCGGGTCGGCGTTGCGCTCGGGGTCGTGCGCCTTGTCCGGAGTGGGGTGGCGGTTGCTGGTCTTCATTGTGTCGGGCCGCTGATCCTCCTGCTTTTTGCGGTTGGGGTCGTCGTGGGGCGGCGTGGCAGGCACGTTGGTTCGGTTTTTAGTCATGGTAGTGGGTGGTTTTGGGTGAAACCATGCCTAGGTGTACGCGCCGCAAAGGCGGGTGTTTAACTGCGCAACAAATTGATCATCAGTACGGATGAGCTTGCTGCACTAATCGGCGCGGTGTTCGCGCCTGATGCCCAGCTTTTTCATGCGTGCCTCTAAGGTTTTGGCATTGATGTCGAGCAGTACGGCTGCGCCTTGTGGCCCACTTACCCGCCCGCCGGTGCGCTGCAGGGCCGCCATAATATGGTCGCGCTCTTGTTCGCGCAGCGTCTTGAGGCGGCCGCTGTTGCCCGAGGGTGCTTTTTCGGGTGCTGGCGAGGCCGAGAAGCCCGCAAACTCGAGGTAGGGGCCCGTGGAGGCAATAACGGCACGCTCAATTACGTGCTCCAGTTCCCGGATATTGCCTGGCCAGTTGTACCGCTGCAGGGCTTTCAGGTCGCGGGGGCGCAGGCCGCGCACAGGTTTGCCCAGCTTTTTGGTAAAACGCTCTAGAAAGTGGCGCACCAGCGGCTCCACGTCCTCGGGCCGCTCGCGCAGGGGCGGCAGGTGAATCGGAAATACATCGAGGCGGTAGTACAAGTCGGCCCGGAACCGGCCGGCCGCTACTTCTTCTTCCAGCACGCGGTTGGTGGCAGCAATTACGCGCACATCGGTGCGGATTACGCGCCGGCCGCCAATGCGCTCGAACTCTTTTTCTTGCAGCACCCGCAACAGCTTGGCCTGCAAGTCGAGGGGCAACTCGCCTATTTCATCAAGGAAGATGGTGCCGCCATCGGCCAACTCGAATTTGCCAATGCGCCGGTCGTGCGCTCCCGTAAAGGCGCCTTTCTCGTGGCCAAACAGCTCGCTCTCGATGAGCTGAGCGGGCAGGGCTGCGCAGTTGATCTTGATTAGGGCCCGCTCCTTACGCGGCGAGTGGTTGTGTAGGGCCCTCGCTACCAACTCTTTGCCGGTGCCAGTTTCGCCGGTTATCAACACGGTGGTATCGGTAGGGGCTACTTGCTCTACACGCGTAAACACCTGCTGCATCACGGCGCTGCTGCCCACAAACTCGCCAAACCGCGCCGCGGCTGTGTCGTTTATTTCGTCGATCAGGTAGGTTCGTTCGCGCTCGAGCTGGGTGCGCAAGGCCTCAATTTGCTCGAAGGCAAACACGTTTTGGATGGCCAGCCGGATTTGCGGTACTAAGCTCTGAATCAGTTCCAGCGAATCCTCCAAAAAGGCATCGGGCTGCCGGCTGGCCATAATGAGCGAGGCCACCGGCTCGCCCTCGAGATGGAGCGGCGCGCATAGAATGGACCGAGTGCCACGTTGCTCGCGGATGTAGCGCAACAGCACAAACTGCTCGGCCAGCGCATCGAAAGCCTCGCCCACGTACACGCCAGGGCGCGAAAACAGCTCCACCACGGCCTCGCGTGCGGCTTCAGCCTCCGGAAACACGCCGTCGCGGTCTTCATCGAGGGCTACAAAGTTGCCGTCGGGCTCTTTGCCAAACTCGGCAAATGCCCGCGTGGGTGTGCTGGGTACCCGAATGCGCACCCCAAAGTAGTCGCAGGGCACCACGCGGTTGATTTCGGTGGCAATGGTATGGAATAGCTCGCCTCGCTCCTTGATGCGCAATAACGCGTTGTTGAGGGTGAGCTGCATGGTTTTCTGCTGCTCGCGCTTGGCAATGTCTTCGAAGGCCAAGGTGTTCGAAACCGCTACGGCTACTAGGCTGCCAATCTTTTCGAGCAAGTCGGTATCGGCGGGCGCAAACTCGGGCTGGCGTCGGGCAACCAACGACATCATGCCGATTAGCTGCCCGCCCGTGCGCAAGGGCACCACTGTGAGGTAGCGCATGCCGCTGGCCAGTAAAGCCATAAAAGGCTGAAAGCTGGAATACTCCTGTTGCAACTCTTGCAAATCGTACTGGTGCAAACCTGGCTGCCGCACCATATGCTCAATGGGGGTAGCCTCGATGGGCGAGCGGGCATTCCGCTGCACTATACTGTCGGGGAGCAGCAACTCGCCTAGGTAGTCGCGCATAAATACGCGGCGGTACTGGTGCTCGGCGTCGAAAGTGATGATGGTAACGGCGTCGAACGGGAAGATGAGCCGCAGCTTTTCGGTAACGGTGCGGAAGAGCGACTCCTTATTGCGGGTAGTAGCAATGGCGTCGTTAAGGTAAAGCAGCAGCGAGTCGTCCTGGTCGGGCATGTATGCATTCCTGAAATATCAGGAGCTAAGATGTAGGATTTCCTTAAATATGAGGATAAGCAAACAGGCGTAAAGTATGTTAGTTGCAGCTATTATTAAAAAAATAATGCGTTTAGAGTTAGTAGATGCATTTTTTTCACAAATTTTTAATGCGTGCCACTACTTGGCACAGGGTTGGGTAACAGCGGGACGACCTTCAACAGTCATCCGCTATGAATTCTCGATATAAACTTGCTGCTCCCTTGCTGGCCCTAGGTCTGTTGGTTGGAGGAGCAGCACATGCCCAAAGCCCGATTGCAGCGCCCGATTCGCTGACGCTGGGTGCCACGGTGCAGGCCGTACTCGATGCCAACCCCGCTATTACGGCGCTGGAAGAGCAAGTGAACGTGGCCCAGGCCCGCGTAGCTCAGAGCCGAGCCGGCTTAAACCCGGTGATTACAGGCGTGGCTACTTATACCCGCATCGACCCGGTAGTGAAATTGCAGCTGGCGGCCGACGGGCCGGCCTTTCAGCTTGCTCCCAACAACAACTACGACGCCCACATTGCGGCGCAGTACGCCCTTACCGACTTCGGCAAAACCCGCGCGACCATCGACTTGGCTGAGGGCCAGCGCCAGACAGCCATCGACAACATTGTGGTTACCCGACGCGACCTGGCTTACAACGCGGCGCAGCTCTACTACAACATCCTGTTCCTGCGCGAAAGCATTCGGGTGCAGGAGGCGCAGATTGCGTCCCTAGGTCAGCACCAGCGCGAAATGGAAAAGCGCGTGCAGGGCGGTGTTAGCACCAATTTCGACGTGACAACCACGAAGGTGCGCATTGCGCAGGCTGAAAACGGACGCATCGATTTGCAGAACCAGCTCCGGAACCAGCAAACGCAGCTGGCTCGCCTGCTGCACAAGCCCGAGTACGTGGAGGTGCCCGTAAGCGGCCGCCTGAGCTACCAGCCCGGCAACGTGGATGTAAACGCCGCCATCAGCCAAGCACTGGAGCGCCGCCCCGAGATTAAGCTGGCCCGCGACGCCGAGAACACGGCCAATCTGCAGCTGCGCGTAGCCGAGCACAGCGACAAACCCGTGCTAGGTATTGGCGCGCAGGCCGGTGCCAAAAACGGCTACCAGCCCGAGCTAAACCGCATTCGGCCGAACACGGTGGGCGTGGTGCAGCTTTCGGTACCGATCTACGACGGCGGCCGCAACAAGCAGCAGCGCGTAGAGGCCAATGCGGGCATTCGGGCTGCCCAAGCCCGCACCCTCGATGTGCAGGAGCAGGTGCGCGCCGATGTACGCCAGGCTGTGAACAACATGCAAGCCAGCGCTGCCCGCTTCAACAACGCCGAGGTGCAGGTAACGCAGGCATCCGACGCGCTTAACCGCGCCAAATCGCGCTACCGCTACGACGTGGGCACCAACCTCGATGTGCTCGATGCCGAAACGCAGCTGGCCCAAGCCCGCCTCTCGCGTTTGCAGGCCATCTATAACTACACCCTAGGTCAGTACCAACTCAAGCGCGCCGTGGGCGAGCAAATCTGGTAACATGCACTTGTCCAAGGTTCTTTGTCCGCTTGACTTTTCGGCTGCCACGCTGCCGCTGCTCGCCTACGCGGCAGCACTGGCCCGCGCCACCGGTGCCGAGCTGTGCCTGCTGCACGTGCAGGAGCCGCAACCCGTGCTCAGCGGAGCTGATGAGCAGGCTGGCCTCGATGTAACTGCCGAGCTGGCCCAGGCCGCACAAGTGGCCCGGCAAGCCGGTGCGGCCCGCGTAAGCACGCACCTGCGCCACGGCGATGCTGCCCGCGAGATAGTACGCGCGGCCGAAGAAAGCGGCGCCGACCTGATGGTTATCGGCTCGCACGGCCAAACCGGGCTTACCCGCTTTCTGATGGGCAATACTGCCGAGTACGTGGTGCGCACCGCGCCGTGCGCCACCCTGCTTGTAAAACCCCAAGGCACCGACGCCTACCGGCGCTCCGCCTAAATCAAACTCTTCTTTCGATATCTCACTTCAACGCTTCCGATAAGTAATGGCAACGCAAGAACCGGTTGTAGACCGCCACACTCCGCAAACTGGCGGCCCGGCCCAGCCCGCCGTTGACACCGCCTACGACGAGCAGCCCGAGGGCAGCAAGCGCCGTCCGATTCTATACATCATCCTGGCCCTGGTCCTGCTCGTGGGCGGCTACTTTGGCTACCAGCGCTACCAGTTTGGCCAAACCCACGAAGAAACCGACGACGCCCAAGTAGAAGGCGACATTTACCCCGTGCTGCCCCGCGTAGGCGGCCCCGTGCTCGAGGTAAAGGTTGACGACAACCAGCAGGTAAAGCAGGGCGACGTGCTCGTTACCCTCGACCCGGCCGACTACCAGCAGCGCGTAAATGCCGCGCAGGCTGCCCTGGCCGCCGCACAAGCCAACGTAGTAGCTGCCCGCGCCGCCGTGGGTACGGCACAAGCCAACGTAGGCCAGGCCCAATCGGCCATTGGCGTAAGCGAAGCCAACCGCACCCGCTTGGAGCGCGACCTAAAGCGCAGCCAGTTCTTGCGTAAGGAAGACATCATTCCGCAGAGCGAACTGGATGCCGTGCAGGCAAACCTGAAAGCTACCACCGCCCAGCGCGCTACGGCCGCCGAGCAGGTGCAAGTAGCGCGCCAGCAAGTAGCGGCGGCCCAGCAGCAGGTAGCCGTGGCCGAAGCCGTGGTAAAGCAGCGCCAGGCCGACCTCGACAACGCGCAGTTGCAGCTGAGCTACACCACCATTAAGGCGCCGGCCAACGGTACGGTAGCCAAGAAGGGCGTGCAGCCCGGCCAAGTAGTACAACCCGGCCAGCAGCTGATGGGCCTGGTAGCCAGCAACCGCACCTGGATCATCGCCAACTTCAAGGAAACCCAGCTCGAGAACATGCGCGTGGGCCAGCCCGTGGAGGTTGAGGTAGATGCTTACCCCAACGAGGAGTTCCGCGGCCATATCGAGTCGCTCTCGCCGGCTACGGGCGCCCGTTTTGCCCTGCTACCCCCCGACAACGCCTCGGGCAACTTCGTGAAGGTGACGCAGCGCGTGCCGGTGAAGATTATGCTGGATAAAGTAGACCCCGAGCACCCGCTGCGCGCCGGTATGAGCGTGACGGCTACTGTGCAGGTGAAATAACTCATGCACCGCCCTGGGCAGAGCAAGGCGCTTTGCAACAGAAGAGAGGAGGTTGGGCGGTTGCCGCTGCCCGGCGCGCAAAGTGCCTTCGCTCTGCCCAGGATAGTGCCTTAACCCCAAGGCATTGGAAACCGGATTTACCAAGTGGATCATCGTCGTCACGGTGGTGATGTGCTGCCTGCTGGAGCTCATCGATACCAGCATCGTGAACGTGGCCCTTACCCAAATGATGGGTAACCTATCGGCCACGCAGCAAGAGGTAAGCTGGGTAGTGGCTTCCTACGCCATTGCCAACGTCATCGTCATTCCGATGACGGGCTTCTTGGCCGAGCAGTTCGGCCGCAAAAACTACTACCTGTTCTCGGTTATCCTGTTCACGCTGGCCTCCATGGCTTGCGGGCAGAGCACCAACATTTGGGAGCTGGTAGCCTTCCGCTTTATTCAGGGCATTGGCGGCGGGGCGCTTATGGCTACCTCGCAGGCTATCCTGATCGATACCTTCCCGCCCCAGCAGCTGGCCCTAGGCCAGGCGCTGTTTGGCATGGGCGTCATCATCGGGCCTACCATCGGCCCAACCCTAGGTGGCTACATCGTGGATAACTACGACTGGCCCTGGATCTTCTACGTGAACGTGCCGGTGGGCGTCTTGGCCGCCATCTTCACGGTGTTGTTCATCCGCGACCCGGAGCGCATCAAGAACGCCATCCGGCGGCCCATTGGTGAAATTGACTGGCTGGGTATCTTCCTGCTGGTGCTGGGTGTGGGCTCGTTGCAGCTGGTGCTGGAGCAGGGCGAGTCGGAAGACTGGTTTGAAAGCGCCTTCATCTTGGCTTTCACGCTACTTACCATCATTGGCATGGCGGGCTTTGTATGGCGCGAGCTTACGGCCAAGCAACCGGTGGTCGATCTGCGTGTGCTGGGCAAAAGCCGCAACCTGTCGGTAGGCGCGTTCTTGTCGTTTATCCTGGGCTTCGGCTTGTTTGCCTCGGTATTTGTGTTCCCGATTTTTTGCCAGCGCATCCTGGGCTTTACGGCGGCGCAAACCGGCGAAATCCTGCTGCCGGGTGCTTTGCTCTCGGGCTTCATGATGCCGATTGTGGGCAAGTCCATCCAAAAGGGCATTTCGCAGAAGTTCATCCTGCCCTTGGGCTTCATCATCTTCTTCGTGTTCTCGTACTGGATGAGCACGCAGATTTCGCCTACCGCCGGCGAAAGCGACTTTTTCTGGCCGCTGCTGCTCCGCGGGTTTGGGCTAAGCTTGCTCTTCCTGCCCATTACTACCATGTCGTTGGCGGGGCTGAGCGGCAAGGACGCCGGCCAGGCGGCAGGCCTCACCGGTATGATTCGCCAGTTGGGCGGCTCCTTTGGCGTGGCGCTGGTGGGTACCTACCTCGAGCGCACCACCATGCAAAACCGCGTGGGGCTGCTGCCGAACATCTCGCTCTACGACCCCGAAACGCAGCAGCGCATGCAGGGGCTGATAGCCAATTTCATGTCGAAAGGCGCCGACTTTATGCAGGCCCAGCGCCAAGCCTACGCGGCCCTCGAGGGCATGCTGATGAAGCAAACCGCCCTGATTACCTATAGCCAGATCTTCCTGATGATCGGTACCTTTTTCCTGCTCTGCATTCCGCTGATTCTGCTCATCAAACGGGTCCGCCCCGGCGAGAAAGTGGACCTGAACGCAGCGCACTAACCCCAAGCAGGAGAGAGGAGAGTAGCTTGGAGTTAGCAGCGGGAAAAAGCAACAGCCCCGGCCGGTTTCGGTCGGGGCTGTTCTGTTTTGGGGCAAGCCCTAGGTGGTGCCCCGGCGCGCCGAAGCAAAGAGCTAAAAGGCCCAGCCCACGTTCAGGCCCGACGACACTTTCAATGGCGTTTCCCGTTCGCGCGTGCCGGTGTAGTTGTCGTTCTGGTCGTAGGTTTTCTCGGTTTTGTCGCGGTAGCCGAGGCCGGTAAACAGCTCTACCGCCAAGTGGCGGCCCAGCACGGCCTGGTAGCCAAACAGCACGTTGTAGTTGCGGTTGACGGTGCGGCTGCCCACTTTGTAGGCAAAATCGGGCGCCTCAAAGGTGTAGTGGGCTTTGGTGTAGGAGAAGTGCGGCGACACGTAGAAGCCCTCCGGCGCTTGCCGCCGCTGCCCTAGGTAGTACTTGTACTGCAGCTGGTAGCGGTGGCCCGTTGTGCGGGTTTTCACATCCGTCCACACAACGCGTGCGTGCCCAGCGGCGGCAAATGCCGTCATGATGGTGGCGCTCAGGGCTGCCTCGCCGATGAACGTGAACGGGTAGTTGGTGCCTAGGTAAGAGTAGCTGCCCATTAGGCTGCCGTGCTGGCTTATCACCCGCTCGTAGCCCAAGCGGGTTTCCACCGAAAACGGCTCCTGCCCGTGTATCCAACCCAGCGGAGCAATTTTGATAATGTTGCGCGGCGCGTCTTGCGCGTGCAGGGCTGCCGTGGGCATCAGTAAGCTAACGATACTTAAACCGGCCGTAGCCGCAAGAGTAGAAAGGCGCATAAGCATAATTAAGGCGTTGGCCTAAAGATAGCTCGACGGTAAGGCAATTCGCTACCACATAAACATGTAGCCCGAAGCCGCCTAGGTGCCAAGGAGCCGCGCTCCACCTAGGCAAGCAAAAAGGGCCGCTGCACGTGCAGCGGCCCTTTTGTTGATGAGGCTTGTAAACCTATTGATACTGAATGTACAAGGGCTTGGGGTCCAGCTCGGCCAGTACCTCCTTGGGCGTCATCATGTGGTGGGGCGCCGGGCGTGGGTCGTACTCGTAGAACAGCTTAAAGCCGGTGTACTGCACGGGCTCCTTCACGATGTAGTCGCGGTACGAGTCCTTCTTCAGGACGGGGTTGCCCCAGCCGTCCATGTGCATTACCACCTGCACGCGCGGATCGAGCTTGATGTTTTTGTAGTTGGTAATCATGCCCTGCGTAAACCGGTGCACGGTAAGCACCTTCGGGGGCAGCTTGTTTTCCGAAACGATGCGCGCCAGGAAGTTAATGGCAAAGTTTACGTCCTTGGCGTCGTAAGTACCGATTTTGCGGTTGGGCTTAACCTTCTTGGTTTTGAGAGCAAACTCCGGGTCGATGCCCAGGTGAATGTCCGGCGACTTCAGGTACTGCTCCAGCTTCGGCAACTCGGTTTCCAAGTCGCTCCAGCCCACCTGCACGTCCAGGAACAGAATGCAGTTGTTTTCGCGCGCCCACTTGATAACCTCCTCGATGGTGGCCTTGGAGTTCATGAGGCGGTACTTGCCATCGGCGCCGGGGCTGCCCTGGGCCGTGATGGTTACGTTGTGCAAGGCCGGCTGAACCGGTATCGAAGGGTCAGCTTCCTGCCACTCCTTCTGCACGCGGCGGAACTTGGCCAGCATCTGCTCTTTGGGTTCGCGGCCCAAAATGCCCATGCCCTTCGCCCGGATGTTGCCGTAGAACGCAATAATGCGCTTACCTGGCAAAATAGCGCCCGGCAACTGCCCACTGGCTTTCACGATGGAATCGGCCTTGAGCGAATCGCGGCGCATGGCCTCGAGCTTCAGCTTCACCGTGTCGACAACTGCCGGTTTGGCTGCAGCAGCCTCGGTGGCCTCCGTGGTAGCGGCATTGCCCTCGGCATCGGTGCGGGTGCCGCAGCCGGGAAGCAGGGTGGTGAGAAACAGGCCAAGTGCCGGAAGCACAACGGCCTTTAAGCGGGAAGCGTAAGCGAAATCAGTCACTAGTAAGCGGTTGATGGGCAGAAGACTGTCTCAAAGTTAGGGCCTTTTTCAGGAACCCTTCTTCAGAATGCACCGCGGCGCAATTAAATCGTCATTAAAAAAACAGTCTGCCACGATTACGGGGCAGACCGGTTTAACTCGCATAGCTTATAGTGCAAACGAAATAGGAATGGTGTAAGCAACCCGCACCGGCTTGCCATTAAGTAAGCCCGGCTCCCAGCGGCCAGGCAACTGCTGCACCGCGCGCAACGCGGCCTGGTTCATGGCGTCGGCTAGGGGTTGCTGGGCCTTGTTGGCTGCTTCGATGCCTTTCTGCACCTCGGCACCGCTTATCTGCCCATCGGGCTCCACCACAAAGTTCACGAACACCTTGCCCGTAAGCTTTGCCGCGGCCGCTTCGGCGGGGTACTTCACAGTAGTGCCTAGGTCATTCATCAGGTGCGACATGCCGCCTTGGTATTCCGGCATCTTGTCGACTAGGCTGTGTACCTCACCGGAGCCCCTGTACATCGGCGGAACGGGTGGCGCTGGCGGGGCTGCTGGTGCCTCGGGAGCGGGCGGTGGCGGAGGTGGGGGCGGCGGTGTGCCGAGCGAGTGCATCTTCTCGCAGGCCACTAGCATGAGCAAGGTGGCTGCCACCGGCAGTACGGCCCATTTGCGCCAAGCCGCGGTACGTGGGAGGTGGTGTAGCATACGAATGCGGTTTAGGGTGTTGGAAGTGGCGAAGGTGTGGGCAAGTGCAGGGGCCGATTGCCAGGCAGCGGTAGCCTGTTGGGCCAGCAAACGGGCGTAGCTGCTTGGTCCTTTAGCGCCTAGCTTACCTAGGGCAGCGGCATCGGCGAGGTATTCGTGGGTAAGCTCCAGGGCGCGCGGGTAGAGGTACATAAGTGGGTTGAACCACAAGGCCGCGCGGCAGAGCTCAAGCCACAGGCGGTCGGCGCTATGGCCCTGGCGCACGTGGGCTAGTTCGTGCATCAGCACCTGCTCGGCCTCGGCGGCCGAAAGCGGGGCGGTGTCATCCCAATACACGGTGCGGCCAAAGGAGCTTACTGGTAGGTGGCCACCCGTGAGGCGCAGCGTGTAGCCGTGCTGGGCCACGGCGGGTAGGCGGCGCGTAAGAAGCCAAAGCTTACCCAGGCGCAAGCCAACTAGTAGCAGGCTTAGTGCCACGCCGCTTGCATAAAGCCGCAACAGCCAATTGGTTGTGCTGGAGGCGGTTTCGGGAGAGGCTCCTACGTGCAGCACCGGTAGTACTACCGTAGGCATACCTACCTGGCGCACGGCCATGGTTACGGGCCACCATTGCTCCCAGGGCAACAGCGGGGCTACAGCAGCGAGCAAGGGCGTAAGCAGCAGGTAAGCGCGGTTGTAGCCGAAGCACGACTCGCGCCGAAGCACCGCCCAGTACAGCAACCAGCAAGCACCTAGGCACAGGGTGCTTTGCCACATCCAGTTAAACAGGCTTGGCATCATCGTCGAGATGGGGGGGGGGGTTGAGGTCTTGTTGAGCGTGGCGCAGCAGCTCATCAAGTTGCTGCGCGGTCAGGTTTTCTTCCTTGGCGAAAAAAGAAACCAAGCGGCCGAAGGAATTGCCGAAGTACCCGCCCAGCAGCTTGCGCAGCGAGTGGCGGCGGTAGTCGTCTTGCGCTACCAAGGCGTGGTAGCGGTAGGTGCGGCCGAAAGCTTCGTGGCCTACATAGCCTTTCTGCTCCAGAATGCGGATGATGGTGGACACCGTGTTGTAAGCAGGTTGTGGAGCGGGCATTTCAGCCAGCACTTCTTTCACAAAGGCCGGCCCTAGGCGCCAGAGCACCTGCATCACCTGCTCTTCGGCACGGGTTAGTTCGGGTAGTTTTTCCATGAGCGACATCAATAGGCTAAACGTATAACTAATTATTTAGTTATGCAACTAACGGTTTAGTTAAAATCGACTGATGCGCGTTACGAAAAGCTTGGGCAACAACCAAGCTCGTGTGCCCACCCACATTGTAGGCTTTTTGGCACCTCATGAAATCTTTTGTCTGCTGAGGTGTTGAGGAAAGACCAATCAGAAGCTACTCCTCTGTGATACACAACAAGCTTTTTCACCGGTTCGCGCGCTACACATGGCTGCTTTCCACGGCTTTGCTGCTTGCGCCTACTCCGGGCTGTCAGAAAGAATCGGCCGCGAAACCAGCGCCGCCCGCCACCCCGCAAGCGCCGGAGCCCACCGGCGGCCGGCTCATCAGCAGCACGCTCATTGGCGAGTACGACCAACGCACGCTGGCCGGGCGCGTGGCCTCGGTGCCGCTGGTAGGTGCCCTGGCCCAACACCCTATTAAGGTGTACAAACTCACTTACAGCACCCGCAACACCGATGGGCAGGACATTACCGCCTCGGGTGCGCTGTTGGTGCCGGTTACTACCAAGGCTATGCCGTTGCTGAGCTATCAGCACGGCACCATCTCGCCTTCATCCGAAGGCATGGCGCCTTCCTACTACAGCTCCAGCAGCGAGGTATGGTCGGCGGTGTCGGTGCTGGCTTCTACGGGCTACATCGTATCGGCTCCCGATTACATCGGCTACGGCGCCTCCAAGGCCCTGCCACACCCCTACGAGCACGCGCCGTCGTTGGCTTCGGCTTCGCTGGATATGCTGCGGGCCGCGCGCGAGTTCTGCCAAAAGCAGCAGGTGCAGCTTAATAAGAAGAATTTTCTGCTGGGTTACTCCGAAGGCGGCTTTGCTACCATGGCCCTGCACAAAATGATTGAAGAGCAGGCCAGCAACGAGTTTACCGTTACGGCCAGTGCGCCGGGCGCCGGAGCCTACCACAAAACGGCCTTTGCCAAGTATATCCTCAACTCGCAGGAGCCGCTTAATTTCCTGAACTCGTACGTGTGGGTGCTGAATACCTACAACCGCGTGTACGACATTAAGCGGCCGCTCACGCATTACTATAACCAGCCCTACGCCACGCAGCTGCAGGGCAACCCTTTCAGCTCGGTGCCGAAGCAGGTGCAAGAGCTCTTTACGGAGTCGTTCCGCACGAGCGTGCTTGCCAACAACGACGCGCCGATGAGCACCGCCTTCCGCAACAACGACGTGTACGACTGGAAGCCCAAAGCGCCGCTGGCCCTGTTCCACGGCACCGCCGACGACTACGTGCCCTTCTTCAACTCGCAGGATGCCTACAACGCCATGCGCGCCAAGGGAGCCACGCAGGTGCAGCTGCGTCCCATTCAGGGCGGCAACCACTTTAGCGCGGCCGGGGTTTACACGCTCGAGGCTTTCGGCTTCATCTCGCAGTATTACTAAGAGTAGCCGCTGAGGCATTACTTGTTGTCATTCCGAGCGAAAGCGAGGAATCTGGGTTGCTCCGTACGCGGCGCAAAACTCCAGATTCCTCGCTTTCGCTCGGAATGACAGTTTAGGCCGAAACGGTATCGGCAGAAGTTGGACTAATAGCCTCCCGCAGCCAGCAGCCCGTCAGCGCGGCCAAGGCGCCCACCAACCCCGCAATTACCGCCGCTACCAGCACCACCGCCCAACCTTGCCCACCCAGGGGCAACAGTTCGGCTACGCGGTTGGCCAGGTGGCCGCCGTTGCGCACGTACAAATAGCTGGCCGGCAGCAGCCAACCTAATGCCGCGCCGCCGAAGCCAGCCAGGAAGGCCTGCCCACCGCGGCGGGCGAGCAAGGTACCTAGGAGCAGGGCCACTGCGGCCAGCGCCCACCAAGGCAAGAGTAGTTGGGGTACGGCCGCCAGCACCAGTATTGCTAAAAAGAGTTTCATACTAGAAAAGGCTAGGTGGTTAGCGGCTTTGCAGCGTCCAGGCAGCTTGCACGCGCGGGTGCTTTTGCGTGGGCGAGGTCAGGTAAATCAGCTCGTTGAGCTGGCCCGTGCGCCAGGTTTCGATCAGGTTGTCGTAGTAGCGGGAGCCGGGGTTGCCGCTTTGCCCACCGGGGAATACGCCATAAGCTTTCGGCTCGGGACCTAGGGCCACTACCATGCGCCACGAAGGGCCGTTGCGCTCGGTGGTGGCATTCACGATGGCCGCACCGCCGCCGCAGTCCAAATCCATGCGGCCGAAGCCGGGCAGGCGGGCCAGGTGCAAAATGTCGGTGCTCTTGTGGTTGGCCCAGCGCCACTTAGGCCCTAGGTCGCCGTATTTGCGGGTAAGCGAATCGGTAGCAAACCGAAACGACTGCAGGGCCAGCTGCGGCAGGGTTTCGCGCTGTGGCGTGCGGCGGTCGTCGATCCAGCGCGAGGTGTCTTCGCGCAAGATGAGGTTGGCCGTCCGGTCGCGGGGTGGGTAGCGCATTTCCAGGCCGGTAGCCTCCGGACCGAAGTCGTCTTCCCAGATGTTATCTACCAGCTCGGCGTACCACATATCGAAGATGCTTGGGGCAATGGCTTGGGCATCGTGCATGTAATTCCAGCGGCGCAGCTCGTCGTAGGCGCGGCGCTGGGCGGGCGTAAGCTGCTCGGGCTGCACCAAAGCCAGCATACGCGGCAGCATCAGCTGGGCGTGCAGGTTCAGGTTATCGTTCTGTAGCACGCGCAGCGAGTCGGGCGTGGCTTTGCTCATGCGCGCCAGCCGCTCGTTGATGCGGTGGCCGCGCTCGTAGCTGGCAAAGCTCCAGCCTAGGTAGTAGGGGTAATCGGGACCGGCCGGAAACTGGTTGGCCGACGACACAAAGCCGCGCGCCGGGTTTTTTACGTGCGGATTCTGCTGCTGCGGAATCCAGCCCTGCCAGTCGTGCTGCGGGTTGGAGCCATCGAGCACAAACTTGCCCTGGTTTTTCCACTTCAGCGGAAACTTGCCGTTGGGCCAAATGGCCACGTCGTTTTGCTTGCTGGCGAAGATGAAGTTTTGGGCCGGTGAGGCGTAGGTACCCAGGGCCGCGGCGTAATCCTGATAGTTGCGGGCGCGGTTGAGGTTGTAGAAGGTGAGCACCTCGTTGCCGCCTTCGTGGGCCGTCCAGCGCAGGGCGTGCCGAATGGGTGTTTGCTCGTTGAATACTTTCTCGGCGCGGTCGTAGGTGATGGGGCCGTGGTGGGTGTAAAGCACCGTATCGAGGCGCTCGGGCAGGCCGCGCACTTTAATGCGCTCCACCACCTGCCGGATGGGCTTCCACTGCCCGTCGTGCCAGTACTCGCGCTTGGTGTTGTCTCGGAACTTCAGCTGATACCAATCGAGCACGTCGGCGCCTACGTTCGTCACGCCCCAGGCCACCTCCTGGTTAAAGCCGATGATGATAGTAGGCGCGCCCGGAATGGTAACGCCGTACACGTTTACGCCCGGCGCCACGAGCTGCACCTGGTACCAAATGCTGGGCAGGTTGAGCTGCAGGTGCGGGTCGTTGGCCAGAATGGGCAAGCCCGAGGCCGAGCGCGCGCCGCTCACGGCAAAGTTGTTCGAGCCTAGGTCGGCGTCGGGCTCCCGGGCGGGCACCTTATCCGAGGCCGAGGCGGCAAATACCTCGGGTACCGGCGGCGTTTTCACGGGCGTGTAGTCGAGCGGGGTGCCAACGGGCACAATCGGGTCTTCGCGCGTGGGGTAGTCGGGGAACAAGTCGCGCACCACCTCGGGGCCGTACTTGTGCAGGGCGTTCGAGAGGCGCAAATCGTCGGAGCGGCCGCTCAGGTCCCAGGCCATCAGCTTCAGCAGCAGGGCGCACTTGAGCGGCGTCCAGGCTTCGGGGGCGTAGTTCAGCAGCTTGTACTCGAGCGGATAATCGCGCGGCGAGAGGCTGCCGATGTAGGCATTCACGCCGGCCGTGTACGACTCCAGCACCGTGCGGGTAGTGGGGTTGGCCATCATCACCTGCAGCGACTTTTCGGCTCCGTACGGCAAGCCCATGCGGCGCTGAAACCGGTCGTACTCCAGGGCCCTAGGTCCGACGACCTCCGAGATGCGCCCGGCAGCCACGTGCGTCTGAAACTCCATTTGCCAGAGCCGGTCGCGGGCCGTAAAGTAGCCCTGCGCGAAGTACAGGTCGTGGTCGTTCTGGGCAAAAATGTGCGGCACCCGCTGGTCGTCGAAGCGCACCGTTACGGGCTGCTGCAGGCCGGGCAACTTCAGGGTTTGCTCGGCGGCAAAGTCGCTGGGGCCTTCGGCGTTGCGCCAAAAACCCTCGTACGGGCTCAGAAACTTGCCAAAAGCCGGCACCTCGCCGTGGTTGGTGTTCAGGGCCCACACCAGGGTACCCGTAGTCAGAAGAGCCAAACCGGCCCGGATGTAACGCAGCATAGGAGCAACAGCTAGCAATAGCTGCCCTCAACATCCGATAAAAAAACGCGCCGCGCAAACCTAGGCGGTTGGCGCGGCGCGCGAGCAAGCCAATGAGTTACTCGGCAGCGGCTGCAGATTTGCGCCCAGGTAGGAATACGCTAAAACCTACCTGTACCCCAAGGTTACCCCCATCACGCCCGAAGTCGTTGCGCCGGTAATTGTATCCGGCCGATACTTCTAGCGCGGCGTTGGGGGTAATGAAGTAGTTGTAGCCCAACGCAGCACCGTAGCTAAACAGGCTGCCACCTTGCTTGTCGGTGTTTTTTCGCCGGCCGAAGATTCGGTTACTCTGCGGGCGCTGATGTGAGATGCGGAGGCCGTAAGCTGCCCAAACAACTTGTGGCGCTCCGAGCCTAAGAAGTAGTACCGCGCAAATGGCGCTAACCCGTACTGCAACGTGCGGTCGGAAAACGAGGCGTTGGACGCCTGACCGAACTGATAGCGCGAATAAGCTAAGTCGAGCCCCGCACCTAGGGCTAGGTTATCCAACACAAATACGCCTGCCGAAGGCATAAATCGCGCCGACAGCGTGCTGTATCCATTGTTGGGGCGCTCGTAGTTAAGGTCGCCAACCGAAAGGCCGATGAGCTTGGAGCCCTTTTCGGTTTGGGCAACGGAGGGAAGTTGCCAGCACAGTAGGCCAGCCACAACACAACAAACTTTCTTCATAAGATATGATGGATAGATATGCCGGGGCCAAACGGTGGTGTAGGCCCTTGCAACCAAGAGCCGCAACAAGCATCAGTAGGTTGCACAATAAGCAAGCGGCCCCGGCTGCGCAGTGCAACCAGGGCCGCTTGTGAAGCTTGCTGATGAAAGAAGGGGGAGAGTAAGCGTGCTACAGATTTTCGGCCTGACGTACCAACCCACTAATGCCGCGGTTCTGCAGGCGCTGCCACAACTCGTCGGCTTGCGGGCGGGGCAGCCGCTCGCCCACGATCACGCGGTTCAGGGCGCGGCCGTTTACGTTGTCGGTGCGCACAGCTACGGGCAACTGCGCGTCGAGGGCTTTGATTTGGGCCGCTAGAGCTTCGGCATTACGCAACTCGCCAAACGTGCCGGCCTGCACCACGTAGGTTTCGGCGGGCTCGGGCGAGGTTTCCGTAACGACGATGTCGGTTTCCTGTTCGGCAGGCACGCTAGCTACGCCGGCTACCGGCCCTAGGGGGGTGTCGGCGGGTACTATCTCGGCAACTACCCCGGCCGAGCCCAGCTGCACAATGCCCAGCGGGCGGGCTGCTACTTCCGATAAATCGAGGATGCGCTGGTGGCGGTAGGGGCCGCGGTCGGTTACGCGCACTACCACGGCTTTGCCGTTGAGGGGGTTGGTTACGCGCAGGCGGGTGCCGAAGGGCAGGGTTTTGTGTGCGCAGGTGTATTGGTTGCGGTCGAAACGCTCGCCGTTGCTCGTGCGTTTGCCTTGGTGCTCGCGTCCGTACCACGAAGCCCGGCCGCGTAGCACGGCATTCTTCGAGGCAGTTGCGGTGGGCGTATCGTCGGCCAGGGTGGGGAATGAGCCAGCCAGTAGCAGCAGGGCTACCAGCCACATCATCAGCAAGCCCGAGAGGTTCTGTCGTTGGTTAGACTTCATTGATTCTCTGCTTTGGTGAACAGGCCAAAACTATTGGCCTCGCCGGAATACAATCCAAATACCCAAGCGGTGTAACCTAAGCAGAATTGTTGAAAATTGTGCTATGGCCAGAAAATTTGCATTTAAGGTTATTAATGATCGAAGGAAAAATAGCCGATTGTGTTCCGCTTAGGGCGATTTAGGATTCTATATGGATAATTGGCTAACTCAGCAAGAAATAAGATTATCTGCCGCTGAAAAAAGTTACTGTCGAGCCTCGGGGTTTTGTTCAAAACCCGGTTGGTAATTACCAAAATTTTGTGTAAGGGAGTAACAGCCTCCCAGCTTGGCATTGCGTAGGTTTGAACATGGATTTTGGCCGCTTACCCGATGTGCGTGGGCTTGACTTTACCCTGCCGCCCGACCACCCCGATACCGCTCCTGTGCTGGCCCGCGCCACCTCACTTGCCGAGCCGGCGGGGATCTGGGTGGGCTGCCCCACCTGGACCAACCGTTCGTGGCTAGGCCAGTGGTACCCCCTGGGTTTGCGCGAGGCCGACCAACTGACGTGGTACGCCAAGCAGTTCAACAGCCTCGAGGTGAACGTAACGCATTACCGCATTCCCGATGCCGACATGGTGCGGCGCTGGCGCCAAGTTGTGCCTGAGCACTTTCGCTTTTGCCCCAAAGTGCCGCAAAGTATCAGCCACGATCGGGAGCTGTTTCGGGCCGAAGACCTCACCAACTCGTTTTGTCGGGCCCTCGAGGGATTGGGCGAGCAGTTGGGCATGGCCTTTTTGCAGTTGCCGCCCCACTTTGCGCCGCAGCAGCTACCTAGGCTCGAGCGGTATTTGCTCGACTGGCCCCAACACTTGCCCTTGGCCGTAGAGCTGCGCCACCCCGCCTGGTACCACGACAAAGGCCTGCTTGCCGAAACCGCAGCCCTGCTCGAGGCCCTAGGTAAAACCTGGGTAATCAGCGACGTGGCCGGGCGCCGTGATGTGCTGCACCAGCGCCTGACCACGCCCGTGGCCTTTGTCCGCTTTAATGGCCACGCCCTGCACCGCTCCGATTACCTCCGCGCCGATGCCTGGGCCGAGCGCCTGGCCGCTTGGCTGCAAAGCGGCTTGCAGCAGGTGTATTTCTTTATTCACCAGCGCGAGGTAAACGATGCCCCGGTGTGGGCGCAGTACTTTTTGCAGCGCCTGGGCAAGCTTACGGGCCGCGAGCTGCCCGCACCTAAGTTGGTGGTGCAGCCTGTGCAGGGCAAGCTGTTTTAGTTAGCGGCACCTAGGCGCAGCAACGCTGCGCCTAGGTGCCGCTGATGGTTAGAACGCTAAGCCAGCACGCACGCGTAGGCCTATTTCGGGCTGCCAGCGGTAGCGTGGCTCCGGTGAGTTGCGGTAGCTCCAGTTGGGCAGCAGGCGCAGGCCGGCGGCGGCATCAACAAAGCCGTAGCGCCCGAAGCGCCGCTGCCAGCCCCAAAACAGCTCGGCGCTGGGTTGGTGGCTAAAGTAGGCGGGCCCCTCTGTTGGGTAGGTCCAGAGTCCCGTGCGGTTAAAAGTATTGGTAAACTGCGCCTGCAAGTACGTGCCGCCTAGGCGTTGGGTAGGTTTGCCTAGCCGCTGCCGGCGCGCTTGGTTGTAGTAGTAGCGCACGCCCAACGAGCCACTGAGTTCGGCTAATTGGGGCTTGCGCCGAAAACCGATAGATGAGGTTACATCGACCGTGGCCGAAAAGTGGCGGCCCAGTGGCCGCTCGGCGCCTAGGTATAGCGGTACGGCAAAACCATACCAGCTACCCGTAACCTCGGCAACATCGAGCCCGAGCTTGAACATGGTTTGAGGCGCTGCGGTAGCGGTTCGGGCCGAATCAGGGGCGGGCGACTGACCTAGGGCGACGGTGGTGGATAACGGCAGACTCAGCAGCAAGCCTGCAGCGGGTAACAACAGTTTATGCACAAATAATGCGTTTGGTGGTTGTAGGTAAGCACACGAGGCCGAAATCAAGCGACAAGTTGCATAGCGGGTAAGCAAGCCACCCAGGCCTATTTGTTCGTATGTTGTTGTCTTACTACTGAACCCGATATTTCCGGCTATGCATACATTTTTTACCCTGCGGCGTGGTGCTTGGGCAATGGCCCTGGCAGCGGTCCTCGCCAGCCCCGCTGCGGCGCAGCAACCGCTGGTTGCTGCGGCGTCGGCTACTTCGTGCCTGCTGCTGCCGCTCGATCCTGCCGAACGAGCCCAACGTGCTACGCTGGTAGTAGAGGCTGAAGTAGTTGCCCAACGCAGTTTCTGGGACCGTGAGCACCGCCACATCTTCACCGCCAACACCTTGCGCGTATATAAGCTGCTGAAAGGCCAATGGGTAGCAGGGCAGCCGCTGACGGTGATAACCGAAGGCGGTACAGTGGAGCTTGAGCGCGAATCCATAACCAATACGCTGGCCCTGAAAGTGGGCCAGCAGGGCCTGCTGTTTCTGCAGCCTGCTGCTTTCCGAGGCGTTGCCGAGCCAAACGCCTTCACGCCCTACGGCAGCCTGCAAGGGTTTATTCGCTACGATGTAGCGGCCGCAACGGCCACCGAGCCCTTTCGGCAGTACCCGCTACTCGACGAGAGCTTTTACCGGCAGCAGCTGGCCTTTACGGGGCAGGCCTTGCGTTTGCTGGAGGCCAATAGCGCGCTTACGACGGCCGTGGCCCAGCGCCTGCGCCCCACCACCGCGCAGCGCGTAACGGCCCCCGTAATTACTACCCTTGCGCCGCTTACCGTAACGGCGGGCACCGGCACGGTGCTTACCATCAACGGCACTGGTTTTGGGGCCACAACGGGCAGTGTCGATTTCCGCAATGCCGACGATGGTGGCTCATCGTTTACACGGGCGCCAAACTCCGAAATCGTGTCGTGGTCGGATACGCGCATTCAGGTACGCGTGCCCTCGTTTACCGACCAAGGCAAGCCAGCCGGCACAGGCAACATCCGCGTGAACACGGCCGACAACCAAAGCACCAGCAGCGCGCTCAGTATTACAGTGCTGTACGCCATATCCAACGTGCAGGAAAGCAACAGCCTGGCGTTGTTTCCGACGGAGCACTTCGATCAAAACCGGCGCGGTGGCTACTCTTTTCAGCCCGATCCGGGGTTTGCCCAAAACGCGGCGGCCATGCAGGCATTCAGCCGGGCTTTGGCCAGTTGGCGCTGCCAAACGGCCATTAACTGGGAAATGGGCAGTACCCGCACCAGCCGCGGCATTGCCTCCGACGACGTGAACGCGCTGGAATTCGACCAAGGCAGCGAACTGCCTGCGCAGGTGCTGGGCCGCACCACCAGCTACTTCTTGGGGTGCCGCGACGCCAACGGGCAGATTCGGTTTTGGGTGAAGGAGATTGACATGCTCTACGACGATGGCACGGCCTGGCAGTTTGGGCCCGCGGTGCCCACCTCGTTGCAAATCGACTTCGAGTCGGTGGCGGTACACGAGCTGGGTCATGGCCATCAGCTTTCACACATTATCGCCCCGGCGGCTGCCGGCCGGCCGGCAGCCGTAATGCACTACGCCATCGGGCGTGGGCAGGTAAACCGCACCCTCGATTTCGACCGCGACATACAGGGCGGCTATACGGTGTTGCAGCGCAGCTTTGCGCCCGATAACTGTGGCGCGGCGCCCATGATACCCGCCCCGCTTACGGGCACGCTTTCGGCCCAAACCGCGGGGCCCCGCGTACTGCTTACCTGGAGCGTGCGCGAAGAGTGCAACGTGCGCAACTACGTGGTGGAGCGCAGCACCGACAACCAGCAAAACTGGACGCGCGCCGGCCAGGTGTCGCCTACGGGTGCTGGGTCGTACACCTTCACCGACAACAACCCGGGGGCCGAGCTGGTGTATTACCGCGTGCTGGTGCAACTCAGCAACGGGCTTATCCTCACGGTAGCACCCATTACCGTCCGGACGGTGCCCGGCCCCGAGTTTGCGCTGTACCCCAACCCCCGGCGTGGCTCCGAGGCTTACGTGGCTCTCAACGCAGCTGGTACCGATAACCTCATCATTCGCCTCTACGATGCCGTAGGGCGTTACTACGGGGGAGCGGCCTACACGGTACCGCAGGCTGGTTTCAATCCTCAAATACTCATTTCGTTGCCGCAGTTGCGCGCCGGTTGGTACCTGATTCGCTGGGAAGCCGGTAGCCAAAAGGGCACGGTGCCGTTTATTCAGGTAGAATAGCTTGCTGGTGCCAACGCTCCCAAGGGCCAGCGCCGCCTAGCGACGCCGCAAATCCTGTATTTTTGGCCGGTGAAGAAACAACTGCTCATCTCGCTACTACTTGTATTCGCCGCTTTCGGGCTGAAAGCGCAATCGGTGGCCGATCTGGACGCCAAAAACGGCTTTGGCAACGATGTGTTCGGTAAGAGCATCAGTGCTTATCCAGGAATGGTGTGCATTAGCAAGCAAAAGTCGGAATACCAACTGTATACCCGCCCCACCGACGACCTTTCGTATGGGGGTGGTAAGCTGAAAGGCATCGTGTACGGCTTCTACAACGGCCAACTCAGGGAGGTGATTCTGACCATCGACGGCGCCAATAATGCCGCCCCGGTGCTGAAAGCCCTGACTGCTGCATACGGGCCCGGCACACCGGGCCACAAGCCCAACTCCACGTTGTGGCAGGGACAAAAAGTGAAAATGGAGTGTGTTACCGACAGCCCGTTCGGCTCGTTCGTGTTCGTCGGCCAAACTAAGTAGCACGTAGGGGCCCACTGGTGGCGGTGCTCTGTGCCTCAATACCAAAGCCGAGCGCCGGAACGGGCTCGGCTTTTTGCCGCAAAGCTGCAGCGAGGCCTGTACTTTTGCCGGCCGCTCTACGTTTAAGAGCCTCCGCTTAGCCCCCGTTGTACATGCGTTTTGCTTTTCTGCGTTCTGTTCTGCCTTTTGCCCTAGGAGTTGTTGCGCTGCCAGCGGCAGCCCAGAAATACCGCACCGCAGCCGGCGTGCGCATTGGAGCCGGCAATTACGGCCTCACGGTGCAGCAGCGCATCTTCGAAAAAACCACCCTCGAAGGCCTGGGCCTACTGAACTCGCGCGAAGTAACCGGTACCATTCTGGCCGAGCAGCACTTTCCGTTGCTGGGCCGCAGCCTTAACTACTACCTAGGCGCGGGCGCCCACCTAGGCCGCCACAAAGACAACGGCACCGTGGGCGGCCTCGATGGTATTGTGGGCGTGGAGTGGAAGCTGCCCATCACCTCGCTGCTGGTGTCGTTCGACTTCAAGCCGACTTACGAAATCAACAACGACGATTGGTTTCGCTTTCCCACGGCCGTATCGGTGCGCTACGTGCTGGTGAAAGAGAAAGAGAAGCCCTTTATGGGCGGCCTGTTTGGCGGCGGCGACGGCGACGACAAGGACCGTAAGCGCAAGTCGAAAACCAAACGCAAAAACGATTCGGGCGGCTTCTTCGACGGGTTGTTTGGTAATTAAGCCCTAGGTGAACTACAGCAGCGCTAAGCTGAGCAGCAGCACCGACGTCATCACAAAGCCGATAATCAGCAGGTAAGCCACCGATACCACCAATGCTTTGGCAAAGGTTTTCGGCCATCCTTGCTCGTACACGTGGCGCAAGGCTAGCACCAGGTACACCGGCGGAGCCAGTGTAAGTACCCAATCAAACCAATCGTTCTTCACGAACTCCGTCCAGAGCATGCCTGCGAGTACCAGCACAAACAAAAAGCAGTGCAGGTGCAGCGAAAACACCAGGTGGTTGATGTAGAGCCGCTTGCGCCGCACGTACACGCCCTTGAGCAGCAAGGCAAACAGCGGCATTAGCACGAACATCGAGATGGACGCGTTTTTGGTGAGGCGCTGCCGTACTTGGTCCACCGTCGATTCGCGCACGCGTGCCCACTGGCGCAGGGCTAGGCGGTTCAGGAACGTTGGCTCCACGCCCTTGCTGCGAATCAGCGAATCGGTGCGCTCGGGGCTGGGGTTGCGGGCATAGCGCTCCAGCTCGGCGGTGCCAAAGCGTACGCGCCCCACTTCTATCGAGTCGATGTTGTTGGGAACCCGGGCCAGGATGTTGGGATCGAGGCCGGGGCGGGCCTGAATTACGGCAGCCCGGGTGCTATCGAGCGCCGCGTTTGCTGCCTGCGAGGCCTGTGTGGTCGTATCCACCAGGCGCCGCTCGTCGTGGCCCATCAGCAGGCCCACCAGCAAAAAGAAAATAAAGCTGGTGAACACGTACAACCGGATAGGCGGTACATAGGCCACGCGGTGCCCTAGGTTGAACAGGCGCGTGAGGCGCCCGGGGCGAAATAGCAGCAACCCCAGCGTGCGAAAGAACTTGCTATCGAAGTGAAACAAGCCCTCGAGGGTTTCCTCGACCAAGTGCCCAAACGAGAGGTTTAGGTCGTGGTTTTCCTGCCCGCAGTTGGGACAAAAGCTGTTGGGGCCGCCCGCAGCCACAAAATCGTAGCCGCAATTGGCACAAGCGGGCGACCGGTGCGGAGTGTGCGCCATAAAAGCTTGAAGTCAGCGGCTAATTGGCCGTGGGCGCAAGTAAGCATTTCCGCCGCTACAGCCGTGCTTTTTGCGCGTTGCGCTACGGCCAAATATGCCGCTTTCTGGCGGCACAGCGCACCACTACGGGGCGCAGCTAATAGCACCTAGGGCTGCGGCCGGCACGTGCCAACCGCAGCCCTAGGTAAGCCAATGCGCTCGGCAAGCTACACCTTGGTAACGCGGCCGCTGCCCGAAATGCGCGAGGTAATGCGCGGCGAGCCCGTGTAGTAAACGCTGCCCGAGCCGCTAATGCGAGCGTCGAGGGTTTGCGCAACCCCAATGCGGCAGTTGCCCGAGCCGCTGATGTGGGCCGTGCAGCTATTGGTTTTCAGCTCCGATGCGTCGATGCGGCCCGAACCGCTGATGTGCACATCGGCGGCGGGGCTGTTGCCGCTGAGCCGCATGCTGCCCGAGCCCGATACGTGGGCTTGCAGGCGCTCGGCGGTTACGGGCACGCGCAACGCCCCCGAGCCACTCACCGATAAATCGAGCGCGGCGGCGCGTAACGGCTGCTCGGCCCGTATGCTGCCCGAGCCGCTCACGCCCAAAGCTTCGATCTGCGGCATGGTTACGTACACCTTTACGGGCGACTTAAAGCCGCCCCAGTTTTTCCAGCGGCCTTCGGGCAGGCCAATGCGCAAGCGGCCGTCCTTCACGGCGGTTTCAATCTCGCGCAAGTCGTCGGGGTTGCCTACCAGCTCTACCTTCTGCGTGGCGCCTTGCACCAAAATCAGCTCGGCCGATGTAGCCAGCGACAACCGCGTGAAGGCCGGTACCTGGCGCACGTCGCGGGTTTGCTCGGGCGCGGCAACAACAACGGGAGCAACCGCTGCAACGGGTTGGTAAACCGGCAGGGTAGCCAACATGGCCAGTGGCAAAGTGAGCAAGGGTAGGAGTAGGGTTTTCATGGCCGAGGCTGTTAGCGGTTAGAGTATTCAAGATAGCAGATGTAGCTAACCTTGATACAGTTGCCTGGGCTTGCCGAAAACAAAACGCCGGTGTGCTAAGCCGTGGCCTTGCATGCCCGCCGGAGGCCTAGGTGGTAAGCACCTGCTCGCGCTGCAAGTAGCCCTGCCCCCAGCCAATGAGGGCTTCGAAAAGGGGCTGAACGCGCCGGCCGTGCTCGGTGAGGTGGTACTCTACCTTGGGCGGCACCTGCTGGTACACGGTGCGCTGCACAATGGCATCGAGCTCCAACTCGCGCAGTTCCTGAATCAGCATCTTCTCCGTGATTTCGGGCACCAGGCGCTTCAGCTCGCCGTAGCGGCGCGGGCCTTCAAGCAAGTAGGAGAGGATGAGCAATTTCCATTTGCCACCCAGCACGTTGAGGGTAGTACGCACCGGGCAAAAGGCGTTGAGGGGCGGCGCCTCGCGGCAGGTTTTCCACTCGGCCTCGGCTATCTGTTGCTTGGTTTGCTTCTCCATAGCAAAATAATGTGCTTGATTATCAGCATAACTAACCCAAAGGTAGGTAGCCTACTTTTTAGTTGGTACTTGCTTAAAGCGAAGGTAAGCAGCGTCCTTTGAACTGCCAACGCGGCCTAGGTGCCTGGTTTGGCTTTTCGCATTCAACCAACACGTACCCTTGTTATGACTAAGCACATTGTAGTTACGGGCGCCACCGGTAACATTGGCGGCCACCTTGCCCACGAACTATTGCGCCGCGGCCACCGCGTAACGGCCGTTGCCCGCTCGGCCGAGCACCTCGAGGCCCTGCGCCAAGCCGGAGCCGAGGTACGCCCCGGGCAGCTCAGCGACGTAGCGTTCCTGACCGACGTTTTGCGCGGAGCCGATGCCGCTTTCCTGCTGCTGCCTCCCAACGTAACGGCCCCCGATAACCTGGCTTATCAGGACGCCCTAGGGCAAGCCATTGCCGAGGCCGTGCGCGCCTCGGGGCTGCAGCAAGCCGTAAACCTAAGCAGCATTGCGGCCGATTTGCCCGAGGGCACCGGCCCCATTGTAGGCGTACACCGGCAGGAGCAACGCCTCAACGCCATCGAGGGCCTGAATGTCGTGCACTTGCGCCCAGCCTACTTCATGGAAAACTTCCTGCCCAACATCGGGCTGATTCTCGGCATGGGCATCAACGGTTCGGCCACGCGCCCCGAGGTGTCTTTCCCGATGATTGCCACCCAGGATATTGCTGCCTACGCCGCCGCACTGCTTGCCGGGCCGGCCTTGCCCGGGGGCCAGCATGCGCACCTGCTACTCGGGCCGCGCAACTACTCCATGCAGGAGGTTACCGCCATTTTGGCCGCTGCGATTGGCCGCCCCGAGCTGCCCTACGTGCAGTTCCCCTACGACCAAGCCAAGCAGGGCATGATGGGCGCTGGTTTGTCGGAGTCGATGGCCGGTTTGTACATCGAAATGACGCAAACGCTGAACGCCGAAAAAGCAATGGTGCACGAGGTGCGCACGCCCGAAAACACCACGACTACCACGCTCGAGCAGTTTGCCCAGCAGGTGTTTGCGCCCGCGTACCAGGCCGCTGCTGGCGCCGCGCAGCCGGTGGTCTAAGGCTTGGAGTAGGCAACAATGCCACCCAGCCCCCGCCGGCAATCCGCCGGCGGGGGCTTTTTGTTATGGCTTGCGTATGTATTCCCGATACTGATTAAATCATGCCCGATAAGCTGTTGTTGCTCCTCAACTTTGCCCTTGCGGCCTACCTCACCGGCGTAATCTGGACGGTGCAGCTCGTGCACTACCCGGGGTTTGCTTTGGTACCGTCCGAGGGCTTTCGGGCCTACCACCAAGCGCACTTGGGCCGAATGGGATGGGTAGTAATGGCGCCCATGGTGGCCGAGCTGGCCGCAGCCGCGTGGTGGGCGTGGGTAGCGCGTTCGGCCGCTGGCTGGTGGAGCCTGGGGCTGGTGGTGTTTGTGTGGGCGGTTACGTTCTTTGTATCGGTGCCGCTGCACAACCGCTTGGCCGCCGACGGCGGTAGCCACGTTGCCGTATACGGCTTGGTGCGCACCAACTGGCTGCGCACCGTAGCCTGGAGCGCCCGCCTAGGTGTGCTGGGCTGGGCGTTGGCCCAGCAGCTGTTGGGTAGCGCTGCCGCCCGCTAATCGTACCTGTTCTGCCTTGTTGCTATGCTTCCTCCGCCCGATGCCTTTTTGCCTGAGCTTCAATTTCAAACGGCCCGCAGCAGCGGCCCGGGTGGCCAAAACGTGAACAAGGTAGAAACCAAAGTAGAGCTGCGCTTTCAGCCCCAGGCCTCGGCCTTGCTCTCCGATGAGCAAAAGCAGCGGGTGCTCGAGAAGCTGGCTTCGCGCCTAACGGCCGATGGCGTACTCATCATTACGGCGCAGGAGTCGCGCAGCCAACAGCGCAACAAAGAGCTGGCTGTAGAGAAATTTTACGAGCTGCTGCAGCGCAGCCTCCACCGGCCCAAGGCCCGCAAGGCTACTAAGCCCAGCGCCGGAGCCGTGCGCCAGCGCCTCGAAGGCAAGCGGCGGCAGTCGGAGAAAAAAGCCAACCGCCGCGGCGACTACTAGGGCAGTTGCCTGTTTGTGGCCCAAGGCAGCCAAATTGCCACTGCGTTGTGGGGCGCGTAGCCTCAGCCTAAACAGCAGCGCTGACACGCGCGGTTAGGCGGCGCTTTGGCCTAGCTTTATCCTGATTAACTCTGCCTCGCTGCCCATGGATGCCGCCGCACCCCGCACCCCGCTGTTCGACTCGTACACCGTAGCCGAAGTAAGCCCCGATGAATGGAGCGCCTTTGCCGGCCAGCACTTCGAGCGTGTATTTCCGCACGAAATTAATTTGCCGCTTGACGGTGCCCTCGGCACGGCCGAGCAGGATAAGCTAGCTGCGCTGCGCCGCAACATGGCCGGCTGCCTGCACCTACACTTTCTTCTGTACGACGGCGAAACGCCCATTGGGTGGCACTTCGGCCTGCAGCGCAACGAGCTGGAGTACCACATGGCCAATACCGCCGTATTGCCCGAATACCAGGGGCGGGGCGTGTACTCGGCTTTTCTGCAGTTTGCCAAGGCGCGGATTTTTGCCGAGGGCTTCCAGTACATCACCAGTCTGCATCGGGCCGATAACAACGCCGTGCTGGTGCCCAAGCTCAAAGCCGGGTTTCAGATTCAGGCTTTCGGCTACCTCATTCAGCCTATGCTGTTTGAGGTGAACTACGGCCCAATGATTCAGTTGATTTGTCCGGCCAAGGAACTGTACCGCAAGCTGTTCGATGCACAAGCCGGCACCCGCGCGTTGGCCGAGGAGCTAGGGCCGCAACTCGGAGCGCAATAGCCACCGCGTAACTGCCCGACCTTAATTCAGATCCAACCCAAACAGCACACCCACCCAAGGCTTGTGCTGGTAAATCCAATGGCGCCCATCGGGGCCAAACAGGTGGTCGGCACCTAGGGCCAGGCCAATGTTGAACACGCGCGCATCGTAGATGAAGGCTGCACCCGCGTGGGCTACCATGCCTTCGTACTCTGCCACACGCGTTTGCTGGTTGGTTACGTCGGGGTTGATAACGGCCGCGCCCAGGCCCACAAACGCCCCGTAGCCCAACCCGGTGTCGCGCACGATTGGGGGGCGCTTTTTGCGTTGCCGAGGCGAGTGCAGGTGGTACAAATCGAGCCGGCGCCCTAGGTATAAGGCCGCATTGAAGCTGGTATTGAGCTGCACCGGCATTATGCTGCGCGCCGGCCGTATTTTAAAGGGCAGCGTGAATACAT
This sequence comes from Solirubrum puertoriconensis, assembly GCF_001483135.1. GTDB lineage: Bacteria > Bacteroidota > Bacteroidia > Cytophagales > Hymenobacteraceae > Solirubrum > Solirubrum puertoriconensis. Next base: position 437,028 of record NZ_LNAL01000008.1, read on the forward strand.
CCACATCCAGCCGGCTCGAAAGCAACGTGCTGTGTTGGCCGGCGGGCAGCACCACGGCTTGCGTAGTGGGCGTAGTGTCGCTAAGGGCCAGCAGCAAAGTGTCGGAAGCTTGGCGTATGTACAGCGGTTGTTGCTCGGCGCTTAAGGCGGGTACCTTGCTGCGCAGCACCCGGTAGCGGCCATCGGGCAGCTCATCTACGCGGCCTACTACGGCACAGCCGCTCAGCAGGGCAATAAGCAAAGCAAAGCAGCAGGCGCGCAGCCCGTGTTGCCGAATGCGCGCCTGCTGCGTAGGTGTCATGCCGTTATTTGCTTGCTGTTAGAGCAGCGTGCCGCTCAGGATAGCCGATGCCAACGAGAAGTAAATGATTAGCCCCGTAACATCGACTAAGGTGGCCACAAACGGCGCAGACGAGGTGGCTGGGTCGAGCCCTAGGCGCTTGAGTAGCAGCGGCAGCATGGAGCCGGCCAGGGTGCCCCACAACACAATGCCCATCAGCGAGAAAGCCACCGTGGTGCCCACCAGCTTCCAGTAAGGCCCGTATTCGTTGAACATGGTAGCCCACACCGCAATGCGCAGAAAGCCTACCAACCCCAGAATAGCGCCCAGAATCAAGCCCGAAAGCACTTCGCGGCGCATAATCAACCACCAGTCGGAGAGGCTAATCTCGCCCAACGACAAGGCCCGGATTACCAACGTAACGGCCTGCGAGCCGGAGTTGCCGCCCGAGCTGATAATCAGCGGCACAAACGACGCCAGTACTACGGCGCGCTGAATTTCATCTTCGAAGTGGTGCATGGCCGAGGCCGTGAGCATTTCGCCCAGGAGCAGCAGCACCAGCCAGCCGGCACGCTTCTTCACCATTTGGCCCACCGACGTAGCCAGATACGGCTCATCGAGGGCTTCCGAACCACCCAGCTTCTGAATGTCCTCGGTGTCCTCTTCTTCCCGGATGGCCAGGATGTCGTCGATGGTTACGATGCCGAACAACACGCCGTCTTCGTTTACCACGGGCAGGGCGGTGCGGTCGTTTTTGCGGAACACCTCAATGGCCTCTTCCTGGTCTTGCATGGCCTGTAGGCGCACAAAGCGGCGGTCCATTAGCTCGCTTACGCGCTGGGCGGGTTGTGCAAACAGAAACTCCCGGATGCGAATGTCGTCGATGAGCACGCCGCGCTCATCTACCACAAACACCACGCTTACGGTTTCGGAGCCGCGGCCGTGCTCCCGAATGTACTCGAACACGTGGTCCACCGTCCAGTCCTCACGCACGGCAATGTAATCGGGCGTCATCAGGCGCCCCACGGAGTACTCGGGGTAGCCCAGCAGCTCCAGGGTTACGCGGCGCTCTTTCTCCGACAGCGTCTGAATCAGCTCGCGTACCAGGTCGTCGGGCAGAAACTCGAGCAGCGCCGTGCGGTCGTCGGGCGACATCTCGTTCAGGATGTCGGCAATTTTCTCCTGCGAAAGGCTTTCGAGGAAGTGACGCTGCACTTCCAAGTCCAGAAACTCGAATACTTCGGTGGCGTGCTTCAGCGGCAGCAGCCGAAAAATGATGAGTTGTTCCCGTTCCTCTTGTGCCTCGATAAGGTCTACCAGCTCCGGGGTGTCAAGACTTCGGAGCAACTTCTTAAGCCGTAGAAATTCCCGCTGTTCGAGCAGGTCCGGAATTTGTTCAAGGGCCAGTTGCTGTTCGGTAGTCATGACGCGGCGGCAAAAGAGGTGTTTCGCTAGGCAAAACGGGGTTAGGTGAAAGGGCGCGCAAAAGTACCCGAAGGGGCGCAAAAATCCTTCCCCAAAACGGTTCTGCTTGCAATAAAATTTCTGGGTGTTTGGCCCACTACGGTTAAGCAGGTGTGGCAGGATGGGCGGCCTTCGCTGAAGATTTATTTTCAGGAAGTTGCAAGCTGTAGCTGATGCCCGCTAGTTGCTGGTATTGCTTTGGCCTGAGGCGCCGCAAAACTTCGCCCGGTGGGCTGCGCTACACGCCCAAGGCACAAGCCCACTTTACGCGGCATAATGGCCGAGGTTATCAAGCCGATTCGTAGCTTTTTCGGCGGCGCTACGTAGGCAGAGGCCTAGCGTCCTTATCCTTCCGTGCACTTTTTGCTCATCCGGTATGCCCAACCCTACGATTCCGCGCGGTACGCTTATCGCCCTAGGTGGTGGCAACGATGACCCGCTCCTAGACCTCATCAGCCAGTTGGTGCCCACACCCGATACGCCCGTGGAGGTAATAACCTCGGCCGTGCCGCGCTACCCCATAAAAACGGGCAAGGCTTACGTGCAGGCGCTCAACGAAATGGGCTGCACCAACGTGCGCCACCTGCGCATCGATGCCAAGCACTCAGCCTCTAGCCCGGCTACGCTGCGCCGGCTTGCGCAGGCCGGGGCCGTGTTCTTTACAGGCGGCGACCAGGAGAACATTACCGACTACTGGCTCGATACCCCGGCTGTGGACCTGCTCTGCGAACGGTACCACACCGACCCCAACTTCATTGTATCGGGCACTAGCGCCGGGGCTTCCGTAATGCCGGCGTACATGATTGTATCGGGCTACGGCTACCGTTCGCTCACCAAGGGCGGCATTGAAATGGCGCGCGGATTGGGACTGATTTCCTACGTCTACATCGATCAGCACTTTGTGGAGCGCGGGCGCTTCAACCGCCTTTCGCATGCCGTTCTCAAGCACCCCAACACCCTAGGCATCGGCCTAGCCGAGCAAACGGGCATCATCATCCGCCACGGCCGCGAAATGGAGGTGTTCGGCGACGGCGTGGTTACCATTATCGATGGCAACGAAGTGCGCAACGATAACCTGGGGCGAGTGGGCCGGGGCGAGTCGGTAGGGGGGCAAAACTTGCGTGTACACCTGATGGTGGCCGGGCAGCGCTTCGACCTGCGCACGCGGCGAATACTGCAGTTAGCCACTGCCGAAGGGCAGGTATCCTGAACGCGACGCGCTGAATAACAGGGGCGCCATAGCACAGGTCTATTCCTTAGTTGAATAATCCTTCTAATATTGGCTTTATAAGGTGCCTCAAATAGTCGGCATGCCGCATTGTCGGATGCTTACAACCCCATACATTTAGCTCCCACAACCCTTTTTCCCTTTTCCTTTGGGTATGAACCTAAAACATCTACTATTCGCCGGCGGAGCCTTGCTGGGCACCACGGCCGCGCAGGCGGGCGGGTTCCAGCTGACGCTGGCCGGGCAGAAAAACAACGGCATGGGTGGCGTAGGTACGGGCCTCGCGCTCGATCAGGCCGCTATGTTCTACAACCCCGGCGCGCTGGCTATGGTGCGCGAGCGGGGCGTGCAAATCGGCGTAAATGCTACGCTGGCACGGCAGGCATTTCGGGCGCAGTACGGTGGTGCCGAGCGGCAGCTCGATAACACCGTGAGTACCCCTTTCAACTTCTACGCTGGTTTTGGACCGGCCGAAGGCAAATGGAAAGCAGGCATTGGCGTGTACACGCCCTTTGGCTCGCGCCTCGATTACGCCGATAACTGGGAAGGCCGCACCGCCCTCACCAGCATCGATCTGAAATCGATTTTTGTGCAGCCCACCGTTAGCTACGCCGTTACCGATCAGCTGAGCATCGGGGCTGGCCTGGTGGTATTTGCTTCGGGCTCGGTAAACCTGCAGCGCGACATTCAGGACCCCGCCCAAGGGAGCATTGAGCTCGATGGAAGCTCCGATACCAAACTGGGCTGGAACGCGGGCGTGTTCTTCAAACCTTCCGACAAGTTTAGCCTCGGCATCAGCCACCGCTCCAAAATGGACGCCGTAGTTACTGGCGGCGATGTAATAATTAACGGCGTGGTATCGTCGCTGGCCGACCGCTTTGCAGCCCGCAAGTTCGATGTAACGCTGCCGCTGCCCGCTACTACCACCATCGGCTTTGGCGTAATGCCCACCGAAAAGCTGACCCTAGGCTTCGACGTGAATTACGCTACCTGGAGCCGTTATCAAGAGCTGGTGTTCAACTTCGACGCGCCCATTAACGGCCAAACGGTTTCTCGCTCGCGCCGTGAATACCAAGATGCGCTTACGTTCCGCCTAGGTGGGCAATACCAAGTTACTGACGGCCTGACGGTACGCCTCGGTGGTGCCTACGACCAAACGCCCGTGAAGGACGGTTTTGTAACGCCCGAGACCCCGGATAACGACCGCCTGACGGCTACCGCCGGCGTGAGCTACAAATTCGGCGAGCGTTTCGGCATTGATGTATCGGCGCAGTACGTGAACATTGCCAAGCGCAGCCAAACCCAGGAAGACCTGCTGAACAACGGCGTGGCTAACGACCGGGTAGCTGGTACCTACAAAACCATTGCTGTGGTACCGGGCTTTGGGCTGAACTACAACTTCTAATCACTTGCATTGCCACTCCTCACCATGTATACGTTTCTGAAAAAAGGAGCTCCGGCGCTGGCTTTGCTCGGCTTGGCGCTCGGCAGCTGCCAGCCTGAGCTCGACGAGCCCAAGGCAAGTGCCGGTTCGGCCGATTTCTCCCGCTACATCGCCGTTGGTAACTCGCTCACGGCCGGTTTCCAGGACAACGGACTGTACCGCGAAGGGCAACTCAACTCGTACCCTGCCCTGCTGGCCCAGCAGTTTAGGCGCGTAGGCGGCGGCGAATTCACGCAGCCGCTGTTTACCGAGGCTCAGGCCAATGGTTCGGGTTACCTGCGCCTAGCTGGCTTCACGGCACAAGGCGCGCCCATCACGGCGCAAGTAGCGGGCAACGCGGGCCGCAATGCAAGTGCACCTGCCTCGCCGCCATATACCAAGTACCTTGAGCCCATTAACAACCTAGGGGTACCGGGTATCCGCATGTCGGATATCACCACGGCAGGTTACGGCAGCACGCAGGGCAACCCGTTCTTCGAACGTATTACGCCGGACAATACGCCTACCCAAACCTACTTGCAACGCATCAGCGCGTCCAACCCCACGTTCTTCACATTCTGGTTGGGTAACAACGACGTGCTGGGCTACGCTACTGCTGGTGGTGCGGCTAACTCCATTACGGCGCGCACTACCTTCACTAACAATGCTAACAGTGCTATTGATGCCCTCACAGCCAATGGTGCTAAGGGTGTTGTAGCTCTGATCCCGGACGTAGCAAACATTCCGTTCTTCACTACGGTTGGTCCTACGTTCCGTACTACGCTGGCCCAGGCCAACGTGCCTACGGCTGCTCCGTTTGTGTACACCACAGGAATTTTGGCTCCCGGCCAGCCTAATACGCGTGTAACCAACAATACCATCGCTAACATTCGCGATGCTTCGGGCAATGGCAACCTGTTGCTCACGCTTACGGCATCGCCTTACCTAAGCTTGTACGGCCGCCCCAGCGGTAAGTACTGGCGCGATTTCTACCAGCAGGCTCGGCCGTCGTTGCCGCCTACCGTTCCAAACCTGACGGTGTTCCTGCTGGCATTGCAAGTTGATACCACGAAGGCGTTCGGTCAGTCCACGGAAAACCCCTTCCCGAGCACGCTGGTGCTCGATGGTACAGAGCAAACGAACGTGCGCACCGCTACCACTAACTTCAACGCTGACCTAACGACCAAAGCCAACCAGAAGGACTTGGCCATCTTCGACGCCAACAGCTTCTTCAACGGTGTGGCAACGGGTGGTTTCGCAACCAACGGCCAGGTAAACTCGGCTAGCTTTATTTCGGGCAACCTATTCTCGCTCGATGGCGTGCACCCCACGCCCCGTGGCTACGCAGTAGTTGCCAACGAAATGATTCGAGTAATCAACCAGAAGTACGGTTCGTCTATTCCTTTCGTGGATGCAAGCGCCTACCGTGGCGTGCGTATCCCCTAGGTAGCTGGGCTACGTAAAGCAAAACGGCTTCTCCCAGCTTTAGGAGGAGCCGTTTTTTTGTGCACCGGGTTAGGGTAAGGCAGCAGTAAAACTTGGCTGGGGGTACATGACTATGTGATGCGCCGGCTTCTAATTTTTTTAATAGCCAGCGCCCAATGCATCAAGTATAGCACAATCGTGTCTGGTTAAAATTCTGTTTGTAGCGGTCTTAGGGGGTAGAATTGCATCATAATTCACGACCACTCAATACAACCGCTATGAAAACCCTGCGCTTCCCCCTGTACCTGGCCCTAGGTGCCGCCTCCCTGCTTTCCGCCTGCAAAAAGGACAAGGACAAAGACGAGGCAAAGCCCAAAACCAAAACTGAGCTGCTAACCGACAAGAGCTGGATGATGACGGCCCAAACCGTAAACCCCGCCATGCGCACCAACAGCGGGCGCGTTATCACGGATTTGTACGCCGAAATGGACCCCTGCGACCAGGATGACTTGCTGCAGTTTGCCAAGCCCGACTCGTACACGCTGAACGAGAGCAACATCAAGTGTAACCCCAACGGCCCCCAATCATTCCCCGGCACGTGGTCGTTCGGCAACAACGAAAGCACCCTCACGCTGAAGCTGGGCAACCAGGCGCCGAACACTTATAACATTGAGGAAATCAGCGACAACACCATGCGCCTAACCGAAACGGGTACATCCGGCGGTGCATCGTACACCATCACGTACACGTTTAGCAAACGCTAACCGACTGACAAGCGCCCCTTCAGCACGCACGGCCCCTGTTCTTATGCGGAACAGGGGCCGTGCGTGCTGAAGGGAGTATAAGTACCTAGGGCAGGAAGGCAACAGGCTGTACTTGCGCAGCCATGTGGCGGGCAATTATTTGCGCATGGTAGCGGCCATTTTCGATAAACCATCGGCTGGTATTAAGCCCACCGCATACGGTACCAGCCAAGTACACCCCGGCGCGGTTCGTTTCGAAAGTTTCTTCGTTGTGGGTGGGAGTGCAGGCAGCGTCGCCTTGGGTGCTTACACCTAGCGCCTCGAGCAGGGCATAATCCGGGCGGTAGCCAGTAAGGGCGTACACAAAGTCGGCGGCGAGGGTTTGGGAGCCTTCGGGCGTAAGCACATCCACCTCGCCGGGCCTGATGGCCAGCACCGTGGTATTGTAGTAGCAGCCAATTCGTCCTTCGGCAATGCGGTTAAGCAAATCGGGGCGCAGCCAGTACTTCACCGACGGCGAGATTTCGCTGCCGCGCACCACCATAGTTGCCTTTGCCCCGGAGCGGGTAAGCGCCAACGCTGCTTTGGCGGCCGAGTTTTTAGCTCCAATCACCACCACCCGCTGGCCTGCGTGGGCGTAAGGCTCTTTGTAGTAATAGCTCACGTGCGGCAAATCGGCTCCTGGCACGCTGAGCCGATTAGGAACGTCGAAGAAGCCAGTGGCAACTATCACCCGGCTGGCTTGCAAGTGCCCGCGTTCGGTGTGCAGCGTAAAGTTTCCAGCCTCGCCCTCGAGGCGCAGCACACGCTCGTAGAGGCGCAGCGTCAGGCGCTCGGTTTCGGCCACCCGACGGTAGTAATCAAGGGCTTCTTCGCGCAAGGGCTTATAGTTGCCCGTTACAAAGGGGTGGCCGCCAATTTCAAGTAACTCAGGCGTCGAAAAGAACTCCATGTTGGTGGGGTAGCCCACCACCGAGTTTACGAGCGCGCCTTTATCCACTACGCAAGTGCGTAGGCCTAGGCGTTGGGTTTCGATAGCGCATGCCAAGCCCACGGGGCCAGCGCCCACCACTACTACATCAAAGCTGCTATCAGCAACGGTATGGTTCATAAGCGAATCAGATACAGCGGCACCGGCAAAGATGTTCGTTGGTAGAGTGGTTTTTCGTGTTACAAAACCTGCTTAAGTGCTGCAATAGTTGAGCTTGTCGAGCATTAACAGGCCTTAACTACGCTTATACTTGTATGCGCTTAATTGGCCTTACCCGTTGCACATGAAAAAAGCTCGACTTCTTTACTACTCTACTTTACTGGTTGCTGGTTGCACCTTTACGGCTTGCGAAGATGACGCGGAGCTACCCAACAAAACCGACCTCTTAACGGGCAAGGATTGGAAGATGACGGCTGCCTCGGTAACGCCCGGCATTCCGGATGGCAACGGCGGCACCATTCGCGACGTGTACGCGCAATATCCCTCGTGCCGCAAAGACGACCTGCTGCGTTTCGAAACACCTAGCGTGCTGAAGGAATTGAGCGGCCCCTCTATGTGCACGGGCGATGTAGCCAGCAAAACCGGTACATGGTCGTTTAGCAGCGACCAAAAACAGCTGTATTTGGTACGTCAGGGCAAATCAACAACCGACGATTACTCGGTAGAGGAGCTAACCAACTCGTTAATGCAGTTGAAAACTACCCAACGCAACAACGGTGTGGATTACACATTTACTTACACCTACGCCAAGCAGTAGGCTTCCTCTGTACTGCGAAACCCGAGCCACCTAGGTGGCTCGGGTTTTATTTTGGTGACTAAGCAAATACAAGAGCTAACACTGAGTGTCAGCTGATAAATGACATTAATGTTGAGCTTGACCTAAGCAAATTGTAAGAACTAAAACACTAATTCTTGATGAAGATTCTACCCATTTTCTGTGTCTTGGCACTTGCCTTAGTGGCTTGCAAAAAAGAAGATGAAAAGCCGATGTCTAAAACAGAGTTGCTAACCGCGAAAAACTGGCGACTCACGGCTGACAAGCGTACGAGTAATGGGCAGACAACCACTGTGGATGTTTATCCTTCCTTGCCTGATTGCGCCAAAGACGATTACTACAAGTACTCCACCAATAACAAGGCGGAGCTGAATGCCGGTGCTTTTAAGTGTTCGTCAAGCCAAGCACAGAGCTATGTTATCAATTGGAACTTCAGTTCCGACGAAACCAAGCTGGTAACCTCCGACCCAAGTGCTGGCTGGAGCGTCAACTCCGAAATTCTGGAACTTACTGCCTCTACACTGAGGCTGAAGAATAACCAAAGCGGTGGTGGCACCCAAGAGCTTACGTTTACGGCTTTCTAACCGCATACTGCTTCTGTAACCGTCTATTTCGTCGAAGCGGAATACACAGATTCGTAGGCCACTTACCAATGCGAACGGCCCGCTACCTGCGCAAGCAAGCGGCGGGCCGTTTTCATGATTACACCTAGGGTTTAGTGCGCCTGCAACCAGTTGGTGCCGGTGCCAACTTCTACCTCCAAGGGCACTTGCATGGGCAAGGCATCAACCATCAGGCGCTTGATATGCGGCTGAATGAATTCCACTTCCTCTTTGGGCGCGTCGAACACCAATTCGTCATGTACCTGCAGGATCATGCGCGTGCCGAGCTTCTCCTGCTGAATCCAGTCGTTGATGTGGATCATAGCCACCTTAATGATGTCGGCCGCTGTGCCTTGGATGGGCGCGTTGATGGCGTTGCGCTCGGTGTAGCCGCGCAGCGTGGCGTTGCGCGAGTTGATGTCGCGCAGGTAGCGGCGTCGACCTAGGAGGGTTTCGGCGTACTCCAGGTCGCGGGCCTTTTGAATGCTGGCGTCCATGTACTGCTTCACGGCCGGAAATTCCTGAAAGTACGCCTCAATCAGGTCCTGGGCTTCCTTGCGCGGAATGCTCAGGCGCTGCGCCAGGCCAAAGGCCGAAATGCCGTAGATAATGCCAAAGTTGGCCGTTTTGGCCTTGCGGCGCATGTCAGAGTCAACCTGATCGAGCGGTACTTTGAAGATTTTGCTCGCCGTGCTGGTATGAATGTCCAGGCCCTTGCGGAATGATTCGATCATGGTGGGGTCTTGCGAGAAGGAGGCCATGATGCGCAGCTCAATCTGCGAGTAGTCGGCGGCAACGAGTACGTGGTCCTGGTCGCGCGGTACAAAGGCCCGGCGGATTTCGCGGCCCTTCTCTGTCCGGATCGGAATGTTCTGCAAGTTGGGATTGGTGCTCGAGAGGCGCCCTGTGGCCGTTACGGCCTGGTTGAACGAGGTATGAATGCGGCCATCCATTTCGCAAACGAGCTGCGGCAGCGCATCTACGTAGGTGCTCTTGAGCTTGGTAAGCTGGCGGTGCTCCAAAATAAGCGCTGCAATGGGGTGGTCGGCCGCCAGCACGCTTAGTACTTCCTCGCCGGTGGCGTACTGGCCGGTTTTGGTTTTCTTGGGTTTGCCGCCAATCTGCAGCTTATCAAACAGCACCTCGCCCAGCTGCTTGGGCGAACCAATGTTGAACGGCTCGCCGGCTACCTTAAAGATTTGTTCTTCAACCTCCTTGATGTAGCCCTGCAGCTGGCCCGAGTAGTCGGCCAGGGCCGAGGCATCGATGCGCACGCCTTCGTACTCCACATTGGCCAGCACGCGCACCAGCGGGTTCTCCACATCGGTAAGCAGGGGCAGCAGGCCTTGCTCGCGCAGCTTGGGCTCAAACACGTGCTTGAGCTGCAGCGTCACGTCGGCGTCTTCGCAGGCGTAGTCTTTCACTTCGGCCGGCGGCACCTGCGCCATGGTCTTCTGATTCTTCCCCTTAGGGCCGATAAGCTCCAGAATGCTGATGGGCGTGTAGTGCAGGTACGTTTCGGCCAGCACATCCATGCCGTGGCGCATGTCGGGCTCAAGCAGGTAGTGCGCCAGCATCGTATCGAACAGCGGTCCTTTTACCTCCGCATTGTAGTGCTTCAGGATCAGCAAGTCGTACTTGATATTCTGGCCGATCTTGGTGATGGTTTCGGCCTCGAAGAAGGGGCGGAACTCATCTAAAACCTGCTGAGCAGCATCGTGGTCGTCGGAGGGCACGGGCACGTAGTAGGCCTCGCCCACGCGCCAGCAGAAGGAGAGGCCCACCAGCCGAGCCGTCATGGTATCGAGGCCAGTGGTTTCGGTATCGAAGCTGACTTCTTTTTGCTTCAGCAAGAACTGCAGCAAGCTACGGCGCGCGCCGGGTGTATCCACTAAGTGGTAGGAGTGGTCGACGTCGTCGATGGTGCGGCGGGCACCTAGGTGCGCGGGCGCCTCAAGGTCAATTTCGTCGATGTCGGCACCTTCGGCTACGCGCTTCAGCAGCTCCGCATCAGGGGCATCGAACAGGCCGGGCGCCGCGGCGGCAACTTTGGGCCGCCGCGCGCCGCGTGTACCGCCGGTGGTTACGCCGCCGCCCGCGCCGGCATTGCTGAGGATGCGCGCGGCCAATTGCCGGAACTCCAGCTCATCGAACAACGACGACAAGGCTTGCTCGTCGGGGCGCTCCACCACCAGCTCTTCGGCATTGAACTCAATGGGTACGGAGGTATGAATGGTAGCCAGCTCCTTCGACATCAGCCCTTGCTGCGCGTAGGTTTCTACGTTTTCGCGCTGCTTGCCTTTCAGCTTATCCGTGTTGGCAATCAGGTTTTCAACCGAGCCGAACTGCTGAATCAGCGCTTTAGCGGTTTTCTCGCCAATGCCCGGAATGCCCGGGATGTTGTCGACGGCGTCGCCCTGCAGACCCAGGATGTCGATAACCTGCTCCACGCGCTCCACGCCGAATTTCTCCTTTACGCGCTCCACATCGAGCACCTCGGCGGCATTGCCCATAAAGGCCGGGCGGTACTGCTTGATGTGCTCCGTTACAAGCTGGCAGTAGTCCTTGTCAGGCGTCATCATGAACACCTCGAAACCTTCTTTCTCGGCTTTGCAGGCCAGCGTACCAATCACGTCGTCGGCCTCGTAGCCATCCATAATGAGGATGGGAATGCGAAAGGCCTGAATGATTTGCTTTATATAAGGAATGGCCACGCCAATGTCTTCGGGCATGGCTTGGCGGTGGGCTTTGTAGTCGGCAAACGACTCGTGGCGGAAGGTTTTCTTGGCCGCATCGAAGGCTACGCCGATGTGGGTGGGCTTTTCCTTCTGGAGCACCTCCACCAGTGTGTTGGTGAAACCTAGGATAGCGCCGGTATTCAGGCCTTTGGAGTTGATGCGCGGACTCTTGCTGAACGCAAAGTGCGAGCGGTAGATAAGCGCAAAGGCGTCGAGCAGGAAGAGTTTCTTGGGAGCGGCGTCGGTCATGGTGCGAAACTAAGCAAGAAGCAAGCGGCAGCCCAGGCAAAGCAACGACTACTTTGGCGTAGCTTTCGGCCCTGGTTGGGCTCGGATGATAGGCAATAGAACAAGTGTACGTGCTTTGTAGCCCTAGGTGTGTGGTAAGCAAGCCGCGCAGGGTGAGAATAGGAAGAGCGTCAGGCAGCCAGATTGTGTTGTAAACAACTTTACTAATTAGCTGGCTGCTTTACTTGGTAAGTAAGTTTACTGATAGCTGTCAGCCGTTAAACACCAACGTGCACCTAGGTAGCCACGTAAGCTAAAGCCTTATGCGCTACGTCTCTCTCGACCTCGAAACCACCGGCGGCGACCCGCAGCGGCACCAGATTCTGGAGTTGGCTGCTGTAGTGGAGGACACCAAGCGTGTGCGGCCGCTGCCGGAGCTGCCCACCTTTAGGCGAGTGGTGCGCCACCCCGAGTATGTTGGCACGGCTGGTGCGTTGGCACTTAATGCTAGGTTGCTAGAAGAGCTGGCGCGCAAAGGGCCGAACGCCGAGCTGTGCACGCCCGATGAGCTGGTGTCGCAGCTACAAAGCTTTCTGCTGGAGCAGGGCTTTAAGGCCGAAGAAAACGGCCGCGTAGTGGTTACGCTGGCCGGCAAAAACATTGCCTCCTTCGATTTGCCATTTCTGAAGCAACTGCCGGGTTGGGGCAAGCTGGTGCGCGCCGAGCCCGCGACGCTCGACCCGGCCGCGTTTTACCTGAACTGGCGCAAAGACACGCGCCTGCCCACCATGAGCATTTGCAAGGCCCGCGCTAAGTTCGACGACAACACCGTGGCCCACGAGGCCGTGGCCGATGCCTTGGACGTGATTCAGCTGCTGCGGCCTTTTTACGAGCTGCCGGTATACAAGCAAGTGGGCGAGGAGCCAGCCGAAGCACCCAACACGGCCGAAGAGTAGCCCCTAGGTAGCCTCGCTGCCGTGCCTAGCTCAGGAGCTAACTTGCGGCATGAATACTCGCGTTTTTCGTTTGGCCGTGGTTGGGGCCGCCCTAGGTGCTTTGCCCGGCTTAGCCCAGCAGCACCCAGCAGTTAGTGGCAAGCTTACTGCCGCAGCGCATGTGCAGACCGTTGCGGCGCATCAGCAGGAGCTCAATGCCGAGTACCGCGATTCTACCCGCTCGCCACTGCCGGCGGCTCAGCGGCGCACCTTTTCGGGGCTGCCTTTTTACCCCGTCGACTACAACTACTACGTGGAGGCCCGGTTGGTGCGCGACTCTACCTCGGCGCCGTTTGCCATGCCCACCAGCACCATGCGGCGGCCCATGTACCGCAAGTTTGGCGAGTTGCACTTTGCGCTGCAGGGAAAAGCCATGCGCCTAAACGTGTACCAAAGCCTCGACCTGCTGAAGCAGCCCGGCTACGAGGATTACTTGTTCGTGCCCTTTACCGACCTCACTAACGGGCACGGCTCGTACGGCGGTGGCCGCTACCTCGATTTGCGCATACCTAAGGGCAACACCGTGTGGCTCGATTTCAACCGGGCCTACAACCCGTTCTGCGCCTACAGCCCCGATTACTCGTGCCCCATTCCGCCACGCGAAAACCACTTGCCTGTCGCCATAAAAGCCGGCGTGCAGAGCGACCATTAGGTGTTCCTAGGTATTAGCGTAGCCTCCAAACGCGAAGGAGCCGGCAGCATGGTGCTACCGGCTCCTTCGCGTTTTCAGAATACAAGAGTATTAGCAGTTCTACCACTCGCCGGAGGCACCGCCGCCGCCCGAGGAGCCGCCGCCAAAGCCGCCGAAACCGCCGCCTCCGCCGCCACCAAAACCACCGCCACCGAAGCCGCCGCCAAACCCGCCTCCGCCGCCAATGATGACGGGCGGAAAAAAGCCACCGCCCCAACCGCGGCTGCGTCGGTAACCGCCACCTCCGCCACCGCCACCGCCTCGGCTGCGCATCAGGAAGATGAGTATCAGTACGCCGATAACCACCCAAAACAGCCAGCCGCTGCCGCTGTCATCGGAGTAGTCGGCAGTGGGGCGGGGCTCAGCTTGGTACTCGCCGGCGGCCAGGGCAATCAGGCGGTCTACGGCGCCGTCGAGGCCATCGTAGTAGCGCTCGGCTTTAAAAGCGGGCACAATTACGTTGCTGATGATGCGCTTGGCCAAGGCATCGGGCACGGCGCCCTCGAGGCCGTAACCCGTACGAATGGTGACTTTGCGCTCCTGCTGCGCCACCAAAATCAGTAGGCCATTGTTTTTCTGCTCCTGCCCAATGCCCCAGCTTTCAAACAGCTTCTGGCCGTAGTCGGCTATTTCGGCGCCCTCGAGGCTAGGTACCGTTACAATGGCAAACTGCGAGGAGGTGGTGTCGTTGTAGTTGAGCAGCTTCTGCTCCAGCGCCTGTTCTTCGGCGGGTGAGAGCAGGCCGGCTAAATCGTTAACAAGCCTGGGCGGAGTGGGCCGCTGTGGTATGCTTTGCCCTAGGGCCGCGGTAGCTAGCAGTAAGCACAGCAGCAGCCCATAAGTACGCAGCCAAACCTTGGAAAGCACATGGGTGGTCATGAGCGCGGTGGTTTCGGAGGGCTACCAAACGAAATGGAGTTATCCAGCTCGTTTTGATCGGTAGCCGCATTGTGCGGAAAGTAGTGGCGCAACTGCTCGCCGGCGAGCTGAATGCCTTGCTCCAGGCCTTGCACGTACTGTTGCCGGCGGAAATAGCTCAGCACCACCTCCTTGGTACGCTCCCAAAAATCGTCGGGCACGGCCGCATTGATGCCCGCATCGCCGATAACGGCAAACTGCCGCGAGGCCCACGCCACGTAAAACAGCACGCCGTTGCGCTGGGCCGTGCGGTGCATACCCAACTGCCCAAATACCTGCGCGGCGCGGTCCATGGGCTCGGGCGTGGGGCATTCTTCTTCGAGGTGCACCCGAATTTCGCCCGACGTAGCCAGTTCGGCCTTTCGGATGGCCTCGACGAGCGCAGCCTCTTGTTGTGGCGTGATGGGGGAATACATAAGTAGAAAGTAGGTCGGGTAGGAGTAGGCGGGTAGCGGGACCAAGCCAAAAAGTAGCAATGGCACCCAATACCGTCAACTAACAACCAGCATTACTCAAAATTGACCGTCGGGGCTTTCTGCGCAGCGGCGTCGGCCTCGAAGTAGGGTTTCTGCTGGAAGCCAAATACGCCCGCAAACAGGTTGTTGGGGAAGGAGCGGATGTACGTGTTGTACTGGTTGGTGGCGTCGTTAAACTTCTGCCGCTCCACGTTGATGCGGTTTTCGGTGCCCTCAATCTGGGCCTGCAACTCCTGGAAGTTGGCGTTGGCTTTCAGATCGGGGTAGTTTTCGGCTACGGCCAGCAGCCTACCTAGGCCGGCGCTGAGTTGGCCTTGGGCCTCCTGGAACTGCTTTAGGTTTTCGGGCGTGAGCTGATCGGCGCGCAGCTGCACGCTAGTGGCTTTGGCGCGGGCTTCCACTACCTGCGTAAGGGTTTGCTGCTCAAACTTAGCGGCGCCTTTTACGGTGTTCACCAGGTTCGGAATCAGGTCGGCGCGGCGTTGGTAGCTGTTTTGCACGTTGGCCCACTGGGCCTGTACTTTCTGATCGAGCTCTACCATGGAGTTGTAGCCGCACGACGACTGCGAAAGCAGTACTACCAAGCCTGCGAAATAAAGAAGTAGGCGTTTCATGTGAGTGTGAAGGAGAGAGTGAGGAGATATTTCAGTCGAACGAACTCGCGCAGCCGCGGTTGTATAGCCGAGCTGGCGTTGCAAAGTACGGATTCATAGCAGAGCGGTTATATAGTGCCCGCAACGACTGCGAATCCGTATTTTGCACCCCCTCACAATCTGTTGTAACCTATGAAGGCCATCATCCCCGTTGCGGGCATTGGGTCGCGCCTGCGGCCGCACACCCACACCCAGCCCAAGTCGTTGGTGCCGGTAGCGGGTACGCCCATCCTGGGGCACATCATCGATCGGCTGGTGGCCGTGGGCATCCAGGACTTTGTGTTTGTGGTAGGCTACCTAGGCGAAAAGGTGGAGCGCTACGTGCGCCGCTGCTACCCGCACCTGCGCGCCGAATTTGTGGTGCAGGAGCCGCGCGAGGGCATTGGGCACGCGCTGTGGCTGGCCCGCGAATCCTTCCGGCACGAGCAAGAGCCCATCCTGATTCAGCTAGGCGACACCATCGTCGACGTTGATCTGCAGAAGATCATCGACGGACCCGGTACGGTGCTGGCCGTGAAGGAAGTGAAAACGCCTTCGTCGTTTGGGGTGGTCGAAATCGGCGTCAACGGCCGCGTAACCAAGGCCGTGGAAAAGCCGCGCATTCCCAAATCCAACTTTGCGCTGGTAGGCCTGTACCGCATCGAAAACCCGGCTTGGCTGGCTTCGGCTCTGGAGCGCATCATCGAGGAAGACCGCCGCACCCACAACGAGTTTTACCTTACCGATGCGCTGATGCTCATGATTGAGCAAGGCGCCGAGATGACTACCTGGAGTGTGGAAAGCTGGTTTGACTGCGGCCGCAAGGATACGCTGCTCGAGGCCAATGCCCGGTTACTAAACAGGCCTGCATTTCTGCAGGCCTCGGAGGAGCACTCATTCCCGAATACGGTAATCATTCCGCCCGTGAGCATTGCCCGCGACTGCCACATCAGCAACAGCATCATCGGACCCAATGTGGCCATTGGCGAACGGACGATTATTGAGGATACCATCCTGCGCAACAGCATCATTGGGGCGTACAGCGAGCTGCGTACGGCCGTAATGCACAACTGCATTGTAGGCTCCGATGCGTCGTTCCGGGGGTTGAACCACAGCCTGAACATCGGCGACAACACCGAAATTGACTACACGGCCACGGGCGATTAAGCCCGAACTAGCTGCCTAGGTAAGGCTGGGGTTGGTTTGCAAGGCATCGTCCCACTCTTGCTGCAAGTTGGTAGCGGCATCGGCCGAGCCGGTAAGCCACTCCAATGCGGTGGGGGCATCGGCAAAGAACTGCACCGAGCGCCCCACTAGGCGTTTGCTAATGGGCAGCAGCTCCTCTACCACCATCAGGTTGTAGGCGTCGTCGGCTACAATGGCAATGCGGCGCACTTTGGTATCGGCCAAAGCGGGCAGCCAGGTGCCCTCGAGCCACATTTGGTCCTCCACGTTGAGCGGGGCGGCGCTCAGCTCAATCAGCCACGATGAAGCCTCGTGGTTGATGGCCAGATCAAGCAGTGATTCGTGTACGCTTTGAAAAAGGCTCAGACCGGCAAAGCGCTCCACACCGTTCCAGCGGTGGCGCAACAGGCCAATGGACCAATCGTGTTGCACGCACACAAAATCACTAACGGTGTACATCATATTGGTGGAGGGGCGGGTATTCGGCATAAGCAACTAGGAGGTGTTGTACGCAGGCGGCTGCCCCGGGGTATTGTTTAATAGAAGGTGTTTTTATAACAATTCTAAGCAAAGGCAATTACCCTAGGTGCTCAAAACTGCTTTTAAAAGGCTCAATGGCAGCCTAAGCGTCGCAGCCGATAAAATTTTATCCGGCTACGAACGTTCGCCTGCACAACCTCCGAAGCCTTGTAGCAGTACGTGGCTTTGCACTACCACTCGGAGGTGCGTATGTTCGGGCCGATGCGTATCCCTTTTTTTGTTCGACACACCCTGCCCGTAGTTGGGCTCTTGTTGGCCGGCTGCTATTCGCGTTCAGACATGAACACCGAGAACGGCCAACCTACTGCCGCAGCCGATACAGCTACCACGCGCCCCAAGGCGCCAGCAGCCCAACCAGCTAAGCCCAGCGCCGCGGCGGCTGCCACTTCGCCTTTGGAGCGGGTAAACGTATTTCTGGAGGTTTCGGGTTCCATGCAAGGCTTTATGCCTGCCACCGGCGCCGATGCCCGCACCACTCAGTTTCAGCAGCAGGTATCGGAGTGGCTTTCGGCCCTCGAGCGCGATACGCGTTTGAGCCAGCGCAGTTACTACCGCATTGCCGACCGCCCCGTGGCCGACTCGTACCGCGCGCTAAGCGAAACCGTGCGCCGCGGCATTCGGGAACCCGCCAAAAGCACCAGCATTCCGGCCATTCTCGATACCGTAGCCAACCGCTACATAGCCGATAATGCCGTGAGCGTCATCATCTCCGACTTCATTTACTCGCCCGAGCGCGCCGGCGACGTGCCCTACATCAGCACCGATATTGCCGATGCGCTGGCCCGCAGCCGCCCCGATTTAGCCGTGTCGGTATACGGTTTCACGTCCGATTTCCGCGGCACGTACTACCCGGCCATTAAAGGCAAGGTGGGCAAAGTGCCCAATTGCTGCCCCGAGCCGGTGCCCTACTACATGTGGGTGCTGGGCCCAAGCAAGCTGGTGGCCGAGTTTGATGCCTCGCTGATGAAGAACCTAGGAGCCGAGCAAGCGCATTTTGGGCTGCCCGCCGCCGAGGTGCCCAGCGCTGTGCTGAGCCGCTACGGCCGCAAGGGCGTGTGGTTTGTGGCCGATGCTGGCAAGCAGGCCGGCGCTTCGGGCCGCGTGGTTGCTATTGAAGAAGCCACAGCGCAAGAGCCGGCCGAGTTTGTAGTAGGCATCAACTTAAACCAACTGCCCGAACTGTTCCAGACCCCCGCATACCTGCAGAAGAACCTGGTGATGCGCGGCAACATGCCCGAGGCCAAGGTGGTGAAGGTAGAAGGCGCCACCGAGGCCACCCGCCGCAGCGGCGGCCCCGAGGCCGACTACACCCATTTTGTAACGGTGCGCGTAACGACCAAGCCCCGCGTGAAGCAGGATTTGGTGTTGGCCTTGCCGGCTACGCGCCCTGCGTGGGTAGAAAAATGGACCACCACGGATGATTCGCGCCCTGGACCTCAGACGTTTGCGCTCAGCCGCCAGCTCGATGGCCTGCAGCGCCTGCTATCGGGCCGCAATACTGGCACGAATGCTGCCGAGGTTATGCGCGTGCCGCTAGCCGTGCAGCCCGACTAAGGCGTCGCCGACCTAGGGCTTGCCTTGGGTTGGCGCAACAATCGTAATACCTTCTCCCAACGGCTTCGGCACGCCGAGCCTTTAGCTCTAATTCTAGCCCTTCACATGAAAGGTTTTTTCCGCGCCCTCTACGAAGTAATCGGCTTGCCCCAACCGCCTTCGGAAACTCCGGTTTACCGCGACGTTATTTTCCCCAACATCGGCCTGCTCAACCTCGGCATCACGCTGGCGCTGCTGGTGCTGTTCTACCTGGTTATCAACCGCTGGATGCGCGTGGCCACCTTTAGTCGGCCCAGCCACTGGTCGATTTTGCTGGTGCTGAATGCGGTAATTGCCTTCATCATCGTTATAGCCCAGGTAAACGGCCAGAACGTGGTAGAGCACTCCTATATGTATTGGTTGGCGCTGCTGAACGCCATTTACGCGGGGCTGTTCTTCTTCCTGTTCTCGCTCGTTTTCCGCAAGCTGTCGGTAAACGCCAGCACGACGCCGTTCTAAGACCGAAACTAGTTCCCCTCCTCGGATGAAGAGGGGCTAGGGGTGGTTGAACAGCTAAAGCAAGTAAGCTAGTTATAGCTACTCGTCCAACGATTATCAACCACCCCGCCCTTCGGGCGCCCCTCCTCAGCTGAGGAGGGGAGTTTCGTCCAAACCACCGCTCCTCACCTCCCAACATGGCTAAACTCTTTCTTTTCGGCATTGGCGGCACCGGCTCGCGCGTGGTCCGCTCGCTTACCATGCTGCTGGCCTCGGGTATCGAGCTGCCCAACTGCCAGCAGGTAGTACCCATCATCATCGACCCGGATGCGCAGAATGCTGACATGAACCGCACGGTGCAGATGCTGCAAACCTACCAGCAGATCTACAAGCGTCTAGGTCCGCGCGACGAAGGATTCTTCAAGACCGACATCAGCACCTTGTCGTCGATCAGCCAGGATGTGAACGGCTCGGTGAAGGACACGTTCGTGTTCGACTTCGGCGGCATCAACCGCTCGTTCCGCGACTACCTAGGGTACAACGCCTTGCCCGTCGAGTCGAAGGCGCTGGTGGAGGCCTTGTTCACGCAGGATAACCTCGAAAGCCCGCTCACCATTGGCTTCCGCGGCTCGCCCAACGTAGGCTCGGTGGTGCTCAACCGCATTGTGGAGTCGCCGGAGCTGCGCTTTTTCGCCGACAACTTCCAGCAAGACGACCGGGTGTTCTTCATCTCGTCGATCTTCGGCGGTACTGGTGCCTCGGGCTTCCCGCTGCTGCTCAAAAACCTGAAAGACCCCAACACGCGCCTGAGCAACGCCCGCTACCTGCGCGATGCCCTTACCGGCGCCGTAACAGTGATGCCCTACTTCGCGCTGCAGAGCGAGGACAACCAGGTAATCGACTCGAACAACTTCCTGACGAAAACCAAGGCGGCCCTAGGTTACTACGAGAACCACCTGCAGGGCCTCGACGCGCTGTACTACCTGGCCGATACGCCCGACACGCCCTACGACAACCAGCCCGGCGGCCAGGGCCAGCGCAACAAAGCGCATATCATCGAGCTGCTGGCGGCGCTGAGCATCGTCGATTTCATGCACTACACGCCCGACGAGCTGCGCTCGAACGGCCCGCTGCACCACGAGTACGGCCTAGGTGCCGACACGGCCGAAGTGCAGTTTCAGCATCTGCCCGACGAAACCAAGGAGCAGGTAGCCCAGCACCTTACACAGCTGCTGTACTTCACCAAGTACCACCGCCAGCACATGGGCTCCGACGAGGCGCCCTACGCGAAGAACCTCAACCTGCAGTACGCGCAGAAAAACGAGCCGATCTTCCGTCAACTCGACGCCTTCCTACACAGTTCCGACTTTGGCGTTGATGCCTGGCTGACTGAGCTAAGCCAAAACCGCCGCGCGTTCCGCCCCTTCAACCTGAATACCGACGACTTCAACCTGATGATCAACGGTAAGCCGGTGGAAACGGGCTTCTTCAGCAAGGGCATCAGCCGCAACTACCTGCTCGATGCGCTGAACAGCCGCGAGAAGAAGGTGCAGGACGCTGATAACTTCCGCAAGCTCATCACGCTGATGTACGACGTGACGGAAGAAGCCTTCAAGGATAAGGTGAAAGTGGTGTAAGCCTCAAACCTGCGCATCAAGGCCGTCATGCTGAGCTTGTCGAAGCATCTCTACCGCTTCGTTAGTTTTTTGCAACCACCATACTAGAAATTGCTGCCCCGATGTGGATTGAGCACGTTATGAATTCCAAAACCATAACGAGTATATACTCGGCGGAACCCCCATCGTTAGAGCAAGTGCAATTGTATGGGGTGTCAATTATCTGTGGCGGTGACTTGCAATGCAGGCTCAACTTTGACTTGAAAGATTTTCCTACTGATGCCCCAATTAAATGGGTGCAGCGAAAATGCAATACGGTTCAATTGAGCCTGAATCTGATTCAAACCGAGCTAATCCAATGCGTTATTCCTAGTGGAAGCGGCATTGGAGATTTAGACATCATTCACGACGGGGGGCGCTTTCAAATAACGTTCACCACTCAACCGCAAGGAGTTGTTTTTCAAGCGACGGCTACTTGGATACATGTCGATAACATATCGGGCTACCAAAAAGAACACGGCTAGTTGACCCCAACGAAGCGGTAGAGATGCTTCGACAAGCTCAGCATGACGGCCTCCGGTCCTGACGACCTCTGTTCCTAATGGCCTCCGATTCTGACGGCCTTCGGGCCTGACGACCTCCGATAATCGTTCCGAACCGCACCGTTCAACCATTATCAACCACCCCGCCCTTCGGGCACCCCTCCTCAGCTGAGGAGGGGAGTTCGTTCTCCCTCCAAACCGACCTCCCCAAGCATGGCCAAAGTCCTTCGCCTGCATAACAGCGGCTCGCAGCAAATCCAGGGCTGGCAACAGACCGGTCCGCTCACGAGCACCGAAATCAATACTATTACCGACCCCACGGGCGGCCGCACGCGCAACCTGGCGGTGTCCATCCCGACGCCATTCGCGCGGATGCACCTCTTCGAAACCGCATTCGACTTTGTAGCACGTGAGGGCAGCCGCAACCCCAACTCGGTGTACCACGAGCTGGTGTCGCACTACTGGGATTTGCTGGAGCTGCTCTACAACTACCACCTCTACTCGCAGGCCGGTCGGCGCATTACGCTGCGCCGCTGGAACGCCGAGACGGAGTTGAACCGCATGCAGGCCGACCCGAACACGCGCCTGCTGGGTGAAACCCTGCGTTTGTTCTGGCAGGACGAGCGGTTCCGCGAAACGCCCGACCTGTACCTGATTTTCTACGAGTCGCCGGGCTTGGCGGGCGGGCCGCGCCTGCTGGGCGGTACTTCGCCGCTGACCTTGCTCTTTACCGCGCCTGCCGTGCCGGTGCTCGATGTGGAAAGACCTAGGGCCGGTGGCCGCTACTTCGACCACCAGTACGTAGGCCTGGAGCAGCGCGACCCCGCGTTCCAGGACTTCGTGTACGAGCTGTTCCTGACGTTCCCGCGCCTGCAGGACCGCAACTTTGCCAACCGCGTGTTTGCCACCCTCGACCGCAACCGCATCAGCCAGATGCAGCTGCAGGGCGACCGGAACGGCCAGCAATTTGCCTCGCGCTACCCCAGCCTCACCGACGTGCAGGGCAACCCGGCCTACGTGCGCAACATTCCGCTGCCCGGCCGCGCCGACCAAACGGCTGTGATGTCGTCGGACCTGTTCATTCAGCCCACCCGCGACCTAGGCCCCGGCCAGGTACGCCCGCTGGTGCTGCGCCCCAACCTAGCCATGGGCGGGGTAAACTACCTGAATGGCCAGCCCTGGGACGACCGCACGCCCGTGCCCTACGCCGACGAGCAGCCCATGAGCAGCCGCGTGTTGCCCGGCAAAGGCTTCAAGTATCCCTACCTCACAGTGGGCGACTTTCTGGCCGACTCCTTGGTGGAGCTGCCTTACGAGCTGAACGCCGAGCGCTACCATACGGGCCGCGTTACCTTCCAGTACGGTGCCGATGCCCAGGGCCGCTCGCGCTTCCCGTACCTGCTGCCGCTGCAGCCGGCTTTCTTCGAGTACTTCACCGAGCACGACCTGGCCGAGCTGCTGCACTTCACCATCGACCTGAACCACGTGCGCGTGTCGCTGCGGGTGCCGGTGCAGCAAGGGCGCTTTATCACACTGGAGCGCAGCTACTACACCAATCCGCAAAACCCCAAAGACGAAATGGGGCGCGAGATTCCGGAGAAGGGTCGCATCGTGCGGGCCAACGTGGGCCTAGGTGTGTTTCCGTTCTACAAGTTCCGGCAGCAGCCCGAGTACAACGACTTGTACAAGGTGATGCTGGTAGACGCTGACAACGGCCCCGCCCAGCTGCAAAAGCAGTACAACGTAGAGTTTTACGTGGATGGCGAACGGCTAACCGACCAAGGTGCTGCCCGCCGCGCTACCCGCTACGAACGCACCCGCAAGAGCATCAACACCGCGGGCAGCAGCTATTACGAGGTAACGGGCACCCACTTCGACGTGGCCGAGCTGGTGTGCCCCGCTGGCCCCGGCTTGCCCCCCGCGCGTGGCCTGATGGTGCCGCGCTGGAAGGAGCTTGACCGCGGCACGCGCCGCTTCACCTTCGCCGTCGACTTTGGCACCACCAACACGCACATTGCTTACTCCGACGGCCCCAGCAGCCACCCGCGCCCGCTCACCATCGGCGAGATAGACCAGCAGGTTACCTGGCTGCACGCGCCGCTGCCCGACCTAGGGCTGTCGGGTGCGCAGCGCTTCCGGCAGGGGGCGCAGCAACTGCAGGCTGATATTGCCGCCCTGCAAAACCGCGAGTTTATTCCGTCGTTTATCGGCGAGGGCGGGGCCTCTTACGCCTTCCCGGTACGTACGGCCGTGTGCGAAACCAGCACCTTCCCGAACGAGCCGGCCCGTGTGCTCGGCAACATCAACATCGGCTTCAGCATCAACACCGAAACTTCGGCCGAACTGCCCCAAAACCGCTTTGTTACGAACCTGAAGTGGTCGGCCGAGCTCGACCCCAGCGGCGTAACGCGCATCGAGGCGTTCTTCCGCGAGGTAATGCTGCTGCTCAAGCACAAAGCCGCTCTCAACGGCGGCATTATGGAAGACACCCGCGTGGTGTGGTTTGCGCCGCTGAGCTTCGATGCCTTCCTGCGCAACCAGTTCAAGGACAAGTGGGACCAGGCCTTCCAGCAGGTGTTCCGCACCCGCCGCGATACGCTCACGCTCACCGAATCGGTGGCGCCGTACTACTACCTCACGGCTACTAACCAGGTAGTGCCCTCGCGCGACGAGAACGTGGTGAACATCGACATCGGCGGCGGCACTACCGACTTGCTGCTGTTTGCCAACTCGCGCCCGGCCTACAGTTCTTCGTTCCGCTTTGCCGGCAACGATTTGTGGGGCGACGGCTACGCCCGCGTGCAGGGTGCGCCCAAGCAAAACGGCCTGCTGCGCCTAGGTGTAGGCCACGTGGAGAGCCTGCCCGACTCGGAGCAAAACCAGGAGTACAAAGGCTACTTGCGCGCTGCCCTCAGCAACAACGACTTCGGCTCGGCCGACGTGACTTCGCTGCTGTTCCTCTACGACGATGCCCTGCGCTTCTCGCAGAGCCTTGCCCTAGGTAAAGGCCGCCAGCTGCGCGTGCTGTTCTACCTGCACTACACCAGCATCATCTACCACGTTGGCCAGCTCACGCAGCACCTAGGCCTCAAGCTGCCGCGCTACCTGTGCTTCTCGGGCAAAGGCAGCTTGTACCTGCGCCTGCTCGCGGGTGGCACCAGCATGGGCGCCATCGAGCGTATCTCGAAGGCCGTGCTGAAAGCCGCCTCGGGGCAGGAGCCCCCGCACAACTTCCGCGTAATTCTGGCCGACAACCCCAAGGAAGCCACCACCAACGGCGGTGTGCTGTTCGAGGAAAGCCAGTCGGCGCCGGATGTGGACAGCATCCAGAACATTCGCTTGGTAGGCGCGCAGGATGGCCCCGAAATCGGCAGCCTGCGCCTGAAAGCCCGCGGCGTGGATGCTGATATGCGCCAGGCTGTGCTCGATAACACGCGCCGCTTCTTGGAGCTGGTACTCACCAACGACGACGTGGCCCCGCTGATGCGCGAAGTAGGTGTCGACATCGACCGTGGCCGCGTGCTCGACTTTATGTTGCGCGAAGTGGAGGACAGCCTGAACCTAGGCCTGCACCAGATGGAGCGCAACCTAGGCTCGGAAGAAACCCTGCCCGAAACGCTGTTCTTCCTGCCGCTGAAGCAGTCGTTGTTCAACCTCGGCCGCGATTTGCTGCAAGGGTAAGAACGATGTAGCGCGGTGTAGCGCGGACTTTGTAGTCCGCGTCCCTGGATAGTAATCCAATCTTCTGGACCCTAGGTCAAGACATTGCTATCTGCGGACGCGGACTACAAAGTCCGCGCTACAGCCGTGCAGCAACCTGCGCCTATCTATATTCCGCTTAAGTCTTTCGCCTCCTCCGAATGCATATCCGGATTACCTCCTTGCTTACCGGCTTGCTGCTGACGGCTTCGACTGCCGTGCAGGCCCAAACCGCTCCCGGCCAGCCCACGCTCGAGGAAAAAAAAGTACAGATCTGGTGCGCCACGGCTCGGTTCGTGTTCAACGATACCGGCCGGCCGAACCTGAAAAGCAACCTGCGTTGCGACGCCACGCTGCGCGAGTTCGAGAACAGCATCAAGGCCGACAGCCAGCGCGTGTACTCGCGCCTGTACCAGCCGCTCGAGGGCAAAGGCGTGATGTACAAAGGCCTAGGTTCGGATGGCTCAAGGCTGCAAAAGCTCACCAACGAGATTGTGCGGCAGCTGGGCTCGTCGCCGGCCCGGCGCAACACGCCCGAGCGCCTGGCGCAAGTGCAGCGGCTCGAAGGCGCCTTCAACGCCTACCTCACGCAGGGTACGCCCATTCCCGATGACATCGGCCTGCTGAATGCCACTGCTTCGGAAGCCACCTTCGACAGCACCGCTACCATGGCTGCCAACGGCATGGCTGAGCAGTCCTACTTAGAGCAAACCGAGGCAGATACCACGGACGTGGCTTCGGCCCGTGCCGCATCGGCGGAAAGCCCCATGACGCGCCTGTTTGGCCCGATTGCGCTGATTCTGTCGTTGCTGAGCCTGGTGCTATGGTTTTTGGAGCGGCGGGTACTGCGCAACCACATCAGCGAGCTGCGCGACCGGGCTTCGCGCCACCGCAACGAGCTCGACTCCATCCGTACCACCTCCGGCCTAGGTAGCCGAAACGCCGCTGCCAGCGAAGCACCGGCCGAGCTGACGTTCAGCCAGCGCAAACAAATCGAAGAACTGGTGGAGCGCATGGTGCAGCAGCGCCTAGCCGATTTGCAGCCGCACGGCCGCCCCACGGCAGCGCCTGAGCCGGCTATGCCTACCGTAGCCGCAGCACCAGTGCAGAACGCGCCCCGCAACAAGCCAGCCGCTGCGCCAGCGCCCGAGCGCGTACAGCAAGCGCCACCGGCTCCGGCAGCACCTGCGCGCCCGGTGGCAGTAGCCCCGCCACCTAGGGAGGAAATACCGGCCCCCGTAGCACCCATTCCGGCTGGCTCGCCGGCCGTAGCACCGCGCGACGAGTTCGATAGCCTGGTGCCGCCCGTGCAACTGCCCAGCCCCACGCCCTCGGCACCGATTGCTCCGCCACCGGCGCCCACGCCCGATCCGGCTCCGGTTGGCCACTTCTATGTGAAAGTGCCCGTAAACGGCGGCTTCTCCGATTACGACCTGCACACGGTAGCCCAGCACGACAGCATTTACGAAATCACGCCCGATCCGCAGCGGCCCGATGCGGCTACGTTCCGCATCAACCCCAACTCGCAGGTGCACGCCTACGCTATCCAAAACGCGCAATACTCCTTGCGCGAGGCATGCCGCTACCAGCCGCCCGCCGGTCCGGTATCGCGCATCATCACCGACGAGCCCGGTTACCTGCGGAAAGTAGGCGCCACCTGGCAAATCGAGCAAAAGGCAGCTATTCACTTCGAATAGCCGACCTAGGGCTGGAAGCTAGTTCCCCTCCTCAGATGAGGAGGGGTTAGGGGTGGTTGAAGAACTAGAGCTAGATCTAGTAACTGTTCAAACGTCAAGTCAACCACCCCTGGCCCCTCCTCATCTGAGGAGGGGAACTAGCATTTTAGACCTAGGCTTAATTTGTAGTAGTTAGCTTCGCCCCATGCTTGAAATCATACTTGAACTGGTTGTAATAGCCGTTATCGTGGCGTTGCAGGTGCGGGCGTTTATCCGAACGCGCACGCAGGCTCAGCGGCTGGCAGCCCTGTACCCGCCCCGCACCGATTTGCGCGTGGAACGTCGGCTCGTGACGCCCGATGGCCGCGACATGGCCGAGTATGCCGCCGATGCACCCGCCGACGCCTACGCCGTTGATATTCTGCGAGCCGACAACGTTTCGGTTGATTTCAAAGAGATTTTGCAGGACACCAACGAGTACCTGCGCCACAACAAGGGCGCCGCGGCCGACTTTGGTATTCTGAAGGACATTGCCATTCGGCAGGCGCAGGCGCCCGAGTCGAGTGCCCAGGCCAACGTGGCCACGCCGCTCTACCTAGGCCTGCTCGGCACTTTTCTAGGTGTAATTCTGGGTTTGGTAAGCATTGCCCGCCAGGGCATCACCGACGACGACGCCCTCACGCCCTTCCTCACCGGCGTGCTCATCGCCATGACGGGCTCTTTTATGGGCCTGATGCTGACGTTGTTCGGCAATAGCGTGCTGCGCCATGCCCGTGCCGAGCGCGACCAGCGCCAGAACCAGTACTTCACCTTCCTGCAGGCGCGGTTGCTGCCCATCCTACACAACGATATGTCGGCCAGCCTTTCGACCCTGAAGGGCGTGCTCGACGCGTTCAACCAGGATTTCGTGGGCCGAGTGTCGCTGTTCGAGCCCATTCTGAACACCATCACCGAGAACATCCGGGTGCAGCGCGACTTCCTGGTAAAGCTGGAGGAAATTGGCTTCGACCGGATGGCGCAAGCCAACCTGGCGGTATTCGAGAAAGTGCGCGAGTCGGCGGAACTGTTTGGGCAGTTTACGGCCTACCAGGAGCGCCTCAACCAGATGCTCGATAAAGGCACCGAAACCGGCATCATGGTCACGAGCATCCTCGACCGCCTCACCGGCTTCGAGCGCGGCATCAACAACCTAGGGCAGTACATCGGCCAGCACGACAACCTCGTGCAGCGCCAGCTCGACTTCTTCCAGCGCCACCAAACCGAGATGGGCAACCTCGCGGCTCGCACCGAGCAGTACTTCGACGAAGCCTCGCTGCACCTCACCGAGCTGATGCGCCGCCGCCTCGAACATCATGAGCGCGACGCCCAACTGGCCTACGAGAAATGGGGCGAGTACTTCCAGCGTATCAACCAGGATAATGCTTTCGAGCGCATCATGCGCCAGCTCGATCCGTTGCGCGATGTAAAAGCCAACCAAGAGGCCCTAACGCGCGACGTTTCGGCCACGCAACGCGAGCTGCTGCGGAAGGTGGAGTTGGATGCGCAGGTTGATGCCAAGCTGCTAGCCGAGCTGACGGTGATGAACGAAATTCTGCGGAAAGCCACCGCTAAAAATCGTCTTCAGCGCGGTATGGATAAGCTGTTTGGCGGGGTGAAGGAGTAACTACAAAATGTCTTCTACCTTCTCTTCTACATTGGCTAAAACCTCGCAGTCGCAATAACCACCGTTGTTTGTCAGCCATTGTTTAAGAGCTGCGAAGTCAATGCTTCTGCTTTCCGCAAACAGCTTGGTGAGCCGCAGCGTATCGTCGCAGCCTTCACCGCCGAGTTCCTCGTCTAGGTAATCGAACAGCGCCTTTAGGTTTTCGGCCGAAGTAGGCAGCTTAGCGAGCTTATCAGCCCGTTGGTTTTGCTTGAGGTTTGCCAGCAACTCCTTGCGCCGCTTTTGCTCTTCTTTCGATGCCATTGGAAAGGATGTAATAACACTGAGCCTCGGCAGCGAGGTAATTCTAAAGTAAACATGCCCAGCGCCGACCCACAACGCTCCGACTTTTTCTGGCCCAGCTACGTGGACCTGATGACCTCTTTGTTCATCGTGATGCTGGTGCTGTTTGTGTACAGCTTCAAGCTATTCCGCGACCGGGAGCAGGAGCAGCGCCGCCTGTTAGGCGAGCTGAAGGTGAAGGCCAAAGAGCTGGAGCAAATCCAGCGCATCCGCGAATCGTTGCGGCGGCTTGAGGGCAACTACTTCCGCTACGACCCCAGCAACGAGCGGTACGAGCTGCGTGTGGACGTGCAGTTCAAGGCCGGCCGCGACGAGATTCAGGAGCAGTACAAGCCCGCGTTGCTGAAAGCCGGTGGGCTGCTGCGCCAGCGCCTACGCGCCATCCGCACGGAGCTGCCGGTGCGCTACCTCGTAATTGTGGAGGGCATGGCCGCCCGCTACCCGCAGGGCGACCCCCGCAACCGCCAGGAAGAGCAATCCACTTACCAGCTCAGCTACCGCCGCGCCCTCAACCTGCTGAATTTCTGGCGGCAGAACGGCGTGAACTTCACGCAGGACCGATCCGTCGAGCTCATCATTGGGGGCAGCGGTTTCTACGGTACGGGGCGCTACACCGGCCGTCGCGAAGGCGACAACAAGCGCTTCCTTATTCAGGTGATACCCAAAGTTGGGCGCATTGAAGGTGCCACGATTAAGGCCAAGTAGCGCGCCGTAGTGCGGACTTTGCAGTCCGCGTCCACGGATAGTAATTTCTGACCTAGGGATGCAGCGCAGTGTAGCGCGGGCTTGAGCCCGCGTTTGTCAGCACGAAATCGTCCGCGTGTTTTCGCCCGTTGCCAATCGTTCACGCCAACGCGGACTGAAGTCCGCGCTACACCAGGTGCACTAGGTCCGAAAACAGAAGTTACTATCCCTGGACGCGGACTACAAAGTCCGCGCTACGGCCGTGCCGAAACCGCTATTTTGCGTACCTCCTCCGTTATTATCCGTTCCTATGAAAGCATCCCGACCCATACTGAGCGCCACGCTGGCGGTGCTGGCGGCCTGCGGGCCTGCCAAGCAGCTGAATCAGCCCACTGCCACGGCGCCGCTTACCGAAAAACCCGTGACCGAAAACGCAGCTCCGGCCAAATCAGTGGCCAAACTTGATTACCCGAAAGCCCGGAAAGTCGACCACAAAGACGACTACCACGGCACCTCCGTAGCCGACCCGTACCGCTGGCTCGAAGACCCCGACTCGCCCGAAACCAAGCAGTGGGTGGAGGCCGAAAACAAGGTGACCTTCGGCTACCTGGCCCAGATTCCGTACCGCGACCGGATTCGGGAGCGGCTAACGCAAATGTGGAATTACGAGCGGTACGGCGTGCCGCAGGAGGAGGGCGACTACCTCTACTACCAGAAAAACGACGGCCTGCAAAACCAGGCTGTGCTGTACGTGCAGCGCAAAGGCCAAACCGGCGAGGGCGAGGTACTGCTCGATCCGAATAAGTTTTCGGCCGACGGCACCACGGCCCTGAGCGGCACCTACTTCTCCAACGACCACCGCTACATGGCCTACACCACCTCGGGTGGCGGCTCCGACTGGCAAACTATTCATGTGCTCGACCTGAAAACGCGCCAGCCGTTGAAGGACGAGCTGAACTGGGTGAAGGTATCGGGCGTAGCTTGGGTGAAAGACGGCTTCTACTACAGCGGCTACGATGCGCCCAAGGCCGGCGAAAACAAGCTGGCCGGTAAAAACGAGTACCACAAAGTGTACTTCCACAAAATCGGCACGCCGCAATCGGCCGATAAATTGGTGTACGAAAACAAGCAGATGCCCCTAGGTTTCCGCATTGCCTCCGTTACCGAGGACGAGCGTTTCCTGGTGGTGTACCTCACCGACGGCAAATCGGACGGCAACAAGCTGGCCGTGCGCGACCTCACCGATGCCAAGCAGGCCGGCAAGTGGATTACCCTAGGTTCGGATTACGAGTCGGACATTAACCTGGCCGGCAACGTAGGCGGCAAGCTGCTGCTCTACACCAACCACAAAGCCCCGCGCTACCGCGTGGTGAGCGTCGACCCGAAGCAGCCCCAAGAAGCCAGCTGGAAAAACGTGCTGCCCGAAACCGAGAACAAGCTCGAGGGCATCGACCAAGTGGGCGGCAAGCTGGTGGCTACCTACCTGAAGGATGCCTCGTCGCTGATTAAGGTGTACGACGAGCAGGGCAAGTTTCTGCACGATGTGCAGCTGCCGGCCCTAGGTACGGCCTCGGGCTTCGGCGGCCGTAAGGAGTCGAAAACGGTGTACTACGCCTTCACGTCGTTCACCTACCCAACCACCATTTACAAGTACGACCTAGGCACCAACCAGAGCACCGTGTTCCGGGCGCCGAAGGTGGATGTGAACCCGCAGGACTACGTGACCACGCAGGTATTCTACCAGAGCAAGGATGGTACGAAGGTGCCCATGTTCATCACCCACAAAAAAGGGGTGAAGCTGAACGGCCAGAACCCCACGTACCTGTACGCCTACGGCGGCTTCAACGTGTCGCTCACGCCGGGCTTCTCGGTGGCGCGCATGCTGTGGCTCGAGAACGGCGGCATTCTGGCCATCCCCAATCTGCGCGGCGGTGGCGAGTACGGCGAGGCCTGGCACAAAGCTGGCATGACGCCGAACAAGCAAAACGTGTTCGACGACTTTATTGCCGCCGCCGAGTATTTGAAAGTGCAGGGCTACACCTCGGCCGAGAAGCTGTCCATTGCCGGCGGCTCGAACGGTGGCTTGCTCGTGGGTGCTACCATGACGCAAAAGCCCGACCTGTGCCGCGTAGCCTTCCCGGCTGTGGGCGTAATGGACATGCTGCGCTACCAGAAGTTTACCATCGGCTGGAACTGGGCCCCCGAGTACGGCACCTCCGACAACTACGAGCAGTTCCAGAACCTCTACAAGTTCTCGCCGCTGCACAACCTGAAGCCCGGCACCAGCTACCCCGCCACCATGATTACCACCGCCGACCACGACGACCGCGTGGTGCCGGCGCACTCGTTTAAGTTTGCTGCTACCTTGCAAGAGGCCAACAACGGCCCCTGGCCGCAGCTCATCCGCATCGACGTGAATGCGGGCCACGGCGCCGGCAAAAGCACCAAGCTGCAAATCGACGAGTGGGCCGATGTGTGGTCGTTTGCCTACTACAACATGGGCCTGAATCCGTATCAGAACCTGAGGTAGACCCTAGGTGCTGATCTGATTTATAAACAAGCGCGTTCGGCAATGCCGGATGCGCTTGTTTATAAATCAGACCTAGTATGGCTAATAATATTTACCTGTTATGCCCGTAGTTCTAAGGGTATTCGTTTCGATTATTATCAGTGTGTTTTTTGCTGCGTTGTTCAGGCAATTAATGCCTGTAAAACCTGCCATAGCTTTTGCCACGCCAAGCGGAAGCATGGGTTTCATGCGGGCATGGCTGCTGAATTTTATAATGGAGCTGGTGTACTTTCTGCTACTGTATGTGCTGGGAGGTTCTTTGTTCGCGTTGATGGTTAGTGGTAAAAAAACCGACTTACACAAACCCGCGATATTGTATTTGGCAGGCGGATTAACGGCAGCTGTTATTTACGCAACGGTAACGTTTGGTAGCAATTCTACATTCAACCCAACTGAATTCTACGGCTCGGTTGTGGTCTACTTCCTGACCGGGGTTGTTTATGCCGTGGTTTACCACTGGCTACTACCCAAACAGGCGACACGCACGTAAGATGTTGTCTTCGCCTGTCACCCAAACATCCAAAGTGGCGTAGGCTACCTGCCGTAGGCTGTGTATCTTGCGCCGCGAAAACCGCCAAGCCTTGATTTTTTCCGCTCCGAATATGAAAAAACTGCTGATGCTCGGCCTCGTGGCCGGCGCTATGCTGTCGGTATCAGCCTGCAGCAACCCCGATTACGAAACCAACGACATCACCGCTGCTGAACTGCCCGCGTTGCCCCCGGCTGCTACTGGCAAAGACTCGGCTACTGTAGCCGCTGAGCTAGCTAAGCAGGAAATTTCGGCGCAGAACGCTACCGAAGCCATCAAGAAGCAGCAGCCCGTGATGTAAGCTTCGGCCCCGGCGGCCAACGAATTTACCTAGGCGCCCGCTTTCCCGAAAGGAGAGCGGGCGTTTCCTTTGTAGCCTTACTTAGCCCATTGCCATGCCTGCCCCCATCAACCTGCGCATCCGCCGCGGTACCGAAGCCGATTTGCCCCGCGTGCACGAGCTCATTGTGGAGCTGGCCGTGTACGAGCGCGCCCCCGACGAAGTAACCAACACCCTGGCCGACATGCGCCGCGACGGGTTCGGGCTCAATCCCATTTTCGGCTTTTTTGTGGCCGAAACCGACGAGCAGGGCATCCTGGGCATTGCGCTGTTCTACACCGGCTACTCTACCTGGAAAGGCCGCATGCTGTACCTCGAAGACCTGATTGTAACCGAGCAGGCGCGCGGCACGGGCATTGGCCGCAAGCTGTTCGATGCGGTGGTGGCCGAAGCGCGCCGCACCAGCGCCAACCGCCTGCGTTGGCAGGTGCTCGAATGGAACGAACCAGCCATTGGCTTCTACAAGAAGATCGGTGCCAACCTCGACCCCGAGTGGCACAACGGCACCCTTACCGTGGAGGAGCTGCGCGCCTACCGTTGCGACCCAGCCGTGGAAGCGGCCGTAACGCTGGGTTGATTTGGCTCGGCGTCTTTCCAGCGTAGGGTGGAGTCGGCGTCGGTAGCAGCCAAGCGGCGGCACAGCCTTAGGTGCACTGGTATGCTTAGCGCGATAAAACCCGTAAGCACCCACGTAGCGTTGGGGTGGCCGGGGACGGCCTCGGTTTGCACCACGTTGTTGGTGAGCTGGTACACGATGTTCATGCCCCAATGCATGCCCACAGTATACCACAACGAGCGCGTAAGCACCACCGGCAACGCCAGGCTTACGCCCACTACCAGCAGGAAAACCCATGTGGTGGGCCCATTGGCCAAGCGGTAGACGTGATTGAGCACGTAGAGCACCGAGGTGAAGACAATGAACTGCGCGCCCGTAAGCAAATGCCCGGCGTGGCGCTGCACGTAGCCACGGGTAAGCACGTCTTCAGCCATGGATGGCGCCAGCGTGCCTAGCGTGAACAACGCGGCCCCCGTCAACAAAGCCGGTAGCGGTGGCACGGCTACTATGCGCGTGATGCCCAGCGCCACGCACGCCCAAAAAGCCAAGGCAGGCAGCAGCAAGCCAGGTACAAGGCCAAGCAGCAGGTTACGGCCAAAGCCGTGGTGCCAGCGCAGCCCGAACGCACCTAGGCCCGAGTAGCCCTGCCACTTTGCTACCATGTGGGCGCCCAGCAGCATCAGCAGCATCAGCCCCAGAAACAGGTAATCGTTGCGGAGCCAGTGCTGCGAGCCTTCGGGCAGTTGGTAGAGCGCAAAGAGCACCAAAAAGCCGATGGCAATTTTCAGAGGCGAGTTCATAGCTGAAGAGGGTAGGAGCGGCGACAAATATAGTTGTGACTATATGCTTTGCTGCCAGCCTTTACGCCTGCGCATAGGCCGCTTCGGCCACCTTGTTTGCGGGGGCAAACACCCTTCGGAACGAGTAGAGCCACAGCAGCGAACCGCCCAGGTACACCCCGCCGGCTGCCAGCGCAGCACTTAGCCAGGGCTGGTGTTGCAACGTTAGCAAGAGCAAGCCCACCGAAGCCGCCAGCCGCAACGGCTCGAGCCAGTAGCCCCAACGCTTGGCCTCGAACAAGGCGCCGCAGGCCAGCGCTGCCCACGTGCACCAGCCGGCCACTAACCAGCGCAGGGCGGGCGTCATGTCCTTTTGGGTGAACAGGAAAGCCGCCGCCACGCCCAGCAGCACCACGTATTGGCCAAACACATACCAGTTGACGGTGGCCGGCGCGGTGGTGCAGTACTTCTGGTACGTGGCTACCTCCACCTCGGGCACTTGGTAAGGCCCACCTAGGGCGGCCGGTCGCCAGCCGGGCCGGCCGAACACTACCCGCAGCTTGTTGCCCAGGCCCGGCGTTTGGCGCAGCTGCTCGGCCATCTGAAAGTAGTGCCCAAAGTTTACCCACACGGGGTTCCAGGAGCGCACGGGCGTGGTAATGCCGTACACAGGCGTTTCCTCTTCCTCCTGAAAAGTGCCGAACAGCCGGTCCCAGATAATGAAGGTGCCCGCGTAGTTTTTGTCGATGTACTTGGGGT
Source organism: Solirubrum puertoriconensis (assembly GCF_001483135.1). Taxonomy (GTDB): domain Bacteria; phylum Bacteroidota; class Bacteroidia; order Cytophagales; family Hymenobacteraceae; genus Solirubrum; species Solirubrum puertoriconensis. The sequence continues at coordinate 472,147 of NZ_LNAL01000008.1, forward strand.
TGCGGCCGTGGTGCACGCGATGGTGCGAGGGCGTGTTCAGCACCCACTCCAGCGGGCCCAGCTTGCCGATGAGCTCGGTATGAATCCAGAATTGATAAAGCGTAACCAAGGCCGAGACGTACACGAAAAAGCTCGTCTCAAACCCAATAACAGCCAGCGGCAGGTAGAACATGAACGTGAACATGCCCTGCAACGAGCTCTGCCGCAACGCTACCGAGAGATTGTAGTCCTCGCTTTGGTGGTGCACCACGTGGCCGCCCCAGAAGAAGTTAATCTCGTGCGAGTAGCGGTGGGCAAAGTAGTAGCACAAGTCGGCCAGCACGAACAGCAGCAAGCCCGTAGCCCAAGTGCGCGGAATGTCGAACAGCCGAAAGTGCTCGTAAAGCAGCTCGTACACGCCTACCACTACCACCTTCAAAAACACGCCCGATATCTGCGACGTCATGCCGCAGCTGATGTTGGTGATGGCGTCGTGAAAGCGGTATTTCTCCTGGTGCTGCAGCCGCTCTACCAATAGCTCCGCGCCGATCAGGGCGAAGTAAATGGGAATGGACAGCACAATGGGGTTTAGGTTCATGGCGCGGACGGGGTGGGTGGTGTAGGGGTGAGGAATGTACACAGAAAGACAACGCTATGGTACCCTGCGCCAAACGCATACAAAAAGGCCGCCGCACCCAGCAGTAGCTAGGTGCGGCGCCCTTGTGTAGTAAGTGTAGGCTTGTGCCCGCAGCAGGGCTTAGTCGATTACCTCGAGTACGGTGCGAAACGATACGTACTGGCCCGGAAAGCGTGTTTCCAGGTCGGCGCGCAGGCCGGGGGCCGACACGCGCTGGTACTCATCGAGCTGCTCCATGTTGGTGCAGTAGTACTGCGCGGCGTACGTAAAGCCATCTTCTTCTTCGTTGAGCAAGCGCAGGAGCTGGCTTTTTACGAAGAAACCCGTGGCCATGACATCAGGCATGTGCACATCGCGCATAAAGGTTACCCACTCTTCGGCAACCTCCGGATCGACGCTGCTGGTTACGTTGTACAGGATCATAAGCAAGAAAATAAACGAGCAGGGTGGGAGGTTCCCGAAAAGGGCAGTACCTAGGTTAGCCAGCCGCTCGGGGCAAAGTTACACCCGCATGTGGTCGGGCCGGAACTGCTGTATCTGCTCGCGAATGGCACTGGGTGCGAGCTTCTGCCGGGCAGCAGCATCGGCCAGGGCAGGCAACTCGGCATCGGAAGCAAAGCGCAACGACAAAATCTGCCCTAGGCTGAGCTGTTGCTCCAGCGGGCCGAAGCTTTGCTGGGTGAGTTCGAAGTAACGTTGGCGCACTTCGAGGCGGGCAATGCGGTCTTGCAACTTTAGGGCGTAGTGCTGGCGCAGCATCACCAATGTCAGCAGCAAGAGAATGGCTATAGCCGCTATACTAAACCACAGCCGCGACTCCTGCGAGTCGGAGCCAGCTACGTCGGCGTAGCGCCGGCCGGTGTAAAACGCCATTACCAAGGCGGCGGGCAGCAGCACAAAGTGGTGCAGCCAGTAGTAGCGACGAGTAAAGCGGACTTCGGCCATGCGGTGCGGTGGAGTTAGGTTGCGGGTGGAAGAAGGTTACGGATTGGTACGACGCTGGGCTTTTTCTTCGTCACGAGCGGCACGCTCCCGTTCGCGCTCAAGGTTTTCCTTAGCCTTGTCGCGCTCCTTGCTGCCGGGCTTAGCCGTGGGCGAGTTGATTTGCGGCACCGCCGGCGGTGTAGCCGTGGCTACGGGTGGTGCGGTAGCGGTGGGCGTAGCGGCAGGGCGAGTATCGGAGGTTGGCGGTACCACTTGGGCCGAAGCGGCAAATGCCAGCAACAAGCCACCTAGGGTAAGAGCACCGGTGATGATTTTCATGGCAGTAGGGGAGGTAAGTATGCCATCAGTACGATTGTGGAGCCCTGGCAGTTCCGCCTAGGTCGGCTAGCTCACCTCCAGGTAATCGAGGTCTTTGCCGTAGCTCTCGGGCAAGGTGCTCACGGCCCAAAACGCCACCAGCAGCGAAAGCACGCCCACCACGGCGCCGCTACCGATGAGGTTGGGCGCCCCGTTGGGGCCAGCCAATGCCGCCGCAATACCATTGAACAATGGCACCAGCCCTACTACCGAGCCGCGCGCAAAGTTGGGAGCCGTTGTAGCTACCGTGGCGCGCAGGTTGGTACCAAACTGCTCGGCCGCTACCGTTACAAACAGCGCCCAGAAGCCCACCGAAATGCCAAGTACAAAGCAGCAAGCATAAAATACCGTAGGCGAAGCACCCCGGATACCGAACAGGTACACCGCAATCAGCACGCCACACAAAACGAGAAACAGCTGCAGCGCCCGGTTGCGGCTGCGCAGCAGCTGGCTGATGGTGCCGCTGGCAAAGTCGCCGAACACCAGCCCGAAATAGCACCAGAATACCGCCAGGCCGGCCGTTACCTCGCCCTGAATACCTAGGGCACGGCCAAACTCGGGCGCCAGCGTAATGAGGATACCGACTACAAACCACAGCGGTACGCCAATCAGCAAGCACTTGATGTACTTGAGCAGGCGCGGACCGTTGGTGAACAGGCTGAAGAAGTCGCCGCGGGCAACCTCTTGCTGCTTGGCCTGTTCGAACATGCCCGACTCGAACACGCTTACGCGCAGCACCAGCAAGGCCAAGCCCAAGCCGCCGCCCACAAAGTATGTATTGCGCCAGCCCAGCACCTCGCCCACCCAATAAGCCAGCATAGCGCCCGATACGCCCACGGTAGCCACAATCATGGTGCCGTAGCCGCGCTTTTCTTTGGGCAAGGTTTCGGCTACCAGGGTAATGCCTGCGCCCAATTCGCCGGCCAAGCCAATGCCGGCAATCAGGCGCAGCCAGGCGTATTGGTCGATGGTCTGCACGAAGCCGTTGGCAATGTTGGCCAGCGAGTACAGCAAAATAGAGCCGAACAACACCGACAGGCGGCCGCGCTTATCGCCCAGCACGCCCCACAAAATGCCCCCGAGCAGCATACCGCCCATCTGCATCGAAATGAGGTGGGTGCCTAGGTTGGTTACATCGGCAGGGGCCGTAATGCCAAGGTCTTTTAGGCTGGGCACGCGCACGATGCTGAACAGGATCAGATCGTAGATGTCGACGAAGTAGCCGAGAGCGGCCACCACCACGGCGGCGCTAAGTAAGCCGGTTGTTTTGGGAGCAGAAGTTGGTGGGGTAGAGATGCGAGCCATACGTAAACTGAGTGGAACTGCAGATTACGAAGAATTGGCTGGGCCGCAATGCGCTCGAGGTGCTACTCTGCCCGGGCTAGGCGTCGCAGCTGGCGTGCGTGCACGCACCCGGCTCAATCTGCACTGTAATGTGGCCGATGTTGAACTCGTCTTGCAGCTGGTGCTGCAGGTGGTGCAGAAACTGGCTGTCGGTGCCGCTGGGGCGCACCAAGTGGGCGGTAAGGGCGGTGTCGCTGGTGCTGAGGGGCCAAATGTGCAGGTCGTGCACATCGGTTACGCCGGGCTGGGCCAGTAAAAACTGCCGCACCGCCACCGGGTCGATGCCGTGCGGTACGGCCTGCAGGCTCAGCTGCACGGTTTCGCGCAGCAAGCCCCACGAGCCCACGGCCACTACCCCCAGTATGATGAAACTGATAGCCGGATCAAGCCACAGCCAGCCCGTGAAGTACACCAGCGCACCGCCCACCACCACGCCCAACGACACCAAGGCATCAGTGAGCATGTGCAGGTAAGCGCCCCGAATGTTGGCATCGCCTTGGTGCCCGCGGCTAAATAGCCACGCCGTGAAGCCGTTGATGATAATTCCTAAGCCGGCCAGCAGCATCACCACGGGCGCATTCACGGGCTCGGGGTGGCGCAGGTGGTTGATGGTATCCCACAGAATAGCACCTAGGGCCACGTACAGCAACGCCGCATTCAGCAAGGCCGCTTGTATGGAGGCACTCTTCAGGCCGTAGGTGTAGCGCTCGGTGGTGGGCTGCTTACCTAGGCGGGTGGCACCCCAGGCCAAGGCCAGGCTGAGCACGTCGGAAAGGTTGTGGCCAGCGTCGGAAAGCAGCGCCGAGGAGTTGGCCCACCAGCCGCCGGCAGCCTCGGCGGCCACAAACAGCAAATTCAGCCCAATACCCCAGCCAAACGCCTTGCCGAAGTGGGCCGGCGCGTGGTGATGGTGGTGCCCGTGATGGTCGTGGCTGTGCGAATGGTGGTGGTGTGCCATGGCGGTAAAAGTACGGCCGGCACTACCCAGCCGGCCGTACGAAATTTCAACCGCAACCGTGCAGAATTAGTTGAATTGCAGCGGTACTACTAGCCTAAAGCTTACGTTGCGGCCCATGTTGAACACGCCCGTACGGCCCGTGGCGTTGTTTACGGCCGTGTACTTCAGGCGGCTGAGGTGGTGCTGATAGGCCACATCGAACAGGTTGTTCACGCCGATCATCAGCGTAGCCAAGGTGCGACCTTTGCTGTTCGTTACATCTGTGCCGGCCCCTAGGTTTACCAGGGTGTAGCTGGGCGTAGCGGTTTCGGTTTCGAAAGCCGAGAAGATGCGGTTTTGGGCAAAGTTGTGCTCCACGCCGGCGCGAGCGTACACATTGGCCACGCGGCTAATGGCGCCTACTTTGCGGAAGTTCACGCGCAGCTCCGACTGCAGGCGGTCGGCGGGCGTAAAGGGCAGCCACCGCTCGCCCTCGGCTTGGCCCAGGCGGCGGGCCCGCACCATCGAGAAGGTGTTCTCGAAGTGCAGCCAATCGAGTGGGTGCGGGTGCAAATCGATGCTGATTTCGCCGCCATAGAGGTTGGCTTTGCCCTGCCCGTACACAAACACCCGGAACTCCTCGCCATCCTGCGTTAGCACCGAATCCTGCCCGGCCGCGTTGCCGATGCGGCGCGGGAAGATGAAGTTGCGGATGCGGTTGTCGAACGCATCGACGCTAAACGTCACGTGGTCGGTGTTCAGGCTGAAGCCTAAGTCGAGCTGGCGGCTGGTTTCGGCTTTCAGGTTCGAGTCGCCGATTTCGTAACGCGTGGTGCCCTCGTGCACGCCGTTGGAGGCTAGTTCGGCAATATTGGGCGCCCGAAAGCCGCGCGAAAGGTTGGCTTTCAGCACCAATTGCTCGGAAGCGCTAAACGCCCCGCCCAGGCTGCCCGACCAATTGCGGTAAGTATTGTCGAAGGCCAAGAACTTCGCTTCGGCGTTGGGCGAGTCGGGCGTGGTGGGCTGTTCGTCGGCGTCGAGCCAAAGCGCATCACCCGTAATGTGGCGCTCATCGTAGCGCAGGCCGCCGCTCAGGTCGAGCTTGCCTAGGGTGCGCTTGGTTACGCCAAACACGCCGCCATCGAACAGGCGGTAAGCCGGTATCAGAAACTCCTCGCCCAGGTTCTGGTTTTCTTGGCGCATGCCGCTCAGGCCCACAGTGGTAGTCCAGCCGGCAAGTTCGGGCAAGAAATAGCGCGCAGCATAATCGAGGGTGCGCAGCTGAAAGTACAGTGAAGGTTCGTTGGGCGCTTGCACCTCGCCAAACTCGCGCCGTAGGTTTTGCTGCCAGCCCACGTTCAGCGTCAGCCGCGACTGACCTAGGATGAAGTTGTTGTCGGTACCGATGCGCAGGTGGTTTACGCGCTGGCCCGGCACGTACACGTTGTAGCCGCGCAGGTCGCGGGCCGTTACGGGCACTTCATCAATACCCGAAGAGGAAAGTGTACTGGGCACCAGCTTCAGGAATTCGCCCGTTTCCTCGTCCCGCTCGCCCTCAATCAATCCCAGCACCTGGTTAAAAGAGGTAAACGTAAGGTGCGAGTAGCCCCAGCTTTTGTTCAGGCCCACGTAGCCGCTGCCGTCGAGTTCGCGGAAGGCCGAGTTGTACACCGGGCCATCGTAGCGGTTGCGGTAGGGGGCGGCGCGCTTGCTGGTGCCGCGTACCATCCAATTCAGGCCCTGGCGGTTGCCGGCCGTCATCAGCGAGTAGCCCTGCTGGCGGTTGTTGGTTTGGTAGTTGGCCATAACCGAACCCGTGATTTTGCCTTCCTCCACCGGGTCGGGGGCCACAAAGTTTACCACGCCGGCCATGCCATCAGAGCCGTAGAGCAACGAGCCCGGGCCTTTGATGATTTCGGCCCGGTCGACAGAGTACTCGTCCAATTCGATGCCGTGTTCATCGCCCCACTGCTGGCCCTCTTGCTTGGCGCCGTTGTTGAGCGTGATAACACGGTTGGCGCTCAGGCCCCGGATTACAGGCTTGCTGATGGCCGCCCCCGTGGTTATTTGGTTGACGCCGGGCGTGCGGGCAATGGCATCGACGATGTTGGTGCTGGCGTGCTGATCGAGTTCGGAGCGGTCGAGCACGGTGGTGGGCACCGGCGAGCGGCGCAGCTCGGTAGAGGCCGATACACCGGTAATTACCACTTGGCCAATTTCGGTTACGGTGGGGCTGAGGGCCAACTCCAGCGCTTGGCCATTGCCAGTATCCACAGTGCGCACCAAGGTGCCATAACCTAGGGAGCGTACTTGCACCAGAAAGCGCCCGCGTGGCAAGTTGCCAAAGCTGAAGCGTCCGTCGGCATCGGCCACGGTGCTTTGCTTCAGATCAGGAAACAACACAATGGCGCCGGGCAACGGCTGTTGGGTGGTGGCATCGAGCACGCGGCCCACCACGGCTGCCGTGGCCGGAGCTGCCGTGCGGGCTCGGCGTGGCGAAGGGGTTTGGGCCTGCGCCGTGGCCGCGAGCAGCAGGGCCGCGGCCAACAGTAAACGAGACATAAGCGGAGCTAAACGAGCGGGGAGGTGGCGAATGAACGAAGAAACAACGCTTAGGATGCATTCCGCAAAAAGAAAACACCGGCCATGAGCCGGTGTTTTCCCCCTATTTCTCCATAACCAAACCAAATGGAGAGAAATATGCGGGTCCTGAAAACCCGCAAGAGCCAATGCTCCTATGGTAAGAGTAGCAACTAGACTTTATAGTTGCCAGAAGTCATTTTTTTCTTCGGACATGGCAATAAAGCAATGCTCGGCTGATAACCAAGCTCTAGTGGCCACCTTCGTCTTCCACATCGGCGCCAACCAAGGCAATCCGGAGCGGAGCGCCGCTTACCGCGAAAGAGGTTTTTTCGGCCAGGTCGTTTTTGCTAAGCATGTGCACCTTGCCTTGCGGAGCATTGGTTACATACACGTAGTGGCGGCTGGCTACTATATAAGGAGTAGCGGCGGCCACATCGAGCAGGCTGCTAAGCGAGCGGCTGGCGCGGGGCGTGCCCGTGGCGGCATCGTACACCGAAAGCACGCCATCTTCGCCGAGGATTAGTATGGTTTCGCCTTCTTCATCGAGCGTGGCCCGCACAAACTTGCTGGTGGTGCCTACTTGCGTAATGCTGTTGGCGGCGGGGTCGATGCGGAATACGCCGTAGTTGTTGCGCGAACCCAGGAAGGTGCGCGCCTTTTTGGCGTAGTAAATGGTAGAAAGCCAGTTGCTGCCGGCATTGGCCGGGTAGGGTATGAGGCGCTGTTCGCCAGTTTGCTTTACTACCAGCACCCCGCTGGCCGAGCCGAACAGGGCCTGTTGCCCGTCGCCGGCGTCGCCGTGGATGCCTTGGGTAGCTACGCTCGGCCCGCTTACTACGGTGCCTTGCGTGTTCACAATCTTCACCTGCTCGGGCAAGGAGCCGCTCACGGTGTTGTTCTTGTGCGTAACGGCGTAGTTGCCGTTGTCGAACAGAATCATGGCGCCGTGGTGGGCGTCGCCGGTTACAAAGTTGCTAGGTGCTGCGAGGCTGTGCAGCTGGCCTTCGGCTACGTGGCTGATGGAAGCATTACCATCGTGAAAGATGCTAACCTTGTTATGCGAGGCATACACGTGCGAGGGTTTGGGGCCGGTAGCCTTGGTAAGCCCCCATTTGGGCGTACCTACCACGTGCACGTGGTCGTCGTGCCGATCAATACCTGTGTCGAAAAACTCCACCAAGTTATTGTTGGTATTGGCCACGGCTGCCCAGCGGCCGGTACCTACGGCATACAAGGTGCCACCCCCGTGCGTGGCTTGAAACGCGGCTTGTTCGTTTTTGGCGGGGTTGAGCAGGGTAATGGCATTGCTGGTTTTATCAGCTATTAACAGCCGCACATAGTTGCTCTCGGCTTCGGGCTTGGCTGCTTCGCCTTTGTCCTTGTCGCAGGAGGTAAACGAGAGGGCTAGCAGAGCAGCTACAAACGGAGCGATAAACGTCTTTTTCACGGTACAGAAAGAGGCAGAATTGTCGGAATATGAGAAAAGCGGGTCCCTAGCCGAGACCAAATCATGGCCTCGGAAAGCGTAAGTGGCAGTAAATCAGGAGTGGCCTCAGCGCACTGGAGCTTGGCCTAGGTGGGCTATTGCACGGTTACCGGAAAGGTTACTTCGGCATCGGTCGAGCCTTGATCGGCTTGCCCGTTTTTGGTGCCCGGCTGGTGGCGCAGCACAATCCGAAGCGTGCCCGTGGCAGCGGCAGTGGTTTGCACGCGCGTAGCCAGGCCCACTTCCAGGTTGTTCTTATCGCGGTCGGTGCGGGTTACGGTAAGCAAGTTGGCCGGCGTGGCGGTGTACACCACTAGGTGTTCGTCGTTTTCGGCCTGTACTTCGGTGGTAATGTTGCTGGCCGGATTCTTCGATTCGTCGAGGAAGGTTACAGCGCCTGTGTAGGTGGTGTTGGGGGCCAAGCGCAGCGAGCCGATAGTGGGCGCGTTGCCCCCGGCACCGTCTAGGTCTTTCCACTCTACCGTAACGGCTTGGCCACCGCTGCTGGGCGTAAGGGTGTAGCGTACGGTGGTAATCAGCTCGTTTTCGTCGTCGGGCTCGGGGTCATCGTCGTTGCCACAACCGGCAAGTAGCGGAGCGGCCAACAGAACAGCGGCGAGGTAGGGGCGGAAGAGTGTGGTCTTCATGGCGGTGAAAATGGAAAGAGTTAGAAAGTCTGAGAAGGCTAGTTGGCCGAAGCGCGCCGGCTGAAGTTCAGGGGCGCTTGCAGGCGCAGCGTAATGTTGCGGCCCATGTCGTCGGCGAAGTAGCGGAAGCGGTTCAGGTATTCGCGGTACCGTTCGTTCAGCAGGTTGGTGCCGGTTAGGCTCAGTTGCACCGGCAGGCCGCCTAGGTGCACGGTGGCACCCACCTCGGCGCCAAGCAGGCCGTAGCCATCGGGGGCGGGCAGCGGGTCGTAGAGGGCGCTGGGTACGCGGGTTTGGCGGCGGGTAGCACCTAGGCTTAGTTGAGCAAATCGTTGGGTAAGGCGGCCATCGGGGCGGCCCGCCCACTCGCGGCGCACAGCCAGCTCGAAGCGGTCGGCCGGCACGTACACCAAGTAGTCATCGAGCAGCAGATTGCGGGCCCGCACCAGCGCTGCTTTGCCGCTCAGCAGCCAGCCCGCAGCCGGGGTATAGCCTAGGGTGGCATCGAGGCCCCGGAACACGGCATCGGTTTGCTGATAGCGCCACGGCCGGAATACCCCCTGAATGGTGGTAATCGGCTGCCCGATTACTTGGTAGATGTAGCCATCGATGTAGTTCTGGTACACGGTCAACTCGCCATTCAGGCGTGGGTTGGCGTGCAGCGTAGCCGTCAGATTCAGGTTACGAGCCGTTTCAGGCTGCAACTGCGGCGCCCCGGCTGGGCGCGTTACGTCGTAGCCTTCCTCGTACAGGCCGTTGCGTACACCTTGCGCATAACGCTCGTTGGGCGCAGGTGCTCGGCGTACCAGTGCGGCATCGGCCCGCAGCGTGAGGTGTGGCGACACCTCGTACACCGCGCCCACCGAGGCCGAGGGCGTCCAGAGCTGAAAGCGTTTGCGCTCCACTCCGTAGAACAGGCTAGAATCGGCCTCGAAGCCACGCGTGAGACGTTTGGTAGCCAAGTCGCGGCGGTCGAGGCGCAAGCCTGCTTCCAGGGTCAGCTGCCCGTGCTGCCATCGCTCAATGGCTAAAGCCCCGCCCACCCAGTTGTTGTAAAACGGAATGAACTGCCGGCTGCCCGGCGCATAGCGGTTGTGCTGGTACGTGCCGCTCAGCCCCACGCTTCCGCTGAAGTTGCCTAGGTGCGGATGCTCCCAGGCTACATCGGCAGTGGTGGTGTAGTTGAGGTAGCTGAGCTGCGGCAGGTTTTTGCGGCCGGCACTGCTGCTGCCGCGCACCACGTCGTACTCGTCGCGGTAGTCCTGCTGATGCGCCACCGTAGCCGTTAAGCGGCCGCCGTGGCCGGTTTTCACAAAGCCCGTCAGCTTGGCTAAGTCGTGGCGCACCTGTTGGTACGGCCGCGCTATGTCGTAGCTGAACGAGCCCAGCCCCACGGGCCGGCCGCGCTGGGTAGCGGTTTCCAAATCGGCGAGGTTGCCCACAGTGGCTGCCTGCAAAATGCCTATGCGCGAGTTGAACTGGCTGTAGAACGCCTCTATGCCGTAGTCATCCTTGCGCCAACCTAGGGCAGCGGCAAAGTTTCGCTCGCGGTAGGCAGTATTCTCGAGCCAGTAGTCGGGCGTGCGGGTGTTGCCGGCTTGCTTTAGCGTACCCTGCACGCGCCAACTTAGGGCAGGCAAGCGGCGCGAGTTGCCATCGACGGTGGCGGCTACGGTACCTAAGCCGTTGTTGCTGGCGCCAACCAGGTTTAGCTCGGCGCCCACACCGGCCGAGTCGCGTAGGGGTTTAGGCTGCACTAGCACCACGCCACCCACGGCATCGGAGCCGTAGCGCACGCCGGCGGCACCTTTTACCACGGTTAGCTCGGAGGCCACAAACGGGTCGATTTCGGGCCCGTGTTCCTGCCCCCATTGCTGGCCCTCTTGCCGCACGCCGTTGTTCATAATGGCAACGCGATTGGAGTGCAAGCCGTGGATGATAGGCTTGAACACGCTCGGGCCCGTTTGGATGGCCGATACCCCGGCAATCTTTTGCAGCGCCTCACCTAGGGCTTGGCCGCGGGTAGCCTGCAAGGCTTGCCCCGAGAGCGTTCCGGACGCTTGGGTTTGCGGCTCGGCTACCCGCTCGCCGCGCACCACAGCGCTACGCAGCCGAATAGCACTCGGGTGCAGGGCAAAGTTGCGCACCGTAGCCGCACCCACGCGCAGCTCGGCTTCCTCGGTTTCGTAACCCACGAAGCGAACCTGCACGCGGTAGATACCGGCGCACACATGAAAATGAAAGTGGCCTTCCGAATCGGCTTGGGTGGCCTCTTGCGTCGGCAGCAATACTACCGTAGCGCCAGCCAGCCCTTCGTTCGATTCATGGTCCGTTACGCGGCCGGCCAAAGGCAAGGTGCACGTGCTTTGGGCAGCAGCCCCACGGGCTACGCCCCAGCACAGCCCCGCCCAAAGCAGGACCGCCGCAAGGCGGAAAAGCATGAAATTGAGGAAAGATGCCCGAATACTAAACCGGGGTGCCGTGCCGCATTGGCGCTGCCGTAACAGTAGCCCAGGTGCACAACATGCCCATACCCAACTGCTCGGCAGCTTGGGTGTTCGTAGGTTAGGCGCGGGCCGGCGGGCCTCGGAGGTACGCCGCAGCAGGCGTAGTGCTTTCCCACACCGATTGGTGCAGCTCGGCTTTCAGCGGAGCATAGCGGTGCAATACCGGTTGCAGCACCAGCTCCGGCGTGGGCTGGAACGGCACGTCGTACAAGTGGTCGACGGGGCAGTGCTGGTGCTTGGCCGTGAGCAGGGCTTTATAGCCTCGGCCGGTGTGGGCTGCTTCTTTCTCGGTGTGCTGGTGGCGGTGCAACGCCAGTATAGCCGACTCCGGCAGCAGCACCCGCACAAAGCAGAGCAGCAGCAGAATGGCCAACTGTGAACGAAATGCACGCATAGCGGAGACGAAGCAGGTGCTTGAGCGGCTAAAGTAACGATAAACTCGAAACTACAACCACTAAGCCTTCCAAAGACAAGCTTGGCGAAGCGGGGTTGCAGCACAACGCAGTACTGATCTCGTGCGTAAATAGTTATACAATCCGTTCATCGTACCCCTACGCATCCCCACCCATGAAACAGCTTGTACACCGCTCTCTGCAATTGCTGGCCCGTTACCTGCGCGGCCACGCAACAGCCAACACCGTTGGCACCCCCGATCCATTGTTTGTGTAGCGCCAAAGCGTTGCCTGGACAGGCTTTCAGCCCGCCACAACCCTCATTCGCATAGGTTGCGGCAACATCCGGCAAGTAGCACCTGCAGGCGTTTGGCACGGCATTTTCTTTTGCCTTGTCAAACGCCTGATTTACTGTGATGGATGCTCTGTACTTCGATAGCTTAACGCTATTCCACGACCCCGCCCTGCGCTTGCTCTATCACCGGTGGCGCGGTACTTACAACAGCCATTTATTTCAGCCAGCTGTGCAGCACGTGAAAGGCTTGCTCGAGCAACTCAGCATTGAGTACTGGATTATCGATCTGAATGGGCTGCCTAACCTAGGGCTCGAAGACCAGTTCTGGATCAGCGAGGAGGTGCTGCCCCGGGTAGCTTGCCTGCCGCGGCTGCGCCAACTAGCGCTTGTGCTCAGCCCCAATGTGTACAATCAGCTGGCGGTAGAGAGCATCTTGCACCTAGGCGACGAGCACCTGCGTTTCGATGTACAGTATTTCTCCGACGCCGATTCGGCTTTCGATTGGCTGATTAATCCTACCAACTCACCGGCTACGGCCGCGCAGCCAATAGTGTCGGGGTTGGTAGCTTAGCTTGCCAGCTACCACGGTAGCTGCCAGTGGCGTAAGCGGGCTAAACAAGCTTTCTGACGCACCAAGCACAGCTTAGCAGGAGCAAATCTGCCAAGCTGGCAGCTTTAGGGCGGCCTGCGCTAAGTGGAATGAGGTTTGATTTCGGGGCCAACTGCGGCAGCCGTTTGTTGGCTGCCTTTGTACCCCCGTCAAACACATCTACCTATTACCTAACCGCCATGCAGGAAACCGGTAGCATCTCGATTCACACCGAGAATATCTTTCCCATCATCAAGAAGTTCCTGTACTCCGACCACGAGATTTTCTTGCGGGAGCTTGTTTCGAACGCCGTTGATGCCACCCAAAAACTGAAGAGCCTGGCGCAGCTGGGCGAGTACCAAGGCGAAGCCGGTGAGCTGAAGGTAACGGTGAGCGTGGACAAGGAGAAGCGCACTATCACCGTGTCGGACCGCGGCATCGGCATGACGGCCGACGAGATTAAGAAGTACATCAACCAGATTGCCTTCTCGGGCGCTACCGAGTTTGTAGAGAAGTACAAGGACAAAGACGCCTCGGCTAAAGACCAGATCATCGGTCAGTTTGGTCTAGGTTTCTACTCGGCTTTCATGGTAGCCAAGGAGGTAGAAATCTTCTCGAGGAGCTACAAAGAAGGCTCCGAAGCCGCCCGCTGGGTGTGCGACGGCAGCACCGAGTTTACCCTCGAAACTGCCGAGAAGGCCGAGCGTGGCACCGATGTGGTGCTGCACGTAGCCGAAGACTCCGACGAGTTCTTGGAGGCCACGCGCCTGCGCGGCATTCTGGAGAAGTACTGCCGCTTCCTGCCCATCGAGATTGAGTTCGAAGGCACGGTTATCAACCAAACGCAGCCGCTCTGGACCAAGCAGCCCTCCGAGCTGACCGACGAGGATTACACCAAGTTCTACCAGGAGCTGTACCCCTTCTCGGAAAAGCCGCTGTTCTGGATTCACCTCAACGTCGATTACCCCTTCAACCTCACGGGCATTCTGTACTTCCCGAAGGTAAAAGACGAGCTGCAGCTGCAGCGCAACAAAATTCAGCTGTACTCGCGCCAGGTGTTCATCACCGACGAGGTGAAGGACGTGGTACCCGAGTTCCTAATGCTGCTGCACGGCGTGCTCGACTCGCCCGATATCCCGCTGAACGTGTCGCGCAGCTTCCTGCAGGCCGATGCGAACGTGCGCAAAATCAATCAGTACATCACCAAGAAGGTAGCCGATAAGCTGGCCGAAATTTTCCGCAAGGAGCGCAGCTCGTTCGAGGAGAAGTGGTCGGATATCAACCTGTTCGTGAAGTATGGCATGCTGTCCGACGACAAGTTCTACGACCGCGCCAAGGACTTCGCGCTGCTGCAAAGCGTAGCCGGTAAGTTCTACACCTTCGGCGAGTACACGGAGCTGGTGCAGGCCAACCAAGTGGATCAGAACGGCCAAACCGTGCTGCTCTACACCACCGACGAAGAAGCCCAGCACGCCTACGTGGTAGCAGCCCAGGAGCGCGGCTACGATGTGCTCAACTTCAACGGCCCGCTCGATCCGCACTTCATCGGCTTGCTCGAGCAGAAGCTGGAAAAAACCACCTTTAAGCGTGTGGATGCCGATACCATCGGCAAGCTCATTGAGAAGGAAGAAACCGCTGAAAGCGTACTCTCCGACGACGAGAAGACCAAGCTGCAGGAGCTCTTTGCCAAAGCCATCAACAACGAGCACATGCACGTGCAGGTAGAAGCCCTGGCCCCGCAAGACGCCCCGGTTATCATCACCCTGCCCGAGTTTATGCGCCGCATGAAGGATATGCAGCGCGTGGGCGGCGGTGGCGGCATGGCCATGTTCGGCTCGTTGCCCGATAGCTATACCGTGAGCGTAAACGCCAACAACCCTGTAGCCCAGCGCGTGTTAAAGGCCGATGACGAAGCTGCTACCAAGCTGGCCAAGCAAGCTTTCGACCTGGCATTGCTAGCCCAAGGTTTGCTCAAAGGCGAAGCGCTGACCCAGTTTGTGAAGCGTAGCGCCGAGCTGCTGGCAGCCGAGTAATCAATTTCAGTTCCGGAGCGAAGCCGGTCTTGCAACTGCTGCGGTTGCGGGGCCGGCTTCTTTTTTGCGAAGTTGCCGTAAGCAGCGGCCCAGCAGCCTTCCTGCCGAGCTTGCCGTAGAAGCCACAACAGACCTAGGGCACTATCAAACCCTATCTTTACGTTTCGCTACCCAAACACCTTCCTGCTTACTTCATGCGTCTGTTTCGTCTGCCGACTACGCTGTTGCTGCTGCCGCTGATGCTGCTTGGGGCCTGCGCCAAGAAAACGGTATCCTTCAACAGCAAGCCCGATGCGGGTGCCGTGGCCCTATATGTGCCCGATAGCCTAGGTGGCATCCGCACCGATACGCTCGCCGCAACCCGCGACACAGTAAAGGCGCCGTCGCTCAGCACGGCCAAGAAGCTGAGCAAGGAAGAACAGCGCAAAGCCGAGGAAAAGCAGAAAGCCGCCCAGCGCAAGGCCTCGGCTAAGCGCAAGAAGAACGTGTTCCTAGGTGAGCCAATCAAGAAAGGCTTTACCAAATCGGGGCCGAAAGGGCGCAACCAGGTTATTGAGGTGTTCTACTACATGAAGGTGCCCAAGCAGCCCAATGCCTACGCACCTAGCAAGTGGTACTTTAACGTAGCCAAGCGCCGCCTCGAGAAAACGGCTTCGGCGGCCGAGGCCGACCCTGCCAAATACAAGGTGCTGCACGGCCCCTACAAAAAAATGCAGGGCGGTAAGGTGGTCGAAACCGGCTTTTATTTCGTAGGCACCCGACACTTACGCTGGGAGCGTTACAACAAGGATAACGTATTGCTCTCGAAGGTGCATTACGAGCAGGGCTTCCCGCGCGACGCCAACATCAGTTACTACGACGGCGGCAACACCATGGTGAAGGAAGTCATTCCGTATGTTGATGGCAAGCTTGAGGGCGAGTACGTAAGCTTCAAGCCCAACGGCCAGCTTGACTGGTCGGGCGAGTTCGAGAACGGCCGCAAAGTGGGTATCTGGACAAAGTACTGGGGCTTCCGCAACCGCCGACACTACGAGTACCAGTACGGCGACTCGGGCTACGACCCCGAACAGGAGCCCGTGCTTGTGAAAGAGTACAATCGCAACGGGGTGCTTATCTACGAGAAGGACAAGCTTGACAAGCGGGCCGAAGACTCCCGCAACTCCTTGGCGCCCCGGCGCAACTAAGCACCTATGCGGGTAGGCGGGCGTGCTCAGAATGCGTCCTCAAAAGCCTCAACCCGGAACCCGGCCGAGTTTGGTGTCAGCGCCACAATATCAAATCGGATATCAGCGTGCCAGTTGTGGCTGATGATGTACTGCTCGGCCGCCCGTCGGATGCGTTGCTGCTGCGCTGGCGTTACAAACTCTTCGGGGTAGCCGTAGCGCAAATCGGTGCGCACCTTCACCTCCACAAACACCAGCCTGCGCGCGCCTTCCTGCATAATGAGGTCTACCTCGCTGCGGCGGTAGCGGTAGTTGCGTGCTACTAGGGTATAGCCCTTGGCGAGGTAGTATTCGGCAGCGGCTTGTTCGCCGGCAGCACCTAGGGTAGGGGAGGACATGCTCAGAGTGGTTAGGCGCGCCAACACACGGGCGTTTTCTAGCCAAGCACTACCTGCGCCGCGCCAAAAATGTTCTGCCAACCTCGGCAGTAACCCAACGCAAACCAGAGTAACCTGGCAAGCTGCGGTCGTCAACCGCCAATTAGGCCTTACTTTTGTAGGAGATGGCGCCCTTCGCCTGCGTGTCCATGCAAACGAAGGGTATCCGCTAACTACCTGCGCTATGGAATCTGAACTGTTTTCGGCTTGCGTGCAGCCAATTGCTCCAGTAGCTCCGCAGCTTGCGCCGGCCCGGCCCGCAGTAGGCGCTAACACCCGCGTTGAGCTGCAGCGCCTAGGGCGTGTGGAGTATGCTCCTACATGGCAATACCAGGAGGAGTTGCTGGCGGCTACTTTGGCCGTGAAAACGCGCAACCGCCAAGCCGAAGACACCGGTGCTGCACCCGAGAGCACGCCTAATTACTTGCTATTCTGTGAGCATCCGCCGGTGTATACTCTGGGTAAAAGTGGCAAGCCCGAGCACTTGCTACTTGATGAGGCCGGTTTAGTTGCCCATGGTGCCACTTATCACCATATCAACCGTGGCGGCGATATTACCTACCACGGACCTGGTCAGCTCGTAGGCTATCCGATACTCGACCTCGAGAATTTCAAGCCGGATATTCACCATTACCTCCGCACTTTAGAGGAAGCGGTAATCCGTTTACTGGCTGAATATGGGTTAACGGCAGGGCGTATTGCTGGGCTTACCGGTGTGTGGCTCGATTTCGAAGAAGGAGCCCCCAACCCGCGCAAAATCTGTGCTATGGGCGTGAAATGTAGCCGCTGGGTCACCATGCACGGCTTCGCGCTCAATGTAAATACGGACCTCTCGTACTTCGGCTACATCGTGCCGTGTGGCATCACCGATAAGGCGGTTACGTCTTTGCAGCAGGAACTGGGTCGAGAAGTGCCTCTGCGCGAAATAGAAGACCGGTTGCTGCCCCATTTGGCCGAACTAATGGGAGCCGAAATCGTTGAAAACGCCGCATGAAAGAAGACATCAAGTTTGATCCGGTAGAGGGCGTCTCGGTAGCCGTAGTGCCCGACGATGCTGCTTCTGTTGAAGTAGGCAAACCTGGGTGGCTGGTGTACCTGCTCAACCACAACCGTTTTCCGCTCCAAAACGTCATCGTCAGCTCCAATGGCTACGGCGTCGATACCGAGGGCCATAACGTGCGTACGTCAACACTCCGCCACCACTTTTCTGAAATTGAAGAGTATTCGGCGGTGCCCATCGAGCCCATCGATCCGGCACTGTTTCATCTGAACAACCAATACTGGGTCAGTTACTACATCGGCAACCAGATCTTCGACAAGAAATTCATCTTCGTGCCCGATTCGATTGTAGCTGAAAACCTCATCCCAATTTCCTTGCTCGGACGCGAAGGCGTACTGCACAGCTAGCAACCTTCGGCTGCTGTTGCGTAACTTTACTCGTCTCACTCCCGACATATGACTCCAAACGGCGTAACGCTAGGGCTAGCCTTCTTGTGGGCCTTTTTGGTGGCGTTATTCGCCGTGCCTTCGGTGATTTATATTGCCCATCTGAAGAACATGCTCGACCTGCCCAACAAGCGGACGGTGCATGCTTTACTTACTCCGCGCCTAGGTGGCGTGGCCATCTTTGCCGGTTTCATGTCGGCCCTCACCATTTTCGCCGACCTAGGCAATGGTATTCAGCAACTGCTCGCAGGTTGCATTGTGCTGTTTTTCGTGGGCCTGAAGGACGACTTGGTATCTATTTCTCCCGCGAAAAAGCTGGTTGGTCAGCTGCTCGCTACGGGTATTGTCATGTTCATGGCCGATATCCGCATTACCAGCTTCCAAGGTATTTTCGGCATTCACGAATTACCCGACGGCATTAGTTATGCCTTTACCTTCCTGGCAATTGCAGGTATCACCAATGCCATAAATTTGATTGACGGGCTCGATGGTTTAGCGGGTTCCATCGTCATTATTATCGTAAGTACTTTTGGATACTATTTCTATCAGTACGGTGGTGCTGCTTTCGGTAATTACGTATTTGTATCAATCTGCGTAATTGGCGGAATGCTGGGTTTCCTGCGCTATAACTTCCACAAAGCCACCATATTTATGGGCGATACTGGCTCATTGCTTTGTGGATTTATTGTATCGGTACTAACAATTCAATTCATCCAAATGGGGCTGCATACGGATCAGCCATTTGGTTCTGCCAATCCATCGGTAGCGGCTGGTATTTTGTTTGTGCCTTTGTTCGATACGCTTCGCGTATTCGCCGTACGTGTACTCAACGGTACCTCGCCCTTCACCCCCGACAAAAACCATATTCACCACCGGATTTTAGCTATGGGTTTTCAGCAAATCAGCACAGTGCTGCTGCTGGCTTTGCTCAACTTGGTGGTCATTTTGTTCGTCATCAACTTTAGTGACCTAGGCAACACTCTGCTGATTGCTGGTCTGGTTGCTTTCTCGTTGTTGTTGAGTGTCTTTCTCGGAACATACCGTAGCCGCAGCGCGCAACAACGAGTTGCTTCGTAAGCTCTTTCTGAGTCCTTGGCGAACGTGGTTGCTGGTGCTGCTTCTGAGCATCAGCTCCCGGCTGTCCTATGCCGTTGAATATCGGCCCTTGCCACCCACTGCACCCGTTGGTTTAAGCAACGATTGGCTGATTTACGACAACGCCAGCAACAAACTGGTGCTGTACCTGCCCGGCTACCACGCACCTGCCCGGGCTTACTACCAATGGATAGTGCTACGGCCTAACCAGCCGTTCCGCATTACGTTTGCGGCACGTCAAGACCTAACGTTATTTATCGATAATCAGCTTGTATTCACTGCCAAAACATCAGGCAATTACACGCTCGATGTCGCAGACATATTGCCTAAGCCCATTAATTATGGGCAACACCTGTTATGCATTTGGCATCCATTAGCTGCTCCCGATTATACTTCTTTCTCCAACAGCTTCACGCCCGAAACAAAGTCGGCTTCGTTTGTTAAATCTAATTGGTGGCAACCTCAGCTCCGGGTGGCAGTGCACCAAGGCGAAAACGTTTTTCTCTGTTTTCTACTCCTGATTGGCTTGCTGTATGGGGCAATACGCACAATTTATCGGCCTGGCTTTGCCCGTATATATGAGCTGTGGAGCAACGTACCGGGTGAGCAAAACTTTCTCACCCGGCCCACTATTACATGGCTGAACGTTTTATTAGTGCTTATTTTCTCCTTATCGTTTGGCTTACTAATTGTTGCCATTCACACCAACGTTCAAAACATTGTTATATTAAAACAACTATTTTCTGTCTCTGAATCAGGCTTAGTAGGCCGTGTGTTGCTTTATGCTGTACTTATTTCTGTATTCGTTTTTGCAAAAGCTGTATATCTATCGTTAATGGGTTATATATTTGATTTGTCATCTTTAGTCTTGGTTCAGTATAGAGAATTTGTACGCAGCCTTCTATTCATGGGATTGTTTCTGCCCATCGTGATGTTGCTATACTTGGTGCTGAATCAATCTTGGCCCGAAGGAGTGCTTTGGGTATCTAATGGGGTGGTTTCTATGATGTTGCTTGCAACAGTAATTAGAGTTGCCCGCACGCTGAACCGCCGGATGTCGCTGCTAAATCTGCATTTGTTTTCGTACCTTTGCGCCACCGAAATCATACCCTTGACTGTGTTGCTCAAGTTGTTGGTTATCACTTATTAGGTTAACAACGGCTTGTCCTTTCGTCCACAGCTTCATTTCGTATTGCTTAGCTTTACTTTCCTTACCTCACATGGCTGAGAGCACAGACAAGCCGGGTACCGGTCGGCACGCCAAGCGCATTCGCAGCATCTTGGTTACGCAACCCAAGCCAGCCAACGACGTGTCGCCGTACTTTGCTATTGCCGAGAAGTACGGCATCAAAGTAGATTTTCGCGAGTTCATCCAAGTTGATCCGGTATCCTACAAGGACTTTCGGAAAGAGAAGATAAACATCGCCGATCATACGGCCATCATCTTCACCAGCCGCAACGCCGTTGATCATTTCTTCCGGATTTGCCAAGAGGCTAAGCTTGAGATGCCGGCAGAGATGAAGTACTTCTGCATTTCTGAGCAAACTGCCAATTATCTGCAGAAATATATTGTGCTGCGTAAGCGCAAGCTGTTCGTTGGGCAGCGTACTGCGGCTGACCTGTTTGATGTGATCAAGAAGCACAAGAACGAGAAGTTCTTGTATCCCTGTTCTGACATCCGTAAGGATGACATTCCGGAGTTCATGCGTGCCAACGGCTTTAAGTTCTCCGAAGCTGTTATCTATCGCACTGTAGCGAGCGACTTGTCTGATTTGTCGGATGTGAAGTACGACTGCATCGCTTTCTTCAGTCCTTCTGGTATCAGTTCGCTGTTCGTCAACTTTCCGGACTTCGTTCAGGATGGTACGCGTATCGCTGCTTTTGGGCCTACTACGGCTAAAGCAGTGCGCGACGCCGGCTTAGAGCTTGACATTGAGGCACCTCTGCCTAACGCACCATCAATGACTGGTGCTATCGAAGCATACATTCGGTACCATCATGGAGCTGAAATAGCTAAGGAACAAGCACGCAATAACAAACAGAAAGCGTAGCGCGTTTAACGGTTCAGAGCGAGCGGGGAGCATAACATAATAAGTGTGCTCCCCGCTCGTTTTTTCAAGGCATTTGTGCCAGGTTGTATTTTCAATACATTTGAAAGTGCGTACCTTAAATTAGCTCATCTGCCGTAGCCACGCATATTTACCGCAGCATTTTATGAAGGGAAACTTACTTGCTACGCTCTTGTTTTCGGCAGTGGTTGGTTCGGCTGTGGCACAGCAGCAACCCCAGTTTAGCCACTACCCATTTAATGGGATGTACCTAAATCCTGCATATGCAGGTATCAAAGGTCAAGGTGAGTTCGTGTCCATATATCGTTACCAGTACTTTAATTACAATCCCACCTTTTATCAGGGTGGTTCGCCCAAGACGTTCATGCTATCGGGTTCACTACCTATCAGGGCCCTAGGTGGTGGAATTGGCTTTAATGCCTACCGCGATGAAATTGCCCAGTCCGATATAACTTCCTTTTCGCTATCGTATTCCAAACACTTCAAGATTGGAGATGAAGCGCTTCTCGGTGTGGGAGTTCAAGGTATCTACAACAACTGGCGCCGAGGCAAGTACGTTGCGGTAGATGAGTTTGACCCGAGCATACCGGACAATAGCTCTGATAACAAGTTTGATGCTGGTGCCGGGGTGTGGTATGAGTCGCCACGGTGGTACGCTGGCCTCAGTGTTAACAATTTGCTCCGCTCTCAGTACCGATTCCAAAGTGTACCCGATAGTCTAGGTAACAATCAAGGCAAGCAGGCTAGAGCTACTGCCGAGAACCACGCCTATTTAAGCATTGGATACAACTTTGAGCTAACCGATGAAATTACTCTGACCCCTTCTGCCATTGGCAAACTCGTTCTGCCAGGGCGGTTCGGTGATAACAAGAAGTTTACGGTTGATAATAACTCCTTCGAAGCAAACGTACGGGCTACCTACAATGATAAGTATTGGGGAGGCGTTGGCTATCGATACGATGAATCCTTAATAGGTATGGTGGGAGCTTCCGTAATGAAGGACAATGCGCTGCGGATTGGTTATGCGTTCGACTTTATTGCATTTAACCAGGATGCTCGTGCATTCAGCTCGCACGAAATAATGATATCTTATCGTTTGCCTAAGCCAGGGTTAGCCATACGTCCGGCCATTCGTACGCCGCGGTACAGCTTCTAATCAGTACCAACCTGACGGAACTATTGGTTAGTTAAGTACCTTTGCAGAGGTATTTTGACCTTAGTGTAATAAGACAAAGCACTTGCTCGTTTAACCAACTGCCTAAACGGTTCTAAAACAAACCGATGGCCTTTGGTTAAACGCTTGTTTGCGAAAAGCTTTGTCGCTAAATTTGCCAAGCGCAAAATTGTAATCTTTGGGTATCGCCGCCTGAACAGTCACTTTCACCCTCACATGAACAAGTTTCTTGGTTTGCCCCTCATTGCCTGCGTGGCCTTGATGCTGGGGGCTTGCAGCTTCGGCAAAGGCCCCACCGGCGACCTGGTGGGCGCTGAAGACCGTCCGGAATTTAACCCGCAGGAAGTGCCGTTTGGCATGGTGCCCTGCCCCGGCGGTACTTTCCACATGGGCCAGACCGACGAGGATATCTCCGCCTCGATGGTGAACATGAACAAGCAGGTAACGATTGCCGGCTTCTACATGGATGAGACGGAAATCACCAACAACGAGTACCGTCAGTTCATGAATGCTGTAATGCAGGACTCAATCGATGTGTTGGGCGAGCAGTACATCATGACTGAGCTCTATCCTGACACTACCGTGTGGGTACGCGACTTTACCTATCACATGGGTGACCCTTTGATGGAGTACTATTACAGCCACCCTGCCTTCGATGATTATCCTGTTGTAGGCGTTGACTGGTTTGCTGCTAAGTATTTCTGTAACTGGCGCACTAAGCACAAGAATGCCGCGGCTGCTGAAGAAGGCTTAGCTGGTGTTCCTGGTTTCCGTCTGCCTTCCGAGGCAGAGTGGGAATATGCCGCTCGTGGTGGCCGTGAACTGGCTACTTTCCCTTGGGGTGGTCCTTACCTGCGTAATTCGAAAGGCTGCATGCTGGCGAACTTTAAGCCCGGTCGTGGTGATTATGCTTCCGACGGTTTCGCTTACACTTCGCCTGTAGGTGCTTACTTCCCGAACGACTTTGGCCTGTATGATATGGCTGGCAACGTGTCTGAGTGGTGCGACGATGCCTACATGGAAGCTTCCATGCCGGTAGTATGGGATATGAACCCTACCAACCCCGACGATAACGAACCTCGCAAAGTAGTGCGCGGTGGATCTTGGAAAGACATTGCTTACTTCCTCGAAACCGGTACTCGCAGCTTCGAATATCAGGATTCGGCTCGTTCGTACATTGGTTTCCGTTGCGCACTGATTCAAATTGGTATGGGCACTAACAACAGCCTGTAACCCTGCCATTTTCCTCTAGTTACTAAAAACCTCCATACCTACTTCCTCTTTTCAACTTTCAAAGT
Source organism: Solirubrum puertoriconensis (assembly GCF_001483135.1). Lineage (GTDB taxonomy): Bacteria > Bacteroidota > Bacteroidia > Cytophagales > Hymenobacteraceae > Solirubrum > Solirubrum puertoriconensis. Next base: position 495,560 of record NZ_LNAL01000008.1, read on the forward strand.
AAAATGGCACAAAAAGGGAATTTTCTTTACGACAAAGTGATGCCCATGGTATACGGCCTGGGTGCAGCAGTCGTAATCGTTGGTGCTCTGTTCAAAATTCGCCACTTGCCGGGTGCTGATGTGATGTTGACTGTGGGTCTGTTGACCGAAGCGCTTATTTTCGCTTTGAGTGCTTTCCAGCCCCAGCACAAAGACCCCGATTGGTCGCTGGTGTACCCGCAATTGGCCGAAGGCTACGACCCCTCTACCGGTGAGGCCTCGTTTGCTCCTGCTGCCAATTCGGGCACGGGCCTAACCCGCAAGCTCGACGATATGCTGAAGGACGCTAACGTAACTCCGGATGCTATCAAGTCGCTGGGTGAAGGTCTGAACCGCCTAAGCACCACCACGTCGCAACTGTCGACCCTGGGTGACGCTACCAACGCTACCGACGAGTACACCCAGCGCGTACGTGCTGCGGCTCAGTCGCTGGACAACATCAACGTAGCTTACAAGCAAACTGCCGAAGCTATGTCGGCAATGTCGAGCGCTACCGCTGACGCTAAGGAATATCACCTGCAAGTTCAGAACGTAACCAAGAACCTAGGTGCACTGAACGCTGTGTACGAAATGGAACTGCAGGATGCTAATACGCACCTGAAGTCGATGAACAAGTTCTATGGTACGCTGAGCCAAGCCATGGAAAACTTGGTTAGCGCTGGCAAAGACACTGAACAGTTCAAAGATGAAGTTGCCAAATTGACGGTAAACCTGAGCTCGCTCAACCGTGTGTACGGCAATATGTTGAACGCCATGCGTGCTACCAGCTAATTGCTGGATCAAAGCTAACGCAGGGTCTCAATACACCAACGACTTCTTTATTAGGATTCAATAACAATGGCGGGAGGTAAAGAAACACCGCGGCAAAAGATGATTGGCATGATGTACTTGGTACTGACTGCCCTTCTCGCGCTGCAAGTAAACTCCGCAATTCTGCTCAAGTTTAAGTTCCTCGACGACAGCCTTTCGAACATCAACGAAAAGGTGTCGAAGTCAAACGACTTTGCCGTAAAAGGTATTCAGGCTCAAGTTGAGAAGAACCGCAACCAAGCAAAAGACTTGGTGGTGTTGAAGCAAAGCCAGGAAATCCGTGAGCGTACCAAGCAGATGATTGGTTATCTGCGCGACGTTCGCGACAAACTGGTTGCTGCTACGGAAAACACCAAAGGCAAGACGGAGTACAAGAATATGAGTGCCGAAGACAAAGTAGCTGAAACCATGCTTGGTGGCAGCCGCAATGGTCTGGCATACCCAATGAAGGATGAGCTAAACAAGTACTCTAGCTACATTAAGCAATTCGTACCGGGTGCAAACTCACTTGCACTTGACGCGAAAGAGGATCCGGGTGTTACCGATCCTGAGCAGAAGAGCAAGAACTTCGCTGAGCTCAACTTTGAAAACACTCCGCTGGTAGCTGCTTTGGCAGTTCTTTCTCAAAAGGAAGCTGAAGTATTGAAGTACGAGTCGGACGCACTTAGCGAACTGGCTAAGCGAGTAGGTGCTGAGACGATTGTGTTCGATAAAATTGGTGCTTTCGCTAGCGCTGAGTCTAACACTGTAGCCGCAGGTACTAAGTACAAAGCTGAGCTATTCCTCACGGCTTCTGCTTCGGGCATGCGCCCGTCGATGACCTTGAACGGTTCGCCGCTGCAAGTTGGTCCTGACGGCAAAGGCAAAATTGAGTTTACTGCTACTCCAGGTGCGTTTGATGCTTCGGGGAATGCGAAGAAAAACTGGACTGGTACGATTCGTATCCGCAATAACGGCCGCGATACTACGTTCAAAGTGACGGTACCTTATACCGTTACCAAGCCAGTAATGCAGATTCAGTCGGCTTCGGTACAGGCGCTGTACTTCAAGTGCGGAAACAAGCTTAGCGTGCAAGTGCCGGCCCTAGGTCCGCAGTATAAGCCTGGCTTCTCTGCTTCGGGTGCTCAGGTTATCCAAGGCGACAAAGTAGGTGACGTTACGCTAGTACCGAACTCGGCTGAGGTTACCCTTAACGTAAGCAGCGGTGGCAACGCTATTGGTTCGCAAACCTTCAAGGTTCGCCCGATTCCTAAGCCCGACATCAAATGCGTAGTAGGTGGCCGCGAGGCTAACGAAAAGCAGGGTACCCCGATTACGGCTGTGCGTAACATGAGCCTGCGTGCTATTCCGGATCAAGGTTTTGCCTCGTTCCTGCCCGAAGACGCTCGCTACCGCGTAACGCGCTACACCGTGACCTTGGTACGCGGCAAGCGCCCGGCTATGCCTACCATCCCTGTCAATGGCCCTGATGTTGACCTTAGCAGCGTAGTAAACTCGGCACGCGAAGGCGACCGTTTGTACATCGAAGTGCAAGAAGTACGTCGTATGAACTTCCGCGGTGAGCAGGAGGAAGTACCGATGCGCGGCAAAGCCTTTAACATCCCGCTGATCTAGTAATCACAGGTTGAACCAACTGCTGGGCTTTTTGCCTTTCCCTCACATGAATAAGTTCTTATCCTTCGCCGCACTGGCGGCCAGCCTGTCGCTGTCGGTTTCGGCGTCGGCGCAAGAGCAAGCCACTACGGCCAGCAGCAACGGCTCGTACCGGCCTATTCCCAACTCGGACATCATGTTCCGCAAAACCGTGTGGCGTGCTATCGACCTGCGGGAAAAGCAGAACAAGCCGATGTTCTCCGAGGGCAAAGAAATCAGCCGCGTGATTTTGGAAGCAGTGAAGCGCGGTGAGCTACAAGCTTACCGTAACGATTCGCTGACTTCGACCTTCACGCCGACCGAGGTGACTACCAACTTTTCTTACGCAGAAGCTACCAACGAGCTGAGCGCTGAAGAAAAAGCAGCTGGCTTTACGCAGGAAGACACTGGTTTTGGCAGTAGCGACGATGCTTGGGGCGCACCTCCTAAAAAGTCGTCGGCTGCTACCAAAACGCAACCTAAGCGCGACAAAAATGGCAAGATCATGAAAGACAAAAACGGTAAGACCATCATGGAGAAGGTCCCCGTTGCGTCTGCAGCTCCTGCTAAGCCCGCTGGGCCACCTAGCTACGAGTACCGCTTCAAAGACATCTACCAGATGGAATTGAAGGAGGACATGATCTTCGACAAGAAGCGGTCGAGAATGTACCACGACATCAAGTCTATTACGCTGTTGGTACCGGCTACGCTGAGCTCTAACACGTCGGGTATTGAACGGCCGATTGGTACCTTCAAGTACGCAGATCTGGTTCGTGTCTTCCGTGCCAACCCCGACAAAGCCATTTGGTTCAACCCGCAGAACGATGCGCAGCACAAGAACTTGGCTGACGCTTTCGAGCTCTGGCTGTTTAACTCCTACATTGTAAAGGTTTCGAACCCGAGCGACTCGCGCCTCGACGAAATCTACGGCGGTCAGCAACAAGGCATTCTGGCTGCTTCGCAAGCCGCTGCCGATCTAATCGAGTATGAATACAGCCTGTGGAGCTTCTAAGCTCACCTAGGCGACAAACAAAAAAGCCCCTGCTTGCTGCAGGGGCTTTTTTGTTTGTCGCCTAGGTCCGGATGACTGAGGTTGGTAAGGAGTTAGTAGTGGCCGCCGTTACTCGGCCGAAGGTGCGGGTTGATCTTGCTGAGCGAAATAGTCGAGGAGAACTTTGGTTTTGGCTTTGCCGATTTCACTTATCAACTCGGATTCGCTAAGTTCTTTGATTTTCTTAACCGATTTAAACTTGTTTAGGAGCTTATCAGCCGTTACTGGACCTAGACCCTTTACGTCGGTTAATTCGGTCTTCAACGTGGCTGCATCACGCCGAGAACGGTGAAACGTGATGCCAAAGCGGTGCGCCTCGTCGCGCATGCGTTGGATAAGGCGCAGCGTCTCGCTTTTCTTGTCGATGTACAGCGGCAACGGGTCGTTAGGAACGTAGATTTCTTCTAAGCGCTTGGCAATGCCTATAATAGGAATTTGTCCCCACAGCCCTAGGTCCTTGAGGGCTTTTACGCCCATGCCCAGCTGGCCTTTGCCGCCGTCGACTACGATGAGCTGGGGCAAGCTGGCCCCTTCATCTAGCAAACGACGGTAGCGCCGCGTCACGATTTCGTACATGGAGTCGAAGTCATTGGGGCCCACCACGGTTTTGATGTGAAAGTGGCGGTAGTCCTTTTTGCTGGGTTTAGCATTCCGAAAGCATACCATAGCTGCCACCGGGTTGTCGCCCTGAAAGTTAGAGTTGTCAAAGCATTCGATGTGACGCGGAAGGTCTTTTAGGCGCAGGTCTTTTTTGGCCTGTTCCATAACGCGTACCTCGTTTACATCCTTTGACTTCTCATTCATGGACTCTTTCTCTTTGCGGAGATAGAGAACGTTCTTAATCGAAAGATTCAGCAGCTTACGCTTGTCACCGATTTCGGGAACAGCAATTTTAACACTGGGCAGAGGCAACGACGGTAGTTCTACATTAACTAAAATCTCTTTCGATTCACTTTCAAACTCCTGCCGCAGTTGCATAACCATAGGAGCCAAGATCTCAGCGTCGCTCTCATCAAGCTTCTTCTGTACCTCAAGACTTTGAGTCTGAATAATTGAGCCGTTCATCACCTTCAGATAATTGATGAAAGCGGACTTCTCGTTGGAAGCAATGCTGAACACGTCGATGTTAGACAAAGAAGGATTCACAACCATCGACTTAGTCTGGAAGTCATCGAGCTTATCCAGCTTCAGCTTGAACTGATGAGCCAATTCGTACTGCTGATCAATAGCAGCTTCCATCATACGCTCCTTGAAGTAGCCTTTAGCTACCGAAAGGTTGCCCGATAGAATGTTGCGGATTTGCTGGATGTGTTGATTATAAGTGTCCTCGTCAATGAGGTCTTGGCAAGGACCTTTGCAATTGCCTAGGTGATACTCCAAACACACTTTGTACTTGCCGGCAGCCACGTTTTCGGGCGAGAGGTTGTAGGTGCAGGTACGTAGCGGATAGAGCGCCCGGATAAGCTCTAAGATCAAGTTCATGCCTGTTACGCTTGCGTAAGGGCCGTAGTAGCGCGAACCGTCGTTGATCTTGTTTCGGGTAGGCAGCACGCGCGGGAACCGCTCGTTGGTGATGCACAAATACGGGTACGTTTTGCCGTCCTTTAACAGGATGTTGTATTTGGGCTGATGCTGCTTGATAAGGTTGTTCTCCAGCAGAAACGCGTCGGATTCCGAATCAACAATGGTGAACTCAATGCGCTCAATGTTCTTGACGAGCTGTTGAGTTTTCTTGTTGTGGTCTTGCTTCGTGAAATAGCTGCTTACCCGCTTACGAAGGTCAACGGCCTTGCCAACATAGATGATACGCCCTTCGGCATCGAAGTATTTGTAAACACCCGGCCGGTGGGGTAGATGTCGGATTTGCTCTTGCAAGTGGGCTTGGGCAGCCATAGAGAAGTAGTAGCGGAGGTAAGCAGAGTTTTAAACTACCAAAACAACAAGGAGGTTGACAGAATTCATCCGAAATGCACAGTTCGGGTACAATCCTGAAAGACTCTGTCTGGTGAATACCTAGGGACCGTGCAGCAACAAAACAGCCCCGCTTGCTTTGCAAGCGGGGCTGTTTTGTTGCTGCAGCTATGATGTTAAATATCCTGATCTTCTAAGTCTTGAATATCCACCTGGTTAAGCTTCTGCTCGTACGGGATAGTGTCACGCTGGGCGCCGTAGTAGCGCGAGCAGTCGATTTCGATGTCCAAGGGTTTCTGTGGCTTCGGAAACTCGCCGGTACTGATGCCGATTTCCTTGTTGTTCTTATACACTTGCTTCATGAACAGGCCATAGATGGGCAGCGCTAAGCGCGAACCTTGGCCGTAAGCACCGGTGCGGAAGTGGATACTACGGTCTTCGCCGCCAACCCACGTGCCGCATACCAGATCGGGCGTCATGCCCATAAACCAAGCATCGGAGTAGTTGGAGGTGGTACCGGTTTTGCCGGCCATTTGATGGGGAAATTTGAAGCCGTTGCGCAAGATGATGGAGGTGCCGCCTTGCTCTTCTACTGCGCCGCGCATCATGTACGTCATCAGGTAGGCGGTTTCCTCGTTGAGGGCTTCCTTGGTTTGCGCCACAAACTCGCGCAGTACGTTGCCGTTCTTATCCTCGATGCGCGTTACCATCATGGGCGCCGTCCAAACACCTTTGTTGACGAAGGTGCTGTATGCGCCCGACAGCTCGTAGATGCTGACATCGGAGGACCCAAAGCCCACCGCTGGTACGGCCTCAATAGGCGACGTAATACCTAGGCGCTTGGCGTATGCCACAATGGTTTCGGGACCTAACTTTTGCACCAGCCAGGCCGTAATGGAGTTCATCGAGCGAGCCAGGGCTTGCCGAAGGGTAAAGGTGCGGCCCGAAAAGCCGCCCTCGAAGTTTTTGGGCGTGTAGGCCGCACGGCCAGCTACGGCCGGGAAGGTAGTAGCTACGTCGGGCCGTTGGTAGCACGGGGAGTAGCCTTGGTCGATGGCAGCTACGTATACGAACGGCTTGAAGGTGGAGCCAGGTTGGCGTTTGCCCTGTTTTACGTGATCGTACTTGATGTACTTAAAGTTGATGCCCCCCACCCACGCTTTGATGTGGCCGTTCAGTGGGTTCATGGCCATAAACCCGGCGTGCAGCAGGCGTTTATAATACGCCAGCGAATCCATGGGTGACATCGTCACCTCTTTCTCCCCACCATTCCACGTGAATACCTTCATGCGGTATTTCTTGTTCAAATGGTACTTGATGGAGTCCTTGTTGCCGTCGAAGCGAGTATACAGCGATTTGTACCGCTCCGTACGCTGAATGGAGGTGCTAAGGAAATTCGGGATAAGGCGTCCATTCTCATCGCGCCACGGCTGTTGGCCTTTCCAGTGCGTATCAAACCACCGTTGCTGCAGTTTCATGTGGTCAGCTACCGCAGTTTCGGCATACTTCTGCATGCGCGAGTCGATGGTTGTGTAAATTTTCAGACCATCAGCGTACAGATCGTAGCCCGTTTCCTTGGCCCAGTTACGCAGCATTTTGCTCACCTCAACCCGGAAGTACGGCGCAATGCCCTCGTTCTGGTTTTCAACTTTGTAATCGAGCTTGATGGGCTTAGCTACCGCGGCAGCGTAGGTGCCCTCGTCGAGGTAATTGTACTTCTTCATTTGGCCCAGTACCCAGTCGCGGCGCTTTTTGCTGCGCTCGGGGTTACGGACCGGGTTAAATACCGTAGGGCCGTTTACAAGGCCCACCAGCAAAGCCGATTGCTCCAGGGTCAGGTTCTTTGGCTTCTTGTTGAAGAAGGTTTTGGCCGCCGTGTAAATGCCGTAAGCGTTGGACCCGTACTCGGCCTGGTTAAGGTACATGCGCAGAATCTCGCGCTTGGTATAGTTGCGCTCGAGCCGCACCGCCAAAATCCATTCCTTGGTTTTGGTGATGAGCATGCGCAAACCCGGTACATCGTTCAGTTTGCCGTCGTTGAGATCTTCGCGCGTGCGAAACAGCATCTTGGCCAGCTGCTGGCTGAGCGTAGAGCCGCCGCCGCTCTTGCCGCCGAGCACCAGCCCCGAGGCCACGCGCATCATGGCTTTGGCATCAATACCCGAGTGCTCCTCGAAGCGTGCATCCTCGGTTGCTACCAAAGCATCAACGGTATGTTGGCTTAGGTCTTCGTACTCCACAGGGGTACGGTTCTCGCGGAAGTACTTGCCCATTAGTACCCCATCGGCCGAATACACCTCTGACGCTAGTTCACTTTTGGGGTTTTCAAGTGTGCGCAGGTTGGGCATGCTCCCAAACAAGTTCAGGAAGTTGATGCTTACTGCCAGCACAAACAGGATGGCTGCCAGCACACCTGCGCCAAACAACATCCAGAGCGTGCGGGTAACTGCGCCAAACCGCTCGGGGCGGTTGGGCTTGGGGCGATGAGCAGGTTTAGGCCGTGAAACGGTAGGCATTGGGAGAGTGGTACCTCAAAAACAAGTGCATGGGTGCCGGTTGGTTAGTTGCTTGGCAACCAACCCTTGCAAACCACCTAGGGTGCAGCCAACCGGCTCGTGCCGCAAAGTTACTTCGAATAAACAGGCTGGGCGAAGCGCAAATACTCCTCTAGGTTGCCGCGCGACAAAAGCACCGGCAGATTATCAATACCAATGAGAAAGGATTGGTAACCCGCGTTGCGGAACTTCATCAGCGGCCCTTGCGGCCCACGCAGCTTTAGGGCGTAGTTGAGGGCTACCTTGGAGTTAGGCATGGCCTGCACAACCAGCAACTGCTGGTCGGTACCTAGGGGCTGTGCCTGCACCTGTAAGTTGTTAGCCTTGAAGAAACGGTTGTTGTAAGCCGTGAGCTGGTTTTGTAGCTCGGCAAAAGCAGCCGCGTCTTTGGGATAAGCTATTACCACGGCGTGCGGAGCATTTACATCGGCGCGGTACGGTGAAGGTTCGGCAGGTGGTGTAGCCGGCGCAGGAGTGTTGGTACCATTGGCCGGACTGCCGGCAGGAGCGGGCTGCGAGGGAACTGGGGCGTTGTTGGCAGGGGTAGGCGTAGCAGGCGCGTTGCCGGTTGTGGGCTCAGCTTTCGCAGTGGTTGCCGCGGGGGCAGCTTGGGGAGGAGGGGTATTAGCTACTTCCTTCGGAGTAGCCGGGGGCGTAATTGCTTGCGCAGCGGCCGCTTTGGGTACCGGTTTGGCCTCAGGCTTTAGTGCCACGGCAGGCGTTTCGTTTTCCTTGTACAAAATGCGCACGCGGTTATCAACCTCGCCGGGGCGGAAGAACGATACCGAAGGCTTCTCGGTAGAGGCCAGTGCGCCGGCTAACTGGCCGCTCTCGTAGCGGCCGTAGGTGCCAAGCAGCTCTTGCGCCCTAGGTACTAGTGCACTCTCGGGATACTTCTTCACAAAAGCTTCGACTTCGGCCTTATGCTTAGCGGGCGGTTGGGTGCGCAGTGTTAGCAGCAACTGCATGTACTCGGCGCGGTCGTTCAGGTCGGTTTCGGGGTATTGCTTGCGGGCCCGGGCTAAGGCAGCGTTGGCTTTTTTAAACTCCTGCTTTTTGTACAAGGCAAAAGCCGAATCGAGCCGAACGGCCATGTGCTCATTGGCTACCGAGGTGCGGCGCAGGTACTCGGGGTCGGCTACGAGGCGGGCGTACGAGGAGTTAGCAAACTCTTGCCGCAGCCGTTGGGCATAGGTCTCTGCCTTGGCGTCGCCTAGGTCTTTGTACAGCAAGTACAAGCTGTAATACACTTCGGCCGTGTGCGGACTGTTCGGGAAGCGCTGCAGCAGTTGCTCGTAGGTTTGCACCGCCTTCGCGGGCTCTTTGAGTTGCTGGTTGTAAATGGCACCTAGGGCAAACATTGCCTCCAATACTTTGCTCTCGGCTTGCTTTTGCTGCTCAGGCGTAGCCGGTATGCTTTGCTGATACTGAGCTAGCAAAGCAGCGCGCTCGTCGGTGGGGGTAGCTTGTTGAGCCGAAGCAGCACCAGCAGGATTCACCACGCTTCCATCGGCGCCCCGTACCGCGACCGGGGTATTGGCACCCGGCACCGGTGCACCAGTAGTAGCCAAGCTGCTCAGGCGCCAATTGTCGGTAAGCGGGCGGTTACCCCAGAGCCGCTCGAAATCGGCACGCGCTGTGCCCAAGGCTGTTGGGTTATCAAAATACCACAGGCGGCCCGTTGAAGCACTAGCAAAAGCCAACGGATCGACATCGGGGTTACCGGCGCGGGTTGGATCTTGGCCTAAGGCCGTTTGATTCACGCCGCGGGCAGCCAAAGCAGCCTGGCGTTCGGCCGCCTGTTTGCGGCGTAACAGCTCGGCATCGGCATAAGCAACCATGCGGGTGCGTAGGGTAGCTGTATCCAAACGAGCTAGCGTGAGCAAACTGTCTTGTGTTTCAACCGTGGTTAGTTGTTGAGCAAACTCGCGCAATACATCACGTCGCTCAACAATGGCTGCAAATTCTGGCGTCTCCCTAGGTAAGCTTTGCGTGGTGCTGTCATAATACGCTGCCGCTGGGCGGTACTTCTGCAGATTTTCGTAATAAATACGTCCCGCCAGTAGGTAAGCATAGCCGCGTTGCGCTCGGTTCGTGCTGTTCAGGCGCACCGATTGATTAAGCAGCTTCAACGCTTCATCATAACGCTGCTGACGATATTCCAGGCGCGCCATTTCGTAGTACACCTTATCGCGGTACCCGCGGTTATTAGGGTCCTTCAGCAGCTTGGTGAAATACTTGTTCAGCCGCGTACGGTCCTGCTGGTTCAGGTCCGATACCTGCCCCAGCATCAGCTTGGCAAAAAAATCAAGCTCGTAGGGCGGATTACGCCGCAGTATACTATTAAGCTGCGCGTACGCTTCTTTGTCCTGCCCGGTATTCTGGTACAGTTGCGCTAGCACGTAGCGTGTGCGCGAGCGTTCGTCCTTCTTATCTATATAAGGAATGGCCTTGCTAAGGTTCTCGATAGCCAGCCGTTCGTCGGCTTGCCTGATATAGTATTGGGCGCGCGTCAGGAAAAGCTCACGAGCATTCTCGAAAGTGCCCGCCTCCTTATCTAATAAATCGGATACGGCCGTAGCATTTTCCCATTCGTTGGTGGCCATGTAAGTACGCATCAACCAGATCAACGCCTCGTGCCGAGCATTGGCATCCTTGCTGGTGGTATTCACATACTTAAACGTCTTGAGTGCCTCCTCAAACTCGCGTTTGTAGAAGCGGGCCTTACCAATCAGGATATAGGCGTCGTCGGTGTAGTCGCTAGTACCGTGGCGCTGAATAGGCAACGATGCTTTCTTCACGACATCATCCATGTCACCCGTTAGCTGCAAAGCCTTTACCGAATCAACTACTGGCAGTAGCGGCAGCGTACGGTTGTAATCGTTGGGGCGCTCCTTGTTCAAAGCGGCCTCCACGCTCCGCATCTTCTCACGCGCCAGGAAGTAGCCGTTGTCGCGAGCTGTGATGTTCTGGTAGGTGCGGGCGACTACGTTGTGGCGTTCAGCCGAGCAGCCAGCCAACAAGGCGGCGCCAGCAAAAGCTAAACCAGCAACGGGTACCCAAGTAATGCGCAAAGAATTCGACACGAGCAGCAGAAAGCAGGCGGGTGAAAGGCAGTGTGAGCAAAACGCTGACCGACCATCATTTTGTTCGGAAGCGTCGTAATCCTCCTAGAACGCTACAATGCAAGTAAAAGTACGGGAAAATTGTGCCAGCCTCTGGCTAGCCCAGCCAGCCTACGTACATAGGCTAAACTGATAGCCAAGCATTAACTCGGCGCACCGTACCTTTGTCGTCCGCTTGCTACCAACCCTCATGGCTGCGCCCAACACACAACCTCCTTTTGAACCCGAATCCGATGCAGAACGCCGCCGTCAAATCGGCAAGTTCTCCGGAGTAGGTATGCAGATGTTGGTCGTGATAGGGCTTAGCGCTTGGGGAGGCGTCACGCTCGATAAGAAGATGGGCTGGGAGCCTTGGGGCACTATTGTGCTCACCTTGCTCGGCGTATTCATTGCCATGTACCAGGTCATTCGGGCTGTTTCCGAAAAGTAAGTAGCCCGTAAAACCAAGCTCATATCTGCCTCGGCAGGTTTGTATTACCTCCCAACGTGAATCGCTTTTTCCGCAACCTGCTGTTGTTTTCGGTGCCGTTAGCTGCTTTGCTGTACTTCTTGCGGCAGCGGTATGGCACGACTGTGGTGCATCCCCACGCCGATTACCTGCTTTTGTTTTACGTAGTGCTTACTGCTTTCACCTTTTGGCTCACGTACCGGGCCGTGCAGCGTAAGCCCGATAGTTTAATGACAGCTTGGTTTAGCACCACCGCTCTGCGGTTGGTACTCGCCATGGTAATAGTTGTAGGCTATTTAGTAACAGGGGGCGCTAAGGACGGCAACAACACTTGGACTTTTCTGGGCCTGTTCTTCCTGCTGTATTTTCTCTACACCGGGTTTGAAGTCTGGAACGTCGTGACTAACTTGCGCCCGTTTTCAAAACCGGGCTCCGACAATGCGCAATAATGCGCTAAGTAGGCCTTAAATCTCACTGAATGAAGCGGTTTCTGCTCCTTTTCTTCTGGATTCTGACGTTGCCGGTTTTTGCGCAGGAGCATCACGGCGATGTGCCATCCACCTCTGCCACGCAGGTGGAAGCCACCGAAGAAGGCGAGTTCAAGCCGGGTGAAATGATCCTGCATCACATTGCTGATGCGCACGAATGGCACTTCGCCACGATTGGCCACACGCATATCACCCTGCCACTGCCAGTTATTGCTTATCAGCCGAGCAAAGGCCTGTCGGTATTCTCTTCGAGCAAGCTGACCCACGGCGAAACCTACAACGGCCTAAAGCTTGAGCACGAGCACTTGGTTGCCGAAGATGGCAGCAAGGTGTACGATTTCTCAATCACCAAGAACGTAGCCTCGCTTTTGCTGAGCGCTGTGCTTCTGATTGTTGTTTTCTTCTCGGTAGCAGGAGGTTACAAGAAGAACCACGGTCGTGCTCCTCGTGGTATCCAGTCGTTTTTCGAGCCCATCATTGCGTTCATTCGCGACGACGTAGCCAAAACCAATATTGGTCCGAAATACGAGCGTTACCTCCCGTATCTGCTCACGCTGTTTTTCTTCATCTGGTTCAACAACCTAATGGGCCTGATGCCTGGTGCCGCTAACCTTACCGGCAATATCAGCATCACCTTCCTGCTGGCTCTGCTGACATTGCTCATCACCGTGTTCAGCGGGAACAAGAACTACTGGGGCCACATTTTTGCAACGCCGGGTGTGCCTACGTGGCTGCTACCTATCATGATTCCGGTAGAACTGATTGGTATTATCACCAAGCCGTTCTCGCTGATGGTGCGTCTGTTTGCCAACATCACGGCAGGTCACATCATCGTGCTGAGCTTCATCTCGCTCATCTTCATTTTTAAGAGCGTGGCTGTTTCGCCCCTAGGTGTAGGTTTCGCATTGTTCATCAACGTGCTTGAAATGCTGGTAGCCATTCTGCAGGCCTACCTCTTCACCTTGCTGTCCGCCATGTACATCGGCGGTGCGGTAGAGGAGCACCACCACGATGCTGATATACAGATCGGCGGCGAAGACATGAGCAAACCGGCTGCGCATCACTAAGTCTGACGACATTCCCCTTTTTTGTTTTTCCTGACTTTTTTCTCACTCTCCTAACTCCCTCTGTTATGCTGCTCACTCTGTTGCTGCAGGTCGTTAATGCTGTTGGTCTGGCCGTTATGGGTGCCGGCCTGGGTGCTGGTCTGGCTATCCTCGGTGCTGGTCTCGGCATTGGTCGCATCGGCGGCAGCGCCATGGAAGCCATCGGCCGTCAGCCGGAAGCTTCGGGCCGTATCCAAACGGCGATGATCATCGCGGCCGCTCTTATTGAAGGCGCCACCCTGTTCGCCGTCGTAGTCTGCCTGCTGGTAGCTCTGCGTCTGCAATAACAGTCACCCATAGGCGGCCGCCTGTAGCCTTGCTTTGGCAGGGCAGCAGGCGGCCGTATTGGTGTAACTGAAACAAAGAGGCGGCTCTCGGATTTAGCGAGCTTTCTTTGCTATCCACCGTCGCTCATTTCCCACACGCATTGCCCCAACGCCATGAATCTGATTACCCCCGATTTTGGCCTGCTGTTCTGGCAGTTTGTCGTTTTCCTGCTGCTGGTATTTCTGCTGGCTAAGTTTGCGTGGAAGCCCATTCTGGCTGGTCTGCGCGAGCGGGAAGAATCCATCGAAAACGCTCTGCGCCAAGCCGATCAGGCTAAGCTGGAAATGCAGCAGCTGAAAGCTGGCAATGAAAAGTTGCTGGCCGAGGCTCGTCAGGAGCGCGACCGTATTCTGAAAGAGGCTGCTACCATCAGCGAACAACTGATTGAGCAGGCAAAGCAGAAGGCGACCGACGAAGGAGCCCGCATGATCATGCAGGCCCGCGAAGCCATCCAGAACGAAAAGCAAGCTGCTTTGGCCGAAGTTAAGAACACGGCCGCTCAGCTTTCGATCGATATTGCCGAGCGCATTCTGCGTCGCGAGTTGACGGATGCCACTGCTCAAAAGCAACTGGTAACCGATTACCTGCAAGAGGTAAAACTGAACTAGTCGAAGGTCTTAGGTTATAGGGCTTAGGTGTTAGCACCTGCTCCTAGGTCAGCCAAGCCCTAAAGCCTAAACCCCAAGCCCCAATACAATGTCTGAACTACGAGTCGCCGCCCGCTACGCCAAGTCTTTGTTGGATTTGGCGCAAGAGCAGGGTACGCTGGATACGGTAAAGCAGGACATCGAACTGTTCTCCAATACGCTGGAGGGTAGCCGCGACCTGCGCCTGCTGCTGCGCAACCCTATTGTGCAGCACGACAAGAAGCTGGCCATCCTGCGGCGGCTGTTTGACGGCAAGGTGTCGGACCTTACCATGCGGTTCTTCACCATCATTACGCAGAAAAACCGCGAAAACGCACTTGAGTTTATTGGTCCGGAGTTCCTGAACCAGTACAATGCGCTTCGTGGTGTCCAAACGGCTACGGTTACAACGGCTACGCCGCTCACGCCTGAACTCCGCGCACAAGTGGAGCGTTTGGTGGTCGGTCAGACGGGTGGCCAAGTGTTGTTGCAGGAACAAGTAGATCCCGCCCTCATTGGTGGCTTCATCCTGCGCATCGGCGACCGTCAGATCGACGATTCGGTACGTACGCGCCTCAATCGCTTACGCACTACCTTCAAAGAGAACCCCTACCAAGCCCAACTATAAGTCAGCATCATGGCAGAAGTACGTCCGGATGAAGTATCCGCCATTCTGCGGGAGCAGTTGTCCAATTTCAAGTCCGAAGCCGAACTCGAAGAAGTCGGTACGGTGCTGCAGGTTGGCGACGGGGTAGCCCGCATTTATGGCCTTTCGAAAGCACAATCGGGTGAACTGGTTGAGTTTGAGAACGGCCTGCAGGCACTGGTTCTGAACCTCGAAGAAGACAACGTAGGTGCCGTAATGCTCGGCGACTACAGCGAAGTTCGCGAGGGTGCTACCGTGCGCCGCACCAACAAAATTGCTTCGATTAAAGTAGGCGAAGGCATTGTGGGCCGCGTGGTTAACACGCTGGGCCAACCCATCGATGGCCGTGGTCCCATTGCTGGCGAGCTGTACGACATGCCGCTGGAGCGTAAGGCTCCGGGCGTAATCTTCCGTCAGCCGGTAAACGAGCCCCTGCAGACGGGTATCAAGGCTATCGACGCCATGATTCCGATTGGCCGTGGTCAGCGCGAGCTAATCATCGGCGACCGTCAGACGGGTAAGTCGACGGTTGCGCTTGATGCCATCCTAAACCAGCGCGAGTTCTTCGAGCGCGGCGAGCCTGTTTTCTGTATCTACGTTGCCATTGGCCAGAAGGCCTCGACGGTAGCCCAGATCGTAAACTCGCTGCAGCGCGGAGGTGCTATGGACTACACGGTGGTAGTTTCGGCTTCGGCTGCTGACCCTGCTCCGATGCAGTTCTTTGCTCCGTTCACGGGTGCCGCTATCGGCGAATTCTTCCGCGACACGGGCCGTCCGGCTCTGGTTGTGTACGACGACTTGTCGAAGCAAGCTGTTGCTTACCGCGAGGTGTCGCTGCTGCTGCGTCGTCCTCCCGGACGCGAAGCTTACCCTGGCGACGTATTCTACCTGCACAGCCGCCTGCTCGAGCGTGCCGCCAAGATCAACGCTTCGGACGACATCGCGCGCAACATGAACGACCTGCCCGACAGCCTGCGTGGTCTGGTGAAAGGCGGTGGTTCGCTGACGGCTCTGCCCATCATCGAGACGCAAGCTGGTGACGTATCGGCTTACATCCCGACGAACGTAATTTCGATTACCGACGGCCAGATCTTCCTAGAGACTAACCTGTTCAACTCGGGTATCCGTCCGGCCATTAACGTAGGTATCTCGGTATCGCGCGTAGGTGGTTCGGCTCAGATCAAGTCGATGAAGAAAGTGGCTGGTACGCTGAAGCTGGACCAAGCCCAGTTCCGCGAACTGGAGGCTTTTGCCAAGTTCGGTTCGGACCTCGACGCATCGACCAAGCTTACCATCGAGCGCGGCCGTCGTAACCTCGAAATCCTGAAGCAGCCGCAGTTCTCGCCGGTAAAAGTTGAAGACCAAGTAGCCATCATCTACGCTGCTACCAACGGTCTGCTCGACGCTATTCCGGTAAACCGCGTGCGTGAGTTCGAGAAAGAATTCACCCAGGTGATGAACACCCGTCATGCCGACGTGCTGGCTGGCCTGAAGGCTGGTAAGCTCGACGACAACATTACGGGCACCATCCGTCAGGTTATCAAAGACCTGTCGGCTTCTTACAAGTAAGGTTTAGTAGTTGTCAGTTGTCGGTTGTCAGTTGTTAGGGTGTAAGGGGCCTAGATCCTGCAAGCCCGGACTAACAACTGACAACTTGCAACTGACAACTCATTTATAGCAAGCATGGCAAGCTTAAAAGAAGTCCGCGGCCGCATTCAGTCGGTAAGCTCGACGCAGCAAATTACCAAAGCCATGAAAATGGTGGCGGCCGCGAAGTTGCGCCGCGCGCAGGATAACATCATGCGCATGCGCCCTTACGCGCAACGGCTTAACAGCATCCTCGCTAATTTGTCGCAGGGCAATGCCGAGGACAATGTTACTGGCGAATACGGCGTAGTGCGCGACGTGCGCCGCGTGTTGATCATTGCTGTTACCTCGGATCGTGGCTTGGCTGGTGCTTTCAATAGCAACATCTTCAAGGCTACGAACGCTCTAATTCAGGAGCGTTATGCCGACTTGGCTGCTGCTGGCAACGTGCGTGTTATGGCAATTGGCCGTAAAGCACACGACTACTTTGGCCGCCGCGGTCTGCTGGTGGGTAACCACACCAACGTGTTCACGAACCTCTCGTTCGACACGGTGCGCGTGGCTGCTGAAGAAGCTATGGACGCTTTCCGCGCCGGGCAGTACGACCAGGTAGTAGTGGTGTACAACGAGTTTAAGAACGTGGCTACGCAGATTATCCGTACGGAGCAACTGCTGCCCATTCTGCCGCCCGCTGAGCCCACGACCACCACGACTACTTCCAACATCGACTACATTTTCGAGCCGAGCAAGGAGGAAATCGTGCTAAACCTGATTCCGACTTCGCTGAAGATCCAGCTGTACAAGGCCGTACTGGAAAGCAATGCTTCTGAGCACGGCGCCCGCATGACGGCCATGGACAAGGCTACTGAAAACGCTGGCGAATTGCTGAAGTCGCTTAAGTTGACTTACAACCGGGGCCGTCAGGCCGCCATCACAAACGAGATTCTCGAAATCGTGGGTGGTGCCGAAGCTCTGGCCGCAAGCCGCTAAGCTTACTACTTCACTTTAGAAAAAGCCTGCTCCAGCCGGAGCAGGCTTTTTTAGTGTTCATCAAGCAAGGGACCGGTACAGCGAGGCAGGCAGTTAAAGCTTCGCATAGTCCCGCTCGGAAATGTGCTTACCGGGCTTAGGGGTGTATGGGTTTTGCTCTAGCAACTCTAGTACGCGCGCTGGAGTTAGCTGCGTGAAATCTTTCATGACGTGCATTGGAGTCTGAAACTTACTGCTACTGATACTGGTGCTTAGGCATATACAGCGCATCTTGGCTTTGTAGGCCGCTTGTTCGCCTAACACTGCATCTTCAAACACCACGCAGCGGTCCGGCGGAATGCCTAGCTGTTTGGCTGCTTCGCTGAAGGTATCGGCGTGGGGTTTGCCTCGGTCTACATCGGCCTTGCCAACTACCACATCAAAAAAGCGACGCAGATTAAGGTGGTCGATGATATACCCAATGGTTTCGGGTGCCGAGCCGGTACCTAGGGCTATTTTGAAGCCTGCGGCCCGTGCGGCTTGCAGAAAGTTGCTGAGGCCGGCTACTTCCTGGCGTTTATTCCAATACAGCACCCGGTACAAAAACTCGCGGCGGTCGGCGTAGGTTTTGAGCTCCTTTTCGGGCACCGGGTTGCGGTACACGGTTTTAAGAATGTTAGTGGCTGGCATGCCGTTCAGGCGCTTCAGCAAATTAAGGGCGTTGGTCTGCAGGCCCAATTCGCGAAACAACAGTTGGAAGGCCTTGGCTTGGTAGCGCGTATTATCAATGAGTACGCCATCCATATCGAAGATAAGGGCGTGATCAGAGGCATGGAGGGGCATAATAGTAAGTCGCAGTAGAGGTGAGGTAACCAAAGCGCGGCCGCGTGCGTGTACGGGAAGTAGCCCGCTAAGGCTGCCATAGCCGGGCTTGCGCATTTGCCTGCTACCTTTGCGGCCGCAAACTTGGCCGGAGCTATGCAAGGCTGCCGGCCGGCGTTTTTTTATGCGAAATACCTTCTTGACCGGATTACTGGCGACGGCTGCCCTACTAGGCAGTGTGGCGCCAGCCATAGCGCAGAAAACCAAAGCCTTGCCCAGGCCCAAACTGGTGGTAGGCATTGTGGTAGATCAGATGCGCTATGATTACCTGTACCGCTACTGGAGCAAGTACAGCAACGATGGCTTCAAACGCCTGCTTGGCGAAGGCTTCAGCTACGAGAATACTCACTACAACTACGTGCCTACCTACACCGGGCCGGGGCACGCCAGCATCTACACCGGTACCACCCCGTCGGTACACGGTATTGTAGGCAACAACTGGCACGTGCGCGAAGCTGGCAAAGGCACGTACGTAACCGAGGATAAGAGCGTGCAGCCGGTAGGCGGCTCGCCTGCTGCGGGGCAACAATCGCCGCGCAATATGCTCACGTCTACCATTACCGACGAGCTACGCCTGGCGAGCAACTTTCAGAGTAAAACCATTGGGGTGTGCATTAAGGACCGCGGCTCGGTACTGCCTGCCGGGCACGCTGCCAGCGCCGCTTATTGGTTCGATAACAGCAACGGTGCTTTCATCACGAGCACTTTTTACGCGCAGCAGCTTCCTGAATGGGTGCAGCAGTTTAACCAGCGAAAGCTAGCCGAGCAGTACCTGAGCAAGCCCTGGGAGACGCTGTTGCCTATTAGCGAGTACACCGAAAGCACAGCCGACGATGTGCCATGGGAGAACACCTTCCGCGGCGAAGAGAAGCCGGTGTTTCCGCACAATTTGCCAACCCTGAGTGGGGTGGCTCCCGCCGATGTGCGCAAAACCATGTTGGCAGCCGGCGAGAAAGTACCCAGCACGAACCTCGATCTTATCCGGACGACGCCGTTTGGCAATACGCTTACGTTGGACTTTGCCTTGGAGGCCATCCGGGCGGAGCAGCTGGGGCAGCGTGGCCAAACCGACTTTCTGGCGCTTAGCTTCTCGTCGACGGATTACGTGGGGCACCACTTTGGGGTAAACGCTATCGAAACCGAGGACACTTACCTGCGCCTCGACCGCGACATTGCCCGTTTGCTTAATTACCTCGACAAGAACGTTGGCAAAGGCCAGTCGTTGGTGTTCCTATCCGCCGACCACGGTGCGGCGCACGCTACCGAGTTTTTGCGCAGCCAACGCTTGCCGGGCAACGGTGTGGGCGTAACGCTGATGCGCGACTCGCTGCAGCGCCAATTGGTACGCCGCTTCGGGCCAGGCCAGTGGGTGCTGAGCTACGAAAACCAGCAGGTATACCTGAACCGCCCCCTACTGGCCCAGAAGAAACTAGACCTGTACCAAATGCAGCAGGAGGTAGCCGGCATCATGACGCAGTTTGCGGGTGTGACGCGCGCCATTACCGCTACCGACCTCGAAAAATCGCATTGGGAAAGCGGTATGCTGATGTACCTCGAGAATGGGTACTTTCCGAAGCGTAGCGGCGACGTGATGGTGGTGCTGGCTCCCGGTTGGCTCGAGGCCTATGGTTACCCCGTCATGAAAGGCACCACGCACGGCTCGTCGGGCGCATACGATACGCACGTACCTTTGCTGTTCTGGGGCTGGCGCGTACCGCACGGCGAATCGGCTCGCCCGGCGCGCATTACCGATATTGCGCCCACCGTAGCGCGCTTCCTGCACATTCAGGAACCTAGCGGCTGCACAGGGCAACCGTTGCAAGAGGTGCTCAGCAAGAAGAAATAAGCCCAGCCTTTCGGCTTCTACTCTCGTACAAACTCATCCTTTACCCGGCGGAGGCTGCACTTACTAGCCCGCCCAACTCTCATCATCTGCAATGCCTCACTCTCACTCAACTACGCATTTCAACCCCTGGCACGACGTTAATTACGGTTCCAAGGCCCCGCAAACGGTAAACGCCATCATCGAAATTCCGAAGGGTTCGAAGGGTAAGTACGAGCTCGATAAAGATAGCGGCTTGCTGAAACTCGACCGCGTGCTGTTCTCGGCGGTGCACTACCCGGCTGCTTACGGCTTTATTCCGCAAACCTACTGCGACGACAAAGACCCCCTCGACGTGCTGGTGCTGTGCTCGGTTGACGTGGTGCCGATGTGCCTAATCGAGGCTAAAGTAATTGGCGTGATGCAGATGATCGACAACAACGAGGAGGACGACAAGATCATTGCCGTGGCCGCCAACGACGTGTCGATGAACCACTACAACGACATTTCGGAGCTGCCCCCGCACACCCTGCTCGAAATGCAGCGCTTCTTCGAGGACTACAAAAAGCTCGAAAACAAGCACGTGGTAGTAGAGAAGTTTATGGGCCGCGAGGAGGCATACAAGATTGTGCAGGACAGCCTGCGCCTCTACGACGAAACCTTCCGTCATAAGAACCACCAAGCCCAGCTCTCGATGCTGTAAGCCCTAGGTGCTTTTGGTACACAAGCGCTTAGCCAGCAAGCCTCTGCCCAAATTGGGCGGAGGCTTTTTGCTTATTACCAAGTATCCTGTAACACATTTATAGCAGCTGGGGCGTACAAATGGCTACATCCTTCCTATTGCACCTGCATGACGCCCCAAATAGCCACCTCGCCACCAGCAGCGCCAGCTTCGTCGCTGAAGCGGTTCCTGTACGAGAACAGTCTTTCTCTTACCGTCACGACTCTTATTGTGCTTACGCTCGTCGGCCAAACGCTGACTGGCTGGCACGAGTACAACGAAGAGCTCAAGGATTTGCGCCTGAACGCGCTTACGCTAGGGCAATACATTACATCGGGGCACTGGCTTGAAGCCACATTCGAAAACTGGGAAAGCGAGTTTCTGCAGATGGCCCTCTACGTGGTGCTGACCGTGAAACTGCGCCAGAAAGGCTCCGCCGAATCGAAGAAGATTGACGAGGAAGAAGACGTAGACCGGGAGCCCGACCCGAACAAACCTGATGCTCCCGCGCCCGTAAAGCGCGGCGGTTGGGTGCTGGCGCTGTACCGCAGGTCGCTCAGCATTGCGTTTTTTTCGCTGTTTTTGACCTCGATGTTTTTGCACGCCCTAGGTGGCGCCGAAGTATACAACATCGAGCAGCAGGCCCACGGCAAGCAAACCGTGGATGTGTGGGGCTACATGGCAACAGGGCGGTTCTGGTTCGAGTCGATGCAAAACTGGCAAAGCGAGTTTATGAGCATTGTGGCCATTGTAGTGCTGTCGATATGGCTGCGCCAGCACGGCTCGCCCGAGTCGAAGCCCGTTGATGCGTCGCACAGCGAAACGGGTAAGTAGCGCCTAGGTGGCGGGCAGCGCTGGTAAGCGTATTTTGCACGGTCAAGGCTCAACTGCCCGCGCCACCCGCCCCAATGCCCGAACCTGTTGCATCATCGTCATCAACCCCATGGTACTGGCGGCCCTTGTTTTGGGCGGTGGCCGATGCTGTGCTGTATGGCAACGGGTTGCTAGCGGCGGCGGCGGCGGCCTTGGTAGCGGCCTCGGCGCGGTACTGGCAGCAGCCGTTGCCGCTTTCGGTGCCGGGGCTGGTGTTTGTGGCCACGCTGTTGGTGTACAACCTCAATGGGGCTCGGCGCCACAACCTGCGCCTACCGCCCAACGTGCCTGCCCGGCGGCGCTGGATTGTGCAACACCGCCCGTTGCTGCTCGTGGTGGTGCTTGGCTCGGCAGCGGCTGTGCTGGCGCTTTACTTCACCAGCCCGTTTATCGAGCGGCTGACGTGGTTTTTGGCACATCTGGCTTTGTTGTCGTTGGCTTACTCGTGGCCGGTGCTGCCAGGGCGCAACGGCGGCCGCCGCCGGGGGCTGCGCGACATACCGGGGCTAAAGACATTGCTGATTGGTTATGTGTGGAGCGCGGTTACGGTGTGGTTGCCGGCACTTTGCCTTGAGCAGTCGCTTGTGTCTGCCCCCGTGGGGCTGCTGTTTGCGCGCCGCTTCTTTTTCATCCTGGCTATAGCGCTGGTGTTTGATCTGCGCGATATCAGCCGCGACCGGCGTGCTGGCACCGCCACGTTGCCCGTTTTGCTAGGCTACGAACGGGGCCGCTACGTTGCCCTAGGTTGTGTGGTGGCCTCGGCGAGCTTGGTACTGCCTGGATTGCCACTTACCACCGGGCAATGGGTGCTGGCCGTGCCTACGCTGCTTACGGCCTTGGTGGTGTGGTTTGCCGAAGAAGCCCGCTCCGACTACTACTTTGCTTTGTTAGCCGATGGACTATTGCTAGTGCAGGCGGTAGCGTTGTATGTGGCTGCCACAATGTTGGGTACCTAGGGCGGCAGCCTAAAGGCTATCGGGTGTGGTAAGCTCTTGCAACGCTTGGCCAATGTAACGCGGCAAATCGCCAGCAACGAGGCCTGCTTGGCCGGTGTCGGCAACGGCTATATCGGCAGCGCGGCCGTGAGCGTACAGGCCTATTAGAACTGCGTCCAAAGCACTCAGGCGCTTATCGGCGCGCAGGGCGGTAAGCAAGCCCGTAAGTACGTCGCCGCTACCGCCGGTGGCCATGCTTGGGTTGCCCGTGGTGTTGAAATACAGCTGGCCATCGGGCGTAGCCAGGCAGGAGTAAGCCCCTTTGAGCACCACGTAGCAGCGGTAGTGTCGGGCAAAGCCACGCAGCAGCTCCAGGCGGTGGTAGTCGTGCTGGGCGGGTTCGGTGAGGCGCTCAAACTCCTTGGGGTGCGGAGTAAGGATGGTGCTAGGCGGCAGCAGATCGAGCAGGCTACGGTTGGCCCCTAGTAGGTTTAACGCGTCGGCATCGAGCACCAACGGCGCCTTGGCAGTGCATAGGAGCTCCTCCAGCACGGCGCGGGTATCATCTGCCTGGTCGATACCGGGGCCCATGCCCACAGCGGCGTAGGGTCTTAGCTCGGGCAAGTTGGTGAGGTGGGTTTTGCAGTCGTCGGGCAGGCACATGGCCTCGGGTACGGTGCTTTGCAATACGGCGTATCCCACAGCCGGTACGCTCACCGTTAGCAGTCCTACGCCGCCGCGCAGGCAGGCTTGGGCGGCCAGCACTGCCGCGCCCACTTTGCCACGGCTGCCCGCCAGCAGCAGCGCATGCCCGAAGGTGCCTTTGTGAGCGAAGGTGGCGCGAGCGGGCAAACGGCCAGCTAGCAACGCAGCATCTGCCAGGTACATGCTAGCTGGCACATCGGCCAGGTACCTAGGGCTAAGGCCAATGGGCACCACGTGCCACCGGCCAACAAACTCCGCGTTCTGCGGCAGCAGCAATGCCAGCTTCGGCAGCTCGAAACCAACCGTGTAACGTGCCTTCACTACGGCGCTGCCAACCGGCTGCGGAGCATCGGCAAACAGCCCCGAAGGCACATCTATGCTTACAACCCGCGCCTGCGCAGCATTTAGGTGTTGCACCAAAGCGGCGGCCGTACCCTCGAGCGGGCGGCTGAGGCCAGTGCCAAACAGCGCATCAACTACAACGGTGTTAGGGCTGATGGCCGGAAAGTGTTCGGGTTGCCATTCGGCTACGGGTAGCTCCGCGGGCAACCGCGCACGGTTTACTTCCCAATCGGCCGAGTGCCGGTCGGCAGGCAGCAGGCCTACTTGCACAAGGTAGCCTTGTTGGTGCAGCAAGCGCGCCGCCGCTAATCCATCGCCGCCGTTGTTGCCGGGGCCGCACAGCACCAGCACTTGGGTATCGGCGGCAGGGGAGAGGCGAACCTGCAGCCAGGTTACGAAGGCGAAGGCGGCGCGCTCCATCAACTCGGCCGAGCTAATGCCTTCTTCTCGGATGGTGGCCGCATCGGCTTCGCGGGTTTGGGCAGCGGTGAGTAGCTTCATAAAACACGGATTGAGCACGGTACTCTGCGGGTACGCGAATTTTGTCTGAATGTAGCGCGGGCCGGTTACTCGTGCAGGTGTTAGTTGAAAGCTCATGCCAGCTATGCAGGCAAAGCCGCTCTGTCGCACAAACGCAAATACACTAGGTTTGCCCGTATGCAACGAGGATTTCGCCTGGTGCTGCCGCTGCTGACAGCGGTGGCCGCTTGCCAATCGGGCCCCACTGACGAAAAGCCAACGTCAGCTGCACCGGCAAAGGGCGCGGTGCCAGCCGCGGCGGGCTGGGCGGGTAAGGTTGATTCGTTGACGGCCGCGCAACTGCCGCGCTTGGAGAAGCTGCCGGGCAAACTGCTCCAAGCCCGCCGCTGGACCGACGCCGCCGGTGAAAACTTGCTGGTGCTGTACCGCACGCACCCGGCAGCCGAGCGCACAACCAAGTACACCGACGAGGAAAGCCACGTGGAGCTATACGCTCGGCAGTACGTGCGCTTGCCTTCCGGGGAATTTCAGGAGATGTGGCGCCTGCAGGATGCGGTGCGCAACTGCCCCTTCGACATGTGGCTGGGCCCGCTGCCGGGCTCGACGCGCATTACCGACCTAGACCACGACGGCACCACCGAAACCACGCTCGTTTATAAGCTAACCTGCCGCAGCGACGTCAGCCCCTCCGACATGAAGCTCATCATGCACGAAGGCAAGGCCAAGTACGCCTTGCGCGGCCAAATGGTAGTGCAGTACGATTCGGTGCCGCTGCTGCGGCGCGTACCCGCCAACTCCTGCTGTACCGATACCCTTAGCAAGGAGCAGCTGGATGCTCCGGAGGGCTACGAATTGCTGGCCGGTCGCTACCAGAACGAAAACGACTTTAGGGCGGCACCGCCCGCTTTTCTGCACTTTGCCCGTGCCCAGTGGCGTCGTTGGATAACCCACGATGAGTTTGAACAATTTTAGCCGTGCTGGGCAATCAGCGGTAAGGTACGCCCCGCGGGGAGTGGCCTGCTTGCGTGCCGCCAAACCAGCCGGGCCCCAAAACCGTTGCTTATAACTCTGTCATCAACCTGCACTCAACCCGTACTCATATGCAAACTTGGGCCGATGTAATTCGCTTTGCCAATAACGGGGTACCCGCCCCCGACCGCCGCGTGGAAAAAAACGATGCTGAGTGGCGCGAGCAGCTCACGCCCGAGCAATACCGCATTACCCGCCAGCACGGCACCGAGCGCGCCTTTACGGGCGAGTACTGCGAGGCCCACGACCCCGGCCTGTACGCCTGTGTGTGCTGCGGCACGCCCTGCTACGATTCGCGCACCAAGTTCGAATCGGGCACAGGCTGGCCGAGCTTTACCGAACCGGTGCGCGACAACGTGGTGAAATACAAGAAGGACACCAGCTACGGCATGGTGCGCGTGGAGGTGCTCTGCAACGTGTGCGATGCCCACCAAGGCCACGTGTTCCCCGATGGCCCGGCGCCCACGGGCTTGCGCTACTGCATCAACTCGGCCGCCGTGAAGCTGGTAGAGCAGGAAGCCAACGCGTAGTTTTCAGTGCCTATGCAACGCCTAGGTGCCCGGCGTGCTGAGCGTGCGGGGTGCCTAGGCGTTATCGTTTATGACTGAGCCCGGTACGGATCGAGCTTGGCGTTTTCCATGAAGCGCTGCGGGCTGGCGAGGGGCGTGAAGCCGAACTGTTCGTACAGCGAGTGGGCGTCGCGGGTGCCGAGCATCCAGCGGCGCAGGCCTTGCAGCTCGGGGTGCGCCGAAATGTGCGTCATCAGTAGCTTGCTGAGGCCCTGACCGCGGTACTCCTCCAGCACAAACACGTCGCAGAGGTAGGCAAAAGTGGCGCGGTCGGAGATGATGCGGGCAAAGCCTACCTGCTGGCCTTGGGCCGTGTACACGCCAAAGCACAGCGAGTTGCTAATGGAGCGCTCCACCAGCTCGCGGCTGATGCCAGGCGCCCAGTACGAGCGGTTGCTCAGAAAATCGTGAATAAAGCCGACATCGAGGCGGCTGCTATCGGTGGAAACCGTGAAAACTGTTGACGACATGCGCAGAGAAGAGCAAAGGGCCGCGTAGGCCTATTTTGGGCGGAAAGTAAGCGGTATCTTTGGAAGCTGTGCTGCTAGGTAGAAACAGCTGCCTGTGCGCATCGGCTGCTAAAATGTGCTTTTGCCGGCACCCCTAGGTGCGCAAGCGCGTTTAGCAACTATTGCCCCCCATCCGCTTACTTACTGACCCGCTTTTCCCCGCATTCCCATGTCGTTGCTTTTTAATGATTTTGCCAGCTGGCAAGCGCATTGTGCCAAAACCGGCGAGGCGCTGTGGCAGCCGGTGCTGGCCTATGAAGTGGAGCAGAAAGGCCGCTCCGAAGAAGAAATCTGGGACGGCCTGCAGCGCGCCTACGATGTGATGCGCGACGCCGTGCGCACCGGCCTGAGCGAGGACATGACCTCGCGCTCGGGCATGATTAAGAACGGCGCCAAAAAAGTGGCCGCTTCGCCCGTCACGGTGCTCTCGCCCGAGTTCAAGATGCTCGTAACCCGTGCCCTAGGTGCCAAGGAGGTAAACTCGTGCATGGGCCGGGTGGTGGCTGCGCCTACCGCTGGGGCCTCGGGCATTTTGCCCGGTATCCTTACTACCACCCAGGAGCTGCACAAGCTCGACGACCGCTGCATCTTGGAGGGCTTGTTGGTGGCTGCCGGTGTGGCGCTCATCATCGAGCAGAACGCGTCGTTGGCGGGTGCTGTAGGCGGTTGCCAGGCCGAAACCGGCAGCGCCGCAGCTATGGGCGCCGGCGCAATTGTGTACTGCCTTGGCGGCTCGGTGGAGCAGGCCTTTGCAGCCGTGGCCATAACCATTCAGTGCATGCTAGGCTTGGTGTGCGACCCGGTGGCGGGCCTCGTAGAGGTGCCCTGCGTGGTGCGCAACGCTTCGGCCTCGGCCATTGCCTTTTCGTCGGCGCAAATTGCCATTGCGGGTGTCGATCCGGTTATCCCCGTCGATCAATGCGTGCAGGCGCTGGGCGAAGTAGGCGAAAGCATGGAAACGCGCTACAAGGAAACGGCCCTGGGTGGTTTGGCCAACACGCCGCGGGCCCGCCAAATAGAGCAGAAAGTGCTGGTGCAAGACATCCAGATTTTGCCCGATCAGCCCGAAGCGTAAGCGGCCCAGTCATGGATAGAAATTAAGCCCCGCCGGCATGCTGCTGGCGGGGCTTTGCTTTTGCGGCACCTAGGGCTACACGGTTTTCACCTCGGGCGCCGTTACAATTTTAGCCAGGAACGTAACGGCCTCGTTGTAGCGGCCGCGCAGGGCGTGGTAGCGCCGCCACGCAACTTCCCGATCGGGATTAAGCTTGACGTTGTGCTCTTGCAGGCATTTGTAGGCGTTAAAGAACTCTTGGCGGCTGGGCTCCTCGAGCGAGTTGGTAGGCTCGAGCAACTCGGATGGTTTGCTGTGGGCCCGCTCCTCGAAAAAGCGGTACACCCGATTTACGGCCAAACACCCAGCCTTGAAGCTCAACTCGATTTGGTTGCTACGGGGCTGATCGACGGCGCTGATGATGAGGGCCGCGGCATCGAGCAGAATGCCGGCGGCGGCAATCCAGGAGCGGCCCGGCTGCGGCGAGCGGAAAAAAGACAGTACCGGCAGCGAGGTGTGCGTCTCGTCGATCTGCACAAACCACTCTTCCCAAATGCGCCACTGGGTGTCGTCGTTGAGCAAGGTACCGCCGCGGTTTAGCCACACTATTAAGTTAGTGGCCGAGCTAGGGGCACCGGCACGTAGCTCGAGCTGCGCCACAATCAGCTCGCGGCGCGAAAAAGCCTGGTAAATAGTGGGCAGGTAGGAGATGAGCAGCGTCATCAGCAGCAAGCCCCAAGTGGCCTCGGAGTACGACAAAAACGCGCCTACTAAGCTGTTGGCTTCCATAGAGCCCAACGTAAGCAGGCTGTTGCTGCTGAGCTTGTAGCAAAACGCCCACGAGCCTTCGCCCACGGCCCAGTACATACCCATGTAGCCCAACGCGATAAGAGCCAACCAGGCAACAGGCAATGCCACCAGCGCCACGGGGGCGTAGAGGGCCAGCACCCAGTCGCGGCGGGCGTACGTGCGGCCAGTGGCGGCTACCAAGTGAAATACAAACCGAATGCCGCGGAACACGAGGTTGCTAAGCAGTACTGATTCGTTGCGCGGCATTACAAAAGCCCGTATGGCCGCTGCCAGTGTATAAATCACCAGCGCGATGCCAGCTAGTAGCACGGCGACTCGTATTGCCCAATCAGTCAGCATATATCACCGCTATAAACATCCGACGAGGTTGTACGCGCAGAATGCCGGGCGGTTAAGTGCCAGTCTGATAGCACCCAGGTAACCGAGGTGGGCTACTTCTGCCGCTCCTTCCAGAGTTGGCGGAACGATTTGGGCGCCAGCTGTACGGCCTCGCGGCGCTTGTTCCAGCCGGTTTGGCCCAGCAGGCGGTTCAGTACCCAACGCTTGGCCGAAATGGGCGCCATGCCCCACAGCCAGCGGTGCTTCATGCCGTAGAGCCACAGCTTAATGCCGCGCTCCTCGTCGGCATCGTTGTAGTGCTCGCGCACGCTTTGCTGGCGGTTGAGCAGCAAAATGTTGTGGATGGGAATGCGCACCGGGCACACCGACGAGCACGCCCCGCACAACGACGACGCGTAGCTGAGGTGCTTGTTGTCGGAGAAGCCGGCTAGGTGCGGCGTAATCACCGAGCCAATGGGGCCGGAGTAGGTAGCCTCGTAGGTGTGGCCGCCGATGTTTTTGTACACGGGGCACACGTTCAGGCAGGCTCCGCACCGAATGCATTGCAGCGCCTCGCGCTTGTCGGGCTGGGCCAGTAGGTTGGTGCGGCCGTTGTCGAGCAGCACCACGTACATTTCCTCGGGGCCATCCTTCTCGAGCGGTTGGCGCGGCCCTAGGTACACGGTGTTGTATACAGTGAGTTGCTGGCCGGTGCCGCTGGTGCTAAGCAGCGGCCAGAACAGGTCGAGGTCTTGCAGCGTGGGAATGAGCTTTTCAATGCCCACAATGGCAATGTGCGTGCGCGGAAATGCGGCCGAGAGGCGGGCGTTGCCCTCGTTTTCGGTTACGGCCACGCCGCCCACATCGGCCACCAGAAAGTTGCCGCCCGTAATGCCGATTTCGGCCGAGGTGTACTTGTTGCGCAGCAGCTTGCGTGCCGTGTACACCAGCTGCTGGGCGTCGTCGGTGGGCGCAATCTTCAGGTGCTTCACGAAGATGTCGGCAATGTCCTTTTTGCTCAGGTGCATGGCCGGCGTTACGATGTGGTAGGGCCGCTCGCCATTCAGCTGCACGATGTACTCGCCTAGGTCGGTTTCCACCGATTCGACGCCGTTCTTCTCGAGGTATTCGTTCAGGTGAATTTCCTCCGTGGTCATGCTCTTAGCCTTTACCACGGTGCGGGCCCGGCGGCGCTGCACAATCTTGCCGATTTCAACGAGGGCTTCCTTGGCATCCTGCGCCCAGATAACCTTGCCGCCGCGCTTCGTAAAGTTCTCCTCCCACTGCAGCAGGTACTGATCGAGGTTGTTTACGATTTGCGCTTTGCGGTACGCGGCGCGCGAGCGGGCCAGTTCATGGTCGCGGTACCACTCGAGGCCTTGCTGCACGGCCGTGTTGTACTTGCCAATGTTGAACCGAATTTTACGGCGGTGCTCCAGGTCGAAAGCTTTCGAATCGGAGTCGACCAGGAATTGGGACGCTTTAGTAGTCATGGCAGCACAAATCGAGGCAATCGGCGGCAATTGCGACTATAAAAATGCGGAAGTCTGCCGAGAGTTCAGTTCTCGGCAGACTTCCAGTTGTTAGCTAACTACAATTGGGTGCCTCGTAATGAGCAAGTGGCCAAGGATTTTGCTGCCAGCTGCTCAAGGGCCAGCCCCACCTAGGGCTTGTTCGAATCAACCACCGGGCGGTTGTCGCGGTTTGCCAGCTCCCAGGCGGTATGGAACACCAAACGGCCGCGCTTTTCCATCAGCGGAAATTCAATTTTCTCCACGTCGTCGGTTAGCTGGTGGTAATCGGCGTGGTCGCCGGTGGTGTAGAAGATTACGGGGACTTTGTGCCGCGCGAAGTTGTAGTGGTCGGAGCGGTAGTACACGCGCTCGGGGTCTTTGGGGTCGTTGTAGCGGTAGTCAAGCTCCAGCTGCGTGTACTTCTTGTTCATGTCCTCGCTGATGGCGTGCAGCTCCGACGAGAGCTTATCCGAACCGACCAAGCACACGTATTGGTCGCCGGGTTTGTGGTTGTCGTCGGTGCGGCCTACCATGTCCAGGTTCAGGTCGGCAATGGTTTGCGCCAGCGGAAACACCGGGTTGTCGGTGTAGAACTCCGAACCAAACAGGCCCTTTTCCTCGCCCGTTACGGCCAAGAACAAGATGCTGCGGCGCGGGCCATGCCCTTCGGCCTTGGCCTTGCCGAACGCCTCGGCCAGCTCCAGCACCGATACCGTGCCCGAGCCGTCGTCGTCGGCGCCGTTGTACACTTTGCCGTCCCGCACGCCTAGGTGGTCGTAGTGGGCCGAAAGCACCAGCACCTCGTCTTTCTTGTCGGTGCCCTCGAGGTAGCCCATCACGTTTTCGGTGGCGAAGGTTTCGGTTTTGCGCGGCGAGCGTACCACCACTTTTGCGGGCTTAAACGAAGCTTTTACCGGCTTGCCAGCCTCAGCCACAGCCGCTTGGTACTTGGCCACGCCCTCGGCGTTGCTGCTCAGCAACTCGTAACCGACCGCCGTCGAGATGAAGTACGTGGCGGCCCTAGGTGACTGCGCCTGCGCTTTGCCCGGAAAATCCATGCGCGGCTGGTTCAGGTAGGGCATAAAGCGCGCGAGGTTCTGGGCAAACTTGTCGGCATCGGGGTTGATAAAGAACACCGACCGGACGCCTTTTTGCGTAGCCAGCGCCGACTTAGCCCGCGTATCGAGGCCCCACTTGCTGGGCTTGCCGTCGGTGCTCAGCAGAGGCTTGCCATCCTTGGTTGGTTCGCCGGCTAGCACAATCAGGTCTTTGCCCTTTACATCCAGGCCAGCGTAATCGTTGTAGGCGTCTTGCTCGATGCCGTAGCCCACAAAAATGGGCTGCAGAGTGGTTTCCTGCGAAAACGGCGAGTCGCTGCTGATAAAGTAGTCTTGCAGCAGTTGGTACTGCTGCTTGCCAATTTGCAGCTTCATCTGCTCGGCGGCCCAGTGGTTGCGCTCCAGCGTGAAGTGCTGCAGGTACGGGCTGTCGGAGTTCTGCACCGGGCCGGTTAGCCCCAAGGCGGCAAACTGTTTGGCGAGGTAGTCGGCGGCCATTCTCTGGCCTTTTTCGCCGGTTTCGCGGCCTTCGTAGGCATCGGAGGCCAGCACCGTCAGGTGCTTGCGCAAATCGTCCTGCGTGATGGTGTTGGCGTAGTTTACGGCCCAGTCAGTAGGAGCGGGGGCAACGGCTTTTTCCGTTCTAGTTTTCGTTTTGACTTTGGTCTTGCCCTGGGCCAAGGCCTGCGGCGCGCCACCTAGGGCCGCCCAGCCCAAAGCTGCTGCCAAGGCGTAGAGTTGAGGTTTGTGCATAAGGCAATAATAGTAGCTGGTGGAAATATTGTTGGGCCCGAGCAGGAGGGAAGTTCCTGCTAAGTGCAACGGCCCGGCCGGTAGTATACCAGCCGGGCCGTTAAGAGTAAGTAGCCGATAACCAGCTTGGGCTAAGGTGCTCGGTAGACAGTGGCTTACTACCAAAGCCCGCCTTGCCCGGTGCTTGCTATCGACTACTCGAAGTCACCTAGGGCTTGTTCGAGTCGACCGCGATGCGGTTGTCGCGGTTTACCAAATCCCAAGCCGCATGGAACACCACGCGGGCGCGCTTCTCCATCTTCGGAAATTCGATTTTGTCGACTTCGTCTTTGGCGCCGTGGTAATCATCGTGCACGCCGTTGAAGAAGAACGCCACCGGAATGCCGTGCTTCGCGAAGTTGTAGTGGTCGGAGCGGTAGTAGAAGCGGTTTGGATCGTTCGGGTCGTTGTAGCGGAAGTCCAGATCCATGGCGCCGTTCTTCTCGTTGGCGGCCAGCACAATCTTATGCAGCTCCGAGGAGAGCTTGTCCGAGCCAATCACGTATACGTAGTCGCCTTTGCCTTCGTGCTCCTTATCGGTGCGGCCCACCATGTCAATGTTCAGGTCGGCTACGGTTTGGGCCAGCGGGAACACGGGGTGGTCGGAGTAGTACTCCGAGCCCAGCAGGCCCTTTTCTTCGCCCGTTACCGTCAGGAACAGGATGCTGCGGCGCGGGCCGTGGCCCTCGGCTTTGGCCTTTACAAAAGCCTCGGCCATTTCAAGCACCGATACCGTACCCGAGCCGTCGTCGTCGGCGCCGTTGTGCACTTCGCCGTTAATAATGCCGATGTGGTCGTAGTGAGCTGATACCACAATCAGCTCGTCCTTCTTATCGGTGCCTTCGAGGTAGCCCAGCACGTTCTCCGTGGTGAAGTTTTCGCGCTTCTTGGGAGCTTTGATGGCAAACTTGGCAGGCTTAAAAGTGGCTTTAGCGGGCTTGCCGGCCGCGCCTACGCTCGCCTCGTACTTGCGCACGTTGGCATCGGCAGAGCCCAGCAGCTTAGCACCTAGGGCCGGCGATACAAAGAACGTAGCAGCGCGCGGCTCCTTCTTGGCGTCCACGAAGTTGATGCTCGGGCGGCTCAGGTAAGGAGCCATGCGAGCCGCCGTTTTGCCGAAGTTGTCGTTGGGGTTGAAGCTCACGAAGAACACCGATCGGGCGCCCTTTTGCGTAGCCATAGCCGCCTTGGCGCGGTAGTCGTTGCCCCACTTGCTGGCAGCACCGTCTTTGCCCAGCAGGGGTTTGCCGTCTTTGGTAGGCTCGCCCATCAGGATGATCAGGTCTTTGCCTTTCACATCGAGGCCCGTGTAGTCGGAGTAGCCGTCTTGCTCGATGCCGTAGCCCGCAAATACCGGCTGAACGGTGGTTTCTTGCTCGAAAGGCGAGCCGCCGTAAGCGTAGAAATCCTCCATCCACTTAAAGGTCTGGCCGCCCACTTTCAGGGTAGCGCCGCCCGCCCACGTGCTGCGCTCCATCGTGAAGTGCTGCATATAGGGGTTGTCCGAGTCTTTCACGGGGCCCACCAGGCCAAGCTCCTGAAAGCGTTTGGCGATGTAATCAGCGGCCATTTTCTGGCCCTTCTCGCCGGTTTCGCGGCCTTCGTAGGCATCGGAGGCCAGCACCGTCAAGTGCTTGCGCAAATCGTCCTGCGTGATGGTGCCGGCGTAGGTGGTAGCTAGGTCGGCGGTGGGTGCGGCCGCGGCGGCCGGTGCTGCAGCCGCTGCCGGGGCAGCCGTAGCCGCCGGTGCTTCCGACTTGTGCTTTACCTTCACCTTGCGTTTGCCGCTAGGTGCATCTTGCGCCGCCGCTGGTCCGGCTACTACCGAGGCAGCCAGCAGAAACGCGTAAAAAGACTTGTGTGACATAGGCAGACAGCGCGCTGCGCTGCTTGTGGGGGAATGGTGAGTGAATAAGAAGTAGCGCGGGAGGTTGCCAAGCAAGGACACTCGACATACGGCAAGGTTGCCGCCCAACCTCAGGTGCTTTGTTAAGCTTGCAAAATCAGTACTGTGGCGTAAGCCGCCACGCCCTCTTGCCGGCCCACAAAGCCCAGCTTTTCGGTGGTGGTAGCCTTAATGGAGATGTCGTCCTCTGGAATGCCCATCACCTCGGCCAGCACGCGCTTCATCTCGGAAATGTGGGGGTTCACCTTCGGCCGCTCCAGGCAAATTGTCGAGTCGATGTTGCCAATTTGGTAGCCTCGCTCGCGCAGCAGGCGCATTACCTCAGCCAGTAGGCGCTTCGAGTCGATGCCTTTGTACTGCGGGTCGGTGTCGGGGAAGTGAAACCCGATGTCGCGCAGGTTAGCTGCGCCCAGCAGCGCGTCGCAGATAACGTGGATGAGCACATCGGCATCGGAATGACCTAGGGCGCCGTGGGTGTGTTCGATTTGGATGCCGCCGAGCCAGAAGGGCAGGCCCTCGCGGAGCTGGTGCACATCGTAGCCGAAGCCGGTGCGAATTCTCATGTGAGCAGGCGATATGGTAAAAAAGCGACTCCAAGGTACGGAGCCGAGAGCGTACGGCCGAGACAGAGCTCTAGGTGCAGCTCGGCGCAAAAAAAGGGGCGCGTTGGTAAGGTAAAAGCAAGGGAAGTGCGTCGGCCAAAACTAGGCGCCTGAGCAATCCAGAATAATAGCGAAAAAATAATGGAAACTTTGGGTTCACTAAAAGTTTCCATTGTACCTTTGTGCTGTGAGTACGGAAATAAAGGATCGGATTCTGCAGGTGGCGGTTGAGCTGTTCATGCGCAACGGCATCCGCAGTGTTTCAATGGATGACATTGCCGCGCAACTAGGCATGTCGAAGAAGACGCTCTACAAGTGGTTCGATAACAAAGACCAGATCGTGCTGGCTACCATGCAGCAGCACCTGGTGCGCGAGGAGTCGGACTGCGAGTTGGTATTTGCCACCGGCAGCAACGCACTCGAGGAGATGTTTAACCTAATGCAGTGGCACAAGCAGATGCTGTCGACGGTGCATCCGAGCATTTTCCATGAGCTGCAGAAGTATTACCCCGAAGCTTGGGCGCTGTTCGAGCAGCACAAAAACACCTTCATTCTAACCAAGATTGCCGACAACCTACGGCGCGGTATCGAAGAGGGCCTGTTTCGGGCCGATCTCGACGTTGAAATAATAGCTCGCTTACGCTTGGCCGAAATAGAGCTGATGTTCGACGGCCGCGTGTTTCCGCCCCGCCAGTTTGAGCTGCAGCGCCTGCACCTGGCCACCGTCGAGCACTACCTCTACGGCATCTGTACCGTCAAGGGGCACCGTCTCATCAACCAGTACCGGCAGGTAACGGAAGAAGTCGAAGAAGAAATTAAGTAAGTCTCCCGCTCTCAACTCCTATACTATCCAGCAATGAAAAAAGCGTTTCGCCTGCTGCTGCTTGTGGCTGCACCGGGCTTTCTGGGGCTGCACACGCTTTCGGCGCAAACCCCCTCTACGGGGCAGCCGGTGGCTACCAGCACCCCCATGGCTTTAAGCTTGCAGCAGGCCATCAACTATGCGTTGCAGAACAAGTCTACGCTCCAGGCTACTCGCATCAACGAGAAGGTGGCGCAGGCGCGTGTAGGTGAAATCCGAGCAACGGGTTTGCCGCAAGTCAACGCCTCGGCCACGGTTACCGATAACTACAAGCTGCAACGCTCGCTCGTCGATTTTGGCGCGTTTGGTGGCCCGCAGCTCGAGGGAGCTACCCTTACCCAGGCCGATATCAACGCAGCCCAGTCGGGCCAGCAGGTAACGCTGCAGCCGGCCTACCGCGAGGCTGTGCCCATGCCGCCGCAGCCGCTGGCTTTTGGTTTGCAATGGCAAGGTAACGGTTCGGTACAAGCTTCGCAGATGCTCTTCAACGGTTCGTACCTCCTAGGTCTTAAGGCTGCTAAGGTGTACGAGGCCCTGTCGGTGAAGCAAACCCAGCAGAGCGAAATCGAAGTGATGGAGCAGGTATCGAAAGCCTACTACAGCACCTTGGTTGCCCGCGAGCGGCTGCAGCTGTTGGCCCGCAACGTGCAGCGCCTCGATACGCTACTGTACCAAACCAAGCAAACCTTCGAGGAGGGTTTCGTGGAAAAGCTCGACGTTGACCGCCTGCAGGTGCAGGTAAACAACCTAAAGATTGAGCAGCAGAATGCCCAGCGCCTCGTTGACCTGAGCGTGGCCCTGCTGAAGTTTCAGATGGGTCTCGATCAGCGCCAGCCCGTGGAGCTGACCGATAACCTCGACGGTGCCGTGGTGGATGCCGAAACCGAGCGCCAGCGCCTCAACGCGGGCCTCAGCACCGACTTCAACTACAGCAACCGCATCGAGTATTCGGTGCTCGAAACCCAGCGCGATTTGGCCGTGCTAGATGTGCGCAACCGCCGCTCGGGTTACCTGCCTACGCTCAACGCCGTGGCCTCGTACGGTTTCATTGGTTCCGACCGCACCCTAGGTGGCCTGATGGAGTTCCGCGGGCCGAACTCGCGCGCCGAATCTGGTTTCCTGAATCAAAACTGGTTTGGCTTCGGCAACATCGGCCTGCAGCTGCAAATCCCCATCTTCGACGGCTTCCGCAAAAAGTACAGCATCGAGCAGGGCAAGCTGGCCCTGGAGCAGGTAAACAAAGGGTTTACCACGCTGCAGCAAAGCATCGATCTGCAACGCGCCCAAACGCAAACCACGCTGCAGAACACGCTCGACGTGCTGGCCAACCAAAAGGCCAACCTCGACTTAGCCACCAATGTGGCCCGCGTTGCCAAAATCAAATTCCAGGAAGGCGTGGGCTCGAACCTGGAGGTGATTACGGCCGAAACCGATTTGCGCCAGGCGCAAACCAACTACTACGCAGCGCTATACGATGTGCTGGTAGCCAAAGTCGATTACAACAAAGCGTCGGGTTCGCTCTCGACGCCGGGCAAATAGGCGGTTAGCGCCTGATACCTCATGCAAACGCTCCTCGCGAACACTTCAACCATGAAACGTTCTTTCCAGCAGGCTTTCGCTAACCGCACGCTGTTCTTTGCTACTCGTACTATGAAATCCACTACTTCGGCCGCTGTATTAGCATTAGCTTTCTTGGCTGCCTGCGGCGGCGAGAAAGACCCGCAAGCCGAGCTGGCCAAGCTTAAGCAAGAGCAGGCCGCTACCGAGGCCAAAATTGCCGAGCTTGAAACCAAAGCTGGTAAAGGTGCCGCCGACGCAGGTGCGTCCGTAGCAGCTACGCCGGTGTCGGTCATCAACGTGCAGCCCGAAAGCTTCACCAGCTACCTCGAGGTGCAAGGCCGCGCCGATTTCGACGAAAACGCCAACGTATCGCCGCGTGTGCCCGGTGTTATCACCAGCATCCGCGTGCAGCGCGGCGACCGGGTAAGCCGCGGCCAAGTAATTGCCACGCAGGATGCCGCCGTGCTCGAGTCGGGCATTGCCGAGCTGCGCACCCGCCTCGACCTGGCCCGCACCGTGTATGAAAAGCAAAGCCGCCTCTGGAAACAGCAAATCGGCAC
The DNA here is from genome assembly GCF_001483135.1 of Solirubrum puertoriconensis. Classification (GTDB taxonomy): domain Bacteria; phylum Bacteroidota; class Bacteroidia; order Cytophagales; family Hymenobacteraceae; genus Solirubrum; species Solirubrum puertoriconensis. The sequence goes on from NZ_LNAL01000008.1 coordinate 532,783, forward strand.
CGAGATTCAGTACCTGCAAGCCAAGAACAACTACGAGGCGCTGCAGCGCAGCTTGGCTACCCAGCAGCAGCAGCGCGCCATGTACAACGTGATTGCGCCCTTTAGCGGTACCGTGGATGAGGTGCCGGCCAAGATAGGCGAAATGGGCAACCCCGGCATGCCGGTGGTGCGCCTCATCAGCGGCGCCGGCAACAAAATCGTGGCCGACGTTTCGGAAAACTACGCCGCCAACATCAAGGCCGGCGACAAGGCCCTGGTGAGCATCCCCGACCTAGGCGCCGAGAACATTCCGTCGACGGTACGCACCGTAAGCCGCACCATCAACCCGGCTAGCCGCACCTTCGCCGTAGAGCTCCGCCTCAACGGCTCGCAAGCGCAGCAGCTGCGCCCCAACATGGTAGCTACTGTGCGCATTCAGAACTACAACAAGCCCCAGACCACGGTACTGCCGGTTGATTTGGTGCAGAAAGACGAAGAGAACAGCTACGTGTTTGTTGTTGAAGACAAAGGCGGTAAAAAGGTTGCTGCCAAGCGTGTGGTGCAAACCGGCGCTACCTACAACGGCAGAACGGAAATCACCAGCGGCTTGAAGGCCAACGACCAGGTGATTTCGGCTGGTTACCAGAACCTCAACGAGGGCCAGACTGTGGCTCTTGCCGGCACAGCCGGGTAAGCTGGCGGACTGGCACGACCCGCTCAGTACCTAGGGCTACCTAGGAAAGCTGCCGGGCCGCGCTGCCCGAGATATATCACATCCTAGCTTCCGACTTCTCATGCAGGATATAGAAAAAGAGTTTGGACCCACCAGTTGGTCCATCAATAACAAGACGAGTATTTACATCATCACGCTGCTGCTCTGCATAGCGGGTGTGTTTGCCTACATCAAGCTGGGCAAGGAGAAGTTTCCGGATATCGTGATTCCGCGCATTATCGTGGCCACGGTCTACCCGGGTACTTCGCCAACCGATATCGAGAACTTGGTAACACGCCAGCTCGAAAAGGAAATTAAGTCGGTGAACGGGGTGAAGAAGATCAACTCCACCTCGAACCAAGACTACTGCATCGTGGACGTGGAGTTTAACTCCGGCGTCGACGTGCAGTACGCCAAGCAGCTCATCAAGGACGCCGTCGACAAGGCCGGTAACGAGCTACCCAACGACTTGCCCACCCCCCCCACGGTACAGGAGGTAAACCTTTCGGAGCTGCCCATTATGCAGATCAACCTGGCCGGCAACTTGCCCGCCAGCCAGTTGAAGAAGCTCGCCGACGATTTCCAGGACCGCATTGAGGCGCTGCCCGAAATTACCCGGGTCGATATTATTGGTGCGCTCGAGCAGCAGGTAAACGTTGACGTAGACCTGTACAAGCTTCGCGCTGCCCGCCTGAGCTTTGCCGACATTCAGGGCGCTATTGCCCGCGAAAACATCACCATTTCGGGTGGTTCGATCGACGTAGGCGCCCAGAAGCGCGCCGTACGCGTGGCCGGCCAGTACGTGAATGCCGCCGACATCGCCGACATTCAGGTGAAGAACATGAACGGCTCGGCTGTGCGCCTCGGCGACATTGCCACCGTGCAGGATGCCTTCAAAGACCGGGAGTCCTATGCCCGCCTCGACGGCAAGCCTTCTATTACCCTGAACGTGATCAAGCGCCAGGGGGAAAACCTGATTGATGCTTCCGACAAGATTAAGCAGATTGTGGAAGAGGCCGAGCAAACGCTGCCCGGCGACTTGCGCGTAACCATCACGGGCGACACCTCCAACGACACTCGCGTAACGCTGCACGACCTGATCAACACGATCATCATCGGCTTCATCCTGGTAACGGTGATTCTGATGTTCTTCATGGGTACCACCAACGCCATGTTCGTAGGCCTATCGGTACCCATTTCGATGTTCTTGGCCTTCCTGGTGCTGCCGATGTTCGGCTTCGCCTTGAACATGATTGTGCTCTTCGCCTTCTTGTTGGCGCTGGGTATTGTGGTCGACGATGCCATTGTGGTTATCGAAAACACCCACCGTCTGTTGCACGAGCACCCGCACCTGACCACGGCGCAAGCAGCCAAGTTTGCCGCCGGCGAGGTATTCGTACCGGTGTTAGCTGGCACGCTCACCACGGTGGCGCCGTTCGTGCCGTTGATGTTCTGGCCGGGTATTGTAGGTAGTTTCATGTTCTACCTCCCCGTGACGCTGATCCTGACGCTGATGTCGTCGTTGATTGTGGCCTTCATCATGAACCCGGTGTTTGCCGTGTCGTTCATGGAGCGCGAAGACCACCACGCCGAGCACAGCAAGCCCAAAGTGACGCGTAACTTACTGATCTGGACGGCTGCACTGGTGGGCCTAGGTGTGCTGTTCAACCTGGTGGGTATCGGTGGCCACACCGAAGCTAGTGCTGAAGGCGCTGCGGCAGTAGCTAAGGGGGCTGAGTCGCCTGGCTTCTTCAAAGAGCACGGTCACTTCATGGGCAACCTGTCGCTGTTTATTGCAGCCTTCATCTGGCTGAACATGTTCGTGTTCAATAAGGGCATTGCTTGGTTCCAGACACGGGCGTTGCCGCGCTTCCAGAACGGCTATGCTAACCTGGTGCGGTGGGCCATTAACCACCCAGCCCTGGTAATGATTGGCGTGGTGCTTCTGTTCATCGGCTCGTTTGTGGCCGTGGGCATCCGCAGCCCCAAAGTTGACTTCTTCCCGAAAGGTGACCCCAAATTCGTGTACACCTATCTGAAAATGCCGGTGGGTACCCGCGTAGAGGTTACCGACTCGGTCGCTCGCATTCTGGAGAAGCGTATTTACGGCGTAATTGGGCAGAGCAACCCCGACGTAGAATCGGTAATTACCAACGTTGCCATTGGTGCCGGCGACCCCGGCGAAGCCACGGCTTCGGGTGTGTCGCAGTCGCACTTGGCCAAGGTGGCTGTAGCCTTTAAGGAGTTGAGTGAGCGTACGGGCCCAAGCACCCGCACCTACATGGACAAAATTCGCGAGGTGGTTAAAGGTATTCCCGGTACCGAGATTTCGGTTGACCAAGAATCGAGCGGCCCGCCCACGGGTAAGGAAATTGCCATTGAGGTAGCCGGCGACGACTACCCGAAACTGGCGGCGCTGTCGAAGGATGTTATTCGCTACATCAACTCGAAAAACATCGGCGGCATCGAGCAGCTGCGCTCGAACCTAGAAGACCGTAACCCCGAAATTGCCGTGAACATCGACCGCGTGCGTGCCAACCGCGAAGGCATCAGCACGGCGCAAATCGGTGTGGAAGTGCGTACGGCCATTTACGGTTCGGAGGCCAGTAAATTCAAAACCCCCGACGACGAGTATCCCATTCAGGTACGCTACGCCAAGCCCTACCGCGAAGACGTTAACGCCGTCCTGAATTCGCCGCTAACGTTCCGCGACGCCACCGGCCAGATGCGTCAAGTGCCGATTTCGTCGGTTGCTGACGTGAAATACGGCACCACCTACGGCGGCATCAAGCGCAAAGACGTGAAGCGTGTTATCACCATCTCCTCGAACGTGCTGAGCGGCTTCACTGGTCCCGATGTAGTGCGCAACATCGAGCAGGCCCTAAAGGCCTACCCGACGCCTGCCGGCTACACCATTAAAATGGGTGGTGCCCAAGAAGACCAGAAGGAAACCTCCGACTTCTTGCCCATCGCCGGCCTAGGTGCTCTGGCCTTGATCTTCCTGATCCTGGTAATGCAGTTTAACTCGTTCAGCAAGCCGGTTATCATCCTATCCGAAGTGCTGTTCTCCATTGCCGGCGTATTCTGGGGCTTGGCCATCACGGGCATGAACATCAGCATCGTGATGACGGGCGTAGGCATCATCGCGCTGGCAGGTATCGTGGTGAAAAACGGCATTCTGCTAGTGGAGTTCACCGACATCTTGCGCAGCCAAGGCATGCCGATGCGCGAAGCCATTGTACTGGCCGGCCGCACGCGTTTGAACCCGGTAATCCTGACGGCCACGGCTGCTACGCTGGGCCTGATTCCGCTGGCTATCGGCCTGAACGTGGACTTCTACGAGATGTTCGCTGCCTTCGACCCCATGTTCTACATCGGTGGTGAATCGGTGGTGTTCTGGGGGCCGCTGGCCTGGACGATCATCTTCGGTCTGGTTTTCGCTACGGTAATTACGCTGGTAGTAGTACCGGTTATGTACCTGCTTAGCGAAACGCTGAAGGGCAAAGTGACGGGCAAAGACCCCGATGCTAACGTGCCGCAGGAAGTAGACGAAGAAGAGATTTCGGCTGCCCGCCCGCCGATTTTGGCCGAGTACTAAGCTCCAGCATTGCAACCTTTTGTGCTCAATCCGGCTCCGACCTATGGCTCCTCGGCCTGAGGTCGGGGCCAAAGCGGGCAATCTTCCTTACCTCTTTCCGTTCTAATTGTCGTTTCACGCCATGTTAACCCGAACGACTACCGCCGCCCCTGCCAGCATCGAACAACAAGTGCTGCGCATCATTAGCAAGCGGAAGGCTATCAAGCCTAGCCGCCTGCGTGTATCAAGCAACCTCAGCCGCGAACTAGGCTTCGATACGGTTGATGTGGTTGATATCATTCTCGAGCTCGAACGCCGCTTCCACATCACCATCCCCGACGAGGTGCCGCTGAACACCGTGCGCGATTTTGTGCGCTACGTGGCCGCACACCTAGGGGGCTCTAAGGCTCAGTAGTCGGTGTAAGCACCTAGGGCTTTACGCAAAAGGCCCGCATACCTCAGGCTGAGGTATGCGGGCCTTTTTTATTTATAACAGCTATGCTAGCGTACGTTGCCGCCGGTATCGCCGCCGCGCATGCCGCCGCTTTTGGGGTCGCGGCTGCCGGCCGTGCTGGCGCCCTCCACGTTAGGGTTGGGTTTGATGTCCAGGTCGGGTTGGTGGGTGTCGGCTACGCTACCTTCAGGGTGGGCGTCGCTTACTTGGTTGGCCGGGTCGGGCTGCGAGCCGCCGGGCAAATCGGCACGGCCGGCACGCTTCGCCGATTCGGAGTTTTCGACAAACGGGCCGCTGGTTACGCTATGCTCGGCTTTCTCGAGGTTTTGAGCGGCAGCCGCCGTGCCCGACAAGGGCTGGTTGGTGGCACCCTTTTCGGCGCCTAGGTTGCTAGTGCCAGCAGCTAAGGGCTGGGCGCGCGTACGCTCCCAATCTTCAAACTTGTCCATTTCGTTTTTCAGAGTGCTAGTAAACCACGCCAACAAGGCTACATCATCAAGCAAACCGACAACAGGAATGAAGTCGGGCACGAGGTCAATGGGGCTCATAAAGTAGATCAGCACCGCAATTGCGCCAAGTACGGTAGGCGTAGGCACCCCGCGGTACTCGCCCGAAGCAGCCGAGCGAACCAACCGGAAAAGCGTTTGCAGGCTGTCCCAAGCTTCTTGGGCGAGGTGGCCCAGTTCTTTTTTCTCGCTGGCTTTGTGGTAAGCATCGGCGAGCAACTGTTTAATGCGCAGGGGCTGCCGGAGGTAACTTTCGGCTTTGCTTAAGAAACCTTTGAAAATTGGCGACGAGGCAACTTGCTCGCCGTTGGGTTGATTGGTAGCCATACAGCTAGGCAGGTGAAGAGAGAATATTGGCTCAGCAACACTAGTAGTACGAGTGCTGGTTGCCGTTCTAATACTATTACGGGGCAAAATAGTTATTAGGTGGCACTAGTGGCCGCAAACAAAAAGCCCCTGCCTGTAGGGCAAGGGCTCTGACGATGGTAGGGCAGTGCCTCGTTAGTTTACGTTGACGCGGCCGGCAGCGTAGAAGTTGCGCTGGTAGTAAGGCTGTTGCAGTGAGCTTACCATTACGCCGCCGTTGGTAGCCGAATGAGCAAACTTGCCGTCTTTCAAGTAAATGCCAACGTGGTAGATAGGTTGGCCCGGGCCGCGGCGGAAGAACACCAAGTCGCCGGTTTGCATTTCGTCTTTGCCTACGCGCTTCACGTTGTTGAACATGGAACGCGAGCTGTGTACCAAGTTAATGCCGTATACTTCCTTGAACACGCGGGTTACAAATCCTGAGCAGTCAGTACCCTTCTTGCTGTTGCTGCCGAAGCGGTAGGGAGTACCCAACCACTCAGTAATCGTGCGGAGCAGGCTGGCGTTGTCGTCGAAATCGGCTTTGATGCCGAGGGCCTGCGAGTAATAGCCAACGTTCAGCGAATCGCGGAAGGAAGCGGGGTTGTCGCCGTCGGGGAAGGTAAAGAGGGAGGCTTCGGCAATGGGGCCGGTAGCACCAACCGCCGTAGCGGCTTTCCCATCAGGAGCGTAATCGAAGAAAAAAGAAAGAGCCAGTGAAACAGCGGCGAGGCAACACAAAAGGGTATTCTTCATTGTCCGACGTGTGGGGTTTGGTTCCGCTCCCGAGCGGCGGCCCTAACGGGCCGGGTGGCGTACTTTTCTTCTCTAAGACAGCTGTTTGAGAAGGTGATAAAAACAGTTCGTTGAACTTCGGTTTGGATAAGTTATATCTCCCCCGATATCGTAAAACTAAGCCCCAACCAGAAGACGTCCAAGCTTTTGAGCTAAAAATGGCGTATTTTCCTCGTAATGTTCTATTCATTGAATGTTCAAAGCTCGACTTAGCTTCCTAACCTTTAGGCAATTAGCTCGTATAAACGCCTGCTTTCCTCATGAGCACTTTGGAACTGCCCCGCATAGTCGAAAACTCGCCCTTGGCCCGCATCGCCCGCTGGAAGCTAAGGCAGCCGAACGTGGCCATGGTACTTGGGCATACTATTCATTTAAGCGGCGTAACGCGCACTGATTTTTTGCGCGATGCCTCTTGGGTAGCGCACGAGCTATGCCACATCCGGCAGGTGCAGGAGCATGGCCTACTAAGTTTCCTGTGGAAGTACTTGGTAGAGTCGGCGCGAGTAGGCTACTATGCCAACCGCTTCGAGGTTGAAGCCCGCGAAGCCGGCCGTCGCGACGCGCCACAGGTGGCCGTGTGGCTTGGGCTTACTCCGCCGCAAGGCCCTGGACGAGGCGGTTCGGAGCGTGCCTCGGCAACGGATGCCCGGCCCGATGTGGTGGTGTGATGCGTTGGGCCACGACTGAAAGAAGAGCTTGCTAGTAACAATCATCTAGCTGTTTATACCAGCCCGCACACTAGAATTGAGTAAGGTAGCTGCCAATTGTTTGAAACCTCGCTGGCTTGTTTTACGAATAGTTGCGTGTAACTGAGGCTGGTAACTCCGGTCTATGTTTAAATCACACAAACCTTCGCAACCATGGCTACGCAAAACACCTCCAATAACACCGACTTCCTAGGTACCGCCAACAGCTCGTCGCGCCCGGGCCAACAAGAGAACAGCGCCAATCCGGCGGCATCGCAGAAAGGCAACATGATGGGCGGCCTGAACAACACCCTGAAAAACTTTGGCGACTCGGCTGCTGGCCAGCTGAACAAGCTAAGCACCACCCAGAAAGTGGTGGGTGGCTTGGCCCTGGCTGCTGGCATCAGCTGGCTGAGCAAAGCCATGAACAAGCGCAACGCCTAGGTGTAGCAACCTGGTTAAAAGCAAAATGGCCCGCCTCTTTCGCAGAGGCGGGCCATTTTGCTTGTGGAGCCCACAACAGGACTCGAACCTGCGACCTGCTCATTACGAATGAGCTGCTCTACCAACTGAGCTATGTAGGCATTTTCCGCGGCGGAGAGTACTCCTAACGGGACTGCAAATATAAACGGTTGTGATAAATGGACGCAAACGGCTGCTGAAAAATTCAGCTTTCACACCCAACCCCAGATTTGCCGGCCGCGTTGGGTAAGCTGACACTTCACCTAAAGGTTATTCCATGGCCACTTCCGATCAGTCCGACGATTTGCTGCAAGCGCTAGTAAGCGGTATTGTAGGTTCTATCACGCTCACGCTGGTGCACCAGACCGCCCGCGAGCTGACGCCTGATGCTCCGCGTATGGATGTGCTCGGTATGCGCGGCCTGCGCAAGATGTTGGCGGCAGCCAACGTGCCCCAGCCTGATCATAAGACTTTATACAATACCACCATGGCCGGCGACTTGCTCGTGAACGGCCTGTACTATAGCTTGGTGGGCAGCGGCTCCGATGCCTGGATACGCGGCGCCGCCCTAGGTGTGGCTGCCGGGGTAGGGGGCGTGTTGCTGCCGGGCCCTATGGGTTTGGGCGACGGGCCTAGCAACCGCACTCCGCAAACCCAGCTCATGACGGTAGCGTGGTATACCCTAGGTGGTTTGGCCGCGGCAGGTATGTCGCGGCTGTGGAGCCGGTTGGGTAAGTAGTAGCTGGTTGCCCAGAGTCCTTGGTTTGCTCAAGCGCCTAGTTGCTGGGCCTAAGCTTACCTTTGCCCCGCAATGAAAGCACTGCGCAAACTATTGGTTGGCACGCTGGGCTTCGAGCGCTACATCCGCCTGGCCAGCCACGTGTATTTGCGGCTGGTGGCACTGGGGTGGGGGCGCGCGAAGTACCCCGAGCTGTTTTTTCTGGAAAAGCTGGTAAAGCCCGGCAACGTGTGCCTCGATATCGGCGCCAACCTCGGTTACTACTCCGTGGCGTTGTCGCGGTTGGTGGGGCCGCAGGGCAAGGTGTTGGCCGTGGAGCCGGTGCCGCTGTTTCAGCACATTTGGCAAGACAACGTACGGCTGAGCGGCTACGACAACCTGCTGCTGTTGCCCTACGCCCTAGGTGGCCAAAACGCTACGGTGAAGATGGGCACGCCCGCCCGTAACGGACTGCTGCACCACGGCATGACCAAAGTAACCGACAGCAGCCCCACCGAGCAGTACGGGCAATACTACGACGTGGAAATGCGCGTACCCGACGAGCTGCTGGCCGATTTCGAACGGCTCGACTTTATTAAGTGCGACGTAGAAGGTTTCGAGTACGAAGTATTTCGGCACATGCAGGACACGCTGCGGCGGCACCGGCCCGTTATCCAAACCGAGCTGAACGGTCTGGAGAACCGCCAACGCGTGGCTGGCTTGCTGGCCGACTTAGGGTACCGCCCGTACGTGCTGGAAACCAAGGATGCTGCGTCTCGGTTAGTACCTTGTCCGGCCGAGGTCCTTACTGCACCCGCCGACCGCGACTTTTACTTTCAACCCTACTACCCCGCTGATCGATAATGTTCATCAACTTCCTGCTCATCACTTTCCTCATTGCCATGGTACTGCGGCTGGTGCTGCCTGCGCTGCTGCGCTGGGCGCTCAGTGCGTTTGTAAAGCGGCAGATGCGCAAAGGCGGCGTGGTGTTCGGGCCTAATGGCAACCCGTTTGCCGCGCCGTCAACCTCGAGCGGGCCTAGCCGCGCTGCCGATGGCGAAGTACGCGTTGATTACGTGCCCCCAACGGCCAAGCGCCAGCCCGATACGAATTTCCGCGGCGGCGATTACGTCGATTTCGAGGAAGTGAAATAATCGGACTACCTTCGGGCTTCAAGCCCGGCTGGCGCCTGCCGGCCGGGCTTTTTTACGTTTGTAGGGGTGGTATGCCACGCGCCCTAGGTGCCGCCGCTTGCCATCCGCCTCACCGCCTACTTACTACCAGCTACCGTACATGCCCGCTGTCGAATCGCCAACGCCAACAGCACCCTCGTTGGGCCGCCGTTTGCTGCCGCACCTGCTAGCCGTAGCCTTCCTGCTCGTGCTGGCCGTTCTGTATTTCTCGCCCATTGTATTTGGGGGCAAAACCCTGGCCCAGCACGATATCGTGCAGTTCAATGGCAGTGCCCGCGAGGCGCTTACCTACCGCCAGCAAACCGGCGAAGAAGCCCTCTGGACGAACTCCATGTTCTCGGGCATGCCCACGTACCTGATCAGCACCCGCTTTCCCGGCGACTTATCGGTGTACCTGAACTACGTGTTCACGGTGGGGTTGCCGGCGGTGGCGGCTAACCTGTTTGCCGCCCTGTTTTGCGGCTACCTGCTATTTGCCTTTTTGGGCATGCGGCCGTTGGTAGCCCTGGTGGGCGCCATTGCGTTGGGTTTCACGAGCTACAACCTTATCATCCTCGCCGCGGGGCACAACTCTAAGTCATATGCCTTGGCATACGCGCCGCTGGTGCTGGCCGGCTTGCTGGTTACCTTCCGTAGGCAGCGGCTGCTTGGCGCGGCTTTATTTGCCCTAGGTCTGACGATGAACATCCGGGCCAACCACTTGCAGATTACCTATTACCTGCTGCTGCTGGTGCTGGTGTTTGGCGTCGTGGAACTAATTTTTGCGGCGCGCGAAAAGCGCTTGCCCGATTTCTTCCAACGTACGGCTCTGCTGGCGGTGGGTGCGCTGCTGGCCGTGGGCGTAAGCTTCGGCCGCCTCTACACCACGGCTACTTACACCAAGTACAGCATCCGGGGTAAATCGGAGCTGACCACGCCCGCGCCTGCTGCACCCGGCGAGCAAGCCGCTGCACCGGCTGCCGATGGCGAAGGCGGCGGCCTCGACCGCGACTATGCCTTCAACTGGAGCTACGGTGTAGGCGAAACGATTACGCTGCTCATTCCCAACTACTACGGCGGTGCCTCACAAGGCAAACTCGACGACGACTCGAACACGGGCAAAGCGCTCAGCGACCTAGGTGTGCCGCCCGTGCAGCTCGAGCAGTACCTCTCGGGCATGCCCACGTATTGGGGCGACCAACCCATTACCAGCGGCCCGGTGTACATGGGCGCGGTGGTGTGCTTGCTGTTTGTGCTGGGCTTGTTTGTGGCCGACCGCCGCACGCGCGTTTGGCTGCTGGTGGGCACCATCCTGTCGATTATGCTGGCGTGGGGTAAAAACTTTGCCACCTTCAACGACCTGATGTTCGACTTCTTTCCGGGCTACAACAAGTTCCGGTCGGTGTCGATGGCGTTGGTTATTGCCCAGCTGGCCATGCCGTTGCTGGCTGTGCTGGCCTTGGCCCGCGTATTGCGCAACCGCCCCGCAGCGGCAGTGCCTGCCGTGCACCCCAAGCTGCCCACAACCCCGGCGGATAGCCCCGAAACCGCCGAGCTGCGCCGCAAGCTATTGCTGGCTACCGGCATTACGGCGGGTATTTGCGTGCTGGCGTTCATTTTCGGCCTAGGTGCCGATTTCGCGTCGCCCGTCGACAGCCAATTGCAGCAACAAGGCTTCCCCATCGATGCTCTGCGCCAAGACCGTGCGGCCCTTATGCGCGCCGATGTGCTCCGCTCGCTGTTCTTCATCGTGGCCACGGCCGGGGTGTTGTGGTTCTACCTCAACCGCAAGCTCACCGTATCGGTAGCAGCTGGCATAGTAGCCCTGCTCACGCTCGTCGACCTGTGGGCCGTGGATAAGCGCTACCTAGGCGAAAGCAGCTTCCAGAACGAAACCGTGGCGCAGCAGTTTGTGCCCTCGCGTGCCGACTCGCAAATCCTTGCCGACCCCACGCTGCACTACCGCGTGCTCAACCTCAGCAACCCCTTCAACGAGGCCCAAACCTCGTACTTCCACAAAAGCATTGGGGGTTACCACGGTGCCAAGCTGCGCCGGTACCAGGACCTGATCGAGCGGCAAATTTCGCAAAACAACCCGCGCATCCTGAGCATGCTCAACGCACGCTACGTCATTACACAAGATCAGCAGGGGCAGCCCGTGGCCCAGCGCAACCCCGGTGCCCTCGGCAACGCGTGGTTTGTAAGCACCATTCAGCCGGTGCAGAACGCCGACCAGGAAATGGCCGCGCTCAGCAATTTCGATCCGGTGAACACGGCCATTGTGGATGTAAGCAAGTTCCCACAGAACAAAACCAGCTACAACGCCGCCGGCTCGAGCATCACGCTCACGAACTACTCGCCCAACGCGCTGAAATACACCGTGAATGCGGCGCAAGAAGGATTTGCGGTGTTCTCCGAAATCTACTACCCCGAAGGCTGGAACGCCTACCTCGATGGCAAGCCTGTGCCGCACGTGCGCGCCAACTACGTGCTGCGCGCCATGCCCGTGCCGGCTGGCCAGCACGCCATCGAGTTTAAGTTCGAGCCCAAGGAGTACGCCGTTGGCAATACGGTGTCGTTGGTGTCGTCGCTGCTGCTGTTTGGAGTGCTGATTGGGGCCGTAGTGTACGCCGTGCGCCGCAAGCCAGTGCCCGAGCCCGAAGCCGAACGCGATGAGTTGATGGCCGCCTAGGTAACGCCAGCACATACAGCACACTGCCACACCGGCCTAGGTCGGCGGCTTGTGTTTCCTTTGCAGCAGCTATGCTTCAACCAGCGCCGCCGCCTATTCTGCTCGATTTGCCCGAGCCCGTTGCTGAGCGGCGCGGCGTGCGGCTGCGCTTGCTGCGCGACGATTTGCTGCACCCCGACATACCAGGTAACAAATGGCGCAAGCTGAAGTACAACCTGCTGGAGGCGCAGCACCTAGGGCACCGCACGCTGCTTACGTTTGGGGGTGCCTATTCCAACCACTTAGCCGCGGTGGCAGCAGCAGGCCGGCTGCAGGGCTTCGGCACCATTGGCGTGGTACGCGGCGAGGCTGCTCCTCAACTTAGCCCCACCTTGCAGCAATGCCAGGGCGACGGCATGCAGCTGCACTTTGTTAGCCGCGAGGCATACCAGCAGCGCCACGATGCCGCTTGGGTTGCTGAGCTGCTGGCGCACCTAGGGCCTGCCTACGTGGTACCCGAAGGCGGCACCAATACCTTGGCTTTGCGGGGTTGCGCCGAACTAATAACGGAGCTCGACGCCGCCGGCGAAGCCTTCGATGCCGTGGCCGTAGCTTGCGGTACCGGGGGCACGCTGGCCGGCCTGCTTATGGGCCTAGGTGGGCAGCGGCACGCCGTTGGGGTGGCTGCCCTGAAAGGCGCTGACTTCCTCCGCCGCGATGTAAACAACCTAACCACTGCTGCGGTGGGGCTGGTGTTCAGCAACTGGCACCTGCACACCAGCGCGCACTTTGGCGGCTACGCCAAGTACTCCGAGCCGTTGCTGGCGTTTATCTACCGCTTTTACCAACAGCACCAAGTGGCGCTCGACCCCGTGTACACGGGCAAGCTGCTCTACGGCGTGCTGCAGCTGATTGAAGAAGGCCACTTTGCGGTGGGCAGTACCGTGGTGGCCGTGCACACCGGCGGCCTGCAAGGGTGGGCCGGGTTTCGGCAGCGCTTCGGCGTGGCGGCGCCGGGTTTCGTATAGCTTAGTATTGTCGACCTTGTTCCTCAACGCTCATGATGCTTCTGCTGCGGCGCTTGGTGCCCTTGTTGTTTCTGATTGCGCTGGGGTGGTTTCTGTGGCGGAAAGTAGCCCCGAGCCTGCGCGACTTAAACTCCTTGGTGGAGCCCGAACCGCGTGTAACCGTAACGCACAACACCGTGCTCGAGAAGATTGAGGGCATGGGCAAGCTAGAACTAGTGCGCTACCGCTTCAAGGATGTGGTCGAGTACCGCAAAAGCACCTACCGCTTTCTGCCCGATGCCAAAGTGGCCCTGATTGTGGCCGGCGAGGCCATCGGCTGCGTCGATTTGCGCAAGGTGGGCGCGTTGGATGTGGTGTTCGAGGGCGACTCGGTAGTGCGTGTGGCCCTGCCCGCGCCCGAGCTATGCACCTGGCGCATTGATCATTCGCAAAGCCGCGTGTACGATACTGAAAACGCCCTGCTGCAGGATGCCGCGCTGGTTGACGAGGGTTACAAGTACGCCGAGCAGAACGTGCGCCGTGCCGCTTTGCAGTCGGGCATTTTGGCCCAAACCCAGCAAAATGCCGAGCAAATTCTGCGTCCCATGCTCGAAACTCTCACCGGTCGGCGCGTGGTACTAACCCAACAAATCGCGCCGCCGCAACGTGGGCGGCTTCAGTAGTTCAACCGCTTAATGGCTTGCGTTTGATGAGATAACTGCTTGTATCACATTATTATGCGAGCCTGAAAAGTGGCGTTGTGCAAACGGGGGCTGTAGCTTTAGGTAGTCACCTGCCTAACCTCTTTTCAGCTATGGAAACCAAAGAACCCACCGTTGCACAACTGCTCTCAACCGATACCGACTGGCAAACGCCGCTGATGCCTACCGGTGTGCCTTTTGTAAGCCGCTCCGCCACAACCGAAACCTGGGAGTTTGCCGGTACCAGCGTAAAGCCACTGGCCACTTCGCGCGAAACCCACGGCGAGTTTGCGCTGCTCGATGTAACCATGCAACGCTGCCTGGATTTGCCCCCGCACCTGCATCACAACGAGTCGGAAACGTTTTACCTGCTCGAAGGCGCCATGCGCTTCGAGGTAGGCAATGAGGTTATTGAGGCTGGCCCTGGCGATGCCGTGCACCTGCCGCGCGGCCTGCGCCACGCTTGCCACGTAGTGTCGGGCCAGGCTCGGGCGCTGCTGCTGATTACGCCCGGTGGCGGCGAGCAGTACTACCGCGAGCTATCCAAGCCCGAGCGCGGTATGATTGCACCCGGTCTTCGGGCCACTCCCGACCGCGCCACGCTGCAAGCCGTGGCCAGCAAGTTTGGGGTGCAACAGTTTTAGCCAGCGCATATCGGCCTACACCAGCAAGCCGCTCCGGGACACTAGTGCATGCCCCTGAGCGGCTTGCTAATGCCAACCACCTAGGGCAGCTAAGCAGCGGCTACTTTTTTGCGTTTTTTCCTCTTGCTAGCGAGTTCCGTAAACAGGTTCGAGAGCACGCCGGTAACAACACCAACAATCACCTCGGGGCCTTCTTTACGGAGCAGGCGACGCACTTCTTTGCGCAGCACTTTCAGCGCTTTCTTGCGGAGCTTAGCCATAGGAGCAGTAGTGTAGAGGTACAGCAAACCGCTGCCGTAACCTAGAAAAGCTGGTTAGCAGCGGCTTTACTGAAGTATACGGCCGGGCTGGCCCTTTGGCTAATGCGCCGCACTGATGCCGCTAGTCCTCGGCTAGCACTTCACCTAGGGCGTCCTGAATGAGGTCGGCCTCGTAGCCTTTTTGCGTGGCGTAGGCGCTTAGCTTCTGCCGCCGCTTTAGCGGGTTGCTTTCTTTCTCGAGGGCGTTCTTCTTCTCGAGCAACTCGCGCAGGTTTTGGTAGTACTCGTCGCCGTCGATTTCGCTCATGCCGGCTTTGATGCAGAACTCCGAAATATGACGCTGCTTCAGCTCCATTCGGATGCGGCGGCGGCCCCATTTCTTGAGCCGGTACTTGCCGCGAACAAACGAGCGGGCAAAGCGCTCCTCATCGAGCAGCTTTTCGCGTACCAACCGAATAATGATTTCGCCGGCTTCGTCTTCGTCGAGGCCGTAGCTGCGCAGCTTGTCTTCTACCTCGCGGTGGCTGCGTTCCTGGTAGGCGCAGTAAGCGGCTATTTTCTGTAGGGCCTCGCCGGGCGTATAAGTTTTGCGTTTGCGCGAAGCGTCTTCCATTACTCAAGCAAAATAAGCAGGCCGGTGCAGCCCCTAGGTACGCTTACGTACAATGCCCGGCCCGGGCTGCAGCCCTAGGTGCGGAGTCGCCTTTCGGCCTAACTGGGTAAAAAAACAGCCGCCGCCCAGAAGGCGGCGGCTGTTCGCTCACATAAACAAGTTGAATCCAAAAACGGTAACCAATACTTACGGCAAAGGTTCTTCGATTCAGCTGGGGCAAGATAGCACGTTTTGCCCACATTTCGCACAATATTAAGCAATTAAAATACCCGCATAGTGCTGATTTCCGACTTCGCCGATTTGCACAGACCTTTGCGCCCTTGCTCTTTTTTCTTGGCGCTATGCTATTAAGTCGCGGAGCCCGCTACATGCTTATTTCCACGTTCTGCTTCGCGCTGATGAACGTGTGCGTGAAGCTGCTCAAGCACCTGCCGGCTATGGAAATTATCCTGTTCCGGTCGGCTATGTCGGTGTTGCTGAGCTACCTAACGCTGCGGGCCATGCGCATCCGGCCGTGGGGCTCCAACCACTTTTTCCTGATAGCCCGCGGCACCACCGGCGCCATGGCCCTAATGCTGTACTTTTTTACGTTGCAGCGCATGCCTTTGGCCACCGCCGTAACGGTGCAATACCTCGCGCCAATCTTTACGGCCATCATCGGAGTCTTTGTCGTGAAGGAGCGGGTGCTGCCTTGGCAGTGGGCGTTTTTCTTGCTGTCGTTTGCGGGCGTTATCTGTGCCGAAGGCGTGGATACCCGCGTGGAGCCCATGTGGTTGGGGCTGGGCGTGCTGTCGGCGGTGTTCTCGGGGTTCAGCTACAACTCCATCCGTAGGCTCAAGGGCAAAGAGCACCCGCTGGTGGTGGTGTTTTACTTCCCGATGGTGGCCCTGCCCATCTCGGCCGCGTACTGCCTGTTCAACTGGCAAACCCCGCAAGGGCTCGATTGGCTGTGGCTGATCCTGACCGGCGTGCTTACTCAGGGCGCGCAGGTGTACATGACGAAAGCTTACCAGGCCGAGCGCCTTTCGAGCGTGGCCAACCTCAACTACATCGGCATTCTGTACGCCCTAGGTCTGGGCTACGTGTTCTTCGGCGAGGCCTTTCCGCCGGGGGCCTACGTGGGCATGGCGTTGGTGCTGGCCGGTGTGCTGCTGAACTCGTGGTATTTGGCCCGTCATGCACGCCGCACGCAGGCCCCCACCCCCGAGCCCGATGCGGTAGAAGGCGAGGCCGTACGCAGTTAACGTAAAAACTTACCGGCTAAGGCAACGCTGCTGCAATGGCCGCACTCTTAGCAGTATCTTCCCCGCCGAGTGCGTTATGTTGCCTGCTATGCGTTGTCAGTACCTGGTTTCTTGCTTTTGCTTGTGGTGTGTGCTGCTTGCTCCGTTGGGGCTTCGGGCCGGAGTCATCCGCGGGCGCATCACCGATCCCAAAGGTGAGGCGCTGGCCTTTGCCAACGTGGCCGTAAAAGGCACCAGCACCAGCACCGCTTCCAACGAACAAGGCAACTACCAGCTGCCGTTGGCCGCCGGGCGCTACGAGTTGGTGTTTCAGTACGTGGGCTTCAAACCCCACACCGAGACGGTACGCGTAGCGGGCGGCGACACCGCAACCACGCTGAACGTTACCCTCACCCCCGAAAACTACCAGCTGCGCGAAGTGGTGGTGCGGGCCAAAGACAAAGACCCCGCCTACGCCATTGTGCAGCACGCCATCGACTGGCGCAGTTACCACCGGCGCGAGGTGGCCGCTTTTACGGCGCGCACCTACATCAAAGCCCTGGCCCGCCTCAACGAAGCGCCCAGCCGCATCCTAGGTCTGTTCAAAACCGGGCCCGACTTGAAGCCGGGTACTATCTACCTGTCGGAGTCGGTTTCGGAGGTAGCCTTTCAGCAGCCCAACGTGGTGCGCGAGCGAATGATATCATCCAAGGTGAGCGGCGACGCCAAAGCCTTCAGCCTGAACCGCGCTGGCGCGGGCCGCGGCCTAAGCTTTTACAACCCCGTGCTGAAGCTGTTTTCGGAGCGCGGGTTTGTGTCGCCTATCGCGCCCAACGCGTTTTTATTCTACCAATACACCCTCGAGGGCACCACGCAGCAAAACGGCCAAATGGTGCACAAAATTAGGGTAACGCCGCGCCGCCGCACCGATCCGGTGTTTGCCGGCCACATCTACGTTATCGAGGGCACGTGGCGCCTGCACTCCGTGTCGCTTACGCTGAACAAGGATGCGCAACTGGATTACGTCGACGACGTGCGCATCGACCAGATTTTTGCGCCCGCGCCCAACGCGCCCCACGTGTGGCTACTTCAAACCCAAAAGCTCACGGCCAACTACTCGGCGTTCGGGTTCAAAGGCAATGCCTACCTCACGGCGGTGTTCTCGAACTATCGCGTAACGCCCACCTACGCCAGCCGCCCCGTGCCCACCCAGGCGCTGGCACCCGCTACCAACGAGCCCGCCCACGCCGAAACCGTGGCCGAGGCCAAGCAGCAGCGCTCCACGGTGCGGGCGCTTACGCGGCAGGTAAAGCGCCAGAGCAAGCGCACCGGAGCAGCCGCCGTCGATTCGCTGGCGCGGCAAGTGGGCGCGCTTGAAGTGGAGAAGATGGGCAAGCACGAAGTGCTGCGGGTAGAAAAGGGCGTGAACGAACGCGACAGCGCCTACTGGTCCCAAATCCGGCCCGTGCCGCTTACCGACGAGGAGAAGCGCGACTACCGCGTGAAGGACAGCACCGAAGTGGTGCGCAACTCCAAGCCCTACCAGGATTCGCTCGACCGCATCCGCAACAAGTTCGATGCGAAAAGCTTTATGCTGACGGGCTACACTTATAACCAGACGCACCGCAAGGAGCAGTTCTACGTAGCGCCGCTGTTCAATATTCTGCAGTACAGCACCGTAGAGGGCACCATCGTGAACCCGCAGTTCACCTACACCCGCTACACCGACGACCGCCGCCGTTTTTGGCTGACGCCCTCGCTGCGCTACGGCACCGAGGCACGGCTCTTCAGCCCCTCGATGGAGCTGAACTGGCAGCACAACCCCGAGCGCGTCGCCCGCCTGCAGGTAGTAGCGGGCCGCACGGTGGAGAACTTCGACCCGAACTCGCAGCTTACGCCGGCCATCAACACCTCGTACACGTTGTTGCGCAACCGCAACTTTGCCAAGTACTACCAGCGCCGTGGCGCCGAGGTGGGCTACCTGCGCGAGGTGCTAAATGGCCTTACCGTGCGCGGCGCCATTAGCTACTTCGACCGCCGCGAGTTGCAAAACGCCACCATCGATTTGCTCAACGACATTCCGGGGCGGGCTTTCACGCCCAATCAACCCGTCGCGGCCGAGCTGCCCCAAGGCACCGGCTTTGGTCGGAGCCGCGCCCTAGGTTCGGAGCTGTGGCTGAGCTACCGGCCGGGGCAGCGCTACATCAGCCGCCCCGATGGCCGCGTAAACCTCGGTTCTAGGTACCCAACTTTCCGCTTTACCTGGCGGCAGGGGTGGGGCATCGATGACTTCAGCGACGTGCGCTACACCATGCTGGAAGCGGGCGTGCGGCAAAGCCTGAACCTAGGCCTGCTGGGTACCAGCACCTACTACGCCAACGTGGGTGGCTTTTTAGGCGCACCCAAGCTGGCCTTTATGGATTACCGCCATTTCTCGGGCAACCTTACCCGCTTTGCCGCCGATTTCTCGCGCTTTCAGCTTCTCGACTATTACCGTTACAGCACGCGCCGCACGTTTGTAGAGGCCCACTATGACCATCACTTCAACGGCTTCTTCCTCAACAAGGTACCCGTGCTCAAGCGCCTGAAGTGGCAGGAGGTTGGCACGGTGAATTACCTGCACACCGCTGCTGCCGGCCACTACGTGGAGCTAGGCGTGGGCATCGAGCACATCTTTAAGTTTCTGCGCGTCGATTATTTCACGGCGCTGCAATCGGGGCGCAAGCTCGAGCAGAGTGTGCGCATTGGGGTTGGCTTCTAATGCCCCAGCATCGCCTAGGCAACTCGTGTAGCCTGCTCGGCCTCAGTTAGTGCCTCAGTAGTTACCAGTTGGCGCTTGGCGGGCCAGTTGTACAGCAACACCGAAATCACAATCAGCCCATAGGCAATTACCTGGTTAGCCGCCGCCGACTCGCCGAAGTACAGGAACGCCAGCAGAAAGCTTACCAGCGGGTTGAGGTACATCAGGATGCCCACCGTACCCGACGACAAACCACCTAGGGCAAACAAGTTGAGGAACAGCGGCAGCACCGTGAAGCCAGCGCTTAGCAGGCCCACAATCAGCAGCAGGCGCGTATCAGCGAAGCCCGCAACGGGGTCGGCACCCAGGGGGCCGGCCAGCGGCACGAGTACTGCCGTAGCCAGCAGCAGTTGCAGGCCCAGCAGCACCAGCTTATCGTAGTGGCGGAGTACGCGTTGGGTAATCAGGTAACTGGCATAGCTGAGGGCCACGAGCAAGCTCATGCCTACGGTTTGCAGGTTGCCCGTAGCCAGCAGGCCGCAGCTTACCAGGCTAATGGCAATGGCCGCACCCTGCACCGGCCTCAGCCGCTCGCCCAGCAAGGCCCAGCCCAGCACTGCCGTAAGAATGGGGCAAAGCAAGTAGGCAAACGAACCCGCCTGCACGCTCACGTGATTGACCACGTAAATGAATAGCAGCCAGTTGATGGTGAGCAGCATGCCACCTAGGGCCGTGAGGCCCAGCATGCGCCGCCGCTCGGTCGGCACCGCCGTGCGGTACTGCTGCCAGGTTTGTTGCAAGGCGCCGCGCCGACCTAGGAGCAGAATGGCAGCCAGCAAGAGCAAGGCCAGTACCACCCGGAAGTACAAAATCTGACCGCTGGCGTAGCCCGTGAGCAGGCGCAACGGAATAGGGAAGAAGCCCCAGATTAAGTAAGCGGCTAGCGCAGCGGTATGGAAGCGAGAAGGTTTCACTGGGTAAGCATATGCGCCCAGGAGCAGGCGCGCCGAAAAAGACCGCAAAGATAACCGGTTGCGGAGGCAATATTCTGAATGCGTATAAACTAAACCAGGCAACGCGCCCGTACGCTGGCTTAGGTGCAATCGGCACGCGTGGGGCTCTACCTTTGCGCTGCTATGCTCACCTTCTCTCATTTGCCGGCTCTCACGGGTGGTACGCTGCTGCAGGCTCCGGCCGATGCGGCCGCCTCGGTGCTTCACTTGCTGCTCGATAGCCGCCGCATGGCCCAGGCTGCCGGTACCTTGTTTGTGGCCCTGCGCGGCCCCCACCACGATGGGCACCAATACCTGCCCGAGCTGTACCAACGCGGGGTGCGCCTATTCCTGGTCGACAAAGCAGAGTTGGTGCCCGGAGCGCTGGCCGACTACCCCGAAGCAGGCTTTGTGCTGGTGCCCGACAGCCTGGCCGCCTTGCAGCGTATTGCTGCGGAGCACCGCGCACAGTTCGGCATTCCCGTAGTGGGCATCACGGGCTCGAACGGCAAAACCATAGTAAAGGAGTGGCTGGCGCAATTGCTCAGCCCCGACGAGCTTATTTGCCGCTCGCCGCGCAGCTACAACTCCCAAGTGGGCGTGCCGGTAAGCGTGTGGGAGCTGCGGCCAGCGCACACCCTGGGCATTTTTGAAGCGGGCATTTCGGAACGCGGCGAAATGGCGCGCCTGGCGCAGGTTATTCAACCGACCCTAGGTGTGTTCACCAACCTAGGCTCAGCGCACGATGCTGGATTTAGCTCGCACGCCGAAAAAGCGGTCGAAAAAATGCAGCTCTTTGCGGGCGTCGATACCCTGTTTTACTGCCGCGACCACGCCGAGGTGCACACCGCGGCGGTTCAGCTGCCGGCACGCGTGCAACGCTTTAGCTGGTCGCGCTGCGGAGTCGCCGATGCCCAGGTTCAAGTGAAACTCGAGCCCGGTGCCGACCCCCAGCAGCCGTTGGCGCAGGTAGATTACCTAGGGCAAACGCACACGTTCTCGCTGCCCTTCGCCGACGAGCCTTCGGTAGAAAACGCCCTGCATTGTGTGGCCTTGCTGCTGTGGCGCGGCTTGCCAGCCGCCGAGCTGCAGCGCCGCCTGCTGCGCCTGCAGCCCGTAGCCATGCGCCTCGAAATGAAGCAGGCCATCCACGACTGCTACGTTCTCGACGATACCTATAACAACGACCTAGCCGGCCTCGACCTAGCCTTGGATGCGCTGCGCCGGCAACCGCGCCGCGGGCGCCGCACACTTATTCTGTCCGATCTGCTCGAATCGGGCTTGCCCGCCGCGGAGCTCTACCAGCAGGTAGCGCAGCTTGCCAGCCAGCACAATGTGCAGCGGCTGTTGGCTGTAGGCCCCGAAATCGGCCAGCACCAAGCCTTGTTGCAAGCAGCAGTGCCCGACGCGCAGTTCTTCCCCGACACCAACGCGCTGCTCGGCTGGTTTCACCCCGACCACTTCCGCCACGAAACCATTTTGGTGAAGGGTGCCCGCCGTTTCGGTTTCGAGCGGGTGGTGGCAGCTTTTCAGCGTAAGATTCACGGCACCGTGCTCGAGGTAAATCTCGATGCACTGGTGCACAACCTCAACTACTACCGCGCCCGGCTGCAGCCCAGTACCCGCCTGATGGTGATGGTAAAAGCTTTTGCCTACGGTAGCGGCTCGTACGAAGTAGCCAACCTGCTGGAGTTTCACCGCGTCGATTACCTGGCCGTGGCGTATACCGACGAGGGCGTGCAGTTGCGCGAGCACGGCATATCGTTGCCGGTTATGGTGATGAATCCTTCGCCGGACTCGTTCGCCCTGCTGCGGCAGTACCATCTCGAGCCCGAAATCTACTCGTTTGCCCGCCTGCGCGAATACTTGCTGGCCGCGCAAGATGGCCCGTTGCCGCCGGTGCACCTTAAGCTCGATACCGGCATGCGGCGCCTAGGCTTCGATGAAACCGACCTCGATGAACTGCTGCCTTTGCTGCAGCAGCACGCCGGCACCCTGCGCGTGGCCAGCGCCCTTACCCACCTAGCCGGCGCCGACGAAGAGCAGCACAATAGTTTCTCGCACCGGCAGCTGGCAGCCTTTCAGCGCATGGCAGCGCGCCTCGAGGGCAACCTAGGGTACGCCGTAATCAAACATGCCCTTAACTCGCCGGGCATCATACGCTTCCCAGAGGCGCAACTCGATATGGTGCGCTTAGGCATTGGTTTGTACGGTGTAGAGGCTGCTGGCCTCAACCCAACGGCGCTCCGCCCGGTAAGCACCCTCCGCACTACGGTTTCGCAGCTAAAAACCTTGCGCGCAGGCGAAACCGTAGGCTACGGGCGCCGCGGCGAAGCTGCCAACCACGACCGCCGCATCGCCACCTTAGCTATTGGCTACGCCGATGGGTACGACCGCCGCTTCTCGCGCGCAACCGGGGCAGTGGTTATCCGCGGGCAACGCGCCCCAATCATCGGCAACGTGTGCATGGATATGTGCATGGCCGATGTAACTGCTATTCCGGATGTGCAGGAGGGCGACACGGCCGTTGTGTTTGGCGAGGAGTTGCCGTTAACCGAACTAGCCGCCCGCATTGGCACCATTCCGTACGAGCTACTCACTAACGTGAGCGAGCGAGTGAAACGGGTATTTGTTTCGGAGTAAGCCTTGGGTGCCACTAGAGACTCGCAGACAGTAACCACACCTAGGTAAAAAAGCAAACGGCCGCTACCCAAAAGAGCAGCGGCCGTTTGCGTGGGGTAGAGTAGCCTACCGAGCAGCTATTACTTGTAAACGTCTACTTCCGCTTTGATCATGGCGTTGTAGCGCAGACCCGTGCTGTTCGACATAGTAATCAAGCTCCAGCCTTTGCCCATGGAATACGTCCAGGTACGGCTTTCCTTGAACTCGAAAGTCGGCTTCATGATCTGGCCGTAAGGCGTGTAGTTATCCATGAAGTTGGTGGTGTAGAACTTGTCGCCCGACACAATCCACTCCATAGCCACGAAGAATCCTTCGTCCGGCGCCATAATGTTGTAAGGCGTCATGTCGATGGTAAACCACGAACCGCCACCCGGAGCCGATACTACTACGTTCTCCGTGAGCAGGTCGGTATTGGGGGCGTTGTAGTCGCCGTCGTTCTTGTAGATCCGCACACGGAAGGGTTCTTTCGGGAAGCCGTGTTCACCGATGTAGAACGATACCGTGCGGATCATGCCGAGCTTTTTGCCCTTCTCGTTCTTCACGAAGAAGGCATACTGGCTGCCGGGCATACCCTGAATCATGCCCTCGCCGGGCGTGTTGTTGCGGGCGCCCATGTCGGCGTTTTTCACCTTGCCGGCTTCCACTTTCACCTCGGCCAGCACAATGTTACGCTTGGTAACCTCTACAATGAGGTCTTCAAGCTTGGCACCGCGCTTCACGGCTACGGCCTTGCGGATGTAGCCCAGGGCTTGGATGATTAGAGAGTCTTGAGCGGCTTTCTCCGGCTGTGCCATCTGAAAGAAACCGTATTCGTTTGTCAACGCACCGGTTTGTTCTTCTTTCAGGCCAATAGAGGCAAAGGGGATGGGCTCTTTGGTTTTGGCGTCAACCACGCGGCCTGTAATGCGATTATCCTGCGCACTAACCAACTGCGGGAGCAACCAACCTAGCGCAACGAAAAAGAGTAGGCGTTTGAGCATAAGCGGTGGATTATAAAACCAAAAATACAAGCAGTTTAGACGGCAACTGCAATCTTCCTTCGAATATTTATAAAAGTGCAATTTGTGCCCAGGTAAGTGCTACGGCGCTCTGTCTCCGAAGCTTTGCTTTTGGCGGAAACCTTTGCAGGGCGTACCTTTGTTTATAGCTTGTCTAAATAAACTTACCGCCTGTGCCCACCCTGTCTGTTGCCTCCGCTACCACGTCCCGCAGCGTTAAAGATCTGCGCTTGGGCGAGACGGGTACCATTTGCTGCCTTAAAGATCCGGAAATGGCGCTTAAGCTCCTAGAAATGGGGTGCATACCGGGCACGCAGGTAACACTTAGCGGCCGGGCGCCACTGGGTTGCCCCATTACCTTGCACGTCGACGGCGAATATACGCTGTCGTTGCGGGTAAGCGAGGCGGCTACAATCATGCTTAAAGATTAACGCTTCGGCGGATGGCGAGTGCGGTAGTATTAACTCCTGACCCGAAGCAGGGCCAGTCAGATGCAGCATCGGCTGCTATCCGATCAGTAACAGAGCGCCACACGCGCATTGCCCTGATTGGCAACCCCAACTCGGGTAAATCTTCGCTGTTCAACCAGCTCACCGGTCTCAACCAAAAGGTGGGCAACTTTCCGGGAGTTACCGTCGACCGGAAAACGGGTGTGGCGCAACTTACGCTGCACCACCGGGCCGACATCATCGACTTGCCCGGTACGTATTCGCTCTACCCCAAAAGCCTCGATGAAAAGGTCATCACCGACCTGCTCTACGAGCGTGATTCGAGCGAGTACCCCGACTTTGTAGTAGTAACCGCCGACGCTTCGAACCTGAAGCGTAACCTGTTGCTGTTTACGCAGCTCGCCGATTTGCAGCTGCCTATGGTGCTGGCCCTGAACATGATGGACACGGCCGAGCAGCACGGCATTCAGATTGATGTGGCCGAGTTGCAGCAGCAGCTAGGGGTGCCCGTTATTCCAATGAACGCTCGCAAAGGCGTAGGCGTAACGGCCCTGAAGATTGTAATGGCACAGGAGCTCGGGCCGCCTAGCCAAACGTTTTACGAAACGTCCGACGAGCTGCTGCCGATGATTCGGCAGATCCGTTACTACTTCAACCTGCACAACGATTACCTGGCGCTGCACTACGCGCACCAGTACGAGCGACTGAAGTTTTTGTCGGCCGATGACAAGGCGTACATCCACGAGCTGCGTCAGAAGTACGGCTTTGACTCCGTGGCTTTGCAAGCGCAGGAAACCATCGACCGATACGCCCGCATTTCGGAGCTGCTGCTCGACGTGGTGCGCGTGACGCGAGCCGAAAAGAACGAGTCGTACAGCAATAAGATCGACCGGGTGCTCACGCATAAAGTGTGGGGCTACCTGATTTTCCTGAGCATTCTGTTCCTGCTCTTCCAGGCCATCTTCGCGTGGGCTGAGCTACCCATGGACCTTATCGACCAAGGCGTGGCGTGGCTAGGCGGGCAGGTGAAGAGCCTGGGCGAAGGCCCGCTCATCGATCTGCTTTCCGATGGCATCATTGCCGGCCTAGGTGGGGTACTGATGTTCATTCCGCAGATTGCCCTGTTGTTCGCCTTCATTGCCGTGCTCGAAGAATCGGGCTACATGGCGCGCGTGACGTTCATGATGGACAAAATCATGCGCAAGTTTGGGCTGAACGGTAAGAGCGTGGTGCCGCTGATTTCGGGTATGGCCTGCGCCGTGCCGGCCATTATGAGCGCGCGCACCATCGAAAACTGGAAGGACCGCATCATCACCATTTTCGTGGTGCCGCTGATGTCGTGCTCGGCGCGCATCCCGGTGTACACGGTGCTGGTGGCCTTTGTGGTGCCCGAGCGTACCGTCCTAGGTGTGTTCAACCTGCAGGGGGTAGCCCTGATGGGGCTGTACCTCTTGGGCTTCGTATCGGCAGTGCTTTCGGCGTGGGCGCTGAAGACGTTGCTGCGGGCTAAGGAGCGTAGCTTCTTTATCATGGAGTTTCCGGTGTACCGCTGGCCGCGCTGGAAAAACGTGGGGCTTACCATCGTAGAAAAGGTGAAGGCTTTTGTTTTCCAGGCCGGTAAAATCATCGTAGCCATTTCGGTGTTGCTGTGGGTGCTGGCTTCGTACGGCCCCGGCGATTCGCTCGTGAAAGCCGAGCAGCAGGCGCGTTCCGAAGCGGCTCAGAAACAGCTTACTCCCGAGCAAACCGATAACCTGATTGCCGCTCACAAGCTCGAAAATTCGTACGCGGGTGTCTTTGGCCGTACCATCGAGCCGGCCGTGCGCCCGCTGGGTTTCGACTGGAAAGTGAGCATTGCCCTGCTCACGTCGTTTGCTGCGCGCGAGGTATTTGTGGGCACCATCTCTACCATTTACAGCGTGGGGCAGGATGCCGACATGAGCACCGTGCAGGAGAAGCTGCGCGCCGAAAAGGACGAATTCGGTCAGCCATTCTTCACGCCGGCCCGTGCGGCTTCGCTGCTGGTGTTTTATGTGTTTGCGATGCAATGCGTGAGCACCCTGGCCACAACCTACCGCGAAACCAAGGGCTGGACCTGGCCGCTGCTGCAACTCGGGTACATGTCGGGTTTGGCTTACGTGATGTCGTTGCTGGTGTATCAGCTGTTGAAATAGGCCGCGCACATTTCTCAGCAGCCTTTGCCACCTAGGGCAAGCTAAAAATCACAAGGCCCGAACCGTTCTGCGGTTCGGGCCTTGTGGCTTAATTAACAGCCTGTTATTGTACCCAACATTGTGGCCTAGGTACCGATGAGGAACACAGCGGGTTGCTTGTGGAGGTCGGGCAATGGTGTCTTCTTCCAGCCGGCTACGGTGTCGGTGCGCAGGTACTCGTTGGGGGCCGTTAGGTTGGCTGCCACGCACAAGCGGGTGCTAGGCTGCAGCTGTGCCAGTAAATCTTCCAGCAGCTGCGTGTTGCGATACGGCGTTTCAATAAAAAGCTGGGTTTGGTGCTGAGCCAAGGCTTGGCGCTCCAGTTGCTTGATGGCTGCAGAACGCTTCGGCCGCTCGATGGGCAGGTAGCCATGAAAAGTAAAGCTCTGCCCGTTAAATCCCGAACCCATCAGCGCCAACAGAAGCGAGGATGGCCCTACCAGCGGCACCACCCGAACACCCAGGCGGTGCGCCTCGCGAGCCAGGGCCGCACCCGGGTCGGCAATGCCAGGGCAGCCTGCTTCGCTGATTACACCAGCACTGATACCCTGCTTCAGCAGAGGCTCCAACGCGGCGCGCACCTGTGCATCGGTCGAGTCTTTGTCGATGACCGTGATGCGTAGCTCTTCAATTACCTGCGCCGGCGCTACTTGCTTAATGAAGCGGCGGGCCGTACGGGCATTCTCGACCAGAAAATACCCTAGGTCGGCCACGCGCTCAGCAATCTGAGCGGGCAGTACTTGGGCAGTCGTGTCGTCGGCTAGTACCGTGGGAATGAGGTAGAGCGTTCCTTTCAAGGCTGCGATGATTAGCTGGCGGCAAACGCTGTTACCAGCTCGTATACTTTGTCGGGAGCTTCGGCGTGCACCCAATGGCCGGCATCCACCACGGTTTCGACAACGGAGTTGGGGAACAGCTGCGGAATGTGGTAGAGTTTATCCTCGGTGCTGATGTAGTCGGACTTGCCACCGCGGATAAACAGAGCAGGTTTCAAAAAGGGTGTTTCGGCCGTAATTTCTGCGCCAATTGCCTCCATCTCGGCGGTAAGCGCTGCCAGGTTAGGGCGCCAGGCAAAGGAGTTGTCGTCGCGGCGGTATAAGTTCTTGAGCAAGAACTGCCGCACGTCGGGCCATTTAATATGCTGGGCCAAGGCCTCGTCGGCCTGTTGGCGGTTTTCGAGCTTGCCTAGGTCCACGGCGTGCAAGCCAGCCAGGATTTCATCTTGGTGGCGCATGTCGCTGAAGCGCGGGGCAATATCGAGCACCACCAGCTTGGCCAGCCGATCGGGGTGGCTGAGAGCGAGGCGCATGGCTACTTTGCCGCCCATGCTGTGGCCTAGCAAAACGAGTTGGCTGCTGTCGAGCTCGAGTGTGTCAAAAAGCTCCAGCACATCCTGCGCCATCAGCTCGTAGCTGTGCTCATCGGAGTGAGGAGAGCGGCCGTGGTTGCGCAAATCGACGGCGATGACGCGGAATTGCTCGGCCCAGCGACGCGCCAGGCTTTGCCAGTTATCGAGGGTGCCAAACAGCCCGTGCAGAATAACCAACGGGCGGCCCTGGCCTTGTTCGCGGTAGTGAAGTTGCATAGCGGGCATAAAGGTCGGAAGCCCGACGCACATACCGGCTAAACCTGGGTGCGGGGCAGCGTGAACTGTACGGTGGTTCCTTGGCCCGGGGTGCTGTTGATAGTCAACTCGCCGCCTTGCCGCCGCACAAATGCTAGGCAAAGCGGCAAACCCAAGCCTGTGCCCGAACGCGCCCGGCCTACAGTGTGGCGTGGGGCTGCCGCCCGGTTAGGATCGAGCAGGGCCTGAACTTGCTCTTCGGGCATGCCGAAGCCGGTGTCTGAGACACTTACCGTTACCATGCGGTCGTCGGGGGTGAGCACGGCACCTAGGCGAATGATGCCACCTTGCGGAGTGCATTTTAGGGCATTACTCACAAGGTTGCGCAAAATGGTGCGCGTCATGTTGGCATCGGCCCACGCCGAAAGTCCTTCGGCTGCGGCAACGCTCAGGCAAACCTGGCGGGCTTGGGCTGCGGTGCAGTGCAGGGCCTCAACATCGCGCAGCAACTCACCCAGCGGCAATTGCTGGGGCTGAAAGGCTAGCTCGCCGGTTTGCGTAACGGCCCAGTTCAGCAGATTGTCGAGCAAGCTGTTCAAGTGCTGGGCCGATTGGCGCACTTGTTCGGGCAAACGGCGCAAGCCTTGCTCGTCGCCGGTGCGCAAGTAAAAATCGATGAGCTCCGTTACGCCCACAAAAGAGGTGACGGGGCCCCGCAAATCGTGCGCTACAATGGAGTAGAGGCGGTCTTTGCTAGAGGCAAGCTGCTGGGTTTGTGCATTGGCACGCTCTAACGCTGCGTGGTTGGCCGCCAGTGCGCGCTTGCTGCGCCGCAATTGCCACGACAGCCCCCCCACACCTACCAGCCCGATTACCAAAGCCCCTACCGCAATACGTAGCTCGCGGTTGCGCAACTGCTGCAGCTCGGTGCGCTGGGTAAGCAGCCGTATCTGGTTTTCTTTTTCGGCGGTTTCGTAGCGCGACTGCAGCGCCGACAGGGTACCCAGGCGGGCCCGGCTGTTAAGGGTATCGTTGAGGGCTTCGTAGCGCTGCCGCCACTCGTAGGCCTGGCGGTACTGCTGGCGCGCGGCCTGAATGTTAGCCATCAGGTCGTAGCCATCGAGCACGCGTTCCAAGAACCCAATGCGGCGGCCTTGGGCCAATGCTTTTTGGGTGAGTTCTTCGGCTTCGTCGAGTTTTTCGGTAAGCAGCAATACGGTGGCCAATAGCTCCTGTTGGCTGGTTACAAAGCGCGGGTTGTTGGCCGCTTCGCTGAGCTCCAGTGCTTTCCGCAACAGGCCTTCGGCAATACCGTAGTTGCCTATTTGCAGGTAGTGGGTGCCCAGGTGCCCTAGGTACATGGCCTCGCCTGCACGGTCGCCGGAGCGGCGGGCAAGCTGCGTAGCCTGGCGCGTGTACTGCATGCCCTTTGGGTGCTGGCCCTCGTAAAAAAAGAGGCCCCCCAGGTTGCCGTACAGCATCAGTTGCGTACGCACACTAACTCCAGGGTTGCGCACGCGCATCAGGGCCTGGCGGTAGTTGGCCCACGCGTTTATAGTATCGCCACGTTCGTGGTGGATGCTGCCCATGGCGGTGTAGCCCCGCACGATGCCATCGGTGTTCTGCAGCTCCTGTGCCAGCAGCAAGGCCTCTTGCTGAAGCTTAAGGGCATGAGGACCATCGGAAAGGTTGGCGTAGCAGCTGCCTAGGTGCAGCAAGGCCCGCATAAGGCCGGGCTTATCCTCAATGCCGCGAGCTAGGCGCACAGCTTCTTCGCCGTAGCGCACGGCCTGGGTAGGCGTATGGTCGTGCAGGGCGTAGCACAATTGGCTTAGCACCCGTACCCGACCGGTGTCGGCGGGTAAGGCTGGCAGGCTCTGTCGCAGCTGAGCCACTTGGAGCGAATCTTGGGCTTGAGCAGCTAGCGTAGCCCACAACCAAATGCATATAAGCCCAGGCAGAAACCGCCCCATGCTGACGACGAATTTACGCGGAGGTGGTAGGGAGGATTTCCTGGCTAATATAACAACACTTATATACAGTTTTGCAATAGGTAGTTAGAGCCAGCAAAACCAACATTGGCGGCGCTGCAAATGGGTATGGCGCAGGAACTCTGCCAAGGGCGCTAGTTTGGTAAGCAACGATGTAAGCGTAATGATGCGGCCGTCGTGCAGGTGCAGGCGCACGTACTCGTACTTGCTCCAGAACACGCGCCGCGTGCGGCATACGACGTACTCCACTTGGGCAATATCGCGCCGCTCGAAGGGCAATTGGTAAGGGCCTTCGTACACTTCCAGCACGTTGCGCTTGGGCTCAAACAGCAGGGTGGTGCGGCGGTTGTGGCGGTAGTACTGCCAGTGCAGCGCAAAGCTCGGCAACGCAAACCCCAGCACAGCCCCTGCCAATACGGTTATTAGCACAATTTCCCAAATGCCAACTGGCCTACCCAGGGCATTGATAACGGGTGGCAAACCCACAGACAGCGTAGCTATGGGCCAAGTAAGCAGGTACACCCCGCGCCAATAGTTTGCCTGAAACACGGTGCGTTTGCGCCCAAACAGGCCCAGCACCCACTGCAGCGCCAGCGCAATCAGCCCAATGCTTACCGCCAGCTCCAGCAGCGGGCCTAGTACTCTCCGCATCAGCGCACCACGATGTACGGTTCGCCAGCCTGGCGGGTGCGTAGCTGGCCAAACGGCTCGGCCGGTACGCCTGCTTCGCGTAGCAACTGCTCCACAGCGGTGCGGCCCTCGGGCGCTACGCACACCAACAGGCCCCCCGAGGTTTGCGGGTCGCAGAGCCAGTGGCGTTGCTCTTCGCTGATGTCGCCGCCAAATCCCGACACCTTGTGGCCGTACGAATCCCAGTTGCGGTGCGTGCCGCCGGGTATGGCTTTCTGTTGGCGGTAGGCCTCGGCGGCGGCAATGCGCGGCACCTGTGCAAAGTCGATTTCGGCCGTGAGTTGGCTGCCCTCGGCTACTTCGGCCAGGTGGCCCAGCAAGCCAAAACCGGTTACATCGGTCATGGCCTTCACCTGGGGCAACTTACCTAGGGGTTCGCCCAGCTTGTTGAGCTGCATCATCTGGCGCGGGGCCAGCTGCGCGTCGGCTTCCGTGAGCAAACCTTTCTTCTGCGCCGTGGTGAGCATGCCCACGCCCAAGGGTTTGGTGAGGTATAGCAGGCAGCCCTCCGTGGCGGTGTCGTTGCGCTTCAGGTTGGCTATATCAACCAAGCCATTCACGGCCAAACCGAAGATGGGCTCCGGCGAATCGATGCTGTGCCCGCCAGCCAGCGCAATGCCGGCTTCGGCGCAAATGCTGCGGCTGCCTTCAATCACGCGCCGGGCCACTTCGGGCGCCAGTTTATCGATGGGCCAACCCAGCACGGCAATAGCCAGCACTGGGCGGCCGCCCATGGCGTACACATCCGAAATGGCATTGGCTGAGGCAATGCGCCCGAAATCATATGCATCATCAACGATGGGCATAAAGAAATCGGTGGTGCTGATAAGCGCCTGGCCCGTGCCTAGGTCGTACACGGCCGCGTCGTCGCGCGAGGAGTTGCCCACAAGTAGGCGTTCATCGTGGGGTTGCGGCACGGTGGTGTGCAAAATCTGATCGAGCACTTTCGGCGCGATTTTGCAGCCGCAGCCAGCGCCGTGGCTGTATTGC
Source organism: Solirubrum puertoriconensis (assembly GCF_001483135.1). Taxonomy (GTDB): domain Bacteria; phylum Bacteroidota; class Bacteroidia; order Cytophagales; family Hymenobacteraceae; genus Solirubrum; species Solirubrum puertoriconensis. The sequence goes on from NZ_LNAL01000008.1 coordinate 564,617, forward strand.
GTCAGGCGAACGGCTTCGGGTGCGGTAGGAGCGAGCGAATCGGGGTTCATATCAGTATCAGGTCGAAAATACGGGCGTTGCAGCTACAACCCGCGGCCGCGTTATACTTCCCAGGCGGCGTGCTGCAGCACCACGCGGTAGCCGTCGGGGTCTTCGAAAGTAAGGCCGCGCGCATCCCAATACGGGTTGTGCGAGGGTACGGGCGCAAAACCAGCGCCTCGCATGCGGGCCACGGCCTGTTGCCAGGCAGCAGCGTCGGGCATGTAAAACACAAGCAAGTGCTCGGCCGAAGGCGCGCCGCCGGCTGGGCAGCCACGCTCGTGCGTAAACTCGAGGTGGTACGGCGCCTGTGGGTGGCCCAGCATCAGGCCATCGAAGCCGGCGTGGTCTTCGAATGAGCCGAGCACCTCAAAGCCTAGCCCCTCGCGGTAAAAAGGCAGCAGCGCCGCCAGGTTGTTGGTAGGCCGGGCCACGCGTAGCTTAGGGACCATGCGGAGCAGGCGCGGCCGAAGCCGCCGAAAGTTGGTTGGCTGCGGCCAATACGAGCTCGGCATTTACCGTAGGGTCGCAGGTATCCGACGGTACCCGCACCATGGGCACTTTGCCTGCACGGTCGTCGAGGCCGTGGCTGTAGGTTTTGTCGTAGTAGCCGAGGGCAATGCCCACCATCTTCTCCATGTCGCCGGCATCAATAGCCGCCAACGCCTCCTTGGCCATCAGCCCGCCAAGTTTTTTCTGAATTCGCTCGATGGCTTGGCGCAACAGTTCGGGCTCGTGGCGGCCGTACTCTTCGGCCAGCTTGCGCGTACGCACCGGCCTAGGTATATCGAGCACTATCAGCGGGGCTTGGCGCAGCCGCTCGTACAAAGTGCCGGGCAGGGCTACCGAGCCAATCGTGCGGCTTTCGTCCTCTACCCACAGCCTAGGTGCCTGCGCTGCTTGGCTGAGCTGCCAGGCCAAATCGTTTTCGAACTGCTCGGTGGTGGGTTGCGGCGGCAATCCAATGGCCCCAAACGAGGAGCCCTTGTGATGGGCCAAGCCTTCGAGGTCAATTGTGTCCTCGTGGTGGCGGGCGGCTAACACCTGCAGCACATCGGTCTTGCCCGAGCCGGTAAGGCCACCTAGGGCTACTAGCGGCCGGGGGCGGGCAAACTCGGCCAAGGCCCAGCGGCGGTAATCCTTGTAGCCTTTATCGAGCAGGTGCACCCGAAACCCGGCCAGCTCAAGCAGCCACTGCATAGCCCCCGAGCGCATACCCCCGCGCCAGCAGTGCAGGCGTACTTCCTTACCTGGGGCGAGCTTTTGGGCCTCGCGCACCATCTGGCTCATCTTCGGCCCGAAGAAATCCAGACCTAGGAGCACAGCTTTGTCTTGGCTTACGCGCTTGTACGTGGTGCCAATGCGGGCCCGCTCCTCGTCGGAAAAAATCGGAAAGCTTACCGCACCTGGTATGTGCCCTTGCTGGTACTCCAACGGCGCCCGCGCATCAAAAATGGGTGCATCGGCGGGGCCCGATAAGAACTCTTGAAGCGGCAGGCGAGGCATAGCAGGTACCGGGTGGGCTGAAAAGAGGGGAAGATGAGCCGCTTACTGCAGCTGGCGGCGGTACTGCTGAACGGTGTTTTCGAGCCCTAGGTACAGCGCGTCGCAAATAAGCGCATGGCCGATGCTGACCTCTAGCAAGCCCGGCAGCTCCTGCTTAAGGAAAGCCAGGTTATCGAGGTCGAGGTCGTGGCCGGCGTTTACTCCTAGGCCGAGTTGCTGCGCCAGCTCAGCGGCGGCGCGGTAAGGCGCCACGGCGGCTTCGCGGTCGTGGTGGTACTGCGTGGCGTAGGCCTCGGTATACAGCTCGATGCGGTCGGTGCCGGTGCCTACGGCGGCTTTCACCATTTCCAAGTCGGGGTCGAGGAAAATGCTCACACGGCAGCCCAGCAACTTCAGCTCGGCCACAATGCCCTGCAGGTACTCTTGGTGGCGAATGGTGTCCCAGCCGGCGTTGGAGGTAATGGCATCGGGCGCATCGGGCACCAGCGTTACTTGCTCGGGGCGAACTTCGCGCACCAAGTCGAGGAAATCGGGCGTGGGGTTGCCTTCTACGTTCAGTTCGGTGGTTACCACGCGCTTGAGGTCGCGCACATCCTGATAGCGAATATGGCGCTCATCGGGGCGGGGGTGCACCGTGATACCCTCGGCGCCAAATCGCTCACAGTCGCGGGCGGCTTGCAACACATCGGGGCGATTGTGGCCGCGGGCGTTCCGCAGGGTGGCTATTTTATTTATGTTTACGCTAAGCTTTGTCATATCCATTACGTGCCCGAAGCAATACGCCCGGCGGCTGCCAAAGATATAGTTCTAGCCCCGGTGGCGTACAATTTCTGTTCTTGCCTAAGGCAGGCTACACTACCGATCCGGCTTGCTGCCAAGTTTCAGAATCACCTGGGTTGGGTAATGGTTAGCCCGCCGGTATCGTACGTAGTAGCACCGGGCATGCCCATTGTGTTGCCAAAAGGACTAATCTTGCACCTCATTTTCTGCCGCTTCTGTTATGACGCTGAAAGAACGCATCGACGCCGATATCAAGAAGGCCATGCTGGCCAAAGACAAAGTTCGCCTTACCGCGCTGCGCAGCATTAAGTCGCAGATCATGCTGGCCGAAACCGCCGAGGGTTTTCAAGGAAGCCTCACGTCGGATGCCGAGCTGAAGCTGCTGAACAAAGCCGCCAAGCAGCGCCGCGAAGCCGCCGAGATGTACCAGAAGCAGTTTCGCTCCGACCTCGAAGAAGTAGAGCTGGCCGAGCTGGCCATCATCGAGGAGTACCTCCCCGCGCAGCTTTCCGATGCCGACCTCACCGAGCGCCTCGTTGAAATCATTTCGCGCGTAGGTGCCACGGGTCCTTCCGACCTAGGCAAAGTAATGGGCGTAGCCGCGCGTGAGCTGGCTGGCCAGGCCGATGGCCGCGCCATTTCGCAAGAGGTAAACCGCTTGCTGAACAATACCAATTTCTAATTGATGAGTCAGGGCTTAGTTAGATACGATCTAGGGAGGTTCTCTTTTTTCGGCTTAGCTAAGCTCGGATTTATTAATACCCAAAGCCTACCGAATGTCTGGCTTCGATCTTCTGTTGCTTGTGCCCTTGGCCGTGGGTGCAGTTAAAGGCTTTCGGCGCGGTATTGTGCTGGAGGTAGCCTCGCTGGTGGCTTTTGTGCTCGGCGTGCTCGGTGGCCTGAAGCTGCTGGGCGCGGCCATTCCGCTGGTGCGGCACTACGTAGGCGAAGCGTTTGGCATGCTGCCGCTCGTCTCGTTCCTGCTAGTATTTGCCATCATTGCCTGGGGAGTGCACATGGCCGGTGGTCTGCTGAAAAGCGTGGTACACCTTACGCCCCTAGGTGTGCTCGACAACCTGGTAGGCGGGGCAGCCGGTGCACTCAAGTGGATACTCGGGCTTAGCCTGCTGCTTTACGGCACCGGCTTGGCTGGCTTGCCCATTGCCCAACCTCTCACGCAGGATTCGGTGTTGCTGCCCGTAGTGGCCGAGGCTACCCCGCTGGCCCTGCAGGTAGTAGGCGTGGTGCTGCCGTTTGCCACCGAGCTGCTCAGCACGTTGCGGAACGTGTTTTAGTACCTAGGGCGTTTGCTGTCCGATGCGCCTGCTGCTGCTCGATAACTTCGACTCCTTTACCTATAACCTGCTCGATTACTTCTGCCAACTAGGCACCGAGGTAATCGTGCGCCGCAACGATGTCCCCTTGCCCGAGCTGCTTGCGCTGCCTTTCGATGCAGTTGTGTTGTCGCCAGGTCCAGGCACGCCCCGCCATGCGGGCAGCACCATGGCGTTGCTCGAGCAGGTGTACCAGCGCGTGCCGGTATTAGGTGTCTGCTTAGGCCATCAGGCTCTGGGCGAGTTCTTCGGCGCCGAGTTGGTGCGCGCGTCGCGGCCTATGCACGGCAAGATTTCGGAGATGGATGCAACGGTAGGAGAGGAGCTATTTGCGGGCTTGCCCCAGCGCATTCCTATTACCCGCTACCACTCGTTGGTGCTCCGTAACTTGCCAGCCGAGTTGGTGCCGCTGGCCTACACCGCCGATGCCGACCACGAACTGATGGCATTGCGCCACCGCGAGCTGCCGCTCTACGGGGTGCAGTTTCACCCGGAGGCATTGCTAACCATCCACGGACTGGCCATTCTGCGTAATTGGGCGCGGATTGCGTATCATTGCACAGGTGTGGCCACGCGGTTGACCACGCCCAAGACGCTTATTGAGAACGATGGAATTGCAGATTAAGCAGCACAGCGGATTCAAATATGTGGATGAGGGTAGCGGCGAGGTATTGCTGCTGCTGCACGGCTTGTTCGGGGCTCTTAGCAACTGGCAAGGCGTTATCGACGAGTTTGCACGCGATTATCGCGTTATCATACCCATGCTTCCCGTGTACGACATGCCCCTGACGCGGGCCGGCATTACGGGCTTGGTAGAGTTCGTAGAAGGCTTCGTGAAGACCATGGGCCTGAACGAGCCCGCTACCGTACTTGGCAACTCCCTAGGTGGGCACGTGGCGCTGGTGTATACCCTGCGCAACTCCGCGCGGGTGCAGCGCTTGGTGCTCACGGGTAGCAGCGGTTTGTTCGAAGACTCAATGGGCGGCTCTTTCCCGCGTCGTGGCGATTATGCCTACGTGCAGGAGCGCGTAGCCTACACGTTCTACGACCCCAAGGTGGCCACTAAAGAGTTGGTTGATGAGGTGTTTGACGTTACCAACTCCAATGCCAAGTGCTTGCGCATCATTACCATTGCGCGGTCGGCGCAGCGGCACAATCTCACCAAGGACCTAGGACGTATTCAGGTGCCGGTGCTCCTCATTTGGGGCCTGAACGACACCATCACGCCGCCCTTGGTAGCGCACGAGTTCCACCGGTTGCTGCCCAGCTCCGAGCTGCACTTCCTCGACCATTGCGGCCACGCCCCCATGATGGAGCGCCCGCAGGCGTTCAACCGCTTGCTGCATCAATTTTTGCAACAGCAGGTACCCCAGCCCACCATTAGCGCCTAGGTTGGCATTAGCTACGTAGCAAAATTGCTGCCCGACTCGTAGTTTGGGGCTAGTCAGGTGTTGCCGTGCTGCTTCGTGTGCCGCACGTGCAACCTACTGCACCCGTTGTCGCTTATATAGCTGCGACTAGTTTTCCACCGCTTACCCCGGGCTACCATGCACTCGATGCTCGCCGAAGACTTGCTGAACCAAATGATTCCGCCGCTGAAGGTTTCCGATTCGGCTGGCAAGGCAGCGCGTTGGCTGGAAGAATTCCACGTCGATCAGCTGCCGGTGGTGCAAAACCGCCAGTACCGGGGCATGATTACGGAGGCTGACTTAATCGACGTGGCTACCAACCCCGAGCAGTTGCTTGGCAGCGTACCGTTTGGCTTCGCCGAAGTACACGTGCAGCGCGACCAGCACTTTTACTCCGTAATGGAAATGGCCATCCGGAACAAGGTACAGCTGGTGCCCGTGCTCGACGACCAGCGCGAGTACCTAGGGGTTGTAACCGTTGGCGACACCTTGGCGGCGTTTGGGCAAATTCCGGGCAACGCCGGCGAAAGCGGCATTTTGGTGCTGTCGATGGAAGAGCGCGACTATTCGCTGAGCCAAATCAGCCGCTACATTGAGGAGAACAACGCCAAGGTACTTAGCTCGCACGTGGCCGAAGACGAATCGGACACGCGCCGTATTCGACTCACGCTCAAGCTGAATACCAGCAACATGGGGCGCATTGTAGCTACCTTGGAGCGCTTCGGGTACATCATTACGGCGCAGTTTAGCGGAGCCGGCGAAATCACCGAAGCCGACCAAGAGCGTCTCGATTCGCTGATGCGCTACCTGAGTTTGTAATCGGTGCGAATTGCAGTAGTTGCCGCTTTCCTGTGGATTGCGCTTTGGAGTACAGTCTCTGCTATCGGCGCAGAAAGGGTTCCCGTGTCCGTCACGGCCATGGCTTCGCCCGATTCGGTGCGTCGCTTTGCGGTAGATAGTTTGTTGGCTGCGCAGTGCCCTGGCTACTCCTTCGTTCGTGTGGGCCAGGTACTGTTCATCGGCAACGAGGTAACAAAAGAGCACATTCTGCGCGCGGAACTGGATTTTCGCGAAGGCGACACCATACAAGTAGCCGAGTTGGCCGCCCGCCTCGAGCGTAACCGAGCGCGGCTCTACAACCTGCAATTGTTCAACCAAGTGGCAGCCCAGGCAACCTGCCGCAACGGCGAGTTGATTGTGCTGTTCGGCTTGCAGGAGCGTTGGTACACCTTCCCCGTACCTATCTTCTCCTTCGCCGACCGAAATATTCGCTCCTGGCTCGATCGGCCCGACCGCTGGCGTCGTTTCGATTACGGCCTGCACCTTACACGCTACAACTTCAGGGGCCGCAACGAGCAACTGCTGGGTAACTTGCAGTTTGGCTTCAACCGCAAGTACGAGCTGTTTTACATTACGCCTTCCTTGGGTCGGTTTAGGCGCATGGGCATCTCCGTAGGCGCATCGCTGTTGCAGAGCCGCGCCCTCGATTACGACACGCGCAACGACCAATTACTGGCGCTGCGCACCGATAACACCTTTCCGGTACAGCGCTGGTACGTAACCGGAGGCCTGCGCTGGCGCCGTACCGTGCAACGCCTTACCACGCTCGAAGGCTACTACTATCACGAGCGAATATCCGACTCGGTACAACAGCGCAACCCAAACTACTTCCTGGGTACTCGGCAGCGCGCCTTTGTTGATGTAGTGCTGGCCCGCACACTCAACCAGCGCAATTCGTTTGCCTATCCGCTCAGCGGTTCTTTTCTGCAGGTCAGCCTTACGCAACGCTTTTTTGTTACCTCGGCTAGCCCACCCATTACCACGGTGGCCGGCCGGTATGCCCGCTATTTCGACCTAGGTAAAGGCTTTTACTACAGTGCCAGCGGCGAGGTGCGCCTCCGAATGGCGCAACGCTTGGCGTATGCCGATAGCCGCGCCCTAGGTTACCGGCAGGCATTGGTGCGCGGCTACGATGCCTTCGTGGTTGATGGGCGGCACTTTGGCGTAGTGCGGCAAGGTTTCTCGTACCGCGTTTTTGATGCGGGCCGGCTCAACCTGCCCATGCTCAGCGACCCGCGGCTTAATCGAGTGCCGCTCGTGCTCTATTTAAATACATTTGCCGATGCCGGGTACGTAGCCGAGCGCTCAGTACCGGTTACCAACCGCCTGCCCAATCAGTTGCTCGCCAGCTTAGGGCTGGGTTTGCACCTGGTTACCTACTACGATCGGGTTTTCACGTTGGAGTATGCCCGAACACTCGAAGGTTTTGGCGGCTTCTTTTTTCGTACCGAATTTCCCATTTAAGCAGCTCTTCAATCCAGGGCTTCACTTATGCGCATAGCCATTCAGGGAAAACCGTTCGAGGCCGATATGGCACCGCACCTGCAACAGCTCTTCGACGACCTAGCGGCTCGTAATGCTGGTATAGCTGTTGCCGAATCTTTTCGCGAGTACCTGCAGCACCTGCGCCTACCCGAAGTTATTACCACCTTTAAGCGGGGTGATTCGCTAAAGGGCACCGATTTCGTCCTCAGCATCGGCGGCGACGGTACCCTACTCGACACCGTTACCTACGTTGGTAAACACGAAATTCCTATCCTCGGTATCAACACCGGGCGGCTTGGTTTTTTATCAACGGTACCACCCGATCGTATTCCGCAGGCCATTGATGCCTTGTTCCGGGGGCACTTCACGCTCGATCGTCGGAGCCTGATTCACGCCGATACCGACCCCGACGTGTTCGGTGGACTCGATTTCGGCTTGAATGAGTTTTCCATTCTCAAGCGCGATTCGTCGTCGATGATTGTTGTGCACACTTACATCGATGGCGAGTATCTTAATTCGTATTGGGCCGATGGGCTAGTGGTTTCAACCCCAACGGGTTCGACGGGCTACTCGCTGAGTTGTGGCGGACCGGTTATGCTGCCCCAAACCAACAATTTCATCATTGCTCCCGTATGCCCCCACAACTTGAACGTAAGACCGCTCATTGTGCCCGATCATAGTGTTATCTCGTTCGAAATCGAGGGCCGAAGCAACAACTTCCTGTTGTCGCTCGATTCTCGCTCCGTAACGGTAGATGCTGGGGTGCAAATAGCCGTCCGACGCGAAAAATTCGACGCAACATTGGTGAAGCTTAATCATGTCAACTTCCTCAGTACATTGCGCAGCAAGCTTAATTGGGGACTCGACCGGCGGAACCCAGCTGGACTTACCCTGTAAAGCATCGGATTTTTTCTATGGATTGTTTTTAAAACCCAGAGTGCCTAGTACTTTTGCTGTTGACTGCAACCGTGCCCGCACGGATACCCCGCTCTCATAAACTCGATATTCTTAACCTCGCTCCACGTAGTATGAAGAAACTCTTGACTCTCACCTTGACGCTGGTACTGGCGCTGGTGCTGGTAGCCAACCAGGCGAGTGCCCAGCAGTTCAGTAAGCGGAAGCAGTATAACTCGGTGGGCGTGAGCCTGAACGCGATGAACTATTTCGGTGACATCGTGCCCAAGCCCAGCATTACCAGCTTGCGTTTTGCTGCTACCCGCCCCAACCTCGGCCTGAGCTTTACCCGTCGTTTCGCTCCGCGTATTTCGGCTCGTGGTACCTTGGCCTACGGCCGTATCACTGGTGACGACGCCAAAGCCGCCGACGATACCGATCCGGATGCTAAATACCGCTTCAACCGCAACATGAACTTCCGCAATGATATTGTGGAGCTGTCGGGTGTAGGTATTTTCGACCTAATTGAGAACCGCAACAACTACCTCAAGCGCCCTGACTTCGTACCCTACGTATTTGCAGGTGTATCGCTGTTCCACCACAACCCCAAGGCTCAAGATGCCAACGGCAACTTTGTAGCCCTTCAGCCCCTAGGCACCGAAGGCCAACGCGCAAATGGCGAAGGCACCTACGGCCTGTGGCAGGTATCTATCCCGTTTGGTGGCGGTGTGCGTTACAAGCTGAACAAGAGTTTTGACCTTGGCTTCGAAATCGGCTGGCGCAAAACCTTCACCGACTACCTCGATGACGTAAGCGGCAACTTTGCTCCCGACGAGCAACTGCTAACCGACCAGGCCCGTTATTTTGGCCGTGGCATCACTCGTAGCCAATCGGGCGAGTTTGCGAGCTTCACGACTCCTGGCCAGATGCGTGGCAAGAGCAATGAAGATGACTGGTACATCGTTACTGGTTTTTCGCTAAACTACATCCTCGCTCCTCGCGTTAAGAGCCCCAAATTCCGTTAATCAGTCGTTGGCTGCTCTGCCAACGCAGCCTTCACCTGATGACAAAGCAAATCCTCTTCAAAACGCTCCTTGTTTGCTCCGTGCAAGCAGGGAGTGTTTTTTTTGTTCATGACGCAGCAGCGCAAAACACCAGCGAGATAGGCCTTGGCCTAGGTGCGCTCAATTACAAAGGAGAACTGGCACCCGAGTACCGTTTCCTGAATAACAGGCCCGCTGTTTCGGCCTTTTATCGGAAAGATGTATCGGCTCCGGTAACGCTACGCGGCACCGTGACCTATGGCTTAATACGCGCCAACGATGCCGATTTAACCGGCGAAAGTGGTAACCCCCTGCCGCTGCCTACTTACCGGCAAGCAAACCTGAAAGGCTCGCTGCTTGATGTAGCAGCTACACTCGAGTACAACTTTTTCGACTTCCACAACCGCCGCGACAAGGTGCATTTCACACCTTACGTGTACACTGGTATTGCTGGCTTCCTTGGGTTCACTCGCTTATCTGGGCCGTTGCCGGGCTTCAGCGAGAATAGCAACACCCTAGGGTTAGCTATTCCAGCAGGGGTGGGCGTCAAGTTGGCTTTATCCCGGCGTTGGAACCTCGGTCTTGAAACGGGTGCCCGGCGGGCCCTCACCGATTTGCTCGATCATGTGAAAGACCAAAGCCCTACGGTAGCTAACCGATTTGATAAGGATTGGTATTACTATTCAGGGGTAAGCGTGTCGTTCACATTCTACAAAATCAACTGTCCCGATTCGTATAAGGACAATCCGGCGTTGCTTCGCTAACCCACTCAAATCCGGGCGTGTGCAACCATTTGCGTAACTTGCGGCCTCTTTTACGCAAACACTACGCATGTCGGTCCCATCAGCCATAGACCCCACTCGCATCCCCGCACACGTTGCCGTTATCATGGACGGCAACGGCCGTTGGGCCAAGAAGCGCGGAGGACTACGCATCTTCGGGCACCAAAGTGCCATTACCGCTGTTCGCGAAACAGTGGAGGCTGCTGCCGAGCTTGGTGTATCGTTTCTGACGCTCTATGCTTTCTCAACAGAAAACTGGGGGCGTCCGAAGCACGAGGTAATGGCGCTGATGCAACTGCTGGTGCACACCATCCGGCAGGAAACACCAACGTTGCTGAAAAACAACATCAAGTTGCATGCAATAGGTGATACGTCGCAGTTGCCAGCAGCATGTCAGCGCGAGTTGGCGGAGGCAATTGAGATGACCGCAGCTGGTTCGCGTACGACGCTGGTGTTAGCGCTTAGCTACAGCGGGCGTTGGGATCTGGCCCAGGCTGCCCGTAAGCTCGCCGTTGATGTGGCAGCCGGGAACGTTGTACCCGAAGCCGTGACGGAGGACCTGTTGGCAGGTTATCTTTCTACGGCTGGTATGCCCGATCCGGGGCTGCTGATCCGTACTAGTGGCGAGCAACGCATTAGCAATTTTCTGCTGTGGCAGCTGGCCTACACCGAGCTGTATATTACCGAACTGCTGTGGCCGGATTTCCGCCGCGAGCATTTCTACGAAGCTGTTCTGGCCTACCAAAGCCGCGAACGGCGCTTCGGCAAAACCAGTGAGCAACTGACCGTTTCGTAAGTTTTCCTTCGATGAATCCTTTCTTTTTGCGGCTAAGCAGCGTTATGCTAGCCGGGCTGTTGCTAGGGGTGGCCGAGCCGCTTAGCGCGCAAACGCAGCCGGGCGGCAGAGCCAATAGCCAAGAGCCGCAGCGCTACGAAATTGGTGGTATTACCGTCACGGGAGCCCGCTTCCTTGATGCCAATACCTTGGTGGGCCTTACCGGCCTTAAGGTAGGCGACCCGGTTACCATACCGGGCGAAGAGCTGGGGCGTGCTATTCGTAAGCTGTGGGACCAGGGTATCCTAGGTGACGTGCAGGTAGTTGTCGACCGTGTAGAAGGCAATCGGGTGTTCCTCAACTTTCAGTTGAAGGAACGGCCGCGCTTGTCCAAAATCTTCTTCACGGGTATCAGCAAAACCCAAGCCGATGACCTGCGCAACAAGGTTAAGATTGTGCGCGGCAAGGTGGTTACCGATGCCTTGCTCAGCAATACGCGCCAAGCCGTTCGGAAGTTTTACACCGATAAGGGCTTCATGAACGTGAAGGTCAACATCACGCAGGAGGCCGATTCTTCCTTGCCCAACAGCGTGGAGTTGGTAATCGATGTAAACAAAGGTGACAAGGTTCGCATCACTGACATTGCCTTCGTCGGAAACGAAGCTATTGCCGACGGCAAGCTGAAAGGCAAGATGAAGAAGACCAAAGAGAAGAAACCCTACAAGTTTCTTAACTCTGGTAAATTTCAAAAAGCCGAGTTTGAAGCCGATAAGGAAAAGGTTATCGAGTTCTACAACTCGCAAGGCTACCGCGATGCAATCATCACGGCCGACTCGCTGGTTACCGTTAAGGACAAGAAAGGCGAAGCCGAAAAGCTGCAGCTGCGCATCTACGTAGAGGAAGGACCGAAGTATTATTTCCGCAATATCTCCTGGAACGGAAATTACCTCTACGACGACAAAACCCTGGCCTCGGTATTAGGCATTAAAAGGGGGGATACGTACAGCAAAGAGTCGCTGGATAAGCGTCTGAACTACAACCCCACGGGGCAGGACGTGACGTCGCTTTACATGAACGACGGCTACCTGTTCTTCCAGATCGATCCGGTGGAGACCCGCGTGGAAGGTGACTCAATTGATATTGAGATGCGCCTTACGGAAGGGGTGCAGGCTCGTATCAAAGACATCAACATTGCCGGCAACACCAAAACGTCGGACCACGTAATCCGGCGCGAGCTGCGTACCCTGCCCGGCGATAAATTCAACCGCGAACTACTCATTCGTTCGCAGCGTGAACTAGCTTCCCTAGGTTATTTCGACCCTGAGAAGGTGGGCATGAACCCCGTGCCAAACCCGGCCGATGGTACTGTAGACATTAACTACACCGTGGCGGAGAAACCTTCCGATCAGATTACGCTATCTGGTGGCTGGGGCGGTTACGCTGGCTTCATTGGCACCGTTGGCTTGGTGTTCAACAACTTCTCGCTGCGCAAGGCATCTGAGCTGCGTAACTGGCGCCCGGTGCCTGGTGGCGATGGTCAGCGCTTGGCCCTGAACGTGCAGGCCAACGGCTTGCAGTACCAATCGTACTCGTTCTCGTTTACGGAGCCGTGGTTGGGTGGCCGTAAACCGAATGCGCTTTCTTTTACCCTAAACAAGAGCATTCAGCGTTTCGCCAATGGCAGCAATTTTGATGTACGTGCGGGTAGCTACATTAAAGTAAACAGCGCTTCGGTGAGCCTAGGTCGCCGTCTGCGTTGGCCCGACGACTACTTCACGCTGAGCAACAGTTTGTCGTTTAGCCAATACAAGCTGAAGGACTACCCGTACTTCCAAGGCTTTAGCACGGGCAACGCAAACAACTTCACCTTCAATACCACGCTGGCGCGCAACAGCACCGATAACCCCACCTTCACGCGTCGGGGCTCGGCATTGTCTTTGTCTCTGAACCTGACGCCGCCTTATTCGATATTTCCAGGGGCACACCCGAACGTGAACGAATGGGTGGAGTTCCACAAGTGGATGTTTGATGCCTCGTGGTTTACGCCCCTAGGTGGCAAGTTCGTACTGAACACCCGGGCACACTTCGGCTTTATCGGACGCTACAACCAGAACCGCGCAATTGGTCCGTTCGAGCGGTTCAAGCTAGGCGGCGCCGGTTTGGGCTTCGGCGGAGCAGCCAACTTCTTGGTTGGTACCGAGTTTGTGGGCTTGCGTGGCTACGACGACCCGAACGAGCAGTTTGCAATTCAGGCACCTAACTCGTCGGGTGGTGTAGCTTACAACAAATACGTGATGGAGTTGCGTTATCCGGTGTCGCTGAATCCGGCGGCCACGGTGTACGTGCTGGGCTTTGCCGAAGCAGGCAATGCCTTCGAAAATTATTCCACTTACAACCCCTATAAGCTGTACCGTTCGGCGGGCATTGGGGCGCGTATTTTCATGTCGGCATTTGGTTTGCTAGGTTTCGACTACGGCTACGGCTTCGACACCGTAACGCCGTACTCGCCTACCACCGGTAAGCAAGACCGGGGCAAATTCCACTTCATCATTGGTCAGCAAATTCGCTAAGGCACCAAACAGCCAGGGGCCGGCGTTCTGTAGTATATGAGACGACTATTGTTTGCACTGCCCCTGTTGTGGTTGGCGCTGATGCCTAGCCTTGTGCGCGCCCAAAAGTTCGGCTACATCGATTCGGAGTTCATAATGAGCAAGATGCCCGCTTATGCGCAGGCACAGCAAGAGCTGAACACCATGTCGCAGAACTGGCAAAAAGACTTGGAGGCTCAGAAGAAAGACCTCGACCGGCTGTACCGCACGTACCAAGCCGAAGAGGTGCTGCTGACCGAGCCCATGAAGAAGAAACGCCAAGATGAAATCCTGAAGAAGGAGCAAGACATCAAGGCGTACCAAAACAAGGTCTTCGGCTACGAGGGCCAGCTGTTTAAAAAACGGCAGGAGCTCACCAAGCCGGTACAAGACCAAGTATTTGAGGCGGTGGAGAAAGTGGCCAAGAAGAAGCAATTGGCCATTATCTTCGATAAGTCGGGCGACCTGACTATGCTTTATACCAATCCTGCACACGACTACACGGAATTTGTGCTCGAAGAATTGGGTTTAGCATCTGAGGAGCGCAACCAGCCCGCCGCAAAAGGCCCGGTGCGCACCGTAGAAACGCCTGCCACGCCCGGCGGAGCAGCCGACGATGCTGAGTTTGAAGACCAGCGCCCGGCCGCAAAGCCTGCGCAGCCGGCTAAGGGCAAACAGCCCGCCCGCTCGGGTGCCCGGAATAATTAACTTTGTGAATCTAACCCTCCTGACTTTTTCCTCTCAATGACCCTGACCCGCAAGTTTCGCCTCGTGTTGGCCGCCGCAGCCCTTACGCTGGCTGCCGCTCCTGCCACCCTGGCTCAGACTGCTCCGGCCACTGCGTCGGCTTCGCTGAAGATCGGCTACACCAACGTTGACTACGTGTTGAGCCAGATGCCCGAAAGCCGTCAGATCGAATCGCAGCTGAAGGATTACAGCACGCAGCTGGAAAACCAGCTCAAGACGAAGTACCAAGACTATCAGACTAAAGCCGAAGCCTACCAGAAAGGCGCGGCTACGATGTCGGACCCGGTGCGTGCTGATAAAGAAAAAGAACTCACCAACCTGCAGCAATCCATTCAGGAGTTTCAGCGCAATGCTGAGTCGTCGGTACAGCAAAAGCAGCAGCAACTGCTGAAGCCCGTGTACGACAAGCTGCAGAAAACCATCGACGTAGTAGCCGACAAGAATGGCTACACCTACGTGTTCAACTCCGATGCTGGCTTTGGCACAACTCCGATTCTGCTGCACGGCCCGAAAGATGGCGACATCTCGGATTTGGTATTGAAAGAAATGGGTGTAACGCCTGGCCAGAACAACCAAGCTGCTGCTTCGGCTAAGCCGGCCGGTACCACGCCTGCTGCACCGGCCGCTCAGCCTGCCAGCAGCAAAACCAAGGTTAAGAAGAAGTAATACTTCTGTTGCTTTGCCCGAAAGCCGGGGCCTGCTGCTAGGCCCCGGCTTTTTTATGTTGGCACTCCTTTGCGCTTACTGCCCTATGCACGAGCTAGACCCCGACCTGCTGCCCGATGACCCCTTCTTAGGTGCCGCAGCTGAAGAAGACGAGCTTTACGAACACCACCGCATTCAGGCTGATGGTCGGCAGGAGGCCATGCGGCTCGACAAGTTTCTGCTAAACCGGCTTCCCAACGTGTCGCGTACCAAGGTGCAGGCGGGCATCGAGGCGGAAGCCGTGCAGGTAAACGGTAAGCCGGCAAAATCAAGTTATAAGGTGAAGCCCGGCGACGTAATTACCGTTACGCTGCCCGAGCCACCTAGGGAAGATAAAGTCATTCCGGAGCCGATGGAACTGGACATTCGCTACGAGGATGACCAGCTGCTTATCGTGAATAAGCCCGCGGGGATGGTAGTGCACCCGGCGTACGGGAACTGGAACGGCACGCTGGTGAATGGCTTGGCTTGGCACCTACAAAACCTGCCCACTGGCCGTAACGGCGCCATTCGGCCAGGCCTCATTCACCGCATCGATAAGGATACCTCGGGGCTGCTGGTGATTGGCAAAACCGAGCTGGCCATGACGCACCTGTCGAATCAGTTCTTCTATCATACCATCGAGCGCACCTACTTGGCATTGGTGTGGGGAGTGCCCAAGGAGGCGCAAGGCACCATCAGGGGCAACATTGGGCGGCACCCCAAGGACCGGAAGTTAATGTCGGTGTTTCCGGAGGGCAGCGAGGTTGGCAAGCATGCCGTAACGCACTACCGACTGCTGCAAAGCTTTGGGCACGTCAGCTTGTTGCAGTGTAACCTCGAAACCGGGCGTACGCACCAAATTAGAGCGCACATGAAGCACATTGGGCACCCACTATTCGCCGATGCCGCCTACGGTGGCGACCGTATCCTATACGGACAGCGTACGGGTACTTACAAAACTTTTGTCGAGAACACTTTCGATGTGATGCCGCGGCAGGCGCTGCATGCTAAGTCCCTAGGTTTTGTACACCCCACCACTGGCAAACAGATGCAATTTGAAGTCGAAATGCCAACCGATTTTCAGGCAGCTTTGGAACGGTGGGATAAGTACGCCGGCCAGCCTGCATAACGAACATCCAAAAAGGCCATAAAAAAGCCCGCTACAACAACGTAGCGGGCTTTTGCTTACTCAGGGTATACCCAAGATTATTTCTTCTTTACAGGAGCTTTAGCGCCCGTCGACTTGGCAGTGGTTTTGCCTTTTCCGTTGATGTCGTTGATAGCAGCTGTTGCTTGCGCATCACCGGGGTTCAAGGCCAAAGCTTGCTGCCAGTAGGGGAGCGAGGCTTGCTTGTCGCCTTTCTGGTAGTAGTAGTAGCCGAGGTAACGATAAGCTTCGGTCAAGCCCGACTTGTTTTTCTCAGGGTCAGCTTTGGCCAGCTCGATGTACTTCTCGTAGTGCGGCTTGGCAAGGCCTTGCTTTGAGTCCGGGTCGAGGTTGGCATTGGCCTGGGCGCGCAGCATGTAGCCAGGGGCGTAAGTGGGGCGTGCCGTCACTACAATGTTCAGCAGGCTGTCGGCTTGGGTGTACTGCTTGTTCAGCGAGTACACATTGGCCAGGCGCACTTGGTCGGTAAGCTGAGCACCACCAGCCATTTTGGCTTTGTACACGCCAATGGCTTTGGCGTAGTCTTTCTTCAGCAGGTAAGCCGAAGCCAGGTCGTTTTGCAGTTCGGCAGCTTTGCTGGGGTCAGCCTTAATAGCGCGTTCGATGATGGCAATACCTTCGTCCGAACGGCCTGCCTTGGTCAGGATCTTGCCTTGGTACACGTAGTCTTCCGTCAGGATTTTATCCTGCGGAACCATCTTCATGTACTTATCCATGGCCGCCAGAGCTTGGTCGTTCTGGTTGGTGTCAAACAGCGTGTAAGCCAGCAGACGGTTCATGGTGACGTTGGTTGGGTCTTTGGCCAACACTTCCTGAATCTGCGCCAGAGCTTCGGGGTACTTCTTGTTGAGGTACAGGAAGGCGGCGTAAGTCGCTTGCGTGTTGGGCGACTTTTCCGACATGTCCGTGTACTTCTTCATCATTTCCGATGCTTGATCGTACTGGCCAGCGTAGTAATACATGTTGGCCATTTCGCGGTAAGCCGGCGCAAAGTTCGGATCGATGCTGATTACCTTCTGAAAGCTAGCCAAGGCATCTTTACCGTTGCGGGCGCGCACGTTTAGGCGGCCTTTGCGGTAATGGGCGGGCAGGTAGTTCGGATCAACGGTCAGAGCGCGGTCATAAGCAGTCATAGCTTCACCGCCGCCGTTCTCGCGCTTTTCATGCATGTCACCTAGGGCAACCAGCATCGCTGCATCATCCTTCTTGTTGACCTTCAGGGCTTGGTTGATGTACTCTATGCCCTTTTGGTTGTCCTTGATGTCCGATTCAGCGTACGCCTGACCAATGGCCGCCAAAACCTTAGCGTCCTTGTTCTTGGTCATTTTAGCAGCGGCCTCAAATTGAGCTTCAGCGTCACCTTTCTTGCCTTGTGCAAGGAAAGCCCGACCCGCAGATACTTTCGCCATCGGCGACTTGGGGTTGTTCGAGGCCAGGTTGAAGAAATAGGCAGCTGAGTCGGCTTTCTCCTGCATTTCGTACAGGCGGCCTAGCTCAAAAGCAGCTTCGAAGTTCGTGTTGGCTTGCGGCAACAGCGTACGCTTAGCTTCGCTGTAGCGCTCAAGCTGAATAGCCTTCTGGGCGCTTTGCACGTTCTGGGCAAATGCCGCAGTGCCGGCCAGCGAGAAAGCAGCGAGGAGCGTGAGCTTCCAGGGCTTATTGTTCATGAGGTGAGGGTGAGTGAAAAAGAAGGTGAGACAGTTTCGGAAGGTAAAGAGCAGGTTATTCGCGGTTGGCTTGTACAAGCCGTACCTGGCCAGTGGCAGGCATTAAACCTGATTTCAGAAAGATGAGTTGCCCTTTGTTACCGGCAACAAACGAAGCAAACCCAGTGCCAAGACCCGCCCGGGCCTCGCGGCTGATAATATAGAGCTTACGCCGTAGCGGATATTCGCCGGTTGCTAGGTAGGCTTGGTAAGGCTTTACGTAGTCGCTGGTGCGAGTAGGTTGCGAAGCTTTGCTGATAGCTGCTACGCGCACCTTTTGCAAAAAGCCCTGAGCTTGCGAGTCATCTTGGTCGCTGATCCAGTTAACACCGATTACGCCAATAGCGTTCGGATGGGTAGCAACGTAATCGATGAGCTTGGGGTTCGATTCACTGGCAAACACCTGCTTGGACAGGGCGGCTCCGCGGGTAATGGAATCTTGTACGTAGCGAGCAGTGCTGGAGCGGTTTTGGTCGAACACAACGTTGATATCGCCCAGCTTGCTGCTTTTGCTGCCCACTTGGCCCCACTTGGTAGTCGTGCCGGTAAAAATGTCGCGCAGCTGCACCATCGTCAGCAGCGAATCGGGGTTGGAGGGGTGTACGATAATGGCTACACCATCGGTAGCAATAGGCGTGGTGCGGGGCACAATCTTTAGCCGGTCGAATACCGCTTGTTCATCGGTATTAAGCGGCCGGGCCACCACAACGGCGCGCACTTTGTCGTCGAGCAAATCGCGCATTGCTTCTTGCTCGGGCTTATAGCTGGCGTCGATGCGCGCGTACTGATAAAGCTTCTGAAAGGTATCGACGTGCGACTTCAGAATAGGCTCAAAGGTATTATCAATGCTCACGCGGACATTGCCGGTGGTAGGCGTGTCGTCGACGGCTACGGAACCATCGGATTTGGTGCGGTTGCAGCTGCTGAGCAGGGTGGCACCTAGGGCCAATACCGCCCAAGCCGTACGGCTATTAGCGCTGAAGAGAATCATGGCGGTTGCGGAAGTGCTGACGAAAGGTGCGGAAGAAGCGAATCAGGCCGTAAAGAACAAACAAGCCGCCCACAATGCGGCGTGTAGTAGGAGGCAATGCAAACATGTGGGCCGGTGCTACCAACAAGAAAGTGCCCAAGCCCACATATACCGCGGCCATGAGGAGCACGAAATAGCGCATTGCCACGCGTTGGCTCTGGCCTCGGTTTACGCGGTCATCGGCATTGGTATCTAGCATATGCAAAATGTTGTCGGGAGAGGTATTTGCCTATCCTAACGCGTAAAAGTAGAACGTTTGTTCTCGCAAAGAAGATATAGTATTCCGAATGTTACCAATACAAAGCCAAAAGCCTGCCCGATATTGTTGCTCGGGCAGGCTTTTGCGACGTAAAAAGACAACTTCTTGTGCAAGCAGTACAGCGCTGCGTTAGTGAGCAATTTTGAACGTAATCGGGAGTGTGTAGCGCACCGAAACCGCACGGCCGTTTTGCTTGCCAGCTTGCCAGCGCGGCATAGTCCTGATAACGCGGGCCGCTTCTTCATCGGTGCCGTAACCCAGGCCTTTGATTACTTCAACATCCGTGATATCGCCAGCGGTATTCACCGTAAAGGCCACGAATACCTTGCCTTCTACTTGCGAACCTAAGGCTTGCGAAGGATAGCGCAGATTGCGTTGCAAGTATTTAACTAAGGCAGCTTGCCCACCTTCAAACTCGGGCATCACCTCAGCATGAAGGAAAATTTCTTCTTTGCGTGGCGTTGTGGTATTAGTGGTCGGAAGGCTGATTTCGCCCGTAGCTCCGTCGGTCGATACGCTAGCTGTGGCGCCAGTATCTCCTTTGGGGGCATCAACCGTTGTCAACAGTAGGTCATCCGAAACATCAATCTGTTGAGGGCGGGGCGGTACCAGGGCATCCTGCACTACCCGGGTAGCTACTTCCTTGAACTGGGGCGCTTTTGCGGCTGCAGGCGGAGGCGTAACCACCGGCTCCGCTGCCTTTGGCGGCAAAACTACGTCTGTTAGCGTCAGTACAGGCTCTTTATCGAGTGCAGGCGCTGTCAACTCTGCTTCGGGCCGCAGGTAGTTTACCACTAACGGAATTACGACCAGCAAGGCAAACAATGCTATGGCAATTGCCAAAGCACGACGGAGGTGTTGTGGATACACCTGACGCAGTTCAAAGGCGCCGTAGGCCTTGTTGCGTCCCTCAAACACAATCTCGTCTAGAGTGGGCGGGCGTAGCTGAAGCGGAGTCATACGGTTATTGTATTAGGTGAATGGTGGTACAGCTCTCTGGCCTGCCCAACTCCTTTTCTACTGCACAATCCCTAGGTAGCGCCTTCACTTTCCAAAACGCATGACTGTTTCGCCGCAGTATGCAGTTAGCCCAAAAAAATACAGTATGGCCAAAAGCAAAAGCCCGGTACAAGCCAATGCTTGTACCGGGCTTTTTTCTGTGTCCTTTTCAGGTCAGCAGGGTTACTTGATGGTGAAGGTAACCGGAACGGTGTACGACACGCTTACGGCGCGGCCGTTCTGCTTACCAGGGGTCCATGCAGGCATCCCTTTGATAACTCGTACTGCTTCTTCGTCGCAGCCAGCGCCGATGCCTTTCGTCACCGTTACGTTGGAAATCTCGCCGTTTTGGCCTACTACGAAATTCACGAATACTTTGCCTTCAACCTGATTGCGAAGTGCCAGGGGCGGGTACTTGATGTTCTTACCGAGGTATTGCATCAGGCCTTCCATGCCGCCAGGAGGGGTGGGCATCTGCTCTACGTAGGTGTAGACCTTCTGCTCCACTACTTCTTCTACAACCTTGTTGCCTTCGTCGCCGAGGCCGCTTAGGTCAAGGGGGTTATCGGTGTTGCCTTTTACGGTTGCCGTAGCCACCACTTTGTCTTCCAGTTCTTCCTGATCCGGAATCTCTTCTACCTTTTTCACTTCCTCGTCGCGCTTAACAACGGGCGGAGTGAATTTGATGGTCGAGAGCTTAGGCGGGGGGGGCGGCGGAGCCGTAGGTGGTGGGGGCGGAGGGGGCGGTGGCTGGTTCTCCAAGGGCGGAGCCTCCAGCACGATTTCCGTTTCCTTCTTGGGCTTCTCAATCACTTCTTCTTTCGGAGTCAGCAGGCGCGCAATCAGCGGAGCGCACACAAACAACGCGAAGAGGATTGTGGCCACTAGGAAAGCCCGCGTTACGTGCTTGTTGTACAGCCGTCGCAGTACGTACGCTCCGTAGGCTTTATTACGGCCTTCAAAGACGATGTCTTCGAAGGAAGCCCGGGCAATTTGGGCGTTATCCATCATAGGCCAGAAGATTTAATCAGATCTGTATCGTCCTTCGAAATGTCAACCAGCGCATACTTCTTCTGCTGGGTGATGTTCATTTCGTCGAGGATATCGACCATGTTTTTGTAGTTCGAGTTGTCGGCTGGCTTGATGAGTACCGTGGTGTTCGGCACGCGGCCCCGACGCTCTAGCAAGGTTTTACGAATGCCATTGCTCGAGAAGTCGGTAACCTTCAACTCGGGTTTGCTGGTAGCGTCAACAAGGCCTTCGTAGTAGTAAACCTTATTCTGCTCGCCAAGCAGTACCGTGAAAGCTTCAGACGCCTTCAGAGCGAGCGGCTCGGGGTCATTCGGCTCCGGCGGTACCGGCATCGTAATCTGCATCACGTTTGGTTTAGCAAACGTGGTGGTCAGCATGAAGAAGGTCAGCAGCAGGAAGGCCAAGTCCACCATCGGGGTCATGTCGATTTTGGTCGACATTTTCTTGGCCCGCTTCTTCCCGCCTTTTCCGCCGGAGTCGGCTTGTTGTTGTATTTCTGCCATTGAGCTTATTTGCTAGCCACCGGCTGCATTTCCAGGTCGGTGATGAGGTAGAAACGGTTCAACTTCTTTTCCTGCAGCGATTCGATAACGTCCTTCACCGTCGGCACATCCGCCTGTCCGTCGCCTTTGATGGCGATGTAAGGCGCTTGCTGGAATTGACCCACGCTAACCGAGCGAGCTGCCATCACCCATTCAATCATTTGATTGTTGAGCGAGTCGTACGGGATGCCGGGCTGCTTGTAGGCTTTGCGGTCTTCCGTACTCAAGCTTAGGTAAGCGGGCAGTTGCTGTACAGGAACACCAAAGTCAGGCAGAGCAGCAAAGCGCTGCTTTTGAGCTGGCGTGAAGGTAAGGTTGTACTTACCAGCAATCTGATCCAGCGTCTTGATCTTGATGGGCTGACCCGACATAGAAAAGAACACGCGCTTATCCTTGTCGATGGTAAGCTGGACAACGTTCTTCTCGGGCAACTGTTTTTCCGATGTGGACGAAGGGGTGTCTACCACCACGGCTACGTCTTCCGACGGCGTTGCGGTAAGCATGAAGAAGGTTACCAGCAAGAAGGCCAAGTCCACCATCGGGGTCATGTCCAGCGACGGCGACGTTCTGTGTGGTTTTACTTTAGGCATTTCTAGCTAGTTAAGAGGGTTTCAGAAACCGTAACGTACAATGCTATGCGTTTAGTTTACGCAGCACCGTGTACGCGCTCCTCACCATGCTGAGCAGCAAAGGTTTGAATAATGCTGAAACCAGCTTCGTCGATGCTGTAGGTCAGTTCGTCAATCTTGCTCGTGAAGAAGTTGTAAGCCACGATAGCAATAGCCGACGTCAAGATACCCAGAGCGGTGTTGATAAGAGCTTCCGAAATACCGTTAGCCAGACCTACTGCATCCGGAGCACCAGCGTTAGCCAGAGCGGCGAATGCGTTGATCATACCGAATACGGTACCGAGCAGACCAACTAGGGTAGCAACCGAAGCAAGGGTCGAGATGATAACCAAGTTTTTCTCGAGCATGGGCAGCTCCAGAGCAGTGGTTTCTTCGATTTCCTTCTGGATAGCCAGGATCTTCTGGTCTTTGTCCATGCCACGCTCGCGCGACATCTCTTGGTACTTCAGCAGGCCAGCCTTAACAACGTTGGCTACCGAGCCTTTTTGCTGGTCGCAAACGGCAATGGCGCCAGTGATGTCGTTCACGTTCAGCTTTTGGCGTACCGAGCGTACGAAGCCCTCAACACCTTTGGTGCCTTTGGCTTTGCTGATGGTGAGGAAACGCTCGATCGAGAAGGTAACCACGATGATCAACATCGACATCAGCACCGGCACGATGAAACCACCTTTGTACACAATGCCCAGGTAGTTGCCGGGTAGTGGGTGGTTGGCCGGGTTGTTGCCCTGGAAGTTGCCGGGGTTACCTAGAACGAACTTATAGATTGCAATAGCCACTGCCAGTGCCAGCGGAATTACGATGGCAGCGAATACAGAGCCGCCTTTCGCTTCGCCTGTCTTCGGCGCAGGTGCAGCAGGACGAGCCGGAGCCGCAGGCTTGTTCATGGCATTCTTTTGTTCCATTGTTCCGGAGAATTAGGGAAAGTTGGTTGGTGAAAAAGGTTGAACTGTGTTTGGAATGTAGATGAAACTACTGAAAGACCTAAGACAGCGGAGCCCCGCTCACCCGCACGATTTGCCTCTTGGGAAAAGAAGCCAAAAACGTGGGTCTGCTCGTGCGCGGGGCCTTCGTCCGTACTAGGTCTATCCTTGGCAAACCTAAACAAAAGGCTTTGCGTCGCCAAATTAAAAATGGGTCTAACGCGTTTAAACCGGTGTTTAACTCAAAAAAAGGCTATTTCTCGGTTTGTGTGTGAGCGTCATCCGAAGGCAAGTGCTTGGCTTCCTCCCAGTAACGGTCCATCTCAGCCAAAGTTAGCTCGGAGAGCGAACGACCAGTACGCGTTACTGCGCTTTCGAGGTATTGAAATCGATGTATGAATTTTCGATTTGTCTGTTCCAGAGCCTCTTCGGGATTAATGCCAGCAAACCGAGCGAAGTTTACGAGAGAAAACAACAAGTCGCCGAACTCTGCGGTAGCCCGGGCTTGGTCTTGCACCTCGCCGTTCTGAAACTCTGCGCCAAATTCAGCCAGCTCTTCCTGCACCTTGGCCCATACTTGCTCCTTGTGCTCCCAGTCGAAGCCAGCGCCACAGGCCTTTTCTTGTATGCGCATGGCCTTTACCAATGCCGGCAGTGATACAGGTACGCCGCCGAGTACAGATTTGTTCCCTTTCTCCCTGAGTTTCAGCTGTTCCCAGTTTCGCTTGACGTCTTCTTCGGTTTCGACTTGTACCTCGCCGTAGATGTGCGGGTGGCGGTGAATGAGCTTGTCGCACTGGGCATTGAGCACATCGGCTATGTCGAAGCGACCTTGTTCGCTGGCAATTTTGGCGTAGAAGACCAAGTGCAACATTACATCGCCAAGCTCCTTCTGAACTTCGGGTAGGTCTTCGCGCAAAATGGCATCAGCCAACTCGTATGTTTCCTCGATGGTGAGGTGGCGAAGCGTTTGCATGGTTTGCTTCCGGTCCCAGGGGCATTCGGCCCGCAGGCGGTCAAGCACATCCAGCAAACGTCCAAAAGCCGCCAGCTGTTCGGGCCGGCGAGCAGGGGTATTATAATCCATGATTGTCAAATATACGGTACCAAGGCAGAACGGGTCGAGTAGGTTAGCCGTTGTAGGCAGGCCGGGTGGTATTCCTTACTTTTGCTCGCTGAAAAAATCACATTGCTTGTGGCACTAATCAAATCCATCTCGGGCATTCGGGGCACCATTGGCGGCGCGGCGGGAGAGGCTCTCACCCCCATCGACGTGGTAAAATTCACGGCCGCTTTCGGCACGTGGGTGCTCAACCAAACCCAGAACCGCACCATCGTAGTAGGGCGCGACGCGCGCATCTCCGGCGACATGGTCAATAAACTGGTCATCGGAACCCTCCAAGGCCTTGGCATCAATGTCATCGACCTGGGGCTTTCGACCACACCTACCGTTGAAATGGCCGTGCCCGCACGCCAGGCTGGCGGCGGTATCATCCTGACGGCTTCGCACAATCCCAAGCAGTGGAACGCGCTAAAGCTGCTGAACAACAAAGGCGAATTTATTTCGGATGCCGATGGTAAGTTGGTGTTGGAACTGGCTGAGCAAGAAGCTTTCGACTTTGCGCAGGTAAACAACCTAGGACAGGTAACCACCGACGCCGAAGCGCTGCAGAAGCACATCGAAGCCATTCTGGCGCTGCCGTTGGTGGATGTAGATGCCATCCGGGCTAAGCACTTCCGAGTAGCAGTTGATGCCGTAAACTCGTCGGGCGGGTTTGCCGTGCCGATGCTGCTCGAGGCCCTAGGTGTCGCGAAAGTTGAGAAGCTTTTCTGCGAACCCACCGGCGACTTTGCCCACAATCCCGAGCCACTCCCCGAAAACCTGCGCGACATTTCGCGGGTGATTGAGAAAGGCAACTTCGACCTAGGCATTGTAGTTGACCCCGACGTTGACCGCCTCGCGCTGGTAAGCGAAGACGGCTCGATGTTCGGCGAGGAGTATACCCTGGTAGCTGTGGCCGACTACGTGCTGCAGCAGCAAGGCGGCGGCAACACCGTAAGCAACCTGAGCAGCACCCGCGCCCTGCGCGACGTAACCGAGAAACACGGCGGCTCTTACGCCGCTGCCGCCGTAGGCGAGGTGAACGTGGTAACCATGATGAAGCAAACCAACGCCGTGATTGGCGGCGAAGGCAACGGCGGCATCATTTACCCCGAGCTGCACTACGGCCGCGACGCGTTGGTAGGCATTGCGTTGTTCCTGACGCACCTCGCCAAAACGGGCAAAACCATGACTGCCCTGCGCGCTTCGTACCCGAACTACTTCATCTCGAAGAACAAGATCGAGTTGACGCCCGAAATCAACACCGACCAGGTGCTGGTGCAAATGCAGGAGCGTTACGCCAAGCAGCCCATCAACACCATCGATGGCGTGAAGATCGAGTTCGACAAGGAGTGGGTGCACCTGCGCAAATCCAACACCGAGCCGATCATCCGCATTTATGCCGAGTCGGAGTCGAACGCCACGGCCGACCACCTAGCCAACAAAATCATCGGCGACATCAAAGAGATTATCTCGGCGAAAGGCTAAGGGCGATTAACAACACACGCGGCTCCCGTTTTGCGTATTCGACACCTAGAAGACCTAGGAGCGAACGGCGCGAAACGGGAGCCGCTGCGTTCGACCATTCGCAAACCGTTATTTTTGCAGTCCACCCCTCCAACGCGCTAGCGCATGACGCCGATCCACACCCAGCCTTCGGTTTATTTCGACAACGCCGCTACCACCCCGCTCGACCCAGAGGTGCTCGATGCCATGCTGCCCTTTATGCGGGAGCATTTCGGCAATCCCAGCTCCATTCATGGGCACGGCCGCAAGGTGCGCGCCGCCTTGGAGAATGCCCGCAAAACCATTGCGCACCTGATTAACGCCGCGCCGGCCGAAATCAGCTTTACTTCGGGCGGAACCGAAGCCGACAACTGCGCCGCGTTCGGCTCTATTCGTACGTTTGGGCTGAAGCACGCCATTACCTCCAGGCTGGAGCACCACGCCGTGCTGCACACGCTGCAGGCGCTGGAAAAAGGCGGCGAAATCGAGCTTAGCTATGTGCGCTTCGACGAGCGCGGCCGCCTCGACCTAGGGCACCTCGATGAGTTGCTCGGCTCGCACACCCGCTCGTTTGTGAGCCTGATGCACGGCAACAACGAAATCGGCAACCTCAACGACATTCAGGCCATCGGCGAGCTGTGCAAGCAGCACGGTGCCGTCTTTCATACCGATACGGTGCAGACGATGGGCCACTACCGCCACGATGTCCGCCAGTTGGGTACTCACTTTCTGGTAGGTTCGGCGCACAAGTTTCATGGGCCGAAGGGTGCGGGCTTCCTGTACACCAACTCCGAGGTGCAAGTGCAGCCGCTCATCCACGGCGGTTCGCAGGAGCGCAACCAGCGCGCCGGCACCGAAAACGTGTACGGGGTAGTTGGCCTGGCCAAGGCGCTGGAAATTGCCTACCGCCACATGGAGCAGCATCACCAGCACATTCAGGGGCTGAAGGACCGCTTTATTGCCAAGCTGCGCGCCGAAATTGAAGATGTACAGTTCAACGGCATGTCGGCCGAGGCTGACCAAAGCCTCTACACCGTGCTTAGCGTCAGCCTGCCGCCCTCCGACCTCAACGAGATGTTGCTCTTCAACCTCGATATCAACCACGTATCGGCGTCGGGCGGCTCGGCTTGTACCAGCGGCTCCAACATCGGTTCGCACGTGCTCACGGCGCTCGGCTGCGACCCGGCCCGCGGCGCCGTGCGCTTCTCAATGAGCAAGTACAACACCGCTGATGAGGTAGATTACGCCGTAGAGCAACTCGCCAAAATGTACCGCCGAGTACCGGCGTAACGCGGTAAGCACGCCCATAAGAAAAGCGGCGCCCTAGGTCTTGGTAGCATAGCGCACTGCCAAGACCTAGGGCGCCGCTCGTTTGCACTAGGACTTACCTGGCTATTGCGGGCACCGATTGCACGGGTAGCGGCATGAGCTGTTGCCAGAGGGCATAGTAAGCCCCTCCCGAACTCAGTAACTCGTCGTGGGTGCCTTGTTCCAGCAGTTCGCCGGCGCCAAGCACCACAATTTTGTCGGCGTGCATCACGGTGCTGAGGCGGTGAGCAATCAGCAGTACTGTTTTGCCCGCGTCGCGGAACTGCTGTAAGGTGCGCTGTACGTACTGCTCCGAAATGGTGTCGAGGGCCGAGGTGGCTTCGTCCAGAATCAGGATTTCGGGGTTGCGGTACAAGGCACGGGCAATAGCCAACCGCTGCTTCTGGCCACCCGACAAGCCGGCACCCCGTTCGCCCAGCATGGTGCCAAAGCCGTAGGGCAGCTTTTCGATAAATTCCAAAATGCCCAGTTGCTGGCAAATCGCAATAATGCGGTGCAAATCGGGCTCGGTTTCGCCCACGGCAATGTTTTCGACGATGCTGCCGCTGAACAAATCAATTTGCTGCGGCACCACGCTTACCACGCGGCGCAGGCTTTCGGGCTGCAAATGCCGGATATCGAGCCCGCCTATGATGATACTGCCGCCGTTGAGCGGATACAAGCCCTGTAGCAACGACAGCAGCGTGGTTTTGCCCGAGCCGCTTTCGCCCACAATGCCCGTAATGGCACCCTTTGGAATGTGCAACGACAAGCTGCGGAACACGGTTCCGCGCGTGTTGTAAGCAAAGGCTACCTCGCGCAGCTGAATGTCGCCGGTGAGTTTGGGCGTGAGTTCGGCCTTGTTCTCGTGCGATTCGCGCTCTAGGTCGATAATTTCGAAAAGACGGTCGGCAGCAATCAGAGCATCCTGCACGGTGCGGTTGGCGCCGATGAGGCTGGTAGCTGGTCCCGTGAAGTACCCGATTACGGCGTAGAACGACAGCAGCTCGCCGGGCGTCAGCTCGTGGTCGAGCACGTAGTACGAGCCCACCCACAGCAGCCCAATGCGGAACAGCTGCGATACAAACTCAGCGGCCGAGCCGCCTACAATGCCGTGCTTGCCCGAAAAATACACCGTGCGCAGCAGGGCAATAAAGCGATTCTCGGTTCGCTCGCTGGCAAAGCCCTCCATACCAAAGCGCTTGATGGTGCCCATGGCCGTAATCGACTCCACCAGCTGCGACTCCAACTCGGCGCTTTGCTCCATCAGCTGGCGCTGGTAACGGCGGTTCAGGCGGTTTTGCAGCCAGTAAATGCCACCGTACAGCGGCAAGATGCCCAGCATCAGCACGGCCAGCTTCCAATCATAGGTGAACATCAGCCCGAACGAGAACACCACGATGAAGATGTTCACCAGCAGACCTAGGGCCGTGTCGTTCACGAAGGCCCGGATCTTCACCGCATCGTTCACGCGCGAAATGATTTCGCCCACCCGCATCGTATCGAAGAAGGTTTGCGGCAACTTCAGCAGGTGGTTGTAGTACCCCAGAATCAGCCGGGCGTCAATCTGCTGCCCGGTTTGCAGGGCCAACAGGCTTTTCATGCCGCCGATAAACGTCTGGAACAGCAGCAACAGCAGCATGCCCACGCTCAGCAGGTTCAGCAGGTTGCGGTTGCCATCCACTAGCACATGGTCGACGATTTTCTGCACGTACACCGACATGGATAAGCCCAGCACTGTGTACACTGCTGCTCCAAACAGCGCCTGCACCATCACGGAGCGGTGCGGCCGAATCAGCTGCCAAAACCGACCTAGGACAGATACCTTATGGTCGCCGGGCTGAAAGGAGGTATCCGGCGCCAGCAACAGCAATACGCCCGTCCATTGCTCCTGAAATTTGGCCAGCGCCACGCGGTGCAACTGCCCGTCGGCGGGGTCCATGTACACCACGTGCTTTTTCGTGACGCGGTACACTACCACGTAGTGGTGCAGTTGGTTGGCCAGCACCACGTGCGCCACGGCTGGCAGCGGTATTTTGGTTAGGCTCTCGAGGGTGCCTTTTACGCCTTTGGCCTGAAACCCTAGGTGGTTGGCAGCCTTAATCATGCCCACCAGGTTGGTGCCGCGCTGGTCGGTAGTGGCGTACTGCCGAATACGTGCTACCGGCAGCAGCAGTTTATAGTGCGCGGCCACGGAGGCCAGGCACGCCGCCCCGCAATCCGTAATGTCGCGCTGCCGAATTTTAACAGCCTTACGCATAAAATGAGTTGGGGCCACTGCTGAAGAGGATACCCCGCAAGCCTACTAGGTGGTGAATGGGCAAAGGCAGGTGCTGCACCTAGGCCGCACCATTTTGAGTTGGGTTAAACCAGTTATCGGCTTTGTCGAAGAGCAACTGCCACAGCGTGCGTCGGGCCAGCAAAAAGCGCCCGCGCACCGTCATGCCCTTGCGCAGCGAGCCGCGGTAGCCGTTTTGCAGCTCCAGGTATGGGCGCTGCAGGCGGCAGCGCACCTTAAATACCGGTTGCTGTTCGTTCACAAGCACAAAGTCGCGGGCAACGTCGGTTACTTGGCCTTCCACCAATCCCCACTGGTTGTAGTCGAAGGCGTCAACCTGAAAGCGCACCGGCATGCCCACGTGCATATAGCCTATGTCTTTGGGCGACACGTAGCACTCGGCCAGCAGCGCACCATCGGGCGAAATCTGGCCCAGTAGCTCGCCAGCCTGCACGTAGCTGCCCGCGTATTTGCCGGCTATCTGCTGCACGGTGCCATTTACCGGCGCAGTTAGGGCAAACAAGCGCTGCTCTTGCTGTAGTTTCTGGCGCTGGCCGCGTAGCTCGGCCAAATCGGCGCGGTGCGTGTTCAGGTCGGCTTGCCATTGGCTGCGTTGCGTAGCTGCCTGCACGCGTATTTCATCGAGCAGTTTGCGGTAAGCAAAAGCCTTTTCCTCGAGCTCGATGCGGGCAATTACCCGCCCCGCGTACAGGCGGCGGTTGGTGGCCAGCTCACGGGCACTTTTGCTTAACTGATTGCGCAGCAACTGCTGTTGGTAGCTGAATTGCGCCGCTTGCTGCCCGTAAAGCTGCGTACGCAGCCCGCCCGCGGGCGCAGCCATGCCACGCACCAGCACTTCCAGGTCTTGTACAAACGCTTCCTTTTCGGTCTGCTGGCGCTGGTTCAGGTCGAGATGGGCCTGCATGGCCGCCGATTGCAGAACCAGCAGCGTATCGCCCTTGCGCACGGCTTGGTTTTCGCGCACGTACTGGCGCGTAATCGTGCCGGCAACCAACGGGCGTATTTCCGTTTTCTCGGCTAAGGGGCGCAGCGTACCGCTTGCCTGCGTCGATACATTAAGGCTGACCAGTGGCAAGGCCACTGCCGCACCCAGCAGCGCCACCAACGAGCACAGGTATATGGCCCGGTTGGTGCGGCTGAACTGGTGCAGGTATTCCATAGCAAAATCCGACCTGTGTTCCGAATTGCTCATGCTAAGTCGCTATTGCTGAAAAAAGATTATGCTTCCGCAACGGAAACCATCGCGGAAGCATAATTACGCGCATTGCAATTGTTTTACGCAAGTGTGTGCCATGGTGCAACTAGTTGCGCCTGAATACCTGCATAAGATTGCAATGTTTATTTAGATGAAAGCTATGTATTAATGTGTTATATAATAAATAGTCTCACCTACGGCTTTGCCAAAACGATAAATGAAATAAGCGGCTACCAGAAACAACAGCGGTTGAAAACGTTTGTCGTGCAATGCCGTTTCTGCGAACTCACAAATTGCTTCTTTCAGAGCCATACCTATTTACTTTCTATTCGTTGCGTGGTAAATGAATTCACCTACGGCTTTGCCAGCTTCGTAGATGGCTACGCCAGCAGCAGCAGCAGCACCAATGGCCAGGAAGGGCGCCAGAAAGGCACCACCTTCGGTTTCCAGGATTTCTTCTTCCGACAGTTCAACCGTGCTGAAGTCGGCGGCGGTGAGTAGTTGCAGGCTCATCTGATGTATCAGCTTGAAGGTGACCTAAATTACTTAGCGGCATCCTGGTAGCCGCTGTACACGCCAGCAGCAAAAATGCCAGTGGCAGCAAGGCCAGCAGCAGCCCAGCCAGCAGCCTTAGCGGTAATTACATAGCCGCCAATTACGAGCGGGAACAGGCCGCCGTCTACCATTTCGAGCTCCTGGATGCTCATTTCGGCTACGTTGCAGTTGTTCAGGTCGAGATTCTTGTTCATCTGAATAAAAGTTCGAAAGGGTTTGTGGAGGCCTCACCTAGGAGAGGTGAGACGTGGTGAGTAGAACTAACACATTGGTCGCGACCCGAAGCGGTTGTCCTGCTGCAAATAAGCACCCCTTTATCTGCTGTCATCAATAGTAGTTTCGTATCAATTTTAGTACTTGTTACCATTAAAATCTTTAATGACTAGCTTGATGTATATACATGGTTTGGTTGATTGGTAAAGATAGCCGTAAACAATCAGGATAAGTTGAAAAAATTGTGTTGAGTTATGGTGTGCTTACATAATTGTTTACTTTCAGTGATTTTGTGCAAAAATTGCATATTTGATATTATTTTCATGTTCAATAAATGAGCATGTAACCAATGCCGTTAATGAGCGCGTGGAGTGCAAATCCCCATGCAAATCCCCTGTGTAATCTGATATTAGCAATAAAAAGTCCCATTGCTATTTGAGGTAGAATATATATCAAGTATATAGGCACTAATTGATATTGTATATTTCGAATGTTAGTTACGTGGATAATGCCAAACAACAAAGTGTATGCATAAAACCATCTTCTAAAGTGGTGCGTACCTATTTTTAGTAATGATATGTTGTTTATGAATATAGCTAAACATGTAAACGTGACGAAAGCTATAAGTAAAGGAATTGTGTCGTTTCCTTTGCTAAAATGGAATATTGACCCACCTGAGATAATATAAGTAAATATGGTTGTTGAAGTCGCAAATGCATATTTATTCAAGTTAAGCGGTAGTCTGAAAATAATTTCTTCTATAAAAGGCGTTGCTAGTACAATGATTATAAAGTTAAACTGATTAAAATCATTGCCGGTTTGTAAAATGCTATTACGTATTTGTGTGCTAATAGATTGTATTCCTAGAGTATTTACCAAAAATTTATCAAGAATATTTATAATGATTGATAATATAAATACAGCAATAGTGCAAAATAAATATGAAGATAGGGTGTATTTAATATTTGATTTACAGGTGTGCGACTGTTTTGTTAGATAATAAGGTTGGGAGATAAATTTTAAGAAATAGTCAAAATCAAAGTTCGACGTATTGCTGACGGTGGGAGTGCCGGGTGCGCTGCTCCTTGGTTTAGCCTCGCTTAAGCTAGTGTCATGAGTTGTTTGTGGCATAGGCTGATTGCTGATTGCTAGGACTTTTACAGCAACAAAGTCAGCAAGAGGGCTATCTTGCCCTCTTGCTGACTTAAGACTATTATCGGCTAAAGCAACTATGTTGAAGGAGATGTTACGTCCACTACAGTGAAGAATATTTGCGCTTCAGTAGCATAACATTCGCAGTTGTTGATAACGATAAGCAGCCAATTAGTGTGTGGCAACCCAGGCGCACACGCCTACAAAGGCGGCTACTTTGCCTACTGCATCAATGGCAAGGCCTATTTGATACCCAACCTGATAGGCAGTTCCTTCGTGGCCGCCATCAACCAGCATTAGTTCATTACAGCTCAGGGCCACAAGGCCTTGCTCTTCAATATTGAAGTTCATATGATTTCGCTGAAAAAAATGATGAATAGCTTAGTGAGTCAGGCCTGCCCACAGGCCGATGAAAAAATCACCAATGGCATGGATGTCAACTTGAGACTCGCCGCGATGATACATTACATTAACAGTGTCGCCACCGTCGATAGAGATGAGCTCTTCGTTAGTGAGCAAATCAAGTGATTTTATTTCCGAAAAGTTGTTCATGATATTGTGATGAAAGGTCTAACTAAACAGGTCCTAAGTCGCGACAAATAGTGCTGTTTGCTGCACAAAGTATTGGGTAATTTATAGCACTATCAATGGTATTAATCTATCAAAATGCATGTGACTACATTATTGCCGACTAAACGCAAAAGTTAACAATGCATTGCGGCCACGTAAACCCAACTTTTCGCGCATGCGGGCACAGTGATTATTAACAGTAGTTGGGCTTATAAATAGCTCTTCGGCAACCTGTTGCTGAGTATAGCCTTTGGCCAACAAGCGTAAAACTTCTAGCTCGCGTGTGCTGAGTACTTCCGGACCCGATTGTGACTGAGCTTCAAGTTTGCTGGCGCTAGTGCGCTGAGGTTGCTGCAACTGCTGATGCAATTGCGCACCACTGCGCACGAGGTGGCGCAGCGTGGGCAGTTGTTCGCGAACTAACGTGGGCTCACCCGTGGAGGTGTGCTTGCTTAATAAGCCAATCAGGTGTTGGTCGGTGTGTTGGCTAAGCGCATGGCAGGTCTCCAGCAGGTGTTGCAGGCTGACGACCTCCGGTGAGGGTTGGTGGTAAACGGTGGACATGGAGCATATGTGTGGTGAAACGCATATGCAATAGGTGTGGTGTGTGGCGGCGTTGTGTCAGCAAATTAGATAAACTTTTATCGGTACTGTCAAACCCGGTAGTAGTTTTTGAATGCTCGAAAGCGCTGGCTGATGAAGTGAAAGCGTAGTAGGTTGTGTCAATATTTTCTATCAATAACGCAACACCGACACGGCCAAAGTTGAACTAAAGCCGGTGATAGTTCGGCAGGGTGTTCTTAGAAGTGAGCAGCTCAAAATGCTGAATCCGAAGTCCTCTGCTGCCAAACAGAGCTGATAGCGTGAGCGGCCAATTCGTAGCATCTTAGATAGGTAGCACCGTAAAGCTTTAGCAGGCGCATTTAGGTTCTCGTAAGAGCATAGCGAAGTACCTATTTTCCGGCGCCGAACGTATGGCTAGCCCAGAGACACTCTTACACCGACAGCAACAATGGCTGAAATCAATATCCAACGCAAAAAGAAAGCTGCTAGCCCGTGGTTGCTTATTCTGCTGGCCTTGCTGCTGGTAGGCCTATGTATTTGGTACCTAGTGAGCCGCGACCCCGGCCCCGAGCAAACCGCACCGCCCACTGCCCCAGCGCCCGAATCGACCGTAACGCCCGGTGCGCCCACGCACGACTCGGCCGCGGCCAGCGCCGTAGCCCCTACCGGCGACCCTTCGGTAGGAGCACTAGCCAGCGAAGGCGAGACCGAGGTAGAAGACGAAGCCGTTGAGCCTGCCGACTTTTATGCTTTTGTAGCCGATGATCCTGCCTCGAACAACTACGCCCGGCGGGGCCTCACGTTGCTCAGTGGTGTGCTCGTAGATATGGCCGACCGCACCGATTTGCGCGACCAAGCCGTTGCCGAAAAGCGCAACGATCTTACCAGTGCCACCAACCGCGTAAGCAGCGGCGGCTCCTTGCGGCCGGGCTTTGTAGCCGCCGCCGAGCTGATGCAGGAAATGCAGCGCCGCGGTTACGCTACCGTGGAGCGCGAGGCCAGTACCTTGGTAGAGCGGGCCAATCAGCTAAGCGGGCGCACCGCCACGCCGGCCGAGCAGCAGGCCATGCAAGAGTTCTTTCAGCAAGCAGCCAACTTGCTGCGGGTGCTGGAAAAGCCTGCCCAAACCTAGAGCTACTGCCTACAACCCACACCTTCCTCCGAAACTTATGGAAACCTCGCCCATACCCAGCGCCGATGGCATGCACCTGGTGCGCTTGCGCGACCTACGCGATTTTGAAGTAGCCGACGGCAGTCCCGACGTGCGGGGCTGGGCCGTACGCGGCGCCGATGGCAAGAAGTTTGGCGACGTGTACGAGCTGATTGTGGAGCCCGAAGCCATGAAAGTGCGCTACCTTGACATCGAACTGGATGCTTCGCTTAAAATCAACACGCACGAGCGCCACATACTGTTGCCCATTGGCGCCGCCGCCCTCGACGACGACGGCGACAACGTGTTTGTGCCCGCACTTACGAGCGAGTCGGTACTGAACTACCCGCCGTACGTCGAAATCAGCATCAGCCGCGAGTACGAAGAAGCCATGTTGCGCGCTCTGCAGCTACCGGTGCCCGCCCGCGACAACGCTTCGCCCTTCTACGAGCAGCCTACTTACAGCGAAGATTACTTTTACCGGCAGCGGCGCCCCGCCGAGTTGTCCAGCTCGTTTCGTAGGCGGGAGGTAGATCCGGGTCCTGGGCCTATTGCCTGAAGCCTAGGTCAGATTTAAAACCAAGCGCCCCGGCATCTGCAGTACGCCTGCAGTACCGGGGCGCTTGGTTTAGAACGAAGGCGTAATCAAGCTCAGCAGCTCGGGCAGCACCTTGCGCAATGCCCACAGGCTCCAAACGATAACCATCAGCCCAACACCTAGGAACATAAAGCGAACTGAAATACGACCAGTGAGCCGTGCCGCAAAGGGCGACGCCGCCACGCCACCCACAATCAGCCCAAGCACTACTTGCCAGTGCGACACGCCGATGGTGGCAAAGAAAGTGAGGGCGCTGGCGAAGGTGACGAAAAACTCGGTAATGCTGACGGAGCCAATAACGTACTGCGGCGTACGGCCCTGCGCAATGAGGGTGCTGGTAACCAGCGGGCCCCAACCACCGCCACCAAATGAATCGAGAAAGCCACCCACGCCAGCAAGCAGGCCAACGCGCTTCACGCGCTTTTTGCGGTTATCTGGCTTGCGGAAAGCGCGGCTGATGAGGCGTATGCCGAGCAGCAGCAGGTACGTAGCCAAGAATGGCTTTACCCAACTGCCGTACTGCTCGCCGAAGTACGAAAGCAGCAAAGCGCCGCTTACGGCGCCGATAATACCCGGTATAAGCAGGGCTTTGAACAAGCGGCGGTTCACGTTGCCAAAGCGGTAGTGGTGGTAGCCCGAAGCTCCGCTGGCAAACATTTCGGCCGTGTGAATGCTGGCGCTGACGGCCGCCGGATTCAGGCCAATCGACATCAGGCTGATGGCGGTAACCACGCCGTAGCCCATGCCCAGCAAGCCATCTACCAGTTGGGCGGCGAAGCCGATGGCTACGAAGGTGTAAAACGTTTCGGCATTGCTGACCACCTGCCACACCTGCGGCCAGGTGTAGTACAACGACAAGATGTTCACTGTCAGCAGCAGTCCAAACGCCACCAGCGAAGCCGTGGCAATGTGGCGCCAGCGCCGGGCAGCTGGTGTTTCGTAGGCCGGGTCGCCGGTGAGCTCGGCCGTAACGGCATTCAGCGACTTCACCTTTTCGGCAAAGTCGCCCTCCAGGCGGCTGCGGATGATGCCCATGCGCTGCAGCACGTCGTGCAGTTCGTCAGGGAGTACCTCGGTGAGTACCTCGCGCAGGCGCTTGGCTACCGTAGGCGACTTGCCGTTGGTGCTGATGGCAATTTTCAGGTCGCCTTTCTGCACGATGCTCCCTAGGTAGAAGTCGCACTCGTCGGGCGTATCGGCCACGTTGGCAAGTAGGCCGTGCCCTGCGGCTTCTTGCTTGATCTGGCTATTAAGGGCGCGGTCGTTGGTGGCGATGAGCACCAGGTCGTGTCCGATGAGGTCGGTGAGCTGGTAGGCGCGCTCGTGCACCTGCACTTTGGGGTGCTGGGCCGCCAAGGTGCGGATTTCGGGCAGAATGGTTTCGCCCACCACCGTAACGGCCGTGGCCGGGCTATTGCGTAGCATGGCCGTCAGCTTTTCCAGGCCTACGGCGCCGCCGCCCACCAGCAGCACGCGCAGCTGTTCCAGCTTTAGGAATACCGGAAACAGGTTGTTGGTTTTTGAGGATGTGGCCGAAGCCTCAGCCGGCGGACCAGAGTCGGTCAGGTGCAGGGCGGCAGAAAGAGCGGATGAGTTCATACGAGCTCAGGCGTGGAAGTTTTGGCCGTGGGTAGTAGCGGCTACGTAGCCCTGGCGGATTACGAAGTCGCCGAAGCGTTCGGAGGGCAGGCGGTGCTGGGCGTAGGCCTCGAGCAAGGGAGTAAGCTCTTGCACGATGCCGTCTTCATCCAACATCTCGCGGTAAAGCTTGTTCAGGCGCTGGCCGCCGTGGTCGGCACCCAGGTACAGGTTGTAGCGCCCCACGGCCCGGCCTACCAAGCCAATCTCGCCTAGGTAGGGGCGGGCGCAGCCGTTGGGGCAGCCAGTCATGCGGATGAGGATGCCTTCGTTGGCCAAGCCATT
The DNA here is from genome assembly GCF_001483135.1 of Solirubrum puertoriconensis. Lineage (GTDB taxonomy): Bacteria > Bacteroidota > Bacteroidia > Cytophagales > Hymenobacteraceae > Solirubrum > Solirubrum puertoriconensis. The sequence goes on from NZ_LNAL01000008.1 coordinate 601,946, forward strand.
GGCCCGGATAACAGCATCCACGCGGTCAAGGAGTTGCGGAAGATAGCGTTCAGCTTCTGCAAATGCTAGCGAGCAGGTGTTCAGGGCTACGCAAGCCAAGCTACCTAGGCGCAGGGCGGTGCGTTGCTGCGCAGGGCCGAGCACGCCGTGCTGCATCAGCACGGCTTCAATGCGGGCGCGGTGCTCGGGTGCAATGTTGGCAATAACCACGTTTTGGTTGCCGGTCAGCCGAAACTCGCCGGTGTGGAATGCAGCTATTTCGCGCATGGCGGTTTTCAGCTGCACGCTTTCGGTGTTCTGCACCCGGCCGCCTTCTACATACAGCGTAAGGTGGTACTTACCATCAGCACTCTGGGTCCAGCCGAAGGCGTCGCTCGACGTTTCGAAGCGGAAGGGGCGAGCCTCGGCCAGCTCGTAACCTAGGCGCTGGTGCAGCTCGGCGCGGAATGCCTCTAGGCCTACTTTGTCGAGGGTGTACTTCAGGCGCGAGAACTTGCGGTTCTGGCGGTTGCCCCAATCGCGCTGAATGGTCACTACCTGCTCGCACACGTCCACCACCTTGTCGGTAGGCACAAAGCCGATGAGGTCGGCGAGGCGCGGGTAAGTGTCGGGCATGCCGAACGTCATGCCCATACCGCCGCCCACGGCCACGTTGAAGCCCACCAGTTCGCCGTTCTGCTCGATGCCAACCAGGCCAATGTCGTTGGCGAAAACGTCGGTGTCGTTGTAGGGCGGCAGGGCTAGGGCAATCTTGAACTTACGCGGCAGGTAGGTTTTGCCGTAGATGGGCTCCTCGTCCTGCGTGGGTTCGGTACTCAGGTGCTGCTCGCCGTTTAGCCACAACTCCCAGTAGGCGGTGGTGCGCGGCGTAAGGTGGGCGCTGATCTGCCGACTCACCTCGTACACCTGCGCGTGCAAGCGCGACTCGGCCGGGTTCACGCCGCACATCACGTTGCGGTTCACGTCGCCGCAGCCGGCAATGCTGTCCATCAGCACCTCGTTGAAGCCCCGAATGGTGTCAGTTAGGTTGCGCTTCAGCACCCCGTGCAGCTGAAAGGTCTGGCGCGTGGTCAGCTTCAGGGTGCCGTTGGCGTAGGTATCGGCCAGCTCGTCCATGCGCAGCCACTGCTCAGGGGTAGCCACGCCGCCCGGCACCCGCACCCGAATCATGAACGAGTAGAGCGGCTCCAGCTTCTGGCGCTTTCGCTCGCTGTCCAGGTCGCGGTCGGTTTGCTGGTACGAGCCGTGGAACTTAATCAGGTGGGTATCGTCGGGGTAGAGCGCGCCCGTAATGGGGTTCTGCACGCTCTCGCGCAGGGTGCCCCGCAGGTAGTTGCTGGCATCCTTTACGTGCTCTACTTCGGAAAGCTGCTGGGTATCGGCCATGGAGTTATTGCGGTGGTTGAGCCGGGCTAGGCGGCGCTTGGGTCGCCGGTGCCACGGGGACTGGAGCGTGCGCCGCGTGAGGGCGCAAGTCGAAGTTGTGGAAGTAGAAAACCCGGATGGTGTGCTGGTCGCGGTAGGTGCTGCCCGCGGGTAGCTGCTGAAACAGGTGCATGTAGCCGGCGTGCAGTTGAGCGTGCTTATTGAGCTGGTACACCACGCCGGCGAAAGCCCGGTTTTGGTCGAAGTAATTGTAGCGCACCTGCTTGCCGAAATTCACCATCAGCTCGTTGTTCAGCAGCAGTTGCAAGCCGCCGGGCTCGAAGCCGCGCCGGGTAAGCGGCAGGAAAAGCGCCGCGTTGTAGCGCGTCCGGAAGTTGAAATCGTAATCAGAGCCAAGCTCGGAGCTGCTTTGCAGCTGGCGGCGGTAGCGCTCTTCTAGTCGCACCCACTGCATCAGGCGGGCCTTCGGAAACTTGGTAAACCACTGCACCTGCTGCCAGGGCCGATGCTCGGGCTGGCCCACGGTGCGTGCCCCATCGGGAAAGTGGTGCACGTAGGCGTAGCCGGCGGTCAGGCGCACGTCGTCGGTGAGGTAGTAGGTTAGGCCCAGGCGCGCTACCGTCTGAAACTTCGATTGCACAAAGTGGTCGTGCAGGCGCAACTGCAGGTCGGTCCAGGAGCCCCAGCGTTGCGAAAACCGCGTTTGGTTGAATACACCCAGCCAGGTTTGCTGCTCGCGCACGTACTGCTTCTGGGCCTGCAGCCTAGGTGCCGCGAGCAACAGCAGGCTAAGGGAGGTGAGTAGTAGTCGTTTCATCTAGACAATAGTTAGGCTCGACTAGCGCTACAGACTAGCACTAGTTCCCCTCCTCAGATGAGGAGGGGTTAGGGGTGGTTGAAAGGCTAGAGCTACGAGCTAGGCTAAACGTCGTTCAAACGTAAAGTCAACCACCCCTAACCCCTCCTCATCTGAGGAGGGGAACTATTGCTAGTCTGTAGCGCTAGCTTTAGTTAGCGGATAACCGTGGCGTCGAACGTCAGCGACAGGTAGTACAGCGCCCCGATGGTGGGGCCCGCGGCGTACTGGATGTAGCGGTTGTTCAAAATGTTGGTGCCGCCGAGCTTCACGGTGGCCTTCAGGTTCGGAATGCGGGCATTCACCTGCGCATCCACGGTGTGGTAGGCCGGGATTTGGCCGTTGGCCAGCTGGCTTTCCCAGTAGAAGGAATCTTGCCAGCGCCACACCACGTTGAAGCCCACGTTGCGCACTACCTCGCGGTTGCCGAACGCGACATTGGTTACCCACTCCGGCGTGTTGAAGCCCGTGATGAAGATGTCTTTCTCGGCATTAGCCCGAATGGCGTTGTAGTTGGCGTTGGCCGAAAGCGTGTACTTGCCCACGAAGTTGTAGGTGAGGCCCAGCGCCGAGCCGTAGCTGCGGTAGCGGTTGCGGGCGTTGGTGTACACGCGGTAGCGGTCTTGGTTGGCGCGGGTGAGCATGTCCAGCACCGCCGCATCCGTAGTTACCGGGCCCGATTTCGGCACGGCCACCTCTACCTGACCTAGGAAACCCTTGTACACGTTGTAGTACGCGTCGAGATCGAGTGCCAGCTTGTTGTCGAGCAGCACGCTTTTGTAGCCCACCTCCACGGCATCGATGTGCTCGGGCTGCATGGTGGGCAGGTTAGCTACCTGCAGCACGTCGCGATTTTTTAGGGCGGCGGCGTTGCGGCTCATGCCCGCGGCTACGTCGCTGTTCACGGCGGCCGTAAAGTTGTCGAGCGAGGTGAGTGTATAGGAATTTTCAAGGTAGCCGAGGCCCTGGTTTACGCGGGGCAGGCCGCCCACGCGCCGCACGTTACCGTTATTCACAAACGAAAATGCCTCGAACACAGCCGGGAAGCGCCAGCCGTTCTGGTACGAGGCGCGCACGTTGTGGTGCTCACCTAGGGTGTACACGGCTGCCACGCGCGGGTTTAGCTTAGGGCTGAATTCCGGGTTGTAGTCGAGGCGCAACGAGCCCACCAGCTTCAGGCGGTCGTTGAACAGCAGCTTCGTGGCCTGCCCAAAGGCGCCGTACTTGCGGTAGTACTGGTTGTTGCCGCCCGGTGTAGTGCGCTCCTGCAGCGGCTTCGAGAAATCGACGAAGTTGTTGCCGTCGGGGATTACCTCGTACACGCGGGCGTCGCCGCCCAGCACCAAATCAACCCACTGCACGCGCTGGCCTACGTTCCACTGCGCATCGGCGTGGTAGGTGCGGCTGCGTTGCCACAGGGCTGCTCCGCCGGTGGCCGGCGCACCCGGCACGTTCACGGCAATGTCCCAGTTGTTGATGCCTGTAATGGTGTTTTTCAGCTGCTCGAAGGCGGCGGTGCCCGGCTCGGCGCGGCCCGCATCGGCCACGGCGCGGGCACGCTGCATGGCGGTGGCTAGGTCGGTGCCGTTGTTTACCTGGGTTTGCAGCTCGTTGCGGAAGCGCGTGCCCCACGCCGCGTTCGAGCCGTTGTTCAGGTCGAGGTTGGTGGCCAGCGGGTTCAGGTTGTACGAGTCGCCGGTGTTCTCAATGAGCGTGTAAGCCCGGGCGTAGAAGGAAGGGCCGCGCAGCTCCAGTTTGTGGTTCTGCACGGTCACGTTCTTCAGCTGAATCTTGTTGCCGCGCTGAAAAATGCCGTCCATCAGCCCGAAGCGGTAGCCGTAGCTGGCCTCCAGCTTGTCGGTGAGCTTGTAGTGCAGGCTGCCGTCGGCCTTCAGGTTGCGCACCGTGGGGTTGATGAGGTCGCGCTCGTAGTAGCCGGTGCGGCGCACGTTGAAGGTTTCGGTGCGGCCGTTCAGCGTAATCGGCACCGACACGTTGGCGCTGCGGTCGTCGCCGTAGCGGTTCCAGAGGTCGGCGGCGGGGTTGTTAGGGCCCGAAAGCTCCGGGAAGCGCGGGTTGGCCGAGTTCAGGTTCTGCGGATTCTGGTCAATCTGGGTATCCGACAGCCAGTCGGTGCCCTGCATGTAGGAGCCATTCACCTTGTAGGCCCAGCGCTGGTTCGGGCCGAACACCTGTGCCCAGCGCACCGCCGATTCGGTGAGCAGGCTAGGGGAATAGTCGCGGCCATCTACGTGGTTCACGCCCAGCTTCTGGTACACGCTCAGGCCCTGGTACGTGAAGGGGCTTTTGGTGGTGAGGTTGGCCATGCCGTTGATGGCATTCATGCCGTACAGCGCCGAGGCCGCGCCGGGCGTAATTTCCACCGAGGCCACGTCCAGTTCCGTCGGGCCAATGGCGTTACCTAGGGGCACGCCTAGGGTGGCCGCCTGCATATCTACCCCGTCCACCAGCTGCATAAAGCGGAAGTTGTTTGGGATGTTGAAGCCGCGGGTGTTCGGCACTTTGAACGTGAGGCTGGATGTAGTCATCTGCACGCCCTTCACGTTCTCCAAGGCATCGTAGAAGCTAGGTGCCGGCGTTTCCTTGATGGCCCGAATGTCGAGCTTCTCAATGGCTACCGGCGACTTCAGCCGGCTTTCCTCCACGCGCGAAGCCGATATCACCACTTCGTTGGTGAGCAGCGCCTTCGACTCAAGCCCGATTGAAATCGGCGTGGCCGCATTCACTATTTCAACCTCCTTAGCCTCGTAGCCCAGCATGTTGAACACGAGGGTAAACGGAAACTTCAGCTTGGCCTTGAGCGCAAACTGCCCGTTGGCATCGGTGAGCGTGCCCGTGGTGCCGCCTTTGATGCTGACACTCACGCCAGGCAGCGGCTGCTGCGTGCTGGTTTCGAGAACGGAGCCTTTGATAGCAATGATTTCGTCCTGAGCCGTGGCCGTGCTGGCACTAGCCAGCAGTACGGCCACAGGTAGCCAGGATGACGCGTAAGTCTTCTTCATAGGATGTGGATTTTGGCTGCGGAGAGACGTAGGGGCCTAGGTGCCGGCTAGGCGAGCGGCTGCCAGCACCTAGGCGCATAAGCGCGAGGCCGGGTTAGTACACGTCCTCGAGGTAGCGGCGCTGCTTTTTGAGGTTGCGCACGTAGGCCTCGGCTTCTTCGAGGGTAGCGCCGCCTTCCATTTGCACCACGCTCACCAGTGCTTTGTGCACGGTAGCGGCCAGGCGCTGCTTATCGCCGCACACGTAGAAGTGGGCACCGTTTTCAAGCCAGTCGTAGACGTCGCGGGCGTATTCCAGGAGTCGGTTGTGCACGTAGATCTTTTCTTTTTGGTCGCGCGAAAACGCGACGTTGAGCTTGGACAGGGTACCGCGTTTGAGGTGCTGTTGCCACTCGGTTTGGTACAGGAAATCGGTAGTGAAATGCGGATTGCCGAACACCAGCCAGTTGCGGCCGTCGGCCCCTAGCTCGGCGCGCTCCTCCACAAAGGCCCGGAACGGCGCCACGCCCGTGCCCGCACCCACCATGATGATATCGGTGCTCGGGTTTAGGGGCAGTTTGAAGTACTCGTTACGCTCCACAAACACCCGCACGTCGTCGCCGATGCCGATGCGGTCGGCCAGGTAGCAGGAGCAGGCGCCCTGCTTTTGGCGGCCGTAAGCCTCGTAGCGCACGGCGCCCACCGTGAGATGCACCTCGTCGGGATGGGCCAGCAAGCTCGAGGAAATGGAGTAGGCGCGGGCCGGCAGCGGGCGCAGCGTATCCACCAGCTGCTGAGCCGATAGCTCCACCGGGTAGTCGACCAGCAAATCGGCGGCGTCGCGGCCGTAGAGGTAGGATTGCAGGCGGTCGGTGGCGGTGGTCAGCTCGTGCAACGCCGCTTTGGGCTGGTGCTGGGCGTAGCGCTCCAGCACGTCGCGCGAGAGGGTAGACAGCTCCAGCCGCTCGGTAAGCGCCGTAGCCAGCGGCAGCGTTTCGCCTTTCAGCTGCACCGGCGCAGTGGCCTCGAGCTGCGTAGCGCGCAGCACTTCCTCCACCAGCGCCGCCGAGTTCGTGGGCACCACCGACAGCGCATCGCCGGGTTCGTACTGCAAGCCCGAGTCGGCCAACGACAGCTCCAGGTGGTACGTCTCCTTCTCAGAGCCGCGGCCGTTCAGTTGAATTTTCTCCAGCACCGAAGCCGTAAGCGGGAATTGCCGCGAGTACTCTATCACGGCCGGAGCCAGCGCTTCGGCCTTCACGCTGGCCGCGGCCGGAGCCGCGGCGCCACCTAGGGCAGGTAGCACGCTGGCAATCCACTGTGCGGCCTCGGCGTGGTACTCCACGTCGCAGTCTACCCGCGGCACCATGCATTGGGCACCTAGGGCGGCCAGCCGCTCGTCGAACTCCTTGCCCGTTTGGCAAAATTGTAGGTAGCTCCTATCACCTAGGGCCAGCACGGCGTAGCGCAGCTCAGGCAGCTTGGATGCCCGGGCACTGGTCAAAAACTGGTGCAGCTCCTCGGCGGCCACGGGTGGCTCGCCTTCGCCCTGGGTGCTTACTACAACCAGCACCACCTGCTCGCCTTTCAGCTCGCGCGGCTGGTAGTCGTTCATGTCGCGGGCGGTGGCGCTGAGGCCGCGCTGCTTGGCGGCTTCCACCGCTTGCAGCGCTACCCTCTTGCTGTTGCCGGTTTGCGAGCCGTAGAGCACCGTGATGCGCGGCCCTGCCGCGGGCGCAGCTTCGGCCGGAGCGGCAGCGGGCGCCGGGGCGAGCTGCGAACCGCCGTTGGTGGCGGCGTAGCGGCCGTAGAAGTAGCCGCTTAGCCACAGCAGCTGCTGCTCCGAGAGGTTGCCAGCTAGTTGCTGAAGCGTGGTATCATCGAAGCCGATGGGCAAACGCTGGTCGGTGCTGGGCGTCGACATGGCTGTGGGTGTTGAGGTAGTGGAAAAGAGAAAGACCTAGGCCACCGCCGCGTACAGCGGGGCCAGTTCGGGGACCAAGTCGGCAGCTTGCGGCGCCGAGGCCAGGTTTACCACGTCGCCGATGACGATGACGGCCGGCGCGCCAATGCTTGCTGCCGCTACCCGGGCCGGCAGCTCCGCTACCGTAGTGCTAATCATGCGAGCCGTGGGTAGCGTGCCATCCTGAATGACCGCGGCCGGACGGTGCGCCCCGCCGAAGCGGCAGAACACATCGGCAATGGCCTGCACCTGACTTAGGCCCATCAGGATGACAGCCGTGGTGCGCGGAGCCCGCGCCGCTTCGTAGATTTCCTCCGACAGCTCGCCCGTAGCGGTAGTGGCCGTAATCACCCGAAACGACTCGCTCAGGCCGCGGTGCGTTACCGGAATGCCCACGCTGCCCGCCGCCGCTACCGCGCTGCTGATGCCCGGCACGTAGTCAGTTTGCAGGCCGTGGCGCTGAGCGTACAGCATCTCCTCGCGGCCCCGGCCAAACACGAACGGGTCGCCACCTTTCAGCCGCACCACGTGGCCGTGCACCCGGGCGTAGAGCACAATCAGGTCGTTTATCTCCTGCTGCAAGTAGCCGCGCAGGCCTTTGCGCTTGCCCACGTACACCTTCTTGGCATCGGGGCGGGCGTGGGAGAGCAGCTCGGCGTTGCTGAGGGCGTCGTATAGCACGACATCGGCCTCGGCCAAAATCCGGGCACCCTTGAGCGTAATCAGCTCTGGGTCGCCGGGGCCGGCACCTACTACGGTCAGGCGTGGAATAACGAAAGCGGGCATGGCGAGAGAATTTTTCTACCGTCATGCTGAGCTTGTCGAAGCTTCTCTACTGATAGCAATCTTTTATCTAGAGAACCGGGAGAGATGCTTCGACAAGCTCAGCATGACGTGCTGATGGCTGGTTAAGCGTAAGCGAGTTCGGTGGCTTCGATTAGGCCTGCGGCCAGGGTAGCGCCGGTTTGCTCGTCGAGCAGGATGAAGGCGCCGGTGGTGCGGTTCTGGCCGTAAGCGTCGGCGGCGAGCGGATTGGCCGTTTTCAGCCGCACGCGCACGATGTCGTTCAGCTTGGCTTCGTCGGCATCTTCCTGGGCGAAGCTTTGGATGTTGGTTTTGCTCAGGATGGCCTGCACCACGGCTTTGGTTTTGGCGGCGTGGTGTTGCACCAGCAGCTTGCGGCCGGCGCGCAGCGGGCGGTCTTCCATCCAGCACAGCGTGGCTTCCAGTTCGCGGGTAGGCTCAAGGGCTTGGTCGGCGGGCACAATGGTGTCGCCGCGGCTTACGTCCACGTCGTCGGCGAGGCGCAGCACCACGCCCTGTGGGGCTACGGCTACCTCTACCTCTACCTCTTGCTGGTTGATTTCAATGGCTTCGAGCGTCGTTTCGATGCCGGCGGGCAGCACTACCACTTGCTGGCCACGGCGGTATACTCCGCTCTGGATGCGACCGGCGTAGCCGCGGTAGTCGGGTAGATCTGCGCTCTGCGGCCGGATAACGTACTGCACCTGAAAGCGAGAGGCTTCGTGCGTAGTGTCGGGTGCTACTGAAACGGTTTCGAGGTACTCCAGCAAGTTTGGGCCTTTGTACCAGGGCAGGTTGGCCGAAGGGCGCACCACGTTGTCGCCGTGCAGGGCGCTGATGGGAATATTAGCTATCTGCTTGATGCCCAGCTGCGCCGCCACGGCTGCGTAGTCGGCCACGATGTCGCGGAACACGGCCTCGGAGTAGCCCACCAGGTCAATCTTGTTCACGGCCAGCACAAAGCGCTTAATGCCCAGCAAGGCTGATACGATGGTGTGGCGGCGCGTTTGCTCTACAACGCCCTGGCGGGCGTCTACCAGCACAATGGCCAAATCGGCGTTCGAGGCGCCAGTCACCATGTTGCGGGTGTACTGCACGTGGCCGGGCGTATCGGTGATGATGAACTTGCGGCGCGGCGTGGTAAAGTACTTGTGTGCCACGTCGATGGTAATGCCTTGTTCGCGCTCGGCGCGAAGGCCATCGGTGAGCAGGGCCAGATCGACGGTACCCGCCGCGGAGGTGCGGTTTTGCTCTTCCAGCGCCGCCAGCACGTCCAGCGACACGGCGTCGCTATCGTAAAGCAAGCGACCAATCAGGGTGCTTTTGCCGTCGTCGACGCTGCCGCATGTGATAAAACGGAGAAGGTCCATTGGGTGAGTTAGTGAGGTGGTGAAATGGTGAGTTTGAGGTTCGGGGAGGTGATGAATGGAGCTGGCTAAGACTTTGCGCCTGGAAGGCCGACACTCACTAGTTCACCATCTCACCATTTCACAGCTTTAGAAATAGCCGTTGCGCTTGCGGTCCTCCATGCCGGTTTCCGAAATCCGGTCGTCGAGGCGGGTAGCGCCCCGTTCGCTCACTTTGGCCTGCAGAATGTCTTCGATAATGGCCTCCAGCGTGGCGGCGTCGCTTTCCACAGCGGCGGTGCAGGTAGCATCGCCCACGGTGCGAAAGCGCACTTGGCGGGTGGTCAGCTCATCGGAGGCATCCAGGGAGAGGTGCTCGGTTACGGCCAGTAGCTGGCCCGAGGGCAGCACCACGCAGCGGCGCTCGTGGGCGAAGTAGATGCTGGGCAGCTGGATGTTTTCGCGCTGGATGTAGTTCCACACGTCCAACTCCGTCCAGTTCGAGATGGGAAATACGCGCACGTTTTCGCCCGGCTGAATCTGACCGTTGTATATGTTCCAAAGCTCGGGACGCTGGCGGCGCGGGTCCCACTGCCCGAACTCGTCGCGCACCGAGAAGATGCGCTCCTTGGCCCGGGCCTTTTCTTCGTCGCGGCGGGCGCCGCCGATGCAGGCATCAAAGCCAAACTCCTCGATGGTATCCAGCAGCGTGTAGGTCTGCAGGGCATTTCGGCTCGGGAACTTGCCGCCCGGCTCGCGCAAACCGCGCTGCTGAATGGTGTCCTCCACGCGGCGTACAATCAGCTGCTCACCTAGGCGCTCTGCCAGCGAGTCGCGAAAGGCGAGTACCTCCGGGAAGTTGTGGCCCGTATCGATGTGCACCAGCGGGAACGGAAACTTGCCGGGGCGGAAGGCTTTTTCGGCGAGGCGCACCAGCGCTATGGAGTCTTTGCCGCCCGAGAACAGCAGCGCGGGGCGCTGAAACTGCCCGGCCACTTCGCGCAGGATGTGGATGGCTTCGGCTTCGAGCCGATCGAGGTAGTCTAAACGAGGGAGCGTTGGCATAAGGCAAAGAGGTGCCTGTTCGGCCTGTGCAGCCGAATTTTTAGGGGACAGGAAGTGCGGGAATGCGGTGTGGCGGGGCGAGGTTAAGCAGTGACCGAGGCTTCGGCCGGGGTGGCGGTGGCGTGCAGGCCGCACTCCTTCGCCGACTGATCTTCCCACCACCAGCGTCCGGCCCGGAAGTCTTCGCCGGGCTTCACGGCCCGGGTGCACGGCGCGCAGCCAATGCTCACAAAACCTTGCAGGTGCAGCGGGTTATGCGGAATGCTGTACTCGCGGATAAAAGCCCAGGTCTGCTCCCAGGTCCAGTCGAGCAGCGGGTTCACCTTCAGCAGCTGGTAGGTAGCATCGAACTCGGCCACCTGCATGCCGGTGCGGTTGGCCGATTGCTCGGCCCGAATGCCCGTAACCCAGGCTTCTTTGCCGGCCAGCGCGCGGCTTAGCGGCTCCACTTTGCGCACGTGGCAGCAGGCCTTGCGGGCATCTACGCTTTCGTAGAACCCGTTCGGGCCCTGGCGCTCTACCAAGGCAGCTACCTGCTCGTGGTTAGGGTAGTAGGCCCGGATGGTTTTGCCGTACTTGAGCACGGTTTTGCTCCAGGTAGAATACGTTTCCTGAAAATTACGACCCGTATCAAGGGTAAATACCTCAATGGGTAAATAGTGCGCGAAAATTAGGTGTGTGATTACCTGATCTTCTAATCCGAAAGAAGTAGAAAAAGCGGCTTTTCCAGGAAATTCAGTTGCAATTAGGCGCAGTGTATCCAAAGCGTCAGCACCAATTAGTTGCTGACGAATTTGCGCCACCTGAGCATCGATTAAAGTCGACATGCGCAGCAGGACTACGAGCTGTTTGCCGCGGGGCAAAGCAGATCTGATAAGACAAGAAAAAGGGGACTGGAGGGGTAGGCGGCGAGCTGAGCTCAAGCGGCCAAGCCATACGAACCTAGGGCATGCTCCTGCGGTAGGAGCCTAGGCGTTGGCAATCCAGCAAGCGGGTAGGGGAGGGTGTGAAAGCCTCAACAACACGCGCGGCGCATCGGCATGCAACAACAGCACAGGCTGTTGGAGCCGAAAAGACTCGGCTGCGGGGCAGCGGAGGTAGCGCGGGGTGTAGCGGTGAGGTTCACGGCGGTAAGTTGTTTTTATATGCTCAGGAATTGGCACCGTTCGAGACTTTCCCGATGGTTGCCGGCGCTTCACGGAGCCTGTCTCTCCACGCCTCTGTATAAAAACAATCCTTGGAAGAATTGATGGAGCAAAGGTAGCAACACAAATTTTGGAATTGCAAATTTTTTGTCGAGCTGCAATTTAAAGCTGCGTATGCGTGCTTTGCTAATGGGGCTTAAACCCCTATTGTGATAAAAAGGTTAGGGCCGAGCTCGAATTAATTATTCGAGCTCGGCCCTAAATAGCTATTGCAGATAAATGCGCCGGCTAATTCCGGTGAATCATATCAACCACAGCATTTACCCACAGCGGGTGGGTATTGCAGCTTGGTACCAATTGCCAGTGGTTGCCGCCGGCTTCCTCAAACATCTCCTTGAACTCTTCGCCTACCTCGATGGTCGTTTCGAGGCAGTCGGCCACGAAGGCAGGGCTAAAGGCCAGTACGTTCTTGATGCCCTTGGCCGGCATTTCCTTCAGCACCTCGTCGGTGTAAGGCTGCAGCCACGGGTCGCGCAGGCGGCTTTGTAGGCGGCTCTGGAAGGCTACCGTGTACTGATCGTCGCGGAGGCCCATGGCCTCGGCCAACAGGCGCGAGGTGACGAAGCACTGCGCGCGGTAGCAGTAGCGGTTGTTCTTATTGTAGTGGTTGCAGCACGAGCCCAGCTTGCAGTAGTTTTTGTGACTGCCTTTAAGCACGTGGCGCTCCGGAATGCCGTGGTAGCTGAACACCACGTGGTCGTAGTCGTGCTTCTCCATCTCCGCCTTACCTAGGGCCGCGAAGGTGGCAATAAAGCCAGGGTCGTCGGCAAAGGTGCTGATGAAGTTCACGGTGGGTATCACCCACCATTTGCCCACAATCTCCATCACCTTTTCCTGCACCGAGCCCGTGCTGGCCGAAGCGTATTGCGGAAACAGCGGCAGCACGATGATGCGCTCCACGGCGGCTTCGCGTAGCTCTTCCAGCGCCGATTCGATGCTGGGGTTCTGGTAGCGCATGCCAAAAGCCACGAGGTAGTCCTTGCCGAGCTTTTCCTGCACCAGCTTCTTCAGGTCGAGGCCGTGGTAGAGCAGGGGCGAGCCGCGCTCGGCGTCCCAAAGCTCCTGGTACACCTTGGCCGATTTGGGCGCACGCAGCGGCACTACGAGTCCGCGGAACAGCGGGTACCGAATGGCGGCAGGCATGTCAATTACGCGCGCATCGGTGAGGAACTCGTTGAGGTAACGGCGAACATCGGGCGTTTTGGGAGAGTCGGGCGTGCCGAGGTTGACCAGCAAAACGCCAATGCGACCTTTGGTTGAGGCCGGGGCCTTGGAGGTGGCAGGAGCGGAAACGGGAGCGGTTGAATTCATACCGAACAAAAGCGTACCAATGGCATACAAAGGTACGGGCCTCAAAGTTTACAAAGCAGGGCAACAAGCTGGGCGCTTGGCTGATTTACGTCAGGTTTTTGCCTAGGACTGTTGGGTTGCTGCCATCTTGTTCGCCTACCAGCCCTGTGAGTGGCTACCCCTGCCCGGCAACGGTGCGCAGTGGGTTTTGTCATGAGCGCATCCGGCGGGTAAGTGAAAGCCGTAAGCGCCTATTATACAGGCTATGCAGCTTGAGCGCGCATAAAGCCGTACCTTTGTGCCCCTTAACCGATTACCTCCTGTGACTACCGACCCCAAACCGCACCGTGCTGGCTTCGTTAGCATTATCGGCAAGCCCAACGTGGGCAAGTCGACGTTGATGAACGTGCTGGTGGGCGAGCGGCTTAGCATTATCACCAGCAAGGCCCAAACCACGCGCCACCGCATTTTGGGGATTCTCAACGGCCCCGACTTTCAGCTGGTATACTCCGATACGCCCGGCATTATTCAGCCCAAGTACGAGCTGCAGAACGCCATGATGTCGTTTGTGTACTCGTCGCTGGAAGATGCCGACGTTATCCTGTTCGTGACGGACATTTACGAGAAGCACGACGAGGAGCCCGTGGTGGAGCGCCTGCGCCGCTCGGAGGTGCCGGTGCTGCTGCTGATCAATAAAATCGACCAGGCCACGCAGGAAGAGGTAGAGGCCAAAATGGCTTATTGGCGCGAGCAAATGCCCAACGCCGCCGAAATCATCCCCATTTCAGCCCTCAACGCCTTCAACACCGAGCAGGTATTCAACCACATTCTCGACCGCCTGCCCGAGCACGAGGCCTTCTACCCCAAGGACGAGCTAACCGACAAGCCCGAGCGCTTTTTTGCCGCCGAGATGGTGCGCGAAAAGATCTTCAAGCTCTACAAGAAAGAGGTGCCGTATAGCACCGAAGTAGTTATTGAGGAATTCAAGGAAGACGACCAGATCATCCGCATCCGCGGCATCATCTACACCGAGCGGGCTTCGCAGAAGGGCATCATCATCGGGCAGGGTGGCGCGGCCCTGAAGAAGGTTGGTACTTGGGCTCGCGAGGAAATGGAGAAGTTTTTTCAGAAAAAAGTGTTCCTCGAGCTGCACGTCAAAGTCAACGAAAACTGGCGCACCGATCCGAAGATGCTCAACCGCTTCGGGTACAAGCCAGAATAGAACAATACTAGAGCTAGTTCCCCTCCTCAGAAGAGGAGGGGCTAGGGGTGGTTGAACAGCTAGAATTAGAAGCTAGTAGCAGTTCAGGACCTAGGTCAACCACCTCCCCAACCCCTCCTCAGCTGAAGAGGGGAGCTAATTCAAAATTTAGCTCTAGTCGTAAAAGCAACCCGACCTCACATCAACTTAACTACCCCGGGCACTGGCGGAATTGGTCGGACCGACGGCTGGGGTTAGCACAATGAGAAATACCATTGCTATTGTGGGCCGCCCAAACGTGGGCAAGTCCACGCTGTTCAACCGCTTGGTCGGTGAACGTAAGGCCATCATGGACAACCAGTCGGGCGTAACGCGCGACCGGCACTACGGCTACGGCGAGTGGACGGGCAAATACTTCACTGTTATCGACACGGGCGGCTACGTGGTTGGCTCCGACGACGTATTCGAGGAAAGTATACGCAAGCAGGTAAAGCTGGCCATTGACGAGGCAGACGTGGTCTTGTTCTTGGTGGACGTGGACGCCGGCCTGCACCCCTTAGATGAGGAGTTTGCTAACGTGCTGCGCCGCTATGAAGACAAGAAGCCCATTTACCTGGTAGCTAATAAGGCCGATTCGACGCAGCGTTACCAAGCCGCGGGCGAGTTCTACGCCCTAGGTATTGGCACCGGCGACATCTTTCCCATCAGCTCGCAGTCGGGCGGTGGCACCGGCGAGTTGCTTGATGCCGTTATCAGTCACTTTGAGGAAGAAGGCGTGGAAAATCCCGACGAGGGCATTCCGCGCATTTCGGTGATGGGCCGCCCCAATGTGGGCAAGTCGTCGTTCGTAAATGTGCTTCTAGGTGAGGAGCGCAGCATTGTAACGGACATTGCCGGCACCACCCGCGACGCTATCCACACGCGCTACAACGCCTTTGGCAACGAGTTCATCCTGATCGACACGGCCGGTTTGCGCCGCAAAGCCCGCGTGGATGAGGACATCGAGTTCTACTCCAACCTCCGTTCGCTGCGCGCTATGGAAGAGTCGGATGTGGTGATTGTGATGCTCGACGCTACCCGCGGCATTGAGGCGCAAGATGTAAACATCATTGGCTTGGCCGACCGCAACCGCAAGGGCATTGTGATTTTGGTGAACAAGTGGGACCTGATCGAGAACAAGGAAACCAACACGGCCAAGGAGTTTCAGGATCAGATCTACGAGCGCATCAAGCCTATCAGCTACCCGCCCATCGTTTTCACCAGCGCCGTAACCAAGCAGCGCGTGCACAAGGCCATCGAAACGGCCATGCAGGT
Source organism: Solirubrum puertoriconensis (assembly GCF_001483135.1). GTDB lineage: Bacteria > Bacteroidota > Bacteroidia > Cytophagales > Hymenobacteraceae > Solirubrum > Solirubrum puertoriconensis. Next base: position 617,378 of record NZ_LNAL01000008.1, read on the forward strand.
GTATGAAAACAAGCGTAAGAAGGTGCCTACCTCGGAGCTGAACGAAGTGATGCTGCGCGAGATTGAAGCGTACCCGCCGCCCACGACCAAGGGCAAAATGGTGCGCATCAAATACGTAACGCAGCTGCCCACGCACAACCCGGTGTTTGCGTTTTTCTGCAACCTGCCGCAGTACGTGAAGGAGTCATACACCCGCTACCTCGAAAACCGCCTGCGCGAGCATTTCGACTTCACGGGCGTACCGATTGGCATTGTCTACCGCAAAAAATAATCTGTCGTAGCAGCATCGGGCGGGCCTTTTCCTGGGTCCGCCCGATTTTTTTTCGACGCTAGAGGTTACCTCTGTGAGGGTGGGGTATAAAGGAGCAGAATTTGCCGCCGCCACGCGGTAGTTCGCTTAATCAGACTTTCCAAAACCACCACTTTTCACTTCACACTTACCATGAAAAAGGTTCTGTTCCTGGCTCTGGCTGCTGCTTCGTTCACCTTCGCTTCGTGCGAAAGCAAAACCGAGCAGGCTGCTGAGCAAACTGCTGAGAACGTAGAAGCTGGCGCTGACGCTACTGCCGAAAAAATGGAAGAAGCTGCTGACTCGACCCGCGAAGCTGGCGAGGCTCAGGCTGAAGCTATCGAAGAAGCTCCTGCTGCTGAAGGCGCTACCACGGCTCCGGCCGCTGGCACCACCACGACCCAGCAGTAATTTCTGCTGTGCCCTGCCTACGGGCAGGCACAAACAACAAGAGCGCTCCGGCAACGGAGCGCTCTTGTTGTATTAGGGCAGTTCGGTTACCTAGGGCTATGCGCCCAAGCGGCGGCTCAGTAGATTTTCTACCACGCTCATCAACTTTTTGGGCGGGTAGGTGCGCCACGGTAGCTCGTCGAGCTGGCCGCCAAAGTTGACGTAGGAGTCAATATTGTATTGGCGCATTTCGCGCGCTACGTGCTCTTGAAAATTGATGGCCGCAATCCAACCGTCTTCCACGTCCTCAAACCACTCTTCATAATAAGAGTCGTCGGAACCGTGGAAGTTGAATACGTTTTCGCCGATGAGGATGAAGCGGTGAATGCCTTCGTGCACCATTGGGTCGATGATGTGGCGCTTCAGCTGCATGATGTCGTTCTCGATGGCATCGTTCCACTCGCCGATAAACTCGATAATGGCCACGCCCTGCTCGTAATCAACGAATAGAATTTTCAGGAACAGCGTATCCGACTCCATGCCATCCCACTGCGGATGAATGAAGTAGCCATAGATGGTATTAACGTAACTGTCGAGGCTGTTTTCGGCCCCGAACAGCGGCGACCTAGGATCTTCCGAGGCCGAGTATTGCTCCATCCAGGCGTAATGGGGTTCGATGGTATGCATGAGGCTGATATTGCAGAGTTGGAGGGCAGCGGCAAGCCCGTTCTAAGGCTAGAAACGTCCGGACCGGTTTAGTGTTCCCGCCTCAACCTCGAAAAGTCCCTAAAACAGCAGAGCACGCCCATACGAGCGTGCTCAACAATAAACAAGGACGAAAGACGCCTAGTGTCCGCTGTGTGCCGCCAACGCGGCCCGCACCGAACCGTGCAGCTGCAGTAGCTCGGCGGCGTGGCTTTGGTCGATGCCAAGCTCGTCCATTAGCATACGTTCGCCGCGGTCGACGAGCTTGGCGTTGGTCAGTTGCATGTCTACCATCTTGTTGCCTTTCACCCGACCTAGGCGAATCATGGTGGCGGTGGTAAGCATGTTGAGCACCAACTTCTGGGCGGTGCCGGCCTTCATGCGCGTGCTGCCGGTCACAAACTCGGGTCCGGTAACTACCTCCACCGGAAAATCGGCCACCGAAGCCACCCGCGAACCAGCATTGCACACAACGCAGCCCGTGGTAAGGCCGTGTTGGCGGGCGCGCTCCAAACCACCAATTACGTAAGGCGTACGGCCCGAGGCAGCAATGCCTACCACAATGTCGTTGGCCGTGATGTTGTGTTCCTCTAAGTCGCGCCAAGCTTGCTCAAAGTCATCTTCGGCGTTTTCCACGGCTTTGCGAATGGCCGTGTCGCCGCCGGCAATCAGGCCCACTACCAAGCCGTGCGGCACGCCAAACGTAGGCGGGCACTCCGAGGCATCCAGAATACCTAGGCGGCCGCTGGTGCCTGCTCCGATGTAAAACAGTCGCCCGCCAGCTTGCAGGCTCCGTACGGTAGCCTCTACCAGTTGCTCAATCTGCGGCAAAGCTTTTTCAACTGCCTGCGGTACCGTGTAGTCGAGCTGGTTGATATTGGCCAGCAATTGGGCGGTGGGCAGCGTTTCGAGGTGGTCGAACTGCGAGGCGCTTTCGGTAGTACTCACGGGTGAGAAGGGTAAAGGTGGGATTGAGAACGAGTGCAAAGGAACACAAGCGCCAGCTACTGCTGCCCCTTGGTTGCGCGTGCTGCCTACCTAGGGTTTGGGCAGAGTGGGCTTCAACCGTCCTACTACGTAAAATTTGTCGAGCACATTTACGGTGTGCGGGGCATCTTGGTCAAGCTCGGCAGTTAAATCTTGCCCGGCCCAGTGCTCGTAGTGGTGGCCGCGGCTCCAAAGCCGCGAGCGGGTGACGTCGTAAATCAGCCCTTGATAGGCAAACCAGATTTCGTCGCGGTCTTGTCCGTTGCGCAAAGCCAGCTGGTGCACCGAGTACTCGGGTAGCTCCGAAATGGGCGTGCCATCGGCCGTGGCGGGGATGTGCGGAATGCCAGACTCCTCGGCCATTCTCAATTTGTTCTTCGCTTATAAATGCCTACCCCAGCAATGCTTGGGTTAAAATCCAGCGGTTGGGTAAGTCGCCTTGCGCCGCGCGCAGGTAGTCTTGGTAGCTGCACGGCACAATGCGGCGCACCGAGCTGTCGGCCAAGCTTTCTACCTCCATCCACCACTTTTCGGTGCGCTTGGCTTTGTAGAACACCAGCTTGGCGGGGTTGCCGGGCAAGCCCACGGCGTAGCGGATAAAGCGGCGGCTGGTAAAATCGGTTTCGTTGCGGCGGTGGTAGTAGCCTTCCACAAAGTACCACAGCATGGTGGCTGCTGTAGCAGCACCTAGGCCCAGCAGGTCGTGGTCGGGGCGGTAACCGTAGAGGCCAATGCTGGTGAGCTGGTCGTTGTGGCCGGCGTACCAGCACAACTGCGCCGCTTCCTCGGCCGTGAGGCCAAACGGCGACGCCGGTAAGTAGCCCGGAAACTCCGGCCAGCGCAGCGCGGTAAGGTCAAAGCTAACCAAATCGGCCTGGCGCAGCAGCGGCTCGGCCTGGCGCACATCGGCCCTGATTTCACCTAGGCGTAAGGTTTCAAAGTGTAGCTTCTCGAGGGCGGCCAGTACCGAGGTGGGTACCAAATACTGCTGATGCCCCAACTGCCCGAAGTTGAACAGGAAGTTGGGCTCGTGCATCAGAATGCGGCGCAGGTGCGTGTCCTCGGCGTGGGCACCGGCTTCCTCCACCATGTCCACGCGGGCATCCACGCAGGAGAGGCTCACAGGGCGGTCGAGGGTTTCGTAGGCCAAGAACTGGCCAATGTCCAGGTCGTGCGAGCCGCCGAGCAAAATGGGCACCGTGTTGTGCTCGAGCAGGGCCGCCACAATCTCGCGCAGGCGCAGGTAGGTATCCTCCAACGTAAGGCCGTTGCGCAGGTTGCCCAGGTCGACGAGGCGGCAGGGGCCCGTGCCGCGCTGCAGTTGGTAAAAACGTTGGCGCACGGCATCGGGCGCCGAGGCAGCCGGCTGGCCGGCCGCGCTGCCGCGCCACTCGTTCAGGCCGATAATGGCTAGGTCGGCGGAGCGCCAATCGGGGAAAGTGTCAACGAAACGGGCCGCGTGTGCGCCCAGCGTGGTGCTGCCCCATACGGACGCTTCGTCGGCGAGCGGGTCGAAAAACAGGGCCAGATTCATAGCAAGAGGGCAGCCGCGCCAGCGCGCACAAGGCCGCTGGTGTCAAAGCTACTGAAAAACCTTGCCTGAAGCATTCAGATTAAGGCCTCTTAATAGGCTTTAAGCCAAAAAATGTATTTATTTCAGGTAGAATTCCCTCCCGACCTTTAACTCCTTATGGACGTTCGCCGCACCTTTGATATCCTGCCCCATCAGCTAAAAAACTTTCCGAAAGCTGATTGCCTCGCAGCCAAGCGCGACGGCAAGTGGCAGCCGTTCAGCACGCAACAAGTTCTCGACAACGCCGAGCTGGTAAGCTTTGGCTTGCGAAAACTCGGTATCGGGAAAGACGACAAAGTCGCCATCATCTCGATGAACCGCCCCGAGTGGCTGATGACCGACTTCGGTATTTCGCAACTTGGTGCCGTAACCGTGCCTATGTACCCCACCATTACGGTGGAGGACTACGCCTATATTTTTGCCGATGCCGGCGTGAAGGCCGTAGTGGTATCAAACCAAGAACTCTACGATAAGGTAAAGCAGGCCACTGCCGGGCTCGACATCTCCGACGACTGCATCTTCACCCTCGACCGGGTGCCCGGCGCCCGCCACTTCGACGACCTGCTGGCCATGGGCAAAGGCGGCGACAAAGCCGAGCTGGAGCGCATGAAAGCCGCCGTGCAGCCCGACGACCTGCTCACGCTCATCTACACTTCGGGCACCACGGGCAAACCCAAGGGTGTAATGCTCTCGCACGACAACATCCTGAGCAACTGCCGCAACTCGCAGGCCTCGGTGCCGGTAACCAAGGACGATAAAGCTTTGAGCTTTTTGCCGCTCTGCCACATTTTCGAGCGCATGGTTACCTACCTCTATATGATCAACGGCGTGAGTATTTACTACGCCGAGAGCATGGAAACCATTGCCGACAACCTGCGCGAAGTAAAGCCCAACATCTTTACCACGGTGCCGCGCCTGCTCGAAAAGGTGTACGACAAGATTGTGGCCAAAGGCTACGATTTGACGGGAGTGAAGAAGAACCTGTTCTTCTGGGCGCTTAACCTGGGCTTGGATTTCGACACGCAGGAAGACAAAGGCTTCTTCTACAATACGCAGTTGAAGCTGGCGCGCAAGCTTATCTTCTCGAAGTGGCAGGAGGCCCTAGGTGGCAACATCCGCTGCATCGTATCGGGCGGCGGGGCACTGCAGCCGCGCTTGGCGCGGGTGTTCTGGGCAGCTGGCATCCGGGTAATGGAGGGCTACGGCCTCACCGAAACTTCGCCGGTAATTGCTGTGAACGGCTTCGAGCCCGAAAACAATAAAATTGGTTGCGTAGGCCCGCTTATTGATAACACTGAAGTACGAATTGCGCCCGACGGGGAGATCTTGACCAAGTCGGCCTCGGTGATGAAGGGCTACTACAACCGGCCGGATTTGACGGCGGAGGTGATTGACCAGGAAGGCTGGTTCCACACGGGCGACATCGGCGAGTTTGTGAACGGGCGCTTCCTCAAAATCACCGACCGCAAGAAGGAAATGTTCAAGACCTCGGGCGGCAAGTACGTGGCCCCGCAGGTCATCGAAAACAAGCTCAAGGAATCCCCGCTCATCGAGCAGGCCATGGTCGTCGGCGACGGGCAGAAGTTCCCGGCCGTACTGCTGGTGCCCTCGTTTGACGAGCTAAAGAAGTGGTGCCAGCGCCACAACGTGGACTGCAGCGGCTCGAACGAGGACATGATCCGCAACGAGAAGGTGTGTGCCATGTACCACGAGCTCGTGGGCAAGTACAACCAAGGATTTGCGCAGTGGGAGCAGGTGAAGAAGGAAGTGCTGCTGCCCGCCCAATGGACGGTAGAAAGCGGCGAACTGACGCCCACCATGAAGGTGAAGCGGAAGATCATCAGCAACAACTACAAGGATATAATCGACAGCCTCTACCAAGTGGAGGCGGTGCGGTAAACTAGCAACGGGCAGGCTGCAAAGCCTGCCCGTTTTTCATGCATGTAGTTTAATATTCTAGCTCAATTTCGTTACAGCAAATACTATCAATGTATTCACTATCATGTTTCAACCTATGGTTAACTCATACCGTCATCTGTTGGTCATATCCAACCCCGATACGGGTAAACGGGAATACCTGGGCTTAGGCAGGCAGTCGTCGCAAGAGTTAACGGCCGTCGTACCCTAGGTAACCAGCATGTAACGATTTGGAAGAAGGAGTGTGAGCCGCAGATCGCGCCCTTTTTTGTTGACGAAACTTCGCTGTTGGTACTGCCAACAGTGCCTACTTTTACGGTTACAATTTCACCGTACACTATTGTTTAGTTACATGTCGAAGTCTTACTGGTCGCCCGTGGCTTTATTGATGGGTGGCGCCTTACTAATCACGGGTTGCGGCAAAAGCAAGCGCGAAGACCCCGCCCCGCCCGTAGCCGTTACCACAACCACTATCTCGGGCTCGGTGCAAGTCGAAGACGAGATGCTGCAGCCGCTAAGCAAGGCGGGCGTAGCGGTGCGGCTGGAGGGTACTACAATTAGTGCCGTTACTGATGCCAATGGAGCTTACAGACTTACTAACGTTCCGGTGGGCCAGCATGTATTGAACCTTAGCCGCGTCGGTCTGGGTACCATGCGTTACGAAGCCAATATCGACGACTTAACGCCGCGCAACATTGCCCCCGTGCTGCTGAGCGAGCAAAGCTCGACACGCATTACGGACCTGAAAAGCGTGGGAAAAAGCTCAACTTCCCTGCCCGGCGAAGTAGCCGCTTTTGAGTGTACCGTGAGCTATAACGCGCAGCTATACCCGGCGCCCACGCAGTACGCCATTGCCGTTTACGTGGGTAAAACCGCTGATGTCAGCAACACCAGCTACCTCCAATCAACGCAGCTCAGCCAAGACCAGAATATTACCTCGCCGCCTACACCTGGCACGGGGCGTTTTAAGTTGGCATTCTACAAGAACGAACTTCAACAAATGGGGTTTGCCCCCGGCGACAGGGTGTATGTAGCCGTGTATGGCCTGAACAAAGGCGCCACCAACGGAGGCGTTGGGCGCGAGGCCACTTACTTTGTGCCATACTCGCGTAATCCTACTACCGGGCAAATTCAGCGTGTGGTTGCCAACGTCAGCCCTAATGCTGCACGGGTAAACTTTGTACTGCCCTAGGTAGAGCAAGCAATAACAACTTTGGGCAGGCTAACTTCCGGCAAGCGGAACGTAGCCTGCCCAAACTTTTTTATCCAAAACTAGTATGCTTGCATAACAAAAATATTTGTACGTTTACCCAGGCTCAGGTGCTTGCCGGGCTACGCTTACATGAAACCCGAGGAAACCGTAGACTACAATATCAAGGTGGCGTGGCACGCCATTTCGCGCATGTATAATGTGCAGGCGGCCAAACACGACATCACCACGAGCATCGGCTTCGTGCTCCTGAACATCGATCAGGATCAAGGCACACCGGCCACCAAGATTGCTCCGCTGCTGGGCCTCGAAACCCGCTCGCTCACGCGCATTCTGCGCTCCATGGAGGAGAAGGGCCTCATCTACAAACAGGCCGACCAGCAGGACAAACGCTCGGTACGCATCTTCCTTACCGAAGAAGGCCTGCGCAAGAAAGAGGTGTCGCGCCAGACGGTGCGGCAGTTCAACCTGAAGATCCGCGAGAAAGTACCGGCCGAGCAGCTGGAGGTGTTCTTCCGCGTGGTGGGCCAGATCAACGGCCTGATCGACAGCAAAAGCATTTTCGAGGGCTTTAAGGTAAAGCCCCTCAAAACGGATAAAAAAGCTTAACCGCGGCGCCCAGGTGGCAGCGGATCGTGCTCAACCATTCACTCATTCACGCATTCCCTGAAAGAATGAATCGTACCATTAAGAAAGTAGCCGTGCTGGGCTCCGGTGTGATGGGCTCGCGCATTGCGGCTCACTTCGCCAACATCGGCGTGCAAGTGCTGCTGCTCGACATTGCGCCCCGCGAGCTGACGCCCGACGAGGAGAAGAAAGGCCTAACGCTCGACTCGCCGCTGGTGCGCAACCGCATCGTGAACAGCTCGCTGGAGGCTGCCGTGAAGGCTAACCCCTCGCCGCTGTACCGCAAAGCCGACGTGAGCCGCATCAAAACCGGCAACTTCGATGACAACCTCAAGGAAATTGCCACCTGCGACTGGACGATTGAGGTAGTAGTTGAGCGCCTCGACATCAAGAAGAGTCTGTTCGACCGCGTGGAGCAGTTCCGCAAGCCCGGCACGCTCATCACCTCGAACACCTCGGGCATTCCGATTCACTTGATGACGGAAGGTCGCTCCGACGACTTCAAGCGGCACTTCTGCGGTACGCACTTCTTCAACCCGCCGCGCTACCTGAAGCTGCTCGAAATTATCCCGACGCCGGACACTGATCCGACCATCGTGGATTTCTTGATGCACTACGGCGACCTGTACCTCGGTAAGACGACCGTACTGGCCAAAGACACCCCGGCGTTCATCGCCAACCGCGTGGGTGTATTCGCCATTATGGACGTGCTGCAGGTAATGCAGAAGCTCGGCCTGACGGTAGAAGAGGTGGATAAGCTGACCGGCCCGGTTATCGGCCACGCCAAGTCGGCTACCTTCCGCACCTCCGACGTGGTAGGCTTGGATACGCTCATCAACGTAGCCAACGGCCTGGCCCAAAACCTGCCCAACGACGAAGCAAAAGACGCGTTCCAGCTGCCCGACTTCCTGCGGAAGATGGGCGAGAACAAGTGGCTGGGCGACAAAACCGGCCAGGGCTTCTACAAGAAGGTAAAAGGCGAAGGCGGCAAGTCGGAAATTCAGGCCCTCGACCTAAGCACGCTGGAGTACAAGCCCAGCGCCAAGGTGAAGTTTGCCACCCTGGAAACCACCAAGGCCATTGATAAGCTAGCCGACCGCTTTAAGGTGCTGGCTGCGGGCAAAGACAAAGCCGGCGAGTTCTACCGCCAGTCGTTTGCTGGGCGGTTCGCCTACGTGTCGAACCGCATTCCGGAAATCACCGACGCCCTGTACAAAATCGACGACGCCCTGCGCGCCGGCTTCGGCTGGGAAATGGGCCCCTTCGAAACCTGGGATGCCCTAGGTGTGCAGGCCGGTGCAGAGCTGGTGAAGGCCAACGGCAAGCAGCTCGCCCCATGGGTAGAGGACATGCTAGCCGCCGGCAACACTACGTTCTACAAAGTAGAAGGCGGCGTGAAGCAGTACTACGATGCCGAAACGAAGGGCTACAAAGCCATTCCGGGCGTCGAGAACTTCATCATCCTCGACAACCTGCGTGCTTCGGGCAAGGTGCTGTGGAAGAACTCCGGTGCTTCAGTAATTGACCTCGGCGACGGCATCCTGAACGTGGAGTTCCACTCCAAGATGAACACCCTCGGCACCGACGTGATTCAGGGCTTGCTGAAAGGCGTGGAACTGGCCGAAAAGAACTTTCGCGGCCTTGTAGTAGGCAACGATGCGCCCAATTTCTCGGCGGGTGCCAACCTGGGCCTGGTGTACATGTACGCCCTGGAGCAGGACTACGACGAGATTAACATGATGATTGCCCAGTTTCAGCAGGCCATGATGCGGATGCGCTACAGCAGCATTCCGGTAGTGGGCGTGCCGCACGGCCTCACGCTGGGCGGCGGTTGCGAGCTGAACCTGCACTGCGACCGGGTAATTGCATCGGCCGAAACCTACATGGGCTTGGTGGAATTTGGCGTAGGCCTGATTCCGGCCGGCGGTGGCACCAAAGAAATGGTGCTGCGCACGGCGGCTAAGTACGAAGAGGGCGAGCCAGAACTGAACCTGCTGCGCAACACCTTCGTGACCATCTCGATGGCCAAGGTATCTACCTCGGCTCAAGAGGCATTCGACCTAGGCTTCCTGCGCCGCGGCGACGAGGTAGTGGTGAACAGCAACCGCGCCATCATGGAGGCCAAGCAGGCTGCCATCGATCTGGCCGATGCGGGCTACACCATGCCCACGCAGAAAACCAACATCAAGGTGCACGGCAAAAACGCCCTAGGTATGTTCCTCACCGGGGTATACGCCATGAAGGAGGGCAACTACATTTCGGCCCACGATCAGAAGATTGCCGAGAAACTGGCCTACGTAATGTGTGGCGGCGACCTGAGCGCCCACACCGAAGTAAGCGAGCAGTACCTGCTGGATTTGGAGCGCGAAGCTTTCCTAAGCCTCACCGGCGAGCGGAAGACTTTGGAAAGAATTCAGTCGATTCTCACGACGGGCAAGCCGCTGCGCAACTAACGCTTAAGAACTAGTTCTCCTCCTTAGATGAGGTGGGGCTAGGGGTGGTTGAAGAATTAGATCTAAAAACTAGCTCTAGTTGTTCTTCAATCAGAGGTCAACCACCCCTAACCCCTCCTCATCTGAGGAGGAGAACTAGAACTAGCATTAGTCTAACCTCTACCTTCTTTCAAGACTTTATCAACATGGAAGCATATATCGTAGCTGGTTACCGCACGGCCGTGGGCAAAGCCCCCCGCGGTGGTTTCCGCTTCACCCGCCCCGACGACTTGGCCGCCGAGGTAATCAAGCACCTGATGGCCTCGGTACCGGCCCTCGACCCAACCCGCGTCGACGACGTGCTGGTGGGCAACGCCGTGCCCGAAGCCGAGCAAGGCCTACAAATGGGCCGTTTGATTTCGCTGCTGGCCCTACCGATCAACGTACCTGGCCTCATCGTGAACCGCTACTGCGGCTCGGGCGTGGAAACCATTGCCATGGCCGTGGGCAAAATCAAGGCCGGCATGGCCGACTGCATTATTGCGGGCGGTACCGAAAGCATGAGCTTGGTGCCCACCGTGGGCTGGAAGACCGTGCCGAACTACAACCTCGCCCAAAAGCACCCCGACTACTACCTCGGCATGGGCCTCACGGCCGAAGCTGTGGCGCAGGACTATAAAATATCGCGCGAAGATCAGGACGAGTTCAGCTACAACTCGCACCAGAAAGCCATTCGCGCCATTAAGGAAGGCCGCTTCAAGGACCAGATTGTACCAGTTACGGTAGAAGAAACCTACCTCGACCAAGCCACCGGCAAAAAGAAGAAGCGCACCTACGTAGTAGATATCGATGAAGGCCCCCGCGCCGACACCTCGGTAGAAGCCCTAGGGCGTTTGCGGCCGGTGTTTGCTCAGAACGGCACCGTAACCGCCGGCAACTCCTCGCAGACTTCCGACGGTGCGGCTTTCGTCATCGTAATGTCAGAGCGCATGGTGAAGGAATTGAACCTGGAGCCGGTAGCTCGCCTCATCAACTACGCTGCCGAAGGCGTTGACCCGCGCATCATGGGTATGGGCCCGATCAAGGCCGTGCCGAAGGCACTGAAGCAAGCCGGCATGAAGCTCGACGATATCGACCTCATCGAGCTGAACGAGGCTTTCGCTTCGCAGTCGATTGCGGTAGTGCGCGAGCTGGGCATCAACCCCGATAAGCTGAACGTGAACGGCGGCGCCATTGCCCTAGGTCACCCGCTGGGCTGCTCGGGCGCCAAGCTCTCGATTCAGCTGTTCGACGAGCTGCGTCGCACCGGCAAGAAGTACGGCATGGTAACCGCCTGCGTAGGTGGCGGCCAGGGCGTAGCCGGTATCTATGAGCTGCTGAAGTAGTAAGAAATAACGTCCTGCTGAGCTTGCCGAAGCATGACGTTCAAAAGCAAGCATAAAAACTCGCTGAGTTTCAGAACTGAAGCATACGCGTGCCTGTTCTTAATATGAGGTAACAAACAGAAAACCCGGTCTTTCCGGGTTTTCTTTACCCAAAGTAGTCGGCACGCATAACATTTTTTATTACCTTTCGGTACAAGCACTAGCTGGCCCTTGTCGGCTCGAAATAGTCGGCAAGCCTAACAGTTTAGACACCTCCTCAACATTCCCACGGCCATGGAAGTAACCCAGCAAACCACCAAGGGCGGCGAGTTCATCATCAAGGAAACCGACGCTCAATCCGTTTTTACGCCTGCTGACTTCTCGGAGGAGCAGCGCATGATGTACCAGACCTGTTTGGACTTCGTGGTAAACGAAGTGCACCCGCTGCTCGACCGCCTCGACAACCACGAGGAAGGCCTGATGGCAGACCTGATGCGCAAGGCTGGCGAACTGGGCTTGTTTGGCGTAAGCATTCCAGCGGAGTACGGCGGCTACGACATGGACTTCAACACCTCGCTGCTCGTTACCGAGGGCGTAGGCGGTGGCCACTCGTTCCCGGTTGCTTTTGCGGCCCACACCGGTATCGGCATGCTGCCCATCCTGTACTTCGGTACCGAGGAGCAAAAGGCCAAATACATTCCGGACCTGACCAGCGGCGCCAAGTTCGCTGCTTACTGCCTCACCGAGCCAGGCTCGGGCTCCGACGCCCTAGGTGCTAAAACCAAGGCCGTGCTGACGGAGGATGGCAACGGCTACGTGCTGAACGGCCAGAAGATGTGGATTACCAACGCCGGCTTCGCCGACGTGTTCATCGTCTTCGCCCAGGTGGATGGCGACAAGTTCACCGGCTTCATTGTGGAGCGCGGCACGCCCGGCCTCAGCTTCGGCAACGAAGAGCACAAGATGGGCATCAAAGGCTCGTCAACCCGTCAGGTGTTCCTTTCCGACTGCGTCGTGCCTAAGGAGAACATCTTGGGCGAAATCGGCAAAGGCCACCTCATCGCCTTCAACATCCTGAACATCGGCCGCATTAAGCTGGCCGCGGCTTGCCTAGGTGCTGCTAAGCGCGTGGCTGGCCTGAGCGTGAAGTACGCCAACGAGCGTCAGCAGTTTAAGCTGCCGATTGCCAAGTTCGGCGCCATCCGCCAGAAGATTGCCCAGCAAGCCATCCGCATCTATGCTGTGGAGTCGGCTATTTACCGTGCGGGCATGGACATCTACCGCAAAGAGCAGGAGCTGCAGGCGCAAGGCCAAGGCCACAACGAAGCCCTGCTGGGCGCCGCCCGCGAGTTTGCCGTGGAGTGCGCCATCCTGAAAGTAGAAGGCTCGGAAGTACTCGACTACGTAGTGGACGAGGGCGTGCAGATCTACGGTGGCTACGGCTTCTCGGCCGACTACCCCATGGACCGCGCTTACCGCGACTCGCGCATCAACCGCCTGTTCGAAGGAACTAACGAAATCAACCGCATGCTTTCGGTTGACATGATTCTGAAGAAGGCCATGAAAGGCGAGCTTGACCTGATGGGCCCGGCTATGGCTGTACAGCAAGAGCTGATGGCTATTCCGGACTTCGGCGGCGAAGAAGAAACCGGCTTGTTCAGCAAGGAATACAAAACCATCAAGAACCTGAAGAAGGCCATTCTGATGGTAGCTGGCACGGCTGTGCAGAAGTATATGAACTCGCTCGCCAAAGAGCAGGAAGTACTGATGAATATCGCCGATATGGCCATTAAGGTGTACACTGCCGAAAGCACGCTACTGCGCGTTGAGAAAGAAGTGAGCCTGAAAGGCGAAGACGCTCTAGGTCCGCAGATCGACATTGCCCGCGTGTACCTGGCCGACACCGTAGACTTAGTGAACAAGTCGGGCAAAGACGCCATTGCCGCCATGGCCGAAGGCGACGAGCAGCGCCTGCTGGCCCTAGGTCTAAAGCGCTTCACCAAAGCCGAGCTGTTCAACACCAAGGAGGCTCGTCGCCGCATTGCTGCGCCGCTGATCGAGGCCAACGACTACGTGTACTAAGCACGCAAGCATCCCTGCCGCGGGGAAACGGCAGGGGTATTTCCCGATGGGGGAAAACTGAAAAACCGCCGCTCCGGCTTGGAGCGGCGGTTTTTTGTTGTGGGCGCTTCGGGTAACCTAGGCGTGGTCGTCGTGCCCTATGGCCAGGAGGCCGGTGTGGGCCGCCGAGGCATTCAGCAGCAGCAGAAACAGACGTTGTGCCGGAGTATCGGCTTGCAGAGAGGCAGGCGAAAGCTGCGGGTGCCGGTGCAGCAACATTTGCAGCTTCATGTTCACGATGCCGTTGCTCCAGCGGAAATCCTGCCAGTAATCCAAGCGCTTTTCGATGATGCGCTGCTCCTGCAAGTCGGTAAAGTCCTCAGCCGACAGCTGGCCAGCCTTGGGCAACTCGGCTAAACGGGCCGGGCTAGGCCTAGGTGCGGCATCATCCAACAGGTAAAAATCGAGCATTTACTTCAGCACGATTTTGTTGAGCTGAAGAGCAGCCGATTTCTTGTTGGGGCGCGTTACCACTACCATCGTCTTGTCGTCGAGCCAGGCGGTAAAGTCCTTCACGTAAGCCAGTTGCTGGTCGTTGGCTACGTTCAGGCCTAGAGCTTTCGGGGCCGATACCACGCCGGTAGCGGTGGCTACTTTGCGTCCGAACAGGTCCGACTTGTTCTGCAGCTTTTCCATCGTTACAATACTCACTTCGTTGCCAATGGTGGTGGCGCGGTAGCCAATGCCCGTGAAGCTTTCCGAAGCCGGTGCTACCTGGTGCTTGGCCACTACCTTTTGCCACGTGGGCGACTGAAACTCATTGTAACCGAACAAGTGCAGCTCGCGGGCGTGCACCGGAGCGTTTTCGCCTTCTTCGGCCTTCTTCTCAGCAACTACTACCACGTTCTGGTCGTCGGTGCGCAGCACGTCGGAGATGTACACGTCGTCGAGGCGCTTGGCCGAGCCGCCAGTAGCTTTGTTTACCTCGGTTAGGTATTCGGGTGTGAACTTAAACTCCGGCGCGAACTTCATATCGGTGTTGGCGAAGTCAAACTTCACCAGCTTCAGGCTGTAGTAGTCGCCCGAGTTGTAATCGGCGCAAATGGCGGCGCCGTACAGCGTCTTGCCATCGAGCAGGCGCCATTGGGTATCGCGCACGGTTACCTTTTTGCCGCCAAACGTGCCGCCTACCGCTACCGACATCACCTTCACGTCGGGCTCGGCATCTACGTAGCGGCGCACCGTCAGCTTTTGGTTGTTGTCGCTGATGAGGGCCACGTACTGCGTGCCGTCGTTGGCCACATACACGGTAGGGGAGAAAAACGAACCTAGGGCCGCAAAATCGTAGCTGCGGTCTTTCAGCTTGTTCAGCTGGCGGTCGTAGTGTACGGCATTCAGGGCCTTAATTTGTTCTTCGCGCGTTACGTAGCGGAAGGCAACCACTTGCGTGCCATCGGGCGAGATGCTGATGCCGGGGCGCCGTTCGCGCGGGCCGCCTTCGGCTACTTTCTTGGCCGTGAGCTTCTGACCCGTTTTCAAGTCGATGGGCTGCACAAGTAGGTGCTGGCCAGTTTCATCCTTGTGGTGCACCACCACCAAAGCTTGCTGATCGTTGCGGGCAAAGGCCTCAAGGCTTTCGCCAGCGGCTACCGGCACAGCAGCTGCCCACACTTTCTTCAGGTCGGCATCGTAGCGCTCCACGGCGTACTCCGAGGCCGAGCGGTGGCTCAGGATGATAAAGTCCTTGCTACCCGCAACGGGCAGCGTTTTCACGTGCACGCGCTGGTTGTATGGGTCCTCGGTATGTTCGGGTACGTAAGCAAACGGGGTAGAACGCACGCGTTGCGCTTCGGCAGTGGGCCCGTTCAGGCAAAGGCCAGCTACCAACACAGCGGCCGAAAGGTGAAAAAAAGAAAAGCGCACGGAATTAATTGGTTTAAAGAGGCTTGTGGGTAAGACTAAAAAAAGTTCCTTCTCAAAGGTATCATTCTGCGGGCCGCTCCCGTACATGCCCCGCTACCGAACGGTAGAAATCAGTTGTTCACTTTTTCTTAACCTGCTTTTCGTTACCTCTTACCCTCTTAAACGTTTGAGCCACCTAGGATTACCCAGATGCAAGGCTTAATTTTGCGCGGCCAATAACCAGATCAGTCTGCCAAACCGATCTGCGCTAAAAGCTTACCTCTGGGCACTCAACAGCTAAGTCAGCCGGGCTTGGCCAACTTTTGGGCCCAAATTTTGCAGAGGGCTGCTCTCCTCCACCTGTCTATTGCTCACATGAAGTCCTTTTTACAATTCGTTGTTCTGCTAACCTTAGTTATCCTAGGGAAGCTCGTTAAAGAGCGAGCTAGCACACCCGTCGCTATTAAGCCTCCTGTTACGGAGCAAACGAGCCCGTTGCAATCGTTCTTCGCTCGCCAAGCAAGTTATACGCAAGCACAGGCGAGCAACGCTCCCGTTCGAGCGACAACCGTCTCGATGAACTAGCACTGCAAAACGGCTCTTGTAGCCGTTTTTTTATGCCCATTCCGTGCAGCTACCCGTTAGCTGATGCGGCTCCAGTTCACCGCTGTAGCCGGCAACGACTCGATATGGCGGCGGATGTTCTGGTTTTCGGGTTTGGCTAAGTTGGGGTCGTCGTTCAGCAGCTCCTGCGCTGCAGCCCGCGACTCCGTCAGTATTTTGCCATCCTTCGCTAAGTCGGCCACTAGCAAATCGAGTACACCACTTTGTTGGGTGCCCATCAGGTCGCCGGGGCCGCGCAGCTTCAGGTCGATGTCGGCAATTTCGAAACCGTTGTTGGTGCGTACCATAGTTTCGAGGCGGGTGCGCGAATCCTTGCTGAGCTTGTAGCCCGACATCAGAATGCAGTAGCTCTGATCGGCACCCCGGCCCACGCGGCCGCGCAGCTGGTGCAGTTGCGAGAGGCCAAATCGCTCAGCCGACTCAATCACCATCACCGAGGCATTAGGCACGTTCACGCCTACCTCGATTACGGTGGTAGCCACCATTATCTGGGTTTCGTTGCGCAGGAAGCGCTGCATTTCGTAATCCTTGTCGGCAGCGCTCATGCGGCCGTGCACAATGCTCACCTTGTACTCTGGGAAAGCACGCGTAATGCTCTCGTAGCCGTCGGTCAGGTCTTTGTACTCGGCCATACTTTCGCTCTCCTCAATCAGCGGGTACACCACGTAGCACTGCCGACCCAGCCGAATTTGCTGGCGCATAAACTCAAACACCTTCAACCGGTTCGAGTCGAAGCGGTGCACCGTAACGATGGGCTTGCGGCCGGCCGGCAGCTCGTCAATTACCGACACGTCCAGGTCGCCGTAGAGTGTCATGGCCAGCGTGCGGGGTATGGGCGTGGCCGTCATCACCAGCACGTGCGGGATTACGTGCGGGTTCTTTTGCCAGAGTTTCGAGCGTTGCGCTACGCCAAAGCGGTGCTGCTCGTCCATAATCGTGAGCCCTAGGTTCCGGAACTGCACCACGTCTTCGAGCAGGGCGTGGGTGCCCACCAGCATGTGCAGTTCGCCCGAGCGCAACTGCTCGTGCAGCACACGGCGCTCCGAGGTGCGGGTACTGCCCGTGAGCTTGCCGATCTTGATGCCGAGCATGTCGGCAAACTTTTTCAGGCCCTCGTAGTGCTGGTCGGCTAGGATTTCAGTAGGCGCCATCATGCACGACTGCGCACCGTTGTCGGCGGCAATCAGCATCGAGATGAACGCCACAATGGTTTTGCCCGAGCCCACGTCGCCCTGCAGCAGGCGGTTCATCTGCTTGCCGGCCGTGAAATCCTTGTAGATATCGTGGATAACCCGCTTCTGCGCCATCGTCAGGTCGAAGGGCAGCACGTTTTTATAGAAGTGCGTGAGCGTGGGCACCTTGTCGAAGATTTGCCCCGCCAGCTCCACTTTGCGCTCCGTTTTTTGGCGCAGCAGCTTCAGCTGAATGTAGAACAGCTCTTCAAACTTTAGCCGGAAACGGGCGGCCTGCAGCAAATCGGCGCTCTGCGGAAAGTGAATCTGCTGCATGGCCTCGGCCTTGGGCATCAGCGCGTAGCGCTGAATCAGTTCGGTCGAAAGCGTTTCGTGGAAGTGCGGTGCCGCCAGTTTCAGCACCTGCGCCATCAGCTTGCTGAGGCCCTTGGTGTCGAGGTTGAAGTTGCGCAGCTTGTCGGTGCTGGAATACACTGGCTGCAGGAACGACGTGCCCGGCTTCACCTCCGATACTTCTTCCAACTCGGGGTGCGCCATCTGCGGCTTGCCATTAAATAGCGTCGGCTTGCCGAAAACAATGTACTCTTGGTGGTTTTTAAGCCACTTCTCAAACCACTTCACGCCCTTAAACCACACCAGCTCCACCTCGCCGCTGGCATCCTGCGCCTTGGCCACAAGGCGCTGCTTGCGGCCTTCGCCCAGTAACTCCTTGGTGCGCACGGTAGCCTTTACCTGCACCATGGGCAGGTCGTCGTGCAGGTCGCACACGTTGTAGAACTGCGTGCGGTCGAGGTAACGGAAGGGATAATGCTGCACCAAGTCGCCGTACGTGAACAGGTTCAGCTCTTTGGCCAGCACGTCGGCCCGCCGCGTATCCATACCGCGGAGCAGGGCAATTTTGGTGTTGAAGAAGTTGCTCATGCAGTCATTCAGCTGCCAGCAGCAGGCGAGTGGCTATGGGCAGGGCCCTAGGTGGATAACAGTGGTTAGCAGATAGGAGGCCCGGCTACTGGTACTTCAGCGTATTGACGAGGTGTACGATGTCCTCTTTCACATAGTCAATAACCGGGGCCAGTGAATCGTTGGCCACGGCCGTGCGGAAATACAGCGCTCCGCGGAAAAAATGCTTCGTGGAGTCGGTGGTGTAGAACTGAAACTGGCTTGGCACTTCGCCGCTCAGTTCGAACACGGTTACCTTCTTGCCATCCGGCGTTTGCAGCATGTTTTCCTCTATAGCCGACGCCTTAATTTGGTGCTTGCCCGTGAGCTTGCGCGCATCCTCCAGCATCTTGTTGAAAAGCTTCGGGTTGTTCTGGATGTTGGTGTAGGTAATCTGCACATTGGCGTGCAACGCGGGATAATTCACGTTGATCCAGTGCGGCTGGGCCAAGTACGACGAATCGCGCAGAATGCGGGCGTGCTTCGAGTACTCGAACCGGTACGGATGGCCAGCCGGCAGCTGCTGGTAGGCGTGCGGCGGCAAATCGATGCGGTTGTAGCCTTTGGGCTTGGGCGTGTAATCGGGGGCAGCGTTGCAGCCCGAAAGCAGCAAACTGGCGGTTAGCAGCGCGCAGAAGGAGCGGAGCACAGGCAGCAGGAAAGAAGGTGATAAACCAAAATTACGCGAAGTAGGGCGGAGTACGGCCTAGGTGTATAGACGCTATGCAGCCAATGGGAGCTAAACATACTTAGAGCAACGCTCTGGCCCCGCGTAGCAGAAACGCAAACCGCCCCAGCCAACGCATGACTGGGGCGGCCTATGCCACTGAACAGCAAGCTTAAAACGGCAGTTCGTTCAGTTCCGGCTCTTGGCGAAAAGTATTGGGCTCGGCAGTCGCGTTGTTGGCTTGACTGGCAGCCTGGTTGCCCTGCTGCTCACCGTGGCTACGCCCGCCGCCACCCAGCATCGTGATTTCGTCGGCCACGATTTCGGTGACGTAGCGCGTCTGCTGGTCTTTGTCTTGGTACTGACGCGTGCGGATTTTGCCTTCCACGTACACCTGCTGGCCCTTCTTGATGTATTTCTCCACCGTTTCGGCCAGGCCGCGCCAGGCTACCACGTTGTGCCACTCGGTGCGCTCTACACGGTTGCCCTGCTTGTCCTTATAAAATTCGTTGGTAGCCAAGCGGAACTGCGCTACCGTGCTGCCGCCTTCGAGGTGGCGCACTTCGGGGTCGGTACCTAAGTGGCCGATCAGGATAACTTTGTTTACGCTCGACATAATCTTCTGTGTGTCTTGTTGAAAGAGCAATCAGCAAGTGCTAATTGTATTACAATATCTAAAATTATTAGCTAAAAAGCAAATGGTTTTAGCTAATAAGAATGCCTTTCTGGCTTAAGTAATTGGAAATAATCACCGGTTTGGGCAGCTCGTTCATTTCAGCAGCCATATAAGCCGCTAAGCCCGTCTGCTTCATTACTTCATCGGAGAGCGGAGCATCCAGCCACAGCTCATGAAAGCGCGCTTCAACTTTCTGGTGGCTGAGTGCGTGCCGCAATGCGGCAGCCGGTTCGCTTACCCGATCGGTGGCCATTTGGGCACCTAGGGCTTCGAGTTCGGCAAGTAAGGCTTGCGGCGGCAAAGCGGCCTCAGGTGTTTCGGTCAGGTAGAAATCGTACAGGCTGTGCCAAATGTCCTTGCCCGTGCGCTTGCGCAGGTACACCCGCTCACCGTGGCGCAGCACTAGGTAATGGAAGTAGCGCGTGCGGCCTGCCTTGGCTTTGCTCTTCACGGGCAGCTGCTGCACCATGCCGTGCTGAAACGCAAAGCACTGCTCACGCACGGGACAGAAAAGACAATCGGGATTAACTGGCGTACACTGTATGGCGCCAAACTCCATAATGGCTTGGTTATAGTCGCCAGGCTCTTCCACGGAAATCAGCTGATCGGCCAAGTGCTGAAACTCCTTGCGAGCCGATGGCTGGGCAATGTCGGTAGTGAGGCCAAAAACCCGCGCTAACACGCGGTACACGTTGCCGTCGAGCACGGCCACCCGCTCGCCGAAAGCAAACGAGGCAATTGCCGCTGCCGTGTAGGGGCCAATACCGCGCAGTTTCACTAACTCGGCGTAGCGCGAAGGAAACTGCCCGCCATACTCATTTACGACCTGCTGAGCTGTGGTGCGCATATTACGAGCACGGGAGTAATATCCAAGCCCTTGCCACAGCCGCAGCACTTCCTGCTCGGGAGCGGCGGCCAAGTCGTGCACGGTGGGGTATGCAGCCAAGAAACGCTCGTAATACGGAAGCCCTTGCTGCACACGGGTTTGCTGCAAGATTATCTCCGACAGCCATATAGCATACGGATCTTGGGTGTGGCGCCAGGGTAAGTCGCGGCGGTGGCGCGGGTACCAGTCCAATAATGCCTGCGCAAAAAACGGATGAGCTTGATGCGGCGAAATGTTGATCAACGTGCTGATTATTAATATATTGCCAATAATTACCAGTATTCACGGTATTTGGCAATTGCATTTGTAAAACCAAAAAACGGGACTACCTTTGTGGCCCGAAATGCCTACCGGGCAAGGGCTTACGGGTTTTTAACAGCTTTTTGCCTATTCTTTTTTTCACTTTTCAGGTTCCTAATACAGTGACCAAAGCAGAAGTAATTGCCGAGATTGCCGAGAAGACCGGCATTGAGAAAACCGACGTGTCTGCAACCGTTGAGGCTTTCTTCAAAGTGGTGAAGGATTCGATGGCCAACGGCAACAACATCTACGTGCGTGGCTTCGGTAGCTTCGTAAACAAGAAGCGGGCCCGGAAAGTAGCCCGTAACATTTCGAAAAATACTTCGATCATCATCGACGAGCACTTCATCCCAAGCTTCAAGCCGTCGAAGACCTTCATCAGCAAAATCAAAAACAGCAAGAAGGTAAAAGAGCAGCCGGTACAGGCCTAAGGCTTAAAACCGCTCGGTTCTTCGTAAACTTGCCGGCGCCGCCGAGCTGGTCTGCCCCGAAAGCAGCAGCCCGGCGGCCGCCTTTTTCTTCTGCTTATGGCTAACGGCCGCTCTTCTTTTTCGCCCCAACTGCTCATTCTCATCCTGGCTGCCGCAGTGGTAGTAGGGTTGTTTTTGCTGCCCAAAGGTGTGGTGAAGCCCAAGGAGGGCAAAGGCGAAGCTGCCCGCGATGCGGCGGCCACCAGCGCCCCCAATGGCGGTGGCCCCAATACCAACGGATCCAAAACCGAGGCTTCCTCGGGGCCCGTGCCAGCCAGCCAAGGTGTTACGGCTCAACAGCCGCATACCATGGCTTCGGCCGAGCAGCGTAAGGGCCTGAACACGCTTGTTGCTCGTTATCGTACGGCACAAGGCGCTGCTAAGCTTACAGTAGCAACCGATCTGGCCAAGCAGTACCAATCGGTACAGCGCTTCGACAGTGCCGGTTACTACTACGAGCAGGTTGCCCAAGCTAAGCCCGGCGAGCAAGCCTGGAAGCGCGCTGCCGATCAGTACTTCGAAGCGTACAGCTTTGCTGCTACCGAAGAGCGCGCCAAAATGCTAGGTGGAAAAGCCCGCGAGCTCTACGAGAAGGTCCTGAAGCAGAACCCTCAGAACTTAGACGCCAAGACAAACCTAGGGATGGCACTGATGGCTAGCGAAAACCCCGTGCAGGGCATCATGATGCTGCGCGAGGTGCTAGCGGCCGACCCGAAGAACGAAAAGGCACTTTACAACCTGGGTATTCTGTCGCTGCAAAGCAACCAGCCCGAAAAGGCGGTAGAGCGATTCCAAGAGCTGGTGAAGGTAAACCCCAAGAATGTGAACGGTTTGTTCTACTTGGGCGTATCCTTGGCACAATCCGGTAAAAAGGAGGCGGCCCGGCAAGCATTTCTGAAGGCAAAAAGTATCAGCAATGATCCTGGTTTGCTGACTTCAGTGAACGAAGAACTACAGAAATTGTAGTGCAAACTACTTTCGAAATCAACCACTTAACCTTAAACCATAAATCTCATGCCCTGCGGTAAAAAGAGAAAGCGTCACAAGATTGCCACCCACAAGCGGAAGAAGCGCCTGCGCAAGAACCGTCATAAGAAGAAGTAAGCCCGCGGGGGTTTGCTGGGCGCCTGCGCGGCCGTAAGGCCACGCCGCGCCCTATGTTTCACCCCGCCGACTCCCGGGCGTGGCTTTGTGGTTACGTTCTCCCCGTGGAACTAGATAAGGGGGAAGCTGGTGCTCGTGCGCTGGCTTCCCTTCTTGGCTTATGCACGGTGCAACGCTACTGCAAGCACTCCGGACAGCCGGCTAACCCCGAACTCCATTGAGTAACGAGTTAATCATTAATTCGACTCAGGAAGGCGAGCGGATTGCCCTGCTTCAGGACAAGCGGCTGATCGAGTATCACTTCGACCGCAACGACACCAACTACGCGGTAGGCGACATCTTTCTGGGCACCGTCAAGAAAGTAATGCCCGGCCTGAACGCCGCGTTTATTGATATCGGGTATCAGAAGGACGCCTTTCTGCATTACGGCGACCTAGGCGAGCAATTCCAAACCCTGGCCAAGTGGACGCGCTTGGTGCACTCCGGCAAAGCGCCGGTGGCGCACCTCAAGGGCTTCCCACGCGATGCTGCCCTCGAGAAAGTCGGCAAGATGGCCGACATCGTCAAGAAGGGCCAGCAGCTGCTGGTTCAGATTGTGAAGGAGCCGATTTCGACGAAGGGTCCGCGCCTTTCCTCCGACTTATCCATGGCCGGGCGCTACCTCGTGCTCATGCCCTTCTCCGACACCATCTCGGTTTCGAAGAAGATTGTGAGCCGGGCCGAGCGCGAACGGCTTAAACGCCTTATTGCTTCCATTAAGCCCGATGGCTTCGGCGTGATTATACGCACCGTTGCCGAAGGCCGCGACGTGGCCGAGCTCGACCGCGACATGACCAACATGGTGGCCATGTGGGAGCAGCTCTACCAAAATTTGCGCAACGCCAAACCCAACGACAAGGTGCTCGGCGAGCTGGGCCGTACGTCGTCGATGCTGCGCGACATGCTCAGCGACTCGTTCGACGCTATTCACGTCGATTCGCAGGAACTGTTCGACGAGTTGCGCAACTACCTGCAGCAAATTGCCCCCGACAAGGTAGATCTGCTGAAGCTGTACTCGGGCAAGACGAAGATTTTTGAGCAATTCGACATCGAAAAGCAGCTCAAAACCCTCTTCGGCAAAACCGTTACGGTACCGGGCGGGGGCTATCTCGTTATCGAGCATACCGAGGCACTGCACGTTATCGACGTGAACTCGGGCAACAAGAGCAACCAGCAAAGCGACCAGGAGGCTACTGCCCTGATGGTAAACCTAGCTGCTGCCAAGGAAGTAGCCCGCCAGCTGCGTTTGCGCGACATGGGAGGCATTGTAGTGGTCGACTTCATCGATATGCGCTCCGGCGAGAGCCGCAAAAAGGTGGAGGACACTGTGCAGCAAATCATGGCGCGCGACCGGGCCAAATTCACCATTCTGCCCATCACCAAGTTTGGGCTGATGCAGATTACGCGGCAACGCGTGCGGCCCGAGCAAAACATTATTACCACCGAAGTGTGCCCCACCTGCGGCGGTACGGGTAAGATTACCGCCTCTATTCTGGTTACCGACGAAATCGACCTCAGCATCGATGAGCTGCTGGTGAACCAGAACCACGCCGGACTTACCTTGTACGTGCACCCCTTCTTGCACGCTTACTACACCAAAGGGTTGGTAAGCAAGCAAATGAAGTGGTATCTGAAATACTACAAGTGGGTGAAGGTGGTAAAAGACACCAGTCTTGGCCTCACCGACTACCGTATTCAGGACGAGCGCGGCGAGGACATTGAGCTGCACAGCCGCGCAGCCGAGCTGAACAGCCTGCAAGACCGCGATGACGAAACCGATGACTAAGGCCTAGGTCCTTGTTCCTAAGCCTAAAACACCAACGCCCGCCGTTCTTGAGTGCAGAACGGCGGGCGTTGGTGTTTTCCGTGGCAGCTATACCTAGAACTTCAAACCTAGGTCGAGAGCAACTTCGTTGTTCTTGAAGCTAACGTCCTTGAGTTTGCGGGTGTTATCGAAATACCGCTCGATGTTGAACAAGCCCCGGTGGTACGACACCCCGGCGAAGACCTTGGTGCTCTGGCCCACCTGGTACTCCACACCTAGGCCGCCAAGCAGCGCAGCATCGGGCACAATAAAGTGGCTCGATGCTTTGGTCTCGTTACCAGTAGAGGGGTCGGTGTAGAACTTGTTGCCGTTGATGCGAGACGCTACGCGGGCATTGGCCGTGCCGCCTACCTGGAAGTAGAGCTTGGTATCGGTGGCAATTTCGTTGGTGAACAGCTTCAGCGTAAGCGGAATTTCGAGGTACTGCAGACCGATCTTTTGCTTTTGCGTAGAGAGGCCGTTGTCGGAGGGCGAGTTTTCGGTTAGGTAGCGTACGTTGCCACCCTTAAACGTGAGATTCAGTCCGGTACTGAAGGCGTAGTTTTCGCCGAAAAAGTAATCGACAATTATTCCGCCGCCGATACCTGCCCGGCTACCGTCGCTCTGAAAATTGCGCTCCGCTGGCGAGCTAACGCGCAGGCTGGTGATGGAGGGAGATACTTTCAGACCAATTTCTACTTGGGCTGAGGCTTTAGTAGCTACGCCGCCCAAAAGCAGGGCCAGCGCCAACATCGTTTTTTTCATAGAAGATGACACGCTTAGCAGCCATAGCGCGTTGCTACAGCCAACCGGGCGCGTTGGCCCGGCGTTTTGTCTAATTTCGCCCTAAATATATCAGTCCCCCTGCTACCCATCATGCCCTTTCCGCGTTTGCGCCTTTGGCTGAGCACCTCGGTGTTGGCTACCACGCTGCTGTTTTCGGTTGGTTGTAACCGGGATGAAAAGTGCGAGATGTCGCCGGAAGTGGCCCGCGTAGCCGCCCCAGTGCAACTCGATCGGCTCGAAAAACAGTTTTTTCAAGTTCGGACGCCTGCCGACGCCAAGCAGTTTTTGGACCGCAACCCGGTTTTTGCGCGTCACTTTTTGCAGCGGCGACAATACCCGTCAGATGCTATTCTGCAGCAAGCCTTGGTGCGCCTCGCCACCAACCCTGGGTTGCAGAAGCTAGGGCAACAGGCCGACACTACTTTCCGGAACACCGAACAGTGGCAGGGCAATTTGCAGCGCATGTTTCAGCATGTGCGCTATTACTTTCCCGATTTCAAGGTGCCGCAGGCTAAGACATTCGTGAGTGGCCTCAGCCAAGACGTTTTTGCCAACGACAGCTTGTTGGTTATCAGCACCGATTTCTTTGTAGGGCCGAAGGCGGTGTACCGGCCCAACGTGCCCAACTACATCCTGCGCCGCTACCGCTCCGAGTACGTAATGCCCACCGTAGCCCTGGCTATTTCGAGCAAGTACAATAAGAAGGAGCTTACCAACAACACCATGCTTGGCGAGATGATACAGGGCGGAAAGGCGCTCTACTTCGCCGAAAAAGTGCTGCCCTGCACCGACGATTCGTTGCTGATTGGCTTCCCGGGCAAAGACCTGCAGAACGTAAACTTCAACGAGGCTAAAATCTGGGGACACTTCTTGCAGAAGAATTTGCTCTATAACACTTCGCCTTTCCAGATTCAGAAGTACGTAGGCGAGCGGCCCAATATTCCGGAAATCGACAAAACATGCCCGGGCCGTGTGGGCTTGTGGGTGGGGTGGCAAATTGTGCGCAAGTACATGGCCGAGCACCCCAACGTTACGTTGCCGCAGCTAATGGCCATGAAAGATCCGCAGCGTATTCTTACGGAGTCGCGCTACCGGCCCAAGCCCAAGAGTTAGCCTAAATATTCTGGAGCTCGGAGCGCCCGCACAGTGCACATCGCCGTTTTTAGCCAGTACCACACCAACCCCGACTGCCCGGCTACCAGCCGGCATTACTCGTTGCTGGCGCACATTGCCCGGCAGCACCGCGTCACGCTCATCACCACCAACACCTGGGAGCCGCAGCGCTTGACGCACGAGTACCCGTGGCTGCCCGAGGGCGTAGAGATGCTGGCCGCCGACATACCCTACCACAACCGCATGGGCGTAGCGGCACGCGGGTGGGCTTTTGTGCAGTACATGGCTTATGCGTGGCGGCAAGGCCGGCGCATACCTAGGCCCGATGTAATCTGGGGTATTTCGACGCCGCTGTCGGCCGCTTGGGTAGCCGGCAAAGTAGCACAGCAGCGCCGGGTGCCGTGGGTGTTTGAGGTGCAAGACTTGTGGCCCACATTCCCGATTGAAATGGGCGCAGTGCGCAACCGTTTGGCTCAGCGCCAGCTCTACGCCGCCGAGCGTCGCCTCTACGAGCACGCGCAGCACATCATCACCCTCTCGCCGGGCATGACGGACTACGTGCGCCGCCTAGGGCTAGGGGAGGAGAAGCTGAGCACTATTCTCAACGGGACCGACCTCGACCAAGTAGCGCGAGCTACGCCTGAGGCAGTAGCAAGCCTTCGCCAACAACATGGCTTAGCTGGCCGGCCGGTGGTGCTGTATGCCGGCACGTTCGGCCGAGCCAACGACATACCCACGCTGGTACAAACCGCCGAAGCCCTACATCGGCTGCAACCCGATGTAGTGTGGCTGTTTATGGGCCATGGCTATTACGAGCCACTAATTCGGGAGGCAGCGGCGCGCTGTCCTGCTATCCGGCTGGTGCCGCCGCAACCTAGGCACCAAGTTTTCACATGGCTGGCTGCCGCCGATGTGTCGGTGGTTTCCTTTGTGCATCTGCCGGTACTCGACACCAACTCGCCAGCCAAGTTTTACGACAGCCTCGCTGTAGGTACGCCTGTAGTCGTAACCAACCCGGGCTGGACCAAACAGTTCGTGGAAGAGCACCGCTGCGGCTGGTACGTGCCCGCCGAGCAACCTAGGGCTTTGGCCGAGCACTTACACCGTGCCCTAAGTGCCAAAGCTGAGCTACGTGCGGCGGGGCAACGGGGGCAGCAGGTAGCGCAGCAACTGTTCGACCGCCAGCAGCTAGCTGCCGAAGTGCAGCGCGTACTGGAGCGGGCAGCGGGTTAAACCGGCGCTACAATCGGCTCCAAGGAAGGCTTCACCTTGTCATTGTAGTACTTGCAGAAATCGGTGAGCGGGCACTGCATGCACTTAGGGCTGCGCGCCACGCAGATGTAGCGGCCGTGCAGAATCAGCCAATGGTGCGCCTTCGGGATGAGTTCCTCGGGCGTGTGCTTTACCAACGCCTTCTCTACTGCCAGCGGGGTAGTGGCCGTGCGGGGTACCAGACCTAGGCGGTGCGCCACCCGAAACACGTGGGTATCCACGGCCATGGCGGGCTGGTTATAAATAACCGACACGATTACGTTGGCCGTTTTGCGCCCTACGCCCGGCAGCAGCTGCAAATCTTCGAGCCGATCAGGTACTTCGCCGCTAAACTTTTCTACCAGCATCTTACCTAGGCCGGCTAGGTGCTTGGCTTTGTTGTTGGGGTACGAAACGCTGCGGATAAACGGAAACACCTCCTCGGCCGAGGCAGCAGCCAAGTGCTGCGGCGTTGGGAACTGCTCGAACAGCGGGGGCGTAACCAAGTTCACACGCTTGTCGGTGCATTGCGCGCTAAGCACCACGGCTACCAGCAACTCGTAGGGGTTGCGGTAGTGCAGCTCGGTTTCGGGCTCCGGAAAGTGATTGGTGAAATAGGCCAGAAAGCGGCGAAACCGCTCGGCCCGGGGCATAGTTGCTCTGGGCACAGGCGGTTTAGCTCGAGCGCATAAAAGTGCGCGAATACTGCAAAATGTTCTCGACAGCGCGGTCCGACGGCCCGTGTTGCAGGGCATCGAGGTAGCGCTGGGCTTGGAGCAGGTCGGCGCAACGAGCGGCTAGGTCGGCGTCGTGCAGCAGAGCTTGCTCTATACTTTGGGTCTCCTTAGCCGGCAATTCGTTGTACACATACCGGAGCAGGGTCTCGTGGGTAAAGGTTTTGATCATAGAAGACGGGTTGCGCGGCCATTTTCTTCCGCAGGTTGATGAGCGCGTAGCGCATACGACCTAGCGCCGTGTTGATGCTCACCCCCGTTGCATCGGCAATTTCCTGGAAGCTCATGTCGCCGTAGTGGCGCATGATGAGCACTTCCTTCTGCGCGGCCGGCAGCTCTTGTATCAACTCCCGAAGATGGCTATAGGTTTCCTCGCGGGTCATGGAGGCGTCTACACCTTCTTCGGCCAACGACAACGAGTTGAACGCGTGGCCGGTGGCATCGAGGTTGAGCTGCGGATTACGCTTCTGGCGACGGAAAAAGTCGATGGCCAGGTTGTGAGCAATGCGGCAGATCCACGACGAAAATTTCCCCTCTTCATTGTACCGACCGCTCTTCATCGTGTGCACCGCTTTAATGAACGAATCCTGCACCAAGTCTTCGGCAATCACGGGGTCTTTCACGATCAGCATGATCGTGGTGAAGACGCGGCGCTTGTGCCTGTCCAAGAGCAGGGCGAAGGCTTCTTCCTTGCCGGCAATGTAGAGCGAAATCAACGCGGAATCGCTCGGCTGCATAGTTTCCATAAAGGCTACGGTTAGGGGAACGTAGAGCTTTAGGCCATATTGTGCAGGTTGCCGTGAAAAGTTAAATGAAGAGCCTGTGAGGAAAGCGTGTTGATCAAATGTAGAGTTCTGCTGCCTCCAATGCAACGCGTATTGTGCCCGACAGTAAATTATTTTTTTGGTTCCTAAGCTCGACAATAAAAAAGCCTGCTTAAGGAGCAGGCTTTGAGGTCGGCAAAAATCGTGCAGTTACTGTTTCAGCTGGGCATCGAGGGTGCGGAGCTGTTGGTCGTAGCGGGTGCCGTTGGGCACGGCCGCGGCACCTAGGGCGGTGCGCTCGGCGAGCTTATCGGTGGCTTGCTGCAATAGCGCCACGCGCTGTTCAAGCTGCTTGAGTTGGCGGGCGGTGCTAGCTGGTATGGGGGTGCCGGGTACCATCACGCGGGTTTCGCCGGTGCTGCCGGTTACCTGCACGCTTTGCTTTTCGATTGCCTGCGGCGTGCGCATGTCGTCGCGGAAGTTCACTACCACGCCCTGCATGTTCACGGCCTGGCCCTCGGGCAATTGCTGGCGCGTGCCGTCTTTGCGAACCAACGTGCCCGAGGGGTTGACAACAGAGCCGTCGGAAAGCGTAAGGGGGGCTTGCAGGCGCGTGGCCTTTCCCGCTTTCAGGCGCATAACCACGCCGTTGCGGCGATAGGCACCATCTTTTAGAGTAGCAGAAGACTGGGCTACCGAAACCAGGGCAGCGCAGCATAACAAGAGTAGTAGCAACAGGCGTTTCATGGGGCTAAATGCGCGCGGCAAAAGGTGGGTGCCCGCGCGCAGCCTGCTCTACGCGCCCTAGGTGCTCGTTGTTGTTGCGGCCGGCTGGGCGTGCGGAATGTTCAGCTGGCGGCTTTGCTCGAGCCACTGCATGGCCGAGCACTCATCGGTAAATACCTGCACCCGGCAGCGGTCATCAACGGGGCGGGCGTTGCTGGTTAGGCTGGGCAGTTCACTTTGGTGGGCGGGCGAAATCAAGTAGGCCAGATACACTTGCCCGCCTAGGGTAGTTACCAGCCGGGGTAAAAAGGCCTCCATAACCCAACGCGTGGCGGTGGTGCTTACCATGCCGCGGCGGCGCATATCGAGCAGCCAGTAGCGGGCCCGCCGGGGCGCGGCCAGCGCCAAAGCGGCCTCGTAACCTTGGCGCACCTCGGCATCATCTACCCCCCGCAGCCAGCGGCTAAAAAGCAAATCAAGGTCGTCGCGGAAGCTCAGATCAACAATATCCTGAAGGGCAGCGCTCATCGTCAACAGAGAAAAAGAATACTACAGCGCGGCAAAAGGCGCAACACAACAGCAACAGGAACACAGCCCAGCACGCAGGGCTGCCCAATCAGAAAGGCCGGGAACGTAAGCGGGAATGGGCACCTAATCGAAACCAACCCCGAGCAGAGTTGGCAAGCCAAGCAAAGTAGGTGCGTGCAGTGGGCGCAGATGGAGGCGCTGGAGAAGGAGGCTGCGAGCGAATAGGCGCAGCACGGGGCGTTGTACACAACGGTACAAAAATTGGCGACCTTATCCAAGTCGGCAGAAGCAATTATGTGCAGCCTACCTTTGCCCGCTTTTCCCGTTAGAGGCTTCCTATGAGTACTGCCGATTCGGCCGCGCCCCAGCGGCCCCACGACCCCTACGCCGCGTTGCGCATTCCGGAGTTTCGCCGCCTGATTTCGGCGCGCGTGTGTTTGGTGCTGGCCACGCAAATGCAGGCGGTGGTGGTAGGCTGGCAGATGTACCAGCTGACCAAAGATCCCCTGGCCCTAGGTCTGATTGGCTTGGCCGAGGCCATACCCAGCATCACGGTATCGTTGTACGCGGGGCACGTGGCCGATTCAGTGCGGCGCAAAAACATCATTGTGTCGGCCGTAACGGTGTTTATGCTGTGCTCGTTGGTGCTGTACCTATTTACCAGGCCCACGGGTGCGTGGGTGATTGAGCACTACAAAACCCTGCCCATCTACGCCGTCATTTTTGTAAGCGGTATAGCCCGGGGTTTCTTGGGGCCGGCGCTGTTTTCGTTTATGCCGCAGCTACTGCCCAACCGCCAACTGCTGCCCAACGCCATTACCTGGAACAGCTCCACCTGGCAGTTCTCGGCCGTGATGGGGCCTGCCATTGGCGGCTTGCTTTACGCCCACCTAGGCATATCGGCGGCCTACGGCATCGATTTGCTGCTGACGATTATGGCCCTGCTGCTGTTTAGCAGCATAGCCGGGCGGCCATTGCCACCGCGCGAGGGCGAGCAACTAAGCCTGCAGGAAAGCATTTTGTCGGGCGTGCGCTTCATTTTTCAAAACCAGATTGTGCTGGCCGCTTTGTCGCTCGATTTGTTTGCGGTGCTGTTTGGCGGGGCTGTGGCCCTGCTGCCCATCTTCGCCGACGACATCCTGAAGATTGGTGCCGACGGCCTAGGTTATCTGCGTGCTGCGCCAGCCGTGGGCTCGGTGCTGATGGCCGTTACGCTCACTTATTTTCCGCTGCACCGCCACATGGGGCGCAAGCTGCTGTGGGCGGTGGCGGGCTTTGGCTTGGCTACAGTGGGGTTTGCCTTATCTACCAACTTCTGGCTGTCGTTGTTCTTGCTGTTTCTTACCGGCGTATTCGACTCGGTTTCGGTTATCGTGCGCTCTACGCTCATCCACACCTTCACGCCCGAGTACATGAAAGGCCGCGTGGCCGCCGTCAACAACATCTTTATTGGCTCTTCCAACGAAATCGGCGCCTTCGAATCGGGCACGGTGGCGAGGCTGATGGGCGTGGTGCCTTCGGTGGTATTTGGCGGCATGATGACGATGGTGGTGGTGGGCTTTACGGCCTTGCTGGCGCCCCGCCTGCGGAAATTGCAAAATGTAAAAGAGGCCACACCCGCTGCCGCAGCCTAGGTTGTGCTGTTGGTAGCTGAGCACTATTGCCCGGAAACGGACGCCCGCGAGGCACAATGGGGCGTGGTTGTTTTTTTGAGTAACCACATTATTATGTGTTTACTGGCGTGGCATTGATTTGGTAATTCGTACTGGGGTTTCCTTCGGCCTTGTACGATTATGGACAGTTGCGCTTCTCTTTCTTTGGGTTCTTTCCCGCTGCTGGTTCACCGGTTTGCCGTTTGGGCTGAGTATGCAATTGAGCCTTCGATAAAGCATAGCACAAAGCATATCTTCCGTAGTTTTGCGCCGCGCCAGTCGAGAGGCCCGCGTGCTACCCGCGAGGATATTGCTCCTGTTATGCCCGAAGTTGAAACCGTAGATGCTCTTGAAGCCCGCCTTGCCGAGCTGCAGCGCACCAACGGCGAAGCTTTTATGCAAGAGCTGTTTCGGGCATTTTACCGTCCGCTGGGCAACGTGGTGTTTCGGGTGGTGCAAGACCGCGCCGTGGCCGAGGACCTGCTGCAGGATGTGTTCATGCGCATCTGGAACGGGCGCGATTCGCTCACCATCAGCAGCACCTACAAAGCCTACTTCTACCGCGCCGCTATGAACGCGGCCCTGCGCCATGTGGAGCAGCAAAAACGCCAAGTAAGCTGGGACGATGCCAACCTGGCCGAACCCGGCCGCGACACCACCGCCGAGCACCTAGAGGGCCAAGAGGCCGAGCAGCTGGTGGCCACGGCCCTCGAGGCCTTACCGCCGCAGTGCCGCGCCGTGTTTCTGATGAGCCGGCAAGAAGGCATGAGCTATCAGCAGATTGCCGAAGCCTTAGAGGTAGCGCCCAAAACCGTAGAAAACCAGATGGGGAAGGCCTTGCGCATCATGCGCGAAAAGCTCAGTGGCTTTTTTTCGGGCCTGAATTCGTGGCTGTTATAGCGTGGTTAAAAATTTTTTTTGGGGTGGCGTAGGGGTAAGGCCTGGGTTGTGGCTCTTACTACTGAAAACCCTGATAAACCAACCTCTCTCAACCGCTATGAAAACCAACTGGCTCATTGCTCCTCTTTTCTCGGTACTGCTACTCTCTGCCGGCTGCTCGCACGAAGGCGACGCCTTCGGCCCGCGTGTGCGGGGCACTGGCCCTACCGTTACGGAAACCCGCTCGCTCAACAGCTTCAGCCGTGTGGAGCTCAAGATTGATGCGGAAGTAATTCTCACGCAGGGCAGCCGGCAGGAAGTACGCATCGAAGGGCAGCGCAACATCCTCGATGTGCTCGAAACCGAAATCAACGGCGACGAGCTGCAGATTGAGTACGGCCATGTGCGCGTGCGCAGCCACGATCCTATCCGTGTGTACATCACGGTGCCTTCGCTGTCGGAGGTGCAGGTATCGGGCTCGGGTAAGGTGCGCAGCACCTCGCCGTGGTCGGCTAGCTCCTTCCAAGTAGAGGTGTCGGGCTCTGGCGAAGCCACCCTGGACCTCGACCAAGTACAAAGCCTGCGCACCCTCATTTCGGGCTCGGGGGAGGCCCGCCTGAGCGGTGAGGCAGCTAGCCACACCGTCAACATCAGCGGCTCGGGCCAGGTAAGCTCCTACGAGCTGGCCACGCAGGATACCTACGCTTCCATCAGCGGCTCGGGCAAAGCCTACGTGCAGGCTGACCGCACGCTCAATGCCGAAATCAGCGGCAGCGGCACCATTTACTACCGCGGCAACCCCACCGTTACCACGCGCATCTCGGGCTCGGGTAAAGTGCTTAGCGGAAACTAGTCTCAGTTAGTGAGTTTAGGAATAGATGAGTTTACGAGTTAGGCATCTGTGTTCGGCCTGCAAACCGCGCAAGCAAAACTTGCCCTCTCATTAACCCACAAACTCTCTAACTCTTAAACTCTCCCTTCTCTCAACAACCGCAACTACTCCGGCCAGCCCCTGCTGGTTGGCCGGAGTAGCTGCCGCTCCGAAAACAAACATGAAACCATCAATCCACTGGGGGCTGACTGCTGGGCTGCTACTGACGGCTGCCCCCTCCTGGAGCCAAACCTTGCCCGAGGCCAGCCAGCGCGCAACCCTGAGCGGCTACCTCCGCGACGGTGCCACCGGCGAGGCTTTGGTGGGCGCCAGCGTATTCGTGAAAGCGCTGGGCCTAGGTACCAACACCGACGAAAACGGCTACTACCAGCTGCAACTGCCCAAAGGCACGCACACGATTACCTACCTAATTATCGGCTACGAGCCGCAGGAGGTGAAAATCAACCTAGGGGCCGATGCCACGCGCTCGGTAAAGCTATCGGCCACGCGGGTGCAAACGCAGGAGGTAGTGGTGCAGGGCCAACGCGCGGAGGACAACGTGCGCAAGCCCGAAATGAGCGTGAACAAGCTCGACATGAAAACCGTGAAGCTGATGCCCGCGCTCCTAGGTGAGGTAGACGTGGTGCGCAGCATTCAGCTGTTGCCCGGCGTAACCACGGTGGGCGAGGGGGCATCGGGCTTCAACGTGCGCGGCGGCGGTGTCGATCAGAACCTGATCTTGATGGACGAGATGCCCGTGTACAACGTGTCGCACTTGTTCGGTTTGTTCTCGGCCTTCAACCCCGACGCCGTGCAGGACATGAAGCTGTACAAGGGCGGCATTCCGGCCCAGTACGGCGGGCGGTTGTCGTCGCTGCTTGATGTGCGCCTGCGCGATGGGCACACCGCCGAGCGCGCCAGCGTAAACGGCGGCATTGGCCTGATTTCGAGCCGACTGGCTGTGGAGGCGCCGCTGATTAAGGACCGCACCTCGGTGGTGCTGGCCGGCCGCCGCTCCTACGGCGACTTGTTCCTGAAGCTGGTGCCCGATCAGAAAGACAACCAGGCGTACTTCTACGACCTGAGCGTGAAGGTGAATCACAAGTTCAGCTCGCGCGACCAGCTGCAACTCACCGGCTACCGCGGCCGCGACGTGTTCAACTTCAGCAACGTGTTCAAAAACAATTGGGGCAACACCGGCGGCACCGCCCGCTGGACGCACCAGTTCTCGCCGCGCCTGTTCGGCAACTTTACCGGCGTGGCCGCGCAGTACGACTACGCCCTAGGTGTGCCCAACGGTACGCAAGCATTCGAGTGGACCTCGAGCGTGCGAAACTACACCGGCAAGGCCGATTTGAACTTCCAGCTGAACGCGAACAACACCATCAGCGGGGGCGTGAGCGGCACGCGCTACCGGTTTAACCCTGCCACGGTAAAGCCGCTAAGCGCCGAGTCGATTTTTGTGGAGCTGAAGGTGGACGATCAGCAAGCCGGCGAGTACGCTGCGTACATCGATAACGAGCAAACCCTTTCGCCGCGCCTGCAGGTGCAGTATGGCCTGCGCCTATCGGTGTTCGATTTCCTGGGTACCGGCAAAACCATTTACGACTACCAGGGCGAAACCGGCCAGCGCAAAGACCCGCTGAACCCGCGCACGCCCAAGGACGGCGAGGTGGTGAAGCGCTACGCCAACCTGGAGCCCCGCGCCTCAATGCGCTTCACGCTCGACGAGAACAGCTCGCTGAAAGCCAGCTACAACCGCACGGCGCAGTACATCCACCTGATATCGAACACCACGGCCGCCTCGCCCTTGGATGTGTGGAGCCCCAGCACGAACAACATCCGGCCGGAGCGCGCCGACCAAGTGGCCCTAGGTTACTTCCGCAACTTCCTCGACAATGGCTACGAGGCCTCGGTGGAAGTATTCGGCAAAACCATGGACAACCAGATTGATTACGTGAACGGGGCCAACACCCTGCTCAACAAAAATCTGGAAGGCGAGCTGCTTTACGGCCAGGGCCGCGCTTATGGCGCCGAGTTCTTCGTGAAGAAAAACCAAGGCCCGCTGACGGGTTGGGTAAGCTACACCTTGTCGCGCTCGGAGCGGCAGATTGATGGCATCAACCGCGGCGAATGGTACGCCAACAAGTACGACAAAACGCATAACCTCTCGGTGGTGAGCATGTACCAGGTGGGCAAGCGCCTCACGGTGTCGGGCAACTTCTCTTACAGCACCGGCGTGGCTACCACTTTCCCCAACGCCCGCTTTAGCTACGAGGGCCTGGTGGTGCCGGTGGTAAGCGGCGATGCCCGCAACAACTACCGCGTGCCTGCCTACCACCGCCTCGACCTAGGGGCCACGCTCAAGAACCGCACGGTAGAGGGCCGCCGCTGGCAAAGCGAGTGGGTGTTTTCGGTGTACAACGTGTACAGCCGCCGCAACGCCTACGGTATCTACTTCCGCCAAAACGAAGACGACCCGCGCAAAACCGAGGCCGTGCGCCTGTCGGTGTTCGGCTCGATGCTGCCTTCGGTGTCTTACAACTTCAACTTCTAACGGCTGCGGCCGCCTAGCAATATGCTCGCCCGTTTCTTTTCTCTTGCCGCTTTAGTCCTAACCCTAGGTACGCTGGCCAGCTGCACCGATGTGGTGCAAGTTGAGTTGCCCGAGCCGGAGTCACAGTTGGCCGTGGAAGGCAACATCACCGACCAACCCGGCCCTTACGAAATTCGCCTGACGCGCACCGGCGCTTACTTCGACGACAAAACGCCGCTGGCCGTGCGCGGCGCCGAACTCACCATTTCGGATAGCCAGGGCGCTACCGAAATCCTGCGCGAAACCGCCCCCGGCGTGTACCAAACCAGCAGCCTGCGCGGCCGCATCGGCAACCAGTACACGCTTACCATCAAGGCCGATGGGCAGGAGTACCGCGCCGCTACCGAAATCAAGCGCGTGCCCGAAATCGACCGCTTCGAGCAGCAGCACAAGGTAAACGAGCCCGGCTGGCGCGACGGCTACTACGTGCTCTACAACGGCCCCGAGCTGCCCGGCGTGGGCGACTACTACCGCTTTAAGCTGTACCAAAACGACACGCTGCGCAACAACCCCGACGAGCTGATCGTGCGCGACGATGCTCTGGTCGACGGCAAGTACATCGGCGACGTGGAGCTATCCGACCGGCCCTTTCGTATCGGCGACCGGGCGCGGGTAGAAATTTTGTCGCTGCCGAAAGATTACTTCTTCTTCCTGAACGAGATGTTCACGCAGATCAACAACGTAGGCATGTTCTCGTCGCCGCCCGCCAACGTACGTACCAACATCGTCAACGTAAACCCCAACGGTCCCAAAGCCGTGGGCTACTTCGCCGGCACGGCCGTGCGCTCGGCTACGGTTACCATTACGCCATAGCCGCCGTAGCGCGGACTTCAGTCCGCGTTCTTTGGATAGTAATTTTAAGTCGTTAGCACCTAGGGCGAGGATTAGAAATTGCTACCTAGAGGACGCGGGCTGAAGCCCGCGCTACATGCAGTTTGGTCGAAAATCACCAACTTAATACCCGATTCTCCGCCACCATGCCCGAGCTTTACCCCGATACGGAAGCCCCCTGGGAGCTACTCGCCAAACATTTGGCGGGCGAAGCCTCCGTGTCGGAGCAGGAGGAGCTGCACCGCTGGCTAACGGCGCGCCCGAGCCGCTTGCGTGTGCTTACCGACGCCACCCGGGCGTGGGAGCGGGGCGGCACCACGGCAGAAGTTTTCACCGAAGCCGATGTGGATAAAGCCTGGCAGCGCTTCAGCGCGGCAGCGGGCATAAAGACCACTGGCGGCAGCACGGTAGCACCGCCCGCATCGGCCGAAGAAGCTCGGGTAGTTTCGATGTGGGGCAGCAGCCAAACCTGGATGCGCGTAGCCGCGGCCGTGTTGCTGCTGGTAGGCGCCTGGGCGGTGGCCCGCACCTTCTTGCTCAGCCGAGGCTCGGCCGAAACGGTAACCGTAGCTGCCGGCCCCGAGCGCAAACTGAGCACCTTGCCCGATGGCAGCCGCGTGTGGGTAAACCGCAACTCCACGCTTAGCTACGCGGCCGATTTCAACGAAAGTAGCCGCGTGGTGCAGCTGAAAGGGGAGGCGTTTTTCGAAGTAAAAAAGGACAACGGCCGACCCTTTACGGTGCTGGCCAACGACACCCGCACCCGCGTGCTGGGCACCTCCTTTAACGTGCGCGCCTACTCGGCCGAAGATTCGGTGGAGGTTTCGGTAGTAACGGGCCGCGTGGCGTTCAGCCCCGATCGGCAGCGCGTAACGGTGCAGGATTCGGTG
Organism: Solirubrum puertoriconensis; assembly: GCF_001483135.1. GTDB lineage: Bacteria > Bacteroidota > Bacteroidia > Cytophagales > Hymenobacteraceae > Solirubrum > Solirubrum puertoriconensis. Next base: position 655,158 of record NZ_LNAL01000008.1, read on the forward strand.
GTGCTTACGCCGGGGCTGCGCGGCGTTATCCGGCGCTCGGCACCAGCAGTTGCCTTGCAAAAACCCATCGTCGACCCCAACTTCCGGGCGTGGCAGCAGGATGAGCTGGTGTTTGATAACCAGAGCCTCGGGCAAGTAGCCCAAACTCTTACCCGCTTCTACGGCACTCCCGTGGAGCTAAGCCGGCCGGAGCTGGCGAACTGCCGCTTTACGGGCAACTTTAAACAGGCCCAACTGCCGCAAGTGCTGCGCGTCGTCAGCCTGTCGGCTAACCTGTCGGTTTCGCAAACCGCCGACGGCTATATTCTTGACGGACCGGGCTGCCAGTAGCCCTATCTTCACCCTCCAACAGACTTCCTGATCCCCATGTCTGCTATGCGAAATCGCATATGCCTGGCGGCTGCCATGCTGTGCGCCCTGGCCGCTGAGCCCGTTGTGGCCCAAGTTCGTAGTGGCTCGGTGCTCGAGCGCAAAGTTACGGTTACGTTCAACGACGCGCCGCTCGAATCGGTGCTGCGCACCTTGCGGCGCCAGTACGGCGTGCGCATCTCCTACAGCAACACGGCGTTAAACCTGAAGCAGCCCGTAACGGTGTCGGCCAACAACCAGCCGCTGCGTGCGGTGCTTAGCGAAGTGTTGCGCGATAAGAACATTGGCTACGAGCTGGTGGGCGACCAGGTGGTGCTGCACCCCGCGGTACCCAAATCTGCCGCGACCAAACCAGCTTCGGCACCCGCCCCGGCCACTACGACTACCACCGTCAGCAAAGCCGTACTCGACCGCACGCCTAACGAGGCAGCGCCTAGGCTGGAGCCGAGCAAAACGGCCGATAAGCCCGGCGCCGCACCGGCCGCAAAGCCGGCAACCCCAGCCAAAGCTGCACCCACGAAGAAAGAGCCAGCTAAGGCTACCAAGAGCCAATCGGCCACGTCTAAGGCTAGCAACACGGGTGGCGGCAAAGTACCGGCCAAGGCAGCACCAAGCAAGAAGGAAAGTGCAACGCCCGCGCAAGCCGCTACCGCTGATAAACCTAGCGGCCAGGGCTCAGCGGCTAGTGGCGTAGGAGGCACCGACCCGGAAGTAGCGCCAGCTACCACCACTGCATCAACCAGCACACCGGTAGCTGCTACACCGCCCGCCGCAGCTGATACTAAACCCACAACCAAGCAAGATTCGGCTGCCGTAACTGCTGCAGTACCCCCCGAGACTAACGAAAATGAGGCACCCGCACGCCCGACCTACCGAGAGCCAGCGCAGATTTCCTTCCTAGGTCCGCTGGGCTCCAATGGGCTGCGCAGTAGCCAAACGGTGAATAACCTGTCCATCAACGTGCTAGGAGGTTATTCGGCCGGGGTAGAGGGCTTCGAGGCAGCCGGCTTGTTCAACATCGACCGCGACACCGTAGATGGCGCGCAGGTGGCCGGCCTAGCCAATATTGTGGGCAAGCACTTGGATGGCGTGCAAGGAGCGGGCCTGATGAACGTGCTGGGCGGTGGTGGCCGTGGCTGGCAGGCCGCGGGCTTGCTGAACGTGGCCGCGCGACCCATTGCCGGCGCTCAAACGGCGGGTTTGTTCAACTACGTGGGCCCGACCAAGAAGCTGCCCGTGGTAGCCGATGCAGCACCCGCCACGGAAGCCGCGCCAACCCGCAAGCCCACTGTGCAGGCGGCAGGCTTGTTCAACGTGGCCCTAGGTGAGGTGCGCGGCGGGCAGGCAGCAGGGCTGCTAAACGTAGCGGGTACCGTGCACGGCGTGCAACTTGCCGGCCTGCTGAACGTGGCCGACTCGGTAGATGGCGTGAGTATTGCGCCCATCAACTTTGTGCGCCACGGCTACCACCGTTTCGAGGTGACTAACTCCGAGGTATGGCCCGTAAGCGCCAGCCTCAAACTAGGCGGCTCGGCGGCATTCTATACGTTCTTCACCGGGGCCTATGCCGGCTTCGGCAACAAGCCCCGGCGGTGGGCGGTAGGCTACGGGCTAGGCTCCGAAGTGTGGGCGCGGCGCCGCCTGAGCGTAGCGCTAGATGCCGTAGCCATGCACGTAAACGAAGAACAACGCGGCTGGACGCGCGACCTGAACCTCGACAGCCAGCTGCGTCTGCTCCTAGGTGTGGCACCCTTCAAAAAAGACGGGCACCTGCGCATTGTGTTTGGCCCCACGGTGAGCGTGCTCGTGACGCAACGCTACGACACTACCGAGCAGCAAGTGTACTCCAACCTGGCCGAAGGCCGCAAACTGTGGCTCGACGAAGGCAACTCTGCCACCCGCGTGCTCGGTTGGGTGGGCTACACGGCCGGCATCCGCTTCTGAGTTCCTAGGTAACCGCGGCCCGGGCACCCGCAAGCAGCGACTTGTCTGGCACTCATGGATAAGAAAAAAGAGCCGCCTAATTGGCGGCTCTTTGTGTTGCGGTGCTGGCTTGCGCGGCTTTTGCTTTGCTCTTGAGGCCCAATTTGGTTTTGGCTACCTGTGGTTGCGCCGAGGCGGGTCGTTCTACGGGCTTGGCGCTGTGCTTGGCAATCCAACCGTGAATGAGCACCAGCGCGCGAGGCGAGAAGGTGGGCTGAATTTCACCGTTCACGAGGGGCCACTGCGAGCGGTCCGACTGAAACCAGTGGTTAACGCCGGTTAGTTTATACACCTCCACCTTTTTGTTGCCCTTGGCGCGCAGGCCTTTTTGCAGCAGCGGCAAGTTGCGGTTAGCCGATACCATCAGGTCGGCGGTGCCGTTGAGGGCCAACACCGGGCATTTCACGCCCGAAAAGCGTGTTTTGGGGTCGAAATCGATGAAGAAGCGGTACCAGGGCGAGGTAAGCTGCGTGGCGCGGGCCTGCACCATGGTAAAGTCGATGTCGGCGTTGCTCATGCGCAACATGGCGGCCACCTTGGCACGGGCTAGGTCGTTATTGGGCGTTTCGCGGATGATGTTCAGCATCCGCTCGTGCAGCTGCAGCGCGGCGCTTACCTGGGCCGGCGTCGAGCCAATCAGGCGCATGATTTCGGTTTGCTGCCGACGCAGTAACTCCGAACCCGATTGCCCACTGCCTGCCAACGACACCACATAGCTGGGCGCTCCAATAGGTTGAGCAGCGGCCAGTAAGGCAATGTTGGCACCTTCGCCGTGGCCAATCATGCCCACTTGGGTTTTGTTTACCTTGTAGTGGGCGCGCAAAAAGCCCATGGCTGCCTGCGCATCCGACACCAAATCGGCGGTGTTGGCCTGTTGGTAGCTGCCCGTCGATTTGCCCACGCCGCGGTCGTCGTAGCGCAGCACGGCTACGCCCCGGCGCGTGAGGTAATCGGCCAAGATGTTGAACATGCGGTAGTTATCCACGGCCGCGTTGCGGTCTTGCGGGCCCGAGTCCGAAATGAGTACTACGCCAGGAAATGGGCCACGGCCTTGCGGCATGGTAAGTGTACCAACCAGGCGAAGCTTATCTACTTTGTTAGGCACTACCACTTCTTCTTCGCGGTAGGGAGCAGTGGGCTTAAAAGTAGCTGCGTTCAGCACCGATCCGGCCGAGCGCTCGAGCACCAAGGCCGAGGTAAGGCCCGGTTGCGACCACATGCCTTTCATGCTTTTTTGGTCGCCGGAAAGGCGGCCCGTAAACCGGCTGCCCGCTTCCTCGATGCGCATGGATACATCGGAGCCTTTTACCGTCACCTTCACGGGCATGCGGCTGATCTTCTGCTTCGGCACATCGAGGGTGGCGTAAAGCGTGCCGTTGCTCAGCGGAATGATGGTGATTACCAACTCCGATGTGCTACCCGATGCCTTAAGCTCGCCGCGCCATTGCCCGCCCAAGGGCGAATCGGCCGGGTTGTAGGCAACAGCTGTGCACAACAGCGGAAACAGCAGGAAGAGCCACAAAAGCGACTGAAGGCGTAAAAAATTCCTCATATAGTTCAATAAAGAGGCTGGCAGAGCGAACCTAAGCACGCTTTATTCTTGGAGAATACCAAAATTAAGCATTCTTGGCGAAGCCCCATACGCAAGAATACTGCCGAGGTTGGTTGAACTCAGAAGAAATTTGCACGAAATAAACAGCCGTGTTAGCCTAGCATGCAGGTTTTCAGCCTAGGTGGTACTTGAGCCGAGCCACTCGTCGCGGCGCATTTCAAACTTTATTTCGCCTTTGCCGTGCAGGCCCACCTCGTGCCAGCCATTGCGTCGATAAAAATGCTCAGCGCGGGTATTGGGCGCCGTGCCCAGCCATACGGTGTTCTGGTTTTGCGCGAAGTACCAGTCGAGCATGCGGTTGTGCAGCTGTTTGCCAATGCCACGGCCCTCAAACGCCGGATGCACAAACAAGGCCCAGATATTTTGGTCCTGTAAATCGGCAATGGCAAAACCCACTACCTGATCGTCGACCAGGCAAACCCAGCCTTTGCCGCGGTGATTAATATATTCCTCGTAATCCTGCTCGGTAACACGGCTGGGGTCCGACAGCACATTTTCTTTTACCGAATTCCGGACCACTTGCATTTGCTTGATGTCGGCGGTTCGCGCTTCTCTGATGAGCATATTGGTACGGATTGCTGAAGAGGTATTTGCTCTCGATTGCTGGGCACGTTATTCCTGTTGTTTGCCAGTCGAGGTTGGGTAACAAGTACCAATCTATCAGCTTCGCACCAAACGCATTCGGCCCCGTTGTACCTTCGCTGTCCCAACTCACTAACCGCATTAGCCGAAACCTAAGAGGTAGGGTTGGGTGTTAGAGGAATCTATGGCCCAGGACAACCTGCAGGTAGCCGCACCGGCTGCCGATCCGATTGATCAGCTCGATCCGCGCGAGTTCATCATTATTAAGAACGCGCGCGTTCATAACCTCAAAAACCTGAGCGTGGCTTTCCCACGCAACAAGTTCATTGTTGTCACGGGCCTGTCGGGCTCGGGCAAGTCGTCGTTGGCATTCGATACGCTGTATGCCGAGGGCCAGCGTATGTACGTGGAGAGCCTAAGCTCCTATGCGCGCCAGTTTTTGGGCCGTATGGACAAGCCCGACGTCGACTACATCCGCGGAATCTCGCCGGCCATTGCCATCGAGCAGAAGGTTACGGTGCGCAACAACCGCTCGACGGTGGGCACCAGCACCGAGATTTACGACTACCTCAAGCTGTTCTTCGCCCGCGTGGGGCGCACGTACTCGCCCATTTCGGGCCGCGAAGTGCGCAAGGATCAGGTGTCCGACGTAGTCGACTACCTCTTCACCTTGCCCGAAGGCACGCGTGTGATGGTGCTGGCGCCGCTGGTGCCCTCCGAGGAAGGCCGCTCGTTGCGCAAGGAACTCGATTTGCTGCTGCAGAAAGGCTACGCCCGCGTGGTGATCAACGGTGAAATGGCCTTCATTGAAGACCTGCTGGCCGAGGGGCAGCCGGAGCCCGAAGGCGAGGTGCAGATTATGATTGACCGGGCCGTGATTCAGCCCGGCGACGAGGATCTGCAGTTCCGCCTGAGCGACTCGGTGCAAACCGCCTTTTTCGAGGGGCACGGCACCTGCGTGGTGAAGATGCCCGAGGAGTCGCGCATGTTCTCCGACCGCTTCGAGCTCGATGGCATTGTGTTCGAGGAGCCGAATGTCAACTTCTTCACCTTCAACAACCCGTACGGCGCGTGCCCGCGCTGCGAGGGTTTCGGTTCGGTGCTGGGCATCGACCCCGATCTGGTAATTCCGGACAAAACCCTGACGGTGTACGAAGGCGCCATTGCCCCGTGGCGCACCGAAAAGCAAAGCGAGTGGCTGAAGCCGCTGCTTAAAAACGGCATCCGCTTCGATTTTCCCATTCATCGCCCCTACAACGAGCTGACCGAGGCCGAGCAGCGTTTGCTTTGGGAAGGCAACAAGCACTTCCAGGGCCTGAACGACTACTTCGAGTGGGTACAAACGCAGACGCACAAGATTCAGTACCGCGTGCTGCTCTCGCGCTACCGCGGCCGCACCGTGTGCCCCGATTGCCGCGGCACGCGCCTGCGCAAAGACGCCCAATACGTAAAGGTAGACGGCAAGAACATTGCCGACCTAGTGCTGCTGCCTATCCGCGACGCCCTAGGTTTCTTCGAGAACCTCTCGCTGACGGAGCACGAAAAGGCCGTTTCGGACCGCTTGGTAACGGAGGTGCACAACCGCCTAAGCTACCTCGTGCGCGTGGGCCTAGGTTACCTCACGCTAAACCGCCTCTCCAACACCTTGTCGGGTGGCGAGTCGCAGCGCATTCAGCTGGCTACATCGCTAGGTTCGGCGCTGGTGGGCTCGATGTACGTGCTCGATGAGCCCAGCATTGGCCTGCACCCCAAAGATGCCGAGCAGCTGATTGGCGTACTGCGCTCGTTGCAGCAACTGGGCAACACCGTGGTGGTGGTAGAGCACGAGGAGAAAATGATGGAGGTGGCCGACCAGATCATCGACATCGGGCCCGAAGCCGGCTCGGGCGGCGGTAATCTGGTGTTTCAGGGCACGTACCCCGAAATCCTGCAGGACGAAAACACCTACACCGGCCAGTACCTCAGCGGTAAAATGGAGGTGCCGGTGCCCAAGGTGCGCCGCCCCTGGCGCAACGCGCTGGAGGTAATCGGCGCCCGCGAAAACAACCTGAAAAACCTCACGGTGAAGTTTCCGCTGGGCGTGATGACGGTGGTTACGGGCGTATCGGGCTCGGGCAAGTCTACGCTCATCAAGCGCATTTTATACCCGGCGCTGGCGCGCCACCTAGGCGGTACTTCGTCGGAAAGCATCGGCAAGTTCGATAAGCTCGGCGGCGACCTAGGTGCCGTGTCGCACGTGGAGTTTGTCGATCAGAACCCCATCGGCAAGAGCAGCCGCTCGAACCCGGTAACCTATGTGAAGGCCTACGACGCCATTCGCACCTTGTTTGCCGATCAGCAGCTGGCCAAGGCCCGCGGGCTGAAGCCTTCGCATTTCTCCTTCAACATTGAAGGCGGCCGCTGCGAGGTGTGCCAGGGCGAAGGCCAAGTGAAGATCGAGATGCAGTTTATGGCCGACATCTACCTGACCTGTGAAGCCTGCGGCGGCCGCAAGTTCAAGCAGGACATCTTGGAGGTGAAGTACAAGGACAAGAGCATCGACGAGGTGCTGGAACTGACCGTGGAAGATTCGCTCGATTTCTTCGCCGATCAGCCCAAGGTGGCAGAGCGCCTGCGGCCGCTATTCGATGTGGGCTTGGGCTACATTCGCCTAGGTCAGTCGGCCAACACGTTGTCGGGCGGCGAGGCGCAGCGCGTAAAGCTGGCGTCGTTTCTCACCAAAGGTGCCACGTTGCAGTCCGATAAAATCCTGTTTGTGTTCGACGAACCGAGCACTGGCCTGCACTTCCACGACATCAACAAGCTGCTCACCGCCCTGAACGCCTTGGTCGAACAAGGCAATTCGGTGCTCATTATCGAGCACAACATGGATATTGTGAAGGCGGCCGACTGGGTGATTGACCTAGGGCCCGAGGGCGGTACCGGCGGCGGGCACCTGCTATTCGAGGGCACGCCCGAGGAGTTTGCCAAGCTGAAGGATGAAAACCACACGGCTCGTTTCTTGGCCGAGAAGCTGTAGCGCTGGCGCAGTTGAGCTTGATGCCGTATAATCAGGAGCCGCATGGTTGCGGCTCCTTTTTTTATACCCTTGCCCATGATAGTAGGAGCAGAAGAGCAATTCCGGATAGGCCAACCCGACGCGGGCGCCGACAATTGGTTGCTGGCCAGCAAGGCTTCGCATCAGGAGTTTGAAGTGATGTTTGAGGACGACGGCACCACGGGCTACTTCTACGCCATCCGGAGCAAGCCCGAGCCTGAGATTTTGGATGCGCTGCACGTGTACAACGTAGCCGACGTAGCCGACCGGAACGTGCCGGTTACGGCGCAAGTCCTGTGGGACGAAACCGAGGGTGCCGCCGCGCTAGTGCTCAACGGCTACTGCCACGCCCTGTTCGATTTTCGGCAGCTGGCCGGCTTTTGCCGCAACGCCTTTCCGCCGCCCATGCAGGCCCAATCCGCACCTAGGGAGCTAACCGACGACTTGGTCGATCAATACTTTTCGGCTTGACATTCGTCGTCAGCGCTCAAAGCAGTAGCTTAAACAGAACCCCCCGGCAAACTTGTTCTTGAGCCATGGAAACAACTCTCGCCCCCGATTCGCAAGTTCACTCCAGGTCGGCGTCGCAGGCGTGGCGCTGGGTGGCGGCTGCGGCCATTTTCGGCTGCATCGGGCTAAACTATTGGTGGAATACCAACCCGGCCAATGGCCAAAACATGGGGCAGGTATCGGCGCAGTACCCCACGCCACTTACGCCATCGGGCTGGGCGTTTAGCATCTGGGGGCTGATCTTTTTGTCGGAAGCTATTTACGCCGTGTGGCAGCTACTGCCCGCCCAGCGCTCCAACCCATTGCCCAATGCTGTGGCGCGGCCACTTACCGTTGCCAACCTAGCCGCCGCGGCCTGGGTGGTGTGCTTCAGCTACGAGCTAATTGCCGTTTGCACCGCGCTTATGCTGCTAACCCTAGGTGCCTTGGTGCTGGCTTATGGCCGGGCAAGGCGGCTGGTATTGGCTGGCGAAACCGCCAAGCTCTCGAGCTGGCCCGTGTCGTTGTTTATGGGCTGGATATCCGTGGCTACCGTGGTAAACCTCACGCTGGCGCTGCGCGATTTTGGCTGGGAAACCCCCATGAACGTGACGGTGGTGCTGTGTGTGGCGCTACTGGCTGTGGTAGTGGCATTGGGTCTGATCATCAGCAGCTCGTTCCGTGATGCCGTGTACCCGCTAGTGCTGGCTTGGGGCCTGATAGGAATTTGGGCTGCCCGCCGCGCCGATTTAGTAGAGCTGGCTTGGGTAGCTTTGGCCGGGGCTGTGGTAGTAGGCTTGCTGGGCGTGCTGCTGGCCAACCGCCGGCGCAGCACCAGCAGGGTCGGCGCATAGGGGAGGGCTAAGCCCAGACTATGTGCCCCAATACTCACCCGGGCCTCCATCATTCGGTTTTGTTTGCCCCAATAGTTGCAACCCCGCCCACCAGCGGGGTTGCTCTTTTTCGGCCACCTAGGGCCGTGGCGCCGATGGGTGCAGCCCAAATGCTTTTCTTTGCACCACGTCAGATATTTCCCTCCCACTCTATGCGTAAGAACATCGTTGCCGGCAACTGGAAGATGAACATGACTCTTCAGGACGGCCAGGCCCTCGTTTCGGAAATCGTGAACATGGTGCAGGACGAAGTAACCGGCTCCGAGGTGGAGGTGGTTATTGCGCCGCCCTTCCCGCTGCTGCCCGTTATCGGCCGCATGCTGCCCGAGGGTGGCCGCATTCACCTAGGTGCCCAAAACTGCCACCAAAAGGAGAGCGGCGCGTTCACCGGCGAGGTATCGGCTAAGCTGCTGGCTTCGGTAGGCACGGAGTACGTTATCCTAGGTCACTCGGAGCGCCGCCAGTACTTCGGCGAAGACGACGAACTGCTGAGCCAGAAGCTGAAGGCTGCCCTAGCTGCCGGCCTGCGCCCCATCTTCTGCGTGGGCGAGTCGCTCGAAACCCGCGAGCGGGAAGAAACCTTCGCGTTCATTGCCAGCCAGCTGAAAAACGGCTTGTTCCACCTCTCCAACGAGGAGTTTGAGCGCGTGGTAATTGCTTACGAACCCATTTGGGCCATTGGCACCGGCAAAACGGCTACCAGCCAGCAAGCACAGGAGGTACATGCGTTCATCCGCGAGCAAATTGCCCGCGCCTACGACGCCCAAGCGGCTTTGAACACCACCATCCTGTACGGCGGCTCGGCCAATGCCCAGAACGCCCGCGAGCTGTTTTCGCAGCCCGATGTTGATGGCGGCCTGATCGGCGGTGCTTCGCTGAAATCGCGCGACTTCACCGAAATCATCAAGTCATTTTAAGACTGATATTCAGGTTGTAGCTGTTGCATAAACTTATTGTAAGTGGGTTTACTGACTAAAAATAATGGTCTGGTAAACGCACTTACAATGCTTTTCGCGCTTATCCAACCGTTGCTCGCACAGCTACCTAGGCCCGAATCAAAATGGCGCGGTACTTGTCGGTACCGACAGAAATCTGCTCTATGCTCTTAGCTACTCTCGTTTCGACATTGCTCTGGCTGCAGCCCGCCAGCGCGCCCAAAGTACCCTTTGCGGTGCAGCAACAGCGCGGTGGCTACGTCGATCCGTGCAAAATTTACGGTAGCATTTACTTGGAGCGTGACCCGCGCCGCCGGGCGTACTGTTCGGCCACCGTGTTCGTGGAGCAGCAAGATGCCTTTGCCAGTCTCGTGGTGTATCAGGAGGCCAACAAGCTCTTTGCCGATAAGCCGGGCATGTGGTACATCACCGACGCACGCGACTTTGCCGACTACACCGTGCTCGTAACCGACAACCGTGCCTTCGCCGATTTTGGCATCTTCTACACCAAAGTGCGCTCGTTTGCAGGCTGCCGCCAAAACTAGGGCGCCGCTCGCTACCAGCTACAAGGCCCGGCCGCAACGGTACCACGTTGCGGCCGGGCCTTTGTTTTAAGAGGCTTGCTGCTACAGCTTCACGAGCTCCACGCGCCGGTTTTGGGCTTTGTGGGGCTCCGTATCGTTAGCCACCAGCGGCTTATCGGAGCCAAAGCCAGCGGCTCGCAACCGCTCGGTTGCAATGCCGGCTTGCGTAAGCTTCGCTACCACGGCCTGCGCCCGGCCCTGCGATAATTGCCGGTTGTGGGCTGGGCTGCCGGTGTTGTCGGTATGGCCCTCCACACCTAAGCGCAGCTGCGGATGCTGGCGCAGCAGGGTTACTACCTCGGCAACCGTGGGCTCCGATTCGGGCCGGATAGTGGTCTGGTCCGTGTCGAAGTTCACGTACAAGGTAGCGTGCCCTTCAGCATCTAGTTTTTTTTTATTTCAGCGGCTGGTACCACCGAAATCTGCTGAGGCATGGCGGCTTTCTCGGCTACGTTCAGGTAGTAGTTATCGTTCTGCTTTTGCACGTGCATCCAGATTTCTTTGTCTTTCTGGCGAATCACGTACACGTCGTATTCGGCTGAATAGCCGGAGATGCCGCCTTTTTTGGCGACGTCGCTGCCGCCTACTTTCTCCACGGCTTCGTCAGGTATGGCGCCCGAAAACACCTTCACGCCGCCTACGCTGTTGATAAAGTTCTCGTAGTTGCGGCGCACCATCAGATCCGATGCTTGCTTTTTGTCATCAACCGGGAGGAAGCGGCGGCGCAGCACATGGCCTTCCACGGCCACCAGGTTTTTACCGTCGTAGAAGTAAGAGCGGTCGAACTCGTAGTCTACGCTGTCGCTGTTGTACGGAATGCGGTAGCCTTTCATGGCGCCCACGTAAGGGAACCTGCCCAGGTTGGCCGTCGAAACGGGTACGCTGTTGATGTCGAAGGTAGCAGCAGCCTGGGGCGTGGTAGCCGGTGTCGTAGCGGCTGCGGTTTCAGCGGCAGGGGCTGCTGGGGTGGTAGCGGCAGTAGCTTCGGGAGTGGTGGTTTCGGCCGCCGTTTCTTTCGATTCTTTGGAGCCGCAAGAGCCCGCCAGGGTCAAGAGGGTGCAGCTGGCAGCTAAGCGCAAGGCTTGTTTCATGGGATGGTGAACGGTAGGATAGAATGGGTGTAGTTGAGCCACAAAGCAAATAATATTTTAATACTTCTATGTTTTGTGCAGCCGAAGTGACGCTGGGGAAGCCAGCATCGGGCAGTTTTTTCTCCGACCTTTGCTTCTGCAACGCGCTGCTACTTATGCCGGCGCTTTCATCTCCTTAAGTTGCTCATGGATTTTATTGAACTCCGCGTAACGGCTCCGGCCGACCTCACCGATATACTGGTTGCCGAGCTGGGCGAAGTCGGCTTTGATACCTTCGAAGACAACGACGAAGGTTTTTGCGCCTACACCACCGAAGACGCCTTCAATCAGGATGCCGTGTCGGAGGTGCTGGCCAAGTACGCCACCTGGCCCAGCGGCCACCCCACCGCCGACAGCCGCGTGATTACGCGTCAGAACTGGAATACGGAGTGGGAGAAAAACTTTGAGCCGCTGGTAATCGGCGAACAGGTATCGGTGCGCGCACCTTTCCACCCCGAGCGGCCCGACTTGCCCTACGATATCGTGATTATGCCGCGCATGTCGTTTGGTACCGGCCACCACAACACCACGGCCCTGATGATTGAGAACCAGCTTACCGTGGACCACCAGGGCAAGCGCGTGCTCGATATGGGCTGCGGCACGGGCATCCTGGCCATTATGGCGGTGCACCTGGGCGCCAACTACGTGCTGGCCGTGGATGTGGAGCCCTGGACGGCCGAAAACGCCGCCGACAACGCCCTGGAAAACAACGTGCAGGACAAAGTAGAAGCGCGCCTAGGTGACATTTCGGCCCTCGACGGCGAAGAGCCCTTCGATATCATCCTGGCCAACATCAACCGCAACGTATTGCTCGAAGATATGGGCGCCTACTACCGCTACCTGCGGCCCGGCGGCCCCATTTTGTTCTCGGGCTTCTACGAAGAGGATATGCACCTCATCCGCGATGCGGCCGAGAAGGAAGGCTTCCGCTACCAGTCGATGCGCACCCGCAACGATTGGGTATCAGCCATTTTCATCAATCCCCAATAAGCTAGTTGTAGCTTCATCAGCAAGCGCCCGCAGCCGTAATACGGCTGCGGGCGCTTGGCTTTTGTACTATTCAGAACCAATAGAAAACAGAATAGATTTGAAATAGATGAGCTAAATAGATTATATTTAATATTTGTAAAAGTATATTTTTTACCCGTTTTTCGTGCCGCTAGCTAGTGACTTATTCGGGGCAAAGCTGATCAGTAGGCAGGGCTTTGCGCGGTGCCAATCGTGGCATCGGGTGGCTGATGAAGGAATCGATTTATCTACTCCGAGTATGCAATGAAACAAGTACGACTTTTATTACTCGCCTTATTCTATTGGCTGGCTGCGTTGCCAGCCCTCGCCCAGGTTGAATGGGAATGGGCCGAGGCCCAGCCGTTCAGAGTAAACGCCGTAGCCACCGATGCCGTGGGCCGCGTGTACGTGACGGGCAGCTTCAGCGGCACCATTACGCTGGGTCAACAACAACTCACGGCCCAAAGCACCGGCACCGATTTGCTCGTGGCCCGCTTCAGCCCCGAGGGCAAAGTGGATTGGGCTAACTCCCTAGGTGCCGCGCCTATCTTTAACGGCGGCAACAGCAGTGCCAGCGGCACCGACATCAGCGTGAACCCGCAGACGGGGGAGGCCTCCGTGGTGGGCAGCTACGGTGGCAATCTAATTGGAGTACCTGGCTCCGAGCCCGGCGACCCGGCCGTAAGCCGCATGGTGGTTCTTAAGCTGGCCAACAGTGGCCGCATTCAGTGGGTAGTGCGCGCTGGCACCTTTAACCCGGCTACAATTGGCAATGCCATTGCCTCCGATTTGTTGGGCAACACCCACGTATCGGGCAGCACCAATGGCGGGTTTAATCTGAGCAACGGCAGCACGTTCGGCACGGGTAGCCGCAGCATGTTCGTATTGTCGCTGGGCCCAACTGGCCAAACTCGCTGGATAGTGGGCGGACAAAGCACCCTCGGTGCCAACGCCGACGACATTGCTACCGATGCCCAGAACAACGTGTACGTGCTCGGCCGTTACTTTGGCCCGTTCCAGTTTGGCAACGCCTCTTTTAACGGCGACGGCAACACCTTTTTGGCTAAGCTAGCTAACCAAACGGGTACTCCACTTTGGGTACGCAGTGGCGTAAGCGCTGGCGCCGGCTCGCTGGCCGTAGATGCGGCGGGCAGCAGCTACATCGGGGGCCGTGCGGGCAGCAGCGTGAGTTTTGGAGGCGTTTCGCTCAACATCAGTTCCGGTTCAGTGGGCTTCGTCATTCACGTCGGGCAGAACAGCAATACCGAGTGGATCCGTTCGGTGGGCGACGCGGCCTCAAATGCGCCGGTTGAAGTGGCTACGGTACCTGCCTCGAACGGTGGAGCCGCGCGGGTAGTAGTGGGGCTTACGCGGCCCAACAATGCGGCTACGGTTCTGGCTTTGCGTGCCAATGGCACCATTATTTGGCAGGAGCAAGCCAGCGGCGGCCAGAGCAACATCCGCGACGTGGCCGTGGCGCCCGGGCTGCGCATTTACCTAGGCGGCACGCTTTCGGGGCAGGTGCAGTTTGGGGCCGACGCAGTTGGCGCCAACGGCCCTACCGATTACCTGGCTGCCTTGGCGCCGCGGGCCAATCCCTTACGCTTCAACTGGGATGCGTTGAGCGTATTCCCGAATCCGGCCACAGTGCAGCTCTCGGTGCAAGTGCCGCCCCTGCCGGCCGTGCACATTCAACTGGTCAACCTGAACGGCCGCGTGGTGCGCGAGGTGCGCCTGCCTGCCAGCCGCCAGCCTCAAACTGCCACGCTCGATGTGCGTGAGCTGCCCGGCGGCTTGTACAACCTGCGCCTCACCGCAGGCGGCGAAACCATTAGCCGCCTGGTGCAAATTCGCTAGCGCAGAAGCCTGCTAACATGACTCGGCCCCACCAGCCATTAAAACGGCTGGTGGGGCTTGGTGCAGGGTGCCTACCGGCAATGCAACAGCTAACGGCCGATGCTGCCTACAGCTGCCCGCCGCACTGCCGAGCGGCGTGTACCTGGTGCGCAGCGGACCGCAGGCTCAGCGCCTCATAATTGAATAAGCTGGCAGGTGCAAATAGGCTAACTCATCTACTGTCTACTTAATACGCCCGGCTGGTGGCTTCGTGCCGCCAGCCGGGCGTGTGCTTTTGCCCTAGGTGCCATAGAGTTGCTTTACATTGAGGCAAAGCAAAATACCTAGGACGAGTTAACTAATAAAATACTTCGAAGAGCGTTGTAGTCCTTCGAATATTCCACATTTACTACTTGGATGCATTCAATGTAAAATGTGGATTTTCAATTGGTTGACTACTGAGTTCCAATGAATGCGCCAAATTTTACCGAAATTGTAGGCGACTCATTTTGCCTTGAGGGCATTTGTATGAAGCACTTCGCCACATGGGGGCTTTGCGCGTTGTTGGCGTGGGGTTCGGCTGCCACCAGCCGGGCCCAAACTACCAAGCCACAACAGCCAGCCACAAATCCTACTCCATCTATTTCGCCTGTAGTACGCTACAGCACCACACCCTTTAGTACCGATGCCGAGCAGTTTATCGGGGAGGTAGTAGCCCTTATGGCTACCACCAAAAACGCCCCAGCTATTGCGCTTACCGAGCAACTTCGGCAACTCTGGGCTAGCAATAAGCTAACCACTACGCAGCAAGGGAAAATCATTGAGCTGGCGCGCAAGATGCAGGCCCGCCGCTTAAAGCCACGTCCACACCTAGAGGCCTTTATCGGCCTGGTTGTAGCGGCCAAGCAGGGGCAACTGGCGCTCAATGACCTGCAAACCGATCAGCTGCTGGAGGTGACGGGCAAAGCGCTGGCACAACAGGACTTGCAAGAGCTGGAAAAGTTTGTGAACTCCAGCACGCAGTTCCTGAAAACCCGCGAGCTGTATACCTCGCGCTACAACCGGCTTAAGCTAAGCAGCAACACCTTGGTGACGTTTGCCTACAACGACACCGACTACCCCACGCCGCCCGCGCCCAAGCCCGCCGACGTACCGGCCCCTATTACCCCCGAGCCACTCAAGCCCGCTGCTACGCCGCCCAAAGCTGCAACCAAGCCCGCTGCGAAACCGGCCGCCAAGCCTGCTGCTAAGAAGAAAAGCAGCGGCTGGGATGGTTGGGACACGGGCGGTTGGGACACCGGTGGTGGCTGGGGCTCCGACGATGGTTGGGGTACGCCCGTGAAGAAAAAAGCCGCGCCCGCCAAAAAAATCACTGCTGCCACGCCAGCCAAAACCGCTACGCAGCCTGCTGCCGAGGTAAAGGAACCCGAGCCAGAGCCCGAACCGCAGGCCCCGGCTTACAGCAGTTACTACGCGCCGCCCAGCACCAAAGGCCCCGTGGTGGTGCTGAAGGATGCCGACTTGCTCATTGCCACCGCCTACGATTCGGTGGTGATTCAGAAAACCAGCGGCTCGCTCGTAACCACTACGGGCAAGTACGTGGGGCAGGGCGGTACTTTCAACTGGCAACTCAACGGCAACCCGCTCTCGGCTGAGCTGGGCCCGTTTGATATGGACGTGAATAAGCCGCAGTTTAAAGCCGAGCCGGTTACGCTTACCTATGCAGCTGTGCTGGAGGCGCCCGTAAAAGGTGCTATGGCTTACAAAAGCGTGCAGAAGAAAAACGGCGCCGACACGGGTTTCCCTAGGTTCGTGTCGCTCACCAACGATGCCCGCATCAAGAACATCGGCGAGAACATTAAGTACCAGGGTGGCTTCTCGCTGAACGGCAAGCAGATGTACAGCTCCACGCTCGATGGTTCGCTGTCGCGCATCACCGTGGAGCTCGATGGCAAGCCGCGCTTCCGGGCAGCCTCGCGCAGCTACATGCTCGGCGATACGCTGATTACTGCCGACCGTGCTGCCATCACCATCTTCGAGGATAAAGTAGACTCGCTCACCCACCCCGGCGTGAAGCTGAAGTACTCGAAGCCCCGCCGCGTACTGGTAATGGCCCGCGAAGAAGGCCTGTATAAAACCACGCCCTATTACGACTCATACCACCAAATGGAAATAGCGGCGGAGCAGGCCAAATGGAACCTCGCCACGCCTAACATCGATTTCCAGACCCTCACGGCCAAAAACCAGGTTACCGCCGATTTTGAGTCGAAGGAATTCTACACCAACACGCGCTACCAGCAGATTAAGGGCATCAACAAGATGCACCCGCTGCAAATGGTGGTGGGCTACAGCCAGTCGCACGGCAATGCCAAGCGCTTTGCGGTGCAGGACTTAGCTAAGTCGCTTAACCTCAAAGAAGCCAACGTGCGCTCGGCGGTAGCCGGCCTCGCGCGCGACGGTTACGTGTCCATCAGTCCCGTGAACAGCGACATCACGTTGCTGCCCAAGGCAATGCACTACGTTAACTCGTCGCGGGGTAAAAAAGACTACGACCACATTGCCATCAAATCGTTGGCGCCGAACGGGCGTAACGCCTCACTGAACCTGAACAGCAACGTGCTCACGGTGCGGGGCGTCGACAAGTTTAACTTCTCCGACGACTCAATTGCCGTGTTTGTAAAGCCCGACTCGGCCATTGTGCGCGTGCAGAAGAACCGCAACATCGAGTTTAACGGTACGGTAGTGGCCTCGGCCTTCGTGTTCAAGGGCAAGGAGTTCAAGTTTGATTACGACGGCTTCTACATCGACATGTTCAAGATCGACTCCATCATTGTGAAGGGGAAGAACTCGAAAGGTTCGGTGATGCGGGCACGTAAGGAAACCGACTTCACGCTGACGAACAAAGACCGCCACTCGGCCGGCCGACTCTACATCAACGCGCCCAACAACAAATCGGGCCGCAAAAAGCTAGGTGCTTATCCCACCTTCGATGCTACCACGGGTGCATACGTGTTCTTCAACAAGCCCGAGGTATTGGGCGGCGCCTACGACACCACAATCTACTTTGATATTCCGCCCTTTAAGCTCGACTCGCTGAACAACGCCAACCGAACGGCGGTGGGCTTTAAGGGAACGTTTGTGTCGGGCGGTATCCTGCCGGATATCAAAACGAAGCTCTCGATGCAGGACGACGGCTCCCTAGGTTTCACCTACGCCGTGCCGAAGGATGGCTTCCCGGTGTACGGGGGCAAAGGCCGCCTGTTCAACCAAGTGCGCATGAGTAACCGCGGTATCCAGGGCGTGGGCGAAATGACCTACCTCTCGAGCACCCTGCAAAGCGACCAGTTCATCTTCTATAAGGACTCGGTAGTGACGGTGGGCAAGACGGCCCAAATCAAGGAGGGGCCGCTGAACGGGGCCGAGTACCCAAAGGTGGCCTTGCTGCCCGGCTACCAGATGAAATGGGTGGTAAAAGCCGACTCAATGTACCTATCGACGCCGCCCGGCGGCGAGTCTATGCGCTTTTACGACGGTACTTACCAATACAAAGGAGTAGCTACGCTTACCCCCAAAGGCCTGTATGGCACGGGCCGGATGGAAAGCCAGCAGTCGGTTATTCGTTCGCCTTCGTTTACTTTCTTACCCACGCAGTACAAAGGCAACAACTCGGTAGTAAGCGTTAAGTCGTCGGAGCCGAACAAGCCTGCCCTTACCGCGCCCGACGTGGCCTTTACCTACGACATCAAGCGCGGGTACGCCGATTTCACGCGCGAGCAGAACGCCAAAACCACCATCGAGCTACCGTACTCGCAATACCGCACTTCGCTGAGCGGTGGCCGCTGGGATTTCAAGAAAAAGTCGGTACAGCTGCGTGTTGCCCCAGGCCAGGACTCGACCACAGCTTACTTCTACTCGGTTAAGCCCGAGCAGAAGGGCCTGCGCTTCCGGGCTGCCACCGGTGTGTACGACCTGAACAAGTACCGCCTGGTAGCCTACGGTGTGCCTTACATTGCCGCCGCCGATGCCTGGATTCAGCCTGACTCGAACAAGGTATATGTGCTGCCCAATGCCGAGATGCGCGCCTTCCAGAACGCGGGCATCACGCTGGATACGCTGCAGCGCCCTCACCAGCTCTACAAAGGCGAAATCAAGGTGCTGTCGCGCTTGGCCTTCACCGGTAATGCGCTCTACCGCTACAAAACACCTACTGACTCGTTTGCTATCAAGTTCAGCAACTTCCGCACCGACTCGACCAGTATAGCTGGCGTGAAAGGGGAAGGCAAGAAGCGCAGCGGCTTGCTAAGCCGCGGCAACGACGAAGGCCCAGAGCGCCTGCCCACCTTGGCACAGGCCGACATCAAGGCTGCCGACAAATTCCGGATTGCACCTCGCATCCAGTACCGCGGCGCCATGACGATGAACTCGCAGCGCAAAGGTTTTGCCTTCGACGGACAGGCCCGCCTCGAGTTCAGCAAGCAGCAGGCGCAGGCCGGGTGGTTCCCGGTGCAGGATAGTATCGACCCGCAGTTCGTCAAGATTCACTTAAAGGAAACCAAGGCCGAAGACGGGACACCCATGCTCACGGGCTTGTTTGCCAACGAAGGCACCGGCAAGCCGTATCCGCTGTTTGTAGCCGCCAAGCCCAACGTTACCGATGGCAACTTCTTCGAGGTAGGCGGCACGCTCACCTACGACCCCAAGAAGCGCGTGTACACCATCAGCCAGCACGATGCGCTGAACACCGAAATCTACGAGGGCTCGGTGCTGACGCTGAACGACACGACCGGGCTGCTGGGCTTCCGTGGTAAGCTGAACCTGATCAACTCAAACAAGGACTACAGCATCATTGCCTCGGGCATCGGCAAAGCCAACACCGACTCGAGCCGCTACAACATCGATGCGATGATGGCCTTCAACCTGAACTTCCCCGACAAAGCTTTTGAGGCCATGGCGGCCGATATGGCCAAGTACTCGAAGGGCTTGCCCGAGGCGCTAACTAGCACCCAGGACGAGTACTACAAGCTGGGCGAGTTTGCCGGGTCAAAAACCATCAACGAGTACGCCAACCGTAAAGGCGGCAGCTACATGCCGCTGCAGAAGGTGTCGAGCAAGTTCCTGCACGACATTGTGCTGAACAAAGTGAACCTGAAGTGGTCGAACAAGCACAACTCGTGGTACTCGGTAGGCAAAATTGGCTTGGTGAGCATCGGTAAAAAGGACATCAATGCCTTGGTCGATGGTTACATCGAAATCAAGAAAGAAAGCACCGGCGACGCCGTGGAGCTGTACCTCGAAGCCGACCCCGAAACCTGGTACTACTTTAAGTACTCCGAGAACAAGCTGCTGGCCAAAGCCCAGCACGGCGAGTTCGACGAAATCCTAGGTCGGGCGGCCAAGGGCGACTACAACACGGCCACCAACTTTGGCTTCTTCCTGGGTGATGAGCAAGAAAAGATTCTCTTTGTAAACCACTTCCGCAAAGACTACCTAGGCGAAACCAAGCCGCAAAAGCAAGTAAGCCGTCCGCAGAGCACGGGCAACTTCGACTTCATGGAGGAGCCTGGCAAGAAGAAAAAGAAGAAGGAAGAAGCTGCTCCGGCCGCCGATGAAGGCCCGATTGACTACGCGGAACCCGCCAGCAAAAAGAAAAAGAAGAAAGACGAGGCGGCTGCAACCGATGGCTTCGGCGACACCAACGCTGCACCGGCCGAAGAGCCAGCCAAGAAAGACAAGAAGAAAAAGGACGAAGCCCCGGCCGCAGCCGATGAGCCGGTAGCCGAGCCCAGCAAGAAGGATAAGAAGAAGAAAGAAGAAGCCGCCCCGACCGAAGAGCCGAAGCAAGAGGAGGCTCCGAAGAAGGACAAGAAGTCGAAGAAGAAGGCGGAAGACGACCCCTTCGGCGACACCTGATCCGAGCTGCCTAACCACGCAACAGCCACGCCCACCTAGGGTGTGGCTGTTTTGCTTTTGGGCGCAGAGTGTTGGTTTTGCCGAAAACCGCCATCCTGCACGGCCGAGCCTGCGTTAGCTAGCTATATTTGACTGTTTCCATCTTTCCCCGCTATGAATTTGGCTGTAGTTCTACCCTTGCTTGTGCTGGCGTACCTGCTCGGCTCCATCCCAACTGCCCTGTGGGTAGGCCGCCGCTTCTACGGCATTGATGTGCGGGAGCACGGCTCGGGCAACGCCGGCGCCACCAACACCTTTCGCGTGTTGGGCAAAAAGCCAGGTTCGTTTGTGCTCTTCGTCGACGCCTTGAAAGGCTTTGTGGCAGCTTACTTCCTGCCCATGCTCATGGTAAACCTAGGTGCCATCAACCCCGAGCACGAGGTGTACTACCGCTTGGCTTGCGGGGTGCTGGCCATTGTTGGGCACATTTACCCGGTGTTTGCGCAATTTCGGGGCGGTAAGGGCGTGGCTACTGTGCTGGGTATGATGCTGGGCGTTGCGCCGGCCACCGTGGGTGTGTGCCTGCTCATATTTATCATCATGCTGCTGCTCACGCGCTACGTGTCGCTCAGCAGCATGACGGCCGGCATGGCTTTCGCGCTGTTGCAACTGTTGCCCGCATTCCGGCCGCCGCAAGACTTCCTAATTTATGTAGGCTTTGTGCTGGCTGCGCTGCTGGTTTACACACACCGCGCTAATATTGGCCGCCTGCGGGCCGGTACCGAAAGCCGTGTGCCGTTGTTTGGTCGGAAGTAAACCTGATTCTTCAAACCCGCCCGGCTGTTACCTTTACAGCCCTCTGCATTCCTGTTATTTCCCATCTGCTGATGACCTCGAACTTCCTCACCGAAAACCAAGATCGTTTCCTGAGCGAGCTGCTCGATTGGCTCCGCATTCCGTCGGTTTCGGCCGATCCTAAGTTTCACGGCGATGTGCTGCGTGCCGCCGAGTACCTCAAAACGCGCCTCGAAGAAGTAGGCCTCGACAACGTGGAGCTGTGCCCCACGGCTGGTAACCCTATTGTCTACGGCGAAAAGCTGATCGATCCTGCGCTGCCTACGGTGCTGGTGTACGGCCACTACGACGTGCAGCCCGCCGACCCGTACGAGCTCTGGACCTCGGGCCCATTCGATCCGGTTATCAAGGACGGCAACATCTACGCCCGCGGCGCCTGCGACGACAAAGGCCAGGTGTACATGCACGTAAAAGCCTTCGAGGTGCTCAACCAGAACGGCGGCGTGCCCTGCAACGTGAAGGTGATGATTGAGGGCGAGGAAGAAGTAGGCTCCGAGAACCTAGGCATCTTCGTGCGCTCGAACAGAGAGAAGCTGCGCGCCGACGTGGTGCTGCTTTCCGATACGGGCATCATCAACAACGAAACGCCCAGCATTGAGGTGGGCTTGCGCGGCCTGAGCTACCACGAAGTAGAGGTAACCGGCCCCAACCGCGACCTGCACTCGGGCCTGTACGGCGGTGCCGTGCACAACCCCATCAACGCGCTGTGCAAGATGATTGCCTCTTTGCACGACGAGAACGGCCATATCACCATTCCCGGCTTCTACGATAACGTGCAAGTGCTGTCGGAAGCGGAGCGTGCCGAGCTGAACAAGGCGCCCTACAACGAAGAGGAGTACAAAGAGAGCATCGGCCTGCCCGCTACCTACGGCGAGAAGGGTTACACCACCCTTGAGCGCACCAGCATCCGGCCCACGCTCGACGTGAACGGCATTTGGGGTGGCTACACCGGCGAGGGCGCCAAAACGGTAATTGCCTCGAAGGCCTACGCCAAAATTTCGATGCGCTTGGTGCCTAACCAAACCTCGGAGGAAATCAGCCAGAAATTTCAGCAACACTTCTTGAGCATCGCGCCCGAGGGCGTGACGGTAGTAGTAAAGCCCCACCACGGTGGCGAACCCGTGGTTACGCCCACCGACTCGGTAGCGTATCGCGCCGCCAGCATGGCCATGGAAGATACCTTCGGCAAGAAGCCCATCCCCACGCGCGGCGGCGGCTCTATCCCGATCGTGGCCATGTTCAAGGGCGAGCTAGGCGTTGATTCGGTACTGCTCGGTTTCGGCCTCGACTCCGACGCCATTCACTCGCCCAACGAGAAGTATGGCGTATTCAACTTCATGAAAGGCATCGAGACGATTCCGCTGTTCTACCAGCACTACGCCCGCCTCATGCAAGAGCAACAAGCCTAAGCGGGCTTAGCTCTTCGGCCTACACGCAAAGCGGCCCGGCTTTCCCTAGGCGGAAAGCCGGACCGCTTTGCGTGTTAGCGCAGTTAGTTGCTGCCGAAAGTATAGCCCACAAACAGCTGAAACACTGAATTGCGCGCTGTGCCCGTAGCCCGCGTAATACCACTGTTATTGCGTACGCCCAAAGTGGGGCCGCTGCTCAGTTGATAACCCACACCGGCAACGTAGCCCACATCAAAACGGTCGTAGCCATCGGTACCGTTGAACTGTGCCTTGGTTGGCGGTTTGCTGTTCGCAGTTGGCACCGGCGAGGTAGCCAAACTGCGGTCCAGCCTCGAACACATACCCATCGGCGTTGATGCGGGCCAACACGGGAACATCAACGTAATGCACATGGTCGAAGCGCTTCAGATTTCCGGCTTTCCACTTTTAGCCTTTCAGTACATAAAGCACCTCGGGCTGCACCGAGAAAAAGCCGTCGGAGCTAACGGGAATGTTGTATCAGATACCGCCCATAGCCCCAAGCTTGCTGCTAGTACCCGTCGTAATGTTGGTATTGGCGAAGGTGGCCAGGATGGCGCCGCCCTTCACGCCATTTTGAGCTTGCGCGGCGGTGGTTAAACCTTAAGCGGCGGCCAAGAAAAATAATGTGTCTTCATAGGTTGTTGAGAGAGAAAGCTGAGCTGTGGCAACCTAGGAGCGAGCTTACTCTTGGTTGAATGCCGAACGTTGTTGAGCTTTTCTTCAAAACTTGGCCAAAAATTCATTTTATCCTATATATCGAGCAGCTGCGGGCCGTAACTTATCTGGCACGCTGATTTAAATATTTGTCAATTAAGAAGTAGCGTCGGTATTTCTCTTAGCTCGCCGTTTAAAAGGGTTAAGCCTGATTTTCTTCAGCCCCGAAAAATCGTTGAAGCGGTACCCCAGCGTGAACTGCACTACGCTGTTGCGCAGGCGCACTCGCTCACCAGGATTGACGAACCCCTTAGGGTACACATCAGCTAAGCCAGCCACGTAGCGCCAGCTCAGGCTGAAGCCGCCAGGGTCTTGGTAGCCGATGCCCAACACGGCGCCGTAATCAAGCTTCTCGTAGGTGGGTGCTGTACCTAGGGCTACCGTCATCAACGTATCGTTTTGACGGGTTCGCAGCAGATAAGCAGCATAGGGGCCAACCTCAATAAAGGCGTCGTCGCGGGTGTAGCGGACAAGCAGCGGAGCCTCGAGGTACGAAAGCTCGGCACCAATGCTCGGGCCGTATTGCAAGGTATTGTCGCCCTTTACCGAGTATAGCACCTCGGGCCCCACCGACCAATATTTACCCAGCAGCAACTGCGTGGTAATACCGCCGTGGTAGGCCAAGCGTACTTTGCGCTTAGCAGCATCGGGCCCGGCAGCATTAGCAAAGCTGCCACCGCCCCGGAGGCCCACTTTAAAGTTTAATTGTGCTTGCGCAGGGGCAATTGGTGGCAGCACAAGCAGCAGCAAGCCGGCCCCTAGGTATTTGAGCGAACGTAACCCTTGGTAGGGCAAAACCGGACAGGGCCCGGTACCGGGAGCGAAGAAGTAGCGCAACAGAATGCGGGTAAATAGAGCTTGGCCATGCCAGCCAACAACCAAAACTATAAAAAGAAACCGGGCGGCTCCGTTACTACGGAGCCGCCCGGTTTTGTTGCGGAAGGCAAAATGCTATTCGCCAAAGAAGTACCCCAACGACAACATGAATGTGGAGTTGAAGCCCTTCGAACGGTCGCCGTTAGCTGCTTTGCGCACCGGAACCAAGCTGCCATTATAGCGAAGCCCGATGCTGGGGCCGGACTCGAACTGCCAGCCAAGGCCAGCAACGTATCCCACGTCCACGGTGTTGAAATCGTCTTTGTTCTTGTCCTTGAGCGTGGAGCTAACGCCACCAGAAGTAACCGTGCTTTCGCGGTTCACTGCTGCTAGAAAGCCTACCTGAGGTCCTAATTCGAAGAACGGACCATCGGCATTGATTTTAAGCAGCAGCGGCACGTCTATGTAGTGCAGCGTTTCTTTGTATTTTATGTTTTGCCCCGCGGGCTCGTACTCAGCCCCCTTCATCGAGTACAACAATTCGGGCTGAAACGAGAGCAGATCAGAAAAGCCAAAGTTGAAGGCTACGCCTGCGTGCGCTCCTGTATTGTACTTCTGATTGTTGACGTCTTCGCCAGAGTACGTTGCAAGGTTAACCCCAGCTTTCAGTCCGAGCTTTACATCCTGAGCTGAAGCGCTAGCAGCCACGGCAAGGAGGGTGGCTGCGGAGAATATCAATTTTTTCATGGCTACTGGTAAAAGTACTGC
Organism: Solirubrum puertoriconensis; assembly: GCF_001483135.1. Classification (GTDB taxonomy): domain Bacteria; phylum Bacteroidota; class Bacteroidia; order Cytophagales; family Hymenobacteraceae; genus Solirubrum; species Solirubrum puertoriconensis. Next base: position 680,088 of record NZ_LNAL01000008.1, read on the forward strand.
GCGAAAGTAGGCAGCCAGGGGCAAAGCGGCCCCGGCTGCTTGTAGGCGCTATACGTTGCCAGCAGCACCTAGGCTGCCTAATCGCCGCCAAACATAAAGCCTACCGATAACAGGAACACCGAGTTACGTGCGTTGCGAAATTCGTCGCCTTGGTAGCCGTCGTCGGCAAAATCGGTGAACGAGCCGTTGTAGCGTAGGCCAATCATGGGGCCGCTTTTGGCCTGAAAGCCCAACCCGGCGGCGTAGCCTACTTCGGTACGCTTCACGTCGTCGAGGTCGGAGTAGTTTTGCGACGAGGTTTGGGTTTGGCCGTTGCGGGTTACCTCAATATCGTCGCTGGCACTGAGCAGGTACCCAAACTGCGGACCGGCTTCGAAGAACAAACCGCCGGCGTTGATCTTTAGCAGTACCGGCACATCAAGGTAGTTGTAAGTGAGCTTGCCAGTGAAGCGAAGCCGGTCGTTGCCAATGGTCACGTCGCGGTCGGCGTATTTGAAGCCCTTCTGCGAAAACAAGATTTCGGGTTGCAGCGAAAGAAAACCGTCATCAACCAGGCCCACGTTCAGCATTAGGCCGCCGTGCACACCAAACTTGCTTTCGTAGCGGTCTTCATCCACTACGTCGCCGGCCAGGTTGGAGTAATTAGCCCCGGCTTTCACCCCAAAGCGAATGCCTTGTGCTTGGGCGCTCAGCGTAGCGAGGGCAAGGAATGTCAGAACAAAGACAAAGTGTTTCATAGCGGTAAAATGGTTAGAAGTAAAAGAGCGTAGATGGCTCACGCCACAACTACAAGAACCATTACGCAAACCACATGTTGCATCAAAACGCTTATAAATCAAGAACTAAAGCGCCCGGCCTCCTTGCGGAAGCCGGGCGCGTTTCATAGCTCAGAAGAGGGGCAGGCGACGGGTTACTTACCAAGGAACAGGTAGTTCACCGAAAGCTGGAAGGCCGAGTGGCGTGCGTTCTTTAGGTCGCCCTGGAAGTAGGTGCCGTTTTCCGGCTTCACGAAGTCGCTGAAAGCACCCGTGTAGCGCAGGCCAAAGCCCAAACCGCTCTCGGTTTGGTAGCCTACACCGGCCACGTAGCCCAACTCGCTGCGCTTCAGGCCGCTTACGTCGTTTTGGTCTTCGCTCTCACGTACTTCCTGAAAGGTGCCGTTGGGCAGCGTACGGCGCGAAAGTTTGCTTTCGTTGCTCGAGCTGAGCAAGTAGGAGTACTGCGGGCCGGCCTCAAACACAAAACCATCGGCGTTAAACTTGGCCAGCACCGGCACGTCGAGGTAGTTGTAATTTACCTTACCCTCGCGCTTTTCTTCAAAACCGGCTCCTAGCAGCGTGCTGGAGTAGGTAGTGGGCTTGTTTTCGAAGCCTTTCTGCGAGTATAGTATTTCGGGCTGCACCGAGAAGAATCCGTCGCCGGTGAGGTCGGCGTTGAGGATTACGCCGCCCATAAAACCGATTTTGTTATTGTAGATGCTCTCGTTCTGAACCTCGCCAGCGAGGTTGGAATAGTTGGCACCAGCCCGGAAACCGAGGCGTACGCCCTGAGCGTGGGCGGCCGGAGCGGCCAGTGCAGCAATAGCGAGAGCGGAGAAAGCAAAAACAGCTTTTTTCATGGTGAAAAGGCAGTTTTAGGTGGAGAAAAAGGAACTGCGTGTGGCAGTTTGAAGGCCATAAACGTGCCAACCCGCCCCTGCAGATTTGAAATAGCCTCCGTTGTTGAGCTAACTCGCAGAAAATCTGATAAAAAAAATGAGCCGCCTCAACCGAGGCGGTTCATGGCAATAGGTGTTGCGGAGGTTAGTGAGCTTAGCGACCTAGGGGCAGCAAGTAGCCCAACTGCAGCGTAAAGGCGTTGTTGAAGGCTTTGGGCTCGTTGTCGGCGTCTTTGCTGTCGATCAGCGAGTTGAAGCCGCGGGCATAGCGCAGGTTCAGGCTAATGCCCGCGTCCGGAATCATGTAGCCTACGCCGGCTACACCGCTGATGTCGAACTGGGACAAGTCGGATTTGTAAGCCTCGTCGCGCGAAATGCCGGTGTAGTCGCGGAAGCCGTTGTTCTCTTCCACTTTATCCTTGGTGCCATCCCGGTACTTGGTGGTCGTTTCCGATTTGTTTTTCGAGCCGAACAGGTAGCTCACCTGTGGGCCTACCTCGAAGAAGAGGCCACCCGCATTGATGCGCGCCATTACCGGCACGTCAATGTAGTGTAGCACGCGCTGCTGCTCAATCTCAACCTTCGATACGTTGCTGGCCAGCCCCGTAGTCTGTTCCGACTGAATCTCGTAGCCCTTGCGGTTGTACAGGATTTCCGGTGCGATAGAGAAGAAGCCGTCGCTGCTCACGGGCAGGTTAAACGTCAGACCGGCGTTGTAGCCCAGCTTGTAGTCGCCTAAGTCCGAGCTGTAGCCGGGGCCTGTAAGCTGCTGCACGTTGTCGCCCGATACGTTGGAATACGTACCGCCTACTTTAACACCGATGCCAAGGCTGGTTTGGCCTTGAGCAAAGGCAGCGGTAGTACCGGCTAGTGCAAACGCGAGGGCAAAAACCTTTTTCATAGTCGTGGAATGTTGTTGCGTGTTTGGAAATGGGAGGCAGTTACTGCACTGGATTCGCTGTCGATGACCGAATACTGCCAACTGATTACAGCGCCTCTTACGCAGATGCACTTGCACAATGTTGCGGATCAGTTGTATTATTAATTTCTTATTAACTATATCCAAGCTCGAGGGCGCATGCACAAGGCTCATTCATAAGCATTAACCTGCTGCGTAAACGGCGGCTATTTATTTTTGTAGCTGATCTAGTTTACTCTGCTTATGCCTGCTGCTCTTCGGCGCCTTGTTGTATTGTTGTTGGTGTTGCCGGGGTGGGGCAGTGCGTGGGCGCAGGCACCTAGGGCAGTGCAGCCGGTGGTGGTAGGTTTGTATGCACAAGGCGGCTTCATCATTGCGCACTCGCCTAGGGTTAAGCACCTCGTAACGGCCCATCCCACGGGCCTCGAACTTAACCTGCAACGCCAGCTAACCGGCACGCAGCCGTGGCACGCATGGTACCGCTACCCCAAAGTGGGCGTAGCGCTGGTGTACTACGATTACCACAACTCGGCAATGGGAAAATCGTACGCCGGCACGGTGTACCTGAGCAAGGCCGTGTGGCGCACCCCGCGGCAGGAGCTAAGCTTCCGACTAGGAACCGGCATTGGGTATTTCCCAAAGGCATTCGACCGCGAAACCAACCACAAAAACCTATTCGTTAGCTCGCGGCTGAACGCCACCTTGCAAGCCCGCGCCGAGTACGACGTGGCCCTCACGCCCAAGCTTGGCCTGATGGTGGGCGTGGCGCTCAACCACTACTCGAACGGCGCTACAGCCAAGCCCAACCTAGGGGTGAATATCCCAACGGTTGTGCTGGGGCTCAATTACCACCGGCAGCGCCAATTTGTGCCGCTGCCCGCCAACCCCGCCGACGAGCCTACCGACTTAGGACGCAACTTCGTCAACCTGAGTACCAGCGTAGGCTTTAAACAGCGCAACGAGTCGGACCGGCGCCGTTACTGGGTGAACTCCGTAACCGTGGCCGGCGGCCGCCGCCTCAACCGCAAAAGCAATTTGCTGGTTGGGCTCGAAGGCTTCTACGACCGTTCGTTACTGGCCGAGCAGCGCGATACGGCCCGCAATGCCGATAAGCTGCAAGACGTGAAAAAGGCCGGCGCGTTCGTCGGCCACGAGTTGCTGCTAGGCCGTTTGGCTTTTGGTACCCACCTAGGGTTTTACTTCTACAACCCCTACAAATCCAACAACTTCTACTACGAGCGGCTTAGTTTGAAATACCACTTTACCGACCGTTTGTTCGGCGCCCTCGACCTGAAAGTACACCGCGGCGCCGCCGATATAATTGAGTGGCGGGCGGGCATAAAGCTGTAACCTACTGCAACCAAACGGCCCCGCTTCTGCGCGCAGAAGCGGGGCCGTTTGGTTGCCGACGCGGAGGGAGTGGCTTACTTCGCTTCCGCCGCTTTGGGCGTCGAAGCAATTTTGTTTCGGGTTTTGTGCGGCCGCTTTTTGCCAAACGAGCCTTTCGTGAGTTTACCGCGTTTCGATTTCTTGTCTCCTTTGCCCATAATGTGTATTGGTGTAAAAGGTGATTGAGGAAATGCCTGAGGTTCTAAAATAGCACCTAAGCGAATTCCGTTCAACCCCGTTCTACGCGCATGTGCCGCGCTAGTTGGCGGCACATGCGTTCTACCACCGCCGGCCCTTCGTAGATGAAGCCAGTGTAAAGCTGCACCAAGGAGGCGCCGGCGTCCAGCTTTTCCTGCGCGTCGTCGGGGCTAAAGACGCCGCCCACCCCGATGAGAGGCAAGGTGCCGCCCGAGCGTTGGTGTAAGTACCGGATGACCTCGGTGCTGCGCGCCCGCACTGGAGCACCGCTCAATCCGCCCGCGCCCATGTGCTCTACTTCGCTGGCAGGTGTGCGCAGGCCATTGCGCGCAACAGTGGTGTTGGTGGCCACCACGCCGTTCAGGCCCGCTTCCCGAACAATGACAAGGATATCATCCAATTGCTCATTCGTCAGGTCGGGCGCAATTTTGAGCAACAGGGGCCGCGCCGTGCGTTGGGCGTGGTTGGCGCGCTGTACTTCGCGCAGCAGTGCCAGCAGCGGCTCACGCTCCTGCAACTGCCGAAGCCCCGGCGTGTTCGGCGACGACACGTTCACCACGAAGTAGTCGACGGTGTCGTGCAGGGCTTGCACGCAGGCCACGTAGTCGGCCGCAGCTTCTTCGTTGGGCGTGTCTTTGTTTTTGCCGATGTTGCCGCCGATAATTACGTCGGTGCGGCGCTTGCGCAGGCGTTCGGCCGCCGCCGCGGCCCCGGCATTGTTGAAGCCCATGCGGTTAATGAGAGCCTTGTCGGTAGGCAGCCGGAACAACCTAGGGGTGGGGTTGCCGGGCTGCGGCCGAGGTGTTACGGTGCCCACCTCCACGTGTCCGAAACCTAGGGCCGCCAGCTCGTCAACCAACACCGCATTTTTGTCGAAGCCGGCTGCCAGCCCAATGGGGTTCTTAAACTTCAGCCCAAACACCTCGCGCTCCAAGTTGGGATGCTCGTAGCCGAACTGATTCCGAAGCAGGGCATGCGCAAAGGGCAGTTTGCCCGCTGCACCTAGGGCCTCGAACGTGAAGTGGTGCGCCTGCTCGGGGCTGAGGCGGAAAAGCAGGGGGCGCAGGAGGTGCTGATACAACATGGGTGCAAATAGAAAGTGGCAGCTGCCGGCGAAGGGAGCCGACAACTGCCAGCTCACTACTGACAGCAAATAAAATCAGCCGGCCCAACCTTCGCGGTCGAGCGAGCGGTATTGAATGGCTTCGGCCAAGTGTTCGATGCGGATTTCGTCGGAGTCGGCCAAGTCGGCGATGGTACGCGAAACTTTCAGGATGCGGTCGTAGGCGCGGGCCGACAAACCTAGGCGCTCCATGGCCGTTTTCAGCAACGTACGCCCGGCTTGGTTTATCTGGCAAATGTCCTTCACCATTTGCGACGGCATCATGGCGTTGGAGTGGATATCCGGGAAGTCCTTGAAGCGCTCGGCCTGCACTTGGCGCGCTTTATCCACGCGCTCCTGAATGCTAGCGCTGCTTTCAGCTCGGCGCGTTTCCGTCATTTGGTCGAAGGTAACGGGCGTTACCTCCACGTGCAGGTCGATGCGGTCGAGCAGCGGGCCCGATACCTTGTTGAGGTAGCGCTGCACCACGCCCGGGCCGCACACGCACTCCTTGTCGGGGTGGTTGTAGTAGCCGCACGGGCAGCGGTTAGCAAAAGCCACATTGCAGGGCAATGAAGCGCTTTTTCTTCTGCAATCAATTGACAGCCTGTTTTTTGGCTTTGCAGAGATTGTCATTGCTTTTCATCGTTTTGCAGGCTTTTGCATGTTTTTGTACAGGCTTTTGTAACGCGTAACAGTGAACTAGCTTCGTTCAGTAACAAGGCGTAACAAGTCACAAAAACCTTACTGATATGGGCGTAAAGATACGCTACCGCAAGCTCCGCGACGGCTCCGAACAAATCTTCTTCGACGTTTACCACAAGGGAAGAAGGGAGTATCCAACCTTTAAAGAGCCGCAACTAATTTTAAGACCGGGTACTGACGAGGCCACTAAAAAGGCCAACGCGGTAATGGAAGCCCAAGCTCACATTCTTTTAAAACGTTTGGAGCTTCAATTGCTGGAAGGTACTTACGAATGGCAGCAGCAATCAGCAGTAGAAAGCAGGGGCAGCGAAGCTCCGCAAAGCTTTTTGGCTTACTTCCGCGATGAGGCTGAGCGTCGTAAAACACAGCGCGGCTGCAAGTCAAACACGTACGCCTGCTTCAAGCACTTTGAGCGTTTTGTAAATGCCAACTATGGCTCGGACGTAGCGTTTGCGCAATTTACCTCCCAACTAGTGGAAAAGTTTAAATGCTACTTAGAGCAACTAGTCGCCTACAATAAGGACTGGAACAGCAAGCGCATTCACGGCAAGCGGGGTATCAACAACAACTGCGCTCTGATTTACTTGAAGAGACTGAAGATGGTGTCTGCAATGGCCCATAAAGCAGGCATCATTACTTCTGACCCTGCTTCAACCGTCAAAAACTTCAATTACGTTGCACCTGAACGCCACTACCTGCTACCCGATGAAGTGAAAGCCCTGGTAAAGGATTGGGAAGCTAATCAGAGCGACGACCTGATGAAGCGGGCTTTCCTGTTCTGCTGCGCAACGGGGCTTCGATGGGCCGACCTGACAAGTTTGACTTGGAAGGACGTGCAGGGCAATAAACTGGATACTTCGATTGCGAAAAGCGGCGGCAAAAAGCGCCTGTCTTTCGAGTTAAGCGACTTCGCTGTCCGCATGATGGGGGAAATAGGTGCCTCCACTTACCGCATTTTCCCATTGCAGTACTCTCTGTACTTGAACACGAAGCTCGAACGGTGGGTGCTATCCAACGGCATCAATAAGAAAATATCCTGGCATTGTGGACGGCACACTTTTGCTACCGCTTTGCTCTTTCAAAGCGAAGACATTTCGCTAGTTCAAAAAGCACTAGCTCACAGTAGATTGGAAACAACCCAGATTTACGCCAAAATTCTGGACACGAAGCTCAACAAGGCTACTTCTTCCATCGGTAACTTATTTGAATAACACCTATGGGTACGTCAGTAAAAGAGTTTGAAAGCTTATTGCTGCAGATGGGATTAGATGATGTTAATGATCCCTGCGACACGCTTGATGTTGCTTTACGTGGCATGTCATTGACAAGCCGTGTTGAGTGCTTAACGTACCTCCTCACTGAATACGAAGAGGGAAGAATTGACAAAGAGGGGGGGATTTGGCACCAACGATATGACTATGAACCTTCTTTTTATAATCATAATACCTTTCAAGAGGATAACAATAGCAGAGGAGTTATCGATAGGACAATGAGTAGGCTGGTTCTAATGTTGAAAAGCTACGTCCCTTATAGGTTAGAAAATGCCAAGAAGCAGCTCAGTAACCTGGGAAAGAGTGACGCAGCAGAACAAAAAGACGACGTATCAGAAGCAGAGCAAAAGCCGCTTTCCCCAGTAGAGCTCTTAACCAGCAAGGATGCAGCCGCTCTACTGAAGAAGAGCTTATCATGGCTGCAGAAACAAGTCAAAGGTCATGAGCTTCTTAGGCCTTATAAGTATCCCGGCAGCAACATTAACCTGTATCCGAAAATGAACTTGGTCAAGTATATGAACTTAGCTTCGCCGGAACAAAAAAAGACTACAAGCAGCATCGAAGTTGGTGAGGCAAACAAGGCTGACCCACTTGTGCCATTGAGATACTACAGGAGGAAAAGAACAGGATGAAACCTGGTGATTGAAATTGCGAATAGAGGCTCAATTTAGTTGATAAGCCTGAAGTGCTTGATTTGCACAAATTTCATATGCGTCGAATTAGGCTAGCTATTCCTGATTTTCTATAACTTTGCTATAACGAGTTCTTGCAACCTAGTACTATTACTTGGGGTGCTCTCGCCGACCGTACAGACATAAAGACCGGGAACGCTCGACGCTGGTGCGTTGCGACGACTCTCTGCGGCTTCTCTTCTGCGGCGGCCCTCTCCTTTGACGGTGCTGAAAATCCCGGTGTTAGCCTATCAAGCTGCCAACCGGGATGAAGGAAAGTTGTTGCCCAAAGGTCAGCTCTTGCGAGCGTTGCTGTTCTACTATCGGCTCAAGTCCTTAACTATCGAAGGCGCTTTCGGTGGAAAGCGATGGGTTGCGTTTATTCAGCAACGTACCGGCATTGCTATCAAAACCATCTACAAAGGATTTTTGCTACTAGCCAAGGCCGGCCTGGCTCGCCGCGAGCCAGGCCGGCTAAATTTGGTCAGCTACGATGCCCTGTTTCGCCTACTCGGCATTTCCGTGCGAGGCAAAGGTGGCGCGAAGCTGCTACGCATTCCTGTCACCGGTAACCTGCTTAACCAGTGGCAAGTTGCCGAGATCCGCGAGGCGCTCACGCGCCAACGGCACGCTTTGGAGACTAATCATGCAAACTTTGAACTGAACCGGAGGGATACCGATAAAAACCCTGGGAAAGCAGCCCGCAGGGCGGCTATGCGCGGCTACAACCGCTTAGCCAAACTGAAGGCACAGCTGACCTCTATTCCTCGCCTAGGAAAATTCAAGGTTAACTACGATTTGACCCTGAGCTGTGCGGCCGTAGCCGATTTGTTTGGGTACGTCAGTGCTGCAACAGGGCACGAGATAGAACAGCGCCTGCAACAAGCCGGCAAGTTGAAAGCTCAACGCCGTTTTGTAAAAATCGCGATGGTACCCGAGAACAAGCCGCATTACCGGCTGCCAAAATCCTTTTACATCACCCGGGGCTGCTTAATTAAGCAGATTCCCAACTTACTAACTGTGTTGTAAAATGGATTTATTGGCTGTTTTCTCTATTGCTGAATCTACTTTACCCTGGGTAGAAAACGGGCCTGTGTGGCGGACGTATGGCAGGCAAGCGAAGCGATGCCTCACATGGCAAGTTCTAAGAACAAGATAAGCCATAGGAAAGTGACCAGATGGTAGCAGTGCATTGCTATTAATAGCATGTCGGCCTCGCGCTCGTAGGCATTGAAGGTGAACACACCAAGAAGCCAAAGCTGGTTAAATAATTTAAGTGGCACCAGCAGTTCCAGATCCACTTTTAGTGCTGCTTGCGCTACCAGCTTGCAGTTAAATTATTTAACCGCCTATCCGTACCTCCGCGCACCATAGCAACGTTTACCGGCTCCTTGGGCACTGCACACAAAGTGCGGAGCTGCCCCTGTACCGGTTCTAAATTTTACATCAATTGGTTCTTCTGGTTTCCGTTACCAGCCTGTGAACGAATGCTTCACGCGCTGACACATGTAGTGCTAGCCAATGGTTACTACCAAAAACGGCTAGTCTTGCTTGCCTAACCCCAGCAGTTCGCAGTAAAAGGTTTCGCCGTAGAGGGCAATGAGCTCCGCTTCGGTGGCAAAATAGCTCTTCGGCTCGGGCAGGTGCAGGTTGATTAGATCCCGATCGAGTTCTTGTTCAGTGATATTGCCGACTTCTTCCATAGCGTTTGGTTAAATAATTTAACACCGTCTGCGCGGCGTCTCTCCCGCGTCGGTAGCCGTACCGCAGCCGAACAGCAAGAGAGGGGAAGATACGCATTGTTCAGGTGGGTTCCTAGCTCCAGCTGGTGCTAAAAACCCGCTTAACCCACCAGAAAGCAAGAATTTCGGCAGGTGCTCGCCCGGTCCCGGCTATCGGCAGGTCACGTTAGAGCGGGGAAAAGTTCACCAGCTCGGGCAAGGGCATTTCCAACCCTTCCGCCAAGCACACCAAAACGTCCAGGGTGGGGGAGACCTGACCGGTCTCGATGCGATAGACCGTTTTCTTGGTGATGTTGGCCACGTCCGCTAGCGCTTGTTGACTCCAGCCCTTGCGCTCGCGCAACGCGCGAAGATGCTTGCCAAACGCTTGTACACTGGCCGGTTGCTTCACCGGCGCAAGCTCCGGCAGCTATAAAATCCGTTTGTGGACATATGTGTCTACAAACCGTAAAAAAGTTTAGGTTTGTGCGGTCCAAGAACTGGGCAACTACGCATACTTAGTGCGCCAAAATGCTTTACCGTCGAATCCTGTGGCTGGTGGTGTTATGTAGCCTCGTTGGCCAAGTACTGGCTCAGTCTGCACAGCCCAAGACAGGAGTAGCTGGCCGTGGCTACCAATACTTAATCAGCACGAACCGGCCAACTCCAGTGCGTTATACTCGTACGCTGCGCCAAACTGGGGGTCGATACATCACCGTATACCGGATTTTGCATCCTCGTAGCGGTGCCCCAGCGCTTCTTATTACTGCCACGCACAACCCTATCGATAAAACCATTCGCGTGGAGATTGAAGCGGCCGGCGGGGGGCTATTCACCCATATTAATACAGAAACTTTGGAATACGACGAGCCGCCACGTGGGGCGTTCGGATTTCGAGGAGCTGTGGGCGCACTTGGCGGACGAGCTATGCCCGACCAATTGGCGGTGCAGTTCCTCTCGGCCCAACACGAGCACATCAAGGTGCTGAGCGTGCTGGGCTTGCACGAAGACGACCACGAGTTTTGGGTGTTGGAGCCCGCTAGCCGGGTCATCGGCCAAGCGCGAGGACGAACGAACCCAGTTATGGAACGCCCGTCGACTGCGGGCTATCAGTCGCCCCCCAGCACCAAACTATCGCCTGCGCCTCATCGCGCCGAAGTGGATGAACCGACACCTGCAGCTGAGTACCTGGAATCAGATCCAAGCTATCCCGGCGGCAGTGATGGGCTCAGGGCTTTTCTGCGGGCAAACATTCGTTACCCCGACCCCGCCCGCCGGGCGGAGGTATCTGGTAAGGTCTTCGTGCTGTTGACCATCGATACAGTGGGCCGCGTGGCTGAGGCCCGGGTGAGCAAAGGCTTGCACCCTGCCTGCGACGCCGAGGCGCTACGGGTGACGAGCTTGCTTGAACCGTTTTCTCCGGGGCGGCTGCGTGGCAAACCGGTGGTCGCGCCGTATACGCTCGTGGTACCGTTTGTTCCGCTAGGCGATTAGCCGCTGCTCTACCGCAACCTGGCTCCTATATACGCGGCACCAGGCAATTTTTCCACTCCAAGTCATAAGCCTGCATGGGCGCTCGGCTGGGGCTATGGTACTCCTATCCCGTATGGTTGGAAGCTACCCAACGGAGGCGAAAGTAACAGTGCACGGAATCTAAGCTTGCACTGCTGCGGCTACGGTCACCGGTAAATAATGACTAATTGAAATGCCTAGCATCCAGTTGGAACAAGCAAAAGAAGCTTCTCTGGGCAAAAAACGCCTTATCAACCTATGGTTTACCTCTTCAGCACCTACTTGCGTATCCATGCAGTGCCCCCGTTTAAGGAGACATTGCTCATATACAATTTTCAATAAGATCTCATCACCCTGCAAGAGACACATTATCATTCAGGGTTCCCGAAATAGCTGAGGAGCAATGCTTCACTTGGGTGATATGAATTTGTTCGAAAGAAGCTGTCCCAGGAGTTTTGGTAGCCAGCGCCTCGGGTGCATACCAAACTACTGAGATGCTTAGCGAGACAGTTAAATAATTTAACGCGTAACGGTGTTTGGTGCTCTGCGCTACTGTATCCTGACAGCAAACTGGACTAGTTGCTTACCGTAGCACAGCTGGGAGATGATTATTCAGAAACGCATTTGCAATTCGCCACAGTTGCCCATAATGTCCCAATTGGCTTCCCCCATCGGGAATAAAGATTTTAACGAAAAACCTCTTCTATATATAAAAAGAGGCCCTTTTGCAAAATCAGTGGCAAATTTAGTGGCAACAACAGACACTCATTTGCTTCGCCTTTTACGCTTCTCAGGCTTTCGCACCAACTCGATTGCTCGCTTCTGAACGTACACTTTAAAGTCTGGGTGAGCAATAAAATTTGCTAGTTCATCTCGGTTATGAAAGCGTTGAAAGCTTATAGCAATTAGGCTTTCAACGCTATATTTCGTGGTCTTAGCCCGCTTAAGCTCACCATTTGCAGCAGCAATTATACCGTTTACTGATAATCGGAAATCTATTTCCCCAGGTGGTGGGTTGATATCCATAATGATATTCTCCAGTACCTCCCGCCAATTTCTGTTATCATCAGGAGCTACTTCTATGATAGAGGGCAGTATCCACCAATGGAAAGTTGTTCCACCTAAGCGCCAAGAGAATTTTGCCTTACAATAAGGGAAGTAGCAATTAGGTATAAACTCTTCAAGGAACATCTCGCCTTTGGTTAAAGCGTAAGCATGAGTTCCTATTGTACGCCCACTATACTGAACCATTGAATCTTCAGCACAATAGACTATGTGCGGGGGTAAAAATGACTCTAGTCTATAGGCTGCGGCTTGAGGCGAAACACCGCAGTGCAGTGTCACAACTTCATGTAACCTAGCTAAATCGGGCAGCTCGTTTATTTGCTCAAGGACCCAATCCCTAGGCATCAAAAGCTCTGCTGCAAAGCGATTCGCCTCGTTCTCAATACCCCAGTAAGCTTGAGATGCCTCGTAAATGGACTCTGGTATAACAAAGCTATTTGCGTTATCAGCTATAAGGGTTCCTATATGCCAAGGAATAATAATATGGCCCAATTCATGAGCCATTGTAAAATTCTGCCGAGTAGCTGGTTTATTTCTATTTACAACTACTGTTGGAGTTTTTCCTGGCACTTTAATATGCAATGAAACACCATCAACATTGGGTATATCATCGAATAAAACAGTAGCATACTTTTCTAACAATGCTCGCATGTCAAAAGGCGGTTTCAATCCATGCCTCTTCAGAATTTTGCGAGCCAACTTTATTTCAGGAGCATCATCTAATCCATTAGATGCTTTTGCTTCAGCCATTCTTGTAGCTCCAATGCTTTATCGATACTTCCGGATCGAGCTGCCATGGACATAAAAGTACGCGAGAGTATCTCGCCTACTGGTTTATCCTCCTTATGAGCAGTCACGAGGAAAGGCAGAATTTCTGGTTTTTCTACCCATAGAAGGTATTCCCTCTCGGTCAAACCAAGATATTCATGAAGAGGCTCTTCACTATCGCTATCGTGCCATTGATCGATGAAGTCATCGATTTCATCGAGAAAGGCGTCGCCGTTAAGACAGCTTTGCACGAAGTTATACATCGATGGTTCTTCCTTTAACTGGACCTTTGATTGCGTTTCCTTGAGGATCAAGTACGGCTATGTGCTTTCCTCGTTTGTTAAAAACCTCTATTTCTCCGTGCAGTGAATCCCATGTGTAAATTCTATCTCCGGACTCAGAGCGCCAACGCTTTTGTCCAGATATGGCTCCACAAGAAATACATTTATCAAGAAAAGAGGGCTTGGGTATTGGTTTTCCTGCCAAGTGACTAGCCTACATGCAATAGTAACACAAAAACTTTCTAATAAATTTAGAAATTGCCCAAAGTTATTGCTTTTCCGCGCTTCCGCTAATAGCAATAACGTACTTTCCTACAGCTGACTTGCTGATGTTCAGCTCAGCGGCAATAGCACGTACTGACCTTCCGCTAGCACGAAGTTCCTTGATCTTATCCTGCGTGGCCACCGGCACGGCCGCACGCCCGAGCACCACACCTTCCTTCTTCTTCCGCGCCAGCGCCGCCTTGGTGTTCTCCGAAATCTTGATCAGGTCCTGCGCCGCGATGGTGGCCAGCATCGAGACGATGACGTCGCCCCATGGCCCGAGGCTGTTCAGGTACGGCTCCGTGTAGGACTTGAAGTCTACGCCGTGCTCCTTCAGCTCCTTCAGGTACTTGAGCGTGGGCAGGGCGCCTTCGCGGCTGAAGCGGTCCAGGCGCCAGAACACCACCAGGTCGAAGCGCTTCTGGTAGGCCTCGAGCAGGAAGGCCTGGAAGTTGGCCCGCGAAGCCTTGCCGCCGCTGGCCTCGTCGGTGAACACCTTATATAGAGTGCCGTGCTGCTCGGCAAAATCGCGCAGCAGTAGAAGCTGGTTCTCCGGATCCTGACCCTTGTCCTTGGTCGACACACGGGCGTAGATAGCTACTCTCATTTTGTGGAATCCTTACCAAGAAATTGATGAGCCTGTGCTATGGCTTTTCTTGCCTCGTCCATTCTCTGTTCCCGTGCCTTTTTCTCAATATGCTCTTCTAAAATGATCTCTATACCGACCTTTATTGCATCAAAATGGTGTAGGCATTCTTGTTCCGACAATTCATGAATGCCTTTGCTCAGAATGCTATACATAACCCTGCTTTCAACAAGAAAGCCTGGTAAGTACGCTTCCAGAAGCAAGATCTTGTCATTCATCTTGGCTTTCATATATACCTCCTCATCCCAGTTCTGGCTTTTCAGTGCTTCCTGATGGGCCTCTTCTATCAAGCGCTCAAATATTCTGCGTAGATAAACGAACGAGCCTATACCGACGCCGTGGGCCTTTAAACCAATGGCTTTACTGAATTCAGTAGCATGCTCTTTACTTAATGCGCGCTGATAGCGCTTTACTGCAGATTGCTCATAAGTTGCCATTGAGGGGTATTGGCCCACCTTCATAAACTCACGTGCTGCTGCGTCATAGATGTAGTAAAAACGAACGACATCGGCGTATCGCTTACATGTCAGATCAACATGGAAGTAGCCTCCTTCATCTACAAGGCTATCCACAAAGCCATGGTCATTATTGCCCCTGCAGGTATAAGTAGTGATTAAGCTTCGGTAAGGATTGTACCCGTCTACAGCAGTTTCAGAAAATGAGCTTCCGCAGGTGAGTAGTAGGAGGAACACTTCGGAGTTAGCGTCAGTCACCTGAACCTTGGTGTAGATTGGAAGTTTGAATAAAAAATCTTCAAATGTTGCGTACTGCATGACTTTCGACAAAGAATTACAACGGTGCACTAAGCTATTAAAACCCGTCCGTTAAACGGTCGTTTTACGGACAAAGCACTAAGGCCCAAATAGAGCCATCGGAGGCATTTCCATTGGGGTGTTCCAAGAGGCCTTTTACGGACACCTATTTGTGGGCCTAAGAAGGTTAGAGTCTTGCGGGTAAGATCCCGATCCGGCACCCACTAATCTGCAGGGCTGTTAATGCTTACCCTAGCTGTATTGCCTGGGCGTTCTAGCAAGATCACTGTACTATTTCATTGTTCTTACCCCCTCTAGCAAGATAAAACAGCTATTTCTATCGCTGCTTCATATACTACCCTTTGCAGTCGTTGCGCTGCTCCCCTAGGTCCGGCCGCGAGTTTGCTCGTCAACAGGGCGCAGACCGGCGCGAGGGCCGTACGCAACCGAGCGGGTAAACCCGAATCCGGATGCGGTGCTGTCGGTGGAGTCATTGGCAGAGTTTCGTTCCTGTTACCGCCAATGGCTGGCTCACCTGGAAGCGCACCACAAGCAAGCCTCGCTCATCCATGTTTTTTCCGCCGTGCCAACGTCGGTTGCGCTGGCGCTCGGCGCAGACCTCATGCTAGACGCCCAGCCGGAATAACAGGTCTACGACCGCATGCCATGCGAGTTTGCGTCCACTCTATCAATCAATAAACGCAAGTAATACCTCGCTATTTTTCAACACAGCTGTTATGGTTTTTTCACCCGCAGCAATCTGAACCAAACTAAGTAACGCTACGCCTTGACCGCCAAGGAGGAAGGCGATAACCCCAACGTGACTAGCTTGTCCGACAACGCCATGCTGGACCGGCAACAAGGATACAAGATGCTGGGATTCATCAACGGCCTTGCTCGCGCCTCCAACTGGATAGGCAAAGCACCGGGCAGAAAACGAAGCGCTTAATCCGCGAAAGCCTGCCCTGCGACATCCGGAGCCGCTATAAGTATGGCAATGGTTAGTCGATAATTGGGCCAAGTATCAATAGAACCGTTTGTCAGAGTTTGATAGGGGCGCGGCAGGACTGCTGCGCCCCTTATCTTTTCTGTTTGCATCCCAAGACATCGGTCCGGGTGCTGCGGCGTCCTAGTTTCCTGCCGATGCCGCTCGGCCGTGGGGGCTGCGCCCGTGCGCGTCTGCCGGTGCGCCAACAGCTCGATAGCTTAGACCAGCTCCTGGCCTATCGGGCCCAACTCTACCAGCGGATAGCGCACCTGGATTGTCTCGTCTTGCGCCTTCAACTCCTGCTGAACCGGACGAGGCCGGTTTTGGCCTGCTTCAGCTGCTTACTCTCGTTGGCCACATATGCCACCACATAGCCCGCCTGCTTGGCTATAATCTCCGCCGTGAGCGGGGTAACCGCCTGCTCCACCAGGTTGGAGTCGGCGCAGAACACGAGCAGGCGCACGTACGCGCGCGGCACCGCCGGGTCCGGGTGCGTTAATGGCTCGGCCAAGGCTAGGCCTAGGCTGAGCAAGGGCAGCACGCGCGGCCGCCTGCTCCCTCCCTCCCCGGTCACCGCCGGGGCCGGCTGCTGCTGCACGAGCGCGTTGACGAAGCCGGCCAGCACGAAGTTCCAGTTATGCTGCACGGGTTGGTCGTAGAGCAACTGGGCCGTGATGCGCACCCGGTCGCCCTTGGCCACGCTTACCTGCTTGAGCGCAGCGACCGGGGCCGGGTCCGCGGTGCCGGCCGTCAGCCGGGCCACCCCGTCGCCGCGGAAACTAAACTGCAGCGGCACTTGGTGGCGCACGGGCGGTGAAACCGAGACGGAGTCAAACAGATGCTTTTCCCGCTCGTAGCCGTCAGGATCTGTGGCAAAGTCAAATCCGGCTTCGTAGCGCCGCGTCTCGCCGCGCTTGACGGCGGCGCGCAAATTGCCCAGGTGGTCCTTCAGCGTGTACTCGTGCACGTAGCGGGCGGGCAGCACCTGCCCCGCCGCGTCGCGCTGCACGAAGCGCAGCACCCGCCCGTCGGCGTGCGAAAGCCAGCGCAGCGAGTCGCCTTCGTACTGCCACGCGCCCAGGTAGTCGGTTTGCACCGGGTCCTTGACCTTAGCGTAGGCCAGCTTGGCGACTTTCTGGCCGGCGGCCGTGTAGCGGAACTGCAGCGAGTCGCCCGAGGTCCAAACGATGCTCTGCGGCAGGCGCAGGTAGTTGTAGCGGATGCGCGCGATGCCCTTGTTGCGGTCGCTGGTCAGCGAGCCCGCCGCGTCATATCTGTAGTCCGGGTTTTTATCTCGTTTTTGATCAGAATTTATTCGAAAGCAGCATCTGTTATTAGGTCAATCAAACGCTCAAGTTCATATCCAATTTGGTTGATAGAAGAATTGTTCTCTATTCCTCGGGACATTAGTTCATCAGTTAACATATCGACAATATTAAGAAAATCATTTTGGGTGCCTTCAAGCAGTAACTGTTTACCTGCAGGAATTACCGTAAGATTGACTCTGTTTTCTAAGTCAATCCAACGATTTAAAGATTTAAAATCTTCTTTAGAAATTAATATCTGTCTCATCTAACTGCTCTAGGGTTGTAAGAAGCTCCAGTTTCTTGTATCGCGCGCCTTTGAGCGCGACCACCCCCAGTCTTTCTACCTTCTTGATAAAGTTGAGGGCCTCTTGATTTGCCCATTGCTGTGACGACTTTTCCATCTGAATTTAGAACCACTTTAGCTCTGTTGCCATTATATTTTGTTGTACCATTCGCTTGTTGAACCACGGACTTTGGTGTTGTTACAGCTTCCTTAATTGAAGCAGCGTTTACTCCTCTGCCACCGTTTCTCCCTACAGACTGATTCAAACCATGTCTAGTGTAACCAGTAATTGGGCCTACTGGTTGCCTTGATCGTGAGCTTCCTCCGGCAGTTGAAGGTGGTAGTGCAGCCCCGCCTCTTGCTGTAGAACTCGCCGCGTTCCTATTCATGCTATACTCTGCTAAGCCTGCACCAACTAAAACAGCTACGTGCAGAACGGCCTCTCCTTTAGTTTTAACCTCATATCCAGCCTGAGCAGAGTAGCCATTACTCATATGTTCATTTAATGGCGAATCCCACCACGTCGCCACAGCGTTAACCGCGCCAGTGACTTTAGTTGACAAGTTTTCGAACACTTGTCCTATCATGGCTCCAGCAGCTGAAGTAGCACTTTCAGATTGACCGGAAGCTTGAGCTTCTTGGTCATCCCCACAACAGCCAGGCAATCTGCCGTCGAGGTCGTTATAGCGCACGGCGTTATTGTACCCGAACTGGTAGGTACCCCAGCTCTCTTGATCGGCCTCCTCGGCATCCGGGTCTACCACCACCCAACGACCGAGCTGCGGGTCGAAGAAACGCCAGCCGTGGTCGTTCCACTTAAGGCCGAACTCGTCCTGGCGCTCCTTGTCGTTCCAGGTGTACTTGTTCTCCAGTGAAGGGACGTGGTTCAGCCCGGCCAGTTCCAGGCCGTAGGGGTCGTACTGGGTCTCCTGCACCTGCAGCCCCTGCCGGTGCTCGATCTGCACGTCGTCGAAGTACACGTCCGTGTCGCTTTCGTTGGCCACGTACACCTGCACGTAGCCGTCCTGCTTGATCAGCACCGAGTCCTGCAGCTCCTCGTAGCGGCGCTCGGGGTGGGTGCCGTTGATGTGGGCCACGCGCGAGAGGCGGCGCAGCTTGGTGGCCACCAGGTTCGAGTCGCGGTCGAAGACGAGCAGGCGCAGGTAGGCCGTCGGCACCCCATCGGGCAGTTGTTGCAAAGCCTGCACCGTGGCCAGGCCCACCGTGAGCAGGGGCAGCACGCGCTGGCGCGGCACCCCGTCCGTGCCGGGCTGTGGAGCCGGCTGCTGCAGCAGGGAAGCCACGAAGCCGGCTAGCGAGTAGGCCCAGTTGGGGTGCTCCACCGGCTGCCAGTACGCCCCGTAGGCCAGCGCGTCCACCACGTCGCCCTTGCGCACGGCCAGCTGCTTGAGCGGGCCGATGGGCTGCCCGGCGGCCGCGTTGGTGCGCGCCGCGCCCGCGCCCGTGCGGGCGAACTGCCCGTGCGTGTTGACGCGGATGGGCTCCGAGACGGAGGCCGGGTCGAACTCCCGGCGCTCGCGGATCCGCTCATCTTCCGCCGGCTCGAGGAAAGCGCGGTATTGGCGGGTCTCGCCGCGCTTGACGGCGGCGCGCAAATTGCCCAAGTGGTCTTTCAGGGTGTACTCGTGCACGTAGCGCGTCTGCAGCTGGTTCGCCGCGTCGCGCTGCACGAAGCGCAGCACCCGGCCCTCGCCGTGCGAAAGCCAGCGCAGCGAGTCGCCTTCGTACTGCCACGCGCCCAGGTAGTCGGTTTGCACCACGGGCTTGTCTTTGGCATAGGCCAGCTTGGCCACTTTCTGGCCGGCGGCCGTGTAGCGAAACTGCAGCGAGTCGCCCGAGGTCCAGGCGATGCTCTGCGGCAGGCGCAGGTGGTTGTAGCGGATGCGCGCGATGCCCTTGTTGCGGTCGCTAACGAGCGAGCCCGCTGCGTCGTAGCCGTAGTCGGGGTTCACCGCGCCCTGGCTGGCGTAGTCCGGCTGCGCGGCGCCGTTGGTGGGGCCGTCGGCAAAGTCCGGCCGCGCGGGCTGCTTGGCGCCGAAGCTGCTGGCGGCCGGGGCCAAGTCGTCCACCCGCAGCAGGCGGTTGCTCGCGACCTCGGCGCTGCCGCCGGCCGGTTGGTAGCGGTAGCGCAGGTTGTCGGTTTCGGCGTACTGCGCCGGGCTGGTGCGCGAGGCCGCTTGCACGAGGCCGCGGCGGCGCAAGGTCAGCAGGTTGCCGTTGGCGTCGTAGCTGGCGCCCCAGAAGCGGTAGTTGGAGCGCTCGGCGCCCCACCCCGCGCCGGCCGCGGCGCCGGTGCGGGCCAGGAAGTCGCCCTGCAGCAGGCGGCTCAGCTGGTCGTAGCGGTAGCCGTAGGCCCTTTGCACGTTGTCGTGGTAGCCGCGCCAGGTCTGGCCGGCGATGTTGCCGTTGAACTGCGGCGCTTGAAAACCGCAGTCGTAGTGCAACGAGAGGGCGAACACGTCCCCGGTGCCGTCGAGCGGCGCGTCGGGGTTGTTAAGCTGGGTCAGCCAGCCGCGGATGTTGTAGCGGTAGTCGAGCGTTTGCAGGCCGTTGCCCAGGTCCTTGCGCTCGAGCTGGCCGAGTTCGTTGTAGCGGTGCGCCGCCAGGGTGACGGCCGGTTGGTCGTCCACCTGCTGCGTGGTCTCGAGCAGGCGGCCGGCGTGATCGTAGCGGTGCGACTCGCGTACGGCCAGCTCGGCGTGGTTGGGCCCTTGGTGGGTGGCGTAGCTGCCGAGCGCTTGGCCGGCGAAGTCGTAGCGGGTGGTCACGACGTCCTGCCCGCCGCGGGTGTTGGTGCTCTGCACCTGGACGGGGCGGGCCTTGTCATCGAAGAAGGTGGTGGTGGTCAGCCACGCGCCCGGTTCGGTCTCGGCCACGCCCAGCACCCGCACCAGTGAGCGGGTAACCATCCCTGTGACCCGCGCGTCGGCCTGGGGCACTTCGCCGCCGAGCTGCGCCGCGGTCGGCGCCGCGTACTGCGCGTCGGCCTGCCCGTCGCGGTTGAAGTCGTAGTGGTCGTAGTACGCCACCGTCAGCAGCTGATCGGTGGCTTTCAGCCGCGGGAACGCGGCGTTGCTGTAGTACGCCCGGGTGAGCGTCGCGGTGCCGCTGGGCTCCTCGTTTAGGCGGGTGGCCGAAGCCGCTTGGTCCTGCAGGGCCGTATGCACCTGCTGCGGGGTGCCGCTCAGCTCCGGAAAGCGCGTCAGCGCCGCGTAGACCACGCGGCCGAGCGCGTCGTACTTCGTGGCCGTCCACTCGCCGCGGGTGCGCTGGGCCACGTCCTGCGTGAGCACCGGCCGGTCCAGCGCGTCGTACACCGTGTACTGGTAGCCGTCCTGGTCGGGCACCTTTTTCTCCACCAGGCGGCCCTGCGCGTCGTAGTGGTAGCGGAAGAGCAGGCGCTCCACGCCCGCCCCGGTCAGCTGCCAGTGGTTTTGGCGGATGAGCTGCACCGCCTTGGGGGGCAGCACCGCCCGCAGGCGTCCGAAATCGTCGTAGACGTAGTAGGTTTTCAGCCACTGCGTCGGACCCTGGGTGAGCGTGCCGTTCAGGCCCACCTGCTTGAGCACTAGCTGGCCTTCTTTATCGGTAAACTCCTGCGTGTACTGCCCCTGCTCGTCGCGGGTTTGCTTGACCCACAGCTCGCCCGGCGCGTACGCACCGGCGTAGGCAAGGTCTTCGCGTTCCGCTGCGTAGCCCGGCTCCCAGCGCTGCACCGAGTCCGTGGCCGTGTTAATCCGCTCCTCCAGCAGCACCGCGCGGCCGGCGGTGAGTTGCCTGCTTTCGCCCGGCGCCGCCTGCGCGGTCACCCGGTTCAGGGGCGAGGCTTCGAAAAGCGATTCGGCGTACGCCACGCCCGTCTTGGGCAGCGTGGCCGTCAACTGTTGCGTCATGGGATCGGCGCTGACCGGCTGCCCGGTCCGGGTATCCACGCCCGCTCCCCGGTAAAAGAGAAATTGCTCCCGCAACGCGTTGGGGTGGTAGCCCGCCGCGTCCGCCGCGGCGGGGCTGGCCGTGTAGGGCAGGTACTGCTTGGGCTGCCGGCCCAAGCCGTCGTACGCGACGGGCTGCACGAGGTCGCGGCCTTCGGGCGATTCGTGCCGCAGCACGGTTTGCACCGGGCGGCCCAAGCCGTCCAGGTACTCGGTCTTCACCCGCACCTGGGCCTGCGTCTGCTGCTGGGAGGCCGCCCGCAAGGCTTCCGGGTCCGTGAACGCAGCCCGGGCGGTGTAGGTGCGCACGTAGTTGAGGGAAGCGCCGGCGTCGCTGCCGGGCGCGGGTGCTTGATCCGTTGCCGGATCGAGGGCCGGGCAGTTGTCCGCCTTCGGCTCGTTGTAGGCCAGCGGCTGGTAGGGCAGCTGCGTCAGGTAGATGGTGCGGCTGTAGAGCGTCACCCCGGGTACCGCGTCGTTGGTGAGTTCTACGCGGTACTCGCCTTCGAGCGACTCCGTCATGGGCCCCCGGCGCAGGGGCAAGTCCCGTTCGCCGGCCAGGTTCACCCAGCCTTGTCCGACCCGGCGTTGCCACTGGTAGCGGGTGTGTTCCCCGCCGGGCTGGCGCGTAGGCTGCAGCGTGGCGTACTGGCCGTGCACGGCTTCAAGCGTGTCAGCCGGCTCGGGCACGCGTTGCCCGGAACCCCAATGTTGGTAGACACCGGGCGTGTTCTGGTTCGGCTCAAACGAGCCGAAATCGATGTAGTTGCCCGACACTTGCAGGTCGAACTGCACCCCGTCAATGAGCCGATGGTAATCCGGAAAACCGGTGATTTCGTTGTGGTTGATGCTCAGCTGGGAGAAGGCCAGCGTCGCCGGGACCTCCCCGCTCAAGCGGTTGTTGTCCAGGATGAGGAACGTCGCGTTCAACCCGTCCGGGATGGCGCCGGTCAGCCGGTTGGTGTGCAGGCTGAGGCGGTAGGGTTTGTTGAGTTGGGCCCAGGCCGCGGGGATGCTGCCGGTCAGTTGGTTGCCGCTTAGTTCCAACACGTGGAGACCGCCCAACGCCGACCACGAAGCCGGCAGCGTACCGGTGAATCGGTTGCGGCTTAGATCCAGCTCCTGCAGCTTCTGCAAGCGCGCGAGCGAATCGGGCAAGGGCCCGAAGAAGGCGTTGCGGCCCGCGGTCAAGCGCAGCAGGTTGGTGAGCCGACCCAACTCCTGGGGCAGGGGGCCCGTAAGTTGGTTGTTGTGCAGGTGCAGCTCGTACAGGCGGCGCAGGTTGCCCCAGGCTTTGGGAACGGCGCCCGTAAAGGCGTTGTCCTGCAGGTGCAGCTGCGCCAGCCCCGCCGCGTGCGCTAGCGAGTCCGGGAGGTAGCCGGAAAGCTGATTGCCGTGTAGGATTAGCGCCCGGAGTTTTGTGCAGCGGCCCAGCTCCACAGGAAGCGAACCCGTTAGCTGGTTGTAATTGGCGGCCAGTTCCTCCAGTTGGTACAATTGGCCGACGCTAGGTGGAACGGAACCCGACAAGCGGTTGAACTCGAAATGAGCCGTGCGCAGCTGGCGGCAATTGCCGAGCTCGGTGGGTATCGGCCCGGTGAGTTGGTTGACGTAGACGCTGAGGTGTTCGAGGGCGGTGAGCTGCCCGAGCTCGCGCGGCAGGCGGCCGATGATTTCGCTTTGCGCCAGGTGCAGCACCCGCAGGCGCCGCATGCTTCCCCAGGCCGCGGGGATGGAGTCTTGAAATTTGTTCTGCCACAGGTGCAGGATCTCCAACGAATCCAATTGGCCCAAGCTAGCGGGTAACGGACCCACGAGCGGGTTGACCCCCAGATCCAAATTGCGGAGGCGACGCAGGCGCGATACCGAGTCCGGAATGTTCCCGCTCAGCACGTTGGCGTTCAAGCTCAGGTATTGTAGGTTGTGCAGCCGGGTAAGCGCCACGGGAATGTGCCCGGAAAGCTGGTTGTTGTAGCAGTTTAGATACTGCAACTGCCGCAACTGGCCCAGCGCGGCCGGCAGGGTCCCGCTCAACGCGTTTTGCTGCAACGACAAGCTCTTCAGCCGGCTGAGCTTGCCCAGTTCGGCCGGGATTGCCCCCGTCAGCCCGTTCCAGTTCTGCCAGAGCGCCAGCTCCTGCAAGCCCTGCAGCTCCCCCAAGCAAGCCGGGATGGAGCCCCGCAGGTTGTTGGCGTACATGTTCAGGGACGTAACATCCCCGTTGGCTACCCGCACCCCGCGCCAGTTGGCGACATCGGCGAGGGTCGTGCCGTTAAGCCAGTTGTCCTTTCGCGTCCACCCAGCACCACCGGTAGCGTAGTAGAACTGCCGCAGAACCCGTAGTTCCGTGGTGTCGGCTACTATGCCTTGCCCGGCGGGTTGCGCCCACAGCGAGGTGTTAAAGGAAACCGTCCACAGGACAAGGAATACGAATAGGGCCGCCGCACGGCGTGGCCTTTGGCGTCCCAGTAGGGTCATAGCAGATAGTATTAAGGGCATGATCTAGTGTTGCGCGTAGCGATATTCGTTTTCAGAAAGAATGCGGCCCTGCTCGTCGCGGGCGCGCACGAGTCGGCCTATCGCGTCAAACTCGTAGGTAGTGGTGCGGTGGCTGGCGTCTGTTTGCGAGGTCACCCCCACGAGCGGATCGTGCGTGTACGTAGTCACCAGCGCCCCTGCGGGGTACAGCCGCACGTCGTCCAATACCAAGGGGGTGTGACCATGGAACGAGACCGTGGCGCCAGCAGGAAGGACTACGGTCCAGCTAACGAGGCGCCATGAACCTATTTGACGCAGCTCCCTACCCGCTGCTACGGGCTGCTCGTTAACCCGTACCTGCGGTTCCCCGCCTTGCACCCACGCGCTAACCGTATAGGAGCCGTTGCGGCCCCCGCGCGCGGTGAGTGCGTCGCCTGGCACTAGTCGGTAAGCCCACTTGCCCGTGCGGCCCCCGGCAATACGCTGGCCGAGCGCAAATGACCAACCACCCGTGGCCACTGGCTCAAAACTGGTACAGGCAATGTCTTCGCGGGCAGCGGCTACCGCTTTAGCAATGACGAGGCGATCGTGGTACCCGTACAAAAAGCTTGTTGGGACGGCTCCTGGTGCGCTTACCTGCGTCGGATTACCCCGGCGGTCCGCGCGGCTAATGCTCTGGCGCTGGCGGTACGCGGGATCGTAGCGAAGGGAATCAGGCCCGGCGGAGCTGAAGCCTCGCCATTGCACCCGGCGTTGCAGATCGTGCTGGCGAGCGTTCAGGACCTGACGTTGCGGCAGCAGGCGGTACTCGGATAGCTGGCGCCCCAACTCCCATTCTTGCCCGCTAGCGTAGATTTTGGACTGGATGGTTTCAACGACCGGCGTGGTAATATGCGCTTGCTGCATGTGGCGCAACGCGGCCAAGCTTGGGTGTGAAGCGGCGCCTACGGCGTAGTTGTGGGCGAAGGTGCGGCGGGTCACCAGCGTATCTCCGCCGCCGGTGGCGCGCCGCTCTTCTTTTACTTGTAAGTTGTGGTCGTCGTAGGCTAAGCGTTGGGCGGTGGTATAGGGCACCCCGTTTTGCCACAGGGTCTCGCTGGTGCGGACCAGGTAAGCGGAAGCTGAATGGTAGTAGTAGGGAATGATCTCGTAGATCGGATTGGTGTTGCAGTTGCAGGCAGCGGACTGATCACCGGGTTTTTTCTCGTATACCCTAAACCCCGGAATGGCTGCTTCGTTGGCTGCCCGCGGCGTGCCGCGCCGTACGAGGTTCAGCTCGGTGTAATTTTCTTGGTAGACGTACGTCTTGGTGCGTACCCGCTGGTAAGCGGCATCCACAAACTTGTAATCCGTTTCGCGCAGCAGCCGTCCCCGCAACCACTCGAAGCTGGTTGGCGGCGGAAAGGGGTAGCTATTACTGTAGCGGGTGATGTCCAGGGAGCTGCTGTAGTCGAACCGCCGCATGGAACGATCGGGGCCGGTTTGATCGCCCTCTGTTACATGCACCTGCCCGTACGACACGGTGCTGCCTGCCGTGGTGCCAACTTCGCTTGCGCTGCTTTGCAGGTAGGCGTAGTAAATGCAGGCATTTTGCGAGCTTGAGGAGCCCAGCGAGGAAGTGGACAGCTGCCGCAGCTCCGTCTGAAAGTTTGGCCGGCTCAGCAGGTACCCGGTGGAATGGCCGAGCGAGTCCACGTATCCGTAGGTAGTACGTTGGGCGGGCCCGTACGGCGTTTGCCCATCGGTAACGATTTGCTTGATGCGGCAGCCGCCCACGTATTCTCCGCTGTGGAGAGGAGGCGGAACTTTATATTCTTCTAGGGTGATCGAACTGGAATAGCTTAGGAATTGACCGGATTGCATCCCGTCGTACGGGGCCATGGCCCGTGCTGTCACGACGTACGTGCCGGGTTGCAGTGAGATGATTTCTGGTGCATGACCGTTTCCGGTTCCTCCACTGGAATTGGCGGAATAGATGAGAAAGCCGTCGTGTGATCGTAAGTCAACGGAACCGTTACCCCCGGTGAACGTGGTACCTCCCGATCCAGGCAGGGGGTCGTGGTTGCCGGTAGGTACGCCCGTTCCCGGCGAGGTTCCGCCACTGCTGTAAGCCTCCGGAAACCGGTAGGTCATTCGAACGCTTTTGGTTTCGGTGAGCGTGAAGGTTTCGGAATGACGGGCTTCTGGGTTGTTGTTGTTCGCGTCGGCCGAAGCCCCGGCCAAAAGCTCCCACTGCCCCGGTCGCAATTGCACGTTGTTGACTTGGTGGGCTTCAAACGTAAAGGTGGACGTGCCCCCGGTAGGGTAACGGATGCGGCGCAGCATGCCTACCGTTTGGGCCACAGGGTCTGCGCTACGGTTGGCCCCGGTGTTGTTTGGCAGCGGCACGAGGGTGGCATTCTCCGTGTGTCCGTTGTAGTAGCCCCACGCGTCTTGTGCATAGGAATGAATGGGTGGAAATGGCACCCGGTCCGGCGCGTTGTACGCGAAGTGGTACGCTGGCGTGCCCTGCTGCCGAACTGAATCCAGACGTAAACGGCTAAGCTTGCTAATGGCCAAGCGCTCTTCCATGGAGGCCGACGGCGGTGGGGCACCCGCGCCGGGGGTTAAAAAGTAACTATGGAACAAGGTAAACCGTTGCTTTTCCACACCGGCGTACCGCACCACCACCTCCCGCAGGGCTGCCCCGTCTACCAAGTCCCAACGCCCGGGCTCGTACGAGAACGTCACGGTTTCCCGGCCGTGGGTAACACTGGCGAGAGCGTAGGTGAAGTGGTTTGTTGTCGAGTAGCAGTTGTTGCTGTTTGTAATCGGCGCACATTGGAAAAGGCCGCTGTTGCTCTCGGAGTAGGCAAGCTCATGCACGGTCAGGTCCACTGGGTTGGTGTAGGTTGCCGTGGACGGCACGTACGTAAAGGTGACGGTGTCCTGGTACGCCGTGATGATGCGCGTCAGAAAGTAGCCCGTTTTGCCAGAGAGGTTCCGGCGCCCGCGCAGCCCGCCCTGGCAGTACTGTCCCTGGGTTGTGGTGGTCGACTCAGTAAACTGGGCTTGGCTGATCGGATCAAACCCGAACGTAAACTGGTTGCCGGCTTCATCGATTATAGAAAAGCCTTCTTCTTCAGGATTTGACCCGGTAAAGCGTTCAATACGCAAATTTTCGTAAGGTATAGGATGTGCCCTACCTAACGTGTCAAAAACAAACTTGCCGCTGCGCCCGGCGAAAGAGTACGTGTATACGTCCGGCTCGGTGTCAATTGTACCTAGGGACACGTTGCGGCAATACTCTATCAAGCTGTTGTCGTTAGGTTCCACTTCAAGCGGGTCGTAAAAGGGTAAAACCCGCAACCGGTTACGGCCCGTCGCGTAACCCTCCTGAAAGTCAGGCAAACCGCGAATAACCCGGCCGATTACCCCCGCTCCCGTGAGACTCCACCCCAAGCCCACGTCTGACGCGCGCATATCGACCTGCAAACCGGTGCTGTGGTAACCGAGGGCCAGAGGCACCGCTAGCCCGCGCAACTGAATGGTGTGTAATGGAACCGAGATGTTAGGCACCCCGGTGTGGTAACTCACCGGTACCGTGCCGAAACGACCGAGCGCAGCCACCTGCGGGGATGGTACGACCGGCTGGTGGTCTTGGAAGGATCGCCCGTTTTGGCCGGCTGCTGGGGTTTTCGGAACGATAATAAAACCCAGCAAGAAGCATCCCGGAACGAATAGACGACACAAGGGATGTAAGACGGAGGCGAGCAACTTTACAAGCCAGCGCGTCGCGAGATCTCTGGTAGAGCCTTTAGCGTGCCTAAGCGAACCATCAACTAAGCCATGTAATCCAGCGAATAGCAGTATTATCATATTATTTTGATTAAAATCAGTGCTTTCAGCGTTCATCACTAATAGTTTGAGCGCAGATGTTCAATTTCTATATGCTGTCACATTAGAACTTCGATGATGCAGTCACCCGCCGCCAAACGCAATTGCTTGGGCTGTAGCGAATCTGTAAGGACCTGCGCAGATCGCGAAATGACTGCATCCGCGCTGGATCAGCAGGATATTGATGCGAGCGGCAGTAGCTTGAGCTGGACCTGGATTAGGCGAATTGTCCTCTAAGTGGCGCTTTCATTTAGCAATGGTGATCCTGCCGACTTTACAATCGGATATTCGAGCATTGCAATAGAGAATGAAGGCAGTAGGGACAGGTATTGGCTGTAGGACTTAGCCAATGGTGTTGCAATATTAGTAGTTAAAACTTCTGCTTCAAATCAATCACAGCTGTCTAACTTGACTGTTTTACCTTGGCAGCGCCTGCGTTGTGAGTTATATCTAGGTTAATAGTTAGTTTTCTAATTGGAAAAAAGGTAGTACATGCCACGAGATGAGGTCAAATAAGGCTGCCGCCCGAGCAATGGATGCCCGCAATCACGGTTGGAAGTACCTGTACTCGTGCTGACTGACTATACGCCCTTGCTCATCACGCGCGAGCAGCAACCGACCCAAAGCATCGTATTCGTAGGTCACCATGCGATTTGCAGGATCGGTGCGGGAGGTAACACCTCCTAGACCATCGTAGGTTAAGCTCGTCATTTGTGCACTAACAGGGTGCAGACGAACCTCGTCAATCTCTATCGCGCGTCCGTAAGCTTCGATATTCACCGAGCCGGTCGGGATGGCTGGCGTACCCTGCGTGATGCGAATGCGTGAACGGACCAGCGCGAAGCCCTTCGCATTCAGCGGGCTTTCGGTCCACTTGAGCTCCTGATCGGTAAAAACTGCAATGTTGTTTCCCCTGCCGCCTTTGGCGTAGAAGGTTAGTTCGTAGTCACCCGGCGGCAGGTTATCCCGGCGAACGCCCCAGCCCCCGTCTAAGCGGTAGCTGCGTTGGCCGGTGATTGCCGAGGTGCTTAGCAGCCGGGGATTAAACTGCCCGTCCGCGCCGCCAAAGCTCCACCCGCCCGCGCTGCCCGGCTCAAAGCTCGTGTACGCGATTTGAGCCTCGGTGGCGAACTTGACTTCGGCAATTGGCCTTAAACCGCCTTCGCCCCAGAGGTAAGCCGTGGGCACGTCGCCCGTAAGCGCCTGGCGCTGCAACTGCCCCAGGGAAGAGTAGAAAAACTCTGCACGCGCTTGGTAAGCCTGCGGATCGGGTAGGAGCGACGTAAACAGACGGCCTGAAGCGTCTTTGTTCTCGCTTGCGGGTGCAGCTGCGGGCCGCGAGAGCGCAGCCACGTACACCCGGGAAGGCAGCGGACCCGCCGTCGCGCTGGGGGCGTACCGGGTCACCTTGCCCCCCAACCATTGCGGAGCTTGGCTAATTGAGTGGACCCATTGCTGCTCCTCCACGGGCAGGCTGACCATGAACTTGTCCTGCAGCTGGGTAAGGCCTGGGTCCACGTTCGCGGCGTAATCCGGCGCGTACTTGAAGCGGGTTACCTGCACGCGCCCGCTGGCGTCGGTGACCTCCCGGCGCGCGGGTTGCAGGTGGGCGGGGTTCTCGTACACCAGCTTCGTGGTGGTGGTTTGGCTGCGGCCCTGCCCGTCGTAGCGCGTCTCGTCCGTGCGCGTCAGCGGCCACCACCCCACCCGGGTTTCGTAGGATTGCGCCAGGATCGTCCGGCAGGGTTCCTGGCTTCCTTCCTGCAGGTCCCCAAACGCGCCGGCAATCGATAGTCCTCGGATGTAGGTTTCCTTGACCAGGGGGCTGCCGTACTGGTGGGCCGTGCGCCGCACCAAGCGGATGTCGAGGGGGTTAAACGGATCGCCGTTCTCCCTGACCGCGTATTCCAGGGTTTGCAGCAGTTGGCCGTTTTGCTCGTCGAAGGCGGCAGAGACGAAGCCTTGATCGGCGACGTGGCTGTCGCTCAGGTCAACGCTTGCTGCGCCCTCGTTGCGGAAAACGGAGGTGGTGCGCAGGCTGGTGCCGCGGTGGCGCTGAATGACCGTCACCGTGTCGTAGCCCACCGCACTGCCTTGCGCGGAACCGTTGCCGCTGGCCACGTCCTCGGCCGAATGCACCACGTATCGGCACAAGGTTTCTTCTCCTAAGCCGGAAAAGCACGTGTTGGGCTGGGCTTCGGAGGTGGTTTTCACCACCATGTACGCCGTAGGGGAGTGAAACACGGGCTGGTGAATCAACCGCCCGGTTGAGCGCGTATGCCGGTCGTTGTCGTAGTAGTACTCCTTTACCTGGTCACGGGCGGCATCGACTCCGTCGCGGGTGATGATGCGCTTGATCCGGGTGCCACCGCCAATCTGCTTAAGGGTGGAAAGCACCGTCCGGGCCGTGAAGGCGATGGTCACGTGGGCACTTAGGGTACGCGCCTCGTCAACCCGCAGCACCGCCCGGTAGCGGCCCGCCGGCAAGGAGCGCAGCGCAGTCAGGTTCGGCAGCTGCTGGGGATAGGCGATTTCGTCAACAATCGCAGTACTACCTTCCGGGTACAGCCGCAGGCTGGCGTGCAGCTCGCTTACCGGCTCTTGGCCCGGCGACATGGAATTGTCAACCGCGAACGCAAAACTGACCGTCTGGGAAAAGGGAATCTCGAACGTTGTTTCCTGGGTCGGTTGGCCATTGCACCCTACCCCGTCGGGAGGCGTACCCGGTCCGTTTGCCTGGGCACACACGTCGCGGGTTTGGGGCGTGTCCTGGTGAAGGGGGCCGGCGACGTTGCTGAAATCGTGCGGCTCGAACTCAAACTCCGTGTGACCCCCAGTGGGGTACCCCACGCGTTGCAGCAGGCCAAACGTAACGTAGGTAGGGTGGGTGTCGCGGTTGGCGGGGGGCAACGGCTGCGGGTTCGGACCGGTCCACTTGGGGAACGGGTACTGGTTGCCCGCGGCGTTGTAGTAGCCCCAGCGGTCCACGTCGTACGTGCCCCGGGGCGGGGCCCACAACAGGTTGTACGCAAAAACGTGGGCCGGCTCGAGCACATCCGGCTGGCCGGCGGTTACGCCTACTTTCTGCACTTCTTTGAGAAACAACCGGCTTGGGTAGGTGCTGTCGTAGCGCAACCGGTATTCCAGAAAGCGCGAGCTGTCGGCCACGCTCTTGAGGCGGAGGACGTTGAGTTGGCGCAGGCCCGGCTCGTCGCTGCGGTTGGCCGAGCTGAGCAGGTCGATGCGGTGGGTGGCGCTGCTGATGCGCCGCAGGTACTTTCCGTTTACCCGCGTGCCGGGCCGGTCACCTAGGTTCAACGTGTTGGGGCACTCGCCGCACCTGGGATCGCCCACGTACGCCGTTTGGGTGCTCACGGCTTGGTAGCCGTCGGCGCGGGGGTAAGCGATCTCGGACGTGTAGTCGCCGTACGCAAAGTCGACTTGCTCCTGCTGGGGGGATACGATTTTGGTCAGGTACCACGCGGTTTGGCCGACGAAGCCGTTGCTGAAGGTCCACTCGTCAGCTGCGAACGTGTACTGCGTGCCGTCGGGAGTGGTCAGTACCCACGCCTGCTGGGTCGCGGGTGACGGGGCTTGGATGCGCAGGGGTTGGGCCGGAATGGTAAAGGGCTGGCCTTGTTGATCGAATACGATCTTGCCGGAGTAGCCCTGCACGTTAAAGGAAAACAAGTCCGGCTGGCTGTCCTTGAGCCCGCTGAGCACGTCCTGGATGTAGCGGTAATAGTTCGTCGGGTCGGCGTTGTCGTTCTGGTTGCGGCACCAGGTGCTGAACCCGTAGGGTATCGGGTATTGGTTCGGCCAATACGTGCCGAAATCCGGAATGCCCCGCACGGTGCGCGTGACCACCCCGCCGGCGTTCAACGTCCACCCCATGCCGGTCCACGGCGCCACCTGATCGGGGCGGACCGCGCTGGCGTGGTACTGCAGGGAAAGCGGCACGTTAACCGTGCGGCCGGGCAGGCTAAACAGGGGAATATCGACGGACGGGATACCGGTATACAAGCTGACCGGCACTTCCCCGTACTTGCCTAATGCCGCCGCATCAGGGGATGGTGGTAGTAGGTTTCGATTTATCAGGTTGGCACCCAGCGGAGGCTTAGAAGGCTGAGCTTGGATCGGAGTGGCAAGCAATAAGCTTACGAAACAAATAAGGAAGTAACTCTGCAGGTTAACAACAGAGGATAAAAGCTGGATCATTCAAAGATAAAAATTAATTATTTGGATTCGGACTAATCATTAAGGTATAAATCACCTTTTTGGCTGTTTATGGTCAAATAGGAGACCTGTTAAGTTATCCATGCGCTGTAGGCAATAATGGATATTCATGGAGCGAGTTCCGGAGTAAAGCTAGCAAGCTCCGTATTTATTTCAAGAGGGATATGAGTGCATACCGCTCTCCTACTTTAGATGTAAGTGCCCAAATACATTGTATTAGGTTTAGAAATTGCAAACGGCGCAGTCGATTTGCGAGGTGATTCCTCCAAATGGGGAGAACGTGCAAGTAGGCAGCCACTTGGTGGCGGGTGCCAGACTTGATGAGTCGTAAAGCAGGGTATAACCAGTACTTGTTAAATAGGTATTCATTTCTAATAAGTTTGATCACCTTTTTTCATGTCTGCATTCTGTTGTGATAGCTTAATGCCTGCTAATAGATTCTTCAAAAAAGCTCTTGGTTGAAATTTTAGCCTAAGTGAAAAAATAGTAGTGCGTATGTTGAATCACCAGATGTAGTTCTCAAGGCAAAATCAACCTCCATTTCATAGGTAATCGTCTGTCATTGGTGAGGGCCGCGTAATTATGAACGGTGAGCTCGTTGTTCTTCGGCTGATCCGGTCAACCTTGGCGATCGCCAGCACCTAGGCCAGAGCTACATGGCCTGCTGCAACTGCGGGCGAAGTGCTTGCCCGAAAAAAGCCCCGAATATAGATCGGGGCTTGTGTTTAACCCTATGCTTCCGGATTCTTCTTTGGGCGGCCTGGCTTGCGACCTGTCCCACCTGCTGTTGTACCGGCTTTGCGGCCTGGTTTTGCCCGCTTCTTGGGTTCGTAATTGTCGTCCAGTACAGCCGCTACTTCGTCAACGGCTACTTGCAATTTCCGAACGGCTGCTTTCAAGTCGCGCAGCTTGTTTTCGTTTTTTCCTGCATCGGCTAAAATGCCTTGCAGTTGGGTCAGGTCTAGATTGGTCATGTGTCGAAGATAAGACTCAGGCAAAGTTTACGCAATCAGGAAAAAATAGCTGGTGTCAGTTGCACCATAATTTCCTAAGTATATACATTGTGGCAGTGGTATTTGCAGTTGTTTAAATCCTACTACAGTTCCACTTTCAATTAGCTTACTCCTTCTATTTCTCTCAATACACAATCCATGGACTTTTCTGACCAAATCCGCGCTTTGGGCGAACGTATCGCCCGAATGAAAGAATCTATTGCGACTGAAGAAGCGACCAAAACGGCCTTTGTTATGCCTTTTTTGGCGGCTCTCGGTTACGACGTATTCAATCCCTTCGAAGTCGTTCCTGAATTCATTGCCGACTTAGGCTTGAAAAAGGGCGAAAAAGTCGACTACTGCATTCAAAAGGACAACCAGCCCATTATCATTATCGAGTGCAAGCATTGGAGCGAGAAGCTGGACCCCCATACCACGCAGTTGTTCCGCTATTTCCACGTTACCAGCACGCGCTTCGCTTTGCTGACCAACGGCATTCGCTACCGCTTTTACTCGGACCTGTTAGAGCCGAATAAAATGGACGAGAAGCCTTTTTGGGAGTTCGACATTACGGACCTCAACGACGCCGTCATTGCCGAGTTGAAGAAGTTTCACAAGTCGGCCTTCAACGTTGAGCAGATCTTAAGTACTGCTTCCGAACTGAAGTACACAAAGGGGGTGAAGGAGCTGTTGGCCGCCGAGCTAAAGGAGCCGTCAGTCGATTTTGTGCGCCTGTTTGCCAAGCAGGTTTATCCGGGTATGCTCAACGCGAAGGCAATGGAGCAGTTCACCGGCATTGTGCGCAAGTCGTCGCACCAATTGATTAACGAAATGATCAGCGACCGCTTGAAGTCAGCACTGGCTAAGGAGAACGAATTGGTAGAAATTCAAACGGTGGTTAGCGCCGCTCCCATTGAGACGCCAAGCGAAGCAACAGGCCCCCGTACTGAATTCACCGACGAAGAGCGCGAATCGTATCTGATCGTCAAGTCCATTTTGCGCCCCAAAGTGGACGCGCAACGCATTGTTTACCGTGACACTCAATCGTACTTGAACGTGCTCTTGGACGACAACATTCGCAAGACGGTATGCCGCTTGTGGCTCAACGGCAGCAAGAAGTACATTGGCTTCTTGGACGCGGATAAAAAAGAGACGCGTTACGAACTGGCTACTTTAGACACAATTTACGACCACGCGGATAAACTGTTTTCCACGCTTGAAGTCCTAGACAACAAACTGGCTAAGGCGGGCGTGTAGCGTACTTTTACACTTGGGTGCCGGTGGGAGCAATCCAACCGGCATTCTTTTTTCTACCCAACTCGCCCTCTGCGTGTTTAACTCCAGTTAAGGCTACAAGCTTGGTGAAGACTTAACTGAATTGTTAAATCGCTGAACCAGAGAGGTACAGCAACTCGCTGCTACTTCAACCTATAGAAGGATCCGGTTACCCGCCAACCTTCTGTGGAATACCTGCTGACGAGCTTGTTTTTAGCGGTGGTTATTTCCTTGCTTTTGAGTGGGGTGTTAACTGCGTTGCTTGCGGGGTTTGTTCTGCGAAAGTAAATCGTAAGCTACTTGGAGCGCGTAGCCATGTTGATGCCCTATACAGCGTGTGTGGTAAGCGCTTTCTTTTTCGTGGCCGAGTTTGTGTAGCTAACTAGTCCGCTTTCACAGCCGCCCTTTCCCAAAGCCGCTGAACTTACTTGTGGGTAAAAGCAGCGCCGCGTCGGGTCGTAAAACCAAGTTCATTCAGCTCGGCGGCTATCTGGCTGAAGCTGGCGTTTTGGGCATTTTTAGCCACTATCAGCGCAGTTACCTTGCGGTTGGCGTCGTTGTTCAGGGCGTTGGTCTTGCGCGTCTCTAATCCTTTCTTTCGCGCTTCTTCGGTCAGATTCTCCGGTGACCCAAGCTTCTTGCCGCTGCTTTTTAAAATTTGGAGCGCCTTACGGGTTCGGTCCGAAATCGTGTCGCGGTCCTGTTCTGTGAGGGCCGCGAAAATGTGAACCGTGAATTTGTTGGTTTGGGGATGGTCAGTAGCTACGAACTCCACCCCGGCATCCATTAGCGACGCAATGAAAGAGACGTTGCGGCTAAGCCTATCTAGTTTGGCTATAACGAGCATTGCACCCTTTCTCTTCGCCAA
This sequence comes from Solirubrum puertoriconensis, assembly GCF_001483135.1. Taxonomy (GTDB): domain Bacteria; phylum Bacteroidota; class Bacteroidia; order Cytophagales; family Hymenobacteraceae; genus Solirubrum; species Solirubrum puertoriconensis. Next base: position 715,265 of record NZ_LNAL01000008.1, read on the forward strand.
CTGAATAGCCTTATGTAGCTCTGGCCGGTCGGAAATCTTACCCGATTCGACTTCGGTAAACTCCCCAAGCAACGCGCCGTCTTTGACAAACGCTTGCACCATGGTTCGCTGTGCTTCCAAGCCCAAGCCGCATTGCCCTTGTTTGGCGGTGTTGACGCGGTAGTAGGCAACGAAGGAAGTCATGGGTTTGCTGCTTAGGTTAGGGGTGTGCAGGAAATGTGATTGCTTTTGGACATTTCAAAAATGTCCGATTAAATAATGTCCATGCCATGGGCTTCACCAAGCATGAACGCTCGTTTAAGAATTGTGAAATGACGAGTTGCTATTACTGAACACACTTGGTGTGGAGTGCGATTTGAGTGATATTGCCGAGTAAAGCTTGTGTCTGTCAGATTGTATAGTCCTGTCAGTAACGCATTGCTAATAATTTGGGTATACTTACATAATTAACTAAAATGAGTAGCAAAGGCGTGTCCACAAAGAAGGTATTGCAGGAACACTCACAGGCTAAGGTGAAGCTCTATACTGAGTACTTGCGTGTGTACCTAAGCATCATGGGGAACACTCGCTTCTCCCGTATTCACCTGTACGATGTTCTTTGTGGGGAAGGTAAATACAAGGATGGAGCAGAAGGCAGTGCACTTAAAGCATTGCGTACTGTCCTTTCCTACTACTCTGATTACCCACATTCCCAATTGCGCTTGAACGTGCGCTTAAATGACTTTGGGCAGTCTGACGTAGAAGCAGGACTTCGAAAAATTGACCGTGTTGAAACTCACGCATCCAAAATTCCTCTTCCTACTTCAAAGGTGACGGTTGGTTACTCAGGAGTAGAGTATGCTGAAATGCTACAAGAGGTAGAGCAGACTGTCGCCAAGCTAAGTAGTGTTGAAAAAGCGCTGGTGTTTATTGACCCTTGGGGGTATAAATCAATTCGCCCTGGGCAGTTACAGTCTTTGTTCTCCTCTGGAAGCACCGAGATTCTCCTGTTTCTGCCTACAACTCACATGTATAGGTTTGCGAACAAAGCCGCAGAGGATATACCGGAAGAAGAGGTGCTTCAATGTTTTAAGCCGTTGAAGCGGCTGCTAGAAGAATTATTTGGTAGCAGTATTCCTCGGTTTTCCTGTCTTGATGATTTTGCCAAAGCTTTAAAAATTAAGTTGGCAGAAGCTTTGGGGGCGGAATATTGCTCTGCGTTTGCTTTAGAAACAAATGAATTTAATGAATATACTCTCTTCTTTTTTACGCCAAATGTAAAAGGGCTGGACGTGTTTAATCAGGCTTGCTGGAAACTTGATTCTAATTATGGGAGAAAATACTCCATGCGAGCTGCTTCCGGTCAAATGCTCTTGTTTGCTCCTCAGGACGAGCACATTGGTCAAGTTCGGGATTTAATCTTTTCATCCCCCGTTACGAACAGGCAATTATACGAGTTTGGGGTTAAGTGTGGCTACTTAACAAAAGCAACGAACGCTGCTCTTAATTGTCTTCGGGAAAGTGGAGAAATAGATGTCGTTGCTTTAGATGGTCTGGATAAGCCTAAAAAGAGAGCAAACTATTTGGATTACAAGCCAAAAAGAACAGTGCAATTTAAAAAAATGACATAATGGCCCAGTCGAGCATTGAGTGGACGGAAATGACGTGGAACCCAACAACGGGCTGTACTAAGATTTCAGCTGGTTGTAAGTTCTGCTACGCGGAAGTAATGACGAAGCGTTTGCAGGCAATGGGCTTGGAAAAATATGCTGACGGCTTCGCGGTGCGTACTCACCCAGACGCTCTTTCCCTTCCGTACTCGTGGAAAAAGCCGAAAGTAGTGTTCGTCAACTCTATGTCCGACTTGTTCCACCCCGAGGTTCCACTTGCTTTCATTCAGCAGGTCTTTGAGGTCATGAACAACAACCCGCAGCATATCTTCCAAGTGTTAACTAAACGTGCTGAACTGCTTTATCAGTACAGTAACAAGCTTCGTTGGACAGACAACATATGGATGGGTGTATCTGTGGAAAATGAAAAGGTTATGGACCGCATTGATTTTCTAAAAGGCACCGGTGCCAAAATCAAGTTCTTGTCGTGTGAACCACTGATTGGGCCTCTACCTAATTTAGATTTAACAGGTCTACAGTGGGTAATCGTGGGCGGCGAATCAGGCCAAGGAAATATCAGGTCCATGAAAGAAGAGTGGGTTATTGACATTAAAAATCATTGCCAACAACAAGACGTAGCCTTCTTTTTTAAACAATGGGGGGGGAAGAACAAGAAAGCAGCCGGACGCGAACTACAAGGAGAAATTTTTAGCCAAATGCCCATACTGATGTGAGGCTCGAATCATTCAATTAACCATGAAAAAAGCCACCTTCAAGGTGGCTTTTTTGCTACATGCTAATGCTTCGTAACTAGCTTTTCCTCCAAGTTATTTACCTTCTTTTTTAACTCTTCGACTTTCTTCTTTAGTTGCTTGTTTTCTCGAAAAATGTCAAAGCTAGACCAACTATCACATGTGCTTACCTCTTGGATAAATTCCACTACTTCTTTCGCTACATCTTCAACCGTAAAGGCTCTGGGGGTAAATCTGTGTTCTTGGACAATACCATGTGGGTCAATAAATTCAACTTTAATTGAGCAAGGGGTAAAGGCGTAATCGCTGTTCCAAGAGGCTGCCGTTCTCCATTTCCCGACTCGCAAACCTTGTTTATTGCCAGAATTAGAAAAAATATTGAGCTGTACCTGGATGTTAGTGCCAGCCCAAACCTTCTCACCTATATTCTTTTGAGGTACTAAAATAAACATAGGATTGGCTGCAACTGCTAACGGTATTGTTTCGAATTGAATGACATTGCTTGGCGAAAAGATGCCAAATATCTTGTTGTAGTTGGAGAAGAAGTAGTGCATAGCTTAAGGCGGTGTTCAGAAATTATTTCAGGGTTCAAATTAGACCGCCTACTCCCTTCACATTCAACCTAGCAAATGCCTTAACGCGCTCAAAGCTGGCCTTCGCTTCCTCCAACTCGGCATCCACAGGCTGCTTGGTCGAAACGTACTCTTCAAGCCCACTGCACACGGTCCACAGCAAGTCCGCGTAACCAAGAATCAGCAAGAAAAGCTGCTTCTTGTCGTCAGCAGCGTAGGACTTGTTTTTAATTGCCTTTACCAATTCCCCAAGCGCTTGCACTTCGTCCACAAACAGGTCGCGGAGCCGGGTGCGCTGATTCTGGTATTCAGCCATTACTTCGTACTCTACCGTATGGGCAGCGAAGGGGAAGGTGTCAGTGAAGCGTAGGCTGCTTTTGAAGCCTTTTTCTGCTTCGTAGAGGTTGGCGAGACGCTTTTGAATAGAAACCCAAAGGCCATTGCGTGCCTTGTCAAACGCGCTGATAGTATCGGTGCCGCTCATCTTCCTGCAAACTGGTTAACGGGCGGCAAAGGTAGGGGCGGAGTTGTAGAGGAAGCTGTTCACGTTAAATGATGCCCATATCACTCAAAGACAAAGGACCTAAGTCCTCATGGTCTTCATCATCTTGACTGATTGTGTAACCATTATAGGCCACAATATCAGCTTTAACATTGTCTACTTCTTCCAAGTAAACGCAAGTGTCCACTGCGGTTATTCTGAAAAGCGTGCCGCTCTTGTAAAGGGCTTCCGCTTCACCTAGTTGGAAGCCGGTAAAATCTGCAATCATTCTGGCTCGGGTATTAGCAGAAGCCTCAATTTGGAACGTAGGGTCTACTGGACACCGGTCGCGTTGGCTGAATGTTGACCAGAAAGATGGGACAAGCAGAACTTTCCCAATGTGCTTCTCAGCCCATTTTAACTTTTCTTCTAAGAAATGTTCCACTCTCCACAAGGTAGTATTGGGTGGAGATGGTAACTCGTCAATAATCCGGTTCAGAAGTTCTGCATTATGCTCGTAGTAGAGGCTAGTGATTCTCTTCTCTCCACGTAGGTACTCATTCAAGCCTTGGTAATTTCTTTCTTGGTACGACCGCACGATGCTCCGGGCTAATTTGTCAACGTCCTTTTCCTCTATTGCCCGTTGAAACCAGTAGGGTATGTCGTCGTTGTAGTGAACCTCTGCCTGTTCCTGTTCGCGCAAGTCGTAATGCTTCTGAAACAGGTCTACGGTTAAAGACATAGCGCAAACTTTCTTATTGGGTAGGTTGGGAAGGATGGGAGTAATCAATGAGCTTTATAAGCTCTTGAATAAGGGCTGCTGGAACAGAGTGTAAGCCAGCTTTGTCAAAGTCATCAGCTGTAACCAAGCCTAGGTTTGGCTGAACCTTCCGCAGTCTAACAATTGCATCTGGCTCAATTGCCAGTAATTCCTGAATTAGCTTGTGAGGGTGTGCATATGCAGTGTTTGGGATAATGCGTTCTGCATAGGCCCGATCCAGAGCATAATCTTCTGTCATCAGAACCGAAAAGTGTGTTGCAACACCTTCTTCAAGGTTGTTTGTTGTTTTCGTTTGGCCGTCAGTTACAAGGACATGGAGCATTTCATGTGAAAGTTGAAAAACTGCCTCTCGACGGTCTTCCAATACTTTCGGTGTTAGGTTTGCTACAACATAATTGTGACCGCATAGTTGGGGGTACCAAATACGGGGACTAGTAATGTTAACAACTTGAACACCTCCGAACGGCAGGGTACTAGTTCTTCTCCCATAAAGGCTCTCAGCTCTGCCCAAGAACTCCAACGCATAAGTGGTCAGTGTCCAACCTTTACATCTACCAGTACTGTCTATATCAGTAATCAAGATTGAAGGGTCTGCACTTGCCAAAGGGTTTGCTGTTTGTAAGTTTCAAAGAATCTGCACGAGACAGCTTGTTATTAAAAGCTGGTACTAACTTTTTAAATAACTGATTGTCAGCGTTGGTTTAGTTGCACGGGCACGGGTTCATGCTGGCAATCAGCATAAAATTCGCCGGATAGTCAATACTCACCTTGGCGCGCGAAATCGTAACGCGGCGCTCCTCCAAGGGCTGGCGCATTACCTCCAGCACCGTGCGCTTAAACTCCGGCAGCTCATCCAGAAACAGCACGCCGTTGTGCGCCAGCGAGATTTCGCCGGGCTGCGGGTTACCGCCTCCGCCCACCAAGGCTACATCGGAGATGGTGTGGTGCGGCGAGCGGAACGGCCGCGTATTCAGCAGCGAAGCATTGGTGCCCAGTTTTCCGGCTACCGAGTGAATCTTGGTGGTTTCCAAGGCCTCGTGCATGCTCAGCGGCGGCAAAATGCTAGGTAGTCGTTTGGCCAGCATGGTTTTGCCAGCGCCGGGTGGGCCTATCATAATGACGTTGTGCCCGCCAGCAGCCGCAATTTCCATGGCCCGCTTGATGTTCTCCTGGCCTTGCACATCGGCAAAGTCGGCGGCGTACTGGTTGGCCGAGTGCTGAAACACGTCGCGCGTGTCAATCTTCAGCGGCTCGATGTGCTCACGCCCCTCGAAAAAGTCAATGGCCTGTTGCATCGTCTCGACGGGGATGACGTCGAGGTTATTTACAATGGCTGCTTCGGCGGCGTTCTGCTTCGGCAACACAAAACCCTTGAAGCCCTCTTTGCGGGCCTGAATGGCAATGGGCAGCACGCCTTTCACAGGGCGCAACTCACCATCGAGGGCCAGCTCGCCCATGATAATGTACTGACCCAGCTTATCGGTGCTGATTTGCTGCGAGGCGTGCAGGATACCTAGGGCAATGGGCAGGTCGTAGGCCGAGCCTTCCTTGCGGATATCGGCGGGAGCCATGTTGACCACCACCTTGGTGCGCGGCATGTGGTAGCCCCGCACGCGCATGGCAGCTTCTATGCGCTGTTGGCTTTCCTTAATGGCATTATCGGGCAGGCCAACCACAAAAAAGTTGGTGCCTTGCGATACAGCAACCTCAACGGTAATGGTGTAAGCGTTGACACCCTGAACGGCCGAACCGTAGGTTTTGGTAATCATTCGAGCGAAAGCAATCAGCTAAACAGGCAAAAGGAAGCCCGCCTCGGAGGGGGCGGGCTTTACCTTAAGCAAATTTACAAAGCATCTGGCTGCTTGGCGACTACAAGTCGCTCGATCAGCATAATCAGGATGTGAATAACCTTGATGTGTATCTCCTGAATGCGGTCGGCGTAGCCGGCGTGCGGTGCCCGAATCTCAACATCGGCCAGGCTGGCGAGCGGGCCACCATCTTTGCCCGTGAGGGCCACCACCCGCATGCCGGCGGCTTTGGCAGCTTCGGCGGCACGCAGCACGTTGGGCGAGTGGCCGCTGGTGCTAATGGCCAGCAGCACATCGCCAGGCCTGCCCAGCGCCTGCACGTAGCGGCTGAACACGTACTCGTAGCCGTAGTCGTTGGCTACGCAGCTCATGTGCGATGCCTCGGTAAGCGCAATGGCGGCTAAAGCGGGGCGGTCGTGCCGGTAGCGGCCGCTCAGCTCTTCGGCAAAGTGCTGGGCATCGCACAGCGAGCCGCCGTTGCCGCAGCTCAGGAGCTTGCCGCCTTGCTGCAGGCTAGTGGCCATTAACTGAGCGGCTTGCTCGATGCGGGCTAGGTTGGTGGGCTCGGCCAAAAAACGCTCGAGCACGGTGCGGGCTTCCGTTAGTTCAGCCCGAATAAGGTCGGTGAGGGTATCTGCCACGCCGCGAAGTTACACAGCGGGGCGGTCGTTCGGGTATGGTGGGGTATTGGTGGGGTGCGGGTGAATGGTAGTGGGCGGTACGGCGCTGGGGGGCAGGTCGGCGGCGGAGGGTGGGGGCACGGTGGTGCGCGGCAAATCCTGGTCGTAGCCTTCCTCGAGCGGGCGTACGGGCGGCATGGTGGTGCGGGCAATGCTGCCGGGGGCGGCTTGCGGCTGCGGGGCTGCGGTTTGCGGAGTTACTACTGGCTCGGCAGGGCGGGGCGTGCTGGTGCCTCCCGTGCGCCACGATTGGTCGCGTTGCTCCAGTTGGTGGTCGTAGAGCTTGGCTTTCAACTCGTTGATCTTGGCCTCGTAGTGCGTGACGTTGCGGCGCAGCGCTACGGTGTGGGCGTTTTCAACGAGCAGCAGTAACAGCAGCAAGCCGGCGCCAATCAGCATCATTGTAAACCAGAATTCATCGGGCCGGCTGTTGAATATGCTCATCATGGCATCGCGGGCACCGCCGGTAACGGCAAATAGCAGCGCCAGCAGCAAGTAAACCATCACCAGCACGGTGACTATTCGGCGGAGGGATATCATACAGAAAGAGGTTTGTGGAGGAGTGCAGCGCGGCCGCCTGGCAGCGCCGTGGAAATATACCTCTTTACGTATAGTTGCCCGAACAAGTGGCGCAAGGCCCATTTCCTAAGTAATAACCGCCCAAAAACACGAGCGGCGCGGAGGGTGGTCCGCGCCGCTCGTGAGCAGGGTTAGGCTAGTGCCGGATTGCTTTGCATTCGGCTGAGGCGAGCGTAGAGCCCGTCGGGCTTGTTCAGCAGCTCGTCGTGGGTGCCACGCTCCACAATACGGCCGTGTTGGAGCACCACAATCTCATCGGCGTGCTGCACGGTGCTGAGGCGGTGGGCAATTACCAGCGAGGTGCGGTTCGTCATGAGGCGGGTTAGGGCTTCTTGCACCAGCTTTTCGCTTTCGGTATCGAGGGCCGAGGTGGCTTCGTCGAGGATAAGAATAGGCGGGTTGCGCAGAATGGCACGGGCAATGCTCAGGCGCTGCCGCTGCCCACCCGAAAGGCGCGTGCCCCGGTCGCCGATGATGGTGTTGTAGCCCTCGGGCGAGGCCATGATAAACTCGTGGGCGTTGGCAATTTTGGCAGCCTCAATTACCTCCTGCTCCGTGGCGTCTTGCTTGTTGAAGCGGATGTTGTTGAAAATGGTGTCGTTGAACAGGATGCTCTCCTGCGTAACAATGCCCATTTGGTCGCGCACCGAGTGTAGGGTGCAGTCGCGCAGGTCGTGCCCATCGATGAGGATTTGCCCCGCGGTGGGGTCGTAAAAGCGCGGCACCAAGTCGGCCAGGGTGCTTTTGCCACCGCCCGAGGGGCCCACCAGCGCCACGGTTTTGCCTTTGGGTACCGTCAGGTTGATGCTCTCGAGCACGGTACGCTCGCCGTAGCTGAAGGCCACTTCGCGGAACTCTACTTCGCTAGTGAAGGCGGGTAGCACTTGCGCGTTGGGCTTGTCTTTGATGGTGGGTTCAGTGTCGATTACCGACAGCACCCGCTCGCCGGCCACCAAGCCGCGCTGAATGTTGCTGAACGCCGACGATAACGCCTTGGCCGGCACTAGCACCTGCGAAAACAGCACAATGTAGGTAATGAAGTTAGCGGCCGTCAGGTCCGATTCGCCGCCGAGCACCAGCGTACCGCCGAAGTACAGCAGCGCCGCCACCACCGATACACCCGCAAACTCCGAGAACGGCGAGGCCAGGTCGCGGGTGTTGTCGATGATGCGCTGGGTACGGGCGTACTGCTCGTTCTGGTCGTGAAACTTTTCCAAGATGTACGGCTCGGCGTTGAAGGCCTTAATCACGCGCACGCCACCTAGGGTTTCATCAATCACCGTGAGCATCGAGCCCAGCGTTTTCTGGCTTTGCTGCGCTTGCCGACGCAGACGCTTCGAGATGCCCGCAATCAGCCCGCCCGAAATCGGCAGCAGCAGCAGGGTAAACAGCGTCAGCTTCACCGACATAAAGAACAGCACCGCGAAGAAGCTGATGATGCTGAGCGGCTCCCGGATTACGGCCGTGAGCGAGTTCACCACCGAGGTTTCAACTTCCTGCACGTCGTTGGTGAAGCGCGACATCAGGTCGCCCTTTTTGGCCGAGGAAAAGTAGCCCAGTTGCAACTGCGTTACGCGCTGGTAGAGGGTAGCGCGCATGTTTCGGATGACGCGGGCGCGCACCTTGGCCAGCAAACGCAGCCCTAGGTAGCGGAACACGTTGCTCAGAAACACCGACACAATCAGCAGCGTGCACACCCAGGCAAGGGCCGCCAACCGGCCTTCCGACACAATAACGTTGCGGAAGTGGTAGTTGAACGTTTCGGTTACGAACGACAGCGACGGGGTGAAAGCCGGCGGCGCGCTCGGAGCCTCGGCCAGCATCTTGCCCGTGGTGTCGAACAGGATGTTGAGCAGCGGAATGAGCATGCCGAAGTTGGCAATGCCAAAGAAGATGCCCAGCACCGTGAAAAGGATGTACTGAGGCAAGAAATCGGCGTAGGGCCGCGCAAAACGCAGAATGCGGAGGTAAGTCTTCATCGGAGCTGCAAAGGTAACCCCTGCCAAGGAGCTACCCTCGGTAGTCGGCAAAACGTGGCGTGTACTTTACCTCATTAACAAGCACGGCGCCCCAACGACCTAGGCCATTGGGGCGCCGTGCGCAGGTGGACGCGGCTCGTAAGGTGAGCCGCGCCTAGGTTAAAACTCGAGCAGGCGCTGCGCGGCATTCCAGCGCAACGACACCGACGGAATAATGGTGTTGCCGAACAGGTTGCTGTTGCGGGCAATCAGCTTGGCATCGAACCACAGATTGTGGCGGGCTTGCCAGGTGGCCGTGAGGTCGGTGTGCAGCAGATTGTAGCGCTGCCCATCGGCAGTGCGGTAGCCGTAGTCGATGAGGTTGCCGGCGGCGTCGCGCGGGCGGGTGTTGTACGAGCGCAGCACGTTGGAGCCGAGGTTGGTATCCTCGCCGCGGTCGTTGAAATCGATGCCCTGCTGCACGTAAAAGGCTTTGCCCACCAGCGTAAGGCGGGGCAGTGGCTGGTACGTGAGCACGCCTAGCACCTCGCGCAGGTTGGCGCCCATGGGGTGCGCCAGCGGCTGGCCGTAGTGCTCATAAGCGCGAAACAAGTCGGTGTGCTGGTAGGTGTACGGCCGCACGTAGTTGAACTCGACCTGCATATCCAGATTGCGCAGGCCCAGCACATCGATGTACTTACCGCCCAACTGAAACGCTTGCTTGTTGCCCCACCAGCCATTGCCGGCGCGTACTTGGCTCACAATAAGCTCATCGAGCACTACCTGGCCGTAGAGCTGCCCGCGCTTGCGGATGTTCCACTTGAAATCGGCGCCTAAGATGGCGTTGTCGTTCGAGCCGACATGCTGCTCGATGCTGCGGTAGAAGATGAGGGGGTTGAGGTACTGGAGCTCAAAGCGGCCCTTGCCGCGCCCAAACATCACTGACTCGAATACGCCCACGTTCAGCGACGGCGTAATGTCGAGGCTGAGGTGGTGAAACGCCATGTACTTCTTCTGGAAGATGGTGTCGCGGTCGGGCGTCCGCTCCGCTGTCAGCTCGGCGAAGATGTTCTGGTAGTTGAACTTCCAAACGCGCGTGTTTAGCTTCAGGAAGAAGTACGGTGCCGAAAAGTCGCTCAGGATTAGCGAGCGGTAGCCGTTGCCCACAAAGTTGCGGTCGTGGCCGAGCTGCACGTTGATGTGCTTGGTAGCGGCGTAGGTAACGTAGCCGCGCGCCGTCAGGAAGTCGTATTGGCCGCGCTTGTCCTTGAACAGTTTCCAGTACCCCTCGTTTGGTACGGCGTTGTCGCGCTCCACACGCTGCTGCACGTACAGCGGCACCGCGGTTTGGTTATCAACGAAGTAAGTGAAAAAACCCAGGCGCTTATCGATGGTGCCCTCAAGAACGGCGCCGCGGGTATTCACGAAGCGCAGGCCGTCGGAGTCGGTATCGGTGCCCACCTGAAAGTGCAGCACCGGGTTTACGCGCAAGGTGAAATCGGGCGTCTCAACCTGGTACAAGTTGGCTTGCTCGTCGCGCAGGTAGCGGCCAAACGACTTGAAGATGGAGCCCCCAGAGGCCTCGCCCGAAACCACACCTAGGGTGTTGTCGCGCAGCAGGTAGCGAGTGTTAAACTCGTCGGCTCTCGAAAACTGCCTATTGGCTTGCTGGCCCTGCTGCATGCGCAGTCCGAGGCGTGCCACCGCAGCGCGGTTGTAAGGGCGGTTGGTGGTGTGAATATCGCCTACCGAATCGGGTCCGTACTTAATGGCGTAGCGGTCGATGAGGCGGTACACGTCGTGGTCGAGCGGTACGTACACGGGCGCCTGCAGCAGCGGCTTGGCATCAGTAGCCTCGATGCGCTCGGGCGTGGGCTGCTGCGTTGGAGTTGGCGTTGCCGTTACGGGAGCTGGCGCTGGCTCCGGTGCCGAGGCGGGTGGCACCTGTACGGTATCAACGGGTTGGGGCTGAACGGGCGTCGGAACCTGCTGCGCAAAACCTGTGGCAGCCGGAGCCAGGCCCAGTAAAATCCAGAGAAGGCGGTTGTTCATAGGAGAAAGTAAGCGGGCTGCATACGCAAACCGCTTTGGCGAAGCTACAACTCGGCCGCCGAAAACCGCCCGGCTTCACCTAGGGCGCCGGGCCATCCGTAGATTTGTTGCCTTCGCACCACGTATACTGCGCCTATGACGACTGCCTTACCCGCCATTGTGTTGCTGCACGGCTTTGGCGAAAGCCGCGAAATCTGGACTGAGTTCACCCGCGAGTTTCCCGACGACGAGTACCGCCTGCTCACGCCCAATCTGCTGGGCTTCGGTACCAACATCCACGACATTCGCGACTACAGCATGGAGGCCCAGGCCCGCTACCTGGCCGATTACCTACGCCAGCGCGGCTGCGAACGGGTGCTGCTGGTGGGCCACAGCATGGGCGGCTACGCGGCCCTGGCCTTTGCCGAGCGCTACCCCAACATGGTGGCCGGCCTGAGCTTGTTCCACTCCACGGCCTTGCCCGACACCGACGAGAAGAAAGCCAACCGCGACAAAAACATCGACTTTGTGCAGCGCCACGGCGTCGATAAGTTCATGGAGTCGTTTATCCGGCCGCTGTTTGCGCCGGCCAACCGCGAGCGGCTGGTGCAGGAGCGCGAGTTTCTGGAGGAAATTGGCAAAGCCACGCCCAAGGAAACCGTAATCGGTGCCCTGCGCGCCATGAAAGACCGCCCCGACCGCACCCACGTGCTGCGCGAAGCCCGCTACCCGGTGCAGTTTATTGTGGGCAAAGAAGACGTGGCCGTAACGGTAGAAAGCGTGTTGCCTCAGCTAGCCATGCCCGCCGAAAGCCACGTGCTGCTGCTCTCCGACGTTGGACACCTAGGGTACTTCGAGCGCCCCGACGAAACCCGCCGCGCCGTGCTGGATTTTGCTGGCCGGGTATACGGCAAAGACTAGTGCCCATGCTGCTCAACATCCAAACCTGGGAGTTTTGGCGCATGACGTTCGGGCTTTTACTACTGGTTGTGGTAGGGCCGATGCTGCTGGGTGGATTAGCTTATTGGCTGCTGAAAAAGCGACACCCGCTGTACCGGGCCAACCCTTGGCCCAGCTTGTTGGGTGCGGTAGTGCTCAATGTAATTGGGCCGAAGTTTTTGCCGATGGCTACCAGCAGCTTCCTTATGATTTTGGGGATGGTAACGTTGCCGCTTGCAGGAGGGGCCTTGGGTTACTTCTGGGTGCGGAAACCCCTCTGACTACGGCAGGTGCCAGGCATTCAGAAACACGTACTCCTGATGCGACACTTGTGCAGCTAGCGTAATCGGTTAGGGCAGTCGTAATCCCTGTAAAGCACACGGCCCCGGCTTCGGTACGTACCGAAGCCGGGGCCGTGTGCTTGCTTTGAGCTGATTGATTCAACGCGTATACGCGCGGGCACCTGGGGCAGGACGGGTAATCGGGCCCTTAATAGTGAAAGTTACCGGCACCAGGAAGAAGCTCCGCACCGGCTTACCGTTTTCGAGAGCCGGGTAAACCGGCGGCATTTGCGAAATGGCGCGCACCGCCTCGGAGTCGAGTTCGGGGTCGGCCGAATTTACCACGATGGGATTTTCCACACGGCCCTCTTCGCTTACTTCGAGGAATACGATAACCTGCCCCTGAGACCCAGCACGCAGGGCGCTAGGTGGATACTTGACATTTTGACTTAGGAACCGCAATACAGCGTCGGGGCCTCCCGGAATAGCTGGCGGCTCAGTCGGAAACAGCCGAATTTGATTCAACAGCGTTACCGTTCCTGAAAGGCCATCGAACAGCACTGGCACCACCGCCGAGCCTTTAACGGCTTTGCCGTTGCGCTTGGCAGCCTGCCAAGTAAGGCCCGTGTGTAAGGCTGATGTGGCAGCAGCTATAAGTTCTTTGTCGGGGGCTTGTAGTGCCTTGCTGGCGTTTCGCTGCCTGCCTTTCGTTGAGAATGGTGTGGCATCCAGCACTTGGCCCGTCGAGTCGATCAGCACCTTCACGAACACTAGCGCCGACGTTTTAGCTTGTCGAGCGGCTTCGGGATAGGGCAGGGTATTTTTGAGATGCGCGGCTAACGCTTCCTGGCCACCCACAGGCTTAGGTGGGTACGCCTCGGTGACAGGGCGGGGGCCCGGTAACAACGGCTGCACCGGCGGCAGCGGGAAGTTGATTTGCAGGGTTTGCGCCACGTGCACGGCCCGGCCATTTTGCTTGCCGGGCTCCCAGGCCGGCATCATCTGCACGAGGCGCAACGCTTCGGCCTCGAATACAGGGTTGCTGCTCTTTACAATTTTGGCGTGCTCTACTGCACCCGTTGGGTTTACCACAAAGTTCACGAACACTTTGCCATCGAGGCGTTGTGCGGCGGCCTCGGCTGGGTACTGCCGGTTTTTGTTGATGAAGGCGTAGATAGAATCCGATCCGCTGCCCCGGAATTTGGGCATTTGCTCCGCGAAAGTGTACACCGCAGCAGGTGCCGGTGCTGCCGAGCTGGGGCTTCCTGATTGACCTAGGGTGGTGGTGGCCACTAATAACCCAGCACCGCAGAATAGAGAACGTAATAACATGCCACAAAAAAAGCCTGGTTACGCTGCTGTTGAGCTTAACCAGGCTGTAATTTTTTCGGCAAGATTTACTTGATCAGACCTTAGCACGTGACTGGGTCCTATGTGTTGGATTATTTCTGCGTCAGCGAAAACGTTACCGGAAGTATTACCTCAACCCGGGTCGGACGACCCCGATAGCGGGCTGGTTTCCATGCGGGCATCGACTTTAATAGTCGGATGGCTTCATCGTTGAGTAGCGAATCGGGGCTCCGGAGCACTACTGGTTGCTGTACCTGGCCAGTAGAGTCAAGCTCAAACCTTACAAATACTTCTCCTTCCAGATTTCGCTGCTTTGCTTCAGCCGGATACTGCAATTCTCGAGCAAAGAAGCGTTGAATGCTTACGATGCCGCCTGGGTTGCCAGGATAAATCGGGCCACCGTCGTAAGGGTACTTGTTTGTAAGCCCAGTTGCAATGGCAGGAGTTGTAGGCGTTGGGGCGGCAACTGTCGGTGGTGTATTGCCGGGTTCCGTGCCAGGCAGACGGAACCTCACGGGTAACGTGTAATATACATTTACTGCTTGCCCATTTTGCTTGCCTGGAATCCAGGGGATTGACATGGCTTGCACCACGCGCATCGCTTCGGCATCGAGTTGTGGATGGACTGTCTTGATGACCTTAAACTGCCTGAGTTGGCCGGTAGTGCCCACGATAAACTGCACCAGTACCTGCCCTTGTACCTTATTGCGCAGCGCCTCGGGCGGGTATTTAAGATTGGCTTTGAGGTACTGCTGGTACCGCTCCATGCCTCCTTCGAGCTGCGGTATCTGTTCCACAAAGGTGTACACTCCGGCGTTGGGGTCGAAAGGAGCGGCTCGTTGCGCCGGAGCAGCGGAGACTTCTTTGCTTCCCGGTGAGGCCGGCGCGGGCAACTGAAATGTTATTGGAAGCGTGTAGCTCACTCTCACCGGCTTGCCCAGATTCCTGCCCGGTTCCCAGGGCGGCATGGCAGCGATAACGCGCATAGCCTCGTTGTCGAGCACTGGATGCACGCTCTTTGTAATCTTTATTGATTCCAGAGCCCCGGTGAGGCTCACCACGAAATTGACCTCTACTCGCCCTTCGAGACGCTGGCGGATAGCTTGGGAAGGATAGCGCACGGTTTTCGCCAAGTATGCGCCAATTGAATCACCTGTAGCTGACCCTCTGAAGGTGGGCATCTTCTCCACGAAGGTATACACCTGGTCTCCTTTGGTAGCAGCGCGAGCAGAAGCTGGAGTTTGCTGAGCACTGGCCAATAGCGGAAGCGCACCTAGGAGCGACGCGAATGCAACACGATGGAGTAGCATTTGAGCAGATAAAAGCTGGACGGATTGACGACAATATAAAAAGACAATCGGCCTTCCTCCCGAAGGAGAAAGGCCGATTGTAAATCACACGAAGGCTATGCTGTAATCAGCCCTTGCCGGAGCATGTACTCGGCAATTTGCACGGCGTTGGTAGCGGCGCCTTTGCGCAGGTTATCGGCCACTACCCACATGTTCAGCGTGTTCGGCTGCGATTCGTCGCGGCGTAGGCGGCCTACCAACACGGCGTCTTTGCCGTGGGCATCTTTGGGCATTGGGTAGCGGTTGTTGGCCGGGTCGTCAACCACCTCTACGCCTTCGGTAGCTTCAAGCAGGCGGCGTACTTCGCCTAGGTCGAAGTCACGTCCAAACTCCACGTTCACCGACTCGGAGTGGCCGCCGATTACCGGGATGCGCACCGTGGTAGCAGTTACCCGAATGGTGTCGTCGCCCATAATCTTCTTGGTCTCCTTCACCATTTTCATCTCCTCCTTGGTGTAGCCGTTGTCCTCGAACACGTCGATGTGCGGCAGCACGTTCAGGTCGATGGGGTGGGGGTAAGCCTTGGAGGTTACCTCGCCGCCGGCGCGCTCCTGCATCAGCTGGTCAACGGCTTTTTTGCCGGTGCCGGTTACGCTTT
Source organism: Solirubrum puertoriconensis (assembly GCF_001483135.1). Lineage (GTDB taxonomy): Bacteria > Bacteroidota > Bacteroidia > Cytophagales > Hymenobacteraceae > Solirubrum > Solirubrum puertoriconensis. Next base: position 731,013 of record NZ_LNAL01000008.1, read on the forward strand.
GGTAGGTGCTCACCACCACGCGCTCCACTTTGTAGGCCTCGTGCAGCTTGCTCAGGGCCAGTACCATTTGGATGGTGGAGCAGTTGGGATTGGCAATAATCTTGTCCTCCGGGGTGAGCACGTGGGCGTTTACCTCGGGCACCACCAGTTTCTTGGTGGGGTCCATGCGCCAGGCCGAGGAGTTGTCGATTACCACAGTGCCTACTTCGGCAAAGCGCGGCGCCAACTCTTTCGACACCGATCCACCAGCCGAGAAAATGGCTACGGCCGGGCGGGCCGCAATGGCGTCCTCCATGCTTACCACCGTAAACGGCTGGCCTTTGAAGTGGATGGTTTGGCCCACCGATTTCTCGGAAGCTACGGGCAGCAACTCGGTTATCGGAAAATTGCGCTCTTCGAGCACTTTAAGCATTTCGCCACCCACTAGGCCGGTGGCGCCTACTACGGCTACTTTCATATTCAGTATCAGCGGAAAGCTGCTTTGGGCAAAGCAGAACGCAAAAGTCGTTAAAAGCGAAGTATTTTTGGAGAATATCTATTGCTATCCTCTATGCTGCTACGCCTACTTTACTTGTTAGGGCTGGTGCTACTGACGTTGCCTGCTACTGCACAATTAGCCGAAAACTTTGCCGACGGCGACTTCAGCCAAAATCCTGCCTGGGTAGGCGATGCAGCCGCTTTTCAGGTAAACGCTCAGCAGCAGCTGCAAAGCAACGGGCCGGCCATAACCGGCTCGCAAATTCAGCTGGCCACCCCGCAACAAGCGGCAACCGGCACCACCTGGGAATTTTGGGCCAATCTGCGGCTGGCTACTTCGAGCGGCAACCTGGCTGATGTGTGGCTGATGTCGGAACAAGCTGACCTAAAAGCCACCGCCAACCGTGGCTACTTTGTGCGCCTGGGTGGTACGCCCGACGAGGTAGCCCTGTTCCGGAAGGACGCCGGCGCCAGCCCGGTGTACGTCATCAACGGGCAGGATGGCACCATTGGTTCAACCACCAACAACCTGGTGCGCGTGCGGGTAACGCGCAGCCCCGCCAACGTTTGGACACTGGAGCGCGACCTCACGGGCGGCCGCACCTTTGCCAGCGAGGGCACCGCCACCGATGCCACCTACCAGCGCAGCCAGTACCTAGGCGTGCTGCTCACGTACTCGGCCGCCAACAACCGCAACTTCTATTTCGACGATTTTCGGGTTACCGATGCCACGCCGCCGCAGTTGGTAAGCGCCACAGCCGTGTCGGCTACGCAGGTTGATGCGCAGTTCAACGAGCCGGTTGCGGCGTCGGTAGCGGCCAATTCGTTTCGCCTAGGTAATGGAGTGGTGGCCACCGCCGCGCAGCCCGATGCGGCCGACGCCAGCCTGGTGCACCTCACCTTCGTCAGCAGTTTGCCCCTAGGTCAGAGTACCTTGGAGGTGCGCAACGTGGCCGACCAATTTGGCAACACGGCCGTTGGGCCGCTTACGGCTACGTTTCGGTTCAGTGGAGCGTTGGTAACACCGGGCGTCAATCAGCTGCTCATCACTGAAATCATGGCTGATGAAACCCCGCAGGTGGGCTTGCCGGCGTCGGAGTACCTCGAAATTCATAATCCGTCGGCCACCAACCAGCTCGACCTAGGCGGCGTACGCCTGCTGAAGCCCGGTAGCAGCTCGGCGGCGGTGTTCCCGGCGGGTGCTGTGTTGTTGCCGGGCGAGTACGCGGTGGTGTGCGCCAACACGCGTACGGCGCAGTTCACCGGCTACGGCAAAGTTTTCGGGCTCACTAACTTTCCAAGCCTTACCAACACCGGCGACCAGCTGCTGCTGCGCGGCCGCGATGGGCGCACGCTCTTCGAGGTGCGCTACGCCGATACCTGGTACCGCGACAACCGCAAGAAGGAAGGAGGCTGGGCCTTGGAGCTGATTGACCTAGGCAACCCTTGCGGCGGCGCCGAAAATTGGCAAGCCAGCCTCGATGCCAGCGGCGGCACGCCCGGCCGTGCCAACTCGGTGCAGGCCGCCAACCCCGACCGCACCCCGCCACAGCTGCTGGCCGCGGTGGCCCTTACGGCTACGCGCCTGCGCCTCACCTTCGCCGAAAAACTCGACAGCACTCTGGCCAGCAACCCTGCCCTGTACCGTCTGCAGCCCAGTGGTGCGGTACAAAGCGCTGCCGCCGTGCCGTTCGACTTCCGTACCGTGGAGCTTACCCTAAGTGCCCCGCTCACGCCCAACCAGCCCTACACCGTGCAGGTGCAGCGCGCTACCGATTGCGTAGGCAACGCCGCGGGGCCGGTTACCTCGGCCACCATTGCGCTGCCCGTGCCTGCGGCGGTAGGCGATGTGGTCATCAACGAGCTGCTGTTCAATCCGCGTTCGGGCGGCTACGATTTCGTGGAGCTGCTTAACCGCTCGGCCAATTACCTCAGTCTGCAGGGCTGGCGCATTGCCCGCGAGCTGCCCGATGGCTCGCTCGATGCCCACAACATCAGCTCCGAGCCGCTGGTGCTGGCGCCCGGCCAGTTGGTGGTGCTCAGCGAGCGGCCCGAAATTGTGCAGGCACAATATCCCAACAGCCACGAGGCCACGGCCTTTCTCCCGCCCGTAAGCTTGCCCTCCTTGCCCGACGATGCGGGCGTGGTAGCCGTGCTCGACGCGCAAAACCGCACGATTGACAGGTTGGCCTATACCGAAGCCATGCACCTGCCGCTGCTCGATACCCGCGACGGGGTTTCGTTGGAGCGCATTCGGGCCAGTGGGCCCAGCACCGCTGCCAACTTTCATTCGGCGGCCAGCAGCACGGGTTATGCCACGCCCGGGCGCCGCAACTCGCAGTACCAAGCCGAGCCCGGCGGCGACAAACAGTTTACGCTCGAGCCCGAAGTATTCACGCCCGACGACGACGGACAGCAGGATTTTACTACCCTCAGTTACCGCCTCGATGCCCCCGGCTACGTGGCCAGCGTAACCGTGTACGATGCCCTAGGTCGGCTCACGCGCCGCTTGGTGCGCAACGAAACGTTGGCAACTACCGGCTTTTTCCGCTGGGATGGCCTGACCGATGCCAACCGCAAAGCCGCTATGGGTTACTACGTGCTACACATCGAGCTTTTTCAGCCCAACAGCGGCACGCGGCGCGAGTACAAAAAAACGGTAGTGTTGGGTGCGCGGCTGTAGCTGTGGCGGCGTTCAGCTTTAGGTATAATCTTATTTTACCATGCAAATCCTATTGCCGCTTAAGGCAGGCAAATGTGTGCTTGTGTTTATTAATCAGTGCTTTATCTGTTGAGTTTAGATATGAAATAACCCCCTGGGATAAATACGGAAAAAGCAAGCTGGGCAATATCCATCTGGTTATGAGGGCGTAATAATGGACAGACTTCAATGTCCAACCCTTAACGTATCTGATTAGCCATGAAAATTCTGTCACCTTCCGCCCACGGCGTGCTCGACTACATAGTGTCCATGTTTTTCCTGCTGGCGCCGTTGCTGTTTGATCTGCAGCACCCATTCTCCACGGCGTTCTACGTGCTGGGGGCCGGCTACCTGGTTGTGGCCCTGCTCACTGATTACCCGCTCGGCTGGATGCGCATAATTCCCTTCCCGATGCACGGTGCCATGGAGCTCGTCAGCGGCCTGGCTTTCATTGCCCTGCCCTTCATCTTTGGCTTCTCCGATTCGGAGCCCGTTGCCCGTAACTTGTTTATCGGTTCGGGTATTATGTTCGTGATGTCGTGGCTGATTACCGACTGGAAAGCCGCGCACGGCCACAGCCACACCGGCACCCTGCTCACCGATGCCGGCGAAATGCGCCACTAAGCAAACTTGCTTGCAGCCTTAACGAAAGCGGCCGAACCCTAGGTGGTCCGGCCGCTTTGTTGTGCAGGCACCTAGGGCAGCGGGTTAGCGGCGCACGGTAAAGCCCACAAAAAATTCGCGGTCCATTTCGCGGTCCAAGGCAAAGTGCCCGCCGAAGTCGAACTGCAGGTTATCGGTGAGGTTGACGATGGGCGCCACGTTGATGGAGCTGCGCCAGCCCGTGTGCTTGGCGTCCCACTTGGTTACGCCTTCGAGCAGCAACGAGAGTTTGTCGTTCACCTCGTAATCGACGGCAACCGATGGCATTATCCGCACAAAATGCTCGGCGTCGTCGCGGTCGTAGTTCAGATCGGTAATTAATTGGGTTTCGAGGTTCCACTTTTCGCCAATGTGCCAGTCGATGGGCAGCACCACGCCGCCTTCCACGCCACCGCTACCCGCCTCACCGCCGGTAGGCAAGCGCACAAAGCCCACCACGGCTACTGCCACCGGTCCTTCTTGGTCGTCGCCGAGGAAGTTGTGCTTCAGGCGTACCGATAAGTCGCCAAAGCCGCGGTTGTTGTGCCAGGTGGGCTCATCGGCCATGCGCTCCTTTTGCACGGTGTACAGCGGCGCCTCCACTTGTATATCGGTGTGGCGCCACAGGCCCATTTTCAGGGTTACGTAAGCAGCTTTCCACTGCCGTTCGCGCTTGTCGTCGTCGCGGCGATTTATCAGGCGGAGTATGTCCGTTTCTACCTGCAGGTGGCCGGCATCAACGGTAAAAGGGCTTTCCGACACGCCGGGGCGGTCGGGGCGCAGCTCGCGCAGCTGGTTGCGCGGCACAGGCTTAAACAAATGAAATCGGGCCGAGTCGTACGGCGACGATGAGGAGCCGCTGGCTTGGGCGTGCGCCGAGGTGCACCAAGCCAAAGCGGCCAGCAGGCAAGTAATCCGGTACATGGTTGAGGGAAGGAATGAAGGGGTGTTGCCCCCGCATACGCTTCTGCTTGCCAACCGGATAAAGCCGCGGCTTACCTAGGGCGCAAATCGGTATTTATAGCGCGTAGCGCATCCCCAGAAATACGCGGCGGCCCTGCACCGGCGCGTAGTTGTACTCGGTATCGAAGGTGTAGCCGTTGGGGTTATCCTGCTCGATGTTCTTGTCGAACGGGTCGAAGGGGCGGATGAGCACGTAGCGCGGCAAGAAGTTCAGCAAGTTCTTAACACCGCCGTACACCTCCAGGCCTTTGCCCAGGCGCTTGGTGGCCTGCAGGTTTTGCAGCGAATACCACGGCGAGCGGCTGGGGCGATAGTCGTTGGGCTGCACGGGCAGCAGCATGGGGCCGTTTACTTGCCCGGTATAATCAAAGGTAAGTCCCCAACGCTCGGCCGTGTACGAGGCCGCGTAGGTGCCCGAAAAAGCCGGCGTGTGCAGTTGTCTGATTTGCTCCGTAGGCCCATCGGGCGTGCGCTGCTCGCGGCGGTACACATCCAGGGCCGTGATGCCGGCCATGATTTTCACTTGCGTGCCCAGGGCTAAGTCGGCGTTGAGGGTAGCGCCGCGCGATACGGCAAAGCCGCGCAGGTTGCGGTACACAATCAGGTTGGGGTCGGTGTCGTAGTCAGGCGTGATTTTGTTGGTGAAGTACGTCCAGAACAAGCTGCCATCGAAGGTGAGTGAGCCGGTGGCCGTGCGTAGCTGGTGCGTGTAGTTGAGGGTAGCATTCCAGGAGCGTTCGGGCCGCAGCTGTTCCTCCACAATCACGGTGCGGGCGCCGGTAAGGGCGGCGTGGTCTTCGGTAAACAGGTTCACCACCCGAAAGCCGTTGCCCACCCCTAGGCGCAGCACACGGCTGCCGTCGTCGGTGCCCCATTTGTAGTTGGCCCGCGGCGACAGGATAGCCCCGTGCCGCGAGTTGTAATCGAGGCGCAGGCCCGTGAGCAGGGTAGCGTGTTCGGTAAGGCGCCATTCGTCTTGCGCAAACAAGCCGGGCAGCTGCACCACGTCGGGCTGGTTGCGCACTAGGTCGCCGGTGGCTTGCTCGGTGGCCGGGGTGTTGTCGTCGTACCAGGTGTAGCGGTAGGCCGAGCCCAGCAGCAGCTGGTGCCGAATGCTGAGGGCGCGCACCCAGGTAAGCTGGCCAAAGCCCACGTGCTGGGTGGCGTTGTAGAGCGTAGTGCCGTAGGCTGAGTTTTGGCGGTGGCGGTTGTACGAGCCGCTCAGCATCATTTTCTGGCCCCGAATGGGCAACTGGTATTGCCCCAACAGCTCGTAGCGGCTGGTGTAAATACTCTCGCCGTAGATGCTGTCGGTACCCCGAAACTCGTTGCGCCACGGTAGCTGCCCGCCAAATCGGTCTTCGTAGTAATAGCGGCCGGCCAGCGAGGCAACCTGGTTTTCGGGCCGCGCGAAGCTCCACTTGTTGAATACCGAGGCGCGCTTTTGCGTCGGAATATCGGTAAACCCGTCGCGGTTCACGTCGCGGCGCTGATCGAAGTGAAACACGTTGCCGGTGAGCAGCGAGGTAGCCTTGCCAGCTCGGAGGGTAGTGCCCAAGTCGAGGTTGGTTTCGCCGTGCGAGGTGGCAAAACCATCAACCGAAAGGCGCGGCGCTTTTTGCGGGTCCTTGGTAATCACGTTAATCAAGCCACCTAGGGCCTCGGAGCCGTAGAGCGTTGAGGCCGGGCCTTTCACCACCTCAATGCGCTCCACCATGCTGTTGGGGATGCCGCTCAGGCCGTACACCGTGCTCAGGGCCGACACGATGGGCATTCCATCAATTAGCACCATGGTATAAGGCCCCTCCAAGCCATGAATGTGGATGTCGCCCGTGTTGCACACGTTGCAGTTGAGCTGCGGGCGCACACCGTTCACCAGCGTCAGGTTCTCGAACAGGCTAGGCGAAGGGTTCTTCTGAAAAAACTTGGGCGTGTATATCTCCACCGGCACCGGCGATTCGCTTTTCACCACTTCGCCGAGGGTACCGCTGATTACCACATCTTGTAGCTCGTTAGCGGTGCTGGCAAGCAGTAGGTTGTGCTCGGCAGTGGCGCCGGCTTGCACGGTAACGGTGCGTTCGGCGGGTTTGTAGCCCACGGCCGTGGCTACCAGCTGGTAAGTGCCCGCCGGTACCTGCTTAAGGGTGTAAGTACCGGTTTCGGAGGCGGTGGTACCTAGGGTGGTGCCTTTTAGGGCCACCGTGGCAAAGGGCACTGGCTGGCCACCCGCCCGCACCTGGCCGCGCAGGGTGGCCGTTTGAGCCCACGCTTGGCTTAAGGTGTTGGTTAGTAGTAACAGAATAAGTAGCAGCTGTTTCATAGCGTATTTAGGTGCGGCGGTATTTTTGATTTAGGCGAGTCTAAAACCTGAATTGGGTGTAAAAAAACGGAGCCGCCCCGGTGGGCTAGCTCCGTTTGCTAGGTTTAGCCGAAGAAGGTTTCGTAGAGCAGGTAAGCGTTCAGGGCGATGATGACAGCCGATACCGACCAGGCCACCAGCTTCACCCAGGGCTTATTGGCGAAGGGGCCCATCTTCTGTTTGTCGCCGGTAAACACCACCAGCGGCACCACGGCAAAGCTCAGCTGCAGCGATAGGATAACCTGGCTGAGCACCAGCAGCTCGCCGGTGCCTTTTTCGCCGTACAGCAGCGTTACGATAAAGGCAGGCACCACGGCAATCAGGCGCGTAATCAGGCGACGCAGCCACGGCTTCAGCTTCAGGTCCAGGAAACCTTCCATCACAATTTGCCCGGCCAAAGTGCCCGTGAGGGTGGAGTTTTGACCCGAGGCCAGCAGCGCCACGGCAAACAACACACTGGCTGCGCCCGCGCCGAGTACCGGCGCCAGCAGCTTATGCGCATCATGAATGTCGGCCACGGCAAACAAACCGTTGCGGTGGAAAGCCGCGGCGGCTAGCACCAGAATGGCAGCGTTCACAAAGAAGGCCATAAACAAGGCCACCGACGAATCGATAGTGGCAAACTTGATGGCCGAGCGCTTGCCTTCCTCGTCGCGCTCGAAGGCGCGCGTTTGCACGATGCTGGAGTGCAGGTACAGGTTGTGGGGCATCACGGTAGCGCCCAGTATGCCAATGGCCACGTACAGCATGGCCGGGTTCGTCACGATTTCGGTTTTGGGCACCAGGCCAGCGGCCAACGCCGCCCAGTCGGGCCGCGAAATGAATACCTCGTAGGCGAAGCAGCCGAAAATGATGAAAATGAGCCCGGCTACCAATACCTCCAGAATGCGGAAGCCCCGGTTTTGGAAGTACAGCACCACCAGCACATCCAAGATGGTGATGAGCACACCTAGGGTAAGCGGAATGCCGAACAGCAGGTTGAGGGCAATGGCCGAGCCAATTACCTCGGCAAGGTCGCAGGCGGCAATGGCAATTTCGCAGAGCAGCCACAGCGCCATGGCCACGGGCTTGGAGTAATGGTCGCGGCAGGCTTGGGCTAGGTCGCGGCCGGTTACAATGCCGAGCTTGGCCGCGAGGTGCTGCAGCAGCATGGCAAACAAGTTTGAAATCAGGATTACCGACAGCAGCGTGTAGCCGTAGCGGGCACCGCCCGCAATGTCGGTAGCCCAGTTGCCGGGGTCCATGTAGCCCACGGCTACCATCAGGCCCGGCCCCCAAAACGCCATCAGCTTGCGCCAAAACGAGGCGTTGCGGCCCGGCACGCGGATGGAGGCGTACACGTCGCCGAGCGAGGGCGCGTGCCGGCGGCGGCGCCAGCCCGGGTCGGCACCGTCGGCTGCGGGAGGCACGGTTGGCGGGGTTACAGGTGGGGTAGGGGTATTAACTGTAAGCATCAAGTCAAGAGGAGATTCCAACGCAAAGGAAACTAATTTTTAGGCTGGCCTAAAATATTTTTTAAGCCCACTTAAATACCTGCTTCGCGCCAAAAAGTTTCGGCGCTCTGGGGCACGCATCCGTTTAGGTCGGATGTTTACGCTTTCATTGCCCCCTACAGTTGCTCCACATGCTTGCTCTGAAACGCAACCGCTTTGGCCTGCTTTCCTTGGTGGTGAGTGTGGTGCTGGTGTTTACCAAGTTTTATGCTTGGGCTCTCACGCACTCGCAAGCCGCCCTCACCGACGCGCTCGAATCCATCATTAACGTGTTCACGAGCGGTTTTGCGCTCTACAGCATTTACCTCTCGGGCCTGCCCAAAGATCAGAACCACCCTTACGGCCACGGCAAAGTTGAGTACCTGTCGGTTGGTTTTGAGGGGGCGCTGATCCTAGGTGCCGGCGTTTACATTTTTTCCAGTGCCATTCAGGCTTTGCTGCACCCGCACTCGGTGCAGCAGCTCGATTGGGGCGTGCTGCTGCTGGGCGGTACGGCCGTAGCTAACCTGCTCACGGGCTTTGTGCTGGTGCGGCAAGGCCATAAGCTGCACTCGCCGGCCTTGGTGGGCGATGGGCAGCACCTGTACCTCGATGCCGTGAGTACGCTGGTATCGTGCGCGGCCCTGGGGCTGGTATACTTCACCGGGCTGGTCATCTTCGATACGGTGGCGGCGCTGATCCTAGGTGTGGTAATCGTGGTGAATGGCTACCGCATGCTGCGCCGTTCGGTGTCGGGGCTGATGGATGAATCGGACGTAGCTACGGTGGAGCGGGTAATTGCCGAGCTGCAGCAGCACCGCCAGCCGCCGTGGATTGATGTGCACAACCTGCGCATCGTGCGCTACGGCGCCAACCTGCACATCGACTGCCACATTACCATTCCGTACTACTTCAGCCTCGAAGAAGCCCACGCCGAGGTGTCACGCATTGAAGAGTTGATCCGGAGTCGGTTTGAGGTGGAGGTCGAAATGTTCGTGCACGCCGATCCGTGCACTTTCAGTGCCTGCCCGCACTGCTCCATGCCCGATTGCCCGGTGCGCCAGCACGCATTCACCCGCCTTGTGCCCTGGACGCTCGACAACGTGGTAAAAAACGAGCGGCATCAGCTCGATGAACCTACTACTGCCTAACGCAACACCTAGCGAATCAACTCGATCCAGCCTTGGCGGCGGGTACCGTTGCCGAGGGTAATCTGGTAGTAGTACACGCCAGCGGCTTGGCCGGCGCCGTCCCAGTTGTTCTGGTAATCGGCCCACTCAGCCACCTTGCGGCCCCAGCGGTTGTATATCTCGAGGCGTTGGGCCGGCAGCGCAGGGTCTTTGATGACGAATACATCGTTGATGCCGTCGCCGTTGGGCGTAAACACGTTGGGCACCTGCAGCACCACGCGCACCACAAACGAGGCCGTATCGGCGCAGCTTTGGCCGAGCTCGGTGGGTGTAACCGTTACGAAGTAGCGCGTGGTAGCATCGGGCCGAACCCGGATGCTGGCGCCGTTTGCCGGCCCGGTACCTAGGCCGCTGGTGCCCGCCGGGGTGCTGGCCCGCCAGTTGTAGGTGTAGCCCACGGGTACGTTGTTGACCGTAAGTGGCCGGTTGGGGCGAGCTGTTAAAGCAATTTCTTCGCGGCGGGTAACGAGCGTATCGCGCCGGAACCGAGTGCCTTTTTGTGGGTTGGTACCTTCTACTACCACATCGGCAAAGCTGCGGCGCGCTACCCGCACCACAATAATGCGGTTCTGCACGGCCTTCACCGGGCAGGCATTGTCTTCGATACGCACCGGAATGCGGAAGGTGCGGCCCGCCAGACTGATATCGGGGCGCAGGCGCAGCTTGCCCACGGGCGCGTTGGTGCCGTTGCCCTGCAACGCAAACGGTCGGGCGGCGGCGTTGCTCGGGTCGCGGAACAAAGCTGCGTAGGAGGGCTGCGTAGGCTCGGCAAAAGTTACCGTCAGCCGATCGGCTGGGTTCGGGTCGCGGAAGTCGATATCGAGCTCGGTGTACTCGCAGGTTTGCGCCACCACAATGGTCGAGTCGGTGTTGGTAACCTGTTGGTTGGCCTCGCGCACCAGCGGCACGGCCCTAGGTGCGTTGGGCACCTGGTTGCCGCCGCAGTCGATTACCACTACCAGCACATCGCGCCGCACCGAGCCTACTTTGTAGTAACGCCCGCCTACCCGGCGATACTCCGTTACCTTGCCCACCACGGCGTACTTGTTGAAGCCATTAAAGCTTGGACCCGGAAAGTAGAAGGTGGGGGTGAAAGAGAAGTTGCCAGCCTGCGCGTCGAAAGAAAAGTACGGGGTGGCCGTACGCACCGGGCAATTGCCCGAAAAGGTGTAGGAGCCGATGGGGAAAATAGACGAGTACTCAGTGGTACCATTAGGAATGGTGACCACGCAAGGATTGGTAGGCGAGTTGCTGGGGTCCAGAATCAGCCCCCCCACCGAGGTGTAGGAGTTGTAGGTAGTGAACTTGTTGCAAGCTTCGAGGGGGCGCTCCAGCGAGTAGACAAGCGAATCGCCGTCGGGCTCGGTGGTCGAAAACGTCAGCTGCGTACGTTGCCCCACGCACACAAACGGCACCGGAATGTTTTGATCCTGGTACTGGGGCGAAGTGTTGCTGATGACCAAGGGGCCGCCCGGCAACGGCAGCTGGTTATTGAGGGTCGCCTCGAAACGCAGGTCGGTGTTGCCGGGGATGTTGGCCAGCAAAGGACGGTTGCTTATTTCCACGCTCAGCGTCCATTCGGGAGCGGGCGGCAAGGTTACCTCGGCGGTGTAGCGGGCAGTTTCGTAGTTGGTTAGGCCATTTACCGTGCACTGCGAAGGGCCGCCGGGTACGTTGGGGCACCAGGGGCTACCCGCCGTAAGCGGGCCGCGCACCAGCGTAGCCGAGAAATTGCGAACGTCGATGGTGTTGCAGGAGGTAGCCGGGCTACCCACGCGGCAATTCAGGATAAGCTCGGCGTTGGCTTCGTTGCCCGAACAATCGCGGAAGAAGCGGCACGTTATGCGGTAGCGGTTGGAGCCGGGCGGGCCAATGGCTTCGTAGGTCAGCTCGCCGCCTTGCGCGTGGGTTGCCTGCGCCCTAGGTGCGCTCAGCAGCAACAAACACCATGTAGTAAGAACAGATATAAAAAGGGGTAAACGGTGCTTCATGAACAATAGGCAAGCAGGGGAGCAGCCGCTGGTAAACAGCGCAACCGAAAGTTACGCACATTTTAAGGCTGAGCTTGCTTACGCTCAGGGGCGCATGATGCGGCCGCGCAGCTCGGCGCCATCGGGGGTGCGCAACCGCAGCAGGTATAGGCCGGGCGCTGCCGGTGGTAAGCTGAGCTGAGTGGTGCCACCGCTGATTTCGCCTTGCCACACCTGCCGCCCGCGGGCATCGGTGAGCAGAGCGGTGGCACGGGTGCGCAGCGCCGGTAGCTGCAAGGTGGCTGTGGCGTTGGCCGGGGCCGGGTTGGGGTAGATCGTTAGGCTCAAAGCCACCGGCTTGGTGACCGAAGTGGGGGTGAAGGCACGATTCTCGAGCACCAATATCCGGTCGTCGGTAGGGCCGGGGGCGGTGCGGCCGTCGCGGTTGGAGGTGCCCACATACACGCGCCCCTGGGGCGATACGCAAATGGCACGCAGGCGGCCGTAGGTGCCCGTCCAGAGGTTGTTTTCGCGCAGCACCTGTTCGCCGTTGGCCGATAAGGGCAAGGCCGAGAAGGTACCTGCCTTCAGGCTAAGCTGCAGCAGGTTGTTGCGCCAATCGGGTATGGCGGGGTGGTCGTAGTAGGCGAGGCCCGAAACACCTAGGGTGGGCGTCCAGGTAATCAGCGGTTCGCGCACGTTGTTGGCCTGGCAGAAAGCCTGTTCGGCAGGTAGGTTGCAGAGGCCTTCCACGTTGGGCCAGCCGTAGTTGCGGTTGGCCTCGATCAGGTTCACTTCGTCGTCGTTGTTGGGACCGTGCTCCGCGCTGTAGAGCTTGCCGGTGCTGGCTGCCCGCGCCAGCCCCTGCGGGTTGCGGTGACCTAGGGTATACACCAGCGAGCCGGCCACTGGGTTGTTGGCTGGCACGGAGCCATCGAGGTTCAGGCGCAGAATTTTCCCCGTAAGGCTGCTGCGGTTTTGCGCCGATGGCAAGTCTTGCGCGTCGCCGGTAGTCATCAGCAGGGTATTGTCGGGCAGCAAAAGCAGGCGCGAACCGCTGTGCGTAGTTTGGGCCGGTATGTTGCCCAGCAGCACCTGCGGGTTGCTAAGCGCATTGGTGCCGATGGTGTACTGGTACCGCACCAGCTTTTCCTTTAATTGGCCGCCTTCGGTATAGTTGTACACCACAAACACGCCGTACTGGTTGCTGCCTGGGGTTGGCACTACAGCCATGCCCAGCAAGCCGCTTTCGCCGGTTTCGGTTACGTCGGCAATGGTTAGCAGCGGCGTTACCACGCCCGTAGCCGGGTCGATGCGGCTTACCCGGCCGCCGCGCTCCGTCATCCACAGAAAATTGTCGGGCCCCCAAAGCAGCTCCCACGGGGTATCGCGGCCGGTGGTAAGCGTAGAAACACTCACGGTGGTGTTGCCCACCTGGTAGCTGCCGGGCTGTGCATCGGCACTCCTAGGCGTGCAGTAGGCGCCCAATACTATCAGCAGAAAACATGCGGCGAAACGTTTCATACGCAGGAGCTTAAGGGTAAACACTAACAGGAAAGAGCGAGCTTACAAGCATAACGGTTTTCTGGCCGCTTCGGATTGCTGATATTTCCGACAGTGCCGCCGCTATTTTGTTTCTTTCTTCCCCACCATGAAAAAACTTTTTCCTTCTCTGCTCGGCGGCGCCGTCTGCTTTGTGGCCGGTGCCCTTACCATGCGCGCTACCGATGCACCTAGTGCCGTAACGGTGCCCATGTTACGAGCCGCCCAGGAGCTTATGGGCCTGCATTTTTCCGATGCACAGCTCGATTCGGCCCGCCGCGAAGTGACTGATTCGCGAAGCAGCTACGAAGCCTTGCGCAAGCTGCCCATTCCGAATGGCGTAGCACCCACTACCGTGTTCGACCCGGTGCCGCTGCGCCTGCGGCCCACCGGCATCGAGAAAATGCGCGTCGACCACGGCAAGCTGCCCAAAATGGGCAAAGTAACGCTGCCCTCTAACCGCGACGATCTGGCTTTCTACACCGTGCGCCAGCTCGGCGAGCTGCTGCGTACCAAGCAAGTCAGCTCCGAAGAATTAACCAAGTTCTTTTTGGCGCGCCTGAAAAAGTACGACTCCAAGCTGCTGTGCGTAACCTCGCTCACCGAGGACCTAGCCCTGCAGCAAGCCCGCCAAGCCGACGATGAAATACGGCGCGGTAAGTACCGCGGGCCGCTACACGGGGTGCCGTTTGGCGTGAAGGACTTGTTCAGCACCAAGGGCTACAAAACCACTTGGGGTTCGGTGCCTTACAAAGACCAGACGCTCGATGAAGACGCCGCCGTGGTAACGCGCCTGCGCGACGCCGGCGGAGTGCTGTTAGCCAAATTTACCCTAGGCGAGCTGGCCATGGGCGACGTGTGGTACGGCGGCATGACGCGCAGCCCCTGGGACATCAGCAAAGGCAGCAGCGGCTCGTCGGCTGGTTCGGCCTCGGCAGTGGCCGCTGGCTTGGTGCCCTACGCCATCGGTACTGAAACCCTAGGTTCGATTGTAAGCCCGAGCACGGCCTGCGGCACCACTGGCCTGCGGCCGACTTACGGCCGTATAAGCCGCGCCGGCGCTATGGCTTTGAGCTGGTCGATGGACAAAGCCGGACCCATTACCCGCTCGGCCGAAGACTGCGCCCTGGTGTTTGCTGCTTTGGATGGCCTCGACAGCCGCGACGCGGCCACCCTAACGGTGCCAAGCAACGTGTGGCCTTTCCGCTACGCTTTCGATACCGACCTCAAAAAGCTACGCATTGGCTACGTAAAAGCCGATTTCGACCGCACGTACCCCACCAAAGCCAACGACCAGGCCGTGCTGGAAACCCTTCGTAAGCTGGGCGTGCAGCTGGTGGAAATTGAACTGCCGAAGCTGCCGGCCGGCGACATGACTTTCCTGCTCACGGCTGAAGGGGCCGCCGCTTTCGACGACCTCACCCGCTCGGGCCGCGACGCCTCCATGGTAAAGCAAGACCGCAATGCCTGGCCCAACCTGTTCCGGGCTTCGCGCTTTGTGCCGGCCGTGGAGTACATCCAAGCCCAACGTGCCCGCCGACTTCTGATCGAAGAATTGGATGCCCGCATCAAAGACCTCGACGGGTACGTGGCACCTTCGTTCAGCAGCAACCTGGTTATTACCAACCTCACCGGTCACCCGGCCGTGGTGGTGCCGAACGGCTTCCGGCCCGGCGGGCTTCCGAGTACCATCACCTTCACGGGACAGCTGTACCAAGAGGCCAAGCTACTTGCCCTGGCGAAGGCCTACCAGGATGCCACCGAGTTCGACGAAAAGCACCCGCCGCTAAACTTCTAGCCCTAGGTGACAACTCCTGACCAACCCCAAGCAGCCTCGTTGGCCGCGCGCTGGCAACAAACGGTAGCTCCGCTGTTGCCCACCGCGGCCGGCGAGGCTGCCTGGCGTTATGTACTGGGTGCTTACGCCGGGCCCGATCGGCACTACCACGCGTTGGCACACCTCGCCACCATGTTTGCGGTGCTCGATGCGCACCCCGAAAAAGCCTCTGATGCGGCGGTGCTGGAGCTGGCCGTGTGGTTTCACGATGCTGTGTACGACTCCTTGCGCCACGACAACGAAGCCCGCAGCGCCGAGGCGGCATTGCAGTACTTGCAAGGCAGCCGCCTGTCGGCCGAGCAGCTGGCCCGCCTCGATTACCTTATCCGGCGCACCCAGCACCACGCCCGCACCGAGCCCAACGACGGCCTCGACACAGCCTTGCTGCTCGATGCCGACTTGTGGATCCTAGGTGCCGAACCCGCGCAATACGCTGCCTACGCCCGGCAAGTGCGGCAGGAGTACAACTTGGTACCCAAGCTGCTGTACCGGCCGGGCCGCGCCAAAGTGTTGCGCCACTTGCTCGAGGCGCCGCAGCTTTACCGCACCCGCTACGCGCAACAACAGCGCGACGCGGCCGCCCGGCGCAACCTCGCCGCCGAGCTGCAAGCTTGGGAAAACGGCCGCGGGCTTGATGACCTAAGCGGGTAAACTAAACTGCCCCTAGGTGCCGCAGCATGCTCCTTGCCGCAGGCTGGTTGCAACGGCGGCACCTAGGGCTTGTCTTTGGCGATGCGTAAGTTGCGCTTCTTCCTTTTTCCTCCCCCGAATACCATCGTTATGCGTTTTTCTAGTGCGCTGCGGCTGCTGGCTTTGTGGCCGGTGGCGGCCGTGGCCCAAACTCCGCAGGCTGGTTCGCCGTTGGCGCCGCTTACCGTCGAGAAAATTATGCGCGAGCCGGCCCAATGGCTCGGCGGTCTGCCCTCGGCCCAGTACTGGAGCGAAGACGGCAAGCGCATTTATTTTCAGTGGAACCCCGAGCGCGCCCGCCGCGACTCGCTTTACTACACCACGCCCGATGGCAAAGCCCCGCGTAAAGTAAGCCTGGCCGAGCAGCGCCAGCTGCCCACCACGCGCGGCGACTACGACGCCTCCCACACCCGCAAGGTGTACGAGAAGGACGGCGACATTTATTTGCTTGAGTTGAAATCGGGCAAAACGCGGCGCATCACCAATACCGCCGAGCGCGAGATGGAGCCCGAGTTTGCCCTGCAAGGCCGCGCCGTGAGCTACACCCGCAACGGCAACCTGTTCACCTGGGACCCCGCTACCGGCGAAACCACCCAGCGCACCGATTTTCGGCGGGGGCAGCGGCCGCCCGGCCCTTCTACGGATAAATCGGAGAAGTACCTGCGGGCGCAGCAGTTGGCTTTGTTTCAGGTGATAAAGCTGCGCGAGCAAGACCGCCAAGCCCGCGAGCGGCTGCAAAAGGCCCTGGCTAAGCTGCGGCCCAAGCCCATTTACCTAGGCAACCAAACCGTCGAGAACCTGCGCCTCTCGCCCGATGGCCGCTACGTAACCTACTCGCTGGTACAAGCCCCCACCAACGATAAGGTGGCCATTGTGCCGGCCTTCGTCACGGCTTCGGGCTTCACGGAGGACATCAACACCCGCAACAAGGTGGGCGCGCCGCAAACGGCCTACGAGCTGGGTATCTACGACATCGGCCGCGACACCACCTTCGTGCTCGGCTACAAGGAGCTGAAGGGCCTCGACGAGCAGCCTGCCTACCGCAAAGAGTACGCCCTGAAGGCCAAAGCCCCCGTGCCTGCCGAAGGCGACAAAGCCACTAGCAAAGACAAACCTGCCACCGAGCTGCGCCGCGTAATACCGCACGGGCCGTATTGGAACGACTCGGGCCAGCGCGCTTTCCTGGTGATGCGCTCCACCGACAACAAAGACCGATGGATTGTGTCGCTCGACCCCACCACGCAGAAAATTGCCTTGCTCGACCGCCAGCGCGACGAAGCCTGGATTAACGGACCGGGTATTGGCTACGAGGCCGGCAACGTAGGCTGGATGCCCGATGGCCGCCGCATGTATTTTCAGAGCGAAGAAACCGGCTACTCGCACCTGTATACCGTCGACGTTACTTCGGGCCAGAAGAAAGCCCTGACCAGCGGTAACTTCGAAGTGCAGCAAGCCAAGCTCAGCCGCGACAAGAAGACGTGGTACATCACGGCCAACAAGTCGCACCCCGGCGAGCAGCACTTCTACCGCATGCCAGCTGAGGGCGGGCCGCTCACGCAAATCACCACCCAAAGTGGTGCTCATGAGGTAGCCCTCTCGCCAGACGAGAAAACCCTGGCCGTGCGCTACAGCTTCTCCAACAAGCCCTGGGAACTGTACGTGATGGACAACAAGCCCGGCGCCAAAATGCGCCAGCTTACCCGCTCCACCACCCAGGAGTTCGAGAGCTACAAATGGCGCGAGCCGGAGGTGGTAACCTTTAAGGCCCGGGACGGCGCCAGGGTGCACGCCCGCCTGTACCGCCCCGCACAGCCCGATCCTACGCGGCCGGCCGTAATCTTTGTGCACGGCGCCGGCTATCTGCAGAACGCGCACAAGTGGTGGAGCACCTACTTCCGCGA
This sequence comes from Solirubrum puertoriconensis, assembly GCF_001483135.1. Taxonomy (GTDB): domain Bacteria; phylum Bacteroidota; class Bacteroidia; order Cytophagales; family Hymenobacteraceae; genus Solirubrum; species Solirubrum puertoriconensis. The sequence continues at coordinate 748,757 of NZ_LNAL01000008.1, forward strand.
GTACATGTTCCATAACCTGCTCGCCGACCGCGGCTACACCGTGCTCGATGTGGATTACCGCGGCTCGGCCGGCTACGGCCGCGACTGGCGCACCGGCATCTACCGTTACATGGGCGGCAAAGACCTCTCCGACCACGTTGATGGCGCCAAGCTGCTTGTTGAGAAGTACAACGTCGATCCGCAGCGCATTGGCATTTACGGCGGCTCCTATGGCGGCTTCATCACGCTGATGGCCATGTTTACGCAGCCCGAGGTGTTCAAGTCGGGTGCCGCCCTACGCTCCGTTACCGACTGGGCCCACTACAACCACGGCTACACCGACAACATCCTCAACGAGCCCTACAACGACTCCATTGCCTACGCCCGCTCGTCGCCCATCAACTACGCCGAGGGCCTGAAAGGCAACCTGCTGATGTGCCACGGCATGGTTGATACCAACGTGCACTTCCAGGACATCGTGCGCCTCACGCAGCGCCTCATCGAGCTTGGCAAGGATAACTGGGAGCTAGCCGTGTACCCCGTAGAAGACCACGGCTTCGTGGAGCCTTCATCCTGGACCGACGAGTACAAGCGCATCCTCAAGCTTTTCGAAACTACGCTGCGCAATCAGTCAGCTGCCGCGGCGGCTGGTACCGCTGTTGGTAGCAGCGGGGGCAAATAGCACCTAGGGATAAGCCTAACGAAGCAAAGCGGCCGCGCCCAATCTTGAGCGCGGCCGCTTTGCTTCGTTAAGTTGGAAACGCTGTGTGGGAGTTGGTTACTCTTTGGCGTCGGTGTTGCGGTTAATCTGAACCGCGAGGCTCAGCGTCAGGCTGAGGGTGCGCGCTTTGTAATTGTAGCCGCTGCTGTAAGTCATGCCGGATTCCTGCGCCACCGAGCGCACTACCACGGGGTCGTAGTAGCCGCCTAGACCGTAGCGGCGGGCCTGGAGCATCAGCGTCAGGCGGTCTTGCCGCAGGCCCACCTCTAGGTACGGGAGGCGTGTGCTCTCGAAGCCGTACACTTCGTTGCGGCTAACCACGTTGCGTCCCCACGGCGTAGTTGTGTAGCGCAACTCGTTGGCCTCAAAACGCTGGAATGCGTCGGTCGAGAACAGCTGCAGCCCCGTGCCGGCCACCAGCTGAAACTGCGTACCTAGGGGGCGCAGGTAGCGTAGGCCAATCTCAATCGCCGTAAATGAGCCACGCCAATCAAGTGTGCCCTCGTAACCGCCCGCACGCAGCTCGGCCGTGCGTCCAAAGTTTGCCCGGCTGATGGCCGTGTGCAGCGCCAACTGCCGGCCCGGAAACAGCAAGTCAAAAAATACCCCTAGCTGTCCGTGTGGGCGGCCGTCGGCTTGCAGGCCGTCAAGTGTGGGTGGCTCCAGGCCAGGGCTATCGGCGAGGCGCAGGCGATGCGAATTGTAGCGCACGCCAAAGGTTGGTCCCACCACAACCCGGTACCGGCTGCGGTCCTTGGCAACAAAGTTGGTGCTGCCCGGCTGGCGTGTGGTTGAGCACTCGCGGTTATACAACTGCACAAGGTTGGTCAGTCCCGTTTCTGTAAAAGCGGTTTTGGGTAGTGCAGCCACCACGCTTGGGCACTCAAGGAAGTATAGCTCCAGCTGGCCGCGGTAGTTGTTGGCATCAACTACCTTGGTGATGCCGCCTTGGTTTTGGCGGTGCTTGCGTGGCACCAGCTCAATGTAGGGCCGCTGTTCGCGCTGCACAAAGTAGTGCTTCACGTTGCCGTCCTCAATCATCAGCAGCGAGGCCGCGCCCGTTACCAGCACATCGGCCAGCACTGTGTCGGGCCGTTGCTCAATCCTGAGCTGCTCGGGCATGCGCTTCAGGTCCGATGTCACGGTGTAGTCGATGGGCAACACCTCGCGCCGCAACAGACGCCCGCTCTCTAGGTGCACGCCACGCAGCTGCCGCGCCAGGTAGGTGGTAGGCGGCGTTTGAGCAGTAGGGCGGAAGCGGATGTCCTTGGGCGGCGCCGACCAGTAGTTGTTCTCTACCTCGCCGCGCAGCGTGTCGCCCGCTGCTAACACTACGTATCCTGGCTCGAATACCTGGGCTGATGCTTGTAAGGTACCGAGCAGCAGACCAAAACATAATAAAGCAATACGGGTAAAAAAACGCATAGAATCAGGGTTCAAAAATCCTGTAAATCTATACACAGGGAATGTTCATTGCATTTAGTTTAAGCCATGGAATATGCCCTAGGTGCTAGTGCGAACGGTACTAAGGCAGAGGGCCGGTGCAGCAACTGCTGCACCGGCCCTCTGCCTTAGTGTGGATCAACCTACAGTCGCTTCGTCAACAACAAACCGCCGTAAGAGTAGCCATTTACATTAATACCTTGCATCGGCACCATCGATACACCACCCCGACGCTTTTTATGCAATTGCGGCACCAGTATACCCGAGGCCGCACCCACGGCATAGCCAACTAGGTTATCCGACAAAAAGTGTTTGCCTGCTTTCAGACGCATGTAGCCCACAGCGGCCGGTATGGCCGCAGCCGCCGTCCACACGAAAGGCCGTGCCGCCGATTCAGGGTGGAAGTCGTGAAATACCTTGGCGAAGAAGAACGTGTTGGTGGCGGTGGCTGCCGTGTGGCCTGCAAAGAAGGAGTTGTTGGCGTTGTTGTTGCCGCGCTGGCTGAGCGTCAGCCTAGGGTCGTTGCTGTAGGCCAAGGGGCGGCTGCGTTCTACCGTAGCCGTGGAGAGCGTAAACAGCGCGCCTGTAAGCGAAATAGCCTCTAGGTACAGCACGCCAACCTGGCCTGCTTTGTCGCGCACCTTCGAGTCGGCCAATATCAGAGCAGCGGGTGCTGCAAAAGAGCCATAAAAAGGATAGTCGCTGGCCTTTTTTACGTCGGGGTTATAGTAGCCCGCCGCAAAACGGTCGAAGCCATTAACGTCTTCGCGGCGCAGGCCTAAAACTTCGCCATCGGTTAGGCCTTCGCCGTTTTGTGCTTTATCGAAGGCTAAGCCAGTAGCCAGCAACAAGCCGCCAACGATGGGGCCGTCGACGTAGATGCTGGTTTGGTAAGGAGTGCGGTATTGAGCCTGTGCAGCCAGTGGAAGCAAGCCACTCAGCAACAGGGCTGCACGGAGCATAAGCATTTTCATGGTAGGAGGAAAGAAGAAACAGGAATGTTGTTGCTCCCTGAAACGCAGCCTCAGCCGTAGGGTTGGCCCATGGCTTTGCGCTGGATTTCTCTGCTGGCAATCGGAGATGTAATCGCCGTTGCCGCTTTCCAGCGGCCGAACCGATGTGCTTTCCTGATTTTCGGTAGCTTTGCGGCCCACCTGTGGGTTGCTCTGCCGGGGCTTCTCCGCGGGTTTTAGGTTTCACCGAAGCCGGCACTATCTCAGCGCAATGCCATATCTGTTTACCTCTGAATCCGTCTCGGAGGGCCACCCCGACAAAGTAGCCGACCAGATTTCCGACGCCATCCTGGACGAATTTCTGCGGCAGGACCCTTCCTCCAAAGTCGCCTGCGAAACACTTGTTACCACCGGTCTGGTAGTCGTAGCTGGTGAAGTAAAATCGAAAGCTTACGTCGATGTGCAAGGCGTAGCTCGCGAGGTTATTCGCCGCATTGGCTACACCAAAGCCGAGTACAAGTTCGAGGCCGAGTCGTGCGGCATTTTGTCGGCGCTGCACGAGCAGTCGCCCGATATCAACCAAGGCGTAGAGCGCCAGAACCCCGAAGACCAAGGCGCCGGCGACCAAGGCATGATGTTCGGCTACGCCACGCGCGAAACCGACAACTACATGCCGTTGGCGCTCGATTTGTCGCACCGTTTATTGCGCGAGCTGTCGGCCATTCGCAAAGAAGGCCGCCAGATGACGTACCTGCGCCCCGACGCCAAGTCGCAGGTAACCATCCGCTACTCCGACGACAACACGCCCGAAGCCATCGACACCATCGTGGTTTCGACGCAGCATGATGACTTCGATGCTTCGGAAGAAACCATGCTCCGCCGTATTTCGGAGGATGTTAAAGGTATCCTAATTCCGCGCGTAAAGGCCCAGCTCAGCGCCGAGGTGCAGCAGCTCTTCACAGATGAAATCACCTACCACATCAATCCCACTGGCAAATTTGTAATCGGCGGCCCCCACGGCGACTCAGGCCTCACCGGCCGTAAGATCATCGTGGATACCTACGGTGGCAAAGGAGCCCACGGCGGCGGTGCTTTCTCGGGCAAAGACTCTTCGAAAGTAGATCGCTCGGCCGCTTACGCTGCCCGGCACATCGCCAAAAACTTGGTTGCCGCCGGCGTGGCCGACCAAGTGCTGGTGCAAGTAGCTTACGCTATTGGCGTAGCGAAGCCCGTAGGCCTGTACGTAACCACCTACGGCACCACCAAGGCCACCGATGGCAATGGCCAGCAACTCACCGATGGGCAAATTGCCGAGAAGGTGCAGCAGCTGTTTGACATGCGCCCGTACGCCATTGTACAACGCTTTGGCTTGCAGAACCCCATTTTCGGCGAAACCGCCGCTTACGGCCACATGGGCCGCGAGTCGCAGACTAAGCAAGTATCCTTGCCAAACAACGAAACCCGCCAAGTAGAAACCTTTACTTGGGAAAAGCTCGATTACGTCGATCAGATCAAGCAAGCCTTCAATCTGTAATTGGCCCTAGGTGCCATAAAACAGGAGGCCCTGCCGCAGCTGCGGCAGGGCCTCCTGTTTTATGGCACCTAGGAAGTTAGTGCGCCGTTTGCTTTTCCTTGTGGCGTATCAACTGTTTCTTCAATTGCTCCGCTGCCGAGTCGGCGGCGGCTTCAAAGCTCGAAGCGTTTTCCTGACTGAATAGGGTAGTACCCGGTACGAATAGCTTGATTTCAACAGTTTTATTGTCGACGCCGTCGTTGTTGTTCAGGCGCATGATAACCTCGCCTTCTGTTACGCGGTCGTAAAACGTTTCGAGCTTATCGAGGCGCTTCTGGATGAAGTCGAGCAACTTTTGATCGGCGGTGAAGTGCACCGATTGCATCTGTACTTTCATCGGTTGTAGGGTTTTGGGGTAAGACAAAGGGAATTCAGGCCTTTGGGTGGGCCTTTTCAAACACAGCTTTCAATTTGTCGATACTCAGGTGCGTGTACACCTGCGTAGCAGCTAGGTTGGCGTGCCCAAGCAACTCCTTAATGGCGTTCAAATCGGCCCCTTTGCCCAGCAAGTGCGTAGCAAAGGAGTGGCGCAACACGTGGGGGTGCTGCTGCCCGGGTGCCGAGGTAATTTGCCCTAGGTAATGCTTTACGGTACGGTACACCAGCTGCGGATAGAGCGGCTTGCCTTTATCCGTAACGAGGAGGGACGCAGTGGCGTTGCCCGCGCTGCCAAACTCGCTGGTTTTGCGTGCGATATAATTTTCGAGCACGCCGATAAGCGACGGATTAAGCGGAACCACGCGCTGCTTGTTGCCTTTGCCCGTAACGCGTACCGTGCGTGCCGGTAAGCTCACGTCGTGATGCTCAATGCCAATTAGTTCGGAAAGGCGAATGCCCGTGCCGTACAGCATTTCCAGCATCAGCTGATCACGTGCGCCTGCAAACGAATCTTCGAACTGAAACGAATCGAGCAGTTGATTTAACGATTGCTCGGGCACGAAGTCGGGCAGCTTCTTGTTTGTTTTGGGCGGCGTAATGCGCAACATGGGGTTGCGAGCAACGTGCCCAGTGCGCAGCAAGAATTTATAGAAGGAGCGCAAGCAGGCAATTTTCCGATTCACCGTACGCGGGTCGCGCTGCTGCTCCATAAGCGTCACAATCCAGGAGCGAATCAGGGTATGATCGGCCGTGGCTGCGTCCTGCACCTCGTAGGTGTGCAGCAGGTAATCCTGAAACTGCCGTAAATCCGTTTGGTACGACAGCACAGTGTGCGGCGAGTAGCGACGCTCGAAGCGTAGGTAATCAAAAAATGCTTCCATAGGGGAAGCCGCAACAGCGGCAACTGCAGAGCCCAATGTAGAAAACCCCAACGATAATCGGAACATAAAAAACAGCGGGCCTGCCCTAGGTAGGGCAGGCCCGCTGTGAGCTTAATAGCAGCAATCAGCTGTGCTACTTAGCCAGTACGGCGCAAAAAATTAGTCTTGCGTGCCGTACGTAGCCAGCTTGTAAGCAGCCTTTTCGCGTTGCTTACGCTTGGTCACCGACGGCTTCTGGAAAAACGTGCGGCGACGTAGTTCTTTCAGCACACCCGTGCGTTCGAATTTTTTCTTGAAACGCTTCAGCGCGCGGTCAACCGACTCGTTTTCCTTGATTTGGACGATGAGCATAAAAAAAGAAAGCGTGGAGTTTCAGAGTTTGAGGGTTGCAAAGGTAACAGCCAAGATGTTACGATGCAAGCCTCTGTCAGGTTCCTCTACTTCAGAATAGTACGTGCAATAACGAGCTTCTGAATTTCAGAAGTTCCTTCGCCGATGGTGCACAACTTGGAGTCGCGGTAGAATTTCTCGGCTGGGTAATCTTTGGTGTAGCCATAGCCACCGAAGATTTGCACAGCCTCGTTCGATACGCGTACGCATACTTCCGAAGCATACAGTTTGGCCATGGCCGACTCGCGGTTCACGCTCAGGCCTTGGTCCTTCATGTCGGCAGCGCGGTACGTCAGCAGCGAAGCCGCTTCAATTTCTGTCGCCATATCGGCGAGCTTGAAGCTGATGCCTTGGAAGTTGCTGATAGGTTGATTGAATTGCTGACGCTCTTTCGAATACTGCAGTGCTGCTTCGTACGCACCTTGTGCAATACCCAGCGACAGCGCAGCAATGCTGATGCGGCCACCGTCGAGCACTTTGAGCGCCTGCACAAACCCGTCGCCAACTTTGCCGATTACGTTCTCCTTAGGTACTCGGCAATCGGTGAAGATCAGTTCGGTGGTTTCCGAAGCACGCATACCGAGCTTGTCTTCTTTGCGGCCTGCTTCAAAGCCGGGAGTGCCCCGCTCAATGATAAAGGCCGTCATGCCATGCGAGTCGCCAACTTCACCGGTGCGGGCAATTACTACGGCTACGTTGCCGCTCTTGCCGTGCGTAATGAAGTTTTTGGCGCCGTTCAGTACGTAATGGTCACCGTCGAGCACTGCGGTGGTGCGCATGTTGCCGGCATCGGAGCCGGTATTGGGTTCTGTCAGGCCCCAAGCACCGATCCACTCGCCGCTGGCGAGCTTCGGTAGGTATTTACGCTTTTGTTCTTCCGAAGCGTGCTGTAAAATATGACCGGTGCAAAGCGAGTTATGCGCAGCCATCGACAAGCCAATGCTGGGGTCAATCTTCGACAACTCGGCAATAGCCGTCACGTATTCGGTGTAACCAAATCCGGCGCCGCCATACTCCTGCGGCACCAACACGCCCATAAGGCCTAGTTCACCCAGTTTGTGGAAGACCTCTACGGGAAACTCCTGCGTATCATCCCACTCACGCATAAAGGGCTTGATGTGGGTGGCGCCGAAGTCGCGCACCATTTGGGCAATCATTGTCTGGTTTTCAGTAGCTACCAGTTCCATGGAAAAGTGAATGATGTGGGAATGACGGGGAGGTAGGGCGGTAAAACAAACGCTCGTTTGGTTCAAGCGAAGGTACGAATTTTGCGTAGCCGAAGATGATATGATAGCCCGTCTGCCAAGAGCCAATTTTGAAAGGGGCTCTTTATTCGATTTCTTTGATGGTTTTTTGGCACAAATTCGTTGTAATCTGACGTTAGTGCCAAAATTGGCAATCCACTAAAACCAGCTCGCCTTATGGGGCGGTTTTCATGCATCTAATCAAATCATTCCGCCCCTCACGTATTCTGCTATTCTTGTCTTTGCTGACACTGCTTGGTTCGTGCGCATCCTCGCGACGTTATCAGCAAAGCATTATGTTTCGCCCCACAAAACGAGACAGTGCCGATACGCTGATGATTCGGGGAGCCTTGTCACAAGTGCAGGGTACCTACCGAATTAAGCCGAATGATTACTTAGAAGTTCGCGTGTTTACCAACGAAGGCGAACGGCTGATCGACCCGAACGGAGAGCTTGGTTTCGGCTCGCCGGGAGCACAATCTGGCGGTGTTGGTAGCGCCAATCGTCAGCAGCGGGTATTAACTACCCGCGGCGGAGGTGGCGGCGCTGCACCCGCACCCACTGACTATTTGGTGGGCCCCGACGGAAGAGTTGTACTGCCTGTTATTGAACCAGTGCGGGTTGCGGGCCTAACAGCACGTCAAGCAGATAGTCTGCTACAAACTCTTTACGATAAGTTCTATCGCGGGGTGTTTGTGCAAACCCGAGTTACCAACCATCGGGTAGTAGTACTTGGTACTCCTGGGGGGCAAATTGTGCCCTTAACAAACGAGAACATGAGTCTAATTGAGGTGATTGCAGCTGTAGGCGGGCCCAATAACACTGGTGGAGTTGCTTCAGCTATAGGAGGAAAGCTCAATAACATCCGCCTGATCCGGCCCGAGGCCAGCGGTAGTTTCAAGCGGGCACAAGTACAGGTAATCGACCTGACCACAATTGCTGGTATGCGGCAGGCCAACCTGAAGGTGCAGCCGAATGATGTGATATACATTGAACCAGCACGTCGTTCGGCATTCATCCAGGGCTTACAGGATGCAGCACCGCTTATTGGATTGCTCGGCACCATAACCGCTCTCGTCTCAACTTCGGTCTTTATTATAGATCGTCTCTAATTTTTGCAAGGGTAGCCGTGAGTGTGGCCAAACCCGCTTTTCCGCATGGCAGTAAATAAGGAAGCAGAACTGGAAGAATTGATTCGCGCAAGCGGCGAAGAAACCGACGACGTTGCCGAAAGCAGCTTCGACGTGGCTACGTTGCTAATGGTGACGCGACGGAGCTTGCCTTGGATGGTGCTGCTCATTGCCCTAGGGTTAACAGCGGCTTGGCTTTACCTGCGCTACACGCAACCTGTTTATCAGTCTGCCTCAACCCTGAAGATTGACCAGAAAACTCAAAGTGCTGTTTTAGGACTAGGAGGCGTTGGAGGGTCTGCTGAAGCGCAGCAGAATGCTAAGAACCTAGCCGGCGAAGTTGAGTTGATCAAATCAAATTTGATTTATCGAAAGCTTCAAGATTCGCTTAATCTTAACGTAAGCTATTTCGTTGAGGGCACTGTATTAGCGAGTGAGCTATATAATGCCACTCCTTTTCGGATTGATTACGATCCTGCTGATCAGATTTTGTACAATCGAAAATTTGATATAGTATTTAGCGACGCCAAGCGCTTTTCGCTTGTTAGCAAAGCAGAGAGTGGTGACGTACGAGTTGATGGTGTGTTTAACCAGCCATTGAAAATTGGTAATTCATTCATTGTTCTAAAGCCAACTGAACAAGCTATACAGCCCAATATTCCATATTATTTTATAATTCATGATAATTCATCCGTTTGGTCGTATATCGATCAGGGCTTAACGGTTGAAATTATTAATCCAGAAGCAAATACTATCGCTATATCGTTCAAAGACCATAATCCTAAGAAAGCACGCGATATAGTTAATAAAATAGATACGCTGTATCTCCAAGAGAAGCTGGCTAAGAATACTCAAGCAACTCAGCAAGCATTAGCCTTTTTGGAAGGCCAGCTGGATCAGAATAGCCAGCGTTTACAGGGTGCTGAGGAAGCCTTGCAAGAATTTGTAAAGCGTAATAAGACGTACGACGTTAAATCTGACTTGGCTACCATTACAGAGAAGATGGAAGCCTTGGAGGAGGAAAAAGAACAACTACTGCGTAAGGCGGGAGCAATTGGGGAAATAGCTCAGTTAGTTGAGCAGAACCAGGTAATGGTGCAGGAAGGAGACGACATAGAGCAAAGTATTCCTGCCCTTGCAATTCTAGAAGATGCCCAGTTAACGCAGCAAATTGGAGTTCTGAACGATCAGCAGGCTGATATGAATCGGCTGCTTGAATCCTACAAGCCTACTACCACTGCCGTTCAAATTCGGCGCGAGCAGTTAGATTTTACCCGTCGATCTATCCGTCGGCTTCTGCAGCAGGCCAGCCAATTAGTGCGCTCAGAAGTAAGTAAGCTAAATCAGCAGCAGCGTGAATTGGAAGGACGTTTGCAACTACTTCCAGAAAAAGAAACAGAGTTGGTTCGTTTGCGCCGTCCGTTCGATCTGTACGAAAAAACGTACTTGATGCTGATGGACAAAAAGGTAGAGTTTAGCATTCAGAAAGCTGGAACAACACCTGATTTCCAAATACTCTCACCGGCTACTTTGCCAACTGCACCCATATTCCCTGTCAGGACTATGGTGTATGCCATCGGTTTGGCGGCGGGTGTAGCCTTAGGGCTAGGATTGGTAGCGGTACGTTTTTTCCTGCACAACACCATTACAACTGTGCGAGAATTGGAATCGAACACAGTTGCACCCGTATTAGGGGTGGTGCCGTCGTACGATAAAGAAAAGCTGACCGTCTCTAAGCTGATTGTGGATAAAAATCCCAAATCGGCGATTTCCGAAGCTATTCGTTCGATTAGAACGAATCTGGAGTTTTTAGCTCCCTCAAAACACAAGCGGCTTATTTCCATTACCTCCACTATATCAGGGGAGGGAAAAACCTTTGTGGCTGTAAACTTAGGCGGCATTATTGCACTATCCGATCAACGTGTAATCATCATTGATCTGGACATGCGCAAGCCCAAAGTGAACTTGGCGTTTGAGGCAGAAAATACTAAGGGCGTAAGCACAATTCTGATTGAACGGCATACGGTGCAGGAGTGTATTCAGCGCACTAGCATTCCGACGCTGGATTTTATTTCGGCCGGACCAACACCGCCGAATCCTTCGGAATTGATTCTGCATCCGCAATTTGATCAAATGCTGGAGGAGCTTAAGCAGCAGTACGACGTGGTTATCATCGATACACCTCCGGTGGGTCTGGTAACCGACGGTGTACTGATCATGCGCAAGGTTGATATCCCGATCTACATTGTGCGAGCTGGTTATTCCAAAAAGACGTTCCTGAAAAACATTAATAAGCTGGTGCGCGGTAGCGGCTTTAACAAGCTCACTACCATCTTGAACGATGCCCAAGCTGGAGGAGCTTATGGCTACGGCTACGGCTATGGCTATGGCTACGGCAGCGGCTACGGCTACTACGAGGACGAGCCAGCTCCCAAAGGACTGTTTGGCCAATTGCGTCGCCGCTTTTCGTAAGTTGCGGCAACACACCTATGGCCTCCTTCCTTCAAAAGCTCTTCGGGCGTCGAACAAGCGTATCGGAATTTGCGCTGGCTGAGCTGGGCGCCGATATGCACTCGCACTTACTGCCCGGCCTCGACGATGGCTCAGAGTCAGTGGAACAGTCGGTTGAGCTGTTGCGGGCTATGGAAGCCTTAGGTTATCGTAAGCTGGTGATGACGCCGCACATCATGGGCGACTTCTACCGCAATACGTCCGAAGGCGTGCATGCTGCCTTGGGCCAACTGCAAGAAGCTGCAACCAAAGCCGGTTGCGGAATGGAGCTGAGTTGTGCCGCCGAATACTACCTCGACGAGTCGTTGACGCGCAAACTGGCAGCAGGCGAGCAATTGCTGAGCTTTGGCGCCGATAAGCGCTACTTGCTGTTTGAAACCTCGTACATCAACGAGCCTTTCAATTTGCAGGAGGTCGTTTTTGAATTAAAAGCTGCCGGTTACCAGCCCGTGTTAGCGCATCCGGAGCGGTATACATACCTGTATGGCCGTTTTGTCGAGCTCGAGAAAATCCGCGAAATGGGCGTACTGCTGCAACTCAATCTTAATTCGCTGGTTGGCTACTACTCATCGGGTGCAAAACGCGTAGCAGAAAAACTCATCGATGCCGGACTGGTTGATTTTGCAGGCACCGACGCACACAACCTAAGGCATACCAACTCCTTGCAGCGGGTGTTGCAAAGTGAGTACCTAGGCAAACTGTTGCGCTTGCCGCTGCTTAATCGTGAGCTGTAGCAGGTAAGCAGCGCCCTCACCGGCCTTTCATTAGCTGATGATTTTTGTAACTGGCAGTAGCGGCTTAATTGGTTCGTACCTGATACCGGCGCTGCTGGCCCGCGGTTTTACCGTTCGGGCCTTGTACCGCGATAAGGTGCCTGGGCATGTGCTAGGTGCCGATCGGGTGGAATGGATTGAAGGCGACGTGCGCGACTCAGGCGTGCTGCGCGAAGCTACCGCGGGGGTAACACACGTGTTTCATTGTGCCGGGCTGGTTTCGTATGCACCGCAAGATGAGGAGCTGCTGCGGCAAGTAAATGTTGAAGGCACTGCCGCGGTTGTGGATGCTTGTCTGGCACGGCCAGGCATTCGGTTGTGCCACGTATCGTCGGTGGCCGCGCTGGGCGGTTTGCCGGCTACGGCTACCAGCCCCGAGCTCGACGAAAAGGCCAAGTGGGACCTAGGCGCTTCGCACCCGGCATATGCCACTTCCAAGTACCTAGGCGAAACCGAAGTGTGGCGGGGCGTGGCCGAAGGCCTTTCGGCGATTATTGTAAACCCTTCGGTTATCCTGGGTGCTACCAACTGGGAACGGAGCAGCACGCAGCTATTTCGGTATGCTTATAAAGAGCATTCGTTTTACACCCCCGGAAGCGTTAATTTTGTAGATGTACGCGACGTGGTGGAAGCCATGCTGCGCCTGACTTTTGAGCTTGACGTGACGGGCGAGCGGTACATTTTGAGTGCCGACGCTATGCCGCTGATCGAGTTTTTTCGGCAGGCGGCGGCTTGCTTCGGTAAAAAGCCCCCGACGGTGCAGGTACCCGATTGGGCCGCCGAAATTATCTGGCGGTTCGAGCACGTACGGGGCGTGCTCACCGGCTCGCGGCCGCTCATCACCAAGGACACGGCTCGTGCGGGCCGCCGCCCAGTGGTGTACAACGCGGCCAAGGTGCAGCAAGCCACGGGCATGCGTTTCCGGCCACTACTGGAAACAATACAGTGGGCCTGCGCCGGATTGATGGCCGCTCCGAACTCCACGCCCGCCAGCGGGGTTGTACAACCCTAGGGCCTGTCCGCAACTATTGGCAAGCCGTACAGAAGAGGGGTGCCGCAGCTACATTGCTGCCGCAGCCGTTTGCTGATAACATGAGAATGAACGAACACTCTGAGGAACAGGACGAAGTATTGGCAACGGTGCGCCGCTTTGAGCGCATGATTGCCGAAGGCGAGCCGGTGTTCTTTGATCTGGCAGATTTCGAGAACATCATCGACCATTATACCTCCACGGCCCAGTTTGATAAAGCTTTGCAAGCCTGCGAAGCCGCGGTTGCGCAGTACCCGTTCTCTACGGAGTTACTCATCGACCGGGCGCAGGTATTGGCTATGCGTGGCGAGTACCAGCAGGCTTTGCAACAAATAGATGAAGTAGCCGGCCGCGAGCCCGACAGCGCCGATGTACCCGTTACGCGTGGCATCATTGCCACGCAACAGGGCGACTTTGCGGCGGCTGTAGGGTATTTTCAGCAAGGTATAGAACGTGCCCCCGACCGCGACGACATTTACTTCAACCTAGGCCTGGCCTACCAACAGTGGCAGAAGTTTAAGAGCGCAGCCCGCAATTACAAGCAAAGCCTGCGCATCAACCCCGACAACGACGCGGCTGTGCAGGAACTACTTTTCTGCCTGGAGGTATCGGGACGACTGGAGCAGAATCTGGAGTTTTTCCGGCGCTTTACCGACGAAGATCCTTACTCGGCAATTGCTTGGTACAACCTAGGGCAGGCCTACTACAAAGCCGGGCAGTTTGGCAACGCTGCGCAGGCCTTCGACTACGCCATCGTCATCGATCCGAAGTTTTACGAAGCCCACGCCTACCTGGCCAGTGCCTTCGTGAGCATGGAGGAGTACCAGCGTGCCATCGACGAGTTTCAGCTAAGCTACGAGGAGGGCAAACCCACGGCCGAGGCCCTGTGCAATATTGGCGAATGCCACGAGAAGCTGCGCCAGTGGGACCCCGCCCGCCGCTACTACCGCCAAGCCCTCGACATCGACCCTGAAATGGACGAGGCGTGGTTTGGCATTGGCGTGGTGCTCGATGCGCAGGAGCACTGGTTTGAGGCGCTGCACTTCTACCGCAAAGCCGTGAGCCTGTACGAGGAAAGCGGCGAGTACTGGCTGGCCCTGGCCAATGCCGAGTACCAGGTGGGCAACGTAGTTAGCGCCATCGAGGCCTACGACAAAGCCACGCAGGTAGCGCCTGAAATGCCCGAAGGCTGGATTAACTGGAGTGCCATCCTGTACGAGCAGGGCAACTACGATGCCGCCATCGATTTGATGAAGGCGGCCAGCGAGCTGTTGCCCACCGAGGCCGACCTGATGTACCGCCTGTGCGCCTACTTGTTGGCGGCTGGCCGCTACCGCCAGGCGTACGATGTACTCGAAAATGCCCTACTTTTGGACTTCGACAAGCACAAGCTGCTGTTCGAGTTCTTTCCGGAGCTGGAGCAGCAGCGCGCCCTAACGCGGCTGATCGAGCAATACCGCAAGTAGATTTTTGAGTATTGGGTACCAAGTACTGAGTACGTAGACATTTGAGGCTTGAAAGAGGTGTAGCACCTTTTTCAAGCCTTTTGTCTGCTTACCTAGGCGGGTGCGCCCAAGCCTCGTTACCCCACACCAACGCATGAATTACGATCTTACCCAAATCCCCGAACGCACCGAGAAACCCCGCGAGCAAGGCTTTACCATGGTAATGGATAAAGGCCTGAGCGTACGCGAAGTAGAAGACTTTCTGGAAGTAGGGGCGGCGTATACCGACATTGTGAAACTAGGCTGGGCCACGTCGTTCGTGACGCCTAACCTGCGTCCAAAACTGGAGGCTTACAAGGCCGCCGGCATTCCGGTGTACTTCGGAGGCACCTTGTTCGAGGCCTTCATCATCCGCGGACAGTTCGACGATTACCGCCGCCTGCTCGACCAGTTTGGAATGGAGTACGCCGAGGTATCGGATGGTTCAATTGAGCTCGACCACGACCAAAAGTGCGAGTTCATTCGGCAGCTGTCGGGCCAGGTAAAGGTGTTGTCGGAGGTAGGCTCCAAAGACGCCGAGAAGATTATTCCGCCCTATAAGTGGATCAGCCAGATGCAAACCGAGTTGGAGGCCGGCGCGCTCAAAGTTATCGGCGAAGCCCGCGAAGGTGGTAATGTGGGTTTGTTCCGCAGCACCGGCGAAGTACGCTCGGGTCTGGTAGAAGAAATCCTGACCAAAATTCCGTCGGAGCGCATCTTGTGGGAAGCCCCGCAAAAGGCTCAGCAGGTTTGGTTTGTGAAGCTGCTCGGCGCCAACGTAAACCTCGGCAACATCGCACCCTCGGAGGTAGTTAGCCTCGAAACCATTCGTTTGGGCTTGCGCGGCGACACGTTCTCGCACTTCCTCGACATGGATGCCGTGGACCCCATGTTCAAGCCCTCGGAAAAGCCCGGTGCCAAGCCCGGCACCTCCATGCCGCGCGGCTAAGTTTGTCTGAGCACACAAAAGCGCTGCACGCCTGCTGGTGTGCAGCGCTTTTGTTTTGGCCGCCACACAAGGCCGCTTGTAGCCGCTGACCAACGCTTTATTGCTGCCCGGTAAGTTGCCGCTAAGCAGAAACTCCTAGGTTTGTTTATGCTCACTATCAATCTGTCGCCCGTAGCCGAGCTGCGTACCAGCCGCTTAAGCCTGCGCCGCTTGCTGCCCTCCGATGCACCTGCTTTGTTGCGACTCCGCTCCGACGAACGCGTAATGCGCTATTTCGACCGCGAGCCGATGACGACCGAGGAGCAGGCGTTGGAGCTCATCAGAAGCACCGACGAGCTGATTGCCAAAAACCAAGGCGTTATGTGGGGCATTTGCCTGCGGCCCGGCACTGAGATAGTAGGCACCATCGGGCCGTGGAACATTACAGCGGAGCACCACCGCGCCGAGCTTGGCTACCTGTTGCACCCCGATTTGTGGGGACAAGGGCTGATGGGCGAAGCGTTGGACGAGGTATGCCGCTACGCCTTCGAACACCTAGGGATGCACAGCCTCGAGGCCAACGTAAACCCCCACAACGCAGCCTCGCGGCGGCTACTCGAAAAACACGGCTTTGTGCAGGAGGCTTACTTCCGCGAGAACTTCTACCACAACGGGCAGTTTCTCGACTCCGTCATTTACTCGCGTTTGGCCCCGCGCTAGGTACTGATGAGCGTGGTACACCTCTTTGTAATATCAACCAGCCCTAGGTAGCAGAAACTTCGCTTAGCCTCATGCTCCTTAGTCACACCCGTTGGTACTACCGCGCCCTGCAGTTGCTAGCACTGTGCCTGCTGCTGGTTGCTTTCCGGACCGATAACCCCCGCGACCCCGGCCGGGTAGAGCACCTCGCCGATTTCAAATCGAAACACGTGAAGCCCCGGCACGTGGATGTGTGGCTGCCCGATGGCTACCCGCAGCCCGGGCGCAAGTACGCCGTGCTTTACATGAACGATGGCCAAAACCTCTATCACCCAGCCACGGCGTACGGCGGCGTAGCATGGGAAGTCGACAGCACGCTAGCGGCCCTAGGTGGGCAAGTGCGCGATGTAATTGTGGTAGGCATCTGGAACACCGATTTGCGCTTTGCCGAATATGCCCCGGCCAAACCTTACCAGCTGATGCCGGCCGTTCGCCGCGAGCAACTGGCGCGCGAACGACCCGGCCAACCGCTATCCGATGCCTACCTGCGCTTTGTGGTGGAGGAGCTGAAGCCTTACATCGACAAACATTACCGCACCGATAAGCGCCGCCAAAGCACTTTCATTGGTGGCTCGAGCATGGGCGGGCTGATTTCGCTGTACGCAGCCCTGGAGTACCCGAAGGTGTTTGGCGGAGCAGCGTGCATATCAACGCACTGGCCCCTGAGCCTGCAGGACAACACGCCCGATTTCACCAACGCCATGCTGCGTTACCTCGCCGATAAACTTCCGCAAGGCAAGCGCCGCCCCCGGCTGTATTTCGATTATGGTACCGCCACGCTCGATGCCCGCTACGAGGTGCACCAGCTGCGCATCGACAGCCTGCTGCGCGCCAAAGGCTACGATACGCAGCACTGGCAAACGTTGAAGTTCGAAGGCGCAGCACACAACGAGGGCTCCTGGAAAAAGCGCTTTGCCACCCCGGCTCGTTTTCTGTTGGGGGCGCAACCCCGCTAGCGCAGGCAGCAGCGAAGCACCTAGGCAACCCTGCGCGCCAAAGGCAGTAATACTGGGGGTTCAACCACTGAACCTACCATGAAACAGTTGCCGCACCTGCTGTTGGTTGTAGCCTGCGCCGCCCTGGCCAGCTGCTCTCAGCAACAACCATCCGAAAACACCACCGCTGCCGCCAACACCGCCGCGGCTGACACCACCGCCCAGCAGCCCGCTTCGGGGGGCAACTTGCCCGAGCCCTACGCCACGCCATCGAGCCAAAAGTTCAGCAAGGCCATTGGCTGGCCAAGCGGCAAAACACCCTCGGCACCAGCAGGCTTTAGCGTAACCGAATACGCCCGCGACCTGCAAAATCCGCGCTGGATGTATATAGCCGCCAATGGCGACATCTTCGTGGCCGAGTCGAACACGGTACCCCGTACGTCTACGGCTAAAGGCGAGAAGAAAGAGGGGCTGAAAGAGTCGCGCTCGATGCGCGAAACCAGCGCCAACCGCATTACGTTGCTGCGCGATGCCAACAAGGACGGCAAGCCCGAGCTGCGCGAAACGTCCCTGACGGGTTTAAACCAGCCCTTTGGCATGACCATCGTGGGCAACTACTTCTACGTGGGCAATACCGATGCTGTGCTGCGTTTTCCGTACCAGCCGGGCCAAACCAAGCCCACCGGCAAAGGCGAGAAGATCCTCGACCTGCCCGTGGGCGGCTACAACAACCACTGGACGCGCAACCTCCTGGCCTCAGTCGATGGCTCCAAAATTTACGTGTCCATCGGGTCGGCCTCCAATGTAATGGAGCACGGCGAAGAAAACGACCGTGGCCGCGCCCTCATTCTCGAAATCAACCCCGATGGCTCGGGCAAGCGTGTGTTTGCCTCGGGCTTGCGCAACCCCGTGGGCATGGACTGGGCCCCCAGCTCGCAAGTGCTTTGGACGGCCGTGAACGAACGCGACGAACTCGGCGACGACTTGGTGCCCGATTACCTTACCAGCGTGCGCGAAGGCGGTTTTTACGGCTGGCCCTACGCTTATTTTGGCCAGAAGGAAGACCCACGGCGCAAAGGCGAGCGGCCCGATCTGGTGCAGAAATCGATAGCACCCGAAGTTGACCTAGGGCCCCACACGGCCTCGTTGGGCTTGGCCTTTTACGATGCCGAGGCTTTTCCGCAGCGCTACCGCGGCGGTGCCTTCATTGGGCAGCACGGCTCCTGGAACCGCTCAGAGTTTTCGGGCTACAAAGTGGTGTACGTGCCCTTCGGCAATGGCAAACCCACCGGTAAGCCCGAAGATTTTCTGACGGGTTTTGTGGCCAACGAGCAAACGCGCGAGGTGTACGGGCGGCCCGTAGGCGTAGCCGTAGCGCCCGATGGCGCCCTGCTGGTAGCCGACGATGCCGGCAACCGCATTTGGCGCGTGGCCGCGCGCTAAGCGAGCAAGTGCTATACTTGCGGCTGGTTCTTTGCCATCCGCAATTGCCGTAGTAAGGTTGCTGCCCCAGCGGGCAGCACGAAGAAGGAACCGTGTGCAAATCACGGGCTGACGCGCAACTGTAAGTAACACCACAGAAACGGCCACCTAGGTCCATTGCCCCGCTGGGGCGAGAAGGACGGCCGCTTTCGTTACAAGCCAGGAGACTTGCCTTTACTACGCCGTGCCGACGCGTGCTTTCGCGCCTTAAAGCCACCGTCGGGCCAATTGTGCATAGTTGTTTGGGGGTGTTGCTGCTTGCGGCAAGTGCCCTAGGAGAGCTATGCGCCACTTGGCCCGCGTGTGGGCAATGGGTAAGCGAAAGTGCCGCAGGCCGCAAGGGCAGGTGCACCACTTCTTCACCCCAATCCCGCATGACACCGGAACTAACCCAACGCATTGCCCTGGCCGAGACGCGCATCTTCAAGGCAGTATTCCCGAGCACCACCAACCACTACGATACGCTGTTTGGCGGCACGGCCATGCAACTAATGGACGAAGTGGCGTTTATCGCAGCCACGCGCTTCAGCCGCAAACGCATGGTTACGGTATCCTCCGATAAAATTGACTTTCGCATACCCATTCCGGCCGGTACCATTGTGGAGCTGATTGGCCGCGTAGCGCGCATCGGCAACAAAAGCCTCGATGTGGAGGTCGACATCTTCACCGAAGAAATGTACTCCGATGCGCGGCAGCACGCCGTGGCCGGTACGTTCACGTTCGTGGCCATCGACGAGCACAAGGTGCCCATTAGTGTATTGTAGCACCCGAGTACCTAGGGTTTGGGCGTGGGGCCGCCGGAAGTCGTTGAGCAATAAACCAACGCATTATTGGGTCGGTACGGCGCCCTAGGTAGCTGCGGTGGTGGGCGGGCAAGTAGGGCAGGGCAGTGTGGCTTTGCTCGCTAGGCGTTTACTTTGCAGGATAACCCTGCTTTGTATGGAAATACTTAAGGACTTCGTTGACATTGTCCTGCACCTCGATAAGCACCTGGCCGAGCTGATTCAGCAGTACGACGTCTGGACCTACGCCATTCTGTTCCTGATCATCTTCGTCGAAACCGGCGTGGTGGTGCTGCCCTTCTTGCCCGGCGACTCGCTGTTGTTTGCCGCCGGCACGCTGGCCGCGCTGCCCAACAGCCCCCTCAACGTGGTGGTGCTGATGCTGCTGCTCATTGCCGCGGCCGTGCTGGGCGACACGCTCAACTACCACATCGGCGACTACATCGGGCCGCGGGTATTCCGGCGCGATTACCGATTCCTGAAGCGGGAGCATCTGCTGCGCACCCAGCAGTTCTACGAGAAGCACGGCGCCAAAACCATCATCATTGCCCGCTTTGTGCCCATCGTGCGCACGTTTGCGCCTTTTATTGCTGGCGTAGGCACCATGAGCTACGGCAAGTTCCTGTCGTACAACCTGGTTGGGGGCGTAATCTGGGTGGTGTCGCTCACCATGGCGGGCTATTTCCTGGGTGGCATCCCGTTCATTCAGAAAAACTTCGGCCTGTTTACGCTGTTGATTATTGCAGTATCGGTACTGCCGGTGGTGGTAGAGTTTCTGAAACAGCGCTTTGCCTCGGCAGCACGCTAGTATTTGTACATTCCAAAGTGCAAAACCGCCCCGGCTAACTTTGGCCGGGGCGGTTTTTTTTGTTTTTTCGGGGTAAAATCCGCTATGTATGGCTCGTGAATTTGGCTTGATTGGCAAATCGTTGGTGCACTCGTTTTCCCCTACTTACTTCTCGCAGAAGTTTGAGCACCTAGGCCTGCGCGACTGCACCTACGAGGCGTTTGAGCTGGAGCACGTACGCGAGTTATCGGCGCTGGTAGCTAGCCGGCCCGACTTGCAAGGCCTCAACGTAACCATTCCGTACAAAGAGCAAATACTGCCCTACCTCGATGCCCTCGATTCGTCGGCGGCGCGCATCGGGGCCGTCAACGTTATTCAGTTTGATGCCGACCGCCGCCTGATTGGGCACAACACCGACTACGTGGGCTTCCGCGACTCGCTGCGGCGCTTTTACCCGCTGCGCGGCGAGCAAGCCACGGCATTGGTGCTCGGCACCGGCGGTGCCTCCAAAGCCGTGGAGGTAGCTCTGCGCGAGCTGGATATTCATTACTGGCTTGTATCGCGCGACACACTGGCTTTGGGGCTTACCTACGCCGAGCTTTCGCCCGAGCTTATTGCTGCGCACACGCTCATCATCAATACCACGCCCCTAGGTACCTACCCCCGCACCGAGGAGTGTCCAGCCATACCGTACGAAGCCCTTACGCCCCAGCATTACCTCTTCGATTTGGTATACAACCCGTCCGAAACCGAATTCATGCGCCGCGGCCGGGCCCAAGGCGCGCAGGCGCAAAACGGTTTCGAGATGCTGTGCCTGCAAGCCGAGGCCGCCTGGGCAATCTGGAATCGGTAGCACCTAGGGCGCAACCGCCCCGCGCGTGCACCAACAACAAAAGGCCGCCTCTCGTGCGAGAGCCGGCCTTTTGCTAATAGCCTGTTGGTTGTCACTTCTCGGGCAGCCGAGCCGTCCGCGTGCAGGCTAATTAGTTGCCGCCTTGGCCGCCGCCGTCGCCGGCTTTCTGGTCGTCGTTGCGGATGCTGCGTTTCGGGCGCTGCGGCTTGTTCTCGAGCTTGCCGAAGCGGTAGCTAAAGGCCAGGCGCACACCGCGGTTGTACACCTTGGTGGTGTTGGTTTGCTCAGAGAAGGCCGTGCGGAAGTCGTTGGTCAGGCGCACGTACTTCGTGAAGGGGTTGTCGGCGTTCAGCGTCAGGTCGCCTTTGTCCTTCAGGATGTTTTTGCGCAGGCCAAACGAGTACATCTGCCAGGGCGACGACTTGCCTTGCAGCTGAATGCGCGGCGAGTTGAGCATGCCGAAGAACTGCAGGCTGTAGCCTTTGTCGAATTTGTAGCCCGAGTTGATGTTGGTGGAGTACACCAGGCCGCTGTTCGAGGTGTTCAGCGCGCCGCTTTTCAGGTACACGTAGTAAATGCTCACGTTGCCGCTGATGTCCCACTTCGGCAGGGGCTTCACCGAGCCAAACAGGTTCAGGCCAAAGGTTTGGTTGCGGGCAATGTTGCCGTAGGTGGTTTCTACGATGCTGATTTCGCGGCCCTGCGGATCGGTGCCGGTTTGGGTTTCGCGCTTGGCCTCGATGGCGTTGTTGGTAATGCGCGAATACGCCGTAATGTTGATGACCGAACCCTTCACGAAGGTGTTCCAGTTCACCTCGTAGTTGTCCGAGAATTCGGCGTCGAGCTTGGGGTTGCCAAACTGCACGTTGTACGGGTCAATCTGGTTGCGGTAGGGGTTCAGGAAGAAGATACTCGGGCGCTGAATGCGGCGCGAGTAGCTAAGGCGCAGTGTGGAGCCTTGCTGCTTGAGGTTGCGCGTGAGCGACACGTTGGGCAGCAGGTTGGTGTAATCGGTGCTGAAGCGGTCGGCCTCGCCCTGGAAGTTGCCACCCAGCTCGGTGCGCTCCAAGCGGCCCCCGAGGCGCACGTTGTACTTCTTACCTAGGGCCGTGCCGTAGGTGGCGTACAGCGCCTGCACATCCTGGTTGTAGTCGTACACGTTGGTGCGCGCGGCGTCTTCCAGCAATGGGCCGTTGCCAAAGGCGTTGCTCAGGCGGAAGTCGCTGCTCACGTTGCGCATGATGGTTTTGCCGCCGATTTCCACCGTTTGCTTGTCCGACAGCGGGTGCACGTAGTCGGTTTGGATGGTGGTTTCGAGGTTGCGCGCAATGTTGGGGCTTTCCTCGCGGTAGTACGCGTCGGCGTCGGAGCCACCTAGCGCAAACTCATCGAGGGTGTAGAAGCGGCGGTTGCGGTTGCGCGAGTGTTGGGCCAGCACCGTCCACTCGCGGCGGCTTTGCTGGCCGAAGCTGCGCGTGTACGAGCCCGTAAGGTCGTAGCTCTGCGTGCGGAACTGCTGCTCCAGGTCGCGCCCGAAGTTGTTTCGCGCGCTCAGCGGCTCGCCTTGGGCCACGCGGTACTGGCTCAGCACATCCACATCGAAGCGGTTGCGGAACATGTTGCCGTTCCAGGTAACGTTGAAGGCGTGGTTCGGGGCGGGCTCCCAATCGAGGCCAAGGCGGCCGTTGCCGCCGCCGCCGCCGCCAAAGCCGTCGTTGCGCTGCGTCAGGAAGCCCTCCGTGATGATGCGCTTCTCGATGCCGTTGGCATCGCGCTCTACCGCTATTACGGCGCGGTCTACGCGGTCGACGCCTTGCACGCCCGGCGCGTAAAAGCCGAAACCGTTGAGTGCGGCCGTAAGGCCTACTTTGCCGCGGCGGGCATTTAAGCCTAGGTTAGCGTTGGAGTTACGCGTGCCGGCAGCCAAGCCAATGTTGCCGTTTACGCCCTGTAGGTTGTTTTCCTTCAGCACAATGTTGATGATACCCGCCGAGCCCTCGGAGTCGTACTTGGCCGAGGGGTTGGTAATCACCTCCACGTTCTTGATCTGGTCGGCGGGCAGTTGCTTCAGCGCCTGGGCCACGTCGCCGGCTACCACCGCCGAGGGTTTGCCGTTGATGAGCACGCGCACGTTGCCCGAGCCGCGCAGCTGCAGGTTGCCGTCGGGGTCTACGCTCACCATGGGTGCCTTGCGCAGCACGTCGGCCGCGGTGCCGCCGCGGTTGGTAGCATCTTGCGTGGCGTTGTACACCAGGCGGTCGGGCTTGCTTTCCACCACGGGCCGCTCGCCGGTTACCGTTACCTCGTTCAGCTGCTTCGCCTGCGACTGCAGCGCGATGCTGCCTAGGTCGAGGTTCATCTTGCCATCGGCCAGGGTTACGGGCTGCACTAGGCTGCCGTAGCCAATAAAACTTACCGACAAGCGGTAAGAGCCTTCGGCCAAACCCTTAATGGTGAAGTTGCCTTTGTCGTCGGCCACGGCGCCATCGAGCGGCTGCTCGCCTTGGGCCGGCAGCAGGGCTACGGTGGCAAACTCTACCGGCTGCTTGGTAGTGGCATCAACCACCTTGCCGCTGATGCGGCCATTACCGCGTGGGGCCGGCGCCGCCAGCAGCGGCGATTTGGGGCTAGCACCACCCGGCGCTCCGGTGGGCGCGCCAGCCGGCGGACCAGCGGGCCTGGTAGCAGGATTTTGGGCAAGGGCATTGCCAGTAAGCAGGCTCGACGAAGCAAGCAAAAGCAGTACGGCGTTTTTCATAGTGCAGAACGATGGCGGCTGGGAGAGAAGGGAAGTAGCTACAGGGCATAGCTGTAGCTGGCCAAGCCTAAGCGAGGCAATGTGGGTGGGGAGGTTGCCCGCAGGGTGTTGCAGGCGAAATCAGGATTGGGTGTGGGTTGCGGCGGCAAAAGTACTAGGGTGTACTTTGCAAAACAAGGTAGCTTGTAATATTATATATCGTGTTTGATGCGCGCACAAAGAACCGGCGGCCGAGTTTGAGAATCAATCACCTAATGATGTGATGCCTGCTCGACGGTTGGTGCCCAAGGATCGGGACTATATAGAAAAGGTTGCATCTATTCTGAAATTCCTGCAAGTACTACTTCACGCGCTCGTGCCGGAAGCCCAGGGCTACGTAGCCAATCAGCAGTGTGCCGGCAAAGCAGCCCAGCGAGGCAAGTTCGTTAAGGGGCAGTTTGGTAGCGACTGTGAGCACCGGCTGCCCCGGCACAAAGTTGCTCAACGACAGCAGCGGCGAAGCATAAGGAACCCATCCGATATGCTCCCAGCGGAGCAGCGTGAGGGCCGCTACTACGCAACCCATGCCAATGGCCACCGGAGCCACAAACGAGCGCCACCACTGCGCTGCCAGGTATTGCAGCGCCAGGATACCTAGGGT
This sequence comes from Solirubrum puertoriconensis, assembly GCF_001483135.1. Lineage (GTDB taxonomy): Bacteria > Bacteroidota > Bacteroidia > Cytophagales > Hymenobacteraceae > Solirubrum > Solirubrum puertoriconensis. The sequence goes on from NZ_LNAL01000008.1 coordinate 773,171, forward strand.
AGCCAGGTAGGTGTGGCCGAGTTGGGTAGCTACGGCTTGCAAAGGTGCGGCGTGGTCGAGAAAGAGCAACTCGGGCCGCAGCACTCCCAGCAAGTAGCCCGAGAGCAATAGCAGTATCGCGTACAGCACCTGCGCCAGCAAGTTCAGGCCTAGTAGCAGCAGCAACTTGCTCGCAAACAAAGCCAAGCGGCTGGCAGGCTGCGCGCACAGGTGCTTCCAAGCATTGGCTTTGTTTTCGATGTGCAGCACCAGGCTGGTGAGCAGCACCACAAACAGCGGCAGCAGCAGGCCGGTAGCCGTTTGCCAGTTCTGCATCACGTACGCGGCCCACGGCGCTTGGCCGGGCTTCAGGATTTCGTGCCCTTTGAAGTAGTAGATGCAGAACGACAGCAGCACCGGCAGCGCACCGCTACCTAGGGCCAGCCACAGGGCAGCCGTGCGGCGCAGCTTAAGCGCATCGGCCGAGAGGCTGCGGGCGAGCTGTTGGGCAAACGAAGGAGCAGCAACGGAAGGCGACAAGGCGAGGCTCATTGGGCGGTAGCGGTTTCGGTGAGGTGCAGAAAGGTTTGCTCGAGGGTTTGCTGTTGGCAGCGCAGCCCATACAGCGGCTGGCCAGCCGCTACTAGCTGCTGAGCCAGGTAGGCGGCTTGCTCCTGCGAGTGGTAGGGCAGGGCCAAGGTGCCGGGGCCCACCACGGTGGCGGTGCCTAGGTCGAGGGGCAGCAGGTTGCGGCAGGTGGCTGCGTCGTCGGTTTCGATGATGAGCTGCGTGTGGCCGTGCTGCCGGTGCTGCAAGGCCGCCAGGCTGCCCTGGAATACCAACCGGCCCTGCTGAATTACGCCCACGTGGGTAGCCACGCGCTCAATTTCGCTGATGAGGTGACTGGAAAGCAGAATGGTTTTGCCGTGCTCCTGCTGCAAGCGGCGCAGCAACTCGCGCACCTCAATAATGCCCGTGGGGTCGAGGCCGTTGGTGGGCTCGTCGAGGATGAGCAACTCGGGGTTGGGCATCAGTGCTAAGGCCAAGCCTAAGCGTTGGCGCATACCCAAGGAGTACTCGCCCGCCGCCCGGTGCCCATCGGCTGCCAGGCCCACTACTTCCAGCACCTCTTCGGAGCGGCCTTTGGCAAGGCCGCGCAGGCGGCGCGTGGCCTCCAGGTTCTGCAGGCCCGAGAGGTGGTCGTAAAGCGAGGGCATTTCGATGAGGGCGCCCACGCGGCCCAGCACTTGCAAGCGGTGGCGGCCTAGGTCGTGGCCGAACAGCTGCACCGAGCCGGCCGGGCTGGGCAACAGCCCCAGCAGTATGCGCAGCGTGGTGCTCTTGCCGGCGCCGTTCGGCCCCAGAAAGCCGTAGATGCTGCCCTGCGGCACGTGCAGGTTTACATCGTGGAGCACTTGGCGCTGGCCAAAGCGGAAGGAGAGGTGCCGGGTTTCGGCGAGTAGTTCGGCTGTGGGCATGGCAACAGTGGTTGAGCGAAGAACTGACCCAAACCTAGGCGGGCGATTTTGCGCTTGCTGGCTTTTTCGACCAAGCCCCGTATTGCCAGCCGAAACGCCCGATTTCGACCCTCCAACCGCTGCGCTTGGTTCTGCAACCACGTTCCGCTTACCACGGGCAGCGTTGGTGGCTAGCCCTAGGTGGTTGGGGGTGGCAAAAGCCCCGTTGGTTGAAAACACCTAGGCGCAACCAAGCCGCCGCGCTATCTTCCAAGCGTGGAATACTCTGCTACTTCGGCCGCTCTGCCGGCATCGGCTACTGCGCAGCCCTCCTCCGGGCGCCGCCTGCGCTATTTTGCCAAGCTACAGTGGTGGCCCAACGCACCCGGCCTAGCCAGCGTGCCGGCCTGGGTGCACGTGTTGTGGGTGGTGCTGCTGGTGATATCGGACGTATTGCACAGCTACTCATCCCTCAACGGCAAAAACCCGCCTAGCACCGAGATGATGGTGCTGCGGGCGCTACTCTACGATACCATCGCCTCGCTTATCTTTTACCTCAACTGGGTGGTGCTTATACCACGCACCTTGGCCCGGAACCGCTTAGGCGCCTATTTGCTGGGGGTACTGGGTTTGCTGCTGTTGTACTCGCCGTTGCGCCTAGGTGCTTCGTGGCTGGTTAATAGCGCAGCCTTAACTGCTGAACTACAGAAGTATTGGCTACCTGTGCTGTTTCAGTTCGTCGTGTTTGGGCTGATGATCATCTTCATCAGCTCGGGACTGAAGGTGACGGGCGATTATCTGCTGGCTCAGCGCAACCGCCGCGAGCTGGAGCGCCAGCAACTGCTCACCGAGCTGTCGTTGCTGAAGATGCAGGTGAACCCACACTTCTTGTTCAACACGCTCAATAACATCTACTCGCTGGCCAGCCAAAAGTCAGATAGAGCACCCGAGGCCGTGCTGCGCCTGTCCGAAATCATGCGCTACATGCTTTACGAAAGCTCCGCCGATGCCGTGCCGCTCAGCAAAGAGCTGAACCACCTGCGCAGCTTCCTGGATTTGCAGCGCCTGCGCTTGCCCGCCAACGGCGCCGATGCCATCGTGTTCAGCACCGCCGGCCTCAGCCCCGATGCGGCTTACCCCATTGCACCCATGCTGCTGCAGCCCTTGGTGGAAAATGCTTTTAAGCACGGCGACCTCACGGCGCGGCCAGCAGTGGTAATTGAGTTGGTGCTCGATGCGCAGGGCGTGCTGCACTTCGCCGTGCAAAACGCTACCGCACCCGCCCCAACCAGCCAAGGCCTTGAGCACCCGGGCGGGGTAGGGCTCGTAAACCTGCGCCGCCGCCTCGAACTGCTCTACCCCGAGCGGCACCACCTGCACATCAGCGAGCAGCCGGGGCAGCACCGTGTGGAGCTTACCCTGTTGCCGGCCTAGGTGCCGCACTTACCTACCAATATCTTAGTGCCTATGGACAACGCTACGCCCAGCCGCAAGCTTACCTGTGTTATCATCGACGACGAGCCCCTGGCCCTCGACCTGCTCGCCGGCTACTGCGCCCAAGTGCCTTACCTCGAGCTGAAAGGCCAGTTTCATGATGCGCTGGTGGGCCTGGCGTTTGTGCAGGACAACCCCGTGGACGTGGTGTTTGTCGACATTCATATGCCGCGCATCACGGGCTTGCAGCTGGTGCAGTTGTTGCCCAGCCCAGGGCCCAAGGTCATCTTCACCACCGCCTACGACCAATACGCCGTGCAGAGCTACGAGCTAAGCGCGGCCGACTACTTGTTGAAGCCCATTGCGTTCGAGCGGTTTGTGCAAGCCGTAAACAAAGTGCGGCAGGCTCCGGCTTCTGCTCCGGCCATGCCCGCGGTGGTACCAGCACTAACACCAGCTCCCGCCGAAACTGCCCCAGTGCCAGTAGCACCCGATGCCATGTTCGTGAAGAACGAGCACCGGTTGCAGCGCGTCGCCTTCAACGACATCCTCTACATCGAAGGCATGAAGGAGTACCTCATGATTTACACCCTGGGTAGCAAAATCCTCACGCTGCAGTCGTTCAAAAGGGTGGAGGAGGTGCTGCCGCCCGATCGGTTTGCGCGCATTCACAAGTCGTACATCGTGGCGCTCAACCACATCGAGCACGTAGAGCGCAGCAAAGTGCAAGTAGCCGGCCGCCTGTTACCCATCGGCGACACCTACCGCGACTCTTTTGCGGCTACCATCAGAGCTTACAATTTGCTGTAGGGCCAAGCTACCAAAAACCGAAAGCGGGCCGGATGCGCTACGTAGCGCATCCGGCCCGCTTCATCATTTATCAAGCCCTAGGTTAGGGGCGGGCGATTTTGCTGGCAATTTCGGCCGTGAACTTGCCTTGGTGGCGCGCACCCTCCAGCTCGTTTTCGCTGGGCGTACGCTCGCCGCGGCCGCCGGCAATGGTGCTGGCGCCGTAGGGCGTGCCGCCGGTTACTTCATCGATGCGGGTTTGACCCTGCCACGCGTACGGCAAGCCCACAAGCACCATACCGTGGTGGAACAGCTCGGTGTGCAGCGAGCGGATGGTGGTTTCTTGGCCGCCGTGGGCCGTGGCCGTGCTCACGAAAGCGCCGCCTACTTTGCCCACCAGCGCACCTTTTGCCCACAACCCTCCGGTACCATCAAGGAAAGCCTGCATTTGGCTGGCCACGTTGCCGTAGCGGGTTGGCGTACCGAAAATGATGGCGTCGTAATTCACCAGATCTTCTGCCTTTGCTACCGGAATGTGCGCAAACGCCTGCTGTGCTTGGGCCGCGCCAATTTGCTCTAGCAGTTCCTGCGGCAGCGTTTCGGGCACGCGCATTACGTCAACTTGGTTGCCTTCAACTTCGCGGGCGCCTTCGGCAATGGCTTCGGCCAGCGTCCAGACGTGGCCATACGTGGAGTAGAACAAAACGAGGGTTCTCATGCAGATCCTATATTTAGGTGAAATGGTGGTGCAATTGCCCGATTAGTTGCGGGGTCATAAGTCATGTATCTACATGGATGCAAGCGTGATTGTTACGCCTGTGCCCGGGTTTGCCGCTGCATACCCTGCTTTCGCAGAAAATATTTTGGGCCCATGCAACCGCCCACCATACTCCCGACTCTTACCACTGCCGGCCCACACCGCCGGTAGCTCTCTACATTAGGTGGACCATCAGCGTATGATGAACACGTTACAATTGCAGGAGCGCGGCGCGGCCGCTGCTCCGGTTAGCCGCGGAACCGGCCGCCCCTCCCGGAACTACGCATGAGCGCCCTGGCCGCTGCCTTTGGAGGCACTAGCTTGGGCCGGCTTGTGGGTGGCCTTTCGGCATCATCGGCAACGGCAGAGCCCGAGGTGAAGCCCGCGCCTACCCGCCCGCTGCAGCCCTCGGGCCGCTGGAGCGAGGCCGAGCTGATCGACGCCTGCCTCGAGGGCAGCCGCGTGGCCCAAAAAGAGCTGTACACCCGCTACGCCAGCCGCATGCTGGCCGTGTGTGCCCGCTACTCGCAAACCACTTTCGAGGCCGAGGATGTGCTGCAGGAAGGGTTTGTAACCGTGTTTAGCAACCTGCGCCACTTTCGCCGCGAGTGCCCGCTCGAGTTTTGGGTTCGGCGCATCATGATTAATGCCGCGCTGCGGCAACACCGCCGCAACGCGCCCATGCTGGCCGTTACCGAAAGCGAATACCCCGAAGCCATAGCCGACGAGGAGCTCATCCTCTCGAACTATTCCTTCGACGAATTACTCAAGATGATTCAGGAGCTGGCCCCGCGCTACCGCATGGTGTTCAACCTGTTTGCCATCGAAGGCTACGGCCACAAAGAAATTGGCGATATGCTGGGCATATCGGAGGGTACCAGCAAATCGCAGTACTCCCGCGCCCGGGCAATTCTCAAAGCCAAGCTCGAACGTCTCGACCAACGTTGCAATGACACCCGTTTCCAATAATCACGACCACCAACAGCCGACCGGCAGCCTGGAGGAGTTGTTCCGCCAGAAGTTTGCCGAGGCCGAGCTTACGCCCCGCGCCGCCGTGTGGGAGCAGCTCGACCACGAATTGCTGGTGCGCGAAAACCAAGGCTACCGCAAGCGCCTGGTGGGCTACCGGCGCGCGGCCGCTGCCGCCGCGGTGCTGGCCGTGCTGGGCCTAGGTGGCTTATACACGCAGCACAACCTAGGAACTCATAATACCGCGAACAACGCTACCGCAACGGTATTTACGCAAGCGGGCCAGCAGGGCCTAGCCGATGCCACCGTGGCCAGTGCCAATAACAACCTAGGCGCCGCTAGCCAAGCTGCCGAAGCTACCGCTGCTGCCGGCAACTCGCGCCGCGCCCTAGGTGCTGCTACGGGTGCCAACACTGCGGCAGCCGGCCGCAACCTAGGCAACGCTGCTGCGGGCAGCGTTGCTATGCAAGCTGGTTCGGCGGCGCGCCGCGCTACGGCTTTGTTGGGCGATGCTGCCCCAAGCCGCAGCGCTGCTGGCCGTGCGTTGGCAGCCATTAAGCAAACATTTGGAGGCTCGGTAGAGGGCAGCCTGCAGGAGCCCGGCATGTTCCGGACGCGCAGTGTTGGCCCGAACAGCAGCAGCCGCACGGCCATTGCGCAAGCCCAAGCGCCAGCTGCGGGCAACGGCGGCAACTACGTGGCCAGCGAGCTGCAGCCCATGGCTACGCAACTGCGGCAAGCCGGCTTTGGCGGTAATCTGCTGAACCCCGATTCGATCAAGCGCGCTTTGCAGAGCGTGCCCGTGCAGCAAGCCGTAGCGCAAGCCGCTACCCGCGCCAACAACGAGCAGGATAAAGAGAAGGAAGCTACCCGGCCCAACCGTTGGCGCTGGCGCAGTGGCTACTCGGCCGAGCGCTACGTGCCCAACGTAAGCAGCCCCACCGGCGAAGGGCTGGCCTTGCACAAAGCCGCCGCCCCGCTCACCAACTTTATGGCCCCGCCGCCTGCGCCCACCAAACTGCAGCCCGGTTTGGCCCAGCGCGGCCACCTAGGCGGAGCCATTAGCTTGGATAATAAGCACTGGACGCTGCTCACCGGCGTGGAGCTGACCTCCATCTCTGGCGAAACCATGCGCGAAACGCCGCGTCAGTACCAGTCGTACTACCCTGGCGCCGACCGCTCCAACCAAGCGCAGCAAGAGGGCCGCTACCGCATGACCACCGCCGGCGTACCCGTGCAGCTGCGCTACCAGGGTCGCAAGCCCGGTGTATCGGTGTATGCTGCGGTAGGTGCCGCCGTAAACGTGCTGCTGCGCAACCGCACTACCGTGGGCGAGCAAACCGCCAACAACGACGGCTCTTACCGCCGGCTGCTGGCCTCGGCGCGCGGCAGCGCTGGCTTGCGCTACGCACCGGCCGGCGGCAACTGGCAGGTGCTCCTGGGTCCGGAAGCCGAAGCCGGCCTGAGCACTCTCAATACCAACCCCGGCGGCCAGTGGAGCGAGCGTACGCGCCCCTATGCGGTAGGCCTCTCGGCCAGCGTAGAATTTGGCGGCGGCAAAGTAGCTTTACAACCCTAGTTCCCCACCATTCACTCACCCAAGCAAAACCCCGCAGCCGGTTTCCGGTTGTGGGGTTTTCTTTTGCTTCTTCGGAAACCCCAAGAGGCGCGCTGCAGTTAAGAAGGGTTATCTTTCCCGCTCTCCGAAACCCCTCCGTATGGAGTACCAACTGACCTCCGAATTCAAGCCCACCGGCGACCAGCCCAAAGCCATTGCGCAACTCGTGAGCGGCGTCGAGTCGGGCGAACCGTCGCAGGTATTGCTGGGTGCCACCGGTACTGGCAAAACCTTCACCGTTGCCAACGTAATTGCCCAAACCGGCCGCCCGGCGCTTATTCTGGCGCACAACAAAACGCTGGCCGCGCAGCTCTACGGCGAGTTCAAGCAATTCTTCCCGAACAACGCCGTCGAGTACTACATCAGCTACTACGACTACTACCAGCCCGAGGCCTACATTGCCAGCACCGATGTCTTCATTGAGAAGGACTTGGCCATCAACCAGGAAATCGAGAAGCTGCGCCTGCACGCCACGTCGTCGCTGCTGAGTGGCCGCCGCGACGTGATTGTGGTGGCCTCGGTGTCGTGCATCTACGGCATCGGCAACCCCGAGGAGTTTGGCAAAAACGTGCTGTTTCTGAAACCCGGCATGCGCCACTCGCGCAACAACCTGCTCTACCAGTTTGTGCAGATTTTGTACTCGCGCACCGAGCAGGAGTTTACGCGCGGCACCTTCCGCGTGAAGGGCGACACCGTCGACATTTTCCCGGCGTACCTCGACTACGCCTACCGCGTCTACTTCTTCGGCGACGAAATCGAAGCCATTCACCGCATCGACCCGGCCAGCGGCAAAAAGCTGGGCGAGGAAAAGGACATTGCGCTGTTTCCGGCCAACTTGTTCGTTACGGGCAAAGACACACTGCACCAAGCCATTAAAGACATTCAGTTCGACATGGTGCAGCAGCACGCCTACTTCGAGAAGGAGGGGCGCGATGCCGAAGCCAAGCGCATTGTGGAGCGCACCGAGTTCGACCTGGAGATGATTCGGGAGTTGGGCTACTGCTCGGGCATCGAGAACTACTCGCGCTATTTCGATGGCCGCATGCCGGGTTCGCGCCCGTTCTGCTTGCTCGATTATTTCCCGAAGGATTACCTGCTCATCGTCGACGAAAGCCACGTAACCATGCCGCAGATCCGCGCGATGTGGGGCGGCGACCGAAGCCGCAAAACCGCGCTAGTGGAGTACGGCTTCCGCCTACCCTCAGCCATGGACAACCGCCCGCTTACGTTCAACGAGTTCGAGAGCATGTACCAACAGGCCATTTTCGTGTCGGCCACGCCGGCCGATTACGAGCTGGAGCGCTCGGGTGGTGTGGTAGTGGAGCAAATTATTCGCCCCACCGGCCTGCTCGACCCCGAGATTGAAGTACGCCCCAGCATCAACCAGATCGACGACCTGCTCGACGAGGTAGACAACCGCGTGAAGCAAGGCGACCGGGTGCTTGTAACCACGCTCACCAAGCGCATGGCCGAGGAACTTACCAAGTACATGGAGCGCCTGAACATCAAGGTGAGCTACGTGCACTCCGATGTAAAAACCCTCGACCGCGTGGAGATTTTGCGCCAGCTGCGCCTAGGTGAAATCGACGTGCTCATCGGCGTGAACTTGCTGCGCGAGGGCCTCGACTTGCCCGAGGTGTCGTTGGTAGCTATTCTCGATGCCGACAAGGAAGGTTTCCTGCGCGACCAGCGCAGCCTCATCCAGACCATGGGCCGCGCCGCCCGTAACGACCGCGGCAAGGTTATCATGTATGCCGACCGCATTACCGGCTCGATGCAGCGCGCCATGGACGAAACCAACCGCCGCCGCGCCACCCAGATGGCCTACAACCTGGAGCACGGCATCGTGCCCAAAACGGTGCGCAAGTCGCGCGAGGCCATCATGGAGCAAACGTCGCTGTCGGACTACCGCGTGCCGGAGCCGCAAGCCTACGCTGGCCCCGACGAGGATGGCGGCGGGTTGGCCATTGCAGCCGAGCCCGTGGTGGCCATGATGAGCAAAGTCGACCTAGAGAAGCTCATCAAGCAAACCGAAAAGCAGATGGAAGCCGCCGCCAAGGAGCTCGACTTCTTGCAGGCCGCCAAGTTCCGCGACGAGCTGGCTTCGTTGCGGCAACTGCTGAAGACGAAGCGCGATTAGCTAAGGCTGGCACTTCACAACGACGCCGCCCATTCAGGTTATGCTTGAATGGGCGGCGTTGTTGTGAAGTGCCAGCTCAAATTTGTAGTTAAGTACAACTGAGCAGGTGGCCTCTGCTTGGGCTTACGGGGTTGTCTGGGTAAAGTCCCTAATTATCCTGTCTCAGCTTTTTGAGGGCGGTGATGCTGCCGTCGCGCTCTAGTCGAACGGCCGCCAGTTGCTCCAGATCGTCGGTATTCGCGGCACTCCGCACGCCTTCCTGCACGTCGTGTTCGGTAACATTGTGGGCGCGCATGTTTTCGTGGTGTAGTTTGCCGTTTTCGGCAAGTACCACCGCCTTGCCTTTGATGAGCCTGCCCAAAGCCGGGCTTCGGTAAGTAGCCGATGCCACCAGACGGTGCAGGCCCACCATCACTACGCAAGCCAGCAACGTAGCGCCAAACGGCGACGCCGCCACGACGGCCCTACCAAGCACCGATCCTATGATGATCTTGAGTACCACATCGAAAGAATAGGTGCTGCCAAAAGTGCGTTTGCCAGAAAATCGAAGTAACAGCAGCGCAACAATAAACACAACAACAGCCCGCAGGGCCATTTGCAAGGGGCTTATGGTCTCGGCAGTGGCTTGCAAGCCCAGCAGATCGTTAATCACTTGTTCCATGCGGCGCTCAGGCTTGCTGAATGGCTTTTCGCACGATTTCCTCGGCTCGTTTGTGGCCGCTGCGCCTTGTTACCTTAAACTGCCAGCCCTTTACTTGGTTGTAAGCCACAAAGAAGTGCTCGATTTCGCGCATTAGCTGCTCCGGTAAGTCGCTCACATCCGTTACATCGCTGTGCATGCGCGACTCAGCAGCTACGGCCAGGAGCCGGTCGTTGCGCTCGGTAGCTTTGTTGGTTTCTGTCTGCTCGGCTTCGAGCACCCCAATCACGCGGGCTTCTACCACGCAGCCCGGAAACGTAGGCGCGTCCATTAGCAGCAGCACATCGAGTGGGTCGCCGTCGTCGGCGAGGGTAGAGGGCACGAAGCCGAAATCGTATGGGAAGAAGCTGCCTTCGGGCAGCACCCCTTTTAATTTAAACAAGCCCAGATGTGGGTCGAAGGCTAGCTTATTGCGGCTGCCCTTGACGGTTTCGATAACTACGTGCAGATGCTTGGTACCGGGGGCGTACGTCGGAAGTTGATTGGGATTGGGCATAAAGCGGACTAGAATAGAAGAAGTTATACACCGCCTGAAAGCCAGATGTTGCCTGCACACCTCACATCATCATGCGTTGGCGGAAGCTATTTGGGGCGATAATTTTGAGCACTCTCAACTTTACCGCCACCATGCCATGCGCAACCATCGTTTTCTTCGCCTGCTGCCCTTGCTGCTTTTGTTGGTGCTACCGCTGTTGCCCCAGCGCACCCTCGCGCAGGGAAAAGCAGCAGGCTATCAGTATATGCAAATGACCACTATTGAGTCTATCGTGGCCGGTGGGCTGGGCCGGTCGCGGGTGCTGTTTACGCCCGAGTTCAAAGGCACCAAAGAAGCCCAGATGGAAAACCTATTCAGCCTCACGGGTATCAACATCGGCAACGTCAAGACCAATGAAGAAACCATCCTGCGCTACCTGAGCGAAGTGACGGAGGATGGCTGGGAACTGTTTCAGGTAACGCCGCTTACGCAAACCCTGCAGAACACCGGCACCACCGGCCAGGGTATTTTCCTCACGCGCTACACCTTCCGGAAAGCTAAGTAGGTTTATCCACTCCTGCCCCTAACAACGACGCCCTAGGTAGTTACCTAGGGCGTCGTTGTTAGGGGCAGGAAACAGCGCTCAGTGCTGCTGTTGGTCGCGGAGCTGCTGGAGCCGCGCATAGGTTTGGCGGGCGTGGGCGTACTGCCGCTCCACTTCGGCACCCAGGGCACCTAGAAGCGCAGGCTCGCGCAGGGCTTTTTCGTAAGCTTTCAGGGCCCACTCTTCGCCGTAAATGTTGTCCTCCAGAATAGCCTTCTCGTCGTGGCCGGTGAGGGTAGCTTTGGCTTTCATCCAGCCCCGGTACAGCTTGCCTTTGTGCGTGGTGCCATGTTCGTATTCGGCGGCTTTATCGCGCAGGTAGGTGTTCAAGCGAGTGGCAAATTCGTGGCTTTTGCCGGCTAACTCGTGGTAGTAGCTGCGGAGTTCGGCGTCGCGGCTTTCGTGGTGTGCACGCCGGTAGCCATCAACGCGGTCGTTCACGAACAATAGCAACTCGTGCAGGGCCTTGGCCTGTTTGCGGCTGCGCTTTTGCACCCGACTGGTTGCCTTGGCTTTGCCGCCCCCGCGTAGCAGCAGCCAACCACCTAGGGCCAGGGCCCCACCGGCAAGCAGCTTTTGCGTGGTGGTTAGTTGACGCCAAGTATCGCTTGATGTCTTCGAGGCCTGGCGGATCGTATCCTGAATGTTGCTTGCATTGCCGCTTTTCAGCAGGTTGGTTGCCTTGTTTCGCCATGGCTGCCCAGCAGTTGCTTCTTGACCCGAATTGCTTTGCGAAGTACCTAGGGAAGAGGTGCCTTGGTTAGCAACTGGCTGGTTAGCAGCGTCGTCTGGCAAACGGTTATCGGTAGGCTGATTCATGGTGCACGGTTTAAAAAGCTGTCGGTTGGAGCTTTCTAAATCGCAGGAGGTAGTGCAAAGGTTACGGAACCTGCCGCACGGGGCTGGTTGGTAGGACTGGACAGTTGTTTAGATGTAGCTGAGCTCAGTTAATAGTGCCGCTTTACCGAAAACAAGCACATGACGTGGGCACCGAAAACAAATAAGCCACTCAGCATTGCTGCTAAGTGGCTTATCCTGAATGAGCGGGAAACGAGGCTCGAACTCGCGACCCTCAGCTTGGGAAGCTGATGCTCTACCAACTGAGCTACTCCCGCTGATGATGGTAAAACAAAAATACGGCGTTAAATCAGATTCGCAACTGCGGCGTGGCCCGTATAAGCAGCAAATTAGTTGTTTTGCTGCATGCCCACTTCGCGCCTAAAGCCTGGTTCGCGCCGCCTCGTCGGCTTGTTGTTTATTGTAGCCGGCGGCTTGCTGGTAATTGCGCAAGTGCTCCGGTTTGGAGTAGTGGCCAGCGAGTGGAACGGCGCCGGCTGGGCTGGCGTGAATACGACCTATCTGATAATGTCGGTGCTGATGCTGGTGGTGGCTGTGTTGCTGATTCGCTTTGGTTGGCGCATGCGGCGCGACGGGCATATATCGGATGAGCCCGGTTGAGGCGCCATTACCTAGGGCATTCGCGCCTGCTGCTTCAGAAATCGTTGCGACGCCCAAGAACACCAGTTTTGCGCAGCTACCGGCTCGGGCTGCCTAACTTGCCGTGCTATGTCATCTCCGCTCCGTATTATCACTGCCAAACGCAACGCTGCCACCGCTGCGCAGCTAGCCATTTTGGGCCGTCGTACTTTCCACGAGGCCTTTGCTGCCCAAAACAAGCCCGAGGATATGGCCGAGTACCTCGAGCAAACTTTCAGCCCCGATAAGCAACTGGCCGAACTGCAGGCGCCCAATTCTTTCTTCTTTCTGGCGATGATGCAGCAGGAGGTGGTGGGGTACGCCAAGCTCATCATCCCGTCGGCCCTAGGTGCCGAGCCGGGTTCCGACGTAAGCACCCGGGCCGAAATCCAGCGCTTGTATGTGCTGGAAGACTGGATTGGTACCGGCCTGGGTGCAGCCCTAATGCGGCGCTGCATTGAGGAAGCACGGCAGCGTGGCTGCCGCTCGGTGGTGCTGGGCGTGTGGGAGAAAAACGAGCGGGCCATAGAGTTTTACCGCCGCTTCGGCTTCAAGCACATTGGTGGCATCGACTTTAAGCTGGGCCAAGACCTACAGCACGACCTCATTTTGCGCAAGGGTCTGTAATACCGCGGGCCGCGCTTCGTTGGCAGCAGGTGCCTACATTTGGCAGCAGCTACTGCACCTAGGAGGCAGTAGCTGCATACAGGAACACTGAACGCGTGCTTATGCTTTTCTGCCAACGCTTGCGGGCGCTGCTGATGCTTACCGGTTGCTGGGCCCTGATTTCCCTAGGTGGGTGTTCGTCGGAGGGGCGGCAAACCGAGGCGGCGCCCCCAACCGGCCATTACGAGGGCACCCTTACCGCTAATGGTACCCCACTGCGCGTGGTGCTCGATGTACGGCAGGACACCACGCAGGCGCTGCAAGCCGAACTGTATTTTCCGGAGTGGTTGCTGCTGGGTTTCCCGGCCGAGCAATTGCGCTACGAGCATCCGCAGCTGCGCTTTGTGCACCGCCAGCCCGAGGGCCGCGCCATGCAGTTTAACCTGCGGCATGAAGGCAATTTCCTGCAGGGCGCATTCAAAACCGATTCGCTGCAAGCCGAGGTGCTGCTAATTCGACGCGACCAAGCACCTCCTAGCCCGTACCGCGAAGTAGCCCTGCGCTGGCAAACGGCCGCTGGCCCTGCTAATGGCACCTTGCTAGTACCTAATGATACCGTGCTGCAACACCCCGCCGTAGTGCTGCTGCACGGCAGCACCACGCCGCAGCAGCACGAGCTAAGCACCTACGCCAGCTGGCTGGCGCGGCACGGCATTGCCACGTTGGTGTTTGACAGGCGCGATGCGCGCGCACCCAAAAATCAGCCGCAGCAATTCGGCCTGCAGGAGTTGGCTGCCGATGCCGCCGCTGCCCTGCGCACGCTTAAGCTGAACCCTGAAATTGATTCAGCGCGCGTAGGCTTGTGGGGCATCAGCCAAGGCGCTACGGTGGCCGCGCTGGTAGCCGGGCAACCAAGCCGGCCGGCTGCTTTTGTGGTGGGCGTATCGGCGCCGGGTATGTCGTTGGCCGATGTAGTGCAGTATCAAAACGAAGAGGCCTTGGCCAGGCAAGGTGCCACCAAAGGCGAGCAAGCGCAGGCCAAGCGCACTTTCGAGGCATTGGAGCGCTACGTGCGTCGGCCCACCAGCAAAACCGAAACCACCAAAGCCACCGAGCTGCTGAGCAATGCCCTGCAGCAGCCATGGGTCCGCTTCACCACCTTGCCGCAGCAACTGCCCGATACGGCGGCCATCAGAACCAACTTTTACTGGCGCGAGCTGAACTACGACCCGCGCGATGCCTGGCAAGCTGTGCGTGTGCCGGTGCTACTGCAATACGGCACCCACGACGAACGCCTTGATGCCCGTGTCAGTGCCGAGCGGCTGCGCTTAGCGGCCGGCCGGCGCGGCAGTTCGCTGGTGCGGGTGTACGCCGGAGCCAACCACGAGCTAACCCTGCCCGCCGCCACCGTGGCCGATGGCGAAGCCGGGCAACAGTGGCAATGGCCCCGGCCCGTGCCCGGCTACCTCGAAGAGCAGCTCGAGTGGCTGCAGGAGCGCACCAGTAACTAATGGGGCACCTGGGTAGCTACACCAGCAACAGGCCCTTTTCGCGCAACAGCAACCACTGCGGCGAAATCATGAACGCCTCGAAGCTCATGCCGGCTTCGGCGGCGGGGTAGCTGGCGGCTACTTCTTTAAGCAGGCGCTTGGTGTCGTAATCGGTGGCAAGCTCACCTAGGAGCTGGTGCAGCCACTGGCCAATCATGGGTGTGGTTTTCAGCTCGAAATCCTCGGCTTGCTCGTAGAACGTCAGGATGGCCTGCTCGATTTGGCGGCCTTTTTTCTGGCGCATTTCGAAGCGGATGTCCGGCGCGTTGCCCAACCAAAACACGCGCATGTTTTGCTTGGCCGAATCGGGCTTGCCTGGCTCGGTAAGCGCCGACTCGATGAGGTTGCGCGGCACCGTGGTACGAGGCACCCGGAAATCAAACCAAAACTGCAGCGGCTCCTCAAGCGCCACGCCGTGCATGTAGTTGTACAGCGCCTTGGCAAGGCCCGGGCCAAACTGCTCGTGGTCGGCACCGGTGGGGTCGTCGTGCCAGAGGTCGTTCCAGGCAAAGCCCTCGAACTCGGGCCCGATTTGCGCTACTTGGTACTTCGCGGGGTTTTTCCCTACGGGCGAGTGGGCCGTCATGGCAAAGCGGTGCCAAAAACCCGATTGCACCACGCCCGCGGCCAGCAACTGCCGTACCACTTCCAGCGAGTCAATGGTTTCTTGGGCAGTTTCGGTAGGGAAGCCATACATCAGGTAAGCATGCACCATAATGCCGGCTTGCGTAAAGCCGTCCGTTACGCGGGCTACCTGGGCAATACTCACGCCCTTTTCCATCAGCGCCAGCAGGCGGTCGGAGGCAACCTCCAAGCCGCCCGATACGGCAATGCAACCCGAGGCAGCGAGCAATCGGCAGAGGTCGGGCGAAAAGGTTTTCTCGAAGCGGATGTTGCCCCACCACGTGATGCTCTCGCGGCGCTTCAGCAGCTCAATGGCTAGGTCGCGCAGGGCCAGCGGCGGCGCGGCCTCGTCGACGAAATGGAAGCCGGTTTGGCCGGTTTGCCGCACAATCTGCTCGATGCGGTCGACGAGCAAGGTGGCCGGCGCGGTTTCGTAGCGGCTGATGTAATCGAGCGTAACGTCGCAGAAGGAGCAACGCTTCCAGTAGCAGCCGTGCGCCACGGTTAGCTTGTTCCAGCGGCCGTCGCTCCAGAGGCGGTGCATGGGGTTCAGCACCTCAATTACCGAGAGGTACTCCGTTAGGGGCAGGCCATCGTAATCGGGCGTGCCTACCTCGGTGTGCGGGATGTTGGCATCCTGGCAGCCGTTAAGGTACTCCACCCGACCTAGGGCGTTGCGGTGGAAGGTGCGCTGCAAATTGCCTAGGTCGCGCTGGCCCTGGAAGTAGTCGAGCAGCTTCAGCCAGGGGCCTTCGCCGTCGTCGAGGGTCAGGTAATCGATGTAGTCGAAGAACCTGGGCTCCTGAATCTGGCGCAGCTCGGTGTTGGGGTAGCCGCCGCCCATCAGGGTTTTCACTGCGGGCCGCAACTGCTTGAAGTGCTTGGCCAGCCGCAAAGCACCGTAGAGGTTGCCCGGAAAGGGCACCGAAAACCCAACTACATCGGGTTGCTCGCGCTCGAGCACCGCCGTGCCCAGCTCCAGCAGCATCTCATCAACTAGGTTCGGAGCTTGCTGCAGGGCCGTGTGCATGGGCTCGAACGACGTAGCCGTCAGCCCTAGGTGCTCGGCATAGCGGCTCAGGCCGAACTGCGGCCCCACGGTTTCCTTGATGAGGTCGTTGAGGTCTTCGAGGTACAGCGTGGCGAGGTGCCGGGCCTGGTCGGTAAGGCCCATGGTGCCGAATGCCGTTTCGAGGTCGGCCACTTGGTCGAAGCGCGCGGCCTCGGGCAGGTAGCGGCCGTGGCAAATGCGAGGGGCCAGCGTCAGGTCTTTGTTCTGCAGAAAGCGGATGACCGGCTCGATGGTCATCTCGTAGCGCCGGCGCAGGCGCAGCATTCGGCGGGCGTTGTCGCTCAGCTCGAACGCACCTTGCTCCACGGCATCGAACACGCGCCTCAGCCCCGCCGCCGAAAACAGCTTCAGCACGAGCTCAATCCCTAGGTCGGCTTGCGCTACCTGAAAGCCCTGACCCCGCAGAAAGCCAGTGATGTAGGCCGTAGCAGGGTAGGGGGTATTGAGCTGCGTGAGCGGCGGCGTGATGAGCAGGATGCGGGGCGTAGAATTCGTCGGCACGGGGCAACAACCGCCAAACGGCGGCAAAGGTGCCGCAAAGGTAGACCGCAGATGGACTTACCTTGGCTGCCACGCGAACAACCTATGCTTGATACAACGCTTATCCTTACTCCTATTGACGCTAAAGAGGCGTTGCACAGGATTCAAAGCTTGCAGCCTCTGCGCAACTACCACGTGCTCGGTAAACTCGACTTGGCCACATTGATAATTGATGACTACCGCTTTATCTACCCGGTGCTGATCGAAAACTGCCGTGTAGAACACCTGAGCGCATCCGGAGGAGTGTCGTTCGAATGTGCGGTTACGCTGTTGCAAACGCATTTTATTCAAGCCGATTTCATCTTTGCCTACTTCTTGCAAGGCTTGCACATAGAGGGTTGCACCTTCGATACTTACTTAGACTTTCAGGCTGGCGGCCATAACAAGCCCGGATTTCCGGTGTGCTTGTTAGCTAATGAGTTCAGCGGCTTTGTCAACTTCTTCGATTGTTGCTACGAGGCCGAGGTTGTGGTTGAGGACAACGTTTTCAGGCAGGGCACCAACTTGCTTGGAAGACCATTTAATATTCCTGTAACGTTCGATGTGCCTCTTCGGCAGGCGCGAAACATAGGCGACTTAAGCCGCAACGACGAAGGAGAAGGGGAAACGTCTGAATAAAGCGAGCCTACGCTATCTGATCAAGCGAAGTGCGCTCGGGCTTGGCTTTGTATTCCGTTACGGTTTGGCCCGTTACCTGCCGAAACTGCGTGCTTAGGTGTTGGCTGCTGCTGTAGCGCAGCTCGTCGGCTATTTCGGCCAAGGTTTTTTCGCCGTAGCTCAGCAGTTCCTTCACGCGCTCAATCTTCAGCCGGATGAGGTATTTCTCGAGCGTGATGCCCACTACCCGCGAAAACAGCTTGCTTAGGTGCGCATACGAAGCCTCGAACCGTTCGGCTAGAAAAGCCGAGGTGGTAAGCGGCACGCGCGCCGTGCGCAGGTGCTCGAGGTACTCGGCTAAGGCGGTTTTTACCTGCTCTACCAGCTGTTCGTCTTTGTTCTTAAGCAGCTCAAATCCTTCGGCCTGCAGCAAAGGCTGCAACTGCGCGATGTCGGCAGGGGTGCTTTCATCGAGCACGGCATGACCTAGGGTTACCTCCAGCGGCTGCAGGCCGGCTTGCTCCAAAACGGATTTCACCGTGCTGATGCAGCGCGGGCAAACCATGTTCTTGATGTGCAGTTCGGTACTCACGAGTTGGCGTCTTTCTCCGACAACCGCGAAGATGCCGGACGGTTGGGTTTGGAAGCAGCGGCCGCGGGGCGGCTGCGGCGCTTGGGCTGCGGGGTAGGGGCTTCGGCCCAGGTGCGGCCAAACCAGTTATCGGCTGCCCAGTTCACAAACGGCACCACCGCCAAAAAAGTGACACTCAGCAGAGTGAACCACACGAACGTGGCCCCAGCCAAGCGGCCGAAAAAACCGCTGTCGAGCCCAAACAGGTACGCAATGAGGGCAAACGAAAGCACCACGCTGATGCCCAGCAGCAAGCCGGCTCGGCGCAGTAATGGGTGTTGCAGGAGCGTGGGTTGAGACGAACGACGACGGGGAGCAGCCATACGGCAAAGATATCAGCTGGCAGTTGCGGGGCAGGTGGGTGCACCTAGGGTACGCAGGTAAGCAAGGCGGCGGCCGTGGCAAACGGCTGTAAAATCAGCTACATAACCAATCCGCCGAAATGGCGTTTGTGCTAGCGCAGCGTTACCGCTGGGCTTAGCGGTTACGTATATTGCCCCGACACTATTTATCTACTTCCTCACTGCCATGAACACCTCCTCCAACCTGCTGCGCCCATTTAGCTACTTGGGTGCGGCCCTGCTGCTGGCAGCGGGCCTTACGGCCTGCAGCACCGGCACCGAATCGGGCGACACGAATGTGGAACGCGGCCACGAGAAAATTGCGCTCGACCCCGGCGCCCGGCACCCATCGGGCGGGGTGGATAGCACCCGCATGCAGCGCGACACCGCCACCAGCTTCCGCGAACGGCAGTACCAAAATGCCCGCAACCGGAAAGACCGCAACAACGACGGCATAGCCGACTAACCCTCGGCTGGTGCCGCTACTTAATACAAAGGCCCCGCAACCTAGGTGGTTGCGGGGCCTTGTTGTGTGCAGGCTGATTACGCAGCTTAGCGGAACGAGATGTCGCCCGGAATCAGGCCTACGTTAAACGAGTCGATAGCCGCGCCCGAGGTGTTGTACCGAATGGTTTTGCCATCGGCCGTGTACGAACCTAGGGCGCCGTACAGCTCGCCTTCGGTCGGGTCGACATTGATGGCCATAAAGCGGCGGCGAACAAAGGGCGTGGTGGGCAGGGCCGCAGCCGAGGTGGCTATGCGGTACACCGCACCCGCGTAGCGGTAGTACAGCTGCGTACCATCAGGCGAAATGCTGAGGTCGTTGGCGCCGCCCGAAGTAAACGAGAAGGTTTGCGGACGCGCAGCCGCCGTGGGCGTGAAGCGGTGCAAGGCAGCGGGCGTGTTCGAAAGCACCGGGTAGTTGGGCGCACCGCCGTAGCGCGTAATGCCGCTGCACAGCAGCCAGATGTTACCGGCGTTGTCGCGCTGCAGGTTCTGGGGGCCGTCGGTGTAGGTTAAAGTGGTTTCTACCGCATCGGTAGCGGTGTTGATTACCGTTACGGTGTTCTCATCGGAGTTGGGCACGTAAAGCTTGCCCTCGGCCAGCAGCGGCTGCTCGGGGTTGCGACCCACGGCAATGGTTTTGGTAACCTGGTAGGTGTTCAGATCGATAACCGAAACGCGGCCCGCGGTGTAGTTGGGTGCCTTGCCCTGCCACTCGGTTACGTAGGCTTTGCTGCTTGAGGCGGCTACCACGTAGCGCGGCTGCGAGAGGTTGCTGATTTGGCCCACCGAGCGGAAATCGGCTGCATTCACAATCTCGATCTTGCCGCTGTTGTTGGCCACGATAAAGAGCCTGTCGCCGATCGAGGCTACCGACTGCACCACGTCGCCGGCCGAGCGGCCGTTGGCCCGCTGGAAGGGGTCTTTATCGGCCTGCTTGCTGGGCTTGTCGTACACCGTTACCGAGCCGGTGGGGGTGCCAAAGTTGCCTTGGTTGGCCACGTACACGGCCTTGGTTACTTGCGGAGCCGGTTGCTCGTTGTTGTCGTCGGAGGGGTTGCAGGCGCCCAGTAGTAGGGACGTTACAGCCAAGGCGGGTAGCCACTGGCGGCGCATCAGAAGTTGCATGTCTGCGGAGTAGATAGGGTGAGTGAGAATGAGTAATTCAGCATAAAGTACCTAGCGCCAGCCCAGGCGTAAGCTTACCGTAGCCGAGCGGCCGGGCATGGCGCGGCCGGCGTAGTTCTGGTAGCTTTTGTTGGTGAGGTTGTAGCCCTGTACCAAGCCCGTGAGGGTGTAGCGCCCTAGGTGCACCGTGCGGCCGGTGCTGGCATGCAGCAAGGCGTAGCCCGGCAGGTAGTCGTTGGCCGAGGCGTTGGTGTAGCGGTAGCCCGTGAACACGCCATTAACGGTAAGCTGCCAGTTGCGCCACCCGTGCTGCGTGCTTACCGAGGCCGAGTGCAGCGGCACGTAGCGCAGCTGGTTGCCAATGGGGTCGAGGTCGGCAGCGTAGCCGCTTACCTTGCGGGCTTGCGTGTAGGCGTAGGCGGCCGTGGCACTCAGCTGATAAGCACCTAGGCGCAGTTGGGCTTGCGTGCTGGCCTCCAGGCCGCGGCTGCGCACCCGCCGCACGTTGCGCGGCGCGAGGGTGGGTGCCTCAATCCACTCCACCCAGTTATCAACCAGCAAGTGGTAGGCCGTCAGGTCGGCTTGTACGGCCACGGGCAATTGTGTGCCCAGTAGCGCCTCGTAGTGCAGGCCGCCTTCGTAGCCCACGCCGCTTTCAGGCAGCAGCTCCTTGCGCTCTGCTCCACCCCAGTACCGCTCGTTAAGCGTGGGGGAGCGGTAGCTGCGGGCTGCGTTGGCTTTCAGCCAAAGCTGCTGTTGCTGGGTGCGCCAGAGTTGGTATTCGGCACCTAGGGTAGGCGCCACCGGTGCCCGGCGGCCGGGTAGCACGGCCTGGCGAGCATTCAGCGTAAGGCGTAGGCGAGCCGTAGGGTCGTAGCGCAGCAGGGCAAAGCCGGCGTAGCGTTGCTCGGTAATGTGCCGCCGGTAGCCATCTACATCGGCCACGAAGTGTTGGGCTTCGGTACCCAGGCGCAGGCTGGCGTTGGGGCACCACTGCAAGGTGTGCTCGGCTTGGGCCTGCCACACCACCGTAGTCGAGTTGCTGGGCTGCACATTGTCGTTGTAGTAGCGGATGTTGTCGGCAAAGCGGGCGGCGCGTACGGCGGTTTCGCTGCGGGCGCCGCGCCGGCGGTAGCCCAGCACTACTCGGCCACTTTCATCCTGCTGGCGGGCGTGCGCATCAACCGAGCCAATCGAGGGCTGAATTTCGCGGTCGGAACGGGTAAACCACGCCGCGCCTGTTAGCTCTGCTTTGGGGCTGAGCTGCACACTTAGCTGCTGCGTAAAGCTGCTCTGCCGCAAGGCGGCGCTGGCTTGGCGCCGCTGCACGGGGCCACCAAAATCAAGAGCTGTATACGGGAAGTTATTTTCTGAGGAGCGCACCAGCAGGCTGGTTTGCACGGCTACGTGCTCGTCGCGGTGGCTGCCGTCGAAGCTCACGGCGCCGTAGCCGAAGCTGCCCGCCTCAAGCGTAGCATTTACCTGCTGGCCCAGCCTAGGGGTGGCCGAGCCCAGCACCACGGCACCACCCATGGCACCGGTGCCGTACAGCGCAGCGGCGGGCCCGTGCTGCACGCTTATTTGGCCCACCGAGGCCACCGGCAGCAGCGCCATGTCGGCCTCGCCGAGGGTAGGGAAGTTGATGCTAAAGCCATTCCAGAGCACGGCGGTATGCCGCCCCGAAGTGCCCCTGATAGATAACGTGGCCAGCTGCCCCGGCCCGTAGGTGCGCAGGTGCAGCGGCGTGCGGGCCGACAAAGCATCGGCCACCGAGGCCGACTTGAACGACACCAGCGCGGCCGAATCGAGCACGGTGAAGCGGCTGCCGGCGGCGTAGCGTGTGGGGCGCAAGCCCTGCACCTGCACCGAGGGCAACACTTGCCGAGTAGTATCGGATGGGGTAGGGGAGCGGGGTGCCTGCGCCTGGGCAGTAGCCGAGGTACTGAGCCATAATGCCACCGTAGCCCAGCCGCTGCCCAGCAGCCGGAAAGAGGTAAAAGCGTACATCCGAACCAAAATTTTCGGGGTCGAAAAATTCGGTTCAGAACCCTGCGCGCAACCCGTAAGGCCACTCGCAAAGCCGAGTCAGAATCAGGGTAAATAGCCCGTTGCGGCAACATCGGGCCGAAATCGATTCATTCTCCGCCCGTCCTCCGCAGGCGCCGAACACTAAAGTTGCACGGGCAGGTCTCCTGACTTGCTTCGGCGCCGGGCGGCCTTCCCATTCCTCCAGCCTAGGTGGCTTTCGCAGGAACAGTGGCGAAGAGAGGCTCGGCGCAGGGTACGGTGAAGCTCACAGTTGCGGGGACAGTCGCCGAATCTCACGGCATTCCCTTTTCAGCCTCGCCCCACAATCGGGGTTTGGCCACCCATGCACCGCCAAAGATACGCAGCGTTTCGGATTTGCTTGATTACGCGGATTTTTTGCACGCCCGTATTATCCTTGAGACAGACATAACCGCACGCAGGCCCTAGCTACGTATAGCCGAGCATGAAGCTTACGCACGACTATTACCGCCAGCCCGATGTAGTGGCGCTGGCCCGCGACATGCTCGGCAAATACCTGTTTAGTTGCATCGATGGAGTGCTGACCGGTGGCCGCATTGTCGAGACGGAAGCATATGCCCACATAGGCGACCAAGCCTGCCACTCACACCTAGGGCGTTTCACCAAGCGCACCAGCGTAATGTACGAGGCCGGCGGGGTGGCCTACGTGTACCTCATCTACGGTCGCTACGCCCTGTTCAACATCATCACCAACGAAGCTGGCAAAGCCGATGCCGTGCTGGTACGGGGGCTTGAGCCTACCGAGGGCATAGCTGAAATGCAACTGCGCAGGGGCATCACCAGCATCGTGCCCAAACTTACCGCAGGCCCAGGCTTGCTCACGCAGGCCCTGGGTATCAGCACCAAGCACTACGGCACCGACCTCACCGGCAACCTCATTTGGATCGAAGACCTAGGCGAGCAAGTGCCCGATGAGCAGGTAGTGGCCAGCCCACGCGTCGGCATTGACTACGCCGGCGACGACGCAGCCTTGCCGTGGCGCTTCCGCATCAGGGGCAATAAATGGACGAGCCCGGCCAAGTAGTTAGGGTAAAAGCAAAGCGCCCAAACCTGTTGGTTCGGGCGCTTCTGTTATTGCTGCTCTGGGGTTGCACCCGGGTAATGATTAAGTCGGTCGCAGATCAGTACTATCAGGCGGTTGCGCAAGTCGGTAGTGGCAAGCAGGTACGTGGTGCCGCCTTCCCGAATGCCCGTGCGGTACCGAAAATCGGCTACCGAATCGGGGAAGTTGCGCACCGTTACGTGGGCCCGCTGGTCGGCGTCGAGGTGGGCGAGCAACTCCTTCTTATCGTACTTGCACACCGCCCGGCACCGGAAGATGCGGCCAGGAAAATCTTCGCGCAGCGTGTGCGATGTGTAGAGGTGGCTGTGCTGGTGCAGCTTCAGTAAGTTGTAGCTAGCCCCAACGTTTTTAAACCCGCCAGCCTTTAGCACGGCCACGTTGGGCTCGTAGATGTAGGTTTGGGGTTCGGCGTAGCGTGGTGTGGCCTTGGCCTCGCGGGTGCGGTTGGTGCGGAAGGTTTGCTCGCGCCCGTCTCGCATCAGGTTCACGGTAAGCCGCTCCGGGTCGATGGCCGCCTCCTGGCCCAACTCGTAGAGCACCTCCTTGCACTCGTTGTCCACGGCTACTACCCACAACCGACGCACGCGCCCCAGCTCCTGCAGCGCTTGTTCCACATCGAGCATAGGCGAGGTTTTCAGCAGCACGCGCTCGGCTTTGCGCAGCAGCAACGGCAGCAGGCGCAGCACGTCGGGCTCGCAGTCGGCCAACCGAAAGATCTTTTTGTCGGCGGTATCGCGGCGGGCTGGGTCGAGGTAAATCCAATCGAAGTAGCCATCGGGCTGCTCGCGCAACCACGCGGCGGCATCGCCCACGTGCACCTGCACATTGCTGATACCTAGGGTGCCGAGGTTGTGGCGCACCACCTCGGCTAGCTGGGCGTTGCGCTCCACGTAGTGCACTTCGCCCACTTGCTGGGCAAAGTAGCTGGTATCAACCCCAAAACCGCCGGTAAGGTCGGCTATACGGGCGCCCGACACCAGCTCGGCTTTGAACGCAGCCGTGCGAGCCGACGAAGCCTGCTCCACGGATAACGAGGGAGGAAATACCAAATCGGGATTAGCAGCCCAGGCTGGCAGTTTGGCTTTGGCTTTCTGGCGGGCCTGAATCTGTTGTACCAATTCGCGTACGGGCAGATCGGGGTAGCGCCGGGCTTGCAAGGCCAGCGTAGCGGGGTCATCGTGCAGATGCTCGGCTACGTACTGCCGAGCCGCTGCCGACAGCGAAACATCCATCACAAATAAAATGCGCTTTTACGGCGCTAAGGTAAGGAGCCTGGGTTAGCGCAGCGTCCAGCCCACGAGCAGTTGCGGGCGGCCGGTTGGGGCCGTCACGCCTAGCACATCGGGCTTAACCTGCAAAAAGCCCATACGGCGCGCCGATGGTAAAGTGGCATTATGCGCCTCTACCGCCCGAATAAAGTGCTCGTTGGTGCGGTGGGTAATCAGCGCGTTGCTGAGTAAGCTACCTAGGGCTACGCCAATGGCTACCTTTTGGGTGTTGTTGAAATACTGTTGCTCATCACCACTCAGTACCTGCTGGGCATACACGCCCACGGCACCCATAAACACAGCCCGCTCGCCCAGCAGCATCCATTTTTGGCGGCGGTAACGGTTAAGGCTAGCCAAGGCTTCGGCATCGTGCGCTACGTAGGGGCGTAGGCGTTGGCCAAAAAAGCCCGCGTTCTGATAATCCTCGCTGTTGCCGGTTGCAAACCAAAAGTTTTTCTGTGGGCCATTCAGGCTCCTGTCTTGGTCCTCGGGGCTAAGTTTGATGTACTGCACCGGCTTTTTGGGCGCTTGTGCATAAGCAGCACCAGCTAAGCCCAAGGCCAGCGGCAACGACAAAGCAAAACGGCGGCTTTTAGGCGTTAAAGCCAGCGAGATAAGAGAACGCATGATACAAAGGTAGGTGGCAATTACCCAGAAATAATTATATCTCTGGATATAATCTGCTTAACACTGCTGCGCTCCGATACGTTCGGCTGTTCGGCAGTTTGCCTAGGTTAATTTTTACCCTTGAGCTTGCCTGTAAGGCTCCTTGAAAACAGTTTCCGAAGGGTAATGACAGGCTGCGTATTGATCTGATAGGCTGATTGATAGCGCTAACACCTTCCTGTGTGCAGCCCAATTACATACTGGCAAAGGCCAACAAATTAGCTACCTTTGTAGTTGGATTGCGAAAATTCCAATATTATGGTTGAGACGACCTACGTACCCTACAAGGTAAAAGACATTTCGCTGGCCGAATGGGGCCGCAAGGAAATCCGTTTGGCTGAGGCCGAAATGCCGGGTCTGATGGCGCTGCGCGCGCAGTACGGCGCCAGCAAGCCCCTGCAAGGTGCCCGCATCGCCGGCTGCTTGCACATGACCATTCAAACCGCTGTCCTCATCGAGACGCTGCAGGCCCTAGGTGCCGAGGTAACCTGGTCGTCGTGCAACATCTTCTCGACCCAGGACCACGCCGCTGCTGCTATTGCTGCTGCTGGTACTGCGGTATATGCCTGGAAAGGCATGAACGAGGAGGAGTTTAACTGGTGCATTGAGCAGACGCTCTACTTCGGCGAAGACCGTCAGCCCCTGAACATGATCCTCGACGACGGCGGCGACCTTACCAACATGGTGCTCGACCGCTACCCCGAGCTGGTGCCCGGCATCCGCGGTATCTCGGAGGAAACCACCACAGGCGTACTGCGCCTGGTAGAGCGCATGAAGGCGGGCAAGCTGCCCTTGCCCGCTATCAACATCAACGACTCGGTAACCAAGTCGAAGTTCGATAACAAGTACGGCTGCAAAGAGTCGGCTGTCGATGCCATTCGTCGTGCTACTGACATCATGATGGCCGGCAAAGTGGCTGTGGTAGCCGGTTACGGCGACGTAGGAAAAGGCACCGCTGCTTCGCTGCGTGGTGCTGGTGCCCGCGTAATCGTAACGGAAATCGACCCGATTTGCGCGCTGCAGGCTGCCATGGATGGCTACGCGGTGAAAAAGATGGCCAACGCCATCAAGGATGCCGATATCGTCATCACGACCACCGGCAACTGCGACATCGTAACGGAGGAGCACTTCCGTGCCCTGAAAGACAAGGCTATTGTCTGCAACATCGGTCACTTCGACGATGAAATTGACATGGCGTGGCTGAATAAGAACTACGGCCACACGAAGGACACCATTAAGCCGCAGGTTGATCTGTACACCATCGATGGCAAAGAGATTATCATTCTTGCCGAAGGTCGTTTAGTAAACCTGGGCTGTGCCACCGGGCACCCCTCGTTCGTGATGTCGAATTCGTTTACCAACCAGACACTGGCTCAGCTGGAGCTCTGGCAGAACCACGACAGCTACGAAAACAAGGTATATACCTTGCCTAAGCACCTCGACGAGATGGTGGCCCGCCTGCACCTTGCCAAAATTGGCGTTGAGCTGGACGAGCTCAACGAGAAGCAAGCCAACTACATTGGTGTACCGGTAGAAGGCCCGTTCAAGTCGGACCTGTACCGCTACTAAGAGTTGCTTAGCACAAACAAAAAGCCCCGCCGAAATACTCCGGCGGGGCTTTTTGTTTGCGGCTATTACTTCAGGGAAAAATAGCCGGTGTAATCTTCGGAGGTGCTGTAAATAGGCATGCCCAACAGCTTCCATTTGTGTAGCATTGCTACGAAGTACTGACAGCGCTGGCCCTGTTGAGTAGCCATGCCAGCCATTGGCTCCCAAGCATGACCAAAAAGGAAACCGCTTGCAGTGGCATATAGTCCATTTGGCTGCCACGAGTCACCTGCTTTATTGTATTCCAGTAGAAACTCAAGCTTGCTGCTAGGTCCCAATTCTTGACGTGTTAGGGTTAGAGCGTTACCACGTGCCTTGGTATCGCGCTCGATGAGGTTACGCTTTGCACTGGTCATGTCAGAGTTAGCACCGCAACCACTAAGCAGCAGTCCTAAAACAAGTACGCTGGTCCAAGCTAGCCCGATCTTGTTTCGGAGTAAATTAAAAACTTTGAAAGTGGCCACCAACACGAGCATTGCAAGCACTACATTCAGGACAGACCAAGCTAGTATTAGCATAGAGAGTATATTGGTTTAATAGTGTCGACCAAATATAGAAATCCAAAATTGATGAGGAGTTATGGCTTAGCTCTTACGCATTGAAGGTTTTGCTATGGATAGGGCCGAGAGGTATTTCCGTACGTAAGTATTGCCCGGAAATAGCTGCAGCGTTTTATTGCCAAAATAGCGACACAGCTCAGCGTGTCCCATCATATAATGGCATTCGGTAAGGTAGCTTAAGGCCTGCTCGTGAATAGGAGTGTTGAGTTGATCAGCTGCCCTCAGTCCGATCAAAAAGCGAGTTATATCATAGTCGGCTTCGGCCCACTGCTGGTTATCCAGACGTAGTACCCCGAGCTTCCAGTACGCTTCCAAGAAGCTAGCATCAACGGTGGCGCTGGTAGGACCCTCCTGCAATTCCTCATCTAATTGCGCTATGAGTTGCCGGTACACCGTGAAGCTACGGCCTTTGGTGGCTGTCTGCTGAAATAATGCCCGCGCATAATGAGTCAGGATGTATAGGTTATCGGGCTCCTGACGAGCTGGCTCTTCGAGCAATGCTGCTGCTTTAGCAAAGTCGCCGCTTTGGTAGGCTTGTGCTGAGGCTTCAACATCGAAGCCGTAGCGCAACGACATGATGGGCAAAGCACCATCAGCCGGCGTTTGCTCGCTTGTATGATTGGGGATGCGGCGCCCAGCTACCAGCACGTTGGCGGTGTAGCCAATGGTGATGTTTTTCTTAGCGGTTGGCAGGGCGCAATCAGGCGTATAAAAATAATGCTGAGCAAAGCTCAGATTTGGTAATAGAAGCAGGCAGAATAGCAGTAAGCGCATGAGGGCCATATGGGTAACAATGCAGCAATATAGCTGCGTGCGAGGGCCGCAAGACAAGCCGCTAATCCAATTACTCGACTCGAGCCCAAACGCTTGCTAAGCACTAGCAAAGCAATACCCGATATTTGCGGGCAATATGCCCGCAATCCAGCTTTCCGTCGTCATCATCACGTTCAACGAAGAAGCCAACGTCGCCCGCTGCTTGGCAGCCCTAGGTGATGTGGCCGATGACGTGGTAGTAGTTGATTCGGGCTCCACCGACCGCACAGTAGCTATTTGCGAAGAATACGGTGCCCGCGTAGTGCATCATCCTTTCGCGGGCTACGTGCAGCAGAAGAACTTTGCCACCGCCCAAGCCCGCTACGACCATGTGCTGCAGCTTGACGCCGACGAGGTACTGACCGAAGAGCTGCGAATTGAAATCGGACAGGTAAAAGCTAACTGGCAGGCCGCCGGCTACACTTTGCCGCGCCTCACCAACTACTGCGGCCACTGGGTGCGCCACGGCGGCTGGTACCCCGACCGCAAGCTGCGCCTTTACGACCGGCGCCTAGGTGGCTGGCAAGGCCATCTGCTGCACGAGCGGTACGAGGTAGCCACCGGACAAGCCGTGCAGGCCTTGCAGCACGATTTGCTGCACTACTCCTACGATTCCATCGAACAGCATTTGGCGCAGTTCAACCGCTTCAGCACCATCGGCGCTCAAGAGCTAGCTACTAAGGGTAAACGCGTAGCTACTTGGCAATTGTGGCTGAAGCCCGCCTGGAAGTTTGTGCACATGTATTTCCTGCGCCTAGGTATGCTCGATGGTTTTGCCGGCCTCAGCATTGCCTACCTCTCGGCCTGTAGCGTGTTCGTGAAGTACGCCAAGCTGCGCGTTATCAACCAGCAAGCCGCTGCTCGCCCATGAAGACGTTTATCATCAGCCGCACCGACGCCATCGGCGACGTAGTGCTTACGTTGCCCCTGTGCGGTTGGCTGAAGCAACAATACCCCGAATGCCGCGTGGTATTGCTGGGCCGCAGCTACACGCAGGCCGTAGCAGCTGCTTGCCCCACAGTTGATGAATTTTTGAACGACGACGAGTTACGGCAGCTGCCCAAGGCCGAGCAAGTTCGTGCCTTGCGCCGGGTGCAAGCCGATGCCATGGTGCACGTGTTCCCGAACCGCCGTTTGGCTGCTTTGGCGCGTAAAGCCGGCATCAGCCAACGCATCGGTACGCGCAGCCGGTGGTTTCATTGGCTTACGTGTAACCGGCTAGTGGCGCTTAGCCGCCGGCATTCGCCCCTGCACGAGGCGCAACTCAACTGCCACTTACTTCGTCCGCTTGGGCTGCACCGCATACCTGAGCAAGCGGAGCTGCAGCCCCTAGGTAAGCTGATGCCCATTGAGCCGGTACCTGCCGAGGTAGCAGCACTGCTCGCGCGTAGCCGAGCCCAGCAGCTGCATGTGGTGTTGCACCCTGGCTCGCGCGGCAGCGGACGCGATTGGCCTCTTGATTACTACGGACAGCTAGCCCGATTACTGCACGCACAAGGCCATCGGGTATTTATTACCGGCACCGCAGCCGAGGGGCAAAAGCTGCAACCTTGGCTGCAGGAGCATGTTGACGTTTGCACCAACCTTACCGGTCGGCTTTCCCTAGGACAGCTTATCAGTTTTATTGCTTTAGCCGATGGGTTAGTGGCTGCCAGCACGGGGCCTGTACACTTAGCGGCTGCGCTTGGCAAGCATGCCCTAGGTTTGTTTGTACCCATGCGCCCAATGCACCCTGGCCGCTGGGCACCACTAGGCCCCCGGGCCGAGCACCTCGTGCTCGACAAACCCGATTGCAACGACTGCCGCCAAGACGCTTCGGTATGCAGTTGTATCCGGAGCGTAGTGCCCATGGAGGTAGCAACGCGCATCAGTGCTTGGCAGCCGCTGCCTACGCAGTAGCTTTGGGTTGATGTTGTTTTCGGAGTTGCACCCATCATTCATCCTACCTGTGCTTGCCCGCTGGTACCGCAACGGCTATCTATCGCAGTATTTGCTGCTGGTAGCCTGCCTAGGTGGTATGGTAGGTTTGCTCTTCACGGCGCGTGCTTTTGTAGCGTTGGCGCCTGTAGCTGCCGTAATAGCTGCTGGCCTAAACCCCAACGTCCGCCGCGAAATACCTCATTGGTTGCGTAATCGTTCGGCCCTGCGCTTAGCAGCACTTTACTTGCTAATGCCGTTTTCGTGGTGGTACACGCAAGATTGGCCTATTTGGCGGCACGAGGTATATCGTCAGCTGCCACTGATTGGGGTACCATTGGCTTTCAGCCTTGCGGTGCCGCTTACCAGGTGCCAGCGTATGGGCTTAGGAGGCTTTTTTGTGGGTACAACGGCGCTGTTGGGCGCTGCTACTGTTGGTCGTTACTTACTCGATCAGCAAGCTGCGCAAGACCTCATCCGGGTGGGGCAAAACGTGCCTTCGGTTTCGGGCATCTTTCACATTCACTTCGGCATTTTGCTAGCGTTGGCTGCTTTCTTCGCGGTGCCGCTAAGCCGTGAGCCCAATCTGGGCAAAGCTCCTAGGTGGCTGCTGCTAACTGCCGGAGTTATAGCTGTCAGCAGCTTGCATGTACTGGCCTACCGCACCGGGCTCATGGCTTTTTATCTAGCCTTGGGCGCTGTTGTGCTGCTGTTGCTAAAGCGTAAACCACTGCTTGCGCTAGGGTTGGTTGCCCTAGGTGTACTGTTGGCCGCTGGCGCTTACTACAATTTGGAGTCGGTGCAGGAACGCGTATCCAGCACGCTCTACGATCTGGAGCAGTTTCAACGAGGCCACGACATCAACCAATTTTCCTTATCGCGGCGCTTAGCGGCCTGGCAAAACGCCCTCACCTTGGCCAAACGGCACCCGTGGTTGGGCGTAGCTCCCGCCGATGTGCGCCAAGCCCTGATGGAGCAGTTCTCGTGGCGCAGCTACGGCCTCAAGCCCGAAAATTGGGTTATGGTGCACAATCAGTATTTGCACTACTTAGTGGGCAGCGGGGTGCTGGGCCTCGCCGTATGGCTGTGGGTGCTTATTGGGCCACTAGTGCAACCCTCTTTGCGGCGCAATCCGTACGTGAGGTATTTCTTGCTGACTTTTGGAGCGGCGGCCTTGGCCGATTCGCTGCTGGAGCTGCAAATCGGGTTCAACTTGTTTGCTTTCCTCTATGGATTTCTGGTGGTGGCTGCCGAACGGCGGGCACAAAACCACAACGCAACCCTCTGAGCCCTTCCTTTCGTTACATTTATTCCGCGGCACTACCGCCGTGCGCTTGCCCGAATACTCCCTTTTATGAGCGACACTCCCGAACGGGTACCTAAACTGAGCAAGGAGGAGAAAGACCGCCGATTCCAGGCCGAGCTGCTGCCCGTGCTGGATTCGCTGTACAACTTTGCCTACCGTCTCACCCTCGACGAGGACGATGCCAACGACCTCGTGCAGGAGACTTATCTAAAGGCCTACCGCTTCTTCGAGTACTTTGAGCCGGGAACCAACGCAAAAGCGTGGCTGTTTCGCATCCTGAAAAATTCGTTCATCAACGACTTCCGGAAGAAGAGCAAGCAACCCGCCAAGGTCGACTACAGCGAGATTGAGGGTTACTACAACACGGAAGAAGTCGATGCCGAGGGCGACACAGGTTCTACCTCGCCCGATTTGCGCCAGCAGGCCACCCGGGATCTGATCGGCGATGAAGTAGCTAGCGCGTTGAACTCGCTGCCGGTGGATTTCCGCACCGTCATTATTCTCTGCGACCTAGAAGGGTTTACCTACGAGGAGATGGCCAAGGTGCTCGATATTCCGATCGGTACGGTCCGCTCGCGTCTGCACCGAGCCCGTAATTTCCTCAAAGACAAGCTCGAGCGCTACGCAAAAAAAATGGGCTACGGCAACGATTCTGAAGAAGCCGATGTTGCCGAAGCGTACGACGAAGATGAAGACTAAGTACATTTAACTTCCTCCCTCCACCACATTACCTTCCCCGTTATGGCCACGAAGTCTACACCCAACCAACAAGGCGCGGCTGCTACCACTGCCGTCGGCGCCGACTGTGAGCGTGTGAATACCATTCTCGATCAAATCATCGTGGGCCAAGAGCCCAACGTGGAAGACGAGGAATACTTCGTTAACCATGCCGAAGATTGCTCTCCGTGCTTCGATAGCATTGACAAGCAGCGCATTTTCGTTGACTTCCTGAACCAGTACGTAGGCCGCAAAGGGGTGCCCACTGGTCTTTCTGATAACATTCTAGCGCGAGTGCAGTCCGAAAAGGTCTAATTTTGCCCCATGCAGGGGAAGATTATCGCCTTTTCGGCGCCATCAGGCGCTGGTAAAACCACCATCGTCCATCGGCTCATGGAGCGTATTCCGGAGCTGAGCTTTTCTATCTCGGCGTGCACGCGCGACCGGCGCGGCCGCACCGAGCAGAACGGCAAGGACTACTATTTCATTACGGTTCAGGAGTTTCAGGAGAAAATCCGCCACGATGAGTTCGTGGAGTGGGAAGAAGTCTACGAAGGCTCTTACTACGGAACCCTGAAATCCGAAATCGAACGTATCTGGAGCGGCGGTAAGCACGCCATTCTCGATATCGACGTGAAAGGTGGCCTCAGTGTAAAGGAGTTTTACAAAGACCGCGCGTTGTGCATCTTCGTGAAGCCCCCATCATTGGAGGTACTAGAGCAGCGTTTGAAGGCGCGAGCTACCGATTCGGCTTCTAGCATTTCAGCCCGACTGTACAAGGCCAACTTCGAGCTTACGTTTGAAGATCGGTTTGATGCCGTTATCGTCAACGACGATTTGGACCAAGCCACCGCGCAGGCCGAAAAGCTCGTGCGTGACTTCATCACAGCCGAGTTGGCAATTGTCTGATGAATACCCCGCGGCGTGTGGGGCTGCTTTTCGGCTCCTTCAATCCCATTCATACCGGACACCTGATTGTGGCTAACCACATGGCCACGCACACCGACCTTGATGCGGTGTGGCTGGTGGTGTCGCCGCAGAGCCCGTTTAAGGTGGGAGAGGAGTTGTTGCCCGAGCAGGAGCGCTTGGCTATGGTAAACCTAGCCATTACTGGCAACCACAAACTGCAAGCCTCGGATGTGGAGTTTGATATGCCCCGCCCGAGCTACACCATCGATACCCTCGACGAACTGCGTGCCCGCCATCCGGGTACGCAGTTCGTGCTTTTAATGGGCGGCGACAATTTGCCGGGGCTTCCTAGGTGGAAAGCGGCCGAGCGCCTGCTTAGCGAGATAAGTATTTACGTGTACCCAAGGCCCGGCGAAGTGCTCCCGAGCGAGTTGCCCAACAACGTACGCATTGCAAGTGCTCCTTTGCTCGATATCTCGGCTACGTTCGTTCGCAACAGTGTGCGGGCAGGCAAATCGGTTCGCTACCTCGTGCCCGATGCTGTATTACAGCGTATCAACGAAGCTGGTCATTGGCGCACCTCCTAGGTGATGAAAACAGAAAGGCCCGGTTACATCTGTAACCGGGCCTTTCTGTTTTCATCACCTAGGAGCTTAGATCGTCATGATCTCGGCTTCCTTCTTGCTCATCAAGTCGTCGATCTTTACGATGTAGCTATCGGTGTATTTCTGCACCTTGGCTTCAGCATCCTTAACGGCATCCTCCGAGGCGCCGTCTTTCAGCAGCTTACGCAACGACTCATTCACGTCTTTGCGGATACCGCGAATGCGGATTTTGCCGTTTTCAGCCTCATTTTTTACTTGCTTCACCAGGTCGCGGCGACGTTCCTCCGTCATGGGCGGCAGGTTCAGGCGTACCGAGTCAGCATCCATTACTGGGTTTAGGCCTAGGTCACTGTTTTTGATGGCCTTCGAAATTTCACCCAGCATGTTTTTTTCCCAGGGGCGGATAACCAGCGAGCGGGCATCGGGAGCCGAAACATTGGCTACCTGTGCTACCGGGGTGGGGGAGCCGTAGTAATCTACGCGCAACGAATCGAGCATGGTCGGGGTGGCTTTACCAGCCCGAATGCGCGACAACTCGGTGTTGGTGTGCTGCAGGGCTTTGCCCATCGACTCCTCGGCGTCGCTCAGGTACAGCTGAATTTCTTCGTCCACTTCTGAAAAATTAAATGTTAAAAGTTGAGTGCTTAAATGGGGCGGCTACAAACGTAGCTGCCCTGTTCAGGCTTGCTCTGCTTGCGTACTAGAAGCTTGCTTTAAATCGGGTGCTAGGCTGGGCTCAACGTCGGCATCGGGAGTTGGGGTGCCACTCATGGTCACCAGCGTGCCTACGGTTTCGCCTTGCACTAACTTAAGCAGGTTGCCCTCTTTGTTCATGTCGAACACAATAATGGGCAAATTATTCTCCTTGCAGAGCGTGAAGGCCGTCATGTCCATCACGTTAAGGTTCTTCTCCATTACCTCATCGAAGGTAATCTGCGGGAAGCGGGTGGCCGATGGGTCTTTCTCTGGATCGGCGGTATAAATGCCGTCAACCCGAGTGCCCTTAAGCACCACATCCGCTTCTACCTCAATAGCCCGCAACGATGCGGCCGAATCGGTGGTAAAGTAGGGCGAGCCAATGCCCGCGCCAAAAATTACCACGCGGCCTTTCTCGAGGTGGCGCAATGCTCGGCGGCGGATATAAGGTTCGCACACGCGCTGAATGGTAACTCCCGAAAGCAGACGCGTTGGAATGCCCAGCTTCTCTAGAGCGCTTTGCAGCGCCATCGAGTTGATAACGGTAGCCAGCATACCCATGTAGTCGCCCTGTACGCGGTCGAGGCCAAAAGCTTCGGCCTGTACGCCGCGAAAGATGTTGCCGCCGCCAATTACCACGGCTACTTGCACGCCCAACTGCGCCACCGCCCGGACTTCCTCGGCGTATTGCATCAGACGCTCGGCATCGATGCCGTATTGTTGCCGGCCCATGAGGGCTTCGCCGCTCAGCTTCAACAGAATTCGGTTGTACTTCAACGTTCTCAGATTAGGTTGTTTAACTTTCGCTAAGCGACAATAGCCTAGGTGCAGCAACTGGCCTTTTAGGCAAATTGCACCAGTACTTGCCCTTTGTTCACGTTATCGCGCAGGTTCACTTTTACGGCGCTAACCACACCATCGCCGGGCGACTTGAGGATGTTCTCCATTTTCATGGCCTCAAGCACCAGCAGAGCATCGCCTTTCTGTACCGCTTGGCCAGGCGTTACCCGAATGTCTACAATCAAGCCGGGCATCGGGGCCTTTACCTCGTTGATCTTGTTGCTCGCTGCCTCGCTCATGCCGAGTTTCTCCAGTAGCAGATCAAACTTGTCCTTGGCTTGCAGTTCAAAGCGCTGGCCGTTTAGCTTAAGCCATACTTGCTTATTGGCCGCATCTATCTCCAAAAGCTCAGCCGAATAGGAACGCCCCTCCCACAACAAATGGTAGCGGCCTTCGCCTAGGCTTACAAGGTCCCAGCTAAATGGCTCCCCGTCAATACTAATTTCATTTGGTTTGAAATCGATATTCCAAGACTGTTGAGAGCCGGTACGAACCTGTAGCATACGGGTGGAAATAAGGGGTAGAAAGCAGCGGAAAAGGGCTTAAAGATAGGCGTAATCTGAAATTATTTCGGAACTTCAACCCCCAGATTACCCCAAATCCAGCGCAATGAAATACCCGGCAGTCGGTGCTCTTGTTTTGGCTATTGCTTTGCCCTTCAACTCGCTGGGGCAAGCCAATAAGTCCGGAACGCCTAAGAAGAACGCCCCGAATAAGCCCGCGTCTACCGAAACACCCGGTCAGGCGCAAATCTCGTCGCAGTCCATTCTGATAGTGCCCAACTGGCTGCCGCCAGTTAATCCTATCCAGCCGGCTGCCACCCTGTTGCACGACCTCGTCGACACCAAACTTGATGTCCGATTCGACTGGACAAAGCAATGGCTGCTAGGTGTAGCTACGGTAACCGTACGCCCGCACTTCTACCCACAAACGCAGTTAGTGCTCGATGCCAAAGGCTTCGAGGTTAAGTCGGTTAAGTTGGTAACGGGTGGCAAGGAAAAGGCCTTGAACTACCAGTACGACAAACGACGCTTAGCCATTACGCTGGATAAGGCTTACAACCGTACCGAGCCGTACCAGGTCCGCATTCAGTACATCGCCAAGCCAAACGAGTTAGCAGTAGGGGGTAGCGCTGCCATTACTGCCGATAAGGGCTTGTACTTTATTAACCCGCTAGGTACCGAGAAGAACAAGCCGAAGCAGATCTGGACGCAAGGCGAGACCGAAGCCAACTCCTGCTGGTTTCCTACCATCGACCGTCCTAACCAGCGCATGTCGCAGGAAATAAGCATGACTGTCGATCAGCAATTTAAAACGCTGTCGAACGGCTTGTTGGTGTCGTCTAAGAAAAACAGCGATGGTACGCGCACCGATACGTGGAAGCAAAGCATCCCGCATGCGCCCTACCTTGCCATGATGGCCGTTGGTGATTTTGCCGTGGTAAGTGATACGTGGCGCGGCAAAGCCATCGACTACTACGTGGAGCCTCAGTACGCGGCACACGCTAAGGCTATTTTCGGCCATACTCCCGAAATGCTCGAGTTCTTCTCGAAAAAGCTGGGGGTAGATTTCCCATGGGAGAAATACGCGCAGGTAGTTGTGCGCGATTACGTGTCGGGAGCGATGGAAAACACCACCGCCACGGTGCACGGCGATTTCGTGCAAAAAACCCGCCGACAACTGATCGACGGCAACGACGAAGAAGTAATTGCGCACGAAATTTTTCACCAGTGGTTCGGCGACTACGTTACTACTGAGTCATGGTCGAACCTGCCGCTTAATGAATCACTAGCCGATTACTCCGAATATCTCTGGACGGAATACAAGTATGGCAAACAGGCGGCTGATATGTTGGGTCACCGCCAAACCAATTTATACCTAGAAGAAGCTCAATCGAAGCGCGAACCGCTCATTAGGTATCGTTATGCCGATAAGGAGGATATGTTCGACCGACATTCTTACGAAAAGGGTGGGCGGGTGCTACATATGTTGCGCAACTACATTGGCGATGATGCTTTTTTCACGGCTCTAAATAAATACCTTACAACACACAAGCTGACGTCTGTAGAAGTAGCCGAACTGCGAATGGCCTTCGAAGACGTGACAGGAGAGGACCTTATGTGGTTCTTCGACCAATGGTTTATGCAACGCGGCCACCCCACCATCAAGGTGTCGCACTCGTACGCCGACGGTAAGGTCTCTCTGCAGGTTGTGCAGAAGCAGGATACTACT
This sequence comes from Solirubrum puertoriconensis, assembly GCF_001483135.1. Lineage (GTDB taxonomy): Bacteria > Bacteroidota > Bacteroidia > Cytophagales > Hymenobacteraceae > Solirubrum > Solirubrum puertoriconensis. The sequence goes on from NZ_LNAL01000008.1 coordinate 810,429, forward strand.
TACCAGCCGGTTTACCGTTTGCCCGTTACTGTTACCACTTGGGTAAACAACCAGCCTACCGACCACAAAATTGTGGTTACAAAAGCTAGTCAAACATTCCAGCTGCCAGCAAGCCAACGCCCAAGCTTGGTTCACTTCGATTCGGAGAAGATTTTGCTGGCCGAGCTCACGGAGGAGAAAAGCCAGGAGGAGTTACTTTACCAGTATTATCACGCCCGTAACTTCCTATCAAAAACCCAAGCCATTGAAGAGCTTCGCTCCAAAGTTGGCGACTTGGCTGTAAGCGGCATGATGCGCCACGCCTTGAACGATTCGTTTTGGGGCGTTCGGGCTGCAGCTGCAGAAGCATTGAGACGCTATCGAGGGCCTGAGGGAGGCGCTATTAGAAAAGAACTTGAGCGCGTTGCCACTACCGACAAGGATAGCCGCGTGCGTGCAACCGGGCTAAGTGCTCTTACTACCTTCCAAAACGAAGATTTTGGGACTATCTATGCCAAAGCGCTGAACGACAGCTCATACGCTGTGCTAGGAGCGGCCATCAACGCCTTGGCCAAGTCGCCAACAGTTAATGCGCAACAACGCATCGAAGCGTTGCGCAATGACAAAAACCCGGTAATTGTTGGGGCCCTATCAAACTATTTCGCGCTGAATGGCAGCTTGGATCATTACCAATGGTATTTGTCGCAAATGGACGATGCAGATGCTGCCACCTTGTACCAACTGTTGCAGGACCTAGGAAACTTCATGCTTCGGATACCTGCGGTTGAACGCGACAAGGCAGTAAGGAAAATGGAAGTCATGGCCCGTACGAACCCTCGATACGAGGTGAGGTTGGGGGCATACAAGGGCCTTAGTACCCTCGCCGGGAACATGCCCACACTGAAAACAACACTTGCAGACATCCGCAGCAAAGAAAAAGATGAACGACTGGTAGGTATATATAACCTGCTGCAGTAGCGCAACTTAGATCAAAACCAGAGTCAATAAGAAAAAAAATCATCTAGTTTTTTTGATCGACTGCTTGACTTGCATCCTAAAGCATCTAATTTTGCGTCTCCATTCAGCAATCGAGCTGCAACAAGCTAGATCTGAATGGAGAAACAGTGCCAGTAATCGACAGGCGCTATAGCAAAATGGGGGGATTCCAGAGCGGCCAAATGGGACGGACTGTAAATCCGTTGTCTTACGACTTCGAAGGTTCGAATCCTTCTCCCCCCACACCCTTTCTTGTCATTGCCTTACGCGGGAGTAGCTCAGTTGGTAGAGCGGCAGCCTTCCAAGCTGCAGGTCGCGGGTTCGAACCTCGTCTCCCGCTCTTTCTGCCTAAGCTTAAGCGATGACTTGAAATACCAGCCGTTGTAGCTCAGGGGTAGAGCACTTCCTTGGTAAGGAAGAGGTCCGGGGTTCAAATCCCCGCAACGGCTCAAGAGTGATACCAACGGGGCAGCGCGCCTGCCGCCGTATGGCCTGCAGCAAGCGACGTGCAGTTTTTCCTAAGGAGAAGTCTGCGTTTCGCTTTCTTGCAGTATACACGCAGCGCGTTTCGCATCCTCTTTTTCCTCAAAATTTCTTCCCAATCTCCTTACAATGGCTAAAGAAAGTTTTGACCGGTCCAAGCCGCACGTAAACATCGGCACGATCGGTCACGTGGACCACGGCAAAACGACCCTGACCGCCGCCATCACCACCGTGTTGGCAAACAAAGGTCTGGCTGCTAAGCGTGACTTCTCCTCGATCGACAACGCTCCTGAGGAAAAAGAGCGCGGTATCACCATCAACACCGCTCACGTAGAGTACGCAACTGCCAACCGTCACTACGCTCACGTTGACTGCCCTGGTCACGCTGACTATGTGAAGAACATGGTAACTGGTGCTGCTCAGATGGACGGCGCTATCCTCGTAGTAGCTGCTACCGACGGCCCGATGCCCCAGACCCGCGAACACATCCTGCTGGCTCGCCAGGTAGGTGTACCGCAGCTGGTTGTGTTCATGAACAAAGTGGACATGGTTGACGACCCCGAGCTGCTCGAACTCGTTGAGATGGAAATCCGCGAGCTGCTGTCGTTCTACGACTTCGACGGTGACAACATTCCGGTTATCCAAGGTTCGGCCCTAGGTGGTCTGAACGGCGATGCCAAGTGGGTAGGCACCATCGAGGCTCTGATGGATGCTGTTGATAACTTTATCCCGATTCCTCCGCGTCTGACCGATCAGCCGTTCCTGATGCCGGTAGAAGACGTGTTCTCGATCACCGGCCGCGGTACCGTGGCTACGGGTCGTATCGAGCGCGGTGTTATCAACTCGGGTGACCCAGTTGAAATCCTCGGTATGGGTGCTGAGAACCTCAAGTCGACCGTAACTGGTGTTGAGATGTTCCGCAAGATCCTCGACCGTGGCGAAGCTGGTGACAACGTAGGTCTGTTGCTCCGTGGTATTGAAAAAGAAGCCATCCGTCGTGGTATGGTTATCTGCAAACCCGGCTCGGTAACTCCTCACAAAAAGTTCAAGGCTGAAGTTTACGTACTGTCGAAAGAAGAAGGTGGCCGTCACACGCCGTTCTTCAACAACTACCGTCCGCAGTTCTACTTCCGCACCACCGACGTTACTGGCATCATCTCGCTGGCTGAAGGCGTAGAGATGGTAATGCCTGGTGACAACGTAACTATCACTGTTGAGCTGATCAACTCGGTAGCTATGGAAAAAGGTCTCCGTTTCGCTATCCGTGAAGGTGGCCGTACGGTAGGTGCCGGTCAGGTAACTGAAATCCTCGACTAATTACCGAAAGGTTAAGACAATCCGCCCACGAAAATTTCGTGGGCGGATTTGTTTTATCTAGAAGCTTCACTACATTTGCACTCCCATTCAGAGCATTTACATCTGAATGAGTAATACACGGGCGTAGTTCAAGGGTAGAATAGAGGTCTCCAAAACCTTTGATGGGAGTTCGAATCTCTCCGCCCGTGCTGATTGAAACCAGAAGCCGGCCGCTGCTGAAGGGGCCGGCTTTGCCTTACCGCCAACCGGCCACCCTACATGGATAAGTTGTCGAAATACTTCCGCGATACCGTCGAGGAGATGCGTTACAAGGTGACGTGGCCTTCTTTTGACGAGCTGCAGAAGAGTGCCGGTTTGGTGCTCATCGGCTCCATTGTGTTTGCCATTGTGGTTGGCCTGATGGATGTGACGTTTGAGTCGCTGCTGAAGGCGTTCTACAATTCGTTCCGCTAGGTCTCACTATTTGCCAGAAGTAAAATGGGAGAATTGAAGTGGTACGTGGTTCGTTCAGTGAGCGGCCAAGAGAAGAAAGCTAAGCAGTACCTCGAAACCGAAATTCATCGTCACGGTCTCGATGAGCTAGTACCCCAGGTGCTAATTCCTGCCGAGAAGGTGTACGAAATGCGTAACGGTAAGAAGCGGGTACGTGAGCGTAGCTTCTTTCCTGGATACATACTTATTCATGCTGATTTATCGCATGGTGAGGTTGATCACATAATCACCACTACGCCTGGTGTGCTCGGGTTTTTGAGTGATAAGGAAGGAAAGGCGGCCAACGCAAAACCCGTCCCCTTGCGCATGAGCGAGGTAAACCGCATTCTAGGTATCGTTGATGAAACGGAGGAGCAGCCAGCTTCGCTAGAAGTGCCCTTCGTGGTTAACGAGACAGTTAAGGTAATAGATGGACCATTCAATGGTTTCTCTGGTACTGTAAATGAAGTATTCGAGGAACGCAAAAAGTTGAATGTAATCGTCAAAATTTTCGGCCGTGCTCAACCAGTTGAGTTGAGTTATACACAGGTCGAAAAGGAACAATAAACTGTTACAGTTGAGTTACTTGTCGTCCGCTCCTGACTTGTAGCTGCTTCCAGATAGGAGCATTTTCCACAACGGCATCAGGCGCCACCTGAAGCCGAAGTTTAACAAACCAAATGGCCAAGGAAATCAAAGGTTACCTGAAGCTTCAGGTAAAGGGAGGCGCGGCTAACCCCGCCCCGCCGATTGGACCTGCACTTGGTTCGAAGGGCTTGAACATCATGGAGTTTTGCAAGCAGTTCAATGCTCGCACCCAGGATAAAGCCGGTCAAGTGTTACCTGTTCTCATCACCATGTACACCGACAAGTCGTTTGACTTTGTGGTGAAGACGCCGCCTGCGCCGATCCTGCTCATGGAAGCAGCGAAGATTCAGAGCGGGTCGAAAGAGCCGAACCGTAATAAGGTTGGCTCGGTGACCTGGGACCAAGTCCGCCAAATTGCCGAAACGAAAATGCCCGACTTGAACGCTTTCAAGATCGAGTCGGCCATGAAGCTCGTAGCTGGCACCGCTCGCAGCATGGGTCTCACCATCACGGGTGAAAATCCTCTCACCAAGTAATCGGGACAGACCATGGCAAAAGTGAGCAAAAAGCGCAAGGAAGCCCTTGCCAAATTTGATCTGACGGAAGTACGGTCGCTGCAGGACGCTGCCAAAGTAGTGAAGGAAATCACCTACACTAAATTTGACGCTTCGGTAGACATCGACGTACGTCTGGGTGTTGACCCCCGCAAAGCTGACCAGATGGTTCGTGGCGTGGCAACCCTGCCCCACGGCACGGGTAAGACCGTTCGTGTACTGGCCCTCGTGACCCCGGATAAAGAAGCCGAAGCTACGGCTGCTGGCGCCGACTACGTAGGTCTTGACGATTACATCGCCAAGATCGAAAAAGGCTGGACCGATATCGACGTAATCATTACGATGCCGGCCGTTATGGCCAAGGTAGGCCGTCTGGGCCGTGTGTTGGGTCCGCGTGGCCTGATGCCGAACCCGAAGTCGGGTACCGTAACCACGGACGTAGCTAAGGCTGTGCAGGAAGTGAAGGCTGGTAAGATCGACTTTAAAGTTGACAAAACTGGAATCATTCACACCTCAGTTGGTAAAGTGTCGTTCGACGAGCAGAAGCTTGCAGAAAACGCTTTCGAACTGATTCAGACCCTGCAGCGTCTGAAGCCTTCGTCGGCTAAAGGGACTTACATCAAGAGCATTACGCTCTCGAGCACGATGAGCCCTGGCGTACCGGTTGACACTGCTGTTACTTCCGCTAAATAAGCATACGCCTGATCATGACGAAGGAAGAAAAATACGCCCTCGTAGATGAGCTGGCCGGTAAGTTCGGCGAGTACAGCTTCTTCTACATCACGGATGCTTCGGGCATGACCGTGGCTAAGATCAACGAATTCCGTCGCCTGTGCTTCAACCGCGGCATGGAATTCAAGGTCTATAAGAACACGCTGATCCGCAAAGCGTTGGATCGTCTGTCGGCCGATACCTCGGCGATGGACGCCGCGCTGAAAGGCCAGTCGGGTATCCTATTCTCGAGAGAATCGGGTTCGGCTCCTGGTAAGCTGCTGAAAGATTTTTACAAGTCGCAGAACTACGGCCGCGGCGTTGAGCCGAAGCCCGTTCTGAAAGGTGCTTACATCGACAGCGATGTGTTCGTGGGTGCTAATCAGCTTGAGACGCTGAGCACTATCAAAGGCAAGCAAGAGCTTATCGGTGACATCATCGGCTTGCTGCAGTCGCCCGCCAAAAACGTTATCGGTGCTCTACAGAGCGGCGGCAACAAACTGGCCGGCATCCTCAAAACCCTTTCGGAAAAAGAAGAGGCCGCAGGCTAACCGCTGCTCTCTTTCTCTCTCAATTCATCGTTTTCAACAACTCCCCAAATTTTTTGCAAAATGGCAGATCTGAAAGCATTTGCAGAGCAGCTTGTTAGCCTGACCGTTAAAGAAGTTAACGAACTGGCCACTATTCTGAAGGACGAGTACGGCATTGAGCCGGCTGCTGCTGCTCCCGTAATGGTAGCTGGTGGTGGTGCTGGCGCTGCTGCTGACGCTCCCGAAGAAAAGACTTCGTTCGATGTAATCCTGAAGTCGGGTGGTGCTCAGAAACTGGCTGTAGTTAAGCTGGTGAAAGACCTGACCGGCCTGGGCCTGAAAGAAGCCAAAGAACTGGTTGACGGTGCTCCGAAGCCCCTGAAAGAAGGTGTTGCTAAGGATGAGGCTGAAGGCCTGAAGAAGCAACTGGAAGAAGCTGGTGCTGAAGTAGAGATTAAGTAATTAATCTCCTCACTCTACCTGCTTCAACCGGACTGATCAGACGGAAACAGGTTTCGGTTTATTCCATTTGCCGCACCTGTTTCTCAGTCCGACAAGCATGGATTAGACCTGGCAACTAAGTCAGGTCTTTTCCTGTTTGTAGCCTGCAAACTTTGCTAAAGGCCGTTTGAACGCTCTGGGAGCGTTTTTCGGCGAATCAGTAGCGCGAACTTACCACTGCAGTATGTCATCAAAGAACGTTTTTCTTGCCCTTAGGGTTGTTCTTCGATGCGTGAGTGATAGGCTCGCGCTACTGGCATGGTTTGAAGATTCCATCCTCCCAGTGTCATTTTAATTCTTAACACATTGGCTACACCCCAAGCAAAGGCTACGGCCGAGGAGCGGATCAATTTCGCCAAGATTAAGAAGGTAATCGAATACCCGGACTTCCTGGACGTGCAGTTGCAGTCGTTCCGGGATTTCTTCCAGTTGGAAACGGCTGCGGAGAACCGTTCGAACGAAGGCTTGTTCAAAGTATTTGCCGAGAACTTTCCGATTTCGGATTCGCGGGAAAACTTCGTGCTGGAGTTTATCGACTACCACGTAGATCCGCCGAAGTATTCCGTAGACGAATGCATCGACCGCGGCCTGACTTACTCGGTGCCACTGAAGGCCAAGCTGCGTCTGCTTTGCAACGACGAAGACAACGAAGATTTCGAAACCATCGAGCAGGAAGTGTTCCTCGGGAACATTCCCTACATGACGGAAAAGGGTTCGTTCGTTATCAACGGTGCAGAGCGTGTAATCGTATCGCAGCTACACCGCTCGCCGGGCGTTTTCTTCGCTCAGAGCAAGCACACGAATGGTACAAAGCTGTATTCAGCCCGTATCATTCCGTTCAAAGGGTCGTGGATTGAATTCGCCACGGACGTGAACAACGTGATGTACGCGTATATCGACCGGAAGAAGAAATTCCCGGTTACGACGCTGCTTCGCGCCATTGGCTACGGCACCGACAAAGACATCCTCGACCTGTTCGGGCTGTCAGAAGAGGTAAAAGCCGACAAGAAAACTCTCAAGAAGGTAGTTGGCCGCAAGTTGGCCGCCCGTGTGCTCCGCACTTGGACGGAAGACTTCGTGGACGAAGATACCGGTGAGGTAGTTTCAATTGACCGTAATGAGGTGTTGTTGGAGCGTGACTCGACCGTTGAGGATGAGGATATCGACACCATCGTGGATTCGGGCGTGAAGTCCATCATCCTGCACCGCGAAAACGTCAACATTGCCGACTTCGCCATTATCTACAATACTCTTCAGAAGGATAACTCTAACTCTGAGAAGGAAGCTGTAGAGCAGATTTATCGCCAGCTCCGCAATACGGAAGCACCGGACGAGGAAACCGCGCGTGACATTATCCAGAAGCTGTTCTTCTCGGATAAGCGTTACGACCTAGGTGACGTAGGCCGCTACCGTATCAACAAGAAGCTGGGCATCGACACGAACTGGGAAGCTCGCGTACTCACGAATGAGGATATTGTTCTCATCGTGAAATACCTGATCGGCCTGATCAACTCAAAGGCTATCGTCGACGACATCGACCACTTGTCGAACCGTCGCGTGCGCACCGTAGGGGAGCAGCTGTATGCCCAATTCGGCGTAGGTCTGGCTCGTATGGCACGTACGATCAAGGAGCGCATGAACGTGCGCGACAACGAGGACTTCAAGCCTGTTGACCTGATCAATGCCCGTACGCTGTCGTCGGTTATCAACTCGTTCTTCGGTACGAACCAGTTGTCGCAGTTCATGGACCAGACGAACCCACTGGCCGAGGTGACGCACAAGCGTCGCGTTTCGGCTCTTGGGCCAGGAGGTCTGTCGCGTGAGCGTGCAGGTTTCGAAGTACGTGACGTTCACTACACGCACTACGGCCGTCTGTGCACCATCGAAACACCGGAAGGACCAAACATCGGTCTGATTTCGTCGCTGTGCGTGCACGCTCGCGTAAACTCGATGGGCTTCATCGAGACGCCTTACCGCACGGTAGAGAACGGCAAGGTGGACGTAAGCGAGACGGTAAAATACCTAACCGCTGAGGAAGAAGACACGCATCACATTGCACAGGCTAACGCCCGCATCGATGACGAAGGCAACTTCCTATCGGAGCGTGTTAAGGGCCGCTTTGAAGGTGACTTCCCGGTAGTAGAGCCGGCCGAGTACACTTACATGGACGTTGCACCGAACCAAATCGTATCGGTGGCCGCCTCGATGATTCCGTTCTTGGAACACGATGACGCTAACCGTGCGCTGATGGGCTCGAACATGCAACGTCAGGCTGTACCGTTGTTGAAGCCGCAAGCCCCGATCGTGGGTACCGGCCTCGAAGGCCGCGTGGCTATTGACTCGCGTGCACTGGTGGTAGCAGAAGGCGACGGTGTTATCGATTACGTTGATGCTAACAAGATCATCGTTAAGTATGATCTGACTCAGGAAGACATCCTAGTGAGCTTCGACGCGGAGCGCGTAACCTACGAACTGATCAAGTTCCGCCGTACAAACCAGGACACTTGCTTGAACCTGACGCCTATCGTTAAGAAGGGCGAGCGAGTAGTAAAAGGCCAGCCGCTATGCGAAGGCTATGCTACTGAAGCAGGCGAATTGGCCTTAGGTCGTAACATGCAGGTGGCGTTCATGCCATGGCAAGGTTACAACTTCGAGGACGCCATCGTAATTTCGGAGCGTGTAGTTCGCGACGATATCTTCACTTCGATTCACATCGAAGAATTTGAGCTGGAAGTACGCGAGACCAAGCGTGGCGAAGAAGAGCTGACTTCGGAAATCCCGAACGTGAGCGAAGAAGCCGTACGCAACCTCGACGAGAACGGTATCATCCGCATCGGTGCTGAGGTTCGTGAAGGCGACATCCTAATTGGTAAGATCACGCCGAAAGGCGAGACCGACCCAACTCCGGAAGAGAAGCTGCTCCGCGCCATCTTCGGCGACAAGGCCGGCGACGTGAAGGATGCCTCGCTTAAGGCACCACCCTCTCTGAATGGTGTTGTTATCGAGACGAAGCTGTTCTCGCGTCCGAAAAAGGACAAGAACCTGCGCGCTAAGTCGAAGCGCGAAGTAGAGGAGCTGAAAGACCGTTACGCTGCTGAGCTGCGCGGTGTGAAAGCCATCATGATCGACAAGCTGGTGCAACTGCTCGACGGCAAAACGTCACAGGGCATTAAGCACAAGTTTGGCGATGAGCTGCTGGCCAAAGGGGCCAAATTTGGTAAGAAGAACATCACCGATGCCCTCTTCCCCGAGAAGAACCCCTACAAGGACGAGAGCAACTACGCCGTGCCAGAAGAGGTAAACCTGTTTAAGGACCTCATCCTAGAGAACTGGACTACCGACGAGAAGACCAATGCGATGGTAGCGGAACTGGTGAAGAACTACACCAAGCGCCGTAACATCGTAACGGCCCGCTTCAAGCGCGACCGTTTCACCCTCGAGGTTGGCGACGAACTCCCGGCTGGTATCGTTCAACTGGCCAAGGTATACATCGCCAAGAAGCGCAAGCTGAAGGTGGGTGACAAGATGGCCGGTCGTCACGGTAACAAAGGTGTGGTAGCCCGCATCGTTCGCGATGAGGACATGCCCTTCCTGCCCGACGGCACCCCGATGGACATCGTGCTCAACCCCCTAGGTGTACCGAGCCGTATGAACATTGGTCAGATCTACGAGACGGTACTGGGCTGGGCTGGCTTAAAGCTGGGCCGCAAGTACTCGACGCCGATCTTCGACGGTGCAACCGAAGAAGAGGTAGCTCGTGAGCTGACGGAAGCAGGCTTGCCCGACTGGGGCCGTGCTTACCTGCACGATGGTCTGACGGGCGACCGTTTCGATCAGCCGGTAACTGTGGGTGTGATTTACATGCTCAAGCTTGGTCACCTTGTCGATGACAAGATGCACGCCCGTTCGATCGGCCCGTACTCGCTCATCACGCAGCAGCCGCTGGGTGGTAAGGCGCAGTTCGGTGGCCAGCGCTTCGGCGAAATGGAAGTGTGGGCACTGGAAGCCTTCGGTGCTTCGAACATCCTGCAGGAAATCCTGACGGTGAAGTCGGACGACGTGATCGGCCGTGCCAAAGCTTACGAGGCCATTGTGAAGGGCGACGTGTTGCCCAAGCCGAATATTCCTGAGTCATTCAACGTACTTATTCACGAGCTGCGCGGTCTGGCCCTGGAAATCACGCTGGACTAGTTTAAAAGCTGCTAACAGAATGGTTGTCGGTGCCTCGGTGCCGGCAACCATTTTGCGCATCCTGCCCTAGGCTGACTCGTCAGCAAGTAGGGGGGAGGCCAAGCAGAGCGGACAAATAGTACGAGCGGCTTTGCGACATGCTTTTCGGCCGTTGTTCCGAGATATGGTCAGGACAACATCAACAGGCCCAGAAGTCATCAATGAGCTGGTCGAATGGAGCCGACGAGGCTTCGCCCAGACCCGAAAAATCTACTGCGCGGCGTACCTATCCGACCCGCAGAGCACTTTTCCCGGAGTCGAGCTGTTCTGAGTGTTTGGGCACTGCCCGAAGAAACCGAACGGTGAAATAGCAACAAGCTAAAGCTTAAACACAAGCAACATGGCGTTTGCAAAAACGAAAAAGCTGGTTCAAGACTTCTCGAAAGTCACCATCTCGCTCGCCTCTCCGGAAGCCATTCTGGAGCGCTCGAACGGGGAAGTGGTGAAGCCCGAGACGATCAACTACCGCACGTACAAGCCCGAAATGGGCGGCTTGTTCTGCGAGCGGATCTTCGGACCGGTAAAAGACTGGGAGTGCCACTGCGGCAAATACAAGCGCATTCGCTACAAGGGCATCATCTGCGACCGTTGCGGCGTGGAGGTAACCGAGAAGAAGGTGCGCCGCGAGCGGATGGGCCACATCGAATTGGTTGTACCCGTTGCGCACATCTGGTACTTCAAGTCGCTGCCCAATAAAATTGGTTACCTGCTGGGCCTGCCCACCAAGAAGCTCGACCAGATCATCTACTACGAGCGTTACGTGGTAGTGCAGCCGGGCTTGCTGGAGGCTGATGGCGTACAGCAGTACGACTTCCTGACGGAAGACGAATACCTGGACATCATCGACAAGCTCCCCCGCGAGAACCAGATGCTGCCCAACGAGGACCCGCAGAAGTTCATTGCCAAGATGGGTGCTGAAGCGCTGCAAATGCTGCTCGAACGCCTCAACTTGGACGAACTGAGTTACTCCCTGCGTGACTCGGCCGCACACGAAACCTCGCAGCAGCGTAAGGCTGAGGCGTTGAAGCGTCTGCGCGTAGTAGAAGCCTTCCGCGAAGCCAACGGCCGTATCGAGAACCGTCCTGAGTGGATGGTGATCCGCATGGTGCCGGTAATTCCGCCGGAACTGCGTCCGCTTGTACCGTTGGATGGTGGCCGTTTCGCTACTTCCGACTTGAACGACCTGTACCGTCGCGTTATCATCCGCAACAACCGCCTCAAGCGCCTGATCGAAATCAAGGCACCGGAAGTGATTCTGCGCAACGAGAAGCGCATGCTGCAGGAAGCCGTGGACTCGCTGTTCGATAACTCGCGTAAGGTAAATGCCGTGCGCGCCGAAGGCAACCGCGCCCTGAAGTCGCTGTCTGATATGCTGAAAGGCAAGCAGGGCCGCTTCCGTCAGAACTTGCTCGGTAAGCGTGTCGACTACTCGGGCCGTTCGGTTATCGTGGTAGGTCCGGAGCTGAAGCTGCACGAGTGCGGTCTGCCCAAGAACATGGCGGCCGAGCTGTTCAAGCCGTTCATTATCCGCAAGCTCATCGAGCGCGGCATTGTGAAAACGGTAAAGTCGGCCAAGAAGATCGTAGACCGCAAGGACGCTGTGGTATGGGATATCCTCGAGAATGTGCTCAAGGGTCACCCGGTACTGTTGAACCGTGCTCCTACACTTCACCGCCTAGGTATTCAGGCGTTCCAGCCGCGCCTCATCGAGGGTAAAGCTATTCAGCTGCACCCGCTGGTGTGTACCGCCTTCAACGCTGACTTTGACGGTGACCAGATGGCAGTGCACGTACCCCTAGGTCCGGCAGCTGTACTGGAAGCTTCGATGCTCATGCTGGCGTCGCACAACATCCTGAACCCGGCCAACGGCGCTCCGATTGCGGTACCGTCGCAGGACATGGTTCTAGGTCTGTACTACGTGACCAAAGGCAAGCGCACTACCGAAGAGGAAGTAGTTGTAGGCGAAGGCCGCACCTTCTACTCGGCTGAGGAGGTAGTAATTGCTATCAACGAGGGACAGCTCTCAAAGCACGCCTATATCAAGGTGCGTACGAAAGTGCGCGACGAGCAAGATAACCTCGTAACCAAGGTTATCGAGACGGTTGCTGGCCGTGTGCTGTTCAACCTGCACGTACCGGAGGAAGTAGGCTTCGTGGATGAGCTGCTAACCAAAAAGAAGCTGCAGCAGATCATCTCGATGGTGTTCAAGCGTACGGGCATGGCCCGCACGGCGCAGTTCCTCGACGACATTAAGACGCTGGGCTTCCAGTCGGCTTACAAAGGTGGTCTGTCGATGGGCCTGGGTGACATCCAAATTCCGGTAGAGAAGGACCAGCTGATTGCCCAGGCGCAGAACGACGTGAAGGCGGTAACTCAGAACTACCAGATGGGTCTGATTACCGACAACGAGCGTTACAACCAGGTTATCGACATCTGGACGCGCATCAACAACCAGATCACCGAGACGCTGATGTCGCGCCTCGAGAAGGAGAAGCAAGGCTTCAACTCGATCTACATGATGATGCACTCGGGTGCCCGTGGTTCGCGCGAGCAGATCCGTCAGCTCGGGGGTATGCGTGGTCTGATGGCCAAGCCGCAGAAGTCGCTACAGGGTTCGGTAGGCGAGATTATCGAAAATCCGATTCTGTCTAACTTCAAAGAAGGTCTGGACGTTATCGAGTACTTTATCTCGACGCACGGTGCCCGTAAGGGTCTGGCCGATACCGCTCTGAAGACGGCTGACGCCGGCTACTTGACCCGTCGTCTGGTAGACGTGTCGCAAGACGTTATTGTGAATGACGTTGACTGCGGCACGCTGCGTGGCATCGAAACCTTCGCCCTGAAGGACAACGAGGACATCGTGGAGCCGCTGGCCGAGCGTATCCTAGGTCGTGTGGCTGTTCATGATATCGTGGACCCGCTAACCGACGAAGTTATTCTGCCCGCTGGCGACGAAATTACCGAAGAGGTGACTCGTCGTATAGACCAGACCAGCATCGAATCGGTGGAAATCCGCTCGGTACTGACCTGCGAAGCGAAGCGTGGTATCTGCGCCCGCTGCTACGGCCGCAACCTCTCTACTGGCCGCATGGTACAGAAAGGGGAGGCTGTAGGTGTAATCGCTGCTCAGTCGATTGGTGAGCCCGGCACGCAGCTGACGCTGCGTACCTTCCACGTGGGTGGTACTGCATCGAACATCGCTGTAGAAGCCAGCATCCGCGCCAAATTTGCCGGTGTAATCGAGTTCGAAGACGTGCGCACCGTTGATTCGGTGAATGCTGAAGGCGAGCCGGTGAAAGTGGTAATGGGTCGTTCGGGTGAAGTACGCATCGTGGAGAAAGGCACCGGCAAGGTGTTCATCTCGAACCACGTTCCGTACGGCTCGTTCCTGCTCGTTGAGGAAGGTCAGGAAGTTGAGAAAGGCCAAGAGCTGAACAACTGGGACCCCTACAACGCAGTAATTCTGGCCGAATTCGATGGTACCGTCAACTACGAGGGTATCAAAGAAGGCGTAACCTACCGCGAGGAGTCGGACGAACAGACCGGCTACCGTGAGAAAGTGGTTATCGAGTCGAAAGACAAGACCCTGGCTCCGGCGCTGGTAATCAAAGCCGGCAAGAAAGGCGGCGACGAAACGCAGAAGGCTTACAACATTCCCGTAGGTTCGCACATCAACGTGGAGAACGGCGAGAAGATCAAGGCCGGTCACATTCTAGCTAAGATCCCGCGCGCTGTTGGCAAGACCCGCGACATTACCGGTGGTCTGCCCCGCGTTACCGAGCTGTTCGAAGCCCGTAACCCGTCGAACCCGGCGGTGGTATCGGAAATCGACGGTGTGGTAACCTACGGTACGGTGAAGCGTGGTAACCGCGAAATCTTCGTCGAGTCGAAAGACGGCGTACGCAAGAAGTACATGGTGCCGCTGTCGAAGCACATTCTGGTGCAAGACAACGACTTCATCCGCGCCGGTGCGCCGTTGTCGGATGGTGCCATTACGCCGACCGACATCCTGAACATTCAAGGCCCCGGTGCCGTGCAGGAGTACCTCGTGAACGAGATTCAGGAAGTGTACCGCTTGCAGGGTGTGAAAATCAACGACAAGCACATCGAGGTGGTTGTACGCCAGATGATGCAGAAGGTGGTTATCATGGATCCGGGCGATACGTCGTTCCTCGAGCACCAGACCGTGGACAAGATTACGTTCATGGAAGAGAACGATGCCATCATCGACATGAAGGTGGTAACGGACGAAGGTGACTCGACGATCCTGAAGCGTGGTCAGATTGTAACGGCTCGCAAGCTGCGCGATGAGAACTCCTCGCTGCGCCGCCGCGACCTGAAGCTGGTAGAAGTGCGCGACGCTTCGCCGGCCGTATCGCGTCCGACGCTGCAGGGTATCACGCAGGCCTCACTGGGCACGCAGTCGTTTATTTCGGCTGCTTCGTTCCAGGAGACGACCAAGGTGCTTTCGGAAGCCGCCATCCGTGGCAAGGCCGACGAACTCCTAGGTCTGAAGGAGAACGTTATCGTTGGTCACCTCATTCCAGCCGGTACCGGTCTGCGCGAGTACACGCGCATTCAGGTTGGCTCGACCGAGGATCCGGAACCGGCACCCGCCGCTCCGGCAGCTACGGAAACGCGTCCTGCACGTGCTAGCCGCAGCAAGCGCGAAGTATCGGCTGAATAAGCTGACGCAGCTTAGGCTGATCAAATAAGGGAGCCCGCCGGAAGCAATTCCGGTGGGCTTTTCTTTTTCTAAGTACTTTTAGGCAGGCGGCAGCATTCGCTTGACTTAAGAAGCTGCACCAACATCCAACTTCGCATAACATCACGCGAACAACATGTTCGCGCAATTATTATGGCTCAGCAACAACCCACATCTGCACCCGAGGAACAACAAATCAATATCGAGCTATCGGAAGACATAGCAGAAGGCGAGTACGCCAATCTTGCGATGATTGCCCATTCGAGCGGCGAGTTCGTTATCGACTTTATTCGATTGATGCCTGGTTTACCCAAAGCGAAGGTGAAAGCCCGAATAGTTATCACACCCGAACACGCAAAGCGTTTGTTATCGGCGCTGTCGGACAACGTGGAGCGGTACGAGCGGAGCTTTGGCACCATCAAAACGCAAGACGAAATGCCTAGCTATCCGATGAACTTCGGAGGAACGATGGGAGAGGCATAGCTCTCGAACCCCATAGGCTTAAGCTACCCAGGAGCCGCGACAAGTACGCGGCTCTTCCTATTTTCGGACTATGGCACCACTCGATCGTTTCTCCAACCAAGCCGAGCAGTACGCGCAATTCAGGATAACTTATCCTGCCGAGCTTTATGAGTTTTTACTTGAAATGGCCCTAGGTCGGAAGGCTGCATGGGATTGCGGAACCGGCAACGGACAGGTAGCAGTCGATCTAGCGGCACACTTCAGTAGGGTTGAGGCCACCGACATCAGTGAAAAACAATTGATGTACGCCGCTCAGCGTGCAAACGTGCACTACCACGTATGTGCTGCCGAGCAACCGCCTTTCCCCGACAACACCTTCGACCTGATTACCACGGCGCAAGCTCTGCACTGGTTTGATGCAGCTGCTTTTCACCGCGAAGCCCAACGGGTAGCCAAGCCGGGCGCCACCATTGCCGAGTGGGCATATGGCCTGGTAAAAATTGGCGAGCCGCTAGATGCGTTGATAAGCCGTTTCTACAGGGATATTGTAGGACCTTATTGGGATGAACATCGCCGCCATATCGACGATAGTTTTGCACGCATCCCGTTCCCGTTTGCTGCGGTAGCGCACCAAAACTTCGAAACGCGCCAGCTGTGGTCTGCCGAACGCTTTCTGCAGTACCTACAAACTTGGAGCAGTGTGTACCTGTACCAAAAGAAGACAGGGGAGAACCCCGTTGACCTAATTGCACAGGCCTTGCGTCAATTGTGGGGCGAAGACAAGAGAAAAGTGTGCTTTCCGATCTTCTTGCGGGCAGGCCTAATCGCCAAGTAGTAAACATGGTTACAAACTTCCCAATGAAATAAACCAGTTTACTGATTAAACGAATGTGCCTAGTAGAAACGGGCTTTGAGTATCGAATCCTTTGCAAGTTGACCACCGAGCAGGCCAACAGCATCCTCGCTAAAGCCCCCAACCTCGACCATTGCGACGAGTCGGGGCTATACGAATACCGAGACTCCGGCAGCCTGACTAGTATGCCCGACGCCGTGCTGCAGCGTGCCGAATACGGCCTTTACTTCTGTGACTACAGCCGCAGCCGCACTAGCCTAGAGGTGCTGGGTTACGCGCTGAGCCGCTGCGCTGACATAGGGCCGGTGACACTGCAGGCTGCCGACTAGTTACGCATTAGACCCGAACAATTACAGAAAAGCCCGCATGACCTCGTGCGGGCTTTCATCATTCTTAAGCAGGGGCAATTTCGGCTGCAGCAAAGTCGCTGATTATGAGTCTTTGACCCTTTCCGTGTTAAGTTATAATCCTTGTTTGCTATTGTAAATCAGACTCTCTACCTTTGCAAGCCTAATTTTTTGGGAGAAGACCCTCCCGAACATAACGTTCAATAGATGCCAACCATCAACCAACTAGTGCGCAAAGGGCGCGAGAAGTTGACGACGAAATCTAAGTCGCCGGCTCTCGATTCCTGCCCACAGCGCCGTGGTGTGTGCACCCGCGTGTACACCACTACGCCCAAGAAGCCGAACTCGGCTATGCGTAAAGTAGCTCGCGTACGCCTGACCAACGGCAAAGAGGTTAACGCCTACATCCCGGGTGAAGGCCACAACTTGCAGGAGCACAGCATCGTGCTGATCCGCGGCGGTCGTGTGAAAGACCTTCCCGGTGTGCGTTACCACATCATCCGCGGTGCCTTGGATACTGCCGGTGTAAACGGTCGTCTGCAGCGCCGTTCGAAGTATGGTGCCAAGCGTCCGAAGCCGGGTCAACCGGCCGCAGCAGCTGGCAAAGGCGGTAAGAAAAAGTAATTAGGTAGTAGGGGGCTGAATGACGGCCACGGGTCTGAGTAATACGCTATGAAGCGTGTGAAGCTAGGCCGTAAGATAGTTCAGCCCACGAGACTCCTCATATACCATGAGAAAAGCAAAACCGAAAAAGCGTATCCTCCTGCCGGACCCCAAGTTCGGTGAGACGCTGGTAACCCGTTTCGTAAACTACCTGATGTACGACGGCAAGAAGAGCTTGGCGTACAACATCTTTTATGATGCTCTGGAGCAGGTAGAAGCACGCACCAAGGAGAACGGCCTGGAGCAGTGGCGCAAAGCCCTGAACAACGTGATGCCGACCGTAGAAGTAAAGAGCCGCCGCGTAGGTGGCGCTACCTTCCAGGTTCCTACGGAAGTTCGCCCCGACCGTCGCATTGCCGTTGGCTCGAAGTGGCTGATTCAATTCTCGCGTCGCCGAGGCGAGAAAACGATGAAAGATAAGCTGGCTGGCGAAATCATCGCTGCCGCCAAAGGTGAAGGTGCGGCCGTTAAGAAAAAAGACGACACCCACCGGATGGCTGAAGCCAACAAGGCCTTCTCGCACTTCCGCTTCTAATTTAAGGAATTTGGGTGCTTGGGGACTTTCGGACTGGAGTTGTTGTTGAGTAGCAATTCCAATCCAAGAGTCCCCAAGTTCCTAAGACCCCATACTGACATGGCCGTCAACGAAAACCTGAAGTATCTCCGTAACATCGGGATTATGGCGCACATCGACGCCGGTAAGACCACGACGTCGGAGCGCATTCTTTACTACACGGGTAAAACCCACAAAATCGGGGAAGTGCACGAAGGTGCCGCCACGATGGACTGGATGGAGCAAGAGCAGGAGCGTGGTATTACCATCACCTCGGCTGCTACTACTACCTTCTGGAACTACCCCACGGTGCAGGGCGAATCGACGCCTGAGACCAAGCAGTACAAAATAAACCTGATTGACACCCCGGGCCACGTTGACTTCACCGTAGAAGTTGAACGTTCGTTGCGCGTGCTCGACGGTGCCGTTGCTCTGTTTTGCGCTGTATCGGGCGTAGAGCCGCAGTCGGAAACCGTATGGCGTCAGGCCGACAAATACAAAGTACCGCGCATCTGTTTTGTAAACAAAATGGACCGCGCTGGTGCTGACTTCTTCAAAGCCGTAACGGAAATCAAAGACAAGCTGGGCGCTAACCCCGTGCCGTTGCAGATTCCGATCGGTGCTGAGGACACCTTTAAGGGCGTAGTTGACCTGCTGACTGGCAAAGCCATCGTGTGGGACGATGCTACTCAAGGTAAGACCTACAAAGAAGTTCCGGTTCCCGAGGACCTCGTTGATACTGTACAGGAATGGCGTGAGAAGCTCGTTGAAAGCGTTGCTGAATACGACGACACCCTAATGGAGAAATTCTTTGAAGATCCGGACAGCATTACCCGCGAGGAGATGATGGACGTGATCCGCAAAGCGGTTATCGACATGAAGTTCTCGCCGGTGATGTGCGGTTCGGCCTTCAAAAACAAAGGTGTTCAGGCTATGCTTGACGCCGTTATGGCCTACCTGCCTTCGCCGCTCGACATGCCCGCCATCATCGGTACCAACCCCGACACTGGTGAGGAAGTAGAGCGTCATCCCGACAATGACGAGCCCTTTACGGCTTTGGCGTTTAAGATTGCCACCGACCCCTTCGTAGGTCGTCTGTGCTTCTTCCGCTGCTATTCTGGTCAGCTGGAGTCGGGTTCGTACGTGTTTAACAACCGTACGGGCAAGAAAGAGCGCATCTCACGTCTGATGCAGATGCACTCCAATAAGCAGAACCCGATCGACAAGATCCAGGCTGGCGACATTGCTGCCGGCGTTGGTTTCAAAGACATCAAGACTGGTGACACGTTAACGGAAGAGAAAGACCGCCTCGTTCTCGAGTCGATGTCGTTCCCCGAGCCTGTAATCGGCTACGCTATCGAGCCTAAGACCCAGGCCGACGTAGACAAGATGGGTATGGCTATTGCCAAGCTCGTGGAAGAAGACCCCACGCTGACGGTATTCACGGACCCTGAGACGGGCCAAACGGTACTGCGCGGTATGGGTGAACTTCACTTGGAAATCATCATCGACCGTATGCGTCGCGAGTTCAAGGTTGAAATCAACCAGGGTGCTCCGCAGGTAGCTTACAAGGAGATGATTACCAAGAAAATCGAGCACCGCGAAGTTTATAAGAAGCAGACGGGTGGTCGTGGTAAATTTGCTCACATCGAGTTTGAACTCGGCCCGAAAGAAACCGAGCCGGAGAAACCCGGCCTGGAGTTCGTCAACGGTATTACGGGTGGTGTTATTCCGAAAGAATTCATCGCTCCGATCCAGAAGGGCTTCGAAGAAGCTATGAAGAGCGGCGTACTTGCCGGCTTCCCACTGGATTCGATGCGTGTGAAGATCTACCACGGTTCGTATCACGATGTGGACTCGGACGCTCTGTCGTTCGAAATGGCAGCTCGCCTTGGCTACAAGGAAGCAGCTCCTCGTTGCGCTCCTAAGCTGCTCGAGCCCATTATGGCCGTTGAAGTAGTGTCGCCTGACGAGTACACGGGTCCGGTAACGGGTGACCTAAACCGTCGCCGCGGCATCATGAAGGGTATGGACACCAAAGCTGGTGCTCAGGTTATCAAGGCTGACGTTCCGCTGTCGGAGCTGTTCGGCTATGTAACTGACCTACGTACCATCTCTTCGGGCCGTGCTTCGGCTTCGCTGACCTTCTCGCACTACGAACAGGTACCGCAGAACCTCGCCGAAGGCATCATCGCCAAAGTAAAAGGCGGTAAGTAATACTTGCTTTCACAAGCTGACATCATGAACCAGAAAATTCGCATCAAACTGAAGTCTTACGATCATAACCTCGTCGACAAGTCGTCGGAGAAGATCGTAAAGGCGGTGAAAGCAACGGGTGCCATCGTAAGCGGCCCGATTCCTTTGCCGACGGAAAAAGAGAAGTTCACCGTTCTCCGTTCGCCCCACGTGAACAAGAAGTCGCGTGAGCAATTCCAGCTCTGCACCTACAAGCGCCTCGTGGATATCTACTCGACTTCGTCGAAGACGGTAGATGCCCTGATGAAACTCGAACTGCCGAGCGGCGTTGACGTAGAAATCAAAGTCTGAGTGCTAATTCTCAGCGAAAAAGCCCCACTGGTGAAAACCAGTGGGGCTTTTTATTTGTACTCGACAGCTGGTTTGCATCTTTTGCAAAATTTCTGTCAGGTAATCATGACAGAAAGCCAAATCCGAAATAAGTAACTTGCAATTCGCCCAAGCATGCAGCTACGGGTTTGTGCTTAACGTCTGTGAGTATTTCTCCTGCTTCGAAAAATATCAGTTGGTTAACCGAGAGCCGGATTCAGGCAGCGGCAGCTATTAGCTGTGCGTTGGTAGTTGTAGGCCTTTACACCATCCCTTTTTTCCGTGCACTGGCCAGCATTGGGCAAGGGTGTTTAGTGGTGGCCGCTCTGGCCTATTTCGTGCTGTTTAAAAAAATAGAGCAAAGAACTAAATGGCCAGTCTATTTAGGCTTTGTTGCAATATTCGGTATGCATTTCGCTGCTGGAGCGATAACGAGTCGGAGCAATATGCATGAGTACTGGCGCGACATGGTGTTACAGCTGCCGTTTCTTATTCTTCCTATTGCCTTTTGTGTGTTACCACCTCTACCTGTAGCATACCTAGCTCGGCTTTACAAGCTTTTGCTTGGCCTTACTACTGTATCTGCGGTGGGAAGCACCATATATTATCTGTACAACAGAGAATATATCAACGAGCTTTACCTTAGGTCGAAGGTGATGCCTACTGTGCCAGATCATATTAGGTTCAGCTTACTAGTAGCGCTTTCAATTGCCGTGGGTGCAGTGCTCTTGAATAGAGAAGCTCTTCAGGGATGGCGTAGAAAAGTGGTTTTAATAGCTACAATATTCCTGGCTGGCTTTCTACACCTTCTTGCTGTACGTAGTGGCCTGCTAGCCTTCTATGTGCTAGGTATCTTTGGCCTAGGTTATCAACTAAAGCACAAAGCTTGGCGCAAAGTGGCAACAGTGGTGGCTGTTCTGACTCTGACTCCATTGCTTAGCTATTGGGCGTTGCCTACGTTTTATAACAAATACCGTAATACGCGTGAAGATGCTAGTCGAGTTGAGCAGACGCGTTCAGCAAACGATTACTCCTTGGTAGGGCGGGTGTACTCTTATCAAGCAGCTTTGCGAGTATGGGAGGATCACCCCTTGGTAGGGGTTGGAAAAGCCGATCTGCGTGATGAAATGTCTGCTAGATATCGTGAATTCTTTCCGCAAATTGATGCGGAGCATCACTTGCAGCCGCATAATCAGTTTTTATTCTATTTAGTCTCTTTTGGTGCTATAGGCTTGCTTTTATTTACACTCGCTTTCTATTATCCCCTTTGGTGGTCTCGGCGTAAGCACGCACCCATGTTGATTTCGCAATACATAATTGTAACGCTATCATTTATGGTTGAGCCAACTTTGGAAACCCAGACTGGATTGACTTTCGCCTTGTTTTTTTTACTGCTTCCGCTAAGTAGTGCTGCTGCTTACAGCAAAGAGACTGTTGTGAGAAAAGGTTTGGAATGGCGTCCTGCTTAGACACTGTTTGCTCATTTATCATCAAGTAGATAATTGACCATTTCCGTGCTGGTGGCTTGGCCTTGACGGCATGTAGGAATGAAGAAATGGTGCGAAGTAACTGTTAGAGAGGCCAAAGTGAACACGGCTGCTTCTTAAATTATTTGGAAGGGGGTTGCAATTTTGTCTTAACAATATTGTAGCTTTGCACTCCCTTTCCGAAAACGCTATTCGGGCGTTTTCACTGTGTCTTTTCTTTAAACCCCAATTCGAATGCCTGGCATTATCGGTAAGAAAATCGGTATGACAAGCCTCTTCACTGCGGACGGTCGGAACGTGCCTTGCACGCTCATTCAAGCTGGTCCGTGCGTAGTGACGCAGGTGAAAACGCTCGAGACCGACGGCTACACTGCTGTGCAGCTCGGCTACGGCGAGAAGAAGGCCAAGAACACCAACAAGCCGTTGGCTGGCCACTTCGCTAAGGCGGGTGTTACCCCCCGCAAGAAACTTGTGGAATTCCGTACCGATGACGTGGCTTCGTACACGCTCGGCGCTGAGGTAAATGCAGACTACTTTGCCGAAGGCGACTTCGTAGATGTAGTTGGAACCTCAAAAGGCAAAGGATTCCAAGGCGTTGTTAAACGTCACAACTTCGCCGGTGTTGGCGGCCAGACTCACGGCCAGCACAACCGCGGCCGTCACCCTGGTTCGATCGGTGCCTGCTCGTGGCCCTCGCGCGTGTTCAAAGGCATGCGTATGGCTGGCCGCATGGGCGGTGACCGTGTAAAAGTGCAGAACCTGAAAGTGATGCGCGTGGTAGGCGACCAGAACTTGATCCTCGTAAGCGGTTCAGTTCCCGGTGCTAAAAACGGTTACGTGATTCTGGAGAAATAGGCGCGATGGAACTCTCTGTATTGACGATCAAAGGCGAAGACACCGGTCGTAAGGTGACGCTGTCGGACGCTATTTTCGGCGTGGAGCCCAACGAGCACGCCATGTACCTTGATGTAAAGCTGTACCTCGCTAATCAGCGCCAGGGCACGCACAAATCGAAGGAGCGCGCTGAAATTGCCCGCACCACCAAAAAACTAAAGAAGCAGAAAGGCACCGGCGGTGCTCGTGCTGGTTCGATGAAGTCGCCGGTGTTCATCGGTGGTGGCCGTGTATTCGGTCCTAAACCCCGTGACTACGGTTTTAAAGTGAACAAGAAGACCAAGCAGTTGGCTCGTTTGTCGGCCCTGTCGGTACTTGCTCGCGAAAACCGCCTAGCGTTGGTTGAGAACTTCTCGCTCGAAGGTCCTAAGACGAAAGACTTCGTTAACATTCTCAGCGGCCTCAACCTGAACACTGGTAAGAAAACCTTGCTAGTAACTGGATCGATTGACAAGAATGTGGTGCTGTCAGCTCGTAACCTACAGAAGGTGAAAGTGGCTACTGCTAACGCTCTGAACACGCACGATCTGCTGAACACGGATACGCTGCTGCTGTCGGAAGACGGCCTGCAGTCGCTCACCCAACTTTATACGGCTGCTGAGTAATGAGCATTATCAAGAAGCCCATCGTAACTGAGAAGGCTACGTCGCTGAACGAAAAAGGCCAGTACGCCTTTGAGGTTGAACGCACCGCCAATAAGGTTGAAATCAAAAAGGAAATCGAGAAGCTCTATGGCGTGACTGTGGTGGGCATTAGCACCATCCGCAGCCAGGGCAAACTCAAGTCCCGCTTCACCAAGACCGGTGCCGTTACCGGCCGTCGTGCTTCGAGCAAGAAGGCTATCGTAACCGTAAAGGATGGTGATGTTATCGACTTCTACAGCGGTATTTAGTCCAGCTGAATTCCTGAACGAGGCCCCTCGCTAGAGCATTTTCGCTATAAAATGGCACTCAAAAAACTAAGACCAACATCACCGGGTCAGCGCTTCCGCATCGCCCCGGGCTTCGACGAGATTACCACGTCGACCCCGGAGAAGTCGCTGTTGGCACCCAAGAAAAAATCCGGTGGCCGGAATGACTCCGGAAAAATGACCAACCGATACATCGGTGGTGGTCACAAGCAACAGTATCGTATTATTGATTTCAAACGTAGCAAGCACGGTGTGCCCGCTACGGTAAAAGAGATTGAATACGATCCGAACCGTACGGCTCGCATCGCACTGATCAGCTACGCTGACGGCGAAAAGGCGTACATCATCGCACCTGCTGGTCTGCAGGTAGGCGCTACCGTAGTAGCAGGCCCAGGCGCCGCTCCAGAGGTAGGTAACGCTCTTCTGTTGCGCGATATGCCCCTAGGTACCATCGTTCACAACATTGAACTGATGCCTGGTGGCGGTGCCGTTCTGGCACGTTCGGCTGGTACCTACGCTCAGCTTGTTGCTCGCGAAGACAAGTACGCAACCCTAAAGTTGCCGTCTGGTGAGATGCGCATGGTACTAGTTACCTGCATGGCTACCGTAGGCACGGTGTCGAACGCTGACCACATGAACGTTCGTCTTGGCAAAGCCGGTCGTCACCGTTGGTTGGGTTACCGTCCGCGCGTACGTGGTGTTGCAATGAACCCCGTTGACCACCCAATGGGTGGTGGCGAAGGCCGCTCAAGCGGTGGTCACCCGCGCAGCCGTAAAGGTCTGCTTGCGAAAGGTGCCAAGACTCGCAACAAGAACAAGTACTCTGAGAACCTCATCGTTTCGCGTAAAGGCAAGAAGTAATGGCACGTTCGCTTAAAAAAGGCCCGTACATCGACTTCCGTCTTGAGCGGAAGGTGCAGGTGATGGAGGAAAGCGGAAAAAAATCGGTGGTGAAGACATGGTCGCGCCGCTCGATGATTTCGCCGGACTTTGTAGGGCACACCTTCGCTGTGCACAACGGCAATAAGTTCATCCCGGTGTATGTAACCGAAAACATGGTAGGGCACAAACTGGGCGAATTCGCCCCGACGCGCAACTTCCGTGGTCACATCGCCAAGAAAGACAAAGGCAAGCGCTAAGACATGGAAGCAGTAGCCAAACTCCGTAACGTACCGACCTCGCCGCGCAAGATGCGCCTCGTGGCCGGCCTAGTACGCGGTAAGAGCGTTACCCGTGCCTTGGGCTTGTTGAAGTTCGAGGCTAACTCGGGCGCCGAAAAAATCGAGAAACTGCTCCTATCGGCTCTGGCCAACTGGCAGCAGAAGAACGAGGACGAGCGCATCGAAGACGCCAACCTCTATATCAAAGAGATTTTCGTCGACGAAGGTCGCCAGCTGAAGCGTCTGCGCCCCGCCCCCCAGGGTCGTGGTCACCGTATTCGCAAGCGCAGCAACCACGTGACGATTATCATCGACTCGAAGGTGGAAGCCATTGGCAGCCGCCAGGGTCTGAAAGATGCCGCTGCTAAGCTGGAGACTGCTCCAGCCGCTGCTTCGGCTGCTGATGAAGCACCGAAGAAAGCGCGTCGTTCGACCAAGAAAGCTGACACCCAAAACGAGGCTGACGCCACCGAATAATTACCATGGGACAGAAAGTTAATCCGGTTGGCCTCCGCCTGGGTATCGTTAAAGGCTGGGACTCGAACTGGTACGGCGGCAAAGATTTTGCCGACAAGCTGGTAGAGGACGAAAAGATCCGCAAGTACATCCTGGCGCGTATCCCGAAGGGTGGCATCTCGAAAATTATCATCGAGCGCACCCTAAAGCGCATCACCATCACCATCAACACCGCTCGTCCGGGCGTTGTAATTGGTAAGGGTGGCCAAGAAGTAGATAAGATTAAGGATGAACTGAAGCGTCTGACTAGTAAAGACGTTCAGATCAACATCTTCGAAATTAAGCGTCCGGAACTCGACGCCAAGCTGGTAGGTGAGAGCATTGCTCAGCAACTGCAGGCTCGTATCTCGTTCCGACGCGCGATGAAGCAAGCTATTCAGGGCGCACTCCGCGTGGGTGCTGAAGGTATTAAGGTGCAGTGCGGCGGCCGCCTCGGCGGTGCTGAAATTGCACGTTCAGAACAGTACAAGGAAGGTCGCACTCCGCTGCACACTCTACGTGCTGATATTGACTACGCTTTGTCTGAAGCTCAGACGGTGTACGGCAAGATTGGCATCAAAGTGTGGATCATGCGCGGTGAAGTATTTGGCAAGCCTGACCTGTCGCCTAACCAGTTGTTGAGCCAGCAGCAGGGTGCTGCCAGCAACGACCGCAACGACCGAGGTCCGCGTGGTGAGCGTGGTGACCGCGGCGACCGTGGTGGCCGTGGCGGCGACCGTGGTGGTCGTGGCGGCGACCGTGGTGGCCGTGGCGGCGAGGGACGTGGTGGTTTTGGCGGCGGTAACAACCGTGGCGGCCAAGGCGGCGGCAATCGTGGCGGTCAAGGCGGCGGTGCAAACCGTGGCCCACGTCGCTAGTCCTTCTTCCTTCCATTCTTTTTCGAGAACTAGAACATGTTACAACCGAAAAGAACCAAGTATCGGAAGATGCAGAAGGGCCGCGTAAACGGCCTAGCCTACCGCGGCAGCTCGCTGGACTTCGGTTCGTTTGGCATTAAGTCGCTGGAAGCCGCTTGGATTACCGCGCGTCAAATCGAAGCTGCTCGTATCGCCATGACTCGCGCTATGAAGCGTGAAGGTCAGGTATGGATCCGCATCTTCCCAGACAAGCCCATTACGAAGAAGCCTGCTGAGGTACGTATGGGTAAGGGTAAAGGCTCGCCCGAGTATTGGGTGGCCATTGTGAAGCCTGGCACGATTCTGTTTGAGTCGGACGGTGTTTCGCTGGAACTTGCACAAGAGTCGCTACGTTTGGCGGCTCAGAAGTTGCCGGTTCGAACCAAGTTTGTTGTTCGTCGCGACTACGTTGAGGCATAAGCACAATGAAAAACGCTGAAATCCGTGCCCTTTCGATCGAGGATCTGAAAGAGCAAATCAACAAGGAGCAGTCGAACGCACAAACTTTGCGCTTCGCTCACGCTATTTCCCCGCTCGAAAATCCGACCCGTATTAAGCACGGTCGTCGCAACATCGCCCGCTTGCTCACCGAGCTGAAGCGTCGCGAGCAGGAGCAAAACTCGTAGTCCCCGCTGATAAACAATGGCAAACAACGCAGAACAGCAGGGCGCCGCTACGGTAGAGCGTAACCTGCGCAAAGAGCGTATCGGCCGCGTGGTAAGCAACAAGATGGACAAAACCATCACCGTTGTGGTCGAAAGCAAAATGAAGCACCCGATTTACGGCAAATTCGTGTCGAAATCGACCAAGTTCGTCGCTCACGACGAGAATAACGAGTGTGGCGAAGGTGACACGGTGCGCATTATGGAAACCCGTCCGCTAAGCAAGCGCAAGCGGTGGCGTTTGGTAGAAATCGTAGAGCGAGCCAAGTAAGATGATCCAGCAAGAATCCCGTCTGACGGTTGCCGACAACAGCGGCGCCAAAGAAGTACTTTGCATTCGTGTCCTAGGTGGCACGGGTAAAAAGTATGCTACGGTAGGTGATAAGATCGTCGTGGCTATCAAATCGGCTATTCCTTCGGGTAACGCTAAGAAGGGCGCCGTTTCGAAAGCTGTGGTGGTTCGCACGAAGAAGGAAGTACGTCGCAAAGACGGTTCATACATCCGCTTCGACGACAATGCCGCCGTGTTGCTCAATAACAACGACGAGCCTCGCGGCACGCGTATCTTCGGCCCAGTGGCCCGCGAATTGCGTGAAAAGCAATTCATGAAGATCGTTTCGCTGGCTCCTGAAGTTCTCTAAGCTAATGGCACTGAAAACCAAAGAAGCAAAGCCCGCGAAGCTGCACGTGAAAACCGGTGATACCGTACAGGTAATCGCCGGTGACGAGCGCGGCAAGACTGGTGTTATCAAATCGGTAAACCGCCAGACCCAG
The DNA here is from genome assembly GCF_001483135.1 of Solirubrum puertoriconensis. Taxonomy (GTDB): domain Bacteria; phylum Bacteroidota; class Bacteroidia; order Cytophagales; family Hymenobacteraceae; genus Solirubrum; species Solirubrum puertoriconensis. The sequence continues at coordinate 838,236 of NZ_LNAL01000008.1, forward strand.
CGTGTGATTATCGAAGGCCTAAACCTGGTAACTAAGCACTCGAAGCCGAGCGCTAAGAACCCCCAAGGCGGCATCTCGAAGATCGAGGCTCCGATTCACGTCAGCAATGTCAAGCTTGTTAGCCCGGCTAACGCCTAATCAAGTATCCGACAATGGCTCGACTGAAAGAAATTTACGATAAGGAGATTCGCCAGCAACTGCAGGAGAAATTCCAATTCAAGAGCACCATGCAGGTGCCGCGCATTACCAAGATCTGCATCAACCGCGGTATCGGTAAAGCTGTAGCCGACAAAAAGCTCGTAGACAATGGCGTGGATGAGCTGACGACCATTACTGGTCAGAAGGCCGTTCCAACCATCGCAAAGCGTTCGGTTTCGAACTTCAAACTGCGCGAGGGTATGCCAATCGGTGCTCGCGTAACCTTACGCGGCAATCAGATGTACGAGTTCCTAGATCGTCTGTTGACTGTTGCTCTACCTCGCGTACGCGATTTTAAAGGTATCAGCGATAAAGGCTTCGACGGCCGTGGTAACTACACCCTCGGCATCAAAGAGCAAATCATCTTCCCGGAAATCTCAATCGACAAGATCAAAGAGATTGCCGGTATGGATATCACCTTCGTGACGACGGCCGAGAATGACGAGCAGAGCTACGAACTGCTACGCGCCTTCGGTATGCCGTTTGCTAACGCTAAGAAATAAGCTGACAAATGGCTAAAGAATCCATCAAAGCAAGAGAGCGGAAGCGGGAAGCCCTTGTGGCTCGTTACGCTGAGAAGCGCAAAGCTCTTAAGGCTGCTGGCGACTACGAAGGTCTGGACAAGCTGCCCCGCAACGCTTCGCCCGTACGTCTGCACAACCGCTGCAAACTGACCGGCCGTCCGCGTGGCTACATGCGCAAGTTTGGCATCAGCCGCGTAACGTTCCGGGAAATGGCTTCGGCCGGCAAAATTCCCGGCGTAACGAAAGCTAGCTGGTAGTTCGCTACCACCGCAACGCTAAGCAAAACTGCTCAGCTGAAACTCTCTCGGGAGTTTTGGCTGAGCAGTTTTCTTTTAATATCGATCTGCTCCTAGCCTTACCACAACACTTGCATATTGCAGCATGCTGGAATTTATTATCACACCTCACACTTCGGCAGGACCTGTGTTGTTTGGTCTGACTCGCTCGGACATACGAGCATTGTTCGAATACGAACCTGAGCAGTTTCTACGAGGTGGAGAAGAAGATACTGACTTCTATAACCCACTAGGGTTATTTGTGATTTATGATACTGATCAGAAGTGCGTTGCAGTAGAGTTTACTGGTCCAGCTCATGTTTCCTTGAATGGGGTACAGCTACTGGAGCTATCCAAGAAAGAAGCAACTGCCTTCTTCAATACGGATCAAGAATTGGATAGAGACGCAAGCGGCTACACTTCTTATCAGTATGGTGTAGGAGCATATTATGAGAAGCATAAGAAGCCAGAAACAGTCATTGTATTTGCTAGGGGATATTACGATTGACTCTGTTTGAACCTTTAGCCAATTAACTGTTTGTGCCTATTGCTTTTGTGTTAAGCATTTACGTATCTTTGCACCCCATAAATGCTCTAGGGCAGTGGGGGACGCCCCACACACCATTTGGCAGGTTGCCACAAGAAACCATTGGCTGCGGCGGAAACGCTGTGGATGTCAAGTAGTCTTAATCGAGGATTTCGCCGTCATAGGAAAACTATGGCTGCGAAATTTTCCTACCTTTGCGGTTCCCTTAACCACGGGGTGCCCTTCAAATCATCCAAATGAACACAGATCCGATTGCCGACTACCTGACCCGGGTGCGCAACGCCATCAAGGCCAACCACCGGGTAGTAGAAATTCCGGCTAACAAAATCAAAAAGGAAATCACGAAAGTGCTCTACGAGAAAGGGTACATTCAGAGCTACCGTTTTGATGACTCGGCAGTACAAGGCACGATCAAAATCGCGCTGAAGTACCACCCCGTGACCAAGAAGCCCGCCATCCAGAAGCTGCAGCGGATCAGCACCCCGGGCCTGCGTACGTACGCCCACGTTGAAAACCTGCCGCGCGTGCTGAGCGGTCTGGGCATTGCCATCCTGTCTACCTCGAAAGGGGTAATGACGGAGAAGGAAGCTCGCACCCAGAACGTAGGCGGCGAGGTGCTGTGCTACGTGTACTAAGCTCAACGCAGCAGTAAACTCCCGACAATATGTCCCGCATTGGTAAACTCCCGATCAGCCTGCCCTCGGGCGTGCAGGTATCGGTTGATAACGACAACACCATCACGGTTAAGGGCCCCAAAGGGGAACTGAAGACCGCTGTCGACCGCGACATCACGGTACGCTCCGAAGACAACACCGTAGTCGTAGAACGTCCTACCGAGCAAAAGCGTCACAAGGCCATGCACGGCCTCTACCGCGCCCTGCTCAACAACATGGTAACCGGCGTAAGCACCGGCTACACGCACCAGCTGGAACTGGTGGGCGTAGGTTTCAAGGCTACCGCTACCGGCTCGACGCTGGAGCTGGCCTTGGGCTACTCGCACAACATCTTCCTGGCGCTGCCTAAAGAAGTAACCGCTACTGCTGTTACCGAAAAAGGTAAGAACCCAATCATCACCCTGACCAGCATCGACAAAGAACTCATCGGCCAGGTGGCTGCTAAGATCCGTTCGCTGCGCAAGGTTGAGCCTTACAAAGGCAAAGGTGTGCGCTTCGTTGGTGAGCAGATTCGTCGTAAGGCTGGTAAGACTGCCTCGAAATAACCGAGCATCATGGCTTTTAATAAAACTGAGAGAAGACTCCGGATCAAGCGCCACATCCGCACGAAAGTGTCGGGTACCGCTGAGCGCCCCCGCCTGTCGGTGTTCCGCAGCAACAAGGGCATTTATGCCCAGATCATCGACGACACTGCTGGCCGCACGCTGGTAGCCGCTTCGTCGAAGAACGTAACGGCTGGCGACTCGCCGGTAGCCACGGCTGCAGCCGTTGGCAAGGAGTTGGCCTCGCGGGCCACGGCTGCCGGCATCACGTCGGTAGTGTTCGACCGCTCGGGTTACCTCTACCACGGTCGTGTTAAATCATTGGCAGAAGGTGCCCGCGAAGGCGGCCTGAATTTCTAAGCTATGCGCGAGCAAAATAAACCCACGGCTAAGACCGCAGAGTCTGACCTGAAGGAAAAAGTAGTTGCCATCAACCGCGTAGCGAAGGTGGTAAAAGGTGGTCGTCGCTTCAGCTTCTCGGCCATCGTAGTAGTAGGTGACGGTGCTGGTACTGTAGGCTACGGCCTCGGTAAAGCCAATGAAGTAACCGACGCCATTGCCAAGGCCATCGACGATGCCAAGAAGAACTTGGTGAAGGTGCCGCTGTATAAGCACACCGTTCCCCACGTGATGGAAGGCAAGTACTCAGGTGGTTATGTGCTGGTACAGCCGGCTGCTGCCGGTACCGGCGTAATTGCTGGTGGTGCCATGCGCGCGGTATTCGAAAGCGCTGGCATTAAGGACGTATTGGCTAAGTCGAAAGGCTCGTCGAACCCCCATAACGTGGTTAAGGCTACCTTCGACGCTCTGAACAAGATGCGCGACCCGATGCAAATTGCACAACAACGCGGCATCTCTCTCGCTAAAGTATTTAACGGCTAAGCGACGATGGCACGGATCCAAATCAAGCAAGTGCGCAGCGTAATTGACCGCCCCGAGCGTCAGAAGCGCACCATGCAGGCCCTAGGCCTGACCAAAATCGGCGCAGTGCGTGAGGTTGAAAATACCCCCGCCATTGCCGGCATGGTAGCCAAAGTTGGCCACCTGGTAGAAGTAACCGAACTGTAGAACTTACCTCCATCATGAATCTCAGCAATCTTAAGCCCGCTGAAGGCTCGGTACGCAACAACAAGCGTCTCGGCCGTGGTGAAGGCTCTACTCGTGGCGGCACGTCGACCCGTGGCCACAAGGGTGCCAAGTCGCGTTCGGGCTTCTCGAAGAAAATCGGCTTTGAAGGTGGCCAAATGCCCCTGCAGCGTCGTGTGCCGAAGTTTGGCTTCAAAAACATCAATCGTGTAGAGTACAAGGCAATTAACCTTGATGTGCTCCAAGGCTTGAACGAAAAGTCTCAAGCAACCACGATGGATGTAGCTTACTTCGTATCGAATGGTCTGGTGTCCAAAAACGCCAAGATTAAAGTTCTGGGCCGTGGCGAACTGAACGCTGCGCTGGAAGTACATGCCCATGCTTTCTCTCAATCGGCTATCGAAGCTATTGAGAAAGCAGGTGGCAAAGCTGTGACCCTCTAAGCTAAGCTCGCCGGCGATGAACAAGTTTATCACGACGATTAAGAACATTTTTGCGATTGAGGATCTGCGTACGCGGATTCTCAATACGCTTTTTTTCATCGCCATTTACCGGCTAGGTTCTTACGTTGTGCTGCCGGGCGTTGATCCGTCCCGTCTCGATAATAAATCGGGCGGGATTTTCGGCATACTCGATACCTTGCTAGGAGGGGCGTTCAGCCACGCTTCAATTTTTGCGTTAGGCATCATGCCTTACATCTCTGCTTCGATTGTACTGCAATTGCTAACCATCGCAGTGCCTTACTTTCAAAAGCTGCAGAAGGAAGGAGAGTCTGGTCGCAAAAAGATAAACCAGTACACTCGACTACTCACGATTCCTATCGTGATGGCTCAGTCTATTGGCTTCATTGCTACCATCAATCAGGATGCGCTTGTCAACCCGGGAATGTTTTTCACGGTATCGACAATGATTATTCTGACCGCTGGTACTCTCTTCTGCATGTGGCTTGGCGAAAAGATTACGGACAAGGGAATTGGGAACGGTATATCTATGATCATTATGATCGGTATCGTTTCCCGTTTTCCAGGAGCAATCTTGGGTGAAGCTGCAGCGAAAGGCATGCGGGGCTCATTGATCTTCTTGATAGAGCTTGCCGTACTTTTCTTTGTAGTAATGGGTGTTATCATCCTCACTCAAGCCGTACGCCGCATTCCAGTACAATACGCAAAGCAAGTGGGAGGTGTAAGCCAGTTGAACGCTCAGCGACAATTCATTCCATTAAAAGTGAATGCCGCGGGTGTAATGCCTATCATCTTCGCTCAGTCGTTGATGTTTATCCCGGCGATTGTTGCTTCCGCTTGGCAGCAGGATAGTGACACTGCAAACTACATTGGTCAGAAGTTCTCGGACTATACTTCATGGCAGTACAATTTGGTGTTTGGGATTCTAATTATCCTTTTTACTTACTTCTACACGGCCATAAGTGTCAATCCTAAGCAGATTGCTGACGATCTGAAGCGTAGTGGTGGTTTCGTTCCGGGTGTAAAGCCTGGTGATGCCACCTCCGAATATATTGATGAGGTTTTAACCCACATCACGCTTCCAGGTGCTTTGGCTTTGGCCCTGATTGCAATCTTTCCGGCCATTGCCTTGTTGTTCGGAGTCACTCGCCCTTTCTCTGCTTTTTACGGCGGTACTTCTCTTATCATTATGGTAGGCGTTGTACTTGATACCATGAACCAGATAGAAAGCTATCTGCTCATGCGCCACTATGACGGCATGATGAAGACTGGCAAGCTGAAAGGCCGCACGCAAAACATTGCGTTGGCCTCCTAAGCATGATACTTTACAAGACCGAAGAAGAAATCGATATGATTCGAGCCAGCGCGAATGTGCTGGCTCGAGCTCATGGGGAAGTTGCGGGCATGATCCGCGAAGGAATTACAACGCGAGAACTGGATCGTCGCGCGGAGGAATTCATTCGGGACCACGGCGCGCAACCTTCTTTTAAGGGGTATAATGGTTTCCCGTTTAGCTTATGTATTTCGCCGAATTCGGTTGTTGTGCATGGCTTCCCAGGTGACCACGTGCTCAAGAGTGGCGATGTCATTTCGGTAGACTGTGGCGTAAAGCTTAACGGCTACCATAGTGACAGCGCTTATACCTACCCAGTGGGGGAGGTGAAACCGGAAGTAACGGCCCTGCTCGAAGCTACTAGACAATCATTGTACGAGGGCATTGAGCAGGCAGTAGCTGGCAACCGAATGGGTGATGTCGGCTACGCTATCCAGAACTACGTGGAAAAGCGTGGCTTTTCAGTAGTGAGGGAACTTGTTGGACACGGCATTGGTAAGAGCCTGCACGAGCGTCCGGAAGTACCTAACTACGGTAAGCGTGGTGCTGGCCTTAAACTGCAAAGCGGGTTGGTTATCGCCATTGAGCCAATGGTGAATCTTGGAACCAAGTTCGTGGTGCAGGAAAAGGATGGCTGGACAATCCGAACCAAAGACCGGCAGCCCTCGGCGCACTTCGAGCATACCGTGGTGGTTCGCCAAAATAAAGCGGAGATTTTAACCTCTTTCGCATACATAGAAAAAGCGTTACAGCAGACCTCGCAGCCTTATGGCCAAACAATCATCGATTGAGCAGGACGGTACCATCCTGGAAGCTTTGTCTAACGCCATGTTCCGTGTGGAGCTGGAAAACGGGCACCAGGTAATTGCGCACATTTCCGGTAAAATGCGCATGCACTACATCAAGATTCTGCCTGGCGATAAGGTGAAGCTCGAAATGTCGCCCTACGATCTGTCGAAGGGCCGAATAGTTTACCGTTACAAATAACCCCCGGACATGAAAGTCAAAGCATCGGTTAAAAAGCGCAGTGCCGACTGCAAAGTGATCCGCCGTAAAGGGAAGCTTTACGTGATCAACAAGAAGAACCCCCGCTACAAGCAGCGTCAGGGTTAAGCAACACAAGCAATAGAAGAACATGGCACGTATTGCAGGGGTAGACATCCCGGACAAAAAGCGCGGCGAAATCGCCCTCACTTACATCTTTGGTATCGGTCGTTCTTCGGCTGCCGCTATCCTGACGAAAGCAGGTGTTGACCTGAACAAGAAGGTAAGCGAGTGGACGGAAGCCGAATCGGGTGAAATCCGTAGCATCATTGCTTCGGAATACAAAACCGAAGGTGTGCTGCGCTCGGAAGTACAGCTCAACATCAAGCGTTTGATGGACATCGGTTGCTACCGTGGTCTTCGTCACCGCAAAGGGCTTCCGGTTCGGGGTCAGCGTACGAAGAACAATTCGCGCACCCGCAAAGGCAAACGGAAGACCGTTGCCGGCAAGAAGAAGGCTACTAAATAAATCTTAGCGGGAATCGGCAGCGGGCCTTCTCATTAATCCACTGCTGCCAACACCTTCCGCTCTTTTTTGCGATAACCAAATGGCACAAAAAAGAAAAGACAAAGCCAAGAAGCGCATCGTCCAGGTTGAAGCAACCGGTCAGGTGCACATCAAGGCTTCGTTCAACAACATCATCATCTCGGTTACGAACAACAACGGCCAGGTGATTTCGTGGGCTTCGGCCGGCAAAATGGGTTTCCGTGGTTCGAAGAAGAACACGCCCTACGCTGCCCAAACCGCTGCTCAGGATTGCGGTAAAGTTGCCTATGACCTAGGCATGCGCAAGTGCGAAGTGTTCGTGAAGGGTCCGGGTGCTGGCCGCGAATCGGCCATCCGTGCATTCCAGAACATGGGCATTGAGGTGACGACCATCCGCGACGTGACTCCGCTGCCGCACAACGGCTGCCGTCCGCCCAAACGTCGCCGCGTCTGAGTAACGGCAGACGCGTGGCTTCTGTCGCCCCGTGAGGGAGCTAGTGAAGCCAGGCAGTTTTCTTTTCTCTTCAGAAAAATCACCTCTTTAGAATGGCACGTTATACCGGCCCTAAAACCAAGGTTGCCCGTCGCTTCGGGGAAGCCATTTTCGGCCCGAGCAAGGCACTCACCAAGAAAGCATATCCTCCGGGCCAGCACGGCCGCGGCCGCCGCAAGAAGCAGTCGGAATACGCCGTGCAGCTGATGGAAAAGCAAAAAGTTAAGTACCTCTACGGGGTACTGGAAAAGCAGTTCGCCAACCTGTTCGACAAAGCTGCTGGTAAGCCGGGTATCACCGGTGAAAACCTGCTGGCCTACCTCGAGCAGCGTCTGGACAACGTGGTGTACCGTCTGGGCATTGCTCCAACCCGCCGCGCTGCTCGTCAGCTCGTTTCGCACAAGCACATCACCGTTGACGGTGAGGTTGTAAACATCGCTTCGTACCACGTTAAGCCGGGTTCGATTGTGGCTGTTCGCGAAAAATCGAAGTCGCTGGAGGCTATCGTGAATAGCCTAGCTGTTCGCAACGCCCGTCAGTTCGGCTGGCTGGAGTGGGATGCAAAAGAGTTTGCCGGTAAGGTAATCTCGACTCCCCAGCGCGACCAGATTCCCGAGAAAATCGAGGAGCAGCTGATCGTCGAGCTGTATTCGAAGTAATCCTAACGGAGAGCCGGCTGCTGCCTGAGATTTATCTTGGGCAGCAGCCGGCTCCTGTATGGTTTCTTCTTTCCTTCCAAATCCCTTACATCCGCATCTATGTCAATTCTCGCTTTTCAAATGCCGGAGAAGGTCGTAATGGAGAAATCCGACGACTTCTACGGAACGTTTGAGTTCAAACCGCTGGAGAAGGGTTACGGCGTGACGATCGGCAACGCGCTACGTCGCATTCTGCTGTCGTCGCTCGAGGGGTACGCGATTACCTCGGTCCGCACGAGCAACGTGCTGCACGAGTTTCAGACCATTGAGGGTGTCATCGAAGACATGTCGGAAATCATCTTGAACCTGAAGCAGGTTCGGTTCAAGAAGATCAACGATGTCATCGAAGACAAAATCACGGTTCGCATCAGCGGCCAAGAATCCTTCTCTGCCGGTGATATCAACAAATTCACCAACGGTTTCCAGGTGCTGAACCCGGAGCTGGTGATTTGCAACATTGACCCGAGCACCTCGCTGGAGTTCGAGTTTACGGTTCAGAAGGGCCGTGGCTACGTACCCGCCGAGGAGAACAAGCCGGCTGACCAAGTATTTGGTCAGATTGCTATCGATGCCATCTTCACACCGATTAAGAATGTGAAGTACAGCATCGAGAACACCCGTGTGGAGCAGAAGACCGACTACGAGAAGTTGCTGCTCGAGATTCACACGGATGGCTCAATTCACCCGGAGGATGCACTGAAAGGTGCTGCCAATATCCTGATCCAACACTTCATGTTGTTCTCGGACAACACGATGACCTTCGAAACGGCAAAAGCCGAAGAGGAGACCAGCGTGGACGAAGAGACGCTGCACATGCGTAAGGTCCTGAAGACCCCGCTGCAGGACATGGACCTGTCGGTACGTGCGTACAACTGCTTGAAGGCTGCCGACATCAAAACCCTCGGTGACCTGGTACAGCTGGACCTCGCCGACATGATGAAATTCCGCAACTTCGGTAAGAAGTCGCTGACCGAATTGGAGAACCTCGTTGAGGAAAAAGGCCTCCACTTTGGTATGGACGTGGCGCGTTTCCGCCTCGACGAAGAATAGTCTTCCATTTTTAGTGTGCCCTAGGGGCGGCGGTTCAAATGAGGTTCAGGCCCGCCGTGGTCGCCGCCCGCAAGCACATCACTTTTATTTCTTAATTGTCCGATGAGACACGGTAAAAAAGACAACCACCTCGGCCGTACCACCGCTCACCGCGGTGCAATGCTGTCGAACATGGCTTCGTCGCTGATCCTGCACAAGCGCATCACGACGACCACTGCTAAGGCTAAGGAACTGCGTAAGTACGTTGAGCCGCTGCTGACCCGCTCGAAAGAAGATACGACGCACTCGCGCCGTATGGTATTCGCCGAGTTGCAGAACAAAGAGTCGATCAAGGAGCTGTTTGGTGAAGTGGCTGGCAAAATTGCCAACCGTCCCGGTGGCTACACCCGCATCATCAAGCTGAGTGCTGGCCGTGCTGGTGACAACGCTGATATGTGCATCATCGAGCTGGTAGACTACAACGAAACCCTGCTGGAAGCCAAGAATGCTGGCGCTGCTAAAACGACTACTCGTCGTTCGCGCCGCGGTGGCAAGAAAGCCGAAGGTGCTGCAGCTCCTGCTGCTACCACCGAAGCTACTCCTGCTCCGGAGGCTCCGGCTGCCGACGCTGCTTCGACCGAAGAAGCTGCTTCGTAAGCAAAGCCACTCAAAAGAAAAGGGCACCCTAAGCAGGGTGCCCTTTTCTTTTGCCCTAAGTGGTAAGCTATACTCGGCAAAGTACAGGCGGCAAAAAGTGAATTGAGTACCTTGCTGCCCCGTAAGTATGCGCGCTACAGTTGTAGCTGCCTGTGGGAAACTGTTCCAATACCTTTTCACCTTTCACCTTTCCTCGATATGAGCATTATCGCCGCCATCAACGCCCGGCAAATCTTCGACTCGCGCGGTAACCCGACTGTGGAAGTAGACGTGACCACCGATAACGGCGTAGTAGGCCGTGCTGCGGTGCCATCGGGTGCTTCGACGGGCAAGCACGAAGCTGTGGAGCTGCGCGACGACGATAAGTCGAAGTACATGGGCAAAGGCGTGCTGGGAGCGGTTGAAAACGTCAACAGCAAGATTGCCGAAGAGTTAGTAGGCTTGTCGGTATACGAGCAAAGCCTGCTCGACAAGATCATGCTAGAGCTTGATGGCACGCCGAACAAAGCTAACCTAGGTGCTAATGCTATCCTGGGTGTGTCGTTGGCAATTGCCCGGGCCGCTGCCCAGGAGGCAGGTATGCCACTGTACCGCTACGTGGGTGGTGTAAACGCCTCGACGCTGCCGGTGCCGATGATGAACATTCTGAACGGTGGTTCGCATGCCGACAACAGCATCGACTTCCAGGAGTTCATGGTTATGCCGGTAGGTGCTGAATCCTTCACTGAAGCGCTGCGCTGGGGTTCGGAAATCTTCCACAACCTGAAGAACGTGCTCAAGAAGCAAGGCCTGAGCACCAACGTGGGCGACGAAGGCGGCTTTGCACCGAATATCAAGTCGAACGAAGCAGCTATCGAGGTGGTACTGCAGGCCATCGAGGCTGCTGGCTACAAGCCCGGCGACGACGTGATGATTGCCCTTGACGCGGCTGCTTCGGAGTTCTATTCCGATGGTCACTACCACTTTAAGAAGAGCACCGGCGATAAGCTGACGTCGTCGGAAATGGCTTCGTACTGGGCTGACTGGACGCGCCGCTACCCGATCATCAGCATTGAGGATGGCCTCGACGAAGATGACTGGGCTGGCTGGAAGCAGCTGACCGACGAAGTAGGCAACAACGTGCAGCTTGTAGGCGACGACCTGTTCGTGACGAATGTGAAGCGCATTCAGGAAGGCATTGAGAAGGGTGTGGCCAACGCTATCCTGATCAAGGTTAACCAAATTGGCTCGCTCACCGAAACCATCGACGCCATTAACCTGGGCCGCCGTCACCAGTACAAGAGCATCATGTCGCACCGTTCGGGCGAGACCGAGGACAACACCATCGCCGACCTAGCCGTGGCGCTAAACACTGGCCAGATCAAGACCGGTTCGATGTCGCGCTCCGACCGTATGGCCAAGTACAACCAGTTGCTGCGCATTGAGCAGGAACTGGGCGAGGTAGCCTACTACCCCGGCCGCAACATGTAATTGCACCTACGGCCCGCTTGGGCTGGCACGAAGCCGCAGCTCCATCGGGAACTGCGGCTTCGTTGTTTTGGCACTTAGGTGGTTTGCGCCCGAGCGAGGAGCAAGAGCTAAATAATCAAGCATAGCCACGGAAGCAGCTAGCACAGCATTTATCTTTGAAGTATGGCTCTACCCGAAGTGTTCGACCGTGTACCGCGCTTCTTGCGCAGCTTCTACTTCCTTACCGGGATGACCTTCTTGGTATGGATGACGCTTTTTGATGCGAACGACTTGCTGAAGCAGTACGAGATGTACGACAAGTGGCGCGAACTGCAAGTGCAAAAGGAGTACTACACCGGCAAAATTGCAGAGGTTAAGAAAGACCGCGCCGAACTGCTCAGCAGCCCCGAAATGCTTGAGAAATTTGCCCGCGAAAAATACGTAATGAAGCGCCCCGGCGAGGATGTGTTTGTGCTGGTTCCGCAGGAGGAAGAATAAACCTAGGGCCAGCGTACAGTATGTGAAGCACGGTGTGGAGCCGTGCTTTTTTGTTTTTAAACTGGTACTGCAAGCAAGGCCACCGGCAGCTCTTAGGCACAGCTATTGCGTTAGAGTAGAATATGAAGCAGCCTACCTACACGAAGCCACACTTACGGCGCTGGATAACAGTTGTGCTGCTACTGATAAGTACGGCAGCGTGGGCTGGGCCGTCGCAATTGCAGATAGCCCGCCGCTTTTTGTTCGCGGTGTTGAGTGGCGAGTACGACAAAGCGTACCAAATGCTGGCACCCGAAGTGAAAGCCGGAGTAAGCCCGGCGCGTTTTCGAGTGGCAGCTGAACCCATTTACCTGCAGGGACAGCAGCGAGGTGCTCGTATCGATTTGTACCGCCTAGGGCTGCGCATTGGCGAGAACGACCAGGTGCGTTGGTTTTATGCGTTTACCTTCAAGAGCGACTCGTTGGTGAAAGCGCCCCAACAGCTCGACGTATCGTTTCGGGACTCGGCCGCGACGGGCGTGTTAGAGTTCAGGATGGTGCCAGCCGTGGCCGAAAGCTCGTCGGCCAGCCCTAGGTAGTTGCTGCCAGCCGCTAGCGGTGCAGCTAGCTCGGCAGCGAAATTTTACCCATGTGCACAGCCGGCACACGCTGTCGGCCCGAACCCATAGCTACGCCTGAGCCGGCAAGTGTTTCATTGGCCAGTACGGCAAACAACACAGCTTCCTTGGCATCGGGAGCTACGCCTAGGTGTTGCGTATCAGAAAAACGGCAGCGGGGCAGGCGACGCTTGATAGCAGCCATGAGCGTGGGGTTGTGCATGCCCCCGCCGCTGGCGTATACCGCCGCCCTTGGCTCGGGGCCGAAAGCTTGCTGGGCCGCACGGGTAATGCCTTCGGCGCTGAATTCGGTGAGCGTGGCCAATAAATCAGTAGGGGAGAGGGCGGTTGTACTGCTGCGTTGCTGGGCCGCCCGCACATACGTAGGGTTGAAGAGCTCAGGGCCCGTGGTTTTGGGGAGCTCAGCCGCGAAAAAAGAATGATCGAGCAAAGCCTGCAGCAGTTCGGCGTTGCTGGTACCAGCGGCGGCAAAACGCCCATCGGGGTCGTAGCTGTGCTCGGGGTACAGCTCGCGCACGAAGGCATCGAGCAGTGTGTTGCCGGGGCCCACATCGGTACTGAACACGGCGGCGGCATCGAGCGAGGCGGGGAGGTAGGTGAAGTTGGCAATGCCGCCTAGGTTCAGCAACAGCCGATCTTCGGAAGAACTCGAGAAGAGCAGATAGTCGCCGTACACGGCCAACGGCGCACCTTCGCCACCGGCGGCTACGTGTTTCTGGCGAAAGTCGCTGAGCGTGATAATGCCGGTACGCACGGCCACGTGGTCACCGTCGGCAAGCTGCAGGGTGGCGTTGTGGGGGTACTCGTGCCGTTGGTGTTGGTGCTCGGGCGCATGGTACACGGTTTGGCCATGGCTGGCTACGGCGTCCACTTCGGCGGGACTGATGCCCCAGCTGTGCAGGCATTCAAGCACCAGCTGACCGTGCAAGGTGCCCAGCCAGGCGTTCAGCAGCGTTAGCTCTTCCAGCGACACCTCGGCCCGCGCAAATACCCGCCGAATACGCGTGCGAACATCATCGGTGTATGGTACAGTGGCAAACTGCACCAGCGTTAGGCGCGTGGCCGGTCCGCTGCCCTCGAGGCGGCAAAGCGCCACATCGAGGCCATCGAGCGAAGTGCCCGACATTAGGCCGATGATGCGGCGGCTAGGTTGCTGAGCAAGTTGGCAGAGGCGGGCGAGGTGCGGGTTCATGGAGCGAATGTAGCGTCCGTACAAACACCATGCGTACGGCTAAGTTGTAGCTTAGCAACCACACCCTGCCGCACCGCCATGGCAAAAACCAATTTAGCCGCACTACCGGAGCTATGCGTGGCCAGCCGCCAGGAGTGGCGGCAATGGCTGGAAGCTAACCACGCCACTGCACCCGGCGTGTGGTTGGTATACTACAAGAAAAGCAGCGGGCAACCCAGCCTCAGCTGGGCTGAGGCCGTGCAAGAGGCGTTGTGCTTTGGCTGGATAGACTCCAAAGCCAATACCATCGACGAGTACCGCTACAAGCAAGTGTTTACGCCCCGCAAGCCGCGCAGCGTGTGGTCAAAAATCAACAAGCAGTACATCGAGCGGCTAAGCGCCGAGGGGTTGATGCGCCCGGCGGGGCTGGAGGCCATCGAAGTCGCGAAGCAAAACGGCAGCTGGACGTCCATCGACTCCTCGGAAAACCTGGAAGTGCCTGCTGATTTGGCCGATGCGCTGGCCGCTCACGACGCGGCTCGTCGCAACTTCGAAGCCTTTAGCCCCAGCAACCGAAAAATGCTGTTGCAGTGGTTGCTCAGCGCTAAGCGCCCCGAAACGCGGACGCGGCGCGTGGCGGAAATCGTGCAAATGGTAGCAGCCAACCAAACACTGGTACAAGCGCAGGCCCAGCGGCGGCAGAAGCTTTCCTAAAGCGCCGCGGGGCCGCAGCAATCGTGCTGCGGCCCCGCGGGCAGAGAGTACAAGCCGGAGGTTAGATGATCTTCTTACCGGACATAGCCTGCTTGATGCTGATCTGCATCACGCGTTCGGCGAAGGGGCTGGTAAGCTCCTCGAGTTCATCAACGGCGCGGTAGATGGCGTCTTTATCGCCCGAGCCAAGCACCGAGCGCAGGACGTCGGCTTTCTGGCGCGTTTGAGTGATTTCAACCTCGGTAAGGTGCTGGCCGTTGTTGTGCACAAACCGATCAACCTGATACAGCATTTGCTCGGCGGCGGTACGGGCCTCGATAACCATGCGTGCCGCTACGTCGTCTTTGGCGTGCGTAAGCGAATCGATCAGCATTTGCTCCACTTGCTCGTCGGTGAGGCCGTACTGGGGCTTCACCTCGATGCTTTGTTGGATGCCCGAACGCAGCTCAATAGCCTCTACCTTCAAAATGCCATCGGCGTTGAGGATAAAGTTCACGTCGATTTTAGGCAGGCCGGCGGGCATGGCCGGAATACCGCGCAAATCGAACTCGGCCAGCTTGCGGTTTTCGCGCACCAAGTCACGTTCGCCCTGGAACACCGAAATCTTCATGTTTACCTGCCCGTCGACAGAAGTGGTATACTGGCGGCCGGCTTTGGTCGGAATCTTGGAGTTGCGCGGAATGATGGGGTCCATCAGCCCGCCCATGGTTTCGATACCTAGGGTCAGCGGTGTTACGTCGAGCAACAGAATGTCGCGGCGGTTGCCAGCCAAGATGTCGGCCTGAATGCCGGCACCTAGGGCCACTACCTCGTCGGGGTTGAGCGAGTTGTTGGCTTGCTGCCCGAAGAACTCCGACACGCTATCGAACACCAGCGGCACGCGCGTAGAGCCGCCTACCAGCAGCACCGCATCGAGCTTATCGACTGTGAGCTTGGCATCGGCCAGGGCCTGGCGGCACGAATCGATGGTGCGCGCCACCAGCGGCTGAATCAGTTGGTTGAACTCGGCGCGGGTCAGCGTGAGGTTTACTTCGCTATTGAGCGCGGCGCCAAATACTTCTTCCTGGCTGAGGTGGCGCTTGGCTTGCTCGGCCATCAGGCGCAGGCGCTGCTTCAGGAGCGGATCTTCGAGCACAGCGCTTTGCAGCTCGTGGCGGTGCACCCAATGGTTTACCACCACGCGGTCGAAATCGTCGCCGCCTAGGTAGGTGTCGCCGTTGGTGCTCAGTACCTCAAAAATGCCTTGGTGTAGGCTCAGAATGCTGATGTCGAAGGTGCCGCCGCCTAGGTCGTACACGGCCACGGTTTTCTCCTCCTCGGGCGAAAGGCCAATGCCATAAGCCAAGGCCGCCGCCGTAGGCTCGTTTACAATGCGCAGCACCTCCAGCCCGGCCAGGCGGCCGGCATCGCGCGTGGCTTGGCGCTGCGAGTCGTTGAAGTAAGCCGGAACGGTAATTACGGCCTTGTTGACGGGCGTTTTGAGCGCGTGCTCGGCGCGGGCGCGCAGCTCTTTCAGGATTTCGGCCGACAGCTCGATGGGGGAGTAGAAGCGGTCTTGCACCCGAATCTTCACCAAACCTTCGGTATCGTCGTCGATAACCTTGTAGCCCAGCTCACCGGCGTGGTTGCCTAGGTCGCGGTACGATTTGCCGAGCAGGCGCTTCACCGAATAAATAGTGCGCTCGGGGTCGGTTTCGAAGTAGCCTTTGGCATCGTTGCCCACCACGGGCGCCGAGCCATCGGCCGGAAAGTGCACCACCGACGGCACGATGGTGCCGCGGCCCTGGTCGTTGATGGCAATGGGTTGCCGCGACTCGGGGTGGATGTACGCAACAAGGCTATTGGTAGTACCTAAGTCGATGCCGACGATAATCTCTTCCTGCTGAAGAGAGCCGGTCATTAGGTTGATGGAAACTTTGGCCATAGGAGTGCTCAGAACGCAGCTCAGCTAAAGGAGCTGAAGCGCCGGGGGCGCAAAAGTACAACGGAAAAGCCCGCGGGACAGGGCTGCACTACCGCGCGGCTGCAAGGATATTCGGGGTACAACAAGCCGAACTCCGCGGTGGTTGCAACCCGCCTAGGTGCTTTGCCTGTTACGGCACCTGCGCACCTAGGGCTATGGCCGGGCTGCAGCATTGGGCTTGCTGATGATAGAAGCACGCAAAAAAAGCCCCAACCAGCGTGGTTGGGGCTTTTGCTTAGCGGTGGGCAGCAGTTACTTCACTACCAACTTGCGCGTAATCTTCAGCTCGGGTACCGTAATGGTGTACAGCCCGCCGGACAGCTGTTTGGTGGGTAGCACGCGGGTGGTGTTTGAGCCGGGGTACAGCTTCATGCCCTGCTGGTGCACCAGGCGGCCGGTTACGTCGAGCACGCGCAGGCTCACGTCTTGCTCGGTGCCGGTGGTCATCGTTACCTCGATGTGGTCGGCGGCAGCGGGGTTGGGGTAAATCTCCAGGTTGTTAGCCAACGCTGGGGCTGCCTCAATGCTGCCGGCGGTACCACGCGCCGCGGTAGCCGTGTTGATGGTAGCCGGCGCCGTGTACGTCACCTTAATGAACGCCTTCTGAGCGGGGTTGGTAGTAGCGTTCTGGCGGGCCCGGATGGTTAGCCAACCATCGGCCGTGGGCGTGTAGGTGCCGGTGAGCGTACCGGTGCCTGAGCGGCTGCTTACCAGCGTGCCGGCCGAGTTGTAAATGCCCGCTACCAGCGAGTAGGCTCCGTTGGCAGGGTACAGCGTGTACGTAACGGTTTTGTTGGCGCCTACGTAGATGCGGCCGGCTGTGCGCCATGCCGTAGAGCCAGCGGGCAGTTGACCGCCTTGGCCCAACGAGCGGCTGTCACGGTCTCCTAGGTCATCGGCCAGTTCCCACTCTTGCGTGGTGGCCAGCGCCGGACGCGAGTAGTTGGTGCTGGCGTTTACGGGCGCCCATACTGAGTAGCCGCGGCGGCCACCGGCCGCCGTACCGTTGCAGGGCGGCGTATTAATGGCTACCGTCTGCGAAGCGCTTACCGTAACCGTTGCCGTGCCATTGGCACCCGAGTAGTCTTTCAATACCGTACCCGGGGCAAAGTCGCACGACACGGTGTTGTTCTGCCAAGCCGAGAAGTTATCGTTGATGCCGATGATGGCTTTGGTGCTGCGCTCAATCACCAAGTGGTCGGCGGCTTGCCAACGCACTTTGTAAGCACCATCCTTGAAGCGCAGGTTCTGGTGGCACCAGATCAGGTTCTCGAGGTCGGAGCGGGTGGGCAGGTCGGCGGTGCTGGTGGGGCGGTGCGAGTAGCGCTTGCCCGTACTGCCTACGTTAAACAAGTCTTCGAAGAAGATTTGCGGCGAGCCGTCGAGCGCTAAAGCCGCGGCATACGTGGCCGAGAGGCGCGGGTCGAACGGATCGATGTGCGGGGCCAGCTCCGAGCCGGTGTTCCAGCCGGTGTAGTTGCCCGTCGAGCCTACTTGCGGACGGAAGGTGTCGTGGTTGTTCACGAACGGTACCGTACGGTGCACGTACTGGCCGCCCTGGTACACCACGCGGCGGCCTTGCTGGTAACCCGGCAACGAACCGATGTCGAAGTTGCCCCCGCCGCTTACGATGTTGTAGAGGCCGTTGCGTAGCGAGAAATCGAAGGTGCCGGCGCGGTCTTGCACATCGGTGCACCATTGATCGAGCTGCGCCGAGCCGCCTACCCATTCGCCCACGGCAAACATGGCAGCACCGCCGTTGGCCCAACCGGCGTTGGCTTGCAGGTTATAAAGGAAATCTTCGGTAGCAAAAGCCGGGAAGTGCTTCACCGCATCGAGGCGCACGCCATCAAAGCCCACCTGCTTCTTATACCAAATCATCCAATTACGCGCTTGGGTACGCATGTAATCGGCGCTTTGGGCGGGGTTGAAGGTGGCGTTGGAGCTTTGCCCGTACGAGCCGTTGTAGAAGCTCACGTCGGGCCCGAAGTACACGGCGTTCAGGTCGCCCGAGGTAGAATTGTTGCCCGGGTTGGGGTTGAAGTTCTGCCAGTTTTTGGGCCAGCGGCCCGAGCGGGCTAGGTAGTTGGCGGCATCCTCGGCCGTAGCTGGCGAGTTGTACGAAACGTAACGGAAGTTTTTGTACTTGCTGGTGGTGTAGTCTTCCCAGGCGGCAGGGTCCTGGCCACCCGCGCCGGTGCTCGATCCGGCCCCATCAACGTGGTTGAGTACCACATCTTGCACTACCTCAATGCCGTTGGCGTGTAGCACGGCTACCATGCGCAGTAGCTCGTCTTTAGTGCCCATGCGCGTGGCAACAAAGCCCTTTTGGTATTTGTCGCCTAGGTCGTAATGGTCGAAGGGCGAGTAGCCATTGCCCTGGTTGCCGTTCTTAATAGTAGGCGGAATCCAGACTGCATCCACGCCCATGGCCTTTAGGCGGGGTGCTAGCT
The DNA here is from genome assembly GCF_001483135.1 of Solirubrum puertoriconensis. GTDB lineage: Bacteria > Bacteroidota > Bacteroidia > Cytophagales > Hymenobacteraceae > Solirubrum > Solirubrum puertoriconensis. Next base: position 857,149 of record NZ_LNAL01000008.1, read on the forward strand.
CAGCCAAGTAGTTGGCCCAGCCGTTGGGGTAGTTGGAGTTCCAGTAGTCCCACCAGAAGCCTTGCAGGACGACCTTTTGAGCTTGTGCTGGATGGCTTGCCAGCAAGGCAAAACCAACCGTAAGCAGCGCCCCCAAGCGGGAGGCTGCACGCCACATTTTTAACATGTGAGTAGAGGTGTTTTGGGGTGGAGAATGGTTAAGTAGAACAGGACAAAACAGAGGCTTGTCGGGCCGAAAGTTGCGGCATATTTTTAGTATAAGCAAACGATTGCAGCAGCCAGCAACAAACGTTTGCAGAAACCCTGTGCTTATCAGCCCGGAATTATTACGCACACCTACTTGTTGAAATATTCGTCGCAGCCTATGTGGCATTGGATGCGTATATTCAATAGAAGGCCAGCAAAGGCCAGCTCCGCCGCAGCTAAAACCTCCTATGGAAAAGCAAAGTGTTGTTCATCGTTTGCGTCTGAAAGCGAAAGCACGCCGCGCCATGCGCCGTGCCTTGCCCTTTGTGGCTTCGCTGTTTCTGGCAACTCCGCTGGCTGCGCCCGTTAGCTCTACGGCAGCGCGCACGCAGAGTATGTCGGCTACTGCGCCCGTGAAGCGCGTACTCGCAACGGTAATGTTTGCGCAGGGTACGCACCAGCTCTACAACGAGCTTAAGCTCAGTGAGCAAGGATTGAACTTTGATGTTTTTGAAAAAGCCTACACAGGCTACCTGAATTTGCGCGCCCAAGGCAAACTCAACGACGATCGGCAGTTGCTGACGGTGGTGGATTTCAACTTACCCTCCACCGAAAAGCGCTTGTGGGTGCTCGATTTGGAACAGAAATCAGTGCTGTTTAACACGCTGGTAGCCCACGGGCACAACTCCGGCGAAAACATGGCTACCAACTTCTCGAACCAGAACGAGTCGAACATGAGCAGCCTCGGTTTCTACGTTACCGACACCGAATACTACGGCAAGCACGGCCGTTCGCTGAAGCTCGATGGTGTTGACCTAGGCTACAACGACAACGCCCGCGACCGGGCCGTGGTAATGCACGGAGCCGAGTACGTGAGCGAAGATTTCATTCGGCAGTTTGGGCGCCTGGGTCGCAGCTTGGGCTGCCCGGCCTTGCCCATGGATCAGTACGCCCAGATTATTGATGCGGTAGGCGGGGGCACCTGCTTGTTCCTGAACGGCAACTCGCCCGAATACCAATCGCAGTATTTAAATACCGACCTCGCTGCCAACGAATTTGCATCCGTCGACCTAGGAGAGTCCGTGTAAAGGCCTGTTAGGTTACTAGTTACCGATACAAACGAGTTGTGAGTTAGAGGGGAAAGAAAAGGCGCATGCGGCAATAGCCGCATGCGCCTTTTCGATTTTTAACCTAGGCAATGTTTAGAGCTTCACCCCAAACTTCTCGCCTAAACCGGTGAGGTCGTCGACTACTTTTTGCAGCAGCTGAATGCCTTCGGTCAGGCGCTGTTCCGTCATGCGGCGCTCCGGGTCGCCGGGGATGAGCACCTGCTGATTGGGCACTGCCTTGGCCTGTCGGAACGTTTCGATCCAGTTATCCATGTGCGCCTTGAACTCGGCGGCGGGCCGAAAGGCATCCACGCGCATCACCCCGAAGAAATGCCCAATGCCTTGCCCCACCGGGTCGGCGGGCGGTTGCAGAAACGCCACGAACGGCGGCACCCACGGCCCGTAGTTGGCTCCCGATAGCACCGCCGACAGAATATCAACCGTAGCACCTAAGCCGTAGCCTTTGTGCGAACCGGTTTCGCCGCCCAGCGGAATCAGCGCGCCACCGTTGCGGGTTTCAGTAGGGTTGGTGCTGCCGTTGCCGTCGCGGTCTTGTATCCAGCCGGCGGGAGCGGGTAGGCCTTTGCGCTCCAGTATCTCCATTTTGCCCTGCGCAGCCGTGGTAGTGGCCATATCGAGCACAAACGGCGGCTGCTCGCCGGCCGGGATGGCTACCGAAATGGGGTTGGTGCCCAGCAGGCGCTCGAGCGAGTAAGTGGGGGCTACCAGCGGAGAGGCGTTGGTGAGGGCAATGCCAATCATGTCGTGCGGCAGGGCCAACATAGCGTGGTAACCAGCAATGCCGAAGTGGTTGGAGTTGCGCACGGCTACCCAGCCTGTGCCGGCCACTTGGGCCTTTTCGATGGCTAAGCGCATGGCCCTAGGTGCTACTACCAGGCCCAAGCCAGCATCACCATCAATCACGGCGGTGCTCGGCGTTTCGTGCACTACGCCAATGCGCGGCGTGGCATTAATGCGCTTCGCTTCCCAGAGGCGCACGTAACCGCTCAGGCGCGCCACGCCGTGCGAATCGACGCCGCGCAAATCAGCAGAAAGGAGGGTTTCGGTAGCTTGGCGGGCATCGTCGGCCGAGCAGCCCATGGCGCGGAACACGCCCTCGGCAAAGTGAAACAGGCGGGTGTACTCGAAAGTCACGCGAGAAGCGGAAGAGTGGGGTGAGGGATGTGGCCGCTTTGTGCAGCAGCCCTAGGTGGTGCGAGTTGCGTTAGGCACGCGGCGCGTGCAGCATTTCGTACAGCAGACCTTCTTTGAGTGCATACGCCGAGGCCGTGATGTGCGGCAGGCGGCAGTTCTTCAGCACAAAGTCGATGAGCACGCAGGCCACCACAATCATGTCGGCGCGTAGGGGCGTCATGCCGGGCAGCTGCAGGCGTTCGGCGTGCGTGAGCGAAAGCAGCTGATCGTAGCTGTGGTAAAAGCTATCGAGCGAAATAGCGCGGGCGGGCGGCTGGTGCGAAAAGTCCTCGCCGCTGCGTGCGGCCTGCATATCGCCCAGGGTATCAAAAGTGCCCGATGCGCCAATGAGGCTAACCGGCCTAAAGTGCTCGGCTGCAGCCAGCATAGGTGCTAGCGCGCCGCCAAGAAATTGCTGCTCGGCCTGCACATCGGCGGGCTGCATAGGGTCGTGCCGAAAAAACTGATCCAGCAGCCGCTGCGCCCCAATCTCGAAGCTGTGCTTCCAGAAAATGGTGTCGGCGTTGGCAATGATGAACTCCACCGAACCGCCGCCAATGTCCATCATCAAATGCGGCTCGGCACCTAGGCGCACGGCCTGCCGAATACCCTGGCAAATCAGCTCGGCTTCGCGGGCGCCAGGTATCACCTCCACCCGAATGCCGGTTTGCTCGAAAATGTCTTTTACCAGCTCCGTGCCGTTCCGCGCTACCCGCACGGCGCTGGTGGCCGTGGCGCGTACGTCGGTCACTTGGTGCAACTCTATTTCCTCCTGAAACGCCTGCAGTGTGTGTAGCGCCCGTTGGTATGCCGCGGGCGCAATTTCGCCCTGACTTATGCCACCTTCGCCCAGTTTCACGCCCACTTTGGTGCGTAGCAGCACAGTTGGCTCGCCCGCGGCAGGGTGCTGCGGCAGCTCTACGATAAGCAAGTGAAACGTGTTCGTGCCCATGTCAATCAGGGCCAGGCGCTGGTGGTGTGGGTGATGTTGTGACACGCGGTTAGGTAGTAAGTAGCACGAAGCGGGTTACAAGCGGCAGTACGAACGAACGAAGGCAAGCAACTATAGGCAGCAAGCAGCAGGTTGTAGGTTCAACTTGCTACGCGGGGCCTTCTAGTTGGCAAAGCGGCAGAAAGTACCTAGGGGCAGCTTACGCAGGCCTTGGTCTTGCAGGTATATCTCGCCGATTTCGCGCTGCTTGCCGAAAGGCGCGTAAATCGTGTCCATGAGGTTATCCAGGATCAACGCCGAAAAACCGATGGAGTAAAGGTTGATGACGTAGAAGTGGTCCTCGGGGTCGAGCAGCTCGCGGCACAGCTTCAGCATCTCGTTCAATTGGTCTTCGAGCTGCCACTTTTCGCCGTTCGGTCCGCGGCCGTAAGCGGGCGGATCGAGGATCAGACCTTGGTATTTGTTGCCACGCTTCACCTCGCGCTGCACATACTTAAAGGCATCTTCTACCAGCCACCGCACACCATCGAGGTTAGAGGCTTCCATGTTGTCGCGGGCCCAAAAGTTTACCTGCTTCACCGAGTCGAGGTGCGTTACGTCGGCGCCGGCGGCGCGGGCGGCCAAGGTAGCCGCGCCGGTGTAAGCAAACATATTCAGCACTCGCGGCTTGGCGGCGCGGCGCTTCTGGGTTTGCTCGTAAATGAACTGCCAGTTTGGGTCTTGCTCCGGAAACAGGCCCACGTGCTTAAACGACGACAGCCCTAGGCGGAAACGCAGCTTCAGGCCATCGGGGCGCTCGTAGCTGATTACCCATTGCTCGGCCATGCCGGGCTTCAGCTTCCAAGAGCCGCGTTCGGTAGCGGCGTTGGCGCCTTTCTCGCGGGTAAAAGTAGCGTGGGCGCGCTGCCATTCGCTGGCGGGCAGGTGCGGGTCCCACACGGCCTGGGGCTCGGGGCGGCTCAGCACGTAGCGCCCAAAGCGCTCCAGCTTTTGAAAGTTGCCGCTGTCAATCAGCTCGTAATCGGGCCAGGGACTGGTGGTCAGGAATGAGTACATGCGCTACCTTTGATATACCCCGCAAGCGGGCCGGCAAAGGTACGCTTCCTGATAACAAGCCGGTGCGCAGCGGAACAGCAACCTGTACGTGCACTCCATGAGCGAAGTCCACCGCATCATCGATCAACTCCAACTCGCCTTCGGCGGCGACGCGTGGTCGGGCCCGTCGCTGCAGGCTACTTTGCTAGGTGTTTCGGCTACCCAAGCGGCCATGCATCCGTTGCCGCACGCGCACAGCATTTGGGAGTTGGTGCTGCACCTCACCACGTGGGCCGATACGGTGCATCAGCGCATTGAGCAGCGCCAGAATGTGCCGCCCGTAGCAGCCGATTGGCCCGCTGCGCCAGCTATACCCACCGAGGCCGCATGGCAACAAGCAAACCGCGAACTTTGCCTAGCGCACGAGCGGTTAGTGGCCCAGGCCCAAACCCTGCACGATGCTGACCTAGGGCAAGTGCTTGGTACGGCGCGCGACCGGGCCGATGGTTCGGGCGTTTCGATTTACGTATTGTTGCACGGCACCGCGCAGCACTACTTGTACCACGCGGGCCAAATTGCCTTGCTCCGCAAGCTTCTCTGATTTACTTCTGCTTTCAACATGCGTTTTCACAAATACCAAGGCACCGGCAACGATTTCGTGATGATCGACGACCGGCAGCGCATTTTTCCGGCCGCCGACAACGCCTTGGTACGTCGCCTCTGCGACCGGCGCCGCGGCATCGGGGCCGATGGCCTCATTCTGCTGCGCACCCTATCCGACTACGATTTCGAGATGGTGTACTACAACTCCGATGGGTACGTGGGCTCGATGTGCGGCAACGGCGGCCGTTGCACCGTTGCCTTTGCGCACCGCTTAGGGGTCATTCAGGACAAAGCCCACTTCCTGGCGGCCGATGGCCCGCATGAAGCCAGCATCGATGCCAACGGCATTGTGCGCCTGCGCATGATTGATGTGGCCGGTCAGCAGGACACCCCCGACGGCGTGTTTCTGAATACCGGTTCGCCGCACATCGTACGCTTTCTGCCCACCAGCACACTGGCCGAATACAACGTGTACGCCGAGGGCCGCGCCGTGCGCTTCGGCGATGCATTTCGGGAGCGAGGCGGTACCAACGTCAACTTCGTAGAAGCCCCCGTAATTGACGGACAACCGTGGCAAGTGCGCACCTACGAGCGCGGCGTTGAGGACGAAACGTATTCGTGCGGCACCGGCGTAACGGCCGTGGCCTTGGCTGCTGCCCGCCGTGGCGCCGTGAGCCCGGTGCCGCTGCGCACCATCGGCGGCGATTTATCGGTGTCGTTTGAGTTGCACGCCGATGGCACCTTTACCAACGTGTACCTCAACGGCCCAGCCGAGTTTGTATTCGAGGGCGATATTGCACTATAACCGATGCTGCGCTCCGAAACGGTCTACTTACGGGCCCTCGAAGCCAACGACATAGGATTTCTCTACGAAATAGAAAACGACGCGAGCGTGTGGGGCCTTGCCAGCGACACGCTCACGCCCATTTCGCGCCACAACCTGCGGCAGTATTTGGATAATGCCGCTGCCGACTTTTACGAAGTGCGGCAAATGCGCTTGGTCATTTGTACTAACGCAAACAAAGAAGCTGTTGGCACCGTCGATTTATTCAACTTCGATCCGCACCATCGGCGCGCAGCGGTGGGCATAATGGTGGCAAATACGCACCGCCGCCAAGGCTATGCCGCAGAAGCCTTGCAACTACTACTGAAATACGCCCGCCACACCTTGCACTTGCACCAAGTGTACTGCACTGTGGCGGCTACCAACAAAGCCAGCTTGCGGTTGTTTAAGGCGGCTGAATTTCGGCGGGTTGGCGTTCGTTATCAATGGCTTGCCGATGCCGAAGGGTGGCAAGATGCCGTGGAAATGCAGCGATTATTAGCGGGCCAATAGGCCCGCTTTTTTGTTGCCCCTAGGTGTAGTAGCAGAGTGCAAGTTGCTCCAGGTAGCATCCTTTTTGAGTCGGCTTGCGTATGCTCTTATGCCGTGCTTGGTGAGCGGGTCGTGTTCTCACCGAGCCACTTGACTTCCCACCACGCCGTATCGCCAAAACACTTTTGACGCTCTTTCGCATGTCCTTACTCGATGCCACGGCCCTCGGGTCGTCTTCTGCTACCGAATCCGTTGTTAACACTAACGTTGCCCAATCGACTGACATAGCCACTACTACCAACCAGAGCGCCGATACCAACCAACTACCCGATTTGGTGTGTTTTGCCCACTTGCACTGGGATTTTGTTTGGCAACGGCCTCAGCACCTGCTTTCGCGTTTTGCTAAGCACACGCGGGTGTTTTACGTGGAAGAGCCCTGCACCCACTGGGAAGACCACCAGATGGAGCCTTGGCTCGAAATCAAAGACCGCGAAGAAGGCCGCCTGAAAGTGGTTGTGGTGCACCTGCCCGGCAACTGCGTTGATGCCGCTGCCGACGAAGTGCAGGCCCGCATTCTGACGGAGTACTTCGAAAAGGAAAACATCAAAGATTTTATTGCCTGGTACTACTCGCCCATGTTCCTGGCTAAGTCGCGCCAGCTGAAGCCCGCCCTCACCATATACGACTGCATGGATGAGCTGGCGAACTTCAAAGGCGCGCACCCCGAGCTGCGTAGCCGCGAGCAGGAACTGTTTAAGAAAGCGCAGCTGGTATTTACCGGCGGCCAGAGCTTGTACGAGGCCAAAACCAAGCAGCACCACAGCGCGCACGCTTTCCCGAGCAGCATCGACAAAGCTCATTTTGGCCAGGCCCGCAATCCCGACCTCGCCGAACCCGCCGACCAAGCCGGTATTGCCCACCCGCGGGTAGGTTTCTTCGGGGTGGTAGATGAGCGCCTTGATATTGAGTTGCTGCGCGAGCTAGCCGCTGCGCACCCCGAGTGGCAGTTTATCGTCATCGGTCCGGTAGTGAAGATCGATGCAAGCGTGCTGCCGCAAGGCGCTAACATTCACTACCTAGGCAGCAAGGATTACAAAGAGCTGCCCACCTACCTCAAAGGTTGGGACGTAGCCACCTTGCTCTTCGCCGACAACGAGAGCACCAAATTCATTTCGCCTACTAAAACTCCTGAATACCTCGCTGCGGGCAAACCCGTGGTGAGCACTCCGATCCGCGACGTAGTGCGCCCCTACGGCGAACTTGGTCTGGTGCACATCGCCGCCGATGCCCCCAAATTCGGCAAGGCCATCGAAATGGCTCTGGACGAAGTAGACGACGCTGCTTGGCTGCAGCGCGTAGATGATTACCTGGCCACGATTTCGTGGGACCAAACCTGGCAGCAGATGGTGAACCTGATGCAGGCCGAACTACGGCGCGTAGCCGCCCGCTAACATTTCCCGTACACGGTTCACGCGAACGGTTCATTCATCCTTCTTCTCAACCAATTCACCACCTGCACCTTCTGAGCTATGTTTGATTATCTGATCGTAGGAGCCGGTTTCGCCGGCAGCGTGCTGGCCGAGCGCCTCGCTACCCGGTCCAATAAAAAAGTCCTGATCATCGATAAGCGTAACCACATTGGTGGCAACGCCTACGACCACTACAACGAAGAGGGCGTGCTGGTACACAAGTACGGTCCGCACATCTTCCACACCAACTCCAAGGAGGTATTCGAGTACCTCTCCAACTTCACCGATTGGCGCCCCTACGAGCACTGGGTGCTGGCCTCGGTGGACGGCCAACACGTGCCGATTCCGATCAACCTCGATACCATCAACAAGCTGTATGGTACCAACATGACCAGCTTCGAGGTGGATGCGTTTTTCGAGTCGCAGGCCGAAGAAGTGCCGGTAATCCGCACCTCCGAAGATGTGGTGGTAAGCAAAGTTGGCCGCGAACTGTACGAAAAGTTTTTCCGCAACTACACCCGCAAGCAGTGGGGCCTCGACCCCTCGGAGTTGGACAAGTCGGTGACCTCGCGTGTGCCCACCCGCACCAACCGCGACCGTCGCTACTTTACCGATACCTACCAAGCCATGCCGCTGCACGGCTACACCAAGATGTTCGAGAAGATGCTCGATCACCCGAACATCAAGATCATGCTCAACACCGACTACCACGACATCATCAACGTCATTCCCTTCAAGGAAATGATCTTCACGGGTCCGGTAGATGAGTACTTCGATTTCAAATTCGGCAAGTTGCCGTACCGCTCGCTCGAGTTCAAGCACGAAACCCTGAACAAGGAATGGCACCTGGAGGCTCCGGTAGTAAACTATCCTAACGAGCACCTCTACACGCGCATCACCGAGTTTAAGGCGCTTACGGGCCAGCAGCACCCCAAAACCAGCATCGTGTACGAATTTCCACGCGCTGAAGGCGACCCGTACTACCCGATTCCGAAGCCCGAAAACGCCGAGCTGTACAACAAGTACAAGAAGCTCGCCGACGAAACGCCCAACGTGCATTTCGTAGGCCGCCTGGCTACCTACAAGTACTACAACATGGACCAAGTAGTAGCCCAGGCCCTAACGGTATACAAGAAGCTCACCGAAAAAGAAAAAGAAGAAAAAGGCACGGCAAAACCAGCCAAACCCGCCATTACCGGTTCGGTTTCACTGATGGAAAAGCTCTTGCCCCGCGACCCGGACAAGAAAAAGGCCTAACCTACTCACCCATTTGCGCCGACGTGTAGCTTCAGTTGCCGTGCTGCTACACGTCGCGCTTTTTACACCTACTGCATGGCAACTGTTGAACTGTGGGGCGGTGTGGAATGCACCGTCAACCGCGTCGGCGACGAGTACTACGACCAGTTGGAGATGAGCGGGCACCGCGCCCGCCTCTCCGATTTGGATCTTTTCGCCGAACTGGGGATACGCAAGTTGCGCTACCCCGTGCTCTGGGAGTCGGTGGCTCCCGACAGCCTCGACGCGCCCGATTGGCAGTGGGCTGATGAGCGCCTACCCCGCCTGCGCGACCTAGGCATCGACCCCATTGTGGGGTTGGTACACCACGGCAGCGGCCCCCGGTACACGGCGCTGCACGCCGATAATTTTGTGGCCGGCCTGGCCCGCTACGCCCGCATGGTAGCCGAGCGCTATCCTTGGGTAAACCACTACACTCCTGTAAACGAACCGCTTACCACGGCCCGCTTCAGCGGCTTGTATGGGCTGTGGTACCCCCACAGCACCGACGACCGCGTGTTTGTGCGTATGTTGCTGAACGAGGTGTTGGGTACGCGCGCCGCTATGCTGGCCATCCGGGAGGTGAACCCAAAGGCCAAGTTGGTGCAAACCGAAGACCTAGGGAAGGTACACAGCACCGGCCAAATGGCTTACCAAGCGGAGTTTGAAAACAACCGCCGCTGGCTCACCTTCGATCTGTTGTGCGGACGCATTGATGCCAACCATTACATGTGGCGCTTCTTGCGCGACAACGGTGCCCCCGAAGCCGAACTGCTCGATCTGGTAGCCAACCCGCTGCCGCCCGATATTTTGGGCATTAATTACTACGTTACGAGCGAGCGGTTTCTCGACAACGAGCGGCATCATTATCCCGAGCGCTGCTACAGCCGCAACCACCACGACGAATACGCCGACATAGAAGCCGTACGGGTACTGCCTTTGCAAATGGCCGGCATCAAGCAACTGCTTCGCGAAGCGTGGGAGCGGTACCAGTTACCCATTGCCGTTACCGAATCGCACTTGGGCTGCACGCGCGAAGAGCAGCTGCGCTGGCTGCTGCAAGCCTGGGACGAGGCCAATGCTTTACGGCAGGAGGGGGCCAACATTCGGGCCGTTACGGTTTGGTCGCTCCTAGGTGCTTTCGATTGGGACAGCCTGCTTACCCGCCGCGGCGGTAGCTACGAAAGCGGCGTGTTCGACGTGCGCAGCGGCCAACCTCGGCCTACTGCTTTGTTTAAAATGGTGCAAAGCCTCGCCCGCTCGGGCCGCTACACACACCCGTTGCTGGCCAACCCCGGTTGGTGGCAACGCGCAGATCGTTTCGTTTACCGCACTTCACTGATTGTTTGAGCTATGAGTCGTCAGCTATTCACTCCGGCATCGCAGCCACGCCAGCCCCTGCTTATCACCGGAGCTAACGGTACCCTAGGCAAGGCATTCGCTCGTGTGTGCCAGATTCGAGGCATCGACGCCGTAGCGCTTACCCGGCAAGAGCTCGACATTGCCGACCTAGGAAGCATTGAGCAGGCACTAGAGCAATACAACCCTTGGGCGGTAATCAACACGGCCGGCTACGTGCGCGTCGACGACGCCGAAACAGATGCCGAGCGCTGCTTCCGCGAAAACAGTACTGGTCCGGCCATGCTGGCCACGGTTTGCTCGGCCCACGGCGTGCAACTGCTCACGTTTTCCTCCGATCTGGTGTTCGACGGCTACAAGAGCGACCCGTACGTGGAAAGCGACAAGGCCCGACCGCTTAATGTGTATGGGCAAAGCAAGCAGCGCGCCGAGCGCGAAGTGCTTAAGCGCATGAAAGATGCTTTGGTAGTGCGTACCAGCGCCTTTTTTGGCCCTTGGGATGAGTACAACTTCGTACACTTTGTGCTACGCTCAGCCCGTGAGGGTACGGCCTTCGAGGCTGCCAACGATGTACAAATTGCGCCCACTTATGTGCCGTGCCTCGTCAATAACGCACTCGATTTGCTTATTGATGAGGAGCGTGGCATTTGGCACCTGGCCAACCAGGGGTCGTGCACTTGGGCCGAACTTGCTTGCATGGCCGCCGAGCAGGCGGGCTACAGTTCCGATTTCGTGGTAGGCCGGCCGATGGGTTCTTTCAATTTGCGCGCAGCTCGGCCGTTGCAAAGCGTGCTGAGCAGCGAACAAGGAATACTCTTGCCCCCACTAGAAGCCTCATTGCACCAATACCTGCTCGACATTGGGCACCAGCCCAGCCACGACTTTGGCCTGCTCTCGGCCGGGTGTTCCGACAAGGGCACCAAAGTGCCTAGCTAGTCCTTGGTCTGACGTAGCCGCCGACCGTTGGCGCCGCTACCTGACATCTTAACGTTCTGAACAAACCCCGCACTCTTTTTGAGGCTGCGGGGTTTGTCATTTCTAGGGCGCTTCTAGATGCGGTTAAGGCTTTTCCATCAAACCGCTTATTTTTGAGGTGCGCCCTTGGCGTTTTCAGCAAATTCTTCTACCCAGCATGTTCGATTTTATCGGGAAGGCCGTCACGAAAGTCTTCGGCACCAAGTCGGAGCGAGACTTAAAAGGCATTATCCCTTACGTGGCGACCATCAACGCCGAGTACGCCAAACTGGCAGGCATCTCCGATGACGAGCTGCGCGGCCAGACAGACCAGGTACGGGCCCGCATCAGCGAATATTTGAAGAATATCGACGATCAGATTGCCGCCCTGCACCAGCGTATCGCCGACGAGCCTAACCTCGATATTCAGCAAAAAGAAAACGTATTCGAGCAAATCGATGCGTTGGAAAAGCAGCGCAACACGCAGCTGGAAGAAGTACTGCTGGAAGTGCTACCACAGGCTTTTGCTATTGTTAAGGAAACCGCGCGCCGTTATAAGGAAAACGGCCAGCTGGTGGTAACCGCCAACGACAAGGACCGTGAATATGCCCGTCGGGCGCCGAACGTAACCATTACCCCCGATGGCAAAGCCGTATGGGCCAACCGCTGGATGGCTGCCGGCGCCGAGGTGGTGTGGGACATGGTGCACTACGACGTACAGCTGATTGGTGGCGTAGTGCTGCACCAAGGCAAGATTGCGGAAATGGCCACCGGTGAAGGCAAAACGCTTGTTTCGACCTTACCGGCGTTCCTCAACGCGCTGTCGAAGCGCGGCGTGCACCTAGTAACCGTAAACGACTACCTGGCCAAGCGCGATTCGGAGTGGAATGCGCCGCTGTTCGAGTTTCACGGCATTACCGTGGACTGCATCGACAAGCACCAGCCCAACACCGATGCCCGCCGCCGCGCCTACGCTGCCGATATTACCTACGGCACCAACAACGAATTCGGCTTCGACTACCTGCGCGACAACATGGCGCGCGACCCGGAGGAGCTGGTGCAGCGCAAGCACCACTTCGCCATCGTCGACGAAGTTGACTCCGTACTGATCGACGACGCCCGTACGCCGCTCATCATTTCGGGCCCGGTGCCCAAGGGCGACGTGCACGAGTTTCTGGTGCTGAAGCCGCGCATCCAGCGCCTTGTAGATGAGCAGCGCAAGCTGGTGCAGCAGTACTTGCTCGATGCCAAGCGCCTGATCAAAGAAGGCAATGACGGCGCCAAAGAAGGGGAGGGCGGCCTAGCGCTGTTCCGCGCTTTCCGGGGCCTGCCCAAGAGCAAGCCGCTCATCAAGTTCTTGTCGGAAACCGGCAACCGCGCCATTCTGCAAAAGGTGGAGAACTACTACCTGCAGGACAACTCGCGCCAGATGCCGCAGGCCGACAAGCCGCTGTTCTTCACCATTGATGAGAAGAACAACCAGATTGAGCTGACGGAGCGCGGCATCGACCTGATTACCGGTCAGGGCGAAGACCCGCACTTCTTTATCATGCCCGACATCGGCACCGAGCTGGCGCAGATTGAGAACAACAAGGCCATAAGCGCCGACGAGCGCCTGCACCAGAAAGAACACCTGATGCAGGACTATCAGGAGAAGTCGGAACGCATCCACACCGTAAACCAGCTGCTGAAAGCCTACACCTTGTTCGAGCGCGATGACCAGTACATCGTGACGGAAGACCACAAGGTGAAGATTGTAGACGAGCAGACCGGCCGCGTAATGGAAGGCCGCCGCTACTCCGATGGCCTGCACCAAGCTATTGAGGCGAAGGAAAACGTGCGCATTGAAGACGCCACGCAGACCTACGCCACCGTAACGCTGCAGAACTACTTCCGCATGTACCACAAGCTGGGTGGCATGACGGGTACGGCCGAAACGGAAGCCGGCGAATTCTGGCAGATCTACAAGCTCGACGTGGTGGTAATCCCCACCAATCGCGGCATTGCCCGCAAAGACCAGCACGACAAGGTTTACAAAACCACGCGCGAGAAGTACAACGCCGTGGCCGAGGAAATCCAGGAGCTGGTGAAAGCCGGCCGCCCGGTGCTGGTGGGTACTACTTCGGTTGAGAACTCCGAAATCATCAGCCGCTTGCTGAAGCTGCGCAAGATTCCGCACCAGGTGCTGAACGCGAAGCAGAACCAGCGCGAAGCCGAGATTGTAGCCAACGCCGGTTATCCCGGTACCGTTACCATCGCCACCAACATGGCCGGCCGTGGTACCGACATTAAGCTGAAAGAAACCTCGAAGGAGTCAGGTGGTCTGGCCATTATTGGTACGGAGCGCCACGAGTCTCGCCGCGTCGACCGCCAGCTGCGTGGTCGTGCGGGCCGCCAAGGCGACCCGGGTACGTCGCAGTTCTTTGTTTCGCTCGAAGACAACCTGATGCGCCTGTTCGGCTCGGACCGCATTGCCCGCCTCATGGACCGCATGGGTCTGGAAGAGGGCGAGGTGATTCAGCACTCGATGATTACCTCGTCGATTGAGCGCGCGCAGAAGAAGGTTGAGGAAAACAACTTCGGCATTCGGAAGCGCCTACTCGAGTACGACGATGTGATGAACGCCCAGCGCGAGGTAGTATACCGCCGCCGCCGCAACGCGTTGTTCGGTGAGCGTTTGGAGCTCGACGTGTGGAACATGGTCTACGACGTATCGGAAGACATCGTGGCTGGTCATAAGATATCGGGCGACTACGCCGACTTCCAATTGGCCATTATCCGCGTATTCGGCTACGACACGCACATTACTGCCGCCGAGTTTGCTGCTCAGCAGCCGGCGCAGCTCACGCAGCGCCTCTACGAGGAGGCCCTAGGTTACTACCACTCGAAGAACGAGGTGATTGGCGAGTCGGCGCTGCCGCTCATCAACGACCTGATCGAGCAGAACGCTCCGTTCGAGAACATTGCCGTGCCGTTCTCCGATCAGCGCAAGCAAGTAACGGCTGTAGCTAACCTGCGTAAGGCGCAGGCCAGCAACGGCCAGGAGTTGATGCGCGCCATGGAGAAAGTGGTGGTGCTGTCGCTGATCGACGACGCCTGGACGCAGCACCTGCGCCAGATGGACGACCTGAAGCAGGTGGTACAGAACGCCGTGTACGAGCAGAAAGACCCCCTGTTGGTGTACAAGTTCGAATCGTTCGAGCTGTTCAAGCGCATGATCAGCAAGGTGAACGAGGACACCGTAACCTTCCTGTTCCACGCCGATATTCCGGCGACGCAGGTAAGCGCTACGGCCGAGCCGGAAATCATGTTTGAGGAAGCGGTGGCGGCACCGCGTGCGCCGCAGCCTCGCCTGAAGGCCGAGAAGGAAGTGTCGACGTCGTCGTTGGGTGCAGGCCCCGAGGACCTGGACCAGGCCCACGACCTAGGCCTGGAGCCGCTCGAAAAGCAGCAGCCCGTACGCTCGCAGAAGGTTGCCAACCGCAACGACAAAGTGAGCGTGCAGTACATGGACGGCCGCATCGTGCGCGACGTGAAGTTCAAGAGCGTGGAAGAAGACGTGCTGAACAACCGCGCGGTTATCATCGATTAATACGCTGGCTAACACAAGCCCCGTACAACCGCCCCGGCCCTAGGTCAGGGCGGTTTTGTTTGGAGCAGACAGCAAGGCCCAAGAGCCTACTGTACCAGCTTCGTTACCTTTGCGCCATGCTGACCTCCGATCAATTAGCTGCCCGCATCGACCATACCTTGCTGAGGCAGGACTGCACGCACGAGCAAATCCAAAAGCTGTGCGCCGAAGCCCGCGAGCATGGCTTCGCCAGCGTGTGCGTACCGCCGTACTTTGTGCCGGTTGCGGCCGAGGCATTGCTGGGCTCCAGCGTGGCTGTGTGTACGGTTATCGGGTTTCCTTTGGGTTACAGCACCACTGCCATTAAGGTGGCTGAGGCTAACGAGGCTTTGGCCATGGGTGCTATTGAGCTGGATATGGTGATGAACGCAGCGGCGCTAAAATCGGGCGAGGAGGCAGCCGCGCAGCACGATATCCGGGCACTGGCCGAGCTGTGCCACAGCCACCAAGCCATTCTGAAGGTGATTATTGAAACGGCGGTGTTGTCGAGTGAGGAAATTCGGCGGGCTTGCGACTTGTGCGCAACGGCTGGTGCGGATTTTGTGAAAACCTCGACGGGCTTTGCCAGCCGCGGGGCCTCGGTAGAGGATGTACGCCTGATGCGCGACCAACTGCCGAGCAACATCCGTATTAAGGCTGCCGGCGGTATCCGCACGCATGCGCAAGCCGTGGCGCTGGTGCTGGCCGGTGCCGACCGCCTAGGTGCCTCCGCCGGTGTGGCCTTGCTCACCCCTCCTCAGGACGACAACTCCGCCCATGAAACGTCTGCTTACTAACGTGCTTTCGATTACCGCTTTGTTTGCGCTGGTTAGCTGTGCCGCTTCGGGGCCGGCCGCCACCACTTCCGCTCCCGATTCTTCGCGTACTACATCGGCAACGGCTGTGGGTTCTGCCACCAAAGGCAAGGGCAAAGCTGCGCCGGCTGAGGACCTAAGCAAGTACCGCCCTAAGTTTACGCCGCCGCCCGCACCTAAAGCCCTAGGTGCCAAAGCCTACGTAGCGCCTGCCAACCACGTAAACGTGCAAATAGACCAGCGCCTGCGCGACCAAGCCTACACCAACCAGAACGTGAAATACACCAGCGGTTGGCGCATTTTGGCTTACGTGGGGCTGGAGCGCGACCAAGCCATGGCTATTCGCCGCTCGGTTATCAGCCGCTACCCCGACGAGACGGATTACGTCACGTTTAAGCAACCCATTTACCGGCTGTTTATCGGCGACTACACCACCCGCCTCGATGCCGAGCGCGCTATGCTGCGCATTCGCCCATTGGCACCCAAGGCCGAGCTGCAGCCCACGCAGGTGCTCATCAACAAAACGCGCTTCTAGCTATGCCGCTCATTCGTCAGCTGCAGTGGGATGAGCTCGACCTGTTGCAGGGTCTGGAGGTGATACCCACGGAGTACGACGACGGCGCCGGCGTGCAGTACCGCGTGGAGAAGCAAGGTTTGGTGCTGCTCATCTCGCTCTGGCCGGCCACCGGCGTAGTCGATGTAACCCTGACGCACCCGGCCGCCAATGCCATTATGCTCGATTTACGCGTGGCCGTGCGGGGCACTGTGCGTTATAACAACGACAAGCGCGGCGAATACCTCGAGTTTCCCGACTGCGTGCTGGTAAGCCGCCTAGGTTTAGGCGAAGAGGAAGCCGCCTTCAGCCCCAACTTGGCTGGCCGCTCCATGTTGGTAGCGGTGCGGCCGCACGTGAGTATCTTCTTAGAGTAAGCCCTAGGTGCCGGGCTGCAGTAGCAGGGCAGGCAGCTGGGTTGTACCTTGCGGGTTATGCAGCAATTGCTTTCTCGCATTCAGGAACTAGCCGCCGCTCAGGCCACCGACGTGGTAGGGCTGCGCCACCATTTGCACGCTCATCCGGAGCTTTCGTTCAAAGAGTACCAAACGGCCGCGTTCGTAGCCGACGAGCTGCGCAAGCTCGGCCTCGAGCCGCAGCCGATTGCCAATACCGGCCTCGTGGCCCTTATCGAAGGTCGCAACCCTGGCCGCCGCACCGTGGCCCTGCGCGCCGACATGGACGCGTTGCCCATTCAGGAGCAAAACGATGTGCCATACCGCTCGCAGAATCCGGGCGTGATGCACGCCTGCGGCCACGACGTGCACACCTCCTCGTTGTTAGGAGTAGCCCGCATTTTGGTGCAACTCCGCGACGAGTTCGAGGGCACCGTGAAGCTCATGTTTCAGCCCGGCGAGGAGGTAGTGCCCGGCGGGGCATCCATCATGATTAAGGAGGGCGTGCTCGACAACCCTGCGCCGCAGACGGTGCTCGGGCAGCACGTGTTTCCGCAACTGCCGGCCGGCAAGGTGGGCATTCACGCGGGGCGCTACATGGCCTCGGCCGACGAGCTGTACCTGACCATCCGCGGCAAGGGCGGCCACGGCGCCATGCCCGATCTGAATATCGACACCGTGCTGGTAGCGGCCAACCTGATTGTGGCGGCTCAGCAGCTGGTAAGCCGCCGCGCCAATCCCAAAATTCCTTCGGTGCTGTCCTTCGGCAAAGTCATTGCCCAAGGCGCCACCAACGTCATTCCGAACGAAGTTTATATCGAAGGCACCTTCCGCACCATGGATGAACAGTGGCGCGAGCAAGCCCACGGGCACCTGCGCCAGCTTTGCGAAGGGTTGGCCACTTCGATGGGGGCAAGCTGCGAGCTGGAAATACGCCGCGGCTATCCTTGCCTCGACAACGATGTGACCGTGACACAACGGGTGCGAGCCGCCATGGTCGAATATCTCGGCGAAGAAAATGTCGTTGACATTGATCAGTGGATGGCATCCGAAGACTTCGCTTTCTTCTCGCAGGCTGCGCCGTCGTGCTTTTACCGCCTCGGCACCCGCGCCCTCGACGGTCGGTACGCCGCTTCCGTACACACGCCTACCTTCGACATCGAAGCCCACGCCCTCACGGTTGGGCCCGGCCTGATGGCCTGGCTTGCCCTGAACGAGCTGCAGGCCTAGGTGCCGCAAGGCGTAGTTGCTACGAAGAGCTAACCTATGAGTGTAAAGAAATTACTCTGCATGGCGGGGTTGTTGGTGCTGCCGGGCTTGGCCCTAGGTCAGCGGCGCATCCACAACCCCACGCAGCTGTGGCCCGAGCTGCAAGGCGAGCTGGCCCTGCAAAACAACTCGTATTTGTGGCTGAGCGCGCAAAATCAGCGGGCCGCCGAAAGCCGCTACAACAACGGCACCTTCGACTATGTGCTGCGTGCCGGCTACGAACGCTTTTGGAGCGAGCAGTGGAGCTGGGGCATAACCGGCCGCTACGCCGCCACCTCGGCCGGCGATAGTTTCACGCCCGAACTACTCCTGCGCCACCGCAGCCGCTTGCTGGGGCTTACCCTAGGGCAGCGCCTCAGCCTGGAGTACGCCTTGCAAGGGGGAGTAGCCCGCAACCTAGGTGCCACGCGCCTGCGCCTCGATGCCGAACGCATTATAACCGTTGGCAATATTGCGCTGCGGCCGCGCGTGGCTTGGGAAGGCGGCCTCAACCTTCGGTTGCAACCACCCGACGACCAGCCCGAAGAGCGAACTATCGATCAGGGCCGATTGCGAGCAGAAGTAGGTATCCGTTTGTCCGACCACTTCGACCTAACACCCTACTTCGCACGGCAGACCGATTTCACCGTCACGCAATTTCAGTTCGACGCCGATGGGAACATCACTTCGGGCGGTCGTACCAACATCGTTTCGCCCATTATAGGGCTCGATGTTCGCTTTACCTTGTTTCAGGACAAGCAACCTTTCGAACGGATACAGTTGCCTACACAGCACTAATAATGACTTTATGTCATTGCATGTGTCAAGGCGAAATCTGCATTTCAGACGATATGGTTAACTAAAGAGTAGAGTTGTGCATACCTGTTCGCAAAAGAGTAATGTGTATATAAGACATTTTGTCTGGTAGATGCGAGTGGTACGGAATTTACAATAGGAGAGACGTCCAGCACGATGCAGGACACCTTCCCACTCGAACTCAGACTACCTCCTTACAACCATGGCAACCATGTTTAATTCGCTTCCAGCGGTTCGCAATGCTCGCAGCTTCGACTCGATCGTGAACCAGCTACTGAACGATACGCTGCCGGGCTTCACCACTACCGGCACCAGCTTTATGCCGGCTGCCGATGTGCTCGAAACCGCCAACGGGTTTGAACTGCTGCTTACCCTGCCCGGCGTACCCAAAGACGCCCTGCAGATCGACGTACTCGAAGGCACGCTCACGGTAAGCGGCGAGCGTAAGGCTCCGGCTACCGAAGGCGAAAACGCCCCCAAAGTGCGCCGCATCGAGTCGAGCTACGGCACCTTCACCCGCAAGTTCCGCCTGCCCGACACTGTAAACGCCGAAGCTATTGAAGCCGAACTGACCGACGGCGTACTGCGCTTGGTGCTTCCCTTCGACACGGTTAAAACCACCAAGCGTCAGATTGAGGTGCGCTAATTGCTAGCCCGTCTGCAAAAAAGGCACCCTTTGGCGGTGCCTTTTTTGTTGGCTCAAGTGTTGTTAGTATAGCAATGCAGATGCAACCCTGTACGAAGGCTGCTGTATCTTACGTTAAAGCCTCAGGCAAGCTTTTGAAGTTCACGAAAGCTTTCGTACTTTAACTTCAGACTCTCAACTTACTCAATACCTATCTTACCCATGCAAGCCAAACAAATGATGCTCGGCCTCATGGCCTCCGCCGTACTAGGTGGGAGCGTGGCCGTGGGCGGGTACAAGCTGCTGGAACCGGACCGC
Organism: Solirubrum puertoriconensis; assembly: GCF_001483135.1. Taxonomy (GTDB): domain Bacteria; phylum Bacteroidota; class Bacteroidia; order Cytophagales; family Hymenobacteraceae; genus Solirubrum; species Solirubrum puertoriconensis. Next base: position 876,980 of record NZ_LNAL01000008.1, read on the forward strand.
TCAACGGAGCCCCAATCGGTAGCTTCTGACCCAAACGTGCGCTACACCAGCGCCCTGCGGAATTCAACTTATAACGTGCCCGAGGGCCTAAACTTTGTAGCGGCCGCTTCGGCCGTTACACCTGCCGTAGTACACGTAATGACCGAGTACGCCCCGAAGGTGGCCCAGAACGATGCCATTCGTATGGACCCGTTCCTGCGTCAGTTCTTCGGCGACGATTTTAACGGTTACCACTCGCCGCAACGTGGTCCGCAGGTAGGCTCGGGTTCGGGAGTAATCATTGCGGCCAACGGCTACATCGTTACCAACAACCACGTAATCGACAAAGCCGACAAGATTGAGGTAGTGCTCGACGACAAGCGCAAGTACAGCGCTACGCTCGTAGGTACCGACCCCACCACCGACTTGGCTCTGCTGAAAGTAAATGCCGACAACCTGCCCTACGTGCGTTACGGCAACTCCGACCAAGTGAAGGTAGGGGAGTGGGTGCTGGCTGTGGGCAACCCCTTCAACCTGAACTCAACCGTTACGGCGGGTATCATTTCGGCCAAAGGACGCAACATCAACATCCTGAGCCGCGAAGACCGCATGGGTATTGAGTCGTTCCTGCAAACCGACGCCGTGGTAAATCCCGGCAACTCGGGCGGTGCGCTCGTAAACCTGAACGGCGACCTGATCGGCATCAACTCGGCCATTGCTTCGCGCACGGGCTCGTTCGAGGGCTACTCGTTTGCCGTGCCTAGCTCCATCGTTAGCAAGGTGGTTGATGACCTGCTGAAGTATAAAGTGGTGCAGCGCGCTTTGCTGGGTGTGAACATCCGCGAGGTAGACGCCACCTTGGCTTCGGAGAAAAAGCTGAAGTCGCTCGACGGCGTGTATGTGGTGGGCCTGAGTAAGGGCAGCGCCGCTGCTGATGCCGGCCTACGCGAAGGCGACATCATCACCGAAATCAACGGTGTGAAGGTGAACACCTCGTCGCAGCTGCAAGAGCAGGTAGCCCGCTTCCGCCCTGGCGACAAGATCAAGGTTACCTACGTGCGCGGCGACGACCGCAAGACCACCAACGCTACCTTACGCAACTCGGCCGGTACTACCGACATCGTGCGCGAGGAAACCGCTGCTACCGTGGAGTATGAAGGCGCCAAGTTCTCGCCGCTAAGCCGGCAGGAAATGAGCCGCCTCGACCTTGAAGGCGGTGCTAAAATCAGCGGCGTGCGTGGCTCCAACTTCCGCGAAACCGGCATCGGCGACGGGTTCATCATCACCCGCATCGACAAGAACAAGGTGAGTAAGCCGCAGGATGTGAAGCGCTTCCTCGAAGCCGCTAAGGACAACCAAGGCGCGCTGGTGGAGGGCGTGTACCCCGACGGCCGCAAAGCTTACTACCCCATTGGGCAAGTAGATTAACTGCCTGCCTCGCATGCTAAAAGCCCCCGCCACCTAGGCGGGGGCTTTTTTGTTAGCTTTGTTTCGACACCAAAACCCGCATTATGCTTCGCCTGGCCGGGAGCTTGCCACCCGTTTGTTCCTAGGTGTGTGGCCTGCCACCCCGCAGGAGGAGCCACCACCAGCTGGCGCAGCACAACTGCCGAACCATCACAATCCCACCCATGAAACTCGCCATCGAAGAAGCCACCGCAACCGGCACCGACGTGCAAGACCACGACCACCACGGCATTCGTCAGGTGCTCCGCGAACTAGGTATTCAAGAAATCAACGCTGCCTACAGCACCGGCCTGCAATGGGGCGGCGAAGGCAACGAGCAAGTACGCAGCATTAGCTCGCCCACCGATGGTAAACTCATCGGCAAGGTGCGCATGGCCACTGCTCAGGACTACGAGCAGGTGGTGCTGCAAGCCCAGGAAGCGTTTAAAACCTGGCGCGAGGTACCGGCCCCGAAGCGCGGCGAAGTAGTGCGGCAAATCGGCAACAAGCTACGGCAGTACAAAGAGCCCCTAGGTAAGCTGGTGAGCTACGAGATGGGCAAGATTTTGCAGGAAGGCTTGGGCGAGGTGCAGGAGATGATTGACATCTGCGACTTTGCCGTGGGTCTCTCGCGCCAGCTGCACGGCCTCACCATGCACTCGGAGCGCCCCGCCCACCGCATGTACGAGCAGTATCACCCCCTAGGTGTTGTGGGCATCATTTCGGCCTTCAACTTCCCGGTAGCGGTGTGGAGCTGGAATGCCATGCTCGCGGCCGTGTGCGGCGACGTGTGCATCTGGAAACCTTCCGAAAAAACGCCGCTGGTAGCCGTGGCGGTGCAGCACATCCTGCACGAAGTGCTGCAGGAAAACGAACTGCCCGAAGGCATCTTCAACCTGATAGTAGGCGACGCTGAAATTGGCGCGCTGATGGCGGCCGACGAGCGTGTGCCACTGCTATCGGCTACGGGCTCTACCCGCATGGGCAAGAAAGTAGGAGCCGTAGTGGGTGCCCGCCTAGGCAAGGCGCTGCTCGAGCTAGGCGGCAACAACGCCATTATCCTCACCGCCAACGCCGACCTCGACATTGCCATCCGGGCGGTGCTGTTTGGCGCCGTGGGCACGGCCGGCCAGCGTTGCACCACCACGCGCCGCCTCATCATCCACGACTCGATTTACGACGATGTAAAGCAGCGCCTGCTGGCCGCTTACCCCAAGCTGCCCGTAGGCCACCCGCTGCAAGAGGGCAACCTCGTGGGTCCGCTGATCGACCAGGACGCCGTGCGTGGCTTTACGGAGGCCCTAAGTCGGGTGCAGCAGGAGGGCGGCAAGCTGCTCACGGGCGGCGAGGTACTCAGCGGTGCTGGCTACGAAACCGGCACCTACGTGCAGCCCGCGCTGGTAGAAGCCGAAAACCACTACCACACGGTGCAGGAAGAAACCTTTGCGCCCATTCTGTACCTCATCCGCTACTCCGGCGACGTGCAGAACGCCATCGAGCTACAAAACGGCGTACGCCAGGGCTTGTCGTCTTCGATCTTCTCGCTGAACATGCGCGAAACCGAGGCTTTCCTGGCAGCCACCGGCTCCGACTGCGGTATCGCCAACGTGAACATCGGCACCTCGGGTGCCGAAATCGGCGGGGCATTCGGGGGCGAAAAGGAAACCGGCGGCGGCCGCGAATCGGGTTCCGATGCTTGGAAAATTTACATGCGTCGCCAAACCAACACCATCAACTACAGCACGCAGCTGCCGTTGGCGCAGGGTATCAAGTTCGATATCTAAGCTGCCCGCAACGCGCCGCCACCGCTAAAAAACAAAGGGCTGCCCCGTATTGGGGCAGCCTTTGTTTTTTAGCGGTGGCGCACCTAGGATACTGGGCTTTGCGGCCATTTATTTGGCCAGCTCCACATCGCCGTGGCCTTTGCAGAGGTAGCCCAGTGCGCCGGAGTGCTCCTCGTTGTACATCACGTAGTACAGGCGGTAGGTTTTCCCTTTGTCGAGCTTGGGCGCGTCAAGCACCAGTGCGAAATCGAGCAGCAGGCCGGCGGCACCCGACACGGAGTTTTCGGAGCGCAGCGTGCCGGTTTGCATCACGCGGTAGCGCTTATCCACGAGCACGTAGCGGATGCGCGGCCGCACGGGGCCATTAGGCTGAAAATCGGCAGCGAAGTTGGCGAACTTGGGAGCCGGGTTGGGGTAGAGTACAAACCGCGCGTTGCTGAGCCGCGGACTGTTGGGGCCATCAATGGCGAAAGACAAATCTTTGAACAGCTCCCGCTCCTGCTTATCCCAACTCAGGTCGGTGGTCCACTCGCTGCTGTCGGTGCGGCCCGTGGTGCGGCCTTGGGCGTCGGTGCGCGTAATGCCGCCGTCGTCGCCAAAATCCAGTTTTTCGCAGCCAGCCAACGGCAAGGCCAGCAAGAGCAGGTATCCGAAAAAGCGAGTGCGCATACGCCGGTGCGGTTACAGGTGAAACAAGCCGCCGGCCTAGTCGGCGGCAAACACAGCCGCAACTTACCCCGAGTTTGGCAACGTGCAAACACCCCCTAGGGCCAGCGTACAGGCTCCGTGTGGCGGGCACGCAGGAAAAGCTATTAACAACTGATCTTACATGTCGCCGTGGCCTTTGAGGTGCAGTTGGTTCTTGGCGTCGGACACCACTTAGTACAAGCGGTAAAGCTTTCCTAGCTAATGGGTTCATAAAATCAGATCTACAAAACGCTGCTTGCTGATGCGGTGAGCTCCGCAGAACAAATATGGTCGGCGGTACCTAGGGAACTTTCAAGCTCCGTGCAACCTCAAGTTAGGTGCAGGGTCTTTGGAGTGCTGATGATCAGGAGAGTGGAAAATATCCCGACGATGTCCGACCTTTATCATCCACCTTCCGCCATTAGCGAACCTCCGCAACCAACTGCTGCGCCTATGGAAGCTGTTGCCTACGTTGATATTAATGCTCCCCTTGTGGAGCGCTGCCGCCTCGGCGACCGGCGCGCCCAAGCCGAGATTTACAAGCGCTACGCCAAAGCCATGTTCAACGCCTCGTTGCGCATAACCGGCGATTATGCCGAGGCCGAAGACGTGCTGCAAGAGTCGTTTTTGAGCGCGTTTCGCGAGCTACACACCTACAAGGGCGACTCGTCGTTCGGCTCGTGGCTGAAGCGCATTGTTATCAACAAAAGCATCAACTGTTTGCGCAACCGCCGCCTGCAGTTGGTGCCCCTAGCCGAGCAGCACGATGGTGTAGGTTCGGAGGAGGCCGTAACTCCGGGCGAGGTAGACGACGTACAGTGGCGGGCCGATGTGCTGCGCCGCTGCATACAGGAGCTGCCCGATGGCTACCGCCTCGTGCTGACGCTGTACCTGCTCGAAGGCTACGACCACGGCGAAATCGCCACCATTCTGGACATTACCGAGTCTACTTCCAAGTCGCAATACAGCCGCGCCCGTAAAAAGCTTTTGGAGCTGGCGCGCGAACACGGCTTGTCTTAATTGTTTCACTGAACAGCGGCCAGTAGGGCGCCCACCCAACCTCAACAGCGCCCCCGGCCGCGGGGAGCCACGTGCGAAAGACCATGACTGTCATGAAACCTAACTCCGGACTAGAAGGCTTTGTGGAGCGGCACCGCGCCGACTTCGACAACTTCGAGCCGCGTGCCGACTTGTGGGACGCCATCGAAGCACGCCTGGATGAGCCGGCCGACGAGGACGAAACGCCCACCCACGTTTTGCCCCTCAACCCGACTGTTTCACCCACCCACCTCGATACTCCTGCCGCTACTACGCCCTCGTTTGCGTGGCAGCGCTACGTAGCCGCCGCGGCGGTTGCCATTACGCTGCTGGCCGGCGGCTACGGCCTGCGCCGTGCCGATGAGCTGAGCTCGTCGTCGGCCACGCTTGCCAGTGCTGCCGATGTACTGCCCGCCATGGAGCAACAGCCCAGTGCTGTGGCCGAGGTAGTAGGAGCCCCCGAGCCCATGGCTGTATCGGCTGGCCAACCGGCCGAGCAACGCCTGGCTTCGTCGGTGCGCCGCATGGAGGCTTACTACGCTTCGCAGATTCTGGAAAAGCAACACGAGTTGCGCCAGCTCGACGAAAGCGCTGCGCCAGGCACCATGCCCCAGGCCGCCGACTGGATACACGAGCTGACGGCACTGGACTCGACCTACCGGCAACTGCGCACCGAGCTGTACCGCAACCCCGACCCGGATGCGGTGCTCGAGGCCATGAACCGCAACCTGCAAATCCGGCTGGATATCCTGAACCAGCAACTCCGTACCCGCGAGCAAATTCGCCAGTACCACGACGAGTCATACGCCGAGGTATCCAAATAATCCCGCTTACCCACGCCATGCGTTCTTTGCTCCGACCTTCTTCGCGCTGGGCGCTGCCGTTGCTGGCTGCCCTGGCCGCCTTTGCCGCCCCGGCGGCAGCTCAGGTGCGGGCGTCGGCACTGGTAGGCGGCTTTGTGCAGCCTTGCCCCGAGGTCCGCTATTGGGATCAGCCCACGCCCGACGCGTTTTTTCAGCAGGTACAACAAAACGGCGCTCAGCCCGATCCGGCCGCGGCTCCACTGCCCGCCTTCGAGAAGAGCCGCAAAATCAGCCGCACGTTTAAAGCTGTTCCGGGCCGTCAGTTTACGCTCGATACCCGTTACGGCCGCGTGCAGGTGAATACCTGGAGCCGTAACGAGATCAAGACGGAGGTTGACATCATTGCCCGCGCCGAGGAAGAAGCCAAAGCGCAGCAACTGCTCGATATGATTCAGGTGCTGATGCAGGAGCAGCCCGGCCCCGAAGGCGGGGTGGTGGTACAAACCCGCTTAGGCGAAATGCCGCGCGAGTGCTACAGCCGCCAGCGTCTCTACGAAATCAACTACACGGTTTGGATGCCGAAGAACACGCCTTTGAAAGTGCGCAACAGCTTCGGCGACGTAAGCCTGACCGGCGACCTTACCGGCCCTGCCGACCTAAGCGTATGCTACGGCAGTCTGCGCACGGCCCGGCTCGATGGGCCACGTAATAGTGTCCGCATCAACAACGGCGCCGCCGCGGTGCAATATGCGCGCCAAGCTACCCTCGAGGCCAACCACTCTCGCCTGCGCCTTGAAGAAGGCCAAGTGGTGGATTTGCGCAACAACGGTTCCGACATCGACATTGGAACCGTGGAAAGCTTGGCAGTGCACAGCAAGTACGGCGACGTGAACCTAGGCACCGTGCGCTCGTTGCAGGGCACCACCGGCTACTCGCGCTTCAGTGTGTATAAGGTTTCTGAGCAGCTCGACATGAAGGTGCAATACTGCCCTGCTTTTGAGGTGCGCACCACCGGCCCCAACTTCCGCCGCATCAACGTAGATGGCGGTTACAGCACCATCTTGTTGAACTTCCCCGACAACGCCGGCTTCGTGTTCGATGTAAATTCCGAAAACGGCAAGGTGCAGATGGACAAGCGCTTCGTGAAAGTAAGAACCGAGGAGAATAGCTCGTCGCTAACGGAGGTGCAAGGCCAGTACGGCGTGGTGCAAGCCCGCCCAACCCGCCCCGCGAGCAGCGTCAACATCAAAACCCGCTACAGCAACGTTAGCTTCAACCGCTAGGCCATGGCCCTAGGTGGGCTACGTAGCAACCGAACCAAGAGCCGGCACCCGCCGGCTCTTGGTTTTTTTAGCTCTTGCTATTTGCGCCGCGGCGCATGAGCTTAGGCAGTAGCTTTGCTGCATGCGCTTATTCCTGCCGTTGCTTTGCCTGATGCTAGCTTTCGTAGCCGGGCACGCCCAAACCACTGCTGCCATGCAAAGCCCAACCGTTACCAAGTCGAGCATGCATACGCTAACGCTGCGCCTGCGGCCGGGCCAAGACCTCAGGCAGCAGCTCACGGCTTTGGTAAAGGCCGAAGGGATTAAGGCCGGAGCGATGCTGACGTGCGTGGGGAGCCTTACGCAGGTAACCTTGCGCTTGGCCAACCAAGAAGTCCCAACGGAGTACCGCGGGCACTTCGAGATTGTGTCGTTGGTAGGTACGTTGGCCGAAAGCGGCAGCCATTTGCACCTATCGGTGGCCGACTCCACGGGGCGCACCAGTGGTGGCCACCTGCTCGACGGTAACCTTGTCTACACCACCGCCGAGATTGTGGTAGGAGTGCTCGACGACGTAGAGTTCCGGCGCGAAGAAGACCCAATTTTCGGCTATAAGGAGCTCACCGTACGGCCTAGGGCACACCGCAAAGCTGGTAAGCGCAAGCCTTAGTTGAGCGTGTAGCGCTCCAGTTCCAGCTTACGGTCGAGCATGTTCGAGTCGCGCTGGTAAATGTCGGTGCGCACCATCCCGATGTTGGGCTCTACGTACTCGTCGCGCTTGATAACCTGGGGCGTGGGGTTACCGGGGTATTCGTACTGGTATTCCATGCCGAACCGGCGCGCCTGGTACGTGGTGCCGTTGCAGGCTACCGGTTGCAGTGCTTCGGCGCGCGTGGTAAACACCCACAGCTTAAAAGTGGGGTATTGGTAACCAACGCCTGCGCGAATGTTGTTGTACTGAGCGCCAGGGTAGATAATTACACTACCGTTATCAGCTTTGTTGAAGTACACGTAACCGTTGGCGTGGTTTTGCACGATGGATCGGTCGCTGAGGATAAACCACTGGCTTTTGTTAATGGTGGTGTCTTTCACAACCGAGCGCACGTAGCGGGCCTCGCGGTACACGTCGCCGTTGCCGTCGTAATACGATACTTTGTACACCCATTCGTTGCCTACAGCTAGGGGCATGATTTGCTCTACGGGCGCAGGGTCGCGGTCTTTGTTGCAGGCCAGGGTACCTAGGGAAAGCAGCGCAAAAGCGGGTAAACGAAGCGAAGTAGGCGAGAATAGAGAACGTGCGGATGGTAGCATTTGCAAGCTGAATGAAGTAAGTAGAAGTGAATAGTGCCTCAAGGATACCCACTGCCGAGCTTTGGTTGCAAGTGGCTGCTGCTACTTAGGCCGCGAGTTTTTACCTAGGCTATGCAAATGCCGCTTACCTTGGGTTATCATCCGTTACGCTCATGAGCTCATCCGTACCTGCCGCTCCGGCGCCGCTCACCGATACCCCCCAATTGGCTGCATTTCGGCGTCGGCTGCTCAGCCCTGTTAAGCAGCGCCTGTTCATGCTCTCGCAGCTACCAGCGGCGGGTATTGCGGGCGTACGCGTCGAGCGCATCAGCCTTGAGGCAGCTGCCGTTTCGGTGCCGTTTACCTACTTCACCAAGAATCCTTTTCGCAGCATTTACTTCGCGTGCCAAAGCATGGCGGCCGAAATGGCCTCGGGTGTATTAGCCATGATGCACGCTACCAGCGGCACACCGGTATCGATGTTGGTGGTAGGCATGGAGGCGGAATTCCACAAAAAAGCTACCTCGCGCATTGTGTTCGAGTCGGTTGATGGGGCCGCAATTGCGCAAGCCGTGGCCGAGAGCCGCCAAACCGGCGAAGGGCGCACCGTGAGAACTGCGAGCACCGGCCGCGATGCAGCCGGAGATGTGGTGGCGGTGTTCTACATCACTTGGTCGTTTAGAGCTAAAAGGCGCTCATTTCGGGAAATAAAGCAGTTCGCTGTCAACTATTTTGGCTCATTTTCAGCCTAAGTACAACTAAGTTTATTGTGAGTATAAAATAGTATTCAATCCATCTAATGTTGTTGATGAGCTTGAGCAGAAATAACCATAAAAAAAGCCCCTTGCTGCTGCAGCAAGGGGCTTTTTTGTAAATATTAGAGAAACTAAATCAATGCCGTTCGGGCAGGTTATCTTTGGTGAGTATATCCACCAGACCATCTTCGCTTACCACAATGGCCATGCACGGATACGGACTGCTTTCCACGTAGCGAAGAGCTGAGTTGTAGCGGGCACCGCGCGTACTGGAGCCCCGGCCCGAAGCTTTGCCATCCAGAATAACGCCGATGGAGTAGCAATACGCCTCGGGGTCGATGAGCACAGCGCCATCAATGGCCGTTATCAGCCGCGTGATAAGTGGCGTGAGCGGTACGGGTTCGATTAGGGTGCATTGCAGCTTCAAGCGGTCAGCTTCGGCTAGGGCTTCGGTGGTAATTACCACCAAGGTACCCGATTGCTGCCGGCTGGCCTCTACGAGTACATCCCACAGGCGCTCTACTTTGGCTGGATCAGTAAGGCCAAACGTTTGGCGCAAGCCCTGCCGAAACTCGGAACGGCTAAGGCGGGTTTGCGGCAAGCTTGGCTGCCCGTACGACGAGCGCATGATAACCTGGCCGCCGTGCCGGAACTCCCACACGTAGTGGTGCAGAAAGCTGATGACGAACAAATCCTCGCGGCTGCTGTCGTAGTTGCCCACGTGCCTACCTAGGGCATACACGTTTTCGCCATCGGAGAGCAGGCTTACGTCGTTGCTCGTCATCTGCAGCAGCTTGCGCACGGCCCGATAGTCGGAGAGCGGCGTGGGGCAGGTAAGGGCGAAAATCTCCTGCACGTTGGGGTGGCCGCGGCGCGCGAGCAGCACCTGGCCCACACCTGCCGTGCCCTCGTAACGCAACGACGACACCGTGTTCAGGGTGTTGAACAGCTTGGCGGCGGCGGGGTCCATACCCAGGGCCTGGGCAGGCGTATCCATCAGCAGCTTACCGGCCGAGCGCACTACTTCGTCGGTATCGCGCGGGCGCAACAGCAGGCCGGCGCCGGGGTCGGGCTCGGTGAGCGACTTGATGCACTCTTCGTGGAAGCGCCGAACGGCCGCCTCAATCAGCGACGAGGCCAACGGGCGACCATCGGTGTAAAAGCGGTTGGGCTGCAACGCCGGGTGCGCCTTCAAAAACTTGCGGCGCACGCGCAGAATCGTAACGACGAAGAACTCCCCAATCAGCACGGGCCAGCCCGCAAACGAGCGCAGCGCCGAGTTTTTCTTTTCGAGCTCATCCAGCACCTCCTGCACGGCCAGGCGCAGCCCCATTCCCTCGAAGCGCCGCGTCATCATCTCGGTGGTGTAGCCTTCTGCCAGTGGCATGCTGGCCTCCTTGGCGCGGCGCAAAAACTGGCCGCGGGTCATCACCTCGCTGAACGCCTCGGCAGGCAAGCCGCATTGCTCGGGCTCGAGGCACACGGCCGGGCCGCCATCGTTCGGGATGCCCAACAGCATTACTTCGGGCTGCAAGTCCTGGTCGAGGTCGTCGAAGATACCATCGGCCATTACCTGCGCCGCCTGCTGAAAGCGGTGCTGATAGGGCCAGATGCTATATTCTAAAGCAGCAGGCACAATAATAGCCTGCGGCGAAACCACAGTGAGCGGACTAAACATGAGCGCGAGAGAAGGGGAGGGGTAAAGCTATAGTACCCGCCAAGCTAGGAATTGTTTGGTGGCCTACCGATGAGGCTAGGAGTTACAGCTGAAACACAATGGGCAGCACCATCCTTTGCCGAATGGGTTGGCCTTTGTACTTGGCCGGCTCCCATTTGGGCGCCGTTTTGATAAGCCGAATGGCTTCTTCGTCGCAGCCCGAACCTAGGCGCTTCACGGGCTTGATATTGCTGAGCGTGCCGTCTTTCTCCACGGTAAACTCCATGGTTACCCGGCCCTCCACCTTGCGCTGACGGGCTTGCGCGGGATACTTCAGGTTTTGCTGCACCCACTCGAAAAAGGCATCGGTGCCGTTCACGGGGCGCGCGGGCTCGTCGGGCGTAATAGTTTCGAAGCCGCCGTTTGGGGCCGCCGCGCTGGTGGCTGGTGTGGCCTGCGGTTGAGCGGGGGCGCCGGCAGCTTGGGCCGTAGCGCCGGCGCCGGCCGGAATCTGAAACGTGATGGGCACCGTTACGCGCTGCCGCACCACGCCGCCGCGGTGCTGGGCGGGTTTCCACCTAGGGCCGGCCTTAATTAGGCGCAGGGCTTCGGCATCGCACTCGGGCGAAAGGCTTTTGGTAACCTGCCACCCCGAGGTGTAGCCGGTTTTCTCCACCACAAACGTTACCTCGGCGGTGCCCTGTACGCCCGCCTGCAGCGCCGCCGTGGGGTAAGTAAGCTTATCGCCGAGGTAGCGACCGTAGGCCTCCACGCCACCTAGGGGCTCGGCGGGTTTTTCTACCGCGTCGTAAATGTCGGTGGGCGAGGCTTTGGGGTACTTTAGCTTTTGCTGAGCCAAGGCCGATGTTGCCGGGGCGGCACCTAGGCAAGCGAGCAGCAAAGCAAGGCGGAGCGTTTGAATCATAGCGGGGAGGATAAGGAATAGGCTGGGCTGTTGGGCTGAACAACGGTACCAGCCCCCCAGTGGGTTCAGGTGAAGCTAGGAAAAAGCCATTATTTTGGGGCCATGAGCCTGCCCGCAACCGATCCTTCCGCCCACAATTCGTCGCGCGCCCCCGAGCCGGTGGGGCTGTACCCACACGCCCGCCGCGTGGGCAATTTGCTATTCTTGTCGGGGGTGGGGCCGCGGCAGCGCGGGCAAAAGCACGTGCCCGGCGTGGAGCTTGACGAAGACGGCAACATCCTGCGCTACGATTTCGAGAGCCAGTGCCACGCCGTGTTCCAGAACGTGCGCTACATCGTGGAAGAAGCCGGTGCTAGCTGGGAAGACATCGTGGACGTAACCGTGTTCCTGACGAACATGCGCGACGATTTTCATACCTATAACCGGCTCTACGCGCAGTACTTTGGCACCAGCCAGCCCTGCCGCACCACCGTCGAGATAAACCGCCTGCCCACGCCCATTGCCATCGAGCTGAAGTGCATTGCCTGGGTAGGCGAGCGGTAGCCGCACCTAGGACGCAAAAACAACAAAACAGGGCCGCCGGAGCGCATCCGGGGCCCTGTTGCGCATTAACTGCTGGGTACAGCAAATGCAGTGCGACGGTAAAACCAGCCGAAGCAAATGCTCAACCGGCATATAGCCGCGTACCCGTAGCAAGTACCATATACCCCGTCGCGTGCTGAACGCTGGGCCGCAAGCTCACCTAATTAAACGAACAGAGTGGTGCAGGGCGTGCTGTGATTTATACGGGAATTTTGCCGGGTAAAACACGTAATATTTCTATTGCAAAGGCCTGTTGTACTACTTGCCAGCGGGGTGCGGCAAGCTCAAAAGGCCTTTCGCTGTGCTACTTGAAGCCCCAACGCCCTAGGTGCCGGCGGGGTAATTCCGGGCAGGGAGGCATCTGGGTTAAGTGAAAGCGCGGCGTTTGGTAAACCTTTGCCTGTGGCTTGGGCGTAAGAAATAACGCTCCACCAACGCTATGGAACAACGAAAACATGCCAACCAGCAAAAAAAAGCCAACTAATCACAACTCGGGCGCCAGCTGCCCAGCGCCCAAGGGTATTCTGATAGCCATTGGCGGGCACGAGCAAAAGGGCGGTAACGGCAGCGAAAAAGCAACTGCCGCTGAGCACGAAGATTTTGTTTCCGACAGCATTTTGCAGCGCTTTGTGGATGAGTTGCGCGGCGACGGCCCGGTGGTTGTTATTCCAACGGCTTCGGAAGAGCCCGAGGCAGCGGGGCAGGATTACGTGAAGGTGTTTACCGACCTAGGCGTGAAACGCGTGGAGGTGCTCGATATCCGCTCGCGCGACGAAGTGGACACCGAAGAAAACATGCGCCTGATAGCCGAGGCGGCGGGCGTGATGTTCACCGGCGGCGACCAGCTTCGCCTAACGGCCATTTACGGCGGTACCGAGCTGCTCATCCGCATCAAGGAGCGCTACACCAAAAGCCACTTTGTAATTGCAGGCACCAGCGCCGGCGCAGCTGCCATGTCCACGCCCATGCTCTACCAGGGCCGCAACGACGCCGGCTACCTCAAAGACGAGATACACGTGACCACGGGCCTGCAGTTTCTGCACGATGTGGCCATCGACACGCACTTTGTGGCGCGCGGGCGTATTGTGCGTATGGCCCAGGTTATTGCCACCAACCCCTGCTGTGTGGGCCTGGGCCTTGAAGAGGACACCGCCGTGGTAGTAACCGACGGTACCGAGCTGGAGGTAATCGGCAACGGCATTATCGTGGTAGTTGATGGCCGCCAGTGCAACGGCAACACCATTCACCTGGTAAAGCCGGGCGAGGTGTTTTCGGTGCGCGACCTGCACGTGCACCTGCTGGCCCGCGGCGAGCGGTACACCCTGCCCATTGATGCGCACATGTACCGCTAAAGACTGCCACACCACCTAAGGCACATAAAAAGCGGCCCCCGGAAACATCCGGGGGCCGCTTGGCATTCACAGCTCAGATAAGGCTAGCGGTAGTTACTGTTGCTTGTTGCGATTGGAGCCGCTTGCCTGCCCGCCTTTACGACCAGCCGCTCGCGCCTCCTCAGAGGTCCATTCGTGCCCACGCCCGCTGGCGTGCGATGCTTTGCCCCCTTCGGAGGCAATGCGCCGTTGTTGTTCGGGGTCCATGGAGGCAAAACCACGATTGCTGCTGCCCGACTTCTGGGTGCTGCTTTGGGTGCTGCTCTGCGTGCTGCGGGCTTCGCCGCCCATCTTACCAGCTTTCGAGTGCTGCTCCGACGAGCCGCCGCGCATGTTTTGGTTGTTCGTTGCCATAGCTTGGGCAGTTTTGAGGGTTGGGTAATAGGTCAGGAAAATCTAGAGTCCTTAAACGGCGTCTATCCGCTTAAGGCCGAGTCTAGATGGGATTAAAATTTTGTTGACTGGGATTTTACCGGTTTTTACGCAGTTTGCATCCGTAAAAACCCCGATGAGCTTGGCCGCAAGAGGCTCTAATGGCCTAAGCAGCAGGTTGGAGCTCGGGCACGCGCAGCACGGGTACGTGCCGGTCGATGTCGAAAAGAGCGTGCAGCTTAAGCAGCTGCAGCAGGCGGTGCAGGTGGCGGCTTACGTTGCGCAGGCGCACGGGCACGCCGGCCCGCCGAATGTGCAACAGCCCCGTTACGAAATGGCCTACGCCATGCGTGCGCAGGCAGCGCAGGCTTTGGCAATCGACCTCAATGCAAAGCGGAATGCTGGGAATGTCGCGGTCCTGGGCCAGCGAACGAGCCAGCTGAACCGGATCAACCGTGTTTAAATCAACCGAAAGAATGCGGACGTGGGGTAAGCGCTGAGAGGGGAAACCAAGCATACTTTGGTGAGCTAGGGTGATACATGAGCGGCGGAGAAGAAAAAGAGACCGACACGCACCCCGGCGGAAGAAAGGGCGCTAGTTCAAGAGTAAGATCAAAATTATCTGGTTTACGTGCAAGGGGACTACGTGTAAATAACCATTTTACTTGTCGCGTTTGCCGCAGCGCGGTCCGTAGTACTGCTGAATCTGCACCGCAAGGCAGCATTTTTCTGGCGGTTGGCGTTAATGTTGTGTCGCATCTGCCCCAGCCCAAAGTTTATCTTTCCTTGCCTGCCATGACACGTCTTATTCTTGCCGACGACCATGCCGTTATCCGCGACGGCATCAAAGCCTTACTAGCCGACGTGCCCGATTTTGAGGTAGTGGGGCTGGTAAGCAACGGGCAGGAACTGCTCGACCGCTTGGCCGACACACCCGCCGATATAGTGCTCATGGACTTGAACATGCCCGTATTGAGCGGCTTCGATACACTGCCCCTGCTGCGCGAGCGTTTTCCGGAGGTGCGGGTGCTCGTGCTGTCGATGCTCGACCACGAAAAGTACGTGCACCAAGTGTTGGAGGCCGGGGCTATGGGCTATGTACTCAAAAACGCCGGCAAAGATGAGATTGTGTACGCCATTCGTACCGCAGCAGCCGGGCGGCAGTTTTTGTGCACCGAGTTGGGCATAGGTTTGTTGCACAAGCTGGTGCAAAACCCCAGCAGCACCCCAGCCGGCAAAAAAGCCACCGACCTTTCGAACCGCGAAACCGAGGTGCTGCGCCTGATTGCCGAGGGCATGACCAACGCCGAAATTGCCGACAAGCTGTTTACCAGCAAGCGCACCATCGAAACGCACCGGCAAAACATCATCGAGAAAACCAACGCCAAAAACACGGCGGCCCTCATCAAATACGCCATGGAAAACGGCCTGCTTGCCTAACGCGCAGCGGCCCTAGGTGCCAAGCCCCGACAACCTACGCTGGCCTGTGCGGCCAAGCCAGGTTGCCGGGGCTTGCGGCGTTGGTAGGCCCTAGGTCGCCTAGGTTGTTACCTACGACGATACCTGCATGTCGCCGTGCTCGGCGGGGCGGCCGGCGGCGCCGTTCAGCAAAAACTGCCGCAACCGGTTGATGTGCACCTTTAGCTCCTCAATCCGCTCCTCCTGTTGTTTAGAGCTGAAGCCTTCGTTGCGGCGCGACATGCTGGCCAGCAGGTTTTTGCGCTCCTCGAGCATGCGTACGGCTACCCACATGCTTTCCTCGAGGCTTTCTTGGGTTACGCGCATCAGGCTATCGGCCGTAAACGCGTGGCCGGTGTGGCAGCGGTAGCGCAGCACCTCGCCGTGCTGCATTTCCCACAGGCTGCCGCCGCAATCGGGGCAGGTAAGCGGTACCTGGCGCCCTAGCTTTTCTACATCATCGGTGCTTCCTACCACGCGTTCGGCAATTTGAGCTTCCAGTAAAATATCGGGCGGTATGGCCACTTGCTGCGGGGCGGGGGCCTGCGTAAGCTGTTGCAACAGCGGCCCCATGCTGCTTAGGGGCACCACGTGGTCGATTTGCACATTGCTGAGGGCGCTTTCGGGCATGCTCGAAAACTCGGCCTCTTGGGGATCTTGCACCACGGTAATGCCGCCGGCGCGCTTAATAAACTCGAGCCCGGCCGTGCCATCGTGCAGCATGCCCGTGAGTACCACCCCAATGGTGCGCGCCCCGTACACCGCCGCCGCCGAGCGAAACAGCGCATCCACGGCGGGCCGGTAGTGGTTTTCGCGCGGCCCTTTGGTGATGAACACGTGCCCATCCTTCACGAGCATGTGCCTATCGGCGGGGGCTAAGTACAGGTGCCCGGCGTGCAGGTGCTGCCCATGCGCCCCTAGGTGGCACACCAGCTCGGTTTGCTTGGCCAGCCGATCGACGAGGATTTGACCTAGGGAATCGGGGGCTAGGTGCTGCACCACCAGCACGGCCGCTTCGAGGCTGGCGGGGAGTTGCGCTACCAAACGGCCGAGGGCTGGCATGCCGCCGGCAGAAGTTCCGATTACAATAAGGCGCGGGGGTTGATGCACAGGCTAATGAGCTAAACCAGCCCGGCACGGTGGCAACTGGGCTAGTAGGTGTCAGGAAAGAAGACGGGGTGCAGCAACGATTTGTATACGCAAGCCTGCGTAAAAGGACAATGGCACGCCACCCAAAAACGGGTACATTTGGCCGCCGCTTCCTCTTCTGTTTTCTCATTGCTGGTGCCCATGCGGCCACTGGCTTAGGCAGCCGCACGCATGCAACCCGATTCTTCTGGCGGTAACACCCCGCAGGCGCCTGCGCAAGGCACCAACCCACCCGAAGCGCCTTCGGCCGAACCCATAGCCGAGGAAATGGCCCCGGTGGTATCGGACGACGACGATGCCGACGACGCCGGACCCGACTCGGCGGAGGCAGCGCCTGCCGCCGGCGTACGGGCGCCCGCCGAAGCGGCCGAGCGTTTTCCGGTGGTAGCCCTAGGTGGCTCGGCCGGCTCTATGGAGGCGCTGGAAGAATTTTTCCGGCACTTGCCAGCCACTACCGGCGCCGCCTACGTGGTGGTTGTGCACCTAGCCCCCGATGCCGAAAGCCACCTGCCCAGCATTTTGCAGCAGCAAACCCCCATGCCCGTGCTGGAGGTAGAGGACGGCATGCGCATTCGGCCGAACCACGTGTTCGTGATACCGCCCGCCCACGACATGTGCCTCACGCACGGCGTGTTTGGGCTGCTCGAGCCCACGCAGCCGCGCGGCCACCGCTTGCCCATCGACCATTTTTTGCAGAGCCTGGCCAAAGATGTGCGCGCCCGCGCCGTGTGCATCATCCTCTCGGGCATGGGCTCCGATGGCACCATTGGCCTGAAAATGGTGATGGAAAACTTCGGGACGGTGATGGTGCAGTCGCCCGAAACCACCGCCTACGACGCCATGCCGCGCTCGGCCATTGCCACCGAGTTTGTGGATTACGTGCTGCCGCCCGCGCAGCTGGCCAACCAAGTGGTGGAGTACCTGCAGCAGCCGCTGGTGCGGCGCCCCCGCCGCGACGAGCCCGTGCCCACGGCCGCCCAGCCCAGCCACGCCCTGCAGAAGATCTTCCTGCTGATTCGCTCGCGCACCGGCCACGATTTTTCGCTGTACAAGCGCAATACCATTTTTCGGCGCATCGAGCGGCGCATGAACGCGCACCAAATCAGCGAGTTTACGCAGTACGTGCGCTACCTGCAGGACACCCCCCACGAGGTGGATTTGCTGTTCAAGGAGCTGCTCATTGGCGTTACCAAGTTCTTCCGCGACCACGAAGCCTTTGCCGCCCTGCGCCGGCACCTAGGGCCCCTGCTGCGCAGCAAAGCCCCCGATAGCACCGTGCGGGTGTGGGCCCCGGGCTGCTCTACCGGCGAAGAGGCCTACTCCTTGGCCATGGTGTTGCAGGAGTGCCTCGATGAGCTGCCCGAAAAGTACCTCAAGCTGCAGGTATTCGCCACCGACATCAACCCCGAGGCCGTGGAGTATGCCCGGGTAGGGGTGTACCCCGAAAACATTGTGGCCGATGTGAGCGAGGGGCAACTGCGGCGCTTCTTTCAGAAGCTCGACGGCAGCTACCAAGTACGCAAAGACCTGCGCGACACGGTGATTTTTGCCGTGCACGACATCAACAAGGATGCGCCCTTCATCAAGCTCGACTTGCTCTGCTGCCGCAACCTGCTCATTTACTTATCGGCCGAGCTGCAGAAAAACCTGCTGCCGGTGTTTCACTACGCCCTCAACACCGGGGGGCTGTTGTTTTTAGGTCCTTCGGAAAACCTCACGGGCTTTCAGGATTTGTTTACGCCCTTGGAGGTGAAGTGGAAGGTTTCGCGCCGCAACGATGTGCCGTATTCCATGGCGCGCATCGTCAACTTTCCGTTCTCGCTTTCGCGCCAAGCGGCGGCCTCTATCAGCACTACCACCATGAATGCTCCTGCCCGGAAGGAAGGTCCGTTTGCCACGCTTGTCCAAAAAGCGCTGCTGCGCACATTTGCGCCGCCCGCCGTGGTTATCAATACCAAGGGCGAAATCCTGTTCGTGAACGGGCGCACCGGCAAGTACCTCGAGCCGGCGCCCGGCCTGGGTGCCATGAACGTGTTCGACATGGCCCGCGAAGAGCTGGGCTTTGAGATTAGCAGCGCCGTGCACCGGGCCAGCACCCAGCGCGAAGACGTGGTGGTGGAAAACGTGCGCCTGAAAACCGACAACGGTTACCAGCTGCTGCGCCTCGCCGTGAAGTACCTCGACCAACCCGAGCCGCTGGCCGGGCTGATGCTGGTGGTGTTCGAGGAGGTGGCCCCGCCCCGCAAGCTGCGCCGCCGCCCCGCCCACCCCGACGACCTAGGCGCCGATACCATGGTGCAGGCCCTCGAGAAAGAGCTGCAATACACCAAGCAGCGCCTGCAAACCACCATCGAGGAAATGGAGTCGTCGTTGGAGGAGCTGAAGAGCACCAACGAGGAGCTGCAAAGCACCAACGAAGAGGCCATGACGAACAAGGAAGAAATGCAGAGCCTCAACGAGGAGCTGATGACCCTGAACGTGCAGTACCTCAACAAAACGGAGGAGCTGTCGCAGGCGGCCAACGACATGAAAAACTTGCTCGATGCCACGGAAATTGCCACCATTTTCCTGAACCACGACCTGGTCATCACCCGCTTCACGCCTTCGGTAAGCCGCATTATTCCGCTGCTGCCCACCGATGTGGGCCGCCCCATTACGCACTTTGCCCACAACCTACGCCGCGAAACCCTCGCCCAGGACGTGCAGCAGGTGCTCGATCGGCTTACCCCGCTCGATACCTCCATCCAAACCCACGGCGGCGAGTGGTTTGCCATGCGCATTATGCCCTACCGCACGCTCGATAACTACATCAGCGGAGCGGTAATCACCTTCACCGACATTACCCTGATTAAGCGCATGGAGCAGCGCATGCAAACCAGCGCTGCCTTTGCCGAAAGCATCGTGGAAACTCTGCGCGACCCGCTGCTGGTGCTCGACGACGAGCTGCACGTGCTGATGGTGAGCCGGCGCTTCGGCGAGGCGTTTCAGGTGGAAAACCACCTCTGCCGCGGCCGCCGCCTCGATGAGCTGCACCAAGGCGCCTGGCGCATGCCGGGCCTGCAAACTGCCCTAGAGCAACTGCTGCGCACCGGCGAAGGCTTCGACGACTTGCCGCTGGAGGGGCACTTTGCCGGCCTAGGGCCCGTGCGCATGCTGCTTTACGGCCGGCGCATTACCAGCAAAGGCGCCGATACCGGCCAGTTGCTGCTGGGTATTAGCGAGCTGCACCTAGGCGCCAGCCACACCAGCCAGGTTTAATTTGGTATATTATAGTAGCATGGCACGAGGCCGCACTCCGTCCATGGTTTCTTCGATTACTACGCCCATCCGATGGAGCCGAATCACGAACACCAGGCCGAAATGCAGCGGCGCCACCAAGAGCTGCGCGCCCGCGCCGAAAAACGGCGCAGCATAACCTCGGCCATCGTAAGCGAGCATACCCCCAGCGAAACCAGGCGGCTGGTGCAAGAGCTGCAAACGCACCAGATAGAGCTGGAAATGCAGTACGAAGAGCTGCTGCTGGCGCAGGAAGAATCGGAACGCATGCGCCAGCAGTACACCGATTTGTACGACTTTGCCCCGGTAGGCTACTGCACGCTCAGTGCGCGCGGCACCATACAGCAGCTAAACCTTCGTGCCAGTACCCTGCTGGGCTACGAGCGCGCAACCCTCAGGGGGCACGCCTTTCCGCTGTGCGTAAGCCCGGCCGAGCGGCCCAAGTTCTACGAGTTTCTGCAGCGCATGCTGCATCAGGAGGCCACCCAGCACACCGAGCTGCAAGTGCAGCGGCCCGATGGCCGCACCCTGTACGTGCGCATCGAGGGGAGCCGCTTGCTCAGCGAAGACCAGGAGCCGCTGTTCCGGCTGGCTTTGTTTGATGACACCAAGCGGCACAACGCCATTCAACAAGTATCGGCCAGCGAGGCCCGCTTTCGTAAGCTCTTCGAGAAGTCGCGCGATGCCGTGTGCCTGGTAAAAGGCAGCACCTACATCGACTGCAACGAGGCCGCCGTACGCCTGCTAGGTGCCGAGCACAAAAACCAGATTGTGGGGCAGCCCATTGGCCTGCTTACGCCCGAGTACCAGCCCAACGGCCAGCGCTCCGCCGAGCTGCAACAAAACATACTAACCCAGTTGCAGTGGCAGGGCTCGTACCGCGGTGCGTGGTTGCGCCACCGCTTTTCGGGCGAGCCGATTTGGCTGGAGGTAGTCCTGACGCGCATCGAGCTCGACGGCGAGCCGCTCATCCACGTGGTGTGGCGCGACGAAACCCAGCGCAAAAAAGCCGAGCAAGCCCTGGCCGCCAGCGAAGCGCGCTTCCGTACCTTGTTCGAGCGCAGCAACGACGGCATGCTGCTGCTGCAAAGCGGCCGCTACATCGATTGCAACGAGGCCGCTTTGCGCCTTATTGGCGCCACCAGCCGCGAGCAAATAGTAGGGCAGGTGGCTTCGGCTTTCACGCCCGAGGTGCAGCCCAACGGCCGCCGCACAGCCGAGTGGTTTGCCGAAAACGTGGCGCGCGCCATGCAAGAGGGCTCGTTGCGCTGCGAGGCCCAAATGTTTAAGCCCACCGACGAGGAAATTTGGATTGAGGCGGTGCTTACGCCCGTGCGCATTCCGGAGCATGAGCCCATCATTCACGTGGTGTGGCGCGATGTAACGCAGCGCCGCCGCAACGAGCAGCGCCTGCAAGAGGGCGAGCAGCGCCTGAAAACGGCCGTGCGGGCCGCCAACATGGGCATTGGCACCTGGGATTTTGCCACCGAGCGCTTTCATCTGGATGAGCGCGGCTGCCAGATGTTTGGCTTGCCGCTGCCCAGCGCCGACCTCACGCTGGCCGAGCTGATGCAGCCCGTGCACCCCGACGACGTGGAGCGGGCCACCGCCGAACTGCTCAAAGCGGCCGAGATCGGTAGCCTGGATGTGCAAGTGCGCGTGGTGCACCCCAGCGGCGAGGTACGTTACGTGGTAGCCACGGGCCAGGTAATCCGTAACCTGCACGGCACCCCCGAGCGCATGAGCGGCGTGCTGCGCGATATTACCGAGCGCTACCTGGCCAACCTGCGCCTGCGCGAAAGCGAGGAGCGCCTGCAATTGGCCCTCAAAGCCTCGCATGCTGGCCTCTGCCACCTCGAGCTGGCCACGGGCGTGCTGCACCTCGATGAGCAGGCCAACCGCATTTACGGCCGCCCCGCCGATGCCGGCCCCACCACTTGGGAGGACCTAAGCCAGCGCGTGCACCCCGACGACCTGGCCCGCGTGAACGCCGCCAAGCAGCGCAGCACCGAAACCCAGGAGCCCTTTAGCGAGGAGCACCGCGTGGTGTGGCCCGATGGTACCCTGCGCTACGTTGAAACCACCGGCAACGTGCAGCTCGATGGGCAAGGCCGCCAAGTGCGCCTGATTGGCTTGCTGCGCGACGTAACCACCCGCCGCGAAACGCAGCAGCAGCTCAATTTCAAGAACCGCCTGCTCGAGCACATTTTGCACAACATGCCCGTGGTGCTCACGCGCATCGCCGCCGATGGCGAGTTGCTCGAGGTGGCGGGAGCGGGGCTGCGCCGCCTAGGTGTGGCCGACAACGTCCTGAACGGGCGCAACGTGTACGAGGCCTATCCCATGCTTACCAACTCGATAAACAAGCTGCTAAGTGGCAACGAGGTGCGCTTTTTGGGCATGCCGCCGCGCCGCGAAGGCCAGGAGCAGATTTACTTTCAGAACTACGGCTTCTTCGATCGGGAGCAAAACGCCGGGGTGCTCTTCGCCATCGACGTAACGGATACCCAGCAGGCCAACGTGCAACTGAAGGCCGAGCGCGACTTTGTGAAAAGCCTGCTCGACCACAGCGGCGACGCCATCATGGTGTTCGACCGCAACTTCTACATCACCGAGTGGAACCAGCGCGCCGCCGAGCTGACCCAGATACCGGCCGAAGACGTGCTGGGCAAGCGCATTTTCAGCGACATCCCGGCGTTTGATCGGCTGGAGTTCCGGCGCATTGCCGAGCGCGTGCTGGCTGGCACCACCGTAACGGAGTACAACATTCCGTTTAAGCGGCGCCACGGCGCCTACGATGCCACCTTTGTGCCGCTTGCCGATGCCGAAGACCGCGTAGCCAACGTGCTGGGCGTGGTGCGCGATGTAACCGAGCGCAACCGCCTGATGGAGGAAGCTACCCGGCTGCGCCTCCAGCGCGAAAAGGAGGTGTTGAGCGCCATTATGCACACCCAGGAAGATGAGCGCAAGCGCATTGCCGAGGCCCTGCACAACGGCGTGGGCCAGCTGCTCTACGCCAGCAAGCTCCACCTCGACTCGACGCCCGTCGACGAAACCCACCGCACCGCCGCCATTGGCCTGCTCAACGAGGCCATTAAGGCCACGCGCACCATTTCGTTTGAGCTTACGCCCAACGTGCTCGAGGATTTCGGCCTGAAATCGGCCCTCGAAGAGCTGTGCAAGCGCATACCCAAGCACAACCTGCACGTGCACCTAAGCGTGGGCGAGCTGCCGCCGGCCATACCGCGCCTCGTGGAAACCGCGGCCTACCGCATTGCGCAGGAGTTGCTCAACAACGTCATCAAGCACGCCCACGCCCGCGAGGCATTTGTATACGTGGAGCTGCAAGGCAACAAGCTGCACCTGAGCGTGGAAGACGACGGCTGCGGCTTTGATGTGGAAAAAGCGCGCGAGAAGCGCGGGGGTATTGGGCTTTCGGGCATTCGCAACCGGGTGGGGCTGCTCGGCGGCGAGCTTACCATTCGCTCGCGGCAGGGCCT
The DNA here is from genome assembly GCF_001483135.1 of Solirubrum puertoriconensis. Classification (GTDB taxonomy): domain Bacteria; phylum Bacteroidota; class Bacteroidia; order Cytophagales; family Hymenobacteraceae; genus Solirubrum; species Solirubrum puertoriconensis. The sequence goes on from NZ_LNAL01000008.1 coordinate 900,334, forward strand.
GGGTACTACCATCACGGTAGAGCTGCCCCTAGGTGAGGAAGTGAAGAAACGCAAAAACAGCAAGCCGTAAGCTCGGCACCACGAACCCAGCAGTGCGGCCAGGCGTAAGCGAATAACATCCGTTATACGCTAACACCTGAGCCGCCCTATGCTGAAACCCGACCAAACCTCCGGCGCCAACACCACCTCGTGGCTTGCCACGGCCAACCGCCCAACGTTTGAACCGCTGAAGCGCAACCAAACCGCCGATGTGGTGGTGGTAGGGGCCGGCATAGCGGGCCTCACCAGCGCCTACCTGCTGGCCCGCGAAGGCAAAACTGTGGTGGTGCTCGACGACGGCGAAATTGCCTCGGGCGAAACCGGCCGCACCACGGCCCATCTTTCCAACGCCCTCGACGACCGGTACTCCAACCTCGAGAGCTTGTTTGGCGAGGAAGGCGCCCGCCTAGCCGCCGACAGCCACGGCTCGGCCATCGACCGCATCGAGAGCATTGTGCGCGAGGAGAAAATCGATTGCGACTTTTCGCGCCTCGATGGCTACCTGTTTTTGCCGGCCAAAGGCACCGTAAAGGAGCTCGACGATGAGCTGGAAGCTGCCCACCGCGCCGGTCTAACGGGCGTAACCCGCCTGAAAGATGCCCGCGTGAAAGGTTTTAAAACCGGCGAGTGCCTGCGCTTTCCCAACCAAGGGCAATTTCATATTGTGCAGTATATCAACGGGCTGGCCAAGGCCATAACCCAGCGCGGCAGCCGCATTTTCACGCATACCCGCGTGCTGGAGGTGCACGGCGGCGACGATGCCCGCGTGGTAACGGCCGATGGCCAGGAAGTGCGCGCCAAGCACATCGTGGTGGCCACCAACACGCCCTTCAACGACCGCGTGGTGATGCACACCAAGCAGGCACCGTACCGCACCTACGTGGTTACGTTCCGGGTGCCCAAGGGCAGCATCACCAAGGCGTTGTACTGGGATACCGCCGACCCGTACCACTACATCCGCCTGCAAGAGCTAACCGACTCCGACACGCACGAGCTGCTGGTGGTGGGCGGCGAAGACCACAAAACCGGCCAGGAGAGCAACTACGAAGAGCGTTTCCGATGCCTGGAGGAATGGACGCGCGAAAACTACCCCAGCGTGCAGGAGGTGGAGTTTCGCTGGTCGGGGCAAGTGATGGAGCCCGTGGATAGTTTGGGCTACGCCGGCCGCAACCCCGTCGACAACGACAACGTGTTCATCATCACCGGCGACTCGGGCCACGGCATGACGCACAGCACCCTAGGTGCCATGATTGTGACAGACCTGATTCAGGAGCGCGAAAACCCCTGGGCCAAGCTCTACGACCCCGGCCGCGTAACGCTGAAGCCGAGCTCGATAAAGGAGTTCGTGATGGAAAACGTGAACGTAGCGGCCGAGTACACCGATTTGCTTACCGGCGGCGACGTATCGAAGGAAGAAGAAATACAGCCCGGCTCGGGCGCCGTGATTGGCCGCGGCCCGCTAAAAGTAGCCGTGTACCGCGACGAAAAAGGCAAAACCCACGAGTGCTCGGCCATTTGCCCGCACTTGCACTGCGTGGTGCACTGGAACAGCACCGAGAAAAGCTGGGACTGCCCCTGCCACGGTTCGCGCTTCGACCCCTACGGCGTGCTGCTCAACGGCCCCGCCGCCACCGATTTGCCGAAAGTGGAAGGGTAGGAGTCCCGCCGCTTCGCTTTGCCAGCGCCACCTGCCTGCCGGTAGGTGGCGTTGCTTTTCCGGACCTAGGGCAGCTTGTCATGTCGAGCGTGAGCGAGACATCAGGGGTAGGAATGCAGCGCCATCCGGAAAGCCTCAATCATTTGGTCGAAATCCAACCTCCGAAAGCCGCCTTGATGCCCTAAGTGCCGGACCCGCAAAGCCCAACGGGACGATGCGCATTCACAAGCCACTCAGATGTCTCGCTTCACTCGACATGACAAAAGGAGGTCCACAGCCGGCATCCCGACCTAGGCGTGTATTTTCGGGCTTGCACTCCACGCTTTTTCTGTGCCTGTATCTTCCGCCACCCGCCCGCTGCGCGTTTCGCCTGCCGAGGTATTTGCCGATAACCTTACCACCTACGCCGCCGAGGAGCAGCACTTTGCCACGCGGCACCGTGCCGTAGGTTGGCTGCGGGTGTTCTTGTTTGTGGCAGGCGCGGGCGGCACGTGGTGGCTGTTTGAGCAGGGGCAGAATGCCGTGGCGGTAGGCTGGCTGGTGGTGGCGTACCTGCTGTTTTTGCTGGTGATGCGCTGGCACAGCCGCATCGGCTACCAGCTGCGCCAACGCCTGCTGCTGCGCCTCATCAACCAAGAGGAGCTCGACCGCCTAGGTGGCAAGCTCGCCGGTTTCGACGAGGGGCAGCGCTACGCCGATACGGCGCACCCTTACACCGCCGACCTCGACGTGTTTGGCCCGCACTCGTTGTTTCAGTTGGTAAGCCGCACTACCTCGCGCTTGGGCCAGGATGCGCTGGCCAGTTGGCTGCAAGCGCCCGCACCGCTCGAGCAGCTGTGGCTGCGCCAGCAAGCCGTAGCCGAACTTGCGCCCGATGTAGTGTGGCGGCAGCACTGGCAGGCCCGCGCCCGGCACTTTCCGAAGCAGTCCGACGACCCACGGCCTTTTTTGCAGTGGATGCACGCCCCCGATTTCTACGCTAACCGCGGTTGGCTGCTGGGTTTGCTGCTGGTACTGCCGCCGCTGGCGCTGTTGGGCTCGGCGCTGTGGCTCACGGGGTGGTCGGGTTGGTTGGCGGGTGTGCCTTTCCTGATGATGTACGCGCTCAACTACCGCTTTCGGCAGGAGCGCGACGCCGTGTTCGAGCGTAGCATGGATATGTACGACGTGCTGCGCGCCTACCGCGACCAACTGCTGCACCTCGAGGACCGCCCTTGCACCACGCCTTACTTAACCAGCCTGCGCAACCGCCTGCTCGAGCGCGGCGCCCCGGCCTCGGGCTACGTGGCGCGGTTGGCGCGTATTGCCCAAAACTTTTCGCTGCGCTGGAGCACCCTGGCGGGCTTCTTTGCCAACAACCTGCTCATGTGGGACTTCTTTTGGATGTGGCGCCTCGAGCGGTGGAAGCACCAATTAGGCGGCGCGCTCGAGCCTTGGCTGGAGGTAGTAGCCGAAGTGGAAGCCTTGGCCAGCCTGGCCGCCACCCAATACGCCAACCCCGAGTGGGCCGTGCCCGAGGTGATGGAGGCGCCGCTAACGTTCGAGAGCGAAGCCTTGGCGCATCCGCTCATCTTCAGCCCCGAGCGCGTGGCCAACAACTTTGGCACTGTGGGCGCCGGCCGCACCGCCCTCATCACGGGTTCCAACATGTCAGGCAAAACCACGTTTCTGCGCACGGTGGGCGTAAACCTGGTATTGGCTTTGGCCGGCGGCCCGGTGTGCGCCCGCAGCCTGCGTTGCGGGCCGGCGCAGCTTTTCACGGCCATGCGCACGCAGGATAACCTGGCCGAAAGCACCTCCTCATTCTACGCCGAGCTAAAGCGCTTGCGCCAGCTGCTCGACCTCACCGAGCAAGGCCAGCCGGTGTTCTTCCTGCTCGATGAAATCCTGAAAGGCACCAACTCGCGCGACCGGCACGACGGCGCCCGCGGCCTCATCCGGCAGTTGCACCGCCGCCCCGCCAGCGGCTTCGTGAGCACCCACGATCTGGAGCTCGGTGACCTGGAGCAGGAGCTGCCGGGCTTCGTAACCAACTACAGCTTCAACAGCGAAATCATTGGCGACGACATCCGGTTCGACTATCGCCTCACGCCGGGGCTGTGCCGCGAGTTCAACGCCAGCAAGCTGATGGAGCTGATGGGTATCGGCACAAACTAGCACGGCATGCAACGCCGGCAGGGTGGGGTGGCTCTTGCCATAAACCACCAACCTATTGCCGCTATGAAAACAACTGCTGTACTCGGCCGCCTGCTCGGGAGCTTGCTGCTACTCGCTCCCCTAGGTGCCTGCGAGAAAGATGACGACGCCAAAGCCAATGTGGGGGTAGCCTACGCGCAAACCTATTGCCTCGATTGGTGGGGAGGCGCTGCCTCCCCCGAAGAGCTGGTAGCCAAAGCCACCTCGTACCTGCAGCAGCGCGGCATCAGCTTAACCAATGCCCGGGCTGCTACCGAGCGCCCCGCCGAAGTTTGCAATGCCTGCTCGTGCAAGTCGGGCGTAATCCTGCGCGGCAGCGTGCGCGAGCAAGATGTACCGGCCCTCTTGGAACTGGGCTTCGAGCGTCAGTAGCTTAAGCTCTACCGCCGTTAATCAGCTTGAGTTACCTAGGGCCAGCCACCTTTCTAGCGTAGCCAAACCCGGTGCTTTTGCCTGTCATTTTGTAAATGCCTCGCTTGGCGTGCAGCCACGGCGGGGCATTTGTGTATGTAGCAACATCCGTACTCGCCTAGGTGCTACAATATCGGGCGTAAGTACTTAACCTTCTGCCGCATCGTAGCAAATACGTAATCTGCGGATTTCAAATGGTTTAGGTTATATAACTCTGGAACTATCCTTTTAACTTTAAAGTATGCATTGGAAATACACAGATGAGGGCAGCCTCAGCTGGTACTGGGCACGTTGAGTCGGTTTGAAGACAGAGAAGGAGGAAACTTCACGAGCCACTTACGCCTACCCTTACGTATAACAGTGGGCTCTGCGCCAGCCGGGCCCTGGACCGCGCGCCACGTTACCTCCACCAATCTGCCAACAACCGCTAATCTGCACCTACGCCAATTCTTTCACCCATGGAGGTTTACCGCGAAATATTGCCCGAAAGCTACTTGCTCATCCTCGCCGACGATATACCTGCCTCCGTGGATGACGAGGATGCCTTGGACCGTGCCCTGCGCCGAGCCAGCCGCAGCGGAAAGTCGAGCGTGTGGGTTGATTGCAGCCACTTGCACCACCTACCCCCCGATGCCGCCGAGCTGCTGGGTTATTACTACCAGCGCTTGGCCAAGCACGGCATGAGCTTAGTGCTGTGCCACCTGAATGCCGAAGTGCGCGCCGAGCTGGAGGTGCTAAGCGCTACGCCGCTGCCCATCGTTGAAACCTTGCTCGACGCCGAAAAATACTGTCACCAAGAGCTGCAAAACCGGCGCTTATCGGCCTGATTGGTTTTGCTGAGCCACCCCTCCAATACGCGCAAAGCCCGGCCAATTGGCCGGGCTTTGGTGTGTTTAGTGAGCCAGGTAGGCTTAGAAGGCAATACCTACCGTAAAGCCGGGGCGCAGGCCAAAACCGCTGAAGGTGCCGGCGTCGAGCTGATCTTCGTTGGAACCATCCTCAGCCTTGGCCGAACCACCGTTGTAGCCCAGGCCCAGGTACGGGTCGATGGTGATGCGGTCTTTAAACATCCACTGGCGGCCAACTGCCACGCCGGCACCAAACGTGGTGAGCCTGCCTTTGGCTTCGCGCTCCACGGTGGTGTCGGTAACGTAGTCGTAGTCTTCGTAGGTAGTCGACAGCGACATGCTTTGGAAGCGCAGGTACGGGCCTACGTAAAAGCCGTTCATCGACGTGCCAGAGAGGTAAAAGCGGTACTCCGGAGTAAGGATAATACCCGAAAGCTTGCTGTCGCCGGGCGTCCAGCTTGTAAAGGCAAAGCCAAGTTGTGCCGAGCTGGTTTCGGATACTTTGCGCTCGTAGAAGAACGAGCCGGTTTTTACAAGCGGACTAAAGATGTTGGCTTTGAAAGCGTTGCTGCTTTGGGCCGAGGCCGCAGTAGCGCTGGCAGCCAGTACTGCAAGGCTGAGGAGAGCCTTCTTCATAACGGTATAGGTTGTTGAGGGAGAACGGACGCGAAAACCTTTTCGCGGCAACAACGTTACAAAGAGATTTATCTATATCTAAGGATAATGTTATACAAATGATGTGATTGACATTGCCGACTTTTTTGCCTTTCGTGGCCCTTTCGAAAGCAGCCACTGAAGCTTGGCGGTAGCAAGCGTAAGGGACAGCGGCCCCTGGTACAATGCACAAAGCCCGGCCCTGCAGCACCTAAGCGCTACGGGGCCGGGCTTCGCACCTGACACCAAAAGCCAGAAAGCCGACCTAGGCTACCGGCGGCCGCGATTCGACACCGCCAAACAAGTAGAGCATAAGGGCCCGCGAGTAACGAAATACCAGCGGGGTGGAGAGCAGCGCCGCGCCGCCCACCACCGAGATGTATACCCACAGCGGCGGATCGTTGGCGAGGTAATAGAGCAACACGCCCGATATCACGAAGATGGCCACCGTGAAACCGTAGCTGAAGTACATAGCGCCCCAGTAAAAGCCCGGTTCGGGTTCGTAGGCTTGCCCGCACACGGGGCAGGCCTCGGGCATATCGGCGAATTTGGAGAGGTTGAAGGCAGAACGCGAGAACAGCGGCCCCTCGTGGCAGCGCGGGCACCGAAGCCGCAGCAAAGCCCAAGTGGCCGACGATGCAGAATTAGCCATAGCAAAGCAGAATGTAACCGTGGCAAAGGTACCGAAGCCTTATACGGGGAGTACTGCCTATTTCGGGGTAGTTACAGGACAAATCAACGGCGGCCCCGGAAGGCCTCGGGCGTGAGGCCCGCGTATTTGCGGAAATACCGCGAGAAGTAGGAGGCGTCGTCGAAGCCTAGGTTGTAGGCTACCTCGGCTACCGAAAGGGCCGAATGGTGCAGCAGGCGCTTGGCTTCTACCACCACGCGCTCGTGTATCAGGTTGCTGGCGGTTTTGGCGAGCAGGCGGCGGCACAAGGCGTTGAGGTGGTTGGGCGTGAGGTGCAGCCACTCGGCGTAGTCGCGCACGGCTTTGTGCGTGCGGAAACGCTCGTTCAGCAACCGTTCGAAGGCCCGTAGCTGGTGCAGGCCGGGCTGCTGCCCCGCCGTGGGCTCGGGTTGGTGCTGCCGGGCCGCTAGCTCGAGCACCAAGTGCAGGTAAGAACGCAGCACCTCCTGTTGGTTGAGGCTGGGCATGGCGTGTTCCTGCTCCATGCGCCACAGCAGCGGGCCAATTAGCGGCTCATCGGGCGGCAGGTACAGCACCGGTTGCCCATGCGGCCCGAAGAAGGGGTAGGAGTAGAGGCGCTCGGCAGGGTGGCGCAGCAGGTAAAACGCCGGCGTAAAGAATATATCGATGCCGCGGGTGTCGTCCGACAACGACCAGCTGTGCACCTGCCCCGGTGTCAGGAAAAACAGCGCGCCCGGCCGTACCTCGTAGGTTACAAAGTCGATGGTGTGGGTGCCGTGGCCGTGGGTAAAGTAGAGCAGCACGTAGAAATCGTGGGCGTGCGGCTCGTTTACATCAGCAAAACTGGCGCGTAACTCCTCGAGCCGCTGCAACCGAAACGGCGCTTGGGGCGGCGTCTGCGGAAAGGCATCAATGCACAATACCGGTACGGCGGCGGGCTTCATGAGAGGGGTAACTACGGCGGCTCCGACAAAATACGGCAAAGCCCTCGGCTCAACAGGTATTATTTGCTTGCGTATGGCTACGTTGGCAAGGCCAAGCTGCCGGGCCCGGCTACCGCGCCTGCTACGCGGTGCCCGCCTCCGATTTCCACCATGCGCAAACACGAACGCACGCTTCAGTACTTTTTCTTCGGGCAAGACTTCGCCGACGGCCTGCGCGTGGCGCTCAGTATTCTGCTGCCCGGCCTCACATTGGCCCAGCTCGGGCACTTCGACCTAGGCCTTACCGTGTCGTTGGGGGCGGTGTGTGCCAGCATCCCCGATGTGCCCGGCCCCATTGCCCACAAGCGCAACGGGCTGCTCGTTTGCAACCTGCTGGTGTTTGCGGTGGCCTTGCTCACGGGCGTGGCCCGTATGCACGTGCTTGCCCTAGGTGCCGAAATCGTGGCGCTAAGCTTCTTCTTCACGCTGGTATCGGTGTACGGGGTGCGGGCGGGTGCCATCGGCTCGGCCGGGCTGCTGATCTTGATTTTGACCATGGACCGCGACCTGACGCCCGCGCAGCTGTTGCAGTACAGCTTGCTGGTGCTGGCCGGTGGCTTGTGGTACACGCTGGTGGCCCTGTTGGCCTACCACGTGCAACCCTACCGCCCCGCGCAGCGAGCCTTGGGCGAATGCATTCATGCCATTGCCGAGTATTTTAGGCTGAAAGCCGAGTTCTACGACCCCGAAACCAGCCTCGAGAAGGATTACCGCCAGTTGCTGAAGCAGCAAGTGGTGGTAACCGAAAAGCAGGACGCCGCCCGCGAAATGCTGTTCAAAACCCGCCAGATTGTGCAGGATACCACCGGCTCCGGCCGGCGTTTGGTGCTCACGTTTGTAGATGCCATGGACCTGTACGAGCAAGTAGTAGCCGCTTACTACGACTACTCCTCGCTGCGCCAACGCTTCAACCACACCGGGGTGCTGGCCGATGTGGCCCGCCTGATCCGGCGCATGGCCGCCGAGCTCGACCACCTAGGGCTGGCCATCCAAAGCAACCGCCCTTATGCCCACCACACCGACCGCACCACCGAGCTGGAGCAGCTAAAAGCCCGCATCGACCGCATTGGCGAGCAAGAGCCCGGCAGCAACTTGGTGCTGCGCAAACTGCTCGTGAACCTGCGCAACCTGCACCAGCGCCTCGCCGACATCACCCGTTACGCCGACCCCGAGTACCGGGCCCCGCTGGCACCTAGGGCCGGCGAGTCGGACTACTCGCGGTTTGTGTCGCGGCAGTCGCTAAGCCCGGCCCTGCTCCGCGACAACCTCACCATCAACTCGGCTACTTTTCGGCACGCGCTGCGCGTAACGGTGGCTGCGCTCGTGAGCTTTGTGGTGGCCAAGCTGCTGAATTACGGCCACCACGGCTACTGGATTATGCTCACGGCCGTGTACATGCTCAAGCCCGGCTTCAGCCTCACCAAAGAGCGCAACCTGCAGCGCGTGTCGGGCACCTTGCTGGGCGGGGTGCTCGGCGTGGCTGTTCTGTACCTGGTGCCCAGCGAGGTGCTGCAGTTTGGTTTTTTGCTGGTGTTTATGATTGTGGCCTACAGCTTTCAGCGGCGCAGCTACATGGTAATGGTGCTGTTTCTGACGCCCTACGTGCTCATCCTGTTCCACTTCCTGGGTATCCAGTACGTCAGCGCTGCCGAGGAGCGCGTGGTTGACACGCTGATTGGCTGCGCCATTGCGCTTACCACCGGCTACCTGCTGCTGCCGCGCTGGGAGTCGGAGCAATTGGGCAACTACATGCGCGATGTGCTGCGGGCCAACCGCAACTACCTGCATCGCCTGGCCGATTACCTGGCCGGCGGCAGCCTCAGCGCCATGGACTACAAGCTGGCCCGCAAGGAGGTGTACGTTAGCTCCTCCAACTTGGCAGCGGCCTTTCAGCGCATGCTATCAGAGCCCAAGCACAAGCAGCGCCACGAGGCCGAGGTGCACCAGTTTGTGGTGCTCAACCTCATCTTATCGTCCAACATTGCCACGCTGGCTTCGGCGGCCCGCTCCAATGCCTTGCCGGCCATACCGCCCGAGGGCCTAAAACCCTTGCGACAATCGTTAACGCTGCTTTCGGAAAGCCTGCGCAAAGTAAGCCCCGACACTCTTTTGCCCGAGCTGCCGCCGTTGCCCAACTTCCTAGGTACCGAGGTTAAATCGGCCCCAACAGCCGAGGAAAAGCTATTGCTCGAGCAACTGGATTTTGTGCAGAAAGTAAGCGCCGATATTCGGAAAGTAACCGATCTGGTAGCCGCCTAGGTGCTAGCGGTAGTACTCGTACTGGTAACGGAAGAGTGTGGGTGCGCCGGTAAGCCCAGTGGTAGTCTCACCTTTAATTAGTCCTTCGGGTAGGTAGGCATACACGGTGTAGCTCGTGCGCGGGGGTATGCGTACAGATGAAACTGTTTCGCGGCGCCCGATCAGTTGGCCCAGGGCGTTGTAGGTATACAGGATTTCGGTGTGCAGTATTTGCGGCTCGGCGCCGTTGCCAATGCGGGTATTGGTTTGTTCTTGCAGCAGGCGTTGCTGCGCGTCGTAGCGCCAGCGGTGCAGTAGATCCAGGTTTTGCCCACGGCGCACGGCGTCCAGCAACGGCTCAAAAGCCACAGCCATGCTCTGGGCGGGGTTGGTGGCCAGGCGGCGGGCGGGTTTCAGGGCAGCGCGGGCAGCAATGCGGCCCTGCTCGGTGGGGCGCCCCTGGTGCAATACCCGGTACCGCGCCGACGAAAAATTGAGCTTGCTCGACGTGCCCACCGAGCTGTATTGTAGGTATATTACCGTATCGGGGTGGGGCGTGTAGGTGAAGCGGTGGTAGAAACCGTTGCCGCCCCGGTCGCTGCGCATGGGCACCTGCTCGTAGCTAAGCAGTGTGCTTTCGGGCGGCGCAGGGGCCGGAGCCACTGAGGCAGCGGGTGCCGTCGTGGCAGGTTGGGCAAAACTGCCACTCACGGAAGAATATCGAACAACCTGATGCGTGCCCATGGGCACGCTATGAATTCCCACCAAGCCAGCCAGTGCGCGTGTGTTCAGCTCGCTGTCCGTCCAGGCCCGTAACAGCTGGCCCTGCTGATCGAACTCCTGGTAAGCCACGGTATCGCCGAGTTGCCCCTCGTCGTCAATACTAACCTTTGCAATTCGCTTCACTTGTTTGCTCGCCAGCAGGCGTTGGTAAGCCGAATCGGGTACGGGCAAGGCAGGCCGCACCGTTCTGATGTAGGTAGTAGTGGTTCTGCCGGCCGGCAACGAGTTATCGTAGTACAACCAGCGCGGCTCGGGTACGCCACGTCTATTATAAGTCTGTTGTATTTGGGCCGTGGCAGTACGGGCACCTAGTGCAGCCACTGCAACAAGAACACAAATGATTAAAAACGAACGCATACTCGATTAATTAGGGTAGTTGTGAATATAAAAAGCAACCCTTGCATCGGGCAACAAAATAAGTCAGCAAAATCTAAGCCGCGCTATATATGGAAAGCCTGCCGTATAGGGCAGATGTTCCAAAATGACACAGCCGCAAGCGCCTAGGTGCTTGCGGCTGTGTGGCTTAACAAAAGCTCATCAATTGATGCTATTTCGAAGCTTGCCCGTTGGGCTTCAGGTAGCGCCCCAGCCAATCGAAAAACACCCGATTCCAGAGCACCGAGTTTTGTGGTTTCTGAATCCAGTGGCCTTCGTTGGGGAAGTACAAGAAGCGGCTCGGAATGCCGCGCAGCTGCGCCGCCCCAAACGCTTCCATGCCTTGGTTTTCGGGTACCCGGAAGTCCTTGCCGCCGTGAATAACCAGCATGGGCGTATCCCACTGGCCCACAAACTTCTGCGGATCGAACTCTTGGTAGCTGCGGGCTAGCTGCTTATCCCACGGCGCGCCTTTCATTTCGTACTGCGCGAAAAAGGTCTCCTCGGTGGTAGGGTACCAACTGGCCAAATCGTAGAGGCCGGCGTGCGAGATGAACGTTTTGAAACGGCCCTGGTGATGCCCGGCCAGGTAGTACACCGAGTAGCCACCGTAGGAAGCGCCTACGCAGCCGCGGCGGTCTTTATCCACATAGGGTTCTTTGCTGATTGCGTCGATAGCCGAGAGGTAGTCGCGGATGGGCTGGCCGCCCCAGTCGCCGCTGATGGCATCGTTCCACTCGCGGCCAAAGCCGGGTAAACCGCGGCGGTTGGGCGCTACCACAATGTAGCCTTGCGCGGCCATGAGCGGGAAGTTCCAGCGGTACGAGAAGCTCTGCGTGATGGGGCTTTGCGGGCCGCCCTGGCAGTACAGCAGCGTTGGATACTTTTTGTTCGGGTCGAAATCGGGCGGGTAGATGACGTACACCTGCATCTGCTTGCCATCGGTGGTGGCCACGCGACGGTTTTCCACTTTGCCCAGCTTCACCGCGCCCATGATGTCCTGGTTGAGCTGTGTCAGCGGGGTTTCCTTGCCGTTCTTTAAGCTTACGCGGACCACCTCGGCGGGGCTTTGCATGGTGGTGCGGTTGCAAATGGCTACATCGGCGCCGGCTAGCTCAAAGGCATTGTAGTTCTGCAGCCCCTTGGTGATTTGCCGAATCTTGCCGCCCTTACTCGGCACCGAAAACAGCTGCTCGGCGCCTTCTGCCACCGCCACGAAGTAAATCGTTTTGCCATCGGCCGACCAGCGCACGTTTCCGGCGCTCAGCTCCGAACCCTTGGTAACGTCTTCGTGCCGGCCGGTTTTCAGATCGTGCACCACAATGGCGTTCCGGTCCGACTCAAAGCCGGGGGTAGCCATGCTCAACCACGCTACGCGCGTACCATCCGGCGAAAAAACCGGCTCAATGTCGTACCCTGCCAAACCTTGCGAGAGGTTTTTGGTAGAGTTGTCGCGCAGCGAGTACAAGTAAATATCCGAGTTGGTGCTTTGGGCTTCGGCTTTGCCCATGAGCTTGCGCGAGGTGTACGCCAGCAAGTAGCCATCGGGCGAAAACGCTAGCTGTTCCGAGCCGGCCAGCGGGCGTACGGGCGCGTCGTAAGGCTCCTTGTCCAGCACATCCTTGCCGTAGCCGGTGGGCTTGCCGTCGTCGCCCAGGGGCTGAAAGAACACGTGCGAAGCCTTTTCGTCTTCCCACGAGGTCCAGTGCCGGTAAAACAAATCGTCGTAAAGCTTGGCGTCGGCCTTGGGTAGGTCGGGGTAGAGGTCCTGCAAACCGGGGCGCACCTTTACATCCTGGGTGTACAGGATGAACTTGCCGGTAGGGGCGTACTTCAGGTTACCTAGGCTTTCGTCGCCAAATTCGCTGAGCTGTTGCTTGCCCGAGCCGTCGGGGTTCATGGCGTACAACTGCGTGCTGCCACCTTCATCCGACAAAAACGTGAGTTTGCCGTCGGGGCGCCAGTTCAGGGTGTTTTCGCTGTTGGGCGTGTTGGTCAGCTGCTTCACGGCACCTCCGGCCACTGGCACGGTGTAAATGTCGGCGTTGCCGCGGTTGGCCATCAGGTCGTAGCGCGTTGCGGTGAAGGCCACCGTTCTGCCATTCGGCGACACCTGCATTTCACCTAGGCGCCCCAAGCGCCAAAGCAGCTCGGGTGTGAGTGTTTGCTGTGCCGTTGCAGCCAAGGATACACCGACCAATAGGGTCAGCAGCAGCGGTTTTTTCATGGGAAGTGGGAGGGAGCGGGTTGACAACGGCAAGGTAGGCATGCGGCGCCTAGGTGCAGAAGGTGCAATGGGCAAAACAGGCAGCGCTTTTTCGGAGGGCATAAAAAAGCCCCGCTGCGCGGCTTCTGAAAAGCCAAGCAGCGGGGCTTGCTTACCGCGGGGTGCAGTGAGCTACAGCTTCACTCCAACCGAGGCAAACCACGTGCGGCCATCGGCCGGCAGCAGGCCGGGGCCGGGGTAGCCGCCAGCACGGCGCGTGAAGTAGTACTTGTTGAAAACGTTGTTGACGCCGCCGCGCAGGGTAAAGCGTTTGGCAAAGCGGTACGTGGCTGATACATCCGTAACGGAGTAGCCTGGCACGCGGCCGGTAGTGGCGGCAGCGTTGGGCAGTACGGTGTTGTTGGCATCGGCAAACACGGCCGAAACGCGCGTGAGCTGGGCCGTGGCCGAGAAGCCGCGGTGCGCAAACGTGCCCCCAAAGCGGTGCGTGTACTTAGGCGCGTACTCCACCCGGTTGTTTTTCAGGTCGCCTTCCTGAATGCCGCCATTTGCCAGCGTAGCCGTGCGCAGTTGGGTGTAGCGGGCATCTACCAGCGCCGACGAGGCAAACACATCGAAGTGCGGCCGGGTTTGGTCGCCGGTAAGGGCATGAATCAGGTCGAGCTCCACGTAAGCCTCCACGCCCTTGTGCACGCTGGTGCCAATGTTGGTGCGGAATTGCTGCGTTTGGCCGGCCGTGCCACCGGGTACCGGGCGTCGGAGCGTGCCGATGCGGTCGTCGTAGCGCAACCAGAATGCGTCTACATCAAAAGTCAGCACATTGGCCCACGTGCCGCGGTAGCCTACTTCGGCATTGAAGCCGTTCGAGTCGCGCAGGTTGGAGTCAATCACGTCCGACGTAGCCGGCGGGGTCAGGTCGCCGAAGGTTACCGGGCGGAATGCGCGCGAGTAGTTGGCGTACAAGCTGGTTTGCTCGCTTACGCGGTATTCGGCGCCCGCACCGTAGAGGAGTACTTCGCGGCGCGAGTTCTGCGCAACGCGGTTTTCGGAGCCGTCGGCATTTAGGCTCAGGTAGCCGCGGCCTTCGTTGTCGATAACCTCCAGGCGCAAGCCCGGCGTGAACGTGAGGCGCGAACCCAGGCGGAAAATGTTCTCGGCGAAGGCAGCGTAATTGAGGGTGCGGAAGTGCAGCTCGCGGCCAAAGCGCGGAGCTTGCAAATCGAGGTTGAAGTCGGAGGTCGTATCGCCGCGGCCTTGCTGCTGGCGCCGCAGGTTGGCACCCGCCGCGCGCAAACCTACGGCCAGCGTGTGCTGCTGGCCCAGCAAGCCGTAGTCGGTAAGCAAGCGCAACTCGGAGCCTAGGTTGCGGTACCGGTCGCGGTCGATCTGCCGGTTGGCTTGCAGGCCGGTAGCGGGCAGTACGGCATCGGGCGTGTTCACGGCACCGGTAAAGCCGATGGAGTTACGCTCGCCGAGCAAACCAAAAGTTTTCAGGCTTAGGCGGGTGCGATCGGAGAACTGGTAATCGGCCGTGAAAGCGGGCACCGTCCAGGGTGTGCTAAACCAGTTGCGGTTGCGGCTGCTGCTGCGCAATTCGCCGCGGTTAAACTGCTCGTCGGTGAGGCCGCCAGGTTGCTGAATCACGTAGCTCAGGTGGCTGATTTCGGCTCCAAGGCGCAGCTTGCTGGTAGCCTGAAAATTGACGTTGGCGTGGGCGTTGCGTACGTTGAACTCGGAGTTGTCGCGCCAGGCGCCACCTAGGCGCTGCTGGAAGTAGCCGTAGTAGTTTACCTTGCCCACGGTGCCGCCCAGCGAGTTGAAGGAGCTAAACAAGCCGTTGTTGCCCACGGTGTTGTTCGTTTCAAACTCGATTTTTTTGTCGCGCGGGCCACGCTTCAGCTCGTAGTTCAGCAACCCGCCGAACTGCGGCCCGTATTGCAGCGAGCCACCACCCCGAATGATCTGAATGCGCTCAACCGCCTCGAGGGGCGGGTTGTAGTACGCCTCGGGGTAGCCAAACGGGTCGGAGCTAATGTCCATGCCGTTTTGGCGCGTGTTGAATTCCCAGGAGCGGTTTGGCGACAAGCCGCGCGTAGCCACGTTAATCTGTTGACCCGAGCCGTCGCTTTCCCACACCGTTACGCCCGGCACCTTCGCAAATACCTGGCGCGAGCTGTTCATTACCAAGTTAGCATCGAGCTTGTCGAGCTGAATTACTTCGTTTTTCTTGCCAGCCGTGAGGGTGGTGCCATCTACCTCCGGCGCGAAGGGCGTTGCCTTGGCCGTAACCGTAATGCCGGCCAGTTCGCGCACGCTCTCCTCAATGGTGAGCTGCAACGAGTGGGCTTTGCCGTTTTCCAGCGTAAGGGTTTGCGTTACGGGTTTAATGCTGAGCCCGGTTACGGTAACGGTGGCTTCGCCAGCAGGCAAGCCGTACAAACGGAAGCCGCCGCGCGCATCCGTTACCGTGGAGCGGTCGTGCACGCTTACCAGCACCCCTTCAACGGGCTGGCCGCTGCGGTCGAGCACGGTACCCGTAAGCGAAGCGCCGCGCTCCGGCCCGTTAGTGAAAACATTCGAAGTAGTATAGGTAGCAGCCAAAGCTGGCGCGGTAGCGGCTAGTAAGCAAGAGAGCAGTAAAGGTGTTGTTGACATAGAAAGCGGCAACGGTTGCCCGCATGAAATGGATTTCTGGCCGCGAAACTAATTAGAGTGATTCTAAACAACGAAATTAAATAGAATTAATCTAAATAGTTTTTGATGCACACATGCCACAGTCGTTGAGACTCATCTCTGTACAGCACTGATCATCGCAGCTACAGCAGCACCCTAGGTGCTCTGGTGGATAAGACCGAACTACCAGCGGAGGCAGCAAGTCATTTACCTTGCGCCCATGTCCGATTTCCGCCTTCAAGTGTTTCAGGCAGTGGCCCGCCACCTCAGCTTTACCAAGGCCGCGCAAGAGTTGTTCATCACGCAGCCGGCCGTTACCAAGCACATTCGGGAGTTGGAGCGGAGTTATGATCAGCGTCTGTTCGAGCGGCGAGGCAACCGCGTTAGCCTTACCGAAGCTGGCCAATTGCTGCTGCGCTATGCTAACCACATAAGCGAGCTGCACCACCAACTGGCCGAGCAACTGCATACGCTGCACGATACCACTGCCGGCCGCCTACGCCTCGGGGCTAGCTCCACGCTGGCGCAGTACGTTATACCGCCTATTCTGCCGGGGTTTCAGGCCCGTTATCCGCGCGTCGAGCTGACCATGCACATTGGCAACTCCGAGCAGATTGCCGACGCCTTGCTGCGCGGCCAAATCGACCTAGGCTTTGTGGAGGGCCAGGTTAAAAACCGCGACCTGCACTACGAACTGCTGCTCCACGACGAGCTGGTAGCCGTGCGCTGTGCTTCGGCCGGCAAAGCGCCTGTTGCGCCGCTCTCTCTCGAAGCGGTGCTGCAACATCCGCTGGTGCTGCGCGAGCGGGGCTCGGGTACGCTCGAAGTGCTGGAGTTTGCCCTGCGGGCGCAAGGCATTCGGCTGGCACAATGCCGCGCCGCCATTTACCTCGACAATACTGAAGCCATTAAATCCTACCTAGGTGCCGCGCCCGAATGCATTGGGTTTGTGTCGGTGCGGGCCATCAGTAAAGAGGTAGCTGCAGGGCAGCTTGAGGTTGTGCCCGTGCAGGAGCTGCACCTAGCCCGCCATTTCGAGGCCGTGTGGGTTCAGGGGCAGCCGCTAATCAAAGCGGCTCAGCGTTTTCTGAGCTACGCGCACCTCGAGTTCGGTACACCTGTCAATAACTTTAAGTAATTGCTGATAAATATTATTGATAACTGTGGGGCAGGGGAGGAGCGTATTTTTGCATACACACTCCTGCTCCCGCCCACCCGTGAAATTCTCCTCAGCACACCTACCTGCGGCCCCAGCCGAAGAAGATTGTAGTAGCACCGTTCGCTTTTGGCACCGCCCACTGCGGGTTTGGCAGTGGTTAATTACACCGCAACAACTATTATTTGGCTTAGCACTGCTGCTGTGCTTAAGCCCGTGGGGCTCGGCCCCGCTTGCGCTTGCCTTAGGTCTGGCAGTGGCCTTGCTTGTAGGCAACCCCTTTCCGGCGCAAAGCAAGCGCTACACCAGCAAGCTGCTGCAGTGGTCGGTGGTCGGGCTGGGTTTCGGGATGAACGCCCATGCCGCTTGGCAAGCAGGCCAGGAGGGGCTGCTCTTCACCGTGGCTTCAATCCTGAGTACGCTGGTAGTAGGCTACTTCGTAGGGCGCTGGCTGGGCATTGCTCGTAATACCTCGCACCTGATTGCCAGCGGCACAGCTATTTGCGGCGGCAGCGCCATTGCGGCGGTGGGCCCAGTAGTAAAAGCTTCCGACGAAGAAATGTCGGTAGCCCTAGGTACGGTGTTCGTGCTCAATGCCATTGCCTTGTTTGCCTTTCCCATCATCGGCGAAGCGCTGGGCCTTTCGCAAAACCAGTTTGGTCTGTGGGCCGCCATTGCCATCCACGATACCAGTTCGGTGGTAGGTGCCGCCAGCCATTACGGCGACGAAGCTTTGCAAGTAGCTACCACCGTGAAGCTGGCCCGTGCCCTGTGGATTATACCCGTTGCCCTAGGTACCGCTGCGCTGTTTCGCACCCCGGGGGCCAAGGTTAAGCTTCCGTATTTCATCCTAGGATTCGTGGGTGCCATGCTGCTGGCTACTTACGTGCCGGCGTTGCAGCCTTTTGCCGGTGTAGCAGTCAAACTCTCGAAGCTCGGGCTTACACTAACCTTGTTTCTAATCGGCGCCAGCTTATCCAAGCAGGTTCTCAGGGCTGTAGGGCCCAAGCCCTTTATGCAAGGTGTGCTGCTATGGTTGAGTATTTCGGCCGCTTCGTTGTGGGTGATTTTGCACGCAGTTAGCTGATACAGCTCTTCGCACGGCTTCGCTACTGCAATTGCGGACTTTTTCTGATTCGCCAGGTGTTGGTAGCTGATTGCCGCCGGGCTTCGGTTCAACCCCGAAGCCGTACCTTCGTCGGCCTTTCTCCTTTCGTTGCGTACTGCCTCAAGCAGCCACGGCAGCGAAACCCGTCTGACTCAGCTATTCATGAAGCTGCCCGCATTCAAAGACCTCATCATCTACGAAGACGATAACTACATCGTCATCAATAAACCGCCGTTCCTGGCTACGCTCGACGAACGTATTGGCACCGCGCCCAACATCTTGCGCCTCGCCCGCGAGGAGTATGACGACGTGCAGGCTTGCCACCGCCTCGATAAGGAAACCTCCGGCGCTTTGGCATTGGCCAAGAACCCCGACGCTTACCGTCACCTCTCGATGCAGTTCGAAAACCGCGAGGTGAAGAAGGTGTATCACGCCGTAAGCTGGGGCGTACACAACTACGAAGGGCTGCGCGTTGAGCGTAACATCGAAACCACTACCAAGGGCAAGGCCCGCTTGGCCGTGAGTGGCAAACCCGCCGAAACGCTTATCCGCACCCTCGAAACGTACACCAAGCATACGCTATTCGAGTGTTTGCCCGTAACGGGCCGCATGCACCAGATTCGTTTGCATCTGATGTACCTCGATGCGCCCATTGTGGGCGATAAGATGTACGGCGGCGACGATTTCTACCTGTCTTCGCTCAAGCGCAAGTTCAATATGAAGCAGGGCGAAGAGGAGCAGCCGTTTATCAAGCGTTTTGCCCTGCATGCCCGGCAACTCACCTTTACGGGGCTGGAAGGCGAAACCATCAGCGTGGAGGCCGAATACCCAAAAGACTTCCGGGTGCTGGTTGAAAACCTGCGGCAATACAGCTAGATAGGTATCTCGAGTAATGCAATGGGGCTGCGCCAATCATACAAGCTTTCAGCCACTGCATTGCATATCAAGGAAAAAGCACTAATTTTGTGTCCGTTTTTCCCGAGCCATATGCTTTCAGCGGCTGGCTCGGGACTGACTTGCAAATACTTACCCAACCCACAAGAAACTGATCCATGGATCATCTGAGCTTTAAAACGCGCTCGGTGAACAAAGCCTCGGCCGAGAAGGCCTGGGTTATTGTTGACGCTAGCGCCGGCACGCTCGGGCGAGTAGCCAGCCAGATTGCTAACATTCTGCGCGGCAAACACAAGCCCTCGTTCACGCCGAACGCCGATTGCGGCGACAACGTCATCGTCATCAACGCCGACAAACTGCGCGTTACTGGCCGTAAGATGACCGACAAAATCTACCTCCGCCACACCGGCTACCCCGGCGGTCAGCGCAGCATCAACCTGCGCGACAAAATGGCGAAGAACTCGGCTTCGGTTATCGAGCACGCTGTGAAAGGCATGCTGCAAGGCAACCGCCTTGGCCGTGAGCAGTTCCGCAACCTGTTCGTGTACGCCGGTGCTGAGCACCCCCACGAGGCGCAACAGCCCACCGAGCACAAGCTCACCAACCTGTAAGAAACGACGTCGCCCTTCATCCATAAGGGCCGCGTTTTCATCGATTGATTGTTCAACTCATGGAAATCACCAACACTTCTGGTAGAAGAAAAACCTCGGTGGCTCGCGTGTATGTGCAAGCCGGGCAAGGGAATATCACTATCAACGACCGGGACGCGAAGTCTTACTTCAGCAACGAACTGCTAGAGGCTATCGTTAACCAGCCCTTCACCACGCTTGATGCCGTGGGTAAGTACGACGTGCGCGTAAACGTGCGCGGCGGAGGCATCAGCGCTCAGGCCGAAGCAATTCGCCTGGCTATTTCGAAGGCCTTGGTTGCCGAAAACGCCGAAGTTCGCCCTGCCCTCAAGAAGGAAGGCTTCCTGACGCGCGACCCCCGCATGGTGGAGCGCAAGAAGTACGGCAAGCGCAAGGCTCGTCGTTCGTTCCAGTTCTCGAAACGTTAATCTACCAGAAGAGCTCAAGTTATGGCATTGCCTACCTATAAAGATCTGCTGGATGCTGGTGCCCACTTTGGTCACCTCACCCGCAAGTGGGACCCGAAAATGGCGCCGTACATCTTCATGGAGAAGAACGGCATCCACATCATCGACCTGAACAAGACGCTGGCTTCGCTGGACCAGGCCTCTTCGGCCATCCGCAACATCGCCAAGTCGGGCCGCAAAATCATGTTTGTAGCCACGAAGAAGCAGGCTCAGGAAATCGTTTCGGACGAAGCGAAGCGCCTGAAAATGCCCTACGTGACCGACCGTTGGTTGGGTGGCATGCTCACCAACTTCGCGACCGTTCGTAAGTCGCTGAAGAAGATGAGCACCATCGACAAGATGGTAAAAGAAAACACGGCTTACGCTGCTATTGCAAAGCGCGAGCGTCTCATGCTGTCGCGTGAGCGTGAGAAGCTGGAGCGCGTACTGGGCGGCATCGCCGACCTGAGCCGCCTGCCTGCTGCTCTGTTCATCGTTGACGTGAAGCGCGAGCACATCGCCGTGAAAGAAGCTCAGAAACTGGGCATCCCGGTGTTTGCTATCTGCGACACGAACTCGAACCCCGAGCTGGTAGACTTCCCAATCCCTGCTAACGACGACGCCTCGAAGTCGGTGCAGCTGATCATCAACACGATCGGCAAGGCTATCGAAGAAGGCCTGTCGGAGCGCAAGGTTGACAAGGAAGACGCCGACCGTAAGCAAGCCGAAGAAGAAGGCATCCAGGAGAAGCAGAACGCCGACGAATAGTCCCGCACTGCCCCTGATTTGAGAGGAGGGAACATTCGAAGCACTAGGGCTCCGGTGTTCCCTTCTTCTTTAGTTGCCAAGTGTGAGATGTCGGCAGCCAAAGCCTAGGTGCTGTGTGCATTCCCGACAACCATCAGCTGGCAACTGCCCCTACCGAGAAACACTCATCAACCTCCCTAATTTCACAGCAATGGCAATTACCGCCCAAGACGTGAACAAGCTGCGCGCTATGACTGGCGCTGGCATGATGGACTGCAAGAAGGCTCTGACCGAAGCCAACGGTGACTTCGAGCAAGCAAAAGACATCCTGCGCAAGCAGGGTCAGAAAATTGCCGACAAGCGTTCTGAGAATGCTACTGCTGAAGGCCTGGTACTGGCAACCGTTAGCGAAGACGGCACCAATGGCAAACTGGTAGCTCTGGCCTGCGAAACTGAGCCGGTAGCGAAAGTTGCTGACTTCAAAGCTCTGGCCCAACTGGCCATCGAATCGGCTGTGAAGAGCAACGCTGCTACCAAAGAAGATCTGCTGGCTGCCACGCAAGAAGATGGCCGTTCGCTGCAGGAGCACATCACCGACCTGATGGGCAAAATCGGCGAGAAAATCGATGTGGTTGCTTACGAGTCGCTGACGGCTGAGAAAGTAGCTTCGTACATCCACTCCGACAACAAGAAGGGTGTACTGGTAGCCCTGAAGAACACCGGCGGTGTTGACGTAGCTGGCGTAGGTCGCGACGTGGCGATGCAAATCGTAGCCATGAAGCCCGTAGCCGTTGACAAAGACGGTGTTGATTCGGCTACCGTTGAGCGCGAAATCGAAATCGGCAAAGAGCAAGCTCGCGCCGAAGGCAAGCCGGAGGCTATGCTCGAGAAAATCGCTCAGGGCAAGCTGAACAAGTTCTACAAAGAGAACACCCTGCTGAACCAGGAGTTCGTGAAAGATAGCTCGGTGACCATCGCTCAGCTGCTCGACAAGACGTCGAAAGGCATGACGGTAACCGACTTCAAGCGCGTTGCTATCGGTGCTTAATTCGCTTGCAAGTGTGTAAAAAAGCCTGCTGGCGCAATGCCAGCGGGCTTTTTTGTTTTGTTCTTCAGGAGTAGCCTAGGTCAATAATCCTTATTGTGCTTGCTGCCGCTGCCAGGCTTGCACCCGCGCTACAGCATTGCGGCGCACGTTTAGATAGTATAAGCCGTAGTCGACGACGTGGAAGGAATGACGTAACTCGGCCCGGCCCGGTAGGTAAAAGCGCACATAGCCTTGTGGCTTAGGGGGGTGTACCCACAAAATGCCGTTGTGCACCTTGGCATCGGCCACGTGCGCATCAACTCTATCGAAGCCATAGGGCACGCTGCCACGATTTACCGCAGCCGAAGCTTGGGCCGTGTCGCTCGTCCAGGTTAGGGGGTTAACAACTGTGGCACCAGCGTACGGAGGGTAATCGATGCCCCACTCCGCGGCATTCCAACTTACGTAACAGCCGGTTTGCAGCGAATCTTGGCACGGACGAATTACCTGGTACGAACTAGGCTGAACCTTCAGGCCGACTAAGTAGGCCGCCACGAGGCGTTTGCGCAGCTCCGGATCTTTATCGAAGAACTCGCGCAGCAGGCGTTGCGCGTGGTAAGTGCCCTGGCTGTGCCCGGCTAGAATAATCGGCCGGCCTTGGTTATAGTGCTTGAGGTAGTACTCGAAAGCGGCCTTAACATCGGTGTAGGCAAGGGCTAATGCTTGCTTGCCATTGGCCGTGCTATCGAAGAACGCGTACAGAGCCGCCTGGCGGTAGCGCGGGGCATACACGCGGCCCGCCGCATTAAACACCGATGCCTGCTTGCGGATGCTAAACTGATCGGTAAAACGGTTGAGCTGCGCGTCGCCTAGGTCGCCATTCCACGCTTTGGGCTGAATGAGCGTGGTTAGGTGCACGAAGAACACATCGGCAGGGGCAGTGGCTTGCCCATCGCGCAGGCCAGAGTTGCGCGGCACGGCGTCGGCAGAATCGAGGCGCGTGGGCAGTGCGGCCCAACTGGTGGGTAAACTGTAATCGGGTGCCGCTGCCGGGGCACGCCGCACGTACTCGCCCTGCGGCTTGATAACTTTGATACAGCTACCTAGGCCGCTAGCTAGCACAAGCAGCAGAACGACCAAAGACCGGGTAAGGGTATGCACGCGACTACTCTTGGGGCGGAGTGGTTTCGGGGGAGGCAGGGGCCGCAGCCGGTGCTGCATCGGTAAAGGTGTTTTCGAGCAAGCGCTCCTGACGGAAGTAGGTAAGCTTGCCGTTGCGGTCGATGCGGGCTCGTACCTGCGCCAAAGTTTGCTGGTACTGGTTGCGCGATTTCCGCAGCGAGCGGCCACGTTCGTTGTAAGTCACCGTAACGGTGCCATCTTCGGTTACGGGGCTGATCTGGAGCGAAGCTGGATCGAAGCTGATTTGGCTTTCGGTAAACTCCGGAAAGTGGCTGCGGTTCAGCTCGGCCTCAATTGCACTGGGCGTGGTGTTTTGCAAGGTGTAAAAGCGCTCCACTTCGGAGGCGAAATGCTGGCTGGCATTGAAAGGAGCTGCCTGCATGTCGTTGTACAAGGCCGTGAGGGCGCGCTGTACGCGGCTACGAATAGCCGCCTCAGATGCGGCCGGGTCGACAACCGCATCTGAGGCGCTAGCACCAATTGGCGTTGTGGCCGAATCGGTGGGTTGGGCAGTTACCGGAATGTTGGGTTGTACCCGTATGGTTTCGGGGGCAGCGGCCGGCGGCAAGTCTAGCTGCTCGGCTTGTGGTCCTTCTTCAATTTGTACGGCCGTGGTATCGGCAGCTGTAATGGAGTTGCTGGTTAGGCGCTCCGATTCACGGTTGCCGAGCAACAGGTAGCCAATGATAGCTAACAAGGCAAGTACCCCAACTACAATAAGAACCGTGGCGAGCGGCTGACGACGTGGTTCGTCGGCGGGGCCGTCCAGCACTTCATCGTCAGCGGGTGGCACGCTGGTGTTGGGCGGAGTAACAACGGACTCGCGGCGGAAGTAATCTTCCTTAAGCACCACGGGCTCTACACGAGTGGCAGGCTCGTCGGTTACCACAGGCGGCAACAGTGGGTCATCTACCGGAGGCGGCGTAACATGGTGCTCAACGGTTGGCGGCACAACAGCCGCTGCAGGAGGCACGATGCTCGGCGTAGGCGGAGTTGCCGGAGCTACCGGCTCGGGGGACGTCGGTAGGCTAGGTGGCGTAGGCGAGTTTTCGCTGAAGAGGAGCTTGCGTTTAAGCGTCTCGAACTCTTGTGGCGTAATAGTACCCGCATCGAGCCATTCTTTGAGCTGGCGTAGGGTATCGAGCGGAGAAGCGTCGTTGTTATCCATTGGTAGAGCAGAGGAGTAGCCTGCGGATCAGTGCTACTTACTACGATCGAGAGCCGAAAGCCGGTCGCGGCGGCGTTGCAGTATTACTTTGCGGCGCTCGGTTTCGGTGGCGTTTTGCACCAGTTTTTGCTGGTTTTCCTTAATGTGGGTAGCGTGTTGCACGTTTTGCTCCTGCAGCTGTTTGATGCGGGCAATGTTGCTCACGGTGTCGGCAGCCAAGGTTTTGATTTCCTTTTCGAGGCGAAGCTTTTCTTTTTCGGCCTCTTGCAGCTGCTTTTCGGCTTGCTCAATGGCCATGCGCGCGTAGCGTGGGCGGTAGGCTTTAGCGTAGCCCTGCACCATGGTGCGCAGTGCCGAAAACTCCGAAGCGGTTTTGTCGGGGTCGAGCCAAGTAGTGCCATTATCAAAAGCAGCAAACACTTGCACCTCGGCGGTGCTATCGGAGGGCGCTACCACGTTGGTGTACAGATCGAGCAGTTTGCCCGAAATGCTCGAAACGGGCGTTTGCTTGGCCAGCATCACTTCTTTGTTGCCGCCAATGCCCAGTACCCCGCCCGATTTAATCCTGATGTTGTAACTCTCCTTCAGGTACTGCTGCCAGTACTCGCGGGCTTCCTTGGCGCTGCCTTCTACTTGTACCTTCAGCGCGGGTCGTTCGCGCTTATCAATATTGATGGTGCTGGTGCGCACATCGTAGAGCTGAGCATGGGCGCTACCTAGGGGCAGTACGAGAGCGGCCACGCACACCAGCAGCCAACGGGTAAGCAGATTAAGCATAATCAAAGCTGGAAGAGGGGGGAAAGCAAACGGCAGCTATACCAAATCCTGTCGCTCAAGCGCGGCGGCAAAGTCGGCGCGCATTTCGGCAAAGCGGCGCAGCACGGCTGCCACAAAAGCGTCATCGAGCAGCTTAGGTAGTTCGGCATCAGAGCCCAGCAGGTCCATTTCGCTCACCTTGTAGGTTTGCTCCAACGAGCCCTGCTCGCACTTCAGCAAATACTTGCCGTTCCACGCCAGCAGCGTGAGTTTCATGTCGGGGTGTGGGATGTCGGCAACGTGGCGCATAAGCAGCAATTATGAGGCGAAGATACCACGCCGTCGCTGAGTTGCCCTAGGTACTACAACTTGCTTGCGGCCCTGGCGTAAAAAGCATAGCCGCATACCTGTATGTCTCATCACCAACACCTACAGCCATGCCACAAGGAGATAAATCGAAATACACCGATAAGCAAAAGCGCCAGGCCGAGCACATCGAGGAAAGCTACGAAAAGAAGGGCCTCTCGGAAGACGAAGCCGAGCGCCGGGCCTGGGCTACCGTGAACAAGCACGACGGTGGCGGCAAGAAGCCGGGCGGCTCGGGTCGCCAGACCAATAAGTAAGCCTAGGTAATTTGGGCTTGAAGCGCAGCGGCCACCCACATTGTGGGTGGCCGCTTGCTTATGCCTGCTCGTGTTCGGGTAAGGCGTTTTTGGCGCGAGGCAGCTTAAACTCGAGTGTGGTGCCTTCGCCCACTGCGCTGCGCACTTTGATGGTGGATTTGTGCGCCTCTACAATGTGCTTGCTGATAGCCAAGCCTAGGCCTGAGCCCCCCGCATCGGCCGCGCCGCGCGCCCGGCTTTTGTCGATGCGGTAAAAGCGCTCAAAAATGCGGTTTTGGTGCTCCTTGGGTATGCCCTCGCCATCGTCTTGCACGGCAATGCGTACGGCTTTGGCCGAAGTACGCAGTTGCACCGTAATGTTGCCCTGCTCGCGCCCGTACTTAATAGCATTGTCGATAAGGTTGATGAGTACCTGCCGAATGCGGTTGCGGTCGGCTAGCACCTGCACGCCCTCAACGGGCAAGTCGTTGGGCAGCAGGTGCAGCGTCATTTGCCGTTTGGTGGCTTTCAGCTCTAGTTGGTCGAAGATTTCGTGCACGAGCAGCACTAGGTCGAAGCGTTGCTTGCGCATACGCACCACGCCTTTTTCGAGCTGCGAAATGGTAACAAGGTCTTGCACCAAAGCATCGAGCGCATCGAGGGCCGAGGCAGCCTTCAGCAAAAACTTCTCGCGGATAAACTCTTCGTCTTCGCCGGCATCGAGCACGGTATACACGAAGCCTTGCGCCGCGAAAATGGGCGTTTTCAGCTCGTGTGATACGTCGGCCAAAAAATCGGAGCGCAACTGCTGCAGGCGCTTCAAATCGTCGAGCTCCTTTTGGCGCCGCACGGCCATGTCGAGGATTTCCTCCCGAATGCGCTTCAGTGGCTCGGGCCGAAACAAAAAACGGTTGGAGAGCTTCCGAAACTCCTTGCGCTTTACCAGCTCGAGGCCCGCGTAGATGTTGTTGATTTCGCGAAACAACAACGCCTCGAACGACAAATACAGCAGCAGAAAGCAAGCCGCAATGGTTACGCCGCCCGCCAGCACGGCCTGCTGAAAGGGCAGGGTAGGGGCCGCAAAGGCAAACGTAGTAAGTACCCCCGCCACCAACACGGCAATGATGATGGCAATAGTGCGGGAGGAAAGATTAAGGTTGAACACAAACGGAAGCGCTGATTCCCGAGCAGAAAACAACGCGCCTTTGCGCTGGGGTTCAGCGGAGCCGGCAACTGCAGCTGACGCAGCTCGGTGGTTGTTTTTCACCGCTAAGATGGCAATTCCGATTGGGTTGGCTAAGAACGCAGCCGCCACGAGGCACCTAGGGCGCCCACGCCGCCTACAATCTTAATTATCGAGGTTGAACTTGTAGCCCACACCCTTGATGGTTTGGATGTGGTGTTCGCCCACCTTTTCGCGCACTTTGCGCACGTGCACATCTACGGTGCGGGCCAGCACAAATACATCGTTGCCCCAGATGTTCTGCAGCAGTTCGTCGCGGCCAAACACTTTGTGAGGTGAAGCGGCCAGGAAGGCCAGCAGTTCGAATTCCTTTTTGGGTAAGCTGATTTTGCGGCCGTCCTGGTACACGGCAAAGCCTGTGCGGTCGATGCGCAAACCGTTGATGTCGATAACGTCGGAAGTGGGGGCGCCGGTAGGCTCCAGGTCGCGCCGAACCACGGCGGCCAAGCGGCTCATCAGCGCCCTAGGTTTGATGGGCTTGCTGAGGTAGTCGTCGGCGCCGGCATCAAAAGCGGCCACCTCCGAAAACTCCTCCGAACGAGCTGTCAGGAACAGGATGTAGGTATCCTTGAACTTGGGCATGGCGCGCAGCTCGCGGCAAGCGGCAATGCCGTCGAGGTGCGGCATCATCACGTCGAGCAGCACGATATCGGGCGAAAACTGCTGCGCTACTTCCAGGGCCTTGCGGCCATCGGGGGCGGTAGCTACGTCGTAGCCTTCCTTGCGCAGGTTATACTCGAGCAACTCCACGATGTCGGGGTCGTCGTCCACTACCAGAATTTTGTAGGCAGTAGTGGCAGCAGAAGCGGCGGGCTGTTGCACAGGAGTAAAAGGCTAAGTGAATACCAAACGCATTACGGCTGCAAAAGTACCGTTTGCATCAACAGGCGGCGTATTACCTTTTTGTGAAGCACCAAGGCCTTAGGTAACAGCC
This sequence comes from Solirubrum puertoriconensis, assembly GCF_001483135.1. Classification (GTDB taxonomy): domain Bacteria; phylum Bacteroidota; class Bacteroidia; order Cytophagales; family Hymenobacteraceae; genus Solirubrum; species Solirubrum puertoriconensis. Next base: position 927,962 of record NZ_LNAL01000008.1, read on the forward strand.
CCTAAAACAACAGCGCCGCCCTAGGTGGGCGGCGCTGCGCTAGTTTTTGGCGACCATGGCCAGCTTATGTTTCAGGCCGCTATACTTGTACATGTCAATCTTCACCGAGCCCACAAACATTTCGGCCTCGAAGAGCACCGGAATCTTGTTGCGGTCGTCGGAGAAGTACACCGAAATGGCGTCTTCGCCACGGAAGAGCTTGTTTTTGGGCATGCGGGGCACTAGCCGAATGGCCCGTACCACACCGGATTTGGTTTCCACGTTCTGGCGGCCTTTGTAGGTCACCGTCATGTCAAATACCTCGTCGTCGAAGAAGCCCTGCACCTTAATCTGCTCGCCTACGCGGCGGTTGCTGAAGTCGACGGTACGCAGGAAGTAAAAGCCGCTTACCAAGTCCTGCACGTTGTCGGGCACTTTGTAGCTGCCGCGCTTTACGTCGTTCTTGTTCTTCTTGTGCGATTCTACAGCGGCCATGTCGCGGTAGTGGTCGAAATCGATGGTTTCGCGCTTGCGGTAGCTGTTTTCCTCGATGTTGCGGTAAAAGCGCTGCGGCAAAATGCTGGCCGTGTCGATGTAAGAACGCCAGGTGTCGCGCACCTTCAGAAACATATCAAATGAGCCGTTGGTACGGCCCGTAACAGTGGCACGGTAGCAGGGCCGGTCGTTTACGCGGTGGATATCGTCGGATACCTCAATGGTAGCCTCGGCAGCGTTGATGAGGCCGTAGTGAACTTTGTATTGCACCACCTCGCCGCGCCCAAAGCTTTCGTTACGCACGGTACGCGGCGCCTCGGTGGGCGCAAAAGCCGTAAGCCCCACGCTCAGCAGAACGGGCAAGGAAAGCAAAAGCCAGCGGCGACGTTTCATGTGAAGTAAAAAGAAATCCAATAAGAAGGGTGCTAACAGGTTACTACGCAAAGCGGGTGCCAAGCAAATATACCAAGCACCCCGAGCTAAGAAAAGAGCTCCATAGGCTTACGGCCCGAGAAAGTATGTAGCGTAACGGCAGGCGCCAAGGTTATCGTTCGAGCTGTGCGCAAATTGCTGTTTTAGTGCAAGTTGCTCTGTAATGGTAACAAACACCTAGGCTTTGGGTGCAACAAAAAAGCCCGCTGCAAGGGCAGCGGGCTTTTTCAATTTAATGGGCAGAACAAGCGCGGCTTAGAGGGTGTCTTCGCCGTCTTCGGGGCCGCTCATGTCAACCGGAATAGCAGCTTCCAGTGCTTCGGGCTCGCCCTTAGCCATGGCGCGTACTTTGGCTTCGATTTCGTCGGCCAGCTCGGGGTTGTCCTGCAGGATGGTTTTCACACCCTCGCGGCCTTGGCCCAAGCGGTTGCCGCCGTACGAGAACCACGAGCCCGACTTTTGGATGATGCCCATGTCGGTGGCGAGGTCGAGGATTTCGCCCACTTTCGAGATGCCCTCGCCGTAGATGATGTCGAACTCAACCACCTTGAAGGGCGGTGCTACTTTGTTCTTCACCACCTTCACCTTGGTGCGGTTACCGGTTACGTTGTCTTTGTCTTCTTTGATCTGGCCAATGCGGCGGATGTCGAGGCGTACCGAAGCGTAGAACTTCAGGGCGTTACCACCGGTGGTGGTTTCGGGCGAGCCGAACATTACGCCGATCTTTTCGCGCAGCTGGTTGATGAAGATGCACAAGCAGCCGGTTTTGTTAATAGTACCGGTGAGCTTACGCAGGGCCTGGCTCATCAGGCGGGCGTGCAAGCCCACTTTCGAGTCGCCCATGTCGCCTTCCAGTTCGCCTTTCGGCACCAGGGCAGCAACGGAGTCGATTACGCAGATGTCGATGGCACCCGACGAAATCAGCTGGTCGGCGATTTCGAGGGCTTGCTCACCGTTGTCGGGCTGCGAGATGATCAGGTTTTCGGTGTCGATGCCCAGCTTTTGGGCGTAAATGGGGTCGAAGGCGTGCTCGGCGTCGATGAAGGCCGCAATGCCACCCTTTTTCTGGGCTTCGGCAATAGCGTGCATCGTGAGCGTGGTTTTACCCGACGATTCCGGACCGTAAATCTCAACGATACGGCCTTTGGGCAAACCGCCAATACCCAGCGCAATGTCGAGGCCAAGCGAACCGGTGCTGATAGCGGGGATGTCGCCCACTTTGTTGTCGCTCAGCTTCATCACAGTGCCCTTGCCGTAGGCCTTGTCGAGCTTGTCCATCGTGAGCTGAAGCGCCTTGAGTTTCTCGGCGTTCTGGTTCACCGTTTTGTCAGTGGTTGCAGCCATTTGTGCGTGCTTTGTGGAGATATGATGTAGGTTTGATGTCGCTGTTGGGCGATGCCGCCACTTCAGTTACTAAGACTGGGAAAACCCCGCTAGCGTCCGTTGCAGGCAGCTTTTTCTAACACAGCCGAACCCCGTTTTGTGCCGACTTGGCAATAAATATATGAGAAAATATTTGCTAAAACTATTAGCCACTGGGGTTCTGTGTTTTATAAACTTATTAGCATGGGCGCAGCTAGATAACCGAGCGTTTCAGTACCGTATGACTGTACGTGCCGAGCACAATAGTCAGTTGCGCTTAGCGGTTCAGGCATTTCTTTTCTCCAAGGACAACGAGTATTTCAACAAGATATTCGAAGGCCGCACGTACTACGGCACGCAATTGGCGCCGCGCTTGGTGTACTACCCAAGTCCGAAGCTGAGGCTCGAGGCCGGCATCTTTCTGTGGAAAGATTATGGCACTCCACGCCTGCGCCAGGTACGGCCATTGTTTACGGCGTTGTACCAAACGGGCCCGCACCGCTTCTTGTTCGGCAATATCGAAGGCCACCTGAACCACGGCTACATCGAGCCCATCTTCGATTTCGAGCGTGTGATGCTAAACCGCTTGGAAGAGGGCATTCAGTACCAGCTAAAAACCCACCGCTTCAACGTAGATGCCTGGGTGGACTGGCAACGGCAGCAGTACCGGTTTAGCAACTTTCAGGAGGAGGTAGCCGGCGGTTTGGTGGCCGATGTAAACGTGGTGCGCGATACCACCGCTGGTTGGTTGGTGCGCGTGCCGCTGCAGTTTTTGGCTACCCACCGCGGCGGACAAATTGATACCATCGAAAAACCCCTGCAAACCTTGTTTAATGTAGCCAGCGGTTTGCGCGTGCGCAAAGAGCTGGGCGGTTCGTTTCTGCACAGCCTCTACGCCGATGGCTACGGAGTTTACTTTCACGATTACTCTTTCACGCGTGAGCTGGCCTTCAAGCGTGGCACGGGTTTGTACCTCAACCTAGGTGCCGATACCCGTCTGAGCAAAGTGCAGGTAAGCTACTGGCGTGGCAACGGGTTTGTGGCCCCGCAGGGCGGGCCGCTGTACCAGTCTATTTCTTATACTGTAAACGATGCCGATTACACCGAGCGCAACCGGCAGCTACTGATTCTGCGCTTTTTCAGCGACTACAAGCTTACCGACGGGCTAACGCTCTCGACGCGCTTCGAACCGTTTTATGACTTTACCAGCCGACAAGTAGAGTTTTCCTTTGGGGCATACATCAACTTCAACCGCGAGTTTTTCATCGCAACCCTGCAACGCGATTAGAACGCTGCGTGCCCTAGGTAACTCGTGCGGCTAAGGGTGTAGTGCCAAATGCTGGCGTCGATGTCGGCGGCGCGGCGGAAGCCGATGGCCTCGGCCGTGGCTTGGCTACGTACGTTGGCCGCACGGCAACGCAGCGTGAGCTGGCGCGCCTCGAGTTGCTCAAAGGCATAATCTACTACGGCACGCAAGGCCTCGCGAGCGTAGCCAAAGCCCTCGGCTGCGGCGGCCAGGTAGTAGCCAATTTCGCCCGAACGAATGCGGGGCGAATCGGGCTGCAGGCTGATGTCGCCTAGGTAGCAAGTGGCCGTGCTGTTCCAGATGCCCCACACCAGCAGGCGCCGCTGGCGCCAATTGTCGTGAAAGGTGCGCAGCGTACGTTCGGCGTCGGCCAGGGTACGAACCGACGTAACCCGACGCGGAAAGGCCGGCTCGAGGCGGTAGCGCTCGGCATTAAGCAAGGCAAAAAACGCCGGGGCATCGGAAAGCACATAGGGGCGGAGCAAGAGCCGCTCGGTGCGCAACGACGCCGGTGCGAGAGTGGGCAGCAAACTCATAGGCAGCAGAACTCTTTGCCACACGCAAGCCGCCCCCAAACGGTTGCACTGCGCAGCCCGCATCGGCGCAACTAGGGCAACCCCGTAGCTAATGGTTCGTTAGCCTGAAGCACTGCGCTAGCTATGCCTGCTCGGGCACCTAGGGCGGCGTGTTCTACTACATCAACCACACCAAAACACCACATTATGAACCGACTGCAAGGCAAAGTTGCCATTGTTACGGGCGGCGGGGCCGGTATCGGCGAGGCCATTTGTAAGAAGTTTGCCAACGAGGGCGCCGCCGTTGTTGTGTGCGGATTTCCGGAAGACCCCGTGCAGGAAGTAGCCCAGGAAATAATAAAAGCCGGCGGCCGGGCCGTAGCTTTTGCGGGCGACATCTCGAAGCAGGAAGAAGCAGAAGCCTGCGTAAAGCGGGCCGTGAAAGAGTTCGGCCAACTTGATATTCTCATTAATAACGCCGGCGTGTTTCCGGCTACCGCTACCATTGATGAATATCCCGTAGAGGCGTTTCAGTACATGGTGAAGAATAATATTTACTCGTGCTTCATGATGACGCGGGCTGCCATTCCGCAACTACAAAAAACCCGTGGCAACATCGTGTCGGCAGGTTCGGAGGCAGGCTGGATGGGCATTGCCGAAAACACACCCTATGGCGGTACCAAGGCCTTTATTCATGCGTTCATGAAAGGCGTGGCTACCGAACAAGCCAAGGAAGGTGTGCGTGCTAACTGCGTGTGCCCCGGCCCCGTTGACACCGCCTGGACACACAAGGAAACCGGCCCGATGTCGGCCAAAATGGAAAAGCAAACCGTGGAGGGCACCCCCATGGGCCGCCGCGGTACCCCCGAAGAAGTAGCCAACGTGTACCTGTTCCTGGCATCCGACGAAGCCAGCTTCGTTACCGGCGCGCTGTACTTCGTAGATGGGGGCGTAACCAACTCCAAAGGCCCGCACGGAGCCGAGGTACCGAGCAAGCTCAAGCAAGAACCCGAAGGCGAGCTTGACCTGCGCCACGACATGGACGGACACGCCGAAATACGGAAGCAAGATCAGTGGCAGCACCTAGGGTAGCATTGGTATACAACAGAAAGCCCCGGCTGCGCAGTGTGCAGACGGGGCTTTCTGTTGAAATCAAACTCGCACTAACGCTGTACCGGCAGCGTCGAGATAAGAGCGGCCTCCGAGAGGTGCGGGTGGCGGTACTGCGCCGGGCTACCTAGGGATTGTTGCGTGCGCATCACGTTTACCTGGCGAGCAGCTTCGTTGAAGAACTCGAGGCGGCGGATTAGCATTTCTTTGGTGAGCACGCGGCCTTCGGGCGTAAGCATGTAGGATTTCCAGTCGTCGAGAAAACGCTGCATAATGGCGTTGGCCTGATCAAAGCTGGCTTCGTACTGCTGCTTGAACTCGGCTACGCGCTGCAGCCCATCGGTGGTGAGCTTGATGGCAGCGCCGCCTTGGTTAAGGATTTCGCTGAGCACGTACACCTCCAGCGGCAGCGAGGTTTCGAGCGCCGTGGTGCGCAGGTCGAGGCCGGCGCGCAGGGCGTCGTCTACCATGTGCAGGTTGCGGGGAAAGCTTTCGTAATAGCCTTGAACTTCCATGGGGGTAGGGCAAAATAGCGCGGCGTGCCGAGTGCCACCTAGGCCGCTCGCGTGCCGACTTCAAGTAGCAAAGGTACTACCTAGTTACACATGCCAAATGCAGCGGCTACACGCGGCACAGCTTTTGGGCCGAATTAGCTGCCTACAGCAGTTCTTTTACAATCTGGTCGACGGTAATGCCTTCGGCTTCGGCCTTGAAGTTGCGCACCACGCGGTGGCGCAAAATGGCCGGCGCTACGGCGCGCACGTCTTCGATATCGGGCGAGTACTTGCCGTTGAGCAGCGCATTGCACTTAGCACCTAGGATGAGGTGCTGCGAAGCCCTAGGCCCGGCACCCCACTCGAGCAGTTGCGAAGCCCGTTGGGCAGCGCGCTCGGTGTTGGGGCGCGTTTTGTGCACCAAGCTCACGGCGTACTCAATCACGTTGTCGGTTACGGGTACGCGGCGCACCAAGTGCTGGAAGGCCTCAATCTCATCGGCGTGCAAAATCTTTTGCACGGTGGGCTTAATGTCGGCCGTGGTGTTCTTCACAATCTGCAGCTCGGCCTCGTAGCTGGGGTAGTCCAACGTGATGTTGAACATGAAACGGTCGAGCTGGGCCTCGGGCAGCGGGTATGTACCCTCTTGCTCGATGGGGTTTTGCGTCGCCAGCACAAAGAAGGGGCGTTGCAGTGGGTAGCGGCGGCCCGCTACCGTAACGGCGTACTCCTGCATCGACTCAAGCAGCGCGGCCTGCGTTTTGGGCGGCGTGCGGTTAATCTCATCGGCCAGGATAATGTTGGCGAAGATCGGCCCCTTCACAAACTGAAACTCGCGCTGCTGGTTCAGCGTCTCCGAGCCGACAATGTCGGAGGGCATCAGGTCGGGCGTAAACTGTATGCGGTTGAACGATAGATCGAGCGCGTTGCTGATGGTTTGCACCAGCAGTGTTTTGGCCAGGCCCGGTACGCCAACCAGCAACGCGTGGCCTTGCGCAAACACGGCCGTCAGCAGCAGCCGCACTACGTCGTCTTGTCCTACAATTACTTTTCCGATTTCCTGCCGCAGCGTGCGGTACGATTGGGCCAGCGCGTCGGCGGCTTCCTTATCCGATGAGTATGTGCGCATGCTTGCTTGTATAGTGAGACAGAAGACGTAATAAGTGCGGGGAGGTTGTACGGCCCAGCCGCTTCAACCTCCCCGCACTCGTTATACGTTGCTCGCGCGGTTACTCCGCATCCAGCACTTTGCAGCCGGCGTATTCTGGGTCGACCTCGATAAATACGGTGCCGCGGTTACGCAAAAACCACTCATCCAAGGCTTTGTTCTTTTTCTGGTTGAGTGCCGCCGTGGCAATCTTCTGGTAGTCGTCCTTCAGGTTGGCTTGGTGCGGCGGCGTATTCGATTTCAACCAAATAATCCGCACGGCATCCTTGCCGTCGTCGGTACGGTAGGGCAGGGGTTTGCTGATGCTGCCCACCTTCATGGTATCGATGGTGAAGAAGATGGCCGGGTCGAGCTGATCGAGCGGCAGGTAAGAGCTGCCGTCGCGGCGGTTTTGCAGCAAGCCGCCGTTGCCCGCCGATTCTTTGTCTTCGGAGAAGTCCTTAGCCGCCTTCGCAAACGTGATGCTGTCCTGCTGAATGCGCGTGCGCAGCTTGTTCAGCTCAGCCGTAGACGCATCCACATCAGCTGAGCCCGAGGTAGGCTTCATCAGGATGTGGCGCGAGTTGTAGCTGTCGCCTTTCCGCTCGATAAGCTGAATAAGGTGGTAACCAAACTGCGACTTAACAATGGGCGAAAGACCGCCGGGCTGCAAACGCAAGGCCGCGGCTTCGTACTCGGGCACCAGCTCTTTGCGCTTGAAAAAGCCTAGGTTGCCGCCATCTTTAGCCGATACGGGGTCTTCGGAAAACTGCTTGGCCAGCGTAGCAAAGTCTTCACCGGCCAAGATGCGCGCCCGTAGGTCGTTCATTTTGGCCAGGGTAGCCTGCTCGGCCTTTTGGTCGGGCTTGGCCAGCTTTACAATTTGGCCTACTTCAACCTCGGTGGAGTAGTAGGGCAGCGAGTCTTTCGGAATTTTGCTGAAAAACTGGCGCACCTCGCGGGGCGTCACCGTCACCTTGCCCGAAATCTGGTCCTGCATTTTCTGCTGAACCAGCTGCTCGCGCACCTGCACGCGCAGTTCTTCTTTCAGCTGCCGGATGGACTTGTTGTAGTACTCCTCAAGCTTCTTCTCCGAGCCAATTTGCTGGATAAAGTAGTTCATGCGGCGGTTTAGCTCGCCGTTTACCTGGTCGTCGGTTACGGTTACCGAGTCGGTTTCGGCTTTGGCCAGCAGCAGCTTGTTGAGCGTGAGCGACTGCAGAATGCGGCAACGCAAATCGGGCGGCAGCGGCTTGCCTTCGGCTTGCTGTTGCTGCTGCAGGTAAATATTCTCCAAATCAGAGCGCAGCACAATCTGGTTGTCCACCTTCACCAAAATGCCATCGGCCACGGGCTTGCCCGTGTTGCGCGATAGGCCGGCTAGCGCCTGGGCTTGGGCACCTAGGGTGTGAAGGGCCAGCAGCACCAAGGCCGCCAATCGAAGTAAGTGAGTCATGTCGGATAAAAAAGCAGCTACGGAGCAGGCTTGCCGGGCACTACGGCCCTAGGTGCGCACCTACCGCTCCGCTAGGCAAACGCTAAACGCGGCCGGTAAATTTCAGCATAAATAGCCGAGCGGGCAAAAAGCCTTCGAATTAGGCGCTTGCCAAGAGCAAGAGCCACCTAGGGGCCAATTGGGTTGCATGCCGCTTGGCAAGTAAAAACCCTGACCTAGGCCAGCCTAGGTCAGGGTTTCGGGAGTAGGGCAAGGAGCCGCTACTTGGTTACGAGTTTGTTTACCTCGGCTTCGTTCACCTTCACCGGGTACTTGGTGCGCAGTTCCTTAATCCACTCCTGCTCCAGGTAGTTCTGGTAATCGGAGGTGGCTTGACCGCGGGCTTCGTTCAGGCTCTTGGGGCCAGCGGGCAGTACTTTGTCGATGATAACGGCGTAGTAGCGGCCATCCTGTTGCACGTTGTAGGTGCCGGGCTGCTGCGGTACGCCATCCACCACTTTGCTGTCGCCTTTCGGGAAAGCGCGCTGCTGAATTTGCACTGCCAGCGGGTTGCTACGGTTCAAACGCTGCTCGATAATAGCAGGGTTGCGGGTGGAGCCTCGTAGGAATACGCCATTAACAGCAGCAGCGGTGCTGGCTTCTTTGCCGCCCAACTGCTGGCCTGCTAATACGCGTTTGGCCGGTACGCCTTTGCTGGTGAGGAAAGTGCGCACCTGCGTAGCGCGTTGGGCCGCCAGCGGAATGGCAGCGTTGGTTTTGGCGTAAGCCGTAGCCGTAATGCTCAGCGTGGTGTCGGCCAGCATTTGGTTGGCTAAGCTTTCAAGAGCCGACATGCCAGCCGCTGTGAGGGTAGCCGATTTGGCGTTGAACGCCACCGTAGCTGGAATGCCCTGGTCGGTAGGCATCGATGCCTCGGCAATGCCTTTGCCAGTGGGCTTGCTGAAGTACGTAACGGCCTGGCTGCGCAGCTGGGGCGTTGCCGCGCTGATGAGGGTGGCCTGCACGCGGGGCTCCCACTGATACTTAGCCTGATTGGCGGCGAAGTACTGCTTCAGGCCCACCGTATCCTCGATGGCTTTCGACCACACCTTCTCGTCCATCAGCTGGAACAGCAGAATACCATCGCGGTACTCCTTTACGAGCATGCGGTAGTCTTCGTACTTGGTTTCGAGGTTGGCGCGTTCGTAGTCCTGCAGGCTCTGATCGACGTACTGATCGTAGAGCAGCTGCATGGCGTGCTGCGGTGTAGCACCGGCGCGGGGCTGCTGGCGCTGCTCGGCAAACGTCAGGAGATCTTTAATGGTGTAGGGCTTCGCTCCGATGGTGAACAGTGGCGCTGTTGGCATCAAGGCAGTGCTCTTCTTGCCTTTGGCTGGTTGGCTAGCAGCCACCCGGTTCATAAAAGCATCGGCTTTCAGAGTGCCTTTAGTAACCGAGGTATCGGCTTGGGCAAGCAGTGCATCGCGCATGGCGGGCACTTCGGTAAAGCGGTTTTCGGTGCGGATACGCTTCAGGAAAGCCGTGCGATTGAGCTCGGAGCGCGAGTCGCGGGCTACCTTCTGCTTCAGGCTGGCTTCCATCTGCTCAAACGACGGAACCGATTGTTTCTCGATCAGCCGGATAATGTGCCAGCCGTACGGCGTTTGTACCGGAGCCGAAAGGTCGCCGGACTTTTGCAGCCGGAAAGCGGCCTCCTCAAACGACGGAATCATGCGGCCGGTGCCAAAAGGCGGTAGCTCGCCGCCACCCGAGGCCGAGCCCGCGTCCTCCGAAAACTGCGCTACCAGCTTTTCCCAGTTTTCGCCTTTGCGCAGGCGGCTGTACAGCTCGTCTACTTTTTTCTTGGCTGTCACCGAATCCGCTTTAGGCATGCCCGGCGTGGCCCGAATCATCAGGTGCGCTACTTTGATTTCGCCCTGCGCGGGGCGCATATCATTTACCTTGATGACGTGGTAACCAAACCGCGTACGCACCGGCTGCGATACCTGGCCAACCGGGGTTTTGTATGCTGCGGCCTCAAAGGGGTACACCATTTGCAGGGCCGTAAAGTACCCTAGGCGGCCGCCATTTTCGCGCGCCGAGGGGTCCTCGGAGGCTTCGCGGGCTACCTTCTCAAAGTCCTCGCCGCCGGTTACGCGCTGGCGCAGCGCCGTAATGCGCTGGTAGGCCGCAAGCGTATCCTTCGGGTCGGCTTCGGGCGTAATGCGCACCAGAATGTGCGAGGCGTTTACCTCCTTCTGCATGTGCTCGTAGGCCTCGCGCACCAACTGGTCGGTTACGCTCTTCTCGGTGAGGTAGGGCTGAGCCAACTGCTGCTTGTAGCCGTCCAGCTCACGCTTGAAGGCTTGCGTGGTATCGAGGCCGCGTTGTTCGGCCTCCAGCACCTTCAGCTTAAAGTTGGTGTACAGATCGAGGTACTCCTGCACGTTTTCGCGCGAGCCGGCATCAGGGGCAGAGCTGTTGTTTTTGCGGTATACATACGCAAACTCCGAAGCAGGCACCTCCTGGTTGCCGAGCGTCATGAGCACCGGCTGTTTGGTAGAAGCAGTGGGTTTAGTGCTTTGGCACGAAGCCAGAAACGCAGCCGCTAGTGCGGCGCCGGAAAGCAGAATGCGGTTGTTACGCATACAAAGTAAATGACACAAAAAAGCCGTCCGCATCCTGGTCGCGCCAGTTGCGGACGGCTGCTTGTTGCAATGTTAAGCAATTTTCGGATGCCGCCGAGGGGCTGAGGATCAGGCCAAGCGCTTGCGCAACCGACAGAAATTGCGGTTGCCAATGGTTGCGAATTCTACCTGATCCATTATGCGGTTGACGAGGGCAATGCCTACGCCTCCTTTCTTACCCATGCGGATGTGCTCCTGAATGTCGGGGTCTTGGTAAGCTGCGGGCGAAAACGACTGCCCATCGTCTTCGGCCTCAAACCGGAATTCGTCGTCGTCGATGGTCACCCGAATGTCGAGGTGCTTCGATTCGTCCTCGTGGTTGGAGTGGATGATGAGGTTGGCCACAATCTCATCGACGGCCAGAATAATCTGGTTTTGCAGAATATCCGACAGCTTATAAGCGGCTAGTACGCCAGCCACGAAGTCGCGCACCGTCTTCAGGTTACGGCGGCTGCAACTGATGCGGATGGCGTGCTTCATGGGCTCGATGGTGCTAGCAAACTAAATAGCCGTGGCTTCTTGCTCGGAGGGCACAATCGTCATAAGCGAATCCAGACCTAGGATTTCGAACACGTTGTGTACTTTCTCCTGCATGTTAAAGAACACCAGCTTCACGCCGGCATCCTGAAAGCGCTGCAAGTGCGAGATAAACACGCCGAGGCCCGCCGACGAAATGTAATTCAGGCGTTGGCAGTCAATCATCACCTTGCGGTAATTCAGAATTTCGGGCTTTGTGAGCTCGTTGTCGAGCAACACGGAGGAGCTGGCGTCAAGCTCGCCGTCGAGGCCGAGCGTTAAGGTATCGTTGGCTGCGTTCTGTACAATTTTCATAGGATATGTCTACGAGGCAGCTACGCCATGGGTTGAGCGTTCTTAAACTTGATGATCAGTAGCGTCTGGTCGTCGAAGGGCGGCAGGCCCCGGCTGAACTGTTCTAGATCGTTGATAATGGCTTGTTTAATGTCCTCGGCCTCCAGGTAGTGCGAGCGAGCCAATAGTTGGCGTAGGCGCGCCTCGCCGTACTCCTCGTCCTCGGCATTACGCGCCTCAACAATGCCGTCGGTGTACATCACCATTACGTCGCCAGGGTTGTAATCGTAGTACATATTCTTGATGCGCTTCTCGTACGAAGCGTCGCGAATGATGCCCAAGCCCAGGCCTTCGGTCTGGAAATAGAAGGTTTCCTCGGTAATGGCGTTGTAGTACAGCGTATGGCAGTGCCCCGCGCGGGCAAAGGCAAAGCCGCGCTCTTTGTAATCGATGATGTAGAACGAGGCCGTAATAAACGAGCTGCGCTCGAGGCAGTGGCTCAGGGCCTGGTTGGCCATGGCCATAAACTTGCTGGGCTGCAGCGGCTGGCCCTTTTCGGGGCGGTCGAGCAGCATCAGCGAGTGGAAGATACCTTTCATCTGGGCCACGTGGAAAGCCGCCGTGGTGCCTTTGCCCGATACATCGCCGATTATGATGGCAATACGCGACGAGCTTAGCTGCAAAAAGTCATAAAAGTCGCCTCCTACTTCGCGGGCCGGCAGGCTGTGCCAGCGAATCTCAAACCAGCTGTCGGCGGGCAGCGTCTTCGGAATAAGGCCCTCCTGCACCAAACTGGCAATCTTGAGCTCCTCTTTCACGCGCTCGTTTTGGAGCGAGTCTTCGAGCAGCCGCAGGTTTTCAATGCTGAGTACCGTTTGGCTGGTAAAGATTTGGAGCAAGCTCAGGTTTTCGCGGTCGAAACCCTGGCGGAAGCGCTTGAGCAGGTACAGCGTGCCGTAGTGGTGCTTGCTCGAGCGCAGCGGCATCACAATCAGCGAGCAGTACCCAAGTCCTAGGGCCCTGAAGCCCGCGCTGTGGGGGAGGTCGTTGTTGAGGTACTCGATGTGGCCGATGTTGTAATCGGATAGCAGCTGGCAAATGCCCTGGCGGGTATCGGCATCTACTTGGTACTCGAGCAGGGGGGTGGGGTTATCATCGGCAAGGTCAAGCCAAGCAGCATCGGCCTCCACGGTTTGCACCGACGAATCGAAGAGCAGGTTGTAAACCTCTTGCTCGCTTTGGCCCTTCTGAATAAGCTGGGCCAAGCGTTGCATGCTGAGAATTTCCTCGCGCTTTTGCTCAAACACACCAGCTGTGGGCAGGTTAAACAGCGTTACCAGCAGGCCCATTACGGCATAAAAAGCCGCAAAAAAACCAGTTAGTAACAGGAAAGCATGTTGCGCCAAAGGTCCGGCCAAGCTGGGCTCACGCTGCAGCCGCAAGAAGTACACTAGGCACACCGCCATACCCCCCAAAATGGCCGCTTGCAGAAATACCACTTCCCATTTCTGCCGGCGGTTGAGGTAGGCCACCCATTGCTGATGGGCACTGAGGTAAACGCCCAAACCTGCCAGCACGGCCATTACAGGGAGCAAAGGCCAATGCAGCTCGCGGCCCTGCACCAGCCTAAACAGCAGCGTGGCACCTAAGAGCAACTCAAACCACTCCCACTCGCGGCGGGTAGAGGGCTGTGCCCGGAAGTGCACCAACGAACGCCACGTGTAGCACGTGCGGGCCAGAAAGTAAACAAACAGCCCTAGGTTAATGGTATAGAGCGTGTTGAGCAGGATTGGTTGATTGCCAATGGTTTCGGGTAGCAACCAATGCCCCGCCAGGTGTAAGCCAACCACCGCAGTGGCCAACAGGCCAGGTCCAAGTAGCAACTGCCGCAGCAAGGGTACAAATTCGGCCCCGCGCAGGCGGTCGGGGCGGGAGCGTTCGTACACAAACACACCGGCCGCAAAGGCCGCTTGCGTAGCCAGGATAAGCCAATCGGGCGGGGTACCCCATTGCGCAGCAGCCGGCTGATGAGCCCGCAACAACATGCAAACCAACAAAGCCAACCAGCTCAGAACCGCGAGGGGCAATGCGGCTGGAAGAAGCTTTTCGCGGAATGCAATCATGCAAGAGGGGAGAAGAGAAAACCAAGCCGCAGGCCAATAGCAGGAAGGCCAAACGGATGCCCAAGATACGAACGCCACGCAAAACCCGGACAGTGGAAGCTGCCCCGAGTATGGCAAAACACAGCCGCCGCCCTAGGTGGGCGGCGGCTGTGGGCTATTAACAGCAAACAGGCCGGGGAGGTTGCTAGCGCGAGCTGTAGTTGGGGGCCTCCCGCGTGATCTGAACGTCGTGGGGGTGCGACTCGCGCAGGCCAGCACCCGTAATGCGCACCATCTGGGCCTGTTGCAAAGCGGGCACATCGGCGGCGCCTACGTAACCCATACCGGCGCGCAGGCCGCCTACCAACTGGTACAGCACCTCGGCCACACCGCCCTTAAAAGGTACGCGCCCTACAATGCCCTCCGGCACCAGCTTCTTCACGTCGTCCTCGGCGTCCTGGAAGTAACGGTCCTTCGAGCCTTCTTCCATGGCTTCTACCGAGCCCATGCCGCGGTACGTCTTGAATTTGCGGCCTTCGTAGATGATTACCTCGCCCGGCGCTTCTTCGGTGCCGGCCAACATCGAGCCAATCATTATTGAGGAGGCACCGCCAGCCAGGGCCTTCACCGCGTCGCCCGAAAATTTAATGCCGCCATCGGCAATAACGGGTACGTCGGTTCCTTGCAGGCCGCGCACAGCCTCCATCACGGCCGAAAGCTGTGGCACGCCAATACCGGCAATAATGCGGGTGGTGCAAATGGAGCCCGGGCCGACGCCTACTTTCACCGCATCGGCACCAGCGTCGGCTAGGGCGCGGGCGCCGGCGGCAGTGGCTACGTTGCCAGCAATCAGCTCGAGGTTCGGGAACTGCTCTTTCACGCGGCGCACCATATCAAGCACGCCTTTGGAGTGGCCGTGGGCCGTATCGATGCTGATCACGTCAACGCCGGCATCAACCAAGGCTTTCACGCGCTCCAAAGTATCGGGCGTTACGCCCACGGCAGCGCCTACGCGCAGGCGGCCAAACTCGTCTTTGCAGGAGCGGGGGCGCGAGCGGCGCTTGCGGATGTCGCGGTAGGTAATGAGGCCTTGCAGACGACCATCGGCATCCACCACGGGCAGCTTCTCCACGCGGTTGTTCTGCAAAATGGTTTCGGCCTGTGTCAGGTCGGTGCCCACGGGCGTGGTGATAAGGCGCTCGGCCGGCGTCATGACGGCGGTTACTGAACGCGTGAAATCCTTCTCGAAGCGCATGTCGCGCGAGGTAAGGATGCCGCGCAGGCGCCGGTCGCCGTCGACAATTGGGATGCCACCAATTTTGTTGTCGCGCATCAGCTTTTGCGCATCGGCCAGGGTGGCCTGCTCGCTAAGCGTGAGCGGATCGAGCACCATGCCGCTTTCGGAGCGCTTAACGCGGCGCACCAGTTCGGCCTGCGCCCGAATGCTCATGTTTTTGTGAATGATGCCGATGCCGCCCTCCTGAGCCATGGCAATGGCCAGCTCAGCTTCGGTTACGGTATCCATGGCAGCCGAGATGAACGGAATGTTCAGCTGAATGCGGCGGGTGAGGCGGGTACGGGTGTCGGCGTCGCGGGGCAATACCTCCGAGTAGGCAGGTAGCAGCAGTACGTCGTCGTAGGTCAGCGCCTCGAAGGCAATCTTGGCGGCAGGTTCGGCGGCCATAGCAAAAGGCTGGTTACGTGGTTGACTCCTTTTGCCACGCAAAGCTACGGCGAATTCCTGATTAATAAGCTGACCTAGGCCGGCATAACCAAAACCTAATCCGATGTTCCCTCAATCACAGGAGCTGGCGTGGGGGCCGCTGTGCCGGAGCGCAAATCTAGGTTTAGTACCACGCTGAGTTGCAGCGTATGATTATGCTCGAGCACGCGGCCGCTGCCCTGTTGTACCAACTGGTGCAAGTAGCCGCCCTCGAGGGTAAGTAGCTTGCTGGCCTGGTAGCCAAAACCACCGTACAGGCGGTTTTGGTCGAAGATATTACTGCGTACATTTTTGCCGAACGCAACAAAAATTTCGTCGGAGGCAACCAAGTAAGGCATACCGGGCTTCATCTCGCGGCCGAACAGCGGCAAGGCCAAACGAAGCTGGTAGCGGGCGCGGTTGGAATAAGTAAAATCCGATTCGTTGGGGCGCCGTATCCAGCGCTGCTCGAGGCGGTAGCGGTGCTGTACTTGCACGCGGCCATCGGTGTCGCGCAGTACTACTTGTTGGTAAATGCGGTTTTCGGGCGAGCGGCCAGCAGCCGGAAAGTCACCGTACGGAAACGACTTCTGGTAAGCGTAGCCGCCACTCAGCATCAGGTTTTTCGAAACATGATAATCGACAGCACCGCGTATGAGGTTTTGCTGCGGGTTGCTGCCAAAGCTGGCGCGGCGTATTTGAGCCTCCGTGTATACTCCCCAACGCTCCGACAAACGTACGCTGCCATTGTACACCAGCCACAAATGCCGGTTGTTATCGGCAATACGGCCGTCGGGCACTTGCGCATAAGCCGGAAGCGCACCTAGGCAACAGAGCGCCAGGCCAGCAAATAAGCTACGAAGGAAGGGGCGGGTAAGCACTGCTAGGTGGGGTAGTGTGTTAAGGGAAGGTTATCAAATATCGTCTTATGTTACCGGAATGTTACGCTAGGGCTTATTAAGTTTTTCGAACAGAAGGGTTAACCAACTGGCACGCAAGCCTAAATCAGCAGGGAGTGGCCCGCTACACTACTCGGGCTGCAGGACGGGCAGCATAGCAGGGTGTTTTCGCGTATGTACCGAGCCGCCCAACTTCTCCTAGCTTGCACTTGTGGAAAACACCGAAAACGAAATCGTGGTCAGTTCGTGGGAAGAGCTGCAGCACGCCTTGTTTCGCGACACCTGGGATGGCCGCATTGGCCGCTTTCGCTCACCGTTTGTGTACCGGGGCGTGCGCTCCACCAATTACAACCTGAGCACCAGCTTGCAGCGCCTAGGTGGTAACTACCACGAGCTGGAGCACCACCTGCTGCGCAACTTCCGGAAGTACGCCCACGATACTTCCATCCCCGATAAAGCCTCGGTTTGGGACTGGCTGGCCGTAGCGCAACACCACGGCTTGCCTACGCGCCTGCTCGACTGGACGTACTCGCCCTACGTGGCGCTCCATTTCGCTACCGACGACCTCGATGCTTTTCACGAAGACGGCGTGATATGGGGGCTGAACTACGTGAAGGCCGCCGAGTACATGCCCGCCCGCCTGCGCGATGCGCTGCGGGCCGAAGGCTCCAACGTGTTCACGCCTGAGTTGCTCGAGCCTGTGTGCCGCAACCTGCGCGAACTAGCCGACATGCAGCCCGACGAGCCGTTCCTGCTATTCCTGGAGCCTCCCTCGCTTGATGCGCGCATTGTGCACCAATACGCCTTGTTCGCGCTGATGTCGACGGCGCAAGCCTGCCTCGACGATTGGCTGAAGCACCATCCCGAGCTGTGCTTCAAGATTATTTTGCCGGCGCGACTTAAGTGGGAAACCCGCGACAAACTCGATCAAGCGAACATCACGGAGCGGGTGCTGTTCCCCGGCCTAGGAGGCCTGAGCCGCTGGCTGCACCGGCACTACAGCCCCGCCGAAAGCCACGACCCGCGCACCAAAAAACTGCCCGGCGACGATTAAGCCGGCGGTGCTGGCTACTGCCCGTTGCTTTGCTCGAAGCGCTTTTTGGTGAGCTTGGTGGGCACAGCCGTAAGCGGGTCGTCGGGCCAGGGGTGCTTGGGGTAGCGGCCGCGCAAATCTTTACGTACCTCAAAGTAGCCCGACTGCCAGAAGCTGCGCAAATCGCGGGTAACCTGCACGGGGCGCTGGGCCGGCGAAAGCAGGTGCATGGTAAGCGGCACGCGGCCGTTGGCAATGCGCGGTGTATCAAGCAACCCAAACACTTCCTGCAGCTTTACGGCCAGCACGGGTGCCGCCGGCTCGCCATAGTCGATACGCACGTGCGAGCCGCTGGGTACCTCGAGGTGCGAAGGAGCCAAGCGGTCGAGTTCCTGGCGCTGAGCCCAGCCGTTGGGCAGGCGCATGAGCAGCAACTCTGCTACATCGAGGCGTGCTACCTCACCTAGGCTGCGCAAACCTGCCAAATGCGGAGCCAGCCATTCGTCGGCGTCGGCGAGCAGGGCTTCGTCCGAAACATCGGGCCAATCGGCGGAGAAGTGCAAGCGCAAAAAGCCCAGCCGCTCGCGCAAGTGTTGGGCGTTTTCCGTCCAGTTCAGGTTGCGTAGGTCGGCGGCTTTCAGCGCTTCGAGCAACGCAACGGCAATTACTGCCGGGTCAGGGTTAGGTTGGTTTGTTTCGCTGAGCACCAAGGCGCCTAGGCGGCGCAAACGGCGGGCAAGTACGCGGCCGGTAGCTGCATCGAAGCGAACCTCGCTTTGCTCCTCCATTTGCTCAGCAAATAACTCCTCTACTTCGGCGCGGCTGAGCGGCGCGGCCATAGCCGCGCGAGGCGCGGCGGCGGTGCCATCGAGGTAAGCTGCGGCGAAGAAGGTGTCGTCGGCGGCGAAAAACTCACTTGGCAAAGCCACGCGTTGGCCCGTAACCAGCCGCAGCCGCTCGCCGCCTTCCCGCTGGCCTAGACGGTCGGGGTAGGCGAGGGCAGCCAGCAGGCCAGCGGTGTCGGGCTCGAGGTTGGCGGCTTTTACGCCAGCCCGGTTGCGTAGGGCTTGCGCGGCCTCACGTACGCGGCGCACACCGCCGGCATCGGCTACGAGGCCGGGCAGCGGAGCGCGGCCACTTTGCAGGGCTTCGAGGCGCAGGCGCAAGTCGGGCGGGGCGGGTTGGCCATCGGTAGCGCGCAGCACGTCGCGCTCAGCCAGCAGTGCGGCCAAAGCGCAAGCCGTAGGGCCGTGGCCTAGCTCGCGGCCGCGCACCACCAAATGCCCCAGGCGTGGCGGCAAACCCAAGCGGGCTAGCTCGCGTCCGTGAGCGGTGGGCTGCCCCGCGGGGGTAAGGGCACCTAGGCGCACCAGCAGCTCGCGGGCTTGCGCCAGGGCTGGGGCGGGCGGCACATCGAGCCACTGCAGCGCCGTGGCATCGGTAGCGCCCCATAAGGCCAGCTCAAGCGTAAGGCTGCTGAGGTCGGCGGTAAGGATTTCGGGTGCTAGGTGTGCCGGCAGCTGGTCGTGGTCGGCTTCCGTCCAGAGGCGGTAGCAGGTGCCCGGACCTAGGCGGCCGGCCCGGCCCCGGCGCTGGTCGGCAGCGGCTTGGCTAACGGGTACGGTTTCGAGCGTGGTAAGGCCGGTGCGCGGAATAAACCGGGGCACGCGGGCATAGCCGGCATCAACCACTACCCGCACACCCTCAATGGTAAGGCTGGTTTCGGCAATGCTGGTGGCCAACACCACTTTGCGGCGGCCCGCAGGCGCAGGGCGCAGGGCGGCATCCTGCTTATCGAGCGGTAACTCGCCGTGCAGCACGTGCAAATCCACTTCGTGGGGCAAGGCCGACTCGAGCCGTTCGCTTACGCGGCGCTGGTCGGCAAGGCCCGGCAGAAACACCAGCACGTCGCCGTCGTGCTCGGCTAAGGCTTGTCGCACGGTGGCGGGCGTTAGCTCGGCCATACGTTCGGCCGGGCGGTTGGGTAAGCCAGCGGCGCGGCGCGGGCTGAGGTAGTGCGTGGCTACGGGATGCATGCGGCCTTCGCTGGTAACCACGGGCGCCTGCAACCAAGTGCCCAGGCGTGCCGCATCAAGCGTGGCCGACATCACGAGCAGGCGCAAGTCGGGCCGCAGCACGCTTTGCGCATCGAGCGTAAGCGCCAGCCCTAGGTCGGCTTGCAGGCTGCGCTCGTGAAATTCGTCGAAGAGCACGGCGGCAATGCCTTCCAACGCCGGGTCGTCTTGCACCAGGCGCGTCAGGATGCCTTCGGTTACTACCTCAATGCGTGTTTGGGTTGATACTTTGTTTTCGAGGCGCACGCGGTAGCCTACGGTTTGGCCCACCGGCTCGCCCAGCAGTTGCGCCATGCGCGTTGCGGCTGCCCGGGCAGCTAAGCGCCGCGGCTCCAGCATCAGAATCTTGCCCTCCTGCCGCCAATCAGCCCCAAGCAGAGCCAGCGGTACCAAAGTGGTTTTGCCGGCGCCGGGCGGAGCTTGCAGTACCACCCGGTTGTGGGCTTGCAGCGCGGCCGTAAGCTCGGGCAAGGCAGCCCGGATGGGCAGATCGGGGAGGAAAAGCGAAGACACAGAAAGCAGGTATAAAGCAGGCGGCGCTCGGTCGCGCAAATCAGTAGATCGGTACCGACGGATCAACCTTAACCGACCAGGCGTGGATACCGCCGCGCAGGTTAAGCAAATTGGTTAGGCCGTGGCGGTGCTGTAGGTAGGCCAGCGCCTGCATTGAGCGCACGCCGTGGTGGCAGATGAGCACCACCGGCTCGTCGGCTTCAATCTCATCGGCACGGCGGGCCAAGTCGCCTAGCGGGATGAGCGTGCTGCCCTCAATGCGGCAGTAAGCGTACTCCTCAGGTTGGCGCACATCCACGAGGTGCAGGGTTTCGCCGGCGGCCAGTCGGTCGCGCAGTTGTTCGGGCGTTAGTTCGGGTAACGACATGGTAATAATTGCGGCCGTGGGCACCGAAACCCTTGGCTGCTTGTACAAAAGTAGCCTACACTACGTAGTTTTGGCCTCTGCCCACGTGCGGGCACCTGTTGATCGGTTTCATCTGCTTGGTTTATTGCTCCTAGGTTTTGTCGTGGTTTGAACTCTGGACGGCCGTAGCTGGCACCAACCCCACCGAGTGGGTAGCCTTTGCTACGGGCCTGGCCTGCGTGGCGCTAGCAGCAATTGGCACCATCTGGAATTTCCCGGTAGCTATTGTTAGCTGCGCGTTCTACGTGGTGGTGTTTCATCGGGCGCAGCTGTACTCCGACCGCAACCTGCAGTTCGTGTTCATTGCCATGAGCCTGTACGGCTGGTACGAATGGCTGCGCGGCGGCAAAAACCACTCGGCCTTGGTAGTTACCCGCACGCCGCAGCGCGAGTGGCCGCTGCTCGCCTTGGCCGCGGCAGCCTACACCGGCGGTTTTGGCTACTACCTGCACCAGCACACCGATGCCTCGTTTCCGTACCTCGACAGCTTTACCACCGCCATCAGCCTGGTGGCGCAGTACCTGCTTACCCGCAAGCGCCTCGAAAACTGGCTGCTCTGGATTGGCGTCGATCTGATTTACGTGCCGATGTACTGGGCCAAAAGCCTGCACGCTACCAGCGGCCTGTACGTGCTGTACCTAGGGCTGGCTGCCTACGGCTACTGGGAGTGGCGCCGCCTGATGCGCCAAGCCTCCATTGCCGAACTACAACCCGCTAACTCTGCCGCCCGCTAATGCTTCGCGTCGCGCTAACCGGACCCGAATCGACGGGCAAAACTACCCTCAGCCAAAAGCTAGCCGAGCACTACCACACCGCGTGGGTGCCCGAATACGCCCGCGAGTACCTCGAAACACGCCAGCTTGGCCTAAGCTACACCCTAGCCGACCTCGAGGACATTGCCCGGGGCCAGCTAGCTACCGAAGATGCCGCCGTGGCCGCCGCCGAGCGCTGCCGCCGCCCCGTGGTGTTTTGCGATACGGAGCTGCTCGTGATAAAAGTATGGGCCGAACACGCCTTTGGGCACTGCCCCGAGTGGATATTGCAAGAAATTGAGCGGCGCAGCTACGACCTGATTCTACTGTTGGGCATCGATTTGCCTTGGGAGCCCGACCCCTTGCGCGAGCACCCGCACCTGCGCCAGTATTTCTACGACTTGTACCGCAGCGAGCTAACGGAGCGCCTCTCCAACTTTGCCGAAATCGGCGGCACGTTCGAGCGCCGCCTCGATCAGTCCTGCTTCCTGATTGACGAGCTGTTGCGTAGCCATGGGTACGTGCCCGCCGCGCAAGCCGCCGCCGACCCCCAATCCTAACCTGCCCGCTATGAAAGCCTACTTCCTCGAAAACAGCCGTTGCCGCGTACAAATCAACGAACACGGCGCCGAACTCAGCAGCTTTGTGCGCCACGACCTAGGCGGGTTGGAGTACGTGTGGCAGGCCGATGCCGCCGTGTGGGCCCGCCATGCGCCGGTGCTGTTTCCGATAGTGGGCCGCCTGCCCGAGGACACTTACTACCACCTAGGGCAAACCTACAAGTTGCCGCAGCACGGCTTTGCCCGCGACCGGGCCTTTGCGCTAGTGGAGCAGTCGAGCACGGCCCTGCGCCTGCGCCTCACCGACGACGAGCAGAGCCGGCAACAATACCCCTTTGCGTTCGAGCTAACCATTGGCTTCCGCCTGCACGAAACTACCCTGCGCGTAAGCTGGGAGGTGCGCAACCCCGCCGCCAGCGAGGAGCTGCTGTTCAGCATCGGTGCGCACCCGGCGTTTCGGTGCCCGCTGTTGCCCGACGAGGCGTTCGAGGATTACGTTTTCCGCTTCGATCATGCGGTACAACTCGAGCGGCATTTGCTGCAAGGCGGCCTGCTGGATGGCCAAACCGAAACCGTGCTCGACAACGCCAACGAGCTACCGCTCACTTACGAGCTGTTCAGCCAAGATGCGCTGGTGCTCAAGCACTACGATTTTACGCGCATAGCCCTGGCGAGCCGCCGCTCGGAGCGGGCCGTGCAGATGCAGTTCGACGGCTTTCCGTACCTAGGGCTTTGGACGAAAGGCCCCGGCGCGCCGTTTGTGTGCATCGAGCCGTGGCACGGCATTGCCAGCTCGGTAGGCGGGCCCGTTGAGCTGCGCGATAAAGAAGGCATTCTGACGCTGGCGCCGGGCGCCGTGTTCAAGGCCAGCTACACCATTGAGGTGCAGTAGCATACAGGCCGAAATTCGCCGGATTAGCGCGGCCGATACCTACCCGCTGCGCCACCAAGTGCTTTGGCCCGATAAGCCGCTGGAGTACGTGCACGTACCCCACGATGCCGAAGGCTACCATTTCGGGGCTTACCGCCACGGCGAGCTGGTAAGCGTGGTATCATTATTTGTGCAGGGCCGCGAGGCGCGCTTCCGCAAGTTCGCTACCCGCCCCGATCAGCAGGGGCAGGGCATAGGCTCGGCGTTGCTGCGGCACCTAATGGCCGAGGCAGCGCGCCTGGGTGCTGAGGAGCTGTGGTGCGATGCCCGGCAAGAGGCAGCCGGTTTCTACCAGAAGTTTGGGTTTGCTACCGAGGGCAGCACGTTCTACAAGGGCACCATCCCGTACGTGCGCATGCGCTGCGCTTTGCCGCAGCCCACGGCCTAGGTGCGCTAGAGCAGCACCGGCTTGTGGGGCCGCACGGGGCGGTTGGGGCGCCGGTTGTACTCGGGCTCCCAGTCGTTGATGGGCCGCGAAATTCCCGGCGGCAAGTCGAGGTCGGGTAGGCCATCGTCGAGCGGTTCGCCGCCGTCGTCGTCGTTGTCGGCCGAGGGCGGGCGGGTAGCTGTGCGGCGCGGCATCACCATAAAGTAGGCCAACAAGGTGAGGACCACGAGCGTGTATACGAGGCTGATCATGGCGGTATTTGGCTGGTTGTGGGCTGGCCTTTGCAGGCCTGCTGCAGAAGAAGGTAACGGCACAAAGCCCGGCGTGGTTTTGCTCGAGCGCAGCTTTTTTCAACGGGGTTGCTTCTACAGTAATATACTTAACTGTAAGTGGTTAAGCTATGTTTTTGTGGGCTGATTGCCTGTTTGCTAAGGGCTGCTTTAGGTGCTGGCGTCGGTACGTTACGGGGCAAGCCAAGCCGCTTAAAATGGCCTTTTGGCACCCCGGTACCTAGCAAACTCGTGCATTCAGCAAGGGGCTTTTGCGCCCAACTGATTGCGTGCTGCCAAGAAGCGTTTTACTTTTGCCACGCGTTTAGGGGTGCTAGGCTTTCAGACCTAGCTGAGATGATACCCATTGAACCTGATCCGGCTAGTACCGGCGAAGGGAACAAACGGTCCGCGAACGGTAACACCATGGCTCCGACCCCTGGGGCTTGGTCTCGTTCCACTTTTTCCTACCACTTACCTTGTTTAAGTCTCGGATTTTGCCGGGGGCAGCGCTGCTAGCGTGGCTGCCCGTTGGCATGGCATGGGCGCAGGCGCCCGTGTCGGGTACCCTCACCGATGCCCGCAGCGGGCAGCCGTTGCCCGGTGCCACCATCGCCCTCGATGGCACCGCCGTAGGCACTACTGATGCCAATGGCAACTTCAGCCTGCCGGCCGTAGCCGCTGGCGCACACGAACTGCGCTTCACGTTTGTGGGCTACCAGCCGCTGGTGCGCCGCCTTGCCGGCCAGCCCACGGCGCAGCAACTCAGCGCCGCCTTGCAACCCGCCGATGTGCTTACCGGCGAGGCCGTAGTGACGGCCACCCGCGCCAACGAGCGCACCGCTACGGCCTACACCAACGTAAGCCGCGAGGAGCTGCAGCAGCGCAACTTTGGGCAGGATTTGCCTTACCTGCTCGACCAAACCCCCTCGGTAGTGGTTACCTCCGACGCCGGCGCGGGCGTGGGCTACACCGATATTCGTATTCGGGGCACCAGCAACACGGGCATCAACATGACCATCAACGGCGTGCCGCTGAACGACCCGGAGTCGCACGGCTCGTTCCTGGTAAATCTGCCCGATCTGGCTTCATCCATCAGTTCGCTGCAGGTGCAGCGCGGGGTGGGCACCAGCCAAAACGGTAGCGCTGCATTTGGGGCCAGCATCAACATCAGCACCCTCGACAACCGCCGCGAAGCCTACGCCGAAACGCAGAACTCGTATGGCTCCTTCAACACCTGGAAAAACAACGTGCAGTTTGGCACAGGGCTGATTGCGGGCAAGTTCACCTTCGACGGGCGCCTTTCGCGCATCGCCACCGATGGCTACATGAACCGCGCCTCTTCGGACCTGAAGTCGTACTACTTCGCGGGCGGTTATCAGCAGAAAAATACCCTGCTGAAGTTCATCACCTTTTCGGGCCGCGAGAAAACCTACCAAGCCTGGAACGGCGTGCCCGAACCCGCCATTACTGGCGACCGGGCCTTGCTGCAAACCTACGTTGATAACGGTGAGCTGTCGGAAGCTGATGCGGCGCGCGTGTTGCAAGAAGGCCGCCGCTACAGCTACTACACCTACGACAACCAAACCGACAACTACCAGCAGAACCACTACCAGTTGCACCTCTCGCAGGGCTTTGGGCCGAACTGGAACCTAGGGGCCGCCCTGCACCTTACGCGCGGCTTTGGCTACTACGAAAGCTACCGCGCCAACCGGCGCCTCTCGGCCTACAACCTGCCCAACGTGGTGCTCGGCGATACCACCATCCGGCGGACCAATCTGATTGACCAGAAGTGGCTCGACAATTACTTCTACGGCGGCACTTTCGCGCTTAACTACCAGCCCGCCAACAACGACCGCCTGCAGGCCACGGTGGGCGGCGGCTGGAACCACTTCGACAACGACCACTACGGCGAGGTAATTTGGGCGCAGTTTGCCTCCACGGGCAACATGCGCCACCGCTACTACTTCAACACGGCCGATAAAACCGACTACAACACCTACGCCCGCGCTACCTGGCAGGTGCTGCCGCGCCTAGGTGTGTACGGCGATGTGCAAGTGCGCCACATCGATTACCGAATCAAGGGCGTGGAGGACGACCAAAACGACGTGACCACCAGCGCCAGCTACACCTTCTTCAACCCCAAGGCCGGTGCTACCTTCGCGCTGGGCGAAGGCCAGCAGCTGTATGCCAGCTACGCCGTTGGCCAGCGCGAGCCCGTGCGCTCCGACTTTACCGACCGCCCCGCCGGCGACACCAGCGCCAAGCCCGAGCGCCTCAACGATTTTGAGGGTGGCTACCGCTTGTCGTTGCCGAATACTGATTGGCTGGGCCGCAACACGGCCGTGCGTTTCGAGGCCAACTACTTTTTCATGAACTACCGCAACCAGCTGGTGGCTACTGGCCAGCTGAACGATGTAGGAACGCCCCTGCGCACCAACGTGGCCAGCAGCTACCGCACTGGCGTGGAGCTAACAGGCTTTGCTTCGGCCAACAACAAAGTAAGCCTGAGCAGCACCCTTACCCTGAGCCGCAACCGCATTCGCAACTTCCAAGAGGTCAGCTACGATGCTGATTTTAATCGGGTAGTAGGGGAGCGGCGCACCTCCACCATTTCGTACTCGCCGGCGGCCGTTTCGGCCCATACGCTGGAGGGACAACCACTGCCGGGCTTGCGTGTGGCGCTGCTCTATAAAACCGTGAGCCGCCAATACCTCGACAACTCTGAGAACCGCCGCCGCAGCCTTGACCCATACCAAGTGATGGATTTGCGGGTGCGCTACACCATTCGCCCCGCATTCGTGAAGGAAATCGAGTTAGGCTTATTAGTAAGCAACCTGCTCAATCACCGTTACGAAGCCAACGGCTACACTTACAGCTACGTGGGGGCCAGCGGCCGCCCCGAAACCTTTAACTGGTACTACCCGCAAGCCACGCGCAACTTCCTGGCTTCGGTGGGCGTGAAGTTCTAACCAAGTCTTTCTGAGCTATTGAAATCCTTAACCCGGCGCCGCCAACAGCGGCGCCGGGTTTTTTGCGCCGTTCCGGAACGGTAAGCCCGATAAGTCCTGTTTGGCCCTGCTGAATGGAATGCGGCCTTTCTCAACGCATAGGGATTAACTATATTTGTAGCTCCCACTTTCTATTGTGCTGTTTTTCACCGCCATATTGCCTCGCCTTCGCTTTAGCCTGCTAGCGGCCACTTTGCTGCTGATTGTAGGGCTAAACAACCAGGCTGTGGCCACCTTCCGGGTGCCGGTAAAAGCCGCGACTACGCGGGTTGCTGGTGCGCCCAAAGGCACGGTGGTGAAGCAAAAAGTAACGCTGGAAGCTACCGCGCAGCTTGGCCCCTGGCTGCTGCCCGTGGCCGAAGCCTGGGAGCCCTCTGTTCCTGCACAGTACCCCCGAATTGCCAGCCATCGGGACGCTGCCCCCGCTGTACGGCCCTCCGCCGTACCCGATTGGTTTCGCACACGCTTGCTGGTAGCAGCGTTGTCGCCGCACGCGCCCTAGGTAGCGGGCGTGCTGGCTAAGGCTGGCAGCTACGGCTGCCACTTTTAGTCGAGCCCATCGGAAGCAAGCCCGCCCGTAGGCTTGCGCAAAACCACACGGCGGCCCCAGGTCCGCGACCCTACCTCACTGGCCCGCACCTAGGGCTGTGCTACGGTAGCCCCTCAACAGCAATTCATTTTTTCCTTTTTCAATGCGTAATAAAGGTTTAGTCATTACGCTGACGCTTATCGTGTCGGCGTTGTGCGTCTACTTCCTCTACTTCACGTTCGTGTCGAGGCGCGTGCAGGACGATGCCGTCCGCTACGCCTCGCGCAACGGTGTGGTCGATCAGGCCAAGCGCCAGCGCTACCTCGACTCGGTGTGGCGCGCCCCGGTTACCAACGTACTTGGTGCCGAATACACTTACCGCGACGTGCGCGCTTCGGAACTGGGCCTTGGCCTCGACCTGAAAGGCGGTATGCACGTAACCCTGGAAGTATCGCCGGTGGAGATTGTGCGTGCCATGTCGGGCAACTCCAAAGACCCGAAGTTTAACGAAGCCCTGCGCCGCGCCCAGGAATTGCAGCGGCAAAACCCGAGCACCTCGTTCACGGCCCTGTTTGCGCAGTCGTTTCGCCAGGTTGCTCCCGGCGACCGTCTGGCCCGCATCTTCGCCAACACTACCAACCGTAGCCGCGGCATCGATGCCAGCTCGACGGATGAGAAAGTGCTGCGCGAAATCAACACCGAAGTGGAAGAAGCCATCGAGCGCGCCTTCCGCATCCTGCGTACCCGCGTCGATAAGTTCGGTGTAAACCAGCCCAACATTCAGCGCGTAAAGGGCACCGGCCGCATCCAGATTGAGCTGCCCGGTGTGGATAACCCCGACCGCGTACGCAAACTGCTCCAGGGCCAGGCTAAGCTCGAGTTCTGGGAGGTATGGCGCCAAGATGAGTTCTTCCCGTACCTGCAGCAGCTCGACGAAGTGCTGAAGGCCAAAGAAGCCCTAGGTGGCAAAGCTGCCACTACGGCTGCTGCCACCCCGGCCGCCAACGACACGGCTGCTACGGCTGCCGCTGCTACCCCCGCCGACACTACCTCGCTGGCTAGCCAGCTGGCCAAGAAAAAGCCTGCCGGCGCTACTGCCGACTCGGCCCAGAGCGCACAGCAAGCCGGTTCGGGCTTGGCTAAGCTCTTCACGATGCCTGGTGCCCTGGGCGCCAACATCCGCGATACGGCCCGCGTGAATGCCGTACTCCGCTCGCCCGAAGTACGCGCCGTAATGCCCGCCAACCTCACGTTCCTGTGGGACGTGAAGCCCACCGTTATCGAGGGCCAGGAATACCTGCAGCTGAATGCCATCCGCAAATCGGCTGAAGGCACCGCGCCCCTAGGAGGCGAAGTAGTATCGGATGCCCGCCAAGACTACGACCAAGGTGGCCGCCCCGAGGTATCGATGCAGATGAACCCCACGGGTGCCCGCAAATGGGAGAAGCTGACCGGTGCGAACATTGGCCGCCAGGTGGCCATCGTGCTCGACGATTACGTGTACTCGGCGCCGGTGGTGCAGTCGGAAATTGCCGGCGGCAACTCGAGCATCTCGGGAAACTTCACCATCGAAGAAGCCCAAGACTTGGCCAACGTACTGAAGGCTGGTAAGCTGCCCGCCCCTACGCGCATCGTAGAAGAAGCCGTAGTAGGTCCGTCGCTTGGTCAAGAAGCCATTAACCAAGGCTTGTACTCGTCGCTGGCTGGCCTGTTGGTAATCATGATCTTCATGGCCGTGTACTATGGCCGTGCTGGTTTGGTAGCCGACGCTGCCCTGCTCTTCAACATGTTCCTGATTCTGGGTGTATTGGCCCAGTTCAGCACAGCCCTTACGCTGCCGGGTATTGCCGGTATGGTGCTCGTAATCGGTACTTCGGTTGACGCCAACGTACTGATCTTCGAACGCATCCGCGAAGAACTCAGCCACGGCCTGCAGGTGAAAGACGCCATCAACAAAGGCTACGCACGCGCTTTCTCGGCCATCTTCGACTCCAACGTTACAACGTTGATCGTAGCCATTATCCTGGGCTTCTTCGGTACGGGCCCGGTGCAGAACTTTGCCGTAACGCTGGGTATTGGTGTATTCACCTCGTTCCTGTCGGCCGTATTCGTGTCGCGCCTCATCATCGAGTGGCTCACGAAGGGCAAAGAGACCTCGGCCATTACCTTCTCCACGTTCCTGTCGCGCAAGCTGTTCCAAGGCGTGAATTTCGACATCGTGGGCAAGCGCAAGATTGCCTATATAGCCTCAACGCTTTACATCGTTATCGGCTTTGTGCTGATGGCTGTGCAAGGCGGCCCCAACCTAGGGGTTGACTTCCGCGGTGGTCGTGCTTACATCGTCAATTTTTCGAAGGTTGTGCCTGCCGACGAGGTGCGTTCTGCCTTGCTCGATGATTTCCAGAATGCAGGTACCGAAGTAAAGACGTACGGCGCGTCAAACCGTCTGCGCATTACCACAGGTTACCTCGCCGAGGATGAGTCGGTTGAGGGTGATGCCAAGGTGAAAGCAGCGCTTTTGCAAGGGTTGAAGCCTTACAACATCACGGCCGACAATATTCCTAGCGAATCGAAAGTGGGCGCAACCATCGCCGACGATATCAAGAAAACCTCGATCCTGAGCCTTGGTCTCACGCTGCTGGCCATTTTCGTGTACGTACTGTTCCGCTTTGAGAAGTGGCAGTACTCGATGGCGGCGGTAGTGGCCCTGTTCCACGATGCGCTGTTCATCATTGCTACTTACCCCATTGTTCGTGCCCTAGGTGTGAACTACGAAATGGACCAGGTATTCGTGGCGGCAGTGCTTTCGGTGCTGGGTTACTCAATGAACGATACCGTAGTTATCTACGACCGTATCCGCGAGTACCTGCACGAGAACCCCAAGCTGACGTTTGCCCAAGTGGTAAACCCAGCTCTGAACAGCACCTTCTCGCGTACGATGATTACGGCAACCACCGTACTGCTGGTGGTAGTGGTGCTGTACATCTTCGGTGGCGAAACGCTGCGTTCGTTCTCGTTTGCCATGATTGTGGGTATGGTTATCGGTACGTACTCGTCGCTGTTCATCGCAGCGCCGCTGATTCTCGATACCTATGGCCGTAAGGAGAAGGACCGCCTAAGCGAAGGTTCGGAAGCTGGCGCTCCGAAACTCTCGACGGCCGTGCAGTAATCCTACGGCATAAGCGTCATGCAACAAGGCCCGACCTGTGTAGGTCGGGCCTTGTTTTTATATATGGGTTAGCGTTCTTGGTTGGCCTGCCCATTTGAGGGACCTAGGTTTTTCTGGCGTGAGAAGGTCCTTCGGCTAGCGCCTCAAGATGACAACCAGATCGAGCCATAAAACAAACGGCCCGGGGCGCAAGCCCGGGCCGTTTTATCGTTTACAAAATCCGCGAATTCAGAAAATTCGCTTCAATGCAAGGTTTTTAGAAACCGCCGGTTACGCCTTCGGCTACTACTTCTTTTACCTCGGGTACCATGCGCTTCAGCAGGTTCTCGATGCCCGATTTCAGCGTAACAGTTGCCGAAGGGCAGCCCGAACATGAGCCTTGCAGGTTCACCGTCACGATGCCGTCGTTGTAGCTTTTGAAGGTGATGTTGCCACCGTCTTGCTCCACAGCGGGGCGCACGTAGTTATCAAGCAGGTCGATGATTTTTTGCGACGTAGCCTGATCCTCGGCCGAGCCTTCGGCACCGGCTGCAACCTGGGCAGCACGCTGCTCTTCGGCTGGGTCAACGGTGAAGATGGGGCCACCGGCCTCCACGTACGATTTCAGGAAGGTGCGCAGCTCCGGGATGAGCTGCGTCCAGGTGTGCTCGGTGGTTTTGGTTACGGTTACGAAGTTGGCGGCGATAAATACGCGGCCCACGTAATCGAACTTAAACAGCTCCTGAGCCAGCGGCGAGTGGGCAGCGGCTTCGGCATCGGGGTAGTCAACGCTCACACCCTCGCGCACAAGCTGCGAGTTGAGCACAAACTTCATCGACTCGGGGTTGGGCGAGGCTTCGGCGTAGATCGAAACCGAGCCGGCGGGGGCAGTAGTATTCATGGTGATACAGTGCTTCTTAGTACAAGGGGAAGGCCGCGCCGGAGCGCTTATGTTGTATAACCGCAATGGGCCGCCTACGGTTGCAAAAGTAGAGGTTTGCTGGCAGTTGCCGATGCCTGGTAACCCTGCTGAAACCTAGGAGCTACACGCGGCTGGCGCGGGCACGCAGCAGCATATCGGCCAGCACCAAGGCTGTCATGGCATCCACGATGGGCACGGCGCGGGGCAGCACGCAAGGGTCGTGGCGGCCACGGCCGGCCAGCTCAACGGCCTCGCCTTGGTTGTTGATGGTTTGTTGCGGCTGCAGAATGGTGGCTACCGGCTTGAAAGCTACCCGAAAGTAAATATCCTGCCCGTTGCTGATGCCGCCCTGGATGCCGCCCGAGTGGTTGGTGCGGGTGCGCACCTGCCCGGCCTCGTCGGTGTAAAACGCATCGTTGTGCTCCGAGCCGAACAAGAGTGTGCCCGCGAAGCCCGAACCGTACTCGAAGGCCTTTACGGCGTTGATGCTCAGCATGGCCTTACCCAGTTCGGCGTGTAGCTTATCAAATACCGGCTCGCCCAGGCCAGCCGGCACACCCGTGGCTACACCTGTAATAATGCCGCCCACGGTGTCGTGCCGGTCGCGGGTTTGCCGGATAAGCTCGGCCATGCGCTCGGCGGTTTCGGGGTGGGGGCAGCGCACCAAGTTCGAGTCGATCAGCCCTAGGTCGAGCTGCTCGTAGCCAACCGGCACCGCCACGGCACCCACCTGCGATACATAGCTGCGCACCTGTATGCCGTAGTGCTGCAGCAACTGCATGGCTACGGCGCCGGCCGCCACGCGGGCGGCCGTTTCGCGGGCCGAGGAGCGGCCGCCGCCGCGGTAGTCGCGGTGGCCGTACTTCTGATCGTAGGTGTAATCGGCGTGCGAAGGCCGGTAAGCGTTTTGGATGTGCGAGTAATCGTGGCTGCGTTGGTCGGCGTTGCGGATAAACAAGCCAATAGGCGTGCCGGTGGTTTGTCCCTCAAAAAGGCCCGATAGCACCTCCACTTGGTCGGCTTCGGAGCGCGGCGTAGTCAGCTCGGATTGGCCGGGCCGACGCCGATTGAGCGCAGCCTGAATATCGGCTACGTTTACCGCCAGCCCTGCCGGACAGCCATCGATAACCACCCCGATGCCGGGGCCGTGCGATTCGCCGAAGGTACTGATGCGGAACAGGGTGCCGAAAGAGTTGCTCATAGCGCGCAAAGGTAGTGCAGGGCTGTTGCTCCGCAGTAGCAATGGCCCTGTTGGCACCTAGGGCAGTGGGGGTCAGATAATGAGGCGCACGCCCCCTAATTCGGAAATCTGGTATGGAAAACGGTCGCCGGGAGAGCCGATGAACATGAAGTTCTTCGGAATGCCCCATTCCTGCGATAGTTCATCGATTAGTTGCGGGCCAAAGTGACCTTGGCGGATGACGAAATCAACCACAATTTCGGTGTACGCACGGTCAAGCACCCGCACATCGTTCAGCAATTGCTGGGGCACTTGCTCATTGCCCTCCACGAGCGTCACGATTTTGAGGCGGTTGGTAAATTCGTTTTCCACCACGTAGATCATGACTTTGTTGAGGTTGGAAACATTGTCGCCTTTGGTAAAAAACACGAATTCCTGCCGGTTCAACGCGTGCAGCATGCCCCGAATACGCTGCTGCGTAATGCCGAAGAAAGAGCCGTGCTTTTTGGAGTAGTTGCGTACGGCATGCAGCACCAATTTCAGAATAGCCACGCGCTCGAGCATTACTATCACCAGCAACATGGTGGGTACAAAGTATTGCAGAAACACCACCAGGTACTCGGGGTGCAACTTGATGTTGCCGTACAAGCCCATAAGTACCCCCAGCAGAGCGAGCGTAACGGTGAGCACCGAGGCGTATACGGGGCGGGGCAAGCGTGCACGCTTATTCTTCAGCAGGAAGTTGCCAATGGCGAAAAACGCCATTACGGCCAGGAAGGAAATCGTGTATACCCCGGCCAGCGGGCCTAGTTCGCCGCGCGTAATCAGCAGAATGCTCATGCACAGCAGAAAAAAGGCAATCAGGATGATGTAGTTGCTACCACGGCGGTTTTCCCGCAGAAACGACTGCGGCCAGATGCGGTCGAGTGCCATGCGCTTCATCAGTCCGCTCACGCCCACAAACGACGTGAGCACTGCGCCGCTGAGCACAGCTACCGCATCGATGGAAATTAGTGCGGCCAACCATTGCCCGCCGGCCACCTCGCCTAGGTGCGCCAGTATGGTAGCGGCATGTTCGCCCACCTGCACCAGCGGCAGCACGGCAATAAGCAAAAAGGCCAGCAGTGGGTTGAAGAAGGAAACCACCACCCACATGTTGCGCAGTGTTTTATTGAACACGCCCCCCGCTTGCTCCTCCACGAAGTTGGCCGAGCTTTCGAAACCCGAAATACCCAGCATGGCCGCGCTAAATCCGTAGAAAAGCGCCGCCGCAATACCGCCTTTTACCGGAGCCTGAAAGTTGAGCGAGAGTGTATCGGTGCCGTGCGTGGCTAAGTACCACACGGCTGCTCCGCTCAGCAGCGTCAGCGAGGCCAAGTGTACCAGGAATATGATGACGGCCACCTTGGCTGACTCGGACATGCCTAGCAGCGTGAGCACCAAAAACAAGCCCAGCAAGCCTACAGTAGCCGGCAGCACGGGCAGGCTGTGCCACAGCGTATGCAAGTAGTGCATGGCTTCGGAGGCCGATATAACGGCCGTGGCCATGTACGAAAGGATGGTAAGCGCCGCGGCCAGCGCCGCGTTGTTCTTGCTGGTGGTGTTGAGCAGCACGTTATAAGCGCCGCCGTTGAGGGGCAGCGCTCCTACCACTTCGCCGTAAATTTTGCGGAACAAGAACAACACCGCCCCCACCATAAGCAACGCCAGCCAGGCGTATTGCCCGGCGTAGGTAATGGCCAACCCCGACACGTACAGGCACGACGAGGAAATGTCGTTGCCGCAGATGGCGGTAGCTTCCAGTTCGTTGAGTTTCTTGTGGGTGCTCATGGCGGGTGGGGTTGAAGCAGCCGTAATGTAGCATTTGCACGCGGGCTGCAGTGCGGCTAACAGCCCTACGCAGAACCGACCAGCCAGGATGAGCAAACCCTAGGTGCCATTGGCGGAACCGCATCGGCGGCAAGGTGTTGTAGGTATGCGGCACGCGGCACAGGCCAAGCCGTTGGGCACACCCCGAAATCTTTATCTTTGAGCTTCCCACCCAATCCGTTTTCGCATATGTCCTCCCAAGCCGACGTACTCTCCCCGAAAGCGCAGGTACAGCAAAACAAAGGCTCCCTGAACGCCGCCGGTTTCACCGATTACTACGACATCGACGGGCTGCTCACCGACGAGCACAAGCTCATTCGCCAAACCATCCGCGACTTCGTGAAGCGCGAGATTTCGCCCAACATTGAGAAGTGGGCGCAGGACGGGCACTTCCCATCCGAAATCGTGCGCAAGTTTGGCGAGGTGGGCGCGTTTGGTCCCACCATCCCTACGGAGTACGGCGGCGGCGGCCTCGACTACATCAGCTACGGCCTGATTATGCAGGAAATTGAGCGCGGCGACTCGGGCATGCGCTCCACGGCCTCGGTGCAAGGCTCGCTGGTGATGTTCCCCATTTACCAGTACGGCTCCGAAGAGCAGCGCAAAAAGTACCTGCCCAAACTGGCCTCGGGTGAGTGGCTGGGTTGCTTTGGCCTCACGGAACCCGACCACGGCTCGAATCCCGGCGGCATGGTTACCAACATCAAGGATATGGGCGACTACTACCTGCTCAACGGCGCCAAGCTGTGGATCAGCAACTCGCCCGAGTGCCAGGTAGCCGTGGTGTGGGCCAAAAACGAAGAGGGCCGCATCAAGGGTCTCATCGTGGAGCGCGGCATGGAAGGCTTCACCACCCCCGAAATCCACAACAAGTGGAGCCTGCGCGCTTCGTGCACCGGCGAGCTGGTGTTCGACAACGTGCGCGTGCCCAAAGAAAACCTGCTGCCCAACGCCGATGGCCTGAAAGGCCCGCTGTCGTGCCTCGACTCGGCCCGCTTCGGCATTGCCTGGGGCGCTATTGGTGCCGCTATCGACTGCTACGAGTCGGCTCTGAAGTACTCGCTGCAGCGCGAGCAGTTCGGCAAGCCCATTGCCGCCTACCAGCTGCAGCAGAAAAAGCTGGCCGAAATGATTACCGAAATCACCAAAGCCCAGCTGATGGCCTGGCGCTTAGGTGTGCTGAAGAACGAAGGCAAAGCCACCTCGGCCCAGATTTCGATGGCCAAGCGCAACTCCGTTGACATGGCCTTGCACATTGCTCGCGAGGCCCGCCAAATCCACGGCGGCATGGGCATTACCGGCGAGTACCCCATTATGCGTCACATGATGAACCTGGAGTCGGTAATTACCTACGAAGGCACCCACGATATTCACCTGCTCATCACGGGCGCCGATATTACGGGCATTCAGGCGTTTAAATAAGCCGATCAATAAGTAAGAGAAACGGCCGTTCTTGCAGAAGAACGGCCGTTTTCTGTTTTGAGCTCAGCAATGATTTATCGGTACCTGGCCCTTGCATGTTTAAGTGCACTACTACTAGGATGCTCTGGCCGTAAGCCGCAGGGTAATGCTTGGTGGAACGGCACCAACAAAGTCGAAGAAAAACCAGCGCAACCTAAGTGGTTAAAGTGGGCTGAATGTAGACTGCTAGTACCCGACACAACGATTCACCACTTCCTGCGCGAGTTACTAGAGCAGGGCGAGGACGGCAAGGTGTTCATGGTAGGTTGGCCGCTGGGCAAGGTGTTAATCGACAAGCGTTCCTTATTTCTTCCTCTGTGGCCCGGACGCCCTAGACCCTGGAACAATCCGGAGCTAGGTGACAGTGCATTCATAGCGCTGGTTAGCCATGATCATCTGCTGACTGCCGCCGACACAGTGTTCATGCATCAGCAGATGGCAACATCTTCGGGGTTCAGGCTAGATGCTAAGTTGTTACCCGGCTATCTGGTAATACCTGAAGACACTCTGACGGAAACAACTAGGCGTTTGAGAGCCGTCGGTCAGAGGCCCGATATATTGGATGAAGTAAATAAGAGATACGGCGTATACGGGTACTCTTCCATCTCTATGCCGTTGTTCTCGCGCGATTATTCCACTGCCATAGTAGACGTGTGGCATTCCTGTGGAGGGTTATGCGGCAGGGGCGAAACGTTTGTTGTTCGTAAGAAGAATGGCAAGTGGAAAGTTATGAAGGTGATTACGGGATTTGTGGCCTAGGCATTCAGGGCAGATGTAACTCTTAGCCCTCACCGCAGCTCATCAAACGCGTACTGCGCGGTGCTCCAGAACTCATCCAACGCTACCAGCCGGGGTTTGAAAAACGAAATCAGCTCGGGCCAATGCTCGCGGTTGTACATGTTCACGCCGGGCAGCTCTTGGTAAATGCGGCTAAGCGGCTGCCCGTACTCGTCGGTGGCCTCCAACTTCCACACCCACGGTTCACCTAGGGTTTCCTCCAGCATCAGGCGCAGCTCCTTAAACTGCTCGAAGAACAGCTCGCGCAAGCCGGCGTCGGCGTGGGTTATTTCGATGCCGATGCTGGCCCGGCGCGTGTCGGCGTGCATGCGGAAGTACACGTTTTTGAGGCCGGTTTTGTAGTTTATCCAGGTCACGGGCAAGCCTTCCGACGACAGAATAGGGCGCATGTACTGGCCTAAGGCGGTCCAGAATGCTTGGCGGAGTTGAGCGGCTTCGGTTTTGCTGTACATAGACTAAGGGTGCGCCGAGCACCTAGGGAAACAAGCAAGCCCGGCAGCGGCGCAAAGAAACATACGTATGCCGAGGGCTACGCAGCGGTGCGATGAACCGCCGCGCCGCGTTACTTTGCAACTCGCTAGCCCTCCGCCACATGCCCACTAATACTTCTTCTACCGCGCCGCTGGTTATTCTGGAATGCTTGGTTGCGGGTACTTCGCACCGCGAAAACCTGGCTCAGTACGAGCCGCAACTCCACGAAGGCCAGCCGTTGGTGCTGCACCGCGAAGCCGACAGCCCCTACGACGATTGGGCCGTGCAGGTACGCACCCGCCCCGACGCCGGCGACGTGTGGCTGGGCTACCTGCCCGAAGGCCGCAACGAAACCGTAGCCCGTTTGCTCGATGCCGGTCGCAACATCACGGCGCAGCTCACCTACAAATCGTGGGAAGAAGATTGGCTGTACCTCAACATTGAGGTGCTGCTGCACGAGTAAGCACTAAGGCTTAGCGGCAGCAGTTTGCGGCACAATTTGGCGTTGGTTGGCTACCTGTGCAAGCAACCCCGCCGCCGGACCTAGGGCCAACACCAGGTACACGTTGTGCGGCCCTAGGTAGTCCACCAGCCCGCTAGCAACCTGAATGCTTACTACCGTAATGGCGAAGCCCAGGCAGTTGACGATGGTAAGCGCTGTGCCACGCGTAGCCTCCGGCGCGCTCTGCGCTACCAGGGTTGAGAACAACGGCGAATCGGCTACTACCACCAAGCCCCAGAAGAACAAAAAAGCGAACAGCAACGGCGGGTGGCTTACCCGTAGCAGCAGGGGCGAGGCCACGCAGCACAAGCCCGACAACGCCAGCGCACCTAGGGCCACTTTGCGGCCCGGCACCACCTGCGAGAGCAGACCGCTGCCCATGCAAGCGAGTGCGCCCCCGCCGATAATCAGAAACGAAAGCAGCGGCACGGGCAGCTCGGCCCCTAGGTGCGTGCGGTTGTAGGTGCTGAGCATGGCAGGTACAAACGCCCAAAAGGTGTACAGCTCCCACATGTGGCCGAAGTAGCCAAACGCCGCCGCCCGAAAGCGCGGCACCCGAAAGCCCTCCAACATAGCCGTAAAGCGCAGCCGCTGGCCGGCTCGGCGGTGCGGCCCATCGGGCACCAGCACTGCCATGGCCACGCCGCCCAGCGTAGCCAGCGCCGAGGTAGCCACCAGCACGTAGTGCCAAGGCAGCGCGGTAGTAGCACTCCGGAGCAAATGCGGAAAAGCCGTGCCCAGCACCAGCGCCCCCACCAGAAAACCCAACGATTTACCAAGGCCGGCTTGGTAGTAGTCAGAGGCGATTTTCATGCCCACGGGGTAAATGCCCGCCAGGAAGAAACCCGTCAGAAAGCGCAGGGCCAGCAGGTGCACCGGCCCGGTTGCGGCCATCAGTACGCCTAGGTTGCACAAAGCCGCCAGCAAGGCACTTACCAAAAACACCCGCGAGGGCGAAAAGCGGTCGGCAATGGCCAGCACGGCAAAGGCCAGCGTGCCGCTGATAAAGCCCAGCTGCACGGCGCTGGTAAGGTTGGCCACAAAATCCTCGGCCAACCGGAATTGCCGGGCTATGTCGGGCGCCACGGCGTTGCCGGCAAACCAAAGCGAGGTACAGCAAAACTGAGCCAGCACAATAACCTGCAGTACACGACGCATGCGGTGGGAAAAGGAGAGAGGTGTCGCGACCTAGGGCGCAGAAAACGGAGAGCCGCAATAACGCAAATCCTACCGCTGCTGCGGCACCTTAGCGGCTAGGCGAGCTGCAAAACAATTCTTTCCGAGCCGGACAAGAACACCTAGGGGCTGCAGGGGTGTATCTTGGGGCAGCACCCCCGGCCCATGTACCGCACCGATTTTCCCGAACTAGGCTGGCTGAAGCGCGAGGTAAACCGCCGCTTCGCCGATGGCAACGGTTGGCCCAGCGTCGTCATTCAGGCGCGGCCAACGGTGGCGGTGCATCGGCCCGATATCCGTGGGCCGCTGTCGTTGTTCATGAACTTGCGCGGCAGTAGCACGTGCGCGGTGGCGCAGCACCGCGTGCGCATCGAAACCGACACGTACTTTCTCACCAATGCCGCCGAGCATTACACGCTCGACATCGAGGAGCCTGGCCAAACCGAAACTTTCAACATCCACTTCGGCGAGCAGCTGGCCGAAACCGTACTGCGCGACAGTACCACCGCCGAGGCAACGCTGCTCGATGACCCCGCTCGCCCCGGCGCCGCGGTGCACTTCTTCACCAAGCTTTATTCCAAAGATGCAGCCCTGGAGGCGTGGGTGCGGCAGCTGCAGGCCCATGCTGCCGACTTCAACGCCCATAGCCTGCTGCGCGACCAACTACTGCTGGGCTTGCTGGCGCATTTGCTGCAGGTGCATCGCCAAACGCAGCGTCAGGCTGCCGAACTGCCAGCAACCAAGCGCGCCACGCAGCTGGAGATTTTTCGCCGCCTGAGCTGGTCGGTTGATTACCTGCACAGCTACTACCCGCGCGATTTGAGCCTCGAGGAGCTGGCTCAAGTGGCCTGCCTGTCCAAGTTTCATTACCTGCGCCTGTTTCGGGCCTTGCACGGCCAAACTCCCTACGCCTACCTGCGCGAGCTGCGCCTGCGCAAAGGCCAGGAGCTGCTGCGCACCGGGCAGCTGCCCGTGGCCGATGTAGCCAATCTAGTAGGCTTCGAGAGCAGCAGTGCCTTTGGGCGGGCGCTGTACCAAAGCACTGGCCGCTGGCCCATGGCATTTCGGCCCGGCGCCCTCGCGAATTAGCAATTTCGGTCAACGCTTGCGGTAGGATGCCGGGCTACTTTTGGCTATTCTCTCATCAAGCACAAACGCTATGGAAACGAACGCACTGCAGGGCGCCAGCGCCCTGTTCATCGGCTTGGTAGTGGCGCTGTACCTTTTGGTGCTGCGCGGTACTTACCAGGCCTTTCGCCAGCAAGGGCCGCAATCGGCGGCCACTGCCCGCAGCCGTACGCTGGTAGCGGCCGCCGTGCTATTGCTGTGGCTGGCCGTTTGCGCTGCCGTGGCTGGCTCGGGTTTCTTGTCCGACTTCAATGCACGGCCACCTAGGCTGATGCTGG
This sequence comes from Solirubrum puertoriconensis, assembly GCF_001483135.1. Lineage (GTDB taxonomy): Bacteria > Bacteroidota > Bacteroidia > Cytophagales > Hymenobacteraceae > Solirubrum > Solirubrum puertoriconensis. Next base: position 967,837 of record NZ_LNAL01000008.1, read on the forward strand.
TATTGCCGCTGCCGCTGCTAACGGCCGTATGGCTAGCCCGCTCCGAGGCCGTTGGCCGCCTGCTCGATGCCATGCCGCGCGCGGGCTTGGTTGCCTTGCAAAGCTTCCGGGTGCTAATGGAAGTGGTGCTGTGGCTGCTGTTTGTGGGCGGCGAAATACCCGTGCAAATGACCTTCGAAGGCTTGAATTACGATATCCTGACGGGCCTCACGGCGCCTATTATAGCGTACTTCTGCTTTGTGCGGCGCAGCTGGCCGTGGCAGGTGGCTTTCGGCTGGAACATCGCCGGCCTGCTGATACTGGTCAACATCGTCACCATTGCTTTTTTGTCGGCGCCGCTGCCCATCCGGTACTTCTTCAACGAGCCGGCCAATACCATCGTCGCGCGCTTTCCGATGGTGTGGTTGCCCTGCTTTGTGGTGCCGCTGGCCTACACGCTGCATGTGCTTTCGATGCGGCAACTACTGCGCCGGGCTGCCGCAGCTCGGGTGCCTACGCCGCCTCACGCCGCCAGTTTGGCCTAGGTAGCTCAGGCGCGGTCCTGGGCAAGGCTGCAACCACTCGTGGAGCTGTGGTAAAATGAGGCTGGCTGGGGTAGCCAAAGCAGGCTAATCAGCAGCTCGTCAGTACCTAGCGGGGCGTAGTGGTCGTATAGCATATCTCAACCAAGCACCAAACCACTATGTCGCAGAACGCAGATGAGCGCCGCCAAGAGCGCCGCGAAGGTGATAAAGAAAATTACCGCAACGCCCCCGAAAGCCGCTACCAGCCCGACCGCAACAACCCGTCGCGCCACCACGACCGCAACCCTAACGACGACGGCGACGCCACGCAGGACTTTAATACCATCGGCGACGACGGCACCTCCGATGGCATTGCCAAAACCTCGGCCGGCTCGGGTGCCAACAACCTAGGTTCGGGCGGCTTGGTGCAAGACACCAACACCCGCAGCCGCGACGCCGACCAGGGTGGCACGCAAGGAGGCGGCTCCAAGAGCGATGATCAAAGCCACCTGCGCACGCCCAGCGCCCAAGGCACGCACCGCTCGCAGGGCAACTCGCACGATGGCGGCCAAAGTGCCCAAAAAGGCTCGCGCAGCGGCAACCAAGTGTAGCGCCAGCCTAGGCTAATCAAGCTCATACCGAGCACCTATGCCGCCGGCGGTGCAGCACGCACCGCCGGCGGCCGTGTTGTCACTCCCACGCCAACGTTCAGCTGTATGTCGCTCAACTTCGAAAAGTACGTGGCCGAAGCCAATGCCTGGCTGCATGTGGTAGGTCGGCACCTAGGCATCCAAAACCGGGCCCAAGCCGGCCGTATCTTCAGGGCCGTGCTCCACGCCCTGCGCGACCGGATACCCGCCGAGAAAGCTGCGCACCTAGGGGCGCAGCTGCCCATTATCTGGAAGGGCATTTACTTCGATGGGTATAAGGTGCGGCGCGAGCCCATTGTAGTGCGGCACGCGCAGGATTGGCTCGTGTTCGTGGCCTCTTACGACGCCTTTGCCGAAGGCCACGATTTCCCGACGGCCGAGCACACGCGCCGCGCGTTCATGGGCGTAATGAATGCCTTGGAAGAGTTGCTCTCGCCGGGACAGTATTCGCAGGTAGTCGATGCCCTGCACACCGACATTCAGGAACTGCTGTATGTGCACTAGCGCCTAGGTAGCTCCGCAGCAAAGCCCGGTTCTGGCTTCCAGAGCCGGGCTTTTTTGTAAGCCGATCAGCAGGAACAAGTAACTTGGCTAATTATTTTAGTTGATGATCTGATGGCTACTATTTATTTGCTAAAAATATTGTGCACGCGAAATGTTTTCGCCCCGGCCGATGTTACCTTAGCTCTGAAACTCTGACCGCCGAACTACCTTCGTTTCGTATGCGCGAATCGTACCTGACAGGTGGAAACTCCCACATGGACGCCACCGATAAAGAAATTGACAAGGCCCTGCGCCCCCTTAGCTTCGACGACTTCACGGGTCAGGCCAAGGTGGTGGAGAACCTGAAAGTGTTTGTGGCGGCCGCCAAGCAACGCGGCGACGCCCTCGACCACGTTCTGCTGCACGGGCCTCCTGGCCTCGGCAAAACCACGTTGTCGCACATCATTGCCAACGAGCTCGGTTCGGGCATCAAGATGACCTCGGGCCCGGTGCTCGACAAGCCCTCCGACCTGGCGGGCTTGCTCACCAACCTCGATCCGCACGACGTGCTCTTCATCGACGAGATTCACCGCCTCAATCCGGTGGTGGAGGAGTACCTGTACTCGGCCATGGAGGACTACCGCATCGACATCATGCTCGACTCGGGCCCCAACGCCCGCTCCGTGCAGATTTCGCTGTCGCCGTTCACGCTCATCGGGGCTACCACGCGCTCGGGCATGCTCACGGCGCCGCTGCGCGCCCGCTTCGGCATTTCGTCGCGCCTGGAGTATTACGACGCCAAGCTGCTCACCGACATCGTGCAGCGCTCGGCCGAAATCCTGGGCACGCCCATCCACGAGGATGCGGCCTTCGAAATTGCCCGCCGCTCGCGCGGTACACCCCGTATCTCCAATAACCTGCTGCGCCGTACTCGCGACTTTGCTCAGATCAAAGGCACCGGCACCATCACCCGCGAAATTGCCCAGTTCGCCCTGAGCGCCCTCGATGTTGACTCGCAAGGCCTCGACGATATGGACAAGCGCATTCTGTCGACCATCATCGACAAGTTTAAGGGTGGCCCGGTAGGCATCACCACCATTGCTACGGCCTGCGGCGAAGAAGCCGAAACCATCGAGGAAGTGTACGAGCCGTTCCTGATTCAGGAAGGCTACATCAAGCGCACCTCGCGGGGCCGCGAAGCCACCGAGCAAGCCTATACGCACCTAGGGCGCCCGCTGCCGCAGCACTTGCGTGGCAACGTAGCCGGCGACCTGTTCGCGCAAGAGTAACCTGTGATTTATTGTGCAAAAATGCACCGCCCAACGGCGGTGCATTTTTGCGTTAGGCTGGCTGCATATGCACGCTTTTTCCGCTACGCTCGAGCTGATCGGTGTAAACCCTTTTGTGCAAATGCCTGCCGATGTGTTGGCCGACGTGTTTTCCAAAGCAGGGCGCAGCAAAGGGCCGATACGGGTGCACGGAACTATCAACAACCAGCCCTATGAGCAAACGTTGGTGCGCTATGCCGGCGAATGGCGCTTGTACATCAACCTAACGATGTTGGCTAATTCGCCCCGGCGCATTGGCGAAATACTGGCCGTTACGCTCGACTACAACCCGGTAGGCCCGCCCGTGCTGACGTGCCCCACCTTTGAGCGGGCATTAGCCGAAGCTCCCGAGGCCCAACAAGTTTTTGATGGGTTGTCGGCCTCGCGGCAAAACGAGCTGGTGCGCTACCTGGTGCGTTTGAAAAGCGAGGAAGCCTTGACGCTTAATATCGAGCGCGCCATCGGATTTCTGTTGGGCAAAAACCGTTTCGTCGGCCGCGACCGGCCTAACCTCAATTGCCTTGGGTTTTGCCCATGCCCGCCTTTGCCAAATGTGCTAGTTTCAGCGGTACAAACGAACACCTCGGCCACCATGGGTAGTAACGAAATAGCCCCCGACCAGCAGGAGCAACTGCTTAGCGTACTGGAAAACAGATTCCGCGAAAATTTGCACCGCCATGCCGGCCATTCTTGGGGGGAGTTAAAAGGCCGACTCCAGGCCAACCCGTCGAAATTATGGGCGCTATCGGAAATGGAACGAACCGGCGGCGAGCCCGACGTAATAGGGTTTGACGCCGCAACGGGCGAGTATCTGTTCTGCGACTGCGCGGCCGAAACGCCCCTAGGTCGCCGTGGTGGTTGCTACGACCGCCAAGGGCTGGAGGCCCGAAAGGAGCACAAGCCAGCAAGCAATGCCATGGATATGGCAGCGGCAATGGGCATTGAGCTGCTGACGGAAGAACAATACCGAAGCTTGCAGCAACTCGGCCGGTTCGATGCCAAAACCTCGAGCTGGTTGCAAACGCCTGCCGAAGTTCGCAAGCTTGGCGGGGCGCTGTTCGCCGATTACCGCTACGGCAGGGTTTTCGTGTATCACAACACGGCGCAGTCGTATTATTCCTCCAGAGGGTTTCGCGGGCTGCTCAGGGTGTGAGCCCCTAGGTGCATAGCACCGTACAGGGCGAAGGCACCTAGCACGCCTGCACGCACCTAGGTCGTCCATTTCGCAGCCTCTGCACGGCAACATGGACCGATGAGCCGCTCATGCCGAAACATGTTTTTTACCAAGAACACCCGACGTCGGTTCCTTAAGCTGACGCCGGGTGTTCGTGTATTCAAGTAAACGCAAAACCCTGCTAGCCGCTGGTTACTCTACATCTGCAGGTCGCAATTCTCATTAGGTCAACTTGTCTTAATTGACCCTTACTAGCTATGAGGGCTCAAAAAATATATCTGATTTTTATTGATTATCAATAAAAATTTATCGAAAGTTGTTCAAGCAGAAGTCTGTTGCTGCAAGTACCAGAACTTAATAAACCAACACCCTAACACCCTATGAAAACCAAGTCAACGCTTGTTCTGACCATTATGCACGTCGTGTTCTGGGTCTTGCTTATTGGGTTGTGTATCCAGACCGGAGCCATTTTGATTTCGTTTTTCGTGAGCGAGTTTATCAACCCAGTGGGTGCGCAAAACTTGTACATGGGCTTGAACTTGGCTGCGCTAAAAAATTACGCCGAGGTGCACTACGTGGGTGTGGTATCCTTTATGGTGTACTTCCTGGCGGTAAAAGCATACATGGCTTACTTGGTCATTCAGATTTTCCGAAAAATCGACTTCGCGGCGCCTTTCAGTCCGGAAATAGCTGCGCTGATCACCAAAATCAGTCACGCTGCTTTGGCAGCCGGCGTAGTGGCCATAGTGGCCAACAACTACACTAAATGGCTGCTGAAGAGCGTGTCAATTGACATCCCAACTTGGTCGGGCGATGAGTTCCTGTTTCTGGCCGGCATCATCTTCATCATCGCGCAGGTGTTTCAGAAGGGCACCGACATCCAGGCGGAAAACGCATTGACGGTTTAGCAAATGCCGATAATCGTGAACCTGGATGTGATGATGGCCAAGCGCAAAATGTCGTTAAGCGAACTGTCGGAGAAAGTGGACTTGACGCTGGCCAACCTTTCCATTCTGAAAACGGGCAAAGCCAAAGCCGTACGCTTCAGTACGCTCGAAGCGCTGTGTAAAGCGCTAGACTGCCAACCCGGCGATTTATTGGAATGTCGCTGAACCAAGCAGCAGGAACGCCGGGCCCGTGTTGAGTGTTGAAAGCAACGCTTAAGCCAGTAGCACCTTGGTAGCGGCTTAACCCCGACCTTTGCCCGCATGCTTGCCTCCGACATTACCCGCGCCGAACACACCGCCTTTATTAAGCGCCGGGCGGCGGAGCTGGGCTTTATGGCCTGCGGCATCTCACGGGCTGAGTTCCTGGAAGAAGAAGCCCCGCGCTTGGAACAGTGGCTCGCCAAAGGCATGCAGGGCCAGATGCGCTGGATGGAAAACCACTTCGACAAGCGCCTCGACCCGCGCCTGCTCGTGGACGGTGCCAAGTCGGTGATTTCGCTGCTGCTGAACTACTACCCGGCCGCCGAAGACCAGCAGCCCGACGATACGCTGAAGGTAAGTAAGTACGCCTACGGCCGCGACTACCACCACGTCATCAAAGACAAGCTGAAAACCCTGCTGCAGGACATACAGGCGCATATCGGCGAGGTGGGCGGCCGCGCGTTCGTCGATTCGGCGCCGGTGCTCGATAAGGCCTGGGCCAAGAAGAGCGGCCTGGGCTGGGTCGGCAAGAATTCGAACCTGATTACGCCTGGCGCGGGCTCGTTCTATTTCATTGCCGAGCTGATTGTGGATGTGGAGCTCAGCTACGATGGCCCCATCCGCGACTACTGCGGCTCCTGCACGCGCTGCCTCGATGCGTGCCCCACGCAGGCTATTACCGAGCCCTACGTGGTGGATGGCAGCAAGTGCATCAGCTACTTTACCATCGAGCTAAAAGAACAATTGCCCGCCGACGTACAGGGTCAGCTGGGCAATTGGATATTCGGGTGTGATATCTGCCAGGATGTGTGCCCCTGGAACCGCTTTTCGCGGGCTACGCAGGAGGAGCAGTTTAAGCCGCACCCGCACCTGAAGGAGATGCGCGAGAGCGACTGGCAGGAAATCACGCAGGAAGTATTTCAGACGTTGTTTCGGCACTCGGCCGTGAAGCGCACCGGCTACCAAGGCCTCACGCGTAACATCCGGTTTGTTGCGGGCAAGCCTTCGCTCGGCACGCCCGCAACCGAACCTGAATTAAGCTAACCGCACCTGCCGGAAGACCCGGTTGAGCACGCGGCGGTAAAGTTTAGAGAACTGCTGGTAACACCACGCCTTCAACTCACTTACCTCGTCGGGCACAAGCGCACGCAGGGCCTTTCGAAGTTCCTTCTCGAACAGCATTCGGTCGAAGCTGACTTTAAGCAGGATGGTTTTTACATATTCCAGCATTGTAGTAGGTGATAGTGTTTTGGGTAGGGTAAAAACGCCATCTGGGTAGCGGCGGCTCTCTATACGTGTACCAACGAAAAAAGCTGAAGCAACATTATAGATGCCATTTTGCTACGGAGAAAGGTACAATAATTAAAATTCAAAATGCAAGATGATTGTTCAGCTATTCGGAAAAAATAATCCCCCGTTAAGTTGAGCTTAACGGGGGATTAATGTTCGGGCTTGCAGCAGCTTACGCCGTGAACAGCGCCACTACGGCTTGCACGGCTGTTGCCGTAAGCGGCTCGTCGATAGCCTCCGTTACGGCGGCTCGTCTCTCGGCCTCGGTAATGGCCGGCGAGAAGGGCAATAGGGGAGTAATTGTACTAAGGTCAACTTCGCGGGTGGCGGTTACCAATTGGCGTACGCGGTCTTCGCCGGCGTACACCGGAGCCGTAGCCGAGGGCACGGGGCCGCCGTTGTCGGTGGCGCTAACCCAGGGCTTCACGTCGGTGCCGCGCTGGCGGCGCAGCAGGCGCAGGTGCGCGCTGTGGCGGCCTTCAACCGTTACGCCACGCGTGGCCAAGGTCAGCAGATCGTCGTTGCTGGTGAGCAGCGACACTTGCCCTAGGTAAGCCCGCACGCTCAGGTCTTCGAGAACCTGCGCCACGGCCAGCATGGTGTCGGTGTTCGAAAACACATCGGCAAAGGCGGCAGCTTGCGTGCCGCCGCGAGTGCCCGTGAAGTCGTAGCGGGGGCGGGCTGGTACTGCACCACCCGATGCCGCAACTATGGCCTCGAGCCGGGCAATGTGCTGGCGCTGCTGCTCCCGGATGAGGGTAAGATCGGGCTGAATAGCGGCCGGCACGAGCGTGGGGGTGCCCAGCGCACGGCCGTAAAATTCATCTTGCAGCCACTCAACCTGCAGCAACAGCAGCAAAGCATCGAGCTGGGTGCCGGCACGTTGTGCCACGGCGGGTTGCGCCACGGCACCTAGGGCCAGCGGCAGGGTAGCGGCAGCCGTGCGAGCCAGTTGCGACAGGGCGCTGCGGCGGGCCGTGGGCTGCTCCGATGCAGCGGCGCCGGCCAGTTGATCAATAAGCGAAAGCAAATTCATGGGGGAAAGCCGGCCTTAGGTGGTGGGTAAACCGTTGCCGGTAATAGGCAAGGTGGTGTACTTGCTAAGCTCAGTGAGCACCGCCGCGGGCGCCAGAGCCTGGTTGAAGCCCGCATCGACGCCGGTGTTGGCTACCGCTTCGGCTGCCGCAAAGGAGCCGGGCTGCAGCAAATCGCGCACGGTGGCCGAGTGGCGACCCTCTACGGCGGCCAAGCGCACCGCAAGCTGCATGTACACCGTGCTCGTGAACAGGCGAATAACCCCGCCCAACGCGGCCGTGCCTAGGTCCTCAATGGTGCGGGCAGCTGTGAGCACGCCTTGGCGGTTGGTAAGCGTAAGGCTGGCGTAGTTGAACTCGACGCCCACCAGGTTGCTAATGCCGATGTCGTTTACCAACGAGTTTTCCTTGAGCACGCTGCCCAGCAGCTCGCGGTGCATCAGCTCGTGGCGGTGGATGTCGCGCAGCAAGGCGAGGTCGGCAGAGGTAAGGTCGGAGGGCGGCGTGGTGATTACGCGCTGGTAGAAATCGGCCGAAAAGCGCTCCAGCAAAAACAAGTACGCTACCAAGCCAGCGTCGCCGGTGGGCAACTCAAAGGTGGTAGCAACGGGTTCGGGTTCGGGGTCATCGTCGCCGCAGGCCGCCAGCAGCAGCGAAGCGGCGGTAAGGGCACCGGCCTGGCGCAAAAACGTGCGGCGGGGCGGTACTTCCGGTTGCGGACGGAAGGCAGACTGTGCGTCGGACATGCGTAGAGAAAATACGTAGCGGCCAGCAAAGGCCTGAACGGCAAAGGTAGTCCGTTCGGGCTGAAATGAAGCAGGCTTTTCGGTAGCGAGTCGCCCCGCGCTCAAAGCGTTGCACGGCACCTAGGGCAGGCATAAAAAAAGACGACCCCTGTTGCCAGGGGTCGTCGCAGTGGGTTTTTCAGCAACGGCAACCTAGGGCTGCCGTGCTTGGCTTAGGCAAACAGCACGGTGTTGCCCGGCGCCCGGAACAAGCGGGCAATGCTCTTCACGGTGTTGGCGTCCAGCGGTTCGTCGAACGACTCCGAGGCGCCTGCTGCCGTGATGGTAACGCCGGTGGTGTTCGTCTGGATGTTCACGCCGGCTTGGGTAATGTTGCTTTCAGCCGGGAAGAAAATATCCGTAGCACCGCCGGTAGCCGGGGTGCCCGGGCCGTAGATGGGAGTGGTAGTGGGCGGAGCCGAGCCGCCGTTGTCGGTACCCGAAATCCAGCTCTTCGGCTTCTGGTTGAGGTTGTTCATATCGGCCGCAGCGCCGGGGCCACCACGACGAATGGAACGGATGTGCGACGAGTGACGAGCCTCAACCGAGTGAATGTTCAGGGCGGCTTCGAGCAGGTCTTTGTTCGGCATCAGAATGGGAGCACCGCCTTTGTAGGCGCGCACGCCGGTGTCAACAAAGCCTTGGGCTACCCCGAAGTACGTGGCTTGGTTGGTAAACACATCGGGGAAACGGCCGCCGCCAGTGTAATCGAAAGCGGTAACGGGCGGGTCGGTTTGGCTGAAGGCCTGCGAACCTAGGGCGCCGCGCAGTACTTTGATGTGGCCCGACTCGTCGTTGCGAATTTTCTCAATACCGGGGCGCTCGGCGGCCGGAATAAGGTTGGCTGACTTCAGGCCCGTGTCATAGAAGTAAAACTCCAGGTACTCAAGCTGCAAGGCCAGGTTCAGCACGGCTGCGATTTCGGCAGGCAGCGAACCGGTTTGGCCGTAAGCGCGCGTAAACAGGCCGCTGACCACGGCCGGCAGGGTAGCGGCCGTTACGGCTTTGCCCATATTGCCGAAGTGCTTGAATACGCGCCGGCGCGAATCGAACCGGTCGTACACTTCGGGGTCTACTTTTTCGATGTCGGAAATAAGCTTGAACAGATCCATGATCGGAAGAGGCTGATGTTGATGTGGGGATGTAGCTGGCGATTAGCGCAAGTTGTTGGCGCTTACTTTCGAGCCCGATTTCAGGAACTGGTTGGCCGTGGTTAGTACCTCGGCTGGGCGCTTGGAGCGCTCGAGGCCGGTGCCGTTGCCAACGCCCGGGCCCGAGGTGCCCGAAGTAGGCGTGAACAGATCCACCACATCGTTGTCGACGAAGGAATTGTAAGCCAGCAGGTCGCGAATCAGGCCTGCGTGGCGTGCCTCTACCGATACAATTTTACCGGCAATTACCAGGTAAGCCGGCGTTTGAATAAAGCGGCCAGCGCCGTTGTACGCCGCTACGCCTAGGTCTTCAAAAGCCTTGGCGGCGTTGAGCACGCTGCTGCGGTCGTTGAAGTTGATTGAGGAGAAGTCGGGCTCAAGCTGCTTAATGGCAGCGGTGCCCAGGGCTGTCTTGAAGAAGTCGGCGTGGGCCTTCTCATGGATAGCCAAGTCATCGAGGATCATGCGCTCGGCACTGCTGGCGTTGAGGCCGGTGTAGTATGTGCCGGTTTTTACCTGGGCATAAAACGCAGCCTCCAATTGCTCCAGTGCATATGCATAGTTCAGCACTCCGGTATCGCCCGAGCCTACATCAATGCCATTTTCAACGTCGTCGTCATCGTCGTCGCAGCCGGCCAGCAGCAAGCCAGTAGCACAAGCCGTGAAGCCAGCGTAGCGCAAAAATGCACGTCGTTGGATGGGTTGCAAGAGCGCTCCGCCCTGCGTTGCCTCCTCCTGCTCAGGAGAGTGTTTGGTCGTGGCCATATAAACTTTTAGGGTTGGTTGGTGAATGGCAAAAGGCAATAGGCATCTGTCCGGAGCCGGGCACGGCTCGGTAGGAAAGAAACACCGGAATGGATTGGGGGAGGAACTGCAACCCTTTACGCGACCCTAACCACGCAAGGTTGTACTTGAGCTTGCTTTTTTATTATATAATATTGGTTTAATATATTTATAGCCGTGCTTAGGAACCCTTCTACAGGTATTGCCAGGGCCGAAACAGGCGGCTATAAATGCACAAAGCCGACCTCCCGAAGGAGGCCGGCTTGGCAACAAAAAAATTGACTATTAATGCGCTAAGCGCGCACGTAGGGCGTAGCCAGCGTAGTAACGGTGCCGCGGTCGAGCGGCTCGTCGAAGGCTTCGCTTACCTCGGCAGCAGTGTAGCCCAAGGTAGTCAGGTTTACACCGGCTTGCGACACGTTGTCCTCGGCGGGGTGGTCGGCCACGGGGTTGCCGCCGCCATAAATGGCATCGGGCGCGCCGTTAGCTTCCTTGTTTGTAATCCAGCCAAACTGCTGGGCTCCGCCACCGGCCGCGGCGCGGCGCATCATGCGGATGTGCGCCGCGTGGCGAGCTTCAACCGAGTGAATTTGCAGCGCTGTTTGCAGCACGTTGTTCGGAGCACCCTTCAGAGCACCGGCCTGGCCTTTGTAAGCACGTACGCCTAGGTCCTCGAAAGCCTGCGCAAACGTGAGGAACGAGTTGTAGGTGGCAAAGGCGTTGCCGAAATCGAAGCTGCGCGGAGCCGGAGCCGCTGCGCTACCTAGGGCCGAAGCCAGCAGCTGTACGTGCGCCGTTTCGTTGTCTTTGATTTTCTGAATGGCGTTGCGCGCGGCGCTGCCCGACGAAAGGTTAACCGCCAAGGTAGGGGCGGCCAGCGCCTGAACGTAGAACGCCTCCTCGAGGCGCTCGAGCAACAGGGCGTAGTTCAGCACATCGGTTACGCTGCTGCCCGACTGGGCCAGCGCTTTGTTGAATACCGAGCCAATGGCGATAGGCGCCGAAGCCAACGCAAACTTTTTGGCCATGTTGCCCAGCGACGCAAACGCATCGCGACGGGAGTTTAGTCGGCCCATTACCTCCGGGTCAACTTGTTCCAGGTCGGAAAGAATCTTGAACAGGTTCATTGCAGGAAAAACTAGCAGGGTTGAGGAATGGACTAGCGGCCGACCTGGCTACCGTCGATTTTGTCTTTGATGAAGGGCTGCGCAGCCGTGAGCACGTCGCTTACCGACAGGGCTTGATCGAGGCCCTGAGCATTCACCACATCGTTAGCGAAGGTACCGTTGCTGATCAGGTCGCGAATCACGGCCGCGTGGCGCGCCTCAACCGACACGATTTTGCCGGCCAGCGTCAGGAAAGCCGTGCTTTGAAGCAGGGGGCCGGCGCCGTTGTAGGCCGCTACACCTAGGTCCTCAAACGTACGGGCGGTGGTCAGCACGCTGGTGCGGTCGTTGAAGTTTACCTTCGAGAAATCGGGCGTGAGGCCCTTGATGGCATTGTTGGCCAGCGCGGCTTTGAAGAAGTCGCGGTGCACGGCCTCGTGCTTGGCAATGGCCTGCATAATGGCGCGCTCATCGGCCGTGATGCCGCTGTAGGGCGTAGCCACTACTTGAGCGTAGAAGGCCGCTTCGAGTTGCTCCAGGGCGTAAGCATAGTTCAGCACCCCGATGTCGCCCGAGCCGAGCTTCACGGCGTCGGAGTTCGGCATATCATCGTCGTCATCGTCGCAGCCGGCGAGCAGCAGGCCGGTGGCGCAGGCCGTAAGGCCGGTGTAGCGCATAAACAAGCGCCGGTCGATGGGCTGAACCAGCCGATTGCCCAGGCCTGTTTCCTCGGGGCCGGTGTGGTGTTGTTGGGTGGCCATGTGAAAGTGAAATGGTTGGTGAACGATTAAGTAAGCCGCACTCCTGGCACTGCCTAGCCCGCCGAGGGCCTAGGTGGCTGCGCCTGCCCTGAAGCGGGTGGAGTTGCCGGGACCTACGCCACCACTAGCCCAACTGGATTTCACCAGCCTATTATTTTTCTGCAGCTTGGCCTGGGTATCATTACATCTGGGGTAAATAGCAGGCAAGTCAAAAGCCGTTCTGCCGCCTGTCCACCACGTTTTTTGCGTAGTTTTGACTACATGCCTTGGCGACTAATTTTTTCTTTCTGGGGGTGGCTTTGGCTGATTTATGTGGCTACGCCCACAGCCGCGGCACAAGCGCCGGCACAGCCCACGCCGCCACCGGCCGCGGCCAGCGCACCGCCGGCTGGCCAGCAAGCAGCCTTAGAGCTAGGGCGTACCACCTTTCCCATCAACGAGTACTTTACCATTGCCATTCGGCTCAGCGGCGCACCGCTGGAGAAGTACTCGGCCTTTCCGGATATCGAAGGGTTTAAGAAGAGCGGCAAAACCTCTACTACTACCACGCGCACCAGCCAGGGGCGCAGCGCCGTAGAGTTAGTACTTACGCAGCGCTACGCCGCGTTTGCCGAGGGTGACTTTACGCTGAAACCCTTCAGCATTACCGTAAACGGGCAAGTGTTACGCTCGGCTGGAGCTGCCTTGCACGTGGTGCCGCAGCCCACCGCCCCAGCCACTACGCCGCCCACCGCCGCAACGCCCAATGCGCAAGCCCCGCCGGCAACGGCACCATCTAGCAAGCAGCCGTTGCAGGGCATCGGGCTGCTCGATCAGCTCCTAGGTAAGCCCAAGCCGCAGGAGCTAATCGAGCAGCCCGACCAGGCATTTCTATCCGTCGAGCCCAACAAAACCACCGCTTGGGTAGGCGAGCCGGTGCACGTGGGCATGTACCTGTACCTAGCACCTACCGACCAAGGCCTGCTCGATTTCCACCGCTTTGCCGAGCAGCTGCCCACCTTGCTGCGCCAATTGCGCCAACCCGGCGCCTGGGAAGAAACCTTTGACGAAACCAATATTAGGCCCGATTCGGTGCGGGTGGGTGGCAAGCCGTTTTTGCGCTATCAACTGCACGAGGCGGTGTACTATCCGCTTAGCACCAAGCCGCTCAGCTTTCCGGTAATTGGGTTGCAGATGATTAAATACCGGCTGGCCAAGCGCCCATTGCCCGGCACCGATAGCCGCGTGGTGGGCTACAAAACATATTTCTCGCGGCCACGCACCGTGCAGGTAAAAGCCCTGCCTGCGCCACCAGCTGGTATTGCCGCGGCTCCGGTAGCCGTGGGCCGCTACAGCTTGCGCGAAGGCCTCGACCGCACCAAGTTCCAGACGGGCCAAACCGTGAGCTACACGCTGGTAGTCGAAGGCGAAGGTAACCTTACGGCCCTCACGCCACCTGCCGTTCAGGCTCTTGCTGGCCTGGAGGTGTACGGCCCCGAAATCAGGCAAGAAGTTACCCGCGCCAACGGCCGCGTTACGGGGCGCAAAATCCTCCGCTACCGCTTGGTGCCCAGCCAGCCCGGCCAGCTGAACCTAGGCGATATTCTGGCCGTGCCCACCTTCGATTATGCCAAGGGCAAATACAATACCCTGCGCTCCGACCTCACGCTGCAGGTAAGCGGCCCGGCTGTATCGCCTCCGCAAGAGGTAACCGCCTTCGTACGTACCGATCCTTTTTATCAGCAGCAGCTCGCCAAAGCCAGCAGCACTTTGCAAGCCCTCGATACGCCCAAGCAGGTGCGTCGCTACGCCAACTTTGTGCTGGCCGTGCTGCTGGTAGTAGCCGTGTTTGGCTGGTGGACAGCCCGCGACCGGCCCTAGGTAGTAGTTGGGCCACATAACAACAAGGGCCGCCCGGGAGTGTACCGGGCGGCCCTTGTTGTTTATCAGAATAGCTGCCTACGATATCTGCGAGGCATTCACCTTGGAGCGCAAGTAGGCTACCAGCACCTCCAAGCCGCGGTCGAAATGGCGGTTGTTGGGGATGATGATGTCGGCATCGTGCTTGAAGGGCTTGATGTACTTCTCGTAGGTAGGCGCCACGTGGTGGGTGTAGCGGTACAGCACGTCCTCTAGGTCGTAGCCGCGCTCGTCACGGTCGCGCACAATGCGGCGCAGCACTTTCACGTGCTCCCGCGCATCGATGTACACCTTCAGATCGAGCAGTTTGGCCACTTCCTCGAAGTAGAACACAAAGATGCCCTCCACCACCACAATAGGAGCAGGCTTAAACACCAGCTCCTTTGCCGGAGCATTGGGGTTGTTAAAGGTGTACTCCTTGCGGCGCACCTCCAGGCCTTGGCTGATGCGCAGCACGTCGGCCGCGTAAGCCGCCGAATCGATGGAGGAGGGGAGGTCGAAATTGGTAACACCCTGCGGGTCGACTTGCTGTACCTCGCGGGGGTGATAGTAGTTATCTTGCGAAATCAGGCAGATTTCGTCATCAGAAAACGAAGCGAGCAGGCGGCGCAGAAAGGTGGTTTTGCCGGAAGCGCTGCCGCCGGTGATACCAACGATGAAAGGGTGTTGCATGGGGTACTTACTGCGGCCCGACCAGCAGGGCCAACCTTGCAAAAATAGCGAGTTGCCGCCGTACGCCGAGCCAAAATGTTGGAGTAGCGCGGTAAACGCCCTGCTACGTGCCTAAACCGAATGCGCCTGCTGATGCAAAAAGTCCACTAGTTTGGTAACCGCACGGGCCCGGTGGCTTAGTTTATTTTTTTCGCTGAGGGGCATTTCGGCGAACGTATAGGCGTAATCGGCGGGCTCGAACACGGGGTCGTACCCGAAGCCACCGGCGCCGCGCGGCACGGCCACAATGCGCCCTTCCACGGCGCCCTCGAAGCTGTGCTGCTCGGCATCCGACAACACCAGGGCCACTACCGTACGGAAGCGGGCCGAGCGGTTGGGCTTGCCCTCGAGTTCGTGCAGCAGCTTGCGCACGTTATCGGCGGCCGAGCGTTGCGGCCCCGCGTACCGGGCCGAGTACACGCCAGGCTCGCCACCTAGGGCTGCTACCTCAAGGCCGGTATCGTCGGCAAAGCAGGGCACGCCGTAGTGCTCCCACACGTACTGGGCTTTTTGCAGGGCGTTGCCTTCGAGCGTGTCCTGGGTTTCGGGCAGCTCCTCTTGGCAGCCAATGTCGGCAAGGCTGAGCAGCTCGATGTGAGCCGGCAGCAACGGCCGGATTTCGTCGAGCTTATGGGCATTGTTGGAGGCGAAGCAGAGGCGCATGGGCAAGTAGCGGCTAACGGATGAATAAAATGCCAACTGTAGGCACAGCACCTGGGCTGTATCTGCCTGAGGCAAACGAGTACAAAAAAACCGGAACGCGTCCGGTTTTCTAAGCTTTAGCAGCAACAAGCCTCCTACAGAAACATCAGCTTAATGCTGCCCCACGAGCGGCTAATCACATTTGGTCGGCCAGCTGGGGCCGATACGCCATCGTTGGCGCGAGCAGCCAAACCATAAACGTTGTTGTGGAGGGCCGCAAATGGCTGGGCCGAGAACTTGCTGCTGCGGGCCAAGGTCGTGCCGTTGGGCAGCAACAAATAGCCGTGGGTTTGCTGAGTGATTACGGGTTGAGCTTGCGGCTTAGCTTGATAGTAGGAAACAATGGGCTGCAGGGCCGCTGCGGAAATAACCAATGCCAACAGCGACAGGCTAAAAAGATATTTTCGCGTCATAAGTCGGCACAAAGTAAAGCAACGAACAGGATGCTTACGGTAGTATGATTGCACAAAAGTAGCTGATCCGTCTATTTCGGGGGAGTTATATACATGTGGCCTCCGGAAAACCCCTAAGCTCTTTTCTTTTAAGTGTCAACGTTGTAACTTTGCCGTCCCTTCCGCAAAATCGGCAGGGCCACAAGGAAACAACCGCATTAGCGTCATGAAAAAGGACATCCACCCCGAGTACCGCGAGGTAGTGTTTCAAGACACCACGAGCGACTTCAAATTCATCACCCGTTCGACCATGACCTCGAACGAGACCGTTACGATGGAAGACGGCAAAACTTACCCCGTTATCAAGGTGGAAGTTAGCAGCCAGTCGCACCCCTTCTACACCGGTAAGAACGTACTGCTCGACACCGCCGGCCGCGTGGAGAAGTTCCGCAACCGCTACCAGAAGAAGTAGTAAGCCTGCGTGGTCTTGTGGCCACCATGCGTTAGCTTTTTGCCCGAAACTCCTTCCGGTTCGTCCGGAAGGAGTTTTTTGTTTGCCAACTTTGCAGCCTGACTGCATTGCGCCCTTGCGCGCCCACTTGCTACCAGCCGTTTTCGGCTTTCGCCATGACTGTACTGCTCTTCGACGACCCCGCCATTCGGCCCAACCTGCTGCCTTTCACCTTCACGCGGCCCGTGGCGGCCCTGCGCTGCGGCATTCTTACCATTGCCGAGAAGTGGCAGCACCGCCTAGGTGAGGAAACCGTAAACTACCTCACCGAGCCGTACCTGCAGGCCAGGTACCCGGCAGGCAATACCGCAGGCCCCGCCCTCGTCATCAACGGTGCCGTGTGCCCCGATGAGCTGCTGACCCAGCAAGTGCAGGCCCTGCAGCCCGGCGAGGCGCTCTACGACGACGAGCTGCTGGTAGCCGCGCACCTAGCCGATGCCAGCAAAGTGGCCGAGCTGATTCAGGAAGGTTTCCGCAAAACGCACAACGTGGCCGAGCCGGTGGAGGTGATTAAGCACCCGTGGCACCTGTTTCTGCGCAACGGCGCCGAAATCCGCCAGGACTTTGAACTGCTGACCAAAGGCCGCCAGTCGCAGCCGGTAAACGACCCGCACACCATCGTGTACGCGCCCGAAAACATCTTCATCGAGGAAGGCGTGAAGATCCGGGCCGCTATCCTCAATGCCGAAGACGGCCCGATTTACCTAGGCAAGAACTCGCAGGTGCACGAGGGAGCCATCATTAAAGGGCCGCTGGCCCTAGGTGAGGGGGCGCACATCAACGCCGGGGCCAAGATGCGCGGCGACAACACCGTGGGCCCGCACTGCAAAGTGGGCGGCGAAGTGGGCAACTCCATCTTCATGGGTTTCTCCAACAAAGGCCACGACGGTTACGTGGGCAACTCCGTGATAGGGGAGTGGTGCAACTTAGGGGCCGACACCAACACCTCGAACCTGAAGAACAACTACGCCCCGGTGAAAATCTGGAGCCACGCGGCCAACCGCTTCGTGAACACGGGGCAGCAGTTTTGCGGCCTGATGATGGGCGACCACAGCAAATGCGGCATCAACACCATGTTCAACACCGGCACGGTGGTGGGTGTGGCGGCCAACATCTTTGGCGCCGGTTTCCCGCGCAACTTCATTCCGTCGTTTAGCTGGGGCGGCGCTTCGGGCTTCGAAACCTTCCGCCTGAACAAAGTAGCCGAAGTGGCCGAGCGCGTAATGGCCCGCCGCAGCGTGCCTTACGATGAAGTGGAGCGCAGCATCATGAGCAAAGTATTCGAGCTGACTACCAAGGACCGCGTGTGGGAGCGCGCCACAAACCTCGCCTCTGCCGAGGATAACACCACCATCGAGTTGTAAACCCTAAGGTTCCATTAGCTGCTGACCACGTGAAGCCAACCGACGAAGAAGAACCCGCCTCGGGCTTGCAGGGCACCGATTTCGCGGTAGCCATGTTTGCCACCATGTTTATGGGCACCGGCGCCGTGCTCGACACCATCACGTCGGTGAAGCTCGGCGCGGCATCGTTGGTGGTAACGGGCTTGGGGCTGTGGTTGCTGTTTCGCTGGCTCCGCTCGGGCCGGCCGCAGGTGCAGCGCTTCGTCGGGGCGGTGGTCATTGTAGCTGTTGTTCTGAGTGCACGCGTGCTGCTGAAGAAGGTGCTGCTGACGGGCTTTTAACTACTAAAATGCGTTTCGCTGATATTCCGGGACTGGAGGAGGTAAAGCAGGTACTACGCCAATCGGTGCGGCGCCAGCACGTGGCCCACGCGCAGCTGTTTCGTGGCGCCGAAGGCACCGGAGCCTTGGCACTGGCCCTGGCGTACGCGGCGTTTCTGAACTGCGAAAACAGCCAGCCCGACGATTCGTGCGGCGAGTGCCCCAGCTGCCGCAAGGTAAATAAGCTGGTGCACCCCGACCTGAACTTCATCCTACCCGTTACCACTACCAAGCAAGTCAGCAAAGACGCGCTCAGCCACCGGTTTGCGGCCGAGTGGCGTGCCTTTGTGCTGGCCGACGGCGGCACCTACCTAGGGCTGAACGATTGGATGCAGCACATCGGGGCTGATAATAAGCAAGGCAGCATCAGCAAAGACGAAGCCGTGCAGCTGCTCAAGCTGGTGTCGCTGAAAGCATTCGAGGCACAGTTTAAAGTAGTAGTGATTTGGCTGCCCGAGCTGATGCACCCCGCCGCCGCCAACGCCGTGCTGAAGCTGCTGGAGGAGCCGCCACCCGCAACGGTGTTCCTGCTCGTGAGCCAGCAACCAGAGAAGCTGCTGCCTACCATCGTGAGCCGCGTGCAGGTGGTGCCCGTGCGCCGCTTTCAGGAGCCCGAAATTACCGGCTACTTGGTGCAGCACTATCACATGCCCGAGGTGAAGGCGCGGCAATTGGCCCTGGTGAGCGAAGGCAACCTAGGTGCCGCCATTGCCTCGCGCGACGCGCCCGACAACGACTACTTCACCTTCTTTGCCGAGTGGATGCGCTCTTGCTTTGCCGCCGAGCGCAACCTCGATAAGCTGGTGGCTGCGGCCGATAACTTCCAGAAGATGGGCCGCGAAAACCAGAAAGAATTCTTACAATACGCGTTGGGTTTGGTGCGCAAGGTGCTGCTCTACGGCCTCGATGCGCAGCTGGTGCCGCACCTGCCCGCGGCCGAGCAAACCTTTATTGGCAAGTTCAGCCCGTTTGTGCACCGCCAAAACGCCGAGGGCATAGCCCGGGTGCTCAACGATGCGCATTTTCACGTAGAGCGGAACGCGCATCCGCGTATTGTGTTCGTGGATACGTCGTTGCAGGTGGCTGATTTGCTGCGCGTACCGCTGAACTAGCAAGCGGCAGCTGCATCCAAAGCTGCAAGCCCGCTGGTTCTCTCTTTAACTCCGAAACTCATTCCATGTCCTCTCGTCCTATTCGTATCGGTACCCGCGGCAGCAAGCTTGCCTTGTGGCAGGCCAACCACGTAGCCGATACGCTTAATGCCGCTGGCCTCGCCACTGAAATTGTCATCATCACAACCAAAGGCGACGTAGTACTCGACCGTTCTTTGGACAAGATTGGCGCGAAAGGCGTGTTTACCGAAGAGCTGGAAGAAAGCCTCCGAACCGGCCACATCGACATTGCCGTGCACAGCGCCAAAGACGTGCAGAGCCACATCCCCGACGATCTGGAGTTGCTGGCCTTTATGTCGCGCGAACGGGTGAACGACGTTATCATCAGCTTCGACCCGGAGTTTACCCTCGACCGCCCCGATATTGTGCTGGGCACCAGTAGCACGCGCCGCCGCGCCCTGCTCAAGCGCCATTACCCCAACGCTATTACGGCCGAAGCCCGCGGCAACCTGCAAACCCGCCTGCGCAAGCTCGAGGAAGGCCAGTACGATGCCTTGGTGCTAGCCTTTGCCGGCGTGCACCGCATGCAGTACGACAACCTGATTGTGCAGGTACTGCCCGAAACGCAGTTCATCCCGGCCGCCGGCCAGGGTTCGGTAGCTATTGAGTGCGCCAAAAGCCTCAACGCGGAGCGCAAAGAAACCCTGCGCAAGCTCCTCGACGACCCCGATACGCACACCTGCCTCGCAGCCGAACGCGCTTATCTGCGCACCATGGAAGGCGGCTGCAGCATCCCGTCGTTCGCCTTGGCCACATTCACCGACGAAGGCACGCTGCAACTGCACGGCGGCCTTATCAGCCTCGATGGGCAGCAGTACGTGGAGGAAATCCAAAGCACCACCGACCCCGACGCCGCTGCTGCCCTAGGTGTAGCCGTGGCCGAAAACGTGCTGAGCCGCGGCGGCAAGGCCATCCTGAGCGAAATTCGCCAGCACCGCGAGTCGGAGTCGACGACGTTCTAAAGGAACGCAGAACTGAGTAGCGCGATGTAGCGCGGGCTGAAGTCCGCGCTACATCGCGCTACTATTTTGACGAGCTGTTTGCCTTGCGAGGCCAACGTTACATTCGTGCTTGCCGTTATGCACGTTCGTTATGCCCGCATCTGGTCCGTACCCGCCCGAACTGCTGCGCACCGCACGCTTGGTGCTGCGCCCCTTCAGCATTGCGGATGCTCCTGCCTTGGCTGAGCTGATAGCCGCCGAACGCCCTAGGTTGCTGCGCAACTTTCCGCGTACGGTGGGGGCTATCCAGGACGAGGCCACCGCTGGGGTGTACATTACCCTGCGCGAAACCGATTGGCACCTGCGCACGGCCTTTCAGTACGGCTTGTGGTTGCCGGGCAGGTCAAGCCGCAGCCAACAATGCGTAGGCTACATCAGCCTGCGCGATATGCACTGGACGCCGTTTGATGTGCCCAAAGCCGAGCTAGGATACTGGCTGGCAGCCACCCACGAGGGCCAAGGCCTGATGCGCGAAGCTTTGCCCGTGGTACTGCAGGCGGTGTTCGGGGCAGTGGGGCTCGAAAAGCTGTTTGCCCGCGTGCTGCCCGAAAACGTACGCAGCAGCCAGTTGCTGCTGCACCTAGGATTTCGGCGCAGCGGCGTGTTGCGGCGTGAATTTCGCTGCGGTGACGACGGCACCATTCACGACATCGACTACTACGACTTATTGCGCGAGGAATGGCACGCGCGCTCGGCCGAAACCGCTTAGCTTCGCTGTCAGATTTCCTTGCCCTACCTCATTGCTATGAAGAGCTTCCCCCGCTTAACCGTTGCTGTGGCCGCATTGCTGCTGTTGGGCACTGCCCCGGCTGTGCAAGCCCAGAAACAAGAAACCAAGATCAAGCAAAAAACCACCAAACCCCGCAAAAAGGACGAGGTGGTAACGCTGCACGTAACCCAAAACGGTACCGCCCTAGGTGACGTTCGGCTGGTGCTGTTCGAGCAGACGCCGCTGCACAAAGCCAACTTTCTGAAGCGCGCCGAGGGTAAGCTGTACGACGGTACTACCTTCCACCGCGTGATTCCCAACTTCATGGTGCAGGGCGGCGACCCAAACTCCAAGGACGACGACCCCACCAACGACGGCATGGGCCAGCCCAACGACCCGCGCATTCCGGCTGAAATTCGGCCCGAACTGCGGCACAAGCGCGGGGCTGTAGCCGCGGCCCGCATGGGCGGGCCGGCCGGTACGCCCAGCAGCAACGCGCAATTCTACATCGTGCAGAACCCCAACGGCACGCCTCACCTCGACGGCATGTACACCGTGTTTGGGCAGGTTATCCAAGGCCAGGAAGTGGTTGACAAAATTGCCGAAATGCCGCGCAACGAAATGGACCGCCCCGATCAAGCCGTGAAAATGACCGTGGAGGTAGATAAGCTCAAAAAGAAGAAAATCACCCAGCTGTACGGCTACCAGTATTAATCCAGAACTCAACTACATGCGTCTTCTCATTACCGGAGCCAACGGCTTGTTGGGCCAGAAATTAATCGGGCTGCTGCACCAAGAGCCCAGCGTGGAGCTGATTGCCACCTCGCGCGGCTCGAACCGCCTAGGCGAGGTATTCCCCAACGTGCCCTTTTCCGCCCTCGATGTAACCAACGCCGAGCAAGTAGAGCAGGTAATTGGCGAGCTGAAGCCCACGCACGTCATACACACCGCCGCCATGACGAACGTGGATGAGTGCGAGCTAAACCATGAAGCTTGCTGGCTGCAAAACGTAACGGCCACCGAAAACCTGGCCCGCACCTGCGCCGCGCACGACGTGCACCTCACGCACCTAAGCACCGACTTTATCTTCGACGGCTCGCACGGCCCGCTCACCGAAGACGCCACGCCCAACCCCATCAGCTACTACGGCCAAAGCAAACTGGCTGCCGAGCAAGCGGTGCAAAACACCGCCAACCTGCGCTGGGCCATTGCCCGCACCGTGCTGGTGTACGGCGTGCTGCACGGCGGCGGCCGCACCAACATTGTGCTGTGGGTGCGCAACTCCCTGCGCGAAGGCAAGCAGATTAAGGTGGTGAATGACCAGTGGCGCACGCCTACCCTGGCCGAAGACCTGGCTCAGGGCTGCTGGCTGATTGCCAAGCAAAGCGCCCGCGGCATCTTCAACATCTCGGGCCGCGAGCTGCTCACGCCCTACGACATTGCCCTGCGCGTAGCCGATCATTTCAGCCTCGACAAGTCGCTCATCATCGAAGCCGACGGCAGCACCTTTACGCAGCCCGCCAAACGCCCGCCGCGCACCGGCTTCATCATCGAGAAAGCCGAAAAGGAGTTGGGTTACCGCCCGCACAGCTTCACTGAAGGCATTGACATTGTGGCCGCCCAGGCCTAGTACCGCGCAACGCAGCGCCTATTTAGCTTCCGCGACCTTCAGTTTGGCCTGCAGCGCAGGAGGTGACACTTAATTGTTGCCCTAGGTGCTGCTATCAGAGTTGTACCCGAAGAGCGTGAGCTAAAGTTTGTGCCTTACTCTTCAAACGAGCCCTGAGCATCCACGCTCGGGGCTCGTTCGTGTTTGGGTGACATCGGGCCAAAGTCGTTAAGCGTTGGCTACACCAGCTCCACGCACCAATACAGCCACTTCCGCCACAAAAAATACAGTCCAACGAAGACGGTGCGCAGGACCTAGGTGCTTTGGCAGTAAACGCATAAGAACAGCACAAAGCTTGCCGTACGGCAGGCCTTGTACGTTACTAAGCTTGCTTCTGTCGAGTGGATATCGGCATGGTCGAGCTGTTTGCTTATCTTTCAGATGGGCGGAGGTGTCGATAGCCCAACCGAACACCGCAATTAGTTGGTCTTTGCCAAATGACGTGGAGTTCGGGCTTGCGGCACACTTGGCGCCTGCTACTGCAATACCCTGCAATGCGGGGCTGTATTCACTTGAGGCTTGGTTCTTTTATGACGCAACAATACGGGCGAGGCGCTTGGAAGAAGTGGAGATTAGCAGGCAGTTTGCTGGCTGTCGTGGGCAGTTTGTTATCAGCCGAAGCAGTGGCGCAAACAACGCGCGCCGCGGTGAGCAGCAGGTTGGCGCCGGCTTTGCAGGCCGAGCACGCACAGCCCACCCGCCGCAGCGCTTATCGCGTGCAAGTGCAGGATGCAGCAGCCTTTCGGGAGTGGGCCCAGGAAAACTTGCGCGGTGCCCGGTTGCAAGCACACGGTGCCGAGGCCCGCGTGTTCACGGTGCATGCGCCGGGCAAGCTGGCCAAGTTGGCCCAATGCCCCTTGGTTACGTTTGTGGACGTAGCCGACCGCGAGGCCAAGCCTGAAAAGGAAATCGACGGGGTAGACCTAGGTGCCAACCGCATCTGGCCGGTGCACCAGCTGTACCCCAATATCACAGGTCAGGGACTTACCGTTTCCGTTAAAGAAGAGGTATTTGATGCCGCTGATATCGACTTTAAGGGCCGGGTAATAACCAGCACGCTCTTCGGCAGCAATGCTTCTGATCATGCTACCGTAATGGCCACGCTCATTGGCGGAGCGGGCAACTCGGCGCCTACGGGGCGCGGCGCGGCCTCGGGAGTGCAACTGGCGGCCTCGAGCTACGCCCAGCTGATGCCCGACGATGCCGCCCAGCTTACGTCCAACCGCGTGTCGGTGCAAAACCACTCCTACGGCGTGGCGGCTATCGAAAACTACTACGGCTTGGAGGCGCTGGCTTACGATCAGCAAACTCGCCAGTTGCCCACGCTGCTGCACGTATTTTCGTCGGGCAACGTAGGTA
The DNA here is from genome assembly GCF_001483135.1 of Solirubrum puertoriconensis. Lineage (GTDB taxonomy): Bacteria > Bacteroidota > Bacteroidia > Cytophagales > Hymenobacteraceae > Solirubrum > Solirubrum puertoriconensis. The sequence goes on from NZ_LNAL01000008.1 coordinate 991,881, forward strand.
GCCGCACTCCCAGCTCGGGCGCGTATGCGTCGTTGGCCGGAGTTGCCAACATTACCGGGCAGTTCAAAACCTCCAAAAACACGTTGTGCGCAGGCGCTACCGATGTGCTCGGCCGCGTAGCCACACTTAGCTCGCGCGGCCCCGCGCACGACGGCCGCCTCAAGCCCGAAATGGTAGCCCTAGGCGAAGCCGGCACTTCCGACGCGGCCGCTGTGGTTTCGGGCATTGCTGCATTGGTGCAGCATGCCTACCGCGAGCAGCACAACGGCCAGTTGCCCCCGGCTGCCCTTAGCAAGGCCGTGCTCCTCAACAGCGCCGATGATGTGGGCCGACCGGGGCCGGATTTCGAAGCAGGCTTTGGCCAAGCCGATGCCCTAGGTGCCGTGCAGACAATGCTCGATAAGCGCTTCGTGCAGGGCAAGGTAGCGGCCGGTGCCAGCAGCAAGTTTGCCGTAACGGTGCCCGCCGGTGTGCGGCAGCTAAAGCTCACATTGGCTTGGGCCGATCCCGAAGCCGCTGCCAATGCCAGCAAAGCCCTCGTCAACGACCTCGATGTGGAGCTGGTAGGGGCCAACGGCGTGCGGTGGCGCCCGTGGGTGCTTAGCTCATACCCGCACCTCGACTCGCTGAAGCTGCCCGCCCGCCGCGGCGTGGATCGGCTAAACAACGTGGAGCAGATAACGGTAGGCGCGCCAGCTGCCGGTGCATACGAAGTGCGCGTAAATGGCACTACCGTAGCAGCAGGCCCCGAGCAGGAATTTGCCGTAGCCTACGAGTTCGAAACCCAAGGCCTTACCTGGAGCAACCCCGTAGCGGGCACGGCCCTGAACGCTGGGCAGCAGCAACGCCTGCGCTGGCATTGGCAAGGTGCTGCTACCACGGGCACCCTTAGCTACCGCACAGCCGGCAGCAATACTTGGGTACCCATCAGCAACGCCGTAGACCTAGGCGTGGGGCTATACGCCTGGACGGCGCCCACCGAAGCTGCAGTGGCGCAGTTCCGCTTCGAAGTAGGCAGCGCTGTGTACCCATCGGCCACCGCGGCGGTTAGCCAAGCACCGCTCGTGCAAGTGGGCTACGCCTGCGACGACGAAGCCCTGCTTACCTGGGCACCAGTGCCGGGCGCGAGTGGCTACCAGGTGCTGCGCCTCGGCCTTACAGCGCTCGAGCCCGTAGCCACTATCGCCGACACTGCTTTGCTGCTAACGAATTCGCAACTATTCTTCCGGCATTACACCGTTGTACCGGTGTTGGCCAATGGCAACCCAGGCGTACGCGCGCGTACCATCTCGCTGAACTCGAACTCGGCTTGTTACGTGCGCTCCTTTTTGCCACGCCAGCTCGTTACCGATGAAATTGAGTTCGATCTGATTCTGGGCAGCACCTACCGCTTGCGGGCAGTGCACCTGGAGCGCGAAACTGCCGGCGGATTCCAGACGGTGCAAACCGTTACGCCGGGTGCGCAATCAACCATCGTGTTGCAGGATCAGCTGCCTACACCGGGGCTATACCGCTACCGGGCCCGCCTCGAAACGGTATCGGGCTCTATGTTATACACGCAGGTGGAGGACATTTACTACGCCCGCCCCGGCGACGTGATGCTGTTCCCCAACCCCGTGGTTGCGGGCAAAGCAGCCACACTAATTGAAGCCAATGGCCTTGCCATGCATTGGCAGCTATTCGATAACCTAGGGCAGCTCGTGCGCGAAGGCGACGCCCCCGAGGCCGCCGTGGGCGAATTTGACACCAGCAACCTGCGGGCAGGTACTTATTTCGTGCGCATCACGCCTGCCGGCGGCACAACCGTGGTACGCCGTTTGGTAGTATTGCGCTAAGCACGGCCTTGCGCCCAACAAAACGGCCCTGCCTCCGAGGAGGCAGGGCCGTTTTGTTGGGCGCAAGGCCGTGCCGGTTAGTACAAGTAGTTCAGAGCAGTTTTATCGTTGTTATTAAAGTTGCGGTTTTGGCCCGAGCCGATGCAGGCGAGCATGAACGAGCCGGGGTCGGCCGTGGTGGGCGTGCCGGGGATGTGAATGGCGCCCACGGTGCTGGCGCCCTCGTTGGCCGTGGCGCCGCCGCAGCTGTAGGAGCGGTCCATGTAGTCGGTGTGGCGGAAGCCGATGCAGTGGCCGATTTCGTGCGCCAGAATGGTGGCCAGGTAGCCAAGGGCTGGATTAGTGCCGATGGCTCGCGAATTCACTTTTACTTGGTTGTGCGGTTCGCCTGCCGATGTTGGGAAACCAGCCGAAGCCAAATACGAACCGGTGCCGCGCACAATAGCAATATCGGCGCCCGACGACACCCGCACGAAGGTGAGCTGCAGGTTCGCGGCGTTGTAGCGGGCAATTGCCTCATCGAGACCGGCTACGTAGGTGCTGGGCAGCTGGCTCGAGATGCTTACCCGGATGGTGCGCGGCAAGCCTTTCACGAGGTTGGTGGTGCGGTACTGCTCGGCGTTGCCCACGCGCAGCAACTGCGGTGCTACGGGATTCTGCAGCTCGGCGTCGGTCAACAAGATGTCGCCTTCAACCAAATAGCCACCGTCTACTTTTTGCGCGCCGGTAGCCGTGAAGCCCATTGCCCGGATCTGACCTAGGGTTTCTTCCGACACCTGGTCTTTCACTTGCACATCATCTTTCGAGCAGCTGGCAAACGAGCATAGTGCTACGGCAGCTACGGCTACAGGGGTAAACCATTTTGCGATTTTCATAGGATTTTGGTTTGGTTAGGTTGGATTTGAACAGGTCGATAAGCTGAACAGAAAGAATTAAATAATCAATAGCTAATTGTTGAAACATGTACGCCCGAGCTAGCGTACGCGCGTGCCCAATGGCCTGATATTGATACAGTAAGGGCCAAAAACAAGCCCGACTCCTAGCGGAATCGGGCTTGTAGTACCAACGCGGTGCTAACCGATTAGTACAGGTAATTGAGGGCTGTAATGTCGTTGTTGTTGAAGTAACGATTCTGGCCCGAGCCGATGCAGGCGAGCATGAACGAACCGGGGTCGGCCGTGGTGGGCGTGCCTGGGATTAGGATAGCACCTACGGTGCTGGCGCCCTCGTTGGCCGTGGCGCCGCCGCAGCTGTAGGAGCGGTCCATGTAGTCGGTGTGGCGGAAGCCGATGCAGTGGCCGATTTCGTGCGCCAGGATGGTGGCCAGGTAATTGGTGTTGGGGCTCGAGCCAATGGCATTCGAGTTGACCTTTACTTGGTTGTAGGGGTTGCCGCTCGCCGGGAAACCAGCCGAAGCCAGGTACTGGCCGTTGCCGCGAACGATGGCAATATCGGCACCCGACGACACCCGACGGAACGAAAGCAACAGGCCTTGCGCATTGTAGCGAGCAATTGCTTCGTCGAGGCCAGCTACGTAGGTGCTGGGCAACTGGCTCGAAATGCTAACCGTGATTTCGCGGCCCGAACCGGCATTCACGAGGTTGGTGGTGCGGTACTGTTCGGCATTGCCTGTGCGCAGCAGTTGCGGCGCTTGAGGGTTCTGCAGCTCGGCTTCGCTGAGCAGAATATCACCTTCAACCAGGTAGCCGCCGTCCACTTTTTGGGCACCGGTAGCCGTGAAGCCCATTGCCCGAATCTGATTCATGGTTTCTTCCGAAACTTGGTCTTTCACTTTCACATCGTCTTTCGAGCAGCTCGAGAAGGAAGCAAGAGCAACCGCAGCCACTGCCAGAGGGGTAAGCAACTTTTTCATTTTAGAAAGTTTGGTGGTGTTAAGTGGAAGGGAATGTGGTTTACAATCTGAATAGAAAAAAGTGTCTTTGCAATGCTGTTTTGCAGAAACTTTAAAAATTATATATCGTAATAGCGCCGCTATTCCTGTATTTATGAAATATAGTTTTATCAAGATGTAAGGCCGAGCTTCATGCCTTAATTAAAAAAACAAGCCCGGCTCCTTGCGGAACCGGGCTTGTAGCACGGTGGCTAAACGACTAGTAATGGACTAGTACAGGTAGTTAAGAGCCGTTTTGTCGTAGCTGTCGAAATAACGGTTGGCACCGGTGCCAATGCAAGCCAGCATCCACGAGTTCGGCTCGGCCGTGGTGGGCGTGCCGGGGATGTGAACAGCGCCCACGGTGCTAGCACCTTCGTTGGTGTAAGCGCCGCCGCAGCTGTAAGAGCGGTCCATGTAGTCGGTGTGGCGGAAGCCGATGCAGTGGCCGATTTCGTGCGCCAGAATGGTAGCCAGGTAGTTCGTGCCAGGGTTAGAGCCTAGGTAAGCCGAGTTAACCTTTACGCTGTTGTAAGGATTGCCGCCCGATGGGAAGCCAGCCGAAGCCAGGTAGCTTGAGCCGCTCGGAGCAGGGGTCAGGTAGATGTTGTAGCCCGACGACACCCGGCGGAATCTGATCAGCAGGTTTTCGGCGTTGTAACGACGGATGGCTTCGTCAAGAGCGGTTACGTACGACGAGGGCAGCGAGCTAGAAATAGCTACGTTGATAGTACGGCCCGAGCCTACGCTCACCAAGTTGTTGGTGCGGTACTGTTCTACATCGGCCACACGCAGAATTTGGTGGTCGGGCGTGCTGTTCAGGTCAGCATCGCTCAGCATGATGTCACCTTCAACCAGGTAGCCGCCGTCCACTTTTTGGGCACCGGTAGCCGTGAAGCCCAGGGCACGAATTTGGCCCATTGCTTCTTCGGATACCTTGTCCTTAACTTGAACATTTTCCTCTTTAGAGCAGCTGGATAGGGCCAGTGCCGAGAAAGCGCATACGGCTACAGTCGAAAGTACTTTGGTAAACTTCATAAGTGGTTTGGTTGGGTTTGGTTGAACTATGCTCAAAAGGTGAGGTTAATTTTTGACAAAATCAAAAAATTTTTACCGAAACTTTTTGCACATAGCAACAGTACGCGTGAGTGCGCACACACTCGTTCCTTATAGATTGCGCTATTTGGTGCAGGAAAATAGCAATTTGGCAGTGAAGGTTAGTTGTGTGGTTTTTATAACGATATGAATATTGATCCGTGTATATACATTTAAATGCTGAGCTTGCTAATAAGGCGATTGGCGTACAGAAGAGTCTTCCAACATTTCAATTTTTTGTTCCGAGCTGCTGAGCTTATACTTACTTAGGAGTTTCCGACTAGTAAGGCCGCGGAACATAGCCTAGGTGCGGTTCGTTTGGGCAGCGACCGGAGCCACCCTCCGAAATCCTTATCTTTGTTTGAAACCCTCAATTTTTCTGCAGGCCCAATTGCCGGGTTCTGCTTGATCATAGATACTTTCCTGTGGCTTGCACTTCATGTTCCAGCGGAGGCGGCGGATGCGCTACGGCTGGTTGCGGCTCAAAAGGGGGCTGCAAATCGGGCGGGTGCACGCGCCTCAATGTGTTCGACTGGTTGCAGGACCTAGACCTGCCCGTCGACTTTAAAGAGTTTGATATAGTTGAAATCCGCTTTAAGGGCGGACGCAAAGAGTTTTTCCGCAACGTAACCCGCTTGCCCCTGGTAACCGGCGATGCTGTGGTGGTAGAGGCCGCCGGCAACGGTTGGCACCTAGGCTATGTATCGCTGAAAGGCGAGCTGGTGCGCCTGCAAATGCGCAAGAAGAAGGTGGAGCCTGACAACAAGGATATCCGCAACATCTTGCGCGTGGCCACTGAGCAGGATGTGGAGCGCTACGAGGCTGCTTGCAACCTCGAGCTGGGTACCATGTTTAAGGCCCGCTCGGTGGTAGAGGAGTTGCAGCTTAAGATGAAGCTCTCCGACGTGGAGTACCAGGCCGACCGTACCCGTGCCACTTTCTACTACTCGGCCGAAGACCGCGTCGATTTTCGCGACCTGATTAAGCGCTTGGCCGAAGAGTTTCGGGTACGCGTGGAGATGCGCCAGATTTCGTTGCGCCACGAGGCGGGCCGCCTAGGTGGCATTGGCTCGTGCGGGCGCGAGCTGTGCTGCTCTACCTGGCTTACCGAGTTCAAGAGCGTGAGCACCACGGCCGCGCGCTACCAAAACCTGAGCCTAAACCCGGCCAAGCTCTCGGGCCAGTGCGGCCGCCTAAAGTGCTGCCTCAACTACGAGTTGGATACCTACCTCGATGCCTTGCGCGATATTCCGCAGGTATCGAAGCCGCTGCAAACGCAGCAGGGCGACGCGTTTCTGCAGAAGACCGACATCTTCAAGAAGCGCATGTGGTTTGCCTTCCGCGGCGACAACAACTGGGTAATGCTCTCGACCGACCGCGTGAAGGAGATTCAGCTCCTGAACAAAGCCGGCGAAAGACCCGAAACCCTACAGCCACCCATCGTTGAGCCTGCACCTGCGCCCAGCGTACAAGAGCACGTTGAAGGCTCGCTCGACCGCCTCGACGACAAGATGAAGTCGGGTAAGCGGAACAAGCGCAAAAAGAAGAAAGACAAGGATAAAGCAGCGCCGGCTTCGGTGGTGCAGCCCAAGCCTACGACTACCGTGCCCAAGGATGCCTTGCGCCCACGCAACGAGCCGAAGCCGGGCCCCGGCTCGGGTGAGCCAGGCAACACTATTTCGGCCCCCGTTGAAGGCGAAGCTGCCCCCGGCCGCAATGGCCGCTCGGGCCGCCGCGGCCGCAACATGAGCACCGATGCCCCGCGCGCCGAACGCCCTGCGCCGCGCTTCGACCCACGCTTCCGGCAGGCCTCGGCCAACGGCGACGGCGCTGCTCCGGGTGCTGCCAATGGCTCGGAGCCAACTGGCAACGAAAGCCGTTCGGGCCGCAATGGCCGCTCGCGCCGCGGCGGCCGTAGGCACGGCGGAGGCGGCTCGGGCGATAGTGCTGCTGCCTCCAACAACCCACCTGCTGCCTCGTAATATGCGCCGCTTGCTCCACCACTCACTGCTGCGTTTTGCCCTAGGTGCGTTGCTGTTGCCGGCCTTAGCTGCTTGCGATGGCAACCGCGTGTACGAAACCAACGTGGACCTGCCCGACTACGCTTGGTCAGTGCAGAATAAGCCTGCATTTCAGTTCGAAATTCAGGACACTACGCAGCGCTACAACGTGTATTTCAACATCCGCAATGCCTCCATGTACAGCTACTACAACCTGTATGTGAAGCATACCCTTACGGGCCCTGGCGGCCCGGTCGGAAAGCCGCTGTTGCACCAGATGATTTTGATGGATCCGAAAACCGGTGAGCCCCGCGGCAACGGCACCGGCGACATTTTCGACCACCAATTTTTAGCCTTGCCGCAGCAGCGTTTTGCGCGCCCTGGCACTTACCGTGTGGTGCTGGAGCAATACATGCGACAAGACGTGCTACCGGGCATTATGGCCGTGGGTGTGCGCGTTGAAAATGCCGCTGAAGCAGGTACTAATTAGTAGCCATAGGTGCCTGAAGATGAATGAAAAAGCCGCCCCAAACCAGGGCGGCTTTTTTCGTGCTGACTGGGGGAGAAACGGTTTTCGCCAGTGCCGCTAGTGAAGGACAAATGTGCGCGCTTGCACAACTACGCGTTAGAAGCGGGCGTATAGACTTACCACTTTCCTTACAAGTTCTCACCCAACCAATTACACCGCACTATGGCAGATAACACGAAAAACCAGAACGACGCCAAGAACCAAAATTCCGGCTCTTCGCAAGGCGCTCAGGGCAGCACCTCTGGTACCGGTTCTACCAGCATGGGTTCCACCACTTCGGGAGGTATGCAAGGCAGCACCGGCAACCAATCGGGTTCCTCTACTTCGGGCCTGACCAGCGGCAACAACGACAACAGCGGCCGCTCGTCAGGCTCAACTACTTCCAGCCAAGATCTAGCTTCGGCCTCTACCAGCATGGGCCAAGGCGGCCTAGGTGGTAACACCGGCGGCAGCACCTCGGGCAAGTCAGGCGGGTCTTCGTCGAGCAAGTCGGGCAGCAAATCGGCTACAGGCTCGACTTCGTCTTCCGCATCGGCCAAAAAATCGGGCAGCACCACCAAAGCTTCTTCGAGCAAAGGCGGTTCGTCGTCGGGCAAAAGCCAGAATAAAGACCAGAACCAATCGTCGGGCCAGCAGGGTAGCAATACCAGCATGGGCGGCAGCAACTACGGCGGCAACTTTGGCAACTCGATGGAGGGCAGCCACAACGACCGCGACCGTGACGAGAACATGTACAGCGGTGCTAGCCGCGGCGAGTACGGCTCGCACGGCATGGGCAACACCCAAGGTGGCTACGGCAACCAAAACCGCGACTTCGACACCCGCTCGCGCGGCGGCGAATACGGCCAGGATGGCTACAACCGCGGCGGCCAGGGCAACTCGTACGGCCAGTACGGCGGCCGCGACGAGTTTCAGGGCGGCGGTGGCTACGGCGGCCAAGGTGGCTACAGCGGCAACTACGGCCAGCAAAGCAACTACGGCGGCGGCATGAGCAACCAAGGCGGCTCGGGCATGCAAGGGGTCTACGGCCAGCAAGGCGGCAGCAACTTTGGCCAGCAGCGCCAAGGCCACATGGATAGCCAGTATGGCCAGCGCGACTCGTACGGCTACCAAGAACGCGGCTACGGCCAGCAAGGCGGCAGCAATATGGGCGGCATGCAGGGCAACTACGGCTCGCAGGGCGGCGATTACAGCGGCCGCAACTACGGCAGCGGAGGCGGCTACGGTGGCGGTATGCAAGGCGGCTACGGCCAGCAAGACGACTACCGCAGCTCCAACGACAACGGCTCGCGCTACGGCCGCGGCCAAGGCTACAGCAACGACTACGGCCGTTCGTCGATGGGCGGTGGCATGGGCAACCAAGGCGGCTATGGCAACCAAGGTGGCATGAGCGGCCGCGGCCAGAATGACTACGGCCAGTACGGCAACCGCAACCAACGCGAAGATCAGGACCGCCAGTCCTCGCGCGGCGGCTACGATAACCAAGGCTACGGTGGCGGCGGCTACGGCGGTGGCCAAGGCGACTACGGCCGCAGCAACATGGGCGGCGGCAGCATGGGCGCTGGCTACGGCGGCGGCTACAACGACGACCGTTACGGCTCGGGCCGCTCGGGCTCGTCGTACGGCTCGCAGCAAGAAAACTACGGCTCGCGCAGCGGCTACAACGAAGGCCGCGGTGGCTACATGGGCAACTCGAGCCAGGGTTACGGCTCGCGGGGTGGCTCCTACAACGACCAGAACCCATCGGGCAGCAGCTCGCAAATGGGCTCGTCGTCGCGCGGGGCCGATAACTTCGAAGGCAACGACCGCAACCGCAACTACGGCCAGCAAAACCGCGGCAACTACCGCAACCAGGACAACGACGATTCGGACTACGGCTCGGCACCCGGCCGCAACCGCGGCCGCGACAACGACGACCGTTACTAAGCCAGCCTGAACTGAGCAAAACAAGAAAGGCCCCCGGCAACTGCCGGGGGCCTTTCTGCTTATTGGTGCTGCTGGCACCTAGGCGTTTGCCCAAGTAGCCTAGGCCGGCATCAGCTCGTGGCGGTGCTCCTGCGCAAACTCCTGAAAGCTGCGCGGCGGGCGGCCGGTTAGCTGCTCTACCGCGGGGGTGGTGCCAGCCAAGTGGCCAGCCTTGCCTAGGGCGTTCAGCTCCATCATGCTGTCAACCATCCATTGTGGAGCGCCTTGCATGGCTTGGCGGGCGGCCGTTTCGGGCACATCAACGTACTGCACGGGGCGGCCCGTAGCTTGCCCGATAATGCCGGCTATTTCGGTGTGGTTTACGGCTTGCGGGCCGGTAAGCGTGTAGGCCTGGCCGTGGTGCTTGGCTACGTCGTCGGTAAGGATGGCGGCGGCTACTTCGGCAATGTCAAAGGCATCAATGTAGCTCATGCGGCCTTCGCCCAGCGGCAAGTAAATAGCGCCCTGCTCCCGGATGCTCTGGCCTTGGTAGTTCACGAAGTTCTGCATAAAGCTCGTAGGCCGCAGAATCACGTGCGATAGGCCGCTTTGCTCTAGGTACTGCTCCATTTGGCGGTGCCAGCGGCCCAGTTGAATACCAGGCTCCATATCGGCCCCGGCTGCCGAGAGCCTCACTACTTGTTGTACCCCAGCGGCTTTGGCAGCATCAACGAGTTGTTGGTTGATGATAAGCTGCTGGTCGGAGAAGGGCGTAAGCAAAAACACCCGATCGACGCCCGTAAAGGCCAACGGCAGGGAGGCCGGGCGGTGGTAATCAACCTCTACCAGCTGCACCTCGGGGTTGAAATGGCGCAGCCGGTCGCCTTTGATGATGGAGTGCACGGCTGCCCGGGTATTTACGCCGCGATTTATAAGTGCCCGAACAAGCTCGGAGCCAACGGTGCCGGTGGCGCCCGTTACAAGAATGGTTTCAGCCATAACAATTTGCGTTGGGGGATGAACAAAGCAGGCAGCTCCAAGAACTACTCCCTAGGGCCTGGCTTTGTTCAGGAAGGAGTGGGTTAGCGCTGGGCCACATCGGGCTTGAGGGCTACCTTAAACAGCTTGCCTTTTTCGTTGCTGACGACAAAGTCGTTTTGGTTCACGAACACCAGCGCCTCAGCTTGCCCGCTCGATGGCATCGGAAAGCAGCTTTTGTCGCCATCGAAGAGCTTGGCGCCGGGTTGGCGCTTGATGAGGTACACGTGCCCGTAGCCAAGCAGCGCCACCGTGCGGCCATCGGGGCTGATATCAGCCGAGGTAACCCAGGTATTTACCTGAATGCTGTCGGCGAGGCGTGCTACGTGGTTGCCGGGTTTAGCCGGCAGGTGGTACTCCTTCACCCAATTGCCCTTGCCGCGGTTTTTGGTGAAGAGGTACAGGCTGTCGTTGTGGAAGAAAAACGCCTCGCAATCAAAGTTCCGGAAGGGCTTTTTGGGCGGAAACTCGCGCTGATCGGGGTAGCGGAACTGGATGGTATCGAGCTGCGAAAACTGCGGCCCGCTGAGCTGGTAAATGCGCAAGTCGCGGCGCTTGTTGGTGTTGTTGCCGAAGTCGCCGATGTACAGCGTACCGCGCTGGCGGTCTTGGGCGAGGTCTTCCCAATCCACGTTGTAGGCGCCGCGTACGGGGTGGGTACGGATCAGGTCGCCCTGCGGCGTTACAAGGTACAGCCAGGTGGTATTGCCGCCGTCGCCGTGCGTCCACAGGTCGCCGGCCGGCGAGGCAACGGCCAGTCCCGAGCTTTCGACTACTTCGTCTTTGCGCAGCCGGCCCATCTGCTGCACGGTGTAATCTTTTCTGATGCGGTCGAAGCCGCCGCGGGCATCTTGCTTGGTACAACCGCAGAGCACCGAGTGGAAGAAGATCAGAAAAGGCACCAGTTTGTCGCGAAGTACAAAAAGCATAGTTAGCTAGTGAAAAACGAAGGCTTAGGGCCAGTAATAACCTGCCGCTACTCGCAGCCTTACGAAAAGCACCCGCAAACGGCCAAATTCTGCCTTCAGGGCTAGGCGAAAACTATAGACGAAGGTAGGGCAGCAGCTTCTGGTACGTGGTCTCGTCGATGATGCGGATTTTGCGCAGGTCGTCGGGCGTGCGGAAGGGGCCATGCTGGTTGCGGTAGGCCACAATCACGCGCGCCAGCCGCTTGCCTAGGTAGGGGTGTTGGCTGATTTCCTCGAACGAGCCGCTGTTCACGTCAATGGCCGCGGGCTGGTAGCTGGGTGCCACGTAGGTATACTTGCGCAGGCTGTCTACGAGGTCGGGCGCATCGCGCAGGCTGTAAATTTCAGCTGCCTGACCAGGGCTGATGAAGCCACCCAGCCGCTCGCGGTACTCCACCACCCGCGCCGAGAGCTTGCGCCCGATGCCACGAATTTGCATCAGTTGCGTGGTGTCGGCCGAGTTGAGGTCGAAGGGCTGCAGGTTGCGCGGCTTGCGCGGAAACCTAGGCGCTTCGGAGTTGGCAAACGTGCGCTCGGGGTATCGGCTGGCAAAAGCCTGCTGTTCGCGCGGCGGCAGTTGCTCGGGCAAGAGCAGATAAGGCGCCAAGCGCTGGTAAGTGGTGTCGTGCAGGCCGTAAGCACGGCGAATCTGCTCCTTGGCCTTAAAGCCACCGATGGCGTTGCGGTACTTTACGAGGCGCTCGGCCAAAAAGCGCGGCAGCCCGCGGGCTTGCCAGCCGGTTTCGTCAACGGTGTTGGGGTTGAAAGGCGAAAGCGCGATGCGCGGCACCCGTGCATAGCCCGGCCGTGCGGGGTAGTTGTGCCTAGGTGCATTGGCGGGGCGAGCGGCGGCCAGCTCGGCAGCTAGTTGCTCGAGCTGTTGGCGGTCGGCTGCGGGGTCGTAGTAGGGGAGGGCCGGGCGGAGCAGTACCGGAGCGGCGAGCAGCCCCAGCATCAGCAGGAGCAACAACGCAAAGCCGTTGGTTTCGGCCCGCGAAAACCCAAAGTGGCGGCGTACAAATCGGCGGAGCGAATCGGGCACAGGCATCAGCAGCTAATACAAACCCTAACTCAGCAGCAATACGCAGAACCGCCAAGCAAGTGTTTGGCTGTCGGGCCGAAAAAGTGCTTAGCGCACCTAGGGCTACTGCGGCAGCCGGTACACGCTCACACCGGCCGGCGTAAGCGTGTAGAGGAATTGCTCGCCCACAAGTACCTGCGTAACATCGGCGGTTGGTATGGACAGCAGGCGCTCTTTGGCGGTGTACACATCCACGAAATGCACTTGGCCGGCTTGCACGTAGTACAACTCGTTGCCGCGGAAACCCACCCAGCTAAGGCCGGGGTAGGGCAGCCGCTTGCGGTAGTTGCCTAGGTTGTCGAATACCCAAATGCCCGAGGTGCGGTCGACGAGGTACAGGTTGTTCTGGTATTCGCGCAGAAAGCGAAAATCGGGCTTGGTACGACCCAGCAGCAAATCGAGCGGCGTGCTGATGGTGAAGCGCTGCTGTTGCCCGCGGCCCAGCTGATTGAGCGTAAGGTTGCTCTCGTTCAGCAGCCAAATGTTGTCGTCGGGCGCGAGGGTAACGGTGCGCACCATGCCGCCCTCGGTAAGTTCGCTGAGGCGCGTGGAGCCAATGGGCGCCATAAACCGATCGAGCAACTGCAACTCCTGCCGGTCGTCGTAGAACACCAAAATTTTAGTGGTGTTCCAGGCTTCTACGGAAGCCGTGTGGCCCGGCAGCGGCGGCGAGTACACAGCCAGCGGCTGTCCATCGGCCGCAAACTGGCGCAGGTTGTTTTGCGCGTCGGTAACGTACAGGTTGCCGCGGCGGTCGAGCGAAGCCGGTCCGGGCTTGGGCAAGGTGATGGAGCGTACCAGTGCAGGCGCCGCGGCCGTGGCTGCGGGCTGGCTAGCAGATGGTTGAGCGGCCGGGCGCACGGCTGCCGGCGCCGAGGGCGGCGTGGTGGCCGTTTGGGCGTGGCTGCCGTAGCTCAGGAGCAGCAGCGCACCTAGGGCGCAGCGGCCGGCATCAGCCTTTAAAGTGCTCCAGCGAGAGGTTGTTGCCATCGTAAACGCCGTACGTGCAATAATTGACCCATTCGCCTAGGTTCACGTAGCGGCTGTTGGGGCCTACGGGTACATCGAGCGGCAGGTGGCGGTGCCCAAACACGTAAAAATCGTGGTGGAAGCGTTGCTCCAGCTCGCGGCAGTACACCAGCAACCACTCGTCGTCGCCGAGGTAAATATCGTCTTTGGCCGAGTTGCTGATGCGGCTGCGCTGGCTCCAGGCGTTGGCAATGCCGATGCCCACGTTGGGGTGAATGCGCGCAAACAACCACTGCGCTACCGGCGAGGCGAAGATGCACTTCAGTACCTTGTAGGTGTAGTCTTTCGGCCCGAGCCCGTCGCCGTGGCCCATGTGAAAGCGGTGCTGCCCGATGTCGAGGCTAACCGGGTGGCGCAACACCGGAATGCCCAGCTCTTGCGTGAAGTAGCCAAACATCCACATGTCGTGGTTGCCGGTGAAGAAGGTCACCGGAATACCGGAATCAACAAGTTCGGCGAGCTTGCCCTGCAGCCGGATAAAGCCGCGCGGAATGGCGTGGCGGTACTCAAACCAGAAATCGAAAATGTCGCCGACGAGGTAAATAGCCGCGGCATCCTGCGCGGCCCAATCGAGCCAGCGCACAATGCGCCGCTCCCGCTCCTGCGAGCTTTGGCGGCTGGGGGCACCTAGGTGAAAATCGGAAGCGAAGTATACCCGGCGGCCCGGTTCCAACAACACGGGGGGCAACTCAGGCAGAGGCGAGGTCATCCAGCAAAAACAAGGTGATACTGCGCGGGCCGTGCGCACCCAGTACCAACGTCTTTTCGATGTCGGCGGTGCGGCTCGGGCCCGTAGCAAGCGAAATCATGGAAGGCAGCTTGTCGGCGCCGTATTTGGTTTGCAGCAACTGCAGGGCATCGCCAATATCGGCCACTACCTGCGATGCGCGGGCAAACACCAATTGCTGATCGGGGTAAATGCTCAGGCGCCGGCCACTAGCCGTGGCGGAGCCCAGCACCACCGAGCCAGTGCGGGCCACCAAGGCCTCGCAGGAGGTAAGGCCCGCATCGGCGTGGGCCAGAAACTCCGTCTCGTCGGCGGTGTGTACAATGCCAGCGGCGTGCAGCAGCTTTTTCAGCTCGGGCTCCCACACAAACAAATGCTCGATGTTGCGCTCCTTTTTGTGGGCGTAGAGCAGATCGAAGAAGTGGTCTTCGGTGGCGCAGTAGTAAAACGTGCCGCCCACGCGCACAAAGCTTTCGGCAAACGCCACCACCAAATCGTCGGGCGGGGCGGCAAACAGCCGGGCCGAGAAATCGGGCGCGGTGGGCTGGTGCGGGCTGGGCTGCTGCAAGGCTTCGCGCACCCGCCGCAGAATGATGTCGCGGGAGGATTCGGGCATGCCACAAAGCTAAGGATTACCGCTCGCGAATCACTTTAGGAACTAGCATCGCTAGCGGTAAGCAGCATTTCCTGGGCTTTAAGCTGAGAATTGCTTCAAGGGTAATTATGCCCCACCGGAATGCCGAGCAGCTAGCCGCTGCACGGAGCGCAGCGCGGAGAAATCCTATCGGAACGGAAATATTAAAAATATGCTTTCTGGATTTTTGAACAAGCTCGACAGCTGAGCATATTTATTGTTCGCATTTCATTTTCTCTCAACCCTTACCGCATGCACGTTTCTACTCGATTTTTTTATTGGTTCAACCAGCTATTACTCTTCAGCACGCTTGCGCTGTTGATGGGGCACATTGCTAACGCAAGCGCTGGCGGTATGCCTGGCGCCCAGGCAACAAGCAACACTACCTCGCTGGGGCAAGTGCTAAACCCCGATGGCTCGCTACGGGTGGGCGCCTCAGGTGCTTTCAACCCTACAGGCTACGGCTTACAATTAGCTTCGGATGGCCGCCCCGTATTTAAGCTGCTTGACGTAACCGGTGCCGGCGACGAACGGTGGGCCGATGGCTTCAGCCGACCCAATGCCAGCGGCAGCATTCACGCGGTTGCTGTAAGTGGCACCGATGTGTATGTGGGCGGTCAATTCACCAACATCGGCGGCATCGATGCCAACAACCTAGCCCGCTGGGATGGCAAGGCCTGGAGCCCAGTGGGGCAGGGTCTTAACGGCGCAGTAAACGCGCTGGTACTAAGCGGCAATACTCTATACGTAGGCGGCGCCTTTACGCAGGCCGGCGGCACGCCCGCCAACCGCGTTGCCCGCTGGAATGGCACGGCCTGGGCCGCCCTAGGTAGCGGGGTAAACAACCCGGTGAATGCCTTGGTGGTAACTGGCTCGGATGTGTATGCCGGCGGGCAGTTCAGCGAGGCTGGCGGCAACTCGGCCAGCTACGTAGCCCGTTGGAACGGCACCGCCTGGAGCAGCCTGGGCACCGGCCTCAACGCCGATGTGAACGCGCTGGTCATCAGCGGCACCGATGTGTACGTAGCTGGCCGCTTTACCCAAGCTGGGGGAGCGTCGGCTAACTACGTAGCTCGCTGGAACGGCTCCGCCTGGAGCAGCTTGGGCACTGGCCTGAACAATACAGCCTATGCCCTAGGTATGTCCGGCTCCGAGGTGTACGTGGCAGGTGCTTTCACGCAGGCCAGCGGAAGCGCTGCCAACCGAGTAGCTAAGTGGGATGGTACTGCTTGGAGCGCCCTAGGTACGGGCCTCAACCAAAACGCCTATGCCCTGGTGGTAAGCGGCGCCGAGGTATACGTGGCCGGTATGTTTACGCAAGCCGGCGGGGCTGCTGCGCCTGGCTTGGCTAAGTGGAGCAACAACGCCTGGAGCACTGTAGGCACCGGCTTAGAGGCCGGGGAGTTGCGCGCCTTGGCGCTGGTAGGCACCGACGTGTACGCGGCCGGGCAATTCCCGATGGCCAACAGCGTAGCCAAGTACAGCGGTGGCAAATGGAGCCGCCTAGGCTCAGGCCTGAACGGCAGCATCAACGCCGTGGTGGTAAGCGGGACCGATGTGTACGTAGGCGGCGCCTTCAACGCGGCCGGAGGCGTAGCAGCCAACCGCATTGCGCGCTGGAACGGCACGGGCTGGAGCGCACTTGGCAACGGCCTCAACGGCGACGTGCAGGCCATTGCGGTTATCGGTACCGATGTGTACGTAGCTGGTAGCTTCACACAAGCGGGCTCCGTAGCAGCAGAAAACATAGCCCGGTGGGATGGCACCGCCTGGAGCGCTCTAGGTAGCGGCGTAAGCGGCACTGTGTACGCACTGCTCGCCAACGGCTCCGATTTATACGTGGGCGGCAGCTTCGCACAAGCTGGTGGTATTGCTGCGCCTAACTTGGCCAAGTGGAGCGGCAGCGCTTGGGCTGGTGTAGGCGGTGGCCTAAATAACACCGTGCGCGCCCTGGCCCTCAACCGCGGCGATGTGTACGCGGCGGGCTCCTTCACGCAAGCCGGTACCACGTCCGCCAACCGCGTAGCGCGGTGGAACGGTAGCACTTGGAGCGCCCTAGGTACCGGCTTCGATGGCAACGTTAATGCCTTGGCATTTGCCGGCAACACGCTCTACGTTGGCGGCTTCTTCGGCACGGCAGGCACAACCGCCGCCAGCAATATCGCCCGCTGGGATGGCACTATCTGGTCCGCCCTAGGTAGCGGCGTGAGCGGCACTGTAACGGCTATTGCCACCAATGGCTCCGATGTATACGCTGCTGGTGGCTTTGCGCAAGCGGGTGGCGCCACAGCCTCCCGCATTGCCCGTTGGAACGGTACCGCCTGGAGCAGCCTGGGCACCGGCCTCAACGGCATTGTGCGGGCTCTAGCCGTTCGCCCCGCCAACCAGTTGGTAGCCGGCGGCGACTTTACCGAGCTTGGCGATGGTAGCAAGCTGTCGGCGCACATGGCCGTGTACGCTGCCGATGCTGCCGTTATTACCAGCACCCGCAAAGTGGCCACCAATATGGGGTTGTACCCCAATCCGGCCAAAACCTCGGCTACGCTATCGGTAGCGCCGACCGCTGCCAGCCGCCAAGTGCTGCTAACTGATGCGCTGGGCCGCGAAGTGCGGCGGTTTACGTTGCCAGCCCGCTCCACCGAGTTACCGCTCGATTTGCACGGTTTACCCGCCGGCCTCTACCAAGTGCGCTGCGGCGACGTTGCTGGTCAGCTGCTGGTTGAGTAACTTAAGATTGACATAAGCAAAAAGCCCCGCCATTGCTGTGGCGGGGCTTTTTATTGCTCTTTAAAATAGTGGGCTTACTTACCCAATACCTTAAACTCGGTGCGGCGGTTGAGCGCCTGGCCTTGCTTAGTGGTATTGGGCGCCACGGGCTGCGTATCGCCGTAGCCGGCCGAGGTAAGGCGCGAAGCCGGTACACCTTTGCCGGTGAGGTAATCAACCACGGCTTTGGCGCGGCGCTGCGACAAATCCTGATTGTAAACCGCTTTGCCCACGTTGTCGGTGTGGCCTGAAATTTCGATGCGCAGCGAAGGGTATTCGGTGGTCATCAGCTGCACAATGCGCTCTAGTTCGGCGGTGCTTTCCTTGCGGAGGGTAGCTTTGTCGAAGTCGAAGAAGATGTTGTTGAGCACCACTTTGGCACCCACATCTAGCTTCTTCAGCGGAATGTCCTTTACTACTTCCGAGAAGGCCGCACCCGCGGGCAGGTCAAAGTTTTCGGAGTGGAACAGGTAACCTTCCTTCCGCACCACAATGCCGTAGTTCACGCCCGACGGCAGCGACACCAGGTAGCGGCCTGTGCTGGCATTGGAGCCGAAGGTGGCAATGTTCTGGTTCAGCGTATTATCAACCAGCTCGATGGTAGCATCAATTGGCTTCTTTGTGTCGGCATCGGTTACGGTACCTTTTAGGATGGTAACCTGCGCCGTAGCAATGGGCACGGCCGGGGCTAGCAGCGTTTGGCGCACGGGCGCTGCGCGCGAGGCCAGCAGCGGTTCTTCGGCCGATAGCACCGGGGGCTTTTCGGGACCTAGGAAGGTAATCATGTAAATATCGCGCGAGCCTTGCGAGTCGTCGCGCGAGGAGGCGTAGTAGCCGTGGCGGCCCGAGGCCGACAACACGAAGAACACGTCGTCGTCGGGGGTGTTGATGGGCCAGCCTAGGTTCTCGGGCTTGCTCCACTGCCCGTTCTGCCACACCGACTTGAAAGTGTCGAAGCCGCCCATGGAGTTGTGGCCCTGCGACGAGAAGTAAATCGTTTTGCCGTCGGGGTGCACGAAGATGCCGTCCTCGTCGTAGGGCGTGTTGATAACCGACCCTAGGTTCTCGGCCTTGCCTTTGCCCTCGATGTCGATGCGCCAGATGTCGTGGCCGCCCCGGTTGCCCTCGCCACCGCCGTTGCTCACGAAGTACAGCATGCGGCCGTTAGGAGCGTAGGCCGCTGAGGGCTCGTGCGACTGACCACCATTTACGCGCCGACCTAGGGTTTGCGGCTTGCGCCACGTAGTACCCTGCAACTCTGCCTGGTGAATGTCGCCGCCGCTATCCTCAACGTAGGTAATGAGACGTTGGCCATCAGGCGCCAGGGCCACCACGGCATCGTGCCCTTTGGTGTTTACCGTTTCGCCTAGGTTGCGGGCTGGCTGCCACTTGCCATCAGCGCCTTTCACCGACTGCCAAATGTCTTCGAAGTAGCCGCCCGAGTCGGGGTCTTTGTCGTCGCCCACGCCGCCTTCGCGCCGCGAGGTAAACAGCAGCACCGATTCGTCGGCCGTGATTACCGGGCCGTAATCGGCAAACGGCGAGTTTACGGTAGCGCCTACGTTATCGATAAATGCCCGGGTGGCATTTTTCTGCAGCACCAAGCCCGATTCGCATTCCCGGATCTTCTTCTGAATGTCGTTCTGCAGGGCCGTGCTGTTCTTGGTGCCAGGCGCCGGCATAGCCGCCTTGTACTCGGCAATGGCTTCCTGCCAACGGGCATTCAGGTGCAGGCCGCGGCCAATCATGTACCGAATGCGAGCATCCACTACCGCATCGAGCTTGTAGGCTTTTTGCAGGTAGGGCAGCGCTTTTGATTTGTACGGCGAGTTGAGGTAGCAGTGCCCGATCTTGAAATTGAGCAGGGCGTTGTTGGGGTTGAGCTCTTGGGCAGCCAAGTAGTGCGGCAGGGCCTGCTCGAAGCGCGGTGGATCCGACTGGTACCACTCATCGCCTTGCTTCAGATCTTTCAGGGCGGTTTTCAGGCCGTCTTTGTTGTCCGAAAACTGATCCTTGGTAAACTCTACGCTTTGTGCCGATGCCGAAAACGCCAGCATCAGGCCGGCCGTCAGGCCTAGGGTATAACGAAGCTTATGCATTGCTAGGTAGGGTAGAGGGCCTCGTTATTCGCAGCCCGAGGCAGCTGCGTAGCTGGTTCCGGATTCAAGCCCAAGCTCGGCCGCACGGCGCCAATCCTGGCAGGCACCGCCCGCATCGCGCAGCATTTCGCGCGCGTGGCCGCGGTTCAGGTAGGCCTCGGCGTACTGCGGGTTAATTTTCAGGGCCGCCGAAGCATCGTCGGCAGCGGCTTTGTAGTTCTCCTGCTTCAGGTAAGCGGCCGCGCGGTTGTTTAGCGCCAGAGCGTAATCGGGCTTCAGTTTGAGGGCGTGCGAAAGATCCTCGATGGCGCCTTTGTAATCCTTGGCTTCGTAGCGGGCGGTGCCGCGGCCTAGGTAGCCCACGGGGTCGTCGGAGCGGCGGCGCAGGTAGTCGTTGTAGTCGGCCAGGGCACCTTGCAGGTCCTTATTGCGGCGTTTGGCGGCCGCTCGGTTCAGCAGCGCCACGTGCAAATCGGGGTTGTGGCGCAGGGCCTCGGTGTAATCGTTAATGGCCGCGGCCATGTTGCCCAACTGGCGCTGGGTGCTGGCCCGGTCGTGCCAAGCGTAGGCGTACTTAGAGTCGACCTTGATAGCCTGGGTGAAGTCACCTAGGGCCGCTTGGTAGTCGCCTTTTTCGAAGCGCAGGGCGCCGCGGTCGTACCAGGCTACGGCGTAATCGGGTTTCAGCTCGGTTACCTTGCCGTAGTCTTTCTCCGCTTCGGCAGCTTGGCCTTGTGCCTGCTCGGCTTGGGCGCGGCCGTACCACGCCGTAAAGCTGTTCGGGTCGAGGCGAATGGCTTCGTTGTAATCCTGCACGGCCGGCGCATACTGCTTCAGCTCGTAGCGGGTAGCCGCACGGTTGTAGTAGGCCGGTGTAAAGTCCTTCTTCACCGACAGGGCTTTGTCGAAGTCCTGCAGAGCGGCCTGGTAACTCTTGTTATTGAATTTCGCGACGCCGCTATTGTAATATTTCTCGGCGAGCTGAGCAGGCGGTAGCGTAGAGGCCCGTACGGTATCGGTTTGAGCTTGGGCTGTAAACCCAGCTGCAAGCCCTCCAATTAAGAATAAAAATTGTTTCATCGGCGAGGAAGCTCCTTAGTGAATGGGCTATGGCTCGTCGAAAGTTATTGCATTTTCCCGTAGCAGCCGCAGAATCAGACTATTTCTTTACCCAAGGCTGCTTGGGCCAGCGCCTGCCATTCTTCGGCTTCGGTGCCTGCAAAACCAGTTCTGCCGGCCCTCCGGTACCAGTGTCCAGCGTTGCCTAGGTCGCCTTCGCGGCGGTGTAAATAAGCATGCAGCCAACAGAATAGCGGGTCGGCCTCGTCGCGCTGGGCAATGTCGTGGGCGCCGCTCCATTGGCCGTTGCGTTCCAGCCACAAAGCGCGCAGCAACAGGGGTAGGGTAGCGGGCGGCTGCTTGGCACCTAGGGTGGCTTCAAACTCCTGAAAAGTCATAAGAGCACGAAGTTGGCGACTCGTGAAAACTTCTGGGTAGGTAGTATTGGTTATACACGCGGCCTTGCCAGCTGCAGTTTGCGTAGTTTTGCGCGGTGCAGCGGCTAAGTGGCCGGCGCATATTCTTTTCGTACCCCCAAGCCCTTGTCAATCATGGCAATGTACCCCGAATACATGGTGGCTCCTATCCGCCAAGACCTCGTAGAGGCCGGTTTTGAGCAACTCATGACGCCCGAAGAAGTAGACTCAGCCCTCAGCACCCAAACCGGCACCGTACTGGTGGCCGTAAACTCGGTGTGCGGCTGTGCGGCTGCCAAGGCTCGCCCCGCCCTCAAAATGGCGCTTTCGAGCTCCGATAAAAAACCCGCAAAGCTGGTAACGGTATTTGCCGGCATGGAAACCGAAGCCGTAGCCAAAGTGCGCGAGCACATGCTGCCGTACCCGCCCAGCAGCCCCAGCATTGCCCTGTTCAAAGACGGTGAGCTGGTACACATGATCGAGCGTTACCACATCGAAGGCAACGACCTAATGCGCATTGTGGACAACCTCCAGGGCGCTTTCGCCGAATACTGCTAGTAGTAAAAGTTTTCATGCATCAAAAAAGCCCCGCTGCACCTGCCGCGGGGCTTTTTGCTTACCTAGGCGGGTGGGCCTGCAAGCGGTAATCGAGCATCAGCACGCCGTCGTCGTAGCGCGTTACGTTTTCCAGCAGCAGGTTTTGGGGCGGTGGTTGGTTCAGCAGCTTGATGCCTTTGCCCAGGAAAACGGGTATCACGGCCAACATCAGGCGGTCGATCAGCCCGGCGGCGTTGAAGGAATCGATCAGCGCGCCGCCGCCTACCAGCCACGTGCGGCCTTCGGGTAATTGCTGCGCCAACTGCTCCACCGAATCGGGCCACAGCCAGATGCGCGGATCGGCGGAGGTGGGCAGCGTGCGTTTGGAGCACACATAGGTATCGAGGTTTTTGTAGGGCCACTCGGGAAGGTTGAAGCCCAGCACCTGCTCGTAAGTGCGCGAGCCCATCACTACCGCTTTCAGGCCTTTCACAAATTCGGCGTAGCCGTAATCCTGCCCCGAGTTTTCGTAGGGCTTGAGGAAATCCACGTTGCCGTCTTCGGCGGCGATGTAGCCGTCGAGACTGGCGGCGATGTACAGTACAACTTCAGGCATAGCTGAATATAGCAACCGCGCCCTAGGTGCAAAAACAAAACGCCCGCAACCAGAGCTGCGGGCGTTTGGGTTCAGATTAGCTGATTGGCCTGAACTAAGAAGGTGGATTTAGTTAGCCACTTCGCTCAGGAACTTGATGCGCATCAGGCGCAGGTCTTCCTCGGTGTAGTCGTCGGTGCCCAGTTCCTTCAGCGCCACTGCAATGTTGTCGGTGGTGGCGCTCATAAAGTAATCGTAAATTTCGTCCTGGCGGTCTTGGTCGAGCACCGAGTCGATGTAGTAGTTCAAGTTGAGCTTGGTGCCCGAGTAGCAGATGTGCTCAATCTCCTCCATCAGTTCCCGCATGTCGATGCCCTTGGCGGAAGCAATTTCTTCCAGGTCCATCTTCTTATCGATCTGCTGAATGATGTAGATTTTGATCTTCGACTTGTTAACGGCCGATTTTACTACCACATCGGCAGCCGTTACAATGTCGTTTTCCTCTACGTACTTTTTGATCAGCTCCAAGAACGGCGCGCCAAACTTCTGCGCTTTGCCTTGGCCTACGCCCGAAACGTGCGCCAGGTCTTCCATCTTCACCGGGAAGGTGGTGGCCATTTCCTTCAGCGAAGGATCCTGGAACAGCACGTAGGGCGGCAATCCTTTTTGGGCAGCCAGCTTCTTGCGCAGGGCCTTCAGCATGTCGAAGAGCGCGGCGTCGTGGCCAGCCGATTGCTGCACTTCTTCCTTTTGCTCTTCCTGCTGCACTTCTTTCTCGTAGTCGTGGTCCTTCGAGAACTTGATCGAGTACGGCTCTAGCAAAAAGGCTTCGCCTTTCTCGGCCATTTTTACCACGCCAAAGTTCTCGATGTCCTTCTCCAGGAAGCTGGCAATCATGCACTGGCGGATAACCGAGTGCCAGAAGGGCATGTCGTGCTCGGCGCCTTTTCCATACACGGGCAGGCGGTCGTGGCCGTAGCTTTCCACGTGCGGGTTTTTCATGCCCGTGAGCACCGTAGTCAGGTGTTCGATGCCAAAGCGCTCCTCGGTTTGCTGCACGGCCTGCAAGGCTAGCTGCACGTAGTGCTTGGCTTCGAACTTCTCGCGTGGGTGCTTGCAGTTGTCGCAGAAACCGCAATCCTTCTCGTACACCTCGCCGAAGTAGTGCAGCAGCTGCTTGCGGCGGCATACGGCCGAATCGGCGTAGTTGGCCATTTCCTGCAGCAGCAGCTTGGAGTTGTCGCGCTCAGTTACGGGCTTGTCCTTGTTGAATTTCTCCAGCTTCACGATATCGTCGTAGCTGTAGAACATCAAGCAGTGGCCATCGAGGCCGTCGCGGCCGGCGCGGCCGGTTTCCTGGTAGTAGCCTTCAATGCTCTTCGGCGTGTCGTAGTGAATCACGAAGCGCACATCGGGCTTGTCGATGCCCATACCGAAGGCAATGGTGGCCACAATCACGTCGCACTCTTCGTTCAGGAACGCATCCTGGTTGTGCATGCGCGTCTGTGGGTCGAGGCCCGCGTGGTAAGGCAGGGCGCGCACGTCGTTTACGCGCAGCAGCTCGGCAATTTCTTCTACCTTTTTGCGGCTCAGGCAGTACACAATACCAGCCTGGCCTTTCTGCTGCTTCACAAACTGAATCAGCGCCTTCTTGGTCTGGTGCTTCGGCCGAACCTCGTAGTATAAGTTGGTGCGGTTGAACGACGACTTAAACACCGAAGCGTCGTCCATCTGCAGGTTCTTCTGGATATCGAGCTGCACCTTGGGCGTGGCCGTTGCCGTGAGGGCAATGATCGGCACATCCACCCCAATGTTGTCGATGATGCCCCGGATGCGGCGGTATTCCGGCCGGAAATCGTGGCCCCACTCCGAAATACAGTGGGCTTCATCGATGGCTACAAACGAGATGGTTGCCTTTTGCAGGAAGTCGAGCGTTTCGTCCTTGGTCAGCGACTCGGGCGCTACGTACAGTAACTTCACGTCGCCGTTAATTACGTCGCGCTTCACCTTGTTGGCTTCGGTTTTGGTGAGCGTCGAGTTCATCACCTGCGCATTCACCCCGAAAGCATTGAGCTGGTCGACCTGGTTTTTCATCAGGGCGATAAGCGGCGAAATAACGATGGCCGTACCCGGCAACACCAAAGCTGGCAGTTGGTAGCACAGCGACTTACCCGCGCCCGTGGGCATTATCACGAAGGTATTATGGCCTTCGATGACGTTTTGGATGATGGCTTCCTGCGTACCTCGGAACTGACCGTAGCCAAAAACTTCCTTTAACTTGGCCTTCAAATCAGCCCCTAGGGGCTTGGCAGCCTTTTTAACGGGAGCCGTAAGTTCTGCTGTGTTTGCTGCTTCTGACATCGTTCTTCCTCGCTGAGCAAAGGGGTAAACCGGGCGAAAACTACGTTCGGGCTTTACTGCT
Organism: Solirubrum puertoriconensis; assembly: GCF_001483135.1. Classification (GTDB taxonomy): domain Bacteria; phylum Bacteroidota; class Bacteroidia; order Cytophagales; family Hymenobacteraceae; genus Solirubrum; species Solirubrum puertoriconensis. Next base: position 1,016,507 of record NZ_LNAL01000008.1, read on the forward strand.
CAATCTAGACAAATTTAGATTGAAACCGTTGACTGACGTCAATACCATAGGAAAAAATGTGCTTCTGCAAGAAGCAGAGGCCATTCGGGGTGTAGCCGAGGCTATTAGCCAAACCGGAGATTTCCAAGAATGTGTTACTACTATTCTCGGGCTACGCGGTAGGGTAGTAGTAACCGGCATTGGCAAAAGCGCCCACATTGCCGGGAAGATGGTGGCTACCTTCAACTCCACCGGCACGCCTGCCTTGTTCATGCACGCCGCCGATGCCATTCACGGCGACCTAGGCATGATTCAGGCCGACGACTTTGTCATCTGCATCAGCAAATCGGGCGATACCCCCGAGATAAAAGTGCTAGTGCCGCTGCTGCGCCGCAAGCAAGTGCCCATGGCCGCTTTGGTGAGCAACCGCGAGTCGTACCTGGCCAAGCAAGCCGATTTTATCTTGCACGCCCCGGTAGAGCGCGAAGCCTGCCCCCACAACCTGGCGCCCACCACCAGCACCACCGCTGCCTTAGCCCTAGGCGATGCGCTGGCCGTGGCCTTGTTGGAATCGCGAGGATTTACCTCACGCGATTTTGCCCACTTGCACCCCGGCGGTACCCTAGGTAAAAAGCTGTACCTCAAGGTGGGAGATGTTAGCCGGCAGAACCAAGCTCCGCAGGTACTGGATAACGCCGGCTTGCGCGAAATAATTCTCGAGATTTCGGGCAAACGTTTGGGCGCAACGGCCGTACTAGACGCCGCCGGCTTCCTGCAAGGCATCATCACCGACGGCGATTTGCGCCGTATGCTCACCAACTTTGAGCCCGAGCGCCTAGGTGAGGTGCAGGCCCGTTCCATCATGACCCCCAACCCCGTTACCATCGACATCGAGGAGTTTGCAGCCGAGGCTTTGGCCCGCATGCAGGCTCGCAACATCACGCAACTTGTGGTAACCGAATCGGGGCAGTTCCAAGGCTTTATCCACCTGCACGATTTGCTGCGAGAAGGGCTGGTATAGCCCAGTAGTTTTTCGGCTGAAGAAAAATCGGATATTAGGCGCTTAGGTGCCGCACGGTTTTTCTTCTCTCTTCCCAACCAAACCGCACAATGGCTTCTCCCGGTGCTCCTTACTTAGTGGTTATGGCTGGCGGCATTGGCAGCCGCTTCTGGCCGTTTAGCCGTACTCACCACCCCAAGCAATTTCACGATGTGCTCGGCGTCGGTAAGTCGATGCTGCGCATTACGGTTGATAGATTTCAGGGTATTTGCCCGCCCGAAAACGTGTACGTGGTTACCAACCGCGACTACGTGGACCTGGTGCAGCAACACCTGCCCGAAATTACGCCCGACCAGATACTGGCCGAGCCCATCGGCCGCAACACGGCGCCTTGCATTGCTTACGCCAGCTACCGCATAGCGCAGCGCGACCCGCAAGGGGTGATTGTGGTAACGCCCGCCGACCACGCCGTACAGAAAGAGGACGAGTTCCGGGCCGTGATTCGCATGGCTATTGATGCCGCCCGCACGCAGGATGTACTTATTACCCTAGGTATCCAGCCCTCACGGCCCGACACAGGCTACGGCTACATCCAGTTTCACGACGAAGCCCAGCAGCTCGATGGCGGCCTGAAGAAGGTGAAAACCTTTACCGAGAAGCCCAACTCCGAACTGGCCCGCATGTTTGTGGAAAGCGGGGACTTCCTGTGGAATTCGGGCTTGTTTATCTGGCGTGCCGATTCCATTCTCCGGGCTTTCCACCACTACCTCTCCGACATTGCCGAGGTATTCGACGAGGGCCGCATGCTCCTAGGTACCCCAGCCGAGAGGGGTTTCATCCAGCAAGCTTATTCGCGCTGCCGCAACATCAGCATCGATTACGGGGTGATGGAAAAGGCCGACAACGTGTACGTGCTGCCCGCCGATTTTGGCTGGAGCGACCTAGGGACCTGGGACTCGCTGCACCGCATGGGCCACCACGACGCCGACGGCAACGTGGTTGACGGCGACGCCCTGCTCTACGACACGCGCGAATGCGTAATCAAAACACCTTCCGAGCGCTTGGTAGTAGTGCAAGGCCTCGAGGGCTACATCGTGGCCGAGTACGACAATGTGCTGCTCATTTGCAAGCGCACCGAAGAACAACGCGTGAAGGACTTTGTGGCCGACGTGAAAAGCAAGAAAGGACAAGGGTACAACTAACTCTTGTCGACAGCTACGCAAACAAAGAAGCCGGGCTCAGTAGAGCCCGGCTTCTTTGTTTGCGTAGCTGTGGTTTACTGCTGAGGCGTAACCAGGCGCTGGCGCAGTACTTCGTATAGCAAAATGCCGCTGGCCACTGATACGTTCAGCGAACCGATCTGGCCGATCATCGGGATGCGGAGGCGGGCGTCGGCCAGTTCGAGCAGGTCGGGGCTGATGCCGTCTTCCTCGCTGCCCATTACCACCAGCAGCGGGCCGGTCATGTCGATGGCGGCTTTCTCGAGGCTTTCGTTGCCTTTTTCAGTACAGGCAACTACCTGCAGGCCCGAGTCTTTGAGGCGGCGGATGGTGGAGTGCAGGTTAGGCTCGCGGCTTACCGGCACGCGCGTAAGGGCACCGGCCGAGGTTTTCAGCGCGTCGCCGTTGAGCTGAGCGGCACCACGGCTAGGTACCACAATGGCATCAACGCCCAAGCACTCGGCCGAGCGGGCAATGGCGCCAAAGTTGCGCACGTCGGTAATGCGGTCGAGCACGAGTACCAGCGGGTTCTTGCCCTGTTCGTACAAGCCGGCCAGCAAGTTATCGAGCGGGGCGTAGTCGATGGGCGACAGGAAGGCCACCGCGCCCTGGTGGTTTTTGCGGGTGAGGGCGTTAAGCTTCTCGATGGGCACCAGCGAAACCGGGGTATCGGCGGCGCGGGCCATTTCGCTTATTTCCGCAACCAAGCTGTGCTTCTGGCCCTTCAGCAGGAAAATCTTCTCGAAGGTTTTGCCCGCGTGCAACGCCTCCAGAATGGGGCGCAGGCCAAAAATCATATCGGCCGAGCGCTCGGCCGACTGCTGGCGGGGTGGGTATTGTTTATAAGAGGGGCGGCCTTCGTTCATCGGGCGGCCCCCTGCGGGACGGTCAAACCTTTTCTCCATTGCTCCACGGCACGAAACCAGAGCCATTCGTACTCGGGCCGGCGCACCAATTCGTAGTATTCAGGTGCAAAGGTACTGGGTTTGGGGCGGAACACGTACGGGCCACCCTGCACGGGGTCGTTGTACTCCCAGCGTTCCTCGGTGCTGGTACGCAATACGCGTTCGGGCGGGCCAAGTACTAGGTACAGCAAGCCGCGGTCGGTCATCCAGCCGGGCTTGTGGGCCGAAAACAGGCGGTTGGCGTTGGCTACCCGCCCGTAAAAGGTGCGAATTAGCTGCCGTGCTACTGGCTGCTGGTCGGCAGCGGCGCGCAGCCAAAACTGATCGACGGCTCGCTTCGGCGACTCGGCCCGCAACAGTCGTTCGCGCTCAGCGGAGGTGCTGAGGTAGCGTAGCGGCTCAATCAGCTCCGTAGCCGTCCGAACTTCGGGAAAAGTAGATGACTGTACCAATAAACCCATCGGCGGGGCATCGGCCACCTGCAGGGTATAGAGCCCGGGCTCGGTAACACGCAGCCACTGGCCAGCACGCAACTCGGTTACCGCCTGAGCCGATAGGGTACGGCTGCTAGGCCCCTGAATGGTCGGGTTGGTGTGAGGCGGCAAGGCCGGGGCGAAGTCGTCGGGGTAGCGGCGGAGGGTGGCAGGTCGGTCGGGCCCGTAACAGTCAATTTGCACTACCTCGTCGGCCAGCAAGTAACGGCGTAGCAACGGCTGGTTGCTGGAGTCGGTTAGCACAAAAGGCCGGTTCAGCACTTCCGGAGTAAGCGCAAGCCAGGCCGCCGATCCGGGATTATCGGGCATGGTGTTGCTAGGCCACACCGCCAGTAATTTGGCCGATTGCAGCGCGGCCGCCGGTACGCAGAAGTCGAGCCATACAGGCTGCTCTGGGTCGCGTTGTTGCGGTGTGGTTTGGCGTACGGTATCCTGCCACAAGGGCTGACGAGCATCGTAAGTAGCCCAAACCACTATGCGCAGCGGCTGCCTAGGGAGGTGCAGCCCGCCCGAGCTTGGGAACCGTACATACAAGCGCAAACTGTCACCCTCGCGCCGGGCTTCGGCCAGGGCGAGTTGCTGCGTTTGGTAGAGCCCTGCCAAGTTCAGGCGATTGGGCACAGGCAGCCGTTGCCCCACTACGGCGGCGCTTACAAGCAGCTGAAGCAAAACGAGTAGCACACGCATGGTACAGTAATTAACGCAAACCCGACGAATTGCTGCAAATAGGTTGGGGCAAATGCACAAAAGCAACGCGGCCCCGCTGGATAGCGGGGCCGCGTGGTACCTAGGGCCAAGGCTTAAGTTAGCCCTGTGGGTAGTACTGCTGCAGCAGCTGCAGGGCGCGAGTGGCACGCGTACGGTCGCCGATTTGCTCGGCGGCGCGGTACACGCTCTGCAGAGTGAGCAGGCTCAACTGCATTTCCACGTCGAACAGGCTGGCTTCGGGCGAGGTGCTGTAGTAGGCCAAGCTCTGTTGCGCGCGGTTTGTCATGATATCCATGATTTCGTTGGCGCGCTGCGTTTCGCCTACTTTCACCAGCGGCACCACAAACTGCGGCACGTAGTAGTCGTACGGGATGCTCTTATCGGGCATCACCTTGAAGCAGTAATCCATTACTTCCTTGGCCTTGGGCAAATTGCCGGCATCTACGTAGCTCTGCGCCAGGCGGTAGAACTTGTCGCGATAGTTGGCCGGGAAGCGCAGGTTGTTCTCGTCGTAGAAGATGTCGGCGCGGTCGAGGTTGCGGTACGCGAAACGCTTCATCAGAATGTCGTACATCTGATCCTTCACCACATACCCCTCGTCGATGCCACGCGGATCGTAGTTTGGGTCCTTCAGCGGCAGCACACGGTAGGCCAGGCCCTCCAGCTGGAAGTACGGCTGCAGGCTCATGAAGTCCTGCGAGTTCACGGTGGAAGAGAAGTAGATCGGGCGCTGCCAGTTATTGGTGGCCAGCATGTCCAGAATCACTAGGTTCTTCTTCTCGATGGCACCCCGGCCCATATCCCACTCCATGCGCGACACCAATTGGCCGCGGCGCTCGGCCGGGATAATACCCAGCTTTTCAACGGCCGTGGTATCGACGGGCAGGTAGAACTTGCGCGTGGGGAACGACAGTAGCGGACGGCCACTCTGGGTTTGCACCTGCAGCAGCGGCGAATTCTGCTTCACGAGCTGCATAAACTCCGTGAGGTTCACCGAGGCCACCGAGGGATTTTCCACGAACGGCAGGTAATCGTTGGTGCCCTGGCGGTACGTGGCATTTTCCATCGAGATGGGCAGCGGCTGCGATTTGTAGCTGCGGCGCTTCATCTGATCGATGTACCAGTCGGTGTTTAGGTAGCTGAGCACGGCCACGCGCACGTCGGTACGCACGCCTTCCACCTCCTGGGCATACCATAGCGGGAAGGTGTCGTTGTCGCCGTTGGTGAACAGGATGGCATTCGGCTGCAGCGAGTTCAGCAGGTTTTTGGCCGAATCGACAGAGTTGTAACGGTCGGAGCGGTCGTGGTCGTCCCAGCCTTGGGTTACCATCAGCACGGGGGCCAGCAAGCCTAGGGCTACGGCTACACCGCCGCGCAGGCTATCGGCTTTCAGTACGGCGCGCAAAAGGTCAGCAAGACCCAACACACCCAAGCCAATCCAGATGGCGAAGGCGTAGGTGGCACCCGTAAAGGTGTAGTCACGCTCGCGCGGTTCGATGGGCGGCTGGTTGAGGTACACCACAATGGCCAGGCCTGTGAACAAAAATAGCAGCCCCACCACCAAGGCATTGCGGCCGTCGCGGCGTACATGGAAGAACAAGCCCAGTACACCTAGGAGGAGCGGAATAGCAAAGAAGTTGTTGCGGGCTTTGCTGTCAGCAATGCGCTCGGGCAAGCCGCTTTTGCCAGCCTCGGTAGGCCACATCACGCCGGCTTGCTGCACGTCGGAATCGCGGCCTACGAAGTTCCACATGAAATAGCGCCAGTACATGTGGCCCATCTGGTAGCGGAACAGGAAGCCAAGGTTCTGGCCCATGGTGGGCTTGGCTTCGGGCTGCACATCAACCCACTTCTGGTACTGCTGAATGTGGCCGGGGTCGGGCGAGTACAGACGAGGCAGCAGCATCTTGTCGGCGTCGTCGTAGATGGTTTCCAGGCGGTGTTCGGCAATCACGTACTTATCGCCTTGGCGCACATAACGCGGGGCACCCTCTTTCTGGTCGATGGGCTGGGCGCTGAACTGCGGGCCGTACAGCAACGGACGGTCGCCGTACTGCTCGCGCTTCAGGTAGCTCACAAACGAAAGCACGTCGTTGGGCGTGTTCTCGTTGATGGTGGGCAGGAAGGACGAGCGGATGGGGATGATCAGGTACGAGGTGTAACCGATCAGGATAAACACCAAGCTGAGCAGGGCCGTGTTGAGCAAACGGTTGCCACTCCGGAAGGAGTAGCGAAAGCCAAACCACAGCAGGCCGATAAACAGAACCAGGAAGAAGATTACGCCCGAATTAAAGGGCAGGCCAATCGAGTTGACGAAGAACACCTCGATGCTGCCGGCAATGGAAGGCAGACCGGGAATGATGCCCACCAGAATCAGCCCCACAATAATGCTGCTGATAACCAAGGTAATTACGCTACCTACCCAGTTAGGCTGGGCTGTACGGCGGAAGTAGTAAATCAGACCTAGGGCCGGAATAGCCAGCAGGTTGAGCAAGTGCACGCCAATGCTGAGGCCCATTACGTAGGCAATCAGAATCAGCCACTTGTCGGAGTCGGCTTCGTCGGCGCGGTTTTCCCACTTCAGCATCAGCCACACAACCACCGCCGTGCACAACGACGACATGGCGTATACCTCGGCCTCGACGGCGTTGAACCAGAACGAATCGGAGAAGGTAAGGGCCAGCGCACCTACTACGCCGCTGCCCAGAATCAGCAGCGTTTGCCCAGAGGTGGGCTCCAGCGTGCGGTCGTCGTGCATTCCGGGTCGGTGCATTACCAGCTTTTTGGCCAGCATGGTAATGCTCCAGAACAGGAACAGCACCGTGAACGACGAACTAAGTGCCGACAGGGCATTTACCAGCACGGCTACTTTGGTAACGTCGCCGAACGACAGAAGCGAGAACAAGCGCCCTAATAGTAGGAAGGTAGGTGCTCCGGGCGGGTGCGGCACGAGCAGCTTGTAGGAGCAGGCAATAAACTCGCCGCAGTCCCAGAAACTAGCCGTGGGCTCGAGCGTGAGCAGATAGGTAACGGTGGCAATGGCAAAAACCAGCCAGCCCACCAGGTTATTCAAACGCGAGTAACGCTGCATAAAGGGTTGTTCAGGAAGGTCAAAAGTAGGCATAAATGCGGCACGTGCTTAGGTGCCCAGGTTCAGCCACACCTAGGCGCAAAAAAAGCCGCCGTTCTTAGTAATTAAGAACGGCGGCTCGTAATGGAGCTTGTATGTGGCAGGCAGTTAATTCTGCAAGGTCAGGCGCTTGGTGGCCACTACTTGCTCATCCATCAGCAGCGAGCAGAAGTAAATGCCGCCCGGCAGCGCCGATAGGTCGATAATCTGGCCTTGCACAGCCGTTTCGGGCCGAAGCGACACATTGCGCACTTCGCGGCCGATGATGTTGCTGATGCGTAGGCGGTAGGCTTTGCCCGGCTTGGTGTCGTTGAACGCTACCGTGGCTTGGCCACCACGCACGGGATTGGGATACACCGTGAGGGGCGCAGTGGTTACGGTAGGTTCCTGCGGGCCCTGAGCACGGTGCCGAGCGCCAACGCGCAGGTGCGTGGCCGTCGCGGCTAACTGCGTCAGCAGCAGCGTGGTGAATACCAAAATGTATGTAAATATTTTCATCGAAGCTGCAAATGTAGGTTTGCTGAACGAGTCAGCAATGGTTTGAAATATAGACGGTTAGTAGCCATGCAAGGTTGCTCAGCTCAACCGGTCTATTTCATTATGGCAAGCTCCGTGCCGCGAATCCGGGCCTAGGTGCATTGCTATAATCTCAGACAGGCAAGCGGGGCTAAAGTTTAACCGAGTTTGGCAGTACGTGCTTTATTTCTTGCAGACCGAACTGCTGGGTTTTGCCGCTTGCCAACTCCAAAACTAACTGTCCGGCTTCGTTTACGTCGGCAATGCGGCCTTGCAACGGTTGGCCAGCTGCCTCAAACGGGTACCAATCGCCGTCGTGGCGGTAGAGCACGCCTAGGTAGTCGGTGCGTAACTGGTGGTGGCCGGCGCGCAGTTGCAGGTAGCGGCGCTCTAGGTGCTCGAGCAGGCGCGTGGCCAAAGGAGCTAGGGTGTAGGCGCGGCCCGTGAGCAAACCCAGCGAAGTGGCGGTAGGCACGCCGAAATCGGTCTGGTTAATGTTCAATCCGATTCCGACTATACTAAATTGAATTTGTGAGCCGCTAAGTGTGTTCTCGATCAGGATGCCGCCTAGCTTCTGATCTTGGTAAAACAAATCGTTTGGCCATTTTAGCCGCAGGGCAGGGTCGGGGCCGAGCAGGCCAGTGGCCCAATCGTGCACGCCTAGGGCTACGGCAAGGTTCAGCTGGAACTGCGCCGTGGCGGGCAAAAACGTAGGCCGCCATATCACCGAAAGCGTCAGGTTTTCGCCCGGTTTGGCCTCCCACTGGTTGCCACGCTGTCCGCGGCCGGCTGTTTGGCGGTCAGTTATGACGGTGCAGCCTTCGGTGGCGCGGTTTTGGCCTAGCAATTCGCGTGCTTCGGTGTTTGTGGAGCCGCATTCGGGCAACCATATTACTTGTTGGCCCGTGAACAGGGTTTGAGGGCTGATTTGCTCCACCTGATTTTTCCTACTTTGTGTTGACAAACCTACTTCTCTCACATGAAAATTACCCCGGTTCGGCAGGATTCGGACAACTTGGCAGACATTATCGTACGCGGCATGCAGGACAAAAAGGCGTCCGACATCGTTGTGCTTAATCTTAAAAATCTCAAAAACGCTGTTGCCGATTACTTCGTCATCTGCTCGGCCACTTCCGATACCCAGCTCGATGCCATTGCCCGCTCGGTTGAAGAAGAAGTAGAGAAAACCACGGGCCAGAACCCGTGGCAGAGCGAGGGCCGCCAAAACCGTGAGTGGGTACTGCTCGACTACGTTGACGTGGTAGTGCACGTGTTCCTGCGCGACCGTCGTTCGTTCTACGCGCTCGAGGAGCTGTGGGGCGACGCCGAAATCTCGTACATCGAGGAAGAAACCGCCGTTAAGTAAGCGGCCCTGGTGCAACACTGCCGGCTTTTTCTTGCCCCTAGGTAAAGTAAATCCGGTGGTGCCGCGTCTGCTGTTCCAGGCTAGCCGTAGTATACTGCAGCCGGCCCGAACAAACCGCGCTTGCGGGGTGTTCTTCCTACTGTGCTTCTTTTATTGAAGACTCTTCTTATACATGCCAGATAACACCCCTTCTCCGAAAAAGAAAAAACCCATGCTGCCTACGCCCGGCGCCCCGCGCCCTGGTGTACAGTTGTGGGTGCTGCTCGGGCTGACGGTGCTCGTGTTTGGGTTTTACTACCTAAGCAAGGGTAGCTCGGCTATTGAAATCAAGCAGCAAGACTTCGAGCAGATGCTGCAGGCCGGCGACGTACGCGACGTAACCCTCGTGAACGACCGCCTGGTAGAGGTAACGCTGAAGCGCGAAGCCCTGCAGAATGCCAAATACAACCAACAACTCCGTAGCCGTGGTCCGCTCGTGTCGGATCAGGGTCCGCACTACGCTTTCCGCGTAATCGACGGCAAGACGTTTAAGGACGATTACGACAAGCTGCAAGCCTCCATACCCGCCGACCAACGCGTGGGCCTAGGGGTGGATACCCGAACCGGCTTTGGGGAGATATTCACCGGCTGGGGCTTCTTTATTATCCTGCTGGTCGGCTTCTGGTTCCTGATGCGCCGCATGAGCGGGGCCGCTGGACCCGGTGGTCAGATCTTCAGCATCGGTAAGTCGCGCGCTGCCTTGTTCGAAGGTGGCGACAAAGTGAAGATTACCTTTAAAGATGTAGCCGGCCTTGAGGAAGCGAAAGAGGAAGTACAGGAAATCGTTGAGTTTCTGAAGAACCCTTCCAAATTCACCATCCTAGGTGGTAAAATCCCCAAAGGTGCGCTGCTGGTAGGCCCTCCCGGTACGGGTAAAACCCTGCTGGCGAAAGCCGTAGCTGGCGAGGCCGACGTGCCCTTCTTCTCGCTGTCGGGTTCCGACTTCGTGGAGATGTTCGTAGGTGTGGGTGCTGCCCGTGTGCGCGACTTGTTTAAGCAAGCCAAGGCCAAGGCGCCCTGCATCATCTTCATCGACGAAATCGACGCCATCGGCCGCAGCCGTTCGCGCGGCAACGTGCCCGGCGGCAACGACGAACGCGAAAACACGCTGAACTCGCTGCTGGTAGAAATGGACGGCTTTGGTACCGATTCGGGTGTTATCATCCTGGCTGCTACCAACCGCCCCGATACTCTCGACTCGGCGCTGCTGCGCCCCGGCCGTTTCGACCGTCAGATCTCGGTAGATAAACCCGATATCATCGGTCGTACCCAAATCTTTGGTGTGCACCTTAAGCCGCTGGCTTTGTCGCCCGATGTGGACGCCAAGAAGCTAGCTGCCCAAACGCCTGGTTTTGCCGGTGCTGAAATTGCCAACGTCTGCAACGAAGCTGCCCTGATTGCCGCCCGCCGCGACAAGAAGATGGTAACGATGCAGGACTTCCAAGACGCCATCGACCGTGTGATTGGTGGCCTTGAGAAGAAGAACAAGCTCATCTCGCCCGAGGAGAAAAAGATTGTGGCTTACCACGAAGCTGGCCACGCTATTGCCGGCTGGTTTCTGGAGCACGCCGACCCGTTGGTGAAGGTAAGCATTGTGCCCCGCGGCGTAGCTGCTCTAGGCTACGCGCAGTACTTGCCCAAAGAGCAGTTCTTGTACAATACCGAGCAGCTCACCGACGAGATGTGCATGGCCCTAGGTGGCCGCGCCGCCGAGGAGTTGGTGTTCGGCAAGATTTCGACCGGTGCTTTGTCCGACCTAGAGCGCATCACCAAGATGGCTTACAGCATCGTGACGATGTACGGCATGAACACGAAGCTCGGCAACATCTCCTTCTACGATTCGAAGGGCAGCAGCGAATACGGTTTCACCAAGCCCTATTCGGAAGCTACCGCCCAGATGATCGATGAAGAGGTCCGCAAGATTATCGAGGATGCTTACAACCGCACCAAGAACTTGCTGACCGAGCGCCGGCACGAACTGGAGGTAGTGGCCAAGGAGCTGCTCGAAAAGGAAATTCTGCTTCAGGATGACCTGGAGCGCCTTGTAGGTAAGCGCCCATTTGCGGCGCAAACCACCTACCAAGCGCACACCGCCGGCACCGACCGCTCCGAAACCCTGAGCGAGCGGAAGCAGGAACACCCAGTGCCCCTGGGCAACGATTTGCCCGAGCTAAACCTGCCCGGCCACAGCAATGGTTCGTCGGATGGGCAATCCACCAACGAGCCTTCGGTACCTACCGGTAGCACTGTTGCTTAAGGTTACTGTTTGCTGGCCAAGTAATTAACAAGTAAAAAAGAGGAGTCGCGGCCCGTCTGGCAGCGGCTCCTCTTTTCGTTTGGAGAGGTTCGGTTGTCTCTTCACTTTAAAGAAAAAAACCGCAGCCAAGGGCCGCGGTTTTTTCAACACACCTATTGCAACAACCTATACAGAAGGACAATTACTAAGTAATTAATCCTCCGGAGTATGGTACCTGAGCTGGCGCCGCGTTGCAGATTAGCGCCTAGCATTTATATTGTTGTGCATCCGGCGGCTCCGGAGCAAAATCATTCTGGTCTGTGACGCTACCCGGCAGGTTGCCTGTGGGTGGCAGCCGGCAGCGCTGTCAGCTTGGAGTCGTTTACTCGGCTTTTTGCTGCCTTTGATGATACAATGTTACGGCACGCAATGGCGCAAGTAAAGGAAGAATCATCCTTCTGTGTGACAAGCACTGAGTGAGGTTGAGTATGTCTTCAGCATAGTTACTGTTGCCCAACACTCTTGTTGAACACCGGTTTTCTGGGGCTTAGCTCCTGAAAAAAGGTTGTAGGTACAGCGAAATGGATTCAAACATGGGTGATTTGTGACTAAACTTAGCAGTTGGGCGATGCCCACAAACGCTATTTGCGGGTCGATTTTTTGGGCAAAAGCACGTGCAAAGCCAGAGTTGTAGCTGCCAGCGGTACGGCGGCGCCTAGCACCAGCCACCAAGCACTGGGCTCGAGGCGCGCAACGGCAAGGGTGCGCCCCCAATCCGAACGCTCAGGGGACAGCCCTACACCCAAAAAAGCCAGAGTAGTTTGAAGCGCAATGCACGTTGCTAGGTTGAGAGGGAGAGCAGCGCGTAAGGGCGCCCAAACATTGGGTAATACATGGCGCAACAGCACCCGGCCTTCTGATAACCCAGCGGCATAAGCTGCTTCAACAAAGCCTTGCTGCCTTGCTTGCATTACCTGCGCCCGAACCAGGCGAGCGGTGGCAGGCCAACAAGTGAGTGCAAGCAATCCTATCAGCCAAGAAGTAGAAGGGCCATGAACGGCCGCAAGCAGCAGCACCAGCAGCAGCCGTGGCACCGAGCCCAGAAAGGCTATACTAAACTGGAGCAGGCTATCGGCCGGTATTGCCACGGCGCGCTGCTTAATGTGACTGACTGTAAAACCACCTAGGGCAGCCGCCGCAATCCACCAAGGCAACTGGGCTGCAGGCATAAGCAAAGCCAAAACGGCACAAGCAGCCACCACACCCAAAACCAGCCTAGGTGCCTGTAGCTCCGAGTTGCCCCAAGTGCCAACGGCTGCTCCTAGCAGTATGCCTAGGAGGGAGGTGAGCAGGGCGGCGGGCAGGCTAAGCGTCAGTAGAGAGTGGGTACCTGCCACCACGTCGGTCAGCACGTCGCGGCCAAATGGGTCGGTGCCCAACCAGTGCTGAGCTGAAGGCGCTTGGCTTATCTGCAGCACATCGACGATTACCACAAGCCACCGCTCGGGGTAACATACGGTGAGTACTGCCGCCAGGCCAACCCCTAAAAGCCATGCCGCTGCTAGCCACCGCCCCGCACGAGCTACCGAAAACCTGCGCATCAGCTCACCCGGATGCGTGGATCGAATACTGTTTGCAGTACATCGGCCACTGCCCAAGCCATTACCCGCACAGCTGCTACCAACAGCACGCCCCCAACCAGCACGGGTAAGTCACGACTAGCCGCAGCCTCTACCAAAAGTCGGCCCATACCCGGCAAGGCAAACACCAGCTCTATAACTACTGCGCCGGCTACCACATCGGGCAGCAGCTCGGTAACCTTCGTGACGAATACCGGCATGGCATTGGGCAGTACGTGGTGCCACCAAAGCCTGGGCACGGAGGCGCCTTTGGCCAATGCGGTTGTGCTGTAGGCTTGTAGCCGCTGTTGGCGCAAAGCAGCCTCGGTTGGGAGGAACAAGGCCGGGAAGGCCACCACCGACAAACTCAGAACCGGTAGCACCAGATGGTAAGCCCGATCGAGTACCGAACTGCCAAGCACCTCGCCGGTAACTGACTCGAGCCCGAACGATGGGAACAATGGCCAGAAATCAGGGCTGGATAGCAGCATCAGCAATAGCAACGCCACTACAAAAAGCGGCAAGCTATTGAGGGCGTAGGCCACCGGCACCAGCAGCCGGTGTACACCCGAACGGCGCGCAGAGGCTACTGCTGCTGCCAGGGCCAGCAGTACCGATACTACCAAGGCCGTGCCGGTGAGCGGCAACGTTACACCTAGCGCCGAGCCTAGGTGTTCTTCTACCGCAACACCATCGCGGTAGGAGGTGCCTAGGTGCCCACTGGCTAGGTCGCTCAGCCAATTGTGATATTGGTTGGCCGTGCCATGCCACTGCCAGGGGAGCAAGCTGCAGTAAAAAAGTGGTTCGTTCAGACCAAGGCGTTGCAGGTACTGCTGCTCCGAGGCCGCGCGAGTAGCCGCGCTGGCAGTTGGCGACAGCTGCTCACTGGCAAACAGCCGAGGTGAGCTAGCGGCCACTCCTCGGCTCAGCAAAAACACGGCTGACGCCACTACCCACACGGTGCCCAGGGCTACCCCAATACGCCTTAGCAGCAGCTTTATCATGCCTACCTAGGGGCGAGCAGCGGGCAAAAGCGTAAAGGCCGATAGGTCGTAACCGGGCTCAAGGCCGCTTGGGCGTACGTTGCCGAAGCGCTTCGCTACGGCCAGGCGGTTTGGCTCGAAGAACAACGCTACCATAGGTGTCTGCTGGTACAGCACGGTTTGCAACTTGTGCAGCAAGCGTACTTTTTGGGTCGAATCCTCGGTGCTCACAATTTTATCGAGCAGGCGGTCGGAAGCGTCATTGCCAAAGCGGGTGCGGTTTACGCCGCCTTCGCCAATGCTGCCCGTGTGGAGCAGCGGGCGCAAGTCGTACGAAAACGGGTTGCCGTACAAGGTGCGCAGGCATAGGTCGAACTGACCTTCGCGGCGCAGCTCCGAGAGCTTGCCCGCCTCGGTAGGCTGCAGGCTTACCGTTAGCCCAATTTCGCGGGCAGCTTGCTGCAGCAGCAGGGCAATGGTTTCGTAGGTACGGTCGCCGGCGGCGTAAAACAAGCGTGGCGTCAAGGTTTGGTTGGCGCGCGTCCAGCCGGTGCGGCCGCGTTGCCAACCAGCTTGCCGCAGCAACGCGGCCGCATTTTGCGGCGAATAGGGGCGGAGCGGTAAACTATCGTGGTACACCCACTTTTCGCGTGGGTTAATCAGGCTAGTGCTGCGCTGGCCCAAGCCAAATTGGGTGGCTTGCATCAGCCGCTGCGCGTCAACCAACATAGCCAGCGCTTGGCGGGTAGAGGCTTCTTTGAGCGCAGCCTGTTGGGTATTTACTTCCATCACCACCACCCGGTAAGATGCTGGCGAGTACAGATGGAAGTTGGCCGAATCGGTTTTGCGCAGCTGTTCGAAGTCAGGGCCAGGCATGTTCGGGTACACATCCAACTCGCCACGGCGCATGGCCAGCAAAGCGGTAGCAGCGTTGGGTACCACATGAAACTCAAGCCGACGCGGGTTGGCTACCAAGGGCGGCGCGGCGTTTTCCAAAGCATCGCCCCACCATTTGGGCTTGCGCTCCAGTACCACCCGTTGGCCAACTTGCCAACTTACCAGCTGGTAGGCACCGCTGCCGCGTACCACGCGTGGGTCGCGCCACTGGGCCGCGTCGTTAAAGCGTTGCTGAAACGCCTGCACGGCTGTTGTTTTAGCTAGTGTGGTGTCGCCACCCAACAACCTCCCTAGGGGCACTTGGCGGAGCAGCGAATCGGGGTCAAGCAGGTATTCGGGTAGTACCGGGAAGTCGCCGCTGGTGGTGCGGTACTCCGGTGCGTAGCCGCGGCACACCAGCGTAAAGCGGCGCGGGTTTTGGGCATCTAACTGCACATCCTGCACAAAGCTTAGCGTATTGCGCAAGCTTTCGTTGGGCAGGCCAGGACAGGTAATCACCTTCAGGCTGAACACCACGTCCGAAGCCAACACCGGGCGGCCATTGTCCCAGGTGGCTTCGGGGCGGAGTTGATAGCTAAGAAAGGTAAGCGAATCGGTGCGCCGTACGGCCGGCATGTCGGTGGCTAGCCAGGGCACAAATCGGCGCTTGGTGCCATCTACCGTCAACAAGCTCTGGTAAAGTAGGTTGTTGAGCTGGATGGCATAAGCATTAGGCAGCGTTACCGGGTTCAGCGACTCCGGGTCGCGGGGCCAGCATACGCGCACGGCCGCCGGGGCTGCTGACTGTTTGGAAGACGACGAGGAACAAGCGTAGCCAACGCAAAGGCTGAGGGCAACAAACAGCCTAAGTAGTAAGAATCGTAACATGAACCTAGTGTGCCCATGGTGGGTGGACCGGCCCAAGTTACCGAATGCCGCGCTGATGAGACGAATTAATGCGTTTCGCCCCAACCGTTGCCACCGATGCCAGGGCCGTCGTTGGTAGGGGGCGGCGGCGGGGTTGGGGTGCCCGACGCTTGAAGTGGCTGGGATTGTGATGCACTGCCGGCACTATCTGAAGTAGTGCCTTGGGTAGTGGTGCCAGCGCCTAGTAGGACACTGAGCTTCAATAAAGCGATGAGTAGCAGCTCCAACATGGTGGCAAGAATTAAGGTGTGCGAGAACCTTGAGTAAGACAAACATACCAACCTAGGCACGCCTAAGTAAAGGAAGAAACTTGCTTGTCTGTGACTATGAATTACGGAGCAACTCTATAATGAAATATGGTTTAAATTTCTGGTTTTTATAGCTTAAGTCAATCCTGATCGGCGAAGCTTGAAAAAATACTGGCCAAAATGTGACATTCAGGTTGCTAGGAATTACAACTTGCACAATGCAAATTTGACTTACCTATCCGGGTTCAAAAAGGAAGAAACTTCAGCCTTTGTGACCTAGGACGGCCTCATACGATCCTAGGCAGGGCGTGGCCTAGGTGCCCTATTGCAAGCTTTACACATGCACGAGCTGATTAATTTGGCCAAGATTGTGACCAACCGCCGGCTAACTACCTTGCCGTTGGTCGACTTTGCCGATAGCCGTACCGCAAAATCAAGAGAAGAGCAACTGCTGGAGCTGTTGGTGTCGGGCGAAAGCCTTACCAACTTGCAAGTGGCTAAGCGTATGTACAATAGCAGCACGGCCAAAAGCCAAGCCGCTTTGCGCAAACTAAAGCAGCGTTTGCAAGAAAAGCTCCTTAATCACCTGTTCTTCTTGGATCATACTGATCCGAGGCACCCAGCGTTTCGCCGGTACGAGCAACAGTGTCTGGATTTGCTGTATCAGGCCACCATGTTGTGGCGCGAAAGCGAGCGGGTGCTGCTGCCGCAAGTGCTGCGCAAAGTGGTGCGCTTGGCTACCAGCGGCGAGTTTACCCAACAAGCAATCAGCGCTTGGGAAATGCTGCGCACGCTGTATGCCGAATCGAACGACTATACCCAGTACCAGAACAGCGTAAAGCAGCTCAACAAGCTGTACGACACGTTGACCGTGGAGCGGGAGGCGCAACGGATTAACTGGGATGCCAAAATGAAGCTGGTGCGCTCGGTATCGGCGAGGCGCCGTTTGTTGCAGGAGTTGCCCGATATCATCTGCAAGCTCGAAGGCCTATACCAGCAAGTCCCGACTTACAACGTTTATGATCCGCTGCTGAAAATGCGGCTGATGCAGCAAGAGCTGAGCGGCAACTTCGAGGAAATCATCCGCATCACAACCGCCGCCGAAAAGCTGTTTGCGCAGGGCAAGCTGAACCCGAAGCGGTTTGATAGTCGCTTTACCAAGTTTTACAGCATGTACGCCCACTTGCGGGCGCGGCGCATTACCGAGGGGTTGGCGCTGGCCGAAGGGTACTTGGAGGCCTTTCACCGCTCCAACAACAACTGGTTTGCTTTTCTGGAGCTGTATTATCTGTTGGCCATGCACGATGGCGACTACGTGCGCGCCGGCGAACTGCTGCGCCGCATGCAACAGAACCCGTTTGTGACAAAAATACCGCTGCCTGCCCAGCAGCGCTGGGAGCTGATGCAGGCCTATTTGTTTTTTGTGCGGCCCGAAGAGGCCCGGCTGCGGCCGCTGCACTTTGCGCAGCTGGTGCAGCGCATCCCCGACCACAGCCGCGATAAGCAAGGCTACAACGTAGCCATTCTGATTCTGCAGTTTCTGCACTACCTGCGCGAAGGCAACCAGGAGGCATTGCTGGCGCGGTTAGAAGGCTTACGCAAGTATGAAAAAGCTCACTTGCGCGAAGCCTCTACCTTGCGGAGCCGGCTGATGTTCCGGCTGCTGCAGCTCACAGTAAAAGAAGATTTCGACCCGGAGGCTTGCGAAAAAAAGGGGCAAGCGCTACTGGCACGTTTGCGCGATACGCCGCCGCCCGGCGAAGCTTTCGCCGAAATCGAAATTATACCCTACGAAAACCTCTGGTCACAAACGCTGGGGTTGTTGCGCGAGCCAACCGCACAACGGGTAAGCTAATGACCTAGGGCTGTTGGGCGGCTACCGCTTGAGCGGGCGTGGCGGCAGTAGCGGTGCTGGCAACCAACTGCTCGTAGCGTAGTAGCTGCGCAGGAGTAAGTACCGCCTTCAGTTGCGAGTGGTACTCATCGGCTACGGCTTGCAGCTTGGTTTTGCGCACGTCTTGGTCGCCGGCGTACATGCGCTCCACTTCCTGCTCTTGCTGTAAGCGTTGGTAGGTAAGGCTTTTAACCTTCAGGATACGGGCATCATCGAGGCCGAGCTGCGGTGTGAGTACACGCGTAGCCTCGGCGGCTTTTTGGCTAAGCGTGCCGCCGCCCTGCGCAAATGCGCCCGTAAAGCAGCAAGCAAGTACAGCAGAGAGAAATAGCTTTTTCATGACGGTGTGGTTGTATTAAGGTTATATGCTATAGGATTTACGTGGCAAATAAAATCAATATTCTATATATAAATGAATAATCGCAGTAATTAATTGCACAATATTTCTTCGCTTGCCTTTGCTTCGAACTCAACCGTAGTGTAGTAAGTAGGAGTGGTGCACGTAACCAACGCTATGCAGGCTTATTTGGTACGTGCCAGTTGCACGGGGCACGCGCGGGTTTAAGGCACGTGGTTGGCAAAGCCGGGTTGCTGCTGTACCTTGCCGCGGTTGCACTCGCGCCTGCCTTCTTCCTCTCCTTCTCAGACGTACCTGCTCGCCTAACCCGATGCCTGCCTCCGCTGCCCTACGTACCGCCGACTTTCTCGATCAGATGACCCGTGCCGTAGAAGAAGCGCGTACTGTAGCTCAGGAGCGCTTCCGGCCCCTCAACGAAGATCAGCTAAACCGCCGGCCTTCGCCCAGCAAGTGGAGCGTGGGCCAGTGTTTGGAGCACCTCAATATTATTGGAGGTTTGTACCTGCCCGTGATGACCCAGCGCGTACGCAAAGCCAAAGAGCGTGGTGCCCGGCCGGCCGAGTATGTAAAGAATGGCTTTATTGGCCGCCGCCTCACGGAGGCTATGCTGACGCCGGCCCGCGAAAGGCCCATGAAGGCTCCGCAGCAATTTGCGCCAAGCGGCTCGCGCTTGCCGCGCACAGTGGTCGAAGTGTTTATTCGTCAGCTCGACGAATTGCTGAACGTGCTGCAGCAAGCCCGCGACGTTAACGCCAACGCCGTGCGTATCCCGAACACGCTGATTCCGTTGGTGCGCCTGCGCCTTACCGACCAGTTTGCTTTCCTGGTAGCACACCTGCAGCGCCACGTAGCCCAAGCCGAACGCGTGCTCGATTCGCAGCCGCGCTAGGTGCCGCGCGGAAGCAAGTAAGTAAGGGCCAGCGCAGCCGTGCGGTGGTACCGCGCTGTGCCCGGGCCACTGTACCACGCGGGCCGGTTGTTCTGCCAAGCCCAGCTGTACTGGGCCTGCAGCAGTACCGGGCCGGTTTGGTAACCTAGGCCTGCCGATATGCCGGTGTCGTAGCGCTGCGCATCGGCGTACGACTTCATAAACGCGGTGTATTCGAGTGGGCGAGCCTCGCGTACGGGTTGGTTTTGCCCGCCCGTGGGCTGATATTCTTGCTCGAACTGCCCGCCCACGCCCATGGCCAAGTAAGGGCCAGCAAATACCTGCAAGTAACGGGCCCACACCGGAGCCACTGCCAAATGCAGCGGCACCTCGAGGTAGCCAAAGCGGGTTCGGATGCGATAGTCGTACAGCAGCTCGCCCGTGGGCGAAGGCAGCGCGTACTGCGTACGCTGCCGCGCACCTTTTTGAGTGTAGAGCATGGCCGTTTGCAAGCGTACCGCGCCCCATTGCCACTGGCCAGCCAAACCTACTTGTGCGCCTGCCAGCGGCGAATAGCGCGAAGGGTAGCGCTCGGGCCGGCTGCTAAGCGTGGTGAGGGTAGCACCCAAGCGCGGGCCGTAGCTGAACTGCGCCCGAGCGGCAGTACTTAGCAGTAGGCTGGCAAGAGCAGCGCATAAGAATGTCAGGATTCGGAGCATGGGAGCGGAAGCTGGCGGCCCTAGGTGCAATGGGTTGCCTCGGAATAGCTGAGTCAAAGGTGTCGAGGTAAGAGCTAAAATCAGTGGATGCAAGGCTCACATAAGCATGTGGTTCAGGGCCATTAGCATGCCTCAGCAATAAAATTTACCTCCGAGCGTGTGGAAAAAGCAGGGCGCCGGCATCGATAAGCTGTAATTACCTTGCTTTGCTCATGCGTTTCCTCCTGCTCATCCTGGCCGCTTGGCTGTTGTTGATGGTAGTACCCTCTAATGCATCGGCCCCACCTGCGGGCGGGCCGTACGCTGCGCAGTGGAAAAAAATTGATGCGCTGCTGCAAAAAGACCAAACAGAAGCCGCCCAGAAGTTGGTGCTCGGTATATATCAGAAAGCCCGCGCCGCTAACCAAACGGCCGATTACGTGCGCGCTCTGGTATACCGCCTGCACTTGCTGGAGCGGCGCGAAGAAGATGCCGATGCGAAAGGAATTCGGCTGCTCGAAGAAGACCTAGGGAAAGCCGCTTTTCCGGCGCGGCCGGTGCTGCACAGCCTGTTGGCCGAGCAGTACCACCAGTACCTGCGCCAAAACCGCTACCGCCTCTACGACCGCACCCAGGTAGCTGCCGCAGCCGATTCCCTAGGTGCCGACGATCTGCAAACCTGGGATGCCGCCCGCTTAGCCAGCCAAGTAGTGCGCCACTACCGCGCCTCCGTCGAAACCGATGCCGCCCGTCAGCAGCAAACCACGCTGCGCAACTTAGGCCAGCTGGCCACGCCCGCCGATGCGGCTGGCCAGCAACTGCGCCCCACGCTCTACGACCTGCTCGCCCACCGCGCCATCGAGGCTCTGAACGACGACGAACTGTACCTCACGCGCCCGGCCGAGCAGTTCCGCTTTACCGAAACGCGGCTGCTTGCCTCCAACGAGGAATTTGCCCAACTCTCCCTAGGTGCCCCCGCGGCCGACTCGCTCAATGGGCCACTGCATGCTTTGCGCCTGTGGCAACAACTCACGGCTTTCCGGCTACGCGATGCCCGAAACCAAGCTGCCCTGGCCGATGTGGAGCGCCTGCGCCTCGCCTTTGTGCACGAGCATGCCGCCTTCGCCAACAAAACGGCCGCTTACATCGCTGCCCTGCGCCGCGCCCAGCAGCGCTACCAAGCCTTACCCGCTTGGGCTGATTTTCAGGCCGAGCTTGCAGAGCAGGCTCAAAGCCAGAAGCGCTACGCCGAGGCCATGGAGCTAGCCCGGGCCGCCGTGCAGCGCTTCCCCAAATCGGTAGGAGCCGCGCGGGCACAAGGCATCATAAACGAGCTGGAACGGCCCGAGCTACAGGTGCGTACGTCTGAGGTAGAGCTGCCCAACGAGGCCATGCTGCTGAGCGTGCGCTACCGCAACCTGAAGCAAGTGTACGGTTTTGCCTGGAAGCTGCCCGCCGCGGCCATACTGCGCGAACAGCTCGGCCAACGCAACACCGAAATCCAGAAAGCCTACGCCAAGCGCCTAGGGGCCAAGTCCGTTGCTACCTGGACGATGGCCCTGCCCGGCTCCACCGATTACCGCGCGCACCGCGCCGAGGTGGCCGGGCCCAAGCTGCCGGCCGGGCATTACCTCATGCTGGTGAGCACCGCCGCCGAGCAGCCCGGCAAGGAGCGGGAGAATGTAGCCACCGCCTACGCTTTTGTATCGGTGAGCGAGTTGGGTGAGGTGCACCGCGCCGCCCCCACCAGCGGTACCGATATCTGGACGCTCAACCGCCGCACTGGCCAGCCGCTAGCGGGCGTGGGCGTGCAGCTGTGGTACCAGGATTACACCAACGGCAAAGAGCGGCACCGCTCCGGCCAGCTCCTGCAAAGCAACGCCGAGGGCTTTCTGAACGTGCCGCCCGATGATAACCGCCGCGCCTATCAGCAAGCCCTGTTGCTGCGCCGCGGTGCCGATACCTTGGTGGTACAAACCAACATAGGCAACAACCGCATGTTGCCTAACCGCAACTCCGAGCAAGAGCAACGCCCACGGGCCTTCCTCTACACCGACCGCGCCATTTACCGCCCCGGCCAAACGGTGTACTTCAAAGGCATTGTGGCCCAAAACCAAAACGGCCGCAGCCAAGTGCTGAAGAACACGCAGGTGCAGGTGCGCTTGCTCGATGTGAATGGCCAGCCCGTGCAGGAATTTACCTTCACTACCTCCGATTACGGCAGCTTCAACGGCTCGGTAGTGCTGCCTACAGGCCTGCTCAACGGGCAAATGCAGCTGCACGTGCGCACCAAGTTCTTCAGCGAAGAGCAGTACCCAGGGCAGGCGTTTATTTCGGTCGAAGACTACAAGCGCCCCACGTTCTTCGTTGCGCTCGATCCGGTAAAAGGCACGCCCAAGCTCGGCGATACGCTATCGGTGCGCGGCACGGCCACGGCCTACGCCGGCCAAGCCATTGATGGCGCCACGGTGCAATACCGCGTGGTACGCCGCACGGTGTGGCCGATGCTTGGGTGGGCCGAGCTGGACTTCGGCTTCGGCAGCGCCTTGGGCATCCGCCGCCCGTACTACCCGGGCCGCGGCGGCGAGCAGCAAATTGCCACCGGTACTGCCACCACCGATGCGCAGGGCCGTTTCCGGGTAAGCTTCACGGCCACCCCGCCCGACGAAGCCGCCAACGACGACACGCCCGACGAGGACGAAGACGATGAAGACGGCTACCGCCCGCCCGGCCCGTGGCGCCCCAGCTACGTGTTTGAGGTAACCGCTGATGTAACCGACCCCAACGGCGAAACGCGCTCCGCCGAGCGCGGCGTTACCCTAGGCGGGCAGCCGCTCAACTTGGCCCTGAGCGGCCCTAAGTTGGTTAATCAGCAGCAAGTTGAGGAGGCATTTGAACTGCGCAGCAAGAATGCTACCGGCGAGGCCGTGCCCGCTACCGGCACCCTGCGCCTTTACCGCCTCACGCCGCCGGCGCGCATGCTGCGCCCGCGCCTGTGGCAGCGCCCCGACCAGCCCGGCCTCAGTCGCGAACAGCACCAGCAGCTCTTCCCGCTCGATGCCTGGTTAAATGAAGACGACCCCGACAAGTGGCCGCGCACCGTGGTAGGCGAGTGGCGCTTCGATACCGGTCAGCGCACGCAGCTGCCCGAGGTGGCCCGCGCCCTAGGTGCCCAAACGCCGGGCGCTTACCTGCTGGAGGCCAGCACCCTTGCCGGCACCGATACGGCCCGTACTCGTCTGGGCTTCACGCTCTACAACCCTGCCGCGCCGCAGCTACCGTTGCCCGTGCCGCAGTGGCTTACGGCCCTGCAGGATACCGTAGCCCCGGGCCAAGCCGTGCAAGTGCTCGTCGGCTCGGGTTTTGAGGCGGTGCACGCACGGTTGGAGGCAGAAAGCCAAGGCCAGCTAGTGCGCGCCGAGTGGCTGCCGCTGCGCCGCGAGCAACGGCTCATCAGCCTGCCCACTACGCCCGCCAACGCCGGGCCCATGCACGTGCGGCTGATGTTTGTACACGCCGGACGTTTCTATCAGCAGGAAGCTACGGTACAAGTAGCCGAGCCCGAGCGGCCGTTGCAGCTTGCCATTAGCACCTTCCGCGATAAGCTGCAGCCTGGCCAAAAGGAAACCTGGCGCCTCACCATTCGCAACAGCCAAAACCAGCCCGCCGCGGCCGAGCTGCTGGCATCGCTCTACGATCAGTCGCTCGATTACTTCCGGCCACACGCTTTCGCGAAGCCCGAGCTGCCGCAGCCGTATTTCGGGCAGCGGTTTGGCTGGAGCGGTGTGTTTGGCGCAGAAAGTTGGGAGT
This sequence comes from Solirubrum puertoriconensis, assembly GCF_001483135.1. GTDB lineage: Bacteria > Bacteroidota > Bacteroidia > Cytophagales > Hymenobacteraceae > Solirubrum > Solirubrum puertoriconensis. The sequence goes on from NZ_LNAL01000008.1 coordinate 1,040,381, forward strand.
TGTTATTTTCCAGGTTTAGGGGAAAAGCTTTAGGGCTGCAGTATTACATCTATCCGGCGGTTAGAATGAATATGCCTCAATGGCAACAAACCAGAGGCATAAACTCCAGTCAATTGTATGACTTAGAAGATCTGGGCGATGAAGGCAATGCCAGCTTACAAGAAGTGGTAGTTACTGGTGCAGGCCGTGGTGCAAACGTTAGGGTCCGTGGCATCAGCACCATGGCGGCTGCACCCGTCGCTGCCGCCACAGCAGATGCTGCAGTTGTTGAGCAGAAAGCTTATAAGATTAGCGGTGCTGTGTCCGAAGTCAAAAGAACTCCGCAGGACCTCGCTACCGTACCCGTCCGCTCCGACTTCCGCGAAACCGCTTTGTGGGCACCCGCTGTGCGCACCAACGACAAAGGCGAAGTGGTGCTGGAATTTCAGATGCCCGAGGCCGTGACCCGCTGGCAACTGCTCACGCTGGCGCACACGCCCGATTTGCAAACCGGCATGCTGGCGCGGCAGCTTGTCACGCAAAAAGAGCTGATGGTAACGCCCAACGCGCCGCGCTTCTTCCGCGAGGGCGACCAGCTGCGCCTCACGGCCAAAATCAGTAACCTCAGCGGCAAAGCCCTAGGTGGCACGGCTAAACTCATCTTGTTGGATGCCCGCACAAATCAGCCCATCGACAAGCAACTGCTGCGCGGCAAAGCCCAGGAGAAGTTTAAGGTTGCGGCCAACCAGAGCACCACAGTAGGGTGGGAGCTGAGCATTCCGGCTGGCCTCGAGGCCGTAACCTACCGCGTGGTGGCGCAGGCCAAAAACTACTCCGATGGCGAGGAAAACACCCTACCGGTGCTGCTCAATCGCCTGCTCGTAACAGAGGCGCTGCCGCTTACCGTGCGCGGCAACTCGGTGCGCGAGTTTGAGCTGCGCAAGCTGACAAGCACCACCTCGGCCACGCGCCAAAACCAGAGCCTCACGCTGGAGCTAACCAGCAACCCGGCCTGGTACGCTGTGCAGAGCTTGCCCTACTTGATGGAGTACCCCTACGAGTGCTCCGAGCAGGTATTCTCGCGCCTCTACGCCAATACGCTTGCCGCGCGCATTGTGCAGCAAAATCCGCGCATCCGACCGGTGCTGGAGGAGTGGAAACGCGCTGCTGCCAGCGGCGACCCGAAGGCGCTGCGCTCCAAACTCGAGCAAAACCAAGAGCTGAAAGCCTTGCTGCTGCAGGAAACGCCGTGGGTGCGCGAAGGACAGTCGGACACGGAGCGCATGCGCCGCTTGGCCGAGTTGTTCGACGAGCCCCGCCTGCAAGCCGAAATACAGCGCGCTGCCCAAAAGCTGCAAGAGCTGCAAAGCCCCAGCGGTGCCTTCCCATGGTTTAAGCAAATGCCCGACAACCGCTACATCACGCAGGTGGTGGTGGCGGGCTTCGGCCGCCTGCGCCGCCTAGGTGCTTTTGATGCCCTGCAGGATGCCCGCACCGCCGATATCCTCCGCCGCACCGTAGCCTACCTCGACCGCGAACTAGCCGACGACTACGCCCAGCTGCGCCGGCAGAAAGGCGTGAAGCTCGCCGACGACCACCTAGCCGACGCCACGTTGCAGGCGCTCTATGCCCGCTCGTTTTGGGCGGCCGAACTGCCCGTGCCCGCCCAGGCAAAACCGGCTTTCGAATACTACCGCGAACAAACCGCCAAGTACTGGCCCAAGCGCAACCGCTACCTGCAAGGCTTTGCCGCCGTGGTGCTGCACCGCAACGGCCAAGCCAAGCCCGCCCGCGAGGTGGTAGAGGCGCTGCGCCAAAACGCCCTGCGCTCCGACGACCTAGGTATGTACTGGAAGGATGTGCAGCCGGGTTTCTACTGGCAGCAGGCGCCCACCGAAACCCAGGCGCAGCTGATCGAAGCGTTCAGCGAAGTAGCCTCGGAAGATCAGCAGTCGGTAGAGGAAATGAAGCTGTGGCTGCTGGCTCACAAGCGCACCCACAACTGGGAAAGCACCCGCGCTACCGCCGATGCCTGCTATGCTTTGTTGCTGCAAGGCGGGCGCAACTGGCTCGAGCCCGCGCAGCCGTTGCAGGTTTCCCTAGGTGCACAAGCCATCAACACCAGCCAAGGGGCCGAGGCCGGCACCGGCTACCTCAAGCGCAGCTACCCGGCTGCCGAGGTAAAGCCCGCTCTGGGCAAAGTGCGCGTGCAGAAAACCGACGCCGGCGTGGCTTGGGGTGCGCTGTACTGGCAGTACTTCGAACAGCTTGATAAGATTACGCAAGCCGACAAAGCTCCCATTACGCTCACGCGCCAGCTCTTCCGCGAAACACCGAGCAGCAACGGCCCCGTGCTTGCGCCCATGCAGGCCGGTACGCCGCTGCGGGTAGGCGAGGTGCTGGTGGTGCGCCTGGTGCTGAAAACCGACCGCGAGCTGGAGTTTGTGCACCTAAAGGACACCCGCGCCGCCGGCCTCGAACTGATTGGCCAAACCTCGGGCTACCGCTACCAGCAAGGCCTCGGCTACTACGAAAGCCCGCGCGATGCCGCCACCAACTTCTTTATGGATGTGCTGCCCCGTGGCACGCACGTGTTCGAGTACCGTTTGCGCGCGGCCCAGGCCGGCGACTTCTCCTCGGGCATAAGCCAGGTGCAGTGCCTCTACGCGCCGGAGTTTACCAGCCATTCGGCTGGGCAGCGCTTGCGCATTGGGGCCCAGTAACCACGTCCACCTAGGCCCCTAAGTGGCGACACCCAGCAACCAGCTGCCGGCTATGTCGGCAGCTGGTTTTTTGTGGCCGTTGCTGCCGCCACCCTAGTTGTTAGATGCGCCGCTGAGCAAACGTCAGGCGTGAATGGCGTCCGTTTCCTCAAACCATATTTCGCTGAGAGTTGCAAGCTACGCATGCGCAAGCAAGGCCGATTTTGCAGCGCTTAAGCAGCGTATTTCAGCTCAACCATAATATTCGGCGCGCGACGGCGTTTTTCACCTTTCCGGGAATATAATGGCCGATAGGATGCTATTCAGCAGGGGTTTTGCCTCTTTCCAAGATGCGTGGTATTTTTGCGCCCCGGTTGATTTTTTGGATTGAGAGGATTGCTGATGATACGAACCGCTTTACTCACGGCTGCTTTGGCAGCTTTTGCGCTGACTACCCAAGCCCAACACGGGCGCCGCTCGGCTGTTTCACACGCCAAGCAGCCCGATACCGCGGGCAAAGTAGCCGTGCCGGTAGGCCCGGTATTGCCCGGCGAGGAAGCTCTGTCGGCCCAGGAGCGCGCCGAGCGCACGTTCATCATGCCGGTGCGTAAGAAGATGCCCTCGGTGGCACGCCCATCTGCCGCTCCGCGCCCCCAACTCGACCCCACCAGCACCGACGCGGTTGCCATTGGCCCGCCCACAGCCGAAGAAGCCGCCGAAGAGGCTGCCAGCAAAGCCGAAGCGGCAAAGGCTACCGCTGCTCGCTCTACGCATAGGTCTTCGGGCCACCGCAGCAGCAGTGCGCGTCGTAGCAGCTCGCGCAGCCGGAGCAGCAACAAGAGTTCGTCGGCCCGGCGCAGCACCTACAGCAAAAAGAAGAGCACGGCTAAGAAAAGCACCAGAAAGTCGTCGGCCGCTAAAAAGAAAACTTCGTCGCGTCGTCGTCGCTAGTTTGGGTTGACACCAACAAAAAAGCACCTCCGGCTGGAGGTGCTTTTTTGTTGGGGCAAGTGCTCAGCGGAGTACCTAGGGCTACACGTTTTGCGGCATCAGGCGCACCACCAGACCATCGAGGCGCGATGTGATGCGGATTTGGCACGACAAGCGGCTGCCGTTCGACATGATGGGCAGCGACTCGAGCATGGCCATTTCGTCGTCGCTAGGCTCGGGCAGTTCGGGGCCGGCCAGCACCTCTACGTGGCAGGTGCCGCACAGCGCCATACCGCCGCAGGTGGCTTGTATGTCGTAGCCCGAAGCTTTCATCACCTCCATCAGACTCAGGCTCATGTCGGTAGGAGCAACCAGCTCGGTGCGTTGGCCGGGGGCATCCTCAACGTATACCCGTACTTCTGTAATATCTTCTAAGCTCATAGCAGGAGTTCTTCGTTGTAAGTTGCGAGTTGTCGGGCTTAGCAATTGGCCCAACGGCGGTGCGAAAAAACGCAAAAACCGGGAGCCAATCTGCATCGGCTCCCGGTTCTTGCGCGTCAGCCCGACGGACTGGCAACTAACAGCTGATAACTGACAACTGATTTACAGCGTGGGTACCCCGTTTACGGTGGTGTACTTGAGCACGTACTTCTTGTCGGGGAACATGTACTTGTAAGCCCCTTGCGCCATCAGAGCCGCTTCGTGGAAGCCGCACAGGATGAGCTTCAGCTTGCCGGGGTAGGTGTTGATGTCGCCGATGGCGTACACGCCGGGTACGGAGGTGGAGTAGTCGAGGGTGTTCACCTTCACGGCGTCGTCCTCAAGCTCCAGGCCCCACTCGCCAATCGGGCCGAGCTTGGGCGTGAGGCCGAACAGCGGAATAAAGCTGTCGACGGTGATGGTGTTGGTGCTGCCGTCGTTGGCGGTGATGGTAACGGCTTCTAGCTGCTCCTGACCGTGCACGTGCGTCACGTTGCTGCTGAGTACCAGGTTTACTTTGCCAGCCTCGTGCAGAGCTTTCACCTTCTCGGCCGAGTCGGCGGCGCCGCGGAAAGTGGTGCCGCGGTGCACCAGCGTAACCTCCTTGGCTACGTTGGCCAGGAAAATGGTCCAGTCGAGGGCCGAGTCGCCGCCGCCAGCAATAACGATGCGCTGGTCGCGGAAGGTTTCGGGGTCGCGCACCATGTAGTACACGCCCTTGCCGCCTTCGTACTTCTCTAGCTCCTCGATGGCAGGCTTGCGGGGCTCGAACGAACCTAGGCCACCGGCAATGGCAATGGCTTTGCAGCGAATCTCGGTGCCGTCGGTGGTGGTAAGCACGAAAGAACCGTCTTCCAGCTTCTCGAACGACTCGACCCGCTCGCCCAGCGTAAAGGTGGGGTGGAAGGGCTCGATCTGGCGCATTAGGTTTTGCACCAGGTCGCCGGCCAGCACCTCGGGGTAGCCCGGGATATCGTAGATGGGTTTCTTCGGGTAGATTTCCGACAACTGCCCGCCTACTTGCGGCAGGGCGTCGACTACGTGGCAGCGGAGCTTAAGCAAACCGGCTTCGAAGACGGCAAACAGCCCCACGGGGCCGGCACCGATGATGCAGATGTCAGTGGAAATGGTAGCGTGCATTACGGAGGTAAAACAATCAGCAAAGGGCACCGCGGCGGGTGGCTTGCATCGTTCGTATCGGGTAGATAACCAATGCCAAGGGCAAGAGGTTGCCGCTCATGCAAAAACGGTGCGCAAAGGTACGGCGCTTCGTGCAAAACATAGCGCCTCAAGTATAAAGAAGCCGAGTGGGTAGCCCTAGGTGATAACCTGACCAAGCCGCTTGGCAAGCTGCTGTACCTAGGTCAGCGGCCCTAGGTGGCTGCAAAAAAAGCCGATGCAGGCAGCAGTGCCCACACCGGCTTTTCTGGAAGTTGTTTCGGCTACCAATTACCGATTGCGGCGGTTGTAGCGGTCATCGTTGTCGAAATCGTCGTTGTCGCGCCCACGGCGGCTGCCGTAGCTGCTTCCGCTGCGGCCGTAGTCGTCGTCCATGCTGCCCGAAAACTCGTTGCCAAACGACGAGCCGTACATGGAGGTGTCGTAGGAGCCGTAGTTCGAGCCGTAGTTCAGGTTGTTGCGGCCCATGTCGCCCATATTGTCCATGTTACCGCTCATGCCGGCGCCGCGGTGGCTGCCACCGTGGTAGTTGTCGGTGTTGTCGTAGCTGTTGCGGCTGCCCATGTTGCGGTCCATGTCGCGGCTAAACGATTGGTCGCGGCCGCTCATGCCCATGCTGCCGCGGCCCGAGGAGCCGTAGTTGCTGCTGCCGTAACCGTCGTAATCGAAGTTGTCGCCGCTGCGGTTCATGCTGCCCATGCCGCCACGGTTCATTTGGTTGCTGCCGCCGTAGCCACCCCTGTTGCGGCTGCTGCCGTAGTCGTCGTTGCCGTACATGGAGGAGCCCATGCCGCCGGAGTAGCCGCCGCGGCCTTGCATGCCGTAGCCGCGCGAATCATCGTCCATACGGCCCGTCATGTCGCCCATACCAAAATCGGAGCGGCCACCGTAGCCTTGCGAGTTGCCCATGCCGCCGCTCATGTCGCGGCCGCCGCGGTAATCGTTGTAGTCCGAGCCCATGCCGTAGCCACCTTGGTTACGCATCGAGCCACCTTGCCCCGAGTTCATGCCGCCACGCGAGTCGCCGAAATCAGAACCCCGTCTGTAGCTGCTGTTTCGGTCTTGGTAGTCGTGGTTATTGCCCGAGCGCTGATTGCGGTTGCGGTTGTCGAAACGGTCCTCGTCGCGGTGCTGATTGTAATTTGCCATGGTACAAAAAGGGTTTTGGTTAGGCCTTGTTGTACCCTCCCGCAAACCGAAAGGTTACCTACCTCTGTGCAAGCGTAAGTGGTTTATTGTTCAGCTTGTTAACGTGCAAAATACTGGTGCGCAAAAGCTTTGACTAGTGCGCTTCTGTAAGTAAAAAAGCATCTACTAGTGCAGCATTAGACCGCAGCCCAAGGCACAGTACGTTGCAGCGGCATTTACTTCAGCGCGCGCACTTAATAAGCTGTTCAAAACCCGGCTTACAAGCGTGCCATTACGCCTTAACTACCTAATGGTAAGAGGCGATGCTATGTTAAGGTAATGTTACCTACTTTTGCTTGCATGAGACTCAAGCGTCTGTCCGAGTTGCCGCCGAGCATCCAGGGTATGCTTGATAAGCTATTGCTCGCCGCGCTGGTTTTAATTGTGCTCATAAGTATGCGCTCCTGCGTGCGCAACGTTGCCGATGCTATCGGCCTGGGTACGCTCACCGCTTCGGAGCACCAGGCACGCGAACGAGCCGACCTCACATCCGACTAAGCGCCGTTGCTTGGCTTTGGGCACCTAGGGGCAGCCTGGTAGTTTAAGGTAATTGCTATCCGTAGCTCTGCAGCACGGCGCTGGTCTGTGTTCACACAAATCAGGCGGCTAATGCAATTATTTCTTGCTTATATCATTATATTGCTTGCCTGCTATATAATTAGGTATGAAGCAAACTATACCCAACTGGTTGCTACTGTTAGCATTTACATTACTCAGCACGAGGAGTATACTCGCGCAAAGCCCGCAAACCCCAGTATTGCGGCGGGCATTAGCTAAAGCGCCCCACGATACTGCTCGCGTACTGCTGCTGGCCGATTTAAGTGCTTCTTACCGCTATTCCGACTTCGATTCGGTGCAGTACTACGCCAAGCAAGGGCTGCAGCTGGCGCGGCGCATCGGCTACGCCAAAGGAGAGGGACGGTGCTTATCGCGCATTGGCATTTTGATGGGGGAGCGGGGTAATTTGCCGCAGGCCTTGCGTACCAACCTGCAGGCGCTGCACCTCAACGAGCAAAGCCGCGATTTGGAAGGCACCGCGCGCACGCTCAACCAAACAGGGCTGCTTTATTTCGCCCTCGACGATTTTCGGCCTTCTATTGCATACTTCCTGCGGGCCAAACGCATTTACGAGCAAGCCGGCGTAACCGACGACTCCCAGCTTGTAAGCGTTTTTACCAACCTAGGCGCCAGCTACGAGGGGCTAAAGATGCTCGATTCGGCTGCTTATTACCTCAACCTGGCTTACGCCCGTACGCGCCAATCGCGCAACGTGCACACCAGCTGCTGGGGCAACCCCATGCCCTACGTGCTGCGCGAGCTGGGCTTGCTGCAGGTGGCCCTCGGCAACGATGCTGCTGCCCTCGATTACTACGCCCGCAGCACCCGCGCTTCGCTGCCCGAAAACGACCGCCGCAGCCGCTGCCGCTCTTATCAATACCTAGCAGAGCTGTACGAGCAGCGCCACCAAACCGACTCCAGCATTTATTACGCCCGCAAAGCCTTGGCCGTGGGGCAGTCGTTGCCGTTTGTGGTGGGCATTGTGCGCACCAGTACGCTGCTGGCCGATGCCTTTGTAGCCCGCGGCCAACGCGACAGTACCTTAAAGTACATGCACATCAAGCAGCAGGCCGAAGACAGCCTGTACAACCCGCAACGCATTAAGCAACTCGATGCCATTGGCTTTGCCGAGCAGCAGCGCCTGCGCACCCTCGAGCAGGAGCGGCGCTACTACCAAGAGCGGGGGCGTACCTATGCCTTGCTCACGGGTGTTAGTGCCTTGGGGCTGTTGGCGCTGCTGCAATGGCGCAACATTCGGCGGCAGCGGCGCACCAATGCTCGCCTGCAAGCCCTTAACCATCAGGTAACGCAGCAAAAAGAGGAGCTTACCAGCCAGCGCGACCGGCTAGGTACCATGCTGCTTGAACTGAAAGCCACCCAAAGCCAATTGGTGATGCGCGAAAAGATGGCCTCGTTGGGCGAACTGATGGCGGGTGTAGCCTACGAAGTGCAAGTTCCCATGAAGCAGGTCAAGAACCTGACGGGCGTAAACCAGCAACTCATAGCCGAGCTGAAGAGCGAGCTAGCCCAACTTCCTTTGGCCTACGATGAACTCGAGCATCTGTTCGATCCCCTGAACGCCCTAGGTCTCAACCAAGCCAAGATTGAGCAAGCCAGCCAGCGGGCCGATTCCATCGTGCGCGGCATGTTGGAGTACTCGAGCAACAGCCCTGCCCCGCGCCAGCTCACCGACGTAAACGCTTTCGTGGAGGATTACCTGCGCCTTACCTACCACGATGTGCGCGTCAAGAACAAGAGCTTCCATGCGGCCTTGCTGCCACGCCTCGACCTAGCCACTGGCAGCCTCAGCGTAGTGCGCCACGACCTAGGGCGTGTACTGATTTCGTTGTTTGCCTATGCCTTTAACGCCGTGCAGCAACGCTTGCTGCTGGCCGAAGAGGATTACGTGCCGCAAGTAATGGTGAGCACGCAGCGCACGGCCGAACACATCGAAATACGCATTCGCGACAACGGTTTGGGCCTTTCCGAAGCTGCGCAAGCTTCCGCGTTCGAGCGGTTCCTAACGCCGGCTGCCGCTACTGAGCACGCCAACCTAGGCCTCTCGCTCAGCCACGATTTAATTGTGCAAGGCCACCACGGCACGCTCTCCCTCAGCAGCCAAGAGGGGCACTACACCGAATACCTCATTACCTTGCCCCTGCACACGCGCAAGCCCGCTAACCCCGAGTCAGTGTATGCTTAAGCTTGGGCGCCAACAGTGCGCGGCAATCCCTAGGTGGGTGCTGCCTACTGTTGATTAAGTATAGCCGGCAGCACCAACTTAAGAGTTATATGAGAATGAATTAAAAACAAAAACACCCTCAGCGCAGTGCTGAGGGCGTTTTCAGTGGTCACGTAGGGAGTCGAACCCCAAACCTCCTGGTTCGTAGCCAGGTGCTCTATCCAGTTGAGCTACGTGACCGTTTTCCGTTTTGGTGCTGCAAAGATAGGCGGTCCTTTTTGGCTTCTGCAAGTGTTAAGCGAATATTTCCTGCTGAGAAGCATTGGCGAAGCGGCAATAAGCTGAAAGTCAGGCTGAATTTTTTTGCGGTTTTTTTAAGGCTCGCTTCAGCGCTCGGTCGAAGAGCCAATACAAGCCGAACACCGATATAGCGATAAGCCCAACCACAAGCAATTTACCAGCCGTGCCACTGTCGGGGTCACGGATGAGGGCAAATACATCTTGGGCTTTGGTGCCAAGCCAATAGAAGAACATGCTGCGCGGCAACATGCCCACTACCGATGCCGACAGAAACCGCTTTTTATCGACGCGCATTACCGTGAGCACAAACGTCATGAGTGCAAAGGGGAGCACCGGAGAAATTCGCGTCAGCAGGATCAGCTGCCAGCTTTCGTTTTTAAGCTCCTGCATCACGGCATCGGCCTTTGGGAAATGGTGCAGGAAACGCATCATCTTGCCATGATCGAGGCTGGAGGCCACGGTGTAACCCACCATGGCGGCCAGCATGTAGCTGAGGACCATACCCGGAAAACCCCACCACCCTAGGTAAAAACCCGTTACCAACGCCACGAAGGTGGTAGGGGTAAGGGCGAATGCCATGGTAAAGGCAATGATGGCAAAGTAGAGGAGAATCTGCCAGGCGGTAAGATGCTGTAACAGTTGCTGGTTTTGGTACAGGACCCAGCTGAGGGAAGAACTGCCCACCACCGGTAACGCCACTAGTAACCCCATCGAAAACAGGGTTGAGAAATTGGTGCGGAGCAGTTCGCGTAGAATGCGCATAGGACAATAATAAAAGCACGGACCGGAGCGGTTGCCGGTCCGTGCAGAACAAAACGGAATTACCGGAAAATGGTGGTGGTTTCAGCGCCAGATGCGTGAGCTGGGCAGCTTACGTAATGGAGCAATACCGGGCTTGCTAAGGTACTTGCCAAGGTGCGGCAATGCACTTTGTGAAGATGAAGTAGAGCAACCGCAGCGCAAAAGGAATGCTATTGGAAAAGCCGAAACGCTTCCTTCAAGTTTTGAAGCGGCCATTACGGCGGCATGCAACAAGCCAAGGAGAAAAGCAACGCAAGTTTTAAAGGCAAGCCTTTCCAACATCGACAAACCCAAATTTGATTTCGTGTAGTAGGCCCGGCGGTATTAGGCCCCATTCGGGTGCAGGGCCATCTGCAGATAATTGGCAGAGCACCTCGTAAGGCTTTAACATTTGAGCTTGCTTAAGCATCGAGAGCAGTAATGTTACCTTTGTGCTTGCCTGCGCCGTGCACCGCGGCCGCCTCAAAAGCCTACATTATTATGTTTTCTAATCAGCACAAGGCGCTGTATCTCCTGTACTTTGTAATGCTGCTGCTGGTGGTGCCGCACGCTGGCTTTTCGGGCGATGTAGATTGTTGGTGGCGCTGGTCGGATTACATCCTGCAGGAGGGGTTACCCAACATCTACCAATTTCCGGATGTCAACTACAATCCTCTCTACCCTTATGTGCTTTGGCTCTACACCAAGCTTATGGGTACGCACGAGAAGATCATGCATTACCGGCATGCGCTAAAAGGCTTTACCCTGCTGTTCGATTTTGCGGGTGCCTTTGCGGCGGTGTCGCTTGCGAAGGGGAAGGAACGCCGATTTATGCTTGCGTTGCTGCTGCTGTTCAACGTGGGGTATATGTACAATACCCTGGCTTGGGAGCAGATCGACGCCATCTACACATTCCTGGGTTTTATGGCTGTGCTGCTTGCGCTTCGTGGCAATACCGTCGTGAGCGTACTGTGCTTGTTGCTGGCACTCAATACTAAGGCTCAGTCCATCATATTTCTGCCGCCGTTGCTGCTGCTGTGGTTGCCGCAATGGCTGCGCAGTGCCCGCCGGCAGGTAGTACCCGCGCTAGGCATTGCGGCTGTGGTGCAGGTGCTTATTCTGGCACCTTTCATTTGGTTTGGATCCGTAAACTACGGCCCACGCATCGCTCAAATCAACCTGCATGCGGCCGATATGTACCCGCATCTGTACGTGGGCGCCAATAACCTCTGGACCATCATTGCACCCGACAGCCCGCTGAAATTGCTGGAAAGCTGGACTGACCTGGCAGTGGCGCATGGCCTCACGTACCGGCAATGGGGCATGCTGATGTTCATGGCCGCCTCGGCCGTTGCGCTGTTGCCGCTGCTGGCCTTGGCATGGCGGAGTTGGCGTGCCAATCGGCTGTTGGAACGCTCCGAATTGGCATTGGTGCTGCTAAGCTTCGGCATTATTCCGTTGCTGTCTACGTACTTCAATACCCAAATGCACGAGCGGTATTGGCACCCCGCCATTTTGTTTCTGGCAGCCTACGCGTTCCTGACGCGCCGGTACTGGTTGTATGTGGTGCTTTCAATTGCGTATTTCCTCCAGCTCGAATCTATTCTGCACTACTTGGAGCTGAGGAAGTACACGGTGTTGTTGTTCGACAAGTACTTCATTGCAGGCTTGTTCACGCTACTGATTGTGGGAGCCATGGTTGAGCTGTATTGGCAGGCTCTACGTACGCTGCGTGCTAGCGGCCAGCGCGCTACCGATACCGCACCTTCCGTGTCCCCAACTCAAGCAGCGCCTTCACTTTCTTGAAATATAACTCGGCTTTCCGCTCGGGTAAATCTTTCTTGAAGTGCAACGTATGCCAGCAAATACGTTGACTGCAAGCAACTACTTGCCCGTTTGAGTTGCCAGTCGTAAGCACCTAGGAAGCCGGTCGCAATGGCTGCCTCTTCGTTTAAGGTTGTCTCGTTTAACTTTGGCCTGCCGCACACCCGCGGCTCTGTACCTGCAGCACTAGCGCATGAAATTCGGAACGAAAGCTATCCACGCCGGCGTGCACCCCGACCCAACCACGGGGGCCATCATGACGCCGATTTACCAAACCTCGACCTATGTGCAACGCTCGCCCGGCGACCACAAAGGCTTCGAGTATTCCCGCACGCATAATCCCACCCGCACGCAACTCCAAGACGCCCTGGCCGCGCTCGAAAACGGCACGCACGGCCTGTGCTTTGCTACCGGTATGGCCGCCATCGATGCGATGGTGAAGCTGTTGGAGCCCGGCGACGAAGTAGTAGCTACCAACGACCTGTACGGGGGCACCTACCGCATTTTCACTAAGGTTTTCGCGAAGTACGGCATCGTGTTCAAGTTCGTGCCGATGCACGATGTGCAAGCCGTGCGTGCCGCCATGACGGAGCGCACCAAGCTGGTATGGGCCGAAACGCCCACCAACCCGCTGCTGCACATCATCGATATTAAGGCCATGGCCGAAGTGGCGCACGAGTTTGGCGCGCTGCTGGTGGTGGATAACACCTTTGCTACTCCTTACCTGCAAACCCCCCTCGACCTAGGTGCCGACGTGGTGATGCACTCCCTCACCAAGTACATGGGTGGCCACTCCGACGTGGTAATGGGCGCCCTCATCGTGAAGGACGACGAACTGCACCAGCGCCTTGCTTTTGTGCAGAACGCCTCGGGCGGTACCCCCGGCCCGCAGGATTGCTTCTTGGTATTGCGCGGCCTGAAAACCCTGCACGTGCGCATGCAGCGCCACAGCGAAAACGGCCGCGCCGTGGCCGAGTTCCTGCGCCAGCACCCGCGCGTAGGCAAGGTGTACTGGCCCGGCCTGGAGTCGCACCCCAACCACCAGGTGGCCCGCCAGCAAATGCGCGACTTCGGCGGCATGATTTCCTTCGTGCTGAAAGACGACAAAGTGGAAGATGCCGTGCAGGTGCTCGAGAAGTTCCAGCTGTTTTCGTTGGCCGAGAGCCTAGGTGGCGTTGAGAGCCTAAGCGGCCACCCCGCCACCATGACGCACGCCAGCATTCCGGCCGAAGAGCGCCGCAAAGCCGGTTTGTCCGACTCGCTGATTCGCCTGTCGGTGGGCATTGAAGATGCCGAAGACCTGATTGAAGACTTGGCGCAAGCTCTGGGGTAAGCTTTACGATGCGTGCTTACGTGTTACTCTTAGGTCTGCTGTTGGGAATGTGGAATCCGATCCACGCCCAGCAGCCAGCCGAAAGCTCGGAGCCGTTTCGGAAAGCCAATGCGGTGCTGTTGTACACTAATGCGGCCCCTGATTCGGTGCTCTACGCAATGGCCGAAAACCTCCGTCGTCGCGGCTTCGAAACCGCTGAATTGGATGCCCGTCATCTGGTGACACTGCCCGGCATAGAAACAGGTAGCCAAGGCTGGCCGCTAGTCATTCGGGCGGAGCGCATGACTGGCGGCGTGGTACTCACAGGGACTTACCGCATGGACGGATTAGTTGGTCGGCCCGAGTTTGCCGCCGAATTTTTGGGGTTCGAATGGTCGCCGGCCAAAAGCAGTTTCAGGCAAGTCGAGAAAACAGCTCGCTCGGTCGGCCGCAGTACCATCAAGTACAGCCGACACAAGTAGCGTTTCACGTTTTAGCCAAAAGCCCCGGCAGATTTGCTCTGTCGGGGCTTTTGCTTGAATTCAGGTAGGAAAGTGGCCTACTTCGCTGGCGTCGAGTTCGACTCCAGCATCTGAAATAGTTCGTCGAGCTTGGGCGTGAGAATAATCTCGGTGCGGCGGTTCAGGGCCTTGTTCTGGGGCGAGTCGTTTTTGGCTACGGGCACATATTGCGAGCGGCCCGATGCCGTAACGCGCTCGGGCTGCACGCCACCTACCGTAAGCAGGCGCGCTATTTCGGTGGCACGTAGGGCCGAAAGATCCCAGTTGTCGGCCATGCCGGCGGTGCCTTTCAGGATGGGCACATTGTCGGTGTGGCCTTCAACGACCACGTTCACATCGCGCTGATCTTTCAGCACACCGGCTAGTTTGGTAAGGGCCTCCTGGCCTTTCGGGTCGACTTTGGTTGAGCCCGACTTGAATAGCAGTTGCTCCGATAGCGACACGTACACCTTGCCGTCCTTCACTTTCACCTGTAAGTCGCTGGCTTTAAAGGAGAGCAGGGCGTTGCTCACTTTGGCCTTAAGCGCGTTTACGGCGGCATCCTTCTCGGCCAAGGCCTTTTCCAGCTCGGCCAGCTTTGCCTCGCGCGACTTCACATCGGAGGCCAGCTTGTCAATCTCGTTGCGGCTCTTATTCAGGTTGTTGGCTAGGTCGCCCAGCTCGGCCTCGCGGCGGGCTAGGTCTTGCGCTACTTTTTGGTAATCGGCGTTTTTGTTAGCCAACACCTTCTCGTTGTTCTTCAGCAGCTTGTCGTACGTATCGCTCAGCTCGCGGTACAAGCCCTGGGTGCGGCGCAAAATGGTGCCGGTTTGGGCCGAGTCGTTCACGAGGCGCTTGTTTTCGAGGCGCAACGCGCTTAGCTCTTCGTTGGCCTTCTTCAGCTCGGCCACGGCTTCGCGGGCTTGGCGCTCGGCCGATTCGCGGGCTTGTTCGGTGGCTTCGTGGCGGGCCTTCAGGTCGTCAAACTTTTTGGAGGCAACGCAGCTGGGCAGCGCCGTGCTAGCTGCCAATAGCGCGGCCAGCAGCAGGGGAGAGGTTGACTTCTTCACAGACAAAATTGTGCAAAACATGTCGGCTTTCGGGCCGAACATATGGCCATGGCAAGGTAGCTTTTTTAGCGTCAGTAAGTCCCAAATAGCACGTGGAATAATGCACCTGGCAAGTGCCTGGGTACAGGCGGGCCCACGTACCTAGGGCTGATTTATAGGGTGGTATGTGGTGGTCGATGGGTGCCGAACGTGCGTTAGGTTTTCAGCCGGCCAGAACGGATTCACCCTATATATTTGTGGCATCGTTCTATTTCCCATTCCCACCTTATCACCCCATTTTCAATGGAAACGAGCACCCTTCAGGTAAGCGCCGAAGTTGACGCGCTGCTCCAGCACGAGTGTCAGACCATTACCAAGGACCAGATTCACCAGCCTGGCCCCGATTTCATCGACCGCTGCTTTCTGCAGTCCAACCGCTCGCCGCAGGTACTGCGCAGCCTAGGTCAGCTTTACAACTCGGGCCGCCTAGCAGGTACCGGTTACATGAGCATCCTGCCCGTTGACCAAGGTATTGAGCACACCGCCGGTGCTTCGTTTGGCCCGAACCCGATGTATTTCGACCCCGAGAACATCATCAAGCTAGCTATTGAAGGTGGCTGCAACGCGGTGGCTACTACCTTCGGCACGTTTGGTACGGTGGCCCGCAAATACGCCCACAAGATTCCGTTCTTGGTTAAAATCAACCATAACGAGTTGCTGACTTACCCGAACAAGTTCGACCAGATCATGTTCGGCTCGGTTGAAGAGGCCTGGAACTTAGGTGCCACGGCCGTGGGTGCTACCATCTACTTCGGTTCGGAGGAGTCGAGCCGCCAAATTCAGGAAGTGGCAGCTGCCTTCGAGCGCGCCCACGAGCTGGGCATGGCTACGGTGCTGTGGTGCTACACCCGCAACAACTCCTTCAAGACTTCGGAGAAGGACTACCACGTGTCGGCCGACCTCACGGGCCAGGCCAACCACCTAGGCGTAACCATCGGGGCCGACATCATCAAGCAGAAGCTACCCGAAAACAACGGTGGCTTTTCGACGCTGAAGTTCGGCAAAACGCACAAGGCCATGTACGACACCTTGTCGTCGGAGAACCCCATCGACCTGGCGCGTTACCAGGTGGCCAACTGCTACATGGGCCGCATTGGCCTCATCAACTCGGGCGGCGAAAGCAAAGGCGCCACCGACCGCGAAGAGGCCATCCGCACGGCTATCATCAACAAGCGCGCCGGCGGCCAAGGCCTGATTTCGGGCCGCAAGGCCTTCCAGCGTCCGTTTGGCGAAGGCGTCGACCTGCTGAATGCCATTCAGGATGTGTACCTCGACGAGCGCATTACGCTGGCCTAGGTCGGAAAATTGTTGGTAGTAGCCCGGTGGCACCTGGTGCCGCGCCCGTTGCCAACTTCGCCCGAAGCAGTACCAGATAACCGGGTACTGACCTCTTAATACGAACAAAAACCGCGGCGCCGTGACGAGAAAAAGTCGCGGCGCCGTAGTTTTGTCTAAATACTCAGTACCAAGTACCCCATACACCCCGTTCAAATGGCTTGGTTTAAGCGTCAGGAGAAAGGCATCATCACCCCCACGGAGCAGAAGAAAGAGACCCCCGACGGCCTCTGGTACAAGTGCCCGGAGTGCGGTACCGTGAGCGACATGGGCGAACATCGTCGGCTCCTGTACACGTGCGCCAAGTGCAACTACCACGACCGAATCGACTCGGCCGAGTACTTTGAGGTGTTGTTCGATAACAACCGTTTTGAGGAGCTCGATGCCGATTTGTCGTCGGGCGACCCGTTGCACTTTGTTGATACCAAGCCGTACCCGCAGCGCATCAACTCCACGCAGCGCGCCACCGGCCTGAAAGACGCCGTGCGTACCGCTCATGGCCAGATCAACGGCCTCGACCTGGTAGTGGCCTGCATGGATTTTAAATTCATCGGCGGCTCGATGGGCTCGGTGGTGGGCGAAAAGATTGCCCGTGCCATTGATTACGCCCGAAAAAACCGCATTCCGTTCCTGATGATCAGCAAATCGGGCGGTGCGCGCATGATGGAGGCCGGCTATTCGCTGATGCAGATGGCCAAAACCTCGGCTAAGCTGGCGCTGCTGGCCGAGGCCGGTGTGCCCTACATTTCGTTGCTCACCGACCCCACCACCGGGGGCGTTACGGCTTCGTACGCCATGCTCGGCGATTTCAACATCTCGGAGCCGGGTGCGCTGATTGGCTTTGCCGGCCCGCGCGTGATCAAAGAAACAATCGGCAAGGATCTGCCGAAAGGTTTCCAGAGCGCCGAGTTCGTGCTGGAGCACGGTTTCTTGGATTTCATCGTAGATCGTAAGCAACTGAAGCAGAAGCTCACCGACCTGCTCACCATGTTGCGCCACGCCGAGGTACCCGCCGACGCTACGCGCGCCTAGGTCGAGTTCGGCACGCTTGTTGGTAAACCCCGTTTGGCTTTCAAATAGAGCCAGGCGGGGTTTGCTGCTTTAAACCCATTGTTCGGCCAGACGGGCACCCCACGGAGTAGCAGCATACATTAGCCCGCTTATATATTCGCCCGAACATTATCGGGCTAAATACAGTAAGTACCGGCAAAAGACAATCTGGCCACGTCTCTCAACTCTTTCCAAACATACGTTCATGAAGTCATTCAAATCCCTACTTGCGCTGCTGATGGTATTTACCATGCTGTTCAGCGCGTGTCAATCTTCGCGTCCGGCTGCTGGTGGCAGCACGGGCAGCACCAGCACTGGCAACGACCTGCCCTCAGGCAATGGCTCGGGCGAGCGTAAAACCGGCATGAGCAAAACGGCTAAAGGCGGCCTTATCGGCGCTGGCGCCGGTGCCGCCGCTGGGGCTGTGCTGGGCCGCGTAATCGGTGGCAAAAACGGCACGGCTGCTGGCGCCATCATTGGTGCTACCGTGGGTGGTGCTTCGGGCGCTGTTATCGGCCGCAAAATGGATAAGCAAGCCGAGGAGTTGCAGCGCGACATGAAGAACGCCCGTGTAGAGCGTGTAGGCGAAGGCATCAAGATTACCTTCGATGCTGGCATCCTGTTCGACACCAACAAATCGGATTTGCGGGCGGCCTCGGTACAAGAAATCGACAAGATGGCTGAGGTGCTGAAGAAGTACCCCGACACAAATGTTATCGTGGAAGGCCACACCGACAACACCGGCTCTGATGCTATCAACCAGCCGCTGTCGGAGCGCCGCGCCCAGGCCGTAGCCAACGAAACCATGAGCAAAGGCGTAGAGTCGGGCCGCATAACCACCAAGGGCTACGGTTCGTCGCAGCCGGTAGCCGATAACACCACGGCTGAAGGCCGCCAGGCCAACCGCCGCGTCGAAATTGCCATCTTCGCCAACGAAAAGATGAAGAAAGCTGCTGAGCGCGGCGAGTTGTAAGCCAGCTGCCCGCCAAGCATTCTGCTGACCAAGAAGGCCGCACCTAGGTGCGGCCTTCTTTTTTGCATACGGTGTTCATACTGGGCAACATACCTGCACAATAGTGTAACCCAGGGTATGGGATTTTTCGTTTAGAGTCCTATAAAAACCAGATATGTCAATGCTCTAACCTGAGCGACGTGTCTCTAAAACTGAACGACCATGAAACTTCATAAAGCTATTGTTGCCGCCGTGCTATCGGTTGCGCTGCTGGGTGGTACTACCGAAATGGCCCAGGCCCAAGATTCTAAACCTCGGAAAGGCTGGAGCAAAAAAGGCAAAGGTGCCGCTGTAGGTGCTGGTGCAGGTGCCCTAACGGGTGCCGTAATTGCTGGTAAAGGCGACCGTGCTACGGGTGCCATCGTTGGCGGCGCTGCCGGTGCCGTGGGCGGTGCGCTAATCGGCCGCAAGAAGGACAAGAAGAAAGACCCGCAGCGCTACGAACAGTACACACGCAAAGACTAACCCAAGGGCCCTTGCCCTAGGTCCTCATCCGCTGAAAAGGCCACCCTGCAAGCAGGGTGGCCTTTTTGATTGAGATTTAGCAGCAACTTTTAGCTTAGCGGCGCGTTCAAGCCCTCAGCTCGGCAGTAAAACAGCGCAGGAACCTGGCAAAAACCGATGGCCAACCAACAGTTTGCCTCGTAAACTTTGGTTGGAGAATGCTGCCCAGTAAATCAACGCAGTAGCAATAAGTAAAAATAAAGAGCTGAAATTCAGGCGTTGCAAATGAATATTCGCCTGATTGCCTGTTTTTGGCAAGGAGGTTGCCTTATGCTAAACAGGCCAGGAGGTAAGCTCCAAAAGCTTGCTCCGCATTAAGTTTGCAAGCTGGCATACATTCAGAAACTCAACAACCCAATTCCATACCCATGAACAAGCTCCGTTCGACGTTTGCCTTTTTGCTGGCATTCGTACTGCTGATGACCTCCACGCTCTCGCAGGCGCAAACCACGACTACCAAAAAACCGATGAGCAAAACCGCTAAAGGTGCCATCATCGGGGGCTTGGGTGGTGCTGCCGGTGGTGCAGTACTGGGCCGCGTAATTGGCGGTAAAAAAGGTACCGCTGCTGGTGCTGTAATTGGTGCTGCCGTAGGTGGCGGCGCTGGTGCCCTGATCGGTCGTCGTATGGATAAGCAAGCCGAAGAGCTGCGCCGCGACATGGCCGGTGCCAAGGTTGAGCGCGTAGGCGAAGGCATCAAGATTACCTTCGACTCGGGTATCCTGTTCGCTAAGAACTCGTCGACCCTGACCTCGACTGCTCAGAACAACATCCAAACGCTGGCTGAAACTCTGAAGAAGTACGGCGACACGAACGTACTGATCGAAGGCCACACCGACAACACCGGTTCGGATGCCATCAACGACCCGCTGTCGGTGCGCCGCGCCCAAGCTGTTGCCAACTACGCCATGAACCAAGGCGTAGAGTCGTCGCGCTTCGAGGTGAAAGGCTACGGCTCGAAGCAGCCGATTGCTGACAACACCACCGAAGACGGCCGTCGTCAGAACCGCCGCGTGGAAGTTGCCATCTACGCCAACGAAAAGCTGAAGAAAGCTGCCGAAAAAGGCCAGATCTAAGCCGGGCCGGCCATAGCCGCAGTCCCGTTGCTCATCCGGCGGTTTCCCTAGGTGGGAAGCCGCCGGATTTTTTGTGCCCTGAGCGGCAGCTGTCAGGTCGGCTTCATCAAAAGATAATGCAGCGCAGCCGGCACGTGCGCTTCTATCTTTACCCGCATGTCGCATACACTTACCCATTGGCGTTGGGCGGTGTGGGGCGTGGGCACGTTGGTGCTTACGGCCTGTGCTGCTACGGCGCAGCAAGCTCCTCCTGCTGCGGCCGAAACCGCAGAAGTTACCACAACCAAATCAACGAAATTAAAACCAGTACGCGGGGCTGCGGCCCTGCTGCGCTCGGGCCCCATGGTGGGCTATTCCGAAATGCGGGAGGTAATGCTGTGGGTGCAAACAACCCAACCTACCCGAGCGCACATTGAGTACTGGGAGAAGGACAAACCCGACGAGCGTTACCAAACCGCCGAAGTTGAAACCGGGGAGGTCAGCGGCCTTACGGCGCATCTGCTAGCCGACAAAGTGCAGCCCGGGCGGCGCTACGAGTATGCGCTGTACCTCAACCGCAAGCCCGTGGCAAGGCCTTATCCGCTGGAGTTCCAAAGCCAGGAGCTGTGGCAGTGGCGCAAAGACCCCGCTAACTTCCGTATGGCCATGGGCAGCTGCACCTACGTGAGCGAAGCCGCTTACGACCGACCCGTGCCCTACGCCGGCGACTACGACATCTTTACGAGCATCGATCAGCAAAAGCCCGACCTAATGCTGTGGCTGGGCGACAACGTGTACCTGCGCGAAGCCGACTGGAACACCCGCACCGGTATTTGGCACCGCAACTCGCACACCCGCGCCTTGCCCGAGATGCAGCCGCTGTTGGGCCACGCGCACAACTACGCCCTCTGGGACGACCACGATTACGGCCCAAACGATTCGGGTTACTCCTTCGCGCACAAGCAACTCACGCTGGCGGCCTTCAAGCGGTTTTGGGCCAACCCCAACTACGAGCAGGGCGGAGGGGGCATTACGGGCACGTTTCAGTGGAACGACGTGCAGTTTTTTCTGCTCGACGACCGGTGGCTGCGCTCGGCCAACAAGCTGCCTACTGCCAACGCCAGCTACCTAGGCGAAACTCAGTTGCAGTGGCTGCTCGATGCCTTGGCCAGCAGCACGGCCACCTTCAAATTTGTGGCCGTTGGCGGGCAGGTGCTCAACCCCGCCAGGGTGTTCGAAAACTACAGCAACTACGAGCAAGAGCGCGGCCGCTTGCTCAATGCTATTACAGCGGCCAAAATACCGGGCGTAATTTTTTTAAGCGGCGACCGGCACCACACCGAGCTGACGCGCTTGGAGCGTACCAACGGGTACCCACTCTACGACCTTACCGTGTCGCCGCTTACGAGCGCACCCGCCCTAGGTGCCCGCGAAGAGGGCAACACCGGCCGGGTGGCGGGTACGCTGGTTACGCAGCGCAACTTTGCCATTGTAGATGTATCGGGCCCGCTGGCCGATCGGCACCTGCAAATCCGGATACATGACGCCAAAGGCAAGCTGCTGTGGGAGCAAAGTATAGCAGCCAAAGATTTGCGGTAAGCATGCCGTAGAGCATGCATTCTTGAAACCGCCCCGGCGCTGCAATACCGCGCCGGGGCCTAGTTTTCCGACAGGTTATGAAAGTGGGTTTGGTGCGCCACTTCAAAGTGCAGAAGGAATTGGTGTGGTGGCAGCGGGTATCGGCGGCGGAGTTGCTGCAATGGTTTGCCGAGTACGATGCTGCCGGCATCGAAGAAGCCGAAGTAAACCTAGGCGGGGTAGCGTGGAGCCGTTGTGTAAGCAGTAACCTAGGGCGCGCGGCGCAAACCGCTGCCTGCATTTTCGAGGGCCAGGTGCAGCAGACGCCGTTGCTGCGCGAGGTGCAAATACAGCCGCTGTTCAGGAGTGGGGTGCGCCTGCCGCTGGTTTTGTGGGCCATGCTGGTGCAAGTGGCGTGGCTGCTCAACCACAAATCACAACCCGAAAGCCGCCAGCAGGTGGAGCAGCGCATTGCCGCCGCCCTCGATGAAGCCTTGCAACACCAGGAAAACGTACTGATTGTAAGCCACGGAGCCGTAATGCGTTTTCTGCGGCAAGAGTTGCTCCGGCGCGGCTTTCGAGGGCCGAAAATCAGCCGCCGCCCAGCCAATGGCGAACTGTTCGTGTTTGAGCAGTAGCTGCACACCTAGGGCTTTGGCCGCCATCGGTGTAACCCACCGGCAAGCCTAGCGGTACAACCGAGCATGCCCATTGCCGCGCTTCCCATCGCCTACGAATTGCCTGCGGCCGAGAAAACGCTGACGGCCCACCACGTGCTCAACGATTTCTACGGCCCGCTGCCTACTGCGCCGCGCCGCTCGCCCATGCGCGAGCTAATTAGCACGGTGCTCTCGCACCGCACTACCCACCGCGACGAGGAATTGGCTTACGACCGCATGCTCGAAACCTTTGGCGATTGGGCCGGCGTAGAGCAGGCACCAACCGCCGAGCTGGCGCATGCCATTCGTACCACCCGTTGGCCCGATACGCAGGCGCCGCGTATTCAGGAAATCCTGCGCCGGATTCGCACGGAGTTTGGCACCTACTCGCTGGATGCTTTGGCCGACTGGCCCACCGAAAAAGGCCTGGTATGGCTTACCGACATGCCCGGCATCGGGCTGAAAACCGCATCGTTGGTGCTGCTATTCAACTTTCAGAAACCGGTGTTGCCCGTTGATACGCACGTGCACCGCGTAGCGCAACGCGTTGGCATGATTGGGCCGAAAACTTCCGTGGAAAAGGCGCACCAAGTGCTGCTGGCGCAATTACCCGCCGATGCGGTGGCCTTGCTGAACTTTCATAAGCACCACTATTGGCTGGGCCAGCACATTTGCTTTTTTGCCAAGCCCAACTGCCCCAAGTGTCCGCTCAAAGGCCTGTGCAACTACTACCTCGAGCACTACGGGCCGGCCACCGCGGCGGCGCTGGCCGAGGTGCCCCGCAGCTGGGAAGGGGAGAAGCTGCACTAAGCACCTAGGGCGTGCGGACGGCTAGTGTGAGCCAGCACCTCTATCTTTGCCCTATGCGCCTCGTTCGTCATCCGGTTTTGTGCAACTACTACGTCACCTACCGGTGCAATGCGAAGTGCTCGTTCTGCGACATATGGGAGAAACCCTCGCCTTATATCCAATTGGCCGATGTGGAGCAGAACCTGCGCGACCTGAAGCGTATGGGCGTGCGGGTAATTGATTTTACCGGAGGAGAGCCGCTGCTGCACCGCCAGCTGCCCGAGTTTCTGCAGCTGGCCCACGATTTAGGCTTCATCACCACGGTCACCACCAACGGGCTCCTCTACCCCAAATTCGCGGAGCGACTACGCGGCAAAGTCGATATGCTGCACTTTTCGCTCGATAGCAGCGAAAAAGAGCAGCACGACCGCGGCCGCGGCGTGGCCTGTTTCGATTTTGTGCTCGAAAGCATTCGGGTAGCCAAAAGCCTGGGCGAGCGACCCGATATCCTGTTCACGGTTTTCCGCGAAAACCTTCAGCAGCTCGAGGCCGTGTACCGCGACATCACCCAGCCCAACGGCTTGGTGCTCATTATTAACCCAGCCTTTGAGTACAACGCCGTGGAAACCGGCGAGCGGCTGACCGAAGATGAGCTGCAGTATCTATCGGCTTTTGGCAAGCGCCCCGGCGTTTACCTCAACGAAGCGTTTATTCATCTGCGGCGCGATGGCGGCAACCACGTAGCCGCGCCCGTGTGCCGCGCGGCCAGCACCACGCTGGTTATTTCGCCCTCCAATGAGCTGGTGCTGCCCTGTTACCACCTAGGTACCCGCAGTTTCCCTATTGAAGGGCGTTTGCACGAACTCTACCGCTCCGAAGAAGTACAAACCCTGGCAGCTTTGGAGGGCCGTTTGCCGCAGTGCGAGGGCTGTACTATCAACTGCTACATGCAGCCCAGCTTCGCCGTCGAAACCAGCAAGTATTTTTGGCAAGCGCTGCCCAGTACCCTCAAGTACAACTGGTACAAAGGCACCTGGAAGCGCATGCTAGCCCGTTAGGCTGGCACCTCGGCGGGTGCGCCGAGCCGCTCGAGTGCCTGCTGCAGCTCGGCGGGGCGTTGGGTACCTAGTAAAATGCGTGTGCCGCTGCGCAGCACCAACTGCAGCCCATAGGAGCCGGCCACGTTATAGGCATA
Source organism: Solirubrum puertoriconensis (assembly GCF_001483135.1). Lineage (GTDB taxonomy): Bacteria > Bacteroidota > Bacteroidia > Cytophagales > Hymenobacteraceae > Solirubrum > Solirubrum puertoriconensis. The sequence continues at coordinate 1,064,581 of NZ_LNAL01000008.1, forward strand.
GTTGTTCAGCGAAAAGCCCTTAATGCCCCAACCGCCGTACTCCCGCAGCGCCGAATACTTGCGTACGTAGGCCTGCTGCACTTCGGCCCAGCCAATCAGCCTCCAGCCTAGCGGAAAAAATCGGTACCGAATGCCCTCGGTATTGAGGCGCACTTGCAACCGGAAGCAGGCCAGCAAACCCAGCGTAAGTGGGCCCGCCACAAAAAGCAGTGCGGTACGGGCACCTAGCGGAAGCGGTTTCAGCAACACAGTTAGCCCAACGGTAAGGGCGCCCAGCAGCAAAATCAGCCACCACCAATGGCACAGAAAGGATTGCTGCTCAGTAAAGGTGTACTCGCTGGTGCCGCTAGGAGGCGGGGGCAGGGCTTGCTGCGACATGGCCATGGGTACGGGTTAGGGGTAGCCGATTTACATTTGGTTTTCCTTCGGTAAACGTATCATTTTTCTGCCCTGCTCATGCCCGCCATCATTCTGCCCGTACAGGGCAAACACCCGCAACTCGGCCCTAATTGCTTTGTGGCCGACAACGCCACCATTGTGGGCGACGTGCACCTAGGATCCGATTGTACCGTGTGGTTCAACGCCGTGGTGCGCGGCGACGTGAACAGCATCCGCATCGGGGAGAAAACCAACATTCAGGACGGCGCTGTAATCCACTGCACGTACCAACGGGCCGCTACCACCATCGGCTCGCGCGTGAGCATCGGCCACAACGCCATTGTGCACGGCTGCACCGTGGAAGACGACGTGCTCATCGGCATGGGCTCCATCGTGATGGACAACGCCGTAGTGGGCCGCGGCTGCATTATTGCCGCCGGCGCCATCGTGCTCGAAAACACCATTTGCGAGCCGGGCTACCTCTACGCCGGCGTGCCCGCCAAGAAAATCAAGCCGGTTACGGAACAGCAAACCCAGAACATGAGCCGCACCGCCGACAATTATGCAATGTATGCCAGCTGGTTCGACGACAGAGCTGAGCAGCAGCAGCCGGCCAGCTAAGCCGTAAACGCAACACGGCCCGGCAACTGCAGTTGCCGGGCCGTGTTGCGTGTCGTACCACCTAGGTCGTTATTCCTCCATGTTAGGCATCTCGCCGGCGGCTTCGCGCTCGGCGGGCTCCAGCACCCGCAGCTGCACCAGTTCTACGGCGCGGCGCGAGCGGTTGAGAATGCGAAACTCATAGTTCTCGAACACCGCTACGTCGCTAACCTCCGGAATGGTGCCGTAAATCACGTTCACCAAGCCACCTACGGTTTCGTAATCATCGCCCTCGGGCAAGGCAAAGGGCAGAAACTCGTTGGCGTCGCTGATAGCGGTAGCGGCGTTTACGCGGTACTCCAGCTCCGATACCTTTTCCACCACGGGTACTTCGTTATCGTACTCGTCTTGGATTTCGCCTACTAGCTCCTCCATAATGTCCTCGATGGTGACGATACCCGACACCCCGCCGAACTCGTCGGACACGATGGCCATATGCAAGTGCTTGCGCTGAAACTGGCGCAGCAAGCGGTTGATCTTTTTGGTTTCGGGCACGAAGAATGCCGGCCGCATGATCTTGGCTAGATTAATGTCTTCGCCGCGCCGAATGAGGGCAAACATGTCCTTCACGTACAGGATGCCCACGATGTTATCAATATTGTCCTCGTACACCGGAATGCGCGAGTAGCCCTCGTTAAAGGCAGCTTCCACGATTTCCTCCTGCGAGCAGCTCACGTCGATGGCCGAAATCCGGGTGCGGGGCACCATGATTTGCTTCACCATCCGGTCGTTGAACTGGAACACGTTCTCGATCAGCTCGTGCTGCGATTCCTGGATTTCGCCGCTTTGCTTGCTCTGATCGATGAGCAAGCGTAGTTCTTCGGCCGTGTGCACTTCGTGCTCCCCAGCGGGCTGAATGCCGAACAAGCGCAAAATGGCGTTGCTGATCTTATTCATTACCCAAATCAGCGGGAAGGTGGCGTAGTAAAACGCCTGCAGCGGACCAGCTACCACCAAGCTTACCGTTTCGGAGCGCTGAATAGCCAATGACTTTGGCACCAACTCGCCTAGCACAATGTGTAACAGCGTAATCAGGCCAAACGAAACCGGCAAGGCAATGCTGTGGGCAGCGGCAGGCGTTAGGTCGTAGCCGAGGCTGTGCATGGTAGCCACTACAATTTCGGCCACCACATCTTCGCCCACCCAACCTAGGGCCAGCGAAGCGAGCGTAATGCCCAGTTGCGTGGCCGACAAGTAGGCGTCGAGGTTCTGAACAAGGCGCAGTGTAAGTTTGGCAAACCGGTTGCCATCCTGCGCGCGTAACTCTATCTGTGACAGACGGACCTTAACTATGGCAAACTCGGCGGCTACAAAAAAGCCGTTAGCGAGAACCAACAGAAGCGTCCAAAGGATGTTTAAGCCCATAAATCCAGAGCCGACCGGCACCCGCGGCGGGTCTCTGTATGTAACAAAAGTACGAGAATCCGGCTAAGCGGTTCGGGCGACGTGCCCGCACGGGTAGGATGCAACGCTTGGCGTAACTTTGTTTCTTCTTCGGAAATTCCGACTGCCCTATGTTTTTGCGATTAACCTCCTGGCTAAGTTTGGCTTTGTTGCTCCTCTGGGGCACGGCCACCACGGCCCAAGTGCTGGAGCCCACCAAGCTCAGCACAGCCGTGAGCAAGTCCACGGCCAAAGTAGGCGACGAGCTTGAGCTCATCGTCAACGCCCGAATCGACCCCACTTGGCACCTCTACGCCACCGATTTCGACCCCGACCTAGGGCCCACGGTGTTCACCTTCAGCTGGGCCAAGTCGCCGGCCTACGAGGTGATAGGGGCGCCTAAATCCGTGTCGCCCAAAAAGAAATTTGATACAGTATTTAAGGGCGACGTAACGTATTTCGAAACCACCGGCCAGATTCGGCAGCGCATCCGCCTGCTGCAGCCCGGCAGCATCAGCATCAAGGCCGATGCCGAGTATCAGAGCTGCACCGAAACCGATGGCCGCTGCATCCCCGGCAACAACTCGCTCACTTTTGGGCCCATTGAGGTAACGGGTACTGCCGCCGCACCGGCCAGCGTACCTGCCGCGCCGGCTACCAAAAGCCCGACCGCAACTGCCGTACCCAGCACCGCCGCCCCTGCAAGCGTAGCCACTACGCCCCCAGCTGCAACCCCCGACACTGCTTCGGTGGCCCTAGCTACGGCGCCGGCTACTGCCACTGCGCCCGATACTCCGGCGGCTGTTTCGGCCGAGGCACCAGCCGCGGCGCCTGCTACAGAAGTGGCGGCCGTTGGTGCGCCTGCGGCCAGCCCACAAGCTACCCTGGGGCTGCTCGAATACATGCTGCTGGCTTTTGGCGCCGGCCTGCTGGCGGTGCTAATGCCCTGCGTGTACCCCATGCTACCCATGACGGTATCGTACTTCACCAACAGCAGCGGCTCGCGGGCACAAGGCATTGCCAAAGCGTTGGTGTACGGCCTCTCCATTATTGCCATCTACACCACGGCGGGCGTGCTGCTGAGCGTGTTGCTCGGGGCCGATGCGGCCAACGTCATCAGCTCGCACTGGCTGCCCAACGTTATTTCGTTTGCCATTTTCGTGCTGTTTGGGCTTTCCTTCCTAGGTTTGTTCGAGATTCAGGCGCCCTCTGGGCTGGTAAACTCCGTCGATCGGCAAGCTGATAAAGGCGGCTGGTCGGGCTTGTTTTTTATGGCCGCCACGCTGGTACTGGTGTCGTTTTCGTGCACGGTGCCGTTTGTGGGCTCGGTGGCTATTGCCTCGGCGGGCGGCGAGTTGCTGCGGCCTACGCTGGGCATGATGAGCTTTGCCCTGGCGTTTGCCCTGCCGTTTGTATTCTTTGCCCTGTTCCCCTCGTGGCTTAAGAGCATGCCTAGGTCGGGTGGCTGGCTGAATACCCTGAAGGTGACCATGGGCTTTGTGGAACTGGCACTGGCCTTCAAGTTCCTCAGCTCGGCCGACCTCTCGTACCATTGGGGCCTGCTACCGCGCGGCGTATTTATTGCCATCTGGGCGGTGCTGGCTTTGCTGCTGGGCCTTTACCTGCTGGGCTTCATCCGTCTGCCGCACGACGACGAAAGCACCCGCGTAAGCGTACCCCGCCTGTTGTTGGCCGGCGTATCGCTCACCTTTATGCTGTACCTGCTGCCCGGCTTGTTTGGCGCGCCGCTACCGGCGCTATCGGCGCTGGTGCCGCCGCCCAGCCGCCACGATTTTTCGTTGGCAGCGCCTGCGGCCGGTGCTACCGCTATGCCAGTAAGCGCCACCGCCAACACCCTCTGCGAAACGCCACGCCACGCCGATTTTCTGGAGTTGCCGCATAATCTGCAGGGTTATTTTGATCTGAAGCAAGCCCTGGCCTGCGCCAAGCAGCAAAACAAACCTGTATTTGTCGACTTTACCGGCCACAACTGCGGCAACTGCCGCCTGATGGAAGCCTCCGTGTGGGCCGACCCTAGGGTGTTGCAGCGCCTGCGCAACGATTTTGTGGTAGTAGCGCTGTACGTTGACGATAAAACTGAACTGCCCGAATCGGAATGGTTTACCTCGCAGCGCGACGGCCGCCAGAAAAAGTCTATCGGCGAGCAAAACCTCGATTTCGAAATCAGCCGTTTTGGGGCCAATGCCCAGCCGTACTACGTGCTGCTCTCGCCCGATGGCCAACAATTGGTTGAGCCCAAAGCCTACGAATCGGATGCGACGCGTTTCGTGGAGTTCTTAGATGCTGGCTTGGCACGCCACCGCGCTGCAGCGCCGGTAGCCGCTCGTTAGTAAAGTTTCGTTCGCCTTCGTTAATTGCCTGCCATGAAAAAGCTCCTGTACCTGCTGCCTTTGGCGCTGCTTCACCTAGGGGGAAGCGCGCAGGCCCAGACCGCGACGGCCGGCAAGCCCGCATCGGCTACCTCAACTGCCGATCCTAGCCGCATTACCCTAGTAATTCATGGCGGAGCCGGCACCATCACGCGCGCTAACATGACGCCCGAGCAGGAGAAAGCCTACCGCGAGGTACTGAACCAAGCCCTGCAGGTGGGCTACGGCGTGCTGCAAAAGGGCGGTACCTCGCTCGATGCAGTAGAAGCTACCGTGCGCGTGATGGAAGACTCACCACTGTTCAACGCCGGTAAAGGCGCCGTTTTCACCCACGATGGGCGCAACGAGCTCGATGCTTCCATTATGGATGGTAAAACCCTTAAAGCGGGTTCGGTAGCAGGCGTAACCGTAGTGCGCAACCCCATTACGGCTGCCCGTACCGTAATGGAGAAGTCGGAGCACGTGATGATGGTAGGCCCAGGTGCCGAGCAGTTTGCTAAGGAGAAAGGCCTGCAGATTGTTGAGCCCAACTACTTCTACACCGAGGCGCGCTACAACCAGCTGCAGAAAGCCATTGCCAAAGAGCAAGGCGCCGTTCCCGATCAGCTGAACACGCCTACCAAGCCCGCTGCCCCGGCTACTGAGTCGAAGAAAGTAAAGGCGAAGCAGAAAGCAGGAGGGAAGCCGCAGAGCTACTTGGAGCCACCCATATTTACGGAGGGCCGCAAATACGGCACCGTAGGTGCTGTGGCCCTCGATCAGTACGGCAACCTCGCCGCCGCTACCAGCACCGGCGGCATGACCAACAAACGTTTCGGCCGCGTGGGCGATGCGCCCATTATCGGCGCCGGCACCTACGCCGACAACCAGTCGTGCGCTATATCGTGCACGGGCTGGGGCGAGTACTTTATCCGGGCCACAGTGGCCCGCGACATTGCCGCCCGGATGGAGTACGGCAAGCAGCCGTTGCAGCAAGCGGCGCAAGCCACCATCGATAAGGTAGCGCAATTGGGCGGCGACGGTGGCCTCATCGGGCTGGATCGGCAAGGCAACATTACCATGCCTTTTAACTCCGAGGGCATGTACCGCGGCTACATCAAGGCAAACGGGCAAAGCGAAGTGCTCATTTACAAATAAGCCGCCCACGTTATGCACCACAGAAAAGCCGTCGTTCCTGAGCAAGTTTGCCAGAACGGCGGCTTTTCTATTGGCGCTACCGCCACCCAAAAACCAACAAATTGTGGTGCTCAGTTTGGCCGAATGTTTGGCAAAGCCGGAAACATTTGGAGTTTTGCAGCGCCAAAGCACGCGCTAGGCACACTTAGCGCGTTTACCCGCGTGTCATCCATGCTGCCTGGTTTAGCTTCTTCAGAGCCCTTATTTCGAGCCAAGATAGGCTTAGGTATGGGCAAAAAAAAGGCGGCACCCACCCAGATGCCGCCTCTAGAACAGGACGTACCCACCCAGATACGCCCCGCAAGTTTCCTCTTCACCGGTTCCACCCTAGTTGTAGCCGAAGGAGTTGCACCTTCGCAAGCGGGCATTAAGGCCAGCAGGGGCACCTCGCTCAGCACTTTTTCGGCGTTTGGCCTAGCAGGTTTGCGTTGCTCTACAAAGTTTGTAACGCCGGCTGCGTTTCATTATCACAAATGTAAAGCAGCTGCGTAATAGGTAAAATATTAACATCATATATGACGAACATTTACATACTTCTTCACTTTTAGTTCGTTCTCTTGAAAATCTCGCAAGTTAAACCCGATAAGATGTCTCGTAATTACGAACTTGATGACACCGACCGGAAGATATTGGCACTTCTGCTCGAGGATGCCAAGATGCCTTATACCGAAATTGCGCGTCGGGTACATGTATCGGGGGGCACGGTGCACGTGCGGATGGGGCGCCTCGAAGAGCTAGGTATTGTTCGGGGTGCCACGCTGAAAATCGATTATGCCAAACTTGGCTACGGCGTAAATGCCTTTTTGGGCATTTACTTGCTGAAGAGTTCGGTATATAACAGCGTGGCCGAGCAGCTTCGTGATATACCCGAAGTAGTAAGCATCCACTTCACTACGGGCGCTTATGGCGTATTTGCCCGCTTGGTTTGCCGCGACACCCAGCACCTGCGCGATGTACTGCATGACAGGATTCAGTTGATAGAAGGCATCGAACGCACCGAAACCCTTATTTCACTCGAGGAGACGCTTAACCGCCCTATCCAATTGCTTTAACCTGCCAAGACCACGAAGCCGGCCCTAGGAATAGCAACCTAGGGCCGGCTTTGCCTTTCGTTGCACTCAGCACAGAGCTATTGCACATCTAAGAAAATTAGCTAGAAAAAAGATAATAAGATTCATGAGTTATCATACATAGTATTATTATTACAAAAAATTGAACAAGTGACAACTCGCACCCAGCCTCAGCGGACTGGAGCAGGGTGGTGTTGCCTTACCAACAAACGTATGCGGTCTGCTTACATCAGCTGTGCTCATGGCAATAGCCAGGTTCCCGCCAGGAGCCAGACTGCCTGTAAGCCTTTGCATGGGTTCCTAGGTGCTGCAGCGGCACAGGTACAGCCAGTAAGCAAAACGTTGTTGGATTATTGCAACAATGGTCAGGCGTATGCCCAACTCACTAACGGCAGTTGTTGCGGAGCCATACCGCTTGTTGCTAACAGTAGGTGGAACAGCCTTGACATAACAAAGCCTCACTTCGATGAGCAAAACGTTCCATGCCATGAGCCAACTCGTACGCCTAGGTGCAATGCCAACGCAATGAGGGTAAGGAGCCGAGCGGCTGGTAAAGTTCAACGCAAAAAACAGCTGATTGTCAGCAATACGCATCGCCGCCGCGCACGCCTAATAAGCATTGCAGGGGTTGCCAAAGCATCAATAATAGGGGAGGAAGCAAGCCGTTTCAGCTTCCCGTAACAAGATTGCACTACAGCCTCAACTTCGTGCAGGTGGAGACGAAGTTGAGCAGTGTGCGAGGGCATTTATCCAAAAAATAGATGCCCGACGTCGGCCGTGGGTGGCGCCACGGCCGACGTTCTTTTTGTAAAAAACCGTGGTGAGTGACTTTTTCTTTGTTGCCGCTGACGTATATTTCGGAACTGTTGCCCTGCTCATGAAAGCTTTGCTTGCTGCGTTGCTGCTTTTATGCGGAGCCTCCGCTGCCGAGGCCCAGAGCTTGCCGGCTGTGTACCTGAACGAGCAAAATCAGGAAGCCGTGCCCGATAGCGCTACCCATTACCGGGTAGTGGAGCAGCAACCCGAAAATGGCCTTTACCCCATACGGGAGTATGCCTTGAATGGCACCTTGCTGTTGCGCGGATATCTTGAGAGCCTTGAACCGCCAAAGCGGAGTGGCTTGTTTACTACCTATTACCCAAGCGGTACCAAAGCTAGCCAAGTACCTTTTCAGAACGATCAGCCCAATGGACTGTACGTAGCTTGGTACGAAGACGGTAAAGTACAGGAGCGGGGCGAGTACCACAACGGCGAGCGTACCGGTCGCTGGCTAACCGTGCACCGCAACGGGCAGCGCCGATCCACCGGCATGTACCACGAAAACCAGCCAACCGGCGAGTGGCGCTATTACTATAGCTCGGGCCAGCCCGCCGCCGTAGAGCAAATTGGGCAAGCGGCTAGCATTACGCTGTTCAACGAAGATGGCAGCCGCTCCGACGGCATGGTTCGGCGCCGTCAGGCCCCCGAGTTTCCGGGCGGTGAGCAAGCTTTGGTGGAATACCTTATTCAGCATACCAATTACCCCAAAGACGCCCGCCGCAAAGGCATTACCGGCAAGGTGTACGTAACCTACACCGTGGGCGAAGACGGCCGCGTAGGCCAGGTGCGCGTGCTGCGTGGCCTCTCGCCCGAAGCCGACTTAGAAGCCAAACGCGTGGTAGAAAGCTTGCCTAGGTTTCGGCCCGGACGCGAGTACAACGTGCCCACCAGCTTTACCTACACCGTACCCATTTACTTCGCGCCACAGTTCAACTTATTCGGTGGGCCCAAGCCGCCGCCCACGCCGCCCGTAGAGGCGCGTGCCAATTGGGAGTAAAAGCAAAGCGGGCCCGCTACCTAGGTAGCGGGCCCGCTTTGCTTGGGCTAGGGCTGCCTTAGGCAGTTACCTGTGCATCCAGCTTTTGGGCCAGCACATGCTTGGGCACGGCGCCTACTTGCTTGTCAACTACCTGCCCGTTCTTGAACACCAGCAGCGTAGGGATGCTGCGGATACCGAACTTCATCGAAGTTTGCGGGTTGGCGTCTACGTCAACTTTGCCAATCACGGCGCGGCCTTCGTACTCACCAGCTAGTTCTTCTACTACCGGGCCTACCATGCGGCAGGGGCCGCACCATTCAGCCCAAAAGTCTACCAATACAGGCTTATCGGAGTTAATGATTTCGTCGAAGTTGGCGTCGGTGATTTCAATGGCTTTGTGTCCCATTGTCTTATGCGGGTTAAGAAAGTGAGTGCCTAGGTTAACTAATCTGCTTACGCGAGTTGGGCGTGCAAGGTAGCAGATTGGATGTCAAACATGGAAGCTCCGCGAAAGTTCGACTATAAGCCTCCGGCAATTCAAATCAGTTGGCAGGCATCAATCTCCATTTCGCGCATCCGGAAGATAAACGACTTAGGCTCGATGCGGTAGCGGCGCGAGTAGGTATCAACCGTGAGGTGCTCGTGCGGCTCGGCAAACTTGATTTCCAGCTTTTTCGAGCCCGCGCAGTCCTCTACGGCGGCCATAAAGCGGTCCATAAAAGGCTCCGTGATGGTGCGCAGATCAAGCTGCACGCGCACGCCGTTGGCCAGCTTTTCGGCCACGTTGAACAGCGGCTCCATGGTCATGATCTTGAACTCGTACTGATCGGAGTCGCGGAAACGCTGGGCGTATTTGCCCCGGATGAACATGGGCGGAATCTGCTCCTTGTCGTAGTTGCGCGGGTTGATGATACTCGAGAACTTCGTGTAATCGTCGCGGAACAAGGCCAGGTTGATGCTCGAATCGTAGTCTTCCACGTTGAACGACACGAACGGCTGACCCGTCTTGGTTGTCTTGAACATCACGTTGGAGATTAGCCCTGCCACCGTAATGTCGCGGTTCTTATACGTTTCGATCTTGTCGAGTCCGCACGTGCAGTACGAGTCAATTTCCAGCTTGAAGTCGTCGAGCGGATGGCCCGAGAGGTAGAAACCCACCACTTCCTTTTCGCGGCGCAGCTGCTCGGTAGCAGGCCAGGGCTCCATGTCGGCCACCTTGGGCAACGGCATGGCCACAGCGCCAAACGCGCCGCCCCCAAACAAGCTCTGCTGGGCCGAATCCTGGTCGGCTTGGTGTTGCTGACCTAGGCGCACGGCCTTATCGATGAGGTGCTGGTCGCCGGCTGGCGCCTCTACAAACTGCCGGCGGTGGTAGCGCTCAAACGAGTCGAACGCCCCGGCCAAGGCCAGGCTTTCAAACGTTTTCTTGTTTACGGCGCGCAGGTTCACGCGCTTGGCAAAGTCGAAAATGTCGGAGTACGGACCTTTTTTCTCGCGTTCGGCCACAATGTTCTCGATGGCTGACTCGCCCGCGCCCTTCACGGCGGCCATGCCAAAACGGATCTGGCCCTTCTCGTTTACATTGAACTTCAGTACCGATTCATTCACGTCGGGGCCGAGTACCTGCACACCTTGGCGGCGGGCTTCCTCGATAAAGAAGGTCACCTTCTTGATGTCCGACATGTTGTTCGTCAGCACGGCGGCCATGTACTCGGCGGGGTAGTTAGCCTTCAGGTAGCCCGTTTGGTAAGCTACTACCGAGTAAGCAGCGGAGTGGGAGCGGTTGAAGCCGTAGGCCGCAAACTTCTCCATCACGTCGAACACCTCGTTGGCCTTCTTCTCCGAGATGTTGTGCAGCTCTTTGGCCCCTTTGCAGAATTTCTCCCGCTCCTGAGCCATCTTCTTCATGTCCTTCTTACCCATGGCGCGGCGCAGCAAGTCGGCGCCACCTAGGGAGTAGCCGGCCAGGATCTGGGCCGTCTGCATAATCTGCTCCTGGTACACCATAATGCCCTGCGAGTAGGACAAGATAGGCTCCAGCAGTTCGTGCGGGTACTCAATTTCCTCGCGCCCATGCTTGCGGTTGATGAAGTTCGGGATGAACTGCATCGGGCCCGGGCGGTACAGGGCGTTCATGGCAATCAGGTCCTCGATGTTGGTGGGCTTGAGGTCCTTGAGGTACATGCGCATGCCCTCCGATTCGAACTGGAACGTGCCGATGGTGTCGCCGCGCTGGTACAGTTCGTACGTCTTGGGGTCGTCGAGCGGAATGTCGTCGATGTTGATGTCGACGCCGTGGTTCTTCTTGATCAGCGTGAGGGCGTCCACGATGATCGTGAGCGTCTTCAGGCCCAAGAAGTCCATTTTCAGCATCCCCGCCGACTCAATCACCTTGCCGTCGAACTGCGTCACGAGCAGGTCCGAGTCCTTAGACGTCGAAACCGGGATGTACTTCGTGATGTCGTCGGGGGCGATGATAACACCGGCGGCATGGATGCCGGTGTTACGCACCGAGCCCTCTAGCTTCTCGGCCAGGCGCAGAATCTGCCCGCGCAAGTTGTCCGGCGCGTCGTCGCGGCGGATCATGTCCAGTTCCTGGTTTTCGGCGAAGGCGCCGGCCAGCGTGGTCCCGGGCTTTTCGGGTACCATCTTGGCCAGCTCGTTGGTAGCGGGCAGGGGCAGCTCCATGGCCCGCGCCACGTCCTTGATGCTCGACTTGGCGGCCATAGTGCCGAAGGTGATAATTTGGGCCACCTGCGTTTTGCCGTATTTATCCACCACGTAGTCAATCACGCGCTGGCGGTTCACGTCGTCGAAGTCAATATCGATATCGGGCATCGACACACGCTCCGGGTTCAGGAAACGCTCGAACAGCAGCGAGTACTTAATCGGATCGATGTTGGTGATGCCCACGCAGTAGGCCACCGCCGAACCCGCCGCCGAGCCACGGCCGGGGCCCACGGCCACGCCCATGTCGCGGCCTTTGTTGATGAAATCCTGCACAATGAGGAAGTAGCCCGCAAAGCCCATCGTCTGGATGATGCGCAGCTCGTATTCCAGCCGTTCCTCGATTTCAGGCGTGCGCTCTGAATAGCGCGGCGGTTTGGTCATCGTCACGATGCCCTTGCCCGCACTCGGTCCGAACGCGCCCACGTAGGTCAGTTCGCGCAGAAATTCGTCGGCGTTGGCAAAGCCAGCTGGTAGCGGGAAATTGGGCAACAGGATGTCACGCGCCAGTTTCGGCGGCGTGATTTTGTCAACGATTTCGTTCGTGTTGTCCACGCTTTCCGGCACGTCGGCGAACAACGCGTTCATTTCCTCCTGCGACTTGAAGTAGAACTGGTCGTTGGGGAAGCCGAAGCGCGACTTGGGCTTGGGCATTTGCAACTCCTCGTCGATGCGCATGAGCTGGCGGCGCACCTGGTCGTCGGAGCCGGCGAGGGGGCGCAGGTTGTCGAGGTGGTCGTAAACCACCTTGTTTTCGCCCGAAATCAACCGGAAGTATTTCGTCTGGAAGTCGCCCACCGGGATGCTGTGCTCCTCGCCAGTATTCACGCACAAAAGCAAATCGTGCGGAGCGAAGTCCTGCTGATCGACGTAGTGCGAGTCGTTGGTGCAGATAACCTTAACGTTGTACTTCTTGGCCCATTTCAACAGGGTTTGGTTCAGGTCTTCCTGGCTTTTGCCCGTGTTGTCGATGTTCATCAGCCCGTGGCGCTGAATCTCGATGTAGTAGTCTTCGCCGAACACATCGAGCCACCACTTCAGGGTTTCTTCCGCTTCGTCTTCCGATTTCCACAGCAACGCCTGCGGAATTTCGGCGCCGATGCAGCACGAGGTAGCAATCAGGCCCTCGTGGTACTGCAGCAGCAACTCCTTATCGATGCGCGGGTACTTGGAGTACACGCCCTCGATGTAACTCATGGAGCAGAGCTTGGCCAAGTTCTGGTAACCGGCCTGGTCTTTGGCCAGTAGCAACTGGTGAAAGCGGTTGTCCCGCTCGCCTTTTTCGCGGCTGAACGACTTCTTGTGCCGGTCCTCTACCAAGTAAAACTCGCAGCCCACAATGGGCTTCACGTTGTACTTGTTGGCCTCGGCCACAAAGTTGAACGCCCCAAACATGTTGCCGTGGTCGGTGAGGGCCACGGCGGGCATGCCATCCTTCTGCGCTTTTTTCATCAGCGCCGAAATGCTGGCTTGGCCGTCGAGCAGGGAGTATTGGGTGTGGCAGTGGAGGTGAGAGAACGTTGGCATTGCAAGCAGGGCTTAGCGCGTTAGGGCGCCAAACAGCAGGTAAAGTTACCGCTGGGGTAGGGGAAAGGAAACGTTGCGACGGCGCTAGTTTTTCTGTATTGGTAAGAACAAAAAAGGATGGCCTTTCGAGCCATCCTTTTGCCAGAACTTAAGGCCATCAGCCAAACTAGGAAATGCTATTCGGTTGCAGCATCATCTTCCTCCTCGCTGTCAGGAGACTGTTTTTTGAGGATAGTAGCGCTTGAAAGCGAACCAGCGGAGTAAAGTTTGGCGGCCATCAGGCGGGCGGAAGCAGCTTTCAGCTGTGGGTTTTGCTTTTCCCGATCCATAAACTTCATGAGCTGCGGCGAGGCTACCATATTGCCGTACCGCTCGACCCAAGGCGCTTTTTGCATGCGCATGATGGCGGCTTTCTGCTGCGCGGGGCTAGCAGTTGCCAGCCACTGATCAACGCTTTTGCCTAGTGCGTTGCGGCGGGGCGTAAAGTCTTTAATGACTTTGTCGATGAGGGCAATGGCCGCTGCATCAGTTGGGGCGCGGTACACCGGCTCCATCCGAGCAATGTAATCGTTGAAGTACTGATTTACTTGAGCTTCGAGGCTGGTGGTTTGGGCAGTTCCCAACAGAACCGTGGCCAACGAAAGAATTGCAATACATAGTAAACGAATCATCGAGCAATGGGGCGTTAGTGGTGGATATATGGGCATCAAGATATAAAAACACCGCTGAGGTTCTGATCCGTGTGGCTGTACTGTGGGCACTCGTCTGTTCGTAGCCTATTTTTTGGTGTAGCTTATTGGTTATGGCGTCGGGGCTGATTGCGGCTGTCACCAGGCACTGGTTGTGCCTCGCCTCAGTAACCTAGGGCAAACTAAGTGCGCGGATATTCCTGATGCTGGCGAATGGTACGGTAACTCGTTGGGGGCGTAGGTGCCAGCCTCGCACCACATCGTTGATTCTCACCTAGGGGTGTGAAAGGCAACTGGCCGCCCCTAGGTAGGAGCGGCCAGTTGTTATTAAAGAAGCAACCAAGGCTACTTGGTTGGTTTTACCACCAGTACTTCGCCGGGGCGGACGTTGAAATCGGGCTTGCCGTTCCACTCCATAATGTCTTTGATGGTGACACCGTACTTGCGCGAAATGCCATACATCGACTCGCCTGGCGCTACCGTATGCTTGATGGTTCCCGCAGCCGCTGGGCCCGGAGCAGGTGCCGAAGTGGCCACCGTGGTTGGCTTGGAGGCAGCGGCAGGAGTAGCGGCAGGTTTGGCCGGGGTGGTAGCCGGCGCCGCCGAAGCTGTAGCGCCAACTGCCGGCGGCGCTACCCGAATAACCTGGCCTATCAGCAGCGAAGGGCTAGGGGGCAAGTTGTTCCAGGCAACGATATCAGCCGGCCGAATACCGAAGCGGCGGGCAATTGAGTACACGTTTTCTTTAGGTTGAACCGTGTGTAGGCCTGAAGCTGGAACAGCTTCCACTACCGTAGGAGCCGGCGTAGCAGCGGGTGCTGTGGGTTTCGGAGCAGGCACCGTAGTTGGCTTTTCGGCTGTAACAGCAGGTGTAGAGGCTGCAGTAGTGGGCTTAGTGGCTACAGGAGCAGGCACTGCTGGGGTTGGGGTAGCCGGCGCAGGCTTGCTCGCGGGCGGAGCAGTGGCAGCAGGGCGGCTAGGTGCTGCGGGTGCGGCAACTGCCACGGGTTCTTCCTCCAGCGCGTCAGCTCCCGGCTCATCGGCTACTGGGGTTGAAGGCGGTAAGCCTTTGCTGGTGGCCGGCGTAGTGCTGGCTAAATCGGGCTGCTTGGCCGGCATCGGTTCAGCCGGCGCTGCTACGGGGGCCGAGTCGGGTGCGGCTACATCGTTGATGTTCTCCAGGTTTGAGTCGGCGGCTTCCGTACCGGCATCGGCCAATGCGGGCTCGTCTTGCACCGGCTGCGTAGGAGCAGGCTTGCTGGCTGTAGTAGCCGGGGCTGGGCTGGCTGAGGCAGGTTTGTTCGGAGCAGGTTTGGGCGCGGTAGCTGGTGCTGCAGGTGCTGGCTCAGCAGGCGCAGTGCTGCCGGTGGGGCGCTCCAGGGCTGCCGCAACGGCTCCGTTGGTATCCTTTACGTACTCCACGGCTACCTCGCGCGGGCGGGTGTGCTGCATCCAGAGCACACGGCCGGTTTGCAATTGCTCGTTGGCGGCCATGCGGTTTTTGCTCCGAATGGCCTTGCTGCGCATGCCGTACTTCTGCGACACCGACGCCACGCTCTCACCGGGCTGGGCAACGTGGTACTCCACGGCGGCCTTGTCGCGCTTTTTCTGCACGAAGTATGGCTGGCCAACTACTATCTGATCGAAAGGCTTGAGGTCGTTGTACTGCAGCAGCTTGCGCAACTTAATGCCGGTGCGCTGGGCTAGGTCTTCTTTGCTCTCGCCGGGCAGCGCCACCACGGCGCGCAGGCCGTTCACGGTAACGAAGGCGGCGTTGGTGGGGTCTACTTCGGGCTTGGTTACCAGTTTGGTGGCATTCTGGCGCTGCTGCACCGCCATAGCCAGCAATTGCAGCGAATCGGTTACGGGTACCAGCGCGGTGTACGACTTATCGGTGGGCACCGCAGCGGCCAGCAGCCAGCGGTTGTGCTTGCTCAACTCGGCTGCCGGTGTTTGAATGGCCTGCGCGAGCATATCCAACGATTGGCCGCCAATCGCGGGGTATTCGCGCAGCATCATGGCCGGGCGAGGGTTGGCCCCAATGGCAGGCTCGTAGGCAATCTTATGAGCTAGGAAGGTCAGCACATAGGGGTGCGTCTTCTCCGATACCTCCATTTCCGTGGCCGTGGCGTCGGTGGGCAAAGTGTACGGCTTCACGCCGCCGGGCCCTAGGTTGTAGCTGAGCAGGGTATTCAGCCAGTTGCGGTACATCAGTTGCGAGCGGAGCAGGTACTTAGCCGCTCCGTGCGTGGCCGCTACCAGGTGCTTACGCTCATCTACCTGGTCGTTCACGAGCAGGCCGAAATCGGAGGCCGCCTCGCGCTTAAACTGCCAGTAGCCCACCGCGTCGTGAATGCTCTGCGCATCGCCCTGCAGGCCGCTTTCCTGCAAGCAGAGGTAGCGGAAATCGAGTGGTACGCCTTCCTCCTGCAGCACCCGATCGATGATTGGGAAAGCGGCATCGGCCAAGGCTACCCGCGCCTGAAACGACGAGGGGTGGCGCCGCAGGGCATCAACTTTTTGCTGCACGGCCGTCCGCCCACCATCGGTAAGGCGCAGGCGCAAGCCAGCAAACTGAATTTCGGTAGGAACGGGTACGCTCTGAGCCGCCACCAGCAACGGCAGCAGGCAAAGCAACAAGGGCAGCAGTCTTTTCATAAGCAGGCGGAGCAGACGGAACCGACACTGCGCGGCTATTTCGCCGGTCCCTCAGCTTACAAAGTAGGCGAAAAATTGCGTCGGCACGGCCGGTTAGGGCCTGCCAATGTTCTTTTTATGTGCTGCCACCTAGGGGCAGCGGTCCTGTAAACGAAAAGCGGAGCCGGTGCATTTTACCGGCTCCGCTTTTAGGCAAGTGTGTTTCTGAAGACAGCAAGGAGCGAACTACTTACAACCCGCCACCAGGAGGCGGCCCGCCTGGGAAACCGCCCGGACGGCCACCCGGGCCGAACCCACCAGGGCCGGGGTTGCTCGGCTGATCAATGGCCGGGCCGCCCGCGCCGCCGAAGTTGCGGATGTTGTAGGTGAACATCAGCATCACGTAGCGCTGCAGGATGTTGGTGCGCACGTCCTCGGTGTAGGCCGGCGTAATGTTGCGCTGAATGCTGTTGTTCTGGCCCAGCAAGTCGAAAGCGTACAGGCGAATCTCGCCCTGCTGCTTGGGCAGGATCTTTTTACCTAGGCTGGCATTCCAAAGCACAAAGTTTTGGTTGAAGCCCGCCGTGAGGCCCGAGTAGGCAATGTGGTTCACGTCGGACTGCAGCGTGATGCCTTTGGTGATGATCCAGCTAAAGCGCAGCGTGGTGTTCTGGCGGAAGTATTGGCTATTCGTCTGCGTTTGCAGGGTGTTGCGCACATACGTCTGCGACGAGTTCGACGACAGCGTGAAGTCCAGCTCGGGGCTGATGTTGCTGCTCAGCACCGCGCCAAAGTTGAAGCCAGGCGCCCGGTTGTAGTTCAGCTGCTCGTTTACGAGGCCCGGCGTTTGGCTGTAGCTCGCGCCCGCGTTCAGGTTCAGGTTCGATTTGATAAACGCCAGCGGCAAGGTGTAGTTGGCAAACGAGCGCAGCGTGTACTGCTGGTTCAGGTTTACGGGGCGTGTAATCTGCCCGCCCGCCGGCACGATTACGCCGCCAATGGCCGTGGGCCGATCGACAATGCGCGTGCTGTTGGTGATGTAGTTATCGGTATACGAGCCGCCAATCAGCGCAAAGAACGAGGTCGACTTTTCGGGCTTGGCGGCCGAGTAGCGCACAAACAGGTTGTGCGTAAACTCCTGCTGCAGCAAGGGGTTGCCGGTGGTAATCTGCAGCGGGTTGGAGTTGTTCACCACCTCCTGCAGCTGGCTGATGCTGGGCTCCTGCGTGCGCATGCGGTAGTTGAGGCGCAGGTTTTGCTGCCGCGAGAAGTTGTAGCGCAGCATGGCATTGGGCAGCACGTTCAGGAAGGTGCGGCGCGTAATGGCCGCCTGCGGAAACTCCTGCTCGTTGCGCAGCACCGCTTGTTGCACCGAAGCGCCCACCATCCATTGCAGCTGCTGGTCGTTGTAGCGGTAGCTTAGGCCGGCGGCGTTGGTGGTGTAGCTGCTCTGAAACACGTTGCTCAGCGGCGTGTTCAGGGCGGTGTAGCGGCCGGTACTCGGGTCGAAGTTGTAAGTCTTGCGGTCCGAGTCGTTGGGCGTGTAGCCGAAGGTGTAGTTCAGCTGCAGCTGGCTCTTAAGGGTAATGGGCTCGGTGTAAACGGCCGAGGCGTTCCAGTTCCAACCTACTTGGTCGAGGCGGGCGTACTGGTCGGTAAGGCGCCGCGACTCCGGCGTGCTGGTAAAGTCGAGGTTTTCCGAGAACAGGTAGTTGCTGCCGCTACGGTCGTTGTAAGTGGTGTTCAGACCTAGGGAAAACGTGCGGCCGCGCTTCAGAAAGCGGTGGCGGTACAGCAGCTGGTTGCCGAACGTAATGCCCGTATTGGCCGAGCGGTAGTCGCTGCTGTTGGTACTCTGGGTGCTGTCGGCTACGTCGGCAAAAGCATCCCGGAAAATGCGTCCGTCAAGCGTGTTGTTGCTGGTGTTGCGTTGCACCGAGAGGCGGGGCTGCCACAGCAGCGAGTTTAGCGAGTCGAACTTGTGCTCGATGCGCAGGTTGGCGCGGTTGTTTATGTTGCGGCTGGTGGTAAGCGAGTTCTCGTTGTAGCGCAGCAAATCCACGTTGAAGGCGCGCGCCGTAGTGCTGCTCAGGGTGTTATCGCTCAGGTTGAAGAAGTAGCTGCCCTGCACATCCGTCTTCTTGCTCCAGCTGTCGGAGTAGTTCAGACCTAGGGCATGCGTGCGCGAGATACCGCCACTCTGGTTCACCAGAAAGTTGCTGGCGTTGTTGCCCCCGCCACCGCCGGGGTTGCCACCGCCGCCCTGGCCACCGCCACCGGGCCGGCCACCACCCGCACCACCGCGCTGGCCACCACCGCCTCCGCTGCCCCCTTGGCGCGAGTTGCCCACCACGCCGAGCAAGTCCTCGGTGCCGAAGTTCTGCTCGTTTACGTTGTTGCTTTGGGCAATTACCGAAATGCGCTGCTTGCCCTTAAACGAGTTGATGTTGCCGCTGGCCCGGTAGCGCGTTTCGCCGTCGGTGCCTTGGCCCGCGCCGGCTTGCACCCGGCCAAACTGCCCGTTGCGGAATTGCGGCCGCGTAACAATGTTGATGGTTTTCTGCTGGTTGCCGTCGTCGAAGCCGGTGAACTGCGACTGGTCGGAGGCGCGGTCGTACACCTGAATCTTGTCGATAACCTCCGCCGGGATGTTGCGCAGTACGGCGTCGGGGTCGTTGCCGAAAAACTCCTTGCCATCCACCAAAATGCGCTGCACTTGCTCGCCCTGCGCCTGCACGCGGCCATCGGTGCCCACGGTTACACCGGGCATTTTGGTAATCAGATCCTGCGCATTGGCGTCGGGGTTTGTCTTGAAAGCGCGGCTGTCGAACTGCGCCGTATCGCCCTTTTGCACGGCCGCTGGAGCGCGGCCTGTCACCTCCACACCGCGCAGCGTAACGCCCGAGGCCTGCAGCGCAAGCGTGCCTAGGTTCAGCGGCGCGCCGCTTACGGTAACAGCCCGCTTAAGCGCTTGGTACCCTAGGAACGAAACCGTGAGGCGGTAGCTGCCCGCTTCGGCGCCCGGAATAGTAAAGCTACCATCGGGGTTTACGGCCGCGCCCACCCGCGCCGAGTCGGCCTGCAAGCGGGTAAGCAGCACGTTAGCGCCAATCAGCGGGGCCTGGTCTTTGGCATCGAGCACGCGGCCGCTTACCGGAAAGGTTTGGGCCTGCGCCTGCGCGGCGGCAACAACAAAAGGTAAGAGTATCCCTAGGGAGGCGTGTTTCATGACAGCGGAGCGTAGCCTGACGAGTGGCTTAGACGGCCCAGGGCCGCAAGCGTTTAATCGTCGGGGCGTATACGCAAAGCGCCGCCATTAGGTAATTGCAGCTAAACAGCTGAAGTGCTATCGTTTGCGCACCAAAAATAATCCGTCGCGGATGGGTAAAAACACGTTTTCCACGCGCTCATCCTGCTGCACAAAGTCGTTGAAGTCGCGCACGGCGTGGGCATCTTTGTCGGCCGCCTTCAGCTGATAAGAGGGCAGGGCTTTGCCGCTCCACAGCACGTTGTCGATGAGGATAAACCCGCCTGCCCGCACCTGCGGCAGTACCAGCTCGTAGTACACGCGGTTGCGAATTTTATCGGCGTCGATGAACACCATGTCCCATGTTTCGGCCAAAGTCGGTATCACCTGCTCGGCGTCGCCAATGTACAGGTGCACACGCCCACCTAGGCCCGCCTGCTCTACGTAGCGCTCCACGCGGCTGCGCAGCTCGAGGTTCTGCTCCACCGTGTGCAGCTCGCCATCGGGTGCCAAGCCTTCGGCCAGGCAAAGCGCAGAGTAGCCCGTAAACGTTCCCAGCTCCAGCACCCGCCTAGGTTGCACCATGTAGCTAAGCATGCTCAGCAGCCGACCCTGGTAGTGCCCCGAGAGCATGCGCGGCATCAGGGTTTGCAGGTGCGTTTCGCGCACCAAGCGGCCTAGCAGTGCTGGTTCAGGCGAGGTGTGGTCGTCGGCGTATTGCTGAAGTTCGTCGGCGTGGTACATGGGCCAAGTGTCAGCGTCGGGAAGGTCGCGCGTAAATTGTAGCGCGATGGTAGGTTATGTGTTCTGGATTAGGCTGATGTGTGTCAGTGATGCGGAGCTGACCTGGTAGTCCAAGTAAGCTGCCATCAGTAGCAACGCTCCACGCACCTAAATCAAAAAGAACATGGTGGTTGGGGCACAGACAAAGTACGTTGTCGAGCTTATCAGGCCCATGGTGAGGTGCCCCCAGCGGCCGGATATGCGCTGCTTCGGCGTAAGGACCTTTAGGCCCTTGCAGCACTATCCCACAAACTTGACAAGCAAACCCGTGTGCCGACTTTATATTGCGCATAACCGCAGTATCACGCACTAATCGAACTACAGTGCTGGTTTCCCGTCGGGCAGGACCATATTCCCCAGCTTCTTCAGCAACCTGCGAAACAGAAATTACTGTTGCTGGTGCTTCGGAAACAGAGTTATCAGCTTCAACTAGTAGGAACTGATAAATCAGAAAGCCTGATTTACCCTTCTTCTCCTGCCACTGGCTGATTTTATACAGTCCAGCATATTGGTAATACTCCAAGCGTCCTTCTACTACTTTGCGAATGACGCGTATGGGCGTTTGTTGCTCGTAGCTAAGGTGAAGTGCTTTATTTCCACGGGTTAGCGTTTGATCAGCAACCTGTTGTCCTTCGGAGTTGCCTCCCTGGCCGGTGTATAAGATTGTGGAGCCCAAGTCCAAGTCATCCTCATACCCGCCAGACAGAACTATGGCGTCGGCAGCTTGCCCGCTGGCATAGGATATTCCTTTCATCCAGTCGCGGTGCAGTCCTGCTTGTTGCACTGCACGACGGTTCTCGAACTCTGCACCCACGGGTACACCCGGTACGTGACCGAATGCTATGTTCGTATGCTTCATGGCTCAGCGGCCCTCGGGCACGTATTGCAATACGCTGAGCTGGTCTTCGCGCAGCACATCGTTGGCGAGGTCTTGCAGCTCCTGCGAGGTTACCTGCCGAATGCGGTCGAAGATTTCGTTGAGCGACTCCACGCGGCCTAGGTCGAGGGTGCTCTTGCCCAGCAGCTGCATCATGCCGCCGTTGCTTTCTTCGGCCATGGCCAGCTGGCCCATCAGCTGCTCTTTGGCCATGTGCAGCTGCGCGGTGGTTAGGGGCTTTTCGCGCAGCAGGCGCAGTTCGCGCAGCACCAGCTGGGTGGTGCGCTCGAGGCGGGCTTTCTCGGTAGCGAAGTAAATGCCAAACAGGCCCGTGTCGGTGTAGGGCGCGTAGTTGGCGTCGATGCTGTACACAAAGCCGTACTTCTCGCGCACGGCCAAGTTCAGGCGCGAGTTCATGCCCGGCCCACCTAGGATGTTGGTGAGCATGAAGAAGGGCAGACGGCGCGCATCGGGCAAGGCATAGGCCGGGCAGCCAATAAGCGAGTGGGCTTGCGTAATGGGCTTCTGCTCGGTTTGGTGCTGGGGCTGGTAATCGGCGAAGGCCAATCGCGGGCGGGCACCTAGCTGTGCGGGCAGCGGCGCCAGGTACTTATCGGCCAGACGCTTTACTTGCTTGAAGGTCAGGTTGCTCACCGAGCTGAACACCAGCCGATCAGTGCGCAGGTTCTCCTTCAGAAATTGAAAGAAATCCTGCTGCTGGAAGGCCGACACGCTCTCGCGCGTGCCGAGGATGTTGTGACCTAGGGCGTGCTGGCCGTACACCACCCCGTCGAAATCATCGATGATGGCATCTTCGGGCGTGTCGATATACATCGACATTTCCTCCAGAATCACGCCGCGCTCTTTTTCAATCTCCTTCACCGGAAATACCGAGTTGAAGGTAAGGTCCGTCAGCAACTCAAACGCCCGCTCAAAGTGCGTACTCAGCAGCGAAGCGTAAAAGCAAATTTTTTCCTTGGTGGTGTAGGCGTTCAGCTCGCCGCCCACGGCCTCCAAGCGGTTAAGAATGTGAATGGAGCGGCGCTTTTCGGTGCCTTTGAAGGCCATGTGTTCCCAAAAGTGCGCAAGGCCGTACTGCTCGGGGCGTTCGTCGCGCGAGCCAATATCGAGTAAGAAACCGCAGTGGGCCACTTTGGTATGCGGCACCTGTTTGTGCAGCACCCGAATGCCGTTGGGCAACTCGTAAAAATCGTATTCGAGCATGGATATGGGAATGCGGAGCGGGGCTAATCAGCTCCCAAAACGCTAAAAACCAGAGAAAGGTAATTTGGTTGGCCTAGGCTAGCAAGCCAAGGCAAAGGGCAGCAAAGGTACAACAGCAAAGTGCGCCACTGTTACCTAGGCCCGTAATACTGTGCTGGGTAGCCTAGCGTGCGGTGGCTACAGGCGCCGTCCAGGCTTCGGCTTCGGCCAGTACGCTCAGCAGCAGCTGCGTTTCGATGCCGTGCGCGCACTGGAAGTGGCCAAGCGGGCACTTGCGGTAGCCGTGCAGGCCGCAGGGTTTGCACTCCAGCTCTCCGGCTATTTCCACGATGCGGGCAAACGAGCTAAGCGGGCCAAACCCAAAGTAGGGTACCGTGGAGCAAAACACCGCGCAAGTAGGCGCATCCACAGCCGAGGCCAAGTGCTGCGGGGCCGAGTCGTTGACGTAGTTGAGCACGGCACCGCGCATGAGCGCCGCCGAAGCCAGCAACGACAGCTTGCCCGCCAGGTTTACCACGCGCGGCCGGCCAGCTTTTTCGAGCAACTCTTGGCACTCGGCCGCATCGGGTGGGCCACCCAGCAGGTACACGGTGTAGTGCGCCGGCAACGCCCGCAATAGCTTGGCCCATTGCTCCTGCGGAAACTGCTTGGTAAACCACACCGACGTGGGCGCAATGCAGATGTACGGGCCCGCTTCGGCGTAAGGCGCAGCGGCGGCTTCGTCGGTGGCAGTGGGGTAGAGGCGCGGGCGGGTAAGCGGCGCCGGTATGCCCGGCTCGAGCAAGCTTAGGTTGCGGCTCACTTCGTGCACGCCCGGCGCAAAGCCGTGAGGTAGCCGGTGCGTAAACAAAAAGCTCAGCGGGTTCTTATCGAAGCCAATGCGCTGCTCAGCACCCGAAAAGGCCGTGAGGAAGCCCGTGGAGGCAAAACGCTGCAGGTTGATAACGCGCTCGTAGTGCGTGGCGCGCACTTGCTGAAGCAGGCGCCACAAGCCGCCGTATTTCTCGTTCTTTTTATCCCATACCAGCAGCTTCCGCACGTGCGGGTGGCCTTTCAGCAGCCCCTCGTTGCCGCGGCGCACCAATACATCCACGGGTGTATCGGGCTCGGTTTCGTGCAGGCGCTCGAGCAGTGCTGTGGCCAAGATAACATCGCCAATAAAGGCGGTCTGGATCAGCAAAATGGCTCGGTTGGCAGCGGGGCTTTGCATAGGATAAAGCAAGGATACAAATATACCCGCAGGCTGCTTTGCTGCAACTGATTTTGTACAATCTGTGCAAACAGGGTAATGCAGCAAGGCGTATCCTCTATGGCTATAACACGCTTACGAAGCCAATTAGCTCCCGGCTGCCTCTGTTTGCTCACGTTGCCCTAGGTGCTGCCAACTTCCAACATGTGCCTTGGTACCTAGGCCCAAAACCTACCGCCTAAAACCTAACTTGCAACCGGCCGCGCAGGCGGCCGTTATTCCGCACGCTAATACCCACTACATGCGCTACGGCTCAATCTCACCCGAACTCTTTATCCACAACCGCCGCAACTTCGAGCGGCAGCTGCTGCCCGGCTCGTTGGCCATATTTCACTCCAACGACATCATGCCCACCAACGCCGATGGCACCATGGCGTTCCGGCAAAACAACGACCTGTTCTACCTCTCGGGCGTCGATCAGGAAGAAAGCATCTTGCTCATTTTCCCCGATGCCAAGCTGCCGCAGTATCGCGAAATCTTGTTTCTGAAGGAAACCAGCGAGCATATCCTCGTGTGGGAGGGCTACAAGCTCACCAAAGAGCAGGCGCGCGAGCAGTCGGGCATCAAAACCATCCTGTGGCTCGACTCTTTCAAGCAGGTGCTGCACGCCCTCATGAACGAGGCCGAGCACGTGTACCTGAACACCAACGAGCACATTCGCTCGGTGGTGGAGGTGCAAACCCGCGACGCCCGGTTTATCCGGGAAATCCGGGAGAAGTACCCGCTGCACAACTACAAGCGCGCCGCGCCCATTATGCACCAGCTGCGCGCTATCAAGAGCCAGGAGGAAATCCGGCTGATGCGCCGCGCCTGCGAAATCACGGGCAACGCCTTCCGTCGCTTGCTGGGCTTTGTAAAGCCCGGCGTGATGGAGTACGAAATTGAGGCCGAAATTTTTCACGAGTTCTTGAAAAGCGGCTCGCGCGGCCCGGCCTACGGCAGCATTATCGCCTCGGGTGCCAATGCCTGCATTCTGCACTACGTAAGCAACGACCGCGAATGCAACGACGGCGACGTGCTGCTGCTCGATTTTGGGGCGGAGTATGCCAACTACGCCGCCGACCTTTCGCGCTCCATCCCCGTCAACGGCAAGTTCACGCCGCGCCAGCGCGAGGTGTACGACGCCGTGTTGCGCGTAATGAAGTTTGCCAAATCGCAGCTGGTGGCCGGCAACAACATCGAGGATTACCACGCCGCTGTGGGCCGCACCATGGAGCAGGAGCTCATTGGCTTGGGCTTGCTGAGCCAAGGCGACGTGAACAACCAGGACCCCGCCGCGCCGCTGTACAAGAAGTACTTCATGCACGGCACCTCGCACTACCTAGGCCTCGATGTGCACGACGTAGGCGCCAAGTACCGCACCTTCGAGCCGGGCATGGTGTACACCGTGGAGCCGGGCATCTACATCCGCGAGGAGGGCTTGGGTATTCGTCTCGAAAACGACGTGGTAATTACCCGCTCGCAGTGCGAAGACCTGATGGCCGACATTCCGCTCGAAGCCGACGACATCGAGCGCATCATGGCTCAACGCTAGCACCACTTCATCTTGAAGTAATACAAAACGCCGCTCTGCACGAGAGCGGCGTTTTGTTTTTTTATCGGCGCAAGTAAATAAGCGTTTGGGCTTGGCTAATGATGTTGCCAACTGCTGTGAATGAGAGGCTAACGAAACTTGATGGCACGGCTGGACTGCAAGAATATGCCCGAAAACACAACTAAGTAGGGCTTTGAAAAGTATAGTGTGGCGTTAATGTATGGGATGCAATTACGTATTTCGCGCCCCAAACTGCTTTTCCTCACTTAAGCGTTTCGCACATGAAACATCTTATAACCACATCTGTCCTGGGTCTGGCGCTGCTGGCGGCGGCCCCGCGCGGACAAGCTCAAAATGCCGACCGGCGCTGGGGTATTGGCCTCAACGTAAGCGCCTACCAGTACAAGGGCAACTTCGGCTCGGAGTACTGGAAGCTCGACCAAGCCGAGTACGGCCCCGGTCTCAGCATCAATCGTTACATCTCACCGGGCCTCGACATGGGCCTGCACCTGAGCTACGTGGAGCTGAAGCACACCACGGCGCAGGGCAACCCATACTACGGCTCAAGCTTCGAGACCAACGTAGTAAACGCCAACTTGGGCTTTAAGCTGAAGCTGAACAACGGTTGGGCCCTGAAAGAGGACGCCGTGGTGCAGCCTTACCTGCTGGTTTCGCCGGGCCTGGCCTTTGCCAGCGCTGGTGGTACCCTCAACCGCGACAACCAGTCGCGCAACTTCGACGAGAGCAAGACTTACTTCGATGTGCACGGTGCGGCGGGCATCAACTTCCGCCTGGGCGACGCCGTGGGCCTGTTCGTTCAAACGGGCCAGCACTTCCCGCTAGGTGCTAACCTCGACAACCAGCCCAACCGCGACGACAACAGCATCGACGACCGGTACCTGCAACACACCGTGGGCCTGAACATCGGCCTGGGCAAAGCCAAGGATACCGACGGCGACGGCGTACGCGACAAAAAAGACAAGTGCCCCGATACCCCCGCCGGTGTGCAGGTTGACGAAAACGGCTGCCCGCTCGACGGCGACAAGGACGGTGTACCGGATTACCAGGATCAGTGCCCCACCGAAGCCGGCAAAGCTGAGCTGCAAGGCTGCCCCGATAAGGACAACGACGGCGTACGCGACAAAGACGACGACTGCCCCGACCAGGCTGGTACGGCTGCCCTGCGCGGCTGCCCCGATGCCGACGGCGACGGCGTAGCGGATAAGAACGACAAGTGCCCCGACACGCCGAAAGGTGTGCAGGTAGATGCCAACGGCTGCCCGGTTGATGCCGACGGCGACGGTGTGCCCGACAGCGCCGACCGCTGCCCCAACACCCCCGCTGGTGCCAAGGTAGATGCCAACGGCTGCCCCGAAATCCCGCAGGAAATCCGCAAGCTGGAGCAGCCCATCCGCTTCCGCACCAACAGCACGCAAATCCTGCCCTCGTCGTACCCGACGCTGGATAAGATGGTACGTGCCCTGCAGGAGCACCCCGAGTACAGCATCCGCATCGTAGGCCACGCCGACTCGCGCGGTACCGACGAGTACAACCAAGGCCTCTCGGAGCGCCGTGCTATTTCGGCCAAGAACTACTTCACCCAGAAGGGTGTAGATCCGAGCCGCATCCCGACACTGGGCATGGGCGAAAGCGCACCCGCCGCGCCCAACACCTCGGCCAAGAACATGTCGCAGAACCGTCGCGTTGAATTCCGCTTCGAGTTCTTCATCCCCGACCAGCAGCCGGCTCCCCAGCCCTAAGCCCTAGGTGGTGATTTGATAAAAAGCGGCGGCTCGGCAACGAGTCGCCGCTTTTTTTGTGCTCCCAGCAGTGCATTTGTCATCCTCATGCGCCAGCCGAAGGCCCTTGTCACGCACGAACGACCTAGGCAAAGACCTTCATATCGAGGTTATCGAGGCACCTCGCTTGATAGTACTGTCATTCTGACGAAGGAAGGACCTTACCACGTTGAAACCTCACGGGACTCCTCGGGGCAAGCTTTTCTTCAAAAGACGGGCGGTTAGTATCTAACGTTAGCACGCGGGATGTCTCGACTTGCTGCCCTATGTGCAACATGCTCGAAATAACGACCCAGGGAGTGCCGTGCAGGCGAGATAAGGGCTTTTGCTTAGATCAGGATGACAGAAAAACCCAGGAGGACCAAAACTGCTGTGAGCTTACTCGGCGCGCCCTGGCTCTGCCCATTAGGATGATGTACCTAGGGCGTGCTGCTCAGGTGCAGGGCGCCTTAACAAAAAGGCCGGGGCAGCACTGCTGCCCCGGCCTTTTTTGGGTATGGCTACCTAGGCTATTTGGTGATTTCGCCCGTCATGCCTGGCAAAATTTTGGTTAGCTGATCTAGCTGCGCTTGCGTGAAGTCGCCGCTGATGGCGAGTAGGATAAATGAGTCTGGGACATCCTGCACGCGGCTGGTGGCTACTACCTCGCGCACACGGTCGCCGGTGCGGCGCACGGAGTAGCGGTAGGTGTTGCCGGCTGCGCCCTCGGCGGCTTGCGTGTTCAGGGGCTCGTACCGTTCGTTGCGAAGCAGGCCATCTACCTCGTTCAGCAAGCCTCGCTCGGTGAGGTTGCGGGCACCGGCCGACGTAGGCGTGAAGGTGAGGGCCCGAATGCTGCGCACCGCGGTAAGCGCCTGCACGGCATCGGCATCCGACATGCGGCTTACACGGCCCAGCACTATCCGCGTCAGGAAGTTGGGCTCGTAGGTAGTGGCCCGAAAGCCGGGGCGGTTTTCGTATTTGTTGAAGAACTCAGCAACAGTGCGAGCCGGGTTTTCGGGGCCGGCTGCCCGGCAGGCACCTAACCAAAGCAGGACCAGCAGGGGCCAAAGGCGAAGCAGTGAATGTCTCATGAAAGCGAAGTAAGGCGTTTAGCGAAATATGCACGCCTGTACGCACCCCGCAAGCCACAAGATTTATTCGAAAGCCACCACGTTCAGGAAAAATACCTCGCGGCTGCTGCCGTGCTCGGGGCGCACGCGCTGGTAGCCGTAGGCCAGAAAGCGGCTGCCGTACCAAGGCAAAATGCCGGTGCGGTTCGTCGAAACGGATTTTTCGCGCAAGCCCTGGGTATTGGTGGCCAAGGGTACGTGCAGGTCGTTAGGCGAGGGCGTGGTGCGGTCCACGATTTTGTACCGAATCTTTTCCTCATCCACGTACGCCAAGGCCAAGCGGCGGCCATCGGGGAGGGGGCGGGCCCGCACGGTTTCGGTGAGGGTAGGCCGCTCGGCGTTTTTCAGCACAAAGGTGTTGTCCCAAAGCAGGGTGCCGTTGCGGTCGAAGCCACACACGATGGCGTGCGACGAACGGTAGCCATCGAAGGTGCGGTTGGGCGAAAACAGCACGAAGCCGTACGAATCGTAGCGGTAGCGCGGGTAGTAGATTTCCGCCATCAGCACATAGCCATCATCAAAGGGCAGCATGCGGTGGGTAAGAATGCGGTAGCGCAGGCGCAGGTCGCGGCCGGCGGCCCGGCGTTGGGCACTGCGGGCCCGCAGGCGCTCGGCCCGGCGGGGCTTCATAAAATCGAAGAAGTGCTTGAGCACCGTGAAATCGTAGAAGCGCAGCGGCGGGCGGGCCGTGGGTCCTCCCGAAAGGTCGGTAGCAAACAGGCCTTGCGAGTACCTAGGGTCGCGCAGGGTATAGGTGCCCGTGAGCAGGCGCCGGATACTGTCGCCGGGGCTAAGCTCGGCCGTAACCAGCCCGCGGCCACTTTCGGCCTGTATAAACTGCGAAGCCAGCAGCTGCCCCCGCGCCGAAAGCTGCTTTACCTGCAGGCGCGACAAGCGGCCGTTGGTTTGGCTGAGCACGTAGCCTACGCGCTCGGTGGCCGAATCAGCCAAGAAAGTAAGCTGCGTGGGCAGCGGCTCGTACACCGAGGGCAGCAGCCGGAACTCCTCGCCGTCCATATCTACGTGCATCACGGTGAGGTGCTGCGCTACCTGCACCGTGGCAAACAGCTTGCCGTTGAGCACCTCCAGGTCGTAAATGTCGTTGACGACTTTGGTATCGAAGGCAAAGCCCTGGGTTTCGCCGGTGCGCAAATCGAGCCGGAACACTTGGAACCGCGCGCCTATGTAGCCCGACTGGAACAGCGCGTAGGCGTAGGGCGCTTCGGCGCAGGCAAACTGCAAGTTGAACTCGGTGGGCACTTCAACCTTGGCCTCGCGCGCCAGTTGCAAGTCGCGGTTGAAGTGTAGAAAACGGTAATCGAGCTTAAAGGAACCGTTGGCCTCGTTCTCGACAAACAAGACCACTGTGCTATCGGGCAGCGGCACTACCTGCACATCGCTGTAGCTGGGCTCAAGCTTAAGCTCCAGCCGCTTGGGCTGCGTGGGTGCGGGCTGAGCACACAGGCCCAGGGGCAGCCACAGCAGCAGCAACAACAGTAAAGCGCGAGGCATAAGCGGAGGAGTAGGGGTACGATTGATGCAGCTTTCTAAAAATACAACAAAGCCATGCCAAAAGACATACCCCTAGGTGGCTTAATGCGCCAACTCCAGCAGCACGTCGAACTCGGCCGGTTGCAAAGGCATTACGGACAAACGCGACTGGCGGAGTAGGCTAATTTGCCGCAGGCGCTCATCGGCCTTAATAGCAGCCAACGATACGGCGCGCGGCAGGCGTTGCTGCGGGCGCAAATCAACGGCTACCCACGGCGTGTTGGGCTCGGCGGTGCGGTCGGGGTAGGCGGCGCGGGCTACTTCGGCAATGCCCACTACTTCTTTGTCGGTAACACTGTGGTACACCAGTACTAGGTCGCCGGGCTGCATTTGGGCCAGGAAATTGCGGGCTTGGTGGTTGCGTACGCCGGTCCAGTCGGTTTGGCCGTCGCGCTCGAGGTCGGAAAAGCTGTACGCGGCAGGTTCGGATTTAACGAGCCAGTAGTTCAAAGCAGGGAACAGGTAACAAGTGACAAGTAGCACGTTGCAGGCAAGCAGCACGTGCAAGTCAAAAGTAGCACGAGCAGCGCAACTCAACCTAGCCAGATGAGTTTCGACCTGTCACCTAGGACTATTTCTGCCGCACCTTTAGCACGTCGTTTTCGAGCGACACGATTTCGAGCTGATAGTCGGGGTCTTTCTTGTCTTCGAGGCTGATGCGCAGGGTGTTGTCATTTACCGGCGTCCAAGTGCCTTTGCGGCCCTCTATGCCATCGGTAGGCGCAATGTCGTACTGCGTAAATAAGCCGTTTTGCTCGAAAGCAAAGCCCGTGCGGCCGCGCGAGGGCGGAAAGTTGTAAGTGTTGGGGCGGTACACGCGAATGTCGCCTTGGTCTTCTTCGTGGGCGTGCAGCCAGGTACGATACAGCATCTTCATCTTGAGCTCGGTGGCACTGCCCGAGTCGTTACGGCAGGTGCTGGAAAGCAGCAGCACACAAAGGGAGAAAAGCAAGGCAGAGAGTCGCATAGCGGCTAACATACGTAACCTAGGTGGCTTTTGCCGTAACCCAACTACGTTGCCCTGCGGTTTTGCGTATAGCTTTACTGCTTCAAACGATACTTGCCTTGGAAAACCGCGCCCTCATTCGCGCCTTTCGGCTGATGGCCCAGCTGCTGGAGCTGCACGACGAAAATCCTTTTAAGGTGCGCGCCTACGAAAGCGCCGCCGCTGCCATCGACCGCCTTGAGCAGCCTCTGGCCAACCTCGAACCCAGCGAGTTTACCACCGTGGCGGGCCTAGGTAAAGGCGCTGCCCTGGCCGCGCAAGAGCTGCTGCGCACGGGCACTTTCCCCGAACTGGCGCGCCTGCAAGAGGCCACCCCGCCGGGTGTGGTGAGCATGCTAGGCATCAAAGGCTTCGGGCCGAAGAAGATACGGGCCCTGTGGCGCGAGCTAGGCGTTGAAACCATTGATGCCTTGCGCGAAGCTGCCGAGCAAAACCGCGTGGCTAGCCTTAAGGGCTTTGGCGCCAAAACCCAGGAGGCGCTGCTGCAGGCTTTGGAGTTCACGGCCCAAAGCCAAGGCAAGCTGCTCATCAACCAGGCGCAAAACCTGGCCGCGCAGTTAGTGGCCTTGCTGCAGGAAGCCCTGCGCACCGAGCAAGTGGCTGTGGCCGGCGAAGTGCGCCGCGCCCTGCCAGTGGTCGAAACCATTCGGGTAGTGGTGGGCACCAACCAAGCTTGGGCCGTGCATGAGGCCCTAGGTGCCATTGAGGCCTTGGTTGCCGATGAGGCCAACTCGGGCCCATTTGTATGGCGCGGCGCAGCGCAGGAGTCGGGCGTAAAGGTAGAGGTGCAGATTGCTCCCCCCGAGAATTATACCAACTGCTTATTTCTGCAAACCGGCTCCGATGCCCACCTTGCGGCGCCTCTAGGTGCCAAAGCGCCGGCGGCTACCCTGCGCCAGTTGGTGCGGCAAACCAAGTTTTTCAGCGAAGCCGCCATTTACGAAAAGGCTGGCCTGCAGTACGTCGAGCCCGAAATGCGCGAGGGCGCCGGCGAGGTTGAGGAAGCCGCTGCGCACAAATTGCCCGCGCTGCTCACCGAGGCTGATTTGCGCGGCTCGCTGCACAACCACAGCACATACTCCGACGGCGCCCACTCGCTGCGCCAGATGGCCGAGTTCTTGCGCGACAACGGCTACCAGTACCTAGGCATTTGCGACCATTCGCGCGCCGCGCACTACGCCAACGGCCTCAGCATCGAGCGGGTGGAGCAGCAACACCAGGAAATTGAGCGCCTCAACCGCGAGCTGGCGCCCTTCCGCATTTTCAAAGGCATCGAGTCAGATATCCTTTCCGATGGCTCGCTCGACTACCCCGACGACGTGCTGGCGTCCTTCGACTTTGTGGTGGCCTCGGTGCACTCGGGGCTGAAGATGGACAAAGAGCGCGCCACCGAGCGCCTGCTGCGCGCCATTGCCAACCCGTACTGCACCATGCTGGGCCACCCCACCGGCCGCTTGCTGCTGCGCCGCGAGGGCTACCCGCTCGATTACGAGGCCATCATCGACGCCTGCGCCGAGCACAACGTGGCCATCGAAATCAACTCGAACCCCTGGCGCCTCGACCTCGACTGGCAGTGGGTGCGCTACGCCCTAGGTAAGGGCGTGCGCCTGAGCATCAATCCCGATGCCCACCACACCGATGGCTACGCCGATATGCGCTACGGCGTGCTGCAGGGCCGCAAAGGTGGCCTCACGGCTGCCATGACGCTGAACGCGCTGACGGTGGATGAGCTGGCTGCGTATTTCGAGCAGCGCCGCGCCCAGGCCGTCAAATTTTCGGGGCCCAAAGCCGCTGCCAAGAAACCTGCCGACTTCGGCCCGCTGTTCGGATAAGGCAACCTAGACCGCCGTGGCCTGGGTGCTGGCATCAGAGAAATAACCTTAATCAGTGAAGATTTTAGTCTTGCGCTTTTCCTCCATCGGCGATATTGTGCTGACTACGCCGGTGGTGCGCTGCCTTAAGCAGCAAGTGCCCGATGCGCAGGTGCACTACTGCACCAAACCTGCGTACCGGGGCATGCTCGAGGCCAACCCCTACGTGGATAAAGTGCATTGCCTTACCGGTTCGCTCAAAGAGTTGGTGCGCGAGCTGCAGCAGGAGCGGTTCGACTTCATCGTTGATCTGCACAACAACCTGCGCACCTTCCTGATCAAGCTGCAGCTGGGGCGGCCGAGTGCCAGCTTCAACAAGCTGAACTTCCGGAAGTGGCTGCGCGTGAACCTAAAGTGGGATGTGCTGCCGCGCGTGCACATTGTGCAGCGCTACCTGGCCGCTGCCGCGCCCCTCGGCGTGCACGACGATGGCCGCGGCCTCGATTACTTCATCCCGGCCGACCAACGCATCAACGCCGAACAAACCCTGCCCGCCGATTTCCACAACGGCTACGTAGCGTTTGCAATTGGTGCCCAGCACGCCACCAAACGCCTGCCCGTGGAGCGCATTATTGAGCTGTGCGGGCAGTTGCGCCGTCCCGTGGTGCTCCTAGGTGGCCCCGAAGACGAAAGCACCGGCCACGTGGTGGAGCTGCACTTCGAGCAGCACCAACCCCGGGAGCAGGCGAGTGCGCTGCCGCGTACCATTCCGGCTTCGCCCTACTATTTCGATAAAACCGCGCTGCCGCCTTCGCGCACTACCATTTACAATGCCTGCGGGCGGTTTTCGCTGCACCAGTCGGCTTCGTTGGTGAAGCAGGCGCAGCTGGTCATCAGCCACGACACAGGCCTGATGCACATTGCAGCCGCTTTCCGCAAGGAAATATTTAGTGTGTGGGGCAATACGGTGCCCGAGTTTGGTATGTACCCCTACCGCACCGAGTTTAAGGTGCTGGAGGTGGAGGGGCTTGCTTGCCGGCCGTGCTCCAAAATCGGATACGCAAAGTGCCCGCAAGGCCATTTCCGCTGCATGCGCGATATCCGCTTCGACCTCGACCTGCCGCCCGCTCGCGACGCCCGTTAGGCATCACCTGCATGGCAATCCAAGCCCACCTGCTAATCTGGGTGGGCTTTTTCGTGCCGGGCTGCAGCGGGTTTGTGCCAAGCAACGTAATTAAGCCAGCAAGCACTTGCCCAAGCGCGTTGCACAACCCGTTGCCGCATGACTGAAACCACACCCGTTACCAACCCGCCGCAACCCGCCGCCCACACCGTGCTGGTGCGCGTAGCCGCCGATGCGCTGCTTGCCGATGTGCAAGCCGGCCGCCATACCTTCATCATCGACGAGCCCGTAGCGGTAGGCGGCCACGACCGCGGCCCCACGCCCTACGATATGCTGCTCTCGGCCCTAGGTGCTTGCACGGCTATTACGCTACGCCTGTATGCCAACCAAAAACAATGGCCGCTTGAGGGCGTGGAGGTGCGCCTTTCGCATGGCCGTGAGCACAAGCTCGATTGCGAACAATGCGAACAGGAGGGGGCCGGGTCGTTGGAAGTAGTGCGCAAAGAGCTGCGCCTGCTAGGGCCCCTAACCGCCGAGCAGCGCCAACGGCTGGAGGTAATTTCGGCCAAGTGCCCCGTGCAGAAAACCCTGGGCAAAAGCTTACGCATCGAAACCACCTTGGTGCCGGCCGACGCTTGGGTGTAGCCCTAGGTAGCTGCCCAGCGAAGCCACACTGGAACACCTGTTGAACTAGCGTAGCAGCAGTTTTCCTTGCGAAGCCGCGCGTATACGTGCGACCTGGGGATAATGTTGCTAATGCGGGCTGATTTTTTTGTGTTTTACAGCAAAGTTTGGATTGTGCAGGTTAGTTTTGTTGCCAGTGCGTGCCACAAAACAGGCCATCTATTTTCTTCTTTTCCTCTCTTTGCTCTATGCGTAATTCTACTCTCAAGCTGCTGGCGTTCTTGATGCTGGCGGTGTTCTTTACGGCCTGTGGTCCTTCGATTTACCTGGCTAAGGATTTTCGCGCCTATGCACCTAAGCACAAAACCGTAGCCATTCTGCCGGCTAGCGTAACCATGCAACTGCGCCCCAACGAGGCAAAGCGCATCAGCGCCGACCAACACCGCGACATGGAGCAGAAAAGCGGCGTTGATTTTCAAGGCAAGATTTACTCGTGGCTGCTGCGCCGCGGGCAGCAGCGCGGTTACACCGTGGAGTTCCAGGACGTAGCTCAAACCAACGCGTTGCTGGCCAAGCAAAACGTTAACTACGCCGACCTAGCCAAACACTCGCCGCAAGAGCTGGCCAAAATGCTCGGCGTTGACGCAGTACTGACCACCAGCGTACGCACCACCAAGCCGATGAGCGACGGTGCTGCCGTAGCGGTTGGTTTGCTGGTAGGCGCCTGGGGTGCTACCAACCAAGCGAACATCACCGTGAATATCCACGAGAACGAAGGTGGTAAACTGCTTTGGAAGTACGACTATGTAGCTGCCGGCTCGGTTTTCTCTTCCACCGAAACCATCGTGGATGCTCTGATGCGCAACGCTTCCAAGAAATTCCCCTACACGCCGGTTAAAGGTTAATTACCTAGGCTTGTAGCTGGCACACTAGCAACACGGCCGCTGCTCGTTCGGGCAGCGGCCGTGTTGTTGTTGCCTAAAGCCAAATTGCCAAGTACGCAGCGCAGCAGCTGCGGCAATACCAGGCAGAATGCCTCATAGGGCTTGCAGGGCGAGGTTTTTACGACACCTTTGCGGCGCATTTTCGCAGGCCCTTTGTGGGCAACACATGTATGCCGATTACCTCCATTGCCTACGCGGAGCTGCCCGCCGCTACGCAAAGTACCCTAGGGCAACTAACACACGCCGAGTTCGGGCACGTGCCTATTGTGCAACAGTACCAGTGGGCCACGCCCGATTGGTCGATGCTGCTGCACGACGACCAAGGCCAGCTGATGGCCTTTTATAACCTAGTGCTGCGCACCGTCACCTTCGATGGGCACCCGGTGCAGCTTGCGGGCCTCAACAACGTAATTACGCCGCCCGCCTTACGTGGCCACGGCTACGCCAAGCAACTGTTGCTGGCGACCGAGCCGCAGTGGTGGGAGCCGCTGGGCGCTCAGCACGGCCTGCTGGTGTGCGCCGACCACATGATGCCGTATTACCGCAAGCTGGGCTGGTATCCGGTAGAGGCCGCCCTGTACTTCAGCCAGCCCGATGGCCAGCACCACCGCTTCGAGTCGAACGTGATGCTGCGCAGCCCCAGTGCCCTGCAAGTGCATCCTGCCGAAATCGACCTAGGCGGTTTGCCTTGGTAGTTGGCAGGCACAAAACCCGCAAACAAAAAGCCCGGCTGCTCGGCAGCCGGGCTTTTTGTTTACCTAGGACGCGTGCTGGGCTAGCCCAGTTGCGCGAAGCCGCAGTAGCGGTGCAGCACCTCGGGCAGGCGAATGGTACCGTCGGCTTGCTGGTTGTTCTCGAGCAACGCGGCCACGATGCGCGGCAAGGCCAAGGCCGAGCCGTTGAGCGTGTGCAGCAGCTGCGTTTTATTGTTTTCGTCGCGGTAGCGCAGCTTCAGGCGGTTAGCCTGGTAGGTTTCGAAGTTCGAACACGACGATACTTCCAGCCAACGCTGCTGCGCCGCCGACCACACCTCCAGGTCATAGGTAAGGGCCGACGTAAAGCCCATATCGCCGCCGCACAGGCGCAGCACGCGGTAGGGCAGCTCCAGCTTTTGCAGCAACTGCTCGATGTGGCCTAGCATGTGCTCCAGCGTTTGGTAGGAGCGCTCCGGCAGGTCGATTTCAACAATCTCAACCTTATCGAATTGGTGCAGGCGGTTAAGGCCGCGCACGTGCGCACCCCACGAGCCAGCCTCGCGGCGGAAGCAAGGCGTGTAGCCGGCATTGCGAATGGGCAGACGCTCCGCCGCTATGATTTCGTCGCGGTAGAGGTTGGTGATGGGCACCTCCGCTGTCGGAATCAGGTACAGGTCGTCGGCGGTGGCGTGGTACATCTGGCCCTCCTTGTCGGGCAGCTGACCCGTGCCGTAGCCCGAAGCCTCGTTGATGAGAATGGGCGGCTGCATTTCGGTGTAGCCCGCGGCCATGGCTTCATCAAGGAAGAAGTTGATGAGCGCACGCTGCAAGCGGGCCCCCTGGCCTTTGTACACCGGAAAACCGGCACCCGTAATCTTATTACCCAGCTCGAAATCAATGATGTCGAGCTTTTTGATCAAATCCCAGTGGGGGAGGGCGCCACCGGGCAGCTCGGGTTTGTTACCTACTTCGCGCACTACCTCGTTGTCGTCGGCCGAGCGGCCGGCCGGCACGCTATCGTGCGGCACGTTCGGAATGCGGTAGAGCGCATCCTGCAGCTCCTTCTCCACGCCGGTTAGCTCCTCGGCAGCGGTTTTGGTTTGCTGCTTAAGGGTTGCGGTGCGGGTTTTTAGCTCCTCAGCACCGGCCTTGTCGCCGCTTTTCATCAGCGCGCCAATTTGCTGGGCAAGCTTGTTGGCTTCGGCCTGGGCCGAGTCGTGCTCGGTTTGCAGCTGGCGGCGGCGCTGGTCGAGTTCGAGCACGCGCTGCACCTCGGCCTCGGCGTTGGGGAAATTCCTTTTGGTGAGCCCGGCCAATACCCGGTCGGTTTGTTCTTTCAGGACGGAAACTTGCAGCATACTTCGGCGACAAAACGCGTGGAAACGCGGCAAAAGTAGCGGTTTTCGGGCGCCGCTGGCAGTTCTTTTGTTGAGCTGGCCCGGGCAGGCACCTAGGAAAGCAGGAAGAAATAGCTAGGTCGGAACTTCGTTAATCTGCGAAAAGTTAAATTCTCAGGCACTACTCATAAAATCAGTGCATCCTATTGGCCCTTTTGGCCGTATTGCGTAACATTGCGAAAGCAAGCCGGCGTGTGATGCCGGGCCCAGCCCTAGGTGGTTTCCGGCCCGATTGGTTCCAGCGCCCAGAGTCTCTAGCTTTTCTGACATCCTGCCCGCGCTTTTGCGCTGCTTATCTGTAGGGTTTGTGCCGTGGCAGCTCGCCAAAGGGCCGCGGCGGCATTTGCCGGGCATCTCCACCCCGATTTCTCTCCCTCCCGTACCCATTTATGTACACTATTGACGAGCTCAAGGACCGGTTGTTGTCCGAGCTGAAGGAAATAGCCGAATCCCTTAACGTGGGCAATTTCCGCCGCCTGAGCAAACAGGACCTTATCTATAAGATTCTGGATCAGCAAGCTATTACGCCGCCCGATAAAATGCCCACCAAACGGGCTCCGCTGGCCGAAACCATCGATGCTGCTCCCGCACCTGCCGTTAACGGCAACGCCGCCCCCGCTGTGGTGGCCCCAGCAGGCCGCCCCGAGCGCCGCGGAGGCCGCAATGCTGCGGCACCTGCGCCGGTTGTGGCCGAGGCACCTGTTGCCGATGCCGAGGTAGCGGTAGCCGAAGCACCCGCTGTTGAGGCACCCGCGCCGGCCGCTAACGGTCGCCAGCCGCGTGGTAACCAACGAGGTGGCCGTGGTCGGCGTAACGAAGCCCAGCCAGCAGTAACTGTTGAGCCCGGCGAAGACGGCAATACCACCGCTGCACCGCTGCCCCCCGTGGAAGCTCCGGCGCCCGATGCGCCTGTTATTACGCAGCCCGTACCCGAGATTCCGCAGCCTGCTGAGGCACCCCGCCCAACCGAGGAGCAGCCCCGCGAGCAACGCCCGGTGCGCTTTGTGGTACCGCAACCCGGCCGCGAGCCGCGCGAAATTCGCCCAGCCGATTACCGCCGCGATGCGCCGCGCCCCAACCGCAACGAGCCCCGCGAGCCGCGCCCGATGCCAGCCGCACCTGAGCAGGCACCGCAAGCACCGCGCCCCCTAGGTGAGCAGCCGCGTCCGCTCAATGGGCAGGCCCAACCGCTGCGCGACGAACGCGAAGTGCGCGAGCCACGTGAGCCCCGCGAAATGCGAGATGGCCGCGAGGGACGCGAACCCCGCGACCGAGACCAGCGCCGGGAGGACCGCTTCAACCGCGACAACCGCGAAGGTCGTCAACCGCAGCAAGGTCAGCGCCCCGCCGGCGAGCAGCCCCAGCAGCGTCAGCCGCAGTTGCCCCGCGTCGAGTCGCTTGACATTACCATTCCGAGCGAAGGTGCTCTGGAAATGATGCCCGACGGCGGCTATGGTTTCCTTCGTTCGCCGTACTACAACTACCTGGCCTCACCCGACGACATTTATGTGTCGCCGCAGCAAGTCAAGCAGTACTCGCTGAAAGCCGGCGACACCGTGAAATGCACCGTGCGTCCTCCGAAAGAAGGCGAGAAGTACTACGCGCTGGTAACGGTAGAAAGCGTAAACGGCCGCTCGGTAGAAGACGTGCGCGACCGGATTTCCTTCTCGCACCTTACGCCGCTGTTTGCCGAGGAACGCCTGAAGCTGAGCACTTCGCCCTCGCAGTACAGCACCCGCATTCTGGATTTGTTTGCCCCCATTGGCAAAGGCCAACGCGGCCTGATTGTGGCGCAGCCGAAGGTAGGTAAGACGGTGTTGCTGCAGGAAATTGCCAACTCCATTGCCGAAAACCACCCCGAGGTGTACCTGATGATTCTGCTCATCGACGAACGCCCCGAGGAAGTAACCGAGATGCAGCGCACGGTGAAAGCCGAAGTGCTCAGCTCAACCTTCGACGAAACGGCCGACCGCCACGTAAAAATCGCCGGCATGGCGCTCGATAAGGCCAAGCGCCTCGTGGAGTGTGGCCACGATGTCGTAATCCTGCTTGACTCGATTACGCGCCTGGCCCGCGCCTACAACACGGTGCAGCCTTCGTCGAGCCGCATCCTGTCGGGTGGTATCGATGCCGGTGCCCTGCAAAAGCCCAAGCGCTTCTTCGGTGCAGCTCGCAACGTGGAAAACGGCGGTTCGCTTACCATCATTGCCACGGCCCTGACGGACACCGGCTCGAAGATGGATGAAGTAATCTTCGAAGAGTTCAAGGGTACGGGCAACATGGAACTGCAGCTCGACCGCAAACTGGCCAACAAGCGCATCTTCCCGGCCATCGACGTGCCGGCTTCGGGCACCCGCCGCGAAGACCTGCTGATGGGCAAGGAAGAGCTCAGCCGCGTGTGGGTTCTGCGCAAGTTCATGTCCGACATGACCTCGACCGAGGCCATGGAGTTCCTGAAGGACCGCATGAAAGGCACCCGCGACAACATGGAGTTCCTGGTGTCGATGAATGGCTAAGCGCCAGCAGCAATGCCAACAAAAAAGCCCCGCCGTGCTGGCGGGGCTTTTTTGTTAGCTTCTACCTAGGGCAGGTTAGTCCTGCTTGAAGAACTTCTGCACCGAGCGCTGACCACCCGTGCTAACTTCGAAGAAGTACACGCCGGCACGCAGCGAAGACACGTCGACCGACGAGCTGACCTGTGCCGAGCCTTGCTTCATCAGCTGACCCACCGAGTTCACAATGCGCCATTGCAGCTCGCCGCCGGCATATTCAAAGCCAAGTTGGCTGGTGGCGGGGTTCGGCGTCAGGTATACTTGTTGGGTGCTGTTGCGAACTACTGCAACTTGCGAGTAGGTAGCAGTACCATCAAAATCAACCTGGCGCAGGCGGTAGTAGCTGGTACCTGCCAGCGGCTTAGCATCGGTGGCAGTGTAGCTGGAAGCAGTGGAGGTGTTGCCCTTGCCTCGTACGGTTGCCACAAGCTCATACCGCGTACCATCGGTACTGCGCTCAACCTCGAACCGGTCGTTGTTCTTCTCTTGAGCAGTAGTCCAGGTTAGCTGAACATTTTGGCCGTTGGCTGCAGCAGCGAAGCTGGTTAGGGTTACGGGAAGTACCGAGCGGCAGGTAGGGTCGTTGTTAGCACCTGCTGGCGGAGTTTGCTCGGCTTCAGGAGTAGTGCTGCCAGGAACAGTACAGCCTGATACAGTTCGGTTAAGCTGAGAGCACGTTACCAAGGTACCGGTGTATACGTTGTTTGTACCACCGCCAACACCTCTAAACAACCCTATTACACGAATACCGGCTGGTTCGCCAGTTGCCGGGCCATTTACTAGACCGTTGCCATTGGTAACTGTCAAGTCACGGGCTACGTTGATCAACGCGTTGTTGCCTAGAGTAACAGCTCCTTGGTTGTCCAGGGTGAAGCATCCAACCTGAATAGCAGAGTTGGCACCAATGGTTGCAGTATTGCGTGCAAGTATCAACTGCGAGACAGTCAACCTAGGTACTGTACGATCAGCCACTGCTGCTATGGAGAGTGTGCCTCGGTCAATAGTCAGAGTCTGAGCAACGGAGCCCTCTATAAGCGAACCTGTTGCGTTAATGGTGAGAGTACCGCCGTTGCCAACTGTAAAGCTGGTATTCAATGTAACCTGGTGATTGATAATAATCGTGGAAGAGGAAGAAGGAATAGTTGGGCAGCCGCCCGTCCCTGTTGGCCCTGTTCCGCCCGTTCTCACATAAATGTTAGGATCATTGAAGTTGCCGGCGCTTATCGTGGTGAAAGTGCACTGAGCCCAGGATAACTGCGCCATTCCCACCAGGAAGACGAGCAGAAATGTAAATTGCTTCAGCATAGTTGAAGGTTGTAAGCGTGTTGCATAGGCGTGTGCAACAAATATATTAAAATAGAAATTACACCAAAGAAGATTGGACCAATGCAGCTTATTTGTTTACCTATGTTAGGTATAATACACTGTCCAGCTGGTTTGTGCATGGGTCATAGTTTATCATAAGTTTCTCGTGTATTGCATTATGTTGAGCTTTCAAGGCGGTATTCATGTATTAATATGAGCACAAGCCTACGTTCGCCAACTTTGCACGCATGCAACAGCAACTTCCCGATACCCAACTGCTCTACATCTTCGATCCGCTGTGTGGCTGGTGCTACGGCATGAGCCCATTAATCAAACGCTTGGCCGAAGAATACGCCGAACGAGTGCCTTTCACGGTGCTGAGCGGCGGTATGGTTACGGGTGATGATGTAGAACCCATCGGCAAGAGATGGGACTACATCAGCCAAGCCCTTAAGCAAGTAGAGCAGGTGACTGGCGTTGAGTTCGGTGCCGCGTTTCACGCGTTGGGCGCAGAAGGCAGCTACGTGAATAACTCCGAGCCGCCCAGCCGCGCCCTGATGGTTTTCAAGCAGCTCGACCCGCTTAACCGCGAGGTTGCCTTTGCACACGATATACAGCGGGCACACTTCGCCGAAGGCCGCGACCTCAACGCCCCCGACACTTACGAGCAACTGGCCAAAGCCTACAGCCTCGATGCCGGCGAATTCAGGAGATGGTGGGAAAGTGATGCTACCCGCGAAGCCACCCAGCACGAGTTTGATATGGTGCGCCAACTGGGCGTGCAGGGCTTCCCTACCTTGGTGTTTGTGCACGGGCACCAAGGCTATGTGCTCACGCGCGGCTACCAACCCTACGAAGAACTGAAGGCGGGCCTTGAGCAGCTGCTAAACGAAACGGCCCATCAGTAAACCGCCGATAAACCCCAACGCGAAGGCCGGCCCTAGGTATCTAGGACCGGCCTTCGCGTTGGGGCAGAGCAGGAGCTTGATTACCCGCCAAACGAAGCGTAGCGCACTACTTGCTTTTTGAGCGGCGACCATGCAATGCGGCGGCCGTCTTCTTTGCCCACCTTGTACTCGAAGCCGATGGCGTCGGGGCGGCGGCGCAGGTCATCCCAGGTGGCGCGGTCGGTGGTGTTGGGCTGAAATGTATCGTTGGGCCGAACGGCGGGCTTGCGGAAGTTGCGCTCGGCAAAGAACTCATCCATGCGGCGGCGCAAGTACGCTTCGCGCTCTTGGCGGGTAGCGCCGGGTGTTTTCATTTCGTACACCATGGCGGCTTCGAGGTCGGCTGAGCTCAGCGACTCGCGGAAGATGACGGTGCCATCGGCAGCAGTGATGCTGAAGGTGGCTTCGCTGCTCAGGAGCGAATCGCCGCGCAGCACCAGCTGAAACAGATCGGGCGACGAGGGCGAGGAAAACAGGTGCCGCACACGTACGGCCTTCAGCGTATCGGATTGGGCATCGGCCACGGAGGCAGCCGTGGTATCCATGGGTTCCAGTGCGGGGCTGTCGGTGGTGTCGGCCGAGGCGGGGCCGGGCGGTGCGGCGGCGCGGTCGGCGGGGGCAGAGCAGGCCAGGGGCAGTGCCACCACTAATGAGAGTAGAAATGGGCGCGTCAACATACCCTCGCCTACGAAAGCCGCTGCGGGCAAGTTGGGGCAGCTAGCGCGGCCAATGGCGCAGTACCAACATCAGCACAAACGCCACGCTCAGGCACACCGACGATACCTGATTCATGCGCATGGTGCGCCGGAAGTCGGCCGCAACGGGATTGTGCCACACCTGCCAAACCCAGCGGCCGAACAACGCTACGATGGGCAGCGTGGCCAGTGCAAATACCAGCAGAAATTGGAGCTCATCGCGCCCTAGGTAGGCAGCACCCAGCACCACCGCACCAGCCAGCAGACCTAGGGCTGCAAACACAAACGTGCCGCGTACGCCCAGCAGCAGGCTTAGGGTACGGTCGCCGCGGCGGGCGTCTTCCTGGTGCTGGTACACCTGCGTTAACGGGTAGGAGCCGCACAAAAACAAGCTGCTCACCAGCGCAATAAGTAGGTTGTCGGGGGCAAATACCTCGCGCTGCGCTGCCCCAACGCCAATTTGCGTCATTAGGAAAGTGTAGGCGCCCTGAAACAGTACCACCACAAGCGTGCTGACGATGGGGTATTTTTTGAGCCGGATTCGATCGTAGCTGTAGGCTTTGGAAACAAGCAGGTAACCCGCGAGGAGCACGGCAAATAGGGGCGAAATAAGCAGGGCACCTGCTACGGCCAGCACATCAAAAGCCACTACCAAATGCCACAGCTCGGAGGTTACCTGTGGCGGCCGCTCCAAGCCGCCAATGCTGCCCTCGTCGCGGTCGAACCAGGAGTTGTAGCCATTGGAGGCCGGGTAGGCCAGCAAGTGCAGCACCACAAACACCCCTAGGGCTCGGCCCACCGAAAAAGGCTCGCGCAGTGTGCTCAGGCCAAACCAGTACACGGGCATCAGGTACACCGAAAACGGAATGCGCAGGAGCGGCAGCGCCCGGCGATAAGCGGCCAGTGTGGGAGTTGAGGAGGCGTGTTCCATAGCAGCGTTAGGGTTTGGGCCAGCCCACCAAGTACGTAACCTCGGGGCCCCAAGCGTGGCGCACTTTGCCCGCTTGCCAATGGTAGCGCTCGTGCGGGTCGGCCGCCCGACCGAGGGCCATCAGCTGCTCGGGTGGGT
Organism: Solirubrum puertoriconensis; assembly: GCF_001483135.1. GTDB lineage: Bacteria > Bacteroidota > Bacteroidia > Cytophagales > Hymenobacteraceae > Solirubrum > Solirubrum puertoriconensis. Next base: position 1,108,560 of record NZ_LNAL01000008.1, read on the forward strand.
ACATACGCAAAATAGAAATCACGCCATCCCAGATGGTGCAGAGTGGGATAAGCGGTACTAGGTACGTAAACAGCAACCGATTTAAGCTGAAAGGCCGGATAAACGGCGTGATGATTAATTGCGCTACCGGCAGCACCGTAAGCGCCAGCAATATTTCCCACCAGTGCTTGCCCGCGCCCTCAAACACGCCAACGCCGGTTTGGGCTTGCACGGCATCGCGCAACAAGCTTTGGCCCATAGCCGGGCTGAAGTGGTGAAACGCCGAAAACACCGCCCGAAAACCTGGTAGTTGCTCGGGTACCTGCAGCGCATTTACGGACGTGGGCTCGTAGCCAATGGCGCCGCGCGTTTGCTCGCTGATGTGCTGCCACGCGGCCGGTTGGGGGTACAAGTCGGTAAGGGTGAAACGTGCGTTCGGCAAGTTTTCGGCGTGCAATGCCTGCAGTACATCCTCGGTGCCGCCGCCCGCCCCGGCGCAAAGCTCCAGTACTTGTTGCTGGCCGGTACGGCGCAAGGCTTCGGCCAACAGCGGGGCAATGGGCCGGTAGGTGTGCAGGTGGGTAATCATGAAGCGGAGGTAGTCCATCATGCCTGCCCGCACCACGGCCGGAAACCACGGCTGATCTTCGAACTCAAACAGCTGCAAACGAAGCTTCATGCTGTTTGTGGCTCTTCGTGACTGGTATTGATGTAATCATGTGCTGGAGGTGTGCTGAATGCCCGAGTGTGGAGAGAAGTCGGTTGACAAATTGCTGTGCGGATTAGGAGCAGAACGAAGAAAAATTACAACGGTTGAATACAAGTCCGGAAACTCTTGGTAGCTTTGCTCTACAAAGTGCTCTGAATACATGAAGCCTGCTGTCGACCCCTTAGCCCAATTAGCCGAAATTCGCTCGATCATGGAGCGCTCCTCGCGGTTCATCTCACTGAGTGGTTTGTCGGGGATAGGAGCTGGGGTGGTAGCGCTGGCCGGTGCAGGCCTAGGGCATTGGTACTTGCATCGGCTGCTGGGCGGCTCGCTTGGCACGAGCCAGTACGGCAGTTCGTTCGGCAGCGCATCGGGCCTTATTTCGTTGCTCGAAGAATCGCCCACGGTGCGGTTTGCCGTACTGCCTTTTTTGCTGGTTTTGTGCCTAGGTATCATTGTGCTGGCAGGCGGCGTGGCGGTGTTCTTTACGCGCCGGCGTACGCGCCACGTGGGCGGTTCGCTGTGGGATGGTGTAGCGCGCCGCTTGTTCTGGAGCATGGCCTTGCCGCTGGTGGCCGGCGGGCTGTTTTGCCTGCAGTTGTACCTGCGCGGCGCGGCTGGGCTGGTGGTACCGGGCATGCTCATCTTCTACGGCGTGGCCTTGCTCAACGCCAGCAAGTACACCCTGCCCGAAATAAAGCTGCTGGGTATCTCGCAGATAGTGCTGGGCTTGGTGGCCAGTTTGGCCGTCAACTGGGCCTTTCTGTTCTTTGCAGCGGGTTTCGGGTTGTGCCATATCGGTTACGGGTTACTGATGTACAACCGCTACGAGCGCGAGAGCAACGTGGCGCCAAGCAAGTAATTCCTGCCTTACCCGAACCTGCAGCTCCGTCCCTAGGTTCTTCAACCTTCCGCGGCGCAAGCAGCGCCAGCGTTTTTCAACTCATCCGTGAAGCACGTCATCCATCAGCTCAACAAAGCCTTCGACCACCGCGTGCGGCTGGGCGTTATGGCCGTGCTCATGGCCAACGACGAGGTGAGCTTTAATGAGTTAAAAGAAACCCTCGACCTCACCGATGGCAACCTCGCCAGCCACGCCGCCGCCCTCGAGAAAGCCGGCTATGTGCAGGTAAACAAGCAGTTCGTTGGCAAAAAGCCCAACACCACTTTCACGGCTACCAAAGAAGGCCGCCAAGCCTTTCAAGAGCATCTTGATACGCTTGAAAAGCTGCTGAAAGGGGCGGAGTAAATTTTTTTTTGGACTTAAACTTTGAAACACAAAGTACTTTAAAACATCATGAATGTACTTCCTTTGTTTTCAACTGCTACAGCCCGAAGCACTGCCAAGCAGCCCCACGCGTCTGCTTGGTATCCTGTAACGCTAGTGCTCAATACTACCCAAAAATGGCTTTTGCCGGTAGGGCTGGTGTTGTTTGATGTATTGTTCTGGGAGCAGCACATCGGCCTCAACTTGGCGCTGTACACGCTAATGGCTGTAGCCGTACTGCTGGCCAGTAGGCCGCAAAGCGCGTGGCGTTCCGGGTACTTTCGGCTGGTATTGTTGGGCACTGTGGTATCGGCAGGGGCGGTGGCCTGGTACGGCTCGGGGGCGGCGGCACTTGCCTGCACGGCTTCGTTGCTGATGTTGTGGGGCTACGCCAACCAGCCGCCGCTAAAGCAGGCGGGCTTGGCTTTGCTTACGGGCCTAGGTGCTGCAGCCGAGGTATTAGCTGGCTTGCCCAACCTGCTGGTACGCGCACTGCCCAGCCGGCAAACCAAAGTAGGCCGCTTGGGCTGGTACGTGCGGCTGCTGGCAATGCCACTGCTGGTGCTGGGTATTTTTCATGTGCTCTTTGCTTTGGCAAACCCGCGCTACCGCACGCTGGCCGATAAGGTGTGGGCAAGCGTTGCGGCGTGGCTGGCGAAGTATTTCGAGCTGTTGTCGTGGGGGCACTTGCTGTTTTTGCTGGTGGGGCTGGCCAGCACAGCCGTAATGTTGTTGCGGGTGCCGCTGCCCGGCTTGGCGCAGTGGGAGGCGCGTTTTGCCGAGGTGGTGCTGCGCCGCCGCGACGGGGTGGCTTCGTTTGCGGTGCGCCACCCCGATTTTCGCCGGCGCACGTTCCGCTCATCCGATTTACGAAAGGAGTACCTAGGTGCTTTGGCCGTGTTTGGGTTGGTTAACCTGTTGTTGCTGGCCGTAAATGCCATCGATATTCAGTGGTTGTGGTTTGGGTTTAGCCCCGAGCCCAGCTTCAACCTAGCGCAGTTTGTACACGAGGGTACCTACGTGCTCATCTTCAGCATTTTGCTGGCCATGGGCATTGTGCTGTGGTTTTTCCGCCGCAACCTCAACTTTTATCAGCCGGGCTTGCCCTTGCTGCGCTGGGGTGCTACGGTGTGGGTGGTGCAAAATGCAATACTGGCGGTGTCGGTGGGGCTGCGCAACTACTACTACATCTCGCACATGGGCTTGGCTTACAAGCGCATTGGGGTGTGCTTTTTCCTGCTGCTTACACTGTTTGGCCTGGTCACCATCTTGCTGAAAATCTGGCAGCGGCGCTCGGCATTTGCATTGGTGCGCCTGAATAGCGTAGCGGTCTATCTGGTGCTACTGTCCCTGGCATTGGGCAACTGGGAAATCTGGATTGCGCGCTACAACCTTACTTCGGGGTTCCGGCAAATCGATTACGGTTTTCTGCTGAACATGCCCGGCCGCGTGCTGCTCGAACTCGTGCGGCACCGCGCTGCTCTGGCAAGCACGCTCAGCATAACCACGGAGAAGACTTACAGCAGCTACGGCACGCAAACAATAAAAGCCGACGCGGCCCAACGCATGCTGGATACACGCATAGCCAACTGGCGTGCTTACTACCAAGCCACGGCCAGCTGGCAGGATTGGACTTACGCCGATTGGCAGGCTTACCGTCAGCTCAGCCAGCGCCGCTAACTCCTGCGGCCCTAGGTGCTGCCGTGCTTGTGCGGCACCTAGAGCCAGCTAAGCAACGATTTATCACCCCTAAAACCCGCGTGCTCTGCTGCTGAGCGCGCACCCACCGCCATGACGTTTGCTGACTGGGCCGAGTACTTCCGCGCCAACCAAAACCACCTGGCCGAGTTGAGTTGGGACGATACCCACCGCCTCACCGACCGCGAACGACGCGCGGCAGGCCGCTCGCTGCAGCATTTTCAGCGCGGCGAAAGTTCGGAGGGGCATCACCTCTACCACCACGCCCAAGCCAGCCACGACGCCGATTATCTCGCGGCTATGCGCTTGTTTATTGCCGAAGAGCAAGGGCATGCGCAAGTGCTAGGTCGTTTTTTGGATATGCAAGGCCTGCCCCGCCTGCGCGCTTGCTTTACCGATGATGTGTTTCGTTGGCTGCGGCGCTTCAGCGGTTGGGAGCACACCATCCGGTTGCTGCTCACGGCCGAGATTATTGCCGCGGTGTACTACCGGGCTTTGTACTACGCTACCTACTCGGGGCTGCTGCAGCAAATTTGCCTGCGCATCATGCGCGATGAGCAACAACACATTGCCTTTCAGTGCAGTACCCTGCGCTATCTGCGCCCGCGCCGTAGCGGCCTCGGGTGGTGGCTAAGCCAGCAGTTGCACTGTGCGCTGATGATTGGGACCACGGCGGTAGTGTGGGTATGCTACAACCGTACATTGTGGGCTGGCGGCATGGGGCCCGTAGGCTTTGCAGCCAGCGTGGCGCAGGAGTGGGGTCGGGCCCAAGCATTGCTGCGCGCTTCGGCTGCCGCCGTTACGGGGCCCCGGAATGGATTTGCACACCTAGGGGGCACCAACCTGCCCGCGCTTGGGCAATGATTAGCTTGTTGGTGAAAGGCGTAAAAGCAGCGCCACCAACTATGTGGTGGGGTTTGCTCGCGTCAGTATTCGCTCTGCTAAACTTAGTAGGGCAGGAGGAGCTATGGCCTAATACGCCCGCTGCCGTGCCGGCTTGCCAGGCGCTGCTTGCAATAGGAGCAGGTTGCATGGTGGCTTCGGCGCCAATTACGGCGTGGCGGTGGGCCGCTGAGTTGCCTGGCTCGGTGCTGCCGGCCACTATGCGGGTGCTGGCAATAGTGGCAGGGGTAGTTGCCTTTCCGGTAATAACAGCACTGCTGTGCGGCTTTGTTTGGTGTTGCGTTGAGGCAATTAGCCGTTATTGAACCTTCGGCCGGCTGGCAACTGGTATATTTGTATTTCAGCCGGAGCGTTTACGTGCCAGCTCCCCGGTTTTTTCTGCCCGATGCCCTCGACTGAAGCTCAGCATATTAACGCCGCTACTTCTCCCAAACCCCGGCCTAAGCGTTCTTGGCCCAATCGCCTTTCGCGAATGGCATGGGCTGCGTTTGCGGCCGCGGCTGGTTTTTTCCTGCTGCTGCCCATTCTGGTAGCTTCCAACTTCTTGTTCCTATTTGGCAAATCGCCGAGCCTGGAGGAACTGGAAGACCCCAAAGTGGAGCAACCCTCCGAGGTGTATACTTCCGATGGAGTGCTGCTGGGCCGCTACTACCGCGAAAACCGTTACCCCGTGCCGCTCGATAGCATGTCGCCGTGGCTGGTAAAGGCGCTGGTCGCTACCGAAGACATTCGCTATCAGGAGCACTCCGGCATCGATCCGCAGGCACTGGTGGGCTCGGTGGTGGCAGCGGCGCGCGGGCAAAAGCGCGGGGGCTCTACCATCACGCAGCAACTGGCCAAAAACCTCTACAAAACCCGCCGCGGCGAGCAGGGCCTCCTAGGTCATGTGCCCGTGGTGAGCACCATCATAGCCAAATTAAAGGAGTGGCTAACGGCCGTAGAGCTGGAGCGCCGCTACACCAAGGATGAAATCCTGCGCATGTACCTCAACACCGTCGACTACGGCTCGCAGTCGTACGGCATTAAGGTGGCAGCCAAAACCTTCTTCAGCACCACGCCCGATAGTCTCCGGCCCGAGCAGGCGGCTGTGTTGGTAGGAGCACTTAACAACCCTACCGCGTTCAATGCCCGCTTTCACCCCGAGGCTGCTACGCGGCGGCGCAACCTGGTGCTGGAGCGCATGGGGCAAGCAGGCGTGCTGCCGGCCGAGCAGGTGAAATTGCTGCAAAGCCAGCCCATCGTGCTGAACTACCAAGTGGAAAAGCACGTCGATGGCCCTGAGAATTATTTCCGTTCGGCCATCAGCCAATTCGTAAACGATTGGTGCGAGAAGAACGGCTACGACATGTACCGCGACGGGCTGCGCATCTACACCACCATCGATTCGCGCATGCAGGAGCACGCCGAAGAGGCCGTGCAGAAGCGGATGAAAACGCTGCAACGCACGTTCGATAACTTCTGGCGCAACCGCGGCAAAAATCCGTGGGTGGACGAAGACGGTAATGAAATTCCGAACTTCATCGAGACGCAGATTAAGCGCACGGAGCTGTACAAGGAGTTGGCTGCGCGCTACAAAGGTAACCCTGCCGGCCTCGATTCGGCCCTGAACACCAAGCGCCCCATGAAGGTATTTACCTGGAAGGGCGACGGTGACACTACGTTGCTGCTTTCGCCGCTCGATTCGCTGGCGTACTACAAGCACTTCCTACACGCCGGCATGATGTCGATGGATCCGTACACCGGGCACATCAAAGCATGGGTGGGTGGTCTGAATTATCGATTCTTCCAGTACGACCACGTGAAGCAGGGCAAGCGCCAAGCCGGCTCTACCTTCAAGCCGTTCGTGTACCTCACTGCCATAGACAAAGGCTACGCGCCCTGCGACCGGATTCGGGACGAACGCGTGACCATAAACTACGTGGAGAACGGCAAGCCCATGGAGTGGAAGCCCGACAACGTAACGCGCGAGTACACCGGCATCAACATGACGCTGCGCCATGCCATGGCCCGCTCGGTAAACTCCGTAACGGCCCAGCTAACCGAGCGCGTGGGCTGGAACGAGGTAGTCAAGTATGCCAACAAAGTAGGCATTCGGAGCAAGCTGCTGGGCGTGCCGAGCATCGGCCTGGGTTCGGCCGGCGACGTGAGCGTGTACGAAATGGTGAATGCCTACAGCACGTTCGTGAACGGTGGCTTCCGGCCCGAGCCGCTTATTGTAACGCGCATTGAAGACCGCAACGGCAACGTTATTAAACAGTTCGATCCGCAGCAGAAGCGCGTGATTCCGGCCGAAACCGCTTGGCTGATGGTATACATGCTGCGCGGCGGTATGGAGGAGCCAGGCGGCACCTCGCAAGGCCTGTGGGACTACGACCTCTTTAAGAAAAACAACCAGATCGGCGGCAAAACCGGCACCACCTCCAACTACTCTGATGGTTGGTACATGGGCATCACAAAGGACCTAGTAACCGGGGTATGGGTTGGTGGCGAAGACCGTTCCATTCACTTCTTCCGCTCGGAGCAGGGCGAAGGCGGCCGCATGGCACTACCAATCTTCGGTATGTACATGGAGCGTGTCTATAAGGACAAGGAATTGGGCATCACGCCCGGGCCGTTCCCGAAGTACCCCGGCAAAATCAACCGGAAGTACATCTGCTATTCCGAAGACTCACGCCCGCGCCGTAAGAAAGTAGAAGTGGACTCGATTGTGGTAGATAACCTCCTCGATCGTATTAACGAAGGAACTATCGAAGTGCCCGACAGCCTGAAGGCGCAATAGCTTAGGCTAGCTGTTGGCTTCCGGCGCTAGGTCCATTGCGCCACAGCCAAAACAACACACCTAGGAGCATTGCGGCGCCTGCCAACGAGTACGCTTGAAACTCAAGGGGCCAGCCCGAAGGAGAAATCAACGGGGTATGTGGTTGCCAAGAGTTACTCCAGGCAATAAAGGCATCGGCAATTGGCAGCGTACCAAACAAGTAGCACTTTTGCCCCCGGCTTGCCCAAGGTATTCCGAAGGCCTCGATGCTATTACGCAGGCGAACGGCCAAAAGCGTATCGCCATATTGTTCCGCCGCCCGACGTCCTACAATCGAAGCAGCGCCTCCGATACCCACACAACAGGGCCGGAGTCGATGTCGCTTGCGCCGTCAACGCCGTGCGGATGCTCTCGAAACCCTGGCAAACCCAACCGCTCATCAGCAAAGTGCTGTTTATACAGCATGTAATGCGGCCGGGCATACGCCGGATCAATCTCGTAGAGCATGCTTAGTAATAAGCTTTGCGAAGAGCCACGGGCACTTTCAAGCACTTTGCCCGACTGGGCTTCTACCGAGTGTGGAATCATCCCGCGCATATCAGTGTGAGTGGCTACCCGTTGTAGCCAAACTTGCAGCAACTCTTGGTATAGGGGAGTGAACACCCGATCGTGCGTGGCTAACGCTGCGGCGCATACTGCTGCATCGGCTGGCCAAGCACCTCTGGCGTAGGACTCCGGAAAAGGTGTGCCTGCATCCGCAAGTACGGCGGCAATTTGCTGGCATGTGCGCCGAAACAACTCCACATCGCCAGGCCTACGCTTAGCCGCTGGCTGACTCAGCAGCAACTTACCTAGGGAGTAACCCAACCAACCGTTGTAAAAAGCGCCATGTGGCAGCGGCAGCGTGGCATCAAACACCTGCTGGCCAGCAGGCGAAGCAATTTCCTTCACTGCCCAACTACTTTCGGCGGTTGCTTCTTGGTGCAACATTGTTTGTGGAGAAGCGGCGGCGGCTACCTCACTCCAACAAAGGCTGTAAAAGGCGTTCAGGAATACATGTCCTTCGGGATATATTTCTTGCATGTCATGTGCAGCACCGGCATGCAACTGTGCTTTCAAATGGCGCAGTTGAGCTAGCAAATCAGCATTCATGGAGTTCGTTCCACCATCTGTGTTTGGCTGATGATACAGCCGAACATTGAGGGTGATTATGTACAGAAGTATGCTCCCTAACAACAAGCTGGCTGTTAGCCGTAATAGCTTTATCATGATGATTGTATCTGTTAAGCAAACCAGCTAATAAGTAAATATGGAAACAGCAGGGCCCGCATATGAAGGTATGCGGGCCCTGCTGTTTGGTATGCTTGTTAAAAACAAATAGCTCAGCTACTCTTCTTCACGTTGGTAGAAGGACTCCAACGCTTCGCGTAAGTCGGGGTGCTCGAACCGGAAACCTTGCTCCAGCACTTTTTGTGCACTAACGCGCTGCGAGGCCAGTACTATCTCGCTCATTTCGCCCATAAGCAACTTCAGGCCAAACTCTGGCACTTTGGGTAATACCAGCGGGCGGTGAAGTACTTCGGCCAGCGTAGAAGTAAACTCTTTATTAGTGACAGGGTGCGGCGACACCGCGTTGTATGTACCCTGCCACTCGGGCTCTTCCATCATCTGGATAAGCAAGCGGCAAAGGTCGTCGATGTGCACCCACGACATGTACTGGCGTCCGCTACCTAGGGCCGCACCAGCCATCAGCTTTACCGGACGGGCAATGCTGGGCAGTGCGCCGCCTTCGTCGCTGAGCACAATACCGATGCGGGTAATCACAGTACGAACGCCTAGGTTTTGCACCTGCTGCGCAGCACGCTCCCACTGTGTAGCCACGTCGGCCAAGAAATCATCGGCCGGGGCAGGAGGGGTATCCTCGGTTAACACTCGGTCGTCGGCGTCGCCGTAGATGCCGATAGCCGAAGCCGAGATGAATGCTTTCACGTGGTGCGGCCGTTCGCGCAACTCGCGCGCGAGCAGGTTAGTGCCTCCCACGCGGCTCGACATGATTTCGTGCTTCCGCTCCTCCGACCATTTTTCATCGGAAACGCTGGCGCCAGCGAGGTTCACAATAAAATCGGCATACCCAATAGCGGCCTCGTCGATCTGATCGGCAGCGGGGTCCCAGCGGAAACTGCAGTAGCGTCCACGTCCGGTTTGCCGGCTGAGGTGGGCAACTTCGTATCCGGCATCAATCAGCATTTCGGAGAGGCGCATACCAATAAGGCCGCGTCCTCCCGAAATCAACACTTTGCGCAACGATGGTTTCATTGTATAAGCACTACGAAGAGCCCGTATACTGCCGATAAGCTCAAAAGGGGCTGCAAGTTAAGGGGCTGGCTTCACATCCACCTTTCAGGAACGATTGGGGTGGCAATTAGGTGCGTTATGCCGATGGGAGTTACTTCCCAATCAGTCGCAAAAACTCGCGTCGCAATTGTTCGTCGCGCCCAAATGCGCCGCCGTACTCCGCTGTAATGGTAGAGCTGCTGGTATCGTTTACGCCGCGGCTCATTACGCACAGGTGGTCGGCTTCGATGAGTACGGCCACGTCGTCGGTACGGAGGCTCTGCTTTAGCTCCTCGGCAATTTGGCGGGTCAGGCGTTCCTGCACTTGGGGGCGGCGGGCATAGTATTGCACTACGCGGTTCAGCTTCGAGAGGCCTACTACATGCTCGCCGGGTAGGTAAGCTACGTGCGCCTTACCTATAATAGGTACGAAGTGATGCTCGCAGCACGAAAACAGCGTAATGTCGCGCTCAACCAATATGTGATTATACTGGTAACGATTCTCGAACAGGCGCACTTCGGGCCGATGCTGCGGATCGAGGCCGCGGAACCATTCGTTCACGAACATTTTGGCCACCCGGCGCGGAGTACCGTTCAGGCTGTCGTCGGTGAGGTCGAGACCGAGCAGGTGCATGATCTCGCGGAAGTGCGCCGTGATGCCGGCAATTTTGTCTTCTTCGCTAAGGGCGAAAGCATCGGGCCGCAAAGGGGTGCGCAGCTCGGCATCCAGGCGGTCGTCGGCTCCTGGAAGGGCTGCTGGGTCGGGCTGTTTAGCCATGGTATTCTACAAAGTTGCGGTCCGTTTCGTGAAGCGTGACCGATAAGGCCAGGTTGTTGGCCAGGTGAGGCCGCAGCCGCTGCCAGCACACGCGGGCAATATTCTCGGCCGTGGGGTTGAGCTGGCGAAAATCCTCGGTGTCGAGGTTCAGGTTGCGGTGGTCAAAGGTATTTAGAATCTCGCGTTTGATTAGGTCGCTCAGCTCCTTCAGGTCATACACATAGCCCGTATCGGGGTTAGGTTCGCCCGTCAGACGCACCGTTAGCACATAGTTGTGTCCGTGGTAGTTAGGGTTGTTGCAGAGGCCAAATACCCGGTCGTTCTCCTCGTCCGACCAGGATGGGTTGAAGAGGCGATGCGCCGCGTTGAAATGCTCAGTGCGTCCTACGGTTACTTTCATGAGGTGCTTAACTGCTAGTTTGGGCGGTTTGTTTCGGTATTTGCATCCTACTCAATAACAGCACTTTATCAAGTATATATTTTTTGAATCTTGAACTTAACAAATATTTCAAAGGATATATCTAATAAAAATTATATGGAGTAAAAAAAATCTAGGTCCTACTCTGGCGCTTTGTGTAGGGGTGGTTAAATTTGGTGAGTTGTTACCCGCAAATAGCGAGCGGCTGCACCTCACACTTCGTTTTCACACACTTATTTCACACTCTATGAAATCAGGCGTACTCCTCTCTCTGTTGCTGTTCGTCCTGACGACTGCAGGCTTCGCTCAACGCTCGCCGGTAGACGAAACGGAAATGGCAGTAAAAGGCATCCCTCGTAAAGGTCAGCGCGTGACTATCCAGCTGGATAGCAAGCGGGTTGAAGATTCGTGGGTAAAGCTCATCAACGAAAAAATCGGCAAAGTTAAAGCCGATAAAGGTGTGTACTCGATGGATGGTGTAGTGGTTGAGTCGATTTCTAAGACTCCGATCCGCATCATCTCGAAAGTTGACGCCGTACCGACCGGTACTACCGTTTGGTGGTCGATCGACTTGGGTAACGCTTACCTGAGCAAAGACGCTACTCCGCAGCAGTGGAAGTCGGCCGAAAACTACCTGAAGGATTTCGCTCGCCAACTGTACCGCGAAGACATTGCCCTGCAGGTACAAGAAGCTGAGCGTGCTCTGATTAACTCGCAAAACAACCACATGGCTGTAATTGCGAAGCAGGATGCCATCAAGAAGGACATCGAGCGCAACAAGCAGAAGAAAATTGAAATTCAGCAGCAGCTGGCCGAAAACGCTGCCGAACTGGTGAAGCTCAACAACATGGTTGACTCGAACCTGAAGGAGCAAGAAGCCGCTCGCGCCGACATTGTTAACATGCGCGTGCAGCTGGAGTCGGTTAAGGAGCGCATGAACAAGATCGAGTAGTTCTGTTCGCGGCTTTCTAATACAAAAAAGCCCCGCCACATTGCTGGCGGGGCTTTTTTCTTTTGTAGTGCTTCAGAAGTTGTGCATAGTATGGCCCCCTTTCGGGACTGAGTGCACCGCTGACCTAGGTCGTAGCTACGGCTTAAGCACGGCGCGTATTTGCTGCTCAGCGGCTTCGGGGCCGCGCCACCCAACCACGCGTATCTGCCCCGGTTCGCCGGTGTGCTGGTACCAAAGGCGCAAGGTTTCGCGTGCGGCCGGGTAGCGCGTGACCAACTCTTGCCACGTGGTAACGGGCAAGTTGCGCAGGCTGGGCCGAGCCGGAACTGTGAGCACCACCGATTCCATTTCGCCGCCGTTGTCGAGGAGTAGCAGGGCCAGCGGCAACACCTCGAGCACGGTGCCCGATGGCTGACCCTCTGCCAGCACAATAGCTGGTTGCGGCCGCCCTAGGGAATAGCGTTTGGAGGCAGGGAGGTGCGTGGAAGGAATAAAGCCTGCATTTACTGGGAAAGGCAGGAAATCGATGCGGCGCTCAATGCCCGCGTGCATCTCCGGCTTGAAATCGTTGCTGCGAGGTTCGTAGCGTAGCACACGGTTTGAGCCGGCGGGCGTTTCTACCACCACTTGCAGCAGGCGGCGCTCTTCGGAATAGGCAGGCAGTTTATCAAAACGCTCCTGACAACTGGTAAGCCCAGCCGCCAGGAGCGCGAATGATACAGTAACTGCAGAACCTGAATTACCGAAGTGCCTGATCGATGAGGCGCAGCGGGTTGGCTTTTTGCAAATTGAGAACAAAGCGAATGTTGTCGGTGAAGTTCTTGCGGCTGCTAGGGAAACCGTTGTCGTACTGCGAGCCTGCTATCGGCAAATAAAGCCGGAATGCATCATTCAGTAAAGGCAAAGCCAGGCCGGCATCGTAAAACAGCCGTTGGTTTCCGCCGCCGGGCAGCGTAAAGCGACGGTTGGCTGCGCCTAGGTCGGCAAATACTACGAAGGCCGTTTTGGGCAAATCGGCTTCTAAATTGAGGGTGGTAAGCCACTTATCAGCATACACTGGCAGAAATGCTTTGAAAGCGCCGTCGCGGTCGTCGGTTTGGTGCACCTGAGCCGTAAGGGCATCGGAGATTTGCCGGCGGTCCAAGAAGGGAGTTTGCCGGCGGTAATCGGGGCTGCCGCTCAGGCCAATAACATACGGCGACTCGGCTGCCTGCGACAGGAACCGACCACCAAACAGGCGCACTCGGAAGCTACGCTTCTCGGCGTAATGCTGCTCGTAGCGCAAAGCGGCACGCAGCAACTGAGGCGAATCGTAAGTAGTGCCTGCGCTCCGTGGCGTAAAGGCGTTGAGCTCCACATCGGCTCCGTAGCTGCGGGCGGCATCGCCACCTAGGAGCTCGTAACGGAGAGTAGGAATGATGTTGCCCGTCGAGGAAGGGTCTTGCTCGGTGCGTACGATGGTGTAAGCCAGCTGCACTTGCTGGCGCAGGTTGCCCCACTGCGTGCGGCGCAGCTCCAACGACAAGCTCGGCTCGAGCTTAGTATACCGTTCAAAGCTCGACATGTGGAAGGAGGTAGTAACACGCTGCAGGTAGCGGCTGCTCGGCAGCGCGGTCAGGTTTAGCTGGCCAATGCCTTTCAGGTCGCGGCGGTTAAAGCTGAACATCGGCATGGCCACGTAGCTCAGCTTGTTCAGCACCAACGGGTTGTTGTAGAAAGCAGCACCTAGCATAAACTTATCGTAGGTGTTGGCGCCTACAACTGGTAGCCAGTAGAAGTCGGTACGGTCCCAACGCTCTACGCCTGCCAGCGGCCGGAGACGCAGTGGCTCAAGGGTAGGAAAAGTGCCCTCGAGCAGGCGCTGCTCGTCGCGGCGGTTGAGCTGCGGCGTAATGTACTCGGGGTCCACAACGACGGCTGCCACCTCGGGCGTGCGGCGGAAGTTGAGCTGCGTTACGTCGGTGTCTTCGTCGCCGGTAGTGCGGTCTTCGGCTTCGCGGCCGCCAAATACGGGCGTCCACTGCAACTCTAGTACTTTGCCTTGGGCATCTACCGTTGCTACCGGCACCGACCAAGGGGCCGTCGATTCGTTACGGACCAGCACTTTCACCTGGTCACCAGCCTTCAGCAGGTTCGACACGGTAGCGTTGTAGCGCGTAGTGGTGCCAAGCATCTGCTGGAAGAACCAGTCGAGTTTCTGACCGGTTGCTTCTTCAAATGCCACTTGCATATCGGCCGGCGAGGGGTGGCGGAACTTCCAACGGTCGTAGTAGAAGTGCATGGCTTTGTCGAACCTTTCCTGCCCTAGGTACCCAGCGAGGTAGCGGAGCAGGGCAGCGGTTTTCACGTACACCACTGCGCCGTAGTTGTAGCTGGTATACTGGCCGGCAGCTAATCCAGCATTGGGCTGATCGTAGCCACGGCTGGCAGCTGCCTGCCACTGAGCTTGGGCTACTGCCGCGGGTGGTACGCCCGTCAGGCCAAGTTTCTGGGCTACGGTTGGGTTGTTGGCGGCCTTCGCCAAGGGGTCGGAAGGGGTCTGATGAAACGCCTCGAGTACCCGGTTCTCTAAATACGAATTCACCCCTTCGTCCTGCCAAGGATGCTCGCGCTCGTTGGAGGCCAAAATACCGTAGAACCAGTTGTGGCCAACTTCGTGCACGATGGCAAACGGATCGGTAACCGTAACCATCGGATACTCCATGCCCGAGCCGGCACTCAGCGCGCCATCAACGGCGGTTGCGGCCGAATAGGGGTATTCGCCAACCCAGCGCGAGTAGCCCTCCAGCGCATACCGAATGTCGTTGCGATGCTTCAGCCAATCGGCGGCGTTGCGGTTGGTAAAGAGCATCCACGCGGTTACGCTCCGGCCTGAGTTGGGCAGTTGCACTACGTCTTTCAGCACGTTAAAGCGCTTATCGGCAAACCACGCAAAATCGTGTACGCGGTCTTGGGTGTAGCGCAGCGTTTTGCTGTTCGACGACGAAGCTGGAAATTCCTCGCTGGTGCCAAACTCCTCGGGCTTGGTTTTGCCCGCCGAAGAAGTCGCCAGTTGGTTGAGACGCTGTAGCTCGTCGGGGTTCTGCAGCTCGCCCGTCGCTCCTACCACGTAGTTGTCGGGCAGGGTAATGCGCACATCAAACGAGCCGAACTCCGAGTAGAATTCGCCCTGATCGAGGTAGGGCATAGGGTGCCAGCCGGTGCGGTCGTACACGGCGGGCTTGGGATACCACTGGGTTATTTGGTAGCTCTGCCCTACGTGGCCCATGCGCGAAAAAGAATCGGGCAGCTTTACACGGAAGGGCGTGCTAATGGTAATGCGCTGCCCCGGCTGCACCGGTTGCGGCAACACAAGCTTGGCAATGTCGGGGTTTTGCGCATCGAGCTCGAAGCGCGCCGATTGCCCATCGACTTTAAAGTCGAGCTGATCGATGTATCCGCGTGCTTCGGGCTTTGCAAACTCAAACTTCAGCTTACCCACTTGGCGCTGTTGCCGCGCAAAAGCCGTGGAGTTGTCGCGGTATGCGTTGGGCCATAAATGGATGTAGATAAAAGGCAGCGCGTCGGGCGAGTTGTTGACGTACTGCATTTCCTCGCGGCCTGTCAGCACGTGCTGCTTGTCGTCGAGGGCAACGTCGATGGAGTAGTTAACCTCCTGTTGCCAATACGGGCGCTCGGTTTGGGCAAGGGCTGCCAGCGGCAGCACTACCAGCGCAAGGCTGGCTATTAATTTTTGCATAGAGTAAAGGCGAATGCGTGGCGAAAGTACGTGTTCGGCACGTATGGCGGTTGCCTTGCCATAACCTAGGTACTACCGCGGCCGTTAGCCTGTGCACGGTGCCGCTTGGCGCCAATGCTTAACCATACACCTAAGCCCGATGGAAAAGAAGTATGTACAGCACGAGGTGCACCTCGATGCAGCCGCTAAGCTACTCAGCGGCGACTTGCAGGAAGAAGCTAACCGCGCTGGCCTCGACAACCAATTGCAGCGCTGGATTGAAGACCTAAAGGATGGCGGCCACCAAGATTTCCACGAACTCATCGTGGATCTGCAGGCGCTAAAAGCCCACTTCGGCGGCGGGGCCATCGATGGCAAGTTGGTGGGGCAGTTGCTGCACCGCCTAGGTGAGAACACCGCTAAGGTGGCGCACCTGGCCGAAGGCAACGTTAAGCCCCGGGTTGAGAATTTAAGCCAAGCCTTGCTGGAGGCTGCACGCCAAGTAGCGGGTGGCCGCACCAGCCCCGATGAAGATTTGCGGCAAGACTCAGCTCAGCGCTAAGTCTAATACAACAGCCGCATCAACGTGTATGAAACAAAACAGGGCCTCTACCGCTAGGTAGAGGCCCTGTTTGTAATAGGGAGCTAAATGCCTTAGGCGCGCTTCTCCTTGATACGAGCTGCTTTGCCCGACAGGCCGCGCAGGTAGAACAGGCGGGCACGACGAACTTTACCGCGACGGATCAGTTCGATCTTGTCAATGTTCGGCGAGATAATCGGGAAGATGCGCTCCGTACCGATCTGGTTCGACACCTTACGTACAGTGAAAGTTTCACCGTTCGTGTTAGCATTCCGGCGCTGAATAACTACGCCTTGGAACTGCTGGATGCGCTCCTTGTTGCCTTCGCGAATCTTAACGTGTACGTTAACGGTATCGCCGGGTGCAAACTCGGGGAAGCTGGCGCGGCGCTCTTTGGCTTCCTGGTTGATGAGGTCGAGAAGTTGGCTCATGACAGCAAAAAATCTTGAAAGGACGGCGCCGCCGCCCAAGTGGTTTCGGTAAGGAGGCGCAAATATAGCTGTTGTAAAGCTTAGCTACAATACTAAGCGTTAGGTTTTTTGCGACGCCGCTTGGGTTGCGGCGCCTCAAAGGCTTCGGCAGGCAAATCGGACAACAAATCCGGGCGGCGCTGGCGGGTACGCTCCAGTGCTTTTTCCTGCCGCCATTCGTCTACTTTGGGCGTATCGCCCGATACCAGAATGCTCGGAACCTCGCGGCCGCGCCACTCCGCGGGGCGGGTGTATACGGGCGGGGCTAGCAAACCATCCTGAAAAGAGTCGCTTAGCGCCGACTCCTCGTTGCCCAACACACCCGGCAGCAGACGTATTACGGCATCTACCACCACGGCTGCGCCTAGCTCGCCACCGCTTAGCACAAAATCGCCGATGCTGATTTCCTCGGTGACATACTCTTCCCGGATGCGCTCGTCGATGCCCTTGTAGTGGCCGCAAAGCAGAATGATGTTCTGCGTTAACGAGAGACGGTTAGCCGCTGCCTGCCGAAAGGTTGGCCCATCGGGCGTGAGGTAGATGACAGCGTCGTAGGTGCGCTCTGCCAATAACCCATCGAGGCAAGCAGCAATGGGCTCGGGGCGCAATACCATGCCGGCTCCGCCACCAAAGGCATAGTCGTCGATCTGGCCGTGCTTGTTGATGGCAAACCGACGCAAATCGTGCAGATGAATTTCGGCCAAGCCTTTGTCCTGTGCCCGGCGAACAATAGAGTGCGCGAAGGGGCTGGAGAGCAACTCGGGCTGACAGGTTACGATATCGAAGCGCATGGGGAATACTAGTGGCGCAGGGCGTGGGGCCTAGGTGGGCAAACGCTCCGCAGCAAACGGCAGCTGATTACGGCTCGTCGAATTCGTCGGGCTCGTCACGCTCGCGCGACGTGGGGCTGAGGTAGACATCGAGCAAACCCTCGGGCAGCGTTACGTGCAGCTCGCGAGCTTCCTCGTCGGCGTGCTGTATCAACTCATCTACCACCGGAATCAGTACTTCCTTGCCTTGATAACTCATGGCGAGTAAGTCCTGCTCGGGCATTTCGTAGAAGCTTTCCACAATGCCCAGCTTGCCTAGGTTGGCATCAATCACGGTGTAACCAACAACCTCATGGAAGTAAAACTGATCTTCTTCCAGTTCCGGCAAATCGGCAAGCGGACGGTAGAGTTTCAGGCCCCGAAACAGCTCGGCATCTTCTAGCCGGTCCACGTTTTTAAGCTTGAGGAGCACGCGCGTACCCGCCTGCACCGACAGGCGCTGCACCTCGAAGCGGTACAGTTTACCCGAGCCCACGGGGCGCTCTACGTACACTTCTTCCACATCAAGATACTCCTCGATGTTGTCTACGTCGAACTCGGCCACCAGCTGGCCTTTCAGGCCGTGGGCTTTCACCACAAAGCCCAGTTCGTAGCATTCGTCGGTAGTCATGGCTGTTTGTGAAGTAAAAAGTTTAGGAGTTTTTGAGCTTGCGGCTCGAGAATTTCCGGGGGAAACTCCCAAGCTGCGCAACTCAAAAACTCCTAAACAGAGAAGACTCCTAAAATGAATTAGGCGTTGGCTTCTTCAGCGTTTTCGGCCGGAGCCTCAGCACCTTCGGCTTCAGCTTCGGCAGCCGGAGCGGTTGCAACGGCTTGCTTCTGACGCAGAGCTTCGGCGCGGGCTTCGCGAACTTTGGTTTCAGCAGCAAGCTGCTGCTTGCGAGCCTCGTCCTTGGCGCTGCCTACGTTGGTGCGCTTGCTCTCGATCTTGGCGTTTTTCTCGTCGAGCCACTGGGTGAAGCGTTGGTCGGCTACATCCTGCGTGATAGCGCCCTTGATAACGCCGAGTTGCAGGTGCTTGCGGAACAGCACACCGCGGTACGACAGCATAGCACGCACCGTGTCGGTCGGCTGAGCGCCTTTCATCAGCCAATCGAAAGCCTTGTCGGCATCGAAGTTGATGGTAGCCGGGTTGGTGAGCGGGTTGTAGGTGCCGAGCTTCTCGATGAAGCGGCCGTCGCGAGGCGAGCGGGAGTCAGCAACTACGATGTCGTACATAGCGGCCTTCTTGCGGCCGCGACGGGCGAGGCGGATTTTAACTGCCATAAACCGTGTCGGTTAGGTGACGGAACTCGTCCGTCGGATGAAAAATGATTTGGAGGCGCAAAGGTAAGGGAAATCTGCCACTTTGCGGAATGCCGCTGCCGATTTATCGATGCTTGCTAACCGACCTGCAACCTATTTCCTAGGTGACAACTGGCGCAAGAGGTTAAAGCTTGATAAAAGCACAAGGCCATTCCGCAGCTGCGGAATGGCCTTGTGTGATGATGCGAATGGACTTAGGCTGCAAGGCGCTCGGGCTCTTGGGCCGCTACTTTGCGCTTCAGCTTGATAATACCTACTTTATCCAGCGTCCAGATGACGGGGTAGGTGGGGTCAACTTCCCACCACTTCACGCCGAAGTTGACGCGCATGGGCAGCTTGTGGTGGTTGTTCTGGAATAGCTCGCCGCCGGTGAGGAAATCGAAGAACAGAGAGTTGCGCGACTTGTCGTTGTTGTCGAAGTTCTGGTAGCCGTACTTGTGCCCGCTCCAGTTGACGATGGCGCCGTGGATGGGGCCCATTAGGAAGTGCAGGGGCAATAGCAGAAACTGCCACCACGCTGTGGCAAACGCCACGTAGAACAGCACATAAGCGGTGCCCCAGCCCACGCGCGACATCCAATTGTCGCCAATGCGCTCCAGCACATTCCAAGTGGGGTAGTCGCCCTCGAAGCGTTTGGCCAGCTCGTAATCGTTGTTCAGTACCGAGTTGTAGATGTTTTTCGTCTTCCACATCATCGTAAAGGCATTAGACGAGAAGTGGGGCGAGTGCGGATCCTTTTCCGTATCGGAGTAGGCGTGGTGCATGCGGTGCAACAGCGCGTACGCCCGCGGCGACAAGTACGAGGAACCTTGCGCTACGTAGGTTAGCGCAAAGAAGAACTGCTCCCAAAATCGGTTCATGGTGTACATTTTGTGCGCTGCGTAGCGGTGCAGATAGAACGTCTGCACGAACAGCGACAAGTACCAGTGCCCGACGAAAAACAACAGAATCGGCATGGATGATATTGAAAAAGATGTGGAAAAGCCTTGAACGCCTAAACACGCTCAAGGCCGTTTGGTTCAAGCCAGTGCGCAAACGTACGACAGCTTTAGCGGCTAATAAAAAGTGACTTTTGTCAGAATTCGCTACTGCTTGTTCGGGCGTTGGCTGCCTAAGATTTTGTGCTGCTTTAGGCAAACGCAAGCTCGCGCGCGGGGTCCCACACCTCGGCATCGGGGAGTGGAGCCATCACGTCCATCTCCTGCTGCGTAACGGGGTGCTTGAAGCGCAGCCGGCGAGCATGCAAGGCAATGCTGAGGTCGGGGAGAGGAGCCATGGCCCCGTACTTTACGTCGCCGGTAATGGGCGTACCCAGGCCGGTAGAAAGCTGTACCCGGATTTGGTGCGGGCGCCCGGTTATGGGGTTTACCTCGAGTAAGTAGCGGTGGCCTACTTGGGCCAGCACTTTGTAGTGTAGCTCGGCGCGCTGGCCCTGTGTGTGCTTCTGCGCATAGGCCTTGGTTACGTTGCGCATGGGGTCTTTCACCAGCCAATGCACCAGTGTGCCTTCGGTTTGCTGGGGTGCCTTGCCCACCAATGCCCAATAGGTTTTGTGCATGTGGTTGTCGCGGAACATCTCGTTCAGGCGGCTTAGGGCTTTGCTGGTTTTGGCCAGCACCACCACGCCCGTAACGGGCCGATCGAGGCGGTGGCACACGCCCACAAAAGCATTGCCGGGCTTCTTATACTTCAGGCGCAGGTATTCGGCCGCCTTCGACGAGAGCGGTTCGTCGCCGGTTTCGTCGCCTTGTACCAAGGTACCAGCGGTTTTGTTGAGCACCAGCAGGTGGTTGTCTTCGAACAGAATTTCCTTCTGCTCCGACCAGATAGCAGGTCTATTCACAAGTGGAATCCAGAAAAGGTATGTAAGCGTTGGGGGCGGGCTCGGAATAATTCAACACGCTGCAAATACCGCTCCGCAAAACAGAAGCCGGCTGCCGTGCCTACCAACGATCTGCACAAATAAACGACAGAGTTTGGAAACTGATGCGGAATTGCGAATTAAAAGCGGATTAGGGCCTTGCTACGCGGCGGGCTAGATAGCAGCTGCCGCGGCACGCACTAGTAATGCCTAGGTGGCAGTAGCTAGTGCGTGCCGCGGCAGCAATGGGTAAGCTTAGGCTTAGTAAGCCTCTTTTTCGTTCGGAAAGTCGCGGCCCTTTACGTCTTCAATGTACTGCGTTACGGCTTGGTGCATCAGGTCGCCGAGTTCGGCGTAGCGGCGCAAGAAGCGGGGTTTGAACTCTTGCGTAATGCCCAGCATGTCGTGTACTACCAGCACCTGGCCATCTACATCGGGGCCGGCGCCAATGCCGATAACCGGAATGGTGAGCTGCTCGGCCACTTGTTTGGCCAAGGCCGACGGAATTTTCTCGAGCACCAACGCAAAGCAGCCCAGTTCCTCCAGCAGCTTGGCATCTTCGATCAGCTTCTGCGCTTCGGCTTCTTCTTTGGCCCGCACGGTGTAGGTGCCAAACTTATAAATGCTTTGCGGCGTGAGGCCTAGGTGCCCCATCACCGGAATGCCGGCTGTGAGGATGCGGATAATGCTGTCTTTGATTTCGGCGCCGCCTTCGAGCTTTACCCCGTGCCCGCCCGATTCCTTCATGATGCGGATGGCCGAACGCAAAGCCTCCGACGAGTTGCCTTGGTACGAGCCAAACGGCATATCAACCACCACAAACGCCCGGCCTACCGCGCGCACTACCGAGGCGGCGTGGTAAATCATTTGATCCAAGGTGATGGGCAGCGTGGTTTCGTGGCCGGCCATTACGTTGGAGGCCGAGTCGCCGACGAGCAGCACATCGATGCCGGCGCCGTCGAGGATTTTGGCCATCGAGTAATCGTATGCGGTGAGCATCGAGATTCGCTCGCCGCGCTGCTTCATGGCCAGCAGTTGGTGCGTGGTTACCCGTTTGATTTCCCTGTGCTGCGACATCGGAAGAAAGCTTGTAGGCTGATGGTGGTTGATTGCGGAACAGCGGCAAAGCTGCAGGTTTTTTGGCACATCGGCCACCTGTTTACAAAGCAAAACCGCTCCTTGGCAACGTGGCTGCCGAGGAGCGGTTTTGGTACCTAGGGCTACCCGCGGAGGCGCTAGCGGTTAAGGAAGGTACGGTTGCGATTGAGCTTCAAATCCTGCAGCAGCGCCGATTTAGCCCCGATGGTTACGCTAAACCCTTGAATTTGGCCGACGGGCGTCCAGCTACCGGTAATCTGCCAGCAGTGCAAGTCGCGGAAGAAGTTGAGCTGCGTGATGGTTATGCGGTTCGCCACGAAGTCGTAGCCCGAGGTGTAGCTCAAACGCATTTTATCCGTCAGCTTCACCTCGCCGCTTACGTTGAGCGCCACGGTTGGCCACGAGCGTTGCCGCTCAAAGCCTGGGCGCGGAGCCCTAGGTCCGGGGTCTTGGTAGAGGGCGCCCAGCGAGGCGTTCAGCGTCCACGGAATGGTGAAGTCGAGGTAATCTACGTAGGAGTCGGGCTGGTTGGGGTTGCCCAGCACGGGGTCGTTGGTGGGCGCTACCCGCTGTTGGCGGTTGCCCGGCTGGCCTGGGCGCCTGTTGCTGTCGAACTGGTACGTCAGCTGCACCGAGGCGTTATCGAGGCGAGCTAAGCGCTTGGCTTCAAACAGGTAGCGGTCGATTAGTCGGCCCGTGGAGTCGCGCTGGTAAAAGTTGAGCGAGGAAGACACCAGGAAATTCAACTTCTGGGCTACTTGGGTGCGGAAGCTAACCGACAGTGGCGCGAGGCGCAGCGAGTCGGCCGCAAAGTTGTAGCCCGAGCTCAGATCAAAGCCGTCGATCAGGCTAACCTTTTTGTAGGGCTGAGTGCCGGTGGTGTCCTGCTTGTTGCGCACCTTCATTTCTACCTGGTTTTGCAGGCCAAAACTAACTTGGCTTACGCGCCCACCTGCCGGAATGGCAAACGGGAAACCAGCATAGCGCGAGAAGGCACGAGTATCATTCAGTGGCGTTAATAATTGGCCGGAGGTGTTGCGCAAATCACCTAGCCGTAGCTGATCATACAGTCGGCGGCTCCCTTGGTAGTTCGGCGAGCCGGTAAAGTTGATACTCGGCGCGAGACGGTGGCGGATGGCCTGAATTTTACCACCTGGCTTAAAGTTGACAGTGCCGTAGAGGTTTGTAGATAGCGAGGCACCGTACGATACATTGTGTACAATGTTGAATCCGCGAACGGTGTCGATACGCACCGCCCGAGCGGCCGGTACATAGGTGTAGTTGAGTTGCTTGTTATACCACGTTTGTCCGTAGTTGACCGTTGGCGTAAGCGAGAAGTGTCGGAAGAGATTGTACTGACCTAGGGTGATATCGAAGCGGTTCTGAACGGCGGTTTGGGCGTTGCGCAAGAACGGGCGCAGGTTATCGAAGCGCACTGGAATGGTACGCGACTGCGCTTGGCCACCGAGTAGCGGAATGCCGGCTTCAAGCACCCGCGCCTGCTCCACGTTGGTCAGGCGGTTTTGGCCCGTTAGCTGGTAGGCTACCGCAAACTGCTCGTACCAGGCGCCGCGCGTGGGCAGGCCCAGCAAACGGTAGAAGTTTTGGCGCTGCACGCCCACCGTTACGTCGGGCAGGGTTAGGTTCACGGTGCCGGTAATGGTGTTCAAATCCTGCGCGGCCTGAACCGAGTAGTTGATGGGCAGGTTGCGCAGCTGCTTCTGGTAGCTGATCGTAGAGTTGAACGCCGGCGTGAGGTAGTTGCGCACATCCAGCGTGTTCTGCTGGTTGAACTCGGGGCTACCCGTGCGCACGTTGGCCGAGAAACGGCCACCACCAGGCCGCGGCGTGGGGTTGTGGCTCCACGACAGCCAGAAAGTGCGCGGCTTGAAATTGCGCCGCACGTTGGGGTCGGTATTTACCGCCTCGGAGCGCAGCAGCTGCCCAGCCGGGCGGCGCGAATAGCTAAAGTCGAGGCGGCCATCGTAGCGGTAGCGCTTGCGGTAGGTAAGGTCGGTATTTACGCCGAAGCCGCCGAACGACACGCCGGCACCTGAATACACGCTGCCCGTTACCCGTAGCCCTAGGTACTGGTTGATGGCCCAGTAATAGCCACCGTTGGTGAGGTAAAAGCCGCGGTCGACGGCTTGCCCGAACGTAGGAATAATCACGCCCGAGGCGCGGCTTTTGCCGGGGCTGGGAAAGTAACCGAATAAGAAACCTAGGGGCGTCGGAATGTCGCCAATAACCAGGTTAAAGGGCCCGGTAACTACCTGCTTGCGGGGTACCACCTTCATCTTGCTGGCGTTGATGAAGAAGTGCGGGTGCTCGAGGTTACACGTGGTGTAGCGGCCGCGCAGGCCGTAAATCTCGTTCAGCTCGTTTTTCTTCACCACCTCGGCATGGATGTAGCCTTCGCCCTGCTGGGTTATGGCCTCCGAAATCTTGCCTTTGCGGGTTTTGAAGTTGTAAGCAATGCGACCGGCCTGGTAGGTTTCGGCAGCGTCCTTAAACACCGGCTTGTCGCGCACGCGGCCCGTCGAGTCTTTCAGCCCCTCGGCCGTCAGCACGTTTTGGTTGTAATCGACGGTGATAACGCCCGCTTTCAGCGACATTTCGCCGTAGTCGACGTTGGCTTTGTCGTAGAGCGTGGCTTTTTTCTCCTGCACATTAAAGCGAATGGAGTCTTTGGCCTGGTACTTAACGGTGGTTTCAATGTCGCCCTTGCGGGTAACTACGCGCACTGTATCGAGCGTGCGGCGAATGGTATCGGGCGGAAGGGCAGCGGGCGTAGTGCGGCGCGGGCCTTGCTGCGCCCATGCGGCCGGCAAGCCTACCGAACAGAGCATAAACAACAAGCCAAACAAGAGCAGGCAGTGCTGCGCCCGTTGGTTGCGGCATAGCGTTTGAATATGCGCCCCAGGAAGAGTCACGTAGAGCAGAATTGCTTTATTTTGTGGCTTAAGTGTGCAAAAGTAGCGGGTAGCCGCCCCATCTAACGAACTCTGTGCGGAATATTGTCCTTCTCGGTACGGCGCTATTGGCGCTATTAGCCGGTCCGGCGGCCAGCGTACAGCAGGTGCCTGGCCAGCCAACTGATACGACCCGAACCACTGGTTCGGCTAACGTTTTTCGGCTGCGTACGGTGGTGCTCGATGCCGGCCACGGCGGCAAAGACCGGGGCTGCGCCGGCCAATCGGCCCGCGAGGCCGATGTGGCCCTAAAAATTGTGCTGGAGCTAGGTCGGCAGATAGAAGAAAACATGCCGGAGGTGCGGGTGATTTACACGCGCAAAACCGACGAGTTTGTGGAACTGGCCGACCGCGCTGGCATTGCCAACAAGCACAACGCCGACCTGTTCATCTCGGTGCACTGCAACGCCGGCCCCACGGTAGCGCGCGGTACCGAAGTGTGGACCATGGGTGCGCACAAAACCGAGGCAAACCTGGCTACGGCCAAGCGCGAAAACGCCGTAATTCTGCAGGAAGACAATTATAAGGAGCGCTACGCCGGCTTCGATCCCAGCTCACCGCAAAGCCACATCCTGTTCTCGCTTTACCAAAGCGCCCACATCGACAACAGCCTGCGCTTCGCGGCCAAAGTCGATCATGAATTTCGCACCTCGGTGGGGCGGCCTTCGCGGGGCGTAAAGCAGGCAGGTTTTCTAGTGCTCTGGAAATCCACGATGCCTTCGGTTCTCATTGAAGCTGGCTTCCTTACCAACCCCGCCGAAGAACGATATCTGAACGATAAAGCCAACCAATCGTATATGGCTTCGGGTATCTACCGGGCGTTCCGCAAGTACAAGCAAGAGCTTGAAGCGGGCAGTGCGGGCAATTAAATGGCCGCTACTTGCCATCTTGCGCCGCCGGCACGCCGGTAGTCCGCATTATCTCTCGTCCTTCCCGCCATCTCCGTGTCCAAAGAAGCCAAAGTTGCACTGTTGGCCGTCGTTGCCCTAGTGGCACTGTTTATCGGCTTTCGTTTTCTGAAAGGCAGCAACGTATTCTCTAACGACCGCACCTTCTACGCCACCTACGACAACGTCGATGGGCTGAACCTCTCGGCGCCTGTGATGCTGAACGGCATTCAGGTAGGCCAAGTGAAAAACCTAGAGCTGCAGCCCGAAAAAGGCAACCAGATTCGCGTAGCCATCGAAATTCAGAAACGAGTAGAGGTAGGCGACTCCACCGTGGCCAGCCTCTCCGGCTCGCTCCTAGGTTCGAAAACCATTACGCTGCTGCAGGGCCGCAACACCAAGGTGTACGAAGGCGGCCAAGAGTTGCGCTCTTATCACGCGGCCAGCCTTACCGACGCTTTCCAGGCTAAAGCACTACCCGTACTCGGTACCGTCGATAGCACGCTCATCAAGGTAAACCAGTTCCTGAGCAAGGAAGCGCGCCTGAGCTTGCAGCAAACCCTGCAAAACACGCAGGCCTCCACGGAAGCCATGAAAAACCTGCTGGTGATGAACCAGCGCAACATCAACGAAATTACCAGCAACATGGCCACGCTTACCCGTTCGCTGAACGCGACGGAGCGCAAGTTTGACCGGTTGGCCACTAACCTAGCCCAGATTACGGATACCCTGAAGGGCGCGCCGCTGGCCGGCACCGTGCGTAAGCTGAACACGACCGTGGCGGAAGCGCAGGTAGCCATGAAGCAGCTAAACCAGTCGCTCACGAGCACCAAAGGCTCCCTGGGTAAGCTGATGAACGACGACTCGCTCTACACCAACCTCAACAAAACGGCGGCCAGCTCCAACGCTTTGCTCGTCGACCTGAAAGCCAACCCCAAGCGCTACGTGCACTTCTCGGTGTTTGGCGGGGGCGGTAAGGAGAAAAAGAGCAAGCAGAAATCCGAAACGGAGCAAAAGCCCGACGGCACGATAGAGCGCGAAACCAAAACCGTGACGCAGCAACAAGCCGCGCCGGTTGATACGGCCGTGAAGCCCTAGGTGGCTGCCGCCTCGCTCAGCACTACAACTTTACAAAACCTAACGGGCTACGAACGCTCGTTAGGTTTTTTGTTTTCCTACCTTTGAAAGCGGCCCCACGTAGGCGGCACATTCGCTCCCATCTGCATTCCCACTTACCCCGTGAATCAACCCGCTTCTCCTCAGCCCGACCAGAAGGTAAACCTGGAGTTCAACAAGAACGAAGACAGCAACAAGCAGCTCGTGTTTCAGCTGAGCCAGCGCCTGAAAAAGGTGCACCTAGGCGGCGGCGAGAAGCGCATTGCAGCCCACAAAGCCAAAGGCAAGCTTACGGCCCGCGAGCGTATCGAGTACCTCATCGACGAGGGCTCGGCTACGGTTGAAATTGGTGCCTTTGCTGGCGAAGGCATGTACCCCGAAGAGGGCGGCTGCCCCTCGGGCGGCGTGGTGGTGGTAATTGGCTACGTGCAGGGCCGCCAGTGCGTGATTGTAGCCAACGACGCCACCGTGAAAGCCGGTGCGTGGTTTCCCATCACGGCCAAGA
The DNA here is from genome assembly GCF_001483135.1 of Solirubrum puertoriconensis. Lineage (GTDB taxonomy): Bacteria > Bacteroidota > Bacteroidia > Cytophagales > Hymenobacteraceae > Solirubrum > Solirubrum puertoriconensis. The sequence continues at coordinate 1,135,698 of NZ_LNAL01000008.1, forward strand.
AAAACCTGCGTGCCCAGGAAATCAGCATCGAGAACAAGCTGCCGATTATCTACCTCGTCGACTCGGCGGGCGTGTACCTGCCCATGCAGGACGAAATCTTCCCCGATAAGGAGCACTTCGGCCGCATCTTCCGCAACAACGCCGTGATGAGCAGCATGGGCATCGTGCAGATTGCCGCCATCATGGGCCCGTGCGTGGCCGGCGGCGCCTACCTGCCCATCATGTCCGACGAGGCCATGATTGTAGATGGCACCGGTTCGGTGTTCCTGGCGGGTTCGTACCTCGTGAAATCGGCCATCGGCGAGAGCATCGACAACGAAACCCTAGGTGGCGCTACCACCCACTCCGAGATTTCGGGCGTTACGGACTACAAGTTCGCGAACGATCAGGAGTGCCTCGACCACATCCGCAACATCTTCGACAAGATGGGGGCCACGCCCTCGGCCGGCTTCGACCGCAAAGCTCCCGCTGCTCCGGCCGAAAACCCCAAGGAGATTTACGGCCTGCTGCCCTCCGACCGCGTGAAGCCCTACGACATGATGGACATCATCAAGCGTTTGGTGGATAACTCGGAGTTCGAGCCCTACAAGGACCTGTACGGCCAGTCACTCATCTGCGGCTTGGCGCGTATCGATGGCTGGGCCGTGGGCATTGTGGCCAACCAGCGCAAAATTGTGAAGACGAAGAAGGGCGCCATGCAAATGGGCGGCGTTATCTACTCCGACTCGGCCGACAAGGCCGCGCGCTTCATCATGAACTGCAACCAGAAGCGCATTCCACTGGTGTTCCTGCACGACGTGTCGGGCTTCATGGTAGGCTCGCAGTCGGAGCACGGCGGCATTATCAAGGACGGCGCCAAAATGGTGAATGCCATGTCGAACTCGGTGGTGCCCAAGTTCTCAGTGATTGTGGGCAACAGCTACGGCGCCGGCAACTACGCCATGTGCGGCAAAGCCTACGACCCGCGCCTGATTGTGGCCTGGCCCTCGGCCCAGCTAGCCGTAATGAGCGGTGCCGCCGCGGCCAACACGCTGCTGCAAATTCAGGTAGCCGCCGCCGAAGCCAAAGGCGAAATGCTGACCGACGAGGCGAAGAAGGAGATGTTCGACAAGATCAAGGCCCGCTACGACGAGCAGCTCTCGCCGTACTATGCCGCCGCCCGCCTGTGGGTTGATGCCGTGATTGACCCGCTGGAAACCCGCAAGGTGATTTCGGAGGGTATTCGGATGGCTAATCATGCGCCGATTGAGAAGCCGTACAATGTGGGCGTGATTCAGGTGTGAGTAATGACTGCCAGGAAGCTAATAATTGGTGCCTTGCTGATGCTGTTGCCGGTACTTGGCTTTTGCCAACTACCGCAACGCGCCGATAGCATCTTTTATCCTGGCGGTGCAAGTAATATGGCTCTGCTATTAGCCTTTTCAGAAAACCAAGAAGCAGAAGCTGCCTTGCTGGCTGAGCGTGATATCGCGGCTGGTCGTTTATTCTTGATACTTAAGAGTGGTATCGCACCGGTTGTTTACTCCTCTGATAGCGTATTTGAGAAGAAGTTTCGCGTTACATACTGGGAAGAAGGCTGTTCAGGACCAAACTATGCTTGCATGCAAGCATACAACAGCCGAATGTTCACCCATTTGACCAGCTTGTATGGGAAAGCTTGGCGGCGAACTGTTAGGCGTGACGTGGTTGGCTATAAACAATGGAGGAAAGCATCTAAGTGACATGGAACGTTGCATTTGGACTGACTAGCAGATTCACAACGCGCCGCTCAGCATTGCTGAGCGGCGCGTTGTGTTTTGCAACAACTTATGGGCGTCCGACAACCTAGGTGCCGCGTATAGCCATCTTCAAACTCCTGAAGAAGATGGCGAAGAAAAGCGTAGCCGAATGGCTGGTTGATGCCTTGGAAGCCGCGGGCGTGCGGCGCGTGTACGGCGTGGTAGGCGATTCGCTGAACGCCTTTACCGAAGTAATCCGCCAGCGCGGCACCATCGAGTGGATGCCGGTGCGGCACGAAGAAGCCGGGGCCTTGGCGGCCGGCGCCGAAGCCCACCTAACCGGCACCCTGGCCGTGTGCGCCGGCAGTTGCGGGCCGGGCAACACCCACCTCATCAACGGGCTGTTCGATTGCCACCGCAGCCGCGTGCCGGTGCTGGCCATTGCTGCCCAAATACCCAGCGCCGAAATCGGGAGCGGGTATTTTCAGGAAACGCACCCCGAGCGGCTGTTTCAGGAGTGCAGCCACTTTTGCGAGCTGGTGGCGCAGGCTGGGCAAATGCCGCACGTGGCCGAAACGGCCATCCAAACGGCATTGTCGCGCGGCGGCGTGTCGGTGCTGGTGATACCGGGCGATGTGGCCTACCACGAGATAGAAGGGAAGGAGCTGCGCCGCCAACCCCGGCCACCGGCAGCCGCGCTGGTGCCCGCTGAAGCCGAGGTGCGCCAAGCCGCCGATATGCTGAACGCTGCGGCAACCGTAACCATACTGGGCGGCGCCGGCTGCGCGGGTGCTCATGCCGAACTGCTGCAAGTGGCCGAAGCGCTGCAGGCGCCCATTGTGCACGCGCTGCGCGGCAAGGAGTTTATCGAGCCCAACAACCCGTTTGATGTGGGCCTGACCGGCCTCCTAGGTCAGCCGGCCGGCTACCACGCCGTGAAGGACTGCGACCTGCTGCTGATGCTGGGCACCGACTTCCCATACCGCCAGTTTTACCCCGACGATGCCCAGGTGGTACAAGTGGATAACCGCCCCGAGCACCTAGGGCGCCGCACCCGCATCGACCTGGGCTTGGCCGGCGACGTGCGCGCTACCCTGCAAGCGTTGCTGCCGCACCTTGCGCCCAAAACCGATGGGCGGCACCTGGAGCGGGCTCGGCAGCGGCACCAGGAAGATCAGCAGGACCTTGCCGAAAAAGCTACCGCCGAAGCCGGCCAAGCGCCGCTGCACCCGCAATCGGTGGTGCGGCTGCTCGACGAGCTGGCCGCCGACGATGCCATTTTTACCTGCGACGTGGGCACGCCTACCGTGTGGGCCGCGCGCTACCTCAGCATGAACGGGCGCCGCCGGCTGATTGGCTCCTTCAACCACGGCACCATGGCCAACGCTATGCCGCAAGCCCTAGGTGCCCAGCTGGCCTACCCCGAGCGGCAGGTAATTGCCCTGTGCGGCGACGGTGGCCTGGCCATGCTGATGGGCGATTTGCTTACCCTGCGCCAGCTGAATGTACCCGTGAAGCTGGTGGTGCTAAACAACGGCTCCCTGGGTTTCGTGGACCTGGAGATGAAAGCCGCTGGCCTGCTGCCCTTCGGTACCGAGCTGCACAACCCCAACTTTGCCCTGCTGGCCGAAGCGGTAGGGCTGCGCGGCATCAGGGTGAACGACGGCGGCCAACTGCACGACGCGCTGGCCGTAGCCTTGGCGCACCAAGGGCCGGTGCTGGTTGATGTGCACGTAAGCGCGTTGGAGCTGTCGATACCGCCGACCATCGACCCCAAACAGGCCGTGGGCTTCGGGCTGTACACGCTCAAAGCCATCATGAGCGGCCGCGGCAACGAAGTACTCGACCTGGCTGCTACCAACCTGCGCTAGGGGTTGCAGCGCCGATGAGCTAGGCGAGGTAGGCGGTTGATGTGTGTAGCTACAGCTATACTCACATCAAAAAGGGATTGTGCGGTAAGCTCGGCAGTAGTGCGCCCCGAAATAGGTGCATATACATGCGATACCGCCGCGTAGGGGGCGCAAGGACCTTTGTGGAGCCTGATTGTGGCAAACAGCCTAAGCAACACTCCACCTAACAAACTTATGCTTTCTCCCTTTTCACTGCGGTGCCTCGGCCTGCTCACGGTCTTTGGCCTAGCCGGTGCATTTGCTACGCCAGCCCTCGCGCAAACTGCGGGCGTGGGCATCGGCTCCGCATCCTTCACTCCCGATGGCAGCGCCCTGCTCGAGCTGCGCTCCACCACCCAAGGCATACTGGCCCCGCGCATGACATCGGCGCAGCGCACGGCTATTGCCAACCCGGCGCCCGGCTTGCTTGTGTACCAAACCGATGGCATGCTGCTGGGCCTGTGGCAAAACCAAGGCACCGCGGCAGCCCCCAACTGGCAGCGCGTAGGCGACGGGCTAGGTAACCACGCCGCCACTCAAAACCTGAACCTGGGTACGTACAAACTGGTGAATGGTAGCTCCAGCGGCATTGGGGTGAGCAGCATGGGCGGCCTGGAGCTCGGTACGAGCACCGGCAACAACATCCTGATCGGCTCCAGCGCCGGCCTCAACCTGAGCAGCGGCTTGTACAACCTCTTCGTGGGGCATCAGGCCGGGGCCAATAACACCACGGGCTCGGCCAACCACTTCAACGGTTTTGCCAGCGGCCTCAGCAACACCACTGGCTCGGTAAACTACTTCAGCGGCTACATGACGGGGCAGGACAATACCACGGCCTCGGGAAACCATTTCGTGGGGTACCAGGCCGGCTGGCGCAACACCATTGGGGTGCAAAACCAATTCAGCGGCTTTCAGAGCGGCTACAACAGCACCACCGGCAGCAGCAACTATTTCGATGGCTACCAGAGTGGCTACGCCAATACCACCGGCAGCAACAACCACTACAGCGGCTACCTAAGTGGAACGGCCAGCACCGGTGAGTACAACCAATTTGTGGGCAACAAAAGCGGTTGGCAGAACACCACGGGCAGCCGGAACTACTTCAGCGGTTACCAAAGCGGCGACGCAAACACCACGGGCAGCAACAACCTGTTCGTTGGTTTCGCCGGCGGATACCTAAATACCACGGGCAGCAACAACACGGCCCTAGGTTACGAGGCTGGCCCAACAACGGGCAACCTGACGAACGCTGGCGCCATTGGCTACCGGGCCAAAGTAAGCCAGAGCAACTCGCTGGTGTTGGGCGGCACCGGCGCCGATGCGGTGAAAGTAGGCATTGGCACCACAGCGCCCTCGCAGGCGCTGGAAGTAGCCGGCAACGTTAAGATCAGCGGGGCGAGTAACGGGCTAACGTTTCCGGATGGTACCGTGCAAACCACCGCGGCCACCGGCAATGGCAGCGCTGCCACGGCCAGCAACGGCCTGACGAAAACCGGCAACGACATTGCCCTAGGTGGCGCCCTCACCGCCGCCACGCAGCTTGCCATCGATGGCAACAACCTGAGCTTCGTTAGCGGTAATGGAGCCAGCGTAGCAGATCAGGTTTCGCACGCGGCCACGGCGGCAGGCAACCCCAGCACCCCAACCTGGCAAACCTTTACGCCCGGTGCCACGGGGCAACTCACCCGACTGGAGCTGCCCATGCGCAGCATCTCCGGCGCCGCCATCACTACCGACGTGACGGTATCGGTGTACAGCGGCGCGACTACCAGCGGAACACCTCTAGCCGTGGCTACCAAAAACGCCACCTTGCCCTCTACCACGGAAGGAGCCACAGTGGTGTTTGATTTCTCGAACGCTCCGGCGTTGGTGGCGGGTAGTACCTACACCTTCCAGCTGACTTCGCCCACGGCCGTGAGTGCCCGGCAAAGCTGCGAGAATATTTATGCCGGCGGCCGCGACGCTTTCGGCGCCAGCTGCGACCTGCTGTTTCGCACGTACATGCGCTCCGATGCCTCCACGGTGCTGGCCCTGAACGCCACGGGCAACGTTGGGGTGGGCACCGCCGCCCCAACGCAGAAGCTGGAGGTAGCCGGCAACGTAAAACTCAGCGGCGCGGGTAGCGGCTTGCACTTCCCCGATGGCACCGTGCAAACCACGGCCGCTACCAGCGGCAGCAGCACCACCGCCAGCAACGGCCTTACCAAAACCGGCAGTGACATTGCCCTAGGTGGCACGCTTACGCAAGCCACGCGGGTGATTACCGGCAACAACCAGCTCTCGTTCCTCAGCAACGATGGCACGGCCGCCTTCATCGATCAGGAAAATACGATCGGCAGCGCGGGAGCTTCGATGGGCGGTTGGCAGTCGTTTACGCCCAGCGTAACGGGCGAGCTGATGACCTTCGAAACGGGGTACAACGGCTCGGGCTCTACCACCTTTACGGTGGCGCTACACGCCGGCACGGGCACCGGCAGCACGCCGCTGTACAGCTTTACCCAGCCGACGACCATCCCGACGAACGGCTCCATGACTGTATTTACTTTTCCGGCGCCGCCAACGGTTACGGCTGGCCAAGTGTATACCGTGAGCGTGATACCGAACACTGCCCTAGGTAGCTGGCGCCTGAACTATGCCAACAGCTACGCCGGTGGCCGCAGCTTTAATGCCCCCGATTGGGACTTGGTATTCCGGACCACCATGCGCACCGGCGCCGCTACCACGCTGGCTCTTACCGGCACGGGCAATGTGGGTGTAGGCACGGCCGTGCCCACCCAAAAGCTGGAGGTAGCCGGCCAGGTGTACAGCAGCAGCGGCGGTTTCCGCTTCCCCGATGGCTCGGTGCAAACCACGGCCGCCACGCCAGCTGCCAGTACCACGGCCAGCAACGGCCTCACCAAAACCGGCGACGAGGTGAAGCTGGGCGGTACGCTTTCCGAAAACACCGTGCTGATTCAGGCCAACCGTTCGTTCAGCTTTACGGGCGGCAACCTAGGGCTGGCCGTAAGCTCCTCGGCCGAAGTAACCAGCCCCGTTACGGTGGGCGGCGCCCTGGCAGTACCGTTTACCGAAACCACTGGCACCAGCTTCAGCCTGAACTCGCTGCACCAAACGGTGCGCCGCATCAACGCGTGCACTTCCGTTAGCCTGCCCGACCCGGGCACTTGCCGCGGCCGCGTGTACACCATCATCAACTCCACCTCGGGCGGCACCTACACGCTCAGTTTGTCGGCGGTAAACAACGCCAGCATCTACGACGACGTGCTTGGCAGCAGCGTAACCAGCCTGGCCAGCGCCAAGCGCCTCACCGTGCAAAGCAGCGGCTCCTCGTGGATTGTCATCAGCCGCGACTAACCAGTCTTTCGTGTGCAATACTCAATGTGTATTCCGATGAAACGGCTCGTGGCAGTAGCTACCTTGCTGGGCCTCGGCGGCCCCGCGGCGGCGCAAAGTATTACTGTAAGCGGCGCTCGGTTGTCGGTGCAAGCCGGCACTACGGTATCGGTGTCCGATTCGCTGCTTAACCGCACCGGCAGCCAGCTCAGCAACAGCGGCACCTTGCATCTAGGACGTACGCTCAACAACGCGGGCAGCTTTACCTCCGATGGGCTGCTGCGCTTTAGCGGCACCGCAAAGCAACGGCTGGTTTCCGGTGGTGCCACCGTGGCGCAATTGGAGGTGGATAACACCGCCAGTGCCGGCCAAAACCAATTGGTTGTAACCGACGACCTTGCCATTACGCAACGCTTGCTACTCACCAACGGCCTAGTGCGCACGCCCGGCACCAAAATCATCAGCTTGCTTAATGGCGCCACCCTCGAGGGCGAAGCGGCCGGGCGCTACGTGGTGGGCAATGTGCGCATTACGCGCTCGGCTGTGGCAGGCCCGGTTGACTTTGGTCATGGTGCCTGGCTCGATGCCTCGGGGCAGAACCTAGGCGACGTAACCATTACCCGCACGGCAGGCCTGCGTGCGGCCGGTGTCAGCTACGGCACCAACCTAGGGGCTACCACCAAAGGCATCGACCGTATCTGGACGATTACTGCCGCCCAAGCACCCACGGCCGCCGTGCCGCTGCGCCTATCGTGGCCCGCCGCCGACGACAACGGCCTGACGGATTTCGCGCAAGCGCAAGCGTGGCGCCAAGGCACGCCGGCGGCAGCCTGGGAGTTGGTGGGGGCGCGTAGCAACGCCAACAGCCGCAGCATCAGCACCAGCACTGCAGCCTTTGGGCGCTTTACCGTCAGCAATGCGGCCAATCCTTTGCCCGTGGAGCTGATCAGCTTTACGGCCGAGCGGCGTGGCCCCGATGCGTGGTTGCGTTGGGCTACCGCCTCGGAGAAAAACAGCTCCTACTTTGTGGTGGAGAGCAGCCCCGATGCCCGCACGTTTCGGGCGGTGGGCCAGGTGAGCAGCCGCGGCACCACCACGCGCCGCACCGAGTACCAGTTTACCGATGCCAACCTAGGGCGCTACGCAGCCACTACCGTGTACTACCGCCTGCGGCAGGTAGATGCCGATGGCGCCGAAAGCTACTCGCCGGTGCAAGCCGTGAGCGTGCCGCTCGAAGCAGCGCTGGCGGTACAAGCCTGGCCCAATCCTTTCCGCAACGAGGCGGTAACCATGCTCATTAGCACTCCGCACACCGGCCCGGCCACCATCGAGCTGGCTGATGCCGTGGGCCGCGTGCTGTGGCGGCAGCCAACCAACCTAGGCAAAGGCAGCAACACCATTAGCCTGCCGCGCACCGCGCAGCTGCCCGAAGGCGTGTACCTGGTGCGCGTACAGCAGGCCGCCGAGCTGCGCGTCCTGAAGCTGGTATGCCAGTAACATAATCGAACGTATCTAAGAAATTGCCTTGGTAATGCAGCAGGCCCGGCCATCGTTGGCTGGGCCTGCCGTTGTTTAATCCTTACCGCGAGCATTAGTAAAACCACCTAGGGCGCTACGTAAACCGCTGAAAGCTAATAATACCGATTGGTAGTACGCCTCTACAAGCTAGGTTTCCGTATTTATCAGTGGCCAGCCAGTGCCGCTGCTGCTATGGTCGGGCACCACGCGCGCGGCCACGTTTGCCGCCGTGCGCGTGGTGCCCGACCATTTTTTATGAGTTATTTTGACAACCTAAAGCAGCGCCGGCTACGTGTGTACTGCGTTTTGGCGCCGATGTGTTAATGACCAACAAAGAATTAAAAGCCCTTATCTCGTTGCTCGACGATGCCGAACTGCGGCCGCAGATCGAAGAGCGCATTCATGAGCTGGGGGAGAGCGTGATACCGTTTTTGGAGGAAGCCTGGGAGGAAAGCCTCGATTCGCAGCAGCAAACGCGCATCGAGGAGCTCATCCACGACCTGCAGTTTTCGGGCTTGCAGGAGCGCCTGCGCGTGTGGCGCGACTCGGGTGGCGAAAACCTGCTGGAGGGCATGTGGCTCATCAACTCGTACCAATATCCCGATGCCGACCTGCAGGCGCTTAACCGCGCCATTGAGCAACTGCGCTACGAAACCTGGACGATGCTGCTGCCCGAGATGACGGCCATTGAGCAGGCACGGGCCATTAACCATGTGCTGTTTCGGGTGCACCGCTTTGCGGCCAACACCCAAAACTTTCATGCGCCGGCCAACTCCATGCTGCATTTGGTGCTGGAGTCGCGCCGGGGCAATCCGCTTACGCTCTGCGTAATTTACCTGCTGGTGGCGCAGCGTCTGGGGCTGCCCATCTACGGCGTAAACCTGCCCAACCTATTCATTCTCACGTTCCGGCCCGAACAAGACGAGGAGCAGCCGTTTTACATCAACTGCTACAACCGCGGCCTTATCCTCACGCGCACCGATATCGAGCACTACGTGGCGCAGCTCAACCTGCCGCCCAACGAAATTTTCTTCGAGCCCTGCTCGCACCTCGATATTGTGCGCCGCGCCCTGCGCAACCTGGCCGTGAGCTTCGAGAAGATGCAAGAGCCGCACAAAGCCAACGAGGTAAACAAGCTGCTGGCCATTCTTACCGGCGACGATACGCCCGCTGCCTCGCCCAACGAAGAAGCCGACGACGAATCGGATCAGTAACAGGTATGGGGTAAACCCACGAAAAAGCCCGCCGCGGAAGGTACCGCGGCGGGCTTTTTCGTGAAACAGATTAAGGTGCCCTAGGTAGCGGTTAGTTCTTCTTGATCAGGCAGCCCGAAGCACGCTTTTCGGCAATGGGGGCGTTTTGGCCGGCAAGCACCGCATCAAGCGCGTTTTTGAGGTAACGGTCCTTCACGTACGCTTCCATTTGCGGGTTATCGTCGATGGCGCCGCGGTAGCGCACCACAAAGCCGCCGGTAGCAGGCTGCAATACCACGGCCTCGGGCGTTTTGCTGATGCCGAGCAGGGCCGCGGTTTTCAAGCCTTCGTCGGTGAGGTATTGCAAATCGGCGCCGGCCGAGGTTTTCACTTTCAGCTTATCCGCGTCGAGGGTTTCGGCGGTTTGCTCGATGTTGATGGGGGCCGTTACGAACAGGAACTCCACGCCGCGGCCGGCGTAGCTGCTGCTCAGGGCACCTAGGCGGTTTTGGTAAAGGCGCGAAAACGGGCAAGCCGGGTTGGTGAACACCACCACCACAGCTTTGCTGCTGGCCAGCGAGCTGAGGCTCACGGTAGCGTTGTCGGCCTTCGTTAGCGAAAAATCGGTGACCAATGCTGTTTGGGCGCGGGCCGTAGTAGCCAAGGCCGCGGCAGTAAGCAGCAGCGCAGCGGTAAGCAGGGAAAGACGTCGGAACGACATATGATGAGGGGGAGAAGTCGAAAGATATTACAAAGCCACGCACCACGTTAGCACGCAATCATGGGTAAGGCGCTCGTAGCGGAGCAGGTGTTGCGAGGGTGCCTCGTTGGGCGGGAGCAAGTGCCCGGTAAGGGTGCCCTGCGCCTGCAAGGCAAACGGCTCGAGCTGGATGTGCTCTTTGAAAAGAAGGCGGCGGCGGCTGTGCAGTTTGTAGAGGGTTTCTTTGGCGCTCCAGTACAGGCTGTGCTTGGTTTCGTCGGGGCCGGCATCAAGGCGCTCGGCTTCGCTCAGAAACTTGGTAGCCAGCTGGCGGGCTTTGGGCCGTACTTGTTCAACATCTATGCCAACTCGGCCTTTGGGCGTAAGCAGCGCCGCCACCCACTCGCCTGAGTGCGAAAGTGATATGCCAGCACCCGATAAGCCTGTTACCAGCGGTTGGCCCGTGTCGGCATCGGTTTGCACCAAAGCAGGGGCGTCGGTAAGCTCGCGCAGCAGCTCGTGGGCCAAGGCGCGGCCGGCTAGCCATTGCCGCGGGCGCTCCGGGTCGCGGCCCGTGGGCAGCCAAGCGGCATAGTTGCCGGGCAGGCGCGCGAGCAGCTCTTCGGCAGGCTCGGTAAGGCGCCACAAACCCAGCAAAGCAGCATCGGGAGTAGTGGTGAGGCTATGAAGCGGCACTATTGATTGAAGTAGAGGCCTGCGGAAGCAAGCGAATTCGGCGGCAATTACGGTGGGGGCGGGCACTTGGCCGTACTTTCGCGCTGCCAAATCTTGCTGCCCTAGGTGGCAGCCCGCTTGCTCATGAACACCACCCAGCGCCCTCAAGTGCAGAAACTGGCTCAGCTCACCGGTCACCGCGACTGCGTGTACGCCTTGGCCGGGCACGCCACCGAGCCTCAGTTCTTTTCGTCGGGGGCCGATGGCATGGTAGCGGCTTGGAGCATCGACGAGCCCGAGCACGACGGCCAGCTCATTGCTAAGGTAGAAAACTCGGTGTACGCTCTGCACCACGAGCCCAGCCGGCAACTGCTCGTGCTGGGGCACAACTACCAGGGCGTACAGGTAATCAGCCTCGCCGATAAAACCCTGCTGCACGCCACGGCGCTGCCGCCCACGCCCATCTTCGATTTTGCCTACTCGGCCCAGCGGCAGCGGCTGTTTGTGGCCCTAGGTGATGGCACGCTGGCCGTGCTGCGCACCACCGATTTCGGCGTGGAGCGCCTCGTGCGCCTATCCGACAAAAGCCTGCGCTGCCTGAGCCTGCACGAAACCCTAGGTGAGCTGGCCGTAGGCGGCTCCGACCACCGCCTGCGCATCCTCGATGCCGATACCTTGCAGCTAAAGCACACGCTGGAGGCGGCTACTAATTCGGTGTTTACGGCGGCTTATCACCCTACCAATAACCGGCTCTACACGGCTGGCCGCGATGCTCATTTGCGCGTGTACGATGCCTCCCAGGGCTACGCCGAAGTGCACACGGTGGTAGCGCATTTGTTTGCCATCAACCACCTCACCTTCAGCCCCGATGGCCGCATGCTGGCCACCTGCAGCATGGATAAAAGCATTAAGCTGTGGGACGCCGATACCTGCCGCCTGCTGCGCGTGGTGGATAAAGCCCGCCACGCCGGGCACGGCACCTCCGTAAACCGGCTGTTTTGGTCGGGGCGGCAGAATCGGTTAGTTTCGTGTAGCGACGACCGCAGCCTAGCCGTCTGGCAGGTTGAAATGAGTAGCCAGTAAGCGGAAGCGGGATTGGACACGCGCCAAGCACCCTAGGTGGCTGGCCCGCAATTGGCTTCCGTAACTACGCACCACCAACTACTCAGTACCCAGTACCAGTACCTTTCCATGAAGATTACCGCTCTCGACATCCGCCAGAAAACGTTTGAGCGCGCCTTTCGGGGTGTTGATAAAGACGAAGTAGAAGGCTTCCTGCTCACGCTTTCGCAGCAATGGGAGCGGATGACCGACGAAAACCGCGAGCTGCGCCGCCAACTAGAGCAGGCTCAGCACGATGTGCAGCGCATGCGCGAAGTAGAAACGTCGCTTTACCGAACCCTTAAAACGGCCGAGGACACCAGCTCCAACATTGTGGAGCAGGCCCAGAAGTCGGCCGATCAGAAGCTGTACGAGGCCCAAACGATGGCCGAGCAGGTACTATCGGAGGCCCGCCAAAAGGCCCGCTCGGTGGTAGAGGACGCCTACAAGCAAGCCGAGCGTGCCTTGGCTGATATGCAAGGCGAGGTAAACAAGCTAGGGCAGGAGCACCAGCGCCTCGAGGGTGTGTACGACACCTTGGTGCGCGACTTGCAGCAACTGACCACCAACGTGCAGGAAAAGGTAGACGAGGCCAAGCAACGGCCCCGCGGCGCAGTGGCGGCTATCCTTTCGAAGGCGGCAAGCGTAAAGGTGAAGCGTGAGGAACCCACCTCGCCCACAACCGAACCAGCCATGTACGTGTCCGCCTCTTCCGCTTCATCTGCCGCCTACATTCCGTCGGCTGCCCCCGCCACGGGTGGCAGCGCTTTCGACGGCGGCGCACCCACCAGCCGGCCTATCGGGCCGCAGCCCGGCCGGCAAAACCAGCCCGGCGAACCTTCGCAGGTACCGGGGCCCGAAATCGATCCGCTCCGGCCGAGCGAAAACCCCGGCACCGCCGAGCCCTCGCGCATTCACGTGCCCGATCCGGTGCGCGTGCCCACGCCCGACGCGCCGCGCATCGAGCCCACTGCCCCCGATATTCAGCCAATCGGCCCCAGCGGCCCCGAGATTACGCAGCCCTCGCCGGCTACGCACCCGGGCTTGGCGGCCGTAGCCGAAAGCGAGAAATCGTTTTTTGATGAAATCTAGCGCCTTCCGCTGCTAGCAAGAGGCCTGCCCCACGGGGCAGGCTTTTTTGTTTCCTTTGCGGCGGCACGCAGGGCGCATCAAATCGGCTGGTTCGCAACCCCTAGGTGCCGCGGTGCTTTGGAGCAGAAAAGCCTAACTCGCCAATACAATAACTCACCAACTCGCTAACGGAACCCATGGGCCATATTGCACTCGAAGGACTGGAGTTTTTTGCCTTCCACGGTTACTACGACGAGGAACAGAAGATCGGGAACAAGTACGGCGTGGATTTGCGCGTGCGCACCAATCTGTACCGCGCCGGCAGCACCGACCACCTTTCCGAAACCGTAAACTACGAGGTGCTCTACCGCATGGTAGCCGAAGAAATGCAGGCCCCGGCCCGCTTGCTCGAGCACTTGGCCCACCGCATCATCGACCGCATTTTGCACGAGTTCGGCCACGTGCGTTGGGTTGAGGTAAGCGTTTCCAAGTTCAATCCGCCGGTAGGGGGCATTTGCCAGCGTGCCCGCGTTACGCTCAAGCGCAAGCGCCCGGCTCCGGCCTTGTAGGTGGCCGCATACTCGCTGTTTTTCCGCCCGATTGGCCGCCTAGGCTAATCGGGCTTTTTTGCGCCGCATAGGGTAGCTGACTGGCGAAAGACGAGGCCAGGGTTGCACTGAAATCAGCCGGTTTCATTCCGCCGAAAAATCCTAAGTAGCTGTTTGCCGCTCAAGCAGCTTGCAGTGGTATTTAGCGTCTGTCAGCAAGAGTGACGAAATATTTCGTAGCAATTGCTTGACTTCTACGATGTGTTTCGTATATGTTTGTTACGAAACGTTTCGTAACGACGCACCTGAGCAATGACCAAAAAGAACATACCGCGCCCGACGGAATCGGAGCTGGAGATTTTACAAGTGCTGTGGCAGCAAGGCCCCAGTACTGTACGCTTTGTAAACGACGAGCTGAGCAAGCGCCGCGACGTGGGCTACACCACCACGCTGAAGCTGCTGCAGCTGATGCACGAAAAAGGCATCGTTACCCGCGACGACTCGAGCCGCACCCACGTGTACCGCGCGGCCCTGCGCGAACAGGAAACCCAAGGCATGCTCATCGACCGCCTGCTGGATGCTGCCTTCGGGGGCTCGGCCCTGAAGCTGGTGCAGCAGGCCCTCGGCAACCGCCAAACCAGCCGCGAGGAACTCGATCAAATCCGCAATCTGCTCGACAGCATCGACAACCAAAACCCAACCACCGACCCCGATGAATTGGCTTGAGAACTTGCTAACGCCTGCGTTGGTGCGGGCCGTAGGCTACACCATCCTGCACTCGCTGTGGCAGGGGGCGGTGGTGGCAATAGCCCTGGCTGGCTTGCTGCTGCTGCTGCGCCGCCACTCGCCCCAAGTGCGCTACGGCGCTACGGCCGCGGCCCTCGGGCTGGTGCTGCTGCTGGCCGCCGTTACGTTTGTGCGCTACTACCTTACGGCCCTGCCCGGCGCCAGCAACGGCCCCGTTACGGCCGTGGTAATGGTGTCGGATGCGGTAGGGGCCCAAAGCAACGCTAACGGCGCTGCCCTGTTGGCCGACGAAGGCCCGCTGAGCGCCAAAACCGTGCTGCGTTACATCGAGCAACACTTGCCGCTGCTGGTTACGCTGTGGTTTATGGGCCTGCTAACGATGACACTGCGCATGCTTGGCGGCTTGGCCTACGTGCAACGCCTGCGCCACTACGGCACGCAGCCCCTAGGTCTGGCCTGGCAAAACCGACTAGCCAACCTCGCTGAGCGTGCCGGCCTGCAGCGCCCCGTGGCTCTCCTTGAGTCGTCGATGGTGCGGGTGCCCATGGTTATTGGCCACCTGCGGCCTGTTATTCTGCTGCCCCTAGGTGCCGTGGCGGGTTTATCAACGCTGCAGCTCGAGGCCATTCTGGCCCACGAGCTGGCCCACGTAGTGCGGCGCGACTACCTCGTGAACCTGCTGCAATCGGTAGCCGAAATCCTGTTGTTCTACCACCCGGCGGTGTGGTTCCTGACGGCCACGCTGCGCTCGGAGCGCGAAAACTGCTGCGACGACGTAGCCGCCTCGCTCTGCGGTGACCCGCTGGTGCTGGCCCGCGCCCTGGCTGCGCTGGCCGAGTTGGGCCTCGAACGTGCCGTTGCCCCGCGCCTGACGATGGCAGCCGTGGGGCCCAAGGGCTCGTTGCTGGGCCGGGTGCGCCGTTTGGTGCAAGGCCGCACGGCGCCCACTTTCTCCGAAGGTTTTATGGCCGCCTGCGTGGTAATGGCTGGCTTGGTGCTGCTGTCGTTTACGGCTGCTGCCGCCCTGGCCAACCCGCGCCTGGCCGCCGAAGCGCCCCGCCTGCTCCGCTCCACGGTGCTCAAGCCCTTTATGCCCGCTGTTGAAGCCGCGCTGCCTGCCTTGCCTGCTTTGGAGGAGGAATGCCCCGAGGAAGCTGCGCTGGCCGCTAAGCCGGTGGGTAATGCCGCCGACGACGATGAGGACAAGCGCAAGCGCAAAAACAAGCGCAACAGCGACACCCGTGTGGTAGTAGTTGATCGGGGCCTCGAAACCCGCGGCCGCCGCGGCGAGCCTGGCACCGTAGTTATCGAGAAGGATAAGAAAGGCCGGCTGAAAGAACTGTACGTGAACGGCCAGCGCGTGGAAACCGGCGACGAAAGCCGCCGCGGCGGCAAGTCAAAAGCCGACGAGCAGGTGCGCGTAATTCAGCTGCCCGCCACGGCCCACGGCCGCCACTACACGCCCGGTACCTACGAGTTTCACTTCGATAACGGCCTCGACGAGAAGAAGCTCCGTGGCCAGCTGCGCCAGCTTGAGTCGGGCACCAACTGGGTGCGCGTACCTTCCGAGGGTGAAGTGCGCATCATCAACCGCGATGCGCTGGTAACAGCCGAGCGCGCCTTGGCCAAGGCCCGCCTGAGCGGCGACCTGAGCGAAGAGGAGCGCGAGCGGATTGAGGATGAACTGGACCGCCTGCGCGACCAGCGCGAGGAACTGCACGAGCGCGATGCCGAGCAGCGCGCCCGCGAGGCCGAAGCCCGCGCCCGTTACAACGAGGAGCGCGCCCGCATCAACGAAGAGCGGGCCCGCGTAAACGAGGAGCGTGCCCGCGAGCGGGAAGCCCGGGCTCGGGAGCGTGAGGCGGAGGCCCGTGAGCGGGAGCGTAAGTTCCGCGAAGGGGAAGAAGCCTTTATTAAGGAGCTGAGCAAGGAAGGCCTGATCAGCGACGTTAATTCTTTCCAGCTGCTGCTGAACAACTCGCGCATGGTGGTAAACGGCAAAGAGCAGCCCGAGAATGTGCGCCGCAAATTTCTGGACCTCTGGACCAAGCACACCGGCCGCAACATGACGGGCTCTACCTCGCTCTCCATCAACCGCAACGGTGGCAACTCCAACATCTGGATTTCGGGCAGTGATTCGGGCCACGGCGTAGAGGCGCCGGTGCCTCCCACGCCCCCTGCAGCTCCGCGGCCACCTAGGGCTCCGCGTTCGGCTGCCGGCGCCTTGGCACCACTGCCTCCGCTGCCGCCAAGCGCCCCCCGCCCGCCGCGTGCGCCGCGCCGGAGCACCATGGTAAACGGTGTGAACCTGGGCGAGGAGCTGCGCAAAGATGGCCTCATCAGCGACGCCGACCGCAGCTACGAGTTTCGCCTGAACAACAGCGAAATGGTGGTGAACGGCAAAAAGCAACCCACCGCTATGGCCAGCAAGTACCGCAAGCTGCTGGGCGGCGACAAGGGCGGTAAAGTCGACATCAACATTGTGCTGCGAGAAGACTGATTTACCGCAGCCCTACCCACTGCTTGTATGACTAAGTAAGCAGCCAAAGCCGGTTGGGGTGCCTACCCCAACCGGCTTCTATTTTTGCGCCGCACCTAGGGTTGTTGTGGCCAGCGTCACATGCATGTTTGCCCTCACATAAATATGTGATGAAGCACAGGCAACCGCGCAGGCACCAACTGCATCTATTAGCGCACTTCATCATCCGCCGCCCATTTTCTGCCGCCGTTGCCTATGCTCACACGTACGCTATTACTGATTCTTTGTAGCCTCTTCATACGTTTGGCATGGGCGCAAACCCCAAGCGCAGCGGGCACTACACCCGCCACGAAAAAGCAGTTGCAGGCCCAGCGCATTACAGAAGGCATTAAGCTCGACGGCATACTGGATGAAGCCGTGTGGCAGCAAGCGCCCATTGCCACCGATTTTGTGGAGATGCGCCCCAACCCCGGTGCGCTCGAAAAAAACAAAACCGAAGTGCGCGTGCTCTACGACGACGCCAACCTGTACGTGGGCGCCATCATGCACGACGTGTCGCCCGATGCTATCCTGCGCGAGCTATCGGCCCGCGACCAGTTCGGCAACTCCGATTTCATCGGCATCTTTTTGGATACCTACCACGATAAGCTAAACGGCTACGGCTTTTTCGTGACGACGGGCGGCGTACAGATGGATGCACGCTACTCGCCGGCCGGCGGCGAAGACTGGAACTGGAACGCCGTGTGGGACTCGCGCACTACCATGCAGGGCAACGACTGGATTGCCGAGCTGCGCATTCCGTACTCGGCCATTCGCTTCAGCAACGCGCCCGAGCAGCTGTGGGGTCTCAACTTTATGCGCCGCCGCAAAAAGGACAACCAGGATTTCACTTGGAACGAGGTAAAGCCCGCCATCGATGGTTTTGTGAACCAATGGGGTACGCTACAAGGCGTGCGCGACGTGAAGCCGCCCTTGCGCCTCTCGCTGACGCCCTACGTATCGAGCTACCTGGAGCATTACCCGTACAACGAGCAGGGCAAGCGCAACACCAGCACCAGCTTTAACGGCGGGGCCGACGTGAAGTGGGGCATCAACGAGAGCTTTACCCTGGACGCTACGCTGGTGCCGGACTTCGGGCAGGTGCAGAGCGACAATCAGGTGCTAAACCTGTCGCCCTTTGAAGTGCAATTCGCCGAAAACCGGCAGTTCTTCACCGAGGGTACCGAGCTTTTCAACAAAGGCGGACTGTTTTACTCGCGGCGGGTAGGAGCACAGCCCATAGGCGTTGGGCAAGTAGAAGGCCAACTGCGCCGAGGCTACTACGACAACGACGGCCAGCGCGTGGCGGGCGAATATGTGGTGCAGAACCCGGGCGTAACGCGGCTGCTGAACGCCACCAAAATATCGGGCCGTACCAAGGGTGGCCTGGGGGTGGGCGTGTTCAACGCGCTCAGCAACGATGTCTACGCCATTGTGCAAGACAGCACCAGCGGCGAGCAGCGCAAAATCCTGACCCAGCCCTTCAGCAACTACAGCATTGCTGTGCTCGATCAGTCGCTGAAGAACAATTCCTACGTCTCGCTCATTAATACCAACGTGACGCGCTGGGGCCAAACCTACGACGCCAACGTAACGGGCGGCCTGTTCCGGTTTGCCAACAAAAGCAACTCTTACGCCGTGGATGGCCGCGTGGTGTACTCGCGCCGGCGCGGCAACAGCTTCGGCTCCGACAAGCAAATCGACGACCGCGACGGGTACAAGTACTCTCTGAGCGTAGGCAAGATCAGCGGCGCGTTTACCTGGACACTAAGCCACGGTATCGAATCGGACCGGTACAACCCCAACGACCTGGGTATTTTGTTCGGCAACAACAAAATCTCGCAGGAGCTGCAGGTACGCTACAACAAGTTCAAGCCCTTCTGGAAGGTTAATAACCTCTCTACCTACCTAGGTACCTACTACGGGTTGCTGTACTCGCCAACGCGCTACCAGGCCGTGAACTTGTACGGCGGCGCTAACACTACTTTTACCAAAAGCTTCCTGAGCACAGGCTTTTACTTTGAACTGTACCCCGTAACGCGGGATTATTTCGAGCCGCGTCAGTACCCGTTGGGCCGCTATTTCGTCAGGAAACCTGCCAATGCAGTGGTGGGGGGCTACGTCTCCTCCGATTACCGCAAAAAGCTGGCCTTGGACGTGAATATGAACTTGGTGCCGTATGCCCAGGACGACCGGCTGCCGCGTCCGCGCCGCATGGATGTCAGCTTTGGCATCTCGCCCCGTTACCGCGTAAACAATCAGCTGAACTTTCGCTACAGCATCGATTGGAGCTTGAACCACAACCAAATCGGCTACGTGAACGGCGGCATGAGCAAAGATGAACCGCTCGATCAGCCTTTCGCAGAACAAGGCCAGGTAATTTTGGGACGGCGCAACGTGGTGACGGTGTCGAACGTGGTGCAGATGGCCTACACCTTCAACAACCGCATGTCGTTTACGCTGCGCACGCGCCACTACACCAGCAACGTGCGCTACCGCGACTTCGCGCGCCTCTTGCCCGGCGGCGACGAGGAGCTCATCGACTACCGCCGCAACCGCGACAACACCTACAACGCCTTCAACGTGGACGCGGTGTACTCCTGGTGGTTCGCGCCCGGCTCGCAGGTGAGCTTCGTGTGGAAAAACGCCGGCTCCACCTTTTTGCAAGCCGAGCAAGCCACGCCGCTGTACTTCGACAACCTGAACAACACCATCAACACTCCGCACAACAACTCGGTGTCCATCAAGGTGCTGTACTACCTCGATTACCTTGCGCTGCGCCCCAAGCGCAACTAACCGCAACCTCTCGCTATGAAAGCTCAACGCCTAGGTGCTGTGGCCTTGCTCGTGCGCGACTATGACGAAGCCATAACGTTTTACACCCGCGCCCTAGGTTTCGAGCTGATCGAGGACACCAACCAAGGCAACGGCAAGCGGTGGGTACTGGTGGCACCGCCGGGCGCGTTGCCGGGTACTTGCCTGCTGCTAGCCAAGGCCGAAGGCGACGAGCAAGTGCAGGCCGTAGGCAACCAGAGCGGCGGCCGCGTGTTCCTGTTTTTGTATACCGACGATTTTTGGCGCGACTACCACGCCATGCGCGAGCGAGGCGTGCACTTTTTAGAGGAGCCGCGCACCGAAGCCTACGGCACCGTGGCCGTGTTTCGCGACTACTACGGCAACAAGTGGGATTTGCTGGAGCCTCGTGCTGCCGAGTAGCCCTAGCCCCTAGGTGCTACAAATCGAGTAGCTCGTCGGCAGCAGCAAAGGCCGATTTTTCGCCGCGCATCACCTGCTCGCGAATTGCGCCTAGTTGCTGCTGCACCGCGGGGCGGGCATAGAAGCGCTCCTCCAGTGCCTCCCGGATGCTGTGGTGTAGCCACTGCAAGTTTTGCTCTTGCCGGCGGCGCTCGAAGTAGCCGTTGCCGCGCGCGTGTTCCAGGTAGCGTTGTAGTTCTTCCCACACGCCGGGCACGCCTTCGCCGGTAAGGGCCGAGCAGGTGCGCACCACGGGTGCCCAACCCGAGCTGCCCAGCGGAAACAGGTGCAACGCGCCCTGGTACTCGCGGCGGGCGCGTTTGGCGGCCAGTTCGTTGCCCGAGTCGGCTTTGGTGATGACGACGGCATCGGCCATTTCCATGATGCCGCGCTTCACGCCCTGCAGCTCGTCGCCGGCACCGGCCAGCATCAGCAGCAAAAAGAAATCGACCATGCCGTGCACGGCCGTTTCGCTTTGTCCCACGCCCACGGTTTCGACGAAGATGACGTCGTAACCAGCCGCTTCGCACAGCAGCAGGGCCTCGCGCGTAGCCCGTGCCACGCCACCTAGGGAGCGGCCCGCCGGCGAAGGCCGAATGTAGGCATTGGCGTGCGCCGAAAGGTGCTGCATGCGGGTTTTGTCGCCCAGAATGCTGCCGCCGCTGCGTTGGCTGGTGGGGTCGATGGCCAGCACGGCCAGGCGCAAGCCCAATTGCTCCACCACGTACATGCCCAAGGCCTCGATGAAGGTGCTTTTGCCCACGCCCGGCACCCCCGTAATACCAATGCGCACCGAGCGACCCGTGCGCGGCAGCACGGCGCCAAGCACTTGCTGCGCCAGCGCGTGGTCGGTAGCCAAGGTGCTTTCAACGAGGGTAATGGCGCGGCTGAGCACGAGCCGGTCGCCGGCAAGCAAGCCTTTGGTGTATTGTTCAGCGGTAAGGCGTCGGGCCAAAGCAGAGGGGCTAGGTAGGCAGTCGGGAAAATCAAAGCCGCAGCACGGAGCGGCGGCTTTGGGTGGATAAAAATACTTACTCGTGGGCTACGGCAAGGAGCTGCCTGGGTTGGGGCTGCAAACAAACCGGGCCGAGCGTTGTGTGCTCGGCCCGGGGCGTTAGGGTTTCTGCTGAAAGTAGATTTGGATGAAGTTGGGCAGCCCCAGCTTGCCGCGTCGGCCGCCGAGCTTAATGCCGTCGTCGACGTATTTGCTGCCCATGCCCATGGCGTTGGGGTTTTCGATAACGCCTAGGTAGGGGTTGTCTTCGCGGGCCACGTAGATGCGGCCATCGGGGCCGAGCTGCAGCGAGCCGATTTTGCGGTTGGCCGAGTTGCCCACGGCGGTTTTGGTGCCACTGGCCAAATCTACCTGCCACACTTGCGCGTTGCCGCCGCCGTTGCCATTGCTGGTAGCGTAAAGCTTGCTGCCATCGGGCGAAAACTCCACGCCGTACGCTTCCTCAAAGGGGCCGTACGATTTGGGGTTGCTCACCTTGCCAGTAGCGTTGTCGAAATCGAATACCTCCACGCGGTTGGCCTCGCGCCAGATAGCTACGGCCAGTTTACGGCCATCGGGCGAGAACTTCATGCAGCCAATGGCGTTGCGACCGGGGCCGGCGTGCATAGCGCCCACGTTGCTGAGGTTGGGCTTGGTTACCACACCGTCGGGCGTAACGAGGTAGCTCACGAAGGCATTGGAGTTCCAGCGGTGGCCCACCACCCAAATGTCGCGGCCGTTGCGGTGGCGCACGGCGGCTAACTTTTCGGCTACCGGCGAAATCAGCAGCATGTTGCTGCGCTTCACGTCGCCGAGGCCGCCTTCGGCCGTCATATCAACCACGGAGTAGCGCATGCCGTTGGAGCTGCCTTCGGCACCGGTAGTGAAGATGTAGAACACGTTGCCGCTGCCGGGGTCGGGCACGATGAGGGCGCTCTGGCTGCTCGATTTGCTGCCCATCAGGTTTTTACCGTTCAGCATGGGCTCGTGCTGGCGGTTCCAGACGGTGACGCCGTTGGTGTAGAATAGCAACTGCCCGCGTGAGGTAGTCGCCACCGACGAGCCCTCGTAGGTGCTCAGCTTGCCATCGAGCAGGGGCGTGGGGGCACCCTGCCGGAAATCGAGGCCGGCCTCTTGGCCAAAGTACCAGATGGAGGATTGCTGTTGGGCCTGAACTCCTAGGGCGCCGAACAGTAGAAAGAGGAACGGAAAAAGTCGAAAACGCATGTGCATTTACCACGGCCAAACCGGAGGGTTAGCGGTTGGGCTTGGCCGACTAATAACGCAAAAGCGTGCCAAACAGAGACGCGAGGCAGAAATTGCGTGTGTAAGGTGTTGAGATAAGGCCCAGTGCGCCTGCCGCCGTTGTGCATACCTAGGTGCTACTAAAGGATGTTGAGGTGCGCTAGTAAAGCGAACTAGCGGTAGGCCGAGGCGGCCTACTAGCAACCTATACCGCCCACTCACCCGCTAGCAACCTAGGCAGCAGTGGCCGCACAATGCGGTAGCTCAGGCCCCAGAGTTTATGCTCGCCGATGCGGATAAACGAGATGGGCATGGGGCGAGGCCAGCCGTCGAGCTGCCAGTGCTCGGTGGCGTGATTGGCCGGGTTGGCTAGGTCGGCCACGCGTACTTCTAACACCTCTTCCACTTCGCGCTCCAGCCAGCGCCACACCTCGGGGCGGGTAATGCGGGCCAGAAAAGGCGCTACCTGGTAACCCGTGGTAATGGTGCTGATGATGGGCAGCTCGGTAAGCACCTGAATGGCCGAGCTAGGCAGGTGTACTTCCTCTTCGGCTTCGCGCAGGGCGGTGTGCAGCAAGGAGGCATCGGTGGGGTCGTGCTTGCCGCCCGGGAAAGCCAGCTGTCCGCCGTGTACGCCGAAGT
The DNA here is from genome assembly GCF_001483135.1 of Solirubrum puertoriconensis. Taxonomy (GTDB): domain Bacteria; phylum Bacteroidota; class Bacteroidia; order Cytophagales; family Hymenobacteraceae; genus Solirubrum; species Solirubrum puertoriconensis. The sequence continues at coordinate 1,158,845 of NZ_LNAL01000008.1, forward strand.
TGCTGCGCCGCACCAGCACTAGGCGCAGTTCGCCCTCGGCGTCGCGGTACACGGGCACGAGCACAGCGGCGGGGCGGAGGGTGGCAAGTGTGGTAGGCTCCGACATGCGGTACTTGTTGCTAATTAACCTAGGGCTGCGCGCTAAATACGCTCCAGGTTTTCGACGGTTCGCTCGCCCTGCACATTGCCGGTGTTGAGGGTGCCGGCGGGTTCGAACAACAACAGGTGTACCTCTTCGTCGGCTACGGGGCGGTGCTCCACGCCGCGCGGCACCACCAAAAACTCGCCCGGCTCCAGCCAAATCGGCTCCTGGCCCTGCAGCTCCATGCACAAGCGACCTTTCACTACCAGAAACAGCTCGTCTTCGTTCTCGTGGTGGTGCCACACAAACGGGCCTTGCAGCTTGGCCAACTTTACGTGTTGCCCGTTCAGCTCGCCCACAATCTTGGGGCGCCATTGTTCCTGAAACAGGTTAAACTTCTCCTGCAGGTTTACTTTCTGAAGTGTCATATCGGGTGGGTTGTTGGCATTGCAGATGGCGGAGGTTGCGCGGTGTAAGGGCACACAGGCAGCCAAGGCACCTAGGCGTAGCCGAGGGTTGCCGCGGCTTCAAAAGTATCAGTAACCAACATACTCAACGGTCCGCAGCCGACGACACCGTGCGGAGCCAGTATCAGGGCCGTACGTGGTAACCACCGCGGGCATCTACCTCTACGCCAGGCACGGTGCGAGTTGCCTCGAAATAGCGGTAGGCCGGGGCCAGGCTCTGCCAAAAGGCGTAGTGCGGACTGCTGCGGCGTGTTTGCAAGGCCGCTTCGGTAAGCTCGAAGGGGAAGATGTGCACCGGCAGCTCGGCCTGCCCGGCGGCGCGGGCCTCTACAGCCAGCACGTACAGCTCTTCCATCAACGCATCGGTGATGGGCAGGCAACCAATGGTAACATCGGAACCATGGATGAAGATGTCGCCGCCGGGGTTGGGAGCGGTGTGGGCGAGGTCGGCGGCGTTGGGGTAGTCGAGGCCGAGCGAGAGGTGGTAGAGGCTTTGGGGGTTAAAACGGTCGACGAAGTAAAAGCCTTCGGGCACCTGCCCGTCGCCGGAGCGGCGCTTGGGGCCCAGGGTGCCCGAGGTGCCGGCTATGTAATAGTTGCGCAGCAGCTGAAATCGGCCTTCGCCTTGGTTGCGGGCCCACACCTCCAACCGGCGGCCAACCTTAAACGCACGCAGGTACAGCTCGAGCCGCTCGGGCTGCAACTTCAGGCGCTGTAAATCGGCAAGTAACCTAGGCCAGCTGTTGGCATAGGCGGTGCGCACCCGCGGGTAGCGGTTTTGCTCGAGCCGAAAGGTAGGGGCAGAGGAGGATACAAAGCCGAGAATCGGCAAGAGCAGCAGGCACAGCAATAAGCGCATTGGTGGGGCAGAGGAGCAAATTCGCAACCTCAACGCTACCGCACAGGTGCTTAGTATTCGAATATTTTAATATACAAACGCTATGCTTCGGTGCCTTGCCGTGGTGCTGGGCTGAGCGTGCTACCTAGGGCCGGGCAATGTTTTCCAGGTCACCTCCGACACGGCGTCGGTTTTGGTGGAGAGGTACTTGTTGTAGAGCGCCTCCGCCTGGCCGTGGTCGAGCACGGCGCCACCTTCGGAGCGCAGCACCAGCAGCGGGGCGTTGGCGCCCAACCCAAGGCCTTGCGAAAGCGCTTGGTGCAGCTCGGGTGGCGTGGCAGCATCTTGCAGCTTTACCACGGTAATGGTTTGGCCGTCTTGCTCGATTTGCGTGAACACGCCCGTGGGGCTGGTCGAGAACGTGCCGCCGGGGCCTGCGGAGTAGTCTTGGTCGTGTGGCATAAATGTGGGTTGCGGGTAACTAATGCGCTGTACGCAGAAGCGCCACCGCACGGCCAAACCGCCCTAGGTGGCACGTGCCAATAAGTGGCTGGGCATCTGCGGGCGGTGCGGCTGCGTAGAGGCTTAGGCTTGCCGGGTGCCCGTGGCACCTAGCTGGGCTTTTGCGCACCCAACACTCTATTGCTATGAAAACCCTTTTGTTTGCGCTGCTGCTGAGCTTGGCGGCCTGCACCGCCACCAACGTCGAATCGGTAAACGAAGCGCCGGGTGTCAACTTTGCTGCCTACCGCACCTACAACTTCCTGGATGTATCGGCCCGCAACGAAGCTGCGTTTCAGAGCCCGCTCAATGGGGTGGAGGAGCTTAAAAGTGCTATTGCCACGCAGCTGGAGCGCCGCGGCTACCAACGCGCCGAGCAGCCCGATGTGTGGGTGAACATTGGCATAGTAACCCAGCAGCGCGTGCAAACCCGCGAAACCACCGTGCGCGAGGCCCCCGTGTACCTGGGGCAGCGGCGCTACGCGTGGCGCAGCCAGGAGGTGCCCGTGCGCGAGTACACCGAAGGCACGGCCACCGTGGAGCTGGTTGATGCCGCCCGCAACGAGCAGGTGTGGGAAGGCGCCGTGGCCGGGGTGCTCAGCGATAAACCCGAGGCCCTGAGCAAGCGCATCGAAGCGGCTATTGAAGACTTGTTTGAGCGCTATCCCGTGAAGCCGCAGCAGCAGCCCTAGGTAGCTTATGCCCGCCGCCAACGCCTACCTGCCCGATGTGCTTGAGGGCTTCGAGCAGCTGTTTATCGAGCAGCTTGCCGATTACGAAGGTCCGGTGCGCTGCACCTTGGTGCGGCCACAAGCGCCGCCGCCCGCCACGGGGCGCGCCGTACTTTACGTACACGGCTTTTCGGATTACTTTTTTCAGCAGGAGCTGGCCGAGCAGTGGCAGCAGCATGGCTTCCGATTCTATGCCCTCGATTTGCGCAAGTACGGCCGCTCGCTGCTGCCCCACCAGCGCGCCAACAACGTGCGCCACCTAGGCGAGTATTTCGCCGACCTCGACGCCGCTCTAAGTCAGTTGCAAGCCGAGGGAGCCCGTACCATCGTGCTGAACGCGCACTCCACCGGCGGGCTGATTGCCGCGTTGTACGCCGATGGGGGCACCCGCCGCGCGGCCGTGGCGGCGCTGGTGCTCAACAGCCCCTTTCTGGAGATGAACCAGCCCTGGCTACTGCGCCGCGTAGCCTTGCCGGTAATTACCCGCCTGGGCGCGGTGGCGCCCAACTTCAGCCTGCCCGCCCGGCTGCCTTGGGGCTACGGCCAAAGCCTGCACCGCCAGCACCACGGCGAGTGGGACTACAACCTCATCTGGAAGCCTATCGAGGTATTTCCCGTCAATTTTGGCTGGTTGCGCGCCATCCGGCAGGGGCACACGCGTGTGGCCCGTGGCCTGCAGGTGCAGCAGCCCATGTTGGTGTTGCACTCGGCCCGCACGGTACGCCGCTACCACCCGTTTTCCGACGAGTATTTCGGGGCCGATGGCGTGCTGAACGTGCAGCACATTCGAACGCTGGCGCCGCGCTTGGGGCCGCAGGTTACGGTGTGCGCCATCGAGGGCGGTATGCACGATCTGGTACTATCGCGGCCCGAGGTGCGCGCCGAGGTGTACCGCGTTATGTTCGGGTGGGTGCAGCAGGCCTTGCCACCGCTTTAGCTGCGGGCAAGCTCGGCTACATCGCAATCGGGCAGGGTGCGTATGTGCAGTAATCGGCCCAATGGCCCTAGGTGCCAGCAGCCCGGCGGGCAAGGGCACCTTGGCGGGGCAAATATCCACGTCAAACTATCCTTCCCGATGAACGTCAAGCTCAAACCGCTCGATCAGCAAACCATTGTAATAACGGGCGCTAGCAGCGGCATTGGCCGCGCTACGGCCCTGCAAGCGGCCGCCAAGGGCGCCAAGGTGGTGCTGGCCGCCCGCAGCGAAGACGAGCTGCGCAAGGTGGAACAAGAAATAACCAGCAAAGGCGGCCAGGCCTTGGTAGTAGTAACCGACGTGGCCAACCGGGCTGATATTCGTAGGCTCGCCGACCGCACCATCGACCACTTTGGCGGCTTCGATACGTGGGTGAACGATGCCGGTATTTCTATTTGGGGCCGCCTCGACGAGGTAAGCGACTACGACCACCGCCGCCTGTTCGAAACCAATTTTTGGGGCGCTAGCAACGGTTCACTCGAAGCCATTAAGTACCTGCGGCGGCACGGCGGCGCGCTCATCAACGTGGGCAGTGTAGCCTCCGATGTGGCTTTTCCGCTGCAGGGTATGTACTGTGCCAGCAAGCACGCCATCAAAGGGTTTACCGATGCCTTGCGCATGGAGCTGGAAGAGATGGGCGCACCCGTTTCGGTTACGCTCATCAAGCCTGCGGCCATCAACACACCGTTTCCGCAGCACGCCCGCAACTACATGGAGAAGGAGCCCAAGCTGCCCCCGCCCGTGTACGAGCCCGAGGAGGTAGCCGCGGCCATATTGCACGCCGCCACGCACCCCGAGCGCGACATGTATGTGGGCGGCGGGGGCAAGCTAATGAGCACCCTTAACAAGCACGTGCCCCGCGCCATGGACCGCTTCAGCGAAACCCTAATGGTGGAGCAGCAGAAGCGCAAGGAGCGGCCTCGCAAGCCGCAGGGCTCGTTGCACCAGCCTAGCCACGGCGGCCCCATTAAAGGCGACCACCCCGGCTACGTAATGAAAACCAGCCTCTACACCCGCGCCACTATGCACCCCTGGGCTGCAGGTGCCCTCATGGCCGTAGTAGGTGCCGCCACCGTGGCGCTGCTGGGTGGCAAGCGTAGTAAAGGCACCGCTGCTACCACCCCAGGTGGAGCACATGTGGCACCCGGCTACACCAGCCGCCCGCCCGTGCCGGTAGGCCAAAGCCCTGCCCTAGGTGCTGTGGGCACAACCAACCAAACCGGAGCCGGCATTTGAACACACTTCACCGGTTCGTAAAATCGGCTGGGTACTTGGGAAAGCAGGGGCCGCTAGGCTCACTTACTCCTAGGTACGCGGCCCGTAAGCATCATTCTGGCGTTTGCGCCGTATGGTGGGCTGCTGTTGTGTTCACTTTAGCTCTGCCCTTATGTCCTTCTCCTCTGCCCAACCCGAAGACCTACTCATCGACGCTGCCCGCCGGGGCGACGTAGCCCTGATTCGGGAGCTGCTGGCCACCGGCCTCGATGTCAACCTACAAAATGGCAAGGGCTTTACCCCGCTGATTGTGGCCTCGTACGACGGCAACCTCGAAGCTACCCAAGTGCTGCTCGAGGCCGGGGCCAACCCCAACGTGCATGACGTAAGCGGCAACACCGCACTGATGGGGGTTTCCTTCAAGGGCTACCCCGAAATTGCCCGCTTGCTCATTGAGCACGGCGCCGACCTGAACCAGCAGAACGGCAACGGCGGCACGGCGCTCATGTTTGCCACTCTTTTCGGCCGGCACAACATCGTGCCCGTGTTGCTCGAAGCCGGCGCCGATACCAGCATCCGGGACGTGCGCGGTCTGTCGGCCCGCGACCTGGCCGTGCAGCAAGGCAACGAGCAGGCGCTGCAATTGCTGAAAGAGTAGCCGCAGCGCCTAGGTGCTTGCAGCTGAAGGAGCTGCTGGTACTTGCATTGGCATATCAAAAAGGGCCGCCAAACATATGTTTGGCGGCCCTTTATTGTTGCGCTAGGTGTGCTGTGCGCAAAGCGGCAGGGTAGCACACGATGTATGCGTGCTGGCGGAGGTTACTGCTGGCCTTACTGCACCGTAACGGCGCGGGTAGTTACCTGCTGACCGTGCTCTACGCGCAGGATGTACACGCCCGTTGGCAGATTGGCCGTGTTGAAGGTGGTTTCGGTAACGGCACCGGCGAGCTGCAGCGTTTGCTCGGCAACGCGGCGGCCCAGCTGATTGAGCAGCACTGCCCGCGCGGGTTGGGCATCGTAGCCCTCGAGGCGCAGCGTAAACTGCTCGCGGGCCGGGTTGGGATACACGCTGGTCGCGGCGAGGGTAGCGTTGCTTTCAGTGATGCGGTTGCGGGCGTTGGAGGCGCCAAAGCTCGCGAGGTAGCCGCTCGTAAAGGTGCTGTTGAGCGCATCGGTGCCAAACCGGCACGAACCCGTGAACACACCCGCCGTGAAGATGGTGTTGTTGCGGTCGATGGCCAGCGCGGTGCTGGAGCTGGTACCCGGGCCGCTAACCAATGTGGGCTCAAATGCCTTGCCGTTGGGCTGCAGCTGCACCACAAACGATTGGTTGGTGCTCTGCGAGGTAAAGTTTGCAACACCCGACATAAACACTTTGCCCGTTGCCTTGTCCACGGCCAAGTCGCCGTCGTAGTCGCCGTTGGTGCCCCCTACGGCGGTAGCCCAGCCTACTCGGCCGTCGCGGTTGTAGCGCACTACTACTGCATCGGCGTCGCCGTGGCTGGTCAGGATTTTGCTGCCAAAGGTGCTGGTGCCCGAAAACGAGCCCGCCAGATACACATTGCCCTGGTTGTCGGTGGCCAGGGAGTTGCCGTTGCCGTTGGCGGCCGGAGCCTGCAGCCATTGCAGCTGGCCCTGGCGGGCATCAAACTTGGCCAAAAACAACGAGTAGCTGCTATTGGCCGGAATGCTTTGGCCCGCCAGCTGCATGCCGCCAAACTGGTTGCCGCTCAGGTAGCAATTGCCAAAGTTATCCACCGACACGCCCCAGCCGCGGTTGCCGCCGTAGCTGGCTACGCTTTGCCACATTTGGGCCCAGCGCACCGTGCCCTGCGGCGTGTAGCTGGCGAGGTACGTTTGCCGCTCGCGGTTGGCAAAGGCCAGCGCCCCGATGTGCACCTGGCTGCCGCTAGCCTGCCCCGTGAGGTAAGCATTACCCGCCAGATCGACGGCCACGGCCCAGGCCTCGCACGTGCCGTAGAGCTCGGTGCCCGATGCGCTGATTTGTTGTACCCACTGCACCTGCCCCGCGGAGCTGCACTTCAGCAGAAAAGCGGTATTGCCGCCGTCCGGGGTTTGGGCCGTTACCTGCTGGTTGTTGCCATAGCTCAGCGTACCCTGAAAATAGCCGGCCACGTAGCTGTTGCCCTGGGCATCTACCTGCACGCTGGTACCTAGGGCATTGGCGCTGCAAGGCAGTTGGGTAGCCCACACCACTTCGCCCGAGGGGCGGCATTTGGCTACGTACACGCTTAAGCTACCGGGCGAGGTAAGCTGCGTTTTGCCGAGCTGCAGCGTGCCAGCCACACGGCCGGTAACGTAATAATAGCCCGCGGCGTCAGTGGCTATGTCCATCACGCCGTTGAAATCAGAAACCGGTTGCGCCCACTTCCAAGTGGCGTTGGGTTGGGCTTGGGCCGACATACCAATAAATAGGCACAGGGCGAGTAGTAGCTGCTTCATACACAAAAACGGTAAGTAGGGGGTGGAGGAGTGGCCCGGCGTGGGGCCTGTGTGGCTGGTGCATAAGCACCCCAGCTCTTACGGTAACGGGCCAGAACAAGCTGCCCAAACTTTCAATCAACACTCGATGCCAACCAGCGCAGCTAATACCCTTAAATGGGCCACTGCCGACTAACCTCCCAAGCCAAGCTTACGGCGGAGGTTAGTAACATAATTCGAATACTAAAGCTAGGAGTGCTTGTGGTTAATCCAAAACAAAAATGAATAAGTTATAATAGTTGAGCTTGATAGTTGTGTTGTTTATTTAGTGTTGATGAGCTTTAAGCAATTGGTTATTAATGTGCTGCAATTATTTGCTGCATAAGGTAGGTGAGCCTAGGTTTTAATGGCTAAAGGAGTGTGCAGTCTTAACCCGGAAGGTAGAGCTGCAAGGTGCTCCGCATGTATGCTGAAACGCTCCGCTACCGAGTTCAAACCGGCCGCTTGGCCCTCGGCCTGCGCCAGCGCGTGCAGCTTGCTGGCGGCCTGCTCGGGCCCTCCGAACTGAAACGGTACTTGGGTGCAGTACGCCTGCGAAGCTGCGATTTTAGCCTCCAGAGCCTCGGCGGATAGTGGCACGGCTACTTCGCCCAAATTGGTAGGTAGTTCGGGCGCGGGCTGGGCCGTGGGCTGCCGAATAATATAGGGCGTGTCGCGGTACCACAGCACTGGCAACTCGCCGGCTGCAGCGCGTACGGCCTGCATCAGCCGCCGGTGGTCGACGTGCAAGCCCAAACCTTGCGGCGCAAACAGCAGTTGAGGTTGCAGGGCAGCCAGCTCGTGCCGGAGCAAAGTTTCTATTTGCTGGCCGATGTCGTCGGAGGGCAGCAGATCGGCAAACAGCGCGGCCGCGCTTTGGTAGCCCCGGTGCGGTGCTTCGGGCAAATCGAGCCAGCGCACGGTCGCTGCCCCAAGCAAGCTGGCGGCGGCGGTGTCTTCCTGCCGGCGCAGGGCCAGGTAATCTACCTCGGCGGGCAGGCCCTTATCGGTTTGGCAGGCCAGCGCAAAGCCGGTGGGATTGGGCACCGAGCGCGTAAAGGCCGTAAGCAGCACGCATTGCCAACCTTGGTGCGCTAAGCTGGCAAAGGTGCCGCCGCAGGAGAATGCTACGTCATCGAGGTGCGGCGAAAGAAACAGCGCTATGGGCATAGGCCAGGTATTCGGTATTGAGTACTACGGAATGGTTCACTTCTGACTTTATGCTGTTAACCGCTCATTGCTCATCATTTATTGATAATTGCCTATTACAGCAAGTGCGGAGCTTCGCGGTAGCGGCAAGGCTCGGGCGCGGCTGAGTCGTCGGGCCAGCCCAGATCGGGGGTGGTGCCGGCAAGCTGGCGGTACACCGCGTCGATTTGCCGCCCGATAATGGGCCAAGCATAGGTACTACGTACCTCGTTAAGGGCGGCGTGGGCCAGTTGCGCCCGCAAAGGCTCATCGTCTAGGGTTAAAGCCAGGGCATTGGTTAGGGCCGCTACATCGCCGGGGCGCACCAGCAGGCCGTTTTCGGCGTGGCGCAGGCAGTCGACTACGCCCACGGCCTCGGCCGCTACGCAAGGCAAGCCGCTGGCCATGGCTTCGAGAATGGTGTTGGAGAAGCCCTCGGCGTAGGTCGGCGACACAAACACATCGGCGCGGTGGTACACGGCGGGCACCTCGTCGTAGGCTACGTAGCCCGCAAGCTCCACCTGGGCCTGCCACGGGGCAGTTTGCACACGCTGGCGTACGGCTTCCAAATCGGGCCCAATGCCCGAAACAATCAGGCGCAGGTTGGGGCGCGTGGGGGCGAGTTGCTCAAAGGCATAAAGCAAATCAAGCACGCCCTTGCGCCGATCGACGCGGCCGTGGTAAAGCAGCGTGGGGTGGGCGGCGTTGGCCCACTGCCCCGGCTGCCAGTCGGCCCTAGGTCGGAAGCGGCTTACATCCACGGCACCGGGCACGTAGGTAAACCGCTCGGGCGCGGTGCCGTGGTTTTCCATCACCTCCTGCGCAAACGAAGGGCAGCCGATGAGCACCGCGCCAGCGTGGTTGAGCACCGCCCGAATGGCCCGCTGGTGGGTGCCGCAGCAGTTCACGCCTACCCAATGCCCGTCGCCGCCTTGGATGCTGACCACGTTAGGCACGCCTAGCAGCCGGCTCAGCTGCAGCGCGGCCAGGCCGGGTGGGTAGCCGTACTGCGCATGAATAATGTCGAAAGGGCGCTGCTGGTGCAGGTGTTGCACGGTATCCACAATGGCTTGCACGTCGTCTTCGAACCGCCCGCCGTTTTGCTCGCCGTGAGCTTCGAGCCCTACCACCCGCACGCCCGGCACCGGCGGCGGTGGCCCGCCGCCGTACACGCCGCGGCCCACGGCATCGTTGCGGTACTGCGACACCATGGTTACCTCATGACCTAAGGCCACCAGCTCGCGCAGCAGGTTTTGCGCGTACACGCTCATGCCCGAAATGGCCGGAAAGTAGCGGCGGGAGATAAAGCAGATGTTCATGCGGATTGCAGTTGGCGTTCGGTCTGGCGCAGGTAGCGCAGGGCTTCGGGTATCATGAGGTGGGCGCGGTGCGACTCGCGCGAAAGCTCCACGCACACCAGGCCCCGGAACCGCACGGCGCGCAAGGCTTGAAGCACGGCGGCTACGTCCATGTCGCCTTCGCCGAAGGGCAGGTGCTCGTGCACGCCCCGCCGCATGTCTTCGATGGCTACGGTACCAAGCAAGGGCGCCAGCTCGTGCACGGCAGCGGCCGGTTCGCGCTCCTGCGTAACCAGCAGGTGCCCCGTGTCGAGGGCCAGGCGCAGGCTGGGCACGGCCTGGCGCACCCGCAGAAAGTCATCAACGGTTTCAATCAGCATGCCGGGCTCGGGCTCCACGGAGGCTACCACGCCGCGCTCCTGAGCTGCCGCGGCTACTTGGTGCAAACCTTCGAGCAGCCACTCCCAGGCTTGCTCGCGGGCCACGCTCGGTTGCGGCACCCCGGCCCAAAACGACACGGTTTCGCTGCCGCAGGCCGCACAAATGTCAAGGCAGCGCGTCAGGAACTCGACGCGCCGCTGCCGGCCGGCCAGGCTGGGGCTGAGCAGCGTGGGCTCGTGTTTCTGGCGGGCATCGAGCAGGTAGCGGGCGCCGGTTTCAATTACCAGTCCTAGGTTTAGCTCGCGCAACTGGCGGTTGAGCTGGGCGTTGCGGCCCCCGAAGTCGGGCGCAAACGGGTCGTGGTGATGGTGGTCGAGCGTTAGGGCCACGCCGTCGTAGCCGGCTTCGGCAATCAGTTCCAGCGCATCGCTGAGGCGGTGGTTAGCAGCCCCGTTGGTGTTGTAGGCGTAGCGAAGCCCTAGGTTATCCGGCTTGCTTTCCGGTTGTGAGGTAGGGTGGCTTGGAGTAGCAGCGACCGAGAAGTTAGCCGGGGTTGTGGGCTGAAGTGCCCCGCGGGCAGCAAAGTTTTCAGGCATGGGCGGGAGCAGTTTCGGGCGTGCTGAAATGGTAGACGTGGCGTTCCGGCTCGCGGTACAGCGCGTACAACTCGCCCACCACCTCGCGGGCCAGCACGGGGTTAAACCAGGCCGGTTCACCTAGGGCGGCCTCGGCGGAGGCGGGCAGCGGCACGCGCAGAGCACCGGGGGGCGGCGTACCTAGGCCCACCAGTGGGCTGCGCCGGGCTAGTAGTTTGCTAAGGTTGCGGCGACCGATGCGGTCGTACGTCATGGTTTCGACCTCCAACTCGGGCACTACGGCCTTGAGGGTGCGCACCGGGCCGCTGGGGTCGGTAAACTCCACGTAGTACACTTCGAGCCCCGCGGTAGCTAGTCGCTCGTGCACCACGCGCAATAGCTCAGCAGGGTTGCCGAGCGAGCCGTAGGGCACCGTGGGTAGCTCCGAAAACCGCACCCTGCGCGCTACCCGAAACACCGTATCCTGCAGGCGGGCAAATAGCTCGGTGGGCGTAAGGGCCAACCACTGCCGCATGGCCTCGGCGGCGCGAGTTTCCTGGTTTTCGAGGCGGGGTGGGTCGTGGCGTACCTGGGCCAGGTACTCCGGCGCCACGTCATTCAGCCAAGCCATATCGCCGTGCTCGAAGCGCTTGCGCACGCGGCTCGAGGCAAACTCGCGCAGGGCTTTGGCCAAGGCTACTTCGCGGTCGGGGTGGGCGGCCTCGCCGCAGCCCGTGAGCATCAGCGGGTGCGGCACCTGCCCTAGGTCGCGCTCGTAGCCCACCACGTAGAGGCTGCAAATACCGAAGTCAGCCGAAGCCAGCTTTACCTGAATTTCTAGCCCGGCCTCGTCGTAGCGCTGCAGCAGGGCGCGGGTTTCGGGGTCCTGCACCTCATCAAGCTCGATGAGCACGCCTTGATCGAGGGCACGGTAGCTAATGGCGTTGCCGTCGCGCTGCAGCAGCTCAAGCAGCCCGTGCGACAGCGCCCGCTCCAACGACTCGCCCGCGCCCATGCCGTTGGTTATGGGCGTGTACAGCCAATCGTGCGCGGCTTGGCCGTGCCAGTCGCCGGGCCAGGTAGCCGCCGTTTCAATGGGCACCCAAATAACTTCCTGACTTGGGTAGGAGCGGGCTTGTGTCCAGAGCAGTTCGGTGTCGGGTGTGTAGGAGGTGCCGACGGGCAGCCGGTCGCGCATCGGATCGAGGCAGCGTACGCCTTCGGCCAGCAGCTGCCGGTACGAGGCCCGGCGCCGCGGCATTTGCGTGAGGTAAAGGTTCACGAAGGTTTCCTCCGTGATTTCGCCATAGGCACCTAGGCGCGCCTGGTAATCGGTGGGGCCGTAACCGGTACCGGTGCTCATACCGCCGGGTAACCACTGCGCCAGGCTCCAAACGGGCACGCCTAGGTAATCGAGCGAGCTGAGGGGTATTTCATACACCGGCGCCGGCGGCAAGGCTTTCTGGTACAACTGAATTGGATCCGTGGGTGAGGTCGGGGGCATGGCTGGAAGTCGTTAGCGGAAGGATATCGGCGAAGGGGCGCCCGGCGAGCTGGGCCGCGAATAGCTGCCGGGCGGCGGCTTTGCCGCCCGCGGGCACGGGCTCCCAAGGCGTGAGTACCCCGTCGAACTCGAGCGGCTCGAGTACGGCCTGGTAGTGGCGCACATCGGCGTGCGATAGGGGAATGTGCGCGTCGTAGGCCCGGTGGGTGCTGATGTGGGTAGCCTGCCCATCGGCATCGAGCTTAAACTTGAGCGCATCGCCGCAGCACAGCAGCTGCCGCGGGGGCAGGTGCAGCACGGCGTGGCCGGGCGTGTGGCGGCCGGTGTGGTGAAGCACGGCGCCCGGGTGCAGCTCGGCGCGGTCTTCGTAGGGCCAGTTCACCCGAAAAGCCTGGCAGAACGGCAGCTCATCTTGCTGCATTACTACCTCGGGCTCGAAGGCCTCCACCAGCTGCCACAAGGCGCCAAACACGTGGCAGTGCGAAGCCGATAGGTACCGAATGCCTCCTAGGTCGCGGATGAAATCCAGCGCCTCGGCGCTGTAATAACCGGCGCCTTCAAAGGCTACGTTGCCGTGCTCGGCATCCACAATGAGGTAGCCGCGCGGGCCAATGCCCAACTGCGGCTCGTTCCAGAACTGCCAGATGCCCGGCAGCACCTCGGCCCACTGCATGCGCAAGCGGCCGCCCACCTCGGCTTCGGTGGCGAAGGTCCAGCCATTAGGGGGCAGGGGGTGGCGGTAATCGAGGCAAACCGGGCAGCTGGGTGGGCCCGGCGCAAAGTAGCGCTGCCAAAAACCGCAGTTGGTGCACGCGTAAAGCTGATGCATGGAAAGCTGGCGTTTGGGTAGGAGGAAAGTACCTAGGTCGCAATCAGTACGTCAGGGCCAAGGAGGCTTGGCCCGCGCCGGGTTCGGTTGCGGCGGGCGCAGCAGCTGATGCCGGCGCCACGGCATGCGCGGTGGGCTGCGCGGCGGCATCGAGCAGGCGCATGGTGTGCAAATCGAGGGTGGCGGGGTACGGAAACGGCCGGCCCGTGCGCACGGCTTCGGCAAAAGCCTCGATCTGCCGCTGAAAAGGCGAGGCTTCTAGGTCGAAAGCCACGTCTTCGGTGCGGCCGTCGGCGTGGGTAAGCTGCAGCGAACCGCCGGGTGTCTGGCCCATGGTGTTCAGGGCCACGGCGCGGGCCCGGTCGCCGATTACCTCCAGCGTGCGGCGCGGGTAATTGTCGGGGCAGTTGTAAGCCACAGAGTGCGAAAGCAGCACGCCGCTGGCCGTGCGCCCAATCAGCACGGCGCCATCGTCGACGGGGTAGGGGTGCACGCGGCGCTGCATGAGGGCGGCAATTTCCACGAGCGGCTCGCCCAGCAGCGTTTGGGTGAGGTCGAGGCCGTGCGGCGCCAGGTCGATCATGGCGCCGCCGCCAGCCTCCTCGGGCGAAATGCGCCAGTTGTGGTACACACCTAGGTCGGTTTGCGGCGTCCAGTCGGCGGGCGTCCAGCAGGCGTAGTGGATGCGCACGCAGGTGATGGTGCCCAGCACGCCGGTTGCAATCAGCTCGCGCAAGCGCACGTGGGCCGGATGGAAGCGCTGATCGAAAGCCGTAGCCAGCAGGGTGCCCGCTTCGGTAGCCGCTTCAATCATGCTGGCCGCTTCTGGGGCTGTACGGGCCAGTGGCTTTTCGCAAAGCACGGGCAGACCTGCCGCGGCCAAGGCCTGTACTACGGCGGCGTGGTGGGCGTTGGGCGTGGCCACGTACACGGCCTGCAGCCCCGGCGTGTGGATAAACTCTTGCAGGGCAGTGGTGCGCAACACCTGCGGCTGCTCGGGCGCAACGGCTGCCAAGGCCTGCGGATTCAGGTCGCAGAGGGCGACTAAGTGGCCGTTGGCCGAGGCCGTAATGGCCGGCGCTACGTAGTCGCGAGCTACCCAGCCGCAGCCTACAATACCCCAACCAACCGATGTTGCGTTGCTCATAACCTAGGGGTTGCGTTGCTGAATGAAGTTGCCGAGGGTCGGACAAGCCTAGCCCTGCGGCTTTGCCTAAGCGGGTGCCGAATGGCGCTGCCTAGGTATGCGGCAACAAGCCGGCTGCGGCCAGCACCTGCCGGTGAAACTGCTGCGTAAAGCCGGCGTGCACGATGTTCAAATCGTCGAGGGCGTGGTGCAGCCGGAACTGCGCGCTTTGGTCGTGCCAGGCCATTTCGAGCACGCGGTCGAGCACATCGGCGGCATGGAAAGCCTGGGCCGAGGCATGCTCCAGCGCTTGAATACGCGCCAGCGCCTGCTCTACGGCGGGCCGCAACGTGGCCGGCAATTGCCCTAGCGCCTGCGCAGTGGCCTGCGCCATGAGCCCTGGCAAATGGTTGCCCAGTAGCTCGTCGCCGGCGTAGCCGGGGTCGGGCAGCACGGCGTTGTGCAGGTGGTGCGCCATGCCCATCAGGAACGCCTCGCCGGGCTCTGCTTCAAACTGCGGAGAAAGCAGCACGGCGTAAACAGCTACCATCAGGCAATGGTCGGCGTGGCTTTCGGTAGGCCACAGTATAATGCGCGCCCGGCCGGGGTGCGTAGCGCCGGCGCGGGGCTGCTGGGCGAGCTGCGCTACAAAGGCGGGCTCGGCACCTAGGGCGGGCGTGGCAAACAAGGCATCGGCCAGCTGCGCGCTTAGCGCGGGCGGTAACTGGGCGGTAATTTGCCCTAAAGCCTGTTGCAATACTTCGCGGGCGGTTTCGGCGGGCATGCCCAGTTGTTGCAGTAGCGCGGCGTGGTAGCCCGGCAGGCGCACACTTACCAGGGCGCGGGCAGTTTCGTGCAGGGCTACTTCGGCTAAGGGTGCGCCCGCTGCCAGCGCGGCCCACGCGCGGGCAAAAGCCTGCTCGGCCAGAGAGTGGGAACTACCGGCCACGCGTACCCGCTTCAGGTCGTTTAGTTCGCGCAGCAGCGGGGTTGGGGTGCACAAAGCGGCCAGCGCCTCGGACCTGGCCGGAGCGCTGGTAGGCAATGCAGCCAGCACCACCTAGGCCGTAGGAGCGTTGGGGCTGAAATTGGCCAGCGCCGCTGCCATGGCGCCGTTCACGGCTACTGGGGCGGCGGGTTGCTCGGCAGCCAGCCAATCGAGCAGCATGGCCTGTTGGCGCTCAAATGCGTGCTCGGGCTGGGTGTGCGCATCGGGCACCATCGGCGATTTAAAGAAGCCGCTCAGGGCCGGCACCACGCCGCCTTCGCCGCGGCGCTTGGCTAAATCGGCGAGGCGTACCAGCTCCAGCACCAGCGGCGCGGCCAAAATGGAGTCGCGGCACAAGAAGTTAACCTTGATCTGCATTTTCTGGCCCAGGAAACCTTCGACGTCGATGTTGTCCCAAGCTTCTTTGTTGTCGCCGCGCGGCTGGTAGTAGTGAATGTGCACCACGTGGCTATCCACCTTGTAGCCCAAAATCTGATCGAGCACCGAGCCTTTGGTGGTGAGCTTGGAAGCCAACGATTCAGGGTTGTCGAGCGCCTTGCCGTCGCGGTTGCCCAGGATGTTGGTCGAAAACCAGCCGTCGACGTGCAGGTTGCGGGCGCGGAAGGCCGGCGCCAGCACGGTTTTCATAAAGGTTTGGCCCGTTTTGCCATCCTTGCCCGCCACCGGAACGCCGCGCTGCTCGGCCAGGCGCAGCAACGCCGATGCATCGGCCGCGCACGAGGGCGTGAAGTTGACGTAGGGCACCTCCTCCAGAATGGCCGCGTAGGCGTAGAGCATGGCCGGCGGTATGCGCTCATCGTTGTTGCGCACGGCTTCGTCAAAGGCTTCGGGCGTGGCAAACAGGGGCAGCGTAAGGTCGGGCATGGCTTCCGTCGAAGCCAGATTAACTACCACCACGCGCTCCAACTGCTGTTCATCTTTAAAGCGCCCTAGGTCGGCCCGAATGGCCTCTACGGCGGCAGCGTGCGAGCTTACCGCCAGCAAGTGCTGGCCCGTAACGTTGCGGCAAAAACGCGCATTACCCACGGCTGGCCAGGGCCGTAGAGCACTAAGCTCGGCATCGGCGGCGGCTAGTTGCTGCGGCTCCAGCACGCGGTGCTGGCGGGCGGCGGTAGCAAGGTCGTCGGCACACAAATCCCAGCCGGCAAATACCAGGTTCCCGTAATCAGCGAGTTGGGCGGTAAGCTCGGCGGGCAAGGTAGCCAGCGGCAAACCCGTGGTGCCAAT
Source organism: Solirubrum puertoriconensis (assembly GCF_001483135.1). Lineage (GTDB taxonomy): Bacteria > Bacteroidota > Bacteroidia > Cytophagales > Hymenobacteraceae > Solirubrum > Solirubrum puertoriconensis. The sequence continues at coordinate 1,175,273 of NZ_LNAL01000008.1, forward strand.
TGCGCCAGCCCGCATTAGAGCTACGCCGGCAATGGCGGTGCTGGCCACTGCACCACCTAGGCCCACTACCGCTACGCCAACGCGCTCCGAGCGGGCATTACTACGAGATGTGACGGTGCCGGCAACTGCCCCGTTACGTGGAGTGGTAGATAACGACATACAAAAGGGTTTTGGTTGGGGGATAGACTAGGCTAGCTAAAGGCGCAGGATCAGGAGTTTACTAGAACGAGGGGCATTGCGTATGGTTGAGAGTATCTAGGTATTTTTATATAATATTTTAACCAGCTAAACAATGCAGTAACACAGCTGTTGTAGCAGCCCCATTGTGCTTACAACTGGTAGCTTTGTTAGCAGAACACCTCGCTCCGGGCTGGCTGCGCTTTAGCTAACCCCAAGCGGAGCCCAGCGAACGTATGCCAACCGTTGCACTTGCCAACTGCGCTGGCTGCTATAGGTATGCTGCCTTCGCTGGTGGGCTTTTAGGAGCTGTTCGCTTCTCCCGATTACTTGGCTAATTATGCCTACTGCAGCCCCTCAGCCCAATGCCAATTTGCAAGCCAGTACGGCCGAACAAGCGCTGGCGCTCGGCTCCATGTTCGACACCATGCCGTGGGGCGTGCTGCAGTTTGCGGCCGATGGCACGCTGGCTCTGGTAAGCAAGGCGGCCGAAGCGCTCTGGGGTTTATCGCGCCCGAAGTTGATGGGCACGGTGCCTTGGCAAGCCTATCCCGAGGCACTGCCAGCCCAACTCTACCAAGCCCTGCAGTACGCGCTGCACCAACCCGGCACCCCCGAGTTGGCCGTGTTTTGGTTGCCCAATACACAGCGCTACATCAGCATGAGCAGCGCGCCTGCCTCCAATGGCGGCGTGTGGGTGTACTGGCAAGATGTAACTGAGCAGCAGCAGCAGGTGCAGCAGTACCAAGCCCTTGTCGAGAATACGCCCGACATCATTACGCGCTGGAACCAAGAGTTGCGGCTGGTATTCAGCAACCGGGCATTTCAGCAGAAAACGGGGGAGCCGCCCGCTTGGCTGCTAGGCAAAACCACCCACGAAATAAGTCAGCCCGAAACCGTAACCGGTCCGTGGGTGGCCAAGCTGCAGCGCGTGCTCGATACGGGCGAGCCGCAGGAGCACTACAGCTCGGTGACTACTGCCAACGGGGTAGCGCACTATTTCACGCGCATGGTGCCCGAGCTGCACAACGGCATTGTGCAAACGGTGCTGGCCATTACGCACGACATCACGGAGCTGCGCGAGCAGGCCTACTTCACCGAAAAACTTACCAACAGCACCCCCGATCTGCTGTACGTACTGGAGCTTACCGAGCCGCACGTTACCTACATCAACAGACGGGTAGAGGCCGTGCTGGGTAGTCCGCCCTCGGAGGTAACGGCCACCGGGGCCATGGTGCTGCGCAATGCCCTTCACCCCGACGACCTAGGCCGCCGCATGGCGCACATTGCTGCCTGCCGCGACTTAGCCGACGATGAAGTAAAAATCATTGACGTGCGCTTTCGCGTAGCCGATGGCTCGTACCGCTGGTTTCGGCTGCGCGACCGGGCCTTTATGCGCGGGCCCGACGGCCGCGTAACGCACACCATTGGCTCGGGGCAGGATATTGATGCCCAGCGTAAGGCCGAGCGCGAGCTGCAGGAAAGCAAGGCTTTTATCGAGGAAGTAACCAAGTCGACGCCCGATCTGATTACCATTCATGATGTGCCGAGCAACCGCGTGGTGTACGCCAACCATACCGACCCGTGGTACGGGCAACTCGCGTTGCCCTTGGTGCACAGCATGCCCGACTCTGAGCGCGTGCAGCTGCTCTTTCACCCCGACGACCACGTGCGGGCCAATGAGTTTATGCAACAGCGGCGGCAGCTAGCCGACGGCGACATCTTGGAAATTGAGGTGCGCAACCAATTCGGGAACACCGAATGGCAGTGGCTGCGCATCAGGAGCAAGGTGTTTCGGCGCAATGCTGCCGGGCAGCCCTTGCAAATCATTTCGTTTACCAGCAACATCACCGCCGCTAAGCAGGCGCAGCAGGCCCTGCAGCAAGCCCACGCGCAGCTTACCTGGGCCAGCTCTACCATTCGGCGCATGCTCGATGGCTCGCCGGCGGCCATTTGCCTGATGGAGGCCCGGCGCGATGCACACGGGCGGATCGTCGACTTTGTCTTCCGGGGAGTAAACCAGGCCGCCGAAGATCTAAACCAACGCACCGAGGCCGAACTGCTGGGCCACGGCTTGCTCGAGTTTTACCCCAACGTGCGGCAGGTGTTTTTCGACGATTACGTGCGCGTGGTAGAAACCGGTGAGCCTTTCCGGACGGAGCGGGGCTACACCGGCGAGCATTTCCGCAACCGGTGGTTTGATGTATCGGCCGTGAAAAACGAGGACGGCTTCATCATGACCTACCTCGATATATCCAGCCGCAAGCAAATTGAGCTGGCCCTGCAGCAAGCCAATACGCGCCTGCAGCAGTTAAGCGGGGCCGTGCTGCAAGCGCAGGAAGAGGAGCGCCAACGTATTGCCGAAAGCCTGCACAACGGCCTGGGGCAGGTGCTGTACGCCGCCAAGCTGCAGCTCGATCAGTTGCCCAGTGCGCAGGCGCTTTCCGATACTCCTCGGCAAGCTGCTGCCCGCCGCGAGGCCGACCGCTTGCTGGCCGAGGCCATCCGGCTCACGCGCAGCATTTCGCACGAGCTTACACCGCGCATTGTGGCCGAGCTCGGCCTGGAGGCTGCCCTGCAGGATATCTGCCGCAGCCTTAGCACAGGCATGCTGCACATGCAATGCCTGATACTGCTCGACGACGAATTGCCCTTAACCTTGCAAGTAGCCTTGTACCGCTTAGCGCAGGAATTGGCCCAGAACATTGTAAAGCACGCCGGCGCCACCCAGGCCACTCTGGAGGTAGCCACGCGCCCCGGTTGGGTGGTGATGCAAATTGAAGACAACGGCTGCGGCTTTGTGCCCGAAGAACCGACTACCGGCATTGGCCTCAAAACCCTGCGCGACCGGGTCGACCTGATTGGCGGAACCACGCACATCAGCACCTCGGCCCGGCAGGGCACGCGCATTCAGGTGCGCATACCGCTGCCGGCGGCCAATTAGGCGAGCTGGCCTAGGTCGAGCACCGCGCCGGGCTGCAGGGCATGAATGCGCACATCGGCTTCGGCTGATAAGTGCGCTTGCAGTTGCTCGGGCGTGCCTTTCAGGGCGGGGTAGGTGCCGTAGTGGAAAGGCACTACGTGGCGCACCTGCAGCAGGCGTGCAGCGCAGGCCGCCTCCAACGGGCCCATGGTGTACTGGTCGCCGATGGGCAGCAGCGCCACGGTGGGTTGGTACAGCTCGGCCAGCAGGCGCATGTCGCCAAACACGGCTGTGTCGCCGGCGGCGTACACCACCGCGCCATCAGAGAAACGCAGGATAAAACCTACGCCCTCGTGCGGGAAGCCGGCCGTGCCATCGGGCAAATCGATGTGGGCGCTGTGGAAAGCCAGCGTCATGGTGATGCGCACGCCTAGCACCTCAATTGAGCCGCCTTTGTTCATGGGCTCGAACTGCGCAGTGGGCACGCCTTGGCTGTAAAGGTAAAAGCGCACTTGCGGCTGGGCGATGCAGCGGGCACCGGTGCGGGCCAGCAGCTCGGCTAGATTCGCGTCGAAGTGGTCGTCGTGGCCGTGGGTGACCAGCACCAAGTCGGCCTGCTCGGGCTGCCACAGGTGCTCGGGCACGAATGGGTTGTTGGTAAACCACGGGTCGATGAGAATAACGCGGCCCTCAGGCGAGGTGAGGCGAAAGGCCGCGTGGCCCAGAAACTGCAGCTGCGTGCTGGCGTTTGGCATGTGGTGAGGTGCTGGTTGGGGCCGCAAAATAGCGGGTTGGCAGCCTGGGACAGCTAATGACTTGCTGCCCCACTGCCAACCTAGCCGATGGGTTTGCGTAGGCCTAGCCCAACCAATCGCACCGGGTACCAACCCCGAAGCCTTCCTTACGCTTACCGCATGCAATCAGCCCCCGCCACCCTGCGCGTTTATTTCGAAAATGCTTCGGGCCGCGTAGCCGAGCACCCCGAAGGTTTTGCGGTGGTTACCTGGTACAAAGGCACGCGGCAGCTCGACGACTTCAGGGCGGTGCTTAACCACCTCGACCGCCTGCTGCGCCTGCGCAACGGGAGCAAGCTGCTGGCCGATCAGCGGCTGATGACGCCCTTTACGCCCGCCGAGAGTAACTGGGTGGTAGAAGACTGGCTGCCCAGGGCCGTGGGCGAAGGGCCCTACCGCTACGCCGCCGTGCTGCTGCCGCTCGATGTGTTTGCTCGGCTTTCAACCAAAAACGTGCTGTCGGAGTCGCAGGAGAAGTTTCTGGCCTACCAGTTTTGTGCCGATGAGGCGGAAGCCGCGCAGTGGCTGCGGCAGCTACCGTAGCCAATCAGGCCATCGGCATGCTGCTGTTCCAAATGTCGCGGTGCAGCTTCCACTGACTGCCTTCGTGCTTCCAAACGGCCAGGTACTTGCCGCGGTCGACGAGTTGGTGCGCTTCGCCAAACAGCCGGTAAGTGCCTATTTCAATGGCCGTATCATCGTCGAGCTGCTCTACCTCCACGGGGTGCAGCGCCGCCTCCCGAATACCGCTTTGCATGGCGGCTTGCCAATAAGCAGCAATGTTCTCCTGGCCTACCACCGGCTCGTGGCCCGAGGGCAGCACCGTGCCGCTGGTGGTATAAAGCCGAGCCAGCCCAGGAGCATCGGCGCGCCCAAACGTGCGCTCAAAAGCCTGGTTGGCCTGCTGTATTTCGTCCATAATCGTTACCGACAGCGAATCCATAGGGCAGGAGATTAGGTGATGATCGACAAATACTTACCTGTCAGGATAAGGTATAGCATTCTTTCGATACTCCGCGCCCGCGCCGACTACATTCTTCCGGTAGGTTGGCTGCCCTAGGTGCCAACGCAAGCTGCTGCGCTGGGCACCTAGGGCAGCACCAGTGCTTTAGCGGCTCGCGCTAGCGTGGGCTTTGCCTGTTTGCAGCCGCACCCGGTACAGGTTGCTTTGCCCGTTCAGCACGTTGGCAGGGGCTCCTTCGGCGGCAGTGCGCATGCTGCCAAAATACAGCCACTGCCCATCGGCTGAGAGGGTAGGCGTAAAATCGAACTGGGCCGAGTTGAGCCCGCCGGGCAGGTGCACCGCAGCGCCCCAGCCGGTTTCGGTGCGGGGTGCGGCGTACAGGTCGCCGCCGCCCAGGCCGTTGCCACGGTCGCTCCAGAACAGCAGCCAGCGGCCGTCGCGGGTTACCTCAAAGTCACTTTCCGATGCTTTGGAGTTGAGCTCGGGCCCTAGGTTTTCGGGTGCCTCGAAGCGGCCTTGCACCAGGCGCGAGCGGTAGGCATCGAGGCCGCCGTGGCCGCTGCGCCGCGCCGAGCTAAAGTACAAGTAGCCCTCGTGGAAGGAGGGCCCCAGTTCCATGCCCTTGCCGTTAATGTCTGGCCCTAGGTGCTGCGGCGGGCCCCAGGTGCGGCCGTTCCAGGTTACCTGCCACAAGTCTAGGTCGCGGCGGGTGGAGTCGCGGCCCGCGGTGGGGCGGTCGGAGGCAAAGTACAGCGTGCGGCCATCGGGGCTGAAGGTGGGGTCGGAGTCGGCGTAGCGCCCATCGGTAAACGCTACCGGCTGCGGCGCCTGCCACTGCCCGCGCTCCATACGGCTGATGAAAATGTGTGCGTCCTGAAAATCGGGCTTGCTGCGCGCAAACACCAGCGTGCGGCCATCGGGCGTGAGGCTGGGGTTGTACTCGTTGGCTTCGGTAGAGAGCGTGCCCGGCCCCACCAGCTCGGCCGGTGCGGCAGTTAGTACACTAAAATCAGGCACGGGCGCAAGCCGTTGCGAAGTAGTTGCCGGGCGGGTGCAGCTCAGCCCAACCACACCAAGCAAACCCAGCGCAGCGGGCCGCAGCAGCAGCCGTTGGTAAGCAAATCGGAGCATAAGTCAGTAGCCAAAAGGTTGTGCGTTACTGACTAGGCACGGCTCAGGTAAGTTGCAAAAGCCAGCCCACATGATGATGTGAGAACCGCGTTTGCAGCGTGTTTGAGCGGTTTTGCTACCGGCACCTAGGGGCTACCGCGCTTGTTGCGCTCATCGAACGTCATGCTGAGCGCAGTCGAAGCATCTCTACCGCTTCGCTGAGTGGTAGAATACTACCGGAAGAGATGCTTCGATTGCGCTCAGCATGACGTGCTAAGCTTTTCAGACACAACTTAAATTAAGCCACGCCTGCAACATTAAGCCGTGTAAGCTGAGGCACCGCAACGGGTAGCTGGGTGCGGAGCAGCAGGGCCGCAATGGGCCCCGGCAGCTCGGCCAGGCGCAGCGGCTGGGCCGGGCGCGCTACCAGGTGGTACTGCGTATCGCGGTGCTCGTGCAGATTGGTTTTGTCGAACGAGTACAGGCCGCGGCGGGCGTAGCGTACAAAGCCTTCGGCGTTGCGGCCGCTCTGGGCAGCGTTGGCTTCGGGCTGCACCAGCGCGGCGGCTTCGGTTTCGGGCAACGTCAGGAAGTACTGGTGCAGCTGCAGTAAGTCCTCTTCCGAAGCGGCTACCGACTCGGGCAGCACGCCGCCGCCCGAGGCCACATGCACTACGTGGCCCTCGCTATCCACCGCAAACCAATCGATGTCGGCGTGTTCCTGGTTTAGTTCGTCGATGCGCATGGGGCAGCAGTGGTAAGCAATTGTACGGGCTGCAAAGGTACCGCCTGATGGCATCATTGGCTTGGCCAAAGTGGCTGCTTGTGCTGCGTGGCGCTTGTGGTACCTAGGCAACAAGGAGCCAAATGTGATTGATTTGCTTATACTTGCAGCAGGATAAGCCACTTTCTATTCCAATGGAAATCAACTGAGTTGAACCGCTGACTACGTGCCAGCGCGCAGGCCGCCCTCTGCAGGCGGCGCCTCTAGGTACTCTCATTGTCAAGGCGTTCGTCGGGCCCCCTTAGCTGGTTCAATAGTCAAACTCAGGTTTATGTAATCCATTCATCGGCGGCATTGCCGCGCAGGAGCAGCGCCCAACAACCCAGGCCCGACGAGCTCCTGCCTAGTGGCTTACCATTTCTAACTCAGCCCAATTCACAGCCGCGCAGCACGCTTAGCCGTGTGCGTTGCTGGCCCTGCCGTTTGCCTGCGAGGGCAAGCCGCACCTAGGGGCTTTGCGATTGGCTTTCGTTGGCCCCCGATGCGGGCGTTTGGCTGGTAAGCCAATCCTTTCAACTCTGCACTTCGCCTTAGGTCTAGCGCGTGCGCTACGGGGCGGGGGCTTGCCTTACTGCCGCGGTCGGGCCGGGCAGGGGCGTGCATTGTTCACCCCAAATCCGCATCAAGCCATGAGTATCGTTGCCAACGCGCTTGCCTATACCCACCCCGACCGCGAAATCCTGTTCCAGAACCTGCACTTCAGCGTGCCCAAGGGCGGCAAGGCCTCGGTGGTGGGGCACAATGGCGTGGGCAAATCCACGCTGCTGCAGGTAATTGCCGGGCGCATACCGCCCTCGGCTGGCGAGGTGGCGCTGCCCGAGCCGCCCTACTACGTGCCCCAGCACCTAGGCCAGTACGACAACCTCTCAGTAGCCGAAGCTCTTGGCGTGGCCGGCAAGCTGCAGGCCCTGCACGCCATCCTGGCCGGCGATGCTGCGCCCGAGCACTTCGCTGCCCTCAACGACGATTGGGACGTGGAGGAGCGCATTGGCGCTGCCATGCAGTTTTGGCAGCTGCAGCACCTAGGGCTCGGGCAGCCCTTGGGCAGCCTGAGCGGCGGCGAAAAAACCAAGGTGTTTTTGGCCGGAGCGCTGGTGCAGCAGCCCGGTGTTATTCTGCTCGACGAGCCTTCCAACCACCTCGATGCTGCCAGCCGCCGGCTGCTCTACGAGTTTATTGGGCGCAGCAAGGCCACAATGCTGGTCGTCAGCCACGACCGCGCCCTGCTCAACCTCGTGCAGCTTACCCTGGAGCTTACGCCCACCGCCGTGGAGGCCTACGGCGGCAACTACGATTTCTACCACGAGCAAAAGCAAACCAAAGTAGCCGCCCTGCAAGCTCAGCTCGATGAGAAGCAGAAAACCCTGCACCAGGCGCAGCACAAAGCCCGCGAGCTGGCCGAGCAACGGCAAAAGCTGGAGGTGCGCGGCAAAGCGCAAGGCCTGAAAAAAGGCTTGCCGCGTATTGTGCTCGGCAACCTCAAAAGCAAAGCCGAACAAAGCTCGGCGCAGCTGAAAGAGGCCCATCAGGAGAAAATTGGCGGCATCAGCCACGAGGTGCAACAGCTCCGCACCCAGCTGCAAGAGTACAAACCCTTGAAAATCGACCTAAGCCAGTCGGAGCTGCACCGCGGCAAAGTGTTGGTAGAGGCCGAGGCGGTAAACTTCGGCTACGGCGAGCAGCCGCTGTGGCCGGCGCCGCTCACGTTTCAGATGCGCTCGGGCAGCCGCGTGCGCATTGCCGGCCCCAACGGCGCGGGCAAAACCACCTTGCTCAAGCTGATGCTCGGCCAGTTGCAGCCCACCGCCGGGCGCATGCAGGTGGCCGGTTTCCGCTGGTTTTACATCGATCAGGATTACTCCATGCTCGATAACCAGCTCTCGGTGTTCGAGCAGATACAGCGCTACAACTCGCGCGGCCTGCTCGAGCACGAGCTGAAAACCGTGCTGCACTACCACCAGTTTCCGCGCGAGGTGTGGGAACGGAAGTGCGGCGGCCTGAGCGGCGGCGAGAAAATGAAGCTGCTGCTCTGCTGCCTCACGGCCAGCAACAACGCCCCCGATGTGCTCATTCTCGACGAACCCACCAACAACCTCGACCTGCGCAGCCAGCAAGTGCTAACCAACTCGGTTAAGGACTTTGGCGGCTCGGTGTTGCTGATTTCGCACGATCAATACTTCGTCGACGAAATAGGTGTGGATACCACCATTACCCTCGGCTGAGGTTGCTCCTAGGTGCGTAGCCACACTGCTGCCCCGCTTTTGCCGGGCTGGCGTAGCTTTGTGCGACCAACGCCCCAGCCATCATGTTCAACCCCGAGGTTCGCATCAAGCAAACCGAGTTACTCTCCGACGACTGGTACACGCTGCACAAGTACACCTTTGAGCTGCAGCAGCACGACGGCGACTGGTGCCACCAAAGCCGCGAGGTGTACGACCGCGGCAACGGCGCCGTAATCCTGCTCTACAACCTCGAGCGGCGCGCGGTGGTGCTCACGCGGCAGTTTCGGCTGCCCACCTACCTCAACGGCAACCCCACGGGCATGCTCATCGAGGCGCCCGCCGGCCTGCTCGACGACGACCACCCCGAAGACTGCGTACGCCGCGAAGCCGAAGAAGAAACCGGCTACCGCGTGCACCACGTGCAAAAGGTGTTCGAGGCTTACATGTCGCCGGGCTCGGTAACGGAAATCGTGTACTTCTTCGTGGCCGAGTACCTCGACGACCACCGCATGCACGCCGGTGGCGGCGTAGTGCACGAGCAGGAAAACATCGAGGTGCTGGAGCTGCCCTTTACCGAAGCTCTGCGCATGGTAGCTACCGGCGAAATCAAAGACGCCAAAACCATTATGCTGCTTCAATACGCCCAAATCCACGGCCTGGTGCAGCCCTAGGTCCCCAGTCGCCTAGGTGCGCCCACACACCCGGCAGAGGCGTTACCCACAGGACTCGTAACGGGATAACAACAATTTATACCGTCATGCTGAGCTTGTCGAAGCATCTCTATTGCTTCGTTGCGCGGTGTAGCGCGGACTTTAGTCCGCGTTTGCCAGAACGAGCGGCGCCGCAGTAGCGCGGACTCTGTAGTCCGCGTCCACAGATAGTAACTTCTGGTGCCTAGGTCGATTATCTGAGGAATGTATCTGGGGGCTGCGGACTGCAAAGTCCGCGCTACATCTCGTTTCGGCGCATTTGCGCTGGCTGCATCGTTCACGCAAACGCGGACTAAAGTCCGCGCTACACCGTTCTGTAGAGATACTTCGGCCGGGCTCAGCATGACGGGCTACATGTGCAGGCTGAACACGCCGAAGCTGACGAGGCAGTGCCTTACCAGCGTGTCAGCAAACCCACCTAGGCCAACCCAAATACCTGCTCAGGAAATCTGTACCACGCCCTCGATGTGCCGCATGGCCCACTGATCGAGCCTATACAGAATAGGAGCCAGCTCGGCGCCCTTGTGCGTGAGCTGGTAAGTAACCTCCGGCGGAAAGCCATTCTGCACGGTGCGCTCCACCAGCCCGGCGCTTTCGAGTTGGCGCAATTGTTCCAGCAACACCTTCTTCGATACCCGCGGGATTTCGCGCCACAGCTCCGTAAAGCGCATCGCCCCTGACGACAAGTGGAAGAAAATAATCGGCTTCCATTTGCCCGAAATCAGGTTGAGGGCCACTTTGGTGGCGCACTGCTCAACTTCGCGGTAGGTATGGCGCATACTGAGGGAAACCAAAAGGTAACTGGGTAACCAGCAGGTAAACTTCTTGAGGCGGCAGGGCAGGGGGCGCAACCTTTGCCCAGGTCGGGTGTTGGCCGCTAGTGCCGCGCCGCCAAGGTAGTACTCAACCTGCTTACCCCTATGCAAGTTCAACTCATTCGCCATGCCACGCTGCTGGTAAAAGCAGCCGGCAAAACCCTGCTCGTCGACCCCATGCTGGCCCCACGCGGCCACGACGAGCCCGTGCCCATGTCGGCCAACCAGGTGCGCATTCCGCTGGTCGATCTGCCATTCCCAGCCGCCGAGCTGCCCCAGCTGCTGGCCTTGGTAGATGCCGTGCTGCTCACCCACACCCACCGCGACCATTGGGACAGCGTAGCCCAGGAGCTGCTCGCCAAGCACCTGCCCATCCTGTGCCAACCCGCCGATGCCGAAACCCTGCGCGGCCAAGGCTTTACGCAAGTACTGCCCGTTGAGGCGCAGCTCGATTGGGAGGGTATCCGCATTTACCGCACGGGCGGCCAGCATGGCACCGGCGAAATAGGGCAGATGATGGGCACCGTATCGGGCTTTGTGCTGGAGGCCGAGCAGCAGCGCCTCTACATTGCCGGCGACACCATCTGGTGCGAGGAAGTAACCCAAGCCCTCGACCAATGCCGCCCCAACTACATTGTGCTGAACGCCGGCGGTGCGCAGTTCCTGAAGGGCGACCCGATTGTGATGACCGCGGCTGAAGTAGCGCAGGTAGCCCGCTACGCCCCGCAAGCTACCGTGTACGCCGTGCACTTGGAAACCGTAAACCACAGCACCGAAGACCGCGCTACCACTAAGGCTTACCTGGTGCAACAGGGCCTAGGTTCGCAAGTTCACGTGCCGGCTGATGGCGAGTGGCTGCCGTTCACATCGCTGCGAACAGAGGAGCAGCTGAGTTAACAGAAGGAAGTAAACAAACCGGCCAGTTGAAGTAGCGGGCTAGGTTGTATGAGCAGACTGTTCTATTGCGAGGCGCAGGCCCGAATGCCAGCACAAGCTACAAGCTCGCGCGGAACGGGGCTATCTAGTATTTAAAGAATAAGCGGTTTTATTTCGCAATAAGGTTGGTATACTTTAATTGAATAAACTAGCTTTTTATGTCTTTTGGGTATTCCTATGAATTGATATATCCTATTGTTTCTGCTGTCTAAAAATGTAGTAAAATCTCTAAAACTGTGTTCTGATGGGTGAATTACTTTGTGTATATGCATCCAGTTTTTTCTTTGCATAATAGAGCAACTATCCTCAGGCTCATCTTCATTTCTATAAACAGACCTGAGCATGCCATTGAGATCTGTGCTGTCGCTGTCATGTATGCTACGGCAGCGTAGTAAGCTGAGGAAAATTTCTTCTAAAACCATTCCAGTTGTTCCTGTAGTATCGTTAAGGCCGAGCCCCTCAATACTGTTTTTAAGCTCTTTCTCAAACGTGTAATTGGATCTTAAAAGATTTGGCAAATGCTGAAATTGCCAATAATCTCTGAACGGATTGGGGAGTAAAGGCACATGGGCCGTTTGACCTTGAGCGTTGATGATCGTAATGACTTGATGTATCCTATTATCTGAGTCAGATGCTTCTCTAAGTTGGATAGTTACGTTTCTGTCATTAGAAATACTCCGAATAAATTTATAGTTGTTACCTGATTTAGTGGTTTGTCGCGGGAGCTGTGGAAATCTACTTAGAAGCTCTTTAAAGCTTTCTCCTTTCTGCTGGTTAAAGCATCCTGTACAACCAACAAGAAAGAAAAGAGCATACACGACTTTCATTAGGATGTTGAAATGTAAGTGGGGCCTGCGTTTGAGAGTTATTTCAAACATAGGCCCCACTTATTGTATGTGAATTACTAGTTTACCTTTCGACCTGCTCCTGCAGCTTCCCCAAAATCTCCTGCGCCGCCACGGCAATGACGGTACCGGGCCCATAAATACCCGTCACACCAGCGTCGTAGAGGAACTGGTAGTCCTGGGCGGGGATGACGCCGCCGGCAATGACGAGGATGTCTTCGCGGCCGAGCTTGGCTAGTTCGCCGATAAGCTGCGGAATAAGGGTTTTGTGGCCGGCTGCCAACGACGACACGCCTACCACGTGCACGTCGTTTTCGGCAGCTTGGCGGGCTACTTCGTCGGGCGTCTGGAACAAGGGGGCAATGTCCACGTCGAAGCCTACGTCGGCGAAGGAGGTGGCAATTACCTTGGCGCCGCGGTCGTGGCCGTCCTGGCCCATTTTGGCCACCATCATGCGGGGGCGGCGGCCTTCTTTCTGGCTGAACTCGTCGGCCAGCTGGCGAGCCTTGGCAAATTCCTGGTCGTAGTCCATTTCGGCAGAGTACACACCTGACACGGTGCGGATGGTGGCCTGGTGACGACCGTACACCTTTTCGAGCGCGTCGGAAATTTCTCCTAGGGTAGCGCGCAGGCGGGCGGCCTCCACGGCCAGCTCCAGCAGGTTTTGCTGGCCCGAGCGCGCGGCATCGGTCAGGGCCTCGAGGGCGCGCTGCACAGCGGGCGTGTCGCGCTCCGAGCGGATGCGGTTGAGGCGAGCAATCTGCGAGTCGCGCACGGCGGCGTTGTCGATGTCGAGAATCTCGATATCGGTTTTCTCCTCCACGCGGTACTTGTTCACGCCCACAATCACCTCCTTGCCCGAGTCGATGCGCGCCTGCTTGCGGGCGGCAGCCTCCTCGATGCGCAGCTTGGGCAGGCCCGTCTCAATGGCCTTGGCCATGCCACCTAGGGCTTCTACCTCCTGAATGAGGGCCCAGGCTTTGTCGGCCAGCTCGTGCGTGAGCGTTTCTACGTAGTACGAGCCGCCCCACGGGTCAACTACCTTCGTGATGTCGGTTTCGTGCTGCAGGTACAGCTGGGTGTTGCGCGCAATACGGGCCGAGAAATCGGTGGGCAGGGCAATGGCCTCGTCGAGGGCATTGGTGTGCAGGCTTTGCGTGCCACCTAGGGCGGCGGCCAGCGCCTCCACGCAAGTGCGCGTTACGTTGTTGAAGGGGTCTTGCTCGGTGAGCGAGTAGCCCGAGGTTTGGCAGTGCGTGCGCAAGGCCAACGACTTCGGGTTTTCGGCCCCAAACTGCTTGATGAGCTTGGCCCACAGCAAGCGCCCGGCGCGCATCTTGGCAATTTCCATGAAGTGGTTCATGCCGATGGCCCAGAAGAAGGAGAGGCGCGGCGCAAACTGGTCGATGGTCATGCCCGCTTTCAGGCCGGCGCGCACGTACTCCACGCCGTCGGCCAGGGTGTAGGCCAACTCCAGGTCGGCGGTGGCGCCGGCTTCCTGCATGTGGTAGCCCGAGATGCTGATGGAGTTGAAGCGCGGCATCTTCTGCGAGGTGTAAGCGAAGATGTCGGCAATGATGCGCATCGACGGCTCGGGCGGGTAGATGTAGGTGTTGCGCACCATGAACTCCTTCAGAATATCGTTCTGAATGGTGCCCGACAGCTTCTCCGGCGCTACGCCCTGCTCTTCGGCCGCCACAATATAGAAGGCCATAACCGGCAGCACCGCCCCATTCATGGTCATCGACACCGACATCTGATCCAGGGGAATCTGGTCGAAGAGGATTTTCATGTCCTCCACCGAGTCGATGGCCACGCCAGCCTTGCCCACGTCGCCCACCACGCGCGGGTGGTCGGAGTCGTAGCCGCGGTGCGTCGCCAGGTCAAACGCTACCGAAAGGCCCTTCTGCCCGCCAGCGAGGTTGCGGCGGTAAAAGGCATTCGATTCTTCGGCCGTCGAGAAGCCCGCGTACTGCCGAATGGTCCAGGGGTTCTGCACGTACATGGTGCTGTACGGCCCGCGCAGGTAGGGCGCCTGGCCGGCGCCAAACCCTAGGTGGTCGAGCGAGGCTACGTCGTTGGCAGTATAAAACGCCTTCAGCTCGATGCCCTCCGGGGTAGTGGAGGTTTTGGAGGAAGCCGGGTTGGCAGGCAGCGGGGCTGCGTTGTAAGGTATATGAGCGAAATCGGGTTTCATCAGAGCGGGGCGGGAAGCAGAGTTCAACCAAGGAAAGCTGGGGACGAAAGATACCAGCTTTAGGTTGAAGCCAACCTTCGGATACCAGTAACGAAATAGGCTACCGCCGAGCTAACTTTGGCAATTGGCATCTATATCAATTGCTAAGAGTTTGCTTGCATGAGTTCATCGTTACACGTATTGGTTAAGTCTCTGTTGGTTGCAGGGATTGTATTTGGTAGTGTAGCTTCTGCGTGGGCCCAATCGGGGCCGCAGGCTGGTTATGTGGTGCCTGTGGCTGGCGACACCATCAAGGGCATCATCGACCTAGGGCGCGACCAGCGCAACGCCCAGCTTTGCTACTTCCGGCCAGGCAAAGGTGCCGAAGAAGTTATCTATAATCCGCGGCAATTGAAGGCATATGGCACCTCCGACATACAGTTTGAAAGCCACAGCCTGCCCAAGGCAGTTGCTGCCGAGGATACCTTAAGCCGCGCCTTTCTGGAGAATGTAGTGCGCGGGCCGTTATCGTTGTATTACATGCACAACGGGGAACAAGAGCGTTACTTCGTGGCGGGATACCGCCCGGGCGAGCTTACCGAGCTGCGCATCCGTACGCAGCAAATCAACCGCGGAGCGCAGTCGTTTTTGGCCGTTGAGCGCGGCTACCGCGATACGTTGGCTAATGCCGTAAAAACATGTCCGAAAGCCAGCAAGCAAGTACCCAATCTGGCATTCCGGATGAAGGATATCGAGCGCGTGGTGCGGGCTTACAATAGCTGTGCAAACCCAAATGACGGTGCGGCCGGGCAGTTGTCGGCAAAGCGCCGGAGCCACCTTGCCGTAGCACCCATGGTAGCAGTAGGGGTTGCAAACCGGCTAACTATGGGCAACGGCAAAGCAAACGAGCCCTACAACGATACCTACCAGGGCAACACCTATTTGGCAGGCGGCATAAGCTTACTGTATGTGCCTGGCTTGCGCGGATCAGGCTTTAGCGTGCAAACCGGGTTGATGTACGAACGCAATCGGCGCTTCGCAAAGGAGTATTCCTACGGCTCGGTCACGGTTGCTGCTAGCGCGTTAGCCGTCGATTATGTACAGTTGCCACTCTTTGCCCGGT
Organism: Solirubrum puertoriconensis; assembly: GCF_001483135.1. GTDB lineage: Bacteria > Bacteroidota > Bacteroidia > Cytophagales > Hymenobacteraceae > Solirubrum > Solirubrum puertoriconensis. The sequence continues at coordinate 1,190,852 of NZ_LNAL01000008.1, forward strand.
ACAGTTTCGGGCATGGCCTGGTTCGGCCATACGCAGAAGCCGGTGGGGCACTGCGCGTGGTTACCAAGCTTCGCGAAGACAGTTACGGCAACATCTACAGCAGCGGCCGCCTGCTGGGTGGGCACAATTGGGGCGGTGCTAGCTTGGGTGCCGGTGCCGGCCTAAGCATTGGCCGCTCCGAAGGACGCCAAGTGCAGCTGGGTGTTCGTGCTGAGCAGGGCGGGGGCCCTTCGCCTTACCTAGCAGGCTCGATACTGGAGAGCATTACGGTGCATGCTTCTTTCCCGCTCAACAAGTAATTACCGGGGCAGGGGCGCTGTTTAGCGCCCCTGCAGCCTGGCTAGCACATCCTCAGTGGTGTGGCCGTGCACGGTAAACTCCCGAAACCCGAAATGCTTCACGGCGTCCTGCATAGTAGCCAGGTCGGCGGTAAGCAGTAGCGGCGCTTCCAGTTCCAACTCGGGTGCGTTTTCCTCGTCGAGCTTCATGATGAACTGCGCAAACTCGCGGAACTGCGGTTCGTTGGCGTACATGAGCGTAGCGGCATCGGGCGAGGAGAACAGCACCGACAGCGTGCCTACAGGGGGCAAATCGTTGGAGCTGGGGCGCTCATCGGGCGGCAGCAGGTTGGTGTACAAGTCGTGCACGAACTGGATGGTATCGGGCCCGAGCAGCACCACCGCCGCCGATTTCTTTTGCAGCTCCTTGCGCACAAAGTGCATGGCCGTGGCCAGGCGCAGTACCTCCGAGGGGTAAGCTGCCCGCGTGGTATCGAAGTGGCGGCTCCGGAGCAGTTTCTTGGGGTCGAAGTCGAACTGCTCGTTGGGGTTCTGGAAGCGGTTGGTGCCCACAATTACCTGCTCGCCGGTGGCAATGCGGTGGAATTTGTCGAGCGCCAGCTTGCGAATGTCCTCCATGATACGGCCCCGGCTCTGCAGGAAGCCGCCCTTGGCTTCGGTTTCCTGGAACATTGCCCATGCCTCCTGCGCCAGCTGGTCGGTAAGCGTCTCGATAAAGTACGAGCCGGCCGCGGGGTCGGCTACACGGTCGAGGTGAGCTTCCTCACGCAGAATGATGGGTACGTTGCGGGCAATGCGCGCCGAAAAATCGTTGGGTGCAGCGTACAGGCTGTCGTGGGGCGTTACCGAAATCGAATCGGCCCCGCCCAGCACCGCGCTCATGGCCTCGGTGGTTACGCGCAGCAGGTTGGTGTAGGGGTCGAGGGTCGTCTGCGTCCACGACGACGTGGCGGCGTGAATACGCAGGGCGGCCGCTACCTCGGTGGGCAAGCCGTAGGCGTGCAGCAGCGTAGCCCACAAGCGGCGCAGGGCGCGCAGCTTGGCTATTTCCATAAAGTAGCTGGGGCCAATGCTCACGTGCACGTGCATGGCCGAGGCCACCGTAGCCGCATCTACGTCGAGGTCGTCCGAAATAAAGTTTTCGAGGTACGCCACCGCCAAACCCAGGATGCAGGCCAGCTCTTGCGTAGCCGATGCACCGCGGTTGTTGAAGAAGCTGCCGTTGAGGGCTAGGGTATAGAAGTTGGGGAGGTGCCGGGTGAGTAGGGCACAGCGGCGCAGGCCGTGCACCTGCATGGCGTAGTCGTCGGGCAAGCTAAAGGCGCCGGGAGCATACCGCAAAAAGCCCTGGAGTTGGGTCCCGCCCGTAGCTTCGAGCAAGCGCGTGGTAAACTCTTCGGGCTGGCGGCACACCGTAAAGCCTAGGTAGGCGGTGCTCAGCGGCAGGTTAGCAGCCAAGTAGCCCACGTCAAAACGCTCGGGTGCGTCGAGGTCGAAATGAATGCCGTCGGCGCCGCTTTGCAAGGCTTTGGCCGCAAAGTCAACGGCGGCGTGGCCGTCGTCGGTGGTGGCGACGCGCAGGGTGGGCACGTTGCGCCAGGCATTGGGAGCCGTGTTGTGGGTGTGGCGCACCTGCGGCGTGGGCTGCTGACCTAGGGCAGCCAAGGCTTCGCGATGATAAAAGGGTTCGATAACCAAGCCATCGGGCGTATGCCATTGCAGGCTGGCTGGATCGGCACCTTTCAGGTCGCGCCGGATGCGCTCCTGCCAGGCCTCGGTGCTAAGCGAATCGAACTCAGTGAATGTAACGGGCGCAGAACGGGGCGTATCGGACATAAAAAGCGGGGAAACTAGCAGTGGGCAACGCGGGCCAGCTTTAGCGGCGGAAAGATACCGGGTTTGGTGGCAAAAAAGCGGCTGCCATTGGCCATGTGCCCAAACCCAGCACTTTCTGCCAAAAGCATCGCACCTAATACGGGGCGTTGGCGTTGGGGTGGCGCCCGTAGCCGTGGCTTGCTTATTGTACCTTTGCTGTTATGACTGCACTCCTGAATCGGAGCCTGGGGTTGTTGTTGGCCGCTGTGGTAGCCCTGCCGGCTTGCCAGCGCGCTGCTTATCAGCCCCAAGCCCAACTGCCGGCCACCACGGCCGTTACCGTAACGGCCGCCCAAGCCGCCGACCCCAAGGTAGAAGCCGTTGTGGCGCCTTACCGCCAAAAAGTGAAAGAGCAGATGGACGAGGTAATTGGCACCGCGCCCACCGCCATCCGCAAAAACAACGGCGAGTCGCCGCTGGCCAACTTCACGGCCGACATCCTGCGCGAGCGTGCTGGCACGGCCCTGGGCCAACCCATCGACCTAGGCGTGATGACCAACGGCGGCCTGCGCGCCGAGCTGCCCGCCGGCAATATCACCGTGGGCTCGGTATTCGAGCTGATGCCGTTTGAAAACGAGCTGGTGGTGCTGGATGCGCCCGGCCCTGTGGTGCAGCAGATGTTCGACTACGCCGCCCGCGTGAAAATGGCGCTGGCCGGGGCCACCTACACCGCCACTACCGATGGCAAGCCCACCGACATCCGCATCGGCGGCAAACCCTTCGATGCCTCGCGCACTTACACCATTGCCATTTCCGACTACCTCGCCGGCGGTGGCGACCAACTCACGTTTTTCAAGCCGATCAAGCCGCGCACGACCGGTGTATTGGTGCGCTCGGCCATCAACGACCACATTCGCCAGCTTACCAAAGCCGGCAAACCCGTAGAGGCCAAAGTTGAAGGCCGGGTAAAAGTGCTGCAATAACAAGCCCGCTCCGGTGCCGGGCGGAGGTTTGCTACATGCAGCCGCCCCCGTGCGCCAAGCACTTGTTTGTTGCTCCTCGATAACTGAACATCAGAACATGAATCGTCGCGACTTTATCAAATCTTCGGCATGGGGGGTGGCAGGCCTAGGTCTGCTGGGCCCGGGCCTCATCAGCTCGGCCGAGGCAGCCGGCGGCCAGGTGCGCCTCACCATTCTGCACACCAACGACATGCACTCGCGCATCGACCCGTTTCCGGTGGGTAGCGCGCAGTTTGCCGACCAAGGCGGTATGGCTCGCCGCGCCGCGTTGGTAGCCAACATCCGCAAGGAGCAGCCCAACGTGCTGTTGCTCGATGCCGGCGACATTTGGCAGGGCACGCCTTACTTCAATTTTTTTGGCGGCGAGGTGGAGTATAAGCTGATGAGCCAAATGGGCTACGACGCGGCCACCCTAGGTAATCACGACTTCGACAACGGCCTGCAGGGCCTGGAGAAGCAGCTGCCCAACGCGCAGTTTCCGTTTATCAATGCCAACTACGACTTCTCGCAAACCCCGCTCAAGGGCCGCTTTCAGCCGTACAAGGTGTTCGAGAAGCAGGGCGTGCGCATTGGCGTGTTTGGCGTAGGCATTGAGCTGGCCGGCTTGGTGGGCGACCGTAACTTCGGCAACACCAAGTACCTCGACCCAATTGCCGTGGCCAAGGAGCAAGTGCAGCACCTGCGCGGCCCCGAAAAGTGCGACCTGGTCATCTGCCTGTCGCACCTGGGCTATAAGTATGACAGCGCCAAAGTCGACGACCACAAGCTAGCCGCGGCCGTGCCGGGCATCGACCTGATCCTAGGTGGGCACACGCATACTTTCCTCGATACCCCCACCGTTGTGGAGGGCGGGCAAGGCCAACGCACGCTCATCAACCAAGTGGGTTGGTCGGGCATCAAGCTCGGGCGTATCGACTACGTCTTCGACCGCAAAACGCGTACGGCAGGCGTGGCAGCAGCCGGAGCGCTGAGTATCAACGCTTCAGCTATCGGTTAGCGCGAAAGCGTTTGGCAGCCTCCCGATTTTTCCACAATTTTGTCTCCCTTTCGCCGAAACCGGGCCTGCGGGCCTGGTTCTCGGTCTACTTAGTCTCCACCTCTCCGCACATCGCTTGCGCCGCCTAACTGATGCAGAAGGATTGCCGTACCGTATGGGCCAATTGCCTGCGCGTCATCCGGAGCAGTGTCGGAGAGCAGAGCTTCCGTACGTGGTTTGAACCCATCGTACCGGTAGGCCTGCAGAAGAACCTGCTCATTATACAGGTTCCGAGTCAGTTCTTTTACGAATGGCTGGAGGAGCACTACGTTGATGTGCTCAAGAAAGCCATTGTGCAGGAGCTCGGCTCCGAAGGCCAGCTTGAGTACTCCATTGTAGTAGACCAAGGCAACGAGCAAGCACGCCCCCGTACCGTAAACCTGCCTGCCACCCGTGGCGGAGCGCCTCATCGGCCGCCCACGCACACGCCCATGGCAGCCCAGGTACGGCCCATGGCCCCGCAACAACCTAACGGCGCCGCACAACCCGCACAGCAAAACTTTGCCGGTGCCAACAGTGCTGCTTACCCCAAGCGCCAGACGCCGCCGGCCGCTGCTGCAGCCGTAGCTGCCGCGGCCGTAGCACCGCCACCGCTGCGCAACCCCTTCGAGGTGCGCGCCGTGTCGGACCGCAGCTACCTGGATTCGCAGCTGAATCAGAACTACACGTTCACGAACTACATCGAGGGTTCGTGCAACCGTTTGGCCCGTTCAGCTGGCTGGGCCGTGGCCAACAAGCCCGGCACTACCTCCTTCAACCCGCTAATGATTTACGGCGGAGTGGGCCTAGGTAAAACGCACCTGGTGCAGGCCATTGGCAACCACATCAAGGAGCACTCCGGCAACAAGTTCGTGCTGTACGTGTCGGCCGAAAAGTTTACCAACCAGTTTATCGAAAGCCTGAAAACCAACTCGGTACAGGATTTCGGCAACTTCTACCTGCTGGTTGATATCCTGATTCTGGACGACGTGCAGTTCCTGGCCGGCAAAGACCGCACCCAGGAAATGTTCTTCCACATCTTCAACCACCTGCACCAGGCCGGAAAACAGGTTATTATGACCTCCGACGTGCCGCCGCGCGAGCTGAAAGGGTTTGAAGAGCGTTTGTTGTCGCGCTTTAAGTGGGGCCTCACCGCCGACCTGCAAAGCCCCGATTTCGAAACACGCGTGGCCATCATCATGAACAAGATGCAGGCCGACGGCATCGACATCCCGCCGCAGGTGGTGGAGTACCTCGCGTACTCCGTCGAGACGAACGTGCGCGAGCTGGAAGGCGTGCTGATTTCGCTCATTGCGCAGTCGAGCCTCACGCGCCGCGAAATTGACCTGGAAATGGCCAAGCAGGCTCTGCGCCACATTATTGAGGACGTAGAGGCGGAGGTAAACCTCGACTTTATCCAGAAAACCGTAGCCGAGCACTTCGGCATTGCTGTTGACTTGCTGAAGGCCAAAACCCGCAAAAAAGAGGTAGTTACCGCACGCCAGGTAGCTATGTACTTCGCCAAGGAGCACACCAACCATTCGCTCAAGAGCATTGGTTACCACTTCGGCGGCCGCGACCACAGCACCGTTATTCACTCGGTGCAAACCGTATCGGACCTGATTGATTCGGACAAAACGTTCCGCACCACCATTCAGGAGCTGCGCAAGAAGTTCACGGGCAAGTAACCTGTAACGCGGTGTAGCGCGGGCTTGGCTACGCCTTCCTTTGGTTCAGCCCGCGTTTGCCAGAACATATTCGTCTGAGCAGTTACGCGCGGTACCAATCGTTCACGCAAACGCGGGCTGAAGCCCGACATAGAAAAAGCCCGCATTGCTGCGGGCTTTTTACGTTTTAGAGCACCTAGGGCTTACAAATCGGAAGCCGAACGCTCGCGCAGCTCCAAACCATTGCGCTGGGCAAAGTTGCTGAGCATGCCGCGCAGGTTTTGCCGGCGCATGCGGCCGCGCACCTGGCGCAGGTTGAGCGAGTAGCTGGTGCCATCGTGCAGGCGGAGCAGCAATTGGTTGGGCTCTAGGTCGAGTGCGCGCATTTCTTTGGCGGCAAAGGGCTGCTTGGGGGCAAACAGGCCGGGCTTGTGCACCAAATAATCGGGCGTGATTTCGAGGTAGGTTTGGGTGCCGAAGAGGGGCAGGTTCTGCACCGAGATGTAGAGCAGAAACACCACCGCCAGACCTAGGAACATCCAATCGAGGTAGCGCAATACGCCGGGCGTACGATTAGGGTCGCCGAGGATGGACAGCAGGGGGTAAGCCACAGCTACCAAGCCGAACACAAACTGCCCGAAAAACGGTACGCGAGAGGTGTTGGCCGGCTGCAGACCAATGCGAGTATATGATGACGGCATAGGCAGGGGAGAGATTCAGCCGGCAAAACTAATACAAAACCGCCGGGTGCGGACTTAAGCACCCGGGGCGGCAACACGGTGGGGTGCTGCCCCGGGTGGCTGTTTACTGCAGCTTGGCTTCCAAAGTCATTTCGGGTACGGCCGATAACAGCTGCGAAATGGGGCAGTTTTGCTTGGCGTCTTCGGCATAACGCTGGAAATCCTCGGCGCTGAGGTTGGGTACCTGGCCGGAGGTGCTTACGGCAATCTTCACCACCTTCGGCGACATATTGCCCGGATCGAGCGTCACCTTCGACTCGGTGCTCACCTGCGTGGGCGAGTAGCCTTCGCGGGTAAGCAGGCTCACCAGGTACATGGTGTAGCAAGCGGCGTGGGCGGCCCCAATCAGTTCCTCGGGGTTGGTGCCTTTCTGGCCTTCGAACCGGGTGCCTACCGAATAAGGCGCTTTTACTACGCCGCTCTGGGTAGTGATTTCGCCACTGCCTTTGATGTCGCCGTTCCAGACGGCCGTACCGCGTTGGTTGATCATGGTGTTTGGATTATAAGGGGTGAGAGGATGTGCTAATTTAGAGTAGCATACCACCAGCATATGGCAGATGTTTGGTGAACTTTACCTGCCCCAGTATCACCTATTCGTATATGCCTCAGGCAAACATCCCTTTCGCAACTCCACTTAGCTTTTTTCGGAGCTTGGTTATTGGTCTAGGCTGGCTAGGTGGTATGTTCTGGTTGATTGATGCATTAGCAAACTACTTCTCAGTTGAGACGACCAGTAGCTCTCTGCGTCTCTATTTTAATTTGGCAATGGTAGGGCTTGGCTGGTTATGGCCGCTAGCTGTTGGTTTGCAGCTTAAGGCCTCATCTATGCTACGAGTTTTACTCGGTGGGTTGAGCATAGTGCTGCTGTTCCCGTCCGTATTGTTCTTTGGACTTGTTTGGGTTATCGACCGCGCAGATTGGAATAACGAGCAGGTGTTATTTGTCAAGAGGCATGAGCCGAGCACTCAGGTTGTGGTGCAATCAAGGAATGCTCAGTTTGCCACTCTAAGCACGAGCTACCGTACCGTACAGCTAACGCCGATGCTAGACCTATGGCAGCGCATTGAACCCGTAGATACGGCCACTTTCGACACAACGGGCTGGCAGCGCGTACCGCAATAGCCGCTACATTTACCGCCCCGCCTTTTCCTCAAGTTCTTCCGCATGGGCCTGAAGTCCTTCCTGAGCCGCCCGCTCGCCGCCTACACCGTTAGTCAGTACCAGAAATGGGCGCACCAGCCCGAGGTGGCCCAGCAGCGCATTTTGCAGAACCTGCTGCAGCAAGGCACCGCCACGGCCTTCGGCCACGACCACGGCCTGGCCGATGTGCGCTCGGTGCGGGACTTTCAGCGCCAAGTGCCGGTGCGCGACTACGAGGCCCTAGGTGCGTACTTCAACCGGGTGAAGGAAGGGAAGCGGGACGTGCTCTGGCCGGGCAAGCCGCTGTACCTGGCTAAAACATCGGGCACCACCTCCGGGACCAAGTACATCCCCATCAGCCAGGACAGCATTGGCAACCACATCAACGGCGCCAAGGATGCCTTGCTGCACTACGTGCACCGCACGGGCAAGCCGCAGTTTCTAGATGGCAAGCTCATCTTTCTCTCAGGTTCGCCCGAGCTGGAAGAGGTAGGCGGCATCCCGACGGGGCGTTTGTCGGGCATCAGCAACCACCACGTGCCGGCTTACCTGCGCCGCAACCAGCTGCCGAGCTACGCCACCAACTGCATCGAGGATTGGGAGCAGAAGCTCGACCGCATCGTGGACGAAACCCTAGGTCAGCCGATGACGCTGATTTCGGGCATACCGCCGTGGGTGCAGATGTACTTCGACCGGCTTACTGCCCGCACGGGCAAGCTGGTGGGCGAGGTGTTTCCGGCGTTTCAGCTGTTCGTGTACGGCGGCGTCAACTTCGAGCCGTACCGCCGCAAGCTGCTCGAGAGCATCGGCCGCTCGGTAGATACGCTGGAGCTTTTTCCGGCATCGGAGGGCTTCTTTGCTTTTCAGGACGAGCCCGGCAACCCCGGCATGCTGCTGCTTGCCAACGCGGGCATTTACTTCGAGTTTATTCCGGCCGAGCGTTTCTTCGAGCCCAACCCGCCGCGCCTGACGCTGGCCGAGGTAGAGCTGGATAAGAACTACGCCTTGGTGGTAAGCTCCAACGCCGGCCTGTGGGGCTACTCCGTGGGCGACACCGTGCGCTTTACCAGCCTGCGCCCGCACCGCGTGGTGGTATCGGGCCGCATCAAGCACTTCTTGTCGGCCTTCGGCGAGCACGTAATTGGCGAGGAAGTGGAGCAGACCTTGCGCGAGGCGCTGCAGCAGTTCGCGGAGGTAGAAGTGACGGAGTTTACCGTGGCTCCGCGCGTGAGTGAAAACAAAGCCGAGCTCTCGCGCCACGAGTGGCTGGTGGAGTTTGCCCGCCCGCCCCACGACCTAGGTGCCTTCGCCGCAGCACTGGACGCAGGCCTGCGCCGCCGTAACGTGTACTACGACGACTTGCTGGCGGGCAACATCCTTGCGCCGCTGCTGCTGACGCCGCTGCCGGCTGGCGCTTTTCAGCGCTACATGAAAAGCCAAGGCAAACTAGGCGGGCAAAACAAAGTGCCTAGGTTGAGCAACGACCGGAAGCTGGCCGAGGGGCTGATGCGCAACTAAGGCCTGTATTACGATACAAAGAGGTAAATGCAGCAAGGTAAAATAAGAGTAGCAGCCACTATCGATAATGATGGTGACTGCAGGTTATTCCTTAAAGTATCTAAGTTGGATGTTAAAGCCGAATGCGCTTTTTGGGGGCATCCGGACCAATTCAAGGACTATGCTGATGCGCTGAAAAGCTTTCCTCGGAGTTTAAGCGATTGTGTGGTAACCGAACTAGGCGAAGAGCAACGAGGTTCCTGCCAACCTTACCTCTTACTCAAGGCCAGTTGCTATGATGACATGGGGCACACGGTGTTGCAGGTAATCACAAATAATAACCTACCGTTACCCTACGCTCAGCGGCTAGAGTTTTGCATTGAAGCCGAAGCAGCGTCGCTCAATCAATTGGGGGTTCTGCTTGCCCATTGGGACATTGAGCAGACACCGGAGGTAGTCTGGGAAGCACGAATCAGCTGAGACTGCTAGCCTTTCATGTGCAGATTCAGCATCTCTACCGCAGCTTGCGCCGTTGCTCCTCGATGCGGGCGTAAGTCTTGTTAAAAAAGCGGTTGCGCTCTTTCTCCGACACCTGGCTGATAAGCGTTGATTTCTCCGTCTGAACGCGCATCCACTGTTTCACCTCGGCGCAGAAGGAGGCATCGGTGGTGTGCAGGTAATCCATGCCGTTGTAGCTTACCAGCACGCGGTCGTGGCCCTCGGCGGCGGTGTGAATGGTGTTGTCGAGCAGCAGGATTTCGTTGAAGTAAAGCTGATAGGGGGCCACCTCTAGGTTGTTGCGCAGGGTACGGCCCGTTAGGGCTTGCCGCTGAATATGCTGCACCAACGCCTCCAGCGCATCGAGCAAACGGGGAATGTCGGCGGGCTGCTCATACAGGCCGGCGTCGAGGTAGTACTCGATTTGCCGCAGGGTGCTGTTTACCGTTTCGTCGTTCCAGATTTCGACGGTGGGCATGCGCAGGTACTGCTCGGCGGCGGCGGCTCCGGCGGCTATTACGTCGTCGGGGATGTGCTGGGCGGCGTAGCGTAGGTTGCTGAAAGTCGCTACGGTTTTGATGGTTTTCAGCCAGAAAAACACCTTAAACCGAGCCAGCTCCGGAAACAGAAAGTGGTAAATGGCCGGAATATCCTTGGCGGCGTAGCTGATGTGCGCGTTGGCCGCGGCCGCTTGGCCAAAGTAGCTGGCCGTGTAGCGCAGATAGTCGCCAATGCCGCCGGGTTGGGCGTTGATGCTCATGCGCTGAAACGTAACCGACTCGCGCGGGCTGGCGAGCAAATCGGTAAGCGGCAGCTGAAAGTGCTGGGCCAGGCGAGTGGCTTCGTCGAGCGACAAAGCGGTTTCGCCGCGCAGGCGGCGGTAGGCGCTATCGGTGCTCAGCTGCAGCACATCGGCTACCTCATCAACCAGCGACAAATGCGCGGGTAAGTGCCCCCGCAGGCGGGCGAAAAACGCCGCTTGGGCGGGCAGCGCAGGAGCAGACTTAACGGATAACGCCATAAAACGCGAGCAGCAGGCCTAGGTAATACTTGCGAAAATTGAGTAAGCAGGCTGCCGAAGTTGCAAAAAACACTTGTTGCTGCAAATCCGGCCGGCGCTGGGGTGGGGTTTTGCGCTTTCTGCAACCGGCAGGTTTGGAGAGCCCTTGAAGGCCGTTGGGCAGTGGGTAAACGGAGTTTTAGTTTTGGTCAGTGCTCCTTATCACCTAGCCCAAACCATGTCATGAAGAAAACGCTACTCTGCCTTGCCGTTTTGCTGAGCGCCCACCTAGGGCACGCGCAGAAGACCGTTGTAAAAATTAATACCGTAAGCCTGCTGTACCGCACGGCTTCGGTGCTGGCCGAGCGGCAAGTGCACCCGGCGGCGAGCGTGCAACTGGGCATGTTTTACACCCCCAACACCGGCAAGATGTTCGACGACCGGGAGCTGTCGGGCTTTGGCATCACGCCCGAGGTGCGGTTTTATACCTCTGGCATCGCACTGCAAGGGTTCTACCTAGGGCTGTACACCCGCTACCAGCACTTTCAGGCGCACGAGGACATCAAGCAATCAATGTTCCCAACTCGCCCCGAAGACAACAACCTACCCGGACGGCCCATTGAGGGTTCCATCAACGCCGTCGGACTGGGCATGACGGCCGGTTATCAATTTGCTTTAACCAAACGCCTCCGGCTCGACCCATTCGTGGGCCTGGGTTTCAACATAGCCTTCAGCAACGTAACCACGCCGGGCTTTACCAACCACGAGTTTTACACCGCCCGAACCCACGACGGCGCCGAGCCACGACTGGGGCTGGCCGTGGGCTACGCGTTTTAGGACTTCGCGCGCAAGGCCGGCCGCTGCGTGATTTCGTGGTAGCAAATCACGTCCTCGGCGAAGTAGTGCAGCACCATGCTTTGGCGCGTGCGGTGGGCATCCTGAATGGGGGTGCCGCCGTGCAGCAGGTTGGCGTGCCACAGCAGCACGTCGCCGGCTTGGGCGTGGAACTCCTCAGGCTGTAGCTGGTTTTGCTGCACCACGGCATCGATGGCGTTTTCGTAGGCTTTGTAGGCCGATTCGCCGATGGTGAAGTGCGTGTTGTCGTGGGGGTAATCGTTGTTGAGCACGTAGGGCAGGCGGTGGCTGCCGGGGTAATAGAACACCGGGCCGTTGCTGGCGTCGATGTTCTCTAGGGCAATCCAGGCGGCCACCATGTACCCTAGGGGGTAGGTGGTCATGTGGATGGTATCGGAGTGGGCGCGCTGCTGACTGCCCTGGATGAAGTTGATGCTCTGGAACGGCTGCGTTACCGGTTTGCCCAGCAAAAAGCTGAGAACCGCGTGCAGCTCGGGCTTGGCTACAATGCGCCTTATCGCCTCCGATTGGTGAATGGCGAACATGATTTTGACGTGGCTGTAGCGCCAGTTGGCTTCGCCTTGCCCAATTAGCCGCTCAATTTCGCTGTTTATGGTGGCTACCTCATCGGCTGTAAAAAAGCCGCGCAATACCATGTAGCCGCGTTCCGACCACGACCGAATACCCTCCTGAATAGCCAGCGAAAACTGCTCGAATCCGGGGTAGCTGGCAGCCACTTGGCGGCTGTCGTGCACATCGAAGCGCGGCGGCTCGCCGGCACCTAGGGCTTTGAAGTCGTCGGACGATACAGACTGGTACACCCGCTTGCGCAACCCGTAGCGGCGGTACAACTGCTCGTTATGGCGCAGCTTGCGCTGGTGCAGAAAGTTGTAAACCGTGTAAGTAAGCTTCAGGGAGCGAAGCTGATTGCGCAGGTAATCGAGCATTGGTAAGCTGCCATTATCAGTTCCGAAGTTACCGAAAAGCTATTGGTGTGGTCTTATGCCGCAGCATGAAGGAATTGTAAAGCGCGTTTATCGCAGTTAGTGCGTTCTTTGCTCAGGAGGCGTAAATGGCACTGCGCTCCAAAATGTATGCGCATTGCTTTCGACCTAGACAATACCCTTATTCGTGGCGTACATGCCTTCCCGCCGGAAGCTCCCAAACGCCGCATGTTGGCTTGGTTATTTGGCAAAGAGCAACTGCGGCAAGGTATAGAAGAGCTCTGCGCTTACTGCCAGCAGCAGGGGCACGAGGTATGGGTATACACAACCTCCTACCGCAGCCTGGCATACATCCGGCGGTTGTTCTGGCTCTACGGCATTCAATTAAATGGGGTAATCAACCAAGCCCGGCACAACCGGGAAGCTCGTGTACAATGCAGCAAACATCCGCCGAGCTTTGGCATTGATTTGCTGATTGATGATGCTTCGGGTGTAGGAATTGAAGGAGACCGTTACGGGTTTCGGGTTATAATTATTGATCCGAAGGATGAGCAATGGACTGCTCGAGTTCGATCAGCTTTGCAGGAGAACCTTGCCAAGTAAGCCTTTGTACGCGTTTATGTCAGATACTAAACAACAGCTATACACCGCCTGCCAAACCTACGTGCAGCAGCGCATCGGTACTTGCCAGGCAGCCATACACACGGCGCAGGAGTCCGCCAACAGCGAAACCAAAAGCAGCGCCGGCGACAAGTACGAAACCGGCCGGGCCATGGCCCAAAACGAGCGCGACCGAAACGCTGTGCAGCTGCACGAGGCCAAGAAGCTACTGGCCGAGCTCGAGCGCATCGACCCCGATAAGCCTTGCGACGCTGTGCGGCCGGGTGCCTTGGTACGCACCAGCCTGGGGCAGTTTTACGTGGGCATCAGCGCCGGCAAGCTCGCCATTGATGGGGCTGAATACTTCGCGGTATCGGCTGCGGCGCCCATTGCGGCGGCGCTCAGCGGCAAGCGCGCGGGCGAGGAGGCCACTTTCAACGGAAAGAAGATCCGCATCGAGGCCGTAGAGTAAAGAAAAGTACCTTTGTTTGCCTGTGCCGCCCATTGCAGCAGGCACTTTCGCTAGCATGTCTTCTTTTCAGCCCCGCTCTCTTGCTCTCCTAGGTTCCACCGGCTCCATCGGCACGCAAACCCTCGAGGTAGTTCGTGCGCACCCCGGTCGTTTTCGGGTGGTGGCCCTTACGGCACAGCGCAGCACCGATTTACTGGTGGCGCAAGCCCGCGAGTTTCGGCCCGCTGTGGTGGTAATTGGCGACGGAACCCAATACGCCACAGTACGCGAAGCCCTGGCCAACCAGCCCGAAACGCAGGTGCTAACCGGGCACGATGCCTTGGCCGAAGTAGCCAGTCGCCCCGATGTGGATGTGGTACTAACGGCCTTGGTGGGTTACGCTGGCTTGCTGCCTACTGTAGCAGCCCTAAAGGCCGGTAAAACCATTGCACTTGCCAACAAAGAAACCCTGGTAGTAGCCGGGCAGCTGGTTACAACCTTAGCTAAGCAGTTCGGCTCGGCCATTTACCCCGTCGACTCAGAACACTCGGCCATTTTCCAGTGCTTAGTAGGGGAGGCGCCCGGCTCGGTGGAGAAGATTATTCTCACGGCATCGGGTGGGCCTTTCCGGGGGCGCTCGGCGCAGGAGTTGGCTACCGTAACCAAGGCCCAAGCCCTGAAGCACCCCAACTGGGACATGGGCGCCAAAATCACTATCGATTCGGCTTCGTTGATGAACAAGGGCTTGGAGGTGATTGAAGCCAAGTGGCTGTTTGGGCTGACGGATGAGCAGATTGAAGTGGTGGTGCACCCGCAAAGCATCATTCACTCGCTGGTGCAGTTCCGCGATGGTTCGCTGAAGGCGCAACTCGGCCTGCCCGACATGAAGCTGCCCATTCAGTACGCCCTAGGTTACCCCGAGCGCCTGCCCAACGACTTCCCTAGGTTCAGCTTCCTCGATTACCCGCAGCTCACCTTCGAGCGGCCCGATGGCGACACCTTCCGCAACCTGCCGCTGGCGTTCGAGGCCATGCGCCGGGGCGGCAACGCGCCGTGCGTGCTCAACGCCGCCAATGAGGTAGCCGTAGCCGCTTTCCTGCGCGACCAAATCGGCTTCCTGCAACTGCCCGATGTGGTCGAAAACTGCCTCGCGCGCGTTTCGTACCTTGCCGAGCCTTCGCTCGACGACTATGTATTCACCGATGCCGAAACTCGGCGGGTAGCTTCGGAGTTGGTAAAGTAACTTTACGATTCGCGCGTCATCCTGAGCTAAAGACCTTATCACGTGAGGCCGTCATGCTGAGCGAAGTCAATGCATGACGGCCTAAATAACTGTCTGAATGAAAAAAGGCTCTTCGCTTTGCTCAGGCTGACGACCACAAAAAACTGACAACTAACAACGAATGGATATTCTGGTAATGGCTGGCCAGCTGCTGCTGGGTCTCACCATTTTGGTGGGCGTGCACGAAGCAGGGCACATGCTGACGGCCAAGTGGTTTGGAATGCGCGTGGAGAAGTTCTCCATCGGCTTTCCGCCCAAAATTTTCGGCAAAACCATCGGCGAAACCGAATACATGCTGGGCGCTGTGCCCCTTGGTGGCTTCGTGAAAATCACGGGCATGGTGGATGAGTCGCTCGATACCGAGAGCCTCAGTCAAGAGCCCAAGCCCTACGAGTTTCGGGCCAAGCCAGCCTGGCAGCGCCTGATTGTGATGCTCGGCGGCATTATCGTAAACGTGCTCACGGGCATCCTCATCTTCTCGCTGCTCACCTATAAGTACGGCGAAAGCTACCTGCCCGCTTCGGAAGCGCAACGTTTTGGCGTGGTGCCCAACGAGCTGGGTAAGCAAATCGGTTTCCGGCCCGGCGACCGTATCGTGAAGATCAACGGCCGTCCGTTCGAGCAGTTCACCGATGTGTACGACGTGGACGTGGTGCTTGGCAACGGCAGCTACTACACCGTAGAGCGTGGCGGCCAGCTTATTGATATCCCGGTGCCGAAGGACTTCATGGACAAGATGGCCGACCAAGACCAGGCCTTGTTCGTGCAGCCGCTCGACCCCTTTGTGGTGGATGAAGTGGTACCGGGCGGCCCTGCCTCAAAAGGTGGTTTGCTGCCCTCCGACCGCATTGTGCGCGTGGGCAGCACCAGCATTCAGTTTTTTCCGGAGCTACAAGCAGCCCTGAAAGCCAACGCCGGCAAAGCAACCCCGGTGGTGGTGGAGCGCGGCGATGAAACCGTTACGCTCACGCTGAACGTGGACGAAGAGGGCAAGGTAGGTTTTCGGCCTAAGTCGTTGCTGAAGTATAACACCCGCGAGTACAGCCTAGTTGAAGCCATTCCGGCCGGTACCAAGCAGGCCTTTGGCATTGTGGGGGCGCAAGTGAAGGCCTTCGGCAAAATCTTCCGCGGCGAGGCTTCGGTAAGCAAGTCCCTAGGCGGCCCCATTGAAATTGCGCAGCAGTACGGCGGCCGTTTCGATTGGCTTAAGTTTTGGACCCTGACGGGCATGCTCTCGATGGTGTTGGCTTTCATGAACCTGCTGCCCATTCCGGCGCTGGATGGTGGCCACGTAATGTTCCTGACCTACGAAATGCTGTCGGGTCGCAAGCCTTCCGATAAGTTCCTTGAAAACGCGCAGAAGGTAGGCATGGTGCTGCTGCTCTCGCTGATGGCCTTTGTGCTCATCATCAACCCGTTCATCAAGTACGTGCTGTAGCCCTTCGGTAAGCTGCTCGTTACCGTTGTAATGCCATCTTCTTTGTAAGATGGCATTACTTTTTCTAGGCGGTTGTTAAGCCATTATCCCGCTACTTTCTTCCTTACACATGCGTCGTTTTGTTGTTTTCCTAGGTGCCTTACTGATAACCCTTGCGGCGTGGGCCCACCCGTACCATGCCAGCATCATGGAAGCCAAGCTAAATTCCAAAACGCAGCAGCTTGAAATAGCCCTGAAGGTGTTTACCGACGACTTGGAAACCGGCTTGTCGCAAGGAGCGGCGCGCCCTCTGCGCCTGCTCGAAACACCTGCTGCCCAACTCACGCCCGTTATCAGCAATTACCTGCGGCGCAGCATCACGGTGGGTACCAAACCCGGCGAAGCCTTGCCCCTGAACTACCTAGGAATGGAGCGCGAGAAAGATGCCCACTGGATTTATTTCAGCGTGAAGCTGAACAAGCGTACCCAAGCCATCAACCTCAGCCACCGCCTACTGATGGAACAATTCTCCGATCAGATGAACATTGTGAACCTCGAGGCCAACGGTAAGAAACAAAGCGCGCTGTTCCGCAGCGGCAACGAAACGCAGCGCATAAGCTTGTAGCCGTTCCCTTGGCTGTCATTGCGAGGAGGCACGACGAAGCAATCGGTCCTGAGCTGGGCACTACCGCTCACCCAGCACCAAGCGAAATCTACCTAGGGCAGCAGCTCTTCCCAGCTTGGGTTCAGGCTGGCCACAGCGTCCAGCTTTCAGCTGCTTCTCGCGTGCAATGGCTGCGTTAATGTCGGTGTGCTCTTCGAAGTAGATGAGCTTGGTTACGTTGTAGCGCTTGGTAAACCCTTTGTGCGCTCCGGACCGATGCTCGGCCATACGGCGCCCTAGGTCATTGGTAACGCCGACGTAGAGCACCGTGTGGTTTTGATTGTGATGATGTACACAAAGTAACGGTGGTCGCCCATGCCCAGTTTACGCTTGGTGCTGGGTGAGGAGTTGTGCCCTGCCCAGGGCCGATTGCTTCGTCCTTCGTCCTCGCAATGACAGCAGGTTATTGAAAAAAACCGCGGGCCCGGAGCTGATGCAGCTCCGGGCCCGCGGTTTTCGTGTAGGTACCTAGGGGCTAGTTCCAGCCGCCAGCATCTTTGTCGGCGGGTTTCTGCTCCGATTCGGGCTTGATCAGGCGGAACTCCACGCGGCGGTTGATGCGCATGTCTTCCTCGGTTACTTCCTCCTTCAGTGGCTCGGTGCTGCCGTAGCCGCGGCTATCGATGCGGTTGGGCTTGAGCTTGCCTTTGGTTTCGATGTAGCGGCGAATCGCGTCGGCGCGGTCTTGCGAAAGTTTCTCGTTCACGTCGGGGTCGCCTTTGGCGTCGGTGTGGCCCGAAATGCGCAAGCGGTGGTTGGGGTGGTCCACCATAAACACCACGATGCGGTCGAGGGTGACGTGCATCGAAGGGAGGATGTTCGATTTGCCTTGGTCGAACTCGATGTTGCGGAAAATCAGCGGGATGTTATAATCGATGCTGGTAGTCATCAGCTTCATCACCGTATCCTGCTTCAGGCTGAATTGCTTCTCGACGGTAAAGTACTCGGGGCTCTGAATGAGCATCACGTACTTCGAGCCGTCGATGAGGTCGAAATCGAAAGAGCCATCGGGGCGGATGTACTTCGAGGCCACCTCAATGCCGTTGTCCACGTCGATGATGCTCACGATGCCGCTCAGGGGCTTTTGCGTTACCGAATCGACGAGCGTACCCTCGAAGCGCGTGGTGGCCAGCGGCTGGGCCTCCATGGGCAGCGGGAAAGAGTACAGGTCGAGGTTCTTCATATTCTTTTCCTCCGAGCGGGCGTAATACAGGTTCTTCGATTCGCCGTCGATGGTGAAGTAGTACTCCGAGCCCTTGCCGTTCACCAGCGGGCCGATGTTAATGGGCTCCTGCCAGCGGCCTTTGGTGCGGTAGGCTTTGTAAATGTCGAAGTCGCCGAAGTTCAGCAGCTGCCCGCGCGACGAAAAGTACAGCACGTTGTAGAGCGGGTGGTAAAAGGGGCTTACCTCGCTTTCGCGCGTGTTGATAATGGGGCCCATGTTCTGGGCCTTGGCCCACTGCCCGTTCTTCAGCTTGTGGGTAAACCAGATGTCCGACATGCCGAAACCTCCCAGGCGGTCGGAGGCGAAGTACAAGGTGTCCTCGGTGCGCGACAGGGTGGGCTGCGAGTCCCAAGCCGTGGAGTTTACCTGCATACCTAGGCTTTGCGGCACCGTCCACTGGCCGTTCTTGAAGTGGCTCACGAACAAGTCGCAGTTGCCGTGGCAACTGGGGCACTCGCAGCGCGAAAAGTACATGGTGGTGCCGTCCTTGGTCAGGCAGGCCGAGCCCTCGTTGTAAGGCGAGCTGATGGGCTTGGGCAAAGCTTCGGCATCCGACCACGACTCGCCCTGGCGCTTGGCCATATACAGCTCCTCATCCACAATGTTGTGCAGGCCGCGCGTTTTGCGTTTCGAGGAGAAGATGAGTTGCTCCGAGTCGTCGTGGTAGCTGGGGCCGTAGTCCTCAACCTGCGAGTTGATGCCCTGGCCCATGTTGGTGTACACGCCCTTGGGCGGCCGGAAGGTGGCAATGTTCTTCCGGTACTCCACAATGTCGTAGTACGTTTTCAAGGGCACGTACAAGTCGGCGTCCTTCTTCTCCAGGGAGTCGTAGTACAGCTGAATTTTCGTGACGTCCTGCCGATGATGCTTAAGCGCCAGGCGGTAGTATGCCTTGGCCTTGTCCTCGTTGCCGGCGCGCTCAAACAGCTGCCCCAAGCGCCAGAGCATCATGTTATCCTTGTAGAAGTTCTCGATGCCGAAGTTGGCTACGTATTGCTCCAGCATGTTGCGGGCCGAAGTCCAGCTTTTGCGCTTTTCGGCACGGGCTATTTCGCGCAGCGCCTTTTTATCCTGGAAATAAGCAACGCGGTTGACGTTGATAAAGTCCGGGGTAGCATCGGGGCGCACCCGGAGCTGACGAACTTTGCCCGAAAGGGCACGCTGGCGGTATGGCTTATTTTGCGCTGCGAGCACACTCGCAAAACACAAACCCACCAGCAGCAGAAAAAGCGGGCGTATCAGACGAAACATATGGAGGTAGTCGGCACGGAAGCCCAACGTGGAGAGGGAGCTACGGCCTTCAAAAATATAGCTTTTAGCTGATGACGCAGTGCTTGGCTGACGCCTTGTCGGGGGCAAAGTGCTGCCATGGCGGCTGCTTGTGCCCTAGGTGCACGTGGCACGGCACTTGACAAAGAGGTATCTTCGTTTAGTGGACGGCCGCGTGGCTGCTTTTTGCTGCCAATCTGGCGCTGCTGTCGTTTCCTTCTCTATGTCGAAAAATTCGAATCCGCGCTTTCCAGCTTCCTTCCTGCTCATGACCGAAGACCCTGACGGAATGGTGTCGGTAGTTTCGTCCGACTCGGAGCAGGAACCCTCGGCGCAAAGCGAAGCGCCGGAAAAGCTGCCCATTTTGCCGGTGCGCAACACGGTGCTGTTTCCCGGGGTAGTGCTGCCGGTTACGGTTACGCGCAAAAAAAGCATTCGGCTGGTGCGCAAAGCCTACAAAGGCGATAAGCTGATTGGGGTAATAGCCCAAAAGAACTCCAATGCCGAAGACCCCGTGCTAGCCGACCTCTACGAGGTGGGTACCATGGCGCGTATTCTGAAGCTGTTGGAGCTTCCCGACGGCAACACCACCATTATCATTCAGGGCCAGCAGCGTTTCCGGTTGGGCGAAATGGTGCAAACCACGCCCTACTTTACGGCGCAGGTAGATTACCTGCCCGAGCTGCTGCCCACCCGCCAAACCAAAGAAGTAAAAGCCTTGATGGCCTCGCTGAAAGATGCGGCCACCAAGATGCTGAAGCTGAACCCCGAAATCCCGCAGGAGGCACAGGTTGCCCTCGACAACATCGAGTCGCCGGGCTTTTTGATTCACTTCCTGTCCTCTAACCTCAACGTAGAGGTTGGCCAAAAGCAGCGCCTGCTTGAGATAAACGAAGCCGTGGAGCGCGGCACGCAGCTGCTCGAGCTGCTGCTGAAGGAAATTCAGCTGCTCGAAATTAAGCACGAAATCCAGAGCAAGGTCCACACCGATATCGACCAGCAGCAGCGCGACTACTTTCTGCGCCAGCAGCTGAAGGTGCTGCAAGACGAACTCGGTCACGAAGGCCCCGACCAAGAGCTGGATAAGCTGCGCCAGCGTGCCAAGGACAAAAAATGGCCCGAAGGGGTGGCCAAGCACTTCCAGAAAGAGCTGGATAAGCTGAGCCGCATGAATCCGGCCGCCGCCGAGTACCCGGTGAGCCTGAACTACGTGGAGTTCCTGCTCGATTTGCCCTGGGCCGAGTACACCAAGGACAACTTCAACCTGAAGCGCACCCGCAAAATTCTCGACCAGGACCACTACGGCCTGGAGAAGGTAAAGGAGCGCATCTTGGAGTATTTGGCTGTGCTGAAGCTGAAGCAAGATTTGCGCGCGCCCATCCTGTGCTTGTACGGCCCTCCTGGCGTGGGCAAAACTTCCCTAGGTCGCTCTATCGCTACGGCCCTAGGGCGGAAGTACGTGCGCCTGTCGCTGGGCGGCGTGCGCGACGAAGCCGAAATCCGCGGGCACCGCAAAACCTACGTGGGCGCCATGCCGGGCCGTATCGTGTCGCAGATTAAGAAAGCCGGCGCCTCCAACCCGGTAATGATCCTGGACGAGGTGGATAAGCTGTCGTCGGACTTCCGCGGCGACCCCCAAGCGGCGCTGCTTGAGGTGCTCGATCCGGAGCAGAACTCGACTTTCACCGACAATTACCTGGAGGTGGAGTACGACCTCTCGCGCGTGCTATTCATTGCCACCGCCAACTCGCTCGATACCATTCACCCGGCCCTGCGCGACCGGATGGAAATTATCGACTTGACGGGCTACACGCTGGAAGAGAAAACCCAGATTGCCAAAAAGCACCTCTGGCCCAAGCAAGTAAGCGAGCACGGCCTCACCCAAAAGGATGTAACCATCAGCACCGCCGCCGTGCAGCGCGTGATTGATGATTACACACGCGAATCGGGCGTGCGCAGCTTGGAGCGTAAGCTGGGTGCGCTGGCGCGCAACATTGCCAAGCACAAGGCTATGGATGAGGCCTTCCCGGCCAAGCTGGAGCCCGATGATGTAAGCAAAATCCTAGGTGCTGCCATCTTCGACCGCGACCTGTACCAGGACAACGAAACCGCCGGGGTGGTAACCGGCTTGGCCTGGACCTCGGTAGGCGGCGACATCCTGTTCGTGGAAAGCCTGCTGAGCCGCGGCCGCGGCAAGCTCACGCTCTCGGGCCAGCTGGGCGACGTGATGAAGGAATCGGCCGTAACGGCGCTTAGCTACCTGCGCAGCCGCGCCGAGGAGCTGGGCATCGACTACCGCCTGTTCGATCAGTACGACCTGCACATCCACTTCCCCGAGGGCGCGGTGCCCAAGGATGGTCCGTCGGCCGGTATTGCCATTTTCACCAGCATTGCCTCGGTGTACACACAGCGCAAAATTCGCTCGCACTTGGCCATGACGGGCGAAATAACCCTGCGCGGTAAGGTACTGCCGGTAGGCGGCATCAAGGAAAAGCTGCTGGCCGCCAAGCGCGCCGGCATCCGCGACGTGATTTTGTGCGAGAAAAACCGCAAGGATCTGCAGGATATCCCGGCCGAGTACCTCAAGGGCATTACCATTCACTACGTCGATCAGGTTGATGACGTGGTGCGCGTAGCCTTGCTCGACGAACTGGTGAAAAAGCCGCTGAAGCTGACGGTACGCGACGAAACCGCCGCCCCCGCTCCGCTGCACGAGGTAGAAGTACACTAACCTGGTAGCTACTCCAGACGAAACGGCGCCGCACTACGTTAGTGCGGCGCCGTTTTGCTTCGTGGCGTGCGCTACATCCGCCGCTAGCCGGCTATCTTAGCTACGATGATTCGACCTGTACGCCGTTTCCTAGGTGCTCTGTTGGTGTTGCCTGCTTTGCTGCTGGGCAGCGAGGCGTACGCGCAAATAGGTGGGCAGCGGGCCTTTGCTTCCCTAGGTCTGCCACCTACAGCTTACCTAGCCGGGGTAGGAGGGGTAAGCGTTTCGGGCCGCAACAACGACCCCGGTATGCTCTACGGCAACCCGGCCCTGCTCAACAGCGACATGGACGGCCGCCTGGCCCTGAGCTACGGCGACTACCTGGCCGACATCCGGCAGAGCACGGCCGCCTACGTGCGCAATACCGAGCGGCTTGGGCGCTGGGGCTTCGGGCTGTCGTACCTGAGCTACGGCGACTTTGAGATGTACGACCCGGCCGGCACGCCCCTAGGTCAGTTTTCCGTCAACGATTACCACCTAAGCCTCACCAACGCCCACACCTTCGGCAACTTTACCATGGGCGCTACGGCGCGCTTGGCGGTAGCCGGTATTGCGGGCAACCACTCGGTGGCGGTGCTTACCGATGTAGGCAGCGTATTTAGGCACCCCGAGCAGGACTTTACCGTTGGCTTGGCCGTGAAGAACCTAGGCTACCAGCTGAAGCCATTTGAGGGCAGCAGCCGCGAACCAATGCCGTTTGACGTGCAGCTGGGCGCCAGCATCAAGCCCGAGCACATGCCCGTGCGCTTCACCATCACGGCGCACCACCTGTATCAGCTCGACATCGTGTACCTCGATACGCTGCAGCAACGCCGCCAAAGCCTCGATGGGCAGCAAGAAACACCCAAAAAAAGCCTAGGCGACAAAATTGCCCGGCACTTTGTGGTAGGCGGCGAGCTGATTTTGGGCAAGGGCCTGAACGTGCGCGTGGGCTACAATCACCTGCGCCGCCGTGAGCTGCGCCTCGATAATGCGTCGGGAGGGGCCGGCTTCTCGTTTGGCGCCCTGCTGAAACTTGGTGCCTACCAGTTCGAATACACGCGGGCGCTCTACCACGTTTCGGGCGGCACCAACTACCTCACGTTGTCGCGCAACGTGCACGAGCTGTTCGGCAAAAAGGAGTAATACCGTTTCGCTTGCTGTCATTGCGAGAAGACACGACGAAGCAATCGGTCCTGAGCTGGGCACGACCTTTCACCCAGTACCAACCGAAAACTACGTAGCGCGGGCTCTGTAAGTCCGCGTCCCAGGTTGGCAATTTCTATTTCTGACCTAGGACGGCGGCCCGTGTAGCGTGGGCTTCAGCCCGCGTTTGCGTGAACGATTGGTTCTGAGCGGTATTGCCTCAACGATTTCGTGCTGGCAAACGCGGGCTGAAGCCCACGCTACACCGCGCTACACGCAGCTAATCAGATTCCTATCCGGGGACGCGGACTTGCAGGGCCCGCGCTACATCGTTCTGCCACACCCTACGCTGTTTCCTCTTAGTGCTGGGTGACAGGTCGTGCCCTGCTCGAGACCGATTGCTTCGTCGTTCCTCCTCGCAATGACAGCTAGCGGAACGGTGCTACTTGCCTGCACCTGCCAGAACGGCACGCCTAGGTTTTCGTCACAGTTTTTGTAGCCTGGGCAACCCTTACCACATTGCTCAGTATCTAATCAGCTGGCGCGCCCTAAGCGCGGCCCCTTGCTCATGCTCGATTCTGCGACTTTCCTTACCCCGGCTCAAATTGTAGCCGAACTCGATAAATACATAGTTGGCCAGCACGATGCCAAGCGCAACGTAGCCATTGCGCTGCGCAACCGCTGGCGCCGCCTGCACGCGCCGCAGGAGATGCAGCGCGAAATTGTGCCCAACAACATTCTGATGATTGGCTCGACGGGCGTCGGCAAAACCGAAATTGCCCGCCGCTTGGCTGCCATTGCCGATGCGCCGTTCACCAAAGTAGAGGCCTCCAAGTTCACGGAGGTAGGCTATGTAGGCCGCGACGTGGAAAGCATGGTGCGCGACCTAGCCGAGCAGGCCGTGCATTTGGTAAAGCAACGCCGCAAAGAGGCCGTAAAAGTTCAGGCCGCGCAGGCCGTCGAAGATGCCATTCTCGATGCACTGATTCCGCCTATTCAAGGTGTGGGCACGTCGGTGGTGAACAAGCCAGGCGTGGGCTTTGGCGGTATGACCACCGCCGACGACATGCCCCAAACCGATATTGAGCTGAACGAGCGCACTCGCGAGCGTTTTCGCGAGAAGCTGCAGCGCGGCGAGCTGGAAGACCGCCGCATCGAGATTAAAGTGCAGCAGAGCAGCGGCCCCGGTATTGGCGTGTTGGGCGGGCAAGCCGGCCTCGACGAAGCCTCGCTGCAAGGCCTGCAGGATATGCTCGGCTCGATGGTACCCAAGAAAACGCGCAAGCGCAAGGTTACCATTGCCGAGGCGCGCAAAATTCTGCTCGACGAAGAAGCGGCCAAGCTTATCGACATGGATGAGGTGAAGGACGAAGCTATTCGCATCACCGAAAACGCCGGTATCATCTTCATCGACGAAATCGACAAGGTAGCGAGCAGCAGCGGCAGCCAGAAAGGCGGCCCCGATGTAAGCCGCGAGGGCGTGCAGCGCGATTTGCTGCCCATCGTGGAGGGTTCAGCCGTGAGCACCAAGTACGGCGTCGTCAACACCGACCACATCCTGTTTATTGCCGCCGGTGCGTTTCATGTCAGCAAACCCTCCGACCTGATTCCGGAGCTGCAGGGGCGTTTCCCCATCCGTGTGGAGCTGCAGAGCCTCACCAAGGAAGACTTCTTCCGCATCCTCAAAGACCCCAAAAACGCCCTCACCAAACAGTACGAAGCCCTGCTGAAGGCCGAAGACGTGGAGCTGACCTTCGACGACTCGGCCCTGGAGCGCCTGGCCGAAATTGCGTCTGAGGTGAATAGCGAGGTAGAGAACATTGGTGCCCGCCGCCTGCATACCGTGATGAGCCGCCTGCTCAACGATATTCTGTTCGATGTGCCCGACCGCATCGGTGCCAATGCCCACATCCTCATCGACCGGGCTTTGGTAGATGAACGCTTGCAGAACATGGTGAAGAACCGCGACCTGAGCCAGTACATTTTATAAGGCGCCCTAGGTGCCGCAACCGTAAAAAGGGCAGCCGAAGGGTTGCCCTTTTTGCTTTCTTACGTAGTGATTGGCAAACCCTCCGTTCCCAGTTATGCACTACTACATCATCACCGGTGCCAGCCGTGGCCTAGGCAAAGCCTTGGCCGAGCAGGCACTGGCCCGCCCCGATACCACCGTGCTAGGGGTGTCGCGGCATGCTACCATCGAACACCCGCGCTACCACCACCAACCGCTCGATTTCTCCGACGTGGTAGCCGTGGAAAACAACCTGCACAAAGTATTCACGGCGCGGCCCGATGCCAGCAGCATCACCCTCATTAACAACGCGGCCGTAGTAGGCGACATTGGCTATATAGGCGAGCATCAAAACGAGCACTTCGAGTTTGTGTTCGACGTGAACGTGATTGTGCCGGCCATGCTCATGAACACTTTCCTGAGTGCCTACGGCAACCTAGGGTGCCCGCGCACGGTGCTCAACATCAGCAGCGGAGCTGCCCAGCGCCCGGTCGATGGCTGGGGAGCGTACTGCGCCTCTAAAGCAGCCCTCGACATGCTCAGCCAAGTGGCCCAGCACGAGCAGGAGCTACGCGGCACAGGCGTGCGCATCCGCAGCCTGGCACCCGGCATTGTGGATACCGAAATGCAAGAGCAAATCCGCAGTTCCGATGAGCGGCAGTTCAGCCAGGTAGCGCGTTTCGAGGCATACCACCGGGAGGGGCACTTAGCCCAGCCGCAAGAGGTGGCCCAACGCATTATGCGCTGGATTACGCAACCGGCCGCTGCGCAAGAGCCCGTGGTGCTGCGCATCGATACCTTGCCTTAGGTACACGCACTATAAGTCAGCAAACACAAAGCCCCGACCAGAGCGAACTGGCCGGGGCTTTGTGCTAGGTGTTTTGGCGTAGCGTGGGCTATTGCGCAATGGCAATGGTGCCCGCAAAAGGCGCGGTGTTGAATGTAGGACTGTACACGATACGGCGCCCATCCTTCAGCACCAGTTCGTAGGTGAAGGTGAAGCTCTCGGTGGCGCGCAACGACGCTCGCGTTACCGGTACGCGGGCTCCGCCTGCGGTGGCGTTGGCCCGCGTTACGCCCGTAATCAGCTCGTTAATGCTTACCTCTACCGAGCCGCTGGTGGGAGGGAGACTCTTTACCAAGATGCGCGGCGCATTGCTGAGCGTACCGGCTGTGCCCGCACTGTTGAACCCGCGAAACGTGCTGAACAGCTCAATGGCCTCTACCTGGTTCAGGTCGCCGCCCTGCAACTCAATGTTGAAGCTGGCCGTGGGGTTGCCGGCGCTGCTTTGCACCGCCGCCGCGCTAAAGGTGCTTTGCGGCGTAAGGTTGGTAAAGATTTGCGGAAATTCCTCGGTTTCGGGGAATGGCAGATCCGGGTCGTCTTTGCAGCCGGGGGTACTTAGGGCCACAAACAGTAGGAGCAAGGCAACTATTACGTTTTTCATGGAAGGCTGAGTTAAAGTTGATTAAGCAGTTGCATGGCAAGTGAAAAGCAACTTTACCGGTCCCAGAAAACCCGTTCGGTGGTAATATCCGGCTGCGTTTGCGGCGCGTTCGGGTTCGAGAGCAAATCGTTGATGCGGTAGGGCAGGCGTACCGGGAAGCCGCCCGTAGCCACGGTTTGCGGGTCGTTGTCGGTGGCAGCGTTGGGCACGTTGGGGTAGCCCGTACGGCGGTAGTCGGTGTACACATCGGTGCCGGTGCCGAAGTTGGCTATGTACTTCTCCGTTATGATAACGTTTAGCTTGCCTTCGTTGCCAGCGGCGGCGTCGTAACGGGCCAGGGCTGCCGTTCTGTAAGCCGTGATGGTGGCCTCTGGTATGGTGGGGCTGCCATCGGCGGCGGCTATGGCATTCACCTTGGCAAACGAAGCATTTACCGCATCAGTAAATGCCGTACGAGCAGCTGTGGGGTTGTTAAGCACCGTTAGTTGCAGCTCGGCTTCGATGTACTTGCGCATGAAAAATGTAATGAAGCGCTGCGGCACGTTGCCCCGGCCCGAGTTGCCTGTAGCCGCGCCACCCGCGCCGTTGTCGTAGCGGCCGCCAATGGGGTAGAGGCCTTGCAGCGTGCGGGTGGTGCTGGTGTTAGCACCGGCTTGCGGGCCGATGCTGCCAAAGCGGATTGCAATGAACCGGCCATCTTGGTAATCGACGTTGGCGAGCGTAGCCGGCGAGGTTACCTGATTGTAGAAGTAATACGGAATGCGCGGATCCGAATTATCCTTCATCAGGTTGTAAAAGAATGGGTTGATGTAGTTCTCTCGGCTGGTCGAAACGTAGTCGCCCTGAAAGCCAGGGTGGCGGTTTTCGGGGTTGCCGGCGCCAATGCCGTACCGAAACTCGAAATCATCGGCCGCGGTAATCAGTTCGCCCGACAGCAGCGGGGTAACCTCGCTGGCCACGTTGCGCGTCAGCCTGATTTGGTTGTACAGCTTCAGCTTAAGCGTGTTGCCCAGCCTGATCCACTTGTTCCGGTCGCCGTTGTAAATCAGGTCTTCGGCACCGGGGTTGCGCGAGGCATCGGTGCGGCGCAGGTTGGCAATACCCTCGTCGATGAGCCGGAACAAATCGGCGTAGATAGCGGCATCGTCGTCGAAAGCCGGCGCCGGGTTGCCAATGCCCTGCAGTGCCTGCGAGTACGGAATGTCGCCCCACACGTCAACCATCTGGCTGAACACGTACGCTTTCTGAATTTGCGCAATGCCCACGTGCCCCCAGGCACTGGTAGCCGTGCCTCGGGTAATGATCTGCTCGTTGTTTTCGAGCATGGCCGTGTAGAGGCCCTGCCACTGGTTGTTCAGGGTGTTGCCATCGAGCGCAAACGAGCCAACCCGAAAGTTGACCAGCTGTTGCATAATGCCCGCAGTAGGCTGGCTCAGGCCCAGTACGCTGTGCCCTAGGTACGTCGACATCGACGCCTGAGCAGTAGGCAAGAGCAGCGGGATATCAACGTCGGTGGGGTTGATGGGGTCTTGGTTTACGTCCAAAAACTTGTCGCAGCCTGTTCCGCCCAGCATCAAGGCCAGCAGCGCCACCAAAATCTTTTTCGTGATGTTCATGGTGATGTGCTCGGTTAAGGGTTGAAGAGGGCTAGAAGTTGACGCGCAGGTTTACACCGTAGCGGCGGGCCGTCGGCGCGTTCGAAAAGTCGAAGCCTTGGGCATTGGCGTTGGCGTAGGTGCTAGTCTCGGGGTCAAAGTTCATGTGCTCCGGAATGTTAGGCGAGTACCAGAACAGGTTGCGCGCCGAAAAGCCAATGTTCACGCCCCGGATAAACTTCGTCTTGTCGAGCAGCTTCGTCGGAAGCTCGTACCCTAGGGTTACCTCACGCAGGCGAATGGTGGTTCCATCGTACACGGAGAATTCCGACGGCCCTCCAATCCCGAACGAACCCGCCCCGAAGTACAAGTCGTTCAGGCTAATGGCTGTGCGGTTCACAATGGCGCTGCCATCGGTATTGCGCAACGGCAAGCGCGAGTTAGGGTCGCCGTACACACCGTCAATCACCACCGTTTTGTTGCGGTCTTCGGTGTCTTTGGTTACCCCGCGGCCATACAGCGTCTGGATGGTAGTTGAGTAAATGTCGCCGCCTTGGCGGTAGTCAATCACGCCTTCCAGCGTAATACCCTTGTAGGTAAAGGTGTTGGTGAAGCCGAATTGGAAGTCCGGGTTCGGGTTGCCAATTACATCAGGAGTAGTCGAAACGATGGGGCGGCCTGTGGCAGCGTCGATGAGCACTTTGCCCGATTCTGGGTCGCGGGCAGCTACGGTGCCCACCAGCAAACCAAAGGGTTGGCCCGGCCGGTGCACCGATTGCGGATCGGAGAAGAAGGCACCCGTCAGGCCGTTCAGCTGCTGCTGCAGTCCTTCGCGCAGCTCTTCCACAATGTTGCGGTTGCGCGTGAAAGCGGTGTAGCTTGTCCAGCGGAAACCAGCCACATCCACCGGAATCAGCGTCAGCCCAACTTCGATGCCTTTGTTGGATACCTCGCCAAAGTTGGTGGTAAAGGCCGTAAAGCCCGTAGCGAAAGGCAGCGTTACGTTGGCAATTTGCGAGGTGGTGCGCCGGTCGTAATACGTGGCGCTAAGCACGATGCGGTCTTTGAGGAAGTTCAGGTCAACCCCGCCTTCCACTTCCTTCGTGAACTCCGGCGTGAGGTCGAGGTTGCCGACGGTGCCAAAGATGGATGCACCCGAGGTGGCTACCCCGCCCGTGGGGGTGAAGGGGAAACCTAGGCTAGCAGCGTTATTGCCCAAAAAGGGAGCGAGATTAAAGCGCGTCAGAATTTGGTAGGGCGTAGCGTCGTTACCGGCTTTTGCGTAGCTGAGCCGCAATTTCCCTAGGTTCAGCACATCCGATTGAATGCCGAAGGCCTCGGTGAAGATGACCGAACCGCTGACGCTCGGGTAGAAAAAGCTGCGGTTGTTACGAGCCAGCGTCGAGGTCCAGTCGTTGCGGCCAGTAGCGTTGATGTAGATGAAGTCGCGGAAGCCCAACGTCACGTCGCCAAGCACCCCAAACAGGCGCCGCTTCTGATTAAGCGTGCCATTTTGCGCCACGCTTCGGGTGTTGGTGATATCGTCGATATCGAACACCGTGTACGTGGAGCCTACTACCGAGGAGTTCTCGTAGTTGCGTTGGTTTACGTTGTGACCAATAATGGCACGTAGGCTGATATCCTCCGTCAGGTTGCGGTTAAAGGTGAGTAGGGTGGTGGCTTCGAGTTCGGTGTTGGTAATGTAATCCTGCACTACTTGACCCAAACCACCGGCCGCTACGGAGCCCGGGCGTAGGGCGGTATTGCGGCGGTCGGTGTACACGTTGGCGCCGCCCGTAAAGCTCAGGCTCACCCAATCGTTAAAATCATAGCTGGCGTTGAAGTTGCCAATTACCCTGTCAACCCGCGACTTGTAGCTGTTGTATCGCGTCGACCAGTAGGGGTTATCGGCTTGGCCCGTGAGCCAGCCCAGCAGCGAAGCCCTGGTAACAGGGTTTTCGAATGGCAGGCCAGAAAGGTCGAGGTTGCGAGGAATAAACAACGCCCGCCCGAATGCCGACGCGTTGCCTAGGGCGTTGGGGGCACCTAGGATGGGGCCGCGCTGATCGGAGTTGACGTAGGTAACCGTTGCGCCAACTGTGATTTTGTTGAACTGGCCCGAACCGCCGGCACTGATGCTGGTGCGGTCGAAGCTCGTAAATGGAATCATGCCCTCTTGGTCGGAGCGCGACAGTACAGCCGTGAACTTGCTGTTCTCGCCTGTGCCCGTCAGGTTCACGGAGTTTTCGAACAAGTGCCCCGTGTTGAAGAAATCCTCCACGTTATCTTCGAAAGCCTGATATGGGTATCGGGCTCCTCTAAACTGCGGTAGCGCTCCGTTTAGAGCTGGAGTGTCGTAGGGGTGGGGCACATCGGCGGGTGCCTGTGCACTGCCAAACGCCGGCCCCCACGAGCCGTTGGCCGCCGTGTAAGCGAAGTTTGCCCCTGAGCCATAGGTATTTTGGTAATCGGGCAAGCTGGCAATGCGCTCAATAGCATACGTAGAGTTATACCCCACGCGCAAGCCCTTGTCGCGCCGGTTGCGGCTACCGGTTTTGGTTGTAATAACAATTGCCCCGTTGGCTGCCCTCGAGCCGTACAGGGCGGCGGCCGCAATGCCTTTTAGCACGTTGATCGACTCAATGTTGTTCGGGTCGATGTCAGCCGCGCGGTTCGAGTACGAGGAGCTATTGCCCAGTGACGACGACGAGTTGTCTTGCCGGTTATCAAAGGGTATACCGTCGACTACGAACAAGGGCTGGTTCTCGCCCAGCAACGATGAGTTGCCCCTAATGGTGATGCGCGTTGCCGCCCCAGGCGAACCACTCGAGCCGCCAATGTTTACGCCCGGCAATTTGCCCTGCAGCGTCCGGAGTACGTCGGGTTCGGCTTTCTGCACCACCTGCGAGCTGTTAATCTCCGATACTGCATAGCCCAAAGCCCGCTTCTCCCGCTGGATACCTAGGGCCGTTACCACCACTTCGCCCAACTGCTGCGTGCTTGGCGCCAAGGCCAAGTTCACTTGGTTTGTTGTGCCAATGACTTGCTCCTGGTTATTATAACCCACCGAACTGAACACCAACGTGCCTCCCTCGGCCGGAACCGAAATGGTGTAGCTGCCATCAGCACCGGTAGCAGTACCGGTGGTAGTTCCTTTCAAAAGCACTGTTACCCCCGGGAGTCCCGTACCATTACTTCGGTCAGTTACCTGTCCCGTAATAGTTCTGTTTTGCGCTGCTACCTGCAGTACCAGCGTCACGATGAGCGCGAAGCTCAACAGTAGGCGTTTTTCCATGCTGCACCACAATTTTGATTGTCAAGCCACTGAGTATATAAGGTAACATTTAAAATTGAAATAATCATATATTGATGAGCTTCGTGAAAACAAAAAGCCCCAGCCGATTGGCTGGGGCTTTTTGTCTATACTAATAGAGTCGTGAGCTATTAGTAACCAGGATTCTGCTCTACAACGCCAGGCGAAGTTTGTAATTCGCGCTGCGGAATTGGCCAGAGGTTGCGGAACGTTTGCGTAACGTCGGCACGAGCTGCTTGCACCGTGTTGGTACGACGCAGGTCAAACCAGCGGTGGCCTTCCTGTGCCAACTCGATGCGGCGCTCCTTCAAAATGGCATCCGTCACGGCTGTAGCAGTGTTTGCAATCAGTACGTGCGGGGGAGGAGTCGTCGCGGGCGGAACTACGGGCGGAACTGTAAACGTGTAAGGAGCCAAGCCAGCACGCGTACGAATGCGGTTCACATCAACAAGAGCATCGTCAAGCTTACCCGTACGAGCATTAGCTTCAGCACGCGTCAGAATCACTTCAGCGAAGCGAACCAAAATAGCGTTGTCGTCGCCGGCTGCCACACGGAAGTACTTGCGGGTTGTGCCCGTGGGATACACGTTCGTAGCGTTAGCTGCTGTCACGGCATTAACTGGCAAGCGGGTGTCACCAGCCTCATGAGCACCAGGTAGACCAGTAGCGGGGTCAACCTCGTTACGGCCACCAGCTGCTGATGGGAACCAGAAGAATGCCAACGAGTTTGCGTCAACGGCATCGAAGGGAAGTTCCCAGATCGACTCACCCGAGTTTTTCTGAGTGAAGATGTTAGCATACTGCCCTTCAAGCGAGAAACCCGTGATCTGTGCGGTGTATTTGAGCACCTCATCGTAGTTGCGCTGGCGCAACTCGAAGCGTGAACGCAAAGCTAAAGCACCGGCTTTGGTGATGCGGGCCTTATTCGATCCACCCAGGTTCGCAATAGCGAAATCCAAGTCAGCACGAATAACAGCGTTTACGTCGGCTTCGCTAGCACGAGCTTGCGGCTGAATTTCGGTGCCTTCAATGTTGGTGGTCGGTGTCAGGCGCAGCGGCACACCTAAGCCCCCGGCATAACCGTAGCCTTGCGGAGTACCGCCCCAG
Organism: Solirubrum puertoriconensis; assembly: GCF_001483135.1. GTDB lineage: Bacteria > Bacteroidota > Bacteroidia > Cytophagales > Hymenobacteraceae > Solirubrum > Solirubrum puertoriconensis. The sequence goes on from NZ_LNAL01000008.1 coordinate 1,223,618, forward strand.
TAGCCGAGCAAGTTCATGTAGTGAAATGCACGCAGCGCACGAGCCTCAGCAATTGCCTGGTTTTTGTTGAAAGCCGGGTCATTCAGCTTTTCAGCTTGCTGTATGATAAAGTTCGAACGGTTGACGCCATTGTAGATAGAGTTCCACATGGCCACCACCTCGGTATTATCCGGCAAAATCTGGTTTTGCGCAATCTGGGCAAACGAGGGGAAGGTACCCGTGTGGCGGGCATTATCAGCTCCTAGGTCAGCAAACAGCTGGTAGCGCAGGCCCCAGTAGTTGGCGCTTTGAACAATATCGTAAGCACCTAGCAAGCCAGCCTCAATGTCTTGGCGAGTTTCAAGGCCAGCTTGAGCGTCAAGGCTTGCCCGCGGCTCTACTTGCAGCGCGTCCTCGCAAGACGTAGTGCCAAAGCCTAGCGTCAGCAGGAAAGCTGCTGCCGTAGTGAATCGGCGAACGGAAGAGAAATTCATTTCTACAGTCGAGTTAATTTATTAGAAACCGAGGGAGATGCCGCCCGTAATGGTGCGGGCTTGGGGGTACACCAGGAAGTCGGTGCCCAGCGACGTGTTCGAGCCGCTGAAGGTGTTTACTTCCGGATCGAGGCCCGAGTAGTTCGTCAGCGTGATGAGGTTTTGAGCCTGCACGTACACGCGAGCAGAGTTCAATTTCACGCGACCAATAACCGACTTGGGCAGGGTGTAACCCAGCGTCACTTGCTTCAGACGAGCATACGAGCCATCCTCAATGAAGCGGTCAGATACGCGACGGTTGTTGTTGGGGTCGCCGTACACTGCACGCGGAATGTCGGTGTTCGTGTTAGTTGGCGTCCAGCGGTTCAGTACTGCTTTGTCCTGACCAAACACACCATTCATGCCCTGCGCGAACGAGATGTTGTTGTTGTAAATCTCGTTGCCAACGCTGTACTGAATAAAGGCCGTGAAGTCAAAGCCTTTGAAGCGGATCGTGTTGGTCAAACCGCCATAGAAGTCGGGCTGAGCACTACCGATGATTTCCTGGTCGTCGCCGGTAATGCGGCCGTCGCCATTCAGGTCGCGGAACTTGATGTCGCCGGGGCGGGTAAGCGTGGCTTGGTAGGTAGCAGTCGTGCCGTACAGAGCTTTTGCAGCTGCATCCAGCTCGTTAATTTCCTCCTGGGATTGGAAGATTTTCTCTACGCGGTAACCACGGAAGGCCCCGAGCGGCTGGCCTTCGGCAACCCAGTTGGCAAAACCAGAAGCGAAAGGCGTACCGTCTAACAGCTTGGTCACCTTGTTGCGGTTGAAGGCAATGTTGAAGTTGGTAGTCCACTCAAACGAGCCTTCCGATTCGCCACGCAGGTTCACAGTAGTCAGGGCTACTTCAAGACCTTTGTTTTCGATGCTGCCTACGTTGGCTTGGTAGGACGTAAAACCTGTATTACCAGGCAGCAAACGGTTTTGCAGCAGGTCGCGGGTATCGCGCTGGTAAGCATCAACTGCCAGCACTACGCGGTTGTTGAACAAACCTAGGTCCAAACCAATGTTGGTTTGGTTGGTACGTTCCCACTTTAGATTGGGGTTGGCTAGCTGCGACAGCGCCAGGCCACCAACTTGCTGGAAGTTGGCACCCGTGCCAATCAGGCCACGCGAGGCGAAGTTGGCAATTTCCTGGTTACCCGTTTGACCGTAGCTGGCGCGGATTTTCAGGTCGCTCAGAGCCGTTATGCCTTTCAGGAAACCTTCCTCCGATACACGCCAACCTACCGAAGCCGCTGGGAAGTAGCCGAAGCGGTTGTTCGCACCGAAACGCGACGAACCGTCGCGACGGACGCTAGCCGATACCAAGTACTTGTCGCGGAACGAGTAATTAGCACGGCCCAGCAGACCAAAGATGCGCCACTCTGTTTCGCTCGACGAAGCCCCTGTTTTCTGAGCGCCAGCTGATACTTGTTTTACTTCGTTACCGGGGAAGCCTGTAGCCGACGCAAATACTTCGTTGAAAACGCTTTGCTGGTATTCAGCTACCAACTGAGCACCTAGCGAGTGCGACTCGCCGATGGTTTTGTTATAGCTCAGGGCGCTGGTATGGTTCCAGTTCAGATCTTGGCGGTACGACGACGTAGCCGAGCCGTTCGTGCCAGCACCGGTGTTGGTGGTGGTTGGGAAGAACGTATCGTCTTTAAACGTCAGGTAGTCCAAGCCGAAGGTGGCACGGTACTTCAGGCCTTTCACAATATCGAATTCAGTGAACTGCGAACCGATAATACGGGCGCTAACACCTTTAATGGTGGGCTCGAGAGCGGCAGCCAGCGGGTTCTCGGTTGAAGCACCGGGGTCCTTGGCATAAGTGCCATTGGCGCGATATTTCGGAATGTCGCTTGCTACGAGAACAGCAGTGCTAAGTACGCCGTTGATGTTGTTGTCGTTCTGGATACGGTTGTTTACCGAACGGTTCAAACCAACGTTAACACCCATGCGCACACGGTCGCTGATGCTGTTTTCGAGGCTCAGGCGGGCACTGGCGCGCTTGAAGCCCGAACCCAGAATCGTACCTACGTTGTCGAAGTAGCCGGCGCCCACGCGGAAGCGCGTACGATCGTTTCCGCCCGAGAACGTCAGCTCGTAGTTAGTGATAGGGGAGGTACGGGAAATTTCTTTACCCCAGTCGGTATTAGGAGCTGAATCAGGATTCTGGAATTGGGCTAGGTCTCGAATACCATCGCCGTTGTCAACAGCAGTAAGTTGGCCATTCGCTGAACCAGCTCCAGCATCGCTGAACAGGTAAGTTGCAAGGTCGGCGTAAGAGCGCCAAGGAGTCGCGCTCAGGTTCGATGCGATAATCTGACCCGAAGCGTTACGGGGGTAACGATTCTCTACCTGATCCAAGAACAAACGAACCTGGTCGGGGCCGCTCAGGTTCTCAGGCATCTTCCACATGGTTTGAGCACCACGGTAGTAGTCCAACGTAATGTTGGTTTTGCCTGCTTTGCCACGCTTAGTAGTAATTAGTACTACACCATTAGAGGCGCGCGAACCGTAGATAGCAGCCGACGAAGCGTCTTTCAATACTTCGATCGATTCGATGTCGTTCGGGTTAATGTCCGACAAAGAGTTGGTGAGCTGACCACCGGCACCAATGTTGGTGTAGCTACCCGTGTTGATAGGCAAGCCGTCAACTACGTACAGCGGCTCGTTGCTTGCATTCAGCGAAGCGGCACCACGCACACGCACTGAAATACCCGAACCTGGAGTACCCGAGCTCTGCGTTACCTGCACACCGGCCGCACGGCCTTGCAACGCTTGGTCAACGCCGGCAATGGGTTGGTTTTTAAAATCCGAAGCTTTAACAGCGGCAATAGAGCCGGTTACTTCGCGACGCTCTTGTGCGTTGCCGAAACCCGTAACTACTACCTCCGTCAACTGCTTCGAATCCGTTGCCAGACCAATGTTGATCTGGGTGTCCGTGCCAATGGCACGCTCTACCTTTATGTAGCCGAGCGAGCTTACCTCTAGGGTGCCACCATCACCGGAAACACCCAGGGTGAAAGTGCCATCAGAGTTGGTTGAAACACCGGTAGTGGTGCCTTTCAGGAGTACCGTTGCGCCAGGAAGGCCTTCGCCGGTAGCCCGGTCGGTTACCCGACCAGAGATCTGTCGGGTTTGAGCATCCACATGGTGAGCTAGGGCTACCAATGGTACTAAACCCAGTAAAAATTTGTTCATGCGGTTAGAAGTGAGTGAAGTGACAACCGATTTCCAATTTATACAGGTAAAAGGATTTTACCTAGCAAGTGACGATGCTAAAAAATTACTATTTCGGAAATTTGGCAAGTACACGTCTGTTAATTGCCAATCTGGCAATTCAAAATTCGCCAGCACAGATGCCTTCCACACGATGCGCTCTTCAAAGTATGCTCTTGTGACTTGCCTATAAGAATAGCAGATATTTGCTGTGCAAGCAAATTCACTTATCCTTTTTTTAGATGAAGATCAATTAGCTGTATATACATAGGACTATTACAAGTTCTGACCAGCTTAAAACATAAATATTGAACTATTGCAATAATTGCTCGGCCTAGCAAGCTGTGCTTGCCATAAAACAAAAGCCCCGCCTGAACTCAGGCGGGGCTTTTGTTTTATGGCAAGCACAGCTTGCTTAGTATCCAGGGTTCTGCTGACTAGCCAGTGTGGGGTTGTTGGCAATTTCAGCAGCCGGAATCGGCCACAAGAAGCGGTAGTCGCTGTAAGGTATATCTGCAACCGAGCCGTTTATAACCGGACGAGTAGTGCAGTTATAGTTTGCACCGACTGCTTGCGATGCATCAAGTTTGCGCGGAATACCGCCACCCGGACGTGGGCTAAAGCGCACTGACGGGCCTGCCGATAGACGGTGGATGTCGTCCCAACGGAAACCTTCGCTAACCAACTCAATGCGGCGCTCATTCAAGATGGCGCGAATCAGTGCGTCGCCGGTTAGACCTGCGTACAAATCAGCAGCGCTAACAGCGCGGCCGCGGACTGCATTCAGCAACGTAAGAGCACGCACTTCGCCGGTAGCACCTAGGTTGGCTTCTGCTTCAGCTTGGTTCAGCAGAACTTCAGCGTAGCGGATGATAGGAGCGAAGTCGGAGTACGTAGCAGCGTCCTTGTACTTGGCACTAAAGACAGCACCAGCGGCACCGTTCTGCTGCGTCAGACCGGTACGGCGACGGTCGTCGCAGGGGACGAACGAGGCATTGAGCAGGTTGGGGCTGATGGATTCGAGACCACGACCGCCTATACCTGCCGGAGCAGCCGCGGGTGAGCCAAATACAGAACCCAACGAACCGTTAGTAGTAGAGTTGTCGTCGGAGCTGTTTTCAATCGAGAAGATATTCTCATTCGTTACCGACGCGCGGCCTTGCGAGGCAGCTTCCGGAGTAGCTTGCAGAGCATAGCCACCGTTGGCAGCCGGAGCCGTGAAGGTGGTGGTACCCGTAATTAGCTTATCACCCTCAACTTTGGCTTGTGCCCAGTTGCTTTGGTGAATGCGCAAGCGCTGCTTGAGAGCAATAGCAGCACCTTTGGTAGCACGAGTTACCTTTAAAGTGCCTGCGCGGTTGGCTGGCAACTTGCTTTCGGCGAAGTCGAGGTCTTCCAGCATTTTGGTGTACACCTCGTTTACCGGAGTGCGGCCGAGTGCACGTGCCCGCTCCAGGGCAGCAGGATTATTTACCGGGAAATCACGGTAGGGTACACCAGGGTTGTTGCCGTTGTTGTCGTTATAAGGCTTGGCGAAGTTGATCACCAACTCATGGTAGGAAAGAGCGCGCAGGAAACGCATCTCGCCTTCATAAGCTTCGGCATCAGTAGCCGAGATTACACCGTTTTGAGCAGCCGTACGAACACCGTCGATAACCAAGTTGGCTTGGTTGATGGTAGAGTACAAGTTGCTCCACATGTTCACGACGTTCGGGCTCGAAGGCGTGATGTTGTTCAGGCCTACGATGCCAAAGAAGCCGGCCATGTCTACAACGTCCTCGCCACGTACATCACCTAGGGCGGTGGCTGCCGAACCGAACGGGTAACCACGGGTACCTAGAGCGGTGCCGTTCAAGGGGTCGTAGTAGCCAGATTGGGCAGCGTTGTAAACACCAGTTACAGCTAAGCCAATGCGGTCGGGAGTGCTGAACGCAGCCGTTTCAGGCAGAGCGTCCAACGGCTGGAGGTCCGTCACATCGCACGATGCCATGCCCAGCGACAGGAAAGCGGCCAGTGCCATTACTCGCACCCGATGGGGGGCGAAAGCGGCCATAATGCGGTTATTCATGAATAAGAGTTGGCAGAAGTGATTAGAAACCTACGTTGAGACCAGCCGTGAACACGCGCTGCTGCGGGTTGCTGTTGTAGTCAATACCGAATTGGCTGTTCGAATCGTTGTTCGAGTTAACCTCGGGGTCAACGCCGGTGTACTTGGTAAAGGTGAATGCATTGCTAACCTGGCCGTAAACACGCACGCGAGCCAAGCCGGCGATAATGCCTTTGGGCAGAGTGTAGCCCAGCGAGATGTTCTGAATGCGTACGAAGTCGCCTTTCTCAACAAAGCGCGAGAGAGCCTCGCCCGAGCGGTTGATGAAGTCGGTGTTGGCGTAGCGCAGCTTCGGTACATCCGTTTCTTGGCCAGGCGTGGTCCAGCGGTCCAGAATCTTCGTGCTGTTGTTCAGGAAATCCTGACGGAGCAACTGGCGAGCGGTTTCGTTGAAAATCTTGTTGCCGCCCGAGAAGCGAATGAAGATCGACGCGTCGAAACCTTTGTAGGTAAACGAATTGGTTACACCGCCAAACCAGGTCGGGTTGGTGTTGCCAAGAATAACCTTATCCGTAGCGGCCAGAGGAGTAGTACGAGCCACTTGGCCAGCGGGAGTGGTGCCGGTAGCCGGCCCTAGGGCTGCACCAGGGTTAGCCGGATCGTAGGGGTAGAAGGTATTATTATCTACGTTGGCTTGTACCAACGAGCCATCAGCCTTGCGATAGATGGGGTAACCGTTGGCCGAGTTTATGCCTTGTGAGTCATACCCGAAGATTGAGCCGATTGGCTGACCTACGCGGTTCACAGTGTAGGTGAACAGAATGTCCTCGTTGCGGTACAGCTCCTTGATGGTGCTCTTGTTGGTCGAGAAGTTCACGTTGGTATTCCACGTGAAGTTTTCGCCTTGGATATTTTGGGAGTTGAAGTTGAATTCAAAGCCCTTGCTTTCGAGGCGACCAATGTTCGCAGCGTAGGAACTGCCCGGAACGCCAAACGACAGCGGCACCGGCACGCGCAGGATTTGGTCGTCGTTGTCGTTGATGTAGTAATCGGCGCTGAACGTGATACGGTTATCGAGCAAGCCAATTTCGAAGCCCGCGTCTTTTTTCTTCGACGTTTCCCACTTCAGGTCAGGGTTGCCGAACTGACCGTCGCGGTTGTAACCTAGACCGTTCTGCGCACCGTATTTGCCGGGGCCAAAAATACCCGAGTACGGGAAGAGACCGATATCGGTGTTGCCTACTACGGCGTAGCTAGCCCGGAACTTCAAGTCCGAAATTGCATTAAGCCCAAGGTTCTTGAAGAAAGGCTCTTCCGACACGCGCCAGCCCACCGAAGCACCGGGGAACAAGCCGTAGCGGTTTTCCTTAGGCAATGAGGACAGACCGTCGTAACGAGCTGTTACGCTGAACAGGTAACGATCTTTGAAACCGTAGTTCAAACGACCGAAGTACGACTGGAAGCCGTTCTCATTTACAGTACCACCAACCGTCGGCGCAGCAACAGTGCCCGATACAAGGTTTTCCGGGCCGAAGAAGGTGTCAGAAAGGCCGGTACCTTGAGCGAAGTACGACTGGAAGCGGGTGCGCTGGTATTCCAGACCACCTACGAAGCCAATCTTATGCGCGTCGGCAATGGTTTTGTTGTACGAAAGGGTGTTCTGCCAGTTCCAACGGAAGGTAGGAGCAAACTGCTGGAACACGATACCGTTCGGACCACGACCGTCGCCGTGGCGCGGGTCGTTGTACTGGAAGTCGTCGTTCAGCAGGAAGTCGGTGCCGTACTGCGTACGCAGACGCAAGTCTTTCAACGGTTCCACCTCGGCGTAAACGTTACCTAATGCCCGGTAAGTTGTGCCTCTATAAACGTTATTTTCCAACGGGAAAATAATGTTGGGGTAGTTGAAGGCAATGCCAAGGGTATTGCTACCCTGACCTACTACAGCGGGGTTGCTGGTGCTGATGTAAGGAGTGCCATCAGTGTTACGAGCCGGAACGTTCGGGAACAGCGACAAAGCGTTGGTCACGTTGCCCGACAAGCCGTTTACGCTGGTGTTCAAACCGTTGGTCTCCGTACGCGTCAAGCCCACGTTCAAGCCTACGCGCAGCCACTTCAGTACTTCCTGATCAACGTTGCTGCGGAAAGTGGCGCGTTGCAGTGAGTTGGCTTTCAGTACAGCGTTCTGATCGGTATAGCCAGCCGAGAAGAAGTAGTTCGTTTTTTCGGTAGCACCGCTGATCGAAACAGCGTGGTTTTGCTGGAAGCCCGTGCGGAAGATTTCATCCTGCCAATCGGTGCTTACAGGGCTGCCATTTTGCTCAAAGGGGAAAGCAATGGCACCTTGGTTGTTATTGCGACGCTTCTCGTTGTTGATTTCAATGAATTGATCAGCATTGAGAACCTCGTAACGCTTAACGGTTTTGGCCCAGCCAAACCAGTTATCGTAATTGATCTGGGCTTTACCCAGGCGGCCTTTTTTGGTCGTGATAAGAATTACGCCGTTTGCACCGCGCGAGCCGTAGATAGCCGTTGCCGAGCCATCTTTCAGCACTTCGTACGACTCAATATCAGAGGGGTTGATGTCGGCCAAGGCATTGCTTGCCACTACACCGCTCTGGTCGCCCGTAATTACAGGCACACCATCGATTACAACGAGCGGGCTTGCACCCGACGAAATCGAGTTAGTACCACGAACTCGGATGCGGGGCGCCTGGCCCAACAGACCCGAAGGCGTGGTGGCCTGCACACCAGCCGCACGGCCAGCCAGTTGCTGGTCGAAGCTAGGAGTGGGTAGGTTAGCAATTTCTTCGCCTTTCACCGAAGCAATCGAGCCAGTTACGTCGCGGCGCTCCTGCGTGCCGTAACCAGTTACTACTACCTCGCTTAGCTGCTTGTTGTCAGCTGCCAAACCAATGTTTACTTGGTTTTCGGTACCGAGTGCACGCTCAATTGAAACGAAGCCTACGGAGCTAATCACCAAAGTGCCGCCTGAAGCAGGGGCACTCAGGGTAAACGTGCCGTCGGAGTTGGTCGATACACCCGTTGTGGTGCCTTTCAGCAGCACCGTTGCCCCAGGAATACCTTCACCGGTAGCCCGGTCAGTTACTCGGCCTGAAACGGACCTGTCTTGGGCCACCGTCTGGTGCGCCATGGCCACCAGGGGTAGTAGTCCCAGTAAAAGTTTGTTCATGCGTTTAAATAGTGAATGAGATGGTGTCGAGCCTTAAAGCTCATCAAATGGTGCCAAAAGATAGCGAAGTAATTTCTTGGGCAAATGCTTTAATCGTTTTTTAAGTCAACCGGCCCAACTCTGTTCAATGCTTCACAGAGCCAATTTGATAGGTGAATAGTAGTACTAACATGTACCCATAGTTTATCTATGTAAGCATTGGACCACTTTATATATTGAATTAATCTTTCAGGGTATATAATTTTAATGTAAATATCAATTTTAAAATATTATTGCATTATATCAGAATAATTTAAAAGTATATTGGTTAAGTGCGTGAATTAATGATACCTTATCTTATTCACTCACCAAATCATCCTAACAAGCGTGCGTATGAAAACACTGTTAGCTGTATCCTTATTGGTAGCAGTTAGTGCCGTACAGCCTGCCGTAGCGCAAACGCGGCAGATAACCGGACGCGTTACCGATGCCTCAACGGGGCAGGGATTACCGGGAGTTACTGTGTTGGTTAAAGGAACCACGACCGGCGCTTCCACCGGAGCCGATGGTACGTTCTCGATCGACGCACCAGCCACTGCCACCACACTAGCCTTCAGCTTTGTGGGCTACAAAACAATTGAGCAGCCCATCGGTAGCTCAGGCGTCATCAACGTGTCGCTTGCTGCCGACACTCGCCAGTTGGAGGAAGTAGTAGTGTCGGGCTTGGCCACCACGGTGAAACGCTCCAACCTAGCCAACTCCGTAGCTACCATCTCGGCGCAAGAGCTAACGGGCATCACCCGTCCGGTAACTGTGGATGCTGCTATCAATGGCAAACTGGCTGGGGCCAACATTTCGCAGAACAGCGGCGCACCAGGCGGCGGCCTGTCGGTGCAATTGCGCGGTATTTCTACCATCACCGGTAGTTCGCAGCCACTCTATATTATAGATGGTGTATATGTGAACAACGAGCAGGTAGGTAACGGGGCAGGTTCGCCGGCTTTCTCGGGTGCATCGGCTTCAACCACCCGCACCACGCAAGACCAAACCATCAACCGCCTCTCTGACCTTAACCCCAACGACATTGAGTCGATTGAGGTACTAAAAGGCCCTAGTGCGGCGGCTATTTATGGAACGCGCGGCAATGCGGGCGTAATCATCATCCGTACAAAACGCGGTAGCGCTGGCAGAGCCAAAGTAAGCCTAACCCAAGACATAGGTATTGCTCGCGCTTGGCGCCTGTTGGGTAAGGAAGACTGGAACGAAGAGAAGATCCGGCGGGTGTTTACTGGGCAAACCGCCGAAGATGAAGTTGCACTGTGGCGCGAGCAAACCGCGGCTGGCCGCATCTACGACTACGAAGAGGAAATCTTTGGTAACACCGGCGTACTCTCAAACACTACGCTCAGCGTGGCAGGTGGGGCCGAGAATACCAAATTCTATGTATCTGGCTCAACCAACAACGAGTCGGGTATTGTGAAGAAAACGGGTTTTCAGCGCAATTCCATCCGAGCCAACATCGACCAGAAGATAGGTAAGCTGATTGACTTAGGCATTAGCACCAACTTCATCAACTCGCAAAACAACCGGGGCTGGACGGGCAACGATAACAACGGTATTTCTTATACCTATAGCCTGCCTTACACGCCGAGCTACCACGAATTGCACCGCTTGCCAAACGGTACTTTCCCAGATGCCCGCCGCACGCCCGATAACCCGCTGGCTATTGTGGAGCGGGCCGTTAACGACGAGTCGACCAATCGTTTCCTGACGGGCTTAAACGCTACCATCCGCATCATCGACCGCGACAACTCTTCGTTGCGCTTCAACCTGCAGGGCGGTACCGACTTTGCTTACACCGAAAACTTCTTGCACCTGCCTTCGGACCTGCAGTCGCAGCGCGACCTAGCAAACCCAGGAGCCTCGCGCCTCACCAAAACGCGCGCTTTCTTCACCAACCTGCAAGGGGGCTTGGTATACGATTGGCGCTTGCTCGATGGCAACCTGGCTATGACTTCGCAAGCTGGTACTGTACGCCTAAGCCGCAAGTTCAACCAGAGCTACACTCAGGGCATTGGATTGCTACCAGGGCAGGAAAGCACCAACACCGGTGCTATCATTACCCAAAACGCTTTCGAGAGCGAGCAAACCGACGTTGGCTTCTTCGCACAGCAGGAAGTTAACTGGCGCGACCGAATCGTGGTGACGGGCGGTATTCGCTTCGACAAGAGCAATGCCATCGGCGACCCGGACAAGCTATACCCGTTCCCGAAGGCTTCGATTGCTGTGAACGTGGCCAACTTCGATTTCTGGACGCTTGATGTGGTAAACGTGTTGAAGCCGCGTTTTGCCTACGGTCAAACGGCAGGGGTACCGCCTTTCACGGCTAAGTTCTTCCCATTGCAGCCAATTGGTGCTGGTGCTGGCCTAGGTCTGATTCAGCAAGTTTCGATTGGTAACCGCGACGTGGAGCCGGAGCGCGCCACCGAACTGGAAGCCGGTATCGACTTTGGCTTCTTCGAAAACCGACTCACTTTTGAGGCCACGGCTTACAAGAAATCTGTGTTCGATATCCTGCGCCAGTTCACGCTAGCTTCGAGTACGGGCGTGCAGCAAGTAGCCGGTATTGGTGACTTGTCGGCTACGGTGGGTGCTTACCCCGTGGGCGACTTGGAGAACAAGGGTATCGAGTTAACCCTAGGTATCAACCCAGTAAAGCAGGATAACTTCAACTGGAACTCGACCACGCAGTTCTGGTTCAACCGCAGCAAGGTTACGCGCTCCATCATTCCGGTAAACGGTGTAGGGTCGAGCTTTGGCAACACCTTTGGGCGTAACCTGTGGGCAGTAGGGGAGTCGCCCTCGCGTTGGTTTGGTACGCCAGCCGACCCCAACGGCTTGTTTGGCCTCACGCGCTACGAGGATGCGCAACCACGCTTCCAGATGTCGTTCCTGAACCAGATTTCGTTTCTGCGTAGCTTCGATTTGTCGTTCTTGCTGCACTGGAAAAACGGAGGCTACATCAGCAACCTGAGCCGAGTGCTGAAAGATGAGGGCGGTACTACCGAGGACTGGAGCGAAGACGATAACGGCAACGGCATTCCGAACGGCGTCGAGCGCCAGAGCGCTACCGCACGCGAGTTCATTCAGGATGGCAGCTACGTGCGTTTGCGCGAGGCGTCGTTGTACTACACCATTCCACAAGCTGCGCGCACAGCCGTGTTCGGCAACGTGGTTTCCAACATCCGCGTGGGTGTATCGGGCTACAACCTGATTACCTGGACGGATTATCCGGGCTATGACCCAGAGGTATCTAACTTCGGCAACGTAGCCAACGCTGCTCTTGTCGATGTAAGTGCCTTCCCGAACACGCGCCGCATGTTCTTCCACGTAGCCGTTGAGTTCTAACGCTGACCCCCTCCATTCTATGAAATACATTGTTCTTACTCTCCGTAGCCTAGGGTTTGCTGCGCTAGTACTATCGGCCTCTTCCTGTGCTTTCTTCGAAGTTGATGATGTTCAGGATCCGAATAACCCCGACGCAGCTGCTTTTCAGAGCAATCCTAGCTTAGCGCAAATCCAAGCCTTGGCTTCGGGTACCGAGGCATCCTTGCGCCTCGGCTACCAAGGCCAAGGTCCTTACCTGAACGTAACGGGTACTTTCGGGCGCGAAGTGGTGGTGCTGGCTACCAACGAATCGCGTTGGTATACCGAACTACTAGGTACCCGCGACCAAGACAACGCCGCCTTCTACAACTCGGCCTACCCAGATTTTGCTCGGGCGCGCCGCGTAGCTCAAATTCTACGGCAATCAGCTGCCACCGCCGCTGTGCTTTCCGATCAGCAGAAGCAAGCTGTGAACGGCTATGCTCACACCATGGAGGCTTTGGCGCAGTTGTACATTCTGAACCTACAGGGTGAAAATGGCATCCGCACCGATGTAGAAGACCCGCTGAATCCAGGACCATTCGTGAGCTATGAGGAAGGGCTGAATTTTATTACTCAGCTTTTGAACCAAGCTTCTACCGAGCTAGCTGCCGGTGGTGCTGCTTTCCCGTTCAAGTTCACGACGGGTGGGTTCACTGGCTTTGATACACCAGAGACCTTCAACCGGTTTAACCGAGCCATTGCTACTCGCGTGGCCGTGTACCGCCGCGATTGGGCTACCGCGCGGACATTGCTTGGGCAGTCGTTCTACAGCGAAACGGGTGACTTGACACTAGGTCCGAAAATCACCTACACGCCTGGGCAGCCACTCGACACCGGTAACCCGTACTTCCAAGCGCTGAATGCTAACCCGGCCACGCTGGTTACGGTGCAGCGCTCCATTCTTCAGGATACTTTAAAGCTGACTACAACTGGCCGTGATGCCCGTGTTCGAGCCAAAATTGGTCGTCGTACCACTCCTCGCAGCCTAGGTGGCATTACAGGTGCTTACCAACCACGGGTGTACTCATCCAATACGACACCCATTCCAATTATTCGAAATGAGGAGCTGATTCTGATAGCAGCCGAAGTCAACATCCAGCAGAGCAACTTGCCCGAGGCTGTACGATTGCTGAATATCATTCGCACGCGTTCCGGGAATATTGGGCCTTACACTGGAGCCGTTACGCAAGCCGCGCTAATTGATGAACTATTGCTGCAGCGCGAGTTCTCGTTGTTCTATGAAGGACATCGGTGGATAGACTACCGGCGTTATAACCGGCTTAACCAATTGGATTTAGAGTTGCCGACGCACAGGATATTTTCGGCAATGTTGCGCCCGTTTGCTGAGGTGGCTTGGGACGCCGCCAACCCGTAAGCTATTAGACTTTTGAGTGAAGCTTAACAGGGGCCGCGTGCATTAGCACGCGGCCCCTGTTTTTGTATTACTCATGGCTATGTAAGGGTACATTCTTGACTTATTATATAACTATGTTTATGCGAATTAGCCTTAAACATAGCCCAAACAGCATGGTTTTTAGACATAAGTAACATTTTAACTAATGAAGAATTCACAAAATCTTAGATTAAAGTTTCTTTAATATAAATGACTAAGGATTAGCGAGCTGTAGGTGCTTTTGTCTAAAATATAGGCGCAAGTTATTTGTACTATTAGGAAGAGGATGACTAATTCTTAGGTATGATACGATAATCTCTACTACCTTGCTTTTTCACTCACCATATTTTCCAATACCAAATCATTTATGAGAAAACTGTTAGCTGTACCCCTTCTAGGGGCAGTAGGTATCATCCAGCCTGCTGTAGCGCAGACAAGAGAAGTAAGTGGCCGGGTAACGGACGCTGCTTCGGGGCAAGGCCTACCCGGTGTCACTGTAATAGTTAAAGGAACTACTACCGGTGCATCGACGGACGCCAATGGCAGCTTTACCCTAAGCGTGCCGGCTGGTGCCACTACACTCACCTTCAGCTCGATTGGTTATGCAGCCGTAGAACGTACAATTGGTACTTCTTCGACCGTCGACGTAGCTCTTAGCGCCGACACCAAGCAGCTAAGCGAAGTAGTTGTAACTGCACTTGGCGTAGAAAGAACGCGCAACTCGTTGCCTTACTCGGCCACGCAGATTGAGAACGAGACCATCACGAAGGCCCGTAATACCAACGTGGTAAACGGCCTTTCGGGTAAGGTTGCTGGCGTACAAATCCGTCAAAGCAACTCGCTCGGCGGTTCGTCAAATATCCTGATTCGGGGTACTAAATCAGTAACTGGCAACAACCAACCGCTGTTCGTTGTTGACGGGGTGCCGATCAGTAACTCGAACACCAATACCTCCGACCAAGTTACTGGTCGTGGTGGCTACGACTACGGCAACGCTGCCGCCGACATTGCCCCCGACGACGTAGCTTCGGTTACAGTACTGAAAGGTGCTGCCGCAACCGCCCTGTACGGTGACCGTGCCGGCAACGGTGTTATCATGATCACGACTAAGAAAGGCCGTAAAGGCATGGGCGTGACTATTAACACTGGTCTAACAGTAGGCAAGGTTGATAAGAGCACCTTCATTAAATACCAGGACCGCTACGGCGCTGGCTACGGCAACTACTACGAGGACCCCTCGGGCAAGTTCCTGTACCGCGACATTGACGGCGACGGTAACGACGATCTAGTTGCTCCGCTTTCGGAGGATGCTTCGTACGGCGCGGCCTTCGACCCGAACCTGAACGTGTTTCAGTGGGATGCTTTCGACCCAACTTCGCCGAACTTCGGCAAAGCACGTCCGTGGGTAGCTGCTAAAAACGGTCCGATCTCGTTCTTCGAAACGGCTGTTTCCACCAACAACAGCGTTAGCATCGATGGTGGTAACGACAACGGTACTTTCAAGCTCGGCTACAACGACATCCGCGACAAGGGTATTCTGCCGAACAGTCAGGTTAATAAGAACATCCTCAACTTTGCTGGTTCGCTGAATATTACGCCCAAGCTGACTACCAGCGCCTCGGTAAACTTCACGCGTATCAAGGGCTTGGGCCGTTACGGTACTGGTTACTCGTCGCGCAACCTGATGACGAACTTCCGCCAGTGGTGGCAGACCAACGTCGACATCAAAGATCAGAAGGCCGCTTACGACCGCAACAACCAGAACGTAACCTGGAATTATCGCGATCCGGACGATCTGACCGCGATTTACTGGGATAACCCGTACTTCACGCGGTATCAGAACTTCCAAAACGACCAGCGTAACCGCGTATTCGGTAACGTAGTAGCTACCTACAAGTTTACTGATTGGTTTAACCTGATGGGCCGCGTAACCCTCGACTCTTACGACGAGATGCAGGAGGAGCGTCAGGCTATTGGTGCTACTACCAACGATGGTCCGGCTTTCTACTCCCGCTTCGACCGTACGTTCCGCGAGGCCAACTACGATCTGATTGGTAACTTCAACAAGAACATCACCGAGAACTTCTCGTTCCGTGGCTTGTTGGGTGCTAACCTTCGTCGTGAGCGCCGCCAGTCGATTCGTTCGACTACCAACGGTGGTCTGGTAGTGCCTGGTTTGTACTCCCTCTCGAACAGCGCACAGCTGCTTACTCCAGGCATCGAATCGGATTACCGTCGTGCGGTTGATGGCGTGTTTGCCAGCACCACCTTTGGTTTCCGCGAGATGGTGTTCCTCGATCTGACGCTGCGTCGCGATGTATCGTCGACGCTGCCGAAGAAGAACAATGCCTTCTACTACCCATCGGCTGCTGCAGGCTTTGTGTTCTCGGAACTGCTAAAAGACGTTACGTGGCTGTCGTACGCCAAGGCTCGCGCCAACTACGCAGAAGTAGGTTCGGGTGCCGAAGCGTATAACATAGTTGACGTATACGATAAACCGACGACCTTCGGCGACGTGCCGCTGTTCTCGGTACCGGGTACCAAAAACAATCCGGATTTGCGTTCGGAGCGCACCAAAGCTGCTGAGGTAGGCTTGGAAATGGCCTTCTTCCAGAGCCGTTTGGGCTTCGACGCCACCGTTTACCAGTCTAACTCGGTTGACCAAATCATTCCGGTTGCTATTTCGACTGCTACCGGCTATAACTCCCGCGTAGTAAACTCGGGTAATGTGCGTAACCGCGGCATTGAACTGACAGCGTACGTAACGCCGTTCCGTACGGATGATCTGAACTGGACCGTAAACGTGAACTGGACGCGCAACCGCAACCGCGTGATGTCGCTGTACGAGGGCGTTGACAACGTGCAGATTGCCAGCTACCAAGGCGGCGTAAGCTCGAACGCTACAGTAGGCCAGCCTTATGGTGTATTGCGCGGCTCGAACTACGTGTACGACAACAACGGTAACCGCCAAGTAACGGTAACTAAAAACGCTGCCGGAGTTCCTACTGCTGCTTACTACGCGCAGAGCACGACTGCCAACGAAGTTATCGGTGACCCGAACCCAGATTGGACGGGCGGCGTTGGCAACACGTTGTCGTGGAAAGGTATTTCGCTGTACGCCCTTGTTGATTTCCGGAAAGGTGGCGACGTGTTCTCGCTCGACCGTTACTACGGTCTTGCCACGGGTCTGACTCCAGAAACGGCTGGTGACAACGAACTTGGAAATCCCTCGCGTAATCCTGTTGTTCGTAACGCCGACGGATCTTATGCTCCCAACTCGGGTGGTGTAATCCTGGGCGGTACTTATGCTCCCGGCACCACCATCAATGGTGTAGATGTATCGGGCCAACCCAACACGGTTCGTACGAGCAACACCAACTATGGCCTCTATGGCTACGTTCGTAACCCTGCCGCTGGCTTTGTGTACGATGCTAGCTTCGTGAAGCTGCGTGAGGTGTCGCTGAGCTACTCGCTGCCGAAGAACCTGCTGGCTAAGTTTGGTCCGGTGCGCGGCATCGACGTGTCGCTCGTAGGCCGTAACCTGTGGATCATCCACAAAAACCTGCCTGATGCTGACCCGGAGGATGCTTTGAGCTCGGGCAACGCTGGACAGGGCTACCAAGTAGGCTCTTACCCCAACACCCGTACGGTAGGTGGTAATATCCGCTTCAGCTTCTAATTGATTTGTATTCTCAGAAATGAAAAAGCTTCTGTTATTCTGCATCCCGGCGCTGTTGTTTACAACGTCGTGTGTGGACTCGCTTGAGGAAGACTTCAACGTCAATCCTAAGGCTGCCACCAAAGTCCCGGGCACTACGCTGGTATCCAACGCTCAGCGTAACCTGGCGCGTACCATGGTAAGCGGTAGCGTTAACCTGAACGTATTCCGTTTGTACGTGCAGCAGTGGGCCCAAACCACGTACTTCGACGAAAGCGTTTACGACATCAATACCCGCAACATCAACGGTGCATTCTGGAATGCTTTGTACCGCGATGTACTGCGTGATTTGAATGAGGCTAAGGGTCTTATTCAGGCCGATAACACCTTGAATGCGAAGGTAAAAGCCAATCAGTTGGCTTCTATCGAAGTGCTGGAAGTGTACGCTTGGTCAACGCTGGTTAACACCTTTGGTGATATTCCTTACACCCAAGCGCTCGACTTCAACAAGTCTCAGCCAGCGTACGATGACGACAAAGCCATTTACAACGACCTGATCAATCGACTGAATACAGCTATCGGCCAGTTCGATGCCTCGGCTGAGGGTCTAGGTGGCGGTGACTTGCTGTACCACGGTGATGTTAGCCATTGGGTAATGTTTGCCAATTCGCTGAAGCTGCGCATGGCTATGACTATTGCCGATGATGACGCTACCAAGGCCAAAACGATGGCTGAGCAGGCTGCCGGCAAAGTGTTCAAGTCGAACGATGACAACGCTCAGGTAACCTTCCTCGACACGCCTCCCAACACGAACCCGTTGTGGGAAGACCTCGTGCAGAGCGGTCGTAAAGACTATGTAGGCACGAGCCTGTTCGTTGGTACCCTGAACGACCTGAAGGATCCGCGCTTGGACGAATACTTTAAGCCAGTTGGTACTACCAGTACCTACAAAGGTGGAGTTTACGGTGTGAACAACAGCTCAACCAATTTCTCCAATCCAGGTCCGGCGTTGGAGGAGCAAACGCTGCCAGGTGTGCTGATGTCTTACTCGCAGGTAGAATTCCTGTTGGCTGATGCTGCTTCGCGCGGCTTCAACGTAGGTGGTACGGTTGCTTCGCACTACAACGCTGGTGTAACCGCCTCGATCCTGCAGTGGGGCAACACCCAAGCCGAAGCTACTGCTTACCTGCTCCAACCGGAGGTAGCTTACCTCACCGCAACGGGCTCTGCTAAGGATAAGATTGGCCGTCAGGAATGGATTGCGCTTTACAACCAGCCGGTTGATGCGTGGACCGAGGTACGTCGCTTGGATTCGCCGAAACTGACTGCACCCACAGGCGCTCGTTCAGCTCTGCCGATTCGCTTGACTTATCCTATTGCCGAGCAGAACGTAAACGGTGCTAACTACGCCGCTGCTGCCTCTGCAATTGGTGGTGACAAGGTTGAATCGAGGATCTTCTGGGATAAGAATTAGTCCCTAAGATCAATACTCAAACAAAAAGGGCTGCCCAGTTGGGCAGCCCTTTTTGTTTATAAAGGAAAAATTGCAGACCGAAACAAAAGAGGCACCCCTAGGTAGGGGTGCCTCTTTCGCCTCACAGCACCTATGTGGCTGCGGCTTAGCTTTCCATCAAGAAGGCCTTAATGTACGGGTCCAGGTCTCCATCAAGCACGTTCTGCACATCGGAGCGCTCAACGCCGGTGCGCAGGTCTTTTACCAACTTGTAAGGGTGCAACACGTAGTTCCTGATCTGCGAGCCGAAATCGATGCGTTTTTTGCCGGCTTCTACCTCAGCTTTGGCGGCGTTGCGCTTCTCCATTTCGATCTGGTATAAGCGCGACTTGAGCATGCGCAGCGCGTGCTCCTTATTCATGAGCTGGCTGCGCTCAATTTGGACGGCAATGACGATACCAGACGGAGCGTGCGTTAGGCGTACGGCCGTTTCTACTTTGTTCACGTTCTGCCCACCTGCGCCGCCTGCCCGGAACGTATCCCAAGTAATGTCGGAGGGGTTGATGGCGATGTTGATCGTATCGTCGACAACGGGGTAGGCGAATACCGACGCGAAGGAAGTATGACGCCGACCGCTGCTGTCGAACGGCGAGATGCGCACCAAACGGTGTACCCCGATTTCGCTTTTCAGGTAGCCATAGGCAAACTGCCCTTCTATCTCGAGCGTGGCCGATTTGATGCCAGCTCCTTCGCCGGGTTGGTAGTTAACCTCGCGCACTGTGAAGCCGTGCTTCTCGCCCCACATGATATACATGCGCATGAGCATCTCGGCCCAATCCTGGCTTTCGGTACCTCCTGCGCCGGGGTTTATTTCGAGGATGGCCGAGAGCTGGTCTTCTTCACCGGAGAGCATACGCTTGAACTCGAGTTGCTCCACGGTTTGCACCGCGTGGTCGAACTCGGCTCGCATTTCAGCTTCGGTGGCTTCGCCTTCCTTGTAGAAGTCGAACAGTACATCGGCATCGTCGACGGACTTTTGGGCTCTTTCGAAGTCGTCAGTCCACACCTTAATGCTTTTCAGCTCCTTGAGTGTGGTTTCAGCCTTCTTGGAGTCGTCCCAAAAGCCTGCCGATTGGCTTAGCTCTTCGAGCCGGGTGACTTCGGTTTTGCGGTTATCGTAGTCAAAGATACCTCCTTAAGGCCTCCACGCGGCCCTTCAGGTCTTTCACTTGTTCAGTGGTCATCTGAGCGAAAGGGTAGGGGGTTGATGTATGAAATATAGGCTGCCTGACGGGGCGGCTTATCGGCAAAGGTAACCTGCCGCAAACGAAGCCGCCTGCTGCGACCTAGGGGCCACAGCAGGCGGCAGTATTTTTTAAGCTTGAGTAGATTAAACGCGCACCATCCAACCGTGCGGATCGGGAGCTTGGCCGCCACGAATGGCGTCCAGGGCTTCGCCTACGCGGCGCGAGAAAGCATCGGCACCTGCTTGGGGCAGGTCGTAATCGGTGCCTTCGTAGCCGATGGTGGCAATTGGGGCAATAGTGGCTGCGGTGCCTACTCCAAATGCTTCTTGCAGTTTGCCTTGCTTGAGGGCTTCAATGATTTCGAGTACCGAAACCTTGCGTTCCTCTACGGTCATTCCCCAGTCGCGGGCGAGTTGGAGCACGCTCTTGCGGGTAATGCCATCGAGGATGGAAGAACTGAGGGCAGGCGTAACCACACGGCCATCAATCACGAAGATGGCGTTCATGGTACCCGATTCTTCCACGTAGCGGTGCTCTGAGGCATCCGTCCAGATGAGCTGGTTGTAGCCTTGCTGCTGCGCCAGTTTGGTGGGGTACATAGCCGCACCGTAATTACCGGCATTTTTGGCATAGCCGGCACCTCCTTCGGCCGAGCGTACGTACTTCTGCTCGAAGCGCACACGCAGGGGCTTGTTGTAGTACTTGCCCACGGGGCAAGTAAAGATCATGAAACGATAGTTATCGGAGGGGCGCACACCGATGAAGCCATCCGTGGCAAACATGAACGGACGGATGTACAGCGAGCTGCCCGTTGCACTAGGTACCCAGCCGGCATCGAGGCGAATGAGCTGCGACAAACCTTGCATGAAAAGCTCCTCTGGAATTTCGGGCATGCACATGCGCACAGCCGATTCGTTGAGGCGGCGCCAGTTGTCGAGGGGGCGGAACAGCGCAATTTCGCCGTTGGGGGCTTTGTAGGCCTTCATGCCCTCGAATATGGCTTGGCCATAATGCAGGGCCGAGTTGGCAGGGCTAACGGCCATGTCGCCGTAGGGCACAATTTGTGGTGCCTGCCACTCACCATCAGCATAATCGACGGCAAACATGTGGTCGGCGAAGATTTTGCCAAACTCAATATTGGCGGGGTCCAGCTCACCCAGGCGCGAGGCAGTGGTGGGCTGAATAGAAATCGTCAGCGTATCAAGCATGACTAACAGGAAAAATCTGTGGGGGAATGCGAGGAAAGTGCGGGTGCTTGGTTCTGAAACGGGGCAGTTACTGGCGCGGTTGCCAAATAATTTCTTCGGCCCCTAGGTCTTGCGCCATGCGGCGGGCTAGTACGAACAAGTAGTCGGAGAGCCGGTTTAAATACTTGACTACCAGATCGGGTACAAACGAATCCTCGCGCAAGGCTATGGCCAGGCGTTCGGCGCGGCGGCATACGCAGCGGGTTACGTGGGCTTGCGAAACAGCAGGATGCCCACCCGGCAGAATAAAGTGACGCAGCTCGGGTAACGATTCGTTAAGGCGGTCCATCTCCTTCTCCAACTCCTCAACGTCGGAATCGAGCAGATCGGGCAATTGCATGCGTGAACGTTCGGGGTCGGAGGCCAAGGTGGCGCCAATAGTGAACAGCCGATCCTGAATGTGCTTGAGCAGCGCGCGGTGCGGCAAGTTTACCTCCTGATCGCGCACAAGGCCAACCCAGGAGTTCAGTTCATCTACAGTGCCGTAGGCCTCGATGCGCAGGCTCGATTTGGGTACGCGCGTACCTCCGATAAGCGAAGTAAGTCCTTGGTCGCCGGTGCGGGTGTATATCTTCACAGATGCTGGTGAAAACGAGCTAGGCTAAGGCCAAGCCTCAAGCGAAATTAACAGGTAAAAAAGAAAGTGCCCCACCGGGTAGGTTGGGGCACTAAATCAAACAACACAACCTAGGGCACAACAGTAAATTAGCCTTGGGTGTTTAGGGCAATGTGGTGCGTAGCTACGTCGTGGTTGGGCAAGTCGCTTTCGATAAGGCCATCGCGCAGGCGCACAATGCGGTGCGAGTAGCGGGCAATATCCTCTTCGTGCGTGACCATAATAATGGTGTTGCCTTTCACGTACAGGGCCTCAAACAAGTCCATAATTTCATAGCTTGTTTTGGTATCGAGGTTGCCCGTAGGCTCGTCGGCGAGGATGATGCTGGGGTTATTTACCAGTGCGCGGGCAATGGCCACACGTTGGCGCTGGCCCCCCGACAACTCGTTGGGGCGGTGCTTGGCACGGGATTCGAGCCCAACACTGCGCAACGATTCCATGGCGCGCTCCTCGCGCTCCGATTTGGAGTAGCCCGCGTAGATAAGCGGCAAAGCCACGTTATCGAGAGCCGTAGCACGCGGCAGCAGGTTGAAGGTTTGGAACACGAAGCCAATTTCCCGATTGCGCACGTCGGCCAATTGGTTGTCCGTCATGCGGCTCACTTTGTGCCCGTTCAGGATATACTCGCCGGTAGTAGGCGTATCCAAACAGCCCACGATGTTCATGAGCGTCGACTTGCCCGAGCCCGAAGGACCCATGAAGGCAACATACTCGCCGCGCTGAATCCGGATTGTAACCGAGCGCAAAGCATGGATTTCCTCAGTGCCCATCCGGTACACTTTGGATATGTCGGTAGTTTCGATGACAGGCGGCAGCATGACAGCGTGGGGTTAGTTCCAGGGTGCTACGGCGGCCCGGTGGGCGGCACGCCGCTTGTCGTAATTGTTACGAAAGGTAATATATTCTGATGATGGAAGCAACGTGCCAAGTTTAGCAAAAGAAGTCGTTGCATACTCCTCTAAACCAGCATCAGCCGCAGCTAGCACAAACCCTTGCAACAGTGCCACTGATTCGGGATTGTAGGACAATGCTCGGCGCATGATTTCGTAAGCGGTAATAGGATCTTGGCGCTGTGTAAAGAAATCGGATGCTTGCACTACACCGGACTCGTCGAAGGGGTCGGCTTGCGTAAGCTTCTGATACTGTTGGGCCGCTGCTTTCGAATCCTTGGCTGCCGTGGAAGCCGCATTGGCGTATGCCTGCGCCAGCGGGCGTGCAGCTTTGGGTGCCGGCAGGATTGCGCCCGCCAAAATGCCGCGCAGGCTGCTTGCGCTGGCGGGTGTAGCCACAATGGCGCGTTGTGCAACAACGCGCGCCGAGTCGGGTTGGCCTGCCCAGGCTAATGCGTATGCCCTAGGTAGCAAAGCGGCGGTGTTGCCAGCTTGCTCGGCCAATGCCAAACGTGCCGCTGCCGAAGCGTACAGGCCGCGCTCGAGCAGGTAAATGCCCAGTACTTGGTGATAGTAGCCACTGGTTGCGCCGGTAGCAAGGGCCTCGAGCTGATCGAAGCCCGGCGCCGGACGTGCGCTGCGTAGCAATTGCAGGCCGCCTACAAACGTGAGCTGATCGGCGTAAGCATCGTTGGCTTGTACTCGGAGCAAGTTCTGTACAAGCGGCAAAGCAGCTGTGTCGTGCCGCGCCGCTTCGGCAAGCCCTAGGTGGTACAACTGTGCAAACTGCGCAACTGTAAGTGCCGAATCGACTGCCAGCTTAGTATCGGCTACTTGCTGATAGCGGCCACGTAGCAAGTCGAGCACCAGGGTGTTGTTCTGCCAAGCGGGCCACTTCGGATTAGGGTTGTCGTTGGCTGAGGCTCGGGCGCCCTCGAGCTGATTGTTCTTGAGCAGAAAGGCCAGCCAGTTGGTGTGCGGTACCGGGTCGGCGTCGTTCGCAGCAGTAGCCCGGCCGTAGTAATGCAGCACCGAGTCGGGCAGCGAGGAACGCGAGTACAGTTGAGCCATTTCGGCATTGAGGCGGCCACTGGCCGGAAAAGCCCCCAAGCCTTGCCGTAGCACCTGTTGGCGCTCGAAAAAGTCGGTGGGTTGGTCGAAGCGAGCTGCCAACCGGAGCCAAACCTTTTCGTTGGGTTCGCGACGCAACGTGCTGCGCAGGATGTTGATTTCGTTTTGACGCTGCGACTTGGCTTGGTACAAAGCCGCTCTACCTAGGGCCGCACGGGCATTTAGCGGGTCCAGTTGGTCGGCCTCGGCGTAGTAGCGTTCTGCCAGCAGCGCCAAATACAGGTTATCGGGCTGCTGCTCGCTTTGCAGGCGAGTGAGGTCGCCGAACTGAATGTACTGCCCGGCGCGTGCCCGGTCGTACAAGTCAAATTGGTTGCGCATCAGCACTACCACGATAATGCCAATACCCAACGCATACATCATATAAAAGGGCATCCGACGTGGGTCGTACGCTACGCGGTGCACCTGTAGGCGTTGCTTGATAAGCGTCCCGAAGTTGAGCATCACGTACAGGAAGAACGCCAAGCCTAGGGCACCTAGGGCCAGAGCTACGAAGTCGCGGGTTGCCTGCAGCAGGGGCTCGTTGAGAGTTGCCGAAGCATACCCAAAGGTGCCAATTGCCACAAGCAGCAAGGCAACGTACAGCCAGGTTGCGGCTTGGCGAGGCACCCACGCACGATAAGTAGGTTCGCGCAGGGGCAAGGTGTACCACCCGATGGCCGCTGCCGCGAGTAGCAGTAAGTAGGGGTTGAGGTACACGCCCGGCAGGATGGCCAACTTGCCAGCGTTCCAGTAGTACATCAGCAGTATGCCCAGCAGCAAGGCGCTCGAAAGCACAAACGGCACCAACCCAAAACGGCCTTTTTGGGTTGCTCCTTGCGTATTCAGCCACAGCAGGCCGTAGATCAGCTCACCCCCAAGCCACACTGCCAGCAGAGCAATGGCTGCTGCCCCGGCCAAGGTTCCGTAGGCTGCCAGGTGCAGCACCACAAAGCTGGCTGGGTGCCTGGTTTTGGCAAGCAGTAAGGCACCTAGGGCTGCTACCAGTACCGCAAACAGTACTAGGCGCCACCCAAAAGATAGGCCCTCTAAAAAAGCATGCAGTACAAAGGCCGCGCCGATCAATACCGCAATGCTCAGCATCAGAAAATACTGATCCTGCTCGCCGAATATGCCCAACAAGTCCATGTTGAGCGACATCAGCAGGAAGATGGCCGCTGCCGCGCCCGCTACAAACGCCAACCGGCTTAGTTGGCTGATTGCAGCTAGCCAAACCGCTAAGCCAATACCAAGCAACACTACCCAAGCTCCCGCCGCCGCAGGCCACAGCATAGGGCCTGCTACGTCGTAGGTTTGGGTAACTAAGTACGCATTGGCTGGCAGCGCGAGGGTGTCGGTACCTGCCGGTAGCTTAGCAATGGTAGTTGGTACGGGTGTGAGTTGTGCAATCGTGCCTACGGGCAGAGTATGCTCGGGGCCCGCAAAGTAGAAGTAAAGTGCTAGGCCTAACGCAGCGAAGAGCACCCCCAGTAGGCCCCATAGCAAACCGCGCGGAGTAGCTGGCTTAACCAGTGGAAGTTCGCGCACGTCTTACTCCAGTACTTTAGGCACGCGGAAGTAATCCGAATCCTTGCGGGGAGCATTGAGTAAGCCCTCCGCGTGGGAAATAGTATTCTGGGGATTGTCGGCCCGGAGCACGTTGATTTCGTGCGACAGATGCACGAGCGGCTCCACGGTCGAGGTATCGAGGGCGCGCAGTTGCTCCACCCAATCAAGAATTTTGTTGAGGTCGGCCAACATCTGTTGCTCGTTGCTTTCGTCGAACTCAAGGCGGGCAAGGTGGGCCAGTTGGCGAAGGGTATTTAGATCGGTGCTCACGGGTGAGGCGAAAAAGTTAACGTCGTGGATTGAAAATTAACGAGTTACTGAAGTATTGCTTGGCTCGGCAGTAGCTTGTGTGGTGCGCACTTTTACAAACGGGCTGGGAGCCGGCACACCTGCGGCTTTGGGGTCAAATTCGCTGGCAATGATAGCACGTACGCGTTCTT
Organism: Solirubrum puertoriconensis; assembly: GCF_001483135.1. Classification (GTDB taxonomy): domain Bacteria; phylum Bacteroidota; class Bacteroidia; order Cytophagales; family Hymenobacteraceae; genus Solirubrum; species Solirubrum puertoriconensis. Next base: position 1,249,608 of record NZ_LNAL01000008.1, read on the forward strand.
TCAGCGCGGGTAAATCGTCGGGGGTGAGTCCTTGCGTTGAAATTGGCGCGTGCAACACGATGCGCAGCGGCGAATAGCGTACCCGCAGCCCACCAACATCGGGCATAAAGCGGTGGTTGTAGGGCATCGTTACTGGTACAATGGGCACACCAGCAGCTATAGCCAACAGAAAAGGCCCATCCTTAAAAGGGAGCAGTTCCTCTCCGGGCCTTTCGGCAATGGCACCCTCCGGAAAAATGACAACGGAACGGCCTGCATCGAGCGTCTGGCGAGCCTGCACCAACGCACGGCCACGGCTAACGCGACTTTCCCGATCAACGCTGATGTAGCCGCGCTCAAAAATGGGGCCCCACAGCGGCACCTTAGATAAGGAGCTTTTGCCCATGATATTCAGGTGGCCCGGTATGGCTTTGAACAGCAGCGGAATGTCGATATAAGAGCTGTGATTGGGAACGTACACGCACGGTTGGCCAGCCGGGAGCGGCTGCTTGCGCACCACCGCAACAGGTATTCCCCACATGCGAATAAAGAGGATAGACCAAACCCGGTTGAGGGCGTGCAGGTACCGGTGCCACTTGGGCTGACGCGAAAGCAGCCACTGTAATGGGTACGTCACCACAAAGGGCATCACAAACCAAAAGGTTGCCCACGTGGTGTAAATGCGGTGCCCCAGATATTGCAACAGCCTACGCATAACCACAAAGGTAAGGTAACCGTGCCTCTCGGCACGGCAGCTTTACCGCCAAATCGTGGTTAACCTAGGTGCCGCTCGCGCAAAATGCGCTCGGCCTTCAGCAAGCCGGCCACGCTTATGGCATCGGTTATGCGGTTGTTCATGCACATCTGCACGGCCTCGGCCAGGGGCAACTTCCAGAGGTGTAGCTCTTCGGTTTCTTCGGGCGCTACTTCGCCGTATTCCAGGTCTTCGGCCAGGAATACGAAGCCCTCTTCATCGGTAACCGAATTGGAGGTATGCAGGCGGGCAATGTTCGTCCAGCGGCGAGCATTCATGCCGGTTTCCTCCTTTAACTCCCGCTGCGCCGATTCAAGAATGTCCAGTTCTACCGGCCCGCCGCCCATGGGTATTTCCCACGAGTACTCGTTGAGCGGGTAGCGGTACTGGCCCACCAACCAGGTGTTGCCCTCCGCGTCGACCGGGATAATACCTAGGGCTTTGTTCTTCATCGACACCACGCCGTAAATGCCACGCCCACCAGTCGGATTGATGACCTGATCCTCACGCACACTGATCCAGGGGTTCTGATACTTGGCCTCGGTGCTGAGGGTTTGCCACGGGTTGCGCGTTTCGTCGGGAAGCACTTGCATGAGCTTGGTAAGTAATTGGAATGGTAAAGCTAACTAGACTGATAAGTGCACTGGCAGATGTTCGAAGAGTTATCAAAATATCAATATTCTTGATTCGATAATTAGGTAATGTTAAGCGCTGATTTTTTGGCCCTTACGAGTGATTGATAAGTGAGGGTTTTATTGAAATCTGGGTGTGGAGGATGTTTTAGGCTTAAGTAGTCAGTTTTTCTGTGAAAGTAACCGCTCTGGATAAACCAGTATGTTCGATAAGCTTTTGTATAGCTGCACAGCAAGGAGTTCAATACGCGAGGGATTGAACGCTACCGTTCGCATAGGAGAATTACGGTTTCGCTAAGCCACACAGCGGCTTGGGTTAAAATGCCGAAAAGCAGGGTGGGGGCAAAATACTTTTGATGGCCTAACGACAAATTCTGGCCAACCCAAGAGTTCCATCCACTCAATTACCACACCATAATGAAAGTACTTTTACGCTTAGCTGCCACAGCCATGGCTTGGGCTAGTTTAGGTGTTTTGGTTGCAGAGGCGGCGCCTCCTGTGCCCGTCGCGGTTACCGCCAACGTGGGTTCCGATGAAATTGGACCCTTCCAGCTTGCTAACCTGAGTGTTACCGATCCGAATGGCACGCCTGATTTGGCGGCTTATCGTTTTGTAACGCTGCCTACAACCGGGCGACTGTATGCATACAATATCTCTACAGGAGCTTCTGTTGAAATTACCTCAGCGAATCAACAGGTCGATCCGTTTCTGTATCCCAATCTTGTTTTCGATCCGGCCTCGGCTACGGCTAACTACACCGTTAGCTTTCAGTACACGGCCGTTGATGAAGCAGGGGAGGTAGGTACTCCCGCAACCTACACCATCAATGTAACCAATGCTACTGCGGCGGCAAATATTCAGCCGATTACGGCTGAGCGTACCAACGTGCTGATTGCCCATGGCTTTGGCGCGCAAACGCTTTCGCCCGGCTTGTTTGGTGTTGATACTGACGGTGCAGTTGCAAACTACAGCGTTACGCCTCCGGCAACAGGTGGCACGCTTTCACTTGATGGTGTTGCTATCACGGCAGCTCGTACAGTGTCGGCTACGGAGGCAACCCGCCTCGCATTCACGCCCGCAGCCAACTTTTTCGGTACGGTTGTAATTCAGTATCGCGCACTCGATAACAGCGGAGCTCAGGATGGTTCCCCCGCTAACTATGTAATTCCGGTTGCTAAATCGGGGTCGAGCAAAGGTGGCTTGCTGAATTTTACTTCGCGCACCAACCTAGAGGACTGGACCGAAGCGCGCAGCACAACTGCCGATGAGGTTGTATTCAACTCTACTTACAGCGCCAGCACGCAGGGTAAAACGGCTTTTCGCATCGAGCCGAACCCGACTATGCCAGGCAAGGCGCTTACATGGAGCTCTGACTATCAGGCCAACGCAACAAATAAGATGGCCGAAGCCAATTTCAACTTTGGCAAGGCTCTGAGTGGCTTCACCCTTAGCATTGGTGATATTGATATTTCGGCCGCTAACACAACGGTTACGCCCAATGTGCCCGCCGGCGGTACCTGGATTGACCGTTTAGTGTTTGAGGGTTTTCGTGCTGATGGTACAATTGTTACCCTAACCAGTGTTGATGTGAAGCCTGGCGCAGCAGCTCGCTTTGATGCTGGCCTGAATTCGCTTACCGGCACCGTTAACACGGGTGCTGCAACCAGCAACAGCATAATCACTTTCCCCGAGCCCATCGTTAGGCTGCGTATTCGTTATTACAACGATGCCACAGGCACCGATCCGGTATTGCAGGTTGTCACTTTCGATTCGTTCTCGTGGTACACGCAGGACGTAAGCACCGTAGCGAGTGGTCCAGTAATTGCCAATCCTGCGTCAACGGTTTCTTATACGGTAGTTACCGACAACGACGGCCCTTACACCGCTATCAACGTGGTGCCGACGCTGCAACTTGTTCCGAACTTGACTAACGTAACCATCAACGGATCGGCGGCCGGTAGCAGCTACGTTAGCGCCACGGGTTTGCTTACGCTGCCAACCGTGTCCAACCTCGCTTCGGGCCAAGAGGTAACCAACACCGTAGGATTTACGATGCCGAACACGACTGTTACGGGTACTGCCCGCAACACCTCAAACAGCATCGACGAAGAGCCGTCCAACAACAACGGCAGCCTAGCCTCAGCGCAGGTAACCACCGTACCCAATCAAGCGCCGGTGGCTCGCAATATTACTGCACCTACGCTAAGCAATGGCAGCTCTGCTACACCAATTCCGAGCTTAGTAGCCAATGACCCCAATGGCGATAATACCATCGTTAGCTACCTGATTAGCGTGCCTAGCGCCGGTGGTGTATTGAGCTATTTGGAGGATAATGGCACCACCGTTACTATTTCCGGAACCTCGACGGTTGGGCAGCGTACGTTGTCACCCACTGAAATTGCTCGCTTGAGTTTTGATCCTAACGCGGGTTTCGTTGGCAATGCTTCGTTTACTTATACTGCTACCGACGACCTCTTGCTGACCTCAAATACTGCTACCTATACCATTCCGGTAGGTGCTGCTGTGGGTGCGACTGACTTAGCAGTAACGCAGCAAGTAGTGCTGGGCCCGTACGTTGTTGGTGATGAAGTGGTTTATACCATCACAGCCTACAACCTAGGCACCAGTCCGGCGCTAAACGCACAAGTGCAGGATGCTTTGCCCCAAGGATTGACGTTTGTTAGCGCCACTGCCTCTACGGGTACATCATACAGCAACGCCACTGGGGTATGGACGATTACATCAGGCGTAACCACCTTTAACGCTGGAGCAACGGCAACGCTCACCATCCGCGCCCTGATCAATCGTGAAGGTGAGTTCACCAACACCTCGATTGTTACTTCTTCGACGGTAGACTCGAACCCAGCCAACAACGAAGCCAACGAAACCATCAACCCTGGTACGGCGGCCTACGCACAAGATTTTGAAGGACGTGTCGTGCCCGATAACTGCGAACCGGTATCGACTGGTGTGAGCATACTCACGGGCAGCACGGCATTGGCCGAAGGCAACTCGCTCACAACCGGCACGCTCTCTACAACTGCCAGCACCTACACTACGCCCTTCCTGCGTTTGGCTGGCAACTCGGTTCTCTCATTCCGCGCACAAGCCTCCGCAACTACCAACACGCCGCAGTACCGCGTAGTACTTGTTGATGCCAGCGGTAACCGCACTACTCTGCAAGCTGCTACAAATCTTTCGGCCACGAACTCAGGCTACACACTCAACCTGACGCAAGCTGGCGTGTATCGTATTGAGATTGGTTTCTTAACTACCGCAAACGGTACGAGCAACCCTACGGCCCGCCTCGATGAAGTACTGGTTACAAATGCCACGGTGGCTAGCCAAGCCAACTGCACTGCCAACGTTCTGCCCGTTGCAAATAACGTATCGACGCGCATTGCAAACAGCCGCGCTGCTACTTCTATTCCGGCACTTTCAGGTTCGGATACTGCTCCTGGTACTGTCGATTCTTACCGCATCGAATCTATCTTGGATCTTAACACCCAGGGTGTACTTACCCTGAACGGCGTGCCGCTGACCATCGGGCAAGAAATCTTGGCTGCTGATGCCGACAAGCTTCAGTTTGATCCGGTAAGTGGCTATGTTGGTACGGCTACGTTCCGGTTCAGCGCCCGCGACAATAGCAACGAGTTGAGTGCAGCGCCAGCAACCTATTCCATCTCAGTTGAAAACGCGACTAGCATTGCAGGGGTAGTATTTGACGATGTGAACTACGGTGGTGGTGCTGGCCGCAGCTTCACCGAGGCCAACACCTCGGCCGTTGCAAGCTCGTTCGCTAACAACGCCATTGCGCGTCCGAACGCCGTGGTTGAGCTGTACGACAATGCTTCGGGCGAGATTCTGGAAACTCAGCAAACCAACGCAAGCGGTAGCTACCAGTTTACGCAAGTGCTCAGTGGCAACTATTCGGTACGTGTTGTAAACAGCACGGTAACCTCGGTGCGCAACTCCGCTGCAGTTGGTGTAGTACCCGTGCAAACATTCGTGAACGGTGCGACCAACGTTGTAGGTGGTGTTGCGCCCAGCAAAACCGATGCCCCGGCTAATACCGGCTCACAACTGCTGGCCGACCTTACAACCACTAATACGGAAGCCCAGTCGGTTGCGCAAGTAAGCATTCCGGCCGTGGTAGCGCCGGTGTCTAACGTTAACTTCGGATTCAACTTCGATGTTGTATCGAACACTAATGCTACTGGACAAGGGTCGCTGGCGCAATTCATTACCAATGCCAATGCCCTGCCCAATACCAACCTGGCGCAAAGTGGCACGGGCCTAGTAGCCGGACGCGAAACCAGCATCTTCATGATCAGTGATGGCCGCACCACTGGCGTACCAGCGGGTCTGCGTGCCGGCGTATCGGGCGGTGCCGCGAGCGGTTCAGCTACCATCACGTTGCCTTCGGGCCAGCCACTGCCTGTCATTACCGATGCCGGTACCACTATCGATGGTGGTCGTCAGAGCTTGGTTACCGGTAATGCCATTGCAAGCGCCGCAGAGCTAACGACGGGCCCCGAGGTAATCATCAACTTTGGTGGTGGCCGTGGCCTAAATACCTCGGCAGCCAATACCACGTTCGCAGGCCTAGGTTTGACCAACGCTGATGCTGGTACGAGCAACAACCCTGCAGTGTACTTTACCGCAGCCGCCACGACTGGCTCGTCGTTACGCAACAGCACGGTGTACAACAACGGCGTAAACGTGCGCCTCGACAACGCCACCGGAATTACAATTGCCGATAACGTTATCCGTAATGCGACCCGGGCTGCAGCCGATGGCATTGAGTTGAACGGAGCTGCTAGCAACATCATCTCGAACAACCAGATTCTCAGCAACGCTGGCTACGGCATTGACTTCATCAGCGGTGCCAACAACAGCAATCAGATTACGGGTAACCTGTTCAAGAACAACGGCAATGCTACCGGTAGTGTGCAAACCTCGGGCATCGGCTTGCGCAGCGGCAGCGGCAACACCATCCAGGGCAACACCTTCACCAGCAACATCGGCGACGGTATCACGGTGCTGAATGGCCAAAATGGCAACCGCATCACGCAGAACAGCTTCTCGAACAACGGCGACCTAGCTATTGACCTAGGTTCTGATAACTCGACCACAGGCAACGGGGTGTCGATCAACGACAATACCGACGCTGATGGGGGTGGCAACACAGGCCTGAACTTCCCAGTGTTCACGCAGGCAACCATCAGCGGTGGCAACCTGCAGGTAACAGGTTATGCTGCTCCCGGTGCAATCATCGAACTATACGTAGCCGCTACCGACCCCAGCAACTTTGGCGAAGGCCAGGTTTACTTAACCACAGTTACGGAGGGCAGTTCGCAGGATGGCGACGGGAAAACAGCTTCGTACAGCGGCGCTATCAACGGCGGACCCAACTCGGGCTCGGAGAACAACCAAAACCGCTTTGTTTTCTCTATACCGCTCTCGTCGCTGAATGCCACGCAGCAAGCAGCCCTAGGTGCCGCTACCGTGCGTCTCACGGCAACTGCCAGCCAAGCTGTGAGCAGCACCAACCCTGTGCAATACAACACGTCGGAATTTGCTGGCGTGATTACGCTGCGCAACGGTCCGCTGCCCGTTGAGCTGGTTGAGTTCACGGCTAAATCTTTGAACGCCGACGCTCTGCTGACTTGGAAAACCGCTCAGGAGAAAAACAACGACCGTTTCGAGGTAGAGCGCTCCATCGACGGGGTTAACTACGAGAAGGTAGGGCAGATAGCTGGCCACGGCACTACCTCGGCGCCACAGAACTACAGCTACACCGATGCCAACGTGGGCACGAGTGCTGCGCAGGTGTACTACCGCCTGAAGCAAATTGACCGCGACGGTACCACTGCTTACTCGCCGGTGCGTGCGGTATCGTTCGGCAAAGAACTGGCGCAGGGCAACCTCACGCTGTACCCCAACCCCGCTCACGATGAGCTGACGGTAAGCCTAGGTACTGCCTCGCAAAACGCCATGGTAGAGGTGTACACGGTAAACGGCTTGTTTGTGCGCAAGCAGTCGTTTGATGCCGCCGCTACTACCAAGCTCAACGTAAGCTCGCTGCCGCAAGGCACTTACCTGCTGAAGGTAACGACCGCAACGGGCTCGGTGCTTACTAGCCGCTTCGTGAAGAACTAGGGTGGATGGAATAACCTTTCATGAACGGCAAACGCCGCTGCTCCTCGGAGCAGCGGCGTTTTGGCTTAGTAGGCACTTAACATAGACTTAACTCCATATTAGGTAAAGCCGTAACTTAATACAGCCGGCCGCCCACATCCCGGTCGGTATACCGTACGTATGGCCAATTCGCAGAAAAAAGGCGCTACCAACCAAGACACTAACAACATCGGCGACCCGCTATTTAACCTTAAGCACGCCCAAGTAGAAGCAGAACTGCAACAGCAAACCGGCGGCCTAGGTCCGCTCACCAACGAATACATCAGCACCGACGAAGACGGAGAGCTTGACGAAGGCCCGCGCGACAGCCAGGGCCGCCGCCGCGGCGAACCCGGTATAGATTTAGGCAGCACCGCGGGCAAGCATTAGCCTTGCCTGTTCGCTGCTCATCAATGCAAGTCGTCCTTCTGGCAGCCGGCCGGGAGGACGATTTTTTTGTGTGCTTACCTAGGCGTGGTTCGTACCTAGCTTTGCGGCCATTATGCTGCTTGCTTCTTATACTGGTAAGCCTTTGGAGGCCGGGCTCGACGAAGCCGGCCGGGGCTGCCTGGCCGGGCCGGTATTTGCCGCCGCCGTAATTCTGCCCCCCCATTTGGCTATACCCGGTCTCAAAGACTCAAAACAATTAAGCGCCCGCCGACGCGAGCAACTGCGCGAGCTAATTTGCCGCGAGGCCGTGGCCTGGGCCGTAGCCGAAGCCTCGCCCGAAGAAATTGCCAGCATCAATATTGCGCAGGCTAGCTACTTGGCTATGCACCGCGCCGTGGGCAACCTAGGTGTAGTGCCCGAGCATTTGGTGGTGGATGGCAACCGGTTCAAAGCCTACCCGGGCATTGAGCACACGTGCATCGTAAAGGGCGATGCAAAGTACCTGAACATTGCCGCTGCCTCGGTACTGGCCAAAACCTTCCGCGACGACCGCATGCGCGAGCTGCATGCCGAGTTTCCGGTTTACGGTTGGGGCCAGAATGCAGGCTACCCCACCATACAGCACCGCAGTGCTATTCGGGAGCATGGCCCTACACCGCACCACCGCATGGGCTTTCGACTACTCTAAACCCCCTAGGTAGCAAGGTGCCCACCAACACAAAGGCCCGATTGGTACTTCCAATCGGGCCTTTGTGTTGGTGTAAGTAAGGTCAGTGAGGTTGCTCCTTGAGCTGTAGCAGATCCAGAAACAAGCTAAAACCATCGACGGTAGCGCCGCCTTCGCCAAACTTATCGAAGCTTAGGGGCTTGATGATGTAGCCGCTTACGGCTAGTTCGCGTGCTTTCAGCCGATCCGATTCAAGGTCGGAAGTGGTCATGATGAACACATTCAGGCCCACAAATTCGGTGTCGGAGCGGAGAGCTTCCAGCAGCTCCAGGCCATTCATGCGTGGCATATTGATGTCGAGCATTACCACGTTGGGCTTCGGGATGCGCTCCTTGCCGTTTTCGCCGCGCAACATCGACAGCGCCTCGCGGCCATTGCGGGCAATGTGCAGCGGTACTTCGATATTGTGCTTACGCAGCTCGCGTTGCACGTTCATAATGTCCATCTGGTCGTCTTCAACGAGCAGAATGCTGGGTGAGGCGTGGGTATCGGCAGACATAAGTATCGGGGTAGGGAAGGGCTACTGAGCTGGGTGAGGGTGGAGCAGCACCAGTCCTATACGGCATTTTGCTTTACGGGATAACCTTGCCAGCCCGCTGACTGGCCACGGTGTGTGCCGCCGACGTTTTGGGCCAGGTAAATGTGAAGGTGGCGCCGGCGCCCTCGCTCGATTCGAGGCGAATGGTGCCGCCGTGCCGCTCGATGATTTTTTTCACGATGGCCAAGCCTACGCCGGTGCTTTCCAGCGTGTCGCGTTCGGTGAGCGTTTGGAAGATGACAAAAACCCGCTCGTGGTATTCCGGCGCGATGCCGGGGCCGTTGTCGGCTACGGCAAAGGTGTACTCCTCGGGGCTTTCGCGCAGCGTAATGCGCACCATGCCGTTGGCCGGTTCGTGGTGGTACTTTAGCGCGTTGCTGATGAGGTTGCTGAACACCTGATGCAGCTCTACGCGCGAGGCGGTAAGAGTGGGCAGGTAGGGAGGCAGCACAATCCGGAAGCCCTCTGGCGGAGCCAGCGAGTCGCTGATTTCGGTAAGCAGCTCGCGCAGGTTTACGCGCTCTTGCTGCTCCTTCACGCGGCCAATGCGCGCCAGCTCCAGAATGCCGCTAATGAGGTTTTCCATACGGTGCACACGCGTGCGCATCAGCACCAGAAACTCCCGAATGTGCTCGGGCAGGTTTTCGCCCATGTCTTCCTCAATCCAATGCGAGGCGCTTTCGATACCCCGGAGCGGTGCTTTTAGGTCGTGCGATACCACATAGGCAAACTGATCGAGCTCTCGGTTGCGGCGCTCCAGCTGCGAAATCGTCGACTCGATCGTGCCGGCCATTGAGTTGAGGGAAGTAGCCAGCTCGCTTAGCTCATCTTGCTCGGCATCGGCGAGGCGCACGTGGTACTCGCCATGGGCAATGCGCGTGGCCAGTTGCACCATGGAGTTGATGCGCCCAGCCAATAGCCGCGTGATGATCATGGCCCCGATCAGACCTAGGATCAGCGCCAAAATGGTAAGGGCAACGGATATGATGCGCGTTTCGCGGATGCTGTCGGCAAGCTTTTCGCGCTGCTTTTCGCGCGAGGCCAGCTCCTCGCGGTCAAAACCCCGAAACAGCACCCTGATTTGGTCCATCAGCTGCTTGCCGGTTTTGTCTTCCACCAAGCTGCGGTGCTCCATGCCGTCGATGCCTTCCTGTTTAGCATTGCGCAGGCGGGCCTGCCGCTTTTCGGTTATGAGCAGGTGCGAGTAAGCCGACCACCGTTCGTACAGATCCTGCGCCCGCAACAAACGCGCATACTGCGGGTCGTTGGGCTCAAACTCGTCGCGCAGGCGCGAAAAGGCACCCAGGAGCTGCCGCTCGCCCTCGTAGTACGATTCGAGCAACCCTTCATTGCCTATCAGCAGATACCCCCGTAGGCCCGATTCCATGTCCACGATGTGGCGGAGCATGCGCGTAGATTGGGCCGTGCGGTTTTGCGACTGGGCAATGCGCTCGGAGTTGCGCAACACCTTGCGCGACAACTGATAGTTGACGATTACTACCGTTACGAACAGTAGCGCAATGGCCAAAAAGCCAATAAACAGGCGTGTGGAAAGCTTGAGCTTCATGCGTCGGGGCTGCGCAAAGCGCTAGCGGCCCTCTTTACGCAACTTTCGCTCGATGGTATTGATCAGCTCCAGTACTTCGTCGGTAATGGGGTTTATGGAGCTCAGGCCGCGCTGGGCTTGCTCGGTTTGGCCTGCTTGGCGCAGGTCCATGAGTTGGTTGGCTACTTGGTGCAAATGGCGGTGCAGGCGGTCGAGCTTTTGGGTTTCAGGAATGTGCCCAAACTGCGGCAGGGCCACGTTAGCAATCCACTGACCTAGGGCACACACGTCGGCGTCGCGCACGGGGGCTTCGTCGCTACCACTGCCATACAAGAAGGAACGCAGCTTGGCTTTGAACAATATGTGCTTGAGTCGGGCTGCGTCGATTTCCCGCTTGATGTCTTCACTCATGTGATGCTGGTAGAACGGCGCCTATGCGGTTGTTTGCCTTTCTACGGCAAAGATAACTGATTGGGCGGGGCTAGCTTTTCGGCTACTTTTGCGCCGGCTTGGCAGCCTAGGTTGCCGGGTTGCTTATTCCCACCGATTCTCGCAAGCTTTTCCCCAACATGAGCGAACTGAAAACCGTCGTGCTCAACGACGTGCACCAGCAACTCGGCGCCAAAATGGTGCCCTTCGCCGGCTACAACATGCCCGTGCGCTACTCCTCCGACCTCGACGAGCACCACACCGTGCGCCGGGCTGTGGGCATTTTCGACGTGTCGCACATGGGCGAGTTTCGGGTACGCGGCCCCCGCGCGCTCGACCTCATCCAGCGCGTAACCAGCAACGACGCCAGCAAGCTCGCCGACGGCAAAGCGCAGTACTCGTGCCTGCCCAACGAGCAAGGCGGCATCGTGGATGACCTGCTGGTGTACAAGCTGGCCGACGAGGACTACATGCTGGTGGTAAACGCCTCCAACATCGAGAAAGACTGGAACTGGATCAGCCGCTTCAACGAGGAGTTTGGCGCCGACATGGAGAACGTTTCGGACCAGATCAGCCTGTTTGCCGTGCAAGGCCCCAAAACCGCCGATGCCCTGCAGAGCCTCACCGACGTGGACCTGAAGTCGATTCCGTACTACTCGTTTGTGCAAGGCACTTTCGCCGGGCACCCCAACGTAATCATCTCAGCTACGGGCTACACCGGCGCCGGCGGTTTCGAGCTGTACATCCCGAACGAAGCCGCTGCCGATATCTGGAACAAGATTTTGGAAGCCGGCAAGCCCTTCGGCCTAAAGCCCATCGGCCTAGGTGCCCGCGACACCCTGCGCCTCGAAATGGGTTTCTGCCTCTACGGCAACGACATCGACGACAATACCTCGCCGCTCGAAGGTGGCTTGGGTTGGATTACCAAGTTCACCAAGGAGTTCACCAACAGCGCAGCCCTGAAGCAGCAGAAGGAGCAAGGCGTGCAGCGCAAGCTGGTAGGCTTTGTGATGGATGGCCCCGGGATTCCGCGCGCGCACTACGAGCTGGTAAACGAAGCCGGCGAAAAGATTGGCGAAGTTACCTCGGGCACGCAGTCGCCGAGCATGAGCAAAGGCATTGGCCTAGGTTATGTTGCCACCGACTTCAGCGCGCCGGGCAGCAAAATCTTTGTACAAGTGCGTGGCAAAAACCTGCCTGCTACCGTTACGAAGCTACCCTTCGTGAAAGGCACGGAGGAAGCGTAGTATCTTGAGCATCCCAGCGTCATGCTGAGCGAAGTCGAAGCATCTCTACCGGTTCGTGAGATAGTAAAATACTATCAGTAGAGATGCTTCAACTTCGCTTAGCATGACGCAATTTTTTCGATTACCGCATGCCTTCTGTTGATATCTGTTTTTCGCCCGAGCTGTTGCCGCTGTACGACTTGCGCGGCCGGGTAGCCGTGGTGGTTGATATCCTGCGCGCTACTTCTAGCATTGTTACGGCACTGGCCAGCGGCGTTACGCACGTGTTTCCGGTGGCTGAGCTAGCCGAGTGCCAAGCCCTAGGTGAGCAGCATGGGTGCTTAACAGCTGCCGAGCGCGACGGCCGTGCCGCCGAAGGTTTCGACCTAGGCAACTCGCCCTTCGGTTACCTCGATGGCGTGCTGCCAGTGCGCGGCCGCGCCGTTGCCATCAGCACCACCAACGGCACGCAGGCCCTGCGCCGCTCGCTGGCGGCCGATGCGGTGGTAGTAGGGGCTTTCCTGAACCTGCAGGCGGTGGAGGAGTTTGCCCGCGCGCAGCATAAGGATGTAGTAGTGGTGTGCGCTGGCTGGAAAGGGAAGTTTTGCCTTGAAGACACGGTATTTGGCGGTGCCTTGGCCGAGCGCCTGTGCGACACCTTCGACGTAAGCAGCTCCGATTCTACCATTGCCGCACTGCACCTCTGGCAGCAAGCCAAAGCCGATTTGCACGGTTATTTGCTGCAATCGGCCCACGTGCGGCGCCTCAACTCGCTCGAGGCCAACAAAGACTTTGAGTTCTGCCTGCGCGTGGATGAGTACCCTGCGGTACTGCCCATCTGGAAGGAAGACCGGCTGGTGGCATTGCAGGCCGAAGTAGCGCGGGTATAGTGGCTGTAGCGCGGGCTGAAGCCCGCGTTTGCCAAGACGAGCAGTGCTAAACCAGCTTTACACAACAACGGCTCAGGGCGCGTGCTCTGAGCCGTTTTAGTTTTACTACCTGTGGACCGCGGACTACAACCGAAGGTCGGCGTAGCCAAAGTCCGCGCTACATCGTGCTGCGGCGTGCTACTTTAGCTTCTCATTTTGCTTGTGGCGGTCGGCGTCGCGCTGGGTTTTCTTTTCTAGGTTGCGCTGCAGGGCCTCGGTGAGGTTAACGCCGGTTTGGTTGGCGAGGCAGATCACCACGAACAGCACGTCAGCCAGCTCATCGGCCAGCACTTTGTCGCGGTCAGAGGGTTTGAACGACTGCTCGCCGTATTGGCGGGCAATGATGCGGGCTACTTCGCCAACCTCTTCGGTGAGCATCGCCATGTTGGTGAGCTCGTTGAAATAACGCACGCCGGTGGTCTGAATCCACTGATCAACGGTTTGCTGGGCTTCTTCGATGGTCATGGCACCTAGGGGTTAAGCGTTGTTGGAAGTAGGCGTGTCGAGCACAATGGTTACGGGGCCGTCGTTGAGCAGGCGCACCTTCATGTCGGCGCCGAAGCGGCCGGTGGCTACGGGGCGGCCCATCAGCTGCTCGAGCTGCTGCACAAACTGCTCGTAGAGCGGAATGGCAATGGGCGGTGGTGCGGCGGCAATGTAGCTCGGGCGCGTGCCCTTGCGGGCATCGGCCAGCAGCGTAAACTGGCTTACCACCAGCAAGTCGCCGCCCACATCCTGCACCGAGCGGTTCATCTTGCCTTCGTCGTCGTTGAAGATGCGTAGTTGCACCAATTTGCGGGCCATCCAATCGAGCTCGGCGGCACCATCGGAGTGGGTGAAGCCGGCCAGCACCAGCAAGCCGGCGCCAATTTGTCCCGTGATTTCGCCGTCGACGGTAACCGAAGCTTCCGCGACGCGCTGCACAACTATGCGCATATGGAGGAGGTAAAGGCGAACAAGAGCCGCAAAGAAAGGCAGCAAATGCCCATCTTCGCCCACGTGTCGTCTCCTTCCGCTACTTCGCACACTGCATCGACTTACCTGCGTTGGCTGCTGCCAGCACTGCTGCTAGTGGCTGCTTTGCGGCTGTGGCACCTGCCCGCCGTAGCCCTGCCCGATTACGACTCGGTGCGTAACTGGCAAATCATTCAGGAGGTAGCACAGCTCGATTGGCGGCACATTTTCCACCACGGTAGTCCCGGGTTCTACCTATTCTTCGCACCCATTACTTGGCTTACCACCAACTACCGCGTGTACTTGGTGCTGAATGGCTTGGTAGGCGTAGCCGCCCTAGGTATAATGACGCAATGGATAGCCCGGGCAGCTCGCCTGCGTGGTCCCGAAACGGCTTTGTTGGTACTGCTGGCGGGGTCGTCGGTGTTTCTGACGTTTTCGGGCCGCGACTTCACCATGAGCTCCTTAAGCCTGCTAGCTTTGGCCGGCCTGATGCGTGCCCACTGGCACCGCCTGCAAGTGCCTACCCAGCGCAATCTGCTCCGCACCGCGGTGTGGCTGGCAGTAGGGCTTACTATCAACTACAAATTCCTGCTTACCACGCCCGTTCTACTGGTGCTCGAGCTGCTGCAAGCCGATGGGCTGTTGTGGCGCAAGGGCAACTGGTGGCGCGTGCTGATGGCGGTGGCGTTGCCCTTTATAGTGCTCGGGATACTGGCCTGGCTGATATCGAGTGTGCCGCTGTGGCGCTGGCCGGCAGTATACTTCGTCATCATGTTTCCGGCGGCAGCTAATGCGGCCGGGCGGCAGGGTACCGTGCAGGTCGATTTTGCTTACTACCTGCGCTACCTCACCGATTTCGAGTCGCCGTTGCTGTTGCCGGGTTTGGCCATGGCGCTGGTGTGGTTCGGGGCCGATTTGCGCCAACGGCCAACTACCATCGGGGCATACTTGCTGGTGTGGGCCGCCTGCACCTTGGCGGGTATGTCGTTGCTGATAAAGGCGCCGCGGGGCCTGCTGTTTGGCTACATACCGATGTACGCTTTGCCTGTGGTGCTGCTGCAAAAATGGCCGCGCGCCGTGGCGCTAAGCTTGCTGGTGCTGGCCCTAGGTTACAATGGCTGGCAGGTGCAGCGACAGGTGCTAGCTTACACGCCATCGAGCTACCCACAGGTAGCGACGCGGCTCAAGCAACAGCAGATTACACGAGTAGCTACTGCCGTGGGCATAAGCTTGGCGCCAGCCGCTGCCGAGCATGGCATTGCCGTAACCGGCGCCAACAACCTAGGGCAACTAGCAGCCCTGCGCCGGCAAGGCTACCGCTACCTGCTGCTCGATGATTACTACCGCGTAGCGGGCGTGCAGCAGTTCGATACGTTGCGCCGTTTGCCTTATGTGGCTGCCTGGCCTGAGCTGTTGCTTCGCTCGCCGCTCATCTACCTCGAGCATTCCGAGTACACCGGCCTAGGTTACCAGGCTACGCTGCAGCGACAGCAGCAAGCCGCCCGCGATACACTGCAATTGCGCCTGATCGACCTGAGTACGTTGCCGCTTCCGGAGCCGCGCTAGCGCTTAATCTTGAGGCTATCGAGCCAGCGCTGATACTTGCGGGCGTTCTTTTTGTGCTCGGCGTAGGAGGCGGCAAAATCGGAGTAGCCACTGCCGCCAGCACGGGCGCAGAAGAACAAGTAGTCGTGTTGGGCGGGCTTCAGCACCGCATCGAGGCTCTGGCGGTTGGCCGAGGTAATAGGGCCGGGCGGCAGGCCTTTCTGCTTGTAGGTGTTGTAAGGCGAATCAACCAGCTTATCCTTGTTCAGCACGCGCTTCACGCCGAAGTTGCCAATGGCCCACAACAGCGTAGGGTCGGCTTGCAGGCGCATGCCGCGGCGCAGGCGGTTGAGGTACACGCCGGCAATTACGGGCTTGTCCTCGGGCTTGGCGGTTTCGCGCTGCACAATGCTGGCCAGCACGTGCACTTGGGTAGGGGAGAGGCGCAGTGAATCGGCCCGGCGCTGCCGCTCCGCCGACCAAAACCGCCGGTGGTGCGCCGCCATGCTGTCGAGAAACTGCTGGGCCGAGGTGTTCCAAACAAACCGGTACCGGCCCGGAATAAACAGCGTCAGCACCGTAGTGGTATCCACGCGGTACTGCCGCTGCAAAGTGGCTTGCTGATTCAGCAGGCGCCGCAGCTGGGTTGAGTCAGCTTCGAGCTGACGCTGCATCTGGCGGGCCAGCTGCGGCTTGTATTTAAAGGCATCGAGCACAAACTCCACGGTATCCTGCTGGCCCTGCATCAGCTTCTCGAGCAGCGCAGCATTGCCTAGGTTGCTCTCGAGCAAATAGCGGCCGGGGCGCACCTGCGCGGGATATCCTTTGTGCTCGGCCAACCAGGCAAAGGTGGCGGGCTCCAGCAGCAGCTCGTGGCGCTCGAGTGAGTCGAGCACATCTTGGTAAGTGCCGCCAGTGCGGATGTAGAGGTAAGCCGGGCCAAACGGCGAAGGCTCCACGTTCGGGCGCCACAGCACGCGCCAGGCGCCATACAGCCCAATACCGCCCGCAATCAGCAGCACGACAAACAGTGTCCAGCCTACGCGGCGCCACAGCAAAGCAGATTTATTATTCGGGTAAGCCAATCAGAAGAAAACTAACGCGACCCAGGGGAGGGGCGAACGGCGTGTGCCGCCCCGGCCGCGTGTACTACCATCACCAATCCGCTCCGGCCGATGCCCGAGCAGCTACCCACCTAGGGCTTACTGGCCTTGTACCAACGCCGCGATGGATGCGGCCAGTTCGGTTTTGCGTTGTTGCTCCACAATCTTCACGGGCGGAGCGGCGCGCACTTCGCAATCCGGAATGGAGCACCGCTCGCATGTTTCGTTTACCCAGCGTGTCGGGATGGACTCGTCGGCCAAGAACGCTACTTTCTGCCGCAGGTTGTCGTCGACGGGTAGGCCCACAGTTACGCTGGTGGCGTGGCCCGAGGCATCGTAACGCGCAATCGTGATGCAGAGGTACTCGTCGGGCGTTTGCCAGTAGCGCGAGCGTTGGGCGGCCACCCGCAGGCCGGGGCTGCCCGCTTGCCGGGCCTGTTCCATCAGCCACAGACTAACCCAGCGGCGGCAGTAGTGCTCTTGCAGCTCGTTGCCGTGTGGGTTGTGCAGGCGCGAGAGGTGCAGCTCTTTGGTGAGGCGGAAGCCCTGCGCGTCGGGCTCCTGATCGAAGCGCAGGAAAAACAAACTGCCAATGCCGAAGTGCCGCGCCAGCAAGTTGGTAACGCGCTGCAGCAGCATTTCCGGCGACACCTCGTAGCGCGTGAGCAAACCCAGGAGCAGGGCGGCATTCCAGCGCGGCGTCGTGAACAGGGCCTGTAAATCGGCTACCAGCTGGCTTTCTTCCATAATCAGGGCCACCGCGAAGTACGAAGCCCGGAAGTGATTCAGCACTTGCTCGAACGAGCCCGGCGTAGCCGACGGCACATTGGTATACGGCCGCTCTTTCAGCCCTAGGTAGTTGAAGGCCACCTCGCGGCCCAGTACAAACATCTCCTGCGCCCGCGAAAGGCCCGGCCGCAGCAGCAGGCGCCGCGCCGCAGGCTGGTACACCGAGCGCAGCTCCTGCAGCTCAGGGTGTTCACTTAGGGTGTGGCGGTCGATGAGGTAGTGATATTCCTGGCCGAGCAAATCTTCGAGCTGGTGCATATCGAACGGCGGTTCGGTGCGCAGCCGGAAGCGCGCCACGCAGCTGCGCACGGCATCTTCGAGGTCGTCGAAGTAGTTGTCGTGCATTTCCTGGTAGGAGCGGAGCGCGGCTAGGTAAAAGTTCTCCTGCCGCATTTCGTAGTTGCGCGCCAGCTCCAGTATGGTGCTGATGAACGCCATTACTCGCGTGGGCGCGTCGGATATCATCTCGATTAGCCGCGCCGGATCGAGCCCGAACATATCCAACGGAAACTCGCGCAGCACATCCGACTGCAGCAGCTCCGAAATAGGCGCCAAGCGCTTGCCAAGGTGCAACGACACCAGCTCATCGTAGCTCACGCCCAGCACCCGCGCAAAGGCCATAATCTTATCGGCCTTGGGGTACTTCTTGCCCTTTTCAATCTCATTCAGGTACGAGACCGACACATCAACGGCCTGCGACAAGGCTGCGGGCGTAAGGCCACGCTCTTGGCGGAGCTGTCGAAGCTTAAGGCCAAAAATCAAGCGGACTACTTGTGCGTGAGTAAGCATGCAAGCGGTGGAGAGTAAGAAAACAAAGAAACAAAACCTGCTTCAGATGCTGTGAAATTCGACATAAAAGCTAATTTTTTACTTTTAGCGAAAATTCGCTTGACAAAATTTATTCGCTCACGTATGTTTGGTCAAGATCTTCCTGCACATAATCCCACCAACTAAAAACCTATGGAAACGCTTGATCAGCCGCTCGTTGCCGCCAAAACCGATTACCTCTGCCCCGAGCGCGTGAAAGTGCTGGGCCGTTGCACAACAGCTTATGCCGAGGTGCTCACGCCATCGGCCCTGGCGTTTGTAGCCGCTTTGCACCGCCACTTCGAGGGGCGCCGGCGCGAGCTGTTGCAGCGCCGTCAGCAACGCCACGCCGAGTTTGCGGCTGGTCAGCTGCCCGATTTTTTGCCCGAAACCAAGCAGCTGCGCGAGAGCGACTGGAAAGTGGCCGAGTTGCCCGCCGACCTGCTCGACCGGCGCGTGGAGATTACCGGCCCCACCGAGCGGAAGATGATCATCAACGCCCTGAACTCGGGAGCCAAGGTGTTCATGGCCGACTGCGAAGACTCGCTTTCGCCCACCTGGGACAATGTGGTGCAGGGCCAGATAAACCTGCGCGATGCCGTGCGCCGCACCATCTCGCTCGAAACGCCCGCTAAAACCTACAAGCTGAACGAGCGCACCGCCACACTACTGGTGCGCCCCCGCGGCTGGCACCTACCCGAAAAGCACGTGCTCGTAGATGGCGAAGAAGTAAGCGGCGCGTTGTTCGACTTTGGCCTGTACTTCTTTCATAACGCCCACGAGCTGATTGCTCGCGGTACCGGGCCGTACTTCTACCTGCCGAAGCTGGAAAGCCACCTGGAGGCGCGCCTCTGGAACGAAGTATTCGAGTTTGCGCAGTGGGAGCTGAGGATTCCGAAGGGCACCATCAAGGCTACTGTGCTCATCGAAACGCTGCCGGCCGCCTTCGAAACCAACGAGATTTTGTGGGAGCTGCGCCAGCACTCGGCCGGCCTTAACTGCGGTCGGTGGGACTACATCTTCTCCTACATTAAAACCCTAGGTGCCCGCTCCGAGTACCGCCTGCCCGACCGCTCGCAGGTAACCATGACGGTGCCCAACATGGCCGCCTACGTGCGCCTGGTTATCGATACCTGCCACCGCCGAGGGGTACACGCCATGGGCGGCATGGCCGCGCAAATTCCCATCAAGGATAACCCCGCCGACAATGCCATTGCCCTCGATAAGGTGCACAACGACAAAGTGCGCGAGGCTACCCTCGGGCACGATGGCACTTGGGTGGCGCACCCCGCGCTGGTGCCTATAGCGCTGGAGGTATTCGATAAACTGATGGCCCAGCCGAACCAGATTGACAAGCCGCGCTCCGAGCAGCCGCTGCCTACCGCCGCCGAGCTGCTGCATGCACCCGAAGGCACCATCACCGAAGCTGGCATGCGCCAGAACATTGATGTTGCCCTGCGCTACCTAGGCGCTTGGATTAGCGGCAACGGCTGCGTGCCGCTCTACAACCTGATGGAAGACGCCGCCACTGCCGAAATCTCGCGCGTGCAACTGTGGCAATGGCTGCACACCCCCGGCACCGTGCTGGCCGATGACCGCTACGTTACCTCCGAGCTATACCGCGAGCTGCTGCAGGACATTGTAGACAAGCTGCGGCGCGAAGTAGGAGAGGATACCTACCAGGAGTATTACCGCCCCGCCGTGCACCTGCTCGACCGCCTGGTACTGGCCGAAAAGTGCGCCGACTTTTTGACCCTGCCAGCCTACGAGACACTGGCCTAGCGAACCGTAGCGCGGGCTTCGCGGTCCGCGCCTCCGGGTAGTAACCGGCAATCCGCTGGATGATTGACTTTACTGCCCATGGGCTGCGGCTTGCAGCGCGCGCTACCTCGCTTCCTCCGCCTTCTGCTTATCCCTCACCGACGCTTGAAATCGTCGGTCTGGCTTCGCATTGCCCAAACCTTTCTCCAATTCCACACCCAAAACCCTACACATATGAACCGCGCCGAACGCATTGCCGCCATCAACCAAGACTGGGCCACTAACTCCCGCTGGGAAGGCATCGAGCGACCCTACTCCGCCGAAGACGTTGTAAAGCTGCAAGGCTCCGTTAAGATTGAACACTCGCTGGCGCGGCACGGGGCCGAGCGGCTCTGGAAGCTGCTGCACACCCAGCCCTACGTGGCGGGCCTAGGTGCCCTCACCGGCAACCAGGCCGTGCAGGAGGTGCAGGCCGGCCTCAACGCCATTTATCTCTCGGGCTGGCAGGTAGCAGCCGATGCTAACCTGGCCGGCCACATGTACCCTGATCAAAGCCTATACCCCGTCGACTCGGTGCCTGCCGTTGTGCGCCGCATCAACAACGCCCTCTTGCGCGCCGACCAAATCCAGCACCTAGAGAATAAAGATGGCGGCGAAGGAAGCGTGAATTACTTGGTGCCCATTGTGGCCGATGCCGAAGCCGGTTTTGGAGGCAACCTGAATGCCTTCGAGCTGATGAAGATGATGATTGAAGCCGGCGCCGCGGGCGTGCACTTCGAGGACCAGCTGTCGTCGGCCAAAAAGTGCGGCCACCTAGGCGGCAAGGTGCTGGTGCCCACCCAAGAGGCCGTGCAAAAACTGGTAGCTGCCCGCCTCGCTGCCGACGTAATGGGCGTGCCTACGCTCATTGTAGCCCGCACCGATGCCGATGCCGCCGACCTGCTCACCTCCGATGTAGATGAGCGCGACAAGCCCTTTGTGCTGCAAGAAGCCGAGCGTACCAGCGAGGGTTTTTACCGGGTGCATTGCGGCGTAGAGGCCTGCATTGCCCGCGGCCTAGCCTATGCGCCCTACGCCGATATGCTCTGGATGGAAACCTCGCACCCCGACCTCGAGCAGGCGCGCCAATTCGCCGAAGGCATTCATGCCAAGTACCCGGGCAAAATTCTGGCCTACAACTGCTCGCCCTCGTTCAACTGGGCCGCCAAGCTGACGGTGGAACAGATGGAAACCTTCCGCGAAGAGCTTGCTGCCATGGGCTTCAAGTTTCAGTTCATCACGCTGGCTGGCTTCCACGCGCTCAACACCAGCATGTTCGAGCTAGCCCAAGCGTACCGCGACCGGGGCATGGCTGGCTACTCCGAGCTGCAACAG
The DNA here is from genome assembly GCF_001483135.1 of Solirubrum puertoriconensis. Taxonomy (GTDB): domain Bacteria; phylum Bacteroidota; class Bacteroidia; order Cytophagales; family Hymenobacteraceae; genus Solirubrum; species Solirubrum puertoriconensis. The sequence goes on from NZ_LNAL01000008.1 coordinate 1,271,274, forward strand.
CGCGAGTTTGCCCTACAGCAGCACGGCTTCAAGGCCGTAAAGCACCAGGCCTTCGTAGGTACCGGCTACTTCGATGCCGTGCAGAACGTGGTGTCGAGCGGGCAGGCTAGCACGGCGGCGTTGGTGGGCTCTACCGAAGAAGCCCAGTTTCAGCATTAGGCGCTTGTCACTAGGTGCCCTTGCCTGCCGCTCGACATGACAGCCTAAACAGGATTTCAATACACAAACAGCGCCCGGCTTGGCTGCCGGGCGCTGTTTGTGTACTACCGACCTAGGGCCGGTTAGGCACTCACCGCATCGAAAGGCTCGGCGATGAAAGCGTAGTCGAGGTTGTGGCGCTGGGTGGCATCGCGCAGCAACTGCTTTTGCCAGGGGCGCAACACACGCTCGGCACCTTGCTCCACAATGTCGCCGATGAGCCGGTTGGAGAGTACCAGGTTGGCCACGTAGCTATTGATGTCGTTGGCGATGTGCGTTTTCAGCGTCATCAGGAACTGCTCGCGGGCATCGGCGCGGGCAGCTCGGTCGCCGTTGAGGCGGCGGCGGAACGGAAAGCGGCGCTGATCGGCAGCCAGCGGCGGCTCGGGCACGGCCACAAACTTATCCGGCGACATGGCCGCCAGTTGGTTGATGTACGGCTCGCGCTTCAGCTCAGGGTGCAGGCCACGGGCGGCTCGCCAATCGTTGGTGCTACGTGGCGTATCGCGCACCAGCTCCGAAAGGCGGTCGTTCGAAAACACCATGTACGGCGGCCGGTCGAGCTCCTTGGCTACTTGGTCGCGCAGCAAGTACAGGTCGCGGAAAAGCGGCAGCTCGTGCGGCTGAATGCGGTATTTGCCGGCAATGCGCAGGTAGGGGCGTTCGTCGCGGGTGTAGCGTACGTCTTCCAGAATGGCGTTTTCCTCAGCTGCCCAATTCGTGCGGCCCAATACGGCCAGCTTTGCAGCAAGGCGGTCGGCTAGCTCTAGCAGGTACAGCACGTCGTTGGCGGCGTATTGCTTCTGCGCTTCGGTGAGAGGGCGCTTCAGCCAGTTCGATTTCTGCTCGCCCTTGTCCACCTCAATGCCCAGCTCGCTTTGGATTAGCCGACCTAGGGCAATGTTATTATCCGACTCGGCCAGCAACGTGTGCAGCACACTGGTATCGGTGATGCGGCGCACGCGCACGCCGTACAGCTCGTCGAGCAGCAGTATATCCGACTTGCAGCTGTGGAATACCTTTTCCACGTTGCTGTCGCTCAGGATTTCCCAAAGGGGCTGCAGCTCGGCGGCGGGGTTGGTTAGCGGAATGGGGTCGATGAGGTAAACCGTAGCCCCGTCGAAAATTTGAATTAAGGCAAGATTGCGGCCGTAGTGATGACGCATGTCGTCGAACTCCAGGTCGACGGCAATGCGCGGTTGATTACGCAACCAATCGGCAGCTTGCCGGATGGCATCGGGCGTAGTGAGGTATTGTATTTCAGCCATTAAATAACAAGTAGGCCACAAGGTAAAAACCTTACGCGAAGGTAGTAGCGCGGCTACTCCGTACCCGGTAAAGGTATGCAGGCCAAACGACGTACGCTAGTGCTCCATCTGCATGCTTTCTACGGCATGCCCCACCAAGGCAGCTTAATTGGGCCGATTGTACGCGTTTTAAGCGGGCTCCGGGTAAGCTACTGATTCCCGCTGAGTGCAGTGCTTTGGAGCGGCCAGTGATGGTAGGCTGTTGTAGCAGCATATACTCAAGATGCAAATACGCTTGGCAATTTTGCTTGTGTGTGGGGCTACAGCCAAGGTTAGAAATATCGATAGAATTATTATCGGCTAGTTGTCTTAGTAGTGAAATTGTGTTGTGTAATATTTATATTAGTTGCTGACGAAGGCGTGTTCTGCCGGTCGGCAGCACCGCGCGTTACCGCTGATTTTTCCTTCTTTTCCCTAGTCTCAGCTCGGCAGGAAATCTTCATAGGTTTCAAAAACCGGCTCTACTAACGAGCACATGCCGTTTACCGCGCCACGGAGCGGCTGTTGTGTCGGGCACCTTTCCACCTCTTACCAGTACGCATGGCTTAATCTTTTTTGCTTTTTCACTCACCAAACCGGCCGAAAGGCCATCCCTTATGAATCATAAACTTCTACTCTCGCTAGCCCTTCTGGGTCCGGCGGCAGTGGTAGCCCAAGCCCAAACGCGTACCGTTAGCGGCCGCGTAACGGCAGTGGCCGATGGCACCGGATTGCCGGGGGCCACGGTACTGGAGCAAGGCACCACTAATGGTACAAGCACCGATGCCGATGGCAACTTTCGGCTAACGGTGCGGCAGGGAGCTACAATCGTGATCAGTTCGGTAGGTTTCGCCACCCAAACAATTCCGGTGGGCGAGCAAACGAACATCAACGTGCGTTTGCAAGGCAGCGAGCAGCTTCTGAACGAAACGGTAGTAGTGGGCTACGGTACGCAAACCAAGCGCGAGCTCACCGGTGCCGTAACGCAGCTAGGTTCGAAAGAGGTTGAAAACGTGCCGGTGGTGAGCTTTGAGCAGGCTGTGCAAGGCCGCACGCCGGGGGTGCAAATTAACCAAGGCTCGGGTAAGCTGGGTGCTGCGGTGCAAATTCGGGTGCGTGGTTCATCGTCGGTGTCGGCCTCCAACCAGCCGTTGTATGTGATTGATGGCATACCCGTAACCTCGCAGGATGTGGGCTTGGCCAACACGGAGCCCATCAACCCGCTGGCCGACCTGAACCCGAACGACATTGAATCGATTACCATTCTGAAGGATGCGGCGGCTTCAGCTATTTACGGTTCGCGAGCCTCCAACGGGGTTATTCTGGTAACCACTAAGAAGGGCCGGCAAGGGCAAACCCGAGTTAACGTAGGCTATTATTACGGCCGCAGCGAGGCCACGCGCTTACGCAAATTCCTGAACGCCGAGCAGTACAAAGAGCTGTTTGCCGAGGCCATTCGTAACTCGGCTGCCAACCCCGACGGCTACATCAACTTCTTCTACGGACCCAACCCCGACATTGCCGAGGTATTCGAGTTCGAAGGCGGACTCGACTACAACTCTAACTTCGATACGCCGTGGTCGGAACTGGCCTTCCGTAAAGGAAACGTGCAGCAGTACGACGCGAACGTGTCGGGTGGTGATGCCAAAACGCGCTTCTTCCTGAGTGCGAACTACAACGACCAAACCGGCATCATTGTGGGCAACCGCTACCGCCGGGGCTCGTTCCGCACCAACCTCGACCACTCCATTACCGAAAAACTGAAAGTCGGCCTGAACCTGTCGCTGACGCGCTCGGTGAACAACCGGGTGCCCGATGACAACGCCTTCTCGAACCCGGTACAGCTGAACGCCATTCCGCCCATTCAGGCGAAGGACGACCCCACCGACCCCACGGGCCTCAACCGCGGTACGCTGTACTACAACGCGCTGGTAGAGGTTAGCAACGCCCAAAACACGGCCGGTACGTACCGCTCGTTCAGCAACGCGTTTTTGCAGTACCAGCCCATTTCGGGCCTTACGCTGCGCTCGGAGATTGGGGCCGACTTCCTGAACCTGAACGAAGAACTGTTTCGCGGCCGCTACACCGAAGATGGCGCGCCCACCGGCTACGGCTACTCCAACCAGGTGCAGTCGATAAACTACACCACCAACCAAACGGCGACGTACTTCAAAACCATTGGCAACGACCACACCGTGGAGGCGCTGCTTGGTTTTTCGTTCCAGCGGTTCAATCAGCGGCAAACCGCTTCGGAGGGGCGTGGTTTCCCCAACGACCAGTTCCGGCGCATTGCCTCGGCGGCACGCATCACTGCTGGTTCAAGCTCGGGTACGGATTACTCCTTCATTTCGTACCTCAGCCGCGTCAACTACACCTTCCGCAACAAGTACTTGGTTTCGGCTAGCGCCCGCGTCGACGGATCGTCGCGCTTCAGCCCCGATAACCGCTACGGTATTTTCCCGGCAGGTTCGGTGGGCTGGGTAATTACCGAAGAGGATTTCCTGCAAGGCAACTCCGCGGTAAGCCTCCTAAAGCTGCGCGCCAGCTACGGCCTCACCGGCAACGCCGAGGTGGGCAACTTTGCCTATCGGCGCTTGTTTACGGCCATCCCGTACGCCGACGTGGCCGGTATCCAACCCAGTGGCCTAGGTAACCCCAACCTCACTTGGGAAAACACCGCGCAGGCCGACATCGGTTTGGAATTCGGTTTCCTGAACAACCGCATCGGTGGCGAAATCGACGTGTACGACAAGCAGACCAACGACCTGCTGCTCGATCTGCAATTACCCTACACGGGTGGTTACCCCATCGTTACGCGCAACATTGGCAAGCTGCAAAACCGCGGCATCGAGCTAAGCCTAAACACGCGCAACATCGACAACGAGGTGTTTAAGTGGGCTACCAACTTCAACATTTCCGTCAACCGCAATAAGGTTACGCAGCTCAACGGCCAAGAAATTATTTCGGGCGGCCGCAACCTAGGGCGCGTGCGTGAGGGCGAGCCCATCGGCGTGTTCTGGGGTAAGAAGTTTGCCGGCGCCGATCCAGCCACCGGCGATGCGCTCTACTACACAGCCGAAGGCACCACCACCAACGACTACACTGCCGCCGCCGATCAGCGCCTAGGTAACCCCAACCCCAAGTTCACGGGGGGACTTACCAACACGTTCAATGCGTTCGGGTTCGATCTGAGCATCCTGAATCAGTTCTCGTACGGCAACGACATTTACAACATCGGTGGGGTGTTCCAGTCGGTAAACGCCGACTTCTTCGACAACCAAACCGTCGATCAGCTGCGCCGCTGGCGGCAACCCGGCGACGTTACCGATGTGCCGCGCGCCAGCTTCGGCGATGCGAACGGAACGCAGCCTTCTTCGCGTTGGATCTACGATGGTTCGTTCCTGCGCTTCAAAAACGTAACGCTGGGTTACACTTTGCCCAAGTCGCTAATCGAAAAGGCTCGTTTGCAGTCGGCGCGCATTTACGTGACGGGGCAAAACCTGATTACCATTACCGACTATCCCGGGTACGACCCCGAGGTAAACACGACGGCCTTTGGCTTGCCGAACTACCTGCTGGGACACGATTTCTACACGCCACCGCTGGCCAAAACCTGGCTGGTAGGGGTAAACCTGGGCTTCTAAACCGCAACCACCATGTTTAAGATGAAATTTTCTGCTGTTGGCAGCACGGCCGCTCTGGCCTTGCTGCTCACGCTGGGCGCTACCACCGGCTGTAAGGATCAGCTGGAGCTTAGCCCTCAGCAGTCGATTGATGCCGGCGAGGCGCTGAACTCTCGCGAAGGCATCGAATCGGCCGTGGTGGGTGCTTATGCTCGCCTCGATTTGCCGCAGCTCTACGGCACCAACATGCTGCTGCTGCCCGAACTGCTGGCCTCCGAAAACAACATAAACTGGCAGGGCACCTTTGTGAGCTACCGCGAGGTGGCCCGCAAGGAAATGACCAGCCTCAATACCGAGGCCGACCGCACCTTCAACCAAGCGTACCAAACAATCAACCTCACTAACCTCATTCTGGCTGCCATTAACCCAACGGCCGTTACCGACGAGGACGACCGGGCGCAGTTTGAAGGCGAAGCTAAGTTCATCCGGGCGTTGGTTTATTTCGATTTGGTACGTCTCTACGCGCAGCAGTATCAGGCTGCCACAGCGGCTTCGCAGCCTGGCGTGCCTTTGTCGCTTACGCCGAACACTTCCGAAGAGCAGGCAGGCCAGCGCTTACCTAGGGCCTCGGTAGCGGCCGTGTACCAGCAAGTCATTCAGGATTTGCAGGATGCTATTGCAAAGCTACCCGAAGCCAACGGCGTACGCGCCGACGTGTACGATGCGCAAGCGCTGTTATCACGGGTGTACCTACAGCAGGCCAACTACACGCAAGCCCGCAACCTTGCCAACGAGGTAATTCAGAACAGCGGCGCTGCACTTAACGCCTCCGTATTGTCTGCCTTCACTAACCGTAACACTCGAGAGTCACTGTTCGAAATTCAGCAAAACGACCAAAATAATGCTGGTGCTGCTAACGATGGCTTAGCAACATTTTATTCTAGCAATGCTGCAGGATTCGGTGGTCGTGGCGATGTGCAAATTCTAGAGAGTTTTGCCGGGCTGTATGGAGTTCGGGACCAGCGTGGCTCTGCTCAAGGCATTGGTAACAGTTTAATATACACCGGCACAGGTCGTAGAGCTGGCAGATTGCGTTCGTACAAGTGGAACACTGCTGGTCAGAATATACCCATCATTCGAATTGCTGAACTGTATTTGACCCGAGCTGAAGCCAACTTTCGCTTAGGTGCAGCAGTAGGAGCATCGCCTTGGGCAGATGTAAACAGGATCAGAGCGAGAGCACAAGCTGATTCTTTGAATCCGGTGATTCTTAAGGACGCTAACAACGTACCCATTATTGATCCGACTACGAATCAACCTCAAAAAAATCCAAATGCGCGACAAATCACCTTGGCGCAGATTCTACGTGAGCGGGAACTGGAACTAGCCTTCGAGGGCTTCCGCTTGCACGATTACCGCCGCACACAACGCGACATCTCTACCGCAATTCCGTGGAACTCGCCCAGGCTCGTGATGCCCATTCCGCAGCACGAAATCAACCTAGGCAACGCTCTACCGCAGAACCCCGGCTACTAACGGCCTAGGTGCTTACAAGCCAAAAGCCACCCCGACAGCTGCCGGGGTGGCTTTTTTGTGCTGTACGCGTAGGCGGCTGTTGACTATTCGTCCTCGTCCTCGTCTTCCTCGGCTTGGTGGTTGAAGTCTAGCTCCGAAACCAGATCCAAAGCTTCTTCCATCACCTGATCCATAGCCGGGATGGAGTCGGCATCGAGCGTGCGCTCGAACAAGTTGAGCAGCAAGCTGCCTTCCTCGTTCACGTACAAATCGGTGTACAGTCGCTCGAAACGGTGGGCGTCCTTGGTAATGATGCTATCGATTTGCTGCGTGGAGCGGGCACCTAGGGCTTTGTGCAACACCTCCATCACCTGCCGGCTCTCTTCGTGGTCGCCTAGGTCAGCCAGCGCCTTCATCAGGCTCATGGCCACTAGCAGGCGTACGCGCTCAAACCGAAAGCCCTGCTCGGCCGGAGCCGAGCGGTGCAGCGTTTGGTAGGCCTTTAGGTCGTCGGGCAGCAGGTAAGTGGGGCCATCCTGACGAAAGGCCGCATCGAGGAGCTGTTGGAAGGTAGTGGCAGGCATTGGCGCTGAAAACCGAAGTAAGGTGCAAAGGAACGCAATTGGTCGCAGCAATAATGCGGGGGTACAAAGGCTGCCGAACTTAGGTAGATTACGTACCTACGCAACAAGCTGCTCTACGCAGAGTTGTTACGCACATCAAAACACCTAATTAGATATGACGCACAAAATCAAATGGCTGGTATTTGCTCCCAGTGGGCTAATGGTAATTGGCTTCGGTGTATGCCTGATTCAGTGGGCCAGCAAGCGCATGCAGGATGGCGCCGCTACCAAGGATTGGGTAGTGGCGGGCACTGTAGCCCTAGGTGTGTTCAACGCTGGCGTTAGCTTGTTTGGGCGAGGAGTAGCCGAGAGCGTGTTGTATCAGCTAAAGGAGAAACCAGAAGAAGAGTCGTCGAACAGCAAACTGCCGCAGGATTAAGGCGCTCAAACTGGCTAAAAAGTAGAAAGCCGCAGTCAGAGACTGCGGCCTTACCAACGTGCCAGTAGATTCTCACCAATACCCTTTTGCTGGCACCCTTTGTTTTCTAGTAGCTAATTGCCCTCACCACAAGGCCGATTAGCAATTCAAAGGTAGAGGAGCCCAGTAGGAGAGTTGGCGAAACTCGCTGAACTGCAGTTATTGCTGTGCGAACGGCGGGCTTTGCTTGGCAGGACTAAGGGACCATGCCGTGAGGTAAGGCGGCCGTAGCCGATGGTGCTGCTCGTATACGACGGGTGTCGCCCTGCTTGGCTTTGTCGAAAAAAAAGATTTGCAAATCTCCGACGAGCTGTGTTAAGTTTGCACCCCGTTTCAGCAATGCCTCTGCACGCAAGCAAAGCCAGGAACCGATTCTGTAGCTCAGCTGGTAGAGCAATACACTTTTAATGTATGGGTCCTGGGTTCGAATCCCAGCGGAATCACTCAAAAGCCTCGCACTTCTGCGGGGCTTTTTTGTTATGCCAAGTGTCGGCTGTGGCCTTGCCTACGTGGCGAAGGCATCCAGAGCACCTAGGCCTAAAACCAGTGCAGGTAGCAGCTGCGTAAGCATTGCAACATCACCTTCTGCATCATGCAAATTCGTACGGCTGTACTGCTGCTTTTGGTTAGCTGGTTTTCGGCGGCTAACGCACAAACCAAACCTACCAGCACAAAGCCACAGAAAACCACTACCGCGGCCAAGCCAGCTACGCCGCGCAACCCTTACTACTCCCGCACCGACACCACCCGCTTGCGCCTGACCGATGGGCAGTGGCAAAAGGTATTGTCGCCGGATGTGTACCGTGTGGCCCGCGGCAAAGACACTGAGCGGGCATTTACGGGAAAGTACTGGAATGCTACCGGCCGCGGCACGTACTACTGCGCGGCGTGTGGCAATGCCCTGTTTCGCTCGGATGCCAAGTTTGCCAGCGACTGTGGCTGGCCTAGCTTCTTTGAGCCCATGCGGGCGAAATCGGTGAAGTACCTACCCGATAACTCGCACGGCATGGAGCGCACCGAGGTGCTGTGCGGGCGCTGCGATTCGCACCTAGGGCACATTTTCGACGACGGGCCCGCGCCTACTTACAAGCGCTTCTGTATGAATTCCATCGTGCTCGACTTTGTGCCGAGCAGCGGCACCAGCTTTGGCTTGCGGTAAAGCAACGCAGCTGTAGCAACATAATCAACGGCGGTTGGCCTCGTGGGCTTGCCGCCGTTGTTCGTTTTGCTGCAGGTCGTTCAGCTCGATGTTAAGGGCATCTACGGAAATCTGAATTTCCCACAACGACAGCGCCAGCGACACGAGCAAGGCCAATAAGCTGGCGCCGAATACAACCTTGCCTAGGTCGGCGAAGCCAGCATAGAGCAAAAACATGCACAACACGCAGCCAAACATGCTGGCAATGCCCACGGCCTGCATGTTGCGCACCAAGCCGAGCCGCCGCCGCAGGTTGCGGATTTGCTGCATGTAATGCTCGCTGTGAGTTTCGGCGTACTGCACTTTAAGCGTGCGCACCAAGTTGGCCAGTGCCAGAAAGCGGTTGGTAAAGGCTAGCAACAGCAGCGACAAAGCCGGAAAGAGCAGAGCAGGCGTGGTAAGCGAAATATCCATAAGCAAAGCCAGGCGCAACCTGCACCTGTGGCCCTAAGCTACCTAGGTGCATTGGTATAACCACATCGGTTACCTTGTAGCGTACATTCGGAGCGAGGCCGCCGCAAGCCGATATTCTTACCCACCTTTTCTACCTAGGCACCACGATGACTCTACCGTTTACCCGCTTGCTGCGGGCTGGACTGCTGGCTATGAGCATAGCAGCCGCTGCCCCCAGTTTTGCGCAGCAGGCTCTGCAGTCGCCCGAACAGTTTTTGGGCTACAAGTTGGGCAGCCGTTTCACCTATCATGCCGATGTACTGCGCTACGCCGATTACCTGGTGCAGCAAAACGCCGACCGCATGCGCGTGGTGCCTTACGGCCGCACCTACGAAGGCCGCCCGCTCGAAGTAGTACAGATTGCCACCGCGCGTAATTTGCAGCGCCTCGATGATATTCGGCGCAGCAACTTGCGGCGGGCCGGGCTCGAAAGCGGCACGCCCAACCTCGATCAGCCGGCTATAGTATGGCTGAGCTACAACGTGCACGGCAACGAGGCCGTATCGAGCGAAGCCGTGCTGCAGGTGCTCTACGACTTTGCCAACCCGCAGAATAAAGAGGCCCAAGCGCTGCTCGAACGCGTGGTGCTGCTCATCGACCCGTGCGTGAACCCCGATGGGCGCGAGCGGTACGCGCAGTGGTACGGCCGCGTAGCTGGCGCGCCAGCCAACGCCTCGCCGCTTAGCTGGGAGCACCGCGAGCCGTGGCCCGGTGGCCGCTTCAACCACTACATGTTCGATCTGAACCGCGATTGGGCTTGGCAAACCCAGCGCGAAAGCCAGCAGCGCATTGCCTTGTACAACCAATGGCTGCCGCAAGTGCACGCCGATTTTCACGAGATGAGCGCCGAAGCGCCTTACTATTTCTCGCCGGCGGCCAAGCCCTTTCACGAGGATATTACGCCCTACCAGCGCAAGTTTCAGAACGTAATCGGCGATTACAATCGGCAGGTGTTCGATAAAAACGGCTGGCTTTATTTCAGCCGCGAAACTTACGACCTATTTGCGCCCAGCTACGGCGACACGTGGCCCAGCTTCAACGGCGCTATCGGCATGACGTACGAGCAGGGCGGTAGTGGCCGCGCGGGCGTGCGGTACATTAAGAGCGACGGCGACACCCTGACGCTGGCCGACCGCATTGCGCACCACCACGCCGCCAGCTGGGCCACCATTCGGGCTGCTGCCGACCACCAGCAGGAGATGCTGAAGCAGTTCGACAAGTACTACCAGGATGCGCGCCAGCGCCCCCGCGGCCGCTACAAGAGCTACGTGGTAAGCGGCTCGCCCGAGCGACTGGCACCCTTGGTTGATTACCTGCAGCGCCAGCAGATACAGTTTGGCTACTTAGGCGAACGGCGCAAAACCCAAGCCTACAACTACAGCAACGGCAAGCGCGAAGGCGTAACGCTGCAGCCCACTGATGTAGTGATAAGCATGTACCAGCCGAAATCGACGCTGGTAAAAGTGCTGTTTGAGCCACAGGCAGCCCTAGAGGATTCGCTGACTTACGACATTACGGCTTGGTCGCTGCCATACGCCTACGGGCTGCAAGGGTACGCTCTTACCTCCAATTTGAAGTCTGGCGGCAAAGCGCCTGCCGCGGCAAGCAAGCCCAACAGCGGCTTGCCCGCTGCCGACGGCACCACCTACGCCTACATTGCCCGCTGGAACTCGCTGCGCGATGCACGCCTCCTCTCGACTTTGCTGCAGCGCCAGGTGCGCGTGCGCGTAGCCTACCAGCCCTTTGAGGCCGGCGGACAGAAATTCCAGGCTGGCACACTCATCATCAACCGCGGCAACAACCAAGGCCTCGGTAACCGCTTCGATGCCGTGGTGCGCAGCCTCGCCGACTCGGTCGGTGCCGAGCTCACAGCCGTGAAAACGGGCTTTGCTTCGGAGGGTAGCGACCTAGGCTCGAGCAATGTGCACGGGGTAGGGAGGCCTAATGTGGCTCTTATGGCTGGCCCTGGCACCGATGCCACGGCATTTGGCGAGGTGTGGCACTTCTTCGAGCAGCAGTTGGGCTACCCAGTGTCGGTAATTGGCACCGATTACTTTGCCTCGGTGCCGCTGAACAAGTTTGATGTGCTGGTGCTGCCCGATGGCAACTACGCCGATGTGCTGAACGAGCGGCAACTCGAAAACCTGAAAAGCTGGGTGCGCAGCGGTGGCCGCCTGGTGGCCATGGAAGGTGCCATGAGCTACCTGGCCGGCAAAAAGGATTTTGCCCTGAAAACAAAGCCAGCCGACTCGAGCCGCACCAATACTAACAAGAAAGGCGCCGCTCCCGACCCGTACCGGCAGCTGCGCCGCTACGGCACCGCCGAGCGCGAATCGTTGCAGGGGCAGGTGCAAGGCAGCGTGTACCGCGTTGAGCTCGACAACACGCACCCGCTGGCATTTGGCTACCCAAACAATTACTACGCCTTAGTGCGCAGCCCGCTCAACTACCAGTTTTTGGGCGAAGGCAGCTGGAACGTGGGCGTGCTGAAAAAAGGGCAAGCGGCTTCCGGCTTCACAGGTAGCCAAGTACGCGCCAAGCTCAACGATACGGTGGTGCTAGGTGTGCAGGAGATGGGCCGCGGCCAAGTAGTATACCTCGGCGACAACCCGCTATTTCGGGGATTTTGGCAGGCTGGTAAACTGTTATTCACCAATGCTATTTTCATGGTAGGCCAATAGCCACCTAGCCAAGCACAAAAAAGCCCCGCCGGAACGTTCCGGCGGGGCTTTTTTGTGCTTGGCAGAAGCAACTATTAATCAACTGCGTCTTCCACTTCGTTGCCTACTTTCTTGGCGCCTTTTTTCACGCCTTTGCCTACTTTCTTGGCGCCTTTGCCTACGGTGCGGCCCACTTTCTTGCCACCGCGCTTCACGTCGCTGCCCGTGTTGCTTACCATACGGCCAGCTTTGGTGCGCTCGTAAGGCGTGTTGGAATCGGTAGCGGGCGTAGCCGAACTGTTGGCGTCGTTGGTGGTGCTGGTGCCCGTCATGGTACCGCCGGTAGTCGTGCCGCCGGTGGTGCTGCCGCTCGTGGTACCGGTGTTGTAGCTACCCGAAGTAGTACCTGTAGTAGTACCCGTGGTAGAACCCGACGTGGTGCCGTAAGTAGTGGTGCCCGTGGTGCTACCGCTGGTGGTAGTTGTCGACGACGAAGTAGTGGTGCCGGTTTGCGCCATGGCTGAAATGCTGGTCAGCGCAACGGCCGACAGGAGCATCAGTATCTTTTTCATAGGATGAGGTCAGATTGGAATGGACCTTTCTACGCAAACTCTGGCACAAGGATACCTAGGGCAGCAACAATGAACTATCGCCGTAGCTTAAAAAGCGGTAATTGTTGGCCAATGCATGGTCGTAAACCGTGCGCCAACCCGGCCCCAGCAAGGCGGCCACTAGCAGCAACAAGGTACTTTCGGGCTGATGAAAGTTGGTAATCAGCCCTTGTACTACTCTGAAGCGGTACCCCGGTGCAATTAGCAGCTGTGTACTGGCTTGCAGGGCATCGTCGCCCCGGCGCTCCAGCTCATCGAGCAACGCCTGCAAGGCGGTTTGCATAGGCACCTCAGTGGTGTGTTCGTACGGCTCCCACTGTTGTACCTGGCCCGATAGGCTGCCGCCCCGCACCACCTGGCAGCCCAGCCAGTAGAGACTTTCGAGTGTGCGCAGGCTGGTGGTACCCACAGCAATGATGGGCCTAGGTGCGTGGGCTATCAGCTGGCGCAGCACCTGGCGGGTAGCGCTAATGGGCTCCGAGTGCATGGCGTGGTCGGCCATTTGGGCCGCTTTTACCGGCTGAAAGGTACCGGCGCCCACGTGCAGGGTAAGCTGCGCACTCCCAATGCCACGAGCCTGCAATGCCTGCAGTACCCGCTCGGTAAAGTGCAGACCGGCGGTAGGAGCAGCTACGGCGCCATCGTGCGCGGCGTATACGGTTTGGTACCGCTCATCGTCGGTAGGGTTGGCTTCGCGGTTGAGGTAGGGCGGCAAGGGCAAGCGGCCCGCACCAGCCAGCACCTGCGCAAACGGCAACTCAGCAGGCTGCCACCGAAACCGGATAAGGGAACTGCCCTCTTCGGCGGCATCGCGCTCGGCCTCCAGTACTGCCGTTTGCCCATCGGGCGTAGTAAAACTGGCCTGCACGGTGCCGATTTTCCAGCGCTTTCCGTTGCCTACGAGGCAGCGCCACACGCATTCGCCGGTTTGTTGCATAGCCGGCTCAATAGCGCGGCTAGGCGCTACCGGCTCCAAGCAAAACAGCTCAATTTGGCCGCCCGTGGGTTTGTGCAAATACAACCGAGCCCGCACCACTTTGGTGTTGTTGAACACGAGCAACGCGTCGTTGGGTAGTTCGTTGGGTAGCTCTCGAAAAATGCGGTTCTGAATTGCGCCTTGGCGGTATACCAGCAGCCGCGAAGAGTCACGGTCGGGGAGGGGTTCCGGCGCAATGCGCTCGGCTGGCAAATCGTAGGTAAAATCCTGTATGGAAAGCTGACGTGGGTCGGGGGTGTGCATGGGGCAAAATTAACCCAGGCGTTGTAATGCGGCCCCAGGTACTCAACTGTAAACAACACGGCCACGCTCAATGAGCATGGCCGCGCGGTGAAACGTAGCAGAATGTAGCCCTAGGTGCTTTAAGGCCGCTTGAAAATGAGGAGGTGCTGCTGCGGCAACGATTTGATGTTCTCTACAAACTGCAGCCCTACCGCCTGCAATTCGCGGCGGGCCTGTTCCTCGCTCATGCGGTGAATGCGCTTAATGGGCACATTGGGGTCTTCGGAGCGGTATTCCACCAAAGCCACTCGGCCACCAGGCTTCAGTGAGTTTTTTATGGCGCGCATCATTTCCCTGGGGTGGTCGAACTCATGGTAGGCATCCACGATTAGGGCCAGATCCACGGTACTAGCCGGCAGGTTAGGGTTTTTAACGGTGCCCAGCACGGGCTCTACATTGGTAACCTTGCGGCGTTGGCTGGCTGCCTTCAGCTTTTCGAGCATCTGCGGCTGTATATCTACGGCTAGCACTTTGCCTTGAGGTACCAACTCGCTCATGCGAAACGTGAAAAAGCCAGTGCCCGCGCCAATGTCGGCTACCACGTCGGTGGGCTTTAGTTTCAGCTCGCGCAGCAAAATGTCGGTGCCTTCTTCCTGCTCCCGATCGGGGCGCTCCAGCCAGCCGGCGCCGTCGTGGCCCATTACGTGGGCAATTTGCCGGCCCATATAGTAGCGACTAATGCCGTTGGGGTCTTGGGGGGCGCGGCGCTGGTAGCCAGCTGTGTCGGGCGTGGCCTCGGTGCGGCCCTGCACCACGCGGGCAGCGTCGCTTTCGGCAATGGGCGTTTGGGTGCAGGAAAGCAGCAGTGCAGGCACAGCAATAGCGGCAACTAGTGCTTTGCGCAGAAACAAGGAGACATCCGTGTGCATAGACGCGTGCAAAGAAAACGGCAACTTTGGGTTTAACAACGCCTGCTGCCAAAACCGTTCGTTACCTTCCCAACGCCAGAAAAAACCCAATTGATCCTCAATCAATTGAAGAAAGAATATAGTTAATACTTCTTTTGTCTGAGCTAACTCCTATTTTCGGCTCGAAAACGTACCATTCCTTGGTTCAAAACAATCTTAACCCATAACCACTATGAAGCAACTTGCCTCTGCACTCCAGAAAATGGCTGCTGCTGCCCTGTTTGCCGCTGCTCTCACGGGCTGCGCACGCAACGAGTACGCCATGCTCCCCAAAACCAGCTCGTACCACGGCGACCAGCACCGTTCGGTAGCTGTGAAGCCCGCTGCGCCGGTAGCCGAGCAAACCGCTCCAGCTGTAGTAGCCGACGAGCCTGTAGCGCCGGCCGCCACGGTAGCTGCTGCCGTAAAAGATGAAGCTGCTGCTCCGCGCAAGGCTGCCAAAGTAGCCAAGCAAGAGCGCGCCGAAGTAGCCGCTGCTCCGGCTGCTAAGCCCAACATGGTGCAGAAAGCCCTTGTTGCCAAGGCACTGAAGAAAGTTGACAAGCTGGCTGCCAAAGCCGAGCTTAAGAAGCAGTCGAACGCTGCCTCGGCCGACGATGCCAACGCCCTGGCTAAGAACATCAAGCTGGGTATCATCCTGCTGCTGATCGGCGTACTGCTCGGCATTTTCGGCGGTATCATCGGCCTGCTCGGTCTGATCTTCGCCATCATCGGTATCGTACTGATCGTACTCGGTCTGCTCGAAGAAATCTAGGTCGTACGCACTGTACCGGTCTAAACAAAAGCGCCTCGGCTCTGCAGCCGGGGCGCTTTTGTTTATCAGCCCTAGGTATGTGGGGCTACATCGGGTCAACATCAGCCACAATGCGGGCTTGGCGGTAGTCTTTTTCGTCGCGCACCAGCGTCATGGCCTCCAATATCTGCGCTTTGGCGTGCTTCAGTACCGTATGCTCACGGCTGAGCTTGATGGTAATTTCCTGCAGGTAGAAGTTACGAATCCGGAAAATGTACGGTGCCTCGGGGCCCAGCACGGCATCCCGACCTAGGCGCTCCACCAATTCCTGCGTCAACAGCACGGCCGCCTCCAGGGCTACTCGTTCTTCCACGTGCTTCACCGTAATCTTGATAACGCGGGCAAACGGCGGGTACATGTGCTCGCGGCGCTGCGCAATCTCGTACTCGTAGAAGTCCTCGTAGTCGTTGCGCATCACCTTGTCGAAGATGGGCTGCTGCGGGTCGCCGGTCTGCACGATTACCTTGCCCTTTTTGCCCTTGCGCCCGGCGCGGCCACTCACCTGCACAAACATCTGGTAAGCCCGCTCGTGCGCCCGGAAATCGGGGTAATGGATGATGCTATCGGCGTTGATGATGCCCACGAGGCTTACGTTGCCAAAGTCTAGTCCTTTGGTAACCATTTGCGTACCCACCAGCACATTGGTGCGCTGCTGCTCAAAGTCGCTGATAATTTGCTGGTAGGCGTTTTTAGCGCGCGTGGTGTCTAGGTCCATGCGCTGCACGTTGGCCTCGGGCAGCATAATCTTTAGGTCGTCTTCGATGCGCTCGGTGCCAAAGCCCATGGCCCGAATAGCCCGCGACCCGCAGGCTGGGCACTCACGCGGCATGGCTTCGTGGTGGCCGCAGTAGTGGCAGCGCAGCTCGTGCGCGTTCTTGTGGTAGCTGAGGCTCACAGCGCAACTTTTGCACTTGGGTATCCAGCCGCAATCGAGGCAGCTGATAAAGGGCGAGTAACCCCGGCGGTTCTGAAACAAAATCACCTGCTCGCCCTGCGATAAGCGACCTTCAATGGCCGCCGTAAGCTCAGGCGTAAAGTGATGCGAAGGTTTTTTCTGACCTTGCTGCGCATTGCGGCGCGTGTCAATTAGCTCTATTTCGGGCAGACCCGCCTCGCCAAAGCGTTTGGTGAGTTGCACCAAACCCCAGCGCCCGGCGCGGCACTGGTAATACGTCTCGACCGACGGCGTTGCCGAACCCAGCAGGATTTTAGCGCCCTGAAAGGTGCCCATCATCAGGGCCACTTCGCGGGCGTTGTAGCGCGGGGCCGGGTCGTACTGCTTGTAGCTCGATTCGTGCTCCTCGTCGACGATTATCAGCGACAAACTGTCGAAGGGCAGAAACACGGCCGAGCGCACGCCCACTACCACCTGAAAACGGCCCGAAAGCACGCCGTTCCATACCTCCACCCGTTCGTTGTCGGAGAACTTGGAGTGGTACACACCTAGGCGCGAGCCAAACACGCGCATGAGGCGCGTTACGATTTGCGCCGTTAAGGCAATTTCGGGCAGCAAATACAGCACCTGTCCGCCGCCTTCCAGCGCCTTCCGGATCAAGTCGATGTAAATCTCGGTTTTGCCGGCGCCGGTTACGCCGTGCAGCAACGTAATGTCCTTTTGCCCGAATAGCTCCAGCACTTGGTCGCGCGCTTTGGTTTGGGCTTCCGACAGCGCGAAAGGCATTTGGTTGCCTTCGTTCTCGTCGAGCGGAAAGCGCGACACAATCTGATCGAACTGATCGAGCACGCCGTTTTTGATGAGCGTGTTCACGGCGGAAGGGGAGAGGTGCGGCGAGCTGGTAAGGGCCGCTTTCTCGATGCCGCTGTGGTTGAGGTGCTCGTTTTGGTACACCGGCACGCGCTGGATGTAGCGCATCAGCACATCCAGTTGCTTCGGCTTACTGGCTAAGCCCTCAAACAAGCCTTCCAGTGCTGCCTCAGCTACGAAATGGTGGGCGAGGCGCACCTTCTTCACCACTTTGGGTGCGTACTTATCGGCAATGTGCTCAAACAGAAAGACCACATCTTTCTGAATGAGGCTCTTGATAACCTTGTGGAACGAGCTGATACCTAGAATTTCGCCTACTTCCGAAAAAGTCAATGCTTTGCCATCTTCTGTGCTCAGCGCCTCCACAATCTTCTGCTCTTGCTCGCTGAGTGGGTAAGGTGTGCCTTCCGACACATACTGCGGATGCAATTGCACCCGCGACTCGGAGCTGAGCTTTAGCGCCGACGGCAGGGCCGCATTAATTACCTCGCCAATGGTGCATATGTAGTACTCGGCAATCCAGCGAAAAAGCTTCAGCTGAGGCTGCGTTACCACCGGCGCATCGTCAATAAACTCGAGGATGTATTTGGCTTGGTAATCCTTGGGCGGAGTTTCGTGCACGGCCGCCACAATGCAGCTCAGCGTCTTTTTTGCGCCGAATTGCACCAGCACCCGCCCACCAATTACCACTTGGTCGTTCAGCTCGAAGGGTACGCGGTAAGTGTAGAGCTTAGGCAGCGGCAACGGCAATATCACGTCAGCAAAAAGCGTGACGCGGTCGGCTGCGGCGGGCTCGGATTGAGGCAGGGAGAAAAGGTGCGTTTGGGACACGGTTCTATCAGCGGCGAATAACAAAGATAGCCCGCCAAACGCCAGAACAATCCCCAACCCGGAGCATCCTGAAATGGCTATTCAGCCATATGCTTGCCGCTGAGTGGCCTGCTGGAACCTAGGGCTAAGTAAAGGTTACTCGCGCAACGCTGCTGCATGAATTTGCGCCAACGCTTCGGCAACGCTGTGCACTGGCTGCTGACAGGTATAGTTGTAGCACACGTAAATGGTAGTGTTGCCATCAGCTGCATGGCGGTTGAGGAGCAGTGGCAGCTCGCTGGTGGTGCTACTACCCGTAAGCACAGCATTGGGCAGGTTGTGGCGGCTCAACTCGCGCCGGAAAAGCTCGGCATCGGGGCCTACAATGGCTACTTCAGCCAACGGGGCCAGCTGGCTGAGGTACAACGAAGCCCAATTACACAGGTGCTGGGGCTCCTTTACGGCCAAGTCTTGTACCAGCGCCAGCATAGCAGCAGCTCGTCCGCGCCAAGCAGGCACATCGAGCAGTGTACCTAGGCGCAGCAGGTTATGCGCCATCACGGAGTTTGAGCTTGGTATTACGTTGTCGAACAATTCTTTCTTCCGCGCTATCAACGCTTCGCCGGTGCTATCGGTGTAGAACAAGTGCGACTCAATCTCATCGGCAAAATGCTCAAGTACATACTCCGTCAGCTCACGCGCCCGCTGCAACCAGCGTTCAGCAAAAGTGGCTTCGTAGAGGGCTGTGTACGCATCAATAAGCAGCGCATAATCTTCCAGGAAGGCTATAATAGTAGCGCGGCCGTTCTTGTAGTTGCGCCACAAACCACGCCCGCGGCGTAGGTTCTGCTCGATAAATTCGGCGTTTTGCAGGGCCAGCTCGAGGTATTGCGGCTTATGAAAAGTACGGTAAGCATCAACCAAGCCGCGTAGCATCAGGGCGTTCCAGCCCGTCAGAATTTTGTCGTCGAGGCCTGGGCGTACGCGTTGGTTGCGGTATTCAAGCAACTTCCGACGCCAACCCGCAGCTAGATCGGCTACCACACCGCTCGTCAGTTGGTGTACCTCGGCAAACGCAGCATCGGAGTACCGGCGGTGCAAAATGTTGTTGCCATGCTCCCAGTTGCCCCCAGCCGTGCAGTTGTAGTAATCGGCAGCCAAGGGGGCTTCGTCACCTAGGGCCTCGCGCAGCTGCTCCAAGCTGAAGACGTAAAACTTACCTTCTTCGCCCTCGCTATCGGCGTCGAGCGACGAGTAAAAACCGCCTTCGGGGCTCATTAGCTCGCGGTGCACAAACTCTACGGTTTGCTGTACCACCTCGCGCCATTGCTCATCCTGCGTTAGCTGATAAGCTTCGGCATACAGGCTAATGAGCTGGCCGTTGTCGTACAGCATCTTTTCAAAGTGCGGAACCAGCCATTCCTCATCCACCGAATACCGAGCAACACCACCGCCTACTTGGTCATAAATGCCACCCCACGCTATTTCCTGTAGCGTAAGGTTTGTTTGTTGCAGGGCTGCGTTGTTGCCGGTAAGCGCATGCGCCCGCAGCAAAAAGCGCCAGATCACTGGCATCGAGAACTTGGGCGCCTTCTTGGTGCCGCCCAGCTTCGTGTCGAAACGCTTGACTAGGTTGCGCAGCAAAGTTTGAAACTCTTGCCTAGCAACTGGCTTGGCGCTAGTCTTCGCCCCGTATTTCTCGAGGTCGTTCGCGCGCAGCACCCGCGCAAACTCCTCAGCCGATTGGTCTAGTTCGGCACGGTGCTCACTGCCATAGGCATTGGCAATCTGTTGCAGCAACTCAAACCAATTGCGGGGTGGAAAGTACGTGCCGCCATAAAACGGTTTTGTTTCTGGAGTCAGAAACACGTTCAGCGGCCAACCACCACCTAGGCCCATGGCGTGTATGGCATCCATATATACTTGGTCGATATCGGGCCGTTCCTCCCGATCAACCTTGATGCATACAAACCGCTCGTTCATCACCTGCGCTATCTGCTCGTGCTCAAACGACTCGCGCTCCATCACATGGCACCAGTGGCAGGCGGCATAACCAATGCTCACTAGGATGGGCTTTTGCTCGGTTTGCGCACGTCTGAGTGCCTCTTCGCCCCACGGGTACCAGTCAACGGGGTTATAGGCGTGCTGAAGCAAGTACGGGCTTGATTCGTGCACTAAGCGGTTTGGTTGGCTAGCGGAGGCGGGCGTTGCCATAAGCAGGAGAAAGCTTGGGTTGAAGGCAGTAACTATGCTTGTACGCGTACCAACAAAAACAGCAAACCCGGCCCTAGGTGGCCGGGTTTGGATCAACTAACTAACTAGAAGGGGGCTCTTGCGGCTTACGGCGCGGCGGTCGGCCACGGCGTTTAGGTGCCGAAGCCGGGGCTGCGTCATCGGCAGGTGCCGCAGTTGCGTCCGGGACTGCGGCACCTACATCTGAGGATGCCTCCCGTGGCGATTTAGCCGATGCCGCTGGTTTCCGCCTAGGTGCTGGGCGCCGGCGATTCGTGACAGGAGCGGGTGTAGCCGCTTCTTCAGCAACCGGCGCAGTTGGCTCGGCAACTGCTGGTGCTGCCGGTACAAGCGTTGGCAGGGCATCAATTGCCGATTCTACTGCTGCCATTAACTTGCTACTGCCCTTGCCTCGGTCAGCTCGGCCCCGCGATTTGGGCTTGCGCGGCTCGGGTTCTGTTGGCTCAATAGCAGATCCCTCCGCAGGAGCAGCCTCTGTTATAGGCGATGCATCAACCGCAACGGGCGGCGTAAGCTCAGTAATGTGTTGCTCGGCTTGGGCTTCAGGCTGAGGCTCGGCATATAAAGCAGGCTTCTTGCGCGCCGGGCGGCCGCGGCGGGAAGGCTGCGGCGGGGTAGGCGCCTCCAGCGCCGGGGGCTCTGGTTGCGTAACTACCGGGGCTGGGTTTAACTCCGCGGTATTGTCAGCTGCATCTGCTAGCGCAGGCTCAGCGGTTAGCTCCTGCGTGTTGTCAGCTGATGCGTCCTCCGAGCGTAGTTGGTTCTTCTTTTTGTGCTTACGTCCTCCGCGCTTGCGTTTGCGGCGCTTGGCAGAGCCGGCTTCAGATGCACCCAGTTCCATTTCATGGGCAACTTCGGCAGCAGGGGGCACATCGGCCAGTTCTTCGTTCTCCTCAGCTGCCAACACTTCGGCCCATACCACAGAAGCTGCGGGAGGAATCACTTCTCGCACTTGCTCCTGACGAACCGAAGTTGTTGGAATGGCAGCTTCTATTGGTGCACTTCCTTCTCCGATGTCGATGCGCTCTTCATTGTCTTCGGGCTCGGGCGGCAATATGGGTTTGGGAGGCGGTGGCAAGGCTACAATGCGCTTGTGCACGTCGCGTAGTTCGGAACGCACATCAACACGATTAGCTAAGCGCTGTAGGCGCTGCTGCGTTTGCTCCAAGAAATGACGGTGCTCAGGAGCTCCTACATGGAAAGGCCGATGCTCCAGTGCTCTGCGGATTCCATCCCATTCCTGGGCGAACTGCCTGAACGCGTTATCGAAGTAAACGGCCGTAAACTTTTCCCAGATGTACTGCTCTGCCACTTCCGACGGATGCAGCATATCATTTCCGTAGAAACGATAATCGCGCAGATCATCGAGCAGCAACTCGTACGCCGGAAAATAGGTAGCGCCGGGCAGTAGTTCGCTTAAATAGTGGCAGGCCACGCGCAGCACCGATTTGCTTACCGCGTTCAGCGGTAATGTATCGCGCAAATGCCGAACGGGGCTAACCGTTAGAATTAGCTTAAGCTTGGGGTTTATCTGGCGTAGTAAGGCATATGCCTCCGTTACCGCAGTAATTACCTCCTCCGCTGAGAGCAACTCTTTTTCGAAGCGCTCTGCCGCAATCTTGTGGCAGTTGTTTACTACCTCACCCGTTTCCTGAAGCCGGTAACCAAATGCGGTGCCGAGAGTCCAGATCAGTACATCTGCCGAACGCACGAACTCCGCAGTTTCGCGCACGGTTTGCTCGATGCGTTGCAACAGGGCGGGAGGAGAGTCGGCACCTAGGGTAGCATGCAGATCAAAGCTCTGCCAGCGGCCCCGGGCTTCAACCAAGTGTTGCTGCCAGTCGGTTTCCTCGCCAGCAACTGCACGAAGCAGCCGAGCCGCAGCAAGCGGATTGAACACGGTGCCAAACGGATTAACTAGCGTCCGCACCTTATGCTGGGCTAGCCGCTCCCCAATAACATCCGAAAAGCACGACCCTAGGGTAAGCACGCGTGCTCCCTGTGTAAGGGGCTGCGCATCGGGTCGAAGAATTAATTCAGTACGAAACATTAGCAAAAACAGCCTTCAAGGCCGTATACGGAAGGCCAACCTACGCAACTACCAGCTTACGGCCAAACTTCAACTTGGATTGGTGCAGCTTTTGTTGGCGAAGCCAGCTAATGAAAAAGCCCTACCATCACGGCAGGGCTTTTCTGATAGTTGCGGATTCGTTGGGCAGCTTACTCAGCTACAACGTTTACGCGGATCTTGTGCTTCACCTCGCGGTGCAGATCGATCGAAGCGGTGTACTCACCTACAGCTACCGGATCCGAATCGAGGCTGATACGCTTGCGGTCAACTTCGAAGCCTTTCGACTTCAAAACATCGGCAATCTGCAGCGTCGTTACGCGGCCGAAGATCCTGCCCGACTCACCTACTTTAGCAGGGATGTCGATGCTCAGGTCACCAATACGGTCGGCAAGGCCCTGGGCGTCAGATTTGATCTTGTCGGCTTTGTGCGAAGCCTGACGTACGTTCTCAGCTACGATTTTCTTGTTGGTCTTGTCGGCCAATACAGCCAGACCTTGGGGCAACAGGTAATTGCGGCCGTAGCCGGGCTTCACCTTCACGATGTCGTTTTTGTAGCCCAGACCTTTTACGTCGTCTTTCAGGATAACTTCCATCTCGGTCAGTCGTCGTTAGAGGGTAATGGACTACTTCAACTGGTCAGCCACATAGGGCATCAGAGCCAGGTGACGAGCTTTTGCTACGGCCTGAGCTACTTTGCGCTGGAATTTCAGGCTAGTGCCCGTGATGCGGCGGGGCAGAATGCGGCCCTGCTCGTTCACGAACTTCAGCAGGAAGTCCGGGTTCTTGTAATCTACGTAGCGAATGCCGGCCTTCTTGAAGCGGCAGTACTTCTTGCGTTGCTCCTGCTTGTGGATGCGTTCGTTGGCGAGGCTCATGTTACTGGGCTACTGCTTCTGATTGTTTTGCTTTCTGCTGGTTCAGCTCGCCCTTACGACGACGCTCATTGTAAGTCACAGCGTGCTTATCAAGAGCAGTGGTGAGGAAGCGGATTACGCGCTCATCGCGACGGAATGCCAATTCCAACGTGTCAACCAGCGTAGGCTCGCTAGCAAATTCTACCAGGAAGTAATACCCGGTCGATTTTTTCTGAATCGGATAAGCAAGCTTGCGCAAGCCCCAGCTTTCCGAATTCAGAATGTCGGCGCCATTTTCCTTAAGCACCTGAGTGAACTTCTCGATCGTCTCTTGAACCTGCGCGTCGTTCAGCACGGGCGTCAGGATGAAGACGGTCTCATAGTTTCTGTTAGCCATTGCGGAACAGAGAAAAAGTAAGTGAGACGATGAATGAGCCGGCAAAGGTAAGATAATTTCTTAATTCATTAAGTGTGTGAAAAGATAATTTGCACAAAATGGCAAAGTAAACTTATTGAGCATCAACTCTAAAACCTTAAAAAGCGTAGGCAGTTAACTAAATACAGATGCCTTGGCGCTAGCCTGAAGTTGTATGTTTTGAGGGAGGCATCTATACACCTATATATAATAAGGTGTAAGACAAGGCTTTTTAGAATGTTTCTAAGCAGTGCACATAGGCCAAAAATTAGCAAACCCTGGTTTGCGGTCTGGCAATCGTGGGCTACATTTGTGGCCCTAAAGCGCCCTGCTTTTACGTTTTTCCAGCACGTTTTGCAATGAGTAGCTTCCGACTACGTCCCTTTTCACACTGGCTTCTTGCTCTGTTTCTGACGTTTACTGCCGTTGGCCAAGTGGCTGCGCAGGACGCCGCAACAGTTAGCAAGGAGGGTGTGACCCCCGGCGCCACAGCCGGTGCCGCTCCGGCGGCCGCAGCGGGTGGTGCCGCCCCCGCTGGCGACGCCGCAGCCATTTCGGCCGGCGACGCCTTGTTCAAAGGCAACTGTGCCCAGTGCCACGCCATCAACGATGTGGTAGTTGGCCCTGCTTTGGCCGGTATCGATCAGCGTCGTCCGCTTCCCTGGCTCATCAAATGGATTCAGAATTCGAGCAAGATGGTAGCCAGCGGCGACGAGTACGCGGTGAAGATCTTCAACGAGTACCAGAAGCAACAAATGCCCAGCTTCGCACTGAGCGACGAGGAGGTAACTTCGATTATCGCTTACATCAAAGCTGAGTCATCTAAGCCAGCAACTGCTGCAGTTGGTGGAGATGACCGCGGCGCGGAAGGCAAACCTTCTGGCGAAGTAGCAGAAGGTAGTGCTGCTGGTGCAGGTAAGTACGTAAACGTTGTACTTATCGTGCTGATCGTAGTGCTTATCGTGTTGGTGGTTACGCTGGTAATCATTGCCAACATCATGCGCGATGTACTGCGTGGCCGCAAAGACCTAGACGGCCGCGACGTAGAAATGATCGATCAGAAGACGGATTGGATGGCTATCCTAAAGTCGGGTTGGTTTAAAGGAATTGTTGGTACGCTGTTCGTGCTCGTGGTTCTCTACGAATCTATCCAAGGTCTGATGGCCATCGGTCTGCAACAAGGCTATCAGCCTTCGCAGCCTATCGCCTTCTCGCACAAGCTGCACGCCGGTGAGCACCAGATCAACTGCGCATACTGCCACACCTCTGTATATAAGAGCAAGTCGGCTAATATTCCTTCGGCTAACATCTGTATGAACTGTCACTCGCAGATCAAAACGACTTCGCCGGAAATTAAGAAGATTTATCGCGCTATTCAGCGCAACCAGCCGATTCAGTGGGTACGTGTTCACAACCTGCCTGATCTGGCTTACTTCAACCATTCGCAGCATACCCAAGTAGGTGGCATTGAGTGCCAAACCTGCCACGGCCCGATCCAGAATATGGATGTGGTGTACCAGTATTCGGCTCTAACCATGGGTTGGTGCATCAACTGCCACCGCGAAACGCCGCTCAATACCAAAGGCAACGGTTACTACGATAACCTGGTTAAGCTGCACGACAAGGCTAATGCCGGTGCTCCGTTCACCGTGTCGTCGAATGGCGGCACTGAATGCTCGAAGTGCCACTACTAATCAAGAAAGTACTGAGCTAGGGTGTCAAGTAACGAAGTAAGCCTAGCGCTACTTCATACTAGATGCCCTAACTCTCTGCCAAATACGACTACCCAACCCACGATGCAAGAGTCGCCTAAGTACTGGAAGGGAATTGAGGAGCTCGAGAACTCACCGGAGTTTTTGCACAACGCCCTGAGCGAATTCGGGACGTTGCCGGTGAAGGAAAGCCACCCCTCAACGGATGATACGGTTGCACCGCGTCGCGACTTCCTGAAGCTGATGGGCTTTGGTCTAGCTGCCGCTACATTGGCTAGCTGCGAAGCACCCGTCCGTAAAGCCATTCCGTACCTGAACAAGCCCGAGGAAGTAGACCCGGGTATAGCTAACTTCTACGCTTCGACCTATTTCAACGGTCAGGACTACAACAGCGTGCTGATCAAGACGCGCGAAGGTCGCCCGATCAAGGTTGAAGGAAATCCGGAGTCGCCGGTAACGCGTGGCGGTTTGTCCGCTCGCGGTCAGGCGTCGTTGCTGAACCTGTACGACCAAGCTCGTCTGCAGTCATTTGCTATCAATGGCAAACCTGCCGACAAAGATCAGGTCGATCAAGAAATCCGTACGAAGCTTGCAGGTGTGACTGGTCGCATTGCAATCGTTTCGCCAACTATTATCAGCCCTACCACAAAGCGAGTTATCGCTGAGTTTGCAGGCCGTTATGCAAACACGGAGCACGTAATGTACGATGCAGTGTCGCAGTCGGGCTTGCTACGTGCAAACGGTGGTGTGGTACCAGGCTATGACTTCAGCAAAGCTGCTGTAATTGTAAGCTTAGCTGCCGACTTCCTGGGCACGTGGGTTTCTCCGGTAGAATACGCTTCGCAGTACATCGTAAACCGCAAGGTTTCTTCTTCTAAGAAGACGATGTCACGTCACTTCCAGTTTGAGCCAAATATGTCGCTCACTGGTGCTAATGCCGACGTTCGCGTAGCTGTTAAACCATCGGAGATTGGCAAGGTTGCTCTCGCCCTGTATAACGGTATCGTTGGTGGTGGTGCAGCTTCCTCTTATAGAAACGCCCAACTTACCAAGGCTATCAACGAACTGAAAGCTGCTGGCAATCGTGCCCTAGTGGTGTCTGGTTCGAACGATGTTGCAGTCCAAACCTTGGTAACTGCCATCAACGCTGCTCTAGGTAACACTGGGACTACAATCAACCCTGCAGCACCTTCCTATGTGCGTCAGGGTGATGATGCACGTATGGCGCGCTTGGTAGCTGATATGAAGGCTGGCCAAGTAGGTGCAGTTATCTTTTATCATGCTAACCCAGCCTACGACCACCCACTGGCCGCAGATGTAAAGCAAGCCCTGCAGAACAAAAATCTGCTGAGCATTTCGTTCAATGAGAAGATGGACGAAACTACCTCGCTTTGCCAGTACCAGTGCCCCGACCATAACTGGATGGAGTCCTGGAATGACTTCGAACCGCGTCGTGGTGCTTTGAGCTTGTCACAACCCGTTATCACACCCCTGTTCAAAACTCGTCAAGCACAGGAAAGCTTGCTCGTTTGGGCTGGTAACCCTAACACCTATTACAACTACCTGCGCAACAACTGGCGTGGTGTACTAGGTGGCAACTTTCAAGCTGGTTGGGATAAGGCAGTACACGATGGCGTAGCTGCTGGTACTCTCAGCCCAGCTCCGGCTACTCAAATAGCTCCTGTTATTTCGGCTGATCAGGCTGCTGGTGAAATTGCAGCTGCTAAGCCTGGCTCAGGCATCGAGCTTGCTCTGTACGAGAAAGTGGGTGTTGGCAACGGTTCGCATGCCAACAACCCTTGGTTGCAAGAATTGCCTGACCCAGTTTCCAAGGCAACTTGGGGCAACTATGTCTCTGTTTCCCGCGCGATGGCGAAGGAGCAGGAGTGGGAGCAGGGTGACGTAATCCGCGTAACGGCTAACGGTAAATCCGTCGAATTGCCGGTGCTAATTCAGCCTGGACAAGCTCAAGGTTCGGTAGGCATTGCTATCGGTTATGGTCGTGAGAAGGCAGGCAAAGTAGGGGATAAAGTAGGTAGTAACGCCTACCCTCTTGCTCAGCTTCGTAATGGTGCTATCGTGTACAACGTGCCGGTAACACTCGAAAAAACGGATGCCTCGCAGCCCATCGCCCAGACGCAGACGCACCATACCATTATGGACCGCAAGCCGGTAGTGCAAGAAGCTACGCTGGCTCAATACATCAAGGATTCTAAATCCGTAACTGAGTACGATAAGATCTCCACTCCCGAAGGATTGGAGAAACCGAACAAAGTTTCGCTGTGGCAGGATTACGAGTATAAGAACCACCACTGGGCAATGGCCATCGACCTCAACTCATGCATTGGCTGCGGCTCGTGCGTGTTGGGTTGCCAGGTTGAGAACAATATCCCCGTAGTTGGTAAGCAGGAAGTAATCAACCGTCGCGAGATGCACTGGTTGCGTATTGACCGCTATTATAGCTCCGATACGCATAAGGACTCGTTCGAAACCGAAGGTAAGCTGGCTACTTACGCGCTGATGGAAGACCCGTCGGATAATCCGCAGGTTATCTTCCAGCCGATGCTGTGCCAACACTGCAACCACGCTCCTTGCGAAACAGTGTGCCCGGTACTTGCTACTACTCACAGCACCGAGGGTCTGAATCAAATGACCTACAACCGCTGCGTAGGTACTCGCTACTGTGCAAACAACTGCCCCTATAAGGTGCGTCGTTTCAACTGGTTCTCGTACTACTCTAACGAGAAGTTCGAAACCGTGAACGGCCACATGTTCACCGACCTAGGTCGCATGGTGCTGAACCCCGACGTAACTGTGCGTGCCCGTGGCGTTATCGAAAAGTGCTCGTTCTGTGTACAGCGCATTCAGCTCGGTAAGCTGGAAGCCAAGAAGCAGAAGCGTCGTCCGGTTGATGGTGAAGTTGTAACAGCCTGCGCCCAGTCTTGCCCAACTCAAGCCATTGTATTTGGTGATCTGAAAGATCCGAACTCGCGTGTGTCGCAAATCTGGCGCCGTGAGGATGGTGAACGAGGCTTTAAAGTGCTTGACGCTATCAATACGCAGCCAAACATTACGTATCTGACGAAGATTCGTAATACGGACGTATCGAACTTCTTTGCGCCTGAAGCTGAGCATGCAGCTAAGGCTGAGCCCCACAATGCGTAAGTCAACTCGAAACTCTTAACTGATCAATATGCAGCACGTTTCGCCTGTACGTATACCGCTCGTAACAAGCGGTAAGACGTACCACGACGTCACCCAGGACGTGTGCCGCCAAGTGGAGGCCAAGCCGAACATCCGCTGGATGGCCGCGCTAGCCGTTGCCTTGTTTTTTCTGGGCATTTTCTTCTACTCTGTTTATCGTACTCTGTGGTACGGTATCGGTGAGTGGGGCCTCAACAAGACTGTCGACTGGGCCTGGGACATTACCAACTTTGTATGGTGGGTAGGTATCGGTCACGCAGGTACCCTGATTTCAGCAGTGCTTCTGCTATTCCGCCAAAAGTGGCGGACCTCCATTAACCGGGCCGCAGAAGCAATGACCATCTTCGCAGTTATCTGTGCTGCCATGTTCCCTGTACTGCACATGGGCCGTCCTTGGCTCGCATACTGGGTACTGCCACTCCAAAACACCTGGGGTTCTCTGTGGGTGAACTTCAATTCGCCTCTGCTCTGGGACGTATTCGCTATTTCGACTTACTTCTCGGTTTCGCTGGTGTTCTGGTATACCGGTCTGATTCCAGACTTCGCTACCATCCGCGACCGAGCTAAAGGGCCTATTGCCCGTCGTGCTTACGCTCTTCTGAGCTTTGGTTGGAAAGGTGGTGCTAAGCACTGGTCGCGTTACGAAACTGTTTCGCTTATTCTGGCTGGTGTCTCGACTCCGCTTGTACTGTCGGTACACACCATCGTATCGATGGACTTTGCTACCTCGGTAGTGCCAGGTTGGCACACTACGATCTTCCCGCCTTACTTCGTAGCTGGTGCAATCTTCTCGGGCTTCGCAATGGTACTCACGCTCATGCTGATTACCCGCGTAGTATTCCGCCTCGAGGATTATATCACCTTAGAGCACATTGCTCTCATGAACAAAATCATGATGATCACAGGCTCTATCGTAGGTGTAGCTTATATCACTGAGTTCTTTATTGCTTGGTACTCGCAAGTTGAGTTCGAGCAGTACGCCTTCATCAACCGTGCTACTGGTCCTTACTGGTGGGCGTACTGGTCAATGATGACCTGCAACGTGATTTCGCCTCAGTTGGTATGGATCCGTCGCATCCGTTACAGCATCCCCGCAACGTTCATTTTGTCAATCATCGTGAACATTGGTATGTGGTTCGAGCGCTTCGTGATTATTGTTACCTCGCTGCACCGTGACTACTTGCCGTCCAGCTGGGCAATGTTCTCGCCTTCGATCATTGACATTGGTATATATGTAGGTACTCTGGGCCTGTTCTTCACCTTGTTCCTTCTGTTTGCCAAGTTCTTCCCCGTGATCAACATGGCTGAAGTAAAATCCATCCTCAAATACGGTGTAGACAACGGCCCGACCTACGGTGGTAATAACACCGGTGCTCAACAGTCGAGCTATCGTCCGACCGGTGCTCCTGCTTCTGCTCCCGTAAACTACAACAAGCATGACTAAGCGGTACGCGCTCGGCATCTTCGAAGACGAAGACGTGCTTTTGCACGCTATTGAAAACATTCGCGCTGCCGGCGTAAAAATCTACGACGTTTTCTCGCCTTACCCTATTCACGGCATTGATGATGCCTTGGGTATCGAACGCTCCCGTCTGCCGATTGCTGCCTTCTTTTATGGATTGTGCGGCTTGTCGTTTGCGCTCTGGATGCAGATCTACATGATGGGTTTCGACTGGCCAATGATTGTTGGCGGTAAGCCTCACATCGGTCTTCCGGCTTTCATTCCAGTAGCTTTTGAGTTAACAGTTCTCTTCACTGCTCACGGCATGATGATTACTTTCTTTCTCATCAGCAAGCTTTGGCCACGTTGGCGCGTACCTGTAATGGATGTGCGTTCAACCGATGATAAGTTCGTAATGGCCATCGAACTGAAGGAAGGAACCGATCTGGCTCAACTCACCCAACTGCTGCGTAGCAACGGTGCTTCTGAGGTGAACGAAAAAGAAATGACCAAAGAATAATGACGCACTTAGTAAAATACGGCGTCCAGGCTTCGGCCATTCTGTTCGCTTCGGTGCTTGTTACTGCTTGCAACGATGCCAACGATCCTGGCTTGGAGTATGCGCCTCAGATGTACGAGTCGATTCCGTACGAGCCGCTGAAACAATACGATGCAAATACGGTAAATCCGATGGGCTTAAACATGCGAAACCCTGCTATTGCTACGGTTCCGCGTGGAAAGCTTGATTACTTCAATCATATCGGGAAAGACAGTGTAGGTATTGCTGAGCGTACTCTGCGCAACCCACTGGCATATAGCCGCCAAAACCTTGAGGAAGGTAAGGTTCTATATACCCGAATCTGCCAACACTGCCACGGTGAGCAAGGTGACGGACAAGGGCCTGTCGGAGCTAAATTCAAAGGTGTACCTAGTTATTCAACTGGTGCATATGTTAACATGAATGATGCTCACATCTACCATGTGATTCAGTGGGGCAAAGGACGGATGATGCCGCACGGCTCAATTGTCAATCCGGAGGAGCGCTGGAAAATTGCTATGTACGTCCGCGTACTGCAGAAAGGTAAAGGTCCGGAAGGCATGAGCGAATTGGTAACAGACGAACTTACCCCTACGCAGAAAACCAACCCCGAAAATCAGGAGCCTTACGGTGAGGCGCAAGCTAACAAAGCTTCGGAAACCCCGGGCCAAGGTGGCACGGAGGCTCGTAACGGCACGGCAGAGTAATCAATATGGCTTCAACGCATCATCACGAACCTGTAACGGCTGAGTTTCTAGAACTCTCGCCTGCTGCTCGCCGTCGGTTCATCCTGTTCATTGTTGCCGGGGTCGTGCTTATGGCCATCGGTCTCATCATGGCTGCCATGGGTATTGGTGGCGGCCACCACGAAGTAGCTGCTGCTGCTCATGGTGCCTCAGAAGGTGCTGGTGCATCAGTTGAGCATGGTGGAGATCATGCTCCGGTATGGCTTCGCCGTTTGTTTGCCAGCCTGTGGCAAAGCAATACTTATCTAATTGGTATCTCTGTTGTCGGCACAGTATTCGTAGCAATTAATACTGTTGCTTATGCAGGCTGGTCAATCATCGTTCGCCGCATTGCAGAAGCTTTCAGTGCTTGGTTGCTTCCTGGCTTGGTGATCATGCTGATTGTGTTCTTCGCGAGCGGGCACAACCTGTTCCACTGGCGTACTCACGGCATCATGGATCCGGGCTCTGAGAATTACGATGCAATCATTGCTGGCAAATCAGGCTTCTTGAACTTGCCTTTCTATGTGATTCGTATGGTGCTGTTCGTACTAATCTGGTGGTTTTTCTCGGAACGTTTGCGAAAGCTCTCTTTGGAAGAAGATCAACTAGGCGGTACGGGTTTCTGGGATAAGAGCATCAATGTGTCAGCGCTCTTCCTCGTACTGTTTGCTGTTACATCTTCAATTGCTGCTTGGGATTGGGTGATGTCTATTGACACTCACTGGTTCTCAACCATGTTCGGTTGGTATGTATTTGCTTCGTGGTGGGTAGCAGGTATTGCTGCGATTCTCCTGAGTGCTATATTCCTGAAGCAAGCCGGTTACTTGCGCTTTTTGAATTCGAACCACCTGCATGACCTAGGAAAGCTGATGTTTGGCTTCAGCATCTTCTGGACTTACATCTGGTTCTCACAGTTCATGTTGATTTGGTACGCGAACCTCCCCGAGGAATCGGTGTACTTCAATCAACGTCTAGGTGGCTTCAATGGCCAATATACTTGGTTGTTCTTCTTCAACCTGATCATCAATTTCGCTTTCCCATTCTTGGCTCTAATGACCCGCGATGCTAAGCGTCAGATGATCATGCTGAAGATTGTGGCTATTGCGGTGCTGATTGGCCACTGGCTTGACTTCTATATGATGATCATGCCCGGAACGTTGAAGGCCGACAGTGGGTTTATCATAGAAATCGGTACTGCGCTGGTTTTCCTCGGCTCGTTCCTCCTCTTGATGACCAAACGTCTCTCGCAAGCTTCTCTGATTCCGGTTAATCATCCCTTTGTAGAGGAGAGCGTACATCATACCACCTAAGCTCGCGCTGTTCGGACCACTGACTTTCACAACGTACAACTAATGATTGCTCTCGGTATCCTTCTGGCGCTGGTGCTTCTGCTGGTCGTGTTCGGCCTCTTATTCCGGCTTCAGATCCTCACTTCCATTTTCTCTGGTAGCTATAACCGTCCTATTGGTCTTAGCAATCGAGTAAATGCCATCCTAATGCTGCTGTTCCTGATTTTAGGAGGCGCAGCGTTTGCTTACTCCTTTGTCGATAATTACGACAAAATGAATCCGCCGATTGCCTCTGTGCACGGCCTGCATACAGAGAAGCTTTTCTGGACCACGATGGTAGTTATCGGCATCGTGTTCGTGATTACGCAGGTAGCTCTGTTTGTTTACTCTTACCGCTACCAGTATAAGGAGGGGCGTCGCGCTTTCTTCTTTTCGCACAACAACAAAATCGAAATCATCTGGACGGTTATTCCGGCAGTTGTTATGTCGGGTTTGATTTTTGGTGGTTGGAAGGAGTGGACCAACATCATGGGACCTGCTCCCAAAGACGCCATCGAGGTCGAGATTATGGGTAAGCAGTTCAACTTCCTTGTTCGCTACCCAGGTCGTGACCAAAAGCTTGGCAACATCAACTACCGTTTGATCGATGCTACGAATGAGTTTGGCTTCGACTTGAACGATCAGCGTGGAATGGATGACTTCACAGCTGGTGAAGTGCACGTACCTAAAGGCCATCCGGTTTTAATGCGTATCCGTTCGCGCGATGTGTTGCACGCTGTATATGCACCTCATTTCCGCGTACAGATGTATGCCGTACCCGGCATGCCTACCAAGTTCTGGTTCACTCCAACCAAGACTACTGACGAAATGCGGGCACAAACAGGAAATCCGAACTTCAACTACGAGATTGCCTGTAACCAGATCTGCGGTCGTGGTCACTTTGCTATGAAGGCGACTATTATCGTTGACGAGCCAGAAGACTACATCGCCTGGTATTCGCAACAGAAGGCATTTGTAGAGCAGAACCCAGATGTACTAGCCGATTTCAAACAGAAAAAGGCTGCATCTGTTGAACAAGCACAGGCTGCTGCTGAAGTGCCCTCTACTGTTTCGGCCAAAGCCGCCCTCTAACGAGTAACTTAAAAGCACGCTTTTCTGATGGCTGCATCTAATATTCCGATGGGCTCGGCGCCAACTAGTGCGCCGCACATCCAGCATCACGTAGCCGGCGACCACCACGACGAGCACCATGATGAAGGAAACTTCTTAACGAAGTATGTCTTCAGCACGGACCACAAGATGATTGCCAAGCAATTCTTGATTTCAGGTATTGCTTGGGCTTTTATCGGTGCTACGCTCTCGACGCTGTTCCGGATTCAGCTGGGTTGGCCTGATGCTCAACTTACTTGGCTTGAGCCTTTGTTGGGCCGCTGGGTAGAAGGAGGTAAGCTCAACCCCGAGTTTTACCTTGCACTGGTTACCATGCACGGCACTATCATGGTGTTTTTCGTGCTGACTGCAGGCTTGAGCGGTACCTTCTCTAACTTCCTCATTCCCCTGCAGATTGGTGCCCGCGACATGGCATCAGGCTTCATGAACATGCTCTCGTTCTGGTTCTTCTTCCTGGCGGGTATTGTAATGTTCGTTTCTCTGTTCCTTGAAACAGGCCCTGCTGCCGCTGGTTGGACGATTTATCCCCCGCTGAGTGCGTTGCCGCAGGCAATTCCTGGCTCGGGTGCAGGTCAAACACTGTGGCTGGTATCAATGGCCCTATTCATTGTATCGCAGCTCCTAGGTGGTGTTAACTACATCACAACTGTTATCAACCTACGGACTGCCGGTATGTCGATGGCTAAGCTGCCGCTGACAATTTGGTCGTTCTTCCTGACTGCTATTCTGGGTCTGCTTTCCTTCCCAGTACTGTTCTCAGCAGCATTGCTGTTGATCTTCGACCGTTCGTTCGGAACCAGCTTCTTCCTTTCTGATATCTACATTGGTGGTGAGGCTCTTAACCACGTTGGTGGTAGCCCGATCTTGTTCCAGCACTTGTTCTGGTTCCTAGGTCACCCGGAAGTTTACATTGTAATCATGCCGGCAATGGGTATCGTATCTGAAGTAATGGCAACGAATGCTCGTAAGCCAATCTTCGGTTACCGTGCCATGATTGGTTCGCTGATTGGCATTTCGCTCCTCTCGTTCGTTGTGTGGGCCCACCACATGTTCGTAACAGGTATGAACCCCTTCCTCGGATCGGTGTTTATGTTCCTCACGCTCATCATCGCAGTACCTTCAGCAGTAAAGACCTTTAACTGGCTGGCTACGCTGTGGCGCGGTAATATCCGTTTCACCACTGCTATGATGTTTGCTATCGGTTTCGTTTCGCTGTTCGTTTCGGGCGGTCTAACGGGTATTATCCTAGGTAACGCTGCACTGGACATCCAGATGCACAACACTTACTTTGTGGTTGCTCACTTCCACTTGGTAATGGGCAGCTCTGCCTTCTTCGGCATGTTTGCTGGTGTTTATCACTGGTTCCCGAAGATGTTTGGTCGTATGATGGACGAGAAGCTAGGCTATGTACACTTCTGGCTGACCATATTGGCTGCTTACTTAGTGTTCCTGCCGATGCACTACGTTGGTATTGCTGGTTTCCCACGCCGTTACTACGCCTACACCGCGTATGAAACCTTCAACCAGTTTGCTGACCTGAATACGTTCATTTCGATTGCGGCAATCTTTGCCTTCTTCGCACAGTTCGTCTTCTTGTTCAACTTTGTCTACAGCATCTTCCGTGGCCGTCGGGCTACTGAGAACCCATGGAATTCGAACACGCTGGAGTGGACTACCCCAGTTGAGCCTGGTCACGGTAACTGGCCCGGTGCAATTCCTGCTGTCTACCGTTGGCCGTATGATTACAGCAAACCTGGTGCAGAGCAAGACTTTATTCCGCAACACATCCCGTACTCGCAGACTGTTTCTTCGAACCTGCCATACGAGCGCGAAATGGAATAATTAACGCTGCGCAATCATTGAAAAGGGAAGCCATAATCTGGCTTCCCTTTTCTTTTTCAACCTTTTGGGTAGGAACTTCGCGGCCTCATCTGGTTTTACTATTTAGATGAACACACCAACTTTTGAACGCAGATTCACGCTTACTGCTACGCTTACATTAGTGGCAGTTTACATACTGATTTTGGTAGGAGGCATTGTGCGGAGCACTGGCTCCGGTATGGGGTGCCCTGATTGGCCAAAATGCTTTGGTCAGTGGGTTCCGCCGACACACATCAATGAATTACCTCCTAATTACAAGGAGGTTTACACTGCCCAAAGGGTAGCTAAAAACGAGCGTGTGGCAAACACACTTAAAAGTTTGGGCTTTACTGAGGTGGCAGCTAACATTTTCGCTCATCCCAATCAATATATCGAAACTGATTTTAACCCTGTCAAAACATGGATTGAGTATCTCAACCGCTTAACAGGTGTAATTATTGGTTTCCTGATTCTGCTGACAGTAGTTGTAGCGTGGCCATATCGGCGTAGTGACCCATTAATCTTCTGGGCATCGTTTCTTAGTTTCATTACAGTAGGCGTACAGGGCTGGCTCGGGTCGTTGGTGGTATCTACTAATCTGCTACCGGTGATGGTGACTATCCACATGAGCTTGGCTCTAGTTTTAGTAGCCTTATTAATTTGGGCTATTGTGCGTGCTGGTAGCACACCTCAGATGCCATTTCTTCAGCAATTACCTAGTGGATTATCAGCATTACTCTTTGGCCTGACAGCTCTTACTTTCTTGCAAATCGTATTAGGTACGCAGGTCAGAGAAGATATTGACATGGTAGCGTTTGGGCTAAATTATCTACACCGCGACCAATGGATTGCGCAACTCGGCGGGGTGTTCAGGTTCCACCGAACCTTCTCTGCGGTGTTGCTTATTGGCAACGTGTATGCGGCCATAAAGCTGTTTCAAACGGGTGTGTCAATGCTTAACAAACTGGCCTATGCTACACTCGCGGTACTGCTACTCGAAATAGTGGCTGGCATAACGCTCGCCTACTTTGCAATGCCTGCCGCAGCTCAGCCTATTCATCTTACCCTAGGAACGCTCTTGTTCGGAGTGCAATTTCTGGCGTTTGTGCAATACCGAAAGCTGACGCAGTTATCGCAACCCGTCGAGCATCCGGCAGTTGTTGCGTAACTTTGCGGCCCCATTTGGAGCCGAATGCCCGGCTTGATTGTTTTTGCTGCTGATGACAAAGGTCAGGGCCTACTTCCAACTTCTGAAATTCCGGCTTTCGCTCACGGTAGCGTTTTCCGCTGCCATCGGCTTCATGCTTGGCCAGCATGAGTTTGCGTGGCGTGTCCACTGGGCTGAAGCGTTGCTCGTAATGCTTGGCGGCTTGCTAGTAACCGGTTCAGCAAACACCATTAACCAGATCTACGAAAAGGATCTGGACCGCCTGATGAAGCGAACAGCCAAGCGGCCGATGCCACAAGGCGTTTTGTCGGTTACCGAGGCTTGGACGTTTGTTGTACTTACTGGCGTTGCAGGCTTGTTGCTGCTGGGGTGGTATTTCAATCCACTAACAGCAGCTATATCTCTGCTCTCACTCATTCTCTACGGCTTCATCTACACTCCGCTGAAGCGAATTTCGCCTATCTGTGTGGCGGTAGGGGCAATACCGGGCGGCTTGCCGCCTATGATTGGCTGGGTAGCTGCTACGGGCATGCTCACCGTGGAAGCTTGGATTCTATTTGGTATCCAGTTCATGTGGCAATTTCCTCACTTCTGGGCCATTGCCTGGGTACTCGATGAGGACTACAGCAAAGCTGGTTTTCGTATGCTGCCTACAGCCGGTGGACGCGATTTACGTACGGCCTTTCAAATCATGACTTATACGCTGCTGCTCATACCGCTTAGCCTGCTACCCATGCAGTTTGGTATGACGGGTAAAACTTCGGCGGTAATTGCTGTGCTATGCGGAGTTTTATTCTTGATGCAGACGTTTTACCTCATGCGCACAGGCTCTAAAAAGGCCGCCATGCGCATCATGTTTGGCTCCTTTCTGTATCTGCCAATTGTACAGATAGCCTTAGTAATCGACAAACTCTAACATTTCGGATATGCATCCTTCCGAGTCGTTAAATAACAAGCAAGTAGCCCTAGGTATTCACCCGTTGCGCTTCTTGCTGTGGCTAATGATCATCAGCATCACCATGATGTTCGCGGCCTTCACAAGCGCTTACATTGTGCGTCGGGGCGAAGGCGGTTGGCTCGAATTCGACCTACCTTCTGGTTTGCTGTTCAACTCGGCCGTAATCGTGCTAAGCAGCGCGGCCATGCAGTTGGCTTGGTTCTCGGCCCGCCGCGATGAGTTGCGTCGGGTGCAATGGGCTATGCTGGCAACCTTTGCCCTAGGTGTGCTTTTCCTGATTGGTCAATGGCAAGTGTGGGAAGAGCTGGTTCAAAGCAAGATTTTCTTCGGTGGTGCCGACAGCAATCCGGCGGGTTCCTTCGTATATGTGCTTACGGGTGTACACGGATTTCACCTTATCACAGGTTTGGTGTTCCTACTGGTAGTACTGCTTAAGAGCCTGCGCTTTCAGGTTCACTCCCGGCAAATGATGGCTATGACCAACGGAGCCATCTACTGGCACTTCCTGGGTGGGCTTTGGTTGTACCTGTATTTGTTTCTACTTTTGAACCACTGATTTCGTTTTTCTTGCACACTATGGCCATTTCCACTACGGCAACGCAGAACGCCGCTTACGAAGCGCCGCGGAGCGGCACCTGGGACGGCGGTAACGAACCTTTCAAGGCTAGCTACGGCAAGCTGATGATGTGGTTCTTTCTGCTGTCGGATGCATTCACGTTCGCGGCATTCCTGACCACCTACGGCATGGTGCGTCATCGCCACCTTGCTTACACCGGTACGCCCGAGGCTTTCAAGTTCAGCACTGCTTACTGGCCCATCCCGGAAAAAGTATTTAACGCCTTCCCAGGCTTGCACGGGTATGATATCCCGCTGGCCTTCGTGGCTTTGATGACCATGATTCTCATCGTGTCATCGGTAACGATGGTACTGGCTGTAGAGGCTGGCCACCGGATGGATAAGGACGACGTGCAGAAATGGCTGCTGTGGACAATCCTGTTTGGTGGTATGTTCCTGGGTTGCCAAGCTTGGGAATGGGCTCACTTCATCAGCGGCACCGACGAGGGCACGCTGATGGCTGATGGTTCGCGCTTCTTCGGGGCAAACCTTACCATGAACCAATACGGCCCGGTGCTATTTGCTGACCTTTTCTTCTTCATCACGGGTTTCCACGGTACACACGTATTCTCTGGTGTGTGCTTGCTGGTGTACGCTTTCATCGCGACTACCAACGGTACCTTCCACAAGCGTGGGCACTACGAAATGGTTGAGAAGATTGGCCTGTACTGGCACTTTGTAGACCTGGTGTGGGTATTCGTTTTCACCTTCTTCTACCTGATCTAATTGCTTAATAGTTGAATGGCTAAATGGGCTGCATGTTCGTCGAACATCAACCATTTAGCCATTTGGCTGTTTTAATCCTGTCATAATCATGGCTCACCACGCTCCCGAACACGATTACAACGCCGAAGGTCACGCGGTACACGGCAAGCCTAACGTAAAGCCGATTCTGCGCGCACTGGCGTGGATTGTGGGCATCACTGCCTTCGAATTCCTGCTTGCTTTCGTGATGGACGCAAGCACCTTGCGCAACTCGATCTTCATCATCCTGACGATCTTCAAAGCCTTCTTCATCGTTGCCGAGTTTATGCACTTGCGCCACGAAACGAAGGGTCTGATCTGGTCGATCATGATTCCCATGGCCCTGCTTATTTGGCTACTAGTAGCTCTGGTTTCTGAAGGTAGCTTCGTTGGCGAAGCCATCTTCAACGCTTACAAGTAAAGCATGAGGCCCCAGAAGATTTTAGTGCTGGGCCTACTTCTGCTTTTGCCGGTACTGGCTTTTCTGTTTCTGTACAGCTTCGGCACCAACCATTTCGCGCTGCGCACTTTTTACCCGCTTCGTGTCGACTCGACACAAGTAGAGGGAAAGTGGCAGCGCGATACGGTTTTTCACAGGATTGGAAATTTTCGCCTCGTTAATCAATCGGGGCAACCTACTACCCAGCGAAACCTCGAAGGCAGTGTGTATGTGGCCAGCTTCTTTTTTACCACCTGCCCACAAGTTTGCCCTAGGTTAAATAGCCAATTGCAGCGGGTACAGGAGAAATTCAGAAAGGAGCCGCGCGTAAAGCTGGCATCTTTTAGTGTTGATCCGCAGCACGATTCGGTGGCTGTACTGGCTAATTACGCCGAGCAGTATGGAGCCATTGCTGGTAAGTGGTATTTTCTGACCGGAGCGAAGGACAACATTAACCGGTTGGCCCTGCAGGACTACAAAATTGCCGAAGCTGGACCGGCACCAATAAGCTCGTCTCCTGGTTTAGTACACAGCCAGCGGCTGGTGCTTGTCGACCGCGATAAGCACATCCGCGGGGTGTATGATGGGCTCGATCCAA
The DNA here is from genome assembly GCF_001483135.1 of Solirubrum puertoriconensis. Taxonomy (GTDB): domain Bacteria; phylum Bacteroidota; class Bacteroidia; order Cytophagales; family Hymenobacteraceae; genus Solirubrum; species Solirubrum puertoriconensis. Next base: position 1,311,471 of record NZ_LNAL01000008.1, read on the forward strand.
AGGATGTGGATCGATTAATGACTGAAATCCGCATTTTGCTTTACACCTATGACCACGACTAACACCGGCGTAATAACCGGACCCGTAACGCCGCGCGGGTACAAAGTGGTAATGATTGCACTGGGCGCTATCATCCCGATAGCTGTGGCAGTGCTATATTATTTCCCGCAGCTCTTCCGCATCGAAGGGGCTGATGTCAGCTTTTTGCCTGCCGTTAATGCCGGGATAAACTCGCTTACGGCTGTGTGCTTGGTGTTGGGCTACTATTTCATTCGCAACAAGGATGTAGCCAAGCACCGCGCGATGATGGGTGCTGCATTTGTGCTGGGCTCCATCTTTTTGGTTTCGTATGTAGTGTATCACTCGCAAGCCGTAACCACGCGCTTTGGTGGCGAAGGCCTGATTCGTTACATCTACTACTTCCTGCTACTCACCCACATTCTGCTAGCAGCTGTGACGGTGGGTATGGTACTGTTTACGTTGTTTTTTGCGGTAACCAACCAATTTGCTAAGCACCGCAAAATCGCGCGCTGGACATACCCGATTTGGCTGTATGTATCGATTACGGGCGTAATCGTATACTTCATGATTGCGCCGTATTACGCGCATTAGAGTACGCGTAACTTCACTTCCCTGTAGCTGTTGATTGAGGTATGAAAAAGATGTTGGTTGCCGTATTGCCTATCCTGTTTGTGATGCTGATCGGCCTCGCACCGCAGGCAAGCTATGCCCAATGCACGTTGTGTAAAAACAATGTAGAAGCGGCCCGTACCGAAAAGGATGGGTACGACATTTCGGGCCTAAACAAGGGGATTCTGTACATGATGGCGGCACCGTACGTCATGGGTGGCATAGTAGGCTTTTTCTGGTACCGTAACGTGCGCCGGAAGCGCCGGCAAGCCATTTAGTTGCTGTTGGAGTAAGAGCCTAGGTAAGCATTCCAGTTCAGAGCTAAGCAGTACCCAAGCTTGCTCGCCACACGTACTACCCGCCACTGTGCAGCAGTATCCTATTGATCTTGCATGCAAATGCCGCCTACTGGCGGCATTTTTGCTTGAGGGGCTGCCAAATACCTAGGTAAGTTTCTAATCTTGCCGAGGTTATACCTAGAGTTTCTTTAGTGACGAAGCGCTTTTCACCGCTGGTACTGCTACTGGCGGCTTTGCTCTGTTTTACAGGAGCATTCTTAAGCAACTACTTTACAGCGCCTGGCGTGCTGGTGCAGGCCGATATGGCACGGCTGCAGCAATTGCTTTCGGCAGCCGAAGAGCGGGCCGAGCGCGAAGCCGAAAGCTTAGCGGTGCAGTTACTACGTGGGCAAGGCAGCTTTGTCACGTTGCAGGGTGCTACTTACCCCACATTTGTATTTCGCGGAAATCAACTGCTCTACTGGTCCGATCATACCATTCGGCCCGAAGTACAAAATGTATCGCAGTCGTTCCGCGATAAGCTGGTGCAAATGCGCTTCGGTACGTATCTGGCCATACGGCGGCCTGCCGGTAGCTTTACAATCCTGACCTATATTCCGCTGCAGCGGCAATACGGTATTAGCAACCGCTACTTGCGCGAGGGCCTTGAGCTGGCGTTGTTCAAGGGCTCGGATGTGCAGTTGCTACCCAACGCCGAGCAGAACGATCAACTTCCGAAGCTATACTCGCACGAAGGGCATTACCTATTTTCGGTACAAAGCCGGCAACCCAATCCGGTTACGGGCAAGTACCTGCCGCTGGGGCTGCTGGTGCTGGGAATATGCTTGTTCGTTGCCGCGTCGCTGCTGCTGGGGCATGAGCTGTTCCAAAAGCGCAAGGCATGGCTTGGAGCAATTGCTGTAGTAGGGCCTTTGGTAGTGCTACGGGCATTGCTGCTGCACTTCAACTTGCCGTTTTCCTTTATTGAGCTGCCGCTATTCGACCCTAAAGTGTACGCGGCCTCGTGGGTGTCGCCGTCGCTGGGCGATTTACTGATCAACGCGGCGTTGCTATTGGTGGTAGCATGGTATACGCTCTTGCTGTTTCGTCGGTATGGCATGCTGCGATACATGCGCAGGGTAGAGGGCGACCCTAAGCGCATGGCTACAGCAGTTGTCATCTTTGTGGCGTTTTATGGCCTGCTAGTACTCCTGTATCAGTTTTACCTGAGTACGGCTACCAACTCGCAATTGGTGCTCGATGTAACGCAAAGCATTCAGTTTTCTAAGTTTAAGCTGCTGCTGTGTGCAGCCATTGTGCTGCACACAGCCAGCTATTGCCTGGGCTTTTGGCTGCTCACACAGCTATACATGGCTGTAGTGCGTCCGCAGCCGAAGCCGGTACACTTGCTGCTACTGGGTGTGCCAGCCCTGCTTGTTCTGCCTGTAGGCTTTGCCCTAGGCGAGTCGTGGTTGGTGCTGCTTGGCCTTACCCTGCTTTTCTTTTTGCTGCTGCGCATTTCGTCGTTGCGGTTGCTGGCGGGGGTGCTACCGTACCGGGTGTATGTATTTGTATTTTTGATGCTAGGGCTCAGTGCTAGCTTGGGTTCATTGGCCTTATATCAGCACTTCAAGGATCAGCTGATTCTAAATAAGCAGCGGTTAGCGGGCAACTTGTTGGTTGATAACGATCTGCAAGGCGAGTTTATGCTAGTGGAGCGTGCCCGCGATATCGCCGCCGACCCCATCGTGCGGACGCGCTTGGCCAGCCCCTTTGCCGATCAGGAATTGGTACGGCAGCGGATTTCCAAATACTACCTGCGTGGTTACTTCGATAAATACGAGGTGCAGGTGACGCTCTTCGATGCAAACGGCATTCCGATGGATGAGCCGGCCAGCACCCCTAGGCTGCCAGCGTTGCGCCCGTTCTTGCTGCGGCAAGCCATTCCGACGGACCTGCCTAACCTTTACCTGCTCAACCCTGCCGGCTCCTTCGATACGCGGCGTTACGTAGCATTTGTGCCCGTGCCCACGGTGGACGGTAACGTGGCAACCGTAATGCTGCAGCTTACTCTGAAAAAGCTTACGGCTAACAGCGTGGTGCCCGAGCTGCTTGTCGACCAGAAATACTTTCAGCCGGGCCTAGGTAACGAACTTAGCTATGCCGGCTACGAGTACGATCGGCTGGTGTACAGCGAGGGGGACTTCGATTACATAAACAACCTCCCCGTGCCCGTGCTGCACGATGAGCGGCTGTATACCTCGGGAGTGGTGCTGAATGGCGGACACCACCTAGGTGTGAAAGGACCGCAGAACCGCACCGTGGTGGTGTCAACTCCCACGTATGCAGTAATCGAATGGCTGGCCAACTTCTCCTTCTGGTTTTTGCTGCACACCATCGGTGGGGTGTTGGCCGGAGTTGTGGTGCTGCTGGTGCGCGGGCGTAACCCGCAGTTGCTGCGCGCTACGTTTAGTGCCAAAATTCAGCTGTTCCTGAACATCGGTATTCTGGCAACACTACTAGTGGTGAGTTTGGCCACGGCTAGCTTGTTTACTGACGCTTACAAGCGCGATTTGCGCCGTACGTACGAGCGCCGCGGCCAATTGGCCCAAGCCACCCTGCTCAAAAACCGCGACCTGCTAACCGAGCCCGAAGGCCACGAGCGCCTGACCGAGCTGGCCGAAAACGTATCGACGCTGACGGAGTCCGACCTGAACCTGTACGATGCCAAAGGGCAGCTGCTGGTAAGTAGCCAACCGCTAATTTTTGAGGCTGGATTGGTAAGTGAGCTGATGAACCCCGAAGCGGTGGCTGCATTGGCCGAGCGAGGGCAGCCGCGGATTTTAGTCAATGAGCGCGCCGGTTCGTTGTCGTTCAACACGCTGTACTTGCCGCTGCGTGCCCAAACCGCTACGGTCGGTGGGGGAGCGGTGCTGGGCTACGTTGGCATTCCGTTCTTCGACTCGGAAAAGGAGCTGAACACCAAACTAACGGAGCTGACGACTACCATCCTGAACATCTTCACCGTGATGTTCATTTTGTTCTTGTTCCTCACGTTTGTGGCCACGCGCGTGCTCACGCAGCCGCTCAAGCTAATTACCGAAAAGCTGCGCCACACCACGCTCACGGGCCAGAACGAGCCGCTGGCCTACGAATCGAACGACGAGATTGGCTTGCTGGTGCGCGAGTACAACACCATGCTCCATAAGCTCGAAGACAGCAAGCAGGAGCTTGCCATGCAGGAGAAAGAAGCCGCGTGGCGGGAAATGGCCCGGCAAGTAGCCCACGAAATCAAGAACCCGCTTACGCCCATGAAGCTGAGCCTGCAGTTTTTGCAGCGGGCCTTGGCCGAAAAGCGCGACAACATTGAGGAGATGATGGGCCGCATTTCGCAGACGCTCATTACCCAGATTGATGTGCTAACGGACATTGCAACGTCGTTCTCCAATTTCACCAACCTGCCCGCCATGCGCCCCGAGCGCCTAGGTATTGCCTCGGTGTTGCGCCGCTGCGTGGCCTTGCACCAGCACGTGCGCATGGAGGTGGAGCCCGGCAGCGAGGATGTGGTGGTGTATGCCGATGAAAGCCTGATTGTGCGCACTTTCAATAATTTGCTGCTGAATGCCCTGCAGTCGGTGCCGGAAGCGCGTAAGCCCGAGGTGGTGGCGCGTGTGCAACTGCCCACGGCGGGGCTGGTGCGCATCAGCATTCAGGACAACGGGAGCGGCATTGCCGCAGATGTGCGCGAAAATGTGTTCAAGCCTAACTTTACTACGAAGGAAAAGGGCTCGGGCATTGGGTTGGCCGTGGCCCGGCGCGGTATCGAGAGTGCCGGCGGAAAAATCTGGTTCGAGACGACGGAAGACGTAGGTACTACCTTCTTCATCGAGTTGCCGCAGGCACCTAGCTTGTAGTATTCGGTGAAGCTCGGCGCTCGAAGGATTTTTCCGGCTGTATGCGACGTTAGCGTGCCGTACGTTATTTCGCCTTTGGGTTGCCGCTGCTCCGCCGCGAGCTTTCTATGTTGCCACTGATACGCTGCTACTTACGCTGCTTTTTGCTGCTGGCATTGCTGGTAACTAGCGCATGGGCTCACGCGCAACAGCGGCCGGAGGTGATGTCGTCGCGCAGGTGCGTGTGGGTGCGTGTGCCCGCCGGGCGCGACACCACCGAGTTTGCACTGATGGACTCGCTGACCGTGGTGCCATCGTCGGTATCGATTTCAGTGCAGGGACGGGCAGTGGCGTACGACCGCACTACCGACCGATACCGCATCTTGTGGCCGAGCAGCCGCATTGTTTCGCCCGAGCCCAACGAGCCCGATTTGCGCCTGCCCACCAATCGGCCCGACTCGGTGCTGGTGTGCTACCGCGTGCTGCCCCTGCGCCTAGGTGCGCCGGTCGCCCGTCGGCCCAGGGAGCAGATGGACACCATCAGCTTTAACAACCGCCCATTTATGGGCTACGCGGGCCTAGGTCAGCAGGAGCAGATTTTAGTCACGCCGGGCATTAGCAAAACGGGTAACCTCACGCGCGGCGTTTCGTTTGGCAATGCCCAGAATGTGTTCGTCAACTCGGCGCTTAACCTGCAGCTCGAAGGCAAACTCACTGAGAAAATAGGGCTTACAGCGGCCATCAGCGACCAGAACGTGCCGTTTCAGCCCGAGGGCAACACGCAGCAGCTGCAGGAGTTCGACCGCATCTTCATCACCCTTACGCACCCGAATTGGGCGCTTACGGCCGGCGACGTGGTGCTGCGCAACAAGCCCGATTACTTCCTGCGCTTCTACAAAAACGTGCAGGGTGCGGCGGCCGAGGCGCAGTTTCGGCAGCGGCCCGGTTGGCGTAGCTCCACCAACGTGGCGGCGGGCGTGGCCAAGGGTAAATTTGCCAGCACTACCGTCGACCCCATCGAGAACGTGCAGGGTCCGTACCGCTTGCGTGGGCCCAACGGCGAGCAGTTCATCATCATTCTGGCCAACTCCGAGCGCGTGTACCTCGACGGCCGCCTGCTGGTGCGCGGCTTCGATAACGACTATGTTATTGACTACAACACGGCCGAACTCACGTTTTCGCCGCGGCACCTCATCACGCGCAACTCGCGCATTCGTGTCGATTACGAGTACTCCGATTTCAACTACGCCCGCTCGCTCTACCACCTCAGCCACTACCAAGAGGCTGGGCGCCTGCAGCTGCACGCCAACTACTACCGCGAGGCCGACAACCCCGACAACTCGCCCAACCTCACGCTCGACGACGACGACCGCGACTTTTTGCGCCGCTTGCCCGAAAACGTGAGCATTGCCGCCACACCGGGCGCCGACTCCGTGAGCTACGACCGCCGCCAAGTGCAGTACAACCGCGTGCGCTACCGCGACCCGGCCACCGGCGAGCAGCGCTGGGTGTTTGAGCTACTAACCGACTCGACGCGCAGCGTGTACAACGTGCGCTTTACTGATGTAGGTGAGGGCAACGCCGATTACGTGCTGAGCACCGACCCCGGAAAAACCAACGCCAACGGCCGCGTGTACGAGTATGTGCCGCCCATCGGCGGGGTATCGCGGGGGCGCTACCGGCCCGAGCGCCTGCTGCCGACGCCGCTCGAAAAGCAGCTGATTTCGGCCGGCGCCAACTTCCGGGTTGACTCCACCACTTCGGTGTTCGTGGATGTGGCCTCGTCGGACCTGGACCTGAACCGCTTTTCGCCGCAATCCGACAAAGGCCACTCCATGCGCGTGGGGTATGCGGTGCAGGATAAACCCTTGGCCGTGCCGGGGCTGCGCAACTACCGGCTGCGCTCCTCCATGGATTACGAGTACACCAGCCGGCGCTTTTCGCCCATCGACCGGTATCGCGACATTGAGTTCGACCGCAACTGGAGCACCGGCGCTACGCAGCAGAGCAACGCCATTGGCGGGCGCCTCTCACGCGAAGACAACATCTTCAACTTCTCGGTAGGCGCCGCCAAGGACCTCAACAACCACTTTGGCTACCGCGTGAGCCGGCGCTACCGCGCCGGCGAGGTAAGCGGCGTGCAGCACTGGTTGGATGGCGCCCAGCGCGTGGGCGACGTGGAGCTGCGCGGCTCGTTGTTTCTCCTAGGTGCCGAATCGGGGCGGCGGCGCTCTACCTGGACGCGCGGCGAAGGGGCCGTGCGCTACACCCGCGGCCCGGTGGTTCCCGGCTACGCCTACCGCTTCGATAAAAACCGCGTGGCGCTGCCCTCGGGCGATTCGCTATCGTCGGCCAACTACTTCGACGAGCACGCCGTGTTTGTGCAAAGCCAGGACAGCGCCCGCACCAAATACCGCCTCGATTACACCTACCGCCGCGACCGGGCGCCCAACGCCGAGCAAACCGCCCTGCAACTGCGAGGCACCGCCCAAACCTGGCAGGGCCAGCTTACCACGCGCATCGGCCGCAACCAAGATTTAAGCCTGCTGGCCACGTACCGCGACTTGCTGGCCCGCGACAGTGCCCGCCAACGTACGGCCCTAGGTCAGCTGGCCTGGAACGCGTCGTTGCTGCAGGGGCAGGTGCGCTCCGAGCTGACGTACAACGTAGCCACGGGCCGCGAGCCGAAGCGCGACTACGTGTTCATTCCCGTACCGAGCGGGCAGCAGGGGCTGGGCACGCACTACTACGCCGGCGACCTGAACAACAACGGCCGCCAGGACAAGGAAGAATTTCTGGAGGCCGCCACGCCCGATGCCGTGTTCCGCACGCACATCAAGGTGTTTTTGTTTACCGATACCTATGTTACGGCCTTCACCAACCGCTTCGGTTATCGCCTGCTGCTGGGCGCACCTAGGGAGTGGCGCGAGGGCAGCGGCTGGCGGGCCATGGTGGCGCGGTTCAGCAACGTTAGCAGCGTCAACCTCGATCGGCGCACCACCGATAAGTCTTTGTCGGCGCGCCTGAACCCGTTTGCCTATCAAACCAACGACGAGCAACTGTTGTCGCTCAACAAGGTCTTGCGCAACACATTGTACTTCAATCGCTCCAATCCGGTGTTCGGCGCCGAGCTAACCGTGCTGCAGAATCAGCAGAAAACACTGCTCACTACCGGCACCGATACGCGCAACTTGGCCAGCCAAAGCATGCTGCTGCGCCGCACCTTGGCGCAGTCGTTTACCTCGCGCCTTACGGCTACGCGCAGCATCCGCGAAAACAGCAGCACCTACCTGCTCACGCGCAACTTCCGCATCCGGCAGTACGAGGTGGCGCCTGAGCTGAGCTACCAACCCTCGGGCACGTGGCGCTTTACGGGCACCTACCAGCACACCACCAAGGAAAACGTGTTTGGCCCCGAAACCGGCGCCCGCGGTGCTTTCGATGAGTTGGGGGTTGAAACGCGCATCAGCCAGGTGAACAAGCGTACCGTTACGGCTGCCAGCCGCTACGTACGCGTGGCCTACAGCGGCGACCAAGCTTCCGAAGCCTCTGTGGTGGGCCTCGAAATACTGCAGGCCCTGCGCCCCGGCAACAACGTAACCTGGACGATAAACCTGGAGCAGCGCCTCAGCAACGGCCTCAACATCACCATCAGCTACGATGGCCGCAAACCCGACGGCTTGCGCAGCATTCACACCGGGCGTATGCAGGCCTCGGTGCTGTTTTAAGTCGGCGGCTGAAAATTTACCTAGTAGCGTATCTGCACGCGGGCCGTGTCCATGCCGGCCACGGTGTAGCGGATGCGGTGTTCCTCGGCGGGGGTGGTGCGGCCGCCGTTGAGCTGCCACCCCACGACATTGTCGCCCGGCGGTACAAAGCGGAAGATGACCGTGTCCTTTGGAGGGCGGATGATAAACGATTGCTGAAAGCCCCCGACTACAATATTCACCGCGTCGGTGCGGGGCGGTTCGTCGCGCAGGTGGATGCGCACCCAAGCGGGCGCGTCCACGGGCACGCGCAAGCCTTTGTTCTTGCGCCCGCCCTTGAGCTGCGGCGGGGTGAGGTAGTTGCTCTCCCCGCGCGGGGAAGTGGCCCGCACGACGTACTCGTACTCCGACTTCGCCTCGAACGAAAAGGCAAAGCGCCCGTGCGCGTCCGTGTCGCGCCAGCGGTCTGCGGCCGTGAGCACGGCGGAGGTGCCGCGTTTGGCGCGCGTGTAGAGGCGCACCTGCGCCGGGCCTACAGCCTGGCCGGTAACCGAATCGACAACCACGCCCTCCGCGCTTGTCTGCCCCTCTTGAAGAATCATACCGCAGCCGCTTATGCCACTTATAGCCAAGACGCCGAGCAGGCCCGTGGCATACCAATATTTCATAACAATAACCCTAAGTATACTGCCGCTGCAGCTATGCGGATAAACCAACACGAATGCAAGTGCCGGAAATATAGCGGCTTTGGACAGCAAGCAAGTAATAGCCTGTAGTTACTTTGCCCTATACCTTCCCGCTGCTTCCTAGGTCGGCACGTTGCAGGGGCTAATGCCAGCCATAGGACCTAGGGCGCCAAGCTCGAGCGGTGGGCTGCTTACCTACTTTCTTGGTGATGTCGCGCTGCTTAAAGCAGAAATCGAACGGGTGACCGGTGCGTAAAGCGCGCAACGTCAGCTCGGCGCAGGCCAGGGCGTCGGAGAGGCTGTCGTGGTGGTTTAGCTCGATGCCAAAATGGGCTGATAGCTCGCTTAGTTTGCTGCGCCCGATGTGCGGAAAAGCATCCTTGCACAGCTTAATCGAGCACATGCTAAAAAACTCGGGCATGGGCAGCTGGTGCGTAGCCAGGCTGTGCTGCAGCACGCTTACGTCGAAAGAGGCATTGTGCGCTACCACCAATTGGCCCTGCACATAATGCTCGATGGCGGGCCACAGCTGCAGCAACGTAGCGGCCGGGCGCAGCTGCTCCGCCGAAATGCGGTGAATGCTGTAGTTAATGCCCGATACGCGCAGCTCGGGCGGCCGGATAAGGTGTTGCTCGCGCGCTACGATGTTGCCGCCGCGCACCTGCACGATGCCAATGGAGCAAGCGCTGTCGCGCTTCTCGTACGCCGTCTCAAAGTCGATGGCGGTGAAGTTGAGCTCCTGGAGGTCCTGGAGAATGCGTTGCTGCATGGCCGCGCGGTAAACTAGGTGGTAAGTGATGCCTCGGGGGCTAAGCCCGAAAAATGGCATGCAATTACGCACTCTGCGGCGGCAACAGCCCTAGGGCAGCGGCGCTTTTTGGCCGGCAGCTACCGTGGGACGCGGCCGAACCAGCGTGTAGAGCAAGCGGCCGCGCTGCAACTCTGGCCCTTGCAAGCGCAGGGCGTACAGCCGTACCGTGTCGGGTGTGCTGGTGTAGGCCAAGCGGCGACGGCGCGGCGTGCTGCCATCGAGCAGCACGTAATCAAGGTTGTTGGCGTAGGTTTCGGCAAAATCGGTAGCGGCCTGGTAGCTGCGGTAGCGCCCTAGGCCACGTACGCTGCCATCGGCACCTAGTCGCACTTGGCTACGGCGCCCCGCCGAGTCGGTAGCCGCGTAGGCGCCGGCTAGTAGCTGCTTGTGCACGAAGCGTTGCACCGCGCTTGCCTCGGTGCCAGCGGCAGTGGCGTTGCGCTGCAGCCTGATGTAACGCTCCGACGCTAATTGCCGGCCGCTTTTGCTGTAGCGGTTTAGCAACAGGGTAGTGTCGGCTAAGCGCTTTTCGTAGGCCAGCTCGAAGGCATCGTCGGGTTTCTCGGCGTCGCGGTGGTTGGTGAGCAGGCCAATAGCGTTAGCCGTTGGCCGGAAATATAGCGTAAGGTTGCCAGCTTCGTGGTTGTTGAGGTTGAGCGCGACGCGAAGGCTGTCGCCCGTGCGCGCTGCCGGGTCGATGCGCAGGGCTGCTATGCCCCGTAATGCCGCAGCCGCTTGCAACGGCGAGCGGGTACGAGCTATTTCGGCCATGTAGGTTTCCTTTACCCACACGCCGCGTAGCATAGGGCCGAACTCGCGGGCCAAGGCCTCCACAGCAGCCGGCGTTACCGACTCAGCGGTTGAAGTGGGGTTGCGTTCGGCTTCCTGCTGACCTCGTTGGCAGGCAAGCAAACCGCAGCACGCAATCAGTGCAAAAAGAATATGACGAGGGGAGCAGGGCATGAAGAGAGGGAAGGAACTACTGGCCTTTACCGCAACTCGCCGTTTTGCGTTGCCCTGGGTAGTATGCTGTAGCGCGCTATTGTTGTTCAGGCAGCTTAGCGCGTAATAGCCTTGCGAACCACCTCAGCCAAGGGCAGCTCCGTTTGGCCGGCTGGCTTTTTGGCTTGCTCCAGCTGCTTCTGAGCAGCGGCCAGCCACTCAGCCGACGCCGGCTTGCCTTTCTCGAGCTGCTCGAGGCGCTGCAGCATAAGGGTAGACACTACCGTAAGCTGCGTTGAAAGCGGTGCGTACTCGCGCAGGCTGGCATTGGTTTGCAACAGCGGCTGCACCTTGGCGTCGTTTTGCTGCCACTGCTTTAGCTGCGTGCGCAGCCGAGCCAGCTGCCGGCGCGTTTCGGGGGTGTGCGGCAACTGCGTGATAAGGGCGCGCGGGTAGGCGAGTAGGCTATCGAGCGTAGCCCCAAACTGCCGCACCGCTTCCGATTCGGCCGGCGCGGCATCAACCAAGCGGTTGAGCGGCGTTTGGGTGGTGTATTTGAAGCCTTGAAAGTGGCGTTTGTACTCCTTGACGGGCTCTAGTGCATTCGCTAGGGTGCGCAGCGGCGCCACATCGTAGCCAGCGGCCATCATGGCCAGTAGCTGCTCGGGCGCGCGGCGGTGCTGCAGGCCCAGGCCTTCGAGCTGCACCGAAACGGCACCTAGGCGGCGGTACATATCGGGCACGTTGGTAACCGTTGCCGGCGACCACAACCGTTCGGCCACCGCCGCCGTGCGCGGCCACACCCGCGAATCGTAGATAACCGAATCGGCAAACTCCGACCACATGGTAGCCTCGCCACCCAGGATGCGCTTTTTCTCTTCGTCGGTCAGCGGCGCATCAGCAGGTATGGGGTCGGGGGCGTAGTGCGAGGCCGCCGTGAGGTACAGATCGATGTAGTAGCCGTTCGAGAGAATAGCCTGGTGGCCGGCCTTAGCGGCTTCGTACAGGCCTTTTTTGCCGCGCCAGCTCTGGATTACCGCGTCGGCCGGCAGCCCGGGCCCTAGGATTTCATCCCAACCCACCATCCGCTTCTCGTATTTCGTCAGCATCGTCAGCACGCGGCGGTTGAAGGCGGTTTGGAGGGCGTGCTTGTCCACAGCGCCGTCGCGCTTCACCATGCCTCGCTCGCGCATATACTGCGCAATGCGTGGGTTGCGGCGCCACTGCCGGCCGTCGTTTTCGTCGCCGCCGATGTGGAAGTACGGATCGGGGAACAAGGCCGTCATCTCGGCAAACAGCTTATCGAGCAGCTCGTAGGTCGATTCCTTCGTGGGGTCCATGGCGATGTTGAGCACGCCCCAGCGCGGCGATACGCCGTAGGTCGAGTCGTTGGAGGCCAGCTCGGGGTAAGCGGCCAGCCAGGCTGTGGCGTGGCCCGGCACATCGAACTCCGGAATTACCCGAATGCCTCTGGCTTGCGCGTACTGGAGCACCTCGCGCACCTGCTCTTGGGTGTAGTAGCCGTTGGCGCCGCCTACTTGGTGCAGCTTCGGCAGCACTTTGCTTTCTACCCGAAAGCCTTGGTCGTCGCTGAGGTGCCAGTGTAGCACGTTCAGCTTCACGGCGGCCATGGCATCGAGGTTGCGCTTGATAACCGACACGGGCATGAAGTGCCGTGCCGGGTCAATCAGCAGTCCGCGCCACGGAAAGCGCGGTTGATCTTGTATCTCCACCTCGGGCAGGTAGCTGCGCTTGGCGTCGCCTTGCGGCAGTTGCTCCAAGGTGGCCAGGGCCCGCAGCACACCTAGGGAGGTGGGTGCATCAATGGTAACGCCGTTGGGTGTTACGCGCAGGCTGTAGCGCTCCTCATCGAACAGCTCCATGCGCCCAAGCTTGCCGTACCGGATTTGCAGGGGCAGGGCATTGGCTGCGGCCGTGCCGTTGCGGTGCAGGCGGTCGAGCGTACGGCCAACCGCGGCACGCAACTGAGCGTCTTCCGGTCCGTCGAGCTGCGGCTTTAGCAGCGCCCTAGGTGCCAACGAGGCCTTGCCCCAGCTAACCTGGGCAGGCACGGGCAGGAGTTGGCGGGTATCGGCGGGCTGAGCAAAAGCGGCAAGCGGTAGGAGGAGCAGAAGCAGAAGCGAACGAAGCATAGGGCGAGTTTACGGCGAAGCGCCCAAGCAGGCGCAATTTCTTTGCCGTTTAGCTTTGGCCGCTGCTTATATCATGCCCCTCGACTTAAACTCGAGGTACCGGTTGATGGTGTTGGCCGTGAGGTTTTGCGGTGCCGTGAGCAAAGCCTGAATGCCGTAGCGCTGCAGCTCCAGCACCATGCGGCGCTTGTCCTGCACAAATTTTTCGGCCACGGTTTGGTTGTACAGCTCCTCGGTGCTGGTAGCCGGTGTTTCGAGCACGCCGCGCAGCTCGGTGTTTTCGAAGAACACTACTAGCAGCAGGTGCTGGCTAGCCAGGCGGCGCAGGTAAGGCAATTGGCGCTGCAGGCCGTGCAGGCTCTCGAAGTTGGTAAACAGCACCAGCAGGCTACGTTGCTTTACCTGCCGCTGCACCAAGGCGGCCAGCCGCTCGAAGTCGGATTCCAGAAAACGCGTTTGTTGCCGATACAGCACCTCCAGCAGGCGCGGCAGCTGGCCGCGGCGGCGGTCGGCGGGTACTACGTCGCCGGGCTCGTGGGCGAAGGTGATGAGGCCGGCGCGGTCGTGCTTAATGAGGGCAATGTTGCTGAGCACCAAGGAGGCGTTGATGGCGTAGTCGAGCAAGGCCAGCTGCTCGAAGGGCATGCGCATCACGCGGCCTTTGTCGATAACGCAGTACACCTGTTGGGCGCGCTCGTCTTCGTGGTGGTTTACGAGTAGTTGGTCGCCGGCCTGGCTGGGGCGGCGGGCCGTGGCTTTCCAGTTAATGGTGCGCGGATCGTCGCCGAGGGCGTAGGGGCGAATGTGGTCGAACTCCATGCTCTGGCCCACGCGGCGAATGCGTTTCACGCCAACTTCGGTAAGGCGGTTGCTGAGGGCCAGCAGTTCGTAGCGGCGCATCTGCAAAAACGAAGGGTACACAGCCGTCGTCACATCGGCCTCACCAAAACGGTAGCGGCGTTGTACCAAGCCCAGCGGCGAGCGGGCCAGCACGTTGGTTTGCCCAAAAATGTACTCGCCGCGGCGGGTGGGGCGTAGCTGATAATGTAGCGTGGTGGCGGTGCCGCCGGCCATTCGCAGCGGAAACAGCAAGTCGCGGCGCTGAAACTGCACCGGCACATCATCCACCACATCGAGGCGCGCGGCGAAAGGGTAGCGGTTTTCAACCACTACCTGCACATCGTTGTCGTCGCCGTTGGAGAGTCGCCGGCCGATTACCCGCCGCGCAAATACGCCTTCGCCCCGGCCCAAGGCATAAAGCAACCCTAGGTCGAGGAGCGTGAAGAGGGCCAGGGCAACGGCCAGAATTTGTGCCGGTGCTACCAATACGGGCCAGAAATGCGCCACAATCAGCAGCGTAACTACTACAGTCCACGCGGCAAAAAAGCGCGAAGGCAGCAGCAACGAGGCAATCAGATTGCGGAAGAAGGATGTAGAGGCAGGCATCGGCAACGAGGGCGCGTGCGGCAGGAAGTAATGCACCTAGGGCTTGCGGCAAGCTCTAGGTGCGAAAAAAAAGCGGAAAGGCAGAATTGCTATCGGACATCAGCACGCAAGATGTCTCGACTGCGCTCGACATGACATTCTAACTGCTCATTGCCCACGCGGCCTAGCGCGGCACCTCCACCTGTTGCAGCAGTTGGCGCACCACGTCGTCGGGGCCCAGGCCTTCCAGCTCGCGCTCGGGCGTAAGCTGAATGCGGTGGCGTAGTACCGGCGCGGCCAGGTGCTGAATGTCTTCGGGCGTTACAAAGTCGCGGCCGCGCAGGGCGGCAAGGGCTTTGGCGCCGTTCAGCAGAGCAATGGAGGCCCGCGGCGAAGCCCCTAGGTGCAGCGACTTGTGCGTGCGCGTGAGGCCCACCAGCTTGGCTACATATTCAAACAACCTAGGCTCGACGTGCTGCTGGCGCACTTGGCGGCGCAACGCGTGCAACTGCTCGGGCGTAACCACGGCCTGCACTGCATTGAGCGGCAAGCCACCGGCGCCGGCGTGGTGTCCTTGCAGAATCAGGATTTCCTCGGCCTCGGTGGGGTAGGGCACGAGCACTTTAAACAGGAAACGGTCGAGCTGGGCTTCGGGCAGGCGGTACGTGCCTTCTTGCTCCACGGGGTTTTGCGTGGCTAGCACCATAAAAGGCTCGCCCAGGTGGTGCGTGTGCCCGTCGTGGGTAATGTGGCGCTCCTCCATCACCTCGAACAAGGCTGATTGAGTTTTGGCTGGGGCACGGTTAATCTCGTCGATCAGCACCACACTCGAGAAAATAGGGCCTTGCCGAAACTCGAAACTGCCGCGCGCCGGCACGTACACCGAGGTGCCCAGCACATCGGAGGGCATGAGGTCGGGCGTGAACTGAATGCGGCCAAACGGCACCGAAAGCGTGCGGGCCAGTAGCTTGGCCGTAAGTGTTTTGGCAACGCCGGGCACGCCTTCGAGCAGCACGTGGCCATCGGCCAGCAACGCCACGAGCAGCAGTTCTACCAGGTCGTGCTGGCCTACGAGTACGCGGCTTACCTCGCGGCGCACGGCCTCGGTGGTGCCCGAGAGCTGGCTAAGGTCGGTGCGGGTACCGAAGGGCATCTCGGCGGTAGTGTGGTTGGTGTGCGGGGTATGGTTGGTAGAGGGTTCCATGCGGTAGAAGGAGGCCACGGCACCTAGGGCAAGGCGGGCGGTAAGTAGTTGATGGAGGTTAAACCAAGCAATTAGCGCTCGGCGCGTTGCTGAAAGTTGGTGAGCAGTTGATACAGCTGATGAAGCTCGGTTTCGGAAACGTGCTCGGCATCAAGCCAATTGTTAAGACGAGCCAGCAGCGCCGTCACCTCGTCGGCCGGAATGCCGGTGCGCAAACTCAGACGGCGCGGGTAGTCGGTATCGATGGTAAGCGGTACGGGCTCCTGAAAGCGGGTGCGCAAGTAATCGAAGAACAAGCGAATGCGCAGGCCGGCTAAGCTCTGGTGGTTACGCCCTTGGCGGTACACGTTGGCTACGGTGCGCACAAATTGTAGGCTGGTGTTGGGCAGCGGCCGCAGCGTAGGCACAGGCCGCTGGCGGCGGCGCGCACCTAGGAGCGCAAACAGCAATCCGCCGATGAGCAGACCATTCCAGGCCCACTCAAGCGCCGGGCTGGTGTGTACAACCCGCAGCAGCGAGTCGTCGCCTTCGCGGCCTTGGGTGTAAAACTCGTCCCACAGCACCGGGCCTTGCGGCAGGTAGCTTAGGGCGCCGGCCACAAATGCGGCGTTACGGCCATACAGCACGCCGTAGTTGCTGAGCAGGGCCGGTACCGAGCACACGTACAAGTGCCCACGGCCCACCGAGGTGTGCACCAGCACGGGGTGCTGCTGGTTGTCGAGGGCCAGCACAGTGCCGGGCGAGGTTTGCCCCTTGCTTTTGCCCGATGCGGCCAGCAGCCGGCCCAGGCTGTCGTGGGCAAAGTAGGTGCCTACTACGCGGTTGGGGAGGGCAGCCGTGCGCTTTTGCAGCGCCGTGGCCACAAACCGAAAACGCACGGTATCCTTGCTGCTTACGTCTAAATCGAAAGGCGCATCCACCGTAGCGGGCATTTGCCACAGGCTGTCGATTTTATCGGAAAGCAGAAACTGCTCGGCCGCCAGCCATACGGTGCCGCCCCGCTGCAAGTAGCGCGTAATGGCTTGCGCATCGGCGGGGCTGGGCTGAAAGGATTGCTGCGCCAGAAAATACACGGCGGGCGGCGCCTTTACCGAATCCTGCAGGGCTACGTAGGGCGACTCGCGCGTGGGGCGCACCGATGCCTTGGCGAGGGTAGGCAACAGCCGAAAGCTGGCGTAGGTACCTAGGGGGCGCTTGTGGTCGTTGCGGTACGAGGGCGTCCAGTCGAGTTTTTTGGGCTGGTTGTAGGCTATCAGCAGCCAAATACCCACCAGTATCCCCAGCACCGTAAGCGGCCAACGAATAGAACGAAGCATTAGGCAGCGCGGCGGTTTTGGAGGTGGGTAAGAAATGCCTGGCGCGTGGTGCGCACTTGCTCGTAGGGAGCGGCCTCAAGCTCTAGCTCGCCGTACCACACGTACTCGAACTGGCGCGTGAGTGAGGCAAATGCGGGCACCAACCGGGCAGCATTGGTTTGCAGCTCGGCTTGGTAGTGGTGGTTGGTTTTGTCGGGCGTCCAGTTGATAAGCCCACGGTCGGTGAGGGCCTTTAGCACCAGCAAGTAACCCAGGCGCGTAGCTAAGCGCCATTGGCCTTGCGCCTCGGCCTGTTGCAAGCGCTGCGGCAGGGTTTGCTCGTGCACATCGTCGGCTTCGGTAGCGTAAGGCACGGCAATGTTGCGCCCGCGGCCGCGCAGCCAATCGGATAGCCGCAGGTTGAGCAGCTGCATCACAATCAGCACCAGCGCTACTGCAGCTACGCCGTAAATCAGCACCCGCCACACAACGGCACCGCTGCCCTCGGGTAAGGAGTCGAACAGCCGGCGCATGAGGTTTTGCCACCAGCGGCTTACCGGGTTGGTAGGCGGCGGCGCCTCCTGGTAGTGCAGGTCGTCATCGGCTTGCAGGCGCTGCAGCTCATCGGCACCGAAGTTGCGCACCGAAGCTGGTGCGGGTGCTTGCTGTACAGCGGCAACGGCTGGCGGGCTGGGTGCTTGGGGCTGAACCGGAGCTGGAGCAGCTACAGCTAGTTGCACCAACAACAAGCCAGTAGCCAAGCTACCTAGGGGGTAAGTAAATCGGCGCGAGGAGGGGAGCATCAAAGCGTAGGGTCGCCGTAGCTGGGGCGGAACAGCGTGTCGTCGGGAGCGGTGGAGGAGCCGGTACTGGCGGATGGCGTTTGGCCGATTTCCTGCACGCGCCATTGCAGGCTAACGCCGTCGCGGCGCTCTACCAAGTTGAAGTACTGGAACATCAGCAGCAGAAACAGCACCGGGTACAGCGCCAGATTAATGGCCATCTGCACACCTTGAAGCAAGACGAAGCCTGTGCTACCAAACTCGCTGGAGCCAAAGAAGCCCATGAAGCCCAACACCAGGCCCAGCACGCCCCCAACGGCAGCCGACAAAATGCCTACGCCTATGCCACCCACGAACATCAGCCCGAACGTGGACCACCACTTGCCGCGAATCAGGCCTACGCAGCGGCTTAGCGTCTCGCCTAGGTCGGCGCGCTCAAACACGATTACGCAAGGCAGCAGATACAAAGCCATTGACAAATAAACGCCCGGAATGATGAGCAGCATATAGCCCAGCACCACGCAGATGGTTGCCACAATGCCATAGCCAACCAGCGGCAGCATGTTGGGGCGGGCCTCAGCCCACACCTCGGCAACCGTCAAGGGCGCGGTAGCATCGGGGCTCTCCATGCGGCGCTTCACGAAGGCGTACATCATGGCGTAAGTGGCCAGCATGGCCAACATGGTTACAATACCCAGCCCTACGTAAGCCGGCACCATTATCAGTTGCACCGAGGAGGTGTCGTCGAGCGTGGATGCACTTGTAAAAACCGAAAAGACCAACCCCGCAATTGCTACCATTGCCACGGCCATGGGCACTAGCAACACGCGGTAGAGGTTGCCGCCATGCTTGCCCAAAAAGGAAAAGGTGGCTTCGAACTTCTGGCCGAAGTCGCGGCGGCGGTAGTAGTCCTGCGGAGTGGTAAAAGTGCGCTCCGATTCGGTGCGAGGAGTAGCGGTAGAAGTTTGCATGCGGCTATAAATGAAGGCTATTGAGAATACAGTGGGTGGGTGCGAGCTACAGCAGGTATTCGCCCTCAGTAACGGCGCCTAGGTCGTGGGGCTGGCTGGTTGCTGCCGGAGCCTGACCGATGCGCGAAGCCCGCCAGCTGAGGCCCGGGCTTTCCTTGCTCTCTACTATACTAAAGTAATTAAATGCCATGAGGATGGCCGTAATGGGCTGGAGCAAAAACTGCAAAGTCGAAATCAGCAGGCGTACTGGCAGCACCCAAAACCACTCCGACTGGTCTATCTCGAGCGCCGCCCCCAGGCTTTGCAGGAGGGCTTCGGGTATCTGAATAGTGCCTACTTGCAGCAACGCTGCCATGAGCGCCAAGCCGAACGTCGTCCACCAAAACCGTTCGACCAGCTTAAAGCAGCGCGACAACGATTCTTCGCCGTCTTCGAGCATTACCACGGCGGGCAGCAGCGTAAAGGCCGGCCAGATGTAAATGCCCGGAATGATCAGGCACAAAAAGCCCAAGCCCATCAGCGCGCCAAAAATGAGGTTGCTGCCGAAATAGGAACCCAGGCCGTTGACAAAGTCCCAAATCTGATCGGGCGTGTAACGGGCACCGGGCTCGTCGAGGGCGTGCATGCGGGCGCGCAGAAAGCCGTATACCACGCCCGTGCCTACAAAGCTGCCGATAGCATAAAACACCGTACCAACGGGGAATAGCATGGCGCCATCGGTGCCCACAAAATGCTCGCCAGCCGCCTGAAACAGCGCTCCGATAAGCATGTACAGGCCCGCGTAGCGCACCAAGACACCAAACAGCTCTTTGTAGTGCAGACGCAGGAGTTGGGCAGTGGCCTCCCACTTCTGTCCGAAGTCGCGCACTTGGTAGAAATCGGCGGGGTGGCTAAAGGGAGGCGGCCCAGCGGTAGGCTTGGCTGTGGTAAGCGTGGGCATGGTGAACGACGGTGGAGATAAGCGGGAGCAGGACGATAAACACCAAGAAGTTAATAAATAAGAAGTGTGCGCAACAATACAGATAGTCTATTATAATTTTTAGCTAAAGTCATGACCCTTACTCAGAATTATTAAAAACATAAACAAAGTTCTGTTTATTTGATGCAATGTATAAAAAATGCATAATATGTACTTTGGACATAATCAGGGAGTATTTTACGCATTGATTCTTTGATATCACTTGATATTACTTTACATGATTACAACCCATTAACATTAAATAATATTGAGCAGTATATTAATTATCGAATAGATCAAGCAAAACTAAGCTTCAACAAACGTACGGACAAAATAATATTTACATTATTAATTATAACTATAAACCATGAAATTACTCAGCATATTTTTTTGCAAGGGCATAGACCGTTTCATTTTTATAAATTATTTTATTGCTATTTTTATAAGTTATGCACTTATAGTCATTTGTGGAAAGCACTAAGGAGTCTTGTGTTATTGTTCTTATGAGAAATATGGTGTTAGCAAGTCTGATGTGGCTGTCATCAATCATTGACCAACTTTGATCTGGTTCATGATCAAAGTTTTCTTCGTTACTATCTATATACACACCATTCTTTTTTTTGTAAATCCTATAATGCTTATTATCGAATTTCCACCTTTCTGCATTCAATTTGCTTTGTTTTTTTTGCAGTAGAGTAATTACATACTTTTAGAGCATGAACAAGCCAGAAATCATTATTCGAATTTAAAATTTTGCTACCAGACTTAGACTTGCAAGAAGCTGTCATTAAAAGTGTTGTATACAGCAAAAGCCTTAACATTTTATTACCTTAAAAGCGAATCAGGGGGCCTCCTCGTCGGTTTCGGTGAGGGCGAGGCCTAGGCGCGTGGTGCGGCGGTACACCCACCAGGGGTACACCACAAAGTAGCCTACTACCAGCACCAGCGAGAGGCCAATGGTCGGCAAGCTCACGGCCAGCGGGTGGCGCGGCGCCAAGCGGGTAACAAAGCCTTCCAGGAAAGCGGCTACCACAATCAGCGGCACCAAGCCGGCCATCAGGCGCATACCATCGCGGGCACCGCGGCGCAAGGCCTCGCCACGCGGGTAGCTGCCCGGAAAGAGCAGGCTGTTGCCCAGCACCAGCCCTGCCCCGGCGGCCAGAATAATGCAGCTGATTTCAATGGTGCCGTGCACCCAAATGGCCATGGCCGATTTCAGCCCCACGCCCTGCGCGAAAAAGAAATACTGAAAACTGCCCACCATCACGGCGTTGCGAAACAGCAGAAACAGCGTACCTAGGCCGCCAACCACCCCGAGGGCAAACGTGAGCAAGGCCACGCGCACGTTGTTGAAGGCGATGTACAGAAACATGGATACCTCGGGGGCGGTGCCGTACACATCGGTGGGCCGGCCGCGCCGGATGTTCTCGAGCGTCGAGTTCACGTAGCCGTCGCCCAAAATCAGGCGCACAAAGGTGTCGTCTTCGGCAGCCGATAGCGCACCTAGGCCCGCAAACAGCAGAAACAGCACAAAGGCCAGCAGCATGGGCCGCCAATAGCGCACCATCAGCAGCGGAAACTCGAGTCGCCAAAACCTACCTAGGGGCTGGCGGCGCGCGGCGCGGCGGCGGTACAACTGTTCATGAAAGCGCGCCGCCAGTTGGTTGAGGTGCTCGGTAACCGGTGCCGACGGGTAGAACGTGCGGGCGTACGCCAAGTCGTCGGTGAGGGCTACAAAACGCTCGGCCAGCTCTTCGGGGGTAGCGGCCGGGGTATGTTCGTAAGAGTGCCACCGCTCTTGGTTGCGGCGGATGAATACAGCTTCGCGCATAAAGAAACGCCCGACCGTAAGCGGCGGGCGCAAATCGTGTCAGGAAGATTATATTTTTGGAAGTATTCTCCAATAATAGTTTGCCGCCCATGGCTCAGTTGCGCATTCCAACCACCCAAAACGTTACGCTTGAGTACGAAACCGCCTCCATTGGCGAGCGTATTGCCGCCACCCTGCTCGATGGCGTGGTGCAAGCCGGCTGGGTTATTCTGTGGCTGACGCTGCTGTTCGGCGTGTTCGATCTAGAAAGCGGCCGCAACGAATTCACGCTTGGCATGATCATCATTGTGGTAATTGTGCTGCCGCTGTTTGTGTACCACTTGGTGTCGGAGGCCCTGTGGCAGGGGCAAAGCATCGGCAAGCGCATCATGAAAGTGCGCGTAATCAGCCTCAACGGCACGCCAGCACGCTTCACGCAATACTTGTTGCGCTGGGTGTTGCGCATTGTCGATGTGAGCATGTTTTACGGCATTGTGGCCATTGCCTGCATTTTGGGCAGCGGCCGCGGGCAGCGCCTGGGTGATATGGCCGCCGGCACCGCAGTAGTGCGCCTCAACCGCCGCCAAACCGCCGCCGATAACTCCTTGTTCGGCTCCGATTACGACCCCAATTACCGCGTTACCTT
The DNA here is from genome assembly GCF_001483135.1 of Solirubrum puertoriconensis. Lineage (GTDB taxonomy): Bacteria > Bacteroidota > Bacteroidia > Cytophagales > Hymenobacteraceae > Solirubrum > Solirubrum puertoriconensis. Next base: position 1,333,662 of record NZ_LNAL01000008.1, read on the forward strand.
CCCGCAGGTAGCTTCGCTGGCCGACCACGACGTGCGCCTGATTCAGGAACTAGTAACGCAGAGCGAAAAGCGCGGCGCTTACCACATCCTCGACGATGTCGCCGAGCGGGTGCGCACCCTTACGGGTATCGAAACCAACATGCCCAACCACGAATTTTTGCTTGTAGTGCTGCGCGACTACGGCTACCTCGCCTCACAAGCTGCGGCGCACTAAGTAGTAGGGTAATTAGCTGCCTATTAGCCAGTCAGCTTGGTTGGCCCCAACTCCGTTGCCGTTTGGCCGTAGCAGTAGAGTAAACCTAACGCTGACTTTGCCATGGCTACTGATAATAGAAACGACAACGATAAATTCGATTTCGTAAAGGATAACAACCCGCGCGAGTCGCCCAACCTCAGCCCCCAGCCCGAAAATCTGCGCCGGGGCGCCGAGGTAGCCAACCAGCCCGAGGGCATGCCTGGCCAAGCCGCTAACCCCGGCTTGCAAGCGCCGCATCAGCAAGCGCCCAACTACGGCGATTTTGGCAAGGCTGAAAACGCCGTGCCTCAAAGCCAAGCTTCTACTTCGAGCGAGAACTTCCAGCCGTACTACGGCCAAGAAACTCCGCCACAACCCGAAGACACCCACCACGGCGACAACCGTTTCCGAAACAGCGGCACCCGCAATTGGGAAACCAACGAGCCTAAAAACCCGCACGTAGGTTCCGAAGACTAAGCCCCCTAGGTGCCTGTAATGTAAAAAGCCCCTGCTAGCGTACTAGCAGGGGCTTTTTGTTTGTTCACGAAGCAGGCAATCAACCAGCGGTGTGCTGCATCTTGTTTTTGCGAGCGGGTCGCATCGATACGCGGTCTTCGCCTTGGCCAAGCAATTCGTCGTCGCGTTCGGTTTTCTTCACCACCCAACTTACCGAGTACAGGTCCTTCCGACGGTCGCGCAGGTTGCGCACGGCGCCCGAGGTGTTCAAGTCCTTCAGCAAGTCTAGGTCGAGGTCGGCAATCAGCGTCATCTCGGTGTTCGGCGTGGCCTCGGCCACGATGGCGTCGTGCGGGAAGGCAAAGTCGGAGGGGCTGAACACGGCCGACTGCGAGTACTGAATGTCCATGTTCTCGACGCGCGGCAGGTTGCCTACCGAGCCCGTAATGGCCACGTAGCACTCGTTTTCGATGGCGCGGGCCTGGGCGCACAGGCGCACCCGTTGGTAGGCGTTCTTGGTATCCGTCCAGAACGGCACGAACAGAATCTTCATGCCTTCGTCGGAGAGCATGCGCGAGAGCTCGGGAAACTCCACGTCGTAGCACACCAAAATGCCGATTTTACCGAAGTCCGTGTCAAAGCACTTCAGCTTGTCGCCACCGCGCATGCCCCAGTAGCTGGCCTCGTCGGGGGTTACGTGCAGCTTGTACTGCTCGTCCACGGTGCCGTCGCGGCGGCAGAGGTAAGCTACGTTGTGCAGCTTGCCGTCGTGGTACAGCGGCATCGAGCCGGCAATGATGTTGATGTTGTAGCTCACAGCCAGTTCCATCATTTTCGCCTTGATGGGCTCGGTGAAAGCGGCCATGGCCCGAATGGCTACCGACGGGGTGTCCTCGTTGGTAAGCGCCATGAGGGGCGCATTGAAGAACTCCGGAAACATCACGCAGTCGGCCTTGTAGCCCGATACGGTATCCACGAAAAACTCGATCTGCTGAAACAGATCTTCGAGCGAGCGGGTGCCGCGCATTTGCCACTGCACAATGCCAATGCGCACGTTGCTCTTCACGTTGCCGATGAGGCGTTCGGCATCCTCGTCGTAGTACACGTTAATCCACTCCAGCAGCGTGGCGTAGGCCTTCGACTCGGAGTCGTAGGGCAAGTAGCCGCGGATGATTTTGCGTACGTGAAACTCGTTGGAAAGCTGAAAAGTGAGGATGGGGTCGGTCAGCTCTTTGTTGCGCACCATCTCCACGTACTTGGCCGGCGTCATCTCGTCGGCGTACTTGGCGTAGCCCGGAATGCGGCCGCCCGCCACCATGGCGCGCAGGTTCAGGTTTTCGCACAGCTCCTTGCGGGCATCGTAGAGGCGCCGACCTAGGCGCAGGTTGCGGTACTCGGGGTCCACGAACACGTCGACGCCGTACAGCGTGTCGCCGTCGGGGTTGTGCGTGTCGAACTTGCCGTTGCCGGTAATCTTGGCGTAGGTGTGCCGGTCGCCAAAGTCGGAATACTGCACAATGATGGCCAGTGCGGCGGCCACCACCACGCCGTTGTCTTCGATACAGATTTGGCCTTCCGGAAACTTCCGCACAAGGGCGTTGTACTCGTCCTGGGCCCAGGCGCCCTCCATGTTGGAGTACACCTTGTCCATAATATCGCGCACGGCTTTGTAGTCCGATTTGCGGAGCGTGCGCAGCACCAGCTTGTGTGCCTGCGTTACTTGCCCGTCCTCCGGGGCGGTGGGGGTAGCAGCAGCAGCTGGTGCGGTTGGTTTCTTATCGGCCTTTTTGGCTTGGCCGTTTGATTTAGCAGAGGAACTCGAAGCCATGATAGCAGAAGGGATGAAACGCGTTCCACAAAAGTAGAGAGTTGGTGGCCGCGTAGGGGCAATACGTAGCAACGTAGCCGAAGGGCTTGGTGTTCCGAAACCGGCGGCAGGTGTTGTATCTTAAGTAAGCCACACCTTTTACGCCCTAGGTTATGCTGCTGCGCTCCGCTACCCCCGCCGACGTACCCGCGATGTTCGACATCCGCTGCTCGGTGCGCGAAAATCATCAGTCGCGCGAAGAACTGGCCGCCCTAGGTGTAACGCCTGAATCTGTGGCCGCAATGCTCGAAGGCGACGGGCCGGGCTGGGTGGTTGAAGTAGACGGCAAGCCCGTGGCTTTTGCCATGGTTATCGTTCTGGAAAAAACGGTGTTTGCCTGTTTTGTGAGCCCCGGTTACGAGGGGCGCGGCATCGGATGCCTGCTGATGGAAGCCGCCGAGCATTGCCTCGCTCACAACGGCATTGAGGAGGCATGGCTTACTACCGGAGCCAACCCAGACCTGCGCGCCAACGGCTTCTACCAAGCCCTCGACTGGACACCAGCCGGCACCGACCCTGATGGGCAATTGCGCTATACCAAGCGCCTGCCGCGGCTTGGTCATTAGCGCCTGCCAAGGGCGCAGGCACCCAGCCGCACCTAGAGCCAAAAACAAAAAGCTTCGCTGGGCCTTGGCCCAGCGAAGCTTTGCGGCAGCAAGGAGCTATTAAGCTACAGTGCCATTTCGGGCACGCCGCCCTCGGGCACCACCAGTTTCCCGGCGGTAGCCGCCTGAATTTGCTCAACCGACACGCCTGGTGCCCGCTCGCGCAGCACAAAGCCATCGGGCGTCACGTCGATTACGGCCAACTCCGTTACAATCTTCTTCACGCAGCGCAAACCCGTGATGGGCAGCGTGCAGTCGGGCAGCAGTTTGGAGGAGCCGTCTTTGGCCACGTGCTGCATGGCCACGATGATGTTCTTGGCCGAGGCCACCAGGTCCATGGCGCCGCCCATGCCTTTCACCATCTTGCCCGGAATCTTCCAATTGGCAATGTCGCCGCGCTCTGAAACCTCCATGGCGCCTAGGATGGTCAGGTCGACGTGTTCGCCGCGGATCATGCCAAACGACTCGGCCGAGGAGAAGATGCTGGAGCCTGGCAACGTAGTAATGGTTTGCTTACCAGCGTTGATGAGGTCGGGGTCTACTTGGTCTTCGGTAGGGAAGGGGCCCATGCCCAGCAGCCCGTTCTCCGACTGCAGCACCACGTTCACGCCCTGCGGAATGTAGTTGGCCACCAACGTCGGAATACCAATGCCGAGGTTTACGTAGTAGCCGTCTTTAACTTCTTTGGCAATGCGCTTGGCAATGCCGTGTTTATCTAAAGCCATGATGCTCTGTTGCTGGAAGTAACGTCATGTCGAGCTTGCCGGGGCATCTCGCGTGCTGATACTAGGGACTGATCAGCTGTTCAGCAAGAAGATTACTACTTGGCGCGATTCCTTGGTTTCGCTCGGAATGACGTGTTATTAAAAAGCTACCCCTGCCTAACGGTCCGCTGCTCAATGCGCTTCTCGTAGCTCTTGCCCTGATAGATGCGCTGCACGTAAATGCCGGGCGTGTGAATTTGGTTGGGGTCAAGTTCGCCGGCGGGTACCAGCTCCTCTACCTCGGCAACCGTAATTTTGCCTGCAGCGGCCATCATGGGGTTGAAGTTCCGCGCGGTGCCTTTATAGATAAGGTTGCCGGCAGTGTCGCCCTTCCAAGCCTTCACGAAGGCGAAATCGGCGTGCAGAGCGGTTTCGAGCAGGTACATCTTGCCGTTGAACTCGCGCGACTCCTTGCCTTCGCCTACCTCGGTGCCGTAGCCGGCCGGAGTGTAAAAGGCCGGAATGCCTGCGCCACCAGCCCGGCAGCGTTCGGCTAGCGTGCCCTGCGGAATCAGCTCTACCTCCAGCTCGCCCGAGAGTAGCTGGCGCTCAAACTCGGCGTTTTCGCCTACGTAGCTCGATATCATTTTCTTCACCTGGCGCTGTTGCAGCAGCAAGCCAATGCCAAAATCGTCGACGCCGGCGTTGTTGCTGATGCAGGTGAGGTTTTTCACGCCTAGGCGGAGCAGCTCTTGAATGCTGTTCTCGGGGATGCCGCACAGGCCAAAACCGCCGAGCATGAGCGTCATGCCGTCGGTGATACCCTGCAGCGCGGCTTGGGCATCGGCCACTACTTTGTTGATCATAGAAATCGGGTGGGGATTTGGAGGCGCCAAAATAGCAACTCCCCGCCCAGCATGCGCAGTGCCGGGCGGGGAGTTGCTATTACGTAGGCCGGATTATTATGTCGGGCAGCCTGCAATGCGCGGTGCGGCCCGATAGCAGCGCCTAGGTGCTAGCCGCTGATGAGGTGGCGGCGGGCCTCGTCGGCATCTTTCCCGAGCTGGGCTTTCAGGGCATCAAGGCCGTTGAACTTCTGCTCGTCGCGCAAGCGGGCCACAAAATGCACCTGCAGCGGCTGGTCGTACAAGTCGCCTTCAAAATCGAGCAGGTGTGCCTCCACGGTTTCGGCCAGGTCGCCGCCCACCGTAGGGCGCACGCCAATGTTCAGCATAGCGGCGTGGTGCGCCCCATCGGCGGTAGTAGCCATTACGGCGTACACGCCGCGGCCCGGTACCTGCTTCAGAGGTTCCTGGCACTTGATGTTGGCCGTGGGGTAGCCAATAGTGCGCCCCAGCTGCTGCCCGCGCACCACAATGCCGGTGTAGGGGTAATCGTAGCCTAGGTAGCGGTTGGCCGTGGCTACGTCGCCGGCCTCCAGAGCCCGCCGAATGCGCGTGCTGCTTACACCTACGGCATCCACGTCTTCGCGCGGAATTTCTTCCACCTCCAGCCCGTACTTGGCCGAGTGCGCCTGCAAATACTCAAAGCCGCCTTCGCGGTTTTTGCCGAAGCGGTGGTCGTAGCCGATTACCAGCTTTTTGGCACCCACGGTTTCGAGCAGCAGCTCGCGGATGTACTGCTCCGACGTCCACTCGGCAAACTCGCGGGTAAAAGGCACGATCAGCAGGTAATCGACGCCGTGCGAGGCCAGCTTCTCAATCCGCTCCTCCAGGGTGTTCAGCAAATGCAGCTGTAGCGGCTGGGGGTGCGAAAGCGGCGGGGCCAGCACCAAACGCGGGTGCGGCCAGTAAGTAATTACTACGCTGGGCCCGTCGGATTGCTGCGCTACTTCCTGCAGGCGCAGCAGGATTTTCTGATGCCCTAGGTGCACACCGTCGAAGGTGCCGCTGGTTACCACAGCGTTGGTTAAGCGCGGAAACTCGGCGGGGTTGCGAACAACATGCATGAATGGCAGGATTTATACAAAGTACTACTGCGTACGCGGCAGCTTACCTGCCGGTCGTAAGCAACCGCAATCAGTAAATGGAAGAACTAGCCGGTTGTACGGCTGCGGCGCGCAAAAGGCACTTACGAGTCCTGTTCCGGTTTTTGTTCGGAAGCAGCACCATGGGTAGCGTCGTAGTGCTCCAAACCGGCCCGGCGCTCGGTGCGCGGTTCGCGTTGGCGGCGCGGGCGCTCCGTTTCGCCTTCGGGGCGGGGTGGGCGTATGGCCTCAATTGTGGCCATGCTCAGGGCGTTTTCCAGGCGGTACTCGCCAATGCGGGTGCGGACTAGCTTGGTGAGGTGCGCGCCGCAACCCAACAGCTCGCCAAAGTCGCGGGCAAGGCTCCGCACGTAGGTGCCCTTGGAGCACACAATGCGGAAGTGCACATCCGGCCCGTCAATTACTGATAGCTCGAAGACCTTGATATCGACCACCTTGCTCTTTATCTCGGCCGTGTCGCCGCGGCGGGCTACTTCGTAGGCTCGTTCGCCATTAATCTTCACGGCCGAAAACAGCGGTGGCGTTTGCTCGATGGAGCCGGTAAGCTTGGTCGCCGCCGCCAACAAGTCTTCGCGGGTGAGGTGCTCCCAAGGCTTTTCGGCATCAACCGGCGTCTCCAGGTCAAACGAAGGCGTGGTTTGACCTAGGCGAAAAATGCCGGTGTATTCTTTCTCCTGGGCCTGAATCTGATCGATGCTCTTGGTCTTCTTGCCGGTGCACAAAATCAGCAGGCCTGTAGCCAACGGGTCGAGCGTGCCCGCGTGCCCAATCTTGCGCGGGCGCATGGCATACTTCACCTTCTTAACTACATCGAAGGAAGTCCAGCGCAACGGTTTGTCGACGAGCAGTACCTCGCCGGGGTCCATCTCGGGTTGTGGGCGCCGGTTGTGGTTCTGATGAGAGTTTGGTTTCGCCTGGCTCATACCAACTGAAGATTAATGCCCAACCCAATCATCGTGAGAATGATGACACCTACGATGATGCGGTAGATGCCAAATGCCCGAAAGCCGTAGCGGCTCACGAACGTCACGAAGGACCTCACAGCCAACAGCGCCACCACAAAAGCCACCGCATTGCCAAACAACAGCACTTTTATGTCGGCTGCCTGCAGCGGATTCAGCTTGTAAGTTTTGTAGAGTTCGTAAGCGGTGATTACCGTCATGGTAGGTACCGCCAGCAAAAACGAAAAATCGGCAGCCGAACGACGGTCGAAGCCTTGCGCCAAGCCACCCACGATGGTAGCCGCCGAGCGCGATACGCCGGGCACCAAAGCCAGGCACTGGAATAAGCCAACCTTAAGCGCTTTGGCGTAGCTGGGCGTGGTAATTTGCTTGCCGGGCTCTTTGAAGATGCGGTCGATGAACAGCAGCACAATGCCGCCCACTACCAACGAAGTGGCTACTACCGTCACGCTTTTCAGCAGCTCGGCAATTACATCCTTCAGCAAAAAGCCTAGGATGCCAAAGGGCAAAAACGCCACGGCCAGCTTCAGGTAAAAATCGAAGCTCTGCAGAAACCGGCGCCAGTACAGCGCCACCACCGACAAAATAGCCCCTAGCTGAATGCTGGTAATAAAGGTTTCGGTAAACGGCAGTTGCCCGATGCCGAGCAAATTGGCCACGATAACCATGTGCCCGGTGCTGGAAACGGGCAAAAACTCTGTAAGACCCTCCACAATAGCCAGCAGGAGGGCGTGCCAATAACTCATCGGTAACTAGCGGCGCTGAAACGTAGGCCGAACAGGTTCGGCCGGGGTAGCCGGAGCAGCGTTGGGAGTGGTGGTGCTGGTGTTGGTAGGCTGCGTAGGAGCAGCCGCGTCCGACGACGATTTCGCCATAATAGCAAAGAACTCGACCGTGAAGCCGAGGGCCAGCAAAATGGGACCGAGCGTAAGGCCCAGGAAGCCTTCGCCGTAATCGGCCGTATCGAGGCTCATCGTGATAAAACCAGCGGCCAGCAAAGCCAGCCCAATAAACATCAGGCGGTAGTTGCGAGGCCCAAAGGCGAAGCGGGTGTTGCGCTGTTCCATAGTATGTGTTCGGGCGCTTGGCATCGGGTGGTTAGCCTTGTACGTTGCCGGCGCCCAACTGCTTAATACAAATCATCGAGCGACATGCGCAGGTACTTGCGCACGGCCCGGTAAGAACTGAAAAAACCAATTACGCAGCCAAGCAGAACCAACGCTATCAGCACGGCCGCAATCAGGCGCTCATCGCGTAGCAGGCGTAGCTCATCCAGCTGCAAATACGCCGATTGCAGCAAGGCCAGCAGTAGCAACGAGGCAACGGTGCCGCTTACAAAGCCCTGCCAGGTAGCCCGGCGCAAAAACGGCCCCTGAATAAACCATGGCGTGGCCCCAACCAGCTGCATCGAGCGAATGAGGAAGCGCTGCGAGAACAAGGCCAGCTTGATGGTATTGTTGATGAGCACCACCACCACAAACGTAAGCAGCACCGCAAAGCCCAGCAGCATCAGACTCACTTTGCGCACGTTCTGGTTGATGGAACTGATCAGGCTTTGCACGTAGGTAACCTCGTACACGCCTTGCTGCTGGCGCAAATCCTGGCTGATGCGGCGTAGCTGCACCGAATCGGCAAACGTGGGATTGATTTTTAAGATATAGGCGTCGCGCAGCGGGTTGTCGCCCAAAAACTGCTGAAACTCCTCGCCGGTGAGCTCCACAAACTGCCGGGCGCCTTCTTCCTTCGACAGAAAACGCACCTGCGCTTGGTTGTCGCGGTAGGCGATGTAGGACTTTTGCGCGAAGGTGCGCTGCAAGCGCAGCAGTTGGGTTTCGGGAAGGTTGCGCTCGAGATATACCTGTACCTCCAGGTTCTCCTTCACGGCCTCCGATAGCTTGTGCGCGTGTACCAACAACAGCCCGAACAGTCCAATTACCATCAGCGCCAACGTGATGCTGAACACCACCATGGTGTGCGGGTAAGACCCTAGTTTTTTCTTACGGGCGGGGCGGAACTGCGGCATCGGTGGGCAAAGGTACGACGATCAAAGATCAATGAATAATGAACAAGGCACTGGTTGATGGCCGTGGGCAGTTGCACCTAGCGCTAGCCAGCCTACAGCGCCGTGCGCGGGTCGTCGTCGATAATGAGTTGTTCGCGGGCTTTACGGCGGGCTTCTTCGCGGCGGCGCAGGCGCTTGCGGGCAAACAGCTCGGTAAGGTTATCGAACTGCTCGGTGTGTACTACCGAAAGGCCAGCGCGCTGCTGATTGGCAAATTGGATGTCGCGCGGGGTGGTTTCGTAGCGCAGGCGCACCCTAAACTTGCCATCGGCCCGCAGGAAGTACTCCAGCCCAATGTCGCCGATGAGTGAGGTTTGCGAAGGTGTGACCGTGGTGCCGTTGGTGTTATTGGTAATGCCGCCCGAGCGGGTTACGCGCAAACGACCCTGCAACAAGCTGTAACTCAGGCGCACTTGCAGGTCGCGCAGCTCTTCGGCCGTTACGCCATCCAGGTTAAAGTCGATTTCGAGGTTCTGGTCGATTTGCGAGGTAAGCAGGCCCAGCTGCGTCGACAGAATTTGACCTAGGCTGTTTTGCACAGCGTTGTTGCCAGCAAATAAATCGGGGGTGCCAAACTGCCCGGGCGCCGAAAGCTGCCGGAACAACAGCAGCGAAAACACTTGGCGGTTGAGTTCTTGCTCGTCGTTGCGGATGTTGGAAAGGAAGGAGGTAAGCTGCCCTTCGAGCGTAGTGGGCGCATCGTTGAACTCGAGGCCCAATTGGATGCGCGGCAATAGCATGTCGCCGGTGAGGTGCATTACGGCCGTAACGCTGGCAAAAGCGCTGGTGCCGTTGGCATCGGCCCCGCTCAGGATGGGCGCCAGCGAAGTGCGCTGGGTGTAGGCAGCCGTTACGTCCATCTGGCCTTCGAGGGGGCTGCCGTTCCAGGTGAGCGTACCGCCGGGGCGCACCTGAAATTCTTTGTTCACGAGGCCCTGCAGCGTGAAGTTGTACGCACCGCGCACGACCTCCAGCTGGCCGTACATGTTGAAGTCGCCGCGCGTATCAATGTTCATGCGCAGCTGCCCGCTGGCCGTGCCCCGAATTACGTCGCCGGTGGTTTCGTCCAGGATTACCTCCATGTAAGCATCGGGCGTCACGTCGAACACGCAGTTCAGCAAAATGCCCGACAAATCAACGGCACTACGCTGCGGGGTAGCGGCGGCTTTGGTGGTATCGGCCGGCACGTTGCGGTTTACGAACTGAATGTAGTTGGCCTGCGTGGCGGTAGCGGCGTTATCGAGCGGCAACGAGAGGCGCGTGCCGGCCTCGCTGCGGGCCCGTACGTTGATAACGAGGTTGTTGGTGGGGCCCGTTACGCTGGCTTCGCCCGTAGCGAAGGCCGTACCGAAGTACAGTTCGTTTTGCCGGCGCGTGGTGTTCAGCACTTGCATGCGGCGGAAGTTAGCCCGCAAAGCCAAGCGCATATTCTCGAAGCCTTGGTGGTAAATGGTGCCGTCGAGCGTGCCGGTGTTGCCCAGTATGTCGCGCAGGCGGATGCTGCGGAACACCATGCGGTCTTCGAAGAAGCGGATGTTGTCTTCGAAAGTGTAGGTAGTGTTGAGGTACGGGAAGGTGAACACGCCTTGGCGCACGGCCACGTCACCGCGCAGGGTAGGGGCCGAGAACGGACCGGTAAGCCGCAAGGTGCCGCGGCCAGTGCCGCCTAGGTTGGTAAGCACACCTGCCAAGAAAGGCTCGGCCAGCTTCAGGGGCGCATCGTTGAGGGCGCCGGTAAGGTTGAGCTGCTCTTGCGCCGCACCCGGAGCAATGGTGCCGGCCACGCTGAGCACGTTTAGCTGGTCGCGCTCCACCGACAAGTTCACACCTAGGCGTTTGCTCGGGTTGTCCCAGTTCGACATGCCCGACACGTTGCCGATCAGTACATTATCGAAGTAAAGTGAGTCGACGGTGAGGCGCGAGGCGGCTACCAGCTGCCCGAACACGCCGCGCACATCGCCGGTGGCATTTACGCGGCCGCGCATATTTTGGCGGGTAAGCGGCGAAAGGGTGGCCAGCTCCAGGTCTTTAACCTCGAGGTGCAGAGTTTGGGCCGGATCGTCGGAAATCTGACCAGTTGCGAGAATGCGCTGCGGCCCGTTGGAAAGCGAAAAGTTCGGCACGGTTACCTCGTGGCCAGCGCCGGCAATAACGATGGCGTCGTCCTGCGCAATCGCCCACTCGCGGCCGAGCAGGTTCAGGCCCGACTTCCGGAATACAATCTGCACCGCGTTGGGCAAGAAATCCAGCGCGCCGTTGATGGCAGCCCGGTTGGTGGTACCCGTTTGTGCCAACGACGACGAGAAGTTGATCTTGTCTTGGTCCCACACGCCTTCCACGTAAAACTGCTCCGTACGGCCCAGCACGGGCATTTCTTGCCGGGTGCTCGTTACGCTGGCTTGGGCCAATACATCGGGCGCATTAGGCAGTTTCGACGTCAGCAGGTCGAACTCCACGTTGTGAGCCTGTATGCTGTCGTACTGAATGAGATGGGCTTTGCCACCTAGGGTTAATATAGAGGTAGCACCGTTGCGGAAAGAGCCTTCGATGCGCGCCGAGTCGCTAACGCTCAGCTGCGGCATAAACACGTGGATTAGCGGATTGGCTTGCTTCAGCTGCAGGTTCAGGTCGATGGAGTAATCGGGCGTGGCTTGGCGGCGCTTACGGCGGTAGTAAGCGGCTGTGGCCGCAGCATCGCCTTCAAAATTGAGCTTGTACTCCTCAATCAGCTGCTGCACATCGCGCAAGGCCTGCGAAAATTGGTAGTCGCCGCGGGCCCGCAGGCGGAAAGCATCGGAGCGCATGGCCAGCAGCCGGTCGCCCTCGCGGCGCGTTGCCAGCACATCAAGCGTATCGAGGTGCACGGTGCGGCCGCGCAGCTCAAAGCGGGTATCGCGCAAATGAATGCGGCCGAGAAGTTCATCGAGCGTAAGTCCCTGAAACCGCACATCGGCCTGGGTGCTCACCACCAGTGGCTCCTTGATGATACCTAGGGCCTGCAGGTTGGCGCGGCGCACATCCGAAACTAAGTCGAAGGCCTGCCGGCCGCGGCCCCAGTTGATGTTGCCATCGCCCGTAAGCTGCAGGTTGGGGTCGTTGATATTCACCTTACCCTCGAACTCCTGGCGGGTAAGGCGGCCGTTGGTCACCACAATGTTTTGATAGCGGTAGCCTTTTACCCACACGTGTGGAATGGTGGCATTGGCTTGCAGGCGGGCCGCGTCGGGGTCGAAGCCAACGCCCTCCACGCGGCCGTTCACGGCTATATCCCGAATCAGCGACTCGTCGCCGAGTAGCTTGCCGAGCTGGAAGCCAGCAGTGCGCACGGTGCCCTCGTAGCTCGAGTTGCGTGGGTCGGTCTTGAACTTCAGGTTCACGTCGGCCGTGAGGTTACCCAGGTTTGTGCGGAAGTCGCCGTTGGCTACAAAGTCGTTGTAGAAACCTAGGAAATGCCCGTTCAGCTTAACCGTACCTAAGCGTTGAAAGTAGGGGTATACCGAGGCCGGCAGCACCGGTTTCAGGTCGCGCGGGTTGAGCACGGTGCCGGGGCGCAGGCGCAGCTCGGCAAAGGTTTCCTTCCATTGGGGCAACCCTTCGGCCGATACGTTGCCGATAATATGGGTGCCGCCGTTGCTGTACTTCACGTCCAGGTTCTTGGCCGAGAAGTTGCGCACGTAGCCTTTGGCCTCGCCCGAAATCAGCACGTGCTCTTTCCAGTTTTCGAGCTGAGGCGCAAACTGGGCAATGTCGTCGGAGTACACGCTACTGGGCTGCAGGCGCGCCGTTACCTTCACCGAGTCGTTGAAATCGGTGAAGTTGAGGAAGTGCTTGTACTCAAACTTTACGTAGTTGCTGAGGCGGCTTTGGCCTACGCGCAGCGTCAGCTTATCGAACTCCCAAAACCGCGACGCATACGTCATGTCGGCCGTAAGCTCGCGCAGCCGCGTTTTCGACGGAATATCGATAGCCCGCAAACCGTCGATCTGGGTATGCAGGGTGTCACCCCGGAACCAAATTTGCGACACATCCGCGTAAATGCTATCGACGAACATGTGCGCGTAATCCATCGAGCGGCCGTACTCGGACGCCTTGGGGCGGTCTTTGCGGTCGAGCACAAAGCGGGCGTTGCGCAGCCCCACGCGCTCCACCTTAAAGTCGAAGGGCTTGGTGGCTTTAGTGGTGTCGGGCGCACCTAGGAGCCGCTTGAAGGCCGCCAAGAACTCATCGAGGTTAGTTTTCGCGTTAAGCGTGTTGGGGTAGGTTACCAGCGCAAACCGTGCCTCGGTGAGCGTAACTTTGCTGAGGTACAGCTTGTTGGGGGAGAAAATCGAGAATGTGCTGATATCGGCCTCCAACTCGCCGATGTAAAACAAGGGGCCACCCCGGCGGTCGAGTACCTGCACGCGCTCGAGCACCACTTTGGTAAACGGCCGAATGTTGACTTGCCCGATGCTTACGGGCTGCTGCAGCTTATCCGACAGAATTTCGGCCGCGCGTTGCGCCACCCTGGTTTGCACCGAAGGCACCCGCAACGCCAGCACCGCCGCGCCCAGCAACAGGCCTAGCACGAGCACTAGCCCGAGCAACACCTTCAGGATGGCCTTTATAACTTGCACGCGGTTGTTGGCGGTGTGGTAGAAAGCGGAGCCGCTGCGCGACTGCCCAGCAGCAAGACGTAAACGCTGCCCCAACGGATGCTTGTGTGCTCCGATAAGGCAGATAATCTGCAAAAAAAGCTAACTGCCCGCACATAAGCCGCGGATCATCCTATGGAACACCCAATTATTCTGGCCATTGAGTCGTCGTGCGACGATACGGGAGCAGCAGTAATGGCCGGGGGCAAAATTCTGGCCAACGTAGTAGCCTCGCAGCAAGTGCACGAATTATACGGCGGCGTGGTGCCCGAACTGGCCTCGCGCGCCCACCAGCAGCACATTTTGCCGGTAGTGCAGGCTGCGCTGCAAAAAGCCGTTGTGGAAAAAGAACAGCTCGATGCCATAGCCTTTACGCAGGGGCCGGGCTTGCTGGGCTCGTTGCTGGTAGGCGGCATGTTTGCCAAAAGCTTTGCGCTGGCCCTAGGCAAGCCGCTGCTGGCCGTAAACCACATGCGGGCCCACATTCTGGCGCATTTCATCGAGGACCCCCGGCCCGAGTTTCCTTTTCTGTGCCTTACCGTAAGCGGCGGCCACACCCAACTGGTGGTGGTGCGCAGCGCCCTGCACATGGAAATCATCGGCCAAACCCAGGACGACGCCGCTGGCGAAGCCTTCGACAAAACGGCCAAGCTGCTGGGCCTGCCGTACCCCGGCGGACCTAGGCTCGACAAATTGGCTCAGCAGGGCAACCCGTTGCGCTTCCCGTTCCCGGTAAACCAAATGCCCGGCTACGACTTTTCGTTTTCGGGCGTGAAAACGGCCGTGATGTACTTCCTGCGCCAGCAAACGCAGCAGAACCCCAAATTCATCGAGGAGAACCTGTCCGACCTCTGCGCCAGCATTCAGCACACCATTCTGCAAACGCTGATGCGCCAGCTGCGCCGCGCCGCCGCCGACTTCAACCTTACCAACATTGCCATTGCCGGGGGCGTAGCGGCCAACTCGGGCCTGCGGGCCGAACTGCAGCGCTTGGCCGAAGACCACGATTGGCGTGTGTTCATCCCGGCTTTTCAGTACTGCACCGATAACGCCGGCATGATTGCCATGGCCGCGCACTTTCAGTACCTAGCCGGCGACTTTGCCTCGCAACTGGCTAGTCCAGACCCGCGGCTGAAACTGGCGTAAGGGGCACCAGGCTATGAACGAGATGTTGCAATCGGTTATCGAAGCCGCCACGTGGATTGATAAGGTCAATCCAAGGTTTGAAGATAACTTTTACCGAAGCGAGGAACTGCGGCCTGGCTTCCTCATAGCCAACAGTCAGTACCACAAGGAGGCACTTGCTGTAACGGTGCAGAAGCGGCGTGAGTATCTGCAGAATCCAGCTACTGATTTATTGACGCTGGAGGAAGTTGCCGAAAAGGGCAAGCTAATACTGATTGATCCGCTGGATTCGGAGCTAGACGGCGGAGCCGAAGTCTACTCGCAGGGGTATTTTGACTTGTGGGACTGCGCCCCTTGGGATACTTGGGTTGCGTTTGGCAGTGCGACGCTAAAGCAGGCAGCGGATTCAGCGCTAATAAATCCTTTTCTATCCCAGCTAAAACATTTTCAAGCGACATCGTTCGATGCGTTGATAGCTTGGGTGCCCAATACCCAACTCAATTAGGTGTACTCTGGACGAGAAGTAAGCCTGCGTGAGCAGAATATCGAGTGGTGGAGCGGTACAGATGCTAATGCTCCCTGTGACTCGGTATTGAACAGATTATTTGCCTCGCCTACCGGGCTCATATTCGAGGAAATAGCCCACGAGAAGCTCATCGGCCAGCGGCTGGAAATGATCAACAAAGCCAAGTCAGTGGTACTGCACTGAAATTCCAATGCAAAACCCCTTCCACCCCGGCGACCAGAAAACCCACCACTACACCGTGGTACCCGCCGACTTCGCCAGCTTTGAAGCCGGTAATGGGCTGGTGCACCCCGTACTGAGCACCTTTGCCCTAGGGCGCGAAATGGAATGGGCGGGCCGCTTGTTCGTGCTCGAGATGCGTGAAGCAGGGGAGGAGGGCATTGGTACCATGCTGGAGGTGCAGCACCACGCGCCCGCCTTTGAGGGCGAAACCGTACAGGTTACTGCTACCTTTGCCGCCCTTGTTGGCCGCGAGCTTACCTGCACCGTAGAAGCGCGGGTGGGCGAGCGGCTGGTAGCCACGGGCCGCACCGGCCAGCGCATCGTTGATAAAGCCAAGCTCGAGGCCCGGTTTGCGGCGTTGCGCGAGGCCCGCTGACCGCCGCGCCTGCCATATTTTCGTAAAGCAACGGCCACCGCAGCCGCTTCTCTATTCTCTGCGACATCAATCCATGGCTAAAGCCAACGACACCAAACCGCGCTCCATCAACATCCAGAACCGCCGGGCTGGGTACGAGTACTCGTTTCTGGTTAAGTACACCGCCGGCATGGTACTGCTGGGTACCGAAATCAAAAGCCTGCGCGAGGGCAACGCCAACATTACCGATGGTTACTGCACGTTCGGCGCCAACAGCACGCTGTGGCTGCATGGCGTAACTATTGCGCAGTACACCCAAGGCACCTATAACAACCACGAGCCCACCCGCCCGCGCCAGCTGCTGCTCACCAAAAAGGAGATGCGCCAACTTGAGGCTAAAAGCCAGGAGCAGGGCCTCACCATTATTCCGCTGCGCATGTTCATTGGCGAGCGGGGCTTTGCCAAGGTTGAAATTGCGCTGGCCAAGGGCAAAAAGCTGTTCGATAAACGCGAGGACATAAAGGCCCGCGATGTGAAGCGGGAAATGGACCGCGCCCGCTACTAAGCAGATGCACCGAACTGCCGAGCCGAGCGGGGGGCGGACATCTGGTGAAAACTTCTCACGCAGATGCACCGCTTCCGCTCGGCGCGACAAGCCTTTCCTTGCGTACCTTGCGGCCTGATTTACCTCTTTTTACCTCCTTGGAACACGGAATTTGCGCCCTGAGCGTGGTGCCGGTGCGGGCCGAACCTGCTGACAAAGCCGAAATCGTAACGCAGCTGATTTTCGGCGACTGCTACAGCATTGTGCAAACGCAAGGCAACTGGGTGCAGGTGCGCACCACCGCCGATGATTACCTCGGCTGGATGGACGTTAAGCAGCACACACCCGTTACGGCGGAGTACCTGGCCGCCTGGAGCGCGCAAGACCACCCCCGCAGCCTCGATGTGGTGCAGGTAGTCAGCAATGCCACCACTCGTATTCCGGTTACCCTAGGTGCCCGCCTGCCGTTCTTTGATGGCATGACGCTGCGCCTCGGCCAGGAAGCCTATTTCTACAACGGCGCGGCCACCAACCCGCTTAACGGCCATGGCCCCCTGGGCCCCGCCGAAAAGCGCACGGCCTTGCTGCTGAAGGCGGGCCAGCTGTTCCTGAAAGCGCCGTACCTGTGGGGCGGCCGCACTTTGTTTGGCGTCGATTGCTCGGGCCTGATGCAGCAACTCTTTGGGCTGATTGGCGTGCAGCTTCCGCGCGATGCCCGCCAGCAAATCGACCTGGGCGAAGTAGTGCATTTTGTAGCCCAAACACGCCCCGGCGACTTGGCCTTTTTCGACAATGCCGAGGGGCGCATCATCCATGTGGGCATGATGCTCGACGACCAGCAGATTTTGCACGCCAGTGGCGAGGTGCGCGTGGATATCCTCGACCACAACGGCATTTATAATCAGCAACGCCAGAAGTACACCCACAAGCTACGCCTCATCAAACGCGTGCTGCCTGCCTAGGTACCGCCGAGGCCCGGTAAAATACAAGCACATTAGGCAAGCTCAACTTGAACCAACCTACACCCACGGTGGTTGCGTAAACGGCTGGAAAGCCCTAGCTTACGGCTAGTTCCGAACGCTTACGACCCCTAGTGTATGGACCAAAAAGTGCTCGTGTTGAATGGCGACTACTCCGCCATTACCCTCTGCAGCGTGCAGAAGGCATTTGTGTTGCTGTATCTCGAAAAAGCTGAACTAATTGCCAACAAAGAGGGGGCGTTTTTGCGCACCGTCAGCATGGCCTACCCCAAGCCGAGCATTATCCGATTGCAGCGCTACGTGCGCGTGCCGTACAAAGGCATTGCCCTGAGCCGCCACAACGTAATGAAGCGCGACAACTTTGAGTGCCAATACTGCGGCTCCACCAAAAACCTTACCCTCGACCACGTGCTGCCCCGCTCGCGCGGCGGCGACTCGAGTTGGGGCAACTTGCTGACGGCCTGTGCCCGGTGTAACCACGCCAAAGGCCACCGCACCCCCGAAGAGGCTGGCCTCACCGTTCGGCAAAAGCCCAAAAGGCCAACTTTGGCTAGTTTCCTGAAGCTTAGTGCCGGCTCCATCGACCATACTTGGCACGCGTATCTCAACTGAACCGGTGCAGCTAAAGCTGCCCGGTTTTTTTGTGCCATTGCCCTAGGTGCAGCGCGCCTGCAACAGCAACAACGGCCCGGCAGATGGACTCTGCCGGGCCGTGTTCGTAGTTAAGTTCTGGTGATTTAGCGGCTGCCAAGCGGCTGTTGCGCCGTGGAGTAGCGGCTGTCGTCGCTCACGGGCGTGCCGGAGGCGCCGGTGAAATCGAGCAAGTCTTTGGTCAGGCGGTCTTTGCCATCGGCCGTTGCGAACAGCCCGTGCGGCTCGCCGTCGTAACGAATGTAGGTAGCGCTGGGCAGCAGCTTGGTCAGCTGATCGGAGCTGGATTCGATGGGTACGGTTTTGTCGGAGGTGCCGTGAATGATGAGCGTGGGCACCCGAATGGTCTGCACGTCTTGGCGGAAATCGGTTTCGGCCCAGGCGTGGGCACAGGCTTCGGTAGCGTGGGGCGTTGCTTGCAGGCAAATCATCTGCATCCAATCGAGCGTGGCCTGGCTTACGGGGTGGCTTACTACGCCTACGCCGTAGAACTGCTTACCGAAAGTTTGCAAGAAATCGGGGCGGTCTTTGCGCAGGTTATCGATAATCTCGTCGAACGTCGACTTGTCCACGCCATCGGGGTTGTCGTCGGTTTTCAATAGGTAAGGAAGCACGCTGGCCACCAGTACCACTTTGCTTACGCGGGCCCCGCCGTAGCGGCTCATGTACCGGGCTACTTCACCGCCGCCCATTGAGAAACCCACCAAGGTTACGTTTTGTAGGTTCAGGCCTTCCAGAATGGCATTCAGGTCGCTGGCCAGGGTATCGTAATCGTAGCCGTTCCAAGGTTTGTCCGATTTGCCGAAACCGCGGCGGTCGTAGGCAATTACGCGCTTGCCGTAGTGCGGCAGCGTATGCGCTTGATGCTCCCACATCTGGTGGTCGGCGGGCCAACCATGAATGAGCACTACCGGGTCGCCCTGGCCCCAGTCTTGGTAAAAGATATTTACGCGGTTGCCTTGGGCGTCTTGCCCTACTTGAATGTAGCTCATTTGCGGTGCGGTTGTGAAGTTGAAATGCGTATTCTGCCTGATTACTGCCCCGGGCAACCTAGGGTTAGCTTGCCTGCCGCCATGCAACAGGCGTAGCGCCAAGTATTTGCCGCCGAAGGCAGTTTATCGCTCGGCAGAGTGTGCTTTCCATCCGACGAAATTTATCCGCGCTATTTGCCGTACCAGTTGCCCCCAAGCAATGCTGCTAGTGCCTAGGTGCTATGCACGGCCGCAGCCTGCGGCAGGTTCGTAACAAATAGCCACCTTTGGCCCAATGAGCCGCCATTGTACCCTTCGCCTAGGTGCCAGCGCCCTGCTGCTGGCCCTTGCAGCTTGCCAGGAGCGCCAACAAACCAACGCCGAGGCCACTTCCGATAAGCCGACTACACCGCCCGCTGCAGCCGCCCCCACCAACTCGCCGGGGGCTTGGTACCGGCAGTACCGAGGGCAATTGCCCGGCAGCCCCGATAGCATTACGCTGCACCTAACGGCCGCACCTACTGGTGCTAACTCTGAACTACCTGGTTACTACGGCTCTTACCACCGCCGCGCCGGGCAACCCTTTGAGCTGATTGGCCTGCCCACGGTTACCCCCGATAGCTTGGTGCTGCAAGACATCAGCCCCGAAGAAGGCGGGCTGGAGAACAACGGCCCTGTGTGGCGGCTGCGCCGGCAAGGCAATGCTTTGGTAGGCACCCACGCGGGCAAAGCCGTGCGCTTGCGCATGGTGCAGCCCATGGGCAGCGTGGCGCTGGTGGCCCGCCACTTCACCGATTCGGTAGCGGCGTACCCCAACGAGCCGAAAACGCCCTACGCTCACCAAAGCCTGCTGGCACTGCTGCCGGTTAAAGCGCCGGCCGCGCTGCAGGCCAACATTGTGCGCACGCTCCGCGGCGATACGCTGAGCAATCGGCCGGCGCCTACGCTCGAGGGCTACTGGCAGGCACAGTTGCAGGAGTATACCGAGGAGTACCGCGCCAATGCCGCCGAGCTCCGCACCGACCCCGCCGATACCACTGAGCTGCCCGCTTACGCCCTGCGCTACGACCAACAGCAGCTCGTTCGCGTGCTCTGGAATCAAGCGCCACTGCTCAGCCTGGGCTTTTTAAACTATAGCTACAGCGGCGGTGCCCACGGTAACTACGGTACCACGGTAGCCAGCTTCGACGTACGAAATGGCCGGGCCCTGCGCTACGCCGATATTTTTCGGCCTGGAGTAGAGCCGCAGCTTACCCAATTGCTCAACCGCGCCGTGCGCCGCACCCTCGGCATTCCTGCTACCGCCCGCCTCGATCAGACGTTGCTTGTAGAGCAAATGCCCGTTACCCGCAACGTGTTTCTTACCAGCGGCGGCGCCGTATTTGTGTACGTGCCCTACGAAATTGCCTCGTATGCCCAAGGCGAAATCCGGGTGTTTGTGCCCTATGCCGATCTGCGCCCCTTGCTGCAGCCCAGCTTGCCCCTAGGTGCCCAAGCCGACATTGCCAACCAGAGCACCTAGGCCCTTTGGCTATGCCTCACGGAAGCTTGCCCGGATAGCAGCCAACCTGTACTTGCTCAAAAAACTCCGGGCGCACAGGAACGCGTCGGCTAGTGGCTGCGTCTAGCTTAGTTCAACTGCTTAGCGCCCACGGTACCTTGGTGCCAACAGGTATGTGCCCAACCGGCAAACCCCAAGGGCATGTTTGTACGTACCTTTGCGGCCCCATTTCCGTTTTCCCAATCGCATGTCAGTACCCAAGTTTGCCGCCGTACGGCAAAAAGAGTCGTTTCACAATGAGCTGAAGCGCCGCGTTAATGCCTACTTCGAGGAGTCGGGCAAAGCCACCACCGGCAACGCCACGCTGTTCACCAAAGCCGCCTTGCTCACGGGCGCTCTGTTGTTCCTCTACATCCACCTTGTGTTCTTCACGCCGCCTACGGGCTGGGCTATTCTGGAATGCATCCTGATGGGTGGGGTAGGGGCTGCCATCGGCTTCAACATCATGCACGACGGCGCCCACGGCTCGTTCTCCAAGCACGGCTGGCTAAACCAAGCCGCTGCTTTTACCCTGAACGTGTTCGGCGGCAACTCCTTCATGTGGAACATGAAGCACAACCTCATCCACCACATGTACACCAACATCGATGGGGTGGATGACGACATTGACGCCCAGCCCTGGTTGCGCTTGAGCGAAACCCAGCCGCGCCGCGCCCTGCACCGCTACCAGCACTATTACTTCTGGTTTCTGTACGCGCTGTTTTACCTGGCTTGGGTGGTGATGATGGACTACCAGAAATACTTCAAAGGCTCTATCGGCTCGGTGCCGCTGAAGAAGATGGAAACCAAAGACCAACTGGTATTTTGGGGCTTTAAGGCGCTGTACCTCGTGCTGTTCGTAGGCCTGCCTATCTACATCGTAGGCTTCGTGCCGTGGGTTATCGGCTTCCTGATCTTCGCCGCCGTGGCCGGTTTCTCGCTGAGCTTAGTGTTCCAGCTGGCCCACACCGTTGAGCCTGCTACCTTCCCCGTGCCCGATGCCCAGACCTACAAGATGGAAGACGAGTGGGC
Source organism: Solirubrum puertoriconensis (assembly GCF_001483135.1). GTDB lineage: Bacteria > Bacteroidota > Bacteroidia > Cytophagales > Hymenobacteraceae > Solirubrum > Solirubrum puertoriconensis. Next base: position 1,355,141 of record NZ_LNAL01000008.1, read on the forward strand.
CGTGCACCAACTGAAAACCACCGCCAACTTCGCCACCAACAACAAAGTGGTAACCTGGCTCCTAGGTGGCCTCAACTTTCAGGTTGAGCATCACCTGTTCCCGAAGATTTCGCACGTGCACTACCCGGCCATCAGCAAGATCATCAAGCAGGCCTGCGAGGAGTTCAACGTGACCTACAACGAATTCCCGCGCATGCGCTCGGCCGTGCTGTCGCACGTGCTGTTCCTGCGGCAGCTCGGCCGGGCTTAGTACTGAATTTGTAAAAAGAAAAGAGAGAGGCGTACGTAATGTGCGCCTCTCTCTTTTCTTTAAGATGACCTTAACCATTAGCTGATGAGGCATTTCCCTAAAGTGTGCTCCGGGCTGCTAAGCTTAATTATTGTATTGGCTTCCTGCCAAAAGAAAAGCGAAGTGTCAGCTGTGTATACAAGTCAGTGCCTACATAACATTGTTTATCAATACGTAGCAGTAAAAAGTAAGAAGCCAAATCAGTATTTGTCTTTCGTAACTGTACGCATTGATAAAGGTGGTGACTCTACGCTAGTCGTTTTAGAAAGCGTTATGCCTGTTATCAATAAGAATGAAGAGTTCATTGCTTATGACAGTGTGTTGAATGTGCCAGTCTATATAGTTGGAGACGCTAATGAGTTGGTTGAAGGTAATAGTGCTGTTGTTCCAAACGATGTGAAAGGCTACAACCAGAAGCTACAGCGTGATCCGCCTCTCATCTATCCTAAAGAGTTTGATGGTTGGGCCATGTCGTTCAAAGCTGATAAGGTTCGTTTATTCCGGGCTAATCAATTAGACGATAACTACATAAAATATTGCAAGTGAAACAGATGGCTGTTCTTGCGTCAACCGAGGCGGGCGTAAAGATTGGTTTAAACAAAACGACCTACTTTCAACGAGGTAGGTCGTCCTGTTTATTCAGATTATTATAGATAACAACACACATGAATCGAGCAGCTGCATTTGTTTTAAAAAGCATTCTTCCTTTAGCATTGCTCGGGGCATGCAAAGAGAAAGAGGCACCTGTCAAAACACGAAAGTCATACGGTTTTGAAGTTGAGCTTAGCACTTGGAATGGCTTTTCTGGTAGCAATACATATTATCGGGTCAAGCATAAGGTGTACTGGTATGAGATAGAGAGTTATGCAGGTGGGCAAGCGGCTACTGATGACACCACAGCAGTAATGTTTGTCCGTCGGGTTAAGAAACAACGCCTGTACGATGAGAGAAATAGCTTTTGTGTTGATACTATTTTCTTCGGTTTAAACAGATATCAGGCAGACACTTTGTTAGCGTTGACCAGACCGATATTTGAGCAACTAAATACAAGCAATGTTGATACTGTTGGACGCATCAGCTATTTCCAAACTGATGATAATGGAGGCAGGGTGATGCTTCACATCAATGGGCAGAAGCTTTCCATTGAATTTCATTCACTTAGCCTTTCTGATGTCGGGAAAAAATCAGCTCAGTTTAGTGCCATCGAGAGCCGCTTAAAGCAATGGTTTGAAAGGCCAAGCGCAAGTGGAAAGCCGCCTTGCAGGTAGCTTTTCGTTTCTAGCTCTATTTCAGTATCTTTGCGGCCCTGCCAGGGTGGCGGGACAGGGCTTTAGCTCTGGAAATCAATACAAACGCGTTCCGGAGGCGGGCCCTGCGCCGGACGTGTACACGAGGGCCAACTGCAATATCATGGCAGAAGTAGTAGATAACTTCGACTGGGACAACGTCGGAGCAAACAGCTTCGGTGGCAACTACTCCAAGGAAGAGCGCGCGCGTCTCGAAGAGATGTACGCTGGCACGCTGACCACCGTGGAGGAGGAGCAAGTTGTTCGGGGCACGGTAGTTTCGGTAAACGACCGCGACGTAATCGTGAACATCGGTTTCAAATCGGACGGTCTGGTTCCGCGCTCGGAATTCCGCGACCTGGCTGAGCTGAAGCCCGGCGACGAAGTTGAAGTATTCATCGAAGACCAAGAAGATGCCAACGGTCAGCTGATCCTGTCGCGCAAGAAAGCGAAGATCAAGCAGGCTTGGAAGGCCATCTACGACGCTCTCGAAAACGACACCATCCTGGAAGGTGTGGTGAAGCGTCGCACCAAGGGCGGTCTGATCATGGAGCTGGACGGCGTAGAAGCCTTCTTGCCCGGCTCGCAGATCGACGTGAAGCCCATCCGCGACTTCGACATCTATGTTGGTCGTCGCATGGAGGTGAAAGTGGTGAAAATCAACGCCGCTTTCGACAACGTGGTTGTTTCGCACAAAGTCCTCATCGAAAAGGACCTGGAGAAGCAGCGCGAAGCCATCCTCAACAACTTGGAGAAAGGCCAGATCCTCGAGGGCGTTATCAAGAACATGACCAACTTCGGTGTGTTCATCGACCTCGGCGGCGTAGACGGCCTGCTGCACATCACCGACATCTCGTGGGGCCGTATCGCGCACCCGTCGGAAGTACTGCAGCTCGACCAGAAGCTGAACGTAGTAGTTCTGGACTTCGACGAAGCTAAGAAGCGTATTTCGCTTGGCCTGAAGCAGCTGACCCCGCACCCGTGGGATTCGTTGCCGCAAGACCTGCAGCCCGGCTCGCGCGTACAAGGCCGCATCGTGAACGTAGCCGACTACGGTGCGTTCATGGAGATTGTGCCTGGCGTAGAAGGCCTGATCCACGTTTCGGAAATGTCGTGGAGCCAGCACCTGCGCAACCCGCAGGACTTTATCAAGCAGGGCGACGTAGTAGAGGCTCAGATCCTGACCCTCGACCGCGACGAGCGCAAGATGAGCCTCGGCATCAAGCAACTGACCGAAGATCCGTGGACCCGTGCCGATTTCGGTGGCAAGTACGCTGTAGGTACCAAGCACAATGGTCTGGTGCGTAACCTCACCAACTTCGGCCTGTTCGTAGAACTGGAAGAAGGTGTTGACGGCCTCGTACACGTTTCGGACCTGTCGTGGACCAAGAAGGTGAAGCACCCCTCGGAAATGGTGAAGGTTGGTGACCGTCTGGACGTAGTGGTTCTCGAACTCGACGTGCAGAACCGCCGCCTGGCCCTGGGCCACAAGCAGCTGGAAGAAAACCCCTGGGATACCTTCCAGACGGTGTTCACCGCTGGTTCGGTTCACAAGGCTACCATCACCGAGAAGTCGGATCGCGGCGCCGTTCTGGAGCTGCCCTACGGCATCGAAGGTTTTGCTTACCCCAAGTCGCTGGCCAAAGAGGATGGCTCGCAGCCTGAAGTAGGCGAGGCACTGGACTTCCGCGTAGTTGAATTCTCGAAGGACGACCGTCGCATCGTGCTGTCGCACTCTGCTACCTACGGTGCTGGCCAAGAGGAAGAAAACAGCCGCGCTGCCAAGTTCCAGAAGAAGAAGCCTTCTGCTGGTGCTAACGCTGGCGGCAACGCTGGCGAAGGCAAAGTTGCCGATCTGAAGAAAGCTGAGAAGTCGACCCTAGGCGACCTCGACGCTCTGAGCGCCCTGCGCGACCGGATGCTGGGCAACGAGCAAGGCGAAAACAACGGCTAAGCTGCCGCTGGTAATTGCCGCCAAATAAGAAGCCCCCGGCCCAACAGGCTGGGGGCTTTTTTTATGATGTTTTTTTGACAGGCTACCAGCGTGTTAGCCCCTCTTTGTGCAAATAGCATGACCTAGGCTTTGCAAAAGCAGAGGAATAAAGTATGTTTGCGGCCCCAAGTCTTACTAAGGTGACGTGACCGAGAGGCTAGGTAGAGGTCTGCAAAACCTCGTACAGCGGTTCGAATCCGCTCGTCACCTCAAACAATAAGGAGAAAAGCCCCGCAGCTCAAGGAGTTACGGGGCTTTTACTTTTTACAGGTACAACCTAGGTACAACACTCTGCATTTTGTTGCTGCCCTCACGCGCTGCGCTCTGTTGTTTGTGTACCCTTACAGCACTGCGATGGATCAGGAGTTTTCGTTGTCTAGCCTTCCATTCGTTATCAATCTGACCATGGAGCAGCAGCAGAAACTGTTAAGTGAAATTGCCATACGCTACGCCGAAGAGAGGGCTTACCAAGAAATCCTGTGTCGGCGATACATACTGGCAGAGGAACCAACCCCAGGACTGCTATACGACGACCGACTACCGCTGCGATTGGGCTGTGGTAAAACCAAGGCATACGAGCTGTTGCAGGCAGGTGTGCTCAGGCACCAGCGAATAGGGGCGAAGTACATTGTTACCGAGGACGCCGTTCGTGAATTCTTTGCCGATCGGCGCAGAGTATTCTAGTCTGCTTTGCTCGACTACTTTTGTAGCATGGCCAACATCAACCGCGTCGAGCTCACTGCCACCGCCGTCTACTTTCACCTCTCCGACGGCACGTTCCGCCACTGCCTGTACACCCAGGCCTGCGCTACGTTCCTCTATGCTGCCACCCCGCGGCAGCGCGAGAACTACGTGCTCGAGCAGCGCGACAGCGTGGTGAACTGGCCTGATCTGGGTGGCTCCCTCACAGTCCAGGGAGCCGAGGTGAAGCGGCTGGTGGCCGAAATGGAACCAGTGGCTTAACTCTGCTTCGCACAGCAGGTTGGCGCACCGGCACAGCCAAGCTCGACATTAAGCGAATAGGCAAGCGGCTGGGGAACCTGGGGTGTTGTTTTGAGCCATCGAGCATCGCCGCTCTCGTTCTTACCACACCTACTTGCCATGCGCAACGCCTTTCGCACCCTCTCGTTCGTTCTCGTTCTGCTAACCCTAGCCGCCAGCGCCGCGCCGGCCGTGGCCGACACGCCCGCCAGCAAGGCCATGCGCAAGGGACAGCGTTACACCCACCGCCCCTACTACAAGCAGTACCGCCACGGCAAGGTGTGGAACCTGCTGTTCGCCCGCAAAAGCTAACCGTCAACCGACTTTTCTGCCGCACGCAAGGCGCCTTCCCCAGCCCGGGGAGGGCGTTTTCGTTTGGTCACGGGTCTGTTGTTAGCCGCCCCAGCGGAAAAATAACTCAAACAGCACGATTAAGAGTAGGGCCAGTAGCACGAGCAAGCCGCCGGCGCGTCGGTCGTTGGTCGGGTTCATATATAGTTGTATTCGTGCCGTGCGCCGCCTAGGTTCGCCGCCATGGAACCGCCTTACTGGTATTTGCCCATTGGCCCGCAAGGCCAACCCCCGCGCCTGCTCACCTGGTCGGAGTACTCCGACAACCCCTTTGGCAAGTGGGTCGGCATCAACTACAGCATGCTGCTGCCCATTACGTTCCTGGCCGAGGTGGATTGGACCTACGAATTTGCCGACCCCAAGCACCAAGCGCGGTGGGAGGAGTCAAAGCGCTACCTGCGCCGGCCCGGTGTGTACGAGTACTTGCACATCCCCATCGAGGAGCGGCCGCTGTGGTCAGCCAAAAAGCACAGCTAGCTTTACTGTCGATGCTGCGCCTAGGCGAGTTCAAGCATGAATTGCTGGGTGCCGTGCGTTGCGCCAAGACAGCGCCGTGTGAATGGTCACGTGGCGCGGTCGCACCCGCAACCTGTACCGGATTGATAACGGCTACTGGAAGGCTTCCTGCGAAGCCGAACTAGAAGTCGGCGCGGCGCGGAAAGCTCGACCCGGGCGCCCCTCGGCTAAGCAATTGTCACCAGCCAAACGTGGCAACCAACCCGCTGAACAAGGCAACTGATCCCACAGCCAGGATCCAAGGCAAACCGGCAGTGAGGCGCTTCTTTCTCCTTGACTTTTTGCGACGGCTCATAAACGAAAGTTTATCGCAAGTTGCGCAGGTTAAATCACTGTTCTGTATGTAGTTACTGGATGCGTATTCCTGCTATCCGAGTACAACGAATTCTTATTTGACCGGAGGCCAAACCAAGCGTAGGGTGCGCCATCACATCGACAAGTTGGGCCGTTGCTGCGCCTAGGTAATCAGTGGCCATGCGGACAGATTAGTCCCCGCGTCTCGTCAACCACCATCCCCTCCCGACGCCTCTGCATACCGGCTGGGCAGGTGGCAGCGCACAAGCCTTCTACAGGAGGAGATTATATATAAATCCTTAGATGTCACAGCCACGCTGTACTGTGAAGCGATTCCGCGATAAGCGGTGAGCCAGTAACAATTGGCCTATTGTACTATTCTGGTTCTGTTGACTAATTCTAATGTCCCCTGTACGGGTAAACCTTCCTGTTAACCGAGACAGAAATGATTGAGGTTTGTGTATTCCGTAACCACAACCTTATTACCAATCTTCGTTATGAAAAAGCTAGTACTGGTCCTGGCAACTGCCATCGCCTCTTCGATGGCGCTGTACTCCTGCCAAGACCAAGCTGTTAAACCCAACGCGCCGACGGCCGTGGCAACCAGCCGCAACGTTGAGGCAACCATCCCAACCGCCGGCAAAGGCGGTGTGACGGTCAAGAGCGTGGAGCGCGTGGATGCCGAGTCGGAAATCGTGCAGCATTACCTAAGCTCAGAAAGCGCCCACGCGCTGGAGGCTTCCGGAGCAGGCAAGATCCAATTGGAAGAAATTCTCAGCGTTACGTTGGCCGTCGAAGGCGAGGACACCGGATTCCGGGCCTTGGCATTCCGCTTGGAGCGGCCGGATGGCACTAAAGCGGATTTGTACGCGTACTACCAGGCCGAGAGCCCGAAGACGTTCAACGGCCTGATCGTGTCGGTAAAGCACGACGGGGACAACTCGGGGGTGGTAAGCACCTTCTCGGACGACAACCAATTAATCAAGAGCTTGACGATCAAAGAAGGCATCGCCGTTGAGCAGGTGCTGGGCGGCGATTTGCAAGGGCGGGCCACCTGCTACGGCAAGTGCATGCAAGCGATCAAGCTTGAACAAGAGAACGATCCGTTGTGGGACTTGGCTTGCAACGTGAACCAACTCGGTTGCTTCTTGCTCTATTGGAGCATTTGCAACTACCGGTGCTAAAATCTGGCATGAAGACAAAACGGCCGCCTGGTACCAGGCGGCCGTTTTGTCTTCATGCCATAATAGCAAATCAGGTCCTAAACTTCGTTAATTGAGGTGTGTGCGCCCTTCGGGCTAAGCCACACGCGCCGCACGTTGGCGGGCTGGGCCGAGGTCCACGCCGTGCGCCGGGCTTGCGTAAGCCGGGTTTTCAGGATGCGCACAATGCACACGCAGTTGGCTTGGTTGCCGCCCAGCACGTGGTAGTGGGTCGCGTCTTCGCCCACGTAAAGGCCCACGTGGCCCCCGCCTTGCCGATCGAACACCAGCACGTCGCCGAGCATGGGCGTGGTCACGCCGGTACCCCACTTGAGCCAGCTCTTGGCCCGGGCCGCATCGATGTGCACGGGCTTGCCGGCGCGCTTAGCCACGATGCCCATAAACGTGCCGCACCAGGGCGTTTCGTCGTCGTTGATCCAGGTAAAGCCCAGCTCCTTCAGCCAGCCTAGGATAATTGGGTTGTGCTGCGGCCCGGCTTTCTCAGCCACGCCGAACAGCTTCAGGGCCTCGACCAGGATTTTCGGGGCGCCTTCGCTTTGCAGCCAAGCGTAGGCAGAGGGTAGTGCCATGACGGTTAGCGCAGCAAGGTATAAGCGCCGATAGCTGCGGGCAAGCCGACGCCGATGCCGATCACCCAGCCGCGGCGGCGGGCCTTGACTTTCCACAGCGTCGTCGCCTGCAGCTGCGCTACCAGCGCGCCGTTCAGCTCCTGGCTGCGGGCATCAAGCTGGCCGACGCGGGTTTGGCTCAGCACCAATTGCCGACCTAGGGCCGCGGCTTCCGTGCGCGCTGCGGCGTATTGGCGGCGCACCACCGGCAGGGCGCGTAGCGAGTCGGCATTCTTGGCCGCTTGCACCCGCGGCGTGCAGATTTGGCTAGCGGCCGTAGGGGTTTGCGAGAAAGCCGGCAAGGCTGTCATCGCTGAGGCCAGCAGCAGGAGTGCGGCGAATCGTCTCATAGTCGCGTTGGGCTTGGTGGCCCGCCAGGCGGGCGCGGTGGATGGTGTCGTTGTTGGCAATCCAGGCCTGCAGGGCGCGGTTATCGGCGCGCAGGCTGTCGAGCTGCTGTTGCTGCCGGGTGAGCTGTGCCGTGCGTTGGTCGGTACACGCCAGCGCACCTATAGAGAGCAGCAGCACCAGGAGCACCGCGGTGCCGGCGGGTGGTTCAAGCGGCGGCACGTCTTCGCGGGCCACGGTGGTTTCAGTGCGGGCGCCGTCCTTGCTTAGGATGCCGATGGCGCCACCTAGCACCGTCAAAACGCTAATCATTTCGCCGGCTGTCAGCTTGCCCTGCCAGAAGGCAACGCCGAAGAAGAGCAGCAGCACGCCGGCCGCGGTGGTTTTCCAGTTCGTGACGAACAGGCGGGTAAGGAGTGTTTTCATCGGACTATTTGTGCGAGGTCATCCAGGTATCGTGCACGGCGGCGCGCTGCTCGAGCGAGTTCAGACGCACCTCGATGTCGCGGTGGGTTTTGGCCGCGTCGGCCTTGGCCGCTTCGAGGTCGGCCACCCGCTGGCGCAACGCCTCGTTGCGCACGGCTTCGACCTCCACCGTGCTGGCCAGCCGCGCCAGCTTCTCGTTCGTGGACTTGATCTCCACGGCCGCGTTGCTGATGATGTAAGTGAGCAGGCTTTGCGCCAGCAGGAACAGCAGCGACAAGCCGCCGGCCAACACCCAGTTGCGGGTCTTTAGGTTTTCGCGCTCCGCGGCCGTTTCGGCGACGGAGTCTTGAGTTAATGGGGCCACAAGCAGATCGGCGCTGGGATGGGGAGTATACCCGACGAAGTTACCCGCACACCTTCAGGCTATTGGCTTGGCAAGCGGATCCTTGTTGCACGCACCCTTATAGGGCACAAAAAAGCCCCGCCAAATGGGCGGGGCCTATGAATGAGTAGTATTTTGTTTAACCAGCGATATACCTGGCTAATGGTGATTTCTGGATTAGCCACGCAATGACACATGATATAGCCAAGCATATGAGACTCATCAGCGGTATACCTAGTAGCGGTTCTATTGTGTAGCCATTGATTCCGTTGTGATGGAATACTAAAAGCACCAATGCATGGCTTAGATAAATAGTGAAGCTGTTAGCTGCAATGAAAGTAGTTATTGGTCCGAGAGCACGTGGCGCGGCATTTCGTACCAAATGAAAGATGCCGGCAGCCATCAGCGCTACGTTTGGCGTCAAGTAGTTAAAGTACGTGCCGGTGAACTGCTGATTCTGCAACGTCACGTAGTACGTGCCCACGACGGTGATGATAAAGCCGATGCCGATGGCCAACCACGCCAATGGCCGGTTAACGTACTGCACCTGGGCCAGGTAGTATCCCAGTACCAGATAGCCGATATAGCCGCCGAAGTATTGCAACTCGATAGCAACGCGGAACTTGTACAGCAGCGGGTAGCTCGCGAATAAAGCGACAGCCCAGATAACTAAGAAATAATGAATCTCTTGCCTTGGAGCGGCTCTGATCCAGCGTCCTAGAATCGGAATGAATAGATACAGGCCTATGATCATGTACAGATACCAGAGGTGAAATTCTGTGCCGAGCTGCAACTGCCCATAAGACCACTTAACGGTCTTCCCTATCCCAAGCGGGCCCTCAGCCTGGTCCTTCCGGTAGAGATTATACAGCAAGTAGATCAGGCTCCAGAACGCAGCAGGCGCTAGGATGCGGCTCATGCGACGCGATAAGTACTCGCCTAGGGGCCTATCAGAAGGCAGCACCAGTGCGCCGCTGAGCATCACGAACAGGGGCACGCAAGCCCGCACGGCGCTATCGAGAACGTTGCCTACCCAAAAGTTATAGCTGCCCACCGGATGGGAAGTGCCGGGGGCTGCGTAGTGAAGAAAGATTACGCTGCAGGTAGCTAGGACGCGTAATAAATCAGGCCAATACCTCGTCTGTACTTGTGACATAAGGGGCAAATATCGGCATACACCTCCGTCTATTGAATCGCTTTTGGTGACGGTTCTTCGTAGTATTGTAGTATGCTACACAGTGTATTTGCTTGGTTTCGCCGTGCCTGGGTGATATTCACCACGCCTCTAGGTGACGTGCCTCACATACCCTACCCGGCCGATGAAGAGGAGTGGGCGCGAGTAAAGAAGGAGGATTTGCCCACCTAACCACTACGGCTAGGCAGGCATCCTCTTGGCTTTACGTCGGAGTGTTGACGGCACTTGGCCCGTCGATTCTCGGAGCTTCCACATAGTTGCTCGTGATACTTAGGCTGCAGTCGATCCAAATTGGAAAGGTTACCGCGCCGTCCCACGTTCCTAGCGGAGTTGTTTCGTTGTCGAGGTACACATCTACCTTATCGACTTGCACGTCGAAGGTCAGTTCTACTGCACCTACTCCACGGGTAACACCACTGCGCAGCTTACCTAGGTTGGCGCCCATGCTCCACTTGGAGTACGCCGTGTCCTCGAAAAACAGGGCGTAACGCATATCGGTAAATGAGACGCCTGAGGCTTGGTTATTCAAGCCTACCATCTGCGAACCTGAATTACCAGCCCGCACCTTCAGTTTCCCAGGTGCTGCCAGCGCCTTGCTTGAGTTAGCTCCCGCGCCGAAGGATTCATTGCCACTTACGCCTACGCGCTTGGTGGTCGGATTGTACGTCACGATGTTGCCCGCGATGTTGACCCAATCTACCTCCTGCTCAGTATTAACAGGCGGAGCAGGTGCACCGTACTGCGAACGATTTGGCAGGGCTGTGCCTTTGGTCAAGCTCAGGATGTAGTCGGCCACGATGCGGCCTAGCACGTTGAAGCCGTTGCCGTTCAAGTGCACGAGCATGTAGCGCACCCCGCCATCTTCCGAATAGAAGTAGTTGGTGTTGGCCAGATAGCCCGTTGCTTCGTAGCCCGCTGGGGCGTTGGCCGTTAATAGTTCGGCGTAGGAAGAGTACCCCGCATCCTGCCCAAAGTCGGCTGTTCCTTGTGCACCAATCAGCGACTTGCCGTTGTCCAAGTCGATGTAAGTAGCCTTGCGGCCATCGGGGCCAATGCTGCCGACTTCTGCAGCCAGCTTGGCGTTGGTGGCTTTGTGCAGCCGCCCTTCTTGGTCCCAGCCCGCCGACCAGCCACTAACGGTGGTTTTGGGCAGGGTCGAAATCCAGAACACTTTGTACGCCCCGGCGTCGTAGCACTGCTGAATCCACTGCTTCACGCTGTCGCAGTAAGCAACCCCCGAGGCGGTAAGCGTCTGCGTGGTTTTGTTCCACATGGCTTGCCCGATGTTGCCGCCCATCGAGTTCGTGCCTTCCATGCCCACCACGATGTTGCCCCGGCCGGCTACCATGCGACTGCCAACATGCAGCTGGAAGTTCTCCAACATCCAATCAATTCCTTTGCCGCCTGAGCCGCCGTTGTAGTGGGTATAATCGCCTTCGCCAGCTAGGAATGAAGCGGTGCGGTCGGGAAAGCAGTCGCCTCGATCTTCCACGTTGGAGTTGCCGCCGTAGATGACGTTGTAGCTGGTGAAGTTTTGTGCAGTCACTGTAAACGTGCCTGCCGTAATCGAGCCCCCAGGAAAGTTGAGCACCACATTGCCCGAGCTGGCGCCCGAAGGCACGGCGGCCGTGAGCTGCGTGCCGCCGGCATTAGCCGAAATACTGATCTGCCCCGACCCGCCGAAGCTCACCGACTGCACTTGGTTGAGGCCGGTACCGGTAAACGTCACCACGGTGCCGATGGGCCCGCTGGCCGGGCTCATGTTCGTTACCACCGGCGAGGTGGCCTTAGCCGCAATGGCCGGGCTGTCGGCGGTGCCCGAAGCATTGCGCCCGGTCGCGGCCTTCACGCGGCCCTTCCACTTGCCCGCCGCGTGGGCGTCGTCACTGATGCTTAGGGGCGCGTACGCCTGATATGCGCCGCCGCTCACCGAGTACTCCAGCTCCGACGAGCCGAGCGGGTGCGAGAGCGTGAGCACGCGCAGGTTGCTGTCGAAGCTCCAGGTAGGCGCGTCGGGCGTGGTGTTGCCCGGGTTCGTGGGCGTAGTGCTGGCCTGCACCGTGAGGGTCACCGTGGCCGTGGCCTTGTTGTTGTCGGCATCCTTCGCTTCCGCCGTGATGGCGTAGCTGCCCGTGGCCCCGGTGGGCACCGTGATGGCTAGCGAGTATTCGTTGCCGTTTTTCACGCCGAAGCCCAGCGGCACGCCGAGGGCGTTGAAGAACTGCACCGAGGTCACGGCCATGTTGTCGGTCGCGGTGGCCACCAGCGTAACCGACTGCCCCGCCGTCACAGTCGTGCCCGCGGCCGGGCTGGTGATGCTCACCACCGGTACCACCGATACGGGCGCCGTGGGCGCCAAGCCCTGCAGCTTCTGCAGCACGTAGGTGTTCAGCGCGGCCTGCGAGTTGAGGGCCTGCGGTATGCCGTAATCCCCAGCTGCGAACGGCGAGAAGGCGGTACCACCCCCTAGGTTAGCCAGCGCCGCTGCTACGGCTTTCTCGCTGGGGGCTTTGTCGGGTGCGTTGCCGAGGCTTTGCGTCAGGTCGTTTTTCAGCACCGACGCTTCGGCTACCCGGTCCAGTGCCGTGATTAAGTCCGCGCCGCGGGTGCGGTCGGCCGGGCCGCCCGACACCACCTTGATGGCTTGGCGGAAAAAGGTCTTGAGTTGGGAGAGCGAGTAGGCCACGGAGTTAGACGGCGTAAGTGTGGAGCCCGCCGCGGCCAGGGCGCCGGCGGGTGGGGTGGCAAGTGGTGGTCGTGGTGCCGCGATACGCCCGCAGCGCGGCTTCGAGGCGCCCGCGGTAGAGGCTGCGGTCGGCCTCGATGTCGGCCTTTAGCTCGGCGCGGCGCTGCGCGCTGATGGGCTGGCTGTTCAGGTCGGTGAAGACCTCCACCCCGTTTTGGGTCATGTGCGTGCCGTGCCAGAGGAACAACCGCCGAAAAGACTCGCACACGAGCAGCGGGCGCACGAAGCCGTTCCACAGCGCGGCTAGCTTATTATCATCCCAGCTCGAGGCGGGCGGCGTAGCCAGGAAGTCGGCCGGGTCGAACTCGATGCCCGGAAACTCACCTAAGCCGTTGCCTAGGTTGCGCTCGAAGCCCGCCCATTCGGCAGCGGTAAGCAGTGACCGCACGTCGAAGGTTTGGGCCTTGCCGATGTAGGGGTTCACCAGCTCGTCGGCCACGTTGATCGACAACGGGTAGAAGGCCGGAAAGTCGGTTTTCGTAATCAGGAGCTGGCTCATGCGTTGGGCTTGGGCTTAGGTTTAGCTGAAGGCTCCAGACCGACTAGGCCGAGAATCTGCTCGTCGCTCATGCGGTCGAGCACCTTGGTAGCGATAATGGGCGAGAGCGAGTTGAGCGCCTTCAGCAGCTTCTCCGACTCCGTATCCTGCGGCTTCTCGATGGGCGGCAAGCCGCGGATGGCGCGGATTTCGTCGTCGGTCATCTTGGCCAGCACCGCCGGGTCGATGTAGTCCACCGGATCGAGCGGCGCCACCGTGAAGTCGAGGTGCGGAAACCACTGCTGCAGCGGCTCGGTGATGAGCGCGCGGGCCGGCTCCACCACCAAGCCGAAGAGCTTGATGGAGTTCACGATTTGCTGGTTGCTGCCCAGCACGCCCGGCTCGGCCACGCCGCAGAGCACCGGCGGCACGCCCATGCGGCGGTACACTTTGCCCTCGATGCGGGCCGTCATGTCGGTCAGGCCCTTGGAGTTGGGGCCCTTGTCGATCATGTCGATTTCGGGCATCTCCTCCGCTTTGTCGGCTACCAGAATCATCACCGACGCTTCGGTGCTGGAGCCCTTCAAATCCTTTACCGTGGTGCGCAGCGCGTCCATGTCCGGGGAGGTGATGTACGGGCGGTGCTCGTCGGTCTGGCCTTCGCCCGGCACCCAGTCCGGGTCGGGCTCGTCGTTGTACTTGCTGCCGACCACCTTCAGGATGGAGTCCGGGAAGAAGCCGTTTTTCAGCGTCTTGCGGTCGTAGCGCGAGAGTTCGGCATCAGACTCCAGGTCTTCTTTGGCGGCGTAGTAGCCGGGCACGGCGTACTGGTTGCGGGCCACGCGCTTCTCAAACGAGTAGTACAGATGGCCCCAATACTCGTCGCGCAGGGCCGCGGCCAGCACCTCTTCGGCAATGTCGTCGGCCGAGGCAACCGGATCGTACCCGAGGTAGACGCGGTTGTCGCCGGCGGGCATCTTGCCCTTGGCCAGCTGGTAGTTGTGCACCCAGCGCGGGCCGTTCTTCTCGCGGCGCAGCACGTCGGTTTCCACCACGTACACCTCGGCCGGCTCGCCGCCAAACGTGTAGCGCACGGCCAGGCTCACGCCGATGCCCATGGCCGCGTAGTGCTTGGCTTCGGCCAGCAACTGGTTGAACGTTTGCTGCGGGTTGGCTTTGGCCTTGGCCGTGGCCTCGCTGGCGAAGCCCTTGCCGCCGATGAACTGCGCCAGGCGCGTCAGGCACATTTCCGCGGTGCCCGAATCGTACACGATGCGCACGATTTCCTGCGGCTGCTGGTTGGTGGGCCCCCACGGCTCGATCTTGATGGGTTCGCCCTTGCCTTCCGAGGGCAGCGCCGGCGCGGTGGCCGCGGGTTTGTAGCCGGTGCGCACCAAAGAGACGGTAGGACGGCGGCGGTTCGCCATGAGCAGGGAGTGGTAGCGGGGTAAGGGATGCAAAAACGGCCGCTACTTGGGTAGCAGCGGCCGTTTTCGGTGACAGTGGCAGGGGCTTAGTCGCGCTGGGCGTCGAGATCCGCCTGCTTGGCGGCGTTGGCCTCCTTCAGCTGGGGGATGGTGAGGGAAGCGTCGGCCTCTTCGCCGTGCAATTGCTTGTAGGTAGCCAGCAAGCGCTCCTTCTCGGTCGGCTTCTTTGCCGGCTCCTCCTCTTCGCCTTCGGTTTCGCCGGTGCTTTCGGCTTCCGTAGCCTCAGCCGCCGAAGCTTTCTTCACAAAAGCGTGTTCGAAGCCTTTACCGATGAAGAACTCAGCGTCTTCGTCGGTGAGGTTGTCGGCGGTTACCACCTTGTTGTAGTCTTCGTGCACGAACTGCTCGCTTTCGTAGCCGTTGGCGAGGGTGTAATTCGAATCAGCCATGGTTTCGGGGTGTAAGTGGCGTGTGGCCTGGCGGATGTAGGCCTGCACAACCTGGTTGTAGTCGGAATATTGGCACTGGCGGCAGCTGCCGGCCGGCTCGCCGGTGATGTAGCTGTACAGCACAGCCAGTTGGAGGAGCCCGGCGGCGCTGCGGCGCTCTTCCAGCGGGAGGCTGGCCCAAGCCTCTGCCTGGGCCAGCAACTCCTCGGTGTAGGCGATGGCCACTACGCCACGCAGAGCGCGTCGAGGTAGGCGCGGCTGGCTGCGAGCTGGGTTTCGCCGGCCGTGATGGGCGCTTCGAAGAAGGTGGGAAACTCCGGTTCGAAGCCCTTCAGCGTCGTGGTCATGATGCCGTTGTCGGCATTCAACGTTTCGCCCGAGCCTTCCTCACCGGTGCCGGTTTCGTTGCCAAACTCCTTAAAGTAAACCCGGATGGCGCCCGAGTTCAGCTCCTGGAACACGACCTTGCCGCCGGCCTTCAGGAAGTCGGTCAGCGCGTTCAACTCCAGCTGGTTCTTAAAGCCGAACTGCTGAATCAGCGTTTGCTCCACCTGGAAGGAGCCGTTCTCGGCTTGCGTGCCGGTGCTGGCGCCGCTGCCCTTCTTGGGGCGGCCCATGCCCTTGATGCCTTTTTGGCCGGCTACGATACTGAAGCCCGACAGGGCGCCGGTCGTACCGTTGTAGGTAAACGCGCCGGTCAGCATCGAGAGCAGGAATACCCAGCTGCGGCGGTTCAAGCCGCCGGGCCGCGGGCAATCCGCCGACGTGATGTTCTTGGTAATGGTGTTGCAGATCTCTGCCATAGCTTGGTTCTCCTGTCGGGATGGCCCCGGCCGCAAGGGCCGGGGCGGGTTTCACGAATGATTGCGAGGCGGGCAGGCTAGATGCTGAACACGATCAACTGGTCGTAGGCAAAGCCCACCCCCAAGCGGTACAGCACGCGCGTCTTGTTCTTGCGCTCGTCGATGTTGTACCACATCGTGATTTCGGCCAGGTCGCTTTCCTGGTCCATGGCCACCACGATGGTCGTGGGCACGGTCAGGATGCAGATGTGCGGGCTCTGGCCGGCGAAGTCCTGGCTCATGTACTGGTGGTACTGGGGCAGCTTCTTCACCAGGATGCCGCGGTAGCGGATCTCCTCGATGCCGCTGAACAGCTCGGCTTTGCCCGACTCGAGCGCCGCGCCGTTGCTGTTGTTGCCGAAGCGGATGCGCGCCTCTTCCACCGCGTCGTACAGCACCTCGTCGATGAAGTACACCTTGTTGCCCTTGGCCACGTTCTTCAGCGCGGCCGGCTGCTTCTTGTACGCATCCTCCAGCACGTCGAGTGCCTTGGTGTAGTCGGCCTCGATGTCGGCCGCGACGATGGCCGCGCCGCGCACCACCTTGCCGGCGGTGGCTTTGGCCAGCAGCTTCTTGCGCAGGCCGTCGATCTGGTTGTAGTCGGGGCTGGCCGCGGCCCGATCCGACAGGAACAAGATGCGAATCATGTCCTCGTACACCACGGGCGAAAGGGCCTCGCGCACGATTTCCTCCAACTGGGTGCCGGTCAAATCGTCATCGGTGGCGTGGCCCTTCTTTTTGGCCAGCTCCAAGATGGTGCCGTCGAAGCGTTGGGCGCACTCCTCCAGTTCGATTTTAAGCGGCCACACCTCGATGGTGTTGCTGGCCATGGTGAGCAGGTCACCGCTGGGCGTCCAGGTACCGCAGCCGGTGTCGCGGCGCGTCACCTTGCGGGCGGCCGTCACCGAGTAGTCGGTGGTGCTGGACTTCACGCCTTCCTGAATTTGAAACCCGAGGGTCTTCAGGTCGATCTGCTCCGTGGGCGGCTCGAGCAGCATCTTGGCTTTCAGTTCCTCGGCGGTGGGTTGTTTGCCGCCGTAGGTAATCGGATTGACGAAATACGCCATGTCGCGAAAGAGGTAAGGGGGATGGATGGATTGCCGGCGGGCGGCAGACAAAAGCTTGGGGAAAGGATTAGGACTTGGCCTTATCCATGGGGTGCGGCCTGGCCGGGCCCGACGACTTGCCGTCGGCCTGGTGTGCCGTGGGCGTGGGGCGCTTGCCCGTGTTGCTGGGCTGCGCGGGTACCGCTTTCTTGAACTTGGCCAGCTCGGCGTTCAGGCCGCTGATGGTTTCCTGATCCTTGGTGCGCTCGGCCTCCAGCTTGTTCAAGCGGTTGAGCACCTCGGTCAGGTTCACCGCACCGGTGGCGGGCTGCTCCTCGGTGGTGTTTTCCGGCTGCTCTTCGGCGCTGGCCTCGGTGATGGTTTCCACCACGCCGCCGGCAACCGAGATGGTACGGCCATCGGCCAGGCCGTAGCTGCCGTCTTCGGCGGGTTCGGTCAGCTCTTCGTCGTAGAACACGGCCACGCCCTGCGCGAGCGGGCCGTCGTGGTAGAGCAGCGCACCGTCCTGGTCGGTTTCGGTCGACTCCACGGCGGCAACGGGTTCATCGTCGAGGCCTTCGATGGTGGCACTCACGCCGAGCTGCTTAGCCAGGTTGGCCACGAGCTGCGCATTCGCCTTGGCCTGGGGGGTAGACACGGGCTTGGCGGCCGCTTTAGCGACCGGTTTGGCTACTTTCGTCATAGCGGGTTTAGAATTGGAAGGCTTGGGAGTGGCCGCTTTGGCAGTCGGCGTCGGGCGCACGGTGCGGGCCCGGCGATCCGCGCGGGCAACGGCGAGTTTGAATTTGGACAGACGGGCCGTTGACTTGGCTTTGGTCGGAGCTTTAGCAGCCAGGGGCTTCACGCGGGTGGCGAAGCCGAAGTCGAGCGCTTCTTGCGCCGTCATGAAGCGGTCCGTTTTCATCAGGTTGATGATGTCGGCTTCGCTTTTGCCGGTGCGGGCGACGTAGATGTCGCGAATGGCCTGCTCATCCCGATCCAGGCGGTCGGCATCGGCACGCAGGTCTTCGCTGCGCTCGGAGAGCGTACCGCCGTTGAAGAGCGGACGGTGCGACATCCACTGGGCCGTGTGCTCCATTTCGATTTCGTCCGCAGCCAAGGCCACGACGGTGCCGGCCGAAGCGCACAGGCTCATGATGTGGGCGCTCACCGGAATGCCCAGGCCGCGCAGCAGGTTGTGCACGTCCATGGCGTGGCGCACCGAACCGCCGTAGCAGATGCCGAACTCCAGCTTGATGCTGTCGACCGTGCGGCCCTGGTAGTGCTCCCATTCGATGCGCATGCGCACGTCTTCGGCGGTGAAGCCAATCACGTACTCAAACAGCTCCCAGTCCATATAGCTGGGGCCGATGTGTTCACCAACAGGAATAACGAGTTCGGGCATGTTGCGGACCGCACCGCTTCAGGGTGCGTGCAACAAAGGTTCGCGCGGGAAGATGGGGCCTCCAACGAAAGGGCCGAACTTGGTACCAATCTGGTACCGTGTTGGTCCCACACCGCTATGGCCCAATTGAAATTGAATCCTGCCGAGAGCATCGCCGACGAAATCCGCAAGCAGGCGGCTTCGCTCGGCATCTCCGTAAACGCCTACATGGCACCCTACCTGAACGCCATTGCGCGCAAGGAACTGGTCATGGTGCCGCACTTCCCGCCGCCTTCGCCGCCGCAGCGAGAACCATCAGTAAATCGGAAATAATTAAGCAGTGTTGATGTATAATCACGTTGATTTAAGTGATAGCACTGATCAATCTGTGAATTATAGATTGTAAATTATGTCTATATAAATCACTTAAAATTCACATATATGCCAGATCCAAAAGAAAAACCAGAAAAACCCGACAAGCCAGAGCGTAAAGAGGTAGCCACTCATAAAGAAACGCGGGTTACTGACCGTCGGTTAGACAAGGAGCATAACGAAACATTTGGAGGGGGCGATAAGCCTTCGCCATCACCATCTCCAAAGGGAGGGGACCAATGAACCCTAAGTCTTAGTAACGAAAAAGCCCGACCACTACGGCCGGGCTTTTTCATTCCTAGGAATTAGCTAGCACTTCTGTGTAGGCTGCTTTGCTCTGCGCCGTTTGGATGTCGGTGACGCGGGTGTAGATCGGCCGCTTGCTCATGGCATCAGCTAGGCGGTCGTAGTCGATGCCTGGAGCTACCACCGGTGTGCCTGCCGACGCTATGCCACCTAGGGCCATGTAGCCCGAAGCTACCAACGGTACACCACCCGCGGCCACGTTGATGGCCGAGGCCGCCGCCAGCAGGGCCGGGTTGCGCGATACGCCAGCGGTCAGGATCGGCTCGCCACCTTCGGCCTCGCCGAAGTGGGCGCCGCTACGGCTGTAGAGCTGGATGCCGCCGGCCGCGTGGCTCGGGCCCTGCAGCACGCCACCACGGGCAAACTTCTGCCCTTGGATGGCGGCAATCTGCGCCGCCGAGGTAGCCAGGGCCAAGCCGATCTGAATAGCTGTCATGATGCCAAAGTCTGCTTTAGGCGTTTCAGCCAGGATTTTCACCACCGCTGCAGCGGCATTGATCTTGGCCTGCGCCAAAGCAATGCGGCGGCTGCGTTCGGCGGCGTTGCGCTCCAGCTGCTCACGCTTCTTGGTGAACTCTTCTTCGATCTTGGCGCGCTCCTTCGCATTGCCCTGTGCTCCACGCAGGCGCGCCTGCTGCTCTTCGTTGAGGCGGGCCAACGCTTGGTTTTTGCGGGCCTCCTCAATCGTGTTGATGGTGCTCAGCGCGCCCTGCGCCATCTGCGTCCACTCGTCGAACTGCGCCCCGAGCTCCTGCCGACGCTGCTGCGCCGTTTGCTCATCCAGTTCGAAAATGCGCTGTTGGGTTTCCTGCTCGATGCGCAGCCGCTCCGCTGAGCCTTCCTTCGTACCTAGGACCTGCGCATCACGCTCGGCCAGAATAGCGGCCTTACGGGCGTTGAGGTAGCCGTTGCTGAGTTCGACTTCTTTCCGCTGCCGTTCGCCGAGGCCCTGCAGCATCCGGTCGGCACCTAGGTTCTGCAGCTCGGCCGCTTCTGCCAGCACCTGGCGCTGGCGCTCCACTTCCGCCGCGGCATTGTCCTTAGCCAGTTGCGCCAGGTCAGCCGAGAGCTTCGCCCGAATGGCGTGCTCTTTCTCCGCATTGTTCTTGCGCTTATCCAGCGCCGCCAGCTCTAACTCGGCCTGCACCTCCAATTGGCGGCGCTCTAGTTCGTAGCGCTGCTGCGTGCCTTCCTTAGCGACAGCCAGTTCACCGGCTACCCGATCCGCTTCGGCTTGCAACGCATCCTGGTTGCGCTGCCGGTGGAAGTCGGCCGTTAGCTTGAGGCTTTCGGTTTCGTACTTCAGATCGGCCAGCTTCTTCTGGCCCACCGTCACGTCCTTCTGGGCTAGCTCCAGATCCCGGGCAATGCTTAGCTTGCGCTGCAACAGATTCAGCTCTTTGTCGGAGCCCTGCTGCACTGTGAGCAGCTGCTGCTCGATGCGCTGCTGCTCCAGCTGCAAGGCCTCGCGCTGGGCTTTGACACGGGCCTCGGCCGCTTTATCAGCCGCTTCCTTTTCTTTCTCCTGGCCTTCTTTGGCGAGCTGGTACCGATTCGTAATCAGTTCGTTTTGCTTGCCGGCGGCATCCTCCAGAATGTCCGACAGCTCGTTTTCGGCTTCCTTCAGCTCCTGGTACCGCTCGCGCGACACCCGTTCCCTGCCACCCTCCAGCTCGATCTGCCGGCGCAGGATGTCCACACGGCGGCGTGCCAGGTTGGCCAGTGTCTGCTCACGCTCCATCTCCACTTTGTAGGCATCCTCGTTGGCCTTGCGGCGGGCTGCCAGGGTATTGAACTCGTTGTCGCGCACGTTCTTCAGCCGCTCTACTTCGTTGAGCAGCCGCTTGTTGGTGTCGATGTTGTCGTCGGTGGCGCGGTCCAGCTCGCGCTGCAGCTGCGCCAGCCGCTCGCCTTCGTCTGCCGCGGTGGCCAGGCGCTGCCCCATAGCCTGAATCTTGCCCGTGGCGCCCTCGACGCCGGTACCGAGCTGGATAATGCCATCGGTCACCTTGCGCGGGTCTAGGTCTAGTATGCCCTGCGCAATCACACCGAACGACTTGAGGCGGTTGAGCAGGTTGGTTTCGATGAAGTCCACCAGATCCGAAAAGGCCTGCTTCGGGTTCTCGGCTGCTTTGAACAGCGTCTCGCTTAGGTCAGCTACCACGTTGGTAACAACCGAAACGACAGCTTTGAGCGCCCCCAGCTTGCGACTGAGGAAGTCGGCGCCAGCCTGCGTCTTGGTGAAGTACTGAAACAGGGCTACCAGCGCCAGTACCAGCAGGCCGATGCCGGTAGAAGCAATAGCTCCTTTCAGGCCGGTGAATCCGGTTTTGGCTAGCTCTACGCCTTGGTTGGCCTTGGCCCACGCATCTTTCAGGCCGCCTACATCCACACCGAGCGTCTCGGCCACTTCGCCCGCGGCCCCCAGGGCGCTGCCGGCTTTATCGGCTTCGGCCGGGGTATCCTCGAGCTGCTTGTTGACGGCGGCAATTTGGAAGCCGATTTTGCGGTAAGCCTCGGTGGACTCTTCGCCCGTCTCGATGATCTTGGCTTGTTCGGCCTCCAGCTTCACCAGTTCCGCCACGGCAGGCTGGATCGACTTGGCGTAGTTCTCGATGGCGTTGGTTGCCTCCTCGTAAGTTTTGCCCTGCCGCGCGGCGGCTTGCTGGACCGCGGTGAGGAAGCCCACCCGGCGGCGCTCCATTTCGTTGGCCTCGGCGGAGCCCACCACCAAGCCTTTCTGCGTTTCCTGCAGGCGCACCATTTCGCGCACCAGTGCTTCCAGCCCTTTCGAGGCATCTGGGTAGTTGCCCACGTTGCGCCGGAAATCGCCGTTAGCCTGCTCCGCCGCCTTGAGCGCGTCGCTGATTTCCTTGGTTTTCGCTACCAGCGCTTTCCCACCCTCGGTGTTGCGCTCCGCTTCCGACAGCGCATTCACCTGCTGGGTAGCCAGCGCGAGTTGCGCCCGCAGCTGGTTGATCGAGCCTTCCGCAGCCTGGTTGCCGTTACGGAAGGCTTCGAGCGCTTTGGTGGCGTCGGTCTGCTGCTTGGTCTGCTCGCGCAGCTGGGTGCGCAGCTCTACCGATTTCTTGGCGTATTCATCTTCGGAGATGGCACCTTCCTTCCGGGCCTGCGTCAAAGCCTTCTGGGCGGTGCGCGTGCTCTCGATGTCGAGCGTGAGCTTCTCCAGCTGCTTGACGGTTTGGCCTTCGTCGAGCTGGATGCGCAGGAGTAGGGTTTCGTTGGCCTCGGCCATAGACTCTAGAGATTAAGCTAGAATAAAGGTCGGAGCCATTAAGGAGGCACCTCGTTATCTCTTAAGTGTTTTGTTGCACGCGCCAAAAACATGCCTTAGTAAGCTTTTATGTGCCATTAATTATGCATGAGCATGATAGCAAGCTTACCTTTGAGGTCATGAATAAACATCTACTATTGCCTGTGTTAGTTGCTTTTTGCTTTAACACAGCTCAAGCTCAATCGAAGAAGCTTCATGCTGCTAATGACAAAGAACAGCTAGTCTCTAAAAGAAAAGCTTCTTTGCAAGAGAATGCATCTTCAATAATCATATTGAAAAGTGCTGAGGATTCGACCAAAAAATCTATTCCGATTGATTTAAACGTTAAGTTGAAACAGGATACTGAAGGTGTAGTGGATAAACATCCATTTGCAGTATACTTTATACTCATTGCCGCGGGTTTGGCAGCAGTAGCATCACTTGCTTCATCTATTATTACCGCTAGACTTAACCTAAAATCAAAGGATAAAGAGTATCTAAATGATTATCACAAAAAAGTAATCGATAAAAGAATTAAGGCAATTGAAGCGGTTGAAAGCTTGATGGCTTTGTTTTCTACCAGCTACACCCATCAAGTTAATGGAGAAAAAAAGCTATATAATTGTTTTTTTGTTGATGAATTAGAGAGTGAAAAGCTGTCAAATATCGTTGATAAAATGGGCGAATTTGGCATGTGGTATAGCATTAATACTATTAGATCATTAGAGGGATTTTGTGAAATGATTTTTCCTATTGTTAGAAGAGCAAGGACATTAGAGGGTGAAGAATTAGTTATGTATGCAATAAAACAAAAGGAAAAAATTAAACACAAAATAGAAATTATAGAGGGCTGTCTAGGAGAAGATATGGATAAGCTATACGATGTTAAAGGCTTTTTTAAAGCTAAGTTCAAAAATAAACACCCGAGTACTGAGAAAGTATTACAATCATAAGAACATCGAATAAAGCTTGCTAGAATTTTTAAATCCATATTCAAAGAGCGATGAGCCGTCGTCTTACGAGGCCTATGTTGAAAGGCATCAAGGCGTTTCATGCTGTGAGTTATCCCAAATGACATAGCCCCCTCCATCTTGGGCTATTATTAAGTAGCCCCCTTCATTCAGTGACTTGCCTAGCTGCCAAGGTTCGTAGCCATCCAGTGAACGCCCGCTGAAGAGCATTTGCACACCGTTATCAAATGAGATGGTCAAATTGGCCTCGTCATCACAATGCACTTCCGTGACCAAACGCAAATTCACCTTGCTGAACAGTAGTAGGATTTTTTCCTCTCTGCCGAGGCTTAGTCCTTCACCAACAACGATATTGGAAGTAACTTCTATTTCGCCGAGCGACAAGAGGTGATCAGCAGGCTCATCATCTCTAAACTCGAGAATAAGAACTTGATGCGAGAAGCCGTAACTCTCAACAGCTGCGTTACCGATGGCAGCCGTTAGCAGCTTATTAGCAGCAACGGTATCTGGGTTCATCCTCCAAGTTTAGGTATTATAGGCATTTAGGCAGCATAAGCATTAAACCCCGCCTCACTCTTAATCGGAGCTCGCCATAGGTTAGTAGTATTCGGTGGGGGAGAATTCACGGCCGTAGAACTCGAAGCCTGGCGCCTCGCCGGGTACCGGCAGCGGCAGCAGGTAGGCCGGGTGCAGCCGGGCCAGCTCCACGACGGTGGCGCGCCGCGGGTCGTGTTCGACAATGCGCGTCACGGCGAAGAAGTCGCCGAGTACGCCGTCCCAAATGGGGGTGGTAAAGTCGAAGCCGGCTACATCGGCCGCACTCAGGCGGTACTGCTCCTTGAGGTAGCGCGCCTCGGGCAGCATGGCCTGCAGCGCGGCCCAGTTGCGGGGCAGCACGTAGGTACTGGCATCGAGCGACGGCCGCAGCGGATCGTCCGACGCGAAGTAGGCCAGCCCGGCCGTCACCGGCGTGCTGACCCCATCGGCCAACAGCACCACATCAGTCGTGTCGCCGGCACGCACCAGTAGCCTAGGGACTATCGATTGCCGCTCGTAGTCGGTGCCGTCGCTGTTCTCTCGGTAGAGCGGCAGCAGCGGCAGGCCCTGCAGCCGCGGGCTGGGCAGCGTAGCCGCAAACGGCAGCGTGGCCAGCACCGCTTCGGGCGGTAGCGTCTGGTCGGGGCAGCTCAGGTAGCCGTCGCCGTAGCCCTGGGGCGCGGTGGTGGCCGGCTCTTTGTTGTCAAGCGCCGCGCCGTCTTCGGCCCACTTCAGGTAGTTGCGCTGGCCGTAGGAGCCGAAGTCGAACGACAATGACCTGGGTAGATGCGCGTGCACCGCCGGCGCGTCGCGCTTGCGGGTCCAGTCGCGGGCCTGCGGCACCTGGTCGAGCAGGGCGCGGGTGGGCGTGAGTTGCAGCCGGTCTTCGTACAAATCCACCTGCGGCGATAAGCCCCCGAGCTGCACCAGCACCTTGAAGAAGTCGAGCAGCTTGAGGTCGGGCAGCCAGTCCTGCAGGCGCATCGGCCCGCCCGGCGCCAGCTCCTGGGTGCAGGTCACGCGGAAGTAGTTGCGGTAGCCGTTGGGCGTGCCGTACACGAAGGCGCGGTAGCCCCAGACGGGGAAGCCCGCATCGAGGCCGCGCAGCTGCACCTTGGCCTTGAGCTGATCACCGGCCGCTAAGAAGATGCGCGTGCTGCTGGCCTGCGCCCAGATCCAGCCATCCTTGCGCGTTTCCACCCGCTCGCCGTCCACCACGCGGCCCACCTGGCCGTTGGCGCGGATGCAATCCACGTACACCTTCGCCGAGCAGCGCGAGTTGCTCAGGCGGAAGTACACGGGCAGGGCCACGTCGACATCGACGTAGCACGCCACGTCCGCGGTGTAGGTAAACGCTACCGGATCGAAGTTGCCGTTGGGGCTATTAACGTGGCCCAGCTGCCCGGTGAGCCCGAAGGGAATGTCGAGCTCCGTATCCGGCCGGTTCACCGACTCGCCTTTGTCCTGCTCGTGGTCCGGGCCGATGCCGAGGTTACCGGTGCGCGCCTTGGCGAAGGCTTCCGATAGGCCGCTTTCCGCCACGCTGGGCACCTCCAGCGCGTCGAGCAAGGGCGAGGCCCAGTCGTTGGCCGTAAAGCCCGCCTCGGCCAGCATTTGGCGCCAGATCAGCTTAGCTGACACCGTGGGGTACAGCTCGTAGGGCGAGACTTCCTCCAGGTTCAGCGGCTTGCCGCGGTCGGCCAGCAGGTAGCCCCAGCCGACCGACGCAAAGTGCCCAGCCTGCAGGCGCACGGCGATGTTCTCCGCGCTCCAGTTGTGGTCGAAGCGGGAGAAGTCTAAGTCGCGCAGGGTCTTTTCGCCCTGGGTGCCATCGGCCCGGGTCACCACTTCGCTCAGCGCATCCACGAAGCGGCGGTTGCCGCCTACGAGTCGGAGCTGGTAGCGCCCGCCCTCGGCACCCATCACCAGTAGCAGCGCCCTAGGCATAGTTTCCACGCCCGCGCAGCGCAGCACGGCTTCGGTGTAGCGGTAGGCGCGCGTCAGGCTGCTGGTGCCATACGCCGCTTGGCCCAGCAGCCGGTGGTTGCGCGGCGTGAACGGCACCGAGAACTCGGGCGCATAGTCGCTCTGGATGCTCTCCGGCTTCGTGAGGTCGTTGGCCTGGTAGGTGGGCAGCAGTTGCGTTTCCGCATCGAGATCTAGCAGCTCGCCGGCCACGAGTACTTCGTTGGTCATCATTGGCCTTGCACGTGGCGAGGCGCGGCCTCGGTGACTTTAGTATTGAATTCGAAGCGGCGCTGGCCTATGCGGTAGTTGGTCGACTCGCCGGCCTCCACCAGCACGGGTACCCAGGGGCTGTCGGGGCCGTCGAGCTGCGCCCACGCCTGGATGCACTCGCGCAAGGTAAGCAGCCCGTCGATGAGCGCCTGCCCACCGAAGTAGCCCGATCGCAGCAGCAGCGTGCGGCGCGCACCCGGGCGGCTGCTCAGGCGCTGCTCCCGGGTCTGGGCCTCGATGAAGCCTTGCCCTTCGGGCGCCAGCAGACCCGGGTCGTGCTTGCCGCCGAACACCCAATACCCGTAGCCGCCCGAGCGATCCAGCCACATCACCGGTACCGGGTACTGGGGGCACGACAGGTAGTGACTCACGGGCGCCGGGTAGCTCTCAATCACGCCGAACTTGCCCGTGGC
This sequence comes from Solirubrum puertoriconensis, assembly GCF_001483135.1. Lineage (GTDB taxonomy): Bacteria > Bacteroidota > Bacteroidia > Cytophagales > Hymenobacteraceae > Solirubrum > Solirubrum puertoriconensis. The sequence continues at coordinate 1,381,516 of NZ_LNAL01000008.1, forward strand.
GTCGGTACCCAGCTCGGCTACCTGGTAGTCATACCCGTGCCAGCCGGGCAGGGAGGCGAAGGGCGTCAGCTGCTTGCCGGTGAACAGCTGCGCATCACCTACAGCGGCGTTCACGGCATAGCCCCGTTCCCAGACAGCGCCGCGGCTGCGCAGCTCGTAGCCCAGCAGCAGATCCGAGGTCAGCGCCGTGGGGCTGTTGGCATCGAGGCGCGGCAGCAGCGGCTGCAGGTACGGCCCTAGGTCGAACTCGGCTTGGCCCGTTACCGGCGAAACGGTAGCGCGCATGTCGGCTACCTTGGCCATGGTCTTAGCAGCTGCGTACGGGTGGCCAGTTGGAAAGCCGGCCCACACCTCGGCGCTGAGAAACGCTTTCGGGTTGCCTTCGAAGTTGGCTAGGCGCACCTTGAGCTGCGGCCACAGGGCGCGCCACCTAGGGGCGTAGAGGCACACGCTGTTGTCGGTACCACCCACCACGTAGTTGGTTGCGTCCGGGTCGCCGCACTGGCCCGGCACCGGGTCGGGCTCGGGTTCGGGGTCCGGCTCCGGATCGGGGTCTACCGGCGGCACGTAGGGGCACGCGGGGCTATCGGCTTCGTCGCTGTAGCTCACGCCCTGCGCCACCAAGTTGCCGTCGAGCACCGAAGGGTCGTAGCTGTAGCTGCGCAGCGTGGTGCCGAGGCAGCGCGTGGCAAACACGCCGGCAGCTAGCTCCTCATCCGGAGGGGCGTTCTCGAAGTTGCGCAGGATGTAGAAGGCCTGCGAATTGTCGTAGGTGGTGCGCTCGAGGGCCGTGTCGTACACCCACACGAGCCGCCGTACTTCCTGCTGGTCGTAGGTCGGGTCGTTGGCGTCGGGAATAACCGGGCCGCGTTCGTAGCGCAGGCGGAGCTGGTGAAGGGCCATTACTGGGAAAGGGCGTGTCGGAGTTCAGTGGCAATGGCCACCATCTGCCCGGCGGCGATGCGGGCCTTGAGCGTGTTCAGGCGGTCGGGCGTGAGGATGTCGGAGAAGAGGCGCGAAGGCTGACCCAGGCGGTGCAGCGCGGTACCGGCGCGGTGAATCTTGCGCGCGGCCAGAAAGCCGAACTGCTGGTAGGTCATGCCGCCGGTGAGCTGAATGCCTTTGTCCTGGGCCCACTGCGCCAGAATCGCGCGCAGCGGCTCGCCGCCGGCGTTGCCACCGCCCCGGGTAGGGCCGCGGCCGGTGATGAGCGTTTGCGCGTGCGCCGGGCCGTACACCGCCCCGAAGTCGTCGCCGTGTTCTTCGCGGATGAGCTGGGCCGTGCGGCCGCTGGCCTGCGCCGGGCGGCCATACGGCGGCTGCGGATGCTGGCGCAGCGCCTCGATAGAAGCCTGCACCAACTCGGGCATGCTCTGGGCAAACGCCACCTTGGCCGAGGCTAGCATTGGGCGTAGTGGCTAAGCGTGAAGCTGACCACGTAGCCGGTACCGATGGCGGCCCCTTGGCGCAGCACGGGCGTGCGGTCCATGGCGCCGTCCACCAGCTCAACCTCGGTCAGGTCCGCAAACAGGCTATAGAAGCGCTGCGTCAGCAAGTCCATGGCATCCTGGATCACGATGCTGTCGGCGTTGCCGTTCTCGTGCTTGTCGGCCCCGTAGAAGCACATCGTTACCTGGGTGCGGATGCGCTGCTCCCGGAGCTGCGAAGGCATGAGGAACAAATGCGCCTGCGGAAACGGGGCGTTGTAGTTGATGTCTTTGGCCGTCTGCTTGCCGTGCCAGAAGGACTTGGCGCCGGCCTCCATGGCCAGTTGCTCGAGCAGGTGGGTGAGGTCAGCGTGGGTCATAGTTTTGGTTCTTGCCACTATCTTGGAGCATGCTCGTGCGTCTAACCTTGGTGCTGCTCACTGCTTTTTTGCTGATTGGCGGCCTAGTGCTTTTGGGATTTGGCTCTGCCTTTGAATACCTGGCCGGATGGGCATTCATCATCTTCGTGGTCGGATGGCAGGTAATCTTTCCTTTCCTGCTCATGGCCATCCTAGGGTGGTTGCTGTTCAGGTCGTGGGGGCGGGCGTCGAAGTAGATTCGGGTTAAGTCTGTTGGCTTTTAAGCTTCTGGTAGCGGCGCTGCGTGGCGGCTTTGGCTTGCATGAAGCGCAGCTTGGTGTAGGCGGTATCCGCGTCGAGCTGGAGCGTCTGCTCGTAGCTCAGGCGCAGGCTGTCGGCGAGGGCGTCGAGCGAAAGAAACGCGCCGAAACGCGCTGCCAGATCTTCCCCGCCGGCTTCGAGCCAGTCGTCGTCTTCGGCGTCGTCGTCACGGGGGCCGGGGGCGTGGCGCTCGTTAAAAGCAGCCAGCCCCCGTAGATAAAAACCACGTCGGGCCACACCTCCGTGACGGGGCTGCCGAGCACCGCCTGGCGCATCTGCTCCAGCTTTTGCGCATCGTGCTTGCCGTAGAGCTGGTGCGAGCGGTAGAGCGCGTAGAGGTAGGGCGCAGCGAGGATCTCGGCCTTGCCGTCGAGTGCCTGCAGGTGCTGCATGGCCAGGATGTGCAGCCCGTAGGAGGAACTGCCCACGTCGGGCAAGCCTTCCGACTCCTGCCGGTTCAACAGCTGCGTATCGCTGCCTAGGGAGCCCAGCACGGTGCTCAGGCGCAGGCCGTCCTGCACCGCCAGGCTGTCGATTTCCTCCATGCTCAGGCCGGTGAGGATGCTCATGGGAGGCGTGTCGGGTTCGGTGACCAGGCGCAGGTACTGCGCGAGCGTGACGTCGGCCCAGCTGGTGGGCACCGGTACCTGGCGCAGCGGCTGGCCGGTGGCGGTGGTGAGGGTTACGGTTAGCATCAGCGAACGATTGAGGGTTGGGCCGAGCGGCGGCGGGGCAGCGAGAGGGCCGGCAACGTGGCCAGTGCGGCGTAGCGCAGCGCGTCCATGCCGTGGTTGAACTTGTCGATGGGTTCGTTGGTCGGTTCCCCGGTTTTCGAGTCCACCTTCCACTTGTAGGCGTCAAACTCCTTGCGCAGGTTGGTGCTGCGGCGGGTGATGTTGAGGTGGTAGCGCTTGAGCGAATCGATGCCGGCCCGCAGCGAGTCCGGCCCCTTAGCGGCGCCTTCAATGGGTAGCCCCAGGGCCTTCAACTCTTGGATGGATTTGGGCTCGGCCGAGTCCGCCACCACGCGCTTGCGCCGGCTCATCGGGTCTTCCTCGAGCAGCCGGCGGTAGATGTCGGGGTTGGTGAGCCCGGTTTCCCACAGCACCTCGTCGACCCACAGCTCGCCGTTCTGCGTGAACAGGTCCACCACGGCGGTGGGGTCGTTGGTGAAGCCGAAGTCGAGCCCGCGGGCCAGGAACTTGGCGTGCTCCGGAATGGCCTCCACCACGGACGTTTTGCGGTAGATGATGCCTTGAATCTTGCCCGTCAGCCCGCGGCCGTACACGCGCCACAGCTCCTCGTCTTCGTCCTTGATGGCCTCGATGTCGGCGTGGTCCTGCGCCGACAGCCACAGGTTATGCCGGTGATCCGAGATGATCAGCCGTACGCCGGGCTTGCCGATCACCTTCTCGTGGGCCCAGAACTTGGCCGAGGGGTTGTAGTCGAGCAGCACCTTGAAGCGGGTGCGGCGCGCCAGCTGCCAGTAGATCTGGTAGCTGATGCCGTTGGCCTCGTTGACGAAGAGCACGTCGCGCTTGCCGTTCTTGGCGCCTTGCTCGGTTTCGTAGGAGGTGAACTCAATCAGGCTGCCGTTGTGGAAGCGGATGATGCGCTCGGTCTGGTTCCACGCGGCCACGTATTGGCTCAACTCGGGCGTGAGCGTGAAGATGGTTTCGGCGTCGCGGTAGGCGCCCTTTTTCAGGTTGGGGATGGATTCGCCCACCACCGTGATGACAAAGCGTGGGCGCGTGATGGCCCAGTAGTACAGCAGTTGCACGATGCTGTACGTCTTGCCCGAGCTGGTGCCGCCCTGGTTGACAAGCACCTTCTCGGGGGCGTTCAGGTTTTCGAGGTAGAGGGGGCCGGCGTCGAACATCAGGCATCCACCTCCTTTTCCGAGCCGGCCAAGGGCGGCGCGCCGGTGTAGATGCGGATCTCGGGCGTGGGCAGCGGCGCGCCGTCGGCGCCGCTGTGCTCCACCTGCTGCTTGTCGCCGTACTTCTTGGGCAGCACCTTAGCGGCGTACCACTTGCGCGCATCCACCCGCAGGGCGCTGCGCTGCATCCATTCCTTGTTGGGGAAGGCGCCTCTTTCGCCGTGGAGCGTGTCGGGCTGAGCTTCAATGTCATCCACCGGCCGGTTGTCGGCGATATCGATGATTTCGTCGACCAGCGTCTCGGCTTGGACTTGTCGCGCGCGGGCGTACTGGTCTTGGAAGGCGGCGAACACCCCCTCTGCGTCATCGTCCTTGCCCTTAGACAGCCAGCTCAGCACAGTGCCTTTGGCGGGCATTCCTTCCAACTGGCAAATGCGACGCAGGCTCATGCCTTCCATAAGTAGGAGGCAGATGCGTTGCGCGATTTCGGGCGAAAAGGAGGATGGGCGGCCGGTAGTGGGCATAGCCCAAAACTACCTCGGCAGGTCAGCGGCTTTGGGAAGCAGTTGGCACTACTTGTTGCGTGAACCTAGCTTCACGTTTTCCAAATCACCGTTTAGAAAACGTGACAGCCCGGCTGCATACGTTCCATTAGCCAACATTATCCAATTTAATAAAAGCTACTTAGGCGCTAAAACCGGGGGGTGATGTCACACTACCGAAGCTTGTACTGGTTCCTGATGGGCAGGTGCTGCTCCACGAGGATGCTCCGGTGTGGCGCGGCGGTACTTACATAAACCAATTGAGCGTGAATGGCCACCGACTTCGCCGTGGCGTTAAGGGTTCGCAAGAACAGGGCCGTATTACGAGGGGTGCACACCAGGGCAAAGACCTGCTCGTCTTGCAGGTAAAGAGTCCTGTTCGTGTGCGGTAGAATGCGGGCGAGCTCCTGCGCCTCCGCTTCGGGGTCGTAGGCAGCCGAGTGCAGCGTGTCCGAGTAGATGTGATTCTGGTAGCGGTACGTGCACCAAAACCGGCTGCGTTTGAAATCGAGCACCAGGGTGTCATCACTCCCGTTCGTCAGCCGCAGCTGGGAGACAAAGTACGGGCTGGCGCAATGCGCTTGCTGCAATGCCTTTGCCGAGGCACAGCGAAATTCCGTTTCGGTATGCACCACCAGAAGCGCAGTGGTGCCGGCAGCCAAGCACACGCCAGCGCAAGCGAATACCTGCCCGCAGGCAGTCAAGAGGGGGCTGATCACAGGAGCGGCAAGTCAGACGTACGACAACTTACGCGAACATAGTACCACTTTGCTCACGCGCAAGGTTCACGCGCTACTGAATGAAGTTTGCCTATGCTCCATGGCTTGTACAAGTACCATCCCACTACAGCCAATACAACCGGTCAGCAGCAGTACTTTCCCGAGGGGGCGGTTAGAACTACCATTACGTTAAGCAACTTTCCCTAGAAACCATAAAAGCCTTTGCTGCATCTTCGTGATAGCAAAAGTCCAGTTTATGTAAACTTCTATGAGGATCAAGAAGCATCTTATTGATGGCAGTATAATAACTATTATGTCTCTCCTGCTGATGTGCTGCGGGCGCGTTGCCCTCCCATCCGAAGCAGAAGTTAGCCAAGAGATGTGTAGCTGTTACCAGGCACAAAAAGGCGGTGACATTGATGCTCGCATGAAGCCCTGTTTAGAGGTGCTTAACGCCCGGCTAGCTGAAACTGCCCAGTTGCAGAGCCAGCCCGATACAGTTGCGCTACAGACTTTTTTATATCAAGTCCTAAGCGACATGGTTCTTTCCTGCGACGCTTTCGGAGCAGAGCTGTCCTCGATGTATGACAACTTCTATCCGCCGGATACCTCTGCTGCCAACCGAGCCAGTATTCAGGCTTTAGCGCGTGAGCTGTCCGCCACGTCAACGCCTGACAGTACAAAGAAGCTGTTGCATAAATTAATCACAAAGAGCATGGAAGCTCGATTGTTTGAACAAGGGCTACAGTATTGCGCTCGGCTAAAAGAGGTTGACCCTAATGAAGTAGCAGCCTACTTTGCCAGCGGGTATGCTTACAACCAACAAGGCAAATACGACTTAGCAGCTGGCGAAATAGAGAAAGCAATAAGCTTAGATAAAGAAACACACATGGAGATCTTTCTTGCATTGATCAAACGCCACCAAGAAACTAGTCAGAGCAAGCCTTAGTGCTAAGCCAAAAGGACAAAGAGGGTAAAGACTTACCATAAGCTAGTGCCATAGGTGGCCTTATGATAAGCACCGGTTATCATAAAGCTATTTATTGAAACCTGTACCGGGCAAGCAAATCCGATGGTATGTCCGCCTGCTTAAATTGTAGCGGCAGGCAGCCGCGGCCACACCTGAATTGCTGCAGCTGCTTGTGGTGTAGACGGCCTCGCGCCGGGTGCGGAAGCCCAAGGCGTTGAGCTCGGCTGCAACCCGTGCTTCTTGATTCAGTGCTACGTATCGGCTGTTTCATCAACTTGTATTTTGCGGGGCTAGCGAGTCCCCTAGTAGGGTGTCAACCCAATCGGGGACGTAGAATCAAATTGCCTTGGCAACTCTCTTCCTCAATCGTGTGTATGGTGATCCACTTCTTACTACCTGCTTCGTTGGTACTTTTCCCGCCGATAGCGCTCCAGACGCACCTTCCTGCTGCTCCAACCAAGGAAGCGGAGAAGCCCGTGGAGGGTTGCTATAAAGTGTTGAGGATTGACTCCATCACTACGGTCGTTAAGACCAAGGACACCAGGGACGAACGGAACCTAGAAGGCGTGTACATCATCTATGCACAACGTGAGCAGCGCGTCTACAAAATCACTTCGCCGAGGAAGCTTACCAGCTACCGCAAATGCATTGCAGTTGGGAAATGCTACCGGTTCCTACTCAGAAGCTGGTTTGACCCAGAGCCGAATGAACTAGGTGAACCGGCCGGCGGTGTGGTTGCAAACGGGGCCCTCGTAACGCGGGAGAAGCGCTCTGGTGATTTGTGGGATTACGAAGATCTGTACTACGATACCCGTTTGAACAACCTCTGCTTCGAGCACGTGCACAGCAAAAAAACACCGCGCAAAGGGCGCCAGTGAACCAACCATGAACTTGTGTCAGCCGAGGTAGTAGCGTCTTGGAGACGAGCAGTGCACGTGTATCAACTGGCAACCACATAAAACTGCTGTATTTTAGATATGGTGGTCCGGAAAATGTGACAAGACTCGATTAGATCTGATAACCCTTGCTTTGAGCACTTACTGTTCAAGCAAGCGGTACAACCCAGCCGTAGCCGCTACCTCATCCGCCAGCACCAGCTTGATGCGCTTGCGCACCTGCACGCCGTCGTGGAGTACGTCGCGGCTGATGTGGTGGGCGCAAAAGAACATGGGGCGCGTGGCGGGGGTGTGCGTAAGGGGCTTACCCACCCGCGGCCGGATATCCAGGTGCCAAACGCCTCCGCGGCGGGGCGGAGGAATCAGGTCAATGCGGTGGCCGGCTTTGAGGCCTAGCACGCGGCAGAGTTCTTTGCTCAGGAGCACACGGCGCGTGGCCGACACGCTGAGCGTGGGGGCGGTAGTGGAGGTAGACATAAACTGGTGGAGAGGGGCAGCCGGATAGGCTGTGTGGAGCGCTAAACTTTGTGCAGGCGGTGGCGTAGAGAAGGCGGGGAGAAACTCTTCCCGAACGTTGCAATAGGTGACCTGGTGGGCCTTGCCTGTCGGGTCCTTTTTGTATTGAATGCCAACCCTTTGTAGGCGGAGTCGTTAGCAATACTTGGTGAGGGGGTATTCGCCCCAAATAGTAAGGTGTGTAGATCCGGCGGGCCGTGCTTGCTGGGTCTCTGCCTTAGGCTTACAGCGCCTCCTCTACAGGGCAGCCAAACGCTCGAAGGCCGGTCGGTTTTGCTCGTCCAGCAGGTTGGCCATCCAAAACCCGAACGCAGCCGCGGGCAGCAGGTAGCCGCTCCACTCCATGCGGCGGGCGTACACCAGGCGAATGGTCTCGTAGTCGAAGTGGACTGTGCGGTACGGCCGGTGGTCCGAGTAGCGAAACTTTCGTTTGCGGGGATTGCCCGCGGACTTCACCGTTGCCAGTTCCGTGAAGCCAAGGTCTAAGAGGTGCCGCGCGAAGGCGTCGTTGGCTTCGTACACGGGCGCTTGTAGGGGTTTGCGGGGCTTTGTTTTTTGCATTGGTTCATCCATACGTGGCTGGCGCTCGGGCTCTCCGAAGCGGCAGGTAATTGCGGGCAGCTGCCCTGCGCGGGGCGAACTCATCCGGTGGGCGTACGTACGGCCTACGATGAGTCACGTTCTGCCCACCATCCTGCTGGTTGACGACGACGCGCCCACGCGCTACCTCATGCAACGCGCCCTGCGGCGGCTGCAGGTGCGGGCGCAGGTGCTGGAGGCCGAAGACGGCGCCCAAGCGCTGGCGGCTGTGCAAGCCCACTGCCGCGCCTCCGACCAGCCCAGCTCGCTGCTGGTGCTGCTGGATTTGAACATGCCCGTCATGGACGGGTTGGAATTTCTGGAACACCAGGTGCACTTGCCGCAGATCTGCCGGCAAGTCACGGCCGTGATTGTCGTGACGGGCACGCCCGACCCCAAAGAGCAGGCGCGGGCCCGCGCCCTCGCGGTGGACCTGGTGCCTAAGCCCCTGGGCCCCGACGGGGTAGCGGAGCTGCTGCGGCGGTACTTGCCGGTGGCGTTGTCGGCGTAGTGCCATTGGCGGTCGGGGGTTAGTTTTTTCCTAAATCGCAGGCGGAAAGTTGCAGGGCGAGCTCGCGCACCCCGTGGTCGGCAGCCAACTGCCGCAAGGCTGCAATCAGCCGAGGCGGGCAATTCGTAAAGACCACTCGGCCGTTAATGCCGGTGGCCACGGCGAATGCCGGCGGGAGCGCACGAAACACCTTGCTTTCGGCTTGTTTCGCAGCCTCAGAGCGCACCACCTCGGCCGGGAGCGTCTCCGATCGGGTGACGGGCTTCGGTGGCGCTGGTGCGGCGCTGGTAGCCTTAGTGCGGCCTTTCTTGTCCAGCTTCACGCCCTGCGCTTCCAGCTGCTTGCGAACGGCGTCGGTCATACCGGTATCCCTTGAGCACTTCTGGGTTGTTTTAGGGAGGCCTGCACGACCCGGTGCTGGTTGGCCTGGTTGAAGGCTAACACCACGTCATCGTCCTGGCTGCGGTCGGCGTGCGGGTTGCGGAAGTGATAATAAACACGCTTGGCAGCATCGGCCGTGCGTTGGCGGTTGAGCTGATCGTTGTTGGTGGAGGTGTTCATTGCTTGGTGGGCTGTTCCAGCGGCAGGCGCCGGCGTAGGAGTTCGGTGTTGAAGAAGTTGACAGTGTCCTGATCACCGCGCCAGAGGTGCCGGCGGCGGTAGAGCTGGGCCGGCGGTTCGTCGGCCAAGGCCAGCCAGAATTGCTTGCGGTTCATGCGCGCCGATCGGGAGCCTCTGCCGAAAACTTGACCGTATTGAACATCTCCCGCATGCGGCTCCGGACGCGGTTCTCGTACCGGGCCTCGATCTGGTCGGCACTCAGGTTGGTGGTGATGTGGGTGGCGAAGGGCTGCAGGCGACCGGCTACCAGCTCATCGTAGCGCGAGAGCAGCACCTCGGCCATGGGGTTGACGGCGTTGGCGTAGTGCTTTACCTCGGTCGACTCGGCCCCTAGATCATCGAAGCACACCCCGGTGGCGCCAGCCTGCAGGTAAGGGCCCAATCCCTCGGGGCCTTGCTGCTGGTAGCGCTCGGCTACCTTGCGCGTGCTGAGCACCCCGTAGCCCTGCAGCGGGTTGCGCATGAACAGCTTCATCAGGAAGCTCTTGCCGCGGCCCACGTTGCCCATGAGCAGCAAGCCTTTGCGGCGGGAGTAGCCCGGGCGCAACGCATCGAACCGGGCGTCGCCGGCGAAGTACAGGCACAGGGTCCAGAACACTTCCTCCACGCCGTTGTCGAGGCTGAAGCCGGGCACCAGCTGCCGGGCCTCGTAGAGCTTGATCTGGTAAATCTGCTCGGCGGTGAAGGTTTCCGGCTTGGGCGGGTTAGCCACGTCCCAGCGGTACTGGGCCATGCGCAGCGCGTCCCATTTGGCTTGGCGGGCCGCAGCCAACGCTGCCGCTGCTTCTTCCTCGGAGAGCACGGTGTCGGCCGGCGAGGACGGCAGCACGGGGCGCAGGTTAGAGATCGCCGTAATCGTCATTGTGGGGGGCACGGTAGCGGTCGGCGGTGCTGACACGGGCAGCAGAGCCGCCAGGCTTGCGGGTTGCGTCATCGGATTTCAGGGGGTAGAAGCCGGTCCATTCCCGGCCGATGGATTGTTTGATGATGGCCACCGCCTTGGCTTCGTTGCCGGCGGCGTGGCGGCCGAGGGTGAGCATGGCTTCCTGCTCGGAGATGTCGCCCCGGTAGGGCTTGCCCTGCTCGAGCAGGAAGCGGCGCCAGAGCACCCAGCTGTCTCGGAAGGTGTCGGTGTCGAAGGGCAGCGCCAGGGCCGGCGAGAAGTCGGTGATCGGGCGGCGTAGCCAGGTCGGCAGCGGCTCGGCTGGGGCGAGGGGGGCCGTCGCAACCGGGGGGAGTAGGGCTGCGCCTGCTTGGTCGGTAGGGGGGGCAGACTGCTCCATTTTTTTTTCGACCGGCGCGCGCTCCACTTTGTCTTCGTCTTCTACTACAGAACTAGTCTTAGTCTTATCTTCCTTATATATGTAGGTGTCAATTTTTGACACCTTTGCTGACACCTTTTCGCCCGGAATGGTATCAGAAATTGACACCTTCTCTGACACCTTTTCGGCGGAATAGGTATCAAATTTTGACACCTTTGCTGACACCTTTAGCGGGGCTACTTGGTGTCCGTTTTGCAGGGCGTAAACCGTCGCATCCCCGCGTCCATTGCCGCCGCCTTGGAAGGCCACCACGCCGCGCTCCACGAGTTCCGCGCGGGCTGCCTTCATGGTGTTCAGCGTCATGCCCAACACCAAGCAGAGCTGCTTATCGGATAGGACGAACGGGTTCGTCCAGCGCAGCCGGTTGCACTCCTGCACCAAGAAGAAGTACAGACGCGTCGCGCTGGCGCCGAACTTGCGTTCTCCGTCCAGTTGCCAGAAGCGGTTGAGCAGGTCGATGTAACTCATCTTGGGGGTGGAAGCACCGGTGGCGTCGGTGGTAAGCAAGGCCTTCATGGCGGCTGGAAACAACAGGATAACCCGCCGGCGCCAGCTGACGGGTTACCCAGGGTTAAGCGCTGATCTTTTGTTGTTGGCCAGCGACGATTTCTCGGGCCTCGGTGAGCAGCCCATGCATCTCTTTCACGGTAGTTACCTGCCAAGCAGAGTCTCGCAGCACTTGTTGCTTTTTGGGCAACGCGTCGAAGTATTGGTCGTGGGCGTCGAGGTAATGAAGCAACTCGGTGCGGGCCGCATTTAGCTCTTTGCGCAACGCATCGTCAGGCGTGTCGCCGTTCTCGCGCTCGTCGATGGTTTTCCTCAGGTTGGCAATGGCCTGTGTGGCACGTTCCTGATCGAGCTTGTTGATGTTCAGGAGCATCTTGGTCTTCTCCTGACGCGTAATCACCGGATGGTTCAGCAAGCGGATGATTTCCTCCTTCTGTTGCGCCGTAGCGTAGGTCGCAGTGCCGGCCAGTGGAGCGGCCTGTTCGACCTGAACCGCTTGCATCGGCTTTACTTCCACCGCGCCGGTACCGGGTTCATTACCCGAATTATCCATCTCTTCGGCCGGAGTCGGCTCGTAGCCCGCGGCGCGGATAATCCACGCCAAGATGTTGCGGTAAGCCTTGCCCACAGCGCGGGTTTGCGCCATCGATGCAATAGCAAACTCCTGGTAGAACTTCTTGCCTTGTTCCTTATTCGAGCATATGGCGAAGCCAGCACCGACTGTGGCTTTGTTGTTCAGGTCGTAGAGCGTCACTCGGGCCTGGTACTTTAATTCTGTGTCGGTGCTCAGGCTGATCACCTCCTCCACAATGGGCACTATGCCCAAGCGCGAACCGGCGTACTGCCAGCCTTCGACGTTGACAAAGTCTTTGCCTTGCACCACGGTACTCAGCTTGTTCTCTTTAATGAAGTTGGCTAGGTCTTTAGCAAGCGTAAGCGTTTCATCGCTTCTCTTCAGGTTAAAGGAAGCGGCAACCGACTTGGAGGTGCGAGCGGGAGTATTCGACGTTTCTTGCATAAGTTTGCAGGGCGTTAGGCGCTTTGCGCCAAGGATTACAATCGGTTTGAACCGTCGGCGGAGTGCCATCCGCCGACGGTTTTTGTTTTTAGCGGGCTTGGGCGGCTACTTTGGAGGCTTGCACTAACACATCCAGCGGACCGGCGAAGCTGCGGGCCTCCTTGCTGGTGAGGTGTTGGCCGAGCACGGTGAACAAGGCCTCTCTGGCGGTGTCGTAGGCTTGGCGAAAAGGCGCAGCGGCTTCGTCGACAGCTAGGTGTAACTGCTCATTAAGCGGAGCAGCGAGGCAGGCTGCTTGGCACACCGATTCGGCGGCGTCTTTTGCGGCTTTTGCTAACCGGTAAGTGTTGACAGTGGCGTTGGTGTCCATTGTGCCGAATGGAAGTGAAGGGTAGGGGAAGCAGTTGCAGATGGAGTTGGTTGACCCGGATAGCCAAGGGGCATCGCGTGCCAGAAACCCAGTTGGGTTATGCAACACGCAGGTAGCAGTGGCCACCGAGTCGCTTGCTGAGTTTGTAGTCGATGCAGCTGCGGCGCGAGTACAGGCACTTAGTGCCTTCCTTCCGGTACTTAAGCAGCGTGCCTTTTCGGTCTCGCTCGGCCACCAGCGTGGTGCGCGAGTTGATGCCGGTGAGCTGCAGGGCCGTGGCCGTGTCCACGTCGTCGTCGATGGCCTCGACGTAAGCCTGCAGCTGCAGCTCCAGGGCAGCAAAGCGCTGCTCCAGTTCGTGCATCTTGGCCGGCAGATCGGCGAGTTCGGCGAGGGTGGACATGGAGCAGCTAGCGGACGATGCGGAGAATAGGCTGATTGGCTTGATCGCGGCGGGCCTGTTCATCGGCCAGCACGAAGGCTGTTTCTTCAGCGAACTGCGGGTGCTGGTAGGCCACTTCGCGGGCGACGCGGGCGACTTCGTCGATGTGGGCAAAGCGCACGATGAGTTCTGGCATGTGGCTTTGGCGCACTTCGGCCAGCTCTTTCAGGTTCACGGGGCCGATGGTGGCGGCGGATAAGGCGAGGAGGCGGAGAGGCATAAGTGGAGTTGCGGAAATGCCCTATCTTTACTGGGCGTATTGGAATCAACAAAGGGGTTCCTCGAGCCCTCGGTCGGTAGCACGGCCGGGGGCTTTTTGCATTTAGGCGGCTAGGCGTAGCGTGAGCTGAGCGGCAGTGGGGAAGAAGACCAAATCGCCGGCGGCGTAGTCGTCGACTACCACTTCCGTCAGGTGCGTGGGGGCGTCGCCGAAGAAGACTTCTTGGACAAAAGCGGGGGCGTGCTCGGCAGCGGTGCGCAGCTTGGCGGCGGTGTGACCGGGCACGTACAGGCACAAGCCATCCGGCGTTCGGGCATAGCCCAGCAAGGGCTGGGCCGGCAGCAGCAGGCCAGTACTATCGCACCGCACGGCCAGCTGATCGCCTAGGCTCGGTTGCGAGAGGGTCGTGGTGGGGCCTTCTGGTAGCAGCAGACGGCGCGCGGATTGGGACTTTTTCATCGTGCGTATTGGGTAGGGGTAAGGGGTTATTGGTGCGGCTGCAGATGTGCAGCCTGCCAGGCGGCAAAGCCGTTGGGGTCGGTTTCTTGGGCTAGCTGTTCGACGGCGGGCCAGTACTTCGAATTGGTGGATTCGCTTAGCACGACATCGTTGAGCGTTGCCTTCTGCTTACAGTCCGTGCGCGTCTGAAGAATGCGGAGGTAACCAGCCGGCATGAGCTGGCGAATTCGCGTCGGCTGTGTGGCTGGATTGTCCATATGCAGTTTCAGTAAAGGCGTATATTGCGCCGTTCGTAGTAGTAGTAAGCCAAAGGTTAGGTATTTACGAGAGTAAATCAAGTTTTTGCCTAAATAAATTTCAGCAAATGCCTGAATTAGATAGTAAAGCCACTGTTAATCAGCGTATTCAAATGCTGATTGATAAGTATGAGGGTGGTAACAAATCTGCCTTTGCGCGCGCAGTTGATATGAAATCCGGCGTAATCGGCGATTTGGTAGGGGGCAGGCTCAATAAGCCGAGCTTCGATAACCTTCTGAAGATTATGGCAGCCTATCCTTCAGTAAATACCGAATGGTTATTAACTGGAAAGGGCTCTATGCTCAAGCCAGATGTTATTGTGCGCGATGGCGACCAAGCGTTCATTGCTGAGGCAAAGAATTACGCTAAGCCCGAAGTTGCTCACACAGATACGCACGTAGTAACCCTCGACTCAGCTCACGCCGACAACACGGCTGCACCCGTTTACAACGTAAAGGCCGCGGCTAACTACCTCGCCGGCTACGACAGCCAAGAGCAGGTGGAGCAGCTGGATGTGATCAGCTTCCCACGCTTTATGGTGAAGGGTGGCGAGCACGCCGTGTTCCCCGTGATCGGCGACTCCATGGAGCCGACCTTCCTGGCCAAGGACTACGTGCTCTGCCGGAAGATCCCGCAGTCGGATTGGCAGTATGTCAATGACCTCACCGTGTGCGTCGTGGTGAGCAAGCCCCACGGCCTGCAGCTCAAGCGCGTGAAGGTGCGCCCCGACGAGCACCTGGTGCGGTGCAAGTCCGACAACCGCCGCCACCACTCGTTCAACCTGGACTTCGCCGAAGTGGTGGAGCTGTGGCGCTTTGAGTGGCGTCTGACGGCCAACGCCGAAAACATTACCGAAGACATCTTCCTGAAGGTCGACCGCCTCGAGGACAACCTCGAAGACCTGCGACAGACCTTCCAGTCGCTCGTGGCTGCCAGCAACGTGCCGTTGGTGCGGGCTGGGCGGAACAACCCCGCTCAGTAACTCCAAGCAGACCCAGCATAGGTGCCTTAATCCTTGCTTCCGTGCTTAGGCACGTGTTCGTGCAATTGCAGGAGCACAGCTTTCTTCTCTCACCCATTACCTATATGGAAAACTTACACGATTGGATTTCGAGTGGATGCGCCCTTGTCTCCCTTGGTATTTCATTGTTCACCTTGGATAAGGTGAATAAGATCAAAAAGGAATCTAACATGTCCACTGGCGACATGACCAACAGCCGGCCAGTTAACCAAACGCTTCATGGAGGCTCTAACAACACCCAAGTAGGCGGAGACCAGTACAATGGCCGATAGCAACCAACGAATACTAGGCGGTACTGGACACACGCAGATTGCAGGTAACCAGTACAACAGCAATCATTACTACGCCGCGCCCACTTCCGATGCTATTGAACTTGGCGTCATTGGTGAGGTATTCTCCTTTGTTACCCAGAACATTGACGCCTGCAAGCAGTACAAGAAGAGCAAACCTGACACTTGGGTCCAGACGCAGGATAAAATGCGAATCAATTTTTCAGCAAAAGATTGCGAAGCGATAGAACAGCTTTACTACAACGCTTTGCCCAAGATGAAATTAATTGAATCGTATTTTCAAAAGTTAGATGAAGATCAGCACGATGATCTTCATAATTACTTTTATGAGCTATATCTAATTCATAGATCGCGAGATATTAATCCAATGATGATTTTTAGCGATTTAATAACGTCAATAATTCCTCCAAATCGACAGAGAGATCCGCAATACCGAAATATTGCAATGGCTATGGTAATGATGTTTTTTGAGGATTGTACTATATTTGAAAAAACAGTGACGCCAACACTCTGGGACTGATGATAACCCCAACAAAACATGGAGATATAACCAAGAATGCATTGGTTGTTGCTGCCGAGGTAATTAAATTATTGAAAAAGGATGATTATAATATTGATGAGTTGCATAAGGTTTTAGCTAAGAAAAAAGAAATATCTCTGTATTTGTATAACGACGTGTTATTGTTTTTGTATTTGGTTGATGCTATTGAGTTAGTTCAAGATAAAGTAATTCTCATCGAAAAAAAGGACGAAAATGTTCTTAATTAATATTTATTCAGAGCCTGCAGGTCTCTTTCCAGAAGTAACATTTAAAAATGGGGTCAATTTTATTTTTGGAAAGAAGGAAACCTCAGACCCTAAGGAGTCTTTGAATGGCATTGGTAAATCCACCTTTCTGGACCTTGTAGACTTTTGTTTGCTTGCTTCTTTACAAAAAACGCACAACCCGCGTCTGTACGCCGCTAAAGAAATAACTGACGATTACTTCATCGTCTTGAATTTCCGAGTGGGTGGAAAAGTGTACACAATCAAGCGCTCCACGGCAAATCCCAAGTTTGTTGCATTCGGCGAACTAGGCTTTACCCAAGGAATGAACGCCGACGAAGCACGCGAACTGCTTGCCGAACTCATTTTCAGCCGTCCAGAAAATTACCAAGGTTTGCTGGAGGCCAAGTGGTTTCGCCCCTTAATATCCTTCTACTTAAAGGTTCAGAAATTTAAGAAAGGACTTTTTGCTGATCCGTTTAAGTACTTGGCTGAGGCAAAGGACTTAGACTTAAATGTATATCATTTATACCTGCTCGGGCTTGATAATAACCTTGCAATCAAAAATGCAGAGTTGTATACGGAGCTTAAGTCTTTAAAGCCAGCAATTAAAAAGCTTCAGCACTTCGTTTCCAAACGCTTAAAGCTGAAGGATTCAGGTATGGTGGCGAGCGAAATAAATAAGATTGTTGCTAAAATTAAACGACTTGAAAATACTATCGATTCGTTCCGGCTTGCGGAACAGTATAAAGATGTGGAAAATGAAGCCAATGAATTGACCGGTAAAATTAAAGAGCTATTGCTTCAAAATGTTACCGACAATAAATTATTGGCAGACTATATATCTACCTATGAACAAGATGAGAAAATAAGCCCTCAGCGTGTTGCAAAGATTTATAATGAAATATCTGAGGAGTTGGCCTATGCTGTCAAAAAATCATTAAATGAAGCTGTGATTTTTCGACAGCGAATAAACATCTCAAGAAAGAAATTTTTGTCAGACGAAATCCAGCGTCTCACTCAGTCGCTTCAGGTCAACGAAAAGCAAATTCGTGAGTTAGAAGAGCGACGGGCTAAGCTGTTCACGTTTTTGTCAAACAAAAATGCTTTAAAGGACCTGACTGAATCTTACTATATTCTGAACGAACAGAAGCAACACTTGGCAGAAATACAAGCCAATACCAAATTGCTGGAGCAGTTGAATCAGGATCTAGCGCTGTTGGAGGTGCAGGTGTCCAACATTAAGGCAGCTTACTTTGCCTTTGTCAGAGAGAATAAAAGAACTATTGACGACCTGACAATGCTGTTTTACGAAGTATTGCAGGCGCTGTACTCCGAGGAAAACAACACGGCAGGATTTTCAATTACCCCAGACCAGACCAAGGAAAAGGTGTTAGACATTGTGGTAACCCTGCCGGATATGTTTGGGAAGGGCAAAAACCACGGACGAGCATTGCTTTACGATCTAACCGTGGCCATTCACAACATCCGCACAACCTACAACTTTCCCCGTTTCTTGGTGCATGATGGCATTTTCGATGGGATGGATAAGGCGCACTTCATCGCCACGCTCGAGTTTGTCGATAGGCAGGTAGAGAATGGCCTGGAGTTCCAGTACATTGTTACGGTTAACGAGGAAGGTTCATTAGAAGACAACTTCGGAAAGAAAGAACTAGTGGATCCAAGAGTGGTTGAGGATGAGGCCATCTTGGTGCTTTCGCCGAGCCGAAAGTTGTTCGGAACTGACTTCGCCGCATGATCTGTATTTCAACCACTTATGCCCGCCACCTTCAAGCTCGTTCTCTCCGCCAAGCCCGACGCCATCGACGGGCTCTACGATGTGCGCCTGCGCATCACGGCGGAGCGGGTGAGCCGTTTCCTTAATACGGGGGTCGCTATTGCACAGAAGCATTGGAATCCGAAAGCCACGCTGGACAAGGAGAACTGGATCAAGACCAGCCACCACGACCACGCCGAGCACAACGACTCCTTATATAATATGCTGCGGCATGCTAAAAAGCTGGCGACGGCGCATCCAGCCTGGAGCGCCGACCAGCTCAAGGCGGCGCTGAAGAACGGTGGGGTGGATCCTTCCGCGCCCGACTTTATTGCGTTCTGCCGTAAGGTACTCGCTCAGGAGCAGGCCGTGCTCGACGAGGCGCATCGCAAAGGCAAGCCGACGCCTGGCCTCAGCCAAGGCACCATCGACTCCCGCCGCCCCATCATCGAGAAGCTGGCCAGCTGGCACGGCAAGCCGTTGCCGTTCGCCCAGCTCACCGAGGAGCTCATCAAAAAGTACGAGCACTACCTGCTGCGTGACGTCGGCAACGCCGGCACCACGACGGTGAAGAACCTAAAGACGCTGCACACCTTTATCCGGGAAGCGATCAAGGCGCGCTACCTCACGCCCGACAAGGACCCGATGGCGCTCTACGAGTACCCGGATGCCAAGCCGAAGCGCGTGTGGATGGAGAAAGGGGAGGTGGATAGCTTTGAAACGGTGACGCTGCCGGCGGCCCAGCACGCCGCGCGCACCGTGTACTTCCTGCAGCACTACGCCCACGGCTCGCGCATCGGCGTAATCCTGCGGCTGAAGTGGCGCGACCGCGCCGCCGGGCGCATCCGGTTTGTCATGGACAAAGGCGGCCGCATCAAGCTGGTGGAAGAAACGCCCGAGCTCACGGCGCTGCTCGACTCCTTCCTGCCGAAGCAGGGCAAGCCGGATCCGGACGCGTACATCCTGCCGTACCTGCCCGCCGGCTTTGAGCAGCTGCACCCTAAGGAGCAGCTCGAGACGACCAAGCGCGTGACCTCGGCGATCAACGCCAACCTGAAGCGCGCGGCGCAGAAGCTGGGCATCGAGAAGAAGCTGAGCAGCCACGTGGCCCGGCGCACGCTGGCCACTCTGTCGGAACGGGTGCTGCGCGGCGACCTGCGCCAGGTAGGAGGACTGCTCGGCCACACTAACACCCGTACCACGCAGATCTACTTGCAGGATATGGATACCTTTGTCGTCGACGAGGCCGCAAGGCAGGTGTACCAGGCGCTTGGGGCGTCAGGTACAACACAGGTACAACAACCACTGAACACCGGTGAACAGCCGGTGTCCGATCCGGACGCTGAAAACGCTGCCTAGCCGGCAAACTGAACACCGGCTGTCCATAGCTGACCAGTTGTTGCGGTCCGCTCGTCACCTCAACTAAAGAAAAGCCCCAAAACTCCTTTTGTTTTGGGGCTTTTCGTTTTCCAGGGTACGCCTAAAGTCTTGCGTGCCCACTACCCAAGCCATCGTCTTGCAGCCACTTCTTTCAGCGGCTTTCCTCAATGCGCGAGTTCTTCAAAAATTCAGTAGGTAAGGTCATCTACCACAGCCAAGGCTATGTGCGCTTGGTGTATGGCCCTGAAAAGCGCGCAGTAGAGGAGCTAGAAGTTTTTGTGCGGCAGGTGAGTAACCTCATCAAAACGTCGGGCCTTAATAAGGTGCTCATTGACCAACGACTGATGAAAGAGTTTTCGCTTTCCGAGAGCCAATGGATAGCCAATTTTTGGCTTACTCAAGCCCAAGATTTAGGCCTGATTTACCGGGCAACTTTGCCGCCTAAGGATGTAATTGCACGGTTAGCAGCAAACAATCTGTTAAAAGCTTCCTCAGCACCTTACCTCATCAATCAGGCTTTTGAACACGAGGCCGAGGCGTTGGCCTGGCTGCTGAAGCAGCCTTAAAATGTCGAGTGCTATACGCAAGCTAAACCCGCTTTCAGCAAATACCTGAAAGCGGGTTTTTTGTGTTGATTTTGCCGCTGTTTAGGTGCACACAGCAAGCTTAAAAGGGCGGTTACTTAGCGCACCAATAACCTAGAAAAGCATAAAGCCCCGGTTCAACGAACCGAGGCTTTTGGGCTAACCTAGCAGCCAACTAATGTCGGCTACGGATACTTACGAAGCACTTTGCGCGACTGGATTTAGGGCAAGCAAAATTTATTTGCTCGGGCTACAACGGAAAAAGCCACGGACCAGAGGACCGCGGCTTTTCCCATATTCCAAACAAGAACGCCCTAGGGCGTTCTGGAGTGTAAACCAATCAGCTATCTGATAAGTGCCTGAAGGGTAACAAGAAAAATAGTGCACATATACCGTTTGTGGTTACTGGTTGCAGTGAGTATAATCAGCTGAACAGAGAAAAGAGCAGAGAAGAAGCTACGTATTTGTTCACGATAAAATGCGTATTGTACTGTAGGCATTTGGCAAGGATGAGCCGTACAATGCAGGAGGGAGCCTTACGTAAGTAGCGGCGCCCGAAAATGCCTGAGCTTAAGCAAGGTGGCAATGCCGTTGCACCAGTAGGTGGCCCGCTACCGAGCCCAAGCGAGGGTAATGTTGACAGCATTAAACCTCAAAAAGGCCTTGTTAAGCTGCTGAAGCCACATCCCAAAGACAAGCTCAGCCGTAGAGGAGCCCGATCTACATTCTCTCAACCTTCCCTCAGCTATGAAAATCGTCGACCTCCGCACCATGCGTGGGCCTAGCTACTGGTCCGTGAAGCACCCCAAAATCATCGTGCTGAAACTTGACCTAGAAGAACTGGCCGATACCTGGAGCAACGCCGTGCCGGGCCTCGATACTCGCCTGTTGCGCCTACTGCCCGACCTCGAGAAGCCGCGGAGCAACGATGCCCGCGAGGCTGCGAAGCGCCCACCGCTTACGTGCGAGCAAATCGCCGATGGCGAACCGTGGGGCCATATTGTGCAGCACGTAGCCCTAGAGCTGCAGCGCATGGCCGGTATGCCCATGCGCTGGGGCAAATCGCACCCGGCCCACGAGGAGAACATGGAGATGGTGCTGTTTGAGTACCAGGAGGAGCGGGCCGGCCGTGTAGCCGCCGAAGCCGCCGTCGACCTAATTAACGCCTTGGTGCGCAAGGAGAAGTACGACGTGCGGGCCATTGTCGATGAGCTGCACGAAATACGGGAAGAAGAATACTTTGGGCCCAGCACCTACAGCATTGTGGCCGAAGCCGCGTCGCGGGGCATTCCGTACATTCAGCTGCGCGAGAGCAACATTATCCAGTTGGGCTACGGCGTCAACCAGAAGCGCATTTGGGCTACCACCAGCAGCTACACCTCGCACGCAGCCGTGGAAATTGCCGGGAACAAGAACCGCACGAAAGCCATGCTGGCCGAAGCCGGGGTACCAGTGCCGCGCGGTACCACCGTGTACGATGCCGACGAGCTGAAGCAGGCTGTTGAAGACCTAGGCTACCCCATCGTAACCAAGCCGCTCGATGGCAACCACGGCAAAGGTGCCACTATCAACATCAAAAACTGGAAGGACGCACTGGCTGGCCTCAAAGCCGCGCAACAGTACTCCGAAGCAGTCATTGTAGAGCAATTCATCGAAGGGTTCGATTTCCGCTTGCTTGTGATTAACGGCAAGCTGGTAGCTGCGGCCAAGCGTACGCCGGCAGCCGTTACCGGCGACGGGGTGCACACCATTCAGGAGCTGATCGACGAGATAAACAAAGACCCGCGGCGCGGCATAGGTCACGAGAAGGTGCTTACCAAAATCAAGATTGATAAGCACACCAACCAAATCCTGAAAGCCCGCGAGCTGACACCCAAATCGGTGCTGCCGGCGGGGGAGGTGCTGTACCTCAAGAGCACGGCCAACATCAGCACGGGCGGTACTGCCACCGATGTCACCGACCTTGTTGACCCCTACAACGTGCTGCTGGCCGAACGCGTGGCTGGCATTGTGGGGCTCGATATCTGCGGCATCGATGTACTAACTACCGACATTGCCATTCCGCTGAATGAAACCCGCGGGGCCGTAATCGAGGTGAATGCTGCGCCCGGTTTCCGTATGCACATTTCGCCGGCGGAGGGCTTGCCGCGCAACGTAGCAGCGCCGGTGGTGGATATGCTGTTCCCGCGCGGTGCTAACTCGCGCATTCCGATTTTTGCGGTAACGGGCACCAACGGCAAAACCACCACCACGTTGCTGCTCTCGCACCTGGTGGCTTCCAAAGGCTTCAAAGTTGGGCACACTACTACTAGCGGTATTTATATACAAGGCCGCCAGCTGCAAAGCGGCGACTGCACGGGTGGCCAAAGCACCGAGTTTGTGCTGAAGGACCCCACCGTAGACTTTGCCGTGCTAGAAGTAGCCCGCGGCGGTATGCTGCGCTCGGGCTTGGGTTTTCAGTACTGCGATGTGGCCGTTGTAACCAACGTAGCCGCCGACCACCTAGGGATGCGGGACATTCATACGGTGGAGGAAATGGCAGCCGTAAAGGGTGTGCTGCCGCGCACGGTGCGCAAGAGCGGCTGGGCTGTGCTTAATGCCGACAACGAGTACACCTACGCCATGCGGCAGTGGGTCGATTGCAAAGTAGCCTTGTTCAGCATGGATGAGAACAGCCCGCGCATTCGCAGCCACGTGGAGGCTGGTGGGCTAGCCGCCGTGTACGAAGAAGGCTACATCACCATTTACAAGAACACTTACAAGCAGCGCATCGACCAGGCCGAGAACTTCCCCATTACCCTAGGTGGCCGGGCCAAGTTCAACATCGAGAATGCGCTGGCAGCGGCGTTGGCGGCGTACTGCTACGGCTTCGAGAAGGACGACATCAAGACGGCGCTGCGCACGTTTGTGCCCTCGGCTACCAAAACGCCGGGCCGCATGAATGTTTTCCGTTTCCCCGGCTTCGAGGTAATCGTCGATTACGCGCACAACACGCACGGCATCGAGAAATTTGGCGAGTTTCTGGCGGCCACTCCGGCGTCGCACCGGGTGGGCATCATCTCAGGTCTCGGCGACCGGCGCGAAGAAGACACCATCGATTACGCACGCACGGCTGGCCGCATCTTCGATGAAGTGGTGTTGCGCCAAGACCGCGACCTGCGTGGCAAGACCGCCGAGGAATTGGAGCGCCTAATGCGCACGGGCTTGACCACCGACAAGCCGAATTTGCCTATCACGTACATCGAGGATGAGCTTGAGGCCATTGAGTACGCCGTTCAAACAGCCCGCGAAGGCTCGGTAATCACCATCTTCACCGAGAACATCAAAGGCGCCCTAGGTAAGGTTGAAGAGCTGCAAGCCCGCATTGGGCAGCCCCAGCAGCAGCCTGCCTAGCACCTAGGTGCTACAAAGTAAAACGCCCCGCCGGATGCATCCGGCGGGGCGTTTTACTTTGCTGAGTAGCGCTTGAGGTTACTTCAGCGTGAAAGTGGTTTTGCCGATCAGGTATCCATCGGCGTACAGCTCCACGGTGTGGGCGCCGGTTTTGTACTCGTTGCCTTTGGCGTACACAAACTGCACGGGCTGGCGGGTGTTGTCGTACACAATTTCCTGCTTGGCGGTGTAGAAGGCTTCGTTGCCATCGATCAGGAAGGTGCCGCCGCCGGTGCTCAGGTTGTACAGGGCCGAGCCATCGGGCTCGAGCAGGCGCATCATGATTTGCTTGGTTTCCTTCGGGGCCACGTCGTTGCGGGCCAGGTTAAAGGTTACCTTGATCTTTTCGACGCGCTTGGCCTTAAACTCGTTGTCTTCGTCCTGGGCTTCTTTGTTGCGGCGGTTTACCACGCCCACCCGAATGTTTTCGGCCTGCAGGCGCGAGGCAATGGCTACCTTTTCGCTGAGCTCCTGGTTGGAGCGGGCAATGGTGCCGAGCGTATCGGTAAGCTTGTTCTGACGCTCTTTCAGGGTTTGCGTCTCCGTGAACAACATTTCGTTGTCCTTTTTCAGCTGAACGATTTCCTCGTCCTTCTGGCGCAGCTGGCGCTCAAAGTTTTGGGCGCGTTGCTGGTAGCGCTTTTGGTCGGCCAGCGAGAACGAACCGGCTCGGAAGGAGCGCAGCTTCAGCAGGTCGGCATTAACGCTGGCAATCTTAGCTTCCAGCGAATCGTTGGCGAGGCCCATGCCTTGCAGTTCCTGGCTTTGGCGCTCGAAGTCGGCTTTCAGCGTTTCGTACTGCTTAATTTGTTCCTCCAGCTTGGTATCCTTCACCTTGATATCAGCGGCGAGCTGCTCGTTCTGCTTGCTCTTTTGCTGGTTCATGTAGAAGAGGATACCGTTGATGCCTAGCAGCACGAGAAACAGCGCGACAATCAGCAGCACGCGATTATTGTTGCGGCGTTCGGGGGCTTGCTCTTGTTCCATAGGGGGGTGGAAAGTGAATGAAACCGCACCGGGAATAGCCCGGCCACAGCGTTACCTTTACGCCAAAAATACACGGATATTATAGCCGAGCAACTTTATTGCCCAGCTAGCCTGCCGTTCGTCGCATGTCAGCAACCTCTTTCGACGCCGCTTACTGGAGTGCCCGCTACGCCGACGGGCGCGACCAGTGGGACACCGGCACCGTAACCGAACCGCTTCGGGCCTACTTCGCTCAGCTGGGCCCTGGCGATGCCCGTCGCATTCTAATTCCGGGCGCCGGCCGTGCCTACGAAGCTGAGTACCTGCATAGTGCGGGTTTTGAGGAAGTGTATGTGGCGGATATTGCGCCGGAGGCCCTAGGTGCTCTGCAGCAGCGTGTGCCTACTTTTCCGGCTGCACACCTGTTGCTCCAGGACTTCTTCGAGCTGGAAGGACCTTACGACCTCATCGTGGAACAAACATTTTTCTGCGCCCTCAGTCCGGAACTGCGCCCGCGCTATGCCCAACAGTGCGCCAAATTGCTCCGGCCAGGCGGAAAACTCATGGGTTTGCTCTTTGATGGCCAAGTAGGGCCGGGCAACGAGCCGCCCTTTGGTGGCACCCGCGAGGAGTATCGTCGCTACTTCGAACCCTACTTCGAGTTCGTGCACTTCGATACGGCCTACAACTCCATTAAGCCGCGGGCCGACCGCGAGCTGTTCATCTGCCTTCAGAAAAAAGCCGACACCCCGGCCTAGGTACCCGGGTGTCATTTCTCTACCAACATGCTGAATACCCTAACCGCTGCACTGCCCAACTTCGCGCATACCAACTCGGGCCAGTTTTTCCTGATGGCCGGACCCTGCGTAATTGAGGGCGAAGACATGGCCTTGCGCATCGCCGAGCAAGTGCGCACCATTTGCGACCGGCTGCAGATTCCGTACATCTTCAAGGGCTCGTATCGCAAGGCCAACCGTTCGCGCCTCGACTCGTTCACTGGCATCGGCGACGAAACCGCCTTGAAGATTCTGCAGAAGGTAGGCCGCGAAATCGGGGTGCCTACCGTCACCGACATTCACGAGTCGAGTGAGGCTGCTATGGCGGCCGAGTACGTGGATGTGCTGCAGATACCGGCTTTTCTGTGTCGCCAAACCGAGTTGTTGGTAGCTGCAGCTAACACGGGAAAGGTAGTCAACATCAAAAAAGGTCAGTTTCTGTCGGGCGAGTCGATGGGCTTTGCCGTGGATAAGGTGCGCCAGTCGGGCAACCCGCACGTTATTCTCACCGACCGCGGCAACTCCTTTGGCTACTCCGATCTGGTGGTGGATTACCGCAACATCCCGGCCATGCAGGGCTTCGGCGTACCTGTGGTGATGGACGTAACGCACTCCCTGCAAGAGCCTAACCAAAGCAGCGGCGTAACTGGCGGCAAGCCACAGCTCATCCAAACCATTGCCAGCGCTGCCATTGCCGTTGGTGCCGATGGCTTGTTCATCGAAACGCACCCGACGCCTGCCACGGCCAAATCCGACGGGGCCAACATGCTGCAGCTCGACCGCCTCGAAGCCTTGCTGGAGCGCTTGACGCGTATCCGCGAGGCAGTGCGCGCCTAGGTGCCAGAACTTTCTCCTGGGGCAAAAGCGAAGCGCCTGCTCGCAGTTGGTAATTATTACCAGCTGCGAGCAGGCCTTGTCTTAAGGATAGATCAGACGCCCAACCCGCGCGACTCTATCCGCAGGATAAAGTGCTGCTTGGGCGCGTTGCGCCGGAAGAACACCAAGCCGATAAAAAACAGGTCGATGGTCAGTGCCACCTCCGGATGCGCTTTGATGGCCTCCCAGGCCCGGTCCATCTCGCCCGACCAATGAATGTCGTCGAACACGAACACGGAGTTTTCGGTGCGGTGGGGGAGGCACTGCTCGAAATAGCGCAGTGTGGGCTCGTAGCGGTGGTTGCCGTCGAAGAAGGCAAAATCGAGCGGGTGCTGTAGCTGAGCTAGGGTTTGCGGCAGCGTTTCGTCGAAGTTGCCCTCAATCAACTCAACGTTGCTTAGGCGCAGCTGCTCTAGCGTTTCGCGGGCAACGGCCGCCGTTTGGGGGCAACCCTCGAAGGTGAGCACATGGGCCCGCGAACTGGCCGAGGCCAAGTAAGCAGTGGTAAGACCTAGGGAGGTACCCAACTCCAGGATAGTGGCGGGCTGCAGGTGGTTCACCAACCGAAAAAGCAGCTGCGCCAACCTAGGCGGCTTGGCGGCTGAGCGTGCTATGTTGCGCACCAGCCGCTCCGGGCCCGCGCCCGTGTGCGAGCCAGCACCGAAATCGGTGATGCGCAGGCTGCGGGTGTCCTCGCGCAGCGCCTGGCGGCGGTCTTCAATGGCCTGAAAGGAGCCAAACTCGCCGGTGTGGCAGACTACGTCGAGGTAAAGCGAAAAAACAAACGGGGAATGCAGCCCGTGTGCATTCCCCGATCGAAGCCAGTAGCGGATGTAGCGCAGTGCCTGGGGCAGTAGCGACAAAGCGGAGCGGGTTTAGTTGAGGCGGAACGGTACCACGAGCGTAAACTCGGGGATTTCGACCTCAAAGGTACGGCCGTCGGCCACACGCTCCATTAGGTAGGTGCCACGCATCTTGCCGATGCCGGTTTTCAGGTTGCAGCCCGACACGTACTGGTGCGCATCGCCGGGCTCGAGGGTAGGTTGCTGGCCCACCACGCCTTCCCCCTCCACCTCGCGTACCACGCCGTTGGCGTCGTAAATGTGCCAGTGGCGGCGCAGCAGCTTCACGGTGTATTCGCTGTGGTTGCGAATGTCGATTCTATAGGCGAAAACGAAATGTTCCTGGTTGGGGCTCGAATACTCGGACAGGTAGCTGGTCGATACGCTAACCGTCACGCCCTGAGTGGTTGTAGAGTTCATGGCAACGGGGCCGAAACGGCAATGGGTGAGTATGGAAGGAGCTAACAGCAGCCTTTCGGATTTGGTTTACGTACGCAACCCGGCTACGTTTGGCCCAAGTTGTCGCATACGTTTACCCCCCAGAGGCATGACCGTAAAGATAAATGAAAGCTGGCGCAAGGTGTTGCAGCCCGAGTTCGAGAAGCCCTATTTTCAGGAGCTTATTCAATTTGTCAAGCAGGAGTACCAAACCCAAACGGTTTACCCGGCGGGCGGCCAAATTTTTCATGCTTTTGACGCCTGCCCCTTCGAGCAAGTGAAGGTGGTTATCCTAGGTCAGGATCCCTACCACGGCAAGGGGCAAGCCCATGGGTTAGCCTTCTCGGTGCAGTTCGGGGTCCGGTCGCCTCCTTCGCTCGTCAACGTGTTCAAAGAGCTGGAAAGCGACCTAGGCATACCGCGCCCCGACAACGGCAACCTCGACCGGTGGGCGCAGCAAGGCGTGTTGCTTCTGAATGCTACCCTTACGGTACGGGCCTCTACGCCCGGCTCGCACCAGAAGAAGGGCTGGGAGGAGTTTACCGATGCCGTTATCCGCATCATCTCCGAGCAGAAGGAGCACGTGGTGTTTATCCTGTGGGGTGCCTACGCCCAGAAAAAAGCCGAGCTAATCGACAGCCGCAAGCACCTCGTCCTGAAAGCCGCGCACCCCTCGCCCTACGCCGCCGACAAAGGCTTCTTTGGCTCCAAGCCCTTCAGCAAAACCAACGCCTACCTGCAGCAGCAAGGCCTTGGGCCCATTCAGTGGTAACGCCGCTCTGCCCGCTGTCATTGCGAGAACGAAAGACGAGGCAATCGGTCCTGAGCAGGGCACAACCCTTCACCCAGTACCAACCGAAAACTACGTAGGCTAAAAACCGCACCGCCCGACCCTGCTACCAGGTCTCGGGCGGTGCGGTTTGAGAGTTCTGCCAACCGAACTGTTGTGCCGCCAAAGGAAGGATTGACGCCGCTCAATGCGCGAAATGTCGTACCTCCTCGCAACGACAGCGGTATAAAACACAACGGCCCGGTGATTACGTCACCGGGCCGTTGTGTTTTGCTTAAAGCCCGAGCTTAGTCGATGGTGTTGAACAAGCGGCTCCAGCGGATTTTGCCACCTAGGCCGGCATTCGGGTCAACCGACATCCAGATCAACACGGCTTTGCCCACGATGTGGTCGGCGGGTACGAAGCCCCAATAGCGCGAGTCGAGCGAATCGTGGCGGTTGTCGCCCATCATGAAGTAGTAATCCTGCTTGAAGGTGTAGCTCGTCAGGGGGGTGCCGTTTTGCAGAATCTGGCCGTTGGCTACCGTAATGCCTTCGTTGTGCTCGTAGCGCTGGATGATCTTTTGGTAGATCGGCACGTTTTGCGCCGTAAGCTGCACGGTTTGGCCAGCTTTGGGCACCTGCAGCGGACCGTAGTTGTCGCGATTCCAGTTTACGAGCGGCGCGGGCGTGCTGTGTGGGTAGTCGGGGTTGTTCGGGAATACGTCGGCTTCGGCTTTGCCGGGCTCCGTAGCGTCGTTCACGATGCTGCGCACGTAGGGCTGCTTCTTGAAGAAAGCCGCCGTGGTGGCCGTCATATCTACCATATACACCGGCGTATTAAAGGCCGGGTTGGGCTGCGGCGTGCCACCTTGGGCGTAGTAATCGACCACGCCTTGCTGCTGAAACGCATTCTTGAGGTCGTCGTTAGGTTGCGGCACATCCACGAAGTAGCGGCGCTGCGACTGCGGCGGCGTTACCTGCTGCTTGCCGTTCACGAATACCTCTTGCTGCTTAATTTCGAGTACATCGCCGGCCACGGCCACGCAGCGCTTAATGTAGTTGGTGCGCAAATCGGCCGGGTGCTGATCCTCGAAGGGCACGTTAAATACCACCACGTCGCCGCGCTTAATCTCCGAAAAGCCGGGCAGGCGGTAAGAGGGCAGCTGAATCAGATCGGAATAGCTCTTGATGGCGGTTCCCCACAGCGTTTGGTGCGTAAGCGGCACCTGCAGCGGTGTTTGCGGGGTGCGCGGGCCGTAGTGCAGCTTGCTTACAAACAGGTAGTCGCCTACGAGCAGCGAGTGCTCCATCGAGGGCGTCGGAATGGTGTAAGCCTCGAACGTAGCCCAGCGGATCAGCGTAGCGGCCACCACCGCAAACAGGATGGCATCGCCCCATTCGCGCCAGAAACCTTTGGGTTTGGTTGGCTGCTCGGCCGGTTTTTTCTTCCAGAAAGTAACTGCCATGGAGAACAACAAAGCGGCAGGGCCGCCTTTGGGTGTCGGGGGTGAAAAGATTTGTGCGGCTGAATATCCGATTTTCCGCGTCAGTTAGCGCTAACGCTGGCAAAAAGCTGGTATTGCAGCCAGAAGTAAGATGCTTTTGCCGGATATAAAAAGAACGCGTCGAAACGCGTTCCATTTACTCGGGGCAAGCCCTAGGTGCTTAGAGGCCCAGTAAGTCCTTCATGCCAAATACGCCTTGGCGGCTGGGTAGCCACTCGGCGGCCAGAACGGCGCCGTGTGCAAACCCTCCGCGCGAGTAGGCTTCGTGCTTTAACTCCAGGCCATCAACGGGCGAGGTGTAGGTTACCACGTGCGTGCCCACGGTTTCGGACAAGCGTTCCGAGATGATAGCCAACTCCTCTGGCGACTGAGCTGGATCGTTGCGCCACCGTTTCTTTTCGGGGTAGTGGCGCATAATGCCTTCGGCCACGGTAAGGGCCGTGCCGCTTGGCTGATCGACCTTGTGTACGTGGTGGATTTCGCGCACTTGCACATCGTAGCCGCCAAACTGGTGCATTTTGGCCGCGATGTACTCGTTGAAGTGGAAGAACAAATTCACGCCCACGCTGTAATTGGAGGCGTAGAATAGGGCGCCGCCTTTTTCCTGCGCCAAGCCGCGAGCTTCGGGGAAGTGGTGCAGCCAGCCCGTGGAGCCGCATACTACCGGAAGGCCTTGCTCGAGGCAAGCCTTTACATTCTCGAATGCAGCATCGGGGTGCGTAAACTCGATGGCAACGTCGGCATCGGCGGGGCCAAACTGGCTGAGTTTGGTTTCGGGGTGTGCCGGATCGATAATGCCGACGATTTGGTGGCCGCGGCTGAGTGCCTGAGCTTCAATGGCCCGGCCCATTTTGCCGTAGCCAATCAACAAAATTTTCATAGAGCTAAAAGCGTCGCGGCGCTGCCGGGCTAGATCCGGGGCGCAGCGTAAAGGTAAGGGCAACACCGGCTGCCGGCCCACTTGGGGTTGGCAAGGTTGCCGGCTGCCAGCGCAAGCTTAAATCGTCGCTTACGTCGAAGTCGTGGAGGTGCGCATCTACCAGCGCGTCCAGCATCTGCAGGGCATAAGCGCCCGCAATGTAGGCAAAGAACACGTCGCGCTGCGTGCGGTAGAAGTTAAGCGCCTGCTGTTGGGCTGCGTCGGTGGTGAAGCTACTGGAGCGCGGGCCCGGATCGGGTAACCCAGCCCGGCGGGCGTTGTACCCGTCGCGGAACTCGCGGTAGCGGTCGAGGTAAAATAGCTCGCCGGCAATGGTGCCACCTAGGGCGCCGTACACCAGCGGCAACTTCCAGTACTTGCGGTTGTACACCTGCCCCGCGCCGGGCAACACCGCGGCTAGTATCACAGCTTTGGTGGGGCGGCTCATCCGAATACCCAACAACCGCTCGCGACGGCGCAGCGAATCGGGCACGGTGGGACCGGCCGCTACTTGCGTCGAGTCGGTATCGGACGTAACGGTTTGGGCCTGCGCCGGTGCAGAAAGACAAAGCAGCCCCACTGCCATAAGCAATGGGGCTACCGATAAGCGTAAAGCGAATGGGTTGCTCATAGTGCCACCCTCAACGTGGTTAGGCCGGTTGCAGTATGCTGATGATGCGGTGCATGTCTTCGGCCGAATCGAAGCTGATGCGGATTTCTCCCCGGCCCTGCGCTGTGGGTTTTACTTGTACGCGCGAACCAAAGCGGTCGGACAAGAAACGCTCGGCGCGTTTTACCTCGGCCGGCGGCACGGGCAAGGCATCCTCGGCGGGCTGGGCCTGATTAGGCTTAGCTGCCACCGGCACACCTTGGCGCACCAGCTGCTCGATGCGGCGCACCGAAAGCTCTTCGGCCACAATGCGCTCGAACAGGTTGAGCTGATGCTGGGCATCCTCTACGCTAAGCAATGCGCGGGCGTGGCCCATGCTGATAACGTTGTCGCGCAGACCGATCTGGATATCGGGCGGCAGCTTTAGCAGGCGCAGGTAGTTGGTTACGGTCGAGCGGTTTTTGCCTACTCGGTCGCCCAATTCTTCCTGCTTCAGGTTGCACTCGCTCACCAAGCGCTGGTAGCTCAACGCAATTTCGATGGCGTTGAGGTTTTCGCGCTGAATGTTCTCGATCAGGGCCATTTCCAGCATTTGCTGGTCGTCGGCCTTGCGGATGTACGCCGGAATGGTTTCCAGGCCAGCTAGGCGCGAGGCCTGCAAGCGACGCTCACCCGAAATAAGCTGGTATGCAGCGGGGCCGGTTTGGCGCACCGTGATGGGCTGAATGATGCCCTGTACCCGGATGCTTTCGGCCAGCTCTTGCAGCGCTTCCTGATCGAAGTGCGTACGGGGCTGGTAGGGGTTTGCCTCGATCTGATCGGTCGGGATCAGACCTACGGAGTTGACGGGGTGGGGCACCAAGCTGCTCACCCGCTCGCTTTTCTTTTCGTAGCTACCCTCGATGAGGGCGTTCAACCCGCGGCCCAGGCCACCCACGCGGCGCTTGGCCAGCGGCGTCTGGGCGGTTTTCTCTTCGTGCTTCTCTGACATACTCACTCTGAGGCCCTAGGGCCAGACGGCGGCCGAAGGGAAATCAAAAATAGCACAAAGCCCACGGAAGAAATCCACAATTTTTGTGGAACATTGGTGGATAAAGTGGGTAAGTGTCTGTTAGTAAGACGAGTATGCGTGGAACAATTCTTTGTTATGGTTCAGTAAAAGCGGGTTTAAGGCCTTGATTGGCTTGTAACTGCTTCGGTAACAATAACAACGCTGGGCGCGAAAGCAAGGCAGCGCGTCTTACGGGTTTACTGACGATGTTGTACTGATAACGGCTGTCTAACGCCTATGCTAGAGTCGTTCGCGCACCAGGGTAAGCACGCGCTCCATTTCGTTGCGTATTTCGGAAGTCTCAGCCAGGTGGTTGTTGTTCATGAAGCTGAAGGCAAGCAATTGCCCCGAGCGCGTGCGCAGAAATCCGCAGAGGTTATGGGCATTGGTGAGCGTGCCGGTTTTGCCCCACAGCCACAGCCCGGTTGGGTCGCGGTACACGCGGCGCAGGGTGCCCTGCCGTCCGCCGGCGGCCAGCAAATCGAACAGGCGAGCTTCGGGTACCAGTTGATGCAGTTTCAGCAGCACAGCCACTTGGTTGCGCGGGGTGGTAAGGTTTTGGCGCGAGAGGCCCGAGCCATCAACCCAGGCCAGCGAATCGGGCAAATCGAGCAACCACTGCTTGCGGGCATAGGCGATTACGCGGGCTACGCTGAGGCTATCGTGGCCAAGTTGGCTGGAGCAGAGCAGCATGGTTTGCTCGGCCAGCAGGTTGTCGCTCACGCGAATGGTGCGCCGCAGCAGCGAATCAACGCCGAGGCTGTAGTACGTCCTAGGTGTTTCGTTGGGCCGGAGGCGCCAAGGGGCAGGGCGTACCTTGCGTTTCAGGGTGTCGCGCAGCAGTGTAAGCAGCAGCTCACGGCTGGTCCTGAAAGGCGATTCATCAGTCCAAGACCTAGGGCTGGGGTACCAAGTGTAGCGGTTGGCTTCCAGCGCGCGGGCCACATGGTCGGGGCTGGTAGCGCCAGCGGCCGCAGGCTTCACCGATTTGGCAAACCAACGCGGTTGCACCGTAACGGCTCGTTGGCCGGGCTGGCGGTACTTAAAGCGTACCACGTTGCCGTAGATGGGAAACGTGCTGCGCTCGGGCTGAAAGTAGTACGGGTAATCATCCCAGCTCCAGCCGGGGCCAAACTTAGACTCGGCGGCGGGCGTTTCGGCGTAGTAAAGCTTGCCGGGCCAGCGTTTCAGCAATTCATACGCGCGGCGACTCGGCACGTCGCCGTGCAGGAGGGTAGGGTCGCCGGTGCCGCGGAAGATAAGCGAATCGCCGTGCACCACGTAGCGCAAAGCCGGCACCGAATCGGGCAGGATGCGCAGGGCTGCGTACAGCGTAAGCAGCTTGTGGGTGCTGGCGGGCACAAAGTACTTATCGGCTTGCCAGGTGGCCAGCGTTTGCCCTGTGGCTACGTCGGTTAGCTGAAACCCAACGTGATGCTGGCGCAGTACCGCAGAGGTCTGAAGTTCGGGCAAGAGCCATTCGGCAGGAGCTGGAGCAGGCGCAGCGGCGGGTTCCGGAGTTTGGGCACGTGCAACGCCCGCGAGCAAACCCAACTGAGCAAGTAACAGAAGCAAACAGCGCATAAGGCGCCTAAACTACGACTTAGCGGCGCACAAGCACTGTGCCCAAAGAGCCACCAAGGGCGGCACAAGATTGATACAGTTCGTTGCTTGTTTCGCTGAAATGCTACTTTGGATGACCCTACAGCTGTGCCCAGCAACACACGAGCCACTTACCTGTTGTATGGGCCACCCTAGCATCAAGAACAATCCTTATGGAAATCGGCATCGATAGTTTTGCGGCGGCCTTGCCCGACCCCAGCACCGGCATTACGCCCACCGGCGCGGCCGCAATGGAGCAACTGCTCAGCCGCATCGAGTACGCCGAGCAAGTGGGGCTCGATGTATTTGGCATTGGCGAGCATCACCGCCGCGAGTACCTCGATTCGGCCACTGCTGTGATTTTGGCCGCCGCTGCGGCCCGCACCAAGCGCATTCGCCTTACCAGTGCTGTTACGGTACTTAGTGCCGCCGATCCGGTGCGCGTGTTTGAGCAGTTCGCCACCCTCGACCTTATTGCGCAGGGCCGCGCCGAAATGGTCGTCGGGCGGGCTTCTTCCATCGAAGCGTTTCCGCTGTTTGGCTACGACCTCGACGATTACGACGAGCTGTTTGTGGAAAAGCTCGACCTACTGCTAAAGATCCGCGACAACGAGCGCGTGCAGTGGTCGGGCAAGTTTCGGCCGGCGCTAACCGGACAAGGCATATATCCGCGCCCGGTGCAGCAGCCCTTGCCCGTTTGGATTGGGGTAGGAGGTACGCCGCAGTCGTTTGCCCGGGCCGGAGCCCTAGGTCTGCCGCTGATGGTGGCCATCATCGGCGGCGAAACCCACCGTTTCCGCCCTTTAATTGATTTGTACCGCGAGGCAGGCAACCGGGCCGGCCATGCACCGCAGAAGCTAAAAGTAGGCCTACACTCCCTCGGCTACGTGGCCGAAACCACCCAGCAGGCCCAGAACGAGTTCTTTCCGGGGTACGCCCGTACTTTTTCGGCTCGGGCACGCGAGCGGGGCGGTATGCCCATCACGCGGCCCCAGTTCGATGCGCAGGTAGGCCCGCGTGGTGCGCTGCTGGTGGGCAGCCCTGAGGAAATAGCCGATAAAATCCTGCGGCACAGCGAAGCCCTAGGTGGCGTTTCGCGGGTTACGTTTCAGCAGGATGTGGCCGCGCTGCCGCACGAGAAAATCACGCGTTCCATTGAGCTGCTTGGCACCCGCGTAGCGCCCCTGATTCGTTGAGCTGAACCGCTAGGGTAGAAGTTCGTGCTGGCTTTACAAGGATTACTCTAGGAAGCTGAAGGCATAACGCCCGGCGCTAAGCCGGCAAGCCAAGCAGGTACAGTCGTTTTGCTTTGCCAGCGAATACGCCCTTTTCCCAAGTGTAATCCGCCGCTTGCAGCCCATCGAGCAGAACATCCAAGTCCTGCAAGGTGTAGGTGCGGGCGTTGGATACGGCGCCGTCCCAGGCAAAGCAAAGCGGAATGATGGGGATGAGGTAAGTAAACAGCAGTTGCCGCCAAGTGAGTGGCCGGGCAAGTGGCGTGATGAAGAAAGCCATAATAAAAACCATGGGGATAGAAATCCACCACAGCAGGGCCGGAGAGCTGTTGTCGCTGATTTCGTAGATGCAAATAGGCTGCCGGCTGCGCTGCGCATCCTGCAGAATATTGCGCGCTACGTTTGGGGGCATATGGTGAAAGCTGCACACCATGCTGCGGATACCCGTTAACTCCGGCCCAACTTGGGTGGCATCAACGGGGGCGGTCCGATACGATATGCTGCTGCCGGCTTGCTGGTTGATTGCTGCGGCAAGCCCTAGGTCGGGGTACAAGTCGGTTAACAGCAGCGACAAATCGGCCGATGGATTCTGCTTTTGCAGCTCTGCGAATACTTCGGGCATAGGGCCGCCGCTACCCGAGCACAGATCAACGATAGTACGCTGGCCCGAGTGCTGCATGGCTTTGGTAAAGAGCATCACCAAGTC
Source organism: Solirubrum puertoriconensis (assembly GCF_001483135.1). Classification (GTDB taxonomy): domain Bacteria; phylum Bacteroidota; class Bacteroidia; order Cytophagales; family Hymenobacteraceae; genus Solirubrum; species Solirubrum puertoriconensis. The sequence continues at coordinate 1,417,038 of NZ_LNAL01000008.1, forward strand.
CTCGCGCGAGCCCAGAAACCGGTGCATGACATTTAGCAGCCTTGTCATGCAGGTTCTAATCCACTTCGGAAGCCACGGCAGGTCTTCAAACTCGAACAAGTGTATTCTTTTCATGGCTGCCGGAGTTGTTGAGGAGAAGAGGCATGAACCAAGTTGATCTTCAGCAGAAGCGGCAAGAGTAAACCGCTGCGCCGAGTGCCTAAGCTAAGGTAGGAGCGGCAGGCTTTCATGCGTCACATTTAAGCTATAGCTAGCCCGCTATTTGCGCGATGGCAGCCGTGCTCCCTGGCTCAGAAAATAGCGGCTGCACCAACAAAGCCCGGGAAGCCCCAACTCTTTCCCGTACTTTTGTTTCCCGTTATGCCAGACCGACACCTCACCCCCCCGGCTGCGACGGCCAAGTACATTTTCGTAACAGGTGGAGTAACCTCCTCGCTGGGCAAAGGCATCATCTCGGCCTCCCTGGCCAAGCTGCTGCAAGCCCGCGGCTTCCGGGTTACCATCCAGAAGTTCGACCCCTACATCAACATCGACCCGGGCACGCTGAACCCCTACGAACACGGGGAGTGCTACGTAACCGACGACGGTGCCGAGACGGACCTCGACCTAGGCCACTACGAGCGGTTCCTGAACGTACCCACCTCGCAGGCCAACAACGTAACCACCGGCCGCATCTACGATGCCGTAATCCGGAAGGAGCGCGAGGGCGCTTACCTAGGCAAGACGGTGCAGGTGGTACCCCACATCACCGACGAGATTAAGCGGCGCATGCTGCTGCTCGGGCAAGAAGGTGAATTTGACGTGGTGATTACCGAAATCGGTGGCTGCATCGGCGACATCGAGTCGTTGCCCTTCGTGGAGGCCGTGCGCCAGCTGCGGTGGGAGTTGCCCCCGCACGATTCGCTCGTGATTCACCTCACGCTGCTGCCGTACCTCGCCGCCGCAAAGGAGCTCAAAACCAAGCCCACCCAGCACTCGGTGCGCGACTTGCGCGAAGCTGGCCTGCAGCCCGATATTCTGGTGTGCCGCTCCGAGCACTCCATTCCGGCCGAGATGCGCAAGAAGATTGCGCTGTTCTGCAACGTGCAGGTGAATTCGGTTATCGAGTCGCTCGACGCCGACAGCATTTACTCCGTGCCGCTGCTCATGCGCAAGGAGAAGCTCGACGAGCGGGTTATCAAGAAGATGAAGCTCACAGGCGGCCTGCCCGACCCCGACCTCGAGGTGTGGAAGGATTTCCTAGGTCGGTTGAAAAACCCCACCGAAGAAATTACGGTGGCGCTGGTGGGCAAATACGTGGAGCTGCCCGATGCCTACAAATCCATTCTGGAGGCGTTTGTGCACGCCGGCGCGCAAAACGAGTGCAAGGTGACGGTGCGCATGATTCAGTCGGAGCACCTTACGCCCGAAAACATCCCGCAGATGCTGCACGGCGCCGATGGGGTGCTGGTGGCGCCGGGCTTCGGCGAGCGTGGTTTTGAGGGCAAGCTGGCTGCTATCCGCTACGTGCGCGAAGCCAGCATTCCGTTTTTCGGCATCTGCCTGGGCATGCAGTGCGCCGTGGTGGAGTTTGCCCGCAACGTACTGGGCCTGCAGGGTGCCAACTCTACCGAAATGAACCCCGAAACGCCGTACCCGGTAATCGGGCTGATGGCCGATCAGAAGAACGTTACCCAAAAAGGGGGCACCATGCGCCTAGGTTCGTACGTGTGCGAGCTGCGCAAAGGCTCGAAGGCTGCCAAGGCGTACGGCCGCACGCACATCGAGGAGCGCCACCGTCACCGCTACGAGTTCAACAACGAGTTTCTGCAGCAGTTTGAGGCAGCCGGCATGGTTGCCTCGGGCATCAACCCCGATACCGGGCTGGTAGAAATGATTGAACTGCCGGAGCACCCGTGGTTCGTGGCTGGTCAGTTTCACCCCGAGCTGAAGAGTACCGTGCAAAACCCGCACCCGCTGTTCGTGCGCTTTGTGCGCGCCGCCATTCAGCACCACAAGCAGCAGGTGGCGGTAGCGTAAAGCCCAAAGACCTCAACTCGAAGTAAGTCATGCTGAGCTTGTCAAAGCATCTCGCCAGATAGTGATTTTACTATCTAAATAACGCGGTAGAGATGCTTCGCTTAGGCTCAGCGTGACGTTCTTTTTCGGTATTGCGCCGGCCAATTTGGCATGTTGCCCTAGGTGCGCCCGGTTGTTGCATCCACCCGGAACCCAAGCGACTTTGCGCCGGGTTGTTAGCAGTTAGCTGATTGCCACGTACTTTTGCGGCTCGCTTGGGCAGTGGCGGGCTGGTTGCCGGCCACAACTGCCTTTTACCCAATACCTAATCCATTCATGGATAGAAATCAGGCCACGGGCCTCATGCTTATTTCGGCCCTGCTGCTGGTATACCTGTTCTTCTTCTCGCCGAAGAAGGAGGAGCAAGCTCAGCAACCCGCCAAGCCAGCTGCCGCAGCCGCAGCACGCCCCGATACCGCCAATACTGCTGCTGCTGTCCAGCTCGATTCTGCCGCGCTGGTGCGCAACCTAGGAGCGTTTGCCGCGGCAGCCCAGGGCGCCGAGCAAACGGTTGAGCTTCGTAACAGCAAGATTACCGTTTCGCTGAGCACGCGCGGCGGTCGTCCGCAAGTGGTGCTGCTCAACGACGAGAAGACCTACTTCGGTACTCCGCTGTACCTGCTCGATAAGCAGAGCGGCGGTATTGATGTGCAAGTTCCCGCCGCCGATGGCCGTAAGGTGAAGCTTTCGAGCCTCAGCTTCCGCCCCACGCCGGTGCAGCCCGTAACCGAGGGCAGTAAGCAAGGCCAGCGCGTACAATTGGTTGCCGAACTGGGCCCCGGTCAGCAGATTCTGCAGACGTACACGCTCTACAACGATTCGTACCAGCTAGCCTACAACCTGAAATTTCAGGGCTTGAATGGCTTGGTAACGGCTGAACCGCTTACGCTCACCTGGCTCGACAAAGTGCGCCAGACGGAGAAAAGCGCCAAGCAGAACCGCAGCCACACCACCGTCAACTACTACCTGGCCGAAGACGACCTAGGCTCCATTGCCGAAGCCAGCGAAGACCCCGAAGAGCAGGTAGCACCCGGCCCGGTGAAGTGGATCGGACACAAGCACGACTTCTTTACGGCCGGTTTGATTGCCGATAAGGAGTTCACCAATGGCAAGTTCAACTCGAACGTAAACACCGCCGATAGCACCTTCCTGAAGACGCTACAAAGCACCGTGCAAATTCCGGCTGCCGATGTGCAGTCGGCCAGCGGTGCGAGCTTCCAGTACTACTTCGGCCCGAACTCTTTCCCGATCCTGAAGAACGTAGCGCCCAATTTCGAGCGCAACGTGTACTTGGGCTGGGGCATTTTCCGGTACGTAAACCGCTTCCTGGTTATTCCGGTCTTCAACTTCCTGGAGCAATACATCAGCTCCTATGGCCTGATCATCGTGCTGCTGGTGATTATCATCAAGCTAGCGCTGTGGCCGCTGGTGTATAAGTCGTATCTCTCGCAGGCCAAAATGCGGGTGCTGAAGCCCGAAATCGACCAGATTAAGGAGCGCCTAGGCGACGACCAGATGGCCGTGCAGCAGGAAACCATGAAGCTGTACCAGAGCACCGGCGCCAGCCCGCTAAGCGGCTGTTTGCCCATGCTGGCTACGCTGCCCATCTTGTTCGCGCTGTTCCAGTTCTTCCCCAACGCTATCGAGCTACGCGGCGAGTCGTTCTTGTGGGCTCAGGACCTGAGCACCTACGACGACCCCATTAAGCTGCCGTTTGTGTTGCCTTTCCTGGGCAACCACATCAGCCTGTTTACGCTGCTGATGACCATCTCGACGCTGCTGATGACTTGGCAGAGCAACCAGATGAACCCGGCCGCCATGCAGGGCCCGATGAAGTTCTACAGCTACCTGATGCCGCTGATCTTCTTCTTCGTACTGAACGACTTCCCGGCTGGCCTTACGTGGTACTACTTCGTATCGAACATTGTGACCTTTGCGCAGCAGGCCATTACCCGCACCTTCGTGGATGAGGACAAGCTGCACGCCCAACTGCAGGCCAACAAAGAGAAAAACAAGGACAAGAAGCCCGGCGGCTTCCAGGCTCGCTTGGCTGAGGCCATGAAGGCTGCACAGGAGCGGGAAACCGAAGCTCGTAAGCAACCCAAGAAAAAATAGTTTACCTGCTATCAGATAGCTAGTTAAAAGCCTCCCGAGTAGTGCTCGGGAGGCTTTTTTGTGCAGTAATATTCGGTATTTGCGCTATTGGTCCGCTTTTTGGCTACAGCGTTTGCACCTCCTTCTCTCAATACAACAGGTACTATGCGTACATCTTTACTCACTTTGGGCTTGTGTTTGCTCATCAGCACCCTGCCGGCCTGCACCGTGAACTATTACGTTGCTGCCCCGGCAGCGGCTCCTGCCCAAACCTCCGGGCCGCAGCCGGGCTACGATTACGATTACCCAGTGCCAGGGCCGGTAGCTACGGGGCCAACCGGCCCATCGAGAGGACCTGCCTACCCACCGCCCTCGGCGCCACCTAGGGTACCCCCGGGCCCGGTGCGCACCCCGCCGCCACCCGTACGAACCACCCCGCCACCGCCCGTCCGGAACACGCCTCCACCTCCCGTAAGAACAACGCCACCACCGGTTCGGAATACGCCGGCGCCTACCACGCCACCACCTGTACGCAACAGCCCGGTGCCCACCACACCGCCGCCAGCCCAAACGCCCGGGAGCATACCGCCTCCGCCTGCCTCGCACACACCGCCGGTGCGCCCGCCCCGTACACCGCGGCCTAGGGTTGATGAAACCTCGGGGAACCCGGCACCTACTACCAACCCCGGCGGAGGCAACACGCCACCACCTAGCACCGGGCCCAATAAGCCTACCACACCTAGCGCCCCAACGCCCGGTGGCAATGCGCCCACGCCCATACCCCAGCAGCCTACTTTACCCACAGCTCCGCCCAAGCGGGCCGAGGTACCCGCTACGCCCCAGGCCGAAACGCCTACGGCCCCCACAAAGCCAGAGGCAAACCCCAGCAACCCAGCATACCCAACCTCGCATACCCCCGATACCAAGCCCACGCCTGGCCCCAACCGCACGAACGAGGCCGAATCGGTGCCAACGACAGTACCTGTGGAAAGCAGCCCACAAGTGCCAACCGGCCCCACCACGCGCCCGCCCGTAGAAGCTGAGCCGAAAACCGAAAACACGCCCGTGCCCCAGAGCAACGCTCCGGTGCTGGTATTCCGCAAAACGCCCTGCCTAGGCAGGTGCCCGCACTTCGAGGCCAGCATCTTTGCCGATGGGCGGGTGCAATACAACGGCTACCAGCACGTGGCCAAAACGGGTGCGCACGAGCTGCGCCTCCCCGCTGATGTGGTGCAAGCAATGGTGAACCAGACTACTCAAATAGGTTTTGCCAACTTACAGCCCCAGTACCTGAGCGGCGCCAGTGATATGCCCTCGACTTACCTCACGCTTAACGTGCCAGGCCAAACCAGCAAAACGGTCCAAGTGGAGGAGGGCGCCCCAGACAACTTGCAGACGCTGCTCAACTACATCAGCAACGAGTTGGCCCGCGTTGGTGCTGGCGATGTGGTTCTCGATCGTTAAGCGCTAGGTTGATCTAATCCAAGAGCCCTGTAAAGCAAGCGCTTTGCGGGGCTTTTGTTTTTTTACCAAAGTTGGCAGGGCACATAAGTCCACTCGCCGGTAAGTTGCAGCGGTTTGTCGAATAGAAAGCTTATATAGGATTTGTTCAATGTCATATATTTAAAACAATAAAGCTGAACGGGTCGTAAAGCGAGGTGTGATGTTTAACAAACAGCCGCATTTTGTTCAACAAAATAACTTGATATGTCTCATGCAGAAGCCCAGGCAATATCAGGGGAATACCTCGCGTTTATCAATAACAAAGAATTCCCTTGCGTAGCGGCCAAGACGGCCCTCACCTGGAATCAACTCCACTGCTTGGTGGTCGACCACTTGGCTTGCCCCAAGGACGACGCCGACATCCTGCAGTTTGTATACAACTTCGTGGATGACTACCGCCAGTCGGAAAAGCTGTACCACAGCGCCGCCGTGGTGTTTAAAGGCCCCGAAGAAACTACCGAAGCCATGTTTGAGCAGTTGTTCTGGCAACGGCTCCAGTCGCTTTCCAACCTCGACGCCCGCCAATACGGCTACGACCCAAGGGTGGTGCCCGACCCAACCTCGCCCGATTTCAGCTTCAGCTTGAAAGAAGAAGCCTTCTTCGTGATTGGCTTGCACCCCGGCAGTAGCCGGGCCGCCCGGCGCTTTGAGTACCCCACCATAGTATTCAATGCGCATCAGCAGTTTGAGCAGCTGCGTGCCAACGGGCGGTACGAGTACTTGCAGCAAACCATTCGCAAGCGCGACGAGGCCTTCTCGGGCTCAGTGAACCCCATGCTCGCCAACTTCGGCGAAGCCTCGGAGGCCCACCAGTACACCGGCAGCTTGCACGACGAATCCTGGAAATGCCCTTTCTTGAGCCAACATGGACGAACTGACCGTAATACCGCCGCGTAGTGGCACCGCCTTCGAGTTGCGCAAGGGCCAGCGCTTGCGCGTGGTGGATTTGCAGGGCGAACAGGTGTCGGACTTTGTGTGCTACAACTTGCACGACCGCGACGAATACCTGTCGTCGGGCCGCACCATCGACTACGCCGAAACCATTTTCCTCACCAAAGGCCACCCGTTCTACTCAAACCGCAGCAACGTGATGTTTGAGCTGGTGGAGGACACGGTAGGCCGCCACGACTTTCTGCTCACGCCTTGCTCTGCCGATACGTTTCGGATCATCTATGGGCATCAGCATCCGCACCGCGGCTGCTTTGGCAACCTCAGCGAGGCCCTGCAGCCCTACGGCATCAGCCCCGATAGCATTCCTATTTGCTTTAACATTTTCATGCACGTAACCGTGGATGGAAACACCGGCAAGGTGGGCGTGCTGCCGCCCAAAAGCCGCGCCGGCGACTACGTGGTTATCGAAGCGAAAATGGATTTGGTGGTGGGCATGACGGCGTGTTCGGCCGAAATGTCGAATAACTATGCCTTCAAGCCTATCGGTTACCGTATCGAGAGCTAATGCCCTAGGTGCCCAAAACGCCTTGGCCCGGCTGCAGTTGCAGCCGGGCCAAGGCGTTTTGGGTTCTTAATTGTCCCTTCGGTTAATCCTTCCAGACGCGCTCCAGTACCAACTGGTTCATGGGGTTGGGCGTGAGGCCGTGCACGTTGTTTTGCGTGAGGCGCACTACTTGGTCGTAGTACAGCGGAATTACGGGTACATCGCGCACTACCAGGCGGTCCATGGCTTGGTACAGCTCCCAACGGCGGCGGTCGTCGCGCTCCAGCTTGGCTTGCTCGTACAGGCGGTCGTACTCGGGGTTCTTGTAGTGTGTTTTGTTAGGCCCGGCGGGCGAGAAGTTGAGGCCGTAGAACAGGGCTAGGTAGTTCTCGGCGTCGGGGTAGTCGCCCAGCCACGACTTGGTAAAGAACGCGGCCCGGCCGTTGTCTACCATCTCCTGGTGCGCTGCCGACTGGTTCACGTCGATCTGTACCTGCACGCCTATTTCGGCCCACTTTTTCTGCAGGTACTCGCTTATCTCTTTGGTGTCGGCCACGGTGCTTAGGCGCAGGCGCAACGGCTTGCCGGGACCGTAGCCCGCTTCGCGCAGCAATTGCCGCGCTTTTTCGGGCTGAAAGGTGTAGCCCGGCACCGCCTGCTGGCTGAAGGATGGCAGCGACGAAGGCACGAAACCCGAATGGCCCGGCACGCCCACGTTGTTGAGGAAATAAGCCAGCAGCTCGGGTTTGTTGAGGGCAAAGTTGAGGGCCTGCCGCACGCGCCGATCGCGCAGGGCGGGTTGATCGGCGTCGCCGCGCAAGTTGGTAGGGTCTTGCTGAATCCCTAGGTACTCGGTGTTCAGGTAAGGAACCTTCTCGAACCGGAACTTACCCGCAAAGTCTTCGCGCAGCTGGCCGTTGGGGTACAGAATCAGGTCGCGCGAGCCGGCCCGAATCCCCGACAGAAAATCGAGCTTACCTTGCTGAAACGTCAGAAACTCCGATTTACGGTCGGAAATAAAGCTAATCTGCACCGCATCGAGGTAGGGGAGCTGTTTGCCCTTGGCATCGCGCCGCCAGTAGTTGGGGTTGCGGTGGTACACAATGGCTGAGCCTTCGTCCCAGCGCTTGAACACGAAGGGGCCGGTGCCCACTGGGTGCTCCCGAAAGTCTTTGCCGTAGCGCTGCACGGCCTCGCGCGGCACCACATAGGCGTAGGGCATCGTGAGGATACCTAGGAACGGGATGAACGGCTCCTTCAGGTAAATGCGCACCGTGGAGTCATTCGGGGCCACGAAGGCGGTGTCTGATGGCTCTCCGTCGGCGGTTTCCAGGATTTTGCCCCGAAAAATCCAGCCGCCAGGGCTGGCCGTGGGCTTGTCGAGGATGCGGCGGAAGGAGTAGACTACATCCTGGGCCTTAACCTCGCGGCCCTTGCCGCCGGGAAACACTTCCGAATCGTGGAAGTGCACGCCCGGGCGCAGCACAAAGGTGTAGCGCCGGCCATCGGGCGAAATATCGTAGCGGCGGGCCAGGGCCGGAGCCGGGCGCAGCGAGTCGTTCAGCTCTACCAAGCCGTTGTAGAGCTGCGTCACGGCCCAAATGTTGGCTTGGTTACGGGAAAATGCTGGGTCGAGCGAGGTAAGCGCCTCGGGCTGGTTGTAGCGGAAAACGCGCCGCTCATCGGCTGGTTTGGTAGCCGTACCGCAGCCGCTCAGCAGGGCCAACGCCGGCAGCAAAAGGCCGCGCCCTAGGTGCGTATGGCGCCGAAAAAAGGCAGGGGGGAAGAAGAGACGGATCAAGTGCTTACGGGGCCAGGAGCTAATGGTAGCCATTGGCTTTAGCAAAGGAAAAGAACTCAGAAGCAAGTCGTTGCCGATTGACTAAGCGCGCATGTGGCGGTCGGTTGCAGCTCTTTTCGAAGGGGCTTCGGAAGTGCCGCTAGAAGCCAAAAAACGGGCTCTGCGAACGGGAAAGACGTGTATATTTGTAGCAAAGTACGGCTAAATCTGCGCTCGGCCGCAGCCGTGTTTATCCGCTAACTTCGCTGCATGGAACTTACCTATTACGGACACTCCTGCTTTGGTCTGCACGTGGGGAGCTCGCGCCTCCTGTTCGACCCGTTTATTCGGCCTAATGCCTTGGCTAAGGACGTACAGGTAGATCAAATCGAAGCTGACTTTATCCTGCTCTCGCACGGCCACTACGACCACGTTTCGGAAGTTGAGGAGATAGGCAAGCGTACCAACGCCCCACTGGTAGGTATGTTTGAGGTGCTGAGCTGGTTTGAGCAAAAAGGTTTGCAGGCGCCGTACAAGATGAATATTGGTGGCCGCGCACAGCTGCCTTTCGGTTCCGTGAAAATGGTACCGGCCGTGCACAGCTCGTCGATGCCCGATGGCTCGTACGGCGGCATAGCTGGCGGCTTTGTGCTCGAAACGGGCGAAGGCAACCTGTACTTTGCTGGCGACACGGCCCTCAGCTACGAAATGAAGCTGATAGGCGAGCGTACCAAGCTCGATGTAGCCCTACTGCCCATCGGCGACAACTTTACCATGGGCATCGACGATGCCCTGCAGGCTGCGCAGTGGCTGGGCGTGAAGCGGGTAGTAGGCATGCACTACGACACCTTCCCGCCGATTAAGCTCGACCACGAAGCCGCTCAGCGCAAAGCACAAGCGGCTGGCGTGGAGCTGGTGCTGATGAACCTCGGGCAAACGATAAATTTGTAAAGTTGCGGAGGTAGCAGTAGTCAGTGAGCAGTTTCTTACCTTCGAAATCTGACACCTGACAACTGGCCACCGACAACTGTCAACTACAGAGAAATGGGTAAAATTATTGCGGTAGCAAACCAGAAAGGCGGCGTGGGCAAAACCACCTCGTCCATCAACCTCGCGGCGTCGTTGGCTGCGCTGGAATACCGCACCCTGCTGGTAGATGCCGATCCGCAGGCCAACGCTACCTCCGGCGTGGGCTTCGATCCGAAGGACATTCAACACAGCATTTACGAGTGCATGGTCGATGGCATCAACGCCCAGGATATTATCCTGCAGACCAATATTCTGCCCCACCTCGATCTGATGCCCTCCCACATCGACCTCGTTGGGGCCGAGGTGGAAATGATCAACCTGCCCAACCGCGAGGAGAAGATGAAGCAGGCGCTGGCCTCGCTGGTCGATCAGTACGACTTCATCATCATCGACTGCTCGCCCTCGTTGGGCCTGATTACGGTAAACGCCCTCACGGCTGCCAACTCGGTAATCATCCCGGTGCAGTGCGAATACTTCGCTCTCGAGGGCTTGGGTAAACTCTTGAATACCATTAAAATCATTCAGAGCCGCCTGAACCCGCAGCTCGAGATTGAGGGGATTTTACTCACGATGTACGATGTGCGCCTGCGCCTCTCCAACCAAGTAGTGGAAGAGGTGAAGCTGCACTTCCAGCAATTGGTGTTCGATACCATCATCCCGCGCAACGTTAAGCTATCGGAATCGCCGAGCTTTGGTATTCCGGTAATCCTGCACGACGCCGAAAGCAAAGGCTCGATCAGCTACCTCAATCTGGCTCGCGAGATTGTGGAGAAGAACTCCGTGACGCAGGACGGTGCAGCGTACGCCGAAGGCGACGCTGCCTAGGTTTACTTAGGATAATAACTCCAAGGGCAGCCCCTAACAGGGCTGCCCTTTTGCTTTATCATGGCTACGCATAAGCGAAATGTATAAGCCCTATTGCGGCAACGATTGGTAAGAATGAAAGAAGCTCAATCTAAAGGGTTTATAACGAAATATAGTCCAGTTGCACTGTTTATATTATTCCTTGATTAAATAAAAATTTACGATTATTTTATCTAAACAAAACATCAAACCGTACAAGATATGTCCTCCTACTGCTACTGCCCTTCTGCCGTGGCTTACCCGTGCTGCTTGCTAATACCCGCCCACCCTCTCTCCACTAGCTATGAAGCATGCTTTACTGTTATCCCTCCTGACGATGGTTCAGGTGGGATACCTACAGAGTTCGGCTTCAGGGCAAAACCTGATCCAGAACGGAACATTTCGTAATTACCCTGCTACCCAAGCCAACGCCACAGAGCTGCCTCCCGGTGCCGACCTAGGCGGGTGGAGCAGCGGGCTAGGGTACAGTGGTACCAGTATGTACCCGCCCGACACCAAGATATCGGTGCAAACGGGGTCGGTGGTATATTACTACAACATGGTGCGCCAGGGTATTTTTCCTGGTGATGCTGCTAACCGCGTACCTCCTTCGAATACTTGGCTGTACTCCAACGGCAACCTCAGTGGTTTGCCCATGACGGTGTGGATCCAACGCGTTGAGGTTAGGCCCAATACCGATTACTTGTTCTCCTTCTACACATCAAACGCCATCAGTTCCGAGCGCGATTTGCAATCGGATCCGATTCTACGGATCGAGGTAGACGGCAAGCAAGTAGGGAAAGACATACAAGTGTACGACGAAGCCGATCCGCGCTCGGGCCACAAAGGGCGCGACGCTTGGGACCGGCGGGTGGTACACTTCCAAACGGGGCCCGGCGTTACTAGCATCGAGCTGAAGATCATTGACCTGGCTACCGACAGCAACGGCGACGACCTTGCTCTTACGGCCCTCGATTTGCACCAAGCCTCCAAGGAGGAAATCATTCGGGCTACGGCGCCTAGCGGGCTGGCATTGTTTCCAAATCCCGCGGTTCGCTCTACGCGGCTCGACTTGCGCACATTGCCTGAAGGCAGCTACGAGGTAACCTTTATTGACGCGGTTGGCCGCTGGATTCGTACCGAGCAACACCTAGGCGGCGAAATGCAGGCAATTGATTTACGCGAGCTTCCTGTGGGTACCTACCTGGTGCGGGTGCGGAGCGGCAAAACCAACCACACCTTGCGCTTGATGAAAGAGTAGTTAAGCACCGATGCCTAGGTACTGTACGCGAGTATAACCACAGTTGAATGTTGCAACCGGGTCGGGCCGGAAACACCTAGGTGTTTCCGGCCCGACCCGGTTGTTTGGGGTTGCTACAAACTGCAGCCAGTGTATTATGATAGACCTTTGGAACAAATAGAAAAACATTAATTATAATTTTTCTTATTGAGAAATGCTAATCCGGAAGCCGTGGTATGCCGGTGTTTCGCCGGTGAGCTGATCGTTCATAAGGATTATTGAAAATTAACCCGCCTAGCAAAAGAGCACGAAAAACGGCTTAAGCTCGCTGCTATCACATTTTATCCTCCCTTGGCGTTAGCGTGAAAGCCAGGTGCTAAGTGCGGGTGTTGCCGCCGGCTCGACTATAACCTTTAATTTTGTGCTCTATCCGGTACTTTGCCGGTAATATCACTCTTAATCATAACACGATGCGTAGTCTGATATTCTGCACTGTACTGGCCGGGCTTGCTGCCGGCCCATTTGGGTTGGTTGGCGCTGAGGCACACGCAATGAGGGGGGGAGAGGCAGCTCGGATGTTCGGTAAGGCATCATTGCGGTTTGCTCGCCCAGCGGTATTGCCCGTGCAAGGCGCAGGCAGCGGACTTACGGCCAGCTATTTTGCCAACGGCACCCTGGCCGGCGCTCCGAGCGTGCGCCGCATCGATGCCGCTATCGACTTCAACTGGGGCACCGGCTCACCTGCTGAGGGCTTACCCACCGATAATTTCTCAGTACGCTGGGAGGGCCTCCTGGCAGCACCTAGCACGGGGCGCTACCGTTTTCTGGCGCGCACCGAAGACGAAATACGCGTGTGGGTGAACGGCAAGCAGATGATTGACACCTGGAACGGACGCAAACCCAGCGCAGGCGAAGGCTACGTGGAGCTGGCTGCGGGCGAGAAAACCAGCATTCGCATCGAGTATGCCGACTCGGAAGGCGATGCGCGCTTGCAGCTGCAATGGGTACCGCCAGGGCAAGCGGCGCAGGTTATTTCTACGAGCTACCTGTACCCGCTCGGCTCGCCTACCACGCCCGACCCTGTAAATCCGGCTGCAGCGGTTGCCGCTGCGCCTGCAGCTAAGCCCCAGCCAGCACCCGCCAAAAAACCGGCAGCACCAGCCGCTGCCAAGCCCGCTGCACCCAAAACTACCGCTGCTAAGCCCGCCGAAACCAAGCCGGTGGCCAAGGCTACGCCCAAACCCGAACCCGCAAAAACCGAGGCCAAGCCGGCAAAGCAGAGCAAAGCCGACGCTAAAGCAGCTGAAACCGCTGCTGTATTGCCCGCAGGCGTGTACATCCTTACCTCGCGCGCTGGCAACAAACCGCTGGAGGTAATCGAGCCTGGCCGCCCCAACAGCCGCGCCTATACCGAGGCCGGTGCCGGCGGACCCGTCGTAGAAGGCCGCAGCACGGCCCCACAGTGGCGCATCGAAAGCCTTGGCAATGGCTACTACCGCATTGGCGTGCAAGGCAGCAACAAAGTGCTCGAAGTGCTGGGTAGTGCAACGTCAAATGGTACACCCATGAGCCTTTGGACGTATTACAGCGGCAACAACCAGCTGTGGCGCATCGAGCCGGCCGAAGGCAGCTACTACAAGCTAATCGCCAAGCACAGCAATAAGGCCCTCACGGCTAAGGACTCTATCGAGGGTGGCCTGCAGCAGTGGCGCTACAGCGCCCGCGTAGACCAGCAATGGAAACTGGAAGCAGTGGCGCAGGAAGATGCCGTATCGCCGGTGGCTGCTGCCGCACCTGCCGACCTTAAGGGTACCGGCTCCTACAACATGAGCATTTACCCCAACCCAAGCAACGGCGTGGTGCAACTGCGCTACGCATTGCCCGAGGAAATTCCGATGGGCTGGGTGCTCTACAACCACAACGGCGCCCCGGTGCGTGTATCCGACTACCGCCGCAAAGCCGCTGGTAACCACCACCAAACGCTCGATTTTACGGGCTTGCCCGCTGGCGACTACAACCTGCGCATGACGGTGGGGGCTAACACTACGCGTGTGCAACTGCAGTTGCGCAAGCCCTCGGCTGGAGAGACTGCTCCAAGCGGAGAAGCCTCGGCCGTGGGCGTTAAGTAGCCCTAGGTCATGCAAGGCTCCGCAACAAAAAGGGCTGGCTCCGAGTAGGAGCCAGCCCTTTTTTCTGTTAGCAGCTCTGGTGGAGCCAAACATATTTACGACCGTTCCAATAAATCATGCCCCCACCGGACGCATCCTTCCAAATCTCAATCGCAGGGCGCTGCAGCTGAACGGTACGGTCGCCGGAAATCTCACCATTTTTACCAAATAGCCCTCGAAGGTGCTAGGTTTGATGTAAAGCTGCCAATGGTCGGCCCATTGGAAGTTGGTGTGCAACATATCGTTGCTGAAAGCGGAGCCGGTGCCAATAACGTGTACGCCCGTTTGGCCTTGGTGCAGAATCAGCATACCATGGCTACCCGACTGCTTGCGAATTACTGCGACGGCTACATCTAGTTTGCCGTCGCCGTTGAAATCGGCATGTAGTGCCTGCGGTTTTAGGTAAGGAACTCGACTGTATGTTTGACTGAGGCGAGCAGCCTGCCATTGGGTTTCTGCCCATGCGGGCAGTGCGTAGGGCGCCGACTGTACTGCGGATGATGTAGTTGTCAACGCAGTAACAAGAACCAGCGAGTATCGATAACGCATAGGTGTTAAGTAGCGGATTAGTAAAGCACCCGAAATTTAATCGTCTGCTCTACCTGCCGGAGGGCTTTAATCACCTCTTGATCGTACTCCCGGTTCACGTCGGTAATCACGTAGCCGATGTGCTCGTTGGTTTTGAGGTACTGACCTAGGATGTTGACAGCGTGCGCCGCCAGTACGTTGTTGATGTGGGCCAGCACGCCGGGCACGTTGTGGTGAATGTGGATAAGCCGGTGGGCCTGCTGCTGTGGCGGCAATTGAATATTCGGCAGATTTACGCTTTGAAGGGTGTTGCCGGTATTCACGTAGCCCATAATGCGCTCGGGCACAAACTCGGCAATGTTGCGCTGCGCCTCGGCCGTGCTGCCGCCCACGTGCGGAGTAAGCAGTACGTTGGGCAAGCCGCGAAGCGGGCTTTCGAAAGGTTCGTCGTTGGTTTTGGGCTCGTACGGAAACACATCCACCGAAGCGCCACCTAGGTGACCCGAGCGCAAGGCATCGGCCAGGGCCTCGATATCGACGACGTGGCCGCGGGCGTTGTTGAGAAACAGGGCGCCGGGCTTCATCAAGGCAAACTCGGCCGCGCCAATGAGGTTGGTGTTTTCGCGGCGGCCATCTACGTGCAGCGTTACAATATCGGCTTGGCGCAGCAGCTCCTCCAGCGTGCGGCACTTGGTGGCGTTGCCGAGCTGCAGCTTCTCGGCAATGTCGTAGTACAGCACCTGCATGCCTACGGCTTCGGCTACCACCGAAAGCTGCGAGCCAATGTTGCCGTACCCCACAATGCCCAGCTTTTTGCCCCGGATTTCGAACGCGCCGCGGGCCGATTTATCCCACACGCCGCGGTGCATTTGTTCGCTCTTCACGGGTAAGCGGCGGGCCAAAGCAATGATTTCACCTAGGGCCAGCTCGACAACCGAGCGCGTGTTGGAAAACGGCGCGTTGAATACGGCAATGCCCCGCTGCATGCAGCCGAGTAAATCAATCTGGTTGGTGCCGATGCAAAAGGCACCTACGGCGATGAGGCGATTGGCGCGCTCCAGCACCCGGGCCGTAACCTGCGTTTTGGAGCGGATACCTAGTATGCTGACGCCCTCGACGCGCTCCATCAGTTCCTCCTCATCGAGCCCGCCGGGTACCACCTCCACCTGATAACCCTCTTCGCGAAACAGGCGCTCGGCCGTAGGTTCGATGTTTTCGAGCAGCAGCGCGCGAATGCGGTTTTTAGGGTAGGAGAGGGTCATCGGCAACTTGTTTTGGTACAGAAACTCGTCGAAAGAAGGCACTACCTCATCGGCTTGGGCCACCACGGCAGGGCGGGCTACGTTTTCGGTGAAGGCGTAAAAGCGGGCTGCCAGGCCGGCTTCGCGAATCTGGTAATCGGTAATGCCGTCGCCGAGCACGTACACCGGGGCGTCGTCGAGGCCGAGCAGGTGCAGCTGCCTGATTTTGCCGCCGTCCTGGCTTAAGGGGTTGTTCGGGTCGAAGCCGGTGATGCGGCCCTCGGCATCGAAGGTGAACGTGTTGGCCAGTACCTGCTCGGGCGGAATGCCAAACTCGGCCACCACCGGCTCAATAAACTCCCGAAAGCCGCTGCTCACGATGTACACGCGGTCGGCGTGTTGCTGAAAAAACGCCTGATTGCGCCGAATGCTCTCCGTAACCTTGGTGTGCAGGTGCTGCACCAGCTCGTGCAGGTGCTCGTGCCGGGCAGGCAGCAGCTCGATGCGTCGCCTGAGCGATTCGCTGAACGACACGGAGCCGTCCATGCCGCCATCGGTGAGGGCTTTTATCTGAGCCACTACCTGCTCGCGCTCGGGGCGTCCGCGCAGGGCTATGTCAGCAAGCTCATCAAGCGCCTCTACCTGCGTAAAGGTGCTGTCGAAATCGATAACGATGTAAGGAAGCGGCGGTGTGGTGTTGGCCATGGTGCGGGTAAGGTAGGGCAGAAACGATTAGGCCGCTACCGGCAGAGCTCCAACGGAAGCAGGTAACGGCGGCACAGGGCACAAAAAAGCCCGCCGGCAAATAAGGCCGGCGGGCTAGGCTTTGAAGTGCCGAAGCAAATCGACTAGTCGTCGATTTTAGCTTTCGACTTCTTCTTCTTGTCTTTGATCTTGGCATCAGCCTTGCCGCCCGGAGCCGTCAGTACCGAAGTGCCATCGGTGGTGCCGGCAGCAGGTTGGGTGGTCATCGAGCCACCGGTGGTGGTCGATTCTACCGTGGTGGTAGTGGTTTCGGTGGTGGTAGCCGGCGTGGTAGTGGGCGTCGTCACCGGGGTTTGCGGAGCCGTTTGGGCCGGGGTGGTCGTTGTTTGCTTGGTAGTGGTAGTGGTGGTGTTGGTTTGTGCGTTAGCAGCATAGGCACCACCTACAAGCAGGGCGGCAAGAACAACAAACTTTTTCATGGGTAGGGAGTTTAAAACGCTCACACATAAGAAGCTTCCGGCAAGAAGCTCCTCTTTAGATTAGCCTTCAACGATATTAAGACGTGAGGGTTACGGTTGAGGTGAAATAATTGTCGAGCTTGGGCCTAATTAAGCGAAGGTCAGGGTATTAACAAGCTGCCGAAAAAGCTGAAAACGAATTCCCTTGAGCAATGCGTCCCTGCCACGGGTCCATTATCTTGTCGCAGTTTTGATAGTTCAAGGTTTACTACTCGCATTGTCGACGTTATCTGGCGCGGTTACGCAGCCGCAAACAGCCACCGAGCAGCCCGTACGAATGCGCACCTTTGGGCTGGAATGCAAAACCACAATTAGCCAGGCGGCGGGCGGGGTGCTGGAGTTGTGGGTGCCCGTTCCGCGCTCCGATGCTTCGCAGCAAATACAAGCTGTGCAGGTAGAGGCAGCCTACCCCTACGAGATTGTAGAGGGCCGCTACGGCAACCGCATGCTGCACATGCGCCTGGCGCAGTCGCCCGCAACGGCATTTACCGTAACGCTGCGCTGCCAAGTAACCCGGCAGGAGCACATCAACCCGCTGCTACCTAGGGCGGCCATGCGCAAACTCCCCAAACCGCCACCCGACCCAGAGCTGAAACGTTGGCTTGGGCCTGACCGCCTTGTGCCGCTCGACGACAAGATTCGGCTTTGGGCGCACGAGGTGGTAGCCAAGGCCAATGCCAAAACCGACCTCGAAAAAGCCCGCGCCGTGTACAACCACGTGGTAAGCACCGTGCAGTACGACAAAAGCGGGCAGGGCTGGGGCCGCGGCGACATTTACTACGCTTGCGATACGCGCCGCGGCAACTGCACCGATTTCCACGCGGTGTTTATCGGTTATTGCCGCGCCCTGGGTATTCCGGCCCGGTTCAGCATCGGGCTGCCGCTGCCCCCGGAGCGCGGTACCGGCGAAGTAAAAGGCTACCATTGCTGGGCCGAGTTTTACACCAAGCAAACGGGTTGGGTGCCCATTGATGCTTCCGAAGCAGCCAAGAACCCCGGCAAGCGCGAGTACTTTTTTGGCGCCCACGATGAAAATCGGGTGGAGTTCAGCCGCGGCCGCGACCTGGTGCTGACACCCGCCCAGCAGGGCGAACCGCTCAACTACTTTGTGTTTCCGTACGCCGAACTCAACGGGAAGCCTTACCCCGAACTGAGCTACCAATACCGCTACCGCGACGCGGCTGAGTAGCGGCTTTGGGTAAGTAGCTCCGCAGAAATGCTACCTTGCCCCTATTGGCAGTGCATCCTTAGGTTATGCAAATACCTTTTACTCCACTGGTTGCGCTGCTGTTTGCGGTAGTAGCGCAGGCCGTGTTTGCCGCGGGCCTGCTCTGGACGGCGCCACTCAACCGCCTGCCCAACCGCTTTTTGGCACTGCTGATGCTGGCCATTGCCCTATGGCTGCTCGATGCCTTTTTCCGGGTGGCCAACGTGTATGGGCAAAACCCCAATTGGTATTTCGCGCCCATCTACTACTCCTTCGCTTTCGGGCCGCTTTTGTACCTGTACGTGCAAAGCCTCGTCAACCACGGTTTTCGGTGGCGGGGCCGGTACTTGTGGCATTTTGTGCCGGTGCTGCTGCAAGCGGCGCTGTACTGGTGGTTGCGCTTTCAGCCCTACGAAACCCGCAACTGGTTTTGGCAAACCATTCATCGGCCCTATACCTACCGGCTCGAGTTTGTTGGCACGTGGGTGTCGTTGATGGTGTACCTAGGGCTGGCGCTGCAGCTGCTGCGCCGCTACGGGCGCTACCTCAACGACAACTTTTCCGAAACCTCGCAGCTGCGCCTGCGCTGGCTGCGCACCTTGCTGCTGGTGCTGGCGGTGGTAAGCGCGCAGTGGCTGCTGGAGCTGGTGCTGCGCGAGTTTTTTGGGCTGTACTACCGCTACGATTACTCCACCGAGTTGCTGGGTGGCGTGGTGCTGCTGATTGGCGTGGTGGGCTTGCGGCAAGCCAACATGGCGGCCGTGCATTTCGAGCCCGACGCGGAGGAGCCCTTGCTTGTGCCCGAGGCGCAACCCGCAGCGGCAGCTGCCGCGCCCAGCGCAGTGCTAGCCGCTCCCGATCGGCCGATGGTAGCCGAAACCGCTGTGGCGGCCCTGCCTGCAACCGAGGTAGCCCGCCCAAGCCAAACCACCGATGCAGCCGTGGTGGAGCGCATTCGGGAGGCCCTCGAGAACCAAAAGCTGTACCTGAACCCCACGCTTACGCTGGCCGAGCTATCGGCGCATACGGGTTTGGCACCCCGGCTTATTTCGTTTACCGTGAACAACGGCTTCGGCCAATCCTTCAATGATTTGGTGAACAGCTACAGGGTAGCCGAGGTAAAGCGGCGCCTCGCCAGCACCAACGATGCCACACGCCTTACCCTGTTGGGCATTGCTTTCGAGTGCGGGTTCAACTCCAAAACTACCTTCAACCGCATCTTCCGGCAATTTACCGGCATGGCGCCGAGCGCCTACGTCCGGCTTCAGTAGTAGCCTAGGCCCACATCATGATTTGGGGCGCCCCAACTCCGGAAATGGGGCGTTTTGAGCTGAGGCAAACAGCACTTTTGGGTCGTTCAACATCAACCCCACGACACATGAAAACCCTGTTTGCTGCCCCTGTGCTGGGCTTGCTGATGCTAGTAGCACCTAGGGCCCACGCCCAAGCCGCCTGGCCCGACCGCACCCGTGCGCTGCCGGCCAAGCTGCGCCAAGTACCGGTAGGCCTTACGCTGTGGCACACGCCCAACCCGGTGTACCCCGAGCCCAACCCCGAAAAGCCAGGCCAATACGTGTGGAAGCACAGCACCAGCGTACGCGCCGACGTGGCCGACCTCGAGATAGTGGAGTGCGGCAGCTTTATCTGGTACAACGAAAGCGGCTGGCAGGCCAACATGCGCGAAACCCCCGCCGAGTTTGCCGAACTGTTCGGGTGCCCCCAAGGCAAACTCCTGAAAGGCCAGACCTACACCTATGAGCGCAACTACCGCTACGCCACCAGCCGGCAGCAGCTGTACGGCGGCGATGCGCTCTGGTACATCTTGGCCCGCGACAAAAACGGGCGGCTTTTCAAAGGCATGGGCCTCATCGAAACGGAGCAGCAGCTCCAGGGTGATAACACATCAACGCGCTAAGCACAAAGGCCATGTCAACTACAATCAACCAACGGGCAGTGGGAGTGTGGCTTGTGGGGCTGCTGTGCCTAGGTGCCTTGCTGCTGATGAGCTTCGGGCAAGCACCCACCCGCTACGTAGTGCGCCCGGCCGCCTGCCGCCTTGCCTGGACGGGCTATGCCGAGGTGGGCACCTGGGCGCCCAGCGGTACCGTGCAGCTGCGGCAGGGCAGCTTCGAGTACGACGGAACCACGCTGCGCAACGGCGTTTTCGAGATTGATATGCGCACCATAGCCCACGAAAACGCCCAACTGCAGCAGCACCTTCGTGGCGCCGACTTTTTTGCGGTAGCTGAGTTTCCGGCGGCCACATTTCGGCTGAGGCAGGTAAGCAATGGGCGGGCTACGGGTTGGCTTACCATCAAAGGAGTTACCCAGCCTGTCGAGTTTCCGGTGCAGTTGGAGCGCCAAGGCAGCACGTTGCGCATCGAGGGAGCCGCTACGCTCGACCGCACCCGTTACGGCATTCGCTACAACTCGCGCAGCTTTTTTGCCGACCTAGGCGACCAAGCCATCCGCAACGACTTTCGCATCGTTTTCGCAGTAGTGGCTGATGCTCAGCTCCGAGCGCTGCCCTAAGTAGCCAAACTGGCTAAGCTGATGAGAAGTCTATGCTAAAATATTTAGTTTATTATAGCTATATATTTTAGCTCTTATTATATTTGACTAATCATCAGCAAAGGGGTAAGCTCATGGATATACGTGCGGTTAGTACACTCGAGCTAGGTGCGTGGTCCGAAGAAACCTACCAGGAGCTAGCCGATGCGCCAGCCATGGCACGGGCCAGTGCCACGCAGCTGTTTAGCGGAGATATTGAGGGCGAAGGCCGCCTTGAGATTCTGATGACCTACTACCCCGATGGCTCGGCCAGCTCGGTAGGGTTGGAGCGGGTGGTGGGCCGCGTAGGAGGGCGCACCGGCAGCTTTGTGTTGCAGCACAGCGGCAGCCTCGAAGACGGGGTAGCCAAAGCCAACCTGGCGGTGGTGCCCGGCTCGGGTACGCACGAGCTAAACGGGCTGCATGGCCGCGGCTGGTGCGTGCGCCCCCAAGGCAAACCCGGGGCTATTACACTGGAATACAGCTTTGAGGACTAGCCCGCCGGCGCCCTAGGTATTGGGCAGGCCGAGTGCGTGTACTAGCTGAACAATACCCATTTACCGCGTCGGTAGTACAACGGAGGCCAAGTTACTTCCTCCGCATGCCCACCAAGCGCCAGCCCCGCGAGTTTATTCTGCAAACCGTAACCCTGCACCAAGAGGTGAACGGGGTTGAAGAGCTAACCCTAAGTACCAATGCCGGCGACATGCCGGCTCGTTTTCACCCTACTGCCCCATACGCCAGCGCCGTGCTGTGGGTAGGGGGCGCAGGCGGTGGCCTCGATGGCCCGGCCTGGGGCATGTACCCTAGGTTGGCCGCCCAGTTGCAGCTGCACGGCATTGCCTCCCTGCGCCTGCACTACCGCTACCCCAACGACCTCGAAGCCTGCGTGTACGATGTGCTGCTGGCGGTGCAGTACATGGTACAGCACCGTTCTCTTATCAAGGTAGCGCTGGTGGGGCACTCGTTTGGCGGAGCGGTGGTAATTGCGGCCGGGGCCATGGCCAGCGAGGTAACGACCGTAGTGGCCATGAGCAGCCAAACCTACGGCACCAACTTAGCGGCCAGGCTCAGCCCCAAGCCCTTGCTGCTGGTGCACGGCACCGACGACGAAATACTGCCACCCGCCTGTTCCGAGGACATCTTCGCGCGGGCTAGCGAGCCGAAAGAGCTGTTGCTGTACCCCGGCTGCGGCCACGGGCTCGACGAGTGCTGCGACCAGGTTGACGAGGACGTAGTAGCCTGGCTCACGCGCCACCTGATGCAGTCCAGCACCTAGGCCAATTAGCCTTCCTTGTACAGCTTGCCCGCCTTCTCAGCTGACACTTTGATGCCCTTGATCATGGCCGAGCTGAAGCCTTGGTGCTCCATTTCGTTGAGGCCGGCAATGGTGCAGCCCTTGGGCGAGGTCACTTTATCAATTTCCTGCTCGGGGTGCGAGGCCAGCTGCAACAGCAAATCGGCGGCGCCTTTGGCGGTTTGGGCAGCCATCTTCAGGGCATCGTGGGCATGAAAGCCGATTTCGGTGCCGCCCTGCGAGGCTGCCCGAATGGAGCGCAGAAAAAAAGCAATGCCGCATGCGCACAGGGCCGTGGCCGAGGTCATCAGTTCCTCATTGATGCGGATGCTCACGCCCACGGTGTCGAAGAGGCGCTGCACCAAGGCAAAGTCATCCTCCGCAGCCTCATCAGCCGCCACGCACGTCATCGATTGGCCAATGGCAATGGCGGTGTTGGGCATGGCGCGCACCACGCGCACCGACTGCCCTAGGTGCTGCCGGATATCGGCGCAGCTCACCCCCGAAACCACCGATATCAGCAGCGGCTGCCGGCTTTGCAAAGCCGGGGCTATTTCATCGAGCAGCTTATTCAGTTGTTGCGGCAGTACGGCCAGCACCACAATATCTGCAGCCTGCACGGCGCCTAGGTTGTCGGCGGTGGTGGCGTAGCCGGCAGCGGCCAGCGGAGCCAGGGCAGCCGTGTTGCGGCGCGTAAGGGTAACGTGCGCGGGTACCGCCATGCCGGCTTTCACGAGTCCCTTGGCCAAGGAAAGGCCAATGTTGCCGCTGCCCAAAATGGCGATGTT
Organism: Solirubrum puertoriconensis; assembly: GCF_001483135.1. GTDB lineage: Bacteria > Bacteroidota > Bacteroidia > Cytophagales > Hymenobacteraceae > Solirubrum > Solirubrum puertoriconensis. The sequence continues at coordinate 1,440,022 of NZ_LNAL01000008.1, forward strand.
GAGGTTGGTGCTATCCATAGTCGAGAGGGGCAATTAGTGTGCGCCGCCTGGGTTATGGCCCCCCGGTTAAGCGGGCATATAGTAAAAGTGCAGTTTGGCCCCCGAAGGTTGCAGCCTCACTTGCGTTATGGGCTGCAATCTTAATACTTCGGTAACGTGCAAGCCGCTTATACGTCAGACCTTTGCGCTGAGGATTGCCCGCTACTGAGCTACGGGCGTAGCCTATACTGAAAAGCCCCGGCGCTGAGCGCCGGGGCTTTGTGTTTGGGGTTGTGCTACAAGGCCGGTTCGCTCTGCCGCTGCGCTGTGCAGGCGGGTATCCAAGCATCGGTTTGGCACTCGGGGCAAGTAGCCACGGCACCGCGCTCCAAGTGCTGCACGTAGCCGCACTGGCAGCAGGCATGCAGCCCGGCCTTTTCTACACGCTTGCGTTCCTGCCCAAGCCGCTCGGGCCAAATGGGCAAGCCGGGCTGTACGTCTTCGGGTGTGTAGAAGTAGGCGCTGACGTTGCCGGTGGCCTCGATGTAGGCGCGGCGCACTTGCCCTAGGTGCTCTACCTGCAGCTGGCGCAACTCGCCGAATAGCTCTTTCTGCGTCAGGTTTTGGCGCTTAAAGTTTTCGAGCTGCACCCGGCCTTCCTCGATCAGCAGCACCGGAGCGCCCTCGAGCCAATTGCTGAAGCGGGGCAACTTTTCGGTAAGGCGGTTGAACAGCAGGTACATGCCGGCTACCATGGTAAACACAACCGCCACGTGCAGCAGCGGCACGTCGTCGTAAAACATGGCGTCGCCGGCGGCCGAGCCCAGCGCCAGAATAATGCTGAGCTCGAAAATGGAAAGTTGCCGCACGCCGCGCCGGCCCGTAATGCGCAGCAAGCCCAACGTGAGCAGGTAAGTAACCAAGCAGCGGAAAGCCACCTCGAGCAAATACGCGGGCGGAGCCTCATCCGACAACAGCACGCGCTGCCAGTCGAATGGCTCGATGGATGAAAGCAATAGCATAGCGGCAACTAAGTAGCCTGGGTGTGACAGGTAGTAGCAAAAAAGCGCAGCACCGGTGTGGCGGTGCTGCGCTTTTCTACGCATCGGCAGCGGTTGGGGCTGAGGCGCAGGCGGTTTACTTTAGGTAAGCTGAACCCGCCCTAGGTGCGCTGCGCTACAAATCCTGCTTGGGGTTCCAGTTTCTGAACACGTTTTGCAGGGTGTACTGCTGCGCTTCGGCTGCGGTGAGCTGGTGCGCCCACAGCACGCGCTGCTTGGGCTGATAGCCCTTGCCGCGGTTGTTGTACTCGGCGTAATAGGCGGTTTGCTTGTTGCTTTCTTTCTCCCAATGGTCCCAACCCTCGGGCCGGATGTGCGGCCCGAGGTCGCAGCCGATAAACACCGTTTTGGCATGCGGCCGCCACGGGCGCCCTAGGTAAAACGAACCCTTGGCAGCATCGGCAGCTGGCACCACGCGGCAGTTGCTGAACACGTAGCCGTAGCGGGTGCTGTCGGGCGTGGAGGCGGCCGTAACGTAGCCGTTTTGCTTGCACACAAGGGTGCAGTTCTCAAACCACGCCGTGCTCGAGCCGAAGATGAAGTCAACGGTGCCCTCGATGTAACAATCCTGGTAGTACTGGCGCGCGCCGTAGCCGTAGGTGTACAAGGTGTCCTGAAACCCCAGAAAACGGCAGTTTCGGAAACGGGCTTTATCACCCGCCACCCACATAGCCACGGCTTGGCCAACGGGCCCCGAAGAGTTCTGAAACGTCAGGTTTTCGGCCGTGAAATCGGTGCCGTAGATGTAGCAGCTCGCGGAGCCCGAAGTGCCCTTGTCTTCGCCGAAGATGTTCTTCTTCTGGTTGTAGTCGTCGTAGGTGAGGATGGTTTGGTCGCGGTCTTCGCCGATAAAACGCACGAAATTTTTCGAGCCGGCCACGATGAGCTTTTCCTTATAAGTGCCCTTCTTGATGAAGATGGTAGTCACCTTCTTGCGGAAATCGGGCACGGCGTTGATGGCCTCCTGCACGGTTCGGAACTGCCCCGATCCATCCTGCGCCACTACAAAATCATACCCTAGGGCGCGGCCGATCATCAGCCAGCTCAGGTACAAAAACGAAAGCAGATGCTTCATGGCGTGGTGGGCTGCGCGTCGGGTTTGTTAGTGGCGGGCGGCACGGCGTTTTTGGGCAGCGGCTTAGCCATGCGCTCGGCCAGCAGCGGCAGCTTTTGGGCTTGTACTTGGCCTATTACCAACTGGGCCATTTTGCGGGCACCCAACTCGCTGAAGTGCGTGTTGTCGTCGCGGCCGTAGGGGTAGTTGGGATGCTCGCCCGGGGCCAGCTGCAGAAACAACAGCTTGGAGTTTTCTTCGCCGAACTGCTGCAGCAGCTCCCGGCTGAGCTTATCAAGGTCGATGAGCGGCACCTTATGGGTTTTGGCCACCTCGGCCGTGGCCGCCGAATACGCAACGTGGGTTTCTTGCTGCTGGCCGTTCTTAAACTTGCGCCGCGTTACGGGCGTGATAAGCACCGGATAGGCCTTTTTACTCCGGGTTTCCTGCACAAACCGGATCAGGTTGTTGCGGTAATTGGCCGGCGAGGTGTAGCGGTCGGGGTGGGCTTCCGATTCGTCGTTGTGGCCGAACTGGATGAACACATAGTCGTCGGGCTGCAGCGTTTGCATCACGGCTTGCCAGCGGTTTTCGGCCAGGAAAGTGCGCGTGCTGCGGCCATTCATGGCGCGGTTATCCACTACCACCGTCGAGTCGAAGTAGGTGGGCAGCGGCATGCCCCAGCCGGTTTCGGGAAAGGTTTGCTTTACCTTCTGCGCAATCGTCGAGTCGCCGATGAGGTACAGCTTAATCTTCTTGGGCGGGGCGGGTGCCGTGGTGAATGCCGCCAGCAGCAGGAGCAGCAAGCTCAGCGGAACTAGTTTTTGATAGGGATTAGGCATCGGTGTTACTGATTATGACACATCCTGAGGCGCCAGCCAAAGAGCCTCCTTGTGCAAGTACGACCTAGGCAACCAACGTCATTCCGTGCAAAGCGAGGAATCTCGCGTGCTGACGCTGTATAGTAGAATACTACCGGGCGAGATGCTTAGCTGCGCTGACCTGCGGTTCGGCTAGCGCCTCTGCATGACGACCGAGGCGAAGCGGGAGAGATGCTTGGCTACGCCGACCTTCGGTTCGACGGGGCTCAGCATGAAGGCCTAAATTGGTGTTATTTCGTTTTATGATCCTTCGGCTAACTCTTAAGCTGACAGACTATTTGTGTTGCTACCGGGCTTGCGGATCAACTGCCACTTTCACTTCGCGTTGCACAACGCGGTTGGCCAGCTCCAATTTCAGGGCCCGAATATCGGCCAGCACCAACTGCGCCATTTTGCGGGCGCCCAGCTCGCTGAAATGCGTGTTGTCGTCGCGGCCTTGCGGGTAGTTTGGATGCTCGCCGGGCGCCAGTTGGTTGAAGAGCAGCTTGGAGTCCTCCACCCCGAATTGCTGCAGCAGCGCCTCGCTGCTTTTCTCCAAGTCGATGAGCGGAACTTGGTTGGCGCGGGCTACTTGGCGCACCAACTCGGCGTAGGGGTGCGTGCCCACTACTTTGCCAGCCTCATCAAATTTGCGCCGTGCCACGGGCGTGATGAGCACCGGTGTGGCTTTTTTGCTGCGCGTTTCGGTAACGTAGCGGAGTAGGTTTTGCTGAAAGTCGGCCTCGGTGGTGGCGCTTTTCTTGGTGGGTACTTCGTCGTTGTGACCGAACTGGATGAGCACGTAGTCGCCTTCGCGCAGCTGCTGCGCAATAGGCTGCCAGCGGTTTTCCTGCAGAAAAGTGCGGGTGCTGCGGCCGTTCTGGGCGTGGTTTTCAACGGCAACCAGCTCGGGCTCGAAGAAGGCCACAAAAGGTGTGCCCCAGCCGGTTTCGGGGTAGGCTTTTACCTCCTTCGTCGACATGGTAGAATCGCCCACCAGGTACACCGTAATCTTTTTAGGGGCCGGCGCCACGAAAGCCACCAACAGCAGCGCTGATAAGCAAAGCGAAGAAAGAAGGCGGGTGGTCATGAGTGCAGAGGTGGGATGAAGCGGCTATGCCACAACGCTGGCGGCGGTGCTCACTCACCAGAGTACACCACCAGCCAGCGTCGGGCATAAACACTCGTCAGGTTGATAATCAGTAATCTGGCAGCGGCACGCAAACAAGCCGAAGCATTTTTCTGCGCACACGATGCCGGGAACGTTGCCGGCTGCCCTAGGTATTGCACCCTTCATGCACCAACAAAAGGCGCTACCCGCAAACGCAAACCCCGCGGCCTCGCTGCTAAGTCATAGCAACGGGGCCGCGGGGTTCTTGGGCTAATGTAAACCTAGGCGCTGGCCTGGTTCAGCTGGCGCAAATCCTGGCCGCTCAGCTCGAGGTGCATCGAGTTGAGCAAATCCTGCACTTGCTCGGAGCTGGTGGCGCTGGCAATGGGGGCGGTGAGGCCAGGTTGGGCCATAATCCAAGCCAAAGCAACCTGGGCCGGCGTAGCACCTAGGCGGCCCGATATTTCATCAAGGGCACTTAAAATCCGCAAGCCGTGCTCGTTGAGGTACTTGGCACCTACGCCACCGCCGCGGGCGCTCTTCTGCAAATCGGCCTCGGAGCGGTACTTGCCCGTAAGAAAACCCGCCGCCAAGCCGTAGTACGGAATCACGCCGATGCCGTGCTGCTGGCACACGGGCAGCAGGTGTGTTTCAAAATCGGCGCGGTCGTAGAGGTTGTAGAGGGGCTGCAGGCTTTCGTAGCGCGGCAAGCCGTGTTGCTCGCTGGCCTGCAAGGCTTCGGTTAGGCGCTCGGCCGAGAAGTTGGAGGCCCCGATGGCGCGCACCTTGCCCTCTTTGATAAGCTGGGCGTAGGCTTCGAGCGGCTCCGATACGGGCACCGTGGGGTCGTCTTTGTGCGACTGGTACAGGTCGATGTAATCCGTCTGCAGGCGCTTAAGCGAGCCTTCCACGGTGCGCAGAATGTAGTCTTTGGAGAGGCCTTTCTGATCGGGCGCTACTTCCCAGCCTACTTTGGTGGCAATCACGATATCGTCGCGGCGGCCGCGCTTTTTCAGCCAGTTGCCGATAATAGTTTCCGACTCGCCGCCGGTGTGGCCCGGCACCCACACCGAGTAGCCGTGGGCTGTATCGATGGCATTGCCGCCACCGTCAACAAAGGCATCGAGCACCCGGAAAGAGGTGGCCTCGTCGGCCGTCCAGCCAAATACGTTGGCGCCTAGTACCAGCGGCGCAATGGAGAGGCCCGAGTGGCCAAGTTCGCGTTGTTGCATAGTCGAATCAGGGGAAAATAAGTAGTACCAACCAGCCGGGTACCGTAAGGTTTAGGACACCTTAGGTCGGTGTGTTGCTAAGCCAGTGCTTACGCAAACCATTCAAGCGGGGGCAACAACTGCTTGGGTCTTGCCGTGTGCTGCGTACCTTCGGCTGTATGCCCCAGCCAAGCCTTCCTAACCTTTTGCGCAACCATTTTGCCAAGCACCAATTGCCGAAAACCTGTCGGCTGTGGCTGACCGCCGCGCTGCTGCTGGCTGCCGGTAGCACACAGGCCCAACAGGCACCTAGGGCTTCGCTTATCATCCGCAACGGGCGCGTGCTCGATGGCTCAGGTAATTCTTGGTTTCGGGGCGACGTGGCCGTGCACCAAGGGCGCATCGTAGCTGTGGGGCGCCTGCCGGCCAACTTCTCGGCCGATACCGTTATCGATGCCAAAGGCTTGGTTGTAGCGCCGGGGTTTATTGACGTGCACACCCACATCGAGGACGACGAGCTGCGCCAACCCACCGCCGATAACTTCATTTACGACGGCGTAACCACGGTTATCACTGGCAACTGCGGCTCCTCGCGCCCCGACCTAGGGCGCTACTTTCAGGTACTCGATAGCGCTAAGCTGGCGGTGAATGTGGCCTCGCTTATCGGCCACGGCGATGTGCGCAAGGCCGTGCTGGGCCGCGCCAAACGCCAGGCCACCGAGCCCGAGCTGCAGCAGATGGAGCAGCTGGTAGCCCGCGCGATGCAGGCCGGAGCCATGGGCCTATCAACGGGGCTGATTTACATACCCGGCACCTATACCCGCACGCCCGAGCTGATACGCTTGGCGCGGGTAGCCGGGCAGTACCGCGGCCTCTACGCCACACACATGCGCAACGAGGGCGACAGCGTGCTGCAAGCCATACAGGAGGCACTGCTGATTGGCCGCGAAGCCAGCCTACCCGTGCAGATTTCGCACCTGAAAATTGGCGGGCAGCAGAACTGGGGCCGCGCTCCGCAAGCCCTGGCACTGATCGAGCAGGCCCGGCAAGCCGGCCAGGAAGTTACCATCGACCAATACCCGTACACCGCCAGCTCTACCTCGCTCAGCACCATCATTCCCGACGATGTGCAGGCCGATGGCCGCGACTCGCTGCGCGCCCGGCTGCAGCGGCCCGCCGTACGCGCCGCCGTGGAGGCCGCGATGGTACGCCGCCTCCGGCAACGCGGCCTCAAGCACTACGACTACGCCGTGGTGGCCAGCTTTCCGCCGCAGCCCAGCTACCAGGGCTTGAGCATAGCCGAAGTAAACCAACGCCTAGGTCGCAAGCACAAAGCCGCCGCCGAAGCCGCCACCATTCTGGACTTGGTACTGCAGCACGACGCGGGCATGGTGTTCCATGGCATGAGCGAGCAGGATGTGCAGCAGATCATGCGCTACCCCTTCAACATGGTGGCCTCCGATGCCAGCGTACGGGTATGGCAGGAGGGGGCACCGCACCCCCGCGGCTACGGCTCCAACGCCCGCGTGCTAGGCCGCTACGTGCGCGAGCTGCGCGTCATCAGCCTCGAAGAAGCCGTGCGCCGCATGACGTCGTTGCCGGCGCAAACCTTTGGCCTCGCAGACCGCGGCCTGCTGCGCCCCGGCATGGCCGCCGATATTGTGGTGTTCGACCCCGCCACGGTGCAAGACCGCTCCACTTTTGAGCAGCCGCACCAGTACAGCACGGGCATGCAGTACGTGCTCGTGAATGGCGGCCTAACGGTGGTGCAAGGCAAGCACCTAGGCACCCGCGCCGGGCAGGTGCTCTACGGCCCCGGTAAGCATTAGCCCAATGTAGCGCGAAGTAGCGCGGACTTTGCAGTCCGCGTCCACAGGTAGTAAAATCAATCGTTGCCGGTGGCGCCGGTAGCGCGGCCTTCGGCGCGCGTTGGCGTGGACGAAATCGTCGGGAAGAAACTGCGCTGTACCACTCGTTCTGGCAAACGCGGGCTGAAGCCCACGCTACAGCGCATTAGCTTCCTAGGTCCAAAAACAGAAATTAGTATCTGTGGACGCGGACTACAAAGTCCGCGCTACTGCTGACCGCGCTCCAGCACGCGGTAGCTGTGCGGCGGCACGGGCAGCGTCACCTCAGGCGCAATGCTGTAGGCCTGATCCACGAACACATCCTGGTATTCGCCTACCCATTCCCTAGGTATGGGCAGCTCCTCCAGCTGGTTGCCCATGTTCACAGCTACCAGCACCGCGTTTTCGCCTTTGTGCCGCACAAAGGCGTATACCGAAGCCGGCGAGGTGAGGCGCGTAAACTGCCCGCACGGGTCGCCGTTGGCAAGGGCCGGGTTGCGCTTTTTCAGCTGCAGCAAACGGGTGTAAAAATCCTGCAGCGGGTAGCTGCCCCACTCAATTGGGTCTTTGTCGAAGAACTTCAGGCGCTTTTTCAGGGCCGACTCCTGTCCGCTGTACACCATGGGGATGCCCGGCAACAAACCCGTGAGCACGGCCTGCGGCACGGCGTTTTCACCTAGGCGCTCGTACTCCGTGCCGTCCCAGCTGTTGATGTCGTGGGAGGTGGTGAAGTTCATGAGGTAGGCACTGGCCGGGTATTTGGCGCGCTCGGCTTTCAGGTACGCATCGATGGCGGCAACGGGCTGCTGGCCGCGGGCTACGCTATCGAGCAGGTAGCGCAGGCGCAGCGCATACGTGGCATCAAAAGCCTTTTCGAGCATGCGGGTGTTCGGGTCGAACTCGCCTGGCTTCAGGAACGGCGGGTTGTGCAGCTCGTCCCACTCGGCCAGCATAAATACCGGCTTCATCTTTTCGAGTTCCTGGCGCGTGGTATTCCAGAACTCCATCGGCACCAGTCCCGCTACGTCGCACCGGAAGCCATCCACGTCGGCCTCGCGCACCCAGTAGGCCATGCTTTCCGTCATGTACTGGCGCAGCTCGGGCTTGCTGAAATCGAGGTCGATTACGTCCTGCCAATCGGCTACGGGTGGCACAGGTTGGCCTTGGCCGTTGCGCGTAAACCAGTCGGGGTGTTCCTTGGCAAGTCTGCTGTCCCAGGAAGTGTGGTTGGCAACCCAATCGAGGATTACGTGCATACCGCGCTTATGCGCTTCCTGCACCAAGTGGCGCAGGTCGTCGAGGGTGCCCATTTCGGGGTTGACAGCGCGGTAGTCTTGCACCGAGTAGTAGCTGCCCAGGGCGCCCTTGCGCTTCTCTTGCCCAATGGGGTGCACGGGCATCAGCCACAAAATGCCCACGCCCATTTTTTCGAGGCGGGGCAAGTGTTTTTCGAATGCCTTAAACGTGCCCTCCGGCGTGTATTGCCGGATGTTTACCTCGTAGATGCTGGCTTGGCGGGCCCACTCGGGGTGCTTAATGGTGTACTGCGGCGGGGTAGGAGCGCAGTCGTTTTGGGCGGTGGTTTCGGTTTGGCGCTGTTGGCAGGCGTTTAGCAAAGCTGCCGACATAAGCCCCATAGAAAGAACGGTGGATAGACGCATGGCCTAAACATACGCGGTTGAGCTTGTTGTTGCGCCTCCACGAGCCCGCAGCACACGTTGCCCCGCATGCGCGGCAACGTTGGGCAGTGTACCTTTAATAGGATCGGCTGCAAGCCTTACTGCGGGCCGCTCGCGCATTTATCTGTTTGCTTATGAAATACTTGTACTGGCTGTTGGCCGGAACGCTTCTGCTGACGGTGGTTATGTGGGCGCTGGTGCCGGCACCCGGGCCAGTTGCTGCGGCCACGCTGGGCGGCCAAGTAGTGGAGTTTTTTGCCTTGCTGCTCGACCCAACGGGTTTTCCGGCGAGGTGGCGTTGCGGCCGCTGGACGGACTTCCACGGCTGGCTTTACATCGCGTCCGACCTGCTGATCTGGGCAGCCTATTTCACCATTCCGTTTCTGCTGATCAGCTTTGTGCGGCAGCGGCGCGACATTCCGTTCGACCGTCTGTTCTGGGCCTTCGGGTTGTTCATTTTCGCCTGCGGCGCCACGCACCTCATCGACGCCATAATTTTTTGGGTGCCACTCTACCGCCTCAGCGGCTTGGTGCGGCTGCTTACGGCCGTTGCCTCGTGGGGCACAGTGTGGGCCTTGGTGCTCGTGCTACCTAGGGCGCTGCTGCTGAAAACGCCCACCGAACTGGAGCAGGTAGTACAGGCCCGCACCGCCGAGCTGGGCGCCGCCAACGAGCAGCTACGCCAACGCGAAACTGAGTTCAGCACCATGGCCAACGCCATTCCGCAGCTGGCCTGGATGGCCGAGCCCAACGGCGACATTCGTTGGTACAACCAGCGCTGGTACGACTACACCGGCACCACCTTCGAGCAGATGAGCGGTTGGGAGTGGCAGCAAGTGCACCACCCCGAGCACCTAGGGCACGTGCTCGAAAGCTGGCGGCGCCACCTGGCCGCAGGCGAACCGTGGGAAGACACCTTTCCGCTGCGCCGCCACGACGGAGTATTCCGGTGGTTTTTGTCGCGCGCGGTGCCCATCCGCGACGAGCACAACCGCATTGTGCGCTGGTTTGGCACCAATACCGACGTAACCGACATGCGCGAACTGCAGGAGCAGGTGCAGCGCAGCGAAACCCAGTACCGCGTGCTGATGGAAAGCATTCCGCAGCTGGTGTGGGCCGCCGACGGCGACGGGCACCTCACATACTGCGACGGCCGCACCACCGACTACACCGGCCTAGCGCCGGGGCAGCTGTGCGGCCACCCTTGGCTCGCCTTACTTCACCCCGACGACCAAGCCCCTGCCCAAACGCAGTGGCAGCAGGCGCGGCTAAGCAGCAACTTGCTGGAGGGCGAATACCGCATGCGGCGGCACACCGGCGAGTACCGCTGGTTTTTGGTGCAGGCCCGCCGGCTAAGCAGCTCGTTGGCCAGTGGCGAGGCCCAATGGTTTGGTACCTGCACCGATGTGCACGAGCAGCACACCCTCCGCGAAGCCCTGCAGGTGCAGAATACGGAGCTGGCCCGCACCAACCGCGAGCTTGACACCTTTGTGTACGCTGCCTCGCACGACCTCAAGCAGCCCGTGCACAACCTAATGGGCCTTTTTGCCGAGCTGAAGCGCACCGCCACCTTTGCCGACCCCGAAGCCGAACGCATGCAAGGCATGGTAACCGATGCCATGGAGCAGTTGCTGGGTACCATTCAGGCCTTGGCCGAGGTGGTGCGCGTGCAGCGCCACGCCGAGCATTTGCCACCCGAACCCGTGCAGCTGCAGCCCTTGGTAGAGGAAGTAATCCGGACAGTACAGGACCTAGGCACAACGCCACCCACGTGGCAGCTCGATTTCTCGGCGCTGTCGGCCGTGGTGTTTGTGCGCGCCAACCTGCGCTCGGTGCTCTACAACCTGCTCAGCAACGCCGTAAGGTACGCCGACCCCAACCGGCCCGCGATTATTGTGGTGCGTACCGAGTTGGAGAACGGAGTACCCGTATTGGTGGTGCAGGACAACGGTTTGGGCATTGATCTGGCGCGGCACGGGCACGAAATGTTCCACTTGTTTCGCCGCTTCCACGACCATGTACCCGGCACCGGGGTAGGCTTGTATCTGGTGCAGCGCTTGGTGGAGCAAGCTGGCGGACGACTGGAGGTGCAAAGCCAGGTAGGCGTCGGAACTACGTTCAGGGTATACCTACACGCGGAATAAAGCAGCGCCCCAGGCCGCTGTTGGGCCCCGGAACTAGGTTGGCATCACTCAGCAAATTCAGGAAGCGCTGTGGCGAAAGACACTTGCGGCAACGCACCACTTCTTCCTCCATCAGGGCTATGTGAGCGGCAGGTCCGCCACAGGCGGTGGCACCTTGGCGTAGGAACAGCCAAGCCAGCTTAGTCAACGTGGTTCGCGCTCCGGGTGGCTGAGACGTTAGATGCTGAATTACGGAGCGAGCAATATATGACGCCCAAAAAGCGAGGTGGTTATCATCTGATTAACAGTTTGTTGCAGGCGCTTTCTGGCGATACAGTGCGCAGGCGGATTATCAACAAGGCGCTGAAGTACGTAGTTGTACGCCGAAGTCCGTTTTAATCCCTGCGCCATGCAGGTGCCCTCAGGCAGGGCAAGTTCATGCCCATTCGCTATGCTGCTCGAAACCAAGTTGCCGATACGCTACATCTTTAGGCGCATCATGCCCGATGTGCTGCGGGTGTTGTTTATTTCCCTTGCATTTCAGCTGATCAAGGAGGTATTCGGGTCTTACCTGCCGCCCGTACCGCTGCAGCTGCCAACCATTCTGGGTAGCTCAATTTCGTTGCTGCTGGCGTTTAAAATCAGCCAATCGTACGACCGGTGGTGGGAGGCCCGCCGCATTTGGGGCGCCATCGTAAACGATTCCCGCTCACTGGTGCTGCAGCTCAGCAGCTTTCTGAAACCCGAAGCCCAGGTGCCAGGCCCCGATCAGCGCACACCGGTGCAGGCTGTGACCTACCGCCAAATCGCCTGGGCCTATTGCTTGGGCCAATCGTTGCGCGGCCTCGATCCGCTCGATGGCATACAGAGCCTGCTTACCGACCATGAGTTGGCCTACACCAAGACGCATAACAACAAGCCCTTGGCAATAATGGCGTTGCACGTGCAGCAACTGCGCGACCTGGCTAACCAACAGTTTCTCAATTCCTTTCAGCAAATTCAGCTCGATGCCACCTTGGTACGCCTCACGGAATCGATGGGCGCCGCTGAGCGCATCAAAAGCACCATCTTCCCAACGAGCTACCGCCTGATGGTGTACTTCTTTATTTACTTGTTTCTATTTACGTTGTCCCTAGGTCTGGTAGAAACCATTGGGCTGTGGGAGGTGCCGGTGCTGCTGCTCACGGCCTCCACGTACTTTTTGCTCGAGCGCACCGCCCGCTACCTGCAGGACCCCTTCAACAACAAGCCCACCGACACCCCCGTGACGGCCATTGCGCGCAACATCGAAATAAACCTGCGCCAGCTGCTCCACGAAACCGATGTGCCCAAACCATACCCGCCCGGCCCGTACTACCTGATGTAGTGCGCAACCCTAGGGCAGCGTACCCAACGGGTTCCTGCGCTACAGTTGCCCTAATGAAACTTGCGCAGTCGCTTTTTGCTGAGCTCGTAGCTGATGATGGCCGGTACGTAGAACGTAACATCGGCCAGCAGCTTGGCCAGCAATATGCCGCCCGAAAGGCTGCCCATCATGGCCGGTAGTGCGTACATCAGCGCGGGCCGAATCACGAAGCTGTCGGCCAGCTCGGCCACGCCAAACTCCACAAACAGCGCCCGCAGGTTTTTCAGGAAAGTACGCCCGGTGTAGGCTTTGCCGTGGGCGTGGCGGGTGCGGCGGGCGTGCAGCACATCAATCAGCAAAATATAGCCGAAGTAGGCCACGTTGCCGCCCCAGGTGCCGGCTAGCGCAGTAGTAAGGCGGTTGCCGATAGCCCAGTGCGCCCAGGCCGCGCACACCAGCGTAGCCACCACCGAAAGCACCTCGGCGGGCAGATAGCGGCGCAGCCATTCCTTTACTTTCTGTTTCATGCCGACAGTGGGCAGGCTGTTGCTGTTTCTGATGATGGTATTGGGCGAGCGAGGTAGCGTGGGCTTTAGCCCGCGTTTGCCTGCACGAATACTGCCGAACGATGTCGTAACAAAGTAAGTCGTTCGAGAAAATGCGGGCTAAAGCCCAAGCTACAGCCAAGCAAGCAGCCCCGCCTTAGGTACGTATCCGAGGGCGGGGCTGCTGAATTGCTGGGAGCTGGGTAAGCGGTTAGCGCATGACCAAAATGCGCTGGCGCTGACCTTGAGCTTCGAAGTAGTACACGCCAGCCGGTACTTGCTGCTTCTGGTCGTTTTGGGTGTCCCAGCGCAGCGTACGCTCGCCGGGCTTGGTACCATCAGCAAAGAGGGTGCGCACCACTTGGCCGGCAGCGTTGCGTACCTGCACCGCATATTGGCCGGGTGTGTGTACTTGGTACTGCACCTCGGTGCCGCTGTTGGTGCTGCGGTCGGCCACGGCACCTAGGGTAAAGGCCACGGGCGAGCGGTCGGGCTGGGCGGTTTCGGTGGGCAGCAGGCGCACACCGCGCAGGGCCAACTCCACGTTCTGGCCGCGCTGTTGCAGCGTGTTGATACGCAGCGTGCGCGTGGCGGCATCGTACTGCCACGCCGACGAGGCCAACGGTTGCCCGTTCAGCGTAGCCGCGGTGGGCGCGGCAGCTACCCTAGGTATCCACCACTGCACGGTGCGGCGGGCAGGTTCGTTGGGGTAACCTTTGCCGGGGTACAGCTCGGTGCCTAGCGTCAGCTGCAGTTCGGTGCCGGTGTTGTTGGCGCGCAAGGCCCAGCGGCGGTACTGCTCGGCAGCCAGGGCTTGGGCGTTTTTGCCGTCGTCTTCATACAGTTTGCTTTCCGAGTATTTAACGCCGGGAGCGGCGTAGTAGCGCACGTACAGCGTATCGGTGGGGGCTTGCGTGGTGTTGGGCCCCACTTGCGCCATGGGCAGCAGCGCCCCAGCTCGCACCAACAGCGGAATATCACCTAGGGGCGCCGAGGCACCGATGGTTTGGCCGCCGCGCACCGGCGTGCCGGTGTGGTAATCGGCCCAGGTGCCGGTGGGCAGCACTACGTTGCGGCGGCGCTGGCCGGGCTGCGTTACGGGCGCCACCAGCAAATCGCGGCCCAGCAGGTACTGGTCGTTGAGGTTGGCGAGGCGTTCGTCGGTAGGGTGCTCGTAGTTCATGGGGCGGGCCAGCGGCGCACCCGTAATGGTGTTGTCGTGGGCGAGGGTGTAGAGGTAGGGCAGCAGCGAGTAGCGCAGGCGCACGTAGCGGCGCACAATGCTTTGGTAGGGCTCGGGGTAGTAAACGGGCTCGGGCGGAACGCCTTCGCCGTGCGGCCGCAAAATGGGCGACAAGGCCGAGTGCTGCAGCCAGCGCGTGTACAGCTCGGCATCGTAGGGGCCTACGCAAAAGCCGCCCGCATCGGAGTGCATGTAGCCCACACCCGAAAGGCCCATGCCTAGCATAATGGGCACCTGCGCCTGGTACCCGCTCCACGAGCGGTTAATATCGCCCGACCACGGGAATACGCTGTGGCGCTGCATGCCCGCCCAGCCCGAGCGGGCCAGCAAAAACAGCCGCTCGTTGGGGTACTTGGCGTAATGGTTTTCGCTTAGGATAGAAGCCCAAGCCTGCCCGTACGCGTTATGAATCTGGCGGGTAGTGCCGCCGTCGTACACCATGTCGAAGGGCTGGTTTTCCGGCTCGCCCAGGTCGAACCACCAGCCGCCCACGCCGTCGCGCTTCAGGCGGTCGTACTGCTCCCACATCCACTGGCGCGTGGCCGGCCGAAACATATCGAGCAGCGTAGCCGGCCCGGCCCAAAACGACTCCACCGTGTACGGCTGGCCTTTCTGGTCGCGGCCCACCAGGCCCCGGCTGCGCACCAGCGCGTCGTTGCGGGAGGTGCGCATTACGTAGGGTTCCGAAATCAGGATGGTTTTGACGCCCGCCGAGTCGAGGCGGCGCATCATGCGCATGGGGTTCGGGAAGTTGGGCGCATCCCAGGCAAAATCGCCCTGCCGCTTGGTGCCGCCAAACCAGTACAAGTCGAGCACCACGCCGTCGATGGGAAAGCCTCCGGCGCGCATCTTGCGCGCAATACCTTCGGTTTCGGCCTCGGTGCGGTAGCCAAAGCGGCTCTGAATCAGGCCCAACGCCCAGCGGGGCGGCAGCGGCTGCGTGCCCGTGAGGGTGGTGTAGGCTTCGAGTACTTGCTGAAAGGGCTGCGATTCTACATCGGCCGAGCCCTGGTTGGGGCGCGGGGCTTCGCCTACCAGCAGGTAATACGTCAGGTTTTCGAGGCCTTCGCCGTCGTAGCGGAGCACGTTGGGCTCGGTGGCGCCTAGGTCGAAAGTGCCGGGAGCGTGGTTGTCGAAGAACAGGCCATACCCGCGCGACGACAGCACCACCGGCAGGTTGGTATTCAGCTGCGGGTCGCCGTTTTGGTAAGCGTAGTGCGCCACGTTGTAAAGCGTGAGCTTGCGGCCGCGCCGATCGACGGGCAAAGCGCGCGAACCAGTGCCGTAAAGGTGCTCGGTGGGGTTGAGGCGGAAGCTTACGCCCGCGCCGCCGGTGGCCGTAGCAAAGTTGGCTTGGCGCGTGTACAGCCCACCGGCATCGGCCAAGAGCGTATCGGCGCCGCGCATAAAGCTGATGCGCAACGGGCTCTTCTGCACCAATACCTCAAGCAAGCCACCTAGGGGTTGCGGGTTCACGCGCAGCGAAGCGGCCGATTGCTGCAGTTTGGGCTGCTGCGTAATGGCTTGGCCGCGGCCGGGCGCCGAGCTAAACGCCGTGATGGGCCGCTGCAAGCGCAGGCTTATCGAGGAGTCGCGGGGTGCGGGCGAGCCGCTGGGGTAAAAATCGACGCGGTAGGCCTCGCCGCTGAAGCCGGCCCCGGGTGCAAACCACGGCTGCACGCGCACGGTGGCGCCGGTAGTGGTGCGGATGGTGAGCACCTTGCCCTGCAGGGCGTGGCTCTGGTAGTTACCAATGCTGCTAACGGGCGCTTCGGGCCGCTGAAACGGGTCGTCGGCGGGCGGGCCGCCACCTTCGCGTTGGGCCACGGCAGCGGTGGCGGCTGACAAAAACAGCAAGGGCAACAGGCGGCGGAAATGCGCAGGCATTGGCAGAGCAGGAATACTTGAGCTAGCAAAATACGCGTTCGGGCCGCATTGGGCAGAACGGCGCGCAAAAAGCCTTGGAGCAGTACTTGATGATGGGGCGGCGCCTAGGTACAGGTGCTGGTGCGTAACCACAACAGTAACAACGATAAAGCTGGCCCCGCGTACGCCCTAGGTACGTTCCGCAACTAACCTAAGCCAGCCGTCATGCAAGCATCCGGAAGTGAAAATACTCCGCAACTAAACGCCACCGTGCAAGCCCTGCAATCGGCCGACTTGCTGCAGCAAGGCCCGCAAGCCCAGCAATACATCCGCGAATGGGCCCAGGCCCTGCGCCGCTCTACCAACACGCAGCTCTCCGATATTGCCTCCGAGCTCGATCGGCTCAACGACCTGCTGCAAACCGCCTCGCCCGATAAAGACCGCGTGCGCCAATCGTTGCAAACCCTGGCCGAGTACACCGAGCGTGCCGCCGAAAGCATCGGCGCTTCGAGCGGCGACATGCAGCAGCTCAGCCATGCACTTAATGGAGCGGCCAACCAGTTGCGGTAGCAGCACCTAGGGATTTTGGTATACGGAGCTGGTGTTCCGGTAGACTAAGGGTAATATTAAGCCGAATATATATTATTCGGCTGGGGCAACCGTGCGCCATCGGCAAGCATCTGCCCAGCTGCAAGTGCGCTTCAGCGCTTGCAAAGCAGCTTACATACTTAGTCCTACTTATCACCACCACCGTGAAAAAACGTTTCCGCCTATTCTCCTTTGTAATCAGTGGCGCTTTTGCTCTGTTGCTGAGCAGCCCTGCCGCCGCGCAAACACAAGCACCTGCCGACAGCGTTGATATGCTGGTAAAACAGGCCATGCAGCAATTGCGCATACCTGGCTTGCAGCTGGCCGTGGTGCGCCACGGGCAAGTGGTGAAGTTGGGCAACTACGGCCTGAGCAACGTGCAGGACTCGGTGCCGGTAACCAGGCAAACGCGCTTTTTCCTGAACTCTATCACCAAAGCCTTTGTGGGCGTGGCTGTAATGCAACTGGTAGAGGCCGGTAAGCTCGATGTAGCCGCGCCGGTTGGCCGCTACCTGCCCGAGCTGCCCGCCGCTTGGCACCCCGTTACGGTGCGGCAGCTGCTTACGCATACCTCCGGCCTGCCCGACATCATGCCCGAGGATGCGATGGTCACCGAAAACAACGAAAAGGCCGCCTGGGCGCAGGTGCAAACCCAACCGCTCGACTTCCCGGCCGGCCAGCAATTTGCCTACAACCAAACCAACTACCTGCTCCTGGGTAAGCTCATCGATAAGCTCAGCGGGCAGCCCTTTGCGCAGTTTATCCGGCAGCGCCAGCTCGAGGTAGTGGGCATGCCCCGCACCACCGCCGGCGACGCCCACGACGTGCTGCCCCGCATGGCCCGAGGCTACACCTACACGCAGTACATTGATGGGCAGGTGCGCCGTGGCAAGCAGATGCGCAATTTGTTCGAGGTATTCCCGCCCTCGCTGCGCACGGCTGCGGGCATGAGCTCCACAGCCGAGGAAATGGCCCGCTGGGTAATTGCCCTGCAACAAGGCAAGCTGCTGCAACCCGCCAGCATCACCACCCTCTGGACGCCTGGCCGCCTCAACGACGGTACGCAGCGCAGCTTCGGCGGCAAGCTCACCGGCTACGCCCTAGGTTGGCCCACGGTTGACAGGCCCGAGCACCCGGCCGTGGCGCCCGTTGGGGGCGGCCGCTCGGCCGTGTTCGTGTACCCCCACGACGACCTCGCCATTGTTGTGCTCACCAACCTGCAAGGCGCCAGCCCCGAGCGGTTCGTCGACGAGCTGGCAGCCTGCTACATTCCCGATATGCGCGCGGCCGATGGCTTTGGCTTGCCGCCCGTGGTGCGCGCCCTGCACCGCACGTTGCGCCAGCGCGGTTTCCAGCACGCCGAGGCCGAGGTGCGCAAAGCCAAGCGCCAAAACCCCAATTACCAGCTAACCGAAGCCGACGTGAATGCCTGGGGCTATATCCTGATGCAGCAAGGGCAAATGGCCAACGCCCTGTCCGTGTTTCAGTTGAACGTGCGTTTGTACCCCAACAGCGCCAACACCTACGACAGCCTGGCCGAAGCCTACGCCGAGATGGGCAACAAGAAGCTGGCAACCCAGAACTACGCCCGGGCTTTGCAGTTGAACCCGCAAAACAAGACGGCCGCTGAGTACCTGAAAAACTAAGGCAGCATAACGTGACCTCCAGGAAGTAAAAAAGCCTCGCCTACAACCGGTGAGGCTTTTTTACTTCCTGAAGGTATTCCTGGCGCGAGCCGTAGCGCTTTCAGCGCGCGACTCGTGCCTTTTGATGGCGGGGAGTTCCCGGACTCCCGTACCGCGCAGGTGCCCAAGTAGCATCGTTCAACGCCCGGGAGTCCGGAGACTCCCACCCATGCGGCGGCGCGAGTCGCGCGCTGAAAGCGCTACGGCTCGCGCCAGGGTTGCTTAGAACAAAAGCGTCATGTCGAGTTTAAAGCAAAACATCTCGCGTCTTGGCGCTGGAAAGTAAATAGACTATCTGTCGAGATGCTTAGCTGCGCTGACCTTCGGTTCGGCTGGCGCCTCTGCACAAAGACCTGAGGAAAAGCAGACAAGCTGGCTAATACCCCGCCGCCGTATCGTCGCCGCGTGGGTCGGCGCCGCCTACCAGGGTACCATCATGGCGCCGCTCAATCATATCGATGCGGCCCCAGGGGCTGCGTGGGTTTAGTTTGTAGCCGCGGCGCTCCAGCTCGGTGCGGGCAGCGGGGGAGAGGGCGCCTTCTTCCACGTCGATGTGGTCGGGGAGCCACTGGTGGTGCAGGCGGGGCGCCGCCACGGCCTGTTGCGGATCGAAGCCGTATTCGAGCACATTGAGCGTAGCCTGCAGCACGGAGGTGATGATGGTACTGCCGCCGGGGGTGCCTACTACTAAGCACACCTGGCCTTTTTCGGTAACGATAGTGGGCGTCATGGACGAAAGCATGCGCTTGCCGGGCCCGATTGCGTTGGCCGTGCCGCCAATTACCCCATACATATTTGGTACGCCGGCCTTCACCGAAAAATCGTCCATTTCGTTGTTCAGCAGAAAGCCCGCGCCTTGCACCACTACCAGCGAGCCGTAGCCGCCGTTAAGCGTGGTGGTGCAGCTTACCGCGTTGCCCTGCGCATCTACAATGCTGTAATGGGTCGTCTGGTCCGACTCGTAGCCGGGTAGCCCTGTACCGGCCGTTACCTGCGCCGAGGGCGTGGCCACGCTGGTTGGCGCAACGCCCTGCATACGCTGCTTAAGGTATTTGGCATCGAGTAGCTGCGCCACGGGTACCTGGCCGAAATCTGGGTCGCCGAGGTAAGTGGCGCGGTCGGCGTACACGCGGCGCTCGGCCTCGGTAATAAGGTGTACACCTGCGGCGGAGTGCCAACCTAGGCGGCCGAGGTTATACGGCTCCAGCATCTGCAGCATCTGGAGCAAGGCCACGCCCCCCGACGAGGGCGGCGGCATGCTGATGATGTCGTACTGGCGGTAGCGGCCGCGCACGGGCTCGCGCCATGCGGGTTGGTATTGGTCGAGGTCGGCCTGGCTGATGATGCCTCCGCCGCGCTGCATTTCGGCCAGCAACAGGCGGGCGGTTTCGCCCTGGTAAAAGCCCGCGCGGCCGTTTTGCTGAATCCGACCTAAGGCCGCTGCCAGCTCAGGATACTTGATAACGTCGCCGGGTTGCCATGGGCGGCCTTCGGGGTGGACATAGGTCGGCACATGCTTATTAACACTTAGCATATGCGGCCGAACCGAGTTGAGCCCCGCTGCTTCCTTAGACGTTAGCTGCAAGCCTTGGGCAGCCAGCTCGGCGGCGGGGCGCACCAAATCGGCCCACGGCAACTTACCCAGTTTCTGATGCAACGCTACCATACCCGCCACCGTGCCGGGCACGCCGGCGGCCAAGTGGCCCCGCGTGCTCAGGCCGGCGCGCACGTTTCCTTGGGCATCGAGGTACATATCGCGCGTGGCTGCCAGCGGCGCTTTTTCGCGAAAATCAAGCGCGCCCACCGAGCCATCGGCGGCGCGGTACACCACAAAGCCGCCGCCGCCAATATTGCCCGCCACAGGCAGCGCCACGGCCAAAGCAAACTGCACCGCCACAGCTGCGTCGTAAGCGTTGCCGCCTTGCCGCAGTACCTCCAGGCCAATGCGCGTAGCCTCGGGGTGCGCCGATACCACCATGGCCTGGCGGGCCGTAACGGGCGCCGCAGCCCTAGGTGCCGGCAGGGCAGTAGCAGCGGCGGAGGCAGTGTTGGCAGCCGGTTGGCGTTGGCAAGCGGGCGAGCCAACCAGCACAGCGGCCAGGCCCAGAGCAAGTAAGGAGCGGTGGAGCATGCAGCTAAATTACGTTTGTTGGTGTTTTTGCTACTGATTCCGCTCTGCCACACCATGCACCACCGTTCCTGTCTGCCCTTCCTGTTTCTGCTTGGCGCGCTGGCGCCGGCCGCTTCGGCCCAGACGCTGCCGCCTAATTTGTTGCTCGACGATACCTTCGACGACAACCGGCAGGGCTGGCGCGTGGCCGCCGATGCCAATGGCAGTTTCGCGCTCGAGGGTGGCACTTACCGCGTGCGCAACCAGCAGGGCGTGAGCCTGGAGCTGAAAACCTTGCCCCTGAACCTAGGAGCCGACTACGCCCTCGAGGCAACTGTGCAACTGCAAGGCGAGGGGCGGGGCGGCTTGTTTTGGGGCGCTGCCGACGACGATAATGGCAACGTATTCGCCCTCGAAAACGACGGCCGCAGCTACGTAATTGGCCGTTGGCAAAAAGGCAAGTGGGAAGAGCTGCGCCCGGCCACTGCCGTGCCGGGCAACGCCGGTGGCAAGCCGCACACCCTGCGCGTGCTGGTGCGCGGCAACGAAGCCCGCTACTACATTGATGGCACGGAGGTGTGGAAGCAAGCCGGGCTGCGCACCTACGGCACCGACCTAGGGCCCTACGCCAGCCGCCAGGCCGAGCTGCGCCTCGATCGGTTGCGTGCCTGGCACAAAGCCAGCATCAGGCTAGCGCCCGATCTGCCGCTTACCATGCAGCGCGAGCACCTAGGCGTGGCTATCAACGAGCCCGACGTACGCGAAACCAACCCGCGTGTCAGCCCCGATGGCCGCCAACTGTACTTTGCGCGCGATGTGCAGCAAGGCACTACCCAAAACCTCGACGTGTTTGTGGCGCAGCGCCAGCCCGATGGCCGCTACGCCGATGTGCAGCCCCTAGGTAAACCGCTCAACAACGAAGGCAACAACGCCGTGGAAAGCATCACGCCCGATGGCAACACGGCCTTGCTCATGAACCTCTATAAGCCCGATGGCAGCAGCCGGCCCGAGCGCGGCGCCTCCGTGGCGCGCCGCCGCCCCGATGGCAGCTGGGGCACGCCTGAGCAGGTGCGCTTTCGGGCTTTGCCACCTGCCGCCGAGCGCGCCGACTACTGTCTGGCCGCATCGGGCAACGTGATGCTGCTGGCACTCGATGCGCCCACGCACCCGCAGAAGTGCGACTTGTACGTGAGCCACCAAACGCCCAAAGGCGACTGGACCGAGCCCAAACCCCTAGGGGGTACCATCAACACACCCGGCGACGACTACGCCCCGTACTTGGCGCCCGATGGCCGCACGCTGTATTTCGCCTCCAGCGGCCACCCCGGCTTTGGCGGCGACGACATTTTCGTGACCACGCGCCTCGACGAAACCTGGACGAAGTGGAGCCCACCGCTGAACCTAGGGCCGGGCATCAACACCCTGCAAGACGACGGTTATTTCTCCGTTACAGCCTCCGGCGACCATTCTTTTTTGGTAGGCACCAACGACCGCGGCAACTACGACCTTTACCGCGTAGCCCTGCCACCAGCGCTGCGCCCCAAAGCCACTGTTCTGGTACGCGGCCGCACCCTCGATGCCCGTACCAATCAACCCATAGTAGCCGATATCAAGGTGGAGCTGCAGCCCAAGGGCACCGCCGCCGGCGAGGCCCGCGCGGCTACGGCGGGTCGCTTTCAGCTAACCTTGCCCGGCGGCTCGACCTACGTGGTGCGCGCCACCGCCACCGGCTACTTGCCCACCACCGAGCCCCTCGACTTGAGTAGCAACGCACAGTACTCCGAAATCAGCCGCGATATATTGCTTGCGCCGCTATCGGCCGGGCAGCGCATTGCGCTCAACAACTTGTTTTTTCAGCAGAGCAAGCCCGATTTGCTGCCCACCTCGCAGCCCGAGCTCGATCGGCTGGTGCAGGTGCTGAAAGACAACCCCGAGTTAAAAATTCGCCTCGAGGGCCACACCGACAACCAAGGCGACCCCAAGCTGAACGTGAAGCTCTCGGAAGAGCGCGTGCAGCACGTGCAGCAGTATTTGGTAGGGCAGGGCATTGCGGCTGCGCGCCTTCAAACCGTGGGCTTCGGCGGCAGCAAACCCGTAGCGCCCAACGACAACGAGTACAACCGGCGCAAAAACCGCCGTGTAGAGCTCGTAGTGGTTGAATAAGCTGTGCAGCAGTGTAAGTAAGAGAAGCTGAGCGCAAAGCAGTGGTTTTATTTGCGCAGTTTCTTTAACAACTTGGCCGGGCAAAGCCACGCCCGCGTACCACCCCGGTACGCGCTTACCTTTGCTCCGAACCAAACGCCTGCTCCGATGGATACTGCCGAAGTTACTGCCCCGGTTACTGCTGCCGAACCGCAACTGCCCTTGGTGCAACAAGACCCTTGGCTGGCTCCTTTTGCCGACGTAATTCAGCGCCGGCTTGCGCGCTTTGAGCAGCGACTAACCGAAATCCAGGCCGAATGCGGCTCCTTGGCGCGCTACGCTTGCCGCCATCAGCAATTCGGCTTGCACTACGATGCGCGCCGCCGTGGCTACTGGTTCCGGGAGTGGGCGCCGGCTGCCGAGGCCGTGTCCATCATGGGCGACTTCAACCAGTGGGATAGGAACTACACCCCGCTCGCGCGCCGCGCCGATGGCGTGTGGGAAGTATTCCTGAGCGAGCAAACCTTCCCGAACCTGGTGCACGGCTCGCGCTACAAAGTGCACATAGTGGCCGCCAACGGCGCGCGCGACCGGCTGCCTGCCACCGTGCGCCGCGTGGTGCAAGATGAGCACAGCAAAGACTTTGCGGCCCAGGTGTGGCGGCCCGAGCACCCGTTTCAGTGGACGGACCAGCAGTTCCGAGTGAACAACTACGTGAAGGAGCCGCTCATTTACGAGGCGCACGTGGGCATGGCCCTCGAGGAAGGCCGCGTAGGTACCTGGCGCGAGTTTGCCGACTACATTCTGCCCCGCATTCAGGCCGATGGCTACAACGTGGTGCAGCTCATGGCCGTGGCCGAGCACCCGTACTACGGCTCGTTTGGTTACCACGTGGCCAACTTCTTTGCGCCCTCGGCCCGCTTCGGCACCCCCGAAGACCTGAAGTACCTAGTAAACGAGGCGCACCGCCGCGGCTTGGCCGTGGTGATGGACGTGGTGCACTCGCACAGCGTGAAAAACGAAGCCGAAGGCCTGGGCAACCTCGATGGCTCCGATAACCTGTACTTCCACAAGGGCGAGCGGGGCAAGCACCCTGGCTGGGATTCGCTGCTATTCGACTACGGTCGGCCCGAGGTGCAGCAGTTCTTGCTCAGTAACCTGCGCTACTGGCTCGAGGAGTTCCACTTCGATGGGTTCCGGTTCGATGGCGTAACCAGCATGCTGTACCACCACCACGGAGAGGGCACGGCTTTCACCGAGTACGCGCAGTACTTCGGCCCCGAAGCCGACGACGACGCCATTCTGTACCTGCAGCTGGCTACGGCGCTGGTGAAGGAATGCAAGAAATCGGCCTTGCTGATTGCCGAAGACATGAGCGGCTTGCCGGGCCTGGCGCGCCCCCTGAAAGGAGGTGGCATCGGCTTCGACTACCGCTTAGGTATGGGCCTGCCCGATTTCTGGATTAAGACCCTAAAGCATCAGCGCGACGAAGACTGGAACCTAGGCGGCTTGTGGCACCAACTCAGCAACCGCCGCGCCGGCGAAAAAACGGTGGCCTACGCCGAGTCGCACGACCAGGCTTTGGTAGGCGACAAAACCCTCTCGCACTGGCTGCTCGATGCGCGGGTGTACAGCAGCATGTCGCGCCTCAACTCGCCCGACATTGAAACCGTGCGCGGCGTGGCCCTGCACAAGATGATTCGGTTGGTTACCCTAGGTGCCGGTGGCGAGGCCTACATGAACTTCATTGGCAACGAATTCGGCCACCCCGAGTGGGTCGATTTTCCGCGCCAAGGCAACAACTGGAGCCACCACCACGCCCGCCGGCAGTGGTCGTTGGCCGACAACCCCGACCTGTACTACCACGCCTGGCTGCAGTTCGACAAGGCCATGATTGCTTTGGAGCGCCGCACGCGTTTCCTGAACGCGGGCCCGGCCCGCCTGCTCCACATCGATGAGGACAATAAAATAATGGCCTTCGAGCGCGGCGGCCTGGTGTTCGTGTTCAACTTCGACCCCGAGCGCAGCCTGCCCGATTACCATTTTTTCGCCGGTACCGCTGGCAGCTACATACCCGTGCTTGACTCCGACGAGCCGCAGTTCGGCGGCTTCGGGCGCATCACAGCGGGTATCAAGCACTTCACCCAACCCGACGAGCACGGCACGCCGTTCCTAAGCCTGTATTTGCCCACCCGCACCGCTCAAGTGTTGCAGCGGGTGAAGTAGTACCTAGGGAAACGTTCACCCAGCACTGAACAAAAAGCTACTAGGCTAAAAACCGCACCGCCCGAATCCTAGCAGCAGGAGTCGGGCGGTGCGGTTTTCGGTTGGTGCGAGCTGAACGTTTGTGCCACGAGAGGAGGGATTGACGCCGCTCGATGCGCAGAATGTCGTGCCCCC
The DNA here is from genome assembly GCF_001483135.1 of Solirubrum puertoriconensis. Lineage (GTDB taxonomy): Bacteria > Bacteroidota > Bacteroidia > Cytophagales > Hymenobacteraceae > Solirubrum > Solirubrum puertoriconensis. Next base: position 1,464,871 of record NZ_LNAL01000008.1, read on the forward strand.
TCGCAATGGCAGGCCGGGGAACGGTTGCCCTTAGCTCCGCTTCTTACCGGCCTTAATCATGCCCACGGCTTTGCGCATGCGCTCGTACCGAATTTCGGTGCTCTTGGCGGCCTCAATCCAGCGGGTGTATTCTTTTTGGTGCGTGTAAGAGAGCAGGTCGAATTTCTCGCGGGCACCGGGTTCGGCGGCCAGCACGCGAGCAAACTCTTCCGATAATTCCACCACGCGCGGGTTGGTGTCGCGGGCCAGCTCCACGTGTACCTCGTGGCCCCAGGTTTTGTCGATGGCACCGCGCACTTGCTTGGGCACAATCAGGCAGTGCGTGCCGTCGCCGAGGGGCATGAGGCTGCCTTGGTACGGAAAGCCATCGAAGGTAGCCAGCACTTTCACCTGCCCGCGGGTGCCGTACACTTCTTTTACATCGAAGGGCATGAGCACAAACACGCCGCCGCTTTCGCTATCGAGTTCTAGCGGGGCGTCGAAGGTGTGTTCGGGGGTGAAAGCGGGTACGTTGGACATGGGGCAAAAGTAAGGTTAAGCAAAAAGGCGCGGGTCGAGCACGAGGGCGGCCGTAAGGTCGGGAGCAGTGCCAGGGGCTTGCACGTGCAGGCGCTCGGCGGGTATGCGGTACATGGCTTGCAGGCGCTCGGCGGTATGCTGATCGGGCACCAGCACGCGGTCGGCATGGGGGAGAGCCAAGCGTTCCAGGGCCTCACCCCAACCCCGATCTACGGGTGAAAGTAGGTCGGTGGCCAGCTGCGTAACACGCAACACCAGCGGCCGGTGGGTAATATGCCGAATTTCAACTCCGGCCAGCCACACTGGCCAATCCGGCGCGAAAACCACATCAAAGGTAGTGCTGTGGGCCAAACGCACGGCGTGGCGGGCGTATTGGATGATGCGAAAGTTCATGCCGTCGAGGTCAGCGGCCGAGCTCAGTACGGGTTCTGGCTGCGCCGAAACCGACTCATCGAGCCGCTCCGGAGCGTGCTCCACGGCTGGCGCGTTGGCAGGCGCCAATTGCCCGGGCACCGCCGAGGCGAAAGTTGGTACGTCGGCGGGGGGGCTCTCGGGCTTGGGAGCGGGTGCGGTTGCCTCCGGTGCGGCGTTGTCGGCAGGAGCACCTAGGGGCAGGTCGTCGGCCTGCTCGTCGAAACTCGTGTATGGGCTGCTCAGCTCGGCGGCTTCCAGCACCCCGGGCTCGGAGGCGGGTTGCCGTTCCAGCACTTCAGGTGTAGGAGTGCTGCCGATGTAGGGCGTAGCAGGTACCTGAAAGCCGCTTGGCTGCTCATTGGTCGGTTTGCTGCTGGCCGTGGTGTAGGTGCTGCTTCCGATGTAGGGGTAGGCCGGGGCGGCGGTACCTAGGGTGGCAAAATCGGGAGCCGGGGGCAAGGCGCCGCCTAGGTGCTGCGCGGTGGCATTGCCGGGCAGGGCAGCGGCCGCAACGGGCTCGGCAAGCCATAGCTGAATACCGGCGGTAGCGGGCAAGGCATGCGCCAGCGGTAGCGCTTCGGACGCGGCGTCCCAGCCCAGTAGCAGCACAGAAGCAGAAGCGGTGTTGAGCATAGGCATGAGCAGTGTACGAGCCAGCGCTAACCTAGCACCGGGGCAGCGGGCAAACAACACAAATCGCGCGAAACCTGCTTACCTTGCATGCTAGCCCGACCGGAAGCCTCCGGCCGGGCGTCTTTCTTCACCTAGTTTGCCGCAACCCTGAACTGACATGGACAATACCACGATTCAGGAAAACAATTACATGATTAACGACTTGGCCCAGAAGGCTAAGCAGGATTTTACGCCTGGCCAAGTCGTAAGTGCCGAAGTCGTTCCGGGTACCGCCGATTTCCGCTTTACCGCCGACAACGGGGTGGTGCTGCTCGTGCAGGTAATCACCGATAAAATTTTGCGCTTCCGCTACAGCACCGACGGCTACTTCGCGCCCGATTTCAGCTACGCCTTCGAGGGCGGGGTGCCGCCTCGCGAAACCACCACGCTGCTCGAGTTTGTAGAAAAGGACGACCACTACCGCCTCACCACGGGCCGCCTCATCTGCATCGTGGGCAAGGAGGGCATGCACGTGCGCCTGCTCAACCGCTCGGGCGTGGTGCTGTGCGAGTACGAGAAGGGTTTCCACTGGGAGTACGATTACGAGTCGGGCAACGACATCGTGAAGATGAGCCAGCAGGTGCAGCCCGGCGTGCATTACTTCGGCCTCGGCGACAAGCCCGCCAACATGAACCTGCGCGGGCAGCGCTTCTGCAACTGGGGCTCCGATACCTACGGCTACGTAAAAGGCTCCGATCCGCTCTACAAGAACATTCCGTTCTTCATGGCCCTGCACCAAAAGCTGGCCTACGGTCTGTTCTTCGACAACTCCTTCAAGAGCTACTTCGACTTTGCCGCCGAGCGCGCCGACGTAACCTCGTTTTGGGCGCACGGGGGCGAGATGAACTTCTACTTCATCTACGGCCCTACGCTGCTCGAAGTAACCCAGCAGTACACCCACTGCCTCACAGGCACGCCCGAGATGCCGCCGCTGTGGGCCCTAGGTTACCACCAGTGCAAGTGGAGCTACTACCCCGAAAAGCTGTTCCGCGGCATCGGCGAGGAGTTCCGGAAGCGCCAGATTCCCTGCGATGCGCTGTACCTCGACATCGACTACATGGATGGATACCGTTGCTTTACCTGGCACCCCGAACACTTTCCTGAGCCCAAAAAGATGGTGCAGGAGCTGGCCAACGACGGCTTCAAGACCATCGTCATCATCGACCCCGGCATCAAAATCGACCCGCAATACCCGGTGTGGCAGCAGGGCTTCGAGAACGACTACTTCTGCCGCCGCGGCGACGGGCCGCTAATGAAAGGCTCGGTGTGGCCGGGCCTGTGCCACTTTCCCGATTTCACGCGCACCACGGTGCGCGAGTGGTGGAGCGGCCTGTTTAAGGGCCTGATCGAGGACGTGGGCGTGCGCGGCGTGTGGAACGACATGAACGAGCCGGCCGTGTTCGAGAAGGGCACCTTCCCCGACGATGTGCGCTTCGATTACGACGGCAACCCCTGCACGCACAAAAAGGCGCACAACGTGTACGGCATGCAAATGGCCCGCGCCACCAACGAGGGCGTAAAGCGCTTTGCGCACCCCAACCGGCCGTTCACCATCACGCGCAGCACCTACTCAGGCGGGCAGCGCTACTCTTCGGGCTGGACGGGCGACAACGTGGCCTCGTGGGAGCACCTGTGGCTGGCCAACATTCAGTGCCAGCGCCTAAGCATTTCGGGCTTCTCCTTTATCGGCTCCGATGTGGGCGGTTTCATCAACACGCCCGATGGCGAGCTGTACGTGCGCTGGGTTGCCTTGGCGGCGTTTCACCCGTTCTTCCGTACGCACTCGTCGGGCGACCACGGCGACCAGGAGCCTTGGTCGTTTGGCGAAGAGTTTACCGACCTGGCGCGCCACTTCATCGAGCTGCGCTACCGCCTGCTGCCCTACATGTACACCACGTTTTGGCAGTACGTGCAGCACGGCACGCCCATGCTGCGCCCTTTGGCGTTCATCGACCAAAATGACATCGAGACGTACCAGCGCATGGCCGAGTTTGCCCTTGGCGACCACCTGCTGGTGTGCCCCGTAACGCAAGCCGGCGTGGATGGCCGCTGGATGTACCTGCCCAAAGGCCAGTGGTACTACTGGTGGACCGACGAAGCCCGCGACGGTGGCGCCGAGGTTTGGGCCCCCGCTGGCCTCGACCGCATTCCGCTGTACGTGCGCGCCGGGGCTGTAATTCCGCTGCGCCCCGTGATGCAATACGTGGAGGAGCTGCCCGTAACCGAGCTGACGCTGCACGTGTACTACAAAAACGGCAAGGAAACCAGCACCCTCTACGACGACGGCGGCGAAGGCTACGGCTACCAGCAAGGCCAGTACACGCTGCGCCGCTACACCGTAACGGGCACCGCTACCAGCCTGAAGCTGCAGCAAGAAACCGAAGGCGAGCTGACGCCCAGCTGGGCCACTTGCCGCGTGGTGCTGCACGGCCTGCCCCTAGGTGCCGAGCTGCTGGCCGTTACGGCCGATGGCAAAGAGCTGGCGGTGGAAGTTGCCGCCGCGGCCAATGGCGGCCAGGAGCTACCGCAGGTGGTGGTGCCAGCCGGCTTTGCCGAGCTGGTATTTCGCACGGCATAAGTAGTACAACTGACACCCACAAAAAGCCCTAGGTGCTGCGCAGCACCTAGGGCTTTTTGCTTATTGTTGTGCCGTTAAGCTTAACCGTATCAGCTTTTGCAGAATCAAAATACTGGTGTGCCTAGGCGCTGGGCGAAACACATGGCAGCGGCGCTAAGCTTGCTGCTGTGGGCTGGGGCACCGGCTGCCGCCCAACGCATCGTGCTGCCTACGGGCGAATACATGGATACCACCAGCCTGCGGAATCCTGGGTGTGGTGCGCCGTTCTACCAGTACTATCAGGTAAAGGGCAAGTACCCAGTTGCCTCGGCTACCCTTGCCCGGCAAGCGCAGGCTTTTTTGCAGCAGCGAAATGGCCGCTACACCGGTACTGGGCTGATTACCTTTCGCTTTGGCATCGACTGCGAAGGCAAGCGGCTGCCCTGGACCAAGGTACTGCAGACCGATGCCGCCTACCGTCCTACGCATTTCGCGCCGGCGTTGGTCGAGGCGCTTTATGCCTATCTGCAAACCCTCACCGAGTGGCGGCGGGCAGCGGGACCCAACCGCGAACCGGCCAATTACCTAACCTTGCTAAGCTTCCGCATTCAGGATGGAAAAGTTGTGGCCGTTACTCCTTAGCCTAGGTGGCCTACTGAGCTTGGGCGGTTGCCAAACGGAGGCCAAGCCCACCGCTGTTGCCGACCCATGCCTCAATCGGGCGTATCAGGCCAAGCTGATTGAGCGGTACATTGAAAAGGGCGCTCAGCGCTACGGCTACAACCACCCCAACTGGGAGGTGTACTGCGACAGCCTGATTGCCGCTTGCCCGAACGTTGCAGTAGGCTATCAGGAGAAAGCCATACCGTACCTGAAAAACGGCGACTACGCCCGCGCCTTCGCGCTCGAAGACAAAGCCGTAAGCCTCGATCCCAAAACCTGGACCGCCTACCGCGGCTTCCTGTACTGCATCTTCACGAAGGACTACCCAGCCGCCCTGCGCGACTTTGAGCAGGCCGAAAAGCTAGTGCCCGGCGGCTACCAGATGGACCATACCTACTGGTTCTACCGGGGTTTATGCAACCTGGAGCTGGGCGACCTAAAGGCCGCCGAAGCCGATTTGCTACGCGATGTGGCCGCCCAGCAGCAAGGCAACGCCAGCACGGCGGCGCATTTCAACTCACTGTTTTACTTGGGCGTGGTGGCATACGAAGCCAAGCAACTGCCCAAAGCCGCCGACTACCTGCGCCAAGCCCTGCAGCAGTACCCCCAGCACCCCGACGCCCATTACTACCTAGGGCTTACCGAGCAAGCCATGGGCAAAGCCAACAGCGCTCAGCAGCACCTAGCCCAGGCCCGCCAGTACCTGCAGCAAGGCTACAGCATGAGCGAGGACAACCTGTTTTACGCGAACTACCCACACCAAATAACCGCTTACGAGGTAGCGCAGGCGCTAACCGCCAAATAAGCCGCCGACGTGGTAGTTGACGAAGTTATGCGCTAGCCAGCAGGCGCGTGCGCAGGTAATCGTATACCTCTGGATTGGCGAGCAGGGTGCCGTGGTGCTGCCGCGAAAACACCTGCACTTGCACCTGGCCGTGGTCGGAAGGCGCGCTCTTGAATACGCTGCCCGTTGCCGAGCCACCACCTACCAGCCCATCGCCGAAGTACTGGGCCAGCCACGATTCGGCGTTCTTCAGCAGCGAGGCGGCCAGTACGTGGTAGCGCACCCCGGGCAGCGGCGGCACAGGAGTGCGAGGTGGCACCAGGTCGTCCGCGTGCGGATTCTGCCAATCTTCGTCCACCAGGCGGGCATGACGCAAGTCGCGGATGCCGTTGCTGCGCCGGTCGATGGTATCGGCGAGCAAGCGCGCCAGGCGCAAATCGAAGCGGCGGAGCATCAGGGCCGTCAGAAAGCTGTGTTGCTCCAGGAAAGAACCCTCGTTGGGCACAGCCAGCAAAAACACTTGGCGCAGTTGGCTTAGCCACGGGGCCTGGGTTTGCTGCCCATAGTAGCCGGCGCTTCGGATAACCAACCCGCCCATGCTGTGGCCCACCAGCACCAGCCCGCTTATGGCGCCGGGCCACTGCTCAACCAGCGCCGTAAGCAGCTGGCTCAGCTCGCGGCCGTTCTGCGAAATGTGGCGGCCCGAGTTGTAGCGTACGTACAGGCTGCGCACGCCTAGGTCTTGCTCGAGGCGCGGGCCGTAGCGGGGTACTTCGGGCGCACCCGTTTGCCAAATGTGTTCGTCGCCCATCAGGCCATGCACCCACACAAGGGTGCGTTTGGGGCCGTCGGTAAGGTCGAGGTCGGCCACGGCTACATCGGCCCCTTGGCGCCGAAAGCTAAACCGAATGGCGCGGTGGTCGCCGCGGGTTTCGAGCTGGTCGCCAATGGCGCCGTTGAGAGCCGGCAGCAAAAAGTGGCGGTAGCTGCGGCCGGTTTGGTACAAAGCCTCGGCGCCGGTAAACGGAGCGGTGGCAGCCCGGCGCAAAGCCGCCGTGGCCCGCCGCCAGCGCGGCTTATCGTCGGCCGAATCGGAGTTGGGCGGATTGCGGTTGAGGCTAGCCATGCTGCGGTGGAGCTTGTGCGCGAAAGTACGCGGGCGACGTGGGGGTGATTAGGGGCGATGCGGGCAGACGGCCTAGGTCAGAAACAACTTAGTTGCTCGGCCAACCTAGGCCTAGGCGGCCAGCCGTTGCTTACCGAATTACCAACCGGCGCGTAACAGTGCCAGCAGGCGTTTCAAGGCGCAGCAGGTACATGCCCGGTTGTTGGTTTTGTAAGCGCAGGGCCCGGCCGTTGTAGAGGCCGCGCGGCGCGGCGCCCTCGCGGTACACCTCCCGACCTAGGGCATCGGTTACGCTGAGCGGGGCCGTAGCTACGGCCGGGTTATCGAGCGAAGCCAATGCAAACTCGCCGGTGCTGCTGGGGTTGGGGTACACGCTCAGGGCTGCTGCCAGCGCAGCCGATTGTTTGTTGGAAGTAACCCGCGAGCCGAACGTTACCTCATCGACAATAAGCGTAGAGCTGGCCGTTGCATTGCCGGTACCCACCACAAAACCCAGGCGCAGGGTGTCGGGAGTAAGCGTGCCGGGCTCGTACTCGATGTTGTAGGCAGCTTGCCCAAAGGTGCTGCGAGCGGGCAAATCGAGGCCGCCGGTGCCAATAAAGTTGCCCTGGGCAGTGCGCGGACCGCGCGAAAGCGCCGCCAAAGCCGCCGCCGAATCGTTGGGGGCCAAGGTGAGCTTGTACCAGAACCGCACGCTGCCCGGCCGGCTCGTAAAGGGTATGCCGCCCGCCGTTTCGGGGTTTTGCGGATCAATTTTAGAACCCACAAACACTACCGAAGGCACATAACCCGTGAATGGCAAACCCGGGAAAGCAATTTGCTTGCTCTGCAGCTGCACCGCAAAGTTGCCCGCGTGCCGGTCGGTGCTTTTGGTGGCGAAACCTAGGGAGAAGGGCAACTGCGTGGCCACTAGGTCGTCGAGGGAGTACCAGCCGTTCAGGCTTTCGCGCAGGCCGCTGGTCGTCCAGTTCTCGAAACCGTTGTTGGGCAGCGTTTGGGCTTGTAAGGCGGCAGGAGCAAGCAGGCCGAATAAGAGTAGGAATTTTTTCATAGCGGGCTTGGGCGAAGTGAGCAATGGTTGAGCTCGGGCGGGTATACGTAAACGAAAGGTCTGGTTTCAAGCCGACATTCTCAATGACCTGAATCAGGGAGGCCGAGTACACTACGGATGCGCGTTGGCGGTGCGGGGTTGCAGCAGCGGCCAAGCTAGCAGGGCGCCGGCCAACAAGCCGCCTAGGTGCGCCGCATGATCGACGTTGGGGTTGAGGTTGCTGGCGAAGTTGGTGCCCACCAAATACAGCGTGTGTACAAACAGCGCCGCCCGCGCCGAGCGGCTAAGGCGGGTGGCGTGGGTAGCTGCCAGCGTAAGCATAGCCCCGTACAGCCCGAAAATGGCCCCCGATGCACCAACGCTGTTCACGCCCGCGCTGTGCCACCACAAGCTGGCCAGGCTGCCACCTAGGCCGCTAAGCCAATACAGCACCAGCAGCCGCCACCGGCCTACCAGCGGCTCGAGCAAAGCCCCGATAAAGAGCAGCGCGTAAGTATTCAGCAGCAAGTGCCACAGGCCGCCGTGCAGGGCGCAGGCCGTAAGTAGCCGCCACCACTGGCCACCTAGGGTAAGCGGCGTAAAATTGGAGCCCCACAAAATCAGGTCGCGGCCGGCGGGCTCTACGGCATCCACGCCGCTGGCCACCATCAGCAGGTACACCAGCAAGTTCAGGCACGCGAGGGCAAGCGTTACGGCTACCACCCCAATGCCGGGAATGGTAGCAGGAGGTGGGGGACTGGTTGGTTCGGGAGCGGGCACTTGGCCGCGGCGCTGCAACTCGGCCCAGGCTGCCTGTACCAACTCGGGCGCAAACGACCTAGGGTGCTGCGTGAGGTAGAGCAGCTCGGCGTCGGTTTTGCGGGCAAATGCCTGGGCTAATGGCGAACCTGGTTCCATGCCAAAGCGCCCCGCCACAAGCAGGCCAACTAGCTGAAGCCCGACAACTTGGCAACCCTGTGAGGGCAACTGCGGCTGAACCGCGGCGCCAGCCTGCCGTATAGCCAGAGCCACACCACCCGAACCGAAAACACCATGGAACAGGATCCAATTCAGCAAGAACCCTACAACCAGGAGATGAACGCCCGCGAAGCAGGCCCCGAGTACGACGCCCAGGCCACGGCCTCGGGCCAGTCGCCGGCCGAGCAGGAGCGCGACCCGCAGGGCCGCTTTGGCATGGGCGACCGAATGGGCGTGCTCACCGGCGACAACGCCGACGATAACTCGGGCAGCGGCGGCAACGTGGGCGGTCAAGCAACCAAAGGCCCCAACGTAAGCCGCAGTACCGAATACAACAACCCTGGCAACGCCGACGAAGGTGACGTGGGCGGCAGCACGGCCTCGGCCGGCACCGGCACCTCGGCCGGCCAACCCGGCCAGATTCCGATGATTTAACCTTCCCTTCAACATCACCCCGACCTACCTACAGCTATGAGCAAGCAACCCCAAAAGGAAAACACCAACCCCACCAACCAGGAAAGCAGCGGCGCCGATAAGGTGGGCATGGCCAACAGCGGCCAAAATCAGTTTCCGTTGAAGAAAGATGCCAAAGACGCTGCCGACCGCAACGGCAAGCAAAACGATATGCCCAGCGCCGGCTCGCAAGTACGCAGCGGCGCCAAGCACGTGGATAGCGGCAAAGGCAATCAGGATCAACAATAATTTCCCAGCAACATGAAAGGCTCTTCCGATAACAACAATCAAAACCAAGGCGCCCAGAGGCCTAGCGCAGCGCCGGGCTCGGCCCCCATCGATAAAACCAGCCCCGACGGCAACATCAACCGCAGCGAGGCCAAGCACGTGGGCGGTGCCAGCCCGAGCAGCGTAGGCAGCCCCGAGGCCAACCGCAGCACTACCGGCCAGCACGGCGGCAACCACGGCAACGACCGCGACAACCGCAACGAGCAACCTGCTTCGGGCGAAAACGCCAAGGGTAGCTCGAACCGCGGCGGGCAGGTGCCTACTTCGCAGCAAAACCAAGGCGGCGGCCAGGATACCGACCACGCCAAGCACAACCAAAACCAGCGCAAAGGCGAGTCGAACGACTACGCCAACGGCAGCCTCTCGCGCAGCTCCGCCAACGACGGCGGCACTATTGATGACTCGAACAACCGCGACGCCAAGTAGCACGCAGGTTTGGGCCCGCTAGGCCGATTGCGGCCTAGCACGGCTGTAATTAGAAACCGGTTCATCGGCGCCATGAAGTATCTTCCGGCACGATGAACCGGTTTTTTGTGCTCTTGCCTTTGCTGGCCGCCTGGCCCGCCGCGGCCGCCCAGGCCCAATTGGGTAACCCACTCAAGCAGTTGCTGCGCCGCGACACCACGGCCGCCGTGCGCCGCGTAATGGTCGACCCCGATGCGCACCGGGTGCAAATCATCTACACGCAAATCAGGCGCGATGCCGCGGGCAAACCGCAGTTCAAGTCGTACGCGTATCGGCTGAAGCCCAGCGAGTACTTCTACCCGGCCAGCACCGTAAAGCTGCCCGCCGCGGCCGTGGCCTTGCAGAAAATGCGCCGGCTGAACGCGGCTAAGCTGGAGCCTGAAACCCCGTTGCGCATCGATTCGGCCTTTGCAGGCCAAACGCGCGTGCTGCTCGATAGCAGCGCCCTAGGTTACCGGCCCACCATTGGGCAATACATCCGCAAGGTGCTGCTGGTGAGCGATAATGATGCATTTAATCGGCTGTACGAGTACGTGGGGCAGCAAGAGCTGAACGCGAGCTTGCGGCAAGTTGGCCTTGCGCAAACCCGCATCATCCACCGCCTATCCATAGGTGATAAGGAGCCCGGCTCGCGCCACACCAACCCCGTCACCTTCTTCGCCGATACCACGCTGCGCACCGAGCTGTACCGCCAGCCCGCCGCGTTCAACGAAGGCGCGCTGCCGCCCATGGCGGCAACCGACATCCACATCGGCAAAGCCTACATGGACGGCAGCCGGCGCGTGGAGCAGCCGCTTGATTTCAGCACCAAAAACGAGTTTCCGCTCCGCGACCAGCAGCAGGTGTTGCGGGCATTGCTCTTTCCGGAGTCGGTGCCGCCGCAGCAGCGCTTCGACCTAACGCCCGACGATTACGCTTTTCTGCGCAAGTACATGCGCTTGCTGCCGCGCCAAAGCCGCTACCCTAGGTACAACCCCGCCGAATACCCCGACAACTACGCCAAGTTTCTGCTGACCGGCGGCAAAGCGGCCGCGCTGCCCGAGGGCGTGCGCATCTACAACAAAATTGGCCAGGCCTACGGCTTTCTGATCGATAATGCCTGCATTGTCGATTCGCTGCGCGGGGTGGAGTTTATGCTCTCGGCGGTGGTGTACGCCAACCACGACGAAGTACTCAACGACGACCAGTACGACTACGACACCGTGGGCTTCCCGTTTCTGCGGCGCCTAGGTGAGCTGGTGTACCGGTACGAGTTGGGCCGCACCGCGCCGCGCCGCCGCAAGCAGGTGCGCACGTATTGGAGCGAGCAACACGAACGCGCCACGCCCTGATGCCTGCTCCCGAAATTCCGCTGAACAGCTACGGCCTGCCCGTGCTTACCGACGCCGCCCAGTATTGGCAGTTGGTGCGCCTCAACCCCGAGCACGAGCTCATCGACCTAGGCGCGTTCATTCCTGGCGTACAGCTCGATATCCGTTACGCCACCGCCAACAACTTTTTGGGCGAGGCCGTGTACGCCGAAGCGGCCGCCTACCTGCGCCGCCCCGTGGCTGAGGCCCTAGGTGCTGCGCAGCAGGCGTTGGGCAAAGTAGGAGTGGGGCTAAAGGTGTTCGATGCCTACCGGCCGTACAGCGCTACGGTGCGTTTCTTCGAGAAGATACCCGACGAAACTTACGCGGCCCCGCCGTGGCGCGGCTCGCGCCATAACCGGGGCTGCTCCGTCGATGTGGCCCTGATTGACCTAGGCACCGGCGCCGACTTGCCCATGCCTACCGAGTTCGACGCCCTAGGCCCCGAAGCGCACTCCGACTACCTAGAGCTGCCCACCGCCGTGCTGCAATACCGGGCGCTGCTCCATACCGTGCTGGCGCAGCACGGATTTGTGAACTACCGGGCCGAGTGGTGGCACTTCGACCACCAACGCTGGGCCGATTTTCCGCTGCTCGACCTTGCATTTGCTGAGCTGCGGCGTTGAGCCTCGGCTATATGGTGTGTAAATTGCATCGGATTTTGGTGGGCGGCCGGTATTGGCCGCTGGTTGGTAGTTGCTTGTTGTATTTTCTTGATGCGCTGTTGTTTGCCCTTTGCCGCCTCGCTGGCGTTGCTGTTCTCTTCGGTTACCGCGTGGGCTCAGCCGTCGGCCGCTACGGCGCCGCTTACCAAGTTTAAAAGCCCGGTACTTACCACGCCCATTTCGGCGCCGCCGCCCAAGCGCGAGCTGCGCGGCGTCTGGATTGCCACCGTCGAGAACATCGATTGGCCGAGCCGGCGCAACCTCACGCCCGAGCAGCAGCGGCAGGAGTATATCCGTATGCTCGATCAGCAGCAGCGCACGGGTATCAACGCAGTGTTTGTGCAAGTGCGGCCCGCCTCCGATGCCTTTTACCAGAGCAGCCTGGAGCCCTGGAGCAAGTGGCTCACGGGCCAGCAGGGCAAGGCACCGGGCTGGGACCCGCTGCCCTTCCTTATCGAGGAGGCGCACAAGCGCAACATGGAGTTCCACGCCTGGTTCAACCCGTACCGCGGCAGCACCGATACCACTACGGCCCGCCTCGCGCCCAACCATCCGTACCGCCAGCACCCCGATTGGTTTTTCCGCTACTCGGGTAAGTTGCTCTACAACCCCGGCCTGCCCGAGGTACGCAACTACATCACCAAAATCATCATGGATGTGGTGCGCCGCTACGACATCGACGGCGTGCACTTCGACGACTACTTTTACCCGTACCCCGACCCTGGCCAGGTTATTCACGACGAGCGCGCCTTTGCCCAGTACAACGAGCAGCAGCTTAGCCTGCCCGATTGGCGCCGCCGCAACGTAAACCAGCTGGTGCAACAGGTGCACGACTCCATCGACGCCGAAAAGCGGTGGGTGAAATTCGGCATCTCGCCCTTCGGCGTGTGGATGAACCAAGCCAGCCACCCCGACGGCTCCGATACCAAAGCTTTTCAGGGCCACACTGGCCTTTACGCCGATGCACTGGAGTGGCTGCGGCAAGGTTGGGTTGATTACGTGTTGCCGCAGCTGTACTGGAGCACCAACTTCAAGTTGGCCAGCTACGCTACGCTGATCGAGTGGTGGTCGCGCAACCGCTACGACCGGCACCTGTACATTGGCCACGGCGCCTACCGCATGTTCGAAAGCACCAAATCGGATACCACGTGGCGCAACCCCGGCGAGCTGCCCAAGCAAGTGCGCCTCAACCGCTCGTACCCCACCGATATCAGCGGTAGCGTGTTCTTTTCGGCCAAATCGGTGCTGAACAATCCGCTGAAAACCACCGACTCGCTGCGCGAAAACCTGTTCCGCTACCCAGCGTTGCTGCCCACCATGCCTTGGAAGGATGCCGTGCCGCCCCGCACGCCGCAAGGCCTTACGCTGGTGCGCGCCGGCGGCCCCGTTACGCTTACCTGGCGCCCCGGCCCCGCCGCTGCCGATGGCGATTCGGCCCACGCCTTTGTGGTGTACCGCTTTGCCCGCGGCGAGCAGCCCACCCCCGACGACCCCAAGCACATCCTGCTGATTCAGCCACGCGCCGGCCGCAACAGCCTGGCTTTCATCGACACCACCGCGCAAGTAGGCATTGACTACGCCTACTACATCACGGCCATCGACCGCCTGCAAAACGAGAGCGGCCCCACTCGGGTAACCACCCTAGGCTCAGCCGCCGGCCCCGTTATCGCACAATCCGATGCCGAGCCCGCTGCGGCCGCTACGCCGCCGGTTGTGCCCACCCCGCCCGTAGCCGCCGAACCCGCCGTTACCGAAAAGCCAGGCACCACTAAAATCACGCGCAGCGCCGGCAGCGTCACCATCAAAACAAAAGCCAAGACCAAGAAGCGCGGCTTCTTTAGCAGGTTGTTCGGGCGCTAGTAGTCGCATCCTGCCCCTAGCTCACAAACCAAAAGACGCCCCGCCTGGCAGCTGCCAGGCGGGGCGTCTTTTGGTTTGTGAGCTAGGGGCAGGTACTGGCACGGGTTCTAAGACTCGCGCCAGTACCCGGGTTTAAGTAATTTCGCTTGCTCGAATTGTTTGTTGTCAGCCTTATCATTTACAACAAAGCTCTTTGACTTAGCATTTTCTATGAAACACATTTTCTTTCCTGTCTTAACTATCTTCATTATTGCTTGCAGTAGAAGTAAAGATGAGTTACCAACACCTAAACCGATGCCTGCAGAAATGCTGCAAGCCAAAACCTGGGTCGTATCCGGGCGAAGCGTGACTAACGGGCAAGGCCACGTCGCGGACTTGTATACCGGCTGGCCAGCGTGTTACCAAGACGACTTCTTTCTGTTCCACGCCGGGGGGAACCTAGTCTTCGACAACGGCGCAGCCAAGTGTAGCCCGTCGGAGCACCAAAGCACAACCGGCACCTGGGTGCTAAATTCCGACGGATCAGCTCTGCAAATCAACTTTTCATCGCTGACCACCAACACCGTCCCGCAGCAGATTCGCGGCCGCGTCGAGGAATTAACTCCGGCCAAACTGGTCTTTGTGCACACCGATACGGTGAACGGGCAGGTTTTCGCAATCCGTTACACTTACCGAGGGCAGTAAGATTAGGGGGCCAAAGCGGCCAGCTAGCGCTCTGTTGCGCTTGTACTTACCAACCTAGCCCATGCCGGCACTTAGGTCTATAACATAGGTAACTAGATATAAGGCCCCCTTGGCAGCTGTCGAGGGGGCCTTACTGTTCAACTTAATTTGAAACTACAGTCAGAAAAGTTGCGAGTTAATACCATGGATAATAGCTTATGAATAACGATGCCTTACAAGAAAAAAGCCCGCTTGGCAACTGCCGAGCGGGCTTTTTGCTTGCGGTACCTAGGGTACTGCTTACAGCGCCTTGATATCCATGGTCAGGGTAACACCCGTGGCCGTGCGGTTGATGCCCGTAACGGTGAAGATGGCGTACTGATCGGCGTTGCGCAGGCGCGCAATGACCACGTCGCCAACTACTACGTTGTCGAGCTGGGCTACCTGGTTAGCGGCGGCAGCCGTTTGGTACGTTTGGCGGATGCTGTTCAGAGTAGCGTTGGTATAAGCCGCAGCGCCACCGCTGGTGTAGCGGAAGAACTTGGTCGTGTTCAGCGCCTTTAGCTGCACGGCGTTGCTGGCCGTGCTGGTGATGGCAACGTCCTTGCTGGCGGTGGCACCCGGTTGGGCTACGGTCGCAAAAGTCGTCAGGTCGTAAGCGGCTTGGTCGCCACCGGTGGTGCCGGTGTAGGTAAGGGTAGCATTGCGCGGCGCGGCCAAAGCTGTAGTGGTAGTTGGCGTGATGGGCGCGGCCGTGGCCGTGGCCGAGCGTATGCTAGGAGCACCAGCCGGTAGCGGCAGGGTGGGCTTGTCCTGGAAGCGCGACTTCACCTCGAAGCGGTACACCACGTCTTGGCCACTTGAGTTGGCGGGCAAGGTCAGGTCCACGTTCACGGTAGTGGCCGCGCCCGATTGGGCTGCTGTGCCCACCGGCACGCGCTGGCGTGCTACCCGGCGCTCGGCGCCCGTACCCACGCGCATGTAGGTAATCAGGCTGTCGATATCCTTGTAAAGCGTGCCGGCCGTGGTAAGCGCGGTGGCCGTGTTGATGCCGCCCGTATTCAGCTTCACCGGGAAACGCACCACGTCGCCGGGCACGCGCGAGGCGTTGTTGGGAGCGGTCAGGTTGGTTGGCGCATCCACGGTAATAGTGGGCACGGGCTCGGCCAGGCGGAAGCTGAACGAGCGGGTTTTAACCTGGGTGTTCTCCGACACTACTACCGCATCAACGCGCACGTTGGCCTTGTTCTGGCCGGCCGGCACGGTGTAGTTTACCACCAGCGTATCGGCGTTGCGCAAGCGCGAGAAAGCCGCCCGGTACGGAATGGTTTGCACCAGCGTAGAGTCGCGGTTCGGCTCGATTTTCTGCAAAATGCGGATTTCCTTAATGGGCGCCGTTTGCTGGGCAAAGCGCAGCTCAAAGCTCACCACCTCGCCGGTAGCGTACTTGGTTGACGTACCTAGGGCGTTGTCAACAAACGTTGGGAACTGGCCATCTACCTCGTTGTAAAAGGTATCCAGTTCCGATTCGCAGCCGGCCAGCACCGGGCCCGCGAAGGCCAGCAGCAAAGCACCGCGGCGTAGATATATCGTTGATTTCATGAAAGTAGATTCGGCGGAAGAAGCTGAAACAAAAGCCTACGGGCACTACTGCTGGTCCCACCACATGGGCTTGGTGATGTAATCGTCGGAGTTGGCGGCGCCAACCGACGAAAACAGCTGCGCCACGTTCTGCGGGTTGTACTGCACCTCCGTCAGGGCCGGCAACATGCGGCGCGGCCAACGGTCTTTGTAGTCGGGCTTGGCGGCCAGCACCGGGTTGGCGTTGTTGGGGTAGCGCAGGTTCACGTAGATATCGGTGCTAAAATCGAAGCGGCGCAGGTCTGTCCAAGATTCCGGGTTCAGGAACATGGCAATGTACTTCTGCTCCATGATGCGCTTCAGATCCAGCTCGCCCTCGTTCTGGGCCACCGCCGCGCTGGCCATGTAGGCATCAATCTGCGCCTGCGTAATCACCGGGAAGGTTACAGCCGGTACGGCGTTCGAGCCGCCCACGCCAATCTTGCGCATGTGCGCCTGAATGCCCTCGCGGTAGGCGCGCAGCGCACGGCCTTTGTCGCCGGCCCGGAAAGCAGCCTCGGCCTCGATGAACTTCAGCTCGTGGTAGGTAATTACCTCAAAGTACCCTAGGTCGCGGGCGTACCAGCTCGAGTAGAAATCGGTAGCATTGCCGGTAGCGGCGCTGATGGGCGTACCACCACCCACGCCGGGGTCGCCGCCGGTGCTGTTGGCCGTAGCAATAATCGGGAAGCGCGGGTCGGTTACGCCGGGGTAAGTAGCACCGGGCGCACTGCCATTCAGGTACTTAATGATGTTGGTAGAGAACGTAGCCGAAAACGCCGCCGAAGCAAAGTTGGCGCGCGTAGTACCGAAGATGTTGGTGCTGCCCGTTACCGGCGCCACCGCCACCTCAAACTGCAGCTGCGCATCGTCGGCGGTAGCACGGAAGCCTTTATCTACCAAGGCCAGCACAGCCTGCGGGTTGTAGCTGCCCTTTTTGGTGAGGTGGTTCAGCTGGCGGGCCTTAAGCGAGTTGGCCAACCGAATCCACTTCTGCACGTCGCCTTTGTACAGAATGTCGCCGCTGATGCTGGGCGAGGTAACGTAAAGTGGGCGGAAGTTGGCCGAAGCCGGCTTCTGCATTTCCACGATGCCCTCGTCGAGCAGCTTGTCGATGGTGGCGTAAATCTGCTCCTGCGGATCGTACTTGGGCGTGTAGTTAGCCGCCCCCTGAAACGCCTCCGAGTATGGAATGTCGCCGAGCATGTCGGTGGCGTGAGCCATCGTCATGGCCAGCACAATTTTGCCGGCGCCCACGTAGTACGGCGAGCCTTCTTTCTGGCCTTCGTCGATTACATAGCGGCCGTTGCCGGCCGAGTAGAAGTACAGGTAGTTGAAGGTGTTGGTGCTGTTGCCGTTCGTCAGGTAAAACTGATCGGTGCTGGCCAGCGCCGGCCGACGCACGATGTATTGCGAGATGTACGAGGTCGTCAGGGCCGTGAACATCTGCTGCTGAATGCCCTGCGAAATCGCGCCGGGCAGCAGGAAGTTGGGCGTGGCCGTAATGGGGTTGTTGGGGTCGGTGTTTACGTCCAGAAACTTTTCGCACGACGTAAGCACCCCGCTGCTCATGAGCAGGCCCAACGCGAGGATGTATTTTTTCATCTTGAATGACATGGTAGAAACGGTGCGCTGCCTAGGTCCTTGGAGCTGGTTAGGCATTGTGCACCTAGGAATTTAGAAGTTGGCACGCAGCGACATATCCACACCGCGGGTAGCAGGCACGCTGCCGTAGTCGAAGCCCGTAGAGCCACCGCCGCGCACGCCGGCACCAGCGGCCGAGGTTTCGGGGTCGACGCCGGAGTACTTCGTGAAGAGCAACAAGTTGCGGCCCGTAACGCTTAGCTCAATACCCTTGATGGTGCCCGAGTTGCCGAGCCAGGTTTTGGGCAAGCTGTAGGTAAGCGTAGCGTAGCGCAGGCGCGTCCAAGAGGCATCTTCGATGAAGGGTGTACCCACGGCACCCAGGATGCTGGTGTAGTAAGCTTGCGTCAGCTCCACGGGGCGCGTGTTCGGCGTGTAGGTGCCGTCGCCTTTGGCTACTACGCCATCAAACACCACTTCCTTGTAGCGGTCGAGGGTACGCTCGCTCAGGCCGTTGCGGGTAGTCAGCCAGTCGTTGCCGTTCACCACTTTGCCGCCCTTGCGGAAGTCCCACATAAAGCTAAACGTGAGGCCGTTGTAACTGAAGGTATTGGTTACCTGCGTGGTGTAATCGGGGGCGCGGTTGCCAGCATATTGGTACACCGCCGTGTTGATGGTGGGGTAGCCGTTGGCGCCAATGATGATTTTACCAGCGTCGGGGCCCGATTGCACGCGCTGGAAATCGTAAGCGGCAATGGAGGTAATCGGGCGGCCGGGGAAAGCACTACCGCGAGCCACGTCGATGATCGAGGCATCCGACTGGTTTACCTCCGTCAGGAAGCCGGGCAGCTGCTTGGCTTCGTTGCGGTTAGCCGTAAAGTTGGCTAGGGCAGTCCACTCGAAACCGTTGGCCAGCTTCACGGGCGTACCCGACAAGGCCACCTCGATACCGCGGTTAACTACCGTACCGCCGTTGATGTACTGTAGAATAAAGCCCGAAGCCTGGCTTACGCGCGGAGCAATCAGCTGGTCGCGGGTTTCCTGGTGGTACACGCTGGCGTCCAGACCTAGGCGGCCGCGCAAAAACTGCAGGTCGAGGCCGGCTTCGTAAGCGCGGGTGCGCTCCGGTTTCAGCAGGCGGTTCGAGCCGAAGAAGCCTTGGCGGAAACCACCCCCAATGTACGTTGACTGCGCCAAGGGCGAATCAACGCGGTAGGGGCCAGTGTCCTTACCCACCTCAGCCACCGAAGCACGGATTTTGCCGTAGTTCAGCACAGGGTTGGTATCCAAGCCCAGGGTGCGGCTGAACTCCCAGCCACCGGCCGCTGAGCCGTAAAAATAGCCTCGGCCATAGTTTTTGTTCTGGCCGGGGCGGGGCAAGGAGGATGAGAGGTCGTAGCGGCCGTTCAGCTCCAGCGTGGCTTGCTTAAAGAAGTCGAAGCTCAAGCGGCTGAAGTTACCCACCCGGCGGCTCGTGCGGTTGTTGGTAAGGGCGTTGCGGTTTACCGTGTTGTTGATCGATACGAAATTCGGGTTCTGGAAAATCAACCCGATGACGTCGGTGGTTTCGTACGCGCCCTGCTCCACGGTATTGCCGAATACCAGCGAAGTGCCCACATTCTCGCTGAAGTCGTGGGTTAAAGTGGCCAGGAAGTTGGAGTTCAGCAGGCGCACGAAGTTGGTGGTTTCGGCAATGCCCCCGTTCTGGTTGTTGGGCTGTGAGGTACCCACGGCGCGCACCGAGCGAAACTTCTCGGTGTACACGTCGGTGCCTAGGTTATAGCTCAGGCGTAACCACTTGGCCGGGTCGTAGGTGAGCTGCGTGTTGGCAATTACGCGGTTCGTGCGGTCGGTTTGGGGGTTGAACTCCGTCGTCCAGTAGGGATTGTCGGCGTCGTTGGTGCCTACCGATAGCGGCGTGAGGCGGCGGCGCGTGCCGTCGGGGTTCAGGTAGTTGCTGGCGTCGTCGTTGCGGGGCCAGTTCAGCAAGCTCACGAAAAAGCCGCCCGTACCGCCGAACAAGCCGGGGCCCTGCAGCGGCCGGCGGCCGCCCGAGTTCAGGTACTGCGCCGAGCCCGAGGCGCCCAGCTTGGGCGACAGCTGCACCTGGCCGTTTAGGCGCACGGTGGTTTTGTCGTAGTTGTTTTGCGGCGTTACACCCTTGGTATCCTGGTGCGAGGCCGATACCATGAAGTTGGCCTTGTCGTTGCCACCCGACATGGTGAGGTAGTTCTGGAACGAGGTGCCCTTCTCGAAGAAGTTGCTTACGTTGTCGTACACCTGCTCGCCGGGCGCAAAGCGCGGACCCCACGAGTTGCGCGTGGTGGGGTCGAACACGCCACCTGCGCCTTGCTTGTACTGGTCTTGCAGCTTGGGCAGGCGGTTTACCTCATCTACCGAAAACTGCGTGCGGTAGCTGATGCTGGTAGCACCTGCCCGGCCGCGCTTGGTGGTAATGATAACGGCGCCATTGCCGGCGCGCGAGCCATAAAGTGCCGCGGCGGCTGGGCCTTTCAGCACCGTCATGCTTTCAATATCCTCGGGGTTGATGTCGGCTGCCCGGTTGGTGGAGGCTACCGAACGACCTAGGATGCCGTTGAAGGCCGAGCCCCCGCCCGGCGCCGTCGACTCCACAAAGGAGGAGTTATCCATGATAATCCCGTCGATAACGAACAGCGGTTGGTTGTCGCCATCAAGCGAGTTGCCACCCCGGATTACGATGCTGGCGCCTTCGCCGGCGCCACCGCCCGAAGAGGTAATCTGCACGCCGGCCACCTTGCCCTGCAGGGCGTTTACAATGTTGGTCTGGCGCGTTTCAATGATATCCTTCGAGGTTACCTGCTGCGCGGCGTAGTTTACCTCGCGGCGCTCCTGCTGAATGCCGTAGGCCGTGGTAATTTGTACTTCCTGCAGGGTAGTGGAGGAGGCTTCCAGGGATACGTCGATGTTGCCATCGGCCCCCACGGTGCGCTCCAGCGTATTGTAGCCAATGAAGCTGAACACCAGCGTGGCGCCCGGGGCTACCTGCAGCGAGTAGCTGCCATCGGCCCCGGTTTGGGCACCTGTGGTGCCGCCCTTTACCACCACGTTCACCCCGGGTAGGGGCGTGCGGTCGGCCGCGGCCGTTACCACGCCGGTAACGGTGCGCGTTTGCTGGGCCTGCACCTGCTGCGCCAGCAGTACGCCGGGCAGCATGATAGACCATAAAGATTTCTTCATTGAGTGGAGGGGGGAATAGGTGGGGAAAAAGGCCAAAATGAAAAGCGCGCGACTATATAGCCGCGCGCAGGTGCGCTTCAGAACAAGCAGGTGCCGCAATACAACAAGGGATGAAAACAGCTGACATAGAGGCGAATCAGCAAGAAAATGAGAAATCAACCGTGTATAAGGCGAGTTGAAAACTGCACCCAAGAAACCCAATGCGGCACAAAAGTGGGTTTAAAGCTAAGCCCGCAGTTGGGTTAAGTCAAGGTTAAATATGGGGTTGACTCAACAGAAGTATGCAAACGGTTGCGGAGGGCACCCAAAAGCGTTTACATTACCGGCGTCTACCATCCCCCACTTCGTTATGCATCCCGTAATCACCCCCGAGCGCGTACCCGTAAGTATCTACTCCGATTCGGAGCAGGCATCGGTAGCAGTGGCCCAGCAAATCGCCGATCTTATCCGGCAGCGCCACGGCGAAGGCCGGCCTTGCGTACTAGGTTTGGCTACTGGCTCGTCGCCCACGCGGGTGTACGAGGAGCTCGTGCGCATGCACCGCGAAGAGGGGCTGTCGTTCCGCAACGTCATCACCTTCAACCTCGACGAGTACTACCCCATGCAGCCCGATTCGCTGCAGAGCTACGTGCGCTTTATGCACGAGTACTTGTTCGACCACGTCGACATTCCGGCCGAGAATATCCACATCCCCAACGGCACCATTCGGCAGGAGGAGGTAGCCGAGTATTGCCGCCGCTACGAGGCCGATATCGAAGAAGCTGGCGGCATCGATTTGCAGCTGCTAGGCATTGGCCGCACGGGCCATATCGGCTTCAACGAGCCGGGCTCGGGAGCTAGCTCGCGCACCCGCCTTATCACGCTCGACCACATTACGCGCACCGATGCGGCCTCCGATTTCTATGGCGAGGAAAATGTGCCGCGCCGCGCCCTCACGATGGGTGTAGGCACCATCCTGGAGGCGCGGCAAATTGTGCTAATGGCCTGGGGCGAAGGCAAAGCCGCCGTAATCAAGCGCATGGTCGAAGGCGAACCCACCGACTCGGTACCCGCCACTTACCTGCAGCGCCACCCCGCCGTGCAGGTGGTGCTCGATGAGGCCGCCGCCGCCGAGCTGAGCCCCCGCAAAACGCCGTGGCTGGCGGGCATTAGCTCGAACTGGCAACACGAAGCCACGGTGCGCAAAGCCGTAACCTGGCTGGCGCGCCACCTGCAAAAACCCATTCTGAAGCTCACCGACGAGGATTACAACGAAAACGGCCTGTCGGATTTGCTGGCCGAATCGGGCCAAGCGTACGGCATCAACATTCGGGTGTTCAACCAGCTGCAGCACACCATTACCGGCTGGCCTGGCGGCAAACCCAACGCCGACGACTCGCACCGGCCCGAGCGAGCTACGCCGTTCCCCAAACGCGTGCTCATCTTCTCGCCGCACCCCGACGACGACGTAATTTCGATGGGCGGCACGTTGCTGCGCCTCGTCGACCAGGGCCACGACGTGCACGTGGCTTACCAGACCTCAGGCAACATTGCCGTGTTCGACGACGAGGCTATTCGCTTTGCCGAGTTTGTGGCCGATTACGACGCCGCCCTAGGTTTGCCCGGCGAGAAACCAGCCGAGAGCTTGTACAAGCGGGTGGTTGATTCGCTTCGCCAGAAAGCGCCCGGGCAGGTAGACACCCCTGAGGTGCAGCAGATTAAAGGCTTGATTCGGCGCGGCGAGGCTAAATCGGCGTGCCGCCTGGCGGGCATTCCCGACGAGAATGCGCACTTCATGGATTTGCCTTTCTACGAAACCGGCCGCGTGCGCAAAAAGCCCCTAGGTGAAGAAGACATTCAGCTGACCATCGACCTGCTGAACAAGATTCAGCCGCACCAGATCTACGCCGCCGGCGACTTATCTGATCCGCATGGCACGCACCGCGTGTGCTTGTCGGCCATTTTCCAGGCCGTGGAACGCCTGAAAGCCGAAGGCACCGAGTGGCTAAAGGATTGCTGGGTGTGGCTGTACCGCGGCGCGTGGCAGGAGTGGGACATCGACCAGATTGAAATGGCCGTACCCATATCGCCCGAAGAGCTAACGCGCAAGCGCCGCGCCATCTTCAAGCACCAGTCGCAGAAAGACCGGCCGTTGTTTCCGGGGGCCGACCAGCGCGAGTTC
Source organism: Solirubrum puertoriconensis (assembly GCF_001483135.1). Lineage (GTDB taxonomy): Bacteria > Bacteroidota > Bacteroidia > Cytophagales > Hymenobacteraceae > Solirubrum > Solirubrum puertoriconensis. The sequence continues at coordinate 1,487,941 of NZ_LNAL01000008.1, forward strand.
TGGCAGCGAGCCGAAGAGCGCAACCGCACCACCGCCAAAATTTACGACCAGTTAGGCCTGCCCGAGTACGAAGGCATTGAGGCCTTTGTACGCTGGAAATACTAGCCCCGCTGGGTGCCCCTACGCAGTAGCTCAGCAGCCCCTAGGTGCCCACCCAGCAGTGCGGTACCTAGGGGCTTTGCTCTGAAGCCGGTAGCGAAGTTACAATGCCTTGTTTAGCTGGGTTTTGGTAGCGAAAGGCCGAGCTTTTCAGTTGGTTTATTCATAATCGCAATACTTGTATTTTAAATAGGTAAAATATTATAAATTGACGGAGAGTAGCTTTTCATTCCCACACCATACTCCCTGTCAACTATGCCCAACACCTACTCGCTTTCGAGGCGGCCTCTGCTGTGGAGCTGGCTCGCAATATGCCTATTGCTCTGCCTAGGTACTACCAGCCAAGTCTACGCTCAGCAGCAGACATATACCCTGCAAGGCCGCGTTACGGATGAGCGCGGACAGGGCCTGCCCGGCACCACGGTGTTGGTGGGCGGCACCACGCAAGGCGCCTCTACCGATGCCGACGGCAATTACAGCTTCAGCGCGCAGCTGGCGCCGGGCAGCTACAGCCTCACGTTTTCGAGCATTGGCTACACGGCCCAAAGCCGCTCGCTTACCCTAGGTAGCACCACCAGCATCACCACCAACGTAACCATGCGCGAGGCCCGCCAAAGCCTCGACGACGTGGTAGTGGTGGGCTCCACGGTAAGCACCAACCGGCGCGAGTTGGGCAATGCCATCAGTACCGTATCGGGGCAGGAGCTAACGCGCAGCGGCACAGGTGCGGTGCTGAACTCGCTGCAGGGCAAAGTGCCCGGCGCGCAAATCGTGCAAAACTCCGGCGACCCATCGGGCTCTATTTCGGTGCGCCTGCGTGGCATTAAGTCGCTGTCGGGGCCTTCCGATCCGCTGTATGTAATCGATGGTGTTATCATCAGCAACAACAGCACCAACGTGTCGCAGCTGGCCTTGTCGAACGACGTGGGCACGGCGCAGGTGGGCCAAAACCGCTTGGCCGATTTGAACCCCAACGACATCGAGAGCATCAACGTCATCAACGGAGCGGCGGCGGCGGCCATCTACGGCTCGCGTGCGGCCAACGGGGTAGTGCTGATTACGACCAAGCGGGGCCGTACCGGCGAGGTGCAGGTATCGGCCTACGCCAGTGTCAACCTAAACGAGCTGCGTAAATCGGTGCCCGTAAATACCTTCGGCAAGCAATTTGGCTTCCGCGATTTGCGCCTCTACACCATTGGCGGCGTAACGCCGGCGCAAGTAGCCGCCAACCCCGGCACCACCACCATCGGCATCAACCGGGCGGGCGTAACCACGCAGCTGGCCTCTAATCTGGTAGATGTGCAGCGTTACGACTACTTCAATGACATTTTCCGCCGGGGCTACGGTACCGATAACGGGGTGTCCATATCGGGCGGTACAGAGAATACGCAGGCTCTTGTGTCGCTGGGATATTTCCAGAACCAGGGCATCATCGAAGGCACCAACTTCAGGCGCTACAACATTCGGGCACGCCTGAACCAACGCATTACCAAGTGGGCCAGCCTAACGGCCGGGGTAGCTTACAACAACAGCGACGCCGACGAAAAAGCCAACGGCAACGTGTTTTACAGCCCCATCAACTCCGTTAACATCACCAACAATATCTACGACATCAACCAGCGCGATGCCAACGGCAACCTGCAGGCCGTGGAGCCCACCCGCGTAAACCCGCTCTCGACCATCGAGGACATGACTTTCACGCAGCGCGTGAACCGCACCATCAGCGACGTGCAGCTGAAACTGACTCCTTTTAAAGGCTTTTCGGTGGACTACCTGATTGGGGCCGATGTGTACGGGCAAGCGGGGCAGAGCTACATTCGGCCGTACCCGTACCAAGCGCAAGCCGGCCTGCCACTGGCGCGCTACCCCTTCGGTTTTGCCTCGAATGCCCAAGCCAACTCGGTGCAGATCAACTCCGACCTGAACCTGGCTTACGACCGGCAAATAGGCGAACAATTTAAAGCCACCATCCTGGCCGGATACAACTACCAGTATACCAAACTGGAGCTGACGCAAGCCCGGGGCCAGAACCTTACGCCGTTTATTGGTACCATCAGCGGGGCTGCCAACAACACGCTGCAGTCAACTTTTGGCGTTCCAGAGCAATTCAGCCTGAACGGCGTTTACGTGCAAGGTACCCTGGGTTTTCGTAACCTGGCCTTTATAACTGCCGCCGTGCGGCGCGATGGGTCGTCGAAGTTTTCGCCTTCCGAAACCAACCAGTACTACCCGAAAGTCAGCGGTTCGCTGGTACTCTCGGATCTGGCGCTCTGGCAGAACGCCAGCTACGCCAAGGCCTTTAACACGCTGAAGCTGCGCGCGAGCTATGGGCAGGCGGGTAACTTGTCCGGCATCGACTCTTACGCCCGGTTCTATCAGTTTAATCCGGTGCCTTTTCTGGGGCGGAGCACGTTTCTGCCGAGCTCCCGACTCGCCAACCCCCGAGTGCGGCCCGAGCGCCTGACTGAGCTGGAAATAGGCGGGGACCTAGGGTTTTTGAACGACCGTATCGGGCTGGGCGTCACGGCCTATTGGCAAGAAACACAGGAGCTGTTGGCCAACCGCAACGTGGCGCCCTCTTCGGGCGGCCTTACCATTACAACGAACGTAGCCAGCATCGAGAACAAGGGCGTGGAGCTGCAGCTTACGGCCACGCCGGTACGCACGCCCAACTTCCGCTGGGATGTTACGGCCTTGTTTAACCGCAACCGCAACAAAATCGTGGATTTGCCCGGCTCGGGTGGGCTGCAGCAAGCCATTTCGATTGATAACGTAGCCGGGGCGCCCGTGTACCTGCTGGCCGGGCAGCCGGTGGGCGTTTTCTACGGCTCGGGCTATGCCCGCAACCCCGATGGCTCGTTGCTGCTCACGCCGCAGGGCTTTCCGCAGGACGAGCGCACCCGCGGCCAAGCAGTGGGCTCCACCACCTTCGACCCAGCCCGCGAGGGCAACGGGCAGCCCAGCTACGCCGCCGGCACGGCCATTGCCAACATTGTAATCGGCAACCCCAATCCCAAATGGACAGGCTCGTTCAGCACCAACGTAGCCTTCAAAAAGCTTTCGGCCCGCATACTGCTCGATGCAGTGCAGGGCGTGGATGTGTTTAACGCCGACTACCGCACGCGGCAGGGGGTAGGCCTAGGTGATTTGGCCGAAAAGGAGCTGCGGGGCGAGCTACCGCGCGGCTACATTTTCGCGGTGTACAACACGCAGGAGTTTCGTATTGACGACGGCTCGTTTGTGAAGCTGCGCGAAGCTTCGCTGAGCTACGACTTGCCCACGTTTACGCCGCTCATTCGCAGCCTCAACGTGTCGCTGATTGGGCGCAACCTCGTGTCGTGGGATAATTATAATGGCTTCGACCCCGAAACCAGCGCCGGCGGCACCAGCGACCTGCTGCGCGCCATCGACTTTGGCAACGTGCCCATTCCGCGCACTTACCAGCTCCGGGTTTCGGCCTCGTTCTAACTCCACCTCATTTGGCTCTTCGTCATGAAAAAATACATTCTGCTGCTGTCGCTGCTGTGCTTTGGCCTGGGTAGCTGCGACAAAGAATACCTCGACCCCAGCGCCGCCCGCCAGCAAGACGTGCTGGCTTCGTCCGACGGCCTGATTACCGTGTGCAACGCCTTGCAATACCGCTACACCGTGGGCGGCGCCCTGAGTGTGCTCTACAACAAAGTGGCCGCCGGGGGGCTCACCACCCGCGAGCTGGCCATCCTGAATGTGGGCAACATTGAGGAGTTTAACGTGAGCGAGGGCAACACCAGTTTGCGCACCGACAACGGCGTGGTGCGTAACCTCTGGAGCCAAACGCAACTGGTGCGCTCCAACGCCGATTTGGTGCTGGCCAATGCCGGCAACGCCGGCGACCTAGGCACGCGCAGCGGTATCGTGGCGTATGCGTCTATCTTCCGGGCGCTGGCCCTAGGTACCCAGGCGCAGTTTTTCGAGCAGGCACCCCTAACCACGGGCAACAATGTGCCCTTTGTACCGCGGCAGGAGGTGTTGCAATCGGCCATTACGCAACTAGAGGCCGCCGCTACCCAACTGGCTGCCAACCCCGTTTCGGCCGATTTCAACAGCAAAATTGTGCCCGGTATCGACCTGGCCAATACCCTGCAGGCGCTTATTGCCCGCTACAGCCTAATGGCCGGCGACTACGACCGCGCCATAGCAGCTGCCGGCCGCGTTTCACCTACCAGCCGCTCGGTATTCAACTTTGATGAAAACACCCGCAACCCGTTGTTCGAGGCGGCTTTTGGTAACCGCAACGTGTTCGAGCCCACCGATGCCAACCTGGGGCTAACGGGCGCGCTGGCCCCCGAAGCCGGCGACCGGCGCATTCCGTTTTATGTGCGCCTCAACCCCACGGCTACCCAAAACCGCGGCTTGGGTTTTTACACGGCTGCCAGCGCGCCCATTCCGGTGTATGTGCCCAACGAGATGCTGCTGATTCGGGCCGAAGCCTACGCCCGCAAAGGCGACCTGACCAACGCCGTAACCGAGCTCAACCGCGTGCGCACCAGCACAGCGGCCACGCAGCTGAACTCCAACAACCAGCCGATAGCGCCTCCGGGGGCCGGGCTGGCGCCTTACTCGGGGCCAATTACCCAAGAGGCCATACTGCTCGATATCTACCGCAACCGCTTAATAGAGCTGGCTTTTCAGGGCATGCGGTTCGAAGACAGCCGCCGCTTTGGGCGGCCTGGGCCTGGCGCGGCCAACACCGAGCGCAACCGCAACTTCTTCCCGTACCCGCGGGTGGAGCGCGAAAACAATTCGGCCACGCCCAACGACCCGAATATTTAACCCAGATGCCTTTGGCAACAACGGCCCGCCTGAACCTAGGCGGGCCGTTTTATTGTGGGCGGAGTAACAATCAGCAACCAATTTGTGGCACTCGGCCGCTGCTGCCGAAGTAGCCTTGGTTACCCCAACCTAGGCCCGAAACGTAACGGCGAAGCTGGAGCCCACATCGAGCTGGCTTTCCACGGCAATGCTGCCGCCAGCGTTTTCTACCAGCCGCTTCACGATGTAAAGCCCTACACCCGTGCCATCGACGTGCGTGTGCATGCGCTGAAACAGGCCGAACAGCTGACTTTGCTGTTGCTGGCTCATGCCCAGGCCGTTATCCGCAATGGTGAGCACCACGGCTTTCGGCCGCCGCTCGGCGTGCACACGCACTTGCGCCTGCCGGCTGGGCGAGCAATATTTAACGGCGTTGCTAATCAGGTTGTAAACGATGCTGCGCAGGTTGGCCGGATGAAACAACACGACCACATCGGGCGCTACCTCAATGTGGAGTTGCGCCGCGTTGGCCTTTAAGGCCGAGCCTAGATCTTGGCACACATCGGCTACTACTGCGGCTAGGTGCACCGGCTCGGTGGGGCCGGCATGCGCAAGCTGCAGCTTCGAAACATCGGTTAGCTGGGCAATGGTGTTTTGAAACCGCGCCACCGTGCTCTTCATCATATCGAGCAGCTGTGCTACCCAGGTATCTTGCTGCACAGCTGGGGGCAGCTGCTCGCGCAGGGCTAGCAAAATGCCTTCAATGTTGGCTATGGGCGCTTTTAGGTCGTGCGAGGCCGTGTACACGAATGTGTCCAAATCAACATTGGAGCGTGTAAGCAGGGCGTTGGTGTCCTGCAGCTCGTCGTTGGTGGTGCGCAGCTCTGCGTTTATGCTGGCTAACTCTTGATTTAGGGCATGCACTTGTTGCCGCGCCAGCACTTGCTCGGTTACCTCGGTAGCCACCACCGTAATGGCCGCTTCCTGGTTGTGGTCGTTCTGGTGTAGCGGCTGGTACACAAAGTTCCAGTACACCAGGTCGCGGCGGCCGTGGCGGTTGATGTAGGAGGGAAGCTCGTTGGCTACGTAGGGTACGCCGGTGGCCATTACCTGGTCGAGCAGCTCCTCAAAGCCTTGGCCGGCGGCTTCGGGCAACAGCTCGAACAGCGGCGTGCCTAGGGCTTGCTCCTGCGTACGCCCCCAAATAGCGCACACGGCTGGGTTGGCCAGCTCAATTATGTAGCGCGGGCCCCGAAAAATGGCAATGGCCACCGGCGCTTGCTGAAACAGTTCGTTCAGCTGTTGCTGGCGTTGCTCCCGCTCGCGCCGTGCCATTACACGTTGGGTTACGTCGTAGGCGTACGTCACCAAACCATCTATCTGGCCTTCTTCGTTGTGGCGGGCCTGGTAGGTGAGGTCAAAATAAGTGTCCTCCACGGGGCCACCGGCGGTATGGGCCAGCGGCACGAACACTTCCCGGCCTTCAAAGGTTTGGCCAGAGCTGTACACTTGCTGCAGAATCGCTCGGAGGGGATGGTCGGCGAATTCGGGCAGCGCATCAACCAATCGCATTCCGAGCAACTCGCGCCCCGTAAACATTGCTTGGTATACGGGGTTCACAAACTCAAACACAAACTCTGGGCCCTGCAGAATGCAGATGGCCGCCGGTGCGCGCCTGAACAGCTGCTCCCACTGCCGGCGCTGGCGCTCGGCTTCGGCCCGGGCAGCTTGCGCCTCGAGGGTGCGTTGCTGCACATGCACCTCCAGCTGCTGGTTTAGCTCTTGGGCTTGCTGGCGCGCCAACACCTGCGCAGTAACTTCGGTGCCCAACGACAAAATGCCGATAATGCTGCCATCGGAGCGGTACCGGGGCTGAAAAACGAAGTTCCAGTACACGCTTTCGCGCCGGCCATTGCGTTCGATGTACGTAAGTTGCTCCGACGACGAGTAGTGTGCGCCCGTGGTGTATACTTTATTGAAAATGGCAACGACATCGTCGGTGGCGGCTTCGGGCATCACCTCGAACACGGGCCGGTGCTGCACATCGGCTAACTGCCGGCCCCAAATGGCTAGCGCAGCGGAATTAGCCAGCTCCACGCGGAAGTCGGGGCCGGTGTACAGCACCACCGCGGCCGGAGCCTGCTCCACAAAACGCAGCAGCTCGTTGCGCTCGTGTTCAATTTCTTGCTTAATGGTTCGCTCGCGGGCCTGGCTTTCGCGCAAGGCTTTTTCCACGGGGGTGCGGTCGTGCTCGGAGGTGTCGGTAAAGCTTACCACCAGCACTTCGCCGCTGCGCTGGGCCTGCAAGTGGTAATAATTGTCGAGCCCATCGGCTTGGTAATTTACTTTGTAATGCTGCTGCTCGCCCGATTGAAAAGTGCGCTGGTAAAAACCCAGGATGCCGCAGGCCGCGCTGTACGGAAAGCGCGACATCACCGTGCCGCCCGGGTGCTCGGGCAATCCTACCATGCGCTGGCCGGCTGGGTTTAGGTACTCCAGCGCGAAATCCACGATTTCGGTGCTGGCTTCGTTGTAGATGGGACGCACTACGTGCAAGGCACTAAGCGACACCGCCACCAAAGCCGGCAGCATATCGGGGGCTAATACGTAATTAGTAGGAGGCATAGGCGCGGTAACTACGATAGTACGTGAAAGTACGCACTCAGATGTGCCAGTCTTGCCATGCGCCGCGGACGAGGTATTTAGCGGAACTCAAAAACGAAGGATATAGATAGCCGATGCTTATAGCCAAGGTAGCTACAAGCCAAGGTTGGCACCTGCCCAATGGCAACTGTGCTTGGTACAACTCCTAAGTGCCGCAGTACCCAAGGGCGGTGTGTGGCAGCAGTACCTAGGCCCAAAGTTTTGGGGTAACAAAGTCAGGGTTGCCGCAGCTTCGGCTAAGCTAATTTTCGTTCTTTACAGTATGCAAACCACCACCCAAGCCGCCCTCGATACCACCCATACCCAGCCGCTGGCCGAGGCGTCGCAGCCGGGCCGGTTGGTGTCGCTCGATGTATTTCGGGGCATCACTGTAATGGCGATGATTCTGGTGAACAACCCCGGCGACTGGGGCCATATCTACGCGCCGCTCGAGCACGCCGCCTGGAATGGCTGTACCCCCACCGACCTCATCTTCCCGTTTTTTCTGTTCATCGTGGGCGTGTCATTGGTGTATGCCCTCGATGGCGTGAAGCGGCAGGGCGGTCCGCTTGGGGCTACCACGCTGCGGGTGGTGCGGCGCGGTGCGGTGCTGTTTGCCCTAGGGCTGTTTTTGGCGCTGTTTCCCAAGTTCGAGTTTGATACGGTGCGCATTCCGGGCGTGCTGCAGCGCATTGGCTTGGTGTTCATTTTGTGCAGCACCATTTTTCTGTACACCGGGCGCCGCACGCAGCTGGGGTTGCTGGGCGCCATTTTGGTGCTCTACAACGTGCTGCTGCAGTTAGTGCCCGCGCCCGGCCTAGGTGCCGCCTCGCTGCTGCCCGGCCAAGACCTAGGCGCCTGGCTCGACCGCACTTTGCTTACCGAAGCCCACCTCTGGAAGTCGAGCAAAACCTGGGACCCCGAGGGCCTGCTGAGCACGCTCCCCGCCGTGGGTACGGGTTTGCTGGGCGTGATAACCGCCCAGTGGCTACGCCGCCGCGACGTACAACCCGCCGAAAAAGTAGCCTGGCTATTCGTCGATGGGGCCTTGCTGATTGTGCTCGGGCTGATCTGGAACGGCTGGTTCCCCATCAATAAAAGCCTCTGGACGAGCTCCTACGTGCTTTACACCGGCGGTATCGCCATCAGCGCGTTGGCCGCCCTGTACTGGATTTGCGACGTGCAGGGCTGGCGCGGCTGGATTAAGCCCTTCCTGGTGTACGGCGTCAACGCCATTACCGTGTTCTTTCTGTCGGGGCTGATACCGCGCATTCTCAACCTCATCAAGCAGCCCTTGCCCGGCAGCGGCAAAGAGGTGGGCCTGAAGGAGTGGCTGTACCAAACGTTGTTCGTGCCCAACTTCGGGGTGCCCGAAAATGCCTCGCTCGCCGGCGCCGTTACGCTTATCCTGATATGGCTGGGCATTTTGTGGTGGATGTACCACAAGCGCATCATCATTAAGGTCTGATGCCATAAGCTCCAGTAAAAAGTCCGCTCCACGTCCTGGGGCGGGCTTTTTTGTATCTAGGTGGTCCGGAATCCTCAGGCCCTAAAAGCAAAGCGGGCGGCCCGAAACGAGCCGCCTGCTTCACCATTTCACTCACTATTCGGGAGCGACTCCTAGAGCCGGTCCCACACGGTGCCGCCCGCCTCTACGAAGCGCACGACGCCGTATTCCTTGGTATAGTAAACCCGTTGCACCTGCCAGGCCGCGGCGGCTTGGTTGGCCGCTGGCTGCAGGGTGGGGTACTCCAAAACGTTATTAAAAATGCGGCCTCCTGCGGTTAGGCTCGGTAGCAGGCGCACACCCGCGGGCAGTGTCTGCTGGTTTTCGAGCTCGGCCACGGGCAGCGGCAGTTGTAGGTTGCCCCACTGCAGGGCGGCCTCCAAGGGCTGCTGCCCAGCGGCGGCACCTAGGGTAAACGAGGCTGCAAAGCGGGCGGCATCGGCACGCTCGTAGTACGCCGAATCGACGCGCTCGAGGCGGGTGCCTACCTCTTGCTGGTAGTACTGCACGCGCGCGCCTTTGCTGGCCATGCCCGGTTGGTCTTTATCAGAGAGGCCTTTTACCTGGTAGCGGCGCTCGTAGCCGGCTTGGTTTACAAAGCGCCACTCTTCGCCTAGGCGATAGGGCGTCGTCCAGGCTTGCTCTTGCTGGCTCAGCGTGTAGTGCGTCGGCTCCTCGCTCTCGGCACCCGGCATTACGCTGTCGCACGCGCCGAGCAGCAGCGTAAGCATCAGCGAGCCAAGCAGAGGCAGGCGTTGCACAAGGGGGTAGAGCAGGGGCATGGCTGGATGTTGAGGAAGGCGAGAAGCAGGCGAGCGGACGCGGGTAAAGCAACGGTACAAACATCGGCCACAAACGCACACGAGTAAATCGCATATGCATGTGAGCAAGCCAGAAAGCACAGCCGGGGTGCGCGAACGGGAGCTTGTCATGCGCCGTCAGTAAACCAGATGCTGAACCGGGGGCAAAGGTTGCTTAAGGTACTTAGCAATTGTTGAGCTTGCTACCACTTTCGCAATTGTTTGCGCCAAAAGGCTGTCCGGATTTGAAAGTTGTAGTGCTCTTAAGGATACGTACTTAGCCGCGATGCAAAGCCGCCTCTGGCACCTAGGAAAATACTTAGCAGCATGGCCGCCCTTGTGGCGTTCTGCGTAGTAAGTACCATGAAACAGCTTTTGATTCTCGCCGCTGGCTTAGTGCTGGCCGCGCCGGCCGCACTGGCCCAGACCACGGCACCGGCCCCGAGCAGCACCGCTACGGCGGCTGTTTCGGCCGGGCAGCGCAAAGCCGCCGAAGACCTGATGCTGGCCATGCAGATGGAGAAGAATACTAACTCGGCCCTCGACCAAATGCTTACGGCCCAGCTGACCCAGCGCCCCGAGCTCAAACCCGTGGAGCCCGAAATGCGCAACTTCCTGACAAAATACATGGGGTGGGCTTCGCTGAAGGAGGACATGGTGCAGCTGTACGCCAGCGAGTTCAGCGAAAAGGAGCTAAAAGACCTTACGAAGTTCTACAGCTCCTCGACGGGCCAGAAGTTCATCGGCAAGCAAAGCGCCCTAATGATAGCTGGTATGGAACTCAGCCAGCGCCGCATGCAGGAAAACCTGCCCGAACTGCAGCGCAGCATCGAGGCCAAAATGAAAACCACGCAGCAGTAAATTGCCCTAGGTGCGCACCGCTGCCAAACGCAAAACGCCCGGCCATTTGGCCGGGCGTTTTGCGTTTGGCAGCGGTAGATAAACTTACTCCTCTACCGTAGTTTCCACCTTAGGGCGGGCTGATTGCACGGCTTCAATGGCCGTTTGCAGCAGGTTCGAGCGCACGCTCATTTCGGTAATCTTATTGTTGCGGCGCGTGGGGTTCACGCGGTTCGTCAGCAGAATCACCATCAGGTCGTACTGCGGATCGACCCAGAAGTAGGTGCCGGTGTAGCCCGTATGGCCGTAGCTCAGCTGCGAGGCACTTTTGGCCGAGTTTACCGAGGGGTTGGCGGCGGGGCGGTCGAAGCCGATGGCGCGGCGGTTGTCGGGGCAGTTTTGGCATTTGGTGTACTCCTGCACGGTTTCGGGCTTGAGCAGCTGCTGGCCGCCGTACTTGCCGTTCCATGCGTAGAGCTGCACCAGCTTGGCCAAATCGTTGGCTGAGCCGAACAGACCGGCGTGGCCCGAAAGGCCGCCCAGTAGGGCGGCGCCTTCGTCGTGCACGGTGCCGTGCAGCAGCTGTTTGCGGAACAGCGAGTCGTACTCGGTGGGCACAATGCGCTGCTTGGCAAAGCGCCGCTGTGGGTGCAAACCTAGCGTGGTAGCACCTAGGGGGCGGTACAGCTCGTCGCGCAGGAACTGCTCGAACGGCTTGCCGGTTTGCTGCTGCACCAGCTGCGGGTAGAGGTAGAACGACAAATCGGAGTACACGTAGCCGGGCTTCTCGTTCAGCGGCGACTCGGCAATGGATTTCTTCAGGCGCTCCGGCATATCCTTACGGGCCCACATTTTGTCGGCTACCTGCAGTGGGAAGCGCGCCGACGAATCAGGCCGGAAGAAGCGGCGGCTCATTTCGGGCACTTCACTGGCTTTCAGCTTCAGCGGCTCGTGTGGGTACTTGGCAAACAAACGGCTGAATACACCTTTGGGGCGCGTGTAGCTCTGCCAGAACGGAATCCAGGCCTTAAGGCGAGCTTGGTGCGTCAGCACGTCGCGCATCTTCAGATCCTTTTTGTTCGAGTCTTTCAGGAAGTCGAAGTACGAGCCCATCGTTTGCTCGGGGCTGAACTTGCCTAGGTCCTGCAGCTTCATCAGGGCGGGGGTAGCGGCTGCCACTTTCGTTACCGAAGCTAGGTCGTAGAGGTCGGTGTTGCGCACGGGGCGGGCTTTGGCATCGTAGGTGTGCGTGCCGTAGCTTTTGCGCAGCACCACGGTGCCTTGACGGGCAATCAGCACCTCGGCGCCGGGGAAAGCCTTGGCCGCCAGCGCCGCGTTAATCATCGAATCGACGCGGGCTTCCAGGTTGTTGTTCATGCCCACGGCCTCAGGCTGGGCGTAGCGCAAACGGATACCGCCTTGCGTAGTCAGGCCCGTGCCAAAGCCGTAGCGTTCCGAGGCCGAAACCGGCAGCTTGCCCGTAGCGCCCACACCGCCAAAAATCACCTGCGCGGCTAGTTCCTGCGCGTTTTTGCTTTCCTGGTAAGCCAGCACAATGGCATCGGCGGTGTTCACGTCGCGCAGCTTCGACACGGCGTACGCGCTGCCAAACACCGATACCACCATCTTCTTTTTCAGGGCGGCTACTTCGCGCATCAGCACGTTTTCTTCGGGCGAAATCCCGAAGCTGGTAGCCGGGTTGCGCCCAAGGTTTTGCAGGCCTACCAGCAATAGGTTGTAGGGGCGCAGCTGCTCGCGCAGCTTGGCCAAGTCGTCGAGCGTGGCGTTGGCCGGAATGGAAAAGTGCGTTGCCGGGGCGTAGTCGGCCACCATGCGCTGGAAATCGGTGGTGTCTTTGGTACCTAGGGTTACGGTGGCGATGCGCAGGGTATCGAGGCGCTGCAGCGGCAGCAAGTTGCGCTGGTTGCGCAGCACCGTCATGCTCAGCTCCTGCAGGCGCTGCGAAACGTGCTGAGCGTGCGGGCTGTTGAGGTCGGCGGTAATGTTCTTCAGCTCGATGGGTCGGTATTTGTTCAGGCCCGCCCACTGCTTGAGCGCCAGCACGCGGCGGCACCGAATGTCGATGTCGGCCTGCTTGATGCGGCCTGAATCGATGGCGGCCCGTACCGATTGCAGGGCCTTGGGTACGTTTTTGGAGAATTCCAGAATATCGTTGCCGGCCAAAATGGCGCGCACATCGGCTTCGCCGGGCGGGTACTTGCTCGTCACGCCCTTCATGTTCATGGCATCGGTAAAGATGATGCCTTGGTAGCCCATCTGCTTCTGCACCATATCCGTTACGATGCGGCGCGACAGGGTGGAGGGCGTGCCGGTGCTATCGAGCGCCGGAATGTTGAGGTGCGCAATCATTACGCCGCCCAGGCCGCGGCTCATGAGCGAGCGGAAGGGGCGCAGCTCCAGCGAATCGAGGCGGCGGCGGTCGGCGCGGATCAGCGGCAGGGCAAAGTGCGAGTCGGCGTCGGTGTCGCCGTGGCCGGGGAAGTGCTTGGCCACGGCCATGATGCCCGCGTCCTGCATGCCCTTCATGTACTGGTAGCTTTTCTCGGTTACGTTGCCCTTGTTTTCGCCCCACGAGCGGAAGCCGATTACCGGGTTGTTGGCGTTGTTGTTCACATCGACCACCGGCGCAAAGTTTACGTGCATGCCCAAGCGGCGGAATTGGTACGCTACTTCCTGCCCCATTTCGTAGAGCAGGTGGTTGTCGCGCACGCCGCCTAGGGTCATTTGGTACGGAAAGCGCACCACGCTATCGAGGCGCATGCCCACGCCCCACTCGGCATCCATGGCCACCAGCAAGGGCACGCGGCTTTGGGCCTGGTAGCGGTTCAGTAGCTTGCTTTGGCGCACCGGGCCGCCCTGGAAGAAAATCAGCCCCCCGATGCCGTTCTGCTGGATCAGCGCCGAGATGGAGTCCTCATCCACGCGGGTACGATTGGAGTACGCGGCCACCATAAACAGCTGCGCCACGCGTTGGTCGGGGGTAAGCGTCTTCATCACCGAATCGACCCACGGCGAGTGCAGGTACTGCAGAAAGGCCGGAGTCTCGGCCGCCGGTTTGGCTTGCGTGGGCTTCTTGCCATTGGCAGTGGCTTTGGCGCTGCTGGCGGGTTTGGCCGCCGGAGCAGCTTTGCCAGCCGGGCGCTTGGCCGAAGTGTGAGTAGCAGCGGGTTTCTTTTTGGCGGAATGCTGCTTGCGGTGTTGCGCGGTGAGGGCCAAGGGCCCAAGCACCAACAGCATCAACAGGAGAAATCTGTGGAGGCGCAAAGCGGAGTGGGAAAGTGGTACGGTGCGAAGTTAACCCGAATGGTGCAGGTAAAGGTTGCCTTGGGCCCTAGGTGCCTGGCTTACCTTGGGTATATCAGAGGCAAGGCGAGGTAAACCAGCAACCCAGACCAGATTTTTCTGCACTGCAGAACGGGCATGGCGCCGCCAATTGCCCTCGGGCTTGCGTGCTCGGTGGTGAGCCGCGCTTTTTCTCCGCCCAAAAGCAACCTAGCATGTATGTTTGTTGCTCATAGATCATGAATGGTTGCGTCTGGGTTGAGGCCGAAGCAATTAGCCGCTAGCCAAGCGGCCGGCGCATCTTATCACGAATTGCTTTTCTGTTTGCCGCAGCCTGCCGATTGCCAATGAAGAAACCTTTACTTGCCAGCTGCACCCTGCTTACGCTACAGCTGTGCAGCAATTGGGTGTTTGGCCAAACAGCAGTAGCCCCACCCGACACTACGCTGCTCACTTCGGCCATGGAGCACATGCACCTGCGCTACCGCGAAACCGTGGGTAGCAGCGCGGCCCTTTACAGCGGGCAGCAGTACGTAAACTACGCCTCGGGTACTGCTCAAGGGCACCAGTTTTTCAAATCGAAAAACGACTTGCCCGGCAGTGTGTTCTACGACGGGTACGAGTTTACTGGCTTGGCCATGCAGTACGACGCCAAGCAGGACGCCCTGCTCGTGAACAGCTACAACAGCCCGGCCAAGTTTCGGTTGGTCGACGAGCGGGTAGAACACTTTGTAATTGATGGTCACCGCTTCGTGCGCATCGTGGCCGACTCGGCTGCTGCCGATGTAGTGACTACGGGGTTTTACGAGCTGCTTTACGAGGGCGGGCCGCAACTGCGGGTGCTGGCAAAGCACAGCAAGAATTTGCAGATTCGGATGGGGCAGCGGATGAGCTACCAGGAGTTTATCGATATCGACCGCTACTATTTGCAGAAAGGCAACCGGTACTACCCCGTCAGCAAGAAAGGCTCGGTGTTGGCCCTGTTCAGCGACCGGAAAAAGGAGCTGAAGAAATACGCCGCGGAGCAAAAGCTGAGGTTCTCGAAGGAAAAGCGCGCCGAGGCCATTGTGCAGCTAGCTAAGTACTACCACGGCTTAACCCAAGCGGCTGCCCGATGAGCGTTCAAAACAATTTCAAGCCGAAGCGCACCGCTAAGGGGTGGCTGGCTAGTATTGGGCTGCTGGCAGTGTTGCTTGGCAATGCCGCGCCCAGCCTGGCGCAGCAAGCGCCTCCGCTAATTAATGGGCAATTCAGTAACGCGCCCTTCGAGCAGTTTGCGCGCGAGGTGGAGCGCCAAACGCCCTACCGCTTTTACTTCGAGCCCAGCGCCGTCGACAGCATTCGGGTAACCCTAGGTGCCAGCAACCAGCCGTTGCCCGAGGTACTGGAGAGCATCCTGAAGCCGCGCGAGCTTTTTTATGCCATCGATGGGCAACAGCGGGTATACATCACCTCGGGGCAGCCCATTCAGACGGAGCTGGCCGCGAACTATTTCCGGCAAAACGAAACCAACGCCACTGCCGCTGGCTCGCCCGGCGACGACGACCCGCTCGACGGCCTGAACCGGCCCAAATCGCGGCGCCAGGCCGAAAGCCAGGTATACGCAATTGGGCAAGGCAGCAACCCCAGCGGCAAAGCCACGGTGGCCGGGCACGTGCGCGAAAGCAAAACGGGCGAGCCGGTGCCCGGCGCTACGGTGTACGTGGAGTCGCCGGCCGTTGGGGGCTCTACCGATCAGTTTGGTTACTACTCCCTTACGCTGCCCCTAGGTCGGCACACCGTTTTGGTGCGCGGCATCGGCATCAAGAACACCAAACGCACCATTGCGCTGCGCAACGATGGCAAGCTGGAGATTGAAGTAGAGGAGGACATTACGCCCCTGAAGGAGGTGGTAATTGAGGCCGAGAAGGACAAGAACGTGGCCGGCATGCAAATGGGCATGGAGAAGCTGGATATCAAAACCATCCGGCAGGTGCCCACGGCTTTTGGCGAGGCCGATATGCTGCGCGTGGTGCTGACGCTGCCCGGCGTGAAATCGGTGGGCGAGGGCAGCACCGGCCTGAACGTGCGCGGCGGCGCGGCCGACCAAAACCTGATCCTCTTCAACGATGCGGTGGTGTACAACCCCTCGCACTTGTTCGGCTTCTTCACGGCCTTCAACCCCGATATTCTGAAGAACGTGGAGCTGTACAAAAGCGCCATTCCGGCCAAGTACGGCAGCCGCCTCTCGTCGGTGCTCGACATTACTACTCGCGACGGCAACCGTAAAAAGTTTGGCGGGGCGGGCGGCATTGGGCCGCTCACCAGCCGCCTCACGCTCGAGGGGCCCATTCGGCAAGACAAAGCCTCGTTTATCGTGAGCGGCCGCTCGTCGTACTCCGACTGGATTTTGCACCGCTTGCCCAACCGCAGCTACCGCGAAAGCTCGGCCTCGTTCTACGACTTGAGCGCACACGTCAGCAACGACCTCAACGACAAAAACTCGCTCTACGCCACCGGCTACATCAGCCGCGACCGGTTCAGGCTGGCTTCGGATACCACTTACGAGTACCGCAACCAGAACGCGAGCCTGAAGTGGAAGCACATCTTCAACAACCGGCTGTACAGTGTGGCTACGGCTACTTACAGCCGCTATGGCTACGACATCAGCAGTCGCAAAATTCCGGTGAATGCCTCGGCACTGGCTTTCGACCTAAACCAAACCACGGCCCAGCTCGATTTTAGCTACTTCCACAACCCGCGCCACACTTTTGAGTTTGGCGGCAGCACGCAGCTCTACCGCATTGCGCCGGGCAAGCTGCAACCCCTAGGTGGCGAGTCTCTGATTACCCCGGAGGTGCTGCAGCGCGAGCAGGGACTGGAAAGCGCCCTGTATGTTTCTGACCGCATCGAGGTGTCGCCGCGTTTCTCGGTGTCGTTGGGCTTGCGGTACTCGCTGTTCAATGCCTTAGGCCCGAACAACGTGCGGCAGTATGCGCCCGCAGGTCCCCGTTCCGATAACACCCTGACGGATACCGTGCGCTACCGCGCGGGGCAAGTGCTGGCAACTTACCACGGGCCGGAGTACCGGGTATCGGCCAAGTACGCCCTCACCGAAAACTCCTCCGTGAAAGCCAGCTATAACCGCACGCGCCAGTACATCAACATGCTGTCGAACACGGCTACCATGGCGCCTACCGACATTTGGAAGCTGAGCGACGCGCACATTCGCCCGCAAGTGGGCGACCAGGTAGCCCTAGGTTTCTACCGCAATTTTAAGGACAACACCATCGAAACCTCGGTAGAAACCTACTACAAGCGGCTGCACGATTTTGTTGATTTCCGGAACGGCGCGACGTTGCTGCTCAACCCGGCCATCGAGCAAGATGTGGTAAACGCCGAGGGCAAGGCTTACGGCGTGGAGGTGATGGTGCGCAAGCTTACGGGCAAGGTAAACGGCTGGATCAGCTACACGTACTCCCGCTCCTTGGTGCGCGTAAACAGCGGCACTACCGCCGAAATGATTAACGGCGGGAGGTATTACCCGAGCAATTTCGACAAGCCCCACGACGTGACGATGATCGGCAACTACCGCTTCAGCCGCCGCTTCAGCACCTCGCTCAACTTTACCTACAGCACCGGCCGGCCCATTACGCTGCCGCTGGCCAAGTACTACGTGGGCAACTCGATGCGCGTGCTGTACTCCGACCGCAACGCCTACCGCGTGCCCGATTACTACCGCGCCGATATTGGCCTGAACATCGAGGGCAACCACAAGGTGAAAAAGCTGGCCCACAGCTCCTGGACGGTGGGCGTGTACAACCTGACGGGGCGCCGCAACCCATTCTCGATCTACTACAAATCCGTGAATGGCAACATCAAAGGCTACCAGCTGTCGGTCTTTGGGCAGCCCATTCCTACCATCACCTACAACTTCCGCTTCTGACATGACAAGCCAACAAAGCTACTTCCGACGCGCCTTTGCCTGGGCGCTGCTGTGGGTGCTAATGGGCGGCTGCATCGACCCGTTCGAGCCCGACATCGACGAGGTGGAAACCAACTTTGTGGTGGTTGATGGGTTCATCAACAGCCGGGGCGTGAGCACCATCAAACTCTCGCGCACCTTCAAGCTCAGCACCGAAGGGCAGCCGCCCGCCGAAACGCGTGCCCGGGTGCTAATTGAGCAGGAGGGAGGCAGCAGCGTAACCCTAACGGAAAGCGCGCCTGGTACTTACACCTCGGCTCCGCTAAACCTAGGGGCCGGCACGCGCTACCGCCTGCATTTTTACACCAGCAACGGCAAGGAGTACGCCTCGGCTTACACCCCGGTAAAGATTACGCCTGCTATCGATACCGTGGAGTGGCGTCTGGGTGGGCAAGGGGTACAAATCAGCGTGAGCACCCAAGACGCGACCAACCAAAGTCGCTACTACCGCTGGGGGCTGGAGGAAACCTGGGAGTTTACCTCGGCTCACCGCTCGATTTTGGAGTTTGTCAATGGCCGAATGCAAACCCGACAAGAGGATATCTACCGCTGCTGGGCCAACTCCGTTGGCAGCAACATTCGCCTGTTCAATACAACGCCCTTAAGCCAGGATGTGGTGTCGCGGCAGCAACTGCTGGAAATTCCGCGCACCGATACCCGCTTGCGTCTGAAGTACAGTGTTTTGGTGAAGCAATATGCTCAAACGCCCGAAGAATACGCCTATTGGGATGAACTGCGCAAAAACACTGAAAGCATTGGTACGCTCTTCGATCCGCTGCCTTCGCAGGTAACCGGCAACGTACGCTGCCTTTCCGACGCCAGCGAAACCGTACTGGGTTTTGTAGGTGCGTACTCCGTAGCCGAAAAGCGCATCTTCATCAGCCACGAAGCGCTGCCCAACGAGTGGAGGATTTACTACAAAACCGGCTACGAGAACTGCATGTTGCTCGATACTTTTTTGGTGCGCGATGCCGATGCGGCCTTTTCTAATCCCGCCGTGCAACCTGTAGAGCCCGTGTACAACGACCGGGGCATTCTCATAGCCTACACCGCCTCGGCCCGTAAATGCATTGACTGCCGCGAGCGGGGCGTGAACAAACGACCAAGCTTTTGGCGCTAATGAGCACAACAGGGCACACACTGCACCTAGGGCGCTGGCGCGCCGCCGTAGCAAGTGCCATACTTGGTATGGCTGCCTGGCACGGTGTCCAAGCACAAACAACGGGCGCAACCAGCATCCGGCAGGCATTTGAGAACTACAGCAAGCTCGATGCGCATGAGAAGCTGTTCCTGCACCTCGACCGCGCCACCTACGTCAGCGGCGACATTATGTGGTACAAGCTGTACGCTGTGGAGGGTACGCGGCAGCGGCCCTTGCCGATGAGCCGCGTGGCTTACGTGGAGGTGCTCGACGGCCGTAAAAAGCCCGTGCTGCAAACCAAAGTCGCTTTAAAAGATGCCGTTGGGCACGGCTCGTTTCAGTTGCCGGCTACGCTGCCGGCGGGCCGCTACACGGTGCGGGCTTACACCAACTGGATGAAGAACTTTGGGGCCGAGTACTTCTTCCACAGTACCGTAACGGTGGTAAACACCTTTGCCGCCAAGCTGCCCGCCGATACCACCAGGACCGCCACACACGATGTGCAGTTCTTCCCCGAAGGCGGCAACCTAGTAAAGGGCCTGCCGAGCACAGTAGGCTTTAAGGTTACCGACCACACGGGCCGCGGCCTGGCAGCCGAGGGCGTACTGCTCGATAAGCAGGGCAAACCGGTGGCACGCTTTGCTACGCTGCGGCACGGCATGGGGCAGTTTTCGTTTACGCCCGCCGAGGCTGGTAGCGGCTATACGGCCGTGCTAAAGCTCGCCAACGACCAGAGCCTAACCCGTGCATTGCCTGCCGTGTACGAGCAAGGCTACGTACTCAGCGTTGCCCGGTCGGGTTCTGGGCAGCTCAGCCTATCGGTAGCCGCCAACACGCCCAGCGCCGCTAATGAAGAGTTGTACGTGCTGGGGCACGCCGGGCAACAAGCCTTTTTTGCGCAAAGCGTACGCTTGGCCAACGGGCACGCCCAAGTCGTGCTCGATAAAGCCGCTTTGCCCGAAGGCGTGCTGCACTTTACCGTATTTAATGAGCAGCGGCGGCCCATTTGCGAGCGGTTGTACTTCCACCGGCCCAACAGCCGCTTGGTTATTGATGCCGCCGCCGACAAGCCGCAGTATGCCACCCGCGACAAAGTAAGCCTGCGGCTAGCCACGGCCGATGGCGCTGGTCGCCCAGCCGCCGCCGGCCTTTCCATGGCCGTGTACCGCCTCGATTCGCTGGCAGCGCCAGGTTCGGCTACTGATATTCGGTCGTACTTATGGCTTACTTCGGCGCTGAAGGGCCACATCGAAAATCCTGGCTACTACTTTCAATCGGCAGAGCCCGAAGCTGATGCAGCGGCCGACAACCTGATGCTCACGCAAGGGTGGCGGCGCTTTCGGTGGGAGGCAGTATTAGCCGGCACGCTACCTGCCATGCCGCACGCTCCCGAGCTGAACGGCCACTTGATTGAGGCGCGGGTACTGAACAAGCAAACCGGCGCGCCGATGGCTGGTATTCCGGCATATTTGGCCGCTCCTAGCCGACAGGTGCGGTTGTACAACGGCATCAGCAACGCCGAAGGGTTGGTGCGGTTTGAAGCGCGCGAGCTATACGGAACCAAAAATCTGGTGCTGCAAACCAACTTCAGGCAAGACAGCACCTCCCGCTTCGAGCTGCTTAATCCGTTTGCTACCAACCACGCCGAGCAACCGTTGCCGCCTGTGCGCTTATTGGAGCAACACCGAGCCGATCTAACCCAGCGCCATGTGCAGGTGCAGGCCCAAAATGCCTATTTCCGTAAGGCGCTGAGCCCCTATGCGCAGCCGCTCACCGACAGCTTGGCCTTTTTCGGGCGCGGCGACGAACGTTACCGCCTCGACGATTACACCCGATTTAAGGTGATGGAGGAAGTAATGCGCGAGTACGTGCCCGGCGTGCAGGTGCGCATCCGCAAAGGCAGTTTTCATTTTATGGTAGTCGACAACGGCCACCGCACCATCTTCAGCGACGAGCCCATGGTGCTCGTGGATGGGGTGCCGTTTTTTAACACCGATCGGGTAATGAAGGTTGATCCGCTAAAGGTGCAGCGCCTGGAGGTGGTTACCCGTGGGTACCTGCACGGCCCGCTTACGTACAGCGGCATTGTGAGCTACATCAGCTACAAGGGCGATATGGCCGGTGCCCAACCCGATGCCCGCGCCTTGGTGCAGGAGTACGAAGGGCTACAGTGGGAGCGGGAGTTTTACGCCCCGCGCTACGAAACGGAGCAGCAGAAGCAAAGCCGCCTGCCCGACCTTCGGCAGTTGCTGTACTGGAACCCCAACATCAGTACCAGTGCCGGGCAGCCGCAGCAGCTAAGCTTTTACACCGGCGACGAAGGCGGTAAGTACCTAGTGGTAGTGCAGGGAATTTCGAATACCGGGTTAGCCGGCAGCAGCATCTTTACCTTTGAGGTGAAACCTGCCGCGGTAGCGCAAGCCCGCTAGGTAGTTGGTAATCAGAAGACACGCTTTCATCAATTCAGCCTGCTTATGTCGATACCTAATCGTGTTGCTTACCTAGGGCTGTTGTGTGTGGCGCTGCTGCTTAGTGCTTGCAGCGGCCTGCAAAAAGAGCCCGTTGCCTTCGAGCTTTACGCGGGCAACCCGGCGCTGCCACCGCCCCACCAAGGCATGAGCGTGATCCAAGGCGTGGTGCAGCCCGAGCTTATTCAGCTTACCTACCGCACCTCCGATGGAGAAGGCGAAGAAAGCGGCGAGATGGTGCTGCGCGGCGAGGAGCGCCAGCAATGCCTGCAAATGCTGCGCCGCACCAAACTGCAACCCGCCAACGCGCACAATGAAGGCGCGGAGCCCCTTGAGGTAACGCTTACCGATGCCGCGGGCCAGCAGCTGGCAGGCGTACCCGCCAACCGCAACGAATGGCTAGCATTTGCCAGGCAAATTGCCGCCCAGCGCGAGGCAAGCCAGGCGCCGGCATTGTAGCGGCAACAACGCACCGGGGCGGCCCTCCATCCTGAAAACAGGAGGAAGGCCGCCCCGGCATTTTTTATCAGGCTTACTGGCCTAGCACCAGCGGCTCATCTTGAAGCCGGGCGAGGCAGGTTGGGTGCGTTCGGGAGCGGTTTCGGGTTCGGCCTGGCCAGGCTGCTGCGAACGGCGCGGACGCGGCGAGCGAAGCGGATCGGCAGGGCGGGCAGGGGGCAAGCCCACGTGCGAGTCGGAAGCAGGATGAATCGGATGGTTGATCATAGCGGTAAGTAGTAAAGGCAGATACCCGGCGAGCCAAGTGGGTGGCTGCGAACTAGGTATACGCAATTGCTCGGCAAATGGTGCACTTTAAGTAGGTTAATTTGGACATGCCAACCCGCCCCGCGTAAGCCACAGCTCATCGTTTCGCGTACACGCCCTAGGTGCATCACACCTGCTTGGTAGCATTGCCCATGGAACTTCGCCCTGCAGACTCTTCATCGGGCTGGCGGCGCACGGCCTACAGCGTCATCTTCGAAGCCGATACCCCCGCGGGGCGGGCGTTCGATGTGGCGCTGTTGTGGGCCATTTTGCTGAGCGTATTAGCCGTGATGCTGGAGAGTGTGCGCTCCATCAATGCCACCTACGGGCAACTGCTGCGCGCCATCGAGTGGTTTTTCACGGGCATTTTCCTGATCGAGTACTTAGCCCGGCTGATGGTGGTGCGCCGGCCGCTGTCTTATGCACTCAGCTTGCTCGGTGTTATCGATTTTCTGGCCATTGTGCCCACGTTGCTCAGCCTCGTAATTGTCGGCAGCCAATACCTATTGGTTATTCGCACGCTGCGGCTGCTGCGGGTGTTCCGCATCTTCAAGCTCGGGCACTTTGTGGGCGAAGGCGAGTTTATCGTAGATGCCCTGAAGGCCAGCCGATTCAAGATCATGGTGTTTCTGACGGCCGTTGTCACCATTGTAATTATCGTGGGCACGCTGATGTACGTGATTGAAGGAGGCAACAACGGTTTCACGAGCATTCCGCAAAGCATTTACTGGGCCATTGTAACGGTTACCACCGTGGGCTACGGCGACATTTCGCCGGTAACCATGCTAGGCCGCACCCTGGCCTCGGCGCTCATGATTATGGGCTACGCCATTATCGCGGTGCCTACGGGTATTGTATCGGCCCAAATGGCTAGCGCGAGCCGCCCGGCCGCGCAGCCGCCCGCTTTTAAGCAGGTAGTATGCCACGTATGCCAGGCCGGGGAGCACCGCCCCGATGCCGAGTTTTGCTGGCGTTGCGGCGAGCATCTGTAAATGCCTTGCAGGCAACCCGCCTGGGTGCCGGGCAGGGTTTTGCAGCAAGCTACCTAGGGCCAAATGGCAGAGCGTTGCGCGGGGTGGCTGTATTTTTGCAGCACCGGCGCATGTTTTCAGGGCAAGCCGTCGTTGTAGCAAGCGCCTATTCAGTTCTCCATCAACAACCGTTCGCAGTTTTGGCTTCATCTCATTTCCTCACGGCGGTATTTGGCCGGTTGCTTTCGCACGTAGGCTGGCTTATAGCTGGTGCACTGCTCGCTTTGTTGCTTGCCCTAGGTGCCGTGGCGCCGGCGCAGGCCCAATACATCATTCGCGGGGTGGTGGTGGATAAGGACACCCAAGAGCCGTTGCCCTTCGTGAGTATCGGCGTGAAAAACTCCACCAAAGGCACCGCCAGCAACGTAAGCGGCGAGTTTCAGCTGAACGTATCGAAGCTGCCTCAAACGCTGGTATTCAGCGAAATTGCCCACGTGCGCGACACCGTGCGCGTTACCAGCACCGATCAGCCGCTGAAGGTGTCGCTGGCCACTACAGCCATTACGCTGCCCGAGGTAAAAGTGGGCAGCTACGCCTATCAGTTGGTCGACAGGGCTTTCCGGCAGATGCAGCGCAACTACGGGCAGAAGTACTACGGCCAGGCTTTCTACCGCCAGATTACGCGCATCGATAACGCGCCCACCGAGCTGCAGGAGGTAATCTGGAACGTGAAAACCAACCCGGCCCGCATCGAGGGTACGGCCATTGCGCAGGGGCGCTTTGCCGGCAAGCAGGCGGCCATGAACTTCAGCAACTTCTCGCTCTATACCAAGTCGTTTGGCCTGTACGACCCGCGCGCCGATAGCACCGTGAGCCTGGCCTTGTTCAGCCCCAACGTGGTGAAGAACTACAACGTGGAGCTGGTGCGCGTGCTCGGCGACGACAGCAGCGGCGTGGCCGAAATCAACTTCGAAACCCGCCCCGAGGTAAAAAAATACAAGGCCGAAGGCACCGTGTGGATCGACGTGGAAACCTACAAGGTGAAGCGCTACAAATTCAGTACGCCCAACTTCACCACCACGCTCAGCAACCCCAGCTACAAGGTGGATAACTCCAAGCTGAGCATTGATATGGTGTTTCAGGACACCGACGAACCGGTAGCCGCCCTCGACCACATGCAGGTAAACCTCACTACTGACCTGGTGCGCCCCAACATGCCGAAAGCAGCCATTAATGTGGAGTCGTTTACGTTCTTCTACGACACTACCGAGAAGCCTACCAACGTGCGCTACGCCCGCGTAAGCGCCAACGAAAACGACCTGCAGGCCATCCGGAGCGTGAAGTACGACCCGGAGTTTTGGGCCAACAACCCCGTGGTGCAGCGTACCCCGGTGGAAGACGAAGTAATTCAGTCCTTCGAGAAAGCAGGGGCGTTTGGCACTATGGTTACCAAGCCTGCCAAGCCCGCCCAACGCCGCTAAGCACCCAAGGCAACATTCCAGCGCAAAAGCCCGGCCAACGCACAGGCCGGGCTTTTGCTATTATGAGGTGTTAATGAAGGAGTTGGCTGTGTTTTCGGATGGGCCAAGTGCCAGCTAAGGCACGGTGCCTTCGCGGGGTTGATGGCCCTGTGGTTGCATCGGGCCCGAAACAATAGCTGCGGGGGGGCGGTAGTGCACCTGTTCCGCATCTTATCACGCTACCAGCACATGCACCACCTCACCGCCGCCGATATCCAGGCTTTCGACAAAATCTACCGGCTCAACCTCGTCAACAGCATCACGGGTTACAAGCCGGCCAACCTCATCGGCACGGCCGATGCCAGCGGCGCTACCAACGTGGCCATTTTCAGCTCGGTGGTGCATCTGGGCTCCGACCCGGCCGTGCTGGGTATGGTAACGCGCCCCACCACCGTGCCGCGCCACACCTACGAGAACATCCGGGCCACGGGCTGCTACACCATCAACCACGTGCACGAAGGTTTTGTGGGGGCGGCGCATTACACCTCGGCCAATTTCGCCCGCGAGGAGTCGGAGTTTGCCGCGTGTGGCCTCACGCCCGTGTACCGCGACGATTTTCCGGCGCCCTACGTGGCCGAAAGCCACATTAGCGTGGGGCTGCGGCTGCAAGAGGAGCTACCCATCCGGCTAAACGGCACGGTACTGCTCATCGGCAGCGTAGAGCACGTGTACCTGGCTCCCGAGGTGTTGCAGCCCGACGGCTCGTTGCACCTAGGGGCTGTGGCCGATGTGTGCATCAGCGGCCTCGATGGCTACCACCGCGTAGAGCCGCTGGCGCGCTACGCCTTTGCCCGCGCCGGCCAAGGCCCACAGCCCATCGGTTGGACGGTAGAAAGCTAATTTGGCACGGATTTTAGCTCAGCCATTAGCCACACGGCCGGGCTCAGCCGTATGTTAGCACCCATGCACGCTAGCGGCGCCTTTGGGCGTTGTAGGAGCGGAGCGCCCTTATTCTTCTATGTCCCAACGCTTTTCCTTGGTTTGGATGCGCTTTTGCTTGGTTGCCCTAGGTAGCCTGGCCGTGCTGTGCGCACAAGCGCAGCAACGGCCCGCCGACACTACCAAGCAACGCGAGGCACCTATCCGCAACATTCAGCTCGAAAACGTGGAGGTGTCGCCCAGTGCTATCAACACCAAAAGCTGGCTGCTGCTCGACAAGGAAATCCAGCTGGAGCTGGACGGAGCCGTGCGCAACCTCTACAACTTCAAGTACGACAAGGCCGAAAAGCAATTCCGCTCGTTGCGCCGCCGCTACCCCGAGCACCCCATGCCGTACTTTTTGCTGGGCCTGAGCCAGTGGTGGAAAATTGTGCCCAGCAACGTGCAAACCAAGCAGTTCGACAAGGTCTTCTTCGCCTATATGGATACCACCATCAGCAAAGGCGAAACCTTGTATAAGCAGGACAAACAAAACTACGAGGCCTGCTTTTTCTTGTCGGCGGCTTATGGGTTTGCGGCCCGCCTGAACGCTGAGCGTGCCAACTGGCGCAAGGCCACCGTGTACAGCAAGCAGGCCCTCGATTACCTCGCGCTCAGCCAAGAGGCAAACGGTCTCAGCCCGGAGTTCTTGTTTGGCCAGGCCTTGTTCAACTATTACCAGGTGTGGATAGCCGAAAACTACCCGTTGCTGCGCCCGGTGATGCTGTTCTTCCCGAAGGGCAACCGCGACCTAGGGCTGCGGCAGCTGCGCAACGTGGCCGACAATGGCTTTTACACCGGCACCGAGGCCAAGTTCTTCCTGATGAAGATCTTGTACAACGATGAAAACAAGCCCGAGGAAGCCCTGCCCGTTTCGCGCAGCTTAGCTACCAACTACCCCGACAACGCCTACTTTCAGCGCTTCTATGCCTTGGCTTGCTACAACCGCGGCGAGTACGATGAGTGCGAGCGGGTTAGCCGCGACATCCTTGAGAAACTCAACAAAGGCATGCCAGGCTACGAAGCCATCAGCGGCCGCTACGCCACCTACTTTTTGGGCTGGCTGATGGAGCACCGCTACGACAACTCCGAAAAGGCTGCCGATTACTTTCAGCGTTGCATTGTGTTTGCCGAAAGCACCGGCGAAACCGACCAGGGCTTTTATGTACTGGCGCACCGGCACTTGGCCCGCATTGCCTCCGACCGCTCCGATGTAGCTACTGCCCGCCGCTATTACAACGTAGTAAAGGACAAGGCCCCGCGTAACTCGCCCGAGTACCGCGAAGCCCGCGAGTACCTGAAGCAGCACAAAAAGTAGCAGCGCCTAGGTGCGCTAAAGCTATTAACTACAAAAGCCGAAAGGCCCCCTGCAATGGATATGCAAGGGGCCTTTCGGCTTTTGTAGTCGCTTCCACTATTTACCTCTATGCAGGTTGGGTAATGCTTTTACTGTCGCCGGGTGGCGGAATAATTATGCAATACCTAAGAGCGTGTTGGGACACTATGCGCCTAGGTATTTACTCATGATACGCGGGCAGAGAGGGGCTGCTAGGGCTGCCTTGGAAGTGCTAGCCTAGCAAATTTTTTTGGGTGCAAAAGGAGCTTTTGCAACTGATAATCAAAGCTGTATAAGCAGGGGTCAATATGGTTGTAAGTAAATAACTCACTGATTATCTGGACTAAGTAAAGAACGTGACATGTAATAATAATAGACTAATATAATATTTGAATATATAATTAATAAATATAACGTAAATAGTTTGTAATCCTATTTGTGCATCCAATAATAATACATAGCGTAACAGGCACCAAATGCGAAAGCATAAAACCCTGAGAACATGAAACACTTCAACT
Source organism: Solirubrum puertoriconensis (assembly GCF_001483135.1). Lineage (GTDB taxonomy): Bacteria > Bacteroidota > Bacteroidia > Cytophagales > Hymenobacteraceae > Solirubrum > Solirubrum puertoriconensis. The sequence goes on from NZ_LNAL01000008.1 coordinate 1,515,525, forward strand.
GCATGTTTTCCCAAAGCCTGTACTCACATGAAATCCACCATACTCTACCTTTCTTTTCTTCTGACTTCCGTTGTTGGCGCTACCCAGGCCCAAGCCCAGTGCACCTACACCTCCAAACCGGGTGGGGGTAAGTGGAGCGACCCGAACACCTGGGTTATTTCGGGTAAATCAGACGGCAGCCTGACGCCAACCAACAGCCAACAGCGCAACGGCCAAGATGCCAGCGACAACATCATTGTTATCAACTCGGCCGTTGAGTTGGATATCGACTACAGCATAACCGGCGACAACGCCAAAATGGTGATTACCAGCACCGGCTCGCTCACCGACAAAGCCAACGCGCACAACTTGTATTTCGGCGAGCAAACCGGCCCCGACATGACGCGTCTGCAGCTCGATGGCACCCTCGACGTGTACAGCGTAAGCTTTTACAAGGCCGATGCCCAGCTAGGCTCAACGGCAAACCTGAGCACCGACTGCAACATTTCGCTCGCCAACCAATCCGACCTGATGGTGGCCCCCGGTGCCGAAATCGACATCGACGGCAACCTAATGGTGACGCAAGGCAACCCCCGCATCATGGGCACGGGCACGCTCTCGATAAGCGGCTGCGTGCTCACCCAAGGCAACGGCGGCCTCAACGGCCTGTTTGCCCCCGGCCTGCGGGTATGCGTGCAGGGCCAACCCAACGATTGCGCCACCGAAGGCATGAATTGCAACCCGCGCGTGCAGGAGTACATTACCGTGAATGCCTGCGCCAGCACCCCATTGCCCGTAGAACTGGCCAGCTTTAATGCCCGCTACACCAACAAACAGGTGCAACTGCAGTGGGTAACGGCCTCAGAAAAAAACTCGGCCAACTTTGCCGTGGAGCGCTCCAATGATGGCAAAAACTTTGACGTAGTAACCACCGTGCGCGCCGCTGGCAACTCGAGCGCCCGCCGCGAGTACAACGCCGTGGATAACAACATGCGCCCCGGCCTAAACTACTACCGCCTCAAGCAAACCGACCTTGATGGCACCGCTACCACCTCGCAGGTAGTGGCCGTGCAAGCCGGCGCTGCCGAGCAGGAGCTAAGCGCCTACGGCACGCCCGGCAACTTAATTGTGGAGATGCGCACCGACGCCGTATGTCGCGCCATTCGCGTAATGGATAGCATGGGCCGCGTACTGCACACCGAAGTAATGCCCGACGGTGCTACCGGCTTGGTTTCGCGCCAGATTCCGCTGCGGCAGGGCGTTGGCGGGGTGTACATTGTGCAGGCCGTGACCAGCAACGGTACCTTCACGAAGAAAACCATGCTACGCGACTAGAACCCGGAGAAGGGCCTAAGCTGGCCTGCTTAAAAGCCCGTGAGGTATTGCCTCACGGGCTTTTTTGTTGTGCGTACCCGGCAGGTACCTAAGGCCAGAAGCGAGGGTAGATAAATTGCTGACACGCGGATATGAAAAACCGCTTTCGGCACGCCAGAAAGCGGTTAGATTTAGGCGCTATTTCTCCTCCTCTCCAATGAACAAACGTACGATAGCGGCCAGCGTGCTGGCCGGTGCCTTGCTGATTGGCTGTTCTCAGCAAACCCAGAAAGAAGCCCAGGTAGGCGGCGGCGAGCAAACTGCCTCGGCCGAAACCAACAACCTAGGTTCGGTATTCGACCGCTACTGGGAAGAAAACTCCAAGCTATTTCCGCTTGAGGCCACCGCGCAGGGCGACAACCGCTACAACGACCAGCTGCCCAACGACGGCACGGTGGCCTTTCGGCAAAACCTGCAGCAGTTCTACCAGAAGTACCTGAGCGAGCTGCAGCAGTTCGACCGCGAAAAGCTCTCCGACAACGACCGCATCAGCTACGACATCTTCAAGTACGACCTCGAAACCAAGCTCGAGGGGCTAAAGCTGAACACCTGGATGATTCCGTACCAGCAGTTCTGGGGCTTACCGCTCACCATGGGTCAGTACGGCTCGGGCGAGGGCGTGCAGCCCTTCAAAACCGCCGAGGATTACGACAACTGGCTGGGCCGCGTACGCGGTTTCTCGGTGTGGGCCGATACGGCCATCAGCAACTTCCGGCGCGGCATGCGCGCCGGCGTGGTGCTGCCTCGCCCGCTGGTGCAAAAGATGATTCCGCAGATGGAAGCCATGGTGGTTTCGGACCCCAGCAAGAGCTTGTTCTATGGGCCCATCAACAAGTTTCCGGCGAGTGTTTCGGAAGCCGACCGCAAGCGCATTACCGAGGCCTATCGTGCCGCCATCAGCAACGAGCTGGTGCCCACGTACCGCCGCCTAGGTCAGTTCCTGAAAACGGAGTACCTGCCCAAGAGCCGCACCAGCACCGGCATTGCGGCCGTGCCCAACGGGCCCGACATTTACCGGTACTACGTAAAGTCCTGGACGACCACCGACAAAACACCCGACGAGATTTACCAGACCGGCTTGGCCGAGGTGAAGCGCATTCGGACGGAGATGGAGCGCGTGAAAAACCAGGTGGGCTTTAAGGGCGACCTGAACGCGTTTTTCAACTACATGCGCACCGATAAGCGCTTTACGCCTTACAAAACGCCCGAAGACGTACTGAACGCCTTCCGCGGTATTCAGGCCAAAATTACCCCGAACCTGCCCAAGCTGTTCGGCCGCACGCCTAAAACGCCGTTCGAGATTCGCCAGACCGAGGCCTTCCGCGCCGCTTCGGCATCAGCCGAGTACAACCCCGGCAACCCCGATGGCTCGCGCCCCGGCATCTTCTACGTGCCCATTCTGGATGCCAAAACCTTCAACACCACTTCGGGCATGGAGTCGCTGTTTCTGCACGAAGCCATACCGGGCCACCACTACCAAACGTCGCTGCAGCAGGAAAACGACCAGATGCCCAAGTTCCGCCGCTTTGCGTGGTACGGCGCCATGGGCGAAGGTTGGGCCCTGTACACCGAAAGCCTAGGCAAGGAGCTAGGCCTCTACACCGACCCCTACCAGTACATGGGTGCCCTGGGTGATGAGATTCACCGCGCCATCCGGCTGGTGGTGGATGTGGGCATGCACCACAAAGGCATGACGCGCGAGCAGGCCATTAAGTACATGATGGATAACGAAGCCATCAACGAGCAGGGCGCCGTGGCCGAAATAGAACGCTACATGGCCATTCCGGCTCAGGCCTTGTCGTACAAAACCGGCTCGCTCAAAATTCAGGAGCTGCGCCGCAAGTATGAGCAGCAGCTGGGCGCTAAGTTCAAGATCAGCGACTTCCACGACGAACTGCTGAAGGACGGCGTGATGCCGCTGGCCGTACTGGAGCGCAAAATGGATGCCTGGGCTGCCAAACAGCAATAGCACCTAGGCCAACGAAAAAGCCCTGCACCAGACTGGCGCAGGGCTTTTTCATGCTTGTGGGTGAGACTGAAGGAGCGGGTAAGTTGCGCTGCCTAGGTAGGCGTGGCTTACAAAGTATCCCAGGAGTTGTCGGGGCGCTCGGGGCCGCGCTCGTGGGCGTGGCGCGGATCGTGGCTTGTGCGGTTCTGGCGCGAGTAGCGGTAGCCGTGGCAGCGGTTGTGGCCCGACTGGTTCCCGGTTGAATGCAAACGCTGCCCTGAGGCGGAACCCCGGTCGCTGGCCGAAGGAACCCGATAACGTGAGTACTGCATGGTGGTTGGAGGTGCGTTGGTTGTGGAGGTTTACAATTGCTTGTACGTAGCTCAACTATATTTGAGTTCTTGAATTGACACGTATTTTTGCATATTTATACTTAGAATATTTACATGATATTACCTCCGTATTTTCTTTCTGGCACTCCGGCATTTTGTAGCTGCTAACGACAGATGCGCCTGCCGGGCAGCCCCAGCAAGCGCATCTGTCCTCACCTCATTCCCGATGTGGCTCTGTACCTAGGTAGTAGAGCCGCCCGTAGTGCTGCCTCCGGTGGTAGTACCGCCGGTAGTCGAGCCACCGGTTGTGGTAGTGCCGGTTGTGCTGCCGCCTGTGGTAGTGCTGCCACCAGTAGTTGTGGTGCCGGTGGTGCCGCCTGTTGTTGTACCTGTAGTTGTGCCGCCGGTAGTGCCTCCGGTTGTGGTGCCACCCGTTGTAGTACTGGTAGTACCGCCAGTGGTGGTGGTTGTACCTGTGGTTGAGCCCGTGGTGCTACTGGTGGTGCCGGTTGTGGTACCCGACGTGGTGGTGCCCGAAGTAGTGCCCGAAGTTGTACCGCTGGTAGTGCCGGTTGTACTGCCAGATGTGGTTCCGGTGGTGGTTGTGGAGCCCGAGGTGGTGCCATTGTCTTCATCTTCGTCGTCGCAGGCGGTGAGGGTTACAGCCGAAGTAAGTGCCAGCCCGAGTACGAGCAGAAACCATTGCTTTTTCATTGCTTATCGCTGATGAGAATTGAAAGAATCGGGTTTGGCTGGATTATACGCCGCGCTTTCCGCTCTCAACGTCGTGTGTAGCAAAGAATAAATGCTGATTTTCAACTGCTTACCGGGTTGTTTTTCGCGGAACATCGGGGGTTATACCCGAATGCTTTGGTAGGAAGTCACAAAAAAGCCGCCCGCCAAACCCTTAGGTTCGGTGGGCGGCTTGTAGCGGCAAGGCAGCCGGAATTACTAATCGCGGTTATCCTGCTTGCTCGTGTTGCTGTTTTCACGGTCGGTGTTGCGGCGCGGGCCACCGCCTTGCACGCCCTGCACCGAAGCGTTTTGCGGCGTAGAGCGCGGAATGTTGTTGAGCGAGCCGCGGCCCGACGTAGTGCCGGCTTGCGGCGGGTTGTCGGTGGCAGGTATTTCGGAGTCGCGGGTGCCGCGGCCCGTGAGGCTACGGCCGCTGGTAGTGCTGCTGCCGTCGGTGGTGCCGGTTTCGGTGTACTTGGAGGTATTGGGGTCGCCGCCGGGCTGCGAGCTTACGGCCTCGGCTACGGTGCGGGCGCCCGAGGTGGTGCCCACCGGAGTATATGCTTTGCCGCCGCCCGAAACGCTGTCGCGCTCAGTATCAACGCGGGTAGCATGCGGGGCACGGTCGAATGAGTCTTGAAATTGATGGTCGATGCCGGGTTCCATAGAACGGTCGCAGGCAACAAGCGCCGAGAGCAGCAGCAAGGCCGTGCCTAGCGCGTACGGGGTGCGGGACATAGCAGAGGCAGTGTTTTGGATGAGAGAATTCGGAGTATGCGGTTGTATACGCACTAACACGTTCTTGCGGCTAACTGCACCTAGCGCCGCGCCCCGAAAAGCCCGAATTCGCATCTTTGCATCAGTAAACCACCATTCGCCTTGACCAACGCCGTACTCAGCTGGAGCGGGGGCAAAGACTCTGCCTTGTGCCTGCACCACGCTTTGCAGAACCCGAACCTGCGCCTCACGCACTTGCTTACCACCCTCAATGAGCACTACCGCCGCGTAGCCATGCACGGCGTGCGGGCCGAGCTGCTAGAGGCGCAAGCCGAGCGCATTGGCTTGCCCTTGGTGCCGGTGTGGCTGCCCGAAATGCCCAGCATGGAGGTGTACGAGCAGCGCATGTCCGAGGCCCTAGGTTACCTGGCCACGCAAGGCATAAGCACCACTGTGTTCGGCGATTTGCACCTGCAGGATTTGCGCGCCTACCGCGAGCAGCAGCTGGCGCGCGTGGGTTGGCAGGCCGAGTTCCCCATCTGGCACAAGCCGGCTGCCGACGTGATGCGCGAGTTTATCGACCTAGGGTTTCGGGCCGTGGTGGTGTGCGTCAACGATCAACACCTCGACCAGAGCTTTTGCGGGCGTGAGCTCGACGAACAATTCCTGCGCGATTTGCCGGCCGGCGTCGACCCGTGTGGTGAAAACGGCGAGTACCACAGCTTCGTGTACGATGCGCCGTACTTCAGCCAACCCATTGCCATTGCGCCCGGCGAGCAGGTGCACCGCACCTACCGCCCAGCCACCGACCCCGATACCGCCAACAACGACTGCTACCGCAACGAGCCCAATCCGTTTAGTGCAGGCTTTTGGTACCAGGATTTGCTATTAGCAGAAGGACATTCCTAGGTGCTATGGCAACTCCAACGCAAGGCGGCCCCGGCAATACCTATTGCCGGGGCCGCCTTGCGTTGGAGTCAATTCTGCTAAATCGGATGATAGGGGTTATACTCGCCTTCGTCGGTAGGCGCGAACGGATCAATCACCCCGCTGGCGTAGGCTTCGGGGTAATCGAGGTGGTGCCGGCGCATGCGGTTTTGCTTACGGCGCTTCAGGTGCTTGTTGCTGCCGTTGCGACGCTGCGTGAGAATGGCGTACGCGGCCAAACCAACCACCGCGGCGGTAGCGCCTACCAGCAGCGGCGTGCGCGGGCTGATTACGGGCGGCGGCACCGACACCACGCCCGATTCGTCGGTTTGGGCAGGCTGGTGCACGTAGCGGCCGTGCGCCGGTACGGCCAAGCGGTTGAATTCGCGGGCCAGTTGCTCCAGCTCTTGCTGCAGGGCGTCGCCGCGCATCGGTACGCCGTGGCCAGTGGCGGCAATGGCCGGTTTCAGCTGGGCAAGCGTTTCCACCGAGTTGCGGGCGGCATGCCAGTCGCAGGTAAAGTATTTAGGTGGGCCGTGCACTTCCTGGCGCTGCTCCCACACGGCAATGGCCGATTCCTGCTCCACCGTCACAAAGGCGTCGCCGGCAATTAGCAGGCGGTCGGAGTCGCGGAAGAACGACACGTGGCCCGGCGTGTGGCCGGGGGTGTGCACCCAGCGCCAACCCGGCAGGTTTGGCACCGAGCCATCGGTGGGCAGCTCGTGCGCGCGGTTGCCTAGGTCGTACGGCGTTTTGGGATACAGCACCGACATCAGGGCCATAGCACCACCGCCCACGGTGGGGTCGGGTGGGGGGTACGAGGAGCGGCCCGTTAGGTACGGCAACTCGAGGCGGTGCGCATACACGGGCACATCCCAATGTTCGGCCAGGGTTTTGAGGGCGCCCGCGTGGTCGAAGTGGCCGTGCGTCATGATAATTGCCTCGGGGCGTGCGCCTTCGCCAAACAGCGTTTCGGCCGCGTGCCGAATTTTGCCTGCTGCGCCGGGCAAGCCGGCATCAACCAGCACCCAGGGGCCGGAGCTAGGCTCGGGGCGCACAAAAAACAGGTTGACGAACACGTTGCGCAAGGCCCATACGCCGGGTGCCACGTACTGCAAATCGGGCGTGGTGGCGCGGTTCGGGCGCGATTTCAACACATCCAGATGGTGATTGGTCATAGGGTAGGGGTTGGAATGGGGTGGGTAGATGGGGCGTTGCCGCTAATACTCGCAGCTGCAAAGCACCTCGCGCTTCGGCTCCGATACCTTGTAGTTCGGCAACGACACTTCTTTCATGTACACCACATCGAGGCGCTTCAGCTGCGGGTTGCGCGGGTTGAGGTGCCAAATGCGCAGCATGTAGTTGCAGTAATACGGCCGCATCCAGGAGTTGTCTACAAACAGGTAATTCTCGGAGTACTTGCGCCACCGGTCGTTTTTGTGCAGCGCCATTACCGAGTACGGCTTTTCGTAATTCACGGGGCGCCCGTTGCGGTACAAATCGTAGGTGCGGCCGTTGGTGGCCTGGCCTTCCAAAATGTACCAACCGTCGTCTTTGAACACGGCCGGCGCAAACATGCCCCAGTGCTGATCGGTGCGGAACTGGTAGCCAAACCAGCGCAGCGGCTCGCTCATGGTGTATTTGGGCGCAATGATGCCGTCGAGGTTCCACCAGATGGTGTAGCCCACGAGCACGTACAGCACGGTTTCGCCCAGCATGGGCAGTATCTCGAGGCGGGGCTTGCGTGCCCGAGGTTGCCAAGTGGCCTGCAACTGCACCTGCAAGGGCAGCTGCCAGGCGGGCAACCGCTGACGCAAGCTGCCTAGGTAGCCCGAGCAACGCTGCGTGGCAGGGCCTAGCTTGCACTCAAGCCAGTTTAGCACGGGCTTGGGCAGCAGGCCCATCAGCGAGGCGAAGTTGATGATGAAGAACAGCCCCACGAACAGCGTAAGGCTGATGCCGGCGTGAAAACCGAACAGCACCACCACAAACAGCGTCCGGAAAAACGCGGTGCCCACCGGAATAAACAGCAGAATAGGCAGCAGCAGCTCGGTGTAGTAAGTGAGGTGCGTGAGCCAGCGCATCAGCTCGTAGTGCGGGTAGAGCAGGCGCCCGCCCGGCATCAGCACCTGGTCGAGGCTAAGGGCGTAGTAAATAGCCGTGCCTTCGGTGGTCCACTCGGGGGCGCTTTTCAGGAAAGCCGTGCAGATGTATACCAGCGCAATTTGCACCACGTAAGCCACCGTGGCCGCGCTAAAGTGCGTGTAATCGTCGGGGGCAGGCTGGCTTTCGGCATCCTTGCTCCACATGCGGCCCCAAGGCAAGAAGATGCCCCAAAACAGCAGCATGCGCAGCAGGTCGTCGCCGCCTTGCGCAATCATGGGGTTGCGGTTTTGCAATGACACAAGCATCACCCACGAGAGCACCGTCATGAGCTTGGTGCGCCAGCCTAGCAGCAGGCCCACGGCAAACCCGGCCGCCGCCAGAAACAGCAGCGCCTGCACCTGCCACAGGCCGCTCATGTTGTGGATGGAAAACTCGTAGGGGTTCCAAGCCCGCTCGAAGAGCACGTGCAGCGGCAGTACCCCTAGGTTGGTGTAGTGGGCTTCGAGGTCGGTGCTGCGGATGCCCAGATCGAGCAGGATTACTGCAGCCACGGCCATGCGCATCAGCGCCAAGGCCCGGATATCGACCTCGAAGGGACGGCGCAACAGGGCCAACAACCGATGGCCGGGCCCGCTGCCGTGCGAGGGAGGCGGAGGCGCAGAAAGGGCAACCTCCTCGGTGGGAAGTTGCCCTTGCGCCCGGTCAAGCTGTTCGACCGAAGTTTGCAAAGCCGTCAGGAATTAGCGGGTGGTTGAACCGGATGTAGAGCCCGACGTGGTGCGGCCCGATGTGGTACCCGAAGTAGTACCCGAGGTGGTGCCACGAGTAGTTGAGCCCGAGGTGCTGCGGGTGGTTGAACCGGATGTAGTGCCGCTGGTAGTACCCGAAGTGCTGCGCGTGGTGGAGCCGGAGGTAGTACCCGAGGTAGTGCCACTGGTGCTCATGGTAGTGGAACCGCTGGTGGTACCCGAAGTGGTGCCGGAGGTAGTGGTGCTGCCGCTGGTGGTGCCACTGGTGGTACCCGAGGTGCTCATGGTGGTGCTACCGCTCGTAGTGCCCGACGTAGTACCCGAGGTGCTCATGGTAGTAGAGCCGCTGGTGGTACCCGAGGTAGTGGTACCCATGTCGCTGCCCATTGTAGTGGTGCCCGAAGTGGTGCTGCTGGTAGTGGAACCCGAGGTAGTACCCGAAGTAGTGCTACCGCTGGTAGAACCCGTAGTGGTGCTACCCGATGTGGTGGCAGGGGTAGTAGAGTCGTAGGTACCCGAGGTGGTGCCGCTGCCCGATGTGGAGCCCGAGGTAGTAGCCCCCGAAGTGGTTTCGCGGTTGCAGCCCGACAAGGCAACCGACACGCTCAGCACGGCGGCCGAGAACAGGTAAAGCGGAGAACGAAGCGACTTTTTCATAGCTGTAGGGGTGAATGGTTGTGAGAAGAATTAGAACGAGATGGCTGAAGGACGAAACTCTACAGCGGGCATGGGTAGCGGCCTCAACGCCAAGCCAGCCAATACTCTACGTAGCTCGCCAAAGAAGAGCTACATTGGCTCGGTTTTTTTGGCAGAGGAGCTTAGGGTAAAGGGCAGAAAAAAAGGACAACCACAAGCGTGACGTCCTTTTTCTCCCTCCTCTTTCCAATATGTGAGCGTGTAAGTGAAGTCTGGTTTTAGTTGGTGGTACTACCGCTGGTTGTAGAGCCGCCGGCTCCGGAGTTGCCAGTGGTGCCACCGGTGGTTGCTTCGTTGGTGGTAGCGCCGCCGCCCGTTGAGCCCGCCGTGGTGCCCGCCGTAGAGCCTGCGCTTGAGGTAGTGCCGCTCATGCCGCCGCCCGTGGTTACGCCGCCGCCCGTGGTGCCCGATGAGGTGCTGCCCGTAGTGCCCGCGCCGGTGCCGGTGCCCATGGTATCGGTGCTGCCCATGTCGGTGGTGGTTTCGGTGCTGGTAGCCGAGCCGGGCTCGGAGCCAGTGCCATCGGCCCCCATGCCGGAGCCGGCGTTGGAGTTGCCATCGTTGCCACAAGAGCCTAGGGCCAGAAGCGCACACAATGCGCCCGACATGCACCAAATGCGTGTACGGTTCATAAGGGTGTTGTTGGTTTGGTTGGTGGTATTGGCCTGATAGTGCGGCGAATACAGGAGGCATATACGCCCAGAAAACAGGATTAGCTGAATTTTATCAAGAAAATTTTGTGCACGTTTTTTGCTTTACCCAAAGGTGTCAACCGGGATGCCAGAAGCCTATCGTATTTTGTTCGGCGGCACAACCCAACCGCGTTTCGTTGGTTTCGTACTGGCAGTGCACCTTCGTACCAACTTTCGCTACCATGACACCGGGCCCCTCCATCATTCTCTTCGACGGCGTTTGCAACCTGTGCCACGGCTTGGTGCAGTTCATCATCGCGCGCGACCCGGTCGGTAGGTTTCAGTTTGCTTCGTTGCAGTCAGAAGTTGGCCAACGCCTGATGCCGGGCGGCATCAACCCCGATCCTGACAACCCCGACTCAGTAGTGCTGATTGAGAACGGCCGCGCCTACACCCACTCCACGGCCATCCTCCGCATTCTGCAGCACCTAGGCGGCGGGTGGCGCCTGCTCTCGGTGGGTATGGTGCTGCCTCGCTTTCTGCGCGACGCGGCCTACCGCTTTGTGGCCCGCAACCGCTACCGTTGGTTTGGCAAGCAAAACGAATGCTGGCTGCCCACACCCGAGCTAAAGGCGAGGTTTATCTAGCATTGAGCCGCATTGGGAATATTCAGCAATACCAAAACCGCCGGGGCGGTTGGCCGCAGCAGGGGCACATCCTACTGGCCAACCGCCCCGGCGGCTGTATTAGCGCATTTATTAATGCTTAAGCCGCCGATGAGGCCGCTGCATCTGCGTTGTTATCAGCCGATGGCAAAAGGCCTTGCAGGGCTTTTACGAGCGAGCCGGCACCCTGCCCGAAAAACTGCTGATCGAACTCCTCCAGCGCCCACGCGGCCCGCACCACCGTTTTAAGGCCGGCGGATGTCAGCGACAAGCTGCGGGCGCGGGCATCCTGCTCGTTGGTAGGGCGCTGAATCAGGCCTTTTTCCTCCAGCGTGCGTACGATTTTGCTGGTGGTCATTTTGTCGTAATGGGCGTATTGGGCTACCGAGGCTTGCGTAACCGGCGCTTGCTGCTGACCTAGGCGCTGCACCGCCGCCAGCAACAAAAACTGGCTCGGCGAGAGGCCCATAGGCTTCAGCACTTCCCCTAAGCTGCGCTGCCAGTGGGCAGTAGCTTGGGCCAGCAAAAAGCCCGGGTTCACATCGGGTCCTTCGAAGGTAAAGAGCGGATCGAGCGGAAGTGCCATAGGAATTTTGGTAGGTTGCGCGCCCAAACACATGGGCCGGGTAGGTTTTCGGCTAAACGCAATTCCTGTAAACAGGTTTACCGTAACCTTGCTTACTATCAGCATTTATCCTTTGTAGCCGCACCGTGCGGCCTTTTTTTTCATTATGAAAGCTCTTGTTCTCGATGGCGTAGGCCAGCCGCTGCAACTGCGCGAGGTAGCCACGCCACAGCCGCAAGCCGGCGAAGTATTGGTGCGTTTGCAAGCCGCTGCGCTCAATCACCGCGACGTTTGGATTCAGAAAGGCCAGTACGCGGGCTTGCGCTTTCCCATTATTTTGGGCTCCGATGGCGCAGGCACCGTAGCCGACCTAGGCGAAGGCGTGCCCGAAAGCTTACGGGGGCAGGAGGTAGTTATCAACCCAGGCCACAACTGGGGCGACAACCCCAAGGCCCAGGGGCGTGCGTTTACCATCCTGGGCTTGCCCCACGATGGCACCTTTGCCGAGTACGTGTGCGTGCCGGCGCGTTACGTGCATCAGCGCCCCGCGCACCTTACGCCTGCGCAGGCTGCCGTGCTGCCCCTAGGTGGCGTTACGGCTTACCGGGCGCTGTTTACCCGCGGAGGCTTGCAAGCGGGCGAGCGGGTGCTCATCACCGGGGTGGGCGGTGGTGTAGCCCTCCTGGCCTTGCAGCTGGCACTGGCCGGCGGCGCCGAAGTATGGGTAACCTCGGGCTCCGACGACAAACTTGAGCGCGCCCGCGCCCTAGGTGCCCGCGGTGGCATTAGCTACCGGCAAGAAGGCTGGGGGCCAGCCCTGGCAAAGCAAGCCGGAGGCGGCTTCGACCTCATTATCGATAGCGCTGCCGGCCCTGGCGTGGTGCAACTGCTCGAAGCCGCCGCTCCTGGTGGCCGCATCGTGTTTTATGGCGGCACCACGGGCGCTATTACGCAGCTGCCACCGGCCCGCATTTTCTGGAAGCAGCTAAGCCTGCTGGGCTCGACTATGGGCACCGAGGAGGATTTTGCCGGCTTGCTGCGCCTCGTCGAGGACACGCAATTGGTGCCCGTTATGGATGAGGTTTTCCCGTTGGCAGAGGGCGAAAAAGCCATGCGCCGCATGGATGAAGGCCAACAGTTTGGTAAGCTCGTGCTGCAGATAAATTAAATTGTAAATAGCTGAAAAACAGGTTTAATAAATTGCGCTTGCAAGCGGTAAAATGGAATGTGCGGCAGCCCCTAGGTGTTCTATTCATGACACTGAAACAGCAGCTGATACTGACATGAAAACACCCGCTGAATACCTCGACGCGCCGGTTTTTTACCTTACGTATCCGACGGGTGAAATAGCCGAGCAAGTGCCTGTAGTAAGCTACGACGACGCCCTGCGTGCCGTAGAAACTGCCTTGGCCGATGCCGAAAAATACCGCTACCTGCTGATGCGTGCCCTGCGCCGTACCCAGGAGCTCGAAGATGCTGTGCCCTTCAGCCCGGCCGGTGCCGACGTACGCCCCCTGTACCCCGACATTGCCGCCTAACCTAGGGCGCAGGTCCATAAAACCTGGATATACTACCGGCGGCTCCTCGTACCGAGGAGCCGCCGTTTTTTTTTTGACCGTTACGTTCCACAACTTTTTAGCCCACTTGCGGTAGCTACTTGGGTAAGGGATTGGTAACGTATGCGTTGGCCGCTAACGATAGCAGCGCTGATTGGAGTGGGGCTGCCCGCGCAGCCTCGGGCGCAGCGCTTTGCTGCCATCGGCGACTACGGTACCGCCGGCCAGCCGGCCCGGGATGTGGCCCAGCTTGTGCACAGCTGGCAGCCCGATTTCATCATCACCCTCGGCGACAACAACTACCCGTACGGCGACTCCACCACCATCGACCAGAACATTGGTCAGTATTACCACGCGTACTTGCACCCGTACCGCGGCCAATACGGTGCTGGCGCCGCCGAAAACCGTTTCTTTCCGAGCCTCGGCAACCACGATTTGCACACCGCTGCGGGCAAGCCTTACCACAAGTACTTTACCCTGCCCGGCAACGAACGGTACTATGACTTTGTGCGGGGCAACGTGCACTTTGTGGTACTGAACAGCAACCGCGCCGAGCCCGATGGCATCGACAGCACCTCGCGGCAGGCGCAATGGTGCCGCCAGGTGCTGGGCAGCTCCACCGCGCCCTGGAGGGTGGTGTACTTCCACCATGCGCCGTACTGCTCGGGCCAGCACGAAGCCCGCGACTTGCGTTGGCCATTCAAGCAATGGGGCGCCTCGGTGGTGCTTACCGGCCACAACCACCTTTACGAACGGCTCGAGGTGGGTGGGCTCACGTACATAGTCAATGGCCTAGGTGGCACGCCGCAACGCTTTCGCTTCAGGGTGTTGCCTATCCGGGGCAGTCGTGTGCGCTACCGACGCAACTACGGAGCTTTGTTGGCCGATGCGACGGCCACGCGCTTGCAGCTACAGTTTATTACGCGGCGCGGGCATGTTATCGACACCTTTTCGCTAACTCGGCCGTAAGGAGCAAAATTTACCACTGGGGCTGATGCAGGGAGGTATGTAGGGCGCAGCGGTAGTAAATTGCTCCCTCATAGCTCACTCCGAATCACTTACTAGTAAGCAAGTGTCTTCGCGTTCGGAACCGATGCCTGCTTTATGCTTGCTTTTTACGATTTGTTGAAATACCGCTTGCTAAGCTTAGTGCTGGTGTGCTTGCTGATTGCCGCACCCAGCCAAGCGCAACGCTTTGCCGCCATTGGCGACTACGGTTATGCCGGTACGCCCGAGCGCGACGTGGCTGCGTTGGTGAAAAGCTGGAACCCACACTTCATCATCACCCTCGGCGACAACAACTACGACTACGGCGACTCCACCACCATCGACCAGAACATTGGCCAGTACTACCACGAGTACATAGGCTTTTACAAAGGGCGTTTTGGGCAGGGCTCGTCCTTCAACAGGTTCTTTCCGAGCCTAGGCAACCACGACCTCTATACGGCCAACGGCATTCCGTTTCTGCACTACTTCACGCTGCCCGGCAATGGGCGCTATTACGAGTATCGGCGCGGAAACGTGCACTTTTTTGTGCTGAACAGCGACCCAGCCGAGGCCGATGGAGTATCGAGCACTTCGGTGCAGGCGCAATGGCTAAAGCGGCGCTTGGCGGCGGCTCGCGCCCCCTGGAAAGTGGTTTATTTTCACCACGCGCCGTATTCCTCGGGCCAACACGGCAACACCCCCTCTATGCAGTGGCCCTTTAAGGAGTGGGGCGCCTCGGTGGTTCTCACCGGCCACGACCACCACTACGAGCGCCTGATCGTGAACGACTTTCCTTATTTCGTGAACGGCTTGGGCGGGCGTAATATCTACAACCTGAACCCACAGCGCACGGCTGCCGGCAGCCGGGTGCGCTACAACGCCGACTACGGCGCCATGCTGATGCAGGCCTCGGCCGACACGTTGCGGCTGGAGTTCTACACCCGCCGCGGCCAACGCATCGACTCGTATACCTTGGGCAAAGGCTTGCCTCTCGAAGGCACTTTGTACCCTCCGGCTCCGAACCCGTTTAGCGGCTCAACCGAGTTGGCGTTTGCCGTGCCCGAGCCCGGGCGCGTGCAGATCAGGGTGCTGAACTTGCTTGGCCAGGAGGTTGCCAAATTGTTTGATGCCAATGTAAGAGCCGGCAAACGCCAGCTTACGTGGTACCAGGGTGCCCTGAAAGCGGGCATCTACCAAGTGGTGATGACCAGCCCCAGCGGCAAGGTTACGGTACGCGCCGAAGTGCTATAGCCTGCTCGGGGTGGTTGCCGGCCAGGCGTTGGGCCAGCACTGCGGCCAAATCGGCGGCTTGTTGCCGCAACTCCGGCACCGCCGTCGACTCGAACCACAAGGGGCGTAAACTTGGGCCTAGGGTAAACAAATGTTCCGAAGCAGTGCCTGCACTATCGAGCAAAGCACCTTCGGCAGAGGTTTGGATACCCAGGCGCATCGAGTCGGGTACGAGCAGACCAGCGTGGCGCAACTGCACAATCAGCGGGTCGTTGAGCTGCTGATAGTCCATTAGCGGACCGGTGCAGAGCACTACGTGGTCGGCCTGCAGCCATTTGTGGTCGTGGTTGTGGCGGATTTGCACGGCCAATTGCTCGCCGCGGCCTTCGATGTGGCGCACACGGCCCTTCTCGATCTGCAACCGCCCACTGCCGAGCAGCTCGGCCAGCGCGGCGGCGTTTTGCGGCGGGTTGCGGTGCCGCAGCGTCGACCAAAGCGTAGCCAAATGGCGCATGAAACGCTGCTGCTCCGGCTTAGGCCAAGCGGCCCAGATGTGCCCTAGGTCGGGGCGCAAGGCATCGAGCACGGCTCGCCAATTGTAGCCCTCGGCTTCGCCTTGGGCCACGTGTCGGCGCACCACGCGCAGTACTTCGGCCACGGTGCGTAAGCCGGCTAGTTCGCTGGCGTAGTAGTTGGGGTAGGGGCTAACGGCGGTTTCGGTGTGGGCCACTGGCCAGCGCCCATGACGCGATACGGCCAGCAACGGACCGCGGTGCCCATCGGCCCGCAACGCCATCAGCACATCAACGGAGGTGAGGCCGGTGCCAATCAGCATCACCGACTCATTGGGGCCAATGTTGCGCAGCGCGCCAGGTGCCCACGGGTTGGCATGGAAGTGTGGGTGATAATGGTAGCCCGTATCGGGCCGCACCGGCATGCTGGGCGGGAAGTTGCCTAGGGCCAGCACCACCGTGTTGGCCTCAAGCGTGCGGCCGTTCTCGAGCTCAACACGCATCAGGCACCCACCCGCGGTAGGGGTGGCCGCCACGGCCCGACTCGATTGCCACTGCACGCGCACTCCGTTAATGGAGGTATTCTCTAGGGCCGTTTGCACCAAGCTTTCGATGTAGCGACCGTAGGTTTGGCGGGGGCAGAAACCATAGTCGCCCTCCGGAATACCGTTTTGATGCAGCCACTCCACAAAATGATTGGGCTGATCGGGAAAAGCACTCAGGCCCTGGCTGCGCACGTTGAGCAGCCACTCGGGCCGATCGTTGGTGTAGGCGGTGCCGGGGCCGAGCCGCTCGCGCGGCTCTACCACCACTACATCGAGCGGCCACGGGCCGCCGGGTAGGCGCGTGAGCTGCACGGCCAGCAAGCTGCCAGCAACTCCGCCTCCAATAATGACTATGGTACGCCGCGTCATACAGAGCCTTGTAAGTCCAAGATTATCTTGGGCATGGATCCGAAAAAAGGAAATTTTCCGGACTCTGCCCACCTAGGGCTCACAAGCTGCGGGCGCGGCGGTCCGTCCTACAGATACGCGTTCGGCACCAAAAAGTCGCGCACGTACTCGCTAATGCCGTCTTCGAGGCGCGTGAAGGGCCGCGCGTAGCCAATGCTGCGCAGCTTGCTCATGTCGGCCTGCGTGAAGTATTGATAGGTGTCGCGGATGTCCTCGGGCGTATCCTTGAACTTGATGTCGGCCGTTTTGTCAAGCGCGGCGAAGGTGTTCAGGGCTAGGTCCAAGAAAGTGCGGGCCTCGCCAGTGCCTAGGTTGTAGATGCCCGAGTTGCGGCGGTGATGCATCAGGAACACGCACACATCGGTAAGGTCGCGCACGTAAATGAAGTCGCGCATTTGCTCGCCGTCGGCAAACTTGGGGTTGTGCGAGCGGAACAGCTCCATCGAGCCCGTGCGCTGCACCTGCTGAAAGGTGTGGAATATCACCGAAGCCATGCGGCCCTTGTGGTACTCGTTGGGACCGTACACGTTGAAAAACTTCAGGCCCGCCCAGAAAAACGGTTTCTCTTCCTGCTGAATAGCCCAGTTGTCGAAGTCGTTTTTGGAGTCGCCGTAGGGGTTTAGCGGGCGCAGCAGCGGCAGCAGGGCTTCGTCGTCGGAGTAGCCGAGGGTGCCCGAGCCGTAGGTAGCCGCCGAGGAGGCGTACACCAGCGGCAGGTTGTAGCGCACGCAAGCCTGCCACATCTGCTTGCTGTAGTTCAGGTTCAGCAAATCGAACACGGCCTTGTCTTGCTCGGCTGTGTCGGTGCGGGCGCCTAGGTGGAAGATAAACTCCACCTGCTCGTGATTCTTGTCGAGCCACTCGAAAAACTCGTTGCGGTCTACGAACTCGCGCAGGCGCTTGCCTTTCAGGTTCGGCATCTTCTTCTCCACCGAGAAGTTATCCACCGCTACCACGTCGTTGAAGCCATCGGCATTGAGCCGGCTTACCAAGCAGCTGCCGATAAAGCCCGCTGCGCCCGTCACGATAATCATAAGCTCAGAGTCGTTTTCTGTGGCGCAAAGGTAGGGTTACCGTTGGCAATGATGGGCTGCCCACCTAGGCTTGGTTGCAAAAGCATTGCTTCAGCCGGAAGAAGACTAAAAAAGCCTGCCACCGCGCGCAGCGGTAGCAGGCTTGCACAGCAATTTTAGAAGCAGCTTACCCTAGGTAAGCGCCGTACATCCACACCTCTTTCTCCTGCTGGCGAATGTAGTCGCTCATGAGGGCGCCCGTGCCTTCGTCGTTGGCCTCGCCGGCCAGCTCAAACAACTCACGCTCGAGCGAAATCAAAGCCTGAAAGTTTTGCAGCACCGTTTGGATAGCCTCTTTCCCACCCGAAATGTTGGTGGCCTCTTTGATGGTGGCCGTGTTCAGGTAATCGGTAAACGAGTGCAGTGGGCGGTGGCCCAGCGTAAGAATACGCTCGGCGATTTCGTCAATTTTGGTGAGGGCATCGGTGTAGATTTCCTCAAACTTGGCGTGCAGCTCGAAGAACTTTTCGCCTTTAATGTTCCAGTGAAAGCCGCGGGCGTTGATATAAAAAATCTGGTAGTTGGCCAGCAGCTTGTTGAGTCCGGTGGCGAGTTCTTGAACCTGGGCGGTGTCGAGGCCGATTTGGTTTTTAGTGCTCATCGTGTTTGGAATGGATTGGTCGATAAGAAGTGCAGTGGCGGCCGGTAAGCAGGCCGAAACGCCTGGCTGCGGCGCCGCGTGCTTTAGGGCTACAAGTGTGAAACGGGCTGTTTGGTTATTGCTGAAGGCAGTTGTACAAGCGTACGTTGGCCCAGCAAACAACGAAATGCTCTACGCTGCGGCGCACCGAGAGTTCCGGCCGAGCTCGGCATGCGCGTAAGCCGAGCGGCCCGAAGTTTCCGCTACCTTTGGCCCACTGTTTCTTGGTTGAGTTTACAACCAAACAGCGGCAGGTGCCCGGCCCTAGGTCGGGCTTAAAAAGGGAATCGGGTGCAACTCCCGAACAGACGCGCTACTGTAAGTACCCGCTAGCCAAGTCTTTTCGAGCAAGCCATTGCCCCGCACCTAGGGGCGAGAAGGCCGGAAGGATGGTACAAGTCAGGAGACCTGCCCGCCGCTGCTTGGGTGACGCCTTCGCGCCTACAAGGCCGTCATCAGGTAAGGAGAGCAGCCGCCATGCGCTGCCGTGCAGCTTTTTGCCGAAGCTGCACCAGCGCCGTTGGGTGCCTTGCCTGTTGGCTATTTGAGGAAAGCGGAGCGCACGGCAAACCAACTGGGCGGCAAGTGTTCGGTGGCCTTTCGGCCAGCCCTTTTCTCTGTTTGATGACGCCTCTTTCCCTAGGTTCCAACTTGTTTGCGGTGCCCGTGCCGCCTCTGGTGCCGGCCGGTAGCACGCTGCCCGCCGCTGTGCAGCACCGCATCGATGCCAAAACCAAACCCTTGGGTGCCCTAGGTCAGCTCGAAGACCTAGCTCAGCAAATTTGCCTTGTGCAGCAAACCCTTACGCCCACGCTGCAGCGGCCGCACCTAATAGTATTTGCCGCCGACCACGGCATTGCCGCCGAAGGCGTAAGCCCGTACCCCGCCGAAGTAACCGGCCAAATGGTGCGCAATTTCGCCGCGGGCGGTGCAGCCATCAACGTGTTCTGCCGGCAACACGGCTTGGCGCTGCAAGTTGTAAACGCCGGCGTAGCCACCGCCCTGGCCGATGTGCCCGGTGTGCGCAATGCGAGGGTAGGAGCCGGTACGCGCAGCTTTCTGCACCAAGCGGCTATGTCGGAGGCCGAGTGCCAGCAGGCCCTGAACGCCGGTGCAGCCATCATTGATGAGCTGCACGCCGCCGGCTGCAACGTAGTAGGCTTCGGCGAAATGGGCATTGGTAATACTTCCTCGGCGGCGGTGCTGCTGCACGTGCTCACGGGGCTGCCGCTGGCGCAGTGCGTAGGCCGCGGTACCGGCCTCGACGATGCCGGCCTGCAGCGCAAGCTCGCGGTGCTTACCCAAGCCGTAGCCGCCCACCCCGAAGTATCGGCCGATAACCCCTTGCAAATGCTGGCTACGTTCGGCGGCTTCGAAATAGCGCAGCTTTGCGGCGCTATGTACCGCGCCGCCGCCCGGCGCATGCTGGTGCTGGTCGATGGCTTCATCGTGAGTGCCGCGCTGCTGGTGGCGACCCGCCTCGAGCCAACCGTGCTCGACTATTGCGTGTTCTGCACCCAATCGGCCGAAGCCGGGCACCGCCATTTGCTCGCGGCCCTAGGTGCCCGCCCGCTGCTGCAGTTGGGCTTGCGCCTGGGCGAGGGCACGGGCTGCGCGTTGGCGTACCCGTTGGTGCAGTCGGCGGTAGCATTCCTGAACGAAATGGCTTCCTTCGAAAGCGCCGGCGTAAGCACGGCCACCGCGGAGGTACCAGCTGCCGAAGCTCGATGAAACAGTGGCTCCGCACCCAAGTAGAGCTGCTGCTGACGGCCGTAATGTTCTACACCCGTATACCCTGCCCAAGCTGGATTGGCCACTCCGAGGAACTGCTTAACCGCTCCACCATTTACTTCCCGCTGATTGGCTGGCTGGTGGGCGCCGCCTCGGCCGCGGTGTACCTAGGCGCGGCTTACTTGTGGGGCTCGGCCATCGGCTTGCTCCTGAGCATGGTGGCTTCGGTGCTGATTACCGGCGCTTTCCACGAAGACGGCTTTGCCGACGTGTGCGACGGTTTCGGCGGAGGCTGGACAAGCGGCCGCATCCTCGAAATCATGAAGGATAGCCGCGTGGGCACCTACGGCGTAGTGGGCTTGGGCTTGCTGATGGCGACCAAGTTTGGCGCTTTGTATCAGGTCGGCAGCGCCGAGTCGGCTATCCGGGCCTCCATCCCCTTGTTGCTGCTGGTAGCGCACCCGCTAAGCCGCCTTACGGCGCTCAGCTTCGTATTCACGCATCAGTACGCCCGCGAAAACGACGACGCCAAGGCCAAGCCCGTAGCCAAAGCCCTCGACCTAGGTCGGCTGTTGACGGCCAGTGCCTGGGGCTTGCTGCCGTTGCTGGTGTGGGTGGCCTACGCCCAAAACCCGGGCATGCTGCTGGTGCTGTTGCCGCTGGCTATCCTGCAAATAGTGCTGGGCCGGTGGTTTCAGCGCTGGATTGGCGGCTACACCGGCGACTGCCTCGGGGCTACTCAGCAGTTGGCCGAAGTGCTGATCTACTTGTTTTTCACCGCCCGTATTTGGTTTTAATGGCTGCTCCGCTGCTCGATGTTTACCTGATCCGCCACACAGCAGTAGCCACGCCCGGCCTCTGCTACGGCCACCACGATGTGGGCCTGGCCGACAGCTTTGCCGATGAGGTAGCCGCGCTTCAAGCCAAGCTGCCCGTAGCACCAGACCGGGGCTATCGGGCATTCACCAGCCCATCGTCGCGCTGCCAGCAACTGGCGCACACCGTTGCCGGCAGCGCCACCCCCGACGAACGCCTGCGCGAAATGCACTTTGGCGCTTGGGAAAACCGCATGTGGAACGAGCTGCCCGAGGCCGAGCTCACGCCCTGGATGGCCGACTACGTAACCGTGGCGCCGCCCGCCGGCGAAACCTTTCAGCAGCTGCAAGACCGCGCCACGGAGTTTTTGGCCGAGCTGCCGCAACTCTCTCCCGAGGCCGGGCCCGTGCTGGTGTTTACCCACGGCGGCGTAATTAGGGCTATGCTGGCGCACTGCCTGGGCTACCCGCTGCGCAATGCCTTTCAGGTTACTATCGATTTCGCTTCGGTTACGCAGCTTACCCATCAGCATGGGCGCTGGCAGGTGCGCACCGTCAACCGCTAAACAGTACCTAGGGGCAAGGCTTTGCTTGCCGCTCACCTTCACTTATCTGCGCTCTACCTTTGCTAGCCATGCGCTATCTGTACTCGCTGTTGCTCGGTCTTTCGCTGGCAGCTTGCTCCCAAGCTCCTGATTCGGCCAACGCATCCAAAACCGCTGCTGCGGTGCCCGCGCGCATCACCGTCACCGACGACCTAGGCCGCACCGTCACCATCCCGTCGCGCCCGAAACGCGTAATGGCCCTAGCGGCCTCCATGACGGAAATGCTCTTCGCCGTAGCCGACAGCAACACCATCATTGCCCGCACCCAAGCCTGCGACTATCCGGCCGCGGCGCTGCGCAAGCCCAAAGTCAACAGCTACCCCGTCGATTTTGAAACCATTGTTGGCATGCATCCCGATGTAGTGTTCACAATTGAGGGCATGACCAGCGCCGCCGATGCCGCCCGCCTGCAGCAGTTGGGCGTGCCGGTGTACTACCAGCGTTACCGCCG
Organism: Solirubrum puertoriconensis; assembly: GCF_001483135.1. GTDB lineage: Bacteria > Bacteroidota > Bacteroidia > Cytophagales > Hymenobacteraceae > Solirubrum > Solirubrum puertoriconensis. The sequence goes on from NZ_LNAL01000008.1 coordinate 1,537,503, forward strand.
CGTCGAGGACATCTTCCGCGGCCTCCGCGACCTAGGCCGCATCCTGGGCCGCGAAGCGCAAGCCGAATATCTCACTGATTCGCTTACCCGCGAACTGGCCAGCTTGCCTACCACTGCCGGCCCCAAGCCGCGCACCTTGGCCATAACCTGGATCGACCCCATTTACGCCTACGGCCGCAATACCCTGTTCACCGACAAAATCCGGCTGGCCGGTGGCCAAAACGCCCTGCAGGATTCGTTTCCGCAGCCTTACCCGGCGCTTACCCGCGAATACATTCTCAAGCTGAACCCAGATGTGCTCATCGGCGGGCGGTTTGGCAAGCTCGATAGCACGTTTTTCCGCATGTACCCCGAGCTGCGCCGCATCAAGGCTTACCAAACGCGGCAGGTGTACCCCGTTGATGGCGACCTGATGGCCCGCCCCAGCCCGCGCGTTATCCAATCCGTACGCGAGCTACACCGTTTGCTGCACCCCAATACATGAGCCGTCGTGCGCCGCTGCTTTTTGGGTTTACCCTAGTAGCCGCCCTTGGGCTGCTGCTGATAGGTATGCGCCTGGGCAGCATCGAAAGCGCCGATTATGCCACGCTCTGGCAAGCCCTGCAGCGCTACGATGCCGACAACCCAGCGCACTTGGTGCTCATCGAACTGCGCTTGCCAAGGTTGTTGCTGGCCCTGCTGGCTGGCGGAGGCTTAGCTCTGAGCGGCTACCTCATGCAAGCCATGGTAAACAACCCACTTGCCGACCCGTACTTGCTCGGCACGGCCTCGGGCGCCTCCTTAGGTGCATTGGTGGTGAGTGTGTTGTTGCCGGCCGCTAGCACCATCACACCCTGGATTTTGCCGATTGGTAGCTTAGCCGGAGCCGCGGGCGCCACCCTGCTGGTCATCGGCATCGGCTCGCGGCGCGGCCGCCTCATTCCCGCGCAATTGCTCCTAGCCGGGGTAGCTGTAGCCTCCATGCTCAACGCCCTAGGTGGCCTCATCATATTTCAGGCCCAAACCGATTCGCAGCTGCGCGCGGCCGTGTCGTGGGCATTTGGAAGCCTGGAGCGTGCTGGCTGGGCATTGCTTACCGGGCCAGCCATTGTGGTAGTCATCGGCCTAAGCTTGGCTTGGGTGCTGCGGCGTCACTTGAATATCCTGATGTTAGGGGAGGAGCGGGCCGCTGCCCTAGGTCTTGATGTGGGCCGCACCCGCTGGACCTTACTCCTGGCCGCCAGCGGCATTACGGCCGGGGTAGTGGCGCTGTGCGGGCCGCTGGGCTTCGTGGGCCTGATTGTACCGCACATCACCCGCGGGTTGCTCGGTGTTACGGGCCGACTCAACGTGGCTTTCTGTGCTTTGCTCGGCGGCACGTTTTTGCTGGCCTGCGATTTGCTAGCCCGCTGGCTGTACCCGCCAGCCGGTTTGCCGGTTGGGCTGATAACGGCCCTGTTCGGCGTACCGTTCTTCGTATATTTGCTGCGGAAAAAGGGAGCTTAAGGAATTGCGCACCCGGCGCGACTTGGTAACGACGTACTAGCACGGCGGCTGAGTGTTCCGGCTCCCCCGTCTCTAAGCGCCTCCCAATGATTTACCTCAGCCGCCAGGAGCACTTCAACGCCGCTCACAAGCTCTACAACCCCAGCTGGAGCGAGGAGCGCAACAAGGAAGTGTTCGGGCCTTGCGCCAATACCAATTGGCACGGACATAACTACGACCTCATCGTTACGGTAAAGGGCCAGCCCGACCCCGAAACCGGTTTTGTGGTCGATTTGAAAGCCCTCAGCGTGCTCATCCGCGAGCATATCGTGCGCCACGTCGATCATAAGAACCTGAACCTCGACGTGCCCTTTATGGCTGGCAAGCTGGCCAGCACCGAAAACCTGGCTCTGGCTTTCTGGGAGATTCTGCAGCGCGAGTTACCGAGCATCACCAGCACGGCGCAGCTCCACTGCGTTAAGATTTACGAAACGCCCCGCAACTTCGTCGAATACTACGGCGAGTAACCAATTCTGGACGCTGAATTATGGATTCTGAGTCAATCAGGATTCTGCCTAGGCCATCAGAATTCAGAATTCATAATTCAGAATTCAACTACGTGAAGTACTACCTGATTGCCGGCGAACGGTCCGGCGACTTCCACGCCGCACGCCTCATGCGCGCCCTGAAGCAGCAAGACTCTACCGCGGAGTTTCGCTGCTGGGGTGGCGATATGATGAAAGAAGCCGGTGGCGAGCTGGTGCACCACTACGATGAAATGGCCATTATGGGCTTCGTAGAGGCAGCAACCAGCGTGTTCAAGTTTCGACGTTTCCTGAAAGAAGCTGAGCGGGATTTGCTAGCCAATAAGCCGCACGTGCTCATTTTAGTCGACTACGCCGGCTTCAATATGCGCGTGGCCAAGTTTGCCAAAGCGCACGGCATAAAGGTTTTCTATTACATTTCGCCGAAGATCTGGGCCTGGAACCAGAGCCGCGTGCACAAGATCAAGCAACTGGTCGACCGCATGTTCGTAATTCTGCCCTTCGAGCAGGAGTTCTACAAGCGCTTCGATTATGAGGTTGACTACATCGGCAACCCCACCGCCGATGCTGTGCACGAGCACCCCGCACCAACCGACTTCCACCAGCGCAACGGCTTCGACCCGCAGCGGCCCATTATTGCGGTGCTGCCCGGCTCGCGCAAGCAGGAAATCGAGGAGATGCTGTTCGAGATGCTGCGCATTCTGCCGCCGTTCCTCGATTACCAATTTGTGGTAGCTGGCGTTTCGAACCTCGACAAAGCCTACTATCACCACTTTGAGCGCAACAACGTGCGCATCGTGTTCGAGCAAACCTACGATTTGCTCCGCCACGCCAAAGCCGCCATCGTGACCAGCGGCACTGCCACGCTCGAAACGGCTTTGTTTGATGTGCCGCAGGTGGTTTGCTACCGCACCAGCACTATTTCGTACCGCATCGGTAAGGCCGTAATCAAGGTGCCCTACATTTCCTTGGTGAACCTGATTGCTGGCCGCCAGGTGGTGAAGGAGCTAATCCAAGGCGAATTCAATGCCCGTAACCTCGTGGCCGAGTTGCATCGCCTGCTCGAAGACGAGGCATACATTTCCGAGGTGAAAACCGGCTACGGCGAAATCCGCGAAAAGCTGGGCCGGCAGAACTCCGCTCAAAAAGCTGCCGAGCTGATGGTTGGCTATTTGCTTACGCGCTAGGCTCTTAGCCTCCTAGGTGCCGAAACAAGAAGGGCTCCGGATCAACTGATCCGGAGCCCTTCTTGTTGGTAAGCATTTGCCAACCTAGGCAGCACGCAACTGCTTCAGCGGCGACTTCTCAAATTTCTCGTGCGCGTAGTCGAGGTCGATAACCAATTCGGTTGTGTCCGTCACCGAAGGCATGTCGAACATGGCGTCCGTCATGATGCTCTCGCAGATGCTGCGCAGACCACGGGCACCTAGGCGGTACTCATCGGCTTTGTCTACGATGTAGTCCAGCGCCTCGTCGGTGAAGGTCAGATTAATGCCCTCCATTTCGAACAAGCGGTGGTATTGCTTCAGGATGGAGTTCTTGGGCTCCGTCAGAATCATGCGCAGCGTGGCCTTGTCGAGCGGGTTCAGGTGCGTGAGCACTGGCAGGCGGCCAATCAGCTCCGGAATCAGGCCGAACTGCTTCAGGTCTTGGGCCGTGATGTAACGCAGGAAGTTGTTGGTATCCACCTTCTCCTCCAGCATCGTCTTGGCAAAACCTAGGGGCTTGGTGTTCAAGCGGCTTTTGATGATGCGGTCGATACCTACGAAAGCGCCACCACAGATAAACAGGATGTTCTCCGTATTCACGGTAATCATCTTCTGCTCGGGGTGCTTGCGGCCACCGTGCGGGGGCACGTTTACGGTAGTGCCTTCCAGCAGCTTCAGCATAGCCTGCTGAACACCCTCGCCGCTCACGTCGCGCGTGATGCTGGGGTTGTCGCTCTTGCGGGCAATCTTATCTACCTCGTCGATGTACACGATGCCGCGCTCAGCCGCTTCTACGTTGTAGTCGGCGGCTTGTAGCAAGCGTGTCAGGATGCTTTCCACGTCTTCGCCTACATATCCGGCTTCCGTCAGCACGGTGGCATCGGCAATGCAGAAGGGTACTTGCAACACCGAAGCCAGCATTTTAGCCAGGAAGGTTTTGCCCGTGCCGGTTTCGCCCACCATGATGATGTTCGATTTCTCAATCGTTACATCGTCCTTGCCGGTGGGCTTCTGCATCAGGCGCTTGTAGTGGTTGTATACGGCTACACTCAGCACCTTCTTTGCTTCAGCCTGGCCTACCACGTATTGGTCGAGGTATTCCTTCATGTCGCGGGGCTTCACGAGGTTGAACTTCGGCGCCTTCGCACTCGAACGAATCTTGTTCTCTTCGTTCAGTATTTGCTGCGCCTGCCCAACGCAACGCTCACAAATGTGGGCGTTGATGCCGGAAATCATTATGGAAACCTCGCGCTTGCTTTTGCCGCAGAACGAGCAGGTGATATCTGCCATTGTCGAAGGAAAGTCGAAAATCTAACTGTACAGCCTTAATAAGGAGGATACAGACTCAAAGGTACGAATTCGGCAACGCCCCTTGTACACGGAAAAGTGCCGATACAAGTAGCTTCTATAAAAAGAACAACCGTCTCAGCCTGAAGTTGCAATTCAGAATGAGACGGTTGCATGAAGTTCGTCGGATTTCGCAAAGCAACGAACCTAAGCGGGTAGCGAGGGGTGCCTAGGTGGCGCAACCCGCACGTCCGAGCTGAAGCAATTACTTATCCAGCTTGTGGCGCTCGAGTACCTCGTCGATGATGCCGTACTCTTTGGCTTCATCGGCGCGCATCCAGTAGTCACGGTCGGAGTTGTCGTGCACTTCTTGGTAGGTTTTGCCGGTGTGCTTAGCCAAAATGTCGTACAGCTCTTTCTTGAGCTTCAGAATCTCACGAGCCGTGATTTCAATGTCCGACGACTGGCCTTGCACGCCGCCGGAGGGCTGGTGAATCATGACGCGGGCGTGGGGCAGGGCCGAGCGCTTGTCTTTGGCGCCACCGGCCAGCAGTACAGCACCCATCGACGCCGCCAGGCCGGTGCAGATGGTGGCCACGTCGGGGCCCACGTACTGCATCGTGTCGTAAATGCCCAGGCCGGCGTACACCGAGCCACCCGGCGAGTTGATGTAGAGCAGAATATCCTTTTTCGCATCAGCCGACTCCAAAAAGAGCAGCTGCGCGGTAATGATGTTGGCAATGTAATCGTCGACGGGCGTGCCCAGGAACACGATGCGGTCCATGATCAAACGCGAGAACACGTCAATCTCGGCAAAGCGCGTGGGGCGCTCCTCAATTACCGAACGCGTCATGTTCGTGACGAAATGGCGGCTCTGGCCTTCGATGTGGTGCAGATACTGATCGACACCCAAACCGCTCAGGCCTTGGCCCTTAACGGCAAATTTGCGGAATTCCTGTTTGTTCAGCATTGACTGAAGGGGTAGGAGAATGGTTGGTACGGCATGATGCCGGCGCAAGGCCGGGGAGCAAAGGGTACGAAAAAAGCCCTTACTCCGACGAAGTAAGGGCTTTTTTTTAGAGGGAATCAACCCCGAGGCGAATTACGCCTGCGGTTGGTTCCGGAAGTCCTCGGCCGTCATCGGCTGGTCTTTAACAACAATCTGGCCGCGCAGGTTGTCGAGTACTTTTTCTGCCAGAATGGCTTCATACTCCTGCACGTAGTTCTTGCCGTTCTCCTGACGCAGGTAGTTATCGGCGAAACCGCGTACCGATTCGCGCAGCTCGTCCGAAACTTCCGGCATGTTGAATTGGCTCAGAATCTTGCTGATGGTGCGGTCGAGGATTTCCTCGTTCGACACGTTCAGGCCTTGCTCTTCCACCACTTTGTTGCGGATCAGCGACCATTTCAGCTCCTTCTCGTAGTCCGAGTAGTGCTCTTCTACCTGCTCGGGCGTCAGCTTGCCTTTATTGGCAGCTACCAACCACTTCTTGAAGAATTCCTTGGGCAGGTTGATTTCGGTATCGGCTACGATTTTGTCGATCAGACGACGGTTCAGCAAGTTGTCCGACTCACGGTCGTAGTTCTCCTGGATGGTTTCGCGCACTTTCGCGTCGAAATCTTCCTTCGAGGTTACGGCGTCTTTACCGAACACTTTGTCGAACAGCTCCTGGTTGAACTCAGCCTGCACCGAACGGTGGATTTGCTCTACCTCGAAGGTGTATTCGCCCTCAATGCCAGCAGCCAGTTCTTTCGAGAGACCCGAGAAGTTCGAAATCAGGGTAGCGTCGCCGCCGAAAGCATCCTTCAGGTCGAAAGTCACCACGTCCCCAGCTTTTACGCCCAGAAACTTCTCAGCGCCGTTTTTCACCTTGTTGGTGGGCAGCATCACTTTCTGCGAAAACTCCGTGGTTTCCTGCTTCAGCTGGCCCGAAATGTAGTCACCGGCTTCCGAAGTTTCGGGATTGGTGTTCTCGCCGAATTGACGGCCAATCTGCTCGTAAGTTTCGTCCAGCGTGTTCTGGTCGAGCTCCACTTTCGGGCGCTCTACTTCAAACGAGTCGCCGGTGGGCAGCGAGAAGTCGGGAATCAGGCCCAGCTCAAACTGGAATTCGAAGTCCTTCTGCGTGTCGAAATCAACGTTGGTGGGCACGGGCAGCGGGTCGCCCAGCAAACGCAGGTTGTTTTCTTTGATGTAGCCGTCAACCGACGAGCTCAGTAGACGGTTGATTTCGTCTACCAAGATGCCTTTGCCGTACATCTTGCGCACCAGACCTGCCGGCACTTTGCCCGGACGGAAGCCCTTGATCTGCGCCCGCTTGCTGGTCTCTTTAATTTGCTTTTCTACGGCTTCCGAGTAGTCAGCTTCGGTGAGGCGCACCGTCAGCAGGGCGCCCTGCTGTTCGTCTTTCTTGTCGAGGGTAATGTCCAAAACGAGTCGGAGGTTAAAGGTAAGCGGGCTGTTAACCCAGTTAGATGAAAAGGCAACAAGCCCCCAACGCACCGGGGCCGGGGAGTTGAGGGCTTGTATCGAGTTGCTGCCGAAGCAGCGGGGGAGTGGTGCGGATGGAGGGACTCGAACCCACACGCCTTGCGGCACCAGATCCTAAGTCTGGCACGTCTACCAATTTCGCCACATCCGCATATCCGCAACCGACTGCCGCGGGGCCGCAAAGCTAAACAAGGTTCTCGGAAAATCAAATCCTTGAAAAAAGATGGCAACGCCAAGCCGCTTTTTCTTGTTAGACCCCTAGGTGCAATTGCCTCTTTGGGTGTGGGATGCAGTCACAAAACGCTGCACTTCGCCCAGTGATTTAATTAAGGGAGGAGGTTTTTGTACCTTCGTCTGCCGCTTACCCAAGCGGCTTGCAGTGCTTTTTCGCCAATGGCAACTCTTATAGATCCTGAGGTAGAACGGCAGGAAATCCTGCGTCACTACCGCCGCCTGCTTCGTACGGCCAAGCCTTATCTGAAAGAAGGCGACGCCAAACTCATTAAAAAGGCATTTAATACCTCGTTGGAGGCGCATAAGGACATGCGCCGCAAATCGGGCGAGCCTTACATTTTGCACCCGCTGGCTGTGGCTCAGATTGTGGTGGAAGAAATTGGCCTAGGTACCACCAGCATTGTGGCAGCTCTGCTGCACGATGTGGTGGAGGATACCACCTGGGAAATTTCCGATGTGGAGCGCGAGTTTGGCACTAAGGTGGCGCGCATCGTCGATGGCCTGACGAAGATTTCGGGCGTGTTCGACTACGGCACCTCCGAGCAGGCCGAGAACTTCCGCAAGATGCTGCTCACCTTGTCGGAAGACGTACGCGTTATTCTGATCAAAATCGCGGACCGCCTGCACAACATGCGGACGCTCGATTCGATGCCGCGGCACAAGCAGCTCAAAATTGCCTCCGAAACCATTTACCTCTACGCCCCGCTGGCGCACCGCCTAGGTCTTTACGCCATCAAGAGCGAACTGGAGGACCTGCACCTGAAGTACACCGATACTGACACTTTCCGGGAGCTGACTCAGAAGGTACGCCAAAGCCGTGGTGCGCGTAACCGCTTCATTAAGGAGTTTGTAACGCCGCTCGAAGAAGAGTTGAGCGCGCAAGGGTTTGACTTTGAAATAAAAGGCCGGCCCAAGAGCATTTACTCCATTCTGCGGAAGATGCGCAAACAGAACATTCCTTTTGAGGAAGTGTACGATCTGTTCGCCATTCGCATCATCCTGAACGTACCGCCCGAGCAGGAAAAAGCTGCTTGCTGGCGCGTGTACTCCATCGTTACCGATTTCTACCAGCCCAACCCCGACCGCCTGCGCGACTGGGTGAGCACGCCGAAGGCCAATGGCTACGAGTCGTTACACACCACTGTGATGTCGCAAACTGGCCAGTGGGTAGAGGTACAGATTCGTTCGCGGCGCATGGATGACATTGCCGAGAAAGGCTACGCCGCGCACTGGAAGTACAAAGATACAGGTGCCGTGCAACCCGAATCTTCGCTGGAGGCGTGGATTAATAAGGTGCGCGAAATGCTCGAAACCAATAACTCCAATGCCTTGGAGTTTATGGACGAGTTCCGCCAGAACCTCTTTGTAAAGGAGGTTTACGTCTTCACGCCCAAAGGCAAGCTGATTATCCTGCCCGATGGTGCTACTGCCCTCGACTTTGCTTTTGAAATCCACACGCACATTGGCCTGCAGTGCCTAGGTGCTAAGGTGAACCAGAAGCTAGAGCCGCTGAGCTACCGCTTACGCAATGGCGACCAAGTAGAAATACTGACCTCGCAAAAGCAGCGGCCCACCGAAGAATGGTTGGGTTATGTGACTACATCCAAGGCTCGTTCGCGCATCCGTGAGTTCCTGCGCGACGACAAGCGCGCCAAAGCCGAGGATGGTAAGTTTTTGGTGGAGAAGCGCTTGGAGCTCCTAGGTATCGAGCAAACGCCCGATAACATGAACCGCTTATTGGCACACTTCGGGGTGCATAATCTGCACGAGTTCTACTACCGCTTAGCTATCGGGCAGATCGATGGGCGCGAAATCAAGGAGAGCCTGTTCGATGCAACTGCTCCTGCTCCCCGACTGCCCTCAATGCTCGAACCAAAAGCCTTCGACCAAGAGGTACAGAAGCTGCGCGGCGTGCGGCCCGATATGTTGGTGATAGGGGAGAAGACCGACACAATTCGCTACACCATTGCCACTTGCTGCAATCCCATCCCGGGCGATGATGTGTTTGGCTTCGAAACCGATCTGAGCATCGAGATACATCGTACCTCGTGCCCCAAAGCAACCAGTCTTATGTCGAGCTTTGGCAACCGCATTGTACGCGCTAAGTGGACGGATCAGCTGGAGTTGGCATTTTTGGCTGGTATCCGCATCAAGGGCTCCGACCGGGTTGGCTTGGTAAACGATGTAACCAAAATTATTTCGAACAGCCTTAAGGTGAACATGCGGTCTATCACCATCGACTCCGACGATGGCATGTTTGAAGGTCAAATCATGGTATTCGTAAATGACACCGCTCACTTAGAGAAACTAATTCAACGCCTCTCACGCGTGCGGGGCGTGCTCTCCGTGGAGCGTTTTGGTTCCTAAGTCAGCCGAACAAGCAGATTGAAAGTTGATGTGGCATGTCGTGGCACATGCCAGCACACTGTAGTATATAAGAGAGCAGAACATGCTTGATGTTGAGAAATACGAAGAGGTAAAAAAGATCTTCACCGCCTACCTCGAAAGCAAGGGATTGCGCAAGACATCTGAGCGCTATGCCATTCTGGAAGAAATTTATTCCCGCACGGGTCACTTCGATGTGGAAGAACTGTACGCCGGCATGAAGGAGCGCGGCATTCAGGTAAGCCGCGCCACCGTGTACAACACCTTGGATCTGCTTGTTGAGCACCATCTAGTAAGCAAGCACCAATTCGGGCGCAACTTGGCGCAATACGAAAAATCCTACGGCTATAGGCAGCACGACCACGTCATCTGCACCGAATGCCATAAGGTGGTAGAGTTCTGCGACCCTCGCATCCACGGCATCCAGACAATGGTCGGCGAGTTATTGAACTTCCATATCTTGCACCACTCCTTAAATCTTTACGGCATTTGCGGCGACTGCCGCGCGAAAGCCGCTCGTACTACCACCGAATGAAAACTGACGCCAACCTACAAGACGGCATCCTGTCGGTGCGCCTCACCGGCGACCTGATTGGCAGCCCCGATTCCCAACAACTCCTGCAAACCGTTGATCAACACCTAGGCGACGACGCCGTAAAACTGTGCTCTGTCGATCTGTCCAACGTGCGCTACGTAAATAGCTCCGGCATTGGCGTACTGGTTTCGCTCCTTACCAAGTTCCGCAGTCGTGGTGGCGAGCTGGTGTTGATTAACCCTGCCGAGCACCCACGCAAAATGTTGGCTCTCACCAAGCTTACCTCCATTTTCACCATCGCCGACGACGAAGCAGCTGCTACCAGCCTGCTCAAAAACGCCAACTAATGCCAGTAGACGTACTCGTCGGGCTCCAGTGGGGCGACGAAGGAAAAGGAAAAATCGTGGACGTGCTCGCACCCACGTACGATGTAGTAGCTCGTTTTCAGGGTGGCCCTAACGCTGGGCATACCCTTACTTTCAACGGCACCAAGCACGTACTGCACCAAGTACCATCGGGCATCTTCCACCCACACATTATCAATGTGGTCGGCAATGGGGTAGTACTCGACCCAGTGGTGTTCCGCGAAGAGCTCCGCAAGCTTACAGCGCGCGGCGTCGATGCTACTGCCAACCTATATATATCTAAAAAGGCGCAGTTAATTCTGCCTTCGCACCGTGCACTCGACCGTATTTGGGAAGAGGCCCGTGGCGGTGGGCGCATCGGCTCCACGCTAAAAGGCATAGGGCCCACGTACCAAGATAAGATTGGTCGCACGGGCCTTCGGGTAGGTGACATTCTGCGTGCCGATTTCAAACAGCGCTACCAAGAAACCGTGGAGCGTCATCGTCAGCTGGCTGCATTTCACCAGCGCGAACTTGGCATTGAGGCCGACGAAGCCGCCTTCTTTGAGGCAGTTGAAGAACTAAGCCAGTTGCAGCTTACCGATACCGAATACCTGCTTAACAACCTCCTCAGCCAAGGAAAACGCATTTTGGCTGAAGGAGCGCAAGGTTCTCTGCTGGATATTGACTTCGGTACCTATCCATTCGTTACCTCCTCGAGCACGGTTGTAGCTGGGGCGTGCACCGGCCTAGGTATTGCACCGCGCTACATAGAAAAGGTATACGGTATTAGCAAAGCTTACTGCACGCGCGTTGGTAGCGGGCCATTTCCTACCGAGCTTCTTGATGAGGTAGGGGAGAAGATTCGGCAAGCCGGGCGCGAGTTCGGTTCTACTACAGGGCGTCCACGCCGCTGTGGTTGGATTGATCTTCCGGCCCTGCGGTATGCCATTATGCTAAATGGTGTGACCGAAATTCATTTGATGAAAGCCGATGTTCTTTCTGATTTCGATGAAATTCAGGTTTGCACACACTATAAGCGTGGTGATGGTACGCTCACCGAGCAACTACCCGATTTGGCGGAGCTACAAGAACTGACTCCTGAATACACTGCGTTGCCGGGTTGGAGAACCAACCTCGATGAGGTTTCGGACGCTAATGCTTTGCCTAGCCAATTGGCTAAATACGTTCAGTACCTTGAGGAGCAATTGAATGTGCCTGTAACAATCGTGAGCGTTGGACCAGATCGCACAAGTACTCTTCATCTCAACTAAAAAATAAATTGGCGGGCCCGCTTGACATTGTTCGAGCGGGCCTTACCTTTGTCGTCCCAGTTCGGCAAACGGCCAGCTGAAACGGTTGAGTAAGCTGCTTCAAAAAAAAGTTTCTCGAAGCTCTTGCATAAAGCGAAGCGGCGGTGCTACCTTTGCAGCCCGCTTCGACCGGAGGCGGGGCAAGGCGGGCTTGGGGCCCGGCCAGCCGTCAACGGGGCGGCGAAAAAAAAGTTGCCAACGGGCTTGCAAATTCCGGAAAGCGCGGCTTACCTTTGCAACCCGAAACGAAAACGAGGCCGCGCTGGGCGCGGCGCCACGAACACAAGCGGTGTTCGCACGTTCTTTGAGAGAGTGGAGAAAACGACAAGGTAGTAGCCGCTGGGCGGCGCCGCGAGGCGCCCGGCAAGCGGCGAAGCAAGCGAATCGAACAAACTAATTTGGTCGGATGCGCCGTTCCTTCGGGGCGGCGGCGACAAAAGATTGCTAGGACAATCGCTGCGAACAGCAGCACACAAACTTTTACAATGGAGAGTTTGATCCTGGCTCAGGATGAACGCTAGCGGCAGGCCTAATACATGCAAGTCGAACGGGCGCAGCAATGCGTCAGTGGCGCACGGG